>NZ_CP109530.1:4197500-8339859 GCF_045040195.1 Streptomyces sp. NBC_01410 | reverse complement strand
ATCGCTCTTCGGCATGTCGGGATCGCTATAGCCGGAACGCCGCGGGATGCTGCGCCGCCAGACCCTCCCGAAGTCCTGCTGGCACACGGCGGAGCGGCGGTGCCGTCCAGCACGCGCCTCGGCTGCGCAGCGGGCCGAGTGCAATTGAAAGCCGGATGGCTTCGGCGGCGACTGGCCATCTTCCTGTCGCCGTACCAGGCCTGCGCCAACCGCCCGCCACCCGCGGACCGCGCTCACGGCATCGCCAGGCCGTAGGGTGTTCGAGTTCGCCAGGGCGACGAAGATGACGGCCTGATCAGTAGCCTCGGCACCTCGCCTTCCACGAGCAGGTTGCCTGCCGGATCGAACGGGGCGCCCAGGGCGTACTTCATCACGGTCGCCGGCACACCTGGGCACGCGCACGCCATCGCCGGCGGCGAGGATCAAGATTGCAGGCGAAGTAGGGCGAGGCGATCAACGGAAAGAAGGTCATAAAACGGTTGAACCAACGGTAAGTCAACACCACCTGATCGTCCCCGTATCTCCTGAAACAGGCCGCCGGGCTGGCGCAATACCGGGCGAGGTCGCCGGACTACCGATCCGCCGACGGGCCGGGCGTGCTGTTCGAACGCCGTCGCCGCGCGAGCTCCGAACACCGGCGATCGGTGACCAGTTTCCGCGCGGAGCCCGCGACCTCACCGACGTCCGTCGTCCTGGCGTCCGTCGGCTCCTTCAGCTGAACGGGTTCGCGCATGGTCTGATCCAGCGGCCAGGTCCTCGGATCCGCATCGGTCTTCCAGGATCGTCCCACTGGTGCGGAGGCGCAGCCGGCGCAGCACTGGCCTGCCTCGGCGAATTCGAAGGGTCGTCACGTCTTCTACAGCAGACCGCCCATCTGGTGGCCTGTCGGCCTGCTGATCGCCGAGGTGCCGTGCAGCAACTCCACCGTTTCCGGTGGCCGCGCAACTGCATCAGCAGCGATGAGTTGGTAGCGCAGGCGTAGCGGCCGGGCGGGTCGACGGATCAGCCGAGCGCATCCGCGCCCTGACCTCCTCCACGAGGCTGGCCGGCGGCGCCCGCACGGCGGTCTCGATGCCGCTCCGGTGGCCAGCTCGACGCGCAGGATCTGCCGAGCCCGCCTTCGTTCTCGTCATGATCCGCTTTTCCAGACGACGAGCGGGTGTCCGAGCGCCGCTCGTTGTGCCGTCGTCCTTCGCGCAGCACAGCCGCTCGCCTGCTCGGCGACGATGGCCTGGCGATGGCCTTGCTGGCGAAAGGCCGGCCCCTGCGGCGGCAGGTACCCTGCAACACCCTCCGTACTTTCCGCCTCCACAGCAACGGCGGTGATGCGGCCTTCGTGGCGCAGCGCGAGGATCTCCTGGTCGTCGAGGTAGGCCCAGCGACCGCGCAGTTGGCGATGCCGACTGGCAGCAGCAGATCAGCGCTGGAGTGCGCCTTGCCACCAGGAGATAGCGGCCGGGCTGAGCGAGTTCCAGAGCGCGTGCAACGGTCACCTCGTCGGTGCGCCCACCGCCGGTGCCGGAGGGCGGCGATGCGCCGGCTCGATGGGCGGCGGGTCGGTGACCCAGGGCCTGCGCCATCGCCTGGCGCTGGCTCGTCCTGGTCACGTACCGCGTCCAGCAGGTCGAGCCTGGGGAAGCGCTCGCGCGCTGGGAAAAGCTCGACGTCCTCGTCGCGGCGATGCCCCACCACGGGCGGCGACAGTACTTGCGACGTCGTTGGTCTCGTTCACCGGCGCCAGGCGCGCTTGCGAGGGTGCTGCTCGGACGTGCCTGCGAGCAGCGGGGACTGCTCCAGGGCATCGCCGGGCGGAAGGGAGCCCAGCAGGGCGCCGTCGAAGTCCGCGTCGCCTGGCCAGGGCCGCCGGGAGCCAGCGCCGCCGCAGCGCTCGAGCGGAGGTTCGACTTCGCGCCCCGGCGGCCGGGCAGGCTGCCGAGGGCGAGAGGATCCTGCCGAGCGGCGCGGCACCGGAGTCCCAGACCAGCCGCCTGCGCACCGGGGTCGAGCATCGACGCGCTGTCCATCATCCAGGGCGGCAGGTCGTCGCGGCTTCCAGCGGCCCCAGACCTGCCCTCCGGCCCCGCCGGCGACGATCACCGCGCCTGTCGGGCCTTTCCGAGACGCCGCCGCCCTGCTCGATGTTGCGGGCGGACATTGTCGAAGACCAGCACAGGGCCTGTTCGGTCCTGGGCGAGGTCTGCTGCTGCCCCGCCAGGCAGCACGGTGACGACGAGCCGGGTCTCGGCTGCTCGACTCGCGCTGGTCATCGCTGGACCAGACGCCCTGCCCCGCGCGAGATGCGGTTTCCAGCCACCCGCTCGGCGCGGCCCCGGCGCCAGCACATGGACCCGCCTGCCCGCCGACGAGGAGACGATGTCCTTCCAGCCCGGCCATGGAGTGCCTGAACGGCAGACGTGGAGAGGGGTCCCTGCCGTCGCTCTGGGCCGGTTCAAGTGGAATTTCCGGGGCAGAGGCCCCGGACAGCGGCCTTCAGCAATGCGGATAGACTGCGCCTTCTACTGGCGGGTTGAACGAGGGGCCGGTCTCCCCGACGCCACCATCGGCGGCGGTCGACGGCGGCCGACGCCATCGCCCTCCGTACGCGGATGGGCGGGACGGTACTCTGGTTCACTCGACAGTCCGGCACCACGACAGAGCCTCCCCGAGCCTCCTGCATGCCGGGATGCTTCCAACCAAAGTACCAGAAAGAGAAAGAACCCCGAGCCACTCGCCAGGGCATGCGGCCATCACGATGTGCTGATCTGCGCCAGCTCAGGACCTGGGAGCATCGGCAGCCTGGCGAGGAAACCGCTGCATCGATCCAGTCCACTGGCTGCGTGGCCAGAGCATGCGCAGCGTACCGTTACGTCCCCAACTGATCGGCGATGTCGTGCCGACGGCGATCGAGACCCGGCCGCGCGTTGGGCGAGCTGTACCGAAATGGCGCAGGACGACGGCCTTCAACGCCGGTCCGGCAATGCGCTTGAAGACGTCTCCACGGGGCCATGCATCAGCGACCGATGAACACCCCACAAGGCCTCCGAGGCCATCGTCCGGGGAAGTGGCCGCCTCAACGCGGCGAGCGGCCAACCGCGCTGCGCCTGTACGCGTCATCACTGCTGCGATAGAGCGGCGCCTGCGCGCTCCTGCTCACCCCTGCGCCTCCCAGACAGGCCTGCTCGGCCGAAATCACCGAGGACGGCGGACTCTTGAACTGGGCGACCGTAATGGGTCGGTAGGCGAGCCGTTTTCACCTGTCGATCAGGGCCACCTGCCAGCGGAACGGTCGGGTCGTCGCCCGCCGTCAGGGACATCGAGTTGTCTCGATGCGACGCGAGGGCTGCGGTGTTCGCCCTGGATTGCGTCGGACATCCTCCACACTTCGGCGGGCGATAGGCGCTGGCCGCCGCCTGAAGAGCCGGGGTATCGACGCCGCAGCCGGCCGAGATCACCGCGATGCGCCGTGGCCCACTTCCGAACTGCTCGTTCCACCGCCCAGTTCGGCCTCGATCGCCCGGAGGTCGCGTGAACTTTCAACTGCACGGTGAGCTACGGTTTACCACATCATCGGTGCCGATGGCCGCGCCGAGTTTCGCGATCGAGGGAGGCTTCATCCACGTCTCGGCACTAGCCTGCTCTTCTGCTCAGCGGACCTGCACAGTGCATTCGGCCTGCCGGGATCCGCTCCCG
The DNA here is from genome assembly GCF_045040195.1 of Streptomyces sp. NBC_01410. Classification (NCBI taxonomy): domain Bacteria; kingdom Bacillati; phylum Actinomycetota; class Actinomycetes; order Kitasatosporales; family Streptomycetaceae; genus Streptomyces; species Streptomyces sp. NBC_01410. The sequence continues at coordinate 8,336,169 of NZ_CP109530.1, read as the reverse complement.
AGAGCACCGCCGCGGAGCGAACGGCACAGCGGCCGAGGTGGGCGGTGATGGCATGGTACCGACCAGGTCGGCTCGAGGGGGAGGAGCGCCATGGACAGCGCCGCCTACGAGGCCGCGCCGTTCGGCGACGACTTCGCCAACGCCAGGACGGTCGAGTTGCGGACGTCCGAGGCGAGCTGAACAGATCAGACGCAGCGGCCAGGCCACCTCTCCGCGCGGCACTGCGCGCCAAGCTCGCAGTACGAACGGTGGGAGCGCGCGCTGCTTCGCCAGGACATGGCCGCCACAGCGACAGCACGCCGATGTCATCGCCGCGCTGGCCGGTCCAGTTGCTCACCGACGAGATCTCGCCGGCTGGCGGAGGCGACGCCTTCACCCCGCCGCTCAAGAGGAGCTGCTTCGCCGTTTCGTCGGGCTAGGGATGCCGGCACATCGGTGCTGTCCGCTCGAGCCCTCTGACCAGCGCCGGCGGTGTGGGCAGAGGGTGGAATTCCCTGCCTTCCCGCCACGGCCGGCGGCCGCCTCGGTGACCGCCGTGCGCGGGACTGCCGCTGCGAGCGCCGAGCCACTCGCCGGCGCAACGGCGCGGGTCGCCACGGCGATCGACACCGGGCGTCCCCGCCTGGTGAAGCGGCGATCACTCGCCATCTGATGGAGGAGCCCATGCTCGGGCGGGGATCGGCCGTCGCCTGCCGACAGCCTGCTGGTGACGGCTTCACCGCTACGGACTTCGGTAGTCGGCGCCAGTACAGAAGAGTCCGGCGTGCGCGCCTGGTGCTCGGCGACGGTTCGAACTGTCGGTGCATGGAAGGTCCACAGCCCGCCGACCTGCTCAGCCAGGCCGGCCTGAGCGAGCGTCGAGGCCGTTGGCGCAGATACCGAATTGCCCTGCCAGGGCGCAGTTCGCCGAGCCGACGAGACGAACGTGACCACAGCGCCCAAGGTGGCAGCCAGCCTGGGCGGTGGACATGGGGTCGGCTGTCGGGAGCGCGAGGCCCGGCGTCTCAGGGCACATCTGCGACGAGATACATGCTGCAATGCTACGAACGTCGCACCGCGTATCGAGTCGGTCACCTGCTTCCTCGCCTGAATCCTCCCTGCGGTGCCACCGTTGGCCGGCATCTCCGCCCGGAATCGGCGCCGCCCATCTGAACAGGGCAGCAATGCGGGGCTTCTCCTCCCACGCTGCAGAGCTGGGCTAGCCGGGAGACCAGGTCAGCTTCAGCGCCCGCTAGAACCCGGACCTGGCCGCCGCCGTGCTGTTGGCGGCACCGGTCGCGGCGTCGAGCCATCAATCGCGCCGGTTCCACGGCTCTGCCGCGCCACCGCCGGAGTTCCTCTTCGGCGCGGGGCGGGTGTCGTCGCGGCCGCGGGCCCGGGGTTGATCTGATGATGGCCGGACCACAGCGACAGCGCCAACGACGCCAAACAGGGCGACGGCCGCCCCGGCCGACATCAAGCCCGCACTCCGGTCCTGGGGAGCCGAGGCGCGGCAGTGCCGCCAGCGGAGCGGTGGCCGGTCCCGGCCGTTCGTCATCGGGTGGCAGGTGACTGAGGCACGTCCGCCCCGGTGCACCGCCGGATCCGCTCTCGGAGGTTGCACCGATACTTCCCGCCCAGTTCGCCCCACAGGGTTCTGGCGCCGGTGCAGCGCCCGCTGCGAGAACTACAGTACCGACGCACTCAGCGGTCCACGGGCCTGCCGCTGCTCCCCCACCTGGCGACCGCCCTGCTGAGGGTCGGCGCGAGATCTGCGACGTTGATCCGTCGACCATCGGCTTCGGCCAGTGGCGCTGAGCGCGCGTCTCGAGCCGCGCCAGGGCGAGGGGTGCCAGTTCGCGCGCGGTCACCGCCGGATTGTCGACCGTGAACCTCCATTCCCCCAACACTCACAGATTACCACTTTTCATGCGCACTTTGTTGAACATGCTGATTGCGCATCTGCGTAGCCTGACTGCTCGACGAGGCGCGAAGCCGGCGGAGCGGAGCCGGCCACGGGTTCGGCGCAGCGCCTCGCGGCGGATTCCGTTCGACGGGGCCGCCCGAGAGCGCCGCGAGATCACCGCCCACAGTTCTCGAACGCGCTCGGTGGCCACGCCGCGCGATAGCGGGGTGAGCGCACATGTAGCGGTTGAACCGACGCAGCCCGGCGAGCGCCGGCCAACGGCGAGCGCCGGGGCGTCTCCACCGACGGGGAGTCGAATGAGTTCATCTCGGCCGTCGCCCGCGGGCTTCAGCTGGGTTCCGGCGTTCCGGGCTACCACGCCTGCGCGCCAGCCGCCGGCCCAGGCAGGAATGTTCGAGGAGGACCTGGAGACGAGGTGCCGCCGGGATGACCTGAGCCAGCCTCACCGCCAGATCAGCGCCCGGCGCGTGGGCCACGGGTTTGACCGACTACCGCCTGGCGGCCTGGCTTCTGTCGCCGCCGACGGTCCGCTGCGCCGCCGCCCTGCAAGCCGAAGAACACCGAGGCGCCTCCGAGCCGCCCTGCGACGCCGCCGCCCCGCACCGATAGAGCATTGCATCGCCGTGCGCCTAGAACCGCGCCCGCCGCCGACCTATACTCCTTTCTCCACCCCGCTTCATGCAGGCCCTGGGTCGAGGGCGGCGAGCGTGCTGTGCGCCGGTGCGGTCACGCGGGTTCGGGGGCCACATGCCTGACTGTCTGCGCGGCGCCCGTCCGGCCGGGATGCCCCAACAGGTCTGCTCGGACGAGCATACGGGCGACGGGATCCCCGCGGACACACCCACCGCAGCGCACCTGGCGCCCTTCCTTCGACAGAGTGAATGCGGCTGTCCCAACGACTGCCGCAGCACGAGGGGCCCATTGGCGGCCGTCGCGGGTCGCCGACCATCCGCCCCACCAGTCTCCGGGATTCGGCGGCGCGACGGCTGCGCTGCTGTAGGCGTGGTTATCGGCCGGGTGAAGCGCGGGCTCGAAGGTGGAGCCCTGGAAGAATCGCCGCCACCGGCGCGAGAATCCCGCACCAGGATCCGCGGACGCCTCCGAGGCAACCAGAGTCTTGTCCCCGCCGATCTGCCGCCGCTGCACTCGGCCGACCGGGAGGGTCAGCGGTGGCCAGTCGCCTTCTCCGGCTGATCTTCAACTGCCATGGCTCGACCCAGGGCCGGGGCTCCACGTCGCGAATCTGGTCATCTTCCCCACGCCCAAGCTCGAACTCTGACCTGGCCCAGAGCCAGTCCTCGCTCCCGCCTCCGTGGCCGGCCTCATCATTCTCGGGTGAACCGGCACAGCCCACAGCCGGGAGCCCTACTAAGAGCGTTCCCGAGCGCCCCGCAAGCACATGGGCCCACCCCGAAAACGGCACACCTGTGTCCGCACTCACGATCACGAAGGAAATGTACGCACCCGCCTGATCCACGCGCTGGCGGCGGCCTGCCCTGGACGTCACTCTTCTGCAGGGCGGCTCCGGCGCCCACGGATCGCCTCTACCGCCAGATCACCGTCGAGGGCGAGGGACGGACGGGAAGGGGGCACTGAACAGATGCGTCCACGGTACACGCCCGCACGCGAGTACTGGACGTCCGAACTACCGCTTGCACGCTTCCTAGTCCGGCCTCGTTCCCCGCCCGCCAAGCCTCCCATGATGCAGCGCGTTCCGCGAGAGCCGCTAATGGGCTCGGAACCCGACTTCGAACCCACATGCGCCCACTCCCGCAGAGCGTCCAAGTCGAGCTCACCGCGGGGGGGGAGGAGTTCGTAACAAAGACGATTGCGCAGAGGACGGAGGAAGCGGTGGCGCCCGCGGGTTACAGCCAGGACGGTCGGCGGCTGCGGTCAGGCTCGTCACCGCTGTTGCCGCTGCTCGCTCGCCGCACGGTCGGAGGTAAAGGAGACCCGGCGGAAGACCCCGCTGCGCGCGCACGTGGCCTCGTCGACCGACGTTCAGGATAAGTCGTCTACCTCGGAGTTGGTCCGCGGTCACACCGGCGGTTTCAGCCGTCGCTCAGAACACCCTCGAAGCCACCTCGATATAACGCCTCCACGCAGTTCGGGATACGGGTGCGGCTTCTGCATCAAGGCATTTCAGTTACGCAGAGCAGTGTCTCTTCTCGCTGGCCCTTCCTGCGCGGGGTACGGTTGACACTCGGTGGAGTTCGCGTTGTTTCGGTGCCGTGTCATCGCGGTGTTCACTGCTGTCGCGCCAGCCATGCCGATGGAACATGCATGCGGATCGACAATGTGCCGGTCGTCGGTCAGAGTGCGCGGCAAGTGCCGCCGATCGGTTGTTCCAGTTCAGCGATTGCGGCGAGGGCCCGCTCAGTCCCGGGCGGTTTGAATAGTGCCCCGGCACGGTGGAGGGGCCGGGACAGCCGTCGGTCGCCGCGGGGGCGCAGAGCTCGTAGGCCCGCGCGGCCTGCCACTTTCCTCGAACGCCGCGTCGGCGGCGTCCACAACATGCCCGCTTCGTGTTCGGCACGCCTGCCGTCAGGCCCGCCCGGCGCTGGAAGCCGCCCGCGATCCACTGTCCCAGCGGGCGTCGTGGCACGCGTACCCCGCTTCGTGAGTTCGGCGTGCGGCGGCCTATTCTCAGTTCCGGAGCCGCTCGGTGCCGATGACGCCAGCTGACCCACCATCACGGCGGGAGCTGCGGCAGACGGGATTCTCCGCCTGGCCTGCCTGAATGGCTGTTCCTTGATTTATCCTCGCCTGTTTTTCTGGACGGCTCTTCGTCATGGGCCTGAGCTGCGCTTGGCTGTACGAGGTCTTCGACGACGCTGGAATGGGCGGTCATCAGCAGGCTGCTTCGACCCGGCTGTATCGGACGATGTCGCGGGGTGCCCAAGTCCGTAGGCCACTGAACACCGCCGGATGCGACGTCTTCCAGGGATCGCGGCAGCACGGCCGCGTGCCGCGGTCCTGAAAGCGTCCAGGACTTCGCCGACGCCGCGCCGCCATCGCCAGTCGGCCCACCGCCGGGCGCCCTTCGGCCGTGGTCATGCGCCCGGGCTGCCGGCCTCTCCGCCCCAGTTCCTCCGCGCGCCTGCGCCTCGACGCCGGGTGGAAGTCGCCCGCCGATGGCCCGCTACGTCCGGTATCGAGCTGCCCCCGCACCTCTTCCTCCTGCTTCGGCAACGCGGTTCTCCGGGGGTGACGATCTCGTCCGCCAGCCCACCGGGCCGAATTCGATAGCGCGCAAGGCCGTGCACACCGCCGACGCCAACGTCACAGGATAGCCGGCTTCGTCGTCATCGACGCGGCCATCTCGGCAAGGCATTGCCGCCCCATGCCGGCTGGTCGGCGTCGCCGTCGAGGGCGTTCTCGCCGGAACACCATCCGGCCTGGCCGAAGGTCCCCGCCCACGCCTTCCCCGGTGACCCCGGAGGCGCGGTGCGCTCCTCACCACCACAGCCGTAGTCCGTCGGGGCGAGGCAAGCCAGTACACCCAGCGAGGTAGGTGCGGGGGATGGTCACCGGAAAAAGCCTGGCTGCTGCCGGGCCACCGCACCCGCAGGGTCCAGTTCTCCGGATCTTCGCAGAGCACAGGCCGCCGGCTTCGATGCCTCAGCTCCTGCCACGCCCTCAGGCCGCCTGCGCGGCATCTACGTCGGCCATACCGCGGCGCAGGCCGCCTACCATCCGGCGCTGCCGGCGGCGGACAGCCCCGCCCTGCCGTGCGCACCTGACCGCCTTCAGCGGGAATCCCGCCCACAGGACATCGGACGACGGCGTCGACGGCCTGATCTGATGGTCAACGCATACGGCCATTTCCCGGTGCGTTCTTTCATTGAATGGCGCGCAACAGATCGGGGAGGGCGGTGGCGTGGCTCCAGACTCTACACAGTGCGTATACCACATGCACCCTCTTGCATGGGGTCGCCTGCGGGGTGATACCCGACAGTTCTCATTCATGACGAGCAGGGTGCCGATGGGGTGTTGTAGGGGTTGGCTATACCCTGCGGGAGCGCCAGAGGCCTGCGGGCGGAACCCGTCACTTCGTCATGCGCCGCCTTCCATCGCCCGGATGGTCCGTCACCTGCGTGATGTCTGATGTTGCGCTCGCGGAAGACACCGCGCGCCCGCAGCCAAAGCCAGCGAGGACCCGCCGCGGGGACTCCTTTCGCGCGCTTGCTTACCGACATGCCTTCAGGACCTGCTCGCGGAATTCACCCGCCTGCGGGGGGGAGCGTCAAGGAAGTTGCCAGGGCGGCCGTCGCTGTAGGTGATCCCGCCCCTGCCGGATCTGCGGCGGCAAGCCGCCGCAGAGGGAACGGCTCCGCTGACGCTCTGCCAAATTCCCCCGCAAGCGGGGGAATTGAATTCCGCGAGCGGAATTCTGAAGGCATGTCAATTCGCGCAAGCGCGAATTGTGGGAGTCCCCGCAAGCGGGTCCTCCTTGGCTGGCTGCGAGGGGCGGGTGCATCATGTGCGGGCGCTGTGTAAATCCTGGGAATCCCAGGCATCACCTCTGTAACGGAGTTGACGGACCATCAGGCCGATGGAAGGCCGGCGCCACGGTAGTGACGGGTTCCGCTGCGCTCCACCCGAACCCCTCCCCCAACACTCCTGGGGATGTAGCCAACCCCTACAACACCCCATCAGCATACTCCACAACCCTCGTCATGAGGCCTGAACTGTCGGAGCATCACCCGTACGAACGGGCCCTATGCAAGAGGGGTGCATCATGGTGATGCACTGTGTAGAGTCTGGAACCACACCGCACCACCCTCCCAGTCTGATTGCGCGCCACATTCCGTGAAAAGGAGAACACCGGGAAATGGCCGTGAAACTGCGTGACCATCAGATCGAGGCCGTCGACGCCATCGTGCGCGGCCTCGATATTCCTGTGGGCGGGATTCCCGCTGAAGGTCTGCGCGGTCAGGTCATTGCCGCGTGCGGAACGGGAAAGACCCTCATCGCCGCTTCAGCGGCGCGCCGGATGGTGCCGGGCGGCCGGGTGCTGGTGCTGGTGCCGACGCTGGAGCTGCTCACGCAGACGGTGAAGGCGTGGCATGGGGCTGGGCATCGGGGGCCGGCGGTTGCGGTGTGCTCGCTGCAGGAGGATCCGGAGCTGTGGACCCTGCGGGTGCGGTGTACTACCAACCCGGTGCAGCTGGCGCTGTGGCACGGCACGGGTCCGGTGACCATCTACGCCACCTACGCCTCGCTGGGTGTGCTGGCGGAGGCGTTCGAGGGCCTCTACGGGCAGCAACTCGCCCCCGTGGACCTGGCTGTGGTGGATGAGGCGCACCGTACCTCCGGGTCTTTGGGGAAGGCGTGGGCGGAGATTCATGACCAGATGGTGATTCCGGCGGGGCGGCGGTTGTATCTGACGGCGACGCCGCGGATTTGGCAGGAGCGCCCGCCGGCATGGGAGGTGGCTGAGGGGGTGCGGGATGCGCTGCCGGAGGAGATGGCCGCGTCGATGGACGACGAAGCCATCTTCGGCCCTGTCCTGTACCGGCTGACGTTGGCGTCGGCGGTGGCCCGCGGCTTGCTTGCGCGCTATCAGATCATTGTGGTGGAGCTGGCGGACCCGGTCGTCACCCCGGAGCGGCTGCGCGGACCGCAGAAGCGGGAGGAAGAGGTGCGGGGGCAGCGGCTCGGTGCCCTGCAGGCCGCACTACTACGGACCATGGCGGACCATCAGCTGCAGACGACCATCACCTTCCACCACCGGACGATAGAGGCGCAGGCGTACGCGGAGGGCCTGGGGCGGGTGGCGGCGAAGCTGCACGCGGACCAGCCGGAGAAGTACCCGAAGGCGATCTGGGCCGACTGGCTGTGTGGCGAACACGTCCCCGAGCGTCGGCGGGAGATCCTGGGCGGTTTCGGGACCACGGCGCGGCGTGCGGTGCTCTCCAACTGCCGCGTCCTGGGCGAAGGCGTCGACATCCGGGCGGTGGACTCCGTGGCCCTGCTGGACCCCAAGAGCGCCCCCCACGACATCGTCCAGGCCATCGGCCGGGCGCTGCGTCAGAAACCGGGTCAGGGCAAGCTGGCCTCTTTGATCGTGCCCGTATTCCTGGCACCGGGCGAACAACCAGAAGACATGTTCACCTCCGGGTCGTACCGGCCATTGGTAAAGGTGCTACAGGGACTCCGGGCCCATGACGAAGAAGCCGTCGAACTGCTCGCCATCCCACAAGAAAACCAAAAACGAGGGATAAATCCAGGAACAGCCATCGGGCAGGCTCGGGCAGAAGACGAAGAGGAATCCCGTCTGCTGCTGCGTTTCGCGGCTCCGCGTGACCCGGTGATGGTCGCTGAGTGGGTGTCCTTCAACGTCATCGACACCGAGCGGCAGGACTGGGGGCGTGGATGGGCCGCCGCACGCCGGTTTCACGAGCGGGAGGCGCACTTGCGGGTGCCGTACGACCACAAGGAGGGCGCCTACCCGCTGGGACAGTGGATCGCGGAGCAGCGCCGGGCGTACCGGGCGGGCCAGATGACCGGCAAACGTGCCGAACGCCTGGAAAAGCTGGGCATGGTGTGGGACGCCGCCGACGCGGCGTTCGAGGAGAACCTGGCGGCCGCGCGGGTGTACTACGAGAAGCACTGGACACTCTGCGCCCCACGGGCCGCGACCGCGCTCGACAGGCCGGTCGGGCAGTGGCTGTCCAACCTCCGCCGTGCCGGGGCACTGGCCGGCCACCCGGAACGGGCCCAGGCCCTCGCCGCAATCGATGAACACTGGAACCCGCACTGGCCGGTCGACTGGCAGCGGCACTACGCCGCCGTACACAAACTCCTGACCGACGAAACCACGCTGACCGAGCTGCAGCCCGGAGTCACCGTCCACGGCATGAACATCGGCACATGGCTGGCACGACAACGTGAACACACCGCGTGGCACAGCCTGATGCCGAAACAACGCGAACTCCTCGAGCAACTCGGTGTCCAGCCGTACCCCGCACAGGAAGGGGCTCCGGCGAAAGGACGCAAGGGCGGCTCTGCAGCCTTCGAACGGGGCGTTGAAGCCCTACGCCAGTACAAAGCCCGCACCGGCTCCCTGACCATCCCCAGGAACCACGTGGAGGCGTTGCCGGACGGGTCGGAGGTGAAGCTCGGGGTGTTCTTGAGCAACAGCAAGAGCCGCCGGGCCAAGTTGACCGCGGACAAGCTCCAGGCGCTGGCCGCGCTCGGGCTCGGCTGGGCGGCATCCTGACGCTGTCGGTCGACGGGGACCCCGTGCGCGCTGTGCGGCCCAGGGTCTTCCGCTGCTCCGGGTCTCCAGGGCTACACCCACCTCAGTGCGATGCCGTTGAGCTTGAGGCAGCGGCAACGGCGGTGACGAGCGCAACCACAGCTCCTCCATTTCCATCTACCTGCCCGGATACCGTCTAACCCATGGCTTCCCGCGAACACCCACCACTTCCCGAGTCGGTCCGTCACGGTCTGCGCGCGATCGTCTTTGACACGAACTCCTTTCCCCGCGGTGGGCTCGACTTGGGCCTTCTGCAGGAGTGGGCGCAGCGAGCCTTGGATGATGGGTTCGAAGTCTGGGTTCCGGAGCCGGTGCTGTGGGAACTCGCGGAACACGCCGCTGCATCATGGGAGGCTTGGCGGGCGAGTACGAACCGGGCTAGGAAATCGATGCAAGCGGCCGGGCTGAGGATTCCCTCGGACGATCCGTACTCCTCGCGTGCGGAGGTGATGGCCGCCGTGGACGCATCTGTTCGAAGCCTTGCTCCGTCCGTCCGGATCATCGCCCTCGACGGTGATCTGGCAGTAGAGGCGATCCGTGACCAGGTGCAAATACGCCCGCCCGCCAAGAAGAAGAGTGACGTCAAGACGGGTGCCGCCGACAGCGCGTGGATCAGGCAGGTGCTGCGGGCCGCCGACAACGACATCGCCTCCTTCGTGATCGTGGGTGCGGACGCAGATGTCTACGACGCCTTCAGGGGCTGGAGCCTCCCGAAGCCGCACATGGTGCCTTTGCAGGCGCTTCAGGGAACGCTCTTCGTCCTGGAGGCTCCGAGCAACGAGACCAAGGACGCTTTGGTGCGGTTCCTCCAGGGCATGGTGGGCCAGCCGCTGGAGGCGGGGCGTACTCCGGATGAGGACCTGACTCTGGGCCAGGTCGGAGTTCTAACCGAGCTTGTCGACGATTGGGAAGATGACCAGATTCGCGACGTGGAGCTTGGCCCTATCAGGGCCGTCGTGGGTATGAACGAGGTGAAGATCAGCCGGAGAGGACTGGCCACCGCGCAGGTGTTCCTCTTGGTCGAAGCCGAGTACAGCGGCTGGCGGATCGACGAGGACGGAACTCTGGTTGCCCACTCATCGAACATCCCGCAGATCCTGGTGCGGGACGTTCTCAGCTTCACCCTCGATGGCGGCGCGGTCACCCGTGCCCGGTCCGAGACTGCTCAGGCCACGGCATACCGAGCTGATAACCACGCCTACAGCGACCCGTCGGATGCGCTTAACGAGCTCATCGACGCCCTCAGGCTGATCCCGGGGGCTGAGGAAGATCTGGAACTGATGGTCGGCGATAGGGGTTCCACGACGTACACCAATGGCTTCGACCTCGTGCTGGAAGTGGAGCACGGCGGTGGAGATCCTCATTGGACAGCCACATTCACTCTGTCGAAGGAAGAGTGGTCGGCCACCCTGGAAGTGCGCTGCGAGTGGGACTCCCTCCGTGTCCCGTACGAGGATCCCGACATCTTTCCCGCATATGTGCTCACGTCCGACGAGGCCTATGACCGGAACATCCCAGCCGAATGGGCACCGGCCGCCTGGGTGATCAACCACATGTGGCCCCCCGAACCCACGTGACCGCACGGCGCTCACAGCCACGCTCGCCACCCTCGGACTCGACAGGGCTGCCATGAAGCAGGGTCGGAGCAGAAAGGAGTGCCATGCGTTCGTAGAGGGCCGGCACGAGCCGGGCGCGGTTCTGGGCGCAGCTCGCGGCGCCTTCTGTCTTCTATCGGTGCGGGGGCGGCCAGCGGTCGCGGAGGATGACTTCGGAGGGCGCTGCGACCGTTGTTCTTCGGCAGGGCGGCGGCGCGGCGCTGGACGTCGGCGGCGACAGAAGCCAGAGCCGTGACGACAGGTCGGTCAAACCCGTGGCCCCGCGCGCCGGGCGCTTGACAGAATCTGGCGGGTGAAGGCAGCTCAGATATCCCGGCAGCACCTCGTCTCCCAGGTCCTCCTCAGACAGTTCACGATGCCTGGGCCGAGAAGCAGCGGCTGGCAGCTGCTGCCCGTCGACGTGTGTAACCCGGAACGCCGGAACAAGCTGAAAAGCCCGCGGGCGTGCGGCTGGGCCGAGGACTTCGTGGCGTTCGACTCCCCGTCTGCCGAGGGTCTGTGGGGATCGGTGGAGACGCGTGCCCCGGCCGCGCTCGCGGCCGTGCAAGCCGGCACTCCATTCGCCGACCCCCTGCACGTCGAGGTGCTGCGCGACCTGGTCGTGCTCCACTATGTGCGCTCCCACCGCTATCGCGGCGTGTACACCAACGCGTTCGAGACTGTGAGCGTGAATCTCCGCAGCAAGCTCATCAGGCAGTATCCGGAGCAAGTCCGCCGCGAGGCGCTGCGCCAGACCGGGCTCCATCTGGCCGGCTCCGGCTCCCTCGGCGCCTTCGCCGAGCGCCTCATCGAGCAGTCCGAGGCCACGCAGGACTTCGAGAGCGGCAAGCTGTTTCGCACAAGCATCGAAAGCATGTTCAACAAAGTGCGCACCATGGCGGCAAAGTGGTATCTGGAGGTGTTGACCCCAGAGAGTGGGCAGTTCCTGGTCGGCGACAATCCAGCGGTGACCGTGCGCACGGGCGCAACGCCCTTCTCGTACAACATGGCTTTCGGGGACGCGCACTCCATCGTCCTGCCGATCGGTCCCAGGCACCTGCTGGCCTTGGGGCCGGAGAACATATTGGGCAGCATCCCCAGAGCCGTTGTCGACGAGATCAACGGCGTGCAGATCCTCGCTGCCGACCGCTACGTCTATATGCACCCTCGAAGCGAGCTGGAGACGTTCGCCAGGGCCAAGGGGAGACAGCGGCAGGCGGCCCACGTGAACCGCTGAGTGCGTCGGCTGAGCGGCTCGGCATCGTGCCGCTGGCCTTGGAGCCGCAGGAGCTCGTTCACGATAAGCGGGGCGCTACGGCCCTGGCGAGGTCACCCCGCACCGGCGCCCAGAGCCACGTAGAGCGGCTGGAGACGGGCGGGAATTGTCAGTGCAACACTCGGAAGGCGGATCCAGCAGGGTACTTCCGGCCGGACCCGTGCCTCAATCACCTGCCACCCGATAGGAAACACCGTGAACAGCCGGGACCGCATCCCGTACTTCCGCTGGCAGCGACACTTGCCGCGCCTCATACAGGACCGGAGTGCGGGCTTGATGATGGCCGGGGCGGCGGCCGTCGCCCTCTCGTTTGGCGTCGTTGGCGCTGTCGCTGAGCTGTCCGGCCCATCATCAGATCCGTGCCAGCGGGCCCGCGACATCGCCGACGACGCCCGCCCCGCTGACGGAAAGGTGGACTCCGGCATTGAGCGCGAGCAGGCCGTGGAACCGGCAGGTGACTGGCTCGACGCCGCGACCGAGTGCCAACAGCGCGGCGGCGACCCGGGTCCCGGGTTCTAGCAAGCGCGCGAAGCTGACCGCCGACAAGCTCCAGCTGCTGGCCGAACCCGGGCTCGACTGGGCGTAGCGGCGTGGGAGGGAAGCCCCGCGCCGGCGTGCCTATGTTCGGATGGGTGGTCACCGAGTACCACTCCTCCAAGGCCGGGAAGGGGCCCGCGGCCAGCGCCGGGCCGGCACCTGGGGAGGATTCGGGCGAGTCCAGGGTGAGCCGACTCGGATACGCGGTGCGACGTTCGTAGCATTGCAGCATGGCTGTCTCGTCACAGATGGTGCCCCTGGGGACGCCCGCGCCGGACTTCGCGCTTCCCGATCTGGCCGGCCGGACTGTCCGCCGTGACGACTTTGCCACCGCCCCTGGGCTATTGGTCGCATTCGTGTGCAACCACTGTCCCTACGTGCGCCATGTCGAGGCCGGGCTCGGCAGGCTGCTCGCCCGGTACCCGAACCTGGCGGTGGTGGGCGTCTGCGCCAATGACGCCGACGCCTATCCGGACGACCGGCCCGAACGCCTGGCTGAGCAGGTCGGGCGGGCTGGCTGGACCTTCCCGTACCTGGTGGATGCCGACCAGACCGTCGCCCGGGCTTACCAGGCCGCCTGCACGCCGGACTTCTTCCTGTACGACACCCAGCGCCGGTTGGCCTACCGGGGAGCGATGGACCAGTCCACACCGGCAAGCGGCAAGCCCGTCACCGGCGAACTACTGGACGCCGCCATCACTCACGTCCTAGCCGGCGAGCCGGTCCCCGAACCCCACCGCCCGAGCATGGGCTGCTCCATCAAATGGCGAGAGTGATCACCACTCCCTGCGACGAGACGCCCAGAGGACATCGTCACCATGTGAACGCCCGCTCGACCCGCCGAGTGAGGTGGACTCGGGCGCTTCACAGCAGCAGTCCCGCGCAGCGGCAATTCGCAGGCCGAGCCGGCCATCCGTGGCAGGAAGAGACTCAAAGGGGGCGGGCTTCACCTCTGCCCACACCGCCCACCTCATCGGCGCTGGTCCAGAGGGGTCTCAGGAGCGGACCAAGCGCCCGATGGTGTCCACCACGCTGTCAGCCGCATCCCTAGCCCGATGAGAGCGTACGGCAAGGTCTTCCTCGCCCGAGGCGTAGTGAAGAGTGAACGTCGCCTCCGCCAACTCGGCGAGACACGCGCGCGCCCCAGCATCGTCGGTGAGCAACTGGACCTCGGCCAGCGCGGCGATGACATCCGAGCGTGCTGTCAGCGCAGCAACGGCAGCCGTGTCCCTGGCAGCGGCGTCAGCGTCCCGCGCTCCCCACCGTTCGTACTGCAGGCGGCGCAGTACGGTCTCCGCCGCGAGGAGACGAGCGGTGGCCTGGCGCAGCTCGCGTCTGATCTCGACGCTCAAGCCCTCGGCGTGCAACTTCCGCGCCGTGCGGGACTGCAGGAGATGCGAGGTAACCGCGCCCAGCAGCGTGCCGGCAACAGCAACGATTCCCAACCAGAGTTCCATGGCACTCCCCTCCCCCTCGGAGCCAGCCGCGATGCGACACCATGCCATATCCCACCACCCACCTCGGCCGCTGTGCGCCGGTCATCCGCAAGCGGTGCTCCTCCGGGGCTTGGGATCAGCCGGAGGATGGCTGCCCGGGGGCTGCTGCTGTGCAGGTCAGCAGGCGAAGGGCGGGGGCTGAGACGACTTGGAGGTGCGGGACGTCGGGGAGTTGGACGTGGATGAAGCCTCCCTCGATCGCGAAGCGGATGCTCTCGGCGCGGTCGATACGGCGGCCATCGGCGCCGGTGAGGGTGTAGCCGGCCATGAGCTCGATGGAGCCCGTGCGCCAGTTGAAGTTCACGCGGCGACCTCCGGGCAGTCGAGATCGGGCTGGGCCAGGTGGTTGAAGTAGTTCGAGAGTGTGTTGAGCGCGATGTGGGCGACGATCTCGGCCAGCTCGGCGTCGGTCACCCCGGCTTCTCAGGCAGCGGCCAGCACCCTGTCCTCGACCCGCCCTGAAGTGTGGAGGATCTCTCTCACAAGTCGTCCGACACAATCCAGGGCGAAGTGCCCATGGCCCGCACAACGGAGGAACCGGTCCACGTCACATCAAGACAACTCGATGTCCCTGACAACGGCGACGGTGACCGTTCCGCTGGCAGAGGTGGCCCCTGATCGACGAATGAAACAGAGCTCGCCCTACCAAGTCCGACCCAACCCCCCATTGTCTTAGAAGCTCTAAGAGTCCGCGAATGTGTGGTGATTTCGGTGAGCGGGCCGCCTGGTCGCAGGAGGCAAAGTGGGGCGCAGGAGCGCGTAGGGGGGCGCAGGAGGGCGCACTCTATCGCAGCAGTGATGACGCACGGCACGGCCTTGGCCATTGGGTGGCCGCTCATGCATGATTGGGGCGGCTCACTTCCCCCGGCGACAACTGGCCTTGATGGCCTCGGAGGTACCCAATGGGGATACCCAGACCTGTTCATCTGGTCTTTGTGCATGGCCTTTTCGGGGGTGCCGGTACGTGGAACGTCTTCAAGAAGCGCATTGCCGCGGACCCGGCGATGAAGGGCCGCGTCATCGTGCACTGTTTCGAGTACAACTCGCCCAAGATCCGTCTGCGGCCGGACCGCCGAATCGCCGAAATCGACGACATCGCAGATCAGTTGGGGACATGGCTGAGTACGCGCTGCGGCGACGGTGCGCCGATCGTGCTCACAACGCACAGCCAGGGTGGACTGGTCGTGCAGCGGTTCCTCGCCCGGAAGCTTGCCAATGCTCTGGGTCCTGAGCTGGCGCAGATCAGGCACATCGTGATGTACGCATGCCCCAACAGTGGCTCGGGGTTCTTTCTCTTTCTGAGAAAAGTACTTTGGTTTTGGAAGCATCCCCAGGAGAGGGAGCTGCGCCCGATCGGCAATCGGCATGTGCAGGAGGCTCGGGCGCGAGTCATCAAGTCCGTGGTGCATGCCCGGACCGTCAGTGAGACGGAATGCCAAATTCCCATATCCGCGTACGGAGGGGCGACCGACAACGTCGTACTCGCCGTCGACGCAAAAACGGGCTTCACCGATGGTGGCATCGTCGAGGGAGACCATTTTACCATCGTTCAGCCCGCCAATAGGAAGGCACAGTCCTATCACGTACTGAAGGCCGCTATTGAAGGCGCGGTCGAGCCTCCCCAGGAGCCTCTCTTACCTCAAGAATCACCGAAATTCCTTGAACCGGCCGGCGACGAGCAGGGACCCTACTCCGTCACCCTGCCGTTCAAGGAAGGCACACTCCATGGCCGGGAGCGGAAGGACATCGTCTCCTCGATCTTATCGGCCGGGCACGACGAACGGGTCCATGTGCTGGCGGCACCGGGAGGCCGCGGAAAGAGCCGGATGGCCCTGGAGGCCGCGTATCTCGCGCGGGAGCGGGGGCGGCACGTCTGGTGGGTCCGGGCCGACCGGCTGAGTCAGAGCATGCTGGAGGTCGCCCGGCTCGTCGGCATACCGGTCAGTATCACCGATGCTACCTGGCGGGGCAACGGCAGCCAGACGGACCTCATTTGGAGTTATCTCAACAGGATGAACGAACCCTGGCTGCTGGTCTTCGACAATGTCGATGAGCCGCAGCAGCTCGGGCCGGGCGGCGGAGCGGTCTCGGAAGGGACCGGCTGGTTGCGAGCCCCCACCGCCCCGGACGGGCTGGTGATTGTCACCAGCCGGGACCGGAGGGAACAGGTCTGGGGCCGCTGGAGCCACGTATACGACGTACCGCTCCTGGATGACCGGGACAGCGCGTCGATGCTCATGGAACGTGCCGGGCGGCGGTGCGGAACCATGGAGCAGGCGCGGTTGCTGGCACGCCAGCTCGGCGGGATCCCTCTCGCCCTCGTGGCCGCTGCCGACTACATAAAGGAGGTCGCCGAGTCGGGACTGTCGCTCGACGGTGCGGAGCCCAAGGACTTCGAGAGCTACGGCGAGGCGCTGCGGCGGCGCTTCGACTCCCCGGCAGGCACCCGGCCTGAGCAGACCGGCGAGTCGCTCGGGCTGGAGAAAGTCAGGCACGTGTACCGCATGTCCCTGTGGCTTTTGGAACAGCGCGGACTTCCCCAGGCGGCGCCCTTGCTGAAGGCGTTCGCGTGCCTGAGCAACACTCCGATCCCCTTCCGCATCATGGTCGGCGGCGATGCCCTGGAGCGGTCCCCGCTCTTCGCAGGGTCGACGTCCGAGCAGCGCCGCAAAGCGCTCTTGGGGCTGAAGAACCTCGGCCTTGTCGAGATAGCACCGGTGAACGAGACCAACGACCGGTACCCGTCGCAAGTGCTGTCGCTGCATCCGGTGGTGCGGGGCATCTTCCGCGACGACGAGGACGTCAGGCGCCAGCGCGCCGAGTACTACGGGCTCGACGTGCGGATGCTGCTGGACGCGGTACGTGACCGGGACCCGGACCAGCCGGGCAGTTGGCAGACCTGGGTCACCGTTGCACCGCACTCCATCGAGGTGACGCGTGCCCTTCTCCACCTCCGTGACACCGGCAGTGGGGCCGCACCGACGGGTGACCATGATCTGATTGCACACGCTCTGGAACTCGCTCGGCTTACGACCCGCTATCTCCTGGTGGCGAGCCTGCTCCGGGAGGCCCGTGATCTGCTGCTGCCGATCATCGCCAACTGCGAGTCGCTGGGCTACCACTGCGACGACCGGGAGATCCTCGCGCTGCGCCACGAGAAAGGCCGCATCTCGCTGGAATACGGCGAACACCAGGAGGCGGAGGAGGAACTACGGAGGGTCGTTGCGGGACGCCTGCTCGCCCTTGGGGAGAAGCACTCCGACACGCTCGCCAGCTGCCACAAGCTCGCCCGGGCCATCCTGGAGCAGAACAGGTGGGGCGAGGCGGAGCAAGTGCTGCGCGCGGTTGTCGAGGACGAGCGGCACAACCCCGAGCGGGGGCCGGGGCACTCGGACACTCTCGTCGTCTGGCACAGCCTGGCGCGGACGGTCATGGCACAGGGGCGCGTCGCGGAGGCGGAGAGGGACCTTCGGCAGATCCTGCGCATCCGGCTGGCCACCGGAGAGCCCGGCACACCGGAGACCCTGCATGTGCGGGAGACGCTGGCCCGTAGCCTCCTGGAGCAGGAGCGGGTCGTGGAGGCGGAGGAGGAGATCCAGGGCGCGCTGGAGTGCGCTCAGCGGTCCGTCGACTCCCACCCGGCACTACGCCTGCGCTACCAACTCGGCATCGCACTGCTGATGCAGTTGCGCGTACCGGAAACGGTGGAGTTGCTTGCAGCGCTGCTCGGCGATCAACGAAGAGTGCTCGGCACAGACCACCCGGAAGTGCGACTGACCAGCGATCTGCTGAACAAAACATTGAAAGACTTGTGACGTGCCGCTCGAATTCGCCGAAAGGCAGGGCCGGTTGGGGTCTTGCGCGTACCATCGGCAGCCTCCACCCTCTGAGTGGAGACGATTACACAGAGGCACCGATGCGGATCAGGACCTGGCCGCTTGGGGGGATCAGACCATGCCACACCCGGACGAACACGAGGACGAGCTGTTACGGCAGGGGAACGAACCGGACACTGGGGATAGCGACCGGACGTCACGGTTGGAGATCGCACGGAGAATCGCGCGGGAGGCTCTGGATGCCGATCGCCAGGTGTTGGAGCTCAGCGCGGCGACGGCGTTCCGGGACTTCAGCCACGCCCGGCCCGTCTGACGGATCGAGCAGTCCGGCGGCTCTCTCGCCCCGGTGGTGCACCGGCCCAGCGACACTGGTTTCAGGAGATACGGGGGACATCAGAATGATTCCTGTTGACTTACCCGTTGGTTCACCAGCCGTTCCGCATGACACCTTCTTTCACGTTGTCACCTCGCCCTACTTCACCTGCAGAAGCATCCTTGATCTCGCCGCCGGGCGGTGTGCGGCCGTGCGCGTGCCCGAATTCGTGCCGAAGGCCGTGTGCGAGGAGATCCTGCACGCCCTGGAGAACGCCCCGTTCGATTCTTACGGCAGGCAACGCGTCCAGCCTCCGGTGATGCGGTTTGGCGTGGGCGTAAGCGACCATCGTGCGGAAGGCGGAGTCGCCGAAGGCTACTGGTCGGCCGTCGAGGCCGCTCGTCGCGCCTGGCAGCGCCTCGGACTCCCCTACGACCCCTTCGAAGAGTGCCGTGAAGCGCTGTCCGCGGACTGGCCGGGGGCGGTGGCTGTGGGCCGGCGTGGCGGCCGGGAGATGGCGCCCGGAGTCGCCCGCGAGCCCAATTACGGCTTCCGAGTCCACTTCGACGACGCCTTGCGCGAATTCGAGGGCGATCTGCTGGACGCCACCCTGGTGGCGCAGTTCGCGTTCAACCTCTACCTCAGTGTGCCGGAGACCGGGGGAGAGACCGTCATCTGGCGACACCGCTGGCATCCGCGCGACGAGACGTTCCGGCTGCCGCAGTCCTACGGCTATGCCGAGGGAGCGGTGGGCGACGCCGAGTCGGTCGAGATCAAGCCCCGAGTGGCAGAGGCGCTGCTGCTCGACCCGCGGAACTTCCACGCCGTGCGGGCGGGCCGGGGTGCCCGGCGCATTGCGCTGGGGTTCTCCATGGGGCTCACCGCGACCGGCGAGTTGCTTACCTGGGGGTGAGTCGGACGGGGCGCAACCGGATCAGGGGGTGCAGAACCCCGTTCGCAACAGAGGCTTTGACGGGCCGTCCGGCTCTCGCTACGGTCACCCGGTGCAAGTGTTTCGATACGCAGCGTTCACCGTCGACCCGGTCGGCGGCAATCCCGCCGGAGTGGTGCTCGACGCCACCGGAACCGACGACGCGACCATGCTCGCTACGGCGGCGGACATCGGCTACTCGGAGACAGCGTTTCTGGTGCCGCTGGAAGAGGAGGACAAGGGCGAATTCGGCATCCGTTACTTCAGCCCGCGCGCAGAGGTGTCGTTCTGCGGACATGCCACGATCGCTACGGCGGTCGCCCACGCCGAACGCCACGGTGTCGGAACGTTGCGGCTGCGTACCAAAGTGGGCATGGTCACCGTCACCACCAGCACCCTGGAGGACGGCCTGGTCGTCGCCACGCTGGTGAGCGTCGCACCATGCTCGGTGCCGATTCCCGACCTCGTACTGGCCGAACTGCTCGCCGCCCTGCGCTGGTCGGCCGACGAACTGGACCCCGCGCTGCCGCCACGCGCGGCGTACGGCGGTGCCTGGCACCCGATCATCGCCGCCGCCAGCCGCGAACGGCTCGCCGACCTGGACTACGACTTCTCCGCGCTCGCCGAGCTGATGGACCGCGAGGGCTGGGCCACCATCGACCTTGTTCAGCAGGAGTCCCCGACCGTGTATCACGCACGCAACCCCTTCCCGCCCGGCGGAGTCGTAGAGGACCCTGCAACGGGCGCGGCGGCCGCCGCGTTCGGCGGGTATCTGCGGGAGCTGGGGATGGTCGCCCCGCCGAGCGACTTGACGGTTCTTCAGGGGTACGACATGGGGCGGCCCAGCATCATCAAAGTGTCATTGCCGGCGGAGCCGGGAAGCGGTATCGCGGTCTCGGGAAGCGCCGTGGCACTTTAGATAGGGGTTGCCGCCCTCAGTCGGTAACCTCGACAACGATCTCGATCTCGACAGGTGAGCCGAGTGGCAGCTCGGCGACGCCGACGGCGCTGCGCGCATGCCGCCCCGCGTCCCCGAAGACGGCGAGGAAGAGGTCGCTCGCTCCGTCGACCACCCCCGGCTGGCCCGTGAAGCCCGGAGCGGAGGCGACAAAACCCGTCACCTTTACCACCCGTAGGACGCTGTCCAGACCCACGACCGAGTCGACGGCGGCGAGCGCGGCCAGAGCGCACCGCCTGCTCAGCTCCTTCGCGTACTCCGGCGTGATACCGGCCCCCACTTTGCCGGTGGCGACGAGTTCCCCGTTTTCCATGGGCACCTGGCCCGAGACATACACATGGCTTCCACTGCGAAGTGCGGGGATGTACGCGCCCTTGGGCGGGCTGACTTCGGGAAGTTCGAGGCCAAATTCGTTCAGTCGGGTACGAGGACCTGCTGTCGGCGACATGGGCCGATGCTATGACGGGCACCGGGCGCATCGGGGCCGAGTCCTGGATTTGCAGTCGAAGGTGCCGTCATGAGTCCGTAGGGCCTGAGGGGCGCGGGAGTACCTAAGCGGTCTTGCGTAAGTCGGGTGTGGTTGGGAATACCGGGCTGGTGGGAGGGGGTCCGCCGTGTCGAGACTGCTGAGGCTGGAGCTTACGCCGGATCAGAAGCGGGACGGTGAGGGTCTGTTGTGCCGCCACTGCCAGCGGGCCAGGTCCGGATCAACGACGAGGTCCACGGTCAGGTCGAACGCGTCGAACCCGTCCTCGGTGCGCCAGGTGGGGTACTCAAGGTTCACGCACAAAACGGCACCCCCTCGGGCTTGAGCTCCCGCACCTCAGGGCACGTTCGGGGCCGGTCATTTGTCGCCGGCCGGTGGCGTGCCTGACGGCTCGGCGAAGAAATTCCAGATCGAGATCACCGCGATGACCTGGCCGACGAGGTAGGCGACCTGCAGGGAGTAGTAGCGCATCTGGTAGACAGATAGGAGGAGTCCCAGGCGGCTCTGCCAGAAGCGGCGTTCAGTACGGAACGTGTCGAGGTCGAGCGCAATGCCGGTGACGGTGAGGACGAGCAGCATCGTCGAGGCGTACAGCGCGAGGTTGGCGGCGCCTTCCTGGGTGAACCAGCCGATCAGCGCGTCCAGAGCAACCGGCAGCGCGAAGGCGAAGGCGACCGGGAGTGCCTTGACCGCCCCACGCCGACCGGGGAGGACCCGCCACAGCGCCCCGAGGACGAAGCCCGCACCGACCCATGTGGACACCCAGTAGAGGATGCTGAGCACCATTCCGGGCAGACCGAGCAGGTCCATCAACGTGTCCTGCCAGGCCTCGCCCCGGACGGAGCCGGACCAGGCGCCGAGGACGGCGGCGGGCAGACCAAGTACCAGGGCGAAGCGGGCGCCACGGACGCCGTTGTCCCACCAGTTGTCCTTCGGCCCCAGCGCAAGTGCGGCGTCGACCACGGACACGTTCGCCGGTAGCCGGTCGGCGCCTGCCAGTGGTCCGCTCGCCGGCCAGTTGTGCAGTTTGTCCAACGTCCTTTCCAGCTTTGCCCGTTCGGGCGGTTTGTCGCCGACAAGCCCCTGGTCGAGGCGGCGCAGCTCGGCATGGATCTCCCGGTAGACCCGGGCCTTCTTCAACAGATCCGTACGGGCACCGGGTCCCATGCCCTCGGCGAGGGATCGCCGGGAGACTTCGAAAGGCTGCTCCAGGATGGCATGGCGCCTGAGGGGGGTCACCGCCGCGTACAGGGTCAGCATGTACAGAGGTATCCAGAGAACATCGGCAAGTGCGCTGTCGAGGTGGACATCGCCGATGGACACCGCGAGCGGGAAGAACGCGAGGAACAGGAGGCGGTCCGCACGGTCATCGAGAGGCGCCAGCGTCGAGGCGCGCCACGTGCGCAGCACGGCGAGCACAGCCACGCCGGTCAGGAGCCAGGCGTAACCGAGCACCCATTCCTGTCCGTTGGAGGCGGACAACACCGATTCCCCGACGAAGTCTTCCAGATGACGGATCCCGTACACGGCGGTACCGTCCCGGCTTTCCCAGCGGTCGCTGAGCCAGGTGGCACGCTGCCAGTTGCGCTCCTCCGTGAGCGCGTAGCAAAGGGCTACCACCAGGGTCCATACGACGACGGCGGGACCGGCGATGCGCAGCCGCAGCACCCGGTCCCGCGGCTGCTGCCCGGGGGGAACGGGCTGGCGGCTCTTCGGGAGCAGCTCCGCGTCGACGGCGAGCCGCCATGCCACCGCGACGAAACCGAGGACGGTCAAGGCCAGGAGACAGCAGGAGGCCGTGGTCTGCGCAGCGAGCGCCAAGTCCGACGCCACCCACGGCTCTTTGCACGACCCGCACAGGCCGAAGGCCGCCGGCCGGGTCATCGTGGCCAGCGGCGGGAGCATCAGCAGGGCACCAGCCAGCCAGATGCGCCGGGGTGGTTTAGCGAAAGAGAACAACAGGGCGCCTGCGGCCAGGGCGAAGACATGTCCCCGAAGGAGGGCGTCGTCGATCCACCACTCGTCGCTGCGCCTCTCGTCGTACCGGCGGATCAGGTCGTCCACACGGATCAGCCCGAATAGGGCGACGACGGTGACGGCCCACCATTCGAGATTGCGCAGGATGCGTTTCTGATGTGCGGCAGGTGTGGGAGTGCGCCGACGGTAGAGGGCGGCCGCCCGCAGCAACAGGCCGGACATCGTCACCGTCCACAGCAGCCCACCGAGCGTGTCGAGTCCTGCGGCGGTCAGACGATCGTTCTGTGCGGCCCATGCGTGCTGCCAGGACGGTCTGAGGGAGACGGTCACGGCGGGAGCCGAGCGCGGAGCCTTCTTCTGGTGCCAGACCAGTCTGGAGGCTTCCTCCTTCGCCGTCGGTGGTGGCTTCGCGATCTCGACTCCGGGTGGGCCGGGATCCACCGTGATCCGGTCCCAGTGGGAGCCCGCCAGTGCAGGCGGTGGCTTGAGTGTCACGGTCCAGATGTCCGCCCCAGCCCGTACCTGCCAGGTGCCCACATCGATGTCCGTCCGATACCGGTTGACCCAGGAGCGGGCCGCGTAGACGACCTTGACGCGGCCCCCCTTCGTCGTGACCACCGGCGGACCGGGCCGCCACTCCGACCAACGAGGAAGCTGCTGCCCCTGCGACTGCCGAGTGAGGCAGGCCATCGCATTGATGTACGCCCGACTTTCCCGGCTGAGCAGCAAGGCCTTGGCATGCTTCCAGCTGGCGGGTATGTCGACGGTCAAGTCGGTCTCGATCTTGGTGTACGTTCGGTCGTCGTGCCGGAATTCCACGCTCGTACTGACCCGCGCTCCGGCGAGTCCGGCCCTCGCGCAGGCATCCTCCGCCGCCGCCCGAGCGGCCCCTGAAGGAAGCAGGACACACACCACCGCCAAGACCGACACCAACGCCCGGCTTCTCAACAAGCCTGCCTCCCGACGGACTCGTCATCTCGCGACTCCGGTCATCCTCCCCACCGTTGGTGCAAGGGATGTGGCCGCACTCACCCGAAAGTTCGGTAGCCGTCGGTGACCCCGTTCCGCGCTATCCGGTGTGGTGTTCGAGGAAACGCAGGATCCGGTCGTTGCCGCCCCCTTCGTCGCTACGAGTTCGGGAGAACGTCGGCTCGTCTCCCCACAGCTTCGCGCTGCCGGGCCCCGACAACACTCGCATCGCGCACGTGAAGACCGGCGGCGGCATCTGCCGTGCGCTGACCACCAGGACGCCGCGGCGTGGGCGCAGCACGGCCAGGCGCTCGCGGGTGCGGACGGCGAACTTCGCGATGCCGACGCGGCAGGTGCGGGCGAGTGCTTCGACCAGGAAAGCGTAGGGACACTGGCCGCCCCGCCCGCAACGCACCTGCTGAACCCCGTTAAGGTCCGGAACGGCTGGTCCGAGTCTGCCGCGTCGTCGCATACATCTCCCGCAGGTCCCAGCAGGCTGCTCATCGACAGAAAGAGGAGCCCGTGGATTGGGCCATGAGATTCGCCCTCTTGGTTGGCCCGCTGTCGATGGCCCTGGGAACGGCCTCGATACTCACCGGGTGGACCTGGCCCTGGGCGCGTCGCAAGGTCAAGAAGCCGCGGATTTACGGACTCGGAGCACTGATGGTGGGCACGGCCTGTCTGGTGCAGGGCCTGCTCCCCTTCCGGACCACGCCAACCGGTCCATGGCAGATGCGTTTCCTCAACGCGCTCGTGGTCTGCGGCCGGGCGGTCCTGGCAGCGGGTCAGGGATCGTCGCTACGCAGCGCAGCTGACCCCATCGCCCGAATGCGGTTTCCGTCCTCAATCCAGTTGTTGACGGGTTGTCACGGGAACTTCACTCTGCGAGATCTACCCGCATCAACTCCTCCGGGGCCACGATGAGCGGCGCCCCCCGCCCGTCAACCCCGGCTCGGGAGTCGATACTCATGCGCACACACGCCCGTCACGGCATCGCCGCCACCCTGGTGGCCCTCTCCACCGCCGCGCTGACCCTCTTCGCCACCACCCCCGCGCAAGCCGCTCTGCCCACCCCGGTCAGCGCCGCCACCGCCCGCTCCTACCTGGCCTCCCTCACCGTGTCAGCCGAGCACTCCCGAACCGGCTACAGCCGCGACCTGTTCCCCCACTGGATCACCATCAGCGGCACCTGCAACACCCGCGAGACCGTCCTCAAGCGCGACGGCTCCAATGTCGTCACCGACTCCTCCTGTGCCGCCACCAGCGGCAGCTGGTACTCCCCCTACGACGGCGCCACCTGGTACGCCGCCTCCGACGTCGACATCGACCACCTCGTCCCCCTCGCCGAAGCCTGGGACTCAGGCGCCGACAACTGGACCACCACCAAGCGGCAGGCGCTCGCCAACGACCTCACCCGCCCCCAACTCCTCGCCGTCACCGACAACGTCAACCAGTCCAAAGGCGACCAGGACCCCGCCACCTGGTGGCCCTCCCGCACCACCTACCGCTGCACCTACGCCCGCGCCTGGGTCCAGGTGAAGTACTACTACGGACTCTCCGTCGACTCCGCCGAAAAGAGCGCCCTGTCCTCGGTCCTCAACGGCTGCTGACGGACCACTCGTAGGCCGTGGTGCCCGTCCGTCCCGCTGGAGAACATCCAGCGGGACGGAACAGACGCGCGATCGTCGAAGTGCTGGGCCGTTCCCCTGACGAGTCGGGCGGGTCCAGGGTGAGCCGACTCGGATACGCGGTGCGACGTTCGTAGCATGGCAGTATGGCTGTCTTGTCACAGATGGTGCCCCTGGGTACGCCCGCGCCGGACTTCGCGCTTCCCGATCTAGTCGGCCGGACTGTCCGCCGTGACGACTTTGCCACCGCTCCTGGGCTGTTGGTCGCATTCTTGTGCAACCACTGTCCCTACGTGCGCCATGTCGAGGCCGGGCTCGGCAGGCTGCTCGCCCGGTACCCGAAGCTGGCGGTGGTGGGCGTCTGCGCCAATGACGCCGACGCCTATCCGGACGACCGGCCCGAACGCCTGGCTGAGCAGGTCGGGCGGGCTGGCTGGACCTTCCCGTACCTGGTGGATGCCGACCAGACCGTCGCCCGGGCTTACCAGGCCGCCTGCACGCCGGACTTCTTCCTGTACGACACCCAGCGCCGGTTGGCCTACCGGGGAGCGATGGACCAGTCCACACCGGCAAGCGGCAAGCCCGTCACCGGCGAACTGCTGGACGCCGCCATCACTCACGTCCTAGCCGGCGAGCCGGTCCCCGAACCCCACCGGCCGAGCATGGGCTGCTCCATCAAGTGGCGAGTGTGATGGCGGCACAGTGGGGTTGCTACTTGATCTGCATGCGGTAGCGGAACTCGTACCTGTCCGCGGGGAAGACGACATCTGCGGTGCATACAGGCATCCCTTGGGCCAGCCACGTTTGCTGGATAGCCACGACGGGCGTCCCTTGAGCTGGCATGTGCAGGATCTGCGCCTCGGTCGGGTTCGGCATGCGGCAATCCAGGACCTCTTCCACTTCGTCGACGTGGACGCCGATCCGGTCGAAGCGCCCAACAATGCCCAACGCTGCATATGGACCTTCTGCTGGCGATGCGATCTCTGTCGTGCCGGTGATAGCCAAAGGCTCCCACGACACCCCGCAGGACACTGGCCGCGAGTCCATGACGATGAAGTATTTGGTCTCTGACACCGGATCACCGACGTTGATGTTGAGCCTCTCAGCCTGCTCAGCTGAGGCTTGAGTCTCTTGTGAGCTGCGTTCCACCGCAACGGGTTGGCCAGCCCGCTCGGCTTCCAGGCTGTACGTGGGCCGGGGTCCCTCGGCCCCTGTCCGATTCCAGCGCTGCGGGGCCAGCCGCACGAGGGGCGACTTTAGGCGCACAAAGGACCCTTTACCTCGTACGCCCTCAATGAGCCCCTCGTTGCGGAGTGCCGCGAGGGCTGCACGCGCGGTGATGCCCGAGACAGCCCACTGCTCGCGGATCTCGTTCTCAGACGGTACACGCGCTCCTCGCTGCAGCTCTCCGCTGCGGATCCTGTTCCGAAGATCATCTGCAATTTGGATGTACCGGGGGGTGTGCACTGCCATCGGTTGACCTCCTCACCTAGGTCCTGATCCACCCGACGGACCGTCAAAAAGAGTCATTCTCATCCATCTTGACATCCACTCAGGCAGGTTCGTATGTTCACATACTAACTACTGAAGAGCCTCAGGTACATCCAAGTCCGCAAGATGGCCGCACATCGATGCCTGGTTACCCAGTACGTGGCTGATCCTCTGCACCAACCGGGGCGTCATCGAAGAGCACATGCCATCGCGCTCCAACACCGCGCCAGGGGGACACTGTGACGACGAACGACGAGATTGGGAACCGACGACGTGCCTGGAACAAGGCACGCAAGCACACAGTGGCCGGCATCGGATCCGCTTTGACCGTGCTCGCCGCAGCCTTGATGCTGTTCGGGCATGTCAGTGAAGGCTCCCTCATCCTCACTGCCCTCATCAGTGCAGCAGGCGCCGCCGCCACGGGAAGCACGTCCAGGCAGCGCTGACCCCCAACCAGCGGGCCCCAGCCGGGCGGGGGCAACTTAGACCGTGGCCTATGTGGTGAGCCGTCGTTGGTTCGTTCATGGGGCGGGGTACATGGAGTTGGATCGTTCCGGACGGTCTGTGGGAGCTCGCCAGGCCGTTGATTCCGGACGACCGGGTGCGACCGCAGGGTGGAGGGACACCGAACACACCTGATGAGACGCTGTTCGCAGCGATCATCTATGTGCTGGTGAGCGGGTGTGCCTGGCGGGCTCTGCCGCCCTGCTTCGGCGTCTCGAAGTCGACCGCACACCGTCGGTTCGTAATCTGGTCGCGGGCCGGGGTGTGCGTCCCGGCACCTCACACCCAGAAGCGGTTACGACCGTAAAACGGCGGGCCTGTGGATAGAGTCCGGCGATCCTGGCCTCCAATCCGATGGCAGATCCCCGGGGACCTGCGACGCTGTAGCCGCTCGTCTCGGATCAGTCGACGGTGTCCTGTGTGGTGTCGACGTTGGTCTGTGTGGCCCACTTCTGTACGGCGGGACCGTGGCGGTGTGAACTCCACTACTGGCTGCGGATGACTCCGTCCTAAGCATCTGGAGTGTCCACGGGTAGCCGAAGTGCTGGATCAGGCCAGCGGCAAGGGCGGAGGGGGCCGCGATCAGGGACGGACCGTCCTCGGCCATCTCCCTTAACCGGCCTCAAAGTGCCGAGGGCGGCGCGAAGCGATCCACCTGCGCCTGTACCGACGCGGACCCGCGCGGGCTCCTGACGGTGGGACTCAGCGCCGTGCGCTAGGTCGAGCGGGCTGCGAGCCGCCGGGGAGGACTGCGGCAGGTGCGGGGGCGACCAGTCCGCGTTCCAGCGCCAGGCCGCCCACCCGTCGGCGTCCGCGAACGGCCCGGCCCGGTCTTCGAGCATGGAGAGGACCTGGGCGCGGGCGTCGTCCACGGCCTGGTGGTCGGTGTCGGTGACGATGCCCAGGCGCCGGACTTGGGCGTACTCGTCTTCGTCCTTCCACGTCCACGTGCTCAGGTCGGGGTCGATGACGAGGTCCACGGTCAGGTCGAAGGTGTCGAACCCGTCCTCGGTGCGGCGGGTGGGATGCTCGAAGTTCACGTACCAGTTCCGCAGCCCGGAGCCGGTGTAGAAGGCGTTGATGCTGAACCACGCCGCCGGCGGCTTCCACAGCAGCAGTTCGGTGTCCTGCCACCGCCCCGGGGCGAGCTCCCACTTCCCCGCCGCCATCGCCTCGAACGCCTCGGCCCGCACCGAACGGTCGCCGTCGGCACGGGTCTTGGCGTACAGCGAGGGCCACAATGCCTCGGCTCCGGGCAGGCAGGCAGTCACCAGGGCCTCGGGGCCGTCGGCAATGACCCGCAGCGCCAGCTCGCTCCACACCCGGCCGGTGCGATGAACGTCCCGCCGCACGACCGTCTCGCCGACGTCGAAGGACCGCACTCCGGTCACCTCTTCCTGTCCGGGGCCGGGCAAGTCGCCACGGCTTGCCCGGGCTGGCGGTTGGCTTGCCCAGCGGCTCCGGAACAGCTTGCCGGGGTCAGCGGCTGGCCGGCGCCGGCTACCTGCGACGGTACGGGTCGTCCACGCCGATCTCGCAGACTCATCATGAATGTTTCCGCAGCTCATGGGTGCAACGCGCAGTTGCGTTGCACCGGCCGTGTTGCAGCGCCAGGCCCCGGACGGGACCTGACCCGATACGACCCTAGCTATGGGCCTCGCGATTACGCCCGGCCGGGCGAACGCCGTGCCCGCGAGGTTGGGGATCTCGTTGGAAGCCGGTGGGCACGGCCGTGGCTCCGCGGCCGGTTCCCCGATGTCGATCGACCTTCGACGAGCGTTGGCGCCGCGAGGTGATCCGGGGTGCGATGAAGTCGACCGCGAAGGAGACTGCGGCCAACAAGTCGGCGAGCGGACGGCCACGCAAGCGGGCGTAGCAGGGAAGCTCAGCGTCGCCCCGAAGGGAGCGAGCCATGTCAGATGGTCCCGGCGCGGGGCAGCCTGAGGGCTGGCCCCCTGCGAAGCCTCCCCGCTGGCCGCAACCCGCCGGCCAGTCGATCGGCGGAGCGTCCCCGCAGCAGCCTCCTTCGAAAAAACGTCGGGGGCGGCGGTTCCTGTGGGGCTGCTCTGGCGCAGCTGTCTTCCTGATCGCCCTCATTGTGATCATCGCGGTGGCCAACAGCAGCGAAAACAAGGCCTCCCCGCCTGCTTCCCCCAGTTCGTTGAGCCCCACCTCCGGCAGCACATCGGAACAGATCAAGCCAGCCAAGGCGGCACCCACCCCCATCCCGCCCATCAAGCTCAGTGGAACCGGTCAGCAAGCAACGAAGCGCTTCACCGTGACCGAGGGCCTCGCGGTCTTCCGGTCAACATGTTCCGCCTGCCAGACCAACTTCATCGTCACGCTGCTCGACAGCTCGGGCCAGGTCAAAGACCTCCTGGTCAACGCCATCGGCACCTACAACGGCTCCAAGGGCGTGGGTATGAGTGCTGGCAGCTACCGCCTCACGATCCAGGCGGACTCCGCCTGGACCATCACCCTCACGCAGCCACGCCGCCAAGCCGCGGTCTCCCTGCCCCACACGTACTCAGGTAAGGGTGACCGCATCGTCGGCCCCTTCACCGCAAACCACGCGGCGACCCTGCGCGGCACCCACAAAGGCAAAGCGAACTTCATCGTCACCGTCCTTGACGCGAAGGGTGACCTGCAGAACCTCCCCTTCAACCAAGTCGGAAACTTCAACGGCTCCACCGTCACTCAAATGATCAGCGACGGTCCCTACTACCTCAACGTGACCGCGGACGGAACGTGGACACTGAAGCTCTCCAAGCCGTAGCGCTGCAGTTGTGGATGGGCGCTACCTACCCTTGGGCGCGCCTGACTGCCTCACCAAATCGAACAGACGTATCATTCTGGTGGGCTGAAACGTACGACTTCCCCGAGGACCTCCGCGCCGCGCAGTTCGTCCTGCACAGAACGCGGGCGGAGTACGAGGCGCTGTGTCGCACGCTGCCGTGGTCGGTGACGCCGGAGCCGGGCTGGACGAGCGAGAAGTACGTGCTCAACGACCGGGTGGCGTCGTTTCCGGACAGTCCCGGCTACACCGCCGAGCAGCTGCCGGAGGAGAAGCGATTGCGCCAGCGGCTGCTTGCCCTGTCGATCGCAGTGAGCACGCATCCCTACTGGGAGACGCCGACGCTGCAGGGGAAGGTGGTCGATGCCCGGATGGCGTTGAAGCACGTCCACGAGCGGGCCGATGACGAGGCGGCGTAACCCGTCATGGACGAGGGCCAGCCACTCACGGACGGAGAGGTGCCGTCTGCGACGCCCACCCCGCCGATCCGGATCCAGCTCTACGACGGCCAGCAGATCACCGGCCGCCTCCACCACCCCGGTGGCAGGGCTCCACCGGCTCCTGTTTTCTACCGGGTGAGCGTGACGCTCTGAGCCCAGCACCCAACTGGGCGCCCGCGACGTCCCCCAGCCTGCCGACGTCGAGTTCGATGCGCCGCAGACACACGTGCGGCCGATCGACGGCGTCTCCTACCAGGGTGTACGGCTCACCCGGCACCGGGACGCGATCGTCCGCGCGCGCACTGGCCACCGCCTGCCCGAGCCACCGCCCCAGCACGCCACGGCAGTTGTCGACGAAAGGGGCTGGGGCGTGGAGCGGGAGCGGCAGGCCTACGACGCCACAGGCCCGCGCCGCACCCACGTCCACACCGAGGACTGCCCCATCTACAAAGGGCCGTTCGACCTCACTGCCCAACAAGCGCTCCAGGCCGCCACACAGCCCGCGGCCGCCGTCTGCACCATGTGCAGCGCCGCCAAGAAGATCACGCAGCTACGCCAGCACCCCACACCCGGCACGCCATCAGCGCCTCAAACCCCCGGGCGGCACCCTGCAACTGGCCGGCGGGCACCAGGACATCCTCACCTGGCAGACGGGAGCGGCCCGCGAAATGGGCTACTGCCTGACGTACGCACTGCCGCTTGGCGCGGCGGGGTTGTCCTGGGCCGATCTCGTGGAGTGGTGGCAGCAGGAGAACCCAGCATGGATGATGCGTGCAAATCTGGGAGAGGAGGACACCCGCTTCTCAGACGGGAGTCGATGTTAAGTGGCGGGGGAATCAGATTCGTTAACTTCCTCAGGTTCTTCGGGCTGGTCAGGCGCGGTCACTGAGAGGGCAGGTTGCCCGCCTTTCCTCCATGTTGCCGATACTTTGAGGGTGGTCTTCCCGCCCGCGCTCGTCACTGCGCTCACCAAAAGTCCGGACTTGATGGCTAGTTCGATTCCGAATTCGAGCGTAACTTCGTCCGGCGCTGCCTTCCGCAGCCCCGAGCGCACGCTGCCGACGACGGTCTCCAGCGTGCGGGGAAGATCATCCAACTGGAATCTGCCACCGAACGCCGTATCCCTGGGCCCGCCGCGATCCTCGATGCGCACCCAGAGAGTTCCCTCGGGCGTTTCCACCTGGACAATCTCTGACAATTCTCCTCCTTGCTGATGTAATACTCAGCAACTGCATCGCGTCTAGAGGGGTGACGACCGGTGGACAACGATTCTCTGGAGACGAGCGCGGAAAGGATCTACCTTTCTGACGTCGAGCCCCATGCGGCGGCACCGATTGACGGAGCCCCAGATCTACGGTCGCGTGTACTGCTGCACGTGCTCTTCGCGGACACTCTACTGATCGGGGACTCCCAGAGCCTCAACAACAAGTACTTCCGCGCGCTCGTCTCGCCCCAGGAAGCTGAAGAAGTCGAGAACGCCGCAGCAGGCGCTGTGCTCCCGGATCTCGCCCCGCTGCTGGAGGAGGGCAGGATCCGTGTGGCTCGCCGTGCGGGGTACACGCTCCACGGGATCAGAGACGCACATGCGGCGAAGAACGTCGACCATGTTCCCTGCTCCGCCTATGTTGACCAGCTGGACGCGATGGCAGCCGCCCACTTCGTGCCGTACGAGGGAAAAGTGGTGGAGGCTGCCTTCAAATCCGGTGCGCTGCACCGACTGGAGCTGGGGCTCCAGCAGGCTCAAGGCGATACGAGGGCAGTCTTGGACGCCGCTCTGATGTGGTCCAGGGACCAAGAGGTGCTGTACTACAAGTCGCTCCGTGACTGGCTGGACTGCTACCGCAAGACATCCCCGAGGGCGAGCGCGGAAGTAGTACTGGCGCTGCAGTCGGTGGACGACTGGGCCGGTGAGTCCTACCGGCAGGCTCTCCCGAGTGCGTTGGACGTCGGTATGGCCAGTCCACGCGATGTACCGGATACGATCCCGGCTTCGCGAAGCCGCCGGATTCTGGAACAGGCAGAGCTGCCCGCAGCGGTACTCGACAATTTCCTGCTGTCGCAGCTCCCTGTGGAGGTCTTGTTCGAAGCGACAGCGCAGCCCTCACGCAACGCGCTGGTGCGGGAGTTGGCACGGCTCAGGCGTGGCCTGCAGCCGGATGTCTCGGTCCTACGGGCCGCTGTCAAAGAGTTCAGTTCGTGGATGATGGAGGCGTTCGACCGCACGTTCCGTGCCAGTGGCGGCCGGGCATGGGACCACCTGCGGGGTGAGGCCCGTCTGATGCGCTTCGGCTTGGATGAGGACCCGGCGACCGGTCGCCTGGGGGCGGGGCTGGAGATCCAGACGGCGGCTGCCAGCACCGCCCGGAACCTGTCATTCCATGTGGTGAACCGTCCGACCGAGGCAGCGGAGGGCGACTGGATCCAGGCTCCCCGGCGATCGTTGAAGGACCTCGATCAATTCGACCGGGTGGTCACCCTCTAGCCACCAGCGGCAGCGTATTCCGCTCAGCCATCACCAGGGCGTAGGCGGCGATCGTGACACCACAAGTGATCCGTCCTTGCCGCAACCAGTCCGGCATCTCATCTTGCGAGACCCACACCGGTTCGGCCACCGACTCCATTGCTTCCGGCCGGGCGGCCTTGCGCTCCGCGGAAAGCACAGTGGCACAGCAGACGTGGATGCCGGTCTCGATCAGGCCGGTATCCGCGTGGATCAATCCGATGTCCCGCACAGAGGAGGCGTCGAGTCCGGCCTCCTCCCGCAGTTCGCGCACAGCGGCTTTCTCGGGGTGCTCACCAGGCTCGCAACCGCCGCGCGGGAACTCCAGGGAGGCAGCGCCCACCGGATAGCGATATGTAGGCACCAAGCCCATGCCGTCCGGACCCACCGGTACCACCACCACCCCCGTCTGCGCCCACTGCCACCGCAGGTAGTTACCCGGCAGCCCGCCCGGTGAGACAACGTCGTCGTTGTACAGCCGCCCGAAGCGGTTGGTGAAGACCTCGACGGCCCGCTGGCGCCGGATCGGCGCGGGAGAGCCGGAAGTCTCGTGGTCGGTCGGCATATCGCTCCTGCCTGGAGTGTCATGGACTACCGGTGCGAGGGTTCCTCATCCGCCATGATCGTCCAGGGACTCCAGCTGCTCCAGCCATGACGCACGTTCATGAGAGAACTCACTGAGGTCGCAGCACAGTTCAGCCAGCGCGCGCAATGATTGCCGCTGCGCTGCGAGCCGTGCAGGGTCCCGGCCAGGAAGCCCTTTACGCAGGTTCGCGGACTCCCTAAAGGCGATATAGGCCTGCCGGTCCTGGCCTGTCCTGATGAGGCCCCTCGCGTGGCGGTGCAGCGTCTCGGGAAGCCTCGCAAGGTACCGCCCTGGCTGTCGCTCGGCCAATTCGCGCAGAAGCGCTACGGACTCTTCTCCGGAGACGACGGCAGCCTTGATCAGGCCGGTCCGCTGCCTGCACTCGGCGAGTACTTCGAGGCAATCCAGCATCGTGTCGTCCTGTCGGGCACCTGGACTCGCTTGTTCGCACAGCAGAACACCCCGGGCGGCCTCGCGGGCAGCCGCGTGCACCTGGCCGTCCTTCAGGCGCAGCAGCGCGAGAGTACTCAGGGCCGCCGCGGCGTCCAAGAGGTGCCTCTGCCGCGGCAGGCTTTCCCTCTCGGCTTGTGCCAACAGCTGCTCGTAGAGGTCAACCGCCAGCCTGCTCTGTTCCAGCGCGGGCCCCGTCTCACCGGCGCGGTGCAGCAGCAGGCTCAGGTTGTTGAGCGCCGCTGCGTACTCGGCCATGTGCCGTCCGGACTGGCGTACCAGGTCGCGGCTCAGTGTGACGGCCTGGCGGGCCGCTTCCAGCGCCATGTGGTTCCGACCCGTGTCGTCGAGTCGGAGGCTGTAGCGGGAAAGGCGGCGCAGCCTGAGGAGTTGGTCTTCCTCGGTGAATTGGGCACTCGGCAGGTCCAGCAACCGGCCGAGGACCACCACTGCGACCGGGGACAGGCTCGAGGGGTAGTCGGGCAACCTGTTTTCGACTGAGGCGAGCAGTGACGGCTCGCATACCTCGAGCACTGGCAGCATGAGGTCGGCCAGCGGCTCGGCGTGGGGCAGCACACCGCCGGTGATGACAAGCGCGGGCAGCAGCACTTCTGGGTGCTCGGCGACGGCATGGTCCAGGGCTGCGTCCAAGGCTTGGTGCGCGGGGTGGGCCTCGACCCGGCCCACGCCCGTGCAGCCGCGGGCCCGGGCGAGCACTTCGACCGTCTCCGCGGCCGCCGCGATTCGGGCCTCGGAGGCGTGATGGCGTGTCTGCAGCAGCGCGGCAAGATAGGCGTTGGTGTGCCCTGAGCTTTCCGGCGTGCTGAGGACCCGGCGGACCAGAATCTCGCCGATCCGGTCCGGCTCCAGCGGGGCCACTTGGTCACCTCCTGCGGGATAGAGCATCTGCAGAGAGGTCTGGACGCCGAACGTGTTGAGCGCCTGTCTCCCGGGAAAGGCCGCCGAATAGACCCGGTTCAACACGTCGGTGAGGTCGGTTCGGGGCAGTCTGGGGACCAGGGTAGGAACGAGTAACAGTCCTTCCGACACGCGCTCACCGCTCTCGCCGGACAGCGCCGTCTCCCCGGGCAGGCGTGCCGCGAGCAGAG
This sequence comes from Streptomyces sp. NBC_01410, assembly GCF_045040195.1. Classification (NCBI taxonomy): domain Bacteria; kingdom Bacillati; phylum Actinomycetota; class Actinomycetes; order Kitasatosporales; family Streptomycetaceae; genus Streptomyces; species Streptomyces sp. NBC_01410. Next base: position 8,301,122 of record NZ_CP109530.1, on the reverse strand, counting down.
CGTGCCAGCCCCGGATCTCATGGTCGCAGATCCGCTCCAGCGGATCGCCGGCTTCAGCCCAGGTACCGCCCTGCTCTAAAGCGAGGACCGCGTCCAGCGCGAGTGCGAGCACGCCCAGCAGCGAATCCTGCTCTTCAGCGCGTGCGTCCAGCGATTCCGGCGCGGCGAGCCACCCGCAGCCGAGGCGGTCGGCGAACACCTTGAAAGCCCTGGAGGCCAAGGATGAATTCGCGATGGTCCTGGGAAGCTGTACGACGCTCGCACCGGCCAGCGCCCAGTCATCAACACGGCGCTTCAGCGCCTGCCACAGCGGTTCGTCCGAGCGGGCGAGGAGCAGCAACCGCAGCCGCATCCCCTCGGGGCCGTACTGGTACACGTGCTCCAGCTGCGCACAGATGTCATCCAGCCGAGCCTGGGCGTAGTCGAAGACGACCAGTACCGGAATGCCCGCCGAGAGGGCATCGATGAGTTCGACCAACCACTCCGGCCTGCCCAGCGCCCTTTTGTCTACAAACCCGGCGATCCAACCGTGCTTGTGCATCTCGCGGCACAGTTCACCGGCGAGCCTGGTTTTGCCAGAGCCCCCCGACGCGTGCAGCAGCCGCAGCAAGTAGTCCGGGTCGTCGTCGCACCATGCCCGCAGATCCGCTAGCTCCGGGCGATCCTGGAAAGGCATCGTGCCTTGGGCAAGCAGCTGCGCTGGGGTCACACGGGATACGGCGCGCCGCGGACCGCTGCTCCCGAAGTGGCCAAAGAGCGCGGTCTGCCGGCGCTTGCGGTCCAGCGCCCAGTCGCACCACTCGGTGCCGGGCCGGTGGTCCCGGTAGTTGCGCTCCGCCAGCTCAGGGAAATGGTGTCGTACGGCATCGACGGGGATGAACCAGCCGCCAAGGGGGTACTGGTCGTCGCGCGACGCCTTGAGCACGCCGCACACCCGCCCGGTACGGAGGTCGAGCACAGGGGCGCCACTGAATCCCTCCACGACCTGATCCCCTTGGAGCCGCACCAGCTGTCCAGCCGGCCCAGCCACGACGAGGCGCATAGTGTCCCGCTGCGCGCCAGCTTGTAGGGTGCTCTCGCTGAATCCGTGGACAGCCACCTCTCCGCCCTGCGACGGTCCCTTCTCCCCGAGCCACACGCCGATGCCGCCCTCCAGAGGCTGACAAAGACGGAGCTCCGCGAGGTCCGGGAACTCATAGATGTCCCTTTCACCTCCGTGCTCTGGAACCCTGCGGACCACTTCGGCATCCATCGTGCGCCCCCGCACCGAAACCGAAACCGCCTCGCAGTTCTGAACGACATGAGCGCAGGTCAGGACGGTGTCTTCGGAGACCAAGAATCCGGAGCCATGGGGGTCGTCCGCGGTCCCTACGCCGACCACCTGATCGACGGCCAGCCGGTTCAATGCGTCCAGTCTCTCCCACGCCTCGTCGTCAGCGACCATGCCCTACTCCTCTGGGGTCGGGCAGCCAGCCTTCCGTGCGCTGCCACCGGAATCCAGTAGCCACCGCCGGTGTCCGCCTTCAAACACGCCTCAGAGCGACGAGGACCACAATCCCGCTTCGCCTTGTCGTTGCCCCCGTAGAGCTCCCCCTTGAACTCCAGGTCGTACGACTCGGAGACCGCATTCGTCTTCAGGGCGACAACCTGGGCGTGCGAGACCGCGTCCAGCCGGGCCCCGAAGAGCCCTTCCAGACGGCGGGGACGAAGGGCAACCATGACGCCCGACACTGCCCAAACCACCCACATCTGTCACAGGATCAAGCGGATTCCCCACCAGCCCCGGCACGGGGGCGGTTGCTTGCCCAGCGCTTGAGGTCGCCGACGCGGTAGAGGAGTTCGGCACTGCGCTTGCCCGCCGGGTTGGGAAACACAGGCGCGGCGGGGACGTCTCGGTCCGTACCGTTTGCCCTTGGACGACTGGTTCAATTCATACTGAGCGAGGGTAAGTTGAGCGATCAAGAAGGCGTCGTCGTCGCGGCCTCGGCCGCCGCGGTCACAACGATCGACGATGTGCCCGGCCTGATGCAGAGGATCCGGCCGGAGTGGCAGGCGAAGAACCTGATCGAGCGCGTGCGACGCATCCTGCCCGTGGATCCGAGTAGCGCCTGTCAGCGTCTGTTCAACGCCGCCGTCCGAGATCTCCGGGACAAGATCCTCATCGTGGGTGTCAGCATCGCCAGCGAGGCCGCCAAGACGGCCAAGCCGAAGCTCCCGCCGATCGAGAACGCCGAGGACATCGAGAACTACTCAACTGCCTACTTGATCAGGCTTGCATACCGCATTGGGCTTCTCAGCCGCGCCGAGTGGCGGAAGATGACGCGGGTGTACGACATCCGCAAGGACCTCGAACACGAGGACTCCGAGTACGAGGCCGGCTTCGAGGATGTCGTATACACCTTCACGACGTGCATCGACGCTGTTCTGTCGAAGGACCCGATCACGTTGATCGAGGTGTCCGAGGTCAAGCAGATCATCGAAGCCTCTGGCCCCATCACACCGGATAGTGGGCTTCTCACCGACTTTGAGCACGCACCGGACCAGCGCCAGGAGGAGATCGTCCGGATTCTCGTCAGCACGGCTCTCAGCAGCTCCGAAGTCGATGTCGTTCGCGAGAACGCCTACCTGATGCTGCAAGAGCTGAGCGGACGGACTCGAAACGGTGTGCGCCTGGCCGTCGCCAAGAACCTGCTGACCAAGCTCGGCCGTGACCCCCTGGACGAACTCACCGTGCGTGTGGCCCACGCTGCCGAGCTCCTGCCCTACTTCGGGAAGGGACAGCGTAAGGACTTCTTTGCAAGACAACTCGACAAGCTCACCGGCATCGGCCACCGATGGACGAACCACGAGGAGCACGGCCCCGCGCTGCGGCTGTTCGAGGAGTTCGGCGGCCTCGATCCGGTTCCCGACGGCATCAAGCCTGGGATCGTCAAGTGGATGGTGCTCTGCTACATCGGCGAGCCGGGGGGATACGGCGCTGGCATCAACCGCAAAGTCTTCTACAGCAACCGGGGCGTCCCCATCATCAATCAGCTCTTCCTGGACAGCCGCGGCGGCATCCAGAAGATCGTTGAAGATCTTCAGAGCGATTCAGTTGTCCGCCGCGCGTGTGGAAACGAACACGTGAACCGCCGCTTCCAGGATCTGCTCGACATCGTCAGCAGCTGATCAAAAACCCGTCCCCGTCAGGGCGCCGGACAGGCCACGTGGCCTCGGAGGATGCATCTGCTCCACCGGGGCTCGTGGCGTATCCGGACCTGGTCACGACAAGTGGGTGGTGCCGACGGCGGCACGGAGCCGGTTGCGTGCCCGGCGCTTGAGGTCACGGACGCAGTAGAGGAGTTCGGCACCGCGCTTGCCGCTGAGGAACGGGAAGTCGGGGTCGTTGGCGCGGGCCCAGCGCCGTTCAGCGGATGTGGAGGAGCACCGGGCCGACGCGGGCTCAGTCAGAAGGAGACATCGATGTAGTCGATGTCGGTGAATTCGACCTCAAGCTGGTCGGCGCGGCGGCCGTTGTCCTTGAAGTACCCCTCCTGGATTCCTTCGGCGATGACCTCGTTGGGGCTCAGGGCACCGATGTCTTGCTGGGCGTCGAAGAGACGCCGGGCGTAGTCGGCGGGCAGGTGGACGGTGATGCGCCGCATGCGGCCGTCGTCGGTCGTACCGATGGGTGCGGTGTAGCCGAAGCGGGCGCGGGCTTCCACGGTGATCCCGGTCGAGGTGGCGGCCTGCTTCCGTCGACGGTCACGGACCTTCGGTTGCCAGCGGGCGCGCACCGCGGCGTCGATCCGGTCGGCGATCGCCTTGGGCGGGTGCTTCCGCTCGCCGGTGCGGTAGCGCTCCACCGAGCGCTGGGTGATGCCGAGTGCCTGGGCAACGGCCTTGGTCGTCTTCAACTGCTTGAGCAGGAAGTTGATGCGGCCCTTGAGAGTCTTGGGGGGCTCGCGGGTGAAAGCGTCCTGCCCGGCACGCTCGATGGCGTCGAGGACGAGGGCGTCGTCGGCGTCCGCGTTACCCGGGCGGATCCGTCGCACCATGGCCTATTCCCCTTCGTCAAGAACGGCGTCGCCGCCCTTGATGTGGCGGGCGGGGTTGTAGCCCTGCTCCATCAGGTCGACCGCCCAGGCCATCTCCTGGACGCCCTCCAGCTTGCAGAAGCCGGGATTCGCGCCCAGGCGGAAGGTGCCGTAGACGGGGGTGCCGTCGCCGTTGGACGGCAGGAAGTGAAGCGGGGAGGGGCCGCGGCTGGCGTAGACGACGCAGTCTGAGAGCACCGCGAGGGGGTGCAGGCCGGTGAGGGCGGCGAGTTTGGCCATCTTGCGGTGCATATTCACCCGGGCCTTGGCGATGACTGCCGCACGGATGTACGGGTTCCAGGTCGGTCGCTCGAGAGCGGGCCACCGCTCCCCGTCCTTGTAGTGCCGCCCTTGGGGGCGTTCGCGGAGCTTGCCGATACCGCCCTTGACCGTCGACTTGACCGCCGACAGCACCATCGCGCCCTGCCGATGCCGGCGCACCGCAGCCGCCAGCTCCTCATCGCCCGCCTCGGCCAGGCGGGTTGCGTCGGCGCGGTAGGCCGGCATCTCCCGCAGCGCCGCGCGCAGCGTGTCCAGGTCGGTTTCGTCGGTGACCGCGTACGTCTTGTGCAGCGCCAGGGCGTCCAGGAAAGCCACCGGGTCGGCGTCCTTGTCGATGGGGATGCCCATGTCCGCATTGGTGGTGAGGTAGGCGTCCTTGAGGCGGTCGTGCCACGGGTCCAGGTACGCGCCCGTCTCCCGCCGCAGGTACGCCTCGATCGGGCGGACCTCGAAGCCGAGTTCCTCCGCGTAGGCCAGGGTCGGGGTTGTGTACCAGCCCGGGCCCTCCGGGCGCTGCCCGGTCGGGGTGAAGGGGTTGGGCAGGCGTGGGTCCAGGTCGATGTGGGAGAGGTCCACCAGCCACGTGCCGGGGACCTTCTTGTCGAACACGGGCCCGGTGACGTGCACCGGCTCCGACAGCCCGACTGTGAGCCGAGCGGCGGCGGCAAGGAAGGCGGTGTTGATGTCGATGCCGACCGCGTGAGGCAGCAGGCACTCTTCATCCGACAGCAACTCAGGGTCGCGCACCCACTGGTAGGCCTCCTCATCGAGGAAGCCGCGTGCCCATCCCTGCGCGACCGGATGTTCCTGGGGGGCCTCCGGCGGCGCCGGGTCCACCGGACGGGTGAGGGCGCCCGGGTTCGGGCCGGAGACCCACTCGCCGGTCGCCTCATCCTTGACCGGCCGGGTCGGCGGCCGCACCGCGGTCATCAGCTCCAGGCCCGTCACCGCGGTAGAACCGCGCGGGGTGAGCACCCGGGACGCGAACACGCCGAGAACGCGGGCCAGATCGGCCGGGTGCAGCTGAGCAGCACCGCCCCATGCCCGGGCGTCCAGAGCGTCCCAGGGCAGGATCGCCAGCTGCACGCACTGCCGCTGGCCGCCCTGCGCCGGCCGGTAGATCCGCGGCCACGGGCCGAAACCGCGCTGCGTCAGCTTCCACTTCGCCTTCGCGAGTTGCTTGATGACTGGATGGTCCTCCGCCAGTCGCAGGCCCCGGCGGTCCTGAAGCTGCTCCGGCAGCCCGAACCGCTCGGCCGCGGCCGCGGTCAGCACCATCAGCGGGTCGGAGTCCTTGCCGTGCCGGTGCAGCTTCGGCTGCCCGATACCGGACTCCTTCAACACCCAGTCCACCAGCTGCGGGATGGTGGCGGCCGGGCACTCCAGCAGTACCCCGCCCAGGCAGTAGGCGGTGCCGTCGCCGTCCAGGACCGCCAATGGGCCGTTCGGGAACCGGGGGTCGGCCGCGGGTGCGGCCGCCTTCGGCGTGGCCGGGCGCCGCGACATCGACGTCGCCCTAGCGGGGGCGGCCGGACGGGGGGCTGCGGGCACAGGGGACTGCGGGCGCGGGGAGCCCTCGGACACAGCCGCAGGAGTGCCGGGGGCATCGGTGGGCACCTGGTGTGTTTCCGGTGCGGGCGTCGGCCCGGTGAACGCTTCCGGAGCCGGCTCGGTCGCGGGTTCGGCCGGGTATTTCTCCGCCCAGCCCTCCAGCAGCCGCAGATACGCCTGACGGCGCGGCGGCCGGGGCTCGGACCGGCCGCTCTCCCAATTCTTCACCGTCTGCGTCGTCGTCCGCAGCACCTGAGCCAGCCGGGCCTGCGTCACCCCGGCTGCGTCACGGAGCCGTGCCCGTTCCGCCGACGGCGGCAACTCCGGCTCCCCCGCCAGCAGTTCATCCACCGCCGCAAGCAGCTCATCCTGACTCGGCTGATTCGGCATCCGCCACCTCCAGCCCCCAAAACTAGCAAATTTATCCTTGGATATTTCCAGTTCCTTAGCCTTGGATTTGGAAATGTCGGTTAGGCGGATGCGAAGCGGTAGCCGAAGATGGGTCGGTCCGGACGGGCCGTCTGGCGCTCGCCGGACGCGGCTTGCGCGGCGGCGGGCGTCGCGGCTGTCATGCAGGACGCATCGCGCGAGAAGGCTGAAGCCCTGGAGCCCTGGAGCCCTGCGACGGCGAGCACTACCGCCTCTTCCTCGACGACTCCCTCGACGACGGCCTGCCCCTCATCCCGACGCCGTTCCCCTCCACGGCTACCCCGAACCCCACTGACACACGGTGCGGGGAAGGCACGCGCGCTGCCGCCCGCCATCCCTTCTGCCATAGCTCTTGTCAGTTGGCGCCTCGGGCGATGGACCGACCGACGTGGGTCCACGTTGGCTCGACAGGTTGCTCCCGTGTGGCGTCGGTGAGGCCGTCGAGGTGATCGACAGCCTGACGGGTGATGTACCGGTCGGGGTCAGGGGACTGCACGTAGCGGCGAAGGAGGGCAGGGTCGAGGTCCTGGCGCTGGAGGTAAGCAGTGATCGTCCCAACCAGGAGATGGTTGTGGGCAAGGGCGTCGGTCAGGGCGTACAGGACCAGGCGCTGCCATTCGTTCTTGCAAGCCTGGTGCAAGGTGCCCAGACTCTGGGCGCGGGCAAGGTAGGCGTTGATGTGTCGGCAGTGGTAGGTGACCAGCGCGAGCAGTTCGTCCGGCACCTCATCACCCGCCGCCGGGCGCGGGGCGGGCGCGACGGTACGCGCCGCTGGTGCAGGCGGCAGGGCGTCACGGATCTGCTGAAGGCCTTCCGACTGCTCGGGGCCCCGAGGGGTCTCGGTGCATCGCACAGGACGCTTGCGCGGGTATGAGGTCATGACAGTTGCGCTCTCCGGCCGGCCCCACGATCCGGCGCTCGTCGGTGGCCTGGCCACACGGTGGGCGCTGTGAACGACGCAGTGCGCCTAGGGCCTACCCGTCCGCATCAGTCGGGGGCTGACGCGGCACTCGGCCGGGCACCGTCACAGCGGACTCAAGGGCGGCACCACTCAGGGAACGATCCACGTCCCGGTGAGGTCACGCAGCGGCGGGCCAGCCCTGGCACCCCTCGCCCGCAGCCCCGGCACAACGTCCCTCGCACAGCGGCACCAAGCCACCGCGCCTGCGCCATCTGCCCTGGGGATGTGCTCAGGGGCGCCACGCCACCGCAACGAACGGCGCCGCCCGAACCTCTCGCGTTTCAAACAGTGCCGCTGTGTGATGCGCCGAACAGCCGTCATGCCCGGTGGAGGGCTTCCCCGAGGGCGCCTTTCTCCCACGGTGGACGCACGTTGGAACAACTCTCGGTGGATGGAGGGGATTTCCTTGTCTGAAGCGACGCCTGGCGATGCCGTGGCCACGGACGTCACGGTGCAAGGCAAGCTCGCCAGCAGGAGCGGCGAGATGTTCGTCGAGGTGCAGCGGGCGGACGGAAAGGCGGCGGCGCTGTGCGCGGTAGCGGGAGGCCTGCTGGCCCTCGTCGGTGCCGCGCTGGTTGCACCGGCAAATGGCGTGCATCTGGCAAAAGCCGTCCTGGGGTGCGCCTGCGTTCTCCTCGGCGCGGCGCTGTTAGCCGCTTTGCTCTCCATTCGTCCTGTGCTGCCGCCTGGCAGTGCCTTGACGGGGCTGGAAGGCGTGTGCGCCGGGTCGGCAGCGGAGGATGTCGTGGCGGCATTTCAGGCCATGAGCAGCGGGGATCGCGTGCGGGTTGAGGTGGACCGTCTGTCGCTGCGGGCCGGTCTCGCCCGCAGGAAGTACCGGGCGATCAAGGTGTCTGTGGATCTGATCGTCACAGCCATCCTCGTGGCCGGAATTGGATTGTTGATCCCCTATGTGACTACTTGAGAGCATCGCATCTGTGACGGCCGCCACATACCGGGGGGGATATGTATCAGCCTCATGCACGCCTCATCGGGGACCAGTTGTGGTCGAAGCTCCGTGAAATGGCCCCTGAACGCCTGCGTCCGGCCAGGAGCATGCTGCTGCGCCAAGGAGACCCGGGCACGCAAGTGATCCTGCTGACGTCCGGTTCGGCTCTGGTGGCCCTGGCTGGCTCCCAGGGGCAGCGGACCCTGCTGGCCGTGCGAGGGGCCGGTGAGTTATTGGGCGAGCTCGCCGTCCTGGACGCGAAACCCCGCACGGCGTCCGTCATCGCCGCCGAGCCGTGCCGCGTGCACCTCATCCCGGCTCCCGAGTTCCTCGCGTTCGTCGACGAGTACCGGCTCTTGGCTCCGCTGCTGCGTCATGCCATCGCACGCGTCCGCGAGTCGGAGGCGGTCCGGCTCGAACTGGCGACCGCCGCTGTGCCTGTGCGGCTTGCCGCCGCGCTGGGCCGGCTGGTTCGTGCAGCGTCCGCCACTGGTTTGCCGTATGCAGTGCGGCTAACCCAGGAAGAGCTGTCCCAGCTCATTGGAGCCTCCCGCAACGCGGTGGGCTGCGCCATCAAGCCGTGGCGGGAACGGGGCTGGGTCGACACGGAGGCAGGTGGAGGCCTCCTCGTCCACGACATGGATTCCATTCAGGAACACGCACAGGCCGACGGGCACAGGTGACGCAGCACACCGTGGTGGTGCCCAGTGCTGGGCACCACCACGAAGACGCCCCGGTCAGCATGGGTCGCCCACGGCAACTCCTGCTGAACGAAAGGTGACTTCCTCATGGAAGCGGCCAATCCTCAAGACGGCTTCGACGTTCCTCCCGACCGTGCTCTCCTGGTCGTCGACATGATGCGCTACAGCCAGATCCCCGAAGCGAAGATGGCCGTCGTGCGTTCGGACCTGGACGACATCCTGTCGACCGAGTTCACCGAAAGCCGGCTGCCCGACCCTCGCTCACTCGGCGGGGGATACAAAGACACAGGCGACGGTGCCATCTTCGTCCTGCCCGCCGAGCATCTGGCACGCCTCGTCGACCCCCTGCTCACCAACCTCAACGCCGCCCTCCAGCGCTACGACAGGCAGCGTCTGGCCAGCAGCCCGGCCATCCGGCTTCGGGCCGGCATCCACGTCGGACCGCTGACGCCCGGGCACCGCGGTGACGCCATCAACGAGGCCTGCCGGCTCGCCGACAGCACCGTCGTGCGCCAGGCCATGGCCGCCGCGGTGGACAACGGCTCCTTCCTGGCCGCGGCCCTCTCGGAAACCGTCTACCGGCGAACGGTCCACGCAGGCCGCACCCCGAGCCTCCATCCGCGCCAGCTTCTGACGACCACGGCCAGGGTGGAGGGCAAGGAGGGCTTCGAGGAAGTCTGCCGACTCCTCGTTCCCGGCTTGGCTCCGGTGGTCCTCGAGCCCTACCTCACCGAGACGGACGATCAGCCGGTCCCGCAGCCCCAGAGCCCCAGCCAAGAGAACGCCGCGAAGCGGCAGGGCGAAGGGCGCCAAGCCGACGTCAGGCAGAAGGGCAAGGCGAGCGGCAAGGCACGGATCGTGCAGGTCGGCGGAAACTACATCACTGGCCCGGAGCAGTCATGACGAGCACTGAGGGCGTCGTGACGGTGCCGATCCAGCAGGCGGATGCTTCAGGCAATGCGCGCGTGACGCAGGTGGGCCGCGACTACGTGGAGCACGTTCACCAGTACGTGCGCGGCCGGGAGTACCTGCGCGGGCTCGGTATGGACGACCGCGAGATGGACCTCGTGGAAGACGCGTTCGTCGATGTTCCCGGCCCCAACGGGCCCGGACAGGTGGTACATGCCGTCAGCAAACTGAAGCACGCAGACGGTCCAGGCCATGCGCTGGTCCTCCTCGGAGAGACGGGCGCAGGACGGCGCACAGCCGCGCTGCGTGTACTCCGCGATGCGGGGGTGTCCAGGGAGCGGATCCGCTGGCTCGTCCTGGACTGGGAACAACCGCGCACCGAACAGATCCCGCACACGAAAGGACACGGCTTCGTCCTTGACCTGACGGGCTATTCCGCACTGCCCGAGGACTTCTACACCGGGCTCGCCGACTACCAGAAAGAAGCCGAAGCGGCCGAAGCGTTTCTGGTCATCCTGGCGGCTCCGAACTCCTGGGATCCGGGGCCGTTCACCACCGTGCCCACAGTGCGCTTGGCCCGTCCGCCGGCGAGAGAAATCGCCGAATCCCATCTGCGGTATCTGTCGGACGGCAGGTTGGACTGGCTGACCGGTGCTCCCCTCGACGCACTGCTCGCGAAGGCAACCCAGGCATCCGACGCGGCCCGGCTCGCGCGGCTTGTCGCCCAGGCTGAAGGTGACGACAGGGACGCGGTCAAGCAGGAGTTCACCAACTGGCGGGAGCACCTGCGTCTCTGGTTCGAGAAGCACTCAGAGCCCAAGGACCTGCGTGAGCGAGCCCTTCTGATCGCCGCGGCGCTGCTGGAAGGAGTGCCGGCTGAGGTCGTGCTGGAGGCGGCGGACCAGCTCTTCACGGAAGTCGGAGGTGTCCTGCCGCCGGGTGGCGCGCTGGCCGGCCGGGATCTGGACATGCGGCTTTGCTCCATCCAAGCTTCACGTCTGGGAGGCGAGAGCATCTCGTTGGACGCCGAACGGCACGGACTGGCACAAGCCGTTCTGAGCTACGTGTGGCAGCAGCGCCCTGCGCTGCGACGGGCGCTGCTGGAGTGGGCCTCGCGCATCAGCGCGCCGCAGGGGATTGCCGTGCGTCATCTGCGTCGCATCGCCGAAGTCCTCGCCCAGCTGTCCCTGCTGCCCGGTGGCGCCACTGTGCTGGCCGTGGTGAGCACGTGGATCGACACCGGCCGGTCAGCGCATCGGGAGCTGGCCGTTGACGTCCTGGAAGCCATGGCGCTCGCCCCGGTCACGGGCGCCGGGGTCCGTAAGCAACTGTATGACTGGGCCCATCAGAAGAACACCAGCGAAGCGCTGGCCACGGCGGTTGCCGAGATCTGTGCCGGCAAGCTGGGCCAGATGTATCCGCGTGTCGCACTGACCAGGCTGCGCCTGCTGGCGTCACGGGAAGACGGCCGAGCCCGCGAAGCGGTGGCCAAATCAGTGCGTGCTCTGGCAAGCATCCCCGAGCAGCGCATGCTGGTGCTGTCGGAGATCGTCGACTGGTCCGAGTCTGCTGATGAGACAGTGGGCAGGGCCGGAGCGAGCACCTTCCTCGCGCTCGCAGAGGACCCGAACGGCACCCTTGGTTCACCGGCCACGGCGCAGGAGACAGCCAGCGCCTCCGACGAAGCAGCGATTGCGCAATTCTTCGTCCGCGGCTGGCGCGCGGCGCTGCTCGAGCCGGCTACGGGCGAGAGGGCCTATGCCCATCTCGCGGCCTGGCTGGACTCTCCCGAGCTGTCGGACAACCAGGTCCTTCCGCTGGCAGCGGCAGTACTGCGTGGAAGCATCGGCCGGGAGGGGCCCGCCGCGCTCCTGGTGAGTCACGGCACCGATCTGGGGCGCACTCGGCGCAGAACACTGCTGGACCAGCTGTTCTCTGAACAGTCGGCTTCCCTCACCGTCGTCGCCCCGGTCACCGAGCCAGGCGGCGATGGTCTCCCGACGACAGCGTGAGTCTCCTGCCTCGGCGCCGCAGAGCCTTGTCCGTGCCTCCCTGGGCAGGCAGCGAGGGAGCGCATCCGCTCGTCGTGAGCGGCGAGCGAATGCCCAGCCACATCGCCAGCGTGTTCTTCACCGTCCGTATCGACGGTGCATGGCGCCCGACACCCGAGCAGGCACTGGACCACCACGATCCGGGTGCGCTCGCCGGTCATCAACTGCGTCAGCACCTCGCCCCCGTCCTGCGTCGGCACTCGGTCCTCGATCCCGCCGCAGCACGGGACGCCGCTAACACCGCCCTGGCGCGGTGGCTGCCTGCCACTGCCGGGCTGGAGATCACCGGGTCGGTACAGCTCACCGTCTCGGCCCCGGGCCACGCTCTCGCCGAGGAACACGCGCGCCGACAGCAGGCCGCCGATCTCGAACACGAAGACGAGATGCGCCGCCTGGCGCACCTGCAGCGCGTGCTGGCCGATCCAGACCTACGCCGGGTGTGGTGGATCGCCCAGTACCCCGACCGCCACCAGGACCTCACGCCACTGAAGGAGGCACTCAATGGCCTGCCTCTTCCACACGAGACCACGGACGACGGCATCCGCAGCGACATCCGCCGCTTCACCGACCGACTCCTCACCACCCTGCACACACCCCAGCAGCGTGAGGTCTTCCTCCAAGCCCTTACCCAAGTCCTGCACACCCTCGGCCACCACGGCCTGAAGAGCACGGCCACCCACTGGCAGGCCGACAACGCCCCCGGGAGCCCACCAGCATGAACCCGCACACCACACGATGGCTACTGGCACCCCTGCGGCAACTACGCACCCGCCGGCTCATGGCTCAGCACGGGCCGACCCTGCCCTACGACACCGCATGGGCCCTCATCACACTGCACACAGCACCCGACGAAACCGACCTCGTGCGAGCCTGGGCCCACGAGAACCCCAGCGGGCCGCCGGGAATCCACTACGACCAAGCCCGCGACCTGGACAATGCGGAACACGCCCGCCGGCACCAATGGCTACGCCGCCACGACCACTCCCCCATCCAACTCCTTCACCTCGACACCGAACTCATCAAAACCGCCGGCATCCACGTCCTCGACTGGGGACCAACCGCGACGGCGGCAGCTACTGCCCGGTCAGCGAGGCTACGACGGCGCGCAAGGGTGCGATGAGTTTGGGATGGTCTCCGCGGGAGGCGGACTGCAGTAGATCGGCGGCGACGACCAGCTGCGCTGTGCGCCCGGCCTCGGTGCCCAGGATGTGCGCGAATTCGGCGCGGATGCGGGCGGCGGTGGCTGGCGCGAGCAGTGAGTAGGCGTACATCAACGCTTGATCCCAGCCGCGGGGGGCGAGGCCGAAGCCTTCCCAGTCGAGGATGACCCCGGAGGTGGTGATGTTGCTGGTGTGGAAGTCGCCGTGTGAGCAGGTCCATTCGGTGATGCGCGGTGCGGGTACTCCCGTATGCGTCGGCACGGCGCGGTCGATCCACTGCTGACGGACGCCGACGCGGTCGGTGGCGACGGTAGCGATGGTGTCCAGGTCGGTGCGGATGGACTTGAACCAGGTGTCGGTCAGCTCGAGTTCGCCGCGCAGGACCGGTTCCGGGGATAGCACCGGGCTCTCGATGAACTCGGTGAGCTCGGCCCGGTAGGCGTGTCCGTCGGCGGTGGCGTCGTGCAGGGCATGCAGGGAGGGCTTGTGGACACCGGTGAAGAGGCGGCCAGCAAGTTCCGTGCCGTCCCACAGCTTGCCGCCTGCCTTCGCTGCTGGGGCGGAGAGCAGGCGCAGCCAGCACGCGCCGTGGACTGGGTGGTCTGCGCGCAGGCCGAGGGTGCGGCCGTGCCAGCCCCACACCGGATCGCCTGTGGCGATGGCGCCCAGTGCGGCGGCGGCCGCGGCGTGCGCGGCCGTCATGCGCCGGGCATCGACGTCATTGGGGGGCGGCGAGTACATCGAGCACCTTCCGCATGCTCTCGGCGGGAATGGGACCGTCGTCGAGCGCGGCGAGGGCCTCGTCCCAGTGTCGCGGATTCCCGGTGGACAGGAGCAGCATCGAGACACCTGGGCAGGAGGCGGCCGCAGCCAGGCAGGCGGCCGGGATGCTCGCGCCGGGGCGGAGCAGGCCGGTGAGCTCGCGGGTGGCCAGGGTGGGCAGTTCGCCGCCGTGCAGGGGGGCGGAGGCGTGGACCTGCCAGCCGAGGGCGGCCGCGTCGGCGATCGGGCCGCGGCCCGCCAGGGCCTGGTCGAAGGCGTCGGCCATGACGAGGCTGACGGGCAGTTGCAGCGCGCGCAGGTGGTGTTCGCGGGTGCCGGCCGCCTCGGCGGCGAGCCGGTCCAGGTCGGGCACGGTGATGCGGTGCTCGGTGAAGCCGGACCAGCTCGCGATGCCGTAAGTGGTGAGGTGGCCGGCCGCGGCCGCTTCCTCGAGGACCGCGAATGCGGCGCGCAGTTGGTCGTGGAGGCGGTCGGGTCGGGTGGTGCGTTCGGGGTTGTGGAGGAATACCGTGTCGAGGCGGTGTCGGCCGAGTTCAGCCCGGTTGCGTTCGAGCTGCCATCGCGCATACGGCCCGGCGAGGCTGTGCCCGGCTGCGGCGTCGGTCTGGTCGACCACGCCGGCCGCGAGCGCGGCCCGGGCGGTCGCCGGGGTGAGGAATCCGGTCTTCGTCGCCACCCGCAGACCGGGGTCGTTGGCGAGGACGGGGGCGAGGAGGCGGTGGGCGCGGCCACGGTTGTAGTTGGGGGCGGTGTCGATCCAGGCCGCCGGGGAGGATGCTGCGCGGCGGGCGGCGTCGGCGAGCTCCTCCCCCGCGATCCGGTAGGTGCCCAGCCCCAAGGTGGCGTTCACCGGGCGCCTGTTCGTACGGCTGCGGCTTGGGCGGTGACGAGTTCGCCGACCACGGTGGCGACGTCCGGCACGGTCAGGCCGGCGGCGTTGGCGAGCCCGCCGAGCGGATGCCAGCCGCCGGTCATGAGGCGGCGCAGCAGCGGGCCAGTCCCTGGGGCGAGGTCCATCTCGCTGCCGGCGGCCGTGAAGCGGACGAGGTCCTCACCGTCCACTCTGACTTCGGTCAGGCGGGCGCGGCCGGTGGTGAGCCGCACCCTCAGGTGCGGGTCGGCGGGGAGCTGCTGCAGGTAGGGCAGGGAGGGGCGCATCCGGCCGACGTCCTCGGCGTCGCAGGCCGTGGTATACCGCTGCAGCAGGGCCGGTTCGTCAAGGGCGGCGTGGAGTTCCTTGCCCAGGTCGGCCAGGAACTCTGCTTGCTGCTCGAGACTGGCGTGCAAGGGCAGGTCGGCGCGGACCAGTTCGCTGGAGCGCAGCGTCTGCGACAGCCAGCCGATCAGGTCGGCGCCGGTGTGCGGGGTGATCCCGCAGGTGAGGTGCAGGGAGTGGGTGCCCTGGTCAGCGGTGACGGCGTGCCACCAGCCGCGCGGCAGGTAGAGCACATCACCGGGCTGCAGGACGAGTTCGGCGACCGGCTGCACCGGTGGCGGTTGCGGCGTGGCGACGTCGCGGTACATCGGCAGGCGCCGGGTGGGCCCGAAGAGCTGCCAGCGCTTGGATCCTTCGATCTGGACCACGATGACGTCGTGGTCGTCCCAGTGCGTTCCGAAGCCTTCCGTAGCGGTCCAGGAGGCGTACGCGTTGATCTGGACGCGTGAGCGCAGCCAGCCCTCGATTCCGGCGGCCAGGTCGCCGATCGGCTCGTGGAGTTCGTCGATCGCATCGATGACGAGGGAGGCGCCTTCGGCCAGACGCTGGTGAAGCTCGGCGGGGTGGATGCGGTGCCACACGATGGCGCGACGGGTGGTGACCGGTACGGCATAGCGGTGCTGGGGCAGGGCCTCGCCGGCGGCGGACAGGCGCAGCCGAGGGGGCTCGAGACGGTGGCTGGCCAGCAGATCGTTGAGGGTGTCGAAGCAGGCGAGAGAGCCCGGGTTGTCGAGCGCACCGGGCACGTGGAGGAAGTCGCGGCCGTACGTCTGGGCCAGGAAGGTCTCCTGGCCCAGACGCTCCGCGATGAGCAGGCTGGTCATCGCAGGTTCACCGGTCCCGTGCTAGTCGTTGCCGTCCGAGCGGCCGGTGCCGCCGCCGTCGGACGGGGTGGCGCCGCGGGTACGGGCTGCGGCGATGGCCCGGCGGGCGCGGACCAGGCCGCCGCCGGTGCCGGGGGTGCTGCTGGAGGTGGTCGTCGGCATCAGGTGCCTCCTCGGTGAGTCAGGCGGCCCCGGGATTCGTGGCCGCCTGCTCAGCGTCGCGGCGAAGGTGACGTCCCGTCATTGCCACCCAGCGGAGCGGACATTGCGCGTCGTCCGCAATCGCGGCGCCCTGCCCGTGGCCGGGGTGCTCGGCTACCGTGAACAGGCTGATTCGCCGTCCGCACGGGGGTGCGCCCATGGCCACAGTCACCCGCTCGCGCCGCGCCGCCATCCAACGCGAAGCCGCCCAGATCCGCATGCGCTGCCAGCGCCAGCAGCACACCCTCGAGCAGACCGTGAAAGCCATCCGCACCGTGCTGCCCGAGGTCTCCGCGCTGGAGGCGTGGCGCTTCGCGCTGGGCTGGTCCAGAGCGGCCACCGTCGCCCAGATCGCCGGCCTCTACCTCGCCGACGGGCTCTTACCGCCCGGCCTGTCCGAGTCGATGCTGTGCCGGTGGGAACACGATCCGGACGAGTGGCCCGGCCCGGAGTACACGGTGATGCTCTGCCGCATCTACGCCGCCCGCCCCGAACAACTGGGCCTGCACCGCACCGTGGAGCCGCCATGGGGATACCGGACGATCCGATACGGTCAGCCCGATCACGCCGCATACGGGCCAGGCCCGCGGGAAGGGATGCAGCCGATGACCACAGCAGCCGGCCTCCCAGCCGTCCGAGAATCCCTCCACCTCGCCCTGCTCGCCCATCCGGACGGAAGTGTGCTGGCCGCCGAGATGGCCGAGGCCGCCGTCGAGCACTACGCCCTGAACTACTCCAAGCACCCACCGCAGGTGCTGTTCAACGAAGTCCGCGACGTGCGCCAACTGCTCACCCCGATGACCACCAACGGCAGCAGTGAGCCGGCCACCGAACTGCAGCGTCAGGTTGGCTGGCTCTCCGCACTGCTCGGCAACCTCGCCTTCCACCTGGACGACACCTCCGGCGCACGGACGCATCTCGGCACTGCGGCCGCATACGGCGAACGCGTAGGCGACCCGCGGCTGGTCGCATGGGCGTGGGGCGCGCAGAGCATGATCGCCCGCACCATCGGACGTCACGAGGCGGCTGTCGCGCACGCCGAGCGCGGGATCGCGGCCGCCCCGGCCGGTCTGGTGCGCGCACAGCTCCACGCGTGGGCGCTGCTGCCCGCCCTCGCCCGGCAGGGCCGCGGCGACGACGCCGACCAGGCCCTCACCGTCGCGCTCACCGAGCTGGAATCGGACCGGGAGGGATCAGCGCCGGGCCGGTTCGGATTCGACGAGCCCGAGCTCGCGCTCCACCAGGCCGAGGCCCATCTCGCCCTCGGCCGCACCGAACAGGCCCGCCACCGGGCCCAGGCCTCCGCCGACGCATGCCCGGCCGGGACACCCGGCTGGGGCGCCGCCACCCTCGTCCTCGCCCAGGCCGAAGCCACCGCTCGCCCCGACGACGCCGCACAGCGAGCCATCGACGTCCTCGAGCGAATCCCGCCCCAACGGCTCCGCTCCACCGCCCGCGCGCGACTGATCCGCCTCGACACACTTCTCGCCGACCGGACCGTCCACTCAGTGGCAGACCTCAACGAACGCCTGCGCGTACTACCCACAGCCATCGACGCACACGGACAAGCCCTCAGCAACTGACCGCGGAACCCCCGGTTCAGCTCACACTCCGGCCCGGCGGCCACGCCATCCGACGGGGGTACAGATCCGCTGGCCATCCCAGACTGCCGATGCGGCCTCGCCTGTCCGGAGCTGGCTCAGAAGAAGAGACGAACTCGTTGACCTGCTGGAACACCTCTCGCTTCGTGCGAGGACCCCGCGTTGAGCGATGGAGAGCACGGTAGACGCCGTACTGGGCTATGTATAGGCAGCAATGCGGCTGCGCTAGCTCGAGGGTGTCCAGCACCGGGAGCAACTCCGAAATGGATGCCACGATCGCCCTGTCCTCCGCCCCCGCGCCGTGAAGCTGTAAGCGCTTCGACTCGTCGCGCGCGTGTCCGAGGAAGGACACGCCGAGTTCGGAGGCGGCCTCAAAGTCCGCTGCCGAAACCCCGATCATCAGTGACTCCGAAGCGGTCGAGCCGGTCGTCTATAGAACTTCCAGGCCAAGCACGCTTGACAAGCGGATCATAACGGCGTGAACTGGACATATTGACGACTCGGAGTGAGAGTCCGCCACTAATAGTGAGCATGGCTACCGTGGGTGACCGTTGCCCCGGGCAGTCACCAATTAGCGGTTAGGTCGGACAAGCAGGCTCGGCCGAATGCCAAGTGCTCTACGTCAAGGGGTATCGGCATGTCTTTCGAGAGCCAGGTACAACAGTTGGCGCGGCTCAGTCACGTCAATCTGGCAAATGTGACCTCTGTTGGAGCGAGCGCCAAGTATCGGTTCGGTGACTACGTTCAGACGGTCATGATAGTTCCGTACGACGGCTTGTGGGAGTTTTCCTGCCTCACCGTCTTCGCGTCATCTGATCTTGACGGCTTCCCGAAGATGCTTCTCGCGGACACTCTCCGGAAGAACGCCAAGGTGAAGACAGGGTTTTGGTGCATTGAAGACATCAAGGATCGCAAAGTTCTTTCCTACATGCATAACCATCAGGAAGCAGATCTTTCCCCAAAGAGATTCAGCGACATCTGCTACGACGTCACACACCACGTCCAAGAACTGGAGAAGGCATTCCGCAGCTGAGCCCGCCTTGCTGGCCACCCGGGTGGACACCTCCCTGGCGCTTACATCAAGACGTGCGAAGTCGAATTTTCGGCGCTGTACCCCTGCGGCCGTTCAGCCCATCGCCGACGAGGACTACCGTCACTTCAACGAGGAACACCTCTACCGAGGGGTCGGCCGGGATACGGCCAGAAGGGATAGCAGGGCCAGTTGGGGGTTGCTCGTAAGCGGATCCCCCAACGGACAATCGTGATCTTGCCCCGCCGGAGAGACCGACCTGACGGTCTACCGTGTCTGGAAGACCATCGCGATACCAGCGCCGAACGATGGCAACTACGCCTTCGCGAAGCAGGCGTAGCCGAGGAGCACGTCGACGGTGTACTCGGCCTGCAGGCCTTGCGTTCGTCCCGTCCGGCGAGCTCTCGGCAATGGCAGAGACTCGCAGACCGCCGCACGCCGCCGGGGGATCAGCAGCGACGACCACTTCGACCACGACGACCTGCCCGAGGCCACCTTCGACCGAGGCCTGGCCTAGCTGGCGGCCGACGCCCCGGCCAGAAGAGGCGGCGAAAATGCTACTGCGGCTGCGGGAGGACACCCAGTGCATCACGCGCCGGATCCAGCACCGGCGCTCCAACGCAGCCTCGACTCTTCGCTCTGCAGTACTCGGTACCTGGGCGATGTCACACATTCGCCGCCCTGGTGCACTAGGAGACGCGGTGCCGGTGGTGGCATCGCTGACTGAGTGCCAGGAGGACTAGGTGGATCCGGTGTTGCTGGGGTGCGATCGTGCTCGTCAGCGCTGCATGGAGCGCGGCGCGGCGGCACGGCATGGGGCTGGGCACATAGGGGCAAGCGTCGTCGCCCAGGCGCTCACGGAGCAGTACCGGCTTACGGTGCCCAGGGCTCAGTCGACAGGTGACACGCGGCACGTTCATCTCTTCGGCGGAGCTGGGGTGAGTCGTCATGGAGGACGCGGCGAGCGCTGAACTACGTGTCACCGAACCTCTCAAGACGGCGCTTCCCGCTCTGCGCGGCCGGGATCTGGCCGAGGAGCTCCACCACGCTGAATACCCGGGCCTGGTGCGCTTTTTGCTGCTGCACGGCGCGTCCTGGAATGAAGCGCAGGACGCGGCGCAGGACGCTTTCACTCAGATGTGCCGGCCCGGTACGAGTATCAGCTATCCCAAAGCCTGGCTGCGGAAGGTGGCCTGGCGTTCCTGGTTACGGCAGCAGGTCCGGCCAGAGGATCCGTGCTCGCAGGTGCCGGCGGAGTCGGTGGTGCACTGGCAGACCCCCGCGCACGCGGCGGAACTCGGCGTCGAGGAACGGCGCGTTGTCGAACTGCTGTTGAAGCTGCCGGCCAAGCAGCGCGCTGCCCTGGCGTGGACTCTGGACGGTTTCACCACGCTGGAGAGCGCGGAAGCCATGGGCATCACGCCCGAGGCGGCACGTCAGAACCTGGCCCGGGCCAGAGCGACTCTGAAGGCGGAACTCAGCCTGGAGGGATTCAGCGGCACAGCTGGAGAGGAGGAGCGATGAGCCACGACAGCGCTGAGGAACGGTTCGACACGCTGCTGGCGAGCATGTATGAGCAGTTGGGGGTGGCGGTCTACGACGGCCTCATGGGTGCGGGTGGGCCACCGGAACTTCACGACCCGGACCGGGTGCTGGGCCAGTTGCTGGCGGCCGTACACCGGCAGACCGGCGCTGCCGTCGGCCGGCGTCTGGCCCGGCGGCGGAACAAGATGCTCGCGAGTGAACGTCGGCCCGTGAACGGGGGCTGCGTGTATGGCGAGGGCACCGTGCTCATGCGCAGGCCGGCGTCCGTGCGGCTCAAATACCGCGAGGAGGCCTTGCGTATCGCCCGGACGTACTGGCCGCAGGACCTGGTGCAAATACTTCGGGACGCTCTGGACTACGTTCAGGATGTCATCACGCACCTGGAAACGGATTCGCTGCCGCCCGGTTCCCGTCAGACACTCACCCGGGTGAGCGCCAGCATCGGGCATGTACTTGCGTTGCCGGAGTCCCCGCAGCTGCCGCCTGCACTCGCAGGCTACGACTACCTGGAGACGGTGGAGAACGACCTCTCCGGCGGCGCCATCCGGCTCATGTCGCAGGTCCGTGATGTGCAGCAGCTGCTGGAGACGGAGCTGGTTCCCCACCTTCTGGCAGCCGAGGTCTCCTGGCTTGGTGCCCTCGAGGTAGCTCAAGACCTCGCTGACGACCTGGACTTGGCGCACCGGGAAGCCGCCGCTCTTTCGGAGGTGGTTGGCGCCGTCGAAGAAGCGAGCACGGATTTCAGGGGCGCGGACCTGCGCTCCGTGGATCTCGAGGGTGTGGATCTTGAGGGCATCCGCTGGGATGCCACGACGATGTGGCCGCCGGAATGGGAGGAACGGATCTGGAAGGCCTCCCTTGAGGAGAAGACCGACCGGGGGGTCCTCATCGTGGGCGTGGAACCTCACGACAGCACAGTGCCGGCGGACCTGTGAACTGCCCCCAGCTGCCCGGTGCATCCGGAGGAACCGGGCCGGGGTGCGCCCCTGGTCGCGGATCTGCAGCAATGCCCTCCGACCCTGCGCCGGGGTTCGCGGAGGGGGTTGACGAGTCGTCGTCTGGGATGCTGCATCCGCGGCCGGAACATGGCGGAGGCCCGGCCGCTCGGCCGGGCCTCCACTCGGGCTGGGGTACTCCCCCCAGTGCGAGGTCCCCCGTTGGCGCGAGGGACCTCTTAATCCGCAAGCGTGTCCAAGGTCAGGAACAAGCGCTGTGGATAGCAGCCCGTGCGGGCCGCTGCACCATGGTGACGAGCCATGGCGCTGTCAGGACAGCCTAGCGGACAACTTCCGAATTTCGGCCCGTTTCCGCAGGACGGGTCGGCTGGTTTGACCTGCGGCGACAGCCTCATAACCGGTCGTAGCTGCTGTGTTGTTCAGTTGTTTATTCGCGGCCTCCTCTGCCCAGTCCGGGAATTTCCACTCACCCATCCGGGCGATGCCATAACCGGCATACAGGACAGGAAGCGCCGCGGTGGCGTTCCGGTCGGAACCCCGTCCGGAACGGAAGGCAATTCGGACGTCTGCGCGACCATCACCTGCACGATATGGCAGTTGTTCAAGGTTTCGAGTTTCGCGAGGAGTTAGTGCCGTAACGCGTGGTGAACGAGGCAACACGTGCGGCAAGATGGGTGACGCAAGCGGCCCGATCCGCTGGGGAGTTGGCGCTCTCGCAGTCGGCGGTGAAGGCCTTCAGTCCAAGGTCGAGCAGGGTCCCTGTCCTCATGTCGAGGTACCACTTCGTCCCAGCAGGGACCCTGCGTATTCACAGGAGCACGTCGTGGAAATCCACCGTCCCATTCCGGGCAGCGTCTGTCTGCCCATCCCCGCGCAATCCCCGCTGCCACTGCTGCAGTTGATGCGCGAGGCGATCGCCGCCGGGCTGGCATCGGCGGCCACCACGGTGGCCTTGCGGCGCCGTACCCGCCCGCTGCGCACGGCCGGCTACACCGCTGCGGGACTCGGCGCCGGAATCGGCGCAGCGCTTCTGGGCGCCGATGTCGTCGAGGCCGCCTCGCTGGGGGTGAGCGTGACCACCTCGCTGTTCACCCTCTCGCCGCTGCCCGGCGAGCCGGCCGCCGTGCAGGCCGCACAGCCCGAGACGCTCACCGCCGCGCCAGCGAAACCGCTCCCCCGTGCCACGGGGCCGAGGCGGGGTGGGCACCATCGCTGGGCGCGCAGCGCCCGGCGCATCGTCGAACGGCAGCACGGCCGGACGCCCGGCCCATCGGCCGACGCCTGACGGGGAAGGGGAAAAAGGATGCCTCGACCCGAGAGCCCGATCCACGCCGACGCGAGCGACGAACTGACCACGCTCGTACGGCTCATGCGCGAGCTGCGCAACACCAAGGCCATCCCCTACGGAGAGCTCGCCAAGCGCTGCCACTACTCGGTGGCCACCCTGTCCACCGCGGCCTCCGGCAAGAAGGTGCCCAGCTGGGAGATCGTCCAGGCCTACGTCCTTGGCTGTGACCCCACCACGGACCTCCCTGAATGGAAGGAACGCTGGCAGGCCGCCCACACCGTCGAAGCCGACCGGGCACACGTGGCCCGACACGTCGTCCATCACCGCAAGCCCAGCTGGCTGAACCGGCCCCGCACAGCCGAACAGCCCGCCATGCCCTCGCAGTCACTCGCCGAACTCGTCCGCGAGGCCGCCATGGCCAGCGAGAAACAGCAGAACCTCCCCCAACCGGTGCGCTCCGACCCGATGCGCACCGCGCTGGGACTGTGCACCACACCGGCCGACTTCACCGCGCTCCTCAAAGACATCCGCGAACGGGCCGAACTGTCCCTGCGCGACATCACCGAACGCTCCCGCCAGTTCAGCACCCCGATCTCCAAGTCCGCCGTCCACGACATGCTCACCGGACGGAAACTCCCGAGCACCGAACTCCTCCACACCTACCTCCTGGCCTGCGGCCTCGCCCCGGAAAACACCCTCGCCTGGCACCACACCGCCACCCGCCTGAAAATCTCCCAGATCCGCCGGACCGAACACCCCCCCAGGCCCCGCCTGTTCTCCCGCACACACATCAACAGCGAACCGATCTGGCCCCTGCTCATGACCCTGCTCCTAGCAGCCACCCAAATCATCCAACTCACCAACCACTAACCCGCTGTCAGGGCCTGCCGGGCGCATCACACCCGGCAGGCCCTGACCCGTGCCTCGCAGCCCGAAGCCGCCACGGCGAAACTGGTTGTAGCCAGCTACGCGAGATCGAAACGGAATGCCTGTCGCCCGCCCTGAACAAGATTCGCAGGCGCCTGCGAGAAGGCGAGCTTGGTGATCTGAGCCAGCTCAGTGCCGAGGACCGCAGCGATCTTGGCGATCTACTCCAGCGACTGGAGCTAGGGTCTGTTGTGAAAGTGCTGGTCATAGCCATTCGTTGATGGCTGCGACCAGCACGGTGGCTTCGTAGCGGACGGCGAGTTTGTCGTACCTCGTTGCCACTGCGCGATGTCTCTTGAGGCGGTTGATGCCGCACTCGACCGCGTGGCGTTGTTTGTAGTCTTCGCGGTCGAACCTCGGTGGTCTGCCTCCGCGGGAGCCGAGGTTCTTGCGGTTGCGGATCTGGTCCGCTTTCTCCGGGATGGTGCAGGCGATCCGGCGTTCGTGCAGGTAGGCGCGGTTGGCGCGGGATCCGTAGGCCTTGTCGCCCCGGACCTTGTCAGGTCTGGTTCGCGGCCGGCCGGGGCCTTGTCGGGGTACTCGGATCTTCTCCAGGACCGGGCGAAGGTAGGGACTGTCGTGCCGGTGGCCGGCGGTGATGAGCAGTGACAGTGGTTTCTGTCCCTGCTCGGTGGCGAGGTGGATTTTCGTGGTCAGACCGCCGCGGGAACGTCCGAGGCCGTGGTCGTCGGGTTCGGTGACGAAGCCGCCGGGCGGTTCCTTTTGAAGGTCCCCTTTTTACGTGCCCCGGCGGCGTGCTGATGAGCGCGGCAGACCGTGGAGTCCACGCTGACGTCCCACGTGATCAGGCCCTTCGCATCGGCATCGGCCTGCAGTTGCTCCAGAATCCGGTGCCAGGTGCCGTTTCGCTGCCACCGGCGGAACAGGTCGTACACCCGGTCCCACGGCCCGTACCGCTCGGGCACATCCCGCCATGGCGTTCCCGCCCGGGTCCGCCACCGTATGCCGTCTATGAGCTGCCGTCTGGTCCATACCGGCGGCCTCCCGGCCTTCTTGCCGATCGGCAGCAGCGGCTCCAGCCGCGACCACTGTGCATCCGTCAGATCTCCACGCGCCACAACGCATGATCATCACCGATCAAGATCCACTTTCGCAACAGACCCTAGTTGGCTTCTTCGTGGAGCGAGGGCTGGTTGATCTGGAAGACGCCAAGAGTGGCCATACATCGAGCGACGCCGAGATCATGAGACGGGCTACGCCGCCAAGTTTGAACGCTTGATACGACGATCCTGGTCCCGGAACTGCCTATTCATCCGGCCACCTCACCCGCTGTCGGCTACGACTACGCAGGACGAGCCCTGATTGATCTGCGCGAACTCCAGCCACGCACAACGCCTGTGGCTGCTTGACCCGTTACGTCGCAGAGTGTATCTCCCGTTGGGGCCTTCACCGTTCCCGTCAATCCCTCAACCCAGCGACGCAGTGAACCCGCCAGCCTGGGCTTCCGCCGAGGACACAGAGATCTTGCCCCTGTGAGTCACCTCGACCTGGTAGAACTTCTCGCCCTTCGGCACATCCGACACGCTGACCGGGAACGTGCATGCCCGCAGCGAGGATCCATCCGGCTGATCGCCCTTCCCCAGCGCCCCGGACGCCACGACGTCGCCCGCGGCGTTGTACACCGTGACCGACGCGCCACTTGCGATGTCGTCGTAGCCACCACCGCCAGCGCACTCGCTGTCGTCGATCGTTGCCGACGTGGCCCCAGTCGTGAGCAGCAACGTGCCCCTGAGAGTGAATACCCCCGGCTTGTCCGCCCCTCCAGAAGCCTGCAGCCACCAGACCCCACCCACGGAACCGGCACCCACCACGAGGCCGCATAACCCAGCCAGCAGCGGGTTGGACCACCAGCGCCTCCCGCCTGCCCCAGGCACGTGCGGCGGTTCCGAAGGGGGCTTCGGGAGGCCCTGGCCCATCGGAGGCGGTTCGGGCTCGGAGCCAGCCGATGCGGGTTCGTTCGTCGTCATGGTCCACAGGATTCCAGCGCGCCACACAGAGCAACCGGTTCGTCACCACACCGTGACACAGCGCTGGCAGGGAGGTGAGCGCCCGTGGCCGGCAACTCCCACAACAGCAGGCTCAGGCTTCCGGTTGACAGGCTCTGGGATCGAGTGCGGATCCAACGACGATGTGAACGTGCGGGACTTCATGACCAATCAGCCCGGCTTCAGCATCAGCAGTGTCACCATCAACCGCGGCACCAACCAGATCGGCACCGGCAACACCCAGGGAGGGGTGGTGCCGCGGGGCATCGCTGATGGAGTGCCAGGAGGACGAGGTGGACCGGGTGTTGCTGGGGAGCCGCAGCGATCGTGCTCGTCTGCTGTCGCATTGTGTGCGGCAGGTGCGCAGCGCGAGTGGACCGTGCAGGACGGAGACAGCGGATTCACAGCCACAAAAGCACTCGGCCGCTCGGCCTGCCCGTGGGACGCTGATCATTCATGCAGGCCAGGAAAGGAGACGCAACAATGGTCGAGCGGAAGGCGGACGCCGTGAGGGGAAGGGGCAGTACGTGATAGATCACGGCGATGATTACTTCTCCAGCCTTTACGGACGTGCCGACTTCATCCCTTTCGAGCACCGCCTAGCGTCCCTCGCCTGGCTGCGCGACAGGATTGACATGAGCGTCAACCTCGATCTTGCCGAGCTGCGCGAGGAACGCAAGACCGGTGCCCATAGAGTCCCCGGCTGGGAGGGGGAGAGCGACCTGGTCCTCGATGAATCGCTGATCACCCTTGACACGGACACGCGGCAGATCGGCGCCGGCATCATCGTCGTGGCGGCAGTTGCGACCCTCGAGTCGCTGATGAACCAAATGCTGGACCGGCCCACGGACGAACGCCTCCGCAGGGCAGGCCTTTCACGGA
This sequence comes from Streptomyces sp. NBC_01410, assembly GCF_045040195.1. NCBI lineage: Bacteria > Bacillati > Actinomycetota > Actinomycetes > Kitasatosporales > Streptomycetaceae > Streptomyces > Streptomyces sp. NBC_01410. The sequence continues at coordinate 8,274,794 of NZ_CP109530.1, read as the reverse complement.
AGGCCAACGAGCTGGCGACGCGGTGGCCAGCAGCGATCAACGCGACGGAGTTCTTCGCGCACATTGCATGGCTGAAGGACCGGCGCAACTCGTTCGCGCACCGTCTCATCGACGAAGATCGTGTCGCGCACGACCAACCGTGCGCGTGGACCTTCGACGACGAGATGGCGGACGAGGCACTGGCGAAGGTCGGATCCGTCGCCCGGATTTTGGAAGAGGGCTGGGAGCGGCAGCTCACTGCGCAGGGCTGATGGACTGATGCCCGCTCCCGTTCGAAGTCGGCCCAGATCCCGTGCCGGTTCCCCCGCCGTGCCGTCGCTACGGGTGATGAGCCGGGCCAGGTGGTCGGCGGTGTCGTCTGACTAGACCGAGCGGTTCGGTTTGCGGTTGATCTCGGCGGCCACATCGCTGATCTCGTCCTCGGCGTACGCGGTGCGCACGCCGGAGACGGTGTATCCGGCGGCCCGGGCGAGATCCTCGAGTCGGTAGGGGCGGGTGCCGTGGAACTCCCGTCCGTATGCGAGCAGTCGGCGGATACGGGCGTCCGCCGACTCTTTCTCCGCCCGGGCATCGTTCAGCGCCAGCAGCAGAGGGTCCATCTCCAGGCCGTCGCTTGCCGCCTCGAGGTGGAGGGCGTCGTCCTTGCGCTGCTGCTCGGTCTGTTCACACGCGTCGTCGTAGCAGTCGGCCGGCGTGACACTGCCCGGCTTGGGCATGGGACTGCGCAGGGCGGCGAGTTCGTCGATGAGATGCATGATGCGATCATCTCATTCCATTGCGATGATCGCAATATTCTGGCACGAGGTTGGCCGGATACGTAGGGGGCACGGTCCAACTCTTCGGCGGCAGCTCCTCGTTCGCCTTTGCGCGGGAAAGTCACGATGCAGGGTCCGGGGAGAGTGACGGGTTTCCGTCGGGGTGGTTGTTGATCCAGGACAGGCCTCCGAGGTCGAGGCAAGTGCGGGTGCGGGTGACTGCGACGTAGGCAAGACGTGCTTCGCTGTCGTCGATCGGGCCGGGAATCGGGCGGCCGTTGGCGTCCTGCTGGTCGGTGTCTTTGGGTGGGGTGAAGTCGGCGGCGATCCTGACGCTCGCCCATTCACGGCCTTTGGCCCGGTGGGCGGTGGAGATGGTGATGTCGGCGTGTGCCTCGGGGGTGAGTTGGTCGACGGCGGCGAGGATGACGTCCGGACCGTGCTGGTCGATCAGGTCGACGAACGGCTTCAAGTCACCTCCGGCAGGGTCGTGTTCGGCGTAATCCTGCAGTTCGCCCCAGGAAGGGAAGAGGAGGAGCTCGGAGTGCCAGGTGCGGCGTCCTTCCTTGAGGTCGCGGGCGGCGTTTGCCAGGGCGCGCAGGCTCTCCCCTCCCCCGGCCAGTGCCACGCGTTGGCCGGCGGCGAGATAGGTCATGACTTCGGTCATGGCGCCGATGTTGGTCCGGCACAGCACCGCGTCAGGGTCCTCAACGGGGGCGAGTGAGGTGGAGATCGCGTCGGTGCCCGCGAGGCGGATCGGCGCGTCGGCGATCGTGAGCCACCGGTTGGCCTCGTCGGCGAGGCGGGGGCCGAAGCGGAAGGACTGCGACAGGGACAAGGCGTGGCCGTCGAAGCCGGCCATGACGTCGCGGGCGCCGCGCCAGCCGTAGATGGCCTGGGCTGAGTCGCCGACCATCACGAGCTGGGCGTGGTCACGTTGGGCGGCGAAGACGTGTTCGAGGACGGGGTTGGTGTCCTGGGCTTCGTCGAGGAGGAGGAAGTCGGCGTCGATCTTCGGGTCCGACAGGGCCCAGATCTTCAGGTAGTGGTCGTGGTCGAAGCGGACCACGCCGTCGTCGGGGTGCTGGAGGTCGGCCCAGGCCTTCTGGGCGAACGGCAGAACCACGTGGGCGAGTTGGGTGTGCAGGTCGGGGTCGTCGAGGCCCCGCAAATGCGGGACGTGGTGGCGGGCGAGGGTGCGGTCGGCGGAGTGGCAGTAGCGGGTCACCGTGCGCAGCACGGCGTGGGACAGAGCCTTGGGCGTCACCTCGCGGTCGCCGATACGGACGGACTTGGTGATGCCCAGGGCCGTGCCGGTCTTCCAGCCCGCTTGGCGGGGGCCGTTGAGGCGGCGGGCATAGCGGTGGCCGATCGCCGCGAACGCGAGTGCGTGGGCGGTCTTGCACGTCACGGTGGCGGGGAAGCGGGCGGCTGCATCGTGGGCGATGGCCTTGTTGAACGCGATGTAACGCCCGCGGCGCCGGGTAGCGGAGGCCAGCAGAACAAGGGTGCTGGTCTTCCCGGTACCGGCGCCTGCCTGGAGGGCCAGGTGGTGGCCGGCGCGGAACGCGTCGGCGGCTGCGGTCTGTTCATCGGTCGGATTCAGCATTGTCGCGTTCCAGAGAGGGTGAGGGTGCGGCCAACGGCGGCCAAGAGCATGCCTGGGGTGGTGCGGTCCAGCAGGGCCTTCAGGGCGTGGTCGAGGCGCTCGGCTTCCTGACGGGCGTGGCGGGCGAGGGCACGGTGGATGGTCTGCTGGAGGAAGACGCGGGGTGTCTGGCCCATCTGTTCGGCGGCGTGGCGGATGAAGGCGTCGGCGGTGGGGCTGAAGGCAGGGGTGAGAAGGACGTGTCCGTCGTGGGCCGGGTAGTGGGTGGCGAGGACGTCGAGGGGCAGCAGGTCCTTGAGGCGGTGGTGGGCGCGGCTGAGGGCCCGGCCGGGATCCTTCGCCTTCGCCACGGTCATCAGGCGGGTGGCGTCGTGGTTGGCGGCGAGTGGCATGACGCGGGCGGCACGGGCGAGTTCAGTTTGGGTGGCGGGCCGGGTCAGGGTGATCTCAAGAGCGTGGTGCGGCATGGTCACGCCTCCGTGGCGTACGGGAGGACTGCTCCGTCTGCCGGTGGCGGCGGACTGGCGCTGTCCGGCCGGTGGAGAGCGCCTCATCCGGCCAGGTGCCCTGGCTGGAGGCTGCGTTTCATGGCCGTTCCCGGCGGCCGGTGGCGGGGAGGCGGGCGTGAATGTGCTTGTGATGGAGCAGCGGGTCGAAGACCTCCCAGTCCGCCAGCGCCAGGTCCGCAGCTGCGGGGGCGGCGGCGTGGTCTGGGCAGCGCTGGGTACGCCAGCGCAGCTGCTCCGCATAGGGCAGGTGGGTGAGGTCGTAGACGGCCATGTCGGCGGCGGGCAGGGCCAGTTGCCCGCGGGCGGCAGTGGCGGGCATGAGCACCCAGACCCCTGCGGGGCCCTCGACGGCGAGGACGGGGTGGGGGCAGCGGTGGCGCCGGCGAGTCTGGGCGACGCACTGGATGTCATCAACCGGGCGGGCAGCGAGGTAACGGCCGTACAGAATCTGCACGACGGGCCGGGCCGGCCGGCACACCGGCCCAGATGCAGGGGTCGGTTCGCCGTCCGGAGGCGGCGCGAAGGCGCCAGTATCGAGCAGACGCCGGGTGCGCAGCGCGAGGCGGCGGCGCAGTTCGGCCAGGTGCGGCGTCAGCGGCTCGGTGGGCTCGCGTGCTGGGCACAGGACGGGGTGCGGGATACGGCACCACCGGGTGCCGTCGCTGGCGGCGTGCGCGATGCCGGAGTCGACGTGCCAGCGGCAGGAGGCAGGGACTGCGGCTGCGGCGAGTTCCTGCGGGTGAAGGCCGACGGGTCGTCCTTGGGTGCGGGTGTACCAGTCGATGCAGTTGCCGCAGTCCGGGCACCGGCTGGGCTGAGCGGTGCGCAGGAGCCGGCTGGGGCTGTCCGCGTCAACGCGCAGCGCCCGCAGGTGTCGAGGGGCTGCGGGGGTGCCGTCCCAGCGTCGGCCGGACGGGGTGGTGAGGGAGCACATGTCCGCGAAGGTGACAGGCGACGCGCCGCAGGCACGGTGTCCGGGCCGCCTATGTCGCGCGAACGGTCCAAACACTGGGAACTGATGCGCGATTCATCGCACGTGTGCGCGAGGTCGGTGACCGGATCGGGTGATCTGTCGACAGCGGTGCAGCCGGGGCTATTTCGCAGCTTCGGCGGGAGGGGTGTGGCCGTCGCAGAGGATGGCGAAGAGGTGGTCGACGGGCACGCCCAGGGCATGAGCGAGGGCGTGCCAGGTCTTCAGGGATCCGATGGTGCGGCCCTGCTCGATTTCGATGAGGGTGCGCCTGGCCAGGCCGCTGCGGCGGGCCAGTTCGTCGTAGGTCCAGCCGCGCTCGCTCCTCAGCCGCGCCAGCTCCAAACGGAGGGCGGTGAGGTTCGGGTCGGGCGGGAAGATCGTCACCCCACCATCCGACGGTGCAGACACCTGCCCTGTCAGTGCAGACCTCTGCCCTATTTCCGCAGGTGACCGCCCCAGCGGCAGGGCAGAGGTCTGCACTACGGTGCGGCCAACACCCCCGCTCCCCCCATCGAGGAGAGCGGTAAGCGGAGCGGCCCCGCGCCGACGGAAGGAGGAACGCGCGCCCCATGAGGCTGTGCACCACGCACCCACCGGTGCCCCGCACCTGGACCGTCGAACTACGCTCCCAACGCGGCGGACCGGTGCTCCACTGCCCGCGATGCTCCCCCAGCGGCCAGCTCTTGCAGGCAGCCTCGGCAAGGCAGGCAGCCCTCGCACACCTGGCCCGGCACGCCCACAGCGACGCCCTCCCCGCGCATCTGCGCATCTGTCAGTGCCATGAACGCGGCTGCCGCTGGCACACCCGCCACCGCGGCTGCGCCGGACCCATCCTGCTCGTCCTCACGCGCGAAAACGGCGGACGCATCTGGCGCCTGGCCGATGCCTGCGCCGCCTGCGCAGCCGCCACCCCGTACGCGGCCGTCGTGCCCGACACCGCTCTCGCTGCCCCGTCGACGCGGCATCCGCCCGGTGACAAGCCCGGCTCCGGCCGCGTGAAGCGCGCCAAACGGCGACGTGGCCCGTCCGAGCAGGTCCGCGTCCAGGACATGCTCAGCTACCTGGCATCCGCCCTCCCCACCGGCACCAGCCCCGAGGCCCGGCTGCTCGCTCTCCAATGCGTGCTGCGCGCCGACAACCACGGGCAGGTACGGCTCCGCTTCGGGCTCCTGCGCGGCATGCGTCTGGCCCACGACCCCACGCCCTGGCACGAGTTGGAACGCCACCGCTGGCTCCACCTTGGGTCGCAGCAGAGCACCACCTGCCCGCACGACCAAACCTTCACGGCCCAGTTGGTCGACCCCCTGACACGGGAACCCGGCCGCGCTGACCGTCGCAGTGCCGCCGACTGGGCCCTACGCGTCGCCTTCACAGCACCGCTCAGAATGCTGCCCGCCAGTGCACGACTGACCGCACTGGGCCTCGCCGCACACCACTCCCCCGCCCACGCACGCACCGGCGTTGAAACCGACCGCCTCAGCCGCGCATGCGGCACCACACCCGCAGAACTCGGCCCGCTGCTCGATCAACTCGTCACAGCCGGGACGATCAAAGCCTGGGCCTGCGACCCGCACATCGAAGAGCTCCACTGGGCCCCCTCACGCCCCTCAGTACGCCCTGTCGGGTGAGGCCGACTCACCGCAATGCTGTCGTGGCCACTCCCGGATTCCCGGGATACGACTCCCTTGTTGCTGGGATCACCGCCCGCCGAAAGTGCACGTACTGGAGGTGAGCCATGAACAAGCTCGCGGGAAACCAAGAGGCACACACGATCCCGAGCACGACACCCCTGCTGGCGAAGCTGGCGCAGAAACGAACCGCCTGGAGCCTGTGGATCGCCACGGCCGTCATGGCGGCTATGGCTGTGGCCTTCGCGATTCCCAGCCGGTCGATGCCCCACCCGGAGTGGCACCCATGGGAACTCACCCTGGTGGAGCCCGTCATGCTCGTTGCGTACGCCTTCCCAGGGTTCGTGGTGGCCAGGCGCCGACCGCAGAGCCCTATCGGATGGCTGCTGTTGTTCTCCGGGTTCGGAGCAGTCCTCGACTCCCTGGGGGAGGCTTACGGGCTCTACGCGATTTCCCGAGGCCTGCCGGGGGGTGTCTTGGGCGCGTGGGTGGCGAACTGGGCCTTCGCGTTCTACCTCTTCCCGGTCTATTTCCTGCTGCTGCTCTTCCCTGATGGGCGATTGCCGTCTGCACGCTGGCGGACGCCTGCTGGCATCGTTGCCGCCTGCGGGGTGTTGGTAATGCTGTTCGCGGCCTTCGTGCCGGGCCCGATTGACCCTGACTACTTCCCGACGGTGCCCAATCCGGTCGGCACATCAGTGCTGTCGTTCGCAGCCCGGAATGAAGGCGTGTTCTCGTTCCTGCTTGTCGCGTGTCCGTTTCTACTAGCGGGCGCCTCCCTACTCCGGCGGTTTGGCGCCAGTGGTGGGGTAGCGCGCCAGCAGATCAAGTGGATGGCGTTCGCGGTGCTGGTGGACGTGGTCATGGTGGCTCTCGTCGTGACCTGGAACCAAGGTGTGGTGGGATCGATTGCGGTCGATTTGGCCAGTGTGGCGCTGAGTGCGGCCATCGCGGTCGCGATCGTGCGCCACAATCTGTTCGATATCGACCGGATCTTGAGCCGGTCCCTGCTCTATGCAGGGCTGACGGGGTGTGTGGCCGGGCTCTACATCGGGTCCGTGAGCCTCTTCGGACTTGTGCTGCAGCACTCAGCCTCCGCGGTTGCCGCGCTGCTGGCGACCGGCGTGGTCGCCGTTGCGCTGCAGCCGCTGCGTGACGTGCTGCAGCGCCTGGTCAGCCGGCTCGTGTACGGCTTACGGGACGACCCGTATGCGGCACTGGCCCAGCTCGGCCGCCGGCTAGAAGCGGCCACTGATCCGAAGAGCGTGCTGCCGCAGGCTGCTGCGACGGTGGCCGAGGTAATGCGCCTGCCGTATGTGGCCATCGAACTCGACGACGCCACGGCGCCCGGCGCAGGCACGGCACGCGTCGCCGCCCACGGCACCGAATCCCCGGTCGCGCTGCGGCTGACGCTGGCGCATCAGGGAGAAGAGATCGGCACTCTGCTGGTGGCAGCACGGGCGCCCGATGAGGCTTTGTCTGCCGCGGATCTGCGGCTGTTACGGGATGTTGCCCGGCACATCGCACAGGCCGCCGCCGGTGTTCGGCTGTCCCTGGCACTTCTGCGCTCCCAGGAGCACGCGGTCGCTGTACGGGCGGAAGAGCGCCGACGCCTGGCCCGCGACCTCCATGACGGCATCGGCCCGGTCCTCACCGGCGCCACCTGGACCCTGCAGGCGGCCACCGCCAAGCTGCGGACCAATCCCGACGCCACGCACGACCTGCTGAACACCGCGCTGGTCCACATCCGGCAAGGCGCGCAGGACCTGCGCCGGATCTCCATGGGCCTGCGCTCCCCGGTCGACCAACTCGGACTGCGCGAGGCCGTCCTGGCCTACACCGACCGCGTGTCCCTGGCCGTACACACAGATCTGCCGCAGCACATTCCCCGGCTTGCCGCGGCAGTTGAAGAGGCCGCGTACTGGATCCTGGTCGAGGCGGTGGCGAATGTGCTGCGGCACGCGGAAGCCGCCAACTGCTGGATATCCCTTGAAGTGGGCAACGACGCACTCCAGATGACGGTCGCCGACGATGGGCAGGGCCTGCCCCCGCGGATGCGCCCGGGGGTGGGGGTGGGGTCCATGCGCGAGCGTGCCGCCGAGATCGGCGGCAGCTGCGAGATCCGGCCGCGGAGTGGCGGCGGTACCGAGGTCGTCGTATGCCTGCCCGTCAGTCTGCCAGGCGCAGAAGACACCGGCCTCGCCGAACCGAGCAGGAGCGTGTGATGGAGCAGGGCATTCGCGTCGTGATCGCCGACGACCACCCCTTCACCCGCTACGGCCTGCGCGTCTTACTGGAGTCGGATCCCGGAATCACTGTGGTGGCCGAGGCTTGCGACGGCCGTGAAGCGCTACGCCATGTACTCGAGTTCCACCCGGATGTCGTCGTCATGGACGTACGGATGCCAGGCGGCGACGGCCTGTCGGCCACCCAGGAAATCCAGCGAGCCCGTCCCGGCACCAAAGTCCTGGTCCACTCGGAATACGAAGCAGACCCCACGGTGATGGCCGCCATGCGGGCAGGTGCTTCCGGCTTCCTCCTCAAAGCCGGAGACGATGTCACGCAGCTCACCCGGGCGGTGCGTGACGTAGCGGCTGGCGCCTGGATCTTCCACCTCTCCGACACCGCCCGCATGCGCCCCTGGTTCGACCAACTACGGACCGCCCGCCGTGACGGAGCCTTCCCCCAACTCACCACCCGAGAAAGAGAAATCCTCAACGTCATCGCCATCCCGAAACAGACCACCCGCACCGCCGCAGCCCGCCTCGGCATCAGCCACAAACGCGTCGAGAACGCCCTGACCGACATCAAGGCCAAACTCGGGGCCACCGACCGTGCAGAACTCATTGCCCTAGCCCGTGCAGCCGGCCTCGGAACGCCGCCCTGACCCACCAACCCCGCCGCGTCGGTAGACCGCTCCCGTGACCGCGGGAACCCTCCCACCGCACCCTGGTCTCAACAGATTCCGAGAATTTTGAGGGATCCAAGGCGGAAAGGGAGGGGCGGATGCACCAGGAACAACGGCAGCTCGGCAGCAAAGCCGAAGCGGCGCACAGAACACGGAGTTGGGGCAGGACCGTACGACTGTGGACACCAGCCATCGGGACCGTCATCACCACCGTGATCACGATCTACCAAGCCTGGCACGGCCAGCCACCCGGCTAACATTCCACACGGCACACCAGCCAAAGGCTCACCCAAGCCTGAACAACAGGCCCCTGGGTGAGGCCTTTTGGGGGCATCCCCGATGGACATCGGAGCCGCCAAGCATGGGACGGGTCGGCGCGTACTGATCGACATCAATCCCGGGTTAAGCCACCGTGCCATCGGCATCATGCTCATCCTCTTCGGCCCGTCTCTCGCCAGGGTCGTGACGATGCGCATGGACGAATTCCGTGAAGGCCAGAACGGGATGGAGGTCGTGTTCGCCAGGCCCCGCCGTACTTGCGCTGACCGGCCACTCCGAGCAGGCCACCCCGGCCCCGCTGAAGCGCCTCAAAACAGCTGAAGCAACCACCCAATTAATTCCAAATCTGGACCACGCCCCGCGAGGGTCAGGCGAACACGCCAAGAGATTCCAGAGCCTTGACTGTCCGAGAAGCGATTTGGCCGGAGAAAGGCCATGCCGCCTAAGCTTCCGGAGGTACCGGAACCGGCGAGGACCGCATCCCGATTGACGCGCAACTCACGTGCACGCGGGGACTGAACAGGTACTCCGGTGACCGAATCCCACCCGACGAGCACCGGCCCGGGCCGGCTTCCGGCGGACGCGACCCCGAAGACAAGTCAGCTACGGCCATGGGTGAGGGGTAGCGACTGGGCACACGCTCTCGGCGTCTAGGGTCGAGAGGATCAGTCAGCATGCTTCATCCGCGAGGTGGTCATGTCCTCTCCTGTTCCGGGCCTGCCGGACCAGCTGTTTCAGCACTTCGGTCGCGCTGGATTGCAACGGTTCAGCCGGGCCGATCTGGTTGGCGCCCAGATGCCTGGCTCGGCCCGGGCATTTCTTGAAAGCACGGGCGTGCCTCAGTCGGTGGCGCCCTACTTCCAGGGTCGCGGCCTCACGGAATCGGTGGCGCTCGGTGTTGTTGCCGCTCAAGAGCTGCAGCTGCGGGTTCCTGCAGAGTTCGAGCGGTGGCTGCGGATCGGTTGTGACGGCCGGGCGCATCTGTGCGTCCGGCCGAACGGCGCGGTGGAGGCGGTCCTGCTGGTCGAGGGTGGCGAGGACATGTTCGTGAACAGCGACGTTCATGCGTTTGCGGCGTCGCTGCTGGCTCTGGATCGAGCCCAGCCTTTGGTCGCGGCCTCCTCCGGGCTACAGGAGGCGGCCAGGGTGTTCCGGGACCTGAACGCGGAGCTGCGTGGCATTGACAGGCAGGCGTTCGCGGAGCGGGAGAGCTGGTGGCCCCGTGTCCTGGACGACGTCCGCCACACCCTGAACTTCCCGTTCTCCGCTGCTTTCGAGTACGTCGATGAGATGGGCAGCAGGCAGACTGTCACCGAGTCGACCGGGCCGGGGCTACGCCATCCGGAAGAGATTCTGTGGCAGCGCCTGTCCGCCAGCGGCGTGCAGCCACGGCAAGTGCGCCGCGTCTACTGCGAGCTGGAGCCGTGTCTCATGCCGGGGCACTACTGCGCTCTGTGGCTGCAGGCCACGTTCCCCCATGCCGAGTTCACACACAGTTTCGACTATGGCAGTACGGCGGAGTCTCGCGAGGCAGGGCTGCAGGAGCTGATCAGGCACGCCGCGGAGCAGGCGAGGCGGCAGTGACCCGTTGGGAGCCGCCGGCCGCCGGTCGTGAACCTGCTGCGGCTGCTGTGCTGGGCTGGCTGGCTGACCCAAAGGCTCCGCATCTGTGTCTTGTCTCCGGTTCTGCAGGTTGCGGCAAGTCGACGCTGCTCGCGTGGCTGGTGCGCCATGGCAGCAGGAGCGCCACCCCGGCCGAGCGTGCCATCCATGCGGTGTCGCCGTTTGCTGGGAGCAGTGCGCGGGGCACGGTCTGGGCTCTGGCTGCTCAGCTGGGGCTGTCGGCACGCACGCCCGGGGAGCTGGTGGCGCAGCTAGCAGCGGACACGCGGCGGGCCGCAATCGTCATTCCTGATCTCGCCGAGAGGGCTGTCGCCGAACTTGTCCTCGAGCTTGCGCGGCTGCCTCACGTCCGATTGATCGTCGAGGCTCGCACAGGCAGTCCCGCGCACGGCGTCCTTGCCGGCAACGGGTACGCGGAGCTGGATCTGGACCTCGCGCAATGGCAGGACACGCGCCGCTTCGAACAATGGCAGGCCGCACTGCCCCCGCGGGGCGAGGCTGACGCCGGCGCGAGGGCAGCTGATCCTGTGGACCTCTCCAGCCCAGAGGCTGTGTGCGCGGCCGACCCTTGGGTCGTCACGGCGCTGTACGAGGCAGATGCGGCAGAGGATCACGGCGGACTGCGATCTTCATGGTTGAAGGCAGGACAGTCCCTGTGCCGTGAACAGACACCCGCCACCCGGGCATTGGTACTCCTGGCCGCACTGGGCGACATGGCCGATCCCCGGCTGAGACCTGCTCTCGCCGGGCTCGCTGACGAGGCTCCGTGGCAGGTGGACTGGACCCTGACCAAGGGGGACGTGACTCCGCCGTGGACCGGCCCGGTGGCCGCCCTGACGCTGGGAGAAGGTTCGCTGGATGGCACCGTCCTCGCTGCGGATCACCTCGGCACCGTACGAATCCTGACCTTGCGCGACGGCGTGCCGCATGGGCGCCTGTCACCGGCGGTGGGGGTGGTGTCAGCGCTCGCCGTATTGCTGGACGGCACGTTGCTGGTGCTGGGCGAGGCCGGAGGCGTCCATGCGGACCGTTCCGGAGCGCAGAAGAAGTCCGGCTCCGGCATGGAGGCATTGCTGGAGGGCCCGGACGAAGCCGACGGCCTCATCACCTCGCTTCAGGGACAGGCGGGTACTGCGCTCGCTTCCGCTGGAGACGTGGTCGCGCTCGGAGACGCTCTGGGGACGGTGCGGGTTTCCGGTGAAGCGGTCGCTAGGGCGGCGCTCCATGACGGGCCGGTCAGCGCAGTGGCCGTGGTGAGTCTGCCGGTTGACGACGGGACGATGCTGCCAGTCGTCTACAGCGGCGGCGTGGATGGCAAGGTGCGCGCGTGGTCGCCCCTTGAGGATCCGATGCGCCTGCCGGTGGTGGAGCGTCGGCAATCGGTGGTGGCGCTTGACGCCACCTACGGAGACGAGGGCCCCCTCGTCGCTGTGGCGTGGGCTGATGGGCTCGTGGAACTCCACCAGCCGGACACGGGCGGCCATTTGCGCTTCCGCCCAGGCGCTCCGGTCCGCGCCGTGGCAGTCACGACGCAGGGTTCTGTGGTGGTGGGCATGGACGAGACGGTCGTGCGACTCTCGCCCCGGATCCGCCAACCAACCACCCTCTGACGCCACTAATCAGCCAGTCACTGGCTTGATCCATTCCCCCCGGCCCAACCGAGTTGACGATCATTCAGGCCACAGTCGAGGCTGACGAGACGACGCCGACGACGGGGGTTCAACGCGTGGGGAAACAGCTGCCGGACGACTTGGTCGAGGTCCTGGACCTGATCGGCATCGACTGGCCACAGATCGACGAGGACGAGGTCAAGTCCTCGGCCAAGGACTACCGGAACCTAGCCGACGGCATCCGCGACGCGGTCAAGGAAGGCAACAACGCCTGCTCGCACATCGTCGGCGGCAAGAGCAAAGGTGCCACCGTCGCCGCCATCGACCGGCGTTGGGGCAGGCTTACCACCAGAGACCTCGCCACGTTCGCCAAAGGCTGCGACGAACTGGCCGACGCGCTCGACGAGTGCGCTGGGCTCATCCTCACCTGCAAAATCGCCATCATCGCCAAACTCACCGCCACGGCCGCTACCGCGACCGCAGGCGTCATCGGCATGTTCTTCACCGCCGGACTCAGCGGCCTGCTCTCCGCGGCCGCCATAGCAGCGGCGCGCCTCATCATCCAGGAGGCGATCGACTACGCGATCGGCGAGATCACGGCCATAGTCACCGACAAGATCGAGGCCAAGATCCTTGCGGAGATCGAAGAACTCTTCAGCGACCGTCTCGGCGCCGGCGCCACCTACGACGTGATGGCCTCGGGCGAGGCGGACATGGCCCAGGATCTCGTGATCGAGTTCGACGAGTTCGACCGCGCGTCAGGCGACTACAAGAAGACAGCGGACAACTTCGACAGGAAAAAAGGCACCTTCAAAGGCGGCGGGACCCACCGCAAGACGTCGGTCAAGAAGGACAGCCGCTTCCACAAGCTCGCCACCGTCATGGACAAGGCCGAGGACGCGGTCGACAAAAAGTCCGACGAAATGGTCAAGACCCTCGAAGACCACGGCGGCAAGATCGACAAGAGCAAACGCGACCAGCGGAAGGAGGACGAAGAGCGCAAGCGCGACCTCGACCGTTGCAAGGTGGACAGCGGGGACACCCCCATGTACCTCCTCAACGCGGACGGCTCCGTCCAGACACTCAGCGCGAACGGCACAACCGGCGACGTCTCCCGCACGGACAAGTCCGGGATCTGGAACATCCTCGAGAAGGACGGAACGATCTGGCGCCCTCCCAAGGGAGACAACCCCTACACCGTCCCGCGAGGCCGTACCGGACCGGCCATCAGTTCCACCAAGATCCAGCCCGGCAGCAGCGATCTGTCACGCGCCACCGAAATCGCGCGCTTCGCCAAACAGGACTACGGCGGCACCAACTTCGCCGCGGCCCGCTACATCAACCCGCAGACAGGCAAGCCCGTCATCCTGGTCGGCGACAGCGGAGGACCGCACTCCGAACGGCTCATCGGCTACCCGGTCCTCCGGCACGGACAGGAGAAACACATCCAGACGGTCTACACCGAACGAGAACCCTGCCAGCTCAGCCCCAAATGCGACCAATGGCTCGACATACATTTCAAGTCGAAAAACCCAGCACTCGAAGTCGAATACGCCAATGACTACGACCAAGCAGACAGGTCCACCGCACGGGACAAGGAGCATCGTGACTACATGAGAGACTTGAAGAAGCAACACCAGGAACAAGGACATCCGTAACCCCGGGAAGACGACCGCATGCTGACCCACATCCCTGCCTCCACGGTCATCGAGACGTTCGGACTCACGGCCGTCACCTACTTCCCGCGCACAGCCGGTGGCCACCTCCACGAGCCCACCGCCAGGTTCCTGTCCTGTGTCGGCCTGCCCGAGAACTCCTTCTACTCCCCAAGGCTCGACCTGGAGAACCAGGCATCCCCACGGCTCAGCAACTCCCCGACCCTCAAAGCACACTTCGAGGCCGACGGAGCAGAATGCCCACCTGAGGCCGAAGGCTGGGAAGTGCTGGGCGGCTTCATCTACGCCACCGTCGCGCTCGACCCACGAGACGGCAAGATCTACGCCTTCCCCGAAGGGGAAGAGTTCTACGTGCCCATGCACGCCGACGTGTCATCGCTCGTCCACTCCCTTCTCGTCCTGGAGCAGGGGAAGGCCGACTACAAGAACCTGCCGCACGACGACGAAGGTGCCGCCGGCGCCGAGGCAGCAGAACGCATGAAACAGCGCATCACCGAAGTCGACCCCACACCCTTCGCAAGCGCCGACAGTGAATGGGAAAAACTCTTCGAAGAGATTTCCTTCGGCATGTGGGGATAGGCACCCCCATCGTCTTCCGGTCTCATCCCGGCTGAGGCAGCCCAGCAGTTTGCTGGCCGTGGGGCGCGAACGCCACATCAAGGGTCGTCCTCCGGGTACGGCTGATTTGATCAAGGAGCCCCGCCCACGCGGAACTTGCCGTCCACGAGGGGTGACGCGGACCAGATCATCGATGACGTGATGAGTGAAGGCTGGAGACGTTCTCACCGTCGGCACCACGCAGGTCGTCACCGCTCCGGATTCCGCGCGCCGCTCAACGAGCCGGCCCACTCCCTGGACAGGCGGTGGCAGCCGCACCCGATAGCCGGCCCTCACCCCCTGGCGCATGACCGACCGTGGCATCGCCACGGAACGCGCCCGGCCGTGAACGGCCGTAGCCCGGGCGAAATACGCGCCGAACCTCGGGGCCCTGACGATCAGCGAGGACCGTGCACCGGGTGCAGCGGTCCTCGTTCTGAAGAGGCAGCGGGCGGGCGGGCGGCGGTTCAGCCCGCCTTCCGCCTCGCCATGCCACCCTCCGCGCCTGGCAGCGCGTTGCGGATGACGGCCTTGCCGGTGATCGCGCGGGCGATGGTGTGCGTCGCACCGAGCACGACGATGAAGGCGGTCACGATGAGCGCGACAGCGACGTCACGGCGTGAGGTCAACTGGCCTGTGAAGTACAGGACGCCGACGGTCACGATCGCGGTCGGTGCCACGGCGCCGTAGATGCGCTGGCGGATACGCGGCGGCAGGACGGGGATACGGATCCCGACCTTGCGGAACCACGGAGAGTCGGACGGGACGAGGCTCAGCGGGACGGGCTCGTTGCCCTCAGAATCGTTCACCTGCGGGTCCTTCTGTTCCAGGGGGACAGGGGTACTGCGGTGGTGCTGGGTCCGGGCTCGACGCCGCTGGGTGCGGCGCCGGGTTGCCGGAGAAGCGTCAGGGCCGGCCACGGCGACCGCGGCCCAGGCGCTGGTCGAGGGTCTTTGCCGTCATCTCGTCGCGCGCGACGATGAGGTCGGGGATGTCCCCGCCCTCCTTCAGGGTGTTCATGAGCAGCTGCGAGCCCTTCCACGACGGCAGCATCCGGCTGGCGTCGGCGAGGGGCCGTACAGCGAGCCCGTGCGCGGCAGCTACGAGGACGATGGCGGAGTCGAGCACCGTGCCGGAGTAGTGCATGGCCACCGGGACGTTGTGGCTGAGGAGGGCCTCGGTGATCGCCGAGCAGGTGTCGTGCACGTAGTCGATGTGGGGGTAGTGCTCCTCGAGGACGGATGCGAAGCGGATCATCTGCCGGGGCAGAACGATGTAGCCCTGCTCGGCGGGCTGCCGACTGGTGTCCTCGCTCAGCTCCTCCCACTCCCCTTCGGGCAGGCGGAGCCGGTAGGCGGAGGAGCAGTCCGCGGTGAGGCCAGAGTGGGCGGTGGCCACGGCGGCGGTCAGCTGCGCACCGGGCACCTTGACGAGGATGGACAGCGACATCACGCGAGGATTGCCGGTGATCAGCAGGTCCCTGAGCGAGCCGGTGAAGGAGATCGAGACCACCGGCCGGTCGTCCAGCACGCACTGGCGCACGAGGGCGATCCGGTCCTCGGTGTCGCCTTTCGCACCGACGAGTTCGACGTCCATGGCCGCGGAGGCGCTGAAGGCCGTCAACCCGGCGCGGATGTCCGTGAAGACCTGTTCGCGCGCGGCCTGGGCCGTCGTCTCCCAGAACTCGGCGGCCCCCGGAACTCCCGCCGGCGGCCGGCGGCCGGGATCGGGGGTGTACTCGTCGCGCAGCAGAGCGACTTGCTCTTCGTTCGTGCGCGGGCCGGGGACCAGATCCTGCGCGTCGTTGACGTCCGGGTCCCGGGACAGTCCGGTCCGGATGCCGCTGATGGAATCGACGGCCGTCTCGGCAACGCCCCGGGCTATCGCGGACGAGACGTGGAGCGGCGGCTGAGCGCCGCCAGCGGGACCGCCATGCGTCTTCACCAGTGCCTCCGTACAGTGAGATTGGATCAACGATCAGTGTTCGGAACCACACTACCTTTCGCGCGCACCTTTGCGAGTTTCCACCTCCAGTAGGCCACTTGGCCATCTTGTCGGCCTACCCGCCCCCGCGCACCACCGCGGAGACCGCCGACGTCGCGCGCCGCGCGGTGCCCGGAATCGCGCCAAGTGGCGGCGGGTCATGCGGAATCGATCACCCATCAGTCGCGGGGAAAGCCTTCCCACCCCGATCGACCTGGGCTGACGCCGAGGTTGGCGGGCCGGCTGGACGAGCCGAGTCGGGGCAGCTGATGCCGCGGCGCCCACCACGCGCAGCGGCACAGCCGTTTGACCAGGCTTCAGGTCGGGGACTTACAGAGGCGACAGTTTCTCGTCATGTAGCGAACGCAACTACAAAAGACGCGCACTATGACACTACAGAACCACTACGCTGGACCGGCGGAGAAAACCTCCACCTTGGCACCCGCATGCCCGCGTACGACTTGCAGCAGGAGGCACGCCATCTTGTCCCTGGCCGGAGCGGCTGGCGCGCCTCCCTTATGAGAGAGGGATCTTTGTGCCCGATACCCAGCAGACTCGTCCGACCGTCCGCCCGAAGGACAAAGAGCGCCACGTCGTCGTCTCGGTGCGATTCCCGGAACGGCTGTTGCAAAAAGTGAACGCCTTCGCCGCCGTCAAGGACGCGACCGCCAACGCGGTGATCCGCGAAGCCGTCGAGGAGCACATCCGCACCCAGGTGCGGACCCCGGAGTTCCAGGAAGCGAGCAGGGCTCACATCCAGCGTGCTCAGGAACAAGTCGCTGCCGTCCTGGACGACGAGGAAGCAGCGGCCATCGCATCGTGAACAGCACGCCTGCAGCGTCGCGGGATGCGGCAGCCTCCTCTCCGGCAGAGGAATCAAGGCCTGATTCCCTCACACGCACCACTGACCACACAGTTGCGCAGCGACGGAGGCGGGGCCCGCCCGTGCGGGCCCCGCACGTCGCGGCGCCCCCACAGCTGCGGCCGGCACCTGAGCCGGTCAGCGACGGGCGCAAAAGTCGTGGAGCCGTTCAGCCAGGCGCCGGTCAGGTCGGCTGACGATGGCGCATCCACTGTTACGGGAGGCGAGCCGGTTGATCTCGGCTTCCAGTCCGCCAGTGGGCGGGCTGGCCGCTGATCCGTTGTGCCGAACGTAGCGGGCGAAGATCTCCAGACCTTCGAGGAATTCGCCGTCCGGCGCTGAAGCGCCAGTGGAAGCATGGATGACCTGCCGGTACCAGTGCTGCGCCTCCCTGCTCTCGCCCAGCTCGAGGTGGTGCAGATGCAGGCAGTAGGCGGCTGCCCGATGACCGGCGCCGGCGGCGATCTGCCACCAGAACTGGGCGCTTTCGGGGTGGCCGGTGAGATAGAGCAGGCAGGCGAAGACGAGCGCGCCCTCGATGTCGAGCTGATCCTCGGTCAAGTGGATGCCCGCTTCGGGATCGGCTGCCAGTCGATCCATGTGCAGCGCGGCGCCCGGCTCGTTGAGGACCCAGCGAGAGACTATGCCCAGGCGCTGTCCTGCCTGCGATGCCCTGTACACCTCGGCCGCGGGTGCCGCCAGTGCGGCCTCGGCCGCCAGTCGGCACAGCGCTGCCGGGACACTGAAGGTGCGGGGGACGGGAGGGGAGACAGCGGCGTCTGCCAGAAGGTCATCGATGGCGGAGGTCATGTGCGCTCCCCTTTCTTCGTGTCGGCGGGCAGTCCCAGCTGGACGCGGAGCCGTTCCTTGGCCTTGCGGCCGTGGTAGTCGACGGTGCGCTCGTTGAGGCCCATGAACCACGCGATTCGGGACGGCGGGTAGCCGAGGAGGTGACGCAGCACTATGACGTCGAACTGCCGGGGCGGGAGGGCGGCGATGGCTTCGTACAGTCCCGTGTTGCCGTCCATCAGGCTGAGCTTGTCCCGGGCGGCGCCGAGCACGGTGGTGACAAAGGCCGGGCCGCGGCCCTCGCTCTCCAGCCGCTCGTCCACGGTCCGGCGAACGATCGCCCAGGCCCGCTGCTCGAAGTTCCCGGCCTGCAGAAGGTCGTCCCAGCTGGTGAGGATGTCCAGGAACACGGCGTGGACAACGTCTTCCGCGGCGCTGCGGCTGCCGAGCTGTATGTGCGCGTAGCCGTGGAAGAGTTCCTGATGTCCGAGGTAGAACGCTTCGAAGTCCAGCGGGAGCGCCAGCGGGTCGCGCACCGGTTGCGTGAACCTGCCGCACGGCGTGGCATCGCCCTCATGGACGTGCTCGCCGTTCAAGCCGGCCTCCCATGAGTGTGGGTCATCACGGATCCTCTGAAGGAGGGGCAGCACGTCAACTCTGGCGTACCGGAGGCCCGTTGGGTCTCACCACCCACCTAAGCGATTTCGGCGGCCGAACACTCACGCCCCACGGGAAAAAGGATTACCGACTGCTCACCCTTGGCCACGATGAGGTAGATCATCCAGCCAGGTGGAGGCACGAAATAGAGGCTGAACAGCGGCGATTCCACATGGGCGGGCGCGGCAGGGCTGCCAGCTCAGGCACTGAAGTGGCCCAGATCACACACCAATTGGGCGGGGAGCGACGCACTGCGAGCCGAACCGATCGCTTGTTGGCGAAGCGACCAGCACTTGAGCAGCTTGACCGGCATCAGGCAGAGTCTCCGCCAGCGCACCGCCGCCGCCCATCTCACCCCGCGCAGGCAAGCGGCCGTGCTAGACGCCTTCAGGCCGCGACTGGGCGCTACGTGTCGTCTCCAGACCGCCGTTGAAGGGGCAGCCTGCTGGGCCTGCGACTACGTAGGTCGGCATCCCCCGACGCGAACAGGCATCGTCGTGGTCGGCCGCCGTCCGCGCCGGGGCACGCCGGGGCACGCCGCCCCCTGGGAGACGTGGAATCTCGCTCGGCCCGGCCGACCTGGCCGTCAGGCATCCGGTTCCGGGCCCCTCGGACGTGTACGTCTACGGAGAGGCAGTCACCCGCTCGATGCGGCCCTCCAACGCATATTCGTCCACGATGTCTTGGAGGCAACCCAGTGCCCAGCAACGAGCGCACGCCCATCGCGATCGCAGTGATGGGAGCGGCCTTCGCCGCCTACCTTGCGGTTTCCAACCCGTCCCTGATCCCGGCTATCACTCTTGCCGTCGCCGCCTTCGTGGTGCTTCTGGCGTTCCTGAAGTTGTAACGCCGTGCCGAGCGTTGGAGCACCCAGCGCGGCGGCGTGCAGCGGCCAGTTCCTTCGAGACCTGACGCTGGACGCGGCTGCGCTGGGTGCCGGTGACTCGGTCGGGGCGGATTGCAGTCACAGTGACGGCAATCCGCCCCGACCGTGCGGCCCACTGGTGTGCTAACTGACCTTGGTCTTCATCCGGCTGGAAAAGTTCGTCCTCGGGCATCCGGATCCAGGCCCTTCTGACGTGTAGGCGGGTGAAGGCGCTGCCTTCATCGCTGAAGACACCTCACAGAAGGGAGCTGAGCCCGATGGCTTGGCCTGAGATCCCATGGGGGGACGGTGCGTACACCACCCGCCATGGCACGCTGCCGTGGGTGATGCGTGAACGGAGGTCACCATGACCGAAGAAACGTGCCCACCCGCCTTCGACAGTGACCCCGACAAGCGGTTCGCCGCTCTGAGACGTCCATTATTGTCGGCAGCTATGGCGAGATCATCTGACCGAGACTTTGCTGAAGACGCGGTTCAGATCACCATGGAGAAGGTATTCAAACGATTTCCCGAGTTGGGTGAAATCAGTGACAGTCGACTAGTTCAGTATAGTCGTAAGGTTCTTTCGCACGTAATCATTGATGAGTTTCGAGCTAACAAGAAGCTCCCGATCATCCCGGTTCCGCCGGAAGACCTTCCCGATGGAACCTCGTCGCTGGGTATTCCGGAATCAGTTCTTGTTGCTGAACTGCGGGCCGAGATCTACAAGTTCATCTCGGAGTTGCCCGAGCGTCAGAGGCAGGTCGTCAACCTCGCGGTGGTGAGGGAACTTCCGCTAGAGCAAGTAGCGAAGGAGATGAACGTCGATGTGGAAACCGTCCAGAGGTATCTCAGGACGGCCCGCCGACGGTTGGAGAGGACAATGGTTGAGTCATCCGAGGAGGTGTCAGCATGAGCAGTTGGATGTTTGATGAAGAGCGAGAGGCGTTCGCCCGCCTGGTCCTGCTGGAGCTCTTTGACCAGGCAATGTGTGAGGAAACCGGGTTGGGCGAGGTCTCTGACCTGCTCATTCACCAGGGGGGTCGGCCTTCGGGCCGGCCCCCGGCCGGGGCCTGCCTGGTGTGGGATGAACGCCCGTTCCGTGTGCGTGATCTCATCGGTGATCTCATCGCCAATGGCCGTCAGCGAGAACGTCTCTTGGAGCTGGTCAAGCTAATCAACAAAGAGACGAAATCCCCGATCACGTCTGCTGAGGCGAGAAGAGTCGCTGAGATCGCAGAGGCAATCGGTGACCTAAAGGTCGCCTACCGCTGGTGGTGCAGGGCTGCCGCCTCTGGCGATGAGGACGCGCGGGACTATCTAGAGATTCTCAAAGAGGATTTGGGGGTGGTAAGTGATGTTCCAGATGAGGCGATCAAGGAAAGACGCCTATTCCGTGAACAGTTCATGCTCCGCCAGGTCAGAGTCTTAAGGAGTCTCTGCAGTCGTGAGCGTGTCGCAGAAAAGGAACTGAACGATCTTTTCGGGGAGATCGAGCAGTTCCTTTCCAACCCTGACCAGGTAGCAGATGGAGGAAGGCGTATTTGAAGAAGATTCTTTGGTGATCCCTTAGCTCTCTCGTGCAGAGAGAGCGGGTGAGGAGGTCTTCAGCGAGCGGCGGCTGTCTCGGCAGAGGCAGCCGCCGCCCTCCTCTCTGAGCAGACCAAAACTCGCCCCGCTTGGCTCTCGCCGCTCGTACGCTCGCCTCCAGCTCGGCCATCAGGTCCACCGCCGGCACCGGCTCCACCGGCGACTCGGCCAGCTCGCCGCCGCTGGCCTTCGCCGCGATCAGCTGCTCGAGGGCGTGTCCGTACTCGTCGTGCAGCGCGCGCTGCTCGATGCCGGTCAACTCCCGGATGAGCACCTCGGCGAGTTCTAGCTCCGGGGCGGTGGGGCGGTCAGCCGTCGCCTGATGCACGACGACGGCCTCGCCATCGAGGACCGGTTCGCCGGACTCCTCGTCCTGCTCTATGCCCAGCCCCTCACCGTGGTCTCGCAACTGCCGGTCACGGCGGCGATCGTCGAGGGCCCGCAGACGTCGCTGATGCTCGGCGACACTCCCCTGCTGCTGACTGATCCTCTGGACATGCTCGCCCGCCGGCTCCTCGCGCGGCGACGCGGGCACACCGCCATCGGCACCTCGGCGGACTCGCCCTGGCTCTTCCCCGGTGCCCTCGCGGGCCAGCCCCTCAGCAGCTGTCATCTGGGGACCCGGCTCAAGCGGCTGGGTATCTACTCCCGTCCGGGCCGGACCTCCGCCCCTGATAGGGCTCTCCACCCAGCTGCCGGTTGCGGTCCTCACGGAGATGCTGGGGATCAGCCCCGAGAACGCCGATACGCCGCAGAACTCCCCAGGTCGAACACACCCACGGGGCTAAGCACCGAAATCCAGGTTCGGCCGCTGCCCCAACAGCCCTATGGTCCACTCCATGCATGCCGAACAGCTCAAGGCCTCGTCGCGGAAGTGGATGACTGCGGCACTCACGGCGTTCGCGGAGGGGCCCGAGTCATACGACTTCGCGGTTCACCACGCTGGGATCGCCGCCGAACACCTCCTCAAGGCCTACCTCGCGGGCCTCCACCCGGCGCTGATAGTCGAGGCCCGGGACTTCGATTCGCTCCTCCACGCCACCGGCCACGGTACGCACGCCTCAGCCCCCGAGAGTCGGGCGAAGACGATCGGGCTGGTGGAAGCCCATGCCCGAGTCCACAAGATCCTTCGGAATCAGATCCCGATCAACAAGCAGGCACTGGAGCCGGTCGCAAACGCCCGCAACGGCGTTGCTCACAGCGGCGTTCATGACATCACGGAGGTCCAGACGGTCTTCACCACATGCCTGCGGCTGATCGACCCGTTGCTCGCAGAGCTGAAGATGGCTCCGGACGACTACTGGGGCAGCTACGTCCCTCTGCACGACAGGCTGATCGAGGAACGCGTTCAGGCCGCCCGCATCCGGCTGGAAGGCAAGCTGGCCAAGGCGCGGGCCATCTTCGAGCAGCGTTACGGGCACTTGGCATCGAAGGAGCGGGAGATCGTGCTCGCCACGATCACACAACACTCGCCCCGCTACATGGAACAAGACCTGGAGACGACCTGCCCTGCCTGCGGCTCACAGGGTTGGCTCATGGGCGACACCCACATCGAGGAGACAAACAGCCCCGTCGTGGTCTTCACTCCCTACGTCTTCGCCTGCTCCGCATGCGACCTCGACGTCGAGAACGAGGAGTTCTGGCAGCTGGGAGACCTCGGTGACGAAGTTGAACTCTCAGACTCGCCGGAGGACTTCTATGGGACCTGGGAGCCGGATCCCAAGTTCCTCCCGGACGACCCGGAAGACCCCACGATCGATGCGAACTGGGAGCCGGACGAAGACATCTATCGAGACAGATGACCCGCCTCCGGCATGGCATTGCTCAAGTTCTGTTATCCGGAGTTACCAATATTCGCGCGGCTGTTCGGAACGGCACGGTCGTGGAGCACCACGGCGTGCCTCTTCCGCACGAGGGGAGCCAGGAGCCGGGCCGTCCGTGCTTCCCCGGCGGTACCCACCCACCAGCTGTTGTGGGCACGCAGGTATAACCGACCCACCCCCAGCCCCGCCACGACCAACCCGGCCACCAGGCCCAGTTGCCAGTTCACCAGCGCGCCCACCGCCACGCCGACCACCGCGGCGGCCGCCGCCAAGAGCGGCAGCACCACCCGGGCCAGCCGATGCTGCGCTGCCCGTTCCGCAGTCCGCGCAGCCTCACCCATCCGGGCCGCGCTCGCACCCGCCCGCCCCGGCCCCCAGCTCTCGTCATTCCCCCTACGTGGTCACTGCCCTGCACTTGGGTCGCGGGCTCCGAGCTGCTGTCCCCGGGCGACTGCACCGACGCCCTCGGCCTGCAGTACAGCCTGGAACCCTCCGGCAGCGGCTACCGAGTGCGCCCCATGGACAGCGGCATCCTGCCTCCCCGAACCGACGGCGCCGAAGCCATCCAGGCGGAATGCACCGGAGCCACCGATCAGGTCTTTGCTTCAGCCCTCTCGAACCGGCCAGAGAGTTCGGCGGTGCGGGACGAGCGAAGTACCGCTTACCGGAAGCCGGAACCCAAGGGCAGAACGGTCCCGCCCGACCGTTCGCGCACCGATCGAAGTCTCTGGCCGGGGACGTTACCGGTGCTGTAGCCGGTGAGGACTCCGGCGATCGCCCCCACGAGGCGGCCATCAGAAGGATGGTGACATGGACGAGTACGGCCCTGATGAGCCTGCATGTTGACCTCCGCCTCCCGGGAAGCCCCGCACAGTGGAGGGACCGTCCCGAGAGAGACGGGGACGACGCTCGGCGCCAGCCCCCGTGGCAGTCCGTGCGCCAACACGGGGTTCTGCCGTATGCCCTGTTTGGTTGCACCCAGAGGTCAGGGCTCTCCGGACTTCTGAAACGAAATCCGGGTTGCGTGACCCACTGTGCCCCGGAGCGGTCCAAGGCAGCAATTTCCACATGACAGAGGATGAGCCAATCCGCAACGCCCTGTGTCCGTGCGGTCATGACGTCACGGGATATCGGAGACGGCTCCCCTAGTGGGGACTACACACGGTAACTTTCTTAAGCCGAATGGTGGATTGAGCGCTGGTGAACCAAAAGGCCGATGAGGCAAGCGAAAATGCTGACAAATCAGACATGCGGGGATCTTCGGGGTTCTGAGCCGCTGGGTGACGTGCTGATCGTGCTGTGAGACTAAACATGCCCGTGCGTGCGCGCAGCGCCAAATGCCGCACACCTCACACGGGTTGCACCCAGAAACGGGGTGCGCCGGAGACCGGCGCACCCCTCATGGAGGGCTCGATCCCCGTGGCGAAGAACAACGGCGATGTCGCCGTACCCGCCTTCGACAAGAACGCCGCCTCGACCGGTGGCACCGTTCAGGACCAGGCATCCAGCCGCCTGACTATCGCGCAGGTGCTGCCGGGCATCGTTTTCCCGGTTCTCGGCTGCATCCTCTACCTCGTTGGCAAGGTCCCCGTCGTCGACATCGTCGCTCTGCTCGGCTCGTGCGGCGCCGTCGGCGCAGTCGTGACGCTGATCGTCAGCGGCGGTCGCCGTCTGGCGAATGCGGCAGGTGTCGCGCTTGCGCAGGGCCTCGCCCATCTCACCGCCTCGCAGCAGTGAAGGAGTCGGACGATCATGGGACGTCACCAGAATCCGATCGACGCCTCCCGCCCGGCCCGTGCTCATCTGGCCACGGCGCTGCGTCGCGTGCGTGAGGAATCCGGCCTGACCTACACGGAGATGGCCGACCGCTGCACCGTGTCGGCAGCAACACTCAAGCGGGCCGCGTCCGGCACGTCCGTGCCGAAGGAGAGGACCGTGCGCGAGTACATCAAGGCGTGCACCTCGTTGCCGGGCGGCATGCCGTTGAACCTCGTGCTCACACTGCACCGAGCAGCCCGGATGGAGGAGCGCGGCATCCTCACCACCCTCAGCGCACCCGACATCCACCTCATCAGCGACGAGCGGGACCTCAGCCGCGCGCTCGAAGTCCTCTACGAGCGAGATGGTGCTCGGCCGATGCGGGACATCCAGGACCGCAGCGACAACTCGTACGCGCTGCCTATGAGCTCGCTGCGCCGGATCGTGAAGAGGCGAACGATCCCGGCCGATGAGCAGCAGCTCCTCGCGTTCGTCCATGGGTGCGGCGACCACGACCACGATCAGGCATGGAAAGAGGCCTGGGCCAAGGTCACCGGCACGGCCGCCGCGACGGCGCTCGCCCCGAGTGCCGAATGGCAGCCCAGCTTCGATCTCGACCACGCCTATGACGGGAACACCGCCAAAGCGGCCCAGCCGCAGATGGGTAAGAGGAGTCCCCTTCGGGAGCAGCTGTCCAGACTGGCGCGTGAACCAGAAACCTGGACGACAGTGATCACGGTCCTCAGCCTCTGGACCGCGCAGCAGGTCGCCAGCCGCGGCGGTCAGTCGAGGAAGACAGCCGACTTCTCGGCAGCTAAAGGCGCGAGGCGGTCAATTTCTCAGGTGCCCGTGAGGCTGATCGCCTCGGGTGTACAAGCCCGTGATGCTTATGACCTCGGATAAGAGGCGATATCCGAGGCGATATACCGGACATGACGACCCGTCGGTCCGGTGCCCGACGAACGGAGCGGCATGAGATCCAGCGGACCGGTCCGCGCGGCCGACGAGCCCGGCGCCGGTGTCGACTTCCCGCCCGTGGCGAACGGGCTCGACTACCTGGTCAGCGTCGTCGAACTTCTTGCCGTGGGCGAGGACGCGGTGAGCCCCCGCAACCTGAAGTACGCGGTGCTCCATCTCCAGGCCGCGACCGAGGTGCTGCTGAAGTACCGGCTCTACCGCGAACACTGGACCCTCGTCCTGCAGAACCTGGACCTGACCAGGATGAACAAGAACAAGAAGATGACCCGTGCGCTCTTTGACGGAGGCGACTTCGTCAGCTGCACCCCTGAGGAGACCGTGCTGCGGCTCCGCAACATCGTCGGGCTGTCCATCAGCGAGGAGGAGCAGAAACAGATCCTCTCCCTGGCCAAGTCCCGCAACGCGCTGCAGCACTACGGCCTGACCGACTCGGAGGGATCGGTCGAGGCCCGCACGGCGGAGGTGCTCGACTTCCTGATCCGCTTCCTCGACGAGGAGCTACTGCCGCGGCTGGACGAACAGGAACGCGAACGGGTCGAAGACGACGTGCAGTTCATTCGCAGCGGCCTCACCAGGATCCGAGCCTTCGTCAAGCAGCGTATGGAGCGGCTAATGGACAAGCTCGCACCGCACTGGGAGCGCACCCTGCAGTGCCCCGACTGCCGACAGTGGGCCCTGGTGGCGCGGGGCGGACCGACCCAGTGTTTCTTCTGCCCCGCGACTGCGGATCCCCAGTGGACCGCATGGAACTACGCGACTTACACCCTCCGGCTTCCGTGGCGCGACCCTCCGCGGACACACGATCTGTTCAGCCAGCCCTCCACCCCTCCGGTAGACGGGTGCCCGGATTGCGGCACGGACACCCTGGTCCAAGGCGCGATTACCTTTGCCTCGCGTGACCGCCCCACCAATTTCTGCTTCAACTGCGCCATCGCTTTTCCCGATCTCTGCGAGATCTGCAGCCGGCCGTTCCGTGCGGTGGATGAGCAGTCCATCTGCGGCAACTGCCTCTCTCTCGGATCAACGGACGCGCCTGAGTGACCGGCCCGGCAATTCGAGGAGGGTAGGACGATGACCACCGAGCTGAAGCACGTCGAGGTCGTCGACGCTGAGCTGGTCGACGACGCCCCCGCCGCGGGAGCGGTCGCGCCGCACGACCCGGCGACCGCGGCCGTGCTCACGGCCCTGGACCACGGCGCGGAGCAGCACCTCAAGGACATCCGGCTGAAGAAGACCAGGGGCGGCTACGCGCGGGACTGGGCGCTGTGGGCCGAGTTCCACGGCTGGCTCGCCGAGCGCACCAACGACCCGCTGCCGCTGACCGCCGTCACCACCGGCACCCTGGTGGGCTTCGTGGTCTGGCTGGACGAGGTCAAGAAGGCCGCGCCGAACAGCATCGACCGCCGTCTCACCGGCGTCACCGTCACCGCGCGCTCGATGGGCGCCGAGGTGCCCCATGGAGGCAACGAGGGCTGCGCGCACCGCGCTCAAGCCGCTCAAGCTCGACCCCGTGCGGCAGGCCCGCGGCCGCGGCCAGGCCGTCGCCATCACCCCGGACCAGATCCGCCGGATGAACACCGCCATTGCGGCGGTTTCCGTACCGGCCGTCGCCGTCCTCGCTCTGACCGGACACCCGGACCAGGCCACGGCCGTCGGTGTGGTAGGCGGTGCAGTGGCGACCGCCGGCGGCATCCAGATCACGGTGAACATCCGCCGGTGAACCCGCGGTTCGGAGGCGGCGCCCCGGGCTCCACAGCAAGATCGTGAACATCCCCGAGCAGTGCGCGTCGGACAAGTTGATGGCCCCGAGAGCATGTCTCGGGGCCCTCACGCTGGTCGAGGGAGCGGCGCAGCGGCAGAACGGGTACCTCGTCTTCGACGACCGAAACCGCGGCCATCTCCGCGAAGCGGCGAATGGTGAGAGTCCCCCAAGGCCCGGATCTCCCCGGAGACCGACTAACTGACGATGACTCCGTCGTTGCTGTGCAGCCGTCCCGCAAGGCGGGCGGCAAGGGTGGTGTGGCTCGGATGGCCCCGGCGGAATGTGTCTGCAGCTCGGTCACACCCAACTCGCTCGGGGGCGGGGGCGGGGTTCGATCTCGGCTGCGACGGATCGCTGCCAGGTGCCGGTGCCGTCCTGGGCCCGACAGGTGAGGTGGAGCACGATCTTCGTCTTGCGGGTGTCGAAGTCGAGGTCGACGTGGACGGTTTCGGTGCCACCGGAGGCCATGGGGCCGATGTCGATGTTCGTCTCGCGGTCGTATCCCCAGTGGCTGGCATCGTTGCGCCGGCCGCGCATGCCCTCTACGCCTTCGCCGGTCGCAGTGACCGTCCCGGTACTGAGCGCGGGGCCGCTGGCCTGCCGCAGCACGAGGACTCCGCGGGGCACATTCGCGTCCGAGATATCGGTGTGGCCGCTCTCAGTGGTGAACTCCGGTCCGCGGGCCTCGTGACGGCCGACTTCCTCGCCCTCCACCTGTCGGAGCATGAGGGCGACCTGTTCCTCGGCCGCCTTCACCTGTGCTTCGGCCGAGCGGGCGGCGCTCTTGGCGATCTGCGCCTGCCGGGCTGCGTATCCCGCCCCGACGACGCTCACGGCAACCGCCGCGATCGCGGTGATCAGTTCCCCGTCCACGTGCCCTCCCCGGCGCCGGTCCGCTGTCGCGGATCTTCGATCGGCTGCCTACCGGAGAGGGAAGGATAACGGACATTATCCTTCCGTCTATTGAGTGTTCGGCCGGTACGATGGCCCGCCATGACCAGCACTCGACGGCAGCGCTTCTCCGCTCGCCTGGGCCTCGCCAACGATGTCGACGAGGCTCCGTACACCGACGTGCCACCGCACCTGCTCAGGCCGCTTCAGCGGTGGGCCTTCGGCATGGCGAACCGGGCGGACGGCTACATCGGGCACACCGTGTGCCTGAGGTTGCGCATCGCCGTACCCGAGGATGCGAACGCCAGCTGGTGCCTCAGCCAGCTGCAGGGCATCGATTTGCTCGATGGGGTGGACGACATCCTGGACTTGCTGGCCGAGAACGACGTGCGCGGGCTGCCGGAAGTACGCCAACTCGGCGTACTGCTGGACGACGCCGGATCCGCTTACCGTGTCAGCGACGACGAAGGCGGCCTGGAGACCCGTGTCAGCGCTGAGGTCCGCGACGCGGTACGGCAAACCGTCAGTGATGCGGCGGCCGTGCCGTCGGCCGGATCGGCCGCCGATCATCTGGCCACGTCCTGGAAAGCGGCGTACGGACTGCACCCCGACCCGGTCCGCGCGTACAGCGAGGCCATCAAGGCGGTCGAGTCCGCCTCGCACGCGGTCATCCAGCCGAACCACGCCCGAGCAACGCTTGGCACGATGCTCGGCGAGATCGGCAACGCGCGGGTCAAGTTCACCACCGCCATCTCCACCCCGGCCGGGAAGGACCCGATCGCCCCGGTGGAGGCGATGATGCGCGCCCTCTGGGACGGGCAGACCTCCCGCCACGGCAAGCAGACCGGCACCGTCCCGGAGACCCTTGAAGCCGCGCGGGCTGGCGTCCACCTCGCCGCCACCCTCGTGCAGTGGTTCGCCTCCCGGGCCGTGGCCCGTACCCCGTGAGCCACCCGAGCAGCGCAATGAAGGAGGGCGACTGGGCCCCGCACTCGAAAGAGCTCGCTGGCTACCTCGAGGTCGTCGACCAGTGGGAGGACTACGCCCTGCTCGGCGTGCTGTAGGCAACCGTGACGGACGACGACCGGCCGGTGCACATCGCCGCCCCGCCTACGGGTGCCAGTACGCCGCCAAACGGCCGTCACGGCCGCCGGGCGGACACGGAGCGCGCCCATGGTGAAGGGGTGGCAGGCAACCGAGGTGGTACCACCAGGGCCGGGCGTCGGACGGATGGCACGCCCCGAGCCTCATGCGGGCGTGGATCGTCGCCCCGCTCGCCGTCCTCGGCGCCATCGGCGCGGGCTGGCTGATCTACCGCCTGGTTGTCGACCGCCTCGTAACCGACACCTCGGACGCCATTAAGACCACCCTCGCCATCCTCACCCTGGCTGGCGCCGTGCTGGCTGGCGTGTACGCCTACCGCAAGCAGCGCATCGCTGAGAGCGATGCCCACCGCGCCGACGCCAACCAGTTCGCCGACCGCTACACCACGGCGGCCGAACAACTCGGCCACGACAAGGCCGCCGTCCGCCTCGCCGGCGTCTATGCGCTTGCCCGGCTCGCGGACGACTGGGAAGAACAGCGTCAGGTGTGCATCGACGTCCTGTGCGCCTACCTGCGCATGCCCTACCAGCCGGACCCGGATGCCTCCGGATACAAGGAGGGCGAACGCGCGACCACCTCCGCCTGAAACCGGAGAACCCGATTCCTGGCAGGGTCTTGACTTCGATTTCACAGAAGCCACGTTCGACGGCGGAGACTTGTCCGGCGCGGTGTTCTGCGGCGGCACGGTCAGCTTCGATGGCGCGATGTTCTCCGACGGCAGCGTGGACTTGCGATCTGTCGCCTCGTGGGCGAAGCCGCCCCACTTCGACACTGAGGTGCTGGACAACCCGCCCCGCAGGGCTCCTTCTTCCCTCTCCAACCGTCGTTCGACCCTGACGTTCGCGGGGAGGTGCTGCTGGGCGGCGGCCGATGGCATCGACGCCGATCCCGGACGAGTTCCGCCGAGTACGCCATGAGTGCTGCGCGCCCGCCCCGAGTTGCTGAACGCCCATGACGAACCGTCGGCACTGCCCCGGCAAACCGATAGGAAGCCTGCTCAATGAGCGCCGAGCCGGAGCGCGCCATGCGGTACGCAGACGACATCACCCACGACGACGTCCTCGCGCTGGAAGCATTCATCTACGCCCAGCTCCGGCCAGTCCAGGACGCGGCCGGCGAGACCGGGGACACCTTCTGCGCGCTGCGTTCCCTTGAGATTCTGGTCTGCGGCTCTGCCGGGATCCTGCTCGCGCTCCTCAGGCAAGACGAGCGCAGCCAGGAGCAACGGCTGACCATCCTCCGTGAGTGGAACCGGCTGCGGAGCACCGCGAGCTGGTGGGACTATCGCGACGGCTACGACACCAACCGCTGGAACCGCGTGAACCACGTGGACGAGTGTGACTGGACGGAAGGCGACCTGTGAGCGCTGTCGACTCGGGCGGTCGGGTTTTGCCTGCCCGTCCCGGTGACCCGTCCAGGGTCGGTCCCTACCGGATCATCGGCCGTCTCGGTGCGGGCGGTATGGGCACTGTCCATGCCGGTCTCGATCCGGCGGGGGCGCGGGTCGCGGTCAAGGTCATCCATGCCGCTCAGGCCGAAGATCCTGAGTTCAGGGCCCGGTTCCGCCGCGAGGTACAGCTCTCCGCCCGGGTACAAGGCCCTTGCCTGATACCGCTACTGGCCGCCGACCCCGAGGCCGCCGATCCATGGCTGGCGACTGAGTACGCCCCAGGACCGACCCTGAACCAGCACCTGTCCGAACACGGTCCGCTCACGGGCGGCATGCTGTATGCCTTCGCGGCCGGTACCGCGCATGCCTTGGCCGCGATCCACCAGGCGGGCGTGGTGCACCGGGACGTGAAACCGCAGAACGTCATCCTCTCCCCCGCCGGCCCCCGCGTGCTGGACTTCGGCATCGCCCACGCCGCCGACGGCACCAGCGTGACCCGCACCGGCGTCATGACCGGCACACCGGGCTGGATCAGCCCCGAGCACTACCGCACCGGCACCGCAGGACCGGCCGGGGACGTGTTCGTCTGGGGTGCTCTTCTCGCCTACGCGGCCACCGGACGGCTCCTGTTCGGGACCGGCGCCCCCGACGTGGTCGCCTACCGCGTCATGTCCGGTGACCCGGACCTCGACGGCGTTCCGGCAGACCTGCAGGAGATCGCGAAGAAGGCCCTGGCGAAGGATCCCGAGGAGCGGATCAGCGCCATCTCCGCCGCTGAGGAGTGCTCGCTGCTCCTCGCCTCCCAGACCACACAGGTCCTCCCTGTCGATGGTGCCGGGCTGGAGCCGACCATGGTTGGCGATCTCGTCGCCGCCGCGTGGGACATGCCCACCCTGGATGACCCGTCTTGGCACGTGTCCGCCAGGCGACGCAAGGGCCGCACCGTGGCCGTGCTCATCGGCGCCGCTGCCCTGGGCGGGGCGCTCGTCGGCGGTCTCCTCTCCCAGACAGACAGCGCCCCCAAGAAGCGCAACCCGCCAGCCGCTTCCGTTTCCCGCCCCAGCCCGGCTGCGGACATGGCGAGCGGCACGCCCGGCGCCGTCCGGAGCGACGGCAAAGACGGTGCACGGAAGGCCGATTCAGGAGAAGCGTCCCTCGCGACGTGGAAGGAATCCCGGCCGGCCCGGACCCCTGCCGAGAACGACGCCCCCGGAGCGATGGGAACAGGGGCTTGGCTCGACCCTGTCGCCTACCCAGACATGGACCGCACCATCACATTCCATGAACCCAGGGGGGAGGTGTACATCGCGACAAGCGGCCAGGAACTGCCCTCGGTAGCGGTGCAGGAAGTCGCCGAGACGGTCTGCCTGGGTTTGCAGGACCTCGTCCGTTCCTACCCCCACTCCCCCTACAGCAAGTACGTAGTGGTGGACACGGCCCGCACGGGCGGGCCCGGCATCGTGTGGGAGGACAACTTCCGCACCAACACCGCCTGCACCGCGTCCATCCAGGACCACAGCTCACCCGGTGTGGGACAGGACTCCTGGTGGCAGCCGACCGAGTCCGGCCTGGAGCAGGCGCAGATCCCCAGCACGGACAACGACGAGATCCGTGTGGCCGGAGAAACGGCCAGCGGCGTCATCGCCGAGTGGCAGGGCAACTCCCGCATCCGCAACGACCCCAACTGGCTTGACCATCACAACATGTCCGTCGGTTTCGCCCCCGACGAGGCCGTGATGTACGTGTGGGCCACAAAGCCCGAATGGGACCAGACAACGCGGGGAAAGTGGGCAAAGATCGCCTCCGACGTAGCCTGCCAAGCAGTCCTCACCGAGTCCCACGCCCGCAAAGAGTGGCGCTACGCGCAGTACGCGGTCGCCGTCATCGGTGGTGAAGGAGGCAAAGACTTCCTACGCTGGGGCTCAGCCGGGAGCTGCGCAGGCTGAAATAGCGCGCCGACAAAGCCGGGGCAAATCGGCGGACAGGAATCGTCCGCACCACCTGAAACCTGGTAGTGGGCGTATCGGGGCGCAGGGCGTTCTTCGCCTACTCGTTCTCCGCAGAGCACCCGTGTGCCCAACGCGATCGGCACGTGCCACTTGGCGCCCCTCTGTCTTCGGGGCAAGTTGCACGTCCTGACCTGCGGCGGGCGGCGGCATCAAAGGGTGGATGAAGTCACGTGTCCTCAGTGCTCTCGAGGCAATCCGAAGGTGGAGAGGAGTGCCCAGTCCAGCAACGGCTCGTCGATGCGGTCCTTGCCGAACCGCTGCATGCCCTGCAGGCACTTTTTCGTAAGCTGCACCCAGCTGCGCATTCGGCCATGCGGGCCGTGTGCGTCGGCCTTGTCAATGAGGGTGCTGGGTACGTTCGCCCATGCACGGTGGTAGGCGGGCATGGCGGTGCGGACCTCGTCGGCTCTCAAAGGGTCGATCCTGTTCCAGGCGTACATCCGCGCGGCCAGTTCCCTCCGCAGCTTCTCGTAGCCGCGCTGGTCGCCGATGAACACGACGGCGGGGCGGCGGTCTCCCACGTCCCACAGGCGGCGGATCAGGTGGAGACAGTCGGTGTTCAGGTACTGCACGTCGTCGAACACCAGGACGTAGCGACGGCGAGCGAGTGCTTCGTGCAGCAACGATTCGATCGCTGAGGGCTGGTAGGGCATGGGCCCGCGCAGCGGTAGGGCGCGGAAGAGTTCTTGGCGCAGGTTGCGTGGGGTGGGGCGGGGGACGGGGAACCGAGGCCAGATCATTTGTTCGCGTGCGGTGGTGCGGAGCGTGCTGGTGGCGGAGAGTGTTTTGCCGACACCAGCGTCGCCGTGGAGGCATGTCATGCAG
Source organism: Streptomyces sp. NBC_01410 (assembly GCF_045040195.1). NCBI lineage: Bacteria > Bacillati > Actinomycetota > Actinomycetes > Kitasatosporales > Streptomycetaceae > Streptomyces > Streptomyces sp. NBC_01410. The sequence goes on along the minus strand of NZ_CP109530.1, from coordinate 8,241,341 downwards.
CGTCTTTCGACTGCGTCTGCGATCGCGGTTTGGGCGGTTCTCAGTGCCCGGGTCGACACCAGGCGGGCGTGAGCGGGCCAGTTGCGGCGGGTGTCGAACTCGCCGGGTTCGTCAAGGGCAAAGGTCATGTCAGGGATCCTTGGTGATCGGAGCGGGTTGATGGTGGTGCCGGAATCCTGGGGGCGCACGCCAGTGCGGTAGGCGGGCGCGGGTGAGCATCGTCGGGCGCGATGGTGGCGGGATTCAGCGGTGGTTCGGTCGTCGGGGAGGCGGCCAGGCCCAGGGCGAACAGCAGGTCGGGATGAGGGGCTGGCAGGCCCTCGGGGGCCAGCAGACGCCGGTTGGCCAGGCGAGGGATCTGCGCGGCCGGAACATCCACTGGTAGGCCGCGCACAGCGCGGTGTAGCAAGTCAGCTGCGGCGGTGGCCTCACCGGGGCTGAGCGCCGCGGCGGTATGGCCCGTGCTGTACAGGCTGTTGAGCTGCCGGCCAGTCAGCAGTCCGGGCAAAGCGGCCAGGTGAATGGTCGTTTCGGTGTGGATGAGGCGTTGCGGGCTATTGGCCTGGTGGAGATGGGCCTTCAGGATGGCGGCGGCTCGCTTCAGGCGCGTGGGGTCCCATTCCAGGGCGGAGGCCAGGTCGTCGGGGTGGATGCGGCCGGTTTCGATGAGGGCGGCGTGCAGTACGGCGGAGTGGGGGCCAGTTGCGGGCTGCGTTGGGGGGTTGTGAGGTGTGTCCGGCTGGCGGAGCAGGGCGTCGGGTGGCGTGTTCAGAGCATGGGCCAGAGCAATCAGCGCCGCGCTGCTGAGGGTCTGAGGCGTGAGGTGGGAGTCCCAGTCGGTGGTGGGGATGCCCGTAAGAGCGGTCAGTTCGTCGTCGGTGAGGCGGCATTCCATGGCGCGCGCCCGCAGGAAGGGCAGGTCGAACGCCAAGGGGGTCTGGAGGTTGGGCGGGTGCGGGTCGGTCACGGGCGTGCTCCGGGCGCTGGGGGCAGGACGGCCGGGGTAGCCGGGGCGGGGGTGTTGAGGTGCCAGCAGCGGGCAGCGGTGTGCCAGTCCTCTGCGGGGTGAGGGTGGAGAACGGCGGGGATGTGGAGGCTGATGTCGCGGACGAGGTGATCGAAGCGCTCGGAGGTGCCGAAGCAGTTGGCGAACAGTCCCAGGTGCTCGGCGGTGCGCGGGGTGCGGCGGCGGAACTCCAGGGCGGCGCGCAGGAGCGGGCGAGCGCGAGGCGGGATGGCGTACATGTGCCTCGGGCCGGGCGGCACGCCGACGTTGATCCGGGAGTCGCGGTCGATGGCCAGGCGGGTGGCGTGCTCATCGACGCTGGCGAGTTGGGTCAGGGACAGCAGAGACTGTGCGGTGCCGGTGAACAGCAAGGCGGCGACGGCGGCGGCGCGCAGCGGGTTGGGCAGCTGGGTGGTGATGGTATGCCCCACGCGGGGGCTGATCGGCACGGTGGTGATGCCGGGTCCGCCGCGTTCGGCGAGGTCGTCGGGCACGTCGAGCAGGAGTGCTTGGCTGAGGAATCCGGCCTGGGCGCCGCGCAGGCGGGCCAGCGTGTGCTGGGGGCTGGGGCTGAGCACGGTCAGGCGGGCCAGGAACAGGCGCAGGCCTTCCATGTCCTGCCAGGGGATGGCCTCGTCCGGATCGCTGTCTGCCGGTGGGGGTGTGTCGGGTGGTGCGGGTGCTGGCGTGTGGCGGGCCAGCCAGGTGCAGGCGGCGGCGTAGCCGGCCCGGTACTGGCCATCGGTGTGGGCGAAGTCGAGGTCGTTCTGGCGGCGCCAGCAGTCGGCGCGGAAGGCGGCAACTCCGCTGCGGGGCAGGCTGGGCAGCGGGTAGGCGTGGTCGGTGGGGGGTGGTCCGTAGCGTCGGCCGGTGACGGCCGGGCCGAGGGCGTTGAGGATGGCGTCCGTGCCGTACACGGATGTCAGGTCGGTGAGTTCGGCGGTGGTGAGGCGTTCACGCAGGCGCTGTTCATCGTCCGCGGTGGGGGTGTGGGCGATCAGGGTCAGGCGGATGCCGGTCTCGGCGCGCCAGGTGGCCAGGCGTGTGAGGCGTTCGGCAGTGAGGCGGTGGGCGCGCAGCACAATGGCTTCCTCAAGCCCCGTGGTCAGTGCCCAGCAGGTCACCGCGCGCCAGGCCGGGTCGGTGGACATCCGCTCGGCGTCGGGGCGGGAGAAGCTGTCACGGTCCATGGCACGCAGCAGGTCCAGGGCCAGGTAGGCGAGGCTGTTGGTGTGCGGGGTGGGGTCGGTCGTGATGCGGCCGCGGTCTGGGTGGGCGCGCTGGTGGGCGGCGTGGTGGATGGTGCGGTCGTCGCGGGCGTCCAGCAGCAGCGTGACGGGCGGCGGGGTCGGTGGTGCGGCGGGGTGGGTGGGTGAGGTCATGGGCGGCGTGAGGTGTCGATGCGGCGGACGACGTCCTGCACCAGGCTGGGGTCGGGCCGCGTGGCCCCGGTGGTGGTCAGGGCGCGCTGGATGTGGTGGGTCAAAAGGGCCCAGCGGCGCAGATCGCCGTGGGCGAAGCGGCCGTCCAGGGACCACAGGTGTTCGGGCTGGACGGTGTGCCACAGCGGGTGCAGGACGGGAATGGTGCGGTGGATCTGGTCGCGGGTGAGGGGCCGGAGGTTCAGCCAGGTGGCGGTGCGGGTGTGAAGCATCTGCTGGGCGCGCAGGGCCCGTTCACCGCGCTGGCCGGCGATCAGGACCACGCACAGTCCGCCGGGTAGGTCGTCGTGCAGGAAGCGGAGGTATTCGAAGCAGGCGTCGGGCATCCGGTCGGCTTCGTCGACGACCACGATGCGCGGCCCGGTGCCGAGCGCGCGGCGGATGAGGGAGTCGGCGGCTGCCGGGTCGCTGGGCGGGGCGCCTTTCAGTTTGAGGGCATGGTGCAGGTGGGCGCGCAGATCGGCCGGTCCGGGCCGGGCTCCCAGACGCAGCAGCAGGTGCGTGTCAGGGAAGCGGGCTCGGGCGGTGGTGTGGACGGCGAAGGTCTTGCCGACTCCGGCGTCGCCGTACACGCACAGGAAGCGCTGCTGGTGGTAGGCATCGGCGAGTGCAGGGCCGACGGCCGCAAGGCCGGGCGTCATGACGGTGTGTGCCCCGGCCAGGCTGAGGAAGTGCAGTTCCTGGGTCGCGGGTTCGTCGGCGAGAGGGAAGGGCTCCGTGGCCGCCGAGACCGGCGGGGTGGTGGCGGTCAGCACCGGGCCAGGGCCCAGTCGACGATGCGGTCGTCGACCTTCTCGGCGCCGAAGTGCTCCATGCCTTTGAGGACGTGCTTGGTGACTTTGACCCACTCGCGGAAGGAGCCAAGCGTGTACTGGGTGTCGATCCGTTTCATCAGCGCTTCGTCGGCGTCGCGCCACACGGGGTGGGAGTCGGGTACGGCCTGGAGGACTTCGCCCTCGGTCATGGCCAGGATCTCCAGGCGGATGTAGATCCGTGAGGCGAGTGCCGGGTCGCTCTGCAGGGTCTCGTAGGCCTCCCGGCCGCCGACGAACAGGATGGCGGGCTTGGGGTCGCAGTTGTCCCACAGCTTGCGCAGGAACTCGAAGTTCTCCCGCCGGTACTGCTGGGCCTCGTCGCACACGATCACATATGGACGCCGCGGCAGGGTCTCGCGCAGCAGCTTGTCGAACGCGGTGGGCGTGCCGGGCATCTTGCAGCTGAGGTTCATCTGGTGGAACAGTTCCTCGCGCAGGTCCTTGGGGCCGGGGCGGGAGCGGGCGAAGTCCAGCGGGAGGATCAGGTCGGGGTTCATTTCCTGGATCGTGGCGCGGGTGCTGAAGCTCTTGCCGAGCCCCGCGTCGCCGTAGACCACCGACATGGCCCGCGACTCGACGGTGTCGACGACGGTGTCCTTGATCTGTAGCAGGGTGTCGGTGGCGACCAGGGTGGAGTCCTCGAGGCCGAGGAAGAACTGTGGGCGCAGATCGGGGCGGCGGCGGGGTGCCATGGCGGACTGGCTCGCTGTCGGCTCGGTGCGGCGTTTGGGCATGTGCTTGCGTTTCGGAGCGGTGGTCATGATGCCTCGTCTTCCGTTGAAGGGGCAGGGGTCTGGCCGGGGCGCGGCCAGGTGGGCGGGATAGGGGTCAGGGGCTGGTAGGGCTCTGCGCGCCGGCGGGGCGGGGCGGTCGGGGTGGTGCCTTCCAGTTCGGCGCGTGCCTCCTGTTCCGTCATGCGGATGGCGCGGACGGGGAGTTCGGGCTGGGTGGAGGGCAGGTGGCGTTCCCGCTTGCGTTCGGCAGAGCGTTTCAGTGCCTGGCGCAGGACCTCGCTGTGCTCGTCGCGGTCGTTGAGGACTTTCTCGCGCATCTCCTCGCTGACCTCGTTGCTGAGGAAGGCCCGGCCGAGGTAGCGGTTGCTGCGGAAGGTGTACAGGTCGATCTCGTGGTCGTGGTGGGGCATCCAGCGGACGCGCAGTTCCAGACCGATGCGTCCCACGCCTTCCTCGGGCATGTAGTAGCGCTTGTTGAACTCGACCCCGTGACTGGTGATCTTGTGGACCTTGTTGTCGCTCTCCAGCATGAAGGCGCGCAGTTCCTCCGGGCCGGGTTCAGGCCGGATCTCGGTGGGGTCGGCCAGCCACGCCTGAAGCGGCGTCATCCCGGTGCGTTTGAGAACGTGCTGGGTGTTGCGCTCCTCGACCCACTTGCGCAGCAGGTCGACGAAGACTTCGAAGGTCAGGGGCGGGTCCTGGTCACCGACGCGGCGGCGGTGGTCAAGCTGGGGTGCCTTGGTGTAGCGGGGCAGGTCAGCGAAGAACCGGGTCATGCTGGTGCGGTTCAGCCGCTCGATCCCTCCCTTGTGGCGGGCGCTGCGCACTTTGTGCATCGGCACGCCGAGCAGGCCGAAGGTCCGCCGGACGGTTTTGGACAGGAAGTCGGAGCCGCCGTCGACGCGTACGAGATGCGGCAGTCCACCGGCGGGCCCATAGGGGGCTTCGCGCAACACGGAGGCGCGGACGGCCGCCAGAACTGATCCGCGGTGCGCGGAGCCGGCGGTGACCGCCCAGCCCACCACGTAGTCGGTGCCGCGGTCCTCGAACCACGTCACCCACACCTTCGACAGCTTCTTGTCGGGCATCATCACGACGGTCGGGGCCTGCTTGTGGTCCCCCTCCCACACCTCATTGCGGGCCACCGTCGGCCGCTGGAAGGCAGGGTCGAAACCGCGGGCAGCTGGGATGCCCTCCCGCAGGCCGGCCATGAAACCGGGGTCGAGGTCACGGGCGATGGCGTCGTGCAGCGTGGTCAGACCCACCGGCTCCTCCCCCGCCTCCTCCGCGACACGCACCAGACGCTCATGGGCACGTTTCACGTTGCCCTGGTAGTCGGCGAGGACATCGATGATCTCTTCGGTGATCCGAAACCGCTTGCGCTCAGGCTTCTCCGGTGAGCCGGTCTCCTCCGCCTGCGCGAGCCAGCGCCACACCTGCCGCACGCTCACGTCCACTGAGTTGGCGACCAGCTTCACGTGAGCGGTCTTCAGCTCTCCCTTTTCCCTCAGCCTGAGCAGCTGACTGACCGCAGCAACCCGTAGCTCGTGCCGGTGCCGCCCCAGGCCCGTCTCCTCCGGTGCGCTCTCTTGCGTGGTCATTGCTCGCGGCCCTTGGGAGGTGAGGCCGTGAGTAACGGCACCTTGTACAAATGAGCCTCCAACTGCGGGCAGCAGTAAGCACAGGATGGTCTTCCTGGCGTGGCCTCTGTGAAGAGTGCGCCGACCATGAGGCTAGGAGCAGTGCAAGATTCTCCCCTATGGCGCTCACTCGTTTGGAGTGCTCAGACTCGACTTGCTCTCATATCGACGGGCAGATGCGATATAGGAATGCAGGCCCCGGAGCCACGGCACGGTCAGACGCATTGCCCCATTGGGAACTTAGTTCCGTGGTCGCATATCGACGGAAGTCTCGGCCGCAACCACCACCTGCCCACGGTGGACGAGATTTCGCCCTGTCTGTGGACATCTAGGGACCCAGGTCTCTGACACGTTCGGTCGGGCTGGGCACAGCTGATCAGAAACCGACATTGGCGTGCCATCTCGGAATTTTTCCGGGGTTCGTGCTGATGCAACCGCTCTCGCAGCCTGTACTGCTTTGCATGGAGTGCCGGTCTTCCCGTCGTCCTTGCAGCCGTCTCTCGGAGCTAAACCAGGTCCTGTCCGCAGTTCTCGAACGGCCCTGTGCCTGCCGAGACAAAGCCTTGGGGCAGAAGTCTCCTGTGCTTCCTGCACAGCCGGAGGCACCAACAGGGTCTCCTCACCCAGTACAGGTGATCGTCGACCCTTCGGATGACATCGAGTTGATGCAGGCAGCTCTGCGGGCGCATGCGCCAGAAAGGGGACGAGTAGCAGTCCATATCGCTCCCACGCGCTGGCCCAACGACGGGGTGTCTCGATCCCTGCTCTCCGGCCTCGGCAAGCAGGCCCACTTTCCGCTTGGTCCAGGCCCCTGCAGACGGCTGAGCAACGTAGCATCCATCTGGGTGCACGCCATGGGCATCAGGCACATCATTGTCTGCCGCGCGCACAACAGCTGGCTGGGCGCAGCGTGGAGGGACCTGCTGGCACTGCACCAGTTTATGGATCTGCGTCTGACATTGCTGTGGTCTCAGCCGTGGAAGGGCACCTCCCGTTTGGCAGACGTGCCGCACCACGTGATCACGAGCCGGCCTGCCGCGCACGCGGCTTTCGTAGATACGCCTCTGCATCCCTACCAGGCGTCGAGCGCTATGTCATTGGGCAGCATGGCCCAGGCCGATCGACCGGCGTTGGCTCCTGTGTTCGCGGCAGCCACCCGGGGGCGCGCGGTAGCAGTCCCGCTCGTAAAACGCCGAACCTGTCCAGGCGCCGATTCCAGCCCGGCGGCAATGTTGCGTCTGACGGGCCCAGAGGCAGAACCAGGACCGGGAGTTGCCGCACGCCTGCTGCAGATCCCGGATCCCGTGCAGGCGGCAGTACTCGCCATAGCAGCCGTCACCGGAACTGGACTGCGCACCATCGCCGAGACGCGTACCTGTGACATCGCCTTACACGGGCACGTTGTGATGACACATCGAGGCACCACCGCAAAGGGCCACCATCGACGGTGCTTCCTCCACGCGCTCCCACCATGGGCCCATCCCCTGCTCAGAGCAGCCCGGTTAGCCTCCCGGCTCCCTCCGTATGAAGGCTCATTCGACTGGGTCAGACAGGACGCGCGGCGGTTGCACCGTTTGGCCGATGAAACGGGTGTGCTGCTGTCGCAGCACTGATCGCCAAGGCAGCTTGCGCACCAGGGCACCCACTGCTGTTGAGCGAGCTCGGCACGGTAGGGGCAGACGAGCAACTCACCGCGCTGGCCGAACGGGCGGTTACCCATTGCAGCGTGGCCGATCCGGATGCCATGCCTGGTTGTTGGAAGGCCTGCGCGTGCCCGGGGGCTGAGGAACAGATCACCGCGCTGGTTCAACGCGTGCTCGCTCACTTCACCCTGGACAGCGAGGGAGCTGCGCGCTTGCTGCTGGACGAGCTACATGAGGCATCGGCCAACGAGCAAATCACCAACCTGACCGAACAGCTTCCTGCCAAAGGGCACTTCGAGCAATTCATCCTGCTCGGTGACCATAGCTACGGTCCCCCGTCCTGCGGGCCCTGCTGAGCGGTGAGCGGCAGGACGCCCACCCAGTTCTCGCGGCTCTCGCCGCCGGGCAGGCGGACAGCACCGACATCACCGAGCGACCCGCCGACGGGGAACTCTTCCGGCTCCCACTGCACTCCGCAGCGACCGGCGCCGAGCCGGTCCAGTGCCGCTGGGTTTGCCCGGATTCCCCGAACCCCCGCTGACCCCCTCAGTGCCATCCTGCCCCTGCGAGCCGCCGAGCAGAAGGAGGTTCGGCGAAGGTGACACTGACCGATACGCCTTCATGTCACCACCAGATCCGGATGCCTACCACCATGATCTTCCAACAAAACCGCCTCTGATCAGCGCATATACGTGTTCCCTCAGTGACATGCGAAGGCGAACATCTGGGTGACGGATTCCCCGAAGCTCACACTGTGTCCTGGTGGTTGGCGCAGACCGGCTCCCATGTTGCGGAGCCGTCCGTGGTGCCGGTCCGCTGGTGGAGCTCGACGGTGGCTTCGGAGGTGGCGGTGCCGTTCCTTGCCCGCTTGCTGGGGTAGGTCTGCTTGGGTGCTCGCACGATCCTCAGGCGCCGACCGGCTGCGCTGAATTCGAGGGTGACTCGGGTGCGCGTGTCCGTGGGGGCGTGGTCGCTGCGCAGGCGGTGGGTGGGGCGGATGCCGGGCACGTTGCCGTAGAGGGCGAAGCAGACCGCGTCCAGGATGCTGGTCTTCCCTGCTCCGGTGTCGCCGCGCAGCAGAAACAGGCCGTTGCTCGTCAGAGCATCGAAGTCGACGGCTTCCGTGCGCGCGAAAGGGCCGAACGCCTGAACGGTCAGGTGGTGGAGATACATCAGCTGGCCTCTCGTACCGCGGCTTCGGTGCGGACGCTTTCCAGCCCTTCTTGCAGCAGGTCCTGCTCCGGGACGGTGGCCGGAAGGCCGGTGACGTGGTGGAGGAAGCCCAGCGTGATCTCGTGGTCGGTGCGGCCGTTGACGCGGGCCCGGTAGGACTCCTCCTGGGTGCGCTGTTCCTGGGAGAAGCTCAGCTTCAAGGCGTGGCGGAAGCGCTGCTGCAGGCGTTCCATGGCCATGTGTGGCCGGTCAGGATCGGTGAGCGTGATGTGCAGCCAGCAATCCTCGTACCCGGTGTACTCGGGGTGGGTGAGCAAGTCGTTCAGAAGGCCGGTCAGTTGGCGCATGCGGCGGGGCACCGGGCACAGGATCTTGCGTGCCGACACGTGGGAGTCGGCGTCCAGATCGATCAGCCACACGGCCTTGGGGTGATCGGCTTCGGAGAAGGAGTAGGCCAGCGGGGATCCGCTGTATCGGATGCGGTCGCTGATTCGCTGGCAGCGGTGCAGGTGTCCCAGCGCTACATAGTCCACCCCGGCGAAGACGGAGGAACCGACCGAGGGGACACCGCCGGCGGTGATGTCCCGCTCACTGGCGCTGGGTTCCGCTCCGGTGACAAAGGCATGGGCGAGGACGACCGACCGGGTGCCGTCAGGACGCGTCGCCAGGTCGGAACGGACCTGCTCCATGGCCGCGCTGAGCACGGCGTGGTGACTGGGCTTTTCCGCTGCGAAGTGATCCTGGACCAGGCCGGGCTCGAGGTAGGGCAGGCCGTAGAAGGCCACCGGCCCGTGCTCGTCGTTCAGGACGGCAGGACGGACGCAGTCCTGAACGCTGGTACGCAGGTGGATCCCGGCGCGCTCGATCAGCCGGGCATTGACTCCCAGCCGCCGCGGCGAGTCATGGTTGCCGCTGATCATGACGAGCGGCACCTGGAGATCGGCAAGTTCTCCAAGAACCCAGTTGAACAGGTCAATCGCGTCCAGAGGAGGGATGGCGCGGTCGAACACATCGCCCGCGACAGCCACAGCCTCAACCTGTTCTCGCCGCACCGTGTCCAACAGGTGCTCCAGGAAAGCGCGCTGCTCCTTGAGAAGCGCCACGCGATGCAGTTGACGGCCCAAATGCCAGTCCGAGGTGTGCAGGATCCGCATGAACACAGACCGTAACCACCGAGGTAGCAGGTGCGGGCGGTTTTCCCGATAAACAGTCATGTTTGAGGTGACGTCGTGACAGACGGGAGGAAGGTTTCTTCTTCTGCCTCGTCCGGGGTGTGGGCAGGAGCCGCTCGCAGAGTAATTGTCAGTGTCAGGAGGAGGCCAGATAAGCAGCGGGGGAAGGTGGGTGTGATATCGCTATCACGTTCTGCCAGGTTTGATCGTGCCGGGGGGATGAGGGCTGCCGCTTCTCCCACCGGATCTGGGCGCCGCCGCGAACGCAACCAGCAACCGCACAGCAGGTCGATCGCCGCGAGGCTGAGTTCGAGCCAGACGGCATTGATGCTGAAGTCACGGGAGGGGAAGCGGCCGAATCCGGTGGTCTTGCCGCACCGGATTCGGTCCTCGACAGTGGCATGCCCGCGGTGGCGGGCTTCGAGGACTGGCCGATTGTCTCGCGGAGCGCACCCGCTTCTACGCCTGCGGGAAGGAGCCGGCCCCATGAGTCACAGGGAAGTGCCTCACGGGGATGGTAGGGGCGCGGCGGTGGCCAGGGGCGGGTCGAGGGGGCTGGGAAGTGGGCAGGCCCGGTCAAAGCTCCTGTTGCGCACCGCCTCGTGGACCCCGAACCAGTCCGATGGGCATGTCCCCGACGGCGTCAACGCGGGCGCGGGAACCGTGGCGGCGGAGGTGCTGTCGGCCGGTGGGGCGACCGGATGGCAGTCGACCGTGTACGACCCGCCCGTGCAGTCGACGGTCGATTCGCCACCGCATGCTGATACACCGAACATCAGCAACGCCGTCACCACGATCGTCGCGGTGCACCCTCGTTCGGTGGATGACGTAGACCGACTCCTCATGACCTTCTGTCCCCTCTTCTCCTGCCCATGGCGCAGGCCCTTCCCGAGCAGGCCACCGCATGCCTGAATCCATACGGGAATCGCGAGCAGGAGGGGGCTGCTCCGACCGCCTCGGGTGAGCGGATACATCCTGCAGAAAGGAGTTCGGTTCGCCTTCGGCAACGCAGGTTCCCTCACTCGGCGGTGACACATCATGAGCGGTACACATCTGCACCGCAGGCCCCAAACTTGCTGGATACGCGGGTGGCTCCCGACGTTATGCCGCCTTCCTGGGCCAGCGTGTCCCGGCCTGCTTGACGATACGGTCGCCGACAGAGAACAAGGCGTACACGTCGTCTTTCACCGGCAAGGTGAACTGCCGGCCGTCGTCAGCACGGATCGTCAGCAGGTAGTCGGTGCGCATGCCGGTGGTCAGCGTGACGGGCTGGACCGAAAGGGCGATCACCTCACCGGCGAAATGGCTGTCCACCTGTTGGTTCACTTGTCCCGCGAAGAGCCACAGGAGCAGAGCGATGGGCAGCAAACCCAGTACCAAGAAGATCCACATAACTGCCCCCGCCTGCCGCCCGCGGCGGGGACGTCCGCCGCGTTTGTTGAGCGTAACGCCGATATGCAGCGCCGCCCAGGGTAGGGATGACCTTCAACCGCGTGCCCACTGCGAAGTACCCGTGCCTACCTCGCACCAAGCTGAAGCGCCCACGGGCCCCGGCGCGAACGGGACGTCTCCCACAACGGCGTGAGCCAACGTCATCGCACGCTGCAGATCGCCGACCCTGTCGGCGTCCCCCGGTCGACGGTGTACGGGCACCTCGACAAGACAAAGGCCGTGCCCCGCCAGCCGAAGTAGGCCACGGTCATGTGGGGGCTTCCCCGGCGGCCAGACCGGCGGCAACCGGTACTTGGTGCTCGGCCTTGGCACGGGGCAGGCCGCCGACCTCGCGGTGCCGCCCGACCGGGGCGAGCTGATCGCCTATGGGCCGCTGCTGTCCGACAACGGTGCCACGTGGCTGGGCACGGCGGCGCTTGTCCGGGCGCCGGACCGGACACCGCACGCGCCATCCTGGCCCCGGACCGGTACGCCGACATTGAAGTGCACAACTGGCAGTTCGGCGGGCGGCCGTCATGACCCGAATACGTCCAGGCCGACGTCACCGCCGAAGCCTCCGGATCGCTCAGCATCCTCATGTTTCACCCGAACCCACGGATGCATCGGCCTGACGCACACCCGTGGACCCATGGGTTCGCGCTGCAGGACCTTCGGTTTCCTTGAACCCACGGGGATCGTGGCTCCGGAGTCCTACCTCTGACCTCAGCCGCAAAGTAGCTCGTGTTGTGGCTGTCCACGGTTCGTCAGGTCGCCCGTTGCCACGGGGCCGCCGGTTCGTTGAGCCGGTCGGTCTCGTGAGCTGAGGCGAGGGCGGGGACGCTGCTGCTGTTGGTGGCGGTGTTCATGTTGTCGCGGTTCGCTATGTGCCGTGGACGCCATCCGCTCGTTGTTGGCCGCTCGCCGTCACAGGCTCGCGCGGGGCTGGAAGCCTGCCGATGTCCAACTGGAGGGACTCCGGGGCAGGTGAGGATCCAGACAAGTGCGGGTTGCGACCGGCTACCCCTGGACAGCCGGCTCCGGCTCAACGATGGCGCGGGCTCCCAAACCCCAAGGCCCTTCCACCTGGTCTTCGATACGTACCCTGTAGCGGCGAGTGGGAAGCTCCACGACCATCGCCCACTCGCTTTCGGTCGCAAACTGTGCCGAGCCGGCTGGTCCCAGATTCGCGAGCGCCTCAGGCACCCTCTCGCCTGACGACGGGGCGGGAAGCAACGCGATCGCACCTGCCGTCACCTCGACGAGTCCCGCATCCGTCGCGTCCGCGCTGCACGGACGCTTCACATAGTCAAGGAAGTCCCGATCGGCGAGATGCTCGACGTCGGACCAGCACGCCTCGATCAGCACAAGTGCCTCGCCCACACCGAAAACCTCAACATAGCCGCCGCCGCTGACATGGATGCGGATCGTAAGCAGCTCACCGCCGTCGCATGTCACCCGTGCGAAGGGGAGATCGGTGCCCCAATTCAGCGCGTCCAGGCAACGCGCCCAATCGCTGCCACCCGCTTCGAGATCTTCGTCATTGACAGCGTTTGTCACTCCCTTCCATGTCGCGGCGATTCCGGCGTCCCCGAGAACCATCATGATCGAGCCATTGATGCTCACAACCGAACCAAGGTGGTTCAGCGCCTCAAAAACGCTCACTTGTCCTCTTTTCGTCAAGGCAGGCACCGCCAACCGCCGACCTCGGCGCCCTCCAGCGGCTGCCTGCCCGGCAGCTCGAAGCCAATATGCCCGTGAGATAGCGGCTCGGCCGAGGGCTTGGTGTTCGGCCTGTCAACCGACCGGGAACAGCGGCAGGAAGTCACCCTTCGCCGTTCGTACGTGGGCTCACGCCTTTGTGATGTCGTCGGACAGGGTGAAGCGGACCCAGCGACAGCTCCAGTCGTCGTCTGCATATGACTGTGGTGGTCCATACATCTCTTCCTCGGACATGTACCGTCCCCGAGTTCCTTCGTGCCATCCGCAGGTGACGCGATACGTGCCCGGCTTGACCCACAGCACCGTACCGAGGCCGAGGATATGGTCCAGGTTGAGCTGGACCGGGGGGTTCAGCCGGGCCAGGGCACTGAGTGATGCGGCTCTTTCCTGCGGCGTCGCGAACGAGCCGGTCTCGTTCGCGCCTACTGCTGCCCAGACGACAACGACCCGGCCGCTACGGAGCTCAAGCTCTCCTACTTCCTCTTCTTCGGCCACGGACGCCCCGGCTGCACGCCGACGTGGCGCGTCCGTCCTGTTCCGGGGAGTCCATGAGCGCATGAGCAAAAAGGCGTCGTCGTTGTCAGCGGGGCCGTTTTGGCGCCGGGCATACGCAATCTCGGCGCTGCCCTCGCCGTCCATTTCCCAGATGAGGCCGGCATGTTCCTCGTGGTCGCCGAAACGCACGAACGCGGCTTCGAGGTCATCGTCAGACGGGTGGAGCGCTGACCAGGCACGGGAATAGTCACAGGCGGTATCCAATTCATAGTCAGGGCTGTGAACTTCACCGCCCCAGTCCGAGAAGGAGTTGACCTCGCAGACGAGCAGCGGTCCGCCCTGAGAGCCAACCGTGGTGGACTCCCATACGTACGTGGACTGTGACCTGGAATCTTCGTTGCTCACGTGAGTGGCTGCCTATGAATAAGGGGTTCCGGAAAAGTTGGACGGGTGTCAGTGTGAGCCAATACCAGCGCTGCTGGCGTGCGTTTCCGCGTCGCACTGGTTGCCGCACTGTCGCAGACCAGCCCGCAGTCCCCAGCCTGACTGGCCTACGACGGCCGCAACGCCGTCACTCGATCGTCTTTCGCCGCAAGGGTCCTGCGACAGGGGCGGGTACCAGCTCCAGCGGGTCGGTGAGGATCCCGAAGCGCTGGCGCAGTGCCTGCCTCGCGGCGTATAGCCCGCACATTCCGTGGACTGCCGGGCCCGGTGGGGTGGAGGCCGAGCACAGATACAGCCCGGGGAGCGGGGTGGCGTACGGATCGCGGCCCGGAACCGGGCGCATCGCCGTCTGCCACGGAGACAGTGTGCCTCCAGCGATGTCACCGCCGACGTAGTTGGGGTTGTGTTCCGCCAGTCTGGCGGCGGGGAGGACATGGCGGGCGAGGACGAGATCCCGGAAACCCGGCGCGAAGCGCTCCAGCTGCGCGGTCACCGCTTCGCCCATGTCCAGGGGTGATCCGTGCGGAACGTGCGCGTAGGTGTAGAGAGTATGGCGGCCGACCGGTGCGCGTGTCGGGTCGACGACGCCGGGTTGGACGGCGAGGACATAGGGACGCTCGGGGTGTCGGCCTGCGGCGACCTCGCGTTCGACCGCGAGCGCCTCGTCACGGGTGCCCACCAGGTGCAGTGTGCCCGCGAGTTCGCAACCTGATGCCTTCCACGGCACCGGTCCCGACAGCGCGAAGTCGACCTTGCACACGGCCCCGCCGTACTGGTACGCCCGCATGCGGCGGGCGTACCGGCCCGGGAGTGTGTCCCCGGCGATGCGCAGCAGCCCGGCTGGGGTCAGGTCCAGCAGAACCGCGCTTGCCCGCGGCAGCTCGGAGAGGCTCCCGATGTACCGGCCGGTGACGATTCGCCCACCGCGGCGGCGCAGTTCGGCGGCCATTGCGTCCGCGATGGTCTGGCTGCCGCCCCGGGGGATCGGCCAGCCCACCGCGTGTCCCAGGGCCGCCAGGACCAGTCCGACCCCCGCCGGCACGGGGGCGCGCGGCGGGGCGATGGCGTGCGCGCTGACTCCGGTGAGCAGCGCGGGTGCAAGGGATCCGCGGAAGCGTGCCCCCCACAGCGGTGAGCCCTGCTCCGCGATGCGCAGGGCGAGGCGGGCTGCGGTGACGAGGTCCGGCGGGAGGCTTCGCAGGTCCGACATGGCGGTGCCGGCCAGCCCCTGCCAGCGGTCCACCAACGGGCCGAGCAGCGAACGCCAGGCCGGTCCGTCCTGTCCGAGTCCGTCGACCGTGCGCTCCAGGTCCCGCCAGGCGAGCCCCGCCCTGCCCCCATCGAGGGGGTGAGCGTACGACACCGCGGGACGCAGCATCCGCACCCCGTGTGCGGCGAGGTTGAAGGCGCGGAAGAAGGGTGAGGCCAGTCCCATGGGGTGGGCAGCGGAGCATATGTCGTGGTGGAATCCGGGCAGGGTCAGTTCTGCGGTGCGGGTGCCGCCGCCGACGGTGGGCGCGGCCTCGTACACCGACACCTCCAGCCCGGCCCCGGCCAGGACGATCGCCGCGGCCAGGCCGTTCGGCCCGGCCCCGACGACGACGGCGTCCACCTCGCCGTTGGACCTGTCCCCGATCCACCCGTCGGCGGGAGAACTCACCTGGTCGCCACCACCATGGTCTGGCCGTCGGCAGGGACACCGTCCTTGACTTCCCGGCCGTCGATGCTGACGGCGGAGAAGGTGAAAGGAAGCCCAGCGGCGACGAGCGGCCAGCGGTGGTCCATCAGCTGGAAGTGCAGGTGGGGTTCGCTGGAGTTGCCCGAGTTGCCGCACCGGCCGATCCTTTGACCGCGGTGGACGAATTGACCGGGCCGGACCGTGGCCGACCCTTGCTGGAGGTGTGCGAAGACTGCGTACGTGCCGTCCCCGAGGTCCAAGATGATGTGATTGCCGAGTATCTGGCGGGGCCCCGCGAGCTCCCGGATCATGCTTTCCCAGATCATGTAGGCGCCGGCGAACCGGTTCGAGCGGCTGAGGTGGTCTCTGGCACGGTCCCGTACCTTGACGACCCGGCCGTTGGCCGGTGCCAGCAGTTCCTGGCCGAAGGCTGGGAACTCCTTCGCTGGCCGGAAGCCGGGGCCTTCCCCGAAGGCCGGCCGTGAGCGCTCTTCGGGCTCGTGGACTAGGCCGACCGCGAACGTCTGACCGTAGGCGTTTGTGCGATGACTCGGCACCCTGGTGCTGGGGCTGTTGACAGCGCACCAGCGGCCGGTGACGGGAGCCCCCATTTCGCGGTGCGCGATCCGAGGTGTGGCATGACGGAACGACAGGGACAGTCCCAGTACCAGTGCCGCGGATCCGGCCAGCCAGAGGGCGGTCGCCAGGCCCGGGGTGAACACGGAAGGTGTGACCGACGGGCCCACTGCGGCGGTGCCCAGCACGACGGGACCCGCCACTCTGGAGACGCCCCTGACCCGGGCTCTGAGCCGGAACGGCCTCGGCAGCGCGCCCGGCGTGCCCTCGGCATCTCGCACGCGGCTCAAGCCGGTGCTCCCGCGGGAACGAACGGAGACAGGAACACGTAGTCCGGTTCGTTTTTCTGGTCATGCCCGGTGTGCCTGGCGATCAGGAACTGGAATCCCTGCGGAAGCTCGGCCTCGGCGCAGGAGTCCCGCACGGTCAGCTCCACGAAGTCTTGCAGCACCCGGTACGCGGGGAACTGTGTCAGATCTAGGCCAGGTTTGTTCATCAGCATGATCAGCTCGGCGCACACGTCGAACATCGCCTTCTCCCGGCGTCGGTTGGGGAACCACAGGAGCTGCGACCAGGCCCGGGGCGCGATCCGCGTGGTCTCCTGCCAGGGGGTCTGGGCGCCGTCCGCTGTCAGGACGCGGTGTAGGACGTGGAAGTCGTGCTGGGCAGGCTCGGGGGCGAAGAACTTCCAGTTTGGTATGAGCATTCCGGTTCTGTCGCGTTCGCGTACGCGGTCGAATGTGCTGTGCGGATGCTGGCCCGCGGTGGTCGCGCTGAGCCACACCGCGAGTCCGCCGAGCAGTAGCAGAGTGAGGGCCCCCCGGGACTCCGCCCGTAGTGCGCCGTCGTCAACTCGTACGGATGTCATGGGAATCCCCCTTCTTTTCGGTCCTCGCAGCGTCCTCGCCGAGGTTTGCGACGAAGTCCGACACCAGCTTGACGACGGACTTGGCCGTGTCCTGGTCCGTGAGCACAGAGTCGTGGTCGGCGCCGTCGATGATGTGATGCACGGCGTGCGGAGCCGCTTCGGCGAGTTCTGCGTGGAGTTCCGCCTGGACCGGATCCTGGGAGGCGGTGTGCCCGGCCGTCATGACGAGCAGGGGGACACCAGGGTCCGGCAGTTTCCCGTCGAAGGCAGCGAACTCCTCCTGTACGGCCCGCCATTCGCGGCGCCCCGCCACCCACATCCGCGAGTCGCGGTAGTGCGCCGTCAGCAGGCTCCGTACCTCCTCGGGCAGGCGATCGACCCAGCGGGGATTACTGAGCAGTGCTCCCATGCCGAATTTCAGGGAGATGGCGACAGACGCGAGTGAGCCGCTGAACATCTTTGCGCCCTGTGCCTGGCGGGACGAGCGCTGCAGCTCGGCGGGATGGCTGGAGTCGATCAGACCGACACCCAGGATGTGATCCGGGAGCCGGTCTGCCGCCTTCAGCGCCAGGTAGCCGCCCAGTGAGTGGCCGGCCACGACGACCGGGCGGTCACCTGCCGTGTGCCTGACCAGGTCGACGAGATCGTCCACAGCAGTGTCCAGGCTGTACGTCCCGTCCTCGGGCCCGGTATAGGTGCTGCGGCCGTAGCCCGCCCGGTGGTATGTCACCACGGGGAAGTGTTCCGACAGCCCTTGGACGATCCACTCCCAGTGCTCGGCGCTCGCGATGAGGCCGCTCTCGAGGATGACGACCGGCTGTGTGCCCTCATTCGTCGCCGCGCTGTCCGGTCCGGTGCGCCGGTACGAGAGCCTGTTGCCAGAAGCGGCGGTGAACTCCTGCTCATCACCTCGGCCCCGCAGCACCTTGTGGCTCTGGCGGCTCTTTTCCACCTGCAGGGCGCCCAGCGCGACGGCCAGCAGCCCGAGCGCGAGCGCCGGCAGTGCGTCGTCCCGCCGCTCCATGCGGCCCTGCGCCCCGGTGCGCTCACGCGGACCGGCGGCGTACAGCACGGCCGGGTGCATGGAGCCGAACGACCAGAGGAAGCGGCCGAGCCCCATGAACCTCGCGTTGGCGATGTGGAAGGCGGCCGCCGACCCCACCATGAGCGGGGCCGCTCGGCCCTTCGCCAGGAAGACCACTGGGAACGCGCACTCCAGGGCCAGCACCCCGGCACAGAGGGCGTGGGCCGCACGGGGGTGACGGCGCGCCAGTTCCCAGGCGGTGCGGTCCCCGTAGGTTAGGGTCCGCATCACTCCGGGCAGCGCCCGGCCGCTGCGCCATGTCGAACTGGACATCTTGCCCCAGCCGGACACGGCGTAGGAAAGCGTCGACTGCAGTGCGACGAACCACAGACAGGCGTCCACGATCTGCGGGTTCCGCTCGCCCGCCCGGGCAACCGTGGCGACGGACTGGACCAGGAAGGACACCTGGTCGGAGCCGTCGGTCCCGTAGTGGTTGAGGGGGTACAGGGCGAGCGAGGTACCCGACAGGACTGCGTTCGCGGCAACACGCACCGCGCGGGGCGACGGTGCCAGCAGGGCCGCCGCGGCACCTACCCGGGCGATATGCACGGCGCGGGTGACGCGCGGACGAGCGGCAAGGTCGAGCACCTTGCGGAGCGCCGGCGGCCATGTCGAGAGGGCCTCCCGGTTGACGTCCCAGTTGTTCAGCCCGCCGTGTTTTCTGTCCCGTTCCGTCGTCAGATACTCCAGGCTCGACACGAGGTGCGTCGTCGCGCTCAGCCGCTCGCTGAGCGACAGGGCCGTGGCCCGGCTCACGGCCGGCGGCGACAGGACGGCTCGCATCAATGCCTTCGGCCATCGCGCCATGAGGCGAACTCCTTTCTTTCTCAGGTTTCGTCGTGTCTCCCAGGGAGCGATGCGCTCTTCCAGCCCCCGCTCCGCGGGACAGCGACGGGCTGCATCGGGATGGTGAGGCTGGTCACGCAGGCGTCTGCTGGTAGGAGGTTGTGTTCCTCAGCCGAGCAGTTGGTGCGCGGCGAGCTCGGCGTACAGGGAGTCGTCGCGCATCAGCGCGTCATGGGTGCCGATAGACCGCAACCCGCCGTCCTGGATCACGGCGATACGGGCGGCCGAGCGCACGGTCGACAGGCGATGGGCAACGACGACGACCGTCGTCCAGGCGGCCAGCTCTGCGATCACCTCGCGCAGTGCCGCCTCGTTGACGGCGTCGAGCTGTGAGGTCGCCTCGTCGAGGAGGAGCAGGCGTGGGCGGCGCAGCAGGGCCCGCGCGATGGCGATGCGCTGGCGTTCACCGCCGGACAGTGAGGTGCCGTGGTGGTCGATCTCGGCGTCGAGGTTGCTGCCGAGGCGTTCGAACAGTGGCAGGAGCCGCGTCGTCGCCAGGGCTGAGAGCAGTTCCTGGTCGGTGGCGGCGGGGGCGGCGTAGGCGAGGTTGTCGCGCAGCGTGCCCGCCATCACGGGGGCATCCTGCTCTACATAGCCGATGCGGGCGCGCAGGGCGTTCAGGTTCCAGTCATGAAGGTCGCGCCCGTCGAGCAGGATGCGGCCCCGGTCCGGGTCGTAGAAGCGCTCGATGAGGCTCAGCGCGGTGGTCTTGCCGGCACCTGAGGGGCCGACGAGGGCAGTGAGGCCGGTGGCGGGAATCCGGAGCGAGAAGCCGTCCAGAGCGGGGGTAGTCCGCCCGGGGTAGGTGAAGGAGACGTTCTCGAAGACCAGGGAGGTCGCGCCTGTCCACACCGCATCATCGGCGTACGCCGGTGACAGTGCCTTGTCCACCGGCTCGGTGGGCAGCCGGGTGATCTCGGACAGGCGCTGTATCGCGGCTCGGGCAGCCTGGAAGTAGGTGCCGACATCGGTCAGCGACATGACTGGCTGGGCGAGATAGAGGACATACAGGAGGAACGCAGTGAGCGTGGCGACGGAGATGGCGCCGCTGCTGACCCGCGCCCCACCCACACCGAGCACGACGAAGAAGGCTACCTGCATCGCCAGCCCGGCGACGGTGCCCGCCACCGAGCCCCACCGGGCGAGCCCGACACCCTCGTCATACGCGTCCCGCGCTGCCGTGTAGATACGCTCGGTCTCGACCTCCTCCGCCCCGGACGCCTTGACCGTCGTGAAGGCGCTCAGCGCACGCTCCAGGGCCGTGCCCATCTCCCCGACCGACTCCTGTGCCCGCAGCGCCGCGCTCCGGATCCTGGGCAGGATGAGGCCGACCACGGCTCCGAGCAGCACGACCACACCGACAGTGACAGCGAACAGCACTGCGTCGACGATCGCCATCATCACCAGCGTGCCGATGATCATCACCACGCCCGTGAGGGCCTGCACCAGGGTCTGCGTGACGATCTGCCGCAGCAAAGATGTGTCACCCGCGGCCCGGGCGAGCAGATCGCCTGGTGCCTGGCTGCGCATGGCCCGCATCGGGAGCCGCAGCATGTGACGCACCAGCCCACGGCGCCCGGCCAACACTACGCGCTCGGCGGCACGTAGCAGCAGGAAGTCGCCGAAGGCCAGCACCAGCGCGGCCACCAGAACCAGGGCGGCCAGCTTCGCCAACCCAGGCGCTACCGGCTTGCCCTGTGAGTACGCGGTGAGTATGTCCCTCACCATCAGCGGCTGGAGCAGGCCGAGCACCCCCGACCCCACCAACAGCAGACTGGCGAGCGCGATCTCCCGCCAATGCGGGCGCAAATATCCCCGGAAGTCCATGAGCGTCTCCCGCAGGGAAAGCTCCTTGCCCGGTGCGGCCACAGCGCCGGGGGCGTCCACACCCGTCTCCGGCTCGTCCGTGATCATCCCGGGGTCCGAGGCCTCGGTACTCAGCGAAGTGCTTGCCATCGTGCGTCCTCACCTCTCCTGGTCCGAGGCCGCGGAACCGGCCTGCTCGCCCGGGCCTCGGTACACAGAGATGCACATGGGCTCGGTGCCGGTGAAGGGCGACCCATGCCAGTCCCCGTAGCGCGCCTCCAGGCGCAGTTCGGCGCGTTCTGCGTACGCGTCGATCTCAGCTGGTGTCGTCAGCCTGCTCGTCTCGGACGCGAGCCGGGTACGGCCGTCCTCGTGCCAGATGTGCGAGAGGTGCCAGATCTGCTGCGCAGGGATGATCAGGGAGTAGGACTGCAGGCCGGCGTTCTCCCCACACGGGATGAAGAAGGTGTCGCGGAGGCGTCCCTCGTGCATTCCGTCCACGAAGGCCGGGTTGTGCGTTTCGATGACCACGACACCGCCAGGTGCCAGAGACTGTGCGCACGTCTCCAGCACCTGCTGCTGCTCTGCGGGGTCGAGCAGCATCGACAGCGTTCCGCAGACGCAGAACACCAGCCCGTGCTTACGCTCACTCCGGTAGGTCCGGATGTCGCCGTGCACCACGGTGACCGGCCGAGGCTCGCGCGCCAGGGCGCTGCGCAGCATCTCCAGCATCTCCGGGGAGGAGTCGACACCGACCACCTCACCGGCGTGATCCGCCAGCGGCAGGGCGATCCGTCCTGTGCCGACGCCGAGTTCGAGCGCGGGCGTACCATCTCCGGGTTGGAGGCTGGCGAGCCATTTCGCCGTGCCGTCGCCCGGCGGGAAGATCTGGTTGTAGAACTCGGCGAACTGGCGTCCGTAGCCGAGGTCTTGAATGTCGCTCATACCGCCTGCTCGATAGACGATGGTTGTGGAGATCGCGTAGAGGGGCGAACTCCCTTTCTTGATGAACACGGGAAGGCGCACCGGCAGTGGTGCGCCTTCCCGTGGTGCGTCAGCGGTCCTTGGAAGGCCGTGGCGCCCTGGTGACCGCCCCCGGTCGCGGCGAGACAGGTGCAGACGCCCCGGTGAGCTGAACGCCCACCGCATCTCCGGCAGCGAAGGCCACCGCGCCGGCGGGCGTGGGGAGTTCGCCCCATCTGCCGAGCCCGGTCATCCCTCAGCGGGAACTCGGTCACGCCCACTCGAAGTCACATGCTCGGCCAGGGACATGACTTCGCACTTCGTGTCGTGCTGGTTCAGTTCAGCTGGGGTCCGGCCTGGGCCTCGGCTGAGGGATCCCACCACCGCCGGCGCCGAGCCCGGCATTGAACGCTCCGGTGAGCTGGACCCCCACCGCAACTCCGGCAGCGAACGCCACCGCGGCGGCGGGCGTCGCGAGGACCGGTGCGAGTTCACCCATCTGCCGGGCCCGGTCGGCCCTCAGCGGGAACTCGGCCAGTGCCCCACTTGTATTCACATGCTCGGTCAGTACAGACATGACAGCTCCAGACTTCGTGTCGTGGCAGTTCAACTGGGGTCCGGCTTGGGCCTCGGCTGAGGGATCCCGCCGCCGGAGCCCCCAGCAGCCCCGACCGCATAGCCGAGGGCGTAGGCGGTGACACCGACGGCCACTCCGGCAGCGAAGGCGGCGGGGGTGGCCATGACGGGAGTCAGGTCCGACAATTCGCGGGCCCCACTCTTGGCCGTAAACTCACCGAACAACGACGGCGATACGTCGTTGACGCGAGCAGAGATACTGGACATGGGTGTCCTTTTCTGGGTTTGGGAGAGCACATGTGACTGGCAAGTCGGTGTCGTACCTTGAGGATGAGCAGGTCCGTTCGAACACCGTCTGCGTGTGGATGACTCTCACAGCTGCTCGCCACCGACGCATCAGGGGAACTACGTAAAGGACCACGCAACAATCCTGCTCAAAGGGCTCGCGGCAATTGCGTCTCAGTCCCGGACCGCCCACACACACGGCCGACACCTCGGCGCATGGTCCAGCAGTGCCGTGAACTATTCCGGTGAGGAGCCGCCCGTCGCACGCCCGTGGGCCCACGCCATCGGGCTCGTCTCATCCGAGGGCGTTGCCGCGAACCACTTGGACGCCAGCGCGGCACGCGAGGACACGCCTATCTTGCGGTAGACCCGGGCCACATGGCTTTCGACTGTGCGCGGACTGAGGTGGAGCTTGGTGGCGATGGCCTGATTGGTGAGGCCTTCGGCGACCAGCCCGGCGATCTCCCGCTCGCGTGAGGTCAACGCGGCCAGCCCGTCGGCCGGTTTGGACGCGCCCCCAAGCACCACCGGACGCACCTGCTCGGCAATGGCGACCAACAGCCGTGCCCCGCCATCCGAGGCCAGGCGGCTGGCCCGGCGCCACATGGCGTCTGCGCGGGAGCCGTCCCCAGCGGCTTTCATGAGCGGGGCTCCGAGCAACAGGGAATGTGCCTCGCGGAGTACCGCTCCCGAGCGTACGCTCTCCGCCGCGGCCTCGGCGAACATCCTTGCCGCAGCGGCCACGTCTCCCCGGTACGCCGCGACTTGGCCGCGGCTGCGCAGCGCTGCGCCGTGCTGGGTCGGCAGACCGAGCTGTTCCGCCTCCTTGCCTGCGCGCTCGGCCCAGAGTTCGGCTCGCTCCATATCGCCGGTGGCGACGGCGGCAGTGACGAGCAGTTCCAGGAAGTCGGGGCGAAGCGAGGGCTGCAACCGCTGCAGGTCACTCCCGCCACCCGCATGCACCATGGATTCCAGCGCTCGGTGCGGATCGCCGCCGCTCAGCGCGGCGTAGGCAAGCATGGACCGGGCAAGAGACGCCCACCAGCTGTCGCTTGTGCCGGCCGCAGCCACAGCCTCCTCCGCAGCGGCCCGTGCGTCCGGATCACCCGGAGGGCGGGCCTGCAGAAGGATCTGGGATCTCAACGCCAGGGTGAAGGCGAGCAGTTCGCCGCTCCCCAGGGAGCGCACGACCGGCTCGGCCTCATCGGCCAGCGTCAGCGCGGTGGTGACCCGGCAGGTGATGAGGTGGACATAGGCCTTGCACAGCAGCAAGTGCGGCACCAGGTAGAGCTGGCCGGTACGCCGGGCGATCTCCAGCCCGCGATCGGAGTGGCGTTCCGCGTCGGCGTAGTTCTCGAGAAACACCTCGGTCCAGCCCAGTCTGGCCAGGGACTCGCACAGTCCGGCGAGGTCGTTGTCGGTCAACGCGTCCGCCAGCCTGGCTGCAGGCTCGGCGAACCGCCGGGCGGCGGCAATATCGCCCTCGTACGCCTCTCCCATCGCGACCAGGGCCAAAGCGACCACCTCGCCGATCTGGTCACCGACCGAGCGGGCGGTCGCCAGCGTCCGGACCAATTCCGCGCGCGCATCCGGAATCCGGACGGCGAACATCGCGGAGAAGCCCAGTTCCAGCCCGAGGGCGACACTCTGGGACGGTGATGGTCCAGGGTGCCGGGCGAGTTCACGGCGCAGAAGCGCAGCGGATTCCGGGTATCGCCCGAGATGACGCTCCATCACGGCGCACAGCGCGACCGCCGAGGTGCGGATGGCGGCGTCGCCGTCCGCACCCGACATGTCGATCACCTCGTGCAGTAGGTCGCGGCTCTCCTTCAGCCCGCCGCTCACTCCGAGCGCACGAGCGCGCGACAGCATCAGTTCACGTCGTTTGGCGATGTGTTCGGGGGCGCGGGGCAGGATCCGGAGCACGACGTCCAGCCAGTGGGCGGATGTTGCGGGAGCGGTCACGGCGGTTTGCTCGGCGGCCTCAATGAGCACGGCGGCCAGCTGCGGGTCCCAGCTCGTCACCGACCGCTCGAGGTGGTGGGCCCGCTCGACGACAGAGGCTCCGGCCCGCTCCAGTTCCACTGCCGCCCGGCGGTGGAACTCCTCGCCCCGCCAGGGGTCTATGCTCTCGCGGACCACCGCCCGGATCAGCGGGTGGCGCAGCACCAGCCGACGTCCCCCCTGCCCCGGTCTGAGGAGGTCCCGTCGCATCACCTGGTGCAGTGCCTCGATGACGTCCGCAACAGGGGCCCCGGTGAGCGCGCCGATCATTTCCGGAGTGGCGTGGTCACCGAGGACCGCAGCCGCCTCGAGGGTCCGGCGTTCCAACAGGCTCAGTGGCGACAGTTCGTCGAGCAGCAGCGCCCCGAGACTGGCGGGCAGGCCGTCCGAGCCGCTGAACCCGGTGGGGCCGCCGGATACCCGAAAGGGCGCCCGCGGATGGGGGGCTCCGCGATGGGCATGGAGAAGCGCGAGGAAGTACAGCGGGTTGCCCCCGCTCGCCACGAAAAGCTCGGCTGCCAGCACCCGGGGCAGATCGCAGGCCAGCTCCTCGACGCAGTCGCGTTCGGCGAGCGGCCCAAGAGCGAGCTGCAGCACCACACCGGTGTCCACTCCGCGGGCCAGTGCGGTGGCGAGTGCGGTCGGCGCCTGACGGTCACGCCGGGAGACGACAAGCAGCAGTGGGGCCGAAACCGGGTGCCGGACAAGATAGTCGAGCAGTTCCAGCGACGCCGGGTCCGCCCAGTGCAGGTCGTCCAGCATCACCACCAGCCGGACGCCACCGAGCCGCCCCAGCACGGCCGCCGTCGCCCGGTACAGGCCGAAACGGTCGCCGGCACCCTGGCCGCCCGGCCCTTCGATCACGCCTCGCAGGACCTGGGACAGCTCCACCAGCGCCGGGAGCGCCCGCAGTTCTTGCTGATCGAGATCGGCGAGGGCATCGGCGAACGGTTGGAACGGGCTGTGCCGCTCGTACTCCGTCGCCCGGCCGCGCAGCACCGTCACGCCCCGGCTGCGTGCCAGAACGCAGAACTCCGTCAGCAGCCGGCTCTTCCCGATGCCGGCCTCACCAGTGATGTCGACGATCGTCGGACCGCCCTCCCCCAGGCATTCCAACGCCGAGTCGAGCCGAGCGAGCTCCACGGACCTGCCGACCAACGGCGCTACGTCCGCGACCTGTGCCGACTTGTCTAACGCCTCAGCCAACAGAAGCCCCTTCCAGAGCACGTGTGTACCAACAAGCCCCTGTCGACCTCGGAATTGGAGGTGGGCGAAGGCTCGATCGGCCTCGACCGGGATCTGGACCTGGAATTCGGTCTGATCGCGCGGCACGGTCGGGCGAGGGGTGTCCCGTCTTGGGGGCGCCCCTCACCGCAGACAGTCCTCGCCCCGGCACCTGGTGACCGGTCTCGACCGTGCCTCCGGCAGCCCGCCGGCCTTGGGGTGTCAGGGGCACGTGGTGCCGTAGGCGGGCACGTTTCCCTTCAAGAGGTAGCCGTTGACGGCACGGTGTACGCAGGTGTCGCCGCTGATGTATGCGGTGTGGCCCTCGCCCTTGAACGTGAGCAGCACCCCGACACGGAGTTCCCTGGCCAGCTCGGTGGCCCAGGGGTAGGGGGTGGCGGGATCGCCGGTGGTTCCGATCACCAGGATGCGCGGGGCACTGGGGGCGTCGGCCCGCTGGGCGTCGCCCTTGAACGGCCATCCGGTGCACGCGGTCAGTGACCAGGCCAGGGTCGGCCCGAAGATTGGTGAGGCCTTGGTGAACCTGGGCAGCACCCTGGTGACGTCCCGCTCGGTGAAGTGCTCGGTGGCATCGGCGCAGGTGATGGCGGCGTGGGCGTCGATCGCGTTGGTGTAGTGCCCATCAGGAGTGCGCTGGGGCTGGCTGTCGCCCAGGGCCAGCAGGATCGTGCCGTCGCCGGCCATCGCCCGCTCGATCCCCTGGAGCAGCACGGGCCAGAAATCCTTGGAGTAGAGCGCCATGAGGACCCCGCTCTGGCCAATGCTCTGGGTGAGTTCGCGTCCGCCGTCGGCGGGGATCGGCTTGGCGTCCAGACCCTTCAGCAGCTTGGCAGTCCTGGTGAGTACCGCGCCCTGGGTCAGGCCCCTGGCCTTCACTTCAGGCTGCTGGGCCGCCCATCGGCTGAAGTGGCCGAGCGCACGCTGGAATGCCGCGGCCTTGAGGAGGAACCGCTCGGCGTTCATGGGGTGGAAGGCACCGTCGAGGACCGCGCGGCCGACCTTCTCGGGGAACAGGTGTGCGTAGACGGCGCCGAGCGAGGTCCCGTAGGACAGACCGAAGTAGTTCAGCTTCCGCTCGCCGAGCGAGGCCCGCAGCACGTCCAGGTCCCGGGCTGCGCTGATGGTGCCCACATGCGGCAGGAGCTTGCCCGACCGCTGTTGACAACCCTGGATGAGGCTTCGCTCCGCGGCGAGGAAGGCGGCTCTCTCCGTGGCGTTGTCGGGGCTGGTGTCCATCGCCAGCCAGGCGTCCTTCTGCTTGTCGTCCGCGCAGGTCACCGGGCTGCTCCGGCCGACTCCTCGGGGGTCGAATCCGACGAGGTCGTATTGGGTGCCCAGCTCTTTGAATGATGCTGTCGATCCCCCGCTGAACGCGTCGATCCCGGATCCGCCGGGGCCGCCGAAGTTGAAGACAAGCGATCCCAGGCGGTGGGCCCGGTCGGTGGCCCTGACCCGGATCAGCGCCACCTGGATGGTCTCTCCGCGCGGCTTGGCGTAGTCCAGGGGGACGGTCAGCTTGGCGCACTGCAGATTCTTCGGCCGCGGCGGCCCGCCGGGCTCGGCGGGCGGCAGGTTCGAGCATGTGGTCCAGTCCAGTCGTGGCGCGTGGTATGGCTTGGCCGCCGAGGCCTTCTCCTGGCCGCCGGTGACCACGCCGACCGCGATCAATGCCACTGCCGTCGCCACGATGAGCGTCCTGCCGACCGTCCCGAGGGCGGGACGTGCCCTGCTCCCCCGGGCGGCCGACGACGAGCGGCCGTCATCCGGACCGTCGTGGGGATTGCGGATCGACTTGCGAGGGAACAGCATGAGCTGTTCTCCTTTCGTTGGAGGCACGTGCGCGTAAGGACACGCCCAAGGGCGTGGTCGTGCGTCTTCCGTCTCGTGGGCTGCCGAGCTGCAACTCGGCGGCCCACTTCTCATGGGTGATCGGGCAGGGAGCGCGTGTTCAGGGCGCGGTGCCGCCCACTGCCTCATCGGACTCGTCCAAGAAGTTCTTCAGGCGTTCCAACTGGTCCCAGTGATGAGCGATTCGCTCTTCGCCCAACGCCGTCAGCGCGACATTCGTATTGGGCTTCTTGTGGACGAACCTCTTCTCGATCGTCACCAGACCGGCCTCCTCCAGCTTTGTCAGGTGGCTGGAGAGGTTTCCCTTGGTAAGCCGGGTCGCGCGCTGAAGGAAGACGAAGTCGGCGGATTTCACTGAAGACAGCACGGTCAGGATCGCCAGCCGGCCCGGCTCATGGATCAGCCGATCGAGAATCGGTCCGTCGCTATGCTCCGGCATTGCCGCTTCCAAGATCCAGGCCCTTGGCAGACTCGAAGGTGCGCCTGAGGACTCCGTGGTCGAAGATCCCGGTCACTATGGTCGCCGAGCCACTGAGCAGAATGCCGATATTGATTTTGGCATCAGCATCACCCCAGACCGGCAGAAAGCCGGTCACCAGAAGAGAGCCCAGGATGATGGCGTGGTGGATTCTCAACCCGACACCGACGGCGTAATAGCCCAGCATGACCAGCGCGAACGAGGCCGCAGTGCAGCTGACCGGCAGATCAAAGGTCCAGTCCACGAGCACTGCTGCGGCGATCACCGCCTCAGCGCAGACGGTCGCGACGACGGCCGTTGCCTGCGTCCTGCTGGAAGGCGTGACGCGCCCGTAATTCTCGTTGTAGTAGCGGTAGATGCCCAGGTATGCCGCGCCCGCCACCACCAGGGCGACCGGAAAGACCCAGACGAGGCCCAGCGGGCCCCAGGCCAAGTTGCCCAGCGCCGCGAGGATGAACATGACGCCTACCGGAATCGAGAGAAGACCTCTCAGGTGGGCGTAGATCGCCGCCGCAGACTCCAGCTTCCTGCGTTCCATTATCGCCGCCTCAAACTAGTTGGTGCTGCACACCTTGCCTTGCCGGATGGCCAGTGTCAACTAGTTTGCGCGGCAAACCTTATGCGAGGGGACTGATCCTCCATCCGTAGTGCGCTCCAGCGCGGGATCCTCGTTCTGGCAGGGCACAGCAGGGTGGTGCCCGCCAGGCCACCCCACAGCGATCCTGAGCAGCGCCGAGCAGGAGCGGGAAGACGAGCAGGTGGTACCGGTCGATCAGGCCGGCGTCCGAGAGATTGCGGTTGAGGGCGGCGCTGCCGTGGATGATGATCGGGCCGCCTTCGGTCACTTTGAGTGCGGCGACCTCCTCGAGCGACCGCAGGATCGTGGTCTGGCCCCAGTTCGACACCAGGTCGTCCTCGGTGAGGGTGGTGGAGACGACGTATTTCGGCATCACCTTGTAGTCGGCGAAGTCCTCCATCTCTGGCCAGACCGGGCTGAACGCCTCATAGCTGGCCCGGCCCAGCAGCATCGCCGTGGCTTCCTGCTGCTCCCGGCCCTTGATGTCGAATGCCTCGGGGAGGAACTCGACGTCCTTGAAGGTCCAGCCGGAGTTCCGGTAGCCCGGCTCGCCGCCCGGGGCCTCCACGACGCCGTCGAGCGAGACGAAGGCGGTGCTGATCAGGGTGCGCATCGAAGGTCTCCTAGGTATCTCGTGTTCTGGTTCTCAACAGCTGCGGTCGGTCGGCTTCGACCGGCTACGACCGGCCTCGCGGCTGCAGTACGCCAACTCTGACTGATTGACTGCGGGTCGCGGAGAAACTCATCGATCATCGCCAGCGCTCGGACCGATGAGTTTTCGCGCGGCACGAGGTCTGAAGTGGAGAGGTGTCCCCGTGCCAGAGAGAGAAGAGTGTGCGCAATGAGACTGGTACTGCAGGAGTTCCTGTCGCTGGACGGCGTCTCCCAGGGCCCCGGTTCCCCGGACGAGGACACGAGCGACGGATTCACCCAGGGCGGCTGGTTCGTGCCGCACCTGGACGAGGAGTTCGAGCGGCAGGCCGGCACCTGGCTCGGACAGGCGGACGCATTCCTGTTCGGCCGCCGCACCTACGCGAACTTCGCGCGGGACTGGCCGCAGATGACCGAACACCCGCTCGCCAGCATCATGAACGACCTGCCGAAGTACGTAGCCTCCCACAGCCTGACCAAGGCCGAGTGGCACCCGAGCACGATCCTCTCCGGCGACGTCCCCGCACAGGTCGCCGAACTGAAACGGCAGCCCGGCCGCGAGCTGCAGATCCACGGCAGCGCCCGGCTGGCCCAGTCCCTGCTTGCCGCCGGCCTGGTCGACGAGATGCGCCTCGTGATCGCCCCGGTGGTCGTGGGCACCGGCCGGCGCCTGTTCCCCGACGGCGGCACCCCGGCCGGCCTGCGCCTCGTCCGCAATGAGACGACACCGCGCGGACTCGCGGTCCACGTCTACGAATCGAGGGGACATCCTCAGTACGGGACGTACGGGGCCGACGCATAGGTCCACCGTGCCGAAGTGATCCCGATCTGAGTGAAGGTGCCACTCACCCCGTGGCGTCGACGTCGCGCAGGGGCCCGATCACGCGCCGCGGCCCCCACCAGGCTGACAACACGGGCCCCCAACCGGAAAGCCACGCGCCATGATGCCGCTCTTCCCCAGCACGGCCAGTCGGTAGTACGAGGCGACGGCAGGCTGTCCGGCGTAGTTGGGGCCGCATGAGGATCCGCGCCGAGATAGCTCCAGGGCAGATCTACCCTCCGCGGGCCGCGGAGGGTGAGCCGGTGATGGCGCGCGCTGTAGGTGAACCCAGCCGCCCGCAGCGCCGCGAGCACGGGACGGCCGGCTGACCTGCCGTCGGCCCACCGGATCGACTCCGGATCGAAGTGGGCAACGAACAGACGGCGCTCGCGTTCGTCGACCCAGACAGGGTCCGCCAACGGCAGCGACCACGGCCGACCCGACCTCCCCTCCCCCAGCTCCGGCCCGCCGACCTGCTCCCCCACCCGCACCAGCCGCCAACCCCGGACCGGCGCCAGCTCGGTGAACGCGTCGATCACGTCGCCACGTTCAGCTGTCAGCAGCTGCACAACCCGACCAACGCACACCAAGCCCCAACAGTTATGAAACAACCTTTGGCACGCGAGCCCGGACTCGTCTGCTGTGACCCGCAGAGAGAATGCCTGCGGCCGTGAGTTGCCTGCTCCTTCAACGGACGGGACCAGAGCGGGCTGCACAGTGGGGAGGAGCGAAGTGTGCAGCGTCCAGCCGTGCCGGCCGCCTCACCCTGCGCACGCAGCGCTTCCAGGAGGGCTGGCGCCTCGTCCCAGTTCCCTCATCCGGGCTCCGCAGCCTTGCCCGGTCCTCGCCTCGTGCTCTTGGCAGGTCCTCTACCGCGAAGGCTTGCTGAAGAAGGTGACCGGACGCTGCTGCCGCTCTCCGTCGATGACGATGTCTACGGACTCGTTGTAGAAGGCCACGAGGTCCTTGATGATCCGCACGGAGGGCAGCGGATCGGGATAGCTCCAGGCGACGTCGGGAACTACGTCGGCGCCGTTCGCCCATGACCAGTACTCGGTCGCCACGCCCTTGTACGGGCAACGGGTTCGTGTGCTGGTCGGGGTGAACAGATCAAGGCGGACGTCCTCCCGCGGGAGGTAATAGCGGACCGGCAGATGCGTCTCGAACAACAGAACCGGCGTACGCGTATCCGCGACAACGGTGCCTTCGATCTCGACCTGGACGTGCCGGGTACTGGGCAGCGTGTCCACCCGGCTGTGCGGGTCACGCGGGTGCACGAAGATCTCCTCGTCCTCTTCGTACCAGTGGTCGAGTACCTCGTGGCCGAACCATTCGAAGCTGATGTAGCCGGCCAGCTCCTCACCGGGATAGGTCCAGGCCGCCGCACGGACGGTCTGATCCGCGAGCACGAGGTCGTAGAAGACCGTCGCTCCCGCATGACGCCGGGGGTTGGCGGGCCGCTCGGTCCTTCGCAGCAGATCCATCCGGACGTCTGCTGCCGGGAAGGCGTACAGGGGTACGGGACGGCCGGGCTCCCACACAAGAACCGCGCGGCGGCTGTCCACGACCGTGTTCTGGCCCTTGGTCGCCCGCACCCAGCGCTCGCTCGGCTCCCAGACCACGCAGTCGATCGAATCGGGCCGACGGCGTACGACCGGCACGGCCTCCGAGCCCTCGTGCATTGTGGCCATCGGTCTACCTCCTCAGTCCGGCAGCTGTCTCTGAACCCAGTGTCACGCCCTGACCGGTCATGGGGTGCTCGAGGCCGCGCCGGCCGCCGAACACGAGGCCCCACACGCCCCCGGTGTCGACCTCATGGGCCGACTGAACAAGCGTGTGGTCAGGGCCGCGTATCCCGCGGTGAGAACGACCAGGACGACACCGCCCACGGCATCCCGGGCCCGACGAGGCGGGCCTCGAAGAAGACGACGGCGGCCGGGGCGGCCACGCAGGCCGGAGCCAAGAAGCAGGCCGGCAGGAGCCCTGCAGCGCGTGACGAGGCGGCCATGCAGGGTGACCCTCGCTACCGCGACGGCCGGGGCGTGTAGTGCGGGAACGTGACGATCAACCCACCGCTCGTGCCCATGGGTGCCGCAGGCCCTCGAGCGGCAGACCGCGCCCGGAGCGCTGCCCGGCGGCCGGAGGATCACGGCGAGCCGCCACGGCTGCGAGCAGGCACTCCGCGTGCACCCTCAAGGATCGCGCCCTCCAGCTTCGCGCCCGACAGCTTTGCCCCGGTCAAGTCTGCGTTGCTCAGGTCTGCATGGGTCAGGTCTGCGCCGCGCAGGTCGGCGCCGGTCAGGTCGGCGCCGGTCAGGTCCGCGTCAGTCAAGTCCGCGTCGATCAGGACCACGCCGCGCAGGTCCGCGGTGCGCACGTTGGCGCCGATCAGGGACGCACGGGTCAAGTTGGCGCTCGAGTCGGCCTCACTGGTTTCGTTGGTTTCCTCGGCCCTGCTCAGGTGCGCGTTGTGAAGGTTCGCTCCGCCGAGGTCCGCGCCGGTCATGACGGCCGCACCCAAGCGCGCGTTGGTCAAAATGGCGCCTCCGAGAAATGCTTGCCGGAGGTCCGTGTCCTGCAGGTTCACGTCGGGCATGTTCGCATCGTCGAGGGACGCGCCGAAGAGGTCGAAATTCTCGAGGCCTGCGTGTCGGAGATCCGCGCCAGTGAAGTTCGCGAAGCGGAAGTTGCTGCGTCTGGGCATGCCGCCTTCTGTGAGGCCCACTTCGCGCTCCAGGCCGCGCAGATCGACACTGCTCAGATCCGCTCGGTACAGCGGCTTCCCGTCCTGGGTCACCTCACGGTCGGCGGACCGGTTGCCCAGCACGGAAACTACAGCCGCTACGTCGGTAGGGGGTCTGTACTCCTCTGCCGGCTTGAAGCCACTGACCGGAACGGGAGCGTGCTGGCGTACGAACGCGGACAGCACCGAGACGGCAGTGCGCTGATCTCGAGAGGAGTCCTGCATGATGCGTTGCAGGGCGTAGATACCCCCTAGGCGCACATCCAACGATGCTGATCCCAGGTTGGTGATCGCCGCGTTGAACCGGGTGGTGATCTGCCCCTGCTCGGAGATCTGTAGATCTTTGTTGGTCTGCCCGACCGACATCCACGTGAACAGCAGGGCGACGAGCGCAGCCAGTCCCGGCAGCATGGACGCCGCGAGTGCCACCCACGTCAGTCGGCTGACCCCGGTGTCGCGGCCCGGCCCGAGTGAGCGGCTGCGTTGCCGTCGGTGATCCCTGGCGGCTCGTCGACGTGCGATCCGGCGGAGTTGTGCGGCGGCAGACGGCTCGGTCATCCACTCATAACATCCCAGGAAACAGTTCCCATTTCTCCGCCACGCTGCCGTAGCACCCGATCATGACTCTCCGGAGGTGGTCGTAGAGGAAGAGTCGGTGTCCATGGTCATCGTGCACGGCCCCGGCGTCGTGCCGGTCGATGGACTGCGGAGACCATCGGCAGCATATGGTCCGCGCCACTCCGTGCTCAGCGATCCCCCAGCCACTCCCCGACGCGGATCGTCGAGATCAGCGAGGTCTTCGACCGCATCATGGGCTGGGCCAAAGACCGCCGAGACATCGTCAACAACCCTGCGGGTCAATACACCTAGCGCTTTGGTGGACGTTCCAGGTCACGGCACCAACCGGGAAGCTCAGCAGTAGGCGGTCCTGGCGGCCTACGGCACGCCTGCTAAATCCGCTAGAGGGCGGTCGCTGCCTCACCAGCGCTCGAAAGTTCTCCCTGTTGCGCAGCGAACTCAGGCACGGATCCTGCTTGGCTTCCTCCTTATCGCGCTCGTTGGCAAGCGCTTAGCGCAGCTGCTGGATAGCGCCGTCTGGGCTTGCTTCCCACGGAGATGCGAGAAAAGCACTCAAGGCAGGCTCATGCCGTGCGCTGGGCAGCCCGGGGGCGGCACCGCTGCGGAGCCTCCGGGAGAAACTCGGGGCGCGGGGTGGTCACGAGGCCTCCGAAGCCATGAATGGAGCGGCCACCGTCACGGAGGAGAATCCCGGCAGGGCGCTCACGAACGTCTCTAGTGGCGTCGGACCCCACGAGGCCGCAGACCCGCTCCGGTCATACAAGATCCCAAGCCGGAGGCGGCAGCGACCAGTTCCTCGGCTGTGGCCTGATCCGGGGCATGCCTCACGGAACGCCTCGATCTGGGCGAGGAGAGCACCACTACCCAAAGGGCGCATCGGGTCGCCCACCGTCATCGTGCGCCACGCACTGGTCGACGCGGGGGTGGCCCGGCAGACCGGGCTGTCCCAGTCGACGGAACCCCGGATCTGGCGGACCTTCGGCCTCAAGCCGCACCTGGGCGTTGATGGCTCAGGCTGATGCTCCGTTGGCCGCGGAAGCACTGACAGCCCCCGGCTCGACGCGTGTCCGGGATCACAGGCGGCTCGCGGGACGGGCGGAATGTAGTGACCACCGGGGCGGTTGATACCAGCACGCATTCAATGCATGTGCACATACCGTCTGGTACCTCAAGGAGCACCCCCGTGAGCGCCACCGCGTCCTCCGTCTCCCGCGCGGCCGAGATCCTGTCCCGGCCCGTCGCGCTGAACGGCCTGACCGTCCCGAACCGCATTGTGATGGCGCCGATGACGCGCATGTTCTCCCCGGGCGGCGTCCCCGGTGAGGACGTGCGGTCGTACTACGCCCGTCGCGCCGCCGCGGGCGTGGGCCTGATCGTCACCGAAGGGACCTACGTCGGCCACGACTCGGCCGGGCAGAGTGACCGCGTGCCGCGGTTCCACGGTGAGGAGCAGCTGGCGGGGTGGGCCAAGGTCGCCGAGGCCGTTCATGCGGCGGGCGGCACGATTGTGCCGCAGCTGTGGCACATCGGCATGGTGCGCAAGCAGGGCGACCCGCCCTACGCCGATGCCCCCGCCGTCGGTCCCTCCGGCATCCGCGTTGACGGCACCGAGGGCGCCGGCAAGGCGATGGCCAAGGGCGACCTGGACGACGTCATCGGCGCCTTCGCCGAAGCCGCCGCGGACGCCGAGCGCATCGGCTTCGACGGCGTAGAACTGCACGGCGCCCACGGCTATCTCCTCGACCAGTTCCTGTGGGCGGGGACGAACCGCCGTACCGATGCCTACGGCGGCGACCCCGTGGCCCGTACGAAGTTCGCGGCCGAGATCGTGGCTGCCGTCCGCGAGACCGTCTCGCCCGACTTCCCGGTGATCTTCCGCTACTCGCAGTGGAAGCAGGAGGCTTACAACGCGAGGCTCGCCGAGGCCCCGGAGGAGCTGGAGGCGATCCTGACCCCGCTGGCGGCGGCCGGCGTCGACGCCTTCCACGCCTCCACCCGCCGCTACTGGCTCCCGGAGTTCGAGGGCTCGGACCTGAACCTCGCGGGCTGGACCAAGAAGCTCACCGGGAAGCCCACCATCACCGTCGGCTCGGTCAGCCTCGACGGCGACTTCATCCGCGCGTTCTCAGGCGAGGGCGCCCCGGTCCGTGGCATCGACAACCTCCTCGACCGCCTGGAGCGCGACGAATTCGATATGGTCGCTGTCGGCCGCGCCCTGCTCCAGGACCCGGAGTGGGCGGCGAAGGTCCTCGGGGACCGGTTCGAGGAGCTGAAGCCGTACGACGCGGCGGCGCTGAAGACGCTGAGCTAGGTGTATTACCCGGGCAATTGGTCGAGTTGGTGAGACGACACGGCCGCGGGCACGACGCGGACGGCACATCCGCCGCCGGTGACGGCAAGGCCAAGCGGGTTCACCTGAGAGGTGCGACCTTCGGGGGCTTGAGCCGAATGCGCAGCCAACGCGCTCGTACGGCTCCCCGGTAGGACCGCCGCAGCGATGCGGCGGTCCTACCCCGGCTGCGACAGTCCGCCGGGAGTGCGAGCGTTATGGACCGCCGATACGCGGACCAGCCGACGGCCGTCCCGCAGGATGGTCTCCGGCTACGAAAATCTTGCCACTGCCGCGGAAAAGCCCAGCCGCGTACGCGTGAACGTGCCCACTCCGGCCCACTGCACAACGCCGGGCAATTCGAGAGAAGTTACGCCACGGGGGCCGATGCTTTCCCTACGAAGATTCCCATTGACCGGTGTCGGCCGGGGAGTCGGGCGTGGCGCTGAGGGGCAGGAGCTGGGGGCGCTTTGCGGTGCGGCCGTCGCCGGAGGACTGGCCGCGCAGTCGGCGTCCGAGCCAGGGGCCGAGGAATGCGGCCGCCCAGCGCAGTTCGGCTGCTACCGCTTGCCGGCGAGCGGGCACTGCCCGTGGCGGCAGGGGGAGCGTCCAGGCATCGTCGCTTCCGGGCAAGTGGATCGCGTGCGCGACGGCCGCGGCGATCCGCTCATGACCGAGGGGGCTGGCGTGGAGTCGGTCCCCGCTCCACAGCCGTGGGTCGGCGGCGACGGCATGCCGGGCGGTTTCGGCAACCGTGACGTTGTGACGGTCGGCCGCGGCGCGGATGCGGGCATTGAGGTCGAACACGCGCGACCTGATCGGCCGGGCAAGGGGCGCGATCTTCCCCACGTCGGGAAAGGTGAGGGTGACCACGTGGGCTCCGGCCGCCGTGAGCGCCGCGAACATCTCCTCCAGGTGCCCGGCCACCTCTGCGGCGTCGAACCGGGGCCGGAGCAGGTCGTTGACCCCGGCGACGACGGTGGCCAGGTCGGGGCGCAGGGCCAGAGCGGGCCCCAACTGCTCGGCGCGGACCTGGTCGGCGACGCGTCCTCTCACGGCCAGATTGGCGTACCGGAGCCCGGGATTTACGGCCGCGAGGTGCTCGGCGAGCCGATCGGCCCAGCCCCGCAGGCCGGCGGTGTCGTCGCCGTCTCCGAGCCCTTCGGTCTGGCTGTCACCCAGGGCGACATAGCGCAGGTATTCACCGCTCGGCATGAGTGGTCCTTTCCTTGAGGACGGCTGCGATCCGCCGGCACCAGTCCCGGTGCTCCTGCTCAAAGGCCAGGCCGCGCAGGCAGGTCAGGTACGGCCCGATCCGCTCGCCTCGGCGTAGGAATTCCTCCTCGTCCGCATCGCCGCGCATCCGCCGCAGCAGCTCGCCGAGAAGCTCGATCTTGGCTTCAGCTGCCGACGCCCGCTCTTCGAGCTGTTCGATCACCGCCGCGGTACCGATGCGGTCAGCGACCTGGACCTTGACGAGCAGATCGTCGCGGATGAAGGAGGGCTTCGATACGGCTGCCGCGAACTTCCCCAGCTCGGCGCGACCGGCGTGGGTGACCCGGAACAGACGCTTGTTGGGCCGGGTCTCCTGGACCACCTCCCGCCCTGTGACCAGCCCTTCCTTCTCCAGCTTGGTCAGCTCGGCGTAGAGCTGCTGGGGCAGGGCGTGCCAAAAGTTCGCGACGCCGATGTCGAACGCCTTGGCCAGCTGGTATCCGCTGTACTCGCCGTCCAGGAGCGCCGCCAGCACGGCATGTCTCAAGGCCATCGAAGCCGCCCCCCTTCCCTTTCCTCGTCCGCCACTGTCTCATA
This sequence comes from Streptomyces sp. NBC_01410, assembly GCF_045040195.1. Lineage (NCBI taxonomy): Bacteria > Bacillati > Actinomycetota > Actinomycetes > Kitasatosporales > Streptomycetaceae > Streptomyces > Streptomyces sp. NBC_01410. The sequence continues at coordinate 8,203,859 of NZ_CP109530.1, read as the reverse complement.
CTCAAGAAAATGACTAATCATATTCTTGCATATAAGGAGAATTCATGGAGACTGCTGAGCGCTTCCGCGCTGCAGTGGAGAAGGGCGAACTCGCCGCACTGGACAACCTGTTCACCGAGGACATCCGCCTCTACAGCCCCGTGAAGTTCACCCCCTTCGAGGGCAAGCCCCTGGTGCTGGGACTCTTCGGCGTCCTGCTGCGCACTTTCGAGGACTTCCGCTACATCGGACACTTCGAGGGCACGGCCGAGACCAGTGCCGACGGCGAAGATGCTCCGTCAGCGATCCTGCTCTTCCGGGCCACCGTTCGCGGTAAGCAGATCCACGGCATCGACCTGCTCCAGTTCGACGAGACGGGCCGGATCAAGGAGTTCACCGTGATGGTTCGACCCCACTCCGCCGTGCAGGCCCTGGGGCAAGCGGTACTCGCGGGCCTGGTCGCCGACGGCCTCGTCCCCGAGCCCGCCGACCGCTAGAGATGCCACGAAGCGGGAGGGCCGGGCCGAGCCCTCGGCGAATCTGCTCCGCCGGCTCGACGATGATCCCCTCCGGGCGGCGAACGTAGGAGAGCCGATAGCTGTCGTCGTAGCGCTCCACGTCGCCAACGAGCTCCGCGCCGAGGGCTCGCAGGCCAGCGACGACGGCGGCGATATCGTCGACTGCGCATGCGGCGGTCAGCTCGAGCCGTCCGTGGCCGTCCGGGGTCTTCACCATCGCGATCTCCGCCCGGACGACCTCGAGCCCCACCACGCGGTCCACGACTGTTCTTACGGACCAGGTGGTCGCGTTCGGCGACGTCCGTGGCCTCCCCACCCTGCGGGCGGGGATGGACCGTGATCCCGGCTAGGCTTCGAGTGGGACGCGGCCACCCACGTAGCGCGGCGTCGAGTCCGGACCAGGGCTCGAAGGCCCGAGCGGAAGGAGTCGTCATGGACCCTCAGCGAGATCAGGTTCTGGTCGTCACTCCCCGTGACAGAAGGCCGGGGCCCCACACTCCGGGGATGGACTGGCAAGAGGCTTTCGCCACCGAGGGAACGTGGTCGGGATACGTCCGCACGGAAGCCGGAATGGTCTCCGGCTGGCACCACCACGGCGAATGCGAATCAGTGATCTACGTCCTGACCGGCGCGCTGAAGATGGAGTTCGGCCCGGACGGCTCGAATACCATGGAAGCCGGCCCCGGCGACTTCATCTACGTACCGAAGCGCGCCGTGCACCGAGAGAGCAACCCCTCCGCAGAGGCCGCCGACATCATCGTCGTGAGAGCCGGGACCGGGGAGTCCACGTTCAACGTCGACAGACCGACTCCGGGCTGAGACAGACCGTTCACCGAGCTGAACCCGCGTCAGTTCGGCAAGCTGATCACCGAGCTGCGGCAGCAGGCCGCAGACCCGGTGCCGTGACTCGATCTTGACGACCTCGGGGCGGGCTGGGGCGGGTGATCGGGCCGTCGAGATGAACTACCGCCAAAACACTTGGTTCGCCGTGCTTGCTCGTTGCATGAAGTGCTTCGTTGGACCTCGCGTCCAAGGTCCTTCCAGCAACCGCCCGAGGCGAGGCGTGCATGGCTACACCATCGTGTGCGCGGCCTTCGGGAACCGCCCCGCGTTCTGGCCGGTCATACCCGCAGGCGTCGGAGTGACGGTCGCTGTTGCGAGGCTGAGCCAGGTGATCCGGCGACGCGGCGGCCCGCCCGCCGAGGACACGCCCGTCGGGACGTCACCGGCCGGGACCTGACGGCAGGAGCGCGACTCGCCCGCGGTGGGGAATATGCGGACGGGACCGCGCCGATCTCAGCTCTGCCCGGTGCTCCGCCGCGCCCACGCTGAACAACAATGGCCTCTTTAACTTTCCGCGCCGGATGCGCCAGGTGCCGTACAGCCCGGCGAACGCCCCGATGTTCACGGAGAAGCCGGTCTCCCCCACGGCGCGGTACACCCCGCCGCACACAGCCAGCAGGGCACCAGACTCCCTCACCGGGCAGCTCTCCAACTCCTGCCGGCCCACCCGCCCCCCGGACTGCCGCGCCAGTCTTCCCCAACACCCAGCACCGCTCCGGCACCCACAACCTGCAGCCCGCACACCCGGGTTGGCACATGCAGCCGTACGGGTCCGGCCGCAGCCCGACACAATCGCCCGGCTCGGCCGCCTCGCCGAAATGAGAGCGTCGCAGCGACGAAGGGCCCTGTGACGTGCCTCACCCACACTAGCCGGTCATGCGCACGAACTGCCTGGTCAGCGCCGCCAACCAGCAGTCGACGGCTGCCCGTTGGCCGAATTCGTCAACAAGCTGTCATTGCGGCCAGTTGGACGTCGGATACAGGCTGTGACCGTGTTACAGCGACGCGTTGTAGTGGTCGTGTACTCCGGTGCGCAGGCCCTGGACATCACCGGACCCATAGAAGTGTTCGATACGGCCAACCGGCTCCTCCCCAGATCGGGTGCCCCTTACCGGATCGAGTTCGTCTCCATCGATGCACCACTGGTGCGCACCAGTTCGGGAGTGATGATTGAAGCCGCGCCGCTGGAGGCAGGGCATGGCCCTATCGACACCCTCCTCGTCCCGGGGGGATGGAGCCTGCGGGACGCGTTGAAGAACCGGGCGCTGGTCTCGTGGATCGGGCAGGCAGCCGCCCGGTCGCGGAGAGTCGCATCCGTATGTGGCGGATCGTTTCTGCTGGCCGAGGCCGGCCTGCTCGACGGGCGGCGAGCCACCACCCATTGGGCGTACTGCGAGGAGATGGCCTGCCGCTACCCGGACGTGACCGTGGACCCGGAGCCGATCTTCGTCTGGGACGGCCGGTTCGTCACCTCGGCGGGGGTGTCGACCGGGATCGACATGGCCCTCGCTCTGGTGGAGGCGGACCACGGCGCGGCGCTCGCGCTGGAGACAGCACGGTTTCTGGTGCTGTTCCTCAAACGGCACGGAGGGCAGGCTCAGTTCAGTGCTGTCCTGGACGCCCAGTTGGCAGACCACGCGCCGATCCGGGCCGCACAGGAGTGGATCCTGGACAACCTCCAAGACCCGTTACCCGTGGCCGAGATCGCCCAGCAGGCCAATATGAGCCTGCGCAACTTCGCCCGGGTGTTCCGGCGCGAGGTGGGCACGACCCCCGGCCAGTACGTCGAGCGCACGCGTATCGCCCGCGCCCGCGAGCTCCTGGAGACCACCGATCTGACGACGAGCCAGGTAGCCCGCCGCTGCGGATTCGCGGCCCCCGAGACGTTCATCCGCTCCTTCGGACGAGCCTTGGGGCTCACTCCGAACCAGTACCGGCACCGCTTTCAGGTCGTCTCGCCGTCCGGCCTCGTCGTCCAGCCCGACCAAGCGGACAGGAGCTCCGTATGACAGCCAGGACACGCGGCAGGCCCGAGGAAGGCGGTGTGCGCCTTGTCGACTACCTGGCCGCAGAGTTGGTCCGGGCCGGCGTCACCCACATGTTCGGCGTTGGCGGAGCCAACATCGAGGACCTGTACGACGCCGTCCACCGCACGGGCACCATCCGCGGCGTCGTCGCCAAACACGAATTCTCCGCGGTCACCATGGCCGACGGATACGCCCGCGCCACGAGGCGCCTCGGCGTAGTCGCAGCCACCTCGGGCGGCGGTGCGATGAATCTCGTGCCCGGTCTGGCGGAGGCTCACGCCTCCCGCGTGCCGCTGCTGGCCCTCGTGGGACAGCCGCCCACCGCGCAGGAGGGCCGCGGGGCGTTCCAGGACTCCAGCGGCAAGGCAGGCTCGTTCGACGCCCGTGAGGTGTTCACGCCCGTATCGCGGTTCTGCGCTCGGGCCGAAGACGCCGACTCGTTCGCGGAGTTGCTGCCTCAGGCGATCGCGGCGGCACGGGCCGATCCCAAGGGGCCCGCGGTGCTGCTGCTGCCCAAGGACCTGCAACAGGCACAGGTCACAGTGCCCGTGCCCGGAGTGACGTCGACGCCGGTCGTGCCGCCGCCGACCACCGCGGCCGCAAGCGTGGAATCCGACGCCCGGGACGCCGCATCGGCCGCGCTGCGCGGGGCGAGCCGTGTCCTCGTCATCGCCGGCGAGGGCGTGGCAGCCTCGGATGCGCGCGAGGAGCTGGCGGAGCTCGCCCGGCGGCTCGGGGCCTGGGTGGCGGTCACCCCGGACGCCAAGGACGTGTTCGACAACCGGGACCCCCGGTTCGCAGGTGTGGCCGGAGTGATGGGGCACGCAAATGTCGAAGACTGCCTGCGCAGGGCCGACTTGTGCATGCTGGTCGGCACCCGGCTGCCGTTACTGGCACGGGGAGGGCTGGACCAAGCCCTGGCCGCCATTCCCGTCGTCTGTATCGATCCCGAACCACCGTTCGTGGCCGGCATCGCGTTGGGCGGGAACCTGCGGGACACGCTGCGCGCCGTCGTCGGCCGGCTCCCCTCGCGCCCGCTTCCCTGCCCGGAGCACACCGGCCCCTCACCGACGCCCCTGCCAACTACCGTTTCGCAGGCCCTTGGTGGAAGCATTTCCTACCCCGAAGCGGTCGCCGCGGTCGAAGCGGCACTCCCCCAGGACGCGCACGTCTTCGTGGACGCCGGCAACGCAGGGGCCAGCGCCATCCATCTGCTTCCCGCACCGCGCCACGGCCGCTTCGTCGTGGCGGTCGGCATGGGCGGCATGGGCTACACCTTCGGAGCCGGCATCGGCGCCGCGCTCGCCACGGGCCGACGCACCTACGTGCTCGCGGGCGACGGAGCGTTCTTCATGCACGGGATGGAAGTGCACACCGCCGTGGAGTACGCCGCACCCGTAACCTTCGTGATCTTCAACAACAACGCCCACGCCATGTGCGCGCTGCGCGAGGAGCTCTTCCAGGGCGGCGTCCGCAGCGACGACCTGTTCGCCCGGAGCAACATCGCCGCCGGGGTGGCCGCCGCCTTCCCGGCCCTTGAGGTCACCTGGGCCGACGACGCAGCGCGGCTGCGCCAGGCGCTGCTGCGCAGTAACGCGAGCAGCGGTCCGGCGTTCATCGCGCTGGACTGCGACGCCCGGGAGATCCCGCCGTTCCTGCCCTTCCTGTCCGTCACCGAAAGCACCGAACACGAGGAGAGTTCCGATGAGCGCGGACCCGTCCACGTTGGCTGACATCCCCGGCCTGATGCGGATCGAGATCACCGACAGGGAGGAGATGACCGCCCACTGCATGGACCTCACCCACGCCGTCTATCCACATCACCAGGTCTACGGGCAGTACTGCACCATCCAGGAGCATGTCGACTGCCCGCCGGAGCAGGCCTATGACTACCTGCGCCAGGGCCACCACCTGGAGGAGTGGACCTACAGCTTGCGGGGCTTCGCGCCCACAGCCACCCCGGGGCTGTGGGTCGGCCACGACCGGCTCGAGCACGAAACCAGCATCTATTGCAAGGTGGTGGCCAACCCCGAGGCCATGACCGTGGACTACCACTGCTCCTGGGACCAGGGCGACAAGCTGTGGATGATATACCTGATGCGCGTCGTCCCTGCCCGGCTGGTGCTCGACAAGCCGGGGTCGGTGATCACTTGGACCAACTGCCACCACCCGTATTACGACGACAACCCGCACCCCGAGATGTCGCCCCGCCCGGATCGGCCGTGGGTCGGCGACTACTGGGATCTGTTCTACGCGGGCCACACCGTGGAGATGAACAACCTCAAGGCGATCCTCGAGCACCGCCACCGCGGCGGCCTGCCCGTCAGTGTGCCGCCGGTGACGGCGGTGGTCCGTTGAATACGGTCAGCCTCACCGATGTCGCAAGCTACCTTCCCGGCGAACCGGTTCCCGCCGAGTTCTACACCGAATACCCCGGAGCCGAGGACAAGCTACGCCACCATCCCATGTTCAAGATCCCGCCTTTGCGGCATCACGTGGCCGCCGACGAGACCAACGCGGACATGATCGAGCGCGCCGTACAGCCCCTGATCGAGCGGCACGGCAAAGATGAGATCCGCAACGTGGATGTGCTGTTGGTGCACAGCCAGCTGCCGGACCTGCCGTTCGTGGGCGCGGGCACCGAAGTGGCACGCCGTCTGGGCCTGCACCCGGAATGGCTGATCGACGTGGCCAACGCCGGCTGCGCCTCATTCGTGTACATGCTCAAACTGGCCCGGCGGCTGCTCACCACCACCGACGCGAAGACCGCCCTGATCTGCAACGCGCAGAGCGCCGCGGGCCAGTGCTTCACCCAGTCCGAGGTGCGCAGGCTCGCCCAGGCCGCAATCCCCGGCGACGGCTGCGGCGTGGGATACGTGACCACCTCGGCCGGCGCCCCGGTGCTGGACGTGGAGACCCGGCACATCGGCGACTACGCCGGGGACATGACCGTGATGCTCGACGACGGCCGCAAGTACTGGGAGGCCGGGGAATCCCAGCTGCGGATCGGGTTCACCGAAGCGAGCATCGCCAAGGTCCTCGCGCGCGGGAACCGCCTCGTACCAGAGGTCGTCACGGACCTGTGCGGCCGGCTCGGGGTGGCCACCACCGAGATCGACGTCTTCATCACCAACCAGCCCAACCGAGCCTTCCTGCGGAACTGGCGCGAAGCGCTGCAACTGCCGCCCGAACGGCACCTGCACACGTTCGATCAGTGCGGGAATCTTTTCGGAGCAGCGATCCCGATCACATTGGACCGCGCCATCCGCTCACAACACGTCAAGGACGGCCATCTGGTGGTGCTGGGGGGATTCGCCCACGCCGGCGACTTCGCCGGTGCCGCCGCCATCCGCTGGCACAGCGGTCGGGGATGACGGGGACATCTCGTCGTCCTGTGGGCATGCCTGGTCAAGGCTGCCAGGCATCGACCGGCCATGGCAGGGCCGCATCCTCGAAGAGCCTCTCGCCAACGGCGCCGAGCCCTTCACCTCACACCCGCCTTCTTCCCCGGAGCCAAACCGATCTCCGTCACACGTCCGCCGCCGCCACTTCGGCCGCCGAACAGGATTCGCGCCCTCGGTGATCTCGCCAAGGCCGCCAAGGCCGATGGCTCAGATCTGACGGTCGTTCCGATGGCGGCCAAGGGCTCGACCGAAACGCTCCGAGATCCCCGGCATACGGCTTTCGCCGTCAGCCGGCCGGTCCAGGCCGAAGAAAGTCCGGCTCGCCCGGAGTCTGCGCAGAGAGGCCGCGTCCCGGTAGCCGACCTGTCGCGCGATGTCCGCGGCCGGTGGCAAGGTGGTGGCGCGCAGGTGCTTCGCCCGCTCAGAGCGCAGCGCACGGATGAACGCGTAGGGCGAGACACCGTGCCGTTCTCGCATACGGCGTTCCAAGGTGCGGCGGGTGGTGCTGAGGGCGAGTGCCGCGTCGGCCACACTGATGGAGCAGTGAAGGTTGGCCCGCACCCACGCCTCGAAGTCGTTCGTCAATTGATCGTGGTCCGACAGGTAGTGGGTCACCGCGTTGACGCTCTCTGCAGGACGTTCATCGATGAGCAGGGCGCTCGCCGTCTCCCTGGCCAGCGCCGGGCTGACCCGGGCAACGAGACTCATCGCGAGGTCGATGTGAGCAAACGCGGTACCGGCCGTGGCGATGTTGCCGTCGAGAACCACCATCCGGGACATGTCCAGCTCCAGGGTGGCGTAGCGGAGTTGGTCATCCCGCCTCGGTCGCACATGCCGTGAGCACGGAGATGTTCGCGAGCGAGGGGTAACGCCGCAGGTAGTTTGCTGGTCGCCGCGATCGTCTGAACGACCTCCGCCGAGGCGACCGCGCTCCTCGGCGCCGCGGGCACGGTCCTCCTTCCGGCACGCACCGACATTGATGCCGGGGGGCCGACCCTTGAGGACATGGACTGGGGCGACGCCGTAAGGTCCCACCACGTGGAGTTCATATCGAGAAACATCGGCTTGTTCAGGCGGGCTACGGGCGGGTTCTCCCAAGCGCAGGCGACAGTCTTCCGCTGCCTCCTGGAACAGGTCGAGACGGGCGAGTACGAAGAGGTCGAGGCCCAGGCGCAGGCTCTTGCGGCCCGGCCACGACGCGCCTGGGAGCGACACCCCGAGCCGGTGTGGCTGGCGAGGGCGTACGCCCTCAGCGCCGCGGTTCTATACGGTCGCAGAGAGCACGTGCTCACCGAACTGGATTCGCTGGCAGCAGATTTGCAGCAGACGAGCGGCGGTGATCGGAAGATTCTGGTGGTCGTGCAGGTCGCTCGCGCGGTCGTTCTCAACGGTGAGGAGCGCTACGCAGAGGCGGAGACCCAGGCCACTGACATCCTCCGTGAGGTGACCCGCCTGGCACATCTCACCCACGTGGCGGACATCGAGCTGTCCGCTCTGGCGTGCCTTGCGGAAGCCATGTGCGGACTGGGCCGATACGAGGAGGGGGAAGCGATCGCGCGCGGCAACCTGCCCCGCGCGACGGAGAACAGAGCCGCCTCCTTGCGGTGCCTCCTGGTGCACAGTCTGAACGGCCAGGGCCGATACGAGGAGGCGCTCGCCGAGTCCCGACAGCCGACGCGGCCCGCGTCCCGCGCCGGGAGCGGGGCGTCGGCCATGGTCCTCGCCGCCGCTCTACACGGTCTGGGCCGCCGCGACGACGCCAAGGCGACCGCTCATCAGGCACTGGACGAGTGCAAGCAGTTCCTTCACCCCACCCATCCACGCATCCGCCAGGCGGAGGAATTGCGGCCCACATCACCGCCGGAGACTCTCCGGCCGCCGGATCCCCGTAGGGCCTGGGAAGTCGGTCGGTCCTACGAGCCCTCGGGAGTCTCGTCCGTGGATCGTCTCGGATGAACTGTGGTCGCTGATCGAGCCGTTGCTGCCGATACCTGGGCCGAAACTGGAGCCGGGGCGGCCTCGGGTGCCGGACCGGCAGGCCTTGTGCGGCATCCTGTTCGTGCTGCATACCGGCATCCAGTGGGAGTACCTGCCGCAGGAGCTGGGCTTCGGTTCAGGCATGACCTGCTGGCGTCGTCTCGAGGCCTGGAACGAGGCCGGGGTCTGGGACCGGCTCCACGCTGTTCTCCTCGGTCAACTGCGGGCAGCGAAGCAGATCGACTGGTCCCGGGCGGTGATCGACTCCTCCCATGTCAGGGCCGCCCGAAGGGGCCGAAAAGTGGGCCGAGCCCGGTCGACCGCGCGCGTCCGTGCAGCAACCACCACGTCCTCGTCGACGGCCAGGGCAACCCGCTCGCCGTTTCGCTGACCGGCGGGAACCGTAACGACGTCACTCAGCTCCTGCCATTGCTTAAGAAGATCCCAGCGGTCGCCGGCCTGGTCGGACGACCACGAAGACGGCCCGACACTCTGCTCGGTGACCGCGGCTATGACCACGACAAGTACCGACGACTCGTCTGAGCTCAGGGCATCAAACCGGTGATTGCACGCCGCGGTGTCCCGCACGGGTCCGGACTCGGAGTCCACCGCTGGGTCGTCGAGCGGACCATCGCCTGGCTCCACGGCTTCCGTCGACTACGCATCCGGTGGGAACGACGCGACGACATCCACGAAGCATTCCTCGGCCTCGCCACATGCCTGATCACTCACCGACACCTCCACCGCCTTTGTTAGGACCTCTTAGCGAAGAGAGGTCCGTCAGACACAGATCCAGCAGTAGAGGCGATGCCCCCGCTCAACCGCCCGGCTCGCCAATTCGACGGCCTGATCGAGGAACCCGGCAAGGCCATCCGGATCCGGCGGGGTGGGGAACACGTCCGATGCGGCCCATTCCCGGGCAACGTCGCGCAGTGAACCGCGATCAGCAGCAGCGAGCGCATCACGCAGGGCATCCGTCAGCGACAGACACAGCAACTGCCCCTCATCAGCGGTCGCAATTAGTTGCCCATGCCGCGGGTCCGCCTGGATGGCCTCGACCGGCCGGCTGCCGGGTGAGGACGAAGAGCCGTATCCGCTGCCCTTCCACCCCCTCGACCTCGGTGAAGAGGCACTGCGTGCCCTCTGCGGGTTCATCCAGGAGGGCCGACCCGAACCCGACGACGTCGACGCCGACGGCGCTTGCGCTTCCATGCCGACCGGTTGTTGTCCATGAAGACTTGATCTTCATCGACTATGAGTCCATGACGCTTGGCAACATCGCGGCAAATGCGCTCTTGGCGCTCGACCCCGGTCTGGTCGTCGTCGTTCACATGGGAGATCCGGCAGTAGATCGCTGCGGCTCCCCTGTCCAGTCGGAACGATGCTTCCTGGTCCGCTGGGTACCGGCTGCCTGTCTCGCTCGAAGGGCTCGCCGCGAACTTGCCCTTGACTGCTGGTCCTTGTCGACTGCCGTCATGGAAAAGACTATGAGAGCGGCCTGATCCACCCCAAAGCCCGCCTCCCGGAAGCGTTCGGTAAGCAGGCCGCCGATTCGCGTAGCGACCGATGAAGTGTTCGAAATTCCAGGGAAAGCAAGAAGCGGCGCTGCGTCTGCGCGCTGACCCGTGAAGAGGGAGCGTGAGCCGGAGTGCGCGCTCTATTGCGCCACTTCGCCATTCTTCTGCTCTTTCCAGGGAGTAGCTGTGCGGCTGCTGTTATGCGACTATCTGTCTGCGCGGGTGGAATGATCTGCAGAATCCGCCTGGCATTCGACATACTTCTTGCTCGAAAGGTGGGGGTGCAGCCGGCCCGAATGGCCGGTTCTGATTCCGGCGGTGGGCGCCCGGGGGGTGTCAAGGAGTGCTCCCAGCAATGTCGGTGTGATGCATCGCCGCAAGTCGACCGGTGACGCATGCAGATGCCGCCCGCGCCGGACTGGACTCCGTCCTGGCTCGTCATCACCGCGGGAATCACTGTCATGAAGTCCTGCCGGCCTCCGCGGAAGGCGGAAAGAGGGGCGGCGTAAGGCCTGCCGAAGTGCCGACGTGCCGCCGTTGGCCAAGGCTCTCTTCCGTCGAGGCAAACCGTCATTGTCCGGGCCCTGCGCCCGGACCGCACCGACCTCATCGATGCGCTCCGCTCGAATCCCGCAGGAGACCAGAGCGCGCAAGCGCGTCTCCCCAAATTCCACTCTCCCGTATTCCGGCACTGTCACGTGCCGTGCCAGATGAAAGAAGGGGAAAGACATGCACATGAAATTCTTGACGGTTCTCAGGGGGTGGGGCGCCCGAACGCTGGGCGCCCTTGTCACACTTGTGCTCACCGCCGGCATGGTCGCTCTCGTGCCGTCCACCGCATACGCAGCGGCGAGCCGGGGCTTCGCCTACGTATGGGCGAACCAGGCGTCCGCCCCGCTCAACACGCCCTACACGCCGGCCAGTTCCTACAGCCGGAACTCGACCGGTGGTGTGAACACCGTCGTCCGTACGGGTGTCGGCCAGTACACGGTACGGCTGCCGAGGCTGGGGCTGCTGGGCGGCACCGTCCACGTCACGGCCTACGGAGCGACCTCCCACTCCTGCAACGTGGCCTACTGGCTCCCCGTCGGCGACCGGCTCGACGTCCATGTACGGTGCTTCACCCCAAGTGGCTTCCGAGCCGACACCAGGTTCACCGCCAGTTTCGTGAACACCGCCTACCTGGGCGGCCGGTTCGGCTATGTGTGGGCGAACCAGCCCACTTCGGGCGCGTACACACCGTCCGCCACCTACCAGTTCAACTCGGCCGGTGCCACCAACACCATCACCCGAAGCAGTGTGGGCCAGTACGCGGTACGACTCCCGGCGATCGGCTCCGCTGCCGGGCATGTGCAGGCGACCGCGTACGGGGATGTGGCAGCGCGCTGCAAAGTCGTCAACTGGTACCCCTCGGGGACCGCGCAGATCGCCAACGTCCGCTGCTTCAGCCTCGGTGGTGCACTTCGTGACACCAGGTTCACACTCACCTACACCCGCAGCACCGGCATCCTGCGCATCACGCCCGCGGCGTACGCCTGGGCCAACCAGCCGATCTCAGCCGCGTACTCGCCTGCCACGGCCTACCAGTACAACTCCAGTGGCAGCACCAACCGGATCACGCGGCACGGTGTCGGTCTCTACCGATTCCACACCCCCAACATGCCTCTGGGGTACGGCAACGTACAGGTGACGGCCTACGGAGCCGACTCCAAGCACTGCAAGGTCGACTACTGGACGCCGAGCACCGGCATCCAGGTTCGGTGCTTCACCGCCGCGGGAGCGCCGACAGACACGTACTACGACGTGTCGTTCGTACGGTGAGCGCAGCACACACCGTGCCCCACTGGCGCCGCTGAACAGCAGCACCCGCCCGGTACGGGCTTGCCGTAACGGGTCCACGAGGTTGCCCATCCCTCCGGACCCCGACCGTGCAGGCGCGTACCGGGTGTAACAGTGGCCGGTCCCGGGCTCTTGGACCGGCCACACTCCTGCTGGATCGTCACCTTTCGCCGCGGGGGTGCACGATCATCGGCACGCGCGCCGGATGGGCCATGGAGGCAGTCGATTCCGTCGGCGGCTTGCTGCCCGGCACGGGCCGCAGCTTCCAGCGCGGCAGGATCGTGGCCAGGGTGATGGTCGCCTCCATCCACGCGAACTTGTCGCCGATGCACTTGCGGTTGCCGGCCCCGAAGGGGACGACGTGCTCGCGCGGACGCCGGGCGGCCTGCTCGGGGAGCCAGCGATCCGGGTCGAAGCGATCCGGGTCCGGGTAGAGCTCGGGGTTGCGGTGCAGGGCGTACAGGCTGAGCAGGACCTCTGTGTCAGCAGGGAGAACGTAGCCGCCGATCGTGACCGACTCGGTCGTCCGGCGCATCAGGGACACCACGCCGTGCAGCCGGATCACCTCGTCCAGGACTCGGGTGATGCTCGGCAGCTGGGGGACATCCGCAAAGCCCACCGGCCTGTCCCCCACCACCTTGTCGAGCTCCATCAGCAACTCCCGCTCCACCTCGGGATGCTCGGCCAGGTGGTGCATCGCCCAGGAGAGGGTCGAAGCCACCGTTTCGCTGCCCGCAAACAGCATGGTGGTCAGTTCGTCCCTGACCTCCTCATCCGTAAGGCCCGCTCCCGTGTCGTCACGGGCAGACAGAAGCAGGGACAGCAGATCGGTCCCGTTCCCCGGTTCGGAGGCGCGTGTCTTGGCGATGACGTCGTCGATCACCGATCGCATCCGCACCGCGGACCTGTCGAACTCCTTCCAGATCGGCCAGTTGTCCGTGAACCTGGGTGCGAGCGCGCGACGCAGCATGTTCTTGAGGATGATCGGCAAGTCTTCGCGGACGGACTCGACGGCGGGGCGTCCGATGTCGGTGCTGAACAGCGTGGCGGCAAGGGTCTCGATGGCGTAGCTGCCCATCACCTCATCCACGTCGATCTGCTGTCCTGCGCTCCAGGAATCCGCGAGCGTCTCGGCCAGCTCCCGCATGACCTCTGCGTACCCCGCTATCCGTTCCTTGTAGAACATGGGCTGTATCAGTCGTCGGTTGCGGATGTGTTCCGGGCCGTCCGAGTTGGCCAGGCCGTTGCCGACCACAGGGCGCATCTGTTCGAAGAGTCGGCCCTTCTTGAACGCCTTGCTGTGCTTCACCATGACCTCGTTGACCGTGGCGGCGCTGGTCGCGACCACGATCGGCATGGTGCCGATGTTGAGCCGAAGGAGCGGCCCCTCGGCGTGTAGCGATCTGAGGACTGCCAGCGGATCCCTGAGGAGTCTCGGAACGTGACCGAGCCCGGGGATGCTCCCCTTTGCGAGGGGTATGGCTGTCAACGACAAAGGACTTCCCTTTCGCGAGACGAGCACGCCAGCCATCGACTCGCGATCGGGCGTGTGCCTGAGGACCGTGCGGTGGTGCTTGAGAAGGGGCGCACCGAAACGCTCTACTAAGCACCATCGTAGAAGCCTTGCCGCAGCGCCAACAGGGTGCACAGCAGCGGAAATTGCTCGTCGGGCAGGAGCCCCCTCGCGTCGACGTTGCGGTACCGGCTGCTCGTGCAGACGGATCGCGCCTCTCGCCGGGCGGGATTGGCACCTCCGGGCCGATGCGCCGGGGCCAGCGAGGGAATCCCTCCGTTGGCGACATCATCGCGCTGTCTGCAATGGCACGCCAGGAAGAGATTCCTGTTTCCTCTTCAACTGTCGTGACCCCGGAGGCATTTCATTGATGAGCTGTGCGAACAGAGCATTAGGGTGAGGAGGTGACTCGTGAACTGGGGGAGCTCGAAAACGCCGTGATGACCGTCGTGTGGGGCAATAAGTCACCGATGAACGTCCGCGAAACGATGGAAGCACTGGGGAAGGGGGATCGGGTGCTGGCCTACACGACCGTCGCCTCCGTGATGGTCAACCTCCACGCCAAGGGGTGGCTGCGCCGTACGGTCGAAGGCCGCGCCTTCAGTTATGCGGCCGTGTGCACGCGCGCCGAGTACGCCGCTGACCTGGTAAGGCGAGCCCTGGAACACAGCGACGATGCGACAGCGTCCTTCGTAGCACTGCTCTCGGGCATGTCGCAGGACCAGCGGAAGGCGCTGGAGGCTGCTCTCCGTATCACGGGGGAGTCAGAGCCCCGGGGTCTGGAGGTGTCGAGCAGTGACATACGCAGAACAACGTGAGGCAGCGGCTGCCGTAGCCACCGGCTCACGAGCACGTGACGCCATGATCGTCCAGCTCATCGAGGATGTCCGGAAAGCCCAAGGGTTCACTAGGCTGGCTGTGTCGAAGCGGCTCGGGATCACGCCGCGTTCCTTCCGGAATTGGATGGCCCGCGCCTCAACTCTGCAGGCCTCCGAAGTAGCCCGGCTGGTCGAGGCGCTGGGGATGAGTCCGGAGAATCGCGCCAACCTCTATATCCTGACTGGCCAGTTGCCGCCCGCCCCGCCGGTGGGCGAACTGCTCCGCACTCCGGAGTTGGCTCTGTACCAGTCCATGATTGACGGGTTGGAGCACCCGTCCGTCGTCTACACCGACTACTGGGACGTAGTGATCACGAACCGGGCGTTCCGCGAAGTATTTGGAGGAGTGCGGCGCCATGTGACAGCCCATCCCACCCGTAACACTCAACGGTTCATCTTCTTCCACCCCGACGCAGCCATGCTGTTGGGCGCCGGCGACGTCATGGCCTTCCGTGACCACTGGCTGATGCCTGCACTCGCTCACTTCTCGGCTACCTTGCAGCAACGGCCGGAGGAGCCTCGCCTCCAGGCGATCGAGCAGGAGATCAATGAACGTCCCGCCCTACGCCGGGCCTATCGACGGGCACCTAGCTGGATCGCGGAAAACGGCGACATCGCGATCAACCCCTCGGCGCGGCTCTTCTGGGACCCTCGTGTCGGGAGGGTGGTCCATGCCCACGTCATCACTGAAGCTCATCAGGGCTACCAGGCGACCGCACTCAACCGGGCAACCTTCATCTCCCGCGAGCCCAAGCCGGAGGTCGTGAGCGCAGCGTTCGAGCAGGGCGTCCTGTTCGGACTCAGGTTCGCGGATCAGCCAGTGGCGTAGCCGTCCCCTCGTCGCGAAGCAGCTGCCGGTTTCTGGCCGTCAACGCGGTTGCGGCTGAAGCTCGTTGACGTTCCGTCGGGTCGTGAGGGTTGTGGATATGCTGCCCCCGGCTCCCGATCTTGGTTGATACGAGCAACGGGGCCCGCGGCCTGATCCGCGACCAACACAAACAATCATGAGCGCCCCCGGTCGGCCCTTCGTGACCGGAGTCGCTCCCCACCTCCGGAGGCTTCGTGTCCACCCAACCGCCCATATCCGCCGCAGACCTCGTACCGCCGCCCGGCTGCCCGGCGCACGGCATGAGAACAGACGGACTTGTGCGACTGCCCGAAGCCGACGACCCGGCCCGGCTGTACGAGGAGCTGCGCGAGCAGTACGGGCCCGTGGCGCCTGTCCTGCTGCACGGCGACCTTCCGGCCTGGCTGGTGCTCGGATACCGGGAGAACCTGGATGCCATGCGCACTCCGAGCCTCTACTCCCGCGACCCGCGCAAGTGGAGCGCCTTCCAGGAGGGCAGGGTGCCGGCGGACTCGCCGCTCATGCCCATGGTGGCCTGGCAGCCGCTGTGTGTCTTCGCCGACGGAGATGAGCATGCCCGCCTGCGCGGCGCGGTCGTCGACGGCCTGGCGCAGTTCAATCGCCATGGCATGCGGCGATACGTCACCCGCTACACCCACCAGCTCGTCCAGCAATTCGCGGCCTCAGGAAAAGCCGATCTGGTCCGCGACTACGCCGAGCAGCTTCCCATGCTGGTCGTGAGCCGACTGATCGGCATGGCTCCGGACGAGGGCCCTGCTCTGGTCGAGCCCACGCTCGATCTGATGAGAGGCAGCGAGACTGCGGCAGCCAGCAACCAGACCGTGACCGAGGTCCTCCATGACCTGGTCCAGCGTAAGAAGACGGCGCCGGGCAACGACCTTGTCTCACGGCTCATCTCTCACGAGTCCAACCTCGGCGATACGGAGATAGTGGAGCACCTCCGTCTGGTACTCGTCGCCGCACATTCGAACACCGTCAATCTCATCGCCCACACGCTACGGCTGCTGTTGACCGACCGCCGCTTCCGCGGAAGCCTCTCTGGGGGCCAGATGACCCTGCCGGACGCGCTGGAGCAAGTGATGTGGGACAGCCCTGGTACCGCCGTCATTCCGGGCCGGTGGGCCACGGGCGACACGGTGCTTGGCGGACAACACATCAAGGCAGGCGACATGCTTCTCCTCGGCATAGCCGCAGCCAACGTCGACCCCGAGATCCGGCCGGATCTTAGCCTCCCGATGCACGGCAACCGCTCGCACCTCGCGCTGAGCGCTGGACCGCACGAATGCCCTGGCGGCGACATCGGCCGTGCCATCGCGGACACGGGCGTCGACGAGCTGATGGCCCTCTTGCCGGACATGCGCCTGGCCGTTCCTGAGCATGAGGTGGGGACCACATCGGACTGGCTGGCCCGCCGCCCGTCCGCCTTGCCCGTGGTCTTCACTCCAACGCGGTCCAAGACCACGGGTGCGGCGCCGGCCACGGGTGCAGCCCAACCGCTGCCCGAGGCTGCGGTGTCTCCGCCCGAGAAGCCGTCTTCCACTCACCCGGCGGCGAGGCCTTGGTGGAGGTCGTTGCTCTCGCGACGCTGACGCCCCTGCCTGTTCGTCCACGCGAGACCTTGGAGAGACTGCGGCTCGCTACTTTCGCCAATCCCCGTTGCCATCATCGCCGGCGTCGCTGCTGCTGCCCGCTGGGTCATTCAGAAGGTCATCGTGCCGCTGGTCGTACTACGCCTCCCGAGTCGCATCGCGCCGCCGCACGGCGGCTCGGGCTGGATCATGCTTCGTGGGCGCGGTACACCTCGGCAACGCTGACCGCGGCTCGCGCTTACCCGTGCCGTCCCCGTAAGTGGAGGAGGGCGCAAGCACATTGCTGCGGGGGCCGGATCGCTCGCACTTCTCGACAGGCTCACATCAGTCAACGTTCGGGCGCTGCTGCAATGCGGCCCTCGGAACGGCTTGAGGGGCAGTGGCAAAGACGAACGTGACATGCGTCAGTGCGAGCGGCTGACAACCATGGTGCTCCTCAGTCACCTTATGCACACTGGTCAACTCGCCTGAGCGTGGATCCCGAATTGGGCGAGCGCTGCTGTTCACTTGAATCTCGCCAATGCGCAGGTTCCAAGGGGGCCTGCTTCGTAGGCACGCCGCAGCTTGGGACGCCGCGTCTGCACATCGCCCGCCCGGATCGAGTCGGGCTGCCGTCCCGTTCCTGACGGCGTCCAGCCGTGGATCGGGACCACGGGGGCAGGGGCAGTTGGCCCAGTCGGAGCCGATGAGCCTATGGAGCCGGACCCTGGATCGGACGCACCACCGCGTGCAAGTTGTTTAGCCAGATGGCTAGTTGGCAGACTCTGACTCGAAGCTCGCCCCACGAGTCACGCGCTGATCGAGTTCTGCCCCTCACTGATGGAGTGTCCGTGCTGACCCACCGCCCGCGTTTCCCGCTCGACCCGCAAGCCGACCCGACTGAGGAAGCCCGCCAGCTCCACGCAATGGGCTCTCTGGTCCCGGTTGAGCTACCGGGGGGTGTCGCAGCATGGACAGCCACGGACCACGCCACCGCCCAGGAAGTCCTCGGGCACCCCGCCCTGACCAAGGACCCCGAGCATTGGCCCGCCCTGAGGGACGGGCAGATACCCGACGACTGGGAGCTGATCGCCCTTGTACGGGGAGCCGCGATGCTTCACGCAGGCGGCGACAATCACCGGCGGCTGAGAAAGCTGGTGAGCTCCGCCTTCAACCGCGCACCCGTCGAAGCCCTCCGCCCTCGCGTAGCCGAGATCGCCGACGAACTGCTGGACGCTCTGCCCTCCGCAGGCCCGGGCGAGCCTGTCGACCTGCGCGAGCTGTTCGCCTACCCGCTTCCCGTCCGCGTCATCTGCGAGCTCCTCGGCGTCCCCGACTCCGCGGTTTCCGAGCTGCGTCATCACTTCGACCGCTTGGTGATACCTCAGGATGCGGCCTCCGATGGAGCCGACATCCGGGTAGCCATGGCGAACATCTACGGCTCCTTGACGGCGCTGATCGAGATCAAACGCGCGAATCCTCAGGACGACCTCACGACCGAGCTGATTCAGGCACGCGACCACGGCGACAGGCTCAACGATCAGGAGCTGGTCGAAACCCTCTTCCTGATCCTCATCTCGGGACACGAGACGGCGATCAACGCGATCACCAACACGGCGCGTGCGCTGCTGCAACACCCGAAGATGCTCGCTGCGGTCCGCGACGGCGGCGAGGGCGCCCCTACCTGGGCCGACGCGGTTGAAGAGGGGCTCCGACGCTGGGCTCCCGTCCGGCACGCCGTCCTGAGGTACGCCACCGAGGACATCGACATCGCGGGAGTCCGGATCGCCAAGGGTGATCCCGTCGCCGCCAGCCTGTTTGCCGCCGGCCTGGATCCGAGTCGGCACGAGAACCCCGAAGCGTTCGACGTCACCCGCCCCACGCGCCGCGACCACATCGCCTTCGCCCACGGCGCGCACTTCTGCCTCGGCTCACGCTTGGCAAAGCTGGAGACCGAGGTTGCCCTGAGCTCCCTGTTTGCCCGATACCCCAACCTCACACTCGCCAGCGAACCCGACCGCTTGGCTTCCATCTCCCTCCAGGGCTTCAGCGCGTTGCCAGTCCACCTCGGCCCCGACAACCACTCCCCGTCGAACCAGTCCCAGTGATCCCCTCATCCCCGTACCGCAGTGGGCAGGACGCGTTCTGACGCCATGCAAGGAGAGCGGGCGACTTCCTGGCTTTCGTGGCCAGAGCCGCTCAGCGGGGTGGTAGCTACAACCGTTGCCCGGACCACGGCAGTCCGGGCAACAACGGTTGTCGGGGCTCGCCCGCGAGCATGCCCCAACTCCCGGCCGCACACATGGCCTCAGCCGTGGCGCACGCCGCTCCCGTGTGTCAGGTCGAGCGACACAAAGGCTGCTGCGCCTTCCGCAGTGCGTAGCGCCCTCGTTTGCCGAGATCAGTCGACTGGGTCGACCGGGTGGAGCTCGTACATGCCCACCCGGGTCCCATCCTCACTGCTCCACGTCTCTCCGGGTGCAAGCCTGGCTATGTGTTCGCTGCCCCCGATGTCGGCGCCGGATCCGTATTTGTGCAGGATGTAGTACTCGTCGCGGGTGTTGTTCCTCGCCGACTTGGCGGGGAACGGCAGGTCGACGGGATCTTCCGCAGCAATCCCGGCGCTATGCAACGTCCCGCTGAAGTTCGGCTTGCTCCAGAACGAAAGGACGTGACTCGCGCCTCGGTTCCCTGCCTCACTGCCGGTCTTGGCCTGGACGTCGGCATCCCACACTGTCTGGTGGGCCTCGGAGGGGGTGCTCTTCAGGGCCCGGGATGATGACAGCGCGAGTGCCGAAGCAAGGAGGACGCTCGGGTGGCTCAGCGCTTTCGGGGGCTTGCGCATGTGTACGACGTCCATGAAGGCTTGGTTCACGACGGGGTCGATGACTGACGCCTCGGTGATCTTGTCGCCGACCCAGCGCGTCAGCCGGTAGCCACGGGGACAAGCGACGGGCGATCAGATGGCGTGCTCGACCTGCCCACATGGCGTGTGCGCAGATACAACGCGTTGCCGTCGGTGTATTGCAGCAGCCGCTGGACCACGGGCCGGCGGGGCTGCTCTCCGGTGGCGCGGTGCACGAACTCGGCCACTGCGTTCTCGTCCAGCCCGCGGAGAGCCAGTTCACAGCCCCATTCCCGGTCCAGGGCCAGCTTCCGGATCTCATCCGGCAAGGGGGTTCGGCCAGTGATCACCGTCAGGACATGGTCGGCCTCCAGCCGCCGCAATACGAACTTCACCACTTGCAGGGAGGCGTTGTCCGCCCATTGCGCGTCCTCGATGACCACTGCCACCGGGCCGCCCGCCTGCAAGTCGTCGAAAAGTCGCAGTAGCTGCCCAGCGACCTGAGTGGATGAGGCGGAAGCAGGTGGAATGCCGTCCCGCAACAGCGGAAACCCATGCAATTGCTCCCCGCTCACCCGAGCGATCAGCTGTCCCACCAGCCCAAAGGACGAGTCGGCCTCTGCCGCGTCTCCATATGCCCGGAGCAGTGTGACGTCCTCGCGATCCTCACGCGAGAGCCAATGCCGGAGCAATGCCGTTTTCCCGGCCCCCGGCGGACCCTCGACCAGAACCACCCACGGCCGCGCCGCGCGCACCTGCCTGGCGCAGTCTTCAAGCCTGGACAGTTCGGCACCCCGGCCAACGAAAAGATCGTCTTCACCCAGCGATACCGACATAGAGAACGCTCCTGCGACACAGCGTAGGACTGCGGCACGATGATCGCAGGCACCCATGCCGATGCGGCCACGGCGTTCGGCCTAGGGATCTTCACCCGCCGCACGTCGACGGACGATAGTCATCCGCATCCCCTCTGAGCTGCGGTGACGTCCGGACCGCCGGACGTACGCTTGGCATTCGACCGATGCTGGGCGGTCTGCGTGTCATGGGGCCGTGGCGGCTACCCGCCGGATCTCAACACCGTTGATGGTGACGCCGGGAGCTGTCCAGTCGTCTGCCGGTGGGGTCGATTCGCGGGCTTGCTCCTCGTTCTCGAACAGGACGATCGAAAGTCCGCGGCCGTCGGCAGGCTCCAGCCAGTATCCGGTGATGAAGCCGGGAGCCGAGCGGACCCTTGGCAGGATGTCGTTCATCAGCGCAGCGGCTGCAGCCGGGGCATGGTCCGGGTCAATCGTCAATGTCACAAGAGCCGCGTGCATGGGGTGTCTCCGTTCTGCGGATTCCGTCATCAGTAGGACGCTGGGGCGGATAAAAAGTCATCGGCCTGGCGCCGGCCTGACGGACTTGGTGGCTTCCGCCCCCGGCGAGTGCCTCGTCGCGGCTTGGTGCTGAGACTGGGGGTGAAGTGGGCGATGCTGTGGTGCCGGCCCGCCCGATCGCCGTGCTGGCAAGATAGCGGCATGGAACGTGTGCTTGGAATCGGTGGATACTTCATGCGGGCCGCCGACCCGGCGGCTCTGAGCTCGTGGTATCGCGATTGCCTGGGCCTGGACGCCGATGAGAACGGCCTGTGGCGTCAGGGAGCCGGGCCGACGGTGTTCGCGACGTTCGAGTCCGAGACCGACTACTTCGGGTCCCGCGCCCAGCAGACCATGCTCAACTTCCGGGTCCGCGACCTGGATGCGATGCTCGCGCAATTGCGCGCCAAGGGAGCGGACGTGGCCAAAGAAACGCAGGACATGGAGGGCGTCGGTCGATTCGGCTGGGTCACCGATCCTGAGGGCAATCGGATCGAGTTGTGGCAGCCCGCCTGACCGCGTCTTCTCGCAGGCGAGTCCGGACGCCGCCGGTGGCGCCGCGGCCACCGGCTGCGCTGGGCCGGCGCTGGGCCTCTTCGCGCGGCCGACCGCTACTCGACCCGCCTCCCGGCCCGCAAACAGTGGCTCGGAGTCGATGAGGTAGGAGCCGGCCTCGGCAAGG
This sequence comes from Streptomyces sp. NBC_01410, assembly GCF_045040195.1. Taxonomy (NCBI): domain Bacteria; kingdom Bacillati; phylum Actinomycetota; class Actinomycetes; order Kitasatosporales; family Streptomycetaceae; genus Streptomyces; species Streptomyces sp. NBC_01410. The sequence continues at coordinate 8,182,046 of NZ_CP109530.1, read as the reverse complement.
GCAAGGGCAGGGGCGGGGCGGAGTGGGAAAATGTCGGACAGCATGGCGTGCCCCGTACGGCAGTTGACACCTCGAACACAGCACGTCAGAGTCCCGGCGTGAGCGAGACCAACGATCTGACGCCGGCCGAGATGCGTGTATGGCGGGCCTTTCCGCGAGGTGAGTCCGTGGACTTCCGCGCCGCCGAGAACGAGGATCCGGCGCTCGGCAACACGTGGGGAGCCGAACGGACCGTACGGGCAAATGTGCTGCGGGCGCTGCTGCTCAAGGCTCCTCAGGAGGAGGGGGAGATCGCCGCGCTCAAGATCACGGGGGCGCGGATCACCGGCGTACTGGACCTGAAGTACGCCACGATCGACGCCGCCATCCGGCTGAGCCACTGTCAATTCGATGGCGTTCCCGACCTGTACGGTGCCCATCTGCGCCAGCTCAATCTGAGCAAGTCCGTTCTGCCGGGCCTGACCTCGGCGACCTTGCGGGTCGAGGGGGTGCTGCGGATGACGGACTGCCGTATGCGGGGGCCGGTGCGGCTGGGCGGGGCGCAGATCTCCGGGGCGCTGTTCATGGAGCGCGCGGAGTTCACGGCGCTGGACGACTCCGAGCCGGTGCTGCAGCTCAACCAGGCCACGATCGGGGACGACTTGTGGGCTCCAGAGATGCGCGCCCACGGACAGGTACGGCTCACTGGCGCCTCCGTCGCCGGGCGGATCAACGTTCAGGACGCCGAGTTCAACAAGCCCGATGGCACCGCGCTGGACGCGCAGAACCTCAACGTGGGAGCCCATGTTCGGGCGCGGTGCGTGCGAGCGCAGGGCCGGGTCGAGCTCCGAGGTTCGCGCATATCGGGCCGCCTCGACCTGCTCCACGCCCACCTGTCGCATCCGGGCGACACGGCACTGCGTGCGAGCAGCTGTGTCATCGGTGAACTCTGGCTGCGCAGCGGCGATCGCATCGAGGGCGCCCTGAATCTGCGGCGCTCTCAAATAGAGATCCTGATTCTTGAACCGGAGATGCTGCCGGACCAGATGCATCTCAGCAATCTCACGTACACCGTACTCACCCCGCACGAGCCCGCCGAACGCCGCCTTCCGATGCTGGAGCGGGACGGCGACCGGTTCGAGCCGTACGGCTATGAGCAGCTGACGGCGGCCTACCGCCACGTCGGTGACGACGACGCGGCCCGGCTCGTCCAACTCGCCAAGCAGCGCCGCCGACGCACCACGCTCACCTGGTACGGGCGGCTGTGGGGGTACATCCAGGACGCCACCGTCGGCTACGGCTTCCGCCCGTTGCGCGCGGCCGTCTGGCTGCTGTCCCTCGTGGCCATCGGATCGATCGCGTACGGGCTGGACCACCCACGGCCCATCAAGGCGGACGAGGCCCCTGACTTCAACCCCGTCTTCTACACCCTCGACCTGCTCCTGCCGATCATCAACTTCGGCCAGGAGCCGGCGTTCGCCCCTGACGGGTGGCACCAGTGGCTGTCGTACGCCCTGATCATCACTGGCTGGATCCTGGCGACGACGATCGTCACGGGCGTGACCCGTACGGTCAGCCGCCAATGACCCCACTGGCACCCGCGAAAAGCTTCAGAGAACGTGCGCCGGGCGAGGAAATCGTCCATGAGGTCAGGGTGTCGGCCCCGTTTGTCCGGCGCCGCCCACGGATCGGGGCACGGCCGCGGCGGTGTCGGCCAAGGTGCGCAGGACGGTCGTGCCGGCGAGCACCAGCGCTGAGACCGGCAGACTGGCCCATCGCGTCAGGTCGCGCGGCAGGTCCGGGTCCACTTCGATGGTCATCCGGATGTATCTGCTGTTCAGCGTGATGATTTTGGAGGACCGGGCAGCGATGTCCCCTCCGCGCTGCAGTGCCGCGCGGTACCTGTCCTTGCGCTCCTTCATGCCTCTCCCTGACGCTTGATGAGTTCATCGGCAAGGTCCATGTACGCCGACCCCTTGGCCCGCACCGGACTTCCGAACGACTGGGCGTACAACTCGAGCCGCGCAATCTGGGTGTCCAGGACCACGAACCCCAACTCGGTGAGCGCCTCACGAGCATCGGCGTCGGGGCCGGTGCGTGTGGCGTCGGGACGGTTGGTGCGGTTCAGGAGGACCGCAGTGCGACCCGGCTCGGCGCGCAGGGACTGGACGTCGTCCATCTCGGAGCGGATGGGTGCCATGCGGTCCAGTTCGATGGGAGCGGGAGTCACCGGGACGATCCACTCACTCGCGTACCTCATGATGCTGCGGGCGATACGCGGATGGTCCTCCAACTGCGGCGCATCGAGCACCACAGCCTGCCGATTGCCCAGGAAGTCGTTCACCCGGCGGTGAACGTCACCCACCGGCAAGGCGATGACGGGAAACGGAAAGCCGTCGGCCAACTCGCTCCAGCGCAGTGCGGAGGCGGCTGGGTCGCCGTCGACCAGAAGCGGCGAGTAGCCCGACTCGTGAAGCGCGTGGGCCAGCCATACGGCACTGGTCGTCTTGCCGACTCCAGGCTTGAGATTCACAAAGGCACAGCTCAGCAGCATGGGAGCCAACCGTAACGGGCCTGATCGATTGGATGGTTTCGACGCGAGTGCGGGACTCCATGGTTCACTCGCAAGCAGTCAGGAACTGCTCTTCAGCCGGTGGCCGGGGCGCGCGCGGAGGGCGCCCAGCCGGATGAGGCGCTACTCCGCGACTAGCGTGAAGCCCTGTCGTCAAGGGAGCGCCTGACGCGCGACGCCCCCGAAGAGTGCGCGCTCCTGCGGTGGCTGACGGCAGAGAAGGAGGCCGCCGAGATCCGGCCCGCCACCAGCACAGCGGCTGCCAACCCAAGAAATAGCAGGGCCGGCAAGAGGCCAAGAGAGGCGTTCGTCAGACACTCCATGACGGCCGCGGCGGCACCGACGGCCAGGCAGACGGTGGCGAATCGGGCCCTTCGCCGGAATTCGGCGTCGTGCTGGGCGGCGGCCGCTCCGGCGAGGGCGGTGACGTAGCTGACAAGCCCCATCGAGGCCACGAGCGTGAGCCGCGAATCGGGAATGTCCACGAGGCGGCTGTCCGCGACAACGATCGCCCCGGCCGCCGCCACGACCGTGACGACATGGGCCAGCAGGCGCTGCGGCCTCGTCGCGTCCGGAGCCTCGGTCCGTGTCACCGGCCCCTCAAGGGAGAGCGGCGCGGGAGCGGGCCGTCCTGGCCGACGGCGCAGGAACGGCAGCGCCGTGGCGCTCAGCAGTGCGGCACCGGCCACCACGGCGTGGAGGTACGGGGCGGTCCCGCCGGGAAGGGCCGACGGGAACCATGCAACGGCGGTGAGCACGCCGTACGCGCCGACGCACAAGGACGCCGCCCGTGGTCGGCACACGGTGTCGCAGACCAGAGCGAACAATGAGAGGGCCAGGATCGACAGTGCCGCCGTCAGTGCGAGGCCGAGCCCGGGTCCGCCGGTGACCTCGTGCCACCACATCGTGTCGAGCTGCGCGGACCAGCCGGCACTGAACTCCTGCGTCGGAAGGAGCACGTATCCGGCGCACAGCCCCCACCACAGGCCACCGGCAAGGAACGCCAGCCGCCCCGCCAGCCTCCAGCCGCCGCGTACGCCACCCCACGCGACAACTGTGTGCCGGATGCCGAGGCCCAGTACGGCTCCGGCCGGGATGAGCAAGGGGATCGCGAGCCAGGCGTAGACAGGGCGGAGCGTGTCGAGCTCCAGGAAGCCCAGCCGCACCCCGATCAACATGACCTCGAAACTGCCCCCCAGCAGCAGGTTGATGGCGAACATGGCGACGCAGCCGGTCAACCCGGCTTCCCATGCGCTGAGTTCGCCTGCCAAGGCAGGGTTCCGCAGAGCCGTCCTGCGGCGCTGGAGGGCGGGATGGGTGGCGAACGGCCAGCTGGTGCCGGCGTCCTCCGCCGGATCCGGTGCCGCAGGAGCCGTGTTGCCGACGGCGGCGCGGATCGCCCCGGCGGTGTGCGACCGCTGCGCGGCCAGGCCCACGAAGAACTCGTCCAGCTTCTGTCGGCGCTCCTCCCCCGTGCCCGATCCGGGGGGACCACTCACGGCGAACGCGTCGGCGTGCAGTTCCCGCGACTGGAGGAAGGTGTTGCGGGCCGCGTAGAGCGTGTAGGCCAGCAGGCAGAGATGGAAGGTGAGCTGAAACAGGTACTCACCATCGCCGGCGTCCCCTGACACGGCAAAGCAGAAGGAAATGGCGAGCAGGACGGTGAAGGCCCCCCACAGCGCTGTGACGCCATGGGTGACGTCAAGGTCCCGGTTGCTGATGTGGCCGAGTTCATGGCGGATGACGACCTCGAAGGTGCCGGGATCCTCGTCCAACAGCTTTTCCATGCCGCTCGCGAGCTCGATGTGCCGGCGCCGCCAGTGCCCGAAAGCAACTGCGTTCTTGGTGTAGTCGGAGGCGTTCAGCCACACTCCATGGACGGTCACTCCGGCGTCGTCCGCCTGCCGGTACACAGCGTCTGCCAGGTCCGGCCGGTAACCGCGGGGTGTTCCGGAGCGCGGAGTGGGGTGCAGGCGGCGCAGACCACGGAAGAGGATCTGCTGATAGGGGCTGAGCCAGTACAGGACGAAGCCGCCTCCTGCCAGTACCCCCAGCGCGAGCGCGGCGCGCGACTCGCTCCGGTTCACCGGCGGCGGTGGGCAGTGCTCCTGGAGGTACCGCTTCAGGGCGGGCGCGTACTCATCCGGCACCGGTTGCGGCGGCCAGATCGGCGCCTGAGCGAGGATCTGGGCTTCCACAGAGGTCATCGGCAGGGACAGCTGGAACTGCCTGACCGCCCCCGGCCAGCACAGGCTGTAAGCGTTCGCGGCCTTTTCGTGCCGGCTGGTGGTGGCCGGGAAGGCGATCGTCATGGCCGCCGTCATCAGCGCGACACAGAAGAGGAGAGCCCGTACGACCACGCTAAGGCCTGGTCGCCGCTGGACGGTCTCCGTCTCCGTGCCCGGCCGTGCGCTCGGTGTCTCCGCTCGGGTTCCCCCGGGCTCCGTCCGCGTGCCGGTCCTCGTGCCGGTCCGCGTCGTCGGCATTCGGGCCGCCTGCCCCCGTGGCCCCGGAAGACTGGAGCACGGTGGGTGGCGACGAGGAATGCTCCGGTGCCGCGTCCGCCGCCAGCATCCGTACGAGTTCCGCCAGCACGGAGTCGGCGACCTGCTGGGCCCGTTGGTCGGACACGTGGCGCAGGGCACCCGACAGCGCGGCCGTACGCCAGCGGGCCAGCTCCGCGGCGGTCGGCGCGGGCGCGGCATCCGCCGGTCCGGTGGGCTCGGCTTCGGACCACCGCCAACGGCGCGACACACGGCCGACGATGCGCGAGGCCAACCGGCTCACCAACTCGGCCGACATCACCCCGATCACCCCGGCCGCCGCCGACAGCGCCGCGGGGGTCACCACCTCGGCCGCCAGCCCGAAGACGTCCACGGACAAGGGCCGACGGCTCCACAGCCGGGGGCGGAAGTGGCTCCGGGCGCGCTGCTCGAAAAGCGGCAGCTCCCCGGCGGCCACCTCGGTCACCGCCTCCCTGGCCAGTGCCCTTGCAAGTCGACGATGCTCGCCACTGCGCTTCCACGGGCTTCCGGACATGGCTCTGATGGACGGTGTCGGAGTCGTCATGAGTGTGCGTCAGCCCCCCCGCTGAGTCGTTGCCCCGCCGTGACTCCACGAATTCCGCAAATCAACGTCTGTGTCGTCGCGCGTCTTCGAGTATGGACCCGCTGGCGCGAGCTGTCCGGCGATCACCGAAGAGGCACCCGCCCGGAAGCCCGGAACGGGATGCGTTGGTGATGAGTTCTGGGCCGCGGGCCCACGTCGATAATCCCCGTAGGGTGCGCAGGTTGTTGTCGTGACGGAGGGGCGGTTCGGAACGTGGCACTCAGGGCAGAGACGCGTGAGCAGTTGGCGGGTGCGGCGCGGGCCGCGCTCGGCGGCGGGCGGCGGCTGCAGACGGTTGAGCGGGTCGCGGGCGGTAGTAAGAAGGGCGTATACCGCCTGGTGATGGACGACGCGACGACTGCGATCGCCTACCTGTGGGACCACACCGAGAACTACTGGCCGGCGGCCGAAGGGGACGACGACCTCAGCGACCCGTTCGCGCCCGGCCTCGGGCTCGACCTGTTCGAGGCCGCGCACGCACGGCTGGACGCACTCGGCGTCCGCGTCCCCGCGATCCGTCTCGTCGACCGCAACGGCACCCACTGTCCGGCCGACCTCGCGATCGTCGAGGACCTCGCGGGCGAGAACCTGGAGAACCTGCTCGCGCGCGACCCGAAAGCGGCTGCCCCAGTCATGGCCCGGCTCGGTGAGGCGCTTGAGGCGATGCGGCGTCATCGGGCGTCCACGTACGGCAAGGTGGCCGTGGTCGACGGGGGAGGTACGTCGCTCGGGACGTCGTGCGAGGGGATCGTCCTGGACCGTGCGCTGCGGGACCTCGCCGAGGCGGCGTCGCGTGATCCGCGGATCGCGGGAGCCCGCGACCGGCTGGAGGAACGGCTGCTGGGTCTGGCGGCGGCGGTGCGGCCACGCGCGGAGTACGCGGTCGTGCACGGCGAACTGGGGCCCGACCACGTGCTGGTGGACGCGGGCGGGAACCCCGTGGCGATCGACATCGAGGGCTTGATGTACTTCGACGTCGAGTGGGAGCACGTCTTTCTGCGGATCCGCCTGCACGACGCCTACCGGCCGCTGGAGCTGGACGGACTGGACGAGGACCGGCTCGCGCTCTACATGCTGGCGCAGCGTCTGTCGCTGACGGCGGGTCCACTGCGGCTGCTCGACGGGGAGTTCCCCGACCGGGCGTTCATGGCGGGCATCGCCGAGCACAACCTGAAGAAGGCGCTGGAGCTGGTCCACGCCTGAACGCCCGCAGCGTCTCACCCTGCTGCACCACAACGCCCAGCGGGAGCCGGGCGCTGTGGTGTGACACTTCCGGAGCGACTTCTAGGCGTGTCTGACCGCCCGGCGTGACGAACTGTTCGAGCTGACCCAAGCGTTGCTGTGTGCGGACGGGCCGACTCGGCGTGGCTCGTATCGCCCGCGGGCTCCGCGGTTGGGCCATCAACAACTGAGCCACCTCTCGCACCGCCGCATCAGGGGCGTGATGCGTTCTGCCCCCGCTCGACCTGTGGTGCTCCGCAGGTCATTGGGCGCTGGCGGCGGGACGGACGACGATTTCGTTGACGTCGACGTGCGAAGGCTGGGAAAGGGCGTAGGCAATGGCGTCTGCAATGGCGGAGGCGGGCAGTGCCACAGCGCGGTAGGCCTTCATGGCCTCCCTGGCAGCAGGGTCGGAGATGCTGTCGGCGAGTTCGGACTCGGTCACGCCCGGGGATACGAGGGTGACCCGGATGTTCCCGGTGGACTCCTGGCGCAGTCCTTCGGAGATCGCGCGGACGGCGAATTTGGTGGCGCAGTAGACGGCGGCGGTGGGAACGACCTCATACGCGCCGACGGAGGCGACGTTCACGAAGTGCCCGCCGCCCTGAGCGCGCATCGTGGGCAGGGCAGCGGCGATACCGTGCAGGACTCCCCGCACGTTCACGTCGATCATCCGGTCCCACTCGTCGGTTTTCACCGCTTCCAGCGGCGAGAGCGGCATCACTCCCGCGTTGTTGACCACAGCGTCCACTCGGCCGTAGCGCTCGCAGGCGGCGGACACGAAGGCCCGAACATCGGCGGCATCCGTGACATCCAGCCGCTGGAACGCCGCAGTGCCGCCCGCGTTGGTGATCTCCCTGGCAAGCGCCTCGAGACGATCGGTGCGCCGCGCTCCAAGGAGCAGACGGTGGCCGTCGGTGGCAAGCCGGCGGGCGGTCGCCTCTCCGATCCCGCTGCTCGCTCCGGTGACCGCCACGACCTTGGCTGTGTCTGTCATGCCTGCTTTTCCTCTCGGTAGAGCACGAGGTGCTCGTGGTAGAGCACGCCGTCGCGGATGTCGCCCGTCGCGGTGAACCCGGAGTCGTCGACGTAATCGAGGTGGCAGCCGGTCACCGTGTAGCGGCCCGTGTACGCGCTGCGCCGGTTACCGCGGGCCTCGTCGTACCGGCCGTCCGCCCGCAACTCCTGGCGGATGTGACCGTCCGCGGTCACCCACATGCCGACCACGCCGGCCTTGCCCTCCACCGTGTTCCCTGTCATGACGGACTCTCCTCGTCCATGGGTGCGGATCTGTCCTGCCCGCCCGAGTCTGGACAGGACGAAGACCGCCGACCAGGACGTGTGCTGCCGGGGTGCACCGCACCCAGGCAGCACACCGCCCCCGCGGCCTAGCCTGAGGACATGACCGACAACCACTTGGGAGAGTTCCTACGCGCATGCAGGGCAGCCGTGCGGCCGCAGGACGTCGGCATGGCGAGCTACGGCGTGCGCAGAGTCGCCGGGCTGCGCCGTGAGGAGGTCGCCGTCCTGGCCGGGGTGAACGCGGATTACTACACCCGACTGGAACAGGGGCGTGAACGCCACCCCTCGGCCCAGGTACTCGACGCGCTCGGCCGCGCCCTGCAACTGGGCCCCGACGCACACGCGCACCTGCACCAGTTGGCCGGGACAGCGCCGAGTAACCAGTTCACGCACACCACGGACCGGGTGAGTCCCGCCCTTCGCCAGTTGATGGACGGCTACCCGGGCGCCCCGGCGTTCGTCATCAACCGGACCTTGGACGTCCTGGCGACCAATGCCCTGGCCGAGGCCCTGCACTCACCCTTCGAGCAGGCGGACAATCTGGCCCGCATGGCCTTCCTCGACCCGGCAGGCCGACAGTTCTACACCCGGTGGAGCTACACGGCGCAGGCCACCGTGGGCCACCTGCGCCAGGCGGCCGGCCTCGACCCGGACAACCCGCGGCTGCGCGAACTTGTCCGCGCCCTCACCGAGCACAGCGCGGACTTCGCCGCCCTGTGGAACACCCACGCCGTGCGTGGCAAGACCCAGGACGCCAAGCACCTCCTCCACCCGGACGTCGGCCCCCTGACCCTCACCTACCAGGCCTTCGACGTACGCGACGCCCCGGGCCAGCAACTGGTCATCTACCAGGCCGAATCCGGCAGCCCCAGCGCCCAGGCCCTCAACCTGCTCGGCTCCCTCCACGCCACCCCGAACCAGGCCACTATGTAGCCGAAAGTGACGGAGCCGACCGCCCCGAACGGAGTCCCCGACATGGCACTCTTCCCCCATGCCGACCAGACGGCGCTGGTCACGGGCGCGAGCAGCGGGCTGGGCGCCGAGTTCGCCCGGCAGTTGGCCGGCCGCGGCGCCAACCTCATCCTCGTCGCCCGCTCGGCGGACCGGATGCGCGCCCTGGCCGCCGAGATCGAGCGCACGCACTCCGTACGGGTCGACGTCATACCGACCGACCTGGGCGACCGCGACGCCGTCCAGCACCTGGTCGGCGAGATCGGCGACCGCGTGCACCTCCTGGTCAACAACGCCGGCTACGGCAGCTACGGGCGGTTCGCCACGCTCGATCCCGGCCGCGAGTACGACCAGGTACTCGTCAACAATGCCGCCCTGGTCGCGCTGACCCGCGCGGTGCTGCCCGCGATGCTCGACCGCGGTACCGGCGGAGTGGTCAATGTCGCCTCCACCATCGCCTTCCAGCCCGGCGCCTACCAGGCGGTCTACGGGGCGACGAAGGCCTTTGTGCTGTCGTTCAGCGAGGCGGTGCGCGTCGAGACCCGGGGTACCGGGGTTCGGGTACTCACCCTGTGTCCCGGGCCGGTCGACACCGCGTTCCTCGCCGGGCTGGGCGACGACCGGGCCGCCCGCACCGCCACCTACTCCCGGCTCGACCGCGCCGACCACGTCGTCGCCGTCGGGCTGCACGCGCTCGACCGCGATCGGGGTACCGTCGTCCCGGCTTCCGCAACGCTCTTCTCGCAAACGCTCCCCGGTTCGCCCCGCGCTCGGTGACCGGCTGGATCAGCGGGCGGCTCCTGCGGCCCCCCTCCTGAGTTGCCCTTCCCCGGCTCATCGGACGTGCCGTCCAGACCTGGACCAGACCGGCGCGAAGCTGCTGTTCCCGGTCTTCACCAGAGCTTGTCCGTCTCTCCCGGATAGAGCTCGATGCGGCTGTGGTGGAACGACGTCTGGGCCTGCCTGCCTGCGGCCGAGAAGAAGGCGGCCATGGTGACCTTGTCGAAGCCGGGCTGGTCGCTGGGGAAGGGAGCCCGCGGTGTTCCCCCGATGAGTACGGCCCCGGGAAGAAGGTGCCAGCCGGCGCTCTCGTAGAACGCCTGAAGGGGGCGGTCGCAGGTGAACACCCCCAGGTCCAGTCCCTGAGTGGCCATCGTCTCCCGGGCCGCTGCCACCAGGCGCCGCCCGTACCCGCGACCACGAGCTTCCCGGCTCGTCACCACGGTGCTGAGCCCACCAGCGGCATAGCGCCGACCGGCGTGGACGATCTCCTTGGACAGGATGTCCAGCGCGGCCAGCACCGAGCCCTGCTCCACCAGCAGCATCGAGAACGGCCGCAGCAAAGGATCGTGGGTGGGCGCATCGACGGGGGTCACCGAGACACGCGCGGACGGCCACGCCTGCGCCTGGATCTCCCGCACCTGGATGCGCAACTCGGACGGAGTGGCTTCTTCGGGGAACGACAGGATCTGCACGCGCTGATTCTGTCCGCACCCCACGCGAGCGCAACCGGTTTTCCCCGCGGCCGCGGATCGCCTTGTCCGCCGACATGAACCGGTCGCCCGGGACTGAGGCCGCCCCCATCCGGCAGCAGCCTCAACCATGCTGAGCCCGCCCGCTCTTGGGGCCAGTACAAGGTTCCGGCCCAGGTAGAGGGCGGTATCCCTGGCAGGGTGTGGCTGCATCGCGCCGGGGAGCCAATACTCGAGCACATGGACGGAAGACAACCGCTTGGTGAGTTTCTGCGGACCCGCCGCGCGCAGGTGCTGCCCGAGGACGTGGGACTGGTGGCATACGGAGACCAGCGCCGTGTGCCGGGTCTGCGGCGCGAGGAACTGGCCCTCCTGGCCGGAGTCAGCGCCTCGTACTACGCGCGGCTGGAGCAGGGGCAATCGTCCAACGCCTCCCCGGAAGTCCTCGACGCGATCGCCCAGGCCCTGCGGCTCGACGAGGCCGAGCGCCGGCACCTGCACGACCTGGCCGCCGGCACACGCCGCCGTGCCCGAGTGCGCCGACCGGTGCCGGAACGGCTGACGCCGGGCGTGGTGCAACTCATGGCCGCGCTGGCAGACGTACCGACGGTGGTGCTCGGCCGGCGCAGTGACGTTCTGGCCTGGAACCGCGCCGGTCACGCCCTGTTTGCAGGGCATCTCGACCCGGGCAGCCCGGACCGGCCGGCTGAGCGCCCGAACATGGCTCGCCTGCTCTTCCTGGACGGCCACACCCGCGCCCTGTACGCGGACTGGCCGGCCAAGGCCAAAGCCGTGGTGGGCACTTTGCGCCTCGCATGCGGCCGGCACCCGGACGACCCCGCTCTCGCCGCGCTAATCGGCGAGCTGACGGTCAAGAGCGCCGAATTTGCCTCCTGGTGGGCAGATCACCGGGTCAAGGCAGGCGGCGCCGCAGTTTACGAAATGCTGCATCCGCTGGTGGGCAGCATGGAAGTCACTCAGCAGACCCTGCACACCGAAATCGGGCAGCACATCGTCGTCGCGACCACCGAGCCGGGTTCGCCCTCCCAGGCCGCCATGACGCTGCTGATGCACAGCGTGCGGACCGACCAGGACGGCGTTCTGGCGCACTTCAGCAATCCCAAGTAATCCAAAGTAATCCGACGTAATCCGACGCGGCGCACATAGACCGTTGTGCTGCCTGCGCGGGATCAATTCGCTCAATTCACTGTGATCACCCGTATTTCGCGTGTGGATACCGCACGCCCAAAAACCGTGAAGGAACATGAAAAAGAAACTGGCAACAATCACCGGCGCGGCCACGGCGGTCGCTGTGGTCACCCTGGCCGCCGTCACCGTGGCCCCGGCGTCCGCGGGCACCGCTCCGGTGGTCAAGACCCGGATTGCGGCGCATTTCGATCTGACGCAGGGGCAGATGCCGGAGAACATCGCGCTGGAGCCCAACGGCACGGCCTACGTCACCTTCGCGGCCGCCCGGCAGGTCGCGGCTGTCACCCCCGCGGGCAGGACGCGGGTGCTGGCCACGTTGCCGGCTCCCGCCGACGGCGGGGTGAACACCCCCGTCCTCGGCTTCGCGCTGACCACCGGCATCGCCCGGGCCCATGACGGGACGCTGTACTTCCTCTATGCGAGCGGCACCAAAGACCTGACGGGCCTGTGGCGACTTCGCCCGGGCGGCACCCCGCACCGCATCGCCGCGCTGCCCGCGGGCGGCCTGCCCAACGGACTGGCGCTGGACGAGCGAAGGGGCGTGCTCTACATCGCCGACTCGGTGCTCGGGACGATCTTCACGGTCCCCGCCGCCGGTGGTGAGCCGGCCACGTGGTCCTCAGCGGCGGAACTCGCTCCCGCCGGCTTCCTCGGAGCCAACGGCCTGAAGATCCACGACTGTGCGCTGTGGGTGACCAATCTCGACAGGGGCACCGTGCTGCGGATCCCCATACGGCCGGGCAACAGGTCCGGCCCGGTCCAGACGAGGGCCACGAACCTCGTAGGCATCGACGACTTCGCCTTCACCGGCAACGGCGACGAGATCCTTGCGGCCCTCAACTCCCCCAACGCGGTCGTCCGCATCGGGGGCGACGGCTCCGTGTCCACCGTTCTGACCGCCGCCGACGGTCTGCAGAACCCGACCTCGGTCGCACTGCGCCGCGACACCGCGTACGTGCCCAGCGCCGCCTACACCACGGCCACCGATCCCCATCTGCTGCTGGCCCGTCTCCCGCACAACCGCTGACCGACCAACCCCGTGGAGCGCACGATGAATGAGACCCTGAACGAGATCAAGCTGGGTGACGTCACCGTCACCCGGATCGAGGAGATGCACGGCCCCGCCGGCATGACCCCGCAGCAGTTCTTCCCGGGCTCGCCCGAGGAGGTGTGGCGGCGGCACGCGAACGTTCTCGTACCCGACCACCTCGACACCGACGACGACATCGTCCAGGTCGCGATGCAGACGTGGCTGCTGCGCAGCGAGGGCCGGACCATCCTCGTGGACACCGGGATCGGCAACGACAAGGCCCGCCCGGCTGTCCCGGCGTGGGACCACCTACGGCTCGACTACCTCGGCAACCTGCAGCGGGCCGGCGTGCGGCCCGAGGACGTCGATCTGGTGGTGAACACCCACCTGCACGTGGACCATGTCGGCTGGAACACCCGCCTGGACGACGGCACCTGGGTCCCGACGTTTCCCAACGCGACCTACCTGATGCCCAAGGCCGACTTCGAGTTCTGGAACCCCGCGAACAACCCGAACATCACCGGTGGCGTCAACGAGAACGTCTTCGAAGACAGCGTCGCCCCCGTGCATGCAGCCGGCCAGGTGCGGTTGTGGGAAGGCAGCCACATCATCGACGCGAACCTGTACCTGGAAGCAGCCCCCGGCCACACCCCGGGATCCAGCGTGCTCAAGCTCAACTCCGGCTCCGACCGGGCCTTGTTCGCCGGTGACCTGCTGCACACACCGCTGCAGGTCATGGAGCCCGACCACAACAGCTGCTTCTGCGAGGACCCGGCCGCTGCCCGCGCGACCCGTCGCAAGCTGCTCGGCTGGGCCGCCGACACCAACGCGCTCGTACTGCCCGCACACTTCAGCGGGCACAGCGCGCTCGAAGTGACCCATGACGCGGGCGCCTTCGCCATCAAGCGGTGGGCCCCGCTCCCCCGGTACTGAGCCCCCGGCACAACCCGCAGAACCCGACCGGTCGCCCGCTGCCGCGCCCACCCAAGGGCCGCGGCGGGCGACCGGCCGAGCGCCGCGCAACACGAAAGGACACCCGATGGCACCCACCGATTCCGTCATCGTCACCACGACCACCGGCCCGGTACGCGGTCGCCGCAACACCCACGGAACGGCCTTCTTCGGTGTGCCGTACGCGGCCGCGCCCGTCGGTGCCCTGCGATTCGCCGCACCCCGCCCGCACCAGCGGTGGACACAGGTCCGTGACGCTGCCCGGCGCGGCCCGACAGCGCCGCAGCCTGCCCGGGACGCATTCGGCTCCTTGGACATGTCTCCTTACTTCGCGCCGGGCTGGCGGCCCGGCGCCGAATACCTCACCGCCGACATCTGGGCACCGGACCGGCAGGGGCCCCCGGCGCCCGTCATGGTGTTCGTCCACGGCGGCGGCTTCGTCGCCGGCTCAACGAGCGCCCCTTTGTACGACGGGACCGCCTTCGCCCGAGACGGCGTCGTCCTCGTCACCCTGAACTACCGCCTGGGCATCCCCGGCTTCCTGCACCTGCCGGGCGCCCCGGACAACCGAGGCATGCTCGACGTCATCGCCGCACTGCGCTGGCTGCAGGACAACATCGCCCGCTTCGGCGGCGATCCGGCCAACGTGACTCTGTTCGGCCAGTCCGCAGGAGCCATCATCGTCGGCGGCGTCCTCGCCGACGCAGCCTCGCACGGCCTGATCCGCCGGGCGATCATGCAAAGCGGCAGCGGCACCGCCGCATTCACCCCCGAGCAGGCGCGGATCGTCACGGCGGAAGTCGGGCGGTACCTCGGACTCGAACCCACCGCCCGCGCCCTGGCCGACATCCCCGACGAGCGACTCGTCGGCCTCGTCCCCCACCTGAGCGGCCTGGACCTGCATACGCCGACCCACCACGACCCGCTCGGCGGCATCACCGCGTTCAGCCTCGTCCTCGAACAGCAGCCGGCCGCCGCCGTAGCCGCCGGCTGCGGGACGGATGTCGATCTGCTCATCGGCGCCAACCTCGACGAGGGCAGGCTCTACCTCGCCCCGAACGGCGTGCTGCCCGGCAGCACCGACGCCGATGTCCGGGCAACCGCGTCGCGATTCCATCCCCGCCCCGACGAGTTGATCCATGCCTACCGGACCCAGCGGCCGACCGCATCCGCCGCAGAACTGCGCGCCTCCGTGCTCGGTGACGGACTCTTCGGCACCGGCACCCGGCGGATGGCCGACGCGCACGCGACAGCGGCGAACGCACCGACATTCGTCTACGAGTTCACCTGGCGGTCCAACGCGCTCGACGGACAGCTCGGCGCGAGCCACACCATGGAGCTGCCGTTCGTATTCGACCGCCTCGACCTGCCTTCGCTGCACGGCCCGCAAGCACTGCTCGGCACCAGCGAGCCGCACGCCGGCCTCGCCGCCCGGACGCACCAGGCATGGGTCCGCTTCGCCTCAAGCGGCGATCCCGGCTGGCCCCGCCACGAGTCCGGCCGTTGCCGCGTGCAGCGGATCGGCGCCGCCTGGGAGCTGAGCGAGGACCCGCGCCCCCGTGAGACCGAAGCCTGGGCGCGCGCCGATCACCACCGGCCTGGACGGAAGCCCTGTCCCCGGCCTACAGCATCACGTGCTTGACCTGCGTGTAGTCCAACAGGCCCGCCAGGGACAGATCGCTGCCGTAGCCCGAATGCCTGACACCGCCGTGCGGCATCTCGGACACGGTGGTGCCGTGCGTGTTGACCCAGACGATGCCCGTACGCAGAGCCCTCATCGCCCGCATCGCCCGCTCGTGGTTCGTGGTCCAGACCCCGGCCGCCAGGCCGTAGCGCACGTCATTGGCGAGACGGAGGGCCTCGGACTCGTCGGTGAAGGGCTGGACGGTGACCACAGGGCCGAAGATTTCCTCCTGGACGATCTCGTCGCTCTGGTGGACGCCGGTGACGACGGTGGCCTGATGGAAGAAGCCGGGCCCCGGTACCTCACAGCCGCCCGTCGCGATCTTTGCGTGGCCGGGCAGACGGTCCAGCAGACCCTTCACCGCGGCGCGTTGGGAGGCGCTGTTGAGGGGGCCGAAGTCGACTCCCGGGGTCAGGGCTGCGGCGTGGGCGGTGAAAGCGTCCACGAATGCGTCGTGGATACGGGCGTCAACGAGCATGCGGGTGGGGGCCGTGCAGTCCTGGCCCGCGTTGTAGTACGCAACAGCGGCAAGCTGCGCGGCGGTTGTCTCGACGTCGACGTCGTCGTGGACGATGACCGGGGCGTTGCCTCCCAGTTCCAGATGGACCCGTTTGAGGTCCGCGGCAGCCGCGGCCGCGATCTCCTGGCCGGCCCGGACGCTTCCGGTGACGGCGATCAGCCGGATTGCCGGGTGGGCGACGAGGGCCCGTCCGGTGTCACGGTTGCCGCACACCACGTTCAGTACACCGGCGGGCAGATGCCCGGCGGCGATCCGGGCGAGCAGTGCGGTCGAGGACGGGGTGGTGTCGGCGGGTTTGAGTACGGTCGTGTTGCCGGCCGCGATCGCCGGTGCGATCTTCCAGACGGCCATCATCAGGGGGTAGTTCCACGGCGTGATCTGGGCGCAGACACCGACCGGTTCGCGCCTCAAGAGCGAGGTGCGCCCTTCGGTGTACTCGCCCGCGGCGGCACCGGGCAGATTCCGTGCCGCTCCTGCGAAGTAGCGCAAGGTGTCGGTGATCGCGGGCAGTTCGTCGGCGCGGAACAGGTCGGCGGGCTTGCCGGTGTCCGCGGTCTCCGCCGCGACCAGGTCGTCCGCGTGGCTCTCCATGGCGTCGGCGATGCGCAGCAGTGCGAGCCCCCGTTCGGCCGGTGTGGTCGTGGACCACAGCTCGTACGCGGCTGCCGCGGCTCCGCAGGCCGCGTCGGTGTCCTGCGGGCCGGAGAGCGGGGCGGTGCCGTGTGTCCTGCCGGTCGCCGGGTCGACGAGCTCGGTTGTCGCGCCCGAGGCCGCCGGCAGGTCCGCTCCCCCGATGTGGTTGAGGACGGTGTGCGTGCGGGTCTCAGCCACGGTTGAGTGCCTCTTTCGCCGCGGCGCGTCCGGTGCGTACCGCGCCTTCCATGTAGCCCGCCACCCACTGGTCGGATCCGCAGACATAGAAGGGCGGTTCGTGGGTTGCGTGCAGGGGGCCGACGGCCATGACATCGCCGGGGGTCCACTGGGTCACGTATCCCTGGGTGAACGGATCGGTGCCCCACATCCGCACGTAGGTGTTCAGCGGGCTGTGCGCTGCATCGCCGTAGAGGCGGGCGATGTCGCCGAGCAGTTCGTGCTCCCGCAGCGCTTCGGGCATACCGAGGAGCACGCCGTACCGTTCCGGTGGGACGAGGGCGGAGAGGATTCCTTCGTTCTGCGGCCAGGTGCTGCCGAGGACGCCTTCGCACTCGGACAGGCCGCTCAGGTCCGATGCGCGCCAGAACGGCTTGTCGTATGCGGCAACGAACTTGGCGGCGACGGCCTGTCGTTGCCGGTGCAGGGAAGCGAGTCGTGCGTCGGAGACTCCGGTCACCGTGAGGCGGCGCAGGGGCCCGACGGGCAGGGCACTGACGACTGCGCCGGCGGTGAAGCTCTGCCCTCCGGCGATGCGTACGGTGCAGCCGCCCGGCCCTGCGGCGACTTCCTCGACGGGCGCGCCGAGCCGGATGCGGTGCCCCAGCCCGTCGGCCATGCGCAGGGCCACCGTCGCCGATCCTTCGGCCACCCGCAGCCCTTCCCAGTCCTGGTAGTCGTAGTGCTCTGTCTCGTCGCCGCCGGGGACGGCTGCGTGCTTGCGCAGGGCGGACAGCAGCGAGGTCCGTTCGTACGAGCCGCTCGCCAGGGCCAGTTGACCGATCTCCCACAGGCGTACGACGGCGGGACTCGCGCCCTCGGAGCGCAGCCATGCGGCGACGGAGAGGGCGTCGAGAGCGGCGGCCTCGGGGTGTGACCAGGGGTTGTCGGGGTCGACGCTGTGGGCGAGGGTCGTGAACGCGGCGGTGAGCCGTCGGTGGCAGGCGTCGTCTCCGGGGCCGAACCAGTGGGGCGGATCCCCGGCAGAGATCCCCTCGGGTGTGGCGCGGGCCATGGACCCGGGTTCGGCGACATAGCTGGGGACGAGGGTGAGTCCGAGTTCTGCGACGAGGGTGAGATAGGCGGTGTGGGCCCGGCCGACGACTTCACCGCCGAGCTGGACGAGCCGGCCGTCGGGGAGTTCGGTCTGTTCGACCCGTCCGCCCACTCGGTCGCGGGCCTCCAGGACGAGCACGTCGGCTCCGCCCGCGGCGAGGTCCCGTGCGGCGGCGAGACCTGCGAGTCCTGCGCCGAGCACGATGACATCGTGGTTCATGGGTGCGTTCCTTCGCTGGGTCGGCTAGGCCCTGTGCGGTCGATCAGGCCGGATCAGGGAGCGGGGTCTGGCGATGGGGGTACCTCCCGTGCCCGAAGGGCTACGGGGGAGAGGCGCCGTGCCAGGGCACGCGAGCCCGGCAAGATCGGCCGGACAGGGCCTAAACGGTCGGGGCGGTCAGTCGAGAACCAGGCAGTGCTCGGGCCTCCAGCCGATCTCGACGCTTTCGCCGCCGCTCCAGCGGTCTTCCATGCGGGAGCGGTCGGTGTTCTGCTCCAGTACGGACAGGGTGATACCGGGGGCGAGTTCGATGAGGTAGGTGGTGGTCGGCCCGGAGTAGACGGTTTCCCGGACGACGCCGTTCACGCGGGTCATGCCGGGTTCGAGGTCGGAGAGCCAGATCTTCTCCGGCCGGATGGACAGGCTGACCCGGCTGCCGTCGCTGACGCCGGCGCGGGGCCCGACGGGGAGCACGGGGCCTTGGTCGACGTGGACCTCACCGGCGCGGTAGGTACCGGGCACGAGGTTGGAGGTGCCCATGAAGGAGGCGACGAAGCTCCCGGCCGGGCGTTCGTACACGTCCTCGGGGGTGCCGCACTGCTCGACGCGGCCCTCGTTCATCACCGCGACCCGGTCCGACATGGTGAGGGCTTCGTCCTGGTCGTGGGTGACGAAGACGAAGGTGATGCCGATCTCCCGCTGGATCTGCTTCAGTTCGACCTGCATCTGGCGGCGCAGTTTGAGGTCCAGCGCGGCCAGCGGCTCGTCGAGGAGCAGGACTTGGGGGCGGTTGACCAGGGCGCGGGCCAGGGCGACGCGTTGGCGCTGGCCGCCGGAGAGGGTGTGGGGCTTGCGGTCGGCCAGGCTGCCGAGCTGTACCCGCTCCAGCATGGTGGCAACGCGTTCGCGTATCTCGGTGCGGCCGACACCTGCGCGCTTGAGGCCGAAGGCGACGTTGTCGGCGACCGAGAGGTGGTCGAAGAGTGCGTAGCTCTGGAAGACGGTGTTGACGTTGCGCTTGTTGGGAGGCAGGAACGTGACGTCTTCACCGCCGAGCAGGATGGTGCCCTCGGTGGGGTCGGTGAATCCGCCGATCATCCGCAGCGACGTGGTCTTTCCGCAGCCCGAAGGGCCGAGGAGGGAGAAGAACTCGCCGGACGCGATGTCCAGGGTGAGGTCGCGGACGGCGTAGGAGTCGCCGTAGCTCTTGCTGAGGGAGTCGAGCCGGACCGCGGGTGCGGTGTCCGTCGCCGCCAGGGCGGCCGAGGTGGTCGTCGTGGTCACGGGTGTCACTTCCCGGAGAGGAGGTCGAGGCCGCCGCGACGGCCGAACAGGCGCGGGATGAACAGGGCGAGGGCGATGAGGCCGATGGATCCGGCGAGCATCAGGGTGCCGACGGCGTTGATGGTGGGCTGGACACCGAACCGGATCGCCGAGTAGATGCGGACGGACAGCGGCTGCGGGTCGACGCCGGTGGTGAAGTAGGCGAGGACGAAGTCGTCGAAGACGAGGGCGAAGATCAGTACGGCGGAGGCGAGGATGCTGGGGAGCAGCGCGGGCAGGGTGACCAGGCGCAGCGCCTGCCAGCGGGTGGCTCCGAGGTCCATCGCGGCCTCTTCGACCTCGGGGTTGAGGGCGGCGATCCGGGACCGCAGGATGACCGTCACGTAGGAGATGGAGAAGGTGATCTCCGCGAGCATGACGGTGCCGGTGGACAGCGTGATGCCCATGCCCTTGAAGAGCATCATGGCCGCGACCCCTGTGACGATCTCGGGGGTGATCAGGGGGACGAGCATGATGAGGCCTGCGAGGGAGCCGAGGCGGCTGCGGCAGCGGACCAGGCCGAGTGCCAGTGCCACGCCGAGGATCAGCGAACCGGCCGTCGCGACCAGGGACACCCGCAGGCTCATGCCGAGCGAGTCGAGCAGGACGTCGTCCCGGAAGAACGCCGAGTACCAGCGGAGGCTGAAGTCCTTGAAGACGGTGAGGGATTTTTGGGAGTTGAAGGAGAAGAGGACGACGACGCCGATGGGCAGGTAGAGGAGCGCGAAGAACGCGGCCGTGACGGCGAGGGCGAAGCGGGGCTTGCGGTCGGTGCCGCGGCGGCGCCTGCGGAGGCGGGGCGCGCCGGTGGCAGGGCTGCTCTCCGTGCGCGTGGTCACGGCGCGGAGCGCACGAGGGGCGGGGCGGCGCTGCGGTTTGAGGGCCGGGCGCAGAGTCATCGGGCCGCCTCCGCTTCGTCCTTGCGGGCCCGGCGGAGGTAGCCGACCATCCCGAGGAACAGCACCGCCATCATGAGCATGGTGAGTGCCGAGCCGAGCGGCCAGTTCTGGCCCTGGAAGAACTTGTCCTGGATCAGGTTGCCGATCATGATCTGGTCGGGGCCTCCCATCAGCTGGGCACTGACGAAGTCGCCCATGGCGGGCAGGAAGACAAGGACGCAGCCGGCTGCGGCGCCCTGCCGGGTGGCGGGAAGCGTGACGAAGAAGAAGGTCCGCAGGGGCCCTCCGTAGAGGTCGCGGCCTGCCTCGATCAGCGAGACGTCCATGCGCTCCAGCGCCGCGTACAGCGGGATGATCATGAACACGATGAAGCCGTAGACCAGTCCGGCGATGACGCCCACGCCGGACTGGAGAATCTTGGTGCTGCTGTCGGCGAGCCCGACGGCGCGCAGTGCCTTCAGCAGGGGACCGTCGTCGGACAGGACGACGGACCAGCCGTACATCCGGACCAGGTAGTTGGCGAAGAACGGAACGACGATGGCGGCGATCAGGAGGTTCTTGAAGCGTCCGCCGTGCAGGGCGATGGCGTAGGCGACGGGGTAGGCCACGGCCAGACAGATGACGCAGGTGAGCAGGGCGTAGCCGAGGGAGCGCAGCAGCACGGCCCGGTAGGCGGGTTCGGCCAGCGCCCTGATGTTCTCGAAGTTGAGCCCGAAGTGCGGATTGCCGAGGGGATCGGTGGTGCCGAGCGCCAGTGCGGCGACCAGGACCAGGGAGGCGACCAGAAACGCGGACATCCACAGGGTGCCCGGGACCATGAGCCAGGCCCACAGCCGGTTGCTGCCCGCGGACGGTCCTCTGCGGGGTGGGGGCAGGACGTGATCTGTGCGTCGTCTCATGGCGTCAGCCGGCCTTCACACGGGTCCAGGCGGTGTCGCGGGCCTGTTCGCCCTCGGAGGTGACATTGCGGAAGTAGAGCTCGTCCGTGAGGTCGTCGGCGGAGACCTGGCACTCGGGGAACGGCTCCACGAGCGCGGCGTACGTTTTCTCACTGCCGTGGACCGGCATGGGATAGCCGATGTACTCGATGTTCTTCTTCACGTTCTCCGGGCGGAGCATGTAGTCGATGAAGAGCATCGCCGTGCCGGGGTGGCGGGCGTCGGAAGGGATGGCGTAGCAGTCCGAATTGATCGGAGCCCCTTCCTTCGCGACCTCGAAGCCGAAGATCGAGGGGTCCTTCGCCTGGTTGAGCATGGCGGCCATGTCGCCGCTCCACGCCTGGGTCATGGCCGCGTTGCCGGTCAGCAGGTTGTTGTAGCTGTCGCTGGAGAAGCCGCGCAGATGGGGGCGCAGGGAGCGCAGGGAGCTGGTGATACGGCCCAGCTCACCGTCCCGGCTGGTGGAGACGTCGAGGCCGAGCTTGAGCGCCCCCATGCCCAGGACTTCGTCCCGGTCGTCGAGCAGGAACACCTTGCCCTTGGCCCGGGCGTTCCACAGATCGCCCCAGGAGCCGGCCAGGTCGCTGCCGATCTTGTCCTTCCGCCAGCCGATCCCGGTCTTGTACATGGTGAAGGGGACGGTGTGCCGCGCGCTGGGGTCGTACCAGGGGTCGGCGAAGTAGTCGTAGTGGCTGAAGATGGCATCGGCGTTCTTCAGCCGGCTGTGGTCGATGGGGCGCAGCCGGTTTCCTTCCGCCAGCCGCTGGGCCCATTTCGCGGTGGGGAAGATGATGTCGTAGCGGTTGCCGGCGTTGAGCTTGGCGGCCATGCCTTCCATCGAGTCGAAGTTCGACTGGATGACCTTGACTCCGTACTCCTTCTGGAATCCGGCGAAGACGGCCGGGTCGACGAAGTCGGCCCAGTTGAAGTAGACGAGGTCACCGTCGACCTTGACGTCGATGGGCTTGTCCTCGGCCTTCTGCGCGGCGGGGCCGGAGGAGGAGAAACCGCAGCCGGCCGCAGTCAGGCCGAGACCGACGGCCGCGGCGGAGCCGGAGCGCAGGAAGGAGCGGCGGGACGGGGAAAATGCTTCGGGGGACATACGAGGTCCTCTCCGTGGGGTCCGCGCGGGCAACGGACACCTGGTGCGGGCAGGGCGGTCCCTGGCACGCCTCCGCGTGCGGGACCGGTGAGCCGCGGATCGGTTCGGGGGGACCGACGGCGTACTCGACAGGGGGGGTGGCCTTGGCGGTTCGGGCTCCACGCCGGCCGCGAGGAGGGTCAGCTCAGTGCTGCCCGGCGGCCGCGGGGACGGGTTCGGCTCAGGGTTCCACGCCGTCCAGATCGGCGCGGACGCGGCCGGCGAACCAGCCGACCGCGGACTCGCGCCGGGACAGGGGACCTGGTTCGAAGCCCGGTGTGGTGAGTCCTTTCTGCACTCGGGCCACCAGTTCGGCGTCCTCGTCGTTGGTGATCCAGCCGATGTGGATGTTCAGCCGCCGGGCGAGCCTGGTGCGCAGTCCGGTGCCACGGCGGGTGTAGAACGCTCCGGGTACGGCCACGCGGTCCACCGCCGTCGGGATCGCGGTCCAGGCAAGCACATGGTCGGGGTAAAAGTCGATAAGTGTATTGGGGTAGATCACGGCGTACCGCCAGACCCGGCGGTCGGCCTCGGTCAGACCGGGCATGGGGGCGGTGATGCGCTGGTAGAGGCGCTCGGCCCAGTTCGAGGACGGCTTGTCGCGCAACGGCGAGGCGAACAGCGTGTACGCCTCACCGATCTCGCTGGTGTAGCCCTGGTAGTCGAGCAGCCGCATCAGCCCGGGGTGGGCGACCGGCACGTGGTAACCCTCGAGATAGTTGTCGACGGCGACCTTCCAGTTGGCGTGCTGGACCTCGGCACCTTCCAGATCGTGGATACGGCTGCGCCCGATGGGCACGAGATCGGTTCCGGCGTAATGGCCGACGGCTTCCGCGAGTCCGGCGCACTGCTCTGCCAGGGGTACGGCGTTCTGGTCGAGGTTGACGAAGACGAAGCCGAGGAACGACTCCACGCGGACGGAGAAGAGACCGAGCTTCGGCTTGTCCAGGCACGGGATCTGGCGCGACTCGGGGGCACCGACGAGGCGCCCGTCGAGTTTGTACGTCCAGCCGTGGTAGGGGCAGCGAATCGCCTTGCCGGACGGTTCGGGCCTGGTGACCAGCCGGGTGCCGCGGTGGCGGCAGATGTTGAGGTGGGCGGCGAGGCTGTTGTCCTCGGTCCGTACCACCAGCACCTCGCGGCCGGCGACCGTGGCGGCGAGTCTGGCGCCTGGGCCGGGGAGGTCGGATTCATGGCACACGAGCTGCCAGGACCTGGCGAAGATGTGCCGGGTTTCGGCGGCCGCCGTGTCGGGGTCGGTGTAGTAGCGGGCGGACAGGGCTTGGCCGGGGTCGTCCTGGTGCGGGCTGTCCGGGTCCGCTGTGGCGTCTGCGTGGCTTGTGCGGCCGGGGTTCGTCTCGCGCGGCTCGTGCTGAGGCGGTGCTGCGGGAGCTGCTGGGGCTTCGGCTTCGGGCTGCATCGGCTGACTCCTCAATGCCGCACAGGCGGCGATCGGTGTTGAGGCGGCCCTGGGGCAGTACGGAGGCCGGGTGATGCATCCGGTGCCGCGTACTGCACTGACTAATTGGTCAGTCAGATTGCTGGCGGGTTGCCGGGGTGTCAAGTCTTGTGGACTGACTAATTGATTAGTTAGCGTAGTCGTCATCGCTGCTCCCGGCGATCCGAGGCTTTGTGCCCCGGAGCCGGACGCCGGCAGCTCCCGGGCGACCCCGCCCGGTCCCCTACCGCCGAATCCCCGTCGCACGGCACCCCGGTCCACGGCCGCAGGCCACGGACACACGATCACCGCACTCGGCTCCCCACCGGCCCGGATGCGCCGTGACGGCTCCCCACTCCTCTCCCGGAGGCACGCATGAGCGGTCGTCGGAGTCTCGTCTGGCTCGGGCTGACACCCGAACCGGAACGGGAGCTGCCCCCTGCCGTCGCTGCCCTGCGCACCCGTGCGCCGGACACGGCCGCACTACCGCCGATGACGGCGGCCGCGGAGCGGCGCCGGGTCGAGAGCCTGATCCTGCGCGGCAGCCGGCGCAGCTGGCTGCGCTATCTCGCCGAGGTCACCTCGCTGGTGACCTCCGTCGCCGACGGCTCCGTGCCCGGCGACCGCAGGGCTGCCCTCCTCGCGGGCGAAGTCGTGCTCGACCACCACCGGATGCTCATTGGTCTGCCGGGCTCCGGATACGACCGGACGGAGGCTGACCGCAGAGCCCTGGAGCAGGCGGTACGGGCGCTGCGCACCGCCACAGCTCCACCTGCGAGCGGAGCGGAGCCGACGCTGACGCAAGGAGGCCGGAGATGACGGCGAACGCAGCGCCCCGAACCGGGACCGGCGCGGCGACGGGGCCGAGCGCGCCCGGACAGCGGGAATCACCTGCGACGCAGACCCGCGGCCCGACAGCCGGCAGCCCTCCAGAAACCAGCGAAATCGGGGGCGGCGTATCGACGTCCGCGACTGCCACCACCCGTATCCGGTCCCTGATGCCCGGTGGACCCGGAGCCCTGCTCGGCCCGGCCCCCGAGGTCACGGAAGATGCCGAGACGTATGCCGCCACCGGCGGATACCGCGGCACCGCCGATCCGGCGAAGCTGCTCGACCTGATCACCGACGCCGGTCTGCTCGGCCGCGGCGGCGCGGGATTCCCGGCCGCCATCAAGCTCGCGGCCGTACGGGACGGCAGCGGTATGCCCGTCGTGGTGGCGAACGGTGAGGAGGGCGAGCCCGGGTCGGTGAAGGACCGCTGGCTGCTGCGCGCCCGGCCCCACCTCGTACTGGACGGACTCACCCTCGCCGCCGCGATCACCGGAGCCGCACACGGCTACGTCTACCTCTCCGATCCCTGCGCGGCGGCACGCGTCCGCCGTGCCCTGGCCGAGCGCCCTACGGCGCTGCCGGTCGAGGTGATCGAGACGGACCACACCTATGTGGCCGGGGAGGAGACCGCCGTCGTCCGGCGCATCAACGGCGGACCCGCCCTGCCGACCGCCAAGCCCCCGCGCCCGTTCGAACGCGGAGTCGCCGACCGGCCCACCCTGGTCTGCAACGTCGAGACACTCGCCCGGATCGCGCTCATCGCCGCACACCCCGACCTGCGTCACGGCATCGCCCACAGCACGCTGCTCACCCTCTCCACCGACTATGGCGCCGCCGACCCCGGCGAGGGCTCCCTCCTCGCCGAGGTCCCCTACGGAACCACCCTGGGCACAATCGCCGCCGAACTGGGCGCCGCCGACGCGTCCGGAGCGCTCATGGGCGGACTCTTCGGCGGGCTCGTCGGACCCGGCTGGCCGTCCCTTCCGCTCGACCACGCCGCGCTCGCCGGTGTGGGCACGGCACTGGGCTGCGGCGCGATCCGGTTCCTGGCCCCGACTGCGTGCCCGGTGGCTGTCGCCGCCGACGCGGTCGATCACCTCGCGGGCGAGAGCGCCCGGCAGTGCGGCGTCTGCGTATCGGGCACCACCGCCATCCGCGACACGCTGCGGGCACTGACCGCCGGGACGGCGGGTCCCGAGGCCGCCGAACGGCTGGAGCGCTGGTCGAAAACCCTGCCGGGACGGGGCGCATGCGGCCTGCTCGACGCCGCCGCCGGTACGGCCGGCAGCCTCCTCCGTGCCTTTCCCGCCCTCGTCCGCAGCCATCTCGATGCGCGGTGCCGGCTCTGCGCTTCCTGTCCGCCCCGTGGCGGTCACCGGCTCATGGTCGCCGTACCGCATGTCACGGACACCGCTCCCGGCACCGAGCCCGTGCCCTCGCTGAAAGGAACAGCATGAAACTCTTCCTGGACTCCACACGCTGCCAGGGCTACGGGCTCTGCCATGAGCACTCCCCCGGTCTGATCGAACTCGACGAATGGGGCTACGCGTCGGTGCTCGCCGTCGACGTATCCCCCGGCGAAGAGGACGCAGCCCGTGCCTGCGCCGAGAGCTGCCCCAACTCCGCGCTGCGGCTGGAGAAGTGACATGGGACGTGACCTGATCGCGCTCTTCGATCCCAAGTCCGTGGCCGTGGTCGGCGCCAGCGACGACCCGGCGAAGTACGGTCACGCGGTGGCGGCCCAGGCGCTGCGCGCCCCCGGACGCCGGCCCGTGCATCTGGTGAACCGCCGCGGCGGGACCGTTCTCGGGCGTCCGGCAGCGACCAGCCTCACGGAGATCGGTGAGCCCGTTGAACTCGTGGTGATCTCCATACCCGGGGCGGGCTTCGAGGCCACGGTCGAGGAGGCTCTGGAGTGCGGCGCACGCGCCATCGTCGGTATCACCGCCGGTTTCGCCGAGACCGGTGCGGACGGGCTGGCCCGCCAGCAGGCACTCGCCGCACGGGTGCGGGAGGCGGGTGCGGTGCTGGTCGGCCCCAACTGCCTGGGTATCGCCGACAACACGACCGAGCTGTATCTCGCCTCGGACACCTTCGCGCCCGGCGGTGTCGCGCTGCTGAGTCAGAGCGGCAATCTGGCCCTTGAACTCCAGCTCCGCATGGAGCGGCACGGCCTCGGCTTCTCCCGGTTCGTCTCGCTCGGCAACCAGGCCGATGTCACCCTCGTCGACCTGGTCGAGGACTGCGCGAGGCACGAGCCCACCTCGGCGATCGCCGTGTACGCCGAGGACTTCGGCGACGGGCGTGCCTTCGCCCAGGCGGCTGCTGCGGCGGGCAAGCCGGTCGTTCTGCTCACCGCGGGCCGCGGCAGCGCCTCCGCCCGCAGCGCCCAGTCCCACACCGGGGCGCTCACCACATCCTCCGACGTCGTGGCCGCGGCGTGCCGGGACGCCGGCGTGGAACTGGTGGCCACACCACGGGAGATGACCGTGGTCCTGGCCGCCCGCGGCTCCGGTGCACGTGCCTTCGGGCGGCGTACCGCGGTCTTCACCGACGGTGGCGGACACGGCGTGATCGCCGCCGACGCGGCGGAAGCCGCGGGCCTCGACGTCCCCGAACTCGGTGCCGCAGCGCAGAACCGGCTGCGGGAGCTGCTGTGGGAGCAGTCCGCGGTCGGCAATCCGGTCGACCTGGCCGGAATGGGCGAGCAGAACCCCCGCTCGTACGCCGAGACCGTGGGCGCACTGCTCGCCGCCGACGAGGTCGACGCCGTCCTGATGACGGGCTACTTCGGCGGCTACGCGGCCTCCGGCAGCGGTCTCGGCGGAGGCGGGGCCACCCTCGCCGAGGGCGAGGCCGAGGCCGCACGGGAGCTCGTCGCGCACTGGCGGGCCCGGCCGAAGCCACTGGTCGTGCAGTCGATGTATCCGCAGTCGCCGAGCTGTCGCACGCTGGCAGGGGCGGGCATCCCGGTGTTCTCGGCGACCGAGGATGCCGCCCGTGCGCTCGCCGCGATGGCAGCGTCCGGCGCGGCCGGGCGCCCGGGCATCGCCCCGCTGCCGCCGGCCGCCGTACCGGTTCGCGATGTCGGCTACCACGCAGTGAGGGGCCTCCTCGCCGACGCCGGCGTGCCGTTCCCGCAGGCACGCGAAATCACCGGCGAGGCCGAACTGCTCTCCGCGGCGGACGAGTTCGCCGGTCCGTACGTCCTGAAAGCCCTGCATGTCCTGCACAAGTCCGACGCGGGCGGAGTGGCCCTGCGCCTCCCGGACCGTCCGGCGCTCCTCGCCGCGTACCGGAAGATGCACGCCAGGCTCGGCGCGCCTGCCTACTCCGTCGAGGCGATGGTAGATCTCGGCGACGGGATCGAGCTGATCGTGGGGGTCAACCAGGACCCGAGGTTCGGTCCGGTCGCCATGGTCGGTCTCGGCGGCGTTCTCACCGAAGCCCTGAACGATGTCGCCTTCGCCCTGGCCCCCCTTCCGGCGGCCCGTGCCGAACAGCTGCTGCGCGGTCTTCGGTCCGCCGCTCTGCTGACCGGCGTGCGCGGACGCCCGGCCGTCGACGTGGCCGCCGCCGCAGAGGTCATCGAGCGCATCACCACCGTCGCCGCCGCCCATCCGGAGATCGCCGAACTGGAGGTCAATCCACTGCTGGTCCGTCCTGAGGGTGTGCTCGCCCTGGACTCCCGCGCCGTAGTCGCCTGACCCCCTACGTCCCCACGAAAGGCCGGAGAACACGATGGACTTCCGCTACACACTCGAGCAGGCCGCCCTCAAGACCCGGGCCGCCGCGTACACCAGGCTCCTGATGGAGTACGAGAACCAGTCCGAGGAAGCGGGCGGTCCGCTGCCCGCCGACACCGTCCGCGAGCTGACCCGTGCCGCGATCGACGCCGGCGTGTACGCCATCAACATGCCGGCCGAGTGGGGCGGCGCAGGGCTGTCCCTGCTGGACCAGGTCATCGTCGAGGAGGAGTTCGGGAAGGTCACCAACTGCCTCTGGGACATCCCGTGGCGGCCCGCCAACGTGCTGGCGTACGGCACCGAGTCGCAGCGCGAGAAGTATCTGCTGCCCGTCATCCGCGGTGAGCGCTTCGACGCCTTTGCCGTGACCGAACCGGGCGCGGGCTCGGACCCCTCCTCGGGCACCAGCACCGCGACCCGTACGGACGGCGGCTGGCTGCTGAACGGCGAGAAGTGGTTTGTGACCTGCGGTGACATCGCCGACTTCCTGCTGGTGCAGGCGGATGCGGGGCCCGAGCGGGCGGCCACCCTCTTCTTCGTCGACAAGCAGGCGCCGGGCGTGGAGATGACGGGTGTGCCGCGCTTCATGCACTCCGCGGTCAATGGGCATCCCGAGTTCACGTTCACCGATGTGTTTGTTCCCGACGAGGACGTGCTGGGCGGTGTCGGCAACGGCTACGAGCTGACGAAGGAGTGGTTCACCGACGAGCGGCTGATGATCGCGGCGCGCACCACCGGAGCCGCTGAGCGGGCTCTGGAGCTGGCGCGCGACTGGGCCGTGGAACGCCGCCAGTTCGGGTCCCCCATCGCCGACTTCCAGCTCATCCAGGGCATGCTCGCCGACTGCGCCGTCGACATCGCCGTCAACCGTGCCTACACCCACCAGGTCGCCTGGGAGGCCGATCAGCCGCACACCGACCGCAAGGCGCTGCACGCGAAGGCGTCGACGGCGAAGCTCGCGGCGAGCGAGGCAGCGGGCCGGGTCATCGACCGGTGCGTACAGATCTTCGGCGGCCGCGGCTACGACCGCTCGTACCCCGTCGAGCGCATGTACCGCGAACTGCGCGTCGACCGCATCTGGGAAGGCACCTCCGAAATCCAGCGCCTGATCGTCGCCAACGAGCTGATCAAGCGCGGCACCCGGGCGCTCGCGCTCCCCACCTCCTGACACCCGTCCGCACCCCGGCCACCCCTATACAGAGGACTGACATGGACTTCCGTCTCACCGCCCGTCAGGAGGAGCTCAGGAGCTCCGCACGCGGGCTCACCGAGTTCATCATGAAGTACGAGCTCGACTGCGAGGAGAACAACGGCCTGCCGCCCGCCGCCCACGCCGAGATCCGCGACGCCGTCCTGGACAGCGGGCTCCAGGCCGTCAACATGCCCGAGGAGTGGGGCGGAGCAGGACTGACGATCCTGGAGCAGGCCGTTGTCCAGGAGGAACTCGGGCGGTTGACCGGTGCGTTGTGGGACATGGTGTGGCGCCCGGCGAACGCGCTGCGCTTCTGCACCCCCGAGCAGCGCGAGCGCTACCTCGTTCCCGTCATCCGGGGGCGGCGGCGCGACTGCTACGCGGTGACCGAGCCGGAGGCCGGATCCGACCCGCAGAACATCTCCACGACGGCGACGCGCACGACCGGCGGCTGGGTGCTCAACGGCGAGAAGTGGTTCGTCACGGTCGGCGACCACGCCGACTTCATGATCGTGCTGGCCGCCGCCGGTGAGGAGCGTGCACCGACCCTCTTCCTGGTCGACAAGGACACTGCGGGCATCGAGATGACACGGGTGCCGCGCTTCATGCACACCTTCGTATACGAGCACCCCGAGTTTACGTTCACAGACGTCCATGTCGGCGACGACGCCGTGCTCGGCGGCATCGGGAACGGCTACGACATCACCCGCTCCTGGTTCACCGAAGAGCGGCTGATGATCGCGGCGCGCACCACCGGGGCCGCCGAACGAGCCCTGGAACTGGCCCGCGACTGGGCAGTCGAACGACGCCAGTTCGGCTCCCCCATCGCCGACTTCCAGCTCATCCAGGGCATGCTCGCGGACTGCGCCACCGACATCGCAGTCAACCGCGCCTACACCCATCAGGTCGCCTGGGAGGTGACCGAGGGCGCCTGCGACCGTAAGACGCTCCATGCGAAGGCGGCCATCGCCAAACTGTCCGCGAGCGAGGCGGCCGGCCGGGTCATCGACCGCTGCGTACAGATCTTCGGCGGCCGCGGCTACGACCGCTCCTACCCCGTCGAACGCCTCTACCGCGAACTGCGCGTCGACCGCATCTGGGAAGGCACCTCGGAAATCCAGCGGCTGATCATCGCGGGTGAACTGGTCAAGCGGGGCACGGGCGTTCTGCAGATGCCCTCTTCCGCCTGAGTCCGCCGGGCTCCGCCGTCGCCTTGTCGCCGCGGCGGGGCCCGCTCCCCTCACCAGCCGTCACAGGAGGATCAATGGACGACATCGAGCGAATCGGGGTCGTGGGCTGCGGCCTGATGGGATCGGGCATCGCCGAAGTGTGCGCGCGGGCGGGACGACACGTCGTGGTGCTCGAGTCGAGCCAGGCCGCGGCGGAAGCCGGGCTCCGGCGCATCAGCCGATCCCTCGCCCGCGCGACCGCCGCCGGGAAGCTGTCCCCCAAGGACCGGGACGCCGCGCTGGCCCGCATCGAGACAACCACGGACATGAACCGGATGGCGGACCGGGACCTGGTCGTGGAGGCCGTCGCCGAGAACGAAGCCGCCAAGGTGGACGTCTTCGCACGCCTTGACGCGACGGTGAAGCGGCGGGACGCGATCCTGGCGACCAACACGTCCTCGATCCCCGTCATCCGCCTCGCCGCGGCCACCGGCCGACCCGAGCAGGTGATCGGTCTGCACTTCTTCAACCCCGTCCCGGTACTGCCCCTGGTCGAACTGGTGCCGTCGCTGCTGACCGGCGAGAACACGGCACGGCGGGCAGAAGACTTCGCCTCCGGAGTTCTGGGCAAGCAGGTCGTGCGCGCCCGCGACCGGGCCGGCTTCATCGTGAACGCCCTGCTCGTCCCCTACCTGCTGGCCGCCGTCCGGATGGTCGAATCGGGCACGGCCTCCGTGGAGGACATCGACCGCGGCATGATCCTCGGCTGCGCCCACCCGCTCGGTCCGCTCGCACTCATCGACCTGATCGGGCTGGACACCACCCAAGCGATCGCGGAGTCGATGTACGAGGAGTTTCGCGAGCCGCTGTACGCGCCTCCGCCGCTGCTGGCCCGCATGGTCGACGCGGGCATGCTCGGGCGTAAGTCGGACCGCGGCTTTCATACCTACCGATGAGCGCCGCACCGTCGCCCGGAGCTGCCGGAGAGGCAGGAAGGAGATACGGGAAGATGGAAGACGGGAGACCCGGCATCCCACCGACCACGCCGACGCCGATCCGACCCAGGGAGCACCAACGTGACGAAGGCCGAACGCACGCGTGAGACTCGTGAGCGGATTCTCGCCGCTGCGTGCGAGGTGATCGCCGAGGTCGGCTTCGAGAAGATCCGGATGTGGATGGTGGCGAAGCGCGCGGGGGTGTCAACGGCTCTGCTGCACTACCACTTCGAGACTCGCGAGAAACTGTTCACCGAGGCGATGACGTACTCATTCGCACAGACCGGGACCGAGCTCGAAAGAGACGCGGGCTCGGTGCCCGCCTCGGTCATTCTGGCGCGGATCCTCAACAGCCTGCTCCCCACCGACCCGGAACTCAGGCAGGACTGGCGGCTCTGGCAGGAGCTGTGGGTTCGGGCCCTGCGCGACGAGGCCGCACAGCATCTGGCCATCGACCTGTACGGACAGCTCCACACCTGGGTCGGCGAGGCAATTCAGCGGGGCATCGACTCGGGAGAGTTCGCCCCCTGCGACATCGACGCGACGACCACGCTCCTGCTCGCCCTGTGCGACGGATTCGGCATCCGCCTGATGCTGGCCGACTCCCGGGTCAGCGTGCGGACGGCTCAGACTGCCATCTGGGGTGCGGTGGCCGGCACCTTGCGGGTACCGGCGGAGTTCCCGGCTCTGTAGCGCCCGAGACCGGGGACTGGAGTCGACGTGCATGTCTCCCTTTTGCAGGATCCATTCGGGTGTCTCCTCGTAGGCGAGGCGGATGCGCGGCCGCGGCCACGAAACCGCAGCCGGGATCGTCAACGCTGAACAGGCGCAGCCATGCATCCCGGGGCCAAGTCCCGTTGGAACACAACTCAACTCGGGTTGCACGCGGGCTGTCGCGGTGCGAGTCGGCGTTCCCGCAGCTGAGGGGGCAATTATTGAACGCTGAACAACAGCGGGCCCCCAGGAATCTTCTGACCCAAAACCGGCTCTTCGCAGTTGAGGGTGTAGCGCCGAGAATGTAGAGCTGTTGGACGGTTGGATGTGAGTCGTCAGGAGGTGCGAGAGTCGTAGTTCTCGCGGTTTGCGAGGACCTCGGCCATGTGCGTCTGCGCCCAGTTTCTGAGCCCGCGCGTCATGTGGTGGAGCGAGAGGCCGAGGTCGGTCAGCTCGTAGGCGACGGTGACAGGGACGGTTGGCGTCGCGGTACGGGTGAGCAGACCATCGTGCTCCAGCGACCGTAGCGTCTGGGTCAGCATCTTCTGGCTGACCCCGGCCAGAAGACGAGAGATCTCGGAGTACCGCATCGCCTTCGGAGCGTCTGCGTGTGCTGCACCTGGCTGGCCAGCGCTGTTGTCGCCGCCCAGCGCACACAGGATCAGGACGACCCACTTGTCCGAGATTCGGTCGAGCAACTGCCGGCTGGGGCACCCTGCCAGGAACGCGTTGTACTCCACCTTGGCCTGAGCCCTCTTCTGGGCCGCCTTCATCGTCGTCACTGATCGCACCTCTCACCAATGGGTGGGTTACGCACTCCAAAGTGCCTACTTCCCGACAGGAAGTTTCTCTCCAATGCTGATGCAGGGAGGCAGCAGGCGCCACCCCCCAAGTGCACGACGAAAGGCAACAAAATGAGCACACCCTCCCTCTCCCTTCCCGGCGGCACCTGGACTCTGGGCGACCTGACCGTCACCCGGTTCGGCTACGGCGCCATGCAACTGGCCGGCCCATGGGTCATGGGGCCGCCCGCCGATCGCGAGGGTGCCCTGGCCGTTCTGCGTGAAGCGGTCGACCTCGGTATCACCCACATCGACACCAGCGACGCCTACGGGCCGCGCGTCACCAACGAGTTGATCCGCGAGGCACTGCACCCCTATCCCGAGTCGCTGCACATCGTGACCAAGGTGGGCGCGACCCGCGACGAACAGGGTGGCTGGCCTACGGCCCGGCGACCCGAAGATCTGCGACGCCAGGTCCACGACAACCTCAAGTCCCTCCAGCTCGACGTACTCGACCTGGTCAACCTCCGACTCGGCAACGCCGAAGGTCCCCAGCCCGGCTCGCTCGCCGAGGCGTTCGAGACGCTCGTCGAACTCCAGCAGCAGGGCCTGATCCGCCACCTCGGGGTCAGCAACGCCACCGAGGAGCAGGTCACCGAGGCACAGAGCATCGCGCCGATCGTGTGCGTGCAGAACATGTACAACCTCGCCCACCGCCACGACGACAAGCTCATCGACCGGCTCGCCACCGACGGCGTCGCGTACGTGCCCTTCTTCCCCCTCGGGGGCTTTACCCCGCTTCAGTCCTCGGCGCTCTCGGCGGTCGCCGCTCGATTGGAGGCGACACCGATGTCCGTCGCACTGGCCTGGCTGCTGCAGCGATCACCGAACATCCTGCTCATCCCCGGCACGTCATCGACGGCACACCTGCGCGAGAACATCGCCGGCGCGGGACTCTCCCTCTCTCATGAGGACTTGACCGAGCTGGACGACATCGGCCGCTGAATGCCCCAGAGCTGAACGGCTCACAAGCCACGGCCGAAGCCACCGTTCAGTTCCGGCCCCGGTCACCCTCGCGCGATCGGGGCCAAAGGGGAACGATTCGCCCTCACCTGGATGACTTCAGATCATAAACCGTCAGGAACCTGTGTCACACCGGCGGTGGAGCTCACCCCGCGTCGGTGGCCGGGTAGGCGTCGAGGTCTCCCGAGGAAGGGGATTCCTGCACCAAGCCCATCCGGAAGACCTCGACGTTGCACGACGCTACCCCTGAGGCGGGCTTCGCCCGCGCTGACATGACTACGTTCTGCCGCCTTGACGAGCTCGGGCTCGAAGTCACCGGTCAGCGACTCGCCCCGGATCGTGCGGTTCTCGCGTGCCGGGTCGTCGAGTCCGATCAGTGGTGCCGCCGCTGCGGTTGCGAAGGCACACCGCGTGACACCGTGCCCCGGCGGCTGGCGCACGAGCCACTCGGCTGGCGGCCCACGATCCTTCACGTCACGATCCGCCGCTACCGCTGCATCGGCTGTGGGCACGTGTGGCGGCAAGACACCACCAAGGCGGCTGAGCCGCGGGCGAAGCTCTCGCGCCGCGGGCGGCGGTGGGCGCTTGAAGCCATCGTCTGCCAGCACCTCACCGTCGCCCGTGTCGCCGAAGGGCTCGGGGTCGCCTGGAACACCGCCAACGACGCCGTCCTGGCCGAGGGGAAGCGCGTCCTCATCGACGACACCGTCCGGTTCGACGACGTCACCGCGATCGGCGTCGACGAGCATGTGTGGCGCCACACCAGCCGTGGCGACAAGTACGTCACCGTGATCATTGACCTGACCGGCAACCGCGACGGCACCGGCCCTGCCCGGCTGCTCGGCATGGTCGAAGGCCGCTCCAAGCAGGCTTTCAGGGCCTGGCTCGCCGAACGCGAAGAGTCCTGGCGCAACCGCGTCGAGGTCGTCGCGATGGACGGTTTCACCGGGTTCAAGACCGCCGCCGGCGAGGAACTGCCCGACGCGGTCGCGGTCATGGACCCATTCCACGTCGTGCGTCTGGCCGGCGACGCACTCGACCGATGCCGCCGACGTGTCCAACTGGCCATCCACGGGCACCGCGGACGCAGGAGCGACCCGCTCTATACCGCACGGCGAACCCTCCACACCGGCGCTGACCTGCTCACCGACAGGCAGAAGGACCGACTGGCCGCGCTGTTTGCGAGCGACGCTCACATTGAGGTCGAAGCCACTTGGGGGGTCTACCAGCGGATGATCGCCGCCTACCGCGAACCCGATCGGAGGAAGGGCCGAGAGCTGATGGTGAAGTTGATCGAGTCGGTCAGCCAGGGCGTCCCGAGCGCGTTGAGCGAGATCATCACACTCGGCCGGACACTGAAGAAGCGAGCCACCGACGTGCTGGCTTACTTTGAACGCCCGGCACGTCCAACGGACCGACCGAGGCCATCAACGGACGGCTCGAACACCTCCGCGGCTCCGCCCTCGGATTCCGCAACCTCACCAACTACATCGCCAGATCCCTGCTGGAAACCGGCGGCTTCAGGCCACGACTACACCCTGGATTGTGAAGAGCCCCAAAACCCCCAAATCCGAACGCGAGCGAAGCAGGAGGGGAAGGATCGTTTCCCCTTTTCCCCACGCCGCTGGGAAATGGTGATGATGGTTCTGCACGAGAAAACGGTGTCATCGCCGTCGCCTCATGCTGCTGCCTGGGCGGTTCGGGATCTGCGGGCCGGTATGCCCCGACCGCCTCCCCCTACTACACACCTGATCTGGAGTCGTCATGTCACAGTGGGAGCCGTGGTGAGCATGCTCGTCGGGGCAGTTGGCACGGCCAGCGCGCTGGGCTGCACCGGCCAGACACACGACTGGGCCTACAAGACCAAGCAGGACCTGGTGGACCTGCGCAGCGGTCCACGCACCTCGTGCGACGCGACGGGGCTCCTCCGCCGGGGCACCACCGTCAACCTCGAATACGGCGTCCTGAAGAGTGACGGCGTTTGGTACTACGTCACCCCCAAGACGGGCGTCCACAAGGGCACCAAGGGCTGGATTCGTACCGACGCAATCGCCTGGTGAGAGACCGCGCCGAGCGCGGTGAACGCGGAGTCAGTATCCGGCCGATCGGACAACTTCCCCTGCTGGTCGGCTCGGCCGGAAGCCCGGCCGAGACCCCGGGCACCGTCCTCCCCCTTTGGGCGCATGCGGCTGAGCCCGTCGTCCTCCACTGGTAATCCTCGGCCTCCTGCGGGGCGCCGCCCTCCACCAACGGCGCCCGTCCCCGAGGCCCCCACACACGCACAGCCCCGGCGCCAGGGCTCATCGAGGAAGGGAATCACCGACCATGCTGCTCAGCCCGTCGCAGGCGCTGCACCGCGATCCAGCCCACGTTCAGGGAGGCGACCTGAGTGCCTTCCTGCCTGGACAGATCGCCCTCGACCTGAGCGTCTGCTCCAACCGGATGGGTCCTCCACCCCGGGCTGTAGAGGCATTGAGGACGTTCCTCGCCGACCACCCGTCGGAACTCGTCCCCCCGCCCTACCGAGCGGAGGAAGGCTACCTCGCTGCTTATGCGGACCATCTCGGTGTGGACAGACGTGAGTTGCTCCCGTTGCGCGGCGTCACGGAAGGCATCGCTGTTCTCTCCCGCCTTCTGCGCGACCAGAGCGTTGCGCTGGTCACCCCGGACTGCAACGACACCATGCAGCAGTTTCACTACGCGACCTTCCTCAGACCGGAACGCGGCTCCCTCGACACCGCCGAGCTACGTCTGGAACGCGTCCGGCAGGCAATGGAGCACCACCGGCACGTCGTGATCAGCAACCCGAACAATCCGTATGGGCACTTCATCCCCGGCGAACTGTTACTGGGGGCCTGCCGGCAGAATCCCCATTGCACGCTGATCGTCGACATGGACTATGTCGAGTTTCAGGGCAAGGGAATGAGCCTCGCGGGGGCGGCCCTCGACGCCGACAATCTCGTGGTCCTGCAGTCGCCCGGCAAGACGTACGGACTGACGGCGGCTCGCACCGGAATGATGTGGACCCGCAATCGCGAACTGCGCAAGGCCGTGGCCTCCCAGCTCCTGAACTGGCCCCTGTCCCTGCTCGACATCGTCCTGCACACCGCGGCACTCAGGGACCCTGCGTGGCTCGACGGCGCGAGGCCGGCCATCAAGAGCGATGCCCGCGCGCTGACCCGGATTCTCACCGCCCGCTTTGGCGCGGCAGCGGTCGCAGGCGCGCACATCCATTTCCGGTTCGTTCGTCTCGATACCCCGCACCTGGTCCACGAGCACCTGAAGGCGCACGGAATCGCGGTGCGACTGTTCGATGGCGCAAGCCTCGGGACAGTCTCCGGTATTCGCGTGACGGCACCTCACGGCGCGGCCGAGTTCGCCCGACTCGGCACCGCCCTGAGCACCCTGCCGCGCGAGGTGGCCCAGCCCCGGCGGTGACGCCGGGGCGGACCTGGTGGGCCAGCTTGCCTGCCGAGCGATGGGGCGTGCTGCCGGTGTTCACTCGCGGGTGCCGGGTGCGGTGCGGTGGAGGACGGCCGAGTCCCAGGAGTCGAATTCCCCGTCGTCGAGAGGAGATTGGCACTCGCCTGAGTGCTCGGCAGCCGGCGCCGTCTCGGCGTGCATGTTGCGGTGGACGGAGACATAGAGGCTGCACAGGCTGAGCAACAAGGCGCAAGAGAGAACGACGATGACGGCGTTGTTGCCGTGTCGGTCGGCACGATCGGGCACCGCGTGCGGCCAAAGTGCCTGCGGTGGCGCCGAACCGGTCGTGGTGGCCGGCGCCTCGGCGGGCACCGACGAGGCCCTGTGCGTCACCGGCGGGTTCTCGTCGGTTGCGGGTTGTGGGTTGTGCGGCATGGTGCTCTTCTCGTCGTGCGGGGCGGCGGGCATGTAGGGCTGCCCGTCGCCGCAGGCTCTGCCCGTGCGTTGGGGCGCCTGCCTGGCTCGATCCCAGTCGCTCAGGTGTTCTCCGGGCTGACACTGAGCGAGCTCAAGAAGCACGTCGACGACCTCTATGCCTACGACAAGCCGATCCCGGTGCGCTACTACGATGGCGACAAGGTCGTCGACGGCACCGTCAATCCACCTCGCATCTACCCCGCCCAGCGAGAGCTGATCAACGAGCTCACGAAGCGGAACATCACCGTCTACGTCATGACGGCCGCGCACGAGGAGCTCGTCCGCATGGTGGTCTCGGATCCACAGTACGGCCTGGGTATCGACCCCAAGAACGTCATTGGTGTCACCACCCTGCTCAAGGATCCGAAGACCGGCCAACTGACCACCGCCCGCAAGCAGATCGAGCAGGGGCACTTCCTCGACGGCGAGTACACCAAGGGCAAGCACATGAGTATGGAGGTCACGCCCTACCTGTGGACTCCGGGTACCTGGTACGTCGGCAAGTTGGCAGGCATCAAGGAGTACATCGACCACTATGAGCGCCCGGTGCTCGTAGCGGGAGACGCGCCCAGCGACTGGTTCATGCTCTTCGATACCGACATCCGTGCCGGTGGCGCGCGTGTATGGGTCAACCGCAAGCAGAAGTACACCGACGCGCTGGAGGCGGAGAAGGCCAAGCGCGCGACCGAGCAGAAAGAAGCCAGCGTACCAGTCGACGCCGAGCGCGAGTGGGTCGTGGTGAAGCCCGGGGAAATCGGCGGATGACCACAGGATGGTTTCCTCGGCGGCGCTGCCGCCCTGGTGCCCCAGTCGGCGAAGATCGCCCGGGGTACCGCCGCCGCCCCCTTCGGGCTCTCCCTGAGATAGGTCGCCAAGGGCCGGCGGGTCGGCACCCCGCGGGCGCCGACCCGCCGGCTCCAGCCACTCGTGGCGGTTACGTCGCGCCTTACCCGGCGTAGCTCCTTGCGCTTTCCAGGACACCTGGCTCCAGCAACTGCCCGAGGCTCAGGGCCTGCTGGGCGCAGGCCACGAGGGTCGTCTCTACGGTCATCACACCTTCGGGGTGATTGACAATGACGGTGTCGGGGTCGAGCCGGGGCAATATCTCGAGCGCCAACGAGTAGATGTCCGCGAGTACCTCTGAGGACGGGTCGTCCATCTTCATGTCCATGTGGTCCGCAAACCCCGCCTTGGGCTGGATGTTCATGACCCACAGGAAAGTGAACAGCGCGACCTGCGCGACCAGTTCACCGTTGCCCTGACGGTGCGCTTCGCGTCCGACCGCCGTCAGCCACTTCCAGGGCCGGTCGACGCCGCTGTCGCCCGTCCGCATCTGCGCCAGAGTTGCTTCCTGCAGGCTCAGGGCCCCGGCGGCCTCGGCGATGGCGAGCGCCCCCATCCGCACACCCCGGTCGTCCATGGCCACGAGGAAACGCGGCAGCAGATGTGCCGCGTTGGCAAGATCCTCGTCGTCGACCGTCAGCGGCCTCGGAACGGCCTGCGGTGGTGTCTTTTTCCTGAACAGTCCCATGCTGGCTCCCCCATCCGGGAACGAGCCAGGCGCACTTCAGCACCGGCGCGTGCCCCTGTTTGCCCGGCTCCGGAGTGCACGCGAAAGCTGCGAGATCCGGCCAGGGGCAAACAATGTCCCGTGGCCCCGAAGGGGCGTCAAGGGAAGTAACGAATGATTGCGAACCATTACGCTCTTGCTCGAATCTGACCGAAGCGCAGATATCGCATGATCACTGCACATTCACTCCGGCGCGGGCATGGCTCGTCTCCCGGGCCGTCGGACTGCGTAGGGTCGAGTCGCAGCGCTGTACCCTCGCCGCCCGGGCACACTTCTGCTCGTAGCCCACCACTCATATGGTGAGCCGTCACTTGTGTCCGGCCAGAGGGGAACTGATGGTGCGTAGGACCAGGATCGTCCAACACGCGGCAGCATTCGCGGCAGCCCTGCTGCTCTCCG
The DNA here is from genome assembly GCF_045040195.1 of Streptomyces sp. NBC_01410. Classification (NCBI taxonomy): domain Bacteria; kingdom Bacillati; phylum Actinomycetota; class Actinomycetes; order Kitasatosporales; family Streptomycetaceae; genus Streptomyces; species Streptomyces sp. NBC_01410. The sequence goes on along the minus strand of NZ_CP109530.1, from coordinate 8,141,841 downwards.
CCGGGCTCGCCCCGGTAGCCTCCGCCGACGAGCCCCCGGCTGGACCGAACCCGGCCGCCGTCCAGCTCAACGCCTACTGGACACAGGCCCGGATGACGGCCGCGCTGCCCGGCGACACCGGCAAGGGCGCCGAGACGGGGCTGACGCCCCGAGCCGTCTCACCCACGGCGGACGGGCCTCGGCCGGGCGAGTACATCCCGCCCAGCCGGAGCTTCGACGGCATGCCTCAGGCCGGCACCTTCTTCTGGACCGACGCCACGGGCACCGGGCGCACCTGCAGCGGCTCCGTGGTGCGCAGCCCCGGCCACGACCTGGTGCTCGGCGCCGGGCACTGCCTGAAGGGCTACTCCGGCACCTCTCCCAAGCGCAACCTCGGCTTCGTGCCGCAGTACCACGACGGCCTCAAGCCCTTCGGCATCTTCCCGATCAAGACCAACGGCGTCTACGTCCCACAGCAGTACTACGACCTCGGCGTGCACGCGGGGGCCGCGTACGACTTCGGCTTCGCGGTCACCGAGCCCAATCAGGACGGGACACGACTCCAGGACGCGGTCGGCGGAGTGCACCTGCTCACCGGCACGGGGTACTACCACGCCCCGGTGCGGATGATCGGCTACCCGGCGAGGGCGGAGAAGCCGCTGGAGTGCTGGAGTTGGACCACCAGGTGGGCCAGCGACGACCCGGCCGACCCCGGCACCTTCGCCCGCATCGCCTGCGACGCCTTCACGGGCGGGACCAGCGGCGGGCCGATGCTGGTGCCGTGGCCGGGCGGCTGGGCCGTGATCGGGGTTATCGGCGGCTACCACACCGGCGGCAACACCCCCCAGGTCTCCTACAGCGCCTACTTCGGCGCCGCCACCCGTGCCCTCTACCGCGCCGCGATCACCGGTGCGCCGCCCGCAGGCCCGGCTTCCTGAACCCCGGCAGCAAAGCCCCGTGCCCGCAGCACAGAAGGCGGCGAGAGCGTAGCGCGCGAATGCCCATGAAAATACGAAATACGCCGCTGTTCTGTTGCTGACGGTTGCGCGGGAGATACGGTGAGTCAACGATCAATGACGTGATCGCCGACATGCTTGGCTGCACCGTGCCGGGAGGGAAACGGGTGGTCACCCATCAGACCGACACTCAGCGGGTGGTGACCCGGCCGGCAGCCGGGGCGCAGCACAGGCAGGGTGTGCGGCCCGTGCCGAAAACGCTGGAGCGAGAGGCTGAACTGTGCGTCGCTCAGCTCGCGTTGGATGCCGTGATCGGGCGTTCGGCGGCGGACCCGACGAGTCCCGCCGAGCACCGCGGCGGACTGCTCGCCTTCACGGGACCGGCAGGAGGGGGCAAGACGACCCTTCTCAACGAGGTGCGCCGCCGCGCGGCCGAGCGGGAGTGCACGGGGCTCTTCGCGAAGGGTGTCGAGCAGGAACAGAGCCTTGCCTTCCATGTGGTGCGCCAGTTGTTCCAGCCGCTGCTGGCCTCGTACTCCGAGAGCGAGCGCCGGGATGTGCTGGGCGACTGGTACGGCATCGTCGGTCCGTGTGTCGGGCTGTGCCCTCCCGCGACGGAGGGCGCGCCGCCGGATCCGCAGGGTGTGCGCGACGGCCTGGACTGGGTGGTCACCCATGTCGCCGTCCAGCGCGGCCCGTTGATCCTAGTCGTTGACGACCTCCACTGGGCGGACGCGGAGTCGGTGGCGTGGCTCGCGTCCTTCGCGAGGCGGGTGGAGGAGCTGCCGGTGCTGATGGTCGTCGCCTACCGCCCGGACGAACTCGGCGAAGTGGCGGGTGTGTTCACCGACATGGTCGAGCGGATCCGGGTACGTCCACTGGACTTGGCGCCGCTCAGCCCGAGCGCCGTCGGGGATCTGCTGCGCGAGGGGCTGGCTGCCGAGGCCGACGACGGCTTCTGCCAGGAGGCCTGGCTGGTGACCGGCGGCAACCCGTTCGAGACGGTCGAGCTGGTGGCGAAGGTGCGCGACCGCCGTCTGGATCCCGTCCGGGAGAACGCCGGCGCCTTGCGGAACATTGCCGCCGAGACCTGGCGCGGCGGTCTGGTGGACCGGTTGAAGGAGCTGGGCACGGTCGCCATGCGGCTGTCCTGGGCGGTGGCAGTCCTCGGTTCCGAGACGACCCCTTGCTTGGCCGCGTCCCTGGCGGCGCTCGGCCAGGCCGAGTTCACCGACGCGGCGGACGTGCTGCGGGCCGAGCGGATTCTGACGTACGGGCCGACGCTGGAATTCGTGCATCCGCTCATCGCGACGGCGATCTACCGTGCCATTCCGCCCGCGACCCGCGTGGCCTTGCACGGCAAGGCCGCCTGGGAGCTTGTCGAGCAGGGTCACGGCCCGGCCGTGGCGGCGCGGCATCTGCTGGAGACGCAGCCTGAGGGTGACACCTGGGCGGCGGAGCAACTGCGCGACGCCGCGCAGGAGTACGTGCGCCGGGGCGCTCCGGAGGCGGCCCGGCGCTGCCTGAGCCGCGCTCTGTGCGAGCCTCCACCCGCCCCGCTGCGGGCCACGGTCCTGTACGAACTCGGTTCTCCCGCACTGATGCAGGACCCGGCGGCGACGGTGAACCATCTGCAGGCCGCGCTCGATGAGCCGGATCTGCCGCCGGCGCTGCGGCAGAGCATCGTTATCCGTCTCATGCGAGCGCTCGCGTACTGCGACCGGCTGTCCGAGGCCTCGCACGTGGCGATCGGGGAGGGCGCCACGGCCACGGACTCACGCGTGCGCCTGCGCATGTTCATGGAACACTTCATGGTGGCGGGGGTCACCTCCACCAGCCAGGATGCCCCGGTCCTGTCGCGTCGGCTCACCCAGCTCACCGGGCGGCTGACCGGCCGGAGCCAGACCGAGCGCTACCTGTTCGGACTGCGCGCGTGGAATGCGATGGTCCGCGGCGAACCGGTGGCCACCGCCTTGTCGTACGCGGAGCGGGCGCTGGGGCCTGAGGGCATGAACTGGACGGACGACGAGTGGGGGTTCGAGGTCCCGTCGCTGGTGGCCCTCACCTTCCTGTACTGCGACCGGCCGGACCGGGCCGAAGAGCTGTATGCGGCCGCCATCGCGGAGTACGAGTGCCAGGGCTGGCGCGGAGTACACCTCGCGCTCGGCTACAGCCTGCTGGGCTACATCCGCTTCTGGAAGGGTCAACTCACCGACGCCGAGGACTTCGTGCGAGCGGGACTGCGGCTGGCCGACCGACTGGGACCGGGGGGCACCCATGCGCAGTGGTACGCGCTCGGCGGCCTCATCGAAATCCTGATGGCGCGTGGGGAGACGGCCGCCGCCCAGGAACTGGCCGCAAGCCGCCGGTTCGGCAAGCCGTTCCCGTCGGTCGTGACGCTTCCCGACGCCCAGACCGTCCACGGCGAACTGCTGCTGGCGCGTGGCATGGAAAAGGAAGCCGCCGAGGAGCTGACCGAGGTGGGGCACCGCCTCGACCTGCGTGGTATGCGCAATCCCGCCTGGTGTCCGTGGCTGCCCCACCTGGCGCTCGCCTCCCGGACGATGGACGCCGCCCGGGCGCTGGAGCTCGCCCAGGATGCGCTGCTGCGAGCCCAGCGGTTCGGTACGGCAACTGCGGTGGGGCGAGCCCTGCGTATGCTCGCCCGGGTGACCGAGGGACCGGAAGGCATCGCCCTGCTGCGGCGGGCCGTCCCCGTGCTGGAAACAGCGCCCTCGTCGTACGAACTCGCGAGTGCCCTGGTCGAGCTCGGAACGGCGCTGCGCCGTGCCGGACGCCTCGCGGAGGCCGCAGGGCCCCTGCACCGGGGAGTGGACCTGGCCGGCCGGTGCGGGGCCGGGGGCGTGGCGGCGCAGGCTCGCGACGAACTGGTCGCCGCAGGTCTGAGGCCGCGCCGCTTGGACGTGGCGCCTCCCGAGTCGCCTTAGGGGAGAGCCGTACGGGGAGTGAACGGCGCACGTGAGGTCGCGTACGCGGTGCGTGCGCCACCTCGAAGGGCGTGAGTGCGCCATGGAGCCGCATCTTCGGTTTCCTCCGGCGGCGAGCAGCGCAGGATCCATCACGGCGCGACAGCACGGGAGCGCACGCTCCCCACCCTGTTCCTCGTCTCGCTCCCCTGGAGGGGGAAATGCTCACTGCTGCGACGGGTGCCGAGGACCATTCCTTGACCCTCCCCACCCATGCCGTGCCGGACCTGATGGACGTCCGGCAGGCGGTTGATACCGCACTGGCCGAGTTTCTCGCGGCCAAGCGCCGCTCCGCGAGGCCGGCCACGCGAGAGCTCATCGACACCTCGCGCGACTTCCTCTTCGCAGGCGGCAAACGGATCCGGCCAATGATGTGCATATGCGGTTGGTACGCCGCGGATGGCCGGGGAGACCCGGAGCCGGTGGTGCGGGCCGCGGCGTCGCTCGAGCTGTGCACCGCCCTGATGGCCATCGCCCCCGCACGGGCCACTTCCGCCCAACTCCGCGTCTCAGCCACCGCGGCCTTGGGCCAACTCGCTTACGCCACATCGGCGAGGAGGTCATGACGGAGTTCTTTCTGCCCGAGCTTCCCCGGCTGCTTCCGGTGGCCTACCACCCCAAGGCCGCACAGATCGAGTTCCGGTCCAACGGCTGGGTGCGCCGCCAACTCGGCGGCTGCTTCGCACGCGAGGAGGACCTGCTGTTCTTCCTTCGCCAGCGGAACGGGCTGTACGGGCCGCTCACCGTTCCGGAAGCCGACGAGCAGCGGGCGCTCGACGTCACTGACTGGTACCAGTACGTCACCCTCATCGACAGCTCCGCTTCGGACCGCTCGGCGCTGGGCGCCGACGAGGCGGACGCCCGCGCGATGTTCGCCGGCATCATGGCCGACTTCCACGGAGGCCAGGGCGGGAGCGAGGCCTTCCCGTACGCCCGTGCCGGCAAGGACCTGTGGCGACGTATCAGCCCCGGGCTCTCCCCCGCGCAGATCCGGCGGTTCACCGACTCGCTCGAGGCCTTTCTGCGCGGGTGCGCAACCGAGATCGGTTTCAAGCTGAAAGCCCGCGTGCCGGACTACGAGACCTGTATGGCCGTGCGCATGGACAGTTTCGGCTGCGACTTCATACGGCTGATGACCGAGTACGCGGTTGAGGTCGACATGACCGCGGACGAGTCGCTGCTCAGGGACGTGCACACGTACGGAATGCAACAGATGATCATCGTCAACGATCTCCTGTCATGGCGCAAGGAGCATGCCCAGGAGGACAAGATGACGCTGGTCCGTGTGCTCGTCGAGCGCGAGGGCCTCGGTCTGCAGCAGTCGGTCGACCGGCTCTGCCGGCTGGTCGAGTACCAAGAGAGGGCCTATCTCGCGGCACGGGACCGGCTGCGGCACGGGCCTCACGGCTCGCGCGCGGACATCCGCGCCTACCTGCGCGGGCTGGACCACGTCATCGGTGGCAGCCAGGAATTCGAATACCTCACGCCTCGCTACTTCGGCGACGGCTATGTCTGGGACGGCTCCACGTCGGGATGGATCAGCCTCACCGCTCCCGTCACCCGACTCCGGCCACGGCCCGGCAATGATCCCGACGCCTCACCCGCAGGCAGCCCAGACCAGCCCGAGCCTTGCATGACAAGGAACTGAACCTTGATACCCATCCGACCCACATGGCTGAGGCCTCGTCTGCCCGTACCTGTCACTGACCCGCCGAGTGCGACAGGCACCGCCCCCGGCCGGCTCCCCGTCCTCGGCCACGCGATCCCCCTGTTACGCCAACCTCTGGAATTCCTCACCTCCCTGCCCGCCCACGGCGACCTGGTCGAGGTGCGCCTCGGCCCCCGCCGGGCCTTCATGGTGTGTCGGCCCGAGCTCGTACAGCAGGTCCTGCTGGACCCCCGTACCTTCGACAAGGGCGGCCCGTTGTTCGAGGCGGCCCGGCTGCTCGTGGGCAACGGCCTGGTCACTTCCGGCTGGGCGGAGCACCGGATCCAGCGCCGACTCGTACAGCCCGCCTTCCATCCCAGCCGGATGGCCTCGTACGTCGGCGTGATGCGCGAAGAGATCGACGCCGCGCTCGGTGCCTGGGAGGCGGACCGGGCCTTCGACCTCAACGCCGCGCTGCACGCACTCACGATCCGGGTCACCATGCGCACCCTCTTCTCCACCACGATCGGCAGCCGAGCCGTTGCCGAGGTGCAGCACTGGCTGCCTGTCATCCTCAGCGGCATCTACAAGCGCATGATCGCGCCGATCGGTCTGCTGCATTCACTCCCCACCCCGGGGAACAGGCAGTTCGACCAGGCGCGCGCGAGGCTGCGCACCGTCATCGACGAGACCGTCCAGGCCCGCCGTAGTGCCGGGGCGGACACCGAGGACCTGTTGTCGATCCTGATGGGTGCCCAGGACGAGGAGAGCGGCAGGCGCTTCACGGACGACGAGATCCGCGACCAGGTCATGACGCTGCTGATCGGCGGAACCGAGACGACGGCGAGCACCCTGGCATGGGCCTGCCACCTCCTGGGCCGGCACCCGGAGGCCGAGGAGGAGGTGCAGGCGGAAGTCGACCACATCCTCGGCGGACGGCTGCTGCCTGCCTTCCACGACCTGCCTGCACTCGGCCTCACCCGGCGAGTCGTCACCGAAGCACTGCGCCTGTACCCGCCCGCCTGGATCCTCACCCGGACGGTCACCGTCGAGACCGAACTGGCGGGCAGGCCGCTGGCTCCCGGCACGATCGTGCTGTTCAGCCCGTACGTCCTGGGCCGCGATCCCCGTGTCTTTCCCGACCCCGAGCGCTTCGACCCCGACCGCTGGCTTCCTGGGCGCGTGTCGTCGGCGCAGCGCGGCGCGATGGTGCCGTTCAGCGCAGGCAGCCGCAAATGCATAGGTGACAGCTTCGGGATGGCCGAAGCGACGCTTGCGCTGGCCGCCGTCAGCGCGCGCTGGCAGCTCCGTGCCGTGCCCGGCACGGCGATCCGGCCGAAGCCGAAAGCGGCCCTGAACACCGGGCCCCTCCTCATGGTCCCCCAGCAGCGGACCCGGCCGGCGCACCCTGCCGCATGTGCTGGCCGACGTGACCGTCACGATGACCCGCGCGTGGGCCCGGCCAGTTTGCGGGGCCCGTGCGTCTGACGGGCAGAAGGACTCGCCTACGCCGGCGCTTGCCCGGGTCCGGGTACCGGTTTCAGTTCGGTCACTGCGAACTCGATCCGGACCTCGTCGGCCAGCCGCAACGCACCCAAGAACGCGCTGTAGGGCTTGATTCCCCAAGCGGATTGCGTGACGGTCGCCCAGCCGTTCAGCAGCGCACCACCGTCCGTCACCCCGTGAACCGTCACCGGGTGCGTCCGGCCCTTGATGGTGAGGTCCCCGGTGATCTCGAACGACTGAGGCGTTCCCGCGATGCTGGTGGAACGGAAGGTGATCACGGGATGCTGGGCGGTGTGCAGCAGCGCCTCGCCCCCCAGCGTCCGTTTGATCTCGGCCCGGTCGGCATCGGTGAGTGGCTTCAGCCCGCCCGTCCCCTCCCGGACGTCCAACGAGCCCGTCTCGACCGACACGGTCACCGACGACTTCTCTGGATCGCCGAGGACAACCATCGCGTCCCCGGACCATCGGGTGGCCTCGATAGTGAGGTCGTGTCCCGCCTTGCGGCCGAGCCCGGTCCTGCTGGTCTTGATCAGCAGTCGGCCGGTCGACGGTCCGAGACGGTAGTTTCCGTCCGTCAGTTTCACAGCGCTCACTGTACGTGGGGGGTGCGGCCGGGCTTTCGAGGCAGCCGTTCCGGCGCGTCCCGGGTTGCGCGCCATCGCCGTCCGGGCCCTCTCCGCTGCCGCTCAGGTCTGGCGTATCGGTTCGTACGCCTCCTGGCCGAGCCCGAACGTCCAGGCCACGCCTTCCCTCGCGGTCCTTGTCGTGGGCGGCACGCGCAGCCAGTACGTGCGGTGTGTGCCGTCCGGCTCGGGCGTGGAGTTGACCACCTCGACCATCACCACGTCCTCGTCGCCCTGAAGCGCGATCCGCCAGAGGATGCCGGTCTCGTCGCGGTGCACCGGCTGGGCGTCAGACTCGCTGAGATAACGGTCGTAGCCGTAGAACTCCAGCATCACGCGGCGCAGCTCCGCGTTCTCCTCGGCCCGTATGCGCGCGGGGGTCAGTGATGCCAGCTCGTCCAGGAATGCCGCGGGTACCGGCATGCCCCGCCAGGCGTACAGCGCGAAGCCGTCCGGGAAGGCCAGGGCCGGGCCGTCGCCACGGTCGAGGCGTCCGGCCTCGTCGCGGTGCAACTCCACCGGCCGCTCGCTGATGACCACCGCGTTCTTGTACGGCCACCACCATCCGGCGTTCCTGGCCACCTGTGCCAGACCCGCGAGCCGCTCGCCCCGGCCGTCGAACGCCGCGAGCCAGGCCGCGTCGTGCTGGCCGAGCACCGCGTCGAGGAGGAGCAACCGCACGTCGGACTCGTCTTCCGGTTGCTCCATGAGCTCCGCGACGACTCCGGTACGTATCCGCTCGGCCAGTTCCCTGGTGGTGTCCCACAGTTGCGCGCCGGTCGCGGACCACAGCGCGGACCAGCCCTGGGGACCCAACTCGTCGTGCAGACGGCGTCGTTCATCGGCCCACGGCCGGGTGCGGACCTCGTCGCGCACCGAGGGTCCCGCACCGGTGAGCTTTTCGACGGCTGCGACCGCCGCCTTGGGCGACGCGGCCCACACGATCGTCTCCGGCTCTTCGAGACCGGCGGTGCGGTAGGCGAGCCGCACTCCTTCTTCCGCGGCCGCCCGGTCCGCCGCTCCCGTCGCCGCCGCGACGGCCCGCCATGTCATTACGTTCTGCATCAGAAGTCCTGTCCCCTGTTCCCTGTCCCGCCCTGCACTTCCCCGTACTGCCTTGTCCGGACGTGCTCTGCCACGCCCCGCCCCGAGCGACCCTCAATCGGCGACGATGCGGACCGAGCCCGGCACGTACTCCCGCTGGCGCACCACTCGGTACCAGCCCTTCGGCAGCGGTATCGCCGCGTGCTCCTCGTGCACCACCCGCCCGCCGTCCGGCAGATGAAGCAGCATCGGATCGAGAGGGCCCGCCTCACGCACCAGCCTGCCGGGCCCCTGCACCGCGTGCGCATGCCCGGTGACTTCGCCGAGTGCGAGGACCAACCGTCCCCGCCCGTCGCGCAGTTCACCGGGTGCGTCCACCAGGTGCGCGGGCACCGCCGACTCCCCCAACGGCATGATCAGGACGTCCCCTTGCCGGTACATGGCTGTCTCCCCTCGTTGGCGCACACGCTGTGCCGACCACGTGGAAAACGCTACGGCCCGGGTCTGACAATCGGCCCCGGCCCGGGTCGGCGGGGCCCGCTCGCATCATTGTCAGTGCGGCTTGGTAAACCTTTCGCACGTCAGTCGACCGCTCAGCGTCAGGAGATCAGGGCCATGTCCCATGTGGACCATCTGCAGGAATTGCTCGGCCTCCCGGCCGTCGATTTCCACCCCGCCCCCTCGCCATTGCCCGCCGCTGACGCCGCCGCGTGGCGCATCGCCGTGAACCCCTACGACGACGACCCGCCCTGGGACGAGGTGTTCGACGAGTTCCTGAAGACCGTCGACCCCGGGAAGGTGCGCGCGCTGATCATCGGCCAGTGGGGCGAGGCGTACGACGACGATTCGAGCTTCCCCATCAACCTGGTCATCGCCGCCGCCAGCCGGCTGACCTCCCTGGAGGCCGTCTTCGTCGGCGACATGACCTCCGAAGAGAACGAGATCTCCTGGATCGAGCAGTCCAACGTCACGGGCCTGCTCAGCGCGTTCCCCCACCTGCTGGCGCTCGGCGTGCGCGGCGGCAGCAAGCTCCGCTTCCCGCCGGTGCACCGCACGAGCCTGCGCTCGCTCGTCTTCGAGTCCGGCGGCCTCCCGGCGGAGGTGGTGCGCGGCGTCATCGAGAGCGAACTCCCGGCCCTGGACCACCTCGACCTGTGGCTCGGCGTCTCGGAGTACGGCGGCGACACCGAGATCACCGACCTCGCACCGCTGCTGTCCGGTTCCCGCTTCCCCGCGCTGCGCCATCTCGGCCTGCGCAACAGCGAGATACAGAACGAGATCGCGGCCGCGGTCGCCTCGGCCCCCGTCGTCGCCCGGCTGCACACCCTCGACCTGTCGAACGGAACCCTCGGCGACGAGGGTGCGGCCGCGCTGCTCGAAGGGCAGCCGCTCACCCATCTCGAATGTCTCGACCTGCACCACCACTTCCTCTCCGAGGAGATGGAACGCCGGGTCGCCGACGCGCTGGAGCCGCACGGGGTGCGTGTTGACGTGTCGGAGCGCGAGGAGCCGTGGGACGGCCAGGGCGCCGAGGGCCGTTACACGGCAGTGGCGGAGTGAGGTTTCCATGACCGGGATCGACCACCCCGAGACGTTCCACGGACTTCCCGTCCACACGCTCCCCGATCCCGACGACGAGCACGCTGCTCCGCTCCCGTGGGCGGACTCCGTGGCCTGGCGCCTGGACTGTCTGTGGAACGAGAGCAATCCGTTCCCGGAACTGTGGGGCCGTTTCCTCACCTCCGTCGACTCCAAGCAGGTCCGCGCGCTGGTGCTCGGCCCGTGGTGGCACGACGAATACTCGCCCCTGCGTCCCGTTCTCGACCTGATCCTCGCGGACGCGGACCGCTTCCCCGCGCTGCGTGCGCTGTTCCTCGCCGACGTCACGGGCGAGGAGTGCGAGGTGTCCTGGCTGGAGATGACCGACGTCACCCCCTGCCTCGAAGCCTTCCCCCGGCTCGAAGAGCTGACGGTGCGCGGCTGCGGCGACGCCGTCTCGGAACAGGACACCCTGTCCCTGCGACCGGTCCGCCACGATGCGCTGAAAGTGCTCCGCTTCGAATCCGGCGGCCTGCCGGGTTCCGTCGTCAGGGCTGTCGGCGCCTCCACGCTGCCCGCCCTGGAGCGCCTCGAACTCTGGCTCGGCGTCACGCACTACGGAGGCGACGCGACGGTCGCCGACCTGGCACCACTGCTGTCCGGCGGCACCTTCCCGCGCCTGACCCACCTGGGGGTGCAGAACAGCGAGATCCAGGACGAGATCGCGGCCGCGGTCGCCTCGGCTCCCGTCGTCGCCCGGCTGGACTCGCTCGCGCTGTCGATGGGCACCCTCAGCGACACCGGCGCCGAAGCCCTGCTCGGCGGCCAGCCGCTGACCCACCTGCGGGACCTGGATCTCCACCACCACTACCTGCAGGAGGCGATGCAACAGCGCCTGCGCGACGAGCTCGAACCGCAGGGCGTACGGCTGAACCTGGACCAGGCCGACTACTGGGACCCCGAGGACGACGAGCCCCGATATGTCGCCGTCGACGAGTAGCGCGGCGGGTCCGCGCTTCGCGGTCGTCGGCAATCCCGCCAACCGCCGCGTCGCGCTCTTCCAGCAGGCCGTGGCTGCCGCCGGCCTGCCCGCCGCGCGCGTCGTGCCTTGGCTGGAGGTGCTCCGCCAGGGGGTCTCCTTCCGGCCGGGCGAGACCGTACGGATCGACTCGCCCGGGGAAGACGCCGAGGTCGAGAGGCTGTTGCGCGGTGTCGGTGACGCCACCCGGGTGGAGGGCTCGGCACGCTGGTACGGGCGGTTCACCGCGGCCGTTCGGGAGGTGGGGCAGGCGGCCGAGGGCTGCACACTGCTCGACGACCCCGACGAGCTGGCGGTGCTGTTCGACAAGCGGCTGTGCCATGCCGTATTGCACCGCGCAGGTGTTCCCGTGCCGGCTTCGCCAACCTCGGGGGCCCCGGTGGTGCCCGTGCGAGGCTGGTCGGACGTACGCGAACTGCTGCACGCGCACCGGATGCCGCGCGCATTCGTCAAGCTCGCGCACGGCTCCTCCGCCTCGGGGGTGCTGGCCGTCGAGATGGCGGGATCCGGGCGGGTACGGGCCACCACGTCGGTGGAGCGCGACAGCGAGGGACGAGTCTTCAACTCCCTTCGGGTACGCCGCTGTAGGACCGAAGGCGAGGTCGCCGCGATCGTCGACGCACTGGCGCCCGACGGCCTGCATGTCGAGCGCTGGCTCCCCAAGGCCTCCCAGCGGGGCCGGGCCGCCGACCTGCGGGTGGTGGTTGTCGCCGGCCGGGCGACGCATGCCGTCGTACGGACCAGCCGCTCCCCCATGACCAACCTCCACCTCGGCGGCGCCCGTGGGGACCTCGACGAGGTACGGGCTGCCGTCGAGGCGGCGGGCGGCAGCTGGGCCGGCGCCCTTGACGTGTGCGAGCGGGCCGCGGCCTGTTTCCCGCGCACGCTCTGCGTGGGCGTCGATCTGCTGCCGGCGATCGGCTGGCGCCGCTTCGCGGTCGGCGAGGTCAACGCCTTCGGCGATCTGCTGCCGAACCTCACCGGCCTGCCCGGTAGCGGCGCCGAGGGCCTGGACACCTACGCGGCGCAGGTCGCCGCTGTACAGCGCACGACAAGGAACCACGATGCAATCGCCTGACATCAACGAGCCAGACATCAACGAGCCAGACATCAACGAGCCGGACGCGAACGAACTGGACGCGAACGAGCGGGACTCCGGCGAGCCGGACATGAACCAGATCGTGGGCAGCCACGATCTGCTGCTCGTCACCCTCGACACCCTGCGCCACGACGTCGCCGCAGAGCTGGCCGCCGCCGGACGCATCCCGAACCTGGTCCGCCATCTTCCGGGCGGTGTCTGGGAGAAGCGGCACGCGCCCGGCAGCTTCACCTACGCCTCGCACCAGGCGATCTTCGCGGGCTTCCTGCCCACACCCGCCGCGCCCGGCCCCCACCCCCGCCTCTTCGCCGCACGCTTCGCGGGCAGCGAGACCACCGCGGAGCGCACCTTCGTCTTCGATACCCCTGACCTCGTCTCCGGCCTCGCGGACGCCGGCTACCACACCGTGTGCATCGGCGGCGTCGGCTTCTTCAACAACCAGGGCCCTCTCGGCTCGGTGCTGCCAGGGATGTTCCAGGAGAGCCACTGGGAGCCGGAGTTCGGTGTGGCTTCCCCCGTCTCCTTCGAGAAGCAGGTGGCCCGGGCCGAGAAAGTCGTCGCCGAACTCCCCGCCGAGCAGCGGCTGTTCCTGTTCGTCAATGTCTCGGCGCTGCACCAGCCCAACTGGTTCCATCTGCCCGGCGCCACCCGCGAGGCCGGCGACTCCCGCGCGACCCATGCCGCCGCCCTGGAGTACGTCGACCGGCACATCGGCCGCCTCTTCGCCGCCGCGAGCAGCCGCCGCCCCTGCCTCGCGATCATCTGCTCCGACCACGGAACGGCGTACGGCGACGACGGGTACACCGGTCACCGTCTCGGCCACGAGGCCGTCTGGACCGTGCCGTACGCCCAGTTCACCCTCGACCAAGGGGCTGTCCGATGAACACCGCGCCCCGCCCCTACCAGAGTTACGTGTACGCCTACCCGCACAAAACGGCGTACCGCGAGCTCAAAGACCGGCCCGCGCTGTGCGATCTCTGGGCGGGTGAGCCCAAGAACGCCCTCTCCCTCTACGTCCACATACCGTTCTGCGAAGTCCGATGCGGCTTCTGCAACCTGTTCACCCGGATCGGCGCCCCCGACGAGCTGACCGGCCGGTATCTCGACGCGCTCGACCGCCAGGCCACCGCCGTACGCGATGCCCTCGGCCAGGCCGCGGACGGAGACGGGACCCGCTTCGCCGCCGCGGCTTTCGGCGGCGGCACCCCCACCTTTCTCACGGCCAACGAGCTGGAGCGGCTCTGCGACATCGCCGAGAAGCGGATGGGAGCCGAGCTGCACGCCGTACCGCTGTCCGTCGAGGCATCGCCCGCGACCGCGACGGCCGACCGGCTCGCCGTGCTCGCCGACCGCGGTACGACCCGCCTCAGCCTCGGAATCCAGAGCTTCGTCGACGCCGAGGCCCGCGCGGCCGTGCGCCCGCAGCGCCGTGCCGACGTCGAGGCGGCACTCGCCCGCATCCGCGACGCCCGCATCCCTGTCCTCAACATCGACCTGATCTACGGCATAGAGGGCCAGACCGCGGACACCTGGCGCGCATCCCTCGACGCCGCGCTCGCCTGGCGGCCCGAGGAGCTCTACCTCTACCCCTTGTACGTACGCCCGCTGACCGGCCTCGGCAGGATCGGTGCCGAAGCCGACGCCGCCTGGGACAGCCGGCGACTGCGGCTGTACCGCCAGGGCCGGGACCACCTCGTCGGGCACGGCTACGAGCAGATATCGATGCGGATGTTCCGCCGCAAGGACGCGCCGAAGCAGCCGGCCGACGACTACGCCTGTCAAACCGACGGCATGATCGGCCTCGGCTGCGGAGCCCGCTCGTACACCTCCGCGCTCCACTACTCCTTCGACTACGCCGTCGACATGCGCGAAATCCGCTCGATCATCGACAACTACACCGCCACCGACGACTTCTCCCGTGCCGAGGTCGGCCGGTACATCGACGCCGGCGAGGCACGCCGCCGACATCTGCTCCAGTCGCTCCTCCAGGCAGAAGGCATGCAACTGGCCGACTACGCCGACCGGTTCGGCGCCGCGCCGGCCGACGACTTCCCGGCGGAGCTCGACCGTTTCGCAGCCCGCGGCTGGCTCGACGACACCGCAGGCCCCGGTCTGCTGCGCCTGTCCCCCGAAGGCCTCGCGCACTCCGACGCAGTCGGCCCCGAGCTCTTCTCCGACTCCGTACGGGCCGCCATGGCCGCGTACGAACTGAAATGAGCCGCCGTGGACCTGACGATTCTCTACCGCGGGCCGCTCGCCTCCTGCGACTACGACTGTCCCTACTGTCCCTTCGCCAAGCGCCGCGACAGCCCTGACCAGTTGCGCACCGACCGCGAGGCGCTCGAGCGCTTCGCCGCATGGGCGGCCGCACAGAGCGGCGACCGTCTTTCGGTGCTCTTCACCCCCTGGGGCGAGGGCCTGGTCCGCTCCTGGTACCGCCGGGCCCTCGCCGAGCTCTCCCACCTGCCGCACATCAGTCGCGTCGCCATCCAGACGAACCTCAGCTGCCGCACCGACTGGCTGACGGAATCCGACCTCGGCACGCTCGCGCTGTGGTGCACCTACCATCCGGGCCAGACGCCATACGACCGCTTCCTCGGCAAGTGCCGCGAGCTGACCGCGATGGGGGCGCGCTTCAGCGTCGGCGTGGTCGGCTTCCCCGAGCACCTCGACGAGGCGCGACGGCTGCGCGCCGACCTGCCCGACGAGGTGTATCTCTGGGTCAACGCGGCCGAGGGCCGCACCTATACGGACGAGGAGGCCGGCCGCTGGACGGCTCTGGACCCCCTCTTCCCGTACAGCCGTCACCGGCACCGCTCGGCCGGACTGCCCTGCCGTACGGGCGAGTCGGTGATCTCGGTGGACGGCGAGGGCACGGTACGCCGCTGCCATTTCGTGCCCGCCGAACTCGGCAACCTTTACGACGGCTCCTACCGGCGGGCTCTGGGCCCGCGCGCCTGCCCCCTCGCCGTCTGCGACTGCCACATCGGCTATGTCCATCTGGAGACGCTGCCGTTGTACGACGTCTTCGCGGGCGGCGTCCTCGAACGCATACCCGCCGCCCTCTCGGACCGTGCGCCGTCAGCCGGACCCTCACCCCGGTGACGATGTGGTGATCCGCTTCTCGAACCAGTGGTGGGCGTAGGGCTCGTCGTTGAAGGCGGGGACCTCCTGGAAGCCACAGGAGCGGTACAGGCTGATCGCGGCGCTGAGCGCCTTGTTCGTGTCCAGGCGCAGGACGGCGCAGCCGTGCTGCGCGGCGCGCGCCTCCAGCTCGGCCAGGAATCGGCGGCCGAGGCCGAGCCCCCGGGCGTGGGGCGCGACCCACATCCGTTTGATCTCGGCCGGGGCGCCGGGCGGCAGCTTCAGACCGGCGCAGCCGACAGGCTCGCCGTGGAGCCGGGCGATCAGGAACAGGCCGTGCGGCGGCCGCAGTTCGCCCGGGTCGGGCAGGAGGCTCCGCGCGGGGTCGAAGCCGGTCTCGAAGCGCTCCTGCAGCTCGGAGAAGTAGGCCCGCAAGCAGTGCTGTGCGTCGGGGTGTTCCGGGTCGACGACGTCCAGCGTGACCGTCCCGGCGGTCAGCAGCCGCTCGACGTCGGCCATGGCGGCGACCAGCCGGGCGCGCTGGGCGGTGTTGAGCGGCTCCAGCAGAGAGCCGGCCAACTCGTCGCTGTGGTCATCGAGGATGGCGCGCTCGGCGCGGCCCGCCTCGGTGAGCCGGACGGTGCGCACGCGTCTGTCCCGGGGCTGGGGCTCCACCGTCACCAGGCCGTCGGTCTCCAGGGAGCGCAGCAGCCGGCTGACGTACCCGGAGTCGAGCCCGAGGCGCTCGCGCAGCCGCCGTACGTCCTGGCCCTCCCCGCCGATCTCCCACAGCAGCCGGGCCGCGCCGATGGGCCGGTCGCGGCCCATGTAGTGGTCGTACAGCACGCCCACGCGTTCGGTCACGGTGCGGTTGAACCGCCGCACCTGGTCGATGTGCACCCTGTCCATTCTCTGACTCTAGTCAGAGAATCGGGTCAGGGCCAGAGGGAGGCGTCAGGGTTCCCCGGACGAGGGGCTGGTGCTGGGCTCGCCGGGCGGTTCCGTAGGCCCCGGCGAAGGAGTGGACGGAACAACCGTCGGATCCGGGGGCGTCGACGGCACCACCGTCGGCGTGCTCGGACCCGGCGAAGGCGTAGGCGGAACCACCGTCGGCGTGCTCGGACCCGGCAGAGGCGTGGGTGTCGGCGTCCCGGCCGGCGCGGTCGACGTGGGCTTTCGGGCGGGCGCGGTGGTGGGGCTGTCGGTCTCGGTCGCCGCCAACAGCTGGAAGTCCTTCACCGGCTGGCCCTTCAGGGCCGCGGCCATGTAGGTGGTCCAGATCCGTGCCGGGTAGGAGCCTCCGTTGACGCGGCTGATGCCGGCGGCGGTGCCGAGAGAGATCCGTGTATGAGTCTTGGGATCCTCGGCGAACATGGCCACCGAGGTGGTCAGCTGCGGGGTGTAGCCGACGAACCATGCGGAGAGGTTGTTGTCCGTGGTGCCGGTCTTGCCTGCGGCGGGCCGGCCCAGGCCGGTGGCCCGGTAGCCGGTGCCCTCCGTGCTGACGACGCCCCTCAGGACCGAAGTGACCTGGTCGGCGGTGGTCCGGGAGAATGCCTGGATGTCCTTGTGGCCGGGGAGTTCGTACGACTTGTTGTTCCGGGTGACCTTCTGGACCGACCACGTGGCGATGTGCCGGCCGTGGTTGTCGAAGGTCGCGTACGCCTCGGCCATGTCGAGCGGGCTGGGGGCGGCCACGCCGAGGGTCAGGGAGGGGTTGGGGCTCATGTCTGGCGTGTCGGGGGGAAGGCCCGCGGCGATGGCGGCCCTTCGCACGCCGGCCAGACCGGCGTCCGCGCCCACCTGCGCGTACACCGCGTTCACGGACTTCATCATCGCGCTGCGCAGGGTGATCCGGCCGTAGTCACGATCGTCCTGGTTGGGCGGGCAGTAGCGCAGGCCTCGGGGCAAGCCCTGGACGCAGCGGCGGCTGGTGCCGTCGTAACGGGTCCCGGGCGTGATGGTGCGCCCGTCCTGGGTGGTGGCGTGGTGCTGCAACGCGGCCGCGAGGTCGAACGGCTTGAACGTGGAGCCGGCCTGGAGGTCGTGGCGGATGGCGTCGTTGTAGGACTGGGAGGCGTAGTCCGGCCCGCCGTAGGCAGCGAGGATCTTTCCCGTGGAGGGGTCCACGGAAGCGGCGCCGACGCGGATGGCCTTGGCCTTGCGGGTGTCCGGCAGCCGCCGCAGTTCCTTCTTCACGGCCGCGACCATGGCGTCCTGGTTCTTCTTCTGGAAGGTGGTGGTTATGTGCCAGCCACCCGAGGCGAGCGTGGCGTCATCCATGATCTTGTTGTCGACGAGATAGCGGCGGGCGATGTCGATGAGGTACCCGGCCTGGCCGCTGACCCCGGGGGTCGGGCGGGGGGCCTTCGGCGTGGGGAACGCCATCCTGGCGCGCTCTGCGCTGCTGAGGCGGCCGAGTTCGACCATGCCGTCCAGTACGTAGTTCCAGCGTGCAATGGCCGCGGCCCTGTTCGCACCGGTCGCCGTGGAGACGTCGTACACGCTGGGAGCCTTGAGCAGGGCAGCGAGGTAGGCGCTCTGCGGGACGTTCAACTGTGAAGCGCGGACGCCGTAGTACGCCCGTGCGGCGGCCTGGACGCCGTAGGCGTTGCGGCCGAAGTAGCTGGTGTTCAGATACCCGGCCATGACGGCGTCCTTGCTCTGTGTCTCATTGACCTTGATCGCGATGACGGCTTCCTTGACCTTCCGGCCGAGGGTCTGTTCTTGGGTGAGGTAGTAGCTCCTCACGTACTGCTGGGTGATCGTCGAGCCGCCCTGCAGTCCTTTGCCGGTCACGGTGCGCCAGGCTCCGCGCAGGATGCCGCGGACGTCCACCCCTTTGTTGGAGTAGAACGTCCGGTCCTCGGCAGCGACCACGGCATGCTGCACGTTGACCGAGATCTCGGAGAGGGGCACCGATGCGCGGTTGACCGCGCCGGTACGGCCCAATTCGGTGCCGTCGGCGTAGTAGTAGATGTTGCTCTGATTCACGGCGGCGGCGTTCGGGGCGGGGACCTGGACGCTCAGGTAGAGGGCGGTGAAGGCGGTGACGGAGAACAGCAGCACGGTGAGCAGGCCGCCGAGCACCATCCGCCAGGTGGGGAGCGTCCGGCGCCACCACGGCATCGCATGGCGCGCCGCCCTGCGCATCTGCCGCGCCTGCATGCGGGCCTGCTTCGTGGTCCGCAGCAGGTCGCGCCAGTTGGCATCCGCTGGGACGGCCGATTCGCTCGGCCCGCTGCTCATGCGTACGCAGCTCCTCTGACCGGCACCGTCGCGTTGCGCCGGGTGGCGCACAAGGGGCCGGGTGCGGTGCGCCGCTCCGTATGTGCCTTATTGTGCAGCACCTTCCCTTTTGGCGCCCGACCTTTGCTTGACGAAGACCTCCAGAGGATCCACCCGGCCGCCTACCGCCTCATGCTCGGCCGGTCACGAACGAGTCGAGCGCCGCGGTCAGTTCCGCCGGCTTCTCCACCGGCAGTTCGTGGCCGGCATCCACGATCCGGACCAGGGCGTCCGGGTAGGCCTTCGCCATCCGCAGCATCTGCGCGACGGGCAGCTGAATGTCGTGGTAACCGTGCACCAGCAGGGTGGGCGTGCGGATCTCGCCGACCCGGTCGAGGACGTCGAAGGTCCGCATGGCGGCGTAGCACGTCATGACCACCTCCCGCGGCGTGGCCGAGGACGCCCGGATGTACTCGCGGATCTCCTCGCGCGGATGGCCGGGAGCAAAGGCCCGCTGAATGTTGGCCGCGACGAACAACTTGAACGGCGCCAGCGTGGATGCCGCCATCAGCAGGCCCCTCCCACGGCTGTAGGTCATCCTGCTGATCGAGTTCACCAGCACCAGGCGCTCGATCCGCTCGGGATGGCCAAGGGCAAGGGTCTGCGCGATCATCCCGCCCATGGAGTGGCCGACGGGTATGAACCGGTCGACCTTCAGCTGGTCGAGGAGGACGATGACGTCACCGGCCAACTCCTCGATCGTCCGCGCCGACCCGTCGCTCTCGCCGTGCCCGCGCAGGTCGAGCCGTATGACCCGTCGCTTCGTGGCGAAGTGTGCCATCTGGTGGTCCCAGCGGTGCCGGTTGGCCGTCCAGCCGTGAATGAACACCAGGGGGACGCCGTCACCGTCGCGAGGGCCCTCGTCGTCGTATGTGAGGGCTGCGCCGTCGAGAGCGAGCTGCGGCATGGGTCGTTGCCTCCTGGAGCGCGTTCGGGTACGGCCGGGTGCTGCCTCCGCCCGCCCCGGATGCCGTCGCCGCCGCTTGCCGAGGAAGTCGAGGATGTGCCCGAACACGTCGAGGCAGCGCCCCGGCCGAGAGGTGTCCAGGTGACCGTAGTCGGGAATTTCGGTGTACGCCACGTCCAATTGCGGCTGCCGACGGCCGAGTACCTCGTTGCAGGCGGGGCCCCGGCAGAGGGACGTGGTAGCTCACCACCGCGTTGCGGGAGGTGGTCAATACCTTCTGTCACTTGGTTCGTTGTCGAGCCGGTCAACCACGATCATCGCCACGTCGTCCGCCATGCGGCCCTCGGTATGGCGAATCAACCCCTGGTGCAGTAGTTCCAGGAACTCGGGCCCGGTGGAGTGGTGCACTGCTTCCATGGCGTCGGACAGGGCGAAGAATTCGTTGTCGGCATTGCGGGCTTCCACAACACCGTCGGTGTACAGCAGCAGACGGTCGCCCGGTGCGAACGGATAGCTCTCCGCCTTCTCCGGAGGGCCGGTGATGAAGTCTTCCAAGCCAAGGGGCGGCAGGGGTGAAGTCGGCATCAGAGCCTGAACCTTGCCCCCGTTGAGCACCAGCGGAGGCACATGGCCGCGGTTGACCAGCTCCACCACCGGTCCGTCCAGCACTTGTGCCACGATCGCGGTGACGAAGGATTCCGCCTGTTCGTCCTCGTCGTCCTGGTCGATTCCACGCGGCATGGCGCGCTCCCGTCGCAGCGCTGCCGCGCAGTGGTTGATGACCTCCACCAGGTCTTCTTCATAGTGCACGGACTCGCGGAAGGCACCCAGCACGGCGGCGGCTGAGCGCACGGCAGGAAGCCCCTTGCCGCGCACGTCTCCGACGATCATCCGAACGCCGTACCGGGTCTGCACGGCCTCGTACAGATCGCCACCGATCTGCGCCCCCTCTTCTGCCGCGACATACCTGCTGGCGGCTCGTACGGGACCGAGCCGGGCAGGTACGGGCCGCAGCAGCACTCGTTGTGCCGCCACGGCGATCCGGCGTACCTGGTTGAGCTCGTTCTGCCTCTGGGTATACACGGCGCTACTGGTCGTGACACTGGCCGCCGAGACCAGTAGCAGAGCAACGAAGTTGGTGTAGACCTGTTGGCTGCCCCACGCTTGGTTGTAGGTCGCCGTGGCAATGCCGATGAGCAGAGCGAAGCCCGCCGCCGCGAGGGTGCCTTTGGGGCCCATCGCAACCGCAGCGAGCGCCGGTGTCGCGGTGAGGAGAGGACCGGTGTACAGAACGTGCGCAGGCGAGAACTCGATAGCCACCACGAGCAATGCGATGGCGAACGGCACACACTCCGCGAGTGTGAACACCACCCGGCTGTGACCGCCTGCCCCTGGTCGAGGGGCATAGCGGAAGAGCGACCGCATGGATACAGCCTGCCTTGTCGAGGCGCCATGCTCCACTCGGCGGTACCCACAGCACCCGCGGCCGCTGACGTCCGGGGGAAACCCCTACCTCGGAGGTTCATGCAGGCACCATCGATCCGGCGTGCTTCGACTGTGATCGTGGATCCATGCAGATCACACAGCAGTCACATAGCCGTTCCGCCCGTTCGTTCGTTTCGAAGACCTTGGGCAGGCCGGGACAGACATGGGTCTGGCGGGGCATCACGTTGTTGCCGGTGTCGGCTGCCCGGTTCATGCGCAGCGCATCGAGGGGGCGCTTCGCCGAGGCGTCCGCGGCACTCGTGGGGGCGGGGCTGGGGCTCGTCGCCTGGCTCGTCATCGTGATCAGCGCCCAGGCGGCCGTAAATGGCGCCCTCTACCCGCTCTTGGATGCGCACGATTACCGCAACTCCTGGGGAGGCCCCACCCTGGCGGGTGCCTGGGCGACACACGCGGCGCTGGCCGTGCCGATCGTCGTGGCTGCCATATGGGTCCTGCGTGGCCTGGTCGCACTCGGTTCCCACGATCAGGAGTCATCCGCCGGATCGAGGTCCCAGTGGTGGAGCAGGCCGCTCGCCCTCCTGCTGGCCGCAGCAGGAGCCGTGCTGTTCGTGGGATGGATCAATCAGCTGTGACCCGGGCGGTGTTCGCCCACCGGGTCCCGGTCACCCGGCGGTTGGCTACTGCACGCGACCTTCCGTTTCCTCGTCGGCTTCCTCGTCGGGCAGGTGAACGTCGTTGAAGGCGATGTTGACTTCTACGACTTCCAGGTCAGTCATACGCTCCACGCTTGCGATGACGTTCTCGCGTACCTCGGCGGCAACGTCGGCGATGGCGAACCCGTAGTCCACGACGACCGCGAGGTCGACGGCGGTCTGCCGCTCGCCGACCTCGACCCTGACGCCGCGGGTGACGCTCGGGCGACCGCCCGGGACCATTTCGCGTGCCGCGCCCATTGAGCGGGAAATCCTGCCTCCCAGGGTGTGGACACCCGGCACTTCGCGTGCCGCTGTCCCGGCGATCTTCTCCACCACCCCGTCCGCGATGGCTGTCCTGCCCCGTATGCCCGGCGCCGTCCCCGGACCGGTCTCGTGGGCCTGCAGCACCGTTTCCCTCTGCGGGCGGGATGCGCGGGGCTCGTTGGTGGGAATTGCTGTGCTGGTCGGCTGTGTCACCTGAAGCCGCCTCCTCGGTCGTAGGGCCACGGCAGATGTTTTCGGTGTGAAGGACTTGGGGCTCGGACTGTCCGCGGCTGCGGGCGGAAATGGCCGCGCTCCAGTGATCGTTGTCATCGCGCCGGGCGTCGCCTCCGGCTGGACAAGCGCACGGCGGCGACGGTCAGATCGGCCACGAACAACACGATGCCGATGACGAGCAGATATCCCACTCCTTGCGCCACGGCACCGATGAGTCCCAGCACGATGGCCACGATGATCAGGAGCAGGAAGAGAACCATGTCGCGATCGCATCCTCTGGACTTACGCGGGCGGTCAACGACGCGCGAGCTGTCGTTCGCCGTGAGTTCCCGGCTGGTACGCCATGCCGTAGTGCTGGAAGATCGCTTCCTCCCCGTCCGCGGGCAATACGTCGTCCGTGCCGATCCAAGGGGCCCTTTTCACCAGCGCCCGGGCATAGGGGACCCTGACGTACCCGGGTCCGACGATCGCGTCGTCGACGGGGACGAAGACCAGGCGGCGGCGCGTGGGCATGCCCGTGCGGACTGTGGCCATGGCCGGTTCGTCGGTGGTGGTGTCTACGTAGACCGCCTCGAGGACACCGATCTTGTGGCCGCCGGAGTCCACCACGTCATGGTCGCGCCACTCACGGATGTCGGCTGCCTCGATCATCGAGCTGTCCCTCGATCGCGTGCCCCGTCCCGTCGTCATGCAGGCCAGGCCAGTCAACATCTCCGGGCCGGGCCGTTGCGTTCCTACTCTCAGCCTGCCCCTGTCTGCCGTCGGGCGCCACGCGGGGCACAACGCCAACGCCCGAGCGCCCATCGGAAGCATCTGGCTCTTGCGTCACTGGACTCCCCGGCCGGCGGGTGCCGGCCGGGGAGCGCCAGGTACCGGGCTGTGCCCGGCTGCCGTGCGTGGTGCGGTGGTTCAGTCGTCCTGGCTCTGCTGGAGCCTCGCGAGGGTGAGGACGTCGCCGCCGATGCCCCAGCCGCCGTCGGTGACCTCCTCGACCAGGACCAGGGTGGTGGCGCGGGCGCGTTCGCCGTAGATCTCGGCGTACAGGTCGGTGGTGCGGGTGATGATCTGCTCCTTCTGCTTCTCGTCGAGGGTGCCGGCGGGGACCTTGAAATTCGCGAACGGCATGGTTGTTCTCTTTCTGTTGGGGGTTACAGGGAGCTGCCTGCGGTGAGCAGGTCGGCCAGCCCGGCGCGGCGGAAGAAGTCGGCGCGGATGCGGTCGGCGACCGCGGAGACGACTTCGCTGCCGTCACGGCTGGGGTCTGTGTGGGTACGCAACGGCCGCGTGCCCGCGGGCATGTCCACCAGGCATACGACGGCGTCGGCGACCTGGGCCGCGTCCGCGTCCGGCGGGATGAGCGCGGCCAGTCGCTCGTCGAGGCCGGCCAGCAGAGCGCCGTAGCGCTCCTCGTACGCGACGGCCCGGGCCGTGTCGGCGGGCGCGCCCGCGTGGACGAAGTGGTTGGTGCCGGAGGTGAAGGCGCCGGGGACGACGATGGCGGTGTCGATGCCGAAGCGCAGTACTTCGGCGGCGTAGCTGACGGCCAGGGCATCCATGGCCGCTTTCGCCGCGAAGTACGGCCCGACGAACGGCGGGCAGCCGCCTCGGGTGCTGGAACTGCCGATCCACACCAGCAGACCCTCGCCGCGGGCGCGCAGGTGCGGCAGCGCGGCACGGTTGACGCGTTGGGTGCCCAGGACGTTGATGTCGTAGAGCTCCGCGAGCTGGGCCGGGGTGAAGACCTCGGCCGGTCCGGTGGCCATGTGTCCGGCGTTGTGGACGACCACGTCCAGGCGGTCTCGTGCCGCCAGGATGTAGGAGACGGCGGCTTCGGCGGACTGCTCGGAGGTGACGTCGAGTTCGACGGCATGCAGGTCGCAGTCGTAGTCGGCGGCGTAACGCTGTAGGTCGTCCACCGCGGATGCGTTGCGCGTCGCGGTCTGCCGGATCCCGGCGTACACCGTGTGGCCGGCGCCGGCGAGGGCACGTACGGTCAGCGCTCCGAAGCCGCTGGAGGCCCCGGTCACCAGGATCGTTCTCGTCGTGTCGGAGGGCATGCGCGTCCTTGTCCGTGTTCGGCTGCGGCTTCGCCGCCAGGAGTGGGTGGTTGAGCACCGTGCGCGAGGGTCGGCGCTGCTGTCAGACGATGCCGCCGTTGGCGCGGACGACCTGTCCGTTGACCCAGTGGCCGGCCGGGGCCGCGAGGAATGCGACGACCTCGGCGATGTCGGTGGGGGTGCCGAGCCGTTCCAGCGGGGGCTGGGCGGCCAGCCGGGCGATCGTCTCCTCGTCCTTGCCCTCGAAGAACAGGTCGGTGGCGGTGGGGCCGGGGGCGACGGCGTTCGCGGTGACATCCCGGCCGCGCAGCTCCCGGGCCAGGATCAGCGTGAGTGCCTCCACGGCGCCCTTGCTGGCGCAGTAGGCGCCGTAGCCGGGGGAGGCCAGCCCCACCACGGACGTGGAGAACATGACGATCGCCCCGCCGCGGCGGACCTTCCGGGCGGCCTGCTGGGCGACGACGAAGGTCCCGCGGATGTTGGTGCGGTGCAGCGCGTCCAGCTCGGCCAGGTCCAGGTCGGCGATGGTGGACGTGTACGCCCGCCCGGCGGCGTGGACCACGACGTCGACGCCGCCGTACTCGGACTCGGCGGTGGCGAACAGCGCGGCCACGGCCTGCTCGTCGGCGACGTCGGCCTGGACTGCGACGGCCCGGCCGCCGGTCGCCGTGACGTCCTTGACGGCGGACTCGGCCAGCTCCCGGTTGCCGGCGAACCCGACCACGACCTGATCGATGTGGTTCCGCCCGGCGGGCTGGCCGTCGACCGGCGGCTGGTCCTGCGGCTGTGGCTGGAGAACCTCAGGTTCCGGTCCGCCCTGGCCCGCCACGGCTGGCAGCCCATGGCCACGGCCCTCGACCGTCCGCCCACCCAGGGGAACACCCCGGTGTGCCGGCCGCTGCTGTTCGACGCGATCGAGTCCGCGGCGGCGTCAGCTTCTCGCTCCCCGGAACCTCCCGCCAGTGCACCACGGTCTCCCTGGCGGTGGATTCCGTCCTGCGGGCTTGCGGGTACGCCGCCCGGCCGGCCGTCCTCGGCGAGCACGACCAAATCTTCCTCCACGCGTGCGTGCGCGTCGGAGCGCACGTCGTCGATCCGGGCGACACCCTCCCCGAGCTCAGGGAGTTCACGCGTCTCGGCTGAGCCGACCACCAGGAACAACGGAATCCGGATCCATGGATCCAGAGGAGGAATCGTGCCCTTCTTCACGTCCCAGGAACGCAGCGAGCTCGAAGCGAAGCTCTACCAGCTCTCCAACCTGCTGGCCGGGCTGGCGATCGGCACGAACCCGCCGGGCATGGTGGACGAGATGCTGCCGGTGCTCTCCGACGAGATCACCGCGCTCGCCGGCCAGATCCGGGACGCCGAGGGAACCGGCTCCCTCAAGCGGGCTCGCGCCAAGGGCATCTCCTACGCCCACGGCTACCTCCTCCCGCACAGCCAGCCGCTCTAACACCACTTCCAGGAGCTGACCGCGGAACTGCTCGCCCTATAGCGCTCAGGTCCGCCCCTCCCCCGCCCCATCCGCCTGGGACCCGCCCGCTCCGGACGCACCCGCCCGCAGTCCGTCCATCACGATGTCCATCAGTCGCGTCGCACGCGGCTGCCAGTCGCTGTGCGGGTCGATCTGCCAGAGCCCGGAAATGGCGAGCACGAAGTCGTCGACGGTCAGCCCGGGGCGGATGGTGCCGGCCTCCTCGTTCGCGTTCAGCAGGAGCGTGACCGCCTCGGTCACCGGGCCGTGACCCAGGTGGGCCAGACTGCCGGACGAGCTGGTGGCCTTGCGCAGCGCGTCGGCCAAGCCGGCCTTGGCCATGGCGTACTGGGCCAGGCGGTCCATCCACTCCCTCAAGGCTTGATCCGGTGGCCGGGTCTGGAGCAGCTGGGCAGCGGCGTCCGCGACCTGCTGCATCTCGTAGCGGTAGACCTCCAGGACGAGGGCCTCGCGGTTGGGGAAGTTGCGGTAGAACGTCCCCTGCCCGACGCCCGCCTTCTTCGCGATCGCGCTCAGTGGGGCGTCCGCGGCCCGCGTCAGCTCGGCCAGCGCGACTTCCAGGATGCGCTCGCGATTCCGTTGCGCGTCCGAGCGCAGAGTGGCGCTCTTGTCTTCCTGCACTCGTCCTCCTTCCGGAATCACAGCCATGCCCGGTCTTGCTAACCGGACAGCTGTCCGCTAAGTTCAATGACTAGCGGACAGGTGTCCGCTTAGGTCCACCATAGCGGGGGATCCGGACAGTGTGGCCGACCGGTGCCATCGTCACTGGTTCATTCACCCGCATCGCCCTCTCCCTCCCGGACTGTCTGCCGGGATCGTCTCGTTCGACGCGCATCAGCAATGCGAAAGAAGGCTGATCATGGCCCCATCGACGTCCAGCGCCATCACCCTGAACATCAATGGCGAGAAGTACACGCTGCCCGTCGACCATCGCACCACCCTGCTCGACGCCCTGCGCGAGCATCTCGATCTGACCGGCACGAAGAAGGGCTGCGACCAGGGCCAATGCGGCGCCTGCACGGTGCTGCTCGACGGGCGCCGGGCAGTTTCCTGTCTTCAGCTCGCGGTCGCGGCCGAGGGGCGCGCGATCACCACCATCGAAGGCGTGGCCGATGGCGAGCGGCTGCATCCCGTGCAGCAGGCCTTTCTCGACCTCGACGGCTATCAGTGCGGTTACTGCACACCGGGGCAGATCTGTTCGGCCCTCGCGGTGATCGAGGAACACGCGGCGGGCTGGCCGAGCGCCGTGACCGACGATGTCCGGCCCGAAGCGGGAGTGCCTGCGCTCACCGCCGAAGAGATCCGCGAGCGGATGAGCGGCAACCTGTGCCGCTGTGGCGCCTATGTGTCGATCGTGCAGGCGGTCGCCCGGGCGGCAGAGGCGTCCGAGGCCAAGGAGGCGGCGGCATGAGGGAATTCGGCTACGAACGCGTCTTCGACGTCTCCGGAGCGGTCGCCCTGCTCGGCGCCGACCCCGACGCCCGCTTCCTCGGCGGCGGCACCAACCTCGTCGACCTGATGAAGGCCGGCGTGGAAAGGCCCGCCCTGCTCATCGATGTACGTGAACTTCCCCTCGACGGAGTCGAGTTCAGCCACGACAGCGGGCTGCGCATCGGCGCGACCGTCACCAACAGCGATCTCGCGGCCCACCCCGACGTACGGCGTCACTACCCGGCGTTGGCGCAGGCTGTCCTGGCCGGTGCCTCGGGACAGCTGCGCAACATGGCCACGGTCGGCGGGAATCTGCTCCAGCGCACCCGCTGCGGCTACTTCACCGACCTCAGCAAACCGTGCAACAAGCGTGCCCCCGGCAGCGGTTGCCCCGCCCTCACCGGCGAGCACCACAACCACGCGATCCTCGGCGCCTCCGAGCACTGCGTCGCCACCCATCCCTCGGACATGGCCGTCGCGCTCGCCGCCTTCGACGCGGTCATCTCGTACGAAACGGCGGACGGGCCGGGCGAGTTGCCGATCGCCGATTTCTATCTGCCGGTGGGCGACACCCCGCACATCGAGACCGCCCTTCCGCCCGGCGCGCTGATCACCGGCGTCACGCTGCCGCCGGCTCCCGTCGCCGCCCACTCGCGGTACCGCAAGGTGCGCGAGCGCGCCTCGTACGCCTTCGCGATCGGCTCGATCGCCGCCGCGCTCGACGTCCAGGACGATGTCGTACGCGAAGTGCGCCTCGCGTTCGGGGCGGTCGCGTCCCGGCCGTGGCGGGCTCGTGCGGCCGAGCGGGTGCTGATCGGCGGCCCGGCGAGCGCGGAGGCGTTCGCCGCCGCGGCGGATGCCGAACTGGCGGCCGCCGAGGCGCTTCCCGAGAACGGATACAAGGTGACGTTGATGCGCAACCTCGTCGTGGCCCAGCTCACCGAACTCACCGAGGAGGCCTCCCGATGACCACGACGACCGACATCGCAGCCGTGACGGGAGCCGTCGGCGCCGCGCGCATCCGCCTGGAGGGCCGCGACAAGGTCACCGGGGCTGCCCGCTACGCCGGAGAGATCCCCTTCGCCGAACTCGCGCACGGCTGGCTGGTGTTGTCGACCGTGGCCCGTGGCCGTGTCCGCTCCGTGGAGGACTCCCCCGTCCTTGCCATGCCCGGCGTCCTCGCCGTGCTGCACCACAGGAACGCGCCGCGCGTCGACACCGACTATGTCGGCATGCTGGGGCGGCCGAACCCGGTCCTCGGGATCTTCCAGCACGACCGGGTGCCCTTCGTGGGCTGGCCGGTGGCGTTGGTGGTGGCCGAGACGTCCGAGCAGGCCAGAGAGGCCGCCGAGGCCCTGGTGGTGCGATACGACGAGGAACCGCACGACGTCGCGTTCTCCTCGGGACGTTCCGATGCGTACACGCCGGAGGACTCCCCGATGGTCCAGGCCAGGACGGAGAAGGGGGACGTAGAGGCTCAACTCGGCGCTTCCGCAGTCGTCGTGGACGAGGAGTACACCACGCCGGAGGAACACCACAACGCGATGGAGCCGCACGCCGCAACAGCTCGCTGGGACGGTGGCCGGCTCGACGTCGTCGACTCCAACCAGGGCAGTACCTGGGTGGCGGGCGAACTCGCATCGCTCTTCTCACTCGATCCGGCTTCCGTACGCGTGCGGGCCGAGCATGTCGGCGGCGGCTTCGGATCGAAGGGCCTGAGCCCCCACCAAGTCGCCGCCGTGATGGCCACGACCGTCCTCCACCGCCCGGTCCGCGTCGTCCTGACCCGCCGCCAGATGTTCTCCCTCGTCGGTTACCGCAGCCCCACGGCGCAGCGGATCAGGCTCGGCGCCGACGCCGACGGGCGGCTGCGCGCCTTCGACCACCGGTCGCAGAGTCTGACCTCGACCGTGCACGAATTCATCGAGTCGAGCGCCGTGATGGGGCGCGTGATGTACGACGCAGACGCGCACCACACCCTTCACCGGCTCGTACGGCTCGACGTGCCGACCCCGACCTGGATGCGCGCACCGGGCGAGGCACCGGGGTCCTTCGCCCTCGAATCCGCCCTCGACGAACTGGCCGAGAAGTGCGGCATGGACCCGATCGCGCTGCGCGCGCGCAACGAACCCGAGACGGGTCCCGTGTCCGGGCTGCCGTTCAGCAGCCGCAATGTGCTGGCATGCTTCGAGGAGGGCGCCCGCAGGTTCGGCTGGGCGGACCGCGACCCGCGGCCCGGCCTGCGCCGTGAGGGGCGCTGGCTGCTCGGGACCGGAACGGCCGCGGCCACCTACCCCTCGGGAGTCGGCCCGTCCACGGCGGCAGTGACCGCGGAGCCGGACGGAACCTTCACCGTGCGGGTCAACGCCACGGACATCGGCACGGGGGCGCGGACCGCCATCGCCTCGATCGCCGCGGACGCGCTGGAGGTGGATCGGAACCTCATCCGCCTGCACATCGCGGACAGCGACCTCGGTCCGGCGATGATCGCCGGCGGCTCGACGGGCACCCGCTCCTGGGCGTGGGCGGTGACACTCGCCGTGGCCGAGCTGCGGGAGCGACTGGCCCTGGGGAGCAGCATTCCCCCGGAGGGGATCACCGCCCGGTCGAACACCGCCGAGGCCATCGGGGCTCTCGCGCAGAAGGAACGGCACTCCTTCGGGGCGCACTTCGCCGAGGTCGCGGTGGATGTCACCACCGGTGAGGTGCGCGCGCGACGGCTGCTCGGGATCTACGCCGCGGGCACGATCGTCAACCCGCTCACGGCCCGCAGCCAGTTCATCGGCGGGATGACCTGGGGACTGTCCATGGCCCTCCACGAGGAGGCGATCAGGGACCAGGCATCCGGCGGCCTCGTCGGCGCCGACCTCGCCGGCTATCACTTCGCCGCGCACGCCGACGTCCCGCTCATCGAGGCGGGCTGGGTGGATGACCCCGTCCCGGACGACCCGGTCGGGATCAAGGGCATCGGCGAGATCGGCATCGTGGGCGTTGCCGCCGCGATCGCCAACGCGGTGTGGCACGCGACCGGCGTACGCCACCGGGACCTGCCGATCCGTCCCGACCGCGTCCTGCGGGCGGCAGACGAAGCCAGGCATCGGGCGGAGGAGGCCCGGAGTCGGCCGGAGGAGGAAGTCCGGAGTGCTTGACATCGCCGAGGAGTTGAACCGCTGGTTCGATCAGGGCCGGGACTTCGCCGTAGCCACCGTCGTGACCGTCGGCGGCAGCGCGCCACGCGGTCCCGGCGCCGCGCTGGCAGTCGACAGTCACGGCACCGCCATCGGTTCCGTCTCCGGCGGTTGCGTGGAAGGGGCGGTGTACGACCTGTGCGTCCAGGCGCTCCAGGACGGCCGGACGGTGCGCGAACGCTTCGGATACAGCGACGAGGACGCCTTCGCGGTGGGACTCACCTGCGGCGGCGTCATCGAAGTCCTGGTCACGCCGGTGCGCGCGGACGCGCCGGTGTTCCGGGCGGGGGTGTCGGCGGCGGCCCGAGGAGAGGGGGCGGCACTGGCCAGGGTGGCCCGTGGCCCGGACGAACTGCTCGGCAGGGCGCTGCTCGTCCACCCAGACGGATCGTACGAGGGCGGCCTCGACGCCGATCCGGAACTGGACCGGTCGGCGGCGGCGGAAGCCCGCGCGATGATGGACACCGGCCGCACCGGCACGGTCGAGATCGCGGAGGACGGGTCGCGCTGCCCGGGCGGCGTGACGCTGTTCGTGGAGTCGAGCGTGCCGCCGCCCCGGATGATCGTCTTCGGTGCCGTGGACTTCGCGACGGCGCTCGTACGGGTGGGCAAGTTCCTCGGCTACCACGTGACTCTGTGCGACGCCCGGCAGGTCTTCGCCACCCGCGTCCGCTTCCCCGAGGCCGACGAGCTCGTGGTCGACTGGCCTCACCGCTACCTCCGGCGCACGGCGACAGACGAACGAACCGTCCTTTGCGTGCTCACCCACGACGCCAAGTTCGACGTGCCGCTGCTGGAGACCGCCCTGCGGCTGCCGGTCGCGTTCGTCGGCGCGATGGGCTCGCGCCGCACCCACGAGGACCGCAACCGGCGCCTGCGCGAAGTCGGCGTCACGGAGGGTGAGTTGGCCCGGCTGCGCTCCCCCATCGGCCTCGACCTCGGGGCCCGCACTCCCGAGGAGACCGCCCTGTCCATAGCGGCGGAGATCGTCGCGACGCGCCGGGGCGGGACGGGGGTTCCGCTGACCGGTTCGGGGACGCCCATTCACCATGACACGGACGGGAGGGAGGCAGGCAAGGCCCGCTCCCGAACGTCGGCATGACCATGGCTCAAAGGTCCGCGCGAGCGCGCGCTCTCGCTCAGTTCGCGGAGGTCGTGCGGTACCGTCCGCGGAACTCCGCCAGCAGTTCGTCAGTCACCTCGGCGCCTGCCGCAACCGCCGCGTGCACCTCGCGGAAGTACCCCTCGTATCCGGCGGGAGTGTAGAGGCACAGGGCTCGCGCGGTCCGGGTTCCGGCGTTGCGGAATCCGTGTGGTGTGCCGCGCACCGCGGCCAGCAGGCCACCCGGACCGGCCGTTATCTCACCGTCGCCGTTGTGGAGGGTCAAGTCCCCTTCCAGTACGTAGAAGTACTCGTCGTGTCCGTGGTGGACATGGGGACGCGCGCCCACGATCCCCGGGCTCAGTGTGAACTCCTCGAAGGCGAACCGGCCTTCGGTGTGCTCGGCGGTCAGCCTGAAGAAATGCCCGACCCCCGCCACGTCGATCAACTCCCCGTCTTCGGGGCGGCGAAAGAGCGGGCGGCGGTCCGGCGATTCATACTCGATCATCGTCGCATCATGGCAGAGACCAGCAGCGAAGCGGCCGCTGAGGGCCGGACCCTGACATGAGGTCAGGGGCGGCTCAGGGTACGGCGAGGGGGCTTCCCGATGGCGGCCCTGCTGTGTGCGACAGCAGGCTGGGACTCATGCAGACCACCATTGAGAAGCGCCCCGCGACTGTCCGCCGCGGGGCCGCCGGACTCGCTGTCGCCGCCACCCTCGCCACCACCGTCGTCGGTGCGGCCGTCGCTCCCGCCGTCGCCGCTGACGCGCCTCCCACCCCCTCGTACGACTTCAGCGACTGCCCTGAGATCCCGGCCGGTGTCGACGCGCCCCGCTGGAAGTGCGAAGTCCTCACCGCTACGGGCTCGTTGACCCTCGGAAGCCGAAGCATTCCCGAATTGGCGCCGATGACCATCACCCATGCGGAGGGACCGCTGCCCGACGGAAGCAAGGGGCAGGTCTGGGGCGCGCTGCGCGGCGCGCCGACGCGGGTCCCCGGCGGCCTCCTCGGCAACGCCGCCGGCGACCACAGCCGCCTGCTGTCACTGTCCCTGCAGCCCGAGTACGGCGGCCGATCCGACTTCTACTCTGCCGGGACCAGCCTGGGCCTGTTCACCATGCGCTTTCGCGCCCTCAGTCCGTTGCTGCCGCATGGTTGCGTCATCGGTGGCGACGCCCCGATCGAGCTCCGGCTGGAGCGCGCGGGCGCCTCCCAGTGGGTGTCGAAGAACCCGTCGATCATCAAGTTCGACGCTTACGACGATGTCTTCACCGCCCCGGCCGCCGACGGCTGTGGCCCTCTGGGCGGCCTCGTCAACGACCGGTTCGGCCTCCCGGCGAAGGCCGGGAACACGATCACCTTGTCCGCGTACTACACCTTCAAGACGTACGACCAGCTTTCGCCGCGCTGACGTCTTTCCCGGTCAGGCCGTGCCAGGGGGGTTGCCCACGGCACAGCAACTCGCCTTCCCGAAGCGGCCGGACACCGCCCCGCGTACCCGGTCCCTGTCGGCACTCTTGTGGCCGGTCCCCGACTGCCCGATACTCCACCGCAGCGCTTGTCGGGGACACGTCACCGCGTTGCCCCTGGCTGCGCCTCACGGGCCTCTCACCCCCCGGGCCCCTCCCATCCCCAGGAGGAGATCAGTGAGGATCGAGCGCACCACCCCCCGTCGTGGCACCGCGAGACGCATCCAGATGCTCGCTGCCGCAGCCGGTCTGGTAGCCGCCACCGTGGTCGCCCTGCCCAACGCGACCGCGGCCACCCCGCACACGTACAGCGCCACACAGCTCTCCCGGGTCAGCGAAGCGGTGCAGAAGGCCGATGTCGGCGGCACCGCCTGGCATGTCGACGGCACGTCGGGCAAGGTCGTCGTCACCGCCGACAGCACCGTCTCCCGCGCCGGCATCGCAAAGATTAAGAAATCGGCGGGCGCCGAAGCGGGCGCGATCACGATCGAGCGGGCATCCGGCGTCTTCGCCCCGATGCTCTCCGCGGGAGATGCCGTCTACGGCGGCGGCTACCGCTGTTCGCTCGGTTTCAATGTCGTCAGCGGCAGTACGTACTACTTCCTCACCGCGGGCCACTGCGGCGACGTGGCCAAGACCTGGTACACCAGCTCCAGCCTGACCACGCTCATCGGCCCGACCATCAACTCCAGCTTCCCGGGCAACGACTACGCCCTCGTGCGCTACGACAACGCCTCGCTCAGCCACCCGGGCGGCTTCACCGCGGCGAACGCCTACGTCGGTGAACCCGTCAAGCGCACCGGCTCCACGACCGGCACGCGCAGCGGTGCCGTCACCGCGCTGAACGTCACGGTCCACTACACCGGCGGCGGCACGGTCCGCGGCATGATCCAGACCAACGTCTGCGCCGAACCCGGCGACTCCGGCGGACCGCTCTACGACGGGACCAAGGCGCTCGGCATCACTTCCGGCGGCAGTGGGAACTGCTCCTCCGGCGGCACGACGTTCTACCAGCCCGTTCCCGAGGCCCTGGCCAAGTACAAGGTCAGCGTCTACTGATCCCGCACCGCGGCGCCCCCACGGGAAAAGCGAACCCGTGGGGGCTTCGCCTCACGGCTCAGTCACCCGGTGTCGGCCGTGCGCCGTCGTGCTTCCCGATCAGCCGTGTCAGGCCCTCGTGGTCGGAGCCGACCTTGCGGTAAATGTCCGACAGCATGCGCGTCACGACCGGGTCCTGAGCGCCCAGCGCTTCCGCGATACGGGCGTTCGACCAGCCCCGGGCAGCCCATTCGGCCACGGTCCGCTCCTGCGTGGTGAGCGATTCCGTGGCCGTGGTGCGCAGTTGGACCGGCCACAGACCAGCCGCGTCCAGCTCCTCACGAGCTCGCGCCGCGAGGGCGTCGGCTCCGCACTGAACGGCGCCTTCCAGTCCGCGGTGAAGCTGCTCGGCTGCGTCCTGGGGCAGTCCGACCTGGCGCAGTGCGATGCCGTGGTCCACCAGCGCACACGCCAGGTCGTAGCCGGACGGGGAGCGCTCGAGGTGTTCGACGGCTTCGGCCAGCAGGGTGACCCGTTCCGCGCCGCGGGCCACCGAGGCCATGGCACGCAAGGCCTGTCCGATGGCGGACTGGGTACCGAACCGGCGGGCTCTGCGGACGCCTTCGGAGGCGTACTCGAGGGCCCGTTCAGGGTCGTCGACTTTCAGCGCCTGGGCCAGGTGGAGCTGCCAGGGGCACCAGGCGGGGTTGCGCATGCCGCGCGGTTCGAGCCGCAGACCGACCTGGGCAAGCTGATGCTCGGCCTCGCGATGCATGCCGAGGGCGAGCAGCAGCTCGCTGTAGACGGTCTGGGAGTCCGGGTACACGACGGCGCTGGGCACGACATCGCCGTAGCTGTACATGGTGGCGAGTTCCTGGGCGTCCTGGGTGCGGCCCCGGGCGAGCAGGATCTCGATGAGGATGCCGATGGCGAAGTACTGTGCGGGCACCTGGTGCCCGACCCTGTCCGCGATGCGCAGTCCTCCGCGGACCAGGCTCTCGGCCTCGTCAAGGCATCCGCGGCGATAGCGGATATACCCCAGAAGTGTGTAACCGAAGGACAGATGAGCTCCGCGCCAGCCCTTGGTCTCACATTCCGCGATGCCTCTGTTGAAGAGTTCCTCCGCGCGCCCGGGCTGGTCGCAGTACATGAAGGTGAGAGCGACCAGGACCGGAACCTCGAAACCCCACTGCTCGTCGGTCCACTTGAGGCCCTCGCCGAGGGCTTCTTCCGCGTAGTGGAGCGCG
This sequence comes from Streptomyces sp. NBC_01410, assembly GCF_045040195.1. Classification (NCBI taxonomy): domain Bacteria; kingdom Bacillati; phylum Actinomycetota; class Actinomycetes; order Kitasatosporales; family Streptomycetaceae; genus Streptomyces; species Streptomyces sp. NBC_01410. The sequence goes on along the minus strand of NZ_CP109530.1, from coordinate 8,106,474 downwards.
GTGGCGGCGGGCTCGCCGCGCACCATGGCGTCCCAGGCACGCAGCCCGAGGATGTACCGCTCCGCCGTGCCGCGGCCGGTGAGGTGCTCGGCGAGCCTGGCCAGCTTTCGTGAGCGGGCTGGCGAGTCCTGTTCGTCGGCCCGGAAGGCGTTCCACATGAACTGCTCCGCCTGCATGCGCAGCCGGGTCCTTGCGTTGGTGGCTCCCCGGGCGGCTTCGGCAACCGTCTCGGCGGCCTCCGCCATGCGGTCCGAGTGGCCGAGGGCCTGCGCCAGCCGGTAGACGATGGCTTCGCGCAGGGCGGGGTCGAGAACGGGCTCGTCCAGTGCGGCCCGCAGATGGTTGACCGTGGTCGCCGGTTCGGTCAGCAGCGCTGAGCAGCCGAGTTCGAACAGCACATCGGCCCGCTCCTCCAGCGCGGGTGGCTCGCGCAGTGCCCTGGCGAGGCAGCGCCGGGCAGCCTCGGGAGCACCCGCTCTGAGGTATTCGCGGGCGGCTTCGCGGAACTGCCGCACGGCCCAGGGGTCGCTCTCGGGGTGCACCTCCAACAGGTGCCGGGCAGCGGTGGTGGCGCCCAGGCCGGCGCTTGAGACAACAGCGGCGGCCTGCCCGTGCATGGCTACGCGGAACGCCGCGGGAATCGCCCGGTAAACGGCGGTGGCGACGAGCGGGTGGAAGAACTCCAACCGGTCGTCGTCCGGGGCGTCGGGAGCCGGGTCGGCGAGTATACGGGCCTGGCGCAGCCGGGCGACGGCGTCCGCAGACTCGGCATCGCCCAGTCCGCCGACGCTCGCTGCCAGACTCCGGGACGCCTCGGCGCCCAGCACGGCTGCACTCCAGGCGAACCGGACGGCGGAGGTGCCGAGCCGCTCCAGCCGCTCGATGAGCCCGCCGCCCTTCACGGCGGAGGCGAGCTCCCGCAGTTCGGGCACGTGCACGACCTGCGGTTTCAGCCCGCGATCGGCGACCCTGGCGGTGAGTTCGACGGTCTCGAAGGGGTTCCCTCCGGTGACCGCCCAGGCCTCGCGGCAGAATCCCTCGTCGGCTTCCTCACCCAGGGTGTCCCGGACGATGCGGCTCACCGCGCCAGGGGTGAACGGTACGAGGTCGAAGGGGCGCGACCCATGGCGTTCAGTAAGTCTGCCGAACGCCACCGCGTCGGCGGGGAGTTCATCGGAGCGATAGGCCACGACGAGCAGCAACGGGAGCTCACTGACCCGCGGTGCGAAGCCGGTGAGCCAGGCCAGCGACTCGGCGTCGGCCCAGTGAGCGTCGTCCACCATCACCACCAGCGGCGCCTGTTGGACGGCGAAGCGGGTGGCGATCCAGTCCAGGCCGTCCCGCACTCCCTGCGGATCGGGTGAGCCGTTGCTGTTCCCGGCTACCAGGCCGACGGCAGGGGCGACGATTTCGTACCAACTGCCAAGTATCTTGCGGTGTTCCTTCTCGGTGGCTGCCGCGAGTACGGGCTGGACGAGCTGGCGTACGACGTGGAAGGCGACGCCTTGCTCCTGCTCTCCTCCGCGGGCGAAAAGCACTGTGCAGCCGCGAGCCACGGCCTTCCTGCGCACCTCTGTGAGGAGAGTCGTCTTGCCGAGTCCCGCCGGCCCGGCAAAGGTCAGTAAGCCGCCGGTACCCGGCGCGGCCGAGCCCGTGGACGACCCGCTCAGGTCGGTCAACAGAACATCCACTGCCGCGAGTTCCGCGTCACGTTCCAGCAGCAGCCGACGCGGTCGCCCCGGCCGGTCTCCTGTGTAGGTCACATCCGTTTCCTTCGACCGTGTGTCGTCCGAGTACGCGAAGAGTACGCCCTCGGAGACGGTCCGTAGCCCTCGCGGCGGCTTTTGCCCCATGAGGACGAAATTCTGGTAACACCGGTGACCGCACGGCGGTTACCTCTCACCCCGCCTCGCTCACACTGCGCCGCAGAGGGCGCGCACGCGGTCGCGTGCGCCGGTCTTACGCCCCATCGCACCCGTCGACCACGGCCGTACGCGTGATGCGGCGCCTAGGGTCGAAAGAACGCCAAGAATGCGCCAGGCGTGCATCGTCGCGGCGGGACGCGCCGCGGACACCCAGGGGGTGTGTATGGCGAACGCGATGACTTCCGGCCGCAACCGGGCGCTCACGGACCCTACCCGGCGCACCGCCGCGATCAGGATTCCGTTCCCCGCCCGCTTCAACCCTCATGCGGAGCGGGCCCGGCGGCACTCACTGCAGTGGCTGCAGGAGACGGGATTGCTGACCGGGGAAGCCGTGACGGCTGAGTACGACGCGCTCCGGCTGGAGCGATTAATGGCGTATTTCTACCCCGACGCCACAGGCAACGACCTTGAGCTGGCGGCCGACTTCAACGCCTGGTTCTTCATCTTCGACGACCAGTTCGACGGACACCTGGGGATGCGCCCCGAGGCGATCGAACCCGTGGTGGACTCCCTCGTACGGACCATGACGACGGACGGCGCGCCCCAGGTGTCCGGCGGGCACGGCCCGCCGCTCGTCCAGGGATTCCGGGACATCTGGCGCCGGGCAACCGCCCGCACACCGTACAACTGGCGGCGTCGTTTCCGTACGCACTGGCAGGCCTACCTGGCCGCCCACCTGGGGGAAGCACGCAATCGCAGCGCGCAACGCCTGCCTTCCCTGGAACAGTTCCTCAAGGTCAGGCGCGACTCCATAGGGGTACAGCCCTGCCTCGACTTCACCGAGCGGTGCGGTGGTTACGCGCTGCCGGACGAGCTGCACGGCTCCTCCCCGCTGCGGGAGATGCGTGAGATCACCGGCGATGTGGTCATCTTCGTCAATGACATCGTCTCGCTCGTCAAGGAACTGGCCGCCGGGGATGTGAACAACAGCGTCATCGTCCTCCGCGAACAGAAGGGTTGCACCCTGGACCAGTCCGTCGCGTACATCGCCGCCCGCGCGAACGCGCACATGGCCCGCTTCGCGCAGCTCACGGCGGCTCTCCCGAAAGCGCTGAGCGAGCGAGGCGTGCTCCCGGAGGTGCGCGGGCACATCGACCACTACGTGGAGGGCATGGGTCACCTGATGGCGGGCAACCTCGCCTGGTCCCTTGCGACTTCCCGCTACGACGAGACCGGCATTGCCGCCGTGAGCGGCGGGCGGCAACGCCCTTGGGCGTACCTCGCCGTGACACGCGAGTCCTCTGACGAAGGTGCCGGGCGGAACGTGCCGACAGAGAGTTGAGCACCACGCTCGCAGGGTCAGCGTGTGAGGCCCGCGGAGAGAGTGGTGAGGGTGCGCTCGACGACCGCATCGCGCTGGTCGGGCGGCAGCTGGGCGAGCGGGCCGTCGAGGATGAGCAGCGCGAGTCCGTGGACGGCCGACCAGGCGGCAACCTCCGCCGCGGGCCGGTTCTCCGGCCGCATCCGGCCCGCGGCCACGAGCATGTCGAGCGTGTCCGAGAGCAGTACGAACGCCGCGAACTCCGGCCTGGACTCGGGGGCTTCGAGGCCGGTGAAGTCGCCGCTCTGCGCCAGGGGCGTACGGCAGAAGGCGGTGCGGTAGAGGCCCGGGTGCTCGATCGCGAACCGGACATAGCCGCGCCCGATCGCCTCGGCCCTGCGAACGGCCTGTTCACCCGGGTCGTCGAGCCCGGGGAGCACGCGTACGGCCTCGGCCATCGAGTCGGCCAGCGCCTGCTGACCGACGATCTTCACAGCCTCGAGGAGATCTCCCTGGCCGGTGAAGTGGCGGTACGCGGCGGTGGGTGACACGCCGACGCTGCGGGCCGCCTCGCGCAGGACGACACGCTCGGGGCCGCCTTCGGCCGCGAGCTCGACGGCGGCCTCGATCAGCGCGTTGCGGAGGTCGCCGTGGTGGTAGCGGGACCTGGTGCCCGTGGTCGATTCCATGAGCCCATTCTGCCCCAAGTTGACGCTATTAACATCATGTGCCATCGTCGATGTTAACGGAGTAAACATCGGTAGGTGATGACCATGTTCGACAGAATCACCGAGCTGGCCCTGCACCGGGGCAGGCTCGTACTGCTACTCACCGTGGTGGCCGTGATCGCTATGGGAGCCATCGGCTTCGGGGCGTTCGGCAAGCTCCAGGGCGGCGGCTTCGAAGATCCGAGCGCGCCCTCTGCCCGTGCCCAGAAGCTCATCGACGACAAGTTCGGCGGCGAGAGCAACCTCGTCCTGCTGGTCCGGGCCGACGAGGGCAGCATCGGCTCCCCCGCCGCCGAGCGCGCCGGCCGCGCCCTCACCTCGGAGCTTCGGGGCGAGCCCACCGTGGCGAATGTGATCTCGTACTGGGACACCGGCACCTCCGCGCTGACCTCCCGGGACGGGAACGAGGCGCTGGTACTGGCCCACGTCAAGGGCAACGACACCGAGCAGGGCGACAACGCCTCGGCGATCATCGACGAGTACACCGGCGACTGGAACGGGCTGACCGTCCAGGCCGGCGGATCGGCCGCGGTCGGCGACGAAGTGCCCACCCAGGTCGCCAAGGACCTCGCGCTGGCCGAGACGATCGCCGTGCCACTGATCCTCGTCCTGCTGGTCATCGCCTTCGGCAGCGTGGTGGCGGCACTGCTGCCCCTGGTCATCGGGCTGATCGCGATCGTCGGCACCTTCGCCGAGCTCTATGTGCTCGGGAGCATCACCAGCGTGTCGGTCTTCTCGATCAACCTCACCACCGCACTCGGCCTGGGCCTGGGCATCGACTACGCCCTGCTCATGATCAGCCGGTTCCGCGAGCACCTCGCGCAGGGCGCCGCCGTCCCCGAAGCGCTCCGGCACACGGTACGGACGGCCGGGCGGACCATCACCTTCTCCGCGGCGACCGTCGCCGCCGCACTCGCGGCGCTGCTGGTCTTCCCGCAGTACTTCCTGCGTTCCTTCGCCTACGCCGGCATCGGCGTGGTGGCCATCGCCGCCGTCAGCGCCCTGGTCGTCATCCCGGCGCTGCTCGCCGTGCTGGGCCACCGGGTCAACAACGGCCGGCTGCCCTGGGCGAAGACCGTGCGCAGCGCCGAGGCTCCCCTGTGGGGCCGACTGGCCCGCACGGTCATGCGCAGGCCCGCCCTGACCGCACTGCCGGTCCTCGGGGTGCTGCTGCTCGCCGCGAGTCCACTGCTCGGCGTCACCTTCGGCACGCCGGACGAGCGGGTGCTTCCGGAGAGCGCCCAGAGCAGGCAGGTCGCCACCGCGGTGCAGAACGACTTCACCGGCAGCGACGAGTCGGCGGTGCAGATCGTCACGACCGGGCCCGTGTCCCCGGCCGACCTGCGCACGTACGCGACGGACATTTCGCGGCTCGACGGCGCGGTGCGGGTGGAGACCTCCGCCGGCACCTTCCGGGACGGCCGCTTCGCCCCGCCCGGGCCCGCGAACGCCGCACTGGGCCGGCCCGACGCCCAGCGGATCGCCGTCGTCAGCGACCTCACCCCCAAGTCGGGCGAGGCTCAGGACCTGGTCAAGGACGTACGGGCGGTGGATCCGCCCGCCGGGACCGAGGCGCTGGTCGGCGGCACCGACGCGCGGCTCATCGACTCCAAGGACTCGATCGCCGACCGGCTCCCGGCCGCCATCGGTCTCGTCGCGGGCACCACGTTCGTGATCCTCTTCCTGTTCACGGGCAGCGTGGTCCAGCCACTGCGGGCCCTGATCCTGAACGCCATCAGCCTCACCGCGGCCATCGGCATCATGGTGTGGATCTTCCAGGACGGCCACCTGGCTTCCCTGCTCGGCTTCACGCCGCAACCGATGGACACCTCGATGACGGTGCTCATGTTCTGCATCGCCTTCGGCCTGTCCATGGACTACGAGGTCTTCGTGACCAGCCGGATCAAGGAGCTGCACGACGCGGGCGCCGACACCGAGACAGCCGTGTCCAGCGGGCTCTCGCACACCGGGCGGATCGTGACCATGGCGGCCGGACTGCTCGCGGTGAGCTTCTTCGCCTTCGGCACGTCCAGTGTCAGCTTCATCCAGATGTTCGGGCTCGGCAGCGGGCTGGCGATCCTGATCGACGCGGTGGCCGTACGCGGGGTGCTCGTACCTGCGGCCATGCGGCTGCTGGGGCGTGCAGCCTGGTACGCGCCGAAGCCGCTGCGCACGGTGCACAAGCGGCTGGGCCTCACCGAAGGCGCGCCCACCGAGGACGAGCGGACACCCGTGGGCGTCTGAAACCCCGCCGACCGGTCGCGGGCTCCGTGGCGGGCACGAGCGCCGGCCAACAGCGCCGTGGCCCGCCGCGGAGCGCATGGCGCACCCTGCCGAGGCGTGGCCGTCTGCGCCTCGGCCCTCCTGCCTCAGCACCTACTCCTGGGGGTAAATGTCCCCCGCGGCCATGGCGCTCTCCTGCTCGCTCTGCGCGAGCAGCCTGCGCGCCTTGTCCTGGAGCTGCTGCCGCTCCTGCGGATCGGTCGCCCGCTCCGCCTGCTCCTTGAGCCCCTCAGCCTCCTGTCGCAGCTGACGGACATGACTTCCGGAATCACTCATGGTCACTCCTCGGCCATCGGGATGAGCCTTCCCACTCCGAGAATATGCGCGCCCCGGAAGTTGGGCCGCTGCCCGTCGCCGTCCGGTCGTCAGACCTCCATCACGGCATCGCACTGGGCGCACACGAGTTGGGCGTACTTCGGTGTGTACCACGATGAACCGGGATGCTCCGACGGCTTCCAGGAGGCCGTCCCCATCGCGAACGTGTCCTGACCGCACAGGGTTCGTGGCCCAGGAGTGGTCGAAGACCCGGGAGCGGCGTTCGCAGCGTGCACGCGCAGGACGGGACGCTCCTCGGCCTGTGACGCTCCGGCCAACGATCGCGCTGCGGGAGGCTGGTCGAGCTCGTACATCACGAAGATCTCGCTCATCTTCTGACGGTAGGCCGATACGGGGGATCACGCATGGGTGAGACAGGCGTCGGTAGGGTTGCCTGCCTATGGACGTGAGCACAGGAAGCGCGATGATGGCCATCCCGCCGGGACAAGCGACGCTGTCGGACCGGCGGACGCAACGCAGTTGGTCGGTAGACCTTGCGCCCTACCAGCTTGCGGCGTTCCCGATCACCCAGGAGCGGTACGCACACGTCACCGGCCAACGGCCGAGCACCGCGCAGGGTGACCAGTTGCCTGTCGAGGGTGTGTCGTGGGTGGACGCGGTCAGGTTCTGCAACGCCCTGTCCCAGCGCGAGGGGTTGGCGCCCGCGTATCGCCTCGATGCTGACGCGGACGGTTTCGAGTGGGACACGTCCTCGGGCGGGTACCGGCTACCGACCGAGGCCGAGTGGGAGCACGCATGTCGTGCCGGTACGGCCGGCGCGCGGTACGGGCAGCTCGACGAGATCGCTTGGCATCGCGGCAACTCGCACGAGCGCATTCACGACGTGGGCGCCAAGCTGCCCAACGCGTGGGGCCTGTACGACATGTTGGGCAACGTGTGGGAGTGGTGCTGGGATCTCTACGACGCCGAGGTCTACGGCAGCTATCGGGTGCTGCGGGGCGGTGGGTGGTTCGACGAGCGCTGGAGCTGCCGGGCCTCCGTGCGGCGCCGCAGCCACCCGACCTTCCGGATCGACGACGTTGGATTCCGCATCGCGCGTTCCACCATGCGCTGACGTTGCCGGCCGTGGCTGTCCCGGCTATGCGTTACGAGGTTCGTCGTGCGAGCCTGCCGCGTCGGGGTTGCTGCCATCCGGAACCGTCTGGGCCGTGACGTTGCCCTGCCCGCCGTCGGGCGCCGGGGCTTCGAAGATTTCCAGGAGCGGCGCAATGTCGCGGTGCTCCTCCGCAGGATGACGGAATCTGCCCCCGATCAGGTGGTACCTGTTCCGGCGGCCTTCGCGCGTGTGCGTCAGATATCCGGCCGATTCCAGGTCGGAGAGCACGGCCTGGACGGTCCGCTCGGTCAGCCCGAGCCTCCTGGCAAGATCGCGAACCCGGATCCACGGATCGCGCGAGATGGCCGAGAGAACGCGCGCATGGCTGGTCAGGAACGTCCACGAGGTGCGGGGCGCAGAGGCTTCGTCCATGCCCCCATCGTACGTTCCCTCATACAGGCTTCGCACTACCTGAAATAAAATTCAGGTATCTATTGACGTGTCTTCGAGTGCGGCTCAGCATGAGGTCAGACGTGTTTCCCGTTCTAGGGAGATGATCATGGCTTCCGCCTCAGGTGCCTTCGATGAGCCTCGTCCCCGCCCTTCGCGCCCCGTCGTCGACTCGACCGACATCAGCCGCGTCGCCCTCACCGTGACCGCCGCCGCCGGCCACCGTGCCCGAGTGGTCGTGGTCGGCGAAATCGATCTGGACAGCGCGGCAGACCTGCGTCGGGTGCTCACCGGTGCCCTGCACGCGTCCGCCGCCCTCGAAATCGATCTTGCCAGGGTCACGTTCTGTGACTGCTCGGGCCTTCACGCCCTCATGAACACCTGGTACAGGGCACGGTCGCGGGGTCAGACCGTAGCCGTGATCGACGCCAGCCCCTGCGTACGGAGGCTGTTGGAGCTGACCGGCACCCTTGGCCTGCTCACTGCCACGGCCGAGTCGGACAGCGATCCGCCGGCCGTTGTTCGTCACGAGCGAGCGGTGACCGAGTCGGGCGGACGGAATCACCCAGGCCTGCGACGGATCAGAGCGGCGCTGCTGCGGCAAGGTTCCGATGACGCAGAGGCCGTTCAGGATTGAAGTTCGTGGTTACCCGCAAGGGATGGCACCAATGAGGCAGGGCAAGCACGTGAACGGGCCGGGACCGGACCCGCAGGTGGAGCATGATGCTCCGGACACACCGACGGCGATGGGGAAGAAGTCGTGGTGGGCGGTACTCAAGCGGACGGTGGCGGAGTTCAAGGACGACGAGTTGGCTGACCGTGCTGCGGCGCTGACGTACTACGGGGTGCTGGCACTCTTCCCTGCTCTGCTGGTCCTGGTCTCGATGCTCGGCATCGTGAGTGAGTCGGCAACCCAAAGCGTTCTGGACAACATCAAGAAGATGGCCCCTGGCTCGGCACGGGATGTCGTCACGGACGCGGTCGAGCAACTGCAGGGCAACAGTGGCACGGGTTCCGTGCTGGCGATCGTCGGTCTGCTGCTGGCGCTGTGGTCGGCGTCCGGATATGTGGCGGCGTTCATCCGCAGCTCCAACGCCGTCTACGACATCCCGGAGGGCCGCCCGGCATGGAAGGTGCTGCCGGTGCGACTGATCCTCACCGTCGTGCTGATGATCATTGCCTGCGCCAGCGCATTGATCGTGGTATTCACCGGAGGTCTGGCACGACAGGTCGGCACGGCGCTCGGGATCGGGGACACGGCCCTGACCGTGTGGTCGATTGCCAAGTGGCCGGTGCTGGTGGTGCTGGTCTCCAGCATGATCGCGATCCTCTACTGGGCGTCGCCGAACGCGAAGGGCCGCGGATTCAAGTGGATCACGCCGGGGAGTCTCCTGGCCCTGGCGATCTGGATGATCGCCTCAGCCGGCTTTGCTCTGTACGTCGCGAACTTCGGCTCCTACAACAAGACATACGGCACCCTGGCCGGAGTGATCGTCTTTCTGGTCTGGCTCTGGATGACCAATCTCGCCATCCTGCTGGGCCTGGAATTCGATGCGGAGCTGACCCGCGAACGGGCGATCATCGGTGGCCTCCCCGAAGACGAAGAGCCCTACGTCGAGCCACGGGACACCCGCAAGTGGACCGATGAGGAACGCAGCGAGATGGGCGACGTCTGACTCCGAACGTTCTTGCCCAGCGGGCGGGAAACCGAATGGGGCGAGCGGGCCCGGGTACGCGCTCAACAGCTGGGCCCTTCCCGCCCAACCGCCGAAGCAACGAAAGGCAGGGACGACGATGGACAGGTCGCTGGACCAGCCGCCGCGCCAGGACTCCGACGCGTCCGTGAGCGAGCTGGTCAGGCAGGCATCCGAGCAGGTCTCCCAATTGACGCGGCAGGAACTGGCCCTGGCGCAGGCGGAGATGCGGGACAAGGGCAAACGATTCGGGATCGGTGGCGGTCTGCTCGGTGGAGCCGGCGCGGTCGGTTTCATCGCTCTGCAGGCCCTCGCGGCCACCGCGATCGTGGCCCTGGACCTGATCTGGCCGCTGTGGGGCTCCGCTCTGACCGTGACCGTCGTCCTGCTCGCGGCGGCCGGTGCACTCACTGCCATGGGCAAGAAGCAGGTTGGCAAGGCCGCCCCGCCGACCCCCGAGCAAGCAATCGACAGCGTCAAGAGCGACATAGCCGAGATCAAGGAGAGGGCTCACCAATGACGGACAAGTCGCGGAACAACGACTCCGTACCCACCGCCGACGAACTGCGCGAGCAGGTGGAGGGAACCCGCTTGAAGCTCGGCCAGACGGTCGAGGCGCTGAGCTCCAAGGCCGACATCAAGGCCCAGGCGCAGCAAAAGGCGGCGAAGGTCAAGACTCAGGTGCAGGACAAGGCCGCACACGCCCTCCACGTGGCGCACGACAAGACTCCCGAGCCGGTACGCGAGAAGGCCGCGCACGCCAAGCAACAGCTCACGGAGAAGGCCCAGGTCCTCGGAGCGAAGATCCAGGACACCACCCCGGAGCCGGTGCGTGACAAGGCCGGCCAGACGGCACAGGTCGCGCGCGGCAACCGCAAGCTGCTCATCGCCGGTGGTACTGCGCTGATTGTCATCCTCCTCGCCCGCCGCAGGAGGAAGAGCGCATGAAAGCGTCCAAAGTCGCCTACAAGCCGGTCGGCCTGGCGCTCGGTGCGGTGAGCGGTGCCCTGGCCGGCGCGGTCTTCAAGCAGGTGTGGAAGGCGGTCGGCCACGACGAGGACGCTCCTGGCGCCACCGACCAAGACCGCAACTGGCGGGAAGTCATGCTCGCAGCCACCCTGCAGGGTGCGATCTTCTCCGCGGTCAAGGCGGCCGTCGACCGCGGCGGCGCCACCGCCGTACACCGCCTGACCGGAACCTGGCCCGGCTGAGCCGTTCCGCCGGCCGAGAGGAGGGCACGCTCATGACCACGCTGCCGGGCCTGCCCACGTCGTACTGGATGGAAGCGGAGACAAAGGGTTCTCATCCCCCGCCGGCACATGACGAGGAAGCCGACGTCGCCGTGATCGGCGGCGGCATGGCGGGGCTGTGCACGGCGTGGGAGGTTGCCCGCGCCGGGCGTTCAGTGATCCTGGTGGAGGCGGATCGGCTCGGGTCCGGCGTCACCGGGCACACCACCGCAAAGCTGTCCGCTCTCCAAGGACTCGCCTACACACATCTCCGGTCCGCCTTCGGGCCCCGCGCGGCCCAGCTGTACGCCACCTCGCAACAGGAGGCCGTCGAACAAGTCGGCCGGGTCAGCACCGAGTTGGGCATCGACTGCGAGTGGGAACGCCGCGACGCCTACAGCTATGCCACCCGCAACGGCGGGGTCGACGAGCTGCGTGCGGAGGCAGACGCGGCCGAGAAGGCGGGTCTGGCGGCGGAGTTCGTGCCGGGTACGGGGCTTCCGTTCCCCGTGTCCGGCGCGGTCCGCGCGAGCGGTCAGGCACAGTTTCATCCGCTCAAGTTCCTGGCGGGCCTTGTGGACGATCTGACCGAGCGCGGCGGCCGCATCGTCGAAGGCACCCGCGTCACCGGGTTGAAGGAAGGCTCTCCGTGCCGGCTGAGCACGTCGAAAGGGGTCCGCATCACCGCGCGGGATGTCGTGGTTGCCACGCACTACCCGATCTTCGACCGCTCTCTGCTGTTCGGCCGTATGGCCTCGCGCCGTGAACTGGTCGTCACGGGGCTGATTCCGAAGGATCTCGACCCGCAGGGGGTATACCACACCCAGGAGCAACGGACACGGTCTGTGCGTACTGCTCCCTACGACGCCGAGCGGCGACTGCTGATCGTCACCGGCGAGAAGTTCACACCGGGTGCCGGGCAGGTGCTGGAGCGGTATGCGCACCTAAGCTCGTGGATGCGGGAGCATTTCCCGGACGCCGAACCGGTTCATCGCTGGGCGGCGCAGGACAACTGGACCACCGACCGGGTCCCCTTCGTCGGGCCACTCCATCCGGCGGCCCGGCACGCCTATGTCGCGACCGGTTTCGGTGGGTGGGGGCTGAGCGGTGGCGTGATGGCGGGTCGGCTTCTCAGCTCGCTGATCATGGACGATCACCTGCCCTGGGCCGGTTTGTACGACCCGCGGCGGCTCCAGCTGCTGCGCGAGGGCCGCGCCTTGATCGAGCGCCAAGTCGACACGGCGCGGCACTTCGTCGGCGACCGGCTGTCCTCGCCGCGGTCGGACCGCCTCGCCGACCTCCCGAGGGGCAGCGGCACCGTCGTACGCAGAGGAGCGCGGCACCTGGCCGTCTACCGCGAGGAGGACGGCGCACTGCGCGTGCTGTCCGCGCGGTGCACCCACCTCGGCTGCCTGGTGCAGTTCAACGACGCAGAGCGGACCTGGGAATGTCCCTGCCACGGTTCCCGCTTCTCCACTGACGGCAGCGTGGTGCAGGGGCCCGCGGTACGTCCCCTGCAGGCGTACGCCGAGACTGATGCGCCCCCGGCAAAGCCACGCGAACCCGGCTGACGGCGTGGCCGAGGGCGAGAGCGTCCTGGCCGCGGGCCCTCCGCGCGGCCCGTACGGACAGAGCTGCTCGCTCACATCATCCAGGGGTCACGCGGCCACGCCACGAGCCGGATTCGCCGCCTCGCTGCTCGATGTACTCCTTGAAGCGCCGCATGTCTCCTTTCACGCGGCGGTCGATCATGCCGAGCAAGTCCGCGCCCTTCTCGGCTACTCCAGAGCGCGTTCGCTCAAGGCTCCGGAGGCAGCAGAGGCCCCAGGGGGCCGAGGTCGATGTTCAAATCGTCCGGCGACAGGCCGAAGTGCTCCCGCAGCTCCTCCACGCGCTTCTCCAGTGCCATCAATGTGAGCCCGAGCTGTTCGATCTGCTCGTCGCTGAGGCCTCCGTCTTCTATGCGGCGCAATGCCTGCCGTTCCATCAACTGGCGCAGCAGTTCAACGATGGTCAGCACCAGACCGGCAAGCCCTCGCTCCACCGACTCGGGGTCCATCTCGACGCGTTCGGGGAATCGACGTGCCGCGTCGCCTGGCGTGCCGGCTCCGCGGTCTTCGCCGCGTCGAGGGTTCATCGCGGGGGCTCCGAGGCGCGTGCATCCGCCTCCGTGGCACGGGAGTACTCCATGCCGGGACGGATGGAGGCGACCAGTGCGCGCAGCGAGATCCGGACGAGGTCGATGTCCGCGATACTCAGGGTGATCTCCCCGGCGATGACCACACCTCCGGCCAGCACCCGGTCAAGCAGGTCGACGAACGCGATCTGCTGTCCCTCGAAGGCGTACGGCACTTGGGACTCCTGCCGTACGGGCGATTGCCGGTGGTCGGTCACGGCGCTCACGCCCGCTCCGGCCCAATGTCGTCACCGGCGAAGGAATAGGCGGGCCATGGGCCGACGAGCTCGATCCGCACATCGGGAAAGCGGCCTCGGATGTCCTGCACCGCGGTGACGAATTCGTCAGTGAGGGCGTTCGGAACGAGATACGAGGTGTTGAGGATCATCGATCCTTCGTACTGAGCCAGGCGGGCGTCCTGAGGGCGATGGTGAGCCGACTCCACCGCGAGTTCCTGGAGCGCGACATGGATCTGCTCCGCCCGGTCCTGAGCTGCCCGTTGCACGGTCTCCTGCCCCTGTCGCTGCGCTCGACGACGCAGGAGGTAGGCCGTGCCGGGGCTACCGCCTTCCTCGGGGCTCGCATCGTGCGGTTCCTGCCCTTCCAGCGGCCGCGGGTCGACGTACGCCTTGATGCCCCACTCCGTCCGTCCGGCCACCCGGTTCAGCGCCGAGGCGAAGTCCGCCCGGCGCTCCGCCAGGAGAGAGCGCACACGATCGTCGTCGTGGTAGATCGTCGCGAAGCGCAAAGGAATGATGTTCCCCTCGCGAGCCACCGTGGAGATCACCTTGTGGTGGGCCCGGGCCGCTGCCTCGAGCCAGTCGAGGTCCTGGAGGCGTTCGCGCAGCTCCTCCTCGCCGAAGTCGCTGACCGGAACCGAACCGACGATGCCGAGCAGCCCGGACTCCTCGACGACATGCACAGACTCATCGGCCACCCCCGTCAACGCCGCTTGTCTGACGGCGGTGACGGGGTGGACGTCGAAGGCGATGGCGTAGAGCCAGGTGACGCAGGACTCGGTCATCGCTCCCGCTCCTCGTCCTCGGACGGGGCGGCTTCCTCATCAGCCTCAACGGCCCCACTGCCCCGGTCTGTTGCCTCCAGCTCACCAATGCGGCGGCGCAGGCGGCGGTTCTCCTCGACGACGTCACGTTGGCCGGAGGAAAGGGTGGGATCGTGTTCCCACCAGTCGATGCCCATTTCGCGGGCACGGTCGACGGATGCCACCAGAAGGCGGATCTTTATGGTGAGCAGCTCGATATCCAGAAGGTTGATCCGGATGTCACCGGCGATGACGATGCCCTTGTCGAGGACACGCTCAAGTATGTCGGCCAGGTTGGCCGGTTCGGGCCGGGAGGGCACGAGCGAGGGGTCTCTTCGCCTGCTTGCGCCACTCCAGCCCGAACCCTGGCTCATGCTTCGCTCTTCTCTGCCCTGCCCCGGTAATGGCGCTTGTCGCGGCGGTAGGAGATCAGCTCGCCCGCGCCGTCCATCTCGACGAGGTAGACGGCAAGGATGTCGGTGGAGTCGGGTATCCGATGCGATTCCACAACCTCGATGCCCACTTGCCAGCCCTGCTCCGTCTTCTCCAGGGAGGTCACGGCCTCGAGGTCTTTGCCGGCGAGTTCAGAGACATGCTGTGCGGCTCGTGCGGCGGCCCGGCGGCCACTGAGACGGTGTGGGGATGAGGACTTCGTCGTCTTGCGCCTCGTGCGGTCGCTCGAGCTGCCCTCGGACGAGTCTGTCGCCGACTCCCTCTTAGGCCGGGCAGGCCTCTTCGGCTCCGGCGCGGCGCGTTCTGATCCGGGCACGGTTCACACCTCCATGCCGCCGTCGGGGGGCCGCGAGGCCATGAGGCGGCGTACCAGCTCTGCTTCTTGCTCAGCCGCTTCCTCATCTGTGATCTCCCCGGCGTCACGTGCGATCTCCACTTCCTCCAGGCGCTGCCGGATGACGTCGGGGTCACTGAGCTCGCGCTCTGCCACCTCCTCGACTCGCTCTGCGATCCACACCACTCCGCGGACCGGCGCGAGCGGCCAGGTGAACAGTCCGCTGAGAAGTCCCACGGTTATCCGCCCTCCTCGATCTCGCTCGCCGCCTCGTCCACGAAGTCGTAGGGCGCGAGAGGCCCTAGCAGGCGCAGGTGGATCCGGCCGTGCCACTGGACGGCGAGTTCCTCGGCCGCCTTTTCGAACGCGGCCCACTCTTCTTGCGGAACGAGGAAGGAGGCATTCACCACCCCCTCCGCGACGGCCGGTTCGGCAGTGGCCGTGGCGACGGCAAAGGGAGCGAGACGGCGTTGGATCTCGGCCGTATCCGTGTGGCGTTTGTCGGCGATCGCGTCGGTGATGGCTCTGCCGAGCTCGACACGTTGGTAGTAGCTCGCCTCCTCGTCCTTCGCCGCCACCTCCTCCCGTAGTCGGGCTATCGCCGGACTCTCGCTGAGCACCTCGCGCAACACGGCATCCTCGACGTACCGGGCTCTGAGGGTGAACTGCGCCTGGCCGTGCAGCCGTTTCAGGATCTCGGCGAAGTCGTCACGGCCGTCTTCCAGCAACTCCTCGACCACTGTCCGTACATCCGGCAGTACGGTGCCGAAGCGCAAGGGGACGACGGCAGTGGTCGAGGCGGCCAGGGTGTCCAACACCCGTGCGTGGGCATGCAGATCCTCCGGCGTGCCCAGCGGGCGGTCGGTGGGGACTGCGCTGACAACAGCTGCAATTCCCCGGTGTCGTACGAACATGGCCTGTGCTTCCGGGTCGCCGACCCCGGGCAGGTCCAGTGCGGGGGCGCGGTCTGTGGGCTCGGGGACGACGCCGTAGACATAGCAGGCGCCTTCCACCGGCGGAGCCGTCCCCACCTCGTCGGCGGTCACCGCTCCCGCTCCTTCCGTCCTTCGGGCCTGGGCCTGCGACGGGGCCGCTCCTCGGGCTGCTTCTCCTCCTCTTCCTCCTCGTCCTCGCCTTTGCCGAAGGCGTCAGTCACCTTCTCTTTGACGCCCTCGAGAGCGCCGCGGGTCTTGTGCTTCGCGCCGCCTTCCCGGAGGTCGTCCACGAGCTCCGGCAGGCTGGTGTCGGTTCCGCTGCGGGCGAGGTCGAGACGGTTCACGGCTTCCGCGAAGCGGAGGTAGGTGTCGACACTCGCGACGACGATGCGTGCGTCGATCGTCAGAAGCTCGATTCCCACGAGTGACACACGGACCCAGATGTCTATGACCAGGCCCTTGTCCAGAATGAGGTCGACGACCTCGGCGAGACCGCTGGAGGAAGGCCGGTCCAAATAGCGGCTGCTCTGACTGGCTACGGTCATCACACGTCACCTCGACTTTGCCCTGCTGGACCGCCGGCGAGCAGACGGTGCGGGCTTTTCTTCGGGCTCTTCTTCGGGCTCTTCCTCTTCCTCCTCCTCTTCTTCTTCCTCCTCTTCGTCCTCCGGAGGAGAACCCTCGTCCTCGGCTTCGTAGTCTTCGTCTTCGCCTTCGTACTCGTCCTCGTACTCGGCTTCTTCCGGTTCCGCGCCCTCGGCTTCCGCGGCTTCCTCGCGCTCGCGCTCTTCCTCCTCGCGGACTTCCTCGTCGGTGCGGACGACCTCGCCGTCACGGACCTCGCCACGCCAGCCCCTGACCTCATCGGGGTTGAGAAGGGCCTCGGTCATGACCTGTCGCCGGAAGTGCTTGAGCTCCAGACGGGCCCGCCGTCCCTGGGCCCGGAAAAGGTTGCCGGTGCCCTCGAAAAAGCCCTGCGGGTGGTACTGCAGGACCATCAGGATCCTGGTGAGGTTCGGCGCGATCTCGTGGAAGGTCACAGCACCGTCCACGTGGCCCTTCTCGGCCTTGGACTGCCAGACGATCTTCTCGTCGGGCACCTGCTCGATGACGGTCGAATGCCATTCGCGGTGCGAGAAGAAGATCTGGGCCTTCCACTCGATTTCCGTTTCGGACTCCTGCTCGACGCGCTCGACCTTCTTCATGAAGCTCGGGTAGTCCTCGAACTGGGTCCACTGGTTGTATGCGACGGACACGGGGACACCCACGTCGATTTCCTCGACGATATTGACGACCTTTATCTTCTTGCCCCCGTCCTTGTCGCCACCGCCACCGCCAGGTAGCGCTTCCATCGCCTTGTCCTTGACCTTTGACAATCCGGCGCCGGCAACTGCCTTGAGAGGTATGTGTTCCACCAGCTGGCGGCCTCCCGAGGCCACGGCTTCCTTCAAACCGTCGCCATCCCCGCCGGGATGGGCCAGGCGCTTGACACCCCCGCTCGCCTTTTCGGTGACAGCGGACATGGCCCGCTGACCGAGCGCGGCAATGAGGTTCTCGAGCTCCTGTATCAAACGGTCCGTGGGGAGACCTTCCATCAAGGACCCGTGTCCACTCTCGCGCTTCTCGTCCGATCGCTCAGCCATTGGTCATCACCCACCGCTCCGCTGCGAGGAACGACTGGAGGTTTTCTTTCGCGGCGCACGGCCTGAGGTCTTCTTTGCCGGAGCCCGCTTCTTGGGCGCCTGCTCCTCTTCCGCTTCGTCGTCCATGTCCCTCTCGTCGGCGTCTTCCTCGTCTTCCTCGTCTTCGGTCTCCTCGATCTCCTCGGGCTCTTCGTCTTCCTCGGTCTCCTCCGCCTCGGGTTTCGTGCGAAGTGACTCGGCACGGGATTGCAGCCGGTCACTCAGCGAGTCGATCCGGTTGCTCGCCGTCGCCACAACGGCCTTCCGGCCCGCCGACATCAATTGGTCCCGCACGTCGTGCGTCAACCGTGACAATTCCGGGGACTTGGCCGCTCCTGCCGCGAGGCGGCCCGCGCCCATCCCTCTACCGGCCGCCGTTATGCCGGCAAGAGCGAGCGCCCAGCGCATCTTGTGTGTGCGTCCGAGGGCGTAGCCGGCGGTCAAGGCAAGGGCCACCTGGCCATTCTTCATGATCCAAACCGCCTCGATTGGTGGGGTTCGTCCCGCCACCTGCGGATGCGACTTTCGCGCCGTCGGAGTGGATTATCTGGGGACTCCACTCCCCATGAGCAGGCGCCGAGACAGTCGTTATGTACAAGTATGAGGCATATGTCCGTATGGCAAACATGAAATGTCAGTCGCCCAACGCAAGAGTCGCGCGGTGCCCAGTCTGCTGACCAATGCCGTCGACGCGCTCCGCGAGTGGAGCCCGGAAGATGGCCCTGCGTCCCCACGACCAACACACGCCCGCCTGCTGCTGGGCTTCTCGGTCGCGGTCTACGAGGAGATTGCCGCCCCGCCAGTGCGAGCCGGCGGACACGTCGACAGTCCCCCAACTCCCGTGGTGCCGAGAGGGGGAACGGGCGCGGGGCGTCGGCGAGTGACGACAACGCGGCGAGCGTGCGTGCCAGGCGCCGCCAGGCAGACGGGACTTCTTGGCGGCGCGCCGGCCATGTATTTCTGACAGGACGGGCACGGAGTCCACGGACTCCGTGCCCTGGTCCTTAACCTTCGCGGCCGCTCAGCCGCAAGCTGTGGGTGCCCTTTGCGGCTGGGACGAAACCCGAGAGGCGATGCGCACCGGGCGCCTCTTCCTCCCCGCTGGACTGCGCATCCCGGCGCACTCGGGATGGTTGATCCGCCAACAAGCGCGAAAGCCGGTTCCGGCGAACAATGGTGCTGCACGGCGCGGGCGCTTTTCCTGGTGCCCAGGTGCGCCCCATCTCCTCGTTGCACCCCTCTTGGGCACCGCGCTGTGGGCCCACGGGCACCTCGCGGCGCTACGAGACCGAAAAGGGCACGCCACAACGACCAGCGAATACATCATTCAGGAGCCCGCGCGCAGTTGAGCAGGGGCGGGGAGTCCTGATGGGTGGTCGGCGATGGCGATCATGCGGCGTTGCGGCGTTGGGGCGCTGCGCTGCTCCCGCCGTTGCGGACGTACGGCACGCCAGTGGCGCCGTCTCCGTCCGGGCAGCCCCGTTCCACCTCCGTCACAGGCCTCGTCTACCAGCGGTACCAACGCGAACGTCCGCCTCCGGCGACCGGGCCCCGGAACAGGAACCCCAGCAGCCAGAGCACCAGCACGACCAGCGCTATCCACCAGAGAACCTTCGCAGCAAACCCGACCCCGAAAAGAATCAGGACCAGAAGGAGCACCAAGAGCAGCGGGACCATCGCGATACCTCCTCATCTCCAGGTCTTCGGCATGGACGTGCCCCGAACATGCAGACTTACGCATCACGGAAAAGTCGGTTTGACTCCGAGCACTCCGGAAATCCGAGAATCACCCGCCGGTGGTTCCACATGATTCCGTTCTGGTTCGTCGACCCCATCGGCAGCGAAAGATGGCTCGTCTGATGAATACGAGGGCTGCGGTGCTTGTTGTCGCGCTGGACGAATGAGGGGGTACCAGGTGGCGAGAAACGGTGCCGCCACTCCGTGTGCCCCGTTGATCGCGCGACGCACCAGTGTTTCCCAGGCGTCAAACCACTGCGGTGAGCTCACAATGGGTCATGCCTGTAGTGCGGCGGGCTGGACGGAGGGTCGAATGCCGTGGTGCGATGCGTTCCCACCATCGCGCTGACCGCCCTCGCGCTGGCAACCCTGGGCGGCTGCGAAGCAGGACTGGCGGCAAGCGGTGTTCTCCCGGTCTCTCGGCGTGGTTATGGCGGCGCTGTTCCTGTTGTCGTGGCTCGCTCTATCGATCGCCGGCGTCGCCGCTTACGACGAGCAGCGGCTACGCCAGCTCCAGGCGCCGATCAGCTGGGGCGAATACCTGATCTCCGCCGACTTCTGGAGCCGTTCGCTGCAGAACTGGCAGTCGGAGCTCCTCGCGGTCGCCTCCATGGCGATCCTGTCCGTCTACCTCCGTCAGCGAGGTTCGCCCGAATCCAAACCCCTGGGCGCGGCCCACACGTCGACCGGCGTCGAGGGCTGACAGCGCTCCAAGGGAGCGACGTCGCGACGCCCGGCCTGCCGCGCCTGACGGGGACGCCACCCGGTTCGTCCTGCGCCTCGTCGCTCGCCCCCCGAATCCACGAAGTGGAGATGCGTTGAGCCGCCGGCCGCAGTGCCATGGAGGGACCAGTAGGCGGAGCAGACGGTCACGCCGCTCCCGGACGCCAACGGAAGGAACCCCATGCCACGCGCCGCCGTGTTCGATGTAGACGGCACTCTGGTCGACACCAATCACCTCCATGTGACCGCTTGGTGGGAAGCGTTGCGTCAAGCAGGCCACACAGTTCCCATGCACGCCATCCATCGCGCCATCGGACTGGGGTCCGACGACCTCATTGCCCATCTGCTGGGAGAGGAGCGCGACCGCGACGAGGACGACATCATCTCCGCGGGGCACAAGGCGCTGTACGGCACCTACTCCGACCGGCTTCCCGCGTTCCAGGAGGCGGGCAACCTCCTGCGCGTCCTGGCGGACAACGGCTGGAGCGTCGTCCTCGCCACGTCCGCCGGCGGGAGCGAATTGGAGGCGCTACGGCTGGCCATCGACGCGGACGACGCCATCAGCGCCAGCGCCGGCGCCGACGACGTGGAGGCCGGGAAACCGGCGCCGGACCCCGTCGAGCATGCCTTGGAACTCGCCGGCGTCCCGGCTGAGCGAGCTGTCTTCGTCGGCGACACCGTCTGGGACATGCGCGCGGGCTGCCGGGCGGGCGTCACCTGCGTGGGTGTGCTGTGCGGCGGCATTCCCCGCGGCGATCTGGAGGATGCCGGAGCGGCCGCGATCTTCAACGACCCGTCCCATCTGCTGCAGTCGCTGGACGACAGCCCCCTGGCCAACGCCTGACGCGCTCGCGACGCCCGTACGCCGGGGAAACAAGGACCGGACAAGGCAGGACTCAGAACCGCTCATGACGTACGTGACATGCCCGACGTTCCGCTACCACCCGGCGGTGGTGGCGCAGAAGGCGGCGACCATGCAGTTGCTGTCCGAGGGACGGTTCCGGCTGGGGCTCGGGTCCGGGGAAAACCTCAACGAACATGTCGTGGGCGGCGGTTGGCCACCGGTGAATGTACGGCACGAGATGTTCGAGGAGGCCGTCGCTGCCATCCGCGCGCTCTTCGAGGGGGGCCATGTCACCCACCACGGCACCCACTTCGTACGTCCTGAGGACGCCGCGGGCGCCATTCCGTGCGGGGACAACATCGACGACTTCGTCCAAGCCGTACGTCCGTACATCGATGCCGGCTTCACGGACGTGGCACTCGTACGGATCGGTGGCCAGACCCAGCACCAATACCTCGACTGGTCGGCAAAGATGCGCCTGCCGCGCCACAGTGGATGACAGGCCATGTGGTCAGTGTCCCAGCGACCGTTTCAGCTCGGCCTTGTTCATCGACGACCGGCCGTGCAGATTGCGGCGCTGTGCCTCCGCATAGAGCTGGTCGTACGTGGGACCCTTGGAACCGCTGTGGGAGCGCTGACCGCCACGCTTCGACGACGACATGTCCTGCGTCGACGACTTGCTCGCGGTGCGCGCCTCGCCCGAGCGCGCTCGCTCCTTGTTCACCGTGCGGGCCGCGATTTCCTTCGCCCGCTCTTTGCTCTCACCACGTTGCTCGGCACTCTCCTTGATGTGCTCGTACTGGCGCTCCCGCTTGGGACTCGAGCCGCGAGGCATGACCACTCCTTATGTTTCGGTGCCCTTCCGATCCCGACCGGGCATTCAGTCCTCGCGTTGTCGAGAACTGCAGCGCGGCACTCACACCCGATCGGTTCGGTATTCGGCCGGCTTGTCCACATGAATTCGCGTACCCAGGACGGGGCGGATCACTCACCGCATGTTGGGAAGCTGAGCCACATTCCATGCGAGCTGTCTCACCCTTGAAGGACCGTGCCGGCACCTCCGTGAAGGAGCTGGAGCACTGGGGCTCGGCGCTCGGACACCATCTGACCGCTCACGGGTACACCGAGTGACGGAACTCGACGCGGCCCTGCGAACCATCATGAAGCTTGAGGTCATCCTGGGGTGACTCGGCCACGCAGCGCACCCTGAGCGGGACACCGGGCCCACGCAGCGGCCCCGGACAGGGGAAGCAATTCCATCCGAGGCCTGTGGCATCGCGCAGTGACGATCCCTCACTTGTGCCTGCGTATCTTTCCCTTGACTTCCTCCGCCGTACCCTTGACCTTGTCTGCCATCTCCCCCATGGCCCGGCGCGCCTTCCCCTCGGCGCGGTCACCCGTCCCCTTCAGGCGCATGTCGTCCCGCCCCGTTGCTCGCCCGATCTTCTGCTTGGCCTTGCCCACTGTCTCCTGGGCCCTGCCGCGGATTCTCTTTCCCTCAGCCACGCGGATCAGCTCCTCGACCGGGTAACGGTCCTTTCCGTTACTTTATGCGACTACCTCGATTAAGAGAATGCAAACACCATTCACGAAAGCGCCGTGGGACCAGGCCGCACAGATGCAGCCTAAGTTGCAGAAGCAAAGAGACCGAGGATGACGCCCCCGCCTGTCCACGGAACGTCGGTTTGCGGCCCATCTCAGGCGGGCGCACGGCCTTCCTGCCCAGCCGACGCGCGGGCTTGTCCGGCCTTCGGACAGCCGCGGCCGACTGCCGTGGATGCCCCCTCTACGCGAATGCGACACAAACGGTCTTCGGCGAGGGCGAAGTCTCCGCGCGCCTGCTGATGCTCGGGGAGCAGCCGGGTGACCAGGAGGACCGGCAGGGCAGGCCGTTCGTCGGCCCGGCGGGCAAGGTGCTGACGAGGGCCCTCTCGGACGCGGGCATCGACCCCCGGCAGACGTACACCACCAATGCGGTCAAACACTTCAAGTTCACGATCCCCGAAGGCCGCAAACGCCGTATCCACAAAGCCCCGGACCTGCGGGAGATGACGGCATGCCGGCCGTGGCTCCTCGCCGAACTGCGGGTTGTGGCTCCTGAGTTGGTCGTGGCACTCGGCGCGACCGCGGGCAAGGCCCTGCTCGGATCGACATTCCGGGTGACCCAGCAGCGGGGCGCGCTGCTGCCGTGGCCCACGCTTGACGAGCACGGTGCGGCCGACGATGGGATTCGAGGTCTGGTGGCCACAATCCATCCCTCCGCCGTGCTGCGCGCCGACGACCGCGAGTCGGTCTACCAAGGCCTCGTCTCGGACCTGCGCGTAGTGGCGTGCTGCGGGCCGAGCGCGCGATCCAGCGCAAGCTGGACGCCATCGCGGCCGCCCTGCTCGAAGAGCAGGAGGGGGAGCGCGGAAAGGCACACGACGACCTCAGGGCCGCAATCCGGATGGACGAGGAGACCTGAGCGTCCCTTCGCGCCTTCGCGATCGGAACGCCGTCGGCCTCGATCCACACCCTGGGGGCGCCTCCACGCCGGTGAACTGACGAAATTCGAGGCTTTCCCGCCCGTCGCACACGCCATCCGTGATGCGAGGCTCCACCATCAATTCCGAAGCCGGAATGTGCCATATCAGGGCGGACGGGGAAGCGATGTCGCAGGACCAGCAGGAAGCCGCCTCGATCGAGGCGGCAGTCAGTAATCGGCGGATCAGCGTCGGCGTCCGGCTCCTGGGCTGGCTGACGACCACGGACCACAAGGTCATCGGCAACCTCTACATGGTCACCGCGTTCGGATTCTTTCTGCTGGCCGGGCTGCTGGCGATGCTGATGCGAGCGGAACTGGCCCGCCCCGGTCTGCAGATCGTCAGCGCTGATCAGTACAACCAGCTGTTCACCGTGCATGGCACCATCATGATGCTGTTGTTCGCGACTCCGATGTTCGCCGGGTTCGCGAACGCCGTCATGCCGCTGCAGATCGGCTCACCCGACGTCGCCTTCCCCCGTCTCAACGCGCTCACGTACTGGCTCTTCCTTTTCGGCGGGCTGATCATCGTGTCGGGATTCATCGTCCCGGGCGGCGCGGCAGCCTTCGGTTGGTTCGCCTATGCCCCGCTGAACAGTGCCGTCTTCTCCCCGGGCGCCGGCGGTGACCTGTGGACCATGGGCCTGGTTCTCTCCGGGATCAGTACGACCCTGGGAGCCGTGAATTTCGTCGCGACCATCGTCTGTCTGCGCGCTCCCGGCATGACCATGTTCCGCATGCCGATCTTCACCTGGAACGTACTCTTCACATCGATCCTGGCATTGCAGGCATTCCCGGTGCTGGCAGCCGCACTGCTGGCCCTCGAAGCCGACAGAAAATTCGGGACCCATATCTACGACTCGACCAACGGCGGCGCGCTGCTGTGGCAACACCTGTTCTGGTTCTTCGGTCACCCTGAGGTCTACATCGTCGCGCTGCCGTTCTTCGGCGTGGTGAGCGAGATCCTGCCGGTGTTCAGCCGAAAACCGATGTTCGGATACGTCGGCATGGTCGGTGCCACGATCGCCATCACCATGCTTTCGGCGGTCGTGTGGGCTCATCACATGTTCGCCACGGGAGCGGTTCTGCTGCCGTTCTTCTCGGCCATGTCGTTCATCATCGCCGTGCCCACAGGAGTCAAGTTCTTCAACTGGATCGGCACGATGTGGAACGGAAGCATCTCGTTCGAGACGCCCATGCTGTGGTCGCTGGGATTCCTGGTCACCTTCCTGCTCGGCGGCCTCAGTGGTGTGCTGATCGCCTCTCCCCCGCTGGATTTCCCCCTCACAGACTCGTACTTCATCGTGGCCCATCTCCATTACGTGCTGTTCGGAACGGTGGTCTTCGCGATGTTCGCCGGGTTCTACTTCTGGTGGCCCAAGTGGACCGGACGGATGCTCGACGAACGCCTCGGGCGAATTCACTTCTGGACCCTGTTCGTCGGCTTCCAGACCACCTTCCTCGTACAGCACTGGCTGGGAGAGAGCGGAATGCCGCGACGTTACGCCGACTACCTTGCGGCGGACGGCTTCACTCTCCTCAACACGATCTCCTCCATCGGCTCGTTTCTGCTGGGCCTGTCGACGCTGCCGTTCCTGTTCAACGTGTGGCGCACCAGTCGGCACGCGCCGAAGGTTGAGGTGGACGATCCCTGGGGGTTCGGTCGGTCAATGGAGTGGGCGACCTCGTGCCCGCCACCGCGCCACAACTTCACGGCTCTGCCGCGCGTACGCTCCGACTCCCCGGCATTCGACCTCAACCACCCCGCTGCGGCGGCAGGACCACCCATCGGCAGAGCTGGCACCCCATCGACGCCGGACACACGAGGGGACGCGAACTCATGAAGACCGAGGCCATCCTCTTCGCCGGGGTCGCGGCGTTCTTTCTCGTGACCGGTGTTCTCTACGCCGTATGGTCCAAGGATCCCGCCGGCACGGCCGCACTCACCTTCGCTTTCCTCATGGCGCTGCTCGTGTCGTTCGTCTTCGCCACGAACTACCGCAGGAAAGGACTGCGCCCCGAGGACCGGAAGGAGGGAGAGGTACATGAGCGGGCGGGGCCGGTGGACTTCTTTCCTCCGCACAGCGCCTGGCCGGTGCTGATCGCCGCAGGCGCGGCCGTACTGGCTCTCGGGACGGTCTTTGGGCTGTGGCTCTTCCTGATCGGGCTGGGCGTGGTCCTGGCGGGAGTGTGCGGAATGGTGTTCCAGTTCTCGCGGCCCCCGCTTTGAGACGAGCGCACCACGGCGAGCAGGCGAAGCCTCAATCCTGGCCTTCACCGACAGGCTCGGGGGGAGCAGTGCGCTCCGCGATGGCGGCCTTCTGCTCCTGCGTCGCCGGCAGATCGACACGGTCGCCGTAATACCAGCTGCTCAGAGTTGTTTTCAGGCGCAGCCGACGCGAGAGGGGGCCTTCCGCGGGGAGTTCCAGGGGCATCGGGACCTCTCGCACCAGGAGACGGTGGCGGGTCGCCTTGGAGATGCCGCGATGGCCCTCCTGCAGTCCGCCGTACGGAGACTGAGTCACCTGACCGGTCTCCTCTCCCTTTGTCAGCCGCACCCGGTCGCGCATCTGGAGGGCGAGACAGAGGCGTTTGGTCACGGCGAATGCCACGAGCGGTGCGACCACCAGCGCGATCCGGAGGATCCACGTCATGGTGTTGACGGACACACGGAAGGAAAAGGCGATGACGTCGTTGCCTCCGGCTGCCAGAAGTACGGCGTAGAAGACGATGGCCGCCACGCCGAGTCCCGTGCGGGCCGGGCGGTTGCGTGGCCGGTCGCACAGATGGTGTTCCTTGCGGTCGCCCGTCACCCACTTCTCGAAGAAGGGGTACAGGAACAGGACGGTGAAGACGACGCCGGGCAACGCCACCGCGGGAATGAAAACATTCCACATGATCGTGTGTCCCGCGACGACGGTCTCCCAGGGCGGCATGAGCCGCATGGCGCCCTCCAGAAATCCGACATACCAGTCCGGCTGCGCATCACCGGAAACCTGGTCGGCACGGTAGGGGCCGTAGTTCCACACGGGGTTGATCTGCGCGAAGGCGCCCATGAGGGTCAGGATGCCGAAGATCATGAGAAAGAAGCCGGTGGTCTTCGCGGTGAACTGAGGGAACATCGGCATGCCTACGGCATTTCTGTTGGTCTTGCCCTGAGCAGCCCAGTGCGTGTGTTTGAGATACACGATCAGGATGAGATGAGCGGCGATCAGGGCCACGAGGAGGCCCGGGACGAGCAGGACATGGACGATGTACAGGCGGGGGATGATGATATTGCCCGGGAACTCCCCGCCGAAGATGAACATCTCCAGGTCCGTACCGACGAACGGGATGGACCCCACGATCGTGGCCGCTGTCCTGAGACCGGTCCCCGACAGCAGGTCGTCGGGCAGCGAGTAGCCCGCGAACCCTTCGAGGAGCGCGAGAACGAACAGCGATACGCCAATGATCCAATTGGCCTCTCGCGGCTTGCGGAAGGCGCCGGTGAACAGGATCCGCAGCATATGGACGGCAATGGCGGCGAGGAACACCAGCGCCGCCCAGTGGTGGATCTGACGGATCAGCAGGCCTCCGCGCACGGCGAAGCTGATGTTGAGGGTGGTGGCGTACGCCTGCGTCATTCTCTCGCCGTGCAGGGGCACATAGGGACCGGTGTACGTGCTCTCCATCATGCTTGGATCGAAGAAGAGCGTGAGATAGGTGCCGGTCAGGAGCAGCACCACGAAGGAGTACAGGGCAATTTCACCGAGCAGGAAGGACCAGTGGTCGGGAAAGGCCTTGCGCAGCAATTGCCTGGCGAGCTCGGTGACGGGCAGCCGACCGTCCGCCGCGGTGTACCCGCGGATGGCCGCATCCTCGACTTTGGCTTTCAATTGCGCCTTGCGCTGTTGGAGCATGCACCACTCTCCCGGCGTTCCCGTGCCACGCATCCCGCTTGCGTTGGTACATGGGTAGCACTCACCGAACGGAATCATTCGTGTCGACGCACGGGACTCACAGCCGGTTGGAGCGGTTCTCTCGGGAGTGCCTCGCCCGGGCGCGCGTACCGGGACGGACGTGGGTACTCACGGATCCGAGGGGAGGGGACGGTCCGATGACGGATGGTGCGCGTCTCTACGCCGCTTTCCATCGGCTCAGCTGTCAACATCAATCGACAGGCATGAGCCTCGCACACGGGAGCTCGACCGCGGCCTGGGCTTCGGCCTCCCGCTTCAGCGGACTGCGACGAGGAGGTTGACGCTGCAGATTTCGCGGGCTTTGGTAGGCGCACGTAAGAGCAAGGAGGCCGGCGTGACCCATGTGGAACTCGCAGAGAAGTTGCCGTCGTGTTCACGATGCGGCGGGCCGCTGATCACCAGTGCCGTCATGCCTCAGGAAGATGCGAACGGCTTTCCGATCCACCTCGAACTGTGCTCTTCCTGCGATGCCGACAAACCCGCCGCCGCCGCGCTGCTGTGCTGGTTCGCCACCGGGGGCGGCCACGACATGTCACGCGTAAACGAAGGCGCGGACCTGCTCATGGAGTGGACCAAGGAGGGCATGGCCGAACACGGCTGGTGCTGGTCCGCCCACGAACCGGACGAGGCGCCGGTCGAGCCGGACCGCCCCACTCCGGCCGAGACGAACCTGCAGGTGCTCATGACCCAGGACATCCCCGGCAACATCGCTGACGTCGAACGCCTCCAGGAGATCCGCGACACCCTTCGCACCCAGCTCACCACCGCGACTCCGGAGGAACGCGCACGGCTCCAGGAGGTCATCCGGCGCTTTGGAGAAGCCACCGCGGAGGGCCTGGCCGCCCAGGACCCGACTGCCGCCGAACTGCGCGACGAGGTCCCGCAGCCACCGGATCCCTTGAGCCCGGAGGCTGAACAACGCTTGATGGACCTGCTCCGGCAACTCACGGAAGAGCCGCCACAACAACCCGACACTGACAGCTGACCGCTGTCACGTCACCTGACGCCCCATTACGCGATTCCGAGGGCGGGCCCAACCGCAGCCGTGCCTGCGGCGTGCGGCAGGATGACAGGTCGCGCCGGGTCGGCTCCCTACGTCCCGGTGCGATCGCGCAACCACGCTCCCAGAATGCACAGGTGCCCAAGTGACGACACATCACATACGGATTCCAGCGGCAGCCACCGCCGCCGTCCGTCTTCCCCGTGCAACTGGAGGGACGCGGTGACCCGGGACCTGACCATGCACGACGTGATCGTTGCCGGAATCGCGGTGGCCGCAGGCATCGCGGCCGCGCTGGTACTGCGGGTGATCCTGAGATGGCTCGGCGTACGGGCCGACAGAACCCGTTGGGGCGGCGACGACATCCTCGTCCACGCCCTGCGCGCACTGGCCCCCTGGGCCGCGATCACCGGCGGCGCGGCCGTCGCGGCGTCGGTGCTGCCGCTGAACGGCGGGGTCCAACGCAACGTCACCATGACGCTCACCGCGGTGCTCATCATGGCCGCGACCCTCACGGCCGCGAGGATCGTCGCCGGGCTCGTGCAGGCTCTGGCGCAGTCCAAGACCGGTGTCGCAGGGTCGGCCACGATATTCGTGAACATCACGCGTGTCCTGGTGCTGGCCATGGGTTTCCTTGTCGTTCTGGAGACCCTGGGCGTCTCGATCGCCCCGTTGCTCACCGCGCTGGGTGTGGGGGGTCTGGCAGTCGCCCTGGCCCTGCAGGACACTCTGGCCAACCTCTTCGCAGGTGTGCACATCCTTGCTTCCCGAACGGTGCAGCCCGGTGACTACATCCGGCTCAGCAGCGGCGAGGAGGGCTATGTCGTCGACATCAACTGGCGCAACACCGTCGTGCGCCAGCTCTCCAACAACCTGGTGATCATCCCCAACACGAAGCTGTCCGGCACCAACATGACCAACTTCCACCGGCCGGACCAGGAGATGACGCTGAACGTCCAGGTGGGCGTCGGCTACGAGAGCGACCTGGACCATGTCGAACAGGTCACCATGGAGGTCGTCGAAAGCGTGATGGCGGACATCGACGGCGGTCTGCCCGACCATGAAGCGCTCGTTCGTTTCCACACGTTCGGCGACTCCAGGATCAGCTTCACGGTGATCCTGGGGGTCGGCGAGTTCAGTGACCAGTACCGGATCAAGCACGAGTTCATCAAGCGTCTGCACCGGCGCTACCGTGCCGAGGGCATCAGCGTTCCCGCTCCGACACGGACCATTGCCCTGCAGCAGGGCGAGTTGCCGATTCCCCACCAGCGCTTCTCCACGGAGCCGAAGGCCGCGCCGACGCACGGAGCGCCGCCCGTGTGAGGCGAGCTCGACCTGCGGCGCAGCTGTCGGTTTCGAATCAGCCGAGGGGGGTGCTGTCGCTCGTCGCCGTCGCGGGCGCTGCGTCCGATCCGCCCGCCGGCGCCGATGAGGCCGGGGCCGGTTTCTCCGGGGTGCACGTGACCTTGTCGCGCGGCGTGTAGTGGGTGTCGAAGTTTTCACGCTTGACTTCCCGGCCGTCCTGCACGAAGACCCGGCCGACGGAGACGTCGAACCCTTCGAGTGGGGTCTGGACTTCGCATTCCGGGCCGCTGCCCGTGCGCGTGGCCGGCGGCTTGATGTTCGTGCGCGGCCCCTTGGTCGCACGTATCTCGTCGTACTTCTTCGTGCCCAGGAAGGTGATGGTCACCGATGTGTCAGTGGATTCGGCCTTGATGTAGAGGGCGTGAGGGGAATCGTTGATCCAGCGGAGGTCGAGGGTGCCCCACGCGACCGTGGCCTCGCGGCCCTCGGGGTAGCGCTCGATGTAGAAGGAGTGGGCGCCGTGCTCCACCGGCTTGACGCCCGCGAAGAACATGGCGTTGAACATGGTGGTGGCGACTGCGGAGACGCCGCCGCCGGGCGACTTCACGTACTGACCGTTGTTGATCATGAGGCCGTCGACGAAGCCGTTCTCCTTCGAGCGCTCGCCGACGGTTCGGTTGAAGCTCCACTCCTGTCCGGGGAGGACGACCGAGCCGTTGATGAGTTCCACCGCGCGGCCGATGTTGGTGCTGCGGTACGGCGCCCGCGGGAAAGCGACGGTGAACGAGGAGACCTTCTCCTTGATGCCGAGCCGCTGTGCGGACGCGCTCGTGAACCGCGGGTGGAGCGTTGCGGCGGCTATCTCGCCGGTGCGAGCCGGGCCGGAGCGTGTCAGCAGGGGCACCACGGCCTCGCCGAGTGCCTTCGCGGTGACCTGCCGTCCCACGCCGCTGTCCCGGGCCACCACGACGCGGTCGTCGCCGTCGAGCCGGAGCACGGCATCCTGCGGGCCCTGGGAGGCGTCCCGCACCGGGCGGGAGACAGCGGGGTCGGCGAGCAGGCCCTGGGAGTCGAGGGCCGGCACGAGGCGGTTCGCGCTGTCGGGCTTCATCGTCAGATGCCGGCCGAGCGCGGCGGGGCCGATGGGTATGCGCTTGTCGGCGAGGGTCAGCGTGACGGGGGCGGACATCGCGGGCCGCGCGAACTCCTTCATGGCCCGCTCGGTCTCGTGGGTGCCGATGCGAGGCTGCGTCTGCTTCACCGGCATCACGACGGGCGCGGCATGCGGCGTGCGCAGGTATCCGTCGCGGACGGTGTCCAGGGCCTTGTCCTCGATCACGGCGACGCCGGTGACCGGAGCGACGGCCTTGGCTCCGCCCTTCTCGAACGATATGGCCCCCTCCCGCATCTGCCGCTCGGCGGCCGCAGCGATACGGTCGATAGCCGCCCGGCTCTTGTGCTCGTCCACGCGTACCACCGGCTCGACGTCCCGGCTGTCGGAGGCGAAGAGCCTGCCGATCGCCGTCACCGGGCCGGATCCTGCGCTCGCGGCGCGGTCGGCGGTCGCTGAGGCGTCGAGGGACAGCCCGAGCGCGGCGGGATCGGCCTTCTCGATACGGTCACCGATCTTCAGCGCGACCGGTGCCGCGAAGGCCGGACCGAGCTTCCGGTCCAGGACCCGCTGGGCTTCCGCCCGGCCCATTCCGCCGATGTCGACACCGCGCACCCTTGTCCCCTCGGCGATGTCGTCGCCGGCCACGAGCCCAGCGACGTAGAGGCCACCCAGTCCGAGCACGACAGCCCCACCTGCGACGGGCAGAACCGTCCGCCAGTTGACGGTTCTGCTGCGTACGCGTCCCATGTATCTCCCTGTAGCGCCGACGGGCCGGAAAGGTGCGTCTGGCCGGCCGGAGCCAGACCTGCACAAGCGAATTCGGACAGAATAGTCCAGAAAATGGACTAAATAGGAAGAATGTAATTTCCATCACGATCGAGGACGTCTCCCCGGACGCCTGGCGCGTTACGGGCACCGCACCCGCCCCGAGCGCTCACTTCCATCCACTCAGCGTGAGGAGGTGACGGCAGTCAGTCACCTCGGACGTCACCTAGGGATGGTCCCCGATGTCCGGACCGAGGGCATTCCTCTACGGTCGCGAGGAGTGCGGAGCTTTCCGGCCAGTCGGCCACTCCGTACCGAACTCACGCGTTACGGAGACCCCGATGAAGGCAATCGTCCAGGACCGGTACGGCTCACCTGACGTCCTGGAACTCATGGAGCTCGACAAGCCGTTGCCCGCCGCCAAAGAGGTTCTCGTACGGGTACACGCGGCCGCGGTCAACGCGCGCGACTGGCACATCATGCGCGGGGACCCGTACATCGCGCGGCTGATGCTCCCCTCCGTATTCGGCTTCAGCGGACCCAAGAGGCGAATCCGAGGCAGGGACTTCGCGGGTCGCGTGGAGGCGGTCGGCGCGGAGGTGACACGGTTCCGTCCCGGCGACGAGGTGTACGGCGACCTCGGCAACGCCGATGGAGCGTTCGCCGAGTACGTGTGCGCCCCGGACGGGACGCTGGAGCCGAAACCGGCCAACCTGACCTTCGAGCAGGCGGCCGCGATGCCACTGGCGGGCAACACGGCCCTCATGGGCCTGCGCGACGTCGGGCGAGTACAACCGGGACAGCAGGTCCTGATCAACGGTGCGTCAGGCGGCGTGGGAACGTTCGCCGTGCAGATCGCCAAGTCGTTCGGCGCGGAAGTGACCGCCGTGTGCAGCACCAGAAACGTGGACCTTGTCCGGTCGCTGGGCGCGGACCTCGTCATCGACTACACGCGGGAGGACTTCGCGCGGGGTGGACGGCGGTACGACGTCGTGTTCGACCTGGTGGGCAACCGTTCACTGACCGAATTCCGACGCGCGCTGACACCCGCGGGGACTCTCGTCATGTCTGGCGGAGGCGTGTCCGGCGGCGGCAGTCCTGTCGGGCCGATGGGTCTCCTCATCCGGGGGCAGGCACTGTCACCCTTCGTCCGCCATCGGCTGCTCGCACTCACGGAGTCGCCGGGCAGGGAGAACCTCGCGGCACTGAGGGAGCTCGCCGAGTCCGGAAAGGTCACCCCGGTCATCGACCGGACGTACCAGTTGAGCGAGGTACCCGAGGCCATCCGGTACCTCGAAGTGGAGCACGCGCGCGCGAAGGTGGTCATCACCGTGTGAGGCGATGGACGGGCCCGTCCGGCGGATCATGCTGACGTCGCAGCCGGCATCCTCACGGGGCTCAGTGCTTCGCCGCGTAGCGGCCGTACCGGTGCAGGCGCCGATCCAGCATCTCGCGCAGCCGGTCGATTCCGGCTGCGGACAGTGCCCGCTTCGGCAGGTACTGCACCACCAGTCTGTGCGGGGCGGGGTTCAGCAGCACGAACCCTGCCGCCGTCTCCACGTACCCGCCTAGGCTCCCCCAGCCCCGGCGGACTTCCATGTCGGTGCCCGCGAACCGTATGCCGTCGCCGGAGTCGGCGACGGTCGCGGTCCACGGCCCGAGCGGGGCGCCCGCCCTGGCCTGCCGAGCGGCCATAACGCCTCGCCTGAGCGGCAGGCCCAGCAACATGCCGCAGAACGTGGCGCCTGCGATCAGGCCGTCGCCGGTGAGGATGAGCACCGCCGCCACGAGGATCAGCGGGCCCAGGAGCCCGAGCAGCCGGGCCTTCGCTCCCTGCGGCACCTGCGCGCGGCCGCGGAACGCGTCCTGCCAGTCCGGCTGCCGCAGCTCGAATCTCAGCTCGACGACGTCGTTGGCATCGATATCGTGCACCACGCCCGAACTCTCGGTCATGGCCCCTCCCAGTCCTCGGTGACGAGCCGTGATCGTAACGCTGAGGTCAGACACCAGGACGTGCGCGCCGGTGAGTTCCGCAAGGAGCGGCAGCGGGTGGTCGAGGGCGGGTGCCCGCTTCGAGGGTGCGGCCGTCTCCGGGCCGGCGCCCTGAGGCCTGCCAGGGCTGCAGGCCTCAGGGCGCTCGGTGGGTCAGTGCTGTGTGACGGCGTCGAGCGCGTTGACGATGCCGTAACCGTAGAAGCCGTTGACCCGCTTGGAGCCCTTGCAGGTCGAGTCTTCGATGCCGTTGCCGTCGGGGTCGTACAGGCCCGTCGGGCAACCCGGGTTGTCCGCCTGGGCCTTGAGCAGTGCCTGCAGGGCCAGCGGGCCGGCCCACGGGTGGGTGCTCTTGAGGAGCGCCGCGACGCCGGCCACGTGCGGGCTTGCCATCGAGGTGCCCTGGAGGAAGGCGTACCCGTTGTTGGGCATGGTGGCCAGGATTCGCCCGTTCTTCGACGGGGTGTCCGGAATCTGGTACTTGTCGCCGCCCGGCGCCGCGACGTCGACGACGCCGTGTCCGTAGCTGGAGTAGTACGACTTCAGGTTCTGCACGCCGGTCGCGGAGACCGTGACGACGCCCGGCAGCTGGGTCGGGATGTCGAAGCACTTGTGCGGGTCGATGGTCCGCGGGACCGGGGTGGTGTCGTCGGGGCTGGAGTCGTCGACGATCGCGTCGGAGTCCAGGTCGTCGTTGGAGTTGCCCGCGGACGCGACGTGCAGCGTGCCCTTGCTCTGCGCGTACAGGGAGGCCCGGTTGACCGCGTCGACGATGGCCTTCTGGTCCGGGTCGTCCATGCAGTTGTAGAGCCACGGGTCGATGTAGTAGCTGTTGTTGGTTATCTCGACA
Source organism: Streptomyces sp. NBC_01410 (assembly GCF_045040195.1). NCBI lineage: Bacteria > Bacillati > Actinomycetota > Actinomycetes > Kitasatosporales > Streptomycetaceae > Streptomyces > Streptomyces sp. NBC_01410. The sequence continues at coordinate 8,072,100 of NZ_CP109530.1, read as the reverse complement.
CCGTGGTCGGCAGCGAAGACGAACGCACAGACCACGCTCTCCGGGAAGAAGAGGCTGGTCGTCGGGTCGCTGACCTTGATCGAGGCGACCTTGACGCCCGGGGCGACACCGGCCACGCCGATACCGTTGCGGGCCGCGGCTATCTCGCCCGCGACGTGCGTGCCGTGGTAGTCGTCGTTGGTGTACGGACGCCAGGCGCCCTCACTCGTGTCCGCGACCCCGCCCACGCAGTTGGCGGACTGGCTCTTGGAGAAGTTCGCGGCGAGGTCGGGGTGGGTGTCGTCGACGCCGGTGTCGATCACGGCGACGGTGACCTTCCCGCTGCCCGGGTTGATCTTGGCGGCCTTGTCCGCGCCAATGGCGCGCAGGTCCCACTGGTCGGCCTCGAGCGGCTCGGCACCATCTGTGGAGGCCGTACCGGCCTGCGCCTTGGCGCTGTCCACGTACTCCGGGGCGCCGATCTCGGTGGTGCTCGCAGGGGCGAGTGCGGCGGTACGCGTGGCACCCGCGCTCTGTACGCCGTTGACCGTGCGCATCTGCTTGGCGAAGTCGGGGTTCGTCGAGTGGACGACGATGACGCCGATCTTCTCGTGGGTGATGACAATGGTGCCGCCGGCAGCGGCTATGGCCTTCTCAACGGCCTTGATGGTGCCGAGGTTCGCCTTGGTGTTGACCACGTACGAGAGCTTGGGACCCTCCGTGGCCGCCGTGGCAGGGGTGTCCTGAACGGCGGCCTGGGCAGTGCCCGGCAGAAAGCCGAGCGACGCGGTCAGCGCCAGACCGGCCGGCACCGCGAGGGCGGCGCGCAGGCGTCTGGAGCGCAGCTGAGCCATGAAGTACTCCACATCATGAGTGGGGCCGCCCGAAGCGTGTACGCAGGGGCGGGGGTACGTGACGAAGAAAGCTAGCGTCGATCAACTGTGCGTATCAATGGCCAGCGACAACAGGTTTCTTCGTTTACTCCCGTCTCACCCGTAGACATTGCGCCCACGGTCTGATGCCGGAGCCCCCAACTCTCGTCGGCCGTCGCGCCGTCAGGGCATTTCCGGCTCTGCCGCGGCCGGCCCCGGTGGTGTCCCGAGTTCGGGCAACGGTGTGCGGACCCGGTTCACGTCCTCGTCGGACGAGTCGATTTCAGCGCATATGTCCAGACCTGGTACAGGCCCAACGCCCCGTGCCGGCCAAGGAGGTGGAGATCGCCCAGGCCAACTGCCAGGCATGGGAGCCCCGTCCGGTGCGTACGGCAGGCCCGACGGTCGGGGCGGCCGGCACCGTGTGCTCGCTGGCGACCACCGCGTACGGAGTCGGGCGACTCCTCCGCCTCGGCGCCGATCAGCTCGTCGGGCACGCTGACAGCACCCCTCCCGGCGGGGCGCCGCGCTGCTCGTCGGGGAGTGTGCAGGAGGTGGCCACGCTTCCCCGGATCCTCTATCCCGATCGGCGCCGGGACGAGCGCAGGCCCGGTGCCTGTCCAAAATGCGCGCTTCGTGCCCACATGAAAGCCTGGTAGCGGCCCATCGTCCGACATCCGCGCCAGGAGGCACGATCATGGGCAAGAAACAGAGTCGGCAGAACCGCGGCGCCCGCAGCGGCGGCCATGAGCGCAGCACCGTCGCGCAGGCGAAGGAGCAGCAGCCGAATACCTCGGCCGCCCATGATCCGGAGCACCGGATCTCGGAACCGGTCTCCCGTAAGCACGAGCGAAAGTTCGGCCACAACTGACTGGAAATGGCCCTGAGCTGGGGCTATTGACGCCCAGGAAGATCCGAAGGCACATCGAGGGCACTGGAGGGCAGTGCGGCGGCGAACGCGTCGTCCACTGCCCTTCTTGTGTGCTCGGCACTGTCCGGGAACCGGCTGTACACGTTCAAGGTCATGACCGCGTTCGTGTGGCCGAGCCGCTCCGCCACCACCTTGACCGACTCCCCGGCGTGGATAAGCAGCGACGCGTAGGGGCGATGCATCGCGTCCGCCGTATCCCGACGACGGCCTGCTGTACGTGTGGAGCGACGAGTTTGGCTGGACGAAGGTGAGCCGCCTCTGGGGCTAGCCCGGGAAGTCGATGTCAGCCTCGGCCGGAGGGAGCGGGTGATGCCCCTCGGTGTGGTCATTGACCCACCCGCAGACGCCGCAGGCGTAACGGCCGTCCAGCCCCGCGACCCTGGTCCCGCACTGCCTGCACTCGGTCTCGGTGATCTCCGGGGCGACGACGTTCTCAGGTCCGGGCAGCGGGTCCAGCTCCGGTTCCCATTTGCTCATGGCCGCAGGCTACCGTCACCGGGCCCGGGGCGACTCCGGACTGCCAGCCACAGTTCCCGCACAGCCACCCTCCAGACGGCCCCTGCTGCGTACTGGCTCCACACCTAGGACAACCCATGACCACTCCTCTTCCTGCATCGGGGACAGGTGCACGGCGGAAAACGGTCGGTGTCGTCCAGCTTCACCGGCTCGTCCGTGGGTCCTACGGACGTCGCCCTGACGGGCTGTGACTCGCCCGTAGGGCTGATCCGGTAGACCTTGATCGTCATTCCGCCATGTCGCCTGCTCATAGTGGCATCGTGACGCGCCATCAGGGACGTATCTGCCCCCGAACTGCGGACAGTTGGGCCATAGGCCGCTACGGTCAAATGAAAGCCCAAATGTCCCTGGGGGATGCCTTGAACTCTGCCCTACGCTCGGCTATGGCCGACGCTGGCCTGTCGCCCCGCCAGTTAGCGGTACGGGTAGGCGTCAGCGGCAAGACTGTGGAGCGGTGGCTGGCCGACGCCGAGCTGACGCCGCACGCACGGAACCGTACGGACGCCGCCCAGGCGTTGGGAGTCGATGAAGAGATGCTGTGGCCCCAGGCAGTGACGGACCGGATCAAGACCGGCCATGACCGCGAGCTTGTCCACTCGTACCCCTACAGGTCGGCATGTCCATCCACGGTGTGGGCCGAGCTGGTCGCGAACGCCACCGAAGAGATCTTCCTCGCGGGGTACACCAACTACTTCTTCTTCACGCAGCTCCCGGCCTTTGCCGACACACTGCGCCGGAAGACCGAGTCAGGGCGCCGTGTGCGGTTCCTGCTCGGTGACCCGGACGGGGAGGTGACCAGGCAGCGGGAGACCATCGAGGACGTGGCCCTGACGGTGTCCACGCGCATCTGCATGACGCTGGAAGCACTGGACCGCCTGGGGCCGTTGGAAGGGCTGGAGACGCGTTTCTCTGCCGCCGAGGACGCCGTCAATCACGTCAGCTTGTCGGTGTTCCGCTTCGATCATGACGCCATGGTCACGCCGCATCTCGCCCGGCTCGTGGGGCACGACTCGCCGTTGCTGCATCTGCGCCGTCAGGACGAGGGCGGGATGTTCTCGCGGTTCGCAGAGCACGCCGAGGAGCTGTGGGGCAGGGGCGTGCCGGTAGCCGGCTGAACTCCGTCGTCTGAAGGGCACTCGAAGCGGCGATGGGCTTTGGTCACTCGTTAATGCGGACGGCGAACGCGTCCGGTTCGGAGACCGTCTCCTCGTCGTACGTCACGTAGACGATCCGGCCCTTTTCGAACGACGGCGGCAGGTCGTACTCACGGTTGACGATCTTCTTCTGCCCCGGCCCGGGGTCGGTGAGCTGATCCTCGCTCGCCACCACGATGTCGTCGCGGCGAAAGCCGGTGTCATCGACCGCGTACTCCTTGTTCAGGTCGCCTGTCGCCTTGGCGTTGGACACGTTTTCCACAAGGAAGATGACCCCCGTGTTGCCATGGGCAAGGCCATCAGCTCCGATCGCAGGCTGGTGCCGCTTCACGTCCTTCAGCGTGACTTTGTACACGGCGGTGCCGCCGTCCAGAAGGTCAAACCGGTAGGTCGCGGTGTCGCCGATATCCAAGACGGGGATCGTCGGCGTCTGCTGCTGCGTCTGTGTCTCCTCGCGCGGTGGCCCTGGCGACGCGTCGCTGCCGCAAGCGATGCCGCCCGCCGACAGGGCCGCCGCCAAGGCCACCGACGCGGCTGCGGTGTACCGCATGGTCGATCATCTTCTTCGTGTCCGGTGTGTCCATAGTGCGCCGACCGGCTGTCTTCATGCACGGGCGTAGGGTCCCCAGTGCGCTCCATGATCAGGGCACAAGCAGAGCACAGGACACCCGGAAACGCCGGGAACCAACGGGAACTGCCGGGAACCCATTTCCGCAGGCCAGCCGTCCTTTCGGGGAAGCAGTGCAGGTCAACCGGAACCCCTGGATAGTTCGGCCACAACTGATCCTTCGCGACCGTGCAGTCGGCGATCGTCCCCGGTGAAGGCCCTGGATGTACGGTCCGGGCCGGCCGGGGATCAGCTCTGCCCCGGCACGGGTCGACTGGCGCCGACAGGGTGGGCGGCATCTCGGCGGATGCTCTGATTCGGCCTCGATGCTCCCCGGGTGTCAGGGCCAGTAGCCTGTCGGTGGCATCCCGACTCGATCACGCCAGGAGCAGTTCGTGCGAGACATCGCCGTATTCAGCGGTAGCGCCCATCCCGAGCTGGCAGCCGAGGTCTGTGCCCACCTTGGTGTACCGCTCAGTCCCACGCGGGTCAGCCGGTTCGCGAATGACTGCCTTGAGGTCCAGCTGCAGGCCAACTGCCGTGAGCGGGACGTCTTTCTGATCCAGCCGCTGGTCACTCCCGTACAGGAGAACCTCGTTGAGCTGCTGCTGATGTGCGACGCCGCCCGCGGGGCATCGGCGAGTCGCGTCACCGTGGTGATGTCGCACTACGCCTATGCGCGTTCGGACAAAAAGGACGCGCCGAGAATCTCGATCGGGGGGCGGCTGGTGGCTGATCTGCTGGTGGCTTCGGGCGCCGACCGTGTCCTGGCGCTGACCTTGCATTCGCCGCAGGTGCACGGCTTCTTCTCGGTGCCCGTGGATCACCTCCACGCATTGCGTGAGCTGGCCGAGCACTTTCGCGGCTACGACCTGTCGAACACGACGGTCGTGTCTCCGGATCTGGGTAACGCCAAGGAGGCGGCTGCCTTCGCGCGGCTGCTGGGCGCGAAGGTGGCGGCCGGGGCCAAGCAGCGCTTCGCGGATGACCGGGTGAGCATCAGCTCGGTCATCGGGGACGTCGCCGACCGTGATGTGATCGTGCTCGACGACGAGATCGCGAAGGGCAGCACTGTCGTCGAACTCCTCGACCGGCTGAGGGAGTTGGGAGCCCGGTCGATCCGGGTCGCCTGCACCCATGGTTTGTTCGCCGCCGGCGCACTGAAGCGTCTGTCGGATCAGCCCGACGTGCTGGAGATCGTCTGTACGAACACCGTGCCCATCCCGGCCGAGCAGCGCACGGACAAGCTGACGGTCCTGTCGATCGCCCCGGCGCTGGCCGAGGCCATGCGGCGTATCCACAACGGCGAGTCGGTCAGCGCGCTGTTCGACGCCCCGTGACCGGCTGGAGGCCAGTGCCGTCGAAGAGGGCGGTGCCTCTGCCCGCTGCGTTCGTCGGTCGGCGGAACCACCCGGCGCTCGTCAACGTCTGTCCCAGCGTTCGCAAGATCATGAACGCTGACGGAGGACTCGCCCATGGCTGGAACAACTGACCGCTACCTCTACCTCGCTCGGCACGGGGAGGCTTCACCGGATGAGAGCAGGCTGACGGACAACGGCCGCCGACAAGCCGTACTGCTGGGGGAGCGGCTTCGGCGCAGCCCTCTCAAGGCTGTCCACCACGGCCCGCTCCCCCGAGCGGAGCAGACTGCCCAGCTGGTCTGCGACCAGCTCGACGGCGTTCCCCTGAAGTTGTCGGAACCGGCAGGGGATTACATCCCCTACCTGCCGCAGCGAGGAGAGCTGCCTTCGGAATCGGCCGACGCCATGCTTGCCCGCCTGTCCGAGTTCCCGGCCGAAGAGCGCGAACGGGGCCCGGAGTTGGCTCAGGCAGCACTCTCGCAGTTCACTGGACCGGTCGACGGTGACGAGCCTCGCCACGAACTGATCGTCACCCACAATTTCCTCATCGGCTGGCTCGTCCGAGCTGCCCTCAACGCTCCGAAGTGGCGCTGGATGGGCCTGCTCCACGCCAACGCCGCGCTGACCGTCATCCGATACGCGCCCGGCCGGCCCGCTTCCGTGCTCTTCTACAACGACACGGGGCACCTTCCCACAGAGCTTCGCTGGACCGGCTTCCCGCCCGACCTCTGTATCTGAGGGCGGTGATCGACCAATCGCACTGAGCCCGGCGAACGTAGGGACGAGCCGTGTTGTGAAGAGATGATGCTTGAGGGCATTCGGGTGGTTGGCAACCACGGGTGCAACTGAACAGGCACGGCGGGCCTCCTGGCAGTAAGAGACGCAACCCAGGAGTCCCCTATGTACGCTTGGCAGGTTTCTGCACTTCCGTCAGCGCCGCAGCCGTCGGAGATCGACCCCTATCGCTTCCCGGGCGCCCGGGACATCGATGCGCAGTCCGCTCTCACGCCATCGGACAGCTCGGAGGATTTCCTCCTCCCTGCCCCTGACCCGAAGCAGCGGATTCCCTTCACCCTTGCCGCCGCCGACAAGCGCCGCCTGGCAGTGCACACCGTCCTGACCACCAAAGGCGTCGCGCCGATGCCCGGCGACCTCGACGCCATCAAGGCCCTGTGCATGCTGGACGACACAACCCTCACCACCGTCCTGCGATGGATCACCAGCCCCGGCTAGAACACGAATCGGGGATTCACGAGGCGATCGAAGTGGGCCCCTTCGGCCTTGTGCAGTCGTACAGCCAATGGCTCTCCCATCTCAGACACAGGGACGAGCACATACGCGGACCACGCCCCTAGAGTTCTCACCACCTGAGAGGCGAGGGAGTGCATACGCGATGCCCGAGAACGCAGCGCCACAGCAGTACTTCGTGGTGATCGGCAGCGACATGGCGCGCAGAGTCTGCGGTCTGCTGCAGTCGGCCGGGCACCTCGTGCGCCACCTCGAACGTCCCACGGACGAGGATCTGCGCCGGGCGCTGCGCCGGGAGGTGACGGGCGTCGCGGTGCTGCTCGACGACGACGTCGAGTCGTTGCGCTACGCGCTCGCCGTCGAGCACATCCGCCCCGGCCTCAAGCTGGTCGTGACGGTCTTCGACCGGACGGTCGGCGAGCAACTCCTGCGCGTACTCCCGAACTGCCAGGTCACCTCGCCGGCCGATGTCGCCGCACCCGTGCTCCTGGCCGCCTGCCTCCAGCCTGGTCTGCTGAGCCTCAACCGGACACCCGCGGGCCATGTAGGCGCCCGCTGGCAGGACGACACCGTGCACGAGGAGCCGTGGCAGCCACCTCGCTCGCTGCGGTACCGGGCCCGGCTGGGCAGGGTCCGCGGGCAGCTGCGGCCGCACGACGGCAGTTCACGGATCATGCTGACGGGTCTGGCCGGGCTGCTCACGGTGCTGCTGGCCGACTGGGCCTGGGCCGTGGCCTTCCACCACCGCCCGCCGGTCCAGGCGCTGTTCGAAGCGGCGCGCACCGTGTCCGCCGTCGGCCCGGCAGCCGCCCATGGTTCGGACACCTATCTGGCTTTCTCCGCCGTCGCGATGCTCGTCACCATTGTCTTCACGGCGGTCTTCACCGCGGGCATGGTCGATCGCCTGCTGGGACCGCGCGCGGTCGGCATCGTGGGGTCCCGGGCCCTGCCGCGGGCGGGGCATGTGGTGGTCGTCGGGCTCGGACAGGTCGGCCTGCGTCTGTGCACCCAGCTGCAGGCTCTGGGCATCGGCGTGATCGCTGTCGAGCGGAATCCGGCGGCGCCGAACCTGCGGCTGGCCAGGGCACTTGGGGTGCCCGTAGTCGTAGCCGATGCGACCGACCGGTTCGTGCTGAGCAGGCTCGGTCTGCGGCAGGCGCAGGCTCTGGCCGCCGTGGCCTCCGACGACCTGGACAACATCGCCGTATCGGTGACGGCCCTGGCGGTCGCGCCCGAGTTGCGTGTGGTCATGCGCGCGGGCGAGCACGAGGCCATCGCGGAGACCCGCTCCCTGTTCCGGATCGGCGACGTCCACGACCTCAACAGCCTGACCGCCGCATATACGACCGCGAGTCTGAGCGGGCTGCGGCCGCGGGGCGTCGTGGCACACGGCAAGCAGCTGCTGGTGCAGTGCGGGGACGGGGCTTTCGTACCGTGGCCCGTGGCGGACCGCTGCGATCACCCGCAGGAAGGCGACGTCCGCGCGGAGATCGCCGCCGCGCATCTCCCGGGCTGACTCCGCCGCACCCCTACGACCGCGTTTGAGCATTTGTACGAACAGGGCTCCGGCCCGCGTGACATCTGTCCATGGTGGCGCGGTCGCGTTCGCTCCTACCGTCTGCGTACCCCGATTCCGCGCGCCGGGTCACCCCCTGGCGTTCCATGCCGTCACGTGTCCTCGCCCCCGGCGGCTCGCAGTACGCGAGCCCGATGCGCCGGGCGGCCGTCCTCACCGACACGTAGGCACGGGCAACGGCGAGCAGCCGCGAACAAGCAGGGCCTGCTCCAGCGGATCGGCATTCCGGCCTCCCCATGTGGTCGTACACACCGTCGTCCCACCCGTGCTCGGCATGTGAACGACCCACAGGCCGGTCTGACCCCCATTCCCCCTGTAAGGACTGAGCATGAGCGCGCAACCCTCGAACACCGACGTGGCTTCGCCACCCCGTGAGAGCGGGCAGACGCCTTCCGCGGACGGCCTCCAGGCCGGGCTCAAGAACCGTCATCTGTCGATGATCGCGATCGGCGGTGTGATCGGTGCCGGCCTGTTCGTCGGCTCCGCCTCCGGCATCGCGGCCGCCGGCCCAGGCATCCTGGTCTCGTACGCCCTGGTCGGCGCGATGGTCGTCTTCGTCATGCGGATGCTCGGCGAGATGGCCGCGGCCCACCCCACCTCCGGTTCCTTCTCCGCCTACGCCGACCGGGCACTCGGCCGCTGGGCCGGCTTCTCCATCGGCTGGCTGTACTGGTTCTTCTGGGTCGTGGTCCTGGCCGTCGAGGCCACCGCCGGCGCCAAGATCCTCGAGGGATGGGTCCCGGCAGTCCCGCAGTGGGGCTGGGCCCTCATCGTCATGGTGGTGCTCACGGCGACCAACCTGGTATCGGTCGGCTCGTACGGCGAGTTCGAGTTCTGGTTCGCCGGGATCAAGGTCGTCGCCATCGCCGCGTTCATCGTGATCGGCGGTCTCGCGGTCTTCGGCGTACTGCCCGGCTCCGGCCACGAAGCCGTGGGCCTGGCCAATCTGACCGGCCACGGTGGGTTCCTGCCCAATGGGCCCGGAGCGATCCTCACCGGCATCCTGATGGTCGTCTTTTCCTTCATGGGAAGCGAGATCGTCACCCTCGCCGCCGGCGAGTCCGAGGACCCGCGACGTGCCGTCACCAAGGCCACCAACAGCGTGATCTGGCGGATCGGCGTCTTCTATCTCGGCTCCATCCTGGTCGTGGTGTCCCTGCTCGAGTGGGACGATCCGGCGATCCAGGAGAGTGGCTCGTACGTGGCGGCGCTGGAGGCGATCGGTATCCCGCACGCCGGTCAGATCATGAACGTCATCGTCCTCACCGCGGTGCTCTCCTGCCTCAACTCCGGCCTGTACACCGCCTCTCGTATGGCTTTCTCGCTCGGCGAGCGCGGCGACGCGCCCAAGGCATTCGCCCGCACGAACAGCCGCGGCGTGCCTCAGGCCGCCATTCTGGGGTCGGTCGTCTTCGGCTTCGTGGCGGTCTTCTTCAACTACCAGTGGCCCGACACGGTGTTCCTCTTCCTGCTGAACTCCTCCGGTGCGGTTGCCCTGTTCGTCTGGCTGGTCATCTGCTTCACCCAGCTGAAAATGCGCGCCATCCTGCTGCGCGAGTCGCCGGACAAGCTCGTCGTACGGATGTGGCTCTTCCCGTACCTGACGTGGGCGACGATCGCGATGATCTCGTTCGTCCTGGTCTACATGCTGACGGACGACGCCGGACGGGATCAGGTGATCCTCTCCGTACTGGTGGCGGCGCTCGTCGTGGCGATCTCGGTGCTCCGGGACCGGCTGCGCGCGGACACCAGGGACGCATTTACGAGGCGGTAGTTCGCCCACTGCACCGCTCGGGCCGGTGCGGAGCGGACCGGCCCGAGCGGTATGCGGACTGCGGTCGCCTGCCGGTAAGTTGATCAGATGCGTTTGACAAAGTACGGCCACGCCTGTGTGCGTCTCGAAGACGGCGACCGAGTGCTCGTTATCGACCCGGGCACCTATTCCGAGATGGAGTCACTGTCCGGCGCCACCGCCGTGCTCATCAGCCATGAGCACGAGGATCACATCGACCTCGACAAACTCAAAGCGGCCCGCGACAGCAACCCCGCGCTGACCGTCCACACCCATCCCGCGCTGGCCGCAGTCCTCGGCGAGGGCGTGACCGCCGTGGAACCGGGTGACACCTTCACCGCCGCCGGCTTCACCGTGCGCGCCGTCGGCGGCGAGCACGCCGAGATCATCGACGGCCTGCCCGGCTGCCCCAATATCGGCTTCATCGTCGACGGCATCTACCACCCGGGGGACTCGCTGTTCGTCCCCGCCGAGGCGGTCGACACACTGCTGGTCCCGGCAGCCGGCCCGTGGCTGAAACTCCGTGAGGTCATCGAGTTCGTCCGAACGGTCCGCCCCGCTCGCGCGTTCCCCATCCACGACGTCCAGCTCAGCGATGTCGGCCTGGACCACTTCGACCAGTGGCTCGACGGGGAGGGCGGGGCCGACTACTCCCGTATCCCGCTGGGCAAGTCGGTCGATCTCTAGGGCCTGTCGTTTGGATCAGGCCGGATCAGTGAGCGGGGTCTGGTGCGTGCGATCGCAGGCCGGAGGATGGGGGTCCCCCCGCCGAAGGCAGGGGGAGAGCCGACGCGGAGCGTCGGCGACTGACGACAACGCAGCGAGCGTGCGTGCCAGGGCACGCGAGCCCGGCAAGATCCGAACGACAGGCCCTAGGGTCGGCCATCGCCCGGCGGGTCCCTGCGAGGGCGGATCAGGGAGGCTCAGCCGTCCACCGGCACACCGCGAAGCTCCTTGATCCGCTTCATGATGATCTGCGAGTTGACCTCGGTGACGCCGGACAGCGAGGTCAGCTTCTCGATCCACAGCCGCTCGTACGCACGCAGGTCCTCGACCGCGATGCGCAGCAGGCATCCCGGGCTGCCGAAGAGCCGGTACGCCTCGATGACGTCGGGGATCTCCTGAAGACCGGCCTCAAAGGCCTCGACCACCTCGCGGTCCCGCTTCACCTCGATGGAGACGAGGACTTCGAAGCTCCGGCCGACCGCCTCCGGGTCGATCACCGCGCGATAGCCCTGGATCACCCCGTCCTGCTCCAGTTGCCGGACGCGGCGCATGCACGGTGAGGGGGTCAGCCCCACTCGCTGTGCCAGGTCCTGATTGCTCAGCCGCCCGTCATTCTGAAGCTCGCGCAAGATATCTCGGTCGATCTCATCCATGGCGCAATTATTCACCATTAGATTGGTCGATGTGGGCCAGAATTGGCGATCGCATTGCGCGCCCAGGACTCTATCATTGCGTCCGACTGGTCCGGCATCCCCGGGTCAGCCATGGGGCGCAGCCCGGCCGGGGCCACGAGCCAAGCCGGGCCGCGTGCCCCGTCGGATTCGCCGCAACCGGCGACACGATCGAGGAGTGGGCACTGTGGGACGCGTCGTCGTCATCAGCACCGGCGGGACGATAGCCAGCCGCTGGCAGGGTTCGGGATTCGCCGCCGACGCTCACGGCGAGGAGGTGATGGCGACCGCGGCCGTGCCCGACGGTGTCACCGTCGAGGTCGTCGATCTGTTCAGCGTGAACAGCCCCCGTCTCACCACCGCCCACCAGCTCACCCTGCTCCGCACGGTGCACGAGGTGCTCGCCGACCCCGGCGTGGACGGCATCGTCGTCACCCACGGCACCGACACCCTGGAGGAGTCGGCGTTCCTGGTCGACCTCCACCACGACGACCCCCGCCCGGTCGTCTTCACCGGCGCCCAGCTTCCGCTCGACGCGGCGGACGGCGACGGACCCGACAACCTCCACGACGCGCTGCTGACCGCCGCGACGACGCGTGGCCTTGGGGTCCTGGTCGCCTTCGACGGCAAGGTGCACGCCGCCCGCGGCACCGTCAAGACGCAGACGCTGGCCTCCGACGCCTTCGCCGATCCGTCCGGTGCCCGCATCGGGAACATCGGCTTCGGCCGCGTCTCCGTATTGCGCCACCCCCAGCGCCCTGCGGCTCTGGCCCTGCCCGGCATGCCGGACGCCCTGCCCCGCGTCGACATGGTGATGCACCACTGCGACGCCGACCCGCTCCTGCTGGACGCGGCCGTGAACGCGGGGGCCCAGGGAATCGTCCTCGTGGCCACCGGCGCCGGCAACGCCACCCCCGAGTTCGTCGAAGCCGTCGCCTCCGCGACCTCCCGCGGCGTCCTGGTCGCCCTGACCACCCGTGTCCAGGCCGGACCGGTCACCGAGATCTACACCCGCGGCGGCGCGGTCGACCTCGTGGCCGCGGGCGCCGTCAAGACCGGCACGCTGCGAGCCGGCCAGGCCCGGATCGCCCTGCTCACCGCACTGCTCGCCGCCACCGACCCGCGGGAGCGGGAGCAGGTGCTGCGCCACGCGCTCGCCGAGGCCATGTCCGCCGACTCCGACCCGCCGGCCGTGCTCGTCCCCGCATAGACCGGGGCCGCTCGGTCTTCTTCCCCCTCCCCCCGGACCGAGCGGCTCCCACCCGTTTGAGCCTCGCCCCACTCCTCCCCGTACGCACCCGACAGGAGAGTCCGCACCTCCATGGCCACGCACGACCACGTCCTCCCCGAGGTCCGCGCCGAGCACGATCTGCTCGGTGACCGGGACGTCCCCGCCGACGCCTACTACGGCATCCACACCCTGCGGGCGGTGGAGAACTTCCCCATCACCGGCATCCCCGTCTCGGCCTACCCGGACCTGGTGACCGCCCTGGCCTGCGTCAAGCAGGCAGCGGCCCTCGCCAACCGCGACCTCGGACTGCTGGACGGCCGCAAGGCTGACGCGATCGTGAGCGCCTGCGAAGAGATCCGTGCCGGGAAGCTTCACGGCGAATTCGTCGTCGACGTGATCCAGGGCGGCGCGGGCACCTCGACGAACATGAACGCCAACGAGGTCGTCGCCAACCGTGCCCTGGAGCTCCTCGGCCACCGCAAGGGCGAGTACGGCAATCTGCACCCGCTGGAGGACGTCAACGCGGGACAGAGCACCAACGACGTCTACCCGACCGCCGTCAAGATCGCCCTCGACTTCACCGCTCAGCGTCTGCTGGACGCCATGGAGGTGCTCCGCTGCGCCTTCGCCGCGAAGTCGGAGGAGTTCGCGGACGTCCTGAAGATGGGCCGTACGCAGTTGCAGGACGCGGTGCCCATGACCCTGGGCCAGGAGTTCGCGACGTACGCCGTGATGCTGGGAGAGGACCACAAGCGCCTCACCGAGGCATGCGAGCTGATCCGGGAGATCAACCTGGGCGGAACCGCCATCGGCACGGGACTCAACGCCCATCCCGAGTACGCGGCTCGGGCTTCCCGGCACCTGCGTACCATCACCGGACTTCCGCTGACGGTCGCACACGACCTCGTCGAAGCCACCCAGGACGCCGGCGCGTTCGTCCAGCTGTCGGGAGTGCTGAAGCGGATCGCCGTCAAGCTCTCCAAGACGTGCAACGACCTTCGGCTGCTCTCCTGCGGGCCGCGAGCAGGCTTCGCCGAGATCAACCTGCCGCCGGTGCAGGCCGGTTCCAGCATCATGCCGGGCAAGGTGAACCCTGTCGTCCCCGAGGTGGTCAACCAGATCGCGTTCGAGGTCATCGGCAACGACATGACGGTGACCATGGCCGCCGAGGCGGGCCAGCTCCAGCTGAACGCCTTCGAACCGGTCATCGCCCACAGCCTGCTGAAGAGCCTGACGCATCTGCGGGCCGGCTGTCTGACCCTCGCCGAGCGCTGTGTCACCGGCATCACCGCCAACCGAGAGCACCTCGCCGACCTCGTAGCCCAGTCCATCGGCCTGGCGACCGCGCTGAACCCGCACATCGGCTACGAGCAGGCCACCGCGGTCGCCCAGGAAGCGCTCCAGACCGGCCGCAGTGTTCATGAACTCGTGCTCGACAAGGGCCTGTTGACGAAGGAAGAGCTTCAGTTCATCCTGCGCCCGAACAATCTCGCCCGTCCGCACCTCCAGGCCGCGGCGGCGGGCGCGATCGGCGGCTAGGTCCTGTCCGGTCGATCGAGCCCGGCAAGATCGGCCGGACAGGACCTGAGCGTCAGACGTACTCCGACGCCGCGTCCAGCAGCCAGTCCGCCAGATACCCGGCGAAGGACGAACGGACCAGCAGCCAGAACCCCGCCCTCGGCTCGTCCCGTGCCACGAGCACGACCTGTGCGCGGGCCAGGGTGGTCTGGGCGCAGCGGCCCGGGCCGAGGGCACGCGGGTGCAGGTCCAGTGGGCAGCCGTGGGCCAGCAGGTCGCGGGCACGGGGGCCGGTGACGAGCAGGGTGGTGCGCTGGGCGGAGACGTCCGTGACCGCTGCAGGCTCGTCGCCCGCTGCCGCCCGGATCCGGTTCTCCAGACCCGGCCCGCTGCCGGGCGGGGCGACGACGAGCCATTCGTCGGGGCCGAGCCACAGTGCATGGAGGTCACCGGCGCGTACGACGGTGTTGGGTTCGAGGGGCAGTTGAAGGCCCAGGGCGAGCCCCACGGCGTCGGCTGCCGGGCCCTTGGCGTCGAGCCGGACGGTGAGCTGGGTGAGAAAGGGAAGTTCGGCCAGGCGCAGGTCGCCGCCCGAGGCGCGGGTGACGGCGGCGAAGCGGCCGGCGGTGTGTGCCAGGGGGCTGTGGCGGATTGCGGTGTCAGCCATCGCGGCGGGCTCCCTCGGGGTCGTAGAGGACGGGACTTGCGACGGTCACCGGGACCAGCCGGTCGCCGACCGGCGCGTACAGCCGCTCGCCGATGCGGTCCCGGCCACCCTTGATCAGGGCGAGCGCGAAGGTACGGCCGAGCGCCGCGCTGTGGTAGCTGGAGGTGACGTGGCCGAGCATGGGCACGGGAGGGGCGGGCAGCACGCTGTCGGCGACCAGATGGGTGCCTTCGGGGAGGAAGGAGTCCGGGTCTTCGGGGAGCAGGCCGACGAGGTGCTTGCGGTCGGGGCGTGTGGTGTCGGCGCGTGCGTGGGAGCGCTTGCCGATGAAGTCCGGCTTCTTCTTGGACACCACCCAGCTCATGCCGAGGTCCTGCGGCGTGACCGTGCCGTCGCTGTCCTGGCCGATGATCGGGTAGCCCTTCTCGGCGCGCAGGACGTGCATGGTCTCGGTGCCGTACGGGGTGATGCCGTACGGGCTCCCCGCCGTGTACAGCGCCTCCCACAGCGCCCGGGCGTCCCACGGCGACACGTTGATCTCGTAGGCCAGTTCGCCGGAGAAGCTGATCCGGCAGACCCGGGCCGGGATGTCCGCGACCGTTGACTCGCGCCAGGCCATGAAGGGGAAGTCGTCGTTCGCGACGGCCAGTTCAGGGGCCAGGGCGCCAAGTACCTCGCGGGAGCGGGGGCCGACGAGGGCGACGGTGGCCCACTGTTCGGTGACGGACGTGCAGTGGACACGCAGGTCGGGCCACTCGGTCTGCAGCCATTCCTCCATCCAGTCCAGGACGGCGGCCGCGTTGCCGGTCGTGGTGGTGACAAGGAAACGGTCCTGGGCGAGTCTGATGACGGTGCCGTCGTCGAAGATCATGCCGTCGAGGCGGCACATGACGCCGTAACGGATCATGCCGACTTTGAGGGTGCTCATCATGTTGGTGTAGAGCCGGTCGAGAAAGACAGCGGCGTCAGGACCCTGCACGTCGATCTTGCCGAGCGTGGAGGCGTCCATGAAGGCGACTCCCTCACGCGCGGCGCGGCACTCACGGAGCACGGCGGCCTTCATGTCCTCGCCGTCCCGGGGGTAGTACCAGGGCCGCTTCCACTGACCGACGTTCTCGAAGAGCGCGCCCTGGCCGACATGCCAGCCGTGCAGGGCGGTTACGCGCACGGGGTCGTGGAGCGCGCCGCGGTCGCGGCCCGCGAGGGTGGCGAAGGAGACGGGGGTGTAGGGAGGGCGGAACGTCGTCGTGCCCAGGGCTGAGATGTCCACGCCCAGGAGCTGGGCGACGGTGCCGCTGGCGAGGACGCCGGAGGTCTTGCCCTGGTCGTTGGCCGTGCCGGCGGTGGTGTAGCGCTTGGTGTGCTCGACCGAGCGCATACCGGCGCCGGTCGCGCGGGCGAGGTCGTCGACGGTGACATCACGCTGGAGGTCTACGAAGCGGGGCGCGCCTGCGGGACCGCGGACGGCGAAGACCTGCATGGGCGGGGACTGCGGTTCGTCGGCCACGACGGGGAGCTCTGGTGCAGCGGTCACATAGCCCTCGGCCTCGATCGCACGGGCGCCCGCCTCGGCACCCTGGGCGAGTACGGCGGCGAGGTCGAATTCGCCGGCCGCGGAGCCGGCGACCTCGACCGCCTGACGGCAGGTGTCGGGGACGAAGGTGCCGAGCGTGTCGTCGTACCGGAGCTTTCCGCCCGCCTGGCTGAACAGATGCGCGACGGGGTTCCAGCCCCCGGAGACCAGCAGCAGGTCGGCGCTGAACTCGCGGTGCCCCGTTGTCTGTGAGTACGGAGCGACGGTCACCGCCGACAGCCGCTGGTCGCCCTCGGTACCGACCACGGCATGCCCGGCCAGCACCTCGATCCCGGCGTCCTGGGCCCGGCGCGCCCACTCCCCCGGTTCGGGGCGGGTGTCGACGACGGCCGCGATCTCCACACCCGCCGCCGCCAGGTCGAGCGCGGCCGCGTAGGCGCTGTCGTTGGTGGTGAAGACGACGGCGCGGCGGCCGGGCTGGACGCCGTAGCGGTTGGCATACGTGCGGGCCGAGGCCGCCAGCATGACGCCGGGGCGGTCGTTGTCGGCGAAAGCCAGCGAGCGCTCGTGGGCTCCGGTGGCCAGGACGACGCGGCGGGCGCGGATGCGCCAGACCCGCTCGCGGGAGACGTTCTCGGGGGCTGCGCCGCCGAGATGGTTGGTCCGGCGTTCGACGGCGAGGAGGTGGTTGTCGTCGTAGTAGCCGAAGACGGTGGTGCGGCGCAGGATGCGGGTTTCCGGTGCGGCTTCGAGCAGCGCCTCGATCTCGGCTGCCCAGGTGAGGAGTTGGCCTGTGCCGAGGAGACTGCCGCCCGGCTCGGGCTGGTCGTCGGCGAGGATGACGCGCGCGCCGCTGCGGGCGGCGGCGGACGCGGCCGCGAGTCCGGCCGGGCCTGCGCCGACGACCAGCAGGTCGCAGTGGGCGTGGACGGCGTCGTAGCGTGCGGGGTCGGGCTCGGTGGCGAGCCGTCCCTGCCCGGGGAGGCTGCTCGCGACGAGGCCCTCGTACAACTCCACCGCCGTCGCGGGCAGCATGGGCTCGGGGAACGGCTCCTCGATCTGGACGACGGCGTTGGGCTCCTCGACTCCGGCGGAGAAGATGCCGCGGGGGCGGCCGAGTTTGATGCTGGTGCCGGTCTGGATGATGCCGTTGGCGAGGAGGGCGGAGGCGAGGGTGTCGCCGCGGAAGCCCTGGTATGTGGTGCCGTCGAAGGTGAACGTGAGGCGGTCGGCGCGGGATACGCGGCCGGCGGTGGGGAGCCGGAACGGTTGGGTCGAGCCGTGCGGCGCGGCGGCGGGGGTTTCCTTCCCCACCCCGCCCCTTCCCATAACCGGGGCTCCGCCCCGGACCCCGCTGGGGGCTCTGCCCCCAGACCCCCGCTCCTCAAACGCCGGAGGGGCTGGATGATCCGGGCGCGGCTCGCCCGCGCGGTACACCGTAAGGATCTCGTTCGTCGCCGTGTCACGTACCGCGTTGAACCAGCGGCGGCATCCCGACGCGTGGGTCCAGCGCTCCGCGAACGGGCCCTTGGGGTTGTCGCGGAAGAACAGGTAGCGGGCCCACTCCTGGTCGGTCAGGGCGGCGGGGTCCTCGGGATACGGCACGTGTGCCTGGCCGCCGTAGTGGAATTCGGCCTCGTCACGGGGCCCGCACCAGGGGCATGGGATGAGCAGCATCGATTCGGCTCCCTAGTGGGCCACCGCGGCCGCGCCGTGCTCGTCCACGAGCGCGCCGGTGGTGAATCGGTCGAGCGAGAAGGGGGCGTTGAGGTGGTGAGGGGTGTCGTGGGCGATGGTGTGGGCGTAGACCCAGCCGACGCCCGGGGTGGCCTTGAAGCCACCCGTGCCCCAGCCGCAATTGACGTAGAGGTTGTCCACCGGGCTGAGCCCCACGATGGGCGAGGCGTCGGGGCTGACGTCGACGATGCCGCCCCAGGTACGTAGCACATGGGCGCGGGCGAAGACCGGGAAGAGTTCCAGCGCTGCCGACATCTGATGCTCGATGATGTGGAAAGCGCCGCGCTGTGTGTAGGCGTTGTACGCGTCGATGCCCGCGCCCATCACGAGTTCGCCCTTGTGGGCCTGGCTGACGTACACATGCACCGCGTTGGACATCACGACCGTGGGGTGCACCGGCTCAAGGAGCTCGGAGACCAGCGCCTGCAGCGGATGGCTCTGCAGCGGCAGCTCGAAGCCCGCCATGGCGGCGAGCACCGAGGTGTGACCGGCCGAGCAGAGCGCCACCTTGCCGGCGGCGATCGGGCCGAGCGTCGTCTGTACGCCGGTGACCCGGCCGCCCTGGATGTCGATGCCGGTGACTTCGCAGTTCTGGATGATGTCGATACCGGCGGCGTCGGCGGAGCGCGCGAGTCCCCAGGCGACGTGGTCGTGCTTGGCGATGCCGGCTCTCGGCTGGTAGGTGCCGCCCATGACCGGATAGCGCACGTCGGGCGAGATGTTGACGATGGGGCAGACGTCCTTGACCTGCTGCGGGTCGAGCCATTCGGCATCGACGCCGTTGAGCCGGTTGGCTTCGACGCGGCGCACGCTGTCGCGGACGTCCTGCAGGCTGTGGGCGAGGTTCAGCACACCGCGCTGGGAGAAGAGGATCGGGTAGTCGAGTTCGTCCGCCAGCCCTTCCCACAGTTTGAGCGCGTGCTCGTAGATTCCGGCGCTCTCGTCCCACAGGTAGTTGGACCGGATGATGGTGGTGTTGCGGGCCATGTTGCCGCCCGCGAGCCAGCCCTTCTCCAGCACGGCCACCTTGGTGATGCCGTGGTTCTTCGCCAGGTAGTGGGCGGTCGCGAGACCGTGTCCGCCGCCGCCCACGATCACCACGTCGTACGACCGCTTCGGCTCGGGCGTGCGCCACAGCCAGTCGGGGTGCTCGGGGAGGTCGGCGCCCGGGGTGCGGGGGCTCATCGGGCGTCTCCAGAAAGGTGCGGGTACAGCGGGTGCTTGGCAGCCAGCGCTTCGGTGCGGGCGCGCAGCGCCGCGACATCGGGGGCCGGCTGGAGGGCGAGCGCGATCACGTCGGCGACCTCTGCGAAGTCCTCTTCGGTGAAGCCGCGGGTGGCCAGTGCCGGGGTGCCGATGCGCAGGCCCGACGTGACCATGGGCGGGCGGGGGTCGAAGGGGACGGCGTTGCGGTTGACCGTGATGCCGATCTCGTGGAGCCGGTCTTCGGCCTGCTTTCCGTCCAGCTCCGATTCCCTCAGGTCGACCAGGACCAGATGGACATCGGTACCGCCGGTCAGCACGCTGACTCCGGCCGCGGCCGCGTCCGGCTTGGTGAGCCGCTCGGCAAGGATGTGGGCGCCGGCCAGCGTGCGGGCCTGCCGCTCGGCGAACTCCGGCGATGCGGCGAGCTTGAACGACACCGCCTTCGCTGCGATGACATGCTCCAGCGGTCCGCCCTGCATACCGGGGAACACCGCCGAGTTGATCTTCTTGGCGAGGTCTGCCTCATTGGTGAGAATGACGCCGCCGCGCGGGCCGCCGAGTGTCTTGTGGGTGGTCGTGGTGGTGACATGGGCGTGCGGTACCGGATTGGGGTGCAGACCGGCGGCCACGAGGCCCGCGAAGTGGGCCATGTCGACCATCAGATACGCGCCCACCTCGTCGGCGATCCGCCTGAAGGCCGCGAAGTCCAGCTGCCGGGGATACGCAGACCAGCCCGCAATGATCATCTTGGGGTTGTGTTCCTTGGCGAGGCGCTCCACCTCGTCCATGTCGACCAGGTTGTCGGTCTGGTCCACGTGGTAGGGCACGACATTGAGCATCTTGCCGCTGTAGTTGATGCGCATGCCGTGGGTGAGGTGCCCGCCGTGCGCGAGATCGAGGCCGAGGACGGTGTCGCCGGGCTTCAGCAGGCCGAAGAAGACCGCGGTGTTGGCCTGGGCGCCCGAGTGCGGCTGCACATTGGCGAATCCGGCGCCGAAGAGTGACTTGACACGTTCGATGGCCAATCGCTCCGTGACGTCGACGTGTTCGCAGCCGCCGTAGTAACGCCGACCGGGGTAGCCCTCGGCGTACTTGTTCGTCAGGACCGACCCCTGGGCTTCCATGACCGCCGAGGGGGCGAAGTTCTCCGACGCGATCATTTCGAGGGTGGACTGCTGGCGGTGCAGCTCCGCGGCGACTGCGGCATGGACCTCGGGGTCCAGCTCGGCGAGCGGCGCGTTCAGCGGGTTCATGCGGCGTTCCTCTCGGCGGCTTCAACGACATTGGCGAGCAGCATCGCCCGCGTCATGGGACCTACGCCGCCCGGCATGGGCGCGACCCATCCGGCGACCCTGGCGGCATCGGGGTGCACGTCACCGACCAGCCCCTCCTCGGTGCGGGTGATGCCGACGTCGAGGACGACGGCGCCGGGCCGGAGCATGTCGGGCGTGATCAGTCCGGGCGACCCGGCGGCGGCGATGACGATGTCCGCCTCGCGTACATGCCAGGCGAGCCCCTTGGTCCCGGTGTGGCACAGGGTCACGGTGGCGTTCTCGGACCTGCGCGTGAGCAGCAGGCCGATCGGCCGCCCGACGGTGATGCCTCGCCCGATGACGCACACCCGCGCTCCGGCGAGGGGGACGTCGTGGCGGCGCAGGAGTTCCACGATGCCGCGCGGGGTGCAGGGCAGGGGGGCCTCGACGCCGAGCGCAAGGCGGCCGAGGCTGACGGGGTGCAGGCCGTCGGCGTCCTTGGCCGGGTCCATGCGCTCCAGTACGGCGTGGGCGTCGAGGCCGCGCGGCAGCGGCAGTTGGACGATGTAGCCGGTGCAGGTGGGGTCGGCGTTGAGCTCGTCGATGACGGCCTCGACCTGTTCCTGCGTGGCGTCGGCGGGCAGTTCGCGCCGGATGGAGGCGACGCCGATCTGCGCGCAGTCGCGGTGCTTGCCGGCGACGTAGGCGTTGCTGCCGGGGTCGTCGCCGACCAGTACGGTACCGAGGCCCGGCGTGATTCCCCGCGCGGCCAGCTTGGCCACGCGCTCGGCGAGTTCGGTGCGGATCGCGGCGGCGGTACGGCGTCCGTCGAGGACCTGTGCGCTCACGGTGCTCCTCTTCCTACAGCTGGGGGCTCAGCCGCGAAGGCGGGACATGGACGGGTCGAACAGCGGCTCGTCGGCGACGACCGCTTCCACGCGCCGGTCGAAGTAGCCGATCTGCACGGCGGTGCCGGTCGTGGCGAGTTCGGCCGGCAGCCACGCGTAGGCGATGCCCTTGCCGATCGTGTAGCCGTACGCGGCACTGGTGACGTAGCCGACGGGGCGCTCGCCGTCGTACACCGGCTCCTTGCCCATGACCACGGCCTGCGGGTCGTCGATGGTCAGACAGGTCAGACGGCGCCGTACATCCGCCTTGCGCCGCTCCAGCGCCGCCTTGCCGATGAAGTCGCCCTTGTCGAGCTTCACGGCGAAGCCGACCCCCGCCTCGTACGGGTCGTGCTCATAGGTCATGTCGGTGCCGAAGGAGCGGTAACCCTTCTCCAGCCTGAGGCTGTTGAAGGCGCCGCGGCCCGCGGCGATGCCGCCGAGGGGCTGGGCGGCCTGCCACAGGGTGTCCCACAGCTTCTGGCCCATGTCGGCGGTGGTGTACAGCTCCCAGCCGCGTTCGCCGACGTACGAAAGGCGCATCGCCGTGACGGGGACGGAGCCGATGTGGGCGCGCTTGGCGCGGAAGTACTTCAGGCCGTCGTTGGAGAAGTCCGAGTCGGCGAGCGGCTGGAGGACCTCGCGGGCCAGCGGGCCCCACAGGCCGATGCAGCAGGTGCCTGCGGTGATGTCGCGCACCTGGACCGAGCCGTCCGCCGGCAGGTGACGGCCGAACCAGTCGAGGTCCAGGTTGCCGTTGGCGCCGACCTGGAAGTGGTCGCGGCCGAGGCGGGCGACGGTGATGTCGCTGCGGATGCCGCCGTCTTCGTCCAGGAGCAGGGTGTACGTCACCGACCCGACCGACTTGTCGACGTTGCCGGTGGAAAGCCGCTGGAGGAAGGCGGCCGCGCCCCGGCCGGTGACGTCCAGGCGCTTGAGTGCCGTCATGTCGTACATCGCCACGGTCTCGCGGGTGGTCTGGGCCTCGGCGCCGACGATGGGCGACCAGTAGCGCGCCGCCCAGTCGTTGGGTGTGGGAATGGACCGGCCTGCGACGAGCGGTGCGTTGGCTTCGTACCACTGGGGCCGCTCCCAGCCGGTGGCCTCCAGGAAGAAGGCGCCGAGTTCCTGCTGGCGGGCGTGGAAGGGGCTGGTGCGCAGGGGCCGTGGGGCGCCTGCGGGCTGGAGGGGGTGGAGGATGTCGTAGACCTCGACGAAGTTCTGGCAGTCTCGGGCCAGGACGTACTCCGGGGAGAGCTGGTGCGGTTCGAAGCGGTTGACGTCGCACTCGTGCAGATCGAAGGACGAGCAGTGGCCGTCCACGAGCCATTCGGCCACCGCGCGGGCGACGCCCGCGGAGTGGGTGACCCACACGGCCTCGGCGACCCAGAAGCCCTTGACGTCGGGTGATTCGCCAAGCAGCGGCAGTCCGTCGGTGGTGAAGGAGAAGAGGCCGTTGATGCCCTCTTCGATCTTGGCTTCGCGTGTCGCGGGCAGCAGGGCCTGAGTCTCGGCCCAGGCGTCGGCGAAGTCGTCCTCGGTGAACTTCAGGACGGAGGGCATCTGCGCGGCCTCGTCGAACGAGGCGATGTCCTCGGGGTCGACGGGCATGGGCCGGTGGCCGTAGTAGCCGATGCCGATGCGGTCGAAGCGGTCGCGGTAGTACAGGTCCGCGTCCTGGTGGCGCAGGATCGGCCGGACGGCTTCCTCGGCCTGGCCCTCCAGGGCGGGAACGGGGCCGGTCCAGGCGAGCTGGTGGGCGAGCGGGGTCAGCGGAAGGTTCATCCCGACCATGCGGGCGATCTTCGGGCCCCAGATGCCGGCGCAGCAGACGACGATGTCGGCGGGGATCTCACCCTGGTCGGTGACGACCGCGCTGACCTGACCCTCGCTGTGCACGACGTCGAGGACTTCGTGGCGGGCGAGGAAGCGTACGCCGCGCTCGGTGGCCCGCCGGATCTGGGCCTCGACGGCGAGCACCGCCTTGGCCAGGCCGTCGGTGGGGACCAGAAGGCCGCCGAGGACGCGCTCGGGGTCCACCAGCGGGTGCAGTTCGATGCACGCCTCGGGGCTCAGCAGCCGGGACTCGATGCCCCAGGCGGTGACCCAGCCGTGGCGGCGGTGCAGCTCGGTCAGCCGCTCGGGGGTGGTGGCCACCTCGAGTCCCCCGACCTGGAGGAAGCAGGGCTGCCCGTCGACGTCCAGGCTGCAGAACTTCTCGACGGTGTAGCGGGCGAGCTCGGTCATGGTCTTCGAGGAGTTCGTCTGGAAGACCAGCCCCGGCGCGTGGGACGAGGACCCGCCGGTGGCGGGCAGGGGCCCCTGGTCGACGACCGTGATGTCGGTCCAGCCCGCGAAGGACAGTTCGTCGGCGAGCGCCGCTCCCACGACGCCCGCTCCGATGATGACCACTCGGGGTCCCGCCATCGCCGCACCTCCGCCTTCAAGCGTTTGAGTTGCTGTCAGCGCAACATGCTTCAGGTTGCGCAACTCACGATGCCGGTCACCGAGGAGGGTGTCAAGGGGCCTTCACGGCCGTAACCGGGGCAAAAAAACAGCCGTGCCCGGCGGGCTGTCACGGCAGCCCGCCGGGCACGGTCAGCGCTTCCCCGACCCTCTTGTGGATCAGCCCTTCTTGAGCCAGAAATCGACCTTGTCGCGGTTGGCGTCCACCCACTTCTTGGCCGCCGCCTCCGGCGTCATCTTGTCCTCGGCGATGTACTTGGCCACGAGGTTCTGGTCGGAGTTGGTCCAGGTGAAGTTCTTGACGAGGTCATAGGCAGGACTGCCCGAATCGGCGAACTTCTTGCTGACGATCTTGTCCAGCTCGTACTCGGGATAGTCGCAGGCGACCTTGGCCGCGTCCGCGTCACAGCCCTCCTTGTACGGAGGCAGATTCACCTTCGCGAGCTCGACCTCCGACAGGAACCACTGCGGCGCGTAGAAGTAGCCGATCACCCAGCTCTTCTTGGCCTCGGCCTGCCTGAACGCCTGGATCAGCGCGGCCTCGCTGCCGCCGTAGACGACCTTGTAGTCAAGTTTCAGATTCTTCACCAGTGCGGCGTCGTTCGTGACGAACGACGGATCGCCGTCCAGGAACTGGCCCTTGGCGCCCGACTCGGAGGTCTTGAAATTGGCGGCGTACTTATTGAGGTTCTTCCAGTCGGTGATGTCCGGGTGCTCCTTGGCCAGCCACGGCGGCACGAACCAGCCGATGACACCCTTGTTGCCGGTCGCCCCGGCCGCCACGGCCGTCTTCTGGTCGGTGATGTACTTCTTCTTCAGGTCGTCGTGGCCCCAGTTCTCGACAATGGCATCCACCTCACCGGTGCCGAAGCCCTGCCAGGCGACCTCTTCCTTGAGGTCCTTCTTGGTCACCTGACACTTGAGGTCGTTCTCGGCGACATACGCGATGACCGCCGCATTGGCCTCGTAGCCGACCCAGGGGTTGACCGCGAGGTTGAACGTGCCGCACTTGCCGGCGCCGCCCCCCGCCTTGTCCGACCCCGACTCGCCGACCTTGGCGCCGCCGCAGGCGGCGAGCGTGGTCAGGCTCAGCGCCGCCAGCCCGGCCACCGCTGCCCTGCGTCTCGCGGGGCGCGACTGGGTAATGAAGTTCCCGATCATGTACTGCCTCCTGTGCTGTTTCCGGTGGCCGCTGAGGTGTGGCCGGACTAGCGAGCGCCGGGCGCTCTTGTCGTGCGCCGTGCCGCGGCCTGGGATATCCGGTCGAACATGACCCCGAGCAGAACGATGGCCAGGCCCGCCGCGAGGCCCTTGCCGTACAACTGGCCCTGGGAGAAACCGGCTACGACGTCGTAGCCCAGGGCGCCCGCACCGACCAGACCGCCCACGACCACCATGGACAGGACATAGATCAGTCCCTGGTTGGTCGCGAGTGTCAGAGCGCTGCGTGACATGGGGAGCTGGACCTTGGTGATGATCTGCCACGTACTGGAACCCGCCGCCGTGGCGGCCTCCACCGTGGTTTCCGGCACGGCTCGCACACCGTCCGCGATGATCTTGATCGTCACGGGGGCGGCGAAGACCACCGCGGCGATGATCGCCGTGAACCGCGTGGCCCCGAACAGCGCCAGGAACGGCACCAGATACACGAACGAGGGCATGGTCTGGCCCGCGTCGAGACTGGGTCTGATCAGCCGGTCGACCAGCTGACTGCGGCCCATCCAGACACCGACCACGACGCCGAGCAGCATCACGATCAACGTCGCCACCGCGGTGGAGGCCAGCGTCGTCATGCTGTCCGACCACACCCCGGTCCCGACGAGCAGAGCCACGCACACCACCGCCGTCGCACCCGCGCGCCACCCGCCGAGTACGACGCCGACGGCGACGATCACCACACCCACCAGCCACCAGGGTGACTCGGTGAGCAGCGTCTCGAAGGGGTTGAGCAACGCGGTGGTGACCAGGTCCCTGAATCCGTTGGTCAGTCCACCGAAGGTGTCCTGCGTCCACAGCGTGACCGAGTCCGCCGAGCGGGCGATCGCGCTCCCGACCCCGGCGTCACCGGGGAACTGGGCTGCCCACACATAGGTGTGGGACAGCCACACGCACACCGCGGCAACTGCGCCACCGGCCAGCAGCAGGGGGCGGCGCCACTTCGTGAAGCGACCGGCGCCGCGCCTCCTGGCGGTCTCCACGCGGTCGCCTGCCGCGGTCGTGACCCGGTCCAGCACGATCGCCATGACGACGATGGCGAGCCCCGCGTTGAAGGCGACGCCGACGTCGAGGGTCTGCAGTGCCTTGACGACGGTCTTGCCCAGGCCGGGCGCGTCGATCAGGGCCGCGATCGTGACCATGGACAGCGCAGCCATGATGGTCTGGTTCACGCCCATGACGACGGTCCGCTTGGACATGGGCAGCAGCACCTTGGTGAGTGTCTGCTGCCGGGTGGATCCCAGCGACTCGGCCGCCTCGACCGTGGTGGCGGGCACCGAGCGGATGGCGTGCGCGGTGATGCGGATGGCGGGCGGCGCCGCGTAGATGAGCGTGGCGATCGTCGCGGATGCCGGGCCGATGAGGAAGAACAGCGTCAGCGGAGCCAGATAGACGAACGTGGGCATCGTCTGCATGAAGTCCAGGAACGGCGTCATGGCGCGGTTCACCCGGTCGGAGAGCCCGGCCCAGATGCCGAGCGGGATCCCGATGAGCAGGGAGACGAACACCGCCGACAGGGTCAGGGCGAGGGTGTCCATGCTCTCCTGCCACAGTCCCTGCAGCCCGAGGAAGACGAACCCGGCCACGGCCAGGGCCGCGACGCGGATGTTGCCGAAGGCCCACGAGACATAGCCGGCGAGGGCGACGACGCCCAGCCAGCCGACGACGGGCACCGGACGCCCGGCCCCCGGCTGGGAGATCAGCGACTGGACGAAGGTCACGAGATTGTCGATGACCAGCCGGATCTCGTTGAAGAAGTAGAGGAAGAGCGGGTTGCTGTTGCGGTTGGCACCGATGCTGTCGTTGACCGAGTTGAACCAGCGGTGCAGTTCGGTCAGATCGGCCGCCGCGAGGTTGAGCGTCTGCCGCCCGCGCAGGGCGGCGAACAGCACCAGCCAGGCGATCAGGATCGCGGCCACCACCGCGCGGCGGCTGACCCTGCGTACGGACGCGACCGGCGCGGCCGTTTTGGTGATGACGGCCATCACGCGCCGCCTTCCTGCCCCGCCACGACCGCGAGGATCTCCTCGTCGCCGACGATGCCCAGGAGCTTGCCGTCCTGGACGACCTTGACCGGCCTGTCGGCGGCGAGCACCGCCCGCGTCGCCTCGCGCACCACGACGTCCGGGCCCAACTCCGGCCCGTCGAGGGCGTCGTGGGGCCCGGGGGCGCGCATGATCCAGCGCAGGGTGAGGACTTCGGCGCGGGACACGTCCTTGACGAACTCGCGTACATAGTCGTCGGCGGGCGCACCGACCAGTTCGTCACCCGTGCCGCACTGGACCATCTTGCCGTCGCGCATGATCAGGATGCGGTCGCCGAGCTTGAGCGCCTCGGACAGGTCGTGGGTGATGAAGACCATCGTCTTGCCGACCTCGTGGTGCAGACGGATGACCTCGTTCTGCATGTCGCGGCGGATCAGCGGGTCGAGTGCGGAGAACGGCTCGTCGAAGAAGAGCACCTCCGGGTCGCCGGCGAGCGCCCGGGCGAGACCGACGCGCTGCTGCATGCCGCCGGACAGCTGGTCGGGGTAGGAGTTCTCGTATCCGGACAGGCCGACCAGTTCGACGACCTCCAGGGCCCGCTTGTTGCGCTCGGCCCTGCCCATGCCACGGATCTCCAGGCCGTACGACACGTTGTCGACGACGCGGCGGTGCGGCAGCAGGCCGAAGTGCTGGAAGACCATGGAGAACTTGCGGCGCCGAAGCTCGCGCAGCCGCTTGCTGTCCGCGCCGCGGATGTCCTCGCCCTCGAAGTTGACTTCGCCCGCGGTGGGTTCGATCAGCCGGGTGAGACATCGCACCAGCGTGGACTTGCCGGAGCCGGACAGACCCATCACGACGAAGACCTCGCCGGGCGACACGTCGAAGTTCACATCCCGTACGGCGGCGGTGCATCCGGTGCGGTCCATGAGCTCGCGGCGCGTGAGCCCGCACAGCTCCTCGGAATCCGGCACCTGGTCGGCCTTGGGCCCGAACACCTTCCACAGCCCGCGCACGGAGATGACCGGGGCTGCGTCCTGGTCCTGGGACGTGCCGCGCCGCTGCGGCAGTTCAGTCTGCGTTGGGGTCACGATCGACCTCTCTTCGGCGTTCAGCCGCGGAACCAGTGCTGCGGCCGGGGTTGGATGTTCTGCCAGATGTGCTTGGGCTCGCGGTATTCCTCCAGGCCTGTCGGGCCCAGTTCGCGGCCCACGCCCGAGTGCCCGAAGCCACCCCACTCCGCCTGCGGCACATAGGGGTGGTAGTCGTTGATCCACACGGTGCCGTGGCGCAGCCGCCGCGCGACGCGCTGGGCCTTGCCGGCGTCCTGAGTCCATACGGCTCCGGCGAGTCCGTACTCGGTGTCATTGGCGATCCGTACGGCATCGTCCTCGTCGCTGAAGCGCTCGACGGTGAGTACGGGTCCGAATGACTCCTCGTGCACCACGCGCATGTCCTGGCGGCACTCGTCGAGCACGGTCGGCGGGTAGTAATGGCCCTTGGCGAGCGCGGGGTCCGCCGGGCGGCTGCCGCCGCAGCGCAGTACGGCGCCCTCGGCGATGCCCGCGGTGACATAGGCCTCGACCTTCTCGCGGTGCTGCGCGGAGATCAGCGGTCCCGTGTCGGCCTGGGGGTCGAAGGGACCGCCCAGCCGGATGCCTCCGGCGCGGCGTACGACCTCGTCGACGAAGGCGTCGTGGATGCGGTCCTCGACGATGAGCCGGGCGCCGGCCGAACAGACCTGCCCGGAATGCAGGAAGACGGCCGTGAGAGCGAAGTCCACCGCGGTCTCGAAGTCGGCGTCGGCGAAGACGACATTGGGGTTCTTGCCGCCCAGTTCGAGAGCGACCTTCTTCACGGTCGCTGCGGCCGTGGCCATGATCCTCCGGCCGGTGTCCAGGCCCCCGGTGAAGGAGATCATGTCGACGGCCGGGTCTTCTGCCAGCGGTGCGCCCACCTCGGGGCCGGAGCCGAGCACGAGGTTGGCCGCGCCGGGCGGCAGACCGGCCTCCTCAAGTGCCCGCATCAGCAGGATGGTTGTCGAGGGGGTGAGCTCACTCGGCTTCACCACGATCGTGTTGCCTGCCAGCAGGGCGGGGGCGACCTTCCACGACGCCTGGAGCAGTGGGTAGTTCCAGGGGGTGATGAGCCCGCACACACCGACCGGCTCGTACGTGACGCGGCTGACGGCGTCGTCCCGTCCCGTGTCGATCACCCGGCCGGCGCTGGTGCCCGCGATCCCGCCGTAGTAGCGGAAGCAGGCGACCACATCGGCGATGTCGTACTCGCTCTCCACCAGTCGCTTGCCGGTGTCGAGCGATTCGGCCCGGGCGAAGTCCTTGACGTCGCGTTCGATCAGATCGGCGGTCCGCAGCAGCAGCGCGCCGCGCTCGCGTTCGGGGGTCCGCGGCCAGGGGCCCTGGTCGAAAGCCCGGCGGGCCGCTGCGATCGCTGCCTCGCTGTCGGCTCGCGTCCCTTCGGACACGACCGCCGCAAGCGTGCCGTCTGCGGGGCAGAGGATCTCGCGGCGGCCACCGGCCACCGCGTCGCGCCATTCTCCGTCCAGATACAGGTCTGCCACGAGCGGAGCCCTTCGACCGAAGTTCGTTGCGCATCATGCACTGCATTGCTTGTGGTGGAACACCCTGGCCGAACGTGTGACCCACGTCAAGGGGGCGAGACAGGCCGATTCCTCCCCGAGACCCAGTTGCCCCGACTCTCTTGACCGCGGCCGACGAGAGGCTGACCATGTTGCGTATCACTCACCGCGTTGTGCAATACGCACCAACGGAGGCCGCGTATGTCCCCTCGACCGCAACCAGGCCGCGAATACGTCCTCACCCTCTCGTGCCCGGACCAGGCCGGACTGGTGCATGCCGTGAGCGGCTACTTGGTCAGGAACTCCGGCAACATCCTGGAGAGTCAGCAGTTCGACGACCGGCTTCAGGACCGTTTCTTCATGAGGGTCCACTTCGCTGTGTCGGACCCCGACACCGACGTGAAACATCTGCGTGACCGCTTCGGCCCCGTCGCCGAGGCATACCGGATCTCGTGGACCCTGCGGGACGCCTCGACCCCGACCCGCACGCTGATCATGGTGTCGAAGTTCGGCCACTGCCTCAACGACCTGCTCTTCCGCCGGCGCACCGGCGCGCTCAACATCGAAATCCCGGCCATCGTCTCCAACCACGAGGAGTTCGAGGAGCTGGCCGGGACCTACGGCATCCCCTTCCACCACATCCCGGTGACCAAGGAAACCAAGGCCGATGCCGAGGCCCGCCTCCTGGAACTCGTGCGCGAGCTGGACATCGACCTGGTGGTGCTCGCCCGCTACATGCAGATCCTCTCGGACGACCTGTGCAAGCAGCTCGAGGGCCGCGCCATCAACATCCACCACTCCTTCCTGCCCAGCTTCAAGGGCGCACGCCCGTACGGGCAGGCGTACGACCGCGGCGTGAAGCTGATCGGCGCCACGGCGCACTATGTGACCCCCGATCTGGACGAGGGACAGATCATCGAACAGGACGTGGTCCGTGTGGATCACTCCCTCGATCCGGACGAACTGGTCACGGTGGGACGGGACGTGGAGGCGCAGGTGCTGGCGCACGCGGTGAAGTGGCACAGCGAGAGCAGGGTCATGGTGGACGGGAGCAGGACGGTGGTCTTCCGCTGAGCGGTACGCGGGGCGCCTGCGGCGGGCTTGTTCCCCTACCCGCCCTTTCCCGTAACTGGGGGCAGGCCCCCGGCCCCCCGACGGGGCTTCGCCCCGGACCCCGTATGCGACCTTCGGCCGCACGTCCTCAAACGCCGGACGGGCTGAAGAATTCAGCCCCTCCGGCGTTTGAGGAGCGGGGGTCCGGGGGCAGCGCCCCCGCACGGGGTCTGGGGCGGAGCCCCAGTTCAGGGAAGGGGCGGGGTGGGGCTAACCCCCCTCCAGGCGGGCCAGCATCGCCCGCCGCCAGCGCTCCGTCTCCGCGATCTGGTTGAACGTGAACACGTGCAGCCCCGCCACCGCCGCCGAGGGCGCGGTCAGCGCGGGCGCAGTGCGCCGCAGCAGCCGCTCCGGCGCATAGCCGCCCGGCGCCGCGAAGCGCACGAACCAGGAGGCGTGCCGGGCCAGGAAGCGCGTCGACTCCCCCACACCGATCTTCGCCGCCATCGCCAGCAGCTTCGTCCGTTCCACGGGCCCGGCCACGCCCACATGCACCGGCAGCGTGACAGCGCGCTGGCGCACCCGCGCCACCCACTCCCCCAGCACGCGCGAGTCGAAGCACAGGTTGCTGACGATGTACGTCGCATGGACGTGCTTGTCCCACATCGCCTGGATGGTGATGTCGTCGTCGATGAGCGGATGGCTCTCCGGGTAGCCGGTGATGCCGACCCTGGCGAAGGGGCTGCCCAGTTCGGCGAGGTGGCGCAGCAGGGGCAGCGCGCCCTCGTAGGGGCCGGCGGGCGGATCGGCGTCGCCGGCAGGTACGAAGACATCGTCCACGCCCGCCTCGCGCAGCCGGTGGACGACCTCCGCCACATGGGCGCCGTCCCGCAGCAGCCGCGCGGGCACATGCGGCACCGCGCGGTAGCCGTGCGCCGCCAGCCGGGTGGCAAGGTCGAGCGTCGGCTCAAGACCCTTGACCGGCGACGCGGTGACCGTGACCACCACGTCGCGCGGCACATGGGCGAGCACCTTGTCCTGCGTCGCCTTCGCGGGGAGCACCTCGTAGCGGACACCGTGCAGCAGCGGACGCAGCACGGTCATCTCGCGGCGTCGCGGTGCCTGTAGTAGGCGGCCTTGGAGGGCGGCAGGGGGTCCTTGCCGAGGATGAGGTCGGCGGCCTTCTCGGCGATCATCATCACCGGCGCATAGATGTTGCCGTTGGTGACGTAGGGCATCACCGA
This sequence comes from Streptomyces sp. NBC_01410, assembly GCF_045040195.1. Classification (NCBI taxonomy): domain Bacteria; kingdom Bacillati; phylum Actinomycetota; class Actinomycetes; order Kitasatosporales; family Streptomycetaceae; genus Streptomyces; species Streptomyces sp. NBC_01410. The sequence goes on along the minus strand of NZ_CP109530.1, from coordinate 8,040,075 downwards.
GGCATCCACGACGCGCAGTCCCTCAACGCCGTGCACACGCAGGCTGGCGGGGTCGACGACGGCCATCTCGTCGGTGCCCATCTTGCAGGTGCAGGACGGGTGCAGGGCGGTCTCTCCCTCCTTCGCGACCCAGGCGAGGATTTCCTCCTCGCTCTCGACCGACGGTCCCGGCGAGATCTCCCCGCCGTTGTACGGGGCGAGCGCGGGCTGGTTGAGGAGCTTGCGGGTCACCCGGATCGCCTCGACCCACTCGCGGCGGTCCTGCACGGTGGACAGGTAGTTGAAGCGCAGGGCCGGGTGCTCGCGCGGGTCCTTGCTCTTGATCTTCACGGAGCCGAGGGCATCGGAGTACATGGGGCCGACGTGCACCTGGTAGCCGTGGCCGCCCGATGGTGAGGAGCCGTCGTAGCGGACCGCGACGGGCAGGAAGTGGAACATCAAATTGGGGTAGTCGACGTCCTCGTTGCTGCGGGCGAAGCCGCCGGCCTCGAAGTGGTTGGTCGCGGCCGGGCCCTTGCGGAAGAGCCACTGCAGACCGATGAACGGGGCGCGCCACTTGGCCATGTACGGCTGCATGGAGACCGGCTGCCTGCAGGCGTACTGGATGTAGACCTCCAGGTGGTCCTGCAGGTTCTCGCCGACTCCGGGCAGGTCGTGTACGACGTCGATGCCGAGCGCGCTCAGTTCGCCGGCGTTCCCGACGCCGGAGAGCTGAAGCAGCTGCGGGGAGTTGATCGCGCCGCCGCAGAGGATGACCTCGCGGGCGCGGACCTGCTGGGGCTTGCCCCGGCCGCGCCGGTACTCGACGCCGACGGCGCGCTTGCCCTCGAAGAGCACGCGAGTGACCAGGGCACGGGTCTTGACGTCAAGGTTCGGCCGCCTCCGCACGGGCTTGAGGTACGCCTTCGAGGCCGACAGACGGCGTCCGCGGTGGACGTTGCGGTCGAAGGGTGCGAAGCCTTCCTGCCGGTATCCGTTGACGTCGTCGGTGCGGGGGTAGCCGGCTTCCTGGGTGGCTTCGAGGAAGGCGGGGAAGAGCGGACTGGAGGCCGGGCCGCGTTCGAGGACGAGGGGGCCGTCGTGGCCGCGGAACTCGTCGTCGGGGTCGGCCGCCAGGCAGTTCTCCATGCGCTGGAAGTACGGCAGACAGTGCGCGTAGTCCCAGGTCTCCATGCCCGGGTCGGCCGCCCACCGCTCGTAGTCCATGGGGTTGCCGCGCTGGAAGATCATGCCGTTGATGCTGCTGGAACCGCCGAGCACCTTGCCGCGGGCGTGGTAGACGCGCCGGCCGCCCATGTGGGGCTCGGGCTCGGACTCGTACTTCCAGTCGTAGAAGCGGCTGCCGATCGGGTAGGTCAGCGCCGCGGGCATGTGGATGAACACGTCCCAGGGGTAGTCGGGCCGGCCGGCCTCCAGCACCAGCACACGGTTGCCCGGGTCGGCGGAGAGCCGGTTCGCCAGTGCGCTGCCGGCCGATCCGCCGCCGACGATGACGAAGTCGTACTGCTGGGGAGCCATGGCTGCCTCGTCTCGGTCGCGCCGTTCGATACGCCGGGCATGCTAGTACGAGTAGCGCTATACGCACCAGGTTGCAAGCAACGCAACTTGATTGTCGTGCACCCCTTCACCCCATCGTTGTTTACTGCGCGTATAGTTTCGCTGTGAGCAACTACAGTCCAGATACCGAAACGTCCGGTTCGCAGCCCGGTGGGGTCCAGTCCGTCGACCGCGCCATCAGCGTGCTGGAAATCCTTGCCCAACAAGGTGAAGCGGGCGTCAGTGACGTGGCGGCCGAGATCGACGTCCACAAATCCACGGCATTCCGCCTGCTCGGGGCGTTGGAGTCGCGCGGTCTGGTGGAGCAGGCGGGCGAGCGCGGCAAATACCGCCTCGGCTTCGGCATCGTGCGCCTGGCCGGTGCGGTCACGGGCCGTATCGACATCACACAGCAGGGCCGCCCGGTCTGCGAGCGCCTCGCGGAGGAGATCGGCGAGACCGTCAACATCGCGGTCATGCAGGAGCACTATGCGATCAACCTCTTCCAGGTGCGCGGCCCCGCGGCCGTCGCGGCGCACAACTGGGTCGGCCAGCTGACCCCGCTGCACGCCACCTCCAGCGGCAAGATCCTGCTGGCCCACATGCCCGCCAAGGAGCGCACCGAGCTGCTGGCGCAGACGGGTCTGAAGAAGGTGACCCCGCGCACCATCACCGCGAAGACGAAGCTCGAGAAGAACCTCGCCGATGCCCGCGAACACGGCTACTCCTGGACCCTCGAAGAGCTCGAGCTCGGGCTGCACGCCATGGCTGCGCCGGTCCGCTCCCGCGACGGAGAGGTCATCGCGGCGCTGAGCGCGTCCGGGCCCTCGTACCGGTTCACCGAGGAGCGCATGCGCGAGCTCGCCCCGTTGCTGATCCAGGGCGCGGACGAAATCAGTCACCGCATGGGCTACCTGGGCTGAGCCTAGGCCTGCCCGTTGCCGAGGCGCTCGTGGATCCAGTCGTGGAAGGCACCGATGTGGTGCTCACTGGGCACGAGTACGCCTCCCTTGGCGTACAGGCGTGAGCTCATCGCAGGCTGGCAGCGCTCGCATGCGTCGAAGTCCTGCCGGTTGACCCGGTCGAAGAGCTCCACGGACCGGCTGACGTCCCTGCCGCTGTCCACCACGTCCTTGAGGTAGAGCCAGTCGCACTCGACGATCGTGCGGTCGACGGCGACCGGGTACATCCGGTGGAAGATCACATGGTCGGGGACGAGATTGACGAACACCTGCGGTCTGACGGTGATCGCGTAGTAGCGGCGGTCCTGGTCCTCGGAGACGCCGGGGATACGGTCCAGGCCTTCGGAGCCGTCCACGGTGAAGCCCTTGATCTCGGCGCCGAATTCGGCGCCGTGGCCGACGTAGTACTGCGCGGCATAGCCGTCGGCGAACTCCGGCAGCACCTCGGTGAGTTCGGGGTGGATCGTGGCGCAGTGGTAGCACTCCATGAAGTTCTCGATGATGAGCTTCCAGTTCGCCTTCACGTCGTAGACGATCCGCCTGCCGACTTCGAGGCTGTCCATGTCGTAGCGCTCGATCGACTCCACGTCGCCGAGCCGTGCCACGATCTCTCCGACGACCTGTTCCTCGAAGGAGGGCGGGGTCTCCGCCAGACAGACCCAGACATAGCCCAGCCACTCGCGAGTGGCCACACTCGCCAGGCCGTACTCGGTACGGCCGACGTCGGGCATCTTCGTGAGGTTGGGCGCGGCGACGAGCTTGCCCGTCAGGTCGTACGTCCACGCGTGATACGGGCACTGGAAGGCGCGCTTGACCTCGCCGGACTCCTCCGTGCAGAGCTTGGCGCCGCGGTGCCGGCAGACATTGAAGAAGGCGCGGACGGAGTTGTCGCGGGCCCGGGTGATCAGGATGCTCTCGCGGCCCACGTCGACGGTCCGGAAGGCGCCGGGCGCGGCCAGGTCGGAGGAGCGCGCGGCGCAGAACCACATCGCCTCGAAGATGTGCTCCTGCTCCTGGGCGAAGATCCCGGGATCGGTGTAGTAGGAGCCGGGGAGGGTCGCGATCAGGCTGTCCGGCAGGCTGGTCGAGGTCACTGGGCACTCCTCGCGGGTGACATCGTCGATGGGTCGTCGCGCCGGGACGGGGAGGTCCGGGCGCCGCTGTGCGGTAGGCAATGAACGGCGTGCTGAGCAGGAGCGCGTGACGCCGCACGTGTGGCGTCAGAGCGTGGCGGCGGCGAGTTGCTTGCGCCAGCGGGTGAACAGGCGCGGCTGGTTCATCCCGAGGACCGCCACCGGATGCCCCGACCGCCGGTAGACGGCCAGGAAGCTGCGGTCGTCGGGGAGTCCCTCCTCGACCGTCACACTGTCGGCGCCGGCGGAATGTCCGGCGAACTGGATGCGTACGCCGTACTGGTCCGACCAGAAGTAGGGCGGCCTGGGCGCCCCCGGCGTTGCCGCACCTCCGGAGAGCAGCGCGGCCACGGCCGCGTCGGGCCTCTCCCGCGCCCCGGTCCAGTGCTCGACGCGACGGTGGATTCCGGCGGCGGGGTCGTACCAGGAGGCGCAGTCCCCGACCGCGACCACTCCGGCCACGCTGGTGCGGCCGTCCGCCCCGCACTTGACGCCGTCGTCCAGGACGACGCCGCTGCCGGCCAGCCACTCGACGCACGGGCGGGCACCCACGCCGACGACGACGGTGTCGGCCGGGATGCTGCGGCCGTCCTGGAGCAGGACCGCCTCGACGCGAGCCTGCCCGCTCAATCCCTTGACCCCGACGCCGCACAGCAGGCGTACGCCGTGGTCCGCATGGAGCGTGGAGACGATGCCTCCCATGACCTCGCCGAGCGGTCCGGCAAGCGGAGTCGGCGCGGCCTCGACGACCGTCACGTCAAGTCCCAGGCCGTACGCGGTCGAGGCGACCTCGGCGCCGATGAACCCGCCGCCGATCACCACCAGCCGCCCGCCGAGGGCCAGATCGGCCCGCAGGGCCCGGGCGTCGTCCAGGGTCCGCAGCGTGTGCACTCCTTCGAGGCCCTCGCTGCCCGGCAGCATGCGCGCGGTCGCACCCGTGGCGATGACGATCCCGTCGGCCCGGACGGACCTGCCGTCGGCAAGCCGCACGGCGTGGTCGGCGGGGTCGAATCCCGCGGCCCGCACGCCGAGCAGCCACTCCGCCTGCAGGTCCTCGCCGTCCGTCTCCAGAGCGAGATCCGTTTCGCCGACCGTGCCGGCGAGGAACTCCTTGGACAACGGCGGCCTGTCGTACGGGCGGTGCGGCTCGTCACCGATCACGACGAGCCGTCCGTCGTAGCCCTGCTTGCGCAGGGAGCGTGCGGCCGACAGTCCGGCGAGCGAGGCGCCGACCACGGCCACGGTCCTCACGCGGGACCTCCGGCGAGCCGCGCCGCGATGCAGGGCGGCAGGTTCGGGGCAGCCGTGGACGGCTGGACGTAGACCATGCCGTCCACGATCAGGACCTCGTGCGTACGGACGGGGAGCTTGGCCGGCGGTGAGTCGACGGCCCCTGTCCGGAGGTCGAACTTCGAGGCATGCAGCGGGCATTCGACCTCACAGCCCTCCAGCCAGCCGTCGGCGAGCGACGCATCCTGGTGGGTGCATGTGTCGTCGATGGCGAAGACCTCGCCGTCATCGGTGTGGAACACCGACACGGGCGGGTCCATGTCGAGCCGTACGGCCTCGCCTCGCGGCAGATCCGCGAGACGGCACGCGGGAATCATCATGACACCTCGGGTGCTCGGGTGCATATAACGAAACAGATTGCGGTAAGCGCAACGCCAGTTTGAAGTCCCCCAAAGCCGGTGTCAAGGCATCCTCCGGACAGGCCGACCCCTTGTTCCATGTTTCTTTTCACGCAACGCTGTGCGTAGTACACAACTTCCGATCCAGAGTGAACGCTGCGGCCATCGGCGTCTTCGACCTGTTCAAAGGGGGTTTCGGGCCGCCTGGAGACAGCGCGCGGCGGCCCCGCGGTCAGCGTCATTCGACGTGTTGACCGGAGGCCGCCGCAAGGCACCCTCAAGACCCGCAGCCGCAAGCCGCGGTCAGATCCTGCTGCCAGAACCGCTGTCAGAACCCGCGGTCGATCCACTCCTGCAGATGCGGGGCTTCCGCCGCGATGGTGGTCGTGTCCCCGTGACCGGTGTGCACGACCGTGTCGTCGGGCAGCGCCAGCAGCCGGTTCCTGATCGACTCGATGATGGTGCCGAAGTGGCTGTACGACCTTCCCGTCGCCCCGGGCCCGCCCGCGAAGAGCGTGTCACCGCTGAAGAGGGCGTTCAGAGCCGGCGCGTACAGGCAGACCGCGCCGGGGGCGTGGCCGGGGGTGTGCAGCACCGTCAGATCGACGCCCGCCACCGTGACGATCTGGCCGTGGGCCAGTTCGGCGTCGGGCAGCCGCTCGGGATGGGTCTGCTTCCACAGCGGCAGGTCGTCCGGGTGCAGCAGAATCGGAGCGCCGGTCCGGTCGGCGAGCGCCGGGGCTGCGTCGATGTGGTCGTTGTGGGCGTGTGTAGACAGGATCGCGCGCAGCGTCCGGCCGCCGAGCGCGGCCATGATGGCGTCCGCGTCGTGCGCGGCGTCGATGACGACCGCTTCGGTGTCGTCGCCGACGATCCACACGTTGTTGTCGACCTCCCAGGTGCCGCCGTCCAGGGAGAACGTGCCGGAGGTGACCAGTCGGTCGATCTTCGCGGATGTCACAGGACCACCACCGAGCGCAGTACGTCACCGTGGTGCATCCGCTCGAAGGCCTTCTCGACATCGTCGAGCGCGATCGTCTCGGTCACGAACGCGTCCAGATCCAGCCGCCCCTGCAGATGGAGGTCGATCAGCATCGGGAAGTCGCGGCTGGGCAGGCAGTCCCCGTACCAGGACGACTTGAGCGCTCCGCCGCGGCCGAAGACGTCCAGCAGCGGCAGCTCCAGCTTCATCTGCGGGGTCGGCACGCCGACCAGGACGACAGTTCCGGCCAGGTCGCGGGCGTAGAAGGCCTGCTTGTACGTCTCGGGGCGGCCGACGGCCTCGATGACGACGTCCGCGCCGAAGCCGCCGGTCAGTTCGCGGATCGCCTCCACCGGGTCGGTCTCCTTGGAGTTGACCGTGTGGGTGGCACCGATCTTCTTCGCGGTGGCCAGCTTCCGCTCGTCGATGTCCACCGCGATGATCTTCGCCGCCCCTGCGAGCCGGGACCCGGCGATCGCGGCGTCGCCCACTCCGCCGCAGCCGATGACCGCGACGGAATCGCCGCGTCCGACGGCACCGGTGTTGATCGCCGCACCGATCCCCGCCATCACACCGCAGCCCAGGAGCCCGGCGACCGCGGCCGACGCCCGCTCGTCGACCTTCGTGCACTGCCCGGCCGCCACCAGCGTCTTCTCGGCGAAGGCGCCGATGCCCAGGGCCGGCGACAACTCGGTGCCGTCGGCGAGGGTCATCTTCTGCTTGGCGTTGTGGGTGTTGAAGCAGTACCAGGGCCGCCCCCGCAGACACGCGCGGCACTGGCCGCAGACCGCACGCCAGTTGAGGATGACGAAGTCGCCCGGTGCGACCTCGGTGACGCCCTCGCCGACCGCCTCGACCCGGCCCGCCGCCTCATGGCCGAGCAGGAAGGGGAAGTCGTCGTTGATGCCACCCTCGCGATAGTGCAGGTCGGTGTGGCAGACCCCGCAGGCCTCGATGTTCACCAGCGCCTCACCCGGGCCGGGGTCGGGGACGATGATCGTTTCCAGGCTGACCGGGGCGCCCTTCCCCCTCGCGACAACAGCACGGACCTGGTGAGTCATGGCCACTCCTCGACTGATGCGAACCCATGGGATGCGTTGCTTATTACGGCACACACCGCAAGTGCCGCAACACCAGCATCACGGAGGCCCGACCCGCGGTCAAGGATCCCGTCCGCAGCAGCCGCGGCCGGATTACGCCGCTCCCCAGGGCGTTCGGTCAGCTGGGAAACGCCCCTCGGTCGCGTTGACCAAGCAGTAGAACGCGGCCCGCCCCGACGCAGTCGGCACCTCCCTTGTCATACGTCTCAGGCTAGGGGGGCGATCACGACAGCGAGGGATTCAGCGACCCTCTCATCCAAGAACAACTGATTTCGTCGATCCATAGCGGTTCAAGTGTCGATATCGTTAGCCTACGGGTCATCCCCGTGACCGCCTCGGCAACAGCAAACAGTTGAGAGACCGACGTGAACAACAGCCCGCTTCCGGCCGCCCTGCCACAGACGGAACTCACTCGCCACCGGCGCCTGCGGGAGCAGGGAAGCCCCGACCGCGCGGTCCTCGACGCCATCCTGAAGGCGGGCTTCATCTGCCACCTCGGTGTCGTCGTCGACGGGCAGACCATGGTCGTTCCGACCGCCTACGGAGCCGACGGGCAGAACCTGTACTTCCACGGCTCGGTTGCGAGCCGCAGCCTGCTCGCCTCGCCCCGGGCCACGATGTGCGTCACCGTCACGCACGTGGACGGCCTGGTCCTCGCACGATCGGTGTTCGAACACGGCGTCAACTACCGCAGCGCGATGATCTACGGCGTACCCCGCCCTGTCACCGGCCCCGAGGAGAAACTCGCCGGACTGCGCTGCCTGACGGAACAAGCCGCACCCGGGCAGTGGGACTACGCACGGCAGCCGAACCGCAAGGAACTTGCCGCGACGTCTCTGCTCGCCCTCTCCCTGGAAGAGGCCTCCGTCAAGGTGCGCACAGGCGCCCCCGACGACGGCGACGGGCCGGACGCCGCACTCGGGATATGGGCCGGCGTCCTGCCCATGGCGACCACCTTCGGGCAACCGGAGGCCGACCCCGTACTTCCCGATGGCATCGCCCCGCCGCCCCACATCACCGCCCGCACCCTCGCGCCCGCAAGTGCCGGCAGTTAGTCCGGTCGACGCAGTCCTGCGATGAGGAGTTCGACCAGTCGGCGTGCGTCGTAGCGGGTATCGCTCTCCGCGCCGATGCAGAGGTTCCCGACCCCCCGCATGAGTTCATAGGCCTGCAGGTCTGACCGGATCTCGCCGGAGGCGGCTGCGGCGTCGAGCAGTTGGGTGCACACGGGCACGAGGCGGTCGATGAAGTAGGCGTGCAGGGTGTCGAAGCCCGCATTGTCCGACTGCAGCACCGCGGCGAGTCCGTGCTTGGTGACCAGGAAGTCCGCGAAGAGGTTGATCCATCGCCCTAGTGCGGCACGAGGAGTTGGGCCGGCCGCCAGCAGGGCCGGACCGGCCTCGGCGCAGGCCTCGACCTGGTGCCGGTAGACGGCGATGATGAGATCCGCTCGCGTCGGGAAGTGGCGGTAGATCGTGGCCGTCCCGACGCCGGCCTTGGCCGCGATGTCGCGGATCGGCACTTCCACGCCCGACTCGACGAAGATCGCGGCGGCCGCGTCGAGCAGGGCCTCCTTGTTGCGCCGGGCGTCCGCCCGCTTGGGCCGGGCCGCCTGCCCTGCGCAGTCGCTGTCTTTCACCGCGCCCTCCTCTCCGCTACCGAGCTTGCTAAACGGGACACTGTTCCGTATCGTAAAAACGGGACACGGTCCCGTTTGCTCATGATGCCAGAGCAGCGGCCGGGCCGACAACCAAGCCACGCATTGTCACCACGCTTCATCCGCAATGGAGGAACACGGTCATGCAGTACCGCACCTTGGGCCGCACCGGTGTGCAGGTCAGCTCCCTCGCGCTCGGCGCGATGAACTTCGGCAAGATCGGGCGTACCACCCAGGACGAGGCCACCGCTGTCGTCGATGCCGCTCTGGAAGGCGGGATCAACCTCATCGACACGGCCGACATGTACAGCGGCGGCGAGTCGGAAGAGATGGTCGGCAAAGCCATCGCCGGCCGCCGCGACGACATCGTGCTGGCCACGAAGGCGGGCATGCCCATGGGCGACGAGCGCAACCATCAGGGCAGTTCGCGCCGCTGGCTGGTCACCGAGCTGGACAACAGCCTGCGCCGTCTCGGCGTCGACCACGTCGATCTCTACCAGATCCACCGGTGGGACCCGAGCACCAGCGACGAGGAGACGTTGTCGGCTCTGACCGACCTGCAGCGCGCGGGAAAGATCCGCTACTTCGGCTCCTCGAACTTCCCCGCATACCGCCTCGTACAAGCGCAGTGGGCCGCGCGCGAGAATCACCTGAGCCGCTACGTCACCGAACAGCCGAGCTACTCGATCCTGCAGCGCGGGATCGAGAGCCACGTCCTGCCCGTGAGCGAGCAGTACGGGCTCGGTGTGCTGGTGTGGAGCCCGTTGGCCTCGGGCTGGCTGTCGGGCGCGGTGCGCGAGGGCCAGGAAATCACCACCAGCCGCTCGGCGTTCATGCCGCAACGGTTCGACACCGCGATCCCCTCCAACCGGGCCAAGCTGGACGCAGTCGAGCAGCTCGCCGAGGTCGCCGACGAGGCCGGTCTGACCATGATCCAGCTGGCGCTCGGATTCGTGACCGCGCACCCCGCCGTGACCAGCGCGCTCATCGGCCCCCGCACGCTGGACCACCTGCACTCGCAACTCGCCGCCGCAGACACCGTGCTCTCCGCCGACGTGCTCGACGCGATCGACGCGATTGTCGCTCCCGGCACCGACCTGGCCCCGCACGAGAAGAACGACACTCCGCCCGCGCTGCTGGACCCGTCACTGCGGCGCCGCTGATCGCGTCGAGTTGCCGCCGGAGCAGGCGGCGTCGGCCGGATGCCGCGTTCATCCGGTGACCGACCGGTACGTGGTCCAGAGCGCGGCCACGATGCGCCGGATCGCGCACGACATCGGCGCCGCTTGCCGCGCCGGGCCAGGGCGGAGCTACCGCGGTCGCCCCTCAGTCCCCCTGCTCTCGGGCACGCTCACGCACCAACCGCTCCACGGCGCTCGGGATCGTGGTCTCGAAGTCCAGCAGCTTCGCCCATTCGGGCGTGATCGTGATGCGGACCATCTGTTTGTAGAGCGACCGCACCTCGGCCTCGAACGTCGACCGCTGTTCGTCGGGGATGTACTTCGTCACCCCTTGGAGGTACTCGGCGGGGACGCCTTCGACCAGTTCGGTGACGGCCGTGCCGCGGACGAGCAGCACATGCGGTGGATGCCGACCGGTCGTGTCGATGGTCAGCGCCACCTTCGGGTCGGCCGCCAGGGCGCGGACCTTGTAGGAGCCCGGCACGGTGCTGATGATGATCTCCGTGCCGGACCAGTGGAAGCCGATGGGCACGACCCGCGGTGCTCCGTCGAGCCCGGTGTACGCCACGCGGGCCGGGATGTCCGAGGACATCAGCTCGAGCGCGAGCGGCTTGTTCAGGACGTCAGCGACTTCTTGTCGATGCATTGCGGCCTCCTGCGGGAGCTTGGCCCGCCGAGACAGCACCGTACGGCGAGAGGGGTCCGACGTGCATCGGCGACGCGCCCGGCTCATTCGTCGGCTATCGCAGGGGCAGCACCACTTCGGACGGGTCGTCAACCGGCGAGCCGAACGAGACCTTGCTGCCCAGCGGCGTGAGACCGCCGTACAGCGGGTCCTGAGTGTCGAGAACCAGGGCCAACCGGTGTCCCGGGGGCAGGTCGTAGGCGGTGGCGAAGAGTGCGATGTCGAGCGGGAAGGCTCGCCCCGGCGTTCTGCCGGTCCAGCTCTGCGGGGCATGGGAGATCAGTTTGCCCACGCCGAGGGCGTTCACGTCGTAGAGGTGGCCGATCACCGTGCCCTGCGGCGCGGAGGACGTGACGGTCGTGTGCAGCCTGACGACTCCGCGGACGCGCTGCGTGGCTGCGTACGGCTTCGACTGCCATACGGCTGCGGCCCATCGGGGCAGCAACGGGACCGCGACGACCGGAGGCAGCTTGATGAACTGGTCGAGCAGTCCGGACAGTTCGGTGATCCCGCCGTCCGCGCCCGAGTTGAGGCCGCCGACGACGGACGTCCGCCATCCTGTTCCCACCGTGGCGCCGCCGGCGAGCGGGCCGGTGCCGAAGGCGTCCGCCCTGCCCAGCCGCAGCCGCTCGGTCCGGGAACTGACAGCCTGCCAGGACGGATAGCTCTCCTGTGCACCGGTTGGCCGCACCTCCAGCTCCACCGGCGGCCGGGAGGTGCCGCTGCCTTTGAGGTGCTCGTCGAACCAGCGAAGCGCGCTCGCCCAGGTGGCGTTGTCCAGGCCCAGCAGGCCGGAGACCTCCTGTGTGGCGTGGTCGCCGGGGCGCATCTCGATTCGCTTGGGACCGGCCAGCTTCTGATAGAAGGCCGTGATCTGGCTGGGGTTGAAGATGCTGTCACCCCACGCGCCGGCAAGGAATACGGCCGTGCCGTTGGCGTTGATCCGGTCCACGTACGCGCCGGGCGACCTGGTCCGCGCCCATCTGATGACATCGGGGGTGTCGCGGTCGGCGAAGAGGTTGCCGAGCATGCGCCGGAACTCGGCGCTCTGGCGGCCCGTCGGCGTCTGTACGGCGGTGAGTGCGGCGACGGCCTGCAGGTGCCGGGTCTCGCCGCTGTAGAGCGAGTCGACCAGGTCCCCCCAACCGCTCATCGCTGCGACCGCTTTGATCCGCGGGTCGGCCGCCGCCCCCAGCAGGGTCAGGCCGCCGCCGAGAGAGAGACCGGTCATGCCGATACGCTGCGGATCCGCCGGTGTCCGGGCGATGGTCCAGTCGATGACCGTCGAGATGTCCGCGACGTCCTTGGGACCCGCGACGTCGACCTCGCCTCCGGAGAGCCAGAAGCCGCGGACGGTGTAGGTGACCACGACGTAGCCGGATGCGCCGAGTCGCTTGCCCTGAAGGACGTACTCGAGGTCGTTCTGGCCCCAGCTGGCCGGCTGCACGATCACCGGGTAGCGGCCGTGCGCGTCGGCGCCGGGGGTGCCGGGGGCGGGCGAGAACACGTTCGCCTTGAGGACGACACCGTCCTTCATCGGGATGTCGGCGAGGCGGAAGGAGGGCCCGGCCGCCGCGCGCTCCGGCCCCGCGTCCGCTGACGTGTGCCTGGCGGGTGCGGCGGGTCGGGCGGGTGCCGCGGCGACCGTTGCGAGGACGACAAGTGCCGCGGCAACGGCGGCACTTGTCGTCCGGACCGCGGCGCGGTGACCGCCGTGGCGTTGCGTGCGTCTCACTGGGGGCTCCATGTGGCTGGGACCGGCCTGTCCGGACGGCACGCGGCTCGGTGATCCGGAGCGTAGAGGTGCACAAACAGCCTCGGTGAGACGATGATCGGCCAAATTACTGACGGGTAGGATCCGCCGGATCGGGACTCAGGTCACCAGTCCCCGTCCTTCACCGGCGTCCCGGGCGGCGGCGGGACGTCACCGAGCGGCTGGACCTGGTGTGCGCCGGGCGGGGCCCACGGGGTGTGGTCGTCACCGAGCCAGTCGCCGACCGGCTTGACCTGGCTCAAGGTGCCGGTCGGCGCCAGGTCGGTGCCGTCCTCGTCGTAGTAGTCGAACCAAGGGAGCCCGGCCCGGGTGTAGGCGGCGCGATCGACGGGCGAGGGCGGCGCCTCCTCACCAGTGATGCGGCGCCAGTCGGGCGGGGTGACCAGATGGACGAACACCCGGCCGGCGGGGTCCTCGGCCCAGTCGGACAGGGGCCGGTCGTCCTGATAGACCTCCTGCCGCATGGAACCGCCCGCACCCAAGCCCATGGCGGCGGCCTGCGGGGGCGGCCCACCCGGAGCCGGGGGCGCGGCCATGGCAGCGGGAAACGCCGCACCGTAGCCGCCTCCCGGCACGCCGGCCGGTGCACCCGGCGCGGCCGCCGGTCCCCCGGGCCATGGCGGTGCGGCAGCCGGGCGGGCCCGGGCCGCCAACTCCGCCCGCACGCGCTGCTCTTCGCGCCAGGCACCGAGCGCAGCCCGGGACAGCCCGAACGCCTGGAGCTGAACCCCTCCCGTGGTCTCCTCGCCGGTGACCTGCCCCTCCACCGTGGCCCCCAGTCCGAGCGGCACGGCAACGAACTGACGCACCGTCCCCCGACCGGAGTTGATGCCGTCCAGCCACGGCTGCCGCGGCAGGACCACATAGTTCTGCGGCTTGCGCGCAAGCCGGCCGGTCCAGCGCTCGCCGGAAACGGCACAGACCTTGCCCACGCCGATCTGGAGCGCCGCGGGCTCCCTGCTGCCCGCGAAGCTCAGCCACAGGGCCTCCCGCAGGTACACCGGCAGCATCACCCCGCCCCGAGCCAGCCACGGGCGCGGCACGGTGCCGGGAAAGTCTTCGACGCGCCGCAGCGGGAACTCGCCGAGCCCCGGCGGCAACGGATGCGTCCCCGACTCGGGCAGACGCAGCGTACGGATGAAACGGATCTGCACCCCGCCGCCCAGCAGCAGACTGTTGCCCTCGATACGCACATCACCGGTGACCACGGCGACCTCCCCATGTCTCAGCGCCTCTTCCGCTGTTATCACGACCTGTGGTCCGTCACGGTTCCGGGGCGAGGGAAGACGTGTAACACAGCATTCGCGTGACCGAGACCGGGCGGATACGCCACGCGGATTGTTCACAACGACGACTCGAAACGCCGCCGACATCGTGTCGCAATATCGGCTGCCACTTTTGGCCAGCACCCTGGGGAATGCTAAATAACCGTCAAGTGGTGATCGTCACAGGCAGACGGTGGCCAGACGCCCTGCACAGTGCGCTAACGTCGTCGTGCGGCGCACTGAAGTCGGGGGAAATCATGACCCGTTGACATTCATTGAGGCTTTGACCATGCCGGTGCGCAGCATGAACAAGGAACCACCTGGAGGGGTTTGTGAATAAGAGTCGCTTAGAGTCCATGGGGGCATATCTCCCGTCGACGGTGATGAGCACTCCGGAACTCCTCGCCCGTATGGAGAAGGTTCCGGAATTCGACCTCTTCAAAATTACCGGCATGGCCGAACGCCGCGTCGCCGACGATACGGGCGACATTCCCGAGGACTGCCTCACCATGGCAGTCTCGGCGGCCCGCGCATGCCTGGATCGCTCGCGCTACGCCCCGGACGAGATCGACGTCGTGATCTCCTGCTCCATCAGCCGGACGACGGACGGCCGACGCCACCAGTTCGAGCCGTCGTTCGCCCACCGCATCGCCAAGGAGATCGGCGCGCTCTCCGCGCTGCACTTCGATGTCTCCAACGCCTGCGCGGGCATGATGACCGGCGTCTATCTGCTGGACCGGATGATCCGGTCAGGTGAGGTACGCAGCGGCCTGGTAGTCAGTGGTGAGCACATCACCCCGATCGCGTTCACTGCCGCACGCGAGATGGAGCACAGCCGGGACCCGCAGTTCGCGTCCCTCTCCGTGGGCGACTCGGCCGTCGCCGTGCTGGTCGATCGCGCCACCGACGAAGCGGACGTGATCCACGAGGTCGAGCTGATGACCTGCTCGGAGTACTCGCATCTGTGCCTGGGCATGCCCAGTGACGACACCGGCGATCTGGCGATGTACACGAACAACAAAGAGATGCACGCCGAGGACAGGCTCTCGCTGTGGCCGACCTTCCACCGCGACAAGCTGGCCGAAGACGGTCGCCAATTCGCCGACGAGGGATACGACTTCGTCGTCCAGCACCAGGTAGGCAGCCGGTTCGTCGACTTCATGAACCAGGTCGGCGAGAGCATCTTCGAGACACCGATGCCGCAGACGCTGTCGGTCGTCGAGAAGTTCTCCAACACCGCGACCACCTCCCACTACCTGGTACTGCATCAGGCACTGGCGGAAGGCCGCATACCCAAGGGGTCCAAAGTCCTCCTGGTACCCGCCGCATCGGGCGTGGTGACCGGCTTCCTGTCCGCGACCGTCTCCTCCCTGGAGGTGTGAAAGTGGCAACTGTCATAACCTCCACCGCGCTCAGCCCTGCCGACGAGACGGGCAGCGCGATCGGGTACGCCGCATCGGCCGGCAGCGCCTGCCTGGAACAGGCGGGGCTCACCGCCAAGGACGTCGACGTCCTCATCAACGTCGGCGTCTACCGCGACTCCAACATCTCCGAGCCCTCCGTCGCCGCGCTCATCCAGAAGCGCATCGGCATCAACCTGGAGTATCTGCACGCCCCGGACAGGCGGCCCGCGTTCTCGTTCGACCTCATGAACGGCGCCTGCGGCGTGCTCAACGCCGTCCAGGCGGCCGGTGCCCTGCTGGCAACCGGCAGTGCCCGCCGGGTACTTGTGGTCTCCGCCGACACGCACCCCTCGATGGATCCGTCGAAGGCGGGCACCGCCGATTTCCCGTACGCGAGCACCGGCGCGGCACTGCTGCTGGAACGCACCGGCGACGTCCGCGGCTTCGGCCGGATGCACCACAGGTCGGCGCCGGGCGGTCACGGTGTCAACGGGTATCTGCCGCTGTACGAGGCGGGCTCGGCGGGTCGAAAGACGATCGTCGTCGATCGCGACGGCGGCGTCCTGGAGCGCATGCTCGATCTGGCCGTCGACTCGGTACGCGGTTGCCTCGCGGCCGAGTACGGCACCGACGCCGATGGAGCGGCAGCGGTCCTCGACCGCACACTGCTGATCACCTCGCAGCCGTCGTCCGACTTCCCCGCCCAGCTCGCCAAACGCCTGGGCATGGCATCCGATGCCGCGGTCACCGTCGAAGGGGTGCAGGGCGACCCGCACACCTCGGCGCTCACCCACGGCTTCCGGCAGGCACAAGACGCGGGCAGGTTCGCCGGGTTCGACCGGATCCTCTTCCTCGCCGTCGGCGCCGGGCTGAGTTCGGCGTCCTGCCTCTACCACCTGGCCGACGACAGCGACGGAGCCGCGCACTGATGCCCGGCACCACAACCGCCCTGCGCCAGGACGCGTTCCTGGCCGAACTGCTCGCCTGGCACGCCGCTCGTACGCCCGGCAAACCGGCCGTCATCCACCCGGACGGCGACCGCATGGAATCGGCCGGCCGACCGGCCTACACGTCGGTCGGCTACGGCGAACTCGCCGAACGGGTCACCGCCTGCGCCGCCGCACTGGAAGCTCATGGCATCCGCCGCGGTACCCGTACTGCCCTGCTGGTGACTCCGGGCGTCGACCTGCTGACCCTGGTCTTCGCCCTGATGCACGTCGGAGCGGTTCCGGTGGTGGTCGATCCCGGCATGGGGCTGGGCCGCATGCTGGACTGCTTCCATCGCGTGGGGGTCCAGGCATTCATCGGCATACCGTCCGCACACATCCTGCGGCGGCTGCGCCCGCGCGCCTTCGCCGGAGTGCAGAGCCTGATCAAGGTCGGCCGCGGGAGCGGCACGGCACTTGAGGAGCTGACCGCCCTCGGTGCGGGCCTGCCGCAGCAGCCTCCGCTGGAGTCGGGGCCCGACGACCTCGCACTGATCGGCTACACCACCGGCAGTACCGGCCCGGCCAAGCCGGTCGAGATCACCGTCGGCATGCTGCGGGGAATGGCGTACGGCGTCGAAGAGGGCCATTTCACCAGCGACATGACCAGCACCCTGGTCACCCTGCCGCTGATGGGCGTGTTCGACCTCGCGGCGGGCCGCACGGCGGTGGTGCCGAAGATGAACATGGGCCGGGTCGGCGCCGCCGATCCGGCGCTGCTGACCGATGCGATCCAGCGCTTCTCCGTCAACGCCATGTTCGCCTCACCCGCGTTGCTGGATCCGCTCGCGGCTCATCTGGCGCAGTCCGGCGCCCAGGTGCCGTCGCTGCGGTTGATCGTCTCCGGTGGCGCACCGGTGAGCCCCGAGCTGATGGCGGCGCTGCGGGCCGTACTGCCCGGCGAGGCACGTGTGTTCAGCACTTACGGGTCGACCGAGGCGCTGCCGATGGCTCTGGTGGAGAGCAGAGAAGCGCTGGCCGGGCCTGCCGCCGGCCCGGCCGAAGGTCTGGGCGTCTGTGTCGGCCGGCCCGCGCCCGGCACAACGGTGCGGACCATCAAGGTCAGCGACCGACCGGTCCCCCGGTGGACACCCGGACTGCCGGTGGAAGCCGGTGAGATGGGCGAGATCGTGGTCAGCGGTCAGGCGGTCAGCCCGCGGTACTTCCAAGCGCCCCAGGCGGATGCCGAGCACAAGATCCAGGACGGTGGGCGTCGTTGGCACCGCACCGGTGATGTCGGATGGATCGACGGTGAGGGACGGATCTGGTTCTGCGGTCGCAAAAGCCACCGGGTCCGGGCGGCCGACGGCGATCTGCACACGGTGCGCTGCGAGAGTGTCTTCAACACGCACCCCCACGTGAAACGTACGGCGCTGGTGGGCTTCGGCCCGGGCGCCGAACAGCGGCCGGTGCTGTGTGTGGAGCTCGCACCGGGCGTCGACCGCAAGCAGTGGCCGCACATCGAGGGCGAGTTGCGCGAACTGGGCGCGAACAACCCGATGACCAAGGCGATCACGGACTTCCTTCCGCACCCCGCGTTCCCCGTCGACATCCGCCACAACGCCAAGATCCGCCGGGAGTTGCTGGCCGGCTGGGCCGAGGACCGGCTGACCGGAAGCCGCCGCCCGACGGCGGCCGACCAGGCGCTGCGCACCATACCGCTGCTCGGGTGGGCGTATCTGGCTGCCTGGCCGTTGCTGCCCCTGGACCATGTGGCCCTGACCGCTCTGTGGTGGCTCGACGCCTTCCTGAGCGTCGTCGTCCACGCCGCCCAGATACCGTCCGCGCTGCGTGCGGAGCAGGAACTCGCCACCGGGCGCAAACCATGGGCGACAGCCGCGCTCACGATGCTCTTCGGAGCCACGTGGTGGCGGACTGGGCTCCGCAAGGCGAAGGGCGCTTCGACATGAAGGTGCTGGTGACCGGCGCGTCCGGGTTCCTCGGCAGCCATATAGTCGACGCCTGCCTCCGCGCGGGCGACGACGTGCGGGTGCTGGTGCGCGAAGAGAGCGACCTGAGCCATCTGCGTACCGTCGCAGGCATCGAGTTCGCCTACGGCGACCTGCGCGACACCGCCTCGATACACCGGGCCATGGACGGCATCGATGCGGTGCACCACAGCGCCGCCCGCGTCACCGACAGGGGTACCCGCGCCCAGTTCTGGGACGAGAACGTCTCGGGCACGGAGCGCCTCGTGTCAGCGGCCCGGGAGGCGGGGGCGAGTCGCTTCGTCTTCATCAGCAGCCCCAGCGCGCTCATGAGCATCCGCGGCGGCGACCGGCTCGACATCGACGAGAGCGAGCCCTTCCCGGCGCGCCACCTCAATCTCTACTCGGAGACCAAGGCCGCCGCGGAGCGCTTGGTCCTGGCCGCGGACAGCGCGGACTTCACCACTGTCGCCCTGCGCCCGCGCGCCGTGTGGGGCCCGCGCGACCACTCCGGTTTCATGCCGCGGCTGCTCGCGAAGATGATGACGGGCAGCCTGCCCGACCTGTCCGGGGGAAGGCGGGTGTACGCGTCGCTGTGCTACTGCGAGAACGCTGCCGACGCCTGCGTGCGGGCAGCGCGTGCGGACGGTGTCGGGGGCAGGGCCTACTTCATAGCCGACGAAGAGCCGGTCGAGATCTGGAGCACGCTCGCAGGCCTCGCCGAACGGTTCGGCGGCCGGCCTCCGGCCAAGCGGGTCCCCCACAGGCTGCTGCGCGCGCTCGCCTTCACGGCGGACATGGTCTGGAAACTGCCGCCGCTGGCCAAGAACTCCTCGCCTCCGCTCTCCCGCTACTCGCTGGCCCTGCTGACCCGTTCGGCGACGTACGACATCTCGGCGGCCCGGCGGGATCTGACGGCGCCGCGGGTGGCCCACGAAGCCGGGATGGCCCAGCTGGAGGCCTGGATCGACAGCATCGGCGGCGTCGACCAATTCATCCGGAAGGTGAAGTAGCCATGGCTGCGCAGCATGCCGTCACGGGCATCGGTCCTGAGGCCCGCCCTTCGGGCCGTCCCGCCTTCCGCCGGCCCGTCTCCCCGACCGAGTGGTCCTATCTGGCCGCCGCCCGCCTCGGTGAGCTGCTGGTGCTCCAGCTGGTCGTCGAGGGCACAGGACCGATCGACGCCCTGGACTTGAGCCGCGCCGTGGCACGGGCCTCGGCGTCCTGCCCGGGCTCGCGGCTGGTGCGCCGCGGCAGGATGTGGATCGACAGTGGGCTTCCGGCCCGGGTCGTGGTCGCCGACGGGCAGTCCTTTGACCGCCGTACGCTCACCGGCCTGCCGGAGCTGGCCGGGCCGCTGGCCGAGGCCGAAGGCCGCTCGGGCTGCGAGGTCCTGCTTCTCACCGGCGAACCGAGCACCGTGGTGTTCCGCGTCTCCCATGCCGTGATGGACCTCAAGGGCGCGGCGATGTGGGCCGCCGAGGTCTTTCGCGCTCTGCGGGGTGAACCGCTGCACGGCGCCGCCGGTTCCCTGGCCGACTATCAACTGCTGGACGCGCTCGGCCGGACCGGGCAGCGGCCCCGCCTCGGGCTCGACCAGCGCTCGCCGTTGGCCGGCCGGCCGGGCAGCGGCACGGTGTGGCGGCGGCGTACGGTACCCGGCCGGCACGCGGCGCTGGCGGCGAAGGTGGCCGCCGAGGTTGCCCGGGCCGTCGGCGGTTCCTCGGCCCGGATCATGGTCCCGGTGGATCTGCGGCGTCACGCTCCCACCGTGTCGTCGACAGCCAACCTGGCGCTGCCGGTGTTCCTCGACGTGCCGCCCGGCCAGGATGCGGATGCGGTGCACCGGCGGTTGCTCAAGGCCCTGGCCGCGCGGCAGGAACTGGCGGCCGGCGCGGAAGCCGCGCTGGCCCGGCTGCCACTGCCCGTTGCCGCGGGGCTGATCGGCGCCTCGCGCACCGCCTCGTACGCACGCCACCGCTATCTGGCGTCGGCCATCGTGTCCAACGCGGGCCGACTGGCGCTCGAGGAGTTCAGCACCGGTCAGTTCACGGCGACGACCGTGTACGCCCTGCCGGTGCACGCGCCGCTGGTTCCCGTCAGCATCGCGCTGCTCGAACTGCCCGAGCACACCGAGCTGGTGGTCTCCGCCCGCGGGGCCGCGGACGTCGGCGAGCGCTGCGAGGCGCTGCTGGACCGGATCGAGACCGCGCTGGCCCCGGCAGTACCGGCCTCGGCCGCGCCGCCGGTGGCCGCGCCCCGAAAGCCCGGTGCAGCAGACCTGCTCCTTGAACCCGGACCTGACGGGCTTCCGCCACTGGACACCACCGTGGTGCAGCTGTTCCGGGCGCAGGCCGCCGGGCGGCCGGACGCACCCGCCGTGATCGGCGACGGACTCCCCTGGTCGTACGGGGATCTGGACCGCCGCTCGGACGCCGTCGCGGCCCTGCTCCTGGCCCGAGGGGTCGAGCGCGGCGAGGTGGTCGGTGTGCTGGCCGACCGCTCGGCGCTCGGCCTGGCCGGGGTCTTCGGTGTCCTCAAGGCGGGCGCCGCGTTCCTGCCGATGGACATGCGCACTCCGGCGCAGCGGGTCAAGGAACTGCTTCACGACGCGCAGGTCCGCTTCTGTCTGACGGACGCGGCCTCGGCCGACCGAACGGAGGGAGCCGGATGCACGACGATCCTCCTCGAGGACGTCGCGAGCGACGATGCCGCTGTGGACGCCCGGGCCGCCATCGCCGCCGCCGCTCCCGGACCGGACGATCTGGCGTACGTCATCTACACCTCCGGTTCCACCGGCAAGCCCAAGGGCGTCCAGATCGAGCACCGGAGCCTGGTCAACGTGGTCGGCTGGATAGCCCCGTTCCTGCGGTGCGACGAGCAGACCCGGGCCGCGTACTCCTTCTCGCCCGGCTTCGACCTGTCGATGATGCAGATCTTCCCGCCGCTGCTGCACGGTGGCGCCGTCGTACCGGTGCCCGGCGAACTCGACCACGTCAAACTGCGTGAGATGTTCTCCGGGCGGCAGGCCAACACCCTGGCCCTGACCCCGACCCACCTCGATCTCGCCGCACGGCTCGGCCTGCGCCCGGAGGGCATCCGCGCGCTCCATCTCGGCGGCGAGAACCTCACCACGGCCACCAGCCGGTGGGCACGCGCCTCATTCGGGCCCGACTGCCTGATCGTCAACATCTACGGCCCCACAGAGGCGACGGTGGCCTGTACCGTCGCCGTCGTCGGCGACGACGCCTCACGCGCGTCCGCGCCGATCGGAGTACCGGTGCACCGCACTTCTGTCGCCGTGCTCGACGAGCAGCGGCACGAAGTCGGTGACGGCGAGCTGGGCGAGCTGTATGTGACGGGTGTTCAGCTGGCCCGTGGCTACCTCGGCCGCCCCGACCTGACGGCCGACCGCTTTCTCTACCTCCCCGACGGGCGGCGCGCCTACCGGACCGGCGACCTGGTGGCGCGGCTGCCGGACGGGCAGCTCGAATACGCGGGCCGGATCGACGCACAGGTCAAGATCCGCGGTCACCGGGTCGAGCCGGCCGAGGTCGAGGCGGCGCTCACCGCGCTGCCGGACATCGCGCAGGCCGCCGTGGTCGCCCGCCGCAGGCACCACACCGGCCCGCAGGCGCTGTGTGCCTACGTGGTTCCCGTCGAGGGTTCGGCCGTCCTTGACGAGGCAGCCGTGCGCGCCGAGTTGGAGCATTCGCTGCCGTCCCACCTGGTGCCCTCGGTGGTGTGCTCGGTGTCCGCGCTTCCGGAAACGGCCAGTGGCAAGACAGACCGCAACGCCCTGCCGAACCCTTTCGACGAGGCAGCCGCAGAGCCGGGGACGGTACATGCTCCCGGACCCGGCACAGCGGCGGTGATTGCCGGGATCTGGTCCCGAGTCCTACACTGCGACGCCGGCCGCCTCGACGCCTCCTCCGACTTCCACGCACTGGGCGGCGACTCTCTCGCCGTACTGGAGATGCTGTCCGCGCTCGGCGACGAACTGCTGGGACGGGCCGCGGAGCAGCAGTTCCTGGCCCGGCTCGGGTCCCTGAGCGAGAATCTGACGCTCGGCCGCGTCATCGAGACCGTCGAGGCGCTGAGGAGCACGTCGTGATCTTCGTCGGTGAGGGTGCGCTGCTCCGGCGCGCCGTACAGCACACGCTGGACAGCGGCCTGGCCGTCGACCTGGTCTGCGGCCCTGCCGCCGCGCGCGCGTCACTGCCCGACGTGCCCTTCCTGCGCGTCGAGGACGTCAACTCGGTCGCTGCCGAGCTGGCCGACGCCGGCACGGACGGCCTCCTCTGGTCGGTCAACAACCGGATGATCTTCCGCGCTCCGGTCCTCTCCACCGGGCTGCGCATCCTGAACATCCACCACGGCCCGCTGCCTGCCTATCGGGGGCTGCCCGAGGTGGCTCTCGTGTACGCGATGCTGCGCGGCGAGCGAGAGTTCGCCGCGACGCTCCACGAGGTGGACGCAGGCATCGACACGGGCCGCACCCTGGCCGCCGAGCCCTATCCGATCGGCGAGAGCGACCCCTACCACGTGGTGCTGCGCCGCGGATTGCAAGCCTGCCACCAGCTCTTCGAACGCTGCCTGCCCCTCGTCGCGGCCGACCCCGGCTGGACGGGCACGCCCACCCAGCCCACAGGGGTTGACCCAGGCGGCTACTTCGGCCGCAAGGCACTGGCGCGTCTGCCCGAGCACCGCAGCCACCCGGAGTTCGGGCGCGCCACCGACCTGGGCTTCCTGGCCGGCTACCTCCCCGAGCTCGCTGCGGCACTGGCCTGAGGCGGGACTTCGGGCACCGTCACGGTTACCGCGCTTCGCCCCTGGCTGCGCTCATGTCCTGCCTGCCACTGCCTGGTTGACAAGGGCGTGGGTCAGCTTCATCAAGCGCTCCCGGGCGGCTGCGTCGTAGACCTGATCGTGTGCTCGGGTGTCGGTGAACTGGTCGAAGTAGCGGCCTGTGACGGCCGCGAGGTCCGGGTCGATGAGGAGCCGTACGGTGGGCCGCACACCCTCGTCGACGCTGGTGACCGGGGTCAGGCCGTACTCACGCACCCCGTCGGTGTCCATCAAGTGGGCCGGGTGGAGGGTGTTCACCGTGACGCCGGTGCCGTCGAGCTCGGCGGCCAGCTCGAACGTAGCAATGATCATGGCGAGTTTGCTGCGGCAGTAGGCGCGCAGGCCCTCGTAGCTCCGCTCCAGCATGACGTCCTCGAAATCGATGGCCTCCTGACCGATCGAGGCGACGTTGACCACGCGGGCGGGCGCCGATGCGGTGAGCAGCGGCAGCAGGTCGCGGGTCAGGGCATAGGGGGCAAGGTGGTTGACGGCGAAGCGCAGTTCGTGGCCCTGTCGGCTCAACTCACGCCGGAGCGGGTCGGCGCCGCCGCCCGCGACGGCGTTGTTGACCAGCCCGTCGAGCCGGGGCTCGGCCGTACGGATCCGAGTGGCCATCGCGTGTACCTGGTCGAGGTCGGCCAGATCGGCGAGGTAGGTGCGGATGGTGGCGTCCGGGGCTGCGGCCTGGATCTCGGCCGCGACAGCCTCAAGACGGGTGCGGTCACGGCCGTGGAGGAGAACACTGTGGCCTCGGGAGGCAAGGTCGAATGCGATGGCGCGGCCCAGGCCCTGGGTGGCGCCGGTGATCAAAGTGGTGCGCTGGTTCATGCGCTCACCCTGGCAGCACGGCGCCGCGGCAGGGGAGGGTGAGCTGAGCCTGGTGTGGTCACCACCAGGCACGAAGCCGCCCAGGTTGTGGCGACGCCCGCCGCTCGGACACAGCCCGGGCTGCTCACCCGGCGCGCGCGCTGGCCCTCTACGCCGCCCAAGGGCGCGTGGCCGGCTCACTCTTCCCCACCTCGACGACCACGACGGCGGCCTGGCGCCACAAGCCGACCTGGTACGCGATCTCCAGCCAGGGCCGGACAACAGACCCCGGCCTCCAACGCTTCCTGGCCACCCGCATGCGAGCCCGAACCATCGAACTCCCCGCCGACCACCTGTCGATCATCACCCACCCCGACGCCATCGCCCACCTGATTCTCACAGCAGCCCAGAGCAGCTGAGCCCGCCGTACGCGGCGGCGCCGACTACCGCCGCGCGGTCGAGGCCCGGCACGGCGAGAAGTCAGCCGAATCGGATTCGGGGAGCTCCCCTGGGAACCAGGAGGCCGGTGCTCAGTGAGGCATCGGCCGAGCAGAAGCCGGCCGACGACGGACACAAAATCGAGCAAGAGGAAACTTTCCTCACTTGATGTACCGCAGGGTCTGGAAGGAATCCCCAAGGTGCACGACAATCACGGACACGGATTGCGTCCACATATGTGGACGACGTCTCCCCCGCGATCAGGAGGTCCGTCTTGTCCGCGAGCACCAGAACCGCCGTCGCACTCGGCAGCGCAACAGCCTTACTATTAGGCACAGTTGCGACGATCGGCGCCCAAGGCGCTGTATCCGCGGTCGCCGATGCCCCGAAGCAGACCGCTGCCGCGTTCAGCCCGCTGGATCTGTCCAAGGCCAACCGCCGGGCACCGATCGCCGGTCTGCACGACTGGTCCAGGGCCGGCTACCGGGGCGGCGAGAACCTGCCGGGTCCCGCACAGACCAACCCCGCACCCGCCTGCCAGATCACCGAGGCCGAACTGGCCACCCAGTACGGCGTGAAGCCCAACGACAGCGCCGACGACTCGGCCGGCCTCCAGTCGGCGATCGACCACATCCGCACCGCCTGCTCCCCCGCCGCCGGATACACCAAGCTCTCTTTGATCAGGATGCCTGCGGGCACGCTGCGTGTGTCGCGCCAGATCGCGGTGGACGCCGACTATCTGACGCTGCGCGGTGCGGGCAGCGGCGCGGGCAGCGGCGCGCGCGGCACCCGGATCGTCTTCCGGCCCGACGCCAACACCCGCTACGACGCCCTCACTCCGGACGGCTCGGACTGGGACGAGGACGGTATGACCTCCGGCTCCGCCAAGGGCGGCTGGATCTGGCCGGGGCGCGGGCTGTTCCGGGTGCAGTCGCGTGGCGTGCATTCCAGTTACGCCTCCGAGTACGCGGCGGCGCCCGCCAACCGCAAGGATCTCTTCGAGGGCACGGTCAACGTGCACTGGAAGTCAGGCCTCAAGCTGCGCGGCAGAACCGGCGACACGGCCTTCGCCGCCCGCGCCGGTGACACCGTCGTCCACCTGGCCACCAGCGGCTCGCTGAGTAACGTCGCCGTCGGCGGGCTGGTCAACATCCGCGGTGCCAACTCCCTCAAGTTCTACGCCCAGCAGGGCATCAAGCCCGGCGACGGCACCCTGCAGAACATCCATATGCGGCAGCAGATCTTCACCGTCGCCGCGGTGGACACCGCGAACCGCACCCTGACGCTGGACAAGCCGTTGGAGTACGACGTTCCGGTCAGCTCCACCTCGGACGGATCCGCGGCGATCAACGGCGCCGTGTACGACTCCAAAGTCGCGCCTCTGGTCGACCCCGTGCTCGGCGTCGGCTTCGAGAACTTCGCGCTCACACAGGAGATACCGGGCCTGGACCCGGAGGAGGCGAAGCTCAACTACGGCAACATGGAGCCGTCCCTGGAAATGCACGGGATCGTCTTCAAGTGGGCCGCGAACTCCTGGGTCCGGGGCATCAGGACGGAGATGACGGGCTCCCACCCGATCGTCACCGAGGAGGCGTACCACCTGCAGATCGTCGACAACCAGCTCGACGGATCGTGGAACAAGGGCAAGGGCGGCAACGGCTACTTCCGCGGCTCCCGGGTCTGGGACTCCCTCTATGCGGGCAACACGTCCCGCAATCTCCGGCACTTCACCTTCCAGTGGTCGGCGTCCGGAAACGTCGTCATCGGCAACGACTTCGACTCCGACCTCAACCTGCACGGCGGGTGGGAACGCAACAACCTCTTCGAGCTCAACACCGTGACCGTGCCGTACGAGCACCGCTCGGCCAACTGCCGGTCGAACTGCGGGGAGGAGGGCGGAGACGGACCCGACGACTCCACCTGGTTCCCCATCTGGTGGGGCGCGGGCAAGAAGGCGGTCAAGTGGTCCGGCTCCTCCGGCCCCCGCAACGTCTTCTTCAACAACACCATGATCAAGCAGGTCAGCGCGGGAGCCGCGTACACCCCGTACTACGCGGACAGGAAGCGCGTCTACCAGTTCGGCTGGAGCGGTACGGCCTGGCGGCACCTGGACGTGGGCGGCACGCCGATCGCCGACTGGGCGGGCCGGGAGCAACTCGACTACTCGGGCGGCCACGGTGTCGACGCCACCCGCACGGACAGCGGATCCTCGCTCTTCCTGAAGTCCGTCACCGGCGGTACGCCGAGTCCTACGCCGACGCCGACGCCGAGTCCCACCCCGACCCCGCGCCCTGTGATCGACGTGTCGACGTCCGCCCAGCTGACGAGCGCCCTCGCCGCCGCCGCGCCGGGGCAGACCATCCGGCTGGCTCCGGGCGAGTACCGCGGGGCCTTCGCGACCCGGCGGCCCGGCACGGCCACCCTGCCGATCACCCTCACCGGTCCGCGCACCGCCGTACTCGTCAACGACGGCCCGTCCGGCGACCCCCCGTCCTGCCCGGTGCCGACGGCCGGCTGGGACCCCGGCTACGGGCTGTGGCTGTACGGAGCGCCGCACTGGAAGCTCACCGGATTCACCGTGAAGGACTCCAAGAAGGGTGTGGTCCTCGACAATTCGCACCATGTCACGGTGGACGGGCTGGCTGTGCACCACGTGGACGAGGAGGCAGTGCACTTCCGCCGCTCCTCCGCGGACGGGGTGATCCGTAACTCGGCCATCGAGTTCACCGGACTGGTGCAGCCCGGATACGGCGAGGGCGTCTACCTCGGGTCGGCCAATTCCAACTGGTCCTGCCACGGCAACTCCGGCGGCGTGGACCGCTCGGACCGTGTCCTCGTGGAGAACAACCGGATCGGCCCGTACGTCGCCGCCGAGGGGATCGACATCAAGGAGGGCACCCTCGGCGGGATCGTCCGGGGCAACACCTTCGACGGACGCGGCATCACCGGCCAGAACTCCGCGGACTCATGGGTCGACGTGAAGGGCGTCGACTATCTGATCGAGAACAACACCGGGACGTTCACCTCGCCCGGCACCTTCGCCAACGGTTACGAGACGCACAACCCCGGCACGTCGCCGTCGTTCCCCAACGGCTGTGGAACGGTGTGGCGGGGCAACTCCTCGGACCTCGGCGGCGTCGGCGAGTACGCCATCAAGATCACGTCCACGTCGAGGTGTTCCGGCAGGCCCAATGTCGTCTACGCCTCGAACACCGTGACCCGGGCGGTGAGCGGCCTGACCAACGTCCCCGTCACGCCGTGACGGTCGTCCCCATCAGGGGCCCTGCGCTGTGTACGGCAGGGCCCTTGAGCGTTCAGGCGCTCGTGACGACGGTGAACTTCCGGCTGCGCAGGAAGCCGCCGACCGACGAACGCGAACCGGCTCCCGCCCCCGACGGGGACTCCGAGCAGGCGCTCGTGGCAGAGTTCGTCCGCGCCTACGAGTCCGGGGATCTGGAGGCGCTTATCGCCTTGCTCACCGACGACGTCTTCGTCTCCATGCCACCGATTCCCCTCGAATACGAGGGCCGCGACGTCGTGGCCCGTCTCTTCGGCGGCATCTTCCGCTCGGGCAGGAGGGTCGACCTCGTGCCGACGCGCGCCAATGGCCAGCCGGCGTTCGGGGCGTACCTCCGCGCCTCCACCGGCATCCGCCATGGAACCGGCTTCTTCGTCCTCACCCTCACCGGCGACCGGATCTGCGCCTTCACGCGGTTCGACAACAGCGTGCTCCCATGGTTCGGGCTGCCGCGATCGCTTCCTGGGAGCGTGAGTCGGTAACGACGGCGTTTGGGCCGGCCGCGGCGCGCGGGCCAGGAACGTCCCCCGCGCTGATTCCTCTCTCATCCGCCCCAGAGCGTGACGTACACCGGCGGCCGGAACTGGGAGGGCGGGACGCCCGCGCCGGGCGCGCGCATGATGCGGGTCGCTGCGGGGGTGTGCAGGAAGTGCAGGAACGCGTCGGTGGCCGGGGAACGGTGCTCGGGCTGAAGGACAGTGGCATGCCACGTGGCGTCCCACGGCGTGGCTGGGGTCTCCAGAATGCGCAGCTCGTCACGCCGGATGCGGGGCGACACCAGATGGGCCACCGCCGGCGCCACCCCCGTGCCTTCGGCGGCGGCCGCCCAGGTCGCGGCCTGGTTGGGGAACACCCACACGTGCCCCTCGGCCACACCGAGCCGGCGCAGCAACCGCCCGGAGTCCGCGTCCGGATCGGTTCCGGAGGAATCGACCAGCCATGACCACTGCGGCGGCGGACCGGGCGGCCGCGGCGACCTGGCTCCGGTCACCACGACCAGCTGGGTACGGAACAGCGGCTCGCTGAGCAGTTCGCCCCTGCGGACGGCGCCAAGATGCGGCCCGAGCGCGACGTCGGCCAGCCGGTTCTCCACCAGCACGCGTACCTCGTTGCCGGCGGCCACCCCGAACGAGGTCTCGGTCCTGCGCCCCGAGCGGCCGTCGAAGGCCTCGACGAGCGACGGGAGCACGAACTCGGCCAGCGTGCTCGTGGCGACGACCCGCAGCTCGTCGGGCGCACCCCGCGCCGCCCGCACTGCCGCCTCGGCGTCCGCGCTCAGCGCGACCATCCGCGACGCGACCGGCAGCAGCCGCGCCCCCGCGGGCGTCAGACGCATCCCGCCACCGCCGGTACGCCGAATGAGCGGATCGCCGAAGTGGGTGCGCAGCGCGGTGAGCGCCTGCGACACCGCTGACTCGCTCACGTTCAGAGTCCGCGCGGCGGCGCCCACCGAACCGAGCCGGGCAACCAGCACGAAGGTGCTGAGCTGTGTGACGGTCACCATCCGATTTTCCCGCATTTAGAGGGATAAGTGAATACTTATCGACCCATTGCATAGGCGGTGAGGAAGAGCGCAGCATCACTGCACAGCGGGCACAATCCAGGAGGGCCCGATGCAAGTTCCAGCTGCATTCCAGTACGAGGCGGCAACCAGCATCGAGCAGGCAATCGAGCTGCTCACACGCTACGGCCCCGAGGCTCGGGTGGTGGCGGGCGGACACAGCCTGCTGCCGATGATGAAGCTGCGGCTGGCCCAGCCCGAAGCCCTGATCGATATCAACGGCCTCAGCGAGCTGGCGTTGATCCGGGTGGACGGGCACGAATTGTCCGTCGGAGCGATGGTCCGCCACGCAGAGCTGCTCGCCTCGCCGGTCGTCGGCGAGCACTTCCCCATCCTGCGGGACGCGGAACGGGTCATCGCCGATCCGCTCGTACGCAACCGCGGCACCGTGGGCGGCTCACTGTGCCAGGCCGATCCGTCGGAGGACCTGTCCGCGGCGTTCTCGGCATTGCGGGCGACCCTTGTCGCCCAGGGCCCCGGCGGCAGGCGCACCATCGGGATCAGGGAGTTCTTCCTCGGGCCGTACGAGACCGCGCTGGACGAAGCGGAGCTTCTGGTGGAAATCAGAGTGCCCATCCGTTCGCACGCCAGCGCCTACCGCAAGGTCGAGCGCCGGGTAGGCGACTGGGCGGTCGTCGCCGCAGGAGCGGTGCTGGAGATCTCCGACGGGGTCATCACCGAGGCCGGGATCGGGCTGACGGCAGTGGGTGCCCCACGGTTCGTGGCCGAACGGGCCGAGGACTTTCTGCGCGGCGGACGGCCGGACGACGAGGGCTTCGCCGAGGCGGGCAGGATCGCCTCGCAGGAGTGCAGGCCGACAGCCGACCAGCGCGGCCCGGTCGACTACAAGCGGCATCTGGCCGAGGAGCTCACTGCGCGAGCGCTGCGGACCGCCGCCGCACGCGCCAAGGGGCAGGAGGCGTGACATGCGGATCACCGTGACCGTGAACGGCGAGCAGCACACGAGGGACGTGGAGCCCAGGCTGCTGCTCGTGCACTTCCTGCGCGACGAACTCGGGCTCACCGGCACCCACTGGGGCTGCGACACCTCCAACTGCGGGGTCTGCGCCGTCTGGTTGGACGGGACGCCGGTGAAGTCCTGCACCGTGCTCGCGGTGATGGCCGACGGCCACGAGGTGCGAACCGTCGAGGATTTGGCGCACGGGGCCGAACTCGACCCGGTGCAGCAGGGATTCGTCGCCTGCCACGGGCTGCAGTGCGGCTTCTGCACGCCAGGGATGATGATGACCGCCCGCTGGCTGCTCGACCACAACGCGGATCCGTCCGAGGAGGACATCCGCAAGGCCATCTCCGGGCAAGTGTGCCGCTGCACCGGTTACGAGAACATCGTGCGCTCCATCCGCTGGGCCGCCGAGCACGGCAGCGGGGGGCAGACCGCCGACGCGGGCACCGAGCCGGCGCCCGGCCGCGAGGAGGTGCGGGCATGACGACCACCGAGGAACGGCCGGTCGGCTTCGGGCGGATGCCCCGCAAGGAGGATGCGCGATTCGTGCGCGGCCACGGGACCTACGTCGACGACGTCCGGCTGCCCGGGATGCTGCACGGCGCGGTCCTGCGCAGCCCGCTGGCGCACGCCCGGATCGTGTCCGTCGACACCAGCGCCGCCGAGGCGCACCCGAGGGTCAAGGCCGTGATCACCGGGGAGACCCTGGCCGGTCTCGGGCTGGCCTGGATGCCCACGCTCTCGTACGACACTCAGGCGGTGCTCGCCACCGACAAGGTGCGCTTCCAGGGGCAGGAGGTCGCCTTCGTCGTCGCCGAGGACCATTACGCCGCCCGGGACGCCCTCGAACTGATCGACGTGGAATACGAACCGCTGCCGCCGCTCGTCGACGCCCGCCGGGCGCTCGACCCGGACGCGCCGGTGATCCGCGACGACAAGGACCAGCAGACCGACAACCACATCTTCGACTGGGCGGCGGGCGACAAGGAGCGCACCGACGAGGTCTTTGCAGCCGCCGACGTCGTGATGGAGCAGGACATGCTGTACCCGCGGGTGCACCCGGCGCCGCTGGAGACCTGCGGCACCGTGGCGGACATGGACGCCATCACCGGAAAGCTGACGGTGTGGTCCACCACCCAGGCCCCGCACGCACACCGCACGCTCTACGCCATGGTGGCCGGCATCCCGGAGCACAAGATCCGGATCATCTCCCCGGACATCGGGGGCGGCTTCGGCAACAAGGTCGGCATCTACCCCGGTTACGTGTGCGCGGTCGTCGGTTCGATCGTCACCGGCAAGCCGGTCAAGTGGGTGGAGGACCGCTCGGAGAACCTGATGAGTACCTCCTTCGCCCGCGACTACCACATGCACGGGGAGATCGCGGCGACGAAGGACGGGAAGATCCAGGCCCTTCGGGTCCATGTGATCGCCGACCACGGCGCCTTCAACGCAACCGCGCAGCCGTCCAACTTCCCCGCCGGCTTCTTCGGCGTCTTCACCGGCTCGTACGACCTGGCCGCCGCGCACTGCACCGTGACGGGTGTCTACACCAACAAGGCGCCCGGCGGTGTCGCCTACGCCTGCTCGTTCCGCGTCACCGAGGCCGTGTACCTGGTCGAGCGGATGGTCGACCTGCTCGCGGACAAGCTCGGCTCGGACCCGGCCGAACTGCGGATGCGCAACCTGCTGCGACCCGGGCAGTTCCCGTACAAGACGCAGACGGGGTGGGAGTACGACTCCGGCGACTACCCGAAGACCCTGCGGCTGGCGATGGACATCGCGCACTACGACGACCTGCGCAGGGAGCAGGCCGAGAAGCGCGAGCGCGGCGAGCTGATGGGCATCGGGGTCAGCTTCTTCACCGAGGCCGTCGGCGCCGGCCCGCGCAAGCACATGGACATCCTCGGGCTGGGCATGGCCGACGGTGCCGAACTGCGCGTTCATCCGACCGGCAAGGCGGTGCTGCGGATCTCCGTGCAGTCCCAGGGCCAGGGCCACGAGACGACCTTCGCCCAGATCGTCGCCGAGGAGCTGGGCATCCCGCCCGAGGACATCGAGGTGGTGCACGGCGACACCGACCAGACCCCGTTCGGGCTCGGCACCTATGGCTCCCGCTCGACACCGGTGTCCGGAGCGGCGGCGGCGATGGTCTCCCGCAAGGTGCGCGAGCGCGCGAAGATCGTCGCCTCGGCGATGCTCGAAGTGAACCCGGACGACCTGGAATGGGAAAAGGGCCGCTGGTTCGTCACAGGAGACCCCGACAAGGGAAAGACCATGGCCGAGATCGCCCTCGCGGCGCACTCCAACCTGGAGCTGCCCGAGGGTGTCGAGGGCCAGTTGGACGCGACCTGCGTCTACAACCCGCCGAACCTCACCTTCCCCTTCGGCGCATACATCTGCGTCACCGACGTGGACGCGGACACCGGCCAGGTGAAGGTCCGCCGGTTCATCGCCGTGGACGACTGCGGCAACCGGATCAACCCCATGATCGTCGAGGGTCAGGTGCACGGCGGACTCGCCGACGGCGTCGGCATGGCGCTCATGCAGGTGATCGCCTTCGACGAGGACGGCAACTGCCTCGGCGGGTCGTTCATGGACTATCTCCTGCCCACCTCGGTCGAGTGCCCGTCCTGGGAGCTCGGCGAGACCGTCACCCCCTCGCCGCACCACCCCATCGGCGCCAAGGGCGTCGGCGAGTCCGCCACGGTGGGCTCGCCCCCCGCGGTGGTCAACGCCGTGGTCGACGCGCTGAAGCCGCTCGGCGTACGCCATGTCGACATGCCGCTGACGCCCGCCGCGGTGTGGCGGGCCGCCCAGGGCCGGCCGCTGCGCACCGACCTGGCGATCACCTGAGGCCACCGCGATGACGAACACCGAACTGCTGACCCGGGCGGACGTGCTCCGGCACGGCCGGACCCCGTTCGTCCTGGCCACCGTCGTCCACGCGGAGCGGCCCACGAGCGCCAAGCCCGGGGACAGCGCGCTGGTGCTGCCCGACGGCACCGTCGAGGGCTTCGTGGGCGGCACATGCGCCGAAACGACGGTGCAACTGCAGGGCCTGCGGGTGCTGGAGACCGGCGAGTCGCTGCTGCTGCGGATCACGCCCGCCGCGGACACCGGGATCGAAGGCGCGCTGGAGCCGGGCGAAGGCCTGGTCACGGTGGCCAATCCCTGCCTGTCGGGCGGGACGCTCGACATCTTCCTGGAGGCCAACCTCCCCCCGACGCTGGCGTACGTCTACGGACACGCCCCCATCGCCCGCGCTCTGCTCGACGTCGGTCGTGCGCTCGGCCTCGACACCCGGCCGGCCTCGCCCGGGGAGCCGCTGCCGCCCGATCTGGACGTCGTTGTCATCGCCACGCACGGCCGCGACGAGGAGACCGTGCTGACCGAGGCCGCACGCGCCGGGATCCCGTACATCGGGCTGGTGGCGAGTCCGAAGCGCGGCACGGCGGTGCTCACCGGGCTGGATCTCACCGAGGAACAACGCGCGTGCGTCCACACCCCGGCCGGCCTGGACATCGGCGCGCGGACCCCGCCGGAGGTCGCGCTGTCGGTGTACGCCGAGATCATCGCGTTGCGGCCGCAGGCGGCCCGAGCCGTGCGCCCGGGAGCCGACTCCACCCCGCCGCACGCCGTGGCCGAAGACGTGGATCCCGTGTGCGGCATGAGTGTGGCGATCACGCCCGCCACGCTCTCACTGGACCGGGCCGGCAGCAGGGTGTACTTCTGCGGACCGGAGTGCCGGCACGCCTTCGCCGACGACCCCTCCCGTTACGCGCATGCCTGACGTCGACCCCCTCGTCCCCGATGTCCCCGCCCTGCGTTCGCGTCTGGACTCCGTCGGCTACCTGGCCGACGACGCCCTGGCCACGGCGCTGCTGCTGGCCGTGCGCATGCGGCAGCCGATCCTGCTGGAGGGCGAGCCCGGCGTCGGGAAGACCGAAGCGGCCCGCGCGCTCGCCGCCGTACTCGACACCCCGCTGATCCGGCTGCAGTGCTACGAGGGACTGTCCTCGGCCGAGGCCCTCTATGAGTGGAACTATCCGCGGCAACTACTGGCCATCCGGCTGGCCGAGTCCCGCGGGGAGCCCCTGCGGGACGCCGACCTGTTCTCCGAGGACTACCTGCTGCCACGGCCGCTGCTCGCCGCGATCTGCCACCCGGGACCGCGGCCGGCGGTGCTGCTCATCGACGAAGTGGACCGCGCCGATGACGAATTCGAGGCGTTCCTGCTGGAGCTGCTCGCCGATGCCGCGGTCACGATCCCCGAACTCGGCACCCGCACGGCTGCGGTGCCGCCGGTGGCGGTACTGACCTCCAACCGCACCCGGGATCTGCACGACGCGCTCAAGCGCCGCTGCCTCTACCACTGGATCGACTACCCGGACACCGCACGAGTTGCCGCGATCATCCGCAGACGAGTGCCTGAGTCGGCCGAGTGGCTGGCCGCGCGCGTGGCGCGCGGAGTGGCGCGCCTGCGTGCTCGGCAGGAGCTCACCAAGCCACCCGGCATCGCCGAGGCGATCGACTGGGCAGGCGCGCTGCACGCGCTGGGGCTCTCCGTTCTCGACGCCGACGCCGCCGACCGCACCCTGGGGGCGGTACTCAAGTACGCCGAGGACCTGGAGGCCGTGCGCCGGGCCGGACTGGCGGAGCTGATCGACGCGGAGGCGGGCTCCGATGCCTGACCTGCCGGAACTGGCAGCCTCGTTCACCGCCGCCCTGCACAACGCGGGGATCGCGGTGGGCCCCGACCGTACCCGGAGCTTCGCTCGGGCGCTCACCCTGCTGGCACCTTCGACAACGCGCGAGCTGCGGCAGTGCGCGCTCGCCACCCTGGTGTCCGACCGCGAGCAGATCGAGCCGTTCGACGCGGTCTTCCGCGAGGTCTTCGGCGGCCCGGCCGACCGCAGCGGAGCACAGCGCGGGCAGCCCGGCGACCCGGCCCGATCGCTCCCGGACT
Source organism: Streptomyces sp. NBC_01410 (assembly GCF_045040195.1). Taxonomy (NCBI): domain Bacteria; kingdom Bacillati; phylum Actinomycetota; class Actinomycetes; order Kitasatosporales; family Streptomycetaceae; genus Streptomyces; species Streptomyces sp. NBC_01410. The sequence goes on along the minus strand of NZ_CP109530.1, from coordinate 8,004,973 downwards.
CCGTGCCCGGCCGCGTCCCCGGCGCGCGGAAGGCCACGGGGGACGGACACGGCCCGGAAGCCGACGCACAGCCGCGGGAGGCTCCCGTACCCCTCGCCGCCAGTCCGCTCGACCGTCTCGCCAACCGCGACTTCGCGGGTCTGTCCGCCGAGGAACTGGCCCGGCTCTCCGAGGTGATGCGCACCCTTGTGCTTCGCACCCCGACCCGGCCGTCCCGCCGGCGCCGCACCGCGCACCACGGTGCTCGCATCGATGTGCGCCGCACCCTCTCCGTCAGTCGGCGCACCGGCGGATACCCGTTGCGGCTACTCCGCTTCGAGCCCCGCGCCCGCCCCCGCGACCTCATCGTGCTCTGCGACATCTCCGGATCGATGGAGCCCTATGCCCGTGCGATGCTGCAACTGCTCTACTGTGCCGCCCGCGCCGCCCGCGCCGAGGTCTTCACTTTCGCCACCCGGCTCACACGCCTCACGCCCGCCCTGAGGCGGGCCGGGCCGGACGACGCCCTGACACGGGCCGGACGGGCGGCCCCGGACTGGTCCGGGGGCACCCGGATTGCCGAGTGCCTGGCGGAGTTCAACGAGCGGTTCGGCCGGCGCGGCATGGCGCACGGTGCCGTGGTCGCCATCATCTCCGACGGCTGGGACACCGGCGCGCCCGCCGACCTCGCCACCCACATGGCGCGGCTGTCCCGGGTCGCCTACCGCGTCGTATGGGTCAACCCGCGCACGGCAAGTCCGCGCTACCGGCCGCTCGTGGCCGGCATGGCTGCAGCACTGCCCTACTGCGACGCCGTCGTCAGCGCCCATAACCTCGCGGCCCTGGACGACTTCATCGCCGCACTGTCCGCCCCGCGCCACCGCCGATGACCCTGCCCGGCGTCGCGAGCGGCCCTCGATCTGCATGATCGAGCACAAGTTACCTCAAGGTATGTAGTGACTTCATGCACAGGCAGCAGTAGAACGTGTTCCCATTCGTCAAAGAGTGAGGAACATCACATGAGTGAAACTACCGTGCATCGTACGGGTTCCAGCGACGTTTCGCGCCGCCGTTTCATCGCTGGAACCGGTTCTATTCTGGGCGCCGTAGTCCTCGCTGGTCACGCCACCGCAGCCCCGGCGCGGGCCGCCTCCACGGCCGCCACGATCGACACCGGAGCCCACGTCCCCGTCCTCGTGATCGGTACCGGATACGGCGGGTCCGTCGCCGCTCTGCGGCTCGCCCAAGGCGGCCTCGACGTGCACATGGTCGAGATGGGGATGTCCTGGGACAGCCCGGGTTCCGACGGCAAGATCTTCGCCAACACGACCAAACCTGATAAACGGTCATACTGGCTCCGCACCAAAACGAAACAACCCATCAGCAACTTCCTCGGCTTCCCGCTCGACAAGGACATCCCCCGCTACACCGGGATCCTGGACGCCGAGGAGATGGGCGGCATCACCGTCTACCAGGGCCGCGGCGTCGGTGGCGGCTCGCTGGTCAACGGCGGTATGGCGGTAACGCCCAGGCGCGAGAACTTCGGCGCCGTCCTGCCCTCGGTGAACCCCGACGAGATGTACGGCACCTACTACCCGCGCGCCAACGCCGGGCTCGGGGTCAGCGTCGTCGACCCTGCCTGGTTCGAGACCGCCGAGTGCTACCAGTACGCCCGGGTGGGCCGTAAGCACGCCCAGCGTTCGGGCTTCCCGTTCGTCTTCGTGCCCGACGTGTACGACTGGGACTACATGAAGCAGGAGGCCGCCGGGACCGTCCCCAAATCAGCGCTGATCGGCGAGATCCTGTACGGCAACAACTACGGCAAGAAGTCGCTGGAGAAGACCTATCTCGCCCAGGCCAGAGCGACCGGCAGAGTCACCGTCTCGCCGCTGCACAAGGTCACTTCGGTCGCTCCCGCCGCCGGCGGCGGCTACACGGTCGTCATCGAGGAGATCAACACCACCGGAGACACCACGGCCACCAAGACCGTGACCGCGGACACGGTGTTCTTCGCCGCCGGCAGTGTCGGCACGAGCAAGCTGCTCACCAAGCTGAAGGCCACCGGCTTACTGCCGAACCTGAACAGCGAGATCGGCAAGGGCTGGGGCGACAACGGCAACGTCATGTGCGGCCGCGCCAACCACCTGTGGGATCCGACCGGCAAGCTCCAGTCGTCCATCCCCTGTTCCGGCATCGACAACTGGGCCGCCGGCGGCGCCTTCGCCGAGATCGCGCCGCTGCCGACCGGGATCGAGACCTACGCCTCGTTCTATCTGTCGATCACCAAGAACCCGAACCGCGCCCAGTTCTCCTGGAATCCCGCGACGGGGAAGGTCGACCTGAACTGGCAGACCGCCTGGAAGCAGCCGTCCATCGACATGGCCAAGACGATCTTCGACAAGATCAACGCGAGGGAAGGGACGATCTACCGGACCGACCTGTTCGGCATCTACAAGATCTGGGGCGACCACCTCACGTACCACCCCCTCGGCGGCGCGGTGCTGAACAAGGCCACCGACAACTACGGGCGCCTCCACGGCTATCAGGGCCTTTACGTCATCGACGGCTCGCTGATCCCCGGCAACACCAGCGTCAACCCGTTCGTGACCATCACGGCACTCGCCGAACGGAACATCGAGACGATCATCGCCAACGACCTGTAACGACTTCCTGGTGACGGCGAGTTCGCGGCCTCAGTGCCCGGGCAGTACGCACACCGCGTCGAGACCCAGCACATGATTGAGCCGGCCGAACGCCAGCCAGGAGCCGATGCTCATGCTCAGCTCCACGATCTCCCGCTGGCTGTAATGCGCGGTCATCCGCGTCCAGAACTCCTCGTCGAGGCCGTGGTGATCCAGGGCGTACCGCTCGGCGTACTCAGCGGCCAGCCGGGTGCGGTCGTCGAAAGCCTCCGTCGTACGCCACTGGGTCACCGCGTCCGCGAACTCGTCCTCGACCTTCTGTCCGTCCCGGTCGGTCCGCCAGTCGAGGCAGAACAGGCACCCGTTGATCTGGGCGATCCGCAGCCGCGCGGCCTCGAACTCCCGCAGCCCCAGGGTCGTGTGCTCGTACACCGAGAGCGAGAAGTTCGCGGCGGCCTGCCCTATGCCGGGGACCATCTCGCCCCACACGTACCCGATCGGCTCCTGGCCCTCGGGGATGTCGATGTTCATCGTTGTCTCCTTCCGAGTTTGCCGACTGCGGGGCGCAGCGGGACGTCGAGCGCGTCGTACAGTCCGGGTTCGGCGTCCACGAGCCAGTCGATGGCGCTCACCAGCCGGCCGACCGCGGTGGCGTTGCCTCCCGCGGACCGGTTCTCGCCCTCGTCGGTCGCCTCGATCGTGACCTCGATGCGCGGGCGGCCCTCGATGATCACCCGGTGCGCCCCGGCGCCGTCGGGCGGCGTCGGCCAGTCCGGTGCGCAGGAAGGGTGGATACGGGTCACGTGCTCGATGACGATGCGCGGTTCGCCCTCGACGATGCCCTGCACCTCGAACCGCACCGCGCCCTGGGTGCCTGCCGCGAACTCCCCCATCGTCCTGGTGCTCACGGTGTTCTCGAGCGCGCGGCGGTCCAAGGTCTCGCGGATGTCGTCGAGTTCGACGCCGAGGGCCCTCGCCATCAGCCGTATCTGCCCGCCCCACACCATGGTCGGGATGCTCGGCGCGAGCATCATCGGCTCGTAGTCCATGGGCTGGCCCATCCCGACCAGGTACCGGACCGAGTCTTCCTGCTCGTACGTGGAGTAGTCGAAGATCTCCTGGCAGCGGATGACGTCCACGGTGGAGCCGAGCCCGCTGATGAGCAACGGCAGTACGTCATTGCCCCAGCCGGGATCGACACCGGAGACGAACAGCGAGCCGCCGCCGTCCGCCACGGCGGCCAGCAACGGTTCCCTCAGCTCCGGCGGAGCGTTGCGCTGGTCGTAGAGCCCGTACATCGCCGGGGTGACGACAACGGCTCCTGCCCGGACCGCTCGGAGGATGTCCGCGAGGGCGTCGTCGGGGCGGATGTCGCCGGACGCCGCGTACACCACCGCGCCAGGACCGGCGGCCAGGACCTCGTCGATGCCGTCGGTGGCCGCGACCCCCAACTCATGGGTGAGCCCGCCGAGTTCGCCCGCGTCGCGGCCGACCTTGTCGGAGTTGTGGACGAGTACGGCCGCGAGTTTCAGTGCCGGGTGGGCATCCACAGCACGGATGGCCGCACGTCCGACATTGCCGGTACCCCAGACAACCGTGGAAATCATGCGCGGAGGGTAGCGAGGGGGCCTATCAGTTCATAGTGCCGTGACCGGAAAAGCTGACAGCGCCGGTGTCGGCAGCGCTGCTGGGAGGACCGGCCTGCCCCCGCTCGTACGGTGGGGCCCGATCCGGGGACCGCGCGTGCGCGAGCTAACCTGACCAGCCGAAACACTTGCGGCCACGTTGCGTACGCTGACCGGGCGTTCCCATTGACGGCTGTCCTTTTGCTTACGACAGGAGTACCAGGTGGCCACCCCCACCCCTGCGGCTTCCGAATCCGCTTCCACCCCACGGCGGCGCCTGCGCGCATGGATGCTGGAGGGCCTGTCCGACATGGCCAGGCACCAGCAGGGAACTCAGGCCAAGACGCAGCCCGAGCACAAGGGGCAGCGGTGGTGGCGGGTGATGTGCCTGACCGGCGTCGACTACTTCTCCACGCTCGGCTATCAGCCGGGCATCGCCGCGCTCGCGGCCGGGCTGTTGTCGCCGGTGGCCACGATCGTGCTGGTGATCGTGACTCTGGCGGGCGCGCTGCCGGTGTACCGGCGCGTGGCCGAGGAGAGCCCGCACGGCGAGGGCTCGATCGCAATGCTGGAGCGCCTGCTGTCGTTCTGGAAGGGCAAACTGTTCGTTCTGACCCTGCTCGGCTTCGCGGCCACCGACTTCCTGATCACCATCACCCTGTCGGCGGCGGACGCTTCCACCCACCTGGTGGAGAATCCGCATGTGCCCAGCCTGCTGCACGGACAGCAGTTGGTCGTCACGCTGGTCCTGGTCGCCCTGCTGGGTGCAGTGTTCCTCAAGGGCTTCCTGGAGGCCATCGGCGTAGCCGTCGTCCTGGTCGGCGTGTACCTGGCACTCAACGTGGTCGTCGTGGTCGTGGGCCTGTGGCACGTCGCCACCGCCCCGCACGTGGTCACCGACTGGTCCAGCGCCCTGACCGCCGAGCACGGAAACGTGGTGGCCATGGTCGGAGTGTCGCTGCTGGTCTTTCCCAAGCTGGCGCTCGGTCTGTCCGGCTTCGAGACCGGCGTGGCAGTCATGCCGCACGTCGAGGGCGAGGCCGGCGACACCGAGGAGAAGCCCGCAGGGCGTATCCGCGGCACGAAGAAGCTGCTCACCACCGCCGCGCTGATCATGAGCGTGTTCCTGATCGCCACGAGCTTCATCACCACCCTGCTCATCCCGGAGAAGGACTTCGAGCCGGGCGGCGAGGCCAACGGGCGCGCGCTCGCATTTCTGGCGCACGAATACCTCGGAGGCGGGTTCGGCACCGTCTACGACGTCGCGACCATCGCCATCCTGTGGTTCGCCGGTGCCTCCGCCATGGCCGGGCTGCTGAACCTGATGCCGCGCTACCTGCCCCGCTACGGGATGGCCCCGCACTGGGCGCGCGCCGTACGCCCCATGGTGATCGTCTTCATCCTCGTGGCGTTCCTCGTCACCTGGATCTTCGACGCCGACGTCGACGCCCAGGGCGGCGCCTACGCCACCGGCGTGCTCGTGCTGATCTGCTCCGCGGCAATCGCGGTGACCATCGCCGCCCGCCGCGCCGGCCAGCGCAACTGGACCATCGGCTTCGCCGTGATCTCGGCGGTCTTCCTCTACACCACCGTGGTCAACGTCATCGAGCGGCCCGACGGTGTGAAGATCGGCGCCTGCTTCATCGCGGGCATCATCATCCTCTCGCTGATGTCCCGGCTCGCCCGCGCCTTCGAGCTGCGCGTCACGCACGTCGCTCTGGACAACATGGCCGAGCGCTTCGTGCGCGACATCGCCAACCGCCGGATCCGGTTCATCGCCAATGAGCCCGACCGCCGCGATGTCGCCGAGTACCGCGACAAGATCAACCAGATCCGGGCCGACAACGACGTCCCGGCCCAGGACGACTTCATCTTCGTCGAGGTAACCGTCCTCGACCCCTCGGAGTTCGAGGCCGGTCTGAACGTACGCGGTGAGGTGCTGCACGACCGCTACCGCATCCTGACCCTGGAGAGCTCCTCCATCCCCAACGCACTGGCCGCACTGCTCCTGTACGTACGCGATGCCACAGGGCAGCGCCCGCACATGTACTTCGAATGGACCGAGGGCAACCCCTTCGCCAACTTCCTCCGCTTCTTCCTCTTCGGCCAGGGCGAGGTCGCCCCGGTCACTCGCGAGGTCCTGCGCGAGGCCGAACCCGACCGGTCGAGGCGGCCCCGCGTCCACGTCGGCTGAGGCGATGACGAACGGCAGGTCGTTGCCGGTGAACTCACCGGCCGTGGACGGAACCACTCAGGACGTGGCTTTGGCCGAGAGGTCGGGACGGACCCTCGCACGGACGGCCGCGGCGGGCAGCGTGAGGACCATGGTCATGCCGCCGCCGGGGGTGTCCTCCGCCGTCAGCGTGCCGCCGATCGCCTCGGCGAAGCCGCGTGCGACTGCCAACCCGAGGCCGACTCCGGCGCCGCGCGGGGCGTCGCCGTAGCGCTGGAAAGGCGCGAAGATACGGTCCTTCGCCTCATCCGGGACGCCGGGGCCGCGGTCCGTCACCCGGACTTCCACGCGGTCGGCGATCGCGCTGGCCGACACCACCACGGCCTCGCCGCCGGGGGCGTACTTGACGGCGTTCTCGACGATGTTGGCGACCGTGCGCTCCAGCAGGCCCGGGTCGACCGCGACCATCGGCAGGTCCTCCGGGATGTCGAGGACGACGCTGTCCTCCGGTACGCCGCCGAGCGCCATCGGGACGACTTCGTCGATGTCGATCTCGCGGATGAGCGGGGTGACGGTGCCGGTCTGGAGGCGGGACATGTCGAGGAGGTTGCCGACGAGGTGGTCGAGCCGGTCCGAGCCTTCCTCGATGCCTTGCAGGAGCTCGGCGCGGTCCTCCTCGGACCACTCCACGTCGTCGGACCTGAGGGAGGACACGGCGGCCTTGATGCCGGCCAGCGGTGTACGCAGGTCATGGCTGACGGCGGCGAGCAGGGCGGTGCGGATGCGGTTGCCCTCGGCGAGTTCGCGGGCTTGCGCGGCCTGACCGAGCAGGCGCTGGCGGTCGAGTACGACGGCCGCCTGGGCGGCGAAGGCGGAGAGCACGCGGCGGTCCTCGGCGGGCAGGACCCGGCCAGATAGTGCGAGCGCCATGTGGTCGCCGACGGGCATGTCGACGTCCGCGTCCTCAGGGCGCGCGAGCGGACGGGTCGTCCCGACGCTGCCGGTGCAAGTCCACGGTTCGACATCGCTCTCGCGCTCCAGCAGGGCCACAGATTCCATGTTGAAGGTCTCGCGGACCTGCTCCAGGAGCGATTCCAGGCTCGACTCGCCGCGCAGCACGTTGCCCGCGAGGAAGGAGAGGATCTCGGACTCGGCGCGCAGCCGGGCGGCCTGATGGGTGCGGCGGGCGGCCAGGTCCACGACGGAGGCGACCGAGACGGCCACCGCGATGAAGATCACGATGGCAACGATGTTCTTGGGGTCCGCGATGGTGAGCTTGTGCAGCGGAGGCGTGAAGTAGTAGTTCAGCAGCAGCGAACCCCAGGCGACGGAGGCCAGTGCCGGTAGGAGCCCGCCGATCAGCGCCGTGGCCACCGTCAGCGTCAGGAACAGCAGCATGTCGTTGGCAAGGCCGACGTCGGGGGCGATGCCGTCGAGCAGGAGGGTCAGCAGAACGGGGCCGATGACGCCGACGAGCCAGCCCCAGATGATCCGGGCGCGGCCGAGGCGGGCGCCACGGGCCACGGGCAGGCCCCGGCCCTTGGCCGCCTCTTCGTGGGTGACGATGTGGACGTCGAGGTCGGGTCCCGATTCGCGGGCGACGGTGGCGCTGACGCCGGGGCCGAAGGCGTACTGCCATGTCCTGCGGCGGCTGACACCGAGCACGATCTGGGTGGCGTTCACCCCGCGCGCGAAGTCCAGCAGGGCGTTCGGTACGTCCTCCCCTATGACGTGGTGGAAGGTGCCGCCGAGGTCCTCGACCAGCGTTCGCTGGACGGCGAGTTCCTTGGGCGATGCGGAGGTCAGCCCGTCGCTGCGGGCGATGTAGACCGCCAGCACCTCGCCTCCGGCGCCCTTCTCGGCGAGGCGGGCGGCGCGGCGGATGAGAGTGCGGCCCTCGGGTCCGCCGGTGAGCCCGACAACGATGCGTTCCCGGGAGCCCCAGATCTTGGAGACCCGGTGCTCGGTGCGGTACTCCTGCAGGTATTCGTCCACCCGGTCGGCCGTCCAGAGCAGCGCCAGCTCGCGCAGCGCGGTGAGGTTGCCGGGCCGGAAGTAGTTGGACAGGGCAGCGTCGACCTTGTCCGGCTTGTAGATGTTGCCGTGGGCCATGCGGCGGCGCAGCGCCTGGGGCGACATGTCGACCAGCTCTATCTGGTCGGCGCGGCGTACGACTTCGTCGGGGACGGTCTCCCGCTGCCGTACGCCCGTGATCGACTCCACCACGTCACCGAGCGATTCGAGGTGCTGGATGTTGACCGTGGAGACAACGTCGATACCGGCCTGGAGCAGCTCTTCCACGTCCTTCCAGCGCTTGGCGTTGCGGGAGCCCGGCACATTGGTGTGGGCTAGTTCGTCCACGAGCGCGACGGCCGGGCGGCGCTCCAGCACCGCGTCGACGTCCATCTCGGTGAAGACCGTGTCGCGGTATTCGATCTCGCGGCGCTGAATCTGCTCGAGGCCGTGCAGCATCACTTCGGTGCGGGGCCGGTTGTGGTGTTCCACGAACGCGACCACACAGTCGGTGCCCCGTTCGATCCGGCGGTGCGCCTCGGAGAGCATCGCGTACGTCTTGCCGACGCCGGGTGCCGCGCCGAGGTAGATCCGGAGCTTGCCGCGTCCCATGGTTCCGATCTTTGCAGTCGAGGGTCTGACTTACAGGTCCGCGTTCACAGCGGCCTTGTCGGCCCGCGGAGAGCATCACATCTCGAAGCGGTAGCCCATGCCGGGGGCGGTGATGAGATACCGGGGATGCGAAGGGTCTGGTTCGAGTTTGCGCCTCAGCTGTGCCATGTAGACACGCAGATAGTTGGCCTGCGTGCCGTACGTGGGGCCCCACACCTCCTGCAGCAGCTGCTTCTGGCTGACGAGCCGCCCGCGATGGTGGATCAGTACTTCCAGCAGGTGCCACTCGGTCGGGGTGAGGCGGACGTCGCGCCCGCCCCGCGTGACCTTCTTCGCCGGCAGGTCGACGGTGAAGTCCTCGGTGGCGACCATCACCGAATCGCCGGAAGGTGCCACAGGCGACGTCCGGCGGGATGCGGCCCGAAGCCGGGCCAGCAGTTCGTCCATGCTGAACGGCTTGGTGATGTAGTCGTCGGCGCCGGCGTCGAGCGCCACGACCTTCTCGTCGGAGGTCCGCCGGGCGGAGACCACGAGGATCGGCACCCGGCTCCAGCCGCGAAGGCCCTTGATCACGTCGATGCCGTCCATGTCGGGCAGGCCGAGATCCAGCAGTACGACGTCCGGGTGGCGCGAGGCGGCCAGCCGAAGGGCCGTCCCTCCGTCGGGCGCGGAGTCCACCTCGTACTTGCGTGCCTTGAGATTGATCTCGAGAGCCCGTACGAGCTGGGGCTCGTCCTCCACCACCAGCACCCGGGTCATCGGTGTGCCGCCTTTCTGTTGTGCGCGAGGAGCATGTCGTCATGGACTGGGGAGGGAGCCGAAGGCCCGAGGAGACTCCCCGGGCCCCGGACTCCCGCCCGCCGGCGTAAGACGATCACTTCCCGGTGAGTGCCTTGAGCGCGATGTTGAGCTTGAGGACGTTCACCGTCGGCTCTCCCATGAAGCCGAGGATCCGGCCGTCGGTGTTGTCCGCGACGAGCTTCTCGACCTGGGCGACGGAGAGGTGGTTCTTCTCCGCGACGCGGTGGATCTGGAGCTTGGCGTACTCCGGGGAGATGTCCGGGTCGAGGCCGGAGCCGGAGGAGGTGACGGCGTCGGCCGGCACGTCCGACGGCCTGACCTGGTAGCCGGGCACCGAGTTGTCCTTGACGACGGCGGCCTTGGCCTCGACGACCCACTTGCAGAGGGTGCCGTCCTCCGCGTCCTTCGGGTCGGTCGGGCAGCGGCCGTCCACGCCGACGCCGTTGTCGCCGGACCGGTTGGTCGCGCCGGACAGGATCAGCGAGTACTGGGTGTTCACGCTGTTGGTGCCGAGGCCGTTGGACGGGCGCGGCTGGAACCACTTCAGGTCCGGGACCGCCGCCTCCTCCGCGTCGTTCGGATCCTTCTTCGGCAGGTCGTAGCGCTGGCCGATCAGCTCCGAACCGACCACCTTACCGCCGGACTTGATCTCGGAGCCATTGGCCTTGTCGTTGAACAGGGCCTGCGCCACCCCGGTGACGGCGAGCGGGTAGATGACGCCGCAGATGACGGTCAGGACAAGGAGGGCGCGCAGCCCCGCCCACATCAACCGGGCGGTGTTTCCTACGGAGTTGTTCATCGTGAATCAGCCGATTCCAGGGATGAGGGAGATGAGCAGGTCGATGAGCTTGATGCCGATGAACGGGGCGATCAGGCCGCCCAGGCCGTAGATCCCGATGTTGCGGCGGAGCATCTTGTCGGCGCTGGTCGGCCGGTACTGCACGCCCTTCAGGGCGAGCGGCACCAGCGCGATGATGATCAGCGCGTTGAAGATGACCGCGGACAGGATCGCCGACTCCGGGCTGGCCAGGTTCATGATGTTGAGCTTGTCCAGGCCCGGGTAGACCACCGCGAACATCGCCGGGATGATCGCGAAGTACTTCGCGACGTCGTTGGCGATCGAGAAGGTCGTCAACGCTCCCCGGGTGATGAGGAGTTGCTTGCCGATCTCGACGATCTCGATCAGCTTGGTCGGGTTGGAGTCCAGGTCCACCATGTTCCCGGCCTCCTTGGCGGCCGAGGTACCGGTGTTCATGGCCACGCCGACGTCCGCCTGAGCGAGCGCGGGTGCGTCGTTGGTGCCGTCGCCGGTCATCGCGACGAGCTTTCCACCGGCCTGCTCGCGCTTGATCAGCGCCATCTTGTCCTCGGGAGTGGCCTCGGCGAGGAAGTCGTCGACGCCCGCCTCTTCCGCGATCGCCTTGGCGGTCAGCGGGTTGTCACCCGTGATCATGACGGTCTTGATGCCCATGCGGCGCAGCTCGTCGAACCGCTCGCGCATGCCCTCCTTGACGACGTCCTTGAGGTGGATGACACCGAGCGCGCGAGCGCCCTTGTCGTCCTCGACCGCGACCAGCAGCGGCGTACCGCCCGCTTCGGAGATCTTGTTCGCGGCCTGGTCGGCGTCGTCGGCAACCTGACCGCCGCGCTCCTTCACCCAGGCGAGCACCGAGCCGGTCGCGCCCTTGCGGACCTTGCGAGCCTCGCCGTTCTCGGAGAGGTCGACGCCGGACATACGGGTCTGGGCGGTGAAGGGCACCCACTCGGCCTGCGAGAGCTCGCCCTGGTGGCGCTCGCGCAGGCCGTACTTCTCCTTCGCCAGGACGACGATGGAGCGCCCCTCGGGCGTCTCGTCGGCGAGCGAGGACAGCTGGGCGGCATCCGCCAGCTCGGCCTCCGTGACGCCCTTGACCGGGACGAACTCGGCGGCCTGCCGGTTGCCCAGGGTGATGGTGCCCGTCTTGTCGAGCAGCAGCGTCGACACATCGCCCGCCGCCTCGACCGCGCGTCCGGACATCGCCAGTACGTTGCGCTGCACCAGCCGGTCCATACCCGCGATGCCGATCGCGGAGAGGAGGGCGCCGATGGTGGTCGGGATCAGGCAGACCAGCAGAGCGGTCAGCACGATCAGCGACTGCTCGGCGCCCGCGTACTTCGCGAAGGGCTGCAGGGTGACGACCGCGAGCAGGAAGACGATGGTGAGGGACGCGAGCAGGATGTTGAGCGCGATCTCGTTGGGCGTCTTCTGACGGGCAGCGCCCTCGACCAGGTTGATCATCCGGTCGATGAAGGTCTCGCCGGGCTTCGTCGTGATCTTGATGACGATCCGGTCGGACAGCACCTTCGTACCGCCGGTGACCGCGGACCGGTCACCGCCGGACTCACGGATGACGGGAGCCGACTCGCCGGTGATGGCCGACTCGTCGACGCTCGCGACGCCCTCGACGACGTCACCGTCGCCGGGAATGATGTCGCCGGCCTCGCAGACCACCAGATCGCCGATGCGCAGCTCGGTGCCAGGCACCCGCTCCTCGACCTTGCCGGCCAGGCGGCGCGCCACCGTGTCGGTCTTGGCCTTGCGCAGGGTGTCGGCCTGAGCCTTGCCGCGGCCCTCGGCCACCGCCTCCGCCAGGTTGGCGAAGATGGTGGTCAGCCAGAGCCAGGCGGCGATCGCCCAGCCGAACCAGTCCGTCGGGTCCTTGAACGCGAAGATCGTGGTCAGCACGGAGCCGACCAGGACGACGAACATGACCGGAGACTTGATCATGACGCGCGGGTCGAGCTTCTTGACGGCATCCGGGAAGGACTTGATCAGCTGCTTGGGGTCGAACAGCCCCCCGCCGACGCGGGCGGCGTCGTGCTTGTGACCGGTGGGCACATCGCTGTGCGGTGCCCGGGTCGGAGTGGCAGTGGACATGGAGCCGGGCTCCTCATGCTTCTTTACGTTGGTGGTCATGACGCCAGCCCCTCGGCGAGCGGACCCAACGCCAGGGCCGGGAAGTAGGTCAGACCAGTGATGATCAGGATCGTGCCGACCAGCAGCCCGGTGAAGAGCGGCTTGTTGGTACGCAGGGTGCCCGCGGTCTCCGGGACGGGCTTCTGCTCGGCGAGCGAGCCGGCCAGCGCCAGGACGAACACCATCGGCAGGAACCGGCCGAGCAGCATCGCCAGACCGAGGGTGGTGTTGAACCACTGCGTGTCCGCGTTCAGGCCCGCGAAGGCGGAGCCGTTGTTGTTGCCGGCCGAGGTGTACGCGTAAAGGATCTCGGAGAAGCCGTGCGCACCGGAGTTGGTCAGCGAGTTCACCGGGGTCGGCAGCGCCATCGCCGCGGCGGTGAAGCAGAGCACCAGCGCCGGGGTGATGAGGATGTAGCAGGCCGCCAGCTTGATCTCTCGGGTGCCGATCTTCTTGCCCAGGTACTCGGGCGTACGGCCCACCATCAGGCCCGCGATGAACACCGCGATGATCGCCATGATCAGCATGCCGTAGAGGCCGGAGCCGACCCCACCGGGAGCGATCTCGCCCAGCTGCATACCCAGCAGGTTGAGGCCACCGCCCAGACCAGTGTTCGACGAGTGGAAAGAGTCCACCGCGCCGGTCGAGGTGAGCGTCGTGGAGATCGAGAAGATCGACGAGGCGCCGATGCCGAAGCGGGTCTCCTTGCCCTCCAGAGCGCCGCCCGCGACCTCGAAAGCCGGACCGTGGTGTGCGAACTCCGTCCACATCATGAGCAGCACGAAGCCGACCCAGATGGTGACCATGGTGGCGAGGATCGCGTAACCCTGCTTGATCGAGCCGACCATCTTGCCGAAGGTGCGGGTCAGCGCGAACGGGATCAGCAGGATCAGGAAGATCTCGAACAGGTTCGAGAAGGCGTTGGGGTTCTCGAACGGGTGGGCCGAGTTGGCGTTGAAGTAACCGCCACCGTTGGTGCCGATCTCCTTGATCGCCTCCTGGGAGGCGACCGCGCCACCGTTCCACTGCTGCGAGCCGCCCATGAACTGGCCGACCTCGTGGATGCCGGCGAAGTTCTGGATCGCGCCGCACGCGACCAGCACGATCGCGCCGATCACGGAGAGCGGGATCAGGATGCGGACGGTGCCGCGGACCATGTCGGCCCAGAAGTTGCCGAGCTCACCGGTGCGGGATCGGGCAAAACCCCGTACAAGAGCCACCGCCACCGCGATACCCACCGCGGCGGAGACGAAGTTCTGCACCGCGAGGCCGCCGGTCTGTACGACGTGGCCCATGGCCTGCTCGCCGTAGTACGACTGCCAGTTGGTGTTCGACACGAAGGACGCGGCGGTGTTGAACGCCTGGTCCGGGTCGATCGAGGAGAAGCCGAGCGAGCCGGGCAGGCTGCCCTGGATCCGCTGCAGCAGGTACAGGAACAGGACGCTGACCGCAGAGAAGGCGAGGACGCCGCGCAGGTAGGCGGGCCAGCGCATCTCGGCGTTGGGGTTGGCGCCGATGGCCTTGTAGATCCACTTCTCGACGCGCAGATGCTTGGTCGAGGAGTAGACGCGGGCCATGTAGTCGCCGAGCGGACGGTACGCGAGCGCCAGCGCCGCGACGAGCGCGAGCAGCTGGAGCATACCGGCGAGGAAGGGGCTCATATCTGTGCTCAGAACCTCTCCGGGTACACAAGGGCGACGACGAGGTAACCCAGCAGGGCGACGGCCACGACCAGGCCGACGATGTTCTCGGCAGTCACAGCTTTGCCACCCCCTTGGCGATGAACGCCACCAGCGCGAAAACCGCGATCGTGGTGACGACGAAGGCCAGGTCGGCCATCGAGAGCTCCTGAAAGAGGTTCGGAATGTTGCGGACGTCTAGAGGAAAGCCTGATTCCGGCCAGACATGAGCGCCGTTGACGGCTCTCTTACGGCTATGAGCACCCTCTTGACGGCTCTCTTACGCCGACCCGTCCGACCTGCGAAGACACCGGGCGATCACCGGTCGAGAACCGGACCCGCGGTGTCGAGTGCGGCCCCGGCATGGTCGGCGAGGGTCACCGCCACCAGCCGTGCCCGCAGCGGGGGGACCACTCCGGGGGTGGGCCGGAGCATGAACCGTCCGCCGTAGTGGCCGCTGCCGACGGCTCTCAGTTCGATCTCGCCCTCCGGCCAGCCAAACCGGTCGATGTCCCACCGGCTGCGCCCCACGACCACGGCTCCGTCCTGCTCCAGGCGCGGCGGACGCCCGAGCAGGCTGCCGTACCCGAATCGGCATCCGCGCAGCTGGAGTACGTCGACGAGCTGCCGCCTGACCTGGTCGACCACGGCATCGGGCGAGGCGGTGGCCTGGACGAGCTGCGCGGTGTCGTGGATCCGGGCGAGATGACC
Organism: Streptomyces sp. NBC_01410; assembly: GCF_045040195.1. Classification (NCBI taxonomy): domain Bacteria; kingdom Bacillati; phylum Actinomycetota; class Actinomycetes; order Kitasatosporales; family Streptomycetaceae; genus Streptomyces; species Streptomyces sp. NBC_01410. The sequence goes on along the minus strand of NZ_CP109530.1, from coordinate 7,989,782 downwards.
GGCGTCGGTCACGGTGATCACCTGCAGGCGCCGCGCGCGGGCGGCCAGCTGCGACACGGCCAGGCCCACGGCCAGCAGGAGGACGGCCGTCTCGATGTCCTTGGAGTCATCGATGGTGAACTGCTGGTACGGCTGCGTGAGGAAGAAGTCGAACCATGCCGCGGACGACAGCGCCGTGAGCGCGCCGGCGAAGCCGTTCCCATTGGCGGAGACCGCCACCACGACGACGACCAGGATCAGGGCCAGGTTCGTGTTCGACAGACTCGTGCGGAAGGGCACCAGCACCAGGGCCGCCAGGAAGGGCCCGGCCAGCGCAGCGGCCAGCGCGATGCGGTCACGAAGCGGGTAGCTCATGATCCACCTCGCCTTCTCCAGAACCGACAAGGCAAGGGTCCGCCCCGGTACCAATTCCGGCCGCGAAAGGCACGAGCCTTGACGGATCCCTGGCGCTGATGAGCCGGACCTTGACACAGGCTTGACGGGTTGCTGACCCAGCGGGCGCCAAGCCCTAGCTGTACTGACCCGTGAGGTTGGGGACGCGGCTGGCGGGTGGCTGGCCCTTGAGCGCGGTGTGTCCGCGGTGGTGATTGTAGGTGTGGAGCCAGACGGGGTATGCCTCGCGTCGCTCGGTCTCGGTCCGGTAAGCCTTCGCGTAGGCCCACTCGTCCAGCAGGGTCCGGTTGAACCGCTCCACCTTCCCGTTCGTCTGTGGCCGGTAGGGACGGGTGCGCTTGTGTGAAATCCCTTGCTCGGCAAGGGAGCTGCGCCACAGATGCGACTTGTAGCAGGAGCCGTTGTCGGTCAGGACCCGCTGGACGGTGATACCGCATGACGTGAAGTAGGCGTGCGCGCGCTGCCAGAACCCGACGGCGGTTTCCTTCTTCTCGTCGGTGAGGATCTCGCTGTAGGCCAGGCGGGAGTGGTCGTCGACCGCGTTGTGCAGGAAGCTCATGCCGGCGCCGGCCCGGTTCTTGCGGCCGGCGGCCCGGCCGAGGACCTTGTGGCCGCCGCCGTCAGGGATGTTCCCGAGTTTTTTGATGTCGACGTGGACCAGGTCGCCGGGGGCGGCGTGCTCGTAGCGCCGGATCGTGCGGCCGGTCGCGCGGTCCAGGTGGGTCAGGCGGGCCAGCCGGTAGCGGGTCAGGATGCGGTGGACGGTCGCCGGGTTCAGTCCGAGGAGGTAGGCGATGCGGGCCGGTCCCCAGCGACGCAGGACGCGGACCTTGATGATCCGCCGCTCGGTACGGGTCGGTGTCCGGCGCGGACTGTGGTGAGGCCGGGAGGAGCGGTCGGCCATCCCGGCCTCGCCCTGGGCCCGGTAACGCCCAGCCCACCGCCGAGCCGTCGTGGGCGAGACCTGGAAGCGTTCGGCGGCACGGCGCAGAGGCCAGCCGTGCTCGACGACGCAGCGGGCCAGACGCAGGCGGCCGGTCTCGGTCAGGGGTGCATTACCGTGGGGCATGAGGGCCTTCTGATCGTTCGGTGGCGATGTCGCAATCCACACCGAACCTGGAAGGCCCTCACTCGTTCAAGATCACCCAGCCGTGATCACTGTCACCAACCTCCGTGGACAGAACACCTAGCGCAACCCCTCCGTGGCCGACTGAATGAGCACGGCTGTGCCCGCCAGGAGGAATGATGTCTCCCTGACGCCCCTTCAGCAATTCTTGACGTGCACTTGACGCCAAGCCCCGGGAGCTGTCAGAGGACCGTAAATTCCGTGGGGCATAAGCGAATTGACGTCATCGCGGCCTCTAGATTTCCGGTGGCCGCTCAAGGTCGCGGGCGTCAGTGGCATGACAGAGCCCGGGGGTCCTACCCCGGCCGCGTCTTCGGCGGCGGGTACGCGGCGGCGCCTCCCCCGCTGCCGCGTCCGCACACGGCCCTGTCGGCGCCTTAGCCTCGGCGTCGACAGGGCTCGAGCGGCTCCCCCTGTGTCGGCCCGCCCGGCCCCGTCATGGCGAAGGCCGGTCCCATCAGAAGGTCTCATTGATGCTTCCCCCCGCCCCTCAGCAGGCTCCGACGGCTCCGACGGCTCCGCGAAGCCGGAACCCGGAGAGCGGGCCGGGCAACCGCCCGCCCCGACGACGCACCCGACAGGGCGGGCTCTTCGATCCCGTACAACTGCTGAAGTCCTTCCCGGAGGCCGTCCGCAAACTGCACCCGCGGGCCCTGGCCAGAAACCCTGTGCTGTTCGTGGTCGCGGCGGGATCGGCGCTGACGACCCTTTCCGCCCTGTTCCACCCGTCCGTCTTCACATGGGTGATCAGCGTCTGGCTCTGGCTGACGGTGATCTTCGCCAACCTCGCCGAGGCCGTGGCCGAGGGCCGCGGCAAGGCGCAGGCGGAGTCGCTGCGCCGGGCGCGTACGGACACGGTCGCCCTGCGGCTGCGGGCCTGGCGCGTCGGCATGGACCTGAACCGTGCCGAGACCGAAGCCGTCGCCGCCACCGACCTGTGCCTCTTCGACTTCGTCCTGGTCGAGGCGGGCGAGCTGATCCCGGCGGACGGCGATGTCGTCGACGGCGTCGCCGCGGTCGACGAGTCCGCCGTCACCGGTGAATCCGCCCCCGTGATCCGGGAGTCGGGCGGCGACCGCAGCGGTGTCACCGGCGGCACGACGGTGCTCTCCGACCGCATCGTTGTACGGGTCACATCCCGCCCCGGCCATTCCTTTCTGGACCGGATGATCGCCCTGGTCGAGGGCGCGTCCCGGCAGAAGACCCCGAACGAGATCGCCCTCAACATCCTGCTGGCGGCGCTCACCATCGTCTTCGTCCTGGTGGTCGTGGGGCTCCAGCCGATGGCCGCCTACGCGAACGCCGCCCAGTCGACGACCGTGCTGGTCGCCCTGCTTGTCACCCTGATCCCGACCACCATCGGGGCGCTGCTCTCGGCCATCGGCATCGCCGGGATGGATCGGCTCGTCCAGCGCAATGTGCTTGCGATGTCCGGCCGCGCGGTCGAGGCAGCCGGTGACGTGAACACGCTCCTGCTCGACAAGACCGGCACCATCACACTCGGCAACCGCGAGGCCGCCGGATTCGTGCCGCTGCCTGGTATCGACGAGCTGATCCTGGCGGATGCGGCTCAGCTCTCCTCGCTGGCTGACGAGACGCCGGAGGGCCGATCGGTCGTCGTGCTGGCGAAGCGGAAGTACGGGCTGCGGGAGCCGGCGGAGGGCGAGTTGAGCAATGCTCAGTTCGTATCCTTCTCCGCGCTGACCCGGATGTCGGGCGTGGACCTCTTCTGGGACAACGGCGCGGCGTGCCACATCCGCAAGGGCGCCGCGTCCGCGGTGACCGACTGGGTGCAGATGCGCGGCGGAACCGTACCGGCGGAGGCGGGCATGTACGCCGACTCCATCGCCGCCTCCGGCGGCACGCCCCTGCTTGTGGCGGTGCACGACTGGGACGGGCCGCGCGTCCTCGGCATCATTCACCTCAAGGACGTGGTCAAGGACGGCATCCGGGAGCGGTTCGCCGAGCTCCGCCGCATGGGTATCCGTACGGTCATGATCACCGGCGACAACCCGCTGACCGCACGCGCGATCGCGCAGGAGGCCGGCGTGGACGACTACCTCGCCGAGGCCACCCCGGAGGACAAACTCGCCCTCATCGAGCAGGAGCAGGCGGGTGGCAAGCTCGTCGCGATGACCGGCGACGGTACGAACGACGCTCCGGCCCTCGCTCAGGCCGACGTCGGCGTCGCGATGAACACCGGCACCTCCGCCGCCAAGGAGGCCGGGAACATGGTCGACCTGGACTCCAACCCCACGAAACTCATCGAGATCGTCCAGATCGGCAAACAACTGCTCATCACCCGCGGGGCGTTGACCACCTTCTCCATCACCAACGACGTCGCCAAGTACTTCGCGATCATCCCCGCGATGTTCACGGGCGCGTATCCGGGTCTCGAGGCCCTGAACATCATGGGCCTGCACAGCCCGACCTCCGCGATCACCTCGGCGATCATCTTCAACGCCCTGATCATCGTGACGCTGATCCCGCTCGCCCTGCGTGGCGTGCGCTACACCCCAACGTCCGCGCACGACCTGCTGCGCCGCAACCTCGCCGTCTACGGCCTCGGCGGTCTCGTGCTGCCCTTCGCCGGCATCAAGCTGATCGACCTGTTCGTCTCCACGATCCCCGGTCTGGGCTGACCCATCAGAGCCCCGTCAAGGACCGTCCGGGGCTCTTGAGCCCGTGCCCGCAAGCCAGTTGTATGGACGATGTGAACAGCCATCTGCGCCATGACGACCGGCCACCGAATCAGGTGCCGCCGACCGAGCGCGCTGCTCACCCGCCGGTGCGCTGACGCACCGTTCACGGGCGACCGCCTACGACGGCCGCTTCTTTTCCCGTACGCCCCGCTCTCTGACGGGTCGTACGTACCCACACCCCTCGCACGTCGCCTGCTCTCGCCCCGCGGCGAGGGCATCGGCGCGTGCCCTTCTCCAGGAACTGATCATGTCTTCTGCATCCCTGTCCGGACGGACCGTGCTGGTCACCGGCGCCACCTCCGGCATCGGCTACGAGACGGCGCGACAGCTCGCCGAGCGCGGCTCCACCGTCCTCGTCCACGGCCGCACCGCCGAAGAGGCGCGAGCCGCGACCGACTGGCTGATCGCCGCCGACGGGATCGGCGCGAACCGCGTGTGCGCATTCGCCGCCGATTTCACACGCCTGGACGAGGTGGAAGCCATGGCTGCCCGCGTCGTCCTGGAGCACCCGCACCTGGACGTCCTCGTGAACAACGCGGCCATGGCCGCCCCGGAGCGGCACACCGTCACCGCCGACGGCAACGAGATCGCCTTCCAGGTCAACTTCCTCGCCCACTACCTGCTCACCGGCCTGCTGGAACAGTCCCTCACCAGCATGCCCGGCGGCCGGGTCGTCGACGTCTCCTCCTCGCTGCACCGCACCGGCTCCATCCAGTGGAGCGACCCCAACCGCTCCCGCCGGTACTCGCGTCTCGCCGCGTACGCCCAGTCGCAGCTTGCGCTCACCGTCTTCGCCGCCGACCTTCGGGTGACGGCCGTCTCCGTCCACCCGGGCATCTGCGAGACGGCGCTGCTTCCGCTGTACGCCCACAAGGGGGCCACGGCCGCCGAGGGCGCCGCCCATGTCGTACGGCTCTGCGACCCGGCGGTCGAGATCGTCAACGGCGCCTACTACGACCGCGATCAGCGCGTCGATCCCGCGCCCGCCGCGACCGAAGAGCGCACAGTCAAGCGCCTCAACAAGCTCGCCGACGTCCTCGTCGGCCACACCGCCTGAAGGGGGGCCGGAAACACATGTCCAAGCGCGCACGCAAGAAGAAGGCCCGCCGCAAGAAGAAGGCCAACCACGGCCGCAGGGCCTGTCAGCGCTGACCACGAAGGGGGCGGCCCCGCCGGGCCGCCCCCGACCCCGACCGGCCGTGACCGTCAAGGCAGATCCGACAGCCGGAAGCGCAGTCGGCAGATCACGGCGTTCGTGTCACGGCGGACGGCGTGTGCGACGACCGCGCCGCGCTGGTTCTGCAACAGCCGTTGCCACAGGCGGACCGGCTCGATCTCGGGAATGAGCACCGTGATGCGGGTGTCCGGACAGTCCGCCGCGATCTCGCGTACGTACGCGGCGACCGGACGGCCGACGGTGCGGCGGGACGAAGCGATGCGCACCAGCGGGACGCCCGGATTCCACAGCGCCCAGTCCCGTTCCAAGGCCTCGGTCTGCGCGCGGTCCTCGGGATCGGGGTGGCAGACCGTCACCGCGCGCACCTCGTCGCCGAGCGATACGGCCGCGGTCAGGGCCTCGCTGGTGAGCCGGGTCAGGGAGGAGACCGGGACCAGGACCAACGAGCGGTCGCGGTGCGGGGATTCGGGGATGCGGCCGAGCCCGAGCCGCTCGCCGATCCGGTCGTACGCACGGTGGACGCACTCGAACCCGGCGACCAGCAGGGGCAGGGCGACCACGATCAGCCAGGCGCCGTCGTGGAACTTGGTGGCAGTGACGACGACCGCGCTTACGCCCGTGAGCAGGGCGCCCAGACCGTTGAGTACCGCCTTGCCCGTCCACCGGGGGCCGCGTACCTGGCGCCAGTGGAGGACCATGCCGGTCTGGGCGATGGTGAAGCCGACGAAGACGCCGATGGCGAAGAGCGGCACGAGGGTGTTGGTGTCGCCGCCGGAGAAGACCAGCAGTGCGGCGGAGACGGCCGCGAGGGCGAGCACGCCGTGCCGGTGGACCTGGCGGTCGGCCTTCAGACCGAAGACGTGCGGCAAATAGTTGTCGCGGGCCAGCAGCTTCAGCAGCACCGGCAGCCCGCCGAATGACGTGTTCGCGGACAGGGCCAGCAGCACCATGGTGGTGAACTGGATGACGTAGAAGGCGAGGTTGTGGCCGAAGGACGCGTCGGCGAGCTGCGCCAGCACCGTCACGCCGTCGACCGGCTGCAGTCCGAACCGGGAGATCAGGACGGACAAGCCGATCAGCATCACACCGAGCAGGGCCCCGAGAGCGACCTCCGCACGCTGAGCCCGGCGGACGGCCGGGGCACGGAAGGACGGGACGGCGTTGGCTATGGCCTCGACACCCGTCAGTGCCGAGCAGCCCGAGGCAAAGGCCTTGAGCAGCAGGAGGGCCCCGACGGTGGTCGCGTTGTCGGCGAGTACGGAAGCATGGCCGGCGGCTGCCTCAGTGCTGACGGGGGCGTCGCGGAACAGGCCGACCACGATGAGTACGAGGATCGACGCGATGAAGACGATCGTCGGCACGATGAACGCGCGGGCCGAGTCGACGATCCCGCGCAGGTTCACCGCGGTGATCAGGACCAGCACGACGAGGCAGAGCCACAGCCGCTCGCCGTACAGCCCGGGGAAGGCCGAGGTCAGTGCGGCCACTCCCGCAGTGACCGCGACGGCCACATTGAGGACGTAGTCCAGGACCAGGGATGCTGCGGCGACCAGGCTGGTCCGGCGGCCCAGATGCGCCTTGGCGACCGCGTAGCTCCCGCCGCCGTCCGGGAAGGCCGCGATCACCTGCCGGTACGAGGCGACGAGGACGGCCAGCAGCGCGGCGATCGACAGGGTGACGGGGAGCGTGAAGCCGAGCCCGTAACCGCCGGCCGCGGCGAGGACCAGGACGATCGCCTCCGGCCCGTACGCGACCGAGGCCATCGCGTCGAGCGAGAGCGCGGCCAGGCCGGTCAGGGCGGTGAGCTTGTGGCGTGCGCCGGTATCCGGGGGCTCCTCTGCGCTGTGCGCGACATCGGTCTCGGTGGACAGGACGGACATGCGGTCAGACTCCTTCGTTCCGGGTCCGCTCAGGGTGTGCCCACACTTGACCGGCCATGGCCGTCGCTGGCGCGTTCTTGGCGCGAAACGGCGATGCCTTCACGCGTTCTTGACGAGGGCCGTCAAGAAGACGTCAAAGCTGACCGACACCGCGCCAGCGGTTCATCAAGGAACCCGGAGCGAGCTCTCGGTGCACCTAGCGTCGGTGGCATGGGACGGAGTACGAGGTCCGTTCCGGGGCGCGACACCGACCATGGTGAGCCCGCCGGAACGCACGCTTCCAACACCGGTTGGCTCGGTGAGCTACGAGCCGCAGTCGGCTGCGCCGTACTGCTCCTCGCGCTGCTCCTGCTGATCGACATCGTTGCCGGTCGCCTCAACGCCCCGCGCGTCGTGCTGTGGGCGGGCCTCTCCGTCCTGCTGTTCGTGGTGCTGCACCCTGCGAGGGTCACGGCCGGCGAGGGCTGGCTCGCCTCGCGCGGGCTGTGGCGCGAACGGAGGGTGCACACGGACCGCCTGGTGGCGGTGCGTTGGTCCGACGGTGTCGCGCAGAGGCTGGTCCTGCGCGACATGGACGGTGGACGGGTCGAGCTGGACCCGCATGTCCTCATCGACAATCCGCAGCTATGGCGACTGGTGGATGCGGGCGCCCGTGCCTCCCTGGGCCGCGGGACGCTGCTGTGCGGCGCCACGGCCCTGAAGCAGCTGTCGCGGCGGATCGACGGCGAGACGGCCCAGAGCGTCTTCAAGGTCTCGGGCCTGGAGTAGGGACGGCCCGCGCCGGCCGGAGCCGTCCCTAGTCGACGGCGGCCTTGGTGAGAGCGACGGACGCGACCGGCTGCAGCTCCCCATGCAGATGGACCAGGCTGTCCCCGCCCACGCCGACCTCCGCGTGGGCCACCGCGCCGACGACCAAGTGGTGGTCGCCGAGCCGGATCCGGTCGTAGCGGGAGCAGACCAGCCAGGACAGGCAGCCGTCGAGGAGGGGGACGCCGTGGGGGCCGGTGTGCCAGCGGGTGGGTGGGGCGAACCGGTCGGTGCCGGGGGTGGCGAAGCGCCTGGCCACGTCCGTCTGGTCGCCGGACAGGATCTGGATCCCGAACCACTGGTTGTCCTTGATCCGGCGCCAGGTGGATGAGGTGTCGGCCAGGGCGAAGGAGACCAGCGCGGGTTCCGTGCTGATCGAGGTCAGCGAGGTGATGGTCACTCCCGCGGGGCCCGCGGCATCCGCCGCGGTGAGAACCGCGATCCCCGAGGCGTACGGCCGCAGGGCCGTGCGCAGGGCCGCCCCTTCGATGGTCATGGCTGTCACTCCCCCATCTGCTGCGCGTCGATACGTACCGGCCGCAGCGCGATCGCCGCAGCTGCGGCGACGACCAGCAGGATCGCCGACCCGGTGAGCACAGCGACCTGCAGCCCGTCGGTGAACGCCTCGATGCTGCCCTGTCTGAGCGCCGCGCCCGCCGGGTCCGGCAAGGTCTTGGCGACCTCCGTCGCCGCCTGGAGCGTGCCGCGGGTGGCCTCGCCCGCCGCGGCCGGAAGACCGGGTGGGATGACGTCCTCCACCTCGCGCCGGTACACCGTCAGCGCGATGCTCCCGAGCATCGCGATGCCGATGGCGCCGCCGAACTCGTTGCTGGTCTCCGACAGCGCCGACGCGGACCCGGCACGTTCCGGCGGAGCGGTCGCGACCACGACGTCGGTGGCCAGCAGCACCACCATGCCCACCCCGGAGGTCATGATGCTGCTGCCCACGACGATGATGGCCAGCCCGCTGTCCGCGGTCACCAGGCTCATCACCGCGAAGCCCACGGCGGCGACCGTGAGCCCGGTGCAGACGATGAACGCGGGCCGGACCCGCTTGGCCAGCACGCCCGCCACCGTCAGCCCGAGGAACAGCGTGGCGATCGCGGGCAGTTGCCACATGGAGGCGACGAACGGCCTCAGGCCCAGCACCGACAGCGCGTACTGCGAGCTGAGCATCATCATGCCGAGCATCGCGAACTGCACAACCGTGGTGGTGACGATGGCCGTGCTGAACGCGCGGTCACGGAACAGCTTGGTGTCGATGAGCGGGTCGCGCGAGCGGCGCTGCCGCCGGACGAACAGCGCGCCGACCGCGAGTCCGGCGAGGACGGCCACGATCGACTTCCAGTCGAGGTGGCCCTCGGCGAACCTCTTGGCTCCGTAGACGACCGGCAGCACCGCCGCCAGCGACAGTGCCGCGCTGAACAGGTCGAACCGCTCCGGGCTCGGGCTGCGGAACTCCGGCAGCAGGATCGGGCCGAGCACGAGCACAAGGATCATGACCGGCACATTGATGAGGAAGACCGAGCCCCACCAGAATCGCTCCAGCAGCAGGCCCGCCGTGATCGGACCCAGCATCGCGCCCGCGGCGAACCCCGCGGTCCACAGTCCGATCGCCGCGCGGCGCTGCCCCTCGTCGTGGAACATATTGCGGATCAGCGACAGCGTCGAGGGCGCCAGCGTCGCACCCGCGACCCCCAGCAGCGCCCGGCTGGCGATGAGGAGCCCGGGACTGCTGGAGTAGGCCGCGAGGACCGAGGCGACGCCGAAGCCCACCGCGCCGAACAGCAGCAGCCTGCGCCGCCCGATCCGGTCCCCCAGCGCTCCCATGGTGATCAGCAGGCCCGCCAGCAGGAATCCGTAGATGTCCATCACCCACAGCATCTGGGAGGTGCTGGGGGTGAGATCGGCCGCGACGAAGGGCACCGCGTAGAACAGCACGCTGATGTCCATCGCCACGAGGACGCAGCACAGCACGATCACCACCAGGCCGAGCCACTCCTCATACGTGGCCTTGCCCAAAGGGGCTTTGGTGTCCTGCGCGGACGGAGCGCCGGGGGTCCCGCTCACCGTAGTCCGCCGCTGGTGATCGCCTTGGCGACTGCGGCCGACTGCGAGGCCGCGCAGGTCGCGCCCGCCGGCGGCGTCTTTCCGGTCACCAGGTACTGGGCCTCGTGGCCGCGCGCGCAGGCGGAGTTGAGGATGCCGGTGTGGCCGTCGCCCTCGACCGTGAGCAGCCGGCTTCCGTCGATCTTCGCCGCGAGCCGCTGGGCCCACCGGTAGGGAGTCGCCGCGTCGTAGCGGGTGTTGACCAGCAGGACGGGCGGCGCGCCGTGGACCTCCAGCGGGGCGGGCCGGTTGGCTGCGGGCACCGGCCAGCCCACACAGCCGCTGGTCCAGTCCCAGAACTCCGAGTAGCGCCAGGTGTGCGGGGCCACCGACCGCAGGCGGGCGGACTGCACGGCCATGTCGACGAATCCGCGGGTGTTCGGCGCGAAGTCGTGGCAGCCCACGGTCCGGTACGCCTTGTACTCCGGCTGAAGGAACGAGGCGGGGGTGACCAGGCCCGTGGCGTCGGCGTCGCCGGCCAGGCCCGCGGCGGCCGCGAGCGCGCCGGCCAGGAGCGGCCACGCGGAGGGCTGGGTCAGGTAGGTGTACGCGCCGTTGGCGAGTTCCTCGGCGTTGGCCTTGCGCCCGAGGTTAGACGCGGGGATGCCCGAGGTGCGCGCCGCGGTCATGACGCTGTCGTACGTGACGATCGCGTCGGTGCCGTGCAGGGCGCACTGCTCGTCGGTGCGGCACCAGTCGGCGAAGCGCCGCAGCGCCTTCTCCGTGGCCCGGGCCTCGTCCATCGCGGCCGTGCGGGTCGGCAGGCTGTGGTCGACGACGCCGTCGAGCACCATCGTCCGTACCCGGTCCGGGTGGCGCTGGGCGTAGAGCGAGCCGATCTCGGTGCCGTAGGACAGGCCGAGCCACGAGATCTTCTGCTCGCCGAGTGCCTTGCGCAGGGCTTCGACGTCGGAGACGACACTGGCGGTGTCGACGTGGTCGATCAGCGGGCCTGTCGCCTCGCGGCAGGCCTGCCCTGCTGTCTTGTTGAACCGCTTGAGCTGCTCGTAGGCGGCCGGGGTGCGGGGGAACGTACTGACCGCGGGGTCGTGCAGCGGCTTCGGGCAGGCGATCGGCGTGCTCTGGCCGACACCGCGCGGGTCGAACCCGATCAGGTCGAACCGCTGGCGCAGCGGCGCGAATTCGGGCGCGATGGCGAGCAGATCGCTGTAGGCCACGGCCCCCATGCCGGAGCCGCCGGGGCCGCCCGGATTGAACAGCAGCGAGCCGATCCGGTTCTCCCTGTCCAGCGCGGGCAGCTTCGACAGGGCCAGGGTGATCTTCTTCCCGCCCGGCTTCGTCCAGTCCAGCGGCACCTCCATCTGCGCACACTGGGCCCCGGGCACCGAGCCCTCACCGCAGTCGGCCCAGGCGATCTCCGCCGCCGATTCGGCACTCGCCTCGTGGGCATCGGCCAGAGTGGGCATGACCACTGCGAGGGCCAGAGTGCTGCCCGCGGCTATCAGCCCCAGGACGCGGCGGGAGGCCCGCGCACGACGTTCCGACATGTCACATTCCTTAAAGGTGTTGGTTCGGGCCCGTCACGGTGTCCTTGAGACCACCGCGATGAGGGAGCTGCCGGCGGGCGCGGGCAGCCGGCGGGTGAGCCAGTGATCGATGCGGCTCAGTCCGTACATCAGCCGGTTGACCGGCCGCGCGGGCGCCTTCACGAAGTGGCTGTGCTCCGAGGCGTCCGCCTTGAAGAGCAGCCGGCGCAGGAACAGCGGCAGCACCGTCCACGCGTAGTAGTAGCGCACCTCCAGCACCCTCAGCCCCGCGCCTTCCAGCGCCGCACGCAGGGACTTGCGGGTGTAGCGCCGGAAGTGGCCGCTGAGTTCGTCGAACTCGCTCCACAGCGCCATGAGTGCGGGGACCGTGATCACACCCCGGCCGTCGGGGCCGAGCAGGGATGCCACCCGGCGCAGTGCCGCGCCCTGGTCGTCGATGTGTTCGAGCACATCGAGCATCAGCACCAGGTCGTGATCGGCGCCGCGCGGCCGTCCCTGCACGAAGTCCGCGACCTCGATGCGGTCGCGCACCGGCGAATCGGGCGCCACGAGCACCCGGTCGGGCTCGATCCCCTCGACATCGCCGAAGGGTTCGAGCCGGCGCCAGATGAACCCGTCGCCGCAGCCGACGTCGAGGACCTTCGCCCGGCGGCCGGCCCACCGGCCGTGCTTGCCGACGTAGTGCAGCACCTGGTGCTCGCGGGCCCGCCACCACCAGTGCGTGCGGTAGATCTCGCCGTAGACGCCGCTGTACGTGGCGTCCATGAGGGTCGAGTCCACCGTGGGGTCGGCCGCCGTCTCGCCCTGGCCGTGAGTTGCCGGTTCCACGCTCATCGCACCTACTCCGTGGGTTCTGCCCGGCCGCCCTCGCGGGTGGCCACATGGTGGCGTTCGAGCTCGCGCTCCGAGCCGCGCAGCGCGACGATCTCCTCGAAGCTCGGCATGACCGGCTCGTCCTCACCGCCGATCAGGCTGCGGGTCACGTCCATCAGCAGTTGCTTGAGCGCCACCGGGTTGCGCAGCAGCGCGTGCCCGGACACCGCGACCTCGATGACATTGCTCTGGTCGAGGTCGGCGGCCTCGAAGGCCGTGCGTACGTCGGCGATGTCCACCCAGTCGTCGTCGGCGGCGACGAAGTTGCGCACCGGGATGCTGAGCTGGGACAGCGCGTCGACGGTGGCCGACAGCTCCCACCAGTTGACGACCCGGGTCTCGCTGACGATCGGCCGCGGGTCCACCGAGTGCTTGTCGATGTGCACCCGGTCGGGCAGATCGTCCAGCTCCCAGTCCAGGTAGTCGACGTCGAGCACCTTGAGCAGGGTCTTGCGGCCGTTGACCACGCCCAGCATCAGCGCGATGTTGTCCGCGCACTTGTTGGCGGCCGCGAACTGCAGCACCGGCAGAGCGGAGAGGCTGGTGGCGACCATCGAGACGGTCTCCACCCCCTCACGCTTGCGGACGTTGTCGACCACCGCCGTCAGTGCCTGCATCAGCTCGGTGACGGAGTAGTCGACGATCTCGCCGTCGCTGATCCCGACGTGGTCGAGCGCGTCGAACCGGTACACCGTGGCGCCGTTGTAGACCAGCATCAGCGCGAGCACCCCGGAGCTGCGCATCCGCTGGCCGAATCCCGGCGCCATGACGACGATCGGCCCGGTGCCGGCGTTGTCCGACGGGCTGTCTCGCCATACCGCCACGGTCCGGCCGTTGTTCGTCGTCACGTCGAAACACTCTGTCGACATGGCTCCCCCTCCTGTGTGATCCGTTGCTTGTCTGTCCTGATGCTCGTCAGTCGGTCCGCACCGTCTCGGCGAGGCGCAGGGCGCAGCCGTGGTGGCTGGACGTGCGCATCCTGCGGTCGATGTGAACCGTGGTGCCGCCCCGCCCGCACGGGCAGTTGTCGGTCTCGGCGGACCCGAAGTCCTCCGCCAGCAGGAAGCACGGGTAGCTGCGCGCCGTCGGGTCCAGGTACGACATCAGGCCGACCTGCCCGGCCGGAACCGGGGACAGGTCGCGCGGGTCGCGCACGATCACCTCGACCCACGGCGGCACATGCTTGCGGTGGTGCTCGCACTCGATGAACGCCGTGTTCAGCTCGACCTGGTTGAACACGTCGCGCACCTGCTGCGCCGATGCCAGGCCGAAGGTGTCCATGGCCAGTGACCGCAGCCGGTCCGGGTCGAGTTTGGTGGACTCGTTCTTCTTCCAGCCACCGCCCGTGATCACCGCCATCCGGTCGCCCGCGGACAGCTTGACGCCGTTGTCCGACATGTGGCGCAACAGTTCCGCCATGAACACCGGCGGACCGGCCACGCACACGAACTTGCCGTCGGCCAGGGCGCCTTCCAGGTCGCGTACGACGTCCCGCAGGCGCAGCACACCGTCGGCGACGTAGGAGCGTGTGGCGGCGAACATCTCGACCAGCGTCATGATGTAGCTGATCCATACGCCGTCCGCCTCGCGCCGGTTGGGGCCGAGGTGCACCATCTGGCCGTCGTCGTCGAGATCGACGTCGCCGTAGAGGGTGCGCCAGATGTCGCCCTCGGGGCGCAGCGAGCCTGCCAGCCGCTCCAGCGAGGGTTCGTCCCGCCAGACCATGCTCTGAGTGCCGCTGGTACCGCTGGACTTGAACACGTCGCAGTCCGCCGCCCGAACGCTGCGGACCTCGACGCGCTTGAACATCCGGGTCGGGAACTGAGGCACCCGCACCAGGCTCCCGGGGGCGCCGAGATCGGCGAGCGTGAACCCGCTCGACTCGGCGAAGGTCCGGTAGGCCGCGTTGTGCTCCAGATGGTGCGCCACCGCCGCGGTGATGAACCGGTGCCGCAGCGCGGCCTGCTCGGCGCTCGGCATCGCCCACCAGTCGTCGTCCTCGAAGATCAGCCGGTCGAGTTCGGCGAACTCGGTACCGGTGAGCGCGATGGACGACCGCGGCCCGGCGTCGATGTGCATCGTCATCACGAGACCGCGCTCGGCTTCCAGCCGATACGGGGCAGGACTTCCTCGGCGAACATGTGCATGTTCTCCAGGATCCGGTCGCGGTTGAGGGTGGCCTCGACCCCGAGCTGGAAGTTGCGCACCCCGGTGACCTCCATGGTCTTGCCGATGCGGTCGACGCACTCCTCCACGCTGCCGACGATGCTGTTCTCCAGCATGTAGTTGGTGAAGTCGGCGTTGGTACGGTCACCGCGCAGCGCGGCGGCCTGCCATTCGCCGTACTGGAAGCGGTAGTTCGGCAGCTTCTGCAGCTGCTCCATGGTGAAAGCGGCGTCGTCGTGCTCCTGCTCCCACCAGCACATGTGCTTCCAGATCTCGTCATGCGCCTTCTGGGTGGTCTCGGCGACATGGGCGACGGTGCACAGGGCGTGCGGCACGGTGGTCGGGTCGATGCCGTGGCTCTCGGCGGTCTCGTTGTAGAGGTCGATGATCGAACGCATCGCCTCATAGGCGCCGATGGCCGGCATGATCAGCGGAATGCCCCGCGAGGCCGCCCACTCGATCGTCGACGGCGACTGGCCCACGCCGTACATCGGCGGGTTCGGCTTGGTGAACTGCGTGGGGAAGGGCGTCACGTCGGGCAGCTTTATCTCCTCGCCGTCCCACTTGGCGCTGCCGGTCTCCCAGATGCTGCGGATGACGTCGACGTACTCGGTCTGCAGGATGTGCGACTTGGCCGGGTCGACGCCGAAGGCCTCGAAGTCCTTCGGGAAGTACCCGCGGCCGACGCCCAGGATGAACCGGCCGTGGCTGAGCTGGTCGAGCATGTTGGTCTGCTCGGCGATACGGATCGGGTGGTCCAGCGGCAGGATGACCACCGCCGTGCCGACCTTGATCTGCTTGGTCTTGCCCAGCACATAGCCCGCCATGGTCAGCGTGTTCGGGCACAGGCCGTAGCGGGTGAAGTGGTGCTCCAGCAGCCACGCCGACTGGTAGCCGATCGTGTCCGCCTCGACGGCGAAGTCCATCGAGTAGTCGAAGACCTCGGTCTCCGACCAGTGGTCGGGGTGGGCCGTCGTCAGCATCACGCCTACGTCCATCAGATTTCTCCTCTGTCTTATGCGGCTGGGGTTGTTCGGTCGGGAAACTTCGGGCGCCGGCCGTTGGCCGCGGGCCGTCACATGAGCAGGTCGCGCAGGCGGCGGTGCTCCAGGAACTCGGACTGATCGATCGGCACGACCATTCCCTTGCCGTAGTTGAGCCGCGGGGCCTCCACCGAGACCATCCGGGTCATCATCTGCAGCGGCTGGAGGCCGTCGTGGGAGCCGCCGAGCCGGAAGAACGGCGAAAGGCCGGCCTCGACGAACCGGCACGCGCCACGCCGGGCCAGCTCGTGCCGCAGCTGTTCGTGCAGCGACCACGGCGCAAGACCGATGGTCTGCACCGTCGGGTCGACCCACTTCGCCACTTCGGCCAGGTCGGCGACCTGATGCACGAACACCGTCCGGGCGCTGGGCAGTTCGGTGACGGTGGCCGGGTCGGTGATCAGGATCGACCCCCAGGAGCCGGTACGGACCCGCTGCCCGAGGTACTGCTGGGCGGCGACCTCCATCGACGCCTGCGCGGCCTCGTCGGCGGTGACCGATGTGCGCGGCAGCATGTCCTCGTAGCGCACCAGCTCAGCCTGCAGCCGGTCGGCGAACTCCTCGGGGTCGGCGTCGGTGAACACCTGGTGGGTGGAGAAGCAGGCGCGCTGTTCGTACATCGACGCGTCGTGCGCGATGCCGCGGGTCGCCCGCGCCATGTCGGCGTCCTTGCCGACGACGGTGAAGCTGCGCCGGGGGCCGTAGGGGACCACGATCGCCTCGGACGAGCAGTTCCGGTACGCGGCGTGCACCGCCTCGGCACCGCCCCAGGCGCAGATCACGTCGGCGCTGCCGAGGATCTCCTTGCCCAGGTCGCTGTCGCGCTCCCAGAACACCGCGCTCACCGACCTGGTCACCGGGTGGTCGGGGTCAATGTCGGTGAAGCTCTGCGCCAGCACGACCGCGGTGGCGGGCTCGCCCGCGGCGTACTTGAGCACCGAGGTGTTCTTGGTCAGCAGCGCGCGGACCAGCGAAACCGTCGTCGAGTACGGGACGTTGCCCGGCAGGATGTGCACGCTGCGGCCACGCGGATACGCGCGCACCTCGGCGTCCTCACGGGGGATCCAGCGGTCCATGATCTGCCGGTGGCCGAGCTCGACGGCCACCATGTCGTGCAGCTGCCCGTGCGCGCGCAGCGTCGCCGAGATCAGGTCGGCCTCGGCGTCGGCCATCTGCTGGGAGTAGCCGTGCATCCGCTTCAGCTCGCGGACGTAGAGCCTGCGGCGCGCGTACTCCTCGTTGTTCCACAGGTGCCCGATCCGGTTGAGATAGGCGACGATCTCCTGCAGCGGGGTCTCGGCGAGGTCGGTCGGCGGGTTGTGCAGCCGATCGACGAGCGCCCGGGTCAGCCGCGGGACCGCGGCCTTGGCGCCGTTGGGGAACTCCAGTACGCGGGGGTCGCCGTCGGGCTCGACGCGCTCCCCCCACACCATGAACGGATGGGTCTTCACCTTTGTCGGCGCCGGCAGCACCACGTGACCGGTCACGAGCGGTCACACCTCCTTCGACTGGTTGATGTGTGTGTCCCAGGTCCCGCGCAGCACGCTGAACGCCTCCGCCGCGGCGGTGTTCGCGTGCGCGCCGAACAGTTCGGCCTGCAGGCCGATGGCCTTGAGTGAGCGCGGATGCGGGAATTCCCGCAGTTCCGACGCGTAGCAGCGCATCGCGTCGAGCTTGTACGCCAGCGTGTCGGTGATGTCGCTGTACACGGCCGGCACGAACGGTTCGCGGCCCGCGTAGCCCGCGTCGGTGGCCGACAGGGTGGAGAAGCCGAGCAGCCAGCGCACCGTGCTCGCGTGCGGCCGGCACGCGATCATGCAGGCGCGGGCGGTCAGTTCGTGGTCGATGTTGAGGTCGCCGCTGTGGTGGGTGTAGACGGTGTGCGGGGCCAGCTGTTCGACGACGGCGCCGACCTGCTGGGCGAGAGTGAGCAGCGGGTAGGTGTCGAGCTGGTTGTCGGCGAGGTCGAGCCGGTGCACTCCGGTGCTCCCCAGCACCGCGCAGGACGCTTCCGTCTCGTGTGCCGACAGTGCAGCGCTGGCCTCGGGATCGGGGTCGTCCGCCCGTGACGTCTTGCCCTCGGCGAGGATCAGTACGTGTACCTCGTCGCCGGCCTTGGCGTGCTTGGCGAGCGTGCCGCCCGGGCCGATCACCTCGTCGTCGGGATGCGCGACGACGGCGAGCACCGTGCTCATGATGGGGTCCCCCTGACGATGTCGGCACTTTCCGGCCCGCAGTGCATCAACAGGTCAAGCACCGACAGGTGCGACTGGAAGCCGTCGCGCGCCTGCGGGTACACCGGGTGCGCGTAGTGGAAGTACTCGATGCGGATGCCGTCCAGGCCCGTGGTGTCCAGGTAGTTCGTCGCCTGCGGCCCCGCGATGAAGGCGTCGGCGCCGTACTTCTCGCACAGCAGCGGGATGATCGTCTGGCGGTCGAACTCGGGCAGCTCCAGCTTCGAGATCCGGTGCACCGGGCTGTCGATCTTGAGCTGTTCGAGGCAGTAGTCGATGAACGGCAGGCACACCTCGTTGAGCGTGGCGAACTCGGTGGCGTAGTAGGTCTCCAGGAACTCGGCGTGCAGCCTGAAGTGGGGCGCCCGGCGGTAGGCCATCTGAATGGCCTTCCAGTGCCTGCGCCGCCAGCCGTCGTCGACCAGCCGCACTTCGTCGATCGGCCGCTCGGCCCGCAGGTCCTCGTGCGACAGCGGAATGGTCAGCAGCTGTTCGCCGCCCGGGCCGCCGATCTTGTTGCGGTTGAGCATGTTCCGCCGGCCGATCCGGCTGCGGTCGTGCAGCACGAACAGGTCCGAGGCAGCGATTTTGGCGAAGTACCCCAGCCACGGCAGGTAGGCGGGCTGGTGCGCGCTGATGATCATCGCGCCTCCCCGTACTGCCAGTGGACGACACGGGTGGCCGCGGCGAACGCGCCCCAGCCCGCCTTGAACTTCTCCTGCCCGTCGCCCACCGCCGCGCCGAGGTCGACCGTGCCGATGCCGCGGCCGGCCAGCGCCGTGAGGGCGGACCAGAAGGCCAGATGCCCCGCGTTGGCCTTTCGCCCGCGCTCGCAGGTCAGTTGCATGAGGTGGTACGCGCCCGCCGTGCCCACGGCGAACACGGACGCGGCAAGGACCGCGTCGTCGTCGGCGACGACGGTGGTGACGGCCTGGTCGCCGTCGAGGAGGAACGCGATGTCCGATGCGCTGTAGGCGGATGCGACACCGTTGCGTCCGAGAGTCTGCCGGTGCAGCCGCAGCAGGTCGTCCCCGTGCGCGGGCAGCGCGGCCGACGCGACGAGGCCGAGCGCGCCCGCCCGCCGGACGGCGGTGCGGGAGCTGCCCTTGGCCGCTTTCCACACCGCGTCCGCGCCCTCGGTGAGGTCGAGGAGGTGGGTGTTCCTGCCGGGCCGGGTGGGCCAGTGCCCCAACTGCCGTTCCAGGCCGGGCGAAGCGTCGGCCGGAGGGATCAGTGTGGACAGTTCGGCGAGACTGTGGTCCCGGCACACGACCTCGGCAAGGTCTGCAAAGCCCGGCAGTTCGCCCCGCCAGTCGGCGGACACGGCCACCGATCCGTAGCCGTAGCAGCCGATCTGCGCCCGCCGGCCGGACACGCACAGCGGCAGCAGCAGCTCGCCCGTGTGCCCCCACCGCACCGCTGTCGGCACGAACCGCAGGTCCGGCGAGTCCGCGAGGCCGAGCGTGAGCCAGGACCGCCGCGCGAAGGGCAGTTCGGCGCGCGCGGCTTCCAGCCGGGCGTCCCATGCGGACTCCGACAGCGCCGACGCGGAGTTCTTCTCACGGAGATCAGTCACGGCCTGCCTCCTGCTCCCGCACGAAACGGTCGACCGCGACCATCGCCTCCACCAGGAGCTGCGCCGTGAGCCGCGGCTGCGGCTGCTTGGCCACGGTCAGCACCCGCGGCCACAGCGCATCCGCTCCCGCCATCGATCCCGCCGCGAAGGCGGCGTACGGGGCCAGCCTGTGCAGCGGGTAGTAGTTCCACGTGCTCGGAACGCCGCGCTCGGCAAGCGCCCTCGCGAACAGAAACCGCTGCCCGGGACGCCGGAACACGAGCTCGATACCCGGCCCGAAGTCGGGGTTGGCGGCCACCGGCTGACAGGTCGTCAACTCGGCGGCGACCGCGGAGCGGACCCGCTCATGGGTGAGCGCGGCCTCGTCCGCGACGGAGGAAGCGGTCCGCAGCAGGGCGGCCGCCGACGCGACCTCCCAGCGGGACGGCCCGCCCTGGGTGACCTGACCCGCCTCGGTCGGCAGGTGGTCGGCCTTGGTGTACGACCAGCCGGGCGTGCGGGACTGCCCGCGCTGGACAGCGGCCCGTACGGCACCCGGAGCGTGCGCCACGATCCGCTCCACCACAGCCCGCCGCAGGGGAGCCAGCTCACCGCCACGCCGCAGCCCGCCGGCGCCGGCGACCGGCGCCGAGGTGTGCTGAGCCGGGGTGAGCAACGCGCCGCCGCCGAGTCCGCCGAGCTGCTTGCCCTCGCCGAAGCTGAGCACGATCGGGCAGGCCGCGTCGCGGAACCGGCGCAGCACCCTGGGCGCGACGCTCGCCTGTGCCAGGTCGAGCACCACCCTGCCTCCGAGCTCTTCGATCCGCTCCGCGTGTGCCCGCCACTCGTCCAGGCCGAGTGCGTTGGTCAGCACGACCGCACGACCGTCGAGGTCCACCGAGGTGAACGCGGGACCTTCTACGTGGTCGAGGTCGACCAGCACCGGTCGCGCACCCGCCGCGAGCACGGCATCCGCAACGGCGGGGCAGTTGAACGTGGACATCACGACCTCGGCGGCACCGGTCTGCCGCACCGCGAGTTCGAGCGCGGCGCGCCCGCTCGCGGTGAGGACACACCGGTTCCGTCCCGCATGCTCGCGCAGCCGGGCGGCGAGGCCCGTCCGCGCGTGCCGCGGCCGGGCCGCCGCGCACGCCGTCGCGGCGAAGCGGCCCGCCGTCATGCGGGACGGATGGAGGTAGCCGACCGGACGACGCGGCACAGGCGCGTACCACAGGTCGGACATCTCTGCCTGGTCATGGATCACGGCTACCGGACACCCACTCCGTCGGCAGCCCACTGCGGCCAGTCGGTGCGCTCGAGGCGCAGCGGCAGTTCGCCGGAGCCGCCGCGGACCCACTCGATCGTCTCCCGCAGTCCCGCCTCCAGGTCGCGCACCGGCTCGTAGCCCAGCAGCTTGCGGGCCTTGGTCAGGTCCGGCTTGCGCGACTGGATGTCCGGGCCGGTGTGCGGGATCTGCTGGATCCGGGCCTTGGTTCCGCTCAGATCGCTGGTCAGCCTGGCCAGTTCGGCCACCGTCAGGTCGTTGGTGTCGTCACCGATGTTGAAGGCCTCACCGATGGCCTCGGGCGCGTGCAGGCAGCGGATCAGGCCGGCGGCGAAGTCCTCGGCGTGGCACCAGGCCCGCGACTGCGAGCCGTCGCCGTGCACGGTGATCGGCTGCCCGGCCACCGCCTGCGCGGCCAGGATTCCCACGGCGTACGCGCCGGTCCTGAGCGGGCCGTAGACATTGAACGGCCGCACGATCGCGAACGGCAGCTTGTCCTCGGTGCCATAGGCCGCCGTCATCGACTCCGCGGTGACCTTGCTGACCGCGTAGCCCCAGCGCGGGTCGCCGGTCCGCACCGACAGCCACTCGCTCTCCTCGGCGCCCTTGGCATCGCTGCCGTACACCTCGCTGGTGCTCAGCAGCAGGAAGCGGCGCAGCCCCGGCATGCGTGCGGCGTAGTCCAGGGCGACGGCGGTGCCGTCGATGTTGACGCGCAGGGTTTCACGGGGCGCGCTGCGCACCTTGTTCACCCCGAGCAGTGCCGCGGCGTGTACGACATATTCGACCTCGCCGAACTGGTCGAGCGACCCGCGCTCGGTGATGTCGGCCCTGCCGGTCTCCACCGCGGGGTCGTCCAGCAGCCCGGACAGCCAGATCGGCGTGCCTTCCGGCTCCCGGTTGTCTACGAGGACGACCCGGTGGCCCGACCGGATCAGACCGGCGGCGACCCAGGTCGCCAGGAAGCCGAATCCTCCGGTTATCAAAGTGCGCGGCCCAGTGTGCTGTTCGCTCATGACCTTCCCAATGCTCGAGTCGATCGGTGCACGATCTCGGTGACGACGCCGATGACTCGGTCGCAGTCGCCGTCGGTCATCCCGCGCCACAGCGGCAGCGAGACCAGTCCGGGAAAGGCGGCGTCCATGGCGGTGAACGACGTCCTCAGCCGCGGCGCGATGCCGGCGAAGGCAGGCAGCCGGTGCAGCGGGGTGTAGTGCACCTGGCAGCGGATCCCCCGGGAGAAGAAGGTGCCCAGCAGGTCCTTCTTCGACGTGCCGAGGCCCTCGACGTCGAAGACGACGGGGAACAAGTGGTGCGCGGACCCGGCGCGTTGCTGCCGTGGTACGGCTCGTACGAACGGCAGTGCGTGCAGCCTCTCCTGGTAGCACGCCACCAGCCGGGCCCGCTCCAGCCGGGACTCCTCGGCCCTTCCTGCCTGCACCGCTCCGACGGCCGCGTTGAACTCCGACAGGCGCAGGTTCATTCCGGGCGCCGTGATCGAGTACGGCCATGGACCGTGGTCGTCGGTGTGCGCGTCGACGGGCGACATGTTGTGGTTGCGCACCAGGCGCAGCCTGTCGAGAAGGTCCGGGTCCGCCGTGCTCACCGCGCCGCCCTCGCCTGCGGCGATCGGCTTGGTCGGGTGGAAGCTGAAGTACGCGGCGACCGAGGCCGGCCATGATCCCACCGGCAGCACGCCGTCGTAGGAACCGCCGACCGCGTGGCAGGCGTCCTCGACCAGGTCCGCGCCGTAGCGCTCGCACTGCGCGGACAGCGCGGCCATGTCGGCGCTGTGGCCCGCGTAATGCACCGGCAGCACCACGATCTTGGCGTAGTCGCCGTGTACGCGCTCCAGCAGGTCACCGAGGCTCGCCGGGCAGAGCGTGAGGTCGTCGGCGGCCACATCGCACAGCGCGACGTCCCAGCCGAGCAGCTTGGCCGACGCCGCGCCCGCGGCGAAGTTCAGAGTCGGCGACACCAGCAACTTCGGGCCGGACACCGAGCGCCCCAGCGTGTGCAGCAGCGCGAAGATCGCGCTGGTCCCGCTGGCCATGGTGACCGTGGGCGCCCCGGTGATCCGCTTCAGTTCCTCCTCGAACCGCACGACCTGGCTGCCGTTGGTCCAGAACCCGGACTCCAGCGCCGCCATCAGGGCGACGCCTTCCTCGGCGTCCCAGTGGGGACGGGCGTACGGAAGATCAGGCTCGGTCATCGCCCCTCCTCGTACAGTCGACGCGCGCGGCCAGTTCGGAGACGGACGCCAGCCATTCGTAGGTCGCCCAGCAGTTCTTGCGGTCCTCGTAGTCGTCCTCCTGCACCTCGAAGACGACTCCGACCTCGCCGACCTCGGCGGCTGCCGCGTCGAGCGCGGCGGCGAGCATGCCCGCGAGCAGCACGGGCGCGATGTCGCCGTTCTGCGGCGGTACGCCTTCGAGGCACTGGTCCGGCCACGTCGGCATGGCGTGCCCGGCGAAGGACGCGAAGTGCAGATGCTTGACCGGCAGCGCCGGCAGCTCGAACGGCCCTACCGGCTCGGCGCGTTGCTCCAGCCGCGCCACCGCGCTCAGCGTCGAGTACGACACGGCCCAGTGGCAGACGTCCCAGGTGACCCCGACCCGCTGCGAGCCGAGCTCGGCGAGCGGCGCGAAGTCCGCCGGCCGCACGAAGACCGAGTCGAAGTCGATGCCCTGTGCGCCGATGATGGGCATGTTCTCGATGCCGATCCAGATCGGCGAGTCGCCCAGGTACGCATCGAGCTCGGCGACCTTCTCCACCACCCGCGCCCGCGTTCCCGGCAGGTCGAACGTGGGCCAGTCGGCCAGCGACACGAACTGGTTCGCGTGCAGTACGACGCCCAGCGCACCCACCTCGGCGGCCAGGTCGCAGAACCGGCGCAGCCGGTCGTAGACGCCCTGGTCGGCGACCCAGTTGGCGTTCTCGGTCGGGAAGTGCAGGGTCAGCCGCCGTGCGCCGACATCGAACGCGTGGCGCAGGTTCTGGCTCAGCACCCGCCACTGGTCCTCGCATCCGATGTCGCCGCCGTCGAAGACGTACGCCTCAAGGCCCCCGAGTTCACGGGCCCAGCGCGTCTCGATCTGGCTGCGGCGCAGGCCGTCGAACGTCAGCCGCAGGGTCGCCGGTGCGCCGCTCACAGCTGCTCGACCTCCGCCGAGTTGAGCATGCCCCGGCAGTCGAAGATCAGGTTCGACGAGGCGAGCACCGTCTCGTAGTCGATCTCCTCATGGTCGGTCACGAGCACCACGGCGTCGGCGTCGCGGCACTCGGCCGCGGTCAACTCCACGGCCTTGAAGGTGTCGGCGTCCATGTCGATGCCGAGCCACGGGTCGGTGACCTTGACCGTGGTGCCCATGCTGACCAGTTCGGCGCCGATGGCGAACGCGGGCGAGTTGCGCGAGTCCGACACCCCGGACTTGAACGCCACGCCGAGGATGAGCACGGTCGCGCCCTGCAGGCTCTTGCCCTGCCGCTCCAGCGATGCGGCCAGCCGCTGCATCACATGCCGCGGCATCGACTCGTTGATCTGGGCGGCCGCGTTGAGCAGATCGCTCTTGTGTCCCGCCGAACTCAGCGCGTGGTTGAGGTAGTGCACGTTGTTGGGAAGGCAGTGCCCGCCGACGCCGGGCCCGTGGTGGAACGGCATGAACCCGAACGGCTTGGTCGACGCGGCGGAGATCACCTCGCGCAGGCTGATGTTCATCTCCGACGTCGCCTTGCTCAGCTCGTTGACGAAGGCGATGTTCAGATAACGGAAGGTGTTCTCCAGCAACTTGGTGAACTCGGCCACCTCGCAGCTGGAGACCGGAACGACCTCCTTGAAGACCGTCCCGTAGAAGGTGCGGATCGCTTCGAGGGCCTGGTCGTCGAGGCCGGAGACCAGCTTGGGCACATCGACGAGCACCGCGTCGCGGCCGGGGTCGACCCGGTCCGGGCTGTAGGCGAAGAACACGTCGACACCCGACTTCAGGCCGGAGAGCTGCTCGAAGAGCGGCGCGACGTGCTGGCGTATCGCGCCGGGGTAGACCGTCGACTCGACCACGATCAGCGCACCCGGCCGGGCGACTGCGGCGACCTGCGCCAACGCCCGGTCGACGTAGGTGAGATCAGGCCTCTTGTCCTCGGTCAGCGGAGTGGGCGTGGAGATCAGATAGACATCGACCTCCGGCACCTCGGCCAGGTTCGCCACCGGCACATAGCGCTCGTTCTCGGTCTCCCTGCGCAGTTCCTCGTCGGTGACGTCGACGATGTACGACCGGCACGCCCGCAGTGATTCGAACCGGACCGGATCGATCTCGACCGCGTACAAGGTGTGGCCGGAGGACGCTATGGCGATGGAAAGCGGCAAACCCACGTATCCCTGCCCGATAGCCGCGACTCGCACGTTCCCCTCCTTTCGTCGTAATCCGTTGTGGCAGCATTCGGCTCAGGACGTGCCGAAGGCACTGTCCGACCTGGACGGGCTGGTGTTCAGACCTGCATGGGCAGGCCGGTGTTCAGACCTGCTCCGCGACCGCGGCTTCACCTTCGAAGATCGGCAGTTCTGTGGTGGCGACCTGCAGTGAGCGCCTGTTGAACCGTTCAGCGGCGGCAACCGAGCCGAGCGACGTCGCCGCCGTCACCACCGCGGCCACCCGGAACCACCGCGAGCGGGACCTGACACCCGCCAGCGCGGCGAGCGCCCCGCCCACCACGCCGAACCGGGTCAGCACCCCGGTGAGCGCGAGCGATCCCACCGCCTCCTCGACATGACCCTTCAGGCCCAGCCGGGAGTCCTCGCGGTAGCTCTTGGGCTTGACGTAGGTGACCGTCTGCATGTCGAGACCGAGCGCGGCCATGATCGCGCCGACGTTGCCCTTGGTGAACGTCAGGTTGCCCAGCCTGCGGGCGACGTCCTGGCGCATGACGAAGAACGAGCTGGCGCCGTGCGGGATCGGGTGCCGGCCGAACCGGGTCTCCAGGAAGTAGAAGACCGCCTGTCCGACCAGCAGCCGCGTCGGGTCGTCGCGCTTGCGGGTGGACGTCACGCCGAACACCGCGGCAACCTCGGGGCCGGTCTGCTCCAGCGCTGCGACCAGTTGCGCCACGATCTCGGGCGGGGTC
Organism: Streptomyces sp. NBC_01410; assembly: GCF_045040195.1. NCBI lineage: Bacteria > Bacillati > Actinomycetota > Actinomycetes > Kitasatosporales > Streptomycetaceae > Streptomyces > Streptomyces sp. NBC_01410. The sequence goes on along the minus strand of NZ_CP109530.1, from coordinate 7,963,806 downwards.
TGCATGTCGGCGTCGAGTACGCACACCATCGCGCCGCGCGCGGCGATCATGCCCGCCTTGCTGGAGGCGGGCTGCCCGCAGTTGGGGCGCAGCTGCACCCAGCGGAACTCCGGTGTCGTGGCCCGCAGTTCGGCAAGGATGCGCGGGGTGGAGTCGGTGCTGCCGTCATCGACCGCGAGCACCTCGAAGGAACGGCCCCAGTTCTTGCCGACCTTCACCGCCCGCTCCACGGCCTCCCTGGCGATGTCCTCCTCGTTGTACATGGGGATGACGAAGCTGAGGTCCACGCTGTCGGCCGCGTCGGTCGGGTGCTCGTCGAGTTTCCGGCTCATGTCTTCCCTACGGTCCCTGTGGTCGTGGTCATTTCTGACGGACTGAGCCATCAGCGGGCTCGTTTGAAACTGATCATCATCTGGGCGGTGGGGGCGAACCTGGCGCGCAGGAAGTCGACGCCGGCGAAGAACGCGGTGAGCGGCTCGTACACCCAGTTCATATAGGCGGGCTTCTGCGGGGTGACCTTGATCCAGCCGCGGTCGCTGAGCCACGCCATCACACTGATCGCCCACTGGGGGGCGCCCTGGGTGTAGTAGCTGTCCGACTTGGCGAGCCCCACCTGGGAGCCGAGCCTGTCGAGCCCGGGCTCGGTGAACAGCACGAAGTGCCGGGGGCAGTGCAGTCCGCCCCAGTTGCGGTGCCGGAAGATGCGGGCGTCGACGGTGGCGGTGTTGGGGGTCTTCATGAGCAGCACACCGTTCTCCGACAGGAGACCGGCCATCCCGGCCATGACCTTCCGCGGGTCAGGCACGTGCTCGATGATGCTCATCATCAGGATCAGGTCGAACGGCTCGTCCGAGGTGAACTCCTCGATGGGCATGCAGTGGTAGACGTGGCCCGCCGCCTCAGCCGCCGGCGCGGCCGCGGCCTGGAGGTCGACCTCATGGGTCTCCACCACCCGCCGATCCACCTTGCGCACAGTGCTGAGCAGCCAGCCGGAACCGCCGCCCACGTCGAGCACCCGCAGTTTTTCTCCGGGAATTGACTTCAGCACCTTCGCGAGCATGCGACCGTCGAGCCGTTCCTTGATTCGCTCGGTGAAAGTGGTCGACTCCCCGATCCCGCCATAGGAATAGTAATTGGTGGGGTAGATCTCGTCGAGACGGTCCGCCGGCGGAGAATCCAGATAAACGGCCGTGCAGGACGGGCAGAGCGCGTAGCGGTATTCCGCGTCGCTGGTGAAGTATTCCTTGTCGTACGCCTTGGCGAACAACTCGACCGCGGTTTCCCCGCATATGGGGCAAGCCATCAACGTCTCAGCCACGACGGGCCTCCAATATCAGCGTCCTGACGGCCGCGCCGTATCCGGTGCGGCTGGCCTCCATATCCGCGGCAAGCGGGGTACGGGAAAAGAACTGCTCCATCTCCTCGAAGCGGGTGTAGGAGATGGCCGGGTCCCAGTGGTGCAGCAGGTGCTGGTTAAAACCGGCCGAGCCGAAGGTGCGCGAGACCAGTCCCGTCCCGAACAGCCGGTTCACCGGCCCGTGGAGCTCGACGGAGAAGTCGACGTCGCAGGAGGCCTCGAGGTGCCGGTGCTCGACGATCGTCCGCACCGTCGCCAGCAGCGGGAACACCGCCCCGACGGCGACGACCCACGTCAGCGCGCCGAGGTGAAAGCCCGTGAGGAGCAGCCCGGCGACGATCGCCGCATGCACGGTGAAGGAGCGCAGCGAGGCCAGCAGCCCGCTGGACGTACGGCTGGACTTCCTCCGGGTCTCACCGAGCCGCTGCTTGCGGAGCAGCACCTCCAGCACATGGATTCCGGTGACCGCCTTGAGCATGTTCAGCACGGAAAGGCACAGGTGGTACGTGGTTTCCGTGTCCTCGTGGTCGCCGAGGTGGGCATGGTGGGCCATATGCGTATGGCGGTAGTTGACGGTGGTGGAGCCGTAGAGGAGCCATACGAACCAGTCGCCCAGCCGGTCGTTGGTCCTGCGGCGCGGGGCCAGGTTGGCGTGCGCCGCCTCGTGGCCGAACAGGAACAGCGAGTGGAGCCAGAACCCGGTCCAGCAGGCCGCCGGCACGACGAGCGCGCCGGCCGCCCATGCCGGCCACACCTGCGACGCGACGGCGACGGCGAGGACGCCGACGGCCAGGAACAGATAGCAGAGACCGATATCGCGCCACACAATCCTGTAGCGCGGCCGTAAGGTCTTACGGAAGTCGACCCATCGCACGCCGTCGTCGGACACGATCGACGGTAAGTGCGGAGAACCGGGATTCCCTCTGCCCCGAGTCTCGCCCTTTGCTGACTCCATGACCTTTCCCCGTGTTTATGGTAGGCCCGTCCGGCGGATCGCCAAAACGACCCGCTCGCGCGCCAACAATGATTGATGGAGATCTGTGCCCCGCGGCAATCGCCCGGGTCCCGCTTACATCAGGGCACCACTGTTGCGATCCAAAAACACGAAAAGCCCCCCTGCACTCCCCCGACTGAACTTCCCCCGACCCACGGCTTTGAGCCCCGCTTTGGTCCCCGCTTTAGGTCTGGCGCCAGTCAAGCACACCCGCAACCCACCGGCACAGGCTTGGCATAGTTTTTTTATGCACCGGCTAAAAGGTTTCCGCACAAGCCTGCCCGACTCCGGTTCCGCTTCCCGCCGGGTGTGCCCGGTGCAGCAGGGCAGATAGGCCACCGCGTGCCGATCGGGCTCCTCCGAACACCGCCCCCGAACGTCTCACGCCCCTGACGCGGGGTTCCCCCGGCTGACAGAACGCTGACGTCCGTTTTCCAAGTCCTCGAAGGAACCGCCACGTTGGATACCCTGCCTTTCACCAACATGTGGACTGGACGAAGGAGAGCCGTGATCCGGTTAGCCAGAGCGGCGGACCTGCCGAATCTGCAAGACATCGAGCGTGCTGCCGGAAAGGTCTTCGCCGATATCGACATGGTCGCGGTCGCGGAGGACGAGCCGCCGTCGCTGGAGGTCCTTGGCGCGTATCAGGAGGACGGCAGGGCCTGGGTGTGGGCGAACCAGGACGACTTCCCCGTCGCGTACCTGATCGCGGACCTGGTCGATGGCAACGGGCATGTCGAGCAGGTGTCCGTACACCCCGACCACGCCGGGAAGAGGATCGGCAAGGCTCTCATCGACCATGCCGCGGAATGGGCCAGGGCGCAGGGGGCGCATGCCCTGACGCTCACCACGTTCACCGAGGTGGTCTGGAACGGGCCGTACTACGAGAAGCTCGGTTTCCGGCTGCTGCCCGAAGCGGAGCTGACGCCGGGACTCCTTGAGATCCGTGCAGCGGAGGCCGCACACGGACTGGACAGGTGGCCGCGGGCCTGTATGCGCAAAGAGATCTGACGGGGCGTCCGCGTCGTCGGGGGCGGGGGCTGTCAGCGAGGCGGGGCCGGGCCGTCGGCGAGTGTCACCAGTAACAACTCGTCGCGGCCCGTCCCTGTTCCCGGACCGGCCATGGGATGGCAGAAGGCCCGTCAGCCGGTACGTACCGCCGTGACGGTGAAGCGTTCGACCTCGGCGACGTGCCCGCCGGTGGACGCGACGATGGTGAGCACCCGGTCGCGGGCGCCGGCGAATGACACCGACTGTTTCCAGGGCTGCTTGTCACCGCCCGCCGGGGTGCAGCACGAGGAACCCAACGGCGCGGCTGACGACAGCTGGCGCACCTGAAGCCGGATGCCCTCATCCACGCCGCTGATCCGCCCGCCGGTCGCCACCGGGGAACGGACGATGGATCCGTACCGGGGAGCGGTCAGGGAGAACGTCGTGTCGTCGGTGCCCACGACCTCCCACGGGGCGTTCGTGCCTGCCCCGTACCGGACCAGGTGGACGATCGCGGCGGTGCCGCCCTCGGGTCCGCTCCCCGCCACGCCGATGCGGGCATGCGCACCGGTGACCTTGCGCGAGGAGACCCGGTCGATCTCCCGGAAGCCCAAGTAGCCCCGGGTGAAGGACAGCGCGGTCTGGCCCGGGTCGAGATGCCAGGGCTGGTGTCCGCCGGACGCATACTCGCGTTCCCACGCCTGCGCTTGGGCGAGCGTGGCGAACGGCCAGAGCGGCTGGTAGCCCCCGAGGCTGAACGCCGGCGCGCTGCCGCCGGGTGCGGGCGTGGTCGGCGCCGCCGTGCTCGGCGGTGTGGTCGTCGACGTCGCCGAGGGGCCCGGTGTTGTGGGCGACGGGGACGGCGCGGACGTCACCGTCGCGGTGGGCGACGATGCCGAGGCGCTCGGCGAACCTCCGGATCCACTGCAGGAGGTGAGCAGTACGCCAGTCACGGCCGCTGCGGCGAAGAGTCGCAGCGGGAGCCGGAAGTTCATGAGTACCCCAGGTACGTGTACCGACCGCCGATACGGTCTGTGCGCCTATGGTGCCACCACTGCGGCCCACGTCACAGGGCCCGGCGGCCCTGAGACACCAGTTCCCGCTACGTCTACCGCCTGCCGCGTCCTGGTGGGGTCATCTGAGCTTCGAAGTCACCGGGGCGAAGCCGGAACACCTGAAGGCGCATGTCGTAGTACTTCTCGGTTTCCCCGACCCACTCCATGCCGATCCGGCGAGCGGTCCCGGACGCGCGGGTGTTGGCGGGCCGGACCACAGCGAGAACTTCGTCGGCCCCCTGGTCGAAGGCCCAGCGGGCCAGCGCGCGGCCCGCCTCGGTGGCGTATCCATGTCCCCACACTTCGGGGTGCAGCTGCCATCCCATCTCCAGGTCGTCCCCGCGAGGAGGCAGCGGCAGCAGGATCCCGCCGCCGACGAGGCGGTGATCCTCCCGCAGCTCGATCGCCCAGCGCCCCGCCGGCGGAACGAGCCGGGCAGCCTCGCCGATCCACTGCTGCAGAACCAGCCGCATGGCATTGACGTCCCCGACCCGGTCCATGGCCGGGCTCAGCCACCGCGCGACACCGGGAGCTCCGAAGATCCCGAGGGCGGCTTCCGCGTCCTCAATCCGCCAGGGCCGCAGCACCAACCGCTCGGTGTCCAATTGTCCGACCATCTGTCCTCCTCAGCCACACCCCCCGTGACCTGCATGCCGGGACTCAAGGGTAGGCACGGGCGCAGACCGTGCGGCGCGACGCGCGGACTGCCTGCGGCTGATTGGGGTCCCGGCTCAACCGGGGACCGGCGAATCCTTTCGTCCGGGGTGGGATTCGCCCTCGCCGGACAGGGAAGAGTGCGATACGGCCAGCCGCGTATGGGCAGCGAAGTATGCGTCGGTCCGGAGCAGGTCCAGGTCCCACCACCAGGAGATGGCCGGGATGTCCACCGGTTCATCACTCGTGTCCGTGGGCGTCTCGCGGAATGCCGTGGGAAGGTTCGCCGGATCCTCGGGGGTCGTGTAGCGCACGGAACTCGTGCCCCAGTCCTGGGCGCCCCGTATGAACGTGCCCAGGTTGTGCAGGTACTGCCGCAGCTGCGGGCTCGCCGCAGGCAGCAGGCGCTCCTGCACACGCATGAAGAGGCGCATCACCCTGTCCCGTTGGGAGATCGCCAGATCGAGGGCCTGGCCGGGGGTGAGGCGGTAATGGTCCTCCAGAACCCGGATCACGTTCAGGTAGTAGCCGGTGCTCCGGCTCTCCTTGCTGTGGGAGAAGATGTCGTTGTCCCACGTGATGATGAACGAGGCCATCTCGGCCGCCGCCCGTACGGGCTTCTGGTCCCTCTCCTGCGGGTGGAGTTCGTAGCCGTGCCCCATCTCCAGGAGCGGCAGCACGACCGTCGTCGCGCCGTCCGCGAGGCGCATCAGTGTGTAGTCGTTCAGGTCGGGAACGGAGTCCGCCCGGCGGTGCTCCGCTTCCCACACCACCGTGGAGAAGTATTCGCGCAGCGCGTTGACCCACAGGGCCGTCTGGCCCACGGTGCCGTGCTCGGAGATTCTGCGCCGCAGGTCACGCAGCCCGCCCGCGATCGGGTCGTCCAGCAGCATGGGGACTTCCGGATTCTGCGCCACGCGCAGCAACCGCTGGAGCGCGGCCATCAACTCCCCCGGCCGACGACCCAGTTCGCCTTCCTCGCAGTACCCGTCGTCCACGCCGAACAGCCACAGCACGAAGTCCGACAGGATGCCGATCACGGCCTCGCGGCCATCGGGCAGGACCCGCGCTGCGAAGGTGCCGATGTCGTGCTGGATGAGCCGCCCGCGCAGCTCGTCGGACCCGATACCGATGGCCTGGGCCCAGGCGGTGGTCTGGGCGTCGATGGCCGGATGACTCGGATGTATGGCCGGCGGTATTGGAGAGTAGATCGGCGGAACTGTCAGCTCCGGTCCCACGTGATCACCTCTCTGCGAAGCGGTCGTCAGCGGCGCGAATCACGCCACGCGATTGATCAACTACGCCGCATAGTACCCAGCTGTCACTTCCGTTCCAATAGGGCCTTCCCGCCACAGGACGCAGCGCCGAGGAGGCCCGCACCAGGGATAACGGCGTTCCCGTCGCGGCAGGCAGGGGCCCCAACTGGCCACTTGAGTAACCACCTTGAAGAAAGATCCCCAGGTGACGCGGGCGAGCCCCTTCTGGCTTGATCACGACGCGCCGACGGCTCCGTGAGGCTCGTGACGGCGGAGGTCGAGCAGTTGGTTCGCCGTGCTGAGGGAAGAAAGACATCCATCACGGACGGCTGCCCGGAGCGCAGGTTTCCGGACACATGACACATCCGGGCGGAATTGACGGCAAGGCCACGAGGGAGTCGTCGGTACGTCGGGTCGAACGGGAGCTGCGACGCCGCGAGGGGTGGCTGAAACAGGGGGCAGCTGCACCCGATCCCCCGACGTTGGCGTCATCGGAATGACCATGCTGGGGAACACTCTCCGGCATGACTGACTCCGCCCTGTGGATCTCGTCGTTGACCGCCGGCACGGCTGTGCTTGCCAGCTGGGTCACCAGCCGGGGGACCTCCCGCGCCGCGCAGATCCAGGCCGACGCGGCCGAGAAGACTCAGCGCATCGTTCGAGTGAGTGAAGCACGACGGTCCGCTTACGTGAGCCTCATTGAACAGGCGCACAGGATGGCCGAGTTGTACTGGAAGGTTTCGGACATCTATGGCTCGGGTGGAACGCGCACAGAGCAGCTGCCCGCACTCAAGGAGGTACGGGCCAACCTCCGGGAGGAGTACAGCAAGCTCCGCCACTTCATATGGGTGATCAACCTGGAAGGGCCCAACGACGTCGCCGAGGCAGCGGAGAATGTGAGGCTCTCAACCAGGCCTCCGTACCGGGCACTTGACGCGTCGATCGCGGGGGACCCGAACGCCCCCGCAGCCTTTGACCAGTGCTACGACCCCTTTTGGCAGTCCGTCCTGACGTTCGTCTCCACCGCCCGCGCTGCGGTGCATGACCTGTAGGTACCGTTGTCGCCGTGACTGCTGTGAACAGTGTCGAGCTGGTCTTCCGGCGTGCGGACGATTCCGATGCGGCCGCCGCCGCCGACGTGTGGCTGCGCTCCTTCGCGGCCGCGCTGCCGACCGTGCGCCGCGCGCACGACGACGACGAGGTGCGGGCCTGGTTTTCCCATGTGGTCGTGCCGCGGTACGAGACGTGGATTGCCGTCGCCGAGGGCTCGGTCGTGGGGCTCCTCGTCCTTGATGGCGAGGAGCTGGAGCAGCTCTACCTCGATCCGTCGTGGCGCGGCCGGGGTGTCGGGGACCGGTTCGTCGACCTGGCCAAGCAGCAACGGCCGGCCGGGCTGAGGCTGTGGACGTTCCAGGTCAACGAACCGGCGCGACGTTTCTACGAACGGCACGGCTTCATCGAGGTTGAGCGCACTGACGGGCTGCGCAATGAGGAACGTGAACCGGACGTCCGGTACGTCTGGCAGCCCGAGGTGCCCTGATCGGCTGACGGGCCGCGTCCCGGCGCCGTACGGCCAGGAGCCGGGCACCGGGACGCGGTGGTCAACTGGTCAACTGCTCAGCCGCCGAGCCCTTCCGCGGCCTTCTTGATGTCCGCCGCGAACGTGCTCACCTCGGTGTAGATGCCGGGCTTGCCCGGACGCGCGCAGCCCTCGCCCCAGCTGACGATGCCGACCTGGATCCAGGCGCCCGCTTCGTCCTTGCGGAACATGGGGCCGCCGGAGTCGCCCTGGCAGGTGTCGACGCCGCCGGTGTCCAGGATCCCGGCGCAGAGCTCTTCGCCGGGGGTCAGCTGGTCGCCGTACGCCTTCTGGCAGGCGGCGTCGTCGACGAACGGGACCTTGGCCTTGAGCAGGTGGCGCTGCTGGTCGCCGCCTTCCTTGTCGGCGCCCCAGCCGGCGATGTCGAAGTCGCCGTTGTTGAGCTTGTCGTCGCCGGCTATCGCCAGGGTCGGCAGGTCGATCGGCTTCTCGAGCTTGATCAGCGCCCAGTCCTTGCCCTTGCCGTTGTAGCCGGGCGCCTGGAGGACCTCGGTGGACTTGACGCTGATCGCGTTGGAGTCCTCCAGGTCGACGACGCCCGCCGTCGCGGTGATGCCGGTGTTCGGGCCGCTGCCGTCGACGCAGTGGGCGGCGGTCAGAACGATGTCCTTGGCGTACAGCGCGCCGCCACAGCCCATGGACAGGCGGACCATGAACGGGAATTCACCCTGATCGGCCTTGGTCCCGCCGACGACCTTCGTGCCTACGTCACCGCGTGGGGTCGGTGCGGAGGCGGCGTTGGCCGAGCCGGGCTGGAGGCTGATCGCGGCGAGGGCGACGGCACCGATCGCGGTGGGCACCCTCAGGTGCTTCAGGTAGCTCTTCAACGGACTTCCTCTCGTGGGGGGTACGCCTCAACGGCGAACTCATCCCAACCCCGGGAACCGGAAGGTCACCACCGAATGGCGTGCGCCGAAAAACGGCAGCACGCAATAAGGCGTCCGAACCCAGTGGGGGATGAGTCCGCAAGCGCCCTGCGATTATGTGGAATCGCACACCGGAGTGACAAGGGTGCGCAATCGCTCAACTCGCCTTCGGGGTATGGCCTGTTGGGTCCATACCGGCCGAACCCGGCAGCTAATGCCAGCGACTGTTACACGAGTGCAACGCAATCTCCGGACAGCTGTGCGGTTGGCTCAATCCGCGCTGATATCAGCGGTGAGCGTGCGGCAATCCGAACGGTTATTGCGTACTCCTCCCGGCGCGGCCCGTTCGCCGGCGCGTTCTGTGGGGGCACAATGCGGGCACTACCGAGGTGGAGCCAGTGATGCGGATCGATGTCGAGCAGGTGCGTCAGGACACAGCGGGCTGTGCGCATGTGACCCACCTCAACAATGCCGGGGCCGCGCTCCAGCCGCGGCCCGTGGTCGACGCGGTGGTGGAACACCTGCGGCTGGAGGAGGAGATCGGGGGCTACGAGGCCGCGGCCGCTCGGGCCGACCGCATCGAGCACACCTATGACGCGCTGGCCCGCCTGGTGGGTGCGGCCCGCGAGGACATCGCGGTGGTGGAGAACGCCACCCGCGCCTGGGACATGGCCTTCTACTCGCTTCCCTGGGCTCCGGGCGACCGGATCCTGACGGCCCGCGCCGAGTACGCGAGCAACGCCATCGCCTTCCTGCAGACCGCCCGCCGCCACGGTGTCCAGGTCGACGTCGTGCCCGACGACGACAGCGGACAGCTCGATGTCGGCGCCTTGCGGGAGATGATCGACGAGCGGGTCAAGCTGATCGCCGTCACCCATGTCCCCACCCAGGGCGGCCTGGTGAACCCGGCGGCCGAGATCGGCCAGGCCGCGCGGGAAGCCGGGGTGACCTACCTTCTGGATGCCTGCCAGTCCGTCGGGCAGATGCCCCTGGACGTCAATGAGACCGGCTGCGATCTCCTCACCGCGACCGGCCGCAAATTCCTGCGCGGCCCGCGCGGCACCGGCTTCCTCTACTGCTCTCCCCGTGTCCGCGCGCGTCTGGAGCCCCCGTTCCTGGACCTGCACGCCGCGACCTGGACCTCTCCGGACAGCTACCGCGTCCGGGACGACGCCCGCCGGTTCGAGAACTGGGAAACGTACTACGCAGGCAAGATCGGCCTCGGCGTCGCCGTCGACTACGCCCTCGACCTGGGCCTGGACGCCATCGAGGACCGTGTCACGCTCCTCGCCGGGAATCTGCGCCGGCGTCTGCGCTCCCTTCCCGGGGTGCGCGTGCACGACCGGGGATCCCGGCAGTGCGGCATCGTGACCTTCACCGTCGACGGCCACGACAGCGAACACATCGCCCGGGACCTCCAGGCGAAAAGGATCAACGTTTCGGTCTCGGTCGCGGACTACGCACGCTGGGACCTCGAGCCACGGGGCCTGACCTCCGTGGTCCGCGCGTCGGTGCACTACTACAACACGGACGACGAAGTCGACCGGCTGTGCGCCGCACTGCCCCGCGCCAAGGCCTCCCCCGGCGGCGGCACGGGCGCCACCGGCTGACCTCCGGCTCCACCACCCCGAGTGCCCCGTGCCCCGCAAGGTCCGCTTGCCACGCGGTGCGCCGAGCAGGCGCTACGAGCGGCCGCGAGGCTTGCCGCGCCTGCCGCCCTTGGGGCCGCCGGAACCGCTTCGGGGGCTCTTGCCGGTGGGCTTCCCGGCCGCGGGCTTCTGCCGTGCGCCGCCGCCCGTATCGGGGCGCTTGCGCTTCGGCTGTGCCGCGGGCGGAGTGCGGCCCCGCGAGCTGTTGACGGTCCGCCCGCGGACGATGCCGATGAAGTCCTCCACCAGGTCGGTGGTCGCGTCCTGCGGCCAGGACAGCGCGACGCGCGACTCGGGGGCGTCCGTGACCGGCCGATACGTGAGGTCCTTACGGTGGTGCAGACGGGCGAGTGACTGGGGCACGACAAGCAGTCCCACCCCGGCCGCCACCAGTTCGACGGCGTCCGCCGTCGTGGCTGGGCGCTCGTTCGCGGGCCGTCCCGGCGGACGCTCCCAGTCGAGGGTGTCGTCGAGGGGGTGCAGCACGATGTCGTCGGCCAGGTCCTCGGCGGACACCGCGTCGACCGCCGCCACGACGTGGTCCTTCGGGACCACGACCACCGTCGTCTCGGTGTAGAGCGGGATCGCGCTGAGGTCCGTACGGTCGACCGGCAGCCGCACGAATCCCGCGTCGGCGCCGCCGCCCCGCAGCACGTCGAATGCTTCGGCGGCGGACACCGCGATGAGGGTCAGGGGGACGTCGGGCAGCCGCTCGTTCCAGATCCGCACCCACTTGGTGGGCGTCACTCCCGGGACATACGCGAGCCGGAACGAAGGGGATACTTCCGAGCCTGTCACCCCGCAAGGTTATCGGTCGTGGTCAGAGGTAGCGCACACGCTCGATACTCTTGACACCATGACGTCGCACCAGACCACCCAGACCATGAAGCCCGCCACGGCGGCGAAGAAGCTGGGTGTGTACCTCGAGGCCACCCCCGCCGAGTTCCAGGAGGGCGTCGTCTCGCGCGCCGAGCTGAGTGCGCTGCAGGCCGATCCGCCCCAGTGGCTGCAGGAGCTGCGACGCAACGGCCCGCACCCCCGGCCCGTGGTCGCGGCGAAGCTGGGCATCTCCATCTCGGGTCTCTCGCGGGGCGGAATCACCGAAGCCCTCACCACCGAGCAGATCGAGGCGCTGAAGGCGGAAAGTCCCGAGTGGCTGCAGAAGGAGCGCGCCACCCAGGCCGAGGTGCGTAAGGAAGCCGTCCGCATCAAGGAGAAGAACGCGGAGCGAGGCGACCAGTCCCGCTGACCGCAGTCCTGATCGTCCGGAAGCACCGCACCCGGACGCTGTCTCTCCCGTGACTCGATAGGCCCTTGCCGCTGCAGGCTGGGCGCAGCTGCGCGTGCCCGCAAGACCCTCCAGTTCGACGAGCCCCGTAGCGCCTGCTCGGACCCAGCTCACCGATGTTAAGAACCCTTGACACGATGTCAAGGGTTCCCTACATTCATCCATGTCAAGTTTCTTTAACATGGGGAGCGGGAGTGTCGTTCGAAGAGAAGCGCACATGGATCATGGCGGTGGTCACGGTCGGCGCCTATGCCACCTACCTCGCCATCATCCTGGGGCGGGCGCAGAGCACCCCCCTCACCGAGGTGTCGTACGTCTCGACGCTGCTGTACACGATCGGTGCCGCGATCGTCGCAACGATCGTGCTCAACATCGTGGTCGCCACCGCCTCACCCAAGGACGGCGACAAGAAGGACCAACGCGACAGGGAGATCGGCCAGTTCGGCGAGCACATCGGCCAGTCGTTCGTCGCCATCGGCGGCGTCGCGGCGCTCGGCATGTCGATGGCCGAGCTGGACTACTTCTGGATCGCCAATGCCATCTACCTGGCATTCGTCCTGTCGGCGGTCCTCGGCTGCGCGGCAAAGCTCGTCGCCTACCGCCGGGGCTTTCAGCCGTGGTGAAGCCGACCCGAGTCACGAACTCGATCCGAGCCCTCCGGTTCGCGAACGGAGAGATGACGCAGGCGCAGCTGGCCGATCGCATCGGCGTGACCCGCCAGACCGTCATCGCCATCGAGAAGGGCCGCTATTCGCCTTCCCTCGAGATGGCTTTTCAGATCGCCAGGGTGTTCAAGGTCCCGCTCGACGCCGTGTTCCAGTACACGCAAACTGATGGAGAGACGCCATGAAGGCCATTGTCCAGGACGCGTACGGCTCTGCCGATGTACTCAAGCTCAGGGACATCGATCCGCCCGCAGTCGGGGACGGTGATGTGCTCGTCCAGGTGCACGCGGCCGGCATCGAGGCGGGCGTGTGGCATCTCATGACGGGCATGCCCTACCTGCTGCGCCTCATGGGTTTCGGGCTTCGCGCACCCAAGAACCCTGTGCGAGGCCTGGATGTCGCGGGTCGCGTCGAGGCTGTCGGCAGAAATGTGACCCGATTCAAGGTCGGTGACGAGGTCTTCGGTGCGTGCGACGGCTCGTTCGCCGAGTACGCGTGCGCCCGGGAGAAGAGGCTCGCCCCGAAGCCCGGGAATCTGACCTTCGAACAGGCGGCAGCCGTCCCCATTTCGGCTTACACCGCCCTTCAGGCCGTCCGCGACAAGGGGCGGGTCCGGGCAGGACAGAAGGTCCTCGTCATCGGTGCGTCGGGAGGTGTGGGGACGTTCGCGGTGCAGCTCGCCAAGATGTACGGGGCCGACGTCACCGGCGTGTGCAGTACGACGAAGGCGGACCTCGTCCGATCGATCGGCGCCGATGACGTCATCGACTACACCCGCGAGGACTTCGCGGACGGGACTCGCCGCTATGACGTCATCCTCGACATCGCCGGCAACCGCTCGTTGTCGCACCTGCGGCGCGCACTCACTCCGAAGGGAATTCTCGTCATCGTCGGCGGCGAGGAGGGAGGACCGTGGCTGGGGGGCACGGAGCGCCTGCTCCGAGCGGCGCTGCTGTCACCATTCGTAGGCCAGAAGCTGCTCGGGCTGGTCTCGGCGGAGCGCCTGAAGGATCTGGAGTTCCTCAAGGAACTCCTCGAGGCAGGCAAGATCATCCCGGTCGTCGAGCGAGCGTACCCGCTGAGCGAGGTACCCGAGGCGATCCGGCATCTGCACAACGGCCTCGTACGCGGCAAGGTCGTCATCACGGTGCCGGGTACGGCCGAGGAGAGCGGCCCCCCGACCGCGCCCAGAACCGAAAACCTCTAGACCGGACACCGTTCTAGTCAGCGGGCTCCTCGGATCTTTCGGCGCCGCGCCCCTTGCCGGCCGGTTCGAGGTCCACCCAACGACCTTTCGCGGTCGGGCTTTCGGCGCCCCGTCGAGGCTCCGGCACTGAGGGCGATCCCGAACCGCGGTTGAAGAACCGCCATCTCAACCGGCCACCGTCCGGCAGCACACCCTCATCCCTCGACGGACGCGCCCGGAAGCGTCCGTGACACAGCCCCAAGACGATCGCGGCGGCGATCGCGATCAGGTGCTCACGAGCTGCCAGATTGGGTTTGATGACGGACTCCAGCACCATCGAGCCACCGGTGAACGCGAAAAGGACGGGCGCCCGCCGTACGACCGCGAGGTAGGTGAACAGACCCACGACAGCGGCAGACGGTCCCGTGTCGAGTACCTGCCCGATCTCGGGCGGCAGTCCAAGCCCCCACCAGCCCGGGCCGATGGCGATCATCACCCGGACGCTGAGCGTGCCGGCCAGAGTCGTGGCGTACGCGACCATCAGCGTCCGGGCACGGCCCAGCGACAGTTCGGCAAGGGCGAACGCCAGGAACAACTGCGTAATGCCTGCCCACACCGGCAGATCGAGCGCGGGGACGAACAAGGACACGGGCGTACGCAACAGGGCGATGGGGAGCGGCAAGTCGGCCCGCACCTCGCCGAGCAGCCGCACCACCACCGCACCGCGCGGCGTCACGTGAATCGCATGGAAGAAGATGACCGCGAACGTGGCCAGAAACGCCAGCGAGAGCCCGTCGAGCCGTCGGCGCACCACCAGCTCCCGCAGGGGCGCGACAACAATGCCACGCCACTCACCTACGAGGGTGCTCCACACGAAACGTACGAACCAGCCGAGCGCGGCGCGCACTTGTCCTGCGACTCCCCTGCGCGCCGCGCCCGGCCCGTCGTCGCCGACAGCCTCGTCTTCACCGGTTCGGTCCTCCTCAAGAACGTCATGACGAACACCGGCCACCCGGGACATCTGCCGATCAACCCCCTCACGCTCGTCGCGCCGAGCAGGTCATGCCCTCAGCGCATCGGTGTGCCCACGCACCACCAGATCGTGCACCAAACCGAACAATGCCTGCACATGGGGGTCCTGGACGAGCCGACTCACCAGAGTTACGGCTGTGCGTCGTGGCGGAACAGGGCTGTCCAGAGGAAGGGTTCGCCGAAGCAGGGGGACTCGGGTGGTTCGTCGCGCATACGGCGCAGCTCGACCTCCGCCAGGCCGGAGAAGATCCAGCGCAGAGACTCCGGCGTGTAGGCGAGTCCGCCGTGCAGACGGGACTGGCGGTAGAAGTCGGAGTCGGGGAGTTCTGAACCCATCTCGCCGGCCGCGAAGCAGGTAAGGGCGAGATGGCCGCCGGGCACCAGGGCCCGGTCGAGGAGGGAGAGGTAGCTGATGCGACGGTGCGGCGGGAGGTGGTGGAAACAGCCGGAGTCGTAGATCAGGTCGTACGGGCCGCCGAGTTCGGTGCCGGCGAGGCTGAAGGCGTCACCGCAGTGGAATCGGACCTCGGCCCCCGCCGCACGGGCGCGGTCCTCGGCCCAGGCGATGGCCGCCGGGGAGAGATCGACCGCGTCCACCTCGAAGCCCAGCGAGGCGAGGTGGAGCGCGTTGCGGCCCGGGCCGCAGCCCAGGTCGAGGGCACGACCGCGGGTGATCAGGCCGCGGTCGAGGTACGAGACGAGGTTCTCGTCCGGTTTGCTCACGAAGAACGGCACCGGTTTGGTTCGGTCCGCGTAGAACCCGTCCCACCAGGATGCCGCGCCGGCCGTCCAGCGGTCGGCCTCCGGCGCGAACAGGCTGTCCAGGAGCCTGAGTACATCGTCCACGGTGCGTATGTTCCGGTCCATCCGGTCCCCCTTCACGATCAGGCGAGGGTAGGTCGGACTGACACGAAGGACCAGATCAGACCGGGTGCCCGGACGCTGCCGTCGGTCGCGTGAGGGGCTTGGCCGACGACGAGAAGGCCGTCACCCATGGGCGAGGCCGACCGCCGCTCACGCTACCGACGAGAGCCGCCACGGGGGTAGTCCCGGCAGCGCCGATCCGAGTTTCTGGGCGGGTCCGCCGGACGATGGAGCACATGCGGCGGTCGGCGACTGACGACGAACCACCCGGCCATGACGACCGGGACGCGGACTTGTCGAATGGCGCTGTGTGACGGGCACGCTGACTGCCCGTCAGGCTTCCTCGAAGTAGGCGTCCAGGACCGTGTCGAGTTCCGCCGTCCACTCGTTGAGGTGGCTCCTGGCCGGGGCATCGACCTCGGCGTCGAACCAGCGGCGGGTCGACAAGTGGACCGTGACGGTGAAGCGGCGGCCGAAGCGCGCGGGCTTGACCTCGACGGCGCCGAGTTCGTCCCAGCGGAACTCGGCCTCCTGGTCGTCGAGCCGGAACCGGATGCCGTCGCGGTCCGCCCTGATCGAACCCCGGCGGTCCGCGACCTCGAAGACGGGGCCGCTCGCCTCGTCCTCCGCCTCGGTGGCGGCGCCCTCCTCGTCGGGGGTGGGCGCATCCTCCGGGGCGGCCGCGTCGGGCTCCGGCTCCGCGGACTGCTCCGGGACCGGCTCCTTCGCCTCCTCGGCCTCTGCCGCCTCGGCAGGGCGGGGGGCCGTGAGGCCTGGGATGTACGCCGGGTCGGTCCCAACGGCGGACTCGAGTGGGATGTTTGGATCTACGCGCTGTTCCACGACGGGCAGTATGGTCGATGAACCTGTGCGCGACCACTCTGTGTCCGACGTTGTCGGCCATCAACACGTCGCAACGCAAAGACTGCGAGACCGTGCGGGCCGCGCGACTGCGATTCCCGCAGGCCCCCAGTCACTGTCTGTGGCCGACTCGGGCCCACAATCCCGCTTCCGTACTCGTCTACATCCTCAGTCAGCAGGAAACGCAGTACCTGCTGTGGACCGGCGGCATCATGGCGACGGCCACCGTGTACTGGGTCCTCTACCTCCGCCCCCGGCAGGACACCCGCTGGCTCGTCACGCTCCCCCAGGACATGCGCCCCTGACACAACACGGCCGTCGAACTCGCGCCACGCGGCCGGGCACCCGTACAGACGTCTACGGGGTCCCGCCCACGGGTGCTGTCCCGACCGAGTGACGGCCATCGGCCGAAAGTCACCGGATCACGGTCCGACCCCCGCTGTAGCCTGTGACCAGCCGTACCGTGGCTTGCGCACGAAATGCCAAGGGGTGCTCTTTGTGGGAGCAGCAGGATGGACAGGAGCCCATCGACCAGGGCGAGTTACCTGACGGCGCGGCGGTGTCGTTCCCCGCGCAACTGAGGCGCCTGCGCGGCCGGCGAGGCCTGTCACTGGCCGACCTGGCGCGTCAGACGCACTACAGCAAAGGCTACTTGAGCAAGATCGAGACAGGTTCGAAGCCTGCGACCTTGGACGTCGCGCGGCGCTGTGACCAGGTGCTGCGAGCAGGTGGCGAGCTGCTGCGCCTGTTGCCCGAGGCTGCCTCACCGGACACCGGCAGGGCTACGGGTGCCCCGGCGGGGCCGGAGTCCGGCGGCGAATGTCCGTACCAGGGCCTGTCGGCGTACACGTCGCACGATGCCGGATGGTTCTTCGGGCGCGAGCGTGTCACCGCCACCCTGGTCGACCGGGTCTTCGAACGGATCGGCGGCGGACCGCTGTTGCTTGTCGCGCCCTCCGGAGGGGGCAAGTCCTCGCTGCTCAACGCCGGCCTTGTGCCCGCCCTGCGCCGCAGGGGCGCCTTCCCCATGCCGGGTGCGGACGCGTGGCCCGTGGTGATGTTCACCCCCACGGCTCATCCGCTGGACGAACTCCTGGACTGTACCGGGAAGGTCCTCGGCACCTCTCTCGGCATCACCGCCCAGGAGTTGCAGGACCGCCCGCATGTGCTGCTGGACGCCGTCCGCACGATGTCGGCCCCACCACCCGCGGGCCCCGGGGACCGCGAACCTCCTCCCAGCCGACTGGTGTTACTCGTCGATCAGTTCGAGGAGCTCTTCACCCTGTGCGCGGACGAGGCCGAGCGGCGCGCGTTCGTATCCGTGCTCTCGGCGGTGGCCACGTCCGGACCTGCGGCAGGCGAACAGAGTCCGGCAGTCGTTGTCTTCGGTGTGCGGGCCGACTTCTCCGGGCACTGCCTCGACGTTCCCGAACTGGCTTCCGTCTTCACGGACGCACTGTTCGTACTGCCCCCGATGTCCATGGAGGAACTGCAGGAGTCGATCACCCGTCCGGCGGAGCTGGCCGGTCTGACACTCGAACCGGGGCTGGTCCAACTCCTTCTCCGTGACGCGGGGTTACGCGACGAGCCGGGCAGGCCGCCCCACCACACGCCGCCCGGCGCACTGCCCCTCCTGTCCCACACGCTGAGAGCCACCTGGCAGCAACGCGACGGCTCCACGCTGACGGTCGCCGGATACGAGCGCACCGGCGGCATCCAGGGCGCGATCGCGCGCACCGCCGAGGACGTGTTCGCGCGCCTCTACCCGGTGGAACAGAAGACGATCCGCCGCATCCTGGTACGGCTGGTCCATGTCGCCGACGGCGCCGGGCCGACCCGGCGCCGGATGAGCCGGACCTCTCTGATGGAACAGCTGGTGGACACGGACGGGGCGGCCGCGGCGCTCGACGCCTTCGTACGGGCCCGGCTCATCACCCTCGACCGGGACACCGTGGAGATCACCCACGAGGCCCTCCTGCACGCCTGGCCACGACTGCACGGCTGGATCAACGCCGACCGCGCGGGACTTCTGATCCATCAGCAACTGGCCCACGACGCGGGCGAATGGGAGCGCGAGGGGCGCGACCCTTCCCATCTCTACCGCGGCAGCCGGCTCGCCGCCGTCCGCGGCTGGGCCGACGATCTCGACGGCCGGACCCAACTCGCCCCGCTGGAAGGGCAGTTCCTTCAGTCCAGTCAGGCGGAACAACGCAGCACGGAGGAGCGCGCCAGGCGCCAGGTCCGGCAGCAGCGCAGACTCCTGGCCACACTCGCCGTGCTGCTGCTCCTCGCCGTCACCGCCGGCGCCCTCGCCTATCACCAGCGCGCCGGCGCACTCTCCCAGGGACGCGTCGCCCGATCACAGGCCCTTGCCGCACAGTCCACCTCTCTGGCAGCGGGCCAGCCGGAGGCGTCGCTGCTGCTGGCGGAGCAGGCCTACCGCACCTCGGCGACGACAGAGGCGCGCGGAGCCCTGCTCAGCACGCAGGCGCAGTACTTCTCCGCCCGGCTCACGGGACACAGCGGTCCGGTCAATTGCGTGGTCTTCGCCCCGGACAACAGGTCGCTGGCAACGGCCAGTTCCGACGGCACGGTGAAGCTGTGGCGAGTGGCCGACCGCCGGCAGATCGCGACGTTCACTGTCCCGGGGCGAGTGCGTGCGGTCGCCTTCAGCCCCGACGGGCGCACTCTCGCCGCGACCTCGACCGACGGCCCCGTACGGCTCTGGGACACCACGAGCCACCGTACGAAAGCTGTTCTTCCCGCCGCCACCAGAGCCAGCCGGGCACTGGCCTTCACCCCCCACGGGACGGCGCTCGCCACCGCCGGTTCCGACGGAAGGATCAGGCTGTGGCGGGCCTCGGGGGACCACAGCGCCATGGCGACCCTCGCCGGTCATGACGGAGACATCAACGCCCTTGCCTACGCCCCGGACGGCCTGACCCTGGTGTCCGCCGGCGCGGATCGCACCGTACGGCTGTGGGACGCGGTCCATGCCCGCCCGAAGGCCGTGCTCCGGGGTCATACCGACGAGGTACTGGGAGTTGCGTTCGCTCCGGACGGGCGAAGCGTCGTCAGTGGCGGCGTCGACCGGGCCGTGCGCCTGTGGGACCTGGCGGGCCGCCGGACGACCGCGACGCTGACCGGGCACAGCGACGACATCAACGCCGTCGCCTACACGCCGGACGGCACCACGGTGATCAGCGCGGGCGGCGACGGCTCAACCCGTCTGTGGGACGTGCGCGGCGGCCGCCTGACCAGCACGCTGTCCGGCCACACCGACTACGTACAGGGGGTGGCAGTCGACTCCGGCGGCTCGGTGGTGGCCACGGCCGGGTTCGACGACTCCGTTGTGCTGTGGGACCTGCGCAGATCGGTCCTGACGGCGCGTCCGTTCACCGAGATCTGGAAGGCCGCCTACAGCCCGGACGGCGGGCAGCTGGCGACGGCGGACGCAGATCACACGGTTCGGCTGTGGGACGTGCCGGGACGGCGTCTGCTCGCCACCTTCAACGGACACAGCGGAACCGTGTTCTCGGTGACCTTCAGCCCCGACGGACGCACCCTGGCCTCCGCCGGATCCGACCGCACCATCCGCCTGTGGGACCTGTCGCGGCGACGGCTGCTCGCCACACTCACCGGCCACACCGGAGCAGTGTTCTCGGTGACCTTCAGCCCCGACGGACACACCCTGGCCTCCGCCGGATCCGACCGCACCATCCGCCTGTGGGACCTCGCGCAGCGGCGGCTGCTCGCCACACTCACCGGCCACACCGACTTCGCCAACGATGTCGCCTTCAGCCCCGACGGCCGGACCCTGGCAAGCGCGGGGGACGATCTGACCGTGCGGCTGTGGGACGTGCCGGGGCGCCGCGCGCTGGCCTCGCTCACCGGCCACACCGGCGCGGTGCGGGGTGTGGACTTCGGTCCCGACGGGGTGGCTCTCGCGAGCAGCAGCAACGACGGCAGCGTACGGCTGTGGGACACCACGCGGCGCCGCACGGTGGCGATACTGACCGGCCACACCGGCTCCGTACGGGGGGTCGCCTTCTCCGCCGACGGCCGCACCCTGGCGAGCAGCGGCAATGACCGGACCGTGCGGTTGTGGGACGTTCCCGGGCGCCGTTTGGTGGCGGCTCTGGCCGGTCACAGCAACGCGGTGTGGGGCGTCGCCTTCGCGCCCGACGGGCGGACGGTGGCCAGCAGCAGCAACGACGGCACCGTACGGCTCTGGAATCTGGACACCGCTGCCCGGCTGGCGGAGATCTGCCGGCTGAGAGCCACCATCGGCCCCGATGAGCGGGACAAGCTGATGCCCGTACTTTCCCTCTCCCCCGGCTCCGGCTGCGGCCGTCCGTGATCGAGCCGGCAGAAATGCGCTCCACGAGGAGCCTGGCGCCGCAACCTGGCGGAAACTGAAAACACAGGGCCGTGAGGAGGAGACATGAGCGAGAGCTCCATGGGCGACGAGGTCTACCAGCCGGACGGGTCCGAGGTACGGGACGACGCCGGGCTGCTGGACGCCGAAGACACGCTCGAGGATCCCGCGCTGCAGATCCTCTCCGACGGATACTCCCCACCGGAGCGGCCGTGGGCCGTGGACCGGGTGGGCACCACCGCGGAGGAGCAGCACCGCGGCGAGAGCCTGGACGAGCGGCTGGCCGAGGAAACACCCGACGTCACCGTTCCCGTCGGCGACGGGCTGGGAGACGCCTGGGACACGGACGGGGAGCTGATCGACGACGAGGTCGGGGAGGAACGCGCCGGCCGGCTCGTGGCCCCTGACGAGGGGGCGCACTCCGGCCTGGAGAAGGACATGATCGCTACCGACGTCGGTATCGACGGCGCCGCCTCGGCGGAGGAGGCGGCGATGCATCTGATCCCGGAGTCCGAGCAGTTCTGACCCGCACATGACTGCGGTGGGCGCCCGGCTGAGCGCCCACCGCGGGGCGAGGGGTGGTCAGCCCCGGGAGGCCGCGGATGCGTAGCGGCGCTCGAACCGTTCGATGCGGCCGGCGGTGTCCACGACCCGCGAGGTTCCGGTGTAGAACGGATGGCTGGCAGAGGAGATCTCCACGTCGATGACGGGGTAGGTGTTGCCGTCCTCCCACTCCACGCGCTGGGTGGAGTCCGCGGTCGAGGTCGTCAGGAACGCGGTGCCCGCCGCACGGTCACGGAAGACGACCGGCCGGGATATGGGGTGGATACGAGACTTCATGCGCGAATCCTTCGCTTGAGACGGGCGTTTGGCCAGTGCGGAGTGTGTGAGCCGGTCAGCGTTCCTCGCGGAACACGACGTGCCGGCCGAATGTGGGGTCGTACTTGCGCAGGAGCAGGCGCTCGGGGTTGTTGCGCCGGTTCTTGCGGGTGACGTAGGTGTGACCGGTTCCGGCAGTCGACCGGAGCGTGATGACCGGTCGGGTGTCGCTTCGTGCCATGCGGTGCCTCCAGATGGTCGTCGTTACCAGTAGCGTGCTGTTGGCGGTAACGCACCGAGGTCCCGTCGCATTCCCCGGCCCCTCAGGTGGACATCGGTGCGACGGATCAGGGCTTCGCGCCGCGAGGCACGACCATCTCGGTCAGCCGGGCTGCCCCCCGGTGGAGATCCGACCAGGCGCCCGGCACCCGCAGGACAGCGATGGCGGACGTCGGGAATTTCATCCGCGTCCGCTCCAGCGCCAGGCCGTCCGCCTCGCCGGCCAGCATCAGGACCAGGTCCTGCATGCCAGGGTTGTGCCCGATCAGCATCAGCGTGCGTACGTGGGCGGGAGCCTCCCGTACGACGTCGAGCAATTCCGTCGCGGTCGCGCCGTAGAGGCGTACGTCGTGGATCACCGGCGTCGTGACGCCGAACTCCGCCGAGGCGAGGTCCCACGTCCGGCGCGTGCGGCGGGCGGTGGAGCAGAGAGCGAGGTCAGGGAGGCAGTCGGCCTCGCGCAGCCAGCGGCCCGCGGCCGGGGCGTCGCGTCGGCCGCGCGGGGCCAGAGGCCGCTCATGGTCGGCCACATCGTCGGGCCAGGCGGACTTGGCGTGCCGCAGCACGACCAGGCGCCGGAGGTCTGCGGCTGTCATCTCGTCTCCCGGTGCTGGTGGCCGACCTCGCGTGCCAGGTCAAGTCCGAGGACACGGTCGAGATGGGCGAAGGTCTCGAACTTCGCTCCGGACGGGACGTCCGGGTCCCGCTCCAGGTCGGACAGCAAGTCCAGGACGGCGGGGACGCCGAGATTGTCGTCGAGCGCGGCATAAGCCTGTCGCCGCAGGTCGGCGGGGATCGGCCGGGACGGCTCCTGCGCCCAGTCGGCCACCTGTTGTCGCCAGTGCCACAGTGCCCTGCCGGCTTCGGCGAGCGCGACGGGGGTGACGGTGACCGGCACGCCGTGTGCGTGGCCGAGAAGAAGCATCCTGACAGCGAGGGGATCCTCGGTGCCCGCGTCGTCCGGAGTTCCAGGGCTGACGCCGCCCACATCGATCCGCGCGCCGTCGGCGGCGTCGCTGTCGGTGCCGTCAGCGAACAGGTGCACGTCGGCGGGGGCGCCCCGTGACCCGGTCGCATCGTGAGTGTCGAGGGCGGCGGGCGGATGGATGCCGAGTGCGGCCATGGCTCGGTCGAGATCCCGGGCCCGCTCGTACGGCAGGTCCGGTGCGGTGAGGACCAAGACGGCCTGCAGGCCGTGCAGCTCCGCCGCGCGCGCCAGCACGTCGCCGACCAGGGGCGCCCGCAGATCCGCCGCGCCGACCGGGGTGTCGGTCGCGGTGCCGATGACCGGCAGGTGGACGCAGATGCGCAGCAGATGGCGGTGGCCGGGGGGAATCTCCACGAGGTTACCGGTGCGGGTGTCGGCGATACGCAGCATGCTGTGGAGGCTAGTCCCGGGAACCTCCGGTGTGCGGGACGCCGGTCGACGGCGCCGTGAACCACGCAGCATCGGAGCAGTGCCACCGGGCGATGGACGGCGCACACTGAAGGTGCGCGCACAGCAAGCCGGACAGGACCCAGGGGGCTTCACCGCACCTTTTGATCTTCCACTGATGAGATCTGGTCGGGCTGTGACCAGGAGGAGCCATGCCCGTACATGCCGCTCACCACCCTCCGTCCCGCATATCCCTTGTCACACAGGATCTGCTGCACCGCGCGGCCCGCGTGCTCGGGCGCCGGCCGCCCGCCGGACGTACGACTGCCGAGCGGCCCGCTCGGTCCGAGCAGCTCAGGACCCTGGCGGACGTGCTCGACGCGGCGGTCGCCGCGCAGCCGCGGGCCGACCAGGTGGTGGCCGCGTGCGGAGAGCCGGAGGCGGTACCGGGTGCCGTCGCCAAAGCGGCCGGGGAGCAGGTGGTGGTCTACCACCGCCTGCGGGGGATGGTGCGCGCCCTGCCCGCGGACGGCGACGTCGCCGAGGTCCGCGAACGCGCCGCACGGCTGCTGTCCTACCACCAGTGGATGCTGCACCAGTCGCTCGTCTTCGCCTTCAGTACGAACCCGGACTCCCGTGTGGAGGCCGCGCGGCTCGGGCTGAACGGACTGGGGGCGCCTGCCGACGCTCTCCGCGAGCTGCGTGACCAGGTCCGGGCCGCATCGGACAGCAGTCCGGACGAGAAGAGCCGGTTCTGAGCGGCAGGAGCCCGTCGCCTACGTCCCGGTGACGACGGCGGCCTGACAGATCGGGCATCGGTCCCTCCCGTCCCACCCGCCCCATCCGAAATCCTCGGGCGCGAGCGGCTTCCCTTCCAACTCCCCGCGCACGGCGACCCGATAGGTCCAGACCGCGCCGATGTAGGGGTGGTAGGCGTCGTGGAAGGCGGGTGATGTCAGCGACTCGCCTGCCGCGACCGTACGTTGCAGAGCCCGCAGCTGCTGGAACATCGACTGTCCCGCAGCGGCGACCTCGGTGGTCGCGTCGATGAACAGCCGTTCCCGTACTTCATGAATCGCCGCATCGCTCAGCGCCTCGCGGGCCGCCCTGTCCACGTCGGCTTCGGCGCCCGGGGCCTGGGCGATCTGGCGCAGCCGCGCGTGGCAGGCTCCGGCGGCGGAGATGAACTCGATGTACACGGCCCGTCGCCGCTCCCCCACGCCGCGGTCCTGTTCATGGCGATGGCGAAGGTAGTCGGCCAGAACGGTGCCGGAAATGGCGATGGAGCCACCGCTGACCGCCGCGACGAGCGTCCCCCAGTCCACGTCTCCCCCAGAAGTGATCAAACGTCAAAGCCTGGAATCTACGCGTGCCTCGGTGCCCGGAACAGAGGGGGGTCTCTCGCCGGGTAACGGACAACACTGACTTCCATTCGGACAAGAACTGGTCAAAAAGTTGTGAGGTAATTGTTGACACTCTGTCAATTTCGTTCGGTCGGTGACACGTTCGAGAGCGATCTACCCCCCACAGACCGAGCGACGGAGATCGCATGACCCCCCACAAGAACACCCGGCGTGCCGCTGCCCTCGTGGCCACGGCCGCCATGGTGGTCGTCGGCGTACAGACCGCTTCCGCCTCTACCGCACCCGACCGCGCGGGCGACCCCACCCCCGCCCCGACGAGCGTGTCCGCGCGTGCCGCGGCCATCAAGTCCGCTCAGGCCGACGCCACTTCGGCCGCGGCAGAGCTCGGCCTCGGCGCCAAGGAGAAGCTGGTCGTCCGTGACGTCATCAAGGACGCCGACGGCACCGTGCACACCCGCTACGAGCGCACGTACGCCTCCCTTCCCGTCCTCGGCGGTGACCTCGTCACCCACACCGCCCGGAGCGGCAGTCTCAAGAACGTGGACAAGGCGAACGACGCCCGGATATCGGTGGCGACCACCGATGCCGTACGCAAGGCCGCGGCCGGCGCCCGCAAGGTGATCTGGGCGCGCGACGGCAAGCCCGTACTCGCCTTCGAGACCGTCAAGACCGGTGTGCAGAAGGACGGTACGCCGAGCAGACTGCACATCGTCACGGACGCCACCACGGGCAGGAAGCTGCACCAGTACGAGGCCATCGAGACGGGCACCGGCGCCAGCCAGTACAGCGGCGAGGTCCCCCTCACCACCACCAAGAACGGCGCCGGATTCGAGCTCACCGACGGCGAGCGCGGAGGCCACAAGACGTACGACCTCAACCAGGGCCAGAGCGGTACCGGCAAGCTGCTCACGGACGACGACGACAAGTGGGGCAGCGGCAGCAACGACAACCGGCAGACCGCCGGCGTCGACGCCGCCTACGGCGCCGCCATGACATGGGACTTCTACAAGGCCGAGCTCGGCCGCAGCGGTATCGCGGGCGACGGCAAGGCCGCGTACTCCCGGGTCCACTACGGCCAGTCGTACGTCAACGCCTTCTGGGACGACAGCTGCTTCTGCATGACGTACGGCGACGGCGAGGGCGACAAGAAGTCCCTCACCGAGCTCGACGTGGCCGGGCACGAGATGAGCCACGGCCTCACCTCCCGGACCGCGGGTCTCGAGTACAGCGGCGAGTCGGGCGGTCTCAACGAGGCGACCAGCGACATCTTCGGCACCTCGGTGGAGTTCTTCGCCAACAACAAGGAGGACATCGGCGACTACCTCATCGGCGAAGAGATCGACATCAACGGCGACGGCACGCCGCTGCGTTACATGGACAAGCCCAGCAAGGACGGGAAGTCCCTGGACGCCTGGAAGGCAGGCGCCGGGGATGTGGATGTCCACTTCTCCTCCGGCATCGCGAACCACTTCTTCTACCTGCTGTCGGAGGGCAGCGGCAAGAAGACGATCAACGGAGTCGACTACGACTCACCGACCTCGGACGGCTCGACGGTCACCGGGATCGGCCGGGAGAAGGCCTACAAGATCTGGTACAAGGCGCTCACCGCGTACATGACCTCGACGACCGACTACAAGGCCGCCCGTGAGGCGACCGTGAAGGCGGCCAACGACCTGTACGGCGCGGACGGCACGGAGGCGAAGACGGTCGCCGCCGCCTGGGGCGCGGTCAACGTGAAGTAACCGGCGTCCGTCTGGACGCCGCGCCGTGGCGGTGGGTGCTGTTTCGGCCTTGGACGATGCCGTACTGGCGTCGTCGCCCACCGCTGCGGGGCCCGGCGACACCACGGGTGACACGGCGAGCCGCGCGACAGCAGGCTCGAGGGCCGGGTACGGGAGAGAATCACCGAGTGACCGAACCCTCCGCGGCCGGAAGCCTGTCCGGGCAGACCGTGTACGGCGACGACACGCGGACGCCGTGGCGGCACTTTCTCCAGACCGAGACGGGCAGTGCCACGTTCCTGCTGGCCGCGGTCGTGGCGGCGCTCGTATGGGCAAATGTCTGGCCCGGCTCCTACGACACCTTCTGGGGCACGCACCTGTCGCTGGAGCTGGGCTCCCATGGTGTGTCGCTCGACCTGCGCGACTGGGTCAACAACGGGCTGATGACGCTGTTCTTCTTCGTCGTCGGACTCGAAGCCCGGCGGGAGTTCGACATGGGCGAACTGCGCGAACGGCGACGCGTCACGCTGCCGCTGCTCGTCGGCATCGCCGGCATGGTCGTCCCGGTGGCCATCTTTCTGGCTATCAACGGCGGCCACGCCTCGGTGCACGGCTGGGGCGTCGCGATGTCCACGGACACCGCCTTCGCCCTCGGCATGCTCGCCCTGCTCGGCTCACGCCTCCCGGCCGGCCTGCGGGTCTTCATCCTCACGGTCACCGTCGTCGACGACTTCGTCGCGCTCGGCGTCATCGCGGTCGCCTACAGTGACCGCATCGTCGTCCCGGCCCTCCTGGTGGCGCTGGGCATTTTCGGCGGGATCCTGGTGCTGCGGGCCGCAGGCGTACGCCAGGGTCCGGTGTACGCGCTGCTCGGGATCGCGACCTGGACGGCACTGCTGAAGTCCGGTGTCGACCCGGTGGTCACCGGTCTGGCCGTCGGGCTGATCACGTACGCGTATCCGGCGGCCCGGAGCGACCTGGAGCGGGCGAGCGGGCTGTTCCGGCTGTTCCGCGAGCAGCCGACACCGGAACTCGAGCGCTCGGTACGGCAGGGGCTCGCATCGGCCATCTCGCCGAACGAGCGGCTGCAGCGGATGTACCACCCATGGACGAGCTACGTGATCGTGCCGCTGTTCGCGCTGGCCAATACAGGCATTCCGATCAGTGCCGAACAGCTGTCGCGCGCCGCGGACTCACCCGTCACGCTCGGGGTCCTGCTCGGCTTCGTCCTGGGCAAGCCGATCGCGGTTCTCGGTACGTCGTGGCTGGCGTTCCGCTTCAGCCACGGGCAGCTGCGCCCGCCGGTCGGCTGGGGCGCGACGGCGGCCGGCGGCACCATCGCGGGCGTGGGGTTCACCGTGTCGCTGCTGATCGCGACCCTCGCCTTCAGCGGCGACCAGCTGGAACAGGCGAAGATCGGCATCCTCAGCGCGGTGATCTGCGCCTTCGCCCTCACCTGGGCGGTCACGGCCGTGATCCGGCTACTGCCGCGCCGTACGCAGATTCGTGCGCTGCTGGGCGCGACAGAGGGCATCGTCGACCTGGCCGCGCCTGTCGACCCCGAACGCGACCACATCCGCGGGCGCCCTGACGCCGCGGTGACCATGGTCGAGTACGGCGACTTCGAATGCCCCTACTGCGGTCAGGCGGAACCCGTTGTCCGCGCTCTCCTCGCCGACTTCGGAGATGTCCGCTACGTCTGGCGGCACCTGCCCCTGACCGACGTCCACCCCCGGGCGCAGCTCGCCGCGGAAGCGTCCGAGGCCGCGGCCGTGCAGGACGCCTTCTGGCGGATGCACGACGTCCTCATGGAACACCAGGACGCGCTGAAGCCCACGGACCTGGTCCGCTACGCGGAGCAGATCGGCCTGGACGTCCAGCGTTTCGTGCGCGACCTGCGCAATCGGATGGGCGCGGGACGGGTGGCCGAGGACGTGGAATCCGCCGACCTCAGCGGCGTGTCCGGGACACCGACCTTCTTCATCAACGGGATCCGCCACCACGGCGCCTACGACATCGGCCACCTCTCCGCCGCCGTACGAACGGCCCGCCAGCGGGCAGCCGTCCGCCAGAGATAGCCGACCGGTTCCGCCCCCGGTTCCGCCCCGCTTCCGCCTCCGGTTGCGTGGCGGCCGCACCTGTCCCATAGTCCGAGGCATGGACGCGCGGGAGACAGCGCTGCACCAGGCGTACGACCATGCCGTCCGCTGGCTGGCGAGCCTGTCCGATCGCCCCGTTCCGGCTCGTGCCTCGGTCGACGAGATCGTGCGCGCGCTCGGGACCGAGCTGCCGGAGGATTCGAGCACTCCCGCCGACGTCGTCGAGCTGCTGGCCACCGCCTGCGAGCCGGGACTCACCGCGTTTCCCAGCGGCCGCTTCTACGGGTTCGTGGTCGGCGGCAGTGAACCGGCCGCGCTGGCCACCGACTGGCTGGTCAGCGCCTGGGACCAGAACAGCGTCATGCGCGCCGTCTCGCCCGCGCACGCGGCGGCGGAGGACATCGCCGGCGCGTGGCTGCTCGACCTGCTGGGTCTGCCTGCCGGCAGTGCCGTCGGCTTCACCACGGGCGCCACGATGTCGAGCTTCACCTGCCTCGCCGCCGGACGCGACGCGGTACTGCGGCGCGCAGGCTGGAACGTCGCCCGCGACGGGCTCGCGGGCGGACCGCCCGTACATGTCATCGCGGGCGCGGACCGCCACATGGCCATCGACCTGGGCCTGCGCTACCTGGGGCTCGGCCAACCCGAACTGGTGAAGGCGGACGATCAGGGACGCATCGAGCCCGAGGCGCTGCGGCACGCTCTGGTCGCCGGCGGACAGCGCCCCACGATCGTGATCCTCCAGGCGGGAGACATCCACTCCGGTGCCTTCGACCCCTTCACCGAGACGGTCGGCGCCGCTCATGAGGCGGACGCGTGGGTGCACGTCGACGGGGCGTTCGGACTGTGGGCGGCCGCCTCACCGACGTACGCGCATCTGATGGCGGGCTGCGCCGACGCCGACTCGTGGGCGACGGATGCCCACAAAACCCTGAAC
The DNA here is from genome assembly GCF_045040195.1 of Streptomyces sp. NBC_01410. Taxonomy (NCBI): domain Bacteria; kingdom Bacillati; phylum Actinomycetota; class Actinomycetes; order Kitasatosporales; family Streptomycetaceae; genus Streptomyces; species Streptomyces sp. NBC_01410. Next base: position 7,934,517 of record NZ_CP109530.1, on the reverse strand, counting down.
GTTCCGTACGACTGCGGCCTCGCCATCGTGCGCGACCCGTCCGCGGTCCGCGCGGCGATGGGCCTCCAAGGCGATTACCTCATCCAGGACGAACACGGCGACCCCATCGACAAGGTTCCCGAACTCTCCCGCCGTGGCAGGGCGTTCACGGTGTGGGCCGCCCTCAGATCGCTCGGCCGGTCCGGTGTGGCCGACCTGATCGACCGGCTGTGCCGGCACGCCTCCGCGTTCGCGACCGGTATCTCCGGGATCGACGGGGCGACGGTGCTCAACGACGTGGAGTTCACCCAGGTCTGCGCCGAGTTCGGCAACGAGGAACGCACGGAACGGGTACTGACCCGGCTGCTCGCCGACGGCACGGCGTGGATCAGCGGCTCCATCTGGCACGGCCGCCGCGTCATGCGGATCTCGGTGAGCAACTGGTCGACGACGGACGAGGACGTGGAGCGCGCGCTGGACGCGATCCGGCGCGCGGCCGCCGGCGCCTGATGCGACGGCCGCCATCCTCGACGACGCTTTGACCGGCTCGCGTCGCCGATGGTCTCTCAGCCGCCCGCCGCCTCCCGCGTCATCGGAGGCTCCGAGGGCGTTGCGGGAACCGGCCCGAAGAGCACCGCCCTCGCCACCTTCGGTGCGAAAAGTGCGGTGAGGGGTGAGGCCAAGGTCAGTACGGAGCGGAAGGCAGGGCCCACAACGAGGTCGCCCGGGTAGCGTTGCTGGACGCGGGCCAGGTACCAGCCCGCCACGCGGTCCGCCGCCCGGGTGCCGACCGCGTTGCCCACCGCGCCCGGCATCTTCCTGTCCGCGCCCGCCGAGATGTCCCAGGCCTGGCGGGACGCCTCGAACAGCGCCTGCTGGACATGGCGTGTCGTCGGCGTACGCCGCGGGTGGGCCAGCGCGTCACGCAGCGCCACCGCACTCATCGCGGCGACCGCCATGCCCTGGCCGTAGATCGGGTTGAACGTGCACAGCGCGTCGCCCGTCGCGAGGAACCCGGCGGGGCGGCGGCCCGGGCGGTCGTAGCGGCGGCGGAGGTTCGACGTCTGGCGGAATCCGAAGGGCGGTGTGTCCGGTTCGGCCTCGCGCATCCAGTCATGGATGAACGGGTGCGGGAAACGAGCCGCGAACGCCTCGAACCCCTCCTCGTCCGTGGGCGGTTCGTCGCCGCGTACACCCGACAGAGTCACCAGATGGCGGCCGTCCTCCAGCGGCAGCACTCCGCCGCCGCACACCTGCGAGGGGTTGGGGAAGACGTAGTAACCGAGAGAATCGGAGCCGAGGTTGCCGCTCTTGTTGTGGTAGATGCGGGAGGCGTAGGCGAGACCGGTGTCGATGGTCTCCTCCTCCGGGGGCTCCGCGCCCATCGCCGACAGCCACTGCGAGGCGCGCGAACCGCGTCCCGAGGCGTCGAGCACCAGGTCGGCTTCGAGCGCTTGCGGCTCCTGTCCGACGGCGCGGGCGCCCTCGCCGCGCGGGCGCAGCAGCACGCCCCGCACCCGGGAGGCGTCGCCCAGCAGCCCGACTGCCTCCGTCGATGTGACCGTCGTGATGGCCGGATTGGCCAGCACGCGCTCGCGCACCAGGTGCTCGACCTGTCCGCGGGAGCCGGTGTAGATGTACGAGGTCGGCTCGGTACGCCTGAACCAGCGGCCGCTCTGCCACTGCACCATGTCCGACGGCTGACCGAGCCGGGGCGCGCCCGAGGCCCTCAACTCGTCCATGAAACCCGGCAGCAGAGCGTCGAGGGCGAGCTGTCCGCCTTCGAGCAGCACATGCACGTGGCGCCCCTGCGGCACGCCGGGACGCGGCTCGGGGCTCTCGGGAAGCCGGTCGCGCTCGACGATCGTCACCCGGTCGGCGTGCTCGGCGAGTACGTGTGCCGCCAGCAGCCCGGCCAGGCTGCCCCCGATGACAACGGCGTGGCGCCCACGCGCGTCCGCGCCCCGTCGCCAACTGCCGTAGTTCTGCACGTCGTCCACCATGCGTCAGCCCCTCGTGGTCAGCGAGTCGATCCAGGTCCGACCAGTATCCCGGCCCGGAGGAGCAGATCACGCGACGCACTGCTGCAACACATATCGGACGTCTCACCAGGCAATCCCCAGAACGGGTACCGATTCCCGCGCGGGTGATTCGAACTATGGATCACGACCCCGCTGCCCGGTCCCGGCAAGCACCGGGCGGAGAGGTCGAACTTTCAATCGACGACTCGACCGTTACGCGCCGCTGATCAGCAACGTTGTGCAAGCGCTGACCCAAGTCACCGACATCCGAGGAGCCTTCATGCATCCACATGCCAACGACATCGGCATTCACCTGGTGTTCGAGCGGGCCGGCAGGGTTCACCTCGGCCCGCGCGCGTCCACGTCCACATGTGTGGAGGTCGGCAGGTGACCGGCTCCGACTCCGCCGCGGCCAATGCGGCAACGCCGCCGCCTCCCCCGCCCGCGGAGATCACCTTCGAGGGCCACTTCGGCAAGAACCCCCTCGGCGAGGTCTCGTTCACCGCCCTGTGCTCCCGCCTTCCCTCGGTGCTGGGGCAGACCTCCCGGATGGCCTGGCGTATCGACCGCGCGGCTGTGATTCTTCTGCTGGCCTGCCAGGTCCTCACAGGTGTCGCGGCTGCCGTACTGCTGGCATTCACCGCCCGCGCGATGCATCCCCTCCTCGGCGGCGGCGAAGTCTCCGCCCGCCTCCACGCGGCGTTCCCCGCGCTGCTGGTCGTCGGAATCGCGGCCGCCGCGGGACGGATCGCCGGTGCCTTCGCCTCGTATGCGGACGCCCGGATCACGCCCACGCTGACCACGGCGGCCGACACCGCGCTCGTCGAGGCGGTCTGCCGGGTCGAGGCGTCCGCCTACAGCAAGGACGGGTTCGCCGACCGGCAGGAAGCCGCGGAGATGGGCGTGGTCCGCACGACGATGATGGTGAAGGACGCGCAGCGGTTCACGGCCGCGCTGGTGCGCATGGTCGCCGCCGGTGGTGTCCTGACGCTGATGCACCCGCTGATGCTGCCGCTGCTGTTGCTCGCCGTGCTCCCGGCCGGTATCGGCGCCGTACTCTCGGCCAAGGTGGACTACGAGACCCACTACGCCAATGTGGCCGACCGCAACGTCCGCGGAATGATGCGCTGGTGGGCGACAATGTCCAAGTACGGCGACGAGGTCCGTGCGAACGGCATGACCGACTACCTGCTGTTCTGGTACCGCACGCTGTCGGACCGTATCGACCGGCGCACCCTCACGATCGCGCCCCGGATGCTGCGCATCGTCCTGGCCACCTCCGCTCTCGGCGGGCTGTTCCTCCTCTGCACCTGGGCCACACTGGCCTGGCTCGCGATGACCGGCCGAGTCGGCATCGCCATCGCCGCGACCGCGGTTGTCGCCGTTCAGACGACGCTGGCCGCTCTCTCGCAGCTCGTCATCAACGGCGCTGCGATGTTCCATACCAGCCTGTACCTGGCCGACATGCGGTCTTTCCTCGACCTGGCCGAGCAACTCGCCCCCACACGTGGTGCGTTGACCGCCCCGGGGAGCGTGGAGGAGATCCGGCTCGATGAGGTGGTCTACCAGTACCCCGGCAAGGAGGCGCCGGCCGTCGACCATGTCTCCCTCACGCTCCGCCGTGGCGAGATCGTCGCGATCGTCGGGGAGAACGGCTCGGGCAAGTCGACCCTGACGCGGCTGATCACCGGTATCTTCCTGGCCGACAAGGGCCGGGTGACCTGGGGTGACGTCGATCTCGCCGACGCCGACCCCGACTCCGTGTGGGCGGGGACCGGGCTGGTCCCGCAGATCTTCGCCCAATGGCCCCTGCGCGCAAGGGAGAACGTCACGCTGGGGCAGCCCCGGACCTTCGACGACGGGCCGGTGTGGGACGCCGTCGACGCCGTGGGGATGCGCGCGGCGATCGACGACCTGCCCAAGGGACTCGACACGCTGCTGGCGCGCGAACTGTACGGCGGATCCGAGCTGTCGGGCGGACAGTGGCAGCGTCTGGTCTGCTCACGCGCTCTGTACCGGCGGCCTTCCCTACTGATCCTGGACGAGCCGACGTCGCAGATGGACGCGCGCGGTGAACATGGCATCCTCGAGGCGATCAAGGCGATCTCCGCCGACCGCATCACGGTCGTGGTGACACATCAGCTGGAGAACACCCGGCTGGCGGACCGCATCATCGTCATGGAGGAGGGCCGGATCACCGAGCAGGGCCGGTACGAGGACCTGGTCCACGCCGGGGGTCTCTTCGCCGAGCTGCTCGCGCTCTCGAAGGACCGGTGAGGTAAAGGGCCCGCACGGCCCGGCCGCTCGTGGCGGCGGTTCTCGGCCTGGTGGTCGTGAACCGCCGCGACCTGTGAGGCTCAGTAGGCGCCGTTCACGTTGTCGATCGAGCCGTACTTGTCGGCGGCGTAGTTGCACGCGGCGGTGATGTTGGCGACCGGGTCGTAGCTGTCCATCGACGTTCCGGGCACGTGGTAGGCGAAGAACGTGGGGTCGATGACCTGAAGGAGGCCCTTGGACGGCGTTCCGGCCGCGGCGTTGGAGTCCCAGTTGTTGATGGCCAGCGGGTTGCCCGAGGACTCGCGCATGATGTTGCGGTGGATGCCGTCGTAGCTGCCGGGGATGCCGTGCTTGGCCATGACGTCCAGCGACTCCTTGATCCAGCCGTCGAGGTCGTTGGAGTACGTCTTCTTCGGCTTCGCGGCGGGGGCACTCTTCGCCGGGGTCAGCTTGGTCGTCCGCTTGGAGCGGTCTGCCCGCTCGGCCCGGTCTGCCCGGTCGGCGGCGGGGGCCGCCTTGGCCTTCTTGCCGATCGTCAGCTTGAGGCCCGGGTGAATCAGCCGCGGGTCGTCACCGACGACCTTGCGGTTGTCCTTGTAGAGCTTCTTCCAGCCGCCGCTGACGTTGAGCTGGTCCGCGATCTTGGAAAGGGAGTCCCCCGCGACGACGGAGTAGGTCGTGGCGCCGGCCTTCTTCGCGAGGGCGGGAGCAGCGGCCGAGGCCTTGGCGGCGGGAGTGGACTGCGGTGCCGTCTGCGCGGAGGCGGCGGTCGTGGCGATCACCGGCAGGACGAGTGCGGCGCTGCCCGTGCCCGCGACGACGAGACCGCGGCTGAGTGCACGGGACTTGGGACGGCGGTGCTTACCCTTTGCGGGCATGACGAATTCCTCTCCGTCGCCTGCGAGGTGAGCTGTCGGGTTCGGGCTGGAGATGCCCGGCCGCATTGTGACGGCGGCTTAACCCCAAGCCGTTCCGTATTCCGGATCGGCGGCTTACCTGGGTCCCCCGCTCCTGCCGTACGTACGTGAGTGGGTGGGTGCGGTTTCCGGACGGCGGCAGGATTCGGCGGTCCATCCGGGTTGTCGTGACCGTAAGCGAGTCAGACCGGGCGAAACAAGTCCCGAATTCACATTTCAATTCGCGAGGCGGATTATTCGCGAGAAATTTCCGCCGGTCGGCAAGATCGAGAATCTCAACTTTCTTTCTGCAGAACGGGACTGGGCGCCACGCCGCCATGCGCGGGCGCTGCCTGACGTGACCCATTTCACTGAGGGGGAAGGCAACCGAGTCCGGTTTGCGGCGGTGCGCGCCGGATAAATGGAATTCGCCCGGGTTCCTCTTATGCGGGCATCGAATAACAATAAAGATGAACCGCCTATGCGGGCTTTTTCGGACATCAAGGAGCTTTTCGGGGCGCGCACGCGGGACCGGGCCGGGACAGAGCAGAGCGCTCCGGCCGGCGGAGCCCGCCGTCCGGAGCGCTCAGGTGCTGCGGCCGGTCAGCCGGTCGCGCGGATGCGGTGGATGGAGTCCATCGCCTCGGCCCCGACCGCCGCCTTGTCGACGACATAGGCCGTGCCGCGCGTGATGACGACATGGTCCGTGTTCGCACCGGTCGCGAGGTTCGCGAGAACGAGTCCCTTGCGGGGGTCGACCACCGAGGTCGTACCGGATTCCCTGTTCGCAACGAAGACGTTGCCCGTGCACGCGTCGGTCGCGACCGCGAGGGCGCCCGCTCCCGTCGCGATCTCCTTCTGCACCACTCCCGCCCGCAGATCGATGACGGCGAGGGAACCGCTGGCCTGATTGGCGGCGTAGGCGGTCCGGCCGTCGGCGGACAGCGCGACGTCGATCGTGCCCTTACCGGCGGGGATCAGCCGGGGCTTGTCGGATGCCGGGGAGACCTCGATGAGCTGACCGTTGGTCAGATCGGCCGCGTAGACCGTGCCGGTGCGCTCGTCGACGGCCACGCCCGCGGGTGTCGCGCCCGTGACCGTGACGCGCTTCTTCTCCTGGTATGTACGGGTGTCGAAGGCGACGATGCTGCCGTCCTCGAGCCCGGCGGTCCAGGCCAGGTTGCGCTTCTGGTCGACGACGACGTCACGGGCGTGCTTCACACCGGGCAGCGAGGCCAGGTGCTCGCCGGTCCGCTGGCTGTAGACGGCAAGGGAGTTGTCGAGCGTGTTGGTGGTCCACACGGTGTTGTGGACGTCGTCGACGGCCACCCCGTAGACGGCCTCCCGCGCACCGGTGGCCTCGTCCTTGAGGGGCGGCGTGTAGGCGGCCTTCACCTTCAGGGTCGCCGGGTCCACCTTGAGCAGCTGGGTCTTGGTGACCGGGGGGTATCCGACCGAGCTGGTGACCCACAGGACGTTGTTCCGCGCGGAGTAGGCGGACTGGTAGAGCCCCTGGCCCAGTTGGGCGGAGTCGACCGTGTAGGACGCCTGGAGCGTGTGCACCTGCGCCGGGGCGGCAGCCATGGCAATGCCGGCCGGGCCGAGCGCGCAGGTGGCGGTTATGGCGGCGGCGAGTAGGACCCGGCGGCGAATGGTGCTTCGGGTGCGGGACATGCTTGTTCCTCCAGAACAATGAGAAGTGGATGCCGGTTTGTGGCACCGTGGAATATGCGCCCCTGCTGGGCCCCTTCCTCACTATGAAGGCAGGGCTTGTCAGTTGTCGGTCGTTCCCCCTCGTCTGACATATCGCTGACATGTTCCGGCCGGGAATCGGGAATGCGGTCGCCGAATTCGTCCGCAGGGGGCAGGGGCGCCGCAAGGTCGCCGGAATTCGTATCCCGGCTTTCCGCTCAGCCGGGTCAGCCGGGCGGCGCGGACTGCGCGGGCGTCACGGCCCGCAGACAGTCCTCGTGTGAGGCGGGGCCGTGTTCCGTGGCCCAACCGGCCGGCACGGGCAGGTATACCGGCCACAGGGACCGTGCCCCCGCCGCGTTGACGAGGACGAGATGGGTGGGCTCGGGCGTGCCCGTGGGGTCGAAGGGCTGGGTCATGTGTCGAGTTCCTTCAGCCGGGCCATGAGGACGGTGGCGATCTCGTCGAGCTGCCGGGGCTGTGTCATCTCGGGATGCAGGCAGTCCAGCCTGTGCTCGTCGAGCCTGCCGCTCATGTACGGCCGCCAGGCGTGCGGGGTGAGCCAGTCCTCGGCGCGGGGTGCGGCTGCCGTGAAGAACAGCAGGTCCCCCTCGAAGGTCTGGTGGCGGTGGGTACGCATGAGGCGGGCGTTGTTGGTGACGATGCCGAGGACGGCGGTCAGTACCCGCTCGGGAAGAGCCGCGAGCGCACTGCCCTCATGGCGCAGGGTGGCGAGGACGCCGTCCCGGGTGAGTCCGTCACCGCCCTCGAAACCGGCCATGCGCAGAAGGGCGTTGAGCGCGTCGGCCTCGGTGGGTCCGGCGAGGTCGCGCCACTGGTCCGAGGGGTAGGCGTCCATGAGGGCCAGCAGGTCGACCTGTTCGCCTCCCTGCTGGAGATGGACCGCGACGGTATGGGCGATGACGCCTCCGACGGACCAGCCGAGGAGCCGGTAGGGGCCGTGCGGCTGGACGGTGCGGATCTGCGCCACGTAGTCGGCGGCCATCTCGTCCATCGTGGCGGGCAGGGTTTCGTCGTCGTGCATCAGTCCACGGGCCTGGAGTCCGTGGACGGGCTGTCCGCTGCCGAGACCGGAGAGGAGCCCCGAGTAGCACCAGCTGATGCCGCCGGCCGGGTGGAACACGAACAGCGGGATGCGCTCGCCGCTCGCACGCAGCGGCAGCAGCACCTCCAGCGCGGTGTCGGGGCCGTTGTCGTCGGTGAGGCGCTCGGCGAGCGCGGCCGGGGTCGGCGCGCGGAACAGGGTCCCGATCGGGGCACTGATGCCGAGCGTTTCGCGGATACGGGACATCAGGCGGGCGGCCAGCAGGGATGTGCCGCCGAGGTCGAAGAACGCGGCGTCCGTGCCGACCCGTTCGAGGCCGAGGACTTCGGCGAAGAGGCGGGTCAGAGTCTCCTCGGTGGGGTTGCGGGGCGCGCGCCCGCCGGTGTGCGCGTCGGTGGCGGGCGCGGGCAGGGCCCTGCGGTCGAGCTTTCCGTTGGGGCTGAGGGGGAAGTCGTCGAGGCGGACGATCGCCGATGGCACCATGTACTCGGGCAGCAGTGTGCCAAGGCGTGCGCGCAGGGTCTCCTGGTCGGGTACGGCGTCGCTGCCCGTGATGTAGGCGACGAGCCGCTGGTCACCGGGCCGGTCCTCGCGCACCGTCACACAGGCGCCGGTCACCGCGTCCAGCGCCGCCAGATGGGCCTCGATCTCGCCGGGTTCGAGGCGCTGGCCGCGGAGTTTGACCTGCTGGTCGGTGCGCCCCAGGTAGGTGACCTCGCCGTCGGCGGTCCACCGGGCGAGGTCGCCCGTGCGGTACATACGGGCGCCGCCCTCGCCGTAGGGGTCGGCGACGAAGCGGGTCGCGGTCAGGCCGGGGCGGCGCAGATAGCCGTCGGCGAGCTGGACTCCGGCGAGGTAGAGCTCGCCCGTGACGCCTGGCGGACAGGGTTTGAGGGCCGCGTCCAGGACGTACAGCCGGGTGTTCCACACGGGACGGCCGATGGGCACGGGCCCGCTCTGCCCGGGCGCGCAGGTGTGGTGGGTGACATCGACGGCTGCTTCCGTGGGGCCGTACAGGTTGTGCAACCGCGCTGTGGGCAGGGTCTGGTGGAAGTCCTGCACGGTGTCCCGGGGCAGGGCCTCGCCGCTGCAGAAGACGTCCCGCAGCGAGGAACATCCGGCCGCCTCCGGCTCCGCGAGGAACACCTGGAGCATGGACGGCACGAAGTGGCAGACGGTGATCGCCCGCTCCTGGATGGTCCGGGCCAGATAGACGGGGTCCTTGTGCCCGTCGGGTGCGGCGACGACAAGGGTGGCGCCCTCGCGCAGGGCCCAGAAGAACTCCCACACGGACACGTCGAAGCCGGAGGGTGTCTTCTGCAGCACCCGGTCGCCGGGGCCAAGGGGGTAGGTGTGCTGCATCCAGCGCAGCCGGTTGTCGATGGCCGCGTGCGGCACCACGACGCCCTTCGGCCTGCCCGTGGACCCCGACGTATAGATGACATACGCCGGATGCTGCGGCGTGAGCGCACGCGGTGGGTCGAGCGGGGACAGGGCCGAGAGATCCGTCCGGTCGAGCAGGACGTACGGCAGCTCCGTGTCGGGCAGTTGGGTGCGGGTGGCCGAGTCGGTGACCACGCAGACCGGCGCGGCGTCCTCCAGCATGTCGGCGAGGCGGCCTGCCGGATAGCCCGGATCGAGCGGCAGATACGCGCCGCCCGCCTTGAGTACCCCCAGCAGGGCGACGATCAGTTCCACCGAGCGCGGCAGGGCGATCGCCACCAGCGAGCCGGGCCGTACGCCGTGTCCGGTCAGATGGCGGGCGAGTCGGCTGGCCTCGGCGTTCAGTTCGGCGTACGTCAGCGTCCTGTCCCCGAAGACGAGGGCCGGGGCGTCGGGTGTGCGGCGTGCCTGGGCCTCGACGGGGCCGATCAGGGTGGTCGCGGGCAGCTGCCGGGCGGTGTCGTTGAACTCGACCAGAACGCGCTGCTGTTCCTCCTCGGTCGCGATGCCGAGCTGTGCGAGCGGTGCCGCAGGATCACAGCCGGCGATCCGGTCGAGCAGGTGCAGGAACCGCCTCTGGTGGGCGAGGAGTTCGTCGTCGGTGTACGCGCCGGGGTTGGCGTCGTGGTCGATGTGCAGGCCACGGCCGTCGGTCCGGTCGTAGACATTGACGGTGAGATCGTCGACCGGGCCCGCGGAGAGATTGTGCGGCACGGCGCTGCCGCCGCCGAAGGTGAGTGCGTAGTCGAACGGCATGATGTTGACCAGCGGACCGACCAGCGCCCGGCCCTCGCCGAGCAGACCGAGGTCACGCCTGATGTCCTCGATCCGGTAGCGCTGGTGGCGGCGCGCTGCGCGTACGGCGAGGACGACCTGCCGCGTCAGTCCGGCCAGCGTGGTGTCCGGTGCGACGGTCGGCCGCAGCGGCAGCACGTTCATCACCATGCCGGGAATCCGCAGGGCGACCGAGCCCATACGGCCCATCATCGGCATCCCCAGCACCACGTCAGGACTGCCGGTGGCCCGCGAGACATAGAGCGCCTGGGCCGCGACCAGCAACTCCGGCCAGGTGGCGCGCAGTTCGTCGGCGAGCGTCCGCAGCCGGGCCGTGGTTCCGGGAGGGACGTGGGCGCTGCGCCGCAGGAAGGTACGGGAGGGCAGCACGGTACGTCCGGCGAGCGCGGGCGCCTGAGGACGGTCGGCGAGCGCTTCCGCCCAGTGAGTCCGGTCCTTGTCGAACTGGTCGCCGCCGCGGTAGGCGGCGTCGTCGGCGATCAGTTGGGCCAGGCGGCCGAAGGGGTCCGCGTCCGGCTCTTCCCCCGCGGCGAGGGCCGTGTAGACCTCCGCGGTGCGGCGGGCAAGCAGTGAGTAGCCGAAGCCGTCCATGACGATGTGGTGCACGCACTGGTACCACAGCCAGCGCTCGTCGCCGACCCGGAACAGCGCGTGCCGGAACGGCGGCGCGGCCGCGAGGTCGAACGGCCGCTTCAGGTCGTCGTCCATCCAGGCGCGGGCAGCCGCCTGCGGATCCGGCTCCGAGCGCAGATCGGCCGTGTGCAGCGGAAAGCCGTGGCCGGGCGCGCCCGGATCGAGGGCGAACTGCCGTGGTCCGTCCGGGGTTTCCGCGATCCGTACGCACAGCGCGTCCGCGTCGAGAGCGGTACGGTGCAGCGCCCGGGCCAGCAGCTCCGGCCGCAAGGGCCCCTCGATCTCGAGGTATTCGGCCGTGTTGAGCGCGGGGCTCTCAGGGTCCAGTGCCTGCACGTACCACATGCCCGACTGGGCGGCGGTCAGCGGAAGACCTCCTCCGTGCGCCGCTTCCCTCTCCGCGGCGGGTTCGGCTGTCGGCGGGGCCGTCATGCCTCGGCCCCCAGCACGAGCGACCACGCCTCGATGACGGGGCGTTCGGCGAGGACGACGAAGGTGATGTCGGCGCCGTGCTCACGCCGCCACCGTTCGACCAGGCTCATCAGCCGGACCGAATCGAGCCCGTAGTCGGCGAGGTTCTCGTCGTCGGGGATGTCCGCCGGGTCCTCCCCCAGCACATCGGCGACGTCCTCACGTATCTGCTGCATGGTCAGCGCCACGAGTCAGTCCCCCTTGAAGAGCGCGTCGGTGGTGGTGACGACGGCGCAGCGGCCGGCGGCCCAGCGCAGCGCCGATCGGTGTTCGTCCTCGCCGAAGTCGGCGACGGCGTCGGCGACGACGAAGGCCTGGATGTCGCGCATCCACGCGTCGCAGGCGGTCGTGATCACGCCGATGTGTGCGTAGACACCGGTGATGACGAGCTGGTCGCGGCCCTGGAGCTCCATCAGCGCGGCGAGGTCGGACCGTACGAAGGCGCTGTACTTCCACTTGGTGAGGACGGTGTCGCCGTCCTCGGGAGCCACGGCCGCGGCGATGGCTTCCGCGTGCGGGTCGGCGGGCAGCCCAGGCCCCCAGAAGTCCTGCTGGAGACCGCGCTGTTCGGGGCTCTGTCCGCCGGGCTGTGCGGAGTAGATGACGGGGATGCCGCGGCTGCGGGCCTGCTTGGTCAGCCTGGCGGTGTTGGCGAGGAGTTCGGTCACGGGTGAGGCATCCGCCTCGAAGGCGGAGAGGAAGTGGTTCTGCAGGTCGTGGACGAGCAGAACGGCCCGCGCCGGATCGAGGGTCCAGTCGACCCGGTTCTCGGGCAGGCCGGCGACGCCGGGCATGGCGTAGGGGGCGATGGCGGGCAGCGCCATGGAAGGTAGTGCCTTTCAGGGATGGGCGGGCTGGGTGGCCGTCGTGCGCAGGTCCTTCTTGCTGACCTTGCCGACACCCGTGTGCGGGAAGACCTCGACGAACTCGACACGGTCGGGCACCTTGTAGGCGGCCAGACCGCGTTCGCGCACGAACCGTCGCAGGGCGGCGGGGCGCAGCTCGGCCTCCTCGCGGAGGATGACGTAGGCGCAGGTGCGCTCGCCGAGGTAGTCGTCGGGTACGGAGACGACGGACACGTCGTGCACGGCCGGGTGGCCGAGGATGACGTTCTCGACCTCCTCGGCCGCGATCTTCTCGCCGCCGCGGTTGATCTGGTCCTTGGCGCGCCCCTCGACCACGAGGTGGCCGCTCGTGGTGGCCCGGGCTATGTCGCCGGTGCGGTAGAAGCCGTCCCGCGTGAACGAGCGTTCGTTGTGCTCGGGAGCACGCCAGTAGCCCCGGATGGTGTAGGGGCCGCGGGTGAGCAGATGGCCCGGCTCCCCCGGTGCGACGTCCTGGTCCTCGTCGTCGACGATGCGGATCTCGTCGTCGGGCGAGATGGGACGGCCCTGGGTGGTGAGGATGGTCTCCTCGTCGTCGTCCAGCCGGGTGTAGTTGACGAGGCCTTCGGCCATGCCGAAGACCTGCTGGAGCGTGCAGTCGAGCGCGGGACGTACGCGCCGGGCCGCCGCCTCACTGAGCTTGGCACCGCCCACCAGCAGGACGTCCAGGCTGGACAGGTCGTGCGGCGTGCTGCGGGCGGCCTCGGTCCACACCAGGGCGAGCGGGGGCACGAGGCCGGTGATCGTCACGCCCTCGCGTTCGATGAGCGGGAAGGCGGTCTCGGGGGCCGGGCCGGGGCACAGCACCACCCGTCCGCCCGCGCACAGGGTGCCCAGCGAACCCGGCGAGCTGAGCGGGAAGTTGTGCGCGGCGGGCAGGACGACGAGATACACGCTGTCCTCGTCCACCGCGCAGATCTCGTTCGATCCGCGCAGCGAGTACAGGTAGTCGTCGTGCGTACGGGGAATCAGCTTCGGCACTCCCGTACTGCCGCCGGACAGCTGGAGGAAGGCAAGGTCCGACGCCTCCGGCCCGTCAAGGTTCAGGGGCCCGGCCGGTTCGCGCGGCACGGCGCTCAGCGCGGTGTGCTCGCCCGGCTCCCCCACGACGAACACATGGCGGAGCGTGGGCGCCTGCTCCTTGACCTTGGCGGCGAGGCCGCGGTAGTCGAAGCCCTCGTGATGGTCGGCGATGACATAGGCGACCGCCTCGGAGAACGAGCAGAAGTACCCGATCTCCACCTCCCGGTGGGCCGGCAGGGCGAACACCGGCAGCGCGCCGATGCGGAACAGCGCGAAGACCACCTCGAAGAACTCCGCGACGTTCGGCAGCTGCACCACGACCCGGTCGCCCCTGCCGATGCCGGAGTCGCGTAAACCGGCGGCGAGCCGGTCGGCGCGGCGGTCGAGCTCGGCGTAGGTCCAGCGCCGCCCGGCCCCGGCCGGGTCCACGACAGCGACCCGGTCCGGGTACTGCACGGCACGGGCCCGCAGCATCTGTCCGAACGTCTCCCCCTGCCAGTACCCGGCCGCGCGGTAGCGCGCGGCGAAGTCGGCGGGCCAGGTGGGCGCGTAGGCGCTCACAGTTCTGCCCCCACGGCGTCGAGGAACGTACGGAACTTGGCGCTCGTCTCGGCGGTCTCGGCCGCCGGGTCGGACGAGGCCACCACACCCGCCCCGGCGAACAGCCGCAGACCGCCCCTGGCCGCCTCGGCGCAGCGGATGGTCACCACCCACTCGCCGTCCCCCTGCGCGTCGCCCCAGCCCACGACGCCGGAATACAGCCCGCGGTCGAACGGCTCGAGTTCGCCGATGACCTTGCGGGCCAGCGCGGTCGGCTCCCCGCAGACGGCCGGTGTGGGGTGCAGGGCGCAGGCGAGTTCCAGTGCGGAGACCGGCTGACCGGCGAGGGATCCGGTGATGGTCGTCGACAGGTGCCACATGGCGGCGGTCTTCACGAGGGTGGGCCGCTCGGGCACGACGAGACCGGTGCAGTACGGGGCCAGCGCCTCGCGTATGGCGGTCACGACGACGGCGTGCTCGTGCAGGTCCTTGGGCGATTCGAGCAGCGCGGCGGCGCGCCGCACGTCCTCGGCCAGGTCGCCACTGCGGGGTGTGGAACCGGCGAGCGGATTGGCCAGCAGGCTGCTGCCGCGTCGGGAGACGAGCAGTTCGGGGCTGGCGCCGAGCAGGGTGCGGTCCGTGCCCGTGGGCATCGCGAAGGTGTAGCCGCGGGTGTCACGGCGAGCGAGGCGCTGGAGCATTCCCGGCACATCGGGTTCCCGGTCGCCGGTCAGGTCGAGTGCGCGGGCGAGGACGACCTTGCGGAACTCGCCCGCTTTCATCCGGCCGACGGCCGTGGCGACAGCGGCCGCGTACTGCTCGGGCAGGGGCACCGGGCGCATCTTCCAGGCGGTGGCGGCCGGTTGGGGCGCGGGCAGTGCGATCAGCGGGTCCTTGCACAGGGCCGGTGCCCGGTGCATTGTCTCGGGGACGGCGAGCGCTGCCGGTGCGGACGGGTCGAAGGGGATCGCTCCGATGACCACCGGGTCGGGCTGTCCCGAGGCCCGGGCCGCTGTCAGGGCGTCCTCGACGCGCTCGGTCAGCGGTCGCGCGTCGTGCGCCACGGAGGCACGCACACCGCGGGCGAGGAGCGTTCTCGTCGGTGAGGCGAAGAAGCGGTCCGTTGCGGGGCGATAGGCATCGAGGAGCGCCGTCGCCGTGCCGACGACTCCGGCTCCGGACTCCTCCGTGGTGAGCGTGTCATGGACCGTGGTCACCTTGGGATCTCCCAGTTTCTCTGCATACCCCGGTACAGGGGTCGACGGTGTCGGGAATGTGCGAAGAGCCAGGCGCCGAGGATCACCCCTTGAAAGTGAGGCAAGGCTCACCTACCATGAGCGGCGGCGGGCCGAGCGGTTCACAACCATCGCCGCACTACTGCGACTTGGCGCCTGCGCGCCCAGGTCCCCCACGGGCGCGACTGACCCGACTGCCCGACAGTAACTTTGAGATGCCTCTTCAGGCTCGTCGCCTGACAGCCCCTGACATGCGAAGAGATCCCCCCTGCACTGTTGGCAAAGAGATCGCAAAGCGCTCAACCTGCGGGGACGGTGACGAATCGTCAAGTACTTGGAGAGGGACGGCAGTTGTCACCGGGCCCAGTGGTGACCCGCGCCGGCACCAGGGCCGCGGCGATCGCGAGGACGGCGGGGACCCTCCTGCGCGCGCGACGGTCCGGCACACGGGCAAGCCCGTAGACCTGGTCCACGGGCGTCGTCGGTCCGTACGGTGTCGATCCGTACGACGGCATCGGCACGTACGGGCCGAAGGCCCGTCGGCGGGTGGGCGAACCGGCGGCCCGAGCTGTTGCCCGGCCGAGGGCACGGGCGTCGTGTCCGTGGGCTGCGCGGGCCGGGCCGGAGGCCCGGCCACCTCGTCGGCCACGGCAGGACCGGCGCCAGCGGGCCCGAGCGCGTTGCCGGGGCCGTCAGGCTGGTCGATTCCCGCAGGGCGGCGATAGCGAAGTCGGTGCGGACGGCGTTCCCGTCCGTCCGCAACAGGACATTGGCCGGCTTCACGTCGCGACTGGACACCGGCCGCCTGCGCGGCCCGCAGCGCGGGGAGGGCGTCGAGGCCGATTTCGGCGCCTCGGGGAGCGGCAGTGGACCGTGGGCGAGCCGGTCGTGCAGCGACCGCCCTGCACCAGCTCCCTGACGCTCCAGGGGTGCGAACCGTCGAGAGGCCGGGATGTCCCATCGCCCGGCCCCGGCGCGGCGCACGGTACGCCGCTGATGGGCGCCCTCTCGTGAGCATCCTGTGCAGATTGGGCCCCGCGGTGATCGCGGCGGCGGGCGGCCCGCCAGGCTGGGGCTTCGCAGCGGAAACGCGGGGCCCGCTACGTCTTGTTTCGTACGGCGTGGGTACGCGGGAGCTGTAGCGGCCGGCAGGGTGCGGCCGCAGGCAGCGCTGAGAGACCATGGAAGTCATCGAGACCGGCGACGCCCGAGGCCGGAGTCAACACCGGGCATCAAGGACGGCAGCGGGCGGACGGAGGGCTTGGGGATGAGCACAACCGAATCCTTCCCGGCCGACGCGGCCCGGCCCACGGGCAGCAGCTCCGAGCCCAGTGGCCTCATGGACGTACTGAGTGTCGCTGCCGTGGTGCTGGACGCGGAGGGCCGGATCGTCCTGTGGAGCCCGCAGGCCGAGGGGTTGTTCGGGTACACCGCCAAAGAGGCGCTGGGCCTGTACGCCGCCCGACTGCTCGTCCACGAGCAGCACCGCGCGCTGATACGGCGGCTGTTTTCGCAGGTCATGGCCGGTGAGGGGACCTGGGCGGGTGTCTTTCCCGTGCGGCACAAGGACGGCGGCACGCGACTGGTCGAGTTCCGCAACATGCGGCTGGAGGACAACCGCGAAGGCTTCTACGCCTTGGGTCTGGCCACCGAACAGGGCACATTGCGGCAGGTGGAGCGAGACCTGGCGCTCTCCACCCGGCTGATATCCCAGTCCCCGATCGGCCTTGCGGTGGTGGACACCGATCTTCGGTACGTCACCGTCAACCCCGCCCTGGAGCGCATCAACGGCCTGCCCGCCGCCGAGCACGTTGGCCGGAATGTCCGAGAGGCTCTGCCGTTCCTGGACACAGCGGCCATCGAGACCGCGATGCGCAAGGTTCTCGCCACCGGTATTCCGATCCTGGACCGGGAGTCCGTCGGGCACACACCGGCCGACCCGGACCACGAGCACGCCTGGTCGGTGTCCTTCTACCGGCTGGAGTCCTCGAACGGGAAAGTCCTGGGTCTGGCCATCTCCGTCGTGGACGTCACCGAGCGATTTCTGGCCACCAGAGAGGCCGCCCAGGCCCGGCAGCGCCTCGCTCTCGTCGCCGACGCCTCGATACGCATCGGCACCACGCTCGACCTCGAACAGACGGCACGCGAACTCGCCGAGGTGTCGGTGCCCGAGCTGGCCGACGTGGCGGCGGTGGACGTACTCGACAGCATCCTCAACGGCCAGTCGGGCACCGTGATCCACGAAGGCCCCGCGGTCTTCCGCGCCCTGGCCGTCGCCGCCTCCCATGCCAGTGATGCCGTACGCGCGGCCGATCAGCCCGGCGAGGTCGCCCGGTACGACGCCGACCGGCTGGTCACCCAGTGCGTGAACACCGGCCGCCCGGTCCGTGTGTCCCACGTGGACAGCGACGACCTGACGTGCATCGCCCGCAGCCCCGAAGCCGCGACGCTGCTGGCCGCCGCCGGAGTGCACTCGTATCTGGCCGTACCGCTGATCGCGCGGGGTGAAGTACTCGGCGCCCTGGACCTGAAGCGCACCACCAATCCGCACCCGTTCGACGCCGACGACGAGGTCCTGGCCGGCGAGCTGGCGGCGCGGGCCGCCGTGTGCATCGACAACGCCCGCTGGTACCGGCAGTTGCGCAACACGGCTCTCACGCTCCAGCGCAGCCTTCTGCCGCAGGAGCCACCGGAACAGCCCGGCCTGGAGATCGCCTACCGCTACCAGCCCGCCCTGGCCGCCAGTGAGGTGGGAGGCGACTGGTTCGACGTCATCCCGCTGTCCGGCGACAAGACGGCGCTGGTCATCGGCGACGTCATGGGCAGCGGCATCACCGCCGCCGCCACGATGGGCCAGCTCCGCACCGCCACCCGCACGCTGGCCGAACTCGACCTCGACCCCGCCCAGGTGCTGCGTCACCTCGACCGCATCACCGACCGGATGGGGCAGACCATCACCACGTGCATCTACGCCATCTACGATCCCCGCGACGCCCAGTGCCGCATCTCCAGCGCCGGACACCTCCCACCCGCGCTGGTACGCCCCGGCCGGGCACCCGAACTGCTCGACCTGCCCACCGGCGCGCCGCTCGGCGTCGGCGACATCACCTTCCACACCACCACGCTCGCCCTGCACCCCGAGGACCAACTCGTCCTCTACACCGATGGCCTGGTCGAAACACGCGACCAGGCCATCGACGAACGTCTGGACGCCTTCCTCGCCCTCCTCGCGCAGCCGCGGCGATCCCTGGAGGACACCTGCGACGCGCTCCTGCGCGAGCTGCGCCAACCGGGAAACCACGACGACGTGGCCCTGCTCATCGCCCGGGCCCGGAAGAGTCCTGGGACCGGGGCGAAGCCGCCGGCCTGAGACCGGCTACCCCGGCCGGTACAGCCGCCGGGGCGGGACCACAGGATCAGGAACAGCCACTGGCGGCGCCCGCGCAGCATGTGCTGCCCGGCTGCATGGCCGGCGTGGCGGCGTCGGCCTTCACGACGTACACCTCCCAAGGCTCGCGCCCGGGGCCATGGACCCAGACCTTGTCCTGGAGCGCGTAGCAACAGGTGGTGTCGTTCTCCTCCGCCGTCGCCAGGCCCGCCTCGCCCAGGCGGGCGGTGGCCGCGTGGACGGCGTCGGTGGTTTCGACCTCGACGCCGAGGTGGTCCATGCGGGTGTCCTCGCCCGTGTCGCCTTCGATGAGGACGAGCTTGAGCGGCGGCTCGGCGATGGCGAAGTTGGCGTAGCCGTCGCGGAGTTTGGCGGGCCCGGTGCCGAAGAGCTTGGTGTAGAAGGCGATGGAGGTGGCGAGGTCGGGAACGCGGAGGGCGAGTTGTACGCGGGACATGATGTGCCTCCTGCTAGGGCGGTCAGGCTTGTACGGCCAGCGTGACACCTGTTTCGATGAACGTCAACATAGACATTCATCAAATCACTGGCCGGGGTGCCAGAGCGACGCCTGGTGTTCATCGAGGAGTCACCTCGGCCGCTCCCGCATAGCCGAGCATCTATGTCCCCGGCTTCCGGAAGGGACCACAGATGCAGCATCGACCCACGAGCCGAAGGCATCTCCTCGGCGCGGGTGCGGCAGCAGTGACGGGTGTCGCCCTCCTCTCCGCCTGCGGGCTCGGCGCCGCGGACGACCCGCGGCCGACTGCCACGGCGAATATCCACATCGCGTGCGCCACGAAGGGTCAACTGGCGGCGTCCGGTTCCTCCGCCCAGCAGAACGCGATGACGCACTGGATGCGCGAGTACCAACGCGCCTGCCCAGGTGTACAGATCCGCTACGCGCCCGTCGGCTCCGGCGCCGGTGTCGCCCAGTTTCTGCGCGGGGCGACCGTGCTCGGCGGGACCGACAGCACGCTGAAGCCGGACGAGATCGAGGACTCCCGGGAGGTGTGCAAGGGCGGCAGAGCCATCGATCTGCCCATGGTCGGCGGCCCCATCGCCCTCGGTTACAACCTCTCGGGCGTCGACAACCTGGTCCTCGATGCCCCCACTCTCGCGAAGATCTTCGACTCGGAGATCACCGTGTGGAACGCTCCGGCCATCCAGCGCCTGAACCCCGGCCTGCGGCTGCCTGCCACCCCCATCAACGCGGTGCACCGCTCCGACGGCTCCGGTACGACCCAGAACTTCAACGCCTACCTCTCCGGGGCCGCGCCCGACGACTGGCCCTATCCGAAGGAGAAGACCTGGCAGGCGAAGGGAGGCAACTCCGCGGCCGGATCCGACGGGGTGGCATCCCAGGTGGCGGGCACGGACGGCGCGATCGGCTACTTCGAGCTGTCCTTCGCGAAGGCCAGCAAGATCCCCACGGTCAGACTCGACACGGGTGCGCCCGAGCCCGTCGCCGTCTCCGCCGAGACCGCGTCGGCCGGCATCGCAGCGGGCCATGTGTCGGGAACCGGCAAGGACATGACGGTGAAGTTCGACTACCGGACCAAGGCCGCCGGGGCGTACCCCATCGTCCTCGTCACGTACGAGATCGTCTGCGACAAGGGCACCCCCGCCGACGTCCTGCCCGCCCTCAAGTCCTTCCTGACCTACACGGCGGGCGCGGAGGGGCAGAAGGACCTCTCGCGCATTCACTACGCCCCGCTGCCGCAAGAGGTGGCCGACCAGGTCCGCACCATCGTCGGCACTCTGTCCTGACGGCGCGGGGGTCCGGGCTCATCCGGCAGACTGCCGGGAAGCGTCCCGCCCCTGCACGAAGATGAGCGCCACCAGCGCCAGTCCGGCCACCGTGCCCGCCAGTTGGGCGCCGATGAAGCCCGGGACCGAGCCGGGCGCGATGCCCGCGAAGGTGTCGGTGAACGCACGGCCGATCGTCACAGCCGGATTGGCGAACGACGTGGACGACGTGAACCAATAGGCCGCGCCGATGTACGAGGCGACGGCGACCGGCGCGAAGCGCAGGCGGTCGGTGCGCGCCAGGCCGAAGATCAGCAGGATGAGCCCCGCGGTCGCCACGACCTCGCCGAGCAGCAGGTGTCCGGCCGAGCGGTCGTGCGTGGACCACTTGACCAGTGGCTCGGCGAACATCGCGTCGGCCAGCACGGCGCCGGCGATCGCGCCGGCGATCTGGGCGGGCATGTAGACAACCGCCTCGCGGGCGGTGACGCCGGGACCGCCGCGGCGGGCGGTCCACCACTCGGCCAGCGTGACGGCCGGGTTGAAGTGCGCGCCGGAGACCGGCCCGAGCAGGGCGATCAGTACGCCGAGCCCGAAGACGGTGGCGAGGGAGTTGGCCAGGAGCTGGAGGCCGACGTCCTGGGTGAGCTCGGTGGCCTGGATGCCGGAGCCGACGACCACCGCGACCAGAGCGGCGGTACCGACCAGTTCGGCGGCGGCACGGGCCACGAGCGGCGTGCGCGGCGGGGTGGCGCCCGGCGCGGGCTGCGGTTCGGTGGCGGATATGACGGCCTCCGCGGTGGACTCGGTTCCGGCGGCCCGGGTGGTGCTCAACAGGACTCCTCGGTGGCAGAGGCAAGCAGACGTAACAGGAAAGGGTGTTCAGGGGCAGGAGCGCTTGATGTTCGCCTCTGCGGTGGCACGCGCGGTCTCGGCGAGGTCGGCGAACTGTCCGGCGAGCACCTCGATGACTTCGGGCCGCAGCCGGTAGTACGTGAACCGTCCACAGGGCTCGGTCTCCACGACCCCGGCCTCGCGCAGCACCTTCAGGTGGTTCGAGAGATTGGTCTGCCGGGCACCGGTCTCCTCGACCAGGTGCGTAGTGCAGAGCGTCTCGTGCGCGAGCAGGGTCACGATCCGGAGCCTGAGCGGGTCGGCCAGCACCCGGATCAGGTCAGTGTCGACTGACGTCATCATGGGCTGATACTCTCACATCAGCCTGAGCTGACACCAGTCCGGACTGAGCAAAGGAATAGATCCGATGGCCTCCACCCCTGCCGCCTCCGTGCTGTTCGTCTGCGTCCACAACGCCGGGCGCTCGCAGATGGCCGCCGCCTGGCTGACGCACCTCGCCGGTGACCGTATCGAGGTCCGCTCCGCGGGCTCCAACCCCGGCAAGGCCGTGAACCCTGCCGCGGTCGAGGCGATGAAGGAGGTCGGGATCGACATCTCCGCCGAGACGCCCAAGGTCCTCACGGTGGACGCGGTCCGCGAGTCCGACGTCTGCATCACCATGGGCTGCGGCGACACCTGCCCGGTCTTCCCCGGCAAGCGTTACCTGGACTGGGAGCTGGAGGACCCGGCGGGCCAGGGCGTCGAGGCCGTACGCCCCATCCGCGACGAGATCAAGAAGCTCGTCGAGGGCCTGATCGCGGAGATCGACGCCGCCGCCAAGTGAGCGGTGATCTCCGGAACACGGCGCCGAACACCGGCGCGGGCACGGCGAGCGTCAGGTCAGCGCGCCGACCGGCGACCGCAGGATGCCCTGCATCGCTTCCATGCCCTCGCGGTCGACCGCGTACCAGACCCAGGTGCCGCGCTTCTCCCGCGTGAGCAGGCCCGCGGCGGCCATCTTCTTCAGGTGGTGGCTCACGGTGGGCTGCCGCAGTCCGAGCTTCTCGGCGAGATGGCAGACGCGGGCCTCCCCGCCGGGTGAGGTCTGGATCAGGTGCAGCAGCTGCAGCCGGGTGGGGTCGGCGATCGCCTTGAGTACCCGGGCGATGCGCTCGACCCGGTCCCGCCGCACCACGGGAGCGGTCGGGAGGGGCCCACAACCCGCGGCGGGCGCCTCGCCCGATTCCGGGCCGGATGCAGGGACGGTCACCCGGGCAGCATACGAAGCCCTCTGTTCCGAATGAATGATCGAAGCGCTCCCGGGACGCCTGTTCACTGCGAGTTCACTCCGGTCTGGGACAGACGTCGAGGAGCCGGCCGCGGCGCCCGCGGGTCACTTCGGTGGCAGACCGGCCGCGAAGGCGCGGCCCTCCTCGATCCATGCGTCGAGGTCGCTGTCCTCGGCGATGGCGGCTGCTGCGACGACGATCCAGCCGCGCATCGGGCGTCCGGTGAGGTCGAAGAGGCGCGCACCTGCCCGGGCCAGGGCCGCGTCGGTGCCGTCCGGTCCGACGCGGACCATGAGCTCGTCGCCGGTGACGCCGACGGCCATGTTGCCGTGATGCAAGAACGCCAGGCCGCCGAACATTCGCTTCTCAGTGATCGCCGGATCCGTGCTCAGGCGTTCGCGGATCCGCTCGGCAAGTCCTTCGTCGTATGCCATGTCTCAGTGAAACCCGGGTCGTCGCACCGCACCACCGGTCGCGCCCCGTGCGGCGGATGGGCTGCCGAGCCGCGCGCTCAGCGTCACCGCCGGCGCCGACAGCGCTTCCGGTCAGGCGTGGAGCGCTCCGGTGCTCAGCAGTGCGAACAGCGCGCCGCCGACCAGGATCCGGTAGACGACGAAGGCGTTGAAGGAGTGCTTCGCGACGAACTTCAGCAGCCAGGCAATGGAGGCGTAGGCGACGGCGAAGGAGACGAGTGTGCCGACGAGGAGCGGGGTGGTGTCCACGCCGGCGCCGAGGGCGTCCTTGAGTTCGTACAGGCCCGCGCCCGTCAGCGCCGGAATGCCCAGGAAGAACGACAGCCGGGTGGCCGCGACCCGGTCGAGGCCGAGCATGAGGGCGGTGGACATGGTCGCACCGGAGCGGGAGAAGCCGGGGAAGAGCAGGGCGAGGATCTGCGAACCGCCCACGAGCATCGTGTCCTTGAGGCCGGTGTCGTCCTCGCCGCGCTTGTGACGGCCCATCCGGTCGGCCGCCCACATCACACCGCTGCCGGCGATCAGCGATCCGGCCACCACCCACAGCGAGGCAAGCGGGCCCTCGATGAGCGGTTTGGCGGCCAGCCCGACGGCGACGATGGGGACGGTCGCGTAGATGACCCACCAGGCGAACTTGTAGTCGTGGTGGTACCGCTCCTCGCGGTCGGCCAGGCCGCGGCCCCAGGCGGAGACGATCCGCACGATGTCCTTGCGGAAGTACGTCAGCACGGCGGCGATCGCCCCGACCTGGATGACGGCGGTGAAGCCGACGACGGACGTGTCGTCGACGGGGATGCCCATCAGCCCTTCGGTGATCTTCAGATGGCCGGTGGAGGAGATGGGAAGGAACTCCGTCACCCCCTCCACGACACCGAGCACGACGGCCTGGCTGACGCTGATGGCACTCACAGGAGCCCTCTCCGAAGGGGTGGCCGGGTGTGCGGAGCGGCTTGCCTGTCCACCGCCGCCGTAGACGTTCTACACGACTGCCGGCGAGGGCGCCGAGTACGTTGCCCCCGCCCGCACGGACGAGTGACCCGTGCTCCGGGTCGGGCGACCAGCAGGTACCGCTCAGCCCGCCGTCGCCGGCTGTGTCTGAGGCACCTCGACAAGCGCGGACGACAGGGCGACGTATGCCGTGACTCCGCAGGCACTGCCCTGGCCCTGGGTCGGGCGCAGTTCGACCTGGGCGCCGAGCCGTGCCGCGAGGGTCCCGACGACGTAGTGGCCGAGACAGCGGGTAGGGGCGACCAGGAATGACTCGCGGCCCGCGAGCCGGGCGTTGGAGCGGGCCAGCTCCTCGGCCGTCATGCCGGAACCGCGATCGACGACTGCCAGGCAGTACTCGCCGCCGTCGCGCCAGCCGTAGATCTCCACCGGGCACGAGGGAGGGGAGAAGAGCAGGGCATTCTCGATGAGTTCGGCCAGCAGATGGGAGAGCTCGGCGACGGCCCGGCCGCGGATCCGTGCCTCCTGTACGTCGACCACGGCCACGCGCCGGTACTGCTCGACCTCGGCGATCGCCGACTGCACCACCTCGGCTGCTGTCACAAGACCCGACCAGGTGCGCGGCGGCGGCTCCTCCCCCGCGAGCACGAGCAGCGACTCGGCATTGCGGCGCATACGGGTGGCCAGATGGTCGAGTTCGAACAGCTCGCCGAGGGCGTCCGGATCTATTTCCTGCCTTTCCAGGGCGGTGATCAGGCGGAGCTGGCGGGAGACCAGCGCCTGGTTGCGGCGGCCGAGACCGGCGAGCGACTCGGAGTTGTTGCGCCGCAGCACTGCCTGCTCGGTCGCGAGACCGATCGCGGTGTGCTCGACGTTGTGCAGGGCGTAGGCGAGCCGGGTGAACTCGCGGGCACTGTCGGGCACTCGGCGGGCGGGGTGGGGGGCGAGTTCTTCGCCCGCTTCGGCCTGCTGGATCCGGGTGACAGCGGCAGGCAGCCCGGCACTGGCGACCATGTCGGCCTCATCAGCGAGCGCGACGAGCGGCCGGGTGATCGAACGGGCGGAGAGCACGGCGAGTGCGGTGGCGACCGCCAGGATCAGCACACCGAGACCGATGAAGCCGCCCAGCTGACCGGTGGCGCCGTCCCCCATCCGGTCCGCGCTGGCCCGTACCTGAGCGCCGATCTGCCGTTGAACGCTGTGGAGTTGGTCGACGAGCGCAGTCATCGAGGACCACCAGCGGCCGGGATCCACGGCGAGTCGGCTGCCATCGGCTCCGCCCTCGGCCTGCTTCTCGTAGCCCATGGCAAGCCGGGCGTTGCTGGATGCGAAGGCCGCGTCGAGCGCGGACTGCTGGGCAGGGGCGGCCAGTTCGGCGTACTGGCGCAGGAAGGCCAGCCGGTCTGCCCGCACTTCGGTGAACTGGAGGAACTCGGCCCCCTTGAAACGCCCGGCCGCGAAAACTCCGTTGAGGAAGCCGCGCTCAAGGGCGATCGCTTCGGTGGCCCGGGTGAGGGCCTGCAATGCGGCCGTCCCGTCGACGAGAGTGCGGTCGCCACGAGCCGGCTGTGCCGCCGAGGTACCGATCAGTCCATCGATCGCTTCCGTATACGCGGCCAGGGTCGAGGGGCGCTGGGCAGTGCCGCCGTCGACCTGACGGCGCACGGCGACCAGAGCCGAGACCGGGGAGAGCGCGTCCCGTAAGCCGTCGCCCGCGTCCACGCCCGGGCCGCCCTCCGCGAGGAGGACGTCGAACGCGGTACGGGCGGTGTCGGTGCGTACCCGCTGGGCGTCGACGTCGTCGCGGTACTCGGCAGCGCCGGCAAGCAGCCCATTGGTCAGGCCACGCTCACGCTGCAGCTCGCGCACCAGGCCCTGTGCCTTGAGGACGAGTTCGACCCGGCCCGCGGTCTCGCGCGCCGCGGACCAGTCGGATGCCCGGTCGGCCACGCCGAGGCCGGTCACGACCAGCAGCAGACAGGTGGGGACTGCCAGCACGATGGCCACACGGCCGCGAATCGAGCCCCAGCCGGGAAGGACGGGAAGCGGCGGCAGCAGCCGCCGTAGGTTGGGCATCATGTCCGACGACGGTACGAACCGACATGGCCCGCGCGGTTTCCCGACCGTAAGGGACTGGTTGCTGTCGGTTCACAGCAAGCCGGGGCCCCGCCGCGCACCGTACGCCACGTGCCCGTAACGCAGCAGCACGGTGACCGGCAAACCTCCGCGGAACTTCCTCGGCGCGCCAGCGGTCGCAGCCACGGGTGAGGAGCGCCGTCGATGCCACGATGTCCTGCATGGACCTGCACCTGGCCGACAAGGTCGCGATCGTCACCGGCGCGAGCAAGGGGATCGGACTGGCCATCACGCGCGCGTTGGCCGACGAGGGGGTCGCGGTCATCGCCGGAGCCCGCAGCCTCACTGACGAGCTGTCACAGCTCGCCGACGGCGGCCGGGTACGGCCGGTGCGGGTGGATCTGGCCACGCCGGACGGCCCCGCGATGCTGGTCGACGCCGTCGGGGCAGACGGACTGGACATCCTGGTCAACAATGTCGGTGCGGTCCGTCCCCGCACCGGCGGCTTCGTGTCGGTGACCGACGACGAGTGGATCTCCACCCTGACGATCAACTTCCTCGCCGCGGTCCGCACCACGCGCGCCGCCCTGCCCCACCTCATCGAGCGCGGCTCGGGCGCTGTCGTCACCGTCAACTCGGTCAACGCCACGCTTCCCGATCCCCTCGTCATCGACTACAGCGCGGCCAAAGCGGCGCTGGCGAACTTCTCGAAGGCGCTGTCGAAAGAGGTCGGCCCGCAAGGAATCCGCGTCAACACGGTCAGCCCGGGGCCGGTCAGCACCGCCCTGTGGCTCGGTGAGGACGGCGTGGCAGCCACCGTCGCCGAAGCCCACGGGATGAAACCGGGAGCGGTTGCCGACCGGGCCGCGAGCGAATCCGTGACCGGCCGGTTCACCCGGCCCGACGAGGTCGCTGACCTGGTCGTCTGGCTTGCCGGCGACCGGGCCTCCAACATCACGGGCGCCGACTTCACGATCGACGGCGGCCTCATCAACACGCTTTGACGACGTGGACCGCAACCCACCGCGCAACACGGGACGGCGCTTCTTGCCCATCGCCCGATGCGCGCCACAATCAGTGCGTCATGACTCATGCCAACGCGAAAAGGGAGGAACAGCATGGGAAGGATCATCGTCACTGAATTCGTCTCGCTCGACGGTGTCATGGAGGCGCCCGGCGGCGGCGAGGGCTTCAGGTACGACGGCTGGAGCTTCGAGATCGACCGTGGAGAGGAAGGCAACCAGTTCAAGCTCGACGAGACTCGGAACTCCGACGCGCTGCTGCTGGGGCGGAGGACCTACGAAGGGTTCGCCGCCGCCTGGCCCTCGCGGGAGGGTGACTTCGCGGACAAGTTCAACAACATGCCCAAGTACGTGATCTCCAAGACCCTCGAAAAGGCCGAGTGGAACAACTCGACCGTTCTCAGCGGCGATGTGACCGAAGAGGCTGCGAACCTCAGGCGGACGGTGGACGGGAACATCGTCGTCCACGGCAGCGCGCAGCTGGTGCAGACCCTTCTCGAACACGATCTGGTCGACCAACTGCACCTGATGGTTTTCCCCGTGGTCCTCGGGACCGGGAAGCGTCTCTTCGGGGCCACGAGCGACAAGAAGCATCTGCGTCTGGCGGATTCCAAGGTGGTCGGCGACGGCGTCGTCATCCTCACCTTCGAGCGGGCGGAGAGCCCGTGACAGAGCCCCTGAGTGGGCCCTGTGGCCGCCGTTAGGCGGCGAAGCCGACGTTGGTGACGTACTCGTACTGGCCCCACTGTGAGCCGAGGTCTTCGATCTGGTCGATCCAGGCGTCGTCGAGCCCCTGCTCGTCGCCGACGGCCCAGGCCGCGATGACGCTGTCCCAGCGGCGGACGTTGAGCGTGCGGTACTCCACCACGCGCTGGTGGGGGCGGCTCACCTGGGACTGGTTGAGCGGATGGATTTCGACGCGCGTGCCGCGGCCGCGGGCGTTGAGCCTGCCGAGCAGATAGCGGGCCACGTTGTGGCGCCGCACCGTGCGGTAGGCGGCGTCGATCCGGTCGAGGTTCCTGCGCGAGGGATTGCGTCTGCCGTCGAGCCAGGCCTTGAGGGTGCGGTCGGTGACGGTCAGGCCCGCCTCGCGGGCGGTCGCGCGGGCGTGCTCTGTCCTCGGGGTCCGCTCCCTCCGTACCGGAGTCGACTTCGTCCGGCACGTCCGGTGCCGTCGCGGCACTTTCTTCGCTCCGGGAGTCCAGCTTGGCCCGAGCGCCCTGCAGGAAGTAGGCGTACTTCTCCCGGACTTCGCCGCTGGGGTCGCGGCCCGCCTCCCAGCCGCCGACCGTCGACGGGCTCACCCCCAGAACACCGGCGACCTGCGTACGGGACAGGCTCAGCCCCTCCCGCAGGGTGCGCCGCTCCTCGGCGGGCGGCAGCGGCACCTCCTGCCGTGCCGAGGCCAGCAGCGCGTCGATGGAGTCGAAGTCCGTCATCGTCCCGCCTCCTCGTGCGAGAACGACGGCCTGCCGATCCGCGCGGCGCCCGACGGCGGGCCGGTGCAAGCAGTTCGCAGGCCCGGGTCGGACCGGCCAGCAGGTCCAGCACGGGAAGCCCGAAGTGCGCCGCCAGGCGGTCGCAGTCGTCCAGCGTCCAGGCGGTGCGGCCCGCCTGACGGCGCGACACCTGTGTCTGCGTGAGGCCGAGGGCACCGGCAAGCTCGCTCTGCGAGTCGCCCGTGGCGTGCATCAGCGCCGCGACGGTCAACTGCAGCGTCTCCCTCAACGACATCGACATACGCGAATACTATCGAAATCAAGTGGCCTACGTTCTGAATATGCAAGGACTGCATCCGCAAGTCATCCGTAAGCGGCAGCCGACGCGACACAACCGGCGGCTGGTTGAGACGCTCCCCCGGGCATGACAGCATCCGCACTGCCTGAGGGGAGTGCGGACATGGTGTTCAGAGCCACGGTCGAACCGGCAGGAAACGCCACCGGGGTCGAGGTCCCGGCGGACGTCGTCGACGCGCTGGGCGCGGGGAAGCGTCCGGCGGTCGTCATCACGATCAATGGGCATACGTGGCGCAGCCGCGTCGCGGCCATGGGCGGGCGGTTCATCGTCGGGATCAGCGCGGCGAACCGCGCCGCGAGCAAGGTCGCCGAGGGTGACGAGGTGGAGGTCGACCTCCAGCTGGACACCGAGCCGCGTGTCGTGGTCGAGCCGCCGGACTTCGCGGAGGCGCTGGGTGCCGATCCTCAGCTCCGCGCGGCGTACGACCGTCTCGCGTACACCCACCGGCGCCGCCATGTGCTCGCGATCGAGGGCGCGAAGACCGCCGAGACGCGGCAGCGGCGTATCGCGAAGGCAATCGAGGCAATCCGCGAGGGCGCCTAGGGCGTGTTTTAGAAGTCGCGCCCGCCCCGCGACGCCTGGCACGCGCACTCGCGATGTTGTCGGAGTCGCCCAAGTACGTCCAGTACGAGGGCGATCTCCCCCAGACTTCGTCCGGGGGTGCCCCCACCGCCTTGCGATTGCACGCACCAGACGCCGCGGGGCCCGCCCTGCGGGCGGACGGCGCTACTTCTAAAACACGCTAGTTCGCGGATGCCGCCGGCGGGGTGCCTGTCGGCCGTCCGGCCGGGACTCAGCCTGCCCCGCGCGACGGCCGCGCCGATCGCGCACCAGCAGGCGCTGACGCGGCGGGTGAGCATCACTCGGGATCCACTTGATTTTCCGCGCGGCCGATCAGGGGTCGACGGGCTCTCGAGCGCTTCCGGTCATGGTGTCGAGGCATCGTCCACCGCCCCGCTCCCCGTCTGGAGGCTGCGCATGTCAGCGCAAGTGTCGGTTCAACCAGTGCCGCAGGCGGCCGCCGTGCGCCCGGCGCGCAGGGCGCGTCCCGGTGTCGCGCTGGCGGTCATCGCCTGCTGCAACGCGATGATCCAGCTCGACGACCCGATCGTGAACATCGCGCTGCCCGGCATGCGTGACGGGCTGGGCCTGTCCGCCGTCGGCGCTGCCTGGGTCATCAACGTCTATCTGCTGGCCTTCGGCGGACTGCTGCTGCTCGGCGGCCGCGCCGGTGACATCCTCGGGCGCCGCAAGGTGTTCCTGGCCGGGGTCGGTCTGTTCACCGCGGCCGCGATGCTCCGCGGGCTGGCCCCGTCCGGAGAGTTCCTTGTGGGCGTACGCGCCGTACAGGGAGTCGGTGCCGCGCTGGCCGCTCCCAGCGGACTTGCCCTGGTGCTGAGCATGTTCGCCGATGGGGCGCCGAGGCGGCGCGCGATCGCCGTGTGCACGGCGGTGGGGGCGGTCAGCACGGCCGGAGGCCTGCTCCTCGCCGGTGCGCTGACCTCGCTGAGTTCCTGGCGCTGGGTGCTGCTTCTCAATGTGCCACTGGGGGTGGTGATTCTGGTACTGGCGCCGTTCGTCATCGAGGAGACCGCACGCACCCTGGGCCGCTTCGACCTCGCGGGCGCGCTGGTCTCGGCCCTCGCTGCCGCCTCGCTCGTCTACGGGCTCGCCCAGGCCGCCGAGCGCCCGTGGAACGACCCGGTGGTCGTGGGCTGCGTCGTCGCCGGTGTGGCGCTGCTCGTCGTGTTCGTCGGCATCGAACGGCATGCCGAGCAACCCATCGTCGCGCTGCGGCTGTTCGCGGACCGCGACCGGGTCTGTGCCTATCTGGGCACGCTCGCCGTTCCGGGCGCGCTGATCGGCACGTACTTCTTCCTGAACCAGTTCTTCCAGCAGGAGAGCGGGTGGGGCCCGCTCACCGCCGCCGCCGCGCTGGTCACCCTGCCGGTCACGATGGCGGTGACGGCCGTGTTCGCGGCGCGGCTGACCGAGCACATCGGCGCGAAGCAGGTGATGGCGATCGGAGCCGCGCTGCTGCTCAGCGGGAACCTGTGGCTGACCCAGCTGTCCGCCACGAGCGGCTACTGGGATGCCGTGCTGCCCGCGCTGGTGATGCTCGGCGCCGGGATGGCCTTCTGCGTTCTGCCGCCCACGGTGCTGGCCACCTCGGGCCTGCGCCCCGGCGAGGTGGGCGCCGCCGCCGGTGTTCTCAACTCCCTGCAGAGCGTGGGCGGTTCACTGGGTCTGGCGACGCTGGTCACGGTCTCCACGCACAGTGAGGGAATGTCCGCGGCGTTCCTGACCGGTTCCGCCTTTGCCGCGGCCGCGTTGCTGGCCGCGCTGTGTCTGCGCCGACCGGGCGCCCTCACACGCTGAACGCGGCCGGGCCGGCGCCACCCGGCCCGGCTCAGACAGCCGACGCGGTCGTACGGGTGCGGCCGGGCGCGGCACCCCCGCCCGCACCACCCCTGAGCGGGACCTCCTTGATGCAGAGCGCCGCGAGGAACGCGATGACCGCGACCGCGGAGCCGAGCAGGAAGGCGGAGTGGGTCCCGGCGGACACCGCGTACTGGTAGGCCGCGCGCGTGGAGGCGTCCAGCTTCGCCAGGCCCGCCGCGTCCAGCTGGGCGCCGTGCAGCGCGGCTCCGTCGCCGACCCGCTCGGCCATCACCTCCTGGACCCGGTGGTTGAAGATCGCGCCCATGATCGCGACGCCGAAGGAGCTGCCGAGCGTACGGAACAGCGTGATCGAGGAGGACGCGACGCCCATGTCCGTCATCGCGACACTGTTCTGCGCGATCAGCATGACGATCTGCATCAGGAAGCCCATGCCCGCGCCGAGCACCGCCATGGAGAGGCCGGAGTTCAGCCGCGAGGTCCCGGTGTCCATCTGGGCCAGCAGATAGAGCCCGGCGACCATCAGTGCGCCGCCCGCGATGGGGAAGATCTTGTACTTTCCGGTGCTGCTGGTCGCCCGGCCCGCGAACAGCGAGACAACCATCATCGACACGAGCATCGGCAACAGCAGCAGACCGGAGTTGGTCGCGGACGCACCCTGCACCGACTGCTGGAACAGCGGCAGGAACAGCACCGCGCCGAACATGACGAACCCGGTCAGGAAACCGGTCACCGACATCAGCGCGAAGTTGCGGCTGCGGAAGATGTGCAGCGGCACGACCGGATCGGCGGCCTTCGTCTCGACGAACAGGAACGCGGCGAGCGCGGCGGCGCCGAGCGCGATGAGCCCGGTGATGGTGGCCGAGCCCCAGGCGTGCTCCGTACCGCCCCAGGTGGTCACCAGCACGATCGAGGTGATGCCCACGGTCAGCAGCCCGGCGCCGGAGTAGTCGACGCTGGAGCGGGAGCGCTGTGCGGGCAGATGCAGGACCGCACTGATCATGGCGAGGGCGATCGCGCCGAGCGGCAGGTTGATGTAGAAGGACCAGCGCCAGCCGAGGTGGTCGGTGATGGTGCCGCCGACGAGCGGTCCGCCGATCATGGCGAGCGCCATCACGCTGGTGATCATGCCCTGGTACTTGCCGCGTTCCCGCGGCGGGACCAGTTCGCCCATGATCGCCATGACGCCGACCATCAGACCGCCCGCCCCCAGGCCCTGGACCGCGCGGAAGCCGATCAACTGGCCCATGTCCTGGGCCATTCCGCTGAGCGCCGACCCGATCAGGAAGATGACGATCGCGACGAGGAAGGTGCCCTTGCGGCCGTACATGTCGCCGAGCTTCCCCCAGATCGGGGTCGAGGCGGCGGTGGCGAGCGTATAGGCGGTGACCACCCAGGACAGATGCTCCAGCCCGCCGAGTTCACCGACGATCGTCGGCATCGCGGTGCCCACGATCATGGTGTCCAGCATCGACAGCAGCATCGCGATCATGAGCGGGAGCAGCACGACGCGGACACTGCGGGAGCGCACCGCCTCGTCAACGGCGGCCGGTTTTCCGGCTGTTGCCTCCATCCCTGCCACTCCCCTAAGCGATCTTCATGGTCGCCATCATGCCCATCGCCGAGTGGTCCAGCATGTGGCAGTGATAGACGTAGGCGCCCCGGTAGGTGTCGAACGTCGCCTGGAGCCTGACGGTTTCGCCGGGCATCAGCATCACGGTGTCCTTCAGGCCCACCTCGCCGGGATCCGGCTCCTTCCCGTTCCGCTCCAGCACCCGGAACTGCACCAGGTGCATATGGAAGTTGTGGGGCACGATCTTGTTGGGGTTGGTGACGGTCCAGATCTCGCTGGCGCCGTGGCGCACCAGGGAGTCGACGCGATCGGGGTCGTAGGTCTTGCCGTCGATGTACGCCTTGGGCGGCGCGGTGCCGCCCTCGTCCATACGCAACTCGATGCTTCGCTCCGCGGTGGCCGCGGGAAGGGGGCGCAGGGTGCGCAGCACCGGCGGGACGACGCTGGGGTCGTGGGCGGTGCGGGTGACGTCGAACCGCAGCACCTGGCCGATCTGGTCCGCCGGTCCCGAGCCGGTGGTGTTCTGCAGCACCAGCTGCGTACCGACCGGGTAGCGCGAGAAGTCGATGACCACGTCGGCGCGTTCACCGGCCGAGAGGTAGACGGAGTCGGTGGTGTGCGGGCCGGGCAGCAGGCCGCCGTCCGAGCCGATCTGGACCATCGGGCCGCCGTCGGCGAGGCGCAGCCGGAAGGAGCGCGTATTGGCCGAGTTCAGCAGCCGGAAGCGGTACTTGCGGGCGGCGACGGCGACATACGGGTAGGGCACGCCGTTGGCGAGGAGCGTGGTGCGGTTCCTGTCGCCCATGACGTACACGAGCCGGCCGGACTCGTCGAGGTGCGCGTCGCGTATCGCTATCGGTATGTCGTACGCCCCCGAGGGCAGCGGCAGCCGCCTCTCGGTGTGGTCGGTGAGCAGGTAGGAGCCGGACAGGCCGCGGTAGACGTGCTCGGACTCCATGTGGTGGGCATGGTCGTGGTACCAGAGCGAGGCGTGCGGCTGCCGGTTGGGATAGACATAGGTGCGTCCGGCACCCGGGGCGATGGTGTCCATCGGGGCGCCGTCGCTGCGGTGCGGTACCGAGGCGCCGTGCAGATGGACCGAGGTGGGCATGTCCAGCTGGTTGCGCTGGCGTACAACGACGGGGCGGCCGGAGCGCGCCTTGATGGTGGGTCCGGGAAAACTGCCGTTGTAGGTCAGCACCTCGGCCGGCTGTCCGGGGACTATCTCCTTGACGGCCCGCCGCATGGTGACGGCATACACGTCGACGCCGCCCGCCGTCGAGACGGGCGCGAGCACCGGCGGCACGGGCAGGGCGACGCGGAAGGGCTCCACCGCCATGCCAGCGGCACCGGCCTGTGCCTGCGGGACGGCGGTGCCCGCCGTGGCGTTGTGCGCGGTGATCATCGGGGTGAATGCGGCACCGGTGAGCCCCGCGCCGATGGCGGCGAGGCCGGCACCGAGCACATTGCGTCGGGTGACCATGGTTCCTCCAGGAGGCTTGTCAATGGGCGCGCCGGCCGAAGTGCAGCAGGAACCACTTGTGTGCCGCTGGTGCGGTTAGCCCTCCCGGGACCTGGCCCCGTCCGCCCCCGGGCCGAAGGCGTGCATCAGGCGTCCGTCAGTGCGGCGTCAGCCCGTGCAGGAAGGATCGACTCTGTCAGAAAGTGTCAGAAAAGGACCGCCCGAAGAGGCAGCGACGCAGCCCGATCGCGCCATTGAGGAGTCGCGGTGATTGTCCATCAGCTTGTCCGAGCGCACGAAGGCAGCAGTTCGGACTCCTTGCTCGCCCTGCGGGACAAGGCCTTGCACGACGCTCCGGTGGAGCTGGTGCCGCTCGGCGATCTGCTGGTCTCCTACACCCCCCGGGTCGCGGGAGTCGACGGCGAATACGTCCTGGCGCTGGCCGAGTTGGAGGCGGAGCTGCCGCCGATCCTCGTGCACCGCTCGACCATGACGGTCATCGACGGGCTGCACCGTCTGCGCGCCGCCGCGCTGAAGGGGCGTGAGCACATACGGGTCCGCTTCTTCGACGGAGCCGAGGACGACGCGGCCCTTCTCTCGGTGGCCATGAACGTGGCTCAGGGGCGCCCGCTGTCCATGGCCGACCGTACGGCCGCCGCAGGGCTCATCTTCGCCTCGCGCCCGCACTGGTCGGACCGGGCCGTCGCGGCCGTGGCCGGCCTGTCCGCGAAGAAGGTGTCGGAGATACGCCTGACGGCCGCGGGCACGCTTCACTGCGAGCGCAGGGTCGGCCTGGACGGCCGGGCCCGGCCGCTCAACTCCGCGCACGGGCGTGAGCTCGCCGGCCGGCTGATCAAGGACGACCCCGCGGCCTCGCTGCGGACCATCGCCAAGAAAGCCGGGATCTCGCCCGCCACGGTGGCGGACGTACGGGACCGGCTGCTGCGTGGTGAGGACCCGGTTCCGCCGAGGCAGCGTGGCATCGCGGCGGTGGAGCGCAGGCCGCAGCGGCAGGCTCCGCGACCGGCACAGCCCCGGGAGCCGGAGGCCAAGTCGCCCGGCGAGCTGTTCATGATCTTCGACTCGCTCCGGCGGGATCCGTCCCTGCGCCTCAACGAGGTGGGACGCAACGTACTGCGCATGCTCGACGCCTGCTCGCTGGTCGCCAAGGACCGGCAGACGATCATCGCGAACCTGCCTCCGCACTGCAAAGGGCAGATGTCGGAGCTGATGAACGGGTACGCCGAACTCTGGCGGCTGTTCGCGGACGAGCTGCAGGGATGCGAGGAGCTCAAGGGCCGCACTTGGTGATCTCCCGCGGCCAGGCCGTGTTTTAGAACTAGCGCCGTCCGCCCGCAGGGCGGGCCCCGCGGCGTCTGGTGCCTGCAATCGCAAGGCGGTGGGGGCACCCCCGGACGAAGTCTGGGGGAGATCATCCTCGTACTGGACGTACTTGGATGACTCCGACAACGCAGCGAGTGTGCGTGCCAGGCGTCGCGAGCTGGGGGTACCTCCCATGCGAAGCTCTGGGGGAGGGAGTTCTAAGACACGGCCGAGCCCGCGATCCGTCCGCACAGACGAGCCCGCCGCCGGAAGCAGAACTCCCGGCGGCGGGCTGTGCGTTGCGGTGGAACGCCCGGTGTCACCCGCTCCCGATCTTGAACCCCACTCCCCGTACGGTGGTGATCCAGCCGCTGTCACCGAGCTTGCCGCGCAGGCTGCTGACATGCGTGTCCAGGGTGCGCCGGGACCACGAGTCCCCCCACACCTGCTGCAGGAGCAGCCTGCGCGGGATGACGGTGTCCGGATGGGCGGCGAGAAGACGCAGCAGGTCGAACTCCTTGCGGGTCAGGGCGACGACATGGCCGTCCACGCTGACCTCGCGTGCGGCGGCGTCGATGCACAGCCGGCCGTGCCGGATCTCTCCGGCGGCCGCGGGCTGCCACTGGGCGCGGCGTACGACGGCCTCGATACGGGCCATGAGTTCACGGAACCCGTAGGGCTTGACCACATAGTCGTCGGCTCCCGCCTGAAGGCTGAGCACACAGTCGAGTTCGGACTCGCGGGCGGTGACGATGATCACCGGGACATGGCTCATCGAACGGATCGCCCGGCAGACCTCCAGGCCGTCCAGATCCGGCAGTTCGAGGTCGAGCAGGACCAGATCGGCGTCCTCGTACTCCTTGAGGGCCGCGCCGCCGCGCTTCACGCTGACGGGCTGGTGGCCGTGCCGTCGCAGCCGGTTCACCAGCAGCTCCGCGGTGTCGGCGTCGTTGTCGACGACCAGGATCCGCCGCCCGCCACGGTCGGGCAGCTGATCCTGCTGATCGGGTGTATGAGACTCCAGCAGCGCTTTCGACAACATCCCCCCACGCCTCCCTACGGGTTGAGGACCCAGGCGGAGTGGTGCGGGACGAAGCCGATGTGCGGGTAGTACTCGGCCGCGGCCGGTGCCGAGAGGAGCACGATCTTCGCGTCCGGCGCCTCCTGGCGCAGCGCCTCGATCAGGGCGCGGCCGATCCCGGAGCGCTGGTGCGCGCGGGCGACCGCGATGTCCGAGAGGTAGGTGACATAGCTGAAGTCGGAAACGGCGCGGGCGATGCCGATGAGCTCGCCGTCCACGCGCGCGACCAGCACGAGGTTGGCGCGGCGCACCATTGCCGTGAAGCGCTCCCGGTCCTCGATGGGGCGGCGCTCACCCAGTCCCGAGGCCCGGTAGACCTCCAGGACCTCGTCGATGTCCAGGTCGGCGCCGTCGACGCGTTCGGTCTTCCAGCTCGTGACAGTCATGAAAGAGCCTCCAGACGGGTGCGGATCACATCGTGGTTGACAAGGAAGCGCTGCGGCCCGAGCCCGATCCCCGCGTCGATGCCTTCCTTCGCGAGGGTGTCGCCGAGGTGTTCGCCACAGACCGCGGTGCGGTTCGCGGCGGCCTGCACCTCCCGGTAGGCCTTCTCCCGCTCCACACCGTCCTGGAGCAGGTCGGCGAGGACCGCCGAGCTGTACACGAGGCCGTCCGTCTGCTCGATGTGCGCCCGCATGCGGTCCTCGAAGACCGTGAGTGACTGGACCAGATCGGCCGCTGCCGTGGCCTGGAAGTGGCCGACGGACAGGCTGTCGGGCAGGATCACCCGCTCGACCGACTGGTGGGCCAGATCCCGCTCGTGCCACAGCGCCACGTTCTCCAGCGCCGTCGTCGCGTATCCGCGCAGCAGCCGTGCCAGTCCGCACAGGCGCTCGCTGGTGGTCGGATTGCGTTTGTGGGGCATGGCGCTGGAGCCCTGGTAGGCGGCGGTGCGCCGTTCCTCCACCTCACGTACTTCGGTGCGCTGCAACAGCCGTAGTTCCAGGGCGATCTGCTCGACGCAGGCGCCCAGCGTCGCGACTGCCTGCACGAGTTGGGCGTGGCGGTCGCGGGAGACGACCTGGCTGGGCGCCTGTTCGATGCCCAGGCCGAGTTCCTGGCAGACGTGGCGTTCGACGTACGGGTCGATCAGCGCGTAGGTGCCCACCGAGCCGGAGACGGTGCCCACCGCGACAGCCTCCCGCGCGGCCGCCAGCCGGGTGAGCGAGCGGTCGACGGCGAACGCGAAGCCGGCGAGTTTGTGGCCGAAGGTGGTGGGCTCCGCGTGCACCCCATGGGTACGGCCGACGATCACCGTGTCCCAGTGTTCGAGCGCCCTGTCCACCAGGATCTTGCGCAGCCGCTCTCCGGCGCCACTCAGCAGATCGGTCGCGCGGGCCAGGGTGTGGCCGAGGGAGGTGTCCACGAGGTCGTAGCTCGTCATCCCGAGGTGGACCCAGCGCGCGGAATCGTCCGGCATGTCCTCGCAGTACGCCGCGAGGAAGGAGAGAACCTCGTGGTCCCGCTCCTTCTCGATCTCGGCCACCCGTGCCGCGAGCGGCACTCGGGCACGGCGCATGTCCTGGACCGCTTCGTCCGGCACCCGTCCGAGGTGCACCTGCGCCTCGGAGGCGAGGATCTCCACCCGGACCCATGTCTCGTAGCGGGACTGGTCCGAGAAGAGGTCCGCCATCTCGGGCAGTGTGTAGCGAGGAATCATGACGGGCCTGCATCCCCTGGGGTCGTGGTGTACCGGCAACTGGCACCGGTTTCTGCCGGAGTTCGCGCGAGGGTCAGTACGTCTCGAAGTACTCGCGCTGTTCCCATTCGGTGACCTCGCCGTCGGCGGGCCGCTCCTGCTCGCACCAGGCCTCGAACCGGGAGACCTCGCTCTCCTTCAGCTTGACCAGGCACTGGGCTAGCGGCGTACCGAGCAGCTCGGCCGCCCGGCCGTCGCGGAAGGCGTCCAGGGCCTCGCGCAGGGACTGGGGCACGGTCCGGTACGGGTCCGTGTCCTGGGTGCCGGGTGCTGCGGGCCGGTCCGGCTCGGGTGTGCCGGTGATTCCGGTCAGGCCCGCGAACAGCTGTGCGGCGATGGTGAGATACGGGTTCGCGCACGGCTCGCCGACCCGGTTCTCGATGTGGGCGGAGGCGCCGGTTCCCACCACCCGCAGCATGGCGCTGCGGTCCTCGAAGCTCCAGCCGATCCGGGTGGGAGACAAGGAGAAGTCGGCGCTCAGGCGGCGGTAGCCGTTGACGGTGGGCACGGACAGCAGACAGAAGTCGCGGGCGCGGGCGAGCAGCCCTTCGGCGTATCCCTTTCCGTCCGGAGACATGCCGCCCGAGAAGCCTTCGGCGCAGAACAGGTTGCGCCCCGTCCGCTCGTCCCGCACGGACTGGTTGAGGTGCCAGCCGCTCGGGTCGAAGCTGTCGATCCGCGGCAGTGACATGAACGAGGCGTGGTAACCGCGCCGCGCGGTCCACTGCTTGGTGACGGTACGGAACAGCACCATCGCGTCGGCCGTGTCCACGGCGGTCATCGGGCTGAAGGTCGTCTCGACCTGTCCCGGTCCTGATTCGTGCTCCATGGACCGCAGCGGCAGGCCGAGCGCGGCCAGGTGCAGGGCGAGCGGGTCGGTGACATGGGCGACGGTGTCGTACATGCCCTCGCCGTTGAACTGGTAGCCGGAGTTCAGCGGCTCCACCATCGGCGCGGCTCCCTGGGTGCCGAAGCCGTTGCCACTGTGTCCCGGCGGGCCGCCGAGGCGGCGGGTGAGGTACCACTCGACCTCCAGGCCGAGGACCGGGGTGAGTTCCCGCTTCGCGTACTGGGAGAGCACCCGGCGCAGCACGTTCCGGGCGGAGAGCGGGTGCGGTGTGCCGTCACGCAGGTACTCGTCGCCCAGGACCCAGGCGATGCGCGGCTCGCTGCCCGGGAGCAGCTGGAACGTCGTCGGGTCGGGGACGAGGATGAAGTTGCCCGCGCCGGCGATCTCGTCGACGCCGATGCCGGGGTCGCCCAGAAAGTCGACGGCGACCGCGTGGCCGGTGTCGAAGAGGAACGGGCCCGGGCTGAAGTTCATGCCGTTGCGCAGGACGGTACGGAATGTCTGCGCGCTGAGCGTCTTGGAGCGGGCGAGCCCGTGCGGGTCGCAGAAGACGAGGCGGACGAGGTCGACCTCGTCGAGACCCGCTTCGATCTGCTCGGCCGCCTCAGTCTGCTGGTCGTTCCAGAGGCCGAGTTCGGCGGCGAACGAGGGGCGCCCCACGCTGCCTTCCGCGTACAGGGGGGAGAACGAGCGGGAGTACATGGGCTACAGCATCCTTTCGGTGACGCGGACCGGCGCCGGGGCGAGTTCCCCGAGCTCCGCCTCGATACGTAGGGCGGTGGACAGGACCAGGTCGTCCGCCCCCACCGGCCCGACCAGTTGTAGTCCCACGGGCAGCCCGGAGCGGGTGAGCCCGGCCGGCATCGACAGGGCGGGCTGGCCGGTCATGTTGAACGGGTAGGAGGCAGGCGCCCAGGCCAGCCACAGCAGATCACCGGGATCGGCGGCCCAGGTGGGGCCGATCGCCTCGGCGTCGAAGGGCTCGACGGGGACGGTGGCCATCGCCAGCAGGTCGAAGCGGTCCATCACCGAACGCAGGGTGGTACGCAGCGAGTGCCGCACCTCCTCGGCCCGCATCACCGTCGCGCCGCTGACGGTGCGGCCGTGCCGTACGACCGCGAGGCGGCCGAAGTCGATCCGCTCCTCGTCCTCGGGTGCGGTGGTGGCGGCCTCCGTCGCGGCGACGATGTCGACGAGGGCCGGGTAGATGTCGCGGCAGCGCACTTCGATCCGCTCCAGCCGGTGGCCCTGTTCGACGAGGACGCTCCACGCCCGCTCGCTGACCCTGCGGACCTCTTCCGAGGTTCCCGCGTACTCGATCCAGCCAACCCTCAGTCTCCTCGCCTCCCGGGGCGCGTCCAGCGAACCGAGTCCCGAGTCCGGGTCGCTGCGGTCCGGGCCCGCGAGCACCGCCGCGAGCTCCATGACGTCCGGCACGTTCTTCGCGAGCGGCCCCAGATGGGCGAGCCGCTCGGCGCCGGAGGGAACATAGGGGACGCGGCCGAACGAAGGCTTGTATCCCACAACCCCGCAGAACGCGGCTGGAATCCGGATCGAGCCCGCTCCGTCGGTGCCCAGCGACGCCGAGCAGAGCCCTGCGGCGAGCGCGGCCGCGGCGCCTCCGCTGGATCCTCCCGCCGTGCGCGCGAGGTTCCAGGGGTTGCGGGTGGCAGGAGCCACCCGGCACACGGTGCTCGCGCTCCAGCCGTACTCCGATGTGGTCGTCTTTCCCACCACGATGGCGCCCGCGGCCCGCAGCCGGGCCACGGCCGGCGCGTCGATGTCCGGACGCGGATTGTCCAGCAGGGACCCTCGGGTGGTGGGCAGGCCCTCGGTCTGGATGAGGTCCTTGACCGACACGGTGACCCCGAGCAGAGGCGTCTGTTGCCAGGCGGCCGGGCCGAGTTCACGGATGCGCGCATCGGCCTGTTCCGCGGCCACGAGAGCCTCGTCTCCCGCCACGGCGATGAAGGCTCCCACGTCGCCGTCCCTGTCGCGGATGTCGCTCAGGACCGACTGGACGTGCTCGGCGACGGAGGTCTCCCCCTGCTGGAGCATCTGTCGTGTCCGGCTGATGCCGGCTGCGCTCATCGGGCTCTCCTCACGGTGCGGCGGCCTCGGCGGCCTCGGCTCCCGCGATGGTCGCCCAGTGCCAGGCCGAGTCGAAGGAGGTGACCTCGATGCCCTCGCCCTCGGCGACCAGACGGGCCGCGCTGCTCGTCGCCCGGGCGACGAAGGCCGAGGTGCGATGGGCGGCGAGCACGTCCTGCTCGTCGAACGGCGGGCCTTCGCAGCGCAGCAGCCGCAGGTCCATGAATCCGTTGAAGGCCCGGTCCAGGACGTCGACCGCCTGCGGACTGCGGATGCTGAAGCGGACCCGGTTGGCCACGTGACCGTGATGGTGCTGGTCGGAGTAGAAGGCGATGTCCGGGATCGTGGGCGGTACGAAATGGTCGCGGGCCGTCACTTCGGGGACTTTGGGAAGGTTCCCGGCGATGAAGTGCCAGGAGTTGTACTGCATACGGGAGGACATCGCCCAGGCCGTGTCGGCGAGTTGGGCGGTGGAGCCGGCGAAGTACGTGCGGGCTTCGGGCAGCGGCACGACACAGCAGAAGAAGTCGGTGATGCCCCACTGGGTGATCTCGGCCCAGTCCTGTGCGCGCAGGGCCTGGATAAGCCGGGGCAGCGAGCGGATGCCGCGGCTCATGGCGAAGTCGGCCCGGAACGCCTGCGCCGACGCGGACACGGCCTCGTACACCAGGGATTCGAGTCCGGTGCCGAAGCTGCCGTGGGGCTGCGTGAGCCAGCCCGGCGAGGCCTCGACCTCCGCGCCCAGGTCGTCCAATGTGGCGCCGCTGAGCGGAAGTTGCTCGCGAAGACGGGCGCAGAGGGCTTCCTCACGCAGCCGCGCTCCTTCGCCGTACGGCGCGGCGACCCGCTCGATCTTGTGCATCAGGGCGCCGTGGATCTCCCGG
The DNA here is from genome assembly GCF_045040195.1 of Streptomyces sp. NBC_01410. Taxonomy (NCBI): domain Bacteria; kingdom Bacillati; phylum Actinomycetota; class Actinomycetes; order Kitasatosporales; family Streptomycetaceae; genus Streptomyces; species Streptomyces sp. NBC_01410. Next base: position 7,892,626 of record NZ_CP109530.1, on the reverse strand, counting down.
TAGAGCTGAACGCTCTTGGCGACCTGCTGGCGCTTCTCACGCAGCGCACCGGCGAGGGCTTCGAGATCCTCGACCCGGGCCGAGGCGGCGGGAGCAAGCGCGTGCCCGTCCAGGGCGCTGTTGTAGTTGCGCCGTGTCCGCTCCAGCAGCAGAGCGATGTGATCGAGGCTCAGCTGTGTCCCGTTGGCCTCCTCGATACGCCCGAAACCCGCCGAGCGTACGAGCAGGGTGAGGCAGACGACCATCACCGCGTCGTTGTCCGACCACAGCGGGAGCGGCAGGCCCTGAAGACTGCTCAGCGAGCAGTCCGGATGCCCGGGCCACAGGGTCTTGCCCGTCACCGTGTTGCGGTCTCGGAAGTTCGTGTACTGCTTGTCCTCCTGGTAGAGGACGAACGGGGCGGTGCGCAGGGCAGCTTCCTTGAGCTGCTCCAGAAGCTCGCTCCGGCCCGCCGGGCCGGCGGAGGCCAGCCAGGCGCGGCAGTCCGCCGCCGCCTCGGCGAGCCGGGCCGTCGCACGCTCCAGCTCGCTGCGGTAGTCCAGCAGGTCCTGGCCCGACCACGGCACGCGCAGGCTGCCGCCCACCAGTTGCTCCCTGCTCGCCAGCGGGCCCTGGGAGGGGACGCGGACCACGATCCGGCCGCTGGTGGTCAGCCCGAGCTCGCCGAGGAACGCCGGCTCCCCGCCGGTGCCCGCGGCAGGGCCGGCGTACTCCTCACCGGGGCGCCAGGACAGGCCGCACAGCACCTTGAGCGCCGCCCCGTCCGCAGTGCGCAGCGCGCGCAGCTGGATGTCGGCGGGGACATGGCCGCCGAGGGTCAGGAGCGTGTCCACCGCGGTGCGCAGATCCGGGGCCTGGACCGCCTGCTGCCAGGCGCGCTTGAGCAGTCCGGCAAAACCCGCGTCCTCCTCGAACACGCGGTCCGGCTTGGGGGTGGCTCCCGCGGGCACGCCGAGACGGCTGGGCCTGCGGCTCTGGCGCTTCGTGGCAAGCAGCGCCCGACGGGACGGGCCGCCGCCCGCCGGTGCGGGGCTGTGCTCGGCGGGGGCGCTCATGCCGCACCGCCGGCGGTCAGCTCGATGTGGTTCCACATGTCGTCGTCGGTGGGGGTCCAGTCCTCGTCGACGTAAATGCAGTCGACGGGGCATTCCAGGACGCACACCGGGCAGCCCGAGCACAGTTCGGGAATGATGACGACGTCGAGACCACGGTCGAATATGGCGCCGAACTCGGACGGGCAGCTGCGAAGGCAGGTGTCGCACGTGATGCATTCCGACGTCTCGATACGGCGTGGCGGTTTCTTCCATGATTCGCCGCGGGAACGGGCGGAAATCCGCTCGTCACGCCCGGGCCGTGAAGCCGGCGAAGCGTTCTCACTCACGTGAATTCACCCTTCTGGAACCAGATGCTTCGATCGTGGCCGAATCTTCTCGACGGCTCCACGAGTGACCCTCGCGGCCCACTGGAGTCGGCAAATGGGCTCACGGCCCGGACTGTTCAACCGCGGAAACAGCGCAGTTGAACACCAAGTCTCTTTACTGTTGCGGCAATCGGTGAAGGGCATCCATAGTCTCCGCTGAAGGAGAAACATTCCTTAACGGAGGAGGCTTTCAGTGTCACGTTACGACTGGGGCAAAGAGAATCCGGAGATCGCCAAGCTGCGTAAGGTGATTGACGACGCGCGCCTGGACGTCATCAAGCACCCGATTTACACCCGGCTGAAGACGCTCCAGGACGTCAACACCTTCAACGAGACCCACGTATTCGCGGTCTGGGACTTCATGTCCCTGCTGAAGAACCTTCAGCGGAACCTGACCTGCGTCCAGGTGCCGTGGGTGCCGCAGGGCTCGTCGGAGAGCCGGCGCCTGATCAACGACATCGTTCTGGTCGAGGAGAGCGACGAGCTCGGCGACGGGTTCATCAGCCACTTCGAGCTCTACGTCAACGGCATGGAGGAGGCCGGGGCCGATGTGAAGCCGATCCATGACTTCCTCGACCGGATCCGGCGTGGCGAAGGCGTGCGCGAGGCGCTGGTGAACGCTCCCGTGCCGCCGCCGGCCGCGACCTTCGTCGCCAGCACCTGGGACTTCATCGAGAACGCGGCACTGCACTGCCAGGCGGCCGCGTTCGCGTTCGGCCGCGAGGACCTCATCCCCGAGATGTTCGACCAGGTCATCAAGATCGACGACCAGGGCGGCAGGCTGGCCACGTTCCGTGAGTACCTCGCGCGCCACATCGAGGTGGACGGCGAGCAGCACACCCCGATGGCCATGGCGATGGTGGCCGACCTGTGCGGCGACGACCAGGCCAAGTGGGACGAGTGCGCCGACACCGTCGTGGCGGCGCTGAAGGCCCGAGTGGCGCTGTGGGACGGAATCCTGACCGAACTCGACTCCTGATCCACGCCCGCTAGAGATTCGGTACAGAGGCACGCCACCGGACAGCATTCCGGTGGCGTGCCGGGCATTCTACGAAGGCGCCCGCGGCAATTCGGGCGCCGTGCAGTCGATGGGTCATGGATGAGCAGGCACCGGTTTTCCGGCCATGCAGAAAAATGCCCGCCGAGCGCCAGCACGAAGAATTCCGGCCACCTCCGAGGAGAGAAAACCGGCCGAGTGCCGAGGGGATCACTGAACGCCGAGGTGTCTATCGTGATGTCGACCGTGTACGAGGGCGAGTGGCTGGCCGCGCGGTTCGAGGAGAACCGGCCGCGGCTGCGCGCCATGGCCTACCGGATGCTCGGTTCACGCAGTGAGGCCGAGGACGCGGTCCAGGAGGCGTGGCTGCGGCTCCACCGCTGTGACCCGGGCAGCGTCGAGAACCTGAGCGGCTGGCTCACCACGGTCGTCGGCCGGGTGTGCCTGGACATGCTGCGCTCGCTCGCGGCCCGGCGCGAGGACCCGCTCGAAGAGCTCGCGTGCGAGCCGCTCCTCAGCCTGGTGAAGGGCGCCGACCCCGAGCGTGAAGCGCTGCTGGCCGACTCGATCGGCCTGGCGCTGCTGGTGGTTCTGGACACCCTGAACCCCGCCGAGCGCCTCGCGTTCGTCCTGCACGACATGTTCGCCCTGCCCTTCGAGGCCATCGCTCCCATCGTCGACCGCACCCCGTCGGCGGCGCGCCAGCTCGCCAGCCGCGCGCGGCGCCGGGTCTCGGGCACGGCTCCCGTGCGCGACCTGCCGCGCCAGCACCGGGCCGCCGGCGCCTTCCTCGCGGCGGCGCGGGGCGGCGAGTTCGAGGCGCTGCTCACCGTCCTCGCCCCCGACACCGCTGTCCCGCAGCTGCGGTAGGGCAACGTAAAACACCGAGGCCGCGAACCTGGTTCGCGGCCTCGGCTCTTTTCTTCCCGGGGAGGAAATCCGCCCCGGCTCAGGATGCGGCGGTCACGGCCTCCGGATCCCGGGACTGCGCATTCGCCCCCGCCGCACCGAACCAGCGCCGCAGAGCCTCCTGAACATCGCCGCCGTCCGGCGCGGCCCAGATGATGTGTCCGTCCGGGCGGACAAGCACGGACTCCAACGCGGGCTGCCCGGTGGCTCCTTCAGCCGGGACCCAGGTGGCCGCCACCACGTCGACCCGGTCCGACCACGGGGCGGCGAGCTTGCCCGCCTCGCCCGACGGGCCGGCGTCGACGAGCACGCCCCGGCCATGGTGCAGCAGTCGCACGGCCTTGGTACGGCTGCCGTCGGCGAGTTGCAGCTCGCGGTCGGGCCGCAGGCGCAGCCCGAGCAGCGGATGCCCCGATGCGCCGACGTCGTAACGGACTTCGAGCCCGCTGACCATTCCGGCCAGGGCGTGTGCCGCCTCCGGGATCTGCGCGAGCTCGCGCATGACGCTGCGCACCGGCTCCATCTCGTCGCCGGTCAGGTAGAGCTGTGACTGGGCGAGTGTGCTGCGCAGAAGCCGCTGCCCCACCGGGTGCCGTTCGCTGTGGTACGTGTCGAGCAGACCCTCGGGCGCCCAGCCGTTCACCGTGGCGGCGAGCTTCCAGCCGAGGTTCACGGCGTCCTGGACGCCGACGCTCAGGCCCTGCGCACCGGCCGGGACATGGATGTGGGTCGAGTCTCCGGACAGGAGCACCCGGCCGCGCCGGTACTCGGCGGCCTGGCGGGTGGTGTTGGTGAAAGCGCTCACCCAGCGCACGTCGGCATCGTGCACGGACTGGCCCGTCAGGCGCTGCCAGGAGTCGGCGACCTCGGTGAACGTCACCTCGCCGGTCTCGCGCGGGGGCTGCCCGTCGGGGTGGATGATGATCCGGTCCACGCCCTCCTCCAGCCGGATCGCCATCACCATGCCGCCCGGCACCCGTTCGCCGACGGGCCGCGGGCGGATGTCGCAGCCGGCGATGTCCGCCACGTACATGCCCCGGGTGGCGGGGATGCCGGGGAAGTCGATGCCGGCCAGCCGGCGCACCGTGCTGCGGCCGCCGTCGCAGCCGACGAGATACTGGGCCGTGCGCTCGCTGCGGCCCTGTGGCCCCTCGGTCACGACCACGATGCCGTCGTCGCTCTCGCGGTAGTCGACGACCTCGTAGCCGCGCTCCACCGATGCGCCGAGGTCCGTCACCCAGGCTTCAAGCATCGCCTCGATGCGGTACTGGGGGACGCCGCGTATGCCGAAGTGGATGTCGTCGAGCTTGTCGAAGTCGACGCGTACGCCGCCGAAATGTCCTTGGTTGCCGATTTCGATCTCGCCCAGGCCCCCCAGCAGCCCACGCTGGTCGAAGACCTCGTAAGCGCGCCGTGTGAAGCCGACTCCGCGCGATTCCCCGCTGGGAGCGGCTCGCTGCTCGCAGACGACGACATCCACTCCCCAGAGCCGTAGCTCACCGGCAAGCATCAGTCCGACTGGTCCGGCACCGGCAATGATGACACCAGTTCCCATTTCTTTGTCCTCCCGGCTGAGATACATAACTCCAAGAGTGGCCGTCATCGGATTGTGCAGCAACCAGCCGAATGACCAGGGGTGTTCAACTGCTTCTTTTCCGCAGTTGAACACAACGGAGTCCCGGTTACGGTCAAGTGCGGGAATTGCATTGCTTGTACGCGTTCCCGACGGCGGCACCCTGCCGGAATACTTCTCACACACCGACCGGTACATCAGCCTGAAAAGGAGCAGCCACGATGTCTGCCGTTCCCCCGCAGAAGCTCACCACGTTCTGGGCGTTCGAGAAGGACGCCGAGGAGGCCGTGACGTTCTACACGTCGGTGTTCGAGGACTCCGAGGTGCTCCACACCATCCGCGCCCGCGCCGATGAGCCCGGCTGGACCGAGGGGACCCTGCAGCACGCCATATTCTCGCTCGGCGGCCAGCAGTTCATGTGCATCAACATCCCGCCGGCCGGGGCGCGTGGCCACGATCACGCTCCGTGGGACACCTACCGCTTCTCCGGCGCGACGGCGACCTACGTCCAGTGCTCCAGCGACAGCGAGTTCGACCGGCTCTTCGCCGCGCTCTCGGAGAAGGGCGAGGTCGTCATGCCGGTCGGCTCCTACGGGTTCAGCGCCAAGTTCGCCCTGGTCGAGGACCGGTTCGGGATGTCCTGGCGGCTCAACCTGTCCGCGCCCACATCAGCCGGCCGGTCATCGTCGTGATTCTGGTAACCGGAGCAACCGGCCACGTGGGCAGGCACATTGTGAGCGGGCTGCTCGACGCGGGCGAGAAGGTGCGGGCGCTGAGCCGCGATCCCGGCAGCCGCCCCTGGCCGCCCGGTGTGGAGGTCCTGCCCGGCGACCTCAAAGAGCCCGGGACACTGGCGGCCGCGCTCGGCGGCGTCGACAGCATGTACCTCTTTCCCGTGTTCGGCGCGGTGCCCGACGCGGTCGAGGCCGCGCGGCAGGCGGGGGTGAAGCATGTGGTGATGCTGTCCTCGCAGGCCATCGAGTACTCGACGAAAGATCCGCACCTGGCGTGCGAGGAGGCGGTGACCGCCTCCGGGCTGTCCTGGACCTTCGTGCGCACCGGCGCGCTCATGGTCAACGACCTCCACTGGGCAGGGCAGTTCGCGGGAGAAGGGGTGGTGCGCGGCGCGTACGGAATGTCTCCCCTGGCGCCCATCGACGAACGCGACATCGCCGCGGTCGTGGTGAGGTCCCTGCTCACCCCACGATCCGGGACGGTGCACACGGTCACCGGGCCGCAGTCGCTGACCCAGGTCGACCGGGTGCGGATCGCCGGCCAGGTCCTGGGGCGTGCGGTGCCGTTCGAGGAGCTGCCCCGCGAACACGTGCGGAAGCAGATGACCGCCCATTTGCCGGCCGCCGTGGTGGACGAACTGCTCGACCACCGGGCCTCGCTGGTGGGCACCACGGCCGAGGTGCTGCCGACGGTCGAGCAGGTCACGGGGCGCGCGCCCTACACCTACGCCGAATGGCTCGCCTACCACGAGGCGGACTTCCGCCCCGCAGGGCAGGCGGCCGCCGGGCACTGATTCCCCATTCCCCGAGCACTGTGAGGCGTTGACTGTGGATTCATTTGCATACGAGGGCACGGGCGCCCCGGAAGGCGCCCGCCGGCCCGTGATCGGTATCAGTGCCGCCACGACATCGATCAAGGTCGCGATCTTCGACATGGAGGCGACCTTCACCCCCCAGCAGTTCATCGACCGGGTGGCCGCCGCGGGCTGTGTACCCGTACTGCTGCCGCCACTGCCCGGAGTGGAGGCGGCCGTTCGCGGTCTCGACGGTCTGCTGCTGCTGGCGGGGCCGGATGTGGACCCGGCCTCCTACTCGGCGCCGCGGCACGAGAAGACCGCGCCCATCGACCCGCGGCGGGACGCGGCCGAGCTCGCGCTGCTCGATGCGGCGCTTCGCTCGGGAGTGCCGTTCCTCGGTATCTGCCGCGGCCTGCAACTGCTCAATGTGCTGCGCGGCGGCACCCTGCACCAGCATCTGCCCGACATCGTCGGACACACCGGCCACTCCCCCGGGCTGCGGGAGTACGGGCAGCAGCCCGTGCGCCTGGAGCCGGGCAGCCGTATCGCCAAGATCCTGGACGCCGAGCAGGCCACGGTGCCGTGCCACCACCATCAGGTGATCGACCGGCTCGGCGAGGGGCTCACCATCACCGCCTGGTCCGAGAGCGACGAAACGGTCGAGGCGGTGGAGGTCGCCGACCATCCCTTCGCCGTGGCCGTGCAGTGGCACGCCGAGGAGAGCGACGACGACGGCCCCTTCCTGGCGCTGGCCGAGGCGGCGGGACACACCGCTCGTGCCCGCGACAGCCGTTAGGGCTCACGCGGGCGGGCACAGCGATGCGGCCCGGACACCACCCTCGCGGGGTGTCCGGGCCGCATGCGTCCTGCTAGCCCCAGGCGCCGGCGACCTGCTTGGTGGTGGCGTTGAGGCGGTTGAAGAGGTTGGTCACCGCAACCATGAGGATCAGGGCCGCGAGCCCCTTCTCGTCATAGTGGTCGGCGGCCTCGTCCCAGATGTCGTCCGGCACCGGGTCGGTGCGGTCGGCCAGCCGGGTGGCGGCCTCGGCGAGCGCAAGGGCGGCCCTCTCGGCGTCGGTGAAGAGGGGCGACTCGCGCCAGGCCGCCACCGCGAAGAGGCGCTCGTCGCTCTCCCCGGCCTTCTTGGCGCTCTTGGCCCCGGAATCGACGCACGCGCTGCAGCCGTTGATCTGGCTCGCGCGCAGATGCACCAGCTCCAGCGTCTTCGGCTCCACACCGCCCGCGTAGACGGACTTGTACAGCGCCTGGATGGGCTGCGTGGCGTCGAGGACCATCGCCGGGTTCTTCATCCGTGCTTCCATGAATCTCTCCTCCAGAGGTCTTGCACGTGGGTCACTGCTATGACGGATCGCGGCGCACGAATGTGACAGGAGGATGCGCCTGAATCGGCCAACCCCTGGGGACTGCGATGGCCGAAACGGCTCGGGAGTCAGCGCAGCCGGGCGGCCAGGAACTCCTCCCACGTCCGGCGGCCCGCTGTCGGCGACCTGCCGGACACCAGCAGGGCCCCGGCGCGGACCGGGCCGATGCCCGGCATCCACAGCGGAAGAATCCTCCGGCGACGCTGTACCGCCCGCAGATAGCCCTGGACCAGCTCTGCCGCGCTCGAAACCCGCGGCCCGCCCATGTCGGGCACCCGGCCGGCCGGTCGGCCGAGCGCCAGCTCCACGAGCCGGGCCGCCACCTCGTCGGCGTCGACGGGCTGCACAAGGAAGCCGGACGGAACCGGCACCACCGGCAGCTTCGCCGCCTTCTGGGCGCCGGTGAGGATCAGGTCGTAGAACTGGGTGGCACGCAGCACCGTCCACGGCAGCCCCGAGTCGGCCACGATCCGCTCCGAGGCGAGCTTCGCGCGGAAATAGCCGAACGAGAGGGAGTCGACGCCGACGATCGACACGTACACCAGGTGCGGAGCCCGGTCCTGCGCCGAAGCGGCCCGCACGAGGTTGCGGGTCGCCTCTGCGTCGCCCTTCTTGTCGCTCGCCAGATGCACGATGACCGACGTCCCCTTGACGGCCGAGGCGATTCCCTCGTCCTTGGCCAGGTCGCCGGTGACGTACTCGACGCCTGCCCCGGACGCCCGGCTGCGCCGGCTGAGCACCCGTACCTCACAGTCGGCGGCCCGCAGGCGCCCGACGACGAGCCGTCCGAGCGTTCCCGTGCCGCCGGTGACCAGCAGGCGCGACGTCATGGCCCCTCCTCTTCTACGACAAGCCCCAGGGGCGCGGGACTTCGGTGTGAAGTCCCGCGCCCGCCTTGTGTGGTGTCCGGTCAGCTGCCGACGCGTGCCGGCTCGGCGTGCTCGGTGACCGCGAGATGCGGCTCCGCCTCGGGACGGCCCGGACGCCAGATGCGCGGGCCGATCTCCAGCGAGAGCGCGGGGATCAGCAGACTGCGGATCAGGAAGGTGTCCAGGAGCACCCCGACCGCGACAAGGAGCCCCTGCTGCAGGGCCTGCACGGTCGGAATCGCCGCCAGTACGCAGAACGTCGCCGCCAGCACGACACCCGCCGAGGTGATGACGCCTCCGGTCACCCGCAGACCGCTCAGGATGCCCTCGCGGTGGCCGCGCAGCTGAACCTCTTCCCGGGCGCGGGTCATCAGGAAGATCGTGTAGTCCACCCCGAGCGCGACCAGGAACAGGAAGCCGAACAGCAGCAGCCCTCGGTCGATGCGCGGGTAGTCCAGCGCGTGGAACAGCAGGGACGCGGCTCCCACTGCCGAGGCGTAGGAGAGCACCACGGACACCAGCAGGACCAGTGGCGCGACCAGTGCGCGCAACAGCACGATCAGCATGATCAGTACGACACCGAGGATGAGCGGGATCAGCACCATCTCCTCGTCGGCCTGCGCGGTGGAGGTGTCCAGGGCGATGGCGGTCTGGCCGCCGACGACCGCGTCATTGGCCTGGCCCGGGCTCTTGTCCAGGGCCGTGCGCATGCGCTCGACGGTGTCCCGGGCGGCCTCGGTGTCCGGTGACGCGCTCAGCACCGCGGTGATGTGCGTCCAGCCGTCCTTGGACCCTGCTGTTGCCGCAGACTCCACGCCGGACACGCCCTCGACGGCCGCTCGCGCCGCGTCCGCGCCGGCAGCCGGGACATAGACGTCCGCGGGAGACGACGACCCTGCCGGGAAGTGCTCGGCGAGCAGTTCCTGGCCCGCGACGGAGTCGACGGTGTTGGTGAACTGCTCGGCCTGGGTCTGACCCGTCTGTACGGAGGTGGCACCGAAGGCGAGAGCCACCAGCACGACAGCGGTGCCGATCCAGATCGGGCGGGGCCTGCGCCCCACGGTCCCCGCAACGCGCGCCCACACGGTGCGCCCCTGTTCGGCGCTCGCGTCGTAGCCGGGCGTGTGGCGCGGGACGAACGGCCAGAACACCCAGCGGCCCAGGATGACCAGGAGCGCGGGCAGCAGGGAGGTCATGGCGAGGAACACCACGGCGACACCGATGGCCACGACCGGACCGAGACCGCGCGTGGAGTTCATGCTGCCGAACACCAGGCACAGCGTGGCGATCCCGACGGTCACGGCGGAGGCCGCGATCGCGGGCAGCGAGCGCTGGACGGCCACCACCATCGCCTCGTGCCGGTCCTCGTGGCGGTGCAGCTCCTCGCGGTAGCGGGCGATGAGCAGCAGCGCGTAGTCGGTGCCGACCCCGATCGAGAGGACGGCCAGGATGTAGGCGCTCATCCCGTTGACCACGAGCCCCGCGTGCTTGGCGAGCAGATACACCACGCCGCTGGCCACCTGACTGGCAAGCCCCACCGCCAGCAAGGGGATCAGCCACAGGACGGGACTGCGATAGGTGACCAGCAGAAGCAGTGCGACGACGGCGAGCGCCGCGCCCAGAAGCGCGCCGTCCATACCGGAGTAGACGTCGATGAAGTCGGCGATGTTGCCCGCCTCACCGGCGATCCTGACCTCCAGCCCGTCCGGCGCACCGTCCTTGGTGAGTTTCTTGACGTTGTCCACGCCGTCGCCCAGCACGCTGTTGTCGCTCGGTGAGGTCGCCAGCGGCACGCTGAGGAACGCGGCCTTGTTGTCCTTGGACACCAGCGGCTCGGACACCGGGCCCGCGGTGCCCTTCTGCGCCAGGCGGCCCCGGTCACCGTTGATCTTGGCCAGGTCGGCCTCGGTGAGCCCGCTGCCGCGTGCGTAGACGATGACGGCGGTGCTGCTGTCCTTGTCGGCGAAGTGCTCTTCGGCGAGTTTGACGGCCTGCGTCGACTGGGCGTTCGCGGGCAGCCAGGTCTCGGGGTCGTTGTCCTGGACGTCGCCGAGCTTGGCGGCCAGCGATCCGCCCACGCCCATGAGCAGCAGCCAGAGCACGAGGACGACCCACTTGGTGCGTCGGCCGGCCACGAGCGAGGCGTATCGGCTGGAGAAGGTGGTTGTGGGGGGCGGCTGCGCGATGGCCGGCTCGGGAGTTGGAGGGTGCGTCGTCATGAATGCTCGCTAAGGGTCAGGAGTCCTGTGCTCAGGGCTCGTTACGAACTCGCGGGGGGAAGGGACGAAGCGCGCCAGTCGTCTGCCGGTGGTCGTACGGGGCCGCGAGCACTGCCGGCGATCAGTTGCTCGCTCCCGGCTGCTCCGCTCGGTCACGTCCGATGGGGTGCCAACCGATCGGAAGGGGCCAGTTCTCGTCACATCGGCTGGGTTTCGTTCGTCACTTCTATGACGGACCGCGGCCGGGAGTGGTGACCGTGGACGCGTTCGTCACTTCTATGACGGACCGCGACGGAGGAATGTGACCGATGAATGAGGGCGAATGGCTGGCCGCGCGGTTCGAGGAGAACCGGCCGCGGCTGAAGGCGGTGGCCTACCGGATGCTCGGTTCACGCAGTGAGGCCGAGGACGCGGTCCAGGAGGCCTGGCTGCGGCTCCACCGCTCGGACCCCGACACCGTCGAGAACCTGAGCGGCTGGCTCACCACGGTCGTCGGCCGCGTGTGCCTGGACATGCTGCGCTCGCGCACCTCGCGGCGCGAGGACCTGCTCGACGAGCCCCCGTCCATGTCGGTCACCGATCACCGGGGCGTGGTGGATCCGGAGCAGGAGGTCCTGCTCGCCGACTCGGTCGGCCTGGCGCTGCTGGTGGTGCTGGACACCCTCGACCCCGCGGAGCGGCTGGCGTTCGTCCTGCACGACATGTTCGCCCTGCCGTTCGACGAGATCGCTCCCATCGTCGACCGCACACCCGCGGCCGCCCGCCAGCTCGCCAGCCGCGCCCGGCGCCGGGTGCGCGGCGCGGCCCGGGCACCCGAGCCCGATGTGTCACGCCAGCGGGAGATCGTGGACGCGTTCCTCGCGGCCGCGCGCGGCGGGGAGTTCGACGCGCTGCTCACCGTCCTGGACCCGGACGTCGTCCTGCGGGCCGACTCCGCGGCCGTACGCGCGGGCGCCACCGGTCTGGTCCGCGGGGCGTCCGCCGTGGCCGACACCTTCTCCGGGCGCGCCCAGCTGGCCCAGACTGCGCTCGTCGACGGAGCCGTCGGCGCCGTATGGGCGCCCCGCGGCCGGCCGCTGGTCGTCTTCGGATTCACCATCAGGGACGGGAAGATCAGCGCCATCGACCTGGTGGCCGAGCCGGAGCGGCTGCGCCGCCTCGACCTGGCATTCCTCAACGACTGAGTCCGGCTGTCAGGACTGCTGTCCCGGGCCGCCCGGATCCTCGCCGGTAAGGGCGAGCACCCGGTACAGGTCATCGGGCACCTCACGGCCCGCCGCGCCTCGTTCCCCGGCGTAGTCGCCGAGCATGCGGGCGAGTTCAGCGTCGCCTCTGGCGCGCTTGGCGAGGAAGGCGATCGCGTCGACCGGTACGCCGTTGAACAGGCACTTGAGGACGGCGTGGCGCCAGGCGTGCGGATCGAGGTGCTCGGCGGCGTATGGGCCCACCGCGGCGGCGACCAGCCGCGTGTCGTTGGTACGCAGCGCGTCCTCGACGAGCGGCAGCCCCTGGACGGGATCGAGGCCGAGATACGGCAGGGCGCGCAGGACCGCACGACGTTCCGCGGCGGAGCCCTGATGGTAGAGACGGGCCACCGCGGGGGCCTTGGTACGGGCGGCGTGCAGCAGCAGGACCCGGATGACGTCCGCGGCGTCCTCGCCGCAGTAGCGGCCGGCCTCTGCGAATCGCAACTCCCAGGCGGGCAGGCCGCGTTGGGCGGAGGGCGCGGGCCGGTGCCGGTCCGCCTCGGCGGCGGCCAGCGCGCCTTCCAGCCAGTCACGGGCGGGGGGCGCGAGCCGCTCTTCCAGTTCGGTGTGCAGATCGGCTGTTTCCGCTGGGGCGTACATCAGGTGCTTCCTCCGTTTCGTATGTCATGCGCGGACCGCGCGTCACGGGGCCTCCCGCAGCCGATCGGCAAAGGAAAGCAGCTCCTCGAACTGCTCCCCCAGCGCGGCCGGACCGCCGTCCGGATCCTTGAAGTAGAAGCCCAGTTCCGGCAGCGGGCCCGCCAGGCCGACCTCGTGTGCGCGGGCCAGCAGCAGGGCGAGGTCGAGCACCAGCGGCGCCGCGAGCGCGGAGTCGCAGCCCTGCCAGATCGTCTGGAGGATCATCCGCGAGCCGAGGAAGCCCTCGAACGCGATGTGGTCCCAGGCCGTCTTCCAGTCACCGAGCGCCGGGACGTTGTCGATGTGGACCTCGCCCTCGGGCACGATGCCGAGGATGTCGTTGAGCACCCGGTTCTTGCCCGCGTTCTTGGCGGCCGCGGCCCGGGAGTCGGCCAGCGCCGCTCCGTCCCCGCCTCCCAGCAGGTTGGTGCCCGACCACGCCCGTACCCTCAGAGCCCGCTGCACGAACATCGGGGCGAGCACGGAACGGAGCAGCGTCTGGCCCGTCTTGCCGTCGCGGCCCGCGTACGGCAGTCCGCAGACGGTCGCCGACGCCGCGAGCGCGGGATGGCGCAGTCCGGCCGAGGGGGTGAAGTTCACATAGGGGCAGCCCGCGCGCAGCGCCGCCGCGGCGTAGAGCGAGCTCGCCGGAAGGCGGGCGTCGCCTGCCGCGGTGGCGGGTTCGGTGGAGGCGACGTTCACCACCACCGCGCGGGCGAGCCCGCGGCGTCGTACGAAGTCCGTGATGTCGGCGGTGAAGGCGGCGATCAGTTCCTCGTCGGTCCTCATGTCGCCGGACTGCGGCCCACCGGGACGTATCTCCGCGTCCGCGTCGGCCAGTTCGCGCCGTACGGCGGCGACCAGGCCGTGCGGTATCACTCCCCCGTCGGCCAGCGCTTCCGCGCGCTTGGGCAGCGGGGCGCTCTGCGTGTCGTGGCCGCCGAAGACCAGTGAGTCGAGCGGCGGAAGTCCCGAGGCGGCGAAGGGCGGTGTCCCGGTGACCATGCCGGTGGCCGGGGTCAGTCCGGCGGCCACGGCGGCGCACCCGGCGACGGCCGTGGTGGCGAGCGAACCGCGGGCTCCGAGGAACCACACGCCGGTCCGGGGCCGGGGATCGAGGGTGTCAGGGGTGCCGGGGGTGTCGGTGGGAAGGGACACGGCTGCCTCCTGGGTCCTGTCCGGTCGATCAGGCCGGATCAGTGAGCGGGGTCTGGCGTGGTGCATCGCAGGCCGGAGGATGGGGGTCCCCCCGCCGAAGGCAGGGGGCGAGCCCACGCGGAGCGTAGGCGACTGACGACAACGCAGCGAGGTGCCGTGCCAGGGCACACGAGCCCGGCAAGATCGGCCGGACAGGGCCCACACGGGGGGCGCGGACGGTCCCGCCGGGCGTGCGGAGCCGGCGGGACCGTCGGGCCTCACTGGGTGATGCGCACCAACTCGCCGCTGGTGCCGACCGACTTGTTGGTCACATAGATCTCGTCGTCGGGCCCGATCCCCAGGCCGGTCGACATCGACAGCTTGTCGCCGGTCGGGACCTCGGTGACTTCCTTGGACCGCGTGTCGATCTTGTGGACCTTGCCGGGCAGCGGGCCGGTCTGCGTGTAGCCGCCGGTGAGCGACAGCGCGACCAGATTGCCCTTGCTGTCCAGGGCGAGGTCGCTGAGCGCGGTCAGGCCGTTGACGAGGACCTGCGGCTTGTGGCCCGGCACGATCTTCCAGATACGCGACGCGCCCGGCTTAAGGGCGCCCATGTCGCAGACATAGATGGTGCCGTCGCCGGCCACGACGACGCCGCTGGGCACCGCCTGAACGGGCTTCCCGTCGGCCGACTTGCTGTCGGGGAAGACCGTTTCGGTCGAAGGGCGTCCCCAGCCGGGGACCTTCACCAGGTCGTTGCCGCCCGCGTCGGTCACCAGCCAGCCGGTGCGGGTCTGCGCGAAGCGCCACGCGTTGCTGTGCGCCGTCGTGGGCTCCTGCGGTGTCGGCGCATGGCCGAGGACCCAGTCGGGGTCGGCCTCGGTCTCGTACTTCACGAGGTCGCCGAGCACCCGGCCGGACCGGGCCTGGTAGAGGGTGCCCGCGTACTTGCCGTCCTCGCCCAGCGTGGCGCGGTGTTCGAGGTTGCCGCCACCGCCGTTGAGGACGACGAAGCCGCCACGGGGTCCGGGCGCCACATCGTTCGGGCCGGTGGCGGAGACCGGCTCCTGCGGGCTCTTGGGGCCGACGCCCACCGACTGAAGGCCCGTGACGACACGGCCGCTGCTCCTGCCGCCGCCGACGCGGTAGACCGAACCTGTGGCACCGACGCACTCCGTGCCGGCAGCGCAGCCGGGTTTGCCGGTGCCCGACTCGGCGACCAGGACCGTGCCGTCCCTCAGGACGGCGATGCCGCGCGGGTTGTTGAGCCCGCTCGCTATGACCTCGTAGCCGGGTGTCGTCTCGTTCTGCGCGGCCTGCGCGGCACTCGGCCCCATGGCCGCCGTGACGCTGCCCACGGCAGCGGTCGCCAGGACGGCGCCCGTCCATGACCTGCCCAATCTCGACATCTCTCTCCCTCGTCGTGAGCCTGCCCCCTGTCGTGGGAGCGGTTGGGAAACCCGCGTCACGATAGGCATGCATTTCACGCCGGTCCCGCGTGTCCAATCGGCGCCGATCAGCGGTGCATTGTGGTTCGCCCGGCCCGTGACCAGGGTTTTGGGGCTATTACGCGACGGCGGCCGCGGTGTTCAAGTGCGGTGATTCCGCGCTTGAACACCGCCCGTGGCCCTAGGAGTTCTCGAGAATACGAGCAGCTTTCCTGAGCAGTTGTCCGGCTCTGCGCGACAGCTCTACAGTCGGCCGGGCGAAGCCCATGGTTTCCGGAAATCGATGTATCCCGTACGGCCGCCGGAATACACGTAATGCGCTGAACACGCGCCGCCACGCGGGAAGTCCGACACAGCTGAGCCACCGCAACGGAGGAAACTCATGCCCGCTCTGCCACCCGCCCCAGTCGTCCGCACCGTCGAAGGTGTCCGAGCGCGTCTGCAGCACCTGACCCGGAAGCTGGCGCCCGCCCCGTTCGCCCTGCTCGAGCTGGCCCAGGGCTCCATGGTCACCCAGGCGATCTACGTCGCCGCAGAACTCCGCGTGGCCGACGCGCTGGAGGACGGGCCGCTCACCGTGCAGGAGCTCGCGCGCGAGGTGGACGCCGACCCTGAAGCGCTCCACCGTCTGCTGCGCATGCTCGCCGGCTACTCGATATTCGCGGAGCAGGGCGACGGCCGGTTCCGGCTCACACCGATGGCAGACGCGCTGCGCGAGAACGCACCGGTTTCGATGCGCGACATCGCCGTCCTCATGGGCCACCCCATCCACTGGGAGGACTGGGGTCATCTGCTGGATTCGGTGCGCACCGGCGAGC
The DNA here is from genome assembly GCF_045040195.1 of Streptomyces sp. NBC_01410. NCBI lineage: Bacteria > Bacillati > Actinomycetota > Actinomycetes > Kitasatosporales > Streptomycetaceae > Streptomyces > Streptomyces sp. NBC_01410. Next base: position 7,876,437 of record NZ_CP109530.1, on the reverse strand, counting down.
CGAGCATGCCGAAGCTGCGCGGCATGGGGGCATTCGAATATATGGAGGCGAATCCCGACTACGGCAAGGTGTTCATCGGTGGCATGGGCTCCATGTCGGACACCGAGACGCTGCCCATTGTGGCGGCGTACGACTTCTCGCGGTTCGGGACGATCGTCGACTTCTGCGGCGGAAGCGGGACCCTCCTGGCGGGAATTCTGCAGCGCGCCGCCGGTGCTCGCGGAATCCTTTACGACCCCCGCGTGGACAACAACGGCGCCGCGGACTACCTCAAGGAGGAGGGTGTCGCCGACCGGTGCACCATTGTGGGCGGGGGCCTGTTCGACGCGCCTCCCGCGGGCCACGACGCGTACATCCTCAAGCACATCGTGCACGACTGGCCCCAGTCCCAGGCGCTGGAGATCCTCAAGAAGGTGCGGGAGGCGATCAATCCCGACGGCCGGCTGCTTCTCATGGAGATGGTGCCGCCGTCCTCGGGGAACGCGCCGCATGCGGCGAAGCTCGTGGACCTGTGGCTGATGCTGCTGGTCGGCGGCAAGGAGCGCACCCAGGAGCAGTACGCCGAACTGCTCGCCGCCGCCGGGTTCCGGCTGGAGCGGGTGGTGCAGACCGCGGCAGCGATCTCGATCGTCGAGGCCCGGCCCTGCTGATCGGGCGGCGCGGCCGGTGACGCTGGCCTCATGACGTTAGTGGCCCAGGACCGATCCGGTCCTGGGCCACGAGCGTCGTCACCTGGCGGTGAGGCAGTCCTCCAGGAACGCGAGTGCCCGCAGATGGTAGGCCCGGGCCGCCCAGCCCAGGCTGATGTTGTGGCCCGCGTCCGGCTGCCGGTCGATCTGGACCCGGGGGGCGGTGCTCAGCCGTGCCCTCAGATCGGCGAGGTCCTCCTCGCCGTGGTGCCACCAGCGCTCGTGCTCGGCGAACGTCAGCCGGACCGGTACGCGGACACGGGGCGCGATGTCGGGGAACAGCTCGGGCCAGCGGCCGAGTTCCGAGGCTTCGCGCAGCGGCATCGGGGCCACGACCGTGGCGCAGAAGCGGAAGGTGTCCGGCGGATACAGGCTCAGCGGGCCCCAGTGCCGCCGGGTGTCCTTGCCGTCGCCGTTCGCGGCGGGGACCGCCGCATAGCGGTGGCCGCAGCCGGAGATGTCCAGGCCGAGCAGCCGCGGTGTCCCTTCGGGGTCCGCGGCCGTGCACAGGGCGAGCTTCCCGCCGAAGGAGTGGGCGAGCAGGAACAGTCCCGCGCCGGTCGGATACCGGGAGGCGAAGTCGGCGAGCGCGGCACGCAGCAGCCCGGTCTGCTCGGCCAGCGTCTGTCCCTCGGGCAGAGCCGCGGCGGACTGCCCGTAGCCGGGGCGGTCCACGGCCAGGACCGTGTAGCCGAGGCTCGCTCCGAGGAGGAGGAGGGACTGGTCGGGGTGGGCCGTTCCGTCGAAGTACCCCGCGGTCATGCCGCCGCCGTGGACGGCGACCACGACCGCGCGCGGGGCCGTGTGCTGCGGCTCGACGAGCAGGGCGGACAGGGCGATGCCCGCCGCGTCCAGGGTGATCCGGCGTACCGGACGGGACGGGGCGGGCGTCGGCGGGGCGGGCGGGGGCTGGGGCTGGGCGGCCTCAAGCTCCGCGGTGGCCACCGGGGGCGCGAGCCCTGCCGGTGGCTCAACCGTCCGGGGCGCCCCCGCCGGGGATGCCCCGGCCAGGGATGCCCCGGCCAGGGACGCGCCCGTCAGGGAGGCACCGGCCAGCGGGGTTCCGTTCAGCGGATCGGACAATGAGTTCCCCATCAGCGTCCCCCACAGACCGGGCCATTCCTGGATCATGCGCCGGACCCGTCCCGCGAGTCGGGGCCGAACCACCGGTGCAAGGCCTTGGTCAGGCCGTCCAACTCGTCCCCGGCCCAGGCCACATGGCCGTCGGGCCGGATGAGCAGCGCGGCCGTGCCGGCCAGCGGGTCGGCGCCGTCCACCGGCTTGGGCACGGCGGTGGTGACGCTCACGCGGTCGTGCAGGCCGGCTGCCGCCTGTCGGATACGAGTGTCGTCGGCGAGGTCGAGCAGTACACCGCGCCCCGGGTGCAGCAGTTCGGTCGTGCTCATCTCGCCCCCTGAACCGATCAGTTGACGGCGTGGAAGGCGGCGGCCCAGGAGCGGATGGTCGCCGTCGCCGAAGTCGTAGCGGATGTCGAGACCGCTGACGATTCCGGCCAGATGCCGTTTCACGTCGTCGTACTCGATGAGTTCCGAGAACAGTTCGCGCAGCGGGTCCGACTCCGGGCCGCCGAGGAAGACCATGCCCTGGGCGCGGGTGTTCATCAGCAGCCGCCTGCCCACCGGGTGCCGTTCGCCGTGGTAGGTGTCGAGCAGACCGTCCGGTGCACCGCCCCTGATCACGGCGGCCAGCTTCCAGCCGAGGTTGGCGGCGTCCTGGACCCCGCTGCTCAGCCCCTGCCCGCCGGCCGGGAGGTGGATGTGGGCCGCGTCCCCGGCGAGCAGGACCCGGCCGCGCCGGTACTCGGAGGCCTGGCGGGAGGCGTCGGTGAAGTAGCTCACCCACTCGGCCCCGCCGCCGTGGATGTCCTCGCCGGTGATGTGCTGCCAGGCGTCGGCGACTTCCGTGAAGGTCACCGGCATCTCGTCACGGCCGCGCGCCGGAGTGCCGTTCGGGCAGACGATGATGCGGTCCACGCCCTCGGCAAGCGGAGCCGCCATCACCATGCCGTTCGGTTGGCGTTCGCCCAGGAAGCGAGGGCGCAGCCGGCACCCGGTCACATCGGCGAGGAACATCGCGCGGGTCGCCGATGTGCCGGGGAAGTCGAAGCCGGCGGCCTTGCGGACGTTGCTGTGTCCGCCGTCGCAGCCCACGAGGTAGGCGGCGCTCAGCCGCTCGACCCCGCCCGGGGTCTGCACGGTGACCGTGACACCGTCGCCGTCCAGGAAGCCGTCGGCGAGTTCGAGGAACTGCCAGCCGCGGCGGATGTCCACGCCCAGCTGCGAGGCCCACTCCTCCAGTACGGCCTCGGTCTGGTTCTGCGGGATTCCGCGGGCTCCGAAGTGGGCGCCCTCCAAGGTGGTGTAGTCGAACTGCACCCCGCCGAAGTGGCCCATCGGGCTGATCTCCAGCGTCTCGCCCTGGCCGAACCGGGGCAGGAGTCCGCGCTGGTCGAACACCTCCATGGCGCGGGCCGTGAAGCCCAGGCCCCGTGACTGGCCGGTGGGCCGGGTCAGCTGTTCGGTGACGATGACGCGTGCCCCGCCCAGACGCAGCTCGGCGGCGAGCATCAGCCCGGTCGGACCTGCGCCGACGATGATGACGTCGGTGTCCACGGCTGTCCCTTCCATGGTTGTCCTTTCCTCGAGATGGAGTTGTGGTGCCGCGGGTAGGGGGTTGGGGCGAGGCTTCGGGGGCTCAGCGCGGCGGGCCGAACCAGCGTTCCAGCGCCTGACGCAGTCCGGCGGTCCCGTCTCCCGCCCAGGCGACATGGCCGTCCGGTCGCACCAGGACACAGCCGGTGCCGTCCAGTGCACTGCCCGCTCGCGGGAGCGCCGCCAGCAGGCTGACGCGGTCGGACCAGCCGCTGTACGGGGACAGCGGTGCTCCGGCCCCGCCGCTCAGATCGACGAGTATGCCGCGAGCGGGGTGCAACAGCTGGGAGGTGGTGAGGTGTCCTTCACCGGAGAGCAGGACGGTGTGCGGCAGCCGGGCGCCGAGCAGGGGCTGGTCGGCCGGCCCGGCCTCGTAGCGGATGTCGAGACCGCTGATCATTCCGGCGAGATGCTCACGCACGGGGGCGTACGCGATGAGCTCCGCCAGGACGGTGCGTACGGGCTCGACTTCGCTCCCGCCGAGCAGCAGCCGGGCCTGGGCCTCGATGTTGGCCAGGACCCGCCGGCCGACGGCGTGCCGCTCTTGGTGGTAGGTGTCGAGCAGTCCGTCTCCGGCCCGGCCGGACACCGTCGCCGCCAGTTTCCAGCCCAGGTTGAAGGCGTCCTGGAGACCGAGGTTGAGGGCCTGGCCGCCGATGGGCATCTGGCGGTGGGCCGCGTCCCCGGCGAACAGGATCCGGCCGTGGCGGTAGCTGACCAGCTGACGGTTGGCGTCGCCGAAGGAGTTCACCCACAGCGGCTTTCCGCCGCTGATGTCCTCGCCGGTGACCCGCTTCCAGATGGTGGCGATCTCCTCGAACTGCGCTTCCTCGGCGCGCGGCCGCGCGCTGCTGCCGAACTCGTGCACCATTACGCGGGTCACGCCGTCGTTGCGGCGCGCCGCGATGGCCAGGCCCTGCGGCAGCCGGTTGAAGCGCCGGTCGGGGACGGTGATGCCCTCGACGTCGGCGCGCAGCAGTTCGCGGCGGGCGTCGTGGCCCGGGAACTCGGCGCCGATGAGCCGGCGGACCGTACTGTCCTCGCCGTCACACGCGACGAGGTACTGGCCGCGTATGTGCACGATGCCGTCGCGGCACGCGGCCTCGGCCTGTACGTACTGCCCCTGACCCGCCCGGGCCTGGGACAGGGCGCGCAGTTCGTGACCGCAGCGGATGTCGGCGCCCAGCGAGAGCGCCCACTCCTCCAGCACCGCCTCGGTCCTGGTTTGCGGCACCTTCCACTGGCCCGGGTAGGGGCTCGGCAGGGTGAGGTCGAGCGGGATGCCGCCGAAGTGGCCGCGTGTCTCGTTCGGCGGTGTGCCGAAGTGGGTGAGGAGGCCGCGGCTGTCGAGGATCTCCATGGTGCGGGCGTGCAGGGTCGAGGCCCTCGACTCGTCCGTGTGGACGTGCCGTTTCTCCAGGACGACCACGTCGAGGCCGCCCAGCCTCAGCTCACCGGCGAGCATGAGCCCGACGGGGCCGGCGCCGACGACGATGACCTGAGTGTCCAGGCGGTCCGCGGCCACGGTCAGCTCTTCTGTTCGGCGTAGTTCTTGGCGTGGTCCAGGGTGGCGCGGCTGTTCGTACTGAGCGCCGTGTGGACGTATGCGCGGGCGTCGGCGACGGTGGCGTCCGGGCCCAGGATCTTCGCGATGTTGGCGGTGTTGAGGGTGACGGTGTGCTGGGAGGAGGCCTCGGTGCCGCCGCCGGCCGACTCCTCGAAGGTCCAGACGCCGGTGTGCAGGGTCATCAGCGCGGGCAGCGTGACCTGCTTGTAGGCGATCTTGTGGTGCGGGAAGGTCACCCGGTACGACTTGGTGGTGTGCGTCGAGCCGTCCTTGGCGCGGGTGTCCATTTCGAGGGTCTGCAGGCCGGGAGTCTCCTCCGTGAGCCGCACGGTGGCCACATGGGGCAGCCGCTCGGACCACCGGTCCGCCTCGTTGATGAAGTCGAACACGTCCTTGGCGGCGCCGGCGATGTGCACGGTGTCGGTGAAGGAGAAGGTCACCTCCTCGGCGGCGTGCGCCAGTTCGACGTTCTCCTTGAGCGCCGCCAGCTCGGCGGTGCTGTTCTTGTCGACGGCCCGCTCGATCCAGAGCAGATCGTGCGCGTCGTCGTCGACGGCCCGGTAGTCGTGCAGCAGCCGGACCCGGGACTCCGTCTCGCCGAGTGGCTCGATGATCCAGGTGCCGCCCATGGCGGCGACCGGCGGGGCGGTGATCTCCTGCCGGAAGGCGATGCGCAGGGCATCGGGATCGAGGGTGCGGATCGATGTCCAGTTCTTCGCCTCACCGTTGGCGGTCGCCCAGATGCGGATCCGCTCCCGGGTCCCGTCCGCGTCCGCGTCCAGCTGGTCGACGTGGATCGTCGGCGGGAAGATGCGCGGCCAGTTGGTGACCTCCGCCAGCAGCCGGTAGACCTCCGCCGCCGGGGCGCCGACCATGATCTCGTGTTCGACTTCACGGGTCGTCATGACCACTCCTCCTTCACATGCTTGGACGGGATCAGAAGTTGCCGAGGCCGCCGCAGACGTTGAATGCCTGCGCGGTGATCGAGGCGGCCGTGTCCGATGCGAGATAGCCGACGAGCCCGGCGACCTCTTCGGGGGTGGAGTAGCGGCCGAGGGGGATCTTCGCCTGGAACTTCTCGAGGATCGCCTCCTCCGAGGTGTCGTACGCGGCGGCGTACCCCTGCCGCACCCGCTGCGCCATCGGTGTCTCGACGTAGCCGGGGCAGACGGCGTTGACCGTGATGCCGGTGGGTGCCAGCTCGTTGCCGAGTGCCTTGGTGAAGCCGACCACACCGTGCTTGGAGGCCGAGTACGGCGCGCCGAGCACGACGCCCTGCTTGCCCGCGGTGGAAGCGATGTTGATGATCCGGCCGCGGTCCTTGTGCCGCATGGCGCCGGTGTTGAGGACCGCCTTGGTGAGCCGGAAGACGCTGTTGAGGTTGGTGTCGATCACCTCGTCCCACAGCTCGTCGGCGATGTCGGCGGTCACTCCGCCGCCCGACCGGCCGGCGTTGTTGACCAGCACGTCGATCGGGCCGAACCGGTCGACGGCGGCCTGGACGAACGCCGCCACGGCCCCGCCGTCGGTCACGTCGACGACCGAGCCGTCGACATCGAGCCCTTCGGCCTGCAGCTCCTTGACCGTGGCGGTGACGTTCTCGGCGCTGCGCGCGCCGATGTACACCTGGTGGCCCTGCGTGGCCAGCAGCCTGGCCGTCGCGAGACCGATCCCGCTGGTCGCGCCCGTCACCAGGGCGACGCGTGCCGTCTTCTGTGTCATGTCGGATCCCCTCAGGCTGCCTGGACGGGCGCCAGCTGCGCGTTGACGGCTTCGATGAGGGCGCGCGGGGTCTCGGCGTCGGCGACATCGTCGTCGTCGAGCGAGATGTCGTACTCCCGCTCGATGAAGCCCCCGGTCTCCAGGAGCGCCAGCGACTCGTAGCCGAGGACGGCGAAGGGCGTGTCCAGGATGTCGCCGTCCAGGTCGACGCCCTCCTCCGCGCCCGCGGCCTGGAGCAGGATGCGCTTGAGGTCTTCGATGGTGAAAAGCTTGGTGGCCATGTGAATCCCTTCATCGATACGGCATGTGGTGGTGCGTGTGCCTCGGTGGTACGAGGCGGTTCCTCGGAGGTTGCTAAGCGGTGCTGCCGGGGGCGCGCACGACCATGGCGGAGTTGAATCCGCCGTGGCCCCGGGCCAGCACCAGCGCGGTCCGCACGTCGGCGGTGCGCGGCTGGTTCAGAACCAGGTCCAGGACGTACTCGGGGCAGGGGTCGACGTGCACGGTCGGCGGGATGACCCCTTCCTCCATGGCGAGGAAGGCGGTAGCCAGGTCCAGCGGCGCCGCGCCCGAGTACAGGCGTCCGGTCATCGTCTTCGGCGCCGTGACCGGGACCCCGCGGACCCCGAAGACGGCGGTGATCGCCTCGGCCTCGATACGGTCGAGCGCGGGGACGCCCGCCCCGTCGGCGAAGACCACGTCCACGTCGCCGGGGGCGATCGACGCGTCGGCGAGGGCGATGTCGATGGCCTTGCGCAGGCCCGGCTCGCGTCCGGGGCCGTCCTGTTCGCTGGGCCGTCCCATGCTCGGCCTGGGGTCGATGGTCGCCCCGTAGCCGGAGATCTCGCCGTAGACGCGGGTGCCCCGGGCGCCTGCGGACTCCGCGTCCTCGAGGATGAGGATCGCGCCTCCCTCGCCCGGCACATATCCGCGCGCGTCGCGGTCGAAGGGCAGGTAAGCCCTGGTCGGTTCATCGCTGGTGCTGAGCTTGCCGCCCGCCAGCTGCGCCACCCAGCCCCAGGGGCAGAGCGACGCGTCGACGGCGCCGGACACGACGAGGCTGGTCCCCTTGCGGATCTGCCGGCGGGCGTGGGCCACCGCATCGAGGCCGCCGGCCTGGTCGCTGACGACGACGCCGCTGGGGCCCTTGATGCCGTTGCGGATGGATATCTGGCCGCTGTTGACGGCGTAGAACCAGGCGAAGGACTGGTACGCGGAGACGAACTGGCTGCCCTGGCTCCACAGCTTCTGCAGTTCGCCCTGGCCGAACGCGAAACCGCCCGAGGCGCTCGCGGTGACGACGCCCATGTCGAACTCGGGGAGGTCTTCGGGACGTACGCCGGCGTCGGCGAGAGCCCAGTCGGCGGCCACCAGCGCGATCCGCGTCATGCGGTCGGTCTGCGGGATGAGACGGCTGGGCAGATACTGCTCCGCCTCGAATCCGGGGATCTCCCCGGCCAGCCGGGACGGATAGCCGGACGGGTCGAAGCGGGTGATGCGGCCGATGCCGCTCTTGCCGCTCAGGGTCGCCGCCCAGTAGTCCTGAGCGCCCAGCCCGTTGGGAGAGGCGATGCCCAGGCCGGTGACCACTACCGACGAGGTCATATGAGGCTCCTTTCGTGACTGGCCAGAACCATGGCGCTCTGGAATCCGCCGAAGCCGCTGCCGACGGTGAGGACCGCGTCGACGAGCTGGTCGCGCGCCGTGAGCGGTACGTAGTCGAGGTCGCACTCCGGGTCGGGGGTGTGCAGATTGGCTGTCGGCGGCACCACGTCGTACTCCATCGCCAGCGCGGAGGCAGCGATCTCGATGGAGCCGATGGCGCCCAGCGAATGCCCGACCATGGACTTGATGGAGCTGACGGGAGTGCGGTAGGCGTGGTCGCCGAGGCTCTTCTTGAACGCCGCGGTCTCGTGCCGGTCGTTCTGCTTGGTGCCCGAGCCGTGCGCGTTGATGTAGTCGATGGCGTCGCCGTTCATCCGCGCCTCGTCCAGCGCGACCCGGATCGCCTCCGCCATCTCCGCGCCGTCCGGGCGCAGTCCGGTCATGTGGTACGCGTTGCTGCGGGTGGCGTAGCCGGCGATCTCCGCGTAGATGTGGGCGCCCCGCTTGCGCGCGCTCTCCAGCTCCTCCAGGACGAAGAAGGCGCTGCCCTCGCCGAGCACGAACCCGTTGCGGGTGCCGTCGAAGGGACGTGAGGCACGCTGCGGGTCGTCGTAGCGCGGGGTTGTGGCCTTTATGGCGTCGAAGCAGGCCATGGTGATCGGCGAGATCGGGGCGTCGGAGGCGCCGGCGATCATGATGTCGACGGAGCCTTCCCGCAGCAGTTCGACGCCGTAGCCGACGGCGTCGATGCCGGAGGTGCAGCCTGTGGAGACCACGGTGCTCGGCCCCTGCGCGCCGACCGCCCAGGCGACCTCGGCCGCGAACGAGCTGGGAACCAGATGGTTGTACAGGTGCGGGGCCGCGTACCGGTGGTCCACGAGGTCCAGCCGGCCGCCGTCGCTGACGACCCGGTACTCCTCGTCGAGTCCCATCGTGGCACCCACGGCGCTGCCCACGGTGACGCCGATGCGGTACGGGTCGAGGCCGCCCAGGTCGAGTCCGCTGTCGCCGACCGCGCCGCGCGAGGCGACCACGGCGAACTGCGCGGCCCGGTCCATGCGCCGGACCTCCTGCGGGCTCAGCCCGTGGCCGTAGGGGCAGAAGTCGATCTCGGCGGCCACCCGGGAGCGGAAGGGCGCGGGGTCGAAGAAGGTGATCCCGCGGGTCGCGGTGCGTCCGTCGCTGAGCAGGTCCCAGAAGTTCTTGGCCCCCACCCCGCCCGGGGCGATGACCTCGAGACCGGTGATGACCACCCGGCGCCCGCTCACGCCGACGCCTTCCAGGTGTAGAAGCGGGTGGCCATGGCGTCGGACGGCGAGCGCCAGGTGGCCGGGTCGTAGGCCTCGATGAACGGCTTCAGGTCATCGCTGATCCCGACGAAGCGCGGGTCGCTCTTGGCCTGTTCGATCAGCTCGCCGCCGTTGTCCTCGTCGAAGTCCTGCAGGTGGAAGTACAGGCCCCGGTAGGAGAACAGCTGGCGGCGGCGTGTTCCCATGATCCGGGGCATGTCCGTCGCGTCGAAGTCGGCAAACAGCCTGGCCACCTCAGCACTGGAACCGGGTGCCATCCGGGCGACGATCAGCGTGCTGTTCATACGTGTTCGCTCCTTGGCGGTCGCGGTTTGAGCTCGCAGGGCCGACGGTGAGGCCTCGCGATCGTGCCCGGCACGGGGGAAGCCAGAATTCCGCCAGAGTCGGATTGGCCTGATCTCTCGGCGGCACCGGCCGGGCACATCAGGACGCCCGGCTCGCCGAAGGAGCCGGGCGTCCTGTCGCTTCGGGCGTGCCGTGCCTATTGCCTCGCGTCTGTCACTGGCCGGCCGAGCGCGTGTGGACGACGCGGTAGGTGTTCCAGTCGCTGCTTGTCGCCAGGGACTCGACGCGGGCCTGCGACTTCTGCCGCGCCGGGGACTGCTCGCCGTGCGGCAGGGCGCGGAAGGCGTCGTAGGAGTCCTTGTCCGCCCACTGGGAGTAGACGACGACGAAAGAGCCCTCCAGGCCCCGGGCGGCCAGGCCGCGCAGGACGCTGTGGGAGCGGTACCCCGGGACGTCGAGCAGCCAGTCCTGGGACGGGCCCAGGGCGTCGACCAGGTCGCCCTGGTCGCTCTCCGCGACCCCGAAGACCTCGATCACGGTGAGGTCGTCGCGGGTGGGCGAGACCTCGATCGTGTCGCCGATTGACGGGTGGTGCTGGGTGAACGCGATCTCGTTCTGCAGCAGCCGGATCGATGTCGTGATCTCGCCGAAGACCGGGAGGGTGCGGTGCTTGAACTCCTCGCCGGCGTACCGCGCCTGAAGGTCCTCCCCGCTGCGCCACTGGATGAAGTTCGCGGTGCCCGGCTTGTCCTGGCCGGCGTGCACGGTGCTGGAGATCCAGCCCTCGTACGTCGCCGCGTCGACGATCTTCCGCATCTCCGCCAGGAGCTTGTCCTGCTTCTCGGGGGCGTCGGTCGTGAACAGATTGAGGACGGTCAGATGCTGGTCCTCGGTGGAGATGATGGGCATTTCTTCCTTCGCTTCCTTGAGGGTGGCGGGTGTAAGAGCCGTCGTTCCCGGCTCAGTCGGGCAGGCCGAACCAGCGGCCGAGCGCGTCGGCCAGGCCGTCGGTGCGTGAGCCGGAGGGCGAGGCCCAGGCGACATAGCCGTCGGGGCGCACGAGGATTCCGTCCATGGGGGCGTCGCAGTCGGGGTCGTCGGCGGTGACCGTGTCGACCCGGCCGGCCCAGCCGGCGGCGATCTCGCGCAGCTGCGGGTCGCCCTTCAGGTCGAGCAGCACGCCGCGGCCGGGGTGCAGAAGCTCCGAGCTGCTCGTCTTCCTGCCGCCGATGGCCACTTCCTTGTCCGGAAGGCGCCGGCCGAGCAGCGGGTGGTCGCCGGGGCCGACGTCGTGGCGGATGTCGAGGCCGGTGACCATGCCGACGAGGTGGCGCTGCACCGACTCGTGCTGGGTCAGCTCGGCGAGGACGCCGAGCAGCGGCGTCATCTCGTCCCCGCTGAGGTAGAGGATGCGCTGGGCAAGGGTGTTGGTCAGGATGCGGGCACCGACCGGGTGGCGCTCGCTGTGGTACGTGTCGAGCAGACCGTCCGGCGCCTTGCCCTGGATGTCCAGGGCCAGCTTCCAGCCGAGGTTGACGGCGTCCTGCACCCCCGCGCTCATCCCCTGGGCCCCGATGGGCAGATGGATGTGCGCCGCGTCGCCGGCCAGGAACACACGTCCGCGCCGGTATTCGGCGGCCTGTCGGCTGACGTCGGTGGTCGAGCTGACCCACAGCGGCGTGGCGCCGCTGATGTCCTCGCCCGACAGCCGCTCGAAGGCCGCGGCCACCTCCTCGAAGGTGATCGGCTCGGGGCTGGTGCGCAGCGGTTCGTCCCGGTCGAAGTAGATGATCCGGCTGCGGTCGGGGCCGATCGGCAGCACCATGACCATGCCGCCCGGCACCCGTTCGCCGCTGAAGCGCGGCCGCAGCCGGACGCCCGCGACATCGGCGAAGCGCAGCTCGACGGCGGGGTCGGTGCCGGGAAAATCGATTCCGGCCAGTCGGCGGACGATGCTGCGCGCGCCGTCGCAGCCCACCACGTACCGGGCGCGCAGCGCGCTGGTGCCCTCGGGCCCGCTGAGCTGCACACTCACGCCGTCGTCGGCCGCGTCGAGGCCGACGACCTCAACCGACCGGCGTATCGTCACGCCCTGTTCTGCGGCCCAGGCGCCCAGCATGGCCTCGGTGCGCGACTGGGGTATTCCGCGGGCTCCGTACGAACCTCCGCCGACCACACGGTAGTCGAGAGGAACGCCGCCGAAGTGGCCGGCCGGAATAACGTCGACGTCGCCGAGACGGGACAACAGGCCCCGCTGATTGAATTCTTCGATCGTGCGCGCCGAGAAACCGAGAGCCCGCGATTCCCTGATCGGTTCGGCGAGCCGCTCGACCACGGTGACCGACACTCCCTTGAGACCCAGCTCGCCCGCGAGCATGAGTCCGGTGGGGCCGGCCCCTACAATGATCACGTCCGCGTCAAAGGTGTCCATCTGCCCTCTTCCAACTGGTGTTTCTCGAGTATTGCGAGGGGCTCGGCGGGCCGTAAATAGCCGCCGGTACAGGCCTTTTACAAGCCGGTACAGATTTCTTTCGTGAATGTCAGATCTCGTACAGGAAGGCTTGGTCCGCGAGAAGAACTGCGGTCATGCTCAGGCATGACCTCAACCCGATCCACCGCCGAAATAGGCTCACTTCTGGACCGTTATCTGGTCGGTCTCGACGACGAGAAACTCGACGACGACTGGGCGAAAAGGCTGTTCACCGACGATGCGGTCGTCGAGTTCCCGATGAGCCGGCACGAAGGGATCGACGGGCTCGCCGCCTATCACCGCGGCGCGCTTGCGGCCTTCGAGCGGACGCAGCATCTGGGCTCGCCGGCCGTCGTCGAACTCGACGGTGAGCGGGCCCGGTTGCGGGCCAACCTCATCTCGACCCATGTCCATCTGCCGGACCAGGCGCTGCCGGACGGCGGGCCGCCGCCGCTGTTCGCCACCGGCACGTTCGTGACCGGCGAAGCCCGCCGTACGAGCGAGGGCTGGCGGCTGAGCCTGCTGTCGTTCCGCCTGATCTGGGCCACCGGGAGTCCGCCCGCACCGCGCACGTGAGCCATGGCCTCACAGATTGAGGCTCAGCACCCGGTCGACCGCGATCTCGACGACCACGCGGTCGGCCGGGCTGGGCGGCGAGGACCAGTAGCGCCTGGCGTAGCGCCGCACGCCTTCGGCCACGCGGCGGGGGTCCTCACTGACGGTGGCGGTGCCTTCGAGCGTGACCCAGCTGAAGCCGTCCACCTGGCACAGCGCGACCCGGCTGCCCGGGGCGGCGATCAGATTCCTGGCCTTGCGCGAGGAGGCGACCGTCAGGACCCGGGCGAGCCCGGTCCCGGCGTCCCAGGTGAACCGTACGGGCGCGGCATGGAGGGATCCGTCGGGCCGCAGGGTGGTCAGCGTGCCGACGTGCGGCGCGGCCAGGAATTCCTCGGCCGGGTGCGGCATCGCCGGGATGTCCGTACGTGCTCCTGAGCGCGGCATGGCGTCTTCCCCTCGTGATTCGGCTGCCGGGCAGTGTGCCGGGGCGCGCTCGAATCGCGGTGTACCGGCGGGGCGTTCAGTCGATGCCCCGGACGATGTGCGGCTCGGGCGGTTCGTCCTCGTCGACCCCGGCGAGCCGGGGCGCCGGAGCCAGGAACACCAGGTCGCGTGCGGGGCGTTCGCGCTCTTGCTTGTCGTCGTGCATGAGCTCCTCCTGGGGATCGCTCGGACCACTCCTCCGGTTCGATCGGACCAGGGTGTCAAGATCTGCTCGAGAGCGGCTGGAGCCGACGGGGCTCAGTCCACGGGGGGTTGTTCCGCGAGCAGACGAAGGATGTCGCCGACGGTCGTGTCGTCGGCTGTCCGGGGCAGCTCTCGCAGCAACCACGCGCACTCGCTGAGGAGTTGGCCGGCGTCGGCGATCCTGCCGCGGTCGTGCACGGCGGTGAGGGCGAGGCCGCCGTCCGCGTCGCGGCGGGCGAGCAGGACGACGGGGTACGCGGCGGGCGCGCCGACGGCGCCGGGCGGCGAGACGCGGATGTCCTGGGCGGCGAGAGCGGTCTCGAGGCCGTCGGCCATCCGCGGATAGTGCGCGAAGACAAGGACGCTGTCGAGGAGTTGCCCGGCGGCCGGACGGCCGCTCCATGCGTGGATCTGCTCCAGCGACACCCATTCGTACGCGGCCATGTCCAGTGTCAGGTCGCGCAGTTGGGCCAGCAGCAGCGCCACGCCCTGCGCCGGGGCGACCTGGATGGTCATCGGCAGCACGTTCATGAGCAGTCCGGGAAGGCGTTCGGCGACGTCCAGGGGGATGCCGCGGCCGGACACGGCGACGCCGAAGCCCACCGGCGACGGGCCGCGGGCGCCACCGGCCCGGTACAGCAGGATCGCCCAGACGGCCTGCAGAGCTCCGGCCTCGGTGGCGGCGTGGCCCGCCGCCCAGGTGCGCAGCCGTTCGGCCTCGGCGGCGCAGAGCCGGGCCGCGGCGCGGCCCGGGCCGCTGTTGCCGGTGCCCGGACCGGGCCGGACCGGGGTGAGTGCCGGCGCGGTGCCGGTCATGGCCCGGGACCAGAACTCCCGGGCCGGGCCGGTGTCCTGAGCCGCCAGCCAGCGGGTGTAGTCACGGATGTCGGGGCGGCGCTCGCCGCCGGGCAGCTCACCCCCGGCGAGGTAGGCCCGGTAGAACTCCTGCAGCAGGACGACGACGCTCCAGCCGTCCAGCAGGACGTGGTGGTGGGTGAGCAGGATCCGGGTGGTGGCGGGGCCCGCCGGTGCCGGGGGCTCGTCGACGAGCGTGATCCGCAGCAGGCCCGGGCGGCCGAGGTCGAAGCCGCGCAGCCGGTCCCGTTCGACGAGCTCGTCCCAGGCGACAGTGCCCGCGGCGTGCCGGACGACCTCGGCCCTGGCGTTCTCGTACAGGACGATACGGGGCTCGCCACGCACGTCGAAGGCCGCGCGCAGCACCCTCTCGCGGTCGAAGACGGCCTGCCAGGCCCTGGTGAACCGGCCGGTGTCCAGCGGGCCGTGCCAGCGCCAGACCAGCTGCTCGACGTAGCGGCCGGTGCCCGGGTGGGCGATCGCGTCCCGCAGCAGGCTGTGCTGCTGCGGGGTCAGGGGCACCGAGTCCGGCCCATCGGGAGCGCCGACCGACCGCGCGGCGCCGTCCGGGGAGCCGTCGGGCAGTAACGGGGCGTCGCCATGGTGCTCCTTCGTCATGGGACGTCTCCTGGTTCCTCGGCCGGACGGATACGGTGCTCCCGGGCTGAGGATGCCCCGCACCGCTGCCGCGGGGCTGATACGCCACTGACGCGGGGTCACAACCCCTACGTGTCGCCCTCCGTGGTGCCCGGGGTCATCGCCGTCAGGAACCCCTCGTCCAGCATGGTGCGCACCGAGGTGTCGCCCGCCGGGTCGAGACCGGCGTCGTGGCAGGCGATGCTGATCAGATAGCGGCCCAGCGCCAGATGCGTGGCAAAGCCCCATTCGCCGCGGGAGCCCGCGCTCCCGTCGGGGGCGCGCAGCCTGCCGCCGCGCAGACCGAAACCGAACTCGGTGAACCCCAGCCGCATGCCCTGGCCCAGCGCCTTGGTGTAGGCCTCCTTCAAGGTCCACAACCGCAGGGCCTGGGCGCTCTGTTCGTCCTGCGGGAAGGAGTCGAGCTCGGCCGCCTCGGCAGGGGTGCACATCTGGGACCTCAGCAGGTCCAGCCGCAGCGGACGGGCGGCTGGTTCCGCGTCCACGCCGATGCGGCCGATCCGGCTCAGCGCGACCACGATGAGCTCGCCGGTGTGCGTCAGGCTCACCTCGATCTGGTCGAAGCCGCGCAGATACGGGCGGCCGCCGAGCCGGTAGGCCAGGTCGAGGGACGCGGGCGGCGTGCACAGCGCCGCGCCCGCCGCGTACTTGATGAGCAGACGGGCGGCCGCGAAGCGATAGCGCACCGTGGCATCGGTGGTACGGCGGTAGCGGGTCCAGTCGTGGCCGAGCAGCCGGCGCAGCCCCGGTGTGGTGAGCACGGCGGGCAGCCACTCCCCCCACGTCGTGTACACCACCGCGCTGCCGGTCTCCGTCAGATTCCGGTGCACGGCGTGCCATGGCCCTTCGGGCCGCGGCACATGGACCGGCGCGGCGATCGTCGGCTCGTCCATGGTCGTCCTCCCCTCGTCCCCAAAGTTCCCTGTGTAGCGGCGCGTTGGCTCGGCAGGGGTCATCCGGCGAGCTGCGTGGCGTACAGGTCGAAACTGCGGCCGTCCCGGTAGCGCTCCAGCACCTCGGCGATGACGGTGCCGGTGACCTGGTCGGGCAGTTCGGGCACCGGCACGCCCAGCCTGCGGCCGATCCGGCTCAGGGCGAGCACCGCCCAGGAGGGGTCGTCGAGGAAGGAGCCGGTGCCGTCCTGGCCCTGCCGGACGCCCAGGCAGGAGGCGGCGGCGAGCAGGAGTGCGTAGCGGTCGGCCAGGACGCATGCCTTCGGGTCGGCGAACAGCGCCCGGCCGCGGCCGGGCAGCGCCGCGCACTCCTCGCGCAGCGAGCGCACCTCCTGGACGAACGATTCGGCAAGATCCGACAGTGCCGCCCAGACCGGTCCGGCCGAGCGCAGCGGGCCGAGACGTTCGGCGACGGCGACCAGCGCCGCGGTGATCCGGTCCTCGGTTCCGGAGACCGTCAGCCTGCGGTAGTCGAACGGTGGCAACGGGGCCTCGGGCCGGAACAGTTCGGCGGGCGGCTCGGGCGAGTGGAACCAGGAGGTGCGGGCCAGCGTGCGCAGTTGGGGCACGAGGACCGCCTGGCAGGCGGCGGTGCCCGCATGTCCGAGACCGGCCACCGGCAGGTCCCGCACCAGTTTCTGGAATCCGCCGTAGCGCGGTCCGCGATCGTAGCCGCGGGCACCGAGCGCGGTGGCCAGTTCTTCGAGGTCCTCGCGGAGCAGGTCGGGCATCGTGTACTTGACGGCCGCCGCGAGCAGATGGGCGCTGTCGGGCAGCAGGCTCAGGGCGCGAAGCCCGGTGACGGCCATGCTGTCGCAGGCCAGCAGATCCGCGAACACCCCCGCGAGCACCCGGTGCCAGCGACGGGCGGGCAGCCCGTTGGGGCGGTTCTCGGTGGCTGCCCGCACGGCGTGCCGCAGGACGCTGTCCACCCCTGCGATCACCACGCCGGGGATCAGGCAGCGGTTGACCTGGAAGGTACGCAGGGCGAGCAGGACACCCTCGCCGAGGCCGCCGACGAGGGTGTCCTGCGGCACAGGGCAGTCGGCGAACGCGATTCCCGAGAAGCGGCTGCTGCGCATTCCTGCGGTGTCGACGCGCGCGAGGCGCCGCAACCCGCCGGGCCGAAGCCGTTCCGGATCGAGCAGCAGTACGGAATGGCTGCCCGGGCCGGTGGTGGGCGCGGTGCGTGCGTACATGACGAAGGCGTCGGCCCGGTCGGCGTTGATGACGACGTCCTTGCGGCCGCCGAGCGTGAAGCCGCCGCCGGGGGCGGGGCGTGCGGTGAACTCGTCGCGCAGGATGGCGTTCGCGTGCGCGAGTTCCCGGTGCAGGATCGAGGCGCGGCCGCCGTCAAGCAGCAGCCGTGCGGTGTCCGTGCGCTGACGGGCGTCGCCCTCGGCCCACACGGCGGAGGCCGCGAACAGCGACGTGATGCCGAAACCGAAGCCGAGGGCGGCATCGCGGCGGAAGACCGGGCGCAGGATGCGGGCCAGGTCGTCCGCTCCGGCCAGCCTGCCGCCGAGGTCCTGGGGCACGAACTCGGCGGCGAGATGGGCATCGGCCAGCAACTGCTCGGTGGCTTCGGGCACCTCACGCCGTTCGTCCGCACCCAGCAGTGCGGTGTGGCCGTGCGGGTTGGCGGGGTCGAGCGGATCGCCGAGCAGTGCTTCCAGGCGCGCGGCCCGCTCGGGAGCGGCGGCCGGGGGGCCGGCAGCACCGGGCTGCCGGCCGGCGGGCGTGCCGAAACAGGCGGCTGCGGTCACAGGACCCGGACCGCACTCTCCGCATGCTGCTTGGCCAGCGCCAGCATGAGGGTGCCGGCCCGGCCTAGGTCCTCGCGCACCCGGCGGCGGGCCGCGGCCAGTCCGGCGCCCTCGCCGAGCATCCGCTCGATGTCCGCCTCGTTCAGGACGACTTGGTGCTGCGCGGTGACCGTCACACCCGTCGCGTCGGGTTCGACCGACCACTCCCCGGTGTGGGCCGCCATCAGGGCGGGTGGCGCCGTCTGCTTGTAGACGATGCGCCCGGCGTGCGGGAAGCAGATCCGCACCGATTCGGTGGTGTGAAGCTCCCCGTCGGCTCCGGACGCGTCCATGGACATCACCTGCACGCCCGGCGCTTGTTCGGTCAGCTCGACGCGGCGGACGTGCGGGGCGAGCTCCGGCCAGTCGCCGGCCCGGTAGAGGAAGTCGTAGACGAGCTCGGCGGGGCCGTTGACCCGTACGGAGTCCTCGAAGAGGAGCACCAGGTCGTCCAGGCGCGTCCACCTCTCGGCCACGTCCTTGAGGCGGTCCAGCTGGGCACGGCTGTTGGTGTCGGTCGCCCCCTGCACCCAGGCCACCTTGTCGGCCGCGTCCCCGGGGACGACGAAGTCGTGCAGCAGGGTCAGCTGCGAGCGATCGCCTCCGCGCGCCTCGACGATCCAGGTGCCGCCCATGGACTCGACGGACGAGGCGGGTACCTGCTGGCGGAAGTCCACCCGGCGCAGCTCCGGGTCGAGCGACCGGACCGAGGTCCATGACGTGACCCGGCCGTTGGCGGTGGCCCAGATGCGCAGGCGCTCGTGGGTTCCGTCGAATTCGAGCTGCTCGACATGGATGCTGGGCGGGAAGAACAGCGGCCACCGTACGGTGTCGGCGATCAGCCCGTACAGCACTCCGGCCGGAGCGGCCACCTCGACCCGGTGGCTCGTACGGTGCACGCGCGTGTCCGACATGTGCAACACCCCTCTCGAGTCGGATGAGTTCGCCGGAGCGGGGGCGGGCGTCAGCGAGCCCGCCGGGGACGTCCGGCTCGTCCCGGCCGGTGCGCGGGGCGGCGCCCGGCCGGGTTCGCGGCCTGTGCGCACCCCGGTTGCAGTCGGCTCGTCATGGGGTGTCTCTGTCCGCGAAGGCCACGGTTTTTACCTTGCCATTGACCTTGTCTCGACCGGGTCGAAGAACGGACGAGGACGGCTCAAGCACCGGTGGAGGGCCATCGGCGGGCGTCAGCGACACCCGCGGGGAGCGGTCCAGCCGCAGCGCGGTGAGTGCTTCGTCGAGGGTCCGACCGCTCAACGGGGTGCCGTGCGCGGCCAGATAGCCGTCGGGCCTGATGAGCGCCCAGCCGCCGGGCACGAGGCCCAGCGCGGCGCACAGGGCTCCGTCCGGATCGGGCAGCGGGGCCGGGCCCGCCCAGCCGTACCCGCCCACGGTGCGCACCGACAGCCAGGCGCCGTGCCGGGCGGCCGCGTCGGCGGCGGCCCGTGCGGGTTCACCGGCCCGGCCGCGCCCGTCGGCCGCGGTCAGCAGGGTCCAGCGCACGTCGCGCAGTTCCTCGAGCAGGGCGCGCGCTCCCGCGCTCAGCGGATCCCCGGCGGTGGCGAAGGCGATGCGGAATCCGGGGCGGCAGTGCGGAGGTGGCGCCGGCCTGCCGGAGGGCTGGAGGCTCAGGGAGCTGCGCTCATAGTGCAGGCGCAGCCCCGACATGGAGCCGAGCACCTTGCGCTGGATGGCACTGCGCAGCGCCGGGACCCTGCGTACGACGGCGAAGACGGCGGGCAGCGCCACCGAGGCGAGGATGTTCTTGAACTGGACGAGGAACGTGGCCGTGCGGGTGGAGCCAAGCAGCTTTCGTCCGACGGGAACCCGCTCCTCGCTGTAGGTGTCCAGCAACTCCCGCCCGGCATGCCCCTGTTCGACCATGGCGAGCTTCCAGGCGAGGTTGTACGCCTCCTGGATACCGGTGTTCATTCCCTGGCCGGAGGCCGGGCTGTGCACATGTGCGGCGTCGCCGGCGACGAAGACACGGCCCTCGTGCATGCGCGGGACCATGCGCTGCTGGAAGGTGAAGACCGACGTCCACTCTGGTTCGCCGACCTGCACCTCATGGCCGAGGCCGCGGGAGAGACGGGCGGAGAAGCGCTCGGCCACGTCCCGCTCACCGTGTTGGCCGGGTGCCGTCTCCAGCAGGCGCCAGCGCCCTTCGCTCGCGTAGGGCACCATCATCATGGCCCCGGTGCCGGTGTGCACCCAATAGATACTGTCGGGCGCCAGGTCCGTGGTGACCGGTGCGTCGGCGAGCATCCAGGTGTCGCGGCTCTCGCCGATCAGCGGCAGCCCGAGACCTTTGCGCACGGTGCTGTGCCCGCCGTCGCAGCCGATGAGCCAGGGCACCTCGCACAGTTCCTCGGCGCCGTCGGACCGCCGCAGAACGGCTCGTACCGACGTCTCGTCCTGCTCGAAGGACGCCAGACGCACACCCCACTCGACCTCGACGCCGAGCCGGGCGACGGCCGCGCGCAGCACGGCCTCCGTGCGGGTCTGCTCGATGATGACGGTGTACGGGTACCGGGTGGGCATCGAGGCGTAGTCGGCGTCGAGCCGGACCAGGCGGCGGCCCTTGGCGTACATGGTGAACGCCTCGTTGCGGCGCCCCTGTTCGAGGATCGGGCCGGCCGTGCCCATCTGGTCGAAGGTCTCCAGGGTGCGCGGGTGGACGGCGACGGCCCGGCTGGTGCGGGCCGGGCCCGCCGCGGCGTCGATCAGGCGCACCCGCAGGCCGCGACGGGCGAGTTCGTGGGCCGCACTCAGGCCGACGGGACCGGCGCCGACGACCAGGACCTGAAGGTCACCGGACACCGGCTGCCTCCGGACCGGCCTCGTCCTGCGCGTCCACCGGCTCGTACATCCCGGGCTCGGCGCTCACCAGCGGCCTGAGCTCGGCCAGCAGCTGCTGGAAGCCTTCGGTGGCGAAGGCCGTGCGGTGGGCCGCGGCGTCCTGCCAGGTCGCGATCTCCAGGTACACATGCCCTTCGCCGAGCCGGCGCAGGTGCTGGTGGCCGACATAGCCGGGCTGGGCCGCCATGTAGGCCGTGAGCCGGTTCCTGACGGCCAGGAAGGTCTCGTGGTCGCCGTGCACGGTCAGCTTGTTGACGAAGGTCGCCATGTCCTGTCTCCTGCGGGTCGGTGGTGCGCGATGGGTGGGCGTGAGGCTCATGCGCCGGTCGGGCTCAGGCGGCGCTTTCGGCAGCGGCCCGGGCGTGCAGCTGCTGTCTCAGCTCCAGACGCCGGGGCTTGCCGACGGGAGTGCGGGGGACGGCGTCGAGCGTCTCGACGCGGCGGATCTGCTCGAAGGACGCCAGCTGCGCATTGGCTTTCTCGGTGATCGAGTCCAGGATGTCGAGCACGGAGCACCAGCGCTGTCCGGCGTCCTGGTGCAGCACGATGCCCGCCCAGACGACGGCGCCGTGCACGGGGTCGGGCCAGCCGGAGACGACACAGTCGGCCACGCGCGGGTCCTCGGCGAGGATCCGCTCGACGGCGGTCGGCGAGACGAGTTCGTTGTCGTACTTGAACACGTCGCCGAGCCGGTCCACCAGGAACAGCGCACCGTCCTCGTCGAGATATCCGACGTCGCCGGTGGCGAACCAGCCGTCCGCGTCCGTCCTGGAGGGCTCGTTCTCGTCCAGGTATCCGGCCATCAGCTGCGGCCCGCGCACGTGCACCTCGCCGGTCGTGTACACGCCGACTCGTTCCCCCGTCCCGAGGTCCACGATGCGGCATTCGGTGCCGGGCACGGCGGGCCCGACGCAGCCCCTGCGCGATCCGTCCCCGGGCCGCTGGCTGTGGGACAGCGGGGAGAGTTCGGCCAGGCCGTAGCCCTGGATGACGGGGACGCCGAGCAGATCGCGCAGCCGCCGGGCGGTGGCGTCGGCGAGCGCGTTGCCGCCGGAGAGCACGGCGGTCAGCCGCGGTCCGGCGGGCACGCCCTCCGGGCGGCTCTCAAGGCGCGGGTCGGCGGCCAGCCGGTGCAGCCGTGCGGGCAGCCCGTAGTAGTGGGTGGCGCCGGTGCGGGCGGCCAGTGCCAGCGAGGCCACCGGGTCCGGATCGCGGCACAGGATCTGCGTGGCGCCCGCGTACAGCGCCGAGTTGAGGTGCATCACGTGGTACAGGGGCAGATGGTTGAAGGTCACGGACTGGGGGCCCAGGGCGTGGGCATGGACGGTCTGCGCGGCGTTCGCCACCAGGTTGCGGTGGGTCAGGCGCACACCCTTGGGCCGGCCGGTGGTTCCGGTGGTGAACTGCACGCAGGCGACGGCGCCGGGGGCCGCGGCGCCCCGGCGGCGGGCGCCCGTACCTTCGGGCACCGCGTCGAGAGCTGCCTGCAACGGCACCGCGTCGCCCGGGACCACACCGTCCTCGGCGTCGGTGACGACGATCGTGCGCAGCTGCGGCAGTGACTCCCTCAGTTTCACGAGGAGTTCGGCTGTCGCAGCCGGTACGAAGGCCACCTCGATGCCCGCCGCGGCGAAGACGTGGTGCAACACCGCTTGTCTGACCAGCGGGTTGACGAGCACGGCGACATTGCCGCCGCGCACGGTGCCGTAGAAGGCGGCGGGGAAGGCGGGGTCGAGGACGTTGGCCACACCGATCGCCGCCTCGCGCCGGCCGACCGTGTGCTCCAGGTAGCGGGCGATGCGGTCGGCACGGTCGTCGAGTTCGGCGTGGTCGACGGTGTCCGACTCGGTGACCAGGGCGGCTTTTCCGGGGTGGCGGATGGCGGCCCGGCGCAGCAGCCCGTCCAGCGGCAGTTCTGGATAGGTGAACGACGGCATGGGCTCAGACCTCCTGCTCCCGACGGCTAAGGGGGGTGTCTTTCGGATCTTGCCGGGCTCGCGTGCCCTGGCACGCACGCTCGCCGCGTTGTCGTCAGTCGCCGACGCTCCGCGTCGGCTCCTTCCTCCGCCTTGCAACTGCACGCACCAGACCCCGCTCACTGATCCGGCCTGATCCAAAAGACACCCCCATAGCCCTCACGGTCGGCCGGGGTGCTTGAGGAATCTTCGAAGGCGGCTCGATCGGCGTCCTGGACAGTGGCGCCAACCGACGGAACGGAGACGCCATGACTGTGCGGAGCGAGGCCGAGGCCCTGCGGCCCACCGACGCGTTCGCAGCCCTCTATGCGCAGGTGCAGCAGTTCTACGCACACCAGATGCAGTTGCTGGACGCCGGCGAGGCCGAACGGTGGGCGGCGACCTTCACCGAGGACGCCCGCTTCGACGTACCGACGCTGCCCAAGCCGGTGCACGGCCGCCCCGGTCTGGTCATCGCCGCGCAACGCAGCGCCGACGCACTCGCCGAGGCGGGTGAGCGGCACCGCCACTTCATCGGCATGCTCGATCTGACCGAGCGCCCGGACGGGGTGCTGGACGTACGCGCCTACACGATCGTGTACGCCTCCAGGATCGGCGGCGGCTGCCGGGTGCACAGGGTGTGTGTCTGCACCGATGTGCTGGTGCGCAGCGGCGACGAGCTGCATGTGCGCACGCGTACGGTCACCCGCGACGATTTCCCGTAAGAGGACACGCATCGGCACCCCGGGCTGTGATGCTCGGGGTGCCGGTCGGGCGAGGCAGTCAGGCGTGGCAGTCGGGCAGCCGGCCGTGGTAGTCGATCATTTCCCCGAACAGGGCGCCCACATCCAGCGGGGAGCCGGGGGCCGCGCCCCGCACCTCGGCGTAGGCGCGAGCCAGATTGGGCACCAGGCGCTCCGGGTCGATCAGTTCGGCGTACGGTCCCAGGTCGGTCTCACGGGCGAGCTGCAGCGGCGTCAGACCGGCCGCACATCCCCGCTCGGCGAGCCGCTGGATCCAGCGGAAGTACGCCTCGTTGGCGTCGAACAGGCCTGGGCCGCCGACCGGTCCGTGTCCCGGCACCACCACCTCGGCGCCGAGGGCGCGCAGCCGGTCCAGGGCGTCGAGCGACCCGGAGACCGAGCCCATGACGCAGAAGGGCGTGACGCCCGCCATCAGCACGTCTCCGGTGAACAGCACCCGCTGTTCGGGCAGCCAGACGACCGTGTCGTTGGTGGTGTGTGCGGCCGGGCCGATGTGCAGCAGCTCGACGCGTACGCCGCCGATGTGCAGGGTCAGCGCGTCGCGGTAGGTCACCTGGGGCAGCGCGAGTTCGAGGTCGCCCCAGCACACGTCCGGCCACAGCCCGGCCAGGTGCAGTCCGTGTTCGGCCATGTCGCTGCGGGTGCCTTCGTGGGCGACGATCAGGGCTTCGGGGAAGACGAAGTTGCCGAAGACGTGATCGCCGTGGAAGTGGGTGTTGACCAGGGTGCGCGGCGGCGTGGGCACACGGCGCAGCACCGCCTCGCGCAGCCGCCGGGCGCGGCGCTCGGTCGCCACGGTGTCGATGAGCACGCTCTGTCCGTCGTCGCCGACGACGAGGCCCGCGTTGTTCAGGCACCAGCCCCCGGGCGGCTGTACGTGGGCGAAGACCCCGTCGGCGACCTCCTGCGTCCGCAGGGCGCCGGTAACCGTCGCGGTCATCGCGGCCTCACCCCCACGCCGGGAACGGCGGTGTGCCGATAGGCCTCTCCCGCGCTTGCGTAGGTCACCACACCCGTCACAGCGCCAACTCCCGTCGCCTCGGCCCGGAATGCGGCCCGGAACGCCCCGGCCCGGGCCTGCTGAACTGCAGCGTGACCGCCCCGCCTGGGAGCCGCCTCGAAGACAACTGGACCCGGCCGGCCTCGGCTGCCTCCAGCCGTGCTCCAGCCGGTGCGGGAAAGCTCATCCCGGAGGATCTCGTCGTGGAATCCGGCGAGCCGCGGCCGCAATGCCGCCCGTGACCGGCGTTCCTGACGGAGCGCCAGGCGCGTGGCACCGGGGAGCGTCCCCCCTTCCCGGCGCCGCACGCCACCCGGCCGCCCCCGTGGCTCCTGACGACCACGCGGGCGGCCGGAACTCTGCCCCGCGCCGCCGTCGCTCGCGCGCCGTCGCCCGCGACGCCTATGCGGCAGCCCCCACCGGCACGAGGAAACCCGGACGTCGCCCCCCGCCACGGCCCGTACGACCCGGTGCCGCCAGCGCTCCCAGAAACGCGGCGGCCGTATCGGTGCTCGTCAGGGTGTTCAGCAGCAGCGCCCATGCCTCTTCCTGCTGGGCCCAGCCGTTGCCGAAACGGTCGGTGAGAGCGTCGCGTACGGCTCCGTGCCAGGGCCCGGCCGCCAGGTGGGAGCGCCGGTTGAGGATGCGGGGCTGGCGAAGCAGCAGCAGCTCGGGCGCCATCCGCAGCCCCGTACGCTCGGCGACCGCTGCCGCCGCGTCGAGCGCGGCGTCCGCGCTGCGGCATTCGCCGATGGCCGCGTCCAGAGCCAGGTCGACCGCCGACAGCCCACGGCAGAAGCGCTCGTGCTCGGCGAGGAAGCGGGCCGCGGACACCGCGGTGTGCTCCTCCAGGCCGAGCCGGACGAGCAGCTCGGGCGAGTGGACCCGGTGCACGAGCAGCAGGGCCCAGCCCGCGGAGCGCAGGGGGTCGAGGGCCCACCGTTCAGCCAGAGGCGCGTGTTTGGGGCGCAGCGCGTGTTCGGTCAGGGCGGCGATGTGCCGCTGCAGTTGCCGCACCGTGGCGGGGGTGACCTGCGTGGGCGCGGACAGCAACGAGAAGCCCGGCATGCGGACGGGAGTGGCCCGCGGCACGGTGCCGGGCCTGCGGATCAGCTTGACCTTGTGGGTGGGCGGCAGCAGTCCGTGGCCGCGGGCCTCTGCGACGAGGCCGGCGAGCAGTTCGTTCAGCCGGGGCAGCCCGTGCCCCGCGGGTGCGGCGGACCGGCACAACGGCTCACCGTGCATCAGCCAGCGCCAGTTGTGCTCAGCGGCGCCGTCGCTCAGTCCCGCCGTACGCGCCCATGATTCGGCGATGGGAGCCAAGTCCGGTACGGGCTCGGACACTTCGGCCAGCAGGCGCAGTGTGCCGGGCGGCAGCGGGCGGAGCCGGCCGGTGGCCCACCAGGGCTGTCCGTCGGCGGCGCGGCGGCGAGCCGACAGCCACTGCCAGGTGGCCTCCACGAGCTCCCCGGCCTCGCCGCGCAGTCGTACGCAGGAAGCCAGGCGGGCGTCCTCGTCGGTCTCCAGGGCGAATATCGCGGAAGGGGTCGGCGGCGCGGTGTCGCCGGTGAGTTCGGCGACCAGCCGGGTCAGCCCCAGAAAGGCGATCTCGTCGCCGAGCCGGCGGGCCCGCCGCACGGCGGGCTCGGGGTCGCACCCGGCAAGACCGGCGCCTTCCAGCTGCAGATCGGCCAGCAGATCCTCGATGTCTTCGACCGTGGCACCCTCGTCGCCGCCCGGGACGGACAGTTCGGCGAAGGCTCCGAAGTTCTCGTCCTCGGGATGCACGACGGCTTCGTCGAAGCCGTCGATCCCCAGGCCCGCCCGGGTGTGCGCGGTCGAAGCCCTGCGCCCCTGCGGCCACTTCCTGCTCTGGTCACGGGTCATCGTCGTCCCTCCTCCCGCCCCGGCGCCGGGCCCGGCGGGTGCTCAGAAGTGTGTGGCGGTGTGTTCGAGCCGGGCTCGACCCCGTCTCGAAGCTGTGCCGAGCGGCGGGCCGGACAGTGACGGGAACCGGCCCGGTCCCGCGACGAGGGAGTGATGTCAGACGTGAAAGCCTCCTTCCTCCGCCGCCTGCTCACCGCGCTGTGCCGCGGTCTGGTGGCTCTGGGCATGCAGCACACGGGCGGGGAGCCGGGGCACCCGTACCCTCCACTGCCGCCCGAGCGTGCGCCCGAGCTCAAGGGCCCGCCCGCGCGCCACCCGGAGCGGCTGCGCCCGGACATTCCGCTGAGCCCGCTGGAGCAGGCGCTTCAGCGGGAGCTCGAAGCGGGCTGAACAACGCTCGCGGAGGCGGTCCGGGCGCCGGCGAGCGCGCGGACCACGTGCGGCACCGCCGCGGCCTCGTGCTCGCGGTGCACGACGAAGCGCACCCGGCCGTGGTCGAGGGGCAGCACCAGTACCCCATGCGCCGCCAGCCGCCGCTGCAACTCGGCGGCGTCGAGCCCGGCCAGCCGGACCGTCACGATGTTCGTCCGCCGGGCCGGTACGGCAACGTCCGCAGCCCGCACCGAAGCCAGTCCGGCCGCCAGCGCGGCAGCAAGCGCGTGGTCGTCGGCCAGCCGGGGCAGGCGTCGCAGTGCAACAAGACCCGCCGCCGCCACAACGCCCGCCTGGTGCATGGTGCCGCCGAGCTGAAGACGCAGCTCACGGGAGCGGTCCACGAAGGCGGCGCTCCCGCACAGCAGCGAGCCGACCGGTGCGCCCAGACCTTTGGCCAGACAGAAGGTGACACTGTCCGCGGCGGCCGCCAGGGTCTTTACGGATACCTGCCGGGCGACCGCCGCGTTGGCGAGCCGGGCACCGTCGAGGTGGACATGGGCCCCGTACCGCCGTGCGAGGGCGGCCAGGCTCCATGTGGTTGCCGCGTCCTGGGCGTTGCCCGTCTGGAGCATGCAGGTGTTCTCCAGGGAGACGATCAGCGGCTGCCCGCGGCTGTCGTCGAGTGCCCGGGTGTACGCGGCCGGCTCGGGAGTTCCGTCGTCGCGCTGTGCCACCCCGACGAGCCGCACGCCGCCGAAACGGCGCATGGCCGTGCTCTCGAAGCGGGCGATGTGGGTGTCCCCGCCGGTGACGAGACGAGTGTGCGCGGCAGGTGCGGCGGGTGCGGCAGCCAGGACCGCGACGAGGTTGGCCATGGTGCTGCTCGGCAGGAACAGAGCCGCGCCTTTGCCGGTGAGCCCGGCGCCCTCCGCCTCCAGCGCCAGGACGGCCGGGTCGTCCCCGTACGCGTCGTCTCCCACCTCGGCCTCGGCCATGGCGGCCCGCATCGCCGCGTCGGGACGCGTGCGGGTGTCGCTGCGGAAGTCGAGGCACAGTGGCTGGTCGTTCACCGGCCCACCTCCGGCAGGTGCGGCTGCCCGGCGTGGGCGATCCAGACGGCGCGGGTGTGGGTGTACTGGTCGGCGGCGTGCACGCCCAGTTCGCGGCCGTAGCCGCTGTGGCCCATTCCCCCGACGCTGATGGTCTCGTCCGTGTCGCCCCAGGTGTTGAACCAGAGCAGTCCGGCCCGCAGTTGCCGGGCCAGCCGCTCGGTGCGGCCGCTGTCCGCGGTCCACACGGAGGCGGACAGGCCGTAGTCGGTGTCGTGGGCCAGGTTCAGCGCCTCGTCCTCGCTGTGGAAGGTCCGTACCGCTAGCACCGGGCCGAACAGCTCCTGGCGCCAGGCCGGGCTGGTCGTGCTCACCTGGTCGAGGACGACCGGGTTGACGTAGAAGCCCTGGCCGCACGCGCCGGGAAGGCTCGGCCGCAGCGCGCTGCGGCCGGGCGGGAGAAGCGCCGATGCGCCCTGTGCCACGGCCTCGTCGACCGCCGCGGCGACCCGGTCAACGGCCTGCCGGGTGATCAGCGGCCCGAGCTGCGTGCCCGGGTCGTCGGTCGGGCCCAGGGTCCGTGAGCCCGCCCGGGCGGCGATCTCCCGTACGAAGTCGGTGTGCACGGACTCGTGGACGACGAGCCGGGAGGCGGCGACGCACATCTGGCCGGAGTTGCCGGTGAATGCCTCCACGGCCGCCTCGGCGGCAGCGTCCAGATCCGCGTCGGGGAAGACCACGAGCGGGTTCTTGCCGCCGAGTTCGAGTGAGACGCGCTTGACTCCGGCCGCGCAGCGCCGTGCCACGTCGCGCCCGGCGGCCGTTGAGCCGGTGAAGGAGACCGCTGCGATGCCGGGCAGTTCGCACAGCAGCTGCCCCACCTCGCTGCCGCCGTAGACGGCGCTGAGCACATGGGGCGGGAGGACCTCGCCGGCCGTCTCCACCAACAGGCGTACGGACAGTGGGGTTTCGGGTGCGGGCTTGACGACCACGGCATTGCCGTACGCCAGGGCGGCGGCTGCTTTCCAGGACGCCATGAGCAGTGGGTAGTTGGCCGGGCAGACGGCGGCGCACACGCCCAGCGGCACCCGGTCCGTATAGGCCCGCAGACCCGGCGCGGACGGGTGAACCTCGCCCGCGGGGTGCAGCGCCGCATGGGCGAACCAGCGGAACGCGCGGACGGCGAAGTCCACTTCCCCGCCCACACGTCCGACGGGTTTACCCGCGCCCCGGCGCTCCCGCTCGATGAGTTCCTCCCGGCGCTCCTGGACGAGATCCGCGAGCCGGTGCAGGCGCTCGGAGCGGTGGCGGGGCCCGGCCGTGTTCCAGGCGACCTGGGCCGTGGCGGCGAGCCGCACCGTCCGGGCGCATTCGTCCGCCGTGCTGTCGGGCAGGACGTCGAAGCACTCCCCGGTGGACGGGTCGTACAGCGGTCGTCCCAGGCGGCTACCCGGCGGGGCGGCGATCAGTGAGGCGGCCGTGGAGCTCACAGCACGGCCCCCCGACCCGCCAGAAGGGAGCAGGACAGCAGGGTGTCCAGGCAGCCGAGAGCGAACTCCTTGTCCAGTCCCTGGCCGGCGCTGCTCAGTAGCTTGCCCTCCACCCCCAGGGACGGGTCCTGCCAGACGGCGTCGAACGGGCCGACCGCCGGATCCACGAAGGCCATATGCACCGACCGGCCCCGGACGCGAGTCTCCTGCGTGCGGGCCGGGTGCTTCTCACGCTCCGGTGGATAGGGCATCCGTCCGGCGCCCGGGCGCTGCAGGACCAGCCGCAGCTCGCCGCCGCCCGCCTCACTCGTGTAGATCACTTCGAGTTCCCGCGCGCCCTCTCCGGCGGTGAAGACCGCGGCGCTGTCCGGTGCGAAGCCGCCCAGTTCGCCGGGGAGGCCCTGAGCCGCGAGAAAGGACGGGAGTTCCGCGGTGGGCACCCAGTCCCCCTCGTGCGGGCGATCGCGCCGGTGGAAGAAGTACAGCCCGGTCGGCACCGAGATCATGTCGGTGGTGTGCCTGGCCCAGTACGAGAGCTCACTGAACGGCGTACGCACGATACGCGCCGGGGCCTCCGCGTCGGCCGGCCGCAGCGCCCGGTACAGCTCCACCAGCTCCTCGTCGGTGAACTCGCCTTCCAGCACGGACAGTTCGACCGTCGTACGGCTCATGCGCGCGGAGGCGGCGCGGTGCCCGAGGTAGTCGGTGCCCAGCCAGACCACACGCCCCGCACCGATGGGGAAGGGACGGGTCTCGCTGCCCCACAGGCAGGGGTGGTCGGCGGCGGGGAAGGCCCAGTCGTACAGGAACTGCTTGAGCCGCAGCCGGCGCCCGCCGCCGCTGATCTCGGTGCGGTACGCGGCCGGGTTGGCATCGGACCACGGGGTACGGCCGGCGCTCGCGTCGGTGCGGCCTGGCGGGGCTTCCTTGCGCAGGGTGCCGACCGCCGCGTCGCATCCGCCGGGCAGTTCGGCGGGGTGCCACAGTGTGAAGTTGCACCACGGCTGGGCTTGTTGGGGTGCCAGTCGGGGCGGCGCGTCCTCCAGTTCGGCCGCGTCGGCGACCGTGTTCCACTGCCAGGTATGGGTCGACGCCATGGGTGTTTCTCCTCTACAAGGGGGTGGGTTCCGGCGTCCGCAGCCGCTCCAGCCAGGCGGAGCTGGAGGCCAGGAACATCAACTCCCCTGCCCCCAGGGCATCCTGAAGGTGACCTGGCAGGCCGGTGAGTCCGAACGGCAGTCCCTGCTCGGCCGCCAGGTTCCGCAGCGCCTGCTCGTAGACGGGGTCGGTGGGCGAGGGAAAACCCTGCTTGCGGCGCTGGACGACGGCGGGCGGCAGCAGGGTGCCGAGCGCGGATTTCAGCAGTTCCTTGTGGCGGCCTGGCGCCGTCGGGCTCTTGAGATGTTCCGGGCAGCGGAAGGCGAGTTCGGCCAGGGTGACGTCCTGGAAGACGGGCCGGTCCTCGAGTGTGTACGCCGAGGAGGTGAGGTCCACCATGTCGTTGACGTAGACGAGGAAGCGGCGCATCAGATGGTGTCTGCCGCGCTTGAGCGGGTCGAGGGTGTCCAGCGCCCGGTACTCCCTGAGCACCCTGTCCCACACCCGCTGCCTGATGTCGTCCATGTCGACGCCGAGTTCGCGTGCCAGCCACTCGATGAGTTCGCCCCACAGCGGGCGTTCGTCGCGGTGCAGGCGGTGGGTGAGGTAGTGGCGGCCGTGCACATGGGTCGCGGCCGCCGGGTCGACGACGGGGAAGTAGCCGCCGTCCTGGTAGCCCCACATCTCGTCGGCCCCGTGGCCGGAGTAGACGACGACCTGGCCCTCGGCGGAGATACGCCGGTAGAGCTGGTACATGGCGAGTTCGGCGCCGTGCAGCAGGGGCCGCATGAGCCGGTGCGCGACCTCCGGGACGAGCGTGACCGCGTCGCGGCGCGACAGTTCGCACACGGTGAGCGGGACGCCGTGGGCGCCGGACACCAGACGGGCGTGGTCGACGTCGCTGCCCGAGCCGCCGATGCCGTCCTCGTAGTGGGCGACATAGGGCGCCACCTCGACTCCGCCGGTGTGCAGCGCCGAGAAGATCGCCGAGCTGTCGACTCCGCCGCTGAGCACCGCGGCCCGGGGCACGTCGGCCACCGAACGCAGGGCGACGGAACGGTCGAAGGCGGCGCGGATCTCCTCGGCGCCGACCACCTCGTCGGACGGCTCGGGCTGCCAGTAGCGGCGCAGGCGCACCCGGGGCGCGTCCACGACCAGGTACTCGGCGGGCTGGAGCGCGCGGATGCCGGACAGCCAGGTGTGTTCGTCCGCCGCGTCCATCCGCACCCAGGAGCGCAGCACGAACTCGGCGGGGTCGACCTCCGGCCGGATCAGCCCGGTGGCGAGCAGAGCCTGGGCCTCGGAGGCGAAGAGCAGCCCGTCGTCGGTGTAGCAGTAGTGGAGCGGCTTGACGCCGAAGTGGTCGCGCGCCAGGACGGTGCGCCGGGTGCGGGTGTCGTGCCAGGCGAGCGCGAACATGCCGTCCAGGCTGCTCAGTACGGCCGCTTCGTCGGTGGCCCGGCTGACCTGTTGCAGGACGAATTCGGTGTCGCAGTGGGTACGCCGTGGCCATGACGGGGCCAGCGGTGCGCGGGAGGCGTACACCTCGCCGTTGTTGACCAGTACCAACCGCCCGTCGGGGTCTGCCATGGGCTGGTCCCCGGCGCCGGTCCGGTCCTGGACGGCGAGCCGGACGCAGGCGAGCATCGCCGCGCCCGACGGTGCCACCCAGGGGGCGCCCGCCGACTCGCCGCGGTGTGCCATCGCCCCGGTCATGGTGGTGCCGAGTGCCGCGAGCCACTGCCGCTCGCGCGGCGCGCCGAGCGGGATGAACCCTGCGATGCCGCACATGTCAGCGCCCTCCCGTGGTGACCGCCGCGGTGTCCCACACCCGGCCGAGGCGGGCCAGGGAGGTGGTGAAGCGATGCTCGATGCCGTGGTGCCCGCCGTCGTGTTCCTGGTATTCGTGCGCGATGCCGAGCTCCTGCAGCGTGGCGTGCAGCGCCCTGACGCCCCAGTGCATGTGGTAGTCGTCGCGGCGGCCGGTCTCCAGGTAGAGCAGCCGCAGCGCCCGCAGCCGTTCGGTGTGCGCGGCGGCGGTGCGTACGGGATCGTGCCGCAGCCAGCGCTCCCACACCTGGGGGCGGAAGAGCCCGGTGCGCGGATCGCAGGGCAGGGTCTGCACGGCCGGAACACGTGGCTCGGGGGCGTAGCACATGCCCATGGCCAGCAGACTCATCGCGACCATGAACGCCACGTCGTGCGGCCCGCTGTACCGGCGGGCCAGGAACTCCTCGATGCCGCCCGCTGCTTCGATCGTGTCCAGTACGCCCGGGAGCAGGGGCAGATAGCAGTGCTCGAAGCCCGCGTCGGGGGTGTGGGCGAGTACCGCGCCGAAAAGGTCGGTGTGCATGGCGGCGATCAGGGCGCCGTAGCCGCCGCTCGACTTGCCCGCGATCGCGCGCCAGGCAGGCTCGGCCCGGGTGGCGAAGCGCCGGTCCACCTCGGCGACGACCTCGGTGAGGTGGGTGAGGTAGCGGCCGCAGGCCGGGGAGTCGATGTACTGCGAACCGCCGTACGCGGTCGTGCAGTCCGGCACCACCAGGAGCGCCGCGGGGATCTCGCCGCGCGCCATGGCCGCCTGGAGCCGGCCGGCCACCGAGTCGCCGAACGCCAGCGGGCGATTGGTCAGGGTGGGGGCGGCGCCGAAGCCCGGCAGCCAGTAGACGACGGGGTGGCGCACGTCCTCCCGGTATCCCGGTGGCAGCAGCACCTCGATCCGCCGGGTGTATTGGTCCCCCAGCGGGTTGTCCCGCAGGCAGACGCTGTGGTGTTCGACGACGACGCGCCGCCCGGCCGTCTCACCCATCGCCGGGCCTGCCCAGGACCTGGTCCACATGCCGGGTGTAGTGGACGGGCTGGTGGAAGACGGCGGAGAGCAGATTGCTGTTGCTGGCCCACAGTCCGTACGAGCTGCCGTACAGCAACTCGCTGTCCAGCAGGGCCTGCAGGGTGCTCGCGGCGATCTCCGTGTAGCCGGTGTCCTGGGTGAGGTGCCGGCGGGCCGGTCCCGGTCCCAGACGGACGACGCGGCCGGTCACCGGGTCCAGGAGGTGGCTGTGGGTGGCGCCGCCGTCCTCGTCGCCGTCCTCGTGCAGCGAGATGGTGTGGGTCGCGCCGCTGTCGATGGCGCGGTACCAGAAGTCGGTGCCGACGAGGCGTTCCATCAGGTCCGCGAGCAGGTCTTCGACGCTGCGCGTCTGGCGGCCGTGGCGGTCGCGTCCGGGGGCGAACGGCGGGACGGCGGTGTCCTCGTCCAGACTCACCTCGGCGTAGACGGTATCGAAGTCGTACCCCTTGGGCGCATGGGGGCCGTTGCGCAGTTCGGCACGGCCGTCGGCGACCTCGATGATCTGTCCGGGCCCCCACAGCAGACCGTCCTTGCCCAACTCGCGCAGGCGGCCCAGCGCTTGGTAGGGGGTGAGGGGAAAAATGGTCCGGTTGCACCAGGAGTAGTCCTGATCACCGTCGCCGCTGACCTTCCAGCCGAAGGACGACGGGACGGTCAGGCCCGCGTTCAAGGTGGTCACGTAGCGGTCGAAGTTCGCGACCGCGCGGGCGCGTACGGACTCCGTGTCGGCGAGCGGGCGGCGCTCGGTGAGCACGCCCGGGGGCGACATGCTGTGCGCCGGCACGAAGGCGACATCGATCCGGGGGGCGTCGGGGCGGGCGAAGTGCCGCACGGTCGACTCGTGCAGGATCGCGTCGCCGCAGAGCATCACGGATGCCTCGCCGCTCTGCACCAGGATGCTCATCTCGGGAAAGGTGACGTCGGAGACGAAGGTGTGCAGGATTGTGTCGCCCAGGCGCAGCGTGCTGCCGGGCGTGACGGGGGTCAGCCTTTCGAAGCCGAGGCGGCGCAGGGTCCATTCGATCGCCTGGTGGCCGAGTCCTGATCCGGTGAACCGGGGCGGGACGGGTCCGACAGGAAAGACGCAGTCCGTGTCCGGCGCGCGGTGCGGGCTGTCGTCGAAGTCGACCTCGCTGTCCTGAAGGATCCGGGCCAGGGAGGGGAAGTGGTGGTGGTCGAAGTGGTGGTGGCTGAAGACGATGTGGTCCACGCCGCCGTCCAGGACGTCGAGCAGACCGTCGGGCAGGGCGGGATGGTGCTCCCAGAAGCGGTCCAGGCGCTGGGTGAGCCAGGGGTCGACCAGGATGCGCCGCTCGCCGGTCTCGATGAGGACGGCGGCATGCCCCAGGGATGTCAGCCGCATCATTCCGCCTCGTACACGCAGCGGAATCCGACCTCGTTGTGCAGATCGGTGATCAGGTCCTTGCCCCGGTAGAAGGTGGTCAGGCACACCGGCGGCGAGGTCCAGGTGCCGCCGCGCAGCACATGGAAGGCCTCCTTGCGGTTCATGAACTCCATGGGGTGGCGCCCCCGGAAGAAGGGGTCCATGTCCTCGCCGGTGTAGTAGTTGGTGCGGGTGAGCTCCCATACGTTGCCGGACATCTGGAGCACGCCGTAGGGGCTGGCGCCCGCGGGCAGGCTGTCGGAGGCGAGCACCGGGTGGGGCGGGGTGTCGTCGTGGGTCGTGGTGACCAGGAGCGCTTCCAGCTCGTCCAGGTCGGCGACGGGCTGCCCGTAGGAGCGCTCGACGTAGTTCACCCGGTCCGGCTCGAAGCCGTCCCCCCACGGGTAGGAGCGGCCGTCGGTGCCGCGGGCCGCCTTCTCCCACTGGAGCTCACTGGGCAGGGTGCCGCCGGCCCAGTTGGCGAAGGCCCAGGCGTCGTACCAGTCGAGGCCGACCACCGGCATGCCGGGCTCGTTGAAGCGGGCGTCGTGCCAGTGGGCAGGCTGGTGGTGGCGGCGCTCCTCGGGCTGGTCCGGGTGGTCGTACTCCCCCGTGTCCGAGGCCTTGTCCAGGAACTCGGCGTAGCGGGCGTTGGTGACGGTGGTCCGGTCGATGTGGAAGGCGGGCAGGGTTTCGGCACGCAGCGGGTTGTCACCCTGTTTCATACGGAAGGGCCCGCCGGCCGACGAGGCGGTACCGGCCAGGAAGGGACCGGCGGGCACCAGCACGACATCGTCGTTCAGGCGGGGGCGGCGGGCGTGCGCGGCGACACGGGCGCGCATGTCCGTGAAGTACTCGTCCTCCAGGCGGCGCAGCTCCTGAGGGTCCCGGGTGCCGAAGATGGCGAGCAGGGCACGCTTGGTGAACGCGGCCCCGCAGCCGACGGGTTTACGGGCGTAGTCGTCGCGGGCGAAATTGCTCGGCCATCCCGAGATACGGATCATGTCCGGCACGGCAGCCCGGATGCGGTGCTCGGTCACCACCTTGAGCGCGGTGAACGCCACCCAGTCCACGGGGTCGTGGGTGGCGGCGGCGACCGCGGCGGCCGCGGTCGCGTCGTCGCGGTGGTGGGCGGCGAGAAGGCGTACGGCGGCGGCGCGCACCGGCCACTGCGGGTGCTTGACCGCGAGGCCGATGAGCAGGGGGATGCCGGCCCGGTCCCGGCCGCGACGGTCGGCGAGATCCACGACGGCCTCGACCGACGCCCAGTAGCGCGCGTCGTCCGAGTGGTCCACCTCGAGAAACTCCGGCGACAGCTCCGCTGTCGCCGACGGAAGGTTGCCAACCACCAGATCTCTCCCTCAAGACGTTGTGAAGCCGCCCGCACTGTCGTACATGCGGGCGGCTTTTTAGGTATTTCGGGGTGCGTGGAACGGGTGGAGCGGAATTACCACTTCTCGATGCCCTGGCCGTTGTCACGCGACCCGATGAAGTCCTTCTCCATGAGAACCATCTCCTTCCACAAGGGGTAAGTCCAGCGACCTCAATCAGTCGCCGAGCGGAATCAGAGTGAATCCCGAGTCACCGGATCGTCAATAGCGAATTCACGGAGGCGGTACTAATGCTGGCCGATTTGCATGCTTTGATCTTGCGCTCACGCCAACCGGACGCAATATTCTCCCTGTTGAGAGCAAGGGTTGGCCGCATCGTAAGGCGCTCCCACCTGGCCGAAAATTCACCTTGGGGGCAATGACAAGTTTCGGATAGCAATGACAAATCTCGGCGGGGAGCTACAAATCTTCCCCTGCCCGACGATTCGAGGGGGCATCGGACGCTAGCGTCCGAGCGGCGGGCAGTTCAGCCGCAGCCGCACAATTGCTCTCCTTCACGAGAGCCGCGTCGTGAGAGGTACGGGGTGAACTCAGTGGCCGGTACTGGAGATCTTCCGCTGGTCCTTCTGGTGCACAGTGGCGTGCGGCAGTTCCGCGAATATCTCCTGTCGATGGCCGCCACCCATGCCCGTATCTGGCTGTTCCTGGACACCGAGCCCACGTGGGAGCTGCCGTATCTGTGCGGTCACACCGTGGTCGACCTCCACGACGC
This sequence comes from Streptomyces sp. NBC_01410, assembly GCF_045040195.1. NCBI lineage: Bacteria > Bacillati > Actinomycetota > Actinomycetes > Kitasatosporales > Streptomycetaceae > Streptomyces > Streptomyces sp. NBC_01410. The sequence continues at coordinate 7,839,790 of NZ_CP109530.1, read as the reverse complement.
CGCCGCACTGAAGACCGCGGCCCGTTCCGTGGCGGCCCGGCACACCGTGGCCGGGGTGCTGTGCTGGAACGAGCTGCTGGTGGAGCAGAGCGCCCGGTTGCAGCGGGAGTTGGGCCTTCCCGGCTCCCCGCCCGAGGCCGTGGCGCTGTGCCGCGACAAGCACGGCACCCGCCGGGCCCTCGATGCCGCGGGCGTGCCCCAGGCCCGCTCCGTCCCGGTGGCGTCGGCGGCCGAGGCCGAGCGGGCCGCGGCCCGTATCGGATTCCCTGTGGTCGTCAAGCCGCGCGGTCTCGGGGCAAGTGTCGGAGTGAGCAGGGCCGCGTCGCCCTCGGAGGTGGCGGCGGCGTACACCGCGGCGGGAACCGTGGTCATGGCCGGTGCGCCGGACTTCGGCGGGAGCGTCCTGGTCGAGGAGTACCTGCGCGGCGAGGAGATCAGCATCGACGCGGCACTGCTCAATGGCGAGCTGACCCCGCTGTACCTCGCCCGCAAAGTCTGCGGATTCGAGCCGTACTTCGAGGAAATCGCCCACAGCGTCGACGCCGCCGACCCGCTGCTGGACGACCCCGGGCTGCTGGACGTCCTGCGGCGGGCGCACGCGGCGGTGGGCTACCACACCGGCATCACCCACACCGAGCTCAGACTCACCGCGGCCGGGCCGAAGGTGATCGAGATCAACGCCCGCCTCGGCGGGGATCTCATTCCTCTTGTGGCCTCCTTCGCCTGCGGGGTGGACCCGGGCCACTGGGCTGTCGCGATCGCCTGCGGCAGCACGCTGCCACCACCCGAGCGCCGCCGTGGTTGTGCGGCGATCCGCTTCCTCTACCCCGAAGAAGACTGTGTGGCCGCCGGCGTGCACGTGGACGCCGCGGCGCTGCCCGCGGCGGCGGTGCGGGCGCAGGCGCTCGCCGAGCCGGGCCAGGAGCTGCTGCTGCCGCCCGCCGGTCACATCATGAGCCGCTACGGCTATGTGCTCGTCACCGGGCAGAGCGCCGACGCGTGCTGGATCGAGGCCGACAAGGCGGCTCACGCCGTGCGCCTGAGCACCGCGTGACCCCGAGGGAAAGGCAGTTGCCCGCCATGACGACCGACAGCGCGAGGTCCGACTACACGAGGTTCGACACCACGACGACCGACGGCATGACCACGGACCCGGTGACGACGGACCCGGTGACGACGGCGTTTCTGCGTGAGAGCGCGGATCCGCACAGACCGCTGCACACCGTCCTCAAGGAGATCAGCCTGCCGCCCGCTCTCGCGGCGGCGGCCGGCACCCGGCTGCTCTCCCGGCCGCTCTTCGCCCCACAACAGGCAGTGGACCGAGCGGCGGCCGACACGGCAGGCGTCTTCGAGCTGATCACCTCGCTGCCGCAGCGCCTCTTCGACGGCGACCTGGACGCGTACTGCCGGGCGCTCGGCATCGACGAACGCACACAGAAGCTGATCACCCGCCTCGGCGGCGGCGCTCCGCCGATGTACGGGCGCACCGACATGAGTTTCGACGGCTGCCGATTCCGGCTCCTGGAGTTCAACATCGCCAGTGAGCTCGGGGGCATCGACCGCGCGGGCACGCTGCCCCGCCTGTGGGCACAGGCCCCGAGTTTCGCGTCCTTCGCGGCCGAGCACGCGCTGACGTATCTGGACACCGGCCGCCTGGTCGCCGAAACGCTGCGGGCAGCGGCCCGCCCGGTGGCGGGCGGGCGCACCCCGGTCGTCGCCCTGCTCGAAGCGCCGGGCGGGCTGGCGAAGTTCGGCGCCGTGTGGGAGGCGGTCGCCGAGCTGATGCGCACCGAGGAGCTGGACTTCCGCGTGGGTGAAGTGCACGCGGTCCGGAGCCGCGGGAACCGGATCACCCTGCACGGCACCGCAGTGGATCTGGTGCTGCGCTGCTTCTGCGCCGAGGAGATCCTGGCCGAGCCCGGCGGCGCGGCCATGGTGGAACCCCTCTTCCAGGCCCATGAGCAGGGCACCGTGGTGCTGTGGACGCCTCTGGAGTCCTATCTGTTCAGCAACAAGGGCGCGCTCGCGCTGCTCTCCGAGCCCGGCCTGCGCGATCGCTTCAGTACCGATGAGCTGGCACTGATCGACCGGCTGCTGCCCTGGACCAGATCGCTGCCGCACCAGGCGCGCACCAGCGCCCCGGACCTGTTCGCCGAGTGCCTGGACCGGCAGGACGAGCTGATCCTCAAACCCCGGGCGCAGTACGGCGGTTCGGGCGTGCTGGCCGGGTGGGAGACACCCGCGGACCAGTGGCGGCGCGCACTGGAATCCGTCGACGCCTCCGGCGCCGTCGTCCAGGAGCGCGCCCACACCCGCCCGGAACCCGTCCTCGATCCGGCAACCGGCCGCACCGAGGACTGGCGGACCGTGTGGAGCCTGTTCCTCACTCCCGACGGGCACGCGGGCACCTACGCCCGCGCGCTGCCCGCCCACGCGGGCGCCGTGGTGGGCATGGGCGCCGATCAACGGGCCTGCACCGCAGGCGTGTTCACGTACGAGGCCGCCGCCCGGCACGGCGACACCTCGGCAGCGGGGGTGTGACATGACACTGCTGCGGCAACCGGCGTTCCGCCGGCTGTGGGCGGCCCAGGCGGTCACCCAGTTCGGAACGCAGATCAGCATCCTCGCCCTGCCGCTGACCGCCCTGACGACCCTGAACGCCAGCGCCTTCGAGGTGAGCGCCGTTCAGGCCGTGCAGGTCGCGCCGTATCTCCTGATCGGGCTGCCCGCCGGCGCCTGGGTGGACCGGATGCCGCGCAAGCCGGTCCTCATCACGGCAGACCTCGTGCGGGCGCTGGTGCTGCTGACCGTGCCGGTCAGCCATGTGCTCGGCGTGCTCACCCTGGCGCAGCTGTACGCCGTCGGGCTGACAATCGGCGCGGCCACCGTGTTCTTCGACATCGCCTACCAGTCCTATCTGCCCGACATCCTGCCCGCCGAGGACCTCGCCGAGGGCAACTCCAAGCTGGAACTGGCCCGTTCGGGCGCGCTGGTCGGCGGGCACGCGGCGGGCGGCTGGCTGATCGGGCTGCTGCGCGGGCCCGTGGCGCTGTGCGTGGACATCGTCTCGTTCCTCTTCTCCGCCGTGATGGTGTGGCGCATCCCCGGCCGGCCCCGCCCCCCGGAGCCCGCCGCGCGCACCGGCCAGCTTCCGTGCCAGGACATCATCCAGGGCCTGAAGTTCGTCAGGCACCACCGGCTGCTGGCCCCCATCACGATCACGTCGTGCCTGACCAATCTGTCGTACGCCATGGTCTCGGCCCTGCTCGTCACGTACGCGACCCGTCAGCTGGGCTTCTCTCCGGCCCGGATCGGCCTGGTGATGGCGCTGTCCAGTGCCGGAATGGTGGGCGGAGCGCTCGCCTCCCGGCGGGCGGCGCGGCGCATCGGCACCGGGCCCACCATCGTCGCCGCCTCGCTGCTGTGCGGGGCCGGACCGCTGCTGCTGCCCGTGGCCGGGTACGCGGCGCCCCACGCCCTGCTGGTCGATGCCCTGCTGGTCGGCGGTCTGCTGATCCAGGCGGTCGGTGTGGTGGTGCTCAACGTCAATCAGGTGAGTGTGCGCCAGGCGGTCACTCCCCGACCGCTGATGGGACGGATGAACGCCACCGTGCGTTTCGTGTCCTGGGGCGCGCTGCCGGTGGGCGCGCTGCTCGGAGGCGCGCTGGCACAAGTGGTGGGACTGCACAGCGCGATGTGGCTGTCGGCGCTGGTGGGAGCCCCCGTCTTCCTCGGTCTGGCCCTCTCGGACGTGCGCCGCGTCGGCGCGGACGGCGTCACACGCAGCGAGGAGCCCGGTACATTCGCCGCGGTCGGCAGGCCACGTACACCACGATGAGGAGAACACCATGACTCTCGCTCCACCGCGCAGCCGCGAAGAGCGCCGCCGCGATGTCCTCGTCCACTTCGAGAAGGACGTCGACACCTGGGTGTCCACCGCGGACTCCGACGGCGGGCCCTATCTGGTGCCGCTGTCCTTCCTGTGGGACGGCACTTATCTCTACATCTCCACCGTGCGCACCTCGCCCACCAGCCGGAACCTTCTGGCGGGCGGCCGGGTACGGCTCGCGTTCGGCGCGACCCGCGATGTCGTCCTGGTCGAGGGCGTCGCCGAGGGTGTCCAACCGGACGACGTCGGCCCGAAGTTCGGGGACACCTTTGCGGAGAAGACCGGCTTCGATCCGCGTGAGCTGAAGACGCCGTACCAGTACTTCCGTATCAGGCCCCGGCACGTGCAGGCCTGGCGGGAGGTCAACGAACTGTCCGGGCGTGACCTCATGCAGGAGGGCAACTGGCTATGACCCACCACGTGACCGATGCCGCCGTCGGCACCCTGGAGGACAGCGGGTTCGTCCCGCTGCCCGGCCTGGTGCCGGCGGCGGGGCTCGCCCGGCTGCGCCGCGCCGCCGCGCAGCTGCGTAAGGAAGCCGCCCACCTTGACTCCTCGGCCGGGGACTTCGTACTGGAGGCGGCGGGCGTCGGCGGGTGGGTGGCCTGGCAGCAGGGCGATCCGCAGGTCGCCGGGCTGCTGCGCTCGGTGAGCCGTGCCCACCACTACGCGCCGGACCTGGCCGCGCTGCAGGCCGAACTGGACCTGCCCGAGGACCTGGTGCCCCAGCTGGTGGGCGCGCCGGGAGTCCTGGTGAACTCCTTCCTGTGGGCCAAGCCGCCCCGGCTGGGCTCGGAGAAGCCGTGGCACCAGGACATGGCGTTCGCTCCCGAAGAGTTCGACACCGAAGCGCACAGCGTGGTCACGGTCTGGGTGGCGGTGGAGGAGGCGACCGAGGCCAACGGCTGTCTGCAGTTCATTTCCGGCTCCCACCGGCACGGCCTGTTCGAGCACCGCGGCGACAGCGAACGACGCCCCGGCGAGCCACCCCTCGCGGACGCCGTAGAACCCCATGTCGACCCGGCCCGGGTGCTGCCCGCATCCGCCCCCGTGTCGGTGCCCCTGCCACCCGGTTCGGCGGTCGCCTTCGACGGGATGATGCTGCACCGCTCCGCCCCCAACTCGACGGTCGGCGAGCCCCGTACGGCGATCAGCTTCGTCTACCGGGTGCCGAGGCCGGTCTGGTCCCACCCCGACCGCCGGAGGTAGTGACATGCCCGTGCACACCATGAACGAGCGGGTCGCCGTCGTCGTCGACGGCTACTCCACGGGAGCGCTGTACGCGCCCGCATTCGCCGCGTACGGAATCGGCACGGTGCACGTGGAGAACCGGGCGGAGCGCGCCGGAACCTTCCGCGCCACGTACGCCCCGGAGACCTACCGGGCGGAGTACTCCTTCGACGGTGACTGGGAGACGCTGCTGCGCTCCCTGGGGCGGCATCACATCGGGTGGGTCGCCGCGGGCACCGAATCGGGTGTGGAGCTCGCCGACAAGCTCGCCGACGAGCTGGGCCTCACGACCAACAACGAGACATCCTCCTCGGCCGCGCGCCGGGACAAGCTTCGGATGCAGCGGGCAGTCGCCGACGCCGGTGTGCCGGCCGCCTGGCACGCCGCGGTCACCACCGCCGAGGAGGCGTACGCGGTGACCGCCGGACACGGCGGCGGGCCGGTCGTCGTCAAACCCCTGCGCAGCGCGGGCACGGACGGCGTGTTCTGCTGTACGAGCCCGCAGGAGGCCGCAGCCGCCGCGGACAAGCTCCTGGGCAGCCGCAGCGTGTACGGCCAGACCAACGCGGCCGTACTCGTGCAGGAGTATCTGCACGGTGACGAATACATGGTCAACTGCCTTTCCGCGGACGGGCAGCACACCGTCACGGAGATCTGGCGCTCCGTCAAAACCGTGCTGGCGGGCGCGCCCGTGTACGACTACATCGATCTGGTCCCGCCCCAGAACCCCGACGCGCAGCGCGTCGCGGCGTACGTACGAGACGTCCTGGACGCGCTGGGGACCCGCTGGGGTCCCTCCCACACCGAGGTCATCAACACCGCCGCCGGGCCCCGGCTGGTCGAGAGCGCGGCCCGCCCGCAGGGCACCATCGACGTGTCGGCGGTGACCCGGGCGACCGGCCGCAACCCGGTGGCCAACACCGTGCACGCCATGCTCGTCCCCGATCTCTACGCCTCCAGGCGGCTGCCCACCGCGCCGCTCGCCGAGGCCCGAGGTGTGAGCTTCATCTGCCCGAGCAGTGGACGGCTGCGCCGGGACCTGGACTGGTCCCGGCTGCGGACCCTGCCCTCGTACCACAGCATGCTCGCTCCGGCCGGACGCGCGGGTGAGTTCGTCCGTCGCACCAAGGACCTGTTCACCCGGCCCGGCGCCGTCTATCTGATCCATCGGGACCGTTCGGTGGTGGAGCGGGATCACGCCACCATCCGGCAGTGGGAACGCGACGGCTTCTACGACATCGAGGTCGACGACTGAACAGCAGGGCGGTTCCCGTCCGCGGCGAACAGATCGGTCTGTACGTGGACTTGGGGCCGGCCGTAGGCGATCCGCCGGGTGATCCGCGCGCCGAGCGGTGTGCGTGTGACGAGCCGCGCGGCGCGGGCCCGCAGGAAGGCGGCGAGTGGTCCGCCGTGGCCGAAGAAGGCGGCGGCCTGGAGGCGCTGCATCCGCAGGACCGCATCGGCGGCGGGCCCACGGGCCGCCTCGAAGGCGGCGAGGCGCGCCTGTGAGCAGTCCCCGGCGGCGAGGGCGGCGACGAGCAGCGGATGCAGGACGGCGGCGTCCTGCAGGGCCTGGTTGATGCCCTGGGCGCCGAGCGGGCCGTGGGTGTGCGCGCTGTCCCCGGCCAGCACCAGGCCGTCGCGCACCCACTGACCGGCGCGGGCGGCGAAGACGTCGAGCAGCGTGAGGTCGGACAGCTGTGTGAGATGTTCGTCGATCAGGTCGGCCAAGTACGGCAGGGCGGCGGCCAGTTCGCGCCGGATGTCGCCGATGCCGCGCGCGGCGGCCTGCTGCCAGGTGTGGTGAGGCAGCGTCCAGCCGATCCTGAGCCGGTCGGGCCAGCAGTCGTGGACGAGTACCGCGGCGGTTCCCGCCCGGTGCACCCGCACCCGGCCGGTCGTGCGGCCGGCGGCCGGCAGCGCGAACCACACCACGTCCTGGTCGAAGGCCTCGGTGCGCCCGGACGCGATCCCGGCGAGCTGCCGGGTCTTGGAGAACCGTCCGTCGCAGCCCACGACCACCTGGGCGCGCACGGTGGTGCGCCGCCCGCCGGGCCCGCTCACCACGGCTCCCCCAACCGCGCCGCTCTCCTCCGTGTGCAGCAGGCTGCTGATGCGGTGTCCGCCCAGGTAGTGGAAGCCGGGCAGTCGGCGGCACCGGGTCAGCAGTTCGTCGAGCAGATGGCGCTGAGGAAGGGCGAGCAGCCGGTTGTACGGTGCGTCGAGCCGGCGGTAGTCGATGTCCAGGAGCAGCCTGTCCCTCTCCAGGACCTGGAATCCGTCCAGGGCCACCGCGCCGCGGCCCCGGGCCGCCTCCAGCACCCCCAGCTGGTCCAGGATGCGCTGGCCGCCGGGCTGCAGGATCTCCCCGTGGAAGTCGCGGCCCGCCGATGGCGAGCGCTCCACCAGCACGACCCTCACCCCCGACCGCAGCAGCATCAGGGTCAGGGCGAGACCTGCCGGGCCCGCGCCGACGACCACAGCGTCGGTGTCCAGCGTGTCCGTGCCGCGGGCGGCCAGGGCGCGGTTGACGAGGTCGAGGTACTGGCGGGGAGTCTCGGCCTCGTCGATGGCCTCCTCGTCGAGGCCGATCCCGTACTCGTCCTCGATCCGGGCGGTGGTCTGCAGGATCGCCAGCGAGTCGTATCCGAGGTCGAAGAACGGCACGTCGAGCATGCCCTCGTCCAGGTCCCCGGCCTCCCCCTCCCCCGCGCCCGCGCATGCGCGCAGCAGGGCGGTCAGGTCCGACAGGTTGAACGGTGCCACGGTGGCCTCTCTTCCTGCGTGCTCGGCACGCTCGTGGTGCCTGGAGGGGTGTGCTGAGGGATGTCCGGCGGGGTGTCAGCCCGGGCCGCGTACGACGGCCGCGGAGTTGAACCCGCCCCTGCCGCGGGCCAGGACCAGCGCGCAGCGCAGCACGCCGCCGCGCCGGGGCTCGCCGATCACGAGGTCCAGCGGGCAGTCGTCCGCGGTGCGTTCGGTCGCGGTGGTCGGTGGCACCACGCCGTCGCGCAGGGCGAACAGGGCGGCGGCCAGATCGAGGGAGGAGCCACCTGCCAGCAGGCGACCGGTCATGGTCTTGGGTGCGGTGACCGGGACGCCGTACGGGCCGAACAGCGCGCAGATCGCCTCCGCCTCGGCGCGGTCGGCGCCCCGCTCGCCTGCCGCGTCGGCGAACACGACGTCGATGTCGGCGGGGCTCACTCCGGCGTCGGACAGGGCCAGTTCGGCCGCCGCGCGCAGCCGGGGCACGCCCGGCCCGTCGAAGGTGGCCGCGCATCCGGCGACGGTTCCGTAGCCTGCCGCTCCCCGGGCCTGTGCGGTCTCGGCGTCTTCGAGGACCATCAGCGCGCCGCCCTCACCCAGGACATGCCCGCTGGCATCCGGGGCGAACGGCCGGTAGGCGCGGGCCGGTTCGGCGACGGTGCTCAGGGAGCCGGCCGCCAGGTGCGCGGCCCAGGCCCACGGGCACAGCGCCGAGTCGACGCCACCGGCCAGCATCAGGCGTGAGCCGTTACGCAGCTGCCTGCGGGCCTGAGCCACGGCGTCCAGGCCGCCCGCCTGCTCGGTGACGACGGCGCCGCCGGGGCCGTGCAGCTGGTGCCGGACGGCGAGCTGGCCGGCGCCGGCCGCGGGGAACCAGGTGCTCGTGTGGTAGACGCTGACATGCCGTCGCCCTTTGCTCCACAGCGCCTGGAGCTCGCTCTGGCCGAGTTCGATACCGCCTGCGGAACCGGCCGTGACGACACCGGCGTTGCTGTCGGCCGACAGGGCGGGGGCGGCGTCCGCGTCGGCCAGTGCCTCGGCCGCCACGGCGAGCGTGAGCCGGGTGATCCGGTCGGTGGCCGGCAGCAGCCGGGCGGGAACATGGTCCTCGTCGACGAATCCGTCGATCTCGCCAGCGACCCGTACCGGATACTCGTCGGCGTCGAATCGGGTGAGGGGCCCGATGCCGCTCTCGCCGCGCAGCACCGCGGCCCACCAGGCGCGGGCGCCCAGGCCGTTGGGGGCGGCGACCCCGATCCCGGTGACGAGGGCGACGGGCCGGCGCGTACGGGCGCTCATGGGGCCGCTGCCGGACGCGGGCGGGTGAGGACCACGGCGCTATGGAATCCGCCGAAGCCGCTCCCGACGCCGAGGACCGTGTCGGTGCGCTGCTCGCGGGCGGTCAGCGGGGTGTAGTCGAGGTCGCAGGCCGGGTCGGGGTCGTGCAGATTGGCGGTGGGCGGCACCACACCGTGCTCGATGGTCAGCGCGCTCGCCGTCACGTCGAGGGAGCCGGCCGCCCCGAGGGCGTGGCCGATCATCGACTTGATGGAGCTGACGGGGATGCGGTAGGCGTACGGGCCGAAGCTGCGTTTGAGGGCCTCGGTCTCGTACACGTCGTTCTGCCGGGTGCCCGCACCGTGGGCGCTGATGTAGTCGACATCGCCGGGGTCGATCCGCGCCTGGTCGAGGGCGGCCCGGATCGTCCGCGCCAGTTCGTGGCCACCCGGGCGCAGCCCGGTCATGTGGTAGGCGCTGTTGCGCCGGGCGAACCCGGCGATCTCGGCGTACATCCTCGCGCCGCGGCGGCGCGCGTGCTCGAACTCCTCAAGGATCAGCACGGCCGCTCCCTCCCCGAGCACGAAGCCGTCACGCGTCCGGTCGAAGGGGCGCGAGGCGGTCTGTGGCTCGTCGTTGCGCCGGCTGGTCACCTTCAGCGCGTCGAAACCGGCCACGGTGATCGGGGCGATGGGCGCCTCGGTGCCACCGGCGATCATGACGTCGGTGCTGTCCTCGCGGATCAGGGCGGCCGCGTGCCCGAGGGAGTCCAGACCCGAGGTACAGCCGTTGGAGAACAGCGTGACGGGCCCCTGCGCGCCGCAGTCGAGGGCCACTTCGGCCGCCAGCGAGCTGGGCACGAGGTAGTCGAGCAGGTGCGGCACAGCGCGGGTGTGGTCGACGTGCCAGGTGGATCCGCAGTCGCTGACGACGGCGTACTCGGTGCTCAGGCCCGTGACGCAGCCGGCCGCGCTGCCGAGCGCGACCCCGGTGCGCAGTGGATCCCCCATGCGGTCCAGACCGCTGTCGGCGATCGCCTCACGCGCGCTGACAAGGGCGAACTGGGCCGCCCTGTCCAGCCGTTCGGTCTCTTGGGGGCTGAAGTGGTGCTCGACCGGGTCGAAATCGGCCTCGGCGGCGATACGGGAACGGTAGGGGGTGGGGTCGAAGAGCGTGATGGCGCGGGTGGCGGTGCGGCCCGCGGTGAGCAGCGACCAGAAGTCCTTGGTGCCCACCGCGCCGGGCGCGACCACACCCAGGCCGGTGACGACAACGCGCCTCATCGCCCCTCCCCCATGCCTGCCCCCGCGCCGCCCGTTCGGTCGGGCGGATTCACGCCGCGTACAGGTCGAAGGTCGAGGAGCGCCTGGGACCCGCGACGACGTCCAGCATCGGGTCGACGGCCAGGATCGCCTGGTGCAGCCGCTGGAGTTGGGGGGAGGGCTCCACGCCCAGGTCCTCGATCAGCCGCCTGCGCAGGCGGCGGTAGACGTCGAGCGCGGAGGCCTGCCGGCCGGAGCGGTAGAGCGCCACCATGGCCTGCGAGTGCAGTCCTTCGTGCTGTGGGTGACGGGCAATCAGGTCGGTGAGTTCGGCGATGAGTTCGCCGTGCCGGCCGAGCCGCAGGTCGGCGTCGATGCGGCGTTCCCGGGCGACGAGGCGGCTCTCCTCCAGCCGGGTCACCTCGATCTCCAGGATCGGGCCGACGCGTACGTCCACGAGCGCGGGCCCCTCCCACAGGTCGAGGGCTTCGCGCAGGCAGCGGGCGGCCGCGCGGTCATCGCCCTCTTCGAATGCGTCCTGGCCCTGGGCCAACAGGCTTTCGTACTGGTGCACATCCACTGCCTCGGACGGGATCTGCAGCAGATAGCCGCCGTAGCGGGTGGCGAGTACGTCCTTCGCGGAGCCCGGAGCATCGGGCCCCATGGCCGTCCCGAGCCGCCGGCGCAGCTGCAGGATGTAGGTCTGCAGGGTGGTCAGGGCGCTGGGTGGAAGGTCCGTGTTCCATATCTCCTCCATGAGGGTCGGAACCGGCATGACCCGTCCGGGGTACAGGGCGAGCAGGGCCAGTATCTGGCGGGGCTTGCCGGCGGTCGGAACGATCGAGACTCCGTTGACCTCGGCACTCAGTGGACCCAGAACCTTCATCTTCACGATTTCCTCCGTACCTGGCCGGCCTCCGCCGTTTCGAGCCGGTATCCGGAGAAGCACCGTAACCGTGTTCGACAGCAATCCCTGTTGCACTCCGCTGCGTTTCGAGCCGTTCTCCGGCGGTGTGGCCGCCTCCGTTTCCCGCCGCGCGACGCGTGTCCTGAACGAGACTCAAGAAACGTTTCATGGTGCGCTGAGCAGCACTGGTGTCAGCACCGGACAGTGCGCGCGGCATCTATGGTCCGTACGGCCAGGAGTTGCGCGTCATGAATTCCAGGAATCTTTCAGGCGGATCACCGGACGGATCTTTCACGGAATTCGATACCGGCTTCTTTTCTTCTGCGAGAGGAGGGGAGAGATGGAGTTTCGCATCCTCGGTCCGGTGGAGATCCATGACGAACGCACCGGTGTGCGGATCGCTCTGACGGGAGCCAAACAGCGGGCGCTGCTGGGCGCGCTGATCGTGAAGAGAGGGCAGGTGGTGTCGGCGCACCGGCTCATCGACGAGCTGTGGGGCCACACCCCTCCGGCGAACGCGACCAATGCGCTGCAGGCTCATGTGCTGCGGCTGCGGCGGCTGTTGCCGGTTCCGGTGCCGGGTTCGGGTGAGCCGCACCACGAGTGGATCGTGACCCGCTCGATGGGCTATGTGCTGCGCGCGGGCCGGGCCGGTACCGATGCCGGGCAGTTCCACCAGCTGGCAGCCGAAGGACGCGCTCGCGCCGTGGCGGACCCCGAGCGGGCGGCCGGCCTGCTGCGCAGGGCGCTGGCGCTGTGGCGGGGTACGGCGCTGGAGGGCGCCGGGCGCGGGGACATCTGCTCGGCCGAGGCCGCCCAGCTGGAGGAGGGGCGGCTGACGGTGCTGGAGACGCTGTACGACGTGTCTCTGCGCGCGGGACGGCACGGTGAGATCACCGGTGAGCTGGAGGAGCTGACGGCCGATCACCCGATGCGGGAACGCTTCTACGACCTGCTCATGACCGCGCTGTACCGGTGCGGCCGGCAGGCGGAGGCTCTGAGTGTGTACGACCGGGCGCGCAAGCGGCTGGTGCTCGAGCTGGGGGTGGAGCCCGGGCCCGCGCTGCGCGGCCGGATGGAGGCGATCCTCCACCACGATCCGGGCCTGGACGCACCGGCGTACGGCGGGCAGGTCGCCACCGTCCACCGGCTTCCCGGCTCCCTCGATGACACCGGCTCACCTGCCGCGGCAGGCTTGGGGGCGAGCGTGCTGAGTCTGAGCGACGAGATCGCGCGCTTACGCAGCCACGTGGAGCGGCTCTCGCGCGAACAGCAGCATCTGATGCACCGCTTCGACCAGTTGAGCGCCCCGCCGGCGGCGGGACAGTGAACGGCCCCACGCGCGGGCGCTGGGGCCGCTCAGCGCGTCCAGGCTGCCGACGGCCCGGGAGCGACAGCGGTGGTGCTCGCGGCGATATGGGCCGCCAGGGCGGACAGGCAGGGGTGGTCGAACAGGACGGCGGGCCGGGCCCGAAGCCCGTACGCGCCGTTGACGAAGTCGAGGAACTCGGCGCCCAGTACGGGGTCCAGGCCCAGGCTGCGGAAGGTGGCCTCGGTGTCGATGTCGAACACGTCGCAGCACAGCGTCTCGGCGAGCTGCTCGCGCAGGACGCTGAGGACGTCGTCCCGCCCTGCGCCGGCCCTGCTCGCCCCGGCCGCAACAGGCCTGGGCTCCGGCGCGGCTCGCTCACTCCGCGGCCTGGGCGGCGGGGTGCCGGTCAGCTGGGCGGCGACATACCGGGAAAGGGCTTGGGGCGTCGGGTAGTCGTCGAGTTCGGCGACATCGATGTCCGATCCGCAGGCGGCGTTCAACAGGGCCACGAACTGTGCGCCGAGCAGTGCGTCGACGCCCAGCAGCCAGAAGGTCAGGTCCGGTTCGATGTCCGCGGCATCCCGGTAGAGCAGCCGGGCGAGCACCTGCGTCGCCTCCCGGAGGGACAGGGCCTCGGCGTCTTCCGGGCTCATGGTCCGGTGCGGGGGCGCTTGCCGGTCAGCGCACGCGAGCCGGTACGCGCGTGCCGCGTCCCTGGCCCCCGGGCGCCGGGGCGTCGGGCTGGGCCATCAGGATGGAGCGCTGCAGCCGGCCCAGTGCGGCCGACGGCTCCAGGCCGAGCTCCGCGACCAGGGTGTTGCGCAGCCGCTGGTAGACGTTGAGTGCCTCGCCGCGCCGTCCCGAGCGGTGCAGGGCCAGCATGAACTGCCCGTGCAGGCTCTCGTGGGTGCGGTACCGGCTGACGAGCACGGTCAGTTCGGAGAGCAGCTCCCGGTGACGTCCGAGGCGCAGATCGGCCTCGATCCGCTGATCGAGGGCGCACAGCCGGGCCTCTTCGAGGCGCTCGATCTGCATGCCGATCTGGCTGCCTGCCTGTACGTCGGCCAGGGCGGGCCCCGACCACAGGGACAGCGCGTCCCGCAGCCGCGCGGCCGCCTGGGAGTAGTCCTCGGCGTCCATGGCCCGGTACCCGGCTCCGGCGCGGCGCTCGAATTCACGGAAGTCGACGGTGCCGCCCTCGGTCTCCAGGCGGTAGCCGCCGGGAAGGGTGACCAGGACGCTCTTGGCGCTCCGCCCCTCGTCGGGGCCGCCGGCCAGGGCCTCGCCGATGAGGTCACGTACCTGGAGCACATAGGTCTGCAGAGTGGTGCGGGAGCTGCGTGGCGGCTTCTGGCCCCAGAGCTCCTCCACCAGCTGGGAGACCGGCACCAGTTGATCCGCGTTCAGCGCGAGCAGGGCCAGAACCTGCCGGGGCTTGGGCGCGGATGGCGCGATCGACCGTCCCTTCTCCCGCACCGACAGCGCCCCCAGCACTTCGATGTTCATGTTTCTCCCCCAACGTCGGGCATGCAGGGTCAGGTATGCGAACTCGCCGCGTCCGCCCCCGCAGATGCGGTTGCGGCACCTGCCGTACACGAACGATACGATTAAAAAACAGCACGGTCGGTTTGTCAATGCTGGAACGGACGCTTCCGCGAGGTTCCGCCATCTGAGGCCTACGGTCGGTTTCCGGCCGATGCCGGTCCCGTCGCACAGCAGTGCGCACCCCCGCCGCGCAGGCGTGGCAGGGGTGCGCACCGTGGCAGAAGGGGCAGTTGGCGGGGTGGGCGGGAACCGGGACCGGCCCATGACAAGCCATCCGGGCGCACCGCAGGGGCGGCGCGGCGCGGCATCCATGGAGTCACGAAAACAGACCGCAGAGGCGGTTTCAATGCCTGGCGGGCGTGAGGGGTAAGGGAGGCGGTGCTACGGCTGGTGCGCGCCCTCGGCCGTGAGGCCGGCGAGCACCGACGCGACGGCGAGCCGGGGCAGCAACAGCTCCCAGAACCGGGTGACGGTGGGCGCGGAGCGCCACGCGGCGTCGCGGGCGCCGAGCACCTCGAAGCCCACCGTGGCCGCCACCACGGCGGTCACCACATCCTGCGGTGCGACCGTCCTGTGCAGTTCTCCGTCGCCCTCGGCGTTGTGTAGTGTCCGGGAGACCCACTGCTGCCAGTGGCGGCGCAGGTCGTGCCCGGGTTCGCCGGCCGCGGCGCCGCTGAGTTCGAACCCGGCCCGCAGCACCACGTCCTCGCCGAGTCCGCGGATGAGCCGGTGCGAGGCATTCACCAGCAGCTGGAGCCGGCTCACCGGCGCGTCCGCCTGCTCCTCGCCCGACGTGATCCCGTGCAGGCGCTCCAGGGCCGCCTCCTCGACGGCCCCGGCGAGTTGGGCCTTGGTGGCAAAGTGGAAGTGCAGCGCGCCGGTACTCACCCCCGCGAGTGAGCTGATCGTGGTGAGCGCGGCCACGGTGAAGCCTTCGCGGTCGAAGACCTCCGCCGCGCACCTGATCAGCGCTTCACGAGTACGCGCCGCGCGTTCCTGCTTGACCATCGAACTGCTCCGTCACTGCGGGGGGTTGCCGTGTTTGCGGGAGGGCAGGTCGGCGTGCTTGGTGCGGAGCATGGCCAGGGATGCGATCAGCACCCCGCGGGTCTCGGCCGGGTCGATCACGTCGTCGACCAGACCGCGCTCGGCGGCGTAGTACGGGTGCATCAGCTCGGCCTTGTACTCCTTGACCATGCGCACCCGCATCGCCTCGGGGTCCTCGGCATCGGCGATCTGCCGGCGGAAGATGACATTGGCGGCACCCTCGGCGCCCATCACCGCGATCTCGTTGGTCGGCCACGCGTAGGTCAGGTCCGCCCCGATGGACTGGCTGTCCATCACGATGTACGCCCCGCCGTACGCCTTGCGCAGGATCAGCGAAATACGGGGCACGGTGGCGTTGCAGTACGCGTACAGCAGCTTCGCGCCGTGCCGGATGATCCCGCCGTGCTCCTGGTCCACGCCGGGCAGGAACCCGGGCACGTCCAGCAGCGTCACGATCGGGATGTTGAACGCGTCGCACATCTGCACAAACCGGGCCGCCTTCTCGGAGGCCTCGATGTCCAGCACCCCGGCCAGCGACTGCGGCTGGTTGGCCACAATCCCGACCACCTGCCCGTCCAGACGGGCCAGCGCGCAGATGATGTTGCGGGCCCAGCGCTCGTGGATCTCCAGGTAGTCGCCGTCGTCGACGAGCTCCTCGATCACCTTGTGCATGTCGTAGGGCCGGTTGCCGTCCGCCGGGACCAGGTCCAGCAGCGCATCGCCGCGCCGGTCGGCCGGATCGTCCGAGGCCACCACCGGCGGATTCTCCCGGTTGTTCGACGGCAGCATCGCCAGCAGGTAGCGCACCTCGGCGATGCAGGTCTCCTCGTCGTCGTAGGCGAAGTGCGCCACCCCCGACGTTTCGGCGTGCACATCCGCACCGCCCAGCCCGTTCTGCGAGATCTCCTCACCCGTCACCGCCTTGACCACATCCGGCCCGGTGATGAACATCTGCGAGGTCTCCCGCACCATGAACACGAAATCCGTCAGCGCCGGACTGTAGGCAGCCCCGCCCGCGCACGGGCCCAGCATCACCGAAATCTGCGGGATCACCCCCGACGCACGGGTGTTGCGCTGGAAGATCCCGCCATAGCCGGCCAGCGCCGAGACACCCTCCTGGATACGGGCGCCGGCGCCGTCGTTCAGCGACACCAGCGGCGCACCCGCCGAGATCGCCATGTCCATAATCTTGTGGATCTTCGTGGCATGCGCCTCACCCAGCGCCCCGCCGAAGATCCGGAAATCATGCGCGTACACGAACACCGTGCGGCCCTCGACCGTGCCCCACCCGGTGATCACACCATCCGTGTACGGCTTCTTCGCCTCCAGACCGAACCCCGTCGCCCGATGCCGGCGCAACTGCTCGACCTCACGGAACGACCCCTCATCCAGCAACAGCCCGATCCGCTCCCGCGCCGTCAGCTTGCCCTTCGCATGCTGCGCCTCGGTCGCCCTCTCACTCGGCCCACGACGCGCCTCCTCACGAAGGGCATGCAGTTCGGCCACGCGTCCGCGGGCAGGGACCGCCTCCACGCGGACCGGGGCGGTGTCACTCAGCAGCGTCACAACGGGTCCTTTCCTTGGCGCAGGTGCGTCCGGTCCGGATGCACCCAACATAACAAACCGCTTGTGCGGTTTGCCTAGTCGGTCGACGGGCGGCTCACTGCCAGCTGTGCGGAGCGCGGTAGGCCGCCAGGCCCTCCCATCGCCGCCGGTCGGCAGCGGGTGGCCGCTCCCCGGCGCACTCCACTTGCGCCTTCTGCCCCGCGAGCACCGACAGCAACACCACGGTGACGGCAGCCAGTTCGTCCGCCTCGGCATGCCCGCGCTCGACGCGCACCACGTGATCAGTTCCACCTTCAGCGTTCACAGCGGCCTCCCCTCCTCTCCCGCCACGGTCGGCGGCGATGCTCAAGGAGGGCTCGGATCCGGCTCGAGAACCGGTCCAAGACCCGTCTCGGCGGCAGAGAGGCACTGGGCACAACAGAGAACTCCGCCGGCCGCGAGGTGCTGCGGAGTTCTCCGAATGCGGACGGCGCTATGCGGGGGAGGTCGCTTCCTTCTCCTTGCGCAGCTTCATGGCCTCCTCGTACACCTTGGCCGCCCGGCCAGGGGAGAAGTCCAGCCGCACCAGCACGCCCGGAACCGCGATCGCGGCCATCAGGTGCCGGTAGAGCTCCGCCACGCGCTCCAGCATGTCCTCGTGCCGGGTCATGATGCTCGACAGCACCTGCACCCCGGTGAACGCCCCGACGAACATCGTCGCGATGGTGTCCAGGTCGGTGTGCGGAAGGAGCTCGCCGTCCGCCTTCGCCTGCTCGAAGAGGCTCAGACTGTGGTCGGTCCAGGCCTGCATCGGCACCCGCCGGTCCAGGCCGTCCTTGGACGATCCCTGCTCCACGGTGAGGCGCACGCTGCCCCGCACGATCGGCTCGCGCTCCTTGAGCAGGTAGGACAGCAGCAGAGCCTCGTCCACCGCCCGCTGCAGGCTCAGGTCCCGGGGAGGCAACTCCGGGAGCGCGCCGAGCTGTTCACCCAGCACCTCCTGGGCCAGCTCCTTCTTGGAGGCGTAGTGGAAGTACAGCGCTCCCTTGGTCACTCCGGATCTCTTGAGGATCTCGGAGATCGTCGCTGCTTCGTATCCGACCTCATCGAACACCTCGGCCGCCGCGACCAGGATCGTCTGCCGCGTTCGAGTGGCTCGTTCTTGGCGCGCCACGTTACACCTCCGTACCCCCCGTCATACCCGGACATGACGGATGTCCCCGCGTCGGCCACCGGCCGACGAAAGGCGCTGAGCAGGCGGGCAACCTGCCTGCCTGCGCTTGCCGTTCGCCCGTCCCGCCACCGGACGGCGCGGACGCCGTCCACCCGCCCATGCTCTCGCAGGGGTGCGAACAATCCCCACAATAAAACCAAGCGTCCGGTTTTTCAAGGCATCCCGGACGGTCGCCTTCCGGTCATACGGGGCCCAACAGCGCATAGTTGACCTGCGACTTCCCTGGATTCCTTGCAAAAAACCGGTTGGGCCGTATCTTTATGGGCCATTGAACTTCCTTCCCTGACTCGACGTCTCTGCGGAGAGGTCCCATGACCCTGCTGACGTTCCAGAAGGATGACCATCCCCAGACCGCGGGGAGACCACTCCCGCCCATGGGGTCCGAAACCGCCGCCCCGGCCACAGCCGCCGCCGAACTGGCGCATCTGCTCTTCGACCGGGAGGACCGGGACCGCGTCCACGGCACCTGGCGCGCGCTGATCGCCGGCGAGGAGTTCCGCTACCGTCCGGGGCTGTCCGAAGAACAGCGCATCGCCCGTTCCTACGCCCGGCTGCGCCTGCTCAACGGCGCCCTCGACAGTCCCGAGGCGCTGGCGGGCGACCCCCGTCGGCTGGCCAGCCTGCACGAGTGGACGGGGGTGGTGGACGCGGCGCTGGGAACGGTGGCGGGGATCCACTACAACCTGTTCCTGGGCAGCCTCCTCGACCACGACCCCGAACGCCGCCGCAACTTGTCGGAGTTCACGTCCATGCAGCGCACAGGAACGTTTCTGTGCACGGAGCTCGATCACGGCAACGACGTCGCGGGCCTGGAGACCACGGCAGCCCTCGACCGTGCCTCCGGCGGCTTCGTACTGCACACGCCCACCCCCGGTGCGCAGAAGTTCATGCCGAACACCAGCATGATCGGCGGTCCGAAGAGCGCGGTGGTGGCCGCGCGGCTCCTCATCGACGGCCAGGACCAGGGCGTCTGCCTGTTCCTGACGCCGCTGAGCGATGAGCACGGCCCCTTGCCCGGGGTCCGGATCCGGATGCTGCCGGAGCGCACCGGCGTCCCGCTGGACCACTGCCTCACCTCGTTCGACCAGGTGCGGCTGCCCCGCGAGGCGCTGATGGAGGCGGATCACGGGCACTTGGACCACGACGGGCTCGTCACCGGCAGCCTGGGCAGCCGGCGAAGACGCTTCCTGCGTTCGATCGGCCGCGTCACCGTGGGCAAACTCTGCCTCAGCGCCAAGGGCGTGGGCGTATCGCGGGCGGCCCTGGCCATCGCGGTGCGCTATGCGCACCACCGCCACATCAGCGGGCCGAGGGCGGGCGAGCGGGTGCCGCTGGCCGCCCACCGGAGCCATCACGGCCGGCTGCTGTACGCGCTGTCCAAGGCGTACGCGATGACCTTTCTGCACCGTGCGGTCGTCTCCCGCTGGTCCCAGCACACCCCCGAGGACCGGGCCGAGGCCGAGCGGCTGACCGCCATCGCCAAAGGCTGGATCACGTGGCAGGCCCGGGACATCACCCTCGAGTGCCGCGAACGCTGCGGTGCCCAGGGCCTGTTCCCCGCCAACGGCCTTGCCGACTTCCCGCTGAACCTGGAGAGCTCGATCACCGCGGAGGGCGACAACCTGGTGGTCTGGGTAAAGGCCGCGTCCGAGATGGTCTTCGGCCACCAGACCACCCGGCCCGGCTCCCATCACCACTCCGGAACGGCCGAACAGGCTCTCAACGACCTCGGTTTCCTGCGTGCCCTGCTCGCCGACGTCGAAGGCATATGGCAGTTACGGGCGCGGGCCGCCGTGCGCAGGGCCCCGGCGAAAAGCCCGCTGAACCGGTGGAACGCCGCGTCCTCGGCCGGCCTTGAGATGGTCTCCACCCACGCCAGCCTCAACGCCGCCGACGCCTTCATCGCCGCCGCCGCCCGGGCCACCGACCCGACCGCGGCACACCTGCTCCACGGGCTGTGCAGGCTGTTCCTGCTACGCCAGTTGTGCGCTCACACGGGCGACCTGCTCGCCGAAGGCGCCCTGAACAACCATCATGTCCGCGCCTGGTCCAACGTCATGGAGGAGGCCATCGCCGACCTGGCCCCCCACATGATGACCCTCGTCGACGCGTTCGACCTGCCCGGCGAATTCCTGTCCGCCATCCCCATCGCCAGCGGCGGATATCTCGACCGCGTCCTGGACGACTGACGGCCCCGCCTCGCCCCGGCTCCCTCCGGGGCGGGGCGGCCCGTTCAGCCCGCGGCCGCCCGTTCAGCCGACGGCTTCGGCCCGCGCGGCCTCAATGACGGCGGCATGCGGCGAGACCGGCAGCACCCGGGTCACCGTGAGACCCGCACGGTCCAGAAGCGCCTCGTACTCGTCCCTGGTACGCCCCTTGCCGTTCAGCACGGTCATCATCATCGTGTCGATGCTCTTGCCGGGATGGGGGGCGTTCCCCTGCGGGATCAGCGCGTTGACGACCAACAGCCGCGCCTGGTCCGACATGGCGCGGCGGCACTCGGCGAGAATGCGCACCGCCTCCTCGTCGGGCCAGCTGGCCAGGACATGCTTGAGGAGGTAGACGTCGCCGCCGGCCGGCACCGCGTCGAAGAAGCTGCCCGCCACCGCGCTCCAGCGCCCGGCCAGCCCCGGCTCGTCCAGCACATGGTCGGCGACCACCGAGGGCAGCTCGAACAGCACACCTGTCAGCCCCGGATGGCGCAGCAGCACGGCCCGCAGCAGCCCGCCGCGCCCGCCGCCCACGTCGACGACGTGCCCGGTGCCGCCGCCGGCGGCCGAGAAGTCGTAGGCGCGGGCGACATCGTCGCTCAGCGTGTCGGAGAACGCCGCCATGCTGGCGTTGAAGCGCGCCGCCAGTGCGGGATCGGTCGCCAGATAGTCGTAGAACGGGACGCCGAAGAGGTCCTCGAAGACCGTGCCGCCGGTGCGTACCGCTTCATGAAGCCGGCCGGCGGGCCGCCAGAAGACGTCCTCGCCACGCATCAGGACGAAGTCCCGCAGAGAGCGAGGCGCATCACAGCGCAGGGGATCCGCGAGCGGCGTCAGATGAAAACACCCCGCGCCGTCCTCGCGGAAGACGCCCTTCGTCGCCAGATACCGCAGCACCCGTTGCAGACTCGCTGCGTCCACACCGGCCGACTCGGCCAGCTCGCCGCACGTACGGGGACCTCCGGCGAGAAGGTCCGCGATACGGAAGCGGGCCGCGGCCTGCAACGCCGCCGAGTACACATACCCCACGGCCAGTTCGAACAGCTCGCCGGAGAGATCCTCCTCCGTAGCCGCCTCGCCCGAAGCCTCGGAACGAACAGCACCCATTGGCCCCACACCCCTCCGCCCCACAGACCCGGCTCGTGGCGCCAGCCTCGATCACCTCCGTCGCAGCCCGCTCGAACCACACTCAAGGAACGCTGGTGGGCTCAGCGGGGGTCGCGTCCGATCATGCCGAGCAGCCGGTCCTGCAGTGGGGCGTCCTCGGGGACCGGCACCTCCGGGCCGAAGACCTTCACGCCCGGGCCGAAGGCTTCCGGCGTGCGCAGCTTCTCCATCACGTCGTCCGGAACGGCCGAGGTCGACAACCACATCCGCTCGACGTCCGCCGGGTCCATACGGTCGTCCTGCCCGGTGGCCCGGGCGAGGTCCCAGGCGTGGAGCACCATGTCGTCGCTGATGACCTGGTCGATCTGCTGCTCGACCGTCATACGGCCGTTGGGCGTGTCGCACGGCGTCCCGGCGCTCTCCGGGTCGTCGAGCACGGCCTGGATGTCGGCACGTGCGGAGGTGAAAGCGCCCAGCGGGTCGTCCTCCAGCCGGGGCGCGGGGCTGAGAGAGCGGCCCAGGGGGCGCAGCATCACGCCGTGCATGTCGATGATGTGGCCCACGACGTCCCGGGCCGTCCAGTCCTCGCACGGTGACGGGCCGGCCCACTGGCTGGACTCCACGGCGGCAACCTTCCGCTCGAAGGCGTCGGCGTGGCGGCGGTAGCGTTCGGCGATCTCGTTCATGTTTCCCTCTCGTTCCCACAGCGCTGAGGACGTGCCACCGGTAGGACTCCGGCCGCGGCCACAACTCATCGGTCACCAACGTCGCGGTTCTGCCGGGGCATTGAGCGCTCCCGGTCCTCAGCCGAGGACCACCTGGGCGAGGAGTTCGGCGACCTGTGCGGGCTGATCCGTCATCACCATGTGGGTCGCGTCGGGAATGGTGACCAGGGTGACGCCGGGGCTTGCCTCAAGCGCGGCGCGCTCCTCGTCGGTCAGCCCGATCTCGTCGCGGTCTCCTCGTACGACCCAGGCCTGCGCGCCCGAGTCACGCAGCCGTGGGACCAGCGATCCGTGGTGGTCCAGGTAGTCGAAGTAGTGCCGGACGCTTCGGCGGCAGAAGGCCGCGTCGTTCTTCTTCAGCTCGGCGACCAGCATGTCGCGATGGGCCTCGGGCAGGCTCTTCGCCATCGCGCGCGGTGTGAGCCGCACCAAGGCGGACCAGGTCAGTGAGCCGATACCGGGCAGCTGCCCGAGGCGGTCGGCGACGGCGAGTTCCTTGAACTCGTCAGGCCGCGAGAACGTCGGGGACAGCAGCACGAGGCGGCCGGCGAAGTGCCCGCCGGCCGCCATCTCCAGAGCGATGTTGGCGCCGAAACTGTGGCCGACCACGACATCGCAGCCCCGCTCCGCGGCGAGGGCACCCGCGAGCGCTGCGTAGTTCTCCATGCTCACGTCCTGCGGGGCTTCGGTGCCGGCGAAGCCCGGGACCGTCGCGGCCACCAGCCGCACCGGCGCGGTGGCGAGCACCGGTTCGGCGACCATGTCGTCGTAGAACGCGGTACTGCAGAGTGCGCCGGGCAGCAGCAGTACGCGGTGCGCGGCATCGGCGGGCCCGGACTCGCGGATGTCCCACGCAAGGAACTCCTCGGTACTGCTCACGATGGGACCTCCGTCTCACGCCTTCGGGCGGGCCCCAGTGTGGCGCGCGTACTGGGGCGGCACGACGACCCTGAGCCGAACGCGGCATGTCCCGCGGCGGCGGGTTCCGCCTGCTCCCCTGCGCCGAGCTGTACATGGGACGCCGACTGCTGACTTCCGGCGGCCGCGCGGTGAACCGAGTGGCACGGCGCCACGTATGAGAGGAGGGCTCCCGACGTCCGGGGCCTCCGGCGTTCACAGCGCCGTCCCGGATACGACTGAGGGGCCAGGAGATGACGCACGCACGACGCAGGGTGCAGCGGTTCGCGCGGCTGGCGGCAGTCGGCGGACTGCTCTGCGGCGGGCTGATGATCACCGACGCCGTGGCGGGCGAAGGCTCCAGTCCGAGAGGGGGCCCGGGCAGCACCTCCGAGAACAACGGCCTGGGGGCACGTCTCGTGTCCGAGCTCGGCATGTCCCGTACCGCCGGAAGCTGGATCGGCGACGACGGGCGACAGGTCGTCGCGGTGACCGACGCGGACGCGGCGGCCGAGGTCGAGCGGGCCGGGGCGCGCGCCAAAGTCGTCCGGCACAGCATGAGCCGGCTCCGCTCGGCCACCGAGACCCTGAGCGAAGCCCCCCGTGTGCCCGGCACCGCATGGGCCGTGGACTACGCGACCAACAAGGTCGTGGTACGGGCCGACAGCACCGTCTCGGCCACCGACTGGTCCCGCATGTCGGGCGTCGCCGAGGACATCGGCGGCTTCGTACAAATGCAGCGCACCACAGGCGCCTTCACCACGAGGGTCAACGGCGCCGAGCCGATCCTCGCCCCCAACGGCCGCTGCTCCGCGGGCTTCAACGTGACCAACGGCCGCGACAACTTCATCCTGACGGCCGGCCACTGCGGCCCGGTCGGCACCACCTGGTTCAAGGACAAGCGAGGCAGCCAGCCGCTCGGCGCCACCACCTCCAGCAACTTCCCCGGCACGGATTTCTCGCTCGTCCAGTACCGCAACGGCGAGACGCCCGGCGGAGCCAACGTCGTGAACGTCGGTGGCGGCAAAGGGGTCCAGATCACCGGGGCGGCCGATCCCGCCGTCGGCCAGCAGGTCTTCCGCAGCGGGAGCACCACGGGACTGCGCTCCGGCCGCGTGACCGGGCTGAACGCGACGGTCAACTACCCCGAAGGCACGGTCAGCGGCCTGATCGAGACGACGGTCTGTGCCGAGCCCGGGGACAGCGGAGGCCCGCTGTTCGCCGAGGGACTGGCGCTCGGGGTGACCTCGGGCGGCAGCGGCGACTGCAGCACCGGAGGGACCACGTTCTTCCAGCCCGCGACCAAGGCGATGGCGGCCCTCGGGGTGAACCTGACCGGCGGCACCGCTCCCGCGCAGGGCAATGGCGCGAGCCAGGCTCCCCTCAACCCCGCGGCTCTGCCCCCGGCTCCGGCGGGGGCCGATACACCGCCCGGGCCGGGGCAGGCGAGCGGTCCGGCAACGATCACCGCATTCTTCGGCCCCCGGGCACTCGCACCGGGACTCGTCGTCCTGGCGGTGAGCCTCATCGGGCTGATCGCCACTCGCTCGATCTGGTCGGCCCAGGATCGTCGCCGCTACCGTACGCACTACTCGCAGAGCTGGAGCTGACCCGCAGAGAGCTGACCCGCAGACAGGACGGGCGGCAGACAGGACGGGCGGCAGGCAGGTTGGGGCGGCAGGCGGCGGCTACCAGTCCTTCTCGACACCGCCCATTTTCGCGGAGATCAGGACGCTCACATGGCCCTTGTCGTCGTACACGTCCTGACGCCACTTGGCGAAGGCGCCGGCCATGCGCTGCATGTCCTTGTCCGAACTGTGGGCGACCTTCATCCACACCTGCGCCTCGTTGGTGTCCCCCACCTTGCGGATGATGACCTTGACCGCCAGCGGGCCGAGCACGTCGTCGGTCCTGTCGCCGTTCGATGCGAGGTGGCCGCGGAAGTCCGCCTTGGCGTCGTACCAGCCCGCCATCTCCTCCTCCGAGCTGATCACCGGCTCGCCGTCGCCCTCGGTCGTCAGGTCGGGCTGCGCCGCTCCGGACTCGTCGGTGGTCTCATCAGTGGTCGTGTCGGTCGTCTCGTCGGTCGTCTTATCGGCGCCGCCCTCGACCGTTCCCGGCTGTCCCGGTACGGAACCGTCGGCCACCACCGTGCTCGGCTCCTGCTTCTCCTGGCCGCACGACACCAGCAGCCCGCAGCAGAGCAGTGCCACCACCGTCACGGCACCGGCCCTGCGTAAACCTCGACTCGTCGTCATCTGGACTCTCCCCCGTCGCTTGTTGTTCCCGCTGTCCAGATGCGTACGGCGACGGTTCCGTTCCACTCGGCTCTCAGTGGACGAGGGTGTAGCTGCCCCACGGCGGGGTGTTGGGCGCGATGCTGTCGGTGAGGGTCGTCGCAAGATACGTCGTCATGTCCCCGGAGCAGTCGTCGTTGGGATACAGGACCATGTCCACGAGGGTGTTGTTGACGACCTCGACAGCTCCGGCGGACCCGAAGCGGTGGCAGCCCTTGACCAAGGGGTTGCTCACGGTCACAACCCTCTCCTTCTCGGTTGCGTAGGAGACGGTGCCGGCCGCGTTGCGGCCGAGGTCGGAGCAGCCCGCGACGGCGATGGTCAGGAGCGCTGCCCCGGTGGCAACGCCGAGGCGCCGGTGATCGGTCACGGCCATGAGCGGTCCTCTGTCTGTACGGAAGAGTCCGGGAAGGTCCCTGAAAGGTCCTGGTGGAGGCCACCTTGCCGGGTTCACGACCGGGCGGCATCCGGTGCGCGGCCGGCCGGGCTACGGCGCAGCCGCGCACTCAGGATGCGGGGCCACCCGTGACGTCGCGGGGCTCCGGCCGTTGACCACGGTATGAAGAAGCGAAGCATGGCCGCTGTTGCGTCCCTCGTCACCGGTGTCGTTGCCTCCCTCATCGCCCCGTCCCCCAGCGCTCACGCCGACACGCTCGGTGAGTCCCTGGGGCTTCCGATCGCCGTGCCGACCGTCGCGGACGGTTCACTCGAAGGTGTGGACGACATCCTCCCTGCGGCCGAATAGCCGCGTCACCGCGACCGGCAGAGGTGCGCGACAGTGGCGGGCCGCATTCGTCTGCGGCCCGCCACTGTCGGCCCGTCGGGTCAGCGCAGCTGAACCACCGCGCGGGGACGGTCCGGGCCCCGTGCCCCCTCCACGTGGCCCTCGGTGACTGCCAGTGCCGCGGCCATGATGCTCAACTGTGGATTGACCTCCGGGCAGCCCGGCAGCACCGCCGCGTCCGCGATCAGCACCCCGTGCACTCCGCGCAGCCGCCCGGCGGGATCGGCCGGGAAGCGCTGGGCGTCGGCACCGGCGGAGACCGTGCCGGTGGGGTGGTAGGCGGACAGGTGCAGATTGCGCGGGCCCACGCGCCCGAGGATTTCGTCCAGTTCGGTCAGTGAGCGGGCGCGGGGCGCGACGGCGATGCCGGTGAGGACCTCCTCCGCGCCCGCCGCGAACAGGAGTTGGCCCATCGCGCGTACGGCGAGCATCAGGCGGTCGCCGTCGCGCGGGTCCAGGTCGTAGCGGAGCAGGGTCCGTTCACGGCCCAGTACCCGCCCCGACGGGCGGTCGGCGATCATCGCGCCGAGTGTGGCGAGCCGGTCGGCGCTCTCCAGTTCGCGCCGCAACTCGCCTCCCAGGCCCGGCAGTACGAAGGAACCCATGCCCGGCGGGGTCGCGGTGGCCTCGATCAGTACGCCTTGGTCGTGCAGCTCCTCCACGCCGACGCTCTGCAGCACCCCCTCCCAGGCGGTCACCGGCTCGGCGAAACGGCCCGCGACGCTGGTCGCCGGATGGACGCTGAGGTTGCGGCCGAGCCGTGGGTGGCCGCCCAGGCCCGAGCGGCGCAGCAGGAGCGGGGACTGCAGGGCGCCCGCGGCGACGACGATCAGCGGCGCGAGGATCTCGAACTCGCCGCCGTCCTCCCTCCCTGCGAGCACACCCATCGCGCGGGGCCCTCCGGGACGGTCGGCGTCCACGAGGACACGCCGGGCCCGGGCGCCCGTGACGATGCGGGCTCCCGCGGCGCATGCGTCGGGCAGGACCGACAGTTGCACGCTCTGTTTGGCGCCGGTGGGGCAGCCGACCACGCACTGGCAGGAGCCCTTGCAGCCGGTCGCGTTGCGGCGCAGGGGCGCGGCCTGCCAGCCGAGGCGTTCGGCTCCGGCGAGCGCGAGCCGGCCGTTGTTGCCGAGGACGTCCATCGGCTGGGTGGCCACGTTGAGGGTGCGTTCGACCTCGTCGAGGTACGGGCCGAAGCGTTCGGCGGGCGAGAAGCCGAAGTCGTCCGTCCAGCGTGCCAGCACATGGTCCGGAGTGCGGTAGCAGGTCCCGGAGTTGACGACGGTCGTGCCGCCGACCGCGCGGCCCACCGGAAGCAGCAGGGGCGGATTCCCCACGGCGACGGTCGCCCCGCCGTCGCGGTAGAGGTCGGCGAACCGGTCGAGCGGGGTGCGCCGTCCGAAGGACGCTGTGGAGTGGTGGTGCCCCTCCTCCAGTACGACGACGCGGAGACCGGCCCGGGCCAGGGTCCGGGCCGCCATGGCGCCACCCGCGCCGGAGCCGATGACCACGGCGTCCGCCGTGGACCGGGCCCGCCACTCGCGCGACGGGGTGCAGTCGAGCGGCGGATCCGCGCGCGTCAACCCCGGGGTGGGTACGCCGTGTTCAAGCATCCGCTCGGTCCCGGCGGCCAGCAGAACGGGCACCTTGAGCACGTCGAGGAGGGGCAGCAGCGCGGGGCGGGCGCCGAGCGAGCCGAGCACGGACTCCCGCTCCGCGGCGCTGAGGCCGGACAGCCTGCGGCCGGTGCGGGCCAGGGCATACGCGTCGAGCGCACGCGCCGCCGCCCGGACCCCGGCCCGCGTGGGCGCGGGCATCGAGCCGAGGACGGCCTCCAGCCTGCCGGGAACCCGTGCGGGCCAGTCGGCGGTGCCGTCGTCGGCGATGAGCGCGGCCACCAGGCCGTTAAGACTCATCGGGTGCCCACCTCGGCGTGTGCGGTGCCGTCCAGGGTCCACTCGGCCTCGGTGCGCCAGCCGCCCCACCAGCGTTCCAACAGGACATGCGCGTCAGCACGTTCACTGTTGCGGCAGGTCGCGTGGCTGCCGTCAGGATCGGTGTAGTCGAGCGCGAGCGTGCGCTCCTCGGGCTGGGTGACCTCGACGCGGATACGGCGCAGACCCGCACGGCCGGTCGCCGTCCAGGTCGGCAGGCCGATGGCGCAGCGGAACCGCCCGAGCCCGGCCCAGCCCACCGCCGTACGCTCCGCCCTCCGCGGCCAGGTCCGGCCGCCCCTGCGCAGCCGCAGGAACACCATCGGCGGCAGGCGGCGCAGCCCGGGCCGGGTGGAGACTGCGGCGACGATCTCCAGCACATCGCCCCCGCCGAGATCCGCGTGCAGCCAGGCCCAGCGGCGGGCGTTGCCGTGGCCGTAGATCCGGGCGGAGGCTCCGGGCGCGCCGGCCGGTGTCAGGGTGGCGTTCTCGTACGAGAAGGTCCCGCCGTACGAGGCGCGCGCGGCGGGAAGCATCTGGGCCGCTGGCAGCAGGGGGCGGCGCCAGGACCAGCGGGGGAAGGTGAACAGCGGGGCGTCCGAGGTCTGTTCGGTCAGGTCCCAGCGCAGTGCGCCTGCCGAGCCGGACAGCCGGCCGGGCACGGCCAAGACGCCGTCCGCGGTGAAGCCGTCGCCGCTTCCGGCCCACTTCTCGGGGCCGAAGCGGGCGTGCCGTACCGGACCGTCCTTGGGGAAGACCGCGGCCCAGCCGTGCGCGAACGCCTCGGATCCGTCGGCGGGCGCGGTGAGTTCGTGGTGCAGCCACAGTCCGGTACCGGTGGCCGGGTCGGTCAGCGTGGTGTACCAGACTTCGGTACGGCCCGGCTCGCCCTTCCACCGGGGCGCCAGGTGCGTACGCGCGTCCTGGCGCCGCGGGAAGCGGAAACTCGTGAGGAAGGGCACGAGCCCCGTCGTCACCGGGAAGCGCAGGGTGCCTTCCCCGATCGCGGTGCCGTTCTCGTACACCGTGAAGGGCAGCACGGTCATCGACGCGAGCGGCCTGCGCGGGGTCACGGACTTCCAGCCGTCGAGAGTGAGGCGGCGGTCATCGGCCGTGAAGGAGATCCGGTAGCGGATACGCCGCCGGGCGAGCGGCGAGATCTCCAACTCGCCCTCGGTACAAGGGTCGTCGGCCCATCCGGCGACGCGTATCCGCCCGGTGATCCGCGCCTCGGTCGTGCCACGGGGCCGCAGGACGCGATCCGCCGCGGCCCTCAGGTCGAGCCGTACCGCGCGGGCCCGGTCCTCCCCGTCGAGGGTGACCGTGCCGAGCATGGTCTCCCTGAAGACGGTCCCGCGCGTTCCGCCGGCTGTCCGTGTACTCATGCGAGGCCCTCCAGCATGATCCGCTCGGTCGCTGTCAGATACGTCTCCGCGGCCCGCCGCGCGCCGCTCTCGTCGCCCGCCACGACGGCTTCGACCACCGGTTCCAGCCTGGCGTGCGCGGCGACGGGGTCGGTGAACGGACCCACGAGGGCGGCCCGCACCGGCAGATAGGCATTGAAGAGGGTGTTGGTCAGCAGCGCATAGACGCGGTTCCCGGTGGCCCGGGCCAGCGCCCTGTGCACCTCGATGTCGGCGAGCTGCACGGCATCCCCGCCCTCGGCCGCCCGCACGGCTGCCAACAGGGAGCGCAGCTCGGCCCGGTGCTCCGCGGTGGAGCGGGCGGCGGCCCGTTCGGCGATCAACGCACCGACGCTGCGCCGCACTTCGAAGATCTCGCCGATCCAGTCCGGACTGTGCCGTACGAGCATGGGCAGCAGATCGGCCCCGCCGACCCGCGCGTAGTCGCGCACGCGGGTGCCGACGCCGTGCCGTGTCTCCAGCAGCCCGGCCTGGACGAGACGGCCGAAGGCGTGCTTGAGGGTGGTACGGGTGACGCCGTACCCATCGGCGAGCTGTCGCTCCGGAGGCAGATAGCTGCCGGCCGGGTGGCGCCCGGCGAGAATGTCCTCGCGCAGCCGGGTCTCCAGGACATCGACGATGGTCTCGCGGGGCAGCGCCTCCATAGGGATCCTCCTGCGGACTCAGTGGCTCAGTGGATGAGCCACTCAACCAGCACGGGAGGGCGAAGTCAATGCGTCAATCACCGTGCTGCCCGTGGCTGTTACGGCGCTCTGCCTCGGAAGTGAGGGTGCCGGGCCCTCCCCTCACACGTCTGCGCGGGAGCCGGCGCTACTCCGAGCGCCTCGGCAACCGGCCCGTGGGCCTGCTGACGAGGCGCCGCGCGGCCACGGTCCGGCCACTCGCGGGTGGAGGGTTCGGGCCCGGCGAAGTCTCAGTCGTCCTCACCCGCCGCCGACTCCGCCGCGGCAGCCGCCGATTCGGCCGCATCCACCAGGTTCCGCATCTCCGGGAGATCCGACGGGCTCGTCGTCGCCGAGCCGCCGCTCGCGCCGCCACCCTTGGCGTCGCCGCCCCGTCCGCACCCCGCGACGCCGCCGAGAACAGTCACGAGGATGAGTGCGGACAGGGCCGCCCTTCCGGTGCCTCGGCGAGCAGTCACTTCCCGCTCCCGTTGTTGTTCGCCTTGCACCAGGTCTTCACCGCGGCCAGGTCCTTCTGCCGCTTCTCCAGGGTGGGGACGAGCGAACGCCGGAAGGCGAGCTTGTCGTTGAGGTAGGTCTCGATCTCGGTGTGGCCCGCCTTTCTGGCGTTCTCGACCCGCTTCTCCAGCCTGCTGATCGACCCGCGCTGTGTCGCGTCGCCGCCCAGGCGGGTCAGGGCTCGCGCCAGTCGCTTCTCGATCTTCGGCACCCGCTTGCACAGTGCCTGTGCGCCGTCGCCGGTCGGCTCGGCGCCCGGCGACGGTGTCCCGGTGCCGGGTGTGCCCGCGTCTGCCGCGGCGGCGCCGGTCGCGGTGAGCAGGGCGGCCACGGCGGTGAGAGCCAGGGCTGCGGTCTTGGTGGTCCTCATGACGGTCTGCCTCCTGGAACGGGGCGCGAGGCCATGTGCCCGCGCGCAGCCAGAAGTTAGGGGCCGACTTTGTGGAAACCTTGTGGGTGCCGGGCCGTTGCGATCAGCCAGTCCCGATCGGCCGGCAGTGACGGTGCGGTCTCGCCCAGAACGGGGAGGCGGACCTCGAACCGGGTGCCCTCGCCGGTCGGCCGGTCCTGGACCTGGACGCGGCCCCGGTGCAGCGCCGTCTGCTGCGCGACCAGGGTGAGGCCGAGCCCCGAGCCTGAGCTCTCCGGTCCGCGCTCGAAGCGGTGGAACACCGCGTCGCGCCGCGCGGCCGGGATGCCGGGTCCCCGGTCGTCCACCGTCAGCACCGCGACCGGTTCCGCGGGGTGCCCGCCCGCGCGCAGCCCGACCTCGATGCGGGCCCGCCCGTCGGGGCAGCGCCCGTGGATCAGGGCATTGGCCAGGAGGTTGTCGACGATCGTTCGCAGCCCTGGCTCCCATCCGTACACGCTCGGGCGCGGCATCACCGGCACACTGATCTCCGCGGTGGGGTGTCTGCGCCGGGCATCGGCGACCGCGGCGTCGATCACCTCCGTCAGGTCCACAGGACCGAAGGCCTCGGCCTCCACCAGGTCGCCCCGGCCGAGCTCGCGCAGCATCACCAGCAGGCCGAGCATCCGGGTGTGCTCGCTGTGCAGATCCTTCAGAACCTCGGTCCGGTCCTGCGTTCCGAGATCGGGATGCTCGGTGAGGATGTCCAGGTTGGTCTGCATGCTCATCAGCGGCGTACGCAGTTCGTGCGCGGCGGCGGCCGCGAAGGAGCGTGCGGTGGCGAGGGCGCCCGTGGTTCTGGCGGCCTGTTCGTCATAGCGGGCGAGCACGGTCCCCAGGGTCCGGGCGAGGTCGTCGACCTCGGTGACCCCGGTCGGAGCGTGGTCGAGCCGTGCCGTGTCGGCCGTCGGGTCGAGTCCGCTGGTGCGTTGTTGCAGTCGGCGCAGCGGGCGGGAGGCGCGGGAGGCGACGGCCAGGCCGAGCAGTCCGGCCATCGGCGCGGCCAGCAGTGCCACGGTCACCACGCGCCTGCGGACAAGGGCGAGTTGGTCCTGGCTCGCGGTGTCGGGGGAGAACAGCCACAGCGTGCCGTCGACGCCGGGTCGCGATCCCCGTACGCGAACCGACATGACCCGCCAGCTGTCGTCTCCCTCCTCGATCGTCACCGGTCTGGGCGCGCTGTCGGGGAGACCTACGGACGTACTGGGCTGAGGCCCGCCCGAGACGGTTCCCTCGGGGCCGGTCAGCCGGATGCCGACGTCCAGGGCCGAGGCGTACAGCTGCCGCTCACGCGCCTGCTCGACCGCTGCGGGGCGGTCGGCGGCGGTGGCCCGCAGCAGTCGGCGGGCGTCCGCGGCGACAAGGGTCGCGCGCTCACGCAGATGCGCGTCCTGCTGCGCGTGAAGGTCACGCGTGACGAGTTGGAGCAGCAGCCAGCCGGCGGCCAGTACCAGTACCGGCACGGTGACACCGACGGCGAGCGCTGTGCGTGTGGAGAGTTTCACGTGCTCTGGCCCCTGTCGTCACAGCGCAGGACGAAGCCGACTCCTCGTACGGTGTGGATGAGCCGGGCACGGCCACCGGCCTCCAGCTTGCGCCTCAGATAGCTGACGAAGGTGTCGACGGCGTCGGTGCGCACGTCGAAGTCGTACCCCCAGACCCGGTCGAGCAGTTGGTCCCTGGTGAGCACGATCCCCGCATTGCGGGCGAGGACCTCCAGTAGCTCGAACTCCCGGCGGGTCAGCGACAGCGGCTCGTCGTCGAGCCGAGCTTCGCGGGCCGCGGGATCCAGTACGAGCGGACCGATACGCACCACGTCGGTGGCCCTGGGCGGCCGCCGGCGCAGCAGGGCCTCCAGCCGCAGCACCAGTTCCTGCAGCGCGAAGGGTTTGACCAGGTAGTCGTCGCCGCCTGCCTGCAGTCCGGCGATCC
This sequence comes from Streptomyces sp. NBC_01410, assembly GCF_045040195.1. NCBI lineage: Bacteria > Bacillati > Actinomycetota > Actinomycetes > Kitasatosporales > Streptomycetaceae > Streptomyces > Streptomyces sp. NBC_01410. The sequence continues at coordinate 7,806,872 of NZ_CP109530.1, read as the reverse complement.
GGTCCGTCGTCTCGTCCAGTGCCGAGAGCATGAGTACGGGTACGTCGTTGTCGTCTTCGCGCAGTGTCCGGCACACGTGGATCCCGTCGAGATCCGGCATGGAGATGTCCAGCACGACGACATCGGTCGGCTGCTGCCGTACATGGGCGAGGGCGAGCCGTCCCCCTTCGGCCAGGGTCACGGCGAAACCGGCCAGCCTCAGTCCGCGCTCCAGCGAGCGCCGGATCGCAGGGTCGTCGTCGACGACCAGCACCCGCCCGCGGCCGGTGTCCCCGTCCATCCGCTCCCCCTCCCGCCTGTCGGCGTGGGCACCCGCCACGCCGTGGCCCCTTCCTATCGTGAATCAGCCACGGTGACGCCCCCCAGTAGCCTGCGCTCCAGGTCACACGGGTCCTTGCCGATGGAGGAGCGGACCTTTCACTCGTCGATCGTCAAGCCGCTGCTTCGGCCTCCTTGCGGGGCGGCTCCCGTCGGCGGTCAGCCGGCCCACTCGGGATTCCTCCCGCTGGCACCGAGCGCACGGTGGAAGGCGGGTGCGTTGTCGGGCACGGGGACGGGCGGGCCGTAGGAGCCCCTGATCCGGGCCTGCTCCGCGATCTGTTCGACCGCGCCGAGCGTGGCCTGTCCTGCCTCCTCGCTGACGGCGAAGGACCGTCCGGTGGCCCGGGCCAGGTCCCAGCCGTGCAGCGCGAGTTCCTCCAGGGTGATCGTGGCGGCGAAGCCGGCAGGCATCTCGCCGGGGCCGAACTCGGTGGTGCCTTCGTACGCGCCGGGGGCGCCCCAGGCCGCGGCGGCCCGGTTCGCGGACTCGGCGACGGACGCCGGTGACATGTCCGTGGCGGCGGCCTCGTCGGGCTGCGGCTGCTTGCGGGCGGCTCGTGCGGAGGAGGTCAGGGTGCCGCCCAGGTGGTCGAGGAGCTCGGCGACGGTGAACTTCTCGCACGGGGTGCGCTCGCCGAGCTGGTCGCCCCGGATGCCGGAGGCGGTGGCGGCGACCGCGTCGGCGCATTCGCGGATGGCGGTGGGCAGTGCCTGCTGCTGGGTGTTCATGAGTCTCTCCATCGGATTCGCCGGTGGTCCGGCGGGGGTGGGACGGTCGGGTCAGGAGGTGAAGAAGGGCGCGGGCTCGCCCGTCTCGGCATACGCCTTGAGCTGCACGAACTTCGTCGCCCAGCCGTAGGTGAAGTCCCTGTAGGCGTCGTCGACGGCCGGGAACCCGCTGTGGGTGAAGCGCAGGGTGACATCGCCTTCGGGGCGGGTGAGGACCTCGTAGGTCTGCACGGTGCCGGTCCAGGGTCCGTTCTCCCCCGCCAGCACGAGCCGCTTGCCGGGCTCCGCCTCGGCGACGCGCAGCCGCCAGGGCTCCGGCACGCCCGGGAACGCCAGCTCGTGCAGGCCGTTCACGCCCTGGTCCGCGGTGGCGGTCGTGGTGAACCAGCCCCTTATGCCTTCGGTTGTCGAGATCGCCGCGTACACGGTGTCCGCGTCGGCCTCGATGTGCAGCTGCATCGCGATGTCGGCCATGAGATGTGCTCCGTTCTTATTGCTTTAGTCGACACTAAAATGACTTCGACGCGATGGCAAGCTGAAGCGGCGGCTAAAATGAGCGTCATGGATGCGGTACGGGCGGTCGCCGAACCCAGACGGCGCGAGATCCTTCGCCTGGTCTGGGACGCCGAGCTGTCAGCGGGCGAAATCGCCGAGCGGTTCGACGTCACCTTCGGCGCGGTCTCCCAGCACCTCAAGGTGCTCAGGGACTCCGGTCTGGTTACGCTGCGCCAGGACGGCAGAAAACGCTTCTACCGGGCCGACCGCGAGGGCATGGGCCCGCTGGCCGACTACCTGCAGTCGATGTGGGCCACCAAGCTGGACGCCCTCGCCGAACTGGCCGAAGCGGCCGAACGCGCCGAGAAGTCCGAGGAGGCAAGCCCGTGAGCACCGATCTGGTCACGCTGGAACGGCGCATCGACGCCCGGCCCGAGACCGTCTTCTCCTTCTTCACCGACCAGAACAAATGGCTGTCCTGGATGGGCCAGGACGGCGAGTTCAGCTTCCTGCCCGGCGGCGCCTACCGCACCACCGTCACCGGCCAGAACATCGCAGAGGGCCACTTCGTCGAGATCGACCCGCCCAAACGCCTCGTCTTCACCTGGGGCTGGCTGGACAGCGGCCTCGGCGTCCCGCCCGGCTCGACGACCGTCGAAATCACCCTCGAACCCGACGCCGAGGGCACACTGCTCCGCCTGGTCCACCGCGACCTGCCCTCCCCGCAGGCCCGCGCGGCCCACAAGGACGGCTGGATCCACTACACCGACCGGCTCGCCACCCTCGCGGAGGGCGGCAACCCCGGCCCCGACACCTGGATGTGACGCGGCGCCGAGCCGTCGTCATCCGCGCAGGGTCAATGCCTTCCGGGTCTCTCTGCTCTCGGGAGTCGGTGGTGCCTTCCGGATCGGCGTGATCGCATGAAGGGCCCATTCCAGCGGCCCGCGCCTGAGCGAAGTGCCGCGGAAGGTGTACGCCCAGAGGACACACCCCACCAGCGAGATCCCGCAGAAGGCGCCCAGGGCCGGCCAGCCGTGCTGCGGTTCGAGCTCCGCCCGCGCGAGGACGTGCAGGGCGTACACCGACAGGCCCATCGTCCCGACGACGGCCAGCGGGCGCAGGAGCAGTTCGAGCACCTGAAGGCGGCAGGCTGCCACTGCCAGGCCGATGAGGAGCAGGCTGACACCGATGTTGGCGAGGGTCTCGAAGGGCGTCTGGCTGTAGGGATCGTCGACCAGCAGCCACGCCCAGGAGGTGCTGGGTATCGCCCCGGCCTGTCGGGCAAGCACGGCCTGTACCGGATCGGGGGCGTTCATCGCGAAGGCGTGGCTGCGGGCTATGGCATCCAGCAGGGCCGCGCGCCCGCCGGCCGGCCCGAGAGCCAGCGCGGACAGCCCATGCCCGGCCAGCACGGTCACTGCTCCCCAGCCGATGAGCCGACGGGCTGTTCCGGTACGCGTCAGGTTCACCACCCGGCCCAGCGCCATGCCGACGATGACGTAAGGAAAGTAGGTGAGCCAGGGGTAGGCGCCGGACACCAGCAGCGTGTCGAGCGCCTCACTGAATCCGGACCAGCCGGTGACCGCGTCGAATCCGGGGTAGCGGCCGCGTCCGATGGTGCGGTGTCCCAGGTACGGCCCAAGCCAGTACGACAGGACCGGACCCAGCACCACGGAGACCGCGGCGACGGCGATCAGTGCGCGGGTGCGCAGGCGGGCCAGCGGTTCCGCCGTCAGGAAGTACACGGCGAAGAACGTCAGGATCACCGCGATCCCCGACCTCAGCTCCGTCAGCGCCATGCCGAGCACCGCGAGTACGGCGCAGCGTACGAGCGTGGCGCGCAGCGTGCCGGCCAGCGGTGGACGGGGCTCGGTGCCGCCCCGGGAGAGCGTCAGCGAAAGGCCCGCGATCAGGGTGAAGATGCCGGGCGCGCGACCGTCGAAGGCGACCAGCAGATAACCTGCGCCCTCGGGCTTCGCCGGGGGTCCGATGTGCGCGGCGAACATGGCGAACACGGCGATGGCGCGGACCACGTCCACGCTGAGCAGACGCCTGTTGGCCGATGTTGCTGTACGTTCCTGCATTCTTGCTGCTGCTCCCGCGTCTGTTCGTATCAACGGGCGGCCGTTCAGGGACGGTCTGCGACCGATGCCGACTGAAACTCTGTTCGCCCATGCGGTCGTTAGGAGGACGAGACGGCTGGCCAGGTTGCCTGGTACAGCCGGAGTTCTTGGTGTCGATGGTGATGCGCGGTCGGGCCCCTTCGCAGAGGTGCGCCGTACCGAGCTGCTACGCGAGCGCTTCGGTCCCCCACAGCTCGGTGCTGTGAGCGGCGACAAGCGCGCCGATACGGGACAGGACCTCGGCGGCAGGCAGGACGTCGAGTCGGCGCCCGTCACGCAGACGCAGGGCGACCTGGTCGCCGTCGGCCTCCTTGGCGCCGATCACCGCCTGGTAGGGCACGAGCCGGGCGGCGCGGACGCGGGCGCCCAGGGTGCCTCGTTCCTGCCCGGCGACTTCCGCCCGCAGTCCCTGGGCGACGCATCGCCGTACGAGCGCGTCGGCCCGGCCCGACTCGGCCTCGGAGACCGGGAGTACCACCAGCTGAGTGGGAGCGAGCCAGGCGGGAAAGGCACCGCCGTGCACCTCGATGAGGTGGGCGACAGCTCTCTCCACGCTGCCGATGACGCTGCGATGAACCATGACCGGCCGGTGTTTGGCCCCGTCCGGGCCGATGTAGTGCAGATCGAACCGTTCGGGCTGGTGGAAGTCGACCTGGACGGTGGACAGGGTGGCCTCGCGGCCGGCGCCGTCGGCGATCTGTACGTCGATCTTGGGACCGTAGAACGCCGCCTCCCCTTCGACGGCGTCGTACGGGACGCCGGACGCGTCGAGTACGTCTCTGAGCAGGGCGGCGGCCCGCCGCCACATTTCGGGGTCGGCCACATACTTCCCGCCCGGCCCGGGAAGCGAGAGCCGGTACCGGGCGGGGCGGATGCCGAGAGCTCCGTACGCCCGGCGGATCAGCTCCAGGGCTGCCCGCGCCTCGTCGGCCGCCTGGTCCAGGGTGCAGAAGATGTGCGCGTCGTTCAGCTGGATCGCCCGGACGCGGGTGAGACCGCCGAGCACCCCGGAGAGCTCGGAGCGGTACATGCCTCCCAACTCGGCCATTCGCAGGGGCAGTTCACGGTAGCTGTGGGCGCGGGAGCGATAGATCAAAGCGTGGTGGGGGCACAGGCTCGGCCGCAGGACGACCTGTTCGCCACCGAGATCCATCGGGGGGAACATGTCCTCGCTGTAATGGGACCAGTGACCGGAGATCTCGTACAGTTCCCGCTTGCCCAGCACCGGCGAGTACACGTGCTGATAGCCCGCCCGGCGTTCGGCGTCGCGGATGTACTCCTCCAGGGCGTGCCGGACGGCGGCGCCCTCGGGCAGCCAGTACGGCAGGCCCGCGCCCATCAGGGGGTCGGTGTCGAACAGGCCCAGTTCGCGGCCGAGTTTGCGGTGGTCATGCATCGTGGTCTCCTCGCGGACGGTGAGGCGGGTGACCACATGGCGAAGCCCCGGGGCACTCGCCCCGGGGCTTCGGACAAAGACAACTGTCAGCGCGCCGGGACACTCTCCGGCGTCGTCGTCGGGCTCATGGCAGCGCGCTTCATGGCGGCGACCGTAACAGAGGCACCGATCTTCACGCGATCAGTTTTCGGCAGGGGAAGGCGGCGGGAGTGCGATCGCGTCGGCAGGCGGAAACGGCTTGGGCCGACGCGGCTCGCGCACGCCCGCGCCACCCTCACCGAGCCCGCCACCCCAGTCGCCGCAGGCCGGAGCGGGGCGGACCAGCCGTACCGACGTCGCCAGCCAGACCAGGGCGAGGAACGCCGCGACCGGCCCGGTGGTCAGCAGCACCCCGGCCGGCCCGCCGCCGAGCAACAGCCCGGCCACGGCCATGGCCACGAACAGGGTGCGACGCACACAGCCGCGGAACGTCACGGTGGTTCGGCCCAGCTTTCCGACGGCGCGCGGACCTTGCCAGACGGAGCAGGGCCTGCGCCCACAGCGCGTGCAGGCGTTGCAGGCTCCCGAGGGCCTGGGGAACACGCCTGATTCCATCGGGTCGCGACGGCTGCGTCTGAAGACCACGGCGACCTCCGTACGGGTGCGCACTGGAGCCTCACCCCAGACTGCGCCCCGAAGCCCGCCCGGGCAAGGAGCACGGACCCGGCGCCCGCGTGGCGCCGACGCCGTGGCCCGCCGCACCGGAGCCGTGGCTGGGCGCTCTCCAACTCGCGGACAATGGACGGGGCCGGGCCGTCCCCTGCACGACGGTCGAGGCGCTGGGGGCGGAGTACCGTGAAGTCACCGGGAGCGCGCACATCATTCGCCGGGCAGCAAGGCCTTCATGCGACCAGCGAGCCGGACACGACGTGGCTTGTGACGAGCAAGTCTGACGCGGGTGACGCCCCGCATCCGGACGAGGTCTGACAACTCCCTTCCAGAAAGCGGCAGTCATGGCATCCCTGGCCGAGCGGAAGGCATACCGCGAGAAGATCATGCAGGCTCTGTACGAGACCACCGAGGGCAACCGCCTTCTGGGTGTGACCGGGGAGAAGCTGGTTCACGATCTCGGCATCCATGAAGAGGATCTGGCCGCCGCCTGCACTTATCTGGTCGGCGAGGATCTGATCACGGTCGACTGGGCCACGGGCAATACGCCGGCCATGGTCTCGCTGACACATCAAGGCATTCGACGCATGGAGGCCGAGGAGGAAGAGCACGGCTGAGGCGCCATCGGCCCGCACCCCAGGCCCGAAATATGGCATGGACGGGAGTAAAGTCGGAATTTGGGTTGGTGCACTCTCACGTGCAACCGCCCGGAAGGGCGGCCCCGGTGTGTATACGCCGGGGCCGTTGCGTCGGCTACCGGATGCCGTCCAGACCGGCGTTCCGCATTGGTCCGGTGGGTACCGGCCGGGAGTACCCTGGAGCCACCGAGGACACTTCGTGCACCAGCTCCCAGGCTCGTGTCGTTTTCGGCGATTCACGACACCGGGCGGGCTGTGTTGTGCCCGGGGGCAGGTCAGTCTCATGACCGCGACCATTCTGAACATACCTGCGGTCGAAGACCGGACCTCCTCTTCGTTGCCGCTCCGACTCGTGCTGGCGCCGGCCGGCACCGCTCCGGCCCTGATCGACGGTGCCTGGTGGCCCCGCTCCCGCGATCTGACGGCGGAACTTCCCGCGCTGACGGCCGTGCTTGACCCGCTGTGGGGCAGGATCACCCGCGTCACCGTGAACCCCACGTTCTGGCCGGTCATCCCGCGAATGGTGCCTGTCGCCGGACATGTGGTGCATGTCGGCTGGTTCAAGGCCGAGCAGGACCCCCACAAACTGCTGCTGCTCTCCTACACGTCCGGCCGCTGGGACCTGCTGGTGATCCCGCCGGAGACCAGCCCCGCCACTGCGGCCCGGCTGATGGCCACAGCGACTGATCCGTCGCGATGTCTCACCGCGAGCGGCCTGATCCAGGAGGCCGAGTTCTTCCGGACGGCGGCGGAGAACGACTGGGACTCGAACCGGGAGACGGTCTGGGACTCCGAAGGCGGCCACGAAGCGCGCCGCGTGAGCTCATCTCCAGCCGGCCGAGCGGTCAGCGCTCACGCAATGGAGCCGACGGAAGGCATGTGAGGATCATGGGAACCTTCCTCACCGTGCTCCTGCTCATCGCGATGATCGCTCTGGGCGCGCTCTTGATTCACGCCTCCGGTGCCGTGGGGCGGCTCTGGCCCCGCCGTCGCTCATGACTGCCGACTTCAGCACTCCGACTCCTCTCCTGCTCCTCGCGGACACGAGCGATCAGCCGATGGTTCCCGGTGCCGCCGTGCTGAGGATGGAGACCACCTCCAGCCGTGTGGGGCTGTTCGACGGAGCCTGGTGGCCACGCTCCCGCGACATCGAGGCCCAGCTGCCCGGCCTGATCACCGCCCTGACCGCCCAGCTGGGCCCCATCGCACGCGTCGGCCTGGACGCAAGCGCCTGGGACCGCGCTCCGGGCCACCTGGTCATCGATGACCGCATGGTTCGTATCGACTGGTCCGCGGTCGACGACCACACAATGATCATCACTCGGGGACCTCAGGACCACTTCTCCTTCCTGGTGATCCCACTCGATGCCGACGCGGACGCCGCGCACGCCGCGATGACCATGGCCATACGGGACGGCAACTGCACGTCCGCGGAACAGATCCTCGCCGACACCGGCATCCTTCCCGCCTAGCGGGGAACACTCGGGCCCTTCGGCCGAGCGGCCGAGCTCGTCCTCGATCCGAGGTGCGAGCGGTCGCTCCGGTAGGAAGACTGGCGCTATGACTACCAAGGCAGTCCTCGAGGGCGGGCCGGACGATCTGCACGAGCGGATCGTCCCGATCACGCCTCCGGGACAAGAGCTGAAGATTCCGCACCGCGGCGGATTCGAGCACTTCAAGGTCACGTCGCGGCATCAGGAGACACCCGAGGGACGGTTGCCCGTCTACGAATGGTGGGAACGGACGGAGATCGCCGAGTAGGGCCCGCGGTCGGGCCCGGTGCCGCGCGCGGTTCCTTCGCTGCCCCGGCGGGAGGGGCCGCTCGTCGGTACGATCGGAATGATCGCCGCTCGGCTCCACCGGGCTCGCGGACAGGGGCCGTCCGGGCGCGGCGAGGAAGGCCGCCATGACCACCATCTCCGTCAAGGCCGCGCCTCTGCGGGACGGGCTCACGCTCCCCTACGCCGAGGCGGGCTACCCCCGTGGCACTCCCGTCGTCTTCGTCCACGCCATCGCCGACTCCTGGTGGTCCTTCGAACCTCTGCTGAGGCGGCTTCCGGCATCCCTGCACGGCTACGCCCCCACCCAGCGCGGCCACGGCGACGCCGACCGTCCCGCCGACGGCTACCGGCCCGAGGACTTCGCCTCCGATCTCGTGGCCTTCCTCGACGCGGCGGGCATCGGCCGCGCCATCCTCGTCGGGGCCTCCAGCGGCGGCGTGGCCGCCCGTATGGTCGCCGGCAGCCACCCCGACCGCGTATCGGGGCTGGTACTGCTCGGCGTCCCCGCCACGCTCGCGGACAAGCCCGCGGTGACCGGTCTGCAGGAGAAGATCGAAGGGCTCTCCGATCCCGTCCCGCGCGCGTTCGTCGAGGACCTCATGTCCGGCATGGTGGCCCGCCCGGTGGCCAGGGGCTTTCTGGAGACCATGATCGACGAAAGCCTCAAAGTCCCTGCCCACGTCTGGAAAGAGACGATGCGGGGGCTGCTCGAAGCCGATCTCGGGGCGACCCTCGCGGGCATCCTGGTGCCGACGCTCGTCATCTGGGGCGACCAGGACGATTTCCTGCCGCGCAGCGACCAGCAGACCATCCTCGACGCGATCCACGGCTCGCGTCTTCTCACCTACGAGGGCGTGGGCCACGTCGTCCACTGGGAACAGCCCGAACGCGTCATCGCCGACCTGATCGCCTTCGCCGCCCGCACGGCGCCGGCCGCCGCTCCGTGACCACAGAGGAGAGAGCCGTGTCCGACCCCGTGGCACCCGGCGATCGCCCCGCCCGTCCTCCACGGGGAGGGCGGCGATGGACGTCCTTCGTCGCCGATCCCTCGACCCCCGAGAAAGCGTCAAGGGGCCTGCACGAGGCCACCAACCTGGACCACCGCCTCCGCGTCGAGCACGACCGGCACACCCTTCTGATCCATCTCAGCGACGAGGACGGTCACGGGTGGACGACGATCGCGGTGGACCGGGCGACGCGCCAGTGGGCCGTCGCCCAGGACACCCGGCAGTCCGACACCGCACGCATCGCGTACGAGAGCCTGTACGGCGGGCCCCAGAGCTAGGCTGACCTTTCCTCGAAGCCGGGGAAGCCCATCGGGCAGCCCTGCGCGTGTCATTACGGCTGTTCCGGCCGATGCAGTACCGACGGGCCACCGGACGCCAACCGCAGGTGGATTCCGTCCGCCCCGACCTCGACGGATGTCGCTTCGAGGCCCAGTGGGTAGTCGCGGCGCTCGTCCTGGCGGGCGAAAGAGTCCCTGATCCGGTCGATCATCCGGTCGGGGGCGGGCCTGCCCATGATGTCCGCCGACGCGATCGTCGTCTCGACGCGGCCGTCCCGGATCCGGGGCCGCAGCGTCACGCTGCCGATTCCGGCCCGGCCGAGGACGAGGGTGAGCGTGTCCGCCCCGGGGTCCGTTCGTACCTCGGTGACGGGCATGCCGCCGAGGTTGCCCGCCATCTGCGCGACGGCGCTCACCGGGATCAGCACCGTCGCGCGGGCAGAGCCCACGGTGGCGGCGTCGGGATCGCCGCCGGTGAAGCGGACGTCTTCCAGGCGCGCGTGGAGTTCGGCGTCCGGTACGCGGCCGAGGCGCACATGGTCACCGTCCATCTCGACGAACGGCAGGTGCTTGTCGCCGAGTTGGAGGAGCGCCGGGCGGGCCGCGAGGTCGATGTCGATCTCTCCGCCCAGAGCCCGCGCCGCCGCCTCCTCGATGCGGCCCTGGATGACGGAGCGTGCGAGCAGTTCGCCGCACACCGGCACCGCTACGAGAACTCCGGCCACGGCCAGGGCGATCCAGGTCCGGCGCCTCATGCGCGGCTCTCCTGCCCGGACCGTACTGTCGTCCCCTCCGGATCGAGGCGTGGCAGCAGCCGGTCCAGCCACCGTGGCAGCCACCAGTTGGCCCTGCCGAACAGGTACATGGTGGCGGGCACCAGCAGCAGCCGCACCACCGTCGCGTCGATGACCACGCTCACGCCGAGCCCGAGCGCGAGCATCTTGATCACCACATTGGTGGAGAGCAGGAAGGCGAGGAACACGCTGGTCATCACGATCGCCGCGCAGCTGATGACGCGGGCGGTGGCGGCCAGTCCCCCGGCCACGCTTTCGTGGTTGTCGCCGGTCTCCAGCCATGTCTCGCGAATCCGCGCCAGCAGGAAGACCTCGTAGTCCATCGAGAGCCCGAAGACGATGGCGAACATCATCATGGGGACGTACGACTCCACGGGCACGGATTCCGTGACGCCGAACAGCCGCCCGCCCCAGCCCCATTGGAAGACCGCGACGACGACCCCGTAGGCCGCGCTGATCGACAGCAGATTCAGCAGGGCCGCCTTCACCGCGACGAGCAGGCTGCGGAACACACAGAGCAGCAGCAGGAAGGCGGCACCGACGACGACCGCCACGATCCACGGCAGTCGCTCCACCAGCACGTCGCGGAAGGCGACATGGACGGCGGTGGTGCCGGTGACGTACGCCCGTGAGCCGGTGCCGTCGAGGGTCTTGGGCAGCACCTCGTCCTCGAGCCTGTGCACGAGTTGGGTGGTCGACTCGTCCTGCGGGCCGTGGTGGGGGACGACGGTGGCCGTGAGCAGGGCCCGGTCCGGCGTGTATGCGGGCCGGGTGACGGAGGCGACGCCGGGGGTCCGCTGCAGGGACTCGCGGACGTCGGCCGCGACCCGGTCCGTGTCCTTACCGCTCCCGGCCGGTGCGACGACGACAGTGAGCGGACCGTTCGTGCCGGGCCCGAACCCGTCCGAGATCAGGTCGTACGCCTGGCGCTCGGTGTAGCCGGCCGGGCTGGCGCCCGCGTCGATGTGGCCGATCCGCATCGAGGCGAGCGGCACGCTGAGGACGCCGAGGATCAGCAGGCCCGCGGTGAGGAAGAGCCACGGACGGCGGCCTACCGTCGCTGCCCAGCGCCGCCAGGTGTCGTCGGCGCCCTCGGACTCGGCCACCGGGCGGCGTACGGACCAGCGGTCGATACGGCGCCCGAGGAGGCCGAGCAGGGCGGGTGTCAGGGTCAGCGAGGCGAGCGCGGCGACCAGCACGGTGATCGCTGCCGCGAGGCCGAGCGTGCCGATGAACGCGACACCCGAGGCGTACAGGCCCGCGAGGGCCATGGCGACCGTGGCGGCGGCGACCAGGACGGCCCGGCCGCTGGTGGCGAGCGTGCGGCCGGCGGCCTCCTCGGGCGGGACTCCCGAGGCGAGGAGCCCGCGGTGGCGGGTGGTCAGGAAGAGCGCGTAGTCGAGGCCCACGCCCAGGCCCATCATGGTCGCGAGGGTGGGCGCGGCGGAGCCGAAGGTGAAGGCGGCGGCGATCAGGCCGAGGACGGACAGGCCGCCGAGCAGGCCGACGACCGCGGTGACGAGCGGCAGTCCCGCCGCGGCGGTGCTGCCGAACCCGATCAGCAGCACGATCACGGCTGTCGCAAGGCCGATGACCTCGGACAGGCCGTGTGCCGCCTCGGGCCGGGCGAGCTGGCCGAGCGTGCCGCCGTACTCGACGGTCACGTCGTCGGCCCGCAGCTCCGCGACCGCCGTGTCGACCGCGTCGACGTAGGACCGGTCGAAGGTCGCCGGGTTCTCGGCGAAGCGGACGGTGGCGTAGCCGATCGTGCCGTCCGTGGAGAGGGCACCCGGTGTGCCGAGCGGGCCGGCAACCGTCAACACATCGGGCAGGTTGGCGAGTTCACCCATCGCGTCGTCGATCGCCGCCCGGTGCGCCGCGAGCGGGCCGTCGGCCCGGAGCACGATCTGCGCGCCCACGCCTTCCAGGTCGGAGCCGTGCTCACGCAACAGGTCTGCGCCCTCCTGGGCGGTGGTGCCGGGCAGCGAGAACTCGTCCTCGTAGGCGCCGCCCCAGGCCCGGTCCGCGGCGAAGGCGGCGACCAGGACGAGGAGCCAGGCCACGATCACCCGGCGGGCGCGCCGGGCGCACCACCGGCCGAATCGGTGCAGGGCCCCTGGTGGCGGCGGAGTCCCTGGCGGGGCGGGGCACACGGTGTCGGGTGCGGAAGCAGTCATGGCGTGATCCTGGAACGCGCAGGTGAGCGACGGATCAGCGGAATGTTCGAGGAATGTCAGAGCGCGGCGGCCGAGGCCCTGCGGCACCTGGCGCCGGGCTGGGTCCTGTCCGGTCGATCAGGCCGGATCAGTGAGCGGGGGCTGGTGCGTGCGATCGCAAGGCGGAGGAAGGAGCCGACGCGGAGCGTCGGCGACTGACGCAACGCGGCATGGGGGCACCTCCCGTGCCCGAAGGGCTACGGGGGAGTGCGTGCCAGGGCACGCGAGCCCGGCAAGATCGGCCGGACAGGGCCTAGCATCGAAGATCCGTACGAGGGCGAGGAGTGGGACATGCCGGACAGCAAGGGCCTCGTCCTGATCGTCGAGGACGAGCGGCACATCGCGGATCTGCAACGGCTGTATCTCTCCCGCGAGGGCTTCGGCGTGCATGTCGAGGCCGACGGGCGCGCCGGGCTCGCGGCGGCGCGGCGGCTGTGTCCCGTCGCGATCGTTCTGGACATCGCCCTGCCGGGTCTCGACGGGGTGGAGGTGTGCCGCACGCTGCGCGAGGACGGGGACTGGACGCCGGTCCTGCTGGTCACGGCGCGCGACGACGAGACGGACCGGGTGCTCGGTCTGGAGCTGGGTGCGGACGACTACATCACCAAGCCGTTCTCGCCACGGGAGCTGGTCGCACGGGTCAAGACGGTGCTGCGCCGGGCGGCCGGTCCGCCGGATGGGGCCAGGCGGCGAGTGGGCCGGGTCACGGTCGATCCGGTGCGCCGCACGACGGAGGCGGACGGCCGCCCCGTGGAGCTGACCGCAACGGAATTCGATCTCCTGACCCATCTCCTGCGTCACCCCGGGCGGGTCTTCCCCCGAGAACAGCTGCTCGCCCAGGTGTGGGGGCAGGCGGACTACCGGGGCAGCAGGACCGTGGACGTCCACATCGCGCAGTTGCGCGCCAAACTCGGCGACGCGAGTCCGATCCGTACCGTGCGGGGCGTGGGCTACAGCGCGGCGGAGCCCGCCTCGTGAGGAGCCGGCCGGGACCCATCACCCGCGGCATCACCCTGGTGACCACCGCGGTCGCCCTGCTCGCCGTAGTGCTGACGGGCGCGGTCGCCTGGTACATGATCCGGGACGGCGCCGAGGCGCAGCAGCGCGACCAACTGGGGCGGCAGGCGGAGGTGCTGAGCCGCACCCCCGTCTTCTCCCAGCTGCTGCTCGACCGCGAACAGCGGCTCGCCGGATCGAACGGGGTGCGGCTCGCCGTCGTCGGCCCGGCAGGTGACGCCTCCGGACCGGCTGCCGCGGCTGTGGACGCCCGGACCCGCACGGCACTCCTCGACGGCGAGTCCGTATCCACCGACGCCCAACTCGACGGCGAACACGTCCTGGTGGAGGGCCGCCCCGGGAACGGGAACACCGCTGTCGTCCTCACCCAGCCCTACACGGTCGTGCACAACAGCATCTCCCGTATGCGCGGGGCGCTGATCCTGCCGCTGGCGGTGGGTCTGGCAGGTGCCGGGCTAGCGGGACTGCTGCTGGCCCGTCGCCTGTCGCGGCCGCTGACCACGGCGGCGACGACGGCACGGCGGCTCGCCGAGGGTGAGCGCGGTCTGCGTGCGGCGCCGGGCGGGCCGCGTGAACTCGCCGATCTGACGGGCGCGTTGAGCGTTCTGGACGAGGCGTTGGCGCGCAGTGAGAACCGGCAGCGGGAGTTCCTGCTGTCCGTCTCGCACGAGTTGCGCACGCCGCTGACCGCGACCCGCGGTTACGCGGAGGCGCTGGCCGACGGTGTGGTCGGGGCCGACGACCTGCCGGAGGTCGGCGAGACGCTGCTCAGCGAGACCCGGCGTCTGGAACGCTTCGTACAGGATCTGCTGGATCTCGCCCATCTGGAGACCGACGACTTCCGGGTCGAGACCCGTCCGGTGGACCTGGACGCGCTGGTGGCGAAGGCGGGCACGGTCTGGGAGAGCCGCTGCGCACGCCATGGCGTGGAGTTCCGCCTGGAGCGCCCCGGCGCACCGCTGACCGTGGACACCGACGGCGAGCGGGTCCGGCAGATCATCGACCAACTGGCGGAGAACGCACTGCGGGTGACCCCGGAGCGAGCGCCGCTGGTGCTGGCTCTCGCCCCGGACGGCGAGGGAGCGCTGCTCCAGGTGCGCGACGGCGGGCCGGGGCTCGCGCCGGAGGATGCCGAGGTCGCCTTCCAGCGGGGCGCTCTGCACGCCCGCTACCAGGGGATCCGGCCGTCCGGCACGGGCCTGGGCCTGGCCATCGTGCACCGGCTCACCCAGCGCCTCGGCGGTTCGGTGACCGCTCAGGGGCACGGTCCCGAGGGCGGGGCCTGCTTCTCGGTCCGGCTGCCGCGGCGGCGCTGGGCCGTGTCTGACAAATAGCGCCGTCCGCCCGCAGGGCGGGTGCGCGGCGTCCGGTGCGTGCAATCGCAAGGCGGAGGATCATCCTCGTACTGGACGTACTTGGATGACTCCGACAACGCAGCGAGTGGGCGTGCCGGGCGTCGCGCGCCAGGCGAGATTTGTCAGACACGGCCTAGGACCTGCCGGCGGTGAGCGTCACGCGGAGGGGCGGCCAGAACTTTCCGCGGGCAGCACGACCGGGATGACCGGCAGCATCATGCCGCGGTCCGTCGGCGCGCTGTGCGTCACGAGTTCGCCGGCGCGGGCGAGTTCGAACAGATCGGGAAGCTCGTACGGTTCGGCGGCATCGAGGTCGACCTGGTAGCCGAGGTCCTGCAGGCTCGCGACCGTCAGACGGCTGAGAGGATTCCCGGGCGAGCCGACGAAGCCGGACATGAGCTCGTTGTGAAAGACGGTCTCCCGCCAGTGACTGTCCGCGGTGCCCGGACCGCCCGTGGCCTCCACCGGTACCGGCACCGGTCCGCCGGCGCCCATGAGCGTGCCGAGTTCCTCCATGGCGGCGGCTCCGACGAAATTCGGATTGGGCGACCGGGGGTCCTTGAGGAGGCTTTTGTCCTCCCACACCGTGCCAACTCCCAGCACATGTCCCATTTCATGGGTGATGACGTCGAGCAGAGTCCCGTCGTCCTCCATGCGTACCAGGTCGGCCGTGTCGAAGGACATGATTCCCTTGACCGGCAACAGCGCGCCGACGGCGGCCGATGCGGAGCGCACATGTGTCGGGCCCGCCTGTCCCAGAATTCTGCCGGTGCCGTCTATCGGCACTCCCTGAGCGAGTATCAGAAGGTCGTCGATCACCTCGCCGCCGAGAATGACCGTGGGCAGATCGCCGATGATGACGCGCGCCCAGCGGTCGGCCGCCCGCTCGAAGGCCTGCTCCTGAGCGTCCGTCAGCCCTCCGAGGAACTGCACGTCGATCGTGAACGGTGAGGTGACGTCGGCGAGTTCCTGCGCGCGGGCGGGATGGGCAACCGCGTGGTAGGTCCGGTAAGTGCACATGGCCTCTCCTCGGCTGAATGCCACTCGATCGTTTACTCCTTCGAGCCGTTTCCCTTTCGAGCATAGGAGCCGGGCCATTGGGGTGCTCGACAGGTTCCCGTCCAAGCAAATCAAATTCAATTCGCAATAATCCAGCGGTCCAGTATTGAAGGGGCAACCACTGAGCCGTTCGAGTGAGCACCGATCGACAATCCGTGTTCATAATGAAGGAGGGGCGACAGGCAGCAAATCCATGTTCGGACGATGGCCGGGAGGCGGGCCGATATGACAGTGCAGCAGTTGTCGCATGCCGATTCCGAATATCTCTCACAAATGAAGCAGGCTCGCGACCGCTACGAGATGCGCGCCGCGGAGCGGGCCCGTAACCTGCGCGTCCTCGACCGGCGCGGCATCCTGTACGCCGACGCCCCGGAGCGCGTGGAGAAGAGGCTGGCACGCCTGGGCGCCGATCGTGCGCTGGCGACCGCGATCGAGCAGACACCTACGGCAGCCACCACGGGCAGCAGTCTGGAGCTGGCGCCCGACTCCTTCGGTGCCGATGTGCTGGGTCTTGAACGCCTCATGGGGCGCAACGACCTCATCGGAGTCGGTTTCCTCGAAGCGGGCTTCATAGCGGCGCGCTCGATCGGGCGCGTGACGGTCCGGTCAGGGGGCGGAGGCCATCACGGCACCGGATTCCTCATCTCCCCCACCCTCCTGATGACGAACAATCATGTGCTGCGCACGGCGGACGAAGCCGGCAGCGGAGTCATCGAATTCAACTTCCAGGCCGGACTGGACGGACAGCCACTGCTGCCCGTGGTGTTCCGGCTGGAGCCGCAGACGTTCTTCGTCACCGACCAGGCCCTCGACTTCAGCATCGTCGCCGTGGCCCAGCGCTCCCAGGACGGACAGCCGCTCGCGCCGTTCGGCCGGCTTCCTCTCAAGGAGGCCGAAGGCAAGGTCATCCTCGGCGAGATCGTCAACATCATCCAGCACCCCAACGGCGAGCCCAAACAGCTCGCGCTGCGCGAGAACAAGGTCGTCGACCTGCTGGATGAGTTCGTGCACTACGAGACCGACACGGCCCCCGGCTCGTCGGGGTCCCCGGTCTTCAACGACCAGTGGGAGGTCGTGGCCCTGCATCACGCCGGTGTTCCGCGCACCGACGAGCACGGCAAACCTCTTGCCGTCGACGGCTCCGTCTGGGAGCCGAGTATGGGTGAGCAGCGGCTCGACTGGAAGGCCAATGAGGGCGTACGGATCAGCCGCGTACTCGGCGCGCTCCGGCAGGTCCCGATGTCCGGTCCCGCCGCAGCGCTCCGTGAGGAGATATTCGCCGCCGGAGCCGCCCTGCACTCGGTGGAGGTGTCGCCACCGCCGCCGGGCCGGACGAACGGCGTCGGGCATCAGAGCCTCACCGGCCTTGTGCCGGACGGGGCCGTGCAGCAGCCGGTGCCCGGAGGGACGGTACGTCTGAGCGTCCCGCTGAACATCACACTCAGCGTGGACCCCGCCACGTTCCAGGCGCAGGCCGACACCACGGCCGCGGCTCCGGCATCCGTTCCGGCCACGGCCATCCCGGGCCTGACGGGCCTTGCCGGCCTCCCGGGCCTTCCGGGCATCGCCGTCGGACACATCGACGGTCAGTCGCCCGCCGAGAACGACCTGGCCGCCGCGCTGGTCAATCTCGCGGCCGCCAGGGCGCGTCCGTACTACGACGCGGCCGCGGACCGTACCGCGCGGGACGCCTACTACGCGGACATCCGCACCGGAAGCCCCGCCGCTCTTCGCCGCGCGCTCACCGAACTGCTCGAGACGACACACGAGAACCGGCCGGCGTACAAGCCGATGCGCATGCTCTACCCGTGGGTCGACCTGCACCCGGACGAGCAGTTGCGCAGCATCTACTCGGGCAAGGACTTCACTCCCGAAGAGCTGATAGAGGCCGACGCCGCGGTGGAGGCCGCCCGGATCGGACGCTGGCAGGAGTTCCTGCTGCACGAGAGTGCGCCCGGCCCTGGCGCGCTGGAGGCCGAGTTCGACGCGCTGGAGGCGGCACTGCCGTTCAACTGCGAGCATGTCGTGCCCCAGTCGTGGTTCGCCAAGAAGGAGCCCATGCGCGGGGACCTGCATCACCTCTTCGCCTGCGAGTCGGCGTGCAACAGCTTCCGCGGGAACATTCCGTACTTCGACTTCGCTGAGAGCGAGGAAGTCGTACGGCACTCCTGCGGGCGCCGCGAACCGCTCAAATTCGAGCCGTCGGCCGGCAAGGGTCCGGTCGCCCGCGCGACGATGTACTTCCTGTTGCGCTATCCCGGATTCATCGGGGACGAGGCGCGCGAGCTCCAACGCGAGCGCCTGGACCTTCTGCTGTCCTGGCACGCCGCCGACGCGGTGAGCGAGTACGAGCGGCACCGCAATGCGGCGATAGCCGAGATACAAGGCAATCGCAATCCGCTCATCGACCACCCGGAGTGGGCCGAGGAGATCGACTTCGCCGGTGCCTGGCCCGACGGCGGTTGAGGAGCAGACCTTCTAGACCGTGAAGGGGCGCTGCTCCAGGAACGCGTCCCTGGGACGGCCGGTCACGTAGAAGTTCGGGCTCTGCGTGGCCGGCATGTTCCGCACGATGTCGCGGTGGAAGGCGCGGTACCCGCCGCGGAACGTCCCGCCGTCCCAGACCTCCAGCAGCGTGCCGGTGAACTTGCCGTTGACGGGGCCGTCCGAGGAGAGCTGGTTGTCCTGGCAGCCGGAGATGAGCAGCGCGTTCACCTTCTCCTCGCCACCGTTCCCGGTGCCCAGCGCGCGCTGGATCTCCTGGAAGAACTCCTTGTCCCGCTGGTAGATCTCGTACTGCTTGGCGACCGGCATGAGCCGTGAGGTGTTCTCGATCCGGTTGGGGTCGCTGGTCTGGAACTGCTCCTTCATGGCCTTGGGGCTGAGGACTTCCCTCACCTCGATGCCGGTCCCGCTGTGGCAGGAGTCGAGGAGAGCGAGGATCCTTACCCCCTCGTCGAAGCGGGCGAACTCCCGGTAGAGCTCGTCGTCGAGGAATTCGCGGTCGTAGAGGACGAGGGTTTCGTCGAAGTCGTCCAGCTCGTCGTCGGACCCGACGGTGTTCGGCACCTGACCGCCGTGACCCGAGTACGTGAACATCAGGATGTCCCCGCTCTTGAGCCTGCCGGCCGCCTTGCGCAGTTCGGCGGTGACGTTCTCGACGGTGCCGTCGGGGGTGAGCAGGGTCGTGTCGTCGAAGCCTGCCTCGCGGGCCAGACGGGCCATGTCGTTGGCGTCGTTCTCGCAGGCGACGAGCTCACCGTCCCAGCCGCCGTATTGCCCTGGGTCGACCTTGTTGAGTCCGACGTGGAGGGAGAGGCCAGTGGCCATGAGAAGAACTCCTTGTGCCTGGGTGACATGCGTCGTCTGGATGAGTTCCGTGGCCCTTCGGTGTCTGAACCCTTTTCCGGCGGGCGGGCGCCCGAATGGCGGACACATCACCGCAGGCCAATACTGAAAACGACCGACGTCCAAGTGACGGGCGTCCGTGCCGTGTCGGGAGGCGCAATGCAACCCAGGCTCATCTACGTCCACGGCAATGGGAACAAGGTCCGTCCCGAACTGCTCAAGTCTCAGTGGGACACGGCTCTCTTCGGCAGGGACATGGGCGATTCCTCGCGCATGGCGTACTGGGCTTCACTCCGGTACGACAAGCCTCTGCCCGACCACCGGCCCGACCCGCTTCAGGGTGGACCGGTCGACGGCGTGCCTCTGGAGACCGAGGGGAGAGGCGCGCCGGCGGAGTTCGAGGCGCCGGAGGAATTCGTGGCGAGAACCCTCGACGAAGCGCGGTTCGACGCGAGCGGGATCACGCCGGAGTCGGTGCCCGGTACGGGCCGGATGAAGAGCGCACTCAGCGAGTGGCTGCTGGAGATGACGTATCTCGGAGACACGCTCGCCGAGACGGAGGAGAACGGGCAGGGTACGCAACTGCCCCTCGAAGCACTGCCGTTGCCGCGCGCAGCCCGCAAAGCGGTGTTCCGGCAGCTCGTCAAGCACACCTACCACGATGTCCACGCCTATTTCTTCGGCGGGGCGGGACCGGCGATCCGCGACGTGGTCAAGGAGGCGCTGGAGGGCCTGGACGGCGCCCCGCTGGCGGTCGTCGGGCACAGCCTGGGGTCCATCGTCGCCTACGAAGTACTGGCCAATGAGGAACGGGACGTCGAGCTCTTCGTCACCCTGGGGTCGCCACTGGCAATCACGGAGGTGCAGGACCATCTGGCGAAACCGCCCGCGGTTCCGTCCGGCGTGCGGGCCTGGCGCAACGCCTCGGATCTGCGCGATCTCGTGGCCCTCGACCACACGCTCCGGCCCGAGTACGCACCGGTTGAAAAAGTGACCGATCTGCTGGTCACCAACGACAGCAGGAACCATCACGGCATCTCCGAGTACCTGGGAAATCCGCAGATCAGGGAGCCGTTCCAGCGCATGTTCAGCCGCCTTGCGTGAGCACATACCGGGTGGAAGCATGACAACTAGGAGATCGTCCGTCTCATGCTCCGAAGGGGCGGCTGGGCAGGTGTGGCATGCCGTTGGCCGACACGGAATGGGACCTCGTGACCATGTGGGTACGGGAGTATCTTCTCGACACCACCGACCCCCACACTCAGCTCGTCCAGTACGGTTTCGCCCCGGAATTCGTCGCCGCTCTGCCGCTGACGGCGGTCAGCGCGGAGAATGCCCGCGCACTGGTTCAAGCGTCACGCAAAGACATCCAGGAGCAGCTCAAGCTCGTTGAGGTCGTCGCCGCAGTCGACAGACTCAGCGTCCTTCCGGAAGTCTCCAAGGCTCTGGAATTCCAGGACCGGCTGCGCGAGGACTACCGCGTCCACGCCTCGCAGGACAATTTCCGTACCTGCGTCCTCAAGAACGGCACCGAGGTCTTCATCGACCGGCAGAACCTGCGCGAGACACTGCGTCAGTTCGTCGACGACCCGGAGAAATCCGTGCTGCTGGTCGACGGCGATCCGGACAGCGGAAGGTCCTACACGTACAACCTCATCCGCCATATCGGGCAGCACTACGGATTCCGGCCGGCCCGGGTGACCCTGTCGCACACGTCCACCGCGGACAAGGTGGTCCGCCGGCTCGCGGAATTCGTCGCCGACCCGCGCGCGGGAGTCTCACCGCTGAATCCCACGGAGCTCAACGACCAACTGCCGTCGATCGACGATGCCGTGCACTGGGTCGTCGGCCGGGCGACCGCCGTCGAGGACCGCTTCTGGCTGGTCCTGGACGAGTGCGACAAGCTCGACCCCAGCTCCGACGTGTGGGACTTCATCGGGCAACTGGCCCTCGCCATCTACGAGCACGCGGCCGTACGAGGCGACCAGGCACCCCGTCTGGTCCTCCTCGGCTACGGGCCCTCGATGCGCCAACTCCCTTACGACCTGCGGGGAAGCATGTGCTGGGACACCGCCCGGGCCGCCGAACCCGCCGATCTGCGCAGGTTCTTCGACCAGTACTTCCACGAGTCCCCTCCCGGTTTCCTCGGCGGCGGACCGCCCGACGAGGCCACGATCACCGAACTCGTGGACGTGGCCGTCCAGGAGGTCCTGCGGGCCGCGGAAACGCGCACCGGCACCGAGAGCTACATGAGGAGAATCTGTACGGCGGCAGAGGGGGCGATCCGTGTCTACCGGGCCCTCTGAGGCGGGGAAGGTCTTCGCTGCCCGCCTGCGCCAGGAACTCAGCGCAGGCGAGGACGGTTCCCGGGCCGTCCCGGACTCCCGCGCGACCTATCGGGAGGCCGCCTGCCTGCTCACCCGCTTCGACCCCATGCTGCTCCGGCTGCCCGGCGAGGATCACGCCACCGGCGACGCGGTCCTCGAACTGCTCGACGACTGCACGACCATGGGCATGGGCATGAAGGCACGAGCCGTATGGACCCTCAAGGCCGATGCCCGCGATCGGGCGCTGCGTTCTCTCGCCGGTCCGGAGACCGCGCGGCGCGCGCTGGAGTGCAATCTCGACCAGTTCGAGGACCAGCCCGGGCCGGAACGCATTTGCCTTACCTATCTGTCGGGCAGCCCGCACCAGCCGGCCGAAGAGAACGCGACCGAACTGGCCGACACGCTCCAGGCCGTGCTGTGGCTGTCGCGCGTGCCGGGCATGACCGGGCTGCCCGACATCGGTGAACTCCAGCGCACACTGGAGCGCGCCCGGCTCCTGCAGCCCCTCGAACGCCTCGTGCAGCAACCGTTTCAGGGGCGGAGCCGCGAACTCGACGAACTGCGCGACTACGTCGGCACAGCGTCCGACTCCGCCACGCCCGTCCCCCCACTGGTCATCCATGGACCCGGCGGCATGGGCAAGAGCACCCTGCTCGCCAAGTTCCTCCTCGACAGCATCCACGAACGCGAGAGCAGCTTCCCCTTCGCGTACATCGACTTCGAGCGGCCCACACTCTCGATCCACGAACCGGTCACGCTCATCGCCGAGTCCGCGCGGCAGCTCGGCATCCAGTACCCCGCTCACCGTGACGAGCTGGAGGCACTGGCGTACGAGTGTCAGCAGACGGCACGCGGTCAGCGGGAGGGACAGGACCGGGTGACGCAGCTGCACGAACTCGCCACCACCAGGACTGTCCTGGGCCGCAGTTCGTCCCAGGAGTTCCAGCTCCAGGCCACAGAACGCGATACCGACCTCATCCGGCGTACCGCGGACCTGCTGATCCGGGTGGTGGAGGCGGCGGGCCAGAAGAACCCGCCCTTCGTCCTCGTCATCGACTCGTTCGAGGAAGCCCAGTACCGGGGTTCACCCGTGATGGGCAGGCTCTGGCGTATGTGCGTCACGTTCCAGAGCGTCTATCCGGGGCTGCGTGTCGTCGTCTCCGGGCGTGCGCCCGTCGACCATCCGGCACGGACCGTGACACCGCAGGACATCGAACTCCACGAACTCGACCGGGAGGCCGCCATCAGCCTTCTGACGGCCTGCGGAGTCACGGACCGGGAGATGGCGGGGATGTGGGCCGACCGTGTGGGCGGTCACCCCCTCAGCCTGAAACTCGCCGCCCGGGCCGTCACCCTCGCGGGAGGCGAAGCCGAGTCGATGGGCGACCTGATCAGCAGCATGCCCGCCCGGCGCCGGCAGTTCACCCGCCGCATCGACCGGATGCTCATCCAGGGCATCCTGTACGACCGCATCCTCAACCACATCGCGAACCAGGACGTACGCCGTCTCGCCCATCCGGGCCTGGTGCTCCGGATCATCACTCCCGAGATCATCAAGGATGTCCTGGCCGAGCCCTGCGGACTGCCCGTGGAGAGCCTCGACGACGCCCAGCTCCTCTTCGACGAACTCTCGCGCCTCGACCTCGTCGAACCGGCCGGCCCCGGTGCCGTACGGCACCGCGGCGATGTCCGCGCCATCATGCTGCGCCTGCCGGGCAGTGACCGCACCGACGTGATGCGGACGATCGAGCGGCGGGCCGTCGCGTACTACGCCGCACGCGAGGGCCTGGAGGCGCGCGCCGAGGAGATCTATCACCGGCTGCGCCTCGAAGAGAACCCGCGTTCGGTGGAGGAGCGGTGGCTGCCCGGCGTCGAGCGTTTCCTCGTCGGGGCGCAGCAGGACATGACCCCCAGGTCCGCGGGCCTGCTCACGGCCAGGCTCGGAGGCGGAGCCTCCGACCATGTCCTCGAGGGCGCCGACCAGGAGGACTGGGAGCGGATCGCCGCTCGTGAGGTCGAGGACCTGCTGGCGCAGGGCTTCCCCGAGGCGGCGCTCGTCCGGCTCGGCGAACGCCGGCCGTGGACACCGTGCAGCCCCCTGCACTCCCTGCTGGCCGAGACACTGAGCAGACTCGGACGGGGGGCGGAGGCTCGGGGGACGGTCTCGCAGGCCGTCAGCGCCACGGCCGGCGCGGGATGCGCCGAGAGACAACTGGAACTGCTCCTGCTGTCCGCCCGCCTCGCGGAGGAGGCGGGCGACGTGGAGAGCGCGGGCGGCGACCTGCGGGCGGCGGAGGACATCGCGGTGGACCTCGGGCAGGATCTCGAAGCGATGGGAGCGCTGCTGGCCCGGGCCCGGCTCGCCGCGGGTGCCGACGTCCCCGATCGGGAAGCCGACAGCCGGCTCTCCGAGGGGCTGCGGCGCCTGCCCGACGCCGTACTCGCCGACCAGCCCGCACTCGTACGCGCCGTCGCCTCGCAGATCTACCCGCAGGACCCCAACGCGCTCGAACACGCGCTGGACGTCGTCGGGTTGCCCGGGGACGACGAGGCGCTGGAGACCCTTGGGGCGGCCATGCGCCGTGCGGCCGCCCGCCAGCCACGACTGCTCGGTGCGCTGATGGACATCCTCGGCGATGCCGCGGACCCGGACGAGCCGCACGCGGGGACCGGCCCCACCAGCACCACCGAAATCCTGCGCCTGGCACGCGACCGCGGCACCCTCGACACACTCACCCAGCGACTGCTGGCCCTGCCCGACGCGAGCGGTGAGATCGTGGCCGGGGTGGCCGCCGCCATGGAGGTGGGCGCGACCGGGCTTCCGCCGAGTTCCACGGACCGCACGGCGGAGCGGAACAACGCGAGCGAAGGGAACGGCCCCCCGCGGCCTGGTCGGTCATGAACGCATATCTCTCGGCGGACGAGATCGTCCAGGTGCGCGACGCCGCCCTGGAGACCGGGCTGGCCGACCCGATGGTCCGGCCGCTGCTGTTCGACGGGATCATGCCCAAGTACCGGGGCACGCTGCCGATGCTTCCGGCGCCCGGGCGGCAACTGCACTCGGACCTCAACGAGATGAACCGTGTCGAGCGGCTCGTCGACGGTTCCGTACCGCTGGAGATCTGGCTCCGCAACGCCATCGCCCAGACGACCGAAGCCGAACCGCTCGCCCTCCTGCAGCGCACCCTGGACGATGTGGCGCGCAGCGCGGGAGGCGAGCCGGACATCATGGCGGGCATGCCCGCCCCGGACATCCGGGAGATCAAGGAGGAGATCGTCCACCGCGACGACACGGTCCCCTTCGACTTCCTGCGGGGCGGCGACCTGGCGGGCACGGCGGTCGCGCGTATCAAGGTTCCCCCCTTTCAGGGAGGGGCCCCGCTACAGCCCAACGGTTTCCCGCACTCCGGCACGGGATGGCTCATCGCCCCGGACCTCCTCATCACCAACCACCATGTGGTCAACGCCCGGTCCGGCACCGGCTCCGGACGGCCCCGGGCCGATGCCGAAGACCTGCGCCTGCAGGCACAACACGCGCGGGCGCGCTTCGACTACGACACGGACGACGTGGAGACCGAGGAGGCCACCGTCAGCGAACTCGTCGCCGCGGACCCGGAACTCGACTACGCGATCGTACGGCTGAGCGCCGAGCCCTCCCGGCCGTCGCTGAAGCTGGCGGAGCAACCGCTGTCGGTCGCCAAGGGCGACGTCGTGGCCGTCAACATCATTCAGCACCCGGGCGGACAGCCGAAGCGGGTCGCGCTGCGCAACAACCTCGTCTACGCGGCCGACGGGAGCGACGTGCGCTACTTCACCGACACCCGAGGCGGCTCCTCCGGATCGCCCGTGTTCACCGACGACTGGAAGGTGGTGGCACTCCACCGGGGCACGCGGCGGGTGGAGGACGTGATGTTCCAGGGCAGGACGACGGCTTTCGTCAACGTCGGCACACAGATGGACACCATCATGCGCCACCTGCAGGCGAAGAGCCCCGAAATCCATGCCGAGATCGAGAAGGCACAACACGACTGAACAACACCGCTGAGGAGACTGAGGAGGGCGATATGGGCAGCCGGAGCAGATCACCGGTGGCGACCGGTCCCGAGCAGGTCTTCACCGATCTGCGCGAGGTCGCGCAGCGCGTACGGGAGGGACTGTGGCAGGAAGTCCCCGAGTCCTCGGAGGAACTCCCCGCCGAAGAGCAGCCCTCCGGGCAGATATCCCAGTTCGCCCAGCAGGAACGGGACCGCGTCCTGTCGGCGGGCGCAGACGGTCTGGAGAAGCTCGCCGAGGGGCGCGAGGACGAGATCAGCGACGACGAGTCCTTCGGTATGGAGGCGATCGTCCTGCTGGAGGGCAGACCCGCCATCCTCGTCCAGAACCAGGACTTCGCCCCGCAGGACGGCGACTGGGCGGTCCTGGACGGGCATCGGGCAGAGATCCGCGAGTCGATCGCGCGCGTCGGCCGGGTCGAGGTCTCCGGACACGCCAGCCTCGACTGGATCGGCACGGCCTTCCTCGTCGGCCCGGATACCGTGATGACGAACCGTCATGTGGCGGCTGAGTTCGCGCGCGGTGACGGCACCGGCTGGACGTTCCAGCAGGGCATGAGCGCCCGGATCGACGTGGCGGAGGAGTACGGAGCGCTCCCGGCGATCAGCGAACCGGCGTACGAGATCACCGAGGTGATCGGCATCCACCCGGACGTCGACATGGCGCTGCTGCGCGTCGCCCCCGCCGCGGGTGGCACCACGCTGCCGACCCCGCTCGCGGTCGCCGCCGACGCGCCCGCGGATCTGCCCGGACGTCCGGTGTACTGCGTCGGTTATCCGGCGTACGACGGCCGTCGCAACGAACCGGAGTCGATGCGCAGAATCTTCATGGACATCTACAACGTCAAACGTCTTCAGCCCGGCACCACCACGGAGCTCCGGCCCGAGCAGACCGTGATGATGCATGACTGCTCCACACTGGGCGGCAACAGCGGCTCCCCCGTCTTCGACCTCACCGATCACCGCGTCCTCGGCCTGCATTTCGGCGGCCGCTACGGCTTCGGCAACTACGCCGTGCCCCTCTTCCAGATGGTCGACGACCCTCTGCTGCACCGAGCCGACGTCAACTTCGTCTGAACCTGGGCGGGGCTTCGGCGCGCGCTGCGGGAGCCGTGCCCGCGGCCCCCCGCCATACTGGCGCCTGGGTCTGCGCATCGCCGGCTACTGGTGGCCCCACGATCCGGCCACCGCGCAACTCCCGTCCGCTCTTGGCGACTTCCTCGCTTCCGGCCCGCCCCCTGTCTTCGTCGGCCTGGGCAGCGCGACCGTGCCCGACCCCGACCGGGTCAGCGCGACGGTCGTACGCGCACTGCGGGCGCCGGCCTGCGCGGAGTGATCCAGTCCGGCTGGAGCGGACTGCACGCCGACGGTGCGGACATGCTCACCGTCGACGAGGTTCCGCACAGCGCCCTGTTCCCCAGGATGGCGGCAGTGGTCCACCACGCGGGCGCCGGAACCACCGCTGCGGGCCTGCGCGCCGGTGTCCCCGCCGTGCCCGTCCCCATCCAGTTCGACGAGGCGTTCTGGGCCGCCCGCCTGGCCTCGCTCGGCGTCTCACCCGGCCCGGCCCCGCTGCGCCGCCTCACCGCGGCCGCGCTCACCACGGCGCTGGTCAGGGCCACCACCGACCCTGCGTACGGGCACCGCGCCCGAGCTCTGGCCGCACAGCTCGGCGCGGAGGACAGCGTCGGCCCCGTGCTCGCCGCCGTCGGCGGCAGACAGCCCGCGCCGTAGGGCTCGCACGGCTCACCGGGCGGCACCGCCTCACCCGGTCGGGGCCGCGCGGTGAGCCCGGCGGGTCAGGCGGCCGCGCTGCGGATGATCGCCAAAGCTGCGCCGAAGGGGTCCATGAACATCGCCAGGCGGCCCACGCCCTCCGCGTCCATCGGCGGGATGAGCGTCGTGGCCCCGTGCTCCGTGGCCTTGGCGAAGGTGGCGTCGACGTCGGACACTTCGAAGTACGGGTGCCACTCCGAGCGGGAGCCCGCTTCGAGGTTCTCCTTCGGGAGCTGCATGATCCCGCCCTGTGTGGCCTCCTGGCCGCCGCCCGACGGGGAGACGACGCTGTAGGTGATGCCCGCGAAGGGCATGTCCTCGTAGTCCCACGAGAACACTGAGCGGTAGAAGCCCTTCGCCGAGGTCGCGTCCGTCGTGTACAGCTCCGTCCAGGACAGGGTGTTCACATCGGCGACCGCGCCCAGGCCCTTGGTTTCGCCGGGCTGCCAGACCGCGAACTCCGCGCCGGTCGGGTCGGTGAACGCCGCCATCCGGCCCTCGGTGAAGACATCCCCGGGCGGGACACGGACGGTGCCGCCGGCCTGTTCGACGGCCTTTGCGGTGGCGTCCGCGTCGGGCGTCAGGAAGTACGGGGTCCACGCGGAGGACGCGCCCTCTTCCGTGAGCGGGCCAATCGCCGCGACCGTCTTCCCGTTCACCTGGAAGAAGCCGTACCCCCCGGCATCCGGTCCCAGACTCTGCAGCTGCCAGCCGAACACGGCTCCATAGAAGGCGGCGGCCGCGTCGACGTCAGGACTTCCCAGGTCGATCCAGTTCGGAGCGCCCGGGACATATGTGGTGGTCAGCATCGCAATTCTCCTCCCGCGGGTGCGGGGTGGATGTCGGATGTGTCGGTCGGCTTCAGCATGCCAGCCGTCACTGACAATTCGCCGTTCCGCGCGCCATGACACCCTGCCGCGCGCACGGCGTGCGAAGTGTGGCGTTATCGCCCCACATGGCCCGACGGACCGTCAGCCCCGGAGCCGCGTCCCGGCCTCGCCCCGACCCTCCCCGTGACCCCCACCGGGGGTGACAAGGGTTTTCCCCGTATCGAGTTCATCTCCGCGTTCCCTACTGTCTGCCGCACCGGCGGATCTCATCTTCTGACCCTTAAGTGTCAGGTGCATGTAAATCATGGGTTTCCGGCCGGTGGCGGCCCTTGACCAGGGGCCGTCGCACGGGCGGCGGCGCACGGGCACACCCGACCCAAGGGCACCACGGATCGCACCCCCACAGCGAACCGTGGTTCCCGCGCCGCCGCCCGCGCTCCGCACCGTCAGTGGAAAGGGAACACCTTGAACGGTTCCAGACGGAGACTCATATCCGTCGTGGCCGCGAGCGCGACGATCGCCGCCGTCGCCGCGACGTCGTCCGTAGCACTCGCCGCCACCCCGTCACCCTCGCCGAAGCCGGCTCCGGCCGCCCAGGCGATGACCTCACTGCCGACCGCACCGGTCGAGAAGGTCATCGTCACCTACAAGGCCAAGACGGCCGAGGCCGGCTCCAACGCGGCGGCCAAGACCGACGCGACGGCCAAGGGCGCCGAAACCGGCGAGAGCCTGTCGTTCGAGCGCAGGCTCGCCGGCGGCGCCGCCCTGATCGACCTCGGGGGCGAGACGTCCAAGCAGGACGTCGCCGAGGTCATGGCCGCCTTCCGCGCCGACTCCTCGGTCGCGTCCGTGGAGCCCGACATCCGTGCCTACGCGATGGCGGTCACCCCGAACGACACCGAGTACACCAAGCAGTGGGACCTGTTCGAGGCCACCGGTGGCATGAATGTGCCCGGCGCCTGGGACAAGTCCACCGGCAGCGGTGTCAACGTCGCCGTGATCGACACCGGCTACGCGGCCCACACGGACCTCGCCGCCAATGTCATCTCCGGCTACGACTTCATCTCCACCTCCGCGGACGCCCGCGACGGCAGCGGCCGCGACAGCGACGCCAAGGACGAGGGCGACTGGAACGCCACGGACGGCGAGTGCGGCACCGGCTCCAAGGCGAGCAACTCCTCCTGGCACGGCACCCACGTCGCGGGCACCATTGCCGCAACGACGGGCAACAGCAAGGGCGTTGCGGGCATCGCGTACAACGCGAAGATCCAGCCCGTCCGGGTGCTCGGCAAGTGCGGCGGCTCATCGGCCGACATCGCCGACGCCATCACCTGGGCGTCCGGCGGCACCGTCCCCGGCGTCCCGGCGAACCCGACGCCCGCCAAGGTCATCAACATGAGCCTCGGCGGCGCCAGCTCCACCTGCCCCAGCGTCTACCAGAACGCCATCAACGGCGCCGTCTCGCGCGGCACCACGGTGGTCGTCGCGGCCGGCAACAGCAACGCCAACGCCTCCGGGTTCACCCCCGCGAACTGCGCCAACATCATCAACGTGGCGTCCACCAGCCGTGAGGGCAACCGTTCGTTCTACTCGAACTACGGAAGCATCGTCGACGTCGCCGCGCCCGGCGGTGAGACCCGCCGCGCCACCGACACGCCCGGCACCGTCACCACCCCCGAGAACGGCATCCTCTCGACGCTGAACTCCGGCGCGACCACCCAGTCGACGGAGAACTACAAGCCCTACCAGGGCACTTCGATGGCCGCCCCGCACATCGCCGGGCTCGCCGCGCTGCTGAAGTCGGCCAAGAGCACTCTCACCCCGGCCGAGATCGAGGCCGCGATCAAGAGCAACGCCAGGCCGCTGCCGGGTACGTGCACCGGAGGCTGCGGTACCGGTATCGCCGACGGCACCAAGACCGTGAACGCGGTCACCGGCACCACCGGCGGCACGACCTTCACCAACGCGACGGACGTGTCGATCTCGGACAACTCGACCTCCACCTCGTCGATCGCGGTCACCGGCCGCACGGGCAACGCCCCGGCCGCCCTCAAGGTCGCCGTGGACATCAAGCACACCTGGCGCGGCGACCTGGTCATCGACCTGATCGCCCCGGACGGGACCGTGCGCAACCTGAAGGCCTCTTCGGGCTCGGACAGCGCCGACAACGTCCTCGCGACGTACACGGTCGACGCTTCCAGCGAGGTCGCCAACGGCACCTGGAAGCTCCAGGTCCGCGATGTGGCATCGGGTGACACCGGCTACATCGACAGCTGGAGCCTCACCTTCTGAACCACCCCGAATTACTGCATCATCGCTGGTCAGGGGCGCGTCCGCGGTAGCTCACCGCGGGCGCGCCCCGCCGCCTGTCCGAGGCCCGTTGTCCGCATGCCGGACACCGGGCCTGGACTGTGCGGGCTTGGTTCGTATTCTCTGCACACGTGGGCAGGGGGTCCGCGCACGCCGGAAGGTGGTGGTGGGCACGTGACAACAGCGGCGTACCGGCCTGCGCCGGTCGGGCGGGTGGAGCTCCTCGCCCGGCTCGAACGGGTCCTGAACACCCGCGGGCGCGCCCTGCTCACCGGCCCTGCCGGGGTCGGCAAGACGGAGGTCGCCCTGGCCACCGCCGCCCGCGCGGAGTCCCGCGGCGAACGAGTGCTGTGGCTCGCCACGCTCCCCGCCGACCGGGACATACCGGGCGCCGCAGCCGCAGCCCTCGTCGCCTCCATATCGGCGAGCGTGTCCTGGCCCGTGCCCGGGACGCACGGCCCCGCAGCTCCCGACAGTCCGGGCGGCTTCGACATCCTCGAAGAGCTGCCCGGTCCGCAGCGGACCGCCGTCGCCATGCTGTGCCGCGAAGCGCCCATCCCCGACGGCGGCTGGGATCCCATCGCGCTTCGTCTGGCCCTCGCCCAGATCCTGCGGACCCTTGCCGCGCACGGCCCCGTCCTGCTGGTCGTCGACGGTGTCCAGCGCATCGACGCCGACAGCGCCGACCTGCTGCGCTTCGCCCTGCATCTGGCCCCCGCCGCGCTGCGGGTCATCGCCGTCGAGACCCCGGCGGCGTACGGGTCCGACCCGGCAGGGGCCGCTGTGCCGCAGCCGGACATGGCGGGCCCTGAACCCCTGTGGGTGCCCTCCGAGGCCGATGTCCTGTTCGTGTCACCGCTGCACGCCGACGAGATCGCCGAACTCCTCATCCACCACCGGCTGCCGTCCCGGATGGCCGGGCGCATCCACCGGGCCAGCGGCGGCAATCCACGGCTCGCGCTCGCCGTCGGCCGGTCCCTCGCCGACGCGCGCACGCCGGTGCACCACGCCGAGACGCTGTCCCTTTCCGGCCGTGCGCGCGATCTCGCCCGGCAGCTGCTGGGGGCC
The DNA here is from genome assembly GCF_045040195.1 of Streptomyces sp. NBC_01410. NCBI lineage: Bacteria > Bacillati > Actinomycetota > Actinomycetes > Kitasatosporales > Streptomycetaceae > Streptomyces > Streptomyces sp. NBC_01410. Next base: position 7,775,304 of record NZ_CP109530.1, on the reverse strand, counting down.
GCCTCCCCCGCCGTGCGCGGCACGCTCCTGCTGTCCGCGCTGGCGCTGCGGCCGACGGCGTCACTGATCCGCCGCGCGGGCCGCCTCACCGCCGAGGCCGACCTCGCCGCCGCCGAGCGGGCCAATCTGATCTCTCTCAAGGAGGACGGCAGGGTCGCCTTCACCGCCGGGGTGCTGCCGTCCACTTTGGTGCACGACGCCTGCTGGACCGAGCGCAGCGACGGCCACGCGGCGCTCGCTCGAGTCGTGGACGACCCCGTCGAGGCGGTACGGCACCGGGCTCTGGCCACGGACATCCCCGACGAAGGGCTTGCGGCGGAGGTCACGGCGGCGGCCGAGACGGCGCGGCGCCGCGGAAACAGCGCGCTGGCCGCCGAACTCGCCCTGCTCGCGGCCGAGTCCACCCCCGTCGGGCTCGGTGCGCAGCGGATCACCCGGCTCGTCGACGCTGCCGAGGAGGCGGCCCGCGCGGCCCGCGCGGATCTGGCGATGCGTGCCGCGACCGATCTCCTCGCCCGCGACGCCGCGCCGGCCGACCGGGTCCGCGCGCGGCTCGCGGTGCTGGACACGGCCGGGCAGGGGCTGAGTGACCTCGACGAGATCTACGTACACGCGATGGAGGACTCCGAGGGCGACACGGCGCTGCGGGCTGCCGTGCAGCTGCGGCTGGCGGTGAAGTACGTGCTGGCGGACGGCGATCCCGTACGTTCGCGGGCCGCGGCCGTCGACTCCGCCGCGCTCGCCGGATCGGTGGGCGACCGCAAGACGGCGGCCAGGGCGCTGACCGTGCAGGCGCGGATGGAACGGGTCCTCGGCTCGCCGGACGCGGAGCGGATTCTCGCGGAGGCGCGAGCCCTGGAGGTGTTCGAGCGCCCGCTCGGAATCCGTAACGCCGCACAGATACTGACGATCCGCCATGCCTTGTTCGACGACCGTCTCACCGACGCCCGCGACCAGCTCAACGCCCTGCTGCCGCTGGTGGAGCGCCGGGGCCCGGTGGAGGACGCCATCGAGCTGTTCCATACGCTCGCGGCCGTCGAGGCCCGGCAGGGCCAGTGCGCGGCGGCGCTCGCGCACGCAGGAAGGGCCCTCGCGCTGACGCTGGAGGCCGGTCTCTCGCCGGGTCCCGCCTGGTACACGCTGGCTCTCGCGGAGACGGCGGGCGGCAGCTTCGCCCGCGCCGCCAGCTACGCCCGACGCAGCGTCCAGGCCTCCGAGGAGGAGTGCGACCACGTCTTTCTCTCCCGCAGTCTGTACGCACTGGGCCGGGTTCAGCTCGTCGCCGGCGATGTGGCCGACGCCCTGGAGACCCTGCGCCGGGTCCAGGCCGCCGAACACGCCCAGTCGACCATGGACCCGTCCATGCTGCGCTGGCACGAGGAGCTGGCCGAGGCCCTGCTGGCGAACGACGCACCGGAGGAGGCCGCGAGCCTGCTCGGCGAAGTACGGCCGGTGGCCGAGCGCCTGGGCCGTACGACGGTGCTGCTCGGCTGTGACCGGGCGTACGCGCTGTACCTGGCCGCGAGCGGCAAAGCAGAGGAGGCGGCAAGCCTGCTCACCCAGACCGCCGACCGCTTCGACATGGCGGGCCTGCCCCTTGAGCGCGGCCGGGCGCTGATCGCACTCGCGCGGGTCGAGCGCCGCCGCCGGCGGCGGTCGGCCGCTCAGAACGCGCTCCATTCCGCGGCCGCGGTCTTCGAACGGGCGGGAGCGTCCCCCTGGCTGGCGCTGGCCGCGGAGACCGGGTCGTCGCGGGCGACCGAGCCCGACACGGCCCGCGGTGGCGCCCCCGCCTCCCTCACGGAGGCGGAGCTGCGCCTCGCGCTGCTGGTCCGCGAGGGGGCGAGCAACCAGGAGGCGGCGGCCAAGCTGTACCTCAGTGTGAAGACGGTCGAGGCGCGTCTGACCCGCATCTACCAGAAGCTGGACGTCCGTTCGCGCGCGCAGCTGGCGACCGCCCTGAATGCCTGGCCGGGCCACCGCGCGGCGGCGGAATCCGCGGACGGCCCGGCGGGAGGCTGATCCCGCCGGGCCGTCCGTGGGGCGTGGGTCAGACGAGGGCGCCCTTGCCCTGTGCCAGCGTCCACTCCTTGTGCAACGCACCCAGCGGGATGCGGTGTTCGAAGATGGGCGTGCCGAAGATGGAGAGCTGAAGTTGCAGCCACCCCGCCAGGTCCACGCCGCCGTATATCTTCCAGGCTCCCACGACGGACCCGGGCGTCGCCGAGGCACTGACCTCGCCGCGTACGTACGGAGCGAGATCCGCGGTGACGCCGACCGCGCCGTACAGACCGACCGACGCCTCGGCGCCGAGGGCCGCCTTCACCTGACCGGCCGCTGTCGCCTTTGCCCGCACCGGAGTGCCGGTGATGTCGGAGGTGCTGACCGGCTTCCAGCCGCCCGCCTTCGTGTAGCTGCCGCCGATCCGGAAGCCGCCCTTGAGGTCCTGCTTGACCTCGACGGTGACGGTGCCGTCGCCGGCCACCTGGACATAGGCCGTGAGGTCGAGGTTCACCACGACCGGCACGGGCCCGACCTGGATCACGGGATCGGCGTGCAGCTTGGCGAAGGGAATCCGCACCGGCTTGCCGCCCGCACTCGCCTTGCCCTTCAGCTCCCACTGGGACGTCCAGTCACCGGTGAGACCGATGAAGGCGGAGTCCGGGGTGAAGGCGGAGGACCCGTCGTACGAGAACTCGACCTCGGGGGCGAGCTGCACAAAGCCCGAGACCGACGCCGCGCCCGACACGGGAGCGCCCTCGGTGACCGGGAGCGGGACCGAGGCCCCGACATCGAGCCGCAGGCTTCCCAGGGGCACCTTCGCGCCCTGGGGACCCACATGAATGTTCCCGGTCTTGGCCCAGGAGACCTTCACTCCCTTGACCAGCGGTTCGACGCCGACGCTCGCCGGGTCGACGGGCACGGTCCCGTCGGCCTTGTCATCACCGAGCAGTGCGCCGAGCGTCGACGGCTCGGTCCTGACCTCGGTGCCCTTCTCGGTCTTTCCGGCGACGCCGGTGACCTTGGCGAGCAGCCCGTCGGGGGCGCCGGGCGCGGGCCCGCTGGCGATGATGTCCCCGACGGCCGGGGTTTCGTCGGCCGGTGCGGTCGAAGGCGACTTCTCCGGAGCGGTCGTCGAAGGCGACTTCTTCGCAGTGGATATGACGGCACGTCGACTGCCGCGGTCGTACGAGGCGACCTTGAGCGGTGACTTCTTCGCCCCGCCTCCGCCCGCGCGGGCGACGGCGGTCGGCTTCCCCTGGGGGGCGGCGGACACGTCGAGCTGCCGCGAGGGGCCGGGGTCGGGGGTCACGGCGCCGGTGGGAACCGGCCCTTCGGCGCCGGCGGCGGCCGGGGACGAGTCCCCGGTGCCGGCCGAACACCCGGAGGCGAACAGGGAGATGGTGGCCAGAGCAGCAAGAAGGGCATGTCTGGCGGACTGCTTACGCACGTGGGAATCCTCGGAGCGTGTGTTGGGGGATACGCGCAACAGGAAGGGACTCGCGAGTACCCGCGAGTAACAACCGGCCCGACGATCCCACACACATCGCGGCCGAAGCCAAGATTCACCGGAACCCCGGCAATGAACTGCGTCACATCTTCAACACGCGGCCCTGGCAGGCAACTTCGGGATCAGCCTACCTTCGGGATCAGCGTTCGGTGACGAGCAGAGTCTGCAGGATGCGGCCGCAGTCGCCGGCGCTGTCATCGAGCTGTCCCACGGCCAGCCCGGATCCGCCAGGGCTTGCCGCCGTCGCCGAGCGCACGCAGAGCCATTCGCCGACCGGCTCGCGGTGCAGGGCGAGCGTGACGTCCGTATTGATCACGAGCCGCCGGTGGTGGTCGAGTTCGAAGCCGACCGCCCAGTTGCTGTCCGCCAGGGTGAGCGCCCGGGTCAGCGGAGTGTCCTCCTCGCCGGCCACCAGCGGGATGCGCTGCCGCGCCCACACCGTCCCGGGGCCGGGCGTGTCGAATCCTTGCCCCGGTTCGAATCGCCACTCCATGGCGGAGACATAACCGTCGAGGTGAGCACCTTTCATGGTCCGCGGCGGCTGCGGCCCGGGCAACGCAGGAGGGCTGGGTTCGGGGCGCAACGAGGGGGTGTCAGCCGGACTGGCGATCATCCGCCAGGCCCGCGCCAGCAGGACCGGCTGCCCGTCGGACGTGATCTCGCCTTCGAGGAGTTCGACGCGCCCGCCCGAACGCACCGTCCGTACATCGACCTTCAGCTCGGCCACGGGCACCGGACGGGGCAGCTCCAGCGTGATGCGCGCGATCCGGAAGCCCTCTCGGGGCGTGTGCCGCCCCATGGCCCGGCCCAGCAGCGCGGACGGGGGCCCGGCATGCTGCGTCTTCGGGCTCCACGGCCCCGCGGTGGCGGTTGTGCTCTCGTATCGGCCCTGGCCGAGACTCCGATAGAAGGCCTCGGGCAACTCACTCGCGTCGGGCGTGGCATCAGCAGTCATATGTGAACTCCGAATCGGTGGCGCATTCCTGGGGTTGATTACTACCCGGTACGTGCCAGCGAGGTCCACGCGGTCACCACACCGTTTCCCGCGGATCGGTCAGCATTTCCTGCGGATGAGGATGACGGCCAGTACGGCGAGGGCCGCCGCAAGAAGGACTCCCGCCGCGCGCTTGGCGACCGGGAAGCCCGCCGTACGCAGGAGATCGATCGGCTCGGCCTCACGGTTTCCGGCGCCCGCGACCACGGCGGCTTCGGCGGCCTGTTCGCCTTCGGTCCTCGCGTCGGCTCGCTGCGGTGTGCCGGCGGGCGCGCCCCCGGCCGGTTCGGGTCCGGCCAACTGCTGGGCCAGACAGTCCGCGAACCGGCCGATGAGCTTGTTGCCCACTTCGGCCATGACCCCGCGGCCGAACTGGGCCGGCCGTCCGGTGATCGTCAGATCGGTCACGACGACGACGGCGGTCGCTCCGTCGCGATCGGCCAGCGTTCCGGTCACCGTGGCGCTTGCCGTGCCCTGTCCGCGGACTTCCTTGCCCTTGGCGGCGAGGACGATCCGGTGCGCCGACTCGTCCTTCTCCTGGAAGGTGGCGGTGCCCCGGTAGGTCACGGTGACGGGGCCGACGCGCACCTTCACGGCTCCCTCGATCGTCTCGCCGTCGAAGTTCTCGACAGTGGCGCCGGGCATGCAAGGGGCGACCCGCTCGATGTCGAGGAGGACCCGCCATGCCTCGTCGACCGGGACAGGGACGGTGAACGCGTGCTGCAGTTCCATGCTCTGCTCCTCACACCGGCTTCAGATGCGGATGGTGGATCGCTCCTGCCGTGTCCGCGAGCGGGGTGCCACTGCCGCCCCAGCGCAGCGCCACGATCTCCGCCGCGATGGAGACGGCGACCTCCTCGGGCGTACGGGCGCCGAGATCGAGGCCGATGGGCGAGCGCAGCCGCGCCAGTTCCGCCTCGTCCAGTCCCTGCTCGCGCAGCCGCTTCAGACGGTCGTCGTGGGTGCGGCGGCTGCCCATCACGCCGATGTACGCCGCCGGGGAGCGCAGCGCCACTTCGAGCAGCGGGACGTCGAACTTCGGGTCGTGGGTGAGCACGCACATCACGGTCCGGTCGTCCACCTCGGTCCCGCTCAGATACCGGTGCGGCCATTCGACGACCACCTCGGCCCCGTCCGGGAATCTGCGGGGGTCGGCGAATGCCGGGCGCGCGTCGCACACGGTGACCCGGTAGCCGAGGAACGCGCCGATCCGGGCGACCGCGGCGGCGAAGTCGATCGCGCCGAAGACCAGCATCCGCGGTGGCGGGGCGAAGGACTGCAGGAACACGGTGACGTCGTCCTCGCGCCGCTCCCCGTGCGGGCCGTAGTGCCGAAGCCCGGTCGCGCCCTGTGCCAGCTCCCCGCGCGCGTCCGCGGTGACGGCCACGTCCAGACCCTCCGACCCGAGCGAGCCGGACACGGTGTCCGGCCACACGGCGAGCGCGGACCCGCGCGTGGCCGGACCGTCGGTCACGGTGGCCGCCACCACCGGGTGATGCTCGGCGACCGATGCGGCGACCTGCCCGAACGAGGCGTCCGTTTCGGGCGATACGCAGCGTACGAGAAGCGTGATCTCCCCGCCGCAGGTGAGGCCGACGGCAAACGCGTCCTCGTCGCTGTAGCCGAAGGTCTGCAGCCGGGCCTCACCGGTCTCAACGACCTCCTGAGCCAGTTCGAAGACCGCGCCCTCCACGCAGCCGCCGGAGACGCTGCCCACCACCTCGTCGTCCGGGCCCACCGCCATCGCGGCTCCGGGACCGCGTGGCGCACTGCGGCTCACCGCGACAACAGTGGCGAGCCCGAAGGGGGTTCCGGCCGCGTACCACCGGCTCAGCACAGGGAGAATCTCACGCATCGCTCGCACCTCTCACCACGGCCGCCAGGCGCTCCAGGGCCGCCAGGCTGTGTCCCTCGACGAACGCGTCCACGCTGGGCAGCGCCGCCGCCATTCCGGCCGCGAGCGGGGCATATCCCGGACGCGCCTTGCGCGGGTTGGCCCACACCACGCGGTGCGCCAGTCGGTGCAGCCGCCGCATCTGGGCCGCCAGCAGTTCCGGATCGCCGCGCTCCCATCCGTCGGAGAGCACCACGACCACCGCTCCGCGGGCCGTGCCACGCTGCCCCCAGCGGTCGAGGAAGGCGCGGAGCATCTCGCCGAGCCGGGTGCCTCCGCTCCAGTCGGGCACCGCGGAGGCGACGGCGGCCAGCGCCGTGTCGGGGTCGCGGTGCGCCAACTCACGGGTCACGCGGGTCAGCCGGGTGCCGATCGTGAATACCTCGGTCGGGGTACGGGTGGTCGGCCACGCCTGCGCGGCGGCGTGCGCGAAGCGGAGCAGGGCGCTCGCGTACGGGTCCATCGAGCCGCTGACGTCCAGCAGCAGCACGACCCGGCGGGGCTTGGTGGCGGGTGCCCGGTAGCGCAGCCTGGCCGGTTCCCCGCCGCGGTGCAGCAGCTCTCGTACGGTGCGGCGCGGATCGACGCCGCCGCGCCGGGCCGGGCGAAGCCGTGGCGTGCGGCGCGGCTCACCGCTCAGCGCGAACGCCGCGAGCAGCCGCCGCAGTTGGGCCCGCTCGGCCGCGGACAGCTCGGCCATGTCCCGGTGGCGCAGGACTTCGGCGGAACTGGCCAGGGCCGCGGCGGGCCGGGCCGTACCGTCCTCTTCCTCCGGCCCGGCAGGCATGGCGGCCTCGGCGGTCACCAGGTGGAGCGCGGGCCTCGGGTCCGGCGCTCTGCGCGTCCGGTCGCCGACGGGCGGCTTCGGCGTGAAGTAGGCGGCGAAGACACGGTCGTAGCGTTCGAGGTCGTCCTGGCTGCCGCAGAGGGTGAGCCGGCCGGCCCAGTAGACGTCGGAGCGCCTTTCGGACCCGAGATGCGCGAGCGCTGCCAGGAAACTCTGCACCCGGTCCGGTCCCGCAGCCACCCCGGCCGCCCGCAGTGCCCGGGCGAAGCCGACGAGGACCGCGGTCGCGTCCACCGCGGGCGCCGGGGACAGAGGGGCCGGGGGCACGGTGCTCACGCTCCCCGGGCCGCGAGGATCGCGGACAGGTCCAGGGAACGGGCCCGTTCGGCGTCCTCGCGGTACTTCAGCACCGAGCCGAGGGTGGTGACGGCCAGCTCCGCGTCGAGCTCGGTCGCGCCGAGTGCGTCCAGGGCCTCGGCCCAGTCGATGGTCTCGGCCACCCCGGGCGGCTTGAGCAACTCCTTTGTGCGCAGGGTCTGTACGACGGTGGTGACCTGCGCGGCGAGCCGTTCGGTCACCTGGGGCTGGCGTCTGCGGACGATCGCGAGTTCGCGTTCGAAGCCGGGGTGGTCGAACCAGTGGTACAGGCAGCGCCGTTTCAGGGCGTCGTGCACCTCGCGCGTGCGGTTGGAGGTGAGGACCACCACGGGCGGCGACGCCGCCCGCAGGGTGCCCAGTTCGGGAACGGTGACGCTGTACTCGGACAGCAGCTCCAGGAGGAACGCCTCGAACTCGTCGTCGGCCCGGTCGACTTCGTCGACGAGCAGGACCGAAGGCTGCGTCTCGAGCGCCTGCAGAAGCGGGCGCGCGATGAGGAAGCGCCTGCTGTACAGCTCGCTCTCCAGCCGCTCCGCGTCGCTGATCCCGGCGGCTTCGGCGGCCCGCAGGTGCAGCAGCTGGCGCGGGAAGTCCCAGTCGTACAGGGCCTGCGACGCGTCGATGCCCTCGTAGCACTGCAGACGGATCAGGGGCGCTTCGAGCACCTGCGCGAGGGCGGACGCGAGCGCGGTCTTGCCCGTGCCCGCGTCGCCCTCGCAGAAGATCGGCCGGTGCAGCTTGAGCGCCAGGAAGCAGGCGATGGCCAGACCGTCATCGACGAGATAACCGGTCTTCTCCAGTCTCGCCCGCAGCTCCTTGGGCCCGGCCGTCACACGCTCACTCCATCCCGGCCGCGGCCAGTACCGCGCGGCGGGTGAGCACCCGCGCCAGATGTTCCCGGTACTCGGGCGACGCCGACAGGTCGGACGCCGGACGGGTGCCGTCCGCCGCCTCTTCGGCGGCCCGCGCCACCGCGGCCGGGTCGGCGTCCGCCCCGGCGAGCGCCTCCTCGGTGGCACTCGCCCGCAGGGGGGTCGCGCCCATGTTGGTCAGCGCGACACGGGATTCGACGAGGTGGCCGTCGTCGCGCCGCACCATGGCCGCCACACCGACGATCGCCCAGGCCTGCGCGACCTGGTTGAACTTCTCGTAGTGGTAGCCCCAGGTGTTGCTCTTGGGCACGCGGACCTCCACGAGCAGCTCGTCGGGCCCGAGTGCGGTCTGCAGGTAGTCGGTGAAGAATTCGCGGGCCGGGATGGTGCGCCTGCCCCGCGGCCCCACGGCGACCATCTCGCCGTCGAGTGCCAGCAGCACCGCGGGCAGGTCCCCGGCGGGGTCGGCGTGGGAGAGCGAACCGCCGATGGTGCCGCGATGGCGTACGGACGGGTCGGCGACGGTCTCGGTCGCCGCGGCCAGCAACCCTGCGTGGCTGCGTACCAGCGGATCACGGATGACGTCGTGGTGGGTCGTCATGGCCCCGATCACCAGCGTGTCGGCCTCCGCGCGGACACCGCGCAGTTCGGGGATCCGGCCGACGTCGACGAGCAGTTCGGGGAAGGCGAGCCGCAGCCGGAGGATGGGGATCAGGCTCTGGCCGCCGGCCAGGACCTTGGCGTCCTCGCCGCCGTCCACCAGGGCGCGTACCGCCTCGTCGACCGTCTGCGGCCGTGCGTAGTCGAATGCCGCGGGAATCATGCTGCTGCCTCCTCGGCCCGGGCCGCCGTGACGGCCTGCCAGATGCGCTGCGGCGTGCACGGCATCGCGACGTCCTTCACACCCAACGGCCGCAGTGCGTCCACGACCGCGTTGACCACGGCCGGTGTGGAGGCGATCGTCCCGGTCTCGCCGACCCCCTTGACGCCGAGCGCGTTGGAGGTCGCGGGGGTCTCGGTGCGGTCGGTGACGAAGTCCGGCAGGTCGACCGCCGAGGGCACCAGATAGTCCGCCATGGTGCCGGAGAGCAGGTTGCCCTCGGTGTCGTACACCGCCTCCTCGTAGAGCGCCTGGGAAATTCCCTGCGCCACGCCACCGTGGATCTGCCCCTGGACGATCATGGGGTTGATGACCTTGCCGACGTCGTCGACGCAGACGTAACTGCGGATCCGGGCACGGCCGGTCTCGGTGTCGACCTCGATCGCGCACAGGTGGGTGCCGAACGGGAACGAGAAGGTTTCCGGGTCGACCAGGTGCTCGGCGTTGATCGTCGGCTCCATGCCGTCGGGCAGGTCGTGGGACGAGAACGCCGCGAAGGCCACTTCCTGGATGGTCTTCGTCGCCTCGGGCGAGCCCTTCACGGAGAAGACCCCGCCGGAGAACTCCAGGTCGGCCTCGCTCGCCTCCAGCAGATGCGCGGCGACCTTGCGGGCCTTGGCCACCACCTTCTGCGCGGCGTGGTGGACGGCGAGTCCGCCCACCACCAGCGAGCGGGAGCCGTAGGTGTCCATGCCCTGCGGTACCGCCTTGGTGTCGCCGTGCACCACCTCGATGTCGTCGAAGGGCACACCGAGCACGTCCGCCGCGATCTGGCTCCAGCAGGTGGCGTGCCCCTGACCGTGCGGGCTGGTGCCGGTGGCCACCTCGACCGTGCCGGTCGGCAGCATGCGGATGGTGGCGGCCTCCCAGCCACCGGCGACGTAGCGCAGCTCGCGCAGGATCCGGCTCGGGGCCAGGCCGCACATCTCGGTGTACGTCGAGATGCCGATGCCGAGGCGCACCGGATCGTTGTTGTCGTTGCGCGCGCGCTGCTCGGCGCGCAGGTCGTCGTAGCCGAAGAGCGCCATGGCGCGGTCGGTGGCCGCCTCGTAGTCGCCGCTGTCGTAGGTGAGCCCGGAGATGGTGGTGTACGGGAACTCGTCGTGGCCGATCCAGTTGCGACGGCGCAGCTCCATGGGGTCCATGCCCAGTTCCACGGCCAGTTCGTCCATGGTCCGCTCGATCGCGAACGTGGCCTCCGGCCGGCCGGCGCCGCGGTAGGCGTCCGTCGGCGTCTTGGTGGTGAAGACACCGGTGCACTTGAAGTCGTACGCGTTCATCTTGTAGATGCCGCAGTACATGAACGCGCCCAGCAGCGGGGTGCCGGGGGTGATCAGCATCAGATAGGCGCCCATGTCCACGAGCAGGTGAGCCTGCATGCCGAGGACCTTGCCGTCGCGGGTCGCGGCGATCTCGATGTCCTGGATCTGGCCGCGGCCGTGATGGGTGGCCTGGTAGCCCTCCGACCGTGACTCGGTCCACTTGACGGGCCGGCCGAGCCGCCTGGCCACGGCGAGAGCGACTGCTTCCTCGCCGTACACCTGGAGCTTGGATCCGAAGCCTCCGCCGACGTCGGGGGCGATCACCCGCAGCTGGTGCTCAGGGATGCCGGTGACCATCGACAGGGTCACGCGGGCCACGTGCGGGACCTGGGTCGAGGAGTACAGGGTGTACTCGTTGGACGCCGTGGGCGGAGTGGCGACGACGGCTCGTGGCTCCATCGCGTTGGGGATGAGGCGCTGTTGGGTGTAGCGGCGGCGCACCACGACGTCGGCACGGGCCTTCTCCGCCTCGTAGTCGCCAGTGGCGAGCGGCCAGGTGTAGCAGCGGTTGGTGCCCTTGTCGGAGTGGACCAGCGGGGCGCCCTCAGCCAGCGCGGCCTCCAGATCCAGCACGGGAGGCAGTGGCGTGTAGTCGACCTCGATGGCCTCCAGCGCATCGGCCGCGGCATAGCGGTCACGGGCGATGACGATGGCCACCGGGTCTCCGGCGTGGCGCACCTCGTCGACGGCGATCGGTGGATGGTCGGGCATGACGATGTCTTCCGTCACCGGCCATACGCAGGGCATGGAGCCCAGCTCGTCGGCCAGGTCGCGGCCGCTGAAGGCGGCGACCACTCCTGGGCGCCCCAGCGCGGGCGAGACGTCGACGCGGTCGATCGTGGCGTGTGCCATGGGGCTGCGCAGGATCGCCATGTGCAGCAGGCCCGTGACGGCGATGTTGTCGGTCCAGGTGGTCCGGCCGGTCACCAGCCGGGCGTCTTCCTTGCGGGTCCGCGAGCGGCCGACCTCGACGCTGAGCTGCTCGGTAGTCATACCGGCGCCTCCTACCCGGCTGCGGCCGGGGCCGTGGATGTGACCGGCGCGGTCTCCGTGAGGGCTCCCGGCGCGGGAGCGCGGCGGCGCCGCTGCTCGGCAGCCGCCGCGAGGACGGCACGCACGATGTTCTGGTAGCCGGTGCACCGGCAGAGATTGCCCTCGAGACCAAGACGGATCTCCTCCGGGGTGGGGTCCGGGTTCTCCTTGAGCAGATCCCGGGCGGCCATGATCATGCCGGGGGTGCAGTAGCCGCACTGCAGAGCGTGCTGCTGATGGAACGCCGTCTGGAGGGGGTCCCATTCGGCGCCGGACGCCAGTCCCTGAATAGTTGTCACCTCACAGCCGTCGGCCTGGACGGCCAGGACAGAGCAGCTCTTGACGCTGTCACCGTCCAGCTCGACCGTGCAGGCTCCGCAGTTCGAGGTGTCGCATCCGACGGGGGTACCGGTGAGGCCGAGGTGGTCGCGCAGGTAGTGGACGAGCAGGAGGCGGGGTTCCACCTCGTCCTCGTAGGCCGTGCCGTCAACCGTCAGCGAGATATGGGTCATATGCCCTCCCAGAGACACGGGCAGGGGGTATCTGCCGTTCTGCTCCGATACACGCCAACTCTAGGACGGCACTCCGGGCGGCGCGAGCCCTCGGGGCGGCCCGCGCACGGCGGAGATGCAGGCACATTTCGCCCTGGGCTGACACCCTTCCATCCCGGCCACGGCTGAGTAATCTTAATTACATGATTACAAGGGAGCAGGAAGAGGCGCTGCGCGGCTGGTTTGCCGGGCGGCTGCCGGAAGGACTCTTCGTCGAGCTCCTGGACGTGACGGTGGACCGTGAGGAGATCACCGTCATCGGCCGGATCCCGGAGCCCGACCTCGGCGCGGAAGCGTCACAGACCGAACGAGAGGCCTCGCTGGAAGGGCGCATCTCGGAATTCCGGGAACGCACCCGCGACGAGCGCATAGGCGTCGCGCGCGAGGCCGAGAAGCGATTCGGGCGCAAGGTCTCGTGGGGCGTCGAGTGCGGCGACAAGCGGGCCATGTACACCACCCTCTCCGCACCCGTGATGACACGACTGCGCCAGCCCGAGCGCCAGACCCTGGACACCCTGATCGCCGGCGGCGTCGCCCGGAGCCGCAGCGATGCCCTGGCCTGGTGCGTACGCCTGGTGCAACGCAACGCGGACACCTGGCTGAGCGACCTGCGCGACTCACTGGAGCATGTCCAACAGGTACGGGCACAGGGCCCGGACGCCGAATAGGAGGTTGGCTACACGTCCGCCGGCACGGCCTGGACAGCGCTCATCCCGGCCCCAAGTCGCCGACGTGTGACGGTGGCTGCGCCTCCTCCGTGCCCGGGGGAACCATGCGCAGCGTGCGCTCGGTCCAGGCCGAGAGGGCGCGGGCCGGTGCCTGGATGAGGACGTGCTCAGTGGGCCCCGACAGCAGCAGATGGACGAAGTTCATGGAGTGCCCCGTCCTCCCCGGCCAGACCTTCACATCGCCCACGCCCGTCGGATGGAAGATGCCTTCGATCAGCAGATCGCGGGCGAAGCACCATTCGACGGGCTCGTCGGTGTCGGTGTGGAAGACGACATGGACGGCGTACGGGTCGTCGGTGCGATAGACCAGCCGCGTCGGCACGGGAAGCGTTCGCCCGGCCTCCAGGACGAGTTGACAGACCAGTTCGCGCTCGACCGTCGTATGTGTGCGGTCTCCCGGCAGGCGTCCTCGCTGCAGCACGGACGGCCTCCTCACCCCTGCGTGTGTTGTGTCGACGGAAAGTGAACGAAGCACCGCTCAGCGTCGGTAGGGTCCGTGGCTCACGAGTTCGCTTAAGCCGCTTAAACCCGAGGGGCGTCCAGGGCCGCAAATGACAGAAGGAAACGAACATCTGAGACGGGCCGTGACCGAAGCCGGCTGTTCCTACGCCGAACTGGCCAGGGACATCAGGGCCGTTGCCACCGAGAGCGGCGCGGCTCAGCTGCGCACCAACTCCTCCGCCGTCGCCCACTGGATCGCCGGCACGCAGCCCGGCGCCACCGCCGCCCGCATTCTGGCCGAGACGCTGTCCCGGAAGCTGGGGCGGCTGGTCACACCCGAGCGACTCGGCCTCGTACGCATACCGGAAACCGCCGACGAGTCCCTCGGACTCGACATGGAGCAGGACCCGGTGGAGGCTCTCACCCGGCTCGGACGGGCCGACATCGAACGCCGGACGGGGATGAGCTCCGCCCCCTACTCCGTCCCGGCCGCCGCAATGCCTTTGGCACACGGGCCGCGGACCCGCACCGCCGCACGGCCGGCCGGCACGGCCGGCGAGGGGGAGATCCAGGCGGTGCGGGAGATGACCTCGCTGTTCACGGCCGTCGACGAACGGCACGGCGGCGGGCACGGCCGCTCGGCCGTCGTGCAGTACCTGGTCTCCGACGTGGCCACCCTGTGCCGCAGCCGCTTTCGCACCGAGGCGCAGAAGCAGCAGATGCTCTCGGCTGCCGCGTGCGTGGTCTACCTCGCCGGATGGAAGGCGTACGACGCGGGCGAGGCGGGTCTGGCGCAGCGCTACTACCTCCAGGCACTCAAGCTCACCCGCGAGGCCGGCCAGGACCTGCACACGGCGTTCGTCCTGCGGGTCCTTGCGCATCACGGCCTGGAGACCGGGCGCGGCGAGCACACCCTGGACCTCATCGACGCGGCACTGCGGCTGGCGAAGGACCGCACCGATCCGGCCACCGAGTCGCTGTACGTCATCACGCGCGCGCGGGCCCTCGCCATGGCGGGCAGAAGCCGCGAAGCCGTCGCGGAAGCCGCCCGCGCGGCGCGCCTGGTCGACGGCGCGGACGAAAGTGAGATGCCCTTCTGGGCCGCACTGTGGGGGTCGGCCGGTGCCTGTGTGGGCACCCACACCGCCAAGTCGGCCGAGCTGCTCGGGAATTACGACATCGCAGAGCGCCACTTCTCCCGGGCCGTCTGGAGCACGTCGGGCCACTCGTACCAGCGCATCACCGCACTGAGCCTGGCGCACGCAGGGTCCATGCAGTGCAGGCAGGGGCATGTGGAGCAGGCCTGCACGACCTGGCGCAGGGCCCTGGAACTCATGGACGGCGTGCGCTCCGCCCGCGTCGTGCGGGCCGCGCGGACCATGCGCCAGGATCTGGCGCCTTTCGCCCACCGGGGGTCGCGGGCAGCCGTGGACTTCGACGAACGTGCCCGACTGTGGCTGGCAGGAGAAGACGCATGACGCAATCGAGCGAGAACCAGGTCAGCGAGCTCAAGGGCGGCGAGCACCAGGCCAAGGACGCCGCGCCCGTCGCCGGACGGCCGTCGATGGCGCGCGTCGCCGCGGCCGGTTCGATCGGCACCGTCATCGAGTACTACGACTTCTTCATCTACGGGAGCGCCGCGGCCCTCGTCTTCGGGCCGGTCTACTTCCCGAACTTCTCGAGCACCGCGGGCACCCTGGCCGCGTTCGCGACCTTCGCCACGGGGTTCATCGCCCGCCCCGTCGGCTCCCTGCTCTTCGGACACATCGGCGACCGGCACGGACGTCGCACGGTCCTGCTGATCTCCGTTCTCGCCACCGGACTCGCGACCGTCTCCATCGGCCTGCTGCCCGGGTACGCGAGCCTCGGTGTCGCCGCCCCACTCCTGCTGACCCTCATGCGCATCGTCCAGGGTCTCGGCGTGGGCGGTGAGTGGAGCGCGGCCGTACTCCTCGCCTCCGAGCACGCCCCGCCCGGACGGCGCGGCCTGTGGGCGGGATTCCCGCAGACCGGACCCACCGTCGGATTCGTGCTCGCCAACGGCATCATGCTGGCCATGACCGCGACGCTCACGGACGAGCAGTTCCGTACGTGGGGCTGGCGCGTGCCCTTTCTCTGCGCGGGCGTGCTGACACTCGTCGGCTACATCCTGCGCTCGAAGGTCGACGAGACGCCGACCTTTCTCGCCCTCACCGCCCGCCGCACCCTGGAGCGTGCGCCCCTGGCCCGGCTGATGCGCCACCACTGGCGGCGCGTGCTGCTGGTGGCCGGTGCGGTCACGGCCGCGTACGCCGTGAACTACGCGGCCACGACCTGGGCGCTGTCCCAGGCCACCGGACGACTGGGCGTGGACCCGACCGTCATGCTGCTCTGTCTGATGGGGTCGATGGCGGTGATGGGCATCGCCACCCCGCTGGTCGCCCTGCTCGGCGACCGGTACGGGCGGCGCAGGCTCAGCCTGCTGGGGTGCGGCGCGATGGCGCTGTGCGTCGTGCCGTACCTGGCGATGCTGCAGACCGGGCGGGTCGGGATGATCCTCACCGGAACGTCGATGATCCTGCTCGCCGTGATCACGATGCTCGGCGTGCAGGGCGCGTACATTCCCGAACTGTTCGAGCCCCAACTGCGCTGCACGGGTACGGCTTTCGCCTACAACATCGGCGCGGTGCTGGGCGGCGCGCTGACACCACTGGTCGCGACGCGGCTGTCGTCGGGGGTGCAGGGGATGCCGTGGGGGGTGGCGGGGTATCTGCTGGTGCTGTGTGTGGTGAGTTTGGGGTGCGTGGTGCGGCTGCCGGAGACGTCGTCGGAGGGGTAGGCGGGGGTGCGCCATTTCAGCCCGTCCGGCGTTTGAGGACATGCGGCCGAAGGTCGCATACGGGGGCCGGGGGCGGAGCCCCGAGTTCGCGCCGCGAAGCGGGCGCAGGGTCTGGGGGCTTGCCCCCAGTTCGGGAAGGGGCGGGGTGGGGTGAAAGCCCGCCGCAGGCGACCCGCACCGCAGCGCCTACCGGACCACCGCCGGAGACGTGCCCGACCTCACGACCAACCGTGCCGTCCCGCTCCCGTCCACCCGCACCGACCAGAGGTCCGCTCCGAAGTCCCCCGGCAGCGCGTACAGGAGAGAGAGGCCGTCCAGCCACAGCGCCTGGTCGTCGACGCTTCTGTGTTCGGCGAGCGCCGTCTCCCGGCCCGTGCGCAGGTCCAGGACGTACAGTCGCCACGGCGTGTCGGCTCCGGCGCCCGCGACGCGCTTCTTGAAGGCGATGCGGGTGCCGTCCGGCGAGAGCGAGGGGCATTCGACGTTCTGGCGCAGCGTGCGCAGGGTGCGCGCGGCCAGGTCGCCTTCGACGAGGAAGGTGTGACCACCGGTGGCGAGGGTCGCGTAGAAGCGGTTGTCGTCGGCCGCGAAGGTGACGCCCCAGAAGTTGTGGTCCGCGGCCCGGTGGCGGCGGCCGTCCTTGAGGACGGTGAACTTCTCGAGGTCGGGCTGGAGAGCGCCGGTGCGCGTGTCGTACAGGGCGGTACGCGTGGAGAAGGCGCCGCCCGCGTACGAGTCTCCGCCGACGAAGACCGTCCACGCCACCAGTCGTCCGCTCGGCGACACCCTTGCGCGGGTGGGTATCCCGGCCACCTGGAAGGCACGGACGGGCCGTAACTCCGCGTCCAGAAGGACGGCTTCATGGCCGGGGACCACCCCGCGCGTGGCCCGGAGACAGATGCCGGTGCCTGCGGCCGCGTGGAAGCGCAGGCACTCGCGGGGCGCGGAGGTGCGGGGCCCGTTCGCGGCGGTCAGCGGAACGGACGAGACATGGTCGCGCTGCGGCCCCCACGCGAGGTTCCGGAACAGCAGCCGTCCTGGCTGACGAAGTGTCACAGCGCCTGCCTGGGCATTCGGTTCGCCGGGCCGCGCCCGGTCGTGTTCCGACGCTCGGTCGGCCGCGCGCACGATCGTGATGCCCACGAGAGCCGCCAGGAGCACAGTGGCGAGCAGGAACACGAGCAGCCTCGGCGGGACGTTCATGCGCGACTCCGTCGGTGGAAGGCGGCCACCCCCGTGAGGGCGAGGGCGAGAGCGGCGGCGGCCGCGGTCAGGGCGCCGTCGGGCCCGAGGTACATCCAGCCCGCGCCGAAGAGCAGCGAGCCGCCGAAACGGGACAAGGCCCCTGCCGTCTGCACCAGTGCGAGGCCGCTCGCCTTCAGATGCCCCGGCAGCAGCGGACCGGCCGCGGCCATCAGGACGCCGTCGGTGGCCGCGTAGAAGGCCCCGAGCAGCAGGAGTACGCACCCGGCGGCCACCAGTCCGCCGCCCCAGGGCGCGAGCAGCAGCAGATACGCCACGAGCAGCGCACCGTGTCCCGCGAGGAAGACCCGCGGGCGGCCGACCCGGTCGGCCAGCCGCCCCAGCGGCACCGCGAGGAGCAGGAATCCGGCGGCGGCGCCGACGGGGAGCAGGGGGAAGTACGGGGCGGGCAGATCGAGGCGGCGCTGCAGCAGCAGATAGAGGAACGAGTCGCTGACCGTGACCGTACCGAGCAGTGCGGCGAGCAGACACAGCCGCGGCAGGCCGCGCGTGCGGGCGAGGCTGCCAAGTGCCTTGCGGGGGCGAGGAGTTCGGTGGGGACGCGGTCCCGCGGAAAAGTCGCGTACGAACAGGACGAGCAGCAGTACGCCGAGTGCGGCGGCGCAGAAGCTCACCACGAACACGGCGTCGTATCCGTCGCGTGCCGCCCACAGCACCGCGAAGGCGGCTAGGGGGCCCATCAGTGCGCCCGCGGTGTCCATCGCCCGGTGCACTCCGAATGCCCGGCCCTGCTCCTCGGCGGAGCAGGACAGGGAGATCAGAGCGTCGCGTGGTGCGGTACGCAGCCCCTTGCCGGTGCGGTCGGCGGCGAGGACCGCCCCGATCGCCCAGGGTGTCGTGGCGGCGAGCAGGGCGAGTTTGCAGCCCGCGGACAGGGCATAGCCGGTGCCCGCGACGAGTTTGCGGCGCTGGGCGCGGTCCGCGAGGTGGCCTCCGGCCAGCCGGGAAAGGACGGTGGCGCCCTGGTAGAGGCCGTCGAGGGCGCCGAAGGCCAGCGGGGACATGCCGAGGCCGACGACGAGGTAGAGCGGCAGTACGGCGGTGACCATTTCGGCGGAGACATCCGTCAGCAGGCTGACCCCGCCGAGGGCGATGACATTGCCCGCGACCGCACGGCGGACTCCGGCATTCCGCGGCGGGCGGGTGCGGCGCACGCCCGTCGTGGTGTCGGCGGTCCGGCCGGCCGACAGATACACAGATTCCCTCCCTTCCGGTGGCTGGGGCGCGCCCGTCAGAACCAGTTGACGGTGAGCGGGAAGGTCGTGGTCGCGGTTGCGCCGCCGGTGTCGGTGACGGTGGCCGTGATCCGCAGGGTGCCGACCTGCCACGGTTTTCCGCTGATCCGGCCGGTCGAGGCGTCGATGGACAGGCCGAACGGCAGCCCGGAAGCGCTGTACTTGAGCGGTGCCTTGCCACCGGTGGCCGTGATCTGGATGGTGCAGCTCTGGTTGAACCTGCAGGTCTGCGCACCGGGATTGGCGACACTCAGATCCCCGCCCGGCGGGGTGGTGCCGTCGCCGAAGACTTCGGTGATGGGTGTGGCGCTCGCCGCGTTTCCGGCATGGGTGGTGCCGAAGAGATCCTCGAAGGTGCGCAGCAGGCTGTAGTGGTTGTAGGCGCTGCTGTACGTGCCCTGCTTGACCTTGGCGCCGGAGAAGACCGTGGCGATCCTGTTGGAGCCGAGGTAGTTGTCCTCGTCCCAGGTCAGCACCAGCAGGCTGTTGTTGGCCTTGGCCCACTGGGCGTACGCGTCGAAATTGTTCTTGACCCAGGTGTCGCCGGTGGCGACGGGGCAGGAATGCATGTCGTTGCACTGGTTCGGCACGACGAACGACAGGTGCGGCAGCTGCGTGAAGTCGCCCTTGGGGAACTGCGCCCAGGTCTTGCCGCTGCCCAGCGGCACGTTCTTGAAGGCGAACCAGGGGTTGTGCTTCTGCGCGTACTGCCCGTTGGTGCACGCGGTGGATCCCTCGCTCGGCAGATCCTCGTTGTAGGTGGCGAAGGTCTTGCCCGCCGCGATCAGTTCCTGTCCCAGGTTGGCCGCGCTCATCGACTGGGGCGTGTAGCAGCCGTCTCCGGTGATGCCCTGGGTGGCGCCGGAGAAGAGGTTGAAGTAGTTCGGCTGGCTGGGGTGGGTCAGCGCCTTCATCGCGGTCAGACTGGCACCGGCGCTCGCGAGCTGGTTGATGTAGGGCGCGTTGGCGCTGCCCATGATCTCGCCGTACTGCTTGTTCTCGAAGACGACGACGACCACGTGGTCGTACGTGGGGAGCGCGGCGGGCGCCTTTGGCTCGGCGGCGCCGGAGTCGGCCGCGCCGACCGTGACGACCAGGCACAGCGTGCTGAAGATCCCGGCGGCGGCCGCTCGCCACCTTCTGCCGCGAGGGCGGCTGTCGGCCTCCGGTTTTCGCGCGCTCGGCGTCCTGTGCGGTAACTCTCTTGGGTTCATGGGGTGTTCCTCCTTGTCACTCCTCGCGGCGGGCCGCGCCCGCCACGGTGATGTTCACGAAGCGCGGCACGCGTCGTCCGCCGGAGCGGAACTCCTCGGTCACGGTGGTGCGGACATGGGTCAGCCGGTCCTTCGGCAGCAGCACCAGTGCGCTGCGCCCGGGCCCGTGTCCGGGCCACCAGGCGGCCGTCGCACCCGCGCGCCGCGCGATCGCCACCGCGTCCTGGATGTCACCCGGACCGCGCCCTTCGCCGCGGGTCACCAGCAGGGTGAGGCGCGCCCCGTGCTCGTCCGGGTCGAAGCGGACCTGCCGCCGGCCGCGGTCTCCGAGCAGCACGGCCCGGCCGGGGCGGGCGAAGAGCACGGCCTCGCGCAGCGCTTGGTCACCGCCGGGTGCTGCGGTCCGCGCCAGGGTGGCGAGCCTGCCGCGTGGCGGCCGTGTCTTCCCAACGTGCAGATCGGCGACCGCGAGGGCGACGGCACACTCCAGCGGCTCGGCGCTCGACAGACCGGTCGCGGGGGTCAGCGTGGAGTGAATGTGGAGGTCGATGCCGCCCCGGCCGTATCCGACCCGGGCCATGGTCCGCAACAGGGCATAGGTGCGGGCGGCCCAGTCGGGGTGGGGCGATGGCGGGCCGGTGAGCGGGAGTTCGCAGCTGTGTGCGGGGTGGGCGAGCGAACTCAGCCGTGCGAGGCCGTCGTCACGGGGTGCGGCGGCGGCCGCGACCGGCCAGCCGGCGGCCGCGACCAGGTGCGGCGAGCCGAGGTGGAAGGCGTGCGGGGCGCTCCACACCGTGGCAGGGGGCCGGTCGTGTGCCGATTCGAGGGCGTAGGCGACCAGCCGGAAGAGCGGGTCGGCGGTGTGGCGGCGGGCGAGGTCCAGCATGCTCACTCCCTCATTCGTTCCCGGGGCCCGCCGGTGTCCTGCGGGCCAGCAGCCGGTAGGCGTTGCCGCCGTCGGTGACGCGGGCCGCGGCCGCGCGCAGTCTGTCCAGGGCCGCGGCTGCTGCGAAGCAGGGCAGCGCCGCCGTCCAGACGCCCTTGCGCGCCACTCGCTGAGCCAGGGTGGCGCTGCCCGGTCCCCAGGGTGCGAACGGATTGGGGGCGATCCGGTTGGCGGCGAGCAGGACGACGCCGACGAAGTCGCAGGCCTGGTGGGCCGCCCCGTGCTCCTCGGCCAGGACCGTGAACCCACGGTCCGCCAGTGCCTGCTTGAGGTTGGCAATCGGCATGAGGTGCTGGTGCTGGGGCTGGAACCAGGGCAGCCAGTAGGAGCCCAGCAGGCGGGCGAGCCGTGACTCGGGGTCGGGCAGCTCGATGAGCAGATGCCCGCCGGCGGGCAGCACCTCGGCGGCCGCGTCGAGCTCGGCGAAGGGGTCCCGGGTGTGCTCCAGGTAGTGGAACATGCTGATCGTGTCGTACCGGTGCACAAGTCCGGCGGCGAGCTCCGGGAACTGTCCGCGGTGGGCGGCCCCGACCCAGCCGCGGGCTTCCGCGTCCCGCACCGCGGCGGCCATGTCGAGGCCGTCGAAGCGGGTGTCGGGCCACACCTCGCGCGCGCCGTTGCAGAAGTGGCCGTGTCCGGTACCAACGTCGAGCCAGGCGGCGGGCGTGCCGAAGGGTTTCAGCATGGCGGCGCGGGCCAGATACGAGCTGTTCATGCGGCCGAAGACCGCGGACGCGCTGCTGACGCTGAGACCGTCGTAGAAGTCGCGGTAGTAGAAGTCGAGTCCGTCCAGGGACAGGCGCGGGTTCTGGAAGACATGCCCGCAGCCGCCGCACTGTTCGAGACAGAAGCGGCCGGGCTTGGCCTGGAACTGATCCGGCATCCGGGTGCGTACGGAGAGGTCGGTGGAGCCGCACCAGGGGCAGTCGGGGCGGCGCGGCTCGAAGAACCGCTCGGTGCCCGCCTTGAGTTCGGCCTCGTAGCCGGGCCGGAGCGCTTCCACTTCCGGCCAGGGTCCGGCCGGGGCCGGTCGCAGGGCGGCCGCCGTACGGAGGGCGGCGTGGAGGGAGTGAAGCGGGCGCGCCGCGGTGGCGCGCGGCAGGTCGGCCGGGCGCAGCGGGCTGTTCGGAGCGCCGAGGACCAGCGCGGGCTGCAGCCAGTACAGGGCGAGTGCCGCGGCGCCCCAGCGGCCGTCCTTGACGGCCGCGCGCGCCAGCAGGGCCAGACCGGCGAGATGGGCTGCGGTCAGCACACCCGGAGGCAGTCCCTGCGCTCGCAACTCCCCCGCACGGAGGGTGAGTTCGGGGGGCGGGACGGTGAGACCGGGGGCGATGGCGACACCGGTCTCCCCGGCGGCGTACTCCTTCACCCGGCCGAGGAGGTCGTGCAGTTCGGCGGTGTCGAGGCCGCTCCCGATCTCGACACCGGCGCGGCTGCGGACGTCCTCGGCGATCAGTACGGCCTGTCCCGCGCCACGCGCCTGTGTCGTACGGGCAAAGCGGGCGTCACCGAGGTCGAGCAGCCGCAGCAGGCTCAGCGCGCGTTCCGCGTCGAGGCTGCCCGGAAGCAGGTCGAGCACCTTGAGGCCGGTCCGCTCCGCGTACGCGACGGCGGCGCCCACGGTCGCCGCGTCGGCCTCGACGCCCCGGGCGGTGATCAGATGCCAGCCGTCCGTGGGCGCACGGTCCCCGGCCGGGTCGAGCACGGGTATCGCGGCCAGCCGCCGGCGGGCGCGGACGGTGCCCGCGGTGAGACCCGCGAGAAGGGCGACTGCCGCCCAGGGGACGCGGCGGGTACGGGACTGTGTCATAGCAGCTTCTCCAACCTGTCGGCCGCGGCCACGGCTCCCCCGGCCGCCGCGAAGGATGCCTGGACACGGCGGGCGGCCCGCCGGTGGTTCGGGTCGTCGAGGACGGCGCTCAGCGCGGTGTGGACCTCGTCCGCGCGGGGGCGGCCGAAGTGCACCCGGATTCCGGCCCCGCACGCGGCCACCTGCTGGGCGACGATCGGCTGGTCGTCGCGGACCGGCGCGACGACCAGGGGCAGTCCGTGGGCGAGCGCCTCGCAGACGGTGTTGTGCCCGCCGTGGCAGACCACGGCGTCCAGGTGCGGCAGCAACGCGAGTTGAGGGACGTACTCCTGGAGCAGGACATGGTCCTGACGCACGTCGCCGACCAGGTCCGCGGGTGCGGCCACGATCAGCTGCACCCGGTCGGCCAGGCGCTCGGCGGCCCGCAGGACCGCGGCGTAGAAGCGGCCGCCGGCCTCGCGGTTGAGCGTGCCGAGGGACACCAGCACCCGGCGGCGTACGGGATCCAGCCGCCGCCAGGGGAACGACGAGCCGTCCGACGGGCGGGCGCCAAGCGCGGGACCGGTGAAGGCGTAGTGCTCGGGCCACGTCTCGCCCGCGCCGACGAGCTCGGGGGTGGAGAAGACCAGGACCAGTTGGTCCGAGAAGCGTGGGTCCCAGCCGCCGGGCGCGCCGGAGGCGGCGAGGAATCCGTCGATCCGTTCCTTCACCCACTCCGCCACCTTGGGGAAACCCGCGAATGGCCGGGTGAACTCGGCCGTGGTCGTCGAGGAGGTCACCCACGGCAGTCCGCGCCGCCGGGCCACCACCGCCCCGGCGAGAGCCTGCTGGTCGGCGACGAGCACATCGGGGGCGTACGCGTCGACGGCCGCCTCGACACCGGGCAGCATCCCGTGAGCGAGCGGAATGAGCGCCTCCTCCCACAGGAAGCGCAGAGCGGCGGCGCCGCGCAGATCGCGCCAGCGTCCGTGCAGCGCGCCGTAGCCGCCGGGGCCGGTGCGCTCGCCAGAGGGGATGAGGGTGGCACCGGTCGGCAGCAGAGGGGGCAGGACTTCGGCGGGGCCGGTCCAGGCGACCTCGTGTCCGCGTGCGGTGAGTTCGGCGGCGACGGCGACCGTCGGATTGATGTGTCCGGCCAGCGGCGGGACGACGAACAGCACTTTCATACCGTCACCGCCTCGGGCTGCCACCGCACGGCCCCGGCCAGCCGGTCCAGTACGGCCCGCCGCAGCTCGATGGTGGCGCCCTGGAGGACGTCGTGGCCGAGGCCCGGCACCACGCGGACCGTGCAGTCGGACGCGTGGCGAGCCAACTCCCGGGCGCCGGAGACAAGTTCGGAGTGCTCTCCGCAGACGGCGAGCACCGGGCAGCGCACCCGGGCAAAGTCCTGGGCGGTGAAGGGCCGCCCTGCCGCGATGTCGTCGATCAGGCTGGTGCGGTTGAGGAGTTCGTCGGCCGTCGCGGTCAGCCGGGCCGCCTTGCGGGCTCCGAGCGAGGCCAGTTCCCGCGGTACCTCGCTGCCTTCGAGGTCGAGAGCGGCGACGGACAGCGTGTCGAGCATGTTGTCGACCCAGGGGCCGCTCAGCGGGGCCTCGATCAGGATGAGTCCGGCGACGAGATCGGGGCGCGCGAGTGCGGTGTGCAGCGCGAGGGTTCCGCCGAAGCTGTTCCCGACGAGATGGACGGGCTGCTCGTCGAGGCCGAGCGCCCCGAGCAGCGCGGTCAGATCGCGGACGGCGGTGGCGGTGTCGTATCCGCTCGGCGGGCGCTCGGTGCGGCCGTGGCCTCGCAGGTCGTACAGGACGACCTCGTGTCCTGCCTGCGCGGCCGGCACGGCGAGGGTGCAGTAGAAGCTGGAGAGGTTGTCGACGACCAGGCCGTGGAGAAAGA
The DNA here is from genome assembly GCF_045040195.1 of Streptomyces sp. NBC_01410. Lineage (NCBI taxonomy): Bacteria > Bacillati > Actinomycetota > Actinomycetes > Kitasatosporales > Streptomycetaceae > Streptomyces > Streptomyces sp. NBC_01410. The sequence continues at coordinate 7,750,738 of NZ_CP109530.1, read as the reverse complement.
CGACCCTCGCTCCCGCGTCGCCGCCCGTGTCCGCCGCGGGCAGCCGCTGGACATGGAAGCGGAGGGAGTTGGCGATGATCTCGGCCATGGCGGTCAGCCGGCCGGGGCGGGAGCGGGCGTCCCGGCGACAGTCGGAGCGGGCGCCCCGGCGCCGCCTGGAGCGGGTCTCCCGGCGATGTGCGAGACGAGGTCGCCGACGGTCATCGCCAGGATCTCCTCCATGTCCTTCTCGGCCAGGAAGGCGATCAGGTCCACCGCTGCCCCGTAGCGCTGCTGGAGCAGTTCGGCGAGAGCGACGAACTCGATGCTCTCCAGCGCCAGGTCCTCGTTGAAGGTGGTGTCCAGCGTGACCTCTTCGGCGAGGAGGAACTCGTCGCCGACGGTCTCGACGAGCATGGCGGTGATCTCGGCGAGTATCTGTTCGGCGATGGGGTCAGATGTCATGGCTGGCCTCCGGCGGGGTCGGGGTGGGGGGTACGGTCCGGGCGACAACATGGGTGACGGGGTGGCTGTCCGGACCGGGCAGATCATCGACGGTGCTGATCCGTACGGCGTGGCTGCGACCCTCGGGAGAGCGCACCCGCAGCCCTGTGGGTCCGTCGGTGACGGTCCACTGACGCAGGCGGCCGCCCAGGCCGGTGCCCTCGGCCTTGGCCGCGGCCTCCTTGGCGCACCAGAGCGCGGTGAGCGCCTGCGCCCTGCCGCACCCTTCCCGCACGGCGAACTGCTCGGCGAGCTCCCGCTCTTCGGCGGTGAGCGCGATACGGCTCAGCGCCGCCGGGTCCTCGGTGACGGTCTCGATGTCGATGCCGACGGCGTGGGACCGATGCGCGTACGCGACCGCCAGCCGGTCCTTGTGGGCCAGCGAGAGCCGCAGTCCGGCGGCGAGCGGGCCCTTCGCGTGGGGGCGGCCCGATTCGTCGTTGCCGACCTGCACCTCCGCCGGGAAGAGGGGCCCCGCGCCGCCGTCCCACAGCAGATGGCGTACGGCGTCCTTGGCGGCGATCCGCCCGAGCAGCCAGGGCGCGCGGGCGCGCGGCGGGCGCTGCTCGTACGCGGCGCGCTCGGCGGCGCCCAGATAGCGCCGCATCACCAGCTCCTGGGATGCCGGGTCGGTCCAGCGCCGCCGGGCGAGGCACCAGCCGCCGGGCTGCGGCTCGCCGATCCCGCAGATCTCCGGGGTGAACTTCATGGGCCACACCCGTTCGTCGGCGGCGAAGCGCCGGTAGGTCCACCCTTCGAGCCGGGCCCACACCGTGCCGTCGGCGGCGGTGAGTTCCACATCGCCCAGGACGGAGTCGGGTCGCACGGACCGGATACGGGCGGTGGCGCGCAGAAGCGCTCCGTCGCGCGGCGCAGGCCCGTACAGACTCACCCGCTCCAGCGTGGCGGGGAAGACCAGCCGGTCGGCCGTCAGTCTCAACTGCATCCAGTGGCCGAGCAGTTGTCCGGCGGCGTCCAGCAGCGCGCCCGGCGCGGGCAGCGCCCGCAGCACCCCGCGAATGCCGTCGTCGGCGACGGCGGTCACCTCGTGGACCCCGGCGAAGGCCGGACCGTGGAACATCCACCGGTCGCGGTAGAGGGCCTCCGCGCTGACGGGAGGCGTCGATTCACGGGTCAGCGTAGAGAGATCGGGGGCGGGCGGTTCCGCGTGGCGGTCGGCGAGGAGGACGGTGACGGTCGCGCAATCGCCGATCTCCACGCGTATCCGGCTGCCCCCGCGGTCGCCGGTCACGGTGAACTCGGCGTCGACGGGCGGATCGACGGGCAGCCAGCGCAGCGCCCGTACCTCCGCGAAACCGGTCAGGACCCGTCCGGGAACCGCGGCGCGTGCGGCGTCCGCGGCCAGTTCCAGCAGTGTGGTCATGGGGACGACGGGGAAGCGGTCCGAGGGCTCGGGCCAGGCGTCGGGCTGGAGATAGACGCAGTGGTCGCGGACGTACGGCATGGTGTCGAGGGAGAGCCGTCGCCGGGAGTTGTACGGAGCGACGACGGCGGGCCGGACGCTCTTCGCGCGCCAGGCCTCGGTGACGGCGCGCACCGCGTCCTGTGTCTCGCCGGCCACGGCGTCGAGGGCGGACAGCAGTACCGGTTGGCCGGTGGCCGGGACCCGGGGCGGGTCGGCCAGACGGAGCGAGGGCGCGGCGGCGCCCAGACTCACCAGCGATGAGCCGAGATCGAGCCGCACGAGGTCCCGCCCCGGCGGTGCCACCGGACTCGCCGGCTCATGACCGGCCAGCCGGTCCCAGCGAGGGTTCAGCCCCTCCGTCCACAACGCGGCGGCCAGACGGCGCAGTTGATCGAGACCGCTCCCGCCCCGCACCACGCCCGCGGAGACCGCGAGGTGGTCCCGCCCGTGCAGGGTGTCCGCCACGAAGCCGGGGAGGCTGCCCGGCCCCATTTGCACGAAGGCGCGCACACCCTCCGCGTACAGCCGCGTCGTCAGCTCCCGGAAGCGCACCGGTTCCAGCAGATGGCGCAGCACCACGTCCCGTACCTCGTCCTCGGCGCCCGGATAGGCGGCCACCGTGGTCGCCGACCAGACCGGCACGGTCGGTGGCCCGACCGGCAGTGCGGCGAACGCGGCGCGCACCTGGTCGAGGTACGGCGCCCACATGGGCGTATGGAAGCCCGACCGGAAGGGGAGCTCCTGGGTGAGTACCCCCTGGGCGGCCAGTCGGCTCAGGGCCTCGGCCATGGGACCCGGCTCGCCGCACAACACCGACTGGTGAGGGCAGTTGTCGTGGCTGACGGCGACACCGCTGAGCCCGTGCAGGGCGGCGGCCGCCTGCCGGGCCCCGCAGCCCAGCGCCGCGTACACCAGATCGGGCACGTCGAGATCGCCCGGCCGCAGCGAGTCGAGGAAGGTGTCGACGGCCTGCCGCGGATACATCCCCGCGACCACCATGGCGGTCCACTCGCCGAGGCTGTGCCCGGCCAGCAGGTCGGCGTGGATGCCCAGTTCGGGCAGTACTCGGGCGAAGAGGCGGCCGACGGCGATGGTGTCCAGCGCCCGTTCCATCAGTGTGTCCCCGCCGGTCAGGGCGGGCCGGGGAAGCCCGAACCGGTCGGCGACATCATCGGTGTGAGGCGTGAAGTCCGGTTCCAGGCCCGGGAAGACGAAGGCCACCCTGCCGTCGCGCGCGAGCAGCGGGCTGGGCGTGAACCAGACGCCACCGCGCCCGCGCCACGGCTTTCCGCGGGCGACTACCGCCGCGGCCAGGGCCCGGCGTTTGGGTGTCAGTCCGAGGACGGCGAGACGGCAAGGGCCTCCGGACACACCGGGCGCCTGTGCTGCCGAGTCCGGCAACGCCTCCACGAGACGGCCGAGTTCCGCGGCGGTGGCCGCGGCCAGCAGCGTCATATGAGCGGGCGGCGCGGCGGCGGCCGAGCTCATCCGCCCGCCCGCGGCGAATGCCCCCGGCGCCTCTTCCAGCACCACATGCGCGTTGATCCCGCCGAAGCCGAAGGCGTTCACACCCGCCCGTCGCGCCACGCGCCCCCGGTGCCACGGCTCCGTCTGTGTCACCGGGCGCATGCGCGTGCTCGCGAAGCCCTCGTGCGGCTCCTCGAGATGCAGGGTCGGGGGCAGCGTCCCGTCGTGCACGGCGAGTACGGCCTTGATCAGCCCTGCCATCCCGGAGGCCTGCATGGTGTGGCCGAGCATCGATTTCACGGAACCCATGGCGACCGGTTCGGCGCCCGGCGTGCGCGGGCCGAAGACCTCGGCCAGAGTGGTGAGTTCGGCCTCGTCGCCCACCGGTGTCCCGGTGCCGTGCGCCTCCAGCAGCCCGAGCGCGCCTGGCGCGGCCGGATCGAGCCCCGCCCGCGCCCAGGCCTGGCGCAGGGCACGTACCTGGCCGTCCACCAAGGGGCTCATCAGGCTGGCGGCGCGGCCGTCACCGGCGACGCCGACGCCCCGTACGACGGCGTAGACGCGGTCGCCGTCGCGTTCGGCGTCCGCCAGGCGCTTGAGCAGCACGACGCCGGTGCCTTCGGAGAGCAGCGTGCCGTCGGCGCGGCGGTCGAAGGGACGGATGTGCTGACTGGGGCTGAGCGCCCGCAGCTGGGTGAAGACGCTCCAGAGCGTGGCGATATGACAGTGGTGCACGGCCCCGGCGACCACCAGGTCGCAACTGCCGCCCGCCAGCAGACCGACGCCCTGTTCGACGGCGAGCAGCGAGGAGGCACAGGCAGCGTCGATGGTGTAGGCGGGGCCGCGGAAGTCGAGGCGGTTGGCGGTCCTGGCGGCGGTGAAGCTGGGTACGAGACCGATGGACGCCTCGGGCCGCTCGGGACCCAGCCCGGCCTGGAAGGCTTCGCGTAACTCGGTGATGCGCTTCTCGCCGAGTTCGGGGGCGAGTTCACGCAGCGTCGCGGCGAGCTGGTGGGCGGTGCGCACGCGCTGGTCGAGGCGCGCGGTGGCGACGCCCATGAAGCCGCCGCGGCCGAGGATGACGCCGATGCGGGACCGGTCGGCGGGCAGCCGTTCCTCGCCCCCGGCATCGGCCACGGCCTCGGCGATGACACGCAGGGCGAGCAGCTGATCGGGCTCCGCGCCCGCCACGGCGGCGGGCATGATGCCGAAACGGGTCGGCTCGAAGGCGGTGAGCTCGTCGATGAAGCCGCCACGGCGACAGTAGAAGTGGTCGCTGCGGGCGGGTCCTTCGGTGCCGTTCGGGTCGTAGTAGACCTCGGGGTCCCAGCGGCCGGGCGGTACGTCGCTGATGGCGTCCGTGCCCGCGAAGAGATTGCGCCGGTAGGCGGCCAGATCGGTGGCGCCGGGGAAGACTGCGCCCATGCCGATGATCGCGGCGTCGCCCGGCCGGGGACCGCGACGCTCCTCAGCCATGGCGGGACTCCCCCGGGTCCTGTGCGAGGAGGACGACCTGGCCGGTGGTGCCGTGGGCCAGCTCGGCGAGGAGGGCGGCGGTGCCCGCGGCCGGATCGAGGAGGCCGATGCCGCGGCTCGCGTACATCCGTTCCAGCTCGGGGGTGACCATGCCGCCCGCCTCGGCCGCCCAGGGGCCCCAGTCGACGGCGAGTACCCGGCCCGGGAAGCGCTGGGACCAGGAGGGGGTGGCGGCCAGGGTGTCCAGGGCTTCGTTGGCGGCCGCGTAGTCCGCCTGACCGCGGTTGCCGAAGACACCGGCGACGCTGCCGAAGAGGACGAGGAAGCCGGGCGGCGGGCCGTCCCCGTGGTCGGCGGCGGCGTCGAGGAGATGGCGGGCGCCGTCGACCTTGGTGGCGAACACCCGGGCGAAGGAGGCCGGGTCCTTGTCGCGCAGCAGCTTGTCCTCGATGGTTCCGGCGCCGTGCACGATGCCGTCGAGACGGCCGTGCCGGGCGCGTACGCCGCGGATCACGCTGCGTACGGCATCGGGATCGGTGACGTCCGCCGCGTGGTACCGCACTGAGGCGGCCGTGCCGGTGAGGGCGGCGAGGGTGGTGCGGATCTCGCGCGCGGCGAGGATGCGGGTCGCGGCGGCCTCGATCTCGGCGGGGGTGCGCAGGCCCTGCCGGACGAGGGCCGCACGCAGGGCGACCCGGTCGTGGGCGTGGGCGACGGCCGGGTCCTCGGCGTCGTCGGGGAGCGGGGTGCGGCCGACGAGTTCGATGTGGCACCCGGTGGCGCCGGCGAGGGCGATGGCTGTACGGGCGGTGATACCGCGGGCCCCGCCGGTGAGCAGCACCACCGCGTCGCGGCCGAGCGGGAGCGGTGGTTCCGGTTCATCGGCCGGCAGAGGGGCGGAGACGGTACGAAGGGTGTTGCGGGTGCCGTTCGTGTAGCCGACGACCACGGGCTCTTCGGGGGCGCACAGTTCGGCGATCAGATGGGCGGCGATCCGCTCGGGGCGGTCCTTGGGGTCCATGTCCACGGCGCGTACGGCGGTGCCGGGATGCTCGATCGCCGCGGTGCGGGCGAAGCCGTACAGGCCGGCGCCGGGGATCGGGTCGGGCGACGAGCCGGGCACCTTCTGCGACGGTGCGGTCCTGCCGAAGGCTCCACCGCGGCCGGTGACGAGCAGCAGTCGGCGGGTGCCCGCCGTCAGGATCCGGCGCAGGGCGCCGAAGGTCTCGGGCAGCACGGGGTCCGGGGCGGGACGCAGGGAGCTGAGGTCCACGACGCCGTCGGCTCCGGCCGCGTCCCCGAGCCGCTCGGGGTGGAGGGTGCGCACCTCGGCGCCGTGGGATTCGAGCTCGGCGGCGAGTGCGGCGGCGACGCCGAGGCCGTCGTCGACTACGGCCAGCCGAAGGCCGGGCAGTACATCGGCGGGGTCGCGGGTGGCCGGCGGTCCCACGGGGGTGACCTCGACCAGCAGCCGGGTGGGGCGCGTGGGCCGGGCCGGATCGCTGGACGGGAGCGTGGTGTGCTCAGTTGCGGGGGCCGGTGCGGGTGTCGTGGTCGTGCCCCGGGCGACGATCCAGTCGACGATGCCGCTGATGGTCTTCAGCCGGGACAGTTCCTCGACGGCCGATTCCGCCGGGCCGTCCGCACCGCGCGGCAGCCCGATCCGGTCGGCCAGGGCCCCGATGATCTCCACGCGCTTGATGGAGTCCACCGACAGGTCGGCCTCCAGGTCGAGAGCGGGGTCGAGCATCTCCCGGGGATAGCCGGTGCGTTTGTGGACGATCTCCAGTACGGCGTCGAGGAGTTGGTCCGGCGTCAGGGGGCGGCGGTCCGGCTCTTCGGCGGCGGGTTGCGGTGCGGCGGGCTCCGGAGCCCGCGCGGGTATCTCAGTCGGCGGTGGGGCTTCCGCGTTCAAGTAGCCGAGCAGCACGTCCCGTTGGGCCGCGACCAGTTCCCGCGCTCCTCGCAGATACTCCAGTACGGCGTCCTCCCGCCGGTCGGCGGTGGCGGCAGCGGCGGCCGGTGTCACCCGGTGCGCCGGAAGCAGCCCGCCCGCCACCGGCTCGCCGTCCGCCGTCCGTACGAGATGGCCGTCGACCAGCCATCCGGCGCGCCGTGGCGGTTCGGCGGGCAGCGGTGCGGTGCGGTCCCTGAACAGCGGCTCCGGGTCGAACGGGACGCCGACCGCGGCGAGTTCGGCGAGCGCGCTCACCAGACGGGTCACGCCGTGCTCCCCCGCGATGTCGAGGGGAACAGCGGCGTGGGGCCGGTCGCCCAGGATGCGCCCGACCAGACCGGTGAGCACCCGGCCCGGTCCGGCCTCCACGAAGGTCCGCACCCCTGCCGCGTACATGGCCTCGATCTGTTCGGCGAAACGCACGGGTTCGGCGACCTGGCGGGCCAGCATCTCCCGTACGGCCGCCGCGTCGGCCGGATAGAGGTCCGCGGTGGTGTTCGACCAGACCGGGATCGCGGGCTCGGCGACCGAGGCCCGGGCCAGCTCTTCGGCCAGCTCCTGGGCTGCCCCGGCGACGACCTCGCTGTGGAAGGCACAGGCCACCGGAAGGCGTTCGGCCCGGATGCCCGCCTCGCGCAGTGCGCCGATCGCGGAGTCGACCGCGCCGGTCGGGCCGGAGATGACGCTCTGCTCCGGTGCGTTGTGGTTGGCGACGACGCATCCGGACGGCAGGTCGGGCAGGTCCTGCGGCGCAGAGGCCACTGCGGCCATCGCTCCCGGGTCGTCCCCGGCGGCGGCAAGGATCGCCTCCGCCCGGCGTTCGCTGAGCCGCAGGAGGGTCGCCGTGTCGTAGGCCCCGGCGGCCCAGAGTGCGACCAGCTCGCCGTAGGAGTGTCCGGCGGTGCAGTCGGGACGTATGCCGAGGGAGGTGAGCAGGAGGTGCGCGGCGGCGCCGGTGAGGCCGAGGGCCGGCTGGGCGGTCCGGGTGTCGGTGACGGCCGCGCGCTGGGCGGCCCGGTCCTCGGGCGTGAAGGCGGCGGGCGGGAACATCGTGGCTGTACGGCGCGGATCCTCCTCGTACAGCAGACCTCTCAGCCGGGGGAAGGCGATGAACAGATCGCCGAGCATGCCGGGCCGCTGGCTGCCCTGCCCCGGGAAGAGGAAGGCGGTCCGACCGGGACCTTGCCCTTCGTCGCGCACATGGACGCCGTCGCCGGGGACGAACTCCCGGGCCCGCTCCAGCTTTCCGGCCAGATCGTCCAGCCCGGACGCGACCACCGCGACATGGATCGTCCCCTCACCGGCGGAGGTCTCCGCGGCGAGGTCGCGCAGCGGCCACGGCCCTCCCGCCGTGTCGTTCTGCTCCAGTCGCGCGGCGAGGCGGTCGATGGACCGGAGGGCGGCGGTCCGGTCGGCCCCTCGGAAGCAGAACAGCTCGGCGGGCCAGGCGTCCAGGCCGTGGGCGGGCTCGTCCTCGCCACCGTAACCGGCAAGCACCGCATGGTAGTTGGTCCCGCCGAAGCCGAAGGCGCTCACTGCGGCGACGCGGCGTCCGGCGGGCTCGGTCCACGGCCTGGCCTCGGTGTCGAAGCAGAAGGGGCTGCTGCCTGGCTGCCAGTCGGGGTTGGGGCTCGTCAGGTGCAGCGTCGGCGGCCTTACGCCGTGGTGCACGGCCCGTGCCGCCTTGATCAGTCCGGCCAGGCCCGCCGCACACTTCGTATGGCCGAGCTGAGACTTGACCGAACCGAGCGAACAGAAGCCCGGCTCGCCGCCGCCGAAGACCTCGGTGAGGACGGCCAGTTCGGTGCTGTCGCCCACGACGGTGCCTGTGCCGTGCGCCTCCACCAGGCCGATCTCGCGGGGTGCGATCCCTGCCCGCCGGTAGGCGCGTTCCAGTGCGCGCCGCTGCCCTTCGGGGCGGGGGGCGGTGAGGCCGAGGGACCGTCCGTCGCTGGAGGCGCCGACGGCTTTGACGACGGCGTAGACGCGGTCGCCGTCGCGTTCCGCGTCCGCGAGGCGTTTGAGTACGAGGCAGGCGACGCCCTCGCCGAGCGCGATGCCGTCGGCGGAGGCGTCGAAGGGGCGGCAGCGTCCGGTGGGTGAGAGGGCGCGTACGGAGGCGAACATCAGGTAGTCGTTGACGCCGTTGTGCACATCGGCGCCGCCGCACAGCACCATGTCGCTGTCCCTGTCGCGCAGTTGCTTGCAGGCCAGGTCCAGCGCGGCGAGCGAAGAGGCGCAGGCGGCGTCGATCGTGCAGTTGGCGCCTCCGAGGTCGAGGCGGTTGGCGACCCGCCCGGCGATGACGTTCGCGAGGACTCCGGGGAACGAGTCCTCGGTCAGCCGGGGCAGCTGCTCGTCCAGCTCGGGCGGCAGTACGCCGAGATAGCCGGGGTACAGGGCCCGGAAGCCGTACGCGCCCGCGAGATCCGTGCCCGCCTCCGCGCCGAAGACGACCGAGGTGCGGGAGCGGTCGAAGTGCCGCTCGCCCGCGTATCCGGCGTCGGCGAGGGCGCGGGCCGCGATGTCGAGGGCGAGGAGCTGGACCGGTTCGATACTGCCGAGCGAGGCAGGGGCGATTCCGTGCGCGAGCGCGTCGAAGGGTGCCGCCGGCAGGAAGCCGCCCCACCGGGAGGGGGTCCGCTCCCCCGCGCGGGCCGGGTCCGGGTCGTAATGGACGGAGCTGTCCCAGCGGTCGGCCGGCACCTCGGTCACGGAGTCGGTCCCGGCGACGATGTTGGCCCAGTACCCGGCGAGGTCGTCGGCACCGGGATAGCGGCAGGCCATACCCACGATCGCGATGTCGAGCGGTGCCTCATCCGTCTCGTGCGGGGACTTACCGCGCAGCTGCTCCCACCGCCGTTCGAGCAACTGCGTGGCGCCATCGGTCACTTGGGCGTGGAGTTCGGTGACCGTGGTGGTCGCGGTGCGGGCGGTGGCGATCTGGCCGAGCATGTAGAGGCCTTCGCCGCGCTGTTCTTCCTCGTCCACCGGGACGAGCCCGCTCGCCGTGCGGCGCAGGCCCTTGCTGGCGATCCGCAGCCGCCCGAGGTTGAGTTTCTCCAGCTCCTCCCAGACCTCGTTCGGGCTCGCGCCGTCCTGCCGCAGCCGCTGCGCGGTGGCGGTGAAGACGTCGGCGTACGGCGTGGTGGCGCAGCGGGTGGCATGGCCCGGGGCGGTACGCAGGAGCGTGGTGGCCACGCAGTCGATGGCCGTGCGCTGGAAGCCGGGCTGTACGGCTCCGGCGGCCACGGCCTCCTCGGTGAACAGATAGGCGGTGCCCATCAGGACGCCGGTTCGGGCCCCGCGCTCGGCCAGGGGACCCGCGGCCGCCATCGCCATCGCAGCGGATCGCTCGTCGTGGATGCCACCGGCGAAGAGCACGTCGAGTTCGTCGGCGTACGGGCAGGAGAGCAGCCGCTCGATCTGCTCCTCCCAGAGCGGGAAGGCGGCGCGCGGGCCGATGTGCCCGCCGCACTCGAGCCCCTCGAAGACGAAGCGCCGCGCTCCTTCGGCGAGAAACTGCTCCAGGAGTCCCGGCGACGGCACATGCAGATAGGTCCGGGTCCCGGCGGCTTCGAGGGGGGCGGCCTGGGCGGGCCGCCCGCCCGCGATGATTGCGTACGGGGGCCCGGCGTCGGCGACGGCGGCGAGCTGTTCGCGGCGCAGCTCTTCGGGGGCGAAGCCGAGCAGTCCGACTCCCCAGTCCCGGCCGGCCAGGAGCTCCGCGGTCCGGGTGAGCAGGTCGCGTACATCGGGGCCGTCCATGACGGCGAGCGCGAGAAAGGGCAGCCCGCCCGCGTCCGCCACCGCCGAGGCGAAGGCGGGCCGGTCGCTGACCCGGGTCATGGGCCCCTGGGCCACGGGCAGATGGCTCTCGCCCGGGCGCGGCCGGAGCGGACGAGCACGTACCGCTGCTTCCAGGTGGCCGGTGATGGCCGCCCGGACGGCCTGGACGACCGAGCCGGTGGTGCGGTGACGTGCGGCGAGCCGGGCGGCGGTGGCCCCCTCCTGGCCGATGGGCAGCGGCTGGGTGCGCAGTCCGCGGGCGCCGAGGTGTTCGGCGATGTCGGTCTGCGGTGGCGTCAGATCGGGGCGGACGTAGATCCGGTGTCCGCGGACGACGGCGGTGTCGCTGCCGTCCATCGCGCGGATCGCTGCCGCGACATCGCCGGGCAGCCCGGCGGCGCCCTCCGTGGTGAGCGCGAGCTGGGTGTCGAGTACGACTCCGGTGGCGCCGCCCGCGACGGCGGCGGCGGCCGTGTGGGGACCGATGCCTCCGGCCGCGAAGACCGGAACGTTCAACTCCGGCTCGTCCAGGAGGCGTTGGAGCAGCACGAACGTGGTCAGCTCGCCGACCCGGCCGCCGGCCTCATGCCCCCTGGCCACCAGGCCGGACGCCCCGGCTGTGACGGCGGCCGCGGCCTCGGCGGGGCTGGTCACCTCGGCCCACACCCGGCGTCCGCCATCCGCGGCCCACCGGGCCGTCCCGGTGCGCCAGTGCTCTTCGGCGAGCAGAACGGTGTCCACGGCGGCGGGCAGTTCGTCCGGGGCGAGCGGGCACCCGGCCGGTACCCGGACTCCGTACCGCCCCCGCAGCCCGGCCAAGGCGCCACGCGCCCGCTCACAGTCCCTGCCGAGGTCGAGCACGCCCAGCGCGCCGGCTCGCTCCGCGGCCGCGGCCATCCGGGCGTTGGGCTCTTCGAAGGGGCTGACCACGATCACGAGGTCCCGGTCCGCGTGCCGGGTGGGCTGAGAGATCACGGGCTCTCCTTGGGTTCCGGGCAGGGCCTGCGAGGGGGGCCACGGCGGGTCGGACCGTGGCGTGCCGGGACGGATCGGGACCCCAGGTCCTGTCCGGTCGATCTTGCCGGGCTCGCGTGCCCTGGCACGCACGCTCGCCGCGTTGTCGTCAGTCGCCGACGCTCCGTGTCGGCTCCTTCCTCCGCCTTGCGATCGCACGCACCAGACCCCGCTCACTGATCCGGCCTGATCGACCGGACGGGACCCACGAGAGAAGTGACCGGACGGTAACGTCCGTTGCCGCGTTGCATCGTGCGGCGGCTGGCCGACACTGTCAACGCACATCAGCCACTCATGCCTCAGAGGTATGGATTACTGCCGGCCAAGTCTCAACTCAGGTGTGGTTATGGGCAGTTGTTCGCGCTTGTGCCTCTTACACCCTCAGGACCCGGCGGCTACCGTCCGCGCATGACCCCCACACTCCAGCAGTTGCGGTACCTCGTCGCCGTAGCGGACTGCCGCTCGATAACAGCCGCCGCGTGCTCCGTCTACATCGCCCAGCCCGCACTCTCACGGTCCATCCAGTCCCTCGAACGGGACCTCGGCGTGGAACTCCTGGACCGCAGGCGCCGCCGGGCGACCCTCACCCCGGAAGGCGCCCGCGTCGTACGCCTGGCCCGTACGGTCCTCGACGCCGTGGAGGCCATCGAGGACATCCGCCCGGCGCACGGCGGCAGTTCGCGCAGCACCCTGACGGTGGCCGCCACGCCGACCCTGTCCCTCGATCTCGCCGCCGATCTCGTGCCGTCCTTCGCCGAACGCCACCCGGGCATCGACGTACGCCTTCTCCCGCACGACAGCCGTGAGGCGCTCGTGCGGGCCCTGACCGACGGCGCGGCGGAGCTGGGCCTGGTCGATCTGCCGCTCGACAAGGAACTGTCGACGCACCATCTCCAGGACCGCGAGGTCGTCCTGATCTCCCCGCCCGGCTCCGGACTGCCCGACCCGATCCCTTTCCGGATGCTGGGCGGCCTGCGGATGGTGCTGCCGACCCCCGGCACCGGCCGGCGTACGGAGCTGGAGGCGATGTTCGGACAGATCGGAGTACGCCCCGTGCCCGTGGTGGAAGCGGACGAGCGGCTGGCCTGGGTGACCAGTGTCGCGGACGGGCTCGGCTCGCTGATCTGGTACCGGGACATGGTGCTACGGGCCTTCGGCCATCGCGTGGAGGTCCGCTCCTTCACCCCGCCGCTGCTGCGCGCCGTCGGCATCGCGCACCCCCGCCGCCCACTCAGCCGCGCGGCGCGCGCCTTCCTTTCCCATGCCCGGCACAACGCGCCCGTCCGGGAGCCCGCCAGATGACCTGCCGGTCCGCACCGGCCACGATCGGCGCCACCGCCACTGTCCCGCTCACCGTCAACTGGCTCTGACCGAGGCTCGCTCGAAGAAGTCCAGCAGAAGCGCGGCAAGCCGGTCCGGCTGTTCCTCGGCGATGTAGTGGCCGCTTTCCGCCACCACCTCGCCGCGGACGTCGGAGGCGACCTGGGCGAGGCTGTCGAGCGGCGCCGGCCCGCCCGCCTGCCCACAGCCCACGGCCAGGGCGGGCATCGGCAGCTTCGTGCACGTTGACGCCTGCGGGGAGCGTCGGTGCGCCGGGACGGCTCAGCACGTGACGGGTTCGCGTCAATCCCACACAACGGCCCCCGTGGCGTCGGACGTGCCTGAGCGCGACCACGGATACTGAGGATGCCGCCGTCCCAGAACGACCAGGAGCGTGCACCGTGCCTGTCCCGATCATCATCGACTGCGACCCCGGGCACGACGACGCCCTCGCCATCATCCTCGCCGCGGGAGATCCCGCGATCGACCTGCTGGCCATCACCACGGTCGCCGGCAATCAGACCGTCGAGAAGACCACCCTCAACGCCCGCCGGGTCTGCACCGTCGCCGGAATCACGGGCGTACCGATCGCGGCCGGATGCGCACGGCCCCTGGTGCAGCCGCTGCTCGTGGCGGACGACGTCCACGGCGACTCGGGAATGGACGGGCCGCAGTTCGGGCAACCCACTGTGGACGTCGCCCCCGAGCACGCGGTGGACCTCATCCACCGGATCCTGACCACGCATCCCGAACCCGTCACCCTCGTCCCCACCGCCCCGCTGACCAATATCGCCCTGCTGCTCACCCGCTACCCCGACAGCGCGGCGCACATCCGCGAGATCGTGCTCATGGGCGGCTCCACGGGGCGCGGCAACAGGACCCCGGCCGCCGAGTTCAACATCCACGTCGACCCCGAAGCCGCGGACATCGTCTTCCGCAGCGGCGTACCGGTCACCATGTGCGGGCTCAATGTCACCCACCAGGCACTCGCCACACCCGATGTCCTGGCTCGCCTCGAAGGACTCGGCACCGAACTCGGCCGTACCTGCGCCCAGCTGATCACCTACTTCGCGTCCACCTACAAGCGGCTGTGGGGCTTCGACTCCCCTCCGCTGCACGATCCCGTCGCGGTGGCCCGCGTCATCGACCCCGCGATCGTGCACTGCGTCGAGGCGAGCGTGGCGGTGGAACTGCGCGGGCAGTACACACGCGGGGCGACGGTGGTGGACATGCACCGGTACCTGGACCGGCCTGTGAATGCGCGAGTCGCCGTGACACTGGAGGCGGAACTGTTCTGGGACCGGGTGATCGCGGCCGTGGAGACGCTCGGGAAAGGCGAGGCGCGAACGTAGCATGACGGCATGGAACAGCGAGTGCTTCGCAGGGCGGGCAAGAGCGTTTCCGTCGTAGGTCTCGGTACGTGGCAGCTGGGCGCCGACTGGGGCGAGGTCCGGGAGGCGGACGCCTTCGCGGTCCTCGACGCCGCCGTCGATGCGGGCGTGACCTTCTTCGACACCGCCGACGTCTACGGGGACGGACGCAGCGAGCAGCTCATCGGCCGCTATCTCCGGGACCACTCCGACGCGAACCTCTTCGTGGCCACGAAGATGGGCCGCCGCTCGGCCCAGGTGTCCGAGAACTATGTCCTGGACAACTTCCGTGCCTGGACGGACCGTTCGCGCAGCAATCTCGGCGTGGACACACTCGACCTCGTACAACTGCACTGTCCTCCCACGCCGGTCTACGCATCCGAGGCGGTCTTCGACGCACTCGACAAACTCATTGCCGAGAAGCGGATCGCCGCATACGGGGTCAGCGTCGAAACCTGCGCCGAGGCACTGACCGCCATCGCCCGGCCGGGGACGGCAAGCGTCCAGATCATCCTCAACCCCTTCCGGCGCAAGCCCCTGGAAGAGGTACTGCCCGCCGCCCGTGCGGCGGGCGTGGGCATCATCGCCCGGGTGCCGCTGGCCTCCGGTCTGCTGTCCGGCAGATATACGAAGGACACGGTCTTCGCGGCCGACGACCACCGCATGTACAACCGCCACGGTGAGGCGTTCGACCAGGGCGAGACGTTCTCCGGCGTCGACTACGAGACCGGCGTCGAAGCGGCGGCGGAGTTCTCCGCGCTCGCGCCCGAAGGCGCGACTCCCGCCCAGACCGCTGTGCGCTGGATCCTCCAGCAGCCGGGAGTCACCAGCGTGATCCCCGGTGCGCGCTCGGCCGACCAGGCCCGTACCAATGCCGCGGCCGCCGCGCTGCCGCCGCTCTCCCCGGAGACGCTGAACGCGGTGAGCGAGCTGTACGACCGGCGCATCCGGGCGCAGGTGCACCACCGCTGGTAGCCGCATGCCCAGTCCGCCCGTGGGGAGGCGGGCGGACCGGGCACGGCGCAAGCCTGCGTACCTTGCCGAGGCGGGCCAGATGGCCGTCCGTGTATCCCGCCGGGTCGACATCGACGTAACTCAGTGATCACCGGACGCCGCCCGAGCAGACTCGTGCCGTGCCGAGGAGTTTGCGGCGGAGGGCGGTGACTGGAAAGCGCTCGTGCAGGTAGACGTACTCGTTGCGGCACTCGACCGAGGCGAGGAGCTCTCTCAGTGTCGTCCGGGCGTCGTCCTTGCGTCCGGCGTGGTGCTGAGCCTCCGCCAGGAACCCCAGATGCAGGGGAAGCCGGATACGGGTGCGGGAGACGCGGAGTTCGGTGAGCGCCGAACGGATCTGGGTGATCCCGCGCTCCTCGTGGCCGGAGTGCGCGGCGGACCATCCCTGGCAGACTTCGAGCATCGCCCGCCAATAGCGCAGCCCGTAACGGCCCGCCACCTCCACCCCCAGTGTGCTGGAACGCTCCGCGGTGGCCACGTCCCCTTCGAGTGCTGCCAGCACGGCATCCACGTACAGCGCGAACGCCCGGTCCGATGGCCTGCTGTCGTGGTCGGTCAGGGCGAGCAGTTCGGCGCGGCGCTGGGTCGCCTGCTCGACCGAACCCATCAGCCAGTGGGTGAAGGCGTCGTAGGAACGGCACGAGACCCGCGGATCGTGCTGGAAGACCCGGGCGAGCCGGCTGCCTTCGCGATCGGTGAAGTGGTCCGCCAGCGAGACCGCCTTCTCCAGTTCGGCCAGTGCCTGAGGCAGTTGGCCGCGCGTGTGCCGGACGATGCCCCGTCCGTAGTGGGAGCCCAGAAAGGCCACGGGGTCCTGGGTCTCCTCGGCCAGGTCCCCCAACCGGTCGGAGAACTGGAGGGAGCCTTCGTAGCGTCCCGAGACCATATGAGCGGTGCACAGCGCCCACAGCACCGAGGGGCGGTCCGCCGCGCCGGTGAGGGGGTTGAGCGCGCGGCTGCGGGTGAGAGCGGCTTCGGCGTCGGCGTCCCCGTATCCGCGGGTCAGTGCGAGCAACTGGCCGAGCTGGGTCTGCAGATGCTGTTCGCGAGCGGGTGCGGAGGGGTCTCCCGGAGGCAGCGACCGGACCAGGTCCGTCGCGCGGCGCAGCCACAGCTCGGCCTGTTCGTAGGCGAGACGCAGTTCGGCCTTTTCGGCGGCTCGCACCAGTTGGGGCAGCACCTCGTCGTCGGTCAATTCCCGGGCGCCTTCCCAGGCATGGTGGGCGATCCGCTCGATGTCCTGCGGCAGGTCCGCGGCCCGGGTCATCAGGATGCGAGCCACCTGGGCATGGAGCCGCGCGCGCTGAGCCCGGCCCAGCTCGCCGTAGAGGGTCTCCCGCACCAGGGCATGGCTGAAGTGCAGCAGGTAGGGATGGTGCGCGTCCTCGTACAGCAGGGACGCGTGTACGGCCGACTCGAGGAATACCGTGGTGGCTGGGCTCTGTCCGGCAATCTCCTCCAGCAGCCGCACATCGACGGTGGCGCCGAGTACGGCGCAGATCCGCAGGATCTCCTCGGCCCCTTCGGGCAGCGTGGCGAACCGCTGGCGCAGGACCTCGCGCACTCCGGAGGGGATTGCGGTGAGTTTCCGGCGTACCGCCGACGGGTCGTGCAGTTGCTCGGTGTCGCCGAACAGGGAGAGCAACTGGGAGACGAAGTAGGGATTTCCGCCGCTGCACGGGCTGCTCACCCTGCTGCTCCAGGACGAGCACGGCGGACTCCAGGTGTCCGTCAACGACGGCGTATTCGCCGACGTTCCCGTGATCCCTGGAGCCTTCGTCGTGAACCTGGGCGAGCTCCTGGAGGTCGCCACCCGCGGCTACCTGCGAGCCACCACGCACCGGGTCGTCAGCCCGGCCTCCGGTGTGAACCGCTACTCTGCGCCCTTCTTCTTCAACCCGCGTCTCGAGGCGACGATGCAGCCACTCCCCACCCGCTTCGTCCGCGAGGCGGCGGGCGTGGTGCACGACCCCGCCAACCCGCTGTCGTCGAGCTACGGCAACAACACCATGCGCGGCATGCTGCGCGCCTTCCCCGAGGTCATCGCCCGGCACCACCCCGAGCTCCTCCAGCGGCAGGCCTGACCGGCTCCCCCGGTAAGTGGGGCGGCGTGAGACGTGACGTCCGGCTCCCGCCGCCCCGCGCAGGCGGAGTCACCGGCCCTTGACGAGCCGAGGTCAGGCCGGACGGCGCGCGATGACGCCGAACATGGTCACGGACATGTGCAGAGCGCCCTGTTCGGCGGCGGCGCTGAGATCGGCGTACAGCGTGTCGCGCTGTTCCTCGGTGATCAGCTCGCCCCGCAGGGCCGTCTCGGCAAGCAGCTTGACGAGCGGCCAGGTGACCTTCCGCGGGTCCTGGACGAGTGCCTGCGAGCCGAGGTCGTCGATCTCGAGTCCCACCGCGGCCAACTGGCCCGCCAGCTTGCGCCCGGCGTACGGGTTGGCGGCGGCCGCGAGCGCACCGTCGGTCAGTGCCGCCACCACCTCCGGGTCGCCGGGGTGCAGGATCGTGGTGGCCCAGTCGGTGTCCAGCAGCGCCACTCTGCCGCCCGGGCGCAGGATTCGCGCGATCTCGGCGGCCGCCTTGTCCGGCTCGGCAAGGTGCTGGAAGACCCGCTCGCACCAGACCACATCAGCGTCCAGGTCGGCGATCGGCAGCGCCAGCGCGTCGCCGTCGACGAATCGGGCCGGGCTGCCCGCATCGGCCGCGCGCTGCTCGGCCACCGTGCGCAGACCGGGGTTCGGCTCGACTCCGATCGCCTCACCGTCCGGCGCCACCGCCGCGGCCAGCACCCGGGTCACCGCGCCGGTACCGGAGCCGATGTCCACGGCCCGCTCGCCGGGCCGCGCGCCCACACCGAGCTGCGCCCAGTCGCGCAGCCGCCGTACGCCGGCGCTCGCCGCCTGCATGTCCAGCACCCGGACCAGGGTGTCCGTGGCCGAGGCGGTGATGTTGTCCGAGTGAAATGCCGAGGTCGGCCGCGATTCCCGCATGCCGGTCAGCTTAGGGCCGCTTGAGGGGGCCGCGACCGCCAACTCGCCCTGCCCAGGCCGAAAACCGGCAAGGAGGCGTTCCGAAATCCGATCTGGTTCCGCCGCTTCGACCTCCCTACTCTGGTGCGGCACGTCGCTGGAACACCCTGTCTCTCCCCTGTCCTGAGCACGAGGAGAATGAATGTCCCACCGACCCCGCCGCCTTCGGACCGGTTCCGTCGCCGCCGTGTCCCTGATCGCGGGCCTGCTCCTCGTGACCACGCCGGGAGCCTCGGCGAACGAACCGCTTCCCGAGGGGCCTGCCACCCTTCATGACTTCGTCGCCAAGTCCGTACCGCAGTGGAATTTCGCCCGCGCCAATCGCAACGATCCGTGCTGGCCCGAGTCGGCCTTCGACGGCAACGGCAATCCGGCGGACGGCGGCAACGTACAGAACTGGCCCAACAGCGACGGCGATTGCGCGCCGAACGGTGCGCCGTTCCCCACGTACTACACGGTCCAGAAGTGCAACGCCGACGAAATCCGCGTCGCGTTCACCATCTATCAGGCCACCAGCGGCTTCCGGCCCTCGGGCCATCGGCATGACTTCGAACATGTCGAGGTGGTCTGGCGGAAGAACGGGAACGCCTGGACCCGCGACCGGCTGCTGCTCAGCGCGCACGGCGGCCATCGGGTGGTGGCCTGGGCCAACGCGGAGAGCTGGAATCACGACCGCGGACACGCGGCAAAGGGCCTGGAGCACCCGCGGATCTTCGTCGGATACGGCAGCCACTCGATGTACAACAACCAGGGCGGCCTGAAGGACGTCATATCCGCGTACACCAATGAGTACCGCCACGCCGACTACCCGGTGTGGGCGGATCAGGGCGGCGGCCTCGTGGAGGTCGCCAAGGACAGTCCGTTGCAGCAGAAGTTCGAGGCGAACGCGGCCGCGTGGGGAAGCGCCAACGGCAATCCCGGCAAGGTGGCGCGGGAGTCCTGCTCTCACTGATCGTCGGTGCCAGGGAGTCGTACTCACGGCGCTTGGGCTGCGGGCGTAAGTTACTGCTCGCACGATGTCGATGTCAGGGCCTCGGCCAGGGGCCCGTTTGTTGAGAGGTGTCATGTGCCCAGCGTTGTAAAAATCAACGTCCTGACGGTTCCCGCTGAGCAGCGGGAGACCCTGGAGAAGCGGTTCGCGTCCCGCGCGCATGCCGTCGAGAACTCGGACGGCTTCGAATGGTTCGAACTCCTGCGCCCGGTCGAAGGGACAGACAACTACCTCGTCTACACGCGGTGGCGCGACGAGGAGTCCTTCCAGGCTTGGTTGGAAGGTCCCATGAAGGCAGCACACCAGGGGGGCGGCGACCAACCCAAGCCCGCGGCATCCGGTTCCACACTCTGGTCCTTCGAGGTCGTGCAGCAAGCGGCGCCAAAGAGCGATTAGTCGATTGCTGGGCGGCCGTCGGCGCACTCGGTGAGGAAGCGCATCCTAGGGGCTGATCACCGCTTGCGTCGTGGTTCCGGCATGTCCGTCGGCATCCTGCATACGACCAGTAGCGTCATCGTCGCAATCCGTCGGCAGTCGCAGGTACGAGCTGCCGTCCACTTACGGAGTCTGACGAGGAGTGAGCGCTGACGTGGTGAGTTTGGAGACCTCTCTCAAGGAAGCCATGACATCGATCGAGGGCAGTCTCGGAGTCGCCCTCGTGGATTACACCAGCGGGATGGCGCTGGGTACTCTCGGGGGTGGGAAGGACCTCGATCTGGCCGTCGCGGCGGCCGGCAACACCGATGTGATCCGGGCGAAGACGCGCACCATGGAACAACTCGGCCTCAAGGACGAGATCGAGGACGTACTGATCACCCTGGGCGACCAGTACCACCTCATCCGCCTGCTCAAGGGTCGTTCCGGGAACGGTCTCTTCCTCTACCTCGTGCTCGACAAGGCCAAGTCGAACCTGGCCATGGCCCGTCACCGGCTCAAGCGCATCGAGGCAGAGCTCGAGATCTAGGCACCTTCGATCTCCCCGCCTTCGCCTGCCCATGACTTGAAGATTTCTTCAAGTAGCCACATCCCGATGCGTTGAACCCCCTGGGAGTGCGGCACCAGGAGGCGGGAGGATCGGACCCTGCACTGCATCGCCTCGCGGCGGCAGCAGCGGAGGCCTCAGCACACGGCAGGCCGTCGAACACAGCAGGAGCGTTCACATGCAGGTACCGCTGTACCAGGCCAAGGCGGAGTTCTTCCGCATGCTCGGACACCCAGTCCGTATTCGCGTGCTGGAGTTGCTGCAGAACGGCCCTGTGCCCGTGCGAGACCTGCTTGCCGAGATCGAGATCGAGCCGTCGAACCTGTCCCAGCAGCTCGCGGTGCTGCGCCGTTCCGGCATTGTCGTGTCCATCCGCGACGGCTCCAACGTCAGTTACGCCCTGGCCGGTGGCGATGTCGCCGAGCTGCTCCGCGCGGCCCGCCGTATCCTCACCGAACTCATCGTCGGTCAGGGCGAATTGCTGGCCGAGCTGCGACAGGCTGACGTGAGCCGATGAACGGGCATGGCATCGCGAGGGCCGGTGGCGGGCCGACGGCGGAGAAGGCGGCGGCGAGCGTCCCAAGCCCGCCGCCGCCGGGTCCGCGCCGTGGTCGTTGGAGGGGGTCCAGCAAGCCTCGCCGAAGTCCCCGGACTGAGCCCTGGCTCCGGGGGCGTTCAGATGTGCAACAGCCGTTCCGTCACATCGCGGTAGGCCTGCAGGGCGGCACGCAGCTGCTCGGTGTCCGCCTCCACCGTGCGGCCCTCTTTCTCGGCGAGCCAGTTGGCTCGAAGGGAGTGGCGCCGTTCGGTGAGGGCGGCCGCGATGCCGTCGGCGGCCTCTTCGAACACGGCGGCCGCCTCCTCGACTGCGTGTCGCGGAGCGTCGACGAAGCCGCCCAGGGACTGCTGCAGTCGCAGGGCCAGTGTGTCGCGTTCGTCCTGCGGGATCAGCTCGGGCCGCGCGGGCGACTCGACCGGCTCGGGCGACTCGGACTCAGTGCGCTCGGTTTCGTACGTCATCAGGCGCCGCTTCCCTTCGGATGGAGCAGGTGTCGGGGTCCACGCCGGGTGTGCCTGTCCGGGCCCGCGTGGTGCTTCCGGGTGTCCTCGGGACGGGCGGCCAGCAGGACGTCGAAGAGCGCTCGCGCGGCGACCATGGCCTCGCGCAGTTCCTCCGTACTCGCCTGTCCGTTCGCCGCGCCGTGCACCCGGCGGTAGCCGTCGACCTGTTCTCCGTGGTGTACGGACAGCGCGGACAGCTGCTCCTCGTACCGTGTGGCTTCCGGGTAGCCGCGGTCGGCGGCGAGCCGGGCCAGCAACTGGTCCGCCTCTGCGGCAGACCGTCCCGGGGAGTCGACGAAGTGCTTCTGGAGCGCGTCCCACTGGGCGACGTACTGCTCACGCGCCTCGTTGGGCAGCGTCTTCGGCTTCAGACCGCGGTGGCGCTCCACGCGCTCCTTCAGTTCGCGTTCGGCTGCCCGGCGGTCGCCGCCGTGGCGGGCGACGGCCAGATCGTATTCGGGGCCGAAGCGCCGCTCGAGCCCCTGACCTCGAACCCCCCTGCCGCGCCCGGCGTAGAACACAGCGGCTGCGAGGATCGCGACAACCGCGACGAGACCGACAATGATCAGGACTGTGGACATGGCTGCCTTCCCGGTTCGCCTTGGGTCTACTCGTGCAGGGCGGGTTGCCGGGAAGTCGTCGGTCAAACACTCAGGCGGTCGCGCGGCCGTACCCGGGACGCGCCGAGTGGTCGACGCCGTGGGCGGCCCGCCGCGCCCCCGGGAACCGCTCGTGACGAAATTGTGTCTGCCATGGGGAGAGCGGGTGAGCTATCGTGCGGCGGCCGCGCATGAGCGACCGCGGCACATAGGGGGAAGGCAATGAACGCATGGTCGGTCCCCGGGTACACCGAGACCCGGGAACTGGGCTCCGGCGGCAGCGGGCGCGTCGTCCTGGCTGTCCATGACGCCACCGGCGTGCCGGTGGCCGTCAAATACCTGAGCGAGCGGCTGCGTACCGATGCGGCCTTCGTACAGGGCTTCCGGGCGGAGGCACGTCTGCTCGGCGGTCTCGATTCGCCGTACGTCGTGGGGCTGTACGAGTACGTCGAGGCTCCGCAGGGCGCCGCCATCGTGATGGAACTGGTCGACGGCATCGCCCTGCGCGCACTGCTCCAGCGGGAAGGAGCCACCGGTCCCGAGGCGGCGCTGGTGGTCCTGAAGGGATCGCTGCTGGGCCTGGCGGCCGCGCACCGGGCGGGTGTCGTGCACCGCGACTACAAGCCTGAGAACGTCCTGGTCGCGGCCGACGGCTCGTCCAAGCTGGTCGACTTCGGCATCGCCGCGGGGCGCGGCAGCACGCCGGGTGTCGCGGGCACTCCCGCGTACATGGCGCCGGAGCAGTGGAACGGGGAGCCCGCCTCCCCGGCGGCCGACGTCTATGCGGCGACCGCGACCTTCTACGAGTGCCTGACCGGCCGCAAGCCGTTCACGGGCGAGAACTTCGCCGAGCTCGCGCTGCAGCACATCGACGCGCCGGTTCCCGACGAGGACGCGCCGGAGCCGGTACGCCCGCTCATCCGGCGCGGGATGGCGAAGGAGCCCCGGAAGCGGCCCGAGAACGCGGAGGCGTTCGTCACCGAGCTGGAAGAGATCGCCGGCGCGGCGTACGGACCGGACTGGGAGGAGAAGGGCCAGCGCAAGCTCGCCGCTCTCGCCGCACTACTGCCGCTGCTCTTCCCGTCCGCCGCGGGCCAGGCGGCGGGAACCACCGCGTTCGCCACAACCGCTGTGTCCAGCGGCTGGCGCCGCATCTTCAAGCCCAGCCTGCGGGGAGTGCTGACCGGTGCCGCGGCCGTGCTGCTGGCCATCGCGGTCGCCGTCGCAGCTCGTGCGGGCGGGGACGGCCCCACGCGGACGACCGCCGAGGCCGTCGCCACCACGAGCGCGCGGCCGGGCGCGAGCGGCGCTCCGCCCGTCTGGCCTTCCGCCTCCCCGAGCCCGTCCGCGAGTGCCGGCGCCTCGGCCTCCGACTCGCCTTCCGCCAGTGCGAGTACGACGCCCACGACGCCGTCACCCGTGGTGTCATCGCCTCCCACCACCGCGCCGTCACCGTCGGTCTCCGCTCCGACCACGGAGCCCAGCCCGTCCACTCCCAGCACGCCGCCCGTGGCCGTGAAGTCGGTGTCGGTCACGAGCCTGCGGCAGGTTGGTTCCACGAGTGGCACCGCCTCGATCGACGTCACCACGGACGGGACCGGCCCGGTGACCGTCGTTATCTCGTGGTTCACCAGCGACGTGAGTGGCGACCTGGGCACGCCGGACGGCTCGCAGACCTTCGTGCGGAGCGGAGCGACGCAGTACACGATCGCTCTTGACCACACCTTCCAGGGGCAGGGCTGCTACTGGGGTGTGCGGGCGACGACGAACCCGGCTGCCGCGAACGGCAGTTCTTCGCAGCAGATCTGGATCCGGCGGTGCATAATCTCATGAACGATCCTCGCGTCCCCTACGGCCCGCACGACCAGGTACCGGAAGTGGACAAGGCCGTCGAGGCCTCCGAGAGCGACGGGTACAGCGCGACCGCGCTGGGCAGCCACTGGTTCGAACGGCCCGAGACGCAGCCCGCGTCCGACACGGCCACCCTGGTCCAGCCCGCGCCCGACACAGCCACCACGGTCCAGGACGAGCCCGACTCAACAACCACGGTCCAGGACGGGCCCGACACAACCACTCTCATCCAGGACGAGCCTCCGGCGAGCGTGGCCCCCGACCGGGTCGAGGGCGAGGTCCTCCGCTTCGGCCCGGGAGTCACCGCCGCGGTGCTCCACCGCAATGGCGGCGGCAACACCACCGCCGAGATCTGGCACGGCACACTGGCCGGACAACCCGCCGGCCCGGCGCAGCCCCCCGGGCGCCGCCGTTCAGGACTGCGCCGCTACGCCCTGGCGGGCACGGTGCTGCTGGCCGTACTGGCCTTTCTGGCCTGGCAGCGCTACGGGCCCGCCCTGGCCGTGAAGAGCGTGACGGTCCAGACCACGGCACAGGCTCTCGGCTGCGACAGCACGGCCGACATCGTGGGCGTCCTGTCGACCAACGGACGGCCCGGCACCGTGAGGTACCGCTGGGAACGCAGTGACGGCACCACCTCGGGCGTGCTCCGGGAGAAGCTGACACGTGGCCAGAAGCAGGCGCGTCTGCATCTGCTGTGGACCTTCCAGGGGAAGGGCGAGTACCAGGCGGCCGCGGTCCTGCGGATCGTCTCGCCCACCGGGGACACCGCCGCGACGCATTTCACCTACCGCTGCGCCTGAGGGCATCGCCGGGCCGGACAGTCATCGGGCGGCCGGGACCATGACTTCTTCGCGGGCGCGGACTGGCGGGACCCCCGTCCGCCCCCTCCCGGCCCCGCCGGTACGCTGATACGCCTATGCCCCACACCCCCCGCACCGGCCCCCACGACCGCGGACGGCTCCGCGCGGCCGCCGTCGCCGCATCCGTGGCCGCCGTGGGCCTCGCCGGCTGTGCCGCGGAGACGGGCGCGCGGGACGGGGGCGTCGCGCCGCCGCTGTCACCGCCGACCAGTGCCTCGCCGCTGTGGCCGCAGTACTCCCCTCCGGTCACGCCCACCAGCGAGCCCACCGGTCCCGACCGCCGGTACCTGAGCATCGAGGACGTCGAGGTGCCCGCGGCCGGGCTGAAGCGGATCCCGGTCAAAGAACTGCTGGAGAAGGACCCCAATGTGGCCAAGCTCGTACGGGACGAGCTGCAGGCCTGTCCCGGTACGGAGTGCGGTCTGCGCAAACCCGTCTACCGGGACCTCACGGGCGACGGTCAGGACGAACTCGTCGTGGGGCTCGACGCGCCCGCGGCCGGGCTGACGCTGGTCCAGGTCTACCGGGCCTTCGGTACCGCGGTACGGCCCGTGCTGATCAGCTGGGGTCCCCTCGGACTCACCGGTGAGACCTTCGGCCACGATCTCGTACTCGTCTCGACCGGGAACGACGGCCGCTTCACCACCCGCTACCGGTGGGACGGCAATGTCCTCTCGGCAGCCGCCCCGCAGGACCAGACGGGCGACTCGGACCGGAAGAGCGCCGCACCGATCCCACCGCCGACCGAACCGGCCCCGGTCCCGACGCCGGCCCCGACCAGGACAGAGTGATGGCCAGTCCCCCCGCCACGCCCGCCAGTGCCACCGAGGCACATCTGCTGCTCGTCGAGGACGACGAGGTCATCCGCAACACCGTCCGCATGCTCCTCGAACGCTACGGCTTCACCGTCTCCACCGCGGCCGACGGCATGTCCGGTCTCGAGATGTTCCGCGAGCGACGCCCCGACCTGCTGCTGCTCGACGTCATGCTGCCCGAACTGGACGGCATCGGACTGTGCCGCCGGATCCGCGAACTGAGCCTGGCCCCCATCCTCATGATGTCCGCGCGCGGCGACGCTCTCGACGTGGTGTCCGGCCTTGAGGCGGGTGCGGACGACTATGTCGTCAAGCCCGTCGAGAGCGCCGTACTCGTCGCGCGTATCCGCTCGCTGCTGCGCCGCGCGTCCTTCACCCCCGCCCACTCCCGCGCGGGCGCGAGCGGCGCCGGTGCCGGGCCCGGTGCAGGCGACACGACCACGCTGACCTTCGGGGATCTGACCATCGACACCCGGGGCATGGAAGTGCACCGCGCGGGACAGCCGCTCGCTCTCACGCCCACCGAACTGCGGATGCTGCTCGAATTCGCCGCGTCGCCCGGTGTCGTGCTGGAGCGCCGGACCCTGCTCAGCCGTGTGTGGGACCACGCCTGGCACGGCGACACGCGCGTTGTCGATCTGCATGTGCAGCGGCTGCGGGCGAAGATCGGCGCCGAACGGATCGAAACGGTCCGCGGTTTCGGCTACAAGCTGCGGCGCTGACCATGCCACTGAGATGGCGCATCGCCGCCCTCGTCGCCGCGGCCATCTGCGCCGTCGCTGCAGCCGTCGGCGTGATCGTCCACCAGGCCTCGCGCGACCGGGAGTTGAACCAGGCCCGCGAGGCCGCCCGGACCACCCTCGACCGGGCCGCCGCCGCCTACACCCGGAGCGGTACCGTCCAGGGCACCGGCGCCGTCCTCAACGCGCCCGGTCTGCCCGCCGGGCTGCGAAGCCTGGCCGCCAAGGGCCGCCAGGGCACGGAGTACGACGCCGGACCGACCGGCCCCGCGATGTGGGCGGCCCGCCCCGCGGGTGAGCAAGTGCTGTCCGTACGCGTCGACATGACCACCGCCCTGGGTGACATCAGCGCTCTCGACACGAGCATCGCCTGGGCCGGAGTGCTCACCACGGCGGTCGTGCTGCCGCTCGGAGTGCTCAGCGCCGGCCGGATGAGCCGCCGGCTGCGCAGCGCCGCGGGCACTGCGCGGCGTATCGCCGAGGGTGACCTCGACGCCCGTATCGAGGCCGGGCCCAGGCCGCGCGACGAGATCGCCGAGATCTCCACCGCCGTCGACACCATGGCCGCGGCCCTGCAGCAACGGCTGCGCAGCGAACAGCGCTTCACCGCCGACGTGGCGCATGAACTGCGCACTCCGCTCATGGGCCTGGTCACCTCCGCCGAGCTGCTCCCGGACGGAGAGGCGGCCGGATACGTCCGTGACCGGGTGCGCGTCCTGGCCGCGCTCGTCGAGGACCTGCTGGAGATCTCCCGGCTGGACGCCGGCGGGGAACAGGCCGACCTCTCGCCCTGCCCCCTCGGCTTCCTGGTCGAGGACATCACCATGCGTACCGGCCTGTCCGTACGCCTCGTCGTCGAGGACGGAGCGAGCGAGGCGACGGTGTGGACGGATCCCCGGCGCCTGGAACGCATTGTGACCAACCTGATCGTCAACGCCCACCGGCACGGCCGCGCGCCGGTCACCGTCACCGTGGCGGCTGACGGCAGGACCGTGACGGTACGCGATCACGGTGACGGATACCCGGACTCCTTGCTCGAGGACGGACCGCAGCGGTTCCGCACGGGGGCCCGCGAGCGCGGTACCGGTACCGGTCTGGGGCTGACCATCGCCCTCGGACAGGCGGATGTCATCGGCGCGAAGCTGGAGTTCACCAACGCCCCCGGCGGCGGCGCGCGTGCGACGCTCCAACTCCCGCAGTCCGGGCCGATACACGACTGATACACCTCCGAGGCACAGCCGACGTCCCGCTTTGGGTTGACGAAGATCTTCGGCGCCGAGGATGGCGCCATGCGTACCAGGTGGAGTCCGGACCAGAAGGTGAGTTGGCTGGCGCCGAGCGGCATCAGCGGCGAGACCGACGAGGCCGGTGCTCCCGAAGAGACCAGAGGTCCGCAGCGCGAGGGCCGGTTCCGGCGGCGTCGACCGCGCAACTCCGGCAGGCGCAGGGGGAAGAGTGCCGACCGGAGGACCGGGATCCGGCGGTTGATCACCTGGCGCAAGGCACTCGCCTTCGTCATCTCCCTGGTCGCCCTGCTGATCGGCGGCTTCACCGTTCTCTACGTCGCCATCGACATCCCCCAGGCCAATAAACTGGCCCAGGCCCAGAGCAACGTCTATCTCTTCAGCGACGGCACCCGCCTCGCCCGCACGGGCGAGATCAACCGCGAGACCGTTCCGCTCAGCAAGGTGCCCGAGGATGTGCAGCGCGCGTTCGTCGCGGCGGAGAACAAGGACTTCTACAGCGACTCCGGCGTGTCCCTGTCCGGAACCGCCCGCGGCATTCTGAGCACCGTGACGGGCAAGGGCAAACAGGGTGGGTCGACCATCACCCAGCAGTACGTCAAGAACTACTACCTCAGCCAGGAACAGACGGTCACCCGCAAGGTCAAGGAGCTGGTCATCTCCCTCAAGGTCGACCAGCAGAACTCCAAGGACGACATCCTCGCGGGGTATCTGAACAGCAGTTACTACGGCAGGCTCGCCTACGGCGTCCAGGCCGCGTCCCGCATGTACTACCGCACAGAGGTCCAGAACCTGAGCGTCGAACAGGGCGCCTATCTCGCGGCGTTGCTGCAGGCTCCCAGCCAGTACGACTGGGCCATCGCCAGCCCCGAGGGCAAGCAACTGGTCACACAGCGCTGGAACTACGTACTCGACAACATGGTGGAGCAGGGCTGGCTGGACAAGGGGAAGCGGCAGCAGATGAAGTTCCCCGTGCCGGTGGCTCCCCAGCAGGCTTCGGGTCTCTCGGGCCAGACCGGCTACCTCGTGGACGCCGCACGGCGTGAGCTGATGGCCTCGGGCGTGAGCGAGCAGGAACTCGCGGGCGGCGGCTGGCGCATCACCCTCAACATCGACCCGGCCAAACAGCGCTCCCTGGAGCAGGCCGTCACCACGGGCCTCGGCGGCGGGGTGGAAGCGGCGGCGGACAATGCGGTCGCGGACGCCAACCGTCAGGCGGGGGCGGTCTCGGTGGACCCGGAGTCCGGCAGCATCGTGGCCCTTTACGGCGGCCGCGACTCCACCCGCCACTACGTCAGCAATGCCACGCGCGCCGACTACCAGGCAGGGCCCACTTTCGAGCCGATCGCCATGGCGGCATCCATGGAGGCGAAGACCGACGCCGACGATGTGTCCGGCACCGAACACATCAGGAAGACCGCCACCGCTCTGGGAATGGCCGTGGAAACGCGTGACTTCGCCTCGTCCCAGGCGACAACGCTCGGCCTGATGGGAGCCAGCCCGCTGGAACTGGCAGGTGTCTACTCCTCCTTCCGCCACGACGGCCGGAAGGTCACCCCCTCGATCGTGAAGTCCGCGGAGCGGGACGGCGAACAGACGAGTCTGCGAGGGGCGATCGGCGGCCAGGCGATCGATCCCCGGACGGCGGACACGGTCACCTCGTATCTCCGCGGCGACCTGAGCCCGGGTGAGTCTGACGATCTCCGGTACGCGGACGACCGCGAGGGGACGATGACCACGACCCAGGGCCGCACCGACGACAGGAAGGCCGAGTGGTTCATCGGCTCCACCGACGAGCTCGTCACCGTGGTCGGCCTCTTCGGCGAGGACGCCACCACCCAGAAACAGGTCACCCTCAAGAACATCGGCAATGGTGCCCCCGCGATCATCTGGTCCGGCTACGCCAAGCGGGCCGTGTCCGCTCTGCCGCTGCCGGCGACCGAGTCCAAGGCTCCCTACGCCCCCGTGAGTACCGACGCTCCATCGCGCTGACACGAATGCGGCTGCCGGTTGCGGCGGCTCAGTGACGGGCCGCCGGGACAGCGGCCGCCTCTGAGGTGACGCCGGCAACGACCCGGCTGTGGGTGGTGGCCGAGCGGCGTTCGAGCAGCCGGGACAGGACGGCCAGGGCGAGCGCGGAGGCGGCGAGGACCGCGCCGACCCAGTTGGGTGCCGTGTAGCCGAAGCCCGCGGCGATGACCATGCCGCCGAGCCAGGCCGCGAGCGCGTTGCCCAGGTTGAACGCGCCGATGTTGACGGCCGAGGCCAACGTGGGCGCATCCGCGGCCTGGTCGAGGACCCGCTTCTGGAGCGGCGGTACGGTCGCGAAGCCCAGCGCGCCGATCAGGACGATGGTGATCGCCGCCGTCACCGTGTTGTGGGCGGTGAGAGTGAACAGCGCCAGTACGAGGGAGAGGGCGCCCAGCGAGACGTACAGCAGCGGCATCAGTGCGCGGTCCGCGAACCTCCCGCCGATCAGGTTCCCGCCGACCATGCCGAGGCCGAACAGGACCAGCAGCCAGGTGACGGACGAGTCGGCGAAGCCCGCGACTTCGGTCATCATCGGCGTGATGTAGGTGATCGCGGCGAAGACCCCGCCGAAGCCGAGGACCGTCATCGCCATGGCAAGGAGCACCTGGACGTTGCGGAACGCGGCCAGTTCGTCGCGCAGCCTCACTCCCTCGGGCCTGGGCTGCTCGGGCACGAGCTTCGCGACGCCGAGGAGTCCGAGCACGCCGAGTGCGGCGACGATAAAGAAGGTGACACGCCAGCCCGCGCTCTGGCCGACGTATGTGCCGAGCGGGACACCGACGACATTGGCGACGGTCAGGCCGGTGAACATCATGGCGATCGCGCCGGCCTTCTTCTGCGGGGCTACGAGACCGGCGGCGACGACCGAGCCGATGCCGAAGAAGGCGCCGTGGGCGAGGGAGGCGACCACTCGTCCGGCCAGCATCACGCCGAAGACGGGCGCGACGGCGGACAGGACGTTTCCTGCGATGAACAGGCCCATCAGCAGCATCAGCATCCGCTTGCGGGACACCTTCGTGCCGAGGACGGTCATCAGCGGGGCGCCGAGCACCACGCCCAGGGCGTAGCCGGTGACCAGGAATCCGGCCGTCGGGATCGACACACCGAAGTCCGCGGCGACCTCGGGCAGCAACCCCATGATCACGAACTCTGTGGTGCCGATGCCGAACGCCCCGATGGCGAGGGCGAGGAGCGCGAGTGGCATGGGGAGAACCTTCCAGGACGATTGCACCTGCACCTTACGAGCGTCGACAATAATTGCAGACGGCATTACTTGCAAGCGCGCTCCATCTGCCGCCTTCGGGAGTAGTGGTCCATACCAAGACCTTGACAGCCCCTTAGTTCACTTCTTAAATCACGTAGTGAACTAAGCGCCCTCCCCCTACCACCCCCCACTGTGTTCGGATATCTGGTCTGTCATATGCATGCCAGGCCGGGAAGGGAGAGTCATGGACTCCCCGCGCTCACGGCGTTTACTGCTGTCTGTTCTGTCCGTCCTGACGTTCGCGACGGTCACCACCGGACTCGCACAGGGCAACCCCGCACCCGCCTCGATGACCACCACGGCCGCCGCGCCTGCCGCCGTGACCTTCGCCGATGAATTCGACGGTCCCGCGGGCTCCGCCGTCGACGGCGGCAAGTGGCAGATCGAGACGGGCGACAACGTCAACAACCACGAGCGGCAGTACTACACCGCGGGCAACCGCAACGCCGCTCTCGACGGCCAGGGTCATCTCGTCATCACCGCCCGCCGCGAGAACCCGGGCAACTACCAGTGCTGGTACGGACGATGCGAGTACACCTCCGCCCGGCTGAACACCGCGGGCAGGTTCACGCAGACCTACGGGCATGTCGAGGCCAGGCTGAAGGTGCCGCGCGGCCAGGGCATGTGGCCCGCCTTCTGGATGCTGGGCAACGACATCGGGCAGGTCGGCTGGCCGAACTCGGGCGAGATCGACGTCATGGAGAACGTCGGTTTCGAGCCCTCCACCATCCACGGCACGCTGCACGGCCCCGGCTACTCCGGCTCCGGCGGCATCGGCGCCGCGTACACACTGCCCGGCGGCCAGGCGTTCGCGGACGCCTTCCACACCTTCGCCGTCGACTGGGCGCCCGACTCGATCACCTGGTCCGTGGACGGCAACGTGTACCAGCGCCGCACGCCCGCCGATCTCGGCGGCAGGCAATGGGTGTTCAACAAGCCGTTCTTCCTGATCCTCAATCTCGCGGTCGGCGGATACTGGCCGGGCGACCCCGATGGCAGCACCGTGTTTCCCCAGCAGCTCGTCGTCGACCATGTGCGCGTCAGCACGAGCGACAGCGGGCCGGGGACAGGCAGGGCCATCACGGGCCTGGGCGGCAAGTGCGTGGACATCGCCGGAGCGAACAGCGCCAACGGCACACCCGTACAGCTCTACGACTGCAACGGCACCGCCGCCCAGCAGTGGAGCGTCGGCGGCGACGGCACGATCCGGGCCCTTGGCAAGTGCCTTGACGTCACGTCAGGGGGTACCGCCGACGGCTCCCTGGTCCAGTTGTGGGACTGCAACGGAACGGGCGCGCAACGCTGGAGCGTCACCGGCGCCCACGACATCGTCAACCCGCAGGCCGACAAGTGCCTCGACGCCACCGGCAACAGCTCGGCCAACGGCACCCGCCTGCAGATCTGGACGTGCACCGGGGGCGCCAAACAGAAGTGGACGGTGACTGCCGGCTGACCGGGCAGCTCCCCCGCGCACACCCCCCACCAGCTCACCCTCAGCACAGGAGAGAACGTGCTTCGAACGCAGCGCACGCCCGGAGCGGGCCGCCACTCCTTCCGACGCGCCCCTCGCACCACGTCACTTGTGGCCGGCATCGCCGTGCTGGCTTCGGCCGCTTCCGTCCTGGTCGCCGTCTCCACCTCCGAGGCGGCCACGCGCCAGGCGGCCATACCCGAAGCGGTCGCGGGTGCGGCCGCGCTGCCGACGAGTTGGGCCACCGTGGTGAACAGCGGAAGCGGCAAGTGTCTGGACGCGCGCTCGGCCGCGACCGCGAACGGCACCGCCGTCCAGCAGTACAGCTGCAACAACTCCACGGCCCAGCAGTGGAGTTTCACCGCCACCAGCGGCGGCTTCGTACGGATCAACAACCGCAATGACGCCAACCAGGTGGCGGATGTGAGTGATGTGTCCACCGCCGACAACGCCGCCGTGCATCTGTGGACGTACGGCGGCGGCGCCAACCAGCAGTGGCAGGCCGTGGACGAGGGCGGCGGCGCCTATCACTTCGTCAACCGCAACAGCGGCAAGTGCCTGGACGTCCCCTCCGCGTCGACAGCGGACAGCGTTCAGCTGGTCCAGTACAGCTGCAACGGGACAGCGGCCCAGCGCTTCCAGGTCGCGCCCGTGAGCACCGCGCCCGGGGATGTCGATCTCGGTCCGAACGTGGTTGTCTTCGATCCGTCGATGTCGTCCTCGACCATCCAGAACCGGCTCGACTCGATCTTCCAGCAACAGGAGACCAACCAGTTCGGCTCCCAGCGCTACGCGGTCATGTTCAAGCCGGGCACCTACAGCAATGACGTCAATGTCGGCTTCTACACTCAGGTCCTCGGACTCGGCCAGTCCCCGGACTCGGTGACGATCAACGGCGCGGTGCATGTCGAGGCCGACTGGTTCCCGCCGCAGAACGCCACCCAGAACTTCTGGCGCGGCGCCGAGAACCTCTCGGTGAACCCGTCCGGCGGCACGGACCGGTGGGCGGTGTCGCAGGCCGCTCCGTACCGGCGTATGCATGTGCGCGGCAACCTGGCGCTGGACGACGGCGGTTGGGCAAGCGGCGGCTTCATGGCCGACAGCAAGATCGACGGTCAGGTCCGCTCCGGTTCGCAGCAGCAGTGGGTTACGCGTAACTCCCAGCTCGGCAGCTGGACCGGCTCCAACTGGAACATGGTCTTCGTCGGCAGCCAGGGCGTTCCGGCAACCAGCTTCCCCAACCCGCCGTACACGACGGTGAACCAGACGCCCACGGTCCGCGAGAAGCCCTTCCTGTACGTGGACGGCGCGGGCGCCTACAAGGTGTTCGTGCCGTCCCTGCGGGCCAACTCCTCGGCCACGACCTGGGCGGGCGGCAGCGCCGCCGGGACCTCGCTGGGCATGGACCAGTTCTTTGTCGTGAAGGCCGGAGCGACTGCCGCGCAGATCAACGCCGCGCTTGCCGAGGGCAAGAACCTGCTGGTCACCCCCGGGGTCTACCACCTCAACCAGACCCTGCGGGTGACCCGTCCCGACACGGTCGTCCTCGGGCTCGGACTGGCCACGTTCATCCCCGACAACGGTGTCACCGCGATGACGGTCGCGGACGTCGACGGCGTCAAGGTCGCGGGCATCCTCTTCGACGCCGGTACGACCAACTCGCAGACGCTGATGGAGGTCGGCCCGTCCGGCTCGTCCGCCTCCCACGCTGCCGACCCGACGTCCCTGCACGATGTGTACTTCCGCGTCGGCGGCGCCGCCGTGGGCAAGGCGACGACCAGCCTGGTGGTCAACAGCGACAACGTCATCGGTGACCATATGTGGATCTGGCGCGGTGACCACGGCACCGGCATCGGCTGGACCAGCAACACGGCGGACACCGGACTCGTGGTCAACGGTGACGACGTGACGATGTACGGGCTGTTCGTGGAGCACTACCAGAAGCATCAGACGATCTGGAACGGCAACGGCGGGCGGACGTACTTCTACCAGAACGAGATGCCGTACGACCCGCCGAATCAGGCGGCGTGGATGAACGGTTCGACCCAGGGCTATGCCGCCTACAAGGTCGGCAGTCAGGTGACCAGCCATGAGGCGTTCGGGCTCGGCAGCTACTGCTTCTTCAACGCCAATCCGTCCGTGACCGCGGAGCGTGCCATCGAAGCCCCGAACAACCCGAACGTGCGGTTCCGCAGCATGGTGACCGTATCGCTCGGCGGCACAGGGACCATCCGCCATGTCATCAACGACCGGGGCGGTCCGTCGAACTCGTCCACCAACGTGGCCAACCTCGTGAGCCACCCGTGAGGCGGCTCGCGTCACGGCTCCCGATTCCGACGTCCTGAGTCTTCTCCACCGGCCTGGCCCGGGCACCCGCTCCGCGGATGCCCGGGCCTCCTGTGTGTGGTCAAGGGGCCCCGTTCCCAGGTCACGAACAGGCAACTGACCGACTGGACAGTTCATGCAACAATGCACCGGCTGCGCTACCCACGGGTAACGTAGCCGCTCCGCCAGCCTGCCCTGCCCCTGCCCCCGCACAGGCATACGAGGACCAACGCGATGTCGCACTACCCCCCACCGCGCTCCTATCCCGAGTTTCCCGAGTACCCCCAGCAGCCGCGAAACCCGCTCCACTACTGGCAGGAGCCCACTCCCCCGGCCCCGCCCCGGCAGCCGTCCGACCCCCACCGCGACGTGCGCGCCCTGAGCTCCGCCTACCGACGGCTGCGCCGGGTGGCGACCCTGACGGCCCTCGGCTACTTCGTGCTGTTCCTCCTCCTCTCCGCGTACGCGCCGGACCTGATGACGAGCAAGATCACCGGCGGTCTCAACATCGCCCTCCTGCTCGGCCTGATCCAGCTTCCGGTGTCCCTCATAGCCGTGGCCGCGTACGAGAGGTCCGCCCGCCGCCGGGTCGATCCGCTGGCCGATGCCGTACGTCGTCAGGCCGCACCGACCACCCAGGGAGCACGCCGATGAGCGGATTCGGCTCCGAAGCCCAGACCATGTCGTTCGTCGCCTTCATCGCGGTGACCACGGTGACCCTGCTGCTGTGCGTGATGACCGGTCCCGACCGCGACGACCTGGACGAGTTCTACACCGGCTTCCGCTCGCTGTCCCCCATGCAGAGCGGCCTCGCCATCGCGGGCGACTACATCTCCGCCTCCAGCGTGCTCGGCACCATCGGCGTCATCTCGCTGCTCGGCCAGGACGGTCTCGTACTCGCTCTCAGTACGGTGCTCTCGCTGGTGCTGCTGATGTTCCTGCTGGCCGAACCGCTGCGGAACGCGGGCCGGTTCACCATGGGCGACGTCCTCACCCGCCGCGAGCCCAGTTCCGCCGTACGCATCACCGCGTGCATCGTGTCGCTCATCGCCCTGTTCCCGCTGCTGATCTTCCAGCTGGCGGGCGCGGGCGATCTGCTGGCCTTCGTCCTCGGCATCGACGCCGCGGGCTTCAAGACCGGCTCCATCGTGCTGCTCGGCCTGCTGATGATCATCTACGCGGCCATCGGCGGCATGAAGGGCACCGCCTTCATCCAGATCGTGAAGACGGTGGTGCTGCTCGCCGCGTCCCTTGCCATCGCCTCGCTCATCCTGAACCGCTTCGACTTCAGCATCCCCTCGCTGCTGGACGCGGCGGCACGCGGGAGCGGTGCGGGTGACGCGTACCTGGCGCCCGGGCTCCAGTTCGCCGGCGACGGCCTGGACATGATCAGCGCCCAGCTGACCGTCGTCCTGGGTGCGGCCTGCCTTCCGCACATCACGATGCGTATGTTCAGCTCCCGCAGCGCGGCCGCCGCGCGGCGCTCCATGTCCTGGGCCGTGTCGACGGTTGTCGTGATGTGTGTGCTGAGCGCCGTCATCGGCTTCGGCGCCGCGGCGATCGTGGGCCATCAGCAGATCACCCTCGCCGATCCGCAGGGCAAGACCTCGATCCTGCTGGTCAGCCAGGCGATCATGGGCTCGGAGGTGTCCACCTTCGAGACGCTGCTGTTCACGGCCATGGCCACCGCGATCTTCCTGACACTGCTGGCCTCGGTCGCCGGCATCACACTCGCCTGCGCCAACACCCTCGCCCACGACCTCATCACGCACGGTCTGGGCCGCAAGCGGGCCCAGCGCGACAGGACCGAGATGATGGTGGCGCGGGGCACGGCGGCCGCCGTCGGACTCTGCGCGATCTTCCTCGCGGCGGCGTCGCGGCATGTGAACCTGCAGGCGATGGTCACCCTGTCGTTCTGCCTGGGTGCCTCCGCGGTCGCACCCGCGCTGACCTACAGCCTCTTCTGGCGCCAGTACAACCGGACCGGGCTGCTGAGCACGCTGATCGGCGGCACGCTGACCGTCCTGATCCTCATCACCGGGACCAACCTCGTCTCGGGTTCCCCCAGGGCGATCTTCCCCGACGCCGACTTCACCTGGTTCCCGTACACCACCACAGGCCTGGTCTCCGTCCCGGTCGGATTCCTCGCCGGCTGGCTCGGCACCGTCCTCAGCCGCCGCAACGCCGGAGCTCCACTGCGGCACAGCGACGAATACGACGATGTCGACGCTTCCATCCTGGCCGACGCGGTACAGCCACGGGGATGATCACCGACGGCGCTGTCCGCCCGAACTCACGATCGGAGTCGTACCCATGGCACGAACCTTCTCGGTGTCGGACAGCGTCGTCATCGACGCCGACCCCTCGACGATCTACGCCCAGATCAGCAACCCGGCCCTGATGGGGCGCTGGAGTCCGGAGAACCGGGGTGCGACGGTACGCGGCGGCGCTCAACAGGCATGCGTGGGCATGGTCTTCGACGGCCACAACAAGCGCGGGCCGCTGCGCTGGACCACGCGGTGCGCGGTGATCGCGGCGGATCCCGGTGAGCGGTTCGCCTTCCGGGTACGCGCCATAGGCCGGCGCCGCCCCGTGCTGCCCGGCCGGATCGCGACCTGGGAGTACCGCTTCGAGGCCGTCGACGGCGGGACACGGGTGACCGAGACCTGGACCGACGACCGTCGGAGCTGGCCCGATGCCGTGGCCAACGCCTTCGACCGGATGGCGACCCGGGGGCACACGTTCGCCGACTTCCAGCGCCGCAATATCCGCAGCACGCTGGACAACCTGAAGAAGGCGATGGAGGCGACGCCGGCCGGCTGACCGGCCGGTCCGGGGCCCGCTCAGTCGGAGGTGAGTCCGGCCGCCGACTTGGCCAGTGCGTCGAGCACAGGGTGGATCAGCGGGTGGGACTCCGCGCCCCGTCGCACGGCGGCGAAGACCCGGCGGGTCGCGGCGGGGCCCGCCACGGGCCGTACGACAACGTCCGTGAGCTCCATCCCGCGCAGCGCCGAGCGCGGCACCAGTGCCACTCCGGCCGCCGCTCCCGCGAGGGCGACCACGGCGCGGAAGTCGTCCGAGGAGTGCATGAGGCGGGGCTGGAATCCGGCGAGTTCGCAGGCGAGCAGCACCATGTCGTGACAGGGGTTGCCGGGGTAGGGGCCGATCCAGTCGCTGTCGGCGAGCTCGGCCAGCTCGACGCGTTCACCCGCGCCTAGGGGATGACCCGCGTGCAGTACGGCGTCGAACGGCTCGGCGTACAGCGGCACCCGGGACAGCCGGCGGTCGTCCTCGCGGGGCGCCCCCCGGTACTCGACCGCCACCGCCAGATCGGCCTCGCCGTCGAGCACCAGCGGAAGGCTCTCGTCGCCCTCGGCGTCCCGTACGCGCACCCGGATGTCCGGATGGCCGGCGGCGAGGTGCACGATCGCCGGGGCGACGACCTCGGCGATGCCGGTGGCGAAGGCGGCGACCGTGACCTCGCCTGCTGCGCCGCCCGCGTAGGCCGCGAGTTCCGCCTCGGCCCGCTCCAGCTGGGCGAGCACGGTGTGGGTGTGGGCCAGCAGGATCTCCCCCGCGGCCGTCAGCCGCACCCCCTTGCCGCTGCGGATCAGCAAGGCGTGGCCGGTCTCCTGCTCCAGCGCGTTGAGCTGCTGGGAGACGGCCGAGGGGGTGAGGTACAGCGCGGCGGCCGCGGCGGTCACCGTACGGTGGTCCGCCACGGCACGCAGGATGCGCAGCCGCCGGGGGTCGATCACCCGGTCCATCTTGCCAGGTGAAATCAGCCCTTCAGCGCCTCGCGCACGTCGATGAACGCGGCGACGGCCCGCTCCACGTCCTCGGTGGAGTGCGCGGCGGAGAGCTGGACCCGGATCCTCGCCTGGCCCATCGGGACGACCGGGTAGGAGAAGCCGATCACGTAGACGCCGCGCTCCAGCAGGAGTTCGGCCATCCGGCCGGCCTCGGCGGCGTCGCCGATCATGACGGGGGCGATGGCGTGGTCGCCGGGAAGGATCTCGAAGCCCGCCTCGGTCATCTTCGTACGGAAGAGCGCGGTGTTCGCGTTCAGCCGCTCGCGCAGGTCACCGGCGGACTCCAGCAGGTCCAGGACCTTGAGGGAGGCGGCGGCGATCACGGGGGCGAGGGAGTTGGAGAAGAGATACGGGCGCGAGCGCTGGCGCAGCAGGTCGACGATCTCGGCGCGGGCCGCGACATAGCCGCCGGACGCGCCGCCGAGCGCCTTGCCGAGGGTGCCGGTGATGATGTCGACGCGGTCCATGACGCCGTGCAGCTCAGGGGTGCCGCGGCCGCCGGGGCCGACGAAGCCGACGGCGTGCGAGTCGTCGACCATGACCATCGCGTCGTACCGGTCGGCGAGGTCGCAGATCTCGGCGAGGGGGGCGACATAGCCGTCCATGGAGAAGACGCCGTCGGTGACGACGAGACGGCGGCGGGCGTCCTGGGTCTCCTTGAGCTGCTGCTCCAGGTCGGCGAGGTCGCGGTTGGCGTAGCGGTGGCGGCGGGCCTTGGACAGGCGGATGCCGTCGATGATGCTCGCGTGGTTCAGCGCATCGGAGATCACCGCGTCCTCGGGGCCGAGGAGCGTCTCGAAGACGCCGCCGTTGGCGTCGAAGCAGGAGGAGTAGAGGATCGTGTCCTCCTGGCCGAGGAACGCGGAAAGGCGCGCCTCGAGCTCCTTGTGGACGTCCTGGGTGCCGCAGATGAAGCGAACGGAGGCCATTCCGTAGCCCCAGCGGTCCAGCGCCTCCTTGGCGGCGGCTACGACCTCGGGGTGGTCGGCGAGGCCGAGGTAGTTGTTGGCGCAGAAGTTGAGGACCTCGCCCGAGGCGACGGAGACGGAGGCGCTCTGCGGGGTGCCGATGACCCGCTCGGGCTTGTAGAGACCGGCGGCGCGGATCTCGTCGAGGGTGGTACGGAGGTCGTCGCGGACGGACGCGTACATGGTGGGGCTCCTTACGAAGGCTGCGGAGGCTCGGAAGGGACGAGGGGGCCAGGTCGAGCCCGGCAAGATCGGCCGGACAGGACCTAGACGGTCCAGTCGAGGATGATCTTGCCGCTGCGGGCGGTGGCGGCCTCGTCGAAGGCGGCGTCGAAGTCCTGGTACCCGTAGCTGCCGGTGATCACGGGGCTGAG
This sequence comes from Streptomyces sp. NBC_01410, assembly GCF_045040195.1. Taxonomy (NCBI): domain Bacteria; kingdom Bacillati; phylum Actinomycetota; class Actinomycetes; order Kitasatosporales; family Streptomycetaceae; genus Streptomyces; species Streptomyces sp. NBC_01410. The sequence continues at coordinate 7,710,995 of NZ_CP109530.1, read as the reverse complement.
GTCGAGTCCGCCTTCGAGCAGCACGGTCATCGCGTACCAGGTCTCGAACATCTCACGGCCGTAGATGCCCTTAATGGTGATCATCGAGGTGACGATTTTCGACCAGTCGACCGCGAACTCCTGCGCGGGCAGTCCCAGCATGGCGATACGGCCACCGTGGGTCATGTTGTCGACCATGTCGCGCATGGCCTCGGGACGGCCGGACATCTCCAGGCCGATGTCGAAGCCCTCCTTCAGCCCAAGCTGCCGCTGCGCCTCGGCGATGTCGTGCTGGGCGACGTTCAGGGCGAGGGTGGCGCCCGCCTTGCGGGCGATGGCGAGGCGGGACTCGCTGACATCGGTGATCACCACGCTGCGGGCGCCCGCGTGCCGGGCGACGGCCGCGGCCATGATGCCGATCGGGCCCGCGCCGGTGATCAGTACGTCCTCCCCGACCAGCGGGAAGGAGAGCGCGGTGTGCACGGCGTTCCCGAACGGGTCGAAGATCGCGGCGATGTCCAGGTCCACCTCCGTACGGTGCACCCACACGTTGGACGCGGGGAGCGCGACATACTCGGCGAACGCGCCGTCCCTGCCGACGCCGAGTCCGATGGTGCTGCGGCACAAGTGGCGGCGCCCGGCGAGACAGTTGCGGCACTTGCCGCAGACCAGGTGGCCCTCGCCGCTCACCACATCGCCCACCGCGATGTCCTCGACGTCCGCGCCGACCGCCGCGACCTCGCCGACGAACTCGTGCCCCAGTACGCGCGGCGTGCTGACGGCCTGCTGGGCCCAGCCGTCCCAGGATCTGATGTGCAGGTCGGTGCCGCAGATGCCGGTGCGCAGCACCTTGATCAGCACATCGCCCGGGCCCGTCTCCGGCTCCGGCACGTCCATGAGCCACAGGCCGGGCTCGGCATGCTGCTTGACAAGTGCCTTCATCAGGGCGGCTCCAGGCATGGTGACGGGATCGGGGGTGGACCTGGACCAATCTGCCCAGCCGTGACTTCGTAGTCCATCGAGGATTTCTTAAGCGGGCCAACAGCCCAGCTTCACGTTGCACGGCGAACGGGGACCGCGCAATGCGAGGCTTCACCGAACTCCGGCCCGGACCACTCGATCAGGTGCGTGTCCCGGTTACGCCGCATGCGGGACCGATCGCCGATGCCCTCAGGTCCGGTCCTGCCCGGTCCGGTCCCGCGGACCGGTACGGCGGTCCCGGTCCCGTCGGCCATGTCCAGTCCTGCCCGTCGGCAGGGCGCGGCGGTCAGTCGGTTCCCTGGATGCTCCGGGCACGGCCCTTCGCGCCGCCGCTCTGGCGCGGAAGGCGTGACTCCAGGAGGTCGGGCAGGTCGGCCGCGGAGCCGTCGGTCCGCCGGCCGGTCAGGGCGCTGAGCTGGCCGCGCAGGCTCTGGTTCTCCGTGTACAGATCGGCGAGCGCCCTGACTTTCGTACGCACCACCCAGGGGTCCACCGGCTTGACCAGGAAGTCGGAGACTCCGAGGTCATACGCACGGGCTGCCAGGTCGTCGTCCCTGCCCAGGCCGGTCATCAGCACCACGGGCAGATTGCGGGTGTGGTCCAGTCGCTTGAGATAGGCGAGCACCTCCAGGCCGTCCATCTGCGGCATCACCACATCGAGGATCACCACGGCTATGCCGCCGCGCAGCACGGTCTTCAGTGCTTCGTCCCCGCTGCGTGCCCGTACCACCGGACGCCCCACAGGGCGTAACAGGCTCTCTATCGCGAAGAGGTTGTCCTCGCGGTCGTCCACCACCAGGATTTTCAAGGCACAACCCGCGTCTCCATTTGTGCCTCCCTCGACAGTCGGCCACATCAGCGTATGCCGCGCGCTACGGCTAAAGCAGCCCCGTCCCTGTCCTCCGGCTCCCGCGGGGCTTCGGGCGTAGAGGCAGTATGAAGCCTCGCGCGGCTTCGAGCACCAGGCGGTAACGCGCCCCCTTCGTCCGGAAACGCGAACCGATCAGTCCGTAACCCCATCTGCCGCACCATCAGCCCCGCCCGTCCCGCCCCACCTGCCCCGCATCGCGTCGCTTCTTCCGCAGGCGCAGCCGCGCGAGCAGTCCGCGCCCGTGCGGACTGCGGCCACTGTGGTGCGCCACCGGCACCGGCCGCGAGCGCACGAAGACCTCGCGACGCACCGGCCGCGCTTCGTCCCTCGCGCCCGGCCGTGGCGCCGGACGCAGTTCGCGCGCCTCCCGCAAGGCGTGGGCCAGGCTCACCCGGTGCCAGAGGATCTCGTCGGGGTGGTCCGCCAGGAGCAGCCGCTCGACCACCTCCCTCGCCGCCGGTGTATCCGGGCGGCCCGGGACGAGTTCGGGCCGGAGCACGCGCAGATGCGAGCGTTCGTAGGGATCGGTCACCACCTCGGCCACCGTCGCCGCATCGAGCACCGAGGCGATCGCCGCCGCCTGCTGCCAGGGGTCCTCGGTCGCGCGCAGGAGCAGTCCCAGCCGCCTGCCCCGCCAATTGCGTGCGCGCCGGTCCTCACCGGCTGCGAGCAGGGCCCGCAGCGCCGGTGGGGTCCTGCCGCTGAGGAGTGCGTGGTGGGCGAGGGCGAACTCGCGCAGTTCTTCGGCCAGATAGAGCCAGACGACCGCGCGGTAGCGGTTGAGATAGAACCGGACCGGCGTGAAATGGCCCGTGCGGGCGAGCCGGGTGAAACGCGCGGGGCTGATCGAGACGAGCTCCGCCCCCTCCATCGTGCCCACGGTCCGCACCCGCTCCCGCAGGGCGTCCGGGAATCCACCGGCCCCGCGCAGCCGGTCGACCTCCTGCCGGTCGATCCTGGGCGGGCCGCCGCTCGCGCCCGGTGTGGTGCGGACATGGCCCAGCTGAACCGCGAGATCCAGCTCTCCCCGCTTGAGGCCCAGCTCCTGCGCCGCTCGCCCCAGCGCCAGACTGCGCACGGCCCCGCCGGACGTCGCTGCTTCCTTCACCGTCATGTCGGTCTCCCCGTGAGGTGTGAATACTCTCGGTGACGACCGTAGCTGGACACAGTCACATCGCGCCCGGCCTGTGGATAACCCCGCAGCGATCCGAATTCCCCCAGGTCAGAGGGAAGTTCCGCCCGGCTGCCTGGCCTCGACTCCCAGATGCTCGCCGACCCGGTTCACCATCAGCGTCATCTCGTACGCCACCTGACCGACGTCGGCCTCGGCCGCGCTCAGTACGCAGAGGCAGCTTCCCTCGCCGGCGGCCGTGACGAAGAGCAGCGCTTCGTCGAACTCGACCATGGTCTGCCGCGCCTTGCCCGCGCGGAAATGACGTCCGGACCCGCGAGCGAGGGAGTGCAGACCGGAGGAGACCGCGGCGAGATGTTCCGCGTCCTCCCGGGCAAGTCCCGTGCTCGCGCCCGTCACCAGACCGTCATTGGACAGCACCAAAGCGTGCCGTATGTGCTCGATTCTCTTCGTCAGGTCGTCCAGCAGCCAGTCAAGTCCCTTGTCCAGCGCCATGGTCGGTCCTCCCCGCTCATACGTTCCCCGTGGCCCCGCGTTGCCGTAAGCCTTTCGTACACACGACGACTCGGCAAGGTGCGCCTAGCCGACCGAATCGAGCAGCCGGGCGGTGTGCATTCGACCGGCATATTCGACCAGGCGTACGAGCACCTCTTTTCCGGAGTCGCGGTCTCTCGCGTCGCACAGCACCACCGGTGTCCCACGTTCGAGATCGAGGGCGCGCGAGACTTCGTGCGCCCCGTAGGTGCGGGCGCCGGCGAAACAGTTGACGGCGACGACGAAGGGAATCCTGCGGTGCTCGAAGTAGTCGACAGCGGGAAAGCAGTCCACAAGGCGCCGGGTGTCGGCGAGGACCACCGCGCCCAGGGCACCCTGCGACAGCTCGTCCCACAGAAACCAGAAGCGGTCCTGGCCGGGGGTCCCGAAGAGATAGAGGGACAGGCCCGAACGGATCGTGATGCGTCCGAAGTCCATGGCGACGGTCGTCGTGGTCTTCTGGTCGACTCCCCCGGTGTCGTCGACCGTACTGCCCGCCTGACTGAGCTGTTCCTCAGTACGCAGGGGCCGGATTTCACTGACCGCGCCGACCAGCGTGGTCTTGCCGACGCCGAATCCGCCGGCGACGAGGATTTTCAGCGCGAGGGCGGTGGTATCCCCACCGGTGCTGTGAGAGCTCTCGGAGGCCATCGGTAACTTCTCTCGGGAGTGATATTCGCTGGCGGGTGGTGCGGGATGTGTCGAGGATCGGGGCATGCCCTACTTCCTGGAGACCGGCCGTCTGGCGCTTCGCCCTCTCGGCGAGGCCGATGTGGACCGTCTGCTCGACCTCGACAACGACCCCGAGGTCATGCGTTTCATCAACGGAGGCCTGCCGACCACCCGGGAGGCGGTGCTGGCCGAGTCGCTGCCGCGCTTTCTCCATGACTATCCGTGCCTCGGCAATCGGGGCTTCTGGGCGGCAGAAGAGCAGTCCACCCATGAATTTCTGGGCTGGTTCGAACTGAAGCCGCTGGACGACCACAGCGCTGCGGAGGCCGAACTGGGATACCGCCTGAACCGGGCCGCGTGGGGCCGCGGCTATGCGACGGAGGGCGCGATCGCGCTGGTCCGCAAGGGGTTCACGGAGCTCGGCGTGGAGCGGGTGACCGCGAACACCATGACGGTCAACGCCCGTTCGCGGCGGGTGATGGAAAAGGCGGGGCTGAGCTATGTCCGGACCTTCTTCGAGGAATGGCCGGAGCCCATCGAAGGCTCCGAGCTCGGCGATGTCGAATACGCCCTGACCAGGGCCGACTGGGAACGGAGTCCCGGGGGCTGGAGACACCGGGGCTAGAGAGCCCTCAGCCCCTCGATCACCTCCCTGAGGATCCGCTCGTCGGGCAGTTGAGCCGGTGGTACGGGACGACTGACCCGCACGAATCCCGCTTCGAGCAGATCGCCGAGAAGGACCCGTACGACACCGACGGGCAGATCGGCGTCGGCGGCGAGTTCCGCGACGGACTGGGTCTCGCAGCGGCACAGGGTGAGCAGCGCCCGGTGTTCGGGACCGAGGAGGGACTCCTCGGCCGGGCCGGGCGCGTCAGCGGCGATGTCGACGAGCGCGATGAGGTCGAACCGCACATTGCTGGGGCCCGGTTGGGTCCGCCCGCCCGTCATCGCGTACGGACGCACGAGCGGCCCGGCGTCGTCGTCGTACCACTGGCCGACAGCGCTGTCGGCCGTCGCCTGCGCGTCGGCGGGGCACCATGCATCGGCCGCGCCCATCGCGTCGCCTCTGCCTCTCGCCTCTGTCATGGCGCTCACGTCGTGGTGATCCGCGGCGGGGTCCGCAGATGTTCGCCGACACGTTTGACCAGGCGGGCCATCTCGTAGGCGATCAGGCCGATGTCGGCGACGACGAAGGTGAGGACGGCGAGGCAGCTCCCGTCACCCGCGGCCGCCACGAAGAGGAAGCCGTCGTCCATTTCGACCATCGTCTGGCGCACGCCGCCGGCGTGGAAGTGGCGCCCCGCTCCCTTGGCGAGGCTGTGGAATCCGGAGGCGACGGCCGCCAGGTGCTCGGCGTCCTCCCGGGTCAGCGCGGTCGACGCGCCCACCGGCAGGCCGTCGTTGGACAGCACGACCGCGTGGCGGACTTCACGGACGCGCAGGACAAGGTCGTCCAGCAGCCAGTCGAGGTCTCCGGTGGTGGGGCGGGCTACGGCCGACTCGTACTCGGTCATGCTCTGTCTCCTTCGCTGCCGGGGGCTGCCGTGCCTGGTGCGGCACCGCCGCCCCGGGTCCAGCCGTTGCGGTACGCCGTCATGCGGTCCCGTACCTGTTCGGGGGTGCGTTCCGGGGTGTCCTCGGTGCTTGCCCCGAGCTCCTCCGGCTCGTCGGCCTTGAGCTCTTCGCGCAGCTGCGGGACGAGGTGCGCCTGGCGGATCCGGCGCGGGAGTTCGCCGTCGTCGGACTGCTGCGGGGCTGCGCGCAGGCGCAGGGCGGTGACGCCGGGCGGCGGGGTCGGGATCTCGGCCTGGGAGGCGAGCGCGGGACGGGGGGCCGGCGTCGGGACGGGGGCGCTACGCGGTTGCCGCCCGGACCGCGCGGCCGGGGCGTCGTCGTCCCGCTCCGGGGCACGGCGGGAGCCGAGCGGGGCGGACAGCGCACTCTGCAGCAGCACGGTGGGCAGCAGCACGACGGCCGTCGTGCCGCCGTAGGGCGAGGGGCGCAGATGGACCCTGATCTCGCGGCGCGACGCGAGCCGGCTGACGACGAAGTGGCCGAGCCGGTCGCTGTCGAAGAGGTCGAGTGCTTCGGACTCCTCCAGTCTGCGGTTGGCTTCGGCGAGCGCGTCCTTGCCCATGCCCAGGCCGCGGTCCTCGATCTCCAGGACGTAGCCGTTGCCCACGGGTTCGCCGCTGACGCGCACCTTGGTGTGCGGCGGGGAGAACTGGGCCGCGTTCTCGACCAGTTCGGCCAGCAGATGCGTGACGTCCGCGACGGCGGCGCCCACGACGGCGGTCTCTGGGAGCTGGCGCACCTCCACGCGCGCGTAGTCCTCGATTTCCGAGACGGCGGCCCGAACGACGCTGGTCAGCGAGACGGGCATGCGCCAGGCACGTCCGGGCGCCGAACCCGACAGAATGATCAGGCTTTCGGCATGCCGCCGCATACGGGTGGTGAGGTGGTCGAGCCGGAACAGGTCGCCGAGTTCGTTCGGGTCGTCGGCGCGACGCTCCATGGTGTCCAGCAGGGTGAGCTGGCGGTGGACCAGGATCTGGCTGCGGCGGGCGAGGTTGACGAAGACTCCGGAGATGCTTCCGGCGAGTTCGGCACGTTCGACGGCGGCGCTCAGTGCGGCGCGATGGACGGTTCCTAGCGCCTCGCCGACCTGGCCGATCTCGTCCTCGGCGGGCGGTCCCGGCGGTGCCTCGGACTGGATGTCGATCTCCCCGCCGGTCCGCAGCCTGCGCATGGCCTGCGGCAGCCGGTGCCGGGCGATCTTGAGTGCGCTGTTGCGGAGGCTGATCAGTTCGACCACGAGGCCGCGTCCGATACGTACGGAGATGACCAACGAGGCGGCGACGGCGGCGAGTCCGAGGAGCACGGCCGCGCCGGCCGGGGTCAGAAGGCCGCTCGCGACGGGATCGGCCCGGTCGGCGGCGCTGCTGCGGGCGCCGTCCTCGATGGCGCGCATACCGTCGCCGACGGCGGCCCGGGCCTTGTCCCACGCTTCGGCCGGGACGATCTGTGCGGCCTGGCGGCCTGCGGGGGCTACCAGGACCCTGTCCTCGGCCGCTTCCAGCTGCTGGTAGGAACTCTGTGCGGCGAGGTCTCGCCAGGCGGTGCCCTCGGGGCCGCGCAGATCGGCCACGGTCGCTTCGGTGAGGCTTCTACGGGTCGAGACGGCGCCGGTGAACAGCCGCAGGCGCTCCGCGGCAAGGGACTTGCTGAGCTGCGCCGAGCCCAGCAGCGCGTCCTCACGCGCGAGCATTTCGCCCGCCCGGGCGAACTCCAGCAGGACACGGGCATCGGATCCGGGCCTCGCGTCCTGGATGCCGGTGAGTGCTCCGGTGACGCCGAAGGCGGAGCTGACGGCCGCGGTGTACTGCTCGTAGGTGGCGTCCCAGGTGGCTTTGCGGACGAGTACGGCGCTGCGCAGCGTGCGCAGCTTCTCGGCACGCGCGACGAACTGGTCGAGCCGTCCCGCCGCTCTGGCGGGGACACCGCCGCCCGCCGCGACAGTCGTCGTGTCGTCGATACGCAGCCTGCGTACGGCGTCGTCGGTGCGCCGGGCCTCCTGCTGGAGTGCGGCGGCACGCTCGTCGGAGGGGGCTGCGATCTGCCGTACGGCCGCCCGCCGTTCGGCCTGCAGAGCGGCGACGGCGGCGGTGACCGGCTCGCGGACCTGGGTGTCGACGCGCTGCAACTGGCGCAGCCGCGAGACCTCCTGGGCGGTGCTGACCGTGGCGAGTCCCCACAGGGCAAGCAGCGACACGACGGGCACCATCAGCAGGGAGATGATCTTCGCGCGTACGGTTCTGGGGCGCGGCAGCAGTCCTCCGCGCGCGACTCGCGGGGGCACCGGTCTGTCCTGCGGCTCCTGTCCGGTGTGTTCGACTGCGGGCGGCCCTGCGTGCGCCCGTCGTCCGCGGGCGGCCGACGCCAGTGGCAGCGGGGGCGACGGCGGGCCGTCGCCCGGGGTCCTCGGGGGTGTGCGCATGGCCTCCTCGTTCCGGTTTACGGGGCTGGGGGTGCGGCGGGCGGGCCGGCTAGACGGTCGCGGTGGTGGTGTTCGCGGCCCCGGGCACGGCGGAGCCCGAGCCGGACCCGGAACCCGAACCGGACCCGGAGCCCGAGCCGGACCCGGTGGCGGACCGGGCGGCCTCGCCGTCATCGGCCTGCGCGGCTCCGGTCGGCCGCTCGGCCGAGGTGTAGGCGGCGCGCTCGCGTGCCGTCGGTGAGAGGGCGACGAACGCCGAGGTGACGAAGAGGTACGACCCGAGGCCGACGGCGAGGGGGAAGATGAACTGCATCGCCGTGGCCCCGGGCAGTTCGCCGCCGGAAGGCACGACCCGCACGCCGACCGCGAGCATTCCGGTGTAGTGCATGCTGCTGACCGCCGCGCCCATGACGAGCGAGGCGACAGCGACGGCGACCGGGGACTTGATGTTGAGCGCCGCCCACAGTGCCGCGGTCGCGGCGACCACGGCGATGACCACGGAGAGCACGACGAGCAGCGGGTCGTAGTGCACCGAGCCGTGCAGCCGCAGGGCCGCCATGCCGAGATAGTGCATGCTGGCCACGCCGAGCCCGGTGGTGAGCCCGCCGGCCAGCAGCGCGCGGACCCGGTCACGGCCGAAGCCGACGCAGAACACTCCGGCGCCGACGACGAGCATCGCGACGAGCAGGCTGAGGATGGTCAGCGGCACGTTGTAGCGGATGTCGGTGCCGCGCACGGCGAAACCGAGCATCGCGACGAAGTGCATCGTCCAGATGCCGGTGCCGATCGACGACGCGGCGGTGATCAGCCAGTTGCGGCGGGAGCGGCCGCTCGCGTCGAGCGCGCGCACGGTGCAGCGCAGCCCGAGGGCGGCGCCGATGACGGCCATCGCGTACGACAGCACGGGGGTCAGCAGGCCGAAGGCGGCGTGGTCCAGGTGTCCCATGGCTCAGGGACGCTAGACCCGCGGGGGGCGTGCGCTGGGGGCGCGTTTCGAAAGCTGATGGAATATGACAGAGAGACGTTTCAGAACGATCGTGCCGCGCTCGAACGTGCGCACCGAACGGTCGTCCGAGGCTGTGGGGGATCATGTCCTCATGGCCGACGACCACACACATGTGCAGGAATTCTTCGGCGCCCGGGCCGCGGACTGGGACGCTCGCTTCCCCGACGACGGCCCGGCCTACGCCGCCGCCGTCGCCGAGCTCGGTCTGCGCCCCGGCGACGCCGTGCTCGACGCGGGCTGCGGCACGGGGCGCGCCCTGCCGCCCCTGCGCTCCGCCGTGGGACCGCGGGGGACGGTGATCGGTGCGGACCTGACGCCCGCGATGCTGGACGCGGCCCTGCGGGCCGGGCGCGGGAGCAGCGGGCAGCTGCTGCTCGCCGATGTCACCCGGCTGCCGCTGCGCACCGAGTCCCTCGACGCGGTGTTCGCCGCGGGCCTGATCGCCCATCTGCCTCAACCGGAATTGAATCTACGGGAGTTGGCGCGGGTGGTCCGGCCGGGCGGAAAGCTGGCGCTCTTCCATCCGATCGGCCGCGCGGCCCTCGCTGCGCGCCAGGGCAGGCAGATCACCGAGGACGATCTGCGCGCCGAGCCCAATCTCCGCCCCCTGCTGGCCGGTTCGGGCTGGCGGTTGATCTCCTACGTCGACGAGGACGCCCGCTTCCTCGCTCTGGCGGTCCGCCAGGACTGAATGCGGGACATTCGTGCCCCCTGTCGGCCGACGCCCCAGTTCCAACTCCGCACAAGGATGCGAAACTTGGAAGATCGGCGGCAGCCGCCGCCCTGGGGAAGGTGGTCCGGGTGTTCGACAGACTCCGCAGGCTCCGCAAGTTCCTCGCGGCCCGCCCCGAGGAGATGCCGGGAGCCCGGCCCCCGGCGCGGCAGCACAACATCTTCGAGGCCGCGGCCGTCTATGTGTCGGGATGCGCGGAGGACGATCAGGACCAGATGGACGAGGCGGTGACCTGGGTGTCCCCCGAGGCGCTGTCCTTCGGGGTCAGCGAGCTGGCCTGCCGGGCGGTCATCGCCCTGGCCCGCGAGCGGGACGAGTCTCCGCAGACGGTGGCCCGCAGTCTGCTTGGCCTGCCCGCCGCGTGAGGCGGGCCGGGACCGCTCACGAACGGGCCGGGCCACTTTCCGTATGCCAGCCCTCGACGGCCGGGTTACCCACTGGTTAAGGTGCGCCGACGAACGATCGCTGGGGAGGGTGACGTGGCCGGGACGGACGACGCCGTCGACGAGGACGCGCTGTATGTGCTGACCGCGCTGCTTCTGACGCCTGCGCAGTACCCGAGCGTGCTCGGCGACGACTTCCCCGCCGCGTGCGCGGCGCTGGGCCTCGAGCCGTACGCCGAGGGGTACGGGCTGGTGCTGGGCCAGGACTCCGGCGGCGCCCGGTGGACGGTCGTGGTCGACGACGTCTCGCTCGTCGCCGTCGCGATCGCTTCCTGGGACTGCGGCATGGAGTACGACCTGTCCCCCGGCGAGCGCTCGGTGGTCTCGGCGCTGCCCGGCTGGCCGCTGGCCGTCGCGGTCGCCGCGCCCGGCGTGCCCGAGCCGCACGATCCCGAGCCCGAAGAGGGCGATCCGGCGCCGCTGACACCGCCCGACAGCAATGCGTGGGGGCCCGCTCAGCGCCGGCTCGGGGCGGACGAGATCGCGCTCCAGTGGACGGAGTGGCGCCAGCAGATCGACGACGCGGACCTGTCGTCGCCGGACACGCCCAAGGACGCGCCTAAGGAGCGGCACGAGGGCGTGCAGCGGGCGCTGAAAGAGGCCCACGGCTATGTGGAATCCGCCCCGCCGGTCGGGCGGGTCCGCTCCAGCTTCGCGCCCGGCGGGGCGCGCACGCTGCGCGCCGACGGTCCCGGCTGGTCCATGGTCGCCAGAACCGACGACATGGCGTTCGTCCTGCTGGACGAGGAGCCGTGCGAGGTGATTCCGGTGGGGCGCGGGGCCAGGCTGCCCGAGCTGCTGGAGGCGCTCGACAAGATGGCAGTACGCCCGGCCTGAGGGGCTCGACGCGGTGGACGGCACGCCGGTCCTCGATATCAAGCGGTATATGGCGGAGTTCGGTCCGATCGGCGAAACGCTTCAGCCGAGCTGGTCGGTCGAGCGGATGCGTGATTACTGCTGACGTCGCCGTAGGTGACAGCGCACGATCCTCGGACCGTGCGCGCCCCGAGCCCGACGGTCCGTTCTAGACCCGTTCGAGCGGCGTGTGCGGCCCGTCCGGCAGTTCGATGGCTATCGGATCGCCGGGCCTGATGACCCCGCTAGTCCTGACGATGCTCATGATTCCGGCCTTGCGGACGATGTTGCCCTCGTCGTCCCTGCCGACGACCTGCTTGAGCAGTCCGTCCTGGAAGGCGTCGATCTGCAGGCACGGGTTGCGCAGTCCGGTGATCTCCACTTCCGCTTCCTCGCCCAGTCGCAGCACGGTGCCGGTGGGCAGCGCGAGCAGGTCGATTCCGGTCGTGGTGATGTTCTCGCCGAGATCGCCCGGCGCGACATCGAAACCGGCTTCCGCCACCTCCCGGAAGAGCTCCTCATGGATGAGGTGGACCTGGCGGAGATTCGGCTGGGTCGGATCCTGCGCGATCCGGAAGCGGTGCTTCACGGTCACCCCCGCGTGGACGTCGCCCTCCACGCCGAGTCCGGCGAGCAGCGTGATGCTCTCGCGGTTCGGCTTCGTGAAGGAGTACTCCCCATTGCTGCTGACCGTCGTGACTGTTCCGCCCATCGCGCGGAGTCCCCTCTCCCGTGCCGGTGATCGTCTTCGACCCTACCGGCACGGTCGAGAAGCCCGCCTCAGCGGCCGATCTCCTTGCGGGAGACCCGGCGCAGCCTGCGGCGCTGGCTGGGGTCGAGCATGAAATACGCCACCGCGGGGACTCCGATCACCACGAGCAGCGACAGCCAGAATCCGATCAGCGGCATCAGGAGCAGGCCTACGGCCACTCCCCCTATGACGAGCTTTGTACGTGTCGACATCTCGACGCCTCCATTCGCGGCCTCGGCCGCTCCTGCTGTGAGAACGTGCGCGCACGTCCCACGGTTCCACTATGCGTCGGCGCGCAGCGGTTCGCCGACCTCGTGCATATGGGTCAGTGCCTGCCGGTACGACTCGACGAGCCCCGTTTCGGTGTAGCTGACACCGAGCGAGCGGCAGTGGGCGCGCACCAGCGGCTGTGCCAGCCTCAGGGACGGGCGCGGCATGCTCGGGAAGAGATGGTGCTCGATCTGATAGTTGAGCCCGCCCAGGAACCAGTCGGTGACCGGGTTGCCGCGGATGTTCCTGGAGGTCAGGACCTGGCGGCGCAGATGGCCCCAGCGCTCGCCGCTCTCCTCGTCGGGCACCTCCATGCCCTTGTGGTTGGGCGCGAAGGCCAGGCCCAGGTGGAGGCCGAGCAGCATCTGATGGAGGACCGCGAAGACCACCGCGTGGCCGAGCGGCATGGTGGTGAGGAGCAGGGTTGCGTACGCGGTGACGTGGGCGAGGAGCAGCAGGCCCTCGACGGCGCGCTCACGCCCGGACTGGCGGGCGCCCGCCTCCTTGGAGAAGACGGCCCGGAATCCGTAGATCTTCAGGGCGATGCCTTCGAGGGTGGTCAGCGGGAAGAACAGCCAGGCCTGGTGGCGGGTGAGCCAGCCGAGGAACCCGGCGCGGCTCCTGGCCTCCTGCTGCGTGAAGACCAGGACGTCGGCGGCGACGTCCGGGTCCTTGTCCATGTGATTGGGATTGGCGTGGTGGCGGTTGTGCTTGTCGTTCCACCATTCCTGGCTCATGCCGAGCAGCAGATTGGCGTGGACGAGCTGGATGATCCGGCTCCTGCCGCGATCGCCGGTTATCTGTGCGTGTCCCGCGTCGTGGCCGAAGAAGCCGGTACGGGACGACAGGACGGCGAGCGGCGCCGCGAGCTGCAGGACCCACCAGGATCCGCCGATGAGCGCCATGCCGATGATCACGGCGGCGAGGCCGAGCAGATTCAGGGTGATGCCGCGGGCGTACCAACCGGTGCGGCGGTCCAGCAGGCCCGCCTCCTTGACGGTCCTCAGGAGTGGCGCGAATTCGCTCCCGCCACCCCGCCGCGCTCCCTCGACGGGGGCAGGCGGCGGCGCGAGGGTGGCGGTGGCTTGGGGCATGTGCGGTCTCCGGTCTGTAGGCCATGAGCTGATGCGCTTCGTGGCCGGCCTGACCAAACGTACGTTCCCGGGAGACTTCGCGACGATGACGTCACCACCCGGACCGGCCTGGGGCCAGCCCCTGACCTGGGGTGGGGCTGACTACACCCCGACGGGTCGACGTGAGTTGTGTCACGGCCCAACCCCCTCCGTCCGGACGCGGCGTGGAGTACCCTCGGCGGCTCCGGTCCGCAGTAGTCAAATTTGAGGAATGCGTCATAGCTGTGCACAAGCCCGTTGCGGCAACGCCCTCCCCGGTCACCGAACCCCGACGTGCCCCCTCCGATCTCACCGAACTCGTCCGCTGCTCCACGGTCTTCGTGCCCGGGGACCCGGCCCGCACCGGACGCGTCGCTTTCTTCCGCCCCGCCGGCGACACCCCCCTCGACGTCGGCGAACTCCCCGCCACGCCGGGCACTGTCATGCCGCTGACCGTGGTCGGTGACGACGTCCGCCCGGGGCCCGTACGGGCGTTGCTGCTGCCCGTACGAGAAGCACTGCCGGTCCTCACCAGGGCGCGGGCCGACGCGGACGCCTCCGCGGCGGCCGCCTTCTGGGGTGCGGCGACGATCCTCGCGCTGCAACTCGCCGCGCGGGGACTGCTGTTGCCCGGGCTGACCGCCACCGATCACGACGCGTGGCGGGTCGGGCCGCTGAGCCCCCAGGATCTTGACCGGGTGCGTACGCTCGCGGCTTCCATGCCGCCCGCCGCGCACGCCGTGCCGCTCGATGCCGCGGCCGATCCCCTGCTGCTGCCCGAACCCGAGCGCCTGCTGCGCGCGTTCCTCGACGCGGTCGCCGACGGGCTGCCCCGCACCCCCGCGGCCCCGATCGCCGCCGGGGGCCCGGCCTTCGCCGCGCACAAGCCGCGGCGGCTGCCCGACCTGCGCGCCTGGGCGGCGGACGTCGCGGCCGGCCATGACGCCGGTGTACGGCTCTCCCTGCGTATCGAACTGCCGGGCCTGGAAGAGGCCGAGGGCGAAGGACCGGCCTTCCGTGCCGTCCTTCAGATGCACAGCGTCAGCGACCCGTCGCTCGTCGCGGATGCCGCCGAGGTGTGGGCGGGCCGGTCCGGCAGCGCCTTCGGGCAGCGCGCCCGTATGGACGCCCTGCTGGCGCTGCGCCGCGCCGCCCACGCCTGGGCACCGCTCACGCCGCTGCTCCATGCCGCCGTGCCGGACGCGATCGAGCTCGCCGACGAGGAGGTCGCCGAGCTGCTGGGCGAGGCGGCCAGGGCGCTGGCGACGACGGGCGTCCAGGTGCACTGGCCCAAGGAGATGGCGCGCAAGCTGACCGCGCGGGCCGTGATCGGCCCTGCCGACGAGGAGGATTCCGAGGGCTCGGGGAAGGACGAGTCGGGGCTGCCTTCCTTCCTGTCCGCCGACGCCCTGCTCGCTTTCAACTGGCGGTTCGCGCTGGGCGATCAGAGGCTCACGCGCGCCGAGCTCGACCAGCTGGCCGAAGCCGGCCGCCCCCTCGTACGACTTCGTGACCAGTGGGTACTCATCGACCCGGAGGAAGCCAGGCGCGCCCGCGAGAGCCGGGATCGCAAGCTGACTCCCGTCGACGCGCTCGGCGCCGTACTGACCGGATCCACCGAGGTCGACGGCCGCCGCGTCGACGTCCAGGCCTCGGGGTGGCTGGAGCAACTGCGCGACCGGCTCGCCGACCCCGAGGGCGGACCGCAGGAGATCGGCCCGCCCGAGGCACTCGCGGCGACGCTGCGCGACTACCAGCTGCGCGGGCTCAACTGGCTGAACCGGATGACATCACTCGGCCTCGGCGCCTGTCTCGCCGACGACATGGGCCTGGGCAAGACCATCACGCTCATCGCACTCCATCTGCACCGCCAGAGCGACGCATCGGCCGCCGGCCCCACCCTGGTCGTCTGCCCGACATCCCTGATGGGCAACTGGCAGCGCGAGATCGAGAGGTTCGCGCCCGGCACCCCCGTGCGCCGCTTCCACAGCTCCACGCGCGCTCTCGACTCCCTCGCCGACGGCGAGTTCGTCCTCACGACCTACGGCACGATGCGGCTGGACGCGGCGAAGCTGAGCCAGGTCGCCTGGGGCATGGTCGTCGCCGACGAGGCGCAGCACGTCAAGAACCCGTACTCCACAACCGCCGGAGAGCTGCGCACCATCGGCGCGAAGGCGCGGGTCGCGCTCAGCGGCACGCCCGTGGAGAACAACCTCTCCGAGCTGTGGGCGATCCTCGACTGGACCACACCCGGGCTGCTCGGCCGGCTCGGCAACTTCCGCACGCGCTACGCCCGAGCCGTGGAAGGCGGCAACGATCCGGCCGCGGCCCGCCGACTGGCGGCGCTGGTCGGGCCGTTCCTGCTGCGCAGACGCAAGTCCGACCCGGGCATCGCACCCGAGCTGCCACCCAAGACCGAGACCGACCGGGCGGTGTCGCTCACCAAGGAGCAGACCGGCCTGTACGAGGCGGTGGTGCGGGAGACGCTCGCCGCGATTTCGGAGGCGGGCGGCATGGAGCGGCGCGGTCTGGTGATGAAGCTGCTCACCGCGCTCAAGCAGATCTGCAACCATCCGGCGCAGTATCTGAAGGAGGAGCGACCACGTATCCCGGACCGCTCGGGAAAGCTGGAGCTGCTCGACGAGCTGCTCGACACGATCCTGGCCGAGGACGCGAGCGTGCTGGTCTTCACGCAGTACGTGCAGATGGCGCGGCTGCTCGAACAGCATCTGGCGGCACGCGGTGTGCGCACCCAGTTCCTGCACGGCGGCACGCCGATCGCCGAACGTGAGGCAATGGTCAGTCGCTTCCAGGACGGTGAAGTCCCGGTCTTCCTACTGTCGTTGAAGGCGGCGGGCACCGGGCTGAATCTGACGCGGGCCGAGCATGTCGTGCACTACGACCGCTGGTGGAATCCGGCGGTCGAGGCGCAGGCCACCGACCGGGCGTACCGCATCGGCCAGGACCGTCCCGTCCAGGTCCACCGCCTGATCGCCGAGGGAACCATCGAGGACCGGATTGCGGACATGCTGGCGCGCAAACGAGAACTGGCGGACGCGGTACTCGGCTCGGGCGAGGGGGCGCTGACGGAACTGACCGACGCCGAGCTGGCGGATCTGGTGGAGCTGCGAGGGAGCGGACGATGAGCGGGACCGACGAGAGCGAGCGGACCTTCGCGGCGCTGCCGCCCGCGCACGGCCGTGGTTTCGCCACGAGCTGGTGGGGTCAGGCCTGGCTGAAGGCGCTGGAGGACACGGCCCTTGACGGCCAGCAGCTGAAGAAGGGCCGCAGGCATGCGCGCGAGGGTGCGGTCGGGGCGGTGTCAGTGCGTCCCGGGCGGATCACCGCCGTCGTACGGGACGGCGACGGCACCGCGCAGCGCAGCGATGTGCTGCTCCAGGAGCTCACCGGGGCCGAATGGGACGGCTTCCTGGACATGGCGGTCGACCGTGCGGGGCATATCGCGGCGCTGCTGGACCGGGAGATGCCGCCGCATCTGGTGGAGGACGCGGCGGCGGCCGGGGTCGAACTCCTGCCGGGGATCGGCGATCTGGAGCCCGAGTGCACCTGCGGAGCCTGGGACCACTGCCCGCACACGGCGGCCCTGTGCTACCAGATGGCGCGGCTGCTCGACCAGGATCCGTTCGTGCTGCTGCTGATGCGGGGGCGCGGGGAGCGCCGTCTGCTCGACGAGTTGCAGATACGCAGTGCGGCGCGGGCGTCCGCGGCGGCGCCGGAGCGGGAGGCCGAGCGGCGACCGGCGGGGGTGCGAGCCGACGAGGCGTTCGCGGCGCGGGACATCGTGCCTGCGCTGCCCGCTCCCCCGCCGCTGCCGGAGGAGCCCGGGCTGCCGCCCGCCCTGGACACCGAGACCCCTCCGGGGCCTGGCCTCGACGTCGCGGCGCTGGAGTTCCTGGCTGCGGACGCGGCTGTGCGGGCGCTCCGGATGCTCACGGACGCGCTGTCGGCAGGGCACCAGCAGCAGCCTGTCGAGCCCGAGTTGGCTCCGGACCAGGATGCGGTGCGGCTGGCGGCCGGGGCGCCCGGACCGGTGATCGCGGGTCGCCTCGCCGCGGGCACGGACCGTCAGCGCGCCGAGCTGGAACTGGCCGTGCGTGCCTGGCACTTCGGCGGCGCCTCCGCGCTCGCGGTGCTCGAAGAGGAGTGGACACCGCAGCCCGATGTACTCGCCCGGGCGCGGACGGCGCTCGACGAGGCCTGGGAGGGGGCCGACCGGCCGCAGCTGCGGGGAACGGGCCCGGGCCGCTGGACGATGGTGGGCGCCGATGCGCAGCTGCGCCTGGGGCGGGACGGCCGCTGGTGGCCCTACCGCAAGGAGCGCGGCCGCTGGGCCCCGGCCGGATCGGCGGACCACGATCCGGCGGCGGCGCTTGCGGTGCTCACCAACGAGAGCGAGGGCAACGCGGCCTGAAAGTCAGCCGCGTGCCTGGCCCGCGAGCGCCTTCGCGATCTCTCCTGCCCGGTCCGCGCCCAGGCTGTTCCTGCCCTCACCGAAGCTGACGATCAGAGCGATGTCGCCGCCGCCCGCCACCGGGAGCCGGACGGTGGCGACATTGCCGCCCGGCGTCACGACCGGTTCGCCCTCGGCGGCCTTGTCCGCCTTCTCCACGAAGGCGGACAGTGCGCTCACGTCCATCCCCGCGTCGCGCTGGATCTTCGGGGCCATCACACTCACGGCGAAGCCCTTCGCGGAACCGCTGGTGAAGACGTGCACGTCCTCGGAGTTGACGCGGTACGCGCAGTCGAGCACCGCGCCGTCCGCCTTCCCCAGCACCGAATCGGGACCGTCCGCGGTCTCGCCCCATGCGCGGGGCCCGTTGCCGGGCACGCCCGCCCGGCCCGTGAGGCCTGACGCCCTGGCCGCGGCGACGATGTCGTACGACACCGGGCAGGCGTCGGCTCCCGCGCCCGCCTCGGCGGCCTGCTTCTTGACACCTGCGACGCTCAGGGGCTTGGCGTCCTCGCCGCCGAGCCACTGCGAGCAGCCCGTCGGCAGCAGTACGGCCCCGACGGCCGCTGCCAGTACGGCACGGTTCCGGATCTTCATCTCCCCACCCCGCTCCACGAGTTCGACCGCCTACGCGTTCAACTGCGTGATCCTATGCGCGGCCTGCGGAGACAGGACCGCGCCGCCCGCCATTCACCCCACGGATTCCGGGAGTTCGCGGGGATCTCGCAGTCTTACCCGCAGTCGCCGGGGCAGCCGCCCCGGCTGCCGTACGAACGCTCGCCCCCTTGGGAGGACTCATGTCCCGTCGTGCCATCAGGCGCACCACCGTCGTGGCCGCGGTGCCGCTCGCCGCCCTGACCGCGTTCGCGGTGGCCGGCACCGCCACCGGCGCGCAGGACGGGACCCGGCCGGCGACGGTCCGCGTCACCGGGACGGCGGTCCTCGCGGACATCCCGCTGGGCGACTTCAGCAACGCCCTGCTGCCCGGTTCGGTCGCCGACGACCGCGGGGTCGACCTCGGTGGGATCGGCAGCGACATCTTCCCGGCCGGCCGCAAGGGCGAGTTCTGGACGGTGACCGACCGTGGTCCCAACGGGCAGATCAAGGTGGACGGCAAGAAGCGCCGCACCTTCCCCGTCCCCGGCTTCGACCCGGCGATCGTCAAGATCCGCGTGTCCGGCGACCGCGTGCGGATGCTCAGGGCGATCCCGATCACGACCCGCTCCGGCAAGCCGGTCACCGGGCTGCCGAACCAGGCGTCGCGCGACGAGGCCCCGTACACGTACGACGCGAGGACCCCGCTCTCGTACGACCCGAACGGTCTGGACACCGAGGGCATCGTGCGCTCGGCGGACGGCACCTTCTGGCTGGCCGACGAGTACGGCCCCTCGCTCGTCCATGTCTCCGCGCGCGGCAAGGTCCTCGCCCGCCATGTGCCCGAGGGGCTGAAGCTCACAGGCGCCGACTATCCGGTCGTGGAGTCGCTGCCGGGCATTCTGCTCAAGCGCAAGACCAACCGCGGCTTCGAGGGCCTGACCCAGCTGCCGGGCGGCGACCTGGTGCTCGCCGTGCAGAGCCCGCTGTCCCTGCCGGACACGGCCGCCGGCGACAAGTCCCGCAATGCGCGACTGCTGCGCTTCTCACCCAGGAAGTGCGCCGTGACGGCGGAGTACGCCTATCGCTTCGACGCGGTGGACGTCGTCGACCCGGGCGAGGACGACCCTTCGGAGCTCAAGATCTCCTCGGTCGTGGCGATCGGCCGCGACACCCTGCTGGTGCAGGAGCGCACCGACAGGACGTCCCGGCTGCACCGGGTCACCCTGCCGCAGGGCGCGGGCATCCTGGGCGGCGCCTGGGACGACCCCGCCACCTCTCCCTCGTACGAGCAGATCGAGGACCCGTCGGCGGCGGGCGTCCCGGTGCTCCGCAAGAGCCTCGTGGCCGACTTCACCAAGGTCGCGGGCGTGCCCGGCAAGGTCGAAGGCGTCGCGCTGGTGGGCCGGGAGACTCTCGTGCTCGTCAACGACAACGACTTCGGCATGACCGACGGCCCGGAGGCCTTCGACGCACAGGGGCGCCTGGTGGACAGCGACATCGAGACGACGGTGACGTACGTACGGCTGCCGAAGCCCCTGCACGGCTGAGTAACAGGTCGCCCATATCAACTGTCGCTCAGGCAACGGCAGTTGATATGAGTCGCTCGCGCGGGGGAGGCACCGCCGCCGGTGGGCAGCTGCCGGGAGCACACCTGCGGGTACGCTTGTCGGCTCCCGGCGCCTGGGCCACGATGGGCGCGGGAGGCCGAGTTGAGCGACGCATGGGTGGCCCTTGAGTCCGGCGCGGATCCGGCGGAGCGGATCGGCGTCCTGCGGCGGGCCTACGACGCGTATGTGACGGCGGGGCGGGTCGAGCGCCCGGTGCGTTCCGTGGTGGCCGACTCCTGGCACCGCTCGGCGCGAGCCCATGTCAGCCCGGACGGCACGGCGGGCGTCGAGCTGGACGCCGACGCGCTGACCGCGTACCGCGAAGGCCATCCGCTGGCCCGGGTGATGCCCGTGGTCAGGGAGCTGACGGGCGCCTACGCGCAGGACGGCGAGCATCTGGTCGCCGTCTGCGACGCGCACGGACGCCTGCTGTGGGTCGAAGGGCCGCCCGCCACCCGCGGCAAGGCCGGCCTGATGAACTTCGTGCCGGGTGCCCGCTGGGCCGAGGCGGTCGCCGGGACGAACGCCCCCGGCACCGCGATCACCGTCGACCGGCCCGTGCAGATCTTCGCCGCCGAGCACTTCCGGCGGCCCGTCCAGGCCTGGACCTGCGCGGCCGCCCCGATCCACGATCCGGGCACCGGACGGCTGCTCGGCGCCGTGGACATCACCGGCGGGGACCGGCTGGCGCATCCGCACAGCCTCGCCTTCGTGGGCGCCGTGGCGCGGGCCGCCGAGTCACAGCTCGCGCTGCTCGCCCCGGCGCCGACCGCCGAGCGTGTGCAGCTCTCCGCGCTGGGACGGGACGAGGCGCTGCTCGTGGTCGGCGGGCGCAAGCTGCGCCTCAGCCGCCGGCACAGCGAGATCCTGGTGCTGCTGGCCCACCGCCCCGAGGGCATCGGCGGCGACGAGCTGCTGGTGGAGCTGTACGAGGACGAGTCGGTCACCCCGGTCACGCTGCGGGCCGAGCTCTCCCGGCTGCGCGGTCTGCTCGGCCCCGAACTGCTGCGCTCGCGCCCCTACCGGCTCGCGGTCCGCGTCGACGCCGACTTCGGCACGGTGACGCGGCGTCTCGCGTCCGGCGCGGTGACCGGGGCGCTGAGCGCGTACGCGGGTCCGCTGCTGCCCGCCTCGCAGGCGCCCGCGGTGGCGCGGCTGCGCCGGCGTCTGGAGGACCAGCTGCGGGCGGCGCTCGTCGCACGCGGTGATGCGGGGCTGCTGGCGGACTGGGCCTACAGCCCGTGGGGCGAGGAGGATCTCGTGGTGTGGCGGGCCCTCGCCGGCGCGCTCCCCCTGCCGCAGCGCCCCTCCGCGCTCGCGCGCGTGCGTGAACTGGACGCCTGGCAGGGGTCGTGACCGCCGACGTCCGGCGTGCCACAGCCTTCATTCGAACATCTGGACAGCGTTCTTTCGTCACCGGATGACGGTTCCCGCACTGCGAACACGGGCCGATCTCCTTACTGTCAATGGATGGAGCACCACAGGGCATGTCCCGGCCGGGCCCGTGCCGGGTGCCCGCCCTTGCGAACCCGGAGGAGTCCCCATGCCGGAGCTGTTCATCGGCGGTAAGTGGACCGCCGCGGCGGACGGGCGCGTACGTGAGATCCGCTGCCCCGCGGACGGCACCCTGGTCGCGACCGTGGACGAGGCCGGGCCGAAGGATGCCGCCGCGGCGATCGCGGCCGCCCGTGACGCCTTCGACCGCGGCCCGTGGCCGGCCACCCCGGCCGCAGAGCGAGGCAGGCTGCTGCTGCGCGTCGCCGACCTGCTGGAACGCGACAAGGACGCACTCGCCCGCGCCGAATCCCTGGACACCGGGAAGCGGCTGGTGGAGAGCGAGTACGACATGGACGACATCGCGCGCTGCTTCCGCTACTTCGGCAGCCTGACGGCCTCGGGCGGCAGCGACCGGATCGTCGACACGGGCAATCCCGACGCGGACAGCCGGGTGGTGCACGAGCCGGTCGGCGTGTGCGCGCTGATCACTCCGTGGAACTATCCGCTGCTGCAGACCGCGTGGAAGGTCGCCCCGGCGCTCGGCGCCGGCAACACCTTCGTTCTCAAGCCCAGCGAGCTGACCCCGCACACCGCCATCATCCTGATGCGCCTGCTGTCCGAGGCCGGGCTGCCGGACGGGGCAGCCAATCTGGTACTCGGCGCGGGTCCCACCGCGGGCGCGCCGATGACCGAGGATCCGCGGGTCGATCTGGTGTCGTTCACCGGCGGTCTGCTGACGGGACGGCGCATCATGGCGGCCGCCGCGCCGACCGTGAAGAAGGTCGCCCTGGAGCTCGGCGGCAAGAACCCCAACATCGTCTTCGCGGACGCCGACTTCGACGCGGCGGTCGACTACGCCCTGATGGCGGTGTTCCTGCACTCCGGCCAGGTCTGCTCGGCCGGTGCCCGGCTGCTGGTCCAGGAGGAGTTGCACGACATGTTCGTCGACGCGGTGGTGGCGCAGGCGAGGCAGATCCGGCTCGGCGGCCCGTTCGACGAGAACGCCCGCACCGGGCCGCTGATCTCGGCCGCTCACCGGGACAAGGTCGAGGCCTATGTCGCCGCCGGGCTCGCCGAGGGCGCGGTGCTGCGCTGCGGCGGCGCACAGCCCGACGACCCGGCGCTGCGCGACGGCTTCTACTACCTGCCGACCGTGCTGGACGAGTGCACGCCCGGCATGTCGGTGGTGCGTGACGAGTCGTTCGGTCCGGTCCTCACAGTCGAGACGTTCCGCGACGAGGAGGAGGCGGTCGCACTCGCCAACGACACCGTCTACGGGCTGGCCGGGGCAGTCTGGTCGCAGGACGTCGGCCGGGCGCACCGGGTGGCGTCCCGGATCCGCGCCGGAACCGTATGGATCAACGACTTCCATCCGTACGTCCCGCAGGCCGAGTGGGGCGGCATGAAACAGTCCGGCTTCGGCCGTGAACTGGGCCCCGCGGGACTCGCGGAGTACCAGGAGGCCAAACACGTCTGGCGCAATCTCGCACCGCGCCCCCAGAGGTGGTTCGCATGAGTGGCAGCACCGGCGGCGGGCAGGACCCGTCAAGTCCCCATGACGTCCGTCTCGCCCAGGGCAAGCACGACGACGACGCGCTCGGCGAGCTCGGCTACAGGCCCGAACTCAAGCGCACCCTGGGCAACTTCCACACCTTCGCCGCCGGGATCAGCTACATCTCGATCCTGACCGGCACCTTCCAGCTGTTCTATTTCGGCGTCGCCTTCGGCGGCCCCGCCTACTGGTGGTCCTGGCCGATGGTCTTCGTCGGCCAGCTGATGGTGGCGCTCTGCTTCTGCGAGCTCGCCGCCCGCTACCCGGTGGCCGGGTCCGTCTACAACTGGTCCAAGACCATGGGCGGCCCGCACGTCGGCTGGCTCGGCGGCTGGATGATGATGACGGCCACCATGGTGACGCTCTCCGCCGTGGCCCTCGCCTACCAGATCACGCTGCCGCAGATCGACGACTGGTTCCAGTTCGTCGGTGACGGCACGGGCAAGACCGACGCCGCCGCCAACGCCGTACTGCTGGGCACGGTGCTCATCCTCTTCTCCACCGTCGTGAACGCCTTCGGCGTCAAACTCATGGCCACCATCAACTCCACGGGCGTCTTCATCGAGCTGATCGCCGCCGTGGCCCTGATCATCTTTCTCGCGGCGCACATCACCCGCGGCCCCAGCACCGTCCTGACCGACACCTACGGGCTCGGGAGCGGCGACACCCTCGGCTATTTCGGCGCGTTCCTCACCGCGTCACTGGCATCGGCGTATGTGATGTACGGCTTCGACACGGCGTCCTCGCTCGGCGAAGAGTCCCACGACCCGAGCCGCAACGCGCCGCGCGCCATCCTGCGCGCCCTGATCGCGTCCTTCATCATCGGCGGGCTGATCCTACTCTTCGCGCTCATGGCCGTGCCCAATCTCGCCGCGGAGCAGCTGGGTACGGAAGGACTGCAGTACGTGGTCCTGGAGACCCTCGGCTCGACGATCGGCGAGATCTTCCTGTGGTGCGTGGTCGTTGCGATCACCGTATGCGTGCTGGCCGTACAAGCCGCGGGCATCCGGCTGATGTTCGCCATGGCACGCGACAACAATCTGCCGGCGGGTTCGCTGCTCGCACGGGTCAGCCCGCGCTTCAAGACGCCTGTCGTGCCCGCCGTGGTGATCGGCGTGGTCGGGGTGGTCATCCTGGTCATCAACATCAACCAGCCGCAGATCTTCTCGGTGATCACGAGCATCGCGGTCATCATGATCTATCTGGCCTATCTGATGGTCACGCTCCCCATGCTGATGCGGCGGCTGCGGGGCCAGTGGCACCCCGCCGAGGGGAAGTTCTCGCTCGGCCGGTTCGGGCTGCCCGTCAACATCCTGGCCGTGGTCTGGGGCCTGGGGATGTCCATCAACCTCGCCTGGCCGCGCGCCGATGTCTACAACGCCACCGGTCCCCAGCACTGGTATCTGCGCTGGGGCGCGTTCCTGTTCATCGGTGTGGTCGCGCTCGGCGGCTTCGCCTACTACTGGTTCGTGCAGCGCCACCGTACGGGCGTACTCGCCGAGCACCGAGCCGTCGCGGCGGAGGAGCCGCCGGCCACCGCCACCCCCTGACGTCCCGATCGGACGTCCCGACCCTGGCCTGCCGATACTGGAGCTGCGATGTCCGCACAGAGCCCCGCCCACGAGTTCGACTACGTGGTGGTCGGCGGCGGCACGGCCGGAGCCGTGGTCGCCGCGCGGCTGAGCGAAGACCCGGGGTCGAGCGTCTGCGTGATCGAGGCCGGGCCCACCGACGTCGGCGACGACAACATCCTCAGACTCGACCGGTGGATGACCCTGCTGGAGTCGGGATACGACTGGGACTATCCGGTGGAGCCGCAGGAGAACGGCAACAGCTTCCTGCGGCACGCCCGCGCCAGGGTGCTCGGCGGCTGCTCCTCGCACAACTCCTGCATCGCCTTCTGGGCTCCGGCGGAGGACCTGGACGAGTGGGGCGCGATGGGGTGCACGGGCTGGAGCGCCAAGGACTGTTTTCCGCTCTACCAGCGTCTGGAGTCCAATGACGCGCCCGGCGAGCACCACGGCCGGACGGGCCCGGTCGCCATCCGCACCGTACCGCCGAACGACCCGTGCGGGAGAGCGCTGCTCGCGGCCTGCGAGGCGGCGGGCATCCCCACGACGCCGTTCAACACCGGCACCACGGTGGTACGCGGCGCGAACTGGTTCCAGATCAACGCACGCCCCGACGGCACCCGTTCGTCCGCGTCGGTGTCCTATCTCCACCCCGTTCTCGGCAAGCGGCCGAACCTCGAAGTACGCACCGGGCTCCAGGCCAGGCGGCTGCTCTTCGGCGACCAGGGACGCTGCACCGGCGTCGAGTACCTGGAACCCGACACCATCCACAGCGGGTCGGTCACGGCCCGCCGCGAGGTCATCGTCTCCTGCGGGGCCATCGACTCGCCCAAGCTGCTGATGCTGTCGGGCATCGGACCCGCCGGGCATCTGCGCGACTGCGGCGTGGACGTACGGGTCGACTCCCCCGGCGTCGGTTCCCATCTCCAGGACCACCCCGAGGGCGTGATCATGTGGGAGGCGAAGCAGCCCATGGTCACCTCGTCGACGCAGTGGTGGGAGATCGGCATCCTCGCCGACACCGAGCCCGGCCTGGACCGGCCGGACCTGATGCTGCACTACGGCTCGGTGCCGTTCGACATGAACACCTACCGGCGCGGCTATCCGACCTCCGACAACGCCTTCTGCCTCACACCGAATGTCACCCGCGCCCGGTCCACAGGTACGGTCCGGCTGCGCACCCGCGACTTCCGGGACAAGCCGAAGGTCGACCCGCGCTACTTCACGCACGAGCACGACATCCGGGTGATGACCTACGGCCTGCGGCTCGCCCGCGAGATCGCCGCCCAGGCCCCGCTGGCCGAGTGGGCGGGCACGGAACTCGCGCCGGGGCCGTCGCGGGTGAGCGACGACGAGTTGTTCTCGTACATCCGCGAGACCCACAACACGGTCTACCATCCGGCGGGCACCGTGCGGATGGGCGCCGCGGACGACGCGGACTCGCCGCTCGATCCTCAGCTGCGGGTCAAGGGAGTCACCGGGCTGCGCGTGGCCGACGCGTCGGTGATGCCGTTCCTGCCCGCGGTCAATCCGTGCATCACGACCATGATGATCGGCGAGAAATGCGCAGACATGATCAAGTCGGGCTGAGTGCAACGTCGTCGCAACCTCCCGATCCCTAGCCTCGCGGCGAGCGCCGTCCAAAGGCGGGCGGCACCCTCACCGGGAGGCCTTGGAGATGACCCGATACGCAGCGCCGGGCAGCGACGGCGCGATCGTCTCGTACCAGTCCCGCTACGACCACTGGATCGGCGGCGAGTACGTCGCACCGGCCCGCGGCCAGTACTTCGAGAACCCGAGCCCGGTCAACGGCCGCCCCTTCACCGAGATTGCGCGCGGCACCGCCGAGGACATCGAACGCGCCCTGGACGCGGCGCACGCGGCGGCCCCCGCCTGGGGCCGCACATCGGCGGGCGACCGCTCCGCGCTCCTGCTGAAGATCGCCGACCGGATGGAGGCTCATCTGGAGGAACTGGCGGTCGCCGAAAGCTGGGAGAACGGCAAGCCGGTCCGCGAGACCCTGGCCGCCGACATCCCGCTCGCCATCGACCACTTCCGCTATTTCGCGGGCGCGCTCCGAGCCCAGGAAGGCTCGCTCAGCGAGGTCGACGACGACACGATCGCGTACCACTTCCACGAGCCGCTGGGCGTGGTCGGCCAGATCATTCCCTGGAACTTCCCGATCCTGATGGCGGTGTGGAAGCTGGCGCCCGCGCTGGCGGCGGGCAACGCTGTGGTGCTCAAACCCGCCGAACAGACCCCGGCCTCCATCCACTTCTGGCTGAGCCTGGTGGCCGACCTGCTGCCGCCGGGCGTCGTCAACATCGTCAACGGCTTCGGCGTGGAGGCGGGCAAGCCGCTCGCCTCCAGCCCGCGCGTCGCGAAAATCGCGTTCACCGGAGAAACCACGACGGGGCGGCTGATCATGCAGTACGCCTCCGAGAACATCAGGCCGGTCACCCTGGAGCTCGGCGGCAAGTCGCCGAACATCTTCTTCGACGACGTCTGGGCGGCCGACGACGACTTCCGCGACAAGGCACTCGAAGGCTTCACCATGTTCGCCCTCAACCAGGGCGAGGTGTGCACATGCCCCTCGCGGGCGCTGATCCAGCGGGGCCACTACAGCGAATTCCTGGAGGCGGGCATCGCCCGCACCGAGAAGATCGCGCCGGGCCACCCCCTGGACACCGACACGATGATCGGCGCGCAGGCGTCCAACGACCAGCTCCAGAAGATCCTTTCCTATCTGGACATCGGCCAGCAGGAGGGCGCGAAGATCCTGACGGGTGGTCAGCGCATCGAGTACGAAGGCGAGTTGGCCGGGGGCTATTACGTCCAGCCCACGATCTTCGAGGGCGACAACCGTATGCGGGTCTTCCAGGAGGAGATCTTCGGCCCGGTCGTCGCCGTCACCTCCTTCTCGGACTTCGACGACGCGATCAAAACGGCGAACGACACGCTGTACGGACTCGGCGCGGGCGTATGGACGCGTGACATCAACACCGCCTACCGAGCGGGCCGCGCCATCCAGGCGGGCCGGGTCTGGACGAACTGCTACCACGCGTATCCGGCGCATGCGGCGTTCGGCGGCTACAAGCAGTCGGGGATCGGCCGCGAGAACCACAAGATGATGCTGGAGCACTACCAGCAGACGAAGAACCTGCTGGTGTCGTACTCCCCGAAGAAGCTGGGCTTCTTCTAGGGCCAAGAAGAGGGCGCCTGAACTGGGCTGCTGCCCGTCAGGCGCCCTCTGCGCTATCCGATTACAAAGCAGCCCGGATTGCGTCGACTATCCCAACTCCTCCCACCGGCCCCCACCCCTGACCAGCAGGTGCGGACCAGTCGCGGACCAGATCCGGCACTCAGCCCTGGGGAACTTGGCGTGGTGCCGGAAGAGGACTCAATGCTCTGCCCGGCTCGGCGCGCGCATTCGGCCGGGGTCCACGTCAGAGTGCAGCCAGAAGGAGATCCCGGCGTGCCGAAGGTCGTAAGGCCTCGTGGCAGCCGGCCGTCCGGCGCCACGCCGAACCGGTCGAAGTGTGATCTCAGCGTGCTCACGAAGGAGGGCGGGATCGGCACGGGCCGCGTGGCCTTGGCCGTGCGTCGTTTTGGGGAGTGCACTTCATAGACCTCACCGTCGTCGGTCCACTCCTTGCCGGAGGTTACGACCCCGCCCCGTCAGATTGAGCATGCCTCACCCGGCCTCCGGGAGATGCCCCCAGTCGCCGTAGGACGTTCAGTATGCGGCTATGCCTTCCCGCGGCGGTACCACGATCAGAGGGCAGGTCGCTTGATGGAGGAGCACATGGCTCACCGAGCCGAGCAGCATGCCGCGAAAGCCGCCGAGCCCGCGGGACCCGACCACCAGGCACCGCGCATTTGCGGCCGTGTGGGCCAAGGCCCGCGCCGGGTGGCCATACCTCACCCGATAGTCAACCTCAACCTCCGGGTACTTCTCCCGCCAGCCCGCTGTCGCTTCCGACAGCTCGGTCCTGGAGCGATTCTCGACATCGGCCCGCTCGCCGCCTACCGCGCGCTCGCGATGCACGTAGCGCACCATGACCGCCCGCAGTCGAGCCCCGGACACCGCGGCCTCTTCGAAGGCGAACGCCATGGCATCGCGGGAATTGGCGGACCCGTCGACCCCCACGACGACCAGGGGCGGCTCGCCGACGGCGTGCTCGGGTTCGCGGGCCACCACTACCGGGCACCCGGCATGGGCGGTGAGGGTGACCCCAAGGGGGGAGACGGTGAACAGTTGCTCCGCCACGTTCAGCCGCTTCGCACCCACCACCAACAGAGCGGCCTCTGCACCCTGTTCCACCAGCACCCGGGCTCGCGGACCGTCAGCGGAACGCGCCTCGACTTCCAAGCCCGGATGGCGTGCGTAGACGAACTCCACAGCCGCACGCAGCACCGCCTCTCCGCCGGACCGGAAATGGGCGCTCCAGGTGCGCTCCGGGTGGGGGACGTGGGGGTCGGGGTCTGCTCCCGGCGGCCATTCCAGCGCGTGTACCAGCCGCAGCGGCAGTTGCCGCAGCGCGGCTTCGTCCGAGGCCCAGGCAAGGCCTGTTCTGCTTGCGTCGGATTGGCTTACTCCGGCGACTACGGGCATACGCCCGTGGGCATGGGGGGCGGGGGCCGTAGGCATCTTGGCTCTCTCCTTCACTGTGACAGCGCCGGCATACCGGCCCCATCAGCCTCGCCGCACCGCCCGCCACACGCGAGGTCCATCAGGTGCCCGCCGGGGGACCACTGGTCCCGGCTTGAGGCGCACCCCAGATGTCGCGGCCGTGCCCAGCCCCCCCGGACGTGACTTGGTGGGACCGCCATTCCCCCACCAGCCGACAGAACGACAGCCGGACACCCCGGGAGCGGGCCCGGCGAACCGACGGGCCGCCATATCGCCGGGTCTTTCCCCGGCCTCAGCGAGCCAAAGGTGAGCATGCGGACGTGTCGCAGGAAGAGTTCACGTCTCGCTCGTGACGCATCTCCGCCTCGGCCTTCACCTACCTGCCCGTGTTCGATCCCGGACTGCAGGACAACATCAGTGCCCAGGTGGCTCAGGCGCACTGCGACATGCTGCTGCCGTGGCGGCAGAAGTTCCACACGGTGGACGTGGTCGAGGAGCCGGTCCCGGGTTCTGCTACGCGGCAGCTGTCGGCGGCCGCCGAGGGCGCCGATCTGGTGGTGGTCGGCCGGTCGCATCCGGCGCGGTCCGCTGCGGCCCGCACATCGGCCATGTCGCCCATGCCGTCATCGAACACGCCGCGTCGCCCGTCGCCGTGGTGGCCCACGACTGGCCGGCCGCGGCCCAAACCGAACCGCCCTGGACGGACCCGTCCAGGGCGGTTGCGGTGTAGCAGGGCGCGTGGTCCCATGCCCGCGGTGTCAGGGGTGCGGTACGACCGCGACCGCACCGGGCGCGTGGTGGAGAACAGCATGGGTAACTGAGCCAAGACGGCGCAGGCCCGTGTCGTGGGTGCGGCGTCCGACGACCACGAGGCTCGCGCGGCCGCTGTTGGACAGCAGAACCTCCGAGGCTGCGCCGATCTCGACATGCTCGATGACATCCACATCGGGGTACTTCTGGCGCCAGGGCCCCAGGGCGTCGGCCAGGATCTCCTTGTGCAGCGGCTCCAAGCCACCCGCCTGATCGGCCAGCCACATCGATCCCGGACTCCAGGACAGGACCGACGGGATGCTCCAGGCGCGTACAGCTCGAAGCGTCGCTCCGCGTTCGGCGGCGGCCGCGAAGGCGAACTCGAGGACTGGTCCGCCGGCTTCCTCTGCTCCCTGGACGCCGACGACGACCTCGTCGAAGCGCTGTTGCACTGTGGTATGCCTCGGCCCGCGCACCATGACGACCGGCCCGGTCGCCTTGCGCAGCACCTGCAGAGACACAGAACCGACCAGATAGCCGGTCAGCGTGCCGTAGCCGCGAGAGCCCAGCACCAGCATCTCGGCCCGCGCGGCTTCGGCGACGAGCGTCGGTACGGGGTCATCGACCAGCAGCTCGGTAGTGACGTTCAGGTCCGGGTACACCTTGGCCACGCGGGCTTCCGCCTCGTTCAGCACGTTGCGCACCCACCGCTCCTCCATAGCACGGTCCCCGATGTACACCGTGTCGGTGCCGCGCCACACCCAGGCGTGCACCAGGCGCAGGTCCATCCCCCGGCGCGCCGCCTCGTGCGCCGCCCAGTCCGCGGCGGCGAGGGCGTGGTCTGTTCCGTCCAGTCCAACGGTGATGGTGCCAGGCATGGTCGCCTCCCGGTGGTGCCGCCGCGGTCAGTATTCGCAACGGACTTGCTGACTTCGTGAGGTAGACGATTACAGAGGAGAGACCGGCGGTGCCTGGGCCGATCGTCCCTGGCCCGGGTCCTCTCGGCCCTGTTCCACGCTGTACCGACCACCGCCGAGCCGGGAACGATCCCTGCACCGCGCTCGGGCCCCTACGCAGTCGGGGCTACGCCCGGCGTCTCCCCTCGTCGGGCAAACGTCGCCCGCACGTGGGGGGGAGCGCCACCAGCTCGCGGGCGATGGCCTGCGCCCAGGAGCGGATCCGCTCACGGTCACGGAAATCCCCTCGCCCGGTCGGCCGCTTCTCCCGAGTCGCGGTCGCATGCAAGTGATCGCGCAAGTCCGCCCAAACCGGCCGTGACTGGCCCCCGCGCCCGCCGCCCGATACAGATTTCGCGACGCATCTCAGGCGTCCTGCCCGGAGCTGACAGCCGGGACCGCAACGGCCGAGCCGGATCGCCCCAACAGGTCTGCCGCCACGGTGCCGTTCGGCCGTGCGGCAGGGCCGTTCGGCCGCAGCGTACTCACCGGCCCCAGCGGGACATTGAGCACGCACACCGCTCATCGCGCTCACTCGTGAAAGGTACTGCCAGGCATGGTCGTTCACCTTCCTCCGCGTCGGCACACCGGTATCCGTATTCCGTCGTGGCATCGAGCCGGGACGACCCGAGCCGGCGACGGCGCGCAGCCCCGGTCCGTGACCGGCGCCCTTGCCCGCGCTGCCGCCGCCGCCCGCGTTCTGATCGGTTTCGTGTTCCTCTGGGCGTTCTTCGACAAGGCCTTCGGATGGGGCTACGCCACACCCTCCGCCCGAGCCTGGATCAACGGCGGCTCGCCGACGAAGGGATTCCTCGGCGGCGTCGGCGTCGGACCGCTGGAGTCGACCTTCCATTCCTGGGCCGGCGACACCTGGGCCAACTGGCTGTTCATGCTGGGTCTGCTGGGCATCGGGGCCGCTCTCGTGTCCGGCATCGCACTACGGCTCGCCGCTGCCGCAGGCACCGTGATGATGGCGCTGATGTGGGCGGCGGAATGGCCGCCGGCCAAGCGCCTCTCCGACGGAGCCCCCAGCATGTCGTCGAACCCGGTCATCGACTACCACGTCATGTACGCGGTGATCCTTATCGTTCTCGCCGTTGCCGCCGCGGGCCGTACCTGGGGGCTCGGCAAGGTCTGGCAGGAACTCCCGTTCGTACGCCGCAACTGCTGGCTGCTCTGACCGTCGACCGGGGTAGCGCGACGCGCTACCCCGGGTGTCCGCGCCGTCGGGACTCGCTCCACGGCTGAAGAGAGTGGATCGCACATGACCGTACGCATAGGAATCAACGGGTTAGGCCAGGTCGGCCGCACCTATCTGCGCGCCGCGCCGGACAAGGCCGACTCCGACGCCTCACCGATCGAGGTCGTTGCCATCAACGACCTCGCATCACCCGCAACACTGGCTCATCTGCTCGCAAATGACTCCACGCACGGGCGCCTGGGCGCTGAACGACTGTGACCGCGTCCGCCCGGCGCCACGGAACCGCCCGCAGCGGCCTTGTGCTCGAGCTGCGGGCCATCGAGGCCGTGGTCCTCGACACCGACGGGGTGATCACCGACTCAGCCCAGGTCCACGCGGCCGCCTGGAAGACAGCCTTCGACGCCTGTCTGCGTGACCACCCGCCCGAAGACGGTCGACAACGCGTGCCGTTCGACCTCCAGCGGGACTATCTGCGCTATGTCGACGGCAAGTCCCGGCTGGACGGCGCCAAGTCCTTCTTGATGAACCGCGGGGTGCCGGTGCCGACGGGCACCCCCGGGGACCCGCCGGGGACCGGCACGGTCGTCGCAGTGGCGGCCCTGAAAGAACAGCTCTACAGCGAACGGCTGCGCGGCCCTGGCATCGACGCCTACCCGGGGTCCGTGCGTCTGCTGCACGCCCTGCACAACGAGGGCATACCGCTCGCGGCGGCCTCCGCGTCCCACCACGCCCGTGAGGTTCTCACTCGCGCCGGGGTCCTGGGCCTCTTCGCCGAGCTCGTGGACGGCGAAGAGGCCGCTCGCCTGC
This sequence comes from Streptomyces sp. NBC_01410, assembly GCF_045040195.1. Classification (NCBI taxonomy): domain Bacteria; kingdom Bacillati; phylum Actinomycetota; class Actinomycetes; order Kitasatosporales; family Streptomycetaceae; genus Streptomyces; species Streptomyces sp. NBC_01410. The sequence goes on along the minus strand of NZ_CP109530.1, from coordinate 7,678,017 downwards.
GCCTGCCCGGCAAACCGGACCCGGCTCTGTTCGTGGAGGCCGCCCGCAGGCTGAACGTCCCGGTCGCCCGCACCGCGGTCGTCGAGGACGCCTTGGCAGGCGTCCAGGCAGGCCGACGTGGCGGATTCGGCCTGGTCATCGGGGTAGACCGCGCCGCCGGACCCGACACCGCGGCTGACCTGCTGCGGCACGGCGCGGACTTGGTGGTGCGCGACCTCGCCGAACTGCTCTCGCCCGGAACCGAGGACTGACCATGCGGGACTGGACCTGGGAGTACGACGGCTACGACCCCGCCGAGGAACGCCTCAGAGAGTCGCTCTGCGCTCTCGGCAACGGCTACTTCGCCACCCGCGGCGCCACTCCGGAATGCCCGGCGGACACCGCGCACTACCCAGGCACCTACGCCGCGGGCTGCTACAACCGGCTGACATCAACGGTGGCCGGACGGCAGATCGAGAACGAGGACATGGTCAACCTGCCCAACTGGCTGCCCCTGCGATTCCGCATCCGCGACGACGGTGACGACAGCGCCGCTACGAATGGCTGGTTCACCCCGGACAGCACCGCGCTGGTGGACCATCATCAAACGCTCGACCTGCGCACCGGCACGCTGGCACGCACCGCGACGTACGAAGATCCGCGGGGGCGTCGGCTCTCCGTACGCCAGCTGCGTTTTGTTCATATGGCAGACCCCCATCTGGCAGCCCTGCGAACGGAGTTCACCGCGCAGGGGTGGACCGGTGAGATCGAGGTCGAGTCCGCTATAGACGGGACGGTCACCAACAACGGTGTCGCCCGCTACCGGCAATTGGACGGCCACCATCTGTCCGGCATCAGCCGGGGCAACTCCGGCGCCGACACCGTGTGGCTGGCCTGCCGAACCAGCACCTCGGACATCCGTATCGCGATGGCGGCCCGCATCACCGTCGAAGGGCCTATGCGCCCCGTGCCCACCGACCACGAGCCGGCGCGTGCCGCACAGATACTCCGCCTGACGCTCACGGCCGATCGCACAGTGACGGCCGACAAGACGGTTGCCCTGCACACGTCGCGGGATCCGGCGATCAGCGACCCGCTGGGGGCCGCAGTCGACCGGGTGAATACCGCGCCCCGTTTCCATGAGCTGCTGCTCTCGCATCAAGCGGCATGGCAGCAGCTGTGGCAGAGGGCCGACATTCAGGTACCCGGTGAGGCCGGCCGCATTCTGCGGCTCCATCTCTTCCACGTGCTGCAGACGCTCTCGCCGCACACTGCAGACCTTGATGTGGGTGTCCCGGCCCGAGGCCTGCACGGCGAGGCCTACCGGGGCCATGTCTTCTGGGACGAACTGTTCGTCCTCCCTTACCTGAACCTGCACTTCCCCGAGGTGTCCCGGGCCCTGCTCACCTACCGCCACCGGCGACTCGACCAGGCCTGCCACGGGGCTCGCGAGGCGGGACGAGCAGGCGCCATGTATCCCTGGCAGAGCGGCAGCGACGGCCGTGAGGAGACCCAGGAACTGCACCTCAACCCCCGCTCCGGGCGCTGGCTGCCCGATCATTCGCGGCTCCAGCACCATGTCGGATCCGCCATCGCATACAACGTGTGGCAGTACTGCAGGGCGAGCGGTGACACCCAGTTCCTGCACACCAAGGGAGCCGAGATGCTGCTGCAGATCTCACGTTTCTGGTCGGATGCCGCCACCTACGATGCGGCCCTTGGCCGCTACCGGATCCGCGCAGTGGTGGGACCCGACGAGTACCACGACGCCTATCCCGGCGCTGCCACACCGGGCCTGGACGACAACGCCTACACCAATGTCACCGCCGCCTGGGTACTCGCCCGCACCCTCGACGTCCTGGAGTCGCTGCCGGAACCGCGCCGTCGCGAGCTGTCCGAGCGCACCGGTCTGGAGGCCCGGGAGCTTGACCGCTGGGAGGACATCTCCCGCCTACTCCACGTGCCCTTCCACGACGGTGTCATCAGCCAGTTCCAGGGGTACGGCAACCTCAAGGAACTCGCCTGGGACGCCTACCGGGTCCGCTACGGGGATATCCGCCGGCTCGACCGGATCCTGGAGGCCGAAGGCGACACGGTCAACGGATACCGGGCATCCAAACAGGCCGACGTGCTCATGCTCGGCTACCTCTTCCCGCCGGGCGAACTCCGCTCCCTCTTCAGCCGGCTGGGACACGACATGGACGACGCCCTGTGGCAGCGCACCGTCGACTACTACTTGCGCCGTACCAGCCACGGCTCCACCCTGAGCGGGCTCGTCCACGGATGGGTCCTGGCCCGGGGCCGACCCGAGCAGGCCTGGGCGTACTGCAAGGAAGCCCTCGAAGGAGACATCGCCGACCTCCAGGGCGGAACCACGGGCGAAGGAATCCACCTCGGAGCCATGGCCGGTACCCTCGACCTGGTGCAACGCGGCCTGTCCGGACTGCAGACACTCGACGACGCGCTTGGGCTGGACCCCGTCCCCCTGCCGGAACTCTCCACCTACGGCTTCACCCTCCGTTACCGAGGGCACCTGGGCGTGCACTTCCGGATGCGCCCCGGCCAGCTCGAGATCACGGTCCCTGACTCGGACCTGTCGCCGATCGACATCGAACTCACCGACCGTTCGATCTCGGTGAAGCCCGGAGAGACGTACCTTCTGCCTCTCCCGGGACACTGACTTTGGACACCGCTATGAGGGCACGACAGCGAAGGGACACCTTCCGTGGCGCACAACATCGACGACCGGGCCGAGTGCCGGGCTCCGCCGACCCACCACGAGCAGTTCCGTCCGCATCGACTCCCGAACCAAGGCAGCAGCCGTGAACCGCAGCACGTCCTTCAGGACCGGTATTTGCGGGTACTTCTCCCGCCACGGGCGCAGGACGTCGGACAGCATCTGCACCTGCTCGTCCTCCCAGGTCGCCCGGTCCGCTTCCGGGACCGCGAACGGCATCCAGCCGTCGGCCGGACAGGGCAGCTCCCAGGCGTGCACCGCACGCACGCGGGCCGACCGGCGCCGAGCCGCTTCGAACGCGAAACAGCCCGCCACATCCGCCGGGTCGCGAGCATCGACGCCCCAGTGCAACCTCGTCGGGGCGGACATCGGCGCCTCGATATTGCCGCGAACCACAGGGACCAGTCTCCGCGGTCAGCTCCGGAACGGAACAGCCTGTCAGCCGTACGGCCTCGACCCGCAGTCGGGGACACCGGCAGGTGATCGCGGCGGCGGGACACCCGGGCAGCGCCTCGGGGCGATACGGCCAGAGGTCCGCAAGGTCGGCCCTGGACCACGGGGAAACATGGACGACCCGCTACGGCAGCCGCGAAGAGTAGCTTCCCGAGCCGTCCAGTCCGCGGCCCAGCGCTGCATGACGATCCGTCAACTCCAACAACCACACTGCGCGCCATGACGGTCCACCTTCCGTCGGCCGGAGAGCAGGGCCTCCACCCGATTCCGCCTTCGGTCGCGAGCGTGCCCCTCGGGAGGGGCCTTTCGGACCGCAGAGGGGGCCTGGCGGCCCCTGCCCCATTTGCTCGGCGCGGGTGAAGCTGCTGTCAGGAACACAACAGACCAAGCAGGAGGTACTACTCATGGCTCGTGCCGTGATTGTCGGGATCGACGGCTCTCCCGAGAGCCTGGCTGCCGCGCGCTGGGCAGCCACAGAGTCCGTGCTCCGCAGCGTTCCGCTCCATCTCGTACACGCCTGGGAATGGTCTCCCGCCCCCTCGGCTTCCGTCCCGACCAGTGAGACTCAGCGTCATTGGGCCGGTCGTATCCTGCGTACGGCCGTGGAACAGCTCCGTAGCAGCCACTCTGGGCTTCGGACGACCCACGAGCAGATATCGGACTCGCCCGTCGCCGCGCTCCTGGCAGCGGCCGAGAACGCCGAGGTACTCGTCCTCGGCTCCCGCGGCCTGAGCGGAATGGCCGGATTCGTGACCGGCTCCGTAGCACTCAGAGTGGTCGCCCATGCTCCGCGGCCGGTCGTACTCGTACGATCCGACAGGCATACCGGGGCACACTCATCTCCCGACGTACTCCGGCCGACCGACGCTCCCCACAGCTCCGACGTTGTGGCCGGCATCGACCTCACCCATTCCTGCGACGAGGTGATCGAATTCGCCTTCGAAGCGGCCCTCGTGCGCGGCGTGGGCCTGCACGTCGTACACGGCTACACCTTGCCGTCGTCGTACGCGATCGCCGCCGGTGGGGGCACGCTCATCGACGATTCCGGGCTGGTCAGGGAACGTGAGTACGCGCTGAGCACGGTCCTGGAGCCGTGGCGCGAAAAGAGCCCTGACGTTGCCGTCCGTGCCAGCAGCGTTTCGGGGCAGGCCGTCGCCCACCTGGTCGAAGCGGCTGCCGATGCGCCGATGCTGGTCATCGGCCGACGCGAGCGAACATCCCCCCTTGGAATGCATCTGGGGTCTGTGGCTCACGGCGTGATTCATCACGCTGCCTGCCCGGTGGCCGTAGTGCCCCACGCCTGAGACCAAGCCCCGGTCCAGGTGACCGCCCGTCGGGTGCGGCTCCCGTGGCGAGATACGCGGGGGCCCATTTCCGGCCCTGGCGCGGCCCATGGCGACGGACTAAGGATGGAACCACAGGGCAAGGTGCTCGTGACAGTGTGGAGGACAAACAATGACCGAGGACCTGGAAACTTCACCGCGGAAGCCGATTCGCGTATTCCTGCTCGACGACCACGAGGTCGTGCGGCGCGGGGTGAGCGACCTGCTCGACGCGGAGCCCGATATCGAAGTCGTCGGTGAGGCGGGGACAACAGAACAGGCTCTTGCCAGAGGTCCGGCGCTGCGTCCTGACGTCGCCGTGCTGGATGTGCGGCTGCCGGACGGCGACGGGATCACGGTCTGCCGAGAACTGCGGTCGAGGATGCCGGACCTGGCATGTCTGATGCTGACCTCTTTCGACGACGACGACGCACTCCTCGACGCGATCATGGCGGGGGCCGCAGGCTATGTGCTGAAGGAGATCAAAGGGTCTGCGCTTGTTGTCGCGGTCCGCACCGTCTCCTCCGGCCAGTCGATGCTCGACCCAGCGACCACGACCCGTCTGATGAGTAGCCTCCGCGGCGACGACTCTCCGCAGAACACCGAAGCAGGCGCACTGTCCGGGCTCTCCGCCCGCGAACGGGAGATCCTCGATCTCATCGGCGAGGGAATGACCAACTCCCAGATCGGCAAACGGCTTTACCTCGCGGAGAAGACCGTCAAGAACAACGTCTCCCGCCTGCTCGCCAAGCTGGGCGTCGAGCGGCGCATCCAGGCTGCGGTCATGGTCACGCAGGCCGTTCCGCAGGCCCCCGTTCGGCGGGACCGTTGAAGCGGAGGAAGGCACTCGTCAGTCCGGGAGAGAGCCTTCACCCAGGGACGCCCGGTATCTGCCACGTCAGGCGCGTGCCGCCGTGCGGGGAGGTGTCGACGGTCCATCGGGCGCCGAGCCCGGCCTACGACGGGCGGAGACTGAGCGCTCACGGGGTACCGTGCACTTCTTCGCGCCGCGCTGTCCGGGGCGGGGTCACTCGTCGGCCGAAAGGGGAACGCTCCAGTCCACGACACTGCCAGTGGGCTGATTGGGCGCAAGGACCAGAGCTCCTCCGAGTTCCTCGGCGCGGGTGTGGAGGTTGGCCAGGCCGCTGCGGTGGGCGCGCGCGGGGGCAGTACCCCGGCCGTTGTCGGTCACCCGCAGCGTAAGGCGCGCCGAGGTTACCAGGGCGGTGATCTCCACCTCGGTGGCATCGGCGTGCCGGGCGGCGTTTGCGAGGGCTTCGCGGAGCACTGCAAGTAGGTGGTCTGCCATGGCTTGTGGGACCAGGGTGTCCAGCAGCCCGGTCATGCGCAGCGCAGGTGCGAATCCCAACGCCTCGGATGCCCGGTTCGATTCGGCCACCAGGCGGGAGCGCAGCCCGGTGTCCTCGGGGCGACCGCGCTGTTGCAATCCGTAAATGGTGGAGCGGATGACCTTGATGGTGTCGTCGAGGTCATCCACGACTCGTGCAATGCGCTCGGCGACCCGCGGCCGGTCGGCAACCTGGGCGAGGGTGGACTGCAGGCTCAGACCGCTGGCGAACAGGCGCTGAATGGCCAGGTCGTGCAGATCGCGGGCGATGCGGTCACGGTCGGTCAGAACGAGGAGGCGTTCGGCGTCGTGCCGATGTCCGGCGATCTCCAGGGCAAGAGCGGCATGGTTGGCGAATCCGGCGATCATGGCCACGGCCGCGTCGGAGAACGCGGGACGGCCGCAGTGGCGGGCGACTTGCAGGACACCGCGCACATGTTCGGGCCTACCGAGGGGGACCAGGAAGACCGGTCCCAGGGTCGTGGAAGCGGTGTCCCGTTCGGCGCGGGGGTCGGCGTTCCAGTCCTGGGTGGTGATCGTCTCGCCTGAGCTGTAGACCTTCCCGGCCAAGGTGGTGTGCGACAACACCAGTCCAAGGGCACGATTCGCGTCCGTTCCGGCGGCGGCCTCGATCACCAGATTGCCGGTGCGAGGAACGGGCACGGCGAGGGTGACCACGTCGGCGTCGGCCATCTCGAGGACGGTGGCGGTGAAGTTCCTCAGTACCTCCGCGGGTTCAACGCCGGACAGCAGGGCACGGGTCAGTTCGCCGCTGGCCATCAGCCAGCGCTCCCGACGCTGGACGGCGTCGTACAACCGAGCATTGTCGATTGCCACCCCGGCTGCCACGGCCAGGGTGACCAGCACCGCTTCGTCATCGGCGCCGAACTCGGCCCCGCCCCGCTTCTCGGTCAGGTACAGGTTGCCGAACACCTTCTCACGCACCCGGACGGGGGCACCGAGGAAGGTCCGCATCGGTGGATGGCCGGCCGGGAAGCCGGATGCATCGGGCTGCTCGCCCAGGTCGACCAGCCGCAGCGAGTGCGGTTCACGGATCAGGAGCCCCAGGATGCCCCGGCCCTGCGGATAGGGCCCGATCTGCTCGATGGTCTCGTCGTCCATGCCGACCGTGATGAACTGGCTGAGCCCATTTTCCTCACCAATCACGCCCAGGGCCCCGTACCGAGCATCAACCAGGTCGGCTGCGGACTGCACTATCTGCTGCAGTACAACACCAAGGTCCAGGTCGCTGCCGACGGCCAGAACCGCCTCCAGCAGCGGATCTACGCGATCCCGGGGCGAGCACGCAAGGACTGCCTGCGACTGCGGGTCGTTCAGCAGCTCGTCCAGCCGCAGCTGCGATGCCGCCGCCCCGGAATCCCCCTCGGCATCCGTGTCCTCGCCCACTTCGGCTCCCTAAGGCCGCCGGCACATTGCCTTTGGCTCCTCCAGCCTGCCCCGGACGGATCGGTCTGCACGCATCCACGCGTACCAAGATGAATCCATGCCGTCAAAGAACCCGCGTTCACGAAGCCGTCCAGCATGCTGCGGGGCACGAACCCATCAGCCCTGCGACGCTCGATGACGCCATCGAGTCGCTCTGACAGGGCCGGTGGGCCCCTTGGAGAGGCCGTTCGGCCCTCGCCCCTGAACTCGAATACGGCACAGGCTGAGATGGCGGGCACCACGCCCGTGAGCCCTCACCCACTGAAGTGATGGCGCATGGCGACTGCCGAGGATCAACACCATAGGGCGGGAGTTCGTGTCCATGATCGTCACGCTGTACGGGCGGCAAGCGGCCCGGTGCGCGCCTTGTCACCGAGTTCTCCACACCGGTCCGTGCGGGCATTGCCCGCACCACACAGGGTCGGTACTCGCCTGTAGGCTGCATAGTGAGGCCCCAGCCCCCGGCAGCAGATCAGTCACTCTGCACCGAGGAGGCGGAGTGATGCGTGAAGGGGCCGGCGGTACAGGCGAAGCTGTCCAACGGGCGGACGCAGCCCGTGCATTCTGCGTCACACGCCGATCGCTTCTCCTCGGCATCAACCCCTTACGCGCCTATTGCGTGACCGGGAAAAATGCCGACAGTGGTCGATTGTGGTGAGCTCCTTCCCCGCAACGACGCAGACTACCGGCGTCCACGACATCAGCTCGTCGGCTTGCCTGCCGGTCCACGAGGTCCTGCGCGAGCTGGTGTCGACCAGGGAAGGCCTCTCGGCGGAAGCAGCTGCTGACCGGTTGCGGCAATGGGGACCGAATGCGGTCGCGTCACACAAGGCCCGGGTACTGCCCGTGCTGTGGCGGCAGATGCGATCACCGCTGCTGGGACTCCTGTTCGCTGCCGCGACCATCTCGTATGTCGTCGGCCGCCACAGCGATGCGGTGATCATCGGTGTGATCTTGACACTGTCGGTCGGGCTCGGCTTCGTGAACGAGTACCGCGCGGAGAAAGCCGCCGAAGCCCTCCACGGACAGATCAGCCATCAGGCCGTGGTGATACGCGGCGGACGCGTTACCGCGGTGGACGTCACGGCCCTGGTGCCTGGCGACGTGGTGGAACTCAGGCTGGGCGACATCGTGCCTGCCGATCTGCGTCTGCTGGAGGTAACCGGTCTGGAATGCGGTGAGTCAGTACTGACCGGCGAGTCACTGCCCGTCCCCAAGGACACCGCTGCCGTCTCTGTCGGCGTGGCATTGGCCGAGCTCTCCTGCTGCGCGCTGATGGGCACGGTGGTGCACGCAGGAAGCGCCCGGGCTGTAGTGGTCGCCACCGGTACGGCGACCGAGTTCGGGAAGATCGCGGCCGGACTGAGCGGTCATCAGTTGGAGACCGAGTTCCAACGGGGGCTGCGCCGGTTCTCCATGCTGCTCGTGTACGTGGCCGGCACGCTGACCACGTCGATCTTCGTGATCAACGTAGTGCTGCACAAGCCGCTCATCGACTCACTGCTGTTCTCGCTGGCCATCGCTGTCGGAATCACTCCCCAGCTACTGCCTGCGGTGGTCTCCTCCAGTCTGGCCGCCGGCTCGCGGCGGATGAGCCGCCAGAAAGTGCTGGTCAAGCGACTGGTGTGCATCGAGGATCTGGGCGATGTCGATGTGCTGTTCACCGACAAGACCGGCACGCTGACGCAGGGCCGCATCGAATTCAAGAGGGCCCTGCCCGCGGGCCGCCAGAGCCCGGGGCAGGTGCTGAAGTGGGGACTGCTGTGCACCGACGTCGATGCTGACGGCAGCCAGATCCTGGGCGGCAATCCGCTGGACACGGCACTGTGGGAGGCCGCCACCGCGCAGCCGGAAGACGCGGACGCGAACGTGTACCAGCGAGTCGGCATGCTGCCGTTCGATCACGAGCGGCGCATGTTCTCCACCGTGGTCCGCGACGCGATGGGTGGGACTGTCCTGGTCACCAAGGGGGCTCCGGAGAGCGTCCTGGAACGGTGCGAGAACGTACCCGAGCAGGCTCGCACGCTGCTGGCTACGGAGTTCGCCGCCGGCAACCGTGTGGTCGCTGTGGCCACCCGATCCGCCCCAGGACTGGTCCGGCCCGCCGCTGCCGACGAACACGGCCTGGAACTGGCCGGGCTGCTGGTCTTCCTCGATCCGCCCAAACCCGACGCCGCAGCGGCGCTGCTCCGGTTGGCCGGGCTCGGTGTCACAGTCAAAATCGTCACCGGAGACAACCCGGCCGTCGCCGTCAGGGTCTGCCATGACCTCGGTCTCACCAGTTCTGGCACGATTACCGGTACCGACCTCGACGCCATGGACGATGCCCGGCTCAGAGCGGCGATCGCACACACCACGGTATTCGCCCGCGTCAGTCCGCAACACAAGGCCCGCATCGTGCGTGTCCAGCGCACCACCGGTCACGACGTCGCTTTCCTCGGCGACGGTGTCAACGACGCGCTCGCACTGCACGCAGCTGACGTGGGTATTTCCGTCGACTCGGCCACCGACGTCGCCAAAGGCGCGGCTGACGTCATCCTGCTCGAAAAGGATCTTGATGTCCTCGCGGACGGAGTCGTCGGCGGCCGTCGGATCTTCGCCAACACCATCAAGTACGTGCTCATGGGAACGTCCAGCAACTTCGGCAACATGTTCAGCGCCGCCGGCGCCTCGCTGTTCCTCGGCTTCCTGCCGATGCTGCCGTCGCAGATCCTGCTCAACAACCTGCTCTATGACACCAGCCAGCTCGCCATTCCCACCGACCGTGTCGACGAGGCGCAATTGCGCCGTCCTTCGCATTGGGACATCAGGTTCATCCGCCGTTTCATGATCTTCTTCGGTCCGCTCAGTTCGGTGTTCGACTTCGCGACATTCGGCGTCATGCTGTGGGTCTTCCATTCCGGACCCGCCCAGTTCCGGACCGGGTGGTTCGTCGAGTCTCTCGCCACCCAGACCCTGGTGATCTTCGCCATCCGCACCCGCCGTATCCCGTTCTGGCGAAGTCACCCCAGCCTCCCGTTGACCCTGGCCGCCCTCGGAGTTGTCAGCGTAGGAGTCCTTCTGCCCGCTACACCGCTGGCCGCCAGGCTCGGGTTCCAACCGCTTCCGCTTGGCTTCTTCGTCGCGCTTGTCGCCATGGTGATCTGCTACCTCGCCCTGATCGAGGTAGGTAAGCGGATCTTCTACCGCTGGCGGCCGACGCCAATTGCCGAGCCGCGGGGCGCGGTAGGCCACAGCCGTCTCCTGCGTCGTCGTGCTGCCCGGTTCAGCACTGCTCTCCGCCCTGACCACCGACCCCGCCACGTTGGGAGATGAGCCGAGCACATCGGGCCCAACGGCCGCCTGCCGGTACCGACGGACCGTGCCGAAATCTCCGCTCGACCCCCGTAGAGGAGCACGAAATGCCCGACATTCACCAGGGATCAGCCAACTACCTCGATGAAGCAGAGCTGGCGGCGTTGGACGCGCATTGGAGGGCCGCAAACTACCTGGCCGTCGGGCAGATCTACCTGATGGCCAATCCTCTGCTCCGTGAGCCATTGAAGCCGGAGCACATCAAGCCTCGGCTGCTGGGCCACTGGGGCACCTCGCCCGGTCTGAATCTCGTGTACACGCACCTCAACCGGGTGGCCAGGGACCATGGGAAGGACACCATCTGTGTCTGGGGCCCCGGCCATGGAGGACCGGCCGTCCTGGCCAACTCCTGGCTGGAGGGCACGTATTCCGAGACCTACCCGGACGTGAGCCGGGACGCGGAGGGTATGGCGCGCCTGTTCCGTCAGTTCTCCTTCCCGGGCGGGGTGCCCAGCCATGTGGCCCCGGAGACTCCGGGATCGATCCACGAGGGGGGTGAATTGGGGTACTCGCTCTCTCATGCCTACGGCGCCGCCCTGGACAACCCCGGTCTGCTGGTCGCCTCTGTTATCGGCGACGGCGAGGCGGAGACCGGTCCGCTGGCCGCGTCCTGGCACTCCAACAAGTTCCTCGACCCGGTCCACGACGGAGCGGTCCTGCCAATCCTGCACTTGAACGGGTACAAGATCGCCAACCCGACCGTGCTTGCGCGACTGCCCAGGGACGAACTCGACGACTTTCTCCGGGGCCTGGGCCATGACCCGCTGCATGTCGAAGGTGATGATGCACTTCAGGTGCACAGCGCCATGGCACGCGCCATGGACACGGCACTCGATCGCATCAGCGCCATCCAGCACGGCGCCCGCGAACAGGGCGTCACCGAACGCATGCGCTGGCCGATGATCCTGCTGCGCACGCCCAAGGGATGGACCGGGCCGGCCGAGGTCGACGGCGTACAGGTGGAAGGCACATGGCGCGCGCATCAGGTGCCGCTGTCCTCCGTACGCGAGAACCCGGACCACCTCAGGCAGTTGGAGGAGTGGCTGCACTCCTACCGGCCGGCGGAACTCTTCGACGATCGCGGCCGCCCGCGCGAGCGGGTGCTGGAGTGTGTGCCCGCCGGCCCTCGCCGTCTCGGGGCCAGCGTGCACGCCAACGGCGGCCTGCTCGTACAGGACCTGCCGATCCCGCCGCTGGAACGGTACGCCGTTCCGGTCGACAAGCCCGGTACGACCCTGCACGAGCCCACCCGGGTCCTGGGCGACCTGTTGGAGGGGGTCATGGAGAACACCGCAGAGCGTCGGGACTTCCGTCTGGTGGGGCCGGACGAGACGGCCTCGAATCGTCTGCAGGCCGTGTACGGAGCGACGGGCAAGGCATGGCAGGCGCGGACCCTGGAGGTCGACGAACACCTGGACCGCCACGGTCGGGTGATGGAGATCCTTTCCGAACACACCTGCCAGGGCTGGCTGGAGGGCTATCTCCTCACCGGCCGCCACGGGCTGTTCTCCTGCTACGAGGCGTTCGTCCACATCGTCGACTCCATGGTCAACCAGCACATCAAGTGGCTGCGCACCTCAAGGCGCTTGCCCTGGCGCCGCCCCATCCCCTCACTGAACTACCTGCTCACCTCGCACGTATGGCGGCAGGACAGCAACGGCTTCTCCCACCAGGACCCCGGCTTCATCGACCACGTCCTCAACAAGTCACCCGAGGTCGTGCGGGTCTACCTGCCACCGGACGCCAACACCCTGCTGTCGGTGGCCGATCATGTGCTGCGCTCCCGCGACTACGTCAATGTCGTCGTCGCCGGAAAGCAGCCCTGCTTCGACTGGCTGACCCTTGAGCAGGCCCGCGGACACTGTGCCCGCGGTGCCGGAATCTGGGACTGGGCAGGCGCAGAGAATGAGAGCGGGGAGCCCGATGTCGTCCTCGGCTGCGCGGGCGACGTCCCCACCCTGGAAATCCTGGCCGCCGCTCAGTTGCTCCGCCGGCACCTGCCCCACCTGGCCGTACGCGTCGTCAACGTCGTGGACCTGGCTCGGCTGCTCCCCAAGGAGGAGCACCCGCACGGCATGCCGGACGCGGAGTTCGACGCGCTGTTCACCTCCGACAAGCCCGTCATCTTCGCGTACCACGGATACCCGTGGCTGATCCACCGCCTGGCCTACCGGCGCACCGGGCACGCCAACCTGCATGTGCGCGGCTACAAGGAGGAAGGCACTACCACCACGCCCTTCGACATGGTCGTGCGCAACGACCTCGACCGGTACCGGCTCGTCATGGATGTCATCGACCGCGTCCCCGGGCTGGCGGTACGCGCCGCCACAGTCCGACAAGAGATGGCGGACATCCGTCTGCGCCACCACGCCTGGATTCGTGAGCACGGCACCGATCTTCCCGAAGTCAGCGAATGGAACTGGAACAGCTGAGCGCCCCGGCGTTGGTCCGTGATGTCGGAGACATGACGCCGATGCACCCCAGCTCCCAACTGACGCGGCCAACGCACCCAGCGCCCACTGAGCCAGGCCCGTAAGACCATGAGCACCTTGAAGCAACCGGAGTCACCATGCCCCTTACGTCCGCACCCCTTTCGGGGGCCGCCCGGGCGACAGGTCTCAGTCAGGAGCAGGCATCCCAGCTGCTGGCGGAGTGCGGTCCCAACGAGCTCAGCGAACAGCGCAGGATATCGCTTCGGTCCCGAATCTTCGCTCAGCTTCGTGACCCGCTGATCATCGTGCTGCTGGCGGCCGTGGCACTGACCGTGGCGACCGGGGACTACGCCGACGCAGTCGTCATCTGTGTGGTCGTGCTCTTCAACACCACCGTCGGGGTGGTGCAGGAGGTGCGCGCCGACAATGCGGTCGCTGCCCTCTCCGCCATGACCGCGCCTGCCGCACGAGTACTGCGCGGCGGGACGGAACAGGAGGTGACCTCGTCAGCCGTCGTCCCGGGCGACGTGCTGGTACTCGGTGAGGGCGACATCGTCCCCGCTGACGCCGTGCTCACGCAGGCCGCTGCCCTTCTGATCGACGAGTCGGCGCTGACCGGCGAATCCGTACCGGTCGACAAGGACGTCCACGGAACGGATCCACACACGGGACAACTACAGGCGGGAACCGTCGTACTGCGTGGCCGCGCTGTCGCCACCGTCACCGCCACCGGGCCGCGCAGCGCCCTCGGCATGATCGCCGCCTCGCTGCACCCCCGACAGCAACAGACCCCGCTCCAAAAGCGCCTGGCCGGACTCGGCCGGGTACTGGCCCTGGTCACTGTAGGGCTGTGCCTCCTCGTGCTCGTCCTGGGACTGGTGCGCGGCCAGTCCTGGGAGACGATGGCGGTAACGGCCATCAGCCTCGTCGTGGCAGCCGTCCCGGAGTCACTACCGGCCGTCGTCACCCTCGGCCTGGCGCTGGGCGCGCGGCGGATGGCCGCTCGCAACGCCGTGGTTCGCCGCCTGTCCGCAGTGGAGACCCTGGGATCGGTCACCGTACTGGCCACGGACAAGACAGGCACCCTCACCGAAGGCCGCATGGTCGTCGAACGAGTATGGACCGCCGCCCACGGCACGGTGACCCTGACGGGCGCGGGATACGAACCCGTTGGTGAAATTCTCACGACCGGCCGACATCCAGAACCCGCCACCAGGGATGCCGTACGAGAAGTGCTCATCGCAGCGGCGTTGTGCAACGACGCGTCGCTGATTCCGCCCGGGGAAGCAGACGCGCAATGGACCCCGCTGGGTGATCCAACCGAGGCCGCCCTGCTGACCGCCGCCGCCAAAGTGGGCTGCACACCCGACGAGTTGGTGCGAACTCATCCCCGCGTCGACGAGGTGCCGTTCGACAGCCTCCGCAAACGTATGACCACCATCCACCGCACGCCCTCGGGAACGATCGAGATCTACCTCAAGGGCGCACCTGAAATGGTGCTGGACGCCGCGCTTGTGAACGAAAGTCCCGCGTCACTGGAGCATGCGCGTATGGAGGCCGCCGCCCTGTCCGCCGAGGGCTACCGCGTCCTGGCCATAGCGTCAGGTTCGTCCGCCCGTATTCCTGTCCCGATCGAGGAGTCGGAAAGCGGCTTGCGACTGCTGGGACTGACAGCCATCAGCGACCCGCCCAAAGAAGCAGCCACGGCGACCGTGCAAGCCTGCCGCCGTGCCGGGATCACTCCGGTTCTCATCACTGGAGACCACCCAGCGACAGCCCGTGCGATCGCGGAAAGGGTCGGTATCCTCACGGGAGCTGACGCCACCATGCCGAGCCGCGTGGCCACCGGCAAAGAGCTGGCCGCAGGACAGATCCCGGACCCCACCCAGGTCAGGGTTTTCGCTCGTACCACGCCTCAACAGAAACTGGACATCGTCCAAGCGTGGCGCGCTCGCGGAGAGGTCACCGCGATGACCGGCGACGGCGTCAACGACGGCCCCGCCCTGCGGCAGGCCGACATCGGCGTGGCGATGGGCCGCCGGGGAACCGAAGTTGCCCGCCAAGCTGCCGATCTGGTCCTCGCCGACGATGAACTGACCTCTGTGATCTCGGCCGTGGAAGAGGGCCGCCGTGTCTACGCCAACATCCGCCGGTTCCTGGTCTATGCGCTGGCCGGCGGTGCCGCGGAAATCCTCGTTATGCTCATTGGCCCGATGCTCGGACTCGCATTGCCTCTGCGAGCAGGTCAGATTCTGTGGATCAACCTGCTCACTCATGGTCTGACAGGGGTCGCCATGGGCGCCGAACCGGTCTCACCCCACGCCATGCGACGCGCGCCGCGCCCGCCGCAGCAGCACGTACTCGGCGACGGGCTCTGGCAGCGGGTACTGCGGCTGTCGGTCCTGGTCACTGCAGCCAGCCTCGCTGCCAGCCTCTGGGTCCGGCACTCCGGCGACCCGTGGCAGACCGTCCTGTTCATCGCCCTGCTGGCCGCCCAGCTCGGCGTCGCTCTGGGGCTGCGGGAGCGACTGTTCACGCGCCAAAATCTGTTTCTGCCCGCAGCTGTGCTGACTGCGGCGGGGCTGGGCGCTGCCGCACTCTACGTACCCTTCCTGGCAGACCTGTTGGACACCTCATCGCCATCGTGGACCGGTATCGCACTCGCCGCGGCTGCCGGCCTCATCAGCTTCGGCGCAGCGCGCACCGAGAGCTGGTTGGCGAGGACTGCCGACCAGACACCTGCCGCACCGTGAGACAGAACGCCGGTGGACGTCCCGGGTCTCGAATACTTCGACCGCTGGACCGACGTGGCCCGCTTCATCACCCTTCTCCTTGGCGGCGTCCGGGTGGCTCCGTCGCAATAGAAGCCGTCTCCACACCCCGGTGGCCTCGGGCCGTACGTAAGGTCCGAGGCCACGGGATCTCGTACGACTGGACGACTATCACCGACAGGACACGCACTGGTACACGAACTCCACGTCCGGGCACTCCACCGCGCAACACACAACAACGTCGCGATCCTCGTTGAGAGCGCCGGGGTCGAGCGGCGCTCGCTGGACCTGCCCGGCCGAGGCCTCATCGACGCACCGGTCAGCCGGGACCTCCGAGTAGACCAAGATCCGGGCCAATTCCGGGCCATCATCCCCTCGTTCGAGACAGATTCGTTTGTTTCTGCTGGTCAGGTGAGGTGTAAGGCATGTACCACCAGGAGACGAAGAACCTGCTGGTGAGCTATTCGCCGAAGAAGCTGGGGTTCTTCTAGACGCACGAGAATGGCGTCTGACCTGGCCTCATGCCCGTCAGACGCCCTTCGTGTAACTCACTCACGCTGCAGGGAGATTTACGTACTCCCTCCCGATATCTCCCACCGGTTTCCCACCTCTGACCAGGCTGTTCCGGGGACGCCACCGAGCGAGCCGTAGCGACGAAGCCGCGTGGGGCCGGCCGCGGTGACGCCGCTCGAACGAATCGGCGCGTACCTACGGACAGTTACGCAGGGGGATCGGTATCGTCCGCCCTAATGCATCTGGCCTGCAGCGCAGCAGCCGTGCCGAGGAGGATCACCATGGCCGATCGCCGGCACGGGACCGCATCGGGCGGTGGAGCCGCATCGCGGCCGCCGGAGGCTCGTGGTCCGAGCGGGCAGGACACGGTGCGCGTCTCGCGCTGGTGATCGGTGCTCTCGGCGTGGTCTTCGGCGACATCGGGACCAGCCCGATCTACACCCTCCAGACCGTGTTCAACCCGAGCGACCCGCACCCCGTCCCGGTCACCACGGAAAACGTCTACGGGGTGGTGTCGCTCGTGTTCTGGTCGGTGGTAATCATCGTCCTGGTCACCTATGTGCTGCTGGCGATGCGCGCCGACAACGACGGCGAGGGCGGCAGCATGGCGCTGATCACGCTGCTGCGGCGGTGGAGCTCACAGCGGGGCCGCCGAGCCGCCGCCGTGCTGGTCGCGTTGGGCATCTTCGGCGCTTCGCTGTTCTTCGGTGACAGCATGATCACCCCGGTGCGGATGATCTCACTGGCCGGCGCGGGCGGGGATCTCGCCGCAACCCTGGGTGCTTCCGCGGTCAACGCGGGCATCGCCTCCGGCGCCGTCGTGGGCGGTTGGGCGGTGGCCGCGTTCGGCCTGGACCAGGTGCCACTGGCTGCCCTGATCATCTGCCTCGCCGCACTCCCTGCCACCTCGGCCACCCGCTGGCTCAAGGCCCCCACCGACGATGGGTGCGGCGACACAAGGTGAACCTCGGCGCGGGCGTCCACGGCGCTGTTGAGGTGGACGGTGCCCGATGTGCCGTGCGAGGCGACCCGAACAGGGCGCGGTCTTGCAGGGTTTGAGGCAGTTGCTGGTAGCGCGTCAGGTCAAGTGCCGCACCCCCAACTCGTCCGGTACTGACCGACGGACCAAGCCGCCTGAATGGTTGAGCGATATAACGCCACAAGAGTTTCTCCGGCTCGCTTGCCACCTACCCCAGGTGTAACGTGGAACACAGGTCAGCAGGCTCGATAGAACGATTTCGTTTGAGCAGACCAACTCAAGTTCGGAGGATGTCGCGATGGATCTCATCAATCCAACAGTGACCGCGTCGCGAGACGCGCAAAACCGCTGGACGTTGACCGTAAAGGCCATTGAGACGTTCACGCCTGAAGAGATCCGCTCGGGCTTCGAGTTCGAGGACTGGGCGCAATGGTGGGAGTGGGACGACTCTGATCACGACCACCTCGCGAATCATGGAGTGATTCGCTGGAGGCCAGCTTCGGTTCGAGAGGCTATGGAATGGACTTGGTCCAACATCCCGGGGGATGACTTGGACACAGAGCTTGGAGGCGAGGAAATTCGCGCCAAATTGTTCATTCGCAATTTCACGACGAGTTCGGCGCCCATTGAGAGACTCTCTCCGATTCTGGAAATAGCTCCCGACTGACGGCGTCTGTTCCGCTCACGGATCCAGTCAACCGCTCCGAGCATCGCCCGTGGCTGGAGGGAACCCTGGCTTCCTGCCGGGTCGAGTCCCTGTTGCACGCGGCGGATCCCGAACTGCCGCTGGTGCACGGCCTGGTGGACGGTCAGCGGCCGTCGCCTACTGAGAGGCCGTGGAACGTGCCGGGGTGACGGCGAGCCCGCTGCACCTGCTGGGCCACAACGTCGGGCCGGATGAGCTGGCGGGAGCGCCGACCGTTTCCTGAGGCGTGGTGGTGCGGGGCGGACTGTGTGTCGGTGCGCCCCGCCCCGAACGTGCGCCAGGAGGCGCGTGCGTCAGGAGGCGCGTGCGTCAGGTCGTACCGGCCTGCTGGATGCTGTCGCCGCTGTTGCCGATGGCGACGTGGTTGGCGATGCGCCGGAAGTCGTTCATCACGCCGAACATGCTCTTGTTGGACGGCAGGAGGGCCTGAAGGACCTGGAGCGCAGTGGCTCCCGCCAACTGGGCCTGGAACAAGTCTTTGTAGGCGTTGTAGACCCGCGCCGTGTAGTTGGGCTCCTTCGCCGCGTTCGTCCGGTGGTCGTTGGTGAGGGCGATTGAGGCCAGGTCCATCAGATAGCAGTCGATCAGGTCGGTGACGTCCTGGGCCTTGGCACCCTCCTCGCCGGTCTGCGCGTCCTCCGCCAGGATCTTGGCCATTCCCATGACGATGTCGCGGTAGATCCGGTGCCTTGTGCTGCTGGGGAAGGCGGCCATGATGTGGTCGGCCTGACCAGCGCCCTCGGTGTTCATGGTGCGCGGTGTGCTGAGGTCGGCCAGCCCCGGCACGGTCAGCGGGACTCCCTGGAACATCTCCTCCTCGTCAGGGATGTTCGTGTTGCGGGAGGCGAGCGGGTGCAGGCCGATCTCGTGGGCCAGCATGCCCATGATGTAGCCGATGTCGTACTTCTCGAAGTAATAGCTGGCGAGGTTGATGTCCACGCCGTCATCGTCACGGTCCCTCACGTCGGCCGGGGGCTCCGTCGTCCGCAGGTGCAGGGTGATGCGGCAGGGGCGGGTGCCGATGTACTCCCTGATGGTGTCGTGCTTCCGCAGCAGATCGATGATGCGGATCGCCTTGTCGCGGTACCTCTCGTTCGTGTGCGCCAGGTTCGTGAACTCGAAGTTCCCCGACGAGAACGGCACGTAGGCCCTTGCTGGCGCGGTGGGGGTCGCGTTCGGGTCCTGCGGCATACGGGCCGGGACCTCGGTGACTTCGGTGACTGCCGCGCCGCTGTCGGACGGTCGGGGCAGGGAGACCGGGTCCACCCACACGGACTCGCGGAGGACCGGGTCGGTGCCGGTGCGTACCGCGTCCCAGGTCTGCTCGGTGTCCTCCTCCGCGCTTCCCTCCGGCTGCGGGGTTACGTCCCCGATCAGCGCACCCAGCAGAGCCAGGTGCCGGCCACGCAGACCTGCGACGGCGAGTGAGGAGTCCTCGGGGTCCGCGTTGAGGTCGCCGAGGAGACTGCCCGGGACGTGGGATCGGTGCGGGGAGTCGGCGTCGCGGTACTCGTCGCGCAGGCCGAGCTGGTGGGTCAGCTCGTGCACCATCTGCACCGGATCGGCGTCCGGCCACCAGGTGTTCTGGTCCATGGTTCGGTCCCGGCCCGCCAGGTCCACGGTCAGGTGTGGGGAGTCCGAGGGATCGACGTGCTCGACGGTCACGTGCAGCAGGTCACCGTTGGGCAGCCGGTAGCCGGGCATGTTAAGGAACTCGCTGACGCCCGCGTTGAGTTGGCCGAACACGCGTGAGGCCTGCCCGTCCGTGCCGCGTATCGCGATGCGGACGGTCAGGTCGGTGACCGGATCGCCGTCGTAGGTGAACCGCCGCGCGTCGAACCCGGAACGCACGACGAACCGGGGCCGGTTGTCACGCGGCCCCCTTGGCTGCGGTGCGCCGGGTGTCTGAGTCTGGGGCGCCGTGTCGGTGCTCCTCTGCGGAAGCCGGGGACGGGCTTCACCGGTGTCGCTGCCGGCCTGTGCCGGCGTACTGGTCTGGATGCTGTCGCCCTGGTTGTTGAACGCGACGCTGCTACCCAGGCCCAGGAAGTTGCTCGTGACGTTGTACCAGCTCTTGTCAGCCGGCAGCAGGCTCCGTACGGGGCTGTCCTGCGCCAACTGCGCTGCGAACTGCGCCTTGTAGGCGTTGTAGACCTTCGCCGTATAACGCGGTTCCCACGCCGCGTCCTTCCGCTTGTCATTGGTCAGCGCGATCGTGGCCAGGTCCATGAGGTAGGTGTCGATCAGGTCCGTGACGTCCTTGGACTTGGCGCCCTCCTCCCCCGTTCGCGCATCCTCCGCCAGGACCTTGGCCATTTCCAGGACGATGTCGCGATAGATCCGATGCCTGGTACTGCTCGGGAACGCGGCCATGATGTGGTCGGCCTGACCCGCACCCTCGGTGCTCATCATCCGCGGCGTCGTCAGATGCGTCAGCCCCGGAACGGTCAACGGCATCCCCGCGATCATGTCCTCCTCGTCGTGAATGCCCGCGTCCCGCGAGGCCAGGGGGTGCAGACCAATCTCGTGGGCCAGCATCCCCATGATGTAGCCCATGTCGTACTTCTCGAAGTAGTAACTGGCAAGGTTGATGTCCACGCCGGCGTCACCGCGGTCGGTCACATCGGCCGGAGTCTCGGTCGTGCGCACGTGCAGGGTGATCCGGACAGGGCGGCCGCCGATGTAGTCACGGATCGTGTCGTGCTTCCGGAGCAGCTCGATGATGCGGACCGCCTTGTCGCGGTACCCCTCGTTCGTGTGCTTCAGGTTGGTGAACTCGAAGTTGTCCATCGTGAAGGGGACGAGGGTGGGTTCGGTGGCCGTGGCTGGTGTCACGTTCAGGTCCTGCAGCATGCGCGCCGGGACTTCGGTGGACGCGGTGTTGTCGGTGGGGCGGGGCAGGGAGACCGGATCCACCCAGATCGCCTCGCGAAGGACCGGCTCGGTAGCGGTGCGGGCGGCGTCCCAGGTCTGCTCGGTGTCCTCCTCCGCGCTTCCCTCCGGCTGCGGGGTTACGTCCCCGATCAGCGCACCCAGCAGAGCCAGGTGCCGACCACGCAGACCGGCGACGGCGACGGCGAGCGAAGAGTCCTCGGGGCCCGCGTTCAGGTCGCCAAGGAGACTGCCCGGGATGTGCGGGCGGTGCGGGGAGTCGGCGTCACGGTATTCGTCCCGCAGACCGAGCTGGTGGGTCAACTCATGGACCATCTGCACCGGATCGGCATCCGCCCACCACGTGCTTTGATCCATCGCGCGGTCCCGGCCCACCAGGTCCACAGTCAGGTGCGGAGAGTCCGAGGGAGCGACGTGCTCGACGGTGACGTGGAGGCGGTCGCCGTTCGGCAACCGGTAAGCAGGGTTGTTGAGGAACTCCCGCACACCTGAGTCGAGTTGATCAGCCACGAGCGTGGTCTGACCCTCCGGGCCCCGTATCGCGAGCCGGACGGTGAGGTCCGTGACCTGCTCGCCCTGGTAGGAGAAGCGCCGCGCGTCGAAGCCCGACCGCACCACGAAGCGGGGTCGGCTGTCGCGCGGACCCCTCAACTGCGGTGTTGCGGGCGGGGCTTGTTGAATGCTCTCCTCGGTCTGCTGACTGTTGTCGGTTCCTTGCGGGAGTCGGGGGCGGGCCTCGTCCGTCGGCATGGGTTGCTGAATGCTGTCGCCGCGGTTGTTGGTGGCGACGCTTGCGGCCAGTGTGGTGAAGTCCCGCACCACGCCGAACATCCCCTTGTCGGCGGGCAGCAGAGCACGGATGGGGCTGTCCTCGGCCATACGCGCAGCAAACAGCGCCTTGTAGGCGTTGTAGACCTTCGCGGTGTTACCAGGCTCCTTGGCCGCGTTCACCCGGTAGTCGCTGGTGATCGCGATAGACGCGAGGTCCATCAGATAGCAGTCGATCAGGTCCGTGACGTCCTGGAGCTTGGCTCCCGGCACATGCGCCTGCGCGAATTCGGCCAGCATCTCCGCCATCTTCAGCACGATGTCGCGGTAGATCCCGTGCCTCGTACTGCTGGGGAATGCGGCCATGATGTGGTCGGCCTGACCCGCGTTGTCGGTGTTCATCGTGCGCGGCGTCTTCAGGTCGGCCAGCCCCGGAACCGGCAGCGGAATACCCTGGAACATCTCCTCCTCGTCGGGGATGTCCCGGTTCCGGGAGGCAAGCGGGTGCAGGCCGATCTCGTGGGCCAGCATCCCCATGATGTAGCCGATGCCGTACTTCTCGAAGTAGTAGCTGGCGAGGTTGATCTGGACCCCGTCTTCGCCCAGGTCACGCACGTCGGCCGGCGTCTCGGTCGTGCGCACATGCAGAGTGATCCGGACAGGGCGGCCGCCCACGTACGCCTTGATCGTCGGGTGATCCATGAGCACGTCGACGATCCGCACCGCCTTCGCGCGGTACCGCTCATTCGAACGCTTCAGATTCGTGAACTCGAAGTTCTCCATCACGAAGGGACCCGAATCGGGCTCCGCAGCGGTGGCAGGTGTCGCGTTCGGACCCTGCGGCATACGGGCCGGGACCTCGGTGACTGCCGTGCCGTCGGTGGACTGTCGGGGCAGGGAGACCGGATCCACCCAGATCGCCTCGCGAAGGACCGGGTCGGTGCCGGTGCGTACCGCGTCCCAGGCCTGCTCGCCGTCCTCCTTCGCGCTTTGCTGCGGCTGAGGAGTCACGTCCCCGATCAGCGCACTGAGCAGCGCCAGGTGCCGGCCACGCAGACCTCCGACGGCGAGCGAAGAGTCTTTGGGTTCCGCGTTCAGGTCACCGAGCAGGCTCCCCGGAATGTGCGGACGGTGCGGGGAGTTGGCATCCCGGTACTCGTCCCGCAACCCGAGCTGGTGTGTCAGCTCATGCACCATCTGCACCGGATCGGCATCCGCCCACCAGGTGTTCTGATCCATGGTCTGATCCCGGTTGGCCAGGTCCACGGTCAGGTGAGGCGAGCCCGAAGGCGTAACCAGCTCGACGGTCACGTGCAGCAGGTCACCGTTCGGCAGCCGGTAACCGGGAACGTTGAGGAATTCGCTGACACCTGCCTTGAGCTGGTCGATCACGCGCGAGGCCTGCCCGTCCGTGCCCCGTATCGCGATGCGGACGGTCAGGTCGGTGACCGGATCGCCGTCGTAGGTGAACCGCCGCGCGTCGAAGCCCGACCGGACCACGAAGCGGGGGCGGCTGTCACGTGGCCCCCTCGGCCGCGATGTGTCGGACGGCCCGCTCTGAAGCCCGGTGTCGGTGCTGCCCTGCGGAAGCCGCGGGCGGGCCTCGCCTGTGTCGCTGCCGCTCGACGCCGGCGTACTGGTCTGGATGCTGTCGCCCTGGTTGTTGAACGCGACGCTGCTGCCCAAACCGAAGAAATTGCTCGTGACGTTGTACCAACTCTTGTCAGCCGGCAGCAGGCTCCGTACGGGGCTGTCCTGCGCCAACTGCGCTGCGAACATTTCCTTGTAGGCGTTGTAGACCTTGGCCGTGTACCGCGGTTCCCACGCCGCGTCCTTACGCCGGTCGTTGGTGAGCGCGATCGTGGCCAGGTCCATGAGGTAGGTGTCGATCAGGTCCGTGACGTCCTTGGACTTGGCGCCCTCCTCCCCCGTTCGCGCATCCTCCGCCAGGACACCGGCCATTTTCAGCACGATGTCGCGGTAGATCCGGTGCCTGGTGCTGCTGGGGAAGGCGGCCATGATGTGGTCGGCCTGACCGGCACCCTCGGTGTTCATCGTGCGCGGGGTCTTCAGGTCCGTCAGCCCCGGAACCGTCAGCGGAACCCCCGCGAACATCCCCTCCTCGTCAGGGATGTTCGTGTCCCGCGAGGCCAAGGGGTGCAGGCCGATCTCATGGGCCAGCATCCCCATGATGTAACCGATGTCGTACTTCTCGAAGTAGTAACTGGCAAGGTTGATGTCCACGCCGGCATCACCACGGTCCGTCACATCGGCCGGAGTCTCCGTCGTACGGAGGTGCAGGGTGATCCGGACAGGGCGGTCGCCGATGTAGTCACGGATCGTGTCGTGCTTCCGGAGCAGCTCGATGATGCGGACCGCCTTGTCGCGGTACCCCTCGTTCGTGTGCTTCAGGTTGGTGAACTCGAAGTTCCCGGACTTGAAGGGGATGAGGACCGGCTCCGGTGCTGCGGGCGTCGTGTTCGGGTTCTGCGGCATACGGGCCGGGACGCCGGTGGTCGGCGTGCGGTCGGTGTCGGTGTGGGTGTCGGTCTGGGGCAGTCTGGGGCGTGCCTCGCCGGTGTTGCCGCCGGTCCGGTCCGGAGCAACGGGTTGCTGGATGCTGTCGCCGCGGTTGTTGGTTCCGACGCTGGTGGCGAGCTGGGCGAAGTCTCCGAGGACGCCGAACCTTCCCTTGTCGGCGGGCAGCAAGGGGCGGACGGGACTGTCCTGGGCGATGTGCTCGGCCAGCTGGGCTTTGTAGGTGTTGTAGACCCTTGCCGTGTAGTTGGGGTCCCTGATCGCCCTCGCCCGGTGGTCGTTGGTGACCGCGATGGAGGCGAGGTCCATCAGGTAGGTGTCGATCAGGTCGGTGACGTCCTTTGCCTTGGCGCTCGTCACGCCGACCCGTGCGTGCTGCGCGAGCACCCCGGCCATTTCCAGGACGATGTCGCGGTAGATTCCGTGCCGGATGGTGTGGGGGAAGGCGGCCATGACGTGGTCTTCCTGGCCCGCGCCTTCGGTGTTCATGAAGCGCGGCGTCTTCAGGGTCTCCAGTCCCGGTACCAGCAGCGGCATGCCCCGGTACAGCTCCTCCTCCTCGGGGATCTTCGTGTTGCGCGAGGCGAGGGGGTGCAGGCCAATCTCGTGGGCCAGCATCCCCATGACGTAGCCGATGTCGTACTTCTCGAAGTAATAGCTGGCGAGGTTGATCTGGACGCCGTCGTCGCCCAGGTCACGCACGTCGGCCGGGGTCTCGGTCGTGCGCACATGCAGGGTGATCCGGACAGGGCGGCCGCCGACGTAGTTCTTGATGGTGCTGTGCTCGTCGAGCAGCTCGACGATCCGGACCGCCTTGTCGACGTACCTCTCCGTCTGGTTCAGGTTGGTGAACTCGAAGTTCCCCAACTTGAAGGGACGGAGGACCGGCTCCGGTACGGCGGTGGCCATGTCCGAGTCCTGCTGCATGTGAGCCGGAACCTCGGCGACTGCCGGGCCGTCGGCGGGTCGGGGCAGGGAGACCGGGTCGACCCAGATGGACTCGCGGGTTTCCGCGGCGGCGGCGCTCCGGGCCGCCGCCCAGCTCTGGTCGGCCTGATCGCCGTTCTGCTGAGGCGCTGGGGTCACGTCGCCGATGAGCGCTCCGAGCAGGGCCATGTGCCGGTCGCGCAGGCCGGCGGGGGCGAGGGAGGCGTCTTCGGTAGCTCCGTCGAGGTCGCCCAGCAGGCTGCCGAGGATGTGCGGGCGGTGCGGCGAGTCGGCGTCCCGGTACTCGTCGCGCAGGCCGAGCTGGTGAGTGAGCTCGTGCACCATCTGCACCGGGGCGGCGTCGGACCACCAGGTGGTCTGGTTCATCGCCTGGTCCCGGCCCGCCAGGTTCACGGTCAGGTGCGGCTCATCGGTGGGATCGACGTGCTCAACGGTCACGTGCAGCCGGTCGCCGTTGGGCAGGCGGTGGTCCGGGTCGTTCAGGAACTCGCTCACGCCCGCGTTGAGCTGGTCGAACACGCGCGAGGCCTGTCCGTCCGTGCCCCGTATCGCAATCCGGACGGTGAGGTCGGTGACCGGCTTGCCCTGGTACGAGAACCGCCGCGCGTCGAAGCCTGAACGCACCACGAACCGGGGACGGCTGTCGCGCGGGCCGCGCGTCGGCGAGGTGGCGGACGGCGCGGTCTGCGGCGCGGGGCCGGTGCCCGCCTCGGGAAGTCTGGGGCGTGCCTCGCCGGTGTTGCCTCCGGCCTGGTCCGGAGCAACGGGCTGTTGGATGCTGTCGCCGCGGTTGTTGGTCGCGATACTGGTGGCGAGCTGGGTGAAGGACCGTGCGACGCCGAACAGGCTCTTGTTCGACGGCAGGAGGTCCCGAAGAGCGGTGTTCTCTGCCAACTGGGCGCGGAGCATCTCCTTGTAGGCGTTGTAGGCCCTTGCCGTGTAGTTGGGCTCCTTGACCGCGTTCATCCGGTAGTCGCTGGTGACCGCGATGGAGGCGAGGTCCATCAGGTAGGTGTCGAAGAGGTCGGTGACGTCCTGGGACTTGGCGCCCGTCACGCCGACCCGCGCGTGCTGCGCGAGCACCTTGGCCATCTCTATGACGATGTCGCGGTAGATGCCGTGCCGGATGGTACGGGGGTAGGCGGCCATGATGTGGTCGGCCTGGCCCGCCCCCTCGGTGTTCATGAAGCGCGGCGTCTTCAGGTCCGTCAGTCCCGGCACCGGCAGGGGCATACCCCGGTACGCCTCCTCCTGCTCCGGAATCTCCGTGTTGCGCGAGGCGAGGGGGTGAAGGCCGATCTCGTGGGCCAGCATCCCCATGACGTAGCCGATGTCGTACTTCTCGAAGTAATAGCTGGCGAGGTTGATCTGGACGCCGTCGTCGCCCAGGTCACGCACGTCGGCCGGGGTCTCGGTCGTGCGCACATGCAGGGTGATCCGGACAGGGCGGCCGCCGACGTAGTTCTTGATGGTGCTGTGCTCGTCGAGCAGCTCGACGATCCGGACCGCCTTGTCGACGTACCTCTCCGTCTGGTTCAGGTTGGTGAACTCGAAGTTCCCCAACTTGAAGGGACGGAGGACCGGCTCCGGTACGGCGGTGGCCATGTCCGAGTCCGTGGGGGCGTCGGAGCCCGCGTCGGTGCCGGACAGCGTGCTCAGCTCGTATGCCTCCTCCTCCAGGAGACCCGGGAGGTCGCTGCCCGTCGGTGACGGGGGCAGCGGAAGGGTGGCCGCGTCCTGAAGGAGCGCGTCCTGCGGGGTCGGGTCTTGCAGGGTCGAGTCCTGCGAGACCGGGTCCTGCAAAGCCGCGTCCTGGAGGACCGCGTTCTGCAGAGCCGGGTCCTGTGAGGCCGGATCCGGCACGGGCGGGACCGGCGTAGCAGTGTCGACGGACGTCGTGACCTGTGCCTCGGGCCCCTTCAGCTCGGGCCCCTTCAGCTCGGAGCCCTCCAGCACCGGGGCCTTCTGCTCCGGCGCCTTCAAGCCTTTCGGTTCCGGTGCCTTCGACTCCGTGTCCTTGGGCGCGGGAGCCTTCGGCGCGGGTGCAGGCGTGTGCAGGCTCAAGGTGACGAAGTCCCCACCCCGGCGGCGGAGCCGAAGGTGCGGACCGCTGTCGCCGGACGGGCCGGGGTAGGTGTGGGCGGTTCCGTTCTCCTCGATCAGGGTGACGGTGGTGCCGGTCGCGGCGGCGGCCCACCGGGCCACCGCACGGTCGGCCCCGGGACCCCACGGTGCCTCGGCGAGGTGGCGGCGCAGATGCCCCTCGCGGGCGTACTGGCTCGGCGCGGGCTCGCCGGGGTGGGTCCGCAGGGGTGGGGGTGTGAAGAGCGAGTCGCGTTCCGCCGAGTCGGCGGGCAGACCGTTCAGACGCATCAGCTGGGCGGGCGACGCCCCGGCGCGCATGCGCAGCCGTGCCGCCTCCTGGCGGTCCAGTCCGGGCTGCTCCGCTGCCTGTCGCAAGGCCGTGGAGAGCGCGCCGAAAAAGCCGTTGCCGCGGCCGGCGGGGGCGACCTGGGTGTAGGTGGCGCCGTCGGGTGCGGTGAGGACGCCGTCGCGGTCGAGGCGGTAGCGCGGGCCGCTGCTGTCGGCGGGCGGCAGCCAGGGCGGGGTGGCGTGGCTGCGGTGCGCGGGCGGCTGCGCGGACCGCTGCTCCGACCCGGGGCTCGTCGTGGTGTCGGTACCCGAGGTCCCCACGGCCGATGTCCCGGTGTTCGCACCGGTACCGGTCGCGGTCGTCGCAGTTGCCGCGGTCGTCGCCGTCGCCGGGGCCGGCAACGGGGTGGCGACCGGCGGCGAGGTCCCGGGCGGAAGCGCGGCGTGGAAGAAGCCGTCGGTGGTGAAGAGGACCGGATCGGTGGCCGGGTCGACGGCGGCCGGATCGGTGCCGTGCGGGAGGAAGAGCTGGTCGCGGCCCTCACCGGTCACCACGGTGAGCGGGGTGCCCAGGACGCGGGCGGCGAGGACGGGCAGCAGGTCGGCTCCGCCGTGATCCCCGGCGCGGCGCTCGGGCCGGGCCGGTTCGCCGTCCGGGCGCTCCGTGCCGCCGTCCTGCAGCGGCTCGCTCGCGAACGGGCGGGACAGGGCCGCGGTGGCCAGCGCCACCCGCTGCGCGGGGGTCGGCCAGTAGGTCTGCGGGAGTCGGCCGAAGGCATCGAACTCGGTCTGCTGCGCCGGGGTCAACTGCACACCCGCGGCGTCGAGTTCGTCCTGCGTGAAGGTGTCCTCGGCGTCCAGGGCGAGGGCGTCGAGCAGGTCCTCGTTGCCGTCCTCGCCCAGCTCCCAGGCGAGGCGGTCGCGGGCGGTGCCGATGGCCTCCGCGGTGACCGCCGGGTCGCCGGAGGCGCCCGTGAACCGGTCGGCGAGGTCGGTGCCGAGCAGGTGGGGCAGGCGGCCTCGGGCCTCGGCGGCAGCGAGCAGCGCGTGGAAGAACGAGGCGCCGTCGTGCGGCATGTCGTGCACCTCGCGCACCGTGGCGCCGTCCGGCGAGGTGAGGGTGCGTGGGGCGGAGTCCGTCCCGTCGGTGACGACGTACGGCTCGGGTGCCTCGGAGCGCCAGCCCGGCTCGGCGTACTCCTGCGGCCGGTCCGGCACCGGGACGGAGGCCGAACCCTGGTGGTGCGCGGTGAGGCGGGAGGCGGCCAGGTGCAGCCGGTGGTGGTCCCGGGCGGCGGCGTCGGTGTGCTGCTCCCACCGGTGGACCTCCTGGCGGGCGGCCTGCCAGGCGACGACGGCTGGGGACCAGACCATGTCCTGCGGCAGATCGGTCGGCGGACCGGAGTTGTCGTCGCCGAGCGCGGCCTGTTCCGCCGGGCCCAGGTCGAGCCACGTCTCCCGGGCCCGCGCCCGTGCGTCGTAGTAACCCTTCTCGGCCGCGGCGAGGTCGCCCGCCGCCTTGGACAGGTCGTCCCAGGCCGCGAGGACCTCGTCGGGGAACGTGGTGTCGTCCAGGAGGCCGTAGTCGCGGGCGATGTCCTCGCGCAGCCAGACCAGGGCGGTGGTCTCGGCCTCGGCGGCGCGCGGCCCGCGCTTGGCCTTGCCGAGCGCGTGCAGCGGGCGGCTGTCGGTGATGCGGTGGTCCGCCTCGGCCACGGACAGCCAGCTCACCGGCAGCGCGAAGAGCATGCTCCGGTCGGTGACAACCTTGAGGTGGGTGCCGAGGGTGGTGTCCGCGGTGCCCTTGAGCACCGTGCCGTCGTTCGAGCCACCGATCGGGACCGTGGCGCCCGGGTTGGTCACACCCGCGTTGCTGTTGCCCGCCATCGGCGCGGTGCCCACGGCGCCCTCGACGTTGTCGGTGATGCCGGCCTCCAGCGCGTCGGAGGTCTTCGCCCGTTGCATGGCCTCCATGCGCGGCTTGTTCTCCACAGCGAGCAGGCGGGCGCCGCGGCGGTGCATCTTCGCGTAGAGGCGGGAGTCCGCGGTGTGGTACTGCCCGAAGAGGCGCGCGGAGGCCTGGGCGGGCAGCGGTGAGCCGTTCGCGCCTAGCGCCTCGCGGAAACCGGCGGTCAGACCGCCCTGCGCGGTGGCCTCCTGCTGGGACTGGGCGGGGGCGGTGCCGAGGCCGGTGAGCGGGGTCCGGCGGGCCATGCGCACGCGTGAGTCGAGGACCTTGCCTGTGTGCCGTTTGCCGAGGTCGCTGTCGCCCAGGCCGTCGGCGCGCGCGGTGGCGAGGGTCAGGGCGTCCTGCACGTTGGCGGCGCCGCGGATGTCCACGGCGAGGATGCCGGTACCGATCCGGTCGTCGAAGGGCAGGATGTCCGGGTCGGCGCCACCGGTGCCGTTCCCGGCGGCGGAGGTGCGCCAGGCGGCGATGCCCTCCGGGCGGGCCTGGGCGGCGGTCAGCATCTTCACCGCGCGTTCGGGTTCCGGCACGTCCTGCTCGGTGAGCGCGCCGTCGGCGCCGTCGCCGTCCGGGGTCAGCAGGTTCGCCGGGAGGATCTCATTGAGGCTTCCGACCGGGGTGTTGACGCCCGGGGTGAGCGGATCACCGGTCGCGTCCGTCATGGTGACGGTCAGGACGTAGCTGGTGACGATCTCGGCGTGCGCCTGGGTGGTGGCGATGTTCGGCATCGCGGTGGTGCCGGCGGTCCGGGTCCGGGTGCTCGACCGCTGCTTGGCCGCGGTTCCCTGGAGCGAGGGGTTGGCGACGAGAATGCCGCTCTCCGCCGCGCGCTGACCGGCGCTGAGCGTCACGTCGGCGCCGCGGTCCTGGGAGGTGCCGTCGGCGTCGTCGCGGGCGATGGTGCGGTAGTCCTCCAGCTCGTAGCCGGTACGCAGCCTGTCCACGGTGGTGGTGACCGGAGTCAGCTTGAATTGGACCTGTCCGGGGCTGCCGCCGACCGGCAGGTGGTGCGGGCTGGACCAGGCGCGGTAGCGGACCGGCAGGTTCATCCCGTCGGTCGTCAGCTCGTGCAGGTGGCCGCGGAGGAAGTCCGGGGAGAGCCGCTGGAGGACCTGCTCCCGGTCGTGCGAGGGCACCCCGATCTTCTCCAGCTGCCCCATCAGCTGCTGTGCCGCAGGGCCGGCGTCGAGTTGGCCGCTGGGGTGGGTGGGGAAGCGGCGGTTGCGCAGGTAGGGGGGCACCCGGTAGCCGCCGCCGAGGTTGTGCGGGGTGGTGTTGCCCAGGCCGTCCCGCGCGAGCCCGGCCTCGATGACGTCCTGCATCGGGAGGTGGAACATCACCGCGTCACGGATGCGCTGGAGCGCGGCGGCGGCCCGGCGTGGGGCGAGACTGTCGCCGAGGCGCTCCGAGAGCCGACCGGCCGCGGAGCTGATACGGGCGCCGGCGCGGGTGCCCACCGTGCCCATCGCGGCCGTCCAGCGGTCCCGTACCGCGACGGTCTCGGCGGCGTCGGCGACCACCAGGTACATGCGCCCGGCGAAGGTGAGGGTGGTGTTGCGTCCCCGGGTGAGGGTCTGCGAGACGCTGCGGCCCTTGCCCCAGGCGTACTGCAGGGCGGTCGAGTAGGAGCCGACCACCGCCGACTGGCCCGGGGCCTGCTGCAGCGGCATGTCGGCACCCTGGAGGCCGACGGTGGTACGGGAGACGGTGCTCGTGCTGCCGGCGACGCGGTGCTCGTTGCCGATGGTGGCCTCGAGGCTGGCCGGCTTCGGGTCGCTCTTGACCCGGAAGTTGCCCAGTTCGCCGCGGACCGCCGCCTTGAGGTAATGGGCACGGAACGGTCCGGCGCCGTTGAGTCCGGCGACGCGGGAACCGAACGGGCCCAGATACTGGCCGAGTTGCCCGGCCACGCTGAGGTTGGCCATCGCCCGGCGCAGCGCGGTGCGCACCGGGGCGCCGGGTGCGCTGACGTGCCAGGTGGTGCCCGAGGCACGGTCGGCGGTGTCCTGCATGAGCTGCTGGCGCTGCGGGCCGCCCTCGGCGCTCAGCACCACGTGCGGAGCTCTCAGCAGTTTCTTGGTGAGCTGCCGGTCGGGCGAGTCCGTCCTGGGCAGCGGGCGGGTGCCGTCGAGGAGTTGGTCCGCCTCGGTGGAGGAGAGCTGCTGCGGTACGGCCGCGGTCGCCGGTGCCGGCCCGGTGGGCGGCGGGTAGGCGGGGGCGTGGCGGTCGGAGCCGTGCGCGGCGGGCACGGCCAGCTCCACCCGGCCCACGGTCTCGTTGCCCCGGGTGAACAGTGGCCGTTCCTCGACCTTGCTGACGAAGACGCCCGCGCCGAGCAGGCCGACCGAGGCGAGCCGGGCCCAGCCGCGCGGGCGGCGGTGGCCCTCGAAGGAGGCACCCAGCTCCACCTGGTAGCTGTAGAGGTCGGCGCCGGTCTGGAACGTCAGCTGGTCGTGGACCACCGCGACCGTGTTCCTGGTGGCCTTCTGGTCGGTCTTGGCGTGACGGACCCCGACTGTCACGTTGCCGGCCTGACGGGGCAGCCCGACGTCGGGCACCTTGTTGTGGTCGCGGGGCGAGACTCCCAGCTCGACACCTCCGGAGAGGGTGAGGGACGCCTGCTGCCCCTGGCCCGAGACCTCGGTGCCGATCACCGCGTTGCGCAGCGAGCGCTCGCTCATAGTGGTCTCGAACTGCCGGTCGGTGAGGCGTGCCCGGAGGATGAGCGTGTGGTGGCCGCGGCGCACCTTACCGTCCTCGGTGAGGGTGACCGGCACCCCGGTGGTGGTCAGGTCGTCCAGGCTCTGCGCCAGGCTGGGCCGGTTCAGCGCCTCACGCACCTGGCGGTCGTTGTGCAGCGCAGTCCGCATCCGCCCGTCGCCGTACCAGAACTTGGCGAGCCGCGGGTGCCGCAGCATCAGCGGCGGGACGAACAGCGACGGGTAGGAGCGGTGCAGCGTGTCCAGGACGGCGTCCGCGAAGGCCCGCATGGGGTCCTGGGGGACGGGCTGCTGAGCCGGCGGCTGCTGCTGACTCTGGCTTTGCCCCTGCGGCCGGCTCTGAGTCTGGGTCTGGGTCTGTACCTGAGATTGGGTCTGGGGCTGGGTCTGCCCCAGGGGCTGCGGCTGTACCTGGACCTGTGTCTGCACCTGGGTCTGCGGGCGGACGGGGCGGAAGCCCTCGGCGCGGATCTGACCGCTCAGGTGGACCGGGTCCTCTCGGGTGAGGTACCACGGCACCGGCGGCTCGGCGTCCGGGTTGGGGCCCGCCTGGCCGGGCGTGCGGCTGTCCCAGCCCGCGAGGCGTCGGGCGTCCTGGGTGGAGATCCAGTCCAGGCTGACCACCCGGACCGGGCGGGCGGCCGACGGCGGTTCGCCGGGCTTGCGCACCATCAGGGTGCGCTCCACCCGGTACAGGGCGATCGGGTGGTTGCGGACCCGGCCGGTGGTCTTCCGGGCCGCGTCGACGCCGAGGTAGTGGCCGCGTCCGGCGCTGAGGTCCGCGCGGACCAACGGGCCGCCCTGGAGCCGCACATCGGTCTCCGCGCCGACGAGGGTGTAGTTCGGCCCGGCGGTGACCTGGATGCCCAGGCGGGTGTCACGGACGTGGCCGCGCTCGTTCTGGTAAGTGGTCTGGGTGAGGTCGCGCAGCTCCGCCTTGACCGACTCGGTGACCAGCGTGGCCCGGTGCGGCACCGAGCGCTCCACGATCAGGTGCCCCAGCGGGTGCTGTCCGCTGCCCCGGGTCAGCTCGGGCCCGGTGACCGGCCCGGAGAACCGGCCGAACAGGGCGAGCAGCCGCCCCGGACGAACGTACGAGACCAGGGTGCTGTGCGCCGAACTCCCTGGCCGCGCCCCGGAGATGGCCAGTGCCATGTCCTCCGGCGGATCCGTCAGGTGCAGCCCGGTGGTGTCGGTGATCCGCGGCTCGACCCCGTCCGGGAAGGTGAGCGTCTTCGGTGCGCGCTGCGGTCCCTTGTAGGGCACGGTGAGGTCGTCCGGCAGCCGCCAGCTCAGCCCGTCGCGCATCGCGAACTCCGCGGAGTGCACTTGCGTACGCTGCCAATGGGGTTTCGGCAGCGGCGAGTTGGGCTGGTTGCCCGGGGTACTGCCCCGGCCGGACGAATTGTCGGGGCCGGTGGTCTTCGGTGCCTCGGTGACGCGGTCCACCCGCACCCGGTAGTGGACGTCGTCCAGGTGCAGGTGCGAGCCCTCGTGGGCGCGCCACTCGGACTGGTTGTACGCCTGGGTGCCCTGGGCGTAGTCGGTCCTGCGGGTCCAGCCCAGCGAAACACCGATCTTCAGCAGCCAGTTGAGCGGCGGGCCCATGCTCAGCCCTCCGGCGATCCGGCGCCCGAAGCCGACGCTGCGCCCGCCGCCCGTACCGGCCTGGCCGCGTCGCATGGTGTCCAGCCGGACGGTGCCGCCGTTCACATCGGAGAAGCGCTCCCAGCGGTGGTACGGGATGGCCTCGACCGTCATCTCGTGGCCGACGCCGGACTTCTCCCGGCCCACGAAGCGCGCGCCGCGCGGGGCGGTGAAGGCGCCGGGCTCCTCGGTCAGCAGGCGCAGCAGCTCCGCCTCGTCGAACTGGGCGCGCAGCTTCTTCGGCAGCTTGCTCAGGATCTCCTCGGCCACCTGCTCGGGCGAGCGCAGGGTCGTCTTGCCGGGGCCGGTGAAGAGTCCGGTGGGGCGACCGCGCGGGGTGCCGTCCGGCCGACCGGCCGGGGTGCCGTCACCCGGGTCGGCGTCCGGATGGATCAGAATCGTGGGCAGCCGGCTGCCGTCCTCGAAGGTGACGGTGGTCGGTACCGGGCCCGGCGGCCGGGCGTCCTGGCCGGTCAGCAGCCGGGCCGGGCGATGCCGTTCGAGCTGGGTCTCCAGCGGTACCGGGTCACCCCGGTCGGGGGCCTCGGTGTCGGGCCCGTCGAGGTCGGTGACCCCGCCCATGCTGCGCAGCCACTCCCCGAAGGGGTCGGAGCCGTCCGGGTCCGGGGCGGCCGGGTCAGGAATGGCCGGGTCCTGAGTGGTGGCCGGACCCTGTGTGGTGATCGTGTTCGGGTCCGGGGTGGTGTTCGGGTCGGGTACGGGGGTGAGCGGCGCCGAGGCCGGGACCAGGGCGTCGTAGTGGTCGGTGCCGTTGTAGGCCAGGTGCAGGGCGCCGCCCTGGCCGCCCGGGTTGAGGGTGTTGACGAAGGTGCTCCCCGGCGACCGCGGGTCGGGCTGGACGAGCCGCAGGTCGAGGTCGAGGGTGTGTGCCAGTGCTTCCGGGAGCTGGTCGGCGAAGGGAGAAGCCCACAGTGCCGGGAGCTCGGCCGCCGCGCCGACGAGTTCCTTGGCGCCGAGCCGCCACGCGTCGGCGGGGGTGGGCGCCACGTCTGCGAGGTGCGGGTAGTCGCTCTCCCTGAGGATCCGCTGCCATTCGTCGGCGTCGCCGTCGGTGACGACATCCTGCGCGATCCGGTTCCAGAGCTGGGTGATCCGGCTCCGCTCGGCCGGGTCCTGCGCCCCGGCGACGGCACGCATCCGCAGGTCGTCCACCACGGAGAACACCGGGTCCGGGATCGCCAGGGCCACGGCGTCGCCCAGTTCGGACTCGGTGATCCGGTCGCTCAGCAGACGGCGCAGGCCGGCGACGTTCCGTGCGGCCCACGCGGGTGGTACGGCCTGGCTGCGCGCACTGTCGAGCGCCGCCCGGAAGAGGCAGTTTCCGCCGCCCGGGGTGTCCAGGCGCCGGAAGGACAGGCCGTCCGCGTTCACGGTGTCCGCCGTGCCGGGCGTGGCCTTGCTGAGGAGGGTCATGTCCTCGGCGAGGCTCTCCGGGCGGCTCGACGCGGGCGCCAGGTCGGGCCTGCGGCGGGCGAGTTCGGCGGTGTCCTCGGAGCTCAGGCCCAGTTCGGACAGTGGCAGCGGGGTGCTGGAGAGCGACCAGGTGATCTGCGCGGAGGGCGCGTAGGAGAGACCGCGCACGTCCTCCGGCGACACGAGGGTGGTGGGCGGGAGCGCGGGCGGCGGCGGGGGCAGCAGGGCGTCGAGCGTGGTGTCGGGCCTTGCGGTGGAACGCAACTCGGCTGCGGCGCGCAGGAATTCGGTGTACTGCTCGAGCGTGGGATCGGCGCCCGGATCGGTGGTGGTGCCGCTCTTCGCACCGCCCCGGTCGACGACCATCCGGCGCAGCAGGTCCGGGGTCATCCGGCCGTCGCCGTAGCGGGCCGCGGTGTCCGGGCTGAGCCAGCGCAGGTTGTCCACGAAGGCGAGTCCGGCGAGCAACTCCCTGTTCTCCGGGCGCTGTTCGGCATCCGGGCCGAGGGCCTCGCGCAGCGTGCGGATCTGCTGGAGGGTACGGGCCCGGGCGAAGGCGTCGGCCGGTTCGGGGCCCGTGTGCAGGCCGGCGTCGCGCGCCAGATCGTCCAGGTCGACACCGCTGGGCTCAGGGGTGAAGAGCCGCCACCCTCCCGGCCCGTCCGAGCCCTCGGTGAGCACCGCGCGTACGGTGCCGTCCCTGTCCCGGGCGGTGCCCACCTCGGTGGTCGGCGCGTACACCTGCCGCCCGGTCCGGTTCGCCACGTGCTGTGCCACCGGCAGGCCCGCCACCTGCGGCTGCCGCCCGGTCTCGCAGGAGAACAGCACCAGTGGCCGGTCCAGATCGCCGTCCTGCGCCCAGGACTTGAGCACCTCGCCTAGCTGTACGCCGCTGACCTTCACGGTGGGTCGCGCCGCGTCCTCGGTACCGAGAGTGACGGTACGGGAGGTGCCGTGCCCCGCGAAGTAGTCGGCGCCGCGCTCGGTGCCCGACCCGGGGAGCGCGGTCGGCGGGCCGGTGAACACGGTGCGGCGGGCGGGCGGGTCCGCGACGGTCCCCGGGGCCGGTGGAGCGGAAGTGGTGCGCACGCCGCGGAAGGTGTCCTGGCCCAGCAGCGCGCGACGCCCCGCGCTGTGCGCCGTACCGTCCTCGGCCGGGCCCTGCGAGATGGTCAACGTCTGTACGGCGCGCCCGGGTTCAGGCTTGGCGGTCGCGTTCGGCACCCAGCGCCGCAGCTGCGCGACGGGCACCGTGTGGCCGTTCAGGGTGGTGACGAGCGGCTCGCCCGAGGGCCGGGCAGGACCGTTTCCGTTGTCGGCGGTAGCGCCGCTGTTCGCGGGCCGCACGACGATCCGCCCCGTGGGCGGGGGCGCCACGGGGAGCGCCACAGAGGGTGGCGCCGGGGAGTTGTCCGACGTGGTGGGCGGCGGCGGGGGCGGGGTGCCGCCGTTCCCGGGCCCGCGACCGCCGCCGGGGCCGTGTCCGCCGACTCCGTTGTTGTTGCTGTCGCCGTTGCTGTTGCTGTTGCCCGACTCCAGGTACAGGTCGGTGGCCGTGTCGGTCCAAGGCCGGGACAGGGTGGCCAGCTTGGCCGCGGCGGGCAGGCTGGTGGCCGTGGAGTCCGGGCCGGCTCCATTGCCATCCACGAAAGACGTCGCGCCCGAGACCACCTTCGGGCGCGTAGCCGGGGCGATGACCGGGTCGCTGTCGGTGGTCGCGGTGCTCTGCGTGGCGGGGCCGGATGTGGTGGCAGGGGCCGGTCCGAGGGCGTCGGCGAGCGGCAGCAGCACGTCCGCGCCGGGGAACGCGGCGTCCGAGGTGTCGGGAGTGCCGTCCGCCATCACGGCAGTCGGGGGGCCGGTGAGCGGGCGGACCCGGACCGGGGCACCCGGGCCCTCGCGGGTCAGCTCGACGGCGGCGCGTACCGGGCGCCCCGCTCCGTCCGGCGTGACCGACGGCCCGAGCACGACGGCCCGGTCGACCCCGGCCCCGTCCAACAGCTCGGCCGCTTCCGGCGTCCCCTCCCCCGGCGGCGGCACCTCCGAGACGACGATCGTCAACGGCGGTGACTGGCTGGGCGAGAGGCCCCCGGCCGGGGCAGGACCGGCCTTCACGTCGCTCAGGCCGCCGACGTCACGTGCATCGCCGACATCGCGTACGTCGCCCGTGTCGGCGTACGAGCCGGTGGTGCCCACCTTCGGCGGGGCGGTGGTGATGTCGGGGGCCGGGGTGGGGTCGCTTTCGGTGGAGCCCGAAGTGCTGTTGCTCTCGCCCGAGTTGACGGCCTCCGGCGAGGATGTGGTCGCCGGTGGCGGGCTGATCTCCGGCAGCGGGCTGATCTCCGAAGGAGAAGAGGTCTCCGAGGAGGAGGTCTCCGAAGAAGTACCAGTCTCCGGCGACGGCGAGATCTGCGAGGCGTCGTCGGGCGTGGTCCGGGAGCCGTCCGCCGGGGCCGTGCCGTCCGGGTCACGGGTGCCCTGCGTGCTTTGGGGCTGCGCGGCGGAGGGGGTCTGGGTGCCTCCGGCGGCCGGTACGCCACCCGGTCGGGCGCCCGTGCCTGAGCCGGTGCTCGTGCCCGTGCCGGTGCTCGTGCCCGTGCCCGTGCCCGGCGCGGCGGAGGTGGTGGGGCTGTTGGAGGCGACGGGACCGCCCCCCTGCCCCGGCACCGGAGCCGTACGGTCGTCCTGCGAGACCACCTCGTCCGGAGAGTTCTGGACGGTGCTCTCCGGGGAACCCACGACCGAGTTGTCCGGCGATGCCTCGGACGCGACACCGTCCCGGTCGCCGGTGACGACGGTGTTGTCGGCGCTGTTGGTGTTGTCGACCTGCACGTCCGTGTCGAGGTCCACCACCGGGTCGGCGTTGTTCCCGGCCGGGCCGGGAGCGGAGTTGCCCGTGGAGCCGTTGCCGAACGTGCCCGTGGTGATCGGGGAGTCCACCGTGACCGGCGTGCCGAAGCTGTCGAGGGCGCGGCGGATCTCGTCAGAGTCGACCTGCGCGGCGGGGCTGTTCCCGGCGGGCACGACCCGGACCTCGGGCACCTGTGACAGGTTGCTGTGCAGGCTGTCGCGGACGCCGATCTCGGTGCTTCCGGGCGGCTGGGAGGCGCGTAGGGCGGCGAGGTCGCGCAGCGCCTGCTCGCGGACCTCGGCGGGACCGTTGTGGACCTGCTGCCACAGCTCGTTCTCGGCGGCGGTCACGGGCAGCGGGCCCGGGGAGTACGGCGGCGGGTCCAGGGTGGTGTACGGCGGCGCGGCCTCGGTGGAGTTGGGCGGAGGCGACTGGCTGCCGGTGAAGTCCCCCTGGCCGGTGTTCTGTTGCGTGACGCGCGGAGGCGAGTTGCGCGTGGAGCCGGCGCCGCCCGAGGAGTCCGTACGCGGGGGACCGTCGGCACCGCCGGTACGGTCGGAGCCGTCGCCGTCGCGAGAACGCGTGGACCCGTCGGAGTCCCGCGTGTCGGAGTCGCTGTTGCCTCCGGAGACGGTGGGCGGCGGCTGCATGCGCAACTTGTCGATGGCGTGGCGCAGTTCGGCGCCGCTATTCAGGGCGGTGTCGGTGAGCGTGGCCTCCACCTGGCTGCTGATGCCCGCGCCGACGAAGGTGGACCAGCTGGTGGACCAGTCGCCGTCGAAGGCACCCTTGATCAGGATTTCGGCGAGCGCCTCGCCGGAGCCGGCGGCGAGGAAGTCGGCCGTCCCCTTGAGCCCATAGTGCCCGGCCAGCGCGCCCGGCCGGTCGGCGTTGTTGCGCAGGATCTGGTTGTTGCGCCACAGGTTGGTGTTGTTCCGGAAGGAGAGCGGGTTGTTCCGGAAGGTGGTCGGCGTGTTGTTCGTGAGGTTGGGGCCGTTCCCGTACGGGCTGGGGTCCGGGCGGTCCTTCGGGGTGTTGTCGCGGGGGTTCGGGGTGGGGTCGGGGTTGGGCTTGGGGTTCGGGCCGTTGTTCTTGAAGTCGAGGTTCGGGGGGTTCTTGAGGTTGGGGTTGTTCTTGAAGTTGAGGTCCGGGCCGTTCTTGAGGAAGTTGTTGTCGTAGCTCTTGACGATGTTCTTCGCGAAGTCGTCGAAAATGCTGGTGAGGAAGCCTGCGGCGGCGCCGAACGCGGCCGACTTGAGGATGTCGTTCCAGTCGAAGCCGTCGGGGCGGCGGCCGTTGGGGGCGAAGTTCATCATCGCCAGCCGCACCGCGAAGGTGGTGAACGCCTCGGCGAACGCCTCGGTCAGCGAGGGCGCGATGTGCAGCCGCTGGAGCAGGTGGCTGAGGGTGGTGAGGATCATGAACCGGCTGCGCAGCTTGGCCATCATGATCTGGCTGGCCGAGGCGCCACCGGTGAAGAAGGACATCGCCAGGTAGATGGCGATCTCGATGAGCAGCCGGATGACCTCGGCGATGACCTGCCACTTGGACTCCATGATGTCCATGGAGGTCTTGCGCCGGCCTTCGGCGATCTTGTCGAGTTGCTCGGCGAAATCGCGCAGGTAGTTCTTGCCGCCGTCGTCGATGAGCATGCCCATCGCCTTGGCGTACGACTTGGAGAGGTCGTCGGGCATGACCTCGGCGATGTCGTGGATGGACTTCTCGATCAGCGACGACATCCTGTCGAGCTTGCGGCCCAGACCGGAGTACGGCCGGCGGCTCTCGTAGGCGAGGTCCTCGTCCGCGTCGATGAGCTTCTCCCCGGTGAGGATGAAGATCATCGCGTTGACCTCGGGCGATGCCATCATGCTCATCGAGGGCCGCCCCGCAGGCGGCTCGGGCAGGACGGAGCGGCCGCTCCCCGCATGGTGCGGGAGCGGCCGACGGCGCGGAGGTCAGCGGCGGCCATGCCCGCCCGGGCCGCCGTCGAGCCCATGGGTGTCGATCTCTCTGTTGTTCTGCTCGATGTCCTCGATGTTGGCGTCACGGGTGTTCTTCATCAGCCGGACCTGGCTGACCGTGGCATCGGTGATCCCCACCAATGCGTCACGGATGGACATCATGGTGTCCTTGGTGGTCTGCCGCTCCTTCTGCTCCTGCGGCTTGGCCTTCTCGGCGAATTCGCCCTCCGTACCGGGCCATCTGACCGTCGGAGCCAGCTCGTCGAGGAACTCCTCGGTCATGCTTCTGGCCAGGGTGCCGATCTCTTCCAGCTGTCCCGCCAGAGCCTCGATGCGCTGCGGGTCGGCGTAGTACCGCTGTCCCATCGTCAGTCCTCCCCGTCCTCGCCGAGCGCGTCCCGCCAGGCGGGGGCGGCCTGGCCGCCGCGCTCCTTGTCCTCGTCGTCGTCGCGCAGGACCTCGGGGCCGAAGATCCGCTCCCAGTCCAGCTCGAAGCCCTTCAGCTCCGGCACGTTGCTGCTGGGCTCGGTGAAGGGCGCCATCGCCTTCATCACATGCCGGTTCATCTTCACGCGTGCCGCGTTCGCCGCCTCCAGGACGCTGGCGGCCAGCTCCTGGGGGGACATGTCGCGGTACTTGTTCTCCAGGAACTCGATCCCGGTCAGCTCACCCTGCGGGCCCACGCTGGCGCGGACCGCGCGGTCGGAGGAGAGCACCGCGAAAGACGCCTGACGCAGCTCGCGCTCGGTGCGCGCGACCGCCTCCTGGGCCGCCTGGAGTTCGGCCATCGCCTTCTCCAGACGCTTCTCCAGCGGTTCCGTCACGCCCGCTCCGCCCTTCTCCGTCGGTCTTTCCGTAGGTCCGTCAACTTCCCCGCTGATCTTGCCTGGTGAGGGCTCGGTTGGGGAAGCCGGGGCCGGGTGGGGTTCGTCTCTCCCCGGTGGTCACGCCGGACCAGCACCCTGGTCACCGCCCGATGACGGCCGGGGTGCCGCCCTCCTCGGTGCCCCACACGTCCTCGTCCTCCTCCAGATAGTCGGCGGAACTGGTGGAGCTGCGGCCCGGCTGCGCCTCCTCCTCGGGGGAGTCGCCGCCACCGGTGGTCGTCACCCGGGCGGCCGGGGTCAGGAAGGTGTCACTGTCCTCCTGACGGTTCCATGGACTGCGCCGACGGCGGTTGCGGCGCTCGCTCTCCTCCGCCGCGTCGACGAGGACGGCACGCACCCGCTCGCCGTTGCCCTTGTCGCCGCCCGCGCCCATGCCGCCCATGCCGCCGCCCATCGGCATGCCGGGGCTGCCGGGCATTCCGGGGGCGCCAGGGGTGCCGGCCGCGGCGGCCGTGGTGGCGGCCGGACTGAGCGGGGTGGCCGTGCTGTCCGAGAGGGGTGCGACTCCCGCCGCGCTGAAACCCTCCGAGGACGACAGGGAGTCCGCCCCGGAGAGTCCGCCGGAGGCCCCGTTACTCACGCCGCCGCTGAGGCCCAGTTCGGAAAGGGGCACGTCGCGGGAGGTGGTGCCGTCGCCGCCGCCGATCCCGTTGAGGTCCCCGAGGCCGTCGAGGGTGTTCGAACTGTCGTTGCCACCCGACGAGTTGAGGTCGTGCAGGTCGACCGTCTCGGTGTTGCCCTGCGCGTCGGTGATGGTGGCGATACCGGTGTCCGGGTCGATGACCTGGGTGCTGCCGTCCGGGAAGGTGGTAGTCAACTGGCCGTTGTCCAGGATGGTGCTGGAGCCGTCCGAGTTGGTCACCTTCGCCCCGTGGGTGAGGTCGGTGGTCGTGGTCGTGCCGTCCGCGTCGGTTGTGGTGAGCAACCCGCTGTCCGGGTCGAACGTGGATTTGCTGCCGTCCGCGAACGTGGTGGTGAAGTCGCCGCTGTCGTCGAGCTCGGTGCTCCCGCCGGTTGGGGTCTCCAGGCCGGAACGGTCGCCGTTGAGGTCGCCCAGGTCGCCGATCGTCTCGGTGGTGATGTCGGAGTTGATGTCGCCCAGATCACCCAGATCGTTCAGGTCGTTCAGGTCACCGAGCCTGTTCTGGCCGTTGAGATTGCCCAGGTCGCCAAGGTTCTCGGTGGTGGTGGTGCCGTCCGGATTGGTAGTGATCGCCTGGCCGGTCGCGGGGTCGACGGTCTGGGTGGTGCCGTCCGGGAAGGTGGTGGTCAGCTTGCCGTCGTCACCGAGGGACGTCACCGAGCCGTCCGGGTTCGTCACCTTGAGGCCGTTGCCCAGGTCCTGCGTGGTGACGGTGCCGTCCGGGGAGGTCGTGGTGAGCAGCCCGCTGTCCGGATCGAAGGACGTGCTGCTGCCGTCCGGGAAGTCGGTGGTGAGCTTGCCGCCGTCGGCCTGGGTTGTCCCGCCGGTCGGGGTCTTGAGCGGGCCGCCGCCCCCGGCGTTCAACCCGCCGAGGCTGCCAAGGGGCGTGGTGATCGGCGTGTCGGTCTGGACCCCCTGGCCGTCACCGAGCCGGCTGTTCACGTCGCCGATGTCGCCCGGGCTCTCGGTGACCGGGTTGTTCTGGTTCAGCAGGTCGTCGAGGCTGCCGAGGTTCTGTGTAGTGACCGCGTTGGGATCGTTGAGGCCGCCGAGGCTCTCCTGCACGGCCTTGGCCTGCTCCTCGGCCTCACGCTTGGCCTCCTCCTGCTCGCGCTTCTGCTCCTCGCGCAGTTCGTCCTGGTACTTCTTGTCCTCGTCGCGCTGCTGGTTCTGCTCGTTCCGCAGGTCGTCCTGGAGGCGCTTGGCCTCCTCCTGCTCCTTCTCCTGCTCCGCGCGCAGTTCGTCCTGGTACTTCTTGTCCTCCTCGCGCTGCCGGTTCTGCTCCTCGCGCAACTCGTCCTGATACTTCTTGTCCTCCTCCCGCTGCCGGTTCTGCTCCTCGCGGAGTTCCTCCTGGTACTTGCGGTCCTCCTCGCGCTGCCGCTCCTGCTCCGCGCGGAGTTCATCCTGGTACTTGCGGTTCTCCTCGTTCTGCCTGTTGATCTCCTCCTGCTCCTCCTTCAGCTTCTTCTCCTCGTACTCCTCCGAGGCCGTGCTGGTGGACTTCGGCTTGGGTACGTTCTCCGAGAAGTCCTTGCCGAGGTCGATGAAGTGGTTGTTCAGGTCCGACTGCAGCTGGGCGGCGGGCTTGCCCAGGTATTCGTCGACGCCCTGGCTCCAGATCTTGGCGGCCTTGTCGCCGACCTTCGCCCAGTTGGCGATGTCGGTCAGGTCGCCGTACTCCGGGTGCACCTGCGAGAAGCCGCCCTGCGGGCTGTGCCTGACGGTCGTGGTGTAGCGGTTGGTGGTCGACGTGATGTCCGTCTTGGCGACGTTGTTCGAGTCCACCCACTGGGCGAGGTCGTCCAGAACGTAGCGCAGCACCTGGTGCGGGTCGTAGTACGAGGACTTCGCCCAGGTCAGCCACGCGTCGAGCAGCTTCGTGGCGGAGTCCTCCAGGTACTTGCGGCCCAGCGAGAGGGCGCGTGAGTACACCGTGTTGCCGGTGCCCGTCTCGTCGCCGGTGCCGACCGAGGAGTCGAAGGTCTCGACGTAGTTGTCGTAGTTCTCGCGGATCTTCTTGATCAGGCTGCGGAAGACCTCCGCCGCTTCGCCCTTCCAGCTCGCGTCGTCCCGGCCGAAACGGTCCTCCCAGTCCTTCAGCACCGTCGCGTGGTCCCTGAAGAACTTGGCGGCGAAGTCGAAGGAGTCCCCGGTGGTGTTGAAGGAGTTCAGGTCCACCGCGTCGCCCCCGGCCACGCCCAGGTTGCTGAACCGGGCGTCCTGGCTGCTGCCTCGCAGCAGGGCGAGGAGCGCCGCCCGCGGCCCGTTCATGTACCGGGCGAGCGGGATGGTGCTCATCTTGTCCTTGTTGTAGTCCGTGAACTCGTTGCCCTCACGGACCTGGGCGTCGTGGACGTTGTCGGAACCCGGGCCGTCGAAGATGATCTCCTCGCCGGCCTTCACGCGGCCCTCGAAGACGATCCGGGCCTGCATGATCGACCGCTTCTTGCCGCTGTCGAAGAACCAGATGTCGTAGTCCTCGCCCTTGTTCGTCAGGAAGCCGGAGTCCTTGACGAGCAGGCTGAGGCTGCGCTCCTTGATGTCCATCCGGAAGAGCTTGCCGCCGTGATCGGATCGGAGCGTGTCGAAGACGGTGTTCCGGTCCGGCACCGGATAGCCGGTGATGTGGGTGACCAGGGTGGCCCAGGTGTCGCTCGACGGGTCGCCGGCGTTGTCGAACTTGTCGAGATTGGCGACGGAGTTGGGATCGTACCGATCGGCCACCGGGCGCCCTTTCTGGTCGGTTGTCGTCCGTGCCGGCGCACC
Organism: Streptomyces sp. NBC_01410; assembly: GCF_045040195.1. Taxonomy (NCBI): domain Bacteria; kingdom Bacillati; phylum Actinomycetota; class Actinomycetes; order Kitasatosporales; family Streptomycetaceae; genus Streptomyces; species Streptomyces sp. NBC_01410. The sequence continues at coordinate 7,633,577 of NZ_CP109530.1, read as the reverse complement.
GCGTCTTCGTACGGATGGGCAGGCGTGTGTCTCTCACAGGGGCGCGCCGAGCGGCCGTGGCCTCTGCCGGCGCGCGAGGCTCTGACTCAGTCGTCTTCCGGTTCGCCGGTGGTGCCGGCGGTGAGCGTGTCGACCTCTTCGAAGGTCTGCAGCAGCGTCTGCGCGTCGATCGCCCCGAGGTTCTTGTCCTTGGTCCTGTTCGCCTCCTCGATGGTGTCCGTGAGCGCCTCCTTCAGTTCCTTGAAGAGCTCCATCTGGTCACCGAGCAGCTTGTCGATGGACTCGGCCGCGGCGCGCACGCCCTCGATCAGCTTCGGTCCCGAGACCAGGGGCTCGGTGACCATCTTGCCGATGCGCAGGAGCTGTTTGTCCTGGTCGAGGTTCTCCGCGGTGGTGTGCCCGTCGACGAGCTGGCCGAGCGGGCGGATGGTGGACCCGTCGCCGTCCTCGCGGTGCTTCTTCGCGGCGGTGTAGACCGGCTGTACCTCGTTGTCCCGGAAGTTCTCCATCTGCTTGAGGTCGAAATGCTTGACGTCGGCCTTCTCACCGGCCATGGGACGATCTCCTGCTGCTTGGTTGCCGGACGGGGATACGGGATGACCCGGTGGGCATGTGGCGTACGGACGAGGGACGGATCGGCGGGCCTGCGTGCGGGGTCGGCCCACCGGGTATCTGTCAGGAAACTCTCGCCTGCTCTGCGGCGTCCGGCACGTTCTTCCCGGAGTCCTGGAGCAAAGGCGCGGCCTGTTGCCTCAACTTGCCGCAACCGTCCGCATGGGGCTGCCATGCGGACGGTGCGGCGCCTTCGACCCCACGCACGCGACGCCCGGTCCCGCCCCTAGGCCGTGGGGAAAGCCCCGGCCGGGCCCGGGGGCCCAGGCTCTAACGGGCCCGCACATTGCCCCAGTTGTCGGCGCTCTTGCGCTCGTCACGGGAGTGGTTGTCGTGGATGGTCCGGATCAGCTCGCCGTTGTCGCCGAGCAGTCGCGCCATGTTCTTGGTGGCGTTGTCCCACTCCGCCTGGACCTCACGGTACTTCTCCTGGTCCGCACCCTCCCAGGAGGTGACGAGCGGCTTCAGCTCGTCCTCCAGGTTGTTGAGGGTCGTGATGATCCCCTGGGTCTGTTCCATCAACTCCTCGATGGCCTGCTGAACCTTGGGGTATTGCACGTCGATGATGCCGTCGGCCATGACGTCTCCTCTCGAAGGCCGGGCGCCTGGCCCGGGAAGCTCACGAAGTCCGGCCCTGTCGAAGAGGGCCGGTACCGCGGGTGGTTCAGCGCAGTGCTTCGAAGACGCCCTGGCTGGTCTTGCTGTTGAGGACCTCGGTCAGGTCCTGGTTCTCCTTCGCCAGGCGGTTGGCGGAGGTCACGTTCTCCTGGAGCGCGTCGATCATCGTGCTGATCTGGACGACGACCTTCTGTGCCTCGGTGTTCCAGCTCCGGAAGAGCTTCAGCAGGGCCTGGCCCTCGTCGCCACCGACGCCCGAACGCGCGGCAATCTGGGCAACGTTGTCCTGGATCTTCTCGACCTGGTTCCGGGCCGACTCCAGAGAGGAGACGCCCCCCAAGCCCTTGGCATAATCCGCTTTCCTCGCGGCACTGTCCGCCATGTCACGCTCCCTTCGTTCAGGCGCGTCTCGTCGCACCGTTGCCCGCTGAGGCTAAAGAGAAAACAGGGTTCCGCGCAACGCGTTCAGGGAAGATGTGAGCAACGGCCGGTTCGGAGGAATTCGCCTGTATGGCAACGGAGTTGTGCGAACGTTGCAGCAGGATGAACGGGTACGCCCGAACGACGGGCACGCGGGACATGACCGTCCGCAGGTCGACCCCCGAACGGGCGAGATACGGGCACACGAAGAGACCAAACGGTCATCGGGAAGGACCACACCCGGCAATGCGCGCGTACCCGCGGAGTTCCCCGGGTACCGCCGGGCGGAATTACTTGAGCTTCTCCTGAGGTTTCACCTTCGTATGCGGCACCGCGACAACTCGACAACTCCTCCGACTCGGCGACTTCGCGCCATCTGCGCCGAGTTCGGCCAGACGTTTCCCTCCGCGCGTCCTTTTCTTTTCTTTTCCCTAGCCGGAATCGGTGCGTGGTGTCAGCTCTGTGAAGCGGCGCCCGCTGCGTCCGCCTTGTCCGCTTCTTCGGTCTTCCCGGGCTGCTCCGACCGATCGGCGGCGCCGCACTCGGGAGCCGTCACCTTGGGTTCGGTGGCGCCGGCCGCGGCGGTCGCGTCGAGGTCCGCGCCGGTGGGGAAGGCCGCCAGCAGCGGTGCCGGGACCGAGCCGATGTCCGCGGCCTCGTACCCGAGTGCTGCCAGCGATTCCTTGGCGGAGAGGCGGTACTTCACGCCGTTCTCCGCCACCAGATAGGTGGTTCCGGCGTGCGCGGCACCGCTCGCGTTCAGGGCACGGACCAGAGCGCCGTGCCCCGGCCGTACCACCGTGGCGTCCGTCGGGACACAGGCCGGCTTCAGCGGCTGGGCCGTGCCCTCCGACACCGCGACCGGGGCGAGCTGGGTCAGCGGGACCAGCACCGACCTGATCCGCACGCCGCCGTTGTCGCCGTCCACCTGCGCGCAGAGGGCGGTGCCGCGCTCCGCGGACTGCGGGAGCGGCGGCGAGTCGGGCAGCTCCGCGGATCCGGCGGAGCCCGCATCCTTCGCCCGGTGCTCGCGCAGCGCGTCCGCGCCGACCGTGCGCACCTCGGGCGACTGCCCCTGGTAGGCGTCCTTCTGGGTGGCCGGGTCGCCCAGCACCAGGGCGGCGCCGAGCCGGGTCAGCGGCACCAGGCCGTCCTTGCGCAGCAGGTGGTAGGTACTGCCGCCGCCGGGCACGCTGACCTTGAACAGCTGGCCGATCCGGCTGGCCTCACCACCGAGTTCGGGGCCCTTCTCGCCGCGCCCCGCCACCGCGGGCGGCTTCAGGGCGGGGCCGGGCGCCAGCGCGTCGAGGAAGGCCGCCGAGACCCGCATCGGCTGCTGGGAGCCGTAACCGAGGGCGTTGCGGGCGTCGGAGGCACGGTCCAGCGGCAGCCTACTGCCCCGCCACACCAGGTACTCGGTGTCGTCCGGGCCGCGTACCAGCACACCGCGGTCGCGGCCGATGCCGCGGGAGTCCAGGGGCATCCCGGCCGCCACGGTGGTGGCGCCCGGCTTGTCCACCCCGCTGGTCGTCACGACGCCGGAGGTGTTGAGCAGCGCCCCGTCAGGACCGGTGACGCACATGTGCCAGGCGCCGTCGTCGAGTTGGCCGGCCCCGGGCACGACGTCCGGGGCGCCGGGGATACCGACCGGGGCGCCCACCGGGACGCCCTGCAGCGAGGGCGTACGGACGTCCGCGGTCGCCAGGTCGGCGCCGCCGATCAGCTTCGCCGAGGCGTAGTTGCGCACGGGGTGCAGTACGCCGTCGGTGCCGGTCCACAGATATCGGGCGCCGGTGTCACGGTTGACCACCAGGTGCTTGCCGTCGCGCCAGGCGTCGTTCCCGCCAGGTCGCAGCAGGCCGTAGACGGTGGCGCCCGCGCCGATCAGGACGGTGACCAGTACGCCGAAGACCACACCCCGGGTGGTGCGCCCGAGCGGGCTCTCCGGGGCGTCCGGGTCGGCCATCAGCAGGCTCGAGCTGAGCCTGCCCATCATGAACGTGTGGGCGTGTACCTGGTCTCGTTTGGACTGCACGGCCTCTCCTCAACTCCTTCTCCATGCCGCGGCGTAGGGGTGTGCTCAGCCGAACAGGCCGCGCAGCCAGCCGAAGAGCCCCGCCGCCCAGAGGGCGAGCGGCAGCAGCGCCACCGCGAAGCCGGTGTGCGCCAGTTCCGCCGCGCGGCCCCAGTACGGCAGCACCCGGCGGCCGGGCACCGTCCAGGCGGCGATCACGAGTGCGGCCGCGGCGGCAAGCAGCACCGCGAAGACCAGTACGCGTCCGTCGCCGTGGTCGTCCACCGCCCAGGAGCGGGCGAGCAGCAGCAGCCCCCAGACGCCGGGTAGGGCCAGGGTCAGCCGCTGCCCGATGTGCACCAGGCCGCGGCAGTGCAGGAGCAGCAGCAGGCTCAGCCCGACGGAGGTCAGCACCTCGGGCAGGTTCGGGTGGTCGGTGAGGACGACCAGGGCGGCCGCGGCGATGATGCCGGTGGCGGCGAAGAGCGCGGTGACCCAGCGCCCGGCCAGTTCGGTGCGCTCGGCGACCTCGTCGCCCGCGTAGGGCTCGATGCCCTCCTGGAGCTGGCTTGCGGAGGACGGCAGCGCGGGCAGGCGCATCCCGGCCAGTTTGAAGGCGAACGGTGCCACCGCTCCGGCGGCGAGGGCGACCACGGTCGCCACCAGCGCCACCGAGGCCGGTACGTCCAGGCCGGTGTAGCCCATCAGTGCCCCGGCGATCGCGGTCGCCACCGAGACCAGCGCGGTGGCGAAGAGGGCCGGGGCGCCGACCGCGGTGGCGGCGAGCGCGAGGACCGCGCCGCCCGCTCCGGCAGCGCCTGCCGCGAGGAGCCGTGCGCCCGCGACCTGTGCCGCGTCGGGGCCGGTCAGGTCTCCGCCCGGCAGCAGCCAGCCGGCCAGCGCCAGGCAGGGCGCGACGAGCAGGGCGAGCGCGGTCGCGGACAGGCGGTCGCCGACCGCGCGGCTGGCCGAGCCCGCGCCCGCGAGTAGCAGCAGCCCGGTCACGGCCGCGAAGGCGACCTGGGTGGATTCGGAGCCGGTCGCCCCGGGCCAGAGCACCAGCGCGAGGGCGGCCGCCACGGTCGCCACCGCGGTGCCCACCAGGAGTCCGCGGGCCGCTTCGGGGTGCCAGGTGTGCAGCTTCCGGCCCGCGGTGTCGGCTATCCCGTCCACCAGGTCGTCGAGCCGGGCCTCGGGCAGCGCCTCGGTGTGCGGGCGCAGGTAGAGCACGGCGCCGTCGGCGAACCCGGCGTGGGCGAGGGTGGTCTCCTCGTCGAGCGGGGCGCCGCCGAGTTGCTGGAGCACCCAGCCGGCATGGTCGAGACCGGCCTCCTCGGCTTCCTCGCCCACATAACGGAGCAGCGTCGGCAGGAGATCGGCGACCGGCACGTCGGCGGGCACGGCCAGATCGACGGAGACGCTCGGCGCACGTACGGTCAGGCGGCACAGCTCGGCCACCGCACTGTCGGTCATCAGCTGAACTCTCGTCTTCCGTGGGGGCTTTGACAGGAGGACTTCCCCGGGAGAGGGGACCTGCGAAGAGTACGGAAGGCCTGGCGCGGCCAGGAACGGGGGTACCGGGCTGGGGAATTGTGTCCGCGCGGCCAGCGACCGCCTCTCCCACGTGGACAGGTCGCGTTCCGTGAATGCAGACTACTGCCTACGCCCGCCGGATCGTGCTGCGGACCGGACTCATTGTCCGGTATGGAGTTGTCCTTCACGGGAGTTGACCGTCCCCGCTATCCGCTCGAAACATTCACCCCGGCGTTCACCGCGTCATGCGGCACCCGGAGAATCAGCTCGGTGCGGTCTTTCCCGCTACCGGGCGTGCCGGTATTCGGTGCGGGCAACAAAGGCAGTGAAACCGGAGGTTCTGTTCCTTGAGTGTGGTGCTGTTTCGCCGGCCGGCCCGCAGACGCGGACCGGAGATGCCCGAGGGTCAATTGACCCTTCAGGAGCCACCGGTCCTCGCCGAGACCGTGCCCGACACCTCGGCGATATGGACCTATTTGCCGATGGCGCTGATGTCGGTGTCCATGATGCTGATGTTCCTGCGCCCCGGCGGCGGGAACGGCGTCTTCATGTATCTGGCGATGGGCGTCATGGCGCTCTCCGCCGGTGCCATGCTGCTGGGGCAGCTGATGCGCCGCTCCAGCGAGCGCAAGCAGCGCCTGAAGGGCGAACGCCGCGACTACCTCCGCTATCTGGCGCAGACCCGCAAGCGGGTCCGTGCCACGATCGTGGAGCAGCAGCGTGCGCTCGCCTGGCGCCACCCGGACCCCGCCTCGCTGCGCTCGCTGGCCCGCACCTCGCGGCTGTGGGAGCGCCGTCCGACCGACGAGGACTTCGGCGAGGCCCGACTCGCGGTCGGCGAGCAGCAGCTCGCGCTCACCCTGCAACCGGTCTCCACCCGACCGGTGGAGGACCTCGAACCGCTCTGCGCCCACGCCCTGCGCCGCTTCATCCGCGCCTACTCCACCGTCCCGGAACAGCCCCTCGGCCTCTATCTGCGCTCCTCGGCCCGGATCCTGCTGCGCCCCGAGGAGACTCCGGGCGGGGCGACCGCCGAGCCGGGCGTCCCGCCGGCCGGGGAGACCGGCGGGGCCCGGGCCGAGGGCGGCGCCCCGGTGGAGGACCCGACCGACGCCGTACGCGCTCTCGTGCGCGCCGCGCTCGGCCAGCTCGCGGTGTTCCACGCGCCCGAGGAGCTGTGGATCGCGGTCTGTGTCAGTGACGAGCGCCGGCCCGACTGGGAGTGGGTCAAGTGGCTGCCGCACGCGCTGCACCCGCACGAGGAGGACGGCGCGGGTCAGGTCCGCCGGATCACCGCCGACCTCACCGAGCTGGACGACCTGCTCGGCGCCGAGTTCGCCGAGCGTCCCGGCTTCGACGCGGATGCCCGCCCCAGTCGTGACGAGCCCTACACCGTCGTCGTCCTGGACGGCGTCACCGTCCCCGAGGGCCATCGCTGGGAGGGGCACGGCTACCGCAACGCCGTGGTCCTCGACGTCTCCGGGGCGCTGCGCTGGCGGCCCGGCCGCAACACGCTGCGGCTGACCGTCGGTCCCGACCGGGTGAGCCTGGTGCGCACCGACCGCAGCCGCAAGGAGCGTTCCGTGCCGCTCGGCCGCCCGGACCGGCTCGGCCCGCTCGCCGCGGAGTCGCTGGCCCGGCTGCTCACCTCCCGCCGGATCAGTCTGGGCACCGACATCGCGCAGCCGCTGGACAGCGACGTCGAACTGACCACCCTGCTCGGCATCCCCGACCTGCACCGGCACGACCCGGCCACGCTCTTCGCCCGGCACACCGGCACCGCGCGGCTGCGGGTTCCGGTCGCGGTCGGTGTGGACGGCCGCCCGGTGGAACTCGACATCAAGGAGTCCGCGCAGGGCGGCATGGGCCCCCACGGCATGCTCATCGGCGCCACCGGTTCCGGCAAGAGCGAGCTCCTGCGCACCCTCGTCCTCGGCCTCGCGCTGACCAACTCCTCCGAGACCCTCAACTTCGTCCTGGTCGACTTCAAGGGCGGCGCCACCTTCCTGGGCCTGGAGGAACTCCCGCACACCTCCGCCGTCATCACCAACCTGGCCGACGAAGTGGCGCTGGTGGAGCGCATGCAGGATGCCCTGCACGGCGAGCTCATGCGCCGCCAGGAGCTGTTGCGCTCGGCCGGCAACTACACCTCCGCCCTGGAGTACGAGCGGGCCCGCGCCGCGGGGGCCGACCTCACCCCCCTGCCGAGTCTGTTCGTGGTGGTCGACGAGTTCAGCGAGCTCCTCTCCACGCACCGGGAGTTCATGGACCTGTTCGTGATGATCGGCCGCCTCGGCCGCTCCCTCGGGGTGCACCTGCTGCTCGCCTCGCAGCGCCTGGACGAGGGCCGCATGCACCAGTTGGAGAGCCACCTGTCGTACCGGGTCGGCCTGCGCACCTTCTCCGCCATGGAGAGCCGCGGCGTGCTCGGTGTGCCGGACGCCTATGAGCTTCCGGCCCAGCCCGGCAGCGGCTATCTGAAGTCCGGTGTGGAGTCACTGACCCGCTTCCGGGCGGCCTACTCCTCCGGCACCTACCGTCGTCGCACCGGCGCGGTGGTGCAGGCACGGGTGGCCAGCCAGGTGGTGCCGTGGACCAGCGGCTGGGTGGTGCCGCGCACGCTGGAGGCGGCGCCCGAACCGGAGCCGGAGACCGAGGAGAGCGAGGAGGACGAGGAGACGCTGCTCGCCGTGGCCCTCGACCGGCTGCGTGACTCGGGCCCCGCCGCCCACCAGGTGTGGCTGCCCCCGCTGGACGAGCCGTCCCCGCTGGACGCCCTGCTGCCCGGCATCGCTCCGGACCCCGAGCGCGGCCTCACCGCTACCGTCTGGTCCGGCACCGGCAAGTTGCGGGTTCCGGTCGGCCTGGTGGACAAGCCCTTCGAGCAGCGCCGCGACCCGCTGGTCGTGGACCTGTCCGGGGCAGGCGGCCACGTCGCCATCGCGGGCGGTTCGCAGAGCGGCAAGTCCACGCTCACCCGCACCCTGATCGGCGCCCTCGCCCTCACCCACACCCCCGCCGAGATCCAGTTCTACTGCCTGGACTTCGGCGGCGGCGGCCTCTCGCAGCTCGCCGCGCTGCCGCACGTGGGCGGCGTCGCGGCGCGGCTCAATCCGGAGCGGGTGCACCGGGCGGTCGCCGAGGTGATGACGCTGCTCGCCCGGCGCGAGCAGTTCTTCGTGGACCACACCATCGACTCCATGCAGTCCTACCGCCGCCGCAGGGCAGCCGGGGAGTTCCCCGACGAGCCGTTCGGTGATGTGTTCATGGTGGTCGACGGCTGGTCGACGGTCCGCCAGGACTACGACGACCTGATCCCGAAGTTCAACGAACTGGCCGCCCGCGGCCTCAACTACGGCATCCACCTGCTCATCACCACGACCCGCTGGGTGGAGCTGTCCGCGCAGGTGCGCGACCAGTCCGCCACCCGCCTGGAACTGCGGATGGGTGACCCCATGGACTCCGAGATCGACACCCGCAAGGCCCGCTCGGTGCCGCGCAGCGGCGGTCGCGGCATCACCGCCGACAGCAAGATGCACTTCCTCGCCGGCCTGCCCCGGCTGGACGGCAGCGGTTCCCTCGAGGACCTCGGCGAGGGCGTCGCCCACCTGGTCACCGAGGTCGCCCGGCACTGGTCCGGCGCACCGGCCCCGCAGGTGCGGATGCTGCCGCACCGGCTCCCGCTCGCCGAACTCCCCGCGCCCGAGTCCACCGAGGGCGGCGGCATGCGCCTGCCTCTCGGTATCGACCAGGACGCCCTGGAACCGGTCTGGCACGACTTCAGCCGCACCCCGCACCTGATCGTGGTCGGCGACACCGAGAGCGGCAAGACCAACCTGCTGCGCGGCATCACCGCGGGCATCACCGCCCGCTACTCCCCCGCCGAGGCGAAGATCATCGTGGTGGACTACCGCCGCACCCTGGTGGACACCGTCCCCGAGGAGTACCGCATCGGGCACGTGATCTCCCTGGACAACCTCAAGGAGACCATCGAGGGCGCGGCCAGGGCGATGAAGACCCGCGTCCCCGGCGCCGACATCGCCCCCAGCCGCATGCGCAAGTGCGACTGGTGGACCGGCCCGCGTCTGTTCATCCTGATCGACGACTACGACATGGTCTCCGGCAGCTCGTTCCAGAGCCCCATGGAGCCGCTCTTCGAGTACCTGACGCTCGGCTTCGAGATGGGCCTGCACCTGGTGGTCGCCCGCAGTGCCATGGGCGCCGGCCGCGGCCTCAGCGACGGACTCATCCGCCGCCTCGACGAGGCCAACAACCCCGCCGTCCTCCTCTCCTGCCCGCCCACGGAGGGCCGTCTCTTCGGCAACGCGAAGCCCCGGAACCTCCCTCCGGGCCGAGCGCTGCACATCGCCCGTCGCCGGGCGAAGCTGATGCAGACGGCACTGGTGGAGGAGCCCCAGGGCCAGGCGGACTGAGGAACCACGAGCGCGAAGGGTACGTACGGAACCGGTAGCGGGGGCCACTTGAGGTGGCCCCCGCTGCCGGTTCCGGGCCGGTTGTACGGCGCTGGTGGACGGCCGCGACCGATGGGTGACCGGCGAGTTCTCGAGCCGGCGTTTCGGCGTCGGCACCTGGTCGGGAACAACGTACGGCCGGCACCGGCGAGTTGCCGGGGCCGGCCGTACGGGCCTGCGGGTGGGGCGCCAAGGGGCAGCCCACCCGCAGCTCCGTTCAGTCCTTGTCCGTGCCGCCCGCTCCCGCCGGACGCCAGCCCCGGGCGCGGGCCCTGGGGAGGGCGAAGGCCGCCCACAGGATGGCGAGGACGCCTGCGGTACCGAGGAGGACGAAAAGCGTGGCTCGGTCGGTGGCGCGGTCGGCGGCCGAGGTGTCGCGGACGGCCACGGGGTCCGCGGCGCGCTCGGCGCCGGCAGCCGTACCCGAGTCGCCGAGGACCGTGGTGACGGCGGCGTACGGGTCCAGCTGGGGGATGTCGGCGGGGTAGGCGGTGGCGGTGAGACGGCGCGCGACGGCGTCGGGCGAGTCGTCGGGCCGGACGGCGCGGACTGCCGCGGCGGCCCCTGCGGCGTAGGCGGTGGCCACCGAGGCGCCGGCGCCGAGGTAGTGGCCGTCGCCGCGCGGGCCGCCGGAGACCACCCCGGCGCCGGGGGCGGCCAGGTCGATGCCGCTGGTGGCCAGGGAGTTGTCCGGGCGGACACCGCCGGGAAGCATGTCGGCGACCGAGAGGACCCCGGGTTCACCGGCCGGCCAGTAGGTGCGCGACGGGATTTCGTCGGTGCCGCCCCGGGGCGGGTCCGGGGTGGCCGCGGCGACCACCAGCGCGCCCTCACGGCGGGCGTCGGCGACCGCACGGGTCAGGTCCGCGTCACGACGCGGCAGGGCCGCCGCGACGGCGATGACGTCGGCTCCGGCCTCGGTCGCCTCGCGCAGCGCCTGCGTGACGAGGTCGGCGCTCGCCCGACCGCGCTGGTCGGTACCGCGCAGGGCCAGGATCTTCGCGCCCGGGGCGACACCGGTCAGACGCGAGCCGCCGTCGCCGGTCCCGGCGATCAGCCCGGCCATGAAGGTTCCGTGGCCGACGCAGTCGTCGCCGGCCGTGCCCTCGGCGGTGACCCTGCCGCTGAGCCCGGCGGCGCCCGGGACGACACCGGTGTCGATCAGGGCGACGGTCACGCCCGCGCCGGTGCTGTACTGGTGCAGCCGGTCCAGGTCGAGGCGCTGGCGCGACCAGTCCTGCTTCTTCGCCTTCTCGCGGGACGCGGGGGTGCAGGTGACCGCATCCGCGTCCGGATCGAGCGCGGAGGGCATGCCGGGCAGTTCCTGGCCCTTCTTCCCGTCGGCCGCAGGCAGGCGCGACGGAGGTGCCGCCTGGGCCGGGACGGCCGTGGGCAGCAGCAGCGCGGCGGCGAGTCCGGTGCCGGACAGCAGGCGGGCCACCCCGCGGGCGGGCATCGTCATCGGGGAGCCGCCTTCGGTGCCGCAGACACGACGTCCTCGGGGAGCAGGATACGCAGGTCGTCCAGAGTGGGTGTGGCCAGTGAACTGAGCCGCCCCGCCTGGCGGGTGACCATCGTCTCGACCACCTGACGGGCCAGGCGGGCGTTGCCGAAGGAGCGGTCCCGGGGCAGCGAGTCGAAGTACTCCTTGAGCAGCGGGCCGGTGCCGGCTCCGCACTCGTAGCCCATGCTCGAGGCCTGGGCCCGCACGATGGTGACCAGTTCCTCGGAGGAGTAGTCCGCGAAGGAGATCCGGCGCGGGAAGCGGGAGGACAGGCCCGGGTTGGAGGCGAGGAAGCGCTCCATCTCGTCCGTGTAGCCGGCGACGATGACGACCACCTCGTCGCGGTGGTCCTCCATCAGCTTCAGCAGGGTGTCCACGGCCTCCTGGCCGAAGTCGGCGCCGCCGCCGCGCGGGGTGAGGGTGTACGCCTCGTCGATGAACAGCACGCCGCCGCGGGCCCGTTCGAAGACCTCGCGGGTCAGCTGGGCGGTGTGGCCGATGTAGCGGCCGACCAGGTCGGCGCGGGCCGCCTCGATCAGCTGGCCCCGGTCGAGGATGCCGAGCTGGGTCAGGATCTCCCCGTACAGGCGGGCGACGGTGGTCTTGCCCGTACCGGGCGGGCCGGTGAAGACCAGGTGGTTGCTGAGGGAGGGCACCGGCAGCCCGGCGGCGGCACGGTGGCGGGCGGTGGTGATGAGGTTGACCAGGTCCGCGACCTCGCGCTTCACCTCAGCCAGGCCGATCATGTCGCCGAGGCGGGTCAGCGGGTCGTCGGCCGGGACCGCGGTCTCGGCGGCCTTCGTGGCGGCGGTGGCGGAGACGTCCTCCGGCAGCAGCAGCCGCAGGTCGTGCTCACCGACCTGCTGCAGGGTGGCGAGCCGGACGGCCTGTCTGTCCACCATCTCCTCGAACACCCCGCGTGCGGCACGGCCGTTGCCGAAGCCGCCGTCCCGAGGCATCGCCTCGAAGTGCGCGGCCAGCGCCGCCGCGGTGCCCTCGCCCAGCTCGTACTGGTGCTGGGCGCACATGTTCTCCATGATCGCGACCAGTTCGGGCACCGAGTAGTTCTCGAACTCGACGGTCCGCGAAAAGCGGGAAGCCAAGCCGGGGTTGGAGCCGAGGAAGGACTCCATCTCGCGGGAGTAGCCGGCCGCGACCACCACCACGTCGTCGCGGTGGTCCTCCATCAGCTTCAGCAGGGTGTCCACCGCCTCACGGCCGAAGTCGGCGCCGCCGTTGCCGCTGTCCGAGGCGAGCGTGTACGCCTCGTCGATGAACAGCACACCGCCGAGCGCCCGTTGGAAGGTCTCGGTGGTCTTGATCGCGGTACCGCCGACGACCTGCGCGACCAGGTCGGCTCGGGAGACCTCCACCAGGTGCCCGCTGCGCAGCGAACCCAGTTCGGCGAGGATCGCCCCGTACAGGCGGGCGACGGTGGTCTTACCGGTGCCGGGCGGACCGGCGAAGATCAGGTGCCGGCTCATCGGCGGGGCCGACATGCCGAGTTGTTCGCGGCGCTGGGCGAGCTGCGTCAGGTTGACCAGGGTGCGCACCTGCTGCTTGACGTTCTCCAGGCCGATCAGCGCGTTCAGGGCGCCGAGCGGGCCGTCCGCGCGGTCCGGCGGGGGCGCGTCCGCGGCGCCGGAGCCGGCCGGGTCGGTGTTCTCGGCGCTGCCGCTGCCCCACGCGTCCCGCTTGCCGTTGCCGGTGCTGTTCAGGCCCTCAACGGCCAGCCGGTCGCCGGGCGCGGTCTGCACCAGGCCGCCGCCCTCGTTCTCCCGGGCGAGGCAGTTCACCAGGGACACCGGCGCGGTGGACTCCACCCGGAAGCCGTCCTGGGCGCCGCCGGAGACCTCGCAGCCGCTGAGCGAGGCGAGCGCGCCCTCGCGGAGGAGGAAACCGTGGCCCTTGGGGGCGTGCACCGCGGTGCGGTTGGCGGTCAGCTCGCCGCCCGTGGCGACGACCACACCCTCCTCGCCGGATATCTCGACGCGGAAGTCGCGGACGGTGACGTTGCCGCCGTCCTCCACGACCAGACCGCTGGTGGCCGTGTCGGAGACTCCGCCACCGGCCAGGTAGAGGGTGCTGCCGGAGGCGACGCGTACACCCGCGCCCTTCGGCCGGACGATCTCGCAGTCCTCTACGCGGCCGCGGGCGTCCTTGGCGGTTGAGATGCCGTCACCGGAGGGTTCCACCAGCCGGGCCCGTCGCAGCAGCGGGTTGGCACCGCCGCGCACCGCGATCGCGGGCGAGCCGCCGATCACCTCGAGGTGGTCCAGCTCCGGCGCCGAGTCCTCCTCCAGGAGCAGCCCGGTCTGGTCGCAGTCGCGGACCGTCAGGCCGGTCAGGGCCGGGGAGGCGGCTCCCGCGACCCGCAGCGCCGCGCCCTGCGCGCCGTCCACCCAGCAGTCCTCGAAGGTGCCGCGCGCCCGGTCGGTGACGAGCACGCCGTGGCCGCGCGTACGCGAGACGCGGCAGCGGCGCAGTACCGGGTCGGTGCCCTGGGCCAGTGTGATGCCGTTCCCGGACGCTCCGGTGACGCGGACGTCCTCCAGCGTCGTACGGCCCCCGCTGCTCAGGTGCACGCCGGTGCTGGTGTCGTGCACCACGGTGCGGACCACCGAGAGGGAGCAGTTCTGCTCCAGGGCGATGGAGGGTTTGTCGGTGGAGGAGATGTCGCAGTCCTCGACGGTGCCGCGGGCCTCGCCGTTGGCGAGCAGGCCGTTGCCGCGAGCGTCGCGGACCGTGCAACCGCGGATGCGTGCCTCGCCCTGCTCCGCGATGACCAGGCCGCTGGTGCCCAGGTGTTCGAAGGTGCAGGACTCCACGGTGGTTGGCGTGGTCGAGGTGACCACGATGCCCGCGCCCTGCGGGTTGCTCACCCGGCACTCCCGCAGCGCGAGTGAACCCGTTCCGCCGGCCAGCATCGCGGTCCAGGCGGCGCCGACGACCTCACAGCCGTCGAGGGCGGCCTGCCCGCGCCGCACGTCCACGGCCGGCAGTTCGGCGTCGCCGCCGCGCAGAGTCAGTTCGGAGAGCATCACGGCGTCGGCGCGCAGCGCGATCACGCTGCCCGAGCGCGGGCGGATCTCCACCGTCCCCCGCCCTTCGGCGGCGGTGAGGGTGACCCTGGTGTTGATCACCAGGTTCTCCGCGTATGTCCCGGGCCGGACGCTGATGAGTGCGCCGGTACGGGCGGCCGCGAGTGCCTCACCGATCGTCCGGTAGCGGTCCCGGTCCCCCGGACCGACGGTCAGTACCTGGCGCGACACGCACCAACCTCCTTGCCACGGGGGCGTCTGCAGCGGGCGCCCCCTCGTCCGGGGGCGCGTGTCGGCGAGCCGACGGTGCCATCATGCCTCGCCCTGGGGGCGGGCGAGTGCCGAGAGCGGTGTTCTCGGTCTGCGGGACGTCCTGTCAGACGCTCCACTTCTGGTTGTCGGTCCCCGCGCAGCTCCACAGTTGCAGCCAGGCCCCGCTGCCCCGGTTGTTGTCCTTGATGTCGACGCACTTGCCGACAACGGTGTTGACCAGGTCGTGGCTGGCGTTCAGGACGAACTTCTGGGCGGCGTTGCCACTGCACCAGGCGATCTGGATGGGGCTGCCGTCGTTGTAGTTCGCGTTGGCCACATCCAGGCACTTGCCGTTGATGCGGACGGTGCCGTCGGAGGCGAACTGCCACTTCTGCGTGGGGCCGTTGTTGCAGTCCCACACGAACAGCTGCTTGCCGTCGCTGAAGTCGCCGCCCGGTACGTCGATGCAACGGCCCGAGAGGTGACTGCGCAGGGAGACGGGGGCGCTGAGGGTCACGCCCGAACCGGCCTTCGCGGGCTGGTCCTTGCGGACGTCGGACTTCGTCCCGCCGCTCTGTTTCTCCGGCTGGTCCTTCGTACCGGCGTCCTTCTTCACCGGGGCGGACGCGGAAGCCTCTTTCACCGGCTCCTTCTGCTTGCCCTGCTGGTCGGGGTCCTTCTTGCCGTCGCCGGAGGAACCGGTGTCGGGCGTGGTCGCAGCGAACTCGCCCGGTGCGTCCTGCGCGTTCCCGCCGAGCACTGTTCCCTCCGACGCCGGCCCCCTGCGGTCCTTGTCGTCGCTCCCGCCGAGCATCATGAACGGCACCGACACGAGCAGCGCCCCCGCGACCGCGGCCCCGGCCAGCACCGCTTTACCCGGCCTCCCCACCGGTCCGGCCTGCTGCTGCGGCCGGTCGATCGCGGTCACGGCCATGGTCCGTACGAGCGCCGGCAGCCGGCTCTTGGCGGCCGCGGCGGCACCGGGGTCGCCTTCGGCTTCGGACTGACTGCCGGAGGCCGCCCCGCTCTCGGAGCTGGTGCCGGTCTCGGAGCCGGCCCGGCTCTCGGAGTTGGTGCCGGTCTCAGAGTTGGCGCCGGTCTCGGAGCCGGCGCCGCCTTCGGGCTCTGTGGTGCTGCCCTGTGCGGCCGTCTCCTCGGCCGCGGCAAGTTTCGTACCGGCCTCGGCTCCGCTCTTCGCCTCCGCGGGCTCAGAGTTGGGCTCGGTCTTGGGTGCGGGAGCGGGTGCGGGCTCGGCGACGGCTGCGGTCGCGGCCGTCTCCTCGCCGTCGGAACCGGGCTCGGCACGCGGAGAGGTGGGGGGTTGTGGAGCCGAACGTGTCACGTGGTCCTCCCTGTGGTGTGGGGCCAGGGTTCAGGAGAGCTGTCGGTCCGGGCGGCCGCAGGGCCGGTACGGTCCGCCGAGCCGGAGAGGCCGCCGGAGCTCTCCACCGTCACGGCCTCTGCTGCGGGCGCCCCCTCGGCACCCGGCACACGTACGGGATCGAGAAGACTGTCCGCCGGGACGAGCAAGGGGGCCGCGGCTCCGGCGTTCGCCAGCAACCGGGTGCCCGAATCACTGAGTGAACGGGCCAACTCGCGTGCGGGAAGCGTGTCATGTCGAAGTGCCGCGGACATGAACTCGTGTACCGGCGAGGTGAACAACAGCACCACCGGTGCCCCGTCCAGGCCGGTGGCCGTGAGCGGCCCGCCGTCCGGCCCGCGCACCACTGTGATCTCCGCCTCCGCGAGCGCCGCGAGCGCCTCGTCCACCGACCCGTAACCGGTGGCGGCACGCTGCGCCGCCGCGTCCACCGGGTCGCTGGGCTCCGGCCAGCCGAGCACCCGGGCCGAGGGCCGGTACGCCGGGTTGGCGCGGTAGTCCCCCAGGCCCCCGTCCTGGTCCGACTGCCACTCCCCCAGGACCGCCCACTCCGGCGGCGTCCGCTCCTCGGTCCACTCCGGGTCGACCACGCCGATCCAGTGCCCCGGCGCCCGGCGGGCGGCGGCCCGCACGGCCTCGGGTATCTCGGGCGTGTCCGCGAATTCGGTGGTCTCGGTGACGTCGGCAACGACTGGCTCGGAAGCGGCGGTCGGGCCGGAGCCGTCAGGCACCACGGACAAGGCCTCATGCCTGCCCTCTTGCCGTTCTCCGGGCCGCATTTTCACCTGAACTCTTCGGTCCGTACGAATTCCTGGGTGCCGCCCGCCATGCGCGCACCTCAACGTTGATCAGATCGGGGAGCCAACAGGATGCCACACGCGCCCCGCCCGTGGGCGACCGGGTCATGTCCGTATCAGGGGCCCGCGTGCCCGTTTGCTGCCCGGGTGGTGACCTTTTGGGGAGCAGTGAGGCGTGGGGGGACAAAGCGGTGGGGCGGTTGGGGCTGGGGGGTGCTGCTGTCGCCCCTGTGACGGGCTAAGTTGGGTGTGCCATCGGGCCCGTCGACGTACACATGCCTTCCGCCCGGACGTCCAAGCCAGGGCTGTACGGGAGGACTTCGCGGCTCGGAAGGGTTCGCAGCCCGGAAAGGCTCGGACCGGTCCGCGGCCGCCGCCGCGGAGGGCCAGCGGAACTCGACGACCAGGACCGAGAGCCGAACCGGCTGACTCGACGCGGCACTTGCCCAAAGCCCGCCGCGCCGACCGGCGTTCGTCCGGCCCGGCCGCTGTGCGGCCCGTGCCCACCACCGACAGCTCCGCCACCGAGGAGGAGTACCGCATGTCCCCCCAGCACCACATCCCCGGCGCGAACGCGGAGGCGCCCGCCGCCCGCGCAGAGGAGGCCGGGTCGCCACCCCCGTCCTCGGCACCGGACGAGCAGGCCCCGAGCCCCGCCGCGCCCCCCAAGGCGGAGTCAGGCACTGCCCTGAGCGGGGAGACCGCTGCCGCGACCGCCACCGCCGCCGCCCCGCCCCCGGCCGCCGCCAAGCCCGCCGAGGAGCCCGAGGAGGGCGTCGCCGTCGCGGCGGCCGTCGGAACGGCGCCGCCGGACGTCAAGGCCGCCACCGGTACCGACACAGGACGCCCCCGCAAGCCGATCCTGGCGGGGGCCGCGATCGCCGGCGCCGTCCTGGTCGCCATACCCCTGCTGCTGGCGGGGAGCGCGAACGACGAGCGACCCGACTCCGCCAAAGGGCTGGCCGCGGACTCCGACACCGTCCTGAACGCGAGCTCCGCCCCCGCCGTGCTCGACGACTACGTGGCCGAGAAGCCCAGTTCGTCCCCGAGCAAGGCGAAGCCGAAGAAGAGCGAGGCGCCGAAGGTCGCCGTCGTCCAGCCTGCCGCGCCCTCGCCGAGCCCCAAGCCGAGCAGCTCGCCCGAGAAGAAGGCCAAGGCGACCCCGAAGCCGAACTGGGGCACCAAGACCGTCTACGCGACCAGTGTCCTGCAGGTCGGACAGGCCTGGTCCACCAACCGCATCCGCATGGTCATGCAGAGCGACGGCAACCTCGTCGTCTACAACGAGAAGGGCAAGCCCATCTGGGCGGCCATGACGTTCGGCGCCAACCACCGGGCAATCTTCCAGCAGGACGGCAACCTCGTCATCCACAACGCCGACGACCGCCCCATCTGGGCCTCCAAGAGCCACGGTCACGAGAACGCCCAGCTGGTCCTGCGGGCGGACGGCAAGGTCGTCATTCTTCACAACGGCGGAGTCATCTGGTCCACCTGACACCGCGGCGGGTCGGAAAGGCCCCGACTGTCGGACCTCGCCGCTACGTGACGGGCCGTGATCGCACAACGGCGCCACGGCCCGTCACGCTGCCCATTCCGCCGCTCGCCGCGCGGACCCAGCCGAGGAACGACAACCGAACCCGCCTGTCCGGGCTGTCGCGGTTCGTGTCCACCAAACTCCGTCACGGCGCCAAGCTCCACGTCACCGAGAGCCTGACCGAACTCCGCAAGAAGATCGCCGGTCACCTGGCCAAGGCCATGCCCCGCCCGATCGCCGCCGATGACCTGGCTGTACGCACCGCAGCTGACCCGAGCACGTCCGTGCTGGAGGGCGTCTCGATGTTCCTGCACCGTGAACCGCGGCATCGATGTAGTGCGTCGGCCAGATAGACCTGCCTCGCATGGACGAACCGCCTATAGCGGCTGGAGTCGGCATCTCGGACACCGAGGGTGAGCCGACGACTATTTTCGGCCAGAGGTGCGAGTCTCGGCGCCAGGTACGAGATCAGCCAAGGTCTGCCGGGCGAGCTCTGGGCGGATCCTCTTGCCTGGAAGCCTCAACGCGTGTCATTCATCCGGAAGTCGCCCCTATCTGGCGGAAGATTTACCGATCCGATAGAGATACCGCAAGAGAAACGACCGAAAGTGTTCTTAGTGTTTTGACTGGTGATCGACTGGCCGTGAAGGTCTGGCTCATGTCCCCCTCACACCCTGTCGCATCCAGCGGTCTGCTGCGCATGCGCGACTTCCGACTCCTGCTCGCCGGGGCCGCGGCCGGTCAAGTCGGCGCCCAGGTCACTCTGGTCGCGCTCCCGCTGGTGGCGGTTCTCGTGCTGAAGGCACCCGCGTTTCAGGTGGGACTGCTCACGGCTGCCGAGACCGCCGCCTTCCTCCTGATAGGGCTGCCTGCGGGTGCCTGGGTCGACCGGATGCGGAAGCTCCCGCTGATGATCCGGGCGGATGCGGTGCGCGCCCTGGCCATGGCGAGCATCCCGCTGGCTGCGGTCGCCGACGTACTGACGATGGCGCAGCTGTACGTCGTCGCTCTGGTCACCGGAGCGGCAACCGTCTTCTTCGACGTGGCACACCAGAGCTACCTGCCCGAACTGCTGCCCAGGGAGCAGCTGATGGCCGGAAACGGTGCATTGGAAACGGTCCGCTCATCGGCCCACGTCGCAGGCCCGGGGATCGGCGGCGGGCTCGTACAAGTCCTCGGAGCCCAGCTGGCGATCGTGGCCGACGCGATCGGCTACGCCGTGTCCGCGATTTTCCTGCTGGCCATGAAGCGGCCGCCCGAGAGCCGGCCCGAGCCTGTTCCGGGCGCGTCCCTGCGCAAGGACATCGGGGAAGGCCTCCGGTTCGTCCTCGGCCACCCCCTGCTACGGGTCATCGCCGCAACGACCGGCCTCGGCAACTTCTTCACCGCGATGTTGATGGCCACTCAGACCATCTTCCTGGTAAGGGTGATCGGCCTGCCGCCGTTCGCGATCGGTCTGATGCTCTCCGCGTCCGCCGTGGGCGGGCTCGTCGGTGCACTGAGCGCCGGCACGCTCGCCGGACGCCTGGGACAGGCCCGCATCATCTGGCTCTCCGCCCTGGCAACCGGGCCGTTCGCACTGTTGTGGCCGCTGTCCGGACGGGGAGGCACCGCCGCCCTGTTCGCCATCGGCTCCGGCGTCGTCTCCTTCGGCGCTGTTGTCTACAACGTCGCCCAGGTCAGTTTCCGTCAGGCACTCTGCCCGCCCCGACTGCTCGGCCGGATGAACGCCACACTGCGTTTCCTTGTGTGGGGCACCCTGCCGCTCGGCGCGGTCGTGGGCGGCGCCGTCGCGGGCGCCTTCGGTCCGCGCGCCGCGCTCTGGGTCTGCGCGATCGGTTTCCTCGCCGTACCGCTGCCGTTGCTGCTCTCCTCCCTGCGGCGCATGCGCGATCTGCCGGTCGACGCGCAAGACCCGGAAGACCCGGCCACGCGCGACACCGGCGGCCACGCCGAGCCTGTCACCGCCGGCTGACTCGACGCCCCCGTTCCAGCTCCCGCCTGCCTGCCTGCAGGTCATTCTTGCTGCCTTCCGCCCGAGCGTCATGGCGCGGCGTCCGACGCGCGGCCAAGACAGACACGACAGAGAGGACAATGTGCAACTCAGCATCACGGGCCAGTACCTGGCTCGATACCAACGCATCGCCGCGGACAACGGCGAAATTGATCTGCTGCCCGTCACCGGAGCTCAGCGGCGCTTCGTCCTGGTGCGTTCCCTGGACCCCGCCGGACGGCCGGACATCGTTCCGATGTTCTTCGCCTTCCCCCGCGGCACCGTGGATCCGGTACGGCTGCGAGCGGCCGCGAACCATCTGGCCGCCCGGCACCCGGTACTGCGCGCCCTCCCGGAGGTGCTCCGCGGCACCCCCGCGCTTCGCCTGGCGGAGCCGGACGTGCCGGTGGAACGCCTCGTTCGCGCGCCCGGCGAGGACGCGGCCGGCGCCGTGCGCCGTGCCCTGAGCGCCTGGACCGCGCAGGGCTCGCCGCTGCGGCTCTACCTGGCCGAGGACGGACCGGATGCCGAGGAAGAGGTGCTCGCGGTCGTACTGGACCACACCGCCTGCGACGGCCAGTCGCTGGCGCGCATCGTCGAGGAGCTGAGTAGCGCCTACCGCCACGGGATCGGCCCCGGAGAACTCGCGCCCGCCGACGCGGCCGCGGAACTGGCCGCCTACCGGGAAGCGGTTCAGATGCAGCTCGAGGCCGAGCAGCGCGCGGGGTCGGCCGCGGCTCTGGAGTATTGGGGCGGGCGGCTGCGCGCCGTGCGCGAAAGCCCTGCGCTGCCCGTGCCGCAGGATCTCGCCCCCGGCACACTGCCCACCGGCGCCGCCGAACTGCGGCTGCCCGCTCCGGCCTCCGGCGTACCGTTCCCCGCGCTGCTCGACGCCTGTCGGGCAACGGCCCGTGTCCTGTACGGGGCCGGTCATGTGTCACCGATCGGGTATCCGTGGGGCGGCCGCCCGGCCGCCGCGGCGC
The DNA here is from genome assembly GCF_045040195.1 of Streptomyces sp. NBC_01410. Classification (NCBI taxonomy): domain Bacteria; kingdom Bacillati; phylum Actinomycetota; class Actinomycetes; order Kitasatosporales; family Streptomycetaceae; genus Streptomyces; species Streptomyces sp. NBC_01410. The sequence continues at coordinate 7,612,423 of NZ_CP109530.1, read as the reverse complement.
CCGTGGTCGGCTGCTTCCTCAACACCGTCGTCTTCCCCGCCGGGACCGATGACCCCCCCAACGGCCCGAGCGGTGACGACCCCTTCGGCGGGGAGGCGACGGCCACCGGCTGGTGGGGCGATCTTGACCGGGCGGACACCCCCTTCGACGAAGTCGTGCACGCCGCCCGGTCGGCCGGCTCCCTGTGGTCGGGCCGACTGGACGGCCTGCTGACCGTCGACGACGCCCGTCGCCGTCCACCGCTGAGCCTGGGCGGAGTGGTGGGCCGCGAGGTCCACATCGACGGCCGGCACGTACGCGCCCCGTTCGCCGTGTCCGTCACCCACGGGCCGGAACTCCACATCCGCATGGTGTGGGACCGCCATGTGCACGACGACCGCACGGCCAAGGACGGGTTCGGCGCCTTCTGCGCGACCCTGCCCGCACCGCAGCGAGCCGACGTCACCGTCGGCTGAACGCCGCAGTCGTACACGGAAAGGACACAGCGCCGAACCGCACACGGCCGGCGCACCGCACAACCCTCAGGCCACACAGCCACAGAACCACCCCGAAGCCACCGAGCACAGCACGGCAGGACCGCGCGATCCGCGGACCGGCCTGCGAACCCCGGGTGGGAGCACAACCGTGCCCCGACCCGCATCCGAAGAACCCGACCCGACAACCTCAGGGATCGCCCATGCTTCCCCTCTCCTCGTCGCAGGAGATCGTCTGGCTGCACGAACAAGTGCAGCCCGGCAGCCGCGCGTACAACTTCACCGCCTCACTCGACCTGTGGGGGACGCTGGACACCGAGGCCCTGCGCCGCGGACTCACCGCCGCCCTCGACCGGCACCCCGGACTCCGCCTGGAACTCGTGGCCGTCCCCGGCGCGATGCCGGCCCAGCGGACCGCTGACACCTGTGCGCCCCGCCTGCGCAGCGTGGATCTGACCGGGGAGGCCGACCCGGAGGCCGCGTTCGCCAAGCTGCTGCGCACCGAGGCCGAGACCCCGCTCGACACGTACGAGGCGCCACTGCTGCGCTGGACGCTGGCGCGGCTCGCCGACGACCAGCACCGGCTCATCCACGTCGAGCACCACCTGATCCACGACGGGCACTCCTTCGCGATCCTGCTGGGCGACGTCTTCACCGTCTACCGCGCCCATGTCCTCGGTGAGCCGGTCACTCTGCCTCCCGCGAGCTCGTACGCGGACCATGTACGTGCCCAGGCCGACGTCCAGGCCGACGACGCACGAGCCGCAGCCCGGCAGACGAGCCTCGAGTACTGGGCCGACGAACTGCGCGGCGCCTCCTACGACATGCCGTTGCCCGGCCTGTCCCGGCCCGGTGCCCGGCGCAGGCACCACGGCGGACAGCTGCGTCAGTCGATCGGCGCGGATCTGACCCAGCGGCTGCGCACCCACAGCCGCGAGCGCGGCCTGACCCCGTTCTCCACACTGCTCGGGCTCTTCGCGGAGCTCCTGCGCCGGCACAGCGGCCGCTCCCAGATGGTCGTCGGCACCGCCGTCGGCAACCGCCCGCGGGGATTCGAGGACGCCGTGGGCATGTTCGTCAACACGATCCCACTGCGGCTTCGCCTGGACCCGAAAGCCCCGGCGGAGGACACCATGGACGAGGTGACCGACACCCTCATCCGCGCTCTGCCGCATCAGGAAGTGCCGGTCCAGGAGTTGACCCGCGCACTGGCCCTGCACACCTCCGGCGCGGACAACCCGCTGTTCAGCGTCATGTTCAGCGCACACGACGCGGCACTGCCCGAGATCGAGGTGCCGGGCATGGACATCACCCTGTTCGAGGGGTTCAACACCGGCACCACCCGATTCGACCTCGATGTCGTCCTGCTGCCCGACGACCGCCGTGGAGTGAGCCCCCGGCACGGGGCGCCCGGCATGACGCTGGTCTGGGACTACGACGCCGATCTCTTCGGCGAGGACGTGGCGAAGCTGCTCGCCGAACGCTTCCTGGATCTGCTGCGCGCCTACCTGGACGCTCCCGCCACCGTGCTCGCCGACCTCGCGCTTCCGGCGACGGCGTGCGACCCCGCGCCCGAACCGCACGCGGCCGCGCAGGGCCTGGACGCGCTCGACCCGGCCGCCGCCCACGACGCCTCCCAGCCCGCGCTGCTGATCGGGGCCCGGCGGCTCACCTACGGCGACCTCGACGAGCAGGTCACCTCGCTCGCGCAGCGGATGCGGGACGCCGGTGTGACGGCCGGTCAGCCGGTCGCCGCCGTACTGCCGCGCGGTGCCGACTCGGTGGTCACGCTGCTGGCCTGTCTGCGGACCGGAGCCGTGTACTGCCCGCTCTCACCGTCCGACCCGGTCTCCCGTCTGGAGCTGCTGCTCGATCGGCTCGGCCCGGCGCTGGTGCTCACCTCCGCCGACGCGGGGGCGACGCTGCCCGCACACCTGCCGACGGCGCGTATCGACGCCGCCTCCTTCCCCGCCGCGCGGCAGGCCGATGTGGTGGCCGGTGCGGCGTACATCATCCACACCTCGGGTTCGACCGGCATACCCAAGCCCGTCGCGGTGGGCCGGGCGGCCCTGGAAAACCATCTGACCGGCGCGGCCGAGCGGTTCGGCCTGGCCGCCGGTGACCGGGTGCTGCTCTTCGCCCAGCCCTCCTTCGATGTGGCGCTGGAAGAGGTCCTGCCCTCGCTGTACGCCGGTGCCTGCCTCGTCGTACCGGAGCGGGAAGTGCCCACCGGAGCAGAACTCGCCGAGCTGCTGGCCGCCGCCCGGGTCACCGTCGCCAACCTCCCGACCAGTTACTTCCTGGCCACCCGCGAGGAGTTGCGGCCGGTGCTGCGCGAGCGCCGCTGGGCGCCGAGGCTGCTGGTGCTCGGCGGCGAGCGGATCCCGGCGGACGCGATGCGCGCGTTCCTCGCCGACACCGACGCCTCCGTGTTCAACGTCTACGGAGTGACCGAAGCGGCGATCAGCTCGACGGTGTACGAGATCACCCGCGAGAACCTCGCGGACGGGGCGGAAATCCCCCTGGGCACCGAACTGCCCGGCGAGCGGATCCACGTCCTGGACGCGGCGCTGCGTCCACTGCCGGCCGGTGCGGTCGGTGAACTGGCCATCGCCGGCGCCGGTCTGGCCGAGGGGTACGTCGGCAACCCGGAGGCCACCGCGGCCCGATTCGTACGGATCGAGGCACTGAACGGCGAGCGGGTCTATCTCACCGGCGACCTCGGCTACCGGGATCGCGACGGGCTGTTGCACTTCCTGGGGCGCCGGGACAACCAGATCAAACTGCGGGGCTACCGCATCGAACTGGAGGAGGTGGAGGCCGCGGCATCGGCCGTGCTCGGCGGACGTTCCTGTGCCGTCGTCTTGGACCGGGAAGCGGCCGGCGGACCGCGCCTGGTCGGCTTCCTGGAGAACTCCGACGGACAGCAGCCGTGGGACGAGCAGGCGATGCACCTCGAACTGAGCCGACGTCTGCCGAGTGCCCTCGTACCCGGTCGATGGGCGCGGCTGGATGCCATGCCGACACTGCCCGGGGGCAAGCCGAACCGAGTGGCGCTGGCCCGTCTGGCCGCCGAACTCGAGCCCACCGCACCGGCCGAGGAGAGCGCCACGGCCGAAACCGACCCCGCGGAATTCACCGATCCGACGCTGGCTCTGCTCGCCGAGGGCTGGCGCGAGGTGCTGGGTCACAGTCGGTTCACCGATGCCTCCCACTTCTTCCGGACCGGCGGGCATTCGCTGCTAGCCGCACAGCTGGCGGCCTGGCTGGAGCCCCGCATCGGCGCACGGCCGCCGATGCAGCTGCTCTTCCGGAACCCGGTCCTGTCCGACCAGGCGCGCGCCCTTGGTGCTTTCGCCACGCCGACCGCTGCTGCCCACACCGCTACGACCACGCCGACGGAGTCGTGATGACCGAGATCCTGAGTGACACGCCGACGGGGGCCGCGCCGATGACCGGGCGGTTCGCCGAGCAGACCCCCGAGCAGACCTCCGAGCTGATGAACGGCCGTCAGGGCGCCCTGCCGAGCGTCGTACACGGCACTCCCCTCCCCGAAGCCGCCGCCGGAGTGCTCTCCCGCTACGAGAAGTGGGTACGTCGCAGTCCCGAGGCTCCCGCCGTGGTCGACGGGACCCGTACCTGGAGCTACCGGCAGCTGGACGAGGCGGCCGACGACGTCCTTCGCGCCCTGAGCGACCGGGTCCGCCCGGGCGACCTGGTCGGCGTCTGCCTCGACCGCTCGGCGGCGCTGGCCGTGACCGCGATCGCCCTCGCCCGGATCGGCGCGGTCTATCTCCCGCTGGGCCCCCGCCCCGGTGAGCGCCGCATCGACGCGGTCACCGAGGACGTCGCCGTGGTCTGTCTGATCGGCGACCCCACCGTGCTGCCCGCCCGCCATCAGGCCGCCGAGCAGATCGCGCTGCCGCTGCCGGGAGAGGGAACGAACGCCGCCCCGAAGGCCGTCGCGGCCTTCGCCCCGCCCGCTGCGAGTGCGCGCCCGGCTCCGCAAGAAGCCTTCTACGCCGTGCTGACCTCCGGCTCCACCGGGCGGCCGAAGGCCGTCGCCGTCGCGGAACCCGCTCTGTCCGCACTGCTGGACTGGTACCGCACCGAGACCGGCCTGGCGCCCGGAGACCGGCAGTCCCTGCTGATCGGCGTCGCGTTCGATCCGCATGTGATGGAACTGTGGGCCGGTCTGACGTCCGGCGCGGCTCTGGTTCCCGCTCCGGACGCTGTTCGCTGGGACCCGGCCGAACTCACCGCATGGTGGCGCGACGCCGCCGTGACGGTGTGCGTCGTGGCCACTCCGATGGCCGAACCGGTGCTGGAACGGACCTGGCCCCAGGACCTGAAGCTGCGTCACCTCGTTGTCGGCGGCGACCGGATGCGCCGGCGCCCGGGTGCGGATGTGACCGCCACAGTGCACAACGCGTACGGGCCCGCCGAGGCCACCGTCGTCACCACCACCCACGCCATGCGCGCCACGGACCACGACGCGGGCGACGAGACCGCGCCGTCGATCGGAACTCCGGTCCCGGGCGCCACGGTCGTCGTCACCGCGGCGGACGGCAGTGTCGCCGCCCGCGGTGAGGCCGGCGAACTGTGCATCGGCGGCACGTGTCTGGCGCTCGGCTATCTGGACCCGGAGCTGACGGCACGCCGGTTCACCGCCCCGCCCCCGGGGATCGACGCGCGGCGCACAGACCGCGTGTACCGCACCGGGGACCGGGTGCGGATGCTGGACGACGGAAGGCTGGAGTTCCTCGGCCGTCTCGACGATCAGGTGAAGATCAGCGGAGTACGGATCGAACCGGCCGAGGTGGAGGCCGCGCTCGAACAGAACCCGTCGGTGCGCAGCGCGGTTGTCACCGCGCCCCGTTCCGCCGACGGCAGCGCCCGCCTGGTGGCGTACGTCCTGGCATCCGGCGGAGCGAGTGCCGACGAGTTGCTGTCCGAGGTACGGGCCTGGCTGCCCGAGCAGGCTGTGCCCTCGGCCGTGCGGATCCTGGACGCCTTCCCACTCGACGCCAACGGCAAGGTCGACCGTGCCCACCTGCTGAAGCTGGCCGCGGCCCCCACGCAGCCGAACGCCGTCGGCAGCGCCACCGCCGGCAACGGCGATGCGCACGACGGCGCGACGGAGAGCGAGCGACTGGTCCTGCGGGTGGTCCGCGACCTGCTGGACAGCCCCCGTGCGGGACTGACGGACAACTTCACCGAGGCCGGCGGAACCTCCCTCGTCGCCTCGCGTCTGCTGACCATGATCGAGCAGGAGACCGGAGTCCGGCTGCGCGCACCGGAGTTGCTCCGTCAGCCCGACCTTCGGGCGGTCGCCGCCGTACTCGACAAGCGCCGCGCCGCCGTCAGACCGGGGGTGGCCTGAGATGGCGACTGTCCTGGCGAACACCCCCGACCACAGGAAGGAAAGCCCCGTGCCGGCTGACCGCACACCGTCCGCGTACGCCGCCGGCCTGCCCGCCCTGGTGGCGCGGCACGCCGAGCAGACCCCGCAGGCCCTGGCCGTGATGGACGGCGACACCACGCTGACGTACGCGCAGCTGGTCGCCTCCGCCCGCGCTCTGGCCGCACACCTGCACGACCACGGCGTCCGCCCCGGCGACCGGGTGGCGCTGCTGGTGCCGCGCTCGGCCCGCACCATCGTCGCGCAGCTCGCGCTGTGGTGGGCGGGCGCGGCGTGCGTGCCGCTCGACCCGGCGCACCCGCGTCCGCGTATCGAGGCGATGCTCGCCACCGCCGGGGCGACACTGACCGTCGGCGACAGCAAGCTCCTCGAATCCGCGGCCCTCACGGGCGCCACCCTGACGCTGCACGACGACCCACTGCTGACCGGCGCGGAGCTGCCCGCGGCTGAGCCCGGCCCGGACGCGACGGCGCTCGTCCTGTTCACCTCGGGGTCCACCGGCCTCCCCAAGGGCGTGACGGTCACCCACGGCGGCATCGCCCAACTGGTCACCGCTCCGCAGTACGCCACCGTCACCGCCCGCGACCGGGTGCTGTTCCACTCGCCGACCACCTTCGACGCCTCGACCTTCGAGGTGTGGTCGGCCCTCGCCAACGGAGCCGCCGTGGTGGTGTGCACCGCCGAGCGGCCCTCCTTCGAGGATCTGGCCCGGCAGGTGGAGCGGCACGGCGCGACCGTGGCGTTCTTCACCACGGCGCTGTTCCACCAGCTGGCTGCCCGCCGCTCCCGGGTGTTCTCGGTACTCCGCACGGTGGTGGTGGGAGGCGAGGCGATGGCCGCTCAGCATGCCCGGGCGGTGCTGCGCGCGTTCCCCTGGCTCGAGTTGGTCAATGGCTACGGGCCGACGGAGACGACGACGTTCGCCACGGCCCACCGGGTCACCGATGCGGACTGCGACGGCCCGGTGCCGATCGGCCGCCCGATCGCCGGCGCCGTCACACACGTCCTGGACGGGACCGGGCAGCCGGTCGCGCCGGGCGAACACGGTGAGCTGTGGATCGGCGGCAGCCGTCTGGCAGGCGGATACGCGGGACGGCCGGAGCTGACCGCCGAACGCTTCGTGGACCATGCGTCGCTGGGCCGCCTGTACCGCTCCGGCGACCTGGTCTCGGTGCGCCCGGACGGAGTTCTGGACTTTCACGGCCGCGTCGACGACCAGGTCAAGGTCCGTGGATTCCGCATCGAGCCGGGCGAGGTCGAGCACATCCTGCGCGAGCAGGCGGAGGTGGACGACGCCGCGGTGACCGTCCGCCGGCCCGCGGCGGACGACGCCCGCCTGGCCGCCTTCGTCGTAGCCGCACCCGGCCCGGTCCCCCGTGCCGAGACGCTGCGGGCGCGCCTCGCCGCACAGCTTCCCGCACATCTGGTCCCCGACGAGCTGACCCTCGTGGAGCGGCTGCCCCTGACGGTCTCCGGCAAGGTGGACCGGCGCGCGCTCACCGCTTTCCACGGCACCGCGACCGCCGAGGACGCCACTGAGGCGCTGACCCCGCTCCAGCAGGCCGTCGCCGAGGTGTGGAGCCGCAGCCTGGGCTGCGAAGTGAACCGGCCGGACGCCGACTTCCTCGCCTACGGCGGTCACTCCCTGCTCGCCCTGGTCGTCACGGACGACCTGCGCGAGGAGCTCGGAGTGGAGCTGTCCCTGCCCGACTTCTTCGCCGCCCCCACGGTGGCCGGACAGGCCGCGCTTGTCGAGCGCGCCCTGCTGGCCGACCACAGCGATCTCCACCTCGACGCGCCGGAGGACACCGATGGCCACTGACATCACCCCCAGCTCCGCCTCGCTGCAGGAGGAACTGCTGCGCAGGGCCCGGGCCCGCGCCGGCACGCGCCGGGCCGCCCCGGTCCCCACAGCCGTCCACGACCAGGGTCCCGCTCCGCTGTCCCACGCCCAGCGCCGGATGTGGCTGATGGACCGCCTCGGCCAGGGAGGCTCCCTCTACAGCGTGCCCTTCGCCACCCGGCTGCACGGGCCGTTCGACGTCGACGCCTTCACTGTCGCACTCACCACGCTCGTACGACGCCACGCCATCTTGCGCACCCGATACGGTCAGCGCGGCGACGAGCCGTACCAGGAGACGCTCCCCGCGCCCGACACGATCGCCGTGCCGGTGGTGGAGGCCGACGGCGACGGCGCGCAGGCGCTCGCCGCGGAGGCGCGCCGTCCGTTCGACCTGGCTGCGGGGCCCCTGCCGCGCGCCCTGGTGCTGCGGCACGGCCCCCAGGACCACACCGTGCTGCTGACCTTCCACCACATCACCATCGACGGCGGGTCGCTGGAGACCGTCGCCGGCGAACTGACGCAGCTGTACGCAGCAGCAGTGGACGGACGCCCTCACGAACAGCCGGAGCCGCCGCAGTACACGGACTTCGCGCGCCGCGAGCACGCGGCGGCCGGCCGCCTCGATGAAGGACTGGGTCACTGGACGCGCCGGCTCGCCGGAGCCGTACCGCTGCGGCTGCCCCGGCCCGCGCACCCTTCCGCCGACCTCGGCACGCGGCCGGCCGTCGCCCGCACCGCGAAGCTCGACGCCTCGGTGCTGCCTGCACTGCGCGAGCTGGGCAGGCAGCACCGGGCCACCCTCTTCACAGTGTCCCTCGCCGCCGCCTTCGCCGCGCTGCAGCGGTTCACCGGCGAGGACGACCTGATCATCGGCTGCGCCGGCACCCACCGCGAGGGGGCGGCCATGCGCGGTCTCGTCGGACTGTGCGTCAACACCCTTCCGGTACGTGTGAACCTGTCCGGCGACCCGGAGTTCGGGATCCTTGTGGACCGGGTGCGGGACGCGCTGCTGGAGGCCCAGGAGCACCGGGACGTTCCCTTCGACCTGATCCTGGAGCGGCTCGGCGCTGCCGCGCGTGACGCCGACGGCACGCCGCTGGTACGGGTCACCGCGGACGTGCTGCGGGCGCCCACGGCGCTCCCGCTGCCCGGAACGATCGCCGAGCCCGTCGAAGTCGGCCTCGGCGAAGCCAAGTTCGACCTGTCGTTCGGCCTCATGGACACCGACGAGCCCGCCTGCCTGGTCCAGTACGGTCAGGCAGCGCTGGCGACGGAGGCGGGAGACCAGCTGGCAGACGCCTTCGCCGACCTGCTGGCCGCGGTCGCCGTCGACCCGGAGCTGACCCTGTCACGGCTGCCCGGCCGCCCGTGGGCGGTCCCGGCCGACGACGACTGCCATCCGGCCGAGACCCGGCTGCGGATGCATCCGCAGGTGAGCGATGCGGCCGTGCCGCAGCCGGCGACCGGACCGCTCATCGCCTACGCCGTCCTGCGGGAGACCGGGGGCCCCTCGCCCGCCGAGTTGCGAGCCCATCTCCGGTCCGTCCTCGCCCGGGAACTCGTCCCGGCCACGGTGACGCTGCTGGACGCGATGCCGCGGAGCGCGGACGGCGCACTGGACGCCGGCCGGCTGCCCGGCGCGGCATCAGCCTCCGCCCTGCGCGGGGACCGTGCGCGGGCGGTTACGGCGGCGTTCGCCGCTTTGCTTGGCCGGACCCCGGCGCCGGACGACGACTTCTTCGTCCTCGGTGGCCACTCCCTGATCGCCGTGCAGCTTGCCGAGCGCTTGCGCACCGGGCTCAAGCTGCCGCTGACCGGTCTCGATGTGATGCAGAACCGGACACCGCGCGCACTCGCCGCGCTGCTCGACGCGCGTGAGACGGAACGCGCGGCGGCGGCCTCGACGGCTCCGCCGGTGTCACCTGGCCGGCGGGCACGCGAGGGCACCGTGCTGGTGACCGGCGGCACGGGCGGCGTCGGCGCGTTCCTCCTGCGTGAACTCGCCGTCCAGGGCAGGCCGGTGCTGGCGCTGGCCCGTCCCGAGTCGGCACATCTGGTGGCCGGGGACGGCGTGGATGTCGTCGAGGGTGATCTGACCGACCTGGACGGCCTGCGCGCCGCGGTGGAGAGTGCGGACGCGGTGATCCACGCCGCTTGCACCTTCACCCGGCCCGAGGTGGACGTGGCGGCGATGCAAGCAATGGTCGACGCCTGGCGCGGCGGCCCGTTCGTCTTCGTCAGCAGCGTGGATGCCTACGGACGCCCGACGGAGGAGTGGGTGGCCGAGGAGTCGGCTTCCCGACAGCCGTTGAGCGCTTATGGACAGGCGAAGCTCGACTGCGAACAGCTGCTGATGCGGGCGGCGGGCACCGGGGGCCGGGGCGGGGCCAGCGTCGTACGCTCGCCCATCGTGTGGGGTCCGCACGACCGCCTGCGCGACCAGCTGCGCTGGGGCGCGACCGGGTTGCTCTATCAGGCTGCCCTCGCCGGAGAGCCGATCACCCTCCCACGCCCCGGCACAGCCGGGCGCGACTGGTACGGCGCCCCGTGGGTCCACGCGGCTGCCCTGGCGCGTGCCGTGACCGCCTGCCTGGACACGCCCGTCCACGGAGTGGCCAACGCCCTGAGCGGTCACGTCGCGTGGCAGGACCTCGCCGCCGAGCTGCGTACGCTCCTCGGCAGCGACAGTGAGATCCAGCTCGCCGAGCGGGCGCATCCGGACCTCGACCACCCCTGGCTCTACCGCGCGGACCGGCTGGCCACCGCACTGCGTGAACAGCCCGGGGAGGACTGGCAGTCCGTACTCGCCGCGATGGTAGACACCTCCCGGGCCTAGGTCCTGTCCGGAGATGTGGGCGGCGGTGCCGGGGCGGGCTGTCGCCCCGGCACCGCCGCGTCACTCCTCGTCGCGCAGCCGGGCCGCCAAGGAGATCAGCGGCTCGGTCTCCTCGGTGTGGCCCAGGGCGGTCAGGCGGGAGACCGCAGCGTCGAGGCGGGTGAGGGCGGGAGCGGGGCGTTCCAGGTAGAGGCCCTCCACGGCGCCCGCCAGGCGGACGCACTCGGCCCACTCGCCGGCGCCTTCGCCCTCCCGTCCCGGCTCACCGAGCAGGGCAAGGGCCTTCTCCAGGGCGGCCAGTGCGTCCTCGTACTCGCCTGCGTAGGCGTTGACTCTCCCGTGTTCGTAGGCCAGTGCCGTGTCCAGGGCACGGCCCTGGGCCTCGTATTCGGCAGCGCGGGCCTCGTCGGCGATCCGGCCCGCGTCGGCGAGGAAGGCGAGGGCGTCGGCCAGGCCGTCGGAGCCCTGCTGCTGGGCCTGGAGACGGGCGAGTTCGCGCAGGCAGTTGCTGAGCTGCTCGTAACGCGGGGCCTGTGCGTGGGCGGCGAGTGCCTGGTCCGCGACTTCGCGGGCCCGACCGAATTCGCCGGACTCGCCGAGGAGTACGGCGGTCTCCGCGGCGATCATGGCGTGGCTCCCCGGGTCGTCGTCCCAGCCGGACGACTCGCCCGCCAGGGTGACGAACTCCGCCGTGGCCGCCTTGAGGTCCTCCCCCGCGTGCAGCGCGCGGGCGCGGGTCAGGCGCAGCTGAGCGACGAGCCGGTCGTCCAACTCTCCGGCGGCGACGTCCGGTTCGGCCAGAAGGGAGTCGATCAGAGCGATGCAGTCCTCGACACGGCCCAGGTCGAGGCTGAGCCGGGCCGCGTTGCTGTAGGTGCAGAACGCATCGGTCCGGCTGCCGCGGCGAAGGTCCGCCTCCGCGGAGCGCGTCAGGTGCCGCAGTGCCTCGTCGGGGCGGCCCAGGTGCATGCAGGCCTCGGCCAGATCACCGTGAAGGCGGGTGGTGTCGGCGGTCTCGGCCGGCCAGTCTGCGGCCAGCCGCAAGCCCTCGGCGAGGTCCGCGTACGCGGCCTGCGCGTCCCGGAGGCCGAACTGGAACCGGCCGCGCAGTCCGAGCGTGCGGGGCAGGTGCCAGGCGGGGCCGTGCGCCTTCAACCGGTCGAGCAGGGCGTCGATCTCGGTGACCGCGGCGGGCAGGTCGCCGGAGAGGGCGTAGGTGCTGGCCCGCAGCAGCAGGGCGCCGGAGATCTGCCCGGCGATGTCGTGCCGGGTGGCGAACACGTGCAACTGGTCCACCTCGGCGAACACCGGCGCGACCTGATCCTCGCTGCCCGAGGTCTGCAGGCGCAGGGCGAGCGCGGTCACCCGCAGCCGCAGCAGGCGGGCCTCCTGGTACGGAGCGAGGCCGGGGGTGTCCTCGTGGAGGCGGACCAGGGACGCGTGTGCGGCAGTCAGCGCGGCGGCCTTCGCCTCGGCTCCGTCGGCGCCCTCCGCCGGAATCTCGGCGATGGCGAGCAGGGCGCAGGCACGGGAGAGCGCTGCGTGACCCGGCTCCCCGGCGTCGTCGTACAGGGCCGCGGCCTCCTCGTGGAGGGCGGCGGCGTCGGTGAACTCGTCCTTCTCGCCCGCCCGGTTCGCCTCTTCGGCCAGCAGGTCCGCGCGCAGCCGCACGAGCGGGCCCACGGCCGGATCGTCAGTGTGGGTGTAGTCGCGGGCGGCCGTGAGCGTGCGCAGCCGCGCCCAGCAGGCGTGTGCGTCCGGGTGCCCCTGCTCGTCCAACGTCCTGGCTTGGAGGATGAGTTCGGACAGCGTGTCGGGGACGGCGGCGCCTGCACGGGCAGCGGGCGCGGCAACCGGTGCCGCCGGGGCCACGTCGTCGAGGCTGCGGGGGCGCAGGGTCAGTTCCAGCGCCTCCAGGAGCGGGGCACTCTCGAGGCGGGCCCTGCGGCGGTCGGTGTGGGCCGTGGTTCCGTTGCGGGCGTCGAAGCGGGCGGCGAGGTCGTCGGCGCGGCCGCGCACCTCGGCGCGCAGGCCGGCCACCGTCCAGGTGCGGCCCGCATACCCGGCGGCGGGCAGTTCGCCGTGGCCGAGGAGCTCGACGCGCTGGAGGAGGACCTCCACGCCGGTGAGGAAGCCGAGCGCGTCCAGCGGCGAGTCGACCTCGTCGAACAGGTTCCGGTTCTCGGCGAGCAGTTCCAGGCCGCGTGCCTCGTTGCCGGTCAGCGCGCAGAACTCCAGGTGCCGGCCGACCTCCTGGGACATCGAGGCCTTGCGGCGGCAGCTGCGGTAGCCGGCGAGGTGCAGTTCGCGGGCCCGGTCGGTGCGGCCGGTGCGCAGCAGGGGCAACAGCGCGTACGAGACGGAGCGAGCCGGCTCCTCCTGGCAGGACTCCTTCCCGGCCAGGACGGGCTCCCAGGCGCTGAGCGCGCGCTCGTCGTCGCCCGCCGTGAGGTGGTACTGGGCGCGCTCGCAGATCTCGCAGGCCTCGCAGTCACTGAGCCTGGTGCGGCTGCGGCCCGCCCACTGCTCGTAGGCGAGGGTGGTGTCCTCGCCGACGTGGGCGGCAAGCTGGTACGCCTGTCCGTAGTAGGGCTGGAGCCCGAGGTCGGCCTTCTCGTACCGGTCGCGCATCTCCTTCGTCCACTGGTGCAGGCTGGCCAGCGGTATCTCGGGCAGCGCGCGCAGCGCGTTGGCCACCCACTTGAACCGCCAGAACAGCATGTGGCGCAGGCGCTCGTCGAAGACGTCGGGCTGCTCGTCGAAGAGGGTGAGCAGACGGGCGAAGACGACGGGCGACTTCCGGGGTTCGGAGCCGTAGGTGTACGCCTCCTGGAGTTCGAAGAGCGCGTGGACGAGCACGACGGGCTCCGCGAACTGCTCGGCGGCGTCGACGAGTTCCTCGGCGGTGACCGTGCGGGTGCGGCCGTAGGGACGCCCGTCGTTCTCCTGGAGCGCCTGGAACAGCTCGTCGGTGGTCTGGGGTGTGGTCGGCATCGTCAGCTGTCCTTGCGCAGGGCGTGGGCGAGAAGGTCGAGGAAGGAGCGGTTGATGAGGCTCGATTCGGAGGGCCTCAGCGGGCGCCGGGACAGCATCGCGGCCTGCCCGTAGAGGGCTTCGGCGCTGGTGCGGGCCAGCTCGGGCTCGTCGATGGCGACGGCGGCGCGGACCAGTGGGTTGAGCTGGTTGAGGATCAACTGGGCCCGCGGTGCCTCTTGCCGCAGGGCGCCGAGGATGTCGCCCCACAGGCCGCCCTCCTGCTCACGGGCGAGCTGGGAGCGGGTGCGCTCGTGCCGGGCCTCGCGGCTGTCCACCAGGAGGGCGGGTGCGGAGGCGGGCTGGAAGGTCCGCAGCGCGACGTCACAGTCGAAGACGGCGAGGGCGTCGCGGGCCAGGGCAAGGTAGGCCGCGGCGGCCAGTTCCGTCTCCCGGTCGACGGGGTCGAGGTGGGCGGTGAGGGTCGCCGGGTCGAGGTCGGCGACGCTGACCTCGGGCCTGATCTCGGGCAGCCGGTGGACCAGCTCGCGGTCGTAGGTGTAGCCGCCGTTGACGACGCCGAGCCCGGCGGCCGAGGCGATCGCCGCGACCTGCCGGAACTCCTCCACGCTGGACGTCACGAGCACGGTGCGGTGGGTGCGCGCGAACTCGTCGAGGGTGCAGTGCCCGTCGGTGGTCTCGAACGGCAGCCAGGGCAGCAGCATCCGCAGGATCTCGTCGTCGTGCACCGCGAGCGACTTCACGGCCAGATGGTGGGCCTGGAGGAAGCGGGCAAGCAGGTCCGGGTCGCTGGCGGCGGCCCGGGCGATCCACGCGCGCAGCCGCTCGGCGAGGGCGTCGCGTACGGCGGCGAGCGTGTCGTCCTCGTAGAGGGACTCACGGGACGCTGTCGGGCGCAGGCTCTCGGCGTCGACGACGCAGCGGACGAAGAAGGCCCACTCGGGCAGGATCTCCTCGGCCTGCTCGGACAACAGCATGCCCTTGACGTGCACGCGGTGGCCGTGACGGCGTCCGGCCGGCACCGTCTCGGGCAGTACGCATGCGATGCCCTTCAGGCCCACGGCCGGCAGGTCCAGCTCGATGGTGTCCAGCGGCGTGAACCCGAAGACCCCCTCGCCGTACGCGGTTAGCGCACGGGATCGGGCTCCCGGCGTGGGGTACGTACGCGCCCAGGGTGCCGGCTCGGGGTTGATGGACGCGCCCGGGCCTCCCGTGCCGTCGTCGAAGGTCAGCGGGTGGCGCAGCAGGGAGCCGAAGTGCCGGGCCAGCACGTGAACCTGCTCCGGGCGGGTCCACTCGCCCGCGTCGGCTCGCGGCGTCAGCGTGACGGTGGTGCCGGGCCGGGGGCGGGCGGAGGCGGGCAGGGTGCGGACGGTGTAACTGCCGTCGCCGCGTCCCCGCCACTCCACGGCGGGGGCGTCGGGAATGCCGGCGGAGCGGCTCAGCACGTGGATCTCGTCCGCGACCAGGAAGCAGGAGAGCAGGCCGATTCCGAACTGGCCGATGAAGTCCCCGCGTTGCTCGGCGACCATCTCGGCGCGCTTGCTGCTGCGGCCGATCGTGGCGAGGAAGGTGTGCACGTCGGCCTCGGTGAGACCGACGCCGTCGTCCTCGACGCGTACCACCGAACCGTCGGCGTACAGGCGGATGCCGAAGGCGTCGACGGGCGCGGCAGGTTCGAGGCCGCGCCGGGCGGTCAGCGCGTCCACCGCGTTCTGCATCAGTTCGCGCAGGTAGACACGAGGGCTGGAGTAGAGGTGGTGGGAGAGGAGGTCGACGAGGCCGCGCAGATCCACCTGGAAGGTGCGGTCGGCGCCGGCCGGGTCGACGGCGGTGTCGGGCAGAGTCATCGGGCAGTCCGGGGTGGGAGGGGCGACGGGTGGCGGGCCGGCAGGTGCTCGGCGCGACGGTGCTGGCCGGGCGGGTGGGTGGGATCGGGGCCGGCGGGTGCTCAGGCGCGGCGGTGGTGGCGGGCAAATTGCTTCTCGGGCTCCGCGCAGTAGGTCCAGGGCCACTTGGTGTAGGCGCCGTCCAGCGTTCGGAAGACGCGCTTGACCGTGTGGCACTCACCGGCCAGCGACAGGGCCATGGCGAAGATGTTGAAGTCGTGCTGCCAGCCCGGGCGCCACTCGTAGGCGGGATGGAGGATGCTGTGGTCGGCGGCGTCCCGCAACTCCTGCTGGATCTCGGGGGTCACGAGGCAGTCGCCGCTGTCCGACTCCACCCAGTCCTCGATGTGCGCCATGGCGATCACGCAGCCGAGCCGGTGCCCCTGCGGGGCGCGAGCGAACGCCTCGCGGGAGAACGCCAGGGCCTGGCCGGGCTCGCCGCCCCAACGGGGCTGCGACTGCGACACCCACTCGATGTGGGTCTCCAGGTCGAGTGGGTCACGGCGCAGGGCGGCGTCGAGCCGGGATTCCTTGATGGCGGGGCTCAGCGACATGCCACGACCGGAGGTGAGGAGGCGGCGCCACGGCGTGACCCATTCCGGCCGCAACGCGGCGGCCTTGAGCAGCTGCTCCTCGGCGATGTGGAGCCGCTCGTGGAAGACCCGCCACTGCTCCTGCGTGACGTTCACGGCACGCGCGGCGGTGCGGGCTTCCCAGCCCCAGCTGATGTGGCGCGTCCCGGATATCAGCAGGGCGGTCGCCCGGTGCTTCTCGTCCTCCTCGACGGCCCGGCCGATCCAGTCCTGCACACCGTCCAAGTCGGCGAGCTCGCCCAGGACCTGGTGGTCGCGGCCGAGATCGAAGGGGGCCAGCGCCGCCTTGACCGCCTCCCAGTCACCCGCGTCGGCCGCCTCCACCAGCGCGACCACCCGCGTGTCCCCGAGCGCGCGCAGCGTGTACATCCCGTTCTTCTGCCTGGGCGGGACGGGAAGGGCGTGCGGAACCGCCGCCGGTCTCTCCGGCCCCCTTCTGAACAGCTTGCCCAACATGCCGCGCCCTCCCCTGATCCCGCGTGATCGTCCGGTGCAGCATAAACGCCTCCACTGACACTGCCTCCACAGGTTTTTCACCGGTGCTTCACGGTGCCGGGCCCGCTCCCCCTCTCGCTGCTGGGCCTCGTACCGCCAAGCACCGGTCGCCGCTTCGCGTTTGCCCGAATTCCTGGCCGAAGGGCCCTCCACCCGGCGGGCACCAGCCCCGACCATGGACTCTTCTTGTCCGGACAGGCCGGGAGGGCTGATGACGGCACAGCGTCCCTCGCACGAGCGTGAGCAGGACCACGGCGGTGTCCCCCCGGCGCGGCGCGCGCTCCCCTCCTCCGACGGTCGACTGCCGGCTCCGGGTCGGCTGGGATCCTCGGATCCGGCGGGCCTGCTCGGCCTGCAGCGGCTCGCCGGGAACGCCGCCGTGGGGCAGGCCGTCCAGCGGGAGCGTACGGCGGACGACGGGGCGGCGGACACGGCCGTTCAGCGGTCGGTGCACAACGTGCTGCGCGGTCCTGGCCGGCCGCTCGACACCTCGACCCGCACCGACATGGAGGCCCGCTTCGGGGCGGACTTCTCCGACGTACGTCTGCACACCGACGGTGCGGCGCGGGAGTCCGCGGCCGAACTCGGCGCCCGCGCATACACCTCCGGCAGCCATGTGGTCATCGGCGAGGGCGGCGCCGACCGGCACACGCTCGCCCACGAGTTGACCCATGTCATCCAGCAGCGCTCGGGCCCGGTCGCGGGCACCGACCGGGGGGATGGGTTGCGCGTCTCCGACCCGGGCGACCGCTTCGAGCGCGAGGCCGAGGAACAGGCCATGCGCGTCCTGGGCAGTGCCCCGTCCGCACCCGCGGGGCACGCACACGCGGAGCACGCGGGACACACGCACGCGGGAGGGCCGGGAGCCGCGGTGCAGCGCATGCCCCGGCGCGCCGCGCCGCTCCCCGCGACCGCGGAGGAGCAGCTGGAACAGCGCGACCAGATCATGGACCTCGTCGCGATGTGGGTCCCTAACGAGGAGTTCGACGAAGACGGGAAGCTCGTACAGGTACCGGAATTCGCCTACGCCGGCCCTCACCAGGGCTATCGGATGGACGCGCTGCGTGTCGACCGCACCGCCTCGCTGCCCAGGGCGTCGGCGACCCGAAGAGGCGGGACCCTTCAGCAGAGCTGGCAGGTCGAGTACCAGACCTCGTTCTTCATCTACCGCGTGGAGCTCGTCAACAGCCCGCGCAGTTCCACACTGATCGACGCCGGGCAGCCCTTCAGCATCGTCAGCATGGCCCCCAAGGGGTCGGGCGGCCGGTCGATGGGACGGACCTTCCGGTTCGGGGACTACTGGGCTGTCAACCCGGCGTACAACGGCGGCATGGACGTCGACGCCCTCGCCGACCTGGCCGTGGAGCGGGAACTGACGGAGGACACCCACATCAGCGCCGCCGACGACGATGTGGTGCTGCTGCCCAGCCACCCCAGTCAGCCGTTCCTCTTCTACACGCGCAACATCGTCGACGAGAACTTCACCCACCAAGACGGAACGGCCAAGTACGACCGCCGCTTCCTGAGCGGGCGCGACTTCGACCTCCTGGCCGCGAGCGCGGCGCGGCGAGGGATGACGCGCTCGCAGGTCAGGGTCTCCAAGCCGCCGACGGTGGACCGGGCGACCGCCGGGCGCGACACCGCACGGGCGATGGGCGGTTTCGCCGCGCACGCGACGATGCCGCAGACCGGCCGCCGCGGCCGCAGCGGGCGGCGGCTTGCCTCGCACGAGTGGTGTCACCTCATAGGCGACGGCGACAACGGACCCACCGAATTCCAGAACCTGGTGGTCGGCACCAACGCGGTCAACACGGAACAGCTGGCCATGGAGACCGCGTTGCGGGACTTCCGGCCGAGCCTGCTCGGGCTCGGCTACGCGATCCGGCTGACGGTCAACGCGATCGTCGAGCCGACGGAGGTCGACTCGCTCGACATACCGGGCGGGCCGTACAACAAGGCGGACTGGATCAGCTTCGAAATCGACGTCGTCGAAACCCCGCGCAGAGGCACCCGCAGCTCCGAAGTGAACAGTGCACGCTCGGTGACCGGAACCGTACACCGGCAGATCATGGATGCGGACCGCGGCACCATCACCGAGTCGGAGTTCACCAGCCTCCACAACCAGGTGCGCGGGAAGTTGGGAACGGCCTACGAACGACTCAAGGCGCAACGGCGGGCGGAGGAGGCGGAGCTGACGCACGCCTCCCCCATGCTCGTCGATTACTACTGAGCCCACCTGCCGGGGCCGGGAAGCCTTCCAAACGACGTGCGGTGCACGCCTTAGGTGGCGGGCGGAGGTGTGGCCAGGCCCAAGTGGTTGCCGTCGTCCTTGAGCCGGTCGCCCTGCGCGGCCAGCATGCGGCGGACGACGGGCTCCGGCATCCGGATCACCACCGGCTGCGCCGGCGTCGTCTCCTTCACCGCCGTGGCGGTCGTGCGGCTCCGGCCCGGGACCTTGACCCTGCTGCTCACAGTGGCCACCACCCTGACGTCCAGCGTGAACTGGACCAGGACCGACTTCATCTTCGGCTTGTGCACCGGCATCGAGCCGGCGGCGTTCGCCGCGGCGTCGGTCATGCCGCCGGAGCCGCCCGTGTTGCCCATCAGCTGGTTGAGGCGGAACTCGTCGGCGTTGAGCACCCCCGCGCCGAACAGCGGGCGGGCGGACCTGCCCCGGTCGGCGGAGCTCTGGCCGTCCTGCTGGGTGGGACGGGCCGCGTCCAGATGGCTCTGGCCGATGGTCTCGAAGGTCATCTTGTCTCCGAGGCCCAGCACCCGCCCGTTGCGCAGCCGCGCGTGCACGGAGGCCTGCATGTCCTGGCCGAAATCCCCGGTGGCGTGCACCGGCGGCAGGTCGGCCCCGGCGGTGGTGAGCAGCGGCAGCGCGGCGATCAACCACTCGGTGGACACCGCCTCGTTCAGGGCATACGCGGCGGACTGGCCCTGGGTGAAGAACCGGTCTTTGCCGCCCGCCTGCTTGACCGCGGAGTCCACCAACCACCTGACCTGCTGGACCCCTTGGAACCCGTTGACCTGCGCCTCCATCGGCAGCCGCACACCGGCCTCCCGCCAGGAGCCGAGCGGGACCCCGTCGCCTTCGCGACGGCCCTGCGTGGCGAGCCGCAGGTCGTCCGCCGGGAGCTGCACCCGGGAGAGCGCCTCCAGATCCTTGCGCAGGATGCGGTGGGTCAGCGTCAGACTGCTCATCTGGACGAGCTCCAACCGGGTGTTGCCCTTGTACAGTTCGAGGCTCGCCCTGAGCGGCATGTGCACCTTGGTCGACTTCGCGGAGCTGTCCGCCACGGTCTTCATGCCGAGTTGGCGGCGGCTCACGGTGCCGTTGCGGCGCGAGCTGCCGGACGCGTAGGTGAGGCCGGCGGCGCCGCCGGCACCTCTGAACTGACCGGACCCGCTCAGAGGTTGGCCCGATCCGGCGAGGATGCCCTCGGCGCCGGTCGCGGAGCCCTTGTCGTGGGAGCCGGCCTGCTGCGCGACGGCCGAGGTGATGTACTCCATGTCCCGCCCGTCGTTCGCGTCGCTCGCGGCCACGCCGTCGGCCACGCGGCTCACCTTGAACAGCGCCCAGTACGGGGTGTTGCGGCCGTCGAACAGCTCAACGGTGACTCCGCCGTCCATGGCGCTGGACAGCAGTCCGGTGGAGCCGTCCCGGTCCAGGATGGTCAGCAGCCGCTGCACGTTGTCATTGCGGTCCTCGAGCTGCTGCCGGGGCAGCAGCTTGTCAGCCAGGGCCCGGTTCCGGCCCTGGCCGAGGCGGGTGCGCAGCTGCTCCAGCAGTGGGACGAAGTTCGGCGGGTTCTCGATCATGCCGAAGCCGAGGGCGCGTTCGCCGGCGAGCTTGGGCGCGGGAGCGGGGCGCGGCGCGGGAGCGGGCGCGGGCTCGGATGCAGTGACTTCTTGCGGGCGGCCTGGTGACGAGGGGCGCCTGGGCCTGCTGAGAGTCGCCGGTCCGGTCGTTCCCCGGCTGTCGCTGAGTCCGCACGGGATCAAGGTAACCAGTGGCGGGACGGACAAGGGTTCACTTTTCAACTCCCGCTATTTCCGCCGCTGTTGATCCATTGGAAAGCCAACTCCGGTACATCGGAGGGCCATCTAGGACCGGCTGGCGTTCGAGGGGCCGAAGAACTCGATCTCGGCGATGGCGACTTGTTTCTCGGAGGAGGCGCCGTAGGCCGAGCGCAGGATGAAGCGCACCGCGGTGACCTCGCCGACCTTGAAGGTACGGCGCTGGCCTCCGGCGCCCTGGTCGAGCGTGAGGTGGCGGGTGGCCTTCTTGCCGTCGGAGGTGGTGATCACCGCCTCGATACGGTGCGGGAGGGCCGACTGGGACAGCTTGTCGGCGCGGGTGGAGACGCCTGGGGTGATGATGACGTCGAGCAGCCGGGTGGGCTGGTTGAAGCGGGCTTCGACCCATTCCCCCGCGCCGGACTGGGTGATCCCCGGGCCCCACCACGTGTTGTTCAGCTTGTCGAACGTGAGTTGAGGCTCGTGCGCCGGGTAGGACCGCGAGGCCGCGACGGTGTCCGGTCCGACCGGGGTGCGTTTGGCGAAGTGATCGCGGACGGCGTTGTAGGCGTTGTCGGCGTAGACGATGCCGGTGATCAGCAGGGCCAGCACCAATGCCCAGAGCACCCAGGTCATGAGGTACCCGAACCCTCGCCGCAGGCGCGGCCGGTCGCCTGCCCAAGGAGCCTCCCGGTTACGGAAGTCCAGCATGCGGCGCCACCAGGGACGGCGCCCCCCGGGGACCGCGACACCGCCGGACAGCGGCATGGCGCACAGGACGCAGAAATGCCGGTCCGGCCGGTTGGGTGTGGCGCACCAGCGGCAGGGCGCACCACCCTCGGAGCCGGGCTCCCGGCCCGGGGTGCGGACCTGCGGGCGGTCCGCGACCGGGCGACCCGGCAGTACGGCCGCCACGGACGGGGCCGCCGGCTCCCGGGGTTCGGGATCGGCGACCGGCACGAGCAGGGACCGGGCCCGTGCGGCCGTGTCGTCCGGGGCGGCAGCGGGGGCCGCACGGGACGCGGAGGGCAGTGGCGCTGTGGCGGTCTCGTCCACGTCGGTCGTGCCCGGCTCGGGCGTGCCCGGCTCGGGCGCACCTTGCCCGACGGACCCGGAGTCGGACCCGGACCCGGACGGGCTCGCGCCATCGGAGTCGCCGCGCGGCCCGGGGGCCTGCCCCGGGACCGGCGAGCGGGCGGCATCCGCTGTGTGGGGCGGGGTTTGCGGCCCGGGCCGAGCCCCGCCCCGGCCTGCGGAAGTCGCACCGCCGTCGACGTGACCGGCAGACGTCGCGCCCGCCGGGTCGCCACCGGCCGGGGAAGCGGGCTGCCCGGACGCCGGCCCGGCCTCCCCGGCTCCCGTACCGGGCCGGTCGCCCGTCCCGCGGGCCGGGGTGGTGCCGGTCGCCCTGCCACGTGCGCCTGCGCGACGGGCCCAGCTCAGCACCGCGCCGCAGGAGTCGCAGAAAAACTGTCCGGGTGCCGCCCGGGTGCCGCACTCGGCGCAGCTCGGGGTCCCGTCCCTCCGGGAACCGCTTGCGGGGGTCTGGCTGGTCATCTCTCGGGGTTCCTTTCCGCGGCGGTCACCTGGACCGTGTAGGGCATATGGGCAGGGCGGGCCGCCGCCACGAGGCTGTCGAGCCGGTGTTCGTCCGCAGGGGTCGGGGCGGGCAGCCGCAGCGCCACGTGCAGCCGCGGGCGGCGTTCGCCGGGGACCGGGCCGAGCGGCCGGGAGTTCCACTCGGCGGCCCCGCTCTCGCTGATCTCCGGTTCCACGCCGAAGGTCAGCCGGATCGCCTCCGCCAGGCCGCGCCGGGTGCCTCGTACCCGGTGCAGATACGCGGCGGCGGAGACGGCCGCGCGCAGCCGGTCCTCCGGTTCCGTGCCGTCGGTCTCGGCGCCGACCCAGCCGCCGAGCCAGCGGGTGAAATCCACCGGGGCCAGCGCCGGAGTGAAGTAGGAGTCCAGGCAGTCCAGGACGTTCAGGATCGGAGCGACAACTTCGTCAAGACCGGCGACGAAGTGCTGCGCCAGATAGTCGTCGGCGAAGACCGCGGGCAGCATCTCGCCGAGGGGCGCGGAGGACTTCAGCCCGTCGATGGATCCCCTCATGCTCATGCGTCGTCTCCGATCACACGCACCCGGTGGTCGAAGGAGAACACCAGCGCGGGCGGTTCGAGGTCGATACGGTCCGTGGCCTCGCCGCGTTTGCCGGTCAGCGGGTCCGCCGGGTGCAGCCGGACCTCGTCGACCAGCTCCACGCCGGCCACGCGCTGCAGCACCGCGAAGATCTCGCCCGCCTGGACCCGGCGGCCGAAGGGCCAGCCCGTACCGTCGGCGCCGCCGGTCAGCGGGTCGAGGTGGCGATAGAGGGCGTCGTGCGCCTGCTGCCGCACCCGGTCGGCATCCACACCGCGGAAGGCGTGCACGGTGGCGACGACGGTTACGCCCTGGTAGAAGGGCGGGCCCACCGCCAGCCGCGTCCCGATGAGTCTCCGGTCGTCGAGATGGCGGGTGATGCGCCGCAACAGGGCGTCACCGGGGACCAGTTGCTCGAAACGCAGTCGCCCGCCGGGGTCGGGTACCGCCTGTGGGACCACCAGCACCCGTACCGCGTACGCCCCGTGTTCGCTCTCCTCGCCCTCCAGGCAGGCGATCCGGGCCGTCTCCGGGGCGGCGCGGCGCGCCAGCTCTTCGTAGTCGCGCAGGGTCACCGCACGCTCCTGGGCTCGTAGCGTGATCGGCGCCCGCGCCTTCGCCTCCTCGACCGTCTCGCCGTCGACCCCGCCGCGGGCCGCCTCCCGGTTGACGACCTCGGAGACGTACGGGACAGAGTTGCGCAGCACCTGCACCGCACCGCGGGCCACGTTCCCGGCGCGGCCGCCGCCGATGCGGTAGCCGCGTGCCCGGATGACCGCGCCCTGCCCGGGTACCACCCCGTACTGCCGCAGGGTGCCGTCCGGCTCCCGCACCGCCGGGCCGAAGGCGATCTCCCCGGTCGTGGCGTCGAGCGTGACATGCCTGTCGCGCGGGCCGGAGGCGGCGAAGTGGGGCACGACGTCCCAGTCCCGCCAGCCGTCGTCGTCGGCGGTCTGGAGCAGCACCGGCGGGTTGTCGCCCACCACGGGCGCGTGTGCCAGCCGCAGCCGCTGGCCGGGCAGGCCGGTGGACTCGCCGAGGGTCTCGTCGTACACGGTCTCGGCGTGCACGACCCCGGTGGTGCCGCCGATGGTGAATGCCTCGGCGGACCGCACGGTCGGCGACGTGGTGTAGAAGGGCTGGCCGGGCAGTGGTTCGGTGACCCGGCAGCGCAGCCAGCCGGCCTCCCGCCCGCCGGTGCGGGACAGCGCATGCCCGCCGGGGACGTGCAACACGGCCTCGCCCGGCCGGTTGAGGCCGCCGGTGCCGTCCCGGTCGACCTCGCAGGCGGCCCAGCCGTCCTCGGTCCACGCCTCCCACACCAGCGGCGGCTGCCGCGGATCCACACCGACACCGTCGACCCGGCTGTCCAGACCCAGCGCCACCGCGCAGTGCGGCACGGCGGCGCTCAGCCCGAGCAGCATGCAGTCGCCGGGCCGCGGGGCCTCGGCGAAGCACATCACGTCCTTTGCCTCGCCGAGGTCGGCGGTCATGTCGGCGACGGCTTCGCCCTGGCGCTGCACCATCACATGGAACAACTCGCTGGGTACGACGGTCAGTTCGCGCTCGGTGGCGAAGACGACCGCCTCCTCGCTCTCCGTACGCGGGGTGGCGACCTCGGTGCCGACAGGCAGCAGCACCGGCTCCTCCTGCGGCGCGGAGAGCCAGAACGTGACATCGGTACGGGCGGCCGACGGCGGGAACAGCTTGATGCCGACCAGGTCGAGAAAGGCCAGGTGGTTCTTCTCCGGCACCCGGTTCAGCCGGTAGACGATCTGGTCGGCCATGTGCGCGACCGTCTCCACGAGGGTGACGCCCGGGTCGGAGACGTTGTGGTCGGTCCACTCGGGGGCGCGCTGCTGGATATAGCGCTTGGCGTCGTCGACGAACTGCTGGAAGCGGCGGTCGTCGAGGTTCGGGGAGGGCAGTGCCATCAGCGTTCGCTTTCCAGAGAGGTGCCCGAGTCGCCGTCGCCGGGCTCGTCGTGGGACGGGATGACGTAGAAGGGGAAGACCAGGCTGCGCGGGTTGTTGGTGCCGCGGATCCCATAGCGGACGTCGATGAAGAGGACGCCCTGGTCCCCGCCCGCGGTCACCTCGACGTCATTCACCTCGATCCGGGGCTCCCAGCGGTCGAGACTGACGTAGACCTCGTGCTGGATGCGGCCCGCGGTGGCCTCGTTGACCGGTGCGAACACCAAATCGTGGATGGCGCAGCCGAATTCGGGCCGCATCGGCCGCTCGCCCGGCGCGGTGGCCAGCACCAGCCGGATGGCCTCCTCGATCTCCCGCTCCCCGCTGACCAGGGCGATGCCTCCGGTCGGTCCGATGCGCAGGGGGAACGCCCAGCCGGACCCGACGAACTGCTCGGCCATCAGCAGACCACCCGCCTTCTCCTTCTCCTGACGAACTTCAAGGACTTCAAGGACTTCAAGGACTTCCCGGCCATCACGGGATCGGGTACGGCTTGCTGTTGACCAGCACCGCGCCCTGCAGCATGAGGGTGGCGGCCCGAATGCCCACGTTCGCCGCGGCGTTGACCTGGACGGTCCCGGCCGCGGTGATCGTCGCCGCGCCCGCGGCCTTCAGGCTGAGGGCGCCCAGCGCGTCCACGTTGACCGCCCCGCCGAGGGACTTGAGGTTGACCAGTCCCCTGCCCTGGATGTCGAGGGGCCCGCCACTCTTGATGGTCAGGGACCGGCGCGCGCTCAGCGTGAGGTCCAGGCCCGCTTCCACCGACACCGACCGGCTGCCCTTGATGGTGACGGACCCCTTGCTGTCCACCGTGATCTCGGTCATGGTGCGGTCGAGGTTGATGGTGAGCCGGTCGTCACCGGTGGCGATGCGCACGCCTTGTCTGCGGGCTCCGGTCGTCTGGCTGAGCAGGTCCATCCGGTTGCCGTCCCGGTCGGACAGCGTGTGCCGGATCGCCTTCTTCCGCAGCCCGTCGTGCAGCGGCACATCCCTGACCGGGGTCGGAACGTCCCGGCCGTTGTAGAGGCCGCCGATGACGAACGGATGGTCCAGGGCTCCGCGGTCGAAGGCCACCAGCACCTCGTCGCCGACGTCCAGGGGGAAGATCCCGCCCCCTGCCCTGCCGCCCATCTGCACGGTACGGGTCCAGTCGCTGACGTACACGTCGTCCAGCCACGGGAACCGCAGCTTCACCCGGCCCTGTTTCAGCGGGTCCTGTACGTCGGTGACCAGGGCGTTGGCCACACTCGGCAGCCTCGGCGCGGCTGCGCCGCCGGCACTGGAGGCGAGCCCGTAGAGGGAACGCCACTGCCGGCCGCTGACGGTCACCCAGGTCTGGTAGTGGCTGTCGTCGCCGAAGACGTGCCGTACGGAGGTGACCGTGTACTTGCCCTCGAACGGGGTGCCCACATCCCGGAGCGTGACCGGCACACCGGGGCGCAGCTTCGGATTGCCGCGCACCGTGACCTCCAGCTCTGCGAAGGAGGAGGTGATGTCGTCGGCGAGCGACTCGGCGGCGTGCTTGACCTCGGACTGACGGTCGTACGGAGTCTCGGTCTCCACCAGCTTCCCGGCCTTGAACGCCGAGGCCGCCTCCCGGGGGGTGGTGCCGATGGCGACGCCCGGAGTGCTGGTCGCGGTCGCCGTCGCCGCGAGCGCCTTCTTCGTCGTGACGTCCCAGCCGCGCGCCTCGACCTTGCCGATCTGGTCCGCGGAGGTGACCGCGGCCCGGCAGCGCAGCACGTCCTGGCCGGCGTGCAGCACGAACGGACTCTTCTCGCCGTCGGTGCTCGTCGGCGGCGCGCCGGACGCGGGGACCGGCCGGACGAACTGGAACTTGCCCTTGGAGTCCAGCGACATCACCATCGCGTTCTCGTCGGCGAGCCGCGAGAGAAAGTCCCAGTCGGTGACGTTCGACTGGCTGATGAACTCGTAGACAGTCTTGGTGGCCTGGACCTTGCCGATCGGAATGCCGCTCTGCCCGGCCAGCTTGCGGGCGATGTCGGCGGCGGTCTGGTTGCGGTACGCGGCGACCCTGCGCTGCCGCATCAGCCGGTGCCCCAGGTCGTATCCGCGTATCACGGTGAACGTGCCGGTGCCGTCATAGTCGGTCTCCATGCCGGTCACCTCGCCGGTGAGCAGCGGCGACTCCGCGCCCTTGCTGCCCGAGACGGGCGCCACAACCACCTTGACGCCGAACTTCACCTTCAGCAGGCCGAGAAGCAGTCCGTGCGGGTCGCGGAAGGTGAGCCGGAACGCGCCGGGCACTCCGGCCCCGAGGTCGACCCAGGCGCCGACGAGATCGTCGGCGACGTGGTCCGGGAGCTTGCCGCCGCCGATCGTCACATGAACGACGTTGGAGAAGGACGCCTGCACCATCAGTGAACACTCACTTCTTCGGCCGCCGGAAGCACCACTTCCGTGCCGGTCCGCAGCCGGGACGGGTCGTCAATGCCGTTGGCCTCGGCGATCGCCCGCCAGACGTTCGCGTCGCCGTACTCCCGCCATGCCAGCGACTGCAGCGTGTCGCCCGCGACGACGCGGTGCACGCGCTGCGCGGTGAGCGCGCCGGAGGTCGGGTTCTGTCCCTTGGTCTTGCTGGGGATCTCGTGCAGCCGCACCTGGCAGGTGGCCCGGACCGGGATGCCTGTCGTGCTGAACAGTGAGTAGGTGGCGTCCACGGAGGAGACGTACGCCGTGAAGCGCGCCGTCGAGAAGGACCCCCACTGGAAGACCACCCAGGGGGTGGAGGGCTGCTTGGCGGCGATGCTCTTCGTGGTCACCTCACAGCAGGAGAAGAGGGCCTCCACCTGCTTCAGTACCGAGTTGCTGCCCGGCTCGCCGGAGGCATCCAGGAAGATCTCCACCGTCAGCTCCCGGGGCTCGGGCCCCATGAACTCCGGGACGGCCCCGTCGCGCACCGCGGCAGTCGGGGTCGTCTTCCACTGCGCGCGCCGGCTGAGCGCGAGTTGGGACGGATTGAACTCGAAGGTGAAGTTCTTGATCAGCCCGCCCGGCGTGGTGCTCTGGCCGATCGGCGGCTCATGAATGGCCAACGAGGCGCGCACCAGGCTCTTGCCCGCGCCGCCCTTGCCACCGCCACTCCCCCGTCCTGACTTGCCTGCCATGTGCTGCCGCCCCTCAGTCCGTGAACCCGTGGTGCGTGATCTCCAGGACCTCCGTCGCCACTCCCGGGCTGGCCGGGTCGAGGGAGGGCCCCTTCCAACTGACCGGCAGTACGTCGATCAGCCCCCAGCGGGCCACCTCGGAGCCGTCCGCGCGCAGCGCGGCGATCTGGGCGGTGGGCCGGGTGACGCCCGTGGTCACGGAGGAGATCCAGGCCGCGACGTTGGCGGTGTCCGGGGTCAGGGGCCGGGTCAGCCGGATGGTGGAGAAGGTCACCCGGGACGGGAGCTGCCAGACGAACCCGTTGTTGCCGCCCTCGTGGCGCTGCTCGATTTCCACCGTGGAGGAGAGTCCCTCACACCCGTTGAAGTAGCCGAGGCTTTCGCCGTCGATGGTGAGGGTGAAGAAGACGGTGGATCCCGGGTCGAGATCGCGGGGCATCGGGTGAGCCTTTCTGGGACGGTGCCGGGTCGGTCGAGCTGCGGCGCGCGTGGGGGTCAGCGGCGTGGGTCGCGGAGCTTTCCGATGCGCTCACGGTCGAGCCGGAGTTCGGTACGGAGCTGCCGTGTGATCCGGCTGATGAGCCGGTGTGTCAGCTCGTCGAGCTGGAATTCGGTCAGGGAGCGGGGGTTGAACGCAGCGTCGGGGACGGGGGTGTGCATGGGTGCGGGCGGTTGGGCGTGCGCTCTGTGTGCCGTGTGCGCCGTGGTTGTCGTAGGTGTCTTGTGTGTCGTGGGTTCCGGAGCGCGCTGGATCGTGCGGGGAGCTGGGGGCGGTGCCGGGGGTGTGTGAGGAACGGGCGGAAGGAGAGGGGTTGCCGGGAATCGCTGCACCGGCATGGCTGGTGCGGCGACAGGCTGCGCCGTCTGCGTTGTGGTGGGCAGCGGGGAGCGCTGTACGGCGGCGACGACGTGGCCACCAGTGCCGGTCGTCCTGGCGTGCGGCGGCACCACGAGCTGTGCCACGGGAGTGCCCCCGGCAGGGATGGCCGGGGCGCCGGGTACCGCCTGGGGCCGGACGGCGGCGACTCCCCGCGGCCGGGGCGTGCCGAGCCCAGGCGGCCGCGCCGGGGTGGCGCCGCTCCCCGATGACGGGTTCGGGCCGGCGAGACGCTGGACGGCGAGCGGCGGTGAGGGCGGAACGGCGCCGCCGGGAGTGCCTGTGCGGGGCGGGCGGGGAACCGCAAGGGAGCTTCTGGCGGTCATCCGCTGGACGGCAGGAGCAGCAGGAGCGGTAGGAGCAGGGTCACCACGGCCCGGCACCGCGGCGGACCCTCCCGCCGGTGCCGGGGCACGATGCAGGGGCGGTACGGGCGGCGCTGTAGACGGCGAGGAAGAAGTCAGCGCACGTGCGGGAGCAAGCGCGCGCACGGGAAGAGACGCGGCGTGGGGTACCCGGGCTCGGGCCGCGCTCGCACCGGCACTCCTCGTCCGGTCGCCCGGACCCGGTGCGTCCGAAGCGCGCGGGGCGGGAAGCACGGCGGCACGCTGAACGGCCTGACCCGGCACGGGGAGCGGCCCCGGTGTCGGAGCCGGCGTTCCAGCGCCGCCACCGCTGTCCGCGCCGGCCTCTGACGTTCGCTTCGACGTCCTCACCGCACGTTGTACGGCACCGGTTCCACCACCATGAACGGTGCCGCCCGTGAGCGGCCTGGCGTTCGCCGGTGTCGCCGACAGGGGCGCGCCAAGCAGCGGCCGCCTGCGCGTCCGGGCCCCGGAGGCGGCCGAGGCCTGGGCGGGGGCCGGGCCGGCGGACACCGGCGTGCCCGGGTACGTCTGCCGTGCGCTGTCGAGAGTGCTCCGCTGAACGGGAGCCGCCTCACCGGCTGACGGTGTGCTCCGGGGCACGGATGCGTCGGCAGACCGGACAGGGGGCGATGCCGGAGCTGCGGGCGCGGCCGTGGCCGGGCCGGCTATCGGTGTGCCGAGTCCCGTACGCCGTGCCCTGTCGGGAGTGCTCCGCTGAACGGAAGTCGCCCTACCGGTCGATGACGTGTTCCGGGCCGGGGATACGTCGCCGGTCGGCGCCGGGCTCTGTCCACCGGACGGCTCCCGGCCCGGACCGGAGGTCGGCCCGGGTGTCGGGGCCGGGCCGGTGGACACGGGCATGCCCGGTCCCGGCTGCCGCGCCCCGGCGGCTGCACTCCGCTGAATCGGGGCCGGTTGACCGGCCGTTGGCGTACTCGGGGACGCGGATACGCCGCCAGCCGGTGCCGGGCGCGGGCCACCGGAAGAGGGCGCCGGGGCTACGGGCACACCCGAACCCGACCGCCGCACACCATCGGCAGCACTCCGCTGAACCGGCGCCGCCTGACCGGCCGTTGGCGTACTCGGAGACGCGGACACGTCGCCAGCCGCAGCCGAGCTCGGGCCACCGGAAGACTCCCCGTCCGGACGCGAGGTCGGCTTGGGCGTCGGGGCTACGGGCACACCCGAACCCGACCGCCGCACACCATCGGCAGCACTCCGCTGAAGCGGGGCCG
This sequence comes from Streptomyces sp. NBC_01410, assembly GCF_045040195.1. NCBI lineage: Bacteria > Bacillati > Actinomycetota > Actinomycetes > Kitasatosporales > Streptomycetaceae > Streptomyces > Streptomyces sp. NBC_01410. Next base: position 7,582,136 of record NZ_CP109530.1, on the reverse strand, counting down.
CCTGACCGGCCGTTGGCGTACTCGGAGACGCGGACACGTCGCCAGCCGCAGCCGAGCTCCGGCCACCGGAAGACTCCCCGTCCGGACGCGAGGTCGGCTTGGGCGCGGGAGCTACGGGCACACCCGAACCCGACCGCCGCACACCGTCAGCAGCACTCCGCTGAACCGGCGCCACCCCACCAGCCGACGACGCACCCGAAGACACGGACACGCCGCCAGCTGCAGCCGCGCCCGGACCCGGGCCCGGGCGCGGGCCGCCGGAAGACTCCCCGCCCGGACCCGAGGCCGGAGAACCGAGATCGCCGGAAGCCGGAGCCGAACCGGCGGAAGCTGCCGCCGCACCGCCCGGAGCCACCTCTCGCGCCACCGGCAGCGCCCGCCGCTGCACCGCGGGCGCGCGCTGGGATCTGGTCAGTGAGGTCGGCCGAGGGGGCGATGGCCTCACCGGCCTCACTCCGACCCCCGCCGAGCGGGATGCCGAGTCCGGAAGGGACGCCCGCTGCACCGGCAGAGCGTCGGCGGCCCCGTCGCCGGTCGCGCCGTAACCCACGACGGGCAGGGTGAGTGACGGCAGTTCAAGTCCGGAGCTGGGTTCCGCCGACGCGGTCAGCACCCCCTTGACCAGGCCGCCCGGCGCAGTGTTGAGCACGGCGTGGGACAAGGTCTCGCGGAAGGACGGGTCCTGCCATGTGGTCAGGCGACCACCGAACCCCGCGTCCGCGACCGGCCCGGCCGCGCCGGCGGTCACGCGCTGAATCGGCGGCAGCGCGGACCACCCGGCCGACCGGACCGAACCGGACGCCGGTAGGACCGCCCCGGCACCCGGTTCGGCAGCCGGCTCCGCATCCGGCTCCGCGGCAGCCGCCCGCTGCCGCCGGCCACCCGTCGAACCACCCATCAGCCTGCCAAGAAGTCCCACGCCGTCACCCCTCCGCCGAGGCACGGGTGACGAGGCCGGCGATCTGCTCCGTGTACCGGCGGCGGTCACGGTGTTCGATGTCCAGGATCTCCTCCAGGCTCCAGTGGAAGTGGTAGGCGATGTACGCGATCTCCTCGTGCAGGCGGTCGGTCGCGTACGTCACGATTCCCCCAGGCGGCTCCCGCCGAGTTCGACCTCGAACGGCTGCTCGCAGTGGGGGCAGGTGACGCCCGCCCGGGTGTGCCCCTCGGCGTTGATCTGCCGGTAGAAGTCCTGCAGGAACGCGACGTCGGAGGCGAACATGTTCTCCACCACCCCGTCGTGCACCATCGGCAGCGTGCCCAGCCGGGTGATCACCCGGCCGAGCAGCACCACCGACAGATAGGCCGGGTTCTCCTGCACTCGCATGTCCCGCAGCGGAATCAGCTCGTCCCGGCCGGTCGCGAGCCGCATGGTTCCGTCCCGGTGCACGGCTCCGGATTCGTCGACGTATCCGCGCGGCAGCTCGAAGTTGAACTCCGTACGCAGCGCCTGGGCCGCCGGGGCGGCAGCCGGAGCACCGAGCTGCTGCCCCGGCGGCGCCACGGCCTCCGCCGAGGCGTTGGCGACGGGGCCCGCGGCCACCGCGCCCGCTCTGGGACCCGCACGCCGCATTATTCGATGACCAGTTCTTCGAACGTGATGGTCACGGTCTCGGTGAGCGCGGCCGCCTCGCCGGCCTTCACCGTGCTGGTGTCGATCTTGCTGCACCAGGCATTGCGCATGTTGTAACGCTTGACCGGGTTGTCCTGATAGTCCATCACCATGATGGTGGCGTTCTTCCGGGCCGTGCCCATGTTGCCGGCGACCGACTCGCTGATCCACTGATTGAAGGCAGCCGACTGCGTCATACCGCGGACGACGGTGCACGTGCCGGCCTTCTTCACGCCGGGGAGCTTCTTCGTCACCGACTTGCCCTGCGAGGAGACCTGCTGGTACTCGATGACGTCCTGTTCGAGGCTGAGGCCGCTGACCTCGGCGAGGTACTCGACCATCACGCCGTCGATCTGGAGCCCGAAATTATGTGAGGTGAGGGCGTCACCCGGCTGGAGACTCATCTGTGCTCTGTCCTTCTATGAGGTCTTGACTGTGTACGGGGGAGAGGACTGGGGGCTCGGGACTACTCCTCCAGCTCCCCGCTGCCACTGGAGAACTGGGCCAGCCGGAAGATCACGAACTCGGCGGGCTTGACCGGCGCGATGCCGATCTCGCACACGACCCGCCCGAGGTCGACCGACTCCGGCGGGTTGGTCTCCTCGTCACACTTGACGTAGTACGCCTCTTCGGGCCGGGCACCGAAGAGGGCGCCGTTGCGCCACTCGTTGACCAGGAAGGCGGAGACATTGCGCCGGATCCGGGCCCACAGGTTGTGGTCGTTCGGCTCGAACACCACCCACTGGGTGCCGATCAGGATCGACTCCTCCAGGTAGTTGAAGTAGCGGCGCACGTTCAGGTAGCGCCAGGCCGGGTCGGATGACAGGGTGCGGGCGCCCCAGACGCGGATGCCGCGGCCCGGGAAGGCGCGGATGCAGTTGACGCCGACGGGGTTGAGCAGGTCCTGCTCGCCGCGGGTGATCTGGATCTCCAGGTCCACAGCGCCGCGTACGACCTCGTTGGCGGGCGCCTTGTGCACGCCGCGCTCAGCATCGTTGCGGGCCCAGACGCCGGCAATGTGGCCGCTCGGCGGGATCATCCGGGACTGGCCGGTGGCCGGGTCGAATGCCTTGATCCAGGGGTAGTACAGGGCCGAGTACTTGGAGTCGTAGCCCGCGGTCTCCTGCCGCCAGACACGGATCTGGCGGGCGTTCAGGCTGGGCGGCGGGTCGATCACGGCGACGCGGTCGCCCATCAGCTCGCAGTGCGCGATCAGCCCCAGCTGCACCGCCTTCACTGCCTCCAGGTCGATCGCGCCACGCTGGTAGGCGGCCATCAGGTCGGGAACCGCGACCATCGAGACCTCGTCCACCGCCTCCAGGCCGCCGAAGCCGGTGCGGTCGGCGGAGTCGCCGAGGTACTCGGCGGGGCCGGGGTGAGACACGTCCGCGCCGGAGGGGACTGCCGAGGCGGGCGCCGGGACCGGGGCCGCCAGCGCCACCGTCTGGTTGTCGGGCCGCGTCAGCTGCCCGACGGGAACCGCCTCCTGCACGGTGATGAGCTTGGACTGCTCCTTGACCTGCGTGACGACGTAGTTGCGGCCGCCCTTCTTGGCGGTCACGTCGAACGTCTCGGCGACCTTGTCGCCGTCCTTGACGATCAGCTTGAACCGCTCGGCGGGGCCTTCGCCCTGCGGGTCGGCGACCTCGACACTCAGTGAGCCGGGCGCCGCGGCCGTCACCGTGAAGGTGCCGAGCTGCCGCGGCTCACCGGGCGGCAGGGCGACGGGGGCCGCGGAGCCCTTCCCCACACCGGCGGTGGCGGTTTCGCCGGACGCGCCCGCGGGGGTGCCGCCGACCCGGACGACATAGGCGGCCGTACCGCCGTTGTTGAAGAAGCCGTAGACGCTGTGCGCCAGGTAGTACCCGTCGGTGAAGTCACCGAAGGACGCTACGTACTGGGTCCAGTTGGTCACCAGAGTCGGCTCGTTCAGCGGGCCGGTCGGCGCAAGACCCACGAAGGCAGCCACCGAGGTGCCGACCCCCTCTATGGGACGCGAACCGCCGGCCACCTCCTCGACATATACGCCCGGCGACAAGTAGGACGGCATGCTCTGCTCTCCTCGGGGTACGAGACGGGATGCCATCCACTCTCAACTGCGAGCCGGTCCACCGGAACGTCCTGCGGTACCTGCTCGAGGGCAGGACAGTTGCCCGCAAGTGCAGCCCGTCGAGCCCGGATGCCCGGGACCTTGCCCCCTCCGCCCACGAGGCTGCCCGGAAGGCTGCCCCGGGGACTCTGACCGGCGTCAGGGCCCCGTCGTAGCGTCGTGGCGTGAGCCTTTGGACTTCTTTGGAGCCTGCCTCCGCGACCGTGGATCCGGGCGGCAGTACCACCGTTCGGCTGCGGATGCGCAACACCGGTGATGTCGTCGACGAATACCGCTTCGAGCCGTTCGGCGACATCGCACCGTGGACCACCGTGGAACCGGCCACTCTCCGGCTGTATCCAGGGACCACGGGGACGGTGGAGCTGACGTTCGCGCCACCGCGTACGCCCGACGCGACGGCCGGTCCGAACCCGTACGCCGTACGCATCACGCCGACCGAGCACCCCGACGCGGTCACCGTCCCCGAGGGCAACCTCACCATCACGCCGTTCAGCGAGATACGCGCGGAGCTGGTGCCGCCCACCGTCAAGGGCCGCTTCCGCGGGCGCCCCAGGCTCGCCATCGACAACATCGGCAACACCGCGCTCACGGCGTCGATCAGCGGCAGCGACAACGGCGATGAGCTGTCGTACGACATCCACCCGAGCAATGTCCAGATCGAGCCGGGCCGCGCCGCGTTCGTGAAGACGACGCTCAAGCCTCGCGACATCATCTGGTTCGGCTCGAAGCAACAGCGGCCGTACACGCTGGCCGTGCAACGGTCGGGCGTGGCCCCGCTGGACATCGACGGCAAGTACGTCCAGCGCGGGTTCCTGCCCGGCTGGCTCGCCACTTTCCTCGGCATCTTCCTGGCCCTCGGCATCACGTTCCTGTTGCTCTGGATCGCGTACAAGCCCCAGGTCCGCAGCTCCGCCGTGGAGCAGTTGCAGGAAGCCGGCGCGAGCGCGCTCCCGCCGTCCGCTCCGAGCGCGCCCCCGCTCGCGGAGCCCAGCGCGACCCCTGCTGCCGAACCGGCGCCGTCCAAGGCTCCGAAGGGCTCGGGCGGCGGAGGAGCCGCGAAGCCCCCGACGGCCCAGAAGAAGCCCCCGCCGCGGTCCGTGACCAACATCCTGCTGAGGCTCAAGTTCATCAAGGCGTGCGCCGACATCCCGGGCCGCGACCAGGCTCAGCGGGGCGGTCCGGCCAACCTGGGTACCTGCAACCCTGACCCCGAGGACAACCAGCGCATGAACCTGCAGTTGGTGCACCCGAGCATGGGACCCGGGGGCTCTGCCCTGTACCAGATCCGTATGGTCAAGGGCGGACTCTGCATGGACCTGCCAGGGGTGGGTGCCAAGCCCGACGGAACCGCGGTGTCCACCTACATCTGCAACGGCAGCACCGCCGACAACCAGTTGTGGTGGCTCGAGAAGGAGGACAGCGAGACCTACTGGATCCGCAACTTCTCCAGTAACAACAGGTGCCTGGACTGGACCGGCCCCACCACGAGCAGCGACCCCGCCAGGCTCAGGCTCAGGATCCACGACTGCCGCAAGGGTGAGGACCAGTGGCAGCTCATCAACCCCACCGAGCCGGACTGGAAGATCGTCCACCCCTGAGCGACTGCCCAGTTGAAAGGCTCTGCTGACAGGCTCCGCCGAGAGCTCCTGCGCCTCCGCCCCGGGACCCCCGCCCGGGGCGGAACTCTTTCCGCGGTCGAAGACCGCTACCAGCTGCCCTCGCCCGGCACCAGGCGGCCCGCCTTGCGGTACTCGCGGCGGGCTCCCTCCAGCAGGTCGGCGGTGGTGACCGGTTCACCGCGGCCGGCCGCGGCGTAGGCGGCGGTGACGACGGCGCTGCGGATCGACCCGCCGGCCAGCTCGAAGTCGCGGGCGCACGCGCCGGGGTCGGTCCCCTCCGCGCACGGGACGCGGACGAGGCTGTGCTGCCACAGCGCGAGCCGCTGCTGCGCGTCGGGGAAGGGGAAGTCGATCACCAGGTCGAGGCGCCGGGTGAACGCCTCGTCGATGTTGGCCCGCAGATTGGTGGTGAGCACGGCGATGCCGTCGAAGGACTCCAGCCGCTGGAGCAGGTAGGCGCTCTCCATGTTGGCGTAGCGGTCGTGCGAGTCCTTGACCTCGGAGCGCCTGCCGAAAACGGCGTCGGCTTCATCGAAGAGGAGCACGGCGTCGGTCTGGTCGGCCTCGGTGAAGATCCGCTCCAGGTTCTTCTCGGTCTCGCCCACGTACTTGTCGACGATCGAGGAGAGCTGGACGACATAGAGATCGAGGCCGAGTTCGGCGGCGACGACCTCGGCCGACAGCGTCTTTCCGGTACCGGACTCGCCGGCGAAGAGTCCCAGGACGCCACGGCCCCGGCCACCGCCGGCACTGAGCCGCCAGTCGCCGAGGACCCGGTCGCGGTGGCGGGCGCGCAGGGCGAGTTCATGCAGCTGAGCCAGGGGCCTGTCCGGCAGGACGAGGTCCGCCCAGCCAACGTCGGGCCGGATCCGGCGGGCGTGCCGCTCCAGACCGGACGCGGACTGCTGACGCGCGGCCAGCCGTAGATGAGCGGCCTTCATCGGGGTGCCGTCGAACACGGCGAGCTCGCGTGCGGCGCGCGCGGCCCGGACGATCCGGTCGCCACCGAGGTGGTACGGAGCCACGGTCGCCGCCAGGTCGAACGCCGGCTCCTCGCCGAGCGCGGCCGACCATGCCGCCTCGGCTCCGGCCGGCAGCCGGGGCGCCTCCAGGATCAGCGGGTCACGGTCGCACCACCGGGGGTCGTAGGGCCGCCCGCCGATGAACAGCACCGGGACATCAGCCTTCGTCAGCACCTGCATCAGCGCGCCCGGCTCGTCCGGCAGCTGGGACACGACGAGCGCGCAGCCGCGCAGCCGGGCCTCGCGGACGAGCTCCGGGCACGGTACGTCGCCGCCGGGGGCCGTCACGTGCAGGGCGTCGAGACCGGCTGCCCGCAGGGCCGCCGCGGCGACGGCCAGCCCGTCGCCCTCGCGGTGTTCGCGCACGTAGGTGGTGAGGGGGGCGGCGGTCAGCCGCTCGGCGAGCTTGCGGCTGAACTCCTCGTCGTACGGTCCCGAGGGCGCCGCGAGCGGGCGTATGTGCCCGGCGAGCGCGGCGTCCGGGCCGTCGTCGCCGAGCAGATGGGCGATCAGCCGGTCGGGGACGCGCAACGTGCGGCTGAGGAAGGGGCGTTCGGGTTCCCCGACCTCGACCAGACCGAGCGCGGACAGCGGCGCCGACGGATGGAACCTGGCCCGCGCCCACGCCAGGTGTACGGGAAGTCCGCACAGGTCGAGGGCGAGCCCGGTGGTGGCCCGGCGCCGGCTGACGTCGTCGTTCAGGTAGCCGTACAGCGGCTCGAAGGTACGGTCGACGTCGGGCGCGAGGGCGACCAGGAGCAGGCCGACGTCCAACTCGGTGAGTCCGTGCCGGTCCGCGAGCCGCGCCAGCCGGTCGCCGCCCGCCGTGGTCGTGGCCTCGCGCATCGCCCGGTCCACTGCCTCTGGCTCTGCCTCTGCTTCGCCGGGCGTGGGGGACGGATCCGGTACGGCGGAGCCCAGCAGGTGCCGTACGGCGTCGCCGGAGAGATACAGGCCGCGCAGCGGGTCGGTGGCGGTGGGATCGGTGGCGCTGCGTTCCTCGACCAGCAGGGCAGCCCGGTCGCGGACCCGGGCCAGCCGCGGGAGGAGCGTGTGGGCCGCGTCCGGCACGGAGCAGGAATCGGCCGTTCCCGGCAGGGGTCCGGGGCCGGACGACACCGTGCCTTCCTGGTGGGCGGAGGCGTACGAAGTCATCGCTGCCGTGACCCCGGGCTCCGGGCGCCCGCCGCGACATGCCACGGCCGGTGCTGCCGCATCGGCGAGTCCTCCAGGCTGCCGTCGATTGCGCGTACGCGCACCGCGGCGCCCTCCGTGACCGGCGGCCCGACGTCGTACTCGGGGAATGCCGGGAACGGCGCGGTCACCACCAAGTCCACGGACGGCTTGAGTTCACCGCCGAGTGCGGACCAGATCTCGGCAAGGGACCGTGACTCGGTCTGGATACCGGCGACCGTGAGAGGCACCGAGAGTCCCAGCGCGCCCAGCGAACCCGGAAGTTCATCGGCGGCAAGCATCTCGCGGGGCAGCAGGGTGGCCAGCACCGCGGAGAGCAGCCGGTGTTCGTCCTTGGGCTGCTTCGTCCAGGCCGTGACGAGATAGGACAGCCGGAACCAGCGGGGTGGCTGACGGCGCTTCAGCACCGCTCCCCCGTCGTCCTTGACCGGGAGCGTGCCGCGTTGGCGCCGACCCACGTCCTCACGGATGTCGTACAAGTAGGCGTTGACGGCAGTGGCGTTGCGCCTGGCGGCCCAGTCGCGAGTCGGAGCCTCGAAGGAGACCTCGATACCGGAACCGGCCAGCGAGCCACCGTTCAGCAACCGTTCGAGGACTTCGTCCACCTCGTGGATCATCGTCGTGCTCCCGCCTTGCCTGAGGTGCCGCTGAGCCGCTGAGCTGCTGAGCCGCTGGCCGCTGAGGTGCCGAAGTGCCGCCTGCCGCGATCATCGGACGGGCGCTGTCGATTTTTCTCGTCGCCGCAGTCCGCCCGCAAGCACTCGGGGGACGGCGCGGGGGCGGACCCCTATGTCCGAACGGCCCTGCGCCGTTGCCCTCGAGGTCAGATGTAGCCTTCCCGCAGGGCATAGGCCACGGCATGCGCCCGGTTGCGCAGATACAGACGGGTGGTCAGCCCGTGCAGGACGTTCTTGACGGTGCGTTCGGAGTACGAGAGTTTGCGGGCGATCTCGGCGGTGTCCAGTCCCTCCGCGACCAGCCGCAGGACATCCGCCTCGCGTGCCGCCAGCCCCGTCGCGGGCGATCCGGTACCTCCGGCGGCGGATCGCTGGAGCGTGCCCACCTGGCTCATCAGGCGGCCGAGCAGGTCGGCCGGGAGGTCGCCGTCGCCCCGCGAGGCCGCGAGCACGGCCTGCAGCAGACGGTGCGCGGTGGCCTCGTGGCGCCAGACGACGGCACCGACTCCGCACTCGATGACATCGAGAAGTTGGGCCTCCCGTACGGCGCTCACCACGAGGACGGCGCGGGCCCCTTCGCCGCGCACCAGCCGGCGCAGCCGCGTGAACGTGGTCTCGTCCAGCGTCTCGCCGATCAGCACCGCCACGCTCCCGGGCGCGGTCTCCACCTCGTCACGAAGGTCGATCACCGGATGCGTCCGCAGCTGACTGACCACCCCCGCGCGGGAGATCGGATCCGCCGCGTGGACCACGACCGGTATCCGCTGGTCCGGATCCGCCGCTGCCGTGTCCGCGGCCCCGATCGAACCCGTGTCCCTGCTCCGGAATGAAGTGTGCAAGTGATTCCCCCATGTCTGCTTGCTGCGCCGGGCCGAGCTCGGCGTCCGCGTCTCGGGTGTCGGAGTGAAGATCAAGCTGCCCAGGTCACGCGGCGACCCTGCTCCACTCCTGTGTCAGGAGCCGAGCCCCCTGACCTGGGCCGTCTGGTTCATGGTTGACCATCAGGGCTCCGGCTCGGTAGGCATCCACCGCTTACGGAAGGCTTACGTGGGCCGGCCTGGTCACGCGCCATGGCGGTCCCCAGGACATCCAGGACGCGGCCCTCATGCCCGTCCCGTCAGACACCCTTCGCGTCACTCACTCACTGAGCTGCCCTAAGCTGACCTCCAGTTGAGGGCCGACAAGGGGGAGACGAATGGCGGGGGCACGCGAACTGCCGCCGGACGAGATCCTGGTCGAGCGGCTGCGTGACGGTGACGAGGGAACCTTCGCCCTGGTGCTGGACGCCTGGTCGGGTGGCATGCTCCGGCTGGCCATGTCGTTCGTGTCGACCAAGGCCACCGCTGAGGAGGCCGTCCAGGACACCTGGCTGGCGGTCATCAGGGGGATCAGCGCCTTCGAGGGCCGTTCATCCCTGAAGACATGGGTCTACCGGATCCTGGTCAACACGGCCAAGGCACGCGGCGCAAAGGAGAGCAGGACCGTGCCCTTCGCCAGCCTGCTGCCGGAGGAGGAAGGGCCGACGGTGGACGCCTCGCGGTTCCGCGCCCCCGGCGAGCGATACGCCGGACACTGGGCCGTCGGGCAGGAACCGCTTCCCTGGCACATTCCCGAGGACCACGTGCTGCGCGGCGAAGTCCGCGAGGTGATCGCGGAGGCGCTCGACGAACTCCCGCCCCGGCTCCGCACGGTGATCACGCTTCGCGATGTCGCAGGATATGGCTCCCAGGAAGTGTGTTCCCTGCTGGAGATCTCGCCCGGAAACCAACGCGTCCTCCTCCATCGGGCCAGGGCCTTCATGCGCCGTAAGCTGGAGGACTACCTGTCCGGTGCCCACGACGTCGCAGGCGGGAGGGGACGACCGTGAACTGCATCGACTTCGTCGAGTTGGTGACCGAGTTCCTCGAGGGCGCCCTGTCCAACGAGGACGAGCGGCGCTTCATCGAGCACCTGGCGGAATGCCCCGGGTGCGAGAGCTACCTCGACCACTTCCGTCAGACGATCGCCACGACGGGCGAGCTGACCCCGGACAACATCTCACCGGACGCCAGGCAACAGCTGCTCACCGCTTTCAGGGACTGGCAGCAGCGGTGATCCTCGCCATCAAGTAGGGCCTTTCCGGCGGCCCGAGCGGGAGCCGATCGCGCTCAGGCGGGGACCGGTGTCCGTTCCCGCGCTGATTGCGAACGACCGGTCGGCACCACACGCAGGACTCCAAGGGCTCAACTCGCCACGCCCGTAGGGGTTCTCTGCTGCGCTACCACCTCGCCTTCACCACGCCTGCCATCTCCGGGCTGAGGGCCCGCCGGCGCATGCCCGCCGTCGGCATCTACGCCCTCCGTGGGTGCCTCTCATCCTCGCCGCCGCGTTTCCGCCCGGGGGACTTGTAACGCTCCTGGGGCGCGCCCGCACTGAGCGTCTGAAGCGGGCGCTGGAGCCCCCCATGAATCTCGCATGGCCTTCGCCCCCTTCCCCTGGGCGGGGGCCATGCGACTACCGGAGACATCCATGACTCTGCTCAGAAGACTCTTGTTCGGCATCATCGCCGGACTGCCCGGTGGCGTGATCGTGGCTGTCGTGACGAACCCGCCGTGGATCCCGTGGGCGGCGCACACGGTGGTGCTCGGAGCCGTGCTCGGCCTTCTGTTCGGCGAGCACAGGCAGAGCAACGGCTCGGCCTTTTCCGTCGGTCTGCTCATCGGCCTGCTGGACTGGGTGACCTGGACACTCACCCTGGCTCCCGCGCTGGAGGGGAGGACGCCGTCGTGGTCGATCGCGGTGGCCGTGTCGCGCTTCCCCGAGCTCGTCGGCGCCGCCCTGTTCGGCGCGACCGCCGGACTCGCCTTCCACGCCCTTTCGGTCTGGCGCCCGCCTCGGCCGGCGCCCCCGCGGGCCAAACCCCACGTGGTGATCGTCGGTGGTGGTTTCGGCGGGGTGGGGGCCGCGCGCGAACTGGACCGGCGCGTCGCCCGCGGGCTCGACGCCCAGGTGACGCTGATAAGCGACTCGAACTTCCTGCTGTTCACCCCGCTGCTGGTCGGCGTCGCCTCGAGCACAGTGGAGGCCAGGCACGTGAGCGCCCCGGTGCGTGCCGGGCTCAACCATGCCTCCTTCCTGCACGGGCGGGTGGTCTCGATCGACACGCAGACGCGCAACGCGTACATCTCCGCCGGCAAGGAAGGGATGCTCCGCGTCCCGTACGACGAACTGGTCCTGGCGGTTGGCGCGGTGCCGCACTTCTTCGACCTTCCGGGAGTGGGTGAGCACGCCTTCCCGATGAAGTCCGTCGAGGACGCCACCAGGCTGCGCGACCAGGTGCTGAGCGCGCTGGAGCGGGCCGACCTCGAGGCGGATCCGGCCGAGCAGGCCAGGCTGCTGACGTTCGTGGTGGCAGGCGGCGGATTCGCCGGGACGGAACTGGTGGCCGAACTGTTCGACCTGGTGCATGACGTGCTCCACTTCTATCCGCGTCTGCACGGGCTGCGGCCCAGATTCGTGATCGTGCACGCGGGTGAGCGGGTGCTGCCGGAGCTGTCGCCGAGCCTCGGCCTCTACGCGCAGCGCAAACTCCGCAGTCGCGGCATCGAGTTCCGCCTCGGCGCGCGCGTGAGCAAGGCCACCGCCGAGGACATCACGCTCGACTCCGGCGAGACCATCCCCACCCGCACCCTGGCCTGGACGGCGGGCAACCGGCCGAACCCGCTGGTGCAGCAGGTCACTCAGGCGCCTCTCGTCGTGGATCCCACCATGCAGGTACCGGGCATGCCCGGTCTGTGGGCGCTGGGCGACTGCGCGAGGATCCCCGACCCGGCGGGCGGGGTCTTCCCTCCGACCGCTCAGCACGCGATCCGCGAAGGCAAGGCAGCGGCGAGGAACATCGCCGCGGTCCTCGGCGGACGCCGTCCCGTCCCCTTCCGCTTCGGCGGGCTCGGCGTGCTGGTCTCGCTCGGGCACCGCACGGCGGCCGGCGAGATCGGCGGGCGGCGGGTCTCCGGCTTCCTCGCCTGGGTCCTGTGGCGCTCGGTCTACCTGAGCAAACTGCCCAGTGTGGAAAAGCGGTTGCGCGTGCTCGCCGACTGGACTCTCGACCTGGTCTTCCCCAGGGACATCGCCCTCTCGACCAAGGATGACCGTCATGCGTAACGCTGGATTCGGAGCCCTCGCCGGCCTCGCAGGAGGGCTGGTCTTCGGCCAGGTGATGGCAGTGATCGGGTTCCTGCCGACCGTCGCGGCGATCGTCAGAACAGACTCGCCCGTCGTGGGATTCGCCGTCCACCTGCTGATCGCGGCGATCATCGGGAGCGTCTTCGGCGTGCTCGTGGCGCGGCAGCGCGAGCTGCTGTTCTGGGGACTCGCGTACGGCGTGCTGTGGTGGTTCCTCGGGCCGTTGACGCTGCTGCCGATCCTGCTGGGCAGGCGGGTGGCCTGGGACGTGACGACGGCGCAAGCGCTGATCCCCAGTCTGCTCGGCCACCTGGCCTACGGAGCGATCACGGCCGCCGTCCTCGCCCTCCTGTCGGGCGGGGAGCGGCAGTTCAGGCCCGGTCTCCTGGTGCGCGCGCCGGCCGCCGGGCTGCTCGCCGCCGCGGTGCTCGGGCTCGGCTGGAACGGGCTGATCGTCGGGGCGCTGGTCGGCGCCTCCTACGCGGTGATCTTCGGCGACCCCCACGAGGGCAGCGGCCCTGCCCTGATCCGCGGCGCCGCCTTCGGCTTCGCCTGGTGGGTGCTCGCGGCGGTGACGATCTCGCCTGCGCTGGACGGCCGCGGGCTGGAGTGGGCGCCGGCCGCGGTGCGCACCGCCGTGGCGTCGCTGCCCGGCTATCTGTTGCTCGGTGCCGGTACGGCCCTGCTCACCTGCTGGCTGGGCGCCATGTCCCGGGCGGTGTTCTCCGATGATGTACGGCACGCCCTGGAGGGCCGCCTCGTTGGTGGTCGGGTGATCTCGATCTGGCACGGCGTCATCGCCGGGCTGGCCGGCGGCGTGATCTTCACCGGGGTCATGGTCGCCGTGGGATTCCTGCCGGTCGTCGCCGCCCTGATCGGCTCGGAGTCCGCGGTCGTGGGCGTCGTCATCCACCTGCTGATCTCCCAGGCAGTCGGCGTCACCTACGCGGTCTTCTTCCGCCGTCGCAGCTTCGACCCGGCCTCGGGGATCGGTTGGGGTGTGTCCTACGGCTTCCTCTGGTGGGTCCTGGGCAACCTGACGCTCCTCCCCCTGCTGCTCGGCACAACACGCCAGTGGAGCGCAGCCGCGCTGGCCGTTTCCTTCCCCTCCCTCGTTGGCCACCTCGCGTACGGCGCCGTGCTCGGCCTGGTGTACCAGCGGCTGGAGGAGCGGGTCAGCCCCTGGCACCTGACCCGCAATGAGGCGACCGCGGCCCGGGCGGCCGCGCGCCACGAGCAGACGCTGAGCGCGGCCCCCGCGCTGTGGAGCCTGATCACTTGCGTGGCCCTGCTCATCCCCATCCTGGTGTCCTAGAAAGTCGGGCGGACAGGACCTGGAAAGCCGTGGAGCGGGTGGCGACGCCACCCGCTCCAGTTTTCCCGCGTCGGCCTGGCCGTCAGGCGCGCTGCTTCAGCTCGGCCGCGCCGAACGACACGCTGAAGCGCTCACACCAGATCGTCACCGTGGAGAACTTGTTCAGGTCGGTGCCTGCCGGGATCGCGTAATTCTGGTTGCCCTCGTTGCCCTTGAGGCTGCCGAGGTCGACGTGCTTGCCGTCGTCGAGGTTGCCGCCGCCGTCCTGCTTGACCGTCTGGTCGCTGAGCCACACATGCAGGGCCGGGCCGTCGGACGTACGCAGGTCGGTCAGGCGCAGCGTCGTCTTCCCGTCTCCGAGCTGCTGGATCTCCACCGAGCCGCTGGTCTCGTGCTCGTGGGAGATGAACGTACCGATCGCCAACTGCTTGGCCGCGGCCCCCGGCTGGTTGGCGGCCACGGGAGCCGCCTCATCCACGCGGACCGTGGTGAACAGCCGCCAGGGCTGAAAGAGGTAGAGCCCGACGGCCGCCGCAAGTGCGACCACCACGGTGGTGATCCAGAGGACGGGGCGCTTGGTTCGGCTCATGAGGATTTCCGTTTCTGTTGGTGTTCACGCCGGACCGGTGGCCGGACGTGGCGCCGAGGCACATGTCGGCGATGGCCTCGACGTCTTGGCCACATCGCACTCAGAGACGGAGAGAGCGGCGAACGTTACATGTGACGTCCGGCGCCCTTCATCGCACTGATCCGCATGAACAAGAGAGACGTTCTCTTCCCGGGCTCCAGTGGGGAACCGCTGTCCGGGCGCCTGGAGTTGCCGCCGGGCCGGTGGTGGCGACGGCCCTGTTCGCCCATTGCTTCTCCTGCGGCACGGCGATGTTCGGGTCCGTGTGATTCACCTCACGCGAGGGGATGGCACTCACCTCCGTACGCGAACGTGCGCGCTCATTCATAGTGCTCAACAGCCGTCCCCAGTCGCAGTAGTGACTGTCCGTCAGGAAGACAGCGGCCCTTCCCGCAACCCCGGGGAGCCCTCGCTGCCACCTGCTCACCCCGCATGATCGCTGGATAGGTTGTGCCGGTGCGCAGACCGGGAGGGTGGGTGGGGCGGGCCGGGAGGGGTCTGCTCGGTGCTTCCGCATGTCTGCTCCTGGGTGCTTTGAGCCATGTCTCAGCGGGTGGCAAGCTGCCGGGCGCGGGCGCGTTGGGTCTTCTCTTCGCCGCTCTGGCCGTCCAGGGCACGCTGCTCTTCGGTGGCGGTCGGCGCCGCTTCGACGTGACGGCGCTGGTGCTGGGCGGGACTCAGTTCTCCCTCCACCTGGCGCTCCACCACCTCTCGATGCCGGACGGCGGCTCACGCTCGATGCCCGCGGGCCACGCGGCACACCACATGCCCGGGCACATGACCGGCCGGCACATGGGCATGGCCGAGGCGGACATGGCGGGCACCGGCGCCGGGCTTCCCATGACCCCCGCCATGACAGTGGCGCACGCGGTCGCCACGCTCGGTACGGCTATCTGTGTCATCTACGGAGAGCGTGTCCTGCGGCGGCTGGCCGCCCTGGTCGTGCCGGACATCTGCTTCCGCTCTCCCCTGTCCCTTCCTGTCACGCCGCGTCTTCGACCACTGCCCACGGCGGTTGGGCATCCCCGGTTCGGCGTGCTGCTCGCCCGTTCGCTGCCCAGACGGGGCCCACCCCCAGCGGCCCCGGCCTGACGGGCCGCTCTCGCCGTTCTCTCGCGCCGGCTGTGCACAGGCGCCCATGAGGCATGCGTACGGGCGGAGCCGGGCCGGGGCTGTCATCACGTCACACCGCCACCCCGGCGGAATCTCTTCACCGACTTCGCCTGCATCCCGGCCCGTCCGGCCGATGCTGCCCCTTGAGGAATGCGCATGTCTTCCATAGCCGAAGAATCACCACACAACGACCGCGAACCATCCGACGCTTCACCCGCTGAGGCGGCGACCGCAGTCGCCGTGGCCGACCCCGCCACCCCCGCGCCGGAACGCGGACCGGGTCGGTCCTGGCAGGGCGTACGGGCCCTGCTGGTCCGGCTGCACTTCTACGCCGGCGTGTTCGTCGCCCCCTTCCTGCTGGTGGCCGCCCTGACCGGGCTGGCCTACACCTTCACACCGCAGCTCGACCAGCTGGTCTACGGCGACCAGCTGCGCGTCGAGCAGGTGGGCGACAAGCCGCGTCCGCTGACGGAGCAGATAGCAGCGGCCCGGGCCGCCCACCCGGAGGGCAGCCTGGCCTCCGTCATCACCCCGCCCGGGCCGGAGGACACCACGCGGGTGGTGCTGTCCGTGCCGGAACTCGGCGAGAAGCAGCGCACGGTGTTCGTCGACCCGTACACCGCCGAGGTGCGGGGCGAACTGACCACATCGTGGGGCTCGACACCGCTCACCACCTGGCTCGACGATCTCCACCGCAATCTGCACCTGGGCGAGACCGGCCGCCTCTACTCGGAGGTCGCCGCGAGCTGGCTCTGGGTGATCGTCGCGGGCGGTCTTGTGCTCTGGCTCGGACGCAGCCGGGGGCAGCGGGCCAAGTCGGCACGCGGCGTTCTGCTGCCCGACCGTTCCGCGCGGGGCGTGCGCCGCACCCGCAGCTGGCACGCGGCCACGGGTGTCTGGCTGGCCCTCGGTCTGCTCTTCCTGAGCGCCACCGGCCTGACCTGGTCCCACTATGCGGGTGAGCGGTTCGGGCAGTTGCTGGACGCGGCCAAGGGCCACGCGCCGGAGCTGGACACCACTCTTCCCGGCGCTGAGCCGCCCGCCGGGGAAGAGGGCGGGGAGCACGCCGGGCACGGCGCCGCCGGGGAGTCCGCCGCGGCGGATCCGGCCGACTTCGACGCGGCCCTGGCCGTGGCTCGGGACGCCGGACTGGGCGGCAGGGTGGAGGTCACGCCTCCCGCCGACAGCTCCGGCGCATGGGTCGTGGCGCAGAAGGACAACGTGTGGCCGGTGCACTACGACCAGGTCGCCGTGGATTCCGAGAAGGCCGAGGTCACGTCGCACAGCCGGTGGGCGGACTATCCGCTCCTGGCCAAGCTCAGCAAGCTCGGTGTGCAGGGGCACATGGGTGTGCTCTTCGGGATCGTCAACCAGATCGTGCTTGCTGTCGTCGCGCTGGGTCTGACCGCCATGAGCATCTGGGGCTACGGGATGTGGTGGCAGCGCCGTCCGACCCGCGACGACCGGAGCGCCGTACTCGGCAAGGCCCCGGCCCGCGGTGTCTGGCGCCGGCTGCCGCTTCCCGTACTGATCCTCGGCATACCGGCCGTCGCCGCTCTGGGCTGGGCGCTGCCGGTCCTCGGGGTCACCCTGGCCGGGTTCCTCGTCCTGGATGTGGTGGCCGGTCTCGTCCGGCGGGCCAGAACCGCGTAGCCGGGGGCGGGAGGGCACGCACCATACGTTCCCTCCCGCTGCTCGACAGGCAGAGGGGCCGGCTGACGAGCCCTGCCCCTTCAGCCGGCGGTCGGTCAGATGCGGTCGGCCGCAATCAGGAGGTACTGGAAGGAGCCGTCCTTATAGGAGTTGATGAACGCCTCTTCGATGCCGGTGACCAGAGTAGAAGTGGCCCGCAGCTCCCAGTACGGGAGGGTCGCAGCGGTCAGGTCGATGACGGTCTGCGGTACGAGACGGTTGTCGGCCATGGCGCGCAGGTATTCCCGGCGGGAGTGGATGTTGCACTCGAAGTGCGCGTTGATCTGGGAGACCCACTTCGAGGGCTGTCCGTAGCGCGGGTTCCAGCAGCCGGTGATGGTCACATAGCGGCCGCCGACCGCGAGGATGCGGGAGTGCTCGGCAAAGAGGTCGTGCAGGTCGACGTACATACTCGACTCGTTGTTCCACGAGGCCGCTGCCTGCCCCGTCTTGAAGGGCATGTCGAGCATGTTGCATACGCGGGCGTGAACATGGTCCTCGATGCCGAGTTCATGGGCGCGGTGGTTCGCGAAATCGGCCTGCTTGGCCGAGAGGGTGACGCCCTCGACCTTGCACCCGAACCGCTGGTGTGCCATGACCATCGAACCGCCCCGGCCGCAGCCGGCGTCCACGAGAGTGTCGTCGCGCCCGATGGAGCCGAGGTGGTCCAGGAGGACTTCGGCCTGCGCCGACTCAAGGCGGTGGAGTTCGGCGATCAGCTTCTTCTCGTACTCGCTGTCACATGCGTCCCCGAGGGCGGCGTGGTCGACGTCGCCGATGCCGTAGTGGTGGTGGTAAAGCCCGTCGACGTCTCCGAGACGCAGGTTCACGGGCCTGGCCTCGTGATCCCAGTAACGGGCGATGTCACCCTGGTAGGGCGACGCCGGGGCGGGAATGAACGCGGAGGTGCCGTTGACGGTGAGCTCGGTGCTGGTCACAGATGAGTCCATTTCTTACCAGAAATCGGGCAGGCTGTATCGATAGGTGTTGGTCTGGTGCCAGTAGTGGTTGCCGTCGACCCACACAGCCACTCCCCGCAGGAAGCGCAGCACGCTCGGGACGGGACAGGCGGCGGCCAGAGCGGCGGCTTCGGCTTCGAAGTCGTGCATGAGGTCGTTGTGGACCTCGACCGCCTTCAGATAGGCCTCCCGGTCGGCGATGCCCTCACGTTCGGCGATCACCACGGGCAGGTTCAGGTGCCGGCCGGGGGCGGCGAGTTCCTTGGTGTACGAGTACAGGTCGTTGACGATGGTGCTGGCGTTCCCGGCGAGCGCGAGAACACGCTGCATGGCGAGCTGGGCATGCAGGTCCGTCGGCAGTTCGTAGCCGCCGACTGTGTCGGTGATGGTGGGGCAGGGCCGGAAGTTGTTGAACTGCCGCATCACCAGGTACTCCCACACCTCGGGCGTGTGGTCCGTCTGTGCCCAGGCGGCCTCCGCGAGGTACCCGAGGTGCAGACGGGCCATGTCGTGCCGGAACCGGTCGGCCTGGGAAGGGGTGGAGTGTTGGACGAAGTACTCCATGGCTGAGCGGTAGGCGCGCCGCGGGGCGTCGGCGTGGAGCGACTCCGCCCACTGCGGCTGGTATTCCTTCGTCGCGTGCAGGGGATCGAGAGCGGTGTGCGCCAGAAGAAGGCGTCCACCGAGGCCGATGGGCGAACCCCCGTGGTCCTCGCAGTAGTAGTCGTCGACCGCGTTCTCGGCGACCATCAGTCGCGTAGCGATCATCAGGTGGTCGACGGTCGGAGCGTCCGGATGGCAGGCAACCATGTAGCGCCCGACGGAGAAGCCGTCGAACTGGCCCTCCCACTCCTCGGGGTACAGCTCGACCTCGTCCACCGCCCAGTCCTTGATCCTGCGACAGACCTCCTCCACCCGCGCCGGATCGGGCTCCGGCACCGGGTGGTAGTAGAGGCCCGGGATCGGTGTGCCCTCCGCCGGTGCCTCGGAGGCCGGAAGCGCCGGCGCCTCCTCGCGCAGGCCCAGGTACAGACCCGACGTGCCGAGACCGGTGGGGCCGCGCAGGATCCGGTCCAGGGCCGGGCTCGGTTGCCTCGCCTCGGCAGCGCCGTCGCCGCCCGGGCCGTCGTCGGGTACGGACTCGTCTTCGGGCACGGCCCCTGCGGCAGGGAGGGGAACGGAGGGCAGAGCGGGCAGGGCGGCCAGGGCGCCGGTGGCATTCGTGAGGAGTTGCGTCCCGAAGCGGGCCGCAGCGTCAGGCAGGCTCGACTGCAGAGGGGAAAGCCCAGGATCGGGCATCCGTAGCTCCTTGGTGAGGTGGGTGGGCCGTCCCGAACGCGGGCGTGCTCGCCCGGCCCGGGAACGTGCGGGCTGTCATGGCCGTGGGAAGGGGCCGCTAGTCGCGCCTGCGGGCGATCTGTACGTTTTCCAGCACGCCGAGCGCGTTGGGCACCAGGATGGCGGCGGAGTAGTAGGTGGTGACCAGGTACGAGATGATCGCCTGCTCGCTGACGCCCATGAAGCGCACCGACAGGCCCGGCTCGTACTCCTCCGGCAGGCCGGTCTGACGCAGACCGATGACGCCCTGGTTGTCCTCGCCGGTTCGCATGGCGAGGATCGAGCTGGTGCCCTCCTTACTGATGGGGATCTTGTTGCAGGGCAGGATCGGGACCCCGCGCCAGGCCGGGACCTGCTGCCCGCCGAGGTCGACGTGGCCCGGACAGAGCCCGCGGGCGTTGAACTCACGCCCGATCGCGGCGATCGTCCTGGGGTGAGCGAGGAAGAGCCTGGTGCCGCGGCGGCGGCAGAGCAGCCCGTCGAGGTCGTCCGGGGTGGGCGGGCCGGAGTGGGTCTGGATCCGCTGCTTGAAGTCGGCGTTGTGGAGCAGGCCGAACTCCCGGTTGTTGATCAGCTCGTGCTCCTGGCGCTCGCGCAGCGCCTCGACGGTGAGCCTGAGTTGCTCCTCGGTCTGGTTCATCGGCCCGTTGTAGAGATCGGTGACCCTCGTGTGGACCCGCAGAACGGTCTGGGCGACGGAGAGTTCGTACTCGCGCGGCTTGAGCTCGTAGTCGACGAAGGCGCCCGGCAGCTCGACTTCGCCGGTGTGGCCGGCCGACATCGCGATCTCGGCCTCGCCGTGACGGTTCTGCCGCTGCAGGGGAAGCGAGCTGAACTGCCGGATGTGGGCTTGGAGGCTCGGCGCCGAGGACAGCACGGCTGCGAAGTCGGCGCGGGACAGGGTGAGCAGGGTGCCCGAGGTCTCGGCGGTGGCGGTGTAGTCCCAACTGGCGTCGGCGTCCAGAAGGGCGTTCTCACCGAACCGGTCGCCGTCGGCGAGTACGGCGACCGCCGCCTCGTCGCCGTACTTGCCGACGGAGGTCTGGTTGATCCGGCCGTGGGCGATCAGATGGATCTGCTCGGCGGGGGTACCGCGCTCGGCCAACACCTCGCCGGCGCGAAAGTCCCGCTGGACGCACCGGCCGGCGATCGCGGTCAGCACCTCCACGTCTTCGAAACCGCGCAGCAGGGCCAGTTCGCCCAGCTCGCGGGGGATCACCCGGACCTCGGCACCGTCCTGGACGAACTCGATGCGCCCGTCGCCGACGGTGTAGCTCAGCCGGCGGTTCACCCGGTAGACACCGCCCTTGGTCTCCACCCAGGGGAGCATCCGCAGCAGCCAGCGAGAGGTGATCTCCTGCATCTGCGGAGCGGACTTGGTCGTGGTGGCAAGGTTGCGGGCAGCCGCGGTGCTCAGGCTGGACTGCCGGGGCGGCTCCAGCTGTGCTTCCGGGCCGGTCTCAACGGTCATCGGGCGAACTCTCCTTCGCAAGGCGGGCGATCGGCGTACGCGCACGCCAACCGGTGAAGAGGAAAAGGAGGGTCAAGCTCTGGGCATCCGTCCAGATCCCGGTGAACAGTAACGGCCGATATGCCCTGGTCACCCCATGAGAGCGTGGGCATTACCTCGATGAAGTGACCTTGCTCCGTACGGGGTTTATCTGGACGAACGACGACATCCGAGCCATCCCCTCTTCGGTATCCACCACCTGATCTGACGGATCATCAGGGGGTGATCAGGGGGTACCGGGAGGCGAACGCGCGGGCCGCTGCAAGGGAAGACCGCCGTCGACTCCGAGGTTGGCCTCGTCGTCCGCCACCGCGGGAACGCCGACCTCGCTCCCCGGCACAGGCAAATCCAGCCAAGTTCGCCGCCGGCATGGCCCGCTATGGCCGCCACACCGCCTACCAGCTCACCGCCACCTCCGACGAGGCCGAGCGCGAGGCCCCAGGGCGACCCGTCAGTGAGACCGGCGGGCGTTGAGCCGGGCGGCCTGGCGCGTCAGGTGGTCGCGCTCGGCGAGATTGGGTGCCTGTTGGGCCGCCTCGGCGTACAGCCGTGCCGCCGTCGTCAGGTCGCCATCGCGCTCATGGAGGTACGCCGCCACCGCGGCGTGGCGGGGCAGGGAGTCGTCCAGCGCCGCGAGCGCCGCCAGGCCGGCGCGCGGTCCGTCGGCCTGGCCGACGGCCACCGCGCGGTTGAGCCGGACGACCGGGCTGTCGGTCAGGCGCGCGAGCTCGTCGTACCACTCGACGATCTGCACCCAGTCGGTCTCCTCGGCGGTGGGCGCGTCGGCGTGGAGTGCCGCGATGGCGGCCTGCGCCTGGAATTCGCCCAGCCGGTCGCGGGCGAGGGCCGCCTGCAGGATCTCGATACCCTCGGCGATCAACTCCGTGTCCCAACGGCCGCGGTCCTGCTCGGCGAGCGGCACCAGGCTGCCGTCGGGCGCGGTCCGAGCGGCGCGCCGGGCGTGGTGGAGCAGCATGAGGGCGAGCAGCCCCGCCACCTCGGGGTGGTCGATCGCGGCCGCGAGCTGCCGGGTGAGCCGGATGGCCTCGGCGGCGAGGTCGACGTCGCCGGAGTAGCCCTCGTTGAAGACCAGGTAGAGGACGCGCAGCACGGTGGCGACGTCGCCGGGCTGGTCGAACCGCACGCCGGAGACGGTGCGCTTGGCCCGGCTGATGCGCTGCGCCATGGTCGCCTCGGGCACCAGGTAGGCCTGGGCGATCTGGCGGGTGGTCAGCCCGCCGACGGCGCGCAGAGTGAGCGCGACCGCGGACGACGGCGTCAGCGACGGGTGGGCGCACAGGAAGTAGAGCTGGAGTGTGTCGTCCACCGCGGGCGCGGGCCCGGGCGCCGGCTCCTCGTCGACGAGGTCCTCACGCCGGCGGCGGGCGGTGTCCGCGCGGGTCGCGTCGAGGAACTTGCGCCAGGCCACGGTGACCAGCCAGCCCTTCGGGTCCCGCGGCTGGTCGGCCGGCCAGCCGCGGACCGCCTCGACCAGCGCGTCCTGCACGGCGTCCTCGGCCGCCGCGAAGTCGGCTCCGCGGCGGACGAGGATCCCGAGCACGCTCGGCGTGAGGTTCCGGAGCAGGACATCGTCCACTTCAGAGGTCACTCCGTGATGGTGGGCGGCGCGGCCAGGAACGGGCGCAGCTCGAGCCACTCGTGGATCGGCTTCCCGCCCGCCCCAGGGGCGGCCGACAGGTCCCCGGCCAGCTCGACGGCGCGCTCGTAGCTGTCGACGTCGATCACCATCCAGCCGGCGATGAGGTCCTTGGTCTCGGCGAACGGACCGTCGGTGACCGGCGGGCGGCCCTCGCCGTCGTACCGTACGAACGTCCCCTCGGGGGCGAGCGCCTGACCGTCGACGAACTCACCGGTCTTCTCGAGCCGGGCCGCGAAGTCGTTCATGTACTGGATATGGGCCGAGATCTCCTCCGGCGTCCACTGGTCCATGGGCACGTCGTTGACCGAAGCCGGGGCGCCGCGGTAGTGCTTGAGCAGCAGGTACTTGGCCATGGTGTTCTCCTCGGTGCTGGTGCGACCCATTGTGGTCGCGTTCACTGCGGGGACGGAGCCGGCCACGGGTTCTCGACATCACCGCCCGAAATTTTTGGCTCTCGATTCCAAGATCTTCTCATCGGGCCGCGGTCAGCGGCCCTCTATGCTGGGCCCGTGACACTGAAGGGCGAGCAGGGGCCGACGCTGCGGACGGATGCCGCACGCAACCGCGCCCGGGTGTTGCAGGTCGCCCGCGAGCAGTTGGCCGCCGGTGACGACTCGCTTCAGCTGAACGCCATCGCCCGGCTCGCCGGCGTGGGCGTGGGAACCGTCTACCGGCACTTCCCCAACCGCCACGCGCTGCGGGAGGCGCTGTCGGCCGAGCGCTTCCGAGAGCTGGTGGCCGAGGCCCAGGCCGCTGCCGCCGACGAGGACGCCCTTGGTGGGCTGCACCGCCTGCTGCGGTTCACCCTCGCGCGCGCGCTGGACGACAGCGGATTCGCCGCCGTGCTCGAATCCGCCAGCGATACCGAGGAGCAGACCTCGGCACTCAAGGCCGAGCTCGACCTGGCTGTCGCGCACCTGCTTGACCGCGCCCGCGGGATCGGCGCCATCCGGCGCGACATCGAGGCCGACGACGTGCGCCGTCTGCTCTGCGGTATCGAGCACGCCCTGCGCTCCGGCGCCGTTGACTCGGCCCGCACCGAGGTCTACCTCGGTGTCCTCCTTGAGGGCCTGCGCCCCCCGCGCTGACCTCGGCCGGCAACCGGGCCCCAAGGCACCGGTCGCCCTCACCTTCACCCTAACCGGATGACTATCCGGTTGTGCTAGCGTGCCCTCACAGAAACGGATACCTATCCGATTCTGTCAAGCGGAGCGACGGAGGGCAGAGCCGTGGAACAGCGGGCAGTGGTAACGGCGGGAACCGGGGGAATCGGCCTGGAGACCGCGATGGGACTGGCGGCGCACGGGCTCGCCGTCACCGTGGTCGGCCGCAACGCCGCGCGCGGCGAGCGCGCGGTCGAGCGCATCGCGACGGTCGCGACCGGAGGCGATCCGCGGTTCGTGGCGGCCGACCTCGCGTCGCTCGGCGACGTACGAGCACTTGGCGCCCGACTGGCGGCCGAGGGGCCGCTCAAGGTCCTGGTCAACAACGTGGGCGCGATGTTCGCGGACCGGCAGCAGACCGTCGACGGCATCGAGGCGACGTTCGCCGTCAACCACCTCTCGCCGTACCTGCTGACCGAGTTGCTGCTCGATCAGCTCCGGGCCGGCGGGCCGAGCCGGATCGTGAACGTCAGCTCCGGCGCGATCAGGGTCGCCAAGCGCACCTTCGACGCCGTCGAACCACCGGGCGGCTACTACGGCTTCCACTGGTACGGCCGCGCCAAGCTCGCCAACCTCGCCTACTCCCTGGATCTGGCGCAGCGCCTGCGCGGCAGCGGCGTCGCCGTCTTCGCGGCCGACCCCGGCGGTGCGGCGACCGACATGACCAACGGCACCATGACTTCACCGAGGATCGTCTCGCCCGGGCTGCGGTTGTTGTGGCCGCTGGTCCGGCGGACCTTCGAACGCTCCACCGCCGGCCCCGCGTCGGTGGCCGCCCGGCCGTCCGTCTTCGCCGCCACCGATGCCTCGCTCGACGGGCAGACCGGCTTGCTCATCGGACCCCAGGTTCGCCCCGTCCCCGCCTTCCGCGGGAGCACCGACCCTCGGACGGTCCACCACGTGCTCAGCCTCAGCCAGCGCCTGGCGCCTCTCTGAGGCGGCCGGTGATCGTCTGAGCGTCAGAGCATGGCGGTGCGGGAGCTTCGCGTATTGGTCACGGTCACCGTCGCGACGTCCGAGCGGTAGCGGTCGTCGGACCACTCGATGGGCGTGCCGTGGGAGTCGGTCGTCAGGCGCCGCTCCCGCAACAGCGGTGTGCCCTCGGGAACTTCGAGGAGCTTGGCGTCGAGCGGATCGGCAGGGATGGCGTCGAAGGTATGCCGGGCCGAGTGCAGGTCTACGCCCTGCTCGGTGAGCAGGGCGTAGATCGAGCCGGAGTCCAGGTCCGCGGAGATCAGCGGGCGGCCCACGGCTTCGACGTACGTCATCCGCTCCAGCATCGCCGGCCGCCCGTCGAGCAGCCTCAGCCGGATGAGCTGAACGGCGAGGTCGTCGGGGTCGACCTGAAGGGCCGCGCCGATCTCCGGCTCCGGGCGGCGCAGCGCGATCTCCTGGAGCCTCTGGCCCGGTGTGTAGCCGGTCAGTTCCGCGCGCCGGGTGAAGGACAGGAAGGACTCGAACGGCTGGCTCGGCACGGCGTCCAGCACCGCGGCCCGCTTGCCCTGCCCACCGCCGATGAGCCCCTCGTCCCGTAGTGCGGCGAGTGCTTGGCGGACCGGGCCACGTGATGCAGAGAACTCTTCGCACAGCTGAGCCTCGGACGGCAGGAACTCGCCGACCGGGAGGGCTCCGGAGCGAATGCGATGGCGGAGCTCGCCCGCGATGGAGCGGTGCAGTGGGGTGGCCATGGACTTGACCTTACAGGTCTGGACTGCGGCCACTAGGCCGCTCGGCACGGCCGACGGGGCATTCCCGGTTGCGTGCACGCCAGTTGTTCACCCAATGTTCCGCACCCCCACGACACCTCTCGCTCCCTCACCCGGATCTTGTATATATATGTTGGTGATCCATTGACTGCAACAGTGACAGGTTAGGCGTGTGGTGCCGATGCCCCTGGAAGACTTCATTGACGTCCGCTATGCCCGGTGGGACGGCGTCGGCCTGCCGTTCTCGCTGGTCCGCGCCACCACACCGGGACGACCCGGCGCCGGAGAGGTACTGGTACGCATCGATCTGGCCACCGTGTGCGGGAGCGATCTGCACACGGTGAGCGGACGCAGGCCCTCGCCGACCCCCTCGGTGCTGGGACACGAACAGGTGGGCACCGTCGTTGCCGTCGGCTCCGACGCCCCGGCGTGCGTGGACGGCACCCCGCTGGTGCCCGGCCTGCGTGTGGTCTGGTCGGTCACGGCCTCTTGCGGAAGCTGCGACCGCTGCCGACGCGGCGCGCCCCAGAAGTGCCGGCACCTGCGCAAGTACGGTCATGAGCCCCTCGACGAACGCGCCCCGCTGACCGGTGGGTTCGCCACCCATTGCGTGTTGTTGCCGGGCACGGCCGTCGTCGCCGTACCCGACGGCCTGCCGGACGCGGTGGCCGGCCCTGCCTCCTGCGCCACGGCCACCGTCGCCGCCGCCGTCCAGGCCGTCGGCCCCCTCGACGGGCGCCGGGTCCTGGTCACCGGGGCGGGCATGCTGGGCCTCACCGCGGTGGCCATGGCCGCCCGGGCCGGCGCGCACGTGACCGCGGTCGACCCGTCCCCCGCCCGGCGGACGCAGGCCGAACAGTTCGGCGCCGCACACGTCCAGGACGTCCACGAACCACCGGACACCGTCGACGCCGCCCTGGAACTCTCCGGCCGCACGGAGGCGGTGCGGACCTGCCTCGCCGCCCTCGACACCGGCGGCACCGCCGTGCTGGCGGGCTCCGTCTCTCCGGCGGGTTCCGTCCCCATCGACCCCGAATGGATGGTGCGCGGGCTGCGCACGGTCACAGGGGTGCACAACTACCGGCCCGCCGACCTACAGGCAGCCGTAACGTTCCTGTCCGGGCACCATCGCAGCCATCCGTTCGCCGACCTGGTCACGGGCGCCTACCCGCTTGACGCGATCGACGCCGCGGTCGAGGCCGCCCGCCGCTCGGCGGCTCCCCGCCAGGCCGTCCTGCCGACGGTGCGATGACGGTGAGAGCGCCGGCGCCACGCGGCGCCGGGTCGACGCTCCCGCGCCCCCGACAACCTGTTCGCGACGTCCAGATGAACACTTAGCAACCTGTAGATACAAGTGTTGCTCCAGGGTGGCTACGCCTGACACCTTGTGCTCGTAGCCGCCCCGGCGAGCGACTCCCCCCACGTCACCAGCATTCTCACCCTCCCTGTTCTTCCTCTCTTCGGAGTCCACTGTGCCTGTCCGCCGTCTCGCCCTCGCCACCTCACTCGCCGTTTCCGCAGCCCTCGGTCTGACCGCCTGCGGGGGTGCCTCGGACGCCTCCACGTCCGACTCGGCCACCTGCCCCGGCGGCAAGATCCGCTTCGGGGTCGAGCCCTTCGAGGATCCGGCCAAGCTGACACCCGCCGCCAAGGTCCTCGCCGACGCTCTGGGCGAAAGCCTGGACTGCGAGGTGGAGCTGACCGTCACCGAGGACTACTCCGCGGAGGTCCTCGCCATGGAGAACGGCAAGCTCGACATCGCCATCTTCGGCCCGCTCGGCTATGTGTTCGCCAGCAAGCGCGCCGAGGCGGAGGCCGTCGCCTCCTTCAGCGACGGCAAGGGCAAGGTGTCCAGTTACACCGCCGGCATCTGGGTGCCGAAGGACTCGCCGATCAAGACGGTCGAGAACCTCAAGGGCCACTCCCTCGCCCTGGCGTCGATCGGTTCGACCTCCGGCGACGCCCTCCCCCGCAAGGCCATGCTCGACGCCGGCCTGAACACGTCCGACGTCAAGGTCAACTACGCCGGCGGCCACCCCGAGGCCCTGCTCGCCCTGGCGAAGGGCAAGGTGGACGCCGCCGAGATCAACTCCCAGCAGCTGGCGAGCGCCACCGGCGCCGGCACCTTCGACCCGGCGAAGTTCCGCAAGGTCTGGGCCTCGGCTCCCATCCCCAACGACCCGATCACCGTCCGCGGCGAGCTCGACGCCGCGTTCAAGAAGGCTGTGACCGACGCGCTCCTGAAGCTCCCGGCCGACAAGGTCGGAAAGCTCGGCGCGCTGCTCGACGTCGACCCGCCGGCGCCCCTGATAGCCGTCGACAAGTCGACGTACCAGCCGCTCTTCGATCTGGCCACGTCGCTCAACCTCACCGAGAAGGACGTCTGATGCTCGCGCTGTCCCAGATCACGGTGCGGTACGGCGAGCGGCAGGTCTTGCACGGGGTCGATGTCACCGTCGCCGGCGGCGAGCTGCTGGCCGTGCTCGGGGCCAACGGCTCCGGGAAGTCGACCCTGCTGCGTGCCGCCGCCGGACTGGAACCGATGGCTGCGGGCAGCGTGACCGTCGACGGAAGGCCCTGCGGTCCGCTCGACATGGCCATGGTCTTCCAGCACATCCACCTGGTCCGCCGGCGCAGCGTCCTCGACAACGTCTGCGCCGGCGCCCTGGGCCGGCTCCGTCTGCGTCATTCGCTGACGCCGGCCCTGTTCCCGCGGCACCTGCGCGAGGAGGCCATGGCCTGTCTGGACCGGGTCGGTCTCGCCGACCGGGCGCACGACCGCGCCGGCAGCCTCTCGGGCGGCCAGCAACAGCGCGTGGCGGTGGCCCGCGCCCTGTGCCAGCACCCGCGGGTCGTTCTCGCCGACGAACCGGTGTCCGCGCTGGACCCCGCCGCATCGGAGCAGGTGCTCAGCCTGCTCGCCGAACTCGCCCACGACGACGGTCTCGCCGTACTCGCCGTCCTGCACCAGCCGTCCCTCGCCGCCCGCCACGCCGACCGCGTCGTGGGCCTGCGCGACGGCCGGGTGCTGCTGGACGGACCGCCGGAGCAGAACCTCGACATCCTGTACCAGCCCGCGGTTGTGGAGGCCGTTTCATGACCACCAGCATCGACGACGTCCGGCGCCTCACCGTGCCACCCAAGCCGCCGCGCCCCCGCGCGCTCGTCGCAGGCTGGGGCATCGCCGCAGTGGTGCTCACCGCGCACGTGATCGCCTGGAACGCCACGGACATGTCCTTCGCGGCGCTGGCCGAGGGCTGGCGCGGCATGGTCGACTTCATAGGCGAGGCGTTCCCGCCCGCTCTGGGGTGGGACGTGCTGGGGCCGAGCCTCGACGGCGCCCTGGCGACGCTGTGGATCGGTCTGCTCGGCACCACTCTGTCGGTGCCGTTCTCCCTCGCCCTTGCCCTGCTCGCGGCGCGCGGCACCGCCCCGTCCACCTGGGTCTACCAGGCGGCCCGCTCCCTGCTGTCGTTCCTGCGCGCGGTGCCCGACGTGGTTTTCGCGCTGATCTTCGTCACGGCCGTCGGGCTGGGCCCCTTCCCCGGCGTGCTCGCTCTGCTCTGTCACAACGTGGGCGTGATGGGCAAGCTGTGGGCCGAGGCCCTGGAGGACGCCGATCCCGGACCCGCCCAGGTTCTGCGGTCGGCGGGCGCCGGCCGTATCCAGATCGCCGCGCACGCCTTGCTGCCCGCGGTGACCCCGCAGTTGGCGGGGCTGCTCCTGTACCGGCTCGACGTCAATGTGCGTTCGTCGCTGGTGCTCGGCCTGGTGGGGGCGGGCGGCATCGGTTTCCTCATCAACCAGTCCATCAAGCTGTTCCAGTTCGACGAGATGCTGACCCACATCATGGTGGTCCTCGTCCTGATCGTGGCGGTGGACCGGGTGTCGGCCGCCGTACGGCGTCGCCTCACCTGACCCAAGCACACCGCCCGCACTCAACGGGTCCGCTGTCGCCCCCCGTCGGCCTGAGCCACGGAGCA
The DNA here is from genome assembly GCF_045040195.1 of Streptomyces sp. NBC_01410. Lineage (NCBI taxonomy): Bacteria > Bacillati > Actinomycetota > Actinomycetes > Kitasatosporales > Streptomycetaceae > Streptomyces > Streptomyces sp. NBC_01410. The sequence continues at coordinate 7,552,671 of NZ_CP109530.1, read as the reverse complement.
GGTCCGGGTGGCGCAGTGGCGCCGCGCGCCGTCGGATACCGGCCGAACTCGTCCGCGGAGAAGCGGATCGACGGCCCGCGCGCTACTCTCCGCCGCATGATTGGCATGAACATGTTGCGACCGCGGTCGTGTGACCGCATGCGCGGCGGCCTGGCGTCGCCCGGCCCGCGGACCGCTCGCGCCGCGGTCCTGCGAAGAGCCCGCCGGCACTCCTTCGTATGCCTCCTTCTCCTGGCCCTCATGGGCGCGGCGACCGCCTCGACGGCCTCGGCCGCGGGCGGCACCACCTCCACCGTCTCCGTCTCCGTCTCCGCGGGCACGGGCGCGGGCGCGTCCGACGCCGCAACCGCGCGCTGGGGCGATCGCCGACTCGACGAGGTCGCCTTCCTGACCACCCACAACGCCTTCACCAACTACGAGGACTCCCGCTGGAGTTCCGCCAACCAGGCCGAGTCGGTGCGCGCCCAACTCGACAACGGCGTTCGCGGCCTGAGCCTGGACACGCACTGGTACGAGCGCAGCACCTGGCTGTGCATCATCAGCTTCGGGAGCGACTGCTATCCCAGCGACGTGTACCTGTGCCACGGCGACTGCAAGACCTTCGCCGGTGCCACGTACGCCCTGCCACGGCAGTCCTTCCACGGCACGATGCAGACCGTCGTGGACTTCCTCGCCACCCATCCCCAGGAGGTCGTGACCGTCTTCCTGGAGGACTACGTCAGCGCGGAGCAGCTGCGTCAGTCCCTCGGCAGGGTCAACGGGCTGTCCGAGCTGCTGCTCCAGCCCGACGCGTGGGGCGTACGACAGCACGGATGGCCGAAGGTCGCCGACCTCGTCACCGCCGGAAAGCGCCTGCTGATCTTCTCCGACCGGTCCGACCGCGAGCACCTGGGGGTCATGTACGACAAGTCCTGGACGGTGAGCAACTACTGGAGCCTGGGGGACCTCGGCAACGACCTGGCGTGCGTCAGCCGCTGGTCCGATGTGCCCCTGGACCGCCAAGAGCCCGGATTCCGGCGACTGTTCACCATGAGCCACCACCGCAACGTACCCACCGTCCTCACGGCGGCCCTGGACAACGGCACCAAGCTGAGAAACCGCATCGCCGACCAGTGCCGCACCGCGGCCGGGGGCCGCAACCCGAACTTCGTCTCCGTCGACTTCCACCGTCTGTCGGACGGCAGTGGCCACACCCCCGCCTCGATCGTCGCGGAGCTCAACGCGAGCCCCTGAGGCGCACACCGGACAAGGGATCCGCCCGCCGGGTTCCGTGGGTTCACGTCACCAAGGACCGGCGGGCGAGAACACGGCCTCCAGCCGCGATGGCGAGCGCGATCACGATCAGCATCGCCGCGACCGCGAAGGTGATCCGCATACCGGTGGCAACGGCCCCCGGGTGCGCCGTTGTGATGTCGGTCGTCGCCGAGGCGAGCGCGAACACGGCGCCCATGACGGATGCACCGGTGATGAGCCCGAGATTGCGCGACAGGTTCAGCATGCCTGAGATGACGCCCCGCTGGTCCGGGCGGACATCTGACATGACGGCAGTGTTGTTGGCCGTCTGGAACATCGCATAGCCGGCGGTGATGACGACGATGGGGGCGATGTAGCCGGGGATGCCGATCGTGCTCGGCATCGCGGACAGAATGAACGAGCCGGCCGCCATCCCGATGAGCCCGAGGAAGGTCATGCGTTGTGCGCCGAGACGGTCCACGATGCGACCGGCCGGCACGCCGCTCAGCGCGGCGACCAGCGGACCGACGGACATGACAAGTCCTACGAGAGCCGCGTCGAGCCCGAGCGCACGCGAGAGATGGAACGGCCCGACCACCAGCGTCGCCATCATCACCGTCGAGACGAGCGCGCTCATGGCGAGGCCCGCGCTCAGCGCCGGATCGCGGAACATCGCCAATCGGATCAAGGGTGATTCTGTCTTCGACTCGGCGAGGACGAAGACGCCGACTCCGAAGGCGGCAGCCAACAGCAGAGCCATGTTGAGCGGACCAAAACTGCCGTGCCCGATCGTCATGGCGAGTGCGTAGGCCGCGAGCGTCAGAGCGAGCAGCAGTGTGCCCACATTGTCGAAACCGGTCCGACCAGCCTTCGGCTCCCGGCGGTCGGCGGGCAGGCAGCGATGCGCGAGAACGAAAGTCAGGATGCCCAGCGGTACGTTGACGAGGAAGACGGCCCGCCAACCGAGTCCGGAGATCAGAACGCCGCCGAGCGATGGACCGAGAGCGGTGCCGATCGCGGACATCGTTCCGAGCAGCCCCATGGCGCTACCGGTCTGTGCCTTCGGAACCGTCTCACCGACAAACGCCATGGTGAGGGCCATCATGATGGCCGCTCCGAGCCCCTGCGCCGCCCGGGCGGCAATCAGCATCCAGAGCGTGGGTGCGACGCCGCACAGGACCGAGGCCACCGTGAACAGGACGATTCCGGCCAGCAGGAGCCGCCGGCGGCCGATGATGTCGCCGAGCCGTCCGACACTGACGATCAGGGTGGTGATGGCGAGGAGATAGGCGAGGACGATCCACTGGACTTCCTGGAACGAGGCGGTGAATGCCTGTGCCAACGTCGGCAGGGCAACATTGGCGATGCTGGTGCCGAGCGAGGACAGCAGCATGGACAGCGAAAGGCCGGCGAGCGCCCACCGGACTGAGGCCGTCCGTTCCGGGTTTCCAGCTACTGGTTCATCTCGTCCAGCGACAATTGGCTTCAACATGAGCTCCGTTGAGTGGCGGCTTGAGCCGCGCGGTGTTGTGGGGGCCGTGGTCTCACGGTCGGCCGGCCCTGCGCCCACAGTGCGCCCGACTGCCGTGGCGGCAAAGTCGGTTTGCCGATACGGCAAACGACGCAACATCGCGCTCTTTCACGCCTCGAGCGGTTGCCGGCGGATCGGCCTAGCGTGATCCCCGTGGCATGAGCCCGTCCGAGCAGCAGAGGAGATCGTCATGACCACGCTGGCAGATCGACCCCACACCGCCTTGATGGTGATCGACGTCCAGAACGGTGTGGTGGCCGATGCGCACCGGCGCGACGCGGTCATCGCCAACATCCGCACGCTCGTCGACAGGGCTCGCACCGAGGGTGTCCCGATCGTCTGGGTCCAGCACTCCGACGATCACCTGGAGAAGGGCAGTGAGGCCTGGGAGTACGTCCCGGAACTGGCACGCCAGGAGTCGGAGCCGTTGGTGCACAAGATGTTCGGGGACTCCTTCGAGGACACCGACTTGGAGGAGGTGCTGGCCGAGGCGGGAGTCGGACGTCTGGTCGTGACCGGCGCGGAGACGGATGCCTGCGTCCGGTCCACGATCCATGGCGCTTTTGTGCGTGGCTACGACGTGACGCTCGTCGGTGACGCGCACACGTCGCAGGACCAGAGCGCGTGGGGCGCTCCGCCGCCGGACAAGGTCATCGCGCACACGAACCTGTACTGGCAGTACGAGACTGCGCCCGGCCGCACCGCCGGCGTCACGGAGACGAAGGACGTGACGTTCGGACGAAGCGCGTGACGTTCAGCGGCTGAGCCGACGGGCCGACAACCTGAGCTGTCAAAACGCCCGCTTGCCCGCCCGCCACTCCGGTGCAAGCACCGACCAGACCTCCTCGTCGTGCCGTTGCCCCCGGTACAGGTAGCTCTCCCTCAGCACGCCGTCCTTCGTCATTCCGAGCCGCCGGGCCACGGCGATGCTGGGTTCGTTCGCCGCCGAGACCCACCACTCCACGCGGTGGATGCCCCGCTCCTCGACGGCCCAATCGATGATCACGCGCGCGGCCCGGGTCACCAGCCCCTTGCCCACCGCCGACGGCTCCAGCCAGCAGCCCGCCTCGGCGGTGCCCTGCTCCGTGTCCATCCTCCGGAAGAGGACCGCGCCGACCAGCTTGCCGTCCGTCCAGATGCCGTAGAGCCGCCCGGCGTCGGCCGCCGCCTTCTCCGCGTACGCCTGGAGGAACGTCCGGCTCGACTCCAGGTCCGTTACGACATCGGGCAGCGCGTTGTACTGCCCGATGAACTCCCGTCCCCGGTCCACGTGAGTCAGGAACTCCTCGGCCTGCCACGGTTCGAGCGGTCGCAGTTCGGCGCCGTCGTCGCCCAGGGATATCGCGTACATCGTCACCTTCCGCGGCAGGAAACCAGCGCACACGGCGCGAAGGGATCTTCTCACGGGCGGCCATCGCAGGCGGCATCACGGGCAGCGCCACCGGCGGCATCACAGGCAGCGTTACGGGCGTCCGCGACGGAGCCGACGACCCATCAGGTCATCCGTCCCGGACTATTGACTCCGAGTCTCACAGCCGCGATTCTCGTCGCATCGTTCGCGTGGGACATGACAATCACGTCAGGTCTCCGGACGGTCTTGCTCCCCCACCCCGCAATCCTCCGACCGAAGGCGTGAGTGATGACCACGACTCGACGCTCGCACCGCCGACGCAGGCCCCTCGCGGTTCTGTCGTTGCTCCTCACCGTCGTGGCCATGGTCCTCGGCACAGCACCCAACTCCTCGGCCGAGTCGGGCTGGTGGACACCGGCCGCGCGGCCCGCGCCCGACTCCCAGATCAATGTCACCGGCGAGCCCTTCAAGGGAACCGACGCCCAGGGGCGGGTACGGGGCTTCGTCGACGCACACAACCACCTGATGTCCAACGAGGCCTTCGGCGGCCGGCTCATCTGCGGCAAGACGTTCTCCGAACTGGGCATCGCCGACGCACTCAAGGACTGCCCCGAGCACTACCCGGACGGCTCGCTCGCGATCTTCGACTTCATCACCAAGGGCGGCGACGGCAAGCACGATCCCAACGGATGGCCGACGTTCAAGGACTGGCCCGCCCATGACTCGTTGACCCACCAGCAGAACTACTACGCCTGGGTCGAACGGGCCTGGCGCGGCGGTCAGCGGGTGCTCGTCAACGACCTCGTCACCAACGGCGTGATCTGCTCGGTCTACTTCTTCAAGGACCGCAGCTGCGACGAGATGACCTCCATCCGCCTGCAGGCGCAGAAGACGTACGACCTGCAGGCCTACGTCGACAAGATGTACGGCGGCCCCGGCAAGGGCTGGTTCAGGATCGTCACCGACTCCGCTCAGGCCCGCGAGGTCATCCAGCAGGGCAAGCTCGCCGTCGTTCTGGGCGTCGAGACCTCCGAGCCGTTCGGCTGCAAGCAGATCCTCGACGTCGCGCAGTGCAGCAGGGCCGACATCGACCGCGGTCTCGACGAGCTGTACAAGCTGGGCGTACGCAGCATGTTCCTGTGCCACAAGTTCGACAACGCCCTGTGCGGCGTCCGATTCGACTCGGGCACCCTCGGCACGGCGATCAACGTCGGCCAGTTCCTGTCGACCGGCACCTTCTGGAAGACGGAGAAGTGCGCAGGCCCGCAGCACGACAACCCCATCGGCCTCGCAGCGGCGCCCAACGCGGAGAAGGAGCTGCCGGCAGGCGTGCACGTCCCGTCGTACGCCGCGGACGCGCAGTGCAACACCCGCGGTCTCACCGAGCTCGGCGAGTACGCCGTGCGCGGCATGATGAAACGCAAGATGATGCTGGAGATCGACCATATGGGCGTCAAGGCCGCGGGCCAGGCCTTCGACATCTTCGAGTCCGAGTCCTACCCGGGCGTGATCTCCTCGCACAGCTGGATGGACCTCAGCTGGACCGAGCGCGTCTACCGTCTCGGCGGCTTCGTCGCCCAGTACATGAACGGCGCCGAGGCCTTCAGCGCCGAGGCGAAGCGCACGGACGCGCTGCGCGACAAGTACAACGTCGGCTACGGATACGGCACCGACATGAACGGCGTGGGCGGCTGGCCCGGCCCCCGCGGCGCGGACACCCCGAACCCGGTGAAGTACCCCTTCCGCAGCACCGACGGCAGCGCCGTCCTCGACAGGCAGACCACCGGCGAGCGCACCTGGGACATCAACACCGACGGCGCCGCGCACTACGGCCTGGTCCCTGACTGGATCGAGGACATACGACTCGTCGGCGGCCAGGGTGTCGTGGACGACCTCTTCCGGGGCGCCGAGTCCTACCTCGGCACCTGGAAGGCGTCCGAGAACCACAAGGCCGGGGTGAACCTTGCCGCGGGCTCGTCCACCTCGGCCAGTTCGTCGGAGTGGAGCCTGTTCACGAGTTATGCACCCGACCGGGCCGTGGACGGCAACGCGGACACCCGCTGGGCGAGCGACTGGAGCGACGACCAGTGGCTACGGATCGACCTCGGCACCCAGAGCCTGATCAAGCGCGTCACCCTCAACTGGGAGCGCGCCTACGGGAAGGCGTACCGCATCGAGGTCTCCAGCGACGGCACGAACTGGCAGTCCGTATGGTCCACGACCGCCGGTGACGGCGGCCTGGACACGGCGCAGTTCACCGGTACGCCGGCCCGCTACGTCCGCGTCCACGGCCTGGAGCGCGGCACCAAGTGGGGCTACTCCCTCCGCGAAGTCGGCGTCTACAGCAGCTGACACCACCCATGGAGTCCCCAACGGCCGGGGCCGGCCGGATCAGTTCTCCTGATCCGGCCGGCCCCGGCCGGTTGCTTCCGCGCGGCACAAGAACGAAGGAAACGACATGGCACGCATGCCGTCGGCCGAGCGGCGCCGACAGCTGATCGAGGCAGCGATCCGCGCGATGACCCGCGACGGCGTCTCCAGGACGACGACCCGGTCCATCGCGGCCGAGGCGGGCGTGTCACTCAGCGTCTTCCACTACTGCTTCGACTCCAAGCAGGCCCTGATCGAGTCCGTCATGGCGACGATCACCGATCACTCCGTCACGCTGGTGAAGGAAGCGATCCGCCCGAAGGCCACCCTCAGGGAGACCATCCGGGCCGGTTTCCAGGCCTACTGGGACCATGTGACCGCCAACCCCGGCGAGCACATGCTCACGTACGAACTCACGCAGTACGCCCTGCGCCGCCCGGGGTTCGAGCATCTGGCACGGCGGCAGTACGCGCTCTACTGCGACACCTACGGCGAACTCATCGAGCAACTGCGTCACAGCATGGGGTTCGAACTCAGCGTGCCCGGCCCCGTGCTGGCCCGCTATCTGGCCGCCATGACCGACGGACTGACCCTGAACTTCCTCGTCCTCGGCAATGACACCGCCTCGGCGGACATCCTCGACATGATCACCGACCACGTCACCGGCCTCGTACGCGGCCAGGTCCAACCGGCGGCAATGGACTGAAGCGGTCCGCCGGGCCCGCGAGCGAGCCCGGCGGGAGATCCTAGGCGCCGTCCGGCTCGTCCGCCGACGCACCGGCGGGGGCGACCTGGGCCGGCACCCCGGCGGGTGCAGGAGCGGGATGAGCCGGGGCGGCGTCCGCCTGGTCCACGCCCGTCACCACACCGTCCGCCACCTCCGGCTCGCTCTGCGGCTCCTTCGGGCCCAGGCGATTGAGGACCAGGTTCAGCAGGATCGCGGTGCTCGCGCCGAGCGTGACGCCGCTGTTCAGCAGCGAGGCGAGGTCCGCGTTCATGTGCTCCTTGAACAGCACGGGGACGGTGGACGGCAGCAGGGCCATCGCCAGCGAGACGCCCACCACCAGGGCGTTCTTCTCCTCCTTGAGATCCACCTTGGCCAGGGTCTGGATACCGGCCAGGGCGACCATCGCGAACATCACGGTCGCGGCGCCACCGAGCACTGGGTGCGGCACCGAGGCGACCGCGGCGGCGGCCTTCGGCAGCATTCCCAGCACGATCATGAAAACACCGGCCGCGACGACCACGAAGCGGCTCTTGACCTTCGTCATCCGCACCAGGCCGACGTTCTCGGCGAAGGCGACGTACGGGAAGGAATTGAGCACACCTCCGAGGGCGGTCGCGGCGCCGTCGGCGCGCAGGGCGCGAGCCACGGTCTCGCCGTCGATCTTCTTGCCCACGATGTCGCCGATGGCGTACGTGTCACCGGTGGTCTCCACCATGGTGATCAGCATGACGATCAGCATCAGCAGGATCGGGAACCACTGGAACTGCGGGACGCCGAAGTGGAACGGGGTGGTGACGCCCACCCAGTCCGCCTTGCCGACGTCGGTGAAGCTCGCGTCACCCAGCAGGAAGGCGGCCGCGGTGCCGCCCACCAGCCCGAGCAGGATGGCGATGCTGGACAGGAACGGCCGGCCGATCTTCATCAGCACCAGAATGAAGGCCATGGTGCCGCCGGCGTAGGCGAAGTTCTTGGGATCGCCGAAGTGCGGGCTGCCCACCCCGCCCGCCGCGTCGTTAAGCCCCACCGGGATGAGGACCAGACCCAGGACGGTGATCACCGTGCCGGTGACCACCGGCGGGAAGAGTCCCAGCACCGCCTTGAAGGCCCGGGCGGGGAGCCAGGCGAAGGCGAAGGTGGCGAAGCCCGCGGTGATCACCGCGCCGTAGATCACCAGCAGGGCGGCAGTGCCACCGCCGGCGCCGAGGCCGATCGCGATCATAGGGGACACCGCGGTGAAGGTGACCCCTTGGATCAGCGGCAGCCGCGCGCCTATCCGGCCGATGCCGAGAGCCTGGATGATCGAGGCGATACCGCAGGTGAACAAGTCTGCGTTGATCAGATAGACGAGCTCTTCGCGGCTGAGCCCGAGGGCCCCGCCCACGATGATCGGGACGATCACGGCACCGGCGTAGAACGCCAGGACGTGCTGAAACCCGTAGAGAGCCAGTTTCGGGAGGGGGAGCACCTCGTCGACCGGGTGCTCACTTTGCTTTCCGGCAGCGGAAAGCGGGGCGACTCGTGCCATCTCCGCCTTGCCCTTCAAGAGGTAGGTAGTGAGAGGTCCTCTGGTTATCCCTGGCGCGACGACGATGGCGCACCCTGGTTTCAGCCAGTCGCAGGGGGCTCGAAGGCTCGCGGTGTCTCCGTCGGCTCTTCGTCCTGTGTGACGCATATCCAACGCCAGAGAGGAACTCGGCGAACATCGTAGACTTCTCCAAAGAAAGAGCCGCCCTCGGGGCCTCTACCTGGGCAAACCTCCAAAGCCAGGGCCGCGCGCCCCGGCCCCCGATACGGCAAGTCCCCCTGAGGCGGGGCCATTTCGAGCCACGATTCACACAATCACGAGTGCGATGATCACGAGGGGTGTGACGAGCCTTCCCGGCCCCCGGCCGCCCGGAAGGACAGGCGCATGACCGTCCCGCCGTCCTCCGCGGGCTCGGCTGTGGCTGTGGCACCGTGCAGGGCCGCGGCCTGGGCGACGATGGACAGGCCAAGGCCCGAGCCGGGGCGGGCGCGGCCGGCCGGGGCGCGGTAGAAGCGGTCGAAGATGTGCGGCAGGTCGCCAGGGTCGATGCCCGGACCGTGATCACGTATGGTGAGCTCACCGTCACGCAGCCGGACTTCCACCACGGAGCCTTCGGGGCTGAACTTGGCCGCGTTGTCGAGCAGGTTCGCCGTCGCGCGAGCCAGCCGGGCACGTACGCCGAAGATCAGTGTGGGCTCGGTCTCGACCGTGAACACCGTGGCGGGCCGATGCGCGCGAGCCCGGTCCACGCACTGGGTCACGACCGCGTCGAGGCGGAGGTCGTCGGCCGGTTCGTCCGCCCCTTCGTCGCCCCGCGCCAGCTCCGCCAGATCCTCCACCAGGTCCACCAGCTCGCTGATCTGCCGGTCCAGAGCCTTCGTGGCGCGTTCGCGGCGGCGGACGTCGTCGGGGGCGATCCTGGCCAGGAGTTCGGCGTTGGTGCGCAGGCTGGTCAGCGGAGTGCGCAGCTCGTGGGAGGCGTCCGCGACCAGGCGGCGCTGGGCGGTGAGCGAGTCGTGCAGAGCCGTCAGCATCGTGTTGAAGCTGCCCGTCAGCCGGGCCGCTTCGTCGTGGCCGGTGACAGCGATGCGGTGCCGGGTGTCACGGGTCGCGGCGATCCGCTCGACGACGGCTGTCAGCCGGGCCAGCGGGGCGAGGCTGGTGCGGGCGACGAGGTACCCGAGAAGGCAGGCGAGGAGCACGCCTGCGGCTCCGGCTTCGATCAGTACCGTACGGACGCGTGCCACACCGCGCTCCACCCCGTCGGAGCGCACCCAGACCTGCACCGCCCGGCCCTGGGCGACCGGCGCGGTGTAGACGCGGACCGGGTGGCCCTGAAGCCGGGCGGTGCTGAAGAACGCGGTCTTCCTGCCGCCTGCGACGGCCCGCGCGTCACGGGTGTCGAGCGCGCCCCGCTCGGTCGCGCCCTCGGCGCTGACCTCTCCGTCGGAGCCCACGAGTTGCACGCAGGCAGGGGCGGACAGCCAGGCACAGGGGCCGGCCGCCGACCAAGTACCGCTCTGGACCTGCCGTTTGATCCCGTTGGCCTCGCGGACCAGCCCGAGATCCAGCTCGCGATGGGCCTGGCGGTCGGCTGCGACGTAGCCGACCACGGCCATCGCTGCGACGGCGAGGGCGACCGCGAGCGCCGCGGTGCCGGCCATCCGGCTGCGGATCGACAGCCGCCGCCAGAAAGTCAGGAGTTCCGGTTTCATTCCAGCGCCAGCCGGTAGCCGAGCCCGCGCACGGTGTGCACCAGGCGCCGTTCGCCGTCCGCTTCGAGCTTGCGGCGCACGTAACGGATGTAGACCTCCACGGAGTTGGAACCGGGCCCGAAGTCGTAACCCCAGACGCGGTCCATGATGACTTCACGGGTCAGCACATGGCCCGCGTTGCGGACCAGCAATTCCAGGAGAGCGAACTCGGTTTGGCTGAACTGGATCAGCCGGCCTCCGCGCCGCCCCCGTCGCGCCTGCGGGTCAAGCGTGAGGTCCGCGAAAGCCGGCGCGTCGCCGTCCTCGGGATAGGCGCGACGAAGCAGGGCCCGCAGCCGCGCGAGGAGTTCCTGAAGTGCGAACGGCTTGGCGAGATAGTCGTCGGCCCCGGCGTCGAGCCCGCCCACCCGGTCCTCCACGGTGCCGCGCGCGGTGAGCACCAGGATCGGCGTGCGGTCGCCGAGCGACCGCAGCCGTCGGCAGAACGCGAGCCCGTCCATCCGGGGCATGAGGACGTCAAGCACGATGGCGTCCGGCGGGCGCGCCGCCACGCTGTGCAGTGCCTCGGCGCCGTCGGCTGCCAGCGCCACGGCATAGCCTTCGATCTCCAGGGCCTCGGCGACGGCCTCGCGCGTGGCCGGCTCGTCATCCACGACCAGCACCGACACGGCTCCCAAACGTACCTCCCGGGGACTGTTCCGACGCGCGTCCTCTGCGATCTCTCACGTCACGCCGCGCCCAGGGCGTGTTTTAGAAGTTTCTCCCCCAGAGCTTCGCCTGGGAGGTACCCCCACCCCGCGACGCCTGGCACGCGCACTCGCGGTGTTGTCGGAGTCGCCCAAGTACGTCCAGTACGAGGGCAATCCTCCGCCTTGCGATTGCACGCACCAGACGCCGCGGGGCCCGCCCTCCGGGCGGACGGCGCTACTTCTGAAACACGCCCTGGTGGTTCTCATCTGCCTCTCACCTTTGAGAAAGACGGTGACTGCCATGTTGCCGTTCACCAAGAAAACAAAGCATCGTCGGCAGGGCTCGCGACGAGTCCGGGCCGTGACCGCGGCCGTCGTGTCCGCAACACTCCTCGCCGGCGCCGCCTCCCTCATGCCGCACGGCTCGGCAGCGCCACCCGACAACCGTGCCCGGCTGGACCGCGGCACGGTCGTGGTACCGGTCGAGGGCGGCCAGGCGCGCGTGGATCCGGCCTCGCTCGGGGTCACCGCCCGTGCGGCCGACGGGACTTCGCTGGTCCTCTCCGCCGAAGCCGCGCAAGATCTCGGCCCGGTCGGAGACGTTTCCCTGCGGGACTCGGCGGCGACCTGGCACTACCCGAAACGGGGCCTGACTGTTACGGCTCGTGAGCGCGCCGGCCGGCTGGTGGTCGAGATGCGCAGTTCACGCGACTCGGAGCTGACCTGGCCGGTCAGCGGGGTGGACCCCCAGGCGTCGGCCGTACAGGTGCCGCGCGGCGAGGGACTGTCGATCCCGGCGGCGGACGCGTGGTGGAACTCGGACCGGGCGAAGCTGGCGGGCGGCGGGGGAATCGCGCTCACCGACGGGCTGACCATGCCGTTCTGGGGCTGGACGATGGGGCGCCACGGCGTCAGCTATGTGGTACCGACCGATATCGGGACCACGCTCGAGTTCGCCTCGCGGGCCGGGCGCCTGCGCACCGCCACCACCCACGCCTTCAGCGAGAAGGAGGAGACCCGCCGCTACACGGTCGCCTTCGCCCTGACCGACGCGTCGCCGGTCGCGGCGGCGAAGGACTACCGGCGGTGGCTGGTCGAGCATGGGCAACTCGGCAGCCTGGAGCGCAAGATCGAGGAGAACCCGCAGGCGGGCAGGCTCATCGGCGCCTTCCATGCGTACCTGTGGGGCGACGGGCGGAGCAAGGAGTCCGTCGAGCGGATGCGAGCACTGGGCCTGGACCGGATGTGGCTGGGCTACGACGCCGACGCCCGGCCCATGACGCGGGAGGCCGTGAATGCGGCCAGGAAGGCCGGGTACCTGGTCGGTCCCTACGACTCGTGGTCCAACGCCCAGGATCCGGCGACGGCTGACGCCCCGTCCTCCACGTGGCCCGCGCCGGTCTGGCCGGACGCGTGTGTGCGCGGAGCGGACGGCAAGGTGAGGACCGGCTTCGGCGGCCGGGGCTGCTACGTCAGCTCACAGGCCCTGGCGCAGGCCGAGCCCACGCACCACTATCTGGCCGACCGGACGAGGTCGATGACCGCCAACGGCGCGAACAGCTACTTCCTCGATGTCGACGCGGCGGGCGAGCTCTTCCGCGACCACTCCCCCGCGCACCCGGCCACACAGTCGCGCGACCGGGCCAATCGGCTGGCTCGTATGGAGATGCTGTCGCGCGAGCGGAAACTGGTGCTGGGCTCGGAGTCGGCGGGCAGTTGGGCGGGCGGCGTCCTGGCCTACAGCCACGGGTCGAGCACGCCCGTGTCGGACCACCTGTGGGCACTGGAGCGCGACCGCGAGACCTGGGGCGGCTACGCCCCCCAGAACGCACCGGATCTCTTCTTCAGGCCCGCGAAGCTCACCTCCGACGCCGCCCGCGCGATGTACGACCCGCGCTACAGGGTGCCGTTGTACGAGACCGTGCTCCATGACTCCGTGGTGAGCGTGGAGCGGTGGGAGCTGGGGTACTACAAGCTGCCCGAGCAGCAGACCGTCCGCGCGCTGCTGGCGATGCTCTACAACACGCCGCTCAACTTCGCGCTGGACGGCGCGAGCCTGAAGAAGCACGGCCCCGAGATCGCAAAGCTCCAGCGTTTCTTCGCTCATCTCCAGAAGGCGGCGGGTACCAAGGCGATGACCGGCTTCACCCGGCTCACCGCCGACCACCGGGTGCAGCGCACCACCTTCGGCGACGCGGCGCTGACCGTGACCGCCAACTTCGGATCCTCGCCGTACCGGGGGCTGCCGGGCGGCTGCGTACGAGCCGAGGTGCCGGGCGGCCCGGACCGCACCCTCTGTCCGTAACGTCCGAAGCGGTGTCGTCCTACGACGCCCGGCAGTGCCGCCGTGGCCACAGCCGCGGCGGCACGCCCGCGTCGCAGCTTCTCGCGGTGGCGCCGCTGCTGCCCGCTCCCGGGCCGACACTCGTGCGTGTTCAGCCCCGCTTCAGGTGCCGGGGGCCACAATCGGGGCATGCGGGTGCTGGTCGTCGAGGACGAGGAGCGCTTCGCCGAAGGGCTGCGCATCGGTCTGGAGGCGGAGGGCTTCGCCGTCGATGTCGCCTTCGACGGTACGGACGGCCTGTGGCGGGCCCGCGAGAACCCCTATGACGCCATCGTCCTCGACATCATGCTGCCGGGACTCAACGGCTACCGCGTCTGCGCGGCCCTGCGCGCCGAGGGCAACTGGACGCCGATCCTGATGCTCACCGCCAAGGAGGGCGAGTGGGACGAGGTCGAGGGGCTGGACACCGGTGCCGACGACTATCTGACCAAGCCCTTCTCGTATGCCGTGCTCCTGGCCCGGCTGCGGGCACTGCTGCGCCGTGACCCGCGCGAGCGGCCCGCCGCGCTCACGGCCGGTGATCTGCGGCTCGATCCCGCGGCCAAGGAGGTCTCGCGCGGCGGGGAGCGGGTCCAACTGACCGCCCGGGAGCTGGCGTTGCTGGAGTTCCTGCTGCGCAGGCGCGGGGAGACCGTGTCCAAGCGGGAGATCCTCGCGCACGTCTGGGACGACGACTTCGACGGCGATCCCAACATTGTCGAGGTCTACGTCCGTCATCTGCGCAATAAGCTCGACCGGCCTTTCGGGCGGGCCGCGATCGAGACCGTGCGTGGCTGCGGCTACCGGCTGGCCTCCGATGGCGGTTAGGCACGGGGTCAGGTTCCGGTCGACGGTGGCGGCCGTCGTGGTCGTCGCGGTGGGGCTGGTCGCGGGAGCGGTGGCGCTGGTCGCGCTGCTCAGGGCCGAGCTGACGGACGACGTACGCCAGGCGGCGCGTGCCCGTGCCGAGCAGGTGGCCGCCGTCATCGAGTCGGGGCGCGGGGTGCCGTCGCTGGCGGTGGCCGATCGCGACGAGCAGTTCATCCAGGTCCTGGACGCCGACGGCGATGTGGTGGCCGCCAGCGCGAATGTCGATGAGCTGCCCGCGCTGGCCCGCCCGGGCGGGGACGGCGAGAGCCGCATCACGACCCCGCTGGACGAGGACGAGTTCCTGGTGGTGGCAACGGTCGCCGACGCGCCCGACGGGCAGAAGACGGTGCTGGTCGGGCGGGCGCTGATCGCGGTTGCTGAGGCGACGCAGATCGTCACCAGGCTGCTGCTCGTGGGGTTGCCGCTGCTGCTTCTGCTGGTCGGGGCGGCCACCTGGATGGCGGTCGGGCGTGCGCTGGCCCCGGTCGCCGCCATCCGCGCGGAGGTGGAGGCGATCTCCTCCGCCCAGCTGCACCGCCGGGTGCCGCTGCCCCGCGGACAGGACGAGATCGCGGGGCTCGCCGCCACCATGAACCGCATGCTGGACCGCCTGGAGCGGGCCCAGAAGGCGCAGCGGCGCTTCATCTCCGACGCCTCGCACGAGCTGCGCTCCCCCGTGGCGTCCATCCGCCAGCATGCCGAGGTCGCGCTCGCCCATCCCGGCCGGGCGACGCAGGAAGGGCTGGCGGCGACCGTGCTGGCGGAGAATCTGCGCATCCAGCATCTGGTCGACGATCTGCTGCTGCTGGCCCGGGCCGACGAGCACGCGCTGCGCCCGGATCGCCGGCCGGTCGACGTCGACGACCTCGTGCTGGACGAGGCGCGGCGGCTGCGGACGGCGGCGGCGGAGCTGGGAATCAGCACGGCCGGGGTGTCGCCGGCACGGCTCGCGGCGGATCCGCAGGGCCTGCGGCGCGTGCTGCGCAACCTGGGCGACAACGCGGCACGGCACGCCCGGCACCGGGTGGCCTTCGACCTCACGGAGGAGGACGGGCGGATCGTGCTGGGGGTCGAGGACGACGGGCCCGGGGTGCCCGCGGCCGAGCGTGAGCGGATCTTCGAGCGGTTCGTACGGCTCGACGACGCGCGCTCGCGTTCCGTGGAGGACGGCGGCGGCAGCGGGCTTGGGCTTGCGATCGTCGCGGAGCTGGTCGCGGCGCACGGCGGTGCGGTGACGGTGTCCGGGGGCGCGCTGGGCGGTGCCCGTTTCGAGGTGTCGCTCCCGGCTCGCGAGGACCTTGTCTGAAGGCTGGTTCAGTTTGGTTCAGCGTCCCTTCAGCGCCCTGCTGCCACGGTCTGCGTACGAGACGAGGAGGCGCGTCATGAACAGCGGGAAACTCGCGGGAGCGGTGGCGGTGGTGCTGGGCGCGACGCTCGCGACCGGCGGCTGCGGCAGCGGTTCGGGGAACGCCCAGGCGCGTTCGGACTGCGTGCAGATCATCGACGAGGCCACCGGAGAGAAGACCGGAAAGTGCCTGCCGCTGGCACCCGCGAAGGACCGGGTGGACCGGGTCAAGCCGGTCTTCTCCCATTCGACGACCATCAACAATCCACTGCATCCCAGCTCACAGGTCCAGCAGGTGATCTACGGAGGCCAGGTCGGCGGCAAGCCGTTCCGGACCGAGTTCAGCCTGCTGCCCGGCACCACGTCCATCGCCATCAACGGCGAGCAGGTGAAGGTGCGCACCCTGCAGTACATGGCTCTGTCCGACGGGCGGATCGAGGAGGTCGCGCTCGACTGGTTCGCGCAGGCCGACGACGGTTCCGTCTGGTATCTCGGCGAGGATGTCTTCAACTATCAGAACGGCGTGGTGGCCGACACCGACGGCACCTGGAAGGCCGGGAAGACCGGACCGGCGGCGATGATCATGCCCGCTCACCCGAAGGCCGGGGACGTGTACCGGCCGGAGAATGTGCCGGGCGTCGTCTTCGAGGAGGTCAGCGTCAAGGCCGTGGGCCAGACGATCGACGGCCCGTACGGGCCCGTCAAGGGTGCGATGACGGTTCGCGAGCTGCACATGGACGGCAGCCGCGAGGACAAGGTCTTCGCCCCCGGATACGGGGAGTTCTCGACCGGGAGCCCGGACGGCGACCTCGAAGCGGTGTCCCTCGCCGTGCCCACCGACGCGAAGCCCGGACCCGTGCCTGCCGCCCTGAGCGCCCTGTCGGACTCCGTCCGCGCGGCACAGAGCGGTACGGCGGACCCGGTGGAAGTGCGGAAGGTGCGGACCGCATGGGACGCCTACCGGACCGGGGACAGGGTGCCCCCGCTGCTCGCCCAACAGATGAACCGCGATGTCGACACGCTCACCGCGGCGGTCAAGTCCGGCGATACGAAGCAGGTGCACAGCGCGGCGCTCAGGGTCGCGCAGAACGACCTCGATCTGCATCTGCGCTATGAACCGCTCGTAGCCGTCGAGGCGGCCCGGATGTCCTTGTGGGCACGGCAGTTGGCGACCGATGCCGCCGCCGGCGACCCGGGTGCGGTCGCCGGGGACGTCACCGGTCTCGAACTCACCTGGGCACGAGCCCGCCACCACACCGTGGCCGGGAAAGCGGCGCAGATCGACGGCCTGTTGCGCGAACTGCGGGACGCGGCCGACCACAAGGACACTGCCGCAGCGGCGAAGTCGGCGCCCGGGCTGCAGGCCGCACTCGCGAACGCTCAGCCCTGACCCACACCCTCACCCCACCCGTCAGTGCTCCTTGTCCACCGGCTCGAGGACGAACACCGGGATCACGCGCTCCGTCTTCCTCTGGTAGGCGGCGTAGTCGGGGTAGGCCGCGACCGCGCGCTCCCACCACAGCGCCTTCTCCTCACCCGTCACCTCACGCGCCGTCATGTCCTGGCGCACCGGTCCGTCCTGGAGCTCGACCCGCGGGTCGGCCACGACGTTGTAGTACCAGACCGGGTTCTTGGCCGCGCCGCCCAGCGATGCCACCGCGGCGTACGTGCCCTCGTGCTCCACCCGCATCAACGGGGATTTACGGATCTTGCCGCTCCTGGCGCCGCGTGTGGTCAGGACGATGACGGGCAGGCCCCGCAGCGTGATCCCCTTCGTGCCGCCGGAGCTTTCGTACAGGTCGACCTGGTCGCGTACCCACTTCTGGGTGCTCGGCTCGTACTCGCCCTCAAGAGGCATGGCATCCGTCCCGTCGTCGAAGAGTCGAAGACTTGCTTCTCGCTTCAACACCCGGGATCCGGGCATTCATCCCGCCGGACGCTCGTAGCGGAGCAGCACGGTCCGTGCATCGAAGGACCGCGATTCGACGAACTGGAGGTTGAGCCGGTCCTTGCCCTGGAGGAACAGCGGCTTGCCGCCGCCGAGGACCACCGGGTGCACGACGATGTGGTACTCGTCGATCAGACCGAGGTCCGTGAGGGCGGCCGGCAGCGTCGAACCGCCCATCAGCAGCAGGTCCTTGCCCGGGCTCAGCTTCAGGGTGGTGACCTCTTCGGCGAGATCCCCGCCGATCACTCGGACGTTGCCTTCGGGCTGTTCCAGCGTCCGGGAGAAGACGATTTTCGGAGTCCGGCGCCAGACGGGCGCGAAGGCGAGGTCGTGCGGGTCGTCTGAGATCGACTCGGCGTGGGGCCAGTAGCCCGCCATCATCTCCCAGACCACGCGCCCGTAGAGGAAGGTGTCGGCGCGTTCCTGCAGGCTGTCGCTGTACGCGGCGAGTTCCGGTCCGAGCAGCGTCCAGTCGAAGGCCCCGCCGGGCCCGTCGATGTGTCCGTCGAGCGACGAGTGGACGTAGTAAATGATCTTCCTCATGGCCGTTCCTCCTGCTTCCGTGGCGCACCCCTCTCGCGCGCTCATCCGTATGTCGAACGGGACCTCGCCCGATCGACACCCCAGGGAAAGATCTTCCGGGAAGGCGCTGCAACGGCGTTGCAACCTCGCCGGTGCTCTGCTGGCGGGATGAGTGATGCCCCGCGCGTGGAGCTGACCCCCGCAGCCGCCGATCTGCTGAGGCGGCTGCGCACCGCCCACGGTCCGCTGATGTTCCACCAGTCCGGCGGCTGCTGCGACGGCAGCGCGCCGATGTGCTACCTGGACGGAGAGTTCCGTACGGGCGAGTCCGACGTCCTGCTGGAGGATCTCCGGGTGGAGGGCGTCGAGGAGCCGGTCTCGTTCTGGA
The DNA here is from genome assembly GCF_045040195.1 of Streptomyces sp. NBC_01410. Taxonomy (NCBI): domain Bacteria; kingdom Bacillati; phylum Actinomycetota; class Actinomycetes; order Kitasatosporales; family Streptomycetaceae; genus Streptomyces; species Streptomyces sp. NBC_01410. The sequence goes on along the minus strand of NZ_CP109530.1, from coordinate 7,534,134 downwards.
TCTCCAAGAGCCAGTACGCGGTGTGGAGCCACACCCGGCTCGTCGTCGATGTCGTCGAGGGCCGGGGCAGCGGCTTCTCGCTGGAGGCGCCGGAGGGCGTGCGATTCCTCATCCGCTCGCATGTGGTGGACGGCGGCTGACGACGCCGCCCGGGCGACGTCACGGCCTGAGGCTGCCGACCACGTTGGCCGTGGCCGCGATGCCCTCCTGGATGGTCGGCGCCATGCTGGTGCTCGCGAGGTAGAACCCGAGCAGGGCGCAGACAACCGCGTGGGACATCTTCAGTCCGCCGTTGCGCAGAAAGATCACTGCGAGAACGAGCAGAAGCAGCACGATCGAGATCGAAATGGCCATCGCCAACCTCCTGCGCCGCGCGGGGATCGCGGCGTACGGCGGTCAGTCTGGCGCAGTGAGGGGCCCGTACGGCCGACTGGCGTGTCCGCCGTACGGGTGTTGTCTGCGGGTCAGTTCGATTACTCGCCGCGGGCGCGCAGGAAGCTCTCCAGGCCCGCCAGGTCGTCCGTGTTGATGTGGTCGACCCGGGCGGCGAGCAGCTCGCTCCACATAGCGTCGCGGGCGGCCCCCGCCACGTCGGGGGTGGCCCAGAAGCGCACCCGCTGACCGTGACCGTGGGCCTCGGCGACGATCGCGTGCAGCTTCTGCCGCTCGGCGGCCGGGAACGGGCCCGTACCCAGCCAGGTGAAGCTCTGCGTCCAGTTGCTGGAGATCAGCGGGACGAAGGAGGCGGGGGCGGCGGTGCCGAGGTCGTCGAGGCGGCCGTCGTAGAAGGCGTACCGCTGCCGCTGGGCCTCCATGGGCACGCGGGCCGCGCGGTCGCCGGAGATGACGGGGGTGACGGCGCCGAGGTGGACCCGGCCGTGGGAGTAGCTGCTCAGCATCCGCCGGTAGTGCCGCAGCTGGCGGTCGAGTTCGAGGTAGGCGTTGACGCCGTCCGTCTTGATGTCGATCAGGAGTTGTACGGGTCGCCGGTAACCGCGGTACACCGAGCCGTGGTTGGTCTTCACGCGGGCGAGAAGCGGGTCGAGGTAGAGCGAGCGCAGGGTGCGGGCCGGGTCGAGGTCCGCCGGCTCATGGGCGACGAGCAGCTCGCCGTCCACGAGGAAGATGTCCGCCTCCACGCTGGTGAAGCCGTGCGACAGGGCGTCGTGCAGGGGCCGTTGGTGCAGATAGTCGTTGTGGGCGTGGGCCCGGCGCAGCGGCCTCGGGCGGGTCTGTCCGCCGTGCTGCTGCGCGGCCTGCGCATAGGCGGGCGCGGCGACGGTGGCGGCCAGTGCGGCGGCGATGGTGGTGACGGCTCTGCGACGGGTGGTCAGCACGATGGTGCCTCCGGGCTCTACGGGTCGGGAGGGACATCGGCGAGTATCCGTCGCGGGCGGCCCAATGGGCAGGGCAGCGCGAAGAGTTCGGCCATCCGTCACCGGGTCGTCAGCGGTGACGGGCCGTCAGTGCGGGTGGCATACGACGGCCGCCGCGCTGATGGTTCAGCGCGGCGGCCGGGGGTGGGTCGGGGTCGGGGTCGGGGTCGGGGTCGGGCTACGGAGCCCGGAGGTCGACCAGTTCGGCCAGTTTCTCCTTGTGGCGGCCCGGCGTGCCGAGCGCGATCTCGTCGGACTTGGCGCGCTTGAGGTACAGATGCGCCGGGTGCTCCCAGGTCATGCCGATGCCCGCGTGCAACTGCACGCACTCCTCGGCGGCGTGGACGGCGACCCGCGAGCCGTACGCCTGGGCGACGGCGACCGCGAGGGCGGCCTCCGGGCTGTCGGTGGCCAGCGCGTCGGCGGCGTTGCGGGCCGCCGCGCGGGCCGAGACGACTTCGAGCCACAGCTGCGCCATACGGTGCTTGAGCGCCTGGAACGAGCCGATGGGGCGGTTGAACTGGTGGCGTTCGCGGGTGTGGCGGACGGTCTCCTCGAGGCACCACTCCGCGAGACCCAGCTGCTCGGAGGCGAGCAGCCCGGCCCCGGCGAGCAGCCCGCGCCGTACGGCCCGCTCGCCGGTCGCCGCATCGGCGAGACGTGTGCCGCCCGCCGTGTCGCCGATCGTGACGGTGCAGAGCGGGCGGGTGAGATCGAGCGGGGTCAGCGCCTCGACCGTGACGCTCGCCGTCTCGACCGCGTACAGCCCGTCGGACCTCGGAACGACCAGCAGATCGGCGACGGCTGCGTCCGCGACCCCCGTGATCGTGGAGGCACCGGCGGGGAGCGGACCGTGCGGCGCGGCGGACAGCGGTACGGCGAGCACGGCGGTCTTCCTGCCTGCCGCCAACTCGCCGATGAGCTGCGCCACTTCGGCAGAATCCACGTCGAGCCCCAGCAGCGTCTCGGTCGCGATGACCGAGCTCGTGAGATACGGCGCGGGGGCGACGGCGCGGCCCAGCTCCTCCAGGACGACGGCCGCCTCGCGGTGGCTCGCGCCCTGGCCGCCGAGCTTCTCGGGCACGAGCAGCCCGGCCGCGCCCATGTCCCCGGCGAGCGCCTTCCACAGTCCGGGGTCGTACGGCGCACCGGCTTCGGCGCGCGCAAGGACGGACGGAGTGTCATTGCGGTCGGTGAGCAGGGAGCGTACGGCGGCGCGCAGGTCGTCCTCGGCCTCGGAGTACAGCAGGTCAGTCATCGCGCGAGATCCTTCCAGGCGACGTCCTTGTCGTTGCGCGGCTCGGAAGGCAGTCCGAGTACCCGTTCCGCGACGATGTTCAGCAGCACTTCGCTGGTGCCGCCCTCGATGGAGTTGCCCTTGGAGCGCAGATAGCGGTAGCCCGCGTCACGCCCGGTGAAGTCGACGAGTTCGGGGCGGCGCATGGTCCAGTCGTCGTACAACAGGCCTTCCTCACCGCGGAGTTCGACCTCCAGGCCGCTGATCTCCTGGTTGAGGCGGGCGAAGGCGAGCTTCATTCCGCTGCCCTCGGGTCCGGGCTGTCCCGCGGCGAGCTGCTGGCGCAGCCGTTCGCCGGCCAGCCGGGCCACCTCGGCGTCCACCCACAGGGTCAGCAGCCGCTGGTGCAGATCGTGCGTGCGCAGTTCGGGACGTTCGCGCCAGGTCTGCGCGATGGGGCCGATCATGCCGCCCTCGCGCGGGATGCGGCTGCCGCCGATGGAGACGCGCTCATTCATGAGGGTGGTCTGGGCGACCTTCCAGCCCTCGCCGATCTCGCCGAGGCGGTGCGCGTCGGGGATGCGCACATCGGTCAGGAAGACCTCGTTGAACTCCGCCTCGCCGGTGATCTGGCGCAGCGGGCGCACCTCGACACCGGGGTCGCTCATGTCGCAGATGAAGTAGGTGATGCCGCGGTGCTTGGGAAGGTCGGGGTCGGTGCGGGCGATGAGGATCGCCCAGCGGGCCACATGAGCGCTGGAGGTCCACACCTTCTGCCCGTTGACGATCCAGTCGTCGCCGTCCCGGACGGCGCGGGTGCCGAGCGCGGCGAGGTCGGAGCCCGCGCCGGGCTCGCTGAAGAGCTGGCACCACACTTCCTCGCCGACCCACAGCGGCCGCAGAAAACGCTGCTTCAGCTCGTCGGAGCCGTACTTGAGGATGGTCGGCGCGGCCATGCCGAGGCCGATGCCGATCCGGCGCGGGTCGTTGTCGGGTGCGCCCGCGGCGGTCAGTTCGGCGTCCACGACGGCCTGGAGTGTGCGGGGCGCACCGAGGCCGCCGAGCCCCTTCGGGTAGTGCACCCAGGCGAGGCCCGCGTCGAAGCGCGCCTTCAGAAAGTCCGTACGGTCCGTGCTCGCCGGCGAATGCGCGGCCAGCAACTCCTTGGTACGGGCGAGCAGTTCGGCGGCGTCCGTCATCGGGCATCTCCTTCCGGGATGACGACCAATCGGCCGGTGGTCGTGCCGTCGGCGACGCGCTGGACGGCGTCCGCCGCATCCTTCATGGCGACGCGTGCGCTGATCAGTGGCTTGATCACGCCCTGCACGGCGAGCTTGGTGAGCTCGTCGTGACAGGCGCGGATCGCGACGGGATCCATCTGGTTGTACAGGCCCCAGTGCAGGCCGACGATCGAGTAGTTCTTCACCAAGGCGTGGTTGAGGGCCGGGCTCGGGATCGTGCCGCTCGCGAAGCCGACGATCACGATCCGGCCCTCGAAGGCGACGCACTTGGCCGACTTGGCGTAGGCGTCGCCGCCGACAGGGTCGTAGACGACGTTCGCGCCTCGGCCGCCGGTGGCCTCCTTGACCGCGGCGACGATGTCGTCCTCGCGGCGGTCGATGACGACGTCGCAGCCGAGCTCCCGCGCGATGCGGGCCTTGTCCGCGCCGCCGACGACTCCGATGACGCGGGCGCCGGCCGCCTTGCCGAGCTGGACGGCCGCGCTGCCGACGCCGCCGGCCGCCGCATGGACGAGCAGTGTCTCGCCCGCCCGGAGCTGCGCGCGGCGGTGCAGTCCGAACCAGCCGGTCTGGTAGCCGATGTGCAGGGCGGCCGCCTCGGCGTCGTCGAGCGCGTCGGGGGCGGGCAGCACGGCCGCGGCGTCGGCGACGACATAGTCGGCGAATCCGCCGTTGGGCAGTGCGGGGTTGGCGATCAGGCGGCGGCCGTCCTCACTCTCGCCGCAGATCTCCACGCCCGGTGTGAAGGGCAGCGGGGGCCGCACCTGGTACTGGCCGCGGCAGAGCAGGGCGTCGGGGAAGTTGATGTTCGCCGCGCGGACCTTCAGCAGCAGCTGCCCCTCACCGGGCGTCGGCCGGTCCACCTCTTCGAGCCGCATCACCTCGCTCGGCTCGCCGTTCCGGTGTACTCGCCATGCCTGCATCTCGGGGCCTCCACAAACCGTCGGCAGTACCATGCTCGTCGCATACTAAGCGGTCGCTTGCCGCTCCGGAAGACCCCGTCAACCGCGCTTGGGCCTCGCCCGCACATGCATCCGCTCGCCCTGCGGACCGAACAGACTCAGGAACTCCACGGGCGCGTCCCCCGCCGGGCCGAAGCCGTGCGGCACACGGGTGTCGAACTCCGCCGCCTCCCCCGCGGTCAGCACCACGTCGTGGTCACCGAGCGCCAGCCGGAGCCGGCCGGACAGTACATACAGCCATTCGTACCCCTCGTGCGTCCGAGGCTCGGGCACCGGGGCACCCGCCTCCTGGACCACCTTGTACGCCTGGAGACCACCCGGCTGCCGGGTCAGCGGCAGCATCGTGCGGCCGTGCCGGACGATGGGCTTGGCCCGCACCCGCGGATCGCCGACCGGCGGCGCGCCGACCAGCTCGTCGAGCGGAACCTGGTGCGCCCGGGCGATGGGCAGCAGCAGCTCGAGACTGGGCCTGCGGCGCCCGGACTCCAGCCGGGACAGGGTGCTCACGGAGATCCCGGTCACCTCGGAAAGCGCCCCGAGCGTGGCCCCTCGCTCCCGCCTGATCCTGCGGAGCCGGGGGCCCACCTCGCTGAGTACGGCATCGAGCTGTGTGTCGTCGTCGTCCATGCCGTCCATTGCAGAAACGGCAAGCGCGTTTGTCAATCGGGCGAGGCCGGGCCGATCGTGCACGCCTCTGTCGGTCAGAGCCGGAAGCGGCCGCCGGTGTCAGCGGCCGAACAGCTCGAAGGTCACGGCGGGCCTGCCGCCGAAGAGTGCCGCCGCCTGCTGGGCGTACCCGGTCAGAAAGGCCCTGCAGTACTCCTCGGGATCCTGGTCCGTCAGCACCTCGATATAGGTGCGGTGCTCCAGCAGGGAGAGGACGGAGCGCTCAAGACCCGGCGTCGCGTCGACGGCGTGGGTGGGCGTCGTGGTGCCCGCGACCGCCACCCAGCGCACCCCGTTCCAGGGCTGAAGACCCTGTTCGGCGATGAGTTCGGGGAAGATCCAGCGGTTTCCGGCGTCCGCGGCGGCGTCCAGCGTGGCCCGGCCGACCGCGCGGTGGTCGGGGGTGTTCCAGGCGGTGCCGCCCCAGGTGTCCCGGTGGTTGAGGGTGATCACCAGCTCCGGCCGGTGGCGGCGGATGGCGGCCGCGATGTCCCGGCGCAGCTGGGTCCCGTACTCGATGACACCGTCCCTGTGGTCCAGGAACTCCACGGAGGTGACCCCGACGACGGCCGCGCTCGCCCGCTGCTCCTGCTCGCGCAGCGGGGCGCACGTGGCCGGATCCATCGTGTCGATGCCCGCCTCGCCACGGGAGGCGAGCAGGTACGAGACCTCACGTCCGCCGTCGGTCCAGCCGGCGACGGCCGCGGCGCAGCCGTACTCGAGGTCGTCCGGGTGCGCGACGACGGCCAGCGCGCGCTGCCAGTCGTCGGGCATGGGTTCCAGCTGCTCGGGCGCAGGCTCGTTCATGCGGGCAGGATACGACGCTGACCGGGCGTCATACCTCTCCGCGGGCCAGCGAGAGCAGCCGGTCGAGCACCCGCTGCCCGCTCGCCCGCACCCCGTCGTGCTCGTACTCGTCGGTGACCCAGGTGCGCAGTCCGCGGATGGTACGGGCGGTGCGCAGCGAGTGCTCGGTATCGACGTACATGTCGTCGTGATAGACGGCGGCGGCGACGGGCACCCGGTTGGCGGCGAGCCGTGCCGGGTCGTACAGCGGGGTCCAGTCGGTGCGGGCGGCCAGCAGTCCGGCGCTCTCGCGCAGCGGTCGCAGGGCAGGGTCCACCTCGAAGTGCCAGGGGTGGACGCTCTCCCCGGTGAACAGCAGCGGGGCGTCCCCGTCCAGGGCGGTCGCGACGTCGAACTGCGGGAATTCTGCCCTGACCCGCTCGGCGGCCCAGGCGGTCGGCCCCGCGCCCTGGGCGTAGATCGCCTCGTGCAGCACGGCGTACAGCGGATGTCCCGCGTACGAGAGGGTCCCGAGCACGGCTTCCTGGAACGCGTCGGACAGTTCGTACCCCGCGCCCGTACGGACGAAGGCGTCCTCCAGCAGATAGTGCAGCTGGTGGCTGCCGTCCCCGCCGCCGAGCAGAATGCCCAGCGACTGGAAGGCCTCGGGGGTGAGCAGATAGCCGCCGGGCAGCTCGGTCTTGTGCTCGGCGAGGTACTCGGCGATCCGTCGCGCCCGGCGCACGTCCTGCGGATAGCGGGCGTAGTGCGCCTCGACCTTGCGCTGGATGCGGGGATACGCGGCGCGGTAGACGTCATCGGCACCGGCGTCCAGGGCGGGCAGACCGCCCGTGACGAGTACGGTCCGCAGCCCTTCCGGAGCGGTGGAGAGATAGTGCGTGGCACAGAATCCGCCGAAGCTCTGGCCGAGCACGGTCCACGGCGCGCCGCCGGTGAGCAGCGGCCGGATGGTCTCGCAGTCGCGCACGATGCTGTCGGCCCGGAAGAGGGCGAGGTGGTCGGCCTGGGCCCGGGGCCCGCCGCGCAGGGGCAGGGTCTGCCGGTTCAAGGGGGAGGACCGGCCGGTGCCGCGCTGGTCCAGGAGGAGGACCCGGTACTCCTGCACCGCCCACCCGAGCCATGCCTGCTTGCCGACGAAGCGGCGGGCTCCGAAGCCGGGGCCGCCCTCCAGATAGACCAGCCAGGGCAGATCCGCACCGGACCGTCCGCTCGCGACGACCTCGCGGCCGAACAGGTCGAGCTGCTCGCCCGCCGGGTCGGCATGGTCGAGCGGAACGGTGAAGTGCCGGTCGGTCAGGACGATTCCCGGCTGGCGATAGCTGGTCACTGGTGCTCCTGTTCTGTGTCCCTGCCCGCCCATGGGACCACATGAGCGGGCAGGGAGACACGGGGAGTCCTGGTCAGCCCGTCGGGAAGTCGTCCGGGGTCCTGGCGCGGTCACGGACCCAGACGCCGGCGGGCTTGAGCGGCCCGGTGCCGGTCCAGGGACCGTTGTTGTCGCAGGTGCCGCCCTTGAAGACGGCGCCGGAGCGTTCGTCGTCGGAGTAGTTCCAGTTGGACCAGCTGATCTTCTTGCTCGCCATCAGGTCGATGTACTGCTGGGACCTGGTGAAGTTGTTCCCGCCGTCGCCGGATGCGGTCTGGGTGCCGAACTCGGTGACGAACATGGGGAGTTTGTCGGCGGCACGGGAGAGGGTGCTCAGGTACTCGGTGCCGTGCGATGCCGCGTAGAAGTGGAAGGTGTACATGATGTTGGACGCCTTGACCGGGTTGTTCACGATTTCGGTCTCGTCCGAGTCCTCGGAGACACCGAGGGAGGACCAGGCGCGGGTGCCGACGAGGACCGGGGTGTCCGGGTCGTGCTGCCGGATCACCGGGATGAGCTGCTCGGCATAGCTCTTGATCTTCGACCAGCTCACGCCGCTGGGCTCGTTGGCGATCTCGTACAGCAGGTTGTTCTTGCCGACGTGGCGCTGAGCGATCTCAGTGAAGAAGGTCTTGGCGCGGGAGAGGTTGTGGTTCGGGTCGCCGGGGCTGAGCATGTGCCAGTCGACGATGGCGTACATACCGCGCGCGGTGGCTTGTTCGATGATCGAGTGGACCAGGTCGGTGAACTTGCGCGGATTGGTCTCGTAGCCGCCCTCCTGGATGTACATGGAGATGCGCAGGACGTCGGCGTTCCAGTCGGTGGCCAGGGCGTCGAGCGAGCCGGAGGTCACGCACTGGCTGTACCACTGCAGGCCGTGGGTGCTCATGCCGCGCAGCTGGATGGGCTTGCCGTACTGGTTGCAGAGCTTGGTGCCGCAGACCTTGAGCTGTCCGTTGATCTCGACGGGCGTCCTGCCGCCGGGGGCGGGGCCGCCCGCGTCCGTGGTGAGGCTGTCCACGTTGGGACCGCCGTTGGCGGTGGTGGCAGTGGCCCGGACGGTGTTCGCACCCGCCTTGAGAGTGACGTTGACAGTGGTCGTCGACCAGGAGGTCCAGGCGCCGGTGCCGGGGAAGGCGCGGGCCGCGGCGGCGACGGCGCCGTTGACGGTGATGTCCATCGGACGGCTGGTCGTGGTGCCGTTGGCGAAGCGGATGGTCAGCGAGGCGGCGCCGGCCTGGGCGGCGTCGACCGTCCACTCGACATAACTGCCGGAGAGGTTGTTGTAGTTGACGAATCCGCTGCCGGTGAATCCGGCGTGGTTGGACTCCACGGCGCCCTGCGAGACGACCGCGTTCTCGGCTTCGTGGATGACGGCGGCGGCCGGTGGTTCGGCGGCGGGGGCCGACGGCGCGCCGGTGAGGCCGAGGAGCAGAGCGGTGACGGCTGTGCCGACGCCGCCGAGCGAGCGTAACCAGAACTGTGCCCGTCTCATGGGGGTCTCCATTGCCTGTCCAGAGAACTGAAAGGAAACTTTCCTAACCGATGGAATAGCAGCGCCGACCCCTCCCTGCAAGGGTCATGACAAGAATGCCGACGGCGGGCCGCACGACGCCGGGCGCCGTCGGCCGCAGCTGCCGTCGGCTACGGTGCTGCGTGTGGTGATCAACGAAGGGGACACGGCAGAACCGGGAACAGCGCTGCTCATCGCGGCCGCCCCGGTCGGCAAGGGCCGTCTCGTGGACGCGAGTTCCGTACTGCCCACGCTCGCCGCCGTCCCGCCCAGCGCGCTCACCGGAACCCCGGCGGCGACGGTCGTCGAGCTCGCCGATCCCCTCGATCCGCAGACCGTCCTCACCCGGATCCGGGCGGCGGCGACCGCGGCGGGACCGCTGTTCCTCTACATCGCGGGCCAGCTCCAACTGGACCGCAAACAGCGGCTGCTGCATCTCGCCCTCGCCCGGACCACGCCGACGACCATGCGCTACACGGCGCTTCCGTGGCACTGGCTGGCCGCCGAGATGGCGATCCGGCGGCCCGGCACCACCACCGTCGTCGTCGACCTCGTCGCCGACGCCGATGCCTGGCAGCACCTCGCTTCGCACGGCCTCGGTCTCGGACCGGGCATCCGTCTCTACGGGCGCGTCTGCCCGGCTCCCCGGCGCAGCCGGGAAGCAGCAACTCCCGCCTATCTGAAGGCGTGCGCGGCGATCTGGCGCAGCGGGGCACGGCCGGACCCGGCCACCCTGCACGAGCAGGCCGCGGCCCGAGCGGGTGATGAGGAGGCCCTGCTGCTGGCGATCGGCACTCCCCCGCCCGTACAGGCAACAGGGCCGGCCGGTGCTCCGGAGCCTCGCGAGGATCCGCACCCGGCGATTCTCGCCGCCGCCGGGGCCGGGCGGCACACAGAGGCCGCCGCCGCTGCCGCCGCCTGGGAGCAGCGGGAGCTGCGCACCCACGGCCCCGGTTCGGTGCAGGCGATCCACTGGCTGGAAGTCCGGGCCGATCTCGCGCGGCTCGCTCAGGATCCGGCCCTCAGCTGCGAGTTGTGGATGGCTGCGGCGGAGGCACGGCTGACACGCCGGCAGGCCACCGACGACCCCGATGTCGAGGGTGCGGTCGACCGCGCTCATCACCAGTGGGAACAGATCCGGGACCTGCCCCGGGCGCGGGCGCTCGCGCCCGCGCTGGTCCGGCTGCGCCGCAGTGTTCCGGGCCGTCAGCGCGGGGCGCTGCAGGTGCTGCAACGGCGCCTGGAGAGCCTGCACACCGGTCCGGTGGCCTAGGTCCCTCGGGCGCCCGCGTTCAGCCACCGGACTCGGGGAGCAGCTTTTTCGACTCCAGATACTTCCTGGCCACGTCCCTCGGCGGCCGACCCTGGCTGTCCACCTGCTCGTTGAGCCGGGCCAGATCGGCCGTTGTCAGTACGGTGTTGAGCCTGGCCAGTGCGCGCGTGACCCCTTCGCCGCCCGCTCTGGCCCGGTTGACGACGGGCACGATGTAGTCGGCGTTCTGCAGGTGTTTGTCGTCAGCGAGCGGGACGAGACCGAAGTCGTCGAGCGTCGCGTCGGTGGTCGTGGTGAGCAGCATCTGGTCCCGGCCGCTCTGGACGGCCTGTCTGGCAGGGGTGGTGCCGACGCCCAGGGGGTCGACCGCCGTGATGTCGATTCCGTACGTCTTCTTCAGTCCGGGTGCGCAGTCAGGACGTTGGACGCACTCCTCGTCCGCCGCGAGCCGTACGGGCAGCTTGGTCTTCCCCAGGTCGCTGAGCGTTGTGAGCCCGAGCTCCCGGGCGAAGGAGGCACTGACGGCGAAGGCGTACTGGTCGGCGGCCTTGCCCGCGTCGAGGACGGTCAGACCGCGCGGTGTCGCCAGCTTCCGCAGGGCCGCCATCGTCCTTGCGAGATCGGGCGAACCGGCCGTGCCCGCGTCGGGACCGTTGACCTTGGCGTTCAGCCAGTCGGCGAAGGCGGCGGCGTACTCGGGCACCACATCGATCCGGCCGCTCTCCAGCGCCGGCTCGTAGATCTCCCGGCTGGGGACGGACTGGATCCGGGTGCGGTATCCGGCCTCGCCGAGGAGCAGCGCGTACATCTGGGCGAGCAGCTCGCTCTCGGTGAAGCCCGCGGAACCGATCGTCAGGTGCCTGGTGGCGCCGGGCGAGGTGACAGCGCCCAGGTTCGCGGGGGACGGCCCGGTCGAACAGGCGACGACGGTCACCAGCACGGCGGACGCGAGAGCGTGCCGCGCCCTCGTCCAGATCTGCCTCGCCCTGGTCACCCGTCCATTGCAGCCCGGACGCGGGGCGGGCGCGCGTTGTCCGATGTGCAGAGGCCCGCCGGTACCCGACCGGCGGGCCGTACACGCTGGGTCGCGGCCGCTCGTCGTGCGGTGTGCGGCGTGCCGGAGCACCCTGGTCCTGGAGAGCTGCCTGCCCCCCGGCCGGCAGCCGGCCAGGAAGGGTTGGCAGCCATGTTCGTGAGGCTCAGCACGTACCAGGGTTCACCGGTCCCGGCGCAGGGGGACCTGACCGCGAACTGGGAAGCGGTTCTCAAAGATGTGCGGGAGGCCCCCGGCTTCCGGGGCGTGTACTACCTCGTCGACCGGGCCTCCGGTAAAGCCAAATCGCTGACCTTGTGGGACGACGAGAAGACCATGTACGCCAGCGAGGACCAGGCGAACCGGCTCCGCGACCAGGTCGCCCAGCGGGAGGGCCAACGGGTTGTCTCGGTCGAACGCTTCGAGGTGGGATTCAGCCATCTGGAGCCTTGACAGCCCGGCGCATCCAGGGAGCGGTGTTGCGCCATTCGTGTTGTGATCGATGGCAGAGGACACAACGCTCTCGAGGACGGGAGGAAATCATGGCTGAGAAGCTGCGAGCCCGGGACATCATGTCCGGCGGCGTGCAGTGCGTCGGGGCGCACCAGTCGCTCTTCGACGCGGCGAAGATGATGCGCGACCTGAACGTCGGTTGCCTGCCCATCTGCGGCGACAACAACAAGCTCACAGGCTTGATCACCGACCGTGACATCGTCGTCAGGTGCTGCGCCGAAGGCGTCGACCCGGCGACCGTGCAGGCCGGATCCCTCAATGCCAAGGTGCACTGGATCGACGCCGAGGCGGAGGCGACCGAAGTCCTGACGACCATGGAGGAGCACCAGATCAGGCGGCTCCCGGTGATCGACGTCAAGGGCGGTCACCGTCTGGTCGGAATGATCACGGAAGCCAACCTCGCGAAGAACCTGAGCGACGAGCAGATCGCCGAGTTCGCGACCCGTGTCTACGCGGCGGCCCCGATGTCGGGTCAGTCCCAGGGCTGACCGGACAAACCCGGGCCGAGTCGTCTCGTCGGGCTTTCACGAGCGGCCTGATGGCCCCGTCCCGTGCCCCGGGGCGGGGTCTTCGCCGCGCCCCGCAGGGCGGGAATACCCGAGTTGTACGATCCGGACGCCAATCTCCCTTGTCAGCGGGCGAGTTGACCCTCGCGAACCGGCCATGACAAACACTGGCAGAGGGTAGTCTCGCCACGGCGGAGCGGGGCTCCGCGGACGGAGAGGCGGAGAACACGCATGGCCGATGACAGGCAGTCCGGCACGACCTCGATACCCTTCGACGTGCCCACCTCGGCACGAGCCTATGGGTGGATGCTGGGAGGCAAGGACAACTACGACGTCGACCGGGCCTTTCTCCTCTCCACGCTGCCGTCCTTCCCCGAGTGCGTGGACATCGCGCGGCAGAACCGCCAGTTCCTCTTCCGGGCCGTGCGCTACCTGACGCAGGAGGCGGGCATCCGCCAGATCCTCGACATGGGGTGCGGCCTGCCGACCGACAACAATGTCCACCAGGTCGCCCGGCGCTTCGCACCGGACGCCCGCGTCGTCTATGTCGACATCGACCCCATCGTGCTGGCACACGGCCGGGCGCTGCTCGCCGACGACGACTCCACCACCGTCATCACGGCCGACATGCGGGACCAGCAGTCGGTACTCGACCACCCCGAGGTCCGGCGGCTGATCGACTTCCGCGAGCCGGTTGCGGTGCTGTTCCTGTCCGTGGGCCACCACCTCACCGACGCCGACGATCCGCGCCGGGTACTGCGGACCGTCATCGACGAGGCGGCACCGGGCAGCTATCTGGGTCTGTCCCAGGTCGTCTCCGACGATCCGGCCAGGGGCGCCCAGATGACCGAGCACATCTCGGAAAGCGGCATCCCGTGGCAGACCCGCACCCCTGCCGAACTCGACGTCTTCCTGGACGGGCTGGACCCGGTGGAGCCGGGACTGGTCAACCTCGCCGACTGGCGCCCGGACCCCGACCAGCCGGCCCTCGCCCCGGTGCACGAGGCGCTTGCCCCGTACCTGGGCGCCACCGAGAAGAACAAGGGCATCTACGAGTACGGCGGGCTGCTCCGCAAGTCGTAGCGGGCCGCCGCACCGGCAACTCCCGCTTCAGCGGATACGTGAGTCTCGTACTGGCATTCTCGCGACCGCCGCGGTTCTCTCCGCCCTCCAGGTCAACGCACCCGCGCCCGAGCGCGAGGACGCCGTCGAGGCGTGAAGCACCGGCGGACGCCGGGGAGATCACCTCACGACGTCCATGACATCCTGTGATGTCACAACTCGCCGGACGGGATCGGCGGACGTCCGGGGGTTACGGGGAAGGTCGATGAGGCTCTGCTTCCTGGTGGAGGAGCACTACCGGCACGACGGCATGCCGATCGAGGTGATCCGCAGGCTGACCTCCTGGGGACACCGGGTGGACGTGCTGCGGCCCGGCGGTTCCCTGCTGCGCATGACCGAGGTGGTGCAGGCCGGTACTCACGACGCGTGGGTTCTCAAGACGGTCTCCGGAGGCCCGGGGCTGACCCTGCTCGAAGCCGCGGCCTCGGCGGGGATGACGACCGTCAACGACGCCCGGGCGATACGGGGCGTACGGGACAAGGCGCTGGCCGCGGCGATCGGCCGCAGCCATGGGCTTCCGCTGCCGCCGACCTACGCGGCGGCGCGGCCCCAACTGCTGGCGGAGATACCGGCGTCGCAGTACCCGCTGGTGGTCAAGCCCGCCGACGGCAGCTCGGGACGGGCCGTGTACCTGGTCCCGTCGCCGGACCGGCTCGCCGCGATGGTCCCCGAACTGGCGGGGGAGGGCATGCTCATCGCCCAGCCGTATGTGACCAACTCGGGCATCGACGTCAAGGTGTACTGCGTCGGCGGCGAGCTGTACGCGACCGAGCGCCGCTCCCCGCTCCACCCGGACCGCTCGGTGCCGGAACGCCGTGTGCCGCTGTCGGCCGAGGTGGCCGCGATAGCCGCCAGGGTCGGGGCGGTCTACGGCCTCGATCTGTACGGCGTGGACGTGGTGCTGGGACCGGACGGCCCCGTGATCGTCGACGTCAACGACTTTCCGAGCTTCCGTCAGGTCCCCGACGCCGCGGCCCGGGTGGCACGAGCGGTGCTCGGGCTGGCCCGCACGGGCGGGTCCTCCGGGACGGCCGTGCTGCACTCGGCCCTTCCGCATCCCGTGCAACTCCCGGCTCAGGCTCAGGTGCAGGTTCCCGCGGCGGCGGGCGAGAGCGCATGAGGATCGGCCTGATCACGCCCGACCCCGGGCATCCGCTGCTGGCCGCCGCCACCGCCCTGCTCACGCCCCTGCATCAGGTGGAGACGCTGGATCCGAGAACGGTGGAGGAAGTCCCCGGGCCACTCGCCGACGTCTACCTGCTCAAGTCACGTACGCCACGCGCCCTGGCCCTCGCCCGCGATCTGGAGCGGCGCGGCGCCCCGGTGGTGAACTCGGCTGCGGCGACCGCGCTGTGCCAGGACCGTACGGCAATGGCGCACAAGGCCCTTCGGGCGGGACTCCCGTTCGCGGCCACCCGCACCTTCGCCACGCTCGCCCAACTGGCTTCCGGACCAGGGCTCCCCGGCCCGGTGGTGGTCAAGAGCCGCCACAGCCGACGGCACGACGTGGTGGCCCGTCTCGACAGCGACGTACAACTGCGGGAGCTGGCCGCCGCGCACCCCCTGGAGCCGGTCGTGGTCCAGGAGTTCGCACCGAACAGCGGCTGGGACCACAAACTGTGGGCGGTCGGAGACGGGCTCTTCGCCGCACTGCGCCGTTCCGAACTCCTCCCCGGGGGCCGGGGTCCCTCACTGCCGCTCGCTTGCGAAGACCTGCCGCCCGGCTGGCCGGCTTTGGTGCGCCGGGTCGGCGAGGTCTTGGAACTCGACGTCTACGGCGTGGACATCATCGAGACGGGGGACGGCGCCCCGCTGATCGTGGACATCAACGCCTTCCCCGGAGTCCGGGGCCAGTCCGGCGCTCCGGAAGCCCTGGTGGCACTGGCCCTGGACCGTCCAGAGGCGAGCCGCTCGACGTCAGAGGCGGATCGTCCAGCCGGTGGTGGACTTCAGCGTCCCGGCGATTTCCGGGTCGCGCACTGAAGCCGTACGGTCCTCGGCGGTGACCGACAGCGAGTGCGGGCGCCGGTCGATCAGCCGCGGGGCCAGCTCCGACACCCGTATCTGCTTACGGCCCTCGAAGAACCTCAACTCCCTGCCGTCCAGGTACCAGCGGATCCTGAGCTGATGCCCGTCCGCGCCTGCCAGCCGGGGTACGGCGATCTTCGCGGTGTTTCCCGCCCGGAGGGTGGCGGCGGTGGGAGTGACGGCGGTGACGACCCTGGCATGGCGGTAGAAGCCGGCGATCATCGCCTCGACACCGGGCAGGTTGAACGGCTTGCCGAGAGAACGCATCAAGGAGTTGTCGGTGGGCCGGTTCAGCCCCTTGACGTAGTAGCCCCCGCCTTCGTACGTGCCGACCGTACCGCCGTCGGGCGACTGTTCGCCGAGCCAGCGGTGCCACTTGGCGCCCTGCCCCGTCATGTCGTCGGCGGCCAGGGTGGAGATGTTGGGTTCGGTGGGCTCGGCCCCCGTGTACTCCTCGTAGCCCGGGTAACCGGGGTAGTAGTACTCGTCGGCGAGCTTGCCCAGCGAGTGGCCTGTCTCGTGGATGGCGACCTGTCCGGACTTGTCGTTGCCCGCCGATGCGGTCGAGATGCCCTCGTAGCCGAGGCTCGCGCTCGGCTCGTTGTAGCCTGCGCCGCCGTACTTGGCGCTGTTGGCGAGGACCAGCACCAGGTCGGCCTCCGGGGCCTTCGCCACATAGCCGTCGACCTTGTCCTGGTCGATGCAGAGCAGCCGCTCGATGTCGTCGCACCAGAAGTACGAGCCGAGGGCGGTGTCGCGGACCGTGTCAGCACCGGGGTCGCCGGAGACTCCGGACTGGTTCGACACGGCGTCGACCGCCCAGACGTTGAAGAGGCCCTGGTACGTCGTGTACGGCTCGACGGCCGCCACCTCGGCCCACTTCTCCTTGGCGTCAATGTGGAACTGCGCGATCTCGGCGGCGGTATAGCCGTCCCCGACGACGACGATGTCCAGCCGGTCGGCGGTGGAGCCGTTGTCCACCAGCTTGGTGACCTCGCCGTCGGCGGCCTCCTCGGCCGCCGAGAGCCGGGAGTCCGGCCGGCCTTGGCCCTCCTTCGGTACGTGCGTGTGGCCGGATCCGGCGGCTGCGCCGTGCTCCGGCCCGGGTATCTCGACCTCGACACCGCTCCTGCCCGGCGTCGGCGCATCGGCGGCCGCGCTGCCGGGTGCGGCCGCCAGAACGGCCGCGAGGACAGCGGCCGCGCCGGCCGCCGCCAGGGCACTGCCCCGTGCTGAACGCATGAAATCCTCCCCCTGTCAAGGAAGTTAAGTCGTCGATTAAGTACGGTGAACTGGCTGCTTAAATTAGGGGGCGCACAGGAGATGCGCAATGCCTACGACCCCTGAATACTGGGGAGTTCGGAAACCAGAGGGGGTCCCATGGACAAACCGGACGAGATCGGTCGCCGGGTGCAGCGGCTGCGTAACCAACGCGGGCTGACGCAACGGCAGTTGGCCGAACCCTCGTACACGCCCGCGTATGTCTCGACCTTGGAGTCCGGCAAGGTCCGGCCCTCCGAGACGGCGCTGCGTTTCCTCGCCGAACGGCTCGGCACGACGTACGAGGAACTGGCCACCGGACGGCCCGCCCATGTGGCCACCGAGCTGCGGCTCGCCCTCACCGACGCCCAGCAGCACCTCGCCACCGGCGCAGCCGACGAGGCCGCCGTCCTCTACCGCCGTCTGCTGACCGACGCGGAGCACCTCGACCTCGCTCCTGAGCAGGCCGAGGCGCTGCTCGGGCTCGGCGAATGCGCTCTGGAGACCGGCGAACTGGCTCATGCGGGACGGCACTTCGAGGCGGCGGAACGGCTCCTGGCCGGTGAGCCGCTGCCCCGCCGCGCCCGCGCGATCCGGGGCCGCGCCGTCGCGCACCTGCTCGCCGGGGAGCTGCGCTACGCCTGCTATCTCCTCGAGTCCACCATCGACGAGCTCGGCACCAGCGGCCTCGCCGACCCCGAGGCGCTGGTGCTCCTGTACGCCGCCGTCATCGGCCCGTACATGGACATGGGCGCCCACGCCCGCGCCGCACATGCCGCCGAACTCGCCCTGGCCCTGGCACCGCAGGTCAGCGATCCGGCGCTGGTGGCGGGCATGCACCGGCAGGTGGCCCGTACGTTCCTGGCCGAAGGACGCACCGCGGACGCCGACGCCTCGCTCGCCAAGGCCCAGACGATCTACCGCCAGCTGAGACTGCGGACCGACCTCGCGCACTGCCACTGGATGCGCGGTTACGTCCAGGCACAGAACGGCGAACTCGCCCTCGCCGAAAAGGAGCTGCGGACGGCCAGGGACATGCTGACCGCCAAGCGCGCCGTGCTCTACACCGCCCAGGTGGAGGTGGAACTCGCCGACGTACTGCGGCGGCTGGGGCGGCACGATGAGGCGGCCGGTCTGCTCTCGGCCCTCCTGGAACTCGGCGACCGGCACGGCGCGGTGCACGCCGGCGGCGCGCACCGGCTGCTCGGGCTGATCGCCGAGGAGCGGGGCGAGACCGAGGCCGCCGAGGAGCACTACGTCGTGGCGCTCGCCATGCTGGAGCGGAGCGGAGCCAGCGGTGACCTCGCCGATCTCTGCCGTCTGCTGGGCGACCTGCTGCGCCGCGCCGGCCGCACCGAGGCCGCTCTGGACGCGTACCGGACGGGGCTGGGACACCGGGCAGCCCCCGGCACCACGACCCTGGGACCGGCGCCGGCGGCTCCCTCGTTGTAGATCATCTGGTTCAACGGCGCCCGCGCAGGGGCTCACCGGCGTCCTGCGCCGTCCCCGCATCGCGCAGGCGTCGGGCCCGTAACACCAGCTCCAGCTTGAAACGCCGGTCCGGATCGTCCACCTCGTCGCCCAGCAGCGCACGGATCTGGCGTAGTCGGTAGCGCACGGTCTGCGGATGGACGCCGAGCCGATCCGCCACCTCGGGGGCGCCGCCGCGTGTCTCCAGCCAGGCCAGCAGCGTCTCGACGAGTCGCCTGCTGTGCGCCGGGCCGCACTGGTCGAGCGGTGCCAGGCAGCGCCGGGCCAGGTCCTCGATCAGCTCCTCCGGCGGGAGCAGGACCAGCGCCTCGGTGTGCTCCGTGCACTGGAGCACCTGGCCGGCCGGGAGCAGCCCGCGCTCCATCAGGCGTACGGCGGCGAAGGCCCAGTGCAGCGACTTGGCGGCCTCGGCGAGCGGAACCGGCGGCCCCATCGCGCCGGACCAGCCGGTCATCGCGCGCTCCAGGAGTTCGGGCCGCCCGGCTGCGTGCGGCTCGGGGACGACCATGCGCGGCTGTTCGTACTCCATGTCCAGCAGCACGTCCTGGCCCACGGCCGGGGCGACGGACTCCGGGGCGGGCCGCAGCAGTACTCCGACGGCGACCTGTTCGGGCAGCGGCCAGCCGATGCGCCCGGCGTGCTCGGCGAGGGCATCGGTGGGATCGGTGCGGTGCTCGCTGAGCAGCAGGCTGATCAGCCGCCGCTGCAGCCGCAGTCGTTCGCCCGCCTGGCGGGCCGCTGCTTCGACGTAGCCGCGTACGGACTGTGCGACGAGCCCGTCGAGATACTCGAAGCCCGACTCCACCAGCTCGTACATGGCCGGTGGCGGAATCTCGACCTGCTGCCCGATCTCGGCGAGGCGCCGCCACGCGAGCCGCACGCCGAGCCGGTAGATGGCCTGGAGCGAGTCCAGGCTGCGGCCCTGCAGCACCTCGCCGCGGCCGAACTCCTGGAAGACCTCCAACTGGCGTCCGTGCGACCGGTGTTCCTCCACCACGAGGTGACCCACGAAGTCCTCCAGCGCCTCGCGGATGCCGATCAGGGCCATGGGCTCGCCCGATTCGTCGACCACGAGCGGCAGGCCGGGGTACTCCTGGCGGATCTCGCCCAGGATGGCCTGGGCGAGCGCGGGCACCTCGGCCATGGCCAGGGCGGCGAATCTGCGTGCCCGCACGCGGGGGACGTCCCGCCAGGCCGTGCGCACGGGCATGGGTTCCCTCCCTCGCGCTGATGGACACCCCTACGGCTGCGGGGACGCTGTCGGCCGGCCCGTCTCGAAGGAGACGAGAGGCACATTGGGCTGCTCTGGTGTGGCGTTCAGGGCGGCGACGATGCCGAAGGCAGCCCCCACGGCGAGGGCGGCTGCGGCCATGGTGGTCAGCACGGCGGCGGTCAGTCTGTGCATGGTTCAGCGAGCCTCTCGGTCGGAAGGCACCCCGCCCCCGCGGCCACCGGCTCGGCGACTGCCCAGTCTGTGAGCGGCATTGACACTTCGTCAAGAGGGCGCCTACGGTCCCGGCCCGTACAGACGCGCACCGTTCCTGATTTCCCCCACCGTCCGGGAGTGCCCGAATGCGTCGTACCGCTTCGCCGTTGTCGCTGGTCCTGCTGGGCACCGGCGTCTTTCTGCTCGTACTGGCCCCGCTGCTTGCCTGGTACGTCGAGCCGCGCGCCGAACGCACCCCGACCGATGTCGATGTCACTACGGTGTTCACCGGCACCGGCGCCTATTTCGACACCGGGAGCCTCAGCCCCGTACAGGGGAAACCGATCACCATCACCCGGCGGGTGCTGGGCGATGTCGCGGCGAGCGAGCGCAGCGGGCGGGCGGTGTGGGACGTGTCCACAGCCATCGACACCCCGGACACGCTGGCATTCCGCGATCCGCGCAGGTCCTACCAGTGGACGCTGGAGCGCTGGGTGACCGACCGCCGGACCAACGCTCCGGTGCACTGCTGCGGGGAGACGCCGCAGTATCAGGGCGAGGCCTACCTCAAGTTCCCCTTCGACGTGCAGAGACGCGGATACCTCTGGTGGGACAACACGCTGGGAGCCACGGTCCGGCTGGAGTTCAAAGGCACCAAGAAGGTCGCGGGCTACGAGGGTTACCGCTTCACCGGCTCCGTGAAGGACACCCGGACGGGCACCCGCCAGGTACCGGGGCGGCTGGTCGGCCTGCCGAAGCAGGGCCAGGTGCATGCCGAGGAGTGGTACGCCAACCACGGCATCGAGCTGGTCGTCGACCGGCGGACCGGCCGCATCATGAACGCCAGGATCGCTCCGCGCAAGACGCTGCGGGCACCCGGTGGTGACGAGGCGAAGGTGGTTCTGCTGGACAGCGCCGGGCTGGAGTTCACGCCGGACACCCAGCGCGAGCAGGTGGCGCTGGCGAAGACCGACAGCGGCAGACTGCGGGCGGTGGGAGAACTCGTGCCGATCGGTGCGGGAGCGGCCGGGCTCGTCCTGGCGGCCGTGGGTGTCGTACTCGTCGTGCGCGGCCGGGAACGCCCGAATCCGCAGTAATGCGCACAATGTGATGGAGCGTCAGGCCCACAGCGGGCCAAATTTGTCACCACCGTGAGTAGCGGCGTCGAACAGGCGGGCGGACACTACCAACCCACCCCGCCCCGCCGACCGCTCTCGCGCACCCGACATTTCCCCACCGTCCCGCACCCCGAGGCGAGTTGGAGCTCGAATGCCCCAGCACGTACCCCCCACGTTGCGCGCGCCACTCCCCCACCGTCCGCGACTGTCCCCGCGGCACGACCCCGAGTCCGGCCCTGACCCGCATCCCCGCCGGATCGTCTTCCTCGCCCGACGCGACCTCGGCAACCCGGCCGCGGGCGGTTCCGAACTGCTCATCGACCGCATTGCCGACGGGCTCACCGCTCACGGCCACCAGGTCACGCTCCTGTGCGGCGGTCCCGCCGCCTACCGCGACTACCGCGTGGTCTCGGCGGGCGGCGACGCCGGGCACTTCCTGCGGGCCCGCCGCGCCTTCGAACGGCAGGTCGGTGACTGCGACCTGTTCGTCGAGGTGTGCAACGGCATGCCCTACCTCGCCCCGCTGTGGCACAGCGGACCGACGCTCTGCCTGGTCAACCATGTCCACACCGACATCTGGGGAGAGCGTTTCCCCGGCCCGGCCGCCAGGCTGGGCAGAAGGCTCGAACGCTGGGCACTGACCCGTGCCCACAGCGGCAACCTGCTGGTCGCCGTCTCCCCCTCGACCGCCGACGCGCTCCACGGCCTCGGTGTCCCGCGCGAGCGGATCCGGCTCGTCCACAACGGTGTCGAGGAGCCGGGACCGCTCGCCCCGACCTCCGCCGAGCCGCTGTTCCTCGCCGTGGGGCGCCTGGTCGAGTACAAGCGGATCGAGCTGCTGCTGCGCCTGTGGGAGAGGGTCAGACCGGTCACCGGCGGCCGGCTCGTCATCGTGGGTGACGGACCGGAACGGACCAGGCTGGAAGCTCTCGCCGGGCCCGGTGTGACCTTCGCGGGCCGGGTCACGGAGGCGGAGAAACACCGGCTGCTGTGCGCGGCCTGGGTGTTGCTGCACCCCTCGCTCGTCGAGGGCTGGGGGCTCGTGGTGACCGAGGCGGCGGCCCGGTACACCCCGGCCATCGGCTTCGACGTGCCAGGGCTCAGAGACTCGATCGAGGACGGCGTCACCGGTGTGCTCGCCCGCGGCGAGAGCTCGTTCGCCGCGGCCTGGTGCACGCTGGCGCTCAGCCCCGAGCGGCGTGAAGCGCTCGGCCGCGCGGCCGGGCAGCGGGCGGCGCAGTTCCGCTGGGGCGCCACGGTCCGTCAGTTCCGGGCGGCGGCCGCGGAGGCCGCGCTGCAGCGGAGGTGAGGCGGCCGTGAAGGACCCCTCCATCCGCAGGTCCCTGACGCTCTTCCGGGCTTTCATGGGCGAGCAGACCGACCCGGACCGGTGTTACAGCCTGCTCGCCCAGGACGCGGCCGACCAGCTGGAGCGGCAGATGCCGCTCAACGGCAGGATGGTCGTGGACGTGGGCGGCGGACGCGGCCACTTCACCGAGGAGTTCCGGCGACGCGGTGCGCAGAGCTACCTGTTCGAACCCGATCTGCGCGAACTGGGCGCGCGGGGAACCGTCCCCGCGGGCTCGGTGGTCGCCGACGGCTATCTGCTGCCCCTGGCCGACGGCGTCGCCGACATCTGCTTCTCCTCCAACGTCCTGGAACACGTCGCCGACCCGCAGACCTTCCTCAGCGAGCTGATCCGCGTCACCCGGCCGGGCGGGCTGATCTACGTCTCGTTCACCAACTGGCTCTCCCCCTGGGGCGGTCACGAGTGGGCGCCCTGGCACTACCTGGGCGCGGACCGCGCCCGCGCCCGCTATCTGCGGCGGACCGGGCGCCAGGCCAAGCACACCCTGGGCGAGAACCTCTTCGCGATCCACATCGGTCCGACCCTGCGCCAGGTGCGCGCCCGCGAGGACGTCTCGCTCGTCACGGCCCGCTCGCGGTACTGGCCGTTCCTCGCGCAGGCCGTCACCCGCGTCCCGGGCCTGCGCGAGATCGCCACCTGGAACCTGCTCCTCGTCCTTAGGCGCCGAACAGAAACGGCAGCAGCGATGACCAGCCCCCTGCGAGTCACCCGTGGCTGAGACGACGTTGACCCTCCCCCCGGGCAGGCCGGGCCGTCCCCGGCCCACCGCTCCCCCGCCGTCCCCGCCGCCCGCCGGCCGGCCGCGCCGCAGATCGTGGCTGCTCGCCTTCTGGGCGGCGGTCCTCGTCGCCTTCCTGTCCGTGTCACCGGGCAGGATGACCTTCGAGACCAAGCTCGGCGTGGTCGCCGACCCCTGGAAGTTCATCGGCGACCTCGGGGAGCTGTGGCAGAGCCGCGCCGGATTCGGCGGGCTCTCCAACCAGTACGCCGGATACGCCTTCCCGACCCTGCCGTACTACGCGCTCACCGACCTCGCGCACATCCCGGTGTGGCTGGCCGAACGGCTGTGGCTCTCGCTCATCGTGACCACCGCGTTCTGGGGTGCGCTGCGACTCGCAGAGCGCCTGGAGATCGGCAGCGCACGGTCCCGGCTGCTCGGCGCCGTCTGCTATGCGCTGTGGCCGACCTTCACGATCGTCGTCGGCTCCACCTCGGCGGCCGCGCTCCCCGGGGCGCTGCTTCCGTGGGTGCTGCTGCCGCTCACCGGCACCCGGACCACACCGCGGGTGGCCGCGGCCACGTCCGCGGTGCTGATCCCCTTCATGGGCGGCGTCAATGCGGCGTCGACGCTCGCCTCGCTGCTGCCCGTCGGGCTCTATCTGCTCAGCCGCCCCGCGGGTCCGCGCAAGCGGGCCCTGATCGCCTGGTGGACGCCCGGCGTCGTGCTCGCCACCGCCTGGTGGGTTGTCCCCCTGCTGCTTCTCGGCGTCTACGGCGAGGACTTCATGCCGTACGTCGAGCAGGCCGACACCACCACCGGGACGATGTCCGCGACCGAACTGCTGCGCGGAGCCGGCAACTGGGTCGCCTACCTCCACTTCGGCGAAGCCTGGCTGCCCGCGGGCTGGACCGTGGCGACCGCGACGGTCACCATCCTCTGCACGGCGTTCGCGGCCGCGCTCGGGCTCGCGGGTCTGGCCCGGCGCGATCTGCCCGAGCGCCGCTGGCTGCTGCTCACCGTGCTGGCCGTCGCACTGATCGCCCTGACCGGATACGCCGGGTCCTTCGGCGCCCCCTTCCACGAGGCGGTCAGGGACTGGCTGAACGGGCCGCTCAAGCCCTTCCGCAGCGTCTACAAGTTCCAGCCGGGGCTCGCCCTCGCGCTCGCCTTCGGACTGACGCACCTGGTGGCGACGGCGGGCGAGAGCCACGGGGCCCGGCCCTTCCCCGCGCGCCGCCATGCGCCGTTGATCGCCGCGCTGCTGGTCCTGCCCGGTCTGGCCTGGCCGTATGTGAACGGGACGATCCTGCAGCCCGGCGCCTTCAAGAAGCTGCCCAGCCAGTGGACGCAGGCCGCCGACTGGCTGGAGAAGAACTCCCCCGACAGCCGTGCCCTCGTCGTTCCCGCCACCGCCCACGGCCTCTACACCTGGGGCTCTCCCATCGACGAGCCCCTCGACGTACTGGCCGACTCCCCCTGGGCGCAGCGTGACTTCGTGCCCCTCGGTACGCCCGGCTCACGGCGGGCGATGGACGCGGTGGACCAGGCGCTCATGAGTGGCGGCGAAGTGCCGGGCCTGCGCGACTACTTGTCACGCGCCGGCCTCCACTTCGTCGTCGTACGCAACGACCTCGACCCGGACCAGCTCGGATACGTCCCGCCGGTCACCGTGAAGCGCACCCTGGAGGCCTCCGGTTATCGGCGGGTCACCGGTTTCGGCCCGCTGCTCACCGGCGGCCGCATCCCCCGCGACACACCCGTACAGGTCCAGGGCATCTTCCCGCGCATGCAGGCCGTCGAGGTCTACGAGCCGGCCGGCAATACCCTTCGGCCCGGACAGGTCGGCCTGCGGGCGGTCGCCGGCACCGCGGTGGTCAGCGGCGGCCCCGAAGCGCTGCTGCAACTGTCCGCCGATCCGAGTCTGCGGGGCAGGCCCACCGTGCTCACCGGCGACAATCACCCGGGCCTCGGTACGCCCGCGGCGCAGTACGTCGCGGACGGGCTGCGCCGCGCGGACACCCGCTTCGGACTGGTCAACAGCAACACCTCGTACACGTACACCGCGGACGAACGGAACCCCACCGGGAGCCTGCAGGATCCGGGCGAACGGCCGCGGCAGATCCTGCCGAACAGGGGCGCCGGGCACCAGACGACGGCCGTCCTGCGCGGCGCCGCCTCGGTGACCGCGTCCAGCAGCGGCAACTGGCTGTTCCACCTGCCGCAGTACGACCCGGTGAACGCCTTCGACGGCAACCCGGAGACGGCGTGGGCCGAGGGCAGCGCCGGGAACGCCGTGGGTCAGTGGCTGCGTATCGGCTTCTCCTCGCCCACCGACGTCCCCGCATCGCTTCAGCTCACTCCCCTGCCGGGCGACGGCATGCGGGCCGCCCCCACACTCGTACGGGTCGAGACCGACCAGGGCTCCGAGGACAGCCCGCTGGCTCCGAACGGCAACCCGCAGCCGGTCAAGGCGCCCGCGGGGCAGACCAATTGGCTGAAGATCACGGTCCTGGCGGCCCAGTCGCCCAAGGCCGGACTGGGCGGCGCGGGCTTCAGCGAGGTCGCGGTCCCCGGTGTCCAGGTGACCAGGCTGCTGCGGCTCCCCACCGACGCGGGCGGCACCGAGGCGGGCGCCGAGGTGTTCTCGCTGCATCGTGGCAGCGACCCGGGCGGCCTCTCGCCGGTCTCCGCCGAGGAGGGGCTGCACCGCCGGTTCGGCGTAGGCCGGGGCGGAGACTTCGCCGTCACGGCCAAGGCGCTGCCGGTGCCCGGCGAGGCGCTCGACCGGCTCATCACGGCCGCCGATCCGCGGCAGGGGCGACGGATCACGGCGACCGCGGACTCGACCAGCCGGCTCGACAACGGCCTCAGCCCGCGCAATCTCGTCGACGAGGATCTGACCACCGCATGGATCGCGGGCGACAGGCCGGTCATCCATCTGCGCTGGCCCGGCCGGAAGACCATCGACGCGATCGTCCTCGCCGCCGCGGGCGGGCTGTCCACCCGGCCCGAGCAGATACTGATCAGCACACCGAACGGCGGTGTGACGGCCGCGGTCGACGAGAACGGCCTGGCCCGCTTCGAGCCGATCACCACGGACCGGCTCGACATCACCGTCAGCCGGGCGGCACCGCTGACCGTGCACAACCCCGTTGCCGACAGCCGGATGCAGTTGCCGGTCGGCCTCAGCGAGGTCTACGTACCGGCACTCGCCGACCTGCGTACACCGCCGCCCGCCGCGGAGCTGAGGTTCTCGGTGCCGTGCGGCCAGGGTCCGCCCGTCGCCGTCGACGGCACGCTGCACGCGACGAGCGCGTCGGGAACGGTGCGCGATCTGACCGAGCGCAGGCCCGTCGATGTGAAGCTCTGCCGGACTGAGCAGGGCACTCTTCCGCTGGGCCGCGGGCTGCACCAGGTGGAGGCGGGCGACGAGGGTCCCCTCGCGCTCACCGACATCACACTGGCCCGCGGCGAGCTGCGGCCACCCGCCGTCAGCGACCAGCGGGAGGCGTCCGCGGTCGACTGGCGCGGCGACCGGCGGTCCGTGACCGTCGGCGCGGGCGAGGCCGCATACCTCCAGATGTACGAGAACGCCAACGACGGGTGGAAAGCCACCCTGAACGGCAAGACACTGATCCCGTTGCGTATCGACGGCTGGCAGCAGGCCTGGCTGATCCCCGCGGGCGCGGGCGGCACGGTCGAGCTGGAGTACGAGCCCGTGCTGCTCTACGACATCGGGATGATCGGCGGCGCGGTGGCGGTGGCGCTGCTGGCGGCTCTCGCACTCGTACGCCGCCGGAGCGCCACCCCGGCCGCCGCGGCGATGACCCCGCCGGAGCCCGGGTGGGTGCTGGGCTTCGTCGCGCTGACCCTTGTGGTCGCGGTCGTCGCGGGTCCCTTCGCGCTGATCGTCCCCGCGCTGGCGGTGGTTGCCCGTCTGCGGCACTCCCTGCTGGTGCCGATCGCCCTGGTGGCGATGGCGGGCGCCGGGATCGCGGCGGCGACGCAGGCGGGCGATCCGGTCTCGGCCGGGCGGGGCGCGTTCGGTCCGGCGGCCCAACTCCTGGCGCTCATCGCGCTGTGCGCGGCGGTGGTCACCGTGGACCGGCGCACGCGCGACAGCACATCGGGCGCGGTGGATCCGGATCCGCCGCCCCTGCCGCAGCGGGTGCGCACGGCGAACGGCCCTGCCCACCTCTATCCGGGCCCCGTGCCCCGCCCCGATCCGCCCGGCAGCGCACCGATCGACCTAGGTCCTGTCCGGTCGATCAGGCCGGATCAGGGAGCGGGGTCTGGCGTGGTGCATCGCAAGGCGGAGGAAGGAGCCGACGCGGAGCGTCGGCGACTGACGACAACGCAGCGAGGTGCCGTGCCAGGGCACGCGAGCCCGGCAAGACCGGCCGGACAGGACCTAAGGGAGGCTCCGCCGCGATGACCGCTCTGCAACCCGCGCGCCCGGGGCCGCCTGCCGAGCCCGCTGCTTCGGGCCGGATTCCGTTTCCGGTCGTCGACGAGATCTCCCGGCACTGTGTGCGCGAGGACGAGCCCGAGACCGTACACATCGAGGTGCACCTGCCCCGGCAGCCGGATCCGGAGCGGCTTCGGGCCGCGTTCGGCGAGGCCTTGCGCAGGCACCCGCGGATTCTGGTCCGCGAGGCACCCCGCCGCTGGTACCGGCGTCGCTACGAATGGGAGCTGACCGGCACTCCGGACGTGGATCCGACCCGCTTCCCGGAGCCGGGGCCCGGCGCGCTGGAGCGGGCCAGGGCCAGAGCGCTGGCCGAGGCTCCGCCGCTGTCCGTTTCCCCGCCCGTCCGGCTGGAGGTGGTCGGACCGTCGCCGGCGGGTGGCTCATATGTCCTGCTGCTGACGCTCAATCACACCGCCCTGGACGGGCCGGCGTGTCTGCGGGTGCTGGCCACCGCCGCCGAGTTGTACGGCGGCGCCCTCGCTCCCGTACGCACTACCGTCGCAGCGCCCGGGCGGCCCGGGCCGCCGCCCGCCCGCACCGGCGGCGGCGCTGCACGGCCCGCTCGTGTCGCACCAGCGGCCGACGTCCGGGGACGCTGCGGCAACGGACTTCTGCTGGCCGATCTGCCGGTGCCGCGCCGGCCGGCCGGAGCCGGCTACACCGTCAACGATCAACTCCTCGTCGCCACCTGCCTGATGATCGCCCGCTGGAACCGGCTGCACGATGTCCCGCCGCGCCCCATGCGTATCACCATGCCCATCGACGAACGGCCCCGCGGCGCCGAGATGCCCATCGGCAACGGCACGCGTCTCGTCGAGGTCGGATTCGCGGCGCGGGAGTACGCGCGCGAGCCCGGCCCCGAGGCTCTTGCCGCGCTGCTGCACCGCACCGCGGAACGCACCCGCGCCCTCAAGTCGGCGCCCCGCCCTCAACTCGGCCATGCCGCCGCCCTCCTCACCGCACCCGCAGTGCCCGTCGGGATTCGGGCCGCGCTGACCCGTGGCGCGCGGCGGGCTGCCGCACCCTGGACCTCGACGACTCTGCTCAGCAACATCGGGCGCATCCCGTATCCACTGGACTTCGCGGAGGCGGGCCGCGCCGAAGCCGTCTGGTTCTCGGCTCCCGCCTCGATGCCGCGCGGACTGACCGTGACCACCGCCAGCACCGGCGGACGGCTGCATCTGGCACTGCGCTGGTCGCGCGCGCTCCTCGACGACGCGGCGGGCAGGCGACTGTGCGACTTCTTCACGGAGTATCTGGCGGCCATGACGGACCTGCCGGCCGATTCAGGAGGTGACGGGCCGTGACGGGAACTCTCCCGGCGGGACTGCGCGAGTTCTACGAGAACCCGGCCGTCCCCGTCGCCTCCGGGGACGAGCGCAGCCGCCGGCAGGCGGTGATGCTGGCCCGGGTGCTGCCCGCCGAGCCCTGCGTCGTCGTGGACGTCGGCTGCGGTGACGGCTCCGCGGCCGCCATCGCGGGTCCGCTGCTCGGCGATCACAGGATCGTCGGTATCGACTGGTCCCAGGACGCGCTGCGCCGGGCCGCCACCCGGATGAACGATGTCGTGCGGGGTGAACTGACGGCGGGCGGACTGCCGTTGGGCGACGCGACCGCCGACGCCGTGCTCTTCAGCGAGGTCATCGAGCATCTGGTGGATCCCGACAGCGCCCTGGACGAACTGCGCCGCATCCTCAAACCGGGCGGCCATCTGATGCTCTCCACCCCGAACCTGGCCGCCTGGTACAACCGGGTGCTGCTGGCCCTCGGGGTGCAGCCCGTGTTCTCCGAGGTCAGCCTGCGCGGCATCCACGGCCGCCCGGGTTCCCAAGTGGTGGGCCATCTACGCCTGTTCACGGCCCGTGCGCTGCGGGAATTCCTGAGCGCCGCGGGCTTCGAGGTGGTCACCCTGGCCGGCGCGCCCTTCCACGGTGTGCCGCGCCCCCTGCGCCCGGTGGACCGTGCCGCCTGTGCCGCGCCGTCTTTGGCCTCCATCCTCCTGGTGCACGCCAGGCGGGTGTAGCGCCATGTGGTGGGGGGTGGCATCGGCTCTGCTGGCCAACGTCTTCTACAGCACGGGCTTCGTACTGGAGAAGCGGGCGCTGTCGGGCCTGCCACGACTGAGCACCGGACAACCTGCGCGCGTCGTACGCCTGCTCATCGGCAGCCCGTTGTGGCTCGGCGGTTCGTTCGCGCTCGCCGCGGGCTTCGCCGCGCAGCTCGCCGTCTACCGCACCCTTCCCATCGCGGCCGCGCAGGGCATCTTCGTCTCCGGGCTCGTCCTGCTGCTTCTGCTCTCCTCGGTCGTGCTGGGCGAGCGCCCCAGCGGCCGCGAGCGACGGAGCGTGGTCGTGATCACCCTCGCGCTGCTGATGGTCGTGGCCTCGCTCCAGCACTCCGACTCCGTGGGCGGACATGCCTCGTCCGGCCGTGTGCTGCTGATCTGCCTGCCCGCGCTCGCGGCGGGGCTGTGGCTGTACGGCTCCGTGGAACGCAGGGCGCGCCGCCGTCACCGGCTGCCCACCGCGGGCGTCGAATACGGCGTTGCCGTCGGGCTGTTGTACGGAGTCAGCTCGCTCGCCATCAAGGGCGTCTCCGGCCATCTGACGACCCGCGGGTTCCAGGGCGCGGCCTTCGGCCTGCTGAAGTCCCCGTATCCGTACCTCCTGATCGTCACCGGAGTCACCGGCCTGATCCTGTCCCAGACCGCGCTGCAGCGCTGCCGGGCATCGCTGATCGTGCCCGTGTGCACGACCGTCACCTGCCTGTTCACGGCCGCGCTGGGCACGTTCGTCTTCGGCGAGTCCCTGCCCGAAGACCCGCTGCGGCTCGGGCTGCGGCTCGGCGGCACGGCGCTCGCCGTCTGTGTCCTGCTGATGCTTCCACGTCATGACGAACCCCCCACGCCGACAAAGGAGTTGGCCCATGAAGCCTGACGATCCGCTGCTCCGGATCATCGCCTGCCCGATCGACAAGGGACAGCTGACGCTGCTTCTGCCCGAGGAGGTCCTGTACAACCCGCGGCTGCACCGGCGCTATCCGATCATCGACGGGATCCCCCAGTTGCTTCCCTCCTCGGGTACGCGGGTGCCCGACGAGGAGCACGAGCGGATCCTCAGGCGGATCGGTCCATGACACTGGCCGCCCGGATCGCCCCTCGTCTGCCGCCCGCGCTGATCGCCACGGGCGTCGGTCTGCTGTATCCGCGGTACGAGCCGGAGCTGCGGCGGCTGGCGGACTTCTGCCCGGGCGGCGGCACGGCCGTGGATGTCGGCGGCTGGTACGGCCCGTGGTCCCGGCGGCTGGCCAGGCGGGCCGACCGGGTGGTGGTGATCGAGCCGGTCCCCCACCTCGCCCGGGTGCTGGCCGCCACCACACCGGCCCATGTCGACGTGGTGAACGCGGCGGCCACGGACCACGACGGCGGCACGGCGCACCTGTGGCTGCCGGCGGGCGACCGCGGCAACCGCGGTGTCTCCTCACTCGTCCGCAGAGACATCCACAGCAGGTCGATACCAGTACCGTGCGTCCGTATCGACAGTCTCGGCCTGACAGACGTCATCCTGATCAAGATCGATGTGGACGGCAGCGAGCTGGACGTGCTGCGCGGCGCCGAGGAGATCCTGGTCCGTGACCGCCCGGCGCTGTTCGTCGAGCTGGAGGCCCGGATCGGGCCGGTGGACCCGGTACTGAACCGGCTCGCCCACCATGGCTACCGGGGCTGGGTGCTGCCGGGCCGCGACTGGCTGCCGCTGTCCGACTTCGATCTGCCGGGCCGGCAGTTGCTGACGGCACACGTCGCCGAGCACGGACTGCTGCGCCGCAGCCTGAACCCCTTCCGGCGGCGGTACGTCAACTCGGTGCTCTTCCTCCACGGCTCCCGGCGGCCGGGCGGCGCGGAGGCGGCGAGCCGGGGCCGTAGCGGCCGAACGGGTACCGATGTTGGGCCGACCGGCCCTCTGCCGGCTGCCCCCGGTTCGGCGATGCTGAGGGGGCAGAGGCCGGTCCGAGTGACCGTGCCGCCCACCGAGTACGGAGGCAGCCCCATGACCCGCGCGATCGCTGTAGGAGTGGACGGATCCCCGGAAAGCCTGGCCGCGGCCGACTGGGCAGCCCGCGAAGCGACGATTCGGGGGCTGCCGCTCCGGATCGTGCACGCCTGGCTCTGGCAGACCATCGACGTGCCCGTGGTTCAGGACAGGGAAGCACTGACGCAATCGGCCAACTCCGTCGTACGGGAAGCCGAGACGCAACTGGCCGGCCGCTACCCGGACTTGTCGGTGTCCGCCGAGGTGGTGCCCGACACCGCTGTTGCCGCGCTGCTCGCGGCGAACGAGCAGGCCGAGATGCTGGTACTGGGATCGCGTGGGCACGGCGCCCTCGTCGGCTTCATGCTCGGCTCGTACGGTCAGCAGGTGATCGCTGCCGCCACGCGTCCCGTGGTCTCGGTCCGGGCCCGTGCGGAGGACGCGGGCGAGCCGGAGGGCGCTGAGATCGTCGTGGGGCAGCAGGGCGGGGCGGAGGACAGCGACGCGGTGCTGGGATTCGCCTTCGAGGCCGCGGCAGTACGGGGAGCGACGGTGCGAGCGGTGCGGGCCTGGAGTCTGCCGCCCGTCTTCGCCTACAGCCCTGGTTCGATGTACCTGGCCGACGAGGCAGGGGGGCTGGAACCCTTCGAGAAGAAGGCACTGGAGCAGGCGCTCGCCCCCTGGCGCGAGCGTTTTCCCAACGTGCCGGTGATCGAGCATGTCGAAATCGGGAGCGCGGGGGAGGTCCTCCTGTCGGCCGCCTCTCGTGCGCGGTTGCTCGTTGTGGGCCGCCGCGTACGCCGCTCCGGCATCGGTACGCGCATCGGGTCCGTCGCCCATGCGGCCCTCCACCATGCCACCTGTCCCGTCGCGGTGGTTCCGCACGCCTGAGAGCCGCCGGTCGGCGCGGAGCCGGGAAGGCGTCCGGCCCGGGGAGCGCCAACGGCCCGGTCTCTCGGAGGGGGCAGACAGTCACCTGTCGGACGGAGTGATGCGGCGACCCGTGAGGCGCGTGGGCCGGATCGACACCCACAGGTCGCGTTCACCTGCCCAGGGATCGGTGTGGGCCCGCTCGGCCAGCTGCCGCATCGCGTCGGGCTCGGTGACCGCCTGTGCGGGGCCGACGGCGAGCACACTCCAGCCCTGGCTCATGGCCTCGTCCACATGGTCCACCTCGAAGGCGACCTCTGCTCCCACAGCCGCTGCCGCATCGGAGCCAGGGGCCGTCCTGAAGACGATCGCATCGTCGATGACCTCGTAGTTCACCGGAACGACCGCCGGGCCGTCGGGCGTCGACACCGCGACACGTCCTACGCCGTGCGTGGACAGGCGGGCGCGGCATTCTTCGGCGGTGAGGTCCTCCAGCGTGGGGTGGCGGAGCGCCTGTCCCTGTCCGGGAGGCAGGTCCACCCCGCCTCCGCGCAGGTCGGCGACCCCGGTCCCCAGAGCCTCGGCCAGCCTGATGAGAGTCGCCGGGCTCGGGTGGGCCGACCGCTCTTCGAGATACCTCAGGTATTCCGGGGCGATTCTGGCGCGGCGAGCCGCTTCCGTACGGGTCAGTCCCTGGCGCTTTCGTTCGAGGGCCACGCGCCGTCCGATGTCGCCGGGGTCAGGGGCTCGCCGGGTCCTGTCGTCGGTCCCCCGGCGGGACACCTGCCGAAGGCTCTCCGGCCTGTGCTCACTGTGCCGGACATGCGCGTCGGGGCCCGGGAACACCAGCGTGATCTGTTCGGTGTCGGACCAGCGGACGTCGTAGGGAGGCGTGCCGTCCTCATGGTGGAGTCCGACGATCTCGCCGTCGCGCCGGGTCGAGCCCGTGGTCGGGCTTTCCACCACGAGTTGATCACCAATGTGGGCTCGCATGACCATCACCGCCTTCCGGCCCCCCAACCACCGTGCCACGCCTGGCGTGCGGTCGCATGGGGCGACATGCTGCCGAGCGGGCTGCCCGGTCGGGGCAGGCGCGGCATGTCGTCCAGGACGAATGACTCGAGCCGACAAACCCCGCTCCGCGGTGTGGGCCGCACGGCCGGCGACTGGGGACATTCGGCCCCAGCGCCGCCGGTGGGCACGACCTGATGCTGGAGGCGAGCCCCGAGGCCGGCCCGGCACAACGAACCTGATCCCGCCTCGCAGGCGCCCAGCGCTCCGCACGAAGGGAGGCCGTCGTGTCCGTGCCCGCTCTCGACACCACGACCATCGCCGCACTGGTGAAGGACGCCACCACCGCGCCGTCCATGCACAACGCCCAGCCGTGGCGGTTCCGGTTCCTGCGCGACTCCGGCACCGTCGAGCTGTACGCCGATCATGAACGTGCGATACCGCACGCCGATCCGGCCGGCCGCGCCCTCCACATCGGCTGCGGCGCCGCGCTGTTCACGCTGCGCGTCGCCGCCGAGCACGCGGGCCGGGAGCCGCATGTCCGGCTGCTGCCCGACCCCGAGCGCCCTCACCTCCTCGCGACGGTGGACCTGTCCGCGCCTGCCCAGCCCGGCGGCACTCTCGCCGGGCTGTACCCCGCCATCGCCCGCCGGCACACCAGCCGCTACCCCTTCGCGGACACGCCGATCCCCTCCCCCGTACGCGACGACCTGCGCGAAGCCGCACGGCTGGAGGGGGCCGCGCTGGACTTCCCAGGGCCCTGGCACCTGCGGTTTCTGCTGGACCTGGTGGAGGACGCGGAGAGGCTCGACCTGATGGACCCCGACCGCGTCGCAGACGTGGAGCAATGGACCCGCATCGGCGCGGAGACGGCTGCCGACGACGGTGTTCCCGAGTACGCCTTCGGGCCGCGCCGTCGCGGCGGCAGGGCACCTGTCCGTGACTTCGCGGGCCGGCGCCACCCGGCGGACCTGGGCACGACGGACTTCGAAGAGAAGCCCCAGCTCTCCCTGCTGGGAACGGAGAGGGATCGCCCCGGCGACTGGCTGCGCGCGGGCCAGGCCCTGCAGCGAGTGCTGCTCCGGGCCACCAGCCACGAGCTGGTCGCCTCCGTCACCACCCAGGCTCTCGAACGGCGCGACCTGCGCTGGGCGGCACGCGAACCGCTGTCGACGATGGCGCACGTCCATCTGGCGCTCCGCCTCGGCTACGGCCCCGTGGGCCCGACGAGCCCTCGTCGGGCCGTGCGGGACGTACTGGACTTCGTATGACCCGCCTTCGAATACTCCGTGAAGGACTCCAAGAAGAGACACGGCCATGAATACGACCACGATGATGCAGGCACTGCCCGCCGAGCACCGCGACCAGCTGCTGCGTATCGCGCGCGAGGTCAACTTCCCTCAGGGGACGCGAATCTTCGAGGAAGGCCGACGGG
Organism: Streptomyces sp. NBC_01410; assembly: GCF_045040195.1. Classification (NCBI taxonomy): domain Bacteria; kingdom Bacillati; phylum Actinomycetota; class Actinomycetes; order Kitasatosporales; family Streptomycetaceae; genus Streptomyces; species Streptomyces sp. NBC_01410. Next base: position 7,499,291 of record NZ_CP109530.1, on the reverse strand, counting down.
CGGACCGTTTCTGGATCATCCGCTCCGGCACGGTCACCCTCGACATGCATGTGCCGGGCCGCCGGGCGGCCATCATCGAGAATCTGGGCATCAACGAGCTCGTCGGCTGGTCCTGGCTGTTCCCGCCGCACACGTGGCAGCTGGGCGCCGAGGCGATGAGCCCGGTGCGGGCCTACGAGTTCGACGCCACGACGGTGCGCCTAATGTGCCAGGAAGACCCCGAATTCAGGGCAGCGGTCGCCCAGTGGGTCGGGCAGGTGACCGCCCACCGGCTGCATGCCGCCAGGACCCGGCTGCTCGACCTGTACGCCCCCTACGGCAGCGGCAGCCCGCGATGACCGTGCCCCCGGCGGGGCCGATCGGGGCCTCCACCGGACGCACATAGGGCCGGTCGGCCCTGGTACTCCTGCCCGGGCAGGGCGATGATCGTCTCGTCAGTCCTCACCGCGGGAGAGATCACGACCGAGGGGCCCGTCATGACCGAGGCACGGACATTCACGGCGGAGGATCCGGTACGGGTGTTCCTCGTCGACGACCACGAGGTCGTACGCCGTGGACTGACCGATCTCCTCGACGCCGAGCCGGACATCACCGTGGTCGGTGACGCGGGCAGCGTCGAACAGGCGCTGGCGCGCGGCCCGGCACTGCGCCCGAACGTGGCCGTGCTCGACGTGCGCCTGCCCGACGGCGACGGTATCGGTGTGTGCCGTGAACTGCGCAGCCGTATGCCGGAGTTGGCCTGTCTGATGCTGACCTCGTTCGACGACGAGGACGCCCTGCTCGACGCGATCATGGCCGGTGCGGCCGGCTACGTACTCAAGCAGATCAAGGGCTCCGATCTGGTGGCCGCGGTGCGTACGGTCGCGTCGGGCCAGTCCATGCTCGACCCGGCGACGACGGCCCGGCTGATGAGCAGCCTGCGCGCGGAGCCCGCCGGCACGGAAGCCGTGGCGCCTGCACTGGCGGCTCTCTCTCCACGTGAGCGGGACATTCTCGCGCTGATCGGGGAAGGGCTCACCAATCGGCAGATCGGCAAGCGGCTGTATCTGTCCGAGAAGACGGTGAAGAACCACATCTCCCGCCTGCTGGCCAAGCTGGGCGTCCAGCGCCGCGTCCAGGCAGCGGTCCTCGCGACCCAGCTGGAGCAGCCCGAGGCCACGGACCGCCCCTCCCGCTGAAGCGCGCGGTCGGAGCTACCGCGACGATCCGTCGTGACGCACCGGCACCCGCCAGCGCAGCTGGGTGCCGCCGCCTTCCGGCCGTTCACCGAGCGACAGCCCGCCGCCGAGTCCGGCGGCGCGCTCCTGCAGGTTCTTCAGTCCGCTGCGTACGACGTCCGCCGGGACGCCGCAGCCGTCGTCCGTCACGGTGAGCGTCAACTCCCCGTCGGCGCACCGCAGATGGACATCGACGGCCCGCGCGCCGGAGTGCCGGGCCGCGTTGCTGAGGGCTTCTCCGAGTACCGCGACCGCGTGATCCGCGACCGGGCCGGGGACGTCGGTGTCGACGAGCCCCTCGATCCGCAGCCCGGGAGAGAAGCCGAACGAGGCCGCCGATGCCTTCACCGCCGAGGTGAAGCGGCCTCGCAGCCCGCCCTCCCCGCCGCCCCCGGCGTGGGTCCGCAGCCCGAAGATCGTGGAGCGAATGATCTTGATGGTGTCGTCCAGGTCGTCGATGGCCCGGGCCAGCCGCTCGGTCGCCTCCGGGTGCTCCACGAAGCGCTGTGCGCTCTGCAGTGTCATGCCCGTCGCGAAGAGTCGCTGGATGGCGAGATCGTGCAGATCACGCGCAATGCGGTCGCGGTCCTGGAGCAGCGCGATCTTCTCCGCGTCACTGCGCCGCTCGGCCAGCTCCATCGCCAGCGCCGCCTGCCCGGCGAAACCGAGCAGAGGGTCGGCCTCCGCCTCGGTGAAGGAGGCACGGTCCGGCGTACGGCCCAGCAGCAGCACACCGCGTGCCGCTCCGCCGCTGCCGAGGGGCACCGCGACCACAGGCCCGAGCCCGGCCCACTGCGGCTCGTCACGGCCGGTGCGCGGATCCTGCCCGATGTGGGCGCTGATCACCGGTTCCGACGCCGCGAACGCCTCTCCGACGAAACCGTCCTTAGTCGACAGCACCATCCCGCTACGACGCCCCGCGGCGGGCCCGGCCGCCAGCGCCGGCCGCAGACTGCTCTCCCCCGCGTCACGCTCCGCGATCATCCCCATGTCCGCGGACGCGATCTCCCGGGCCTGCTCGACGATCAGCTGCAGCACCTCACCCCGAGGTGCTCCCGACAGCAGGGTGCTGGTGACCTCCGCGCTCGCCCGCTGCCAGCGCTCCCGGAGCCTGGCCTCCTCGTACAGCCGCGCGTTCTCGATGGCGACCCCGGCGGCCACGGCAAGCGTCGACAGCACCGACTCGTCCTCGGCGTCGAACTCCTTGGCGCTGCGTTTCTCGGTGAGGTAGATGTTCCCGAACACCTTGTCGCGGACCCGGATGGGTACACCGAGGAACGAGTGCATGGGGGGATGGTGCGCCGGAAATCCGTACGAGGCCGGGTGATCGGCGAGTTCGGCCAGCCGCAGCGGCTGCGGGTGCCGGATCAGCTCCCCCAGGATCCCGTGCCCGCTGGGCAGGGCCCCGATCTTTGCCCACCGCTCGTCGTCGATGCCGACCGGCAGGAACTGCGCGAGCTTGTGCTCGTCGCCGATCACGCCCAGCGCGCCGTACTCGGCGTCCACCAGCACCACGGCCGCCTCGACGATACTCCGCAGCACCTGCGCCAGATCCAGCTCCCGCCCGACCGACAGCACCGCCTCGAGCAGGCCGCGCACCCGGTCGCGTGTCCCGCGCACCGCGTCGATGCGCACCTGGAGCTCTTCCAGCAGCTCGTCCAGCCGCAGCTTGGGCAGCTGCTCGGCCGCCGTGTGCCCTTCCCTGCCCATCATTCCTCCGGCCGCCTCACGCAGACGGGGCGTTGGTGACCCCGTACGCAACCGTAGTCGCTCCGCAGGCCGCGCAGCAGGGCGTCGGACCTGTCACGGACGGCGCAGAACGTGGTGGGATGGCGCCGTGAGCCGCGCCGCAGAAGAGACCAACCGCCGCATGCTCCGGGCACGGGACACGATGGACCGCGCCTACGCGCAGCCGCTGGACGTCCCTGCCCTGGCGCGGATCGCCCATGTGTCTCCGGCGCACTTCACACGCACCTTCCGGGCCACGTTCGGCGAGACGCCGCACCGCTACCTGCAGCGCCGCCGTGTCGAGCGTGCGATGTTCCTGCTGCGGGAGACCGACCGCAGTGTGACGGACATCTGCTACCAGGTCGGCTTCGGCAGCCCGGGAACCTTCAGCCGTACGTTCCGCGACATCGTCGGCCGGTCACCGAGGACGTACCGCAAGGAGGCGGCTGCCACGGGCGTACCGACGTGCTTCACGATGGCCTGGACGCGGCCGAGCGCCTGACCGTCCGCACTGCCCGTACCGTCCGTCGACCGAGCAGTTTTGGATAAGTTTTCGTGGGGCCTTCCCACTAGCGTGATGCACATGTTGAACGCCATCACGCACTCGCAGATCTACGTCCTCGACCAGGACGAGGCCCTCGACTTCTACGTCGGCAAGCTCGGCCTGGAGGTCGGCGCCGACGTCGACATGGGCTTCATGCGCTGGCTGACCGTCAGCATCCCCGGTCACCCCGAGCGCCAGATCCTGCTGGAGAAGCCGGGCCCTCCCGCGATGTCCGACGAGACGGCGGAGCAGGTCCGCGAGCTGGTCACCAAGGGCGTCATGGGTGGCCATCTCATCTTCAGCACGGACGACTGCCGCAAGACGTACGAGACGCTGCTCGGCCGGGGCGTCGAGTTCACCGAGGAACCCACCGACCGCCCGTACGGAACCGACTGCGGCCTCCGCGACCCCTTCGGCAACCACATCCGCCTCACCCAGCCGAAGGCCTGAGGACAGCTCTCGCCGCGGGGATGCCGGTCCGCCGGCGGAAGAGAATGCCGGCCGGCGGACCGCCTCCCGATTCATCCCGCGGGCGCGCCCGCGGGGGCCGTGCCGTCGGCCCCTTCGTCCTTTCGCCAGGTCAAGGTGACTTTGAGATCCGCCGCCGCGTCGGCCGAGACCAGCAGACTGGTGAGGTGACCGGCCTTGGCGGAGACGTTGATGCCGAACTCGACGGTGACCTCTGCCGGGTTGACGGCCCGCACCGCGTTGAGCACCCCCTGCGAGATACCTTGAAGCGAGTCCATGACGTCGCGGAAATGGCGGGTCGAGTCGGCGACGTCCCTTGATTCGCCCACGCCCACATCGTTGCGTACCTCGATGAGGGCGTTGTTCGGCAGCAGGACTTGCGTCGTGTTCAGGCCCAGTTCGTCCATGGGATTCCTTTGCATCTCTCGTGTCTCGCAGGTCAGGTTCGTCGATTTCTTCGATGCGTGAGCGAACGGTCTATGTGCGGGTCCGGCCCGACGGGCGCCGCAGGCCGCCGCGACTGATGGACGACCCCGGGTATCCCGGCAGTGGCTCCCGCTTCCCCCGGCGGCGCAGCTCGACCGGATGGCTCGGCGTGGTCACGACACCGCGGCCCGACGTGCCGTTCGGCCAGACCGTCACGTTGAGGGGGCCCGCGCCGCGCAGTGCGCGCAGCGGTGACCAGTGAGTGGTGACCACCAGATTCTCGTACGCCGCCGAGCCCGGCCGATGCGTGGTCGCGGGCCACCACACACGCAGGGGAAGCGGAGGCCGGCCCGTTTGTACGATCCACAGCGTCGAGGGCAGGCCGAACAGCCTGACCAGCAGGAGCATCGCGAGGGCCGCCAGGACGGCGAGTTCGGCCAGCCAGGTCGCGGCCGCGGGAATGCCGAGGCTCGCCGTCTCCGTGTGCCGCTTCGGCTCGAACCGGTTCGCGGGCTTCTCGGCCCGGGACATCTGCCGGCTGTAGGGGCTGGTCAACCGGTAACCGATCGTCAGTTCCTCGTCGCGCGACGGCGGCGCGAGGGCGTACCACGGTTGGGGGACCGAGTCCCACGTCACCTCCAGCGCGGTGGAGACGGAGGCGCCGTTCTTGCCCTCGCCGAGTGCGATGTGGTCACGGCCTCGGGCCTCTCTGACCCGTAGCCCGCCCAGCCCGGAGCTGCTCACGGTGAAGTCGCTGACCCACAGGGGCAGCGCGTCGGTGCGGCAGGTGAAGGTCGCCTCAATCCGTGCCGAGAAGCCGTCGTCCGCCAACTCGGGACGGCCGAGTTTCAGCTCCACCGCGTCACCGGCCCTGACTTTCGCCGCGTCCGGCGCGAGCGCCGCCTCGAACTGGCGGTGCCCGAACTCGTCCGGGAGCCGGCGCAGAAAGTTCGCCGCGTCCTCGGGGCGCACCTCTTGAGTCTCCTCGCGGGAGAAGAGGCACCCGGCGATGGCCACACTGTCGGACGCCCGGCACCCGGACGAGCCGACGGGGAAGGGCCGGGTCGTGTCGGAGCCGCCCCAGGCGAGCACCGCGCTGCGCACCAACGGGTGGATCCTGCCTTCCTGTTGGCGTTCCCGCAGCCGCTTGATGCGCTCACGGATGGCGTCCCATGCCCGGGCTGTCGTCGCCGTGTGCTCGGTCTGCTGCGCGTCGGTCACCAAGATGACGGCCGCGGGCCTGATCTCGTTGCTGCTCTCCAGTTCGGACAGGGCCGCGGCGAAGCCACCGCTGATGTCCGTGCCGCCGCTTTCGACGGGCAGCCGGCTCACGACGGCTTCCGGGTCGGTCACCCGTTGCAGGGGGAAGACCGCGGTGGCCCGGTCGGGCGCCGCGCGGAAGGAAACGAGAGCGGCGCGGTCCCTGTCCGTCAGGGCGGAGAGCAGCGCCCGCACGGCGTTTTTCACCTGGCCTCGGTGCTGTGCCATGGAACCGGAGCTGTCGACGACGACGACATAGTCGCCTCCGGCGGTCAGGCCCATGGACCGCTTGGCCTGTTCCCAGCTCGCCTGTGGCGGCTCCACTGCTGTCACGGCACGTGATGCCTCCGTGCGGGACAAGTCGGCCCCGGACACGCTCGCTTGCGAGGAAGCGGCCAGGCCGGTGACGACGATTCCCGTGGCCGCCAGCCGGGTCAGGCCGGCGGCCATTCGTCTCCTACGTGTCACAGCGCCCCTCCCGCCGACTGGTTCGGCTCTTCTCCCAGCCGCATGCTGTGCGTACGTACCGCGCGTGCCTCCAGGTGCATCCGCAGCGCGTCGTCGATCCCGGCGAGACCCCGCCGATGCCGTTCGAGTGCCGCAAGGACGTCGGTGGTGTCCGGATCGGAGCGCGCTGCCGCGACGGCTCTCACGAGCTCGGCGTCCGCGTTGGCGTACAACCGCAGATCCTCCCTGGTCCGTTCGGTCTTCTCCGCCGCCGCGCGATGGCGCTCCGCGACGTCCTGCGCCTTGTGGGTGAGGCTGGTGAGATTGGCCTCCGTGTCCCGCAGCCCGGCCAGGGACTCGCGCAGTTCGGTACGGAGTTGCCGCGCGCGGTCGTACGTCTCCGCCACCTTGGGCCGCAGCACCCCTGCCAGTGCTTCGGCCGGTTCCAGCCAGGAGTCCAGGGCCACCGCGAGGGTGTCCTCCTCCGCCTCGGCGTCGGCGTCCGACAGTGCCGAGGACGCTTCCTTCAGCCGGGCCGCCGTTTCCCGAACGTGCGGGAGTTCCTCGGCCAGTTGCTGTCGCCGCTCCATGGAGGCGATCTCGGCGGTCAGCCGGGCGTGCTCCGCCTCGACGGCAGCCTCGTCCTGGGCGGGGTACTTCGCGTCGTAAGCGCTCTTGAGTTCCGAGAGCCCACGGGCGAGGGTGATGTTCTCCTCCGCCCTCTTCCGGAATTCGGCGCGCAACCGGTCGTCAAGGGCGGCCGCGTCGAGCAATCGGGAGATCCCGGCACCGACCCGGGGCATCGCGGCGATCGGTTCGCTCAGGGCGATGACCGCCTCGAAGGCCGTGTCGGGGCGCTCGGCCGCCTCCTTGAGTGCGGATTCCAGTGTCCGGTATGCCGTGTCGAGGGCCTGAAGCGCCTCGGCGAACGTGCCGGTCATAGGCCGTGCCCTGTACGGGAGCCGCCCGGCGAAGGGGACGGAGCGGACGACGGCATGGCGAGCGGCGCCACCTCGGTCAGCGGGCGGGAGACGATCGCCCCGTCGCTCACGCGCGCGAAGACCAGGACCGGCTTGGCCGGGCTGTCCAGCCGCAGGCCGATCCGGTAGCGCCCGGGAGTCAGCGTGAGCCCGGCGGTGTCCACCGGCAGCGGTGCGTACGGCGCTGTTCCCCCACGGCTGATCCACAGCGCCAGCGCGGCACTGCCCGACAGCTCGATCTCGGCGTCCCTGTCCCGGTCGGGGTCGTAGACGAATGCGGCCTCCCCGGTGTGCGGATCGGCGACGAGGGGCGCCAGCCGCTCGACCAGTTCCGTTCCCGACCTGCGGTGCACCAGCAGTGCGAGGAGGTGCTGGAACGCGTCGTTCAGGGTGATACGGCCTGCCGCGCTGAGCGCCGCCCCCCTGGCGGCCGCATGCTGCCTGACCGGATCGTCGTAGGCGGGCCGAGGATCCGGGGAACCGTCGGCCTGCCCGGCGACGGGGCCGGTGCGGCCGAGGCCGCGCAGCAGCGCCTCGCGGAGCGGACCGAAGCAGGCGCCCGCGCCGAGCAGCACCAGCTGGGCACCGCCGGTTTCCGGGCATGCCCGGTGCAGTCGGCTTGCCACCGCTTCGATGACGTCCGCGCGTTTCTCCAGGATGTCGAGCGCGGGGCCGACCGGGAGATCCGGCTGCGCGTAGAGGCGGAAGTCCTGCCAGACTTCCGGATCGCCCGCCGCCCGTTTCTCCTTCGCGTGCCGCAGGGCGGCGTCGGCGTGCCGCAGCTGACCGTATTTCAGGTCAAGCAGCAACTCCCGTGCAAATGCCAGCAATTGTGGGTGAGAGGCACGGGGGTTGGCCAGTTCGGCAAGGGCCCACAGCGGATCATGGGCGGGGTCGGGGGCTCCGGTGCTCGCCCAGGTGCGTGCCCGGGGCCCGTTGTCGGTGAACTCGCACAGCACCACTTCGCTGTGGGTGATGCCCAGATCGGCGACCACGACCCAGCGCCCTTCGGCAGAGATGGTGTCGCCGTCAAGGAGTCCCGCCAGGGCGGCGACAGGTGCGGACACGACGTCCACGGGCGCCTTGGTGACGCTGCTGAGCAGCGCCCTCAGCCCGGCGGTGTGAGCGTCCAGCGGGGTGCCCTCCACACCGGGTGCCAGCCAGGACTGCGGTACGGCGGCGGTGACGCGGGCCGCGTTGCCCAGCCGGGCGCTGAGCGCGCCGCGTACGGCATCCGCGTCGAGAGTGCCGCGCCCGGGTCCTCGGGCGTCCACGGGTGTGTCCTGCTGCTCGAATATGGGGGCGCCTTCCCCGCCCATCACGGCCACGCGAATGCCCCCGTGACCGATGTCGACACCCACGCTTCTTCCCGTACTCATCGCGCCGCTCATCCGGGCTTCTCCCCCTCGTCGTTCAGTAGGACTCTCAGCGCTTTCGCTCTGACGAGATCGTCGCTGCTGCGGCGCAGCCGCTCGGTGTGTTCTCTTTCGGCCCGGTCCAGTTCGGCGTCGGTCTGCGAGCCGAAGAGACCGGTCAGCACTGCCGACATCTCGTGGGGGACCTCTGCGCCGCCGACCGCTCGGTCAAGCAGATCGAGGATCTTCTCCATCCGGTCGAGGTCCCAGCCCAGCAACCGCACACCGGGCGGCGGGGGTTGAGTGCGGGGCTGTGCGGTCGGTGTCCGTCTGACCAGGTCACCCACTTCCCCGGCGATGAGTTCGTCGAGCCGGCGGTCCTCTCCGACGAGGCAGAGCAGCCAGGGGACAGCCGACCAGGACGCGGCCGGGCCGCCGTAGTGGTGTTCGACAGCCACCACGAGGCCTTCGCGGTCCCCGGGGCCGGCCGTGCCCAGGAAGGACCGCAACAGTCCTGCCCTCTGATCGGGAGCGGCGACCAGCGCGTCCACGAGCGCGGTGAACTCGTGTCCCGCTTGGGGCCCCGGAACCGGTTCAACTGGGGCCGGACCGGGTGCCAGCACCCTGTCGAGAACCAACAGAGCGGCTTCGGGGCTGCGACGGATGTCGAGAGCCTCCCGTTCCTGCCCCAGTCTGGAGACGAGGTCGGTGATCCGCTTCACCAGCCCCGCGCGGTCTCCCCCTTCGGCGCCCAAGCACTCCAGCAGCCGCTTGCGGTACTGCTCGCCGATCTCCGACGAGGGCAGCACCGGATCGGTGTCCTCGAAGTACACGTCGCTGTCGGAACGCGGCTCGTCGGCGACGGTGAGCATCGCGCGGACGCCGAAGGGCATCAGCGCAAGCACTCGATCGAGCTCGTCCAGCCTTCCCCCGCTGTCGAGTTCAGCCCCGTTCAGTGCAACGGGCTTCTGGGCGAGCAGGGCCGCGGCGCGGCGCGCATAGTGCTCGACGTCGTCCGCCATCGCCCCGGCGACCGTGCTCCACGAGGTGAGTCGCAGGCGCATGCTCGTGATGTCCGGGCGAGCCATGTGAACGGCGTCGTACAGCGCGCGGTATCCGGAAAACGACTGAACGCCGTCGTGGGCGGTCTCCTCGTACGCCAGTGCCGCCGTGCACGCCGCCTCCTGGTCGGCGATCGCCACCCACATCGTGCCGTCGGCGCTCTGGCCTGGGCCTATGAGAAATCGCTCCACGCCGTCAGGGGCTGGAGTCAGCCTGGGCTCAAGGAGGAACCTGAAGCTGATGTAGCGCGATACGGAGCCGTCTGTCATCGTGCCGCCCCCCGTCTGAGGCACAGCCGGTTCCACCGGGCCCTGATCCACCCAATCCGCTCGATACCGGCCTGCGCCCGTGCGATCTCGGCGTGCAGGTCCGCCTCCTTGCTGATCAGCTCCCTGGGCTGGTCACGGAATCCGGCGACGACATGGCCGGGGAACGTGGAGCGCGTCCCGTCTCCTGCCACCACGCACCTCATCAGCGTCCCGAGCAGCCAGATGTCGCCGTCCGCGATGCGTTCCAGAAGGTGGCGAAGCCGCTCCGTCTCACCGGACCCGTGCCAAGCGGCCAGCCGGGCCACCAGTGGCCCCGGTGGGCAGTCGCACCGCAGTGCCTCGCGGGCCGCCGTTGCGACCCGGGCCTCCGCCGCGTACTCCAACCCGTCGAACAGCGCGTCGAGTTCAGCGCGCGTGTCTTCGGCGCGCCGCTGCCGGGCCGCCCGCGCCTCCGCCTGCCGCAGCCATGGCTCGGCCGCTTTCCCCACCCGTCGGGCGATCCCGCGTACGACATCCAGGTAGCCGGGGTGGTCCGCGTCCAAGGCCGCGAGCAGGTCGCTCCCCGGCTCCGGCCCGCCGAGCACCAGCGCATACGGAGCCTTCAGCCAGTCGGGGGCACTCCGGCCCGGGGGGACGGCTGTACGCAGCAGAACGCGCACCCCGTCGAGACGGGATGACGGAGCGCTCTGCCGTCTCAGCAGCGCGAGCGGCACGGGAGAAGGCTCGGCGAGCGCGGCGCGCAGTTCTCGTGGCTCGTCGGCAGTCAAGTCTCCAAGCCTGCCGAGTACTTCGGCGAACCCGTCCAACGACGTCTCGCAGCGCGGCGTGAGCCGCCTCAGCAGTCCGGCCAGCAACCGGTCCGCAAGGCGCGCGGCCCGTGCCTGCCGTGCGTAGTGGAGGACGGTCTCCGGGCCGTCGGAGCTGCCGAGCACGGCGTACAGACCCGCCGTGAGCCGCTCCAGGTTCACCTCGGTCACCGGGAGTTCGAGATGACGCAGATCGACGGGAGCCAGAGCCACGCCGTCCGGCCAGCCGGGCTGGATACGGTCCCACAACCGGGCGCGCGCTCCCTCCGCACCCCGCGCACGGACCGGCCCCCTGCGCACAAAGACACGGGCCCGTTCCGCCGCGCCTGCTCCTTCCGCGAGATCTTCCTCGAGGCCCGCCAGGCTCGCCCGTCCGGCCAGGCGGATGACCGAATCGGCGTCGTCCACCGCACAGGGGTCCGCCAAGTCCATCAGTTCGGCGAACAGCTCATGGATCGCTTCCGCCGTGCCTGCACCCCTGCCGCTCCGGCGGGCCAGCTGCTTCCGGTAGCGCACTGCGGCTCCGGCCGCGAGGGCGGGCGGGGGCGCGGCCCAGGGCAGTTCGAACGCGTCCGGCGGCGCGGGATCACCGAAGAAGAGCCGGATGCCGTGCAGCCCGGTGCCCCGGGCGTAGGTGGCGGCGGAGAGCGTCGCGCGGACTCCGTACGGCAGCAGACCGCAGATGGCGTCGAGGCAGAGCAGCTTCTGCTCGACCGGTACCTGTCCTGCGCCGGTGATCACCACGCGTCCCGACAGCAGGGCCGCGGCCCCCGCCGCGAGCCAGTCCAGTTCGCGCACCCGCACACCATCGAGGGCGGCTTCCAACGCCGCCCCGGCGAGGTCGAGATAGGCCCATTCCTCGGGGTCGGCGGGCATCGAGCGGGCGGCCGCGTCCATGGCCGCGGCCAGATCCCGGTATCCGGCCGCGGTCTGGGCGGCGGGACCGCCGCCGACCAGGTGCCGTACTTCGGCGCTGAAGAACCGCAGCCGGTCGCTGAGCCGTCCGGAAGCGTCGCGTACGTCCGACTCGTCGGCCCGGCCGCAGTTCAGCGTGGGTTTGCCCGTCACCGTGTCGGGGCCCGGCCAGAAGACGTAGTACGGCCTCGGAGGTGCCTCGGCGCGGGCGGTCGGCGCCTCGGGCACATAGGGGCGGATCTGCTCGTCGAAGTAGTCCAGTTGGTTGTAGCTCGCCGAGAGCACCCGGTAGTCCCGCATGTCCCCGGGGAGTTTGCCGAAGACGGCCCAGGCCGCTGCGACCTGTCTGCTGTCGGCGGCGGGCGCATCCACGGTCAGCGCCTCCCGGGCGTGTCACGGCCCCGGAGCACGGCCAGGGACAGATCGATGACCGGCTCCAGCACATTCACCGGGAAGACAGGGCCGTCGATCCCCCTGACCCGCTTGCCCTCGCTGTCGTACCGGAACAGGTCGCCGTTGTTGACCCGTCGGCCGAACGGCTTGTCCTTCTCCCGGTGGAAACCGATCGCGGACGTGGCGTAGTAGCGGACCCGTCGCTGGTCGAACCTCCGCTCCAGCGAGGCGCGCACCAGATCGGACGCCTTGTCGTGGGCGTGGTGCTGACAGAGCCAGTTGAAGTAGGCGTGGGCATTGGCCTCGCTGATGGTGGGGGTGTGCGGGAAGTCTGCGGCAGGGACCACGAAGTGCCCGTCCAGCGCCGGTCCGTACACATGCTGATGGTCGAACTTGGTGATGCAGACGGCGACGTACTGGGGCAGTCTCCCGCCCACGAGACCCTCGCTGCGACCGGCCACCTCGTCCAGCATGTGCTGGAAGAACCCCATTGTCTGTTCCTCCTGGTCGTCCCGGTCGATCAGTGGGTTGTGGAGGTAGACGAACGCATCCGCCCGCGCCAGCTGCCGGGCGACCGACGGGCGGTGGGGGCTCGGGGTCCGGAAGTCGAAGATGCTTCCCGGCAGATCCTGGAGGTGCAAGGTGAACTGCATCGGCTGCTCGGCCTTGCTGCGGGCCCGCAGGAGGGAGGCAGGTATGTCCCGGGGCCTGCGCCGTCCGGGCTCAGGGGTGCCGAAGACGGTCCAGCTCGTGGGTTGCCCCGGGTTCACCGTCGCTGTGGGCAGCGAGCGTCCGGAGGTCATGGCGTCGATGACCGCCTGCTTCAGCCGGCGCGACTCCTCGTCCTGGGCGTCGATGAGCCAGTTGCCCTTGAGTTCGGTGCGCAGGGATGCGAGCAGCAGCGCCCACAGAAACGTGGTCTTCCCGGCCTGGGTCGGCGCCCAGAGGGCGATCTTCACCCCGTCGTCGTCGGGCCAGCTCAGCTCGTCCGGCGGTGTGCCCGGCGTCTTGGTCTCCCGCCGGCCGAAATTGAGGTCAGGTCCTTCTGATGTGGTCATGGTGGTCCACCTGTCCTTACGCCGAGGGTGTGAGCGGTGAGAGCGGGAAGGGGACCGGCCTCGCCGTGCGGGCCGACGGCGCCAGCGTGTTGGCGGCGTCCGCGAAGAACTCGGGGTCGGGGTCGTCGTCCGTGCCGAAGACCCCGCTGCTTTGCTGCTCGCCGCTCTCGACGGTCAGCTCGATGACGTCCCAGCCGTCGTCGGCGGCCTGCCGCCAGGTCCGGGCCGCGCTGCGCGCGGCCTCCCGGTCGTCGTAGTCCCCGTCTCCCGGCTCGGGTTCGACCAGCAGTACGGTCCGTCCGAGCCACTCGCCCGCCTCCCGGGCCAGGGTCCGCCAGTCCAGGCCCGCCGGGCAGGGCCTGGGATAGCCGCCCCACTTCCCGTCCGGGTCGCTGTAGGGTGCCCGGCTCGCGACGACGAGCAGGGAGCGGTCGCCGTCGTGCCAGCCTCCGAGTTCGGACATCCCGTCCAGCGCGTCCTCCAGTGCCGCGGCGTAATAGAGCACGGGCGCGTCGAACTCCTCAAGATCCTTGAGCTCTTCCAGCGCCGCGTCGAAGGACTTGAGCGGACGCTTGGGGGCGAAGGGCAGTGCACCGGGGTCGGTCCGGCCGCTGCGGCCGTGGTCATGGCGCCAGTAGGGGCGCACGCTGACATGGACGGACTCGGCCGGTCTTCCCTCCCTCACGTGCTCCAGCAGCCGCAGCGCTCCTTCGATGCGCAGCGCGTTGCGCTCCCCGCCGATCTCGATGAGGACGACCACGTCCAGCGGCAGCTCCCGCTGTGCGCGGTCCATCCGGTCGAGCAGTTCTCGCCAGGTCAGCGGTGATGTCTGCTGCTGGAGCCTGCCGTCCACCGAGATGCGTACGTCTCCCTCCCCTTCCAGGGTGAAGTCCAGACTCACCGAGGCGTCCGCCCGGACCTCCGTCTCGACGGCGCGGACCAGCTCCCACTCCTCGCGCCGCTCGCCGGTCAGGTCGACCACGGCGATCGCGATATTCACCGCGTACGAGCCGTCCGGTGCGGGCGGTGTGCGGACCTCGACGTGCTGGGCGCGCGAGGACGCGCCACCCGTCACGGTGAACAGCGGCAGCGGTTCGACGACATACAGGCCGGTGAGCTCGTCGTGACGGGTGAGGGCGAGGGCGTAGGCGTGCTGGGTCGGCAGTCCGCCCAGCAGATGGTCCACGGCCTCGGCGGGGGTGACCGACGGCTCGGCGAACAGTGTCGATGCGTTCGGGTGGCGTCGGCGCAGGATGCTCATCAGTCGTTCCGCCGACGGCCAGCCGGGCAACTGGGAGATCAGCACGACCCTGCCGCCCTCCGCGAGGCGGCCGACCGGCGCCAGAGCCTCTTCGGCGAAGGACAGTTCGCCCGCCCCTGCGCTTCGTCCGCCCGCGAGCAGGAAGCGGGCGTGGACGGGATCGTGCGGCAGTGCGGGAATCAGCGTCTGCCAAGGGATCGTCCGCGCCTCCGCGCTGTTCGGCCGCCCGCCGGGGCCACGGGTGACCGCGACGGCATACAGACCGTCACCACCCAGGACGGCAACGACGATCCGGTCGGCATCACCGTCAACGAGGGCCCGCAGTACGGGCGTGACGTCGTCGGACCTGGGCGCGGGCTCCGCCGCCAGTAAATCCTCGGCCGCGCGGCGTTCCTCCGCACTGACAGGTGCACCTGAGGAGCCGACGGCGTATGTCATCAGCCGGTCGGTCCACTCGGCGGCCCGGTCCCGAGGAGCACCGTGTGCGGCGCGCAGTGCGGCCTGGGTGCCCAACCCCCGCCGTGCGCGGTCGAGTTCCGTACGCAGGGCGGCCTGGGACTCACCGGTGACCGGACCGGCGACGAGCGGGCCGGTGATGTCCCAGCCGCAGTGCGCGGTGTCGGGTGAGGTTCCGGGCACACCGCAGACCGGGCACGCGGGAAGGCCCCCGGCTCCGGGGCCGGTGCCGGAACCGCGTCCCGGCAGAAGAGAGGGTGGTGCGGTCATACCGATGGCTCCCGGTAACTCGTCGGTACATCGTCGGCGGTGAGCGGAGCGGTGATGTCGGGCCGGCTGCGGGTGCGCTCGGCGGTTTGGCTGATGCGCACGGCCCAGCGCTGATGGGTCGCCTCGGCGAGGTTGCGCATCTCTCCCGCGTTGCCGAAGGTCTTGGCGTCGCGGTTGTCGTACAGATGGGTGACCAGACGCAGCAGGTGGTCGCTCAGCGCCAGGTCCGGGGTGTGACCGATGGTGGCGAGGATGCCCAGCAGAATGGCGTGGAGCTCTTCGGGGGTGTAGTCGGCGAAGTCGAGTTCGTTGCCCCGGCTGAAGCGCCGCCGCAGTCCCGGGTTGCTGGCGAGGAATCTGTCCATCTCCTGCGAGTAGCCGGCAACGATCACCACGAGGCGTTCGCGTTCGTTCTCCAGCCTGCTCAGGAGGGTGTCCACGGCTTCCTGGCCGAATCCGCCGCGGCCCTTGGCGGTGAGCCGGTATGCCTCGTCGATGAGGAGCACCCCGTCGATCGCCGAGTCGATGACCGCGCTGGTCTTCACGGCGGTACCGCCGATCACGTCCGCGACGAGTTCGTTGAGCTCGGGGCTGACGAGGTGGCCTCGCTTGAGAACACCGAGTTCCCGGTAGAGCTGCCCGATGATCTCCGCGACGGTGGTCTTGCCGGTTCCCGGATTGCCCCGGAAGACGAGGTGGCGCGAGGGCGGCGGCACCTTGACGCCCTTCTGCCGCAGCTGCTCGTCCACGGGCGACAGCGCGATGAGTCCCCGTACGTGCTCTTTCACGCTGTGCAGACCGGTCAGGGCGTCGAGCCGTTCGAGGGCGCTGCGGTCGTCGCGCTTTTGGCTGAGCCAGTGGCCGATCTCCGCCTCGGTGAACTCCCCTGCCTGGGACAGCCGTTTGAGCCAGGAGCCGGCGAGGACGTCTCCCTGCGCGGTCATCATGTTGACGAGCCTGTCCACCTGGTCCCAGTGCGGGACGACCAGGCCGTGGCGCAGCCTGGCGAGCTGGACGAGCCGGTGCAGCTCAGGGCGTTCCGGGGTGCGGATCTCTCCCGCGATCTTCGATCCGCTGCGCCCGCTGCGCCGTTCCACGTAGTCGGCGAGGGCCGCGGAGCTCCCGTACCGCCTGATCGCTTCGACGATCTGGGCCTGGCTGGACGCGGAGAAGACGAGGACGCACAGGTTGGTGCCCGCCGCACCCTGGACCCACTCGCCGAGGCGTCCGGCGAACTCTCGCCCGGCTTCGTTGCGGGCGAGAAAGTCCTCGGCCAGCTCGACGACGACCGCCGTGCGTACGTCGGTGCGTCGCATGTAGGCATTCAGGGTCTGCACGGCGGCGGCGTCGGTGATGGTGCCGCCCGTGCGGCCCGCGGCAGTCGGTGGCTCGTCGCCCTGCCCGTGGGCGAGGTCGGCCTGTTGTCCGGCTCCCCTGCCGAACTGGACACGCCGGCCCTGGGGGCCCACGATGGCGCGCGAGCGGCCCCGGCCCCCGGGCCGCCGGACGCTGAGGGATTCGGCGTCCAGGAAGTGCAGGGGCTCGGTACTGGAACTGAAGACCACGCGCCGGTACCCCGCGTTCTTCAGGAGCAGCAGGAGCGCCTCTTTGAGGGACCGCTGCTGGTAGTCGGTGCAGATGAAGGAGTCCTCGGTGCCGCTTCCGTACAGCACCAGGACGGGTTCGCCGGATTCGAGATGGAGGGCCTCTGCCAGCCGTTCCACGGTGGCGGGTGCCAGGGTTGCCGCCCGCTCGGCCGCGCCGGCGGTCATTCCGCCTCGATGCGCAGCGGGGAGCGGGTGGGCACATAGGCCGTCTGCTCAATCCGGCGCAGGTCGGCGAGACCGGGTTCCGGTTCGCCTGTCGCTTCGGGTTCGCGCACCTGAATGCCTGCGTCACGCAACCGGGCGGCCAGGGACCGGGCCCGCCTGAGCCGGATCTCGTCCGCACCGACGGCGTCGTGGAAGGTTGCCATCTCCAGTACGCAGTCGGGCCGTTCGCCGGGCAGCTGGGACACGGTGATGACGATCTCGCTGCCGTCCTCGTGGTTCACCTTGGCGGTGAAGGCGCCTCGTTCGTCACCGCCCTGATAGGTCCAGCCGTCCATCTCGTAGCCGTTCTCGATCAGTACGTCAACGGCGGTACTGGCGACATCGGCGCGGACCTGCGAGGCGAGCTGCTCGGCCCCCGCGAGCTGATTGATGTCCTTGAGGTGTTCGTACATCCGCGGCACGCGGTGCTCGAAGACCTGGCGCATGTCCTCGACGGACGAGGGACCCGACTCCTCCCTGACCCGGCGCAGCTCCGCCTCGATCTGGCGGTCGAGCAGGGTCAGGCTGCCGCTGCTCCACCGGTCCACATCCACTTCGGAATCGTTGAGTGAACCGTCGATGTTGACGCCGGAGCGGCGGCGGTTGTGATCGACCTGGTCGGCAAGCCTGCGCAGCGACCCGTCGGCGAGGCTGCGCATGGTGCGCCATTCACGGTCCCGCAGCTCCAACGCCACACGCAGCTCGCCGAGTTGCAGCCAGCACTCTTCGGCTGCGGCGAGGGTGGCCTCGGAGAATCCGGCGCCCAGATTGGCCTCGGCGCGCTCGATGCGCTGTTCCAGCTGGGCCAGCCGGCCGGGCGCGAATCGCTCGTGCGGCAGATGGCGGCGGATGTGGCCGGCCACCAGGACGGCCTGCTGAAGTGATTCGGTGGCCCGGGCAGTCGCCCGGGCCCGGTCGCCGAAGAGCTCGCTCATGCCTTCCTGCAGCTCGCTGACCTGACGGGTGCGCTCGGCCCGTTCGGCCGCGAGGACCTCCTCGGTCCAGCGATGTTCCGTTTCGATCAGCGCGTGGGTTTCCGCTCGTACATCGGTGAGGCCGGCGTCGATCCTGCCGATGAGTTCGGCTTCCTGCTCCGCCATGCGCCGGGCATGCTCTTCCAGGCGCTTGGCGGTCCGCTTTTCGAGATCGTTCATCTGCTTTCCCGCGGCGGAAAGCGATTTCTCGAATTCGCGCTGCCGCGCCTCCACGGTGGCGAATCCCCGCTCGAAGTCGCGTCGTGTGGTGCGGCGTACGTCGTCGAGAAGCGACGGCAGACTCTGGTTCAACTCCCGTAGGGAACGCGCGGCCTGGTGCAACCGCTGCCATTCGGCTTCGTCAACGACGATGCGCTTTCCTCGGCTCATGTTGTCTCTCCCCGCGCGGCGGAATGTAAGGAGGTACGAGGGGCCCTCGCGGCGGCCGCGTCGGCCGCCGCCGGATGACGCACGGAGGACAGCAGCCCGGGGGGCGGTACTCCGATGATCGTCAGTTCGCTGCCCCGCACGGTGACCCGGGCGGAGCGCGGCCCGTCGGCGAGGGCGGACGCCGCGTGGCGCAGCCTGCCGGTCAGATGGTGAACGGTCTGGTTGGCGCTGCCGCGCAGCCCCCGGCCGTCGTCGAGCCGGGCCACGTACTGTCCGTCGATCAGCACGTCGAGCCGGCCGAGCAGGTCGGCGACGCCGGGGTACGGCGGCCGTCGGCGCAGGCGGGAGAGCCGGAAGCCGGTGAAGCAGATGATGTCCGGCTCGGGGCGCCCGAGGGCGAGGGCACGAGCGCGTGCGTGGGCGGCGAGGGCAGCGAGGCCCTCGGCCTGGCGCATCGGCTCCCCTCCGGAGAAGGTCAGGCCGGTGACCCGCGGGTCGGCGAGCAACCGCTCGGCGAGTTCCCCGGGATCGATGACCTGAGCGGGCCGGTCAGGGATCCATTCGGGCGCCATGCAGCCACGGCAGTCGAAAGGACACCCCTGAACCCACACCACCCCCCGTAGCCCGGGCCCCAGCACTGTGGTCGTCGCCGCAGCAGCCACATTGAGCGCGGGAGAAACCAAGAGGAACACCCCCCGTTCCACTTCTTTCATCCGGCAAGACAAACAGCCTTACTGGAAACTGGAATTAATCATAGGTCATACGGCAACTGCCGACAGCTCTTTGAATGAATTCCATAAGTCCATCCATCTCCAGGGCATAGCGGATCCGCAAAGCGTTGGCCAATGATTCATCCTCGGTGGAGGTCATGCCGAGCTCCCGAAGGATCGCGATCCGCACATTCATGGCGTGCACCAGCCACAGCGCGTTGGTTTCGGCGTCCGCGCGCAGCAGTTCATGCCCCAGCGCCTCCGCCTCGTCGGCCGCCTCCAGCGCATCCGCGGGGCACCCGGCGGCCAGCCGGTGCAGAGCCTGGGCGATGAGCGCGTCGCGGACACCCCACTGTGCTCCGGCCGCACGGAACTCCGCTTCGGCCACCACGGAGTCGTCCAGGGCCAAAGGCAGGTCCCCCAGAAGACTCCGTACGTACGAGCGGCGCAGCCGCCACTCCGCCGCGAACCCCCTGTTGTCCTCCGAGCCCTCGTAGGCCGCCACCAGCTCGTCGCAGAGCGGCAGCGCGATCTCCTGGTGGCCGGCGGCGACATGTGTGTACGCCAGAGCGCCGAGGCTGTCGAGCACCTGCGGGTTCCCGGCGGCCGGGCCCGCCAACCTCCGGTAGGAGGCGAGGGCCTGACCCAGCGGAACCACGGCGTCGTCCAGCCGCCCCTCGAGCCGCATCGCCTCGCCCTGCAGCCGCAAGCCCCGGGCCAGCGCGCGCGCCGGGTCGTCGATCTTCCCGCACACCTCGCCGACGCGGACGAGATCGCGCAGGGCGCCCTCCGTGTCCCCGGCGCGGATACGCAACTCGACGAGGTAGAGCATCGGATGCGGCGCGTGCGCCAGGGGCGCGCAGACCTCCGGAGCCCCGAAGAACTCCCTCTCGACGCCCTCGGCGACGAACTCGATCGCCTCCGGCAACCTCTCCCGCAACACCAGGAGTTGACCGTGCTGAACGAGGGTGGTGGAGATCAGACCCGGGTTGGTCTCCGCGAGGACCCCGCGAAAGCGCAGATTGCGTGCCTGGAGCCGCTCGGACACTCCCAGTGCCTCCACCACACGTTCCAGTTCCACCAGGGTGACCATTTGCTGGGACATGGCGCGCGCCACCGGAGACAGCAGCCGTCCGGGCCGGGTCTCCAGCAGTTCGGCGCCCGCCGTGGCGGCCCGTGCGTACGCCGCCAGGGCGTTTTCCTGTTCCTCCAACGCGGCCTCGATACCGCCCAGGCCGATCAGCTCATCGACGAGCGCGGCCACTTGGCTGGCTCCCGGGTCGGTGTCGGCGAGCGACTGGCGCAGCTCCACCGTTCTCCGGGCGTAATCGCGTGCCTCACGCCAGTGCATCTTCTCGGCGTTCTCCTGGGGCACCACCCACAGGCTGAGGTCGTGCAGCAGATCGGCGGCCTCGCCCGGGAGGGTGACCCCGTCCTGGTTGTCGCCGGGCTCGGCAAGGGCCAGCGCCTCCCTGGCCAGCTCGACGGCCCGTTGCCGGTCCGTGTCCGCACACTCCTTGGCCAGCCGGTGCCGTACGAGGACCTGGGAGACCGTGTCGGGCGAGACGCCTTCCGCGATCTCCACGGTCTTGGTCGCCAGACGCAGCGCGAAGTCGGCTGTCGGCTCGAGTTCGTGGCCCTCGCCGGCCACCAAGTCCTCCGGACGGGGCAGCAGTTCCAAGAGGGATTCGGGGAGTGCGGCACCCATGTCGCGCAGTGAGGCCAGGGCGTGCACAAGCAGAAATCCGGCACGTCCGTAGCCCGCTTCGCGATGCTGGGCCGCGATCGCCGCGGCGCTGCGGCTCATCTCGCGCGCCCGCTTCGTCTCCCCGGCTTCGAAGGCGATGTGCGCGCGGGCCACCAGAAGGAAACACAGAGCCGTGTTCAGGGCCCGGATTCCCTGGCCGTTCAGCCATGTCAGGTGTGCCAGGGCCTCGTTCAGCAGTCGCTCGGTGTTGCGCGTGTCCTCGGCGGCGAAAGCGGTGATCGCCCGCGCGGATGCGACGGCGCCCAGTTCCAGGCCGTACAGGTCCCGGTTCTCCAGCGCTTCGGGCGGCAGGGATTCGTGTGCGGCGTCCGCCGCTCGCTGCGCCCGTTCCACCTGTCCCATCACGACGAGGATCTGCGCCTTGGTGGCCAGCGCCGCCGACACCATGGCCGCGTTGTCGATGACCTCGGGCGGCAGCGTGCGCATGGCGGCGATGGCCTGGTTCACGAGGTTCTCGGCCTCCGCCGCGCGCCCTGCGACCAGCAGAGCCTCCGCCGCCGACAGCAGGGCGACGACCCCGGAGCGTCCCGGTTCCTCGACCGTGCGGCAGATCCCGACCGCCTTCTTGCAGTACGCGACGGCTTCTTCGGCCCGCCCGGAATGGGCGAGTCCCACGCCGAGGGCGCCGTACGCGACGACGATGTCGTCGGTCTGGCTGCCCGGGTTCTCGCGCTCCAGGTCCTCGTACTGAACCACCGCGTCGCGCAGCGCCGCGACCCCCTCGGTGAGACTGCCCGTGGAGATCAGATCCGCCCCGTACTCCAGCAGCAGCCAGGGAGCCAGCTCGGACGCGTCCAGGTGGCCCATCAAGAAGCTGGACACCGGCGTCAGTTCGACACTGCTGACCGGCATGGCCTCCACGACGGCTTCGATGACGCCCTCGTCGAGTGCTTTCTCGGCGAGGACTTCCTTGATGACGGAGCCGAGGCCCCGGCCCACGCTCGGCGCGAGACGGACGGCGACGGGGAGGCGTTCCAACTGCCGCTTGCTCAGCAGGGTCACGGCAAGCGCTTGCGCCTCGGGGCTGTGCTGTGCGGCGCGGGCGAGCACGGTGAAAGCGTGCCGCAGCCGGTGCTCGTCGAGTCCGGTGAGCGCCTTGTCCGCCATGAACGGCTGCTGTCCGAACTCGACCGCGACATGGTGCTCTCCGATCAGGTCGGGGCGCAGCGGCGCCCAGTACCGCGATCCGTCGCCCTGGCCCACCGGGTAGAGCGAGCTCAGCCACTCCGCGATTTCCAGGCTCGTTCCCGTACGGAAGCCGAAGACCCGGCTGATGAGCTCGACGGCGGACTCCTGGTCGTCCGCACCGACGAGTACGGACAGCGCTACGGCCAGGTCCCGTTCGGAGGGTCCGACCTCCTGACTCAGCCGGTTCCTTCCGCTGCGGGTCCAGTAGCTGCGCTCCCGGTCCAGGAGTTCCTTGATGACCTCTGTGCCGGGCGTGACCGTGTGCTCGACCAGCGGGTTCTCCCGCGCCTTGAGGAGGGCGAGCAGGGCCGCGGCATGAACCTGGAGCACCGGTGGGTGGTCGTCGGGGCGCGTCTCCAGGGCAACCTGGGTGGGCACGGGTACACCGTGCCGCTTCGCGAACGCCTCCAGGGCGAAGGTGAACTCCGCCTGCCAGTCCTCGTCGGTGTCCGCGAGGCCGGCCAGCCCCAGCACATGACGGCTGTCATCCGCCTGGCGCCGCATCGCGCGGTCGGCGAGCTGCTCGCGCAGCGCCTTGGTCCACCAGGCTCCCGCCCTCCGGGCCAGCAGCAGCAGACGCAGGGTGGAGGACTCCTTGAAGTACTGGCCGCACAGATCGAGCAGTGTGCCGAGGCTGGACAGGCTCTCGGCGTAGTCGATCACCACCAGGGTGGGCTCTCCCAGTCCGGCGAGCCGCTTGATCATGTACGCCAGCCGCTCGGGCGACTGGTGGGTCACGGCCGCGCCGAGGGATCCTGCGATCCATCCGGCGCGCCGTCTGTCGTCCAGCAGTTCCAGAGCCGAGCGGGTCTTTCCCGCCCCGCCCTGTCCGGTGACGAGCCGCAGGGAGACGCCCTCGGCCGACTCGCACCAGCCGATCAGATCCCGTTGCCACTGGTCGCGGCCGTGGAAGGGGACGACTCCGTATTCGGGGCGCAGGGGCCACGAAGGGCTGTCCGCCTCGTCCGGCTTCGGCATGCGCCGCGGCATCGTCAGGAAGTCGTCGAGTTCGGGAAAGAGGGAGCGGCGGCGCGCCGCCCGCCAGCGTCCGCCACGGTTGACGAGTGTGGCCAGGGTGGGGTCGCGCTCGATGAGGGGCGGGAGCGAGACGGACCATCCTCCCGCTGCCAGACGCCGGTCGTCGGCGGTGCGCTTGATGACGGCGCAGATCCTCCCGGTCCGGGTGTTGAGGACGGGTGCGCCGCTCATTCCGGGCAGCATGACTCCCTCGCTGACCTGGAGCAGCTCCACCCCGTCCAGGACTGTGGTGCCCAGCGCGCGGTAGTCGGCCCGGTCCTGCAGGCGACGGGTGCCGTCGAACCGGCTAGTGAAACCGACCGTGCTGAGCTCGTCAGGTCTGCCCCCGGTGCCGGCCGGCTCCGTATCGAGGTCGGCGAACGGGTGCCCGGAAAAATGCGGAGTCTCGACGACGGCCAGGTCGGGCAGCGGGTAGTTGCCCCGCTGGGCGGGCGCCGACAACTCTTCCGGCAGTCTCAGCTTTACGGTTGCGGGCCGGGCCTCGCCCCGCCAGTGGACGGTGCAGTCGTCCTGCTGTACGACGTGTGCGGCCGTCAGGAGCGTGCCGGGTGCGATGAAGAACCCCGTCCCGTTCTGGCCGCCACAACTGATCCGCGCTGTCACGGCCAGGAGCAGGTCGGGCAGCGTCTCCTGTAAACCCTCGTGCCCCACGAAGCCTCCCCCAAGGCTGGTGTGCTGCCCCGTGTGCACCAAGCGCAGGGCACAGGCACGCGCCATGGCCTGATTCCGGTCGGAACGGCCACATCTGGACTATAGGTCTGGCCGTATTCGCTATGCCAGGGTCTGACGGGATCCGTCCGGATGGATCGTCAACTCGTCCACTTCTGAAGAAATTTGACGCCCGAAGACAGAGCCGGACCGGTATTCCCGTCAGCCCTCATGCCTGCCAACCACCCAGTCCTCGTTGCCGTTCGGCGCGACGGTAACCTCGAAACCGAGGACTTCCGCAGCCTGAGACCGTTGCCCTGAGGGACGCGGTTCGACGGCGACGACGGGTCGTCGGGGCGTCCTGAGAGCGCTCCCCGCCCGAGCGCAGATGCACAGTAAGGAGAACGCCCTGGACGGCGAGGAGCGTCGACGTGCCATTCTCGCGGTTGCCCGACGCAATGGATCGATGGAAGTCGCCGCCGTCGCGGCGGAGTTGAGGGTTTCCCCGGAGACCGTGCGGCGGGATCTGCGGGTGCTGGAGGAGTACGGCCTGGTCCGGCGTACGCACGGAGGTGCCTACCCTGTCGAGAGCGCCGGATTCGAGACGACGCTCGCAGCCCGCACCACCCGGTACGTACCGCAGAAGGCCCGCATCGCCACGGCAGCCGTCGAGTTGCTCGGCGAGGCGGAGACCGTCTTCGTCGACGAGGGCTTCACCCCGCAGCTGATCGCCGAGGCGCTGCCCCAGGACCGGCCGCTGACCGTCGTCACCGCGTCACTCTCCACCGCGGGCTCGCTGGCCGGGCGGGAGCACACACAGGTATTGCTGCTGGGCGGGCGGGTGCGGGGCAACACGCTGGCCACGGTGGATCACTGGGTGACCGGGATGCTGGCGGGCCTGGTGATCGATCTGGCGTATGTCGGGGCCAACGGCATCTCCCGGGAGCACGGGCTGACGACGCCCGATCCGGCGGTCGGGCATGTGAAGGCGCAGGCCATGAAGTCGGCCCGGCGCCGGATATTCTCCGGCATACACACCAAGTTCGGCGCGGTGAGTTTCTGCCGGTTCGCCGAGGTAACGGACTTCGAGGCCATCGTCACCGACACCTCGCTCTCGGCCGTGGAGGCCCAGCGCTATGCGCAGCTGGGCCCACAGGTCATCCGGGTGTGAGCGGTCCGGTCAGCCCTTCTCCGCACCGCCCTGCGGCCTAATCCGCTATCGCGGGGCCGATGCCGGGCTTGAGCGAGGACTGAGGTCACGAGGACAATGCGGCTCGTTCGGATTCGGCCAGCAATATGCAGAACTCGTTGCCCTCCGGGTCGGCGAGAACGACCCAGCCCCAGCCGTCGGGCTTGCGGCGATCGGCGACGAGGGAGGCGCCGAGCTTCAGCAGCCGCTCAACCTCTGCGTCCCGCGAGGTGTCCGGGCGCAGGCACAGATGGAGCCTGTTCTTGGCCGACTTCGGCTCTGGAACCTCGTTGAAGTGCAAGGCCGGGCCGCCGGGCAGCATGATCTCGGTCTCGTCGTCACCCGGTTCGTCCTCGGGATCCAGCGGGCGTCCAGTCACATCGCTCCAGAACCGCGCCAGTTGGTAGGCGTTCGCACAGTCGATCGCTATGTTCGTCACCGTTGAGATCATGCGCGCGATCATGTCCGAGAGGCGCCGCGCTCGCCACTGGAATATTGCCGCACCGCGGCCCACTGCTGCGGCCGAGAAGCACTCCTCGACTGCGATGCGGGCGCCGGCGGCCCGCACGACCTCCGCCATCAACCATGACGAAGACACTCCCTGGCTACGCGCAGGATGGGCAAAGTCCGCGGTAGGTGACCTCGACCTCTGACACCGTGAAGCCGAAGCGTTCCGCTGCCGGGAGGTCGGCCAGCGGATTGCCGGTCGGGTGGACATCGCGGATGGTGCCGCAGGTGGAGCACACCAGGTGCTGGTGCGGATGGTGTGCGTTGGGGTCGTAGCGCTTGGCGCGCCCTTCCGTGCAGACCTCTATGACCTCACCGAGGGAGACCAGCTCGCCCAGGGCGTTGTAGACGGTCGCCCGGGAGATCTCGGGCAGCCGTTGTGCCGCGTGGGCATGCACCTCGTCGGCCGTGAGGTGCACGTGGTCGCCGTCGAGGACCTCCGCAACGACACGCCGCTGGGAGGTCATCCGCCAGCCACGCCCCCGCAGTCGCTCCAGCAGGTCGCTCATATCGGTTCACCTATTCAGGTTCGGTGGGATACCCAGAGTTTACCGGTGGACATCCGGGTTCCGATGGGATACGGGTTTGGCGCGCTTATTGACTTGGATTCTGTCCATTGTAGGATCGGTTCCGGTGATAGCCAAGGGACAGGAAGACTCCAGTACGGCAGGAGAGACGTGATGGCCGGCCGCCAGGCCCGGTGCGAGGGACGTGTCGTGTCGACGCTGACGTCGGCTGCGCGGTCGGCGAGACCCCCTGCCTGCCCCGGTCCGACAACCCCGAATCTCGATCGACGAGGCCGAGGTCACCTACTGGGGCCCGAGCCCCGACTGTTCCACCGCCCGCAGTTCCTGAGCACCATGATCCGCCTGGTCCGGAAGGATTCCCATGTCTGAGAACCACGATGCAATCGTCACAGACGCGAAAACGGAGGATGGAGGTGGCTGCCCGGTCGCGCACGGGCGTGCCCCGCACCCGACCCAGGGCGGCGGAAACCGCCAGTGGTGGCCGGAGCGGCTCAACCTGAAGATCCTGGCCAAGAACCCCGCCGTGGCCAATCCCCTCGGCGAGGAGTTCGACTACGCCGAGGCGTTCAAGACCCTCGACCTCCCCGCGGTGAAGCGCGACATCGAGGAAGTGCTGACGACCTCGCAGGACTGGTGGCCCGCCGACTTCGGGCACTACGGCCCGTTCATGATCCGTATGGCGTGGCACAGCGCGGGCACCTACCGGATCAGCGACGGCCGCGGCGGCGCAGGGGCCGGCCAGCAGCGCTTCGCCCCCCTCAACAGCTGGCCGGACAACGGGAACCTGGACAAGGCCCGCCGCCTGCTGTGGCCGGTCAAGAAGAAGTACGGCCAGAACCTCTCGTGGGCCGACCTCATGATCCTCGCCGGCAACGTCGCCCTGGAGTCGATGGGCTTCGAGACCTTCGGCTTCGGCGGCGGCCGTGCGGACGTCTGGGAGCCCGACGAGGACGTGTACTGGGGTCCCGAGACCACCTGGCTCGGCGATGAGCGCTACACCGGCGACCGGGACCTGGAGAACCCCCTCGGCGCGGTGCAGATGGGCCTCATCTACGTCAACCCGGAGGGCCCGAACGGCAACCCGGACCCGATCGCCGCGGCCCGCGACATCCGCGAGACGTTCCGCCGGATGGCGATGAACGACGAGGAGACGGTCGCCCTGATCGCGGGCGGTCACACCTTCGGCAAGACCCATGGCGCGGGCCCGGCGGACCACGTGGGCGCCGACCCCGAGGCCGCCTCCATCGCGGAGCAGGGCCTCGGCTGGAAGAACACTTTCGGCACCGGCAAGGGCGCCGACGCGATCACCAGTGGCCTCGAGGTCACCTGGACCAGCACGCCGACCCGGTGGAGCAACAACTTCTTCCAGAACCTGTTCGGCTACGAGTGGGAGCTGACGGCGAGCCCCGCCGGCGCACACCAGTGGGTGGCGAAGGACGGTGCCGGTGCGGGCACCATCCCCCACGCCCACGACGCGTCGAAGAGCCTGGCTCCGACGATGCTGACGACCGACCTCTCGCTCCGGTTCGACCCGGCCTACGAGCAGATCTCGCGGCGTTTCCTGGAGAACCCCGACGAGTTCGCGGACGCCTTCGCCCGCGCGTGGTTCAAGCTGACCCACCGCGACATGGGCCCGGTCGTGCGCTACCTCGGCCCGGAGGTCCCGTCCGAGACGCTGGTGTGGCAGGACCCCCTGCCCGCCGTGACGCACGAGCTCGTCGACGCCGAGGACATCGCCTCCCTCAAGGCTCAGGTCCTCGAATCGGGCCTGTCGGTGTCCCAGCTCGTGTCCGCCGCGTGGGCGTCGGCCTCGTCCTTCCGTGGCAGCGACAAGCGCGGCGGCGCCAACGGTGCGCGCATCCGCCTCCAGCCGCAGAGCGGGTGGGAGGTCAACGAGCCCGACGAGCTGGCGACGGTTCTGCGCACCCTGGAGGGCATCCAGGAGTCCTTCAACGCGGCCCGGTCGGGCGGCAAGCAGGTCTCGCTCGCCGACCTGATCGTGCTCGCCGGCGGTGCGGGCGTCGAGAAGGCCGCCAAGGACGCCGGCTTCGACATCGAGGTCCCCTTCACGCCGGGCCGCGTCGACGCGTCGCAGGAGGAGACCGACGTGGAGTCGTTCGCCGCGCTCGAGCCGACCGCCGACGGATTCCGCAACTACCTCGGCAAGGGCAACCGCCTGCCGGCCGAGTACCTGCTGATCGACAAGGCGAACCTGCTGACGCTGAGCGCTCCCGAGCTGACGGTTCTCATCGGTGGCCTGCGCGTCCTGGGCGCGAACCACCAGCAGTCGTCGCTCGGCGTCCTCACCACGACGCCCGGGTCCCTGACCAATGACTTCTTCGTCAACCTGCTCGACCTGGGCACGACGTGGAAGGCGACGTCCGAGGACCAGAACACGTTCGAGGGGCGCGACGCCGCCACGGGCGAGGTCAAGTGGACCGGCACCCGTGCCGACCTCGTCTTCGGCTCGAACTCCGAGCTGCGCGCGCTCGCGGAGGTCTACGCGGGCGATGACGCGAAGGCGAAGTTCGTGAACGACTTCGTCGCGGCGTGGGACAAGGTGATGAACCTCGACCGGTTCGACCGCGTCTGATTCCGCCTGATCATGACGTCCAGGTCGGCCCGCGAGGGCCGGCCTGGACGTTTTGGCAAGGCAGGCCACGCGCCCCGAGGAAACGCACGGCGCACCGCCGCTTCCCTCACAGCGGGCCATACACGGCCCGTGCGCATTGCTTTCGACGCCATGCCCGAGCCCGAACTCTGCAGCAGCGCATGGCCGTTGTCCCCGCCGACGTCTGGTTCGCCGATCCCAGCGGCGCGAGTTCATGCGCGGACACCTGGCCCCGTCGTAGCCCTTCACCTCACCTCAGCGTGAGCCGGTCATCCCGTCCGAGCGTGGCCATTGCCGCAGTCCCCCGCCTCCACGCCGAAGGTCGACCCACCCCCTGACTGGCCCGGCAACCCCCTCCCGACCGGTCGACACGCTCACTCCTCGCGTTTGCACGTGATTACGCTCTGTGTTCCTATGTCACAGTCCGTAACATTCGGTCTATTCCGTTTGCATATTCACCACTCGCCCCCCAGGGCACGGTCATGCACACGGAGGCCGACAGGCCACGAGGAGTCCCATGTCACGACCACGACTGTCCACGCTGATCTCCGCCTGCGCCGTCATCTCCGCCCTGACCACCCCCCTCGTCACTGCCCTCCCTGCCGCCGCTCACGACGGCGCGTCCGAGCCGCGCCCCCTCCCCCGGGTGACAGAACGCGACACCGGCGGCAACGTCGCCGTTGACCAGGCCGAGGCCGCCGTCCTCGGCCAGGAGCACGCCGAGACGCACGCCAGGGCCCGCCGGGCGGCCGAGGACCTCGGCGACTACTCACAGCCGATGCGTACGGCACGCCTCGAGTCGCTCACCAAGTCCCAGGCGAAGCACAACGCCGCGTTCAGCGCGCAGGATTTCGGCGTCTTCAAGGAGTACTTCCCGTCACCCGACTTCGCCGTGCACGTGGCGCAACTGCCCACCGGCAAGGTCCTGATGTTCTCCTTCGAGAGGATCGAGACCAACCCCACGAAGGAGACCGCCCCCACCCAGATCATCGGCAAGGCGAATGCGGGCCGGGCGCATCTGTGGGACCCGGCCAAGGGCCGCGGCCCGGACGCGTTCAAGGAGGTCACGCCGCCCACCGTGATGATGCCGGACGGCAAGGACGAACCACGTCCCGCGCCGTTCTTCTGCGCCGGTCACGCCTTTCTGCCCAACGGCATGCTCGGCGTCTTCGGCGGCAATCTCGGCGGCAACCACGGCTCCGGTGCCAAGCTGTCCCTCGTCTTCGACCCCTGGACAGAGACCTGGTCCCTCAACGAGCAGATGTCCGTGGGCCGTTGGTATCCGAGCGCCGTGACCGGTGCCGACGGGCGGATCCTCATCATGTCCGGGCAGTCGGAGCTCGGCTGGGGCACGCCCACGCCCATCGTGGAACGCTTCCCGGCACTCGGCCTCCCGGTCCCGACCACGAAGACCGACGTCCCCGAGAACGTGCCCGTGGACGTCTTCAAGGCGGAAGCCCCGTTCAAGCACGACTATCCGCATCTGTTCTCTTTGCGTGACGGCAAGATCTACGGCCTCGGCCGCGATCACAACCAGCAGTGGCTCTTCAACCCGGTCACCGAGACCCGCACGAGCCTGCCCGACCGGCCCGGCGTCCTCCTGCGCAATTACGGCTCCGCGGTGCCGCTGCCCGCCGGTTTCAAGGGTCCCGACTCCGTCCTCGTCCTCGGCGGCGACCGGGACGACCCGAACACGTACCAGTTCGTCGGCGGCCAGTGGAAGACGAAGGACGCCCGCGCCTTCGGCCGTACGCAGGACGACACCCTGATCCTGCCCGACGGCACGCTGTTCACCGTCAACGGCTCCTACGACATCCGCGACTACGGGAACGGGCTCTACAACCCCAACGCCGACCTGAAGTACCGGCAGACCGAGATGCGCGACACCGACGGCAACTGGAAGCTCGGGCCCGCCCAGCGGCTGCCGCGCGGCTACCACTCCAACGCCGTGGTCCTGCCCGACGGCCGCATCATGGTCACCGGCGACGAGGCGCAGCAGATCGCCAACGACCCCGACATCAAAGACGACATGGACGGCTCCGTCGAGATCTACGAGCCGGCCTATCTGCACAACGGCGAGCGTCCCGACCTCTCCGCGGTGCCCCGGCGCACGGTCGGTTACGACGACCGGTTCACGGTCCTTACCTCGGACGCCGCGGACGTCAAGCGGGCCGTCCTGCTGGCCCCGACGACCGCGACCCACTCGGTGAACTTCAGCCAGCGCCATCTCGACGTGCGCATCAAGAGCCGGAGCGACGGATCCCTCGAACTGCAGGCGCCGCCCACGGCGGAAGCCGCGCCACCCGGCTACTACATGCTCTTCCTCCTCAACGAGGACGGCGTGCCGAGCGTGGCCAAGTTCGTGTCCTTCGGCCCGCCGAACACAGGCTGACGCCGCCCGCTGCCCGACGCAGGAATTCCATCCCCAAGAACCCGAGGAACTGGAGACACGATGACAGACCTGACACTGCGGGAGAGCACGGAGATCCAGGGCGATGTGATCGCCGGCTTCAAGAAGGACCACGTACAGCTACTGTTCCTGAAGTTCGACGACGCGACACGGGCACGCACCTGGCTGCGTCGCCTGAAGCCGCGCATCGCCACCACCCGGCAGGTCGCTGCGTTCAACGCGGCCTTCAGCAAGGCACGCGGCAACACCGGCGGTGACGACCCCAAGGCTCTCACCGCCGTATGGCGCAGCGTCAGCTTCACCCATGGCGGCATGCAGACGCTGACGGGCAAGGACCCCTTCCCCGGTACGGCGGAAGGCACGACGCAGCACGCGTTCAAGCAGGGCTCCGCCGTACGCGCCGGAATGCTCGGGGACACCGGGGAGAACTCCCCGGAGAACTGGCTCTTCGGCGACAGCAACGCGCAGCCCGTGCATGCGGTGCTCACCATCGCGGCCGACAGGGTCGCGGACCTCCGGGCGGCCCTCGCCCAGGAGCGGCAGGAAGCCTCCGTCCACAAAGTAGTGATCATCTTCGAGCAGGACGGCGGGACTCTGCTCGGTGACCGGAGGGGCAAGGAGCACTTCGGCTTCAAGGACGGCGTCAGCGAGCCGGCCGTCAAGGGATTCGACGAGCCCGACCCGATGCGTCCGGAGTGGAAGAACGGACACCCGGGCACCCGGATCATCCCGGCCGGCGAGTTCGTCGTCGGTGAGGAGACGGTCAGCGGCAAGCCCTCCGGTCTGCCGGAGTGGGCGCGGAACGGCTCGTTCCACGTGGTGCGCAGGCTCGGCCAGGACGTTCCGGGCTGGTGGGCGCAGATCGGGGCGCGGCTGAAGGAGCTGAAGAACACGAAGGCCGTGCCCCCGGAGGCCACCACGGAGTGGCTGGCGGCCCGGATGGTCGGGCGCTGGCGTTCGGGCACGCCCGTGGCGAAGTGCCCGCACGCCGACATGCCCTCCGACCCGGAGGCGGCGAACGACAACGACATCAGCTTCGCGAACGACCTGGAAGGGGAGATCACCCCGCTGTTCTCCCACCTTCGCAAGACCAACCCCCGTGACGGGCTTCTGTTCCAGCAGGGCGAGACGCCCGTACCGGAGAAGGGCAACCTCGACGGCCGGCGCATCATGCGCCGCGGCATCCCCTACGGCCTGCCCTTCGACCCGGCGGGAGCGGGCGGCCACGGACCTGACGCCGCTCGCGGTCTGGTCTTCGTCAGCTACCAGGCCGACCTGGTGAGGCAGTTCGAGTTCATCCAGAAGGACTGGGTCATCGAAACCGGCTTCCCGAAGCGCGATCCAAAGGTCGGCGCGGACCCGATGATCGGCCCGACGACCGATGTCTCCTTCGCCGGCAAGCAGGTGCGGTTCGAGCAGTTCGTACGGACCGAGGGAGCGGTGTACGCGTTCACGCCGTCACTGTCGACCCTCGACCGCCTGGCCGACGGCAAACTGTCGGACGAATCCCCGAAGATCAAGGTCCGGGTCACCGAGGACGGCAACCACGAGATCTCCGCCGTCTCCATCCTGGACATCGGTGACGAGGTCGACGCGGGCAAGGCGAAGCTGGTACTCCAGGACGACGGCAGGCTCGTGGTCTTCGACGAGAGGGAGTCCCCCCGCTGGGCCTCCAACAACCCGGCCACGCGGGGCGCTCGCGCCGTCTTCCAGGAGGACGGCAACCTGGTGATCTACACGCCGGACACCCAGCCGGTGTGGGCGTCGGCGACGGCCGGCAACCCGGGCGCCATGCTCGCGGTCCAGGCCGACGGCAATGTGGTGATCTACACCAGCACGGGCGAACCGATCTGGCACACCAACACCCGGCACTGACCGCCGTGAACGGGAGCAGTCCGCCGGAGCACCGGCGGACTGCTCCCGTGCGTCATGCCTCCGGTGCCCGAGAACTACTCATGGCCGCACCGGTCCGCGTGCGGCCAGGGCACGAAGCTTCCGTCCGCCCGTTCCACCAGGAGCCGCTTTCCGTGTGCCACCACACCGCGCGGCTGCAGTCCGCACAGGCTTGCGCTCGTGTACGCGGCGCACATGCTGTTGAGGTCGTGGACGAGGCCGATCCTGAACAGCGAACGGGTCTCCGCGATGGCCTCGTGGTCACCTGCGCGTATGACCACCCGAAGATCGGGTGCGACCGCCAGCGCGGCGACGGAGACCGCGATGTTGTCCAAGTCGTCCGAGGCGACGGCGGCCATCGCCTGCGCCTTGTTCAGGCCGAGTTCGCGCAGCACGAACCTGTCCGTCGCGTCGGCGACGACGACCGGCACGCCAAGTGCCCTGGCCAGCCGGAGGTTGGGAGCTGCCGGGTCCCGCTCCACGGCGACCACGCCGATGCCCAGGTCCTGCACCTGGGTACAGAGCCGCAGACCCACCTGTCCCAGCCCGACCACCACCACATGGCCCGCCCGGGGGAGGGCCCGGGGACCCACGATGCCGACCGAACGCGGAGCCAGGAGACGATCGATCAGGCCCGCGGTGAAAACGGCGGTGAACACGATGGTCAGGAGCATCGCGACGCTGGCGAACACCATGTACGCGTCCGAACCGTGCGCGGTCACGGGGCCGACGGCCGACACCGTTCGCGCCGCCTCGAACAGGGCCTCGACCGGCGGTCGGTGATGGAGAGTCACGGACCAGAGCCAGTCCAGGAACAGCACCAGGAGGAGCCCGGCGAGGCCGGTCAGCGTGATCCGCGAGCTGCTGTCGTGCGGCCGAAGCTGCCCCCGCAGCCTCCCGAGCCGTGCCGTATACCTCAAGGAGCGCGGTGGCCTGTAGGGCTCGAGACGGACACTGTCCCCCTCCCGGCGGGCGGCGACGTGGCCGGACGAGGTCCGTGTGAGGGCCAGTAGGTCGGACTCGACGCATGCGGCCAGGAAGGTCGGTGCGACGACGTCCGCCGGGGAGGTGACCCGGCAGTTCGGGACCACACGTACCAGCTGCTCGGCCACCGTCCGGTCGAAGATCGTAACCACCAGCGAGACGTTCGGACGGATGTGCTCCACCGCAAGGGCATAGCGCAGGGACTCGACATCATCATCGAGCAGGATCGCGACGCCTGCCACCTCCCGGTCCAGCGCCCGGCGCAGATCCTCGTCCGTGGGCTGAGCCAGGTGGCGCACCTGGTGACCGGCCGACTTCAGCGAGCCGCAGACCCTGCGCGCCACGTCGCTCCCGACGACGATGAAGCACTCGTCGGTACGCCGCCCGCCGGGAGGCGTGCCTGCGGCCGGGTCCCCCTCGGTAGCGCCGCCGTCGCGCGAACGCTCAGATTCCGAAGGTGCAGTCATCGGAACGATAGGGGTCGCAATCAAGGCAACGCAGGACACCGCAACCGGCGCAGCGCACCAACGACTGCCCGCAATGGCAGGCGGAGTCCTGCGTGTCCGGGGACCGGGGTGCATCGGCTGTGTTCCGAACGTCCGTCAAAGGCCGCTGTCCGTCGGGGCCAGGGCCGGTCGTGGCCGTCTCTGCGGGATCGCAGGCAATGCTCATCGGTACTCCCGTCACGAGGTGGTATGAGCGTCCCGGCCGACCATGGAGCACAGTGTCCGAGCGGCGTGGCCCGCTCAGCATCCGGCCTCCGGTTCGCCGTCGGGAAGATCTCGAAAGCCCATAACCCGGAGTTATGCGATTGCCGACCAGCACTGCAGCGGCGCGGCCGGGCCGCTACGCATGGCCGAAGCAGCGGGGGCGGGGACGGAAGCAGGGACGGAGGCCTCGGCCGGGCCCGGAGCCAGCAGTTCGAACCAGACCGTCTTTCCCTGGTGAGCCGCACGGACGCCGCAGCGGTGGGACAGCTCATGGAGCAACCGCATGCCTCGACCGGATTCGTCTTCGGCGCCGATTGCCATGAGGCAGGGGAAAGCCGGATGCGCATCGGTGACTTCGCACCGCAGTGACGTGCCGCGGACAGTCACACTGAGCAGGATCGGGCCGGCTCCGTGGCGTACGGCATTGGTAACCAGTTCGCTGACGAGCAGCTCGACGGTTTCCGAGTCCTCAAGGGGCTGTTCGACCAGGATGTCGCGGGTGAAGCTCCGGGCGGCGGACACGGAGGCCGGGTGGCGATCGAACCATTGAGATCTGGTCTCACCTCGGTATGGCCCGGGAACCAGGCGGCTGGGGTGGGCCGGGCCGTGGGCCGGGCGGCCGATCAGCGGGCCGTCCACGTCATTGATCGTCATGATCTGCCGCCCTTTTCGCATTCCGGATGACTTGAACCTCTGTCTCCACAGAACGCCGGCGGCCACCAAGAGATCAACGCGTAAGCGCACCCATTAAGTGGAGTAAACGATGGGTAGCGCCACCAGCCCCGGATTTCCTGGTTCATAACGCCATGTGATGAACAGGTGAGAGCTGCCCGAGGCGCTGACCGTCCCGCACTATGTCCCCCAACCGACATTCAAGCGGATCCTGCTCAGCGGCAATTCCAGGCGGCACCCCGCATGGACGGGCAGGTACGCTCCGCGATCGCCCGGAGGATCCGGAGGGTGAACCTCCGATGACGGCGCGATCCCCCGGGGCAGGTGAGAGCTCCCCTGAACGAGCCGCCGACCTGCCCTCCGCCACATCGCAACAGCTGCGAAGAGACGGCGAGCCGATCGCAGCTGCCGGGCCGAGCCCGGATCACTCCCCCCGGAGGCATACCTTGCGCTCTTCGACCTGGCCGCGGCGTCTTCTCCCCGCGGCGCCCCTGATCGTTCTGTCCGCGCTGCTCGCTCTGCTGGCCCTGGTCACCATCCCCGCCAACCCCGCCCATGCATTCAACGGGAGCACCTCCGCGTGTGCGCTCCAGGGCACGACCGGCTTCACCGATGAGGGCCAGCAAACCGACTACAACCGGTTCCAGAACCCGACCGGCACCAAGCGCGTAGGCGTGATCTACGTGGACTTCCCCGACGCCGTCGGCACCACCCTGCCCCTCACCCCGTACTACAACCAACTGTCCGGAGCCGCCAACTGGCTGTGGAACGCCTCCAACGGCAAGACCTGGCTGGATCTGCAAGCCCCGTACGGCAATTGGGTGCGCATGCCGAAGAACTCCACCGCCTACAACTGGCAACGCGAGTTCTCCTGGGCCACGCACCAGACCTATGTCAAGGACGCGCTCACAAGCGCCGCCGCTGCCGGCGTCAACCTCGCCAATTACGACACGTACTACATCGTGCCGACCAGCACCGCTGCCGCGATCAGTCACTCCCCCACCTTCATCCAGGACCCCAACAACGTGACCTGGGTCTGGAACGGGCAGACGAACAGTTGGCTGGTGATCCGCTGGGCGGTGACCTTCGGTCAGGACCTGTGGACCTGGGGCCCCAGGGTCGCCGTCCATGAGACCGGCCACACCTTCGGCCTGCCCGACCTCTACGCCTTCAGCGGCGAACTGCACCAGTACGTCGGCGGCTGGGACGTCATGGGCAAGGTCATCGGCCCCGCCCCGCAGTTCTTCGGCTGGCACGCGTGGAAGTTCGGCTGGATCACTGACAGCCAGGTCTCCTGTCTGTCCACGACCGGCTCATACTCCGCGACCCTCAACGGAGTGGAGTACGGGGGCAACGGCTACAAGCTGGCGGTGATCAAGACCAGCGCCACCACCGCCTACGTCGCCGAGTCCCGCAAGGCCGCCAACAACGACTCCAACGCCTGCGCCACCGGCGTCGTCATCTACAAGGTCGACACCTCCGTCACCACCGGCAACGGGCCGATCCGGATCGTGACGAACCCCTCCGCCGCCGCTCCCACCGGGAACTGCACCACGCTGGACATGCAGACCTGGAAGCCCGGCCAGTCGTTCCAGGACGACACCGCCCGCATCAGGATCTACGTGAACAGCTCCGACTCGTACAACGACACGGTCTGGACCTACAAGTGGTGACCGCTTAGCAGGTGTTCTTGTCAACGGGCGGTGTGGCCGGCGCGACATGCGCCGGCCACACCGCCCCGGCGTGCCGCTCAGTCCAGCAGCCGCGCCGAGTGCGGATGGCGTTCGTGCCACCGTGCGTACGCCGGGGTGGCGGCGCGGGTGGCCAGATAGCCCCTTCCGACCCTGCGGAAGATCTCGTCGCCGTGTGCGGCGAGCGGGCCGTCGCGACGCCAGGCAAGCACATGGCGGTACCAGATCGGATTCCCGGCGAGAGGGCGGACCGCGACGCCGGGCACCGCGATGAACGTGGCCTGGCAGAGGCTGACGGCCAGACCCGCCCGTACGAGCTCGATCAGCTGCCGGCCCTCCGCCTCGTAGGGCGTTTTCGGCTGGCGGTCCGCCAGGGCGAAGACGGACGCCCAGTATTCCCGGGTGCGGTCGGTGTCCGGGTGGGGCACGGCCCAGTCCTCCTCGATGAGCTGGTTCAGGCTCACCTCTTCCTGCTCTGCCAGCGGGTGGGCGGACGGGAGCAGGGCAAAGACGGGCTCGGTGGCCAGTGGGCGCAGTACGACCTCATCGCGTGGCGGGAGCTCCTGGCCAGGGTTGTCACCGAGGACCGCAGCCTCCAGGCGTCCCGCGGCGAGGTCGTCGAGCAGGGGTGACGGGGAGTACTGGCAGCGGACCGTCACCTCCGATCGGGGCGACAACTCCCTTACCGCCACGACGAGATCGGCAAGCATCGGGGCGCCCACCGATCCGAGGCGGATGCGGTCGGGTGTGGTTCGGCAGCGTGCGGCGCGGGCAGTGTCGGCCAGCAGGCCGTCGATGCCCGGCAGGATGGCACGTGCGCGCGTGAGCACCAGCTCGCCGAACGTGGTGGGGACGGCACCGGCCTGTCCACGGTCGAAGATCGCCCCGCCCAGCATGATCTCGATGCGCCGCAGCTGGGCGCTGAGCCCCGGCTGGGTCATGCCCAGCGATGCGGCGGCGCGGGTGAGACTGCCGGCCTCCGCGATCGAGCAGATCACTCGCAAATGCCGTACCTCGAGATCCATGGCGCGGATGCTAGAGACCTGCGGGAGCTCACGAACAGGGGAGGGAAACCTGCAGTTCTATGTGAAATGTCACATGTAATTCGTGCAGACACCCGGTGCAAGCGCGAGGACACTGCACCCGGGCCGACAGCGACAGCCGTCTTCAAAGTGCCGCGACCATCCGCCGGTCGTCCTTTCGCGCTTCGCCGGAGCGGGCTTAGCGTGGGGTGTACGAGGTTGCGGGTGTGACGCGGGATGTACGGGCAGCCACCCGGCCCGTGGCCGTGGTGAACGGCAGGGTGCTCATGAAGGTTGGTCCCGATCCCAGCCCCCGCGCCGCGGGCGGCGGAGGTTTCGCCTTTGTGGGCCGCCGGCGGGAGTCGGGCCTGCTGCGGGGCGCCCTTCAGCATCCACCCGCGGTGGTGCTGATCGAGGGAGAGGCCGGGGTCGGCAAGTCCCGCCTGGTCAGCGAGGTGACCGCGGACCTGGTCGGCCAGGGCGGGCGGGTCCTCTACGGGTGCTGCCACCCGCTGCGCGAACCTTTTCCCTATGGGCCGGTCATCGACGCCCTGCGTCAGGCCGGCCCCTACCTGCCACCGGCCCCCGAGATGTCCCCGCTGGCCGGCGTTCTGGCGCCGCTGCTGCCGGAACTGACCGACCACTTGCCTCCCGCGCCCGCCGAGGTGCAGGAGACCGGGGCTGAGCGCTACCAGTTGGTACGGGCGGTGCGCGCGGTCCTGGAGGCGTGCGGCACCGCGGTCCTGGTCATCGAGGATCTGCACTGGGTGGACGAAGCCACCCGCGAGCTGCTGCTGCTCCTGGCCCGCGACCTGCCGCCGCACCTGGGCCTGGTGCTCACCTACCGGCAGGAAGAGCTGGCGCCGCGCGCACCCGTCCTGGGCGCGGCCTACCGCCGCCCGCCGGGCACCAGCGGCGCGGAGATCCACCTGGCTCCGCTGACCGAATCCGACATCCATGACCTGACCGCTGCCGTCCTGGGCCCGCGCGCCACGCACGCACTGGGCCGCATCCTGTTCGACCGCAGTGCGGGCCTGCCCTTGGTGGTCGAGGAGGACCTGATCACCTTGAGTGAACAGGGACATCGGGGACACCTGAGCGTTGAGGTGGTCGATCCGGTGACCAGGCTCGGCCAGGCGGTGGTGCCTCGCGGGCTGCGGGAAGCGGTCACCACACGGGTGCGGGGCATGACGGCGCAGGCGGTGGCGGTGGCGGAGGCCGCCGCGGTGCTGGCGGTGCCCACCGCCGAACCCGTGCTGACCCAGGT
Source organism: Streptomyces sp. NBC_01410 (assembly GCF_045040195.1). NCBI lineage: Bacteria > Bacillati > Actinomycetota > Actinomycetes > Kitasatosporales > Streptomycetaceae > Streptomyces > Streptomyces sp. NBC_01410. The sequence continues at coordinate 7,460,366 of NZ_CP109530.1, read as the reverse complement.
CGCCGATCTCGACCCCGAACAGGGCATGGAGGCCTTGATGGAGGTGCTGGGGGCCGCGGTGCTGCGCGAGAACCGGCCGATGGAGTACGGGTTCCGCCACACGCTCGCCCAGCAGGCCGTGTACCAGACCATCCCGGGGCCGCAGCGTCGCCGCCTGCATGAGCGGGCGATCGCGGCCCTGCGCATGTCGGACAGCCCCCCGCTGGTGCAGATCGCCCACCACTTCCGTGCCCTGGGCGACCGGGAGGGCTGGCTCACACAGGCCGAGGCGGCCGCCGCCCAGGCGCTCGCGCTGGGTGACCAGGGCACCGCCGCAGCCGTTCTGCACGCCATCCTCGCCGAACCCGGGCTGGATGAGGAGGTACGTACCCGCGTGGCGCTGGCCCTCAGCCGCACCGCCACCTACAGCGTCGAGTACACGGCGTCGGCGGCGGTCCTGCAACGAATCCTGTCCGACCCCGAGCTGCCCGCCGCCACCCGCGGTGAGATCCGCGTCGGACTCGGCCTCATCCTCACCAGTCAGGCCGGCGCCCCCGCAGGCATCCGGGAGCTCGAGAGCGCCATCGAGGAGCTGGGCGACCAGCGCCCCGAGACCGCCGCGCACGCGATGAGTCATCTGGCCCTGTGGGCGACGTTCCGAGGGCGGCCCGCCGCGGAAGCACTGGCCTGGATCGAGCGCGCCGAACGCGCTGTGCAGGCCAGTCCCGATGAGGCGGCGCGGGCCACGGTGGACGCCAACAAGATCGCGGTGCTGGCCCAGATCGGGCATCCGCAGGTATGGGAACTGGTCGACCAGCTGCCCCGGGAAGGCAGAGACCTGGCCGTGCTGAGGCAGACCGCCAGGGCGCTGTACAACGCGGCCGATGCGGCGCTGGATCTCGGCCACGACGACCGGGTGGGCCCGCTGCTCGAACAGAGCCGGGACCTCGCCCACCGCACCGGTGCCCCGCAACTCGACGCCACCTGCCGCATACTGCGCCAGGAACTCGCCTGGTACTCGGGCGCCTGGAGCGACCTGGAGGCCGCCTACGCGTCCTTGTTCGCCCAGATCCCGGACATCCAGATGCTGGAGATCGAGGGATCGCTGGTTCTGGGGGCGCTCGCCGAGGCCCGAGGACAGTGGAGCCAGGCTCTGAAGAGGTACACCACCGCGAGAGACGCGAGTGACTACGCGGTCTGGAGCGCCGATGCGGCCGCCGGTATCGGCCGGGTGAGGCTTGCCCAGGGTGAGCCGGAGACGGCGTGGGCGATCAGCGCCCCGGCAGCGGACAGCCTGCGACACAACGGGCCCTGGCTCAGAGCCTCAGCCGTGGTTCCGGTCGCGGTCGAGGCCGCCCTGGCAACCGGGCGGCCCGAGTCGGCCAGGGAGCTGACCAGGGAGTTCGAGCGGGCAATCGAAGGCCAGGACGCGCCGGCCGCGATCGCCCACCTTCACCTCTGCCTCGGACTGCTTCTGCGCGACAACGACCCGGCCCGGGCTCGCGATCACTTCGACCGTGCTCGCGCCACGTTCCGGGGCATCGGCCGCCCCTACCCCGCAGCCCAGGCCGCCGAACACGCCGCCCGTACCTTGATCCCCACCACGCCCCACCGCGCCGCGCGGGACCTGACAGAGATCGACGAGGTCTACCGGCACCTGGGGGCCACCTTCGACGCCGCCCGCTGCCAGCGCACTCTGCGCGACCTCGGCGAAACCCGCCGCCCGGTCGGACGCCGCGGCTACGGCGAGCAGCTCTCCCCCCGCGAGCAGGAAGTCGCCGGCCTTCTCGCCACCGGTGCCTCCAACCGCGACATCGCCCATGCCCTCTTCCTCTCCCCCCGCACCGCGGAACACCACGTGGCCAGCGTCCTCAAGAAACTCGGCGTCACCAGTCGCCATGCCGTCCGCGACGCGCTGACCACCAACAACCCATAGGTCGCCGCGAGGTGGCGAATGCGGGTGCCAACGGGCCCCCTGGCCCCACCGGTACGGCCGGCCGCACATAGGCACACCTGGGGTCCGAACTACGCAGCGTTCTCTTCCACGGGCGGTACCCCATACCCAGCGATCCGCGGTACGGGCTGCCATCGGTGACCGGACTGTGTTCGTCCGGCCATGGACTTGGCCACCTTCTCTCCGTCTCCTGGATGAACCGGCCACATTCATCCGGGGAAATCCCGTTATGACTGGAGAGTCTGATGGCGGAGGAGAAATTCGCGGGCCTCGACCTTACCGAGTACGGCACGGTCAGGATCGCTGGATACCTTCGGTGCTTTCCCTTCGATGCCTGGGGAATGGAAACGCATCGGATCGCACTTCGCAGCTGTGCCGGAGAACTCGGACTGCCTGAGCCCTCGATCTACCTGGACAACGGCTTGCGCTCCCGGGGGCCGTTGCCGGGCCTGGAAAGGCTGATGGACCTGATCGCTTGCGGCGTCTACAACGTGCTGCTGATACCCGGGCCGTTCGTCTTCTCCGTCGCTGATCCAGAGGCCTCCTCAATCGTCGGGCGGATCACTGGCTTCGGCTGCACGGTGCTGGAACTCCCGCCCCTTCACGTCCCGCGGCACTCCGGACGGGAGCCGCCCGGTTCGATGACGCCGTCTTCGGTCTGCGCTGCCGATGACGCCATGGCCGGCCCGACGACAACGGTCGGGTTCAAGCCATTGACCGATCACCTTGGTGCGATGTGAAATGTCACACGCCACATGGCGCAGCGGGCTCCTACCCGGAACAGGGAAGAGCCGCGTCCTGAGCCGGCTGCCACTCACCGTGTCGCCCGCCGACCGATCCCCCAGGTCCTCCCAGGTCCTCACACCCGACCGTCCGCATTGCCTCGCAGAGGAGCGTCCCCCCGTGAAGAGACCCACCGTCCCCGTCCTGCCCTCAACCGCCCGCACCACATCCCGCGTCGTGGCGCTGACCTCGCTCCTCACGGTGGCCGCGCTGTCCACCACGGGCTGCAACGGACTGGTCGGCGGCAGCTCCGAGGGTGACAACAAGGGCCCCATCGTGCTCGGGATGGACATCCCGATGTCCGGCAGCAGCGCGGACATCGGCCCGTACATGAAGAACGGCGCGCAGCTTGCGATCGACGAGATCAACGCCAAGGGCGGCGTGCTGGGCCGGAAGCTGAAGCTGCAGGTCGAGGATGACGCCTGCGACCCGAAGACCGCGGTCGCGGCTGCCAACAAGCTGGTTGCGGCAGGCACGGTCGTCTCGGTCGGCGGCTATTGCTCGGGCGCCACGCTGCCCACCCTGCCTGTCTTCGGCAAGCGGGACATCCCCATGATCATTCCGGCGGCCAACTCCACCGAGCTGGTCGCGCAGCAACTCGACCATGTCTTCCTCATCAACGGCACCGGCAGCCAGCAGGCGGTCGCGGCGGTCAAGTGGCTGACCAAGGACGGGGCCAAGAAGGTCGCCGTCATGGACGACAACACCAGTTACTCCAAGGACATCGCCGACCTCACCTCGGTCAAGCTGGGCATCGGCGGCGCTCCGCCCAAGGCCGGTGAGGATTCGGTCAACCCCGGTGAGAGCGACTACAGCCCGAATGTCACCAGCGTGCTGAAGTCGAACCCCGACTACATCTACTGGACCGGCTACTACCAGGAGGGCGGCCTGCTGATCCGCCAGTTCCGCCAGGCCGGCTACAAGGGCAAGTTCCTCGTGGGCGACGGCTCGGTCGACGCGAAGCTCGTCGAGATCGCGGGCGCCGCGAACGGCAAGGGCGTCTACGCGACCATGACCCAGACCCCCGAGACAACTCCGGGCGCCGGCAGCTGGATCGCCGCCTACAAGAAGAAGTTCGGCTCCGAACCCGGCCCGTACTCGACCCAGTCCTACGACGCCGTGCGGGTCGCGGCCGAGGCCATCAAGAAGGCCGGAAGCACCGACGGCGACAAGATCATCAAGGCGCTCGAGGACCTGAACGGCTTCGACATCTTCTCCGGCCCGCTGAAGTTCACCGATGAACACACACTGAGCAACGGCGGATTCGTGATCCTGGGCGTCAGAAACGGCAAGTTCGTCCTTCAGGACTCCCTCAAGTAACCGGAGGAGTTCGCATGGCACAGCTTATCTGGAACGGGCTGTTCGTCGGCTCGTTCTACGCCCTGGTCGCCCTCGGCTACAGCATGGTCTACGGGATCATCAAGCTGCTCAACTTCGCCCACGGCGACCTCTACATGCTCGGAGCGTTCTCCGGATTCGCGCTGCTCGGCACGCTCGGCGCCGTCCCCGGCGGTTCGTTGGCCGCCCTGTTCGCGGTGCTCGTGCTGACGATGCTGGTGACCGGCCTGAGCGGCGTCGCGCTTGAGCGGGTGGCCTACCGGCCGCTGCGCGGGGCACCGCGGCTGTCGCTGCTCATCACCGCTGTGGGTGCGTCGTTCGCGCTGGAGTACGGGGTCCGCATCATCGCGGGGCCCAACCCGCGGGTGTATCCGGTACGCCTCGACGGCACCGCCGTCTCGGTGCTCGGCGCCAGGATCACTGTTCAGCAGCTCGTCCTCATGGTGGTCGCCGTCGGTCTCATGGTGACGCTCAACGCGCTCGTCATGCGCAGTCGCCAGGGCCGGGCGATGCGTGCCATCGCGCTGGACCCGAAAGGCTGTCTGATGATGGGCATCGACGTCGATGCGGTCATCTCCCGTACGTTCTTCATCGGTTCGGCCCTTGCCGGAGCGGCCGGAGTCATGGCGGGCGCCTACTACGGGAAGATCGACTTCCTGATGGGCTTCATCATCGGGCTCAAGGCGTTCACCGCGGCTGTCATCGGCGGCATCGGGAACATGAAGGGCACGATGCTCGGCGGCCTCGTCCTCGGTCTGCTGGAGTCCTTCAGCACCGACTGGTTCGGAGGCGAATGGCGCGATGTGTTCGCCTTCGGGTTCCTCATCCTCTTCCTGACCGTGCGGCCCACCGGCCTGCTCGGCGCGCGTGTGACGGAGCGAGTGTGATGACGGCCGTCGAGAACCAGAACCCACCGGTCAAGCCGGTCAGGGGCCGCGGCCCCTCGGTCATCACGCGGCTGCTCGAAAGCCGCAGACTCGGCTGGGCCGGGCTCGCGATCGGCCTGCTGGCCCCGTTCGTGACCGCCACCCCCTATGCCCTGAACGTGATGACCAGCGCGGCGGTCTTCGTGATGCTCGCCGTCGGTCTGAACATCGTCGTCGGCTACTGCGGCCTGCTCGACCTCGGTTTCGCCGCCTTCCTCGCCGTCGGCGCGTACACCGGCGGCATACTCGCGACGCGGCTGAACGTCCCGCTGCTGGCCACCGTGCCGGTCGTCGTTGTGGTGACGGTGGTGGCCGGAGTGGTGATCGGAGGCCCGACGCTACGGCTGCGCAGCGACTATCTGGCGATCGTCACCCTCGGCTTCGGGGAGATCATCCGCATCGTCGCCAACAACCTGGATATCACCGGCGGCCCTTCGGGGATCTACGGCATACCAGGGCTGCTCGGCGACACGCTCTCCGATCCGGTCGTCTTCTACTACACGACCGTGGTGATCGTCTCGGTCGCGGTGCTGTTCGCCGCCCGGCTCGGCCGCTCCCGTATCGGCCGTGCCTGGCGGTTCGTCCGGGAGGACGAGGACGCGGCCGAAGCCAGCGGAGTCAACACGTACCGGGTCAAGCTGGCGGCCTATGTCGCGGGCGCGGTCTGGGGAGGTCTCTCGGGCGTCCTGTTCTCCGCCCAGCTGTCGGCGGTCTCCCCGGCCAGCTTCACGTTCCTGCAGTCCGCCCTCGTCCTGATGGCGGTCGTGCTCGGTGGCATGGGCTCCACCCGCGGTGTCGTGGTCGGCGCCATCGCCATCAGCCTGCTCCCCGAACTGCTGCGGGACCTGGCGGACTACCGGTTCTTCGTGTTCGGCATGCTCCTCATCGTCGTCATGCTGCTCCGCCCCCAGGGCCTGTGGCCGCACCGCGCAGGCGAACCGGACGAGACGGCGGCGGCCCGAGGCACGCCCGGCGTACCAGCGACCGCACTGTCGGCGAAGGAAGACGAATGATGCTCGAAGTCAATGATCTGCGGCTGGCCTTCGGAGGAGTCCGCGCTGTCGACGGCCTGACTTTCTCGGTCGGCGAGAGTGAGATCGTCTCGGTCATCGGCCCCAATGGTGCGGGGAAGACGTCCGCGTTCAACTGCGTCAGCGGGTTCTACAAGCCGACCGGGGGTACCGTCCGGCTGGCCGGTCAGGACCTGACGGGCCGGCGCCCGTCGGCGATCGCCGCCTGTGGCCTCGCCCGTACCTTCCAGAACCTGAGGCTGTTCGGCGAGCTGTCGGTGCTGGACAACGTACGGGCGGGCACCCACCTCTGGCTGAAGCAGAGAGCCGTCGACGCGTTGTTGCACACCCCCCGCTACCGTCGCAGCGAACGCGAGGCCACCCACGAGGCCCACAAGTGGCTCGACTTCGTCGAGCTGCGCGGCGACCGTGCCGGTCTCGTCCGTAACCTGCCGTACGGCGAGCAGCGCCGCGTGGAGATCGCCCGCGCTCTTGCCCGGCGGCCGAAGCTGCTGCTGCTCGACGAGCCGGCCGCGGGGCTCAACCACGGCGAGAAGGCCGAACTGCTGACCCTGATCCGCCGGATCCGGGAACTGGGCATGGCGATCGCCCTGATCGAACACGACATGGGCCTGGTCATGGAGGTGTCCGAGCGGGTGGTCGTCCTGAACTTCGGTAAGGAAATCGCGGACGGCCGTCCTGACGACGTGCGACGCAACCCGGCAGTCATCGAGGCCTACCTCGGCCGGGATGCCGACGAAGACGAGGTCCACGCCGCTCGCACGGAGCTCGTGGGGGACGGAGCACAGCATGCTTGAGATCCACGGCCTCGAAGTCAGCTACGGAGGAGTGCGGGCGCTGCGCGGGCTCGACCTCACCGTCGGCGAAGGGGAGACCGTCGCCCTGCTCGGCAACAACGGCGCCGGCAAGACCACGACGCTGTCCGCCGTGTCAGGTCTGGTCAGACCCGCTGCGGGCCGGATCGTGCACGAGGGCGAGGACATCACCAGGACGGCTCCGCCGAAGATCGTCGCACGCGGGGTGGTGCATGTCCCCGAGGGGCGGCGGATCTTCAGCACGCTGACGGTGCACGAGAACCTGCTGATCGGCGGCTATCTGGTGCGCGACGGCGCAGAGCTGTCCCGACGGGTCGACGAGGTGTACTCGCTGCTGCCCCGGCTGGCCGAACGGCGGACCCAGCACGGCGGGACGCTGTCCGGCGGCGAGCAGCAGATGCTCGCCATGGGCAGGGCCCTCGTCGCCCGCCCCCGCCTGCTGATGCTCGACGAACCGTCGATGGGCCTGGCCCCGCTCATGGTCGCGGCCGTGATGGAGGTGATACGGGACATCGACCGCGGGGGCACGGCCGTGCTCCTCGTCGAACAGAACGCCAACGGGGCGCTGAAAATCGCGCACCGTGCGTATGTGATCGAGAACGGTGAAACGGTACTGGAGGGGACGGCAGCCGAACTGTCCGCCGACCCCCGCGTCGCCGAGGCCTATCTGGGTGGGGTTTCATGACCGGCTGGCTCGGACGGGTCAGGTCCGAACTCCGCCCGCTCGACTCAGGCCCGTGGTCGTCGAGTTGGTCGCGGTCGTCGACGGCCTGTTGGTCATCATGCCCGCATGCGGGGGCCAGAGACGTGTCGCAGTCCGGATGAGGTCGGCGACTGCTCTGGACCGGCTGTGCGGTGGCCAGGCGATCACGGTGGTGACCGTCGGCGCGTCCAGCACGGGCACGGCGGCGAGGTCACCGTGCAGTTGGGCTCGGCTCGACTCCGGTGAGACCGCGCAAGCGCGGCCGAGCGCGATCAGCTGTAGCAACTGCGTGTGGTCGCGGACCTGCGGGCCGGGGCCGGGCGGGTAGGTGCCGTCGCGGTCGGGCCAGCGTGGCAGGGGCAGGCCTGGCAGCGCGGAGATGTCGGCCATGTGCACGTGGGCCCGGCCGGCGAGCGGATGCCCGGCCGGCAGGACCACCACCTGGCTCTCCCTGCTGAGCTCTTCGGTGTCCAAACCGGCCGTCGAGTCGAACGGCCGGTGCAGCAGCGCCACGTCGGCCCGGCCCTCACGCAGGTGTCGTTCCTGCTCGCCCGGCCCGCACAGGGTGACGTCGACGGGGACCGCGCCGGGTTCGGCGGCGTAGGCGTCGAGCAGTTTCGCCAGCAGTTCGCTGGACGCGCCGGCTTTCGTGACCAGGACCAGGCCGGGACGGCCGGTCGCGGCGAGGGCGGCGCGACGTGTCCGGCGGTCGGCGGCGTCGACCGCGTCGAGGGCCGCCCGGCCCTCGGCCAGCAGCACCGAGCCGGCCTCGGTCAGCGTGACGGTGCGGCTGGTCCGGTCCAGCAGCGCTGCCCCGAGCCGACGTTCGAGCTGCTGGATCGCCCGTGACAAAGGCGGCTGTGCGATCCCGAGCCGCTGCGCGGCGCGCCCGAAGTGCAGCTCCTCAGCGACAGCGACGAAATATCGCAGTTCCCGGGTCTCCACGCAGCCATCGTATCCCCGGATCGATACCTGGGAGGTATCGATGCCCACCCGATCAGTGTTGGACCCCTCGCCAGGGTCCGGGCCAGCATTGTCCCTATGAGTGAACGAACGATTGCGCTGGTCACCGGCGCGAACAAGGGAATCGGGTACGAGATCGCGGCGGGCCTGGGAGCCCTCGGCTGGAGCGTCGGCGTCGGCGCCCGCGACGATCAGCGCCGCCAGGCCGCGGTGGAGAAGCTGCGCGCGGCAGGCATCGACGCGTTCGGTGTACCGCTGGACGTGACCGACGACGCGAGCGCGACTGCCGCCGCACGGCTGATCGAGGAGCAGGCCGGACGTCTCGACGTGCTGGTCAACAACGCCGGCATCGCCGGTGGCATGCCGCAGGAACCCACCCGGGTCGATCCCGCCACCATCCGGACGGTCGTGGAGACCAACGTGATCGGCGTCATACGCGTCACCAACGCGATGCTGCCGCTGCTGCGCCGCTCTGCCTCGCCACGGATCGTGAACATGTCCAGCAGTGTCGGCTCCCTCACCCGGCAGTCGGGAACCGCTGCTGAGCAGACGACGGGTCCGGTGGCCGTGGCGTACGCGCCGTCGAAGACGTTCCTGAACGCCGTCACCCTTCAGTACGCCAGGGAGTTGAGCGGCACGAACATCCTGATCAACGCAGGCTGCCCCGGATACGTCGCGACCGACCTCAACGGCTTCCGCGGGGTGCGTACCCCCGAACAGGGCGCGGGCATCGCCATCAAACTCGCGACCCTGCCCGACGACGGCCCGACCGGCGCATTCTTCGAGGACGCCGGCGTAGTGCCCTGGTGATGTGCACGGCGGTCATCACCCGCCGGGGTGAGACGGCTTCGCCAGCGCGTCCTGGGATACGGCGTGTGACGCGCTGACCGCGGGAGACAACTCAATCGGCCGGGTCGCGTCCAAGTAGGCCCACCAGGCTTCCGGGCCAACCGCCTCCGGCCTGGCAGCGGCGTGCGGGTCCAGGGAAGGGAACCAGGGATTTCCCGGAAGCCCCGGGGCGTCACCCGGCCCTAGCCTCACAGGTGTTGACCGGTCCGGCACACAACTGCCGGGCAGCGTCCGTGCCGTACTCGCACGATCAGGGGGTGGTCGCAGTGGGCAGTCCCGATGTGATCGCCGATGTGTCCGACATCCTGCTGAAGGTACTCGCCGCCGCGGTGCGCGAGTCCGGCTCCCAGGCCCAGGTGCGTCTCGTCGACCTCATCGGTCAGCAGCAGGGCGGCAACGCCGGGCTCGGTCTTGAGCTCTTCCTCTACGAGGTCGCCGAGGACCCCAGCGCACGCAACCGGGGCCCCCGCCACACCGTGGTGGAGGACCCGGTCACCGGTGCGGTCCGCCAAGAGCTCCGCCGGGCCGACATGGCCCTGTTGCTGCGCTATCTGCTCGTCCCGACCGGCGGCACCCCGGACGCCCAGCAGCGAATGCTCGGCCGGGCGATGCGGGCGCTGTACGACGACGCCATCCTGCAGGGTCCGTTGCTGGTGCCGGCCGCGGAGAGCAACAGCGTGGCCGAGGCCGGGGAGTCGCTGAAGCTGCGCCTGGCCCCGCTGTCGCTCGACGAGCGGGCGAAGGTGTGGTGGGCGATCTCGCAGCCATACCGGCTCTCCCTCAACTACGAGGTGCGGGTGGTCAATCTGGCCTCCCGCGACATCACCGCTGAAACAGCCGTAACCGGTGGCGGCGTCGGCGTCGGACAGCGCGTGGGAGCCCGCACGTGACGGCCGGCGGCGCGGCGGTGGACACCGTACGGATCGCACCGGGACCGGTCTGCCTGCTGCCGCTGGATGCCTTCACGGGACGCGCGCCCGTCGTGCGGGTCACCGCTGTGGTCGAGCGGCGCCTGGCCGGCGGGCGGTGGGCTGCCGAGGACGACGTACCGGTGGTGACGACTCCGAGCGGGGCGATCGTGTTGCCTTCCCTGGCGAGTGCGCATCCGGCTCCCGTGCCGGGCGCCGTGCAGCGGCTGCGTATCCGGCTCGTCTCGCCGTACCTGCTGGACGCGGAGCATCCGGACGGCGTGGAGTTCGACGCCCCGGCGTCGACTGCACCCGCCGTGACGCGCGTACGGCTGTATCCGTTGCCCGCCTATCCGTTCCCGCCCGGAACCCGGCTGCTGCGCGGGCGGGTGCGGCGTGGCGGGCCCGCCGGTGCGGCGGTGGCCGGAGCGGCGGTCAGCGGCCGGGCACGTGCGGACGCGGGCTCTGTGCCGCGGGTCGCCGAGTGGGCGGAGTACGCGGCGACGGCATGGGACGGCGCCTTCCGGCTGCCGCTGCGGCGGCCCGGCAGCAAGCCGCCACTGCCCGCACCGGATCCTGCCGTGCCCGAGGCCGAGTGGTTCACGGTCACGGCGCTCGCCGATCCCGGCCACGCCGGCGGCCCCGAGGCGTCGATCCATCTGACCGCGCTGGACATCAGCGGTACCGAGCAGCTCATCGAGATCCCGTAGCGGAGGAAGCCCCGATGCCCGAATATCTCAGCCCAGGCGTATTTGTCGAGGAGATCTCCACCGGCCCGAGGCCGATCACCGGGGTGGCCACCAGCACCGCCGGCATGGTCGGGGTGACTGCCCGGGGTCCTGACTCGGGCAAACCCAAGCTGGTGACAAGCCTGTTGGACTTCCACCGGCTCTTCGGCGGCTTTCTCCCCCGGCCGAGCGACGCCGACGTGGCCACGGCCGACACGAACGGCATCCGGTGGTGGCTGCTGCCGCTGGCGGTGAAGGGATTCTTCGACAACGGCGGGCAACGGCTCTACGTGAAGCGGATCGTGCCCCCGGCCGTGGGAAGCACCGCGGCTTCCGCGACGCTGCTGGACGATGCCACCCCGCCGGTAGCGGTCCTCGGCGCGCAGGCCGCACAGGCGGGCGAGGGAGGCAACAGCCTGCATGCCGTGCTCCGGATCGCGCGCTCCGCCACCTTCACCGTGGTGGCGCCGGCAGCCCCGCCCGCGGGCGACCCCCCGGCCACCGTGACGATCGCCGGCCTGGGCGCGATCGAAGACGGCAGCACGGTCCTCCTCGTCCCCGCCGACCGTACGCAGCAGCCCAGTCTGCACACGGTCTTGAGCCACGCCCCCGACGGCGTCAACCACACGCTCACCCTCGACCGCCCGCCCGCAGCCGCGGCCGTCGCGGGTGACACTCTCGTCCTGGCCGGCTTCCGGCTGGACATCATCGACGCGCCGCCCGGCGTCGCGAGGCAGACCCGGACGATCCCCTCGGCGCCCAACCCGCCCGCCGCCGACCTGGGGATGCTCGCCACGGCCGTCGGATCGGACCCGGACGCGCTGCTCTCTCTCACGATCGGCGCCGATCCGCTGCCGTTCCTGGGCAGGGGCATCTCCAGGACCGACCCTGGCCGGCCGCTCGCCACACTCGATCTGGTCGGCGGCGTCAGCGGCGGGGGAGGTCTCACGCCCGCCGACTACATCGGCGTGGACGGAGGCAGCGGGAACCGTACGGGCATCCAGGCCCTCGAGGATATCGACGAGGTGGCGATCTGCGCGGTGCCCGGCGTCTGGGAGCCGACCGTCCTCGACGGCCTCACCACGCACTGCGAGATCCTCGGCGACCGGTTCGCCGTGTTCGACGGACCTCCCACCGCCGACCTCGAAGGCATCAGGGACTTCCGCCAGCCGCTGTCGACCGACCGGGCGGCCCTGTACTACCCCTGGCTCCAGGTGCCGCATCCGGCGGGTGCCGGCACCGCGAAGGCGCCCCCGTCGGGGCACATGATCGGCGTCTACGCCCGTACCGACGTGGAGCGGGGAGTCCACAAGGCACCGGCCAACACGGTACTGCGCGGCATCGTCCCCGGCGCCGGTCTGGCCTCCGACGTCACCCGGCGCGAGCAGGACACCCTCAATCCCGTCGGGATCAACGTGCTGCGGGCCTTCCCCAATCTTGGCCAGCGCGTGTGGGGCGCGCGGACCCTGTCGGACGACACCCGGTGGCGGTACGTCAACGTCCGGCGGCTCTTCCTCTTCATCGAGGAGTCGCTTGACGAGGGGTTGCAGTGGGTCGTCTTCGAGCCCAACGCCGAGCAGCTGTGGGCCTCGGTCCGGCAGAGCATCAGCAGCTTCCTGACCGAGGTCTGGCGGGCCGGCGCGCTGGCCGGCACCACCCCGGAAGAAGCGTTCTACGTCGTCTGCGACCGGTCCACGATGACCGAGGACGACCTCGCGCAGGGCCGCCTGGTCTGCCAGGTCGGGGTCGCCCCCGTCTTTCCCGCCGAGTTCGTGATCGTGCGGATCCAGCAGGCGACCCGCGAGTCGAACACGTCCTGAACACCCGCACCGCCGCGACCACTCACAACGCTTCAACCGCCGCAAAAGAAAGGGGACGGCTGTGCCACCCGTTCAGCGTGACGATCCGTACGGCGCCTACAACTTCCTCGTGCAGGTCACCGGCGTCGCCGCCAACGGCCAGGACGTCCAGGCGTCCTTCACCGAGGTCTCCGGGCTCACCGTGGACATCCAGCCGATCGACTACCGCAACGGCAGCGAGGACATCCGGGTGCGCAAGATCCCCGGCCTCAAGAAATTCTCCAACCTGACGCTGAAACGCGGCATCACCGGCCATCCGGAATTCTGGAACTGGATCAAGAAGTCGATGAACGGCCAGACCCAGCGCGCTCCGGGAGCGATCCTCCTCCTCGACGAGAACCGCCAGGAGGTCATGCGCTGGAACTTCGACCGCGGCTGGCCGGTGAAGTACACCGGCCCCTCGCTCGGCGCGACCAAGAACGAGATCGCGATGGAGACGCTCGAACTCTGCGTCGAAGACCTCCAGATCGACGTGTGACCGGGAGACCGCCGTGTCCGCATCCGCCCTCGAGCCACCCCTGCCCGCCGAACCGTTGCTGCCGGGACTGACCGCGACGGCAGCCGCGGCGGTGGATCCCGTCCAGCCGCTGCGCACCGATGTGGCCTGCTTCGCGGGGCGCACCCGGCGCGGCCCGGTGGCCACCCCGGTCCGCGTCACGGACTGGGCGGCCTACACCGCGGCCTTCGGCGGCCTGGATGCCGCACTCGATCTGCCCTACGCGGTCCGCGGATTCTTCGCCAACGGCGGCACCGCGCTGTGGGTCCTGCGGACAGAACCGGCGGGCACGACCGCCGCCACGGCCGCCTGGCCGGCCGGGGCGCCCTCACCCTTCGCACCCGCGGCGGGCTGCCGGATCGATGCCGTGTCCCCGGGCGGCTGGGCCGACGGCACCCGGGTGACGGTCCGTCATCGCCTGACCGGATCCGCCGGGCACCCCCAGGTGCTGGTGCGGGTCGATGCCCCCGGCGAGTCCCCCGAGTCCTTCGGCTGGCTGCGCCCCACCGAACTCCCCGACGCCGTAGCAGCCGTCTCCCGGCTCATCCGGCTGATCCCCGACGGCCCCGCGCCCACCGGCCGGGCACCGGGCGCCCACGCGGGAACGCACACGGCCACCCTGGGCGGAGGAACTCCCGCCCCTGGCAGTCCCGATGACACCGGGACACTCGCCGACGCCTACGCCGACGCGGTACGGGCCATGGTGGAACTACCGGAGCCCGCCCTGCTGTCGCTGCCCGACCTGGACCGCGGCGGGGTCGGCAAGACCCACCGCGACGAGCTGGCCGATCTGCTGATCGAGGGGTGCGCGGACGCGCTCGACCGGCTCGCCCTGCTCGACCCGCCGCTCACGGGCGCCAGGACCTCCGACCCCGCCGCCGCCACCCGGCAGGTCACCGGCTGGATGGAAGCACTGCGCCGGCGGCATGACATACCGCGCCTGCAGGCGTGCGCCGTCCACTGGCCACCGCTGCGGGTGCCCGACCCACTGGCGACCGCGCTCCCGGCGCTGCGTACGGTGCCCGCCTCCGGCCATGTCGCCGGAGTGGCGGCGCGGCTGGACCGCGAGCGAGGCGTGTTCGCGACCCCGGCCAACGCCTCGCTCGAGGATGTCGTCGATCTCGCCCACGTACTGCGCTCCGATCAGGAGGTGTCGGTCTACGGATCGGGCGCCAATCTGCTGCGCTGCCCGCCCGGCAGAGGCCCTCTCGTGTGGGGCGGTCGTACAGCGGTGCCGCAATCGCAGGCGCAAGGGGTGGGCGACGGCTGGTTCATCGCCCACCGCAGGCTCGTCCACCGGCTGGTGCGGGCGGCCCGCGAGGTGGCCGGGCCGCTGCTCTTCGAGCCCGACACACCCGGTCTGCGGCTGCTGCTCGTCCAGGGGCTGACCGAAGTACTGCTCGGCCTGTTCGAGGCGGGTGCGCTGGCCGGGGACCGGCCCGCGGAGGCCTTCCGGGTGCGGTGCGACGAAGGGCTGAACCCTCCGGAGCGGGCGGCGCTCGGGCAGGTGGTCTGCCAGGTGGAGGTTGCTCCGGCCGCCCCCATGGAATTCATCGCGATCCGGCTGCTGATGGGCGGACGGGACCGGCTGGAGGTGGTGGAGGGATGACCGAGCAGGCGCTGGAGTTCTTCGCCGAGCCGCTGCCGAAGTACCGGTTCCTGGTCGTGCTCGGCCCGGCCGCCGCCCATCTGCCGCCCGCGCAGACGGCGTTGCTGCCGCTCACCGCCCAGGGCGCCTTCCAGCAGATCACCGGACTCGGTGCGCAACTGGAGGTCACCTCGTATCCGGAGGGCGGGGTCAACGACCGGGTACGGCAGTTCCCGGTACGCCACTCCTGGAACCGGATCGTGCTGCATCGCGGGGTGGCCCGGGGCACGGGCCTGTGGTCCTGGTACCAGGCCGGGCTCGGCAATCCGCTGGGCGCGCGCCGCAGCGGGGCGGTGCTGCTGCTGGACGGAGCCGGTGTGCCCGGCGCGGTGTGGGCCTTCCGGGGCGGCCTGGCCTCGAAGTGGACAGGCCCCGATCTGCACGCGGAACGCAGTGAAGTGGCCGTGGAGCAGCTGGAGATCGCGCACGAGGGTCTCGTGGCGGTGGAGCAGGCGGTGCCGGGGCTGGGCTGACGCACGCGGCAACGGCCGTGGGGAAATGCACCGCAAGTCGTGATCACGGTTCGGGAGAGAACAATGCTGACGATCCATCACCTTTCGGTCGACTTCGAGGTCGGCGGCGATGACACGGCGGTCTTCGCCCGGCTGTTCGCACAGCACATCCGGGAGTGGTCGCAGCGGCAGGAGGATGTCAGGGCCCGCGGCCGATTGCTGGCCAGGGAAGCGTCCCTGACCGGCTGCGAACCGGGCCAGGACCCTTCCGGCGGGTCCGCGGCCGGCTGCTTCGGGGGTGCCTGATGCCTGCGCTGCCCGGCCTCTCGGGGCGGGACGCCGCCGCGACGCAGGCGACCCTGAGCGTGCACCCGCCCGGTTCCGTGTCGGGGCCCGTGACCCCGCTGCTGACGCTGCCGGTCAATCCGACGGAGTACGCCGTCTCCAAAGCGGTGACGTTCGCCGAGATCGGCGTCCCGGGCCTGGACGCGCCCCCGCTGCAGTTCGTACGGGGCGGCGCGCGGACTCTCAAGCTGGACGCGCTGGTCGACGCGGCCGAGGAGCCGGTGCGCGGGCGCCGCGATGTACAGAAGCGGTGGCTCGATGACTTCCAGTCTCTGACGGTCCGTCAAGGCACTACCCACGCACCGCCGGTGGTGACCTTCGCCTGGGGCGCCAATCCGTCGTTCACCGGTGTGGTGGACAGCCTCTCCATCACCTACGTGCTCTTCGACCGGGACGGCACACCGACCCGGGCCAAAGTGTCGCTGTCGCTCAAGGAGTTCAGGACGGCGGAGGAGCAGAAGCTCACCACGCCCTTGAGTTCACCGACCGTGCAGAAGGTCTGGACGGTGCGGCGCGGCGACACGCTCTCCTCCATCGCCGCCGCGGTGTACCGGGACTCCGGGCGCTGGCGGGAACTGGCGGCCGCCAACGCCCTCGCCGATCCGCGGGCGCTCGCCCCGGGGATGGCGCTCGTCGTCCCCGCGCTGGACCGGGGGTGAGGTGTGATGGCGCTACTGGGAAGCACGACCGCGACACCGCTGCCGGCCGATACCTACGCCCCGTGTTTCGAGGTCGCCCTGGACGGCTCCGAGATCGCCGACCAGATGCGCAGTTGCGTGCTCGACATCCAGGTGGTCCGTGAGCTGGACAAGACCGGCACGTTCTCGCTGGCGCTGAGCAACTGGGACGAGCTGAATCTGCGGCTGCGTTTCGACGACCCGAAACACTTCGCCCCCGGCCAGGTGGTGGAGGTCCGGCTCGGCTACACCTCACAGCACCGGCCGCCGGTGGTGGCCAAGGGCCAGGTCACCACGATCCAGCCGGACTTCCCCTCCTCGGGGCCGCCCACGCTGCAGATCTCCTGCCAGGACCGCACCGCGCAGATGAAGGCCCGCAAGCCACGGGCCGACGAGGTGAAGAAGTATCTGGACCTCGCCGACTGGCAGATCGCGCAGAAGGTCGCGGAGCGGCACGGGCTGGAGCTGGTGGCCGAGAAGGAGGGCGTGGTGCATCCGCTGGTGATGCAGAAGAACCAGGACGATGTCGCCTTCCTGCTGGAACGGGCGAAAGGCGTCGACCGGGAGTGCTACGTGGCGCCCGACCCGAAGAGCGGGGTGGAGCAGCTGTACTTCGTCTCCCCCGCCGACGGCAGGGCGGGTTCGACGGCCCGCCGGCCGCGCACCTTCGACCTCTGGTACGCGGTGCTGGCCCGCGGCGCCCGCTCCGGACGCCCGGAACAGGGCGAGGCGTCCGGGACCTCCCCCGCACCCAACCTGATCTCGTTCCGCCCGACCCTGACCCTGTCGGGGCAGGTCGCCAAAGTGACGGTGCGCGGCTGGGATCCCCGGACGAAGAAGGCGATCGTCGGCAGTGCGACACAGGCGGATCTGCAGGCGGAGCGCGACGCCGGGCGCAGCGGTCCCGCGGCCGCCGCACAGGAGATGGGCGAGAGGGAAGAGGTCATCGTGGACCGCCCGGTGAGCTCGGAGCAGGAGGCGCGGGCGCTGGCGGTGAGCGTGCTGCGCGGCAAGTCGTACGAATTCGTCACCTGTGCGGGCCAGTTGGCCGGCCTGCCCGACCTGGTGCCGAGCGACTCGCTCCGGATCGGCGGGGTGGGGAGCAGGTTCGGCGGCACCTACTACACGACCAAGGTGACGCACTCCTTCAACTCATCCGGATTCCTGACCTCGTTCGAGGCACGGCGTACTTCCGAGGGGCGGTGACGAAGCGATGACGGGAATGCCGGGATCGACCGTGGACAAGCGGTATTTCGGTGTGGCCACGGGTGTCGTGGAGCGGGTGGAGGACGACCCGGAGAAGGAGTGCCGGGTGCAGTTGAGACTGCCGTGGTTCGACAGCGCCACGATCACCGAGTGGTGCCGGGTGGCACAGCCCTACGCGGGCAACGGATACGGCACGAGCTTCGTGCCGGAGTTGGGCGACGAGGTGCTCGTCGCCTTCGACCAGGGGGACATGCGGTTCCCCGTCGTCATCGGCAGCCTCTACAACGGCATGGACAAGCCGCCCACACACCGGGCGGGCGGCCGGGACGAGAAGCTGCTGCGGACCAAGCACGGCCACGAACTGGTTCTGGACGACAGCTCCGGCAACGAAGCCGTCCGGCTCACGTCGTCCGCCGGGCACCGCATCGAACTGGACGACGCGGGCAGCTCGGTGGTGGTGCGCACCGCGTCCGGCGGCAAGGTGACGGTGACCGCCGACGGCTCTGTGGAGATCAGTGCCGGTTCCGGCCCCGTGAAGGTCACCGGCGGCTCGGTGACGCTGGACGCACCGCAGGTTCGGCTGGGGACCGGAGCTTCGCAGCATGTGGTCCCGTGGGAGACCTTCCTGCCCTGGTTCATCGGGCACACCCACCCGGTCGTCTCGCCCGTCGCCACCGGTCCCGCGCTCCCCGCGCCCGGCCCGCCGCCGATGTCGACGACGGTGCAGGTGGCGCTGTGAACGGCGGCGCGCCCGGCGGCGCGGAGGCCTTCCTCGGACAGGGCTGGCGCTTCCCGCTGCTGCCGGACGCCTCGGGGCGACTGGCATACACGGCCGGCGAGGACAGCGTCCGCGACTGCCTGCTGGTGCTGGTGCGCACCGCGCTGGGCGAGCGGGTGATGCGCCCCACGCTGGGCACCCGCGCCCCGGAACTGGTCTTCGCGCCCGGCAGTTCGCGCTCACTGCGCGAGCTCGAGGACTCGGTACGTATCGCCATCCGCGACTTCGAGCCGCGGGCGGCCGTGGACGACGTACGGGCGCAGGCGCAGCCGGGCGAGGAGTGGCGGGTGACGGTCTTCGTCGACTACCGGGTCAGGGCGACCGGTCGGCACGAGACGCTGGTCTTCCCCTACTACCTCGACGGCGGCTCGGGACTGGTGGGCGGCGCGGGCGCGTTCGGGGCAGCCGGACCGGCGGGCGGCGGTGAAGCGTCATGACCCTGGCGCCGCTGCGGCTGGACGATCTGTCCTGGGCCGATCTGGTGGACGCGGTCCGCTCACGGATCCCCGCCGAATCCTCGGGCCGCTGGACCCTGCACGCCCCCGTCGACCCGGGCATGACGCTGCTGGACCTCCAGGCGTATCTGCTGGAGCAGCAGGTCTACCGGCTCGACCAGGTCCCCGACGCGGTCGTGCACGCGGTGCTGCGGCTGCTGGGCGTGCCCGGACCGGCCCCGGCGACGGCCGCGGTGACCGTACTCCAGATCGTCCCGCAGGCGCCCGGCACCCGGCTGCGGATCCGGGAGGGCACGTCGTTCAGCCGTGAACCGGGGCGCGGCAGGGACTTCTCCCTCGACCGGGACCTGGACGTACTGCCGGTGCGCGTGGCCGGGTTGTCGGTGCGGGACACGACGGGCGACCGGGACCGCACCGCCGACCTCGCCGCCGGCCGCCCGGTGCCCCTGACCGGCGCCTACGGCCGCCCGGCGCGGATCCGGATCCGGCTGTCTGTGTCCGGCGACGGATTTCCGGACGGCGGAACCCTTTCGCTGCTGCTCGCGCTGGAGGAGCCGACGGGGCCGTGGACCGGGAGCCGGACACCGGACGGCTGGACCGCCGGGGCCGTAGCCGACGTGCCGCCCCCGGCTCGACTCAGCTGGTCCTACGGGGCCGTTGGCGATACCGCCCCGCTGCCCGAGGGGGCTGTGGCGGACGGCACCGGCGGACTGCGCCGGTCCGGCCTGGTCCGGCTGGCCCTGCCTGCGACGGCCGCCGGGGCCGAGGTGGAGCTGGTGCTGGCCACGCCCGCCGCCACCTACGCCGCGCCGCCGCGACTGCTGCGGCTGTCCCCCAACTCCGTTCCCGCGCACCACGCGCAGCGCGTCCGCCTGGAAGAGGCTCCCGACGGGCCCGTGGTGGCTCAGCTCTCAGGCCGCCCGCCGCTTCCCGGCCTCACCGTCGTACTGCCAGGCGACGCCGCCGGCCGGCTGATCGACGTCGCGCGCTTCACGCTGCGTGAGACGGATGACGCCGGCAGCGGTCGTACCCACGACTGGACGGCCGTGCCGGATCTGGCGTTCAGCGGGCCGCTGGACCGGGTGTTCACCGTGGACCGGGCCTTGGGGGCGCTGCGCTTCGGCGACGGACTGACCGGGCGGATCCCAAGGCCCGACGTCACCGGGCCGGGGACCGTATTGCGGGCGGAGTACCGGCTGGGCGGCGGGCCGACCGGCAATGGCGGCGCAGACCCGGCAGTGGGCGCCCCCGCCCGCGCTGCCCAGCCGGCGGCGCTGCTGGCATTCCCCGCGCTGGCCGGATTCGCCCGCCCGCAGCCGCAGCGCGCGGCCGAGGAGGAATCGCCGCCCGGGGACTGGGTGTTCACCGGCGGATCTTCGGACACCGAACCACCCGATGCTCCCTGCACCGCTCGTGCCCTCGTTCCGTCCACGGGCGGTGCAGAGCCCGAGACCCCTGCGGCCGCGCGCCGCCGGGCGGCCACCGCGCTCGCCGTCGTCACCCGGGCCGTGACCGCCGCCGACCACGAGGAACTCGCCCTGTCCACGCCCGGGGTCGCCGTCGCCCGCGCCCACGCACTGGTCGGCGCCCACCCCTCGCACCCCTCGCGGAACGTGCCGGGCGCAGTGACCACCCTCGTCGTCCCCCGGGTGCCGCGCGCCGCCGGCGACAGCACCGCGCCCGACGCCGTACCCCTGCCCGTTCCCGACCCCGGCGCGCTGGCCGCCGTAAGCGCCCGGCTGGAGGCCGGACGCCTGCTGGGCGCCCATGTGTTCGCGGCGCCCCCGCGCTACCGTCCGGTCCGCGTCCGCATCACCCTCACCGCGGACACCGCCCGTCGGCAGCTCCTCGACGCGGCACTGCGTCGCTTCCTCGACCCCCTGACCGGCGGCGACGACGGCACCGGCTGGCCCTTCGGCGGCGTACTGCGCCCCTCGGCGCTGCTGCGAGCGGCCGAACGGGCTCTTCGAGCGGCGGGCGACCGCACCCCGGTGCAAGGCGTCGCCGCTGCCCTGGACGACGGTCCCTACGAATCCTGCGGCGATCTTCCGCTGCGCCCCGGTGAACTCCCCGGCCCCGTCGAGATCCTCGTGTGCACCACACAGCCGTCCGGTGCCGCTCCACGGGAGGTACGCGCATGACCGCCCACGGCCCCGACCGCTCCACCGCTCCCGATCCCTCCGCGAGGCTCGCCCCCGGGGCGGACGAACCGTGGTGGACGCTGTCCGCCGGCTCCGCGCGTACAGCACTGCTCGACGCGGACGGCCGCCCGGTGCTGCTGGGTGCCGCACGGGACGAGCTGGTCGCCGCGCTGCGCGCCCGGGTCGGCGGCTTCACCCCCGACTGGACCGGGACGGGCCCCGACGACGCGGGGGACGCGCTGCTGCGGCTGTTCGCGCTGATGGCCGAAGCGGTGGCCGCCCGCGTGGACCGGCTGCCCGCCAAGCTGCTCGTCGAGCATCTGCGGATCGCCGGGGTCTCCCCGCTGCCCGCCACGCCCGCCCAGGTGCTGCTTCGCCTCACCGCAACGGCGTCCGCCGGAGGGGGAGTTCAGGTCCCGGCGGGCTTCCAGGCCGGGGCGCCCGGCGAGGGCGGCGCCGAAGTGGTGATGGAGACCGTGGACGACATGTGGGTGTCGCCCGCCGAGCTCACGTCCCTGGCCGTGGGCCGCCCCGCGACCGGCAGTCTGCCGGGCCCCGTGGACGAGGTGACGCCGGGTCAGGACCCTTATGCGGACGGCTTCCTCCCGTTCGGCGTCCACAGCGCGCCCGGCTCGGCCCTCTGGCTGGGGTTCACCGCCCCCGAGGCGATCGAGGGCGGACTCTCGCTCGCCTTCGTCGCGGCCCCGCGCCCCGGCGGTCCGGCCGCCGCCGCCCGGGGAGCCGTCGCTCCGCCCGAGGCGGCCCCGCCGCAACTGCGCTGGTCCGTACTGGACGGTGACACCTTCCGCGCGGCCGACGTGGTGGTGGACCACACCGGCAGTCTCGCCGACACCGGGACCGTACAGCTGCGGCTGCCGACGGGCTGGCGGCCGGGCCGGCCGCCCGGCGGGGCCCAGCTTCCCGAAGCCCGCTGGCTGCGGGTGCGGCTCACCGCAGGGACGTACGCCGAGCCGCCGCGGCTCGCCGCCGTCCTGCCGCACACGGTGCTCGCGAGCGCCGTACGGACTGTGCGCGACGAGGTGTTGAGCCCGGCACCCGCGGATCCCCGGGAGCAGGACGGCGGCGCGGGCGTGCGGCTGCGCGTGGCGACGGCGCCCGTCGTTCCCGGATCCCTGACCGTCAGCGTCGCCGACGACCCCGCCGCGCCGCTCTTCCCCGTCGACGGCGCGGCCCCCACCGCGCACGACCCGGGGCCCGTGTGGCGGGAGGTGCCCGACCTGGTCCTCGCGGGCCCCGCCGACCGGGTGTTCGCGCTCGACGCCGACACCGGCGTCCTCACCTTCGGTGACGGGGTGCACGGGGTCGCGCTGCCGCCCGGCGTGGGCAATGTACGGGCCGTCAGCTACCGCACCGGAGGCGGCAGGCAGGGCGCCGTCGCGGCGGACACGGCCACAGTGCTGCGCACTGCGGTGCCCGGGGTGGCTTCGGTGACCAACCCGCTGCCCGCGACCGGCGGAACGGACACCGAGCCCTTCGGCGCGACCGTACGGCGCGGCGCGGCCGAGATCCGCACCGCCGGGCGGGCGGTCACCCCCGCGGACCACGCGCTGCTCGCGATGCGCGCCCCGGGTACGCGGATCGCACGCGCCCACGCCGTACCCGGGCACCACCCGGACCATCCCGGTGCCCGGCTGCCCGGCATCGTCGGCGTCTACCTGGTGCCGCCCGACGAGGACCCCGCCACCGCCGGTGCGCCGCTGCCCTCTGCCGGCGACCTCGAGTCCGTCACGGATCACCTGACGCGCACCCTTGCCCCGACCGGTATCACCGTCGTCACCGCAGCGCCCCGGTACGTCCGCGTCGACGCCCGGATCGTGCTGGCGCTCGTGACGGGCGCCGACCGTGCCGCAGCCGTACGCCGCGCCGAGGACGGGCTGCGCCGCTTCCTGCACCCGCTCGCCGGGGGCGCCGGCGGCGACGGCTGGCCCTTCGGCGGCCCCCTCGTCCACACCGCGCTGGCGCGCCGGCTGCTCACCGACGAGGAGGTGGCGGCCGTGCCACTGCTGACGCTCACCGTGGACGGCCTGCCCGTGCCGCCCTGCACCGATACGCCGTTGCCCGCGCACGCCCTGGTCCGCGTCGGACGGGTGACGGCCTCGGTCGTCACCAACACCGCCGCCGACATCACCGCGCAGAAGGGGAGGTGAGGCATGGACGTCCGCACCGACGCACCCGCGCACCTGCTGCTGGACTCCGCCTCGGGCTGGCGCCCGGCCGCAGGAGCGGCGGATCCCCTCCCCGAACCCGTCCAGGACGGCGACGCGCTGGTCCTGCCGCCGGGCGTGACAGAGGCGGCGCTGGTCACCGTCCCGCTCGACAGCGGCATCTCCCGGTGCCGCTGGCACCGGATCCGTGTCGACGCCGATGTCCCGTCGGGCAGCGCGCTGGTCGTCCAACTGGCCACCACCGGCGACGATCCCGACGGCATGCCGGGGCCCGACGACTGGCAGACGGCCGCAGGACCGGCCTACGACGTCCTGGTGGACCAGCCGCCGGGCCAGTACGTCGTCGTGCGGCTGCTGCTCGGCCGTACCGACGCCTCCGCGCCCGGTCCCACCGTGCGGCAGCTCCGACTTGACCTTCCCCGGGCCACCTCGGCCGACCTCCTCCCGGCCGTCTACCGCGAGGATCCGACCGCCGACGACTTCACCGAGCGGTTCCTCGCTCTGTTCGACTCGGTGGTCGAGACCCTCGACCGGGCCACGGAACGGGCCCCGGCACTGCTCGACCCGGCCGGCGTGCCGGACGGTGTGCTGCCGTGGATTGCGGGACTGCTCGGCATCGATCTGGGGCCCGACCCCGACCCGGCGCCGGGCGCGAGTTCCGGCGGCGGCCCCGGGAGCGGCACGAACCCGGGCGCCCCGGACCCGGGGACTGCGCAGCTCGCGCCGCCCGTGCTGCGCCGGCTCATTGCCGCGGCGCCCGAGTTGCGCAGACGGCGCGGTACGCCCTGCGGGCTCGCCCTCGCCCTGGAGATCGTGCTGGGGGTGCGCCCGGCGATCGTGGAACCGGCCGCAGCGCCGTGGGGTGCGGTGGGCCGGGACACGCGTCTGGGTGAGGTGCGGCTGTTCGGACGGTCGGCCACGCGGGTGCGGCTCGGCGGCCCCGCGGTCCTCGGTTCGCGGCTGGCAGGACCCGGCGCCCACCGGAGCGGAGCACCGTTGCGATCGCTCGGCAACCCGGACGATGACCCGCTGACCGGCACCACGTTCCGTTTCCGTGTACTGATCCCCCCGGGCCCGCCGCCCGGCACCCGGCGTCCAGCGTCGACCGACGGCACGGCCAGGACGGCTGCCGATCTGGTCGAACGGCTCTCCCCCGCCCACACCACGGCGACCGTCTGCATCGGCGGTCTCGGCTTCACCGTGGGCGAGCGCAGCGCGGTCGGTGTGGACACCCTCCTCGTCAGCCCCGCGCCGTCCCCGGCCGGCGTGGCTGTCCTGGGCGCCGACACCGTGCTCGGGGCGGACCGTTCGGGGCGACGCGGCATCCGCCTGGACGGCACGTCAGGTGCGGGCATCCGCACGGTCGCCCTGCACGAGGGCGGCAACGGCGCACACCCCGACGAGAAGAAAGGCAGGACCCCATGACGGCTCCCCCGACCGGGCGTGACAGCGCCCCGCGGACCGGCCGGCGGCGGCTGACGTACTTCCACGGCCAGTTGCTGTCCGCACAGGATCTCCGCCAGGAACAGGGGCAGTTCCTCGCACGGCTGCGCCTGCACAACCTCGCCCTGCACGGTTACGGCGTGGCCTACGGGCTGTGGACGCGCCCGGTGCCACCACCCGCCGCCGAGTGCCCCGATCCGGAGCGCGCTGCCCCCTGGTTCGAGGTGACCGACGGCCTGGCCGTCGACCGGCACGGCGACGAGGTGATCGTGCCGTGCGGCGTCCGGCCGAGACACGACCTGTGGCAACTGCTCGACGAGGACGAACGGTGCCGCGCCCTGGAGGAGATCCGCTCCGGTCGCGACGGCGTCACCGTCTATCTGACGATCCATCACTGCGAGGAGCCCGTCGACAGCGTCCGCGCCGTCTACACCGAAGCCTGCGACGGCCTCCCGCGCACCGCCTACTCCCACATCCGCGAAGGCTTCGCCCTGCGGGCGACAACCCGGCGGCCCGAGCCTGACTCCTGCGACCCTCCGTGCCCCTGCGAGCCGCCCACGGAGGGCGCACCGGAGTGGCACGGATGCGGTGACGGCAGGATCCTCGGCCCCGGGCTGCTGCTCGCCCGCGTGAACCACGTACGCCCCGACCGCGCGCTGGCCCCCGAGCAGATCCATCCCGAGGTCCGCCGGCCCCTCTCCCGGCGTCCCGCGACCGTGATCACCCGCATCTCATGGCCGCACGGCGGCCGGCTGACCACCCAGCAGGCCCGCGCACTGCTGGGCGAACGCGGCCTGCGGATCCGCTTCTCGCGGCCGGTGCGCACCGCCACCCTCCAGGACCCGGGTATCGCCGACCTGTTCCAGGTCACCGGCGGGCGGGGCGTCCACGGCACCGTCATGCGCCTGGAGACCCAGATCGAAACCGACGGGCCGGACGACGAGACCACGGACCGGATCACCATCCGGCAGACGGACATCGAGTACCTCAACGACGGCGACCGGATCCACCTGGTGCTGCGCACCCCGTTCGTCCTCGACATCTGCGGCGACCCGGTGGACGGCACCCACACCGGCGGGCTCGTACCGCAGCCCGGCGGCCCGGTCGCCCACCGTCCGGGGCTGCTGCCGCCCGACGGCTGCGGACCCCGCACCTCCGGGACGCCCTCAGGCGCGGCCGGCGTCTTCGAGAGCTGGATCTTCATCGACAACCACCGTCCGGACCCCGACGCCGAGGCCGAAGCCGAGGCGGAACCCACCGACCGGACGGACAGCGCGGCCGACGACAGCGAGACCCTTGAGGGGCAGCCATGACCACCTCCGGCACGCACACCGCCGGCCCCCGTGACTGCGGCTGCGGTTGCGGCGGAAGCGGCAGCACCGCGTCCACCACCTCACCTGCCGGATTCCGCGCGGGCGGACCGGTCCGCCCGGTCTTCTCCGCGGGCCAGCTGCTCACCGAGGACGACCTCGGACAGCTCACCGCCTGGACCACCGGACGCATCCGGCTCCACAACCGGTTGCGTTACGTATCGCCCGAAGGACAGGGCGCGGTCCTGTGCGGGCTCGCCGTCAGCTGCGACTCCTGCGCCCGCGGTGCGGTGCGCATCGGCGAGGGCCACGCGGTGGACGGCCTGGGCAACGACATCCCGGTCATCTGCGTCGAGGACGTGGATGTCGTCGCCCTGGTACGGGAGTTCCGCGCCACGGGCGGCGGCTGCCCCGACCCCTGCCCGCCCGGACCCGAGCGCACCTACGGCCTTTTTCTCCGCTACGAGGAGGAGTTCGCCGAGCCCGTCGCCCCGTACGATCCCGGCGACGGCTGCACGCCGGCCGGCTGCGTACCCACGCGGGTACGGGAGGGCCACCGCTACTCGGTGGGCTGCGTCCCCGACCCTCCCCGCGACCGTCTCTGCGAACTGCTGCGCCGCCGGTTCGGTGACGACCGGGAGTTTCTGGAGGCCTGCCAGAGCGAGAGCCGGCCCTCGGCGAGCGAACTCACGGACTGGCTCACCGCCCGCCTCGACGTCAACGGCGACCTGTGCGACCGCACTCCCCTGGCGCTGCTGTGCGAGGTACCGCCCAAACCGACCGGCAACGGCGTTCAGCACAACCTGCACCGCAAGGTGGGTGCCTGGCGCGCCTTCGAGGCGTATCTGGGCGCCGCCGTCCGCTCGCTCCTCGTCGTCCCCTGCCCCGGCGGCTGTGCCCCGGAGGTGCTGATCGCGGAGGTGACGCTGGACGGCTGCGATGTCGTACGGGCCGTGCCGGCCGGACGGCGGGGCGCCCAGTTGCCCGATCCGGTGGAACAGCGGTGGCGCATCCAGCTGGCCCGGCTCTTCGAACACGACGTCAGCACGGCGCAGTTGCTCGAGTTCCTGCTGGACCTCCTGGACCGCACGGGCTGCCTCCCGCCGCAGCCGACCGATACGTAGTAAGGAGCGCAGACATGCCGGCACCCCTGCGGCCAGAATTCCACGAGGGCCAGATCCTGGCCGCCGACGACCTGTCGGCCGTGGTGCGTTACGACCGTGACGCCGCCGCGCGCCACCACCGGCACCTGCACACCTGGGGGATCGCCTCGGGCCTGGAGGTGACGGTCCGCGCGCGGGCCGGCTCGGACATCTACAAGACAGTCGTCGTCGGCAGCGGCACCCTCCTCGACCCGTCGGGGCGGGAGATCGTGGTCCCGGCGCCGGTGGAACTCTCCACCCCCGACCAAGGGTTCGTGATCAGCGACCCCGACAACACCGCCGCCCGCCCGCTCATGCTCATGTGGAGCGACCAGCCATCGAACGGCGCCGCGACCGTGTCCTCGGGCGGCTGCGCCACGAACGGGGCAGCGCGCACCTCGGAGGGCTTCGCCCTGGTGGTGGGCGCCCCCGGCGACGAACTCGACCTCGGCGACCAGCAGCCGCCCCCGCCCGACGCGGGACCCGACTGGCTCGGCGGCGGCGACCGGGGCCGGGTGCTGCTCTCCTTCGTGACCTGGGGCGGCGGCCGGGACGGCGGCTTCACCGCGGTGCTGCCACGGGCGAACGGAGTTGGCCGACGGTACGCCGGCGTCCTCGCCGACCGGGTGTCCGCGCGCGGCGGCACACTGGAACTGGCGGCCGAGCCGCGCCCGGTGGCCGGAAAGGTGGGCGTCCGGATCGGCGGTGAGCACGGCAGTCTGGACATCGGCCGGTTCAACGCGGCCGGAGCACTCGCCCCGGCGCTGCGCGTCCTCGGCGACGGCAGTACCCAGATCCACGGCGACGTGAAGATCACTGGCGGGCTGTCCGTCACCGGCGCCGTCGACAGCCCGCTCGTCACCGGCAGCGTCCTCGTCCAGTCCGGCACCGCGACACACGGCGTCATCCTGCCGCTGCCCCCGCCGGTGACGGCAGATCAGGTGGAGTCGGGCGAGGTCGTTCTGCACCTCCAGGTGACGCCGCGGCTCCAGACGTACGGTGGGCCGCACGAAGGCGGTGTCGACGGATCCGGCTTCGGCGCACTGCCCGTGGTGCTGCGCTGCGAGGTGGACTCCCAGCGCCGGCTGAGCTGCCTGATCGCCTGGTACGGCGGGTTCGGCCCCGACGAGGCACTCGACTCTCCGACCGTACTGCCGGGCGCCGCCGACTACTTCGTGCTGGCCACGGCCCGGCCCACCACCTGACGCATCCCCACGGAAGCAACGAGGGAGAGCAACGATGACGATCACCGCGCAGGATCAATCGGTATCGCAGACACCGGAGTTGACCGTCACGGTCGTCCGCCTCGAACACACCGGCCATGTTCTCGCCGCACTCACCCGCGCCACCACCGGTCCCCCGCCCTCCGTACGGCTGCTGACGCGGAGCGCATTCCCGCTGGCCGTCCCGGGTGCCTCGGGGCTCGTCCTGGTCCCGGCCGAACTCCTCACGACCGAGGAACTCAGCGCGCCCCGGGACATCCTGGCCGCGCCCTGGCGCTGGTACGTCGACACCGGCGGCGAGCAGGCCGCCACCCCGGCAACGCCACAGCTCAAGCCGGTCTCCTGCCCCGCGCCCTCCGTCGGCGTCACCGAAGGATCGCTCACCATCACGTCCTCCACCACTGACGGCGCGGCCCCCGTCCTCGCGCTGGTCCATCCGACCGCCCAGTGGGGCACAGGCAGCGCCGTCAGTCTTCAGATCCGCGACGTCCTCGGCCCGGACGGAGCAGCCCTGCTGGGAAATGGCGCCGTCGAGGACAGCGACGAAGCCCTGGTCTTCGTCCGGGGGCGGCCGGTGACCGCGTACAGCCCGGGCGGGATCGACTGACGTAGACCAGCGGACGGACCAGGGCAGGACGCAGGTGACAGGCATGGTGACGGTTCACATGGATGCGACGACCGACGACGGTCTGATCGCCGCCCTCGGCGGCTGCACCGTGCTCGAATGCCGGGTGCGCGTCGTGAGGACGGACGGCTGGAGCTGGGGACCCGATCCCGCCGAACTGGCCCGTGGCGCGGTCGCGATGCTCCCCCGCGTGGTGGAGATGCACCTCGCCGGGGCACTGGCCCGCGCCGGTGTGTCGCTTCCCCCGCCCGTCGCGGGACAAGCACCGTACTCAGGCCTCATCCCGCAGGACATGGAGGTGACCGTCCCCGTGCACATAAGGTCCTTTGCGACTCTCGACGAGCTGGCGGGTGCCGCCCACCTGACGGACAGGACCATCGAGCCCGGATCCGGTCCTGACGCGACAGTGCTCCCCGACCACGGTCACGCGGGCCCATCGGCTCCGGGCACGACGCCGCTTTCCCGTCAAGCCGGATCCGATGCCGGACCCGGCGCCGACGCCCGTGCCGAAGCCCTGCGGGAGCCCGGCCGACCGGTGCCGCCCGCGCCTGCCCCCGACCGCGACCAGGTGCTGGTCGGCCTCCTCAACGAAGCCTCCGCGTGCGGGGCGTTCGAGACCGTACTGGCCGGGCTTCCGAAGGACGCGCTGCTGGTTCTGTTGCGCGCCCTCGATGCGGCGGGCAGCCGCCCGGCGTCCGGCCCCGGCTCTGCGGCCGAGGCGGCAACTCCGTTCCCCGGCAGGGCCGGAGCAGTCCCCGGCGATGCCCGGGACACAGACCGCGACCCCGACGCACTCGCCGCCGCCCTCGATGCGGCCCTGCGGTCCGAGCCACCCGTCGGGACGGACACCACGCTCCATGCGACTCACACCCCGCTCACCGCCACCGGACCCGAGCCCGCCCCCGACGCCGCGCCGCCCGCACTCCCCTCGCGGATCCCCCCGGCCCCCGGCCGGGCAGAACAGCACCACGCAGGTCCTGCGTCCGGCACGGTGACCGACATCGACCGCGTACTCCCCTTTCTCCTGCTGCCCCCGCTGCACGAGCGCGGCTATCTGGAAGCGATGGCCGCCGTCCTGAGCGGTGGTGGCGCACAGGCCCCCGACAGCACGGCCTTCGCCGCCTGCCTCGCGCACAAGGTGCTGCCTCCGCCGGCGCACGGCTGGCTGCGCTCACCGCAGGACACGCACGCGGTCGCCGTCTTCGCGGGCACGACGACGACAGGCCACGGCGCACCCGACATCTCCGCTCTGGATCTCGAACGGCATCTGGGCCCGCTGCTGGCCCTGCTCGACTCCCGGCTCGGACTCCAGACCGCCCAAGGACACACCGCCACCAGCCCCCTGCTGCTGCGGGCGGTGGCCCCGGGCCGGCTCCTCCTGCTGGACGTCGATGGCCTGTACCCGGTGTGGGACGCGACGAAGCCCGCAGAACTGCTCCGCCCCTGGGAACTGGCCGGGTCACCTCTCGTACTGCTGCCCTCCCAGCCCGATGTCCCCGCGGCCGGAGGGCTGACGCTCGCCCTGGACGCCCTCGGCATCGGCTTCGTGACCGATCTGCCGCCGGCCCGCGGCGAGCAGCTAAGCCGGGTGCCCGCTCCGCGCCGCTGCTGGACCAACACCGGGGCACGGCTCCCCGCCCGCTCCGCCCCGGACGACGCGCTGGTCGGGGCCGCACGGCGGCTGACGTACGAGGCGTCCCGCGCCGCACGGTTCACCGAGGCGCTGGTCGAGCTGCGTCCTGCCGTCCGCACGGGCCAGGCCCCTGCGGTCGAACGCACGGTGACGCTGGCCGCCGCGGTCGCGCTGGCCGATCTCTCCTGGAAGCTCTGGTCGGAGCGGGAGCCCTCCGACCCGATGTGTGCCCTCGACCGCTTCGCCGACCTGGGAGCCCGCGTGGCATTCCACGACAGCACCGTCGAGGTGCGCCTTCCGCTGGGTGCCCGCCACTCCGACCTCTACCGCCACCGACTGCTCGCCGACGTACCGGACGTGCCGTGGTTCGGCGGCCGCACCGTCGTGTTCTCAGGAGGGTGACATGCCGACCCGATCAGGCGCCGCCGCGGCCCACTTGACCCTTCGCTACGGCGCGATCCACCGCGCGCTGCGGGCGGCCGCGGCCCGCCGCGCGAAACGCTCCGGCCTGCTCGCCGGGGCCGAGCTGTCCCCCTACTGCGTCACCGACGAGCAGGCCGGACTGCTCCTCGACTCCACCGATCCCGCCGTGGTGCACCCGGCGCCCTGGAGCGGCGGCCCGCCCGCCGCACAGACCCACGCCGAGCGCGAACTCCGCTTCCAGGCGGCCGCAGAGGGCATTTCGCTGCCGCTCGACGAGCTGGCGTCCGCAGCGGACCTCGACCCTTTCGAGTGCGACGCGCTGCTGCTGTGCCTGGCGCCGGCGCTGGCCGCCGAGCACGCCCTGCTGTTCGGGTATCTCCTCGACGACCTCGACCAGCGCCGCCCCACAGCCGAGTTGATCCTCACGGTCCTGGCACCCTCCCCCACCGAGCGGTACGACCGGCTGCCGGCGCTGGGGCCGTACGGGCGGCTGCGCCGCTTCGGACTGCTGATCCAGGACGGCGACCCGGACACATACGGCGGACCGGAACCCTCTGGCGCCGATCTGCTGCGCCCGCTGCACATCCGCGCCGAACTGCCCGCCTTCCTCCTGCACGGGCTCGGGGATCCCGCACTCCTCGCGTACGACCCCGGCCAGGTACCCGCACCGCACCCTGCGCTGCTGGACGGGCCGACCCGTGGCCGCACCGCGCGGCTGGCCGCCCATCTGCAGGCGCACCCGGCCGGGATCGCAGCCCTCTGGGGGCTGCCGGACGGCAGCCAACTCGACGCGGCACACGCCGTGGCGGAGCAGGCGGGGCTCGCACTGCGCGCCGCTCCTGACCTGGAGCTGTGCCGGACCCCCGCCGAGGTACGGGCCGCCACAGGCCGGTCGCTGGCCGCGGCGGCCGCGCTCGGTACCGCACTGTGGCTGCCCGTCGACCGCTTCCACGACCCCGACGCCCGATGGGCCACGGCAGCGGCCGCCGACGTGCTGACACGGACCGGCGTCCCGGTCGTCCTCACCGGGCAGACCCCGTGGCGCCCCCTCGATCTGCTCTCCTCGGGCTGCTACGCGGAAGAAACCACGGACGAACCCGGCTACCGGGAACGCCGCACCCTCTGGAGCACCGCCACCGCCGGGGCGGACCCCGATCCCCGCGCCCTCGACGACCTCGCCGCCCGATTCCGGCTGTCGCCCGCCCAACTGCGGTCAGCCGTACGGCTCGCCGAGTCCGGCGGCATGCTGCTGGATACGGCGGTGCGCCGCGTCCTGGCCGCAACTCCGGGCCGCCTCGCCGATGTCCGCACTCCCTCCCGCGACCCTTCGGACCTCGTACTCCCCGCCGAACAGGCACAGCAGATCGGCGAACTCGCCGCCGCGTTCCGGGCCTGGCCCAAGGTCTCCCAGGAGTGGGGTTTCGGCGGGCAGCACGGCGGCCCCGGCCTCAAGGCCCTGTTCACGGGCGAGCCCGGCACCGGCAAGAGCCTCGCCGCCGAGGTGATCGCCGCCACACTCGGCGTCGACCTGATCAGGGTCGATCTCGCGCAGACCGTATCCAAGTGGGTCGGCGAGACCGAGAAGAACCTCGATGAGGCCTTCAGCCACGCGGAAGCCGCAGGCGCACTGCTGCTCTTCGACGAGGCCGACGCCGTCTTCGGCAAGCGCGGCGCGGTCAGCCGCGGCACCGACCGATACGCCAATCTCGAGGTCGGCTATCTGCTGCAACGCCTGGAGCGCAGCCCCGCGTTGGTCGTCCTCACCACCAACCTCCAGGGCAATCTGGACGAGGCATTCACCCGCCGCTTCCAGTTCGTGGTGCACTTCACGCGGCCCGGCGACCGGGAGCGGTACCGGCTCTGGCGGATGGCGTTCCCCGACAGCGCCCCGCTGGACCCGCAGTTGACGCTGGAGGGGCTCGCGCGGCTCGATCTCACCGGTGCGGGCATCATGGCCGCCGCCCGGGGCGCCGCGCTACTGGCGGCGGAGAGCGGAAGCGCGGTCATCGGCCGGGACCATCTCGCCGAGGCGATCGCGCGCCAGTTCCGCCAGGAGTCGCGGCTACCACGGTCCGGCGAGCTGGAGTTGGCGCTCGGCCCGGTGCCCGTACGGGAATCCCCCGCGTCAGTGGCGGCAGCAACCTCTTGCGTGCTGCCATGAGCGCCCCCGTGCGGACCCCCTCCACGCCACCGCCCGCCGTGACACAGGCGGGCGCCAGGCCGGCGCCGCCTCCACCCGGCAAGCTCAAGGCAGTACGGAAACGACCGGCCCAGGCGGCAGCCGCTCCGGCGCAGGAGCGCGG
The DNA here is from genome assembly GCF_045040195.1 of Streptomyces sp. NBC_01410. Lineage (NCBI taxonomy): Bacteria > Bacillati > Actinomycetota > Actinomycetes > Kitasatosporales > Streptomycetaceae > Streptomyces > Streptomyces sp. NBC_01410. The sequence goes on along the minus strand of NZ_CP109530.1, from coordinate 7,427,044 downwards.
GGCCACCACCGCCACACCCACCAAACGCCCAGGCCGCGCCAGGCCCGCCGTCGGCAACGCCGCCACCGCCGCGCTGGCCGCCCGGGGCGCGCAGGCGCCGGCCGGCCACGACCAGGGCAAGACCCCAGGGCGCCCCGGCGCCGGCAAGAAGGCCGCCGCACCGGGGTTGCGCCGGATCGCCGCCCAGGTCACCGCGGGCAAGCGGATCCTCACCCGGCACCCCGCTCCGGCCGCCGAGGCCACGGCCGCCCAGCGCGCGGCCGTGGCGCCACCCGGTGAGCGTGCCGCGTTCGCCGGGCAGGACCAGGCGGCGGCGATCGCCTCGGCGCAGGCGAAGCCCTTCGGCCGGGCCGAGTTCATCGCGAAGTTCGAGAAACGCATCAAGGAGCAGCAGCCGGCCACCGCGGACGAGGCCAAGGCACTCGCGGACCCGGCCCGCCCGGACACCCTCACACCCCAGCTCTCCGGCGAGGTGAACGCCGCCGCCAATGCCTCGTCGAGTGAGGTGCGGGCGACCGCGGCGGCCCCGCCGGACCCGGCGCGTGTACCCGAGCGTCCCGCCGTACCCCTGTCGCCCGACCGCCCTCCGCCCGTCCCGGCCCCGCCCCGTGCGGCGGACGCCGTACCGGCGCCGGTGCCCGTCGCGACGGTGGACCTGTCCGCGCATGCGAGCGGGACGACGACAGAAATGGACAAGGCGGGGCTCACCGACGAGACCCTGCGGCGCGCCAACGAACCCGCGTTCACGGCCGCCCTGCAGTCCAAGAAGGCCGCGGAGAAGGACTCCGCCGCGGCGCCGGGCTCCTTCCGGGCCAAGGAGGCGGAGCAGCGGGCCGCAGCCGAGCAGCGTGCGGCCGCAGCCGGCAAGACGGCGATGGCCGCCATGGCCGGAGTGCGTGCCGCTACCGGCAAATCGGTGGCGGGCGGCAAACAGGCCGCCCAGGCACGTACTGAAGCGCGCCGTGCGGAGATCACGGCACAGCTCACCGGGATCTACGAGGAGACCAAACGCAATGTCGAGGCCGCGCTGGCGGGCCTGGACGACACGGTCCGCACGCTCTTCGACGACAGGGCCGGGCAGGCCCGGAAGCGTTTCCTCGCCGCGTGCGAGAAGAGCTGGTGGGACTTCTTCTCCGGCGAGCCCGACTATGCGAAGCACTCGGCCGTCTACACCGCCGAGATCCGGGGCGTGGTCGACGAGGTCGCCACCGTCGTGGAGAAGCGCGTCAACGACGCGCGGCAGAAGGCCGCGGACGGCCGGCGCCGGATGGCCGATTTCGTCGCGGGCCTCGAGCCCGCGATGCGGGGGTTCGGGGAGGAGACGGCTGCCGGATTCGCCGCGAAGTTCGACGAGTTGGAAGCGTCCATCGACGAGAAGGCCGACGCGATCGTCGACCAGCTCGCCGAGTCCTACGCGCAGGCGCAGGAGGCGACGAACGCGGCGCTGGCCGAGGTGAAGGAGTCCAACAAGGGCCTGTGGGAGCGGGCCCGCGACGCCGTGGTCGGCGCGATCAAGATCCTCATCGATCTGAAGAACCTGCTGGTCGGCGTGGTGAAGCGGGCGGCGGGTGTGGCCGAACGGATCATCAAGGATCCCATCCGCTTCCTCAGCAATCTGGGCGCATCGGTCAAGGCCGGGCTGACGCAGTTCCTGTCGAACATCGTCAAGCACCTCAAGGCGGCCCTCCAGGAATGGCTGTTCGGCAATCTGGCGGCAGCGGGGGTGGAACTGCCGGAGCAGTGGGATCTGCGCGGCATCGTCAAGATGGTGCTGTCGCTGTTCGGGATCAGCTGGGCCTTCATCCGCTCCGAACTCCTCAAGCACATGCCCGAGTCGGTGCTGAACACGGTGATCGGCGCCATCAAGATCATCGGAGTGATCCGGGACAAGGGCATCGGGGGCCTGTGGGAGGAGATCAAGGAGAAGATCGGGGACCTCAAGCAGCAGGCCTTCGAGATGATCAAGGGCTTTGTCGTCGAGACCGTCCTCAAGGCGGGCATCACCTGGCTGCTGTCCCTGATCACTCCGGCCGGCGCCCTGGTCAAGGCGGTCATGGCCGTCTACGACTTCGTCACCTTCCTGGTGGAAAAGGCCCGCGCACTGGCCGAATTCGTCAACAGCATCCTCGACACGCTCGAGGAGATCTGCAACGGCGTGTCCCAGAAGGTCGCCACGAAGATCGAGGACTCCCTCGCACGGACACTCCCGCTCGCCATCGACCTGCTCGCCCGGGTGCTCAAGCTCGGCGCGATCCCGGCGAAGATCAAGAGCGTGCTGGAGAAGGTCGGTGCGCCCGTCCGGGGCTTCATCTCCAAGATGATCGCCAAGGCGGCCGCGTACGGCAAGAAGCTGCTGGCCGGCGGGAAGAAGGCCCTCGGCAAACTCGTCGGCAAGGCGGACCGGCGTACGCCGGAGGAGAAGCGGCGCGATGTTCAGGCTGCCGTCGAGCTCGGTGTCACGACGGTCAACAAGCTGAAGGGAACCGCCCTCGACGAGAAGGTCCTCAAAGCCGTTCTCCTCGCCATCCGGATCCGGTACCGGCTCAAGTCCCTGGAGCCGGTGGACGACGACGGCGTGTGGAGCGTGGAAGGAAGCTTGAGTCCGAAAGTCAAGAAGAAGACCAAGCAGTCGTCCCTCGCGCCTCCCGGAAAGCCCAACTACGGCGCACTGGACAATGCCGACCGCGCCACCGGGATCGAAGCGACGCTGACCAAAGCTTCGATCGGCGGCAGGACCAATCCCTCGGTCGACCCCGCAGGCTGGGAGAGCAACAAGGGCTTCCACCGATCGCACCTGCTCGGCGCCCAGCTCGGTGGCTCCAACAGCGACAAGAGGAACTTCGTCACCTTGTACGCGCGCGCGAACACGCCCGAGATGCGCGGCATCGAAAACGCGGTGAGGAAGGCCGTGGAGGTCGCGGGCCAGCGGGTGGTGTACATCGTCACCCCTGTGTACAAGAAGAAGAACCTGCGGCCCGCCGAGAAACGCATCAAGGAACTGCTACGGCCGACCAAGGTGCACATCAAGGCCACAGGAAAGAAGTCCTACAGTGTCAACGAGACCGTGAGAAACGAGCCTTAGGCTCACGCCCCGCCCACCGTGTCATACGTCCGCGCCAGTTCACTGCGCGACCGCACCCCCAACTTCCGGTAGACATTGCCGAGATGAAACTCCACCGTCTTGGGGCTGAGGAACAGCGCCGCCGCCGTCTCCTTGTTGGTGGCGCCGCCCGCGACCAGCGCGGCGATACGGCTCTCCTGCTCGGTGAGCTGTCCGCACGCCGTCCGTACAGTGCGGGCGCCCGCCGCGCGGAGTTCGCTGCGGACCGCCTCCTCCCACGGGACCGCGCCGAGCGCCCCGAACGCCGACAGCGCCTCCTCCAGGGCGTCGCGCGCCTGCGGGGTGCGTCCCGTACGGCGCAGCCACTGCCCGTGGCAGAACACGGTCCGCGCCCGCTCGAAGACGACCGCACCACGCGCATGCCATTCCAGGGCCTCGTGGAAGGCCGCCTCGACAGCACCGGGCGTGCCGTGACCGCCGGCCTCCAGCAGCAGGGCGCGGCAGCGGGCGCTCACCGCAAGCGCCCAGGAGGGGCCCGAGCGCCGCATTTCGGCGTCGAAGCGGGCGTGTTCGCGCACCGCTTCCCCGATCCGCCCGCTGCGTACGTAGGCCTCGATCAGGTTCGCCGCCCACGGGGTCACCGACGGGTCCTCGATTCCCGCACTCCGCGCCAGGGCGCCCGCGCGCTCGTAACCGGCCACCGCCTCCTCGTACTTGCCCGCACCGAGCGCCAACAGGCCCTCGGCCACTGCGACCTGGCCCATGACGAGTTCGAGGCCGTGCGCCCGCGCCACTCCGGCAGCACGGGCCAGCACAGCTCCGCACTCCGTGACACGGCCCTGCGCTGCCTCGAGCCACCCCACCGCGACCAGCCCCTGGGCCAGCGAAGCGCTCTCCACCTGCCGCTCCGCGCACTCGACCACCTCCATCGCGTCAGAGCGGGCGCCGTGCCAGTCCCCGGTCCACAGCCGGATCCAGGCCCGGCAGCCGAGGGCGGCCGCCCGCCGCACCGCGTACGCCCTTCGCTCGGTGCCGGACTGCTGCTCCCCCAGTACACGGTCCAGGAGCACGCAGGCCGCCTCGTACTCCTCCAGCCGGCCCAGCACTTCCGCCCGCCCCACCAGAGTCCCCGCCGCCTCGCCCGCCATCTGCGCCAGCAGCAGTTCGCCGGCCTGCGCACGTTCCCCCCGCAGGGCCAAGACCTGCGCGAGATGCACGGCCGCGGCCTCGGCCAGATCCCCGCCGCACAGCCGGGTGAGCCGGTACGCCTGCCACGCGCTGCCGAGTGCGGCACGGCTGTCCGCCGCGCGGACCGCGGAATCGGAAGCCTCCAGCAGCAGTTCGGCCGCCCGGGAGGGCTCGCCCGCCAGCCGCCCGGCCGCATCGCGCAGCACCCGGTGCGCGATCCGCGGATGCCCGGTCGCACCGCGCTGCCGTGCCTGCAGGACGCCCAGTTCCCGGCGCAGACCCGGCTCACGCGCAAGTGCCATCGCCTTTCCCAGCAGCACCGGTACGTGCTCCGCTGCTCCGGCCCGCTGCCGGCAGCCCGCCGCCAGGCCCAGCAGCCGGGCCGCCTCGTCGTCATCGTCGGCGAAACCCGCGGCGCGCTCGTACAGTTCGGCGCATGCGTCCGGGTCCGCCTCCGCGGCCGCGCTCGCCGCCGCCTCAATGGCCTGTGCCACGGCCGGGCTCGGGGCGATGTGCGCGGCGGCCAGGTGGCGTGCCGCAGCCGTGCCGTGCAGGACCTGCGCGAGCGCCCGGTGGACGGCGCGCCGCCGCGATGTACAGGCGTCGTGGTACGCGACCAGGCGCAGCCGCCGGTCGGCGAAGGCCAGGCGCCCCCGGCGCAGTTCGAGGATCCCGTGCTCTTCGGCGGGCACCAGCGCGTCGGGCTCATGGCCGAGCAGCGCCAGTGCACGCTGTACGTCGCCGCTGCGGCCGTCGCCGGCCGCGGCGGGCACGAGCAGGGCGGCGCGGGCGGTGTCAGGGAGCCGGGCCAGTGTGGGCAGATGGGCGTCGCGCAGCCGCTCACCGGGGGTGAGCGGGTCGTCGAGGGGCAGGTTTCCCGCGCACTGGCCCGGCGTGAGGGCGAGCGGCAGCTCGGTGAGTGCGAGCGGATTGCCCTCCGCGACGGCGAGCAGCCGCTCGGCGACGTAACGCCGCAGCGGATGCGGGGCGCCCTGCTGGAGCAGGGTCCGCGCGTCGGCCGGGTCCAGCGGTCCCAGCCGCAGTTCCGGTACGCCGGTGACGGCCGGGCGGATTGCGGACATGGCGGCGGAGCAGCGGTGTTCCGCGGTGAGGAGCATGGCGATCGGCTCGCCCGCGATGCGCCGGGCGACGAAGAGCAGCACCTTCATGGACGGGGCGTCCAGCAGATGCGCATCGTCGATCGCGAGCAGCAGAGGACGCCGGGCGGCCGCGGCGCCGAGAAGACCGAGGGCCGCGGCGCCGACCGCCAGAGCGGTGTCCCCGGGCCGGTGGTGCCCGGTGGCCAAGAGGTGGCCGAGCAGATCGCGCTGGGGGGCAGGGAGCTGCGGCACAGAGCAGCGGTGCGCCTGGACGACCTGGTGCAGGCCCGCGTAGGGCAGCCCTGATTCGGCGGCAGTGCCCGCGAAGTACACCGATCGGAAGGTGGCGTCGAGGGTGAGGAGCCTGCGGAGCAGGGTGGTCCGTCCCACCCCCGGCTCTCCTATGATGAACAGCGCACCGCCACGCCCTGATGCCGTCTCACGGAGCAGCCGGGCCACGGCTGATGTTTCGACGGTCCTCCCCAGCACACGCACATTGCGCGCGGCAGTTCGGGAATCAGACGCGACGCCCCGCGCCTCCGGTTGCCGCTTCCCCCCTACGCAAGTCTGGCACGCGACGGTCCACCGGAACCGGGAAATTCCAGACATTCACCCGATCTCGCGACGCCTGCCCGACGGCGGACGGGGAACTGCGTCGCGCTGATCCGACCAGCCGGATCAGCGCACCCGTCCCCGCGGTTTCAGCGCCACCGGCGGCAGTTCGGGAGCAGCCAGCGGACCGCCGTCGTAGCCCTTCACCTCGCCGAAGCGGGAGCCGGTCATCCAGTCCGAGCGGGCCCGCTCGATCTCCTCGCGCGAACGCGCGACCTGGAGGTTCCCACGGAGCGCACACATCGAGAAGCACCGCGGTGTGAGCACCCGCATGCTCGACGGCCGTCAAGTCGCCGTGGGCGTGGAGTGGCGCCAAGGCGGATGTGAAGGACCGGGACCCTCGCAAGCTCCAGCACCCCGCCATATCAGCCAAGGGTGCCCCGGTCTTCATCGGGGCACCCTCGCCGTTTCAGACGGGCTACGGCTGGATGGGGTGGTCGTCGGCCGGTGCGATCTGCCTCGGCGTACCAGCTCGCGCTTGTCTTCGGCGTCCGTGCGAGCATCATCCGGTCACCGACTGCCGGTGGAGGCGAGGGACTTGCCCCCGGCCGCACGGCGACCCTTGTCAGGACGCCGTACGGCCCAATCGGTAGGCGGAGGCTCTTCAGGCCGACGGCATCAGCACACGCGCCACTCCCTTCTCCTTGTTGTGCCGGTCGGCCCAATTGGTGAGGGCCGTGCTGCACGCGTGATCGACATGCCGCAGATCGAGAAGGTCGAGCTCGATGTGCCGGTCCTTCGGCAGTCCTTCGAGGGTGTCGAGGATGCGGGGCAGCCGGAGGAAGGTCGCGTTGCCGGAGAGGACCACGCGCAGGGGTCCGTTCCGCTCGGCGCCTTCGTCCACCTGCACGTGGACGTGCGACGTCTCCCAGGCCGTCTTGGCGACAGCGAGCAGCAGCCCCGCCAGCACGCCCTCGAACATGCTGGTGGCGATGATGGCGACCGCGGTCGCCATCAGGATCAGCGCCTCCCCGCGGTGCTCGCGCCACAGCGGCCCGAGTTCCTTCAGCGGGATGAGCTTCCAGCCGGAGTAGACCAGGATGCCGGCGAGCGCGGCGACCGGTATGAGGCCGAGCGCGGCCGGTACGAGCGCCGCGAAGAGCAGCAGCCACACGCCGTGCAGCACCCGTGACGCCTTGGTTCGGGCACCCGCCTGCACGTTGGCCGAGCTGCGCACGATGACGGCGGTCATCGGCAGCGCCCCGAGGGCTCCGCACAAAGCGTTGCCCGCCCCCTGCGCCATCAGCTCCTTGTCGTAGTCGGTACCGGGTCCGCTGTGCAGCCGGTCGACGGCGGCGGCGCTGAACAGACTTTCCGCCGAGGCGATGAGCGTGATGGCGGCGACCGTGCCGATCGCCCCGACCACTCCGGCATTTGTGATGCTGCCGAGGTCGTCGAAGGACGGTGGCCGGATCGCGCCCAGCAGTCCCTGCACATCGACCCGCTTCACGGACAGTCCGAACAGCGCGACGACGGACGTGGTCAGAGCGACGGCGGCCAGCGGTGCGGGGACCACTCGGACCTTCGGCGGCAGATGTTTCCACAGTGCCATCAGCACCACGGTGACCGCGCCGAGACCGAAGGCGGTCAACGCTTCCGGCGAGCGGGCCGTGCGGATGAGCAGCTCGGGCATGCCCATCAGGTTTGCCGGGCCCGAGCCTGGCGCCTTCGCGTCGGCCATGGCGTAGAACTGACCGGCGATCAGCACGAGACCGATACCGGCCAGCATCCCTTCCACCACGGCGATGGAGATGGCGCGGAACCAGCGGCCCAGCCGCAATGCGCCCATGCCCAGCTGGAGAACGCCCGCCGTGAGGACGAAGACGCCCAGGGCCCCGAGTCCGAATTCGTTGACGGCTTCGAGGACGAGGACCGTAAGCCCCGCGGCGGGTCCGCTGACCTGGAGGCTGCTTCCGGGGAGCAGCCCGGTGACGAGCCCCCCGACGATGCCGGTGACCAGGCCGAGTTCCGCCGGGACGCCGGAGGCTACGGCCACGCCCACGCACAGAGGCAGGGCGACGAGGAAGACGACGACGGACGCGGTGAGATCGGCTCGCAGCGTCGAGGCTGACGGTCGCTCCACGCGCTGCGACGCGGCCCGCCGGTGGCGCCCGCGGTTCCCGCGTTCGCGGGTGTCGGCGGCGCTCACAGCGGGAGGAACGCGTCGTCGTGCGACCCGTGGACGAGCACGGCGCCGGTGTCTATCTCGTAGAACCATCCGTGCAGCCTCAGCCGTCCATCCGCGGCCCGGCGGGCGACGCAGGGGTAGTCGCCCAACCTCCGGAGCTGGCGCAGCACATGGTGCTGGACGGCCTGGGCGATGGCGGGGGACGAAGTGTCCGCAAAGTGGGGCGGCGGTGACGCACTCTCGAGCCAGCCGCGAACCGCGGGGACGGCGGAGAGGTCTTCGCGGCGCACCATCGCGCCGACGGCACCGCAGTGGGAGTGGCCGCAGACGACGATGTCGGCGACGCCCAGCACTTCTACGGCGTACTCGATGGTGGCCGCTTCGCTCGAGTGCCGGTCGGGGTCGTGTTCGGGGAGGATGCTGCCCGCTGTGCGGAGTTCGAAGAGTTCACCGGGGCGGGCTCCGGTGATCAGCGATGGGATCACCCGCGAATCGGAGCAGGTGATGAACATCGCTTGTGGGGACTGACCGTCCGCGAGGCGGCCGAACTCCTCGGCCTGGGCGGCGGCCCGCTGCCGGAAGGCGCGGGCATTCTTCATGAGCATGTGCATGGGGGTGTTCCTCCAGCGCGCCTGGGCGCGCGGTGGTGAGCCGTCATGTCGGATCGGATCGCAGGTACGTGGTGGGGGCCGTGCGGGATTCGACGCATCGATCAGAGGCGGAACACCTGCAGCACGGCGGGCCGCGGTGCAGGGCACTGTTCGGTTGGACCGAGAAGTGGTGCCCCGTGCACCGGGGAGGCGGCAAAGCCGCCGTCACCCGTGGGGGCCGATGAGGGGCGATCGCCTGTGGGCGGAGACTGGGCGGTCGGCGGGCTGTTGGGCCGGCCGCCGTTGCCTGAGGGGGGTGGCTTGTCCTGGGGATCCGGATCGTCCCGGGACGAGTTGGCGGGTGAGCCGCGTAAGCCGGGTTCGTCGGTCGGGTCGGATTCGCCTGGTACCTCGGGTGAGAGGTCGGCGACTTGGGTAGTCCCTCCGGCGCTCGACTCCTCTCCCGCTGCGGCGAATACGGGTGCCTGGCAATGCGCGAGGACCGCGAGCAGCAGGGTGCACAGCGCGGCGAGTGCGTACGGTGCTGCGTTTCGCCGCGTCACGGTTCCTCCCGACTTCAGCCCTCAACATTGGTCCAACTGGTCAGTAACTCCAGCCTCTTCAGTCACTGTGACACCACGGCGTCGCAAAAGTCAGCGATTCGTTAAACATTCGTGAGCGTCACACCTCTTGACAGTCACCATTTGGCAGGGCTACCGCGAGTCACCCCAGATGAGGCGCTGATGACGTCCGGCATCGCCGCAGGACGGCCTTCTGCGTCGGCGGCCGGGGCGGCGGGCCCCGACGGCGGCGGACGTGTCCGGGGCGCCCCCGGACACCCGCGATGAGCGAGCGGGTCCGACCCCTTGGGCTCTCGGGCAGCCGGGCGCGCCATCTCGATCACCGCGCGCGCTCAACTCCCCATCGCGCCAACGCAACGCCGCTCGCTCCCGCGGTGACTGCGTCCCGTCACTGGTCACGAGCCTGGACGGCTTCTCCAAAGCCCTTGCCGAACTACGGGAGAGCCGGCCCGAATCCGCGACCGGTGTCCTCGCGGCCCCGTTGCGGGATGCTGCCCAGACTCCGGCAGGAGACTGGTCCAGCGTGATCGTCGGGCTCGGGTGGCCGAGCCAGCGCGCCAGCGTGACCACGGACTCACCCGCTTCGAGGATGATCGACGCATAGATGTGCCGGAGCATGGGATCGCTTCGGAGCGCATGACGGTCAATCGTGCAGGTGGGTACAGACGCTCACTTCTGCGTTCAGGCGGAGTCGGGCAGTCCGGCCGGTAGTGCGTCGCGTTCCTGCTCGACGACGGGCTCGCCGGAGGAAGGGAGCAGTTGCGGGATGCCGTCGACGATCGGATAGCGGCGGTGCAGGCGCGGGTTGTAGAGAGCGCCCCCGGTCTCGTCGAGGATCAGCGGACCCTTGTCGAGCGGGCAGGCGAGAATCTTCAGCAGCGGGTTGTCAGGCTTCATGGCAGGGTTCCCTCGGAAGTGGGGGTGGCCGCGTCGTGCCGCGGCATGGTGAGCAGGACCGTCAGGGCCAACGCGGTGCCGCCGAGGCGCAGCAGCAGCCGCAGCGGGTCCTCGGGCAATGGCTCGTCGAACGCGATCGCGCCGCTGACGATGGTGAACACGCAGGTCACCGTCGAGCAGACCGGGACGATCAGCGACGCGCGGCAGCGCTGCAGGGCGGTCTGGGACAGCACCAGTCCGCTGATCCCGGTGAACAGCAGAAGGTACGGGTAGGGGGAGGCGAGCAAGGCCGGCACGGAGCCTTGGAGGTCCGAGGTGCTCAGGTGCCCGGAGATGCCCTTGATGGCGAGCGAGCTGACCCCGTACAGCAGACCGACCGCCACCGCGTAGGCCACTCCGGTGGTCGGCTGCCGGTGACGCCGGCGCGCTCGCCGTTCCGCGGCCGCGTACAGGAGCAGTCCGGCCGCGAGTGTCGGCACGCACAGTGCCAGCAGGAGACCTGAGGGCGCGCTGCGGCTGATCTCCTCGCTGCTCTCGTACAGCGAGGACACCACCATGACCAGCGCCAGCCCGATGACGGCCACCGCGCGCTGTTCACGGCCGGAGGGGCGCTCACCGAGCACCACCGACGAGACGCGTGAATCCTGAGTCGGATGGAGCCCAGGAGGACCACGAGGGCACTTGTTGGCGACTAGCAGCGGGGCACAATTTCCGCAGCTCAGCGCACTCTTCCCCGCGGTTTCAGCGCCACCGGCGGGAGTTCGGGAGCCGGCAGTGGAGCGCCGTCGTAGCCCTTCACCTCGCCGAAGCGGGAGCCGGTCATCCAGTCCGAGCGGGCCTGCTCGATCTCCTCGTGCGAACGGCCCACGAAATTCCACCACATGACGATCTCCTCCTCGAACGGCTCGCCGCCGAGGAGCATCAGACCAGCGTCGGATTCGGCGCGCAGCGGGAGTTCGGTGCGGCCGCAGCCCAGGTAGAGCATCGAGCCTGGCAGTACCGGCACGCCGTCTACATGAGCCTCGCCCGACATGGCGAGTACCGCGTACTCGAAGTCGGGGTCCAGCGGCAGGTTCAGTTCGGCGCCGCGCGTGAGCGCCAGGTCGGCGCCGACGAGCGGGGTGTACGTGGTGCCGGGCGAGGCGGCGCCCGCCAGTTCGCCGAGGATGACCGTGGCGCTCAGGCCGGGTGAGGTGACCGTCGGCAGGTCGGTGTGGTGCTGGAAGTGCGGCTCGACGTTCCGCTGCCCGTCGGGCAGCGCGACCCAGAGCTGGGCTCCGTGCAGGAAGCGGGCGTGCGGCTTGGGGCTCTCCTCGGAGTGGCTGATCGCGCGGCCCGAGGTCATCAGGCCGAGTTCGCGCGGCCGGATGGTGGCGAGGCTGCCGGTGCTGTCGCGGTGCAGCACCTCCCCGTCGTGAAGCCAGCTGACGGTCTGGAGGCCCATGTGCGGGTGGGGCGGGACCTGCATGCCGGGCTCGTCGGCGATGTCGTCGGGCCCGTAGTGGTCGACGAAGGCCCAGGCGCCGACCATCCGGCGGCCCAGGTTGGGCAGGAGCCGGCGGACCACGGTGGACTCGCCGAGCTGGACCCGGCGGGGGCTGAGGAGTTCACGGACGGGCTCGGCGACGACAAAGCCACGACCGCCGCAGACGGAGAGGGCGGCCTGACGATCGAGATTGCTCATGGGGCTCAACCTATTCCTGTTGGGGCGCGAGCCGTCAGTCCCCACGCCCACCTGATAGTGGAATGTTCAACCATCCTTCGGTGTTGAGCTGCGTGCAAGCAGCGGACCGGGGAGATTCCGAGGAGGAGAGCACTTGACTCCTCCCCTCCCTAAGGGAGGGGATTCCTGGCTCACGTTGGCTGCGGACCCGCGGTCCGCCAGCTCTTACACGATCAGCACCAGCCGGGTTGAGACCAGCCCGGACGAGCATCACGCGGGCGGAGTTCTTATCCCTGGGGGATACGGCTCCGCACGCGGTGCAGGCATAGGTTCGTTCGGAAAGAGGTAGTGCGTGCTTGGTTCTCGCTCCGCACTGCGCGCAGTCCATCGTGGTGTGCGCGGGATGTACCAGGTGCACGGCACGTCCGTGCCTGCGGCCCATTTCGATCAGGGCCGCTTTGACGGCACCGATCGCGGCGTCGGCGGCCTTGTTGGCCATGGTCGATTTGGCGAGGAACTTCGGCCGGAAGTCCTCGACGGCGAGGGCGTCATGGTCGCGGACCACGTACTTGGCCCACTTGCGGGCGGTGTCCTGCCGCTGCCGGGCGACCTTCCGGCACAGCTTGGCCCGCAGCCGCCTGGCCTCACGGTAGCCCTTCGATCCGGGCTGCCCCTTCTTCGGCCTGCGCCGGGCCATCATCCGGTCGTACCGGGCCAGCTTCGCCTGGGCTCTCTTCCCATGCCCCGCATGGGGCAGGTCGTGCATGTCGGACGTGGTGGTGGCGGTCTCCCTCACCCCCCAGTCCACACCAATCACACGGCCCGTGGCAGGCAGGGCCTCAGTCGTGGCGGGGACAACGAACGAGCAATACCAATGCCCAATGCCGTCGCGGTACACGCGCACGCTGGACGGAGGTTTAGGCAGATCCCGCGACCACACCACGGCCAGGACGATGCCCCCAGCCAGGTGCAGGCGACCGTCCTGCAACCGGAAGCCACGCTGCGTGTAGTTCAGCGACGGCTCTGCCTCACGCTTCTTCTTGTACTTCGGCATCCCCGCCCGCTGACGAATCGGCAGCCGCGCCCTCATGTCCTTCAAAGCTTTGGCGCGGGACCTGGCGAAGTCCCGGATGATCTGCTGCTGCGCGACCGAACTGCCCTCCCGCAGCCACACGTTCGCAGCCCGGGCTTCGGTCAGCATCTTGTCCAGCCGGGCCGGGCCGCACTCCTCGTCCCCGGCGTGCGCCTTCCTCGACCGGGCGCAGCACTCGTTCCAGATCCACCGGCACCGCGCCCACTCAACCTCCAGCGCGGCAAGCGCGGTGGACGACACACGAAGCCTGTAGGTGTACCGGGCATGCCCAGCATCCTCGGCCATCTGTAGTGTCGTCATGCCACCAACCTACTACTACGATGGGCCGCATGGATCACGAAGTACGCATCACCCTCAGACTCCCCGCCGACCTCCACGCATGGCTCACCACTCAAGCAAAGTCCGCCCGGCGATCCCTCAACTCCGAAATCCTGCACCGCCTCGAGGCCGAGCGCGGCACTCCCGTTACAGACGACGAATCACCCTGACCGCGATTCGGCTTCCCCTGCCCCGCAGGGGCCCGATCCCTCCCCGGCCCAAAGGCCGGGGCACCCTCGGAGGTACCCAGTGAACGAGACGTACTACGAGTTCGGCACCCCCGCCGAGCGGTGGGACCGGGCGCAGCTGTTCTTCGACGCCAAGGAGTACGTCACCGCCGCCCGCATTCTCGGCGGGCTGGTCGCGGAGGCGCCGGAGCAGATCGCGCCGCGGCTGCTGCTCGCCCGCGCCTACTACCACTCGGCGCGGCTGCGCCTGGCCGAGGCGGAGCTGCGCGCCGTCCTGGAGCTCAGCCCCGTGGAGTACTACGCGCGCCTCATGCTCGGCCGCACGCTGGAGCGTCAGGGGCGGCCCGAGGACGCCGCGCCCCATCTGCGGATGGCCGCGGCGATGTCCGGAGAAGCCTCGCCGGTCTGACCGGCAGGGGTCAGGCCAGCAACCAGGTGATGAGCGAGAGTGAGCCCATCGACAGCAGCGTGGACTGCAGGACGGTGTCCCTGGCCAGATCCGTGTTCAGCCGGTATTCGGAGGCGAAGATGAAGGCGTTCTGCGCCGTCGGCAGGCCGGCGCAGAGCACCACGGCGAAAAGTTCGTGCCCGCCGAGACCGAAGCCCCAGCGTGCGAGCGCGTAGGCGAGCAGCGGCTGGACTGCGATCTTGAGGGCCACCAGCACCCGGCGCTCCGCGCGGCCCGCGGCGTCGGGACGCTCCGCCCGCGCGTTCAGCGACATACCGAGGGCGAAGAGCGCAGCGGGCACGGCCGCACCGCCGAGCATCTGGACCGGAGCGGTCAGCTCGGCGGGCAGCCGCCAGCCCGCGGCCGCGACCGTCACCCCGGCGGCGGACGCCGCGATGATGGGGTTGCGCAGCGGCAGCATCAGGATCCGGCCCCAGCGGTCGCGCGCTCCGCGCCGTACGTCCAGATCTATGAGAACCAGGATCAGGGGCGTGATGAACAGCGTCTGGAACAGCGCGGCCGCGATCATGAACGAGGCGTCGTCGAGGACATGAACGGCGATGGGGATACCCAGATTGGCGGAGTTGACGTACGCCCCGGCCATGGCGCCTATCGCCCGGTCGGCCCGACGGCGGCGGAAGACCCACCGCCCCAGCAGCAGTCCCACCGCGAACACGATGACGAGGCTGGCCGCGAACACGGCGACACCGGGACTGGCCAGCTTCGACACCCGTGACCTGGACAGCGTGAGGAACAGCAGCGCGGGCATGGCGAACGCGAAGGCGAACCGCCCCAGCACGCTCTGCGCCTGACCGCCGAGCACATTGAACCTGCCCGCCGCCCAACCGACGGCGGTGATCGCCCAGATGGGCAGGAAGCCGGAGAGCAGGGTCACCCGGCCAGCATGCAGGACCGCGATCATCGCGCCGCGGCCGCCCCCGAGAGCGCTACCTACGCGTCCCAAGGCAACGGGAGTGGGGCCCGGTCTTCACCGTCGGGCGCCCAGGAAGTGGAAGCCGGGACGGGGGTGCATCAGGAAGTCGTGGTGGGAGATGTTCCACGCGTACGCCCCGGCCAGCGCGAACACCACACGGTCCCCCGCCCGTAGACCCGCCGCCGGGACCCGGCGGGCCAGGACGTCCTTGGGTGTGCACAGCTGGCCCGCCAGGGTGACCAGATGCTGACGGGCCACGGGCCGCGGCCACGCGTGCGGCCAGTGGTCGACCGGAAGGACCACGCAGGGCTGGTCGTGGCCCTTGGTCGCCGGGGTGCGCAGATGGTGCGTGCCGCCGCGGACGACGGCGAACTCCTCGCCGTGGCTGGGCTTCACGTCCAGGACCTCGGTGGCGTACCAGCCGCAGTAGGCGGTCAGCGAGCGGCCCGGCTCGATGCGCAGTGTCAGACCGGGGTGAGCGGCGGTGATGCGGGCGAGGCCGGCGCCGAAGGCGGGCCAGTCGAAGCGGGCTTCGGGGGCGGCGTAGTCGACGGTCATGCCGCCGCCGACGTTCACCTCGGGCAGCTCGATGGTGTGGCGGGCGGCGAGGCTCGCCGCCCAGGTCACGATGGACTCGGCGGCGGCGAGCTGGCGAGGGGCGTCGAGTCCGCTGGCCAGGTGGGCGTGGATGCCGAGGAGTTGAAGGTGCGGGTAGGTACCGTCGGTCAGGAGACGGACGGCGGCGTCCGCCTGGGTGGGGTCGAGGCCGAACGGCGTCGGGCGGCCGCCCATGGACAGGGCACTGGCCTGAAGTGATGCGCCGGCCAGCGGAAGGTTGAAGCGCAGCAGTACGCCGACGGGCGCGGCACAGGCCCGCAGCAGGGCCAGATCCGCCAGCATCCTGAGCTCGTGGAGGCTCTCGACGTGGAAGCGCTCCACGCCGAGGTCAAGCGCCGCGGTGATCTCGGCGGGCGTTTTGCCGGGGCCGCCGAAGGCCAGCGGACGCTCCGGGACGATCTTTGCGACGTGGGCGAGTTCGCCGCCCGACGAGACCTCGTAGCCGTCCACGTACGGGGCGAGGGCGGCCAGGATCTCCGGTTCCGGGTTGGCCTTGGCGGCGTAGTACAGCTCGACGCGGTCGGGCAGCACCGAGCGGACGGACGCGGCGTGCCTGCGCAGCGCACCGAGGTCGTACAGATAGGCGGGCAGGGACGGGGCCGGGAGCGACAGGGCACGCTCGCGCACCGGCGGTGTGAGGACGGTCATCGGGCGCTCCAGACATCATCGGTGCGGGTCGCCCCGGAGAGCACGTCCCGGGGAAGCGCGTCGTCGCTGAAGGGGGAGGGCAGGCGCACATAGCCGGCGTCACGGTCGGCCGTGCGCTCCCAGCGGGTGAGCAGGTTGGCCTTGGCCGGCAGCGGCGCTCCGGCCAGCAGGGCGGCGAGCCGGGGCGGGCAGCCGTGCTCGTCCGCGTACTCCTCGAGCGCCCGCCGGACAAGGGACCACAGCGCCGCCTCGGTCTCCGGGTGGAGATCGGCGAGCGCGGCGAGCATGTCGGACACATGGTTCACGACGAGGCAGTAGACGACCCGGTCCCAGCCGCGTTCGGCGTCGTACGTCAGCGGACCCGCGACCTCCGGCGGCAGCCCGGCCAGCCCCTCGGCGTGGTGTCCGGCGATGAGCTTGGTGCCCTCCAGGTCCCGGAACAGGACGCGGGCGGGTCTGCCGTCGGCGTCGACGCAGACGACGACGTTCTGGAGATGCGGTTCGAGGACCAGGCCGTGGTCGAAGTAGGCGGCGAGGACGGGCGGGACGAGCAGCGCGAGGTATGTCCGCCACCAGCTCAGGGCGCTCGCGGGGTCCGAGCCGGCCAGCAGCCGGGAGATGTGGGCTGGGCCCGTGGGGTATTCGTCGGCGACGGCGGCGGCGAGGAGCGGGGTGGTGCCGGGCCGCAGATGGCTGGCGAGGCCCTCGCGGACGATGACGCCGAAGCCTTCGAGGAGTGCGAGATCGGGTCGCCCGCCCGGGCCGGGGAGCGCGAGGCTGCGATAGGCGGGTTCGCGGAGGATGCCGCTGCCGGGGAAGCGGGCGGCCAGGTCGGCGAGGACCGGTCCCAGCAGGCTGGTGAGCGCGACGGCACCCGACAGCTCGTAACTGGCGTTCTTGCGCACGCAGTTGGTGATGCGCACATTGAGGCTGAACTTCAGGAAGGTGTCGCCGTCGTAGAGCGTGCGGACGGACGCGGTCGCGGCGAACAGGGTCCGGCCGGTGCCCAGGTCGAGTACGTCGCCCCGGGCCAGGGCCGCCCGCAACGACGGGTGTTCGTGGAGCAGTTCGTACTGCCAGGGGTGCGCGGGCAGCAGCCGGTAGCCCGCGGGGACCGCGTGCAGCCGGTCCAGCGGGTCGGTCGCGCCGGGCTCGGCCCACTCCTGGACGACCAGCTCCTCCCGCACGGCGAGCAGCCGGAGCGGGAAGGCTGCCGCGGCCTCGGGGGCGTACGCGGACCAGAGGGCGGGATCGCCGCTGCGGGCTTTGGGGGTGGGGTGGAAGCGGTGGCCGAGGGTGAGGGACTGTTCGGATACCAGATAGGCCGACAGCGGGCTCCCGTCCAGCCGCGGACGCGGTACGGCCAGGGCGGCGCCGACTCCCTGGTGGCTCGCGTCGACCTGGGCCAGGAATTCGTCGTTGCGCGCGCCGGTACGCAGCGAGAGCTCGGCATGGGCGTACTCGGCGAGGCGGCGCCAGCCGAGCTCGAACCAGCCGCTGCCGGTCTGTTCGGCGACCGGGCCGGTGAAGCGGTGCGCTCCGACGAGGGACGTGCGGCGCAGGGCCACCCTCAGCAGCACCCCGAGCCGTGGCAGACGCAGCAGCAGATGGCCGTCGATGACGGCGGTCTCGTGCTCGGGACCGGAGACCTCGCGGAGCAGACAGTTGAGGAGGGTGTGGGTCACGGCCTCGTCCGCGGTGGGAAGCCGGGCCGGGACCGCGGAACGGCCGGGGGCCGGCGCCAGAGGCTCCGGCGGATACGGCGGGCGGCAGGCGGGTTGTGTGCCGGGCACCGGCGCTCACACCTCCCGCGACAGGTAGTTGGGACCGGTGGTGTAGTGCTTGTTGATGTCGGACGCGCCCGAGCGCTCCTTGCTGAGCAGGGTGCCCGCGGTCACCATCGCCTTGACGGGAAGGCGCGCGGCATCCAGGACGTGTTCGCGCAGCACGGCGCCAGGCTGCCCGGGACCGGCCCCGAGCCGCTCCACGGCTTCGGTGAGACGGTCCCGTACGAGACTCAGCAGCCGGTGGAGCGGGGCGCGGCCGTGGCCGGCGAGACCGAAGGCGTACGCACCCGCGCAGAGGTGGACCGTGATGGTGGTGAACAGATCGACGACCGGAGCGTCGGTGTCACCGAGGATCCGGGCATCGTCGAACTCGCAGGCGTCGGGCGCCTGCGCGCTGAGGGCCGAACGCATCCGGACGGCATTGATGCGCGGTCCGTCGTTGTCCTTGAGCAGCAGCCTGATCCGGGTGCGGTTCGCGTGCGTGTCCAGCACCAGCGAGATGTTCTGCTGATGGGACTCCAGGGCGATCCCGTACCCGAAGAGCGTCGTCTGCCAGTCGAAGAGCAGGGCGAGCACGGCGTCGAGGAGTGCGAGGGGATCGCCGCCGTGGAAGCGGTCGGCGAGGTGGTCGATCAGCAGCCGCCCGCCGGTTTCGCTCAGCAGGGCAGCCATCGGGACGACGACGGCGTCGTCCAGACCGGCCGGATACCGGCGGAGCAGAACGGCGAGAAGTTCATGCCCGGCGTGGGCGAAGCTCGTCTCGTCGGTGTGCAGGACGCTGTCCCGGAAGCGGGGCTCGCGGGCGATCACGGTCCCGAGCAGACGCTGGACCGCGGCGCCGTCGACGAGTGTGCCGGGCTTGATCGTGCGCCGGTTGCGCATGCCCAAGGTGGCGGTGGGCAGGGGCAGTTTGAGATGGATGCGCGGATACGGAGCGAGGGCCACGGTCCGCATCGACAAGGTCGGCACGACCTCCAGGTGGGGACGGTCGGACAGCACCGCGCGGCTGTCGAGCCCGGAGCTGCGCAGTGCGTCGCGCAGCGGTGCGCCCACGGTGAGCGGATGCACGGGCAGGGCGACATGGCTGTCGTCGAGCTCCGGCAGGCCGAGCGCCGACACAGTGGGCCAGGCCGGGTCCGACGGACCGGCAGTGCCCCGCATCGTGACTACGTCCCTCGGCAGCGCGAGCCAGCGCAGCCGGAACCGGGGGTGGAACTCCGGTGCGTACGCACGCAGTTGGTCCGTGGTGAGTCCCAGGCGGCCGCGCGCGGTGGGGTAGACGGGGTGGTCGAGGCGGGCGGCGAGCGTGTCGTGCGCGAGCCCGCCCGCAAGTCCGGTCCACTGCCCGGGATCGGTGCCGTACCGGGCGGCGAGCAACGCGCCGGTCTCGTCGTGCGTTGCGGCGTGCAGCCGAAGAGTCGCGAGCGTCTGACGGCATTCCTCGGCGAGGGCGTCGAAGCCGCCGCGGTCCTCCGGGTCCGCGAGCGCGCCGAGCGCGGCCAGGATGTCGTCGGCGGTTGTCAGTTCCCTGCGGTCGGACTCCCGGCGCAGCAGGGGCAGGCGGGCGCCTCTCTCGTACTGGAACCCGTCCTCGCGTACGGGCAGCTCGAGCGCGTCCCCGTCTGCGGCGTCCACACGCAGCCAGGTCCCGTCCGGGTGCTCTATCGCGGTGGAGCGGGTGCGCAGACCGGCGACGTCCTCGCGCAGGAGCGCGCCGAGCAGGCGGAGGACGAGGTCCGTCTCGGCCGGACAGACGGCTGTGGTTGTGGCGGTCACGGAGTGATCTCCCAGCGCTGGGCGGCGAGGAAGTCGGCGACGGCCCCGTCCACGCTCTTCTGGTCGGTGCCGATGGCCCGGACGACGCCCAGGAGGTCGCGGTTGGTGCGGTACACCTCGTGCCGCTCACCGATACGCCGCAGGGGCCGGTAGGTCAACTCGACGTCGTCGATGATGAGTTCGGCCGCCTCGGGCGCGGACGTCAGTTTTCCGGCACGCTCGGCGCACGGGTAGTCGAGCCGGGCGGCGCCGCCGGTCCGGGCCCTCAGGTCCGCCGGCAGGGGCTCGCCCAGATGCGTACGCAGGATGTGCTCGAAGAGCGGGATGCCGAGCAGCCGGGCGAGGAGCAGATCGCACTGGTCCCCGATCGCGCGGTAGTTGACCTCGATGATGCGCGCGCGTCCTTCGTGCACGACGAACTCGGTGTGGCAGGCGCCGAATCCGACACCGAGGGCGTCCAGCTGGGCCAGGACCTGCTCGACCACGGGCTCCGGGTGGGCCGGAACGTAGGTCAGGCGCTCCTCGACGAAGTACGGGGGCGGGGACAGTTCGGTGCGGAAACCGCCGAGCACATGAAGGACCCGGCCGTCGCCGAGCGTCTCCATGGTGTGCAGCTCGCCGGGCAGATACTCCTCGACGACCAGGGCGGCTCCCGGCCGGCGCGCCCGTATCTCCTTGCAGCGCAGAGCAAGGTCCCCGGGCCCCTCGACGAGGACGACGTCCTCGCTGGCGACTCCCTCGCGCGGTTTGACGACGCACGGATACGGCATGCCGAGACCGGCGAGCGCGGATACGGGGTCCTGTCCGGCGGCGATTTCCACCGAGCCGACCGTGTCCATGCCGGTGGCGGAGAGGTGGCGGCGCATCTGAGCCTTGTCCTTGGTGCGCAGCGCGGTCTGCCAGCTCTTGGCGGGGAGGCCGAAGTAGTCGGCGGCGAGGGCGGTCTGGGTCTGGAGATGGTCGCTGTTGGTGAAGACGGCGTCCGGCGGGCGGTTGGTGGAGATGCGGGTGATGACCGCCCGGAAGTCGCGTACGTCGCAGGCGAGGATCTCGATGTCCGGGCAGACGGCGCGGTGTGCCTCGGGCTGGTCGGTGAGCAGGGTGATGTCGAGGCCGAGCCGGCGGGCTGCGGGGAGGAACCCTTCGGTGACCGAGTCGGTCGGGTTGAGGGCAAGCAGGTACAGCTGCATGAAGGGTTTTCACTTCCGCGCGCGAGGTCGGACCGTCCGAAGCGACCCAAATTCTTCTGGGACACGAGCGGAAAGCCTAAGTTAGGTATACCTAACACTGTCAATTCGTCGCCGCGCGGCCCCGGTTCACGGAATGGCGCCTCCATGTGGTTAAGGTGAGCCTTGCCTTACCGCTTGTGAGGCCTCTTGTGTGGCCTCCCCTGTGTTCGCCCTTGGTATTGAGGAGTACCCGTGACCCTGGCCCCGGCGCTGGCGGCCCCGGCCGGACCCGCCGTGAGCTGCTCCGCCCTGCTCGCCACGACGTACCAAGGGCTCGCCGGGCTCTGCGAGTCCTTGGACGTGGACGTCACGGCTCCCGGCTCGCCGGCCGCCCAGGGGTGGGCCGACGGCGCCGAACTGGCGGAGCGTCCGGAATTCCTCGAAGCGTTCCTCGACGCCGAGGCCCGGCGTATCCAGGAGGAGCACGCCCACACGGCCCGGCGGGACGTCGCCGCGTCGCGTGCGCTGCACGGCTACCTCTGGTCCGTCTGCCTGCTGATGAGCGGCCCCTGGTATCTGGAGCGGCGCGTGCCGCGGATCCGTCCGCGCGACGTCCGGATCAGCCTCACCACCGGAGCGTTCGTGATCGTCCCGGGCCCTTTCGCCTGTCTCCCCGACGATCCGGCGGCCGGCCTTCCCGGCGCCCGCGTGGTGGCTCACGAGGAAGCGCTGCGGGCCGAGTTGCGGGCCGCGGTCGCCGACCACGTACGGCCCCTGCTCGCGGCGGTCGGTCCGCAGATGCGGCGCGGGCCGCGGGCGCTGTGGGGCATGGTCGGCGACGACCTGGTCTCCGGCATCTGGTACCTCGGCCGCATGCTGGACTTGGAGGAGCATGCGGTGCGGGCGGCCGGTGAACTGCTTCCGGGGCCTGTGCCGCCCTTCCCCGGCGGCGCCGACTTCCGTCGGCTGACGGGCCGGGCAGGGCAGTCGTATCTCACGCGGACCCGGCTGGGCTGCTGCCTCTACTACTCGATCCGCCCCGCCGAGGCCTGCGGCACCTGCCCGCGGACCTGTGACACCGAGCGGCTGCGCCGGTTCGGGGGCGACGCACCCGGCAACACCGTCAGTGCAGGTGACTGACGACGTTGACGACTCGTCCGTTGGGATCGCGTACGAAGAAGCGGCGTACGCCCCACTCCTCGTCGCGCAGCGAGTGCACGATCTCCGCTCCACGCTCCAGCATGGCCGCGTACACGGCGTCCACGTCGTCCACCTCGATGCTCAGGTCGGCCGGGACCGGCGCGGTCGCGTCGTGGGTGGCGAGGGTGACCTGGGCGGTGGGGTTGGACCGGGAAGCGAGCGTCATGACCCAGCCGTGGTTCATGACCTCCTCGAGACCGATGAGGCCGTAGAAGTCCCGGCTCTCCTCCATGGCCTCGGTTCGGATGTCGGGCACGACCCGGCGTACGGACATCGGCGCTTCCTCTCTGCGAACGGACCGTCCACGGTACGACTCCGGCGGCACGGAGGGCCCGCGAACGGTCCGTTCGGGCGTACTAGGGAGTGTCTTCGAAGTCCCGTCGTCCGCCCGAAGGGCGGGCCTGGCGGCGTCTGGTGCGTGCGATCGCAAGGCGGAGGATGGAGCCCACGCGGAGCGTAGGCGACGGACGACAACGCAGCGAGCGTGCGTGCCAGGCGTCGCCAGGCAGACGGGACTTCGAAGACACGACCTAGCTGAACGGGTCCAGCGTGATGTACGCCTGCTGCGGGTTGCCGTCGTGGACCAGCGACTCATGGGCGCCGACGTCGTCGAAGGCGAAGGCGTACGCCTTGCCGTCCACCATCTGCGCGTGGATCTTGCGGGCGTAGTGATTGGTCACCACGTCCTGGTAGAAGTTCGCCGGACCGGTGTCGGGCTGGTTGGGGTTGGTGAGGAGGGTGGAGCGGTTGAATCCTGCGCACAGCGTGCGCGAGATCGGGCCGCGCACCTGGTCGTTTGGCGCGTCCAGCCGCTTGTAGCAGCCGAAGATGCTGTCGGAGTCGGGCTTCTGGAACGAGGTGACGACCGCTCCGGAACCGTTGGTGAAGTTCATGACGCCGCCCGAGACCCTGCCGTAGTACTTGGTGCCCGGCTGGTTGGCGAAGGGTGTGACGGTCAGCGTCGAGGCGGAGTACTTGCTCCACACCCGGTTGACGTAGTCGTCCATGACACCCGCCGGCAGGGCGCCGGCCTCGATGCCGTGGCCGGGTGCGAGGGCGCGCAGGACGGTGCCGTCGGAGCGCCTCTGGATCAGGTTGCCCCAGCCGCCGGGCTGTCCCCTGAGGGCGTTGTAGAAGCCGTTGTATCCGCCGGGCTTGAGATGTCCGGTGCTCCTGGTGGCTCTGCCCGCCGGCCGGACGCCGACGGCGTACGGGGCCGAGAACATGTCGACCTGGGTGCTGTTGATCCACAGACCGGCGTCGTTGAGCGTGTACTCGGACCAGTTGAAGAGGATGTTCCGGTTCGGGTCGGTCGGATTCTGCACCGCGGGCTGCACGAGGCCGCCGGTGGTGAGCTTGAAGACGAGCTTCTGCCCGTAGGAGAAGTAGATCCTCCCGGAGAACTTGGGTATGCGGATCGTCTTGGACTGGCCGGCCGCCGGTCCGGCGATGGAGGCGTCGGGCGCGGGCGTGGGCGGGTTGCCGCCGGCGGGCCAGGCGTGGAAGGTGCCGTTCGCGTCGGCCCAGCCCTGTTGGCCCGTGGTGAGCAGCGTCCCGAGGTTGTAGATGTAGATCTGGTCGCCGCGCCCGGAGTTGTTGGTGAAGGTGAGGGGAATGGTCGCGGGGACCGCGGCCTGTGCGGGGGGTGTGGGTCCGGCCGCCGTGATTCCCGCGGCGAGCAGCACCGCGGTGACCAGTAACGCCAGGACGTTTCGTTTGGCGAGCACGCTCATCCTCCCAGTCGGGTGGAGCTGTGGGGGTCACTCTGAGAGCGCTCTCAGCGTCATCTCCCACAGCGGGAGCGTCAAGCACCTCGACAAAGCTCGGTGAACTCGCCCCGTCCCGGCGGCAGTTGCCGGTCGGAGCGATCGGCGCCGCCGCGCGGCTCGCTCCGTTCGGCCCGCCCGCACCTTCGCGCAGTGGGCGCGGCGCACTATCGCGGCGTTAATGTGGCATTTCGTTACGGCACTCAGCCGCGGTACGTCTCCAGCAGGCGCAGCCACACCTCGCTGATCGTCGGGAACGCGGGCACCGCATGCCACAGCCGCTCGATCGGCACCTCGCCCGCGACCGCCACCGTCGCCGAATGCAGCAACTCGCCCACGCCCGGGCCCACGAAGGTGACCCCCAGCAGAATCTCGCGGTCCAGGTCGACGACCATCCGGGCGTGGCCGCGGTAGCCGTCGCCGTACAGTCCGGCGCCCGAGACCGACGCCAGGTCGTAGTCGACGGCCCGGACCCGGTGTCCCGCCTCCTCGGCCTCGGCGAGCGACAGGCCGACGGCCGTGGCCTCCGGGTCGGTGAAGACGACCTGCGGGACGGCGGCGTGGTCGGCCGTGGCGGAGTGCGCGCCCCAGCGGTCGGTCTCCAGGAGCGGAACATGCTGTGCCCTGGCCGCGATGGCTGCGCCCGCGATCCGGGCCTGGTACTTGCCCTGGTGGGTGAGGAGCGCGCGGTGGTTCACATCGCCCACCGCGTACAGCCAGTCGCTGCCCTCGACCCGGCAGCTGTCGTCGACGGGCAGCCACGAGCCCGGCGCCAGGCCCACTGTCTCCAGGCCGATGCCGTCGGTGCGCGGGGAGCGGCCGGTGGCGAAGAGGACCTCGTCGGCCTCGATCCGCCCGCCGTCGCCGAGGACGAGCGTGACGGGACCGGTGCCGCCCATGCGTTCCACGGAGGTGACGGATGTGTGCGTACGGACTTTGGCACCGGCCTCGGTCAACGCCTCGATGACATGCTCGCCGACGAAGGGTTCCATCCGGGGCAGCACTCCCCCGCCCCGTACGAGCAGGGTGACCTGGGAGCCGAGCGCCTGCCAGGCGGTGGCCATCTCCACGCCGACCACGCCGCCGCCGACGACCGCGAGCCGCCCGGGCACCCGGTGGGCGCTGGTGGCCTCGCGGCTCGTCCACGCCTTCGCGCCGACCAGACCCGGGATGTCGGGCAGCACGGCACGGCTGCCGGTGGACACGACCACGGCGTGCCGGGCTGTCAGCACATGATGCTCACCCTCGGGACCGTCGACCAGGACCTTCTTGGGGCCGTGCAGTCTGCCCGTACCGCGATAGATGCGGGCGCCGATCGAGTCCAGCCAGCGGACCTGGCCGTCGTCCTTCCAGTGGGAGACGTATTCGTCACGGTGGGCCAGCACGGCCTCGGCGTCGAGCGGTCCCTGCACCGCGTGGCGGAGGCCGGGAACACGGCGGGCGTCGGCGCGGGCGAGCCCGGAGCGGAGCAGCGCCTTGCTCGGAATACACGCCCAGTACGAACACTCGCCCCCGATCAGCTCGCTCTCCACGACCGCGGTGCTCAGGCCCGCCGCCCTGGTGCGGTCCACCACGTTCTCCCCGACAGGTCCTGCGCCCAGCACCACAACGTCGTACTCCACGGCTTCCGTCATAGGGACAGTCTGGTCCCGGGTGTGCGTCCTGGCCACATGGGCAGGGGCAGGAATAGCACGGCCCCGGGCACCGTTGTCGGGGGCGAGTCCACGGACATCAGGAAGAGGTAGCGCGTCATGAGCACTGTTGAGCTCACCAAGGAAAACTTCGATCAGGTTGTAACAGACAACGACTTCATCCTGATCGACTTCTGGGCTTCCTGGTGCGGTCCTTGCCGTCAGTTCGCCCCGGTCTACGAGGGTGCCGCCGAGCGCCACCCCGACCTGGTGTTCGCGAAGGTCGACACGGAGGCTCAGCAGGAGCTCGCGGCCGCGTTCGAGATCCGCTCCATCCCGACGCTGATGATCGTCCGTGACAACGTCGCGGTCTTCGCCCAGCCCGGCGCGCTGCCCGAGGCCGCGCTGGAGGACGTGATCGGTCAGGCCCGCGCGCTGGACATGGACGAGGTCCGCAAGTCGATCGACGAGGCCCAGAGCGGCAGCGCGGGGGCGGAGACCGCTTCGGAAGCCTGACCGCCGCCGCGGCCGCCCGGTCGCCCTGGTCGTCCCGGTGCGGGACGACCAGGGGTGTCATAGGGCAACGGTGCTCACACCACGGGGACTTGATCGCAACAGCGGGGTTTCAGCGTTCTGCCGGGTCGACGACTCGCGCCGAAAGCCCGTAGTCCAGTTCCGATCCGTCAACGAGCAGCGCCTCGACCGTACGTGTGACCGGGTCGATGTCCGCCTCCAGGCCGTCGCCGGAGAAGCGCGGATATCCGGATGACCCGTACTGACCGGTGGCCACCACGACGGCCGAGCGGATGGCGCTCGCGGCCAGCTGGGCCACGTCGCTGCCCTCGACATGCTCGGGCACCACCAGGATCTCGAAGCGCTGCGGATCTGTGCTCATGCAAGAGACGCTAGACACGCACCGCGCGGCCCGCATGTCGTCGGGCCGAGGGCGTGGGGCGCGCGGGTCAGCTGGACTCGCGGAGCAGTGCCCGCGCCTCCATCAGATCGTGCCGCTCCGGCTCGGCGCCGGGGTCACGCACGACACGGTCGACGAGTTCGGCGAGCCGCTGACCGGTCACCATGTCGATCTGCACGGTGCTCAGCCGCGGCCGCAGCAGACTTCCGAGCAGCAGATCGTCCGCACCGATCACCGCGGTCCCGCCGGGGACATCGATGTTCGCGTCCTGAAGGGCCCGCATCAGGAGCATGGCGTACTCGTCGTTGTACGCGTAGACGGCATCGAGACCGAGTGCGCGCCAGCGGGCGGCGAGCCCGGCGGCCGATTCCTCGTCGTACGGCAGGGGCAGCGGCTCGATCCGGGCGCCCGTGCCCGCCGCGGCCCGCCGGGCACCTTCCAGGCGCGGCTCGGAGAACAGCTCCAGGCCCCTCTCCTGCGGCATGACGACGCCGATGGCGCGCCGGCCGCGCCCGACCAGATGCGCCACAGCGCAGTGGCCGATCTCGCTCTGGTCCATGACGAGGGAGTGGGCGCCCTCGACGCGCTGCGGTCCGAGGGTGATGACGGCTTTCGCGCCGGAGCGTTTGAGGACGTCGACACCGTACGGGGTGAGCGCGACCTCGCCGAGCGAGACGACCGCGACGGGACGCAGTTCGGCCCAGGCCCTGGCCGCCTCGTCGCCGGCGAGGCCGAGGCTGCCGTACTGCACGACGGTGTAGTCGAGGCGGCGCAGCGCCCACTGGAGCTCGTTGAAGAAGCGGCTGTAGAGCGGCCCTACGGGGAAGTGCGCGGTGGGGAGGAGCACCATCCGGGTGTGCCCGGCGCGCAGACTGCGGGCGGCCGCGTGGGGCACATAGCCGAGCTCTTCGGCGGCTTCGCGGACGCGGCGGCGGGTGGGCTCGCTGATCCGTACGGCGGAGGTGTTGTTGAGCACGTAGGAGACGGTGGCCCGGGAAACACCGGCCAGCCGGGCGACGTCGGCACTGGTCGGAACGGGGCGTTCTGCGGACTGCTTGGGTGACTGGCTCATCGCCCTCGGCATCCTTCCAGAACGGCTCCGCACGGGGTCCGGCAGATGGCCGGAAACGAGTGCCGCGCAGCATCGTCCGTATCCGCGGCGATGGTCGTGGCGGACGAGCCGAAGGAATGAGGGCGGCACCCGCCCTGCTGGAAGGACCGGGCAGGTCCTACCGTGTGGCGGGTGACGATCTCCCCTGACGCATCCCACAGCCCTGCCGAGCTGCCCGGCCAGTCCGGCCCCGCGGCCACCACCGAGGCCGATCCCGCCGAGGTCGGCCCTGTCCGCACCTCGTACGCCCCCGACCGCGACGGCGACCCCGACCCCGGCGAGATCGTCTGGACCTGGGTCCCGTTCGAGGAGCTGGACGGACGCGGCAAGGACCGTCCGGTCCTGGTGGTGGCCCGTGAGGAGGCCGGAACGCTGCTGGCCGTGCAGTTGTCCAGCAAGCGCCACGACCGGGACCGTGAGTGGGTGGCGATCGGCGTCGGGCCGTGGGACCGGGCGGGACGCGAGTCCTGGGTGGATCTGGACCGGGTGCTGCGGGTGCACGAGCGGGGTATGCGCCGTGAGGCGTGCGCGCTGGACCGGCCGCGTTTCGACCGGGTCGTGCACCGGCTGCGGGAGCGCTACGGCTGGAGCTGACCCGGCGCCCTAGAACTGGAGCTGACCGGCGAAGGCCCGGCGGAAGGCTCCGAGCGTCGGCCCGGCGGAGCTACGGTCCAGTACGGCGAAGACGATCTGCTCGAAATGGCCCGCGAAGCGGCCGTCCTCAGTGAGCAGGGCGTGGAACGCGGCCGCGACCACCGCGGGGTCGTTGCGGAAGACCCCGCAGCCCCAGGCTCCCAGCACCAGGCGCCGGTAGCCCTCCCGGGCCGCTGTCTCCAGCACCCGCTCGGCGCGCGCGGCAACCGCGGCCGGGATGCGGTGCGCCTGCTCGGGGGTCCGGCTCGTGATCACCCCGGCGTTCGGCGCGGGCGAGGTCAGAAATCCCACGGTGCATGGCTCGTCGAGGAGCCGTCCGCGGTCGTCGCGGAAGACCGGGACGCCAGGTGAGTGGATGACCCGGTCGGTGTAGAAGGGGCTGCGCTCGGCGCGGTGGTGCTCGTAGAACTCGGGGGCGCGCAGGAGCGTGGCGTAGAGCGCCGAGGCGCGGCAGAGCGCCTCTTCCTGTGCCTGCGCGCCGTTCAGATAGCCGCCGCCGGGGTTGCGCGCCGAGGCGAAGTTCAGAACGGCGACGGGGCCGCTGTCGGTCGCAGTGAGACGCCGGGCCGCCTCGGTGCTGCTCTCCCCCGTGACCTCGAAGGATGTCGTGCGGTCGGTGTCCGGCACGACGTCCACGGCCTCGGGTCCGTACATCCGGGTCCCCGCCAGTGCGGCGGCCAGCTCCCGACCGATGTCCACCGTCCGGCCGTCGGAGGCCAGGTAGTGGCCGGTCTCGACGATCTCTTCGGTCTGCCGTGCGATCCCCCGCAGTCGTGCACTCATGGCGACATCGTGGGCGTTCTGCCGCGGGCGCGGCAATCGGATTTCTTACGTCCCACGAACATCCAACGGGCACTCTTGTGCGAACCGGCGGCCTTGGCTTTAGGTTGGCAGAGTGCCTTTGAAAGAGGAACCGGACATGCACCCACCCGATGCAAGCGGCTTCGGCCACCCCATCGAGGAAGCAGAGGCAGAGGATCTGCTCCGATGTATCTGCTTCAAGAACGGCCCGCCCCGCTTCGTGGGCGTGGAGGTCGAATGGCTCGTCCATGAGCTGGAGCGGCCCGATCGCCCCGTCCCCGCCGGCCGTCTCGTCGCGGCCCACGACCAGATACGTGCTCTACAACTGAATTCGGCCCTCACCTTCGAGCCCGGCGGACAGCTGGAGCTCAGCTCGCCCCCCGCCGCTTCCCTGATGGAGTGCATCGACTCCGTCGCCGCCGATCTGGACGCCGTACGCACCGCGCTCCGCCCGGCAGGCCTCACTCTCAGCGGAATCGGGCTCGATCCCCTCAATCCGCCGCGCAGGCTGCTCCACGAACCCCGCTATGACGCCATGGAGGCGTACTTCGACCGGACAGGTGCGTCCGGCCGCGCCATGATGTGCAGTTCCGCCTCGGTCCAGGTGTGCCTTGACGCCGGTGCCGAGGAGCCGGGCCCGCTCGGGCACGGTCGTCGCTGGCAGCTCGCGCACCTGCTCGGCGCGGTGTTGATGGCGTCGTTCGCCAACTCGCCCGTACAGGGCGGGCGTTACACCGGCTGGCGCTCGACCCGGCAGGCCGTATGGTCCTCGCTCGATGCCGTACGGCCGCTCGCGCCGCCCCTCGGCGTGGAACCGCGCTCCGCCTGGACCGCGCACGCCCTGGACGCACCGGTGATGTGCATACGGGGGGACGGCGACCCGTGGGAGCTGCCCGACGGGCTCACCTTCCGTCAGTGGATACGCTCCGGCGTCGTACGCCCGCCGACCCGGCAGGATCTCGACTACCACCTGACCACCCTCTTCCCGCCCGTGCGGCCACGGGGCCATCTCGAACTGCGCATGATCGACGCGCAGCCGGGCGACGACGGCTGGATGGTGCCGCTCGCGGTCACCACGGCGCTGTTCGACGACCCCGAGGCCGCCGAGACGGTCTACCGCGTCGTGAAACCACTGGCGGAGTACGCAGGTTCGCGGCCCGCGCCGCGCAATCCGCTGTGGACCAACGCCGCACGGCACGGACTGGCCGATCCCGAACTGCACGCCGCCGCCACAACCTGCTTCGCCGTCGCCCTGGAGGCGCTCCCCCGCATCGGCGCGTCCTCCGCCGTACAGGACGCCGTCGCCGCATTCAACGAGCACTACGTCCTGCGGGGTCGATGTCCTGCCGACGAGCTGCGCATCCCCTCCCTCGGGAAGGAACCGATCAGATGACCGAAGACCTCCGGCTCCGCGCCCTGGACGCGCTGACCGCCGCCCGAGCCCGTACGGCCACGCTCACCTCGTGCGTCGACGACCATGAACTGACCGCCCAGCATTCGCCGTTGATGTCCCCGCTGGTGTGGGACCTGGCCCATATCGGCAACCAGGAGGAGCAGTGGCTGCTGCGCACCGTCGCCGGACGTGAGGCGCTGCGCCCCGAGATCGACTCCGTCTACGACGCCTTCGAGCATCCGCGGGCCCTGCGGCCCACGCTGCCGCTGCTCGCCCCGGCCGAGGCGCGCGCGTACGCCTCCGATGTGCGCGGCAGGGTCCTGGACGTCCTGGAGAGCACCCCGCTGGAGGGCCGGCCGCTTCTCGACGCCGCCTTCGCCTTCGGGATGATCGCCCAGCACGAGCAGCAGCACGACGAGACGATGCTGATCACGCATCAGCTGCGCAAGGGGCCCGCGGCCCTCACCGCGCCCGAGCCGCCGGCCGGCAGCGCGCAGGGCCTGCCCGCCGAAGTCCTGGTCCCGGGCGGCCCGTTCACGATGGGTACATCGACCGAGCCCTGGGCGCTGGACAACGAACGGCCCGCGCACCAGCGGGTCGTTCCGGGGTTCTTCATCGACACCGTGCCCGTGACCTGCGGCGCCTACCAGGCCTTCATCGAGGACGGCGGCTATACCGATCCCCGCTGGTGGGCGGCCGAGGGCTGGGAACAGATCCGCCGGCACGACATCGCCGCGCCGCTGTTCTGGCGCCGCGAGGGCGGCCAGTGGCTGCGCCGCCGCTTCGGCGTGACCGAGCCGGTGCCCGCGGACGAGCCGGTGCTGCATGTCAGCTGGTACGAAGCCGATGCGTACGCCCGCCAGGCGGGGCGGCGGCTGCCCACCGAGGAGGAGTGGGAGAAGGCCGCCCGCCACGATCCCGACTCGGGCCGCTCGCGCCGCTTCCCGTGGGGCGACGAGGATCCGAAGCCCTCGTACGCCAACCTCGGTCAGCGCCATCTGCGGCCCGCCCCGGTCGGCAGTTATCCGGAGGGAGAATCGCCGCTCGGGATACGGCAGTTGATCGGCGATGTGTGGGAGTGGACGGCGAGCGACTTCCTGCCCTACCCGGGCTTCGCGGCCTTCCCGTACCGCGAGTACTCCGAGGTGTTCTTCGGCAGCGCGCACAAGGTGCTGCGCGGCGGGTCGTTCGCCGTCGACCAGGTGGCCTGCCGCGGCACCTTCCGCAACTGGGACCTTCCGGTGCGCCGTCAGATCTTCTCCGGCTTCCGTACGGCACGGGACGCACACGTGCGGGAGGAGTCGGCCTGATGTGCCGCCATATCGCCTTTCTCGGCCCGCCGCTGCCGCTTCGGCAGCTGCTCATCGAGCCCGCGCACGGGCTGTTCAGGCAGTCCTGGGCGCCGCGTCACCAGCGGCACGGAACCGTCAACGCCGACGGCTTCGGCGTCGGCTGGTACGCCGAGGGCGACCCGGTCCCCGCCCGGTACCGGCGCCCGGGCCCCATCTGGGCCGACCTTTCCTTCGCCGATCTCGCCCGCGTGGTCCGCAGCGGCGCCCTGCTCGCCGCCGTCCGCGACGCCACCGAGGCGGGCGCGGACGGTGAGGCGGCGGCCGCGCCGTTCGCGGCCGGGCCCTGGCTGTTCAGCCACAACGGCGCGGTCACGGGCTGGCCCGGCTCGCTGGCCCCGCTCGCCCTGACCCTGCCCGCGGCCGAGCTGCTGTCGCTGGAGGCACGCTGCGACTCCGCGCTGGTGTGGGCGCTGGTGCTGCACCGGCTGCGCGAAGGCGACGAGCTCGGCCAGGCGCTGGCCGACACGGTCCGCGAGGTCGGCGAGGCCGCGCCGGGCTCCCGGCTCAATCTGCTTCTCACCGACGGAGAGACCGTCGCGGCCACCGCGTGGGGCGACACGCTCTGGTATCTGGCCGAGCCCGGGCGCCGCACGGTCGTCGCCTCGGAGCCTTACGACGACGATCCGCACTGGCGCGAGGTCCCCGACCGCACCCTGCTGGCGGCGACCCGCACCGATGTCCTTCTGACCCCGCTCAAGGAGCCACCCGCGTGAGCCCGTTCCTGCTGACCCGAACCCTGCCCGAGGACGCCACCGACGCCGCTCTGCGCGCGGACGTGCTGCACGGTCTGACCCGTACGCCCAAGACGCTGCCGCCCAAGTGGTTCTACGACGCCCGCGGCAGCGAGCTCTTCGAGGAGATCACCCGGCTCCCCGAGTACTACCCGACCCGCGCCGAGCGCGAGATCCTGCTCGCCCGCTCGACCGAGATCGCCGCGGCGACCGGGGCGCGCACCCTCGTGGAGCTGGGCTCGGGCTCCTCGGAGAAGACCCGGCATCTGCTGGACGAGCTGCCGCAGCTGCACACGTATGTGCCGGTCGACGTGAGCGAGAGCGCGCTGACCGGCGCGGCCGAGGCGCTGCTCGCCGAGCGGCCCTCGCTCAATGTCCATGCCCTGATCGCCGACTTCACCCACGGTCTGTCCCTGCCCGGCACCCCGGGACCGCGGCTCATCGCCTTCCTCGGGGGCACAATCGGCAATCTGCTGCCCGAGGAGCGCGCGGCGTTCCTGCACTCCGTGCGCTCGATGATGGACCCCGGCGACGCGCTGCTGCTCGGCACGGATCTGGTGAAGGACGAGAACGTGCTGGTGCGGGCGTACGACGACGCGGCCGGGGTGACGGCCGCGTTCAACAAGAACGTGCTGTCCGTCATCGCGCGTGAGCTGGATGCGGACGTCGACCCCGACGACTTCGAGCATGTGGCGCTGTGGGACCGCGAGCAGGAGTGGATCGAGATGCGGCTGCGGGCGCGCTCCGCACTGACCGTGAAGATCCCCGAGCTGGATCTCGTGGTGCCGTTCGAAGCGGGCGAGGAGATGCGTACGGAGGTGTCGGCGAAGTTCCGTCAGGAAGGTGTACGGACCGAACTGGCTGCGGCGGAACTCGAGCTGACGAACTGGTGGACGGACACGGAAGGCAGGTTCGCACTCTCTCTGGCGACGGCCAGCTGAGCCGCGCGGGCCAGTGAGCGGCGGTCGGGGCAGCTCCCCGCGGGGATGGCCGGCAGCAGCCGGATCTCCGCGGTGAGCCCGCCGGCCGCCACGACCCGCCACAGGGACGCGGTCAGCGAGTCCTCCCCGACGAAGGCGGCGGCGCCGGTGGGCAGATAGCTGATGCGTACGGGCTGGACGTCCGCGCCCGCGTCCAGTGCGGCCTGGAAGACGGCGGGCCTGAAGCGGCCCTGGGCCCGGCCGCACCAGGTGGAGCCCTCGGGGAAGGCTATGACGCGCGCGCCGCCGTTCATCGCGGACGCCATCTCGCGGACGGTGCCGGGCAGCGTACGCAGCCGGTCGCGCTCCAGGAAGAACGTGCCGCCGCGAGCGGCCAGCGGTCCGAGCAGCGGCCAGCGCCGGACCTCGCTCTTGGCCAGCATCCGTCCGGGCAGGGCCGCCGCGATCAGCGGTATGTCCAGCCACGAGATGTGGTTGGCGACGACCAGGGATCCCACGGTGCTCGGCGTCCGGCCCGCGCCGACGACCCGGACGCGGACGCCGAAGGCGCGTACCACCGCACGCGCCCAGCAGCGGGTCGCCAGATGACGGAACCGGGTTCCGAGTACCACCGCGAGCAGCGCGACCACCGGCCCGAGCAGAAGTCCGGCGAGGACCGTCGCGATGCCGGCGAGCAGCCGGGCGGCGGCCCTGAGCGAGCCGGCCGCCGGGCCGTGATGGGTCGCGCAGCCCCGCGGGGTGCAGGGCGCGCTGGGCAGCCAGACGCTCATCGCACCGGGGCGAGGGAGAGGAAGTGGCGCAGGTAGCGCGGGTTGGTGCGGCGCAGCGAGAGCAGCACATAGAGGTCCGCGACACCGAAGTCCGGGTCGTGGGCGGGCGCTCCGCAGACCCAGGCGCCGAGCCGCAGATAGCCGCGGAGCAGTGCGGGCAGCTCGGTGCGGCCCTCGGGGCGGGCGACGGAGTCGGGGTTCCACAGCTTGTGCGGGGTGACCCAGTACTCCTCGGGGGCGAGGTTCTTGGCCTTCACCGTGTCCCAGGTGGCCGCGGCGAGGGTGCCGCCGTCCGCGAGCGGGATGGAGCAGCAGCCGGCCAGCCAGTTGTGGCCGGTGCGGGTCATGTAGCGGGCGAGCCCGGCCCAGATGAGGGCGATGACGGCGCCGTTGCGGTGCAGGGGGTGGACGCAGGAGCGGCCGACCTCGACGAGGTCGTCGCGGATGGGGGCGAGCCTGGCCAGGTCGAACTCGGTCTCGGAGTAGAGCCGGCCCGCGACCCGGGCGCGGTCGGGCGGCAGCAGGCGGTAGGTGCCGACGACCTCTCCGGTCTCGGCCTCGCGCACGAGGAGGTGGTCGCAGTACGCGTCGAAGGCGTCGATGTCCAGACCCGGCTCGGGCCCCTCCAGCCTGGCGCCCATCTCACCGGCGAACACCTGGTGCCGCAGGCGCTGCGCGGCCCGTACGTCCTCCTCGTCCCGGGCGAGCGAGACGACGTAGCGCTGCTCGTCCCCCTCACGCAGAGGCCCGGGGGCGGGCGAGGGCAGGGGCGCGGCGAGCTGGGTGGGGAGCTGCGCGGGGACGGCGAGCGGGGCGGCGAGTGGGGCGGCGACGACAGCTGGCGATGCGGGCATGACGGTCTCCTGTGCCGGACGGAAGGGGACGGACCGCGGGTGCGGCGGCCCGGCTCCTTACTTCTTCCGTGGCTGGCTGGATTCGACATGACCGCCCGGCGGAGTGTGGATGTGCGACGGCTGAATGCCGGGGAATGGCGTGCCGGGGACCTGGCACACAGGGTAAGGAGAGCCGTCGGTTCAGTGAGGAGCGAGGGCTTCGGCATCCGCTTGGGGGCCTTGCGCACCGCCCGCCGCAGGTGCCAGGACACGTCAGGCGGCCCGGTCATGCGCGCTACGCGGAGTCGAGATGGGCGAACACCACCACATTCTCGGTGTAGTCCTTCTTCTTTCGGTCGTACGAGCCCCCACAGGTGATGAGACGCAGCTGCGGGTTCGGGGTATCGGCGTAGACCCGCTCATTGGGGAAGCGCGCCTTGCTGAAGCTCTCGACGGAGTCGACCACGAACGAGGCGACCGTGCCGTCCTCGCGGGTGATGGCGACCTTGCCCCCGGGCTTGAGCAGACGCAGCTGCACGAACACGGCCGGGCCGGTCTTGGTGTCGACATGGCCCGCGACAATCGCCGCGCCGCGCTCCCCGGGCGAGACGCCTCCCGCGAACCAGCCGACCAGGTTGCTGTCGTTGGCGGGCGGTGCGTCGAGCCGCCCGGACTTGCCGATGGACAGGGTCGTGAAGGGGGCGTTGACGCCGATCTGTGGGATCGAGAGCCGCTTCGGCGCGGAATGGGGCAGCACCAGCTCGCCGACGGGCGGCGCGACCGGGCCGTACGTGGGCGGGGCAGCGACCACCGGAAGAACCTCGGGAACGCTGTCCGCGGAGGATCCGGAGGAGTTGAGGATGACGATGACGCCCAGCCCGATCGAGGCGATGGCCCACAGCATCGAGCGGCCGACGGAACGGGATGCGGAGGCGGGCGGGTTCGGGCCGGGGGACTGCAGGGCGGCCATGGGGGCGTGCCTTTCGTGGACGTGGGCCGGTGGGTCGCGAGCGGGCGGCCGCGCGGGGGTTGCTGGGGCGTGTTCTGAGAACCAGCCCTGGGAGAACCAGCCACCGCGGCCACCGTCCGGGAAGGACGGCGGCCGCGGCGGGAAGTGACTACGGGTGGCCCGGGCTATCAAGCCACCGCGCCACTCGTCGCGTTGCGGCGGCGCAGCGTGTACGCACCGAAGCCGATGCCGCCGAGCAGCAGGAGGGAGCCTGCGGCCAGGCCGCCACCGGACTCGGCCAGACCGCCGCCACCGGCGTGGACGCCGCCCGCCGGCTTCTCCTTCTTCCAGGAGCTGCCGCTCTCCGAGGAGGAGCCGCTGTCCTGACCCCAGTCCTCGGCCACGAGCTTGGCCAGGGCGCCACCACCGGTGTGGACACCGCCCCACGGCTTGTCCTTCTTCCAGGCTTCCTTCTTCGCCGGCGCCTCGGTCGTCGCCGACTCCTCAGTGGCGGTCGCCGACTCTTCGGTGGTGGTCGCCGACTCTCCGGTCGTCGCCGACTCCTTCTTCCAGGACTCCTTCTTCGACTCGCCGGTCGTCGCGGAGTCTCCGGTCGCCGACTCTCCGGTCGTCGCGGAGTCCCCGGTCGTCGCGGAGTCTCCGGTCGCCGACTCCTTCTTCCAGGACTCCTTCTTCGCCGACGGGTCGGCCGCGGTGGAGGAGTCTTCCGTGGTGGAGTCCTGCGCGGTGGAGTCCTGCTTGCCGGTCTTGCCGTAGCCGCTGCTGGAGGAGGAGCTGTCTTGCCCGTAGTCCTCGTCCAACGTGATGGCATTCGCAGCGGGCGCGGTGATGGCGAGGACCGCCGTCACGGCGGCCGAGGCGAACAGTGTGCGGGCAGAGCGCATGGGGCACTTTCCTTTCGCCGCGCTGCGAAGGCTGACACTTCGTCGGCTCATCGGATCGCAGTACGACATGATCCACCGTCAGCCCGATCACGGCTCAGCACCAGTCGACACCACCGCAATCGAGGGAGACCCTGGGCCCTTCGAGTGGCGAAGGCCGGAATATCACTCGTTGGACTGCACAACACGCCGAGGCGATGTTTCAGCAGCGGCAATCACGTCTTCACCTGACGGTGCATCACCTTGAAACAGTTCTGACCTGCGAAGACGAGAAGCAGGCGGGCGGAAACCATGCTCGAAGCCTCGTTCTCGCCGAGGACCGGCGTCCGGCGACGCGATCCCTCCGAGCGCACCCTCAGCCCCGGACTCGGCGCCGACCGGTCGCTCCACCGCCAGGCCGGGACGGCGCTCGGCACGGCCCCGGACGACCGTCCGGTCCCGACGCCTCGCGCGCCGCCTCCCGGTGGGGCACCGTGGAGTGAACGCATCGAGAGGAGTGCGACACACATGTCGAATCACACCTACCGGGTCACCGAGATCGTCGGCACCTCGCCCGACGGCATCGACCAGGCCATCCGCAACGGCATCCACCGGGCGTCCCAGACCCTCCGCGCTCTGGACTGGTTCGAGATGACCGAGGTCCGCGGCCAGATCGTCGACGGGCAGATCCAGCACTGGCAGGTCGGGCTCAAGGTCGGATTCCGGCTCGAGGACGGCAGCTGACAGGCCGGCCGCACGGACATCCGGGTGCCTGAGGGCTCACCCGTACGGACCCTCAGGTGCGGCCCTCGCCGCTCGTGATCCATGCGCCTGGGGAATCCTCGCGCGGCGCGGACGTTGAATCCTGTGTGAGCGCATTGATCGAGTCGACCCGCCTCTCCGTACTGGACCGTTCCCGCATCCGCGAGGGGCACGACGGGCCTGCGGCCCTGCGGGACACGGTGCGGCTCGCCCAGGAGCTGGAAGCGCTGGGATACCACCGCTTCTGGGTGTCCGAGCACCACAGCGTCCCCGGAGTGGCGGGCTCCGCGCCGACTGTTCTCGCGGCCGCGGTCGCCGCCGCGACCTCGACGATCCGTGTCGGCACGGGCGGAGTGATGCTCCCGAACCATCAACCGCTGGTCGTGGCCGAGCAGTTCGGGGTACTCGAAGCGCTCTTCCCCGGCCGGATCGACATGGGTCTCGGCCGCTCGGTGGGCTTCACGGACGGCATTCGCAAGGCCCTGGGCCGGGACAAGCAGGACGCCGAGGACTTCTCCGGGCAGCTGGAAGAACTGCTCGGCTGGTTCGACGGCCGGCAGACGGCGCATCCGCAGGTGCACGCCCGCCCCGCGGAGGGCCTGCGGGTCCCGCCGTATCTGCTGGCCACCGGCCAAAGAGCACAGATCGCAGCCGCCGCCGGCCTGCCGCTGGTCATCGGCGACATACGGGGCCGCGACCGGATACTCGCGGCCATCGACCGCTACCGCCGGGACTTCCGGCCGTCCACCTGGTCCGAGCGGCCGTACGTAGTCGTCTCGGGCACGGTCGTCGTCGCCGCCACGGAGCGGGAGGCGCACCGGCTGCTGAAGCCGGAGGCCTGGTCGCTGGCGTACTCCCGGACGCACGGCGTCTTCCCGCCGCTCGCCCCGCCGGAGCGGATCGACGCGCTGACGATGACGGCCCGGGAGCGCCAGTTCTACGAGTCCGGGCTCGGCGGCCACATCGCGGGCACCGAGGAGCAGGTCACGGACGCGCTGGAGAAGGTCGTCAAGGACAGTGGCGCCGACGAAGTGCTGGTCACGACGAGTACGTACGACCGTGAGGCCCTGCTGGACTCCTTCCGCGGGCTCGCCCGGATCGCGGGGCTGACCGGCGCGAACAGTCGTCCGCTGTCACAGCCCTCACGACCCGTTTGTGCGCTGTAGCGCCTACGCCGCCGTGTCGAAGGTGTAGTGGCGGGTGTGATCCAGCATGTCGGCCGGGGTCACGTCGTTCCAGGGGCGCATGGTCTCCTGCAGATCGACGACATTGGGCGTGCCGGCGGCCGGGAGATAGGTCGAGTCGGGGTGACGTGTCTGCCACTCGGCCCAGAGCTTGTCGATGAAGGCGTGATGCATCCAGAACACCGGGTCGTTGGGCGAGACTCCGGTGGCCATCTGGCCGCCGACCCAGACATGCACCCGGTTGTGCAGATTGACGCCGCGCCAGCCTTCCAGGTGATTACGGAAGCCGTCCGAGGCGCTGTTCCACGGCGGAGCGTCATAGGTGGCCATGCCGAGTACGGAGTCCACCTCGGCCCGGGTCGGGAGCTGACGGCCCCCGGCGCCGAGGTCCCGGCGCAGATAGCCGCGGCCGTCCACGCGTATGCTCACCGGCCATTTGCCGGCCGCGAAGGCGAACGGGCCGTCCGTCACCCGGCCGTCCCTGCTGCGCCCGGTGCCGCCGAGGAAGTCGGCCGCCCAGAGCGAGGAGGCGGCGGTGCGGTCGGCGGTCCAGTCCCAGTACGGGAGCGCCACGGAGGGGTCCACGGCCTGGAGCTGCTGCTCGAACTGTATGAGGAACCTGCGGTGCCAGGGCAGGAAGGAGGGCGAGCGGTGGCCGACGCGCTCGCCGTTGTCGGTGTCGCCCATGATGAAGGCGTTGTGGGTGGTGACGAAGGTGTCGTACTGCCCATTGCGCTTGAGTTCGAGCAGCGCGTCGACGAAGCGGCGCTTCTCGGTGGCGGTGAGCTGCGCCTGGTTCTTGCGTACGGTCATGACGGTGCGGGCTCCTGGATCAGGTGGTGACGAGCGGGACGAGGGCGGCGCCCTGGAGTTCGGCAACGGCGGCGCGGGCCACCGCGCGGGGCGTGGCGAACGTCTCGTAGTGGTTGACGACGCTGATCCAGGTGCCGTCGGCGTTGCGCATCACATGCAGTTCTTCGCCGTCGATGTGTACGGCGAAGCCGCCCCCGTGTCCGCCTCCGTGATGTCCGCCTCCGTGGTGTCCGCCTCCGTGGTGTCCGCCTCCGTGATGCCCGCTCGCCTCGGAGGGCGCGCCTTGTATACGGCGGCCCTGGAAGACCTCGTCGAACGAGGCCGGTTCGGCCGAGTGGCCGGAGACGGTCCGCCCGGTCCGCGCGGCAGCGGCCGTGGTGCCCGCTACGGCCACGGCGGCGGCCGCTCCTGCGACGGCGCCCAGGGCGCGTCGGCGGGTGAGTTCAGGCATGGCAAATACCCCCAGATGTTTCGGTGGTTCGGTTCGGTCGGTCACGGGCGTGGTCGGCGCCCGTGACCCGGCTCCATGCCTACCGGTTCACCCGAACTCCGGGGAAATCTCCGGGAATTGGTTCGCTGCTATGCGGACATGTCGCGATACGCAGTGCAGCGTTGAACAAGGTTGATCTTGCTGTCTGCGCGTCCCGTTGCCGCCAGAGACGTAAATTCTGCGGCGGATGTGACAGTTACGTGAAGAGTTTGTTGCTCACGTCGGGAAGACGTGCGCGGCCTCACACCGGGAAGCTGTCCGGATCTCATGGCTCAGCGGCGGGCCTTCCGGCTCGCCCGCAGCCACTCCTTGTTCATCGCGGCAATGGACGGCAACGGGATCCCCTTCGGGCAGGCCGTGGCGCATTCGCCGGTCAGGGTGCAGCCGCCGAAGCCCTCCTCGTCCATCGTGGCGACCATGTCGAGCACGCGCGTCTCGCGCTCGGGCGCGCCCTGGGGCAGCACATTGAGATGGTTGATCTTCGCCGAAGTGAAGAGCATCGCCGAGCCGTTGGGGCAGGCCGCCACGCACGCGCCGCAGCCGATGCACTCGGCGTGCTCGAAGGCGAAGTCGGCGTCCGGCTTGGGGACGGGCGTGGCATGGGCCTCGGGTGCCGCGCCGGTGGGGGCGGTGATGTAGCCGCCGGCCTGGATGATCCGGTCGAAGGCGCTGCGGTCCACCACCAGGTCCTTGACCACCGGGAACGCGGAGGCACGCCACGGCTCGACGTCGATCGTGTCGCCGTCCTGGAAGGACCGCATGTGGAGCTGGCAGGTGGTGGTGCGTTCGGGGCCGTGCGCATCGCCGTTGATGACCAGGCTGCACGCGCCGCAGATGCCCTCGCGGCAGTCGTGGTCGAAGGCGACGGGGTCCTCTCCGCGAAGGATGAGTTCCTCGTTGAGGGTGTCGAGCATCTCCAGGAAGGACATGTCCTTGGAGATCCCGTCGACCTCGTACGTGGCCATGGCGCCGGGCGCTTCGGCGTTCCGCTGGCGCCAGACGCGCAGTTTGAGCTTCATGCGTAGCTCCGCTGGGTGGGGTGGACGTACTCGAAGACCAGGTCTTCCCTGTGCAGAACGGGGGCTTCCCCGGCGCTGTGCTCCCCCGGCGGACGACCCCCGGACCCCCGAAATTCCCAGGCAGCCACGTACGAGAACTCCTCGTCCCTCCGCGCCGCCTCACCGTCCGGCGTCTGGGACTCCTCGCGGAAGTGGCCGCCGCAGGACTCGGAGCGGTGCAGTGCGTCGAGGCACATCAGCTCGGCGAGCTCCAGATAGTCGACGACGCGGTTGGCCTTCTCCAGCGACTGGTTGAACTCTCCCCCTCGCTTCGCTGGGGGGACCCCCAGCCCGGTGCCGGGCACCTTGAT
Organism: Streptomyces sp. NBC_01410; assembly: GCF_045040195.1. Classification (NCBI taxonomy): domain Bacteria; kingdom Bacillati; phylum Actinomycetota; class Actinomycetes; order Kitasatosporales; family Streptomycetaceae; genus Streptomyces; species Streptomyces sp. NBC_01410. The sequence continues at coordinate 7,385,701 of NZ_CP109530.1, read as the reverse complement.
GCGGCGCCAGAACTCCTCGCGGATCTGCGGGATGCGCTCCAGAGCCTTGCGCAGGCCCGCGTCCGTACGCGCCATTCCGCAGAACTCCCACATGAGTGCGCCCAGTTCGCGGTGGAAGGAGTCGGGCGTGCGGTCGCCGTCGACCGCGAGCAGCAGGTTCAGCCGGTCCTCGGTCTCCGCGAGCACCTCTGCCACCACCGGGTGCGAGGCGTCGACGCTCTCGGTGTGCGGGTTGCGGGCGAGATAGTCGTTGATGGTGGACGGCAGGACGAAGTACCCGTCCGCCAGGCCCTGCATCAGCGCGGACGCTCCCAGCCGGTTCGCGCCGTGGTCGGAGAAGTTGGCCTCGCCGATCGCGAAGAGCCCCGGGACGGTGGTCTGCAGGTCGTAGTCGACCCAGAGCCCGCCCATCGTGTAGTGCACGGCGGGATAGATCCGCATCGGCACCTCGTACGGATTCTCGGCGGTGATCCGCTCGTACATGTCGAAGAGGTTTCCGTACTTCTCCTCCACCGCCTTGCGGCCCATACGCGAGATCGCGTCCGCGAAGTCCAGATAGACGCCCTGCCCGCCGGGTCCCACGCCGCGGCACTCGTCGCAGACGTTCTTCGCGGCGCGCGAGGCGATGTCGCGGGGGACGAGATTGCCGAAGGACGGGTAGATCCGCTCCAGGTAGTAGTCGCGCTCGTCCTCGGGGATCTCGTTCGGCGGCCTGCCCTCGCCCTTCGCCGCGGGCACCCAGATGCGGCCGTCGTTGCGCAGCGACTCGCTCATCAGGGTCAGCTTGGACTGGTGGTCGCCGGTGCGCGGGATGCAGGTCGGGTGGATCTGGGTGAAGCAGGGATTGGCGAAGTACGCGCCGCGCCGGTGGGCGCGCCAGATGGCGGTGGCGTTGGAGTTCATGGCGTTGGTCGACAGATAGAAGACGTTGCCGTAGCCGCCGGAGGCCAGGACCACCGCGTCGGCGAAGTGGCTGGAGATCTTCCCGGTGACCAGATCGCGGGCGACGATGCCGCGGGCCCGCCCGTCGACGACGATGAGATCGAGCATTTCGGTACGGGCGTGCATGGTCACGGTGCCTGCGGCGATCTGCCGCGACAGGGCCTGGTAGGCGCCGAGCAGGAGCTGCTGACCGGTCTGGCCGCGGGCGTAGAAGGTACGGGAGACCTGGACGCCGCCGAAGGAGCGGGTGTCGAGCAGTCCGCCGTACTCCCGGGCGAACGGCACGCCCTGGGCCACGCACTGGTCGATGATCTCGACCGAGATCTGGGCGAGCCGGTGCACGTTGGACTCGCGGGCGCGGAAGTCGCCGCCCTTGACGGTGTCGTAGAAGAGACGGTGGATCGAGTCACCGTCGTTGCGGTAGTTCTTGGCCGCGTTGATGCCGCCCTGGGCTGCGATGGAGTGGGCCCGGCGCGGGGAGTCCTGGTAGCAGAACTGCTCGACGTGGTAGCCCTGTTCGGCCAGTGTCGCGCCCGCGGCGCCGCCCGCGAGGCCGGTGCCGACGACGATGACGGTGTGCTTGCGGCGGTTGGCCGGGTTGACCAGCCGGGCCTCGAAGCGCCGACGGTCCCAGCGCTCGGCGACGGGCCCTTCGGGCGCCTTGGTGTCGGCGAGGGGAGCGCCGACCGTGTAGTTGAGAAGGCTCATGTCAGCCCACCACTCCTGTCATGACGGCGACCGGTACGGAGATGAACCCAGCGGTGAGGACCATCGCGAGGACATTGGCGACGGTCTTGAGCGTGCGGTCGCGGGTGGCGTTGCCGACACCGAGGGTCTGGGCGGCGCTCCAGAAGCCGTGGCGGACGTGCAGTCCGACGGCGAGCATCGCGACGATGTAGATGACGTTGCCGTACCAGGTAGAGAAGGTCGCAACGACGTTCTCGTACGGATGGCCAGGCGCCGCGTTCTCGTTCACCGTCAGAGTCGTCAGGTCGAGCAGGTGCCAGACGATGAACAGCGCCAGGATGATCCCGCCCCAGCGCATGGTGCGGGTGGCGTAACTGGCCCTGCGCCGCTTGTGCGCGTACTGCACCGGCCGGGCCCGGAGGTCCTGCCTGCTGAGCTGGTACGCCGAGACCGCGTGCCCCACGACGGCCGCCAGCAGCACGATGCGGACGATCCACAGACCCCACGAGTAGTGCAGTACAGGTTCGCCCATGGTGCGCAGCCAGTGGCCGTAGGCGTTGAACTCCCCCGCTCCGAAGAAGACCTTGAGGTTGCCCATCACATGCGCGACCAGATAGCCGAGCATGATCAGGCCGCTCACGGCCATCACCGTCTTCTTGCCGACCGTCGATCCCCAGAAGGTGCGCGTGGGCGACGGTTTTCGATCCGTCCGCGTTGCCAGAGCCATACCGGGAACGCTAGGGCCGGGACACTCAAGAGGTCCAAGACATGATCCGGCTCATCTCCATAGCCCTGGCCTATCGTAGAAGCCATGCAGTTCCAGCAGCTTCTCTATTTTGTGGCGGTCGCCGAGACCCGGCACTTCACCCAAGCCGCCGAGCGCGTCCATGTCTCCCAGCCGTCGCTCTCCCAGCAGATCAGGGCGCTGGAGAAGGAGCTGGGCGCCGAGCTGTTCAGCCGGGCCCGCGGCAATATCGCGCTCACGGACGCGGGCGAGGCGCTGTTGCCACTGGCCCGCCGGATCCTCGCCGACGCCGACACCGCCCGGCACGAGGTGCAGGAGCTGGTGCAGCTGCGCCGCGGCAGGGTCAGGCTCGGCGCGACACCCAGCCTCTGCACCGGGCTGCTCCCCGATGTGCTGCGCGCCTTCCACGATCTGCATCCGGGCATCGAGCTGCTGATCGAGGAGAGCGGTTCGCACGATCTCGTACGGGAGCTGGCGCGCGGCTCTCTCGATCTGGCCCTGATCGTGCTGCCGCTGCCGCCCGCCTCACCCGCGCTGACCACGGTCGAGCTGCTGCGCGAGGACCTGGTGGTGGTGTCGTCCGCATCGGTGCCCGGACCGCGGAGCCCGGTGCGGATCGCCGATCTGCGCGATCAGCCGCTGGTGATGTTCCGGCACGGCTACGACCTGCGCGAGCTGACGGTCGCCGCGTGCCGCGCGGAGGGCTTCGAGCCGGGCTTCACCGTGGAGGGCGGCGAGATGGACGCGGTGCTCGGTTTCGTACGGGCGGGGCTCGGCATCGCGGTGGTGCCGAGCATGGTCGCCGACCGGGCCGGCCGCGACCTGCGGGTCACACCGCTCGCCCGGCCGGGACTGCGCCGTACGATCGCGCTCGCGCACCGCAGCGACGTGGCGCCGCCGCGGGCGGCCCGCGAGCTCCAGCGGGTACTGCTCGGCTCGCGGGCGGCGGTGCGTTAGCTACGGCCCCCAGTTATGGCTACCGGACTGGCCGGTCACACCGCGTCCGCCAGAGACAGCGCGTGCAGCTTGTCCGGCGGGCCCGGGCGCGCGTAGTACCAGCCCTGAGCGGTGTCGCAGCCGAGCTCCCGCAGCTGCTCCGCCTGCGCGCCCGTCTCCACCCCCTCGACCGTGACCGCGAGTTCCAGGCTGTGCGCCAGCGAGACGATCCCCTCGACGATTTTCAGGTCGACGGGGTCGGCCGGATGGCGCTGCATTCCCTGGGTGAAGGAGCGGTCGAGTTTGAGGACGCTCACCGGCAGCCGGCGCAGGTTCGCCAGGTTCGAGTACCCCGTACCGAAGTCGTCGAGCGCTATGTCCACGCCCATCTCGGCGAGTTGGCGCAGCGGCTTGAGCAAGTCCTCGTCCGCGCCGATCAGCGCGGACTCGGTCACCTCCAGGCACAGCGCGCCCGGTTCGAGGCCGGAGCGTTCGAGGACGTCGACGGTGTCGGCGACCAGGCCCGGGTGGTGCAGCTGCGCGGGCGAGAGGTTCACATTGATCCGCAGCGGACCGCCGTCGGAGTGGCGCTCCTGCCAGTATCTGGCCTGGCGTACGGCTTCTTGGAGCACCCAGCGGCCCAGCGGCACGATCAGTCCGGTGTGCTCGGCGAGCGGAATGAACTGGTCCGGTCCCAGCACTCCGTGCTGCGGATGGCACCAGCGTACGAGTGCCTCCGCACCGTGCACGCTTCCGTCGCCCAGATGCACCAGCGGCTGGTACTCGATGAAGAACTCACCGCGCTCCAGAGCCGCGGGCAGCGCGGTGGTCAGACCGTGCCGGGTGATCGCGCGGGCGTCCGCCTCAGGATCGGCGAGCTCGAAGCGGTTGCCGCCCGCGGACTTGGCCCGGTACATCGTGATGTCGGCGCTGCGCAGCACCTCGGCGGGGGTGCGCTCGCCCGCGGGGCCCTCGACGATGCCGATGCTTCCGCGGACCGTGAACTCCCGTCCGTCGACCCGGATCGGGGATGCGAGAGCGCCGAGAATACGGCCCGCGAGCTCGTCGACACCGATCTGCGTATCGGGTCCGGTGGTCAGCGCCACGAACTCGTCGCCGCCGAGGCGGGCCACCATCTCGCCCTGCGCGGTGGCGCAGCTCTGCAGCCGGTCGGCGACCTCCACAAGGAGCCGGTCGCCCGCCGCGTGGCCGAGGCTGTCGTTGATCGCCTTGAATCCGTCGAGATCGAGGTAGCAGAGCCCGAAGCGTGAGCCCTCGCCGCCGGACAGGGCCTTCTCCAGCCGTTCGAAGAAGAGCGTCCGGTTGGGCAGCCCGGTCAGGGCGTCGTGCGTGGCCTCGTAGCGCAGCCGCAGGTTGAGCAGCCGACGTTCCGTGGTGTCCTCCATCAGCGCCAGCTGGTACTGCGGCTTGCCCTCGGCGTCCCGCAGCAGAGAGACCGTCAGATTGGTCCAGAGCACGGTGCCGTCATTGCGGAAGAACGGCTTCTCGACGCGGTAGTCGTCGCGTTCGCCGCGTACCAACTCCCGGTACAGCTCCCAGACATGGGGCCTGTCCTCGGGATGGGACCACTCGGTCACCTTCCGGCCGCGCACATGGTGTTCGAGGCCGCCGAACATCCTCGTCAGGGTCTCGTTGACCTCGAGGATATTGCCCTCGAGGTCGGCGATCCCGATGCCGATCGCGGCTCCCTCGAACACCGCCCGGAAGCGGGCCTCGGTCGCGTGCAGCGCCTGTACGGCGTCGCTGCGGGCCAGCAGCGAGGAGCGGGCGATGGCCTCCTGCTCGGCGAGGGTGCGCTCGCGCAGCCCCTGGGCGAAGCCGGCGGCCAGCGCGTGCTGCAGCTTCGCGCAGCGGGCCCGGCTCTCCTCGGCCGACTGCTCGGGATCACCGCTGCCGCAGTAGAGCACCAGATAGGCGTCGACGACGCCGAGCGTGCGGCTGAGCGCCTCCGGGTGGGTGCAGTGGACATCGATGAGGGCTGCCCCGATCCGCTGGGCGCTCTGCGGGTCGAAGGGGCGTGCGTGCAGCGACTGGCTCAACTTCCGTGCCAGTGGCAGCAGATGCTCCTCGACCTCGGGCCGGGTCAGCGAGGTGGCCGTCACCGGGAACACGGCACGGCTCCAGATCGTCGCGAACCGGCGGAGTCTGTCCTCCAGGCTGTCCGGGTCCGCCGGGGAACCCGCCGCCTGCGCCGGCGCCATCACGCCTTGCGCCCCACCCCTGCGAAGCCCGAGAAGGCATATGGGTCCTCCTGCTCGGTGGGGGTGTCGGGCCGCCAGTGCGGCATGGACACCAGGCCGGGCTCGACCATCTCGTACCCCTCGAAGAACCGCGTGATCTGCTCGTGCGAGCGCATGATCAGCGGGTTGCGTATGTTCCGGTAGACGCCCACGGCACCGCCCGCCTGCTCCTCGGACAGCGGGATGCCTTCGTACGAGGCGTGGGTGACGACGACGAGACTGCCGGGCGCGAGCGCGTCCCGCAGCAGGGCCACGGCGTTGTACGGGTCGTCCTCGTCCTCGACGAAGTGCAGTACGGCGACGAGGAGCAGCGCCACCGGCCGCTCCAGGTCGAGCAGTCCGACGACCTCGGGGTGGTCGAGTATCTGCTGCGGCTTGCGCAGATCGGCGGAGACGACGGCCGAGCGCTCGTCGCCGTCCAGGACCGCCCGGCTGTGCGCGACGGCGACCGGATCGTGGTCGACGTAGACGACCCTGGCCTCGGCGCTGGCCTGCTGCGCCACCTCATGGACATTACCGAAGGTCGGAATGCCGGAGCCGATGTCGAGGAACTGGGTGACGCCCTCGCTCACCGCGTAATTCACGGCCCGGCGCATGAACGCCCGGTTCGCCTGCATGATCTTGGGCAGGCCCGGCATGAACTCCATCGCCCTGCGGGCCGCTTCCCTGTCGACCTCGAAATTGTGCGAACCGCCCAGGTAGTAGTCGTAAATGCGGGACACGCTCGGCACCGATATGTCGATGCCGTGCGGGGCCCAGGCGGGACGCTCCATCGATGTCTCCAACAAGTCGCCACGGGGGAGTTCGGCCATGTCCATGGCCAGTGTTCGAGCCGAGGCTACTGATCGCCCGCCTGGAGAGCGAGCCCAAACGGAAATTAGCGGTCCGTTCTTGGTCACACGTGTTGCTCCGCACGGGTGTTGACATAACGACCGGCCCGCCTGCACGCGGGGGGCGTGAGACGGGCCGGCCGGGCCGGAGGCGCAGCGTGGGGACTACTTGGGCGCTCCGACCGGCTTGCCCTGGGGAGATACCGCGTACCAGGTGCCGCCAACGCCCTGACCGTTGGTGTCACCGGCCTTGGCGTCGCCCGCGAAGGTGTAGATCGGCCAGCAGTCGATGGTCTGCTGCTTGATTCCGTCCGGGCGGTCGAAGGTGACAAAGCCCTTCTTGAGGATTCCCTCGGTGTCGTTCTTGTTCATAGGGGCGACAACCGGCCACTTCTTGAGGCAGTCACCCGTGCAGGCGGTCTTCATCGGCCATGCCGAGTCCTTCATGAACCGGTAGACCGTCATTCCGTTCTTGTCGACGACAATCTCGCCGAGCTTGGGGTCCTTGCGGACCGAGAGGCCCGCGAGATCCGCCTGCTCGCCGCCCGCTTCCTCGCCGCCGTCGCCGTAACCGCCCTCGCCGGAGTCCGAGCCACCGCCGGCGCCGCCCGCGGCCTTCTTGCCGTCGGGGGCGGAGGCGAACCACGTGCCGCCCACGCCCTGGCCCTTGGCGTCACCGGGCTTGGCGTCCTTGGCGTAGCGGTACATCGCCCAGCCGCCGATGGTGAGCTGCTTGGTGCCGTCGGACCGGGTGACCTCGCCGATCAGGGAGGGGTCGACGCCGGGAGCGGCCGAGGCACCGCCGGCGGCCACGACGGGCCAGGTCTTCGCGCACTCGCCTTCGCAATTCGACTTCGGCGGGCTGGCGGTGTCCTTGTCGAAACGGTAGAGAGTGAAGCCCGCGCTGTCGGTGACGACCTTGCCGAGCTCCTTGCTGTCCCACACGGCCAGCTGGCCGGCGGGCTTGGCCGCCGCCTGGGCCGCGGTGCCGGAATCGGCACCGTAGTCGGAGCCGTAGCCGCCGCTGCCGGGCTGGGCGGGATTGACGGCGCCGACGGCCTGGCCGTTGGGGGTCTCGGTGCCCTTTTCCTGACCGCACGCCGTCGTCAGCGCGAGTACGGCCGCCGCAGTCACCGCGAGCGAGGCGTTACGCCAGGTGTTCATGTCCACTCCCGTTAGTCCATCGAACCTGTTGCGACGCCTGGGTGCGCCGTGTTCATGGCCCTAGGTACGGACAGCGGGGCGGGATGTGTTCAACGCGTCGGGAAAAATATCCGAGGTCGCGAACGCGAATCGTCGAAATCCCGCTTCCATCAGGGGAATTCACCCCACAACGGAATGGCTTGATCTCAACTGCCCCACAGGTTCCTTCAGTCACTCAGTCACTCAGTCACTCAGGGAGCCGAACCGGTCCAGTGCTCCGCGCACCTGCTCCCGCATCGACCGGCTGCCCTGATGCCCGGCGTCGTCGACAACCACGAGTTCCGCGCCGGGCCACGCGCGCGTGAGTTCCCAGGGGGTGTCGAGCGGGCTGCTCAGGTCGAGCCGGCCGTGGAAGAGCACGCCCGGGATTCCCTTCAGCCGGCCGGCGTCGCGCAGCAGGGCGCCCTCCTCCAGCCAGGCGCCGTGCGCGAAGTAGTGGGAGGCGATCCGTACGAGCGCCAGCCGCGCGGCCGGCGGGCGGCCGCCGTAGGGGCTGGGCACGCCCTGGGGTTCCATGGACAGCACGGTGTCCTCCCACCGGCACCACTCGGCGGCGGCGCTCTCCCGTACGCGGGGGTCGGGGTCCGCCATCAGACGCGCGTAGGCGGCCACCGGATTGACCTCGTCACCGGCGACCGGGGCGAAGGAGCGGAAGCGGTCCCATGCCTCGGGGAAGAACCGTCCGACGCCGCGGTAGAGCCAGTCGATCTCGGACCGCCGGGTCGTGGTGACCCCGTTGACGACGATCTGGGAGACCCTCCGCGGATACCGCTCGGCGTAGGCGAGAAGCAGCGTCGAACCCCACGAGCCGCCGAAGAGCAGCCAGCGCTCGATCCCGAGGTGCTCGCGCAGGCGCTCCATGTCGGCGAGGAGATGGCCGGTGGTGTTGTGGGTCAGATCGGACGCGGGGTCGGCGGCGTGCGGTGTGCTGCGTCCGCAGCCTCGCTGGTCGAACAGGACGACGCGATAGCGGTCCGGGTCGAAGTAGCTGCGTACGCCGGTGGAACATCCGGATCCCGGGCCGCCGTGGACGACGAGTGCGGGTTTGCCCTCGGGGTTGCCGCAGACCTCCCAGTGGACGAGGTGCCCCTCGCCGGCATCGAGCATCCCCTGCTCGTACGGCTCGATCGGCGGATACAGCTCGGACATACCCTGCGCTCCCTGTCTGTACGGACGGCTCGGCCGCCCAGTACACCCCGGGCCGGGGCCGCCGCGCCGCTCCTTTCTCATCCGCCGACCCGGACAACGCCCCGACACCCCCTGGCCGTCCGCCGCACGGGGGACACGGGTGCCCCATTCGCGCTACAGCGATCGCGGGGTGTAACCCCCGCTTCTAGCGTTTCGGGCATCGAGGTGCATTCCCCGCATTTTGTGGAAACAGGTTCCGCAGCTGCTCCTCGGAGACCCGGAGGACTGACCATGCGCGCGAAACGTGCCGCATCCGCCGCTCTGCTGGGAGTGGCCTCACTCGCCCTGACCGCCCCCATCGCCATGGCCGCCGACAGCCAGGCGTCGTCGCCCGTCTTCAGCGTCGCCCCCTCGACCGTCTCGCCGGGCGGCCGCGTCACCCTGTCCGCCAGCGGGTGCAACACGACCTCCACCGCCTCTTCCGGGGTCTTCGACACCGTCAGCATCAGCCCGGGCTCCTCGGCCACGGTCACGGTCGACCTCGACGCGCGCCCGGGCGCCCAGTACTCGGTCCAGTTCAACTGCCCGGGGCAGGGCACGGGCTCGTTCAACCTCACCATCAGCGGCGGCCGGTCCACGCCGACCATCAGGACCACGTCCGCCTCCACCGCGCCCGCGGGTGTCAGGGGCGGGCTCGGCGGCAGCATCGGCGGGCTGAACGCCGGGGAACTCGCCGCGGGCACCGCGCTGGTGGTGGCCGCGGCCACCGGCACCATCTTCGTCGTACGCAGGCGCGCCGAGAGCCGCCGGCACTGACACCCGCCCGCCCCCTGACCGCTGATCGACCCCTGGGGGGTGTCCGGCGGACACCCCCTAACCGCCCGTCGCCCCGAGTCCTGGCCAGGACTCGGGGCGACGGGCGGTTACGGCCTACCGGGAGGTTCGGCCGGTCAGACCTTTCCGCTGATCATGCGGCGGCGCCGGACGATGAAGAGCGAACCGCCGACGGCCGCCGTGGCGACGAGTCCGCCGCCGATCGCCATTTCGGTGCCGCTCGGGCCGACCGAGCCGCCGAGGCCGCCCATCGCGCCGCGGGCCGCCAGCACGGTGAACTGCGCGGTCGCCACGTTCTGGCTGTCGTTGCACCTGACGGCCAGGTTGTACTGTCCCGGCGCCGCGTTGTCGTTGACCCGTGCGGTGGCGGTCGAGATGCCGTTGCGGGGCTGGGAGAGATTGGTCTGCGGGAAGGCGTTGGACGTGACCGTTCCGCCGCGGTTGCAACCCCGGACGGTGACGGTCAGGGTGCCGCCCTGGTGGACAGCCTCCGGGCTGACGGAGAGGACCTGGACTCCGCCGTCGCCCCCCTGTCCTCTTCCACTCTGACCCCCTTGGCCGACGTCGCCGCCCGCGGCGGCCATCGGGGCAGAGAGCCCGACGGCCGCGATGGCGGCCGCGGCCACTGCGAGAGCGCGTGATGCACGCATCGTAGAACCTCCTGTGGAAGACGCCCCAAAGCGGCGCTCCGGGAGATTCGACGAGTACGTCTTCCACGACGAACCCTCACCGGGCGGGACAACCACCGCATTTCGGAATTGGTCCCTTCCGGTGAGCGACACGCCGACGACACGCCGGGAGATCTGACGGAGTCCCAGGTCACGGACCGTCAGAATTTTTATCCGACAAATACGTCGGATGGGCCAGCGCCACCCGGCCCGCCACCCGTTCGCCCCTCCCTCCTCGCCGGTCCCCCTGCGCTCACTTAGCGTGCGTACAGGGCCTACGAAAAGGGAGTGTCATGGGCGAGTTGTACAGCGGCTCGGAGTCGAGGAAACGCTCGCCCTGGGGCGTACTGGCTCTTGTCATGCTCACCGGGTTGGCGATGATGAGGAATGGCGTCGACGTGGGCCTGGGCCCGCCCCAGCCGGCGGCCGCCGCCTCGCAGAGCCGCCCCGGCGAGACCTTCGCCCCGCTGGTCGCCGCTCAGACACTGCCGTACGCACCCGCGGAACGCGTGCGCATCCCTGCGATCAAGGTCGACGCGCCGGTCATGAACGTGGGCCTGGACTCCGACGGCTGGATCGAGGCACCGCCGCCCCAGGACCCCAATATCGCGGGCTGGTACCAGAACGGCATCTCCCCGGGCCAGCGCGGCACCGCGGTCGTGGTCGGCCATGTCGACAACCTGTCGGGGCCCGCGGTCTTCTACGGGCTCGGCTCCATCGAGAAGGGCGAGCACATCGAGGTCGCCCGCTTCGACGGGAAGGCCGCGGTCTTCGAGGTGTACGGAGTCGAGGTGTTCTCCAAGGCGAACTTCCCCGGTGCCCATGTCTACGGCGACACGGGATATGCCGAACTGCGCGTGATCACCTGCGGCGGCGGCTATTCGAAGGGCCGCGGCTACGACGGCAATGTCGTCGTCTTCGCCCGGATGGTCAAGGTCCGCTGATCCGGGCCCGGATGAGCCGGCCCGCCAGTCCGCTGCCAGTCCGCCGCCGCTCGCTGCTGCTGCTGCTGATCAGCGGTGCGGCACGGTGATGCTGTATCCAGCGTCCAGCAGTTCGGGCAGATAGCGGCGCAGAGCAGCGACGCTCTGCGAACGGTTGCCGCCCGCGTCGTGCGAGAGGATCACGACGCCCGGCGCCACGCCGCCGAGCACCCTGCGGACGATGGACGCCGTGCCCGGCTCGGTCCAGTCGCGCGAGTCGAGGGTCCAGCCCAAGGGCTCCATGCCGAGTTCCGCGCCGATTTCGAAGGAGAGCTTGTTCCAGGCTCCGTACGGGGCGCGGTACCACAGCGGCGCGGCGCCCAGGGTCTGCTCGACAAGCTCGCTGGTGCGGCTCAGTTCGCTGCGGATCTTCGAGGGCGGGAGCCCGGGGATCAGTGGGTGGGACCAGGTGTGGTTGCCCACAATGTGTCCGTCGTGGGCAATCTGGCGCAGCAGTTCGCGGTTGTCGGCGGCCATCGAGCCGCAGACGAAGAACATCGCGCTCACGTGGTACTGGCGCAGGGTGCTCAGAATGCCCGGCGTGTAGCGGGGATCAGGCCCGTCGTCGAAGGTGAGCACCAGGCTGCGGCCCGGCGCCCGAAACCGCTCGAAGGGTCTGGTGCGCACGGGCGGCAGCGCACGGCGGAATCGCGGTGGGACGTCCGCCGTCATGGGCTGCAACCGGTACGCCGACTCCCTCACCGGCGGGCCCGCGGCGGCGGGCTGGGCGCCCGCTGCCGGGCCCGGGGCTGCCGCCCCGTCGGGGCTCCGGCCCAGCTCGGTGAAGAGCGTCCCGGTGGTGGCGGCCGCGCCGAGGCAGGCCGCGATACGGAGTACCGATCGACGGCTCGGGAGCATCTGATCAGATTTCATGACTAACTGCTCGCACGGTCGGGGCCCCTGGCACCTCACCCACACCGTTCGGGCGGGTGAAAGCACCCGATGGGAGCAACCCGGGAGCGCGCGCGGGCGCGTCAGTTGCGGCGCACGAGCGGGAAGGGCAGTGTCTCGCGGATGGTCAGCCCGGTGAGGAACATGACGAGCCGGTCGACCCCGATGCCGAGACCGCCGGTCGGCGGCATCGCGTACTCCAGCGCGTCCAGGAAGTCCTCGTCGATCTCCATGGCCTCCGGGTCGCCGCCCGCGGCCAGCAGGGACTGCGCGGTGAGCCGGCGCCGCTGCTCGACCGGGTCGGTCAACTCCGAGTAGGCGGTGCCCAGTTCGGTCCCGAAGGCGACCAGGTCCCAGCGTTCGGCCAGGCGCGGGTCACGGCGGTGCTGGCGGGTGAGCGGGGAGACGTCGGTCGGGAAGTCCTTGTAGAAGGTGGGCAGCTTCGTCCGCTCCTCGACGAGGCGCTCGTACATCTTGAGGACCACGTCGCCGCGGGTGTCGTCCGGGATGTGCGGCACACCCACCCGGTCGCACAGTCTGCGCAGCACGGCCTCGTCGGTGTCGGCGTCGACCTCCTCGCCGAGCGCGTCGGACACCGCTCCGTACAGCGTCCTGACCGGCCAGACGCCGGAGATGTCGTGCTCTACCAACTTGCCGTCCGGGCCCGCCTTGTGCGCGATCGGGGCGCCGAAGGCGGCGGTGGCCGCGCCCTGGATCAGCTCGCGGGTCAGATCGAGCATCACGTCGTAGTCGGCGAAGGCCTGATAGGCCTCCAGCATCGTGAACTCGGGGTTGTGCTTGTAGGAGACGCCTTCGTTGCGGAAGGTGCGGCCCATCTCGAAGACCTTCTCCAGACCGCCCACACACAAGCGCTTGAGATAGAGCTCGGGGGCGATCCGCAGATAGAGATCGAGGTCGTAGGCGTTGATGTGGGTGGTGAAGGGGCGGGCGTTGGCGCCGCCGTGGATCTGCTGCAGCATCGGCGTCTCGACCTCGAGATAGCCGCGCTCCAGCAGGCCCTGGCGCAGCGCCTGGACGGCCGTGGAGCGGTGGCGTACGACATCGCGGGCGCCGGGGCTGGACACCAGGTCGAGATAGCGGCGGCGGACGCGCGCCTCGGGGTCGGCGAGGCCGCGGCGTTTGTCGGGCAGCGGGCGCAGGCACTTGCCGGTCAGCTGCCACGCGCTGACGAAGAGGGACAGCTCTCCCTTGTCGCTGGCGCCGATCTCGCCGGTGGCGGTGATGTGGTCGCCGAAGTCGACGTCGGAGGTGAAGCCGTTCAGTACGTCCGCGCCGCAGGTGTCACGGGTGAAGGCGAGCTGGAGGTCGCCGGACCAGTCGCGCAGCACGGCGAAGACGACACCGCCGAGGTCGCGTACGAGCATCACGCGCCCGGCGACGGTGGCCTTCCGGCCGGTGCGGGTACCGGCCGCGGGCGCGGGGTTGAGGCTTCGGATCTCGGCGAGCGTGTCCGTGCGCTGGGCGATACCGACAGGGTAGGGATCGATGCCGTCCGCCCGCAGCCGCTCCAGCTTGCGGTGACGGATGCGTACCTGCTCGGGCAGCCGCTGCTCCCCCGCCGCCTCCGCCGAGGCCGGGCCCACCAGGCCGAGGGAGTCGATGGACGGCAGCCCCGCGGTCGTGACGGGGCTGACGACGCCCCGGTGCCGTGCCTTCCCCTTGCCCCAGAGCTTGCGCAGGCTCGGTACGGAGACGAAACCTTCCGCGATCGCCGAGGCCATGCCGACCCGGGCGAGGGAGCCGGCGTCTCCGTAGCAGAGGAAGCGCGGATACCACTCGGGCTGGTACTTCACGTTGGAGCGGTACAGGGCTTCCAGCTGCCACCACTTGGAGAAGAAGAGGAGCAGCCTGCGCCACATCCGCAGGACCGGGCCCGCGCCGATGCGGGCGCCCTCCTCGAAGGCCGAGCGGAAGACGGCGAAGTTGAGGGAGATCCGGCGGACGCCGAGTCTGGGGGCCTGGGCGCAGAGTTCGGCGACCATGAACTCCATGACGCCGTTGGGGGCGGTGCGGTCACGGCGCATCAGGTCGAGCGAGATGCCGTCCTTGCCCCAGGGGACGAAGGAGAGCAGGGCGATCAGATTGCCGTCGGCGTCGAAGGCCTCGACGAGCAGGCAGTCCCCGTCGGACGGGTCGCCGAGGCGGTCCAGTGCCATGGAGAAGCCGCGTTCGGTCTCGGTGTCCCGCCAGGCGTCGGCCTTGTCGACGATGCCCCGCATCTCCTCGTCCGTCAGGGCGGAGTGGCGGCGGATCCGGACGGTGGCTCCGGTGCGCTTGACCCGGTTCACGGCCTGCCGGGTGACGCGCATGTCGCGGCCGTCCAGGTCGAAGCGGGCGACGTTCAGGATCGCCTCGTCGCCGAGCTGGATCGCGCCGAGTCCGGAGCGCGCGAAGGCCGTGGCGCCCTCCTCCGAGGCTCCCATCACGGCGGGGGCCCAGGCATAGCGCTTGGCGAGGTCCAGCCAGGCCTGGATGGCCGGGGCCCAGGACGCCCGGTCGCCGATCGGATCTCCACTGGCCAGAGCGACTCCGGCCTCGACGCGGTAGGTGACGGCGCCCCTGCCGCTGGGCGAGAATACGACGGCCTTGTCGCGACGGGTGGCGAAGTAGCCGAGTGAGTCCTGGGCGCCGTACGCACCGAGCAGGGCCCTGATCCGGGGCTCCTCGTCGCCGTGCAGAGCGGCTTCCATGCGCTGTGAACGAAAGAGTGTGGCGGCCGCGCTGAGCAGGGCGATCGCTCCGAAGAGACCCAGCAGGAAGAAGAGGAAGCGGGGCGGGTGGCCGTCGAACTGGTCACCCGAGGCCAGTCCGCCGAGCACCCGGTTGGCGGCCCACAGCAGGCGCTGGTTCTGCGGCAGAGTGCCGGGGAACAGCTCGACAAGGCCCCAGCCGACGAGTACGCCCGCGGCCAGCCCGATGACCAGGACGAGCAGCGCGTGACGCAGCGACGCGCGCCGGGACTCGGCGTAGAACTCCCCGCGTGCCGCGACGAGCACCGCGACGGCGGCGGTGCACAGCACCAGATTGGGGATCCACGTCCACTCGTGGTCGACGGCCAGGACCAGTACGTCCGCGAACAGCAGGAGGGCCAGATAGCTGACGACCAGCCACCACGCGGCCTTCTTCCGCGCGCCGATCGCCGCGGCGAGCAGCAGCAGGAACACCGCGTAGGCGAGGTTCGCGCTGACGGGGATCGCGACGCGGTCCAGGAAGACGGCGACGGGGCGCAGCAGGCGCCGCAGCGGAGGGATGAGCGCGAGGATCACGCAGAAGGCACCGAGAGCGGCGAAGAACATCGCGAAAGCGCCGGGCACCCTGCTGAGCAATCCGCCACGGGCTGACGTGGGCTGCTCCACGGTGACACTCATGATCTGCACTTTAAGGAGGCCACCGGCGGGGCGCCTGTTGGAAAGGATGAGGTCCGTTCCGGTTGATCGGGCCCGCAGGACCGGCCGGGCAGGGCATAACCTCGATGCTGTGACAGAACAGCGGCCCCAGCAGCAGCCTCAGCGCTTCGAGCGCGGCACCGACGGCCCGAAGGTGATCGTCGTCGGCCTGGACGGATCCGATTCCTCGATGCGGGCGGCGGCGTACGCCGGAGGTCTCGCCCGGCGGCAGAACGCCCTGCTCGCGATCGTGTACGTCCAGCCGGTGATGCCGACGGGTGCCGCGTTCGGTGCTCTGGTCGGGGACGCGACCGGGGACGTCGCCGAGGAGCTGGTGGGCGAGATCCGCTCGGCGGCCGAACGGGTCAAGGGGATCTGGGACGTCCGCTGGGAGTTCCACACCGTCCGCGGTGACCCGTACAGCGGACTGGTCGCCGCGGCCGACGAGCTGAAGGCGGACGCCGTGGTGGTGGGTGCTTCGGAGTCGGCGGGCCACCGGATCATCGGCTCGGTGGCGGTCAGGCTGGTCAAGGCGGGCCGCTGGCCGGTGACGGTCGTTCCGTAACGCCGTCAGCCGTCAGCGGCCGAGGGTGAGGCCGTCCCCGGCGGCGCCGCGGCCGAGCACCGCCGCGCGGATCGCCTGCTGTGCCTCGCGAAGCTCGTCCCGGCCCGCCTCTCGTCGCAGCGCCTCCGGGAGATTGATGACGCGTCCGGCGTCGGTGTCCGTCCACGTCGGGACGAACTCCGCCTTCTTCGCCACCCAGCGCCGACCGGGCTCGGCGGGCGGTGCGAAGGTGAAGCGGCCGATGGACCCGTGGACGGCGCCCATGCCGTAGACGATCCAGGTGCCGTTGACCTTCTCGTACGGCTGTGGCACTTGGGCCCGTGTGCCGAGGACGAGGTCGATGTCGGGGCGGCCGGCGCCGGTGGACTCCGTGAGCCGCCTGCCGAGGTTCAGCTGATGCTCGTCGGGCTCGGTCTGCCACCGCGTGCCCCAGTCCAGACTGACGACGACCACATCCGCTCCGGCACTGCGGGCGGCGCGCGCGTCGGCGACGATCTTCTTCTCGTCGATAAGACTGACCGCCCAGGGCCGCTTGCCGTCGAGCGCGGAGCCGTTGGTGCCGGAGGTGTAGGCCAGTTGGGCGACCTTGGCGCCGCCGGCCTTCAGCCAGGCGGGGCGGCGAGCCTCGGCAGCGGTACGGGCCGATCCCGCATGTCTGACGCCCGCCGTGTCGAGCGCGTCGAGGCTCTGGTTCGAGGTGGTGGAGCAGGAGTCGTACCCGGTGGAGCCCAGCGCCTTCGCGAGCTGCGGCAGGGACGTGGTGGTGGGGTAGTGGCAGATCGCCAGATCGGCCCGGGAGACGACGGGCTTGATGCCCGCGAGCATGGGCCGGAAGTCGTAGCCGTCGCCGCCCGCGTCCGCCCTGGCCCGGCCGACGACCGAGTCGTGCGCGAGCATGTCACCGCCGGCGACGAGCGTGAAGCCGCGGGTCGCGCCGGCACCGCCCGCGGCGGAGGGGGCGGGGTGCACGGTCCCCCGGTTCTGCGGGGTGCGGGCGGGGCCCGTCTGTCCCATGCAGCCTGCCGCAGTGGTGAGGAGCAGGAGGACGGCGGCCACCGTTCCCTGACGCGTGCGCTGAGTCATCGGTCAGGGTTGCCGGTCGGGGCAGGGTCGAGTCAAGCGACAAAGCCGTCATGTCACTGAGACGGAGGTAGGGGGTGTCCGCCGGACACCCCCTGGGCGATGTCCGGCCGTTCGATTGCTCCCGGCCGCCCGCTCGTCGCACCATTCGCCGCTCCGTGCGACCACTCGCCGACAACCGCTGCACGTCACCTGTCCCTTCGCGCCCTGATGCGTTCGTATACGCCACGTGGCGGCGACCTCTGCACGAAAGGGTGTTTGGCAATGGCGACGGCGACCGAGACGACCGACGAGCGGGCCATGGCAGAGCTGCAGCGTGAGCACGGGCCCGCACTGCTCAGCTTTCTGCTCGGTCTGACCTACGGGGACCAGCAACGCGCCGAGGACCTGCTGCAGGAGACGCTCGTACGTGCCTGGCAGCACCCCGAGGCCTTCGACGGGCCCTACGAGTCGATGCGGCCCTGGCTCTTCACGGTCGGCAGGCGGCTCGCGATCGACGCCAGGCGCTCCCGGTTGGCCCGGCCGACCGAGATCGGCGACGGCGTCCTGGCCACCACGCCGGACCCGGCGGACGTCACGGAGACGGCCGTCGCAGCGATGGATGTCCGGGCCGCGGTCGAGTCGCTGAGCCCGGAGCACCGCGCGGTGCTGGTGCACATCTACTTCCACGGGCTGAGCGTGAACGAGGCGGCGGAGGAGCTCGGTATACCGGCCGGAACGGTCAAGTCGCGTTCGTACTACGCACTGCGTGCGCTGGCCCGCTGTCTGCCGGGGTACGCGCGGCGCCGCTGACGACCAGCCCGGCTTTCGCACCGCTCGTCGCGCCGGGCCGACCGTTCGTCGCGGCTCCAGGTGGCGGCGGGGCGAGGCGGCACGGGTGGGCGCACGGGGGGCGGCTGAACCAGGAGGGCGCGCCGTGCGTAATGTCCGAAGTGACCATCGCACGCTTTGACCATCCGAGGACGGTTCCTGTGACCGAGACGCCCTCATCCCGGCGGTCGGCGATCGCCGAGACGGCGCTCGCCGCTCTGGCGCTCGGCCGCTGCCCCGATGCGGCTGCCGCCCGGGCGGCCCGTCGTGCGCGCCGCTGGCTGCGCGGCGCCTCGCCCCAACCGGCGTACTCCACAGCCGGGTTGATCGAAACGGCGCTGCGTACGCTCGCTCTCCGCGAAGGCGAGCCGGTCGATCTCGGTCACCCGCTGCTCTCCGCACCCGGCTGCGCCGCGCTCACCCGGATCGTCCACGCGGTCGCTGTCCACGTCGATCTGGCCGTGGTCGGCGGCGCCCCGATCGGCAGGCTGGGCGGGCTGCTGGCCCGTGACATCGCGACCGGTACGCCGTGCCCCTTCACCGGCCGGCCCGGCTCCCCCGCCCTGCTCGCGGCCCGGCTTCTGGTCGAGCATCCGGCGGCGGGCCGCCTGCCGGTGCGCGAGGCGGTGGCCCGTATCGCGGCCTCGCGGCGGGACGAGGCGCGCATCGAGGACGAGCCGCCCGCCACGGCGCTGGCTCTGCTCGCGCTCAGCGCGGCGGACGCGGGCAGTCCCGCGTGGCGCAGATGCCGGGCGGGGCTGTTGCGCATTCAGCTCCACGACGGCAGTTGGCGGCACCGGCCGGTCCCGGTGGCGGCCTGACGCCATGGCCCGGGCCGGCCGTCCGTCTGTCCCTCTGTCTGTCCGTCGATCCGTCCGAGAATCAGTCCCGCGCGCCCCGGATGTCCCTGCGGTGTCCTTGTCCCCCTCGGGCCACGTCCAAGGAGCGACAGTATGCGAAACCTCACGCGCAAGTTGAGTAAAGACGGGCTCCTGACCGTGTCTGACGGTGGAGGCTCGTCGTCGTGTCGGCACGAAGTCGTCCGGAAGGAAGGTGGAAAGGGTGCAGCCCGAGAGTACGAACGGAACCAGCGGCGGCGGGCTGGCAGTCCCCATGGCGTGGCTGTGCGCCGAGTACATCGCCGACGAGATGCTGCGGGCGGGCGCGCTCGTGCAGGGCGGTTCGCTCGAATACCGCGCCGGCAGACAGACGCTGGCCCTCACCATCTATCTGTGCGACAGCGCGGACGAGCTGGCGGGCGTGCGGGTGGTCTCCCGGATCGACGAGTGGCTGTCACTGACCTCGTACGGCCATCCCTGGCAGGAGTGGGCGCAGGAGCGGCTGACCGCCCGGCAGGAGCGGGAACGGGACCTCGACGAGGGAGCCGATCCGGATCTGGCACTCGCGCTGGACGCCTGGCGCTGGCTGCGGCAGACGGAGCTGCTCGCCGCCGATCTCGGGGACAGCGAGCCCTGGCACCCGGCCGGTCCGCAGTCCGGCGCCGTGGACGAGTACGCGGAGATATGGACTCCGGCCTGGCAGCTGGGTCTGCCGCTGAGCCACCTGGCCATCCATCTCTTCTGCTGAAGGTCCGGCGACGGCTATGTCTCAGCCCGTGGACCGACGGCCTGCCGAGGGGTGCACGCCCGAGTGGTACTTGGGGAGCCGGATCGTGATCTTCATGCCCGCGCCGACGCCCGTCTCGACGACCAGTCCGTGATCGTCGCCGTACACCTGGCGCAGCCGCTCGTCGACATTGGACAGGCCGATGCCCGACGAGGCCGTCCGCTCCCCCGCGAGGATCCTCCGCAGCACGGCCGGGTCCATGCCCACGCCGTCGTCCTCGATGGTCACCATGGCCTCGGATCCGGCGTCCTGTGCCGCGATGGTGACGCGGCAGTCGTTCCTGGAGTCCTCCAGACCGTGTTTGACGGCGTTCTCGACGAGCGGCTGCAGACACAGGAACGGCAGGGTCACCGGCAGGACTTCGGGTGCCACCTGGAGCGTCACCTTGAGACGGTCCCCGAAGCGGGCACCGGCGAGCGCCAAGTACTGCTCGATGGAGCGCAGTTCGTCGGCGAGATTGGTGAAGTCGCCGTGCCTGCGGAAGGAGTAGCGGGTGAAGTCTGCGAATTCCAGGAGCAGTTCACGTGCGCGCTCGGGATCGGTGCGGACGAAGGAGGCGATCGCGGCGAGCGAGTTGAAGATGAAGTGCGGCGAAATCTGGGCGCGCAGTGCGCGGATCTCGGCCTCGATGAGCCGGGTGCGGGACCGGTCGAGCTCGGCGAGTTCCAGTTGTACGGAGACCCAGCGGGCCACTTCGGTCGCGGCCCGCACCAGGACGGCCGACTCCCGCGAGCCGTAGGCGACGAGCGCCCCGAGCACACCCTCCTCGCCGGTGAGCGGGGCGATCACGGCCCAGCGCAGGGGGCACTCCAGGTCCTCGCACTCGGTGTGGACGCTCTGGCTGCGCCCGGAGTCCAGCATGTCGGCGACGCGCACCATCACCCGTTGCTCGTGGTGGTCGGCGCCGGGACCGTCCCAGGCGAGCACGGATTCACGGTCGGTGAGGCACAGCGCCTCGGTGCCGAGCAGGGAGCGCAGCCGCCGGGCGGCCTTGCGTGCGGTGTCCTCGGTGAGGCCCGCGCGCAGCGGGGGCGCGGCGAGCGATGCGGTGTGCAGGGTGTGGAAGGTGGCGCGCTCGACGGGTGTGCCCAGGTCGAGGTCGGGTTTGGTGCCGCGCCGTGCGGTCAGTCTGCCGAGTGCGACACCGGCGGCGAGCAGGAGCGCTCCGGCCACGGCCAGTGCGGCCGTCGCAGTCCCGGTCATCGTTCCGCTCCTTCGGACTGCGGCCTGGCGACGAGGTCTTCCGGCAGATGCAGCCGCGCGAGGATGGCGGCGGCGCCGGGAGGTATGTGGCGCTGGGTGGCCAGGGACACCAGCACCATGGTCAGGAAGCCGACGGGTACCGACCACACTGCGGGCCACGCCATCAGGGTGTGCACCCACCCGGCCGGGGCGAGGCCCGCGCGGGTGGCCATCACCGCGGTGAGTGCCGAGCCGCCGCCGGCGACGAGCCCGGCGGCGGCGCCGGGCGGGGTGAGTCCGCGCCACCAGATGCCGAGCACGAGCAGCGGGCAGAAGGAGGATGCCGAGACGGCGAAGGCAAGCCCCACGGCGTCGGCGACCGGCACATTGGTCGCCATCACGCTCAGGGCCAGCGGCACCGCCATGGCGAGCAGGGTCGCGAGGCGGAAGTGCCGTACGCCGCGCGAGGGCAGCACGTCCTGGGTGATGACACCCGCGACGGACATGGTCAGTCCGGATGCGGTGGACAGGAACGCCGCGAACGCCCCGCCCGCGAGCAGCGCCCCGAGCAGGTCCCCGCCGATGCCGCCCACCATCCGCTCGGGCAGCACCAGCACGGCCGCGTCCGCGTCGCCGGTGAGCGAGAGTTCGGGGGCGTAGATCCGTCCGAGTGCGCCGTAGACGGGCGGCAGCAGATAGAAGGCGCCGACCAGCCCGAGGACGACGAGTGTGGTGCGCCGGGCGGCGCGCCCGTTGGGGCTGGTGTAGAAGCGGACTGCGACATGCGGGAGCCCCATCGTGCCGAGGAAGGTGGCGAGGATGAGTCCGTACGTCGCGTACAGGTGGTAGCCGTCCCTGCCGCCGGACAGCGGCTGGGACCAGCCGGCCGGATCGGAGCCGGAGGAGGCCCGCTGGGGCACCTCGGCGCCCTGCGGGAAGCCCAGGCTGGTCCCCGCCCCGATGCGGTGGGTGCCCCGGTCGAGGGTGACCTTCCCCTTCTCGTACGGGGTGTTGTCGATGTCTCCGGTGACGGTGAGGGTCAGCGGTTTGTCGAAGTCGACGCGGACGGTGTCGTCGATGCGCACGGTGGTGTGTTCGCGGAACAGGGCCGGTGCGTCGAAGCGGGCCCGCGGTGTGTCGTCACCGGCCCAGACCGCCAGGAGGAAGAGGGCGGGCACCAGCAGAGCGGTGAGCTTGAGCCAGTACTGGAAGGCCTGCACAAACGTGATGCTGCGCATGCCTCCCGCCGCGACGGCCCCCGTGACGACGAAGGCGACGACCACGCCGCCCACCCAGTCGGGTGCGCCGGTGAGGATCTCCAGCGTCAGTCCGGCGCCCTGGAGTTGGGGCAGAAGGTAGAGCCAGCCGATGCCGACGACGAAGAGGCTGGCGAGTCTGCGCACGGCCGCGGACTCGAGCCGCGCCTCGGCGAAGTCGGAGAGGGTGTACGCGCCCGAGCGGCGCAGCGGGGCGGCCACGAGGACCAGCAGGACGAGGTAGCCGGCGGTGTACCCGACGGGGTACCAGAGCATGTCGGGGCCCTGGAGGAGCACCAGTCCGGCTATGCCGAGGAAGGAGGCTGCGGAGAGGTACTCGCCGCTGATGGCGGCGGCGTTGAGACCGGGCTTCACGGTGCGCGACGCGACGTAGAAGTCGGAGGTGGTACGGGATATGCGCAGGCCGAGCGCGCCGATGAGCACGGTGGCCAGCACCACGACGGTGACGGCGGTCACCGCGTAGGTCTGGTTCATGTCCGGTCACCGACGCGCACGGTCAGCGGCCCTCGACAAGTCTGCTGAAGTCCTGCTCGTTGCGCTCGGCACGGCGTACGTACCAGCGGGCCGTCAGCCACATCACCGGGTAGACGGCCACGCCGAGCGCCACCCAGACGAACGGCTCGGGTGAGGAGAGGGTGCCGCCGAAGGCGGCCGGGAGCGCGAACAGCAGCGGCAGTGAGCCGACGAGCAGGGCGAGCGCCCCCAGTGCGTAGAGGGCGGCCCGCAGCTGGCTGCGCATCAGGGAGCGGACATAGGTGGCACCGAGTGTGGTCTGCTCGCTGATCTCGGACCGGGCGGGCGCGTGCCCCGGTGCACGCCGGGCGGCGCGGGGCACTCCGGTGACCACCTCGCGGCGGGGCTGTTGCTCTGCAGACATCGTCGTCCGCTCCAGCATCGGTAGGCGAACTGTCGGGAGCTGTGGAGTCTACGCAGGCCCGATTACCTGCGGTAGGGGTGTCTTGTGAATCAGACCAGGTCAGTGGCCGGTGCGCCGGCCGCAGTCGCTCAGCGCGATCTCCAGCTCGACATAGGACTCCTCGGCCCTGCGGAAGGCGACTTCGAGGGCCGCTTCCGCGCGCGGGCCGACAAGCCCCTGGGCCGACTCCTGGATCTCGTACAGCACATCCGCCCAGCGTCCCGCGGCGCTCTTGACCGTGGCGAGCAGGGCCTGGAGGTCATCAGCGCCGGCCACCCGGGTCGCGGGCAGGCTCCGGAGTTCCTCCAGCAGTGCTTCGATGTCGGACATCAGGCCCCTTCCCCGCTTGCCGGATCAAGGTTAGGCGGCGGCCGGGGGCGGCTGCGGCCGAATGGGAGACCGGTCGGTCAGCGGACGGCGCGCGTCGCCGTGCGGCTGCGACGGGTCGACGAGCGGCCGCCCACGGCCGCCGAACGGTCACACGTCCGCGTGTCAGCCCCTGGCGTGCCGCATCAGCAGATCGCGCAGCTGGCGGGCGTGACGGCGGCTGACGGCGAGCTCCGCGTCGCCCACCCGGACCGTGGTCGTCCCGGCGTCCAGGCGCAGTTCGTCGATGCGGGCGAGGGCGACGAGGTGGCTGCGGTGTATGCGTACGAAGCCACGGGAGGCCCAGCGCTCCTCCAGTGTGGACAGCGGGATGCGCACCAGATGACTGCCGTCCTTGGTGTGGAGGCGGGCGTAGTCGCCCTGGGCCTCGACATAGGCGATGTCGTCGATCGGTACGAACCGTGTGACACCGCCCAGTTCGACCGGTATCTGCTCGGGACCGGCGCTACTCCCGGCGGGGGTGTGCTGCGGAGCAGCCGCTGCGGTGTGCGGTACGGGGGTGTGCGCCGCATGGTCCTCCGGCGCGGGCCGCCGGGGCTCGCGCGCCGAGACGACCAGGTCACGGACCCGCCGTACGGCTTCTGCCAGCCGCTCCCTGCGCACGGGCTTGAGGACATAGTCGACGGCCTTGAGGTCGAATGCCTGGACGGCGAAGCCCTCGTGGGCCGTGACGAACACGATCAGCGGCGGGCGCGCGAACCCTGCGAGCAGCCGGGCGACATCGAGGCCCGTCAGCCCTGCCATGTGGATGTCCAGGAAGACGACATCGATGCCTTCCTCGCCGTCCGGGCCCGCCTCCAGCGCGCGGCTGATGCGGCGCAGTGCCTCGGTGGCGTCCGTGGCTCCCTCCGCGCTCCGGATCCGGGAGTCGGAACGCAGCAGGTAGAGCAGTTCCTCAAGTGCCGGTTTCTCGTCGTCGACAGCCAGTACGCGCAGCATGCTGCGGAGTGTAGGCGCGCCCGGACGGCGGGACTACGGGGTGTCGCCGCCGAGACCGCCGGGCAGGTCGGCGCCTGTCGCGTTGCGCTTGTGACACATGGGTTGAGCAGAGCGCGCACCTGATGCGTACTCCATGGCGACAGACCGCAACGAAGTCAGCACCGCAAGAGACGAATCGAGGACGCCATGAGCATGCAGCAGCGGCACCGGGACGTCGCCGCCTATGCGCTGGGCGTCCTGGAACCCGCGGACGCCTTCCGCTTCGAGGAGCACCTCGCCGAGTGCATGATGTGCACCGTACAGCTCTCGGACTTCACCTCGGTTGCCGCTTCGCTGGCCGAACTCGGGGGACCCGAGCGGGTCGAGGCCTCCCTGAGCCCGCGCCTGCTCGACCGGCTGACCGGCGAGGTCGCGGCGGAACGGCGGCGGGGCCGCAGACGCCGGCTTCAGCTGGTGGCGGCGGCCGCCGCGCTGATCGTGACCCTGCCGGTGGCGGCGGTCGCCCTCCGGGGCGGCGGCTCGGGACCGGCCGGCCAGCGGGTCGAGGCGACGGACGCCAAGACGGGCGTCACCGCGTCCGCGGCACTGCAGGACCGGCAGTGGGGCACCGCGGTCTCGCTGCATCTGTCCCAACTCAAAGGGCCGCGCACCTGCTCGCTGGTCGCCGTCGGCAAGAACGGCATCGAACACCCGGTCCTCAGCTGGGCGGTGCCGGAGGGCGGCTACGGGATCCCGGGGTCACCCGGGCACGAGGAGCCGCTGGACATCGAGGGCGGTACGGATCTGCCGAGCGGCGAGATCGCCCGCTGGGAGGTCCGCGCGGCCGACGGGCAGCCGCTGGTCACCCTCGGGGGGTAGCCTCTGTGCCGCCCGGCGCCGACAGCTCGCCTATTTGAGCAGGCGGGAGAGCCGGCGGTCGGCGAGCGGCTTGCCGCCGGTCTGGCAGGTGGGGCAGTACTGCAGCGAGGAGTCGCTGAAGGAGACCTCGCGGATGGTGTCGCCGCAGACGGGACACGGCCGACCGGTGCGGCCGTGAACGCGCAGGCCGCTCTTCTTCTCGGCCTTCAGCCGGCCCGCCGCCACTCCGCGGGAGCGCTCGACCGCCTCGGTCAGCGTGGCGCGCAGCGCCTCGTACAGGGCGGTGATCCCGGCCTCGTCGAGGTTCTGCACCGGTTTGAACGGGGACATCTTCGCGGCGTGCAGGATCTCGTCGCTGTAGGCGTTGCCGATGCCCGCGATCAGGCTCTGGTCGCGCAGGGCGCCCTTGACCTGCCGCCGTTCCCCGGCGAGGAGGGCGGCGAAGGCGTCGCGGTCGAAGCCGTCGGCGAGCGGATCGGGGCCGAGGCGTGCGATGCCCGGCACTTCGGCGGGGTCGTGCACGAGGTGGACGGCGAGGCGTTTGGTGGTGCCCGCCTCGGTCAGGTCGAAGCCGCCGCCGGATTCGAGGACGGTACGCAGGGCGAGCGGCCCCTTGCCGGGGCGCGGCGGAGCGGCCGGGAACTCGTCCTTCCACTGGAGCCAGCCCGCCCGGGCGAGATGGGCGACGAGATGGAGCCCGCCCGCGCTGATGTCGAGCCACTTCCCGTGCCGGTCGACGGCGGTGACCTCGGCGCCCTCGACGGCGGTCAGGGGCGGGTCGTACGTCTTGAGGACGCTGATCGCCAGTGGCAGGACGCGGACGATCCGCTGTCCCACGAGGTGATCGTCGAGGAACTCTCTCAGCGCTTCGACTTCGGGCAGCTCCGGCATGCATCCAGAGTGCCAAAGGCATCAGGGGGCCGCAGGTTCACGGCTCGCGCAGTCCGTAGACGCGGCGCGCGGTCCCGTCGAGACGGCGGTGCGCTCGCCCTCGCTCAGCCGATGGGTCAGAGCGGGGGCCGCGGCCACCACCTCGGCACAGCTCGCGGCGAGCCGGCAGACCGGCCGGTCGGAGCCGAACATCAGCCGGTCGGGGCCGAAGGCATCGAGGACGGATTCGGCGTACGGGCGGGCGATGGAGGGCCGAGCTGTCCGATCTATCGGCTGAGCGCGAGGAGTTCGTCGAGCTCCTCCCCCAGGCTGCGAGCGAGCCGGTCGAGGTCCGGAACGGCCTTGCCGTCGGCGACCAGGCCGGCATGCACCCGCCCGCCGTACGTCGACAGCGCGATCGCCAGGGACTGCCCGCGGGCGAGCGGCGCCATCGGGTAGATCTCCCGCAGCGGGCAGCCGCCCAGCGACAGGGCCGAGCGCGGCAGCGGCACGCTGGTCACCAGGACGTCGAACAGCATCCGGGCCGCCCCTCCGGCCAGGGGCGCGCCGAACCGGTGTGCCAGCGGCGGCAGTTGGTCGGCGAGTACGGTGAGCGCCCCGGCCCCGCGGGAGGGCCCGGCCGCCTTGTTGCGGTCCATGGCGCTGCGTACGCGATCCAGCCGTGAGCGCGGATCCGGGTCGCCGACCGGCAGTTCGAGCAGATACGCGGAGAACTTGTTGCCCGATCCGGGCGGGCTGCCCGGCCGGCGCCGGGAGACGGGCACCAGGGCACGCGGGCCGACGTCCGGCAGCGGCTCGCCGCGAGCCTCCAGCCAGCGACGCAACCCACCGGCGACGACGGCGAGCAGCACATCGTTGGCGGTCCCGCCCGCCGCTCTGCGGACGCGCTGGACGTCTTCGAGGTCGAGCACGGCGGTGCCGAGCCGCCGGGTGCCGCTGGAGCCGGCCGAGAGTGCGGGCACGCCGCGCGGGTCGAGCCTGCTGGCCCGTACGACCGAGGCGCCGACGCCGACGGCCCGGCCCAGCTCCTCGATACGGCCCCGGGCGAAACCGGCCACCTGCCGGGGGCCCGAGAGCCAGGACGTGGGCTGCACTGCCCGCGCCCGGCGGACACCGACGGTGCGGGCGTCGGCGATCTCGTCGAAGATCCCGGCCCCGATGGCGACCGCGCGCATACCGTCGGCCAGCGCGTGGTGGAGCTTGACCAGCACCGCGAACGGGCCGCCGGCCTCCCCGGTCAGCAGGTACATCTCCCAGGGCGGCAGGCCCCGTTCGAGCGGCCGCTCCATCAGCTCACCGGCGATCGAGACGGCCCCGGCGGCGAAGTCGCCGTCGGGGATGCGGATCTGATGCACATGCCGCCGTACGTCGAAGTCCTTGGCCACGGACCAGGCCGCACCGCCAACGGGCAGCAGGACGTCCCGTACGTGCATCCGCAGCCGGCGGATCGCCGCGGCGCGGGTGGCGAGCAGTTCGAGGACACCCTCTCCGCCCTGCCCTCCCGGGGCCGGGGCGAAGCAGGCGAGGGCGCCGAGATGCATCGGATGTCCGGCGGACTCGAGATGCCAGAACGCCAGGTCGAGGGGGGCAAGAAGCTCGCTGCTCAAAGGGGTCCTCTTGTCCTAGAAGTGTCCCGGAAGGCCACGGAATGCGAAGTCAACCGCCTGCGGTCGGTTACGGTCAAGTACGATCAGTTCACGGACAGTTAACAACAGGTAATCATCGGCGGCCCTGCCTGTCCGGAACGATGAATTCGCACCAGACACACTTGCCGGTGCCTCTCGATTCGACGCCCCAGGCCTCGGTCAGCCGGTCCACCAGCATCAGCCCGCGGCCCGAGACTCCCGACTCCCCCGCCTCGCGGCGGCGCGGCAGCGCGCTGGAACGGTCCTCGACCTCCACCCGCAGCCGCCGCTCGGGGCCCGCCAGCGCGCGCAGCGTCACGATCGCGCCTCCGTCGGTGTGCACCAGCGCGTTGGTGATCATCTCGTCCGCCGCGAGCTCGATCTCGTCCGACCGCTCGCGCGCGCCCCACGCCCGTACCGCCGCCCGGATCATGTGCCGGGCCGAGCGCAGCGCCTCCGGGTCGTTCTGCCCGACATGCTGCTGGAGCCGGCCGCCCGACTGCGAGGTGAACGCGCCCCTGCGGCGCAGCAGCAGGAGCGCCACGTCGTCCTCGCCGCCCCGCTCGTCCACCACCTCGCACAGGCGGTCGGCGAGCAGCTGCAGATCCCGCGGACCGGAGCGCACCAGCGAGGTCAGCAACTGCATGCCGTCGTCGAGGTCGATGCCGGGCTGTTCGACCAGCCCGTCGGTGCAGAGCACAAGGGTCTGTCCGGGATCCAGTTCGACGGTGCTGACGGGGTATTCGAGCCTGCCGAACTCCGCCGAGAGCCCCAGTGGCAGCCCGCCCTCCACAGGCAGCCTGCGGCAGTCGCCGTCGGTGTCCCGGATCAGCGGGTCGATATGCCCGGCGCGCACCAGCTGCACCACGCCGGTCGTGAGGTCCGCCTCCGCGTACATGCAGGTCGCGAAGCGTTCGGTGTCCAGCTCATGGAGGAAGACCGAGGCACGCGCCATCACGGTGGCCGGGGTGTGCCCCTCGGCCGCGTACGCCCGCAGGACGATCCGCAGCTGCCCCATCACCGCGGCCGCGTCGGTGTCGTGCCCCTGTACGTCGCCGATGACCGCGCCGACCCGTCCGCCGGGCAGCGCGATGATGTCGTACCAGTCGCCGCCGATGTCCCGGCCCAGCCGCGCGGAACGGTAGCGCACGGCGATCTGCGCCCCGGGCACGTAGGGGATCCGACGTGGCAGCATCGCCTGCTGCAGTCCCTCGGCGAGGTCGTGCTCCTGCTCGTACAGGACGGCGCGCTGCAGGCTCTGCGCGATGCTGCTGCCGAGCGCGACCAGCAGATTGCGCTCGTCGGGGGTGAAACCGGTCTTGTCGCTGTACAGCAGGCCGAGGGCCCCGATGGGGCGGGCCTGGGCGATCAGCGGCAGATAGGCGGCCGCGCTGATGTCGAGCCCTTTGATGTGCGGCCACAGCCGCGGGTAGGACTCGGCGAAGTCCTCTTCGGACTCGATGAAACGGGGCGCGAGGGTGCGGATCACCTCGCTCATCGGGTACTCCTCGTCGACGCGCGTGTAGCGCGTGCCGGGCACGAAGGAGCTCTCGGGACCTTCGGCGACGAGATGGATCCGGCCCGCCTCGAGCAGCCCCATGACCAGGCTGGTGGCTCCGAAGCGCTCCAGGCCGTGCGAGCCCTTCAGCACGTCGATGACGTCCTGGACGGTCCTGGCGTGGGCGAGGGCCGCGGTGGTGCTCTCCACGATGCTGGTCTGTCTGCGCCGGTCGCTGTCTGCCGCCACCCGCGCGGTGTACTGCGCGAGCTCTTCGGTGGCGTCGCGGATGATGCCGATGATGCGCAGCGGACGTCCGCTCTCGTCCCGGCGGACGGATGCCTGGGTGTGGGTCCAGCGCAGCTTTCCGTCACGGCGGCGGATGCGGAAGTACGCGCCGTAGCGATCGCTGCCCTTCTTGAGCGCCTGGGTCACCATCGAGTCCAGCCGGGCGGCCTCGTCCGCCGGCACCCGGCTCGAGAGACTTTCCGGGCGGCCGTCGTACTCCTCGGGTCGCAGATCGAACACCTCAAGAGCGGGCCTGTCCATATGCATGAGCCCGCTGACCAGGTCCCAGTCGAAGCTGCCCATCCGATTGAGGGTCAGGCTCAGATCCGAGTCGGCCGGCCAGTCGTCGGGAAGCGACAGGGCACCCGCTGCCCGATCAACCATGTCGCCACTCTGCCATCATTTGTCGGATTCTTCGACCGATTCGGACCGATCCGCTCAGCCCTGGAAGGTGTCCGGCTCCGCCGGTTCCTCGGAGGGCAGGAGCAGGTCCGGCTGGGACGGAGCGACCTCCTCGGAGGGCACATCGGGCTCGACGGGCGGGGGCAGCTGCTCATTGGGCATGTCCGGCACCGGTTCCACGGGCGGGTTCACCGGCTGCTCGGGCGGGGCGGGGCTGCTCGTACCGTCGCTCGGCCCGGTCGAGTCGCCCGGCTGTGTCGAGTCACCGGCTCCGGGCGGCTCGGTGAGCGGCGGGTAGGTGAAGATGTCGTCCGGGGTCACGGGCGGGAGCACATCGGGCCGCTTGTCCTCTTCGCCGTCGGTCCCGGCGTTCCGCTCGATCCAGGTGTTGTTGATGACGTTCACGATCACCAGGCTGTTGATGATCTGGACCGTGGGCTTGATGACGACCACCTTGTCGGGCCGGTAGCCGTCCCAGGACTGACCCGTGTGGAGCACGGCCCCCTTGACGGCGACCGGTGGCTTCAGCGGGTTTCCGCAGGCGCATCTGACCTTCGGTGCTCCGTGTCCGTCGACGAGGACCGCGGTCCCGGCCTGCAGCACGGCCTGGAAGCTGACGGCGGAGCCGGCGCGATAGCCGTGGTTGGTGACACGCGTGTCGGCGCGCAGGACGACCGGGGTGAGTCCTCGCAGATAGTCGGGGATGTCGGCCTGGGAGATGCCCGCGCCCCGGGCGAAGGCACGCGCCCTGGCCTGGTCGCCGCCCAGGAACATCGCCTGCTGCTCGACGTCGCAGCTGCCGATCGACTGGGTGCCGCCGTAGAGACCGGGCGTCGCGCCGGACAGCGTGCGCAGCGTGAGGCCCCTGGTGGGGCTCGGCTCGCTCGACGGTACGGGCGGCACAGGCGGGGGCGCACCCCCGGAGAGAGCGGTGGTGGCGGTGTACGGGTCCGGCCCCTGGGCCGCGGCCGGCTGGAGGAAGACCTCCCCCTGCCCGTCCGTCGCCGCGCTGCTGGCGCCGCCGCAGCCGGCGGCCAGGAGCGTGACGAAGAGCGCCGCGGCAACCGCGGCGTACCGACGACGTTTGGGTGGACGCACGAAGTTCTCCCGCCTCTTCACCCGCTGTGTTCCTTCGAGCCGATGTGATTCCTCCAAGTTCTGCCGGACTGCCGCCGCCCTCGCGACTTGAACGCGTTCAAGTTTGGCCCTAGTCTCTGAGCGCAGAGAGTTGAACACGTTCAAGCCTGGGGTGGGGTGCGCGATGTCCGTACTGGTCAACGTGATCGTGATGCTCGGCATGCTGGTGGTCGTGCCCGCCGGACTGCGCCTCATGGACGCCGCCGAGCTCGCGTCCATTCGGCGGATCTGGCCGGTGTTCGCGGTCCCGGGAGCGGTCGCGCTCTGGCTGCCGCGCTCGACGACGGCCGCCGTCCTCGCGGGCCTCTACGCACTCGGCACGCTCGCCCTCGCCGTGCAGGCCCCAGCCCGCACCCGCTCGCTCGCGCCGGCCGAGGTCGCACAACTCACCGCGCTCGTGACCCCGTCCGTCGCGGCGCTCGCACTCGTCGCGGAACGCGCCGGGTACGAGCTCTTCGGTTTCGGCCTGACGGTCCTCGCGCTCACCGTGCCGCACTTCCACTTCGCCGGATTCACCGCTGCCCTGGTGGCGGGCCTGGTCTGCCGCACAACGCCCGGAGCCGCCGGGCGCTTCGCCGCGCTGAGCGTGCCGCTGGGCACCCTGCTCGTCCTGGCCGGGTACTTCCTCGACGACTGGGCCGAACTGCTCGGGGCACTCGTACTGACCGCGGGCATGTGGACCGTGGCCCTGCTGACCTGGCGCGATGTCCGGGCCGGCGGACGCGACGGGGTCACCCGCACCCTGCTCGCCGTCTCGGCCGCAGTCCTCGTGGCGACGATGCTGCTGGCCCTGAGCTGGGCGCTCGGCGAGGCCACCGGCCTGCCCCACCCGAATCTCACCTGGATGGCCGCCACCCATGGCCTCGGCAACGCCCTCGGCTTCGCGCTCTGCTCGGTGCTCGCCTGGCGACGACTCAAGGAGACGACCGTATGAAGGACGACGGCATCAACAGCGTCCGCCCCGCCACCGGCCGCGGCCTCAGCTACCCCGAGGTGGGCGCCACCCGGCTCGGCCCGCTGCCCGACGGCTACCACCATCTCCACCACACCACCCGCATCGGCCGCGGCCGGGCCGTCTTCGACGCGGCCGGCGAGGCGGTCACCACCTGGCGGATGCACCGCACTTCGGGGGCACGGGTGCGCAGCGCGGCGGTTCGCGCCGAGCCCGGCGCCCGGCTCCAGGTCTCGCTCGGCGTGGGACCGCTGCGCATCGCCGCGCCGTGCGAGGTGATCTGGACGGCGTACGAGAGAAACCGCACCGGCTTCGCGTACGGCACGCTGGCCGGGCATCCCGAGCGCGGTGAGGAGTCCTTCGTCGTCGACATCCGCGACGACGGCTCGGTGTGGTTCACCGTCATGGCGTTCAGCCGCCCCGCCCGCTGGTACACCCGGCTCGCCGGCCCGCTCGTGCCCGTAGTGCAGAAGTGGTACGCCCGGCGGCTGGGTCACACCGTGCGGCGGCTTGCCGCGGACCGATACTGGAAGTGATGGAGTGGTTCACGGACAGCGACTACTGGCTCAGCCGGCTGGTCTTCCAGCGGGCACTGGCCGCCGTGTATCTGGTCGCCTTTCTCACCGCCGCGCTGCAGTTCCGGGCGCTGATCGGCGAGCGGGGCATGCTGCCGGTGCCCGCGTACGTACGCCGGGTACCGATGCGGCGCGCGCCGAGCCTGTTCCAACTGCGCTACTCCGACCGGCTCTTCGCACTCTGCGCCTGGTGCGGGGCGCTGCTCTCGGCGGGCCTGGTCGCGGGCGCCGCCGACGACATCCCGCTCCCGGTCGCGATGCTGTGGTGGGCGGCGCTGTGGGTGCTCTATCTGTCGATCGTGAACGTCGGTCAGACCTGGTACGGCTTCGGCTGGGAGTCGCTGCTGCTGGAGGTCGGCTTTCTCGCCGTCTTCCTCGGCAATGAGCGCACGGGCCCCCCGGTGCTCGTGCTGTGGCTGCTGCGCTGGGTGCTGTTCCGGGTGGAGTTCGGCGCGGGACTGATCAAGATCCGGGGCGACCAGTGCTGGCGCGATCTGACCTGTCTCTACTACCACCACGAGACCCAGCCGATGCCGGGCCCGCTGAGCTGGTTCTTCCACCGTCTGCCCAGGCCCTTCCACCGGGTGGAGGTGGCGGCCAACCATGTGACCCAACTCTTCGTGCCCGTCCTGCTGTTCACCCCGCAGCCGATCGCGAGCGGAGCCGCCGCGATCATTGTGCTGACCCAGCTGTGGCTGGTGCTCTCGGGCAACTTCTCCTGGCTGAACTGGATCACGATCGTCCTCGCCATGTCCGTCGTGGACGGCTCCCTGATCGCCGATCCGCACGCGCTGCCCGGCTCCCCGCTCTGGTACGAAGTCGTGGTCATCGCCTTCAGCGCGCTGCTGCTCGGCCTGAGTTACCGCCCGGCCCGCAATCTCCTCTCCCGGCGGCAGTCGATGAACCGCTCCTACGACCCCTTCCACCTGGTCAACGCCTACGGCGCGTTCGGCACGGTGGGGCGGGTGCGCTTCGAGCTGGTGGTCGAGGGCACGGACGAGAGGACGATCCACCCGGGCACGGTCTGGCGGGAGTACGGCTTCAAGGGCAAGCCCGGTGATGTGCGGAGGCTGCCGCGCCAGTACGCCCCGTACCATCTGCGGCTCGACTGGATGATGTGGTTCGCCGCGCTCTCCCCCGCCTATGCCCAGCCCTGGTTCGGCCCCTTCATGGAGCGGCTCCTCGACGGCGACCGGGACACCCTGCGGCTGCTGAGCCGCAATCCTTTCCCGGACGCCCCGCCCGCGTACGTCCGCGCCAGGCTGTACCACTACCGGTACACGACCTGGCGCGAACTGCGGGACACGGGCGCCTGGTGGCACCGGACCTATGTGCGCGAATTCCTCAGACCGACCAGGCTGCTGTGAACACCCGGGCGATCGCCTCGCCGTTGACCTTGAGCAGCGGCTCGCACCGGCTCTCTGACCGTCCGTGCCCCCTGCCTGTGGAGGCAGGGGGCACGGGGGCGAAACGGTCCGCTCAGTCGATGCTGGGCAGGATATGCGGCTCGGCGAGGTCTTCCTCGTAGCCGGCCAGCCGGATCGGGGCCGATCGGGCCCACACTTCGAGACTGCCGAGTTCTTCGGACCGAGTGGTCCGTTCGCCGCTGCGTTCTTGCGGGCGCTTCTCGTGCTTCTTCACTTCTGATGTCACCGCGCACTCCTCTGTGTCGCGTAACTGGGACAGGGCAGTTCGGGTCGCGGTGGCGCCGTTACTCGGGCGGGACCGCAGCCTGGTTGCAGACTTGTCCCAGGACGGTCAAGGGAGTTTCGTGGATCCCTTGGTGGCGTCCGTTCACCCCAGGGTAACCATATGAGCGGCCCCCTGCTCGATGGGGCCTGTAAATCTCCTGTAAAACCAACCCAATTCCGGCCAACGATCTACCTCTGTGCGGGGCTTCGCGGGACCGTACGCGGATGATTTCCGGGCGGGCAGAGGCCGCCTCGAAGGCAGAACGGCCCTGGTGACGGGGGCTTCAGGGGTTTCGGTCGCGCCGTCGCCGGGGCACTGACCGCGGCCGGGGCGAAGGTGATGGTCACGGCCCGGACACGGATGGAGTAACAGAGGCCGTGGCCGGGCTGCGGAAGTCGGGGCGCACAGTCGGCTGCGCGGGCAGCGTCAGCAAGGCAGCCATGTTGCACCTCACCCAGCAGCTCACGGGCGAACTCGCCCCGGGTGTACGCGTGAACGCTGTCTCACCCGGGCCGGTCCCCACCGAAATGGCCCGTTTTGTCTGGGAGAGCCCTACCAGTTCGCCGGAGCGTAGTCCTTGAGGAAGCAGCCGTAGAGGTCCTCGCCGTCCTCGCCGCGCACGATGGGGTCGTAGACGCGGGCCGCGCCGTCGACCAGGTCGAGCGGGGCGTGGAAGCCCTCGTCGGCCAGGCGCATCTTGTCCGGATGCGGGCGCTCGTCGGTGATCCAGCCGGTGTCCACGGCGGTCATCAGGATGCCGTCGGTCTCGAACATCTCCTGGGCACTGGTGCGGGTGAGCATGTTCAGCGCGGCCTTGGCCATGTTGGTGTGCGGATGGCCGGCGCCCTTGTAGCCGCGGCTGAAGACGCCCTCCATCGCGGAGACGTTCACCACATAGGTGCGCTTGCCCCGCGAGGCGGCCATGACCGGGCGGAGCCGGCTGATCAGGATGAAGGGCGCGGTGGAGTTGCACAGCTGCACTTCGAGCAGCTCGACCGGGTCCACTTCGGAGACCGTCTGGATCCAGCTGTTGGTGTCGTGCAGATCGGGGACGAGACCGCCGGCGTCGATGGCGGTGCCCGCGGCGATGCGCTCCAGTGAGGCCGAGCCGCTGACAAGTGCCAGCTCCGTGACGTCCTGGGCGCTCAGGCCCTCGCCCGCGCCGGAGGGCAGTGCGGCCACGGAATCCACGGCGCCGCTGCCGAAGGTGCCGATGACCTGGGCGGGCGGCAGCTCGCCGGCGGGCAGCGGCGCGGACTCTGCGGCGACCAGTTCGCTGTAGGCCCCCGGGGAGCGGCGTACGGTCTGGGCGGCGTTGTTGATCAGGATGTCCAGCGGGCCTTCGGCGGCCACCGAGTCGGCGAGCGCGACGACCTGGGCGGGGTCACGCAGATCGATGCCGACGATCTTGAGGCGGTGGATCCACTCGTCGCTGTCCGGCATCGCCTTGAAGCGGCGGATCGCGTCGTTGGGGAAGCGGGTGGTGATGGTGGTGTGGGCACCGTCACGCAGCAGTCGCAGCGCGATGTACATGCCGATCTTGGCCCGGCCGCCGGTGAGAAGGGCGCGCTTGCCGGTCAGATCCGTGCGGGCGTCACGGCGTGCGCGGTTCTCGGCCGCGCACTTCTGGCACAGCTGGTGGTAGAAGGCGTCGACCTCGACATAGCGGGCCTTGCAGATGTAGCAGGACCGGGGGCGCTGGAGTATCCCCGCGATCTCGCCGCTGACCGAGGAGGACGGCAGCAGACCTTCGGTCTCGTCGTCGATGCGCTCGGCGGAACCGGTCGCGGTGGCCTCGGTGACCGCCTTGTCGTGGGCGGTCTTGGCGGCCCGGCGCTCCTGGCGGCGGCGCTGCTTCACGGTGCGGTAGATGCCCGCGGTGGCGCGGCGCACCATGATCGCGTCGGGGTGGTCGACGTCCAGCTTGTCGAGCTCGTCGAGCACGCTGAGGCAGACGGCCAGGCGCTCCGGGTCGATGCCCGGGCCGAACGCCGGGCTGTCCTCTGTCACCGTCATTGCCTTTGCCGTTCCTCAGTCACTCGTACGCAGTGGTTTTCAAAAGCGCAACTTTACTGAGC
Source organism: Streptomyces sp. NBC_01410 (assembly GCF_045040195.1). Classification (NCBI taxonomy): domain Bacteria; kingdom Bacillati; phylum Actinomycetota; class Actinomycetes; order Kitasatosporales; family Streptomycetaceae; genus Streptomyces; species Streptomyces sp. NBC_01410. The sequence goes on along the minus strand of NZ_CP109530.1, from coordinate 7,349,408 downwards.
AAAAGGGTGACGACAAAATCCCGTGACCGGCGGCTTCGGGACAGGACCTCGCCCGCGGACCCAGGTCCGCGGGCGAAGGCCCCTGCGAGTTCCCGACCGGGTCACGCGAACAGGCCGGTCAGCCACGCCCGCCAGGCGTCCTCGTTCTTCCCCGCGTCCGCGCCGCTCGCGAAGTCGTGCACGCTGACGCCGACCGGCGCACCGAAGTGATTGCGGCCGAAGACGCGGTACATCGCCTCGTCCGTGCGCAGCCCGACGAAGTACGGGTTGCGGTAGTCGAGGACCGCGTCGACCGCTCCGGCGCCCGGCACCTCGACCCGTACGGTCGCGCCCTCGGCGGCGTCGTCCGGCAGCCCGAGTCCGCGGCTGACGACCTCCAGGGCGCCCGGGGCGTTCGACGCGGCGGGAGCGTCCAGGGTGGTGAAGGTGACCGCCCGGCCGGTGAAGTGCTTCAAGTACTGCCGCAGGGTGTGCAGATAGAAGTCCGTGTGCTTGCTCGCACCGTCGTACTGGTTGTCCCAGTCGTCGACGAAGATGCCGCTGTGCACGTAGCGCACCCAGGAGCCGCCGCCCTCACGAGGCTCGATGACATGGTCGAGCTGGTTGTAGGTCTGCTGGGGAATGTCCTCCACGTTCTCGGTGCGCCCGGTCAGCCGGCGGGGCGGATCCCATGCGGTGACGGTGCTGCCGAAGGGACCGGCGCCGCCCTTCTTGGGCTCGTACTCCAAGGGCCACAGCCAGCCTCCCGTGCCGGAGGTGATCGCCTCCCAGACTTCTTCGGGGCTTGCGTCGACCTCGAACTCGCGGACGATCTCGAACTCTTTGGACATGGTGACTCCCGGTACTCAGGCGCTCTCGGGCGCATTCTCAATGGCGGGGACGGCGGGTGGTGTTTTCACCGTGGGGTGGAGGGCGACGACGATGCGGTGCTCTCGGCCGCCCGGCGCGTCCTGGTCGTGGTACTTGGCGATCAGCGCGCCGACGCCCTGCGTCAGCTCCTCCACGAACGCGGCCCGGTCGGCCGCCGAGGCGAAGCGCACCTCGCCGTCGAGGGCGTAGGTGGCGAGCCGTTTACGGGCCTTGGCGGCGCCCGTGATCAGCGTGCCGACGTCGCGCACGAGCCGCGCGGCGACCGCGAGCATCCAGCGGGCGGAGAGCTGGTCGCGGAAGCGGCCCGGGTCGGGCTGCACGGCGGCCAGGGCGAGCGGCGAGATGACATAGGAAGCCGCGGTGGCCCGCATCAGCCGCTCGGTGACATTGCCCTTCCTGCGCTCGCCGGCGAGCTCGACCAGGCCGTGCCGCTCCAGTGCCTTGAGGTGGTAGTTCACCTTCTGGCGGGGCAGCCCGACCCGGGCGGCCAGCATGGCCGCCGAGGCTGGACCGGCGGCGAGCTCGGCGAGCAGCCGGGAGCGCATGGGGTCCAGCGAGACGGCGGCAGCCGCCGAGTCCTCGATCACGGTCACGTCCAACATGTCTTCACTCTCTCACCGACAACTTTTTTTGTCCAGACTCATTTCATTGTCGGCGAGCGATGATGGCGGGACGCAGGGACCTGTGCCGCGAGCGCGGCTTCGACGCCGCATGACCGCCGCATGTCGGTGGGCCTCAAGAACGACCTTCCCCAAGTCGCCCAGCTGGTGGGGGACTTCGGCCTGGCCTCAAGTACGCGCTGCCGGTCGACAAGTTCTGCGGGCGCGCCCGCCAAAACTGGGGCTCAGCTTCATGCGCAAGAAGCTCGACCTGGGGGGTGTGGCGTCAGCCGTGCTGAGGTGGCGGCCTTGAGGATCTGGTCCTCAGTACGCGGCGAGCACAGCCTGGACGGTCTTGCCGCCCCCGGGTCCACCCCGTACCGCGAAGTGCTGCGACAGCTCGCGCACCATCACGATGCCCCGTCCGCCCTCGTCCAGGTCCAGCGGCGAGCACAGCCGCGGGTGTACCGGACTGGCGTCCTCCACCTCGACGGTGACCAGCCCCGGGTCGACGTGCAGCCGCAGCCGGCAGCTGCTCCTGCCGTGCCGGGTGGCGTTGGTGACCAGCTCGGACACGACCAGGGTCGCGTCCTCCACCTGGTCGCCGGACAGCTTCTCGCCGCAGCCCCGGGTGAGGTAGGCCGTCGTCAGGTGACGTGCCCAGCGGGCGGAGTTCTCTGCCTGGGGCAGGAGATACGTCGCGCATGCGGCGCGCCGACGAGAGCGTCCGTGCGCACGCATGTCATCACTCCGTTTCCGATCGGAACCAGCCAGGAATGCCATGTGGGGCTTTTGTCCGCGGTCCAAGCGCAACGACAGGCCCCTCACCCCAGTGATTCCCGCGGGGGGTGATCGGCAATCGGCCATGGCGCCGCGATGCGGCTTCAGAGCACCGGTCGGCCCTTGCCCAGCGCGATGACTCCGTTCTTGGAGACGGTGTAAAGCTCCTGGTCACGCTCGGGATTGACACCGATCGTCGCGCCGGGCGGGACATCGACGTTCTTGTCGAGAATCGAGCCGCGCACCACCGCTCCCCGACCGATACGCACGTTGTCGTGGAGGACCGAGCCCTGCACCACCGCTCCCTCCCCCACCGTCACACCCGGCGAGAGGACGGAGCGGGTGACCTGTCCGCGGACGATGCAGCCCGGGCTGACGACGGACTCGCTCGCGATGCCGGCGCCGATGAACCGGGCCGGCGGAAGCTGCCCGGGGTGGGTGTAGATGGGCCAGCGGCGGTTGTCGAGGTCGAAGACCGGGCGGTCCGAAATCAGATCCATATGCGCTTCGTAGTACGTGTCGAGCGTGCCCACATCGCGCCAGTAACCGTGCTCCCGGGCGCTCTCACCGGGCACATGGTTCTCATCGAAGTCGTAGAGCTGCGCCATACCCCGCTCGGTGAGCATCGGCAGGATCGAGCCGCCCATGTCATGGACGGAGTGCGGGTCCTCCGCGTCCCGGTGGAGTGCGTCGACGAGGACCTTGGTGGTGAAGAGATAGTTGCCCATGGAGGCGAAGACCCGGCCGGGGTCGCCGGGCAGCCCGGGCGGGTCGGCGGGCTTCTCCAGGAACCTCTCGACGCGGGAGCCGTCGGATGCGGGGGTGATGATCCCGAACGAGGACGCCTCGGAGCGCGGCACCTTGATCCCGGCGACCGTCACGCCCGCGCCGCCCTCGACGTGCTGCTTCAGCATCTGCCGCGGGTCCATCCGGTACACATGGTCCGCGCCGAACACCGCTATGTAGTCCGGCCGTTCGTCGTTGACGAGGTTGAGGGACTGCAGAATCGCGTCCGCGCTGCCGAGATACCAGCGCCGTCCGAGCCGCTGCTGCGCCGGGACCGGCGTGACGTAGTTGCCGAGCAGGCTCGACATCCGCCAGGTGGTGGTCACATGGCGGTCCAGGGAGTGGGATTTGTACTGCGTGAGCACACAGATCCGCAGGATGTCGCCGTTGACCAGGCTGGAGAGCACGAAGTCGACGAGCCGGTACATGCCGCCGAAGGTCACCGCCGGTTTCGCGCGGTCGGCGGTCAGCGGCATCAGCCGTTTGCCCTCCCCTCCGGCCAGTACGATTCCGAGCACCGAAGGTCCACCGCGCATCGCCGCCCCTCTCTGCATGCCGTGTCCGCTACTCCTGCTTGAGCAACTCCTCGTACACCTCGTACGTGCGCCGGGCCACCTGGTCCCAGCCGAACTCGCGCACCGCGCGCTCGCGTCCGGCGGCGCCCATCCTGGCGGCCTGTCCGGCGTCGTCGAGTAGTCGGTTCACGGACTGGGTGAGACCCGACTCGAAGGCTTCGGGACGATCGGCGTCGTACGGCACGAGCAGCCCGGTGCGTCCGTCGTCCACCACCTCGGGGATGCCGCCGACCGCGGACGCGACGACTGCCGTGCCGCAGGCCATGGCCTCCAGATTGACGATGCCCAGCGGCTCGTACACGGACGGGCAGATGAACACGGTCGCGTGGCTGAGGAGTTGGATGACCTGGGGTCGCGGCAGCATCTCGGGAATCCAGTGCACGCCGTCGCGTACCTGCTCCAACTCGTCGACGAGCTGCCGGAATTCACGGCCGATCTCCGGCGTGTCCGGGGTGCCCGCGCAGAGCACCAACTGGGTTCCGGGATCGAACGAGCGGGCGGCGCGCAGCAGATGCGGAACGCCCTTCTGGCGGGTGATGCGCCCGACGAATAGGGCGAAGGGCCGGTCCGGGTCGAGGCCGATGCGCTCCAGGACGTCCGTGTCGGCGTCGGGGCGGTACATACGGGTGTCGATGCCGTTGTGGACGACGCGCACGCGGTCCGGGTCGAGGGCCGGATAGCAGGCGAGGATGTCGGCGCGCATGCCGTGGGAGACGGCGATCACGGCGTCGGCTGCCTCGATCGCGGTGCGCTCGGCCCAGCTGGACAGCGCGTAGCCGCCGCCGAGTTGTTCGGCCTTCCAGGGGCGCAGCGGTTCGAGCGAGTGGGCGGTCATCACATGCGGGACGCCGTAGAGCAGCTTGGCGAGATGGCCGGCGAGGCCGGCGTACCAGGTGTGGGAGTGGACCAGTTCGCGGCCCTGCAGCTCGGCGGCCATCGCCAGGTCCACGGAGAAGGTGCGCAGGGCGTCGTTGGCGTTCTCAAGTCCCGCGAGTGCCTGGTGGCGCAGGACACCTTCGGCCTCACCTTCGCCCCAGCAGTGCACTTCCAGATCGGCCAGGGCTCTCAACTCGCGGACCAGGAACTCCACATGGACCCCGGCGCCCCCGTAGACGTCCGGCGGATATTCGCGCGTGAGCAGTCCCACCTTCACGGAGTCTCACCTCGCGAGGGCGGTCGGCTCAGCCCCCATGGCCTGTCTCTCTGCCGGGGGTCCGGGGGTGGTCCCCCGGGAAGACACAGCACCTCATGATGGTCACTCAGATGCGGCGTGCGGGGAAGAGCACGGCCAGGATCACTCCGCTTCTGTCGCCTTCACCGCATCGTGCCGTGCTGCGGCGGGCGGTCGAAGACGCAGTCGCCGCAGAGCCCGCCGCCGGGGCAGCGGTAGTAGAGGCAGCAGGTCCGCCGCCGCATGGCGGGACCTTCGACCGTGCCGGACAGATCGGGGTGGGCGAAGAGCCCGGCGGCGAGGGCCGAGGCCCGCTCGGCGACGTCCGTCCGGCCACCGCGCCCGGCCCAGGCACGCAGTTCGCGCACCGCTCCGGCGAGCGCGGAGCCCGCGTTGCCCCACAGCAGCTGCCGTGAGATGCGGGTGTCGCCGGTGAGTGCGTCGGCAAGCGGTACGAGATGGCCGTACTGGACCACCTCGCGAACCGTGGCCGCGCTGGCGGGCACGGTCCGGGTGGCTGTCAGACAGAGATCGTCGGGTGCGCCGAGCCGCGGGTCCCAGTGCAGCCGGGTGGGGTCGAGATCGGGGAGCTCGCCGTGCAGCGCGGCACATCCGAGCGCCACCGACCACAGGCGGGCAGCGAACCCGAGGTGCGCGACGGAGGCAGCTACCCGCCGCTCGGGGGTGCGCAGCCGTGCGGCGACCGTGTCGACCCGGGCGGTCAGGGGTGCCGTGTCGCCCGCGTACAGCCGGGCCAGCGGCATATGCCCATCGCCAGGCTCGCCGGTCCGCAGGGCGAAGAAACCGCCCACGGACGCCACCTCGTCGAGATCCACACCCACGTTTCCGTCCCTGGTGTCAGCTTCTTGTCAGCCCTGCCGCGGCGCCTGGCCGCCTGCGTCACGGTAGCGATAGCGTCGGCTGTCCCCCTGCGCGCTGACCTGCCCACCCGTCGCAAGGGGGACTTTTGACCTAGGCTCGTACTACGTCGGCAGTACGTCCAAGTGCCTGCTCAAGGACGACGACGCGAACGCTGAAGAGGGAGATCGTGGTCTCTATGAGTTCCCTCGCGCTGGCCGTGGTGCTGTCACTGGTCTCCGCGGTCGCATATGCGGCCGGGGCGATCATGCAGGAGCATGTCGCCGCCACCACCTCGGCCCGGCCGTACGCCCCGCTGCACCACGCCGCGTGGTGGGTCGCCGTCGCCCTCAACGGCCTCGGCGCCCTCCTGCACGTCGCGGCGCTGGCGTACGGGCCGCTGAGCGTGGTCCAGCCGCTCGGAGCGCTGACGATCGTCTTCGCCCTGCCGATGGCCGCGCTGTTCGTACGGCGCAGGGCGGGCGCGGCCGCCTGGCGCGGCGCGATCATCACCACGGCCGGGCTCGCCGGACTGCTGGCGCTGACCGGAACATCCGCATCCCAGTCGCTGGACGGCGGGCAGCGCGGACTGCTCGCCGGTGCGACCTTCGGCGGGGTGGCGCTGCTCTTCCTGGTCGCCCAGACCGTGAACCGGCCGATCATCCGCAGTGTGCTGCTCGCCGCCGCGGCGGGTGTGGCCTTCGGCATCGCCTCGGTGTTCACCAAGACCGTCGCGGTGGACTGGACGTGGTCGGCACCGCTCGACCAGTGGCCGAGCCTGGTGGCGATCGCCGTCCTGGCCTGCGGCGGGCTGCTGCTGTCTCAGTCCTCGTACCACGGCGCGGGCCTCGCGGCCCCGCTGGCCACCGTCACGGTCGTCAATCCGGTGATCGCGGCAGCCGTCGGCCTCACGATGTTCGGCGAGACCTTCCGGTACGGCATGGTGGGAACGGTGTTCGCGCTGGCCTTCGGGGCTGTGGCGGCGGGCGGGCTGATCCTGCTGACAACGGAACGGATCAAGGCCACGAGTACGGAAGCGGAAGCCCCGGCTCAGGCAGAGCCCCCGGCGCAGATACGCGCGGCGGAGGCGCCCTCGCGACAGACGGCGCGCCACGCAGAGCCGCGGGTGCTCCACGCGGACGGTGCGCCGCGGCCCTCGGACCGGCGGGTGCTGTCCTCAGACGCTGACGCCGCCGGACCTGAGGTAGGCGAGGGGATCGATGTCGGACCCGTATCCGGGCCCTGTACGCACTTCGAAATGCAGATGCGGCCCTGAGGAGTTGCCGGTCGAGCCCGAGCGCGCGATCCGCTGACCGCTGCTGACCTGCTGGCCCGAGCGCACAGTGAGCGCCGACAGATGCGCGTACTGGCTGTACCTGCCGTCCGTGTGCCGGATGACGACCTGGTAGCCGTACGCACCGCCCCAGCCGGCCGAGACGACGCGGCCGGAGGCGACGGCCTTCACCGAGGTGCCGGTGGGGACCGGGAAGTCGACGCCCGTGTGGTAGCCGCTGGCCCAGGCGGAGCCCGGCTTGCCGTACCGCGTGCCGACGCTCGCCTCGACGGGGGCGCTGAATCCGCTCTTGTGCGCGGGCTTGGTCGCGTGCGTCTGCTTGGGGGCCTGCTGTTTCGGCTGGGCCTTGGGCTTCGGTGCCTGCCTCTTCGGTGCCTGCTGCTTGGGGGCCTGCTGTTCGGCGGCCTGCTGCTTCGGCTGAGCCGTGGGCTTCGGCTGAGCCGTGGGCTTCTGCTGGGCCGTCGGCTTCGGCTTGCCGGGCACCTCGACGCGGAGGATCAGCTTCTGGCCGGGGAAGATCAGGTCGGGGTCGCTGCCGATGACGGTGCGGTTCTGCGCGTACAGGCGCTGCCAGCCGCCGGCGACGTCCTCCGAGTCCGCGATCTTGGAGAGCGAGTCGCCGCGGGCCACCGTGTAGCCCTCACGGTGCGTGGGCACGGTGGTCGGCGTGGCCTTGCGGGGTGCGGTCTTCCGCTCGCTGTGCGTCTGTAAGCCCCTGGCCGGTGCGATGTCGGGGGCGTCGCCGCCACGGGTGAGACCCGCGCGGGCGGAGCAGGCGGGCCATGCCCTCGGGCCCTGGCCCTTGAGTACCTTCTCGGCGATGGCTATCTGCTGGTCCTTGCTGGCCAGATCCGCGCGCGGGGCATAGTGCCTGCCGCCGTACGCCTCCCAGGTGGACTGGGTGAACTGAAGCCCGCCGTAGTAGCCGTTGCCGGTGTTGATCTTCCAGTTGTTGGTGGACTCGCAGGCCGCGACCTTCTCCCAGACATCCACGGACGCGGCATGCGTCGTGCCCGCGCCGATGAGCGGCAGGGCCATGCCCGCACCGCCCGCGGTGACGGTGAGGGAAGCACGGTTGATACGGCTCGGCTGGTATCGGCGGTGCCGACCGGTTGCGCCCATGGTGAGACTCCCCCACTGCCATGTAGGTCACGCATGCAGTCACGTCGCAAGCGGTCAACTTAGGTGCTTGGCCCGGACCATGACAAGGGTTCAGGCCCGGCGCACTGTTGCCGGGCGGCTGCCACCGCGCGCCAGGAAGTCGGCCAGCGGAAGCGTCGCAGCCCCGACCGTGACCGCGTCCGGGCCGAGCCGTCCCAGCTCGATGGTGGTGCGGTCGGCCGCGTGCCGCAGGGCGTACTCCCCCGCGTACCGGCGCACTTCGGGAAGCAGATGCGGGCCGATGAGCAGTCCCGCCCAGCCGCCGATCAGGATCCGTTCGGGCCGGAAGAGATTGATCAGGTCCGCCACGGCCGCGCCCAGGTACTCGGCGGTGTCGTCGAGGAGGGAGAGCGCCACCGGGTCGGGCTTCGGTCCCTCCTCGCCGGGGAAGGCCGCGGCCAGCAGGGCGGCGAGCGCGGTCTCGTCGTCGGCGTCGGCGGGGAGCGGTCCGCCGGCCTCCTGCCACCGTTCGCGCAGCGCTTCGGCCCCCGCGTACGCCTCCAGGCAGCCGAGAGAGCCGCAGCGGCAGCGCCGTCCCCGGATCTGTACGGTCGTATGGCCCCATTCGAGGGCGCTGCTGCGGGCGTTCTCGTCGGGGGTGGCGGCATGCACGACACAGGCGCCGACTCCTGAGCCGATGAGGGCGACGGCGGCCTCGCGGGAGCCGCGCCCGCCGCCGAACCACATCTCGGCCTGGCCCAGCGTCTTGGCGCCGTTGTCGATGAACACCGGGACTTCCGCGGGCAGTTCGACGGCGTCCCGGAGCAGTTTCTCGAGCGGCACGGCGCTCCAGCCGATGGTCTGGCCGTGCACGATCGCGCCGGTCGCTCCGGCACCGGTGTCCTGCTCGATGATGCCGGGGACACCGATCCCGATGCCGAGCAGCCTGTCGGCACCGACGCCCGCCTCGTCCAGGACATCGGCGATGCCGGTACGGACATGGGCGACGATGCGCTCGACGTCGTAGCCGTGCTGGGCCAACAGTCGTTCGGTGCGGGCGAGTTCGGTGAGCGAGAGGTCGAAGAGCTCGACGCGCACGCGGGTCTCGCCGATGTCGATGCCGATCAGCAGGCCGCTGGTGGGGGTGACGCGGAGCAGGGTGCGCGGGCGGCCGCCGTCGGAGTCGACCACTCCGGCTTCTTCGAGCACCCCTTCGGCAACGAGTTCCGCGACGACGTTGCTGATGGAACCTGAACTCAGCCCCGTGGCCGGCCCCAGCTCCTGGCGGCTCAACGGGCCGTCGAAATACAACCGTTGCAGAACCCGCGCGCGGTTGCCCCGCCGCAGGTCACGCACTGTCCGTCTGTTGCGCTCCGCCATGGTGCTCCTTCCCTGGAGGGAACATACCCCGGTCACAGACCTTGACGCGCCCTTCTCTCACCTCTTAAATCACGGCATAAATTAAGTCATGGAGGCCGTTCGGGAACCGAACGCAGCCACCCCCGGGAAGGGGCCACCTCTCATGCGCACGTTCAGAGCCGCAGCAACCTTCAAGGCCGCAGCAAGCCTCGCCGTCGTCACCGCGCTCGCCGCCGCCACCGGCTGCGGCGGTGGCACCTCCGCCGACGGAGCGGGCAGCAACGATTCGCCGAGGACGCTCACCTACTGGGCCTCCAATCAGGGCCCCAGCATCGAGGCCGACAAGAAGATCCTCACACCCGAGCTGGAGAAGTTCGAGAAGCAGACGGGTATCAAGGTCAAGCTCGAAGTGATCCCCTGGTCCGATCTGCTCAACCGGATCCTCGCCGCCACCGCCTCCGGCCAGGGTCCCGACGTCCTGAACATCGGCAACACCTGGTCGGCCTCCCTCCAGGCGACCGGCGCGCTGCTGCCCTGGGACCAGAAGAACTTCGACGCGATCGGCGGACGGGACCGCTTCGTCGACTCGGCGGTCGCATCGGCCGGGGCCGAGGGCAAGGACCCGGCGGCCGTGCCCCTGTACTCGCTCGCGTACGCGCTCTACTACAACAAGAAGATGTTCGCCGAGGCCGGGATCTCGCAGCCACCGGCCACCTGGGACCAACTGGTCGCGGACGGCAAGAAGATCTCGAAGAACGGGAAGTGGGCGCTGGGCGCCGAGGGCGGGAGCCTCGCCAACAACATCCACCAGGTCTTCGTCCTCGGCAAGCAGCACGGCGCGGACTTCTTCGACTCCTCGGCCAAGCCGACCTTCACCTCGGACGGCGCGGTCGCGGCCGTGAAGCAGTACGTCGACTTCATGGCCAAGGACAAGATCGTCGCCCCGGGCAACGCGGAGTACGCGCAGAACCAGTCGCTCCAGGACTTCGCGCGCGGCAAGACGGCCATGGTGCTGTGGCAGGCGGCCGCATCCACCTTCGCCGCCCAGGGCATGAAGCCCGCCGACTGGGGAGTCGCTCCCGTACCCGTCCCCGCGGGTGCTCCCGGCACCGGCCAGAACACCAACTCCATGGTCGCCGGGATCAACATGGCCGTCTTCAAGAACACCAAGAACATCGACGGCGCCAAGAAGTTCGTGAAGTTCATGACGAGCGAGGCGGAGCAGAAGCTGCTCAACAAGACGTACGGATCCATCCCGCCGGTCAAGGCCGCGCAGCAGGATCCGGCGTTCTCGGCCCCCGACCTGAAGGTGCTGCGCGACACGCTGGCGACCAGTGCCGCGCCGCTGCCGCAGGTGCCCGCCGAGTCGCAGTTCGAGACGACCGTCGGCACGGCCGTCAAGGATCTGTGGGCCGATGCCGCGGCCGGACGGCCGGTGACGACCGAGTCCGTCAAAGCGCGCCTGGCCAAGGCCGAGCAGCTGATGCAGCAGTGAGGCCCGTGCGATGACCGCCACCGTGACCGAGGACCGCACGGACCGGGCGGGCAGCGGTGAGAGCGTGGGCACGGGGGAAGCGCGCAGGAGACTGCCGCGCATCCCCGACCGGATCCGCCGTGGCGGCCTGCCCTATCTTCTGCTGCTGCCCGCCGTCGTGCTCGAACTGCTCGTCCATCTCATCCCGATGGTCATGGGCATCGTGATGAGCTTCCGTCAGCTCACCCAGTTCTATGTACGCAACTGGGGCGAGGCCCCGTGGGCGGCGTTCGACAACTACAAGGTCGCCGTCGACTTCACGCCCCGCTCGGCGAGGCCCTGCTCCACTCCTTCTACGTCACCTGCGTGTTCACCGTCATCGCGGTCGGCCTGTCCTGGCTGTTCGGCGTGGCCGCGGCGATCATGATGCAGGAGAACTTCCGTGGCCGGGGCCTGCTGCGGGCCGTCTTCCTCACTCCGTACGCCCTGCCCGTGTACGCGGCCGTCATCACCTGGGCCTTCATGTTCCAGCGCGACAACGGCCTGATCAATCACGTCCTGCACGACCAGCTCGGCCTCACCGACGAGCCCTCCTTCTGGCTGATCGGCGACAACAGCCTCATCGCGCTGGTGGTGGTGGCCGTCTGGAAGTCCTGGCCGTTCGCCTTCCTCATCCTCATGGCGGGCCTGCAGAACATCCCGCGCGAGCTGTACGAGGCGGCGGCGATCGACGGCGCGGGCATCTGGCAGCAGATCCGCAGGATCACCCTGCCGTCGCTGCGCCCGGTCAACCAGGTGCTGGTGCTCGTGCTGTTCCTGTGGACCTTCAACGACTTCAACACGCCGTATGTGCTGTTCGGGCGGGCGGCACCGGAGGCCGCCGACCTCATCTCGATCCATATCTACCAGTCGTCGTTCGTCACCTGGAACTTCGGTTCGGGCTCGGCGATGTCCGTCCTGCTGCTGCTCTTCCTGCTGGTGGTCACGGCCGTCTATCTGCTGCTGACCTCGCGAACCTCACGGGGAAGGAGGAGCGCCGATGCCTAGGACGGCCGTCTCTCCCAGTGCACCGCCGCGGTCCTTCGTATGGACGCGCCGTATCATCCTGAGCTTCCTGACGGCCTTCGCGCTGCTGCCCGTCTATGTGATGCTCAGCAGCTCGCTCAAGCCGCTTCAGGACGTGTCGGGCACGTTCCGGTGGATCCCCTCCGGGCTCACGATCCGCCCGTACATCGACATCTGGCACACGGTGCCGCTCGCCCGCTACTTCCTCAACTCACTGATCGTGGCGGGCGCGGCGACCGTGCTGTCCGTGGTGATCGCGGTGTTCGCCGCCTACGCGGTGAGCCGCTACCGCTTCCGCGGGAAGCGGGTCTTCACCGTCACGGTGCTCTCCACGCAGATGTTCCCCGGCATCCTCTTCCTCCTCCCGCTGTTCCTGATCTTCGTCAACGTCGGGAACAGCACCGGCATCGCCCTCTACGGCTCGCGCGGCGGACTGATCCTCACCTATCTGACGTTCTCGCTGCCCTTCTCCATCTGGATGCTGATCGGCTACTTCGACTCGATCCCCCGGGATCTCGACGAAGCCGCGATGGTGGACGGCTGCGGGGCGCTCGGCGCGCTCTTCCGGGTCGTCGTTCCGGCAGCGGTCCCCGGCATCGTCGCCGTGGCCGTCTACGCCTTCATGACGGCCTGGGGCGAAGTCCTGTTCGCCTCCGTCATGACCAACGACACCACCCGCACGCTCTCCGTCGGGCTCAAGGGCTACGCCACCCAGAACGACGTCTACTGGAACCAGGTCATGGCCGCGTCGCTCGTCGTCAGCGTGCCCGTCGTCGCCGGGTTCCTGCTGCTCCAGCGCTATCTCGTCGCCGGCCTCACCGCGGGCGCCGTCAAGTGAACCGTCCCCGACCCCAGCAGAAAGGCAGTCCGTGAACGACCTCAACGCCCTTCCGGCCGACTTCACTTGGGGCGCGGCCACCGCCGCGTACCAGATCGAGGGTGCCGTGGCCGAGGACGGCCGCTCCCCGTCGATCTGGGACACCTTCTCCCACACCCCGGGAGCGGTGGCGGGCGGCGACACCGGCGACGTGGCCTGCGACCACTACCACCGCTGGCCCGAGGACATCGCGCTGATGAAACAACTCGGCCTCGGCGCCTACCGGTTCTCGATCGCCTGGCCCCGGGTCGTGCCGGGCGGCGACGGTCCGGTGAACAAGGCGGGCCTGGACTTCTACGACCGGCTGGTGGACGGGCTCTTGGACGCGGGCATCACGCCCTTCGCGACGCTCTACCACTGGGACCTGCCGCAGGCGCTCCAGGACCGCGGCGGCTGGCCGTCCCGCGAAACCGCCGAGCACTTCGCGGCGTACGCCTCCGTCGTCACCGAGCGCCTCGGCGACCGGGTCAAGGACTGGGCAACCCTCAACGAGCCGCTGTGCTCGGCCTGGATCGGCCATCTGGAGGGCCGGATGGCACCGGGTCTCACGGACATCGGGGCCGCCGTGCACGCCTCGTACCATCTGCACCTCGGCCACGGCCTGGCCGTCCAGGCGATCCGCGCGGCCTCGCCCGACGCCCGCGTCGGCATCGTCAACAACCTCAGCCCGATCGAACCGGCCACCGACCGCCCTGAGGACCACGCCGCCGCGGCCCGGGCGGACGGCCACACCAACCGCTGGTGGCTGGACCCGATCCACGGCCGCGGCTATCCGCAGGACATGCTCGACCTGTACGGCGTCGAACTGCCCGAGCGGGCAGGCGACTTGGAGACCATCGCGGTACGGCTGGACTGGCTGGGCCTGAACTACTACTTCCGCCAGATCGTCACCGCCGACCCCACCGGCCCGCTGCCCCACGCCAAGCAGATCCACCTCCCGGACGCCCGCCACACGGCCATGGACTGGGAGGTCCACGCGGACGGCCTGGAACAACTCCTGCTGCGCCTGACCGAGGAATACGGCGCGGCCCGCATCCACGTCACCGAAAACGGCTCCGCCTACCCCGACGTGGTCCGCGCGGACGGCACGATCGACGACCCGGAACGGGTGCGGTACCTGGAGGAACACGTGGCAGCATGCGCCCGGGCGGCCCGCCAGGGGGCCCCGGTGGCCGGGTACTTCGCGTGGTCGCTGATGGACAACTTCGAGTGGGCGTACGGCTACGACAAGCGCTTTGGCCTGGTGCACGTGGACTACGCGACGCAACGCCGCACGATCAAGGCGAGCGGGCACCGGTACGCGAACATCATCCGGGGGGCGTCGCGGAGGGGGCGGAATGCGGCGTGAGCCGGCGCCCACGCCACCCGGCTTTCCCATCCCGGCCGAATGACCGCTAGTCGTTTCCGCCCGGCTCCTCGCGGCGAGGGGCTGGGCCTGTCACTCCGGGGTGAACTCGTACTGCAGCTCGTAGAGATGTCCTGCCTTGACCATGACCGTGGCTTCGATGGGGCGGTCGTGGTCGCTGTACACCACGCGCAGGGTCCGGAGGACGGGCAGATCGCTGGGCAGTTGAAGTGCCGTGTACTGCTCCTGTGTGGGAACTCGCGCGGAGATCCTGTCCACGCTCAGCCGAGGCCGGTATCCGAGTTCGGCGAGGAGCGTCGGCGTGCCGCCCTTGATCTTGCGGCGCTCCATCATCGCGGTACCGCGGGCAATCTCCACGGGGTAGTAGGACGTGACCAGTTCCGCCGGCTCGTCGCCGAGCAGGAGCACCTGGCGACGCATCAGCGCTGTGCCGCCCTCCGGAAGATTCAAGGCGGCGCAGACGTCCGCAGGGGGCACGGCTTCCGCGACTTCGAGCAGTCGGCTCCGCGCAGGCGCGCCGTGCTTGGCGGCCTCGGTGAGCCAGCGGTACGGCGCACCCGGCTCCGCCGGAGCCATGTACGACGCGGGCCGCATGGTCCGCTGCCGGTGTTCGCGGACCGTGACGGCCGCGCCTGCCCGTCCGATGACCAGGCCCTCGTCCTTGAGAAGCTGCAATGCCTTCTGCACTGTGGCGTTCGAGGCGTCGAACCTGGCCTTGAGCTGCACGGTGGATGGCAGTTTGGCCCCGGGACCGAGGTCGCCGCTCATGATTTCGTCGCGCAGGTCGGCGGCGATCCGCTCGTGCAGGGAACGGTGGTCGAACGCGTTCGCTTCGGTCGTGGGCACTGTCATCCGATTCTGATCTCGTATCGCAGCCGCTGACGGTCGGCGGGCATGGTCATCATGTCCACCTGAATCGGCTGGTCGTCGCTGTCCAGTGTGGTCCGTGTCAGTTGCAGGACAGGGGTGTCCGGCCCGGTCTGCAAGGCCTCCCGTTCTTCTGCATGGGGCATCCGAGCGATCACGTCCTCACGGACGCGTACGCCAACGTGCCCGAGCTCGGCGAGGAGCGTGACCGCACCCCCGGGGATCTTGGCCGTCCCGGCAAGACGGGTCCCCCCGGCGATGTCCAAGGGGTAGTAGGTGTCCGTCAGTTCGCACGGCCGACCGTCGAAGAACATCATGCGCCGACGCACGACGACCGCATCCCCTTCGGCGACGCCCAGCGCCTCCGCCACCTCAGCCGGCGCGGCCACTTCGCCCGCGTGAACGATGCGCTGACTGCCTCGCTTGCCTGCCTCAGCCCCCCAGGCATCGGGCTGCCCCTTCCCCCGTGCCGTCAGATACGGCATCGAGGTGCTGACCCAGTCGCTGGTGCCCACGGCGTCCTCCTGTACTGGTGACGATCCCAACCTTGCTGCTTTACACGGTAAGCGCATCACTCACCGTATCCACCCTGGGGGAAGCTTGCCGCTTTTCGTGAATAGCAGTACGGTGCTCGCGAGCCTACAACCCCGGATCAAGGTGGTGTTCACCGTGCCCCTCTCACGGCAGCAGAGATTCCCCCGATCCCGCATCTCTGTCGGCGCTGCGCGCGCCTTCGTTATCGGCACCGCCACAGAGTGGGGCGTCGCTGATCGGCAGGACGACATACGGCTGTGTGTCTCCGAACTGGCCACGAACGCCCTGCTCCACGGAGTGCCACCGGGCCGGGAGTTCTGCGTGAAGCTGACGACGGACGGTGACCTCTTACGGATCGAGGTACGGGACAGCGGTGACGGGCACCCCGAGGTCCGTTCCCCATGCGTTCACGAGAGCACGGGGCGCGGGCTTCGCCTGGTCAAGGAGCTGGCCGATGACTACGGAGTCGTCGAACACACCGTCGGGAAGACCGTATGGCTCGCATTCAAACTGCCGCCCGCATTGGAAGGACCTCGCTGAATGGAAGCCTTCGAACGCGCCCGCCTGGATGCCTACTTCGGCCGGATTGCAGCGCGCCCTGGCCCTTGCCCTCGGGCCCTTCCGCCGCTGGTTCTATCCGCCCTGGTGCCCGTCGGAGCGGAAGGTGCGGCGGTGGGTCGCGGGGCCCACCCCCCGGCGGGCGGCGAAGTGGTGGCGCAGGGTGTCGCTGCTGCCGAAGCCCGCGCGGGTGGCTACCCCGTCGACCGGCAGGTCAGTGGTCTCCAGCAGTTCCTCGGCAAGCTGTAGCCGTTGGTCGAGCAGCCATCGGTGGGCGGTGGTGCCCGTGACCGATTTGAAGCGTCTGGCGAAGGTCCGCGTCGACATCGCCGCCCGCGCGGCCAGGCTCTCCACGGTCATCGGGTGGTCGAGATGCGCCTGCATCCAGTCGATCAGGCCGGACAGTTCATAGGTGGTGCGGACCTCAGGGACGGGCATTTCGATGAACTGCGCCTGCCCGCCGGATCGGTGAGCGGGCACCACCATGCGACGAGCCAAGGCGTTGGCTGTCGCGGCGCCGTGCTCGCGGCGCACCACATGGAGACAGGCGTCGATTCCGGCAGCCGCTCCGGCGCTGGTGAGGATGGGACCGTCTTCGACGTACAGCACCTCACGGTCGACCTGCACGGTGGGATACCGCTCGGCGAGCAGGTCGGTGAACTGCCAGTGGGTTGCGGCTCGTCGCCCGTCGAGCAGGCCCGCTTCGGCGAGCAGGAACGCCCCCGTACATACGGAGAGCACCTGCGAGCCCCGGGCGACCGCGGTACACAGCGCCTCCAGAAGTGCCGGCGGCGCGGCTCGGTCCAGCTGTGGCCAGGCGGGGATGGTGACGAGGTCCGCGGCCGCCAGCCGGTCAAGACCGTGGTCGACCTGAAGGGAGAATCCGGACGCCGTTCTGACCGCGCCCGGGGAGGGCGCGCACACGGCGAAGTCGTAGACCGGCAGGCCGTCGGCCAGGCGGTCCAGGCCGAAGACCTGACAGACCACGCCAAGCTCGAAGGCCGCAGCCTGCTCTCCGACCACGGCAGCCACGTTGCGGATCACGCCACCATGATGGCAGAAAATTCCCGGACCATGGCAACCATGCCACTGTTCGCCGGGTGCCCGGGCTCGTCAGGCTGTGCTCATGGCAATCAGCGAACACATCAGCTTTCCCCTTCCGGGGAGCGGGCGCGCCGTAGTCGCCGTGGCCGCGCCCGGACCCGGGCCACAGCAGTGGGCAGGCGCGCCGAGCGCCGCCCTCGACGTCGACGGGTCCGTGGTCCTGGCCTACCGCATGCGTGCCGAGCAGGACTTCAATGTCATCGCGCGATCCGCCGACGGCGAGCGGTTCACCACCGTCGGCATCCTGACCACGGACCGCTTGGGCGCCGCCATGGTCGAGCGCCCGGCCCTGGCGCCAACCGGCTCCGGCATATGGCGGCTCTACGTCAGCTGCGCTACTCCCGGCACCAAGCACTGGTGGATCGGCGTTGCCGAAGCCCGCGATCCGGAGGGACTGGCCGAGGCCGAGATACGCCCGGTGTTCGAGGGCGACAAGGACACGGCGGTCAAGGATCCGGTAATCCGGTACGACGGCCGGAGGTGGCACGCATGGATCTGCTGCCACCCCCTCGACGAGCCGGGCGAAGAGGACCGCATGACGACGGCGTATGCCATAAGCGACGACGGATTGCGCTGGCAGTGGCAAGGCACGGTGCTGACCGGCCGCCCCCGTGAGTGGGATGCGCGTGGCGCACGGCTGACCAGCATCCTGGCCGACGGCCGCGCCAGCTATGACGGGCGCGCCAGTGGGCGAGAGAACTGGTTCGAGCGGACCGGGCTGGCGGCGGTGACCGGTACCGCCGGAGGGCGACGGATCACGCCGCTCGAGAACTCCCCTGTCGTGGACGTCCGTTACCTCGACGTCCTCACGCTGCCCGGCGGCGGCTACCGGATCTATTACGAGGCGCGACTGCCCGACGAAAGCCATGAGCTGCGGACCGAATTGATTCCGCCCATCGGCGCAGGCTGACGCTGCCGCCCTCCGGATCAGCCGTTGTCGACCTCGGTTCGCTCCGAACCCAGTCTGCCCAGCGGGTCTTCGTCGTGCCTGGCCTCAGTTGCCGAGGTCGAAGCGGGCGCCTGCCTGGGCGGCGAAGGAAGCGCGGTAGGCGCGGGGGCTGGTGGCGAGGCGCGAGGCGAAGTGCTGGCGCATCGTGATTTCGCTGCCAAAGCCCGTACGACGGGCGACTTCGGGCATGGGTAGGTCGGTGTGTTCAAGGAGCTTTTGGGCGGCCGCGATGCGCTGGTCCAGGAGCCAGCGAAGGGGTGTCGTGCCCGTGGCCGCGGCGAAGTGGCGGGCGAAGGAACGTGACGACATTCCCGCGTGGGCGGCGAGATCAGCGACGGCGAGCGGTTCGTGGAGGTGCTGGAGGGCGTATTCGCGCACGGATGCGAGGGCGTCAGCGTCGCGGTCGGTGCGTGGAGTGGGGTGTTCGATGAACTGAGCCTGGGTTCCTGTGCGGAAGGGGGCGGTGACCATCGAGCGGGCGATCGTCGCGGCCGCCTCGGCGCCGTGAGCCGTGCGGACCAGGTGCAGGCACAGGTCGATGCCGGCGGCCGTACCGGCGGCGGTCCAGATGTTGCCGTCCTCGATGAAGAGGGCGTCGGGTTCGACGGTGACGTGGGGGTAATGGGCGCGGAGCAGATTGACGAGGTTCCAGTGTGTGACCGCGCGGCGACCGTCGAGGAGGCCGGCCTGGGCGAGTGTGAAGGCGCCGCCACACAGGGCGGCGATAGTGGTGCCGCGGACGTGGGCGCGGCGCAGGGCCTCGAGTACCGGTTCCGGTGCGCGGGTGAGATGGTCGTCCAGGCCGGGGACCAGGATCAGGTCTGTGCGGGCCAGCCAAGCGAAGGTGCGGTCGGGGCTGAGGCTGAGGCCCCCACGCATGGGGACGGGCGTGGTGTTGGCAGCGACGCGGCGCAGGTCGAAGGCGGGGACACCGCGCTCGGTGCGATCCGTGCCCCAGACCTCGGTGATGACGGAGACGTCAAAGGCCCGGATGCCCGGAAAGCTGACGAGGGCGACACGGTACGGGACGGGTTCGGTGGCCACCGTGGCAGTAAACCATCGATCGCTGACTTGCGCTCCTCTGGAGCCAGGTCGATCGGGGCGGCAGCATCGTGGGCATGGAGATCACACAGAGCGCAGCACTGGTCGTGGTGGACGTACAGAAGGGCTTCGACGAGCTGGACTTCTGGGGTCGGCGGAACAATCCGGAGGCTGACGCGAACATCGCCTCGCTCATCGACGCATGGCAGGCCACAGGGCGACCGATCGTCTTCGTGCGGCACGACTCGTCGAAGCCGGAGTCGCCGCTGCGACAGGGGCAGGAGGGGAACGACTTCAAGGAGTACGTCGAGCAGCGGCGAGGGAAGGGGGCTGGGGCTGAGCTGTTCGTGACGAAGACCGTGAATTCAGCCTTCTACGGCACGCCAGACCTGAATGCATGGTTCAAGGCGGAGGGCATTTCGCAGTTCGTGGTGGCCGGGATCCAGACCAATATGTGCGCGGAGACGACAGCACGGATGGGCGGGAACCTCAGGTACGAGGTGCTCTTCGCGCTGGACGCGACGTATACGTTCGATCTCGAGGGGCCGTTCGGCTGGCGGCGGTCCGCAGACGAACTGGCGCAGACGTCGGCTGTGTCACTGCACGGCGGAGGCTTCGCGACGGTGGTGACGACCAAGGAGCTCGTGGCCGCAGCGGCCTGAGCGACGCCCCGCCCATACGTCATAACCGATCGACACCCTGATCGTGATGGCGTTAGCTGGCCGGCATGCCAGAACTGCGTACCGATCGTCTCCTGCTCCGCCGGTGGCGGGAGTCCGACCTCGAACGGTGGGCGGCGATGAACGCCGATCCCGAAGTCCGAGAACATTTGGGGGAACTGCTGACGCGGGAGCAAAGCGATGCCGCGGTGGCACTCATGCAGGCCGAGTTCGACGAGCGAGGTTTTGGGTGGTGGGCGCTCGAAGCACGGGAGACTGGTGAGTTCATCGGCCGCGTCGGCTTGGACGAGGTGGACGAGGACATGCCGTTCGCGGGGGTGGATATCGGGTGGCGGTTGACGCGTTCGGCGTGGGGTCACGGTTACGCCACCGAGGCCGCCCTGGCCTGCCTGGCCTTCGGCTTCGAGGCCCTCGGGCTGCCGGAGGTCGTTGCGTCGACGACCGTCAACAACCTTCGTTCCCAGGCAGTGATGCGCCGGATCGGCATGACCCGCGACCCGGCCGACGACTTCGAGGATCCGAGCGTGCCCGAGGGGCCGCTTCGCCAGTGTGTGCTGTACCGGACCCCCCGCAAGATGCCCACGGGCTACGCCACGCGGCGGGACACGACCCAGGTCGGCTGAACCAGGTCAGAGTTCGATTCGGCGCTTCCACCATGGAAGGTCAGGTGCCGCGAAGGGGTTGTTGACCGTGCGCCGGAGAGTCTGTTCATGGGGCGCAGTTGGTGACTCAGGCCGTACTCCGTGGTCACCTGCGCCCGACGCGCCGGTGACCGAAGAGTTGGTGTCGTCAGATTCGCGGCCGGCGCGCCGAGTGGACCTCAGGCATCCGTACGCCGTATGTGCAGATGGCCATCGAGAGGGTACGAGGGCGGCGCTGCCGGCAGGACTCTGTCGAACTCGTACCGGCTCTTCTGCGCAACCCGGCACGATGCCTGGTTGTCCACCTGATGAAGGAGTTCGAGACGTTCCAGACCATCGGCCCCGAAGGTGTCGAAGGCCCAGCGGGTGAGAACCTCCAGAGCGCGGGGGGCCACGCCCCGCCCGCGAGCGTGCGCCGCTGTCCAATAGCCCACTTCCGCCGAGGGTTCGCCGGTCGTGACGTCCTTGAGGACTACGTTGCCCACCAACTGTCGGTGAGCTGAACCGAGTTGTGCTTCAAGGACTGCGAAGCCGAACCGGTCTCCTGCTGCCCAGCTCTGTTGCTGGGCCTGGACCCATCGCGCCCCGTCGGCATCGTTGTCCACGGAAGAGCTGGTCCAGTGGCGCAGAGCGGGATCCCGGCAGACCTCAACCAGTGCGGCAATGTCCTCCACACACCAGGGGCGAAGAACGAGAGCGGGAGCGGACTGCGTCGCGCCCGCCTGCAGTATGACGGCGGCAATCACCAAGCGATCATAGGCTGGCTCAGCCCTTGTCGACCTCGTCGATCCGCCGCCGCAGGCGCCGCATCCCCCGGAGCCACCTGTCCGTGTCGGTCGCCCGGAACGCGTAGTGGTCCCGCACCTCCCCGTGCGGCAGGATCAGGAAGCGCCCGTCCGCGAGTCCCTCCATGACCTCGTCTGCGACCTGCTCGGGTTCGAGGACGTTGCCGCCGAGGACCGCCTTGGCCGCCGCGTCCGTCTTCTCGTACATCTCGGTGCGGACGCCCAGCGGGCAGACGACCTGGACCGTCAGGCCCCGGTCGCCGTACGTGGCCGAGAGCCACTCGGCGAAGGCCAGCGCGCCGTGCTTGGACACCGAATACGGCGCCGATTCGAGGTGG
Source organism: Streptomyces sp. NBC_01410 (assembly GCF_045040195.1). Classification (NCBI taxonomy): domain Bacteria; kingdom Bacillati; phylum Actinomycetota; class Actinomycetes; order Kitasatosporales; family Streptomycetaceae; genus Streptomyces; species Streptomyces sp. NBC_01410. Next base: position 7,327,736 of record NZ_CP109530.1, on the reverse strand, counting down.
GTCAGCAGGCCCGCCGCGGAGACCGTGGCCAGGAAGTGACCGCGTCCCCGTTCCAGCCACGGCCCGACGAGGTGACGGGCCACCCGCACGTGTCCCATGACGTTCACCTGCCAGACCTGGTCCCACACGTCCTCCGGGGCGTGCAGCCCCCCGCCGGGCTCGATGCCCGCGTTCGCGCAGAACAGGTCGATCTCGCCGAGGTGGGCGCGCGCCGCCGCGACCATGGCGGCCACGCTCGCCTCGGCTCCGGCGTCGCCCGGCACGGCGAGCCCGCCGACCTCGGCGGCGACCCGGGCGGCCGCCGCGCCGTCCAGGTCGTTGATCACGAGCCGGGCGCCCTCGGCGGCGAAGCGGCGGGCGAGCGCCGCTCCGATGCCCGATCCGGCGCCCGTGACGACCACACCCGCGTCCTTGAGATTCATCGCCGCCATCTCGATCACGCGTCCGCGACCTGGAGGACGAGCTTGCCGAGGTTCTCGCCGCGGAACAGCCGCATCAAGGTCTCGGGGAAGGCCTCGACCCCGCCGGACACGACATCCTCCATCGACCGCAGCCGGCCCGCCGCCAGCCACTCCCCCAGCTGCGTGGTGGCCTCGGCGTACCGGTCGGCGTAGTCGAAGACGACCATGCCCGTCATGGAAGCGCGGTTGACGAGCAGCGACATGTAGTTGCTCGGGCCCTTGACCGGTTCGGTGTTGTTGTACTGGGAGACCGCGCCGCAGATGACGATGCGGGCGCCGCGCGCCAGCCGGGTCAGCACGGCGTCCAGGATGTCGCCGCCGACGTTGTCGAAGTAGACGTCCACGCCGTCGGGGGCGTGCTCGCGCAGTGCCTTGCGTACGTCCTCGGTCCGGTAGTCGATCGCGGCGTCGAACCCGAACTCTTCGACCACCGCACGGCACTTGCGCTCACCGCCGGCGATGCCGATGACCCGGCAGCCCAGGATCTTCGCGATCTGGCCGACCACACTGCCGACCGCACCGGCCGCGCCGGAGACGACGACGGTCTGACCGGCCAGCGGACGCCCGATGTCGAGCAGGCCGAAGTAGGCCGTGATGCCCGTCATGCCGAGCGTGCCGAGGTGGACGGGCAGGGGCGCCGGCTCCGGGTCGACCTTGATGACGCCGCGACCGTCCGAGACGCAGTACTCCTGGACACCGAACGTGCCCGACACGTGGTCCCCGACCGCGAAGCCCGGGTGCCGGGTGGCGATGACCCGGCCCACCGCGCCGGCGCGCATCACCTCGCCGATTTCGACGGGGCGTATGTAGGACTTGCCCGCGTTCATCCAGCCGCGCATCGCCGGGTCGATCGACAGGTAGAGCACCTGCACCAGGAACTCGCCGTCGCCCGGCTCGGCGACCGGCTCCTCGACGTGCTGCCAGTCGGTGGGCCGGGGCTCCCCCACGGGGCGGGCGGCCAGGCGCAGTTGACGGTTGGTACGGCTCATCTTCGGCTCCTCGGCCGTAGCGGGCGGTCCAGCACGTACCAACTGGTCGGTACGTCTCCCGTGAGGCTAGATGCCGCCGCAACAGGAGGCAAGCGGCCCACCGAAGCGCACGAGTGGTGCCCATCACATCGCCGGTTGCCGGCCCGCCCCGCCGGAGGGGGATGGTTCCGGCGGGGCGGGAGTTCATACGGAGGCCGGTGCCGAGGGCTCCGTTCCCGGCTGGGTGACCACCGACGCCGCCACTTGTGCCGCGAATTCCAGCATGCTCACCGCGCGGTCCGGGCTCAGAGCGCGCTCCCAGCCACCCGTCGTCGCAAGCCAGGCCAGGACGCCCGCCATGAAGGCGTCACCGGCACCGATGGTGTTGACCACCTCGACCGGGACGGCCGGGACCGAGACGGGCGGGCCGGACGGGGTGTGGGCGGTGGAGCCCCGGGCGCCGCGGGTGAGGATCACCAGGCGGCCGCCCGCGGCCAGGCGACTGCAGGTCTCGTCCGGGGCCGTGTCCGGCCACAGCCGCAGCAGGTCCTCGTCGCTGGCCTTGACCACATGCGCGAGTTCGCACAGGTCACGCAGCAGGTCCAGGCTCCGGCCGGGGTCGATTGTGCGGTCCTCGCGGACGTTGGGGTCCACCACGAGCAGCGAGTGCCGGGCGGCGGCCCGCGCCGTGGACGCGACGGCGCCGGCCGCCGGATCGACGACGGCCGCCAGACCTCCCGCGTACACCGCGCCGAAGCGGCCCACGTCGGCCGCCCGGTCGGGGAAGCGGAAGGTCGCCGTGTCCTGGAGGTGGAAGTGGTAGCCGTTCCCCGACTCCCCCGGGTCGGCGACCGCCAGCGCCGTGGGCAGGTCGGGGCGGGCGCAGAGGGTGAGGTCGACACCCGCGTCCGTGAGCCGCCGTTCGATCGTCCGCGCGAAGCCGTCGGCGCCGAGGGCTCCGGCGAATGCGACGGGCCTGCCGAGGCGGGCCAGACCCGCCGCGACATTGGCGGGGGCACCGCCGGGCTGGGCGCGCAGGCTGTCCGGCTCGCCCGGCACGGGGACAAGGTCGATGAGCGCCTCGCCCAGGACCAGCACGGAGCCGGGCCTGCCCACCGAGCCGCGCCCGCCTGCCAAGCCGGGCCTGCCTACGGAGTCGAGTCCGCCTGCCGAGCCGGGCTTGCCCACCGGGCCGAGCCCGCCACTCACGGCTCCACCACGATCTTGCGGCCCTGCCCCGCCTTGAACCGGTCGATGGCCTCGGGGTACTGGTCCAGCGGCAGCCGGTCGCTGATGAAGACGGACGGGTCGAGCACACCGCTCGCGAAGAGCGCCGCGGCCCGCTCGTAGCTGTGCAGCACCGCCATGGAGCCGGTGATGGTGATCTCCTGGTTGTAGATGCGGTACGGCTCGATCACGGCGGTCGTCGCATAGTCGGCGACGCCGAACTGCAGAAAGGTACCCCCCTTCGCGACCCGTCCCAGGCCGTCCTGGATCGCCCCCGCGTTGCCGGTCGCGTCGATGACGAAGTCCCAGCCACCCGGCTGATCCAGTTCGTCCGCGCCGGCTGCCGAGCGGGAGCAGCCGAGCACCGACGCCGTCGCGAGGCGGTCCGGGTTGATGTCGAGTATGTCGATGCTCGCGGCGCCGGTGCGCTTGGCGAGTTCCAGCATCATCAGGCCCATGGTCCCCGAGCCATAGATCAGCACATTGGCGCCGAGGGTGCTGCTGTTCAGTACGTCGTATCCGCGCACCGCGCAGGACAGCGGCTCGATCAGCGCCGCGTCCTTGACGTCGATGTGGTCGGGCAGCCGTACGCAGTTGGCGACGGGCGCGACGGCGAACTCCGCCGCGCCGCCGGGCTCGGTGACACCGATGGCGGCCCACCGGTCGCAGAGATTGCCGCGGCCTGCACGGCAGTAACGGCATTCGTGACAGTGCAGGGACGGATCGACGGCGACCTTGTCCCCGACGGCGAGCTCGGTGACGTCCCTGCCGATCCCGACGATCTCACCGGCGAACTCGTGCCCGGGCAGGATCGGCAGGGTGGGCGCGAACTCGCCCTGCAGAATGTGCAGATCGGTGCCGCACAGACCGCACGAGGCCACCGAGACGACGACCTCCCGAGGTCCCGGGGTGGGGTCGGGAACCGTCGTGACGGAGACCTTGCCGGGGGCTTCGACGATCGCTGCCCTCATTTAACAGCTCCAAGGGAAAGGCCCTGGACGAGCTTGTCCTGGGCGGCGTATCCGGCGGCGAGCACCGGCAGGGACACAACGACGGACGCGGCGCACAGCTGGGCGAGGAACAGGCCCTGGCTGGTGACGAATCCGGTCAGGTAGACGGGCGCGGTCTGGGCGACGACGCCTGTCAGTACGCGGGCGAAGAGCAGCTCGTTCCAGCTGAAGATGAAGCAGATCAGGGCGGTGGCCGCGATCCCGGGGGCGGCCACCGGCGCGACCACCCGGGCCAGGACCGTGGGCAGGCGCGCGCCGTCGACCTGCGCGGCTTCGATGATCGAGACCGGTACGTCCGCGAGGAAGGACTGCATCATCCACACCGCGATCGGCAGATTCATCGAGGTGTAGAGGATGACGAGGAGCCAGATGTTGTCCAGCATCCCGGCGTTCTTCGCGAAGAGATAGACGGGCAGCAGCCCGGCGACGACCGGCAGCATCTTGGTGGACAGGAAGAAGAACATCACGTCCGTCCACTTGCGTACGCGCCGGATGGAGAGCGCGTACGCCGCCGGGAGGGCGAGGAGGAGCACCAGCAGGGTGGAAAAGGCGGACGCCGTCAGGGAGTTGATCAGGGAGGGCCAGGGGCTCGGCCCGCCGCCGGCGCCGAAGAACTCCCGGTAGCTGTCGAGGCTCAGCGGGGCCGCGACGGACGGCGGATTGGTCGCCGCGTCCGCCTCCGAGTGCAGGGAGGTCAGCAGCATCCATGCGGCGGGCAGACAGAATCCGATGCCCGCCACCCAGGCCAGCAGGCCCAGCACGGCGGACCGGCGCCTGGCCCGGCGCGCCGCGGGCGGCAGAAGCCCGGGCGGCTTTTTCGACGGAGCCGGGGCGGCTGCGGGAGCGGGAGCGGTATGAGCGGTCATGCGCGGTTCGCCTCCTCACGGAAGAGGGACGAGACCACCCGGAGCGCGAACGTCGCGATGATCATCGTGCCGATCACGACGACGACTCCCGCGGCGGACGCCAGTCCGTACTCGTGGGCCTGGTAGAAGGTCTGGTAGATCGTGTACGGGAGGTTGGCGGTGCCGAGCCCTCCGGAGGTGATCGTGAACACCGCGTCGAAGTTCTGGACGATGTACACGGAACCGAGCAGCACGCCCAGTTCGAGATAGCGGCGCAGATGCGGCAGCGTGAGATAGCGGAAGGACTGCCAGGCGCTCGCGCCGTCGAGGCGCGCGGCCTCCATCATCTCGGCGGGCCTGCTCTGCAGCCCCGCCAGCAGGATCAGCATCATGAACGGCGTCCACTGCCACACCAGCGCGGCCTCGACCGCGATCAGCGGCATGCCGGATATCCAGTCCGGCTGGGCGGGAGTGTCGTCGCCGAAGAGTCCGGCGACCCAGTTCCAGGCCCCGTTGAGCAGTCCGTACTCCGGGTTGTAGAGCGCGTGCTTCCACAGCAGCGCGGCCGAGACGGGGACGATGAGGAAGGGCGTGATGAGCAGGGTGCGCACCATGCCGCGGCCGAAGAACGTGCGGTCGAGGAGCAGGGCGAGCAGCAGTCCGAGCAGCACGGTGGCGATGACGACGCTCGCGGTGAGCAGGACCGTGGTGAAGACCGAGTCACGCAGCTCCGGGTCGGTGACCACGGTTCCGTAGTTGGCGAGCCCGGCGAAGCTGCGCTCGTCGGGGCTCAGGGAGTTCCAGTCGAAGAGCGAGATCACCAGCGTTGCCACGAAGGGCAGTTGGGTGACGGCGATCAGAAAGATGAGGGCGGGAAGGAGCGGGGCCCGGGTGGCCCAGGCCCGTACGCCCCCCTTGCGCTCCTTCGGCTGCCGCGCCTGCTTCGAGCGGACCTGCGGGTTCAGCGGCTGGGTGGTGACGGAGGCACTCACTGCTGCTCCTTGCCGACCTTCTCGGCCAGCTTCTGCGAGTCGGCCAGGGCCTGGTCGACCGACTGACGGCCGGCGATGGCGGCGCTGATCTCCTGTGAGACCTTGGTTCCGAGGTCGGTGAACTCGGGGATGCCGACGAACTGGATTCCGGCCGCAGGGCGCGGCTGGACGCCTGGGTTCTCCGGGTTGGCGCTCGCGATGGCCTTCTGGGTGATGTCCGCGAAGGCGCCCACCGCCTTGCGGTACTCGGGGTTGGCGTAGGTGGAGGCCCGCTTGCCCGCGGGCACATTGGCCCAGCCGCTCTTCGCGCCGACCAGAGCCTCGTACTTCTTGCTCGACGCCCACGAGATGAACTTCCAGGCGCTGTCGGTCTTCTTGGACGCCTTCTGCATGCCCCAGGCCCAGGTGTAGAGCCAGCCGGAGCTCTGCGTCTTCTCCACCGGCGCCGGTACGTATCCGATCTTGCCCTTCACCGGGGATCCGGCCGCTTCCAGGGACCCGGCCCCTGCCGTGGCGTCGTACCACATCGCCGTCTTGCCCTGGGTCATGTTGTTGAGGCACTCGGCGTACCCGGACTGGGCCGCGCCCGCCTCACCGTGCTTGCGCACGAGGTCGACATAGAACTGGGTGGCCTTCTTGAACTCCGGGGATGTCAGCTGCGCCTTCCAGTCCTGGGTGAACCAGGTGCCGCCCATGGTGTTGACGACGGTGGTGAGCGGGGCGATGACCTCGCCCCAGCCGGGCAGCCCGCGCAGGCAGATGCCCTTCATCCCGCTCTCCGCGCCGTCCGCCTTGGCCGCGAGATCGGCCACCTGCTGCCAGGTGGGCTTCGCGGGCATCGTCAGCCCCTTCTTGGCCAGGACGTCCTTGCGGTACATCAGGAAGGACGACTCGCCGTAGAAGGGCTCGGCGTAGAGCTTTCCGTCCTTGGCGGTGAGCGAGTCCCGCAAGGGCTTGAGTATGTCGTTCTGGTCGAAGGCGGTGTCCTTGGCCGCGTACTCGTCGAGCCCGTGCAGCCAGCCGTTCTTGGCGTAGAACGGCACCTCGAAATTGCTGATCGTGGCCACGTCGTACTGGCCCGCCTGGTTGGAGAAGTCCTGACTGATCTTGTCGCGGACGTCGTTCTCCGGGAGCACAGTGAAGTTGACCTTGATACCGGTCTCCTTGGTGAAGTTCTCCGCGGTCAGCTTCTGCAGCTCGACCATCTGCGGGTTGTTCACCATGAGTACGTTCACGGCCTCGCCCCCTCCCGAGGACGATGCTCCTGCTCCGCTGCATCCCGCGAGCAGGGCCATGGCGGCCGTGCCCGCCCCCACAGTCAGGTGGATTCCACGTCGTCGGCGCTGGAGGGACATGATGTCTCCTGATGATTCGTAGCGGCTCGGTGATCGATGTTGGGGCGTGGTGGCCCTGCCCCCCGGCCGATGGCCGGGGATCAACGCGCTTATGGGATATGGGAGTCGGCCGTCGGGGGCGCGCCGGGTCAGACGCGGATGATCTGCGGGCCGAGCAGGGAGTAGCGCTGCGCCTCGGCCGAGGGCAGGCCCACGTCGGTGACGATGGCCTCGAAGTCGCCGACCTCGGCGAAGCGGCAGAAGCTCACCGCGCCGAACTTGGTATGGATTCCGGCGAAGATCCGTCGGCGTGAGCTGCGCATGGCCTGCGCCTTGACCTCGCTGACCGCGGGGTCGGGTGTGGTCAGTCCGTACTCACGGGAGATGCCGTTCGCGCCGACGTACGCCAGATCGATGACGAAGTCGGCGAGCATCCGGGTGGCCCAGTGGTCGACCGTGGCCATGGTGCCGCCGCGGACGCGTCCGCCGAGCAGCAGTACGGAGATCTTCTCGGCGTCCGCCAGGACGGTCGCCACCGCCAGGGACGCGGTGACGACTGTCAGCGGCCGGTCTCGCGGCAGAGCCTCGGCGACGAGCTGCGGGGTGAAGCCCTCGTCGACGAAGACCGTCTCCGCGTCACCGAGGAGTTCGGACGCGGCCGCGGCGATCCGGGACTTCTGCGGGACATGACGGGTGGTCCGTACCGCGAGCGTGGTCTCGAAGCCGGCGGACTCGACGGGGTAGGCACCGCCGTGCGTACGCCGCACCAGGCCGTGTTCCTCCAGGGCGTGCAGATCCCGCCTGATGGTCTCCTTGGCCACCTGGAACTGCGCGGCGAGCCGGTTGACGTCGACCGACCCGTCCCGGCGGGCCGACTCGAGAATTCCCCGCCGGCGTTCCTCGGTGTCCACGGCACCCTTCCCTGCTTCTGCTTGTCTTCGGTACTGAGGGCCCGGCGTCCGTTCGGGCCCATGCGTCGTTTGTACAAGCAGGCAAGGCGGCTCGACCAGGCTCTTCACAGGATCCGCTGCGCCCGATCGTGCCCGTTTCGCCGGGGCGTCGGCCCTGGTAGCACCGCCGGTCAGGGGTCCCACGCCCGGCGGCGGCGCCCGCTTCCCGCCGTCATGGCGTCCGAAGCCTGCCCGTGGGCGGACACTGGAGCCGCGACGGGATTCGGCCGCGACGGAAATACGGAAGCATGGGCAGGGCTTGAGGATCAATGAATGGCCGGCCGTGCGCGTACGTATGCGTAGAGGCCGGATTTTCCGACGGACATCCAGGAGCGCACGTATGAGTGGAACAGCCCAGATCGGCGTCACGGGGCTCGCGGTGATGGGCCGCAATCTCGCCCGTAACTTCGCCCGCAACGGCCTCACCGTCGCCGTGCACAACCGCACGGCGGCCAGGACGCGTGCGCTGGTCGAGGAGTTCGGCGACGAGGGCACCTTTGTGCCCGCCGAGTCGCCCGAGGAGTTCGTCGCGGCTCTGGAGCGCCCGCGCCGCCTGATCATCATGGTCAAGGCCGGCGACCCGACAGATGCCGTGATCGAGGAGTTCGCGCCACTGCTCGAAGAGGGCGACGTCATCATCGACGGCGGCAACGCCCACTTCGCCGACACCGTCCGCCGCGAGAAGGAGCTGCGGGAGCGCGGCATCCACTTCGTGGGCACGGGCATCTCTGGCGGCGAGGAGGGCGCGCTGCACGGGCCGAGCATCATGCCCGGCGGCTCCACCGAGTCGTACGCCTCACTGGGACCGCTGCTCGAGAAGATCGCCGCGAAGGCTCCCGACGGCACCCCGACCGTCGCGCACATCGGCCCGGACGGCGCCGGGCACTTCGTGAAGATGGTCCACAACGGCATCGAGTACGCCGATATGCAGCTGATCGCCGAGGCGTACCACCTGCTGCGCGCCGTCGCGGGCTACTCCCCCGCGCAGATCGCCGAGACCTTCCGCACCTGGAACACCGGGCGCCTGGACTCGTATCTGATCGAGATCACGGCGGAGGTGCTGGCCCATACAGACGCCGCGACCGGAAATCCCTTTGTCGACATCGTCACCGACCAGGCGGAGCAGAAGGGCACGGGCCGCTGGACCGTGCAGATCGCGCTCGATCTCGGTGTGCCGGTCTCCGGCATCGCGGAGGCCGTGTTCGCCCGCTCCCTGTCGGGCCATGCCGATCTGCGCGAGGCCTCACGCACGCTGCCCGGGCCGACGGCGCAGCCGCTGAGCCCGGCCGAGGCCGGGCGCTTCGCCGACCATGTCGAGCAGGCGCTGTACGCGTCCAAGATCGTGTCGTACACCCAGGGCTTCCACCAGATCCAGGCGGGCAGCGAGGCGTACGACTGGAACATCGATCTCGGTTCGGTGGCCGCGATCTGGCGGGCCGGCTGCATCATCAGGGCGGCATTCCTGGACCGCATCCGCGGCGCGTACGACGCGCAGCGCGACCTGCCCAGTCTGCTCTCCGACAAGCAGTTCGCCGAGGAGATCGGCGCGGCGCAGGACGACTGGCGCGAGGTGGTCGCGACGGCCGCACGGCAGGGCGTGCCGACGCCGGGCTTCTCGGCGGCCCTCGCCTACTACGACGCGCTGCGCGCGGAGCGGCTGCCCGCGGCGCTCACGCAGGGGCAGCGCGACTTCTTCGGTGCGCACACCTACCGGCGGACCGACCGGGCGGGCTCGTTCCACACCCTCTGGGGCGGCGACCGCTCGGAGGTGGGCACCGACTGAGTCCGCGCGCCCGCGCTGAGGCGATCAGCTCGAAGGCCCCGGCTGGGGCTCCGGCTCCGGCGGGGGTACGGGCTCGGGGCGGGGGCCCGGCGGCTGCGGAACGGGGTCCGGCGGGGGTCCCGGGGGCGGTGCCGGAGGCGGCACCGGGCTGGGCAGGGGCCCCGGATCAGGTCCCGGGAGGGGCGGCGAAGGCGGTACGGGCGGCTGGGTCATGCCGGACCTCCTGAGGTACGGAGTCGTGCGTTCCCAATGTCTCCCGTTGCGCGTGCCCACGCGCGCCGGGTCCACGCGTCATGCTCCGGACGCGATGGCCCCGGCGGCGGCCCGCAGTCCGGGCCTCGGGCTGGACAGGACGGGGACGGCGGTCGTCGCACGGACTGCCGCGTCCGCCATCGAAGCCTGGGCCAGCACGATGACATCCGCCTCCCGCACCCCGTCGAGGGCGGTGGCAACCGCGTCCAGATACCCGTCGCGGTCGCCCGCCTCGAACAGCTCCCAGGCGCCCTCGACAAGCAGTGTGCGCACGTTGACGCCCCGGCCCGCGGCCTCGTCACGGATCAGCGCGAGGGTCGGCTCCAGGGTGCTGTGCACGGCGGCGACCACGACGATCCGGCCGGCCGCAGCCGCCGCAGCGGCCATCGGGCGGTCGACCCGCAGCACCGGCACGCCGAGCCCGGCGGCGCATGCCTCGGCAACGCCGCCGATCGTGGAACAGGTACACAGAACGGCGCTCGCCCCCTCGTCGACCGCCTGTGCCAGCACGGCCGCGACGGCGGGGGCGACGGCCTGGGGCCCTTGTTCCCGGGCCCGGGCGAGCAAGTCCTCGCGGACGAGATGACGCAGCCCGAGGCCCGGATGGTCCGTGTCCCGCAGCCCCTCGAAGACCGGGACATGGACGGGCGAGGTGTGCAGCAGCGCCAGCGTCCCCGAAGGGCCGGTGGGCACTACCAGAGCTCCGCGTGGTCGGCCTCGAGCTGCGCCTTGGCCTCCTGCACCAGTTCGGCCGGGGCCGCGGGGGCCTCGTCGGGGTGCTTGGCGGCCCATGCGGCGGCGTACGGACACAGGGGCACGACGGGTACGCCCTCGCGTGCCGCCATCGCGTAGAACTCCCGCACCAGGGCGCTCGCGATGCCCTTGCCCTCGTGTTCCGGCTCCACCACGGTGTGCACGGCGACCAGGGCTGCGGGATCCGCGTCGAGGGTGAAGTAGACGATGCGGCCCGTCACGCGACCGTCCTCGTACACCTCCAGGAGTCCCTTCGGCCGGTTGTCACGGATGTCGCGTTCTGCCATGGCGGCTTGCTCCTTCCGGCGCTGGTGAGTGGTCACACGACGGCGTGCGGACTGCGTTCCGTATCACTGCCGGGTACGGGCGCGGAGGCGTCCGCGCCGAGCGCGACGATCCTGTTCTGCGCGTCGACATGGACCACACTCGGCACCAGTGTGCGCGCCTCGTCGTTGTCGACCTGGGCATAGCTGATCAGGATCACCAGGTCGCCGGGGTGGACGAGATGGGCGGCCGCGCCGTTGATACCGATGACGCCGGAGCCGCGCTCGCCCTCGATGACGTACGTCTCGAGGCGGGCGCCGTTGGTGATGTCGACGATGTGGACCAGCTCGCCGGGCAGCAGATCGGCCGCCTCCATCAGCGCGGCGTCCACGGTGACGGATCCGACGTAGTGAAGATCGGCCTGGGTCACGGTGGCCCGGTGGATCTTGGACTTGAACATGGTACGAAGCATCGAGAAACTCCCGGAATGTCTGCTCCCTGCCTGCTTTCCGCAGGTCAAGGGCGATGTGCAGAGCCTACAACGATTCGCATCTCCGGTCAGCTGTCCCCAGGTGTTGAAGGACTGACGCTGACCCTTGCTGACCTTCCTGACGCCTCATCAACCCTGAGCGGAGCCCACTTCACCTCCGCTTCTCTGCCCTGAGAACTGCTCGCCGAGGACGGTCAGCGCCACAACGACCACGCCCCCACATGCCCCAGCCGCACCCCGGCCGTCGGTGGAGTTCATCACCTGCACCGGCTGGGTACCTTTCGCCAGCGCCGCCACCTCGCATGGATCGCCGGCCTCGCCCCGGTCCACGCCCTCCACCTACGAGCCACGGGGCGGTCGGGGGCACGGAACTGGGCGCCGTCCGGCAGACGGTCGGCGAGGGCTCGTGCGGTCAGGGCGAGGTCGGCGACGACGGGTCCCCGACGGGCGCCTTGGCGGCCTCGTCGGCGTCGCGGGTCACGAGGACCAGCTCAGCGCTGGCCTATTTGACTGCGGGCTGCGGGCTGCGGGCTGCGGGCTGCGGGCTGCGGCAGGAGGATGGCCTGCGGGTCAGCGAGCAGCACCTCCATGGTGAGCTTGGCCCGCACCTGCTGCCCGGCGGTGACGACCATCAGGGTGCGGTTGGCGCGGGCGTTGAGCATGGCGCCCATGGCGTTGCCGGTGCCGGGCCCGTGTGCAGGTTGACCAGCGCGGTGGTCCCGGAGGCGAGCGCGAACCCGTCCGCCATCCCGACGACGACGGCCCCCTGCAGGCCGAGCACGTAGCGGAAGTCCTCGGGGAACTGCTTGCCGATACCGGACGGCCACAGCCTGCCACCCTCGGCAGGCGGATCCCTCTTACGGGTGACCGCCGCAACTCCTGGCGCGCCGACCCGGCGCCGAGGCGGCGCCAGAACAAAGAAGCGCGGCGCGCCGCGCCTCCGAAGAGGCACGACGCGCCGCTGACCCGATCAGAAGACCAACGGGCCGTCTTCTGTTTCCCGCCACAGGGGTCCGCCGGTAGGCCAACCGGGAGGGAATTCCCCCAGCTTCAGGATCCCGCGGAGGAAATCAGAGAAATCCCCGTCGAAGACCTTGAATCGGTGGTACTGGCGGAAGGCCACGGCCACGCGCCAGCCATCACCCTCGACCGGAGGCAGGAGCACGCACGTGTCGCCGTCCCAGTTGTGGTAGGCCCAGGGAATCATGCGGTTCCACGATTCTCGGACCCGTTCGGGCATGTCCGAATCAGGCTCGAACACCTCCCGAAGGGTCTCGTTCTCGCTCTCGATGAACTCAGCCAGACTTGGCGAACTCATCGGATGCGGAACGTAGAGGTGATCGAACAGCATCGCCTCGCCGTATCCGTCCACAAATTCCTTGTAGTCGGATGGGAGGTCGACACCGATGATCTGCTCGAGGGCAGACCATGCGCCGGCGGGAGCCAGCCTGTCACGCCGGACTTCCCCCAGCAGATCGTGAATGAATGAGAGGCTCAATCCTCAATACCCCGCTCTGACAGGCAAATCGCTTTCGCCTTACCCGGCACGTTGGGCACATGGCAATCCACGTCGAGGCCGCCGTTCCCCCTGGCTTGCAGGTGGATGTAGTCAGGAATTCCTGATGTGGGATCACCATAGATGGGCGTCACAGCATATACCACCCTCTGACCCTCATGGACTTGCTTGGCGATCCGGCCCTCGATCTTACTCATGACGGGACTGTTCGCATCCTTGTGCAGGGGAACAAGGTTCGCCAGATCAGTGCCGGATCCACCAAACTGGCATCCGATCAAGTGACCTCGCGCCCTTCTCTTTTCCGGGATCTTCTTGTAGTCGGGCGGGTCGATCTGACCGGTGATGCAATTCCACTGCCAGGCAGTCTTGCTGCCGCCTTCCTTGGATTCATCACCGTTGAATACCGCGATACCCCCGGTTGCACGGCACCCGTCGTTCCCTGGACGGAATCTCTCACGCGGAAGGTAGGTGATGTTGCCGTTCGAGTTTCCGCCGGTGCTGTCGTCACAGCGTCCGTCGTCGTTGTCGGAATCGCCACCACGGTCCCGCGCCTCTTCCGGGAACTGCTGCTCACTGGGAACAAATCCCAAGACGTCTGCGAAGAAGTCAAGGAATATGCTCTTGTCGTACTGAATGTCCCAGCCGTCCCCCAGGGACCAGGTCGCGTCACGGACCGCGTCCATCGCGATGTCGGCGACATGCTTGGGCGCTGGGACCGGGGTCTTGCCGTTGTTGGGGTTCTGGTCGATCGGGGGCGGGAGGGGTCGGCTGGGCCTGGGGGCGCCGGTGCCGACGTTGCAGTGTCGCTTGCATCCCTTCGGGGGAGGACCGTAGTACCGGGTTCTGGTCTCGGTCCAGGCCCAACCGATGTCCGTGGACGCGGCCGTGGGCCTGGGTGCAGTGCCGGTGCCGCACATCCAATGGTTGCAGCCACCGCTGCCCGGACCCGGACTCCAGCCCCATGCGTTCTGGTTCAGGCGCTCGTTGTACCGGCGAATGATGGCTTCGCGGTCGACCTTGTGGGTGATCATTCCCAGCAGGCCCAGAACGCCACCGCCCCGGAACCCGATGACGGGAGGACGTGGCACCACGGGCGGTCTCCCGAGGTTCGGGATGGTCCTGGGCGCGCTATAGCGCCCGTTACCCGTGTCCTGCCAGTGTCCGGTGGGGTCGGTGCCGTTGAGCGGGCTCGCGTTGCCATACGTGTAGCGGTTGGCCTGGACCGAGGGGTCCGGGTCGAGTTGCCAGGTGTCGCGGCTGGTGAAGCTGCCAGTGCCCGGCTGGTACCAGCGGGAGGCCATGTTGACCTCGCCCGTGGACGAGTCCGTCCACCCCGACTGGTAGCCGAGGGACGGGTTCGCGCCCGTGGACGCCGTCACGTTGCCGAAGGCGTCGTACGCGCGGGACGAGGAGACCGTGGTCCCGTCCGGGGTGAGCCCGGCGACCACGTCGGTGTGCCCGTCCGTGACGGACAGCTGGGCGCTGCCTGCCGTGCCGGTCACTGCGGACGCGAGCAGCGCGCCGCCGGGCGTCCGGCTGTAGGTCGACGTGCCGTCCTTTACCAGGTTGTTGGAGCCGCCGTCGTAGCTGAAGGCGCTGCCGCCGTTGGTCAGGACCCGGTCGAGCGAGTCGTACGTGAAGGTGCTCGTGCCGTTGTTGACCGTGCGCTCGAAGGCGTCGGAGCTGATGACGCGGCTGGTGGCGCCGTCGGTGACCGTCTTGATCGTGCCGCGGGCGCTGTAGTCGAAATTCTGCGTGCCCCAGGTCTGGACACGGTTGCGGGAGTCGTAGGTGGCGGTGACGTCACCCTTCTTGGTCAGGTTGCCGGCCTTGTCCCACTCGTACGGGGTGGTGGTGCTCCCCGCAGTGGTGGAGGTCATCCGGCCGGCCAGGTCGTAGGCGTAGGACTGGATGCCCGCGCCCGCCGTGCCGGTCGTGGTCTTCTTGGCCAGACGGTCTTCGAGGTCGTACTCGTAGGCGATGCCCTGGACCTCGGTGCCGCCCGCGGTGCGGGCCACCGCGTCCTTGGTGACCCGGCCCAGAGCGTCGTACGTGTACGAGCGCTTCGCGCCGATCGTCCAGGTGCCGCCGGCTGCCGGGCGTGCGTACTCGTCGACCGTCGGTCGCCCGGCCGCGTCGTAGTCGCTGCGTACCTGGGTGCCGGTGAGCGGGTCGGTCGTCGTGTCGAGACGCCCGGCCGGGTCGTAGGTGAAGGCCGTCGCGCCCGCCGCGTCCGTGCGGGACGCCATCTGGCCGTCCGCGTCGTACGTGTAGGCGGACGTGCCCGAGGGACCGTCGCTGTTCAGGAGCTGACCGCGGTCGTTGTAGGAGTACGTGTTGCCCGCGAGGACACCGTCACCGCCCACACCGGTCAGACGGCCGACGAGGTCGTACGACAGGCTGCGCGGCCGGGTGGCCACGGCGGTGCCGGAGCCGGTCTCAGCGGTGAGCCGGCCCAGGTTGTCGTACGTCTTGTTGCGCTTGACGCTGCCCGGGAGCAGCTCGGTGACGACCCGGCCAGCCGCGTCGTAGGCGTTGGTCCACGTGCGGTTGTTCAGCGCCGAGTGCTGGGTGGTGCTCGGTTCGATCGTGGACTCGGGCAGGCCCCACGTGTTGAACGTGTAGTACGTGGCCTTGCCGCGGCCGTCGGTCAGGCGCGCGCGGTGGCCCGCCGCGTCGTAGCCGAAGGTCGTCGTGATCGAGTCCGTGCCCGTGACCGGTTCGACCTGCTTGGTCAGCTGGCCCAGGGCGTCGTACGTGTACGTGCGGCGCGCGCCGGTGGCCGAGACGGATGCAGTGACGTTTCCGTCGGCGTCGTACTCGGTGGTGGCCGTGCGCAGGGCCGTCGTACCCGTGCCGTAGTCCGTTTCGGACAACGGCTTGCCCATGAGGTTGTACGCGGTGACCGTCTTGCGGCCGGTCGCGTCCTTGCTCTCGGTCTTGCGGCCGAGGCCGTCGTAGACGGCGCTGCTGGCGCCGCCGGCCGGGTCGGTGACCGTCAGGGTCTGGCCGGCCTTGTCGTAGGTCGCGCTGGTGACCCGCCCGCCGGGCGTGGTCGAGGAGACCTGGTTGTCCGCGTCGTCCCAGGTGAAGCGGGAGACGAGGTTCCGGAGGGTGGGCTTGCGCTCGACCGTGGTGGCGGTGAGCTTGCGGCCCAGTTCGTCGTAGGTGGACTCGGTGCGCGCTCCTGTCGGGTCGGTCGCGGAGAGCGGCTGACCGGTCGGGGTCCAGGTGTAGGTGGAGACCCCGCGGCCGGACAGGTCGGTCGAGGTTTCGTTGAAGGTGGTGGATCCGGGCGCCTGCAGCGTCGCTCCGCCACTGACGAGCGGGTCCGTCTTGCGTACGAGGTTGCCCATCTGGTCGTACGCGTAGTACGTGGCGATGCCCAGCGGGTCGGTCGTGGAGGCCGTGTTGCCGAGGGCGTCGTACGTCGTGCGCGAGACGGCCGTGATGGCCGCGGTCGTGCCCGGCGGCGTGTAGTCGGGCAGCGTGACCGCGACGGGGCGGCCCAGCTTGTCGGTCTGCGTACGGGTCACCAGGCCGCGCGTGTCACGCGACTCGGTGGCCTCGCCGAAGGTGTTGTAGCCGACGAGGGTCTTCGGGGTGACGGCCGCGGCCGCACCGCCGTTCTCCTCGGCCTGCACCTGCGGTGCGGTCGTCTCGACCAGGCGGCCCAGCTCGTCGAACCGGCCGGTACTGGTGTTGCCGCGCGGGGTGACCTGGGTCAGCGGGAGGCCCCGCTGGTCGAAGGTGGTCGAGGAGACCCGGGTCGTGGTGCCGTCGGTGACGGTCGTCTTCTTCGGGTTGCCCACCGCGTCGAACTCGGTGGTCGAGGTCACCTTCTTGCCGGTGCCGTCGATGGACTGGGTCTGCTCGGTGAGCCGGTCCTCCGCGTCGTACGCGTAGGTGGAGACCCGGTTCAGGCCGTTGGGGTCGAACACCGAGCGGGTGGTGCGGCCCAGGGCGTCGACCGTGTTCACAACCGTGCGGCCGCCGCTCGCGGTGGCCGAGACCGCGTGGCCCGCGCCGTCGTAGACCGTCGACCCGAGCAGGATGTCCTTCTTGGAGCCGTCGGACTGGGTGACCTGCTTCGCCGTCGTCGTGGCCTTGAGGCCGTCGTCGTAGTAGGTGAAGGCGGTCGTGGCGCCCATGGCATCGGTCGTCGAAGCCAGGCGGCCCACCGGGTCGTAGGCGTTCGAGCTCAGGACCAGGTCGCGGGTCTGGCCGGACGGGTCGCCGGTCCAGTTCTTCAGGACCGACTCGGCCGGCTGGCCGCGCTTGGTGTAGGTGTGCGTGACGACGTTGCCCGCGGGGTCCGTCTCACTGATCACGCGGCCCAGGGCGTCGTGGTTGAACGTCGCCTCGTTGCCGGCCGCGTCCGTCACGCTGTCGTTGAAGCCGCGTGTGTTGTAGCGGTAGGTGGTGGTGCGGGTGGCGTCGCCGCCGGTGGTGTCCTCCGTGGATTCGGTCAGCAGGTTGCCGTCCGCGTCGTACGTGCGGTTGATCCTTGCGGTGTGGGTGACACCGGTGATCTCGTTCTTGACGCCTGGGCCGGTCTCCGCGGAGACACGGGACATGGCGTTGTAGGCATACGTCGTGGTGACGCCCGCCGGGGTGGCGTCGGAGACCTGGGTCTCGGTGACCTTCCGGCCGATGCCGTCGTAGGTGTACGTCGTCACCACGCCGGAGGGCGCCGTCGACTTGGCCAGGTCACCGCTCGCGAAGTACGCGTACGAGACGATGGCGCCGCCGGTGCTCTTCTTGGTGGCGACCAGGCCCTTCGGAGTCGAACCGCCGCCCACCGCGGGCTCCGTGCCCGTGGTGTACGTGGTCGACGCCGTACGGCCGTCGACCGAGGTGACCGTGTCGGTCAGGCCCAGCTCCGTGTACGAGGTCGTCGTCCGGTACCGGTTGTCGTCCGGGCCGGAGGAACGGCCGTCGCGGATCGCGATCTGCTTGCCGTTGCGGAGGTCCAGCTTGTCCGCGGGGTTGTTGTAGTACTCCGCGAAGGAGGTCCAACAGGAGTTCGCGTCCCGGCAGGTCGTCGTCGAGACGGTGTTGCCGCGCTCGTCGTGACCGGTGATGGTCGCGTGACCGTTCGGGTCGGTGACCGTGTGCAGGAAGCCGCCGGTGTCGTACGCGTACGTGGTGACACCGCCGTCCGCGTTCGTCGACGCGGTACGGCGCTGGCCGCGGACCGCGTCGAAGGTGCTGCTGGTCTTCGCACCCGTCGGGTCGGTGACCGTCACCGTCGAGGACAGGGCGGAACCCGAGGCCTGGGCACGGGCACCGTAGTGCCGGGCGACCTGGTCACCGGTGAGGGTCCGCGGGTAGACCGCGACCTCGTCGATCTGGCCGGTGAAGTACTGGACGCCGTCGCCCGGGGACGCGGGCCACCACTTGGTGTAGCCGGCGCCGATGTACGCGAGCTTGTTGGTCTCGTGGGTGACCGGCACGGTGGTGGTCTGGGCGACCTGGGCGCCGTCGAGGTACAGCGAGTGGGTTGCCCCCAGCGCTGTCACCACGGCGTGGTGCCACTCGTTGTCCGTGACCGTGTTCGGCGAGGTGTTCGTGGCGCCGACGCCACGGGTGAAGTACTGCCCGTGCAGCTTGTTGTCCGAGCCGACGTACAGCACGGGCGCGTAGGCGACGGCGTCCGGGAGCGGCTTCTCCTGGTCGCTGAAGAGCACGCCCGGCTTGGTGGTCTTGAACCACAGCTCGACCGACAGGTCGGTGTTCGCCAGGTGGCCGCCGGCGAGCTCGGCCCACCCGTCACCGGAGAATTCCGCCGCGGAACCGTCGCCGGTCCCGAACGCGCCGGGCTTGCCCAGCGTCGCCTTGGTGTAGGTGCCGTTGGCACCGGCGGCGGCGACCTTGTTCACGACGGTCGTGCCGCCGGACTCGTCCAGCTGCCAGTAGCCGGCCGGGGCGTCCGCCATCACGACGCCCTCGTACTGGTCGCCGTTGCCGGAGACCAGCCGGTTGCGGGCCTTGAAGTGGTCCGCGACGGTCTGGGCGGTCAGTTCCTTGGTGTAGAACGCGGCCTCGTCGAGCTGGCCGTTGAAGTAGCGGGTCGCACGGGCCTGTCCGTCCCACTCCTCACTGGAGTAGCCGCTGCCGATGTAGGCGTGAACGAGGGTCTCCGGCTTGACCACACCGGACTTGGAGCCGATCTTGGCGCCGTCGAGGTAGAGCGACTGACCGGCGGAACCGCCGGTGATCACGACGTGGTGCCACTTGTTGTCCGTGACCTTCACGCCGCCCATGACCGGCCAGCCCGCGGACGGACCGTCCCACAGGTGACCGCGGAGTTTGCCTTCCCCGTCGACGAGCAGACTCGCGTTCCACATCGTCGGGGTGGTGCCGAGCTCGGTGTTCTGCAGGCCGAGCAGGACACCGCCGGGCTTGTCCGTCTTGAACCACAGCTCCGCGGTGAGCGCGGTGGCGTCGCTGATCGACTCGGACGGTACTTCGATGGCGCCCTTGGACCCGTCGAGGGTGACCGCGCCGTCGTCGCCGTCGAGGAACGCCCCGACACCGCCGAGCGCGACACCTTCGCGGTAGGAGCCGTTGCCGCCGCCGGACATCTCGTCCGCCGCCGACGCGCCGCCGCTGTCACCGAGGCGCCAGTAGTTGACGGGCCCCGACGCCGTGACGGCATCGCCGTAGGCCTGCGAGCCCGCCTCGTAGCGCGGCTCGGAGATCTGCCACAGGCCACCGCTCTCGTCGGTGACCTTCGTCGCGCGGCCGGTGTCGCCGTCGTACTCGACCGTCGCACCCACCCGGCCCGACGGCAGGGTGGACTTGGTCAGCTTCGAGGCTCCCGTACGCGCCTCGAAGTGGGCTCGGATCGCCCCGGCGTCGAGCGCCCGGTGGTACACCGCGACCTCGTCCATGGAGCCGGTGAAGCGGCGTACCCCTGCGGGGCCGCCGTCCCAGCTCGAGTTGGAGTAGCCGGCGCCCAGGTAGGTGAAGGTCTTGCCGTAGTGGTCGACCACGCCGGGAACGGAGCCGAGGCGCGTGCCGTCGAGGTAGAGGATCTGCTCGGTGCCCGTGCTGGTCAGCACGGCGTGGTGCCACGCGTTGTCGGTGACCGTGCCCGGGGAGGTGACGGGGGTGGTCCCTACGCCCTTGAGCTCGAAACCGCCGTGCAGCTTGCCCGCCTGGTTGATGCCCAGAATCGGGTTCCACCGGTTCGGCTGGCCCTCGGACAGCTGCTTGTCCTGGAAGCCGACGAGCGTCCCCGGCGTGGTCGTCTTGAACCACAGTTCGACGGACAGGACGGTCGAGGCGGACAGGGCGGTTCCCGGCAGCTCCACGTAGGAGTTGGCGCCGTCGAACGACGCCGCCTTGTTGCCGGTCGCGCCCAGCGCGCCCGCCGACCCAAGGGGCACGTCGCGGTAGTGGCCGGCGTTCATGCCCGTGCGGGAGACCGCCTCACTGGCCGCGGACTCGCCCTCGGCCTCGTTCAGCCGCCAGTACCCGACCGGGTTGGCGTCCTGCACCATGCCCCGGTAGTTCGAACCCGCCGTGTACTCGTACCTAGAGCACGCCGTGGTCGAAGACGGCGGGCACACCTTCACCAGGCGGTCACCGTCGTACGTGTACGACCAGGTGAGCGCCGGGGCGATCGGTCCGACGGCGTCCGTGGACACCGAGGCGATGTGCGCGCCCTGCCAGGTGAAGGACAGCGCGCGCTGAGACAGCGCGTCCGTGGCCTTGGTGAGCTTGCCGGCCGTGTAGGTGAGCAGCTGCTCGCGGCCGTGGCCGTCCTTGACCTTGGTCAGGCGGCCCGTCGCGTCGAAGGTGTGGACCGCGGCCGCCGCATCGCGCAGCGTCCAGCCGCCGCCGGCGACCTCGGTCAGCACGCCCACCGAACCGGACGGCGCGCTGTAGGTGCCGTCGGCGTTGCGGCCGAAGCGGACCTGGCTGCCGCTGTCCAGGGTGATGACGACACTGCCGTCGGGCTCGGCGACTGCTCGCATGTCCCAGCGGGTCGCCCAGCCGGCGCCGAAGGCGTTCGCCTGGCGCGGGTCCTGCGAGTTGTACGTACGCGTGACCGCGAGCTCCGGGCCCACGCTCGGTACGGCGGCGTCCGTGGCAGCGGTGGCGTAGTTGCCGGCCCGCTCGCCGAAGGTCCGGCCGCTGTCGGCGCCGCCCAGGTGGGAGGTGATGACGGGCTGCGGTACCTGCGTGCTCAGGATCGACGGCGCGGTGCGCGCCGACTGGTCCTTGCCGTCGTTGGCGTACGCGTACCAGGCGTACGTCTTGGCCCAGTTGAGCCAGCCGGCCGGAACCGTCCAGCTCTCGGACGCCGCATGCGTGTTGCCGTGGCAGTTCTTCCGGACGTCCTTGCCCTCGACCTCACACACCTCGAACTGGTACGTCAGCGCACCCGGGGACTTGTCCCGGTCGGTGGCCGTCGCCCACAGCGTCGGGGTCAGGGTGTCCACGACCGTGCCGCTCGGCGGAGCCGCACCCGTCAGGTACGGCGGCGCGTTGACTGCGTCGAAGCGCACGGTGGGACCAGGGACCCCGTCGTCGACGAAGCTCCGCACCTGGAATTCGTCCATGGTCCACTGGAGCGTGTACGTTCCGGGCTCCAGCGGGGCGATCTTGGCGTCGAGGGTGACCGTGCCGCCCGGCGCGATGTCGTACGGCATCGGCGTCCACCGGATCTTGCTCCAGTAGTCACCGCCGACCTTGTTGCCGTTGGCGTCGAACAGGTCGTAGCGCAGCTTGTAGTTGCTGGTCGCGCCCCAGGTCTGCTGACCCTGGTTGGTGACGGTGACCTTGAAGGTGCCCTCGGCGGTGGCCGTCGGGGGCTGAACGAAGCCGCCCAGGCCGTACGTGGCCCCGTACTTCGACCACGTGACGTCGAGGCTGGGCTTGCCGTTGGGGTAGTCGTCGGAGCCGAACTGCTTCCAGGTCCTCGAGTCGTCCGTCGCCGCCTTCACAGCCAGGCCGTAGTTGGCCTTGCGGCCGTGCGTCCAGTCGTCGACCAGCCTGCGGCCCGACTCGCCGAGCGGGATCGCCTCCCACGCCGCGGGCCCACAGGGCCAGTTGGTCGTGCCTTCCGGGCGCCATGCATGCGCGAAGGACTTGGAGCCCAGGGCGCCGCCGGTCGCGGGACCGGGGTAGCTGGACGTGCTGCCCTCGGACCAGTTCGAGGTGATCTCGTGGACCGTCACCGGCCGTGCGGTGCACGAGTACGAGAAGGTGTTGTAGAGGCTCAGGTTCGCATTGATCACAAATGCGTTCTTGAGGGTGGTGTCCAGGCCGTTGAACTTCAGGAACGAGGCCGCCTTGTGGCCGCCGCCGTCGTACGTGCCGACCTTGAGTTCGGTGGCGCTGGAGAAGTTCTGGTTGTAGGGCGACTCGACGTACGTGCCGGAGGCCGCCTCCAGGCCGTTCGCCGAGGGGTCGACCTTCACGGGGAAGACCCGCTCGGGATCCGACAGCCACTTCCGGTCCAGCTTCACAACCAGGACCTGGCGGGAGCCCTCCCGCACGATGTCGTAGGTGACACCGGAGGAGATGACGCCCTCGTTGGAGTTCGGCGCCTTCTTCGAGTCCTCCATCCAGCCGGCCGGCATCCACGCCTGCTGGCGGCCCGTCCGGTCGGTGAAGGAGACGCCGCCGTGCCCGTCGAGCTTCGCCGTCAGCCCCTTCAGAGTCAGCGCGAAGCGCCACTCGGTCGGCGCGCCCTTGTCCTTGAGGATCAGCGTCTCCTTCACGGAGTCACTGCCGGCGATCAGTTCCACGTCCGTCGAAGGGCGGACCTCCGGATACGTGATCACGCTGCCGTTCACGCGCCCCTGCGAGCGGGCCGCGCCCTCGATCGCGTAGCCGATCGCAGCGGTGTCGCCGACACCGAGACGCACCAGCGTCTGCGCATCCGCGAATTCGGAGAAGTAGACCTTGTCCTCGGTCGACCGGGCCTGCCAGCCGGATCCCGGGACGGGCTCGGTCCCCGCACCCGCGGAGGCCTTCGCCAGCCGGGTGTCGATTTCCTTCCACTTGCCGTCGTCGCCGCGGAAGTTGACCTGCTCGTTGTAGAAGCGGGTCGTGAAGGTACCGTCCGGGTTGGCGAACGTACGCGCCTTCTCTGCGCGCTTGCCGGTGACTTCGGAACTGGCCTTGGGGTCGAAGCCCTTGGGCGCGGCCCGGCGCGGCGCGGGCACCTTGCGGTAGGAAGACACGGCCGCCTTGGGCGCGTTGCCCAGCCTCAGCCGGGTGGTGCCGGAGTCGGGCGCGAGTTCGCCGGGCGCCATCAGAGCGCCACTGCGGCCGCCGGCCGCAGCCGCGTCCGTGGCGTCACCGGACGCCTTGTGCCCACGCCCGCGGGCCGATCCCCAATTCTGTTCGGGTAGTTCGCCGGCCCCGGGGCCGGATCTCGCCTCGCCCCAGCGGTTGACCGCCAGGGCTGTCTGTTCCGTGCCCGCAAGCACGGCCATGGTGAACGCCATGAATATGACGAGTGGACGCGTGATACGCACCTTAAAGCCCCCACGAAAATGATCAGTGGGGGGTAGTCCTATCCGGATTCACAGGGAACGCACAAACTCCGCACAGGATCTGACGAACTGGATCCCGGGCAGGGAGTGTGGCCATATCACTCATGTCGTGATGGACTTATCAAACTCACCACCGGCGAGCAGCGACCCCGTGACGGAAGTCACGCCGACTCATTCCGGACTCGGCGTTTTCGGGGCAGCTGTCCGCCGTTCCACCCTCGAGCCCCTGGGGCTGCTCGCCCTGATCGCAATACAGTCCGGCAGGTCATCGCGGGCCTGGACGGCGCGGTGTTCGGTGCAACGGCTCGCGAGAGGCCACAACGCCGCTTCGCGCGAGAGTGGGTTCGCCTCCGCGGTAGAAGCCCTCCCGCTCCTCCACGGCGTATGGGCCACGACCTCACGCCGCCGTTGCTCCGCGTCGGAGGACGGCCACGCGTCGCACGGTTGTCCAGACCGCCTCCGAGCCGGTCGCTCCCGTGCCGCGTCGGCTGCCCGTCATCGACGGCCGCGACCTCGTGGGCATCGTCGATGCGGCCGGCATCGCCACGGGGTGAAGAGCGCGCTCCACCACCACACCCCGGGGAGCAAGGGGCGGTACAGAGTTTCGACTGATGCTGACCGTTTGCTGACCAAACTCCGACTGCCACGCCCCTGACCTGCGGAAATGTCCGGGTGCTAGATGTCGGACTTGAACATGGTACGAAGCATCGAGAAACCGCCGGAATGTCTGCTCCCTGCCTGCTTCCTCCAGGTCAAGGGCGTTGCCCGGGAGCCTACGACGATTTGACGCCGTTCCGGCCGTCGTCGATACCGACGCGGGTCACTCGTCGCTGCTCAGGCGTCCGGGTGGCCGGCGATGTTCAGGATGTTGCCGTCGGGTGCGCGGACGAAGAACCGGCGCAGGCCCCACGGTTCTTCGGTGAGCGGGTGGACGATCCCGAATCCGCGCCGTCGTGCCTCGGCGTATGCGTCGTCGACAGCCGCACCGACCTTGACCGAGACGACGGGATCCTGGGGCGCGGTTGCGTCGCGCGTAAGGAGCTGGATCTCCGCACGTCCATCCGGCGACCGGTAGCGGGCCACCCAGCCCATATTAAAATCTTCGACGCTCAGGCCGAGATAGCCGGTGTAGAAGTCGCGGGCGGCCCCGATGTCCGGGACACGCAGATTCGCTGTGATGCCGTTGGCTTCCATCGTTGCTCCTCGAAAGCGGCTCGCTTGTCCAGCGGCGCGCAGCCAGGTACGCGCACCCTCACCCTGCCACCGAACCACAGCACCCGTCCGGCAACGCACGGATGCGCCGATCAGTGGCGGCTCACTGCCGGGCCGTGAGCGCCGAGGACTCATCAGAAGCGGGCCGCATTCGCGAGTGCTGGGGAGCCAGTCGGGTGCAACCGGTGCGCCGACCCGTGGAACACCCTGGCGAGCCTGTTTGTCCTGAACCGCCCACGTCTATGGATTGTGTTGCTTATTCGGTCGATGCCTTGCTGTCCGAGTCATGGCCCCAGAAGTCGTCCACCCCGCGCCGAGAACAACAAACGATCACTGCCCAAGGCCTTCTGAAGGAGCCGAACACGATGCTCAGACGATCAAGACGGCGTGTCGCCATGGCCGCCGCCACCGCAGCCCTGATTGCCGCCGCTCCGATGGTGCTTGCCGAGCCGGCCTACGCACAGTACCCACCATGCCCTCCCCCTGAGCTGAGCGATGACACCGTGGCCCCCGGTGATGAGCTCACCTTCTCCGCGACGTGCTTCGAAGCGGGTGAGGAGGTAGTCGCCCTCCTGGTCCCCGGCGGTGCCGCGACCACCCGAAGCGGCGCGTCCACGGCCGCACTCAGGACATCGCCGTCGTCCGTGCTGCCCATCGTGTCGCCCACTGTGGAGGGCGGAGAAGGTGGCGGAGACGGTGGCGGACGCGGGGACTCCGTGTACCTGGGCACCTTCACAGCCGACGGCGACGGAGCTGTCAGCGGGACGGTCACCATCCCCGAGGACGTTCGCCCCGGTGACTACCGCTTCGCGCTCAGGGGCCGGTCATCGGGAGATTGGCTCTCCGCGGCGCTGACAGTCGCCCGCGACGGGGACGGTCCCTGGGACAACCACGGACGCCCCGGCCACCCGGGCCATCGTCACGACCCCTCGCAGCTCGCGAAGACAGGTTCCTCGGATGCGACGGTGGCGCTGCTCAGCGCGGCGGGCGCTCTGGTGCTTCTCGGCGGCGGGTCACTCGTGATCGTACGGCGGCGGCGCAGCCACACCGAACGCGGCTGAGAGAGGCCAGCGGATGCCGTGGACGACCCGCAAAATCCGGGACAGCGCGGTTGTGTCCCACTTCACCGGCCTGGTGCGACGGAATCACCGCCGCGCCAGGCCGCTGATGTGGGCAACGGCAGCCACTTTCCTCGCCGGTTCGTGCTGGCTGGTCGTCACGGGCCTGTACGCCCGTAGCGAGCTGCTCGCGGCCCGCGGCGATCTGGAAACCCTGCGGAACTCGGTGACGGCGTCCGCCTCGTCGGTCTCGACGACAAAGGACGCCGCGGGCCGCCGGGAGCGCGGCGAAGCCGCGGCCCGGTCCGCCGCGGCGCACGCGGACCGGGCGCACAGCCTCACCACCGGACCCGCTTGGTCCATGGCGACGTATCTGCCGGGCCTCGGCGGCACGGTGGAGACCGTCCGCGGTACGGCCAAGGCAGTCGACCGGCTGACCGGTGACGTTCTGCCCGCCGTCGTACGAACCGCCGCCAATCTCGCCGACGATGCGGGCGCCGACGGCGGCCACCTGGACCTCTCCGAACTGCGCAGGGCGGCCCCGGCTCTCGAGAACGTCTCACGCCAGGTGGCCGTGACCCGTGCCGAGACCCGCAAGCTGCCCAGCCACACATGGCTGCCCGCCCTGGACCGGGTCCGGGGCGAACTCCTCGGCCGGCTGGACCGGATGGCGCCCGCCGTGGAGGACGCCGCCACCGGCGCCCGCCTTCTGCCGGCGATGCTGGGGGAAGACCGTCCACGGCGTTACCTGGTGGTGTTCCAGAACCCCGCAGAGGCGCGGGGAACCGGTGGAATGCCCGGTGCTCATGCCCTGATGACAGCCGACAGGGGCAGGCTGGCCCTGACGCACTTCGGACACGACGCCGAGATGGTGACCACCCACCCCAAGGTGGATCTCGGTGCCGAATTCACCGCCATGTACGGTCACTACGACGCGGTCAACACATGGCCCAATTCCAATATGAGCCCGCACTTCCCCTACGCGGCACGCATCTGGTCGGCCGCCTGGCTCGACAAGAGTGGCGAGCGTGTCGACGGCGTGTTGTCACTGGACCCGGGCGCGCTGGCTCGACTGCTCGCAGCCACCGGGCCGACGCGCACGACCGACGGCACCGTCGTCACGGCGGACAACGTGGTGGATCTCAGCGAGCGCACCAACTACACGAGGTACTCGGACCCGCTCAAGCGCAAGGCTTTCCTGCTCGACATGGCCCGGGCCTCTGCCGGGCAGTTGCTGGCCGCCGCCGAAGATCCCCAGCGGCGGCCGGGGCTGCTGCTCGGCCTGTACGACGTGCTGAGCAACGGGCAGATGAACATCTGGAGCGCCCACAGCGACGAGCAGCGGGAGCTGGAGTCACGCCCGGCCGGCGGCGCCCTGCCGCAGAGGCCGGAGCCCTACGCCGGGCTGGTGGTCAACAATGCGGCCGGCACCAAGCTGGACTACTACCTCGACCGCACCCTGGACTGGCGTCCCGGTCGCTGCACCGCGGCCGGCCGCGAGGTCACGGTCAAAGCCGTCCTCGCCAACAGTGCGCCGTCCCAAGGACTTCCGACGTACGTCACCGACCGCCTGGACAAGCCGCCGTATGCCACGCGCGAGGGTGACAATCGCCTGCTCGTCTCCTACTACGCGACCGCAGGGGCGAATCTGATCAAGGCGAACGTCGACGGGCGCACCGCTCTCATGTCACCGGGCATCGAGCGCGGACATCCCGTGTACACGCTCGACGTCGAGGTACCCGCGGGCAGCAGCCGCACGGTGACGCTGCACCTGCTGGAGCCCCCGGCCGACGACGCGCCAACTGTGCTGCACCAGCGGCTTCCCCGCCCGCTCCACGCCACGGTGCACCCTTCCTCGGGCTGCGACGGGGGACTGAGCGGGGACCCCACCGGTCAGCCCAGCACTGCCGCGGTGATCCCTTCCACCGCTTCCGCGATCCGGGCGGCGCACGCCCTTGCCTCGTCCTCGGACGCACCATAGGGGTCGTCCAGGTCGTCGTCCCACGATCCCACGCCGCTTGCTCCCCGCCGGGCCGCGGCCCCTCTGGTCAGGGCCGTGGCCCGCTCGACGGGGTCGGTCAGACCGGCCGCGTCGTCCTCGTGCAGCAGCCGCGCGAACTCCCGCAACGTAAAGGCGCGTCCGAGCCCATGCACCGGGGAGAGCCGGACGGCCGCCTCGCGGTGCTCCGTCGCGGCACCCAACACCAGTTCCGCGTCGCTCACGAGCGGCGCGGTGAGCCGTCGGGCGGCGGCTCCGGCGGGGTCCCCGCCCAGCTCGGTGAGCAGGGAGGCTGCGGCCGGGTCCATCGGCGCCCCGTTCTCCGCGATGGTTCCCGCGCTCGACACATGGAACCTGCCCCCGGCCGGGGCGAGTCGGAAGGCCAGCAGACGCTCTGCCAAGGGTGAGCGATGCAGGTTCCCGGTGCAGACGACAAGCACACGGAACGGTTCACGCACGGCCGAGCACCGCGAACATGGTGCGCCCGTACTCGCCCCGGGACGCGAAGCGGCAGGGATTCGGCGAAGAAGCCGACACCGGGAAATCCTTTCAGGAGGCGTTTCTACGTGTGGCGTTCACGAAATAGACGTGGCGCACCACGCCGGACGCACGTGAACGCCAGAGGAACGGCCAGACCCAGGACGCACACCGCCAGATATTTGCTCCACGCCGTGGGGGTGAGGTGCGGGCTGTGGACGACGGCCACGGCAGCGATGGCGGCGAGCCACACGTGGATCCGCATCATGGCCTTGGCAGGAGAGAGAGGGAGGTAGAGCACCACGAGAATGAGCAGCATGCATTCGAGCAGGGAACGCTGCCGGTAGAAGGCTCCGCCGAAGGCCGCCAGATAAGCAGCGGCATAGGCCGAGGCTCCCAGCACGGCGGCGCGCCCGACCCCCGTGGTGTCCGCCCAGGCCCTGCGCAGTGCGGTAGGACCAAGGAAAAGAGAGGCGATCCAGATGACGGTTCCCAGATAGAGCCAGCGTTCCGGCACGGCGGTCTCCGGGCCGAACTCCCAGGGGAACGGCCCGAGCAGCAAGGTCACCAGATACTGAGGATGATTCAGCAGGTTCTGGGAGCCGTATCCCCCGCCGAAGGCGAGACGGGTTCCGTCGTGTACCTCCAGACTGTCCACAAGGCCGAAGAGCGTCATCAGGCGAGGAAGAATGAAGACGGCGGCGGCCCCGACGAGGACAAGGGAGCCCGTCAGGTACTCACGGCGGAATCTCATCCGGGCGAGCAGAGCTACCCCGAGAAAGAGGGCTGCCGCTGGTCTCAGGTACAGACATGCGTAGATGCTCAGCAGCGTGCTGACACAGGCGAGCGAGAAGCGCGCCCGGGTCTGCACGAGCAGGGACCACAGGACGATGCTGGTGATCAGCCCGTCCTTCAGGCCCCAGGCATCCCACAGCAAGAGGGACGGACTCGCGCCCACCATCAGTCCGGCGGCGGCGGCGCGCTTACGCCCCCGCCCGGACGTGAGAGCCAGTCCGTACGCGGCGACCGCGCCGGTGGCCGCGAGAAGAGCCAGAACCGTCTTGGCGGCCAGCCAGCCACCACCGGTCAGGAGCCTGCACAGGGCCATGACCGCCGGGTAGCCCCACACCGCGGAACCGACCATGCCCGAGATATTGCGCGGCTCCCAGGGGCTCCCGCTGCGCCAGGCCGCGGCAATCATGTCGCTGGCCGATCTATAGCCCTGAGCATCCGGAAAGAGCGCGTCGCCATTGGTCTGCGAGTGAACGACCAGAACAACACCGACGTGGAGAACAGCCGCCGCGGCGAGTACCGCCAGAGCGCCCAAGAAAGTACGTCGCGGACTGTCGGTCGGGGAAGGATCAGGACCGGCCGGTTTTCTGAGCACGGTCGCTGCGCGCATGGTCAACCGGCCTCTTTCGATCTGTATTACTTCGTTCCACGGACGACATAGAGCCCGCGAATGCGTTCGATCTCGAATTCGCTCAGGCGAAGATCCCTGCACCAGCGCTCGAGTCGGCGCCGCGGCTGGGGCCGCTCGAATTGCGGCGAGAGCCAGTCGAAGGTGTCCAGGATCGTCCAGGTCCGCAAGGTTTGACTGTCGGTCAGCCCGAGGTGGCGGTGATTGGCGACGGGAACCAGCCGGGTCAGGTAGTCGCCCACCCGTGGAACTGCGCCGAGACGCATGGAAACGGGCAGCAGTCGCGGCGCCACGGATTGGACAACGCTGTAGAGCTTGCCGGGAGGAATTCGCTTGGTGACGGGCCGCAGCAGTTGCCGTAGATGCGGATAGGCGACGATCGCCGCGTACACGTCGATGCAGAACTTTCCACCGGGACGGAGGTAACGGAAGATCGTCTTGAAGGACCGCTCGACGTCGGGCGTGTGCTGGATGACCCCGAGGCAGACGAGGTAGTCGAACGACTCGTCCACCAGGGGGAGATCGTAGATGCTGGCCTGGAGCAGCCGCAGGTTGGCGAATCGGCCGTTGGATGTGGCGTTGGCGTCCACCGCTTTGGAAATGTCGAAGGAGGTTACGGCAGCGCCCGTCTGGCAGAGCACTTCCGTGAAGCGTCCGGCGCCGCTTCCGCACTCAAGAACTTCGCGGTCCTGAAGTTCATCAGCGGTCCAGCCGCTCTCCCGTAGCAGGCGATCTCTGGATACGGGGAGCCCCACATACGAGTCGAGCTGGGTAAGCCGATGCGCATTCCATTGATACCCGAACGATTTCGCGTAGTTGTCCTCGGGAACGAACCGCGGGATCCCGTCACGCACCGGATAGGTCCCTCTGCACCTTTCGCAGGTCAGTGTGGTCTCTCCGTGAAGCCGCGCACGGCAGTTCGGACACCGAAGCGTTTCGAACCAGCCACCGTCTCGGTTCTCCTCAGCGAGGCCATCGGCCAATCTCCCGTGCATGCAGGACAAGCTAACTGATCGGTCGCATTGCGGCGGGCAAGCACTCGCGTGTCGTGTTCTTGCCGCATATTACGACGAGTTAGACATGCAACCGAATCACGAGATCCACCATTCACCCGCCAGAAGAGGTCACCGATTCAGAG
This sequence comes from Streptomyces sp. NBC_01410, assembly GCF_045040195.1. NCBI lineage: Bacteria > Bacillati > Actinomycetota > Actinomycetes > Kitasatosporales > Streptomycetaceae > Streptomyces > Streptomyces sp. NBC_01410. The sequence continues at coordinate 7,297,070 of NZ_CP109530.1, read as the reverse complement.
CACACCGCGACGTTTCCCGAATCGAGGGGCGGGCGTTGCGCGACAAACCGGGCGAAATGGCCGTATCCGTGTGGTATGTATCTCGGGGCCTCGGCGGTCAGCCCGCGAGGCAGTGCACCGGCGAGCGGGAGCCCGCGATGTTGGCGGACCGGTCATCCGACGGTGCAACACAGGGGAGCGTTTATGTGCGGTGTAGCTGGAATCGTGTCCACCAGCCCTCCCGATCCCGAACAGGTGCGGACGATGTGCCGCCTCATCACCCATCGGGGGCCCGACGGAGAGGGCTACCACACCGACGCCAACGCAGCGCTGGGGATGCGGCGACTCGCCATCATCGACGTGGTCGGCGGAGGCCAGCCCGTCTACAACGAGGACCGCACCGTCGCGGCGGTCTTCAACGGAGAGATCTACAACTTCGTCGAGCTGCGCGAGCAACTGATCGCGCGCGGGCACCGATTCGCCACCGACGGCGACACCGAGGTACTTGTCCACCTGTACGAGGACCACGGCGAGGACCTGGTCGCGCATCTGCGGGGGATGTTCGCCTTCGCGATCTGGGACATGTCACGGCGCCGGCTGCTGATCGCACGGGACCGGGTGGGCAAGAAGCCGCTGTACTACCGGCAGTCCGGGACCTCACTGGCGTTCGCGTCGGAGCTGAAGGCTCTGATGGCCGATCCGGCGGTGTCCCGTGAGGTGGACCCGGTGGCTCTGCATCACTATCTGACCTACCAGTACGTGCCGGCACCCTGGTCGATCTACCGCGGAGTCCGCAAGCTGTCCCCCGGGCACCTGCTGGTCTGGCAGGACGGGGAGGTGAGTGAGAAGCGCTACTGGAAGCTGGACTTCACGCCCCGGCCGGTGGGCTCCGAGCAGGATGCGGCCCAGCAGGCAAGGGAATTGCTTCTGGATGCAACGCGGGTCCGAATGGTCAGCGAGCGTCCGCTGGGGGCGTTTCTGTCCGGTGGCATCGACTCCTCCGCGGTGGTGGCCGCCATGGCCCGCCTCAGCGACCGGCCCGTGAAGACGTTCTGCATCGGATTCGACGACCAGCGTTTCGACGAGCGTTCCTACGCGGCGACCGTGGCTCGCCGCTATGGAACCGACCACCATGAGTTCGTGGTGGCGGGATCGGCCGCGCTGGAGGTTCTGCCCACGGTGACGCGGCACTTCGACGAGCCGTTCGCCGACTCCTCCGCCATCCCCTCCTTCTTCGTGGCCGAACTGAGCCGCCGGCACGTGACGGTGGTGCTCAACGGCGACGGTGGGGACGAAAGCTTCGGAGGCTACCGGCGCTATGCGTACATGAAGAAGGTGGGGCGGCGGCAAGCCCCCCGCCGGCTGCACGGCGTGCTGAACCGTGTCGGCTCGGCACTGGCGGAGGCCAGCACCACGCCCCGGTTGCGCAGGGTCGGACGGGGCCTGCGGCTGCTGGGCGAGACGCCACAGCACCGCTACGCCAGCCTCATGTCCTACTTCACCAACGAGAGCAAGGACGCTCTCTACACGGATGCGATGCACGAGCAGCTGGACCACCTCGACAGCTACGAGCTGATCGGGGAGGTGTTCGACACGTCCCGTGCAGACGAGGACGTCAACCGGTTGATGGACGTCGACGTCAACACCTACCTTCCGGGAGACCTGCTCGTGAAGGTGGACATCACCACGATGGCTCACTCGCTGGAGGCCCGCTCTCCGTTCCTGGACCACCATCTGATGGAGTGGGCCGCGGGGCTGCCCGGCCGGTGGAAGGTCGACGGCCAGGTGACCAAGGCCCTGTTGAAGAAGGCGATGGCTCCTTGGCTGCCGTCCGAGCTGATCACGCGGCCCAAGGCCGGCTTCGGGGTGCCGCTGGCGGACTGGCTTCGCAGCGAGCTGCGACCGCTGGCTTTCGATCTGCTGACCGACCACACCGCCCGCTCTCGTGGCCTGTTCCGGCCCGAGGTCGTGCGCGGGCTGCTGCAGGACCATGACGAAGGGCGCGACCGTTCCACGCGGCTGTGGTCACTCCTGCAGTTCGAGTTGTGGCATCGCACATGCGCCGAGACCTCCTGCGACATCGCAACTGCCCCTCCCGAACCCGCCGCCCAGGGGCACTGTGGCTGACACCGCGCGACAGGTTCTCGGCATACTGGGCAGCCGGGCTGCCTGCCTGATGCTCTCCCTTGTCACCAGCGCTGTTATCGCCCAGTCGCTGCAGCCGGAGGGCCGCGGTGTCTACTACATGGCGGTCACGGTCGCCACAACCGCCACCATGCTGGGGCACCTGTCCGGGGAGCAGGCGCAGAGCGCCCTGTGGACCGGCACCGAGCGCCGCGAGGCACTCGCGGGCAACAGCGTGCCACTCGCCCTCACGCTCGGGACACTCAGCGGGCTTGCGGGGACCGCCTTTGTGGCCGTGGTCGGCCCTGAAACCCTGAACCTGCCGGGGCAGTACCTGGTGGTGATGGCCTGCCTGAGCGTGCCCTTCGGCATCGCATCGAACTACGCCGCAAACATCGCTTTGCTGCGGGGGCGAGTCGATGTGGCGAATTGGTCGATGCTGGCGGGTGCGCTCGCCCAGTGCGCCGCGGTGGCCGCACTGGCGGCCGGGGGGCGGTTGAGCGTCGGAGCCGCGGTGATTGTCTGGGTCGCCGCCGGCTGTGTCCCCCTGGTGGTGTTCACCGCCGCGGGGGCAGCTGCGGGACGCCGCCGGGACCTGAAGCTGGCGCGCACGACACTGACCACCGGCGCCCGCTACCACCTCGGACCCGCCTCGGTTTACCTCTTGATGAACGCCGACATCTACCTGCTCAGCGCACTCACCGGCGCGCGGGAGGTGGGCATCTACTCCCTGGCTGTGGGCCTTGCCGGGTACAGCCGCATGCTGGCGGATGTCGTCTCCCAGGTGATGCTCAAACGCCAGTTCAACTCCAGCGACACCGAATCCGCCGACGTCACCGCCCGGATCACCCGGTACGCGGTCCTGCTGGCCACGGGCTCGGCACTGGTGCTGACGCTGGCCGCGCCGCTGCTGGTTTCCGCCGTGTACGGTGCGGCGTACGCCGAAGCCGTGCCCCTCGTGCTGCTGCTGGCTCCCGGCGTGATGGCCCTGGGGGCGAGCCGGCTTCCGAGCACCTACCTGCTGCGGTCGCGCCGCGCGCGGACGGTCGTCGTCCCGTCCGTGATCGCGTTGACGGTCAACATGGCCCTGAACCTGCTGCTGATTCCCCTGTGGGGTGCCGCGGGCTGCGCGCTGGCGTCCTCGCTGGCATACGTACTGCTGGCCGCCCTTCAGACGCGACTGTTCACCAGGATGACCGGCGTCCCGGCCCGGGAGCTGCTGCCGACGGCCGCGGATCTCCTCACCCTCCTCGCTTCCGCGCGTCGCTGCGTTCCGGACAAGCGAGCTGCCGTCTGACTGCCACTCGACAGTGGCTTCGGACTGGCGACAGCCGCCGGGCGGCCGTTCACCCGGACGACGGCGCGTCGCGATCGATACCAGAACAAATGCGACTGAGAGCCTGGATGGAAGGAGCACCCCCCGTGTGCGGAACTGCTGCTGGACGGAGCTGTGATCAGTGACTGGATGCCGCGACACCGAGGCCGTACGGATCACCGGGAATGCCGCCACCGATACCGAGCTGGCGCGAGTGAGCCTGATGATCGGTCAACTGGGGCTGGGCGGGGCCGAGAAGCAGGTCGTGATGCTGGCCCGTGGTCTGGTCGCCCAAGGCATTGAGACCACGTTGCTCCTGCTGTGCCAGCGAGGGCCGCGTGAGGAAGAGCTGGCCGGTTCCGGAGTGAGGATCGTCAGCCTGGGTTACCGGGGAATCACGCGGCCATGGGTGGACCTCCGGCGCGCCGTCAGCGACACCGCTGCCGCCCTGCGGGCGTTCGCCCGGCTCGTGGCCCACCTGCGGCGCGCGCGACCGCAAGTCCTGCACGCCTACTTGTTCCACTGCTACATCGCGGCAGCTCCCGCGGCCCGCCTGGCGCGCGTTCCGGTGTGCGTGGCCGGGCGGCGCAGTCTGGGCACGTTCAAGGAAGGGCGCCGCGTGCAGCTGGCCGTGGAGCGCGTGGCCACCCGTATGACCGACTTCGTCGTGGCGAACGCGCATGCCGTCGCCGCGGACGCCCTGCGCCAGGAAGGCTTGCCGCAGGACAAGATCGCCGTCATTCACAACGGCATGGAGGAGCAGGACTTCCGGGCGGTCGCACCGGCTGACCTGACAACGGATCTGCCCGTGGTGCTGTGCGTCGCCAACCTGCGTACGTACAAGGGCCACCAGTACCTGCTGGACGCCGTCTGCCGGTTGCAGCAGCGGGGGCAGCGCTGCACACTCGTCCTGATCGGGGAGGGTCCGCAGCGGCCCGATCTGGAACAGCAGGCAGAGCGGCTGGGCATCGACGTACGCTTTCTGGGCCATCGCACCGATGTGGCAGCTTTCCTCGCCCGCGCGGACGTCGTCGTACTGCCTTCCCTGGAGGAGGGCTTGAGCAATGCGGTCATGGAGGCCATGGCCGCCGGCCGGCCGGTGGTGGCGACCGCCGTCGGCGGAACACCTGAACTGCTGCGCGACCGTGGGGTGCTGGTGCGAGCGGCTGATGCCGAAGCTCTGGCGGAGGGCCTGCACTGGATGCTCACGGACCACACCGCCGCCGCACGACTGGGAAAGGCCGCCCGGGAATGGGCACTTGAGCACCTGAGCGCGGACACCATGGTGGAACGGCACGTCAGCCTTTACCGGAAACTGCTGGAGCGCGGATAGCCCCTCGACCGGGAACGCGGCGCCGCCCGCGCCGGGCGGTTCGCACCCGGCGCGGGCGGTTCGCAGGGGCTTCGGTTCGTGACGAAGGTCAGGCTGCAGCTGTCACGCTGCGAGCAGCAGGCGACGTCTGCGCGTTGTTCTGATCAGTGATCGAGGCGAAGACATACTCGTTGCAGCCCAGACCCCCTCTGCAGGTCTTGAGATGGCGCAGCTCCAGCCCATGGCGCCGGCCCACACGGAACACCTCTTCCGGAGCGGCGACTTCGAAGGGATAGCCGCCGACCCAGTCGATGAGGTCGTAGCGGGCCGACATCCCGCGAGCGCGGCGGTCCTCACCGCCGGCGGGGCGACGCCCCGTCGTGACCGACTTCAGCAGGGTGACCGCCCTTTGGGGAGTCCTCAGGTACAACCCGCTTCCGGCGACCAGCAGGCGTCGCGCCAGCGGGCCGGAGGAGTTGTAGGTGCGCTTGACGCCCCTCCACATCCGGCTGCGCAGACCCTGATCGTTGTAGATCGACACGTACAGCAGGCCGCCGGGAGCGACCAGTCGGCAGGCGGTGTCCAACGCCTCCCACAGGGCGCCCGTGTGGTGCAGCACTCCCCAGGAGTAGACGATGTCGAACTGTCCGAGGCGGGAGACGAGGGAGGAATCGAGCACCGAACCCTGCTCGACATGCCAGTCGCTGCCGGGTGCGTATCGGTCGCGCAGCTGCTTGGTGGTCGCCACGGCGTCGGGGTCGTAGTCGAAGGAGTGCACCCTGGCACCGAGTTGAAGCGCGGCCAGCGAGAAGAGCCCGCTGCCACAGCCGATGTCCAGGAAGGCGCGCCCCGTAAGGTCGCCGGTTCCCAAGGCCGCCACGAGGGAGTCCCGGGCGGCGGCAATACGGTCCTCGTCGACCAGCTGGCTGAACTTCTGCCAATTCTGGCCAAAGGCAAAGCGCTTACCCTGCTCAACCTCGCTGGTGCAGTCGATCACCTCAAGGTCTCCTTCCTTCTGGGGGCGTGTACCGCAGGCGCCGGCGCCACCCCCTGTGCTCGACCCGAGGAGAAACGCGCGTACTGACGCGGTATATCAGACGCCCGGCCGAGAAGGGGGTCGACGCTGCGGTGACGGATACGGAATCGGCCGAATAGCGGGCCTCCGACGGACTCCTTGGCCTGTCGAAATATTTCCGAGAGGGGTTTCCAAAGCGACAGAAACACAATTCGCGCCCTTGCCGGATACCGGAGTGCGCTCGGCCTAATATCGGGCACATGTCGACCACCACGCACAGAAGTACGGGTTCCGGCATTCCACGCCTGCGCGTGATGAGAGTCATCACGCGAATGAACGTCGGTGGTCCGGCAGTTCAGGTCTCGGCCCTCATGCGAGGGCTGGATCCCGAACGATTCGACCATCTTCTGATCACCGGTCAGGTGGGTTCGGGTGAGGCGGACTATCTGGATCAGCAAGCGGCCGACCTGCCTGTCCATCGGCTCGAATGGCTGGGACGGGCCGTGCGGCCCACCGACGACGTGCGCTGCGTTGTCGAACTGGCCAGAGCCATGCGCCGATTCCGGCCCCATATCGTCCACACGCACACTGCGAAAGCGGGCGCCCTCGGTCGGGCGGCCGCCGTCATGGCGCGTGTCCCCTCAAGGGTGCACACCTTTCACGGCCATCTCCTGCACGGTTATTTCTCCCCGGCGAAGACCCGCGTCGTGGTGCAGGCAGAGCGCTCGCTGGCAGCTTTCAGCGATCGCCTGGTCGCCGTTGGCAGCCGGGTGCGGGACGACTTGCTCGCCGCCGGTATCGGAAAGGTGAAGCAATATACGGTCGTGCCGCCGGGAACCAGGCTCGCAGGCGCACCGGAAACCTCGGAAGCCCGGCGGTTGCTCGGTCTCCCGCAGGACTGTCCCGTGGTCGCCTACGTGGGGCGAATTACCGGAATCAAGCGGCCAGATCGCTTTCTGGCCGTGGCATGCGAAGTACGTCGCGCCGTTCCCGCGGCGCATTTCGTGGTGTGCGGAGAAGGTGACTTCGAGCCCGATCCGGAGGTGGTCGCCGAACTCGGTGACTCGCTCCACCGGCTGGGCTGGCGCGCGGATGTGGAGACCGTCTACGCGGCCGCCGACCTGGTGTTGCTCACCTCGGACAACGAAGGCATGCCGGTCAGCCTGATCGAGGCCGGGCTGGCGGGACTTCCCGTGGTGGCCACGAACGTCGGCAGCGTCGCGGAGGTCGTGCAGGACGGTACGACGGGGCTCCTCGCACAGCCGTCGTCCACCGAACTCGCCCGGCACACGGTGACGCTTCTGCGCGACGGACAACTGCGCCAGGAGATGGGGGCACGGGCACGAACGTTCACCGCCCGGCACTTCGGCGAGGAACGTCTTGTGGCCGACACGCAGGCTCTCTACACCTCCATCGCGGTCGCCCGCCAGTGGTGGACCGCATCCCCGTTCGAAAGGTCAGCACTGTGAACGTCCTAGTCACCGGAGGTGCCGGATTCATCGGTGCCAACCTCTGCCGAGAGCTCGCATCACGTCCGACCGTGGGCAAGGTCATCGCTCTGGATGACCTGAGCACAGGATTCGCGGCCAATCTGGCGGGAGTCGACGCGGAGCTGATCGAGGGCAGCATTCTCGACCCCGAACTCCTCGACGACATCGTGTCGGGAGTGGATGCTGTCGTCCACCTTGCGGCCCGCCCGTCGGTACCGCGGTCTCTGGCGGACCCCCTCGCCAGTCACAACGTCAACGCGAACGGGACGGTGTACGTCCTCGAGGCCTGCCGACGCCATCGCGTCCCCGTGGTCGCCGCCTCGTCCTCCTCGGTCTACGGAGCCGTCCCCGTACTTCCCAAGCACGAGGACCTGCCCACGCGGCCCATGAGCCCCTACGCCGCGAGCAAGCTCGCCACCGAGTCGTACGTCCTTGCCTACGGGGCCTCGTTCGGCCTCCCGGTCCTGGCGTTCCGGTTCTTCAACGTCTACGGGCCGCTGCAGGCGGCGGGTCACGCCTATGCCGCCGTCGTACCGGCCTTCATCGATGCCCTGCTGCGCGGCACACCGGTGAGAATCTTCGGCGACGGACTCCAGACGCGGGACTTCACCTACATCGGAACCGTCGTCAGGGTGCTGGCCGACGCCGTCCTGCGCGAGGTCACGTGCCCCGGTCCGGTCAACCTGGCCTTCGGTACGCGGGTGCCGGTCATCGACCTGACCCGGCAGCTCGCGGACATCATCGGGGCTCCGGCCGACATCCGGCACGAGGCGGCGAGGCAGGGAGACGTCCGCCACTCCCAGGCCTCGGGCGGCCTCCTGCGCGAACTCTTCCCGGATATCGCCCAAGTGCCGCTGGAGCAGGGGCTGGCCGAGACCGTGCGCTGGTTCCGTACCCTGCCCGAGTACGAGGCGGCGGCGCCTGCCGAGCGCCTCACGGTGGAAGTGGGCTGACCACAGTTCTGAGGGGAGCCCCGGCGATACGCCGGGGCTCCCCTCAACTCTGTGGCCGCGCCGTCTACGTGTACACAGGGACTCTCAACAGCAGACCCCACGCCAGCGCGGTCACCGCGGTCACCACAACCACCGCGGCAAGCACCGCGCTCTGCGGGAACACCCTGAACATGACGAGCACCGCCGTCAGAGACGACATGGCCGCGAAACCGCCGAGGACAACGGTCACCTGGCGGACGGTCAGCCCGAGGCTGCGCAGCCGGTGGGCGATGTGGTCCCTGCCGCCCTGCAGCAGGGGCCTGCCCTCCCTGCGGCGGGCGACCATGACCAGGCCGGTGTCCGCGGTGACCACCAGCGTGATGAGCAACAGGCTGGTGTACCCGGAAAGGGCGGCGGTGTCCCTGTGCAGGGTCACGGTGGCGGACGACACCAGAAAGCCCACGAAGAGCGAGCCCGCGTCACCGAGAAAGATCCGCGCGGGATGCCAGTTGTGGAAAAGGAAGCCCGCGCTGGCTCCGGCGAGGGCAGCCATGACCGGGGCAAGGCCGGCCAGTCCCACGGAGAGGGCGGCGCAGCACAGGAATCCCGCGGTGACGGCGGTCACGGTGGACACCACGCCGTCCATGTTGTCCAGCAGGTTGAACGCGTTGGTGGTGAAGAGGATCCATCCGACCGCGACCACCACGTCGAGCCATGAACCGAAGAGAACGGGATGGCCGCACCACAGCACCACCGCCAGGGCTGCCGCCGCCTCGACACACAGACGCAGACGAATGCTGAGCGGACGCAGGTCGTCGCCGAGGCCCAACACGGCGATGAGCGAGGCGCTTGCGAGCAGGACGAGGACTGTGGTGTCGGTCCCCGTCACGACGACTGTCGCCGCGCACGCCGAGCCGACCGTGGCGATCGCGACCGCGATGCCGCCGAGATAGGGAGTGGGACGGACATGGACTTTGCGTGCGCTCGGCCGGTCGGTGTACCCGCGCCGCAGGGCCAGGCGTCGCAGGGGCTCGGTCAGCAGGGCGGCGATGAAGAGTGCCCCCACGCCTGCGACCGCCGACACGAGCCACGGACTCAGACCGGACATGGACCCACCAGCGCCGTCCGGCTCTTGGCGTCGCCTGGTCCTCCCTTCGCCGAGCTGTCGGCGGCCCCGAGTGCCTGCCTCCTCACGTCGCTCCGGGCGTCTTCGACGGCGTCGACCAACACGTCGTCGAGGTTCCGATGCGGCTGCCAGCCGGTGAAGTTCCTCAGTTTCGTGGTGTCGGGGACCCTGCGCTCCATGTCCTCGAACTCCGGTCCGTAGACCTCGCTGTACGAGAGACGATGCACCGTCGAACTGCTCTTGGCGCACGCGATGATCCGCCGCGCCAGTTCCAGAACGCTGATCTCCTCGTCGCTCCCGATGTTGAAGGTCTGGCCCACGGCCTCCGGACGGTCGATCAGCAACAAGAGCGCTTGGACCACGTCTGCGACATGGAGGAAGCAGCGGCTCTGCTGTCCGGTGCCGTAGACGGTGAGGGGTTCTCCCCTCACTGCCTGACGGGCGAATCTCGGGATGACCATGCCGTAGGCGGCGCTCTGTCGAGGGCCGACGGTGTTGAAGAACCGCACGATGGTGGACCGCAGTCCGTACTCCCGGCGGTAGAGCTCGGCAAGGATCTCATCGACCGCCTTGGCGGTGCTGTAGGACCACCGCGGGACGGAGGTGCTGCCGAGGACGCGGTCGGAAGTCTCGCTCAGCGGTCCGGACGAGTTCTTGCCGTAGATCTCCGACGTGCTGGCAATGAGGACTCTCCGGCCATGGCGGTGAGCGGAACTGAGCACCGTTTCAGTGCCCTTGGTGTTGATGGTGAAGGAATTCAGTGGCTGTTCCACGATGAGTTTCACACCTACGGCCGCCGCCAGATGCACCACGACATCGCATTCACTGACCAGCTTGTCGACGAGCGATGTATCCAGTACGGAACCGTGGACGAACTGGAAGTGACCCTGCTCGCGCGCTCGTGCAAGGTTCACCAGGCTTCCCGTGCTGATGTCGTCGAGTGCGACGACCGGCTCACCACGCGCCAGAAGTGCATCGACGAGATGGGAGCCGATGAAGCCGGCTCCTCCGGTGACCAGGTATTTCGGACGTTCCATCACGCCGTCACTCCATGTCTGCGGGTGGGCGTTGCCGGGGGCAAGTGCCCGGCAACGCACGGAAACCATAGCCAGGGATGGCGCAAAAAGAATGAATTGAATCCCGCCCTTAGACCATTCGCACTCCTTGGCTGCCGACATGCCCCCATTCGCCTGGCGCGTGTTCACTCGGGAGACGGACAGAAAGCCGCGTCGGGCGAGCACCGGGCATATCCCAACGAAACATTCTGCATGGCCAGCAGAGAGGAGTCCGACCATGTCGGAGGCAACAAAGAAGGTAGTGGTGGTCGGCCAGGGGTACGTGGGCCTTCCACTTGCCGTTCGCGCAGTGGAGGCCGGGCGCAACGTCGTCGGTCTCGATGTGGACGAGATGCGCGTCAAGCGTCTGGCCGGCGGCGAGTCGTTCGCCGAGGACGTGACGTCGCCCCGCCTGCTGGCCGCCCTCAACTCGGGCCGCTATGTGCTGAGTACCGACTACGCGGACGCGGCGGACTTCGATGTCTGCGTCATCACGGTGCCCACGCCTCTGAAGGAGGGCGCCCCCGACCTGAGTTTCGTGGAGAGCGCCGCGCGGGAAATCGCCCTGCACCTCCGGCCGAACGCCACGGTGATCCTGGAGTCGACCACGTACCCGTGCACGACCGAGCACGTGGTGTGCCCGATCCTGGAGGCGGGCAGCGGGCTTCAGGCGGGCAAGGACTTCTTCCTCGGATACAGCCCGGAAAGGATCGACCCGGGAAACCCGACCTGGCGGCTGGAGAACACCCCGAAGGTCGTCTCCGGAATGGACGAGGACTCCCTGCGACATGTGGAGCTCTTCTACGAAGACATCGTGGACCGCACCGTCCCTGTCAGCTCACCCCGCACGGCCGAGCTGACCAAGCTCCTGGAGAACACGTTCCGCCATGTCAACATCGCCCTCGTCAACGAGCTGGCGATGTTCTGCAAACCGCTCGGCATCGACATCTGGGAAGTGATCGACGCCGCTTCGACGAAGCCCTTCGGCTACATGCGCTTTCTGCCCGGGCCCGGCGTCGGCGGACATTGCCTGCCCATTGACCCGTCCTACCTCTCGTGGCAGGTCAAGCAGAGGCTGCGGCACGACTTCCGCTTCGTGGCATTGGCCAACGACATCAACAGCCATATGCCCGACCATGTGGTGCTGCGGGTGGCCAGAGGGCTCAACGCCCGGCGCAAGCCGGTCAACGGCAGCCAGGTTCTGGTCCTCGGGCTCGCTTACAAGAGGAACACCGGCGACATCCGGGAGTCCCCTTCCGTCGCGGTGGCTCTCGGGCTCCAGCACATGGGCGCTCACGTCCTCGCCGTGGAACCGCACGTCGACCCTCGTCAGCTGCCCGACGACATTCTGTGCGTCGACCTCACGGAGGAACAAGTCGCGGCCGCCGATGCCGTGGTCATTGCCACCGACCACGACTCGTTCGACTACGCAATGGTGGAGCGTGTCGCCGACTACGTATTCGACGCCTGCAATCGATGCCGCGTGGAAACAGTCGAGCGTCTCTGAAAAGGCGGCCGGTGCACTCCATTGGGGTACGAAAAGTCGAGTGCACATGCCATGCGCCCCAAATCCCTGAGCCTGCTCCTAGGCTGACTGCTCACTCACTGCCTCCGACTGGGGAATGGCCTTGGATCTGCGCGACTACCTACGTGTCCTTTCCCGTCGTTGGCACGTCATCGCCCTCGTGACTGTGCTGGGGACGGTGGCGGGCGTCCTGGCGAGTGTCCTCGTCACTCCGGAGTACCGGGCGACGACCACGCTCTTCGTGTCCCTCCAGGCCGACACCAACACCTCCCAGCTCAACGAGGGCAACTCGTTCGCCCAGGCCAGAGTCCAGTCCTACGCCGACGTGGCGGAGAGCCCCGCGGTGACCGGACCGGTCGTGAAATCCCTCGGGCTCACGATGACGTCGGACCAGCTGGCTGAGCGGGTCGAGGCAGAGGCGCCGCTCAACACCGTTCTGGTCCGCCTGACCGTCACCGACACCGGTGCGGAACAAGCCGCCCTGCTCAGCAACGCGGTCGCTCGGCGCTTCGCCGACGTGATCAGGAAGCTGGAGCGTCCCGAGTCGAGCAAGCTCCCCTCCCCGGTACGGCTCACCGTGACACACCCTGCCGCCGTGCCGACCGCGCCCTCGTCCCCGAACACCGCGGTCAACGTTGCCCTGGGTCTGGCGGTGGGCCTGCTGCTCGGACTCGGGCTGGGTGTGGCGCTGGAGACGGTGGACACGTCGATGCGTGACTCCAAGGCCCTCGCCGAGTGCCTGGCAGCCGCCGGGGGGCCCGCCGTACTGTCCAGCATCGTTCAGGACCCGCGTGCCGCACGGCAACCGGTCTCCCTGCGCGACGACATGCACAGTCCGCGTGCCGAGGGCTTCCGGAAGCTTCGTGTCAACCTGCAGTTCGCGGAAGTGGACCAGCGGCCGAAGGTGATCGCCGTCACCAGCCCGCTGCCGCGTGAGGGCAAGAGCAGCGTGTCGGTCAACCTGGCCGCCACACTGGCCGAAGAAGGGGCAAAGGTATGTCTGATCGACTGCGACCTGCGCCGGCCGTCGATTGCTCCGGCCCTCGGCCTGGTCAGGGACGCCGGGCTCACCACCGCTCTGGTGGGCCAGGCCGAACTGCATGAGGTACTCCAGTCGGCCGGTACCTTCTCGGTGCTCGCCAGCGGGAGGATCCCTCCCAACCCGACGCAGCTCCTGGGCAGCACCTATTTCGCCTCCCTGCTGCGCACTCTTGCCGAGCAGTTCGACCACGTCGTGGTGGACACGGCCCCGGTACTCCCCTTCGCCGACACCACAGCGATGGCACCCGCCATCGACGGCTACCTGCTCGTGGCGCGCGCCGGGCGGACGAGCCGGAGCCAGGTCGTCGACGCCTTGCGCATCCTCGAACGCGTCAACGTCCCTGTGCTGGGAGCCGTGTTGAACGCGGCTCCGGTACGCGGAGAGGGCGACGCACACGCCTATGCGTACAGCTACCGGCCCAAGCAGGACACGACAGCCCGGCTCACCGCGCTCGTGTCGTCGCGCTTGGCGGCAGTGGTGCCCGGCCGACGGCCGGCCGACAAGGAGCACGGAGCGCGGGTGCCGTCCAAGACACGATCGTAGAACCGGGCAGCGTGAGGTCATGCGTGCCGCACTGACGGTCCCCGTCGTGGTCGTGGCTCTGGTCGGTGGACTGCTCGCCACGTCGTGTGGGACGGGGGGCGGGGCCGGGGAGATCGGCCGCGGCCCTGCGGTGCGGGCCGCGACAGGGATCGAGCAATTGCGGGCCGAGGTCGTCGGAACCCTGCCCCATGACCCGAAGGCCTTCACCCAGGGCCTGGAGATGACCGAAGACGGCACGCTGTACGAGAGCACGGGCGTGGTCGGACAGTCCTCGGTCCGGGCGGGCCCGCTCGACGGATTTCCGGCAGTCCGCGCCGAGTTGGCCCGGCCGCTGTTCGGCGAAGGGATCACCGTCATGGGACCCACTCTGTGGCAGCTCACCTGGCGGAACGGCCTGGCCCTCGAACGGGACGCGCGAACGCTGGCCGAGCTGCGCCGGGTCCCGTACGGGGACGAGGGCTGGGGCCTGTGCCACCAGCGGCATCGCGACCGGCTGGTGACGAGCAACGGCTCCTCCCGGCTCACGTTCCGGAACCCCAGGACACTCGTGAAAACAGGGGAGGTTGCCGTCACCGCCGGTGGGCGCCCCGTGAGCCGGCTGAATGAGCTCGAATGCGTCGGCGACCTCGTGTACGCCAACGTCTGGCGGTCGGACCGGATCATGCGCATCGACGGGAATAGCGGCACGGTCACCGGGGAAATCGACGCCGCGGGGCTGCTCACGCCACAGGAGGCTGCCCGAGCGGATGTCCTGAACGGTATCGCGGCCGTTCCCGGGACCCGCCAGTTCCTGCTCACCGGCAAGTGGTGGCCCAAGATGTTCCGGGTCGCGTTCGTTCCCCGGTGACCCACACCGTCGGCCGTTTGTGGATCAGCTTCCGGACGCCCTGGCCCACAGGTGGTGCATCGCGTACGACCTCCACGGCCGCCACCTCTCCCCATCCCCCGTCTGCGCTCGCACCGCCACGTCGTCCGGCAGCAGGACGTCCGGGTCGCCGAGCGCCCGCATCCGGATGTAGCCCGCCGTCCGGCGGTCGATGCCCGGCAGCGTGAGCAGCTGCTGTTCCGCCTCGCCCCGGTCAGCCCCAAGGTCGAGGATCAGCGAGCCGTCCGCGAGCGCGGTCGCCAGGGTGCGTAGCGCGGTGGGCTCCGCAGCCGTCAAGTCCTCGACGCGCGGGAAGAGATGTGTCAGCCCGCCGCTCGGCTCGGGCAGCTTCTGCCCGTACGCCGCGACAATCTCGTCGCAGAGCTCCCGCCGGCCCAGCACGGCCCGTACCGCGAGCTCGTGGGGATCGGCCGTGCCCGGCGCGCGCAGACCGGGGCGGGCCGCGACCAGGGGAGCCAGAGCCGGGTCTGCGCCGAGGCGTTCGGCGACAGCGCAGGGGTCGGCGTCGAGGTCGAAGAGGCGGCGCATCCGCTGGGTGGCGGTCGTCAGGTCCCGCAGGTCCGTGAGGTGCAGTCGGCACTCCAACCAGCCCCCCGCGCCCGGCTGTTCGGCGACCTCGGCCACGCCGGATCCGCCGGGCAGCCGCAGAGTGCGCCGGTAGGTCCGGGTACCGCGCTCGCCGACGATCTCCTCGATGCCGGTGACGGCACGCGCGGTGAGGTGGTCGAAGACCTCCGCCGAGGCGTACGGGCCGCGATAGGCAAGCCGCAGTGGCACCCCGGAGGCGCCGTTGGCCGGGGCGACCGGGCCGAAGCGCGAGCCGCGTCCGGGCCGGGCGGAGCGCAGTTCGCTGGGGGTGGCCGCGTAGATCTCGCGGATGGTGTCGTTGAACTGCCGCACGCTCGCGAAACCCGAGGCGAAAGCGATCTCCGCCGCCTGCAGGGTGGTCGTCTGCAGCAGTACGCGTGCGGTGTGTCCGCGCTGGGCGCGGGCGAGGGCTATGGGGCCGGCGCCGAGCTCCGCGTTCAGCTGCCGCTGGACCTGGCGGGCGCTGTAGCCGAGCCGGTCGGCGAGGCCCGCGACGCCCTCGCGGTCCACGATGCCGTCGCCGATCAGCCGCATGGCCCGGCCGACGACATCGGCGCGGGCGTTCCACTCGGCGGAGCCCGGCACCGCGTCGGGGCGACAGCGGCGGCAGGCCCGGAATCCCGCGCCCTGGGCGGCTGCGGCCGTCCGGTAGAAGGTCACGTTCTGGCGCTTGGCCGTGATCGCGGGACAGCTGGGGCGGCAGTAGATCCCGGTGGTGGCCACGGCGAAGAAGAACATCCCGTCGAACCGGGCGTCCCGGCTGCTCACCGCCTCGTACCTGCTGTCCATCCTGCTGTCCTCGATCGTCATACGGCCAGTATGGGCACCGCCGGGGGCCGGGGCTGGCGGAAATCGGACATGACGTTCGGCGTGGAGTTGTGCGGCGCACGGCCACCGAGAAGTTGCCCTCCGGCCTCGAACAGGTCCGTCGCGCGGCGCGGTTCATCGGGACGCCGCGTCGGGACACTCGTCGTTCACGGCACCGACGACGCCTCCAACCCGACGGTGAACGCACCGCTGATCACGGGGGCGTTCCGGCCGCCCCCGCGGTGCGCGAGGATGCAGGGTGTCCGGATGCCGCCGGGCCATGATGGACGGACGCTGGAGACATGGCTGTGCACCCACCGATCGTTGTACACCGGATCTCCCCGTCGGGTGGCCGCCGGGTCACCGTGCGGGATCAGATCATGGGGCTCGCCCACTCCGACGACCAGTTGCTGGAATTCCTCCGCCGGGCCGGGCTGCCCGACGCGGACAATCTGCTCGACGACCCGACCTGGATCGAGTGGGTGGGCGACCGGCCCCATGAGTACGACCCCCTGGAACTCATGCCGTGAACTGCCCCCGCCCTGCGGCAGGGCCGGGCGAACCCGCTGCCCGGCGTGCATTGTCAGTGCCTCGCGAGATGCTTGACGGTCCGACACCTTTCCAAGGGGGCAACCGACATGACCGACTCCGAACTCGCCGCGGCACAGGCGTACGTACGACTGCTGCAGACCACCCGGGCCGTCCTCTCCGAAACGGAACAGCCGCTGCTCCCCCTGCCGCTGCTCACCGCGCCTATCGCCGAGGCGGACGAGGCGCTGAGCGCTCTCGGCATGGCGGGCAACGAGGCCGACTTCTTCCGTCTGGTGTCCAGGCTCCAACCCGCGCTGCGCGAGGACAGGCGGGTTTCCTGAGTGCGGGGCGCCGGTTGAACTGACAACTATCCGCCCTTCCGGCGTACTCCCCTACGCCCTCTCAGGCGAGTCGTGGCCGGACAGCGGGCCGCCCCGGGACCGTAGCCCCGGGGCAGCCCGTCCACCTGGCCGGGGACTTACCGTCCGCCCGGCTTCCTCGCCTGGTCGGCGGCCTTTCGCACGGCCTCCTGGGTCGAGCCGGCGATCTGCTCGCCCCGGCCCTCCGCCTGCATGCCCCGGTCGCCCATGGCCTTGCCCGCGGATTCCTTCATCCGACCCTTGACCTGCTTGCCCTTGGCCTTTGCCTTACCCATGACATGTCCTTTCGGGTTTCTCGGGTGTGGCGTGGAACGCCGTAACCACACTGCGCCCATCGCTCAAAGTACGCAACTGAACACTTATCGTGACAATTTGATTGATCTTGCTCGACCTGTGACGCACTCCAAGGGCTCAGCCGCCGAATTCCGGCAGGAACGTCGAGCAGAACGCCTTCAGATCGGCCGGTCTACGGCTCGTGATCAGCGTTGCCGGGGCGGCGCGGCAGACCGCGACCTCCTCGTCGACCCAGGTCCCGCCCGCGTTGCGGATATCGGTTCGTAGGCTGGGCCACGAGGTCAGGGTCCGACGGCGGACCACGTCCGCCTCCACCAGCGTCCACGGGGCGTGGCAGATCGCGGCCACCGGCTTGGCGAGGCCGAAGAAGCGTTTGACGAACGCGACGGCCGCTTCGTCCATACGCAGTGCGTCCGGATTGGCGACGCCTCCCGGGAGCACCAGCCCGTCGTAGACCGCGGCATCACTCTCGGCGACCGTCCGGTCGACGGCGAAGGTGTCGGCCTTGTCGAGGTGACGGAATGCCTGCACACGGCCGGGCTTCGTCGACAGCAGTTCCGGCTCTCCACCGGCGTCGACGACGGCCTGCCACGGCTCGGTCAGCTCGATCTGTTCGACCCCTTGGGGGGCCATGAGGAACGCCACTCTCATGGGGCTCACGTCCTTTCGCGCGCCTTGCTCGTGCCGCTGTCGGTCGCCGGGTTCCCATGGCTCGGCGGAGTATCCCCCGTTACGAGTTCGGGGTTGATCACCGGCAAACCGGCGACGAGCCACAGTCCGCGGCCACACCTGCCGACCGGGCGCCCGAGCCGACGGGGCACAACAGCGACGGCTGACGACCTGCCCCAAGGACAGGCCGTCAGCCGTTCACGTGGTGCGGGCACCTACAGGGGGCGAGGGTCCCCGCTGCCCATGCCGCCTTCCTGCTCGCTCTGCTCCTGCAGCTTCCGGGCCTTCTCCTGGAGCCGCTGACGCTCCTGCGGGTCGTTCGTGCGCTCCGCGGCCTCCTGCATCTGCTTGGCCTTCTCGCGCATCTGCCGGACTCGGCCACCGGATTCACCTGCAACGCTCATCGTCACTCCCTGGACGTCGGGTAGAGCGGACTCCCTCAGCGAAGCAGCGCCCCGACACGCTCGCAATATGAACCGTTACGCGCTGCAACCACCGCAGGACCGCGCCGCGGACGGTGCCCGTGAGCGGTCCGGGTCCACGAACGGGTCGTTGCTCGGGTGCGCCTCAACTTGCTCGATTCCGCAGGGCACTTTGGGCAGGTCGTCGTAATCTGGTAGTAATCACCCTCCCAAGCCTGGGGGAGATCATGGAACTTGCTTTTCTCAAGCCGCTCTTCGATCGTCCAGGCCCCTGGGCCTCCGTCTACATCGACACCTCGCGCGCGACCGAGGAAGCCACAAAGGTCCAGAAGCTCCGTGAGCGCTTTGTGGCGGCGCAGCTCATCGACGCCAGCGCCGACGCCTACACCGTCAAGGCGGTGATCGACACGCTCTCCCATGAGCCGGTCTCCGGGGCGCCTCCCGGCCGGGCGATCTTCGCCGCCGGCGCCGAGGTCGTGCTCGACCTACGGCTCGCCGTATCTCCCCTCAACACCGAGGCGACGTGGTCGATCCTGCCCCACGTCGCCCCGCTCGCCGGGCTGCGTGGCGACGAACCCCCCTGCCTGGTGGCGTACATCGACCGGACCGGCGCCGATCTGGAGCTGCGCGACGCACACCACCGCGAGACCCTGGGCCATGCCAACGGCAAGGAGTGGCGGGGCCGCGGGCATCGCAGCATCCCCGCCGACCGTTACGAGTGGCACTACCGGAACAAGGTCGAGAACAGCTGGAACGAAACCGCCGACATCATCGCGGGCGAGATCGCGAAGCAGTGGCCCGACAGCGGCGCCCGGCTGCTGGTCCTGACCGGAGACTCCCGCGAGCGCAAGGCGGTGCACCACCGGCTGCCGGAACACATCCGGTCCGCTGCCGTCGAGGCCGAGAGCGGCAGCAGATCGCCGGGCGCCTCCAAGAGCGTGCTCGACCGCCAGATCGCCGAGGCCCGTGAGGCGTACGCGCGCAACCGGCTCCAGAGCGCCCTGGAGCGCTTCCGTATCGGACGCGGCCGCCCGGGCGAGCACCGCAAAGCCTCCGTCGACACCGGCCGCGGGGATGCCGCGGAAGGGGTTCCGGCTGTCGTGGACGCGGCCCGCAGCCACCAGGTGGCCACGCTCCTGCTCGCGCAGGACGCGTCGGACGCGGCACGCGACGTATGGATCGGCCCCGGCGTGGACGACGTCGCCGTACAGCGCGGCCAGGCCCAGGCGATGGGCGTCGCCAAGCCCGTCCAGGCACGCGCGGACGACGCGCTGCTGCGGGCGGCCGCGGCGGCCGACGCCGAGGTACTGCTCGTGCCTCAGGGCATGCACGGTCCGGCGGGCGGGCTGGGAGCGGTGCTGCGCTGGAGCACGCCGTGACCATCCAGGTGGCCGATGTCCAGGCACCTGGGACCAGTTGGGGACCATCTGTTCTGCACGATGCTCAGGGGCAGGACATGCTCATGTAGATCGCCTGCTCGCCCTCGGATTCGGTGCCGTGGTAGAGGGCAGTGTCCAGTCCGCAGAAGGCGAAGCCCATCCGCGGTTCACGCCGCCAACTGACGCGGTCAAGCCCGTTGTTCCGCAACTGGCCCCAAGAATGGTCAAGGGCCGTTTCAGATTGCACTGAAACGGCCCCTGATCTGCGACTCTTACAAGTCGGGACGACAGGATTTGAACCTGCGACCCCTTGACCCCCAGTCAAGTGCGCTACCAAGCTGCGCCACGTCCCGCTGCGCGAATCCTCCCGGTTTCCCGGCCGAGCGCGCAGGAGAACACTACCTCACCGCACCGGGCCACCGGACGCACGGCCTGCGGTCATTCGCTCCCGGCCGACGAGTCGGCAGCCGGGGACTCGACGGGTCCGGAGGAATTCCAGCCGGGCGTGCGCACGTCCAGCCGCAGATCCTCGGGCACGACCTCCTGGCCGCAGTGACGGCAGCTGTGGACCATGTCCAGCTCTTCGCCGCACGAGTGGCCGAAGACGGCGGGCGGCTCGGCGACGAGCCACCGGTCGCCCCACGCGCGCAGCGTGGTCAGCACCACCAGCAGGTCCCGCCCCGCCTCGGTGAGGTGGTACTCGAAGCGCGGAGGGTGCTCGCTGTACTGCCGCCGGGTCAGGACGCCGACGGACTCCAGATGACGCAGGCGCGCGGTGAGGACATCGCGGGGAGCGCCGGTGTTGCGCGCGATCGCGGCGAAGCGGCGGTTGCCGAAGCTGATCTCCCGCACCGCCAGCAGTGACCACTTCTCGCCGACGGCCTGGAGCGATGCGGCGATCGAACAGGGCCGGCCACGCGAGTCGAGGGCGAGTGCGGGGAGCTTGTGGTCCTCGGTGGTGCGTGCCTTCATGCCACTAGGTTGCCACATCCAACTCACTCCCTGCCGTCTGCCGACGCCCCCGCCCGGGCACCTGGTCCGTGGCACGGGGGACAATCGATGGGTGGACAAGGCACGCAGGGACCGCGACACCGAAGGGCGCGCCCGCAGCGCACGGCCGCGCGACGGGCTGGGGCGCCCTCTCCCGTACGGGACGCAGGGAGTGGAACGGCAGCCCGAGGGCGTCGTCCGCGCCCCCGGCCAGACGCTCGCCGATGCCCAGCGGCTGCTCGACGCGGGCATGCCCTTCCACGCCCACGAGGTCTTCGAGGACGCCTGGAAGACCGGGCCCGAGGCGGAGCGCGAGCTCTGGCGCGGACTGGCGCAGCTGGCGGTGGGGCTCACGCATGCCGCCCGCGGCAATACGGCGGGCGGGGCGCGGTTGCTGCTGCGCGGCGCGGACCGGATCTCCGGCTACCACGACCCGTACGCCATCGATGTGGCCGGTCTGACGGCCTGGGCACGGCAGCTCGCGGCCCGGCTCGACGGACCGGTTGACGCGGGCGCCGAGGCGCCGCAGCTGATCTCGGTCTCGTAGCAGGCTCAGTCCCGCAGCAGTACGACCTCAAGGGTGCGGGGGCCGTGGACGCCCTCGACCCGGTCGAGCTCGATGTCGCTGGTGGCCGAGGGACCGGAGATCCAGGTCAGCGGGCGGGTCGGGTCGATGCGCGGCATCGCCTGCGGCACGGAGGCGACGATCTGCCCCGGGGCCCTGACGACGCAGATGTGCAGATCGGGAACGAGCGTGAGCGCCCGGCGCCCCTGCCCGGGGCCCGCGTCCAGGACGATCGTGCCGGTCTCGGCGATGGCGAGGGCGCAGCCGGTCACCACGGCGTCAATGGCGTCCAGCTCGTACGGAGTGAGCGGACCGTCGTCCGTGCGCTGTTCGGCGGTCGTGTCGGTGAGCCAGGCTTCGGGCAGCCCGTCCGGTACGACGACCGATCGCGCACGGTGAGTGTCGAGCAACTCGGCGATGAGGGCGGGCAGTTCGGCTTCGGTGGCGCGGTGCACGATCGCCCGGTAGTCCGCGAGGTTCTCGTGCAGCAGATCGAGGATCTCGGCGGGATCGTCGGAGGTATGGCTCTCCAGGTAGTCGCGGGCAGGCTCGGGCGCCTCGGGGGCGTCGGCCACAGCCGCACGGACACGGGCGAGGATGCGCTCGCGTGAGGCGCTCATGTGCGGTTCCTCTTCCACCAGTCACGGAAGGATTGGGCGGGCATTTCGGGCAGTTCCCGGTCCGCGGTCCATGCCCCCGCGCCCGGGAGTTTCTTCGGATGCAGTTTGCGGGTCCTGGCGGCGGCCTTCTCCCCGGCGGCGAGCGCGGCCGGATGGTCGAGGATCCACCCCGCCGCCTTGATCGCCGCCTTTTCGACGCGGTGCCCCTTGCCGCCCCGGTCGGCGACCTTCTCCCGGAGGTGGACGAGGACTTCGGGGATGTCGATGGCGACCGGGCACACCTCGTAGCAGGCGCCGCACAGCGAGGACGCGAACGGCAGCGAGGCGTCGATCTCGCTCTGGATTCCCCGCAGTTGGGGACTGAGGATGGCTCCGATCGGGCCGGGGTAGACCGAGCCGTAGGCATGGCCGCCGGCCCGCTCGTACACCGGGCAGACGTTCAGGCAGGCCGAGCAGCGGATGCAGCGCAGCGCCTGGCGGCCGACCTCGTCGGCGAGGGTCTCGGTCCTGCCGTTGTCGAGCAGGACCAGGTGGAAGGTCCGCGGTCCGTCGGCGTCGGCCGTCCCCGTCCACATCGAGGTGTACGGGTTCATGCGCTCGGCCGTCGACGAGCGCGGCAGGGTCTGGAGGAAGACCTCGAGGTCGCGCCAGGTGGGGACCACCTTCTCGATGCCGACGACTGAGATCAGGGTCTCGGGGAGGGTCAGACACATCCGCCCGTTGCCCTCGGACTCGAAGACGACGAGGGTGCCGGTCTCGGCGACCATGAAGTTCGCGCCGGAGATGCCGACCTTGGCGCGCAGGAACTTCTCACGCAGATGCAGGCGCGCGGCTTCGGCGAGGTCGGCGGGGGTGTCGGTCAGTCCTTCCGGGGCCGCTCTGCCCCAACTGCCCATCTCCTTGCGGAAGATGTCGCGGATCTCGCCGCGATTGCGGTGGATGGCCGGGACGAGGATGTGGGACGGGCGGTCGTGGCCGAGCTGCACGATGAGTTCGGCGAGGTCGGTCTCGTACGCCGCAATGCCCTCGGCCTCCAGCGCTTCGTTGAGGCCGATCTCCTGGGTCGCCATCGACTTGACCTTGACGACCTCGCTCCGGCCCGTCGCCTTCACCAGATCGGCGACGATGCGATTGGCCTCGGCGGCGTCGGCGGCCCAGTGGACCGTGCCCCCGGCCGCGACGACTGCCGACTCCAACTGCTCCAGGTAGCGGTCGAGATGGCGGAGCGTGTGGTTCTTGATCTGCTTGCCCGCTTCGCGCAGCAGCGCCCAGTCCTCCAGCTCCGCCACGGCTTTGGCCCGCTTGTCGCGGATGGTGTGGGTGGCGTGGCGCAGATTGGCGCGCAGCGTCACATCGTGGACGGCGTCCGCGGCGGCCTTGGGGAAGGACGGCATGCCGAGATACGTACCGCTCACAGCAAGGGCTCCTCTTCGGTACTGGCGAGGATGTCGGCGATGTGCAGGGCGCGCTGCGGGGCGTCCTGGCGGCGCAGAATGCCGCCGATGTGCATCAGACAGGAGCTGTCGGCGCCGCACAGCACCTCGGCGCCGGTGGCGAGGGCGTTGCGGACCTTGTCCTGGCCCATGGCGGCGGAGACGTCGGGGTTCTTGACGGCGAAGGTCCCGCCGAAACCGCAGCACTCCTCGGCACCGGGCAGTTCCCTCAGCTCCAGGCCCTTGACCGCATCGAGGAGCCTGCGTGGCCGCTCCCCCAGGCCCAGGGCCCGCAGCCCGTGGCAGGAGGGGTGGTAGGTGACGGTGTGCGGGAACCAGGCTCCGACATCGGTGACACCGAGGACGTCGACCAGGAACTCGGTGAGTTCGTACGTACGGGCCGGGAGTGCCGTCTCCCCGAACTTCGGATAATGCTCCCGCACCATCGCCGCGCACGACGCCGACGGCGTCACGACATATTCGTAGCCCTCGAAGGCCTGCGCCGTCCGCCGTACCAGGGGCTCGGTCTCCCGCCGGTAGCCGGTGTTGTACTGCGGCTGTCCGCAACAGGTCTGCGCCGCCGGGAAGTCCACCTCCACCCCCAGCCGTTCCAGGAGTCTGACGGTCGCGATGCCCGTGGCCGGATACACCGCGTCGTTGACGCAGGTGACGAAGAGTGCGACACGCATGGTCGGAGGATATGCCGCGACCGGCGGCCCCGGTAGGTCCCGCATACCGCCGGACGAGGGGTGCCGCGCATAATCGGTGGGGTGAGAAAGATCTATGTGATCGGCATCGGGGCGGGCGACCCCGACCAGCTGACCTTGCAGGCCGTCAAGGCGCTGAACAAGGCGGATGCGTTTTTCATCCTCGACAAGGGTGAGGAGAAGTCGGATCTGATCCGGCTGCGGCGGGACCTTCTCGACGCCCATGTCGAGAACCGCGCCTACCGTCTGGTCGAGGCGCGCGATCCGGAGCGGGACCGGGAAACATCGGACTACTCCCCCGCTGTCGACGACTGGCGCCGCCGCCGGGCCGATCTGTACGAGCGGTTCATCGCCGAGGAGCTGGGCGATGACGAGTGCGGTGCGTTCCTGGTGTGGGGCGATCCCGCCCTGTACGACTCCACGCTCGCCATCCTTGAGGAGATCCTTGAGCGGGGCACGGTCGCCTTCGCGCATGAGGTGGTGCCGGGCATCAGCAGCGTCTCGTCGCTGCTGGCCAGGCACCGCACCGCTCTGAACCGGGTGGGCCGCCCGGTGCAGATCACCACGGGCCGCCGGCTCGCCGAGGGCTGGCCCGAGGGTGTGGACGACGTGGTGGTGATGCTCGACGCGCGACAGGCGTTCACCCGCCATCTCGACCAGGATCTCTTCATCTACTGGGGCGCCTATGTGGGCACCGAGGACGAGATCCTGGTCGCGGGCCGGCTCGCGGAGGTGTCCGGGCGGATCGAGGAGCTGCGGGCCGAGGCGCGTGCCCGCAAGGGCTGGATCATGGACACCTATCTGCTGCGGCGCGGCTGACACAACCCGTCTCCGGGCGCTGCTTCACCCAGCGCGGAGGTGAGCTGTCCGCGTGGATCAGTTCACCAGGTGAGATGCAGCGCCTCGGGCGAGCGGTGGATGAGCGTCGGCCGCATCACTGGCGGCGGCCTGTCCTCGTCGAGCCGAAGGCCGGGGAGCCTGCGGGCGAACAACTCAAGGGTCAGGCGCAGTTGTTCGCGGGCGAGCTGTGATCCGGGGCAGCCGTGCGTGCCGTGCCCGAAGGCCACATGCTGCCGCGAGAGGGGCCGGGTGATGTCGAAGACCTCCGGCCGGTCGTAGCGTTCCTCGTCACGGTTGGCCGATCCGTACGCCACGAACACGGTGGCCCCGGCGGGGAGATCGGTACCCGCGATCGTGACGGGCCGGGTGGTGGTACGCCGGAAGCCCTGGACCGCGGTGTCGTAGCGCGCCGCTTCCTCGACCGCGGCGGGTATCAACTCCGGGTCGGCGCACATCAGTTCCCACTGCCGCCGGTCGCGCAGCAGATGCAGCAAAGTCGAACCGATGAGAGCCGTGGTGGTCAGATGCCCGGCGATCAGGAAGTTCTGGAGGCTGGACACCAGCTCGTGGCGCTGGTCGAGAGTGAGCTCGCCGCTTCCGGGCGCGAGCGCGGCGACCATCCCGGACAGCAGATCGTCGCGCGGGCTCCGCCGCCGCTCGCGTATGTACTCGTCCAGCAGCTTCTGGAGCGCGACGACGTCCTCGGCGGCGGCGACCTGCCCGTCCGGGTCCATCGGCCGGAACAGCAGTTCCTCGGCACGGTGGCCGCCGTGCACAGCGAGCGGCACGTCCACCGGGTCGAAGCCGATCAGGCGCCCTATGACCTGGCCGGGTAACGTGCGCGCGTATGCCTCCATCAGCTCGACCCGGCCGTCAGGTCCCGCGGCGAAGCCGTCGACGAGCGCCTCGGCTCGCTCGGCGGCGTACGGGACGAGTGCGGCGATCCGCCCGGCGGACAGTCCGCGGTTGAGCGGGGCGCGATGGCGCTGATGCGCCGGACCGTCCGTGGAAACGACGGTGGGCCGCTTGCCGAATCCCTTGGACAGGACCTCCAGGGCGGCGGGCGAGGGCATCACATCGGGGAGCAGGGCGCGTACGGACGAGAACTCCTCGGGCCGCCGCAGGACTTCACGTACATCCGCGTCCCGGGCGACCAGCCAGGCATCGAGCTCGGGAACGAAGGTCAGGCCCTCGGTCCGGCGCGCCCGCGCGTAGAGCGGATAGGGATCGCGGTGCAGCTCGTCGAGCCTGGCGTGATCTTTGCTCGGCACGCGGCGCCTCCGGTTGCTCCGGGTCGGACGGATCTGGACGGTGGGCACGCTTGTTCGTCCGGCCATCGTGCCCCAGCCCTGCGACGCCCGAAAGGGCCCCCTCGCTCACACCCCTCGGTCACGCCGACCGGTCACACCCGGATGACCTGCGGGCCCAGCAGGCTGTAGCGCTGGGCCTCGGCCACAGGAAGTCCGGTGTCGGTCACGATGGCTTCCACATCACGCACGGCGGCGAAGGTGCAGAAGCTGACGGCGCCGAACTTGCTGTGCACGCCCGCGAATACGCGCCGCCTGGCCGCACGCACAGCCTGAGCCTTGACCTCCCCCACCGCCGGGTCCGGGGTGGTGAGCCCGTGCCGGCGCGAGATCCCGTTGGCGCCGATGTAGGCCAGGTCGATGACGAAGCCCGCGAGCATCCGGGTCGCCCAGTGATCGACGGTTGCCATCGTGCGACTGCGCACCCGGCCGCCCAGTAAGAGAACGGTGGTTCTGTCGGCGTCGCCCAGGGCCTGCGCCACGGCCAGGGACGCCGTGACGACGGTCAGCGGCCGGTCCCGGGGCAGAGCGGCCGCGATCAGCTGCGGGGTGAAACCCTCGTCGACGAAGACGGTCTCCGCATCGCCGATGAGCCGGGCGGCGGCTGCGGCGATCCGGCCCTTCTGCGGTACGGAGCGCGTGGTGCGCACGGCGAGTGTCGTCTCGAAGCCCGCGCTCTCGACGGGATAGGCGCCGCCGTGCGTACGCCGCACCAGTCCGTGCTCCTCCAGCGCGTGAAGGTCCCGGCGGATCGTTTCCTTGGCCACGCTGAAGTCCGTGGCCAGGGTGGTGACTTCCACGGAGCCTGTACGCCGGGCGAGTTTCAGTATGTCCCGTCTGCGCTCTTCGGTGTCCATGGCTCTGCCTCCCACTTCCTGCACGGCTCCGTGCCCGTTCGGGCTTGTGGAATGTTTGTATCCGCACGGACACGGATTCGAACTGACCGTCGGCCGCGGAGTTGCTGCCCGTTCGCGCCCGCTCGGCGAGACACAGGCGCAGGCAGAACGGGAAACGAGGCGTCGCAGGGAAGCCGCCGCTGCCCGTTTGAGTCCAGCACGCGCCCATTCGGCGCCCGTTCGACTCGGCGCGTGTCACAGCGCTGCGTACCGCCACTGCGGGTCGTCGGGCCCTCAACCGCGCGTGAACCACTTTCGGGCGGCGTCCGTCAACCGCAGCGCCTACCCATCCGTACGGATTCCTGGAGGGACTCATGACGCGCAGGTGGTCGCTCATCGCCGCAATCGTCGGACTGGCCGTCGCACTGACCTTCGTGATCATCGATATCGGCAGCGGCACCGATTCCGGCAGGAAGAAGAACGCCGCGGCAGCGGGCGCCGCCCGCCCCACACCGCGGACGGCCCTGTACGGCGTGGGCTGGTGGCCCGCGCACGAGACCTCCGGCAGGGTGGCCGCGGACGCGGCAGGACGTCATGACGCGACGCTGATCGGCGGTGCGAACTTCATCGGCGGCACCCCCGGAGGTGGAGCCATCCTGCTGGACGGCAACACCGGCTCCGTGGACACCGGCGGCCAGATCATCGACACCGCGACCGGCGACTACTCCGTGGCCGCGCGGGTCCGCATGGACAACAAGGGTTTCCGGTCCGCCGTCTCCCTGGACGGCGACAAGGCCAGCGCCTTCTTCCTCCAGTACTCCGGCACCGACAAGCGGTTCGCCTTCAGCTTCGCGAACGCCCGCGCCGTGGCAGACACGGCAGGCGACCCGGAGCTGGGCCGCTGGTACCACCTCACCGGCACCTACACCCAGGCCGACAGCACACTGCGGATCTACGTGAACGGCGTCGCGTCCGGAAGCGTTCAGGCCAAGAACCCGGAGCGGCCCACGGGGCACCTGGTGATCGGCCGCGCCAAGTTCAACAACAGGCCCGTCGACTTCTGGAGCGGAGCCATCTCCGATGTGCACGCCTACGACCGGGCACTGAGTCCCGGCGAGATCGTGTCCCTGGCGGCTCACGAGCCCAAGCGGGGCCAGGCAGTGTCCTGACCGGAACACCCCAGTCCCCGCGGGGCGGCCGGAGAGCTCCCTGCTCCGGCCGCCCCGTTGTCCGTCCCGGAGTGCCCGGATGGGAAACGGGCCCCCGTTCGGGGCGATCGGGCAGCGGACGCGGGCACGGGACGGAGGTCGGGCGGTCCGGCCAGCGGATCCGTGTGTGCAGAAACGGTCACATTCGGTCGCGATGTCTCCCATGACGGGCCAACTCAGCCCGCTCGTATACAGGTACAAAGTGATCAGAAGCCCAAACGGGCATTCGAACCCGCTCGGTTCACAAGGAGGCTCCTCCATGCACTTAGGCGTGCTCGAATCCGTGTCGGCCGGTGCGGCTCCTCTCGTTTCGAATGTCATGCACCTGCCATATGACAGACCGGTAGCCCAGGCTGCGCAGCCGACCGAGGAGTTCCTCAGAGCCCTGTACGAGCAGCACGGATCGGTCCTGCTGCGCTTCGCGACGCGGCTGCTCGGCGGTGACTGGCACCGCGCCGAGGACGTCCTGCAGGAGGTCGCGATCCGGGCCTGGCACCACGCCGCCGACCTGGACCCCACGGCCGAGACCGTGCGCCCGTGGCTGTTCACCGTGGTCCGCAATCTGGTCATCGACGGCTACCGGGCCCGGCAGTCACGGCCTCCCGAGGCGGGTGACCCGGACATGACGCAGCTGCCCGTGCCGGACGGGGTCGACCACGCGCTCACCACACAGGTGGTGGTCGACGCGATGAGGGACCTCGCGCCGTTCCAGCGGGAGGTGCTGCTGCACGTGCACTACATGGGCCGCAGCGTGAACCAGACGGCGAAGGTGCTCGGTGTGCCGCCCGGCACCGTCAAGTCGCGTACGTACTACGCGACGCGGGCGCTGCGCGAGGCCCTGCAGAGCCGCGGACTGCTCGCCGGCTGAGACACGGCACAACGCCGGTCAGGACAGGCGGCCGGCGTGGACGTCGATCCGCAGACCCAGCGGACCGGTGTCGAGCGAGCCGTCGGCGCCGACCTCGAAACGCCAGCCGGAGTCGGCGGCATCGCCCAGCACCAGCAGCGCGTCCGACGCATCCAGGCCCTTCACGGCCGCCTTCTCGTCGGCGAACTGGGCCGCGTCCAGCACGATGAGCCGCGGGGCGCGGCCCTGCACGGTGACCGGGCTGCTGCCTTCGATCAGCCGGAAGACCTGTGTGACCGCCGACGACGAAACGGGCGAGTCCGCATGCGGCATGTCGCCTCCACGGGCCAGCGCCTCCTCCAGCGTGGCGACCGTGTTCAGGCGCGCCGACCGCAGCCCGAGACCGGCGGTCATCTCGGCGCTGGCCGCGGATCCGACCAGGGTCACCTCGGCATGGCGCCCCACCGGTCCCGTGATCAGCTCGGTCACGAACGCCCGCACCAACTGCTGTGCATCGCGGCCGCTGCCGGTCACCGCGATCGCCGATGACGCCCGCGACAGATCGACCATCACCCGGTCGCCCTGGTCCAGTCCGACGGTGACGGCCAGGGAGTAGGGCTGTGCCGCACCGGCGTCCCCGAAGTCCCCACCGCCCAGCCGCGCCGAGTCGACCGTCCACTCCTCGCCCGAGTCGTCCGCGGACCAGGGCTCGGGCGCGTCCGGATCGGCGCCGGCCAGCCGGAGTGTCAGGTGCTCGCCGGAGTAGACGACTGCGTACACATCGGGCAGCGCACGGCCGGCCCGGACGCAACCCGCGGCCAGCTTCCGCAGGCCGAGGTCGATGGCATCCAGGGCCTCACGCCCCTTGACGTGCGCGGACGCGGGACGACGGGGCGGGGCGGCGGCGGGGGTCTTGCGTTCGGTGAGTATCAGCGCGGCGACGGCGCCGAGCAGCGCCAGGCCGAGCACCACGGCCAGGACAACGGACAGGTTCATGCGGTCACCTTCGTCGGGTCACGGGAGTTGCCGGGAGGGGTCGACGGCGTGCTACGGAGCCGGACCCCGAACGGTTCACGTCTGGCGGGCAGTTCACGAACGACGTGGGGTTCACACCCGCCGCGGCGTGGTGCGCCGGGCGCGGTGAACCACCTGGGCATCCCGTCCGTAGGACGTGAGCGGTCCGGGCGACCTGTGCGCCTCGTCCGTTCCCGCCACCTCCGCCCCTCGCCCGTCTGGAGAATCCTCGTGCGGCTGATATTCACCGTCGTCGACGATGTCGGCGACGCCTACGATGTACATCTCGACGCCGATCCCGACACGCCGCTGAGCACCGTCGCGCAGGCGCTCGCCGAGACCAACGGTGTCGCGCTGCCCCTGACCGAGTCCGGTCTGCACATCGACGGCGAATCCCTGCCCGAGGACATGACCCTGCGGGACTCGCCGCTGCGCGACGCCAGTGTGGTCGGTCTCGGCCGTGCCACCGGTTCGGCCGCGGTCGAGCCCGGCGGTCTGGTGGAGATACGCGTGGTCGGCGGCCCGGGATCCGGCGCGGTGCACCGCCTGGACATCGGCGAGTACCGCATCGGCCGCGCCGTGGACGGCACGCCGCAGATCGTGCGCGGCACCCCCGACCGGACGGACGCCACCCTCAAGGTCGGGCCCGGCGGGCGCTGCGTGCTCATCCCGCGGGAGCCCCAAGGGGCGGACAGATCCCTGCGGTTGGACCGCGAAGACGCCGAGGACGAGCAGTCCTGGCCGATCGGCGGCCAGCTTCTGGTGGGCGACTGCCTGCTCGAACTCGTACGTCCCGAGCGGCCCGACGCGGCCCTGCAGCTGTCCGAGGACGGCACCGGCTGGGACTACAACCGTCCGCCGCGGCTGCTCCCGCCGGCGGCCGAGACCAAGTTCAGACTGCCCGCGCCGCCGACGAAACCGGGCAAGCGGCCCCTGCCCTACTTCGCGGCGATCATGCCGCTCGTGATGGCCGGCGCAGGTGTGCTCATCTTCGGCCGGCTCACCTACCTGCTCTTCGGTCTGCTCTCGCCCATCATGATCATCGGCAACTACATGCTCAACCGCCGTGAGGGCAAAGAGACATACGGCGAATCACTGGCCAAGTACGAGGAGAAGAAAGCCCGGATCGAGAAGGACGCGGAGGAGGCGGTGGTCGCCGAACGCACCTCACGCCGTCGCGGCTTCCCCGACCCCGCCGCCGTACTGCTCACGGCAGTCGGACCGCGCCGCAGGCTGTGGGAGCGGCGCCTGAAGGACTCCGACTTCCTCGAACTGCGGGTCGGCACCGCTGACCAGCCGTCCGAGGTCGTACTCGAAGACCCTACCGAGGACGAGCACCGGCGCATGGTCGCTGTCGCCGCCTACGACGTGCCGGTGACCGTCGCCCTGCGTGAGCACAAGGTGCTCGGGATCGCCGGACAGGGCCCCGCCGCCCGTGCCGTGGCGCGCTGGGCCGTCACCCAGGCCGCGGTCCTTCACAGCCCGAAGGACCTGCACATCCAGGTGCTCACCACGGCGAACGAGGGCGAGGATTCCTGGAACTGGGTCCGCTGGCTGCCGCACGTACGGCACGAGTCGGGCGACACCCTTGCGAAAGTCGGTACGGACACGGAGAGTTCGGCCCGTCGGGTCGCCGAGCTGACCGGTCTGATCACGGCGCGGGCGGCGTTGACACGCGAGCAGCGCACCGGCCGCGAGCCCGACGTACTCGTCGTCCTGGACGGTGCGCGCCGTCTCCGCTCCCTGCCCGGAGTTGTTCAGATCCTGCGCGACGGACCGGCCGTCGGCGTGCACGCGGTGTGCCTGGACACCGAGGAACGCCTGCTGCCCGAGGAATGCCAGGCGGTCGTGGTCGAGGAACCGGGCGGCACACTCCGCGTCGGTCTGTCCCGCTCGGGCACGCTCACCGGGGTGCGCGCGGACGCCGTGTCCGTGGACTGGTGCCGGTCCGTCGCCCGCGCGCTCGGTCCGGTGCGGGATTCCGGCGGCGCGGACGACGAAGGCGCGGTACTGCCGTCGGCGGCGCGGCTGCTCGACGTACTGCTGCTCGACCGGCCGACGCCGGACGCGATCGCCGGACGCTGGAAGGCCGGCGGCCGTACGACATCGGCCGTCGTCGGCATCTCCCTCGACGGGCCGTTCGCGCTCGACCTGCGCCGTGACGGTCCGCACGGCCTCGTCGCCGGAACCACTGGTTCCGGAAAGTCCGAGCTCCTCCAGACCATCGTCGCCTCGCTCGCCGTGGCCAACCGGCCCGACTCCATGACCTTCGTGCTCGTCGACTACAAGGGTGGCTCCGCCTTCAAGGACTGTGTCGATCTGCCGCACACCGTGGGCATGGTCACCGACCTGGACGCCCATCTCGTCGAACGTGCGCTGACGTCCCTGTCCGCGGAGCTGAAGCGCCGTGAGCACATCCTGGCCGGGGCAGGAGCCAAGGACATCGAGGACTATGTCGATCTGCTGCGGCGCGAGCCCCACCGCACCCCGATGCCCAGGCTCCTCATCGTCATCGACGAGTTCGCCTCGATGGTCCGCGACCTGCCCGACTTCGTGAAGGGCCTGGTCAACATCGCCCAGCGGGGCCGCTCGCTCGGCATCCACCTGATCCTGGCCACCCAGCGCCCCGGCGGTGTGGTCTCCCCCGAGATCCGCGCCAACACCAACCTGCGCATCGCCCTGCGGGTGACCGACAGCTCCGAGAGCCAGGACGTGCTGACCTCGCCGGAGGCCGCCGGAATCTCCAAGAGCACCCCGGGGCGGGCGTACGTACGCCTGGGCCAGAACTCCCTCATACCCTTCCAGGCCGGGCGGGTCGGCGGCCGCAGGCCAGGCGCTTCACAGGAGTCGCTCCCGCAGCCCTGGGTCGTACCGGTGGGCTGGCACCAGCTCGGCCACCCGCTGCCCACGCGTCCGCGCGCCGCACGGCAGGAGTCCGACGACGCGATCACCGACCTCGCCGACCTCGTCCAGGCGATCAAAGGCGCCAACCAGGACTTGAACATCCCACCGCAGCACAGTCCCTGGCTCCCGGCACTGCCCACCACCCTGACTCCCCAGGACCTGCCGCCTCTCCCCGAAACGGGCACCTACGATCTCCCGCCGGTCGCCTACGGGCTGGTGGACAAGCCCGAGGACCAGGCGCAGCAGCCACTGGTCCTGGATTTCGCGACACTCGGGCACCTGCACATCGTCGGATCACCGCGTGCCGGCCGGTCGCAGGCGCTGCGCACCATCGCCGGCTCCGCGGCCCGCGCGTACTCCTCGGCCGATCTGCATCTGTACGGGATCGACTGCGGCAACGGCGCACTGCTTGCCCTGGAGGCGCTGCCGCACTGCGGAGCCGTCGTCCAGCGTGCCCAGCCCGAGCGGGTCGCACGGCTGCTCTCCCGCCTCATGAAGGAGGTGACCAGGCGTCAGGAACTCCTGGCCGCGCGGGGCGCCGCAGACCTGCCCGAACTGCGCAGGGCGCTGCCACCGCAGGAGCGCCCGCCGCACATCGTGGTGCTTCTGGACCGCTGGGAGGTCTTCGACAAGACGCTGGGTGAGTACGACGGCGGGAGCCTGCTCGACACGGTGATGGCCCTGCTTCGTGACGGGGCGAGCATCGGCGTTCACCTGGTGCTCGCCGGTGACCGGTCGCTCTTCTCGAGCCGGATCGCCTCCACCACCGAGGACAAGCTCGTCCTGCGCCTCAACGAGAAGTCCGAGTACGCCATGATCGGTGTCAACCAGCGCTCGGTCCCCGACGAGATTCCCGCCGGCCGCGCTCTGCGCGGGACGGACAAGTGCGAGGTGCAGATCGCCCTGCTCGGCGAGGACAGCAGCGGTCAGGCGCAGGCCGCGGAGGTGCAGCGGATCGCCGCCGTGTGCCAGGAGCGAGACGCCCACGTCCCGGCCCCGGCACGGCCGTTCCGGGTGGATCTGCTGCCCGACCGGCTCAGCTTCGAGCAGGCCGTGGCGTATCTGCCGCAGCAGCGGCCCGGATCACTGTGGGCCATGGCCGGGGTCGGCGGCGACGAACTCACCGCCGTGGGCCCGGACTTCGCGATGACACCGACCTTCCTTGTGGGAGGGCCGTCCCGCTCCGGGCGCAGCACCGTCCTGCTGACGATGGCGCTGTCGCTGCTGGCGGCCGGTACGCCGGTCGTGGTCGCGGCGCCGCGTCGCTCCCCGCTGCGTACGCTGCGGGGCAGGCCCGGGGTCCTTGCCGTCTTCGACGGGTCCGACATCCACCCCGACGAGTTGGAGGCGGCCATCGGCCGGGCCTCGGACAGCGGCGTCGTGGTGATCCTCGACGACGGGGATCTGCTCCAGCAGACCCAGGCCGAGACCGTGCTCAACCGCATCGCGCGCAGCGGGGCCGAGATGGGGCAAGGCCTGATCGTGTCGGGCCAGCTCGAGCGGCTCTCCTCCGGCTACTCCGGCTGGCAGGCGGACATCCGGCGCAACCGGCAGGGGATCCTGCTGAGTCCGCAGAACGTCAGCGACGGCGACCTGATCGGTGTCAAGATCCCGCGCAGCCGGCTCGGCACGAGCCGGGCCGGACGGGCCCTCATGCACCTGGGCGACGGGGTGATGCGTACCGTGCAGATTCCGGAAGCGGTCCTGGCGGAGCCTGAGCCCGAGCCCCGGCCCGAGACCGAGCCCGCCGCGCCCGCGGCCGACGGCACCCTGCCCGGGACGGCGACGCCGAGTACGGACGGCTGAGGCGGACACAAGAGAGGGCTCCCACGCCGGATTCGGCGCGGGAGCCCTCTTCGCTGTGCCGGCTTTCGCCGACGGCCGGATCAGGTGCCGTCGTCGTTCCGGTTACCCACCAGCGGAGGCCCGTGCACGGTGCCGTCGAACGTACCGGCGGTCGCGCCCGGGGCGTAGATGGTGCCGCCGAACGCCGTGCCCGCGCCGATCGCGCCGGGGATGTCGTTGCGGACCCCGTTGGCCATGTTGTTGAAGTACGTGCCGATCGGCCCTGGGGCGCTGCCCAGTGTCGAATTGCTGGAGCCCGGGGTCGGGTTCATCGGCCTCGGCGGGATGCTGTCGACGTCGTCCGCCAACGACCCGCTGGAACTGGGTGCACCGGTTGAGCTCGGCGGCCGGTTCTGCCAGGGAAAAACGAAGTCGTCGAGCGGGTTGTTGCTGGGGGCCGGGGTCGGGCTCGGCGGCCGGTTCTGCCAAGGGAAAACGAAGTCGTCCAGCGGGTTGTTGCTGGGGGCCGGGGTCGGGCCGTTCGACCTCGGCGGCAGGTTCGTCAGCGGAATGTCGTCCGCTGCCGTGCCGACGTTCGGGTTGCTGCCGCTGCTGCTCGGCGGCGCGACGCTGTCGACGTCATCCGACACGCTCCCCGTACCGCCCGCTCCTCGCCCCCTCCCGATGTTCCCCACAATGCCCTTGATGGCAGGCCCGAGCGCTGCCCCGAGGCCCTTGATCACGGAGAACCCACCGAAGGCGGTGCCCACCACGCCGAGGACGATGCCGGCGATGTCCCAGTCCCCGGTCACTGCGCCTCTGGCGATATTGATGCCGAGCGGGACGAGTCCGAAGACCAGGCTGGCGGCACCGAGGGCGAGCGCCAGTGGTTGAAGGCCCGGGATGAACGCGACGACGAAGGAGATGACACCGAGTATGGCGCTGATGATCCCGAACGCCGAGCCGATCTTGTCCCACAGCTTGTCCCAGAAGTTCTTCTCCTTGACCGCCTGGTCCTCGGCGTGCCCCAAGGCGGTGGCGGCGGTCTTGGCGTCCGTCTCCCGCAGACCCTTGGCGTCCAGGGCAAGGCGCTTCGCGGCGTCGAGATCGGCCTGGGCCGCGTCGACGGCGCCATCGGCCGACGTGACGGCGTTGTCGGCATCGCGACGGGCGTTGCGGGCGTTCTCCTGGCCCGTCGTGTCGTCGTCGGCCGGCTTCGGCGCATTGTCCAAGGCAGAAAGGCTCGCCTCGGCGGCGCTCTGCGAGGCGAGCGCCGTGTCCAGCGCCTTCTTCGCCTCCCTGCCGTTGGTCAGGGCCATTTCGGCCTTACGTTGATGATCTTCAAGGTGGGGGACGTAGTCGGAGACGGCCTTCGCGGCCGCTTCGTACGAGTCGCGCAGTGCCCCCACCTGTTTGGGCAGTTCCTTGAGTACTTTCTTGAGCGCTTCCATCGCCTTGCCCTGACCGAGTTCCTGGGACTCGATACGGGTGATGACGGAGAAGGCGGACTCCGCCTCCTCGAAGACCTTCTTGTACTCGCCTGCCAGGTTGTTCAGTACCTGCGTTTCGCCGGGGGTCGGATCCTCAGTGAGATCCAGGACCGCCCAGTCACTCACCGGGGGCCGAGCCATTGCACCGACCTCGCTCTCTGCCGCTCGTCATGGTCAAGGCTGGAATCGCACCGTGCCGCTGATCGCGTCGAACACGTCGAAGAACGCGTCGACCAGGCTCAGGTTGGGTGTGGAACTGGAGACGACCAGGAAGTCCCGGCTGTTCGGCACGGGCACGACCGTGTGCATCAGCGCGGTGCGCACGGTGCCACGGCCCAAGTAGTCGACGTCCTCGATGTGGGTGACGCGTCCCACACTGCCGATCCCGGGGAGTTCGATGACCTCCGCCGTGTTCGCGGACGTGCCCTTTCCCAGGGGGTTCTTGGCGTTCTTCAACGCGACCGGAAGCATCAGCTCCGACAGGTCGGACGAGTGATCCTCGGGTGTCACCACGCGCATCACGATCGTCGTCGCGGTGAGCGCTTCGGCGTTGTCGGTGAACTGGATCATGCCGGCGGCCTGCACAGCGCCCCGGGCGTGGGCCTCGCGTGCGGTCTTGCGGGCCGAACGAATCATCGTGTCCAGCATGGTGCGCTCGACCTGGAATCCCTCGGCCTGCGCCTGGACGGCGCGGCGGATGGCGGCGTCCCGGGTGCCGGGATCGAGATCGAGCTTCCACCACGAGTCCGGATAGCGGATGGTGAAGTGCCGCGGTGCCGCGGCGGGCGGCGCCGTACCGGCCGTTTGTGTCATAGGAGTTGTGCCCCTCACGCGCAGGCCTCGGGCCTGCTTCTGCTAGGTCCTGTCCGGCCGATCAGGCCGGATCAGTGAGCGGGGTTTGGCGTGGTGCATCGCAAGGCGGAGGATGGAGCCGACGCGGAGCGTCGGCGACTGACGACAACGCGGCGAGGTGCCGTGCCAGGGCACGCGAGCCCGGCAAGATCGGCCGGACAGGGCCTAGATGTTGTGGGTCACGTCGGCGTCGGTCTGCTCGAAGTTGTCGATGATGCCCTGGGTGGATTTACTGAACGAGTCCACGTTCTCCTGGACCCGGTCATGGCCCTTGGCCCAGGCGCTGTCGAAGCTGTTGATCGCATCGATGAGCCGGCGATCGCCCACATCCGCCTCGGTGCCGACCCGCTCCAGGCCCGTCTTGTCCTCGATGCGGGAACGGATGTCCGCGAGCTTCGTGAGGGTGTCTCTCAGATCCTCCACCGGGATGTTGATGGAGTCGCTCATACCTGACCTGCCTCTTGGAGTCGTGCAGCGGCGTCGTAGCGCGAGCGGCCGGGTTCCGAGCGCTTCGAAGCGGTCCGGAACCCGGCCATTGCTTTGGGATCAGCCGATTCCGGACGCTGTCTGGTCGTCGGTGTCGCGGAAGGCGTCGGCTGTCTTCCTCAGGTACTCGCCGATCTCCTGCATCGTCTGGATGCCCGTCTCGAGGTCCTTTTGGTACTTGTCCCACATGGGGGCGAACTTTTCCTTGGACTTCGGAGTGTCATAGGAGTTGTCGACGACGTTGTCGATCTTGTTCTTCGCCTCCCTGACGGCGTCCAGCATCCTGTCCTTCTGGTTGTCCATCCAGGTCGCGGCTTCCCGCATCTCCTCCGGGCTGACCTTGATGTTGCTCATGCCGCTTTCCCTCCGCTCGATCGGAAACACGGCGGGGCTTCCGCCGCCACACGGGGCCCTACGGAGGTGCCGACGAAACGGTTCACGGGCAGACGTGGCGCGCCGTCCCGGCTTCGCCACGGGTGCCGCCGGCGCGACGAGCGCGGGCCAGTGCCCAGCTGATGATGTCCACGCCAGGAGCCGATGCCATGCCCCCGGAAAACCGGCGAGGTCGTATCGGAAGACTCCGATACGACCTCTGACCTGCATAAACGCTGGTCGGGACGACAGGATTTGAACCTGCGACCCCTTGACCCCCAGTCAAGTGCGCTACCAAGCTGCGCCACGTCCCGGTGCCCGTCTGACCTGGGGTTTCCCTTGGCCGAACGCGCATGAGAACAATACCGCACTTCAACCGATGGTCACGAACCGCTTTCCCTGGGCGCGCATGACCTCAATCAAAGCTGAGGTTGCACGGTGAGTGCCATGACAAACACGGCGGTCGCTCCCGGCCATCCAGGGCGGAGCTGGGGGCCGAGGATCGCGCCGCAGGCAGCCCGCACCCTCACCCCCGCCCCGCCAACCCCGGGTGCGCGTCCTGCAATTTCCGCGGAGCCGCCTGCCGCCACGAGTCCACCAGAATCGCGTACAGCTCCTCCTCGTCCTCCAGCGCGGCCAACCGCACCCGCAGCCACGCGAAGTTGTCGTCGTGCCCCGCCCGTAGGAAGAACTTCTCCGGCTCGGCGGCGATCAGCTCCTCCCGGTCCTCCTTCGGGCACTTCACCCCCATCACCTTGTCGTCGCCGTCCAGCGAGGCGAAGATCCTGCCCCCGCTCTCCAGGCGGAACGTCGGCATGCCCCAGGCGAGCTTCTCCATCGCCCCGGGCAGCGAGAGCGCAAGTCTGCGTACGTCGTCGGCAGTGGCCATACGAAGACCGTACGACGCGGCACTGACACTCAGCGGGCACTCGCCGGGCACACCGGGCGCCCAACCGGCCGCT
The DNA here is from genome assembly GCF_045040195.1 of Streptomyces sp. NBC_01410. Taxonomy (NCBI): domain Bacteria; kingdom Bacillati; phylum Actinomycetota; class Actinomycetes; order Kitasatosporales; family Streptomycetaceae; genus Streptomyces; species Streptomyces sp. NBC_01410. Next base: position 7,258,438 of record NZ_CP109530.1, on the reverse strand, counting down.
ACCACAGAGGGCGCTCCAGCCCCAGTGACCCCCCGAGAGGCGCCGCCTACGTTGTGCGACGCAGCAAGAAAGCGCTTTCCGCCCGCCCGCGAATGTCTTCAAAGTCCCGTATGCGTGGCAGCACCCCGGGCCGCAAAGACGCAGGGGCGTGCGCCCCATGCGCCCCCTTGCAACACTTCGCGCGCCGGGTAGCACCTCCGTGCGCCGGGACTGCGGGCCTCCGCGCCCGCCTTTCGTGCTCGCATGCGTTCTTTTCGGTGTGGGTGTGTGCCGTATCGGTTCTTCCGGAGTTCCCGGATGTCGCAAATATGCCCGTCTGTGACTCGTACTTGTCCCTCAGTGCCACATGCCCACCAAACCTTTGCCGTTGGCATGTGGCAGAAAGGGGCACAGGGGGAATGCCGTACGGCAGGACCGGACAGGCCCGTACCACGCGAACCACATCCTCAATCAAACGTCAACGGCCTGTGTTCAGGCCAAAGTTGGAATCGATCTTGTGCCGCCGAAAAGCGATCAACACCATGAGGTGGTCGGCCTGTTCGGGACGAGATCACTGCCGATGCACCACCTGCTCGAACAACTGCCCGGGCAGGCGTTTCGCAGAGGAGGACTCGCGATGGACGGCTACTTCGCCAGTCGACTGCATCACCAATTACGCGACCATGTCCGCGAGTTCGCCGAGACCGAGGTACGTCCACGGATCCCGGCGATGGAGACCGCCCGCTCGGTCCACCGCGAACTGTCCCGGCTGATAGCCCGCCAGGGCTGGCTCGGCGCGACGATCAGCAAGGAACACGGAGGCATGGGGGTCGGGCATCTCGCCAAGACCATCATCATCGAGGAACTGTCCAGGGTCAGCGGGGCGATGGGCGCGATGGTGCAGGCCTCGCAGCTCGGCGTCGCCAAGATCATCCACTTCGGCAGCGACGAGCAGAAGAAGACCTGGCTCCCCGCCATCGCGGCCGGCGACTGTCTGCCGACGATCGCCGTCACCGAACCCGAGTCCGGCGGCCATGTGCTGGGCATGAGCGCCACCGCCGTACGGGACGGCGACGACTACGTTCTCAACGGCCGAAAAGTCTATGTGGGCAACAGCCATGTCGGCGATCTGCACGGCGTCGTGGTGCGGACCGCTCCGGGTTCCAAGGGGCTGACGGCCTTCCTGGTGGAATCGGACCGCCCCGGGTGCGCCGTCGGCGAGCAGCGGCCCGCCATGGGGCTGCACGGCTTCAGCTTCGGCGAACTGCACTTCCACAACTGCCGCGTCCCCGCGCCGAACCGGCTCGGCGAGGAGGGCGACGGACTTGCCGTGGCCTACTCCTCCAGCGTGCTCTACGGACGGGCCAACCTCACCGCCGTGTCGCTCGGCATCCATCAGGCGATCCTTGAGGAAACCTCGCGCTTCTGCGCCGAGCGCCAGCGCTACGGCAATCCCCTGCACCATCTGCAGTCGGTCAAGCTGAAGTTGGGGAAGATGCAGTCGCGGCTGATGACCGCACGGCTCGCCGCGTATCACGCGGTGCATCTGCTCGACCGGGGGCTGCCCTGCGACGCGGAGCTCATGAACGCGAAGCTGGTCAATGTCGAGTCGGCGATCGACACCGCGCGCAACGCCATGGAGGTGCATGCCGCGGCCGGGCTCTTCACCGACCGCCCCATCGAACGGTATCTGCGGGACGCTCTCCACATGTTCGCCCCCGCGGGCACCTCCGACATCCAGCTGCTCCGCCTGGCGGAGGTGGCGCTGGGCACGTCGAAGGGCGAGTGGTCGGACCGGCTGTCCGACGCGGTGAGGCTGGAACCGGCGGTCTGACCGGCCCTGAGCTCCGCCCCGGGCCCGGGGTTACGCCCCCGAGAGGCGTACCCCGGGGTCTCGGGGCAACCCCGCTAAATCCGGCCATCCTCGCGGCGGTGGATCTGCTCGATCAGCTCCGCCGCCAGCGACTTGATCGTCTCCAGGCCCGCCCGCCCCCACGGCCGCGGCTCCGTGTCCACGACACAGATCGTGCCCAGCGCGATCCCCGTACGGTCGATGAGCGGCGCCCCGAGATAGGAGCGGATGCCGATCTCGTCGACGACCGGGTTGCCCGCGAACCTCGGATAGTCGCAGACGTCCTCCAGGACGAGCGCCTTGCGCCGTACGACCACATGCGGGCAGTAGCCGTGGTCGCGCGCCATGAAACGGCTGACCCCGCCGTCCCCCGCCGCGGCCGCCGCCCCCAGATCGCTGCCGGTGTGCATACCGGAGGGGGTGTGCAGCCCCGCGAAGAACTGCCGGTGCTCGTCAATGAAGTTGACCATGGAGAACGGCGCCCCGGTCACCTCCGCGAGCTTGTGCGCGAATTCGTCGAAGGCGGGGTCCGGCCGGTCCCCGAAGCCGAGCTGGCGCAGCCGCCGCACGCGGACGGGCGCCTCGCGGTCGACGGGGGTCAGCAGCAGATGGCCGGTCGGGTCGTACGTCATATCTGTGCTCCGTAGCTCGGGGCCGGCGCGGCCGGCGCCGGGGTCGTGGTGAGCAGATGCTGGACGAGGGTGACCAGTGTTCCTATCCCCGAGCTGGCGATACGTGCGTCGCACAGGACGACCGGCACCTCCGGCTTGAGGTCGATCGCGGCCCGTACCTCATCCGGTTCATAGCGGTAGGCGCCGTCGAACTCGTTGACGGCGACGACGAATCCGATGCCGCGCCGCTCGAAGAAGTCCACGGCCGAGAAGGAGTCCTCGAGTCGGCGCGTGTCGGCGAGCACCACCGCTCCGAGGGCGCCCTCGGAGAGCTCGTCCCACATGAACCAGAAGCGCTCCTGGCCGGGTGTGCCGAACAGATAGAGCACATGGCTCCGGTCCAGCGTTATCCGGCCGAAGTCCATGGCGACCGTCGTGGTGGTCTTGGACTCGATGCCGTCGAGTCTGTCGGTCGCCACGCTGACCTGGGTCAGCAGTTCTTCCGTACTGAGGGGTTCGATCTCGCTGACCGCCCCCACAAAGGTCGTCTTGCCCACCCCGAATCCGCCCGCGACCAGGATCTTCAGAGCGGTTGGGAAGAGGTCGTCGACTTCAGAGCCGTCGTCGTAGGCCATCGAGCACCGCCTCCAGCAATGAACGGTCCGTGAGTGAGTCGTTGCAGCGCGGCGCCCGCGCAGTGACCGCGCCACAGTCCACCAGATCGGAGAGCAGCACCTTGGTGACGACCGCCGGAAGCCTGAGATGTGCGGAGATCTCGGCCACCGACGTCGGCCCGTCGCACAGGCCGAGCGCCGTGGCGTGCTCGGGTCCTAAGTGCGTCTGCGGCACGGTCCCGGTCGCCATCACGAGGGAGAGCAGGTCCAGTGCGGCCGTCGGACGGGTGCGGCCGCCGCTCACCGTGTACGGGCGGATGAGCCGGCCGGCCGCGTCGTCGAGCAGTGGCCCGTCCTTGGGGGACGGCACTTTCACTGCCCCGCGGCACTCGGCGCCCCGGCCGAATGTCTGGCGGGCGTGGTCAGATACGGCCGTACGCTCTTGACCAGCATCGCCATCTCGTATCCGAGGACCGCGGCGTCCGCCTCCCGCCCGGCGAGCACGGCGAGACAGGTGCCGGAACCCGCCGTGGAGACGAACAGCAGAGTCGAGTCCAGTTCCACCACCACCTGGCGCACCTCTCCCCCGTCACCGAAGCGCGCTCCGGCGCTGCGGCCCAGGGAGTAGAGGCCGGAGGCGAGCGCCGCCATGTGGTCGGCGCTGTCGGGGTCCAGGCCGTGCACGGATTTCACCAGCCCGTCGGAGGAGAGCAGTACCGCGTTCCGGGTGTACGGCACGCGCTGGACCAGGCCGCTGAGCAGCCAGTCGAGGTCCGAGGCATGGCCGTTCGGCACATCGCTCACCATGGTGATCTACTCCTTGGAGGTGTTGTCGTGGCGCTGCGGGTCAGGCAGCGGCGCGCTGTCAGCGAGGGGCTGGGACTCTGCCAGTCCGATGCCTCGCTGGAAGGCCGCCATCAGGCCAGGGTCGTGGAGGGCGTGATCGTCGTCCTTGCGGGGCGCGGGGGCGTCCCGCAGCTGGGGGACGAGGTGCTCCTGGCTGCGGCGCTTGGGCAGTTGGGGGCGGCCCATGGTGCCGCGCACCACATCGGGGGCCTCGGCGGGTGAGCTCGGCGCGGGTGCGGCGTGGTTGACGCTGCCGTGGTTGACGCCCGCATGGCTGATGTCCAAGTGACTGGCACCGGGGGTGGCTGACGCCGGGTTGGGGCGGTCCGCGTGTTCTCCCCGTACGGGGAGGGGGCCCGAGCCGAAGGTGGTGGCGTGCGCCGGCTCCCGCTGCGGTTGCCTCTGTTGCTGCTGTGGCAGCTGCGGGGGGGAGTGGGGCTGCTGCGGAATCGGCGGGCGTACCGCGGTCGCCTGGGTGATGCTCGTCTCTCCCCTGGGGCGCGCCGCGGCTTCGGACGCGGCGGCCGCGGCGTTGTGCTGGAGCGCGTCGGGCTCGGCGCCGAGGAGCCCCTGCGGGAGTACGAGGACGGCCTGGACGCCGCCGTAGATGTTGGACTGCAGGCGTACCGCGATGCCGTGCCTGCGGGCCAGCGCCGAGACGACGAAGAGGCCGATCCGCCCGTCCTGCAGCAGATGGGCGACGTTCACCTGGTCGGGGTCGGCGAGAAGGGCGTTCATTCTGTTCTGCTCGTCCACCGGCATACCGAGGCCGCGGTCCTCGACCTCGACGGCGAGTCCGGCCGTGACGTGCTGGGCTCGCATCAGCACCTGGGTGTGCGGGGCGGAGAACAGGGTGGCGTTCTCGACCAGTTCGGCCAGCAGATGGATCACATCGGCGACGGCGTGGCCGCGCAGTGTGCCGTCGATCGGCGGCACCAGCTTGACCCGGGGATACTGCTCCACCTCCGCGATCGCGGAGCGCAGCACCTCCGTCATGGTGACCGGGTTGGACCACTGCCGCCGGGAGATCGCGCCGCCGAGGACGGCGAGGTTCTCCGCGTGCCTGCGGATGCGGGTGGCGAGGTGGTCGACATGGAAGAGGCCCTTGAGCAGCTCCGGGTCCTCGACCTCGTTCTCCAGCTCGTCGAGGAGCTGGATCTCCCGGTGGACCAGCGACTGGAGCCGCCGGGCCAGATTGACGAAGACCTCGACCTTCTGTTCGTTGCCGACGCTGCTGGAGAGCCGGGAGGCCTGCACCACGGCCGCCACGGCGGCGTCGTGCGAGCGGCTCAGCTCCTGCGTCAGCAGGTCGAACTCGTCGCCGTCGAGGGGCGCGGGCAGGGGGGAACGGCGCGCGGGCGGCCCCTCTCCCCGTCTGAGCTGCTCGACGACCGTCTGCAGATCGGCCTGCCCGCGTGCGGACGAGCGGCGCAGGGCCGCACAGCGGTCCAGTACGGATTTGGCCGTGCGGTCCGCGCCGATGGCCGCCGCGGCGACCGCGGCGATGGCGAGCGCGGCGGCACCGGCCAGTACGGCCCAGAGTTCGACGGTGGGCCGCAGACCGGCGGCGTGGATCGTGAAGAGCACGGCAGTCGCTCCGCTGAGGGCGACGACGGCCGCCGGCAGCACTGCGGTGCGTTGGAGTTGAGGGCGTATACGGGCTTCCGGCGACGGCGGCACGGGTTGCGACCTTCCGGCTGGCGACAGGGAGCGTGCGCCTGGCCGGCCATGGCGCCCGCCCTCCCGGCGGTCCGGCCGCGCGGCGGGTGCGCGTAATTGAGACATCAGCATCCTTGGTACGTGGGGCCCCAGGAATCGGCGTACTGCAATGCAAGTGGTCAGCTTCGGCTCGACGATAGGCTCGGCGTACGCAGAAAAAGCCCATCGTGGATCACCGGGCACACACGGTAGTCGCCAAGAGGGCACGTGCGGGGGGCAGTTGACAAACTTGCCTGCTATTCATTCCCGCTCTGGTATGACCCTTCGCACGGCAGGCCGAAAACGCGCCCCCGCCAGGCGTGTCGGCGGGAGCCCCAGGACGCGTCGGCGATCAGGCGGTCGGCGCCACCTCGGGGCCCCTGCCCTTGTCGCCGGAGGCGGCCCAGCCCTGGGCGGGCGCGGTCGCCGCAGCGCGCCACCACAGCTCGGACGGAACACTCTCGCCCGTCGGCTCGAAGGGCTCGCCGGGCCGCGGCAGCGCGACACGGGCGCCTTCCGCAGCGGCCGCGGCGACCGTGCCCTCCCCGGGCTCGGCCCACGGGTGCGGCGCGAGATTGAACGTGCCCCAGTGGATCGGCAGCATCGCACCGGACGGCTCGCCGCCCTGGAGATCGAGGTGGGCGCGCATGCCCTCGGCCGGTGTCATATGGATGTCCGGCCAGTATTCGCTGTACGCACCGATCTGGATCATGGTGGCGTCGAAGGGGCCGTGCTCGGCGCCGATGTCCTTGAAGCCGGGGAAGTATCCGGTGTCACCGCTGTGGTAGACGCGGTGCTCGGGGCCCGCGACGGCCCAGGACGCCCAGAGCGTGTGCTGCTGATTGCGGATTCCGCGGCCGCAGAAGTGCCGGGCCGGGGTCGCGGTCAGCCGCAGGCCCGCCACCTCCGCCGACTCGTTCCAGTCCAGCTCGCGCAGCCGGTCGGCGGGCACGCCCCAGTGCTCCAGGTGAGCGCCGACGCCGAGAGGCACCGCGAAGATCGTGTCGGTGGAGGCCAGCGCCCGGATGCTGGGCAGATCAAGGTGGTCGTAGTGGTCGTGGGAGATCACGACGACATCGACCGGGCCGAGGGCCGCGAGCGACACGGGCACGGGGTGCAGCCGCTTGGGACCGGCGAAGGGGAAGGGGGAGCAGCGCTCGCCCCAGACCGGGTCGAAGAGCACCCGCCGCCCGTCGATCTCCGTGAGGACGCTGGAGTGTCCCATCCAGGTGAGCCGCAGCCCGGAGGCGGGCGGTTTGGCCAGGTCGGCAAGGGTGGTGGCATGCAGGGGCACATGCCCGACCGGGGAGCGGCGGGCCCGCGCCTCCTTGCGGAAGTAGATCTTGGCGAACTCGATCATGGAACCGCCGGACGGCCTGGTCCTGGCTCCCACGGGGTTCTGGAAGACGCCGTCGGAGAAGTTCGGTGAGCGCTTTATCCGCTCCCACCGCTCGCCGGACGGGTCGGCGCCGAAACCAGCCGGCCGGAGCGCGCGCAGCCGGGATCTCAGCGGGTTGTGGGGGCCAGTGCCAGTCACGGCACCTCCTGAGGTCGGTGTGGTGTCTTCATTATGAGCGTGGGGTCCGACAGTGGTCAGCCTCGGGGCTGGCCGTAGGCCCGTTCCACCCGGAGCCTGAGCACAAGGCGTTTGTCGCGGACCATGGCACGGCGGTAGTCGTCCCAGTCCGGGTGCTCGCCGCTGACGTCGCGGTAGAGCGTGATCAGTTCCTCGACCGTTTCGTCGTACGGATCGGCCGCGACCTCGGAGAGCTCGGCGGTGCCCTCGGCGACGGTCCAGGCCCAGCGGTCCCGGCTCGTGACGTGGTACGAGGCGCGGGGGTCGCGGCGCAGGTTCGCGGTCTTGGCGCGGCCGTCCGTGAGCGACACCCGGATGGTCCGCTCCTTCGGATAGTAGAAGTGGTTCACATTGGAGAGCTGGGGCCTGCCGTCCCGCTTGAGGGTGACCAGCACCCCGCCTTTGTGTTCGGCGACCAGCCTGAGCAAGGCGTCCTGCTGCGCACTTTCCGTCATGACCAGGCAACGCCCGTCCCGGTGCCGGTGTTCCTGAAGATCTTTTCCCGGCCGCGGTCCGTGATGTCACATCCGGCCGCACCCCGTCCGTCGTAGGCGTGAAAGGACATCGTCCACAGCTCAGGAGGCCCGTCATGGCCCGTATCTCCCTCACCCCGCGCCGTTCGCCGCTCTTCCGACTCACCGAGTGGTACTCCAGGCGCGTGTACGGAAAGGTGCTCGACCCCGCCCGGGCGCTGGCGCACAACCCACGGGTGCTCTGGAGCGATCTGCGTTTCGAGCAGTCGGTGGCGAAGTGGAAGCACCTCGACGCCGATCTGAAGGCGCTGGCCGAGATGGCGTCGGCCGCGTCGATCGGGTGCAGCTGGTGCATGGACTTCGGCCACTGGGTGAGCCGGGAGCGCGGCATGGACGTACGCAAGCTGCACGATGTGCCGGTGTGGCGCGAGAGCGACGCGTACACCGCGCTGGAGCGCGATGTCATGGAGTACGCGGAGGCGATGACCGCGAATCCGCCCGAGGTCGAGGACGAGCAGGCCGCGCGGCTGCTCGCGACGCTGGGCGAGGCCGCGTTCGTCGAGCTCACGGCGATTGTGGCGGTGGAGAACCTGCGCTCGCGGATGAATTCGGCGCTCGGTCTGACGAGCCAGGGGTTCAAGGACCACTGCGAGATTCCGGCCCGCGGGGCGGTGCCCGGGTCCGCCTCCGTCTGACCGCCCGCTCGCTGCCTGGGCATCCGCCCGGTCCGCCGGGCGGATGACCGGGCGGGGCAAGTTGACGATCATGTTGACACAGGAGCCCGCGCCTCCAGATACTGACCGACGGTTCAGTTACTCCGTCCTCGTCGTGCCTGGAGGCACCATGTCCGAGCTCCCCACCGAGCTGGTCCCGATGACCGCCCTGGCGACCACCGAGCCGGGCATGTGACATGGCGTCGACGGCTGTGACGGGCGGCGAGGCCGTCGTCCGGGCACTGACAGCACACGGCGTCACCCAGGCCTTCGGGATTCCGGGCACGCACAATCTGGAGATCTACCGGCATCTCGCCGCTTACGGAATCGCCCATGTGACGCCGCGTCATGAGCAGGGCGCGGGATACGCGGCCGACGCGTACGCCCGGGTCAGCGGGCGGCCCGGGGTCGCGATCACCACCACGGGACCCGCACTGCTGAACATCGCGGCGGCGGTCGGCCAGGCGTACTCCGACAGCGTGCCGCTGCTCGTGGTCTCGCCCGGGATGCCACTGCGCCACCCGCGCCAGTCGACCGGCCTGCTGCACGAGATGCGCAGCCAGACGGAGGCGCTGCGGGGCGTCGCCGCGTTCAGCCACCGGGTGTCGACGGCCGACGAGATCGGCGCCGCGGTCGCGCGGGCGTTCACGCTCTTCGCCACCGGGCGGCCGCGGCCGGTGCACATCGAGATTCCGCTCGATCTGCTGGAGACCGCGGAAAAGGCGGGTGAGGTACGTGGCGCCCCGGCGGCCGGGACCTTGATCCCCCCGGCGACCGGGTTGCGGGAGGCCGCCGACGCCCTGCGGACGGCGAGCAGGCCGGCGCTCGTGCTGGGCGGCGGGGCGCGCGGCGCGGCGGGTGAACTGCTCGCCCTGGCAGAGGAGTTGAGCGCTCCCGTCGTCACCACCGCCAACGGCAAGGGGATCGTGGACGAGTCCCATCCACTGTCGCTGGGTGTCTCGCTGCACAGCCCGGCCGTACAGAAGTGGCTGACCGAGCGCGATGTGGTACTGGCGGTGGGGACCGAACTGGCCGAGTCCGACCTGTGGTCGGAGCCGCCGCCCCTACGCGGCACGCTGGTGCGTGTCGACGTGGACCCGGCGCAGATGTACGCGGCACTCGCGGCGGACGTCGCGCTGGTGGGCGACGCGCAACAGGTGCTCGGCGCGCTGCTGGCCGCGTGCGGGGACGCCGGAGCGGGCCGAGGGGCCGGGGGAAACGTCACCGCGCTGCGTACGGGGCGGGATGCCGTGCCGCGTGCCGTGGATCTGCGTCTCGTACGGGATTCGGGGAGCGGAGCCGACGACATCGGGGACGGCTCTCCCGGTGCCGCCGAGGAGGTCGCCACTCTGCGTCTCGCACGGGACGACGAGACCCGGGAGCGGGACGCCCGCTGGCTGCCCTACCTCCAGGCGATACGCGGCGTCCTCGACGCCGACGCCGTCATCACCTCCGACAGCGCACAGTGCTGCTACTACGGGGCCCTGCCACATCTGCCCATCGGCCCCGGCGCCCGCTATCTGCACCCCACCGGATTCGGCACCCTCGGCTACGCCCTGCCCGCGGCGATCGGCGCCAAGACCGCGCACCCGGACCGCCAGGTGATCGCGCTCAGCGGGGACGGCGGGCTCCAGGTCTCCGTGCAGGAGCTCGCCACCGCCACTCAGCTTCAACTTCCCCTGCCCGTCGTGGTGTTCGACAACGGTGGGTACGGGGAGATCCGCGACGAGATGGCCGCCCGCGGCGACGAACCGGCCGCCGTCGACTTCGCGCCCGTCGATCTGCCCGCCCTCGCCCGCGCCTACGGCGGGCACGGTGTGCACGCCCCCACCCCCGGCGCGCTCGCCACCGCACTCACCCGGGCCCTGGCCACCCCGGGCCCCACCGTGATCACCGTTCCCGAGGAGACCGTCCGATGACCACCACTCCCCTGCTGTCGCTCACCTGGACCGACCATGTCACCGGGCGCCAGGGCCATCTGGTGATCGACCGGCTCGTACGCGGGGTGTCCAGCGGAGGACTGCGTATGCGCGAGGGCTGCACGCTGGAGGAGGTGACCGGGCTGGCCCGCGGGATGACGATGAAGGAGGCCCTGCACTACAACCCGGACGGTCGGTACATCCCGCTCGGCGGTGCGAAGGGCGGCATCGACTGCGACCCGCAGGACCCGCGGGCGTACGGGATCCTCGTGCGCTATCTGCGCGCCGTGCGCCCGTACATCGAGACGATGTGGACCACCGGCGAGGACCTCGGGCTCACCCAGGACATCGTCGACCGCGCCGCCGAGGAGGCCGGTCTCGTCTCCTCCATCCAGGCCGTCTACCACCTCCTCGACGACGAGGCCTCCGCGCGCAAGCGGCTCGCGGACGCCTTCGCCGTCGAGGTCGACGGCATCGGCCTCGACGAGCTCGTCGGTGGCTGCGGCGTCGCCGAGTCGGTCCTCGTCGCGCTCGACCGGGCAGGGGTGCCGCACGAGGGAACGCGCGTCTCCGTCCAGGGACTCGGCACCATGGGCGGCGCGACCGCCCGCTTCCTCGCCCGCGCCGGGCTGAAGATCGTCGCCGTCGCCGACATCAAGGGCACCATGGCCAACCCGGACGGCCTGGACGTCGACGCGCTGCTGGCCGCGCGGGACTCGTACGGCACCGTCGACCGTACGGCCCTGCGGCCCGGTGATCTGGAACTGCCGGGCGACGCCTGGCTGTCCGCCGACGCGGAGGTGCTGGTACCCGCGGCCGTCTCGTACGCCGTCGACACGGCCAACCAGGCGCAGATCACGGCTCGCCTGGTTGTCGAGGCGGCGAACATGCCGGTGCTGCCGGACGCCGAGGAGATGCTCGCGCGGCGCGGGATCACCGTTCTGCCCGATGTCGTCGTCAACTCCGGTACCAACGCGTGGTGGTGGTGGACGCTGTTCGGGGACATCGACGCCGACGCGGACGAGGCGTTCGCCTACACCCGCCGCTCGATGAGGGCGCTGATCGGCCAGATGCTGGCGCGCGCCGAGGCGGACGGGACGACCCCACGCGCCGCCGCGCACGCGATCGTCGCCGACCGGCTGCCGGTCATCGCCGAGCGCTTCGGCCGGTACAGATGACGACCTCGCTCGACGCCCACTTCGACCCGCGGTCGGCCGCCGTCACCGTGAATCCCCTGCTCGCGCACCCCGGCGGGGCGCTCGCGCTCGACCACACGGTGTACGGGCCGCGTCCAAGATCGGCTGTGTAGGGTGAGCACGTGGCCAGAGTCCGGTTGAACGTGGCGGAGAGGCGTGAGGAAATGCTCGGCGCCGCCGTCGAGCAGATCGAGGAACACGGTGTCGCGGCCGTACGGATCGCCGATGTCGCCTCCGCGCTGGGCGTGAGCAACGCCCTGGTCCTCTACCACTTCTCGACCAAGGAGAAGCTCGTCGCCGCGGCCTTCGCGTATGCCGCCGACGGCGATCTCGCCCATCTGCGCAAACTGCTGGGCCGCCGCACCACGGCGCTGCGCCGGCTGCGCGCCGCGGTCCGCTGGTACGCGCCGACGGGGACGGCCAAGGGCTGGCGCCTGTGGATCGAGGGCTGGGCAGCCGCACTGCGTGAACCCGCACTGCGCGAGGTGGCCCGCGATCTCGACCAGCAGTGGAAGGCCGCGCTGACCGAGGTCATCGCGGAGGGCGCGGCGGCCGGCGAGTTCCCGTGCGAGGACCCGGCGGCAACGGCCTGGCGGCTGACGGCGTTTCTGGACGGGCTCGCCGTGCAGATGACCTCGTACGCGGGATCGCTCTCGCGCGCCGCGATGCTGGAGTGGACCGACGAGGCGCTGGCCCGTGAGCTCGGTGTGGAACGCGAGGCGCTGACAGCCGTCGCTCGCTGACCCCGCCCGCCGCTACGCCGACCCGGCTGGGCAGTCATACTGGGCGACTGTGTCTCACCCCTCGCAGCATCAGCAGACCGATCAACTCCCCTACAACACACAGGATGTGCTGGTCGTCGGCGGCAGCGGCGTCGACACGGTCGTCCGCGTCGACTCCCTGCCGGTTCCGCTCGTCGACTCCGTCGGCGTCGGCCCGATCCGCGAATGGCCCGGCCACACCGGCGGCAATGTGGCACTCGGGTGCCGGGCACTGGGACTGAAGGTCACGCTCCTCGACTACATCGGCGACGACTGGCCCGGACGCCAGGTCCAGGACCGGCTCGCCGCGGGCGGGGTGGACTTCGAGCCGCTCATCTCCCCCGCCGGTACCCGGCGCGCGGTCAATCTCGTCGATCCCTCGGGCCGCCGGATGTCGTTCTACGACGCCCGCGATCCTGAGGAGTTGCGCATGCCGCGCGAGGTCTACCTTCCCCATCTGCGCCGGGCCCGCCATGTCCATCTCTCGATCGTGAACTTCGCGCGGTTCCTGTACGACGACATCGAGAAGCTGGGCGTCCCGGTCTCCACCGATCTGCACGACTGGGACGGACTGGCCGACCACCACCGGGAGTTCGCGCTCCGCTCGGACCTGGTCTTCCTCAGTGCGGCGGGCGCGGGCGAGCGGATCGCGTCGGTGATGCGGGAGATCCTGCGCGACGGACGGGCCGAGGCCGTGATCGCGACGGCCGGTGCGGGAGGCTCGTATCTGCTGACCCGCGACGGCAGCAGCACCCCGCGGCCGGTCCCCGCGGTGGCGCCGCCCGCCCGGGTGGTGGACTCCAACGGCGCGGGCGACGCGTATGTCTGCGGCTTTCTCTACGGGCGGCTGGCGGGCCGTGATCTGGAGCAGAGCGCCCGGCTCGGCGCGCTGGCGGGCGCGCACGCCTGTACGGGCGAGGGCAGTACGGCGCTGATCGGCGCGGCGGAACTCCTGGCGGCACAGATCTGACAGTCAGCTGCGGGGCCGCCGGACCGACCCCGTGTTCACCCCGCCGCTGTCACAGGGGCAGCAGATTCGGCCGCTTGGCCTCCACGTGGTCGCCGGAGCTCTCGCCGCGCAGCCGGCGGCCGATCCACGGCACCAGATGCTCCCGCGCCCACTGGATGTCGTCGCGGCGCACTTCGAGCGTGCCACGGGGCGGCAGCGGCGGCCACGGCTGGTCGGGGTCGGCGGGCACCTCGATGCCGAGGACCTGGGCGGCTCGCAGCGCGACCCGGGTGTGCCCCTCGGGCGACAGATGGAGCCGGTCGGCGTCCCAGGCGCGCCGGTCCTGGACGGACCTGAGCGACCACAGATCGAGTACGGGACAGTCGTAACGGTCGGCGATGGCCCGTACATGCGCGGTGTACATGGCGATCTTGCCGCGGAGATGGCGCAGCACCGGCACGCCGCGGGTGTCGAAGCCCGTGGTCACCATGACCGTCCCCACGGCGCCGGTGAGGTCGGCGACCGCGCGCTCGAAGCGCTCGGCCACGTCGTCCGGGTCGGTGCCGGGCCGGATGATGTCATTGCCGCCGGCGCAGAACGTCACGAGGTCCGGGGCCAGTTCCCTCGCCCTTGGCACCTGTTCCGAGACGATCTGGTCGAGGAGGCGCCCACGTACGGCGAGGTTGGCGTACCTGAAGGTGTGCTCCGGCATCCGGTCGTCGAGCAGGACCGCGAACCGGTCCGCCCAGCCGACGTACATCCCGTCGGGACCCGGGTCGCCGACGCCTTCGGTGAAGCTGTCACCGATCGCCGCGTACGACCCGAATCCGCCGCTGATCTCTGTTCTCGAATCGTCTGCCACAAGTACTGATCCTCCCCTTACGTATGTGACCTACGCGACCGTAAGGAGGGGTTGACGAGGGGTGATCTTTGCCACCGCCCAAGATTCGTCCAGGGCGGAATACGCCGCGTCCCCCCGCGCCGCGGGCTGCGGCACGAGGGGACGAGAGCGTGATCGCCGCGTCGGACGGGCGTCAGACGGTGACGCCGTGCTGGCGCAGGTAGGCCAGCGGGTCGACGTCCGAGCCGTAGCTCGGGCCGGTGCGGATCTCGAAGTGCAGGTGCGGTCCTGTGGAGTTGCCGGTGGAGCCGGAGAGGCCGATCTGCTGGCCGCCGCTCACGCTCTGGCCGGCGGAGACGGCCAGGGAGGAGAGGTGGGCGTACTGCGAGTAGCTGCCGTCGCCGTGCTGGATGACGACCTCGTTGCCGTACGCGCCGCCCCACCCGGCGGAGACGACGGTGCCCGGGCCGACGGCCTTGACCGTGGTGCCGGTGGAGGCCGCGAAGTCCACACCGGTGTGGTAACCGCTGGACCACATCGAGCCGGAGAGGTGGTACGGCGTGATGACGGTCGCGCCGTCGAGGGGGGTCGTGAACCCGGAGCTGCTGGTCTGCGGGGCGCTCTTCGCCGAGCCGGAGTCCGTGGAGGCCTTGGAGGCGGCCTTGGACACGGTCTTGGCGGCGGCCTTGGTGACAGCCTTGGACGCGGTCTTGGCGGCGGTCCGGTCCTGGCTCTTCTCGCGGTGCTGCGACTTCTCGGGAGCCTTCGCCTTCGCTGTGGTGCCGAGGGTGAGCTTGAGGCCCGGGTGGATCAGCGAGGGGTTGTCACCGACCCGCTCGCGGTTGTCCTGGTACAGCTTCTTCCAGCCACCGCGGACATTGTGCTCGTCCGCGATCTTGGAGAGATAGTCACCGGCGACGACCGAGTACGTCGTGGGTGCGGCGGCCGGCTTGTGCGGAGCCTTGTACGCGGCGGGTGCCGCGGCGGCGGTCACTGCCGTGTGCGACGAGGTCGCGACGGGGGCGGTCTTGCCCGCGGCGTGGGCCCCGGTGGCACCCATGAGCGGGATCGCGATGGCGGCGCCACTTGTGCCCGCTGCGACGAAACCGCGGGTGATCGGGCTGGTCTTGGGACGGCGGTGCTTACCCTTTGCGGGCATGGCGCTTTCCTCTCCGGCGCCGGCGAGGTGAGCTGTCGGGTTCGGGCTGGAGATGCCCGGCCGCGCGGTTGCGCTGCTTAACCCCGAGCCGTTCCGGAAGTGCGGAATCGGCGTACTACCTGGGTCCCCCGCTCCTGCCACACGTGGGTGGGTTCGAATTCCGGGCGGCGGCAGGATTTGGCGGTCCGTCCGGATTGCCGTGAACGTAAACGAGCCGAGCCGAAAGGAACAAGCTGCCGCAATTACGGATCACGAGTCGGCGTGATATCGCCGGAGAATTCCCGTTACGCTCCGTCTATCAATGATCTTCCCCGCCCCGCCAGGCAACGGATTTCGTATCCGTCACGCCACCACACACCGTGACAAATATGATCCTGCTCACGACGCATGCCCCATCTCCATTGCAGACGGGGCAGGTTATGTCGAACCGTCCAATTCGGACAGAAGCACCATTTGATGACTATCGACCGATCAGGCTCACTTTTCCCTCGGATCTGCCATTACCGAGAAATTCCCCGGCGGCCGATTGTCCCTTTTCGGGCGTATTCTCCGTACCTGTCGGTCACGGTTACCTCTGCCCGAGCCGCCGCAGCCGGATCACCGTGGCGTCCAGATCACCCCTGAGTCCCGTGTGCAGCCCGTGGTGCAGCAGTACCGACCCACGGTGCAGGGCACCCGTGTCCGGGCACGCGTAGACCGCCGCAGGATCGAGACCGCGCAGCCTGAGCCGCGGCGGCTGTTCGCCGTAGTGCTGCGCCTGGAGCCAGGCGAGGACGACGTGTGGAGTGCGTAACTGCTCGCCGACAGATCGAAATGATTGCCCGCTAAAGCGATGTCGTATCGTCGGGAAAGCGCCATCGTCGGCGAGGAGCGCCGACGGCAGTCACCTCAGGAGCCCACGTGACGCAGCAACTGCCGCAGGCCCCCTCGACAGAGCCCGAGCTGACCGGAGTGCGCAATTTCCGTGATGTGGGCGGCCTGCCGACCGTGGACGGCAGGCGGGTGCGGCACGGCCGGCTCTTCCGCAGCGGTCATCTGGCCCATGCCACCGAGTCGGACGCCTCGTTCCTCGCCACGCTCGGTCTGCACACGATCTTCGACTTCCGCAACGCGGCCGACATGCGCCTTGAGGGCCCGGACGTCGAGCTGCCCGGCGTGCGCAATGTGAATCTGCCGCTCACCGACCCGGCCGACGGCGCGGAGTTCTGGAAGATGGTCCGGGACGGCGATCTCGACCAGCTGCGCTCGATCCTCGCGGACGGGAAGGCGGCCGGCCGGATGTCGGCGTCGTACCGGAGGATCATCAAGGAGCGCACCGCCGAGCACAGCAGGGTCCTGCACGCGCTGGCCGAGGACAGCGTCCCGGCGCTGATGCACTGTGCGGCGGGCAAGGACCGCGCCGGTCTGTCCATAGCGGTCTCGCTGCTCGCGGTCGGTGTCGAGCGGGACGCCATCGAGGCCGACTACCTCAAGTCCAATGACCCGCACCGCCGTTATCTGGTCCGCCGGGGCGACAATTCTCCGGCCGCGATGTCCCCCGAAGTGATGCAACTGCTCGCCCCGCTCTTCGACGCGCGCGCCGAGTATCTGAACGCGGCCTTCGAAACGATCCAGCAGACCTGGGGCGACACCGAGCGCTACCTCAGCGAGGGCCTGAACGTGAGCGCCGAAACCCGCGAGCGGCTGCGCGAGCGCCTCCTCGACGAGGCGTGAGCCACCGGCCGCCTAACTCTTGTCGCCGAGCGTGAACAGCAAATACAGGAACGCGGCGAACAGATGGCCCGCCACCAGATAGGCGAAGAGCCGGATCACGAGTCCTCGGGGGAACTTCCTCTCTTCATTGTGCTGGGACATGGCGGGCCTTTCGCGTGTGTCAGGCATGCGGATGGATGTCGGGGCTCTGCAGCAGCGTGTGTACGAACAGGAGCTCCGCCCCTTCGCGTGTGGCCGCGGCGATGCGGTGCGGGGTCTGGGAGTCGAAGTGCGCGCTGTCCCCGGGGCTCAGCTCGTGCACGGCGTCCCCGAGCGCCAGCCGGAGCCGCCCGTCGAGCACGTACAGCCACTCCTCGCCCGGGTGCACCCGCACCAGGTCGCCCTGGGATCCGTACGGCACGACCAGCCGCAGGGCCTGCATGGCCCGGCCGGGGCCCCCGGCCCGGTGGTAGGTCCAGCCGTCGGCCGACGAGGGCTCGTTGCGCCCGGCGCGGATGATCGGCTCGCGCTCGGGCGCCGACTCGCCGAGGAGTTCGGCGACGGTCGTACCGTAGATGCGGGCGAGACCCAGCAGCATCGGCAGCGAGGGCTGGCGGCGGCCCGTCTCGAGCCGGGACAGATGGGCGGGGGAAAGCCCCGCGCGCTCGGCGGCGGCCTCCAGGGTGAGACCACGGCGGCGGCGCAGTTCGCGCAGCCGCGGTGCGACATCGGGCAGCCCGTCAGCCGCCGCTGCGGCAGGATTGGTCATACGTCCATTGCGCCAGGATGCTGCCTCTGAGACAAATTTCTTGCCCCAGAGGCAAAAGGATCAGCGATTCGCGACAGCCTGCTTGACCAGGGTCTTGCCGAAGTCCCACATCAGCCCGCCACCGCCGTGGGCATCGTCCATCACGGCCGTGAACGCCTCCACGAACCGTTCCACCTCCCGCTCGCCGATGGTCAGCGGCGGAATCAGCTTGATCACTTCCATATGGTCGCCGGAGACCTGGGTCAGGATCCGGTGCTTCTGCAGCAGCGGCACCACGACCATCTGCGCGAACAGGCCCTTGCGGGCCGCCTGAAGCATGGTCCAGCGGCTGCGCAGCTTGATCGAGTCAGGCCGGCCGAACTCGATGCCGATCATCAGGCCGCGACCGCGCACCTCGTGCAGCAGCTCATAGCGGTCGACGAGCGCGGCAAGGCGGGAGCGCAGCAGATCTCCGGTCACCCTGGCGTTGGCAACGATCTGCTCGTCCTCGATCACCGAGAGCACCGCGAGCCCGGCGGCCATCGCCTGGGCGTTGGATCCGAAGCTCGCCGAGTGCACAAGGACCCGGTCCATCGAGGAGTAGACCTTCTTGAAGATCCAGTCCTTGCCAAGAGTGGCCCCGACAGGTACGTATCCGCCCGAGAGCGCCTTCGCGACACAGACCAGGTCCGGCTCGACCCCTTCCTCGTGCTGGTAGGCGTAGAAGTCGCCGGTCCTGCCGAGGCCGGTCTGCACCTCGTCGGCGATCAGCAGGGCCTTGTGCTTGTGAAGCAACTCCTGGGCCGCGTAAAGGAATCCGGGCGGGGTCGCGTGCACCCCCTTGCCCTGGACGGGCTCCACGACGAAGCCCGCCACATCGCCGCGCTTCAACTCCCGCTCCAGCGCGGCCAGATCGCCCATCGCGATCGCGGTGTCGGGCAGCAGCGGCGCGAATCCGTCCCGGAAGCCCGCCTCGCCGTTGACCGACAGGGACCCGGTGGTGAGCCCGTGGAAGGCGTGGGAGCAGTAGACGACCCTCGGCTTCCCGGTCGCGTACCGGGCGAACTTGAGGGCGGTCTCCACCGCTTCCGTACCGCTGTTCCCGAAGAACACCCGGTCCAGGTGCGGGCTGTGCGCCAGCAGCTTCTCGGCGAGCAGTCCCGGCAGCGGCTGGCAGTCGAAGCGGGTGAGGTCGGCGAGTGAGGCGTCCAGGACGTCGTGCAGCGCTTTGCGTACGACGGGGTGGTGCCTGCCGAGCCCCATCACCCCGAAGCCCGCGAGCATGTCGAGATAGTCGTTGCCCTCGGAGTCCCAGAAGTACGCGCCCTCGGCCCGCTCGTAGACCTTGTCGAAGCCGATGGTGTGCAGCATGCGCGGCAGCTGGTGGTTGAGATGTCTGGCGTGCAGCTCGTAGCGCTCGCCTCCGCGCTCGGCGAGCAGCTGGGCCAGGTCGAACTCCTTGCTCATTGACCGTTCTCCTTGACTGCCATGGCAGCGCTGATCCGTCCCGCGATCTCCACCGGCGTGAGCCCGATGTCGGCGAGCACCTCGCCGCGCTTGGCGTGGGCGAGGAACTGCTCGGGGATACCGAAGGTACGCAGCGGCACATCGACGTCCGCGTCCCGCAGTGCCTGCCCGACGGCCGAACCGACGCCGCCGTTGCGGCTGTTGTCCTCGACCACGGCCACCAGCCGGTGCTGGGCGGCGAGCGGCGCGAGCTGTTCGTCGACGGGCTTGACCCAGCGCGGGTCCACGACGGTGCATGCGATGCCGCGCCCCCGGAGCAGTTCCACGGCCTGCAGACATACCGACGCCAGGGCTCCTACGGACACCACAAGCACCTCGGGCTCGATGTCCCGGTGCAGTACGTCCATCCCGCCGATCCGGCCGATCGCCTCGACCGGTGCGCCCACGGACTCCTTCGGGAAGCGCAGCACGGTGGGCGCGTCACTGACGTCGACGGCCTCGCGCAACTCCTGGCGCAGCCGTTCGGCGTCGCGCGGCGCGGCGATCCGCAGTCCGGGTACGACCTGGAGGATCGACATGTCCCACATGCCGTTGTGGGAGGGCCCGTCGACGCCGGTGACGCCCGCGCGGTCGAGCACGAAGGTCACTCCGCACTTGTGCAGGGCCACATCCATCAGCAGCTGGTCGAACGCCCGGTTGAGGAAGGTGGCGTACACGGCGACGACCGGGTGCAGGCCTCCGGTGGCGAGCCCGGCCGCGGAGACTGTGGCGTGCTGCTCGGCGATCCCGACGTCCCACACCCGCTCGGGGAAGCGCTCGGCGAACTTCGTCAGACCGACGGGGTGCAGCATCGCGGCCGTTATCGCCACGACGTCCGGCCGCTGTGCCCCGATCTCGGCGATCTCGTCCCCGAACACCGATGTCCAGGAAGGGCCGTTGGACGGTGCGAGCGGCTCGCAGGTCAGCGGGTCCATGATGCCGACGGTGTGGAAGCGGTCGGCCTCGTCCTCCAGCGCGGGCTGGTAGCCGCGGCCCTTCTCCGTCAGGCAGTGCACCAGGACGGGCCCGTGGAATCGTTTCGCCCGGCGCAGAGCCGACTCGACGGCCGCGATGTCGTGCCCGTCGATCGGGCCGACGTACTTCAGGCCCAGATCCTCGAACATCCCCTGCGGCGCGAAGGCGTCCTTGAAGCCCTTTTTCGCGCCGTGCAGCGATTCGTACAGCGGTTTGCCGACGACGGGCGTGTGCTGGAGGACGTCCTTGCCCCAGGCCAGGACCCGCTCGTAGCCGTCGGTGGTACGCAGTGTGGCGAGGTGGTTGGCGAGGCCGCCGATGGTCGGCGCGTAGGAGCGTTCGTTGTCGTTGACGACGATGATCAGCGGCCGGTCCTTGGCCGCTGCGATGTTGTTGAGAGCCTCCCAGGCCATGCCGCCAGTGAGAGCGCCGTCCCCGATGACCGCGACGACATGGCCGCTGCTGCCGAGCACCTGATGGGCCTTGGCAAGGCCGTCGGCCCAGCCGAGCACGGTGGAGGCGTGGGAGTTCTCGATGACGTCGTGCTCGGACTCCTCGCGCGAGGGATAGCCGGAGAGCCCGCCCTTGCCGCGCAGCTTGGAGAAGTCCTGCCGGCCGGTGAGCAGTTTGTGTACGTAGCTCTGGTGCCCCGTGTCCCACAGGATGCGGTCGACGGGCGAGTCGAAGACCCGGTGGAGGGCGACGGTCAGCTCCACCACGCCCAGGTTCGGTCCCAGGTGGCCGCCCGTTCTCGCCACCGCCTGCACCAGGAACTCTCTGATCTCCTCGGAGAGTTCTTCGAGTTCCGCATCGGTCAGCGCCTTCAGATCGCGCGGCCCCCGGATGTTCTCAAGAATCGTCACGGTCGGACCCCCTTCACTTGCTGATTCAGCTCACGGTGACGGCGGGCGGACCCGAGGCCGTCCCCGCGTCCTCCATGGATTCGGCGATCTTCATCGCCTCTTCGATGAGGGTCTCGACGATCTTCGACTCGGGCACGGTCTTGATGACCTCACCCTTCACGAAGATCTGACCCTTCCCATTGCCCGACGCCACGCCGAGGTCCGCTTCCCTCGCCTCGCCGGGACCGTTGACGACACACCCCATGACGGCGACGCGCAGCGGCACCTCCATGCCCTCAAGGCCTGCCGTGACCTGGTCGGCGAGCTTGTACACATCGACCTGGGCCCGTCCGCAGGACGGGCAGGAGACGATCTCCAGGCGGCGCTGGCGCAGATTGAGCGACTCCAGGATCTGGATGCCGACCTTGACCTCTTCGGCGGGCGGGGCGGAGAGCGAGACCCGGATGGTGTCGCCGATGCCCTCGGAGAGCAGCGCCCCGAAGGCGACGGCCGACTTGATCGTCCCCTGGAACGCGGGCCCCGCCTCCGTCACCCCCAGGTGCAGCGGATAGTCGCAGGCCGCGGCCAGCTGCCGGTAGGCGTTGACCATGACGACCGGGTCGCTGTGCTTGACCGAGATCTTGATGTCGCGGAAACCGTGCTCCTCGAAGAGGGACGCCTCCCACAGCGCGGACTCGACCAGCGCCTCCGGCGTCGCCTTTCCGTATTTGGCGAGCAGCCGCCGGTCCAGCGATCCGGCGTTCACGCCGATCCGGATCGGAATCCCCGCGTCCGACGCGGCTCGGGCGATCTCCTTGACCTTGTCGTCGAACTGCTTGATGTTGCCGGGGTTCACGCGGACCGCCGCACACCCGGCGTCGATCGCCGCGAAGACGTACTTCGGCTGGAAGTGGATGTCCGCGATCACCGGGATCTGCGATTTGCGGGCGATGGTGGCGAGCGCGTCCGCGTCGTCCTGGGTGGGGCAGGCGACCCGTACGATCTGGCAGCCCGACGCGGTCAGCTCGGCGATCTGCTGCAGCGTCGCCCCGATGTCCGAGGTGCGCGTGGTCGTCATCGACTGCACCGATACGGGCGCGTCCCCGCCGACGGCGACCGGCCCGACGTGGATGCGCCGCGAGGTGCGGCGCATCGCGATCGGCCGGGCCGGCAGCTCCGGGAGCCCCAGCGCTACTGGCTCTCCTTGGGACATGACGTCACCCGCGGTTTCCCGAGACGGTGTCGCGTGCCGCCCGCAGGGACTCCTTGAGCGAGCCCATGGTGGCGAGGACGGCGGTGGGCTCGTAGCCGCAGTGCGCCATGCAGTTGGCGCAGCGCGGGTCCTTGCCGCGGCCGTACTTGCTCCAGTCGGTCTCCTCGATGAGCTCCCGGTACGTGGGGACGTAACCGTCGGCCATCAGATAGCAGGGGCGCTGCCAGCCGAAGAGCGAGTAGTTGGGGATCGCCCACGCCGTGCAGGGGAAGTCCGCCTTGCCCTCCAGGAAGTCGAGGAAGAGCGGCGAGTGGTTGAGCCGCCAGCGGCGCCGGTTGCCGCCGGCGAAGGACTTCTTGAACAGCTCGCGGGTCTGCTCGACGCCGAGGAAGTGCTCCTGGTCGGGCGCCTTCTCATACGCGTACGCGGGCGAGATCATCATCTCGTCCACCTTCAGGTCGTCATTGAGGTAATTGAGCACCTCGATGACGGTCTGCGGGGTGTCGGTGTTGAAGAAGGTCGAATTGGTGGTGACCCGGAAGCCGCGCTTCTTGGCTTCCTTGATCGCCTCCACCGCCTCGTCGAAGACACCTTCCTTGGCGACCGATTCGTCGTGCCGCTCACGCAGCCCGTCGATGTGCACGGCAAAGGCGAAGTACCGGGAAGGGGTGAAGTTCTCGATCTTCTTCCGCAGCAGCATCGCATTGGTGCAGAGGAAGACGTACTTCTTCCTCGCCACCAACTGGCGCACGATCTCATCGATCTGAGGGTGCATCAGTGGCTCGCCGCCCGCGATGGAGACCATCGGCGCCCCGGACTCCAGGACCGCCCCGACCGCCTGCGCGACCGGCATGCGCTGCTTCAGAACCCCTGCCGGGTGCTGGATCTTCCCGCACCCCTCGCACTTCAGATTGCAGGCGAAAAGCGGTTCCAGCTCGACGATGAGCGGGAACTTCTCACGCTTGCGGAGCTTCTGTTCAAAGAGGTATGTCCCGACCCTGATGGTCTGACGGAGCGGCATGGCCATCTAGCTCACCTCCTGGGGAGCAGCAAAGAACGGTGCCATTCGAAAAAAGCAGGAAGGACGGCACGAAGAACACGGAAGGCTGATATTCCACCGCGCACCGTGCCAATACGGACCAGCTCATGCTCAGGAGCGTCCACGACCACCCGGACGGCCGCAACCGGGCGGGGCCCGGCGCTCAGAGCGGTGCGGAGTGTGGCCGCGGACTCCATGTCCACGGCGATCGCCCCGCCGGCGCGCAGCTCGGCCCGTTCGTGTCCGCGGACGACATGGTCGGAGCCGGTCACCGGGCCGGTGTGCACCCTGCGTCCGGGAACCGCCCGGGCCACCGCCTTGACCAGCAGTTCCGTATCCGTACAGACCGTGGTGCCGTCGGCGTGACGGGTCTCGTCGGCGACCACCAGATCCCCGGGGTGCATCCCCGGGGCGAGCCCGGCGCAGAAGCCCGAGGCGACGACCGCCGCGTCCCGCAGTGGCTCTTCACCCAGCGCCTCGCGCACGGCACGCTCCGCGCTCTGCGGGCCCATGCCGCTGCGGAGCACGGTCACCGGACCGATTGCACCACTGCGGTCGCCGGTGCGCAGGGCGAGTTTCTCGATGCCGAGCGCACAGGCGATCAGCAGCGGCGCTGCGGAGC
Source organism: Streptomyces sp. NBC_01410 (assembly GCF_045040195.1). Classification (NCBI taxonomy): domain Bacteria; kingdom Bacillati; phylum Actinomycetota; class Actinomycetes; order Kitasatosporales; family Streptomycetaceae; genus Streptomyces; species Streptomyces sp. NBC_01410. The sequence goes on along the minus strand of NZ_CP109530.1, from coordinate 7,234,614 downwards.
CGGACGGCTCCGGGGACCGGTCCATCAGCCCCCCTCTCGGTTGTCCGGGGCGCTGCCCGCACGGTCGGTGAAGGGCTCGCCGTGCACATAGCGGCCGAGCGCCGTGAGCGGGAAGACCTGCCGGTAGAGGTGGTAGTTGATCGAGAAGTCCCAGGGGAAGCCGGTGCCGGTGAAGTACGGCTCGTCCCAGGATCCGTCCGCCTGCTGGGTCTCGGCGAGCCAGGCCACGCCCCGCTCGACCGTCTTGCTCTCCCGCTCCCCCGCGGCGAGCAGCGCGAGCAGTGCCCAGGCGGTCTGGGATGCGGTGGACTCGCCGTGGCCGATCCACTTCTGCTCGCGGTAGGAGCGCAGGTCCTCGCCCCAGCCTCCGTCGTCGTTCTGGACGGATTCGAGCCAGCGCACGGCACGCCGGATCGCGGGATGCGAGAGGGGCATCCCGGCCGCGGTGAGCGCGGGGACCACCGAGCCTGTTCCGTAGACGTAGTTGACGCCCCAGCGGCCGAACCAGGCGCCGCTGGGCTCCTGTTCGGCGAGCAGCCACTCGATGCCGCGCCGGGTACGGGGGTGGTGGGCCAGGCCCTCGTGGGCCAGCATCTCGACGACATGCGCGGTGACGTCCGCCGACGGCGGGTCGATCACTTCGCCGAAGTCGCAGAACGGCAGCCGGTTGGGAAACGCGCTGGTGTTGTCGGCGTCGAAGGCGGCCCAGGCACCGTTCCTGGACTGCATGCCCATAGTCCAGCGCGCGCCCCGGCCGATCGCCGCTTCCGCCCGCTTCGGATCGGGGTGCCTGACCCGCCGCAGCGCGAGGATGACCTCGGCCGTGTCGTCGATGTCCGGGTAGTTGTCGTTGTGGAACTCGAACGCCCAGCCGCCCGGGGCGAGCCGGGGCTTGCGTACGGCCCAGTCACCGGGCCGCACGATTTCCTCGGCCAGCATCCAGTCGGCGGCCTTGACGAGTGCCGGGTGGTCGGGTGCCAGTCCCGCGTCGGCCAGCGCGATGGTGGCCAGGCAGGTGTCCCATACGGGCGACTGACACGCCTCGATCATGCGTGCGCCGTCCTCGCGCCAGACGGCGAAACGGTCCAGCGACTCCAGGCCCGCCCTCATGACGGGGTGCTGAAGGTCGTAGCCGAGCAGATGCAGGGCGATGACGGAGTACACGGCGGGCGGCTGGATACCGCCCCAGCAGCCGTCGTTCTCCTGGCGCTCGATGATCCAGCGCGCGGCCGCATTCATCGCGACCCGGCGCAGCCGGCGCGGTGCGACCTTGTGATAGGCGTGCAGCACCTTGTCGGCACGCTGGAAGAGTCCGTCCCAACTCGTGGCGGGAGCAAGGGGCCTGACGGGGTTCGGCGTCCGCGCGTCGGTGTGCAGCTCGTCGAGCGCGAACGGCGCGGGCCGCACCGGACGCATCGCCGAGACGACCGTGAGCGGCACTATCGTCTGCCGGGCCCAGCAGCCGAAGTCGTAGATGTTGAGCGGAAGCCACTTCGGAAAGAAGATCAGCTCGGGCGGCAGCTCGGGAAGGTCGTCCCACTTCCACCAGCCGAACAGGGCCAGCCAGATCCGGGTGAAGACCCGGCTCGCGGCGATGCCGCCCCGGTCCCTGATCCAGGCGGATGCGCGCGCCATGTGCGGATCGTCGGGCCGGTCACCGGCCAGCCGCAGCGCGACGTACGCCTCGACGGTGGCGGAGAGCTCGCCGGGCCCGCCGTAGAAGGTGGCCCAGGCGCCGTCGTCGCGCTGCTCGCCCCGGATGAAGCGGCCCGCCGCCTCAGTGATGCGCGCGTCCTGGATTCCGAGGAACTGACGCAGCAGCAGATCCTCGGCGTCCATCGTCACATTGGTCTCGAGGTCGCCCTTCCACCAGCCCTCGGCGTCCTGCCGGCCCAGCAGATGCTCGATCGATCGTTCCGCTGCCCGCGCCGCGGCCCGGGTGACATCGACGGCTTCGCGCGTGATGTCGGTCTGTTCACTGGCCGCGGCTGCCACGGGCCCCGCGGGCCCGCTGCTTCCGTCGGTCGTCGCTGTCATGGCTTCCCCTTCGTTGCAGTGGCTCTCTGCTGTGCTGGGGTCTCCGTCGGCCGGTGCCCGGTCTCCCGGTCGCCGGCCGGCGACTGCATGGGGGTCTGGGGGCTAGCCCCCAGAGGACACGCATATGCTGGAGGCGATAGCGATCATCTCTTCCGTACGACGACGAAGTCCGCGAGCGCGACGAGCTGCGCCCGGACCTGCTCCGGCATGTCGACACCGCTGAGGGCCTCGATCGCGATCGCGTGCTGCCTGCGGGCCTCGTCCGAGGTCCACTCGCGGCCGCCCGCCTCCTCGATCAGGGCCGCCCTGGTGGCGAATTCCTCCTCGGAGAAGCTGTCGAAGTCATTGCTCTTGGCATCGGCCGCGAGCAGCTCCCCGAGGCGCTGCGATGCCGGGCCGCCGGCCGCGAGAGCGGCGACGACCGGCAGGGACTTCTTGCGCTGACGCAGATCGCTCCAGGTCTGCTTGCCGGTGGCCTCCGGGTCGCCCCAGATGCCCAGCAGATCGTCGACGGCCTGGAAGGCGAGACCGAGGTGGTAGCCGTACGCCTCCAGCGTGTCGGCCATCTTGTCGTCGGCCCCGCCGAGCACCGCGCCGATGGAGCAGGCGCAGGCCAGCAGCGCGCCGGTCTTGTTGCCCTCCATCTCCAGGCACTCCTCGACGGTGACCCGCTCGCGGTGCTCGTAGGAGATGTCCTGGGCCTGGCCGTCGATCAGCTTGCGGGTGGCGGTGGTCAGCCGGCGGGTGGCGCGGCCCGCCTCGACGGTGCCGAGCTCCAGCAGCACCTCGCCCGCGAGCGCGAACAGCGCGTCGCCGACGAGGATCGCCTGGGCCGGTCCGTGCACCTTCCACACCGTGTCGCGGTGGCGGCGCTGCTCGTCGCCGTCCATCAGGTCGTCGTGCAGCAGCGAGAAGTTGTGCACCAGCTCCACGGCGACAGCTCCGGGGATGCCGACCTCGGGTGCGGCGCCGGCGGCCTCGGCGGACAGCAGCGCGAGCGCCGGGCGTACGGCCTTGCCGCCGTCGCCGTCGGCGGGCCGCCCCTGCGCGTCGATCCAGCCGAAGTGGTAGGAGGCGACGGTGTCCATCGGCGGCGCGAGCCGGTTGACGGCCGCACGCAGCACCGGGGTGGACATGGTCCGCCCGCGCTCCAGCAGCGCAATGATGTCCAGGCTCTCTCCTCCGGCTGCGGTGTCATCAGCCGGGTTCGCCGAGGGCACAGTCGGCACGGTCTCTCCTCTTGTTCCAGTACTGATGCTCACGCCGCCTCCTTGAGCGGATGTTCATGGTGACGGCCGAGAGCGGAGAGTGCGGCGCCGGCGGCGCTGAAGCCGCTGCGTACGGCACCCTCCATGGTCGCGGGCCAGCCGGTGGCGGTCCACGCGCCCGCAAGGTACAGGCCCGGCGCTCTGGTACGCGCACCGGGGCGCAGCCTGCCGACGCCCGGGCTCGGGGCGAAGGTCGCCGTACGCTCCCGGGTGACGAAGAAGTCGCGGACTTCGGCTCCGCGCGTGGCGGGCAACAGCCGCTCCAGCTCGGGCAGATACCGCTCGCGCAGTGCGGCGACGGGCGTGTCGATCTCGTCCTCGGCGGCCGACTGGGACAGGGCCAGATACTGGCCCTCGGCAAGCCCCGAGGCCTCCGTGCGGTCGAAGACCCACTGAACCGGCGTGCCGAGCGCGGCGAAGAACGGGCGGCGCAGGACCTTGCGGTCGTACAGCACATGGATGTTGAGGATCGGCGCGGTGCCGATGTCGAGCAGCCTGTCGGGGTCTTCCAGGGCTCCCTCGGGCAGCAGCGCATGGGCCTCGCGCTGCGGTACGGCGAGCACGACGGTGTCAGCCTCCAGCAGCTCGCCTTCCACCTCGACCTGCCAACGCCCCAGATCCGCACGGGAGATGCCGCGGACGCGGGTCGACAGCTCGGTGCGTACCCCCGCCGAGTCGAGGGCCTTGCGGGCCAGCGTGTCGTGCAGTTCCCCGAGCGGCACCCGGGCCCAGCCGATGTCGGCGGCGCCCGGCTCGGACAGGAGTCCGGTCTTGAAGACCATCGCGGCGAGCCCCATGGAGGCGTGGGGCGCGGTGGCGTTCAGGGTCGCCACGCCGACGAGGTCCCACAGGGCCTCGATGGCGCGCCCCGACTGGCCGTGGCGGCCCAGCCAGGTCGCGAAGTCGACGCCGTCCAGCGCCGGGTCGGCGGGGTCGAGCTTCTGCAGCGCGAGCGCGGCGCGCCCGACGGCGGCGCGCTCGGCGATCGAGAGGTGCGGATAGGTGGCCAGGCCGGCGGCGAGGTGCAGCGGCACGGGCAGCGCGGTGCGGCGCAGCCGGCCCAGGCGCGGTCCGCGCTTGTGCGCCACATCCAGCACCGGTACGTCCAAACGGTCCTGGAGCGGCGCGAGATGAGCGCCGTCGACCCGGTCGAGGAACCAGCTGTACGCGGTGCAGCAGCGCAGATACACATGCTGGCCGTTGTCGACGGTCAGCTCGCCGCGCCGGAAGGAGAAGGCGAGGCCGCCCAGCCGGGTGCGGCTTTCGGTCAGTGTGACGCTCATTCCCGCCTCGGCGAGTTGAAGCGCCGCGGTGATGCCGGCGAGCCCTCCGCCGACCACCACTGCGTGCCGGGACCGCATGTCGTCGTCCGTCACGCGACCTCCCCCCGGTCCCGGTCCTGGTCCGATGCAGTCAGGGACGCCGCGTCGCAGCGGACGGTTGCCCCCCGGTTGTGCGCCCGCATCAGACACGCCCCCTCAGGGTCTGCCGCGTGATGTGTCGGGCGTCGAGTCCGGACAGTCCGCGCACGGCGACGTACGCCTTCTCACGCCCCGGCAGCGAGACGCGGCCGCGCAGTACCGCCTCGGGGTCGCGTTCGATGCGGTCGAGCAGGCGGCGGTAGATCCCGGCCATCGCGGCGACACAGGCGCCGCTGCGCCGGTCGAGCATGGGCAGCAGGCGGTAGCCCTCGGCGAACAGGGTGCGGGCGCGCCGCACTTCGAAGTGCACCAGGCCCGCGAAGTCGGAGCCGGGCGGCGGGGTCGCGGTGTGGAAGCCCGCGGAGCAGCCGAACTTGGCGAGGTCGTCGGCGGGAAGATAGGTGCGCCCGTTGGCCGCGTCCTCGCGAACGTCCCTGAGGATGTTGGTGAGTTGAAGCGCGAGCCCCAGCGTGTCGGCGTACTCGGCGGCGCGCTCGACGCCGCGCGCGCCGGGCTGAGTGCCGAACACGCCGAGCGAGAGCCGCCCGATCGCGCCCGCGACACACCGGCAGTAGACCTTGAGGTCGTCCCAGGTCTCGTAGGTCTCGCCGCGTACGTCCATCAGCACGCCGTCGATGAGCTCGTCGAGGCCAGCGAGCGGGACCGGGAAGCGGCGTGCCGCGTCCGCGAGAGCGACCGCGACCGGGTCGGTGTCGTCCTCCTGGACCGTGCCCCGGCGGATCCGCTCCAGCACGTCCCGCGTGCTCTCCAGCCGGTTCCGCTTGGCCTCGGGGGCGAGCTCGCCGTCGCCGATGTCGTCGACGCGCCGCGAGAACGCGTACAGCGCCGACATGGCCTGCCGCTTGTCGGTGGGCAGCAGCCTGATGCCGTAGGCGAAGTTCCGCGCCTGCCGGCCGGTGACGGCCTCGCAGTAGCTGTACGCGGCCTGCACCGGCGCCGACGCCTCCGTCGATCCCTCCATCGTCCGGCTCACCCCTCTCTACGCGCTCTTCGCAAGACTGCTCCCACCTCACGCAGCAGATTGGCCTTGGTCGCCTTGGGCGGTCCGGCCAGGACGTCGTGTCCGGCGCCGGCGATCGCGGTGAGGGCGGCGCGCCCTCCGGCCACGAACCCGGCCAGCAGCAGCCGCAGCCTGCCGTGGACGCTGCCCACCAGAGGTGTGCCTTCATCCAGGAGTCGCCGGGCGCGGTCCGCTTCGTATGCGATCAGGGCGCGCACCGGCACGCCCGCGTTCGGTGCGGCGAGATCGTTCTCCGTGACATGGAACCGCTGCATGTCCTCGGCGGGCAGATAGATCCGGTCGCGTCCGAGGTCCTCGCCCACGTCCTGGAGGTGCTCGACGATCTGGAGCCCGGTGCAGATCGAGTCGGAGAGCCGGAGGCGCTCGGGGCTGGCGGTGCCGGTGATCTGAAGGACGAGCCGGCCGACGGGGTTGGCGGACAGCTCGCAGTACGCGACGAGCTCGTCGTACGTGTTGTAGCGCCCCACCAGCTGGTCCTGGCGGTTGGCCTCGATCAGCCCGAGGAAGGGCTCCGGGGTGAGCGAGCGGCGGCGTACGACCGGCCGCAGGGCGCTCAGCAGCGGGTGGTGCGGGTCGGCGTCGGCCCCGGCGAAAACGCGGCGCAGATCCGTCTCGAAGGCGTCCAGCATCACCAGCCGGTCATCCGCCTTCGCCGGGTCGACGCCGAGGTGGCGGGCGTCCGCGCCGCCGGGTGCGAGGTCGCCGTCGCCGATGTCGTCGACAAGGCGGGCGTAGCCGTACACCGCCATCAGGTCATCGCGCCAGGCGCGCGGCAGGAAGAAGGGGGCCACGGGAAAGTTCTCGTCCGCGGCCTTGTCGAGTGTGGCGCGCGCGGAAGCCTCAGCGCGCGCCTGCCGGGTGCCCGTCATTCGGAACTGCCCGGTGCGGGGACGGCGAAAGCCTCGCGGAGCTGGAGATTTTCCGTCATAGCCGTCACATCTCCCGTTCTACACTGCCGATCCAACCCATCCTATTTCGGACACGCCGCCGGTCCTCCCGACTCAGCGGAGACCGCCCGGCGGACAGGCGCGCCACAGGTCTGGTCCGGCCGTATCGCCCCGATTGCCGCGATTCAGCACCGGTACAGCTTACGTTGTACAACGCGCGGTGATACGTCCGGGTGTTGCGCGCATTACAAGAACACTCCAATCCTTGCCAACTTTCCCCGGCGGCTCGGGAATTGACCTTGGCCTGACGATCCTTGCCCACCTGTCGGCGCGCGCCACGGCCCGTGTCTCCTAAGGTTCTGTCCGGTCGATCAGGCCGGATCGACCGGACAGAACCAGGGACGCACAAAACCCCCGCCGGGATGCGCCGACGGGGGTCTTTTCGCGCGATCTTCGTGGTCCGGCTACTTGCCGGTCTCCTTCTCGTACGCCCGCAGGACCTCGTCGGTCGGGCCGTCCATCAGGAGCTCGCCGCGCTCCAGCCACAGGACACGGTCACAGGTGTCCCTGATCGTCTTGGCGCCATGGCTGACCAGGAAGACCGTGCCCGCCTCCTTGCGGAGCTCGCGAATGCGCGCCTCGGAGCGGATCTGGAACTTGCGGTCACCCGTCGCCAGGGCCTCGTCGATCATGAGGACGTCGTGGTTCTTGGCGGCGGCGATAGAGAAGCGGAGCCTGGCACCCATGCCGGAGGAGTAGGTGCGCATCGGCAGGGTGATGAAGTCGCCCTTCTCGTTGATGCCCGAGAACTCGACGATGCCCTCATAACGGTCGCGGATCTCCTCGCGCGACATGCCCATCGCCAGGCCGCCGAGAATGACGTTCCGCTCGCCGGTGAGATCGCCCATGAGCGCGGCGTTGACGCCGAGCAGGGAGGGCTGGCCGTCGGTGTAGACCCTGCCGCTCTCGGTAGGCAGCAGGCCGGCGATGGCACGCAGGAGAGTCGACTTGCCGGAGCCGTTGGTTCCGATCACGCCGATCGCCTCGCCGCGGTACGCGGTGAAGGAGACACCGCGTACGGCGTGGACTTTGCGGATACCGCGGGACTCGCCCTTGTCACGGCGGAGTATCCGGCTCAGGGCCGCGGTGGCGCTGCCCTTGCCGCCGCTGCCGCCGTGGACCCGGTACACGATGTGCACGTCGTCGGCGATGACAGTGGGGATGCGCTCCTGCGCGATGTCCTGCGCTGTGATGTCCTCAGCCACGGCCATACCGTTCCTCAGCCTTCCAGAAGTACACAAACCCGGCGACGCCGAAGAGAACGGCCCACAGGAGGCCTGCGAGCCAGACGTGCGAGGGCAGATTGGACGATCCGTATCCGTCGATCAGGGCGAAGCGGACCAAGTCCATGTAGATCGCCGCAGGGTTGTAGCCGAGCACATCGGCAATCCAGGCCGGCTTGTCCTTCAGCATGACCGGGATGGAGTACATGACGCCCGAGGCGTACATCCAGGTGCGCATGATGAACGGCATCAGCTGAGCCAGGTCGGGCGTCTTGCTGCCCAGCCGGGCCATCATCAGGGCGATACCGATGTTGAAGACGAACTGCATGGCAAGCGCTGGCAAGATCAGCAGCCAGCTGAGCGACGGGTAGCTGCCGAAGCCCATCGCGATGACGAAGAGCACAACCATCGAGAACATCAGCTGCTGCAGCTGCTGGAGCGCGAAGGAGATCGGCAGCGCCGCCCGGGGGAAGTGCAGTGCCCGTACCAGCCCGAGATTGCCCGAGATGGCGCGCACACCGGACATCACGGACGTCTGCGTGAAGGTGAAGACGAAGACGCCCGTCACCAGGAAGGGGATGAAGACATCGTTGGCGATCCCCTCCTTGGTTCCGAGGATGATCCCGAAGATCAAGTAGTACACGGCCGCGTTCAGCAGCGGCGTCACCACCTGCCAGAGCTGGCCGAGCTTGGCCTGGCTGTACTGGGCGGTCAGTTTCGCCGAGGCGAAGGCCACGATGAAGTGGCGCCGGCCCCAGAGCTGCCGGATGTATTCGACGAGCCCCGGTCGGGCACCGCTCACCGACAGGCCGTACTTGTCGGCGAGCTGCGCCGGTGTCAGGCCTTCGTCGGCGGATGGCGGGGCGCTCGTCACGATCGCACCGTCATGGGTTGTGTCACTCACAAGTTGAAACTTTCGTGTTCAAGATGCGCAGCCGGTCGGGCGCAGGCTCAGACGTCCAGGTCCCGGGAGTACGCCCGATGCTCTCAGGACCGAGCATGTCAGATGACAGGAGGGCGGCCCAGACGGGTCAGGCGCCACACCGTACGCCACCTGATGGGCCGACGGGGACCACAAGGAGTTTGCCAGCCTTCCTTGAATCCGCCGAACCAGGCCTTCAAAGCGGGCAGTGAGGGCCGCCGCAGCAGGGTGAGCAGCACCCACACACCGAGGTAGACGGGGACCAGGGGCGCGGGAAGGTTGCGGCGGGCCAGCCAGACCCGGTTGCGGGCCACCATGCGGTGGTAGACCGCGTGCCTGGACGGCGGCATCGTCGGATGGAAGAGCACCATGTCCGAGCGGTAGTCGATCGCCCAGCCCGCGTCCAGCGCCCGCCAGGCCAGGTCCGTCTCCTCATGGGCGTAGAAGAACTCGTCCGGCAGCGAGCCGACCTCGGCGAGGACCTCCGTACGCACGGCGTTGGCGCCGCCGAGAAACGTTGTCACCCGCGAGGAGCGCATCGGGTCGGAGGCGCGCAGTCGCGGGACGTGGCGGCGCTGGGTGAGCCCGGTCTCCGGGTCGGCGATACGGAAGCTGACGATGCCCAGCTCCGGATCGGCCTCGAAGGCCTGTCGCACCAGCTCGCCGGTGTCGCTGTTGGGCAGCAGACCGTCGTCGTCCAGGAAGAGCAGCGCGTCGACGTCGGAACCGGAGGGGCCGAAGGCCTCGATGCCGACATTACGGCCGCCCGGAATGCCCAGGTTGTCGGGCAGGTCCACGGTCCGTACGCCCTCGGGGACATCGATCACCGGGGCGCCGTTGCCGACCACGACCACCTCGATCGGGTCGCCGTCCTGCTTGGCGACCGAATCGAGCAGGGCGCGCAGATCGTCGGGGCGGTTGCCCATCGTGATGATGACCGCGCCGAGCTTCATCGGCCTCGGGGGTTCGGGGTTCGTCCCCCGGGAGAACACAGTCATTTGAGCCTGCTCGAAGCCAGGATGGACACCAGGTGCAGCAGCGTCTGGAGCAGCGCGATGCCGGCAAGCACGGCGACGCCGAGGCGCGTGAAGAACAGGCCGCCCTGGATCGCGTCGAGGACGGCGAGCACCAGGATCAGCAGGGACGCCTCGATGCCGAGGACGAGCCGGTGGAACTTCAGCGCGGCGGCGGCCCGGCGGGCCAGTGCCATGCCGGACGAGCGCGGCTCGGCCGCCGCCTCCTTGACCGGCGGCAGCCCGCCCTGATGGCGGGCGACCCCGACGAGGTCGGTCTCGGCCTTGATCAGGATCGCGCCGAGCGCGGCGAGGGTGCCGAGGAAGGCCCACAGCCAGTCGATCGGCCCGGGGCCCCACAGGTCGGCGGCGCGCAGGCCGAAGCCGACCAGGACCGCCGCGTCGCACAGGTAGGCACCGACGCGGTCCAGGTACACGCCGGAGAGCGAGAACTGCTTCTTCCAGCGGGCGACCTCGCCGTCCACGCAGTCGAGCAGCAGATAGAGCTGGACCGCCACGACGCCGAGGACGGCGCCCCAGATGCCCGGCACGAGCAGAGCCGGTGCCGCAAGGACGCCACAGATGGTCATCAGGTACGTCAGCTGGTTCGGCGTGACGTCGGTGGTGACCAGACGACGGGTGATGCGCAAGGAGATCTCGCGCATGTACAGGCGGCCGCCCCAGTGCTCGCCGCTTCGCCGGTCCTTCACTCCCGCCGGGTGAACGACCGGACGGAGTTCAGCTACTGATGGTCTTGGCATAGTCGGCGTACGCGTCCCTGATCTGATCGGTGGTGAGGTCAAGGTGCTCGAGGATGGTGAAGCGGCCCGGACGGGTCTGCGGCGCGTACTCCACGGCCTTGACGAACTCGTCCGTGGAGAACCCGATTTCCTCGGGCAGCACCGGCAGGCCGTGTCTGCGCAGCACCTCGGCGAAGAGTCCGGACTGCTCGCGCGCACCACGCAGGTGCATCGCGAAGGCGGCTCCGATGCCGACCTGCTCGCCGTGGCTGGCGGCCCGCTTGGGGTAGAGCAGATCGAAGGCGTGGCTGATCTCGTGGCAGGCGCCGGACGAGGGGCGGGTGTCCCCGCTGATCGACATCGCGATGCCGGAGAGTACGAGCGCCTCGGCGAGGACCGTGAGGAACTCGTCGTCGCCGACGCCTCCGGGGTGGCGCAGTACGGATTCGCCGGCGGTGCGGCCCATCGCGGCGGCGAGACCGTCGACCGCTTCGCCGGTCTCGCGGTGGGACAGCTCCCAGTCCGCGATCGCCGAGATGTTGGAGATCGCGTCCCCGATGCCGGAGCGCACGAACCGGACCGGCGCCTCGCGGATGACATCGAGGTCGATGACCATCGCGATCGGTGTCGGGACACCGTAGGAGCCGCGGCCGTTGTCGTTGTCCAGGGTGGACACCGGCGAGCAGAGGCCGTCGTGGGAGAGGTTCGTCGCGACGGAGACCATGGGCAGGCCGACTCGCGCGGCGGCGTACTTCGCCACGTCGATGACCTTGCCGCCGCCGAGGCCGACCACGGCGTCGTACCGCTTGCCCCTGATGTCGTCGGCAAGCTTGACGGCGGAGTCGATGGTACCGCCGGCGACCGCGAACCAATCGGCGCCGGGCAACACCGGCGAGAGCTTCTCGCGCAGGGACTGGCCGGAGCCTCCGCTGATCGCGATCGCAAGCTTGCCGGATGCGGAGATCCGCTGGTCGGCCAGGAGGCCGGCCAGATCGTCCAGGGCGCCGCGCGCGATGTCGACGACGACAGGCGACGGAATCAGTCGGGTCAGTACAGGCACGCGATCTCACGGCCCTTCGCGAGGTCGTCGTGGTTGTCGATCTCGACCCACTTGACGTCACCGATGGGGGCCACGTCCACGGTGAAGCCGCGGTTCACCAGCTCCTGGTAGCCGTCCTCGTAGTAGAGGTCGGGGTCGCGCTCGAAGGTGGTCTTCAGCGCGTCGGCGAGTTCGTCGGCGGCCTCGGGCTCGATGAGCGTGACGCCGATGTACTCGCCGGTGGCGGTGGCCGGGTCCATCAGCTTGGTGATGCGCCGCACACCCTTGTCGCCCTCGGTGATGACCTTCATCTCCTCGTCGGCGAGGTGCTTCACCGTGTCGAGGGCGAGGATGATCTTCTGTCCGTTGCCGCGGGCATCGAGCAGGGTGCGCTCGACGGAGACGGGGTGGACGGTGTCGCCGTTGGCGAGGATCACGCCCTGCTTGAGGACGTCACGCGCGCACCACAGGGAGTAGGCGTTGTTCCACTCCTCGGCCTTGTCGTTGTCGACGAGGATGAGCTTCAGGCCGTACTTCGCCTCCAGCGCCGCCTTGCGCTCGTAGACGGCTTCCTTGCGGTAGCCGACCACGATGGCCGCCTCGGTGAGGCCGATCTCGGCGAAGTTCCCCAGGGTGAGGTCGAGGACGGTGGTGTCGCCGTCGACGGGCACGAGGGCCTTCGGAAGCGTGTCGGTGTAGGGGCGAAGACGCCTTCCGGCACCGGCTGCCAGTACGAGGCCGATCATGCGGGTTCTCCTTCGTCATGTACGGCGGGTGCTCCGGAGGACACCCAGAAGCGGATGCTCTCCGCGAGCACCACGAGTGCGACAGCCACAGCGAGGACCGTCAGCGCGATCGTGAAGTGTGCGTTGGTGACCAGGGCGGCCAGCACCGCGACTGCCAGGGTCCGCCCCTCGTGCCCGCCGATGACCCGCACCAGCCAGTTCGGGGGCGCGCCCGTACCGCCGCGGATGCGGTACACCGTGTCGTAGTGATGGTAGGCGACAGCCGCCACCAGGCCGAAGGCCGCGGGCAAGGCTCCGTTCACCTCGGCGCGGGCGGCGAGCGCCAGGACGGTGCAGTACTCGGCGGCCCGGAACACCGGCGGGACGAGCCAGTCGAGGGCGCCCTTGAGGGGGCGGGCGACGGCGATGCCCGAGGTGATGACATACGCCACAGCGGCGACGGCAGGCCAGGGGGAGCCGTAGTCGGTGAGCGCGGCGGTCGCCACCACGGGGGCACCGCCCGCCAGGGCGATCACGAACGGAGCGAACGCGGGGAGGCTCGGCGCGCGCTTGGCGAAGCCGCCCGCGACCGCTTCGGCGAGCGGGCCGGAGTCGGTCAGGTCGGCGAGCGCCTGAGCTGCGCGGTCGGTCCTCCCCCAGAGCTTCGCCTGGGAGGTACCCCCAGCCTTACGGGTCAGCGAGCGCAGGACGCGGCCGGCGGTGGTGTAGGAGGCGGCGAAGGCGCAGCCGATGAGCAGTGCGTAGAAGACGATCCGGGGCGTGGTCACGGCGGTCAGCACGGCGATCATCGCCCAGCGCTCGCCGATGGGCAGGACGATCATCCTGCGCACCCAGACGGTCCAGCCGACGCTGTCGAGCTTGTCGGAGAGCGCGGCGGTGGGGCTCGTGTTCGACACGGCGTCGTGGTTCGCCTCGTTGAAGGAGAAGTCCACGACATGGCGGCAGGTCTGCAGCACCATCGCGCCGAGCGCCAGCGCCCATACGTCGTCACCACCCCGAGCCGCGCCGAGGGCGAGGCCCGCGTAGTACGCGTACTCCTTGGCGCGGTCGAAGGTCGCGTCCAGCCAGGCACCCAGCGTGGAGTACTGAAGCGAGTACCGGGCGAGCTGCCCGTCGGTGCAGTCCAGGACGAAGGAGAAGAGCAGCAGCACTCCGGCCGCGATGTAGCCGCCGCGGGTTCCGGTGGCCGCCGCACCGGCCGCGATCAGCGCGGTCAGCAGCGAGGCGGTGGTGACCTGGTTGGGGGTCAGTCCCCGGCGTGCGCACCAGCGGGCGATATAGCGGGAGTACGGGCTGATGCAGAAGGTGGTGAAGAAGCCGTCGCGGGCCTTCACGGCCGAGCGCAGCCGTACGTCCTCGTCATCGACGGCGGTGACGGCCTGCCGTGCCTCGTTACGGCCCTGGGGGTCATCGGGCACGGTCGCGACGAGCGATCCCAGCTCGGGCCGGTGCACGGCCGTGCCTTCGGCATCCAGCGCGTCGGCGAGCACGTCGGGCAGCACCACGGCCCGCACCGCCGACAGGGTGTCGCTGTCGTCGGCCGCGCCGGAGGGTGTGCCGGTGCCCGCGGCCGACAGGGCCCTGGTCAGCGCGGTGCGCGCCTCGGGCTGCGCGGTCAGCGCGCCGGGCACCGCGGCCGCCGGGAAGCGGGGGTCCGTCAGCGCCAGCCGCAGCGAGTGGACGTGCCCGACGAAGCGGGGGTCGACGACGGCGACGCGGTCGGCGCCCGGGACGGCGGCGATCAGCGCCGCGGTGTCCTCGGCGCCGGAGGCGATCCGTACGTCAAAACCCAGCGACCGCAGATCGCCCTCGAGCGACGATCCGGGTACCGGCGTACCGGTGACGATGGCGGTCGACAGACGAACTCACTCCTTGGAGCTGGGGGTGCGGGTGCGCGGCGGCTCGGCCCGTATACGGGCGGCGGCTCGTCGGCAGAGGCTATCGGATGCGCGGAAGCGGGAGTTCACTGGCCGTTAACGGCCCGCTCGCCATGGACATGGCTTGCTGGGTCCCGCCGAGATCATCATCGTCGATCGGAGGCCCGCTCAACAAACCGCGGGCCCGGCACGATCCGCAGGACACCCCCTAAGGTTGCGGTCATGACTTGGCTGATCACAGGTGGAGCGGGGTACATAGGAGCGCACGTCGCGCGGGCCATGACGGCGGCGGGTGAGCGGGTCGTCGTCCTCGACGACGTCTCGTCCGGCGTCGCCGAGCGGCTGCCGCAGGAGATTCCGCTGGTGCGGGGGGCGGTCCTGGACCGCGAACTGCTCGACCGCACGCTCGCCGAGCACGCCGTCACCGGCGTCGTGCATCTCGCGGCGAAGAAGCAGGTCGGACAGTCCGTCGAGCAGCCGCTGCTCTACTACCGGGAGAATGTGCATGGCCTGACCGTGCTGCTCGACGCGGTCGTCGAGGCCGGTGTGAAGCGGTTCCTGTTCTCGTCGTCGGCCGCCGTGTACGGGGTGCCCGAGGTGGAGCTGATCCCCGAGTCCTCTCCCTGCGAGCCCATCAATCCGTACGGCGAGACGAAGCTCGCGGGCGAGTGGCTGGTCCGGGCGACCGGCAAGGCGCACTCGATCTCCACGGCCTGTCTGCGCTACTTCAATGTGGCCGGATCGGCACGGCCCGAGCTGGCGGACACCGGGGTGTTCAACATCATCCCGATGTTCTTCGACCGGATCACGCGCGGCGAGGCACCGCGGATCTTCGGCGCCGACTATCCGACGCCGGACGGCACCTGCATCCGGGACTACATCCATGTCGCGGATCTGGCCGACGCCCACCTCGCAGTGGCCCGCAGGCTCGCGGAGCAGAACGGCGCGGGGGATCTCACGGTCAACATCGGCCGCGGCACCGGGGTCTCGGTGCGTGAGCTCTTCGATCTGGTGTCCGAGGTCACGGGTGACGAAGCGGAGCCGGTGATCGAGCCGCGCCGCCCCGGCGACGCCGCCAGGGCCGTCGCCTCGGTCGATCTGATCACCAAGGAGCTCGGCTGGACGGCCTCGCGCGGGGTTCGCGAGATGGTCGAGTCGGCCTGGGACGGCTGGTGCGCCCGGCACCCCGAGGCACGGGCCAACTGATCTTGAGAGTGCCTGACCTGCGGGTCGTCCAGTAAGTCGTTTCCGCAGGTCAGGCGATATGACAACGGTGTTCAGTGCCGTGTTGCCCGATACCCCCCACCCGTAGTTCACTGAGGTCTCGGCAGTCACGTCCGAGGACCAGGAGGCGTCTTTCATGGGGGCTGGGCACGACCACGGGCATTCGCACGGCGGACCGCCGCCGACCGGCACCGCGGCATCGGCCTACAAGGGACGTCTGCGCATCGCCCTGTCGATCACGCTGGGCGTGATGGTCCTGGAGATCGTCGGCGGCATCCTGTCCGACTCGCTCGCGCTGATCGCCGATGCCGCGCACATGGCCACGGACGGAGTCGGGCTCGCCATGGCTCTGCTGGCGATCCACTTCGCCAACCGGCCCGCGGAAGGGAACCGCACCTTCGGCTTCGCGCGGGCCGAGATCCTGGCCGCGCTCGCCAACTGCCTGCTGCTGCTCGGCGTGGGCGGCTATCTGGTCGTCGAGGCGGTGCAGCGCTTCATCACCCCGGCCGACACCAGGGGCGGACTGACGATCGCGTTCGCCGTGGTCGGTCTGGTCGCCAACATGGTCTCGCTCGCCCTGCTCGTACGGGGCCGGCAGGAGAGCCTGAACGTCCGCGGGGCGTACCTGGAAGTCCTCGCGGACGCGCTCGGGTCCTTCACCGTCCTGGTCTCGGCGGGCATCATCCTCGCCACCGGCTGGCAGCAGGCCGACCCCATCGCGTCCCTGGTCATCGGCCTGATGATCGTGCCGCGCACCTTGAAGCTGCTGCGCGAGACGCTCAACGTACTGCTGGAGGCGGCCCCCAAGGGCGTGGACATGGGTGAGGTGCGCGCGCACATACTCGCCCTGCCCGGGGTCGAGGACGTACACGATCTTCATGCCTGGACGATCACTTCGGGGATGCCGGTGCTCTCGGCGCACGTGGTGGCGCACCAGGACGTCCTGGACGCGGTCGGGCACGAGAAGATGCTGCACGATCTGCAGGGGTGCATCGGGGACCACTTCGATGTGGAGCACTGCACCTTCCAGCTGGAGCCGGTCGGCCATGCCGAGCACGAGGCCCGGCTCTGTCACTGAGGGGTTAGCGCGGCCGGTTCTGATCCATCCGGTCTACTGCCCGGGGTTCGGCTTCGAGCGGGCTCCGCACCGTGGGACAAGGCCGGTTTCCGAGGTGCCCGACGAGGCCATGATGGCCCTTGTGTTCAACGACTCCGGGGGCCGTGCCGCGGGGCACGGCCGAGTGCCCCGGAGCCTTCGGCATGTGACGAACGACGTCGCCGCGCGCCACGTCCCGGCGCGGTGGAGACGGACATGCCCGGACTGCCGAAGTGCGGACAAGCCGCTTTTGTACGGCAGACTGGGCAGGCCACCCAGGGCCGCCGAGGACCGATGCGAAGGATGGTTATGCCGACCTCACCAGCCACCGCGACGAACAGTTCGTCGAAGGGAACCACCCAAGCGATCCTGCTCGAACTGGTCGACGAGCACGGCAACACCATCGGCACCGCGGAGAAGCTCGCCGCGCATCAGGCGCCCGGGCTGCTGCACCGGGCGTTCTCCGTCTTCCTCTTCGACGAGCACGGGCGGCTGCTGCTCCAGCGCCGCGCGCTGGGCAAGTACCACTCCCCCGGGGTCTGGTCGAACACCTGCTGCGGTCACCCGTACCCGGGCGAGGCCCCGTTCGCGGCGGCCGCCCGGCGTACGCACGAGGAACTGCGGATCTCGCCCTCGCTGCTCGCCGAGGCGGGCACGGTCCGCTACAACCACCCCGACCCCGACTCGGGTCTGGTGGAGCAGGAGTACAACCACCTCTTCGTGGGACTTGTGCAGACTCCGCCGCGGCCGGACCCGGACGAGGTCGGCGAGACGGCCTTCGTGACGCCGAAGGAGCTTCAGGCGCGGCATGCCGAGAGTCCGTTCTCGGCATGGTTCATGACCGTGCTCGACGCGGCACGCCCGGCGATCCAGGAGCTGACCGGTCCGTCCGGCGGCTGGTGACCGGACTGGCACGGCGACTTACGGGACGGGCCGGGCGACCCACCGGCCCGGGCAGGATGGCTAAAAGACCGCGGAGCCACCCGGTCTGAGCGGCAGCGCGGCCCAGATGATCTTCCCGCCGCTCGCGGTGTGCTCGACGTCGCAGGATCCCCCGGCTTCCAGGGTGATCTCGCGCACGAGAAGCAGACCGCGGCCGCCGGTCTGTCCGTAGTCCGTCTCCAGCGCCTTGGGCCGGTAGGGATGGTTGTCCTCCACCGACACCCGGATCCACTCCGTTCCGATGGCGACCTCGACGGCGACCTCGGGCGAGAGAAGGGCGGCGTGCCGTACGGCATTGGTGACCAGCTCGGAGACGATCAGCAGCAGTCCCTGGACGAGGTCGTCCTGGGCGGGGACGCCTTGACGGTTCAGCAGGTCCCGTACGGCGTGCCGGGCCTGCGGTACGGACACGTCGACCGCTGGAGCGGTGAATCGCCAGACGCCCTCGTACGACAGGGGCCGGGCCGGGACGCTCCCGCGGCTCTCCATAGTCCGGCACCCACCCTCGGCTCGACTGCCACTGACCATCGAGTAATAAGTGTTGGTGTCCGTTGGTCCGGACCCGGCGGCTGAACACAAGTCAGCGTCTATCGACGCCTTTTGACCGAGTGCGCATGACGCGGTCAGCCGTGTGACCGTTCCTGATCTTCTTCTGGCTGATTGGTGGGCTCGGGGGCGGCGGATAGCATCCGGCGCATGGAGCCGCAGCTGGACCTCACCGTCGCGGACGGGGTCGCCACCGTCGTCATCAGCAATCCCGCCAAGCGCAATGCCATGACCGCGGGGATGTGGCGCGCGCTGCCCGGGCTGCTCGCGGAGCTGGCCACGGACGCTTCGGTACGAGCGCTCGTACTGACCGGCGAGGGCCCGACCTTCTGCGCCGGCGCCGACATCTCCTCACTGCGGGAGCCCGGCGAGGCACCCCAGACCCTCGCCGTACAGGCCGAGGAGGCGCTGGCCACGTTCCCCAAGCCGACGCTCGCCGCGGTGCGCGGCTACTGCGTGGGTGGCGGCTGCCAGCTCGCCGCGGCCTGCGATCTGCGGTTCGCGGAGGACGACGCGCTGTTCGGGGTGACCCCCGCGAAGCTCGGGATCGTCTATCCGGCCTCGACCACCCGGCGGCTGGTCTCGCTGGTGGGCCCGGCGTCGGCCAAGTACCTGCTCTTCTCGGGCGAGTTGATCGATACGGAGCGGGCACTGCGCACCGGACTGGTGGACGAGGTGCTGCCGAAGGGCGAACTGGGCAAGCGGGTCGCGGAGTTCACGCGGATCATCGCGTCACGCTCGCAGCTGACCCAGGCGGCGGCAAAGGAGTTCGCGGCCGGCCGCACCGACCGGGACGCCCACTGGGAGCAGCAGGCGCACACCGGCGGCGACACCGCCGAGGGAGTCGCCGCCTTCCTGGAGCGCCGGGCGCCCCGTTTCACCTGGTCTGTGTGACCTTCTTTGCCCGCGCCCGCAGCGTTACGTTTGCGCCGTGCCCCACTCGGGGTTTCACGACGTACCGACCAGTCGGTAACATCTCTCGTATGAGCACTCTGCCCGCGCGCTCCGGCCGCCACTGTCACCACGCCCTCAATCCGACGCACTCGACGCTCTACTTCTCGCCGGACTTCGCGGCCGAGTACGCGCGGCTCGGCATCGAGGACGAGCGCGCTGCCTACTTCGCCGCGCGCGCGGCCGCGATGGGGGCCGTCGGCCCGGGCGCGGTCGCGGCCACCTTCTACAACTTCAATCACGAGCTGATCGCCCAGCATCTGCCCGCCGTGTGGGACACCGCCTCGCCCGAGGCGGTGCTCGACGCCCGGCTGCGCATCGTCGACCGCACGCTGCGGCGGCTGCTCGGCGACGAGGTGATCGCCTCCAAGGAGCTGGCGGAGGCCGCCGAGCTGGCGCTGCGCGCCACCGAGGCCTGCACCCGGCACGCCCGGCCGCTGTATGCCGCGCACGCCGATCTGCCCGTGCCCGCCGAGCCCCATCTCGCGTACTGGCACGCCGCGACCCTGCTGCGCGAGCACCGTGGCGACGGCCATCTCGCCGCTCTGCTCTCGGCCGGGCTCGACCCTCTCGAAGCGATGGTGAGCCACACGGCGACCGGAAAGGGCGCTGCGCCGCGCTGGATCCTGGCCACGCGCGGCTGGCGGCGCACCGACTGGGAGGCCGCCCAGGACCGGCTGCGCGAGCGCGGACTGCTCGACGCCGAGGGCGAGTTGACCGAGGCGGGCGCAGAGCTGCGGGCCGGGCTCGAAGACCATACGGACCGCATCGACCAGGCTCCGTACGCACATCTGGGCGCCGAGGGCGTCGAGCGGCTGACCGAGCTGGCGCGCGGCTTCCTGAGCCTCGCGGTGGGCGCCGGTGCCTTCCCCGCGGACCTCCGCAGCAAGGACTGACACCTGCGGGCGCGGCACGATGGCCGGATCGGGTCCGAGGCGGCGCGCGACACGGGCCCCGGCCACCCGGCACAATGCACTCTCAAGCACAGCCAGCACGACCAGCATGAGAAGGCGAGTCGGGGAACCGTGACGACGTCCATCGAAGGCAGGATCGCCGAGGAGCTCGGCGTACGCGAGCGGCAGGTGAAGGCGGCCGTCGAGCTGCTCGACGGCGGGTCGACCGTGCCGTTCATCGCGCGCTACCGCAAGGAAGCGACCGAGATGCTCGACGATGCGCAACTGCGCACGTTGGAGGAGCGGCTGCGCTATCTGCGGGAGCTGGAGGAGCGGCGGGCCGCGATTCTTCAGTCCGTGGGCGAGCAGGGCAAGCTCACCGGCGAGGTCGAGGCGCAGATCCGGGCGGCCGACACCAAGGCGCGCCTCGAGGACATCTATCTGCCCTTCAAGCCCAAGCGGCGCACCAAGGCACAGATCGCGCGCGAGGCCGGTCTCGAACCGCTCGCCGAGGGGCTGCTCGCCGATCCGTCGGTGGAGCCGCTCGCGGCCGCCGCCGCCTTCGTCGACGCCGACAAGGGCGTCGCGGACGCCGCTGCGGCGCTGGACGGCGCGCGGTCGATTCTGACGGAGCGGTTCTCCGAGGACGCCGACCTGATCGGCGAGCTGCGTGAGCGGATGTGGACGCGCGGGCGGCTGGCGGCGAAGGTGCGCGCGGGCAAGGAGGAGGCGGGCGCCAAGTTCGCGGACTACTTCGACTTCGCCGAGCCTTTCAAGGAACTGCCCTCGCACCGGGTGCTCGCCATGTTCCGGGGCGAGAAGGAGGAGGTCCTCGACCTGGTCCTGGAGCCCGAGGAGCCGTCCGAGCAGCCGGGTCCCTCCCTCTACGAGTCGATGATCGCCCGGCGGTTCCATGTCGCGGACCGAGGCCGTCCCGGCGACAAGTGGCTCGCCGACACGGTGCGCTGGGCGTGGCGGACCCGGATCCTGGTGCACCTGGGCATCGATCTGCGGCTGCGGCTGCGCACGGCCGCCGAGGACGAGGCGGTACGCGTCTTCGCCTCGAACCTGCGTGATCTGCTGCTGGCCGCCCCGGCGGGCACCCGGTCCACGCTCGGGCTGGACCCCGGCTTCCGTACGGGTGTGAAGGTCGCCGTCGTCGACGCGACGGGCAAGGTCGTCGCGACCGACACGATCTATCCGCATGTCCCCGCCAACAAGTGGGACGAGTCGCTGGCGAAGCTGGCGCGGCTCGCCAAGGAGCACTCGGTCGATCTGATCGCGATCGGCAACGGCACGGCCTCCCGCGAGACGGACAAGCTCGCCGGTGAACTGTGCACCAAGCACCCAGAGTTGGGCCTCACCAAGGTGATGGTCTCGGAGGCGGGCGCCTCGGTGTACTCCGCCTCCGCGTTCGCCTCTCAGGAGCTGCCCGGCCTCGATGTCTCGCTGCGCGGCGCCGTCTCCATCGCCCGCCGCCTCCAGGACCCGCTGGCCGAGCTCGTCAAGATCGACCCCAAGTCGATCGGCGTCGGGCAGTACCAGCACGACCTGTCCGAGGTGAAGCTCTCCCGCTCGCTGGACGCGGTTGTCGAGGACTGTGTGAATGGCGTCGGAGTTGACGTCAACACCGCGTCCACGCCGCTGCTTTCACGGGTGTCCGGCATCGGCACCGGACTCGCCGAGAACATCGTGGCGCACCGCGACTCCAACGGCCCCTTCCGCTCCCGCAAGGCGCTGAAGGATGTGGCGAGGCTCGGCCCCAAGGCGTACGAGCAGTGCGCGGGCTTCCTCAGGATCCGCGGCGGCGACGACCCGCTGGACGCCTCCAGCGTGCACCCGGAGGCGTATCCGGTGGTGCGGCGCATGGTGAAGACGGCGGGCGAGGAGGTCGCCTCGCTGATCGGCAACGCGCCGGTGCTGCGCTCGCTGAAGCCGGCCGACTATGTGGACGAGACCTTCGGTCTGCCGACGGTGACCGACATTCTGCGGGAGCTGGAGAAGCCGGGGCGCGACCCGCGGCCCGCGTTCAAGACGGCCACCTTCAAGGAGGGCGTGGAGAAGATCGGCGACCTGGCGTCAGGGATGATCCTGGAGGGCGTGGTCACCAATGTGGCTGCCTTCGGTGCCTTCGTGGACATCGGCGTCCACCAGGACGGCCTGGTGCATGTGTCGGCCATGTCGAAGACCTTCGTCAAGGACCCGCGGGACGTGGTGAAGCCGGGCGACGTGGTGAAGGTGAAGGTCCTGGACGTCGACATCCCGCGCAAGCGGATCTCGCTCACGCTGCGTCTCGATGACGAGGCCGCGCCGAAGGAGGCCGGCGGCCCGAAGCAGCGGGAGCGCGGTGAGCGCGGCGGCCGTCCGCCGCAGCAGCGCGGACGGCAGGGCGGCCGCGGGGACCGCGGCGGCGACCGCCAGGCTCCGCCGCCGGCGAACAGCGCGATGGCGGACGCGCTGCGGCGCGCGGGTCTCACGGATCCCGACCGGCGTCGCTGACAACACGTCAGGGCCCCGTCACCGTCCGGTGGCGGGGCCCTTCGCGTCCGTTCCGATCGCGGTTCAGTTCCGCGGAAGTGACGAGACGTCAGCCTTCGGTGACCTTGCCGGCCGACACGTCGATACGCCGCGTGGTGCGGACCGAGTCGAGCATCCGGCGGTCGTGTGTGACCAGAAGCAGCGTGCCGGTGTACGAGTCGAGCGCGGACTCCAGCTGCTCGATCGCCACAAGATCGAGATGGTTGGTCGGCTCGTCGAGTACGAGGAGATTGACGCCGCGGCCCTGGAGCAGCGCCAGCGCGGCGCGGGTGCGTTCACCCGGCGAGAGCGTGGTCGCCGGGCGCAGTACGTGCTCGGCCTTGAGCCCGAACTTGGCCAGCAGGGTGCGCACTTCGGCCGGTTCGGTGTCGGGGACGGCGGCGCTGAACGCGTCGAGCAGGGTCTCGGTGCCGTAGAAGAGACCGCGCGCCTGGTCGACCTCGCCGACCACGACGCCCGAGCCGAGCGAGGCATGGCCGGCGTCCAGTTCGATGCGGCCCAGCAGGGCGGCGAGCAGCGTCGACTTGCCCGATCCGTTGGCTCCCGTGATGGCGACCCGGTCGGCCCAGTCGATCTGGAGCGAGGCCGGGCCGAAGGTGAAGTCGCCACGGCGGACCTCGGCCTCGCGCAGGGTCGCGACGACGGAGCCGGAGCGCGGGGCGGAGGCGATCTCCATCCGCAGCTCCCACTCCTTGCGGGGCTCGTCCACAGCGTCGAGCCGCTCGATCATGCGCTGCGTCTGGCGCGCCTTCGCCGCCTGCTTCTCGCTCGCCTCGCTGCGGAACTTACGGCCGAGCTTGTCGCTGTCGGTCGCCTTGCGGCGGGCGTTCTTGACGCCCTTGTCCATCCAGGACCGCTGCATCTGGGCGCGCCCTTCGAGCGCGGCCTTCTTGTCGGCGTACTCCTCGAAGTCCTCGCGAGCGTGGCGGCGGGCGGTCTCCCGCTCCTCCAGATACGCCGCGTATCCGCCGCCGTACAGGGTGATCTGCTGCTGTACGAGATCGAGTTCCAGGACCTTGGTGACGGTACGGGTCAGGAACTCGCGGTCATGGCTGACGACGACCGTCCCGGCGCGCAGTCCCTGCACGAAGGTCTCCAGACGGTCCAGGCCGTCCAGGTCGAGATCGTTCGTCGGCTCGTCGAGCAGAAAGACGTCGTAGCGCGACAGCAGCAGGGAGGCGAGGCCCGCGCGGGCCGCCTGGCCGCCGGAGAGCGCGGTCATCGGCAGGTCGAGCCCGACGGTCAGACCGAGGCTGTCGGCGACCTCCTCGGCGCGCTCGTCGAGGTCCGCGCCGCCGAGAGCGAGCCAGCGCTCCAGGCTGTCGGCGTACGCGTCGTCCGCGCCGGGCGCGCCGTCCACGAGCGCCTGGGTCGCCTCGTCCATCGCGAGCTGGGCGGCGGCGACACCCGTCCGGCGAGCGAGGAAGTCCCGCACGCTCTCCCCGGGCCGCCGCTCGGGCTCCTGCGGGAGGTGCCCGACGGTGGCCGTGGGCGGGGACAGCCTCAGCTCGCCCTGCTCGGGCCGGTCGAGCCCGGCGAGCAGACGCAGCAGGGTCGACTTGCCGGCGCCGTTGACTCCGACGAGACCGATCACGTCGCCGGGCGCGACGACGAGGTCGAGCCCGGAGAAGAGCGAGCGGTCGCCGTGCCCGGCGGCGAGTTCTTTGGCGACGAGGGTTGCGGTCATCAGGGGGCGATCCTAGCGGCGGGGGTGGGGGTGGTTGTGGGGGCGGTGGGGGGGTGGGCCGCTGCGGCAGGGCTCGGGGGCGGGGTGTCGGGGTGCTGGTAAGAACCGCCTTGGTCTACGTGAGCACCCCGATGCTCCAGGACGTCCTGGGCGAGCCGGAGTGGGCCGACCCCTCCTTGCGCCTGCCGACCGGCGCCTTGACCCCGCTGTTCTGGTCCCATGTGCGCCCGTACGGCGAGGTGAACCTCGGTATGGCCGCCCGCCTCAACCTCACCGCGGTCACCGTGCCCAGCCCCCGTACAGCGGGCGATGAGAAGCCGGCCGAGGAAGGTGCGGACACGCAAGGCTGTCCAGTCCCGTCACTGACGCGATCCCGGCTACCAGCAAACTTTCCAAAGGAATTTCTGCAAAAATACTTTTGGAAAGTCCTCAGATCGCTCTACCCTCCCGTCATGGTCAGCGAAGAGCAGAAACGCGTACTCGATCCCGAGCGGGACGCAGCAGCCCTGAAAGCCCTCACGCACCCTCTGCGCATCCGGCTGCTCGGGATGCTGCGGCAGGACGGCCCGGCCACCGCGAGCGAACTCGCGGTCAGGACTGCGGAGTCATCCGCTTCCACCAGTTATCACCTGCGGGTGCTGGCGAAGTACGCGTTCGTCGCCGAGGCCGAGCACCGTGACGGGCGGGAGCGCCGCTGGCAGGCGGTGCACTCCGTGACCTCCTGGAGCAACAAGGCAATGGAGGCCGCGCCGGGCAGCCGCGCCTGGGTCAGCCTGTCGCGCCGGGCCCAGATCGAGCACCTGGAGGCATCTCTCGCCCGGCACGAGGCCGACATCGCCGATGGGCGGCTGGGCCAGGAGTGGGTGGAGCCGTCCGGAATCAACGACCTGATGCCCCGCCTGACCCCCGAGTCGCTCACCGAACTCTGGGAGGTGCTTGGCCGGAAGCTGGAGGAACTGACTACCCGCGACGCAGAAGATCCGCGCGCAGCGCAGGTCGTATTCCTCACTGCCGGGCTGCCCTTGGCACCGTGCGACCCCGCCACTGCGGCGGACGCCTCTGCCCCTGCGGGGACAGACACCGAGGACGCGTCATGACCGGGCCGCTGGGCATACGCACCGCACGCCGCCGCTACATCACGGTCTGCGTTCTGTTCTGGCTGCCGCTGGGACTGAGCATTGCCCCCCTGATCCTGCTGTTCATCGAGCGCGGCACGGCCATGGCGGCCATCGCGGGCTTCTTCGCCGCACACTCCCTCACCGCCGCCGCGCTGGAACTGCCCACCGGAGGACTGTCCGACGTCCTCGGACGCCGCGCCGTTCTGGCCGCCGCCGGCCTGCTGAACCTGGCCGCCTTAACCCTCGTGGGCCTGGGCACTGCTCCCTGGCTGCTCGGCCTCGGCATGGCCCTCATGGGCGCGGGCCGTGCCCTGTCCAGCGGACCGGCCGAAGCCTGGTACGTCGACACCGTCCAGACGCACTCCGGCCCCGACGCCGAACTGCGCACCGGACTGGCCCGCGGCGGCTCCGCGACATCCGCCGCGCTCGCCACGGGCACCCTGCTCGGCGGCGCCCTTCCCTGGCTGCTCGGCCTCGGCCCCGACCTCGGCGCCAGACTGAGCGAAGCAACGTCCGAGCTGGTGCTGCCCCTTTCCGTCCCGATGCTGCTGGGCGCAGCAGTCGAGATCGCCTTCGTGCTGTATGTCCTGACCGCTCTGCGGGAGCCGCCCCGACCGGCAGCCACCCTGCCCGACGTACTCCGAGGCATCCCGGCCACCGTCGTGGGCGGACTGCGACTGGGGGGCCGCGATGCGCTGGTCCGCCGGGTGTTCCTCAGCGCAGGGGCCGCCGGCAGCGCCCTGGCCGCGATCGAACTGCTCACGCCGGGCCGTGCCGCGGCCC
This sequence comes from Streptomyces sp. NBC_01410, assembly GCF_045040195.1. Lineage (NCBI taxonomy): Bacteria > Bacillati > Actinomycetota > Actinomycetes > Kitasatosporales > Streptomycetaceae > Streptomyces > Streptomyces sp. NBC_01410. The sequence goes on along the minus strand of NZ_CP109530.1, from coordinate 7,208,561 downwards.
TCACGGGCACATCGGAGTCGGGGGCGGTGCTCTTTGCCGCACTCGCCTGCGCCGGATTCATCTGCGCGGGTATCGGCAGCCACCTTGCACCGCTGACGGCTCGGCTTGCAGGCAGTGGTGAGCGTGCGGTCATGGTGAGCCTCGGCGCGAGCGCGTGCGGCCTGCTTCTGCTCGGCGCCACCGCAGCGTTCACAGGAGTGGGCCCCATTGTCCTCGCGGCCATCGGCTACGGCCTGGTCTACGTCGGGCTCGGCGCGGCGGGGCCGAGCGGAAAGGACCTCTTGCACCGCCGTGTCCCAAGTTCGGGCCGGGCCACCGCGCTGTCCGTCCAGTCTCTCGCTCTGCAACTGGTGGGAGCGCTCACCGGCTTGATCATTGGTGTCCTTCCGTCAGGCGCGCCGCCCTGGCTGCTGGGAGGCACGGTGCTGCTGGCAGGACATCTCCTGTGGATTCACCACAGCGGGACCACGCCCCCGACTCCGGCGGCAACGCCTCAGCCCCACGCCGTGTCGTCCTCCCCGAGCACCGCTGGCTCCGACCACCATCAGCAACATGCCGATCAGTAGCGCCGGGACCAATAACCCGCAGACCGCACAATCGCACGGGTGCCCGAAAGGCGCCGCGCATGTTCGCGAACACACGACTCGTTCGCACGGCGCTCATCTATCGACCGATTGTTGAGCAAGATCGGTTGGCGGGGGATCGGAGCCGGATCGACGCTGGATCTTGCCCATAAAACGATGTCAAAAAGTGGGCGTGCTCAAGAACTTCGGCATGACCCGAGGCCCCGTCCATGCGTCACGAGGATGTACGCAAAGACGGAGCAGCCCGACGCACTGAGCCGGGCCGTCCTGGGCGTGCCGCAGCTCTACTCGTCCCGCGTCACACGGGCGTGATCAGTCGCGACTCGACGGAAAAGGTCATGGCCGGTGCGGCCGGTGTGGCATAGGCGCCAGTCCTGAGTCGACTCCTGGGCCTCCTGGAGACCGGATGTCTCGCCACAGCCGGACATGACGCAGAACGCTTCGTACGTGACTCCGCCCTCGGGCTCGTGCCGGATCGTATGGCGCACGTGGCGCAAAATGGCACGGCTCATCCGAACGCCTCACCGGGCAGGGCGCGGCCACCGTCGATGTCGCCGTCGGGCAAGGCCAAGGGAAGTGCGTTCAATAGCTTCACCACTGAGCTGATCGGGAGCGCCCCGACTTCCACGTACGCGCGTCCCCTGCCCGTCACCAGGGCACGAACGCGCAGCGTCCTCCGGGATTCCGGCGCGCATGAGGGCTGCACGCAACAGCGCTGCCGTGTGCTCCGCCTCAGCGCGTAAACCCTTGTACTGCGCCATGGGGATCATGAGCAGCGCTGTTCGTGTGGGTGGCTGCGAATCTCGACGTTGCAGTCAGAGACCTTCGACCCGTTGCCCACGGCGCGTGCCCCGCTGCGTTCCTTGTCCAGTGCGTCGCACACATCGCAGCCAGCAACAGGGGGAGGATCGGCGTTGAGTCTCCGTGGTAGTTTAACAGGCGGACCGGGATACGTCGTTGGGTGAGTCATGGGGCCGTCCCCTCGCGGGCGTCATCCTGATGGCGACAACGCTAGGAACGACGGACAGCCAACCTCAACGAACATGCACGAACTTGCGCACGCTCACCCGAGAGAGTCGATTGCCGACGTGATCAGCGCGCGTGCAGCGGCACCGTAGACCGCCAAGTCGGCCAGATCAACGAAGGTCTGGGCGTACATGCCAACCTCGTGCGGCTGCGTGACCGTTAGGAAGGCGGAGACCAACTCGACGTTGACTTGGGCGTCATCGAAGATCCAGAAGTCTTCGACAGGCCACAGTGCGGTACGGTCCGCGCTGAGCGGGATCACGCCCAGGCTCACGTTCGGCAGCGTGGCCAGGGAGAGCAAGTGACCAAGTTGACCGGCCATGGTCGCGGCGCCGCCGATCCGGTGCCGTAGGGCGCCCTCCTCCAGGATCACAGCGAAGCGGCGTGGCCCTTCGTGCAAGACTCGCTGCTTGTCCACGCGGACTTGAACGGCTTCCTCTAGGTCGTCGGGCAGCGCGCGACGGTCCCGAATCGCTCTGAGCAGTGCCTCGATGTATGCGCGTGTCTGGAGCGGTCCTGGGATGAGCCATGACGAGTAGGCACGGAAGTGCCGGGTTCGCTCCCACAGCGGGATGACCGACTCCTGCGCACGGCGCAGCCCGGACCGTTCCATGCGCCGCCACTCGACATATGCGCCGTCGATGTTGCGCGCGGTGGCAATCAGGTCGGCCGTCTGGTCCGCGGCACCGCAGTGCAGCGTGTACGCGCGCAGGTCGTCGTCTGACGGTGGGGTGCGGCCATTCTCGATACGGCTGCACTTGCTTTCATGCCAACCGGCCCGAGAGGCAAGCTCCCGCCCTGTCAGTCCGGAATCTTTCCGGATCTCACGCAGCCGCTTGCCGAGAGCCTCTCGGGCTTGCTGGACGCTGGACGATGAAGTCACGTTCGACTGTTCCGGATACGTGCTGTCAGACCGGCCGGTACTCCTCGTGCGGGGTAGCGCGTTCCCATGCAGCGGCGAACGCGGCCACGCACAGCTCCACCACGGCAGGGTCAGTGACCAGCTCTTCGCCGGTCATCGTTCCGTCCCCTGCGAAGTGGTTGAACAGGACCGACGTACCGTCGAACAGCCAGAAGTCGTTACCAGGCAGCGCCAGGTCGGATGCTCGCCGGCGAGGTAGCCAACGTACGGCCTCGCCGGCCTTGACGTTGTGCCCGCTGGTCAGCTCGTACTCATACCGCACGTATGGGGAGATCGGTTCGGAGACGATGCGCGCTCGGTGTACGTCCACGCCACGGGCCACCGACGCCGAGACGAGATCGATCCACCATGACCAACGCTCCGCAGGATCGAACCGGTGGCCCGAAGTCCACTCCTGGAAGTCGCCATCGAGCCCGTACGCGTCCCTCATCTCCAAGTGATACGCGCCGTGTTGAGCGGAGCGGAACAGATCCTCAAACGTCGGCTCCGTCGCCACCGCTCACCTCCGGGAAGAACTCCATCATGCGCCTCGGGAACTCGATCACCGTTTCATGATCCGGGATGTTCATCTGCGCCAGGCGCTCAGCGTCCGTCACGCGCCACCCTTGCAGGATGTAGTTCCCGGTCTCATCGTCCAAGTACACCGTCGGAGAGCCGTTGTTGGGGCTCTCCGGGTCCTTGCCCAGCCGGTGCAGCGTCATGGTGGCCTCCTCGGCCTCAGGTGACGATCGACATGGCTGAGCTTGGATCGCACGGCCGCTGCGCGCCAGCAACTTGCACGAACTTCTACGTGATGTTCGGGCACGACGAAAGCCCCCGCGCCCGCCGCTCTCATGAGGGTGACGACCAACGGGGGCTCTGTGGTGGGGTCAGCCATTCAAGACATGGCCGTGAACCCAACCGCTGAGTCCTAACGGCCCACCCGGCGAACACCGCCCTGTCCGCGCCCAGTTACAGGAAGGGGCGGGGTGGGGGGAAAGAACCTCACCCCACCACCGGCGCCACCACCACGCCCCCCATCGTCCGCCCCACCAGGAACGACCGCCCCCGCACCGCCCGCCCCTCCACCGGAATCCGGTGCCCGCCCGGGTCCAGCACCCCGTCGAACACCTCCCTCGTGTGGGTGCGGTACAGCCGGTCCAGGCGGTACGCGACCAGCTGTACCCGGCACGTCGAGGTCACCTCCACGTGTGCCAGCCTCGCCGACGCCGTCAGGCTGATCAGTCTCCGGCGTTCCGGCGGGCTGCGGTCCAGCGCGTGTTCTATCTGGGCGACCAGCAGGGGGATGATGGGGGCGAGTCCGTCCACGTACACCGCGTCCGCGCCCGCCGCCTCGAACGCCGCCCGAACCGCCGCGCGTTCGGGTTCGCCGACCGCGCGGCCGAAGGCGACCGCGCCGTAACCCAGAAGCTCGTCCGCGTGGATCGCGGTCGCGTCCTGGGTGATGTCCGCGCCGATGCCGATGGTCCGCAGGGCGGCGGCCAGCTTGGCCAGTACGTCGACGCGCGCGCCGATGAGCAGGACCCGGCGGCGCGGGGGCGGTGCGGCGTCGCCGTCCGGCAGCAGGCGTTCGAGCTCGGCGCGGTACGCATCGCCGCGGAAGCGGAACGGCCCTATCCCGTGGTAGCCGTTGAGTTCCAGGTCCGCCGCCTCGGACGTCTGCCAGGCGAAGTCCCGCCAGACGACGTCGTCACCGTCGCACTCGATGACGGCGGTCACCGCGCCGCACTCGATGCTCTCGCACTCGGGGCAGCCGTAGATCACACAGCGCCCGTCCGCCAGCGGCGCCGGCGCTTCGAGCAACAGGGTACGCAGCTGGACGGTGAGTATCGCCGGGGGTATGTCGGCAGCCAGCGGAGAGACGGCGTCGAGGTCGCTGAGCTGGAACAGCAGCGGCCGCCCGTCGACGATGAAGTCCATGAAGTCCCGGTGCACTTGGTGGCCACCATCCGCGAGGACTCCCCCGACCCGCGTCGCCGGCGACAGCTCGAAAGTCGCGTACACGGCAGACATGTCCTGAGTATCCCCACCTATGACCCGTTCTGAGCACGGCGCCCGCCATTGGGTACGGTCCCGTCATGAGCGGCGACGTGTTGGTGGTGGGTGGCGGGGTCATAGGGCTGACGACGGCGATCGTGCTTGCGGAGAGTGGCCACCGCGTACAGGTGTGGACGCGGGACGCGCCGCAGGAGACGACATCGGCGATGGCGGGCGCGTTGTGGTGGCCGTACCGCGTCGAGCCGCTGGAGTGCGTCGGCGCATGGTCGCTCGCCTCGCTGCGGGTGTACGAGCAGCTGGCGGGCGACCCGGAGGAGACGGGCGTGCGCCTGGTCGCGGGCGTGCACGCCCATGAGCGGCTGTCGGGTCTGGGACCGTGGGCCGCCGAGGTGGCGGGCCTGCGCGAGGCGCGCGCCGACGAGCTGCCCGAGGGGTACGGGAACGGGCTGTGGGCCAGGCTTCCGCTGATCGACATGCCGGTTCATCTGGGCTGGCTGCGACGGCGGTTGGAGGCGGCGGGCGGCACGCTCGTGACGCGTACGGTGAAGACTCTGGCCGAGGCGTCGGACCGGGCACGGGTCGTGGTCAACTGCGCGGGGCTCGGCGCGCGCGAGCTGGTCGGGGACGCCCGGCTGAGGTCCGTGCGCGGGCAGTTGGTGCTGGTGGAGAATCCGGGCATCGAGGAGTGGTTCACCGCGGCAGACCACGCTTCCGCGAAGACGACGCATTTCTTCCCTCAGCCGGGCCGGCTGATTCTGGGCGGCACGGCGGAGGAGGACGACTGGCGGCTCACGCCGGATCCGGCGACGGCCGAGGAGATCGTGGAGCGGTGTGCGCGCATTCGCCCGCAGATCGCGGGGGCGCGGATCCTCGGACACCGGGCGGGGCTGCGTCCGGTGCGGAAGAGCGGCGTGCGCATCGAGGCCGAGGAACTGCCCGGCGGCGGGCTGCTGGTCCACAACTACGGCCACGGCGGCGCCGGAGTGACGGTCGCCTGGGGTTGCGCGGAGTCTGCGGCGGCGCTGGCCGCACGGTGACCGGAGTGGGGCGCACAGCCGCATCGCCCGCCCCGAAGTGTCCCGGGGCGGGCGATGTCGATGTGAGACCGCTCGGCGTCAGCCGCTCGTTTGGTCAACCGGCCTCAGCACGTGGCCACCGCCAGCCCCGAGGTGAGGTGATATGTCGCACGGGAATCGAGCAGCAGCGGGATCAGCTCGCGCTGGGACTGCCGCAGCGGTACGAAGGCCCCGTCGCCGTCCGGTCTCGACGCGACGCCGTGCAGGGCCAGTTCGTCCCTGACGTCCGCGTACTGCGCGCCGTCGAGGCGATAGCCGCAGGGCGGGTCAGCGAGGGTCTCCTCCGGGGTCGCAGGATCGTTGTCGGCGCCGCCCAGATAGACCGGGCCACGATCCTTGAATCCGGCCGTCCTGGCCTCCGCGGTCACCGCCCCGATCCGGCCGCGCCGTTCGTCGGCGAAGGCCAACAGTCCGCCCAGGGCGTCCAGTTGGCTGCTGACACGGCGGCGGTTGTTCAGTGCGGGATCGGCCTTCTCCTCGGGTGTCATGGGGTCGACGCGGCTCTCGATGAGCAGTCCCAGGGCGTTCTTGACGCCCGAGGCATTGCGCAGGATGCGCTCCTGGCCGTCGCCCGCGGTCTGTTTGACGGGGTCGCCCGTGACCGGGTCGGTCCAGATGCCGTAGGTGCCCGTACTGAAGCCGCCCTCGTGTGCGGCCGGGCGGACATAGTCCCGCGAGAGCGTCTGTGACTCCTCGTGGACCTTGGCGTCGGTGTTCAGATTGCGCGGCCAGAGGTCGAACAGGTCCTTGTCGTAGTACGGAGGGGTCGCGCCGTACTCGTGCAAGTCGTAGACCACGTCCGGGCGTTGGTCTCGGATCACCGCGGCCATCGCCCGCGCCTCGGCGGTCTTCAGGGCGATGTGGTCGCGGTTGATGTCCAGGCCGTCGGAGTTCTCGCGGGTGTCGGCGGCCCGTCCGTCCGGGTTGGCGGTGGGGACGACGAGGATCCTCGTACGGGACAGCAGCCTGCGGGTGTCGCTGTCCCTTGCGTACGCGAGATCGCGGATCGTGGTCAGACAGGCCTCCCGGCCCGAGGGCTCGTCCCCGTGCTGCGTGCAGATCAGCAGCACGGTGGTCGGCGCGTGCCGGGAGCCGATCCGTACGAGCTGGAGCGGCCGGCCCTGCTTCGTCGTACCGATCCGGCCGACCGAGACCCGCTCGCTGCCCCGGTCGACGGCGGCGAGGAAGGTCTGTTCCTCGGGCTGCCCGGTCCAGCGCGCGCCCTTGCTGGTCTCGAAGCCGGTGCGCGGCACGCTGTGCGCCGCCTCGGCCGGGGCGGAGACGAACGGCAGCGCGAGCGCGGCGGCCGTGACCGTGAGGGCCATGGTGCGGGCACGGGAGATCATCGGCCGCTGCCTCCCGGGATCGGGCGGATCCTGCGCGGCTCGGCCACACCGCTCAGGCGCGACTCGCTCGGGGCGGCGGACGCGGTGGAGCCCGCTGTGGCGCGTACGAAGGCGGGGGCACCGCCGACGATCGGCAGCTTCGCCGAGGTACGGGCCAGATCGAGGGTGAGCGTCGGAGCGCTCGCGGGCGGGTCGATCAGATCCCTGTCCGTGCCGCCGACGATCAGTGCGAGCCGGTGCCCGGCCGGGACGACATGGTCACTGGCATGCAGGTCGAGAGTGATGGTGTACGCCGTGCCGGGGGTCAGCGGGCGGCCCGTGGCGTCGGAGGCGTAGTTGCCCAGATCGGCCCAGCCTCGGCTGAAGACCGTGTAGTCGACGGCGGCCGTGCGTGCTTTGGTCTCCTTGAAGCAGGGGCTGTCGCCCGGCGTGCTCGCTCCCCAGCAGGTGCGGTCGGTGAGAGTGGTGATTCCCTCGCCCGCCGCCGCGTAGTCGCGGATGGTGTCGGGACCCAAGTCGATGAGGACCGCGGAGAGATGGGCACTGGTGGTGGACGGGGTCGCGGTGATCGTCACCTTGGAGGAGCCGGAGATCCGCAGATCGCGGCCGAGCGGCTTGGTGAGGAATCCGGCCTTGGCGGGCGTCGACGTGTCGATCGCCGCGGCCCAGTCGGTCTCGTCCAGCGTCCGGTCGTCGGTGAACGTCTCGGTCGCGCCGGGACGTGCGGGGGTCAGCGCGAGGGTGCCGACGCCTGCCGCAGTGCCCTTGCCCGGACGGAGGCTGGTGGTGCCGGTGACCCGGGGCGGCCAGACCCGGTCGGTGGACCACTGGTCGGGGGCGCGCTCGATGTCGGCCATCGGCTCGCGGTCGATGCCGTTGTCGTAGCCGAGGAGATAGTGGTCGAACCAGCGGTGCAGGGTCCTGGTCCACTCGGCCCGGCGGAAGTCGAACGGGTCGACGTGCCCGGTCTGTGAGAGCCAGACCTTGCGCTCCACGCCCCGGTCGGCGAGGGCGTCCCACCACTGGCCGAAGTGCTTGCTGCGGACATTGAGGTCCTGCATGCCGTGCACCGCGAAGACGCTGGCGCGGACGTTGTCAGCGGTGCGGACGTAGTCGCGCTCGCTCCACAGCCGGGTCAGGTCACCGGTGCGCGGAGCCTCGTCGACCAGCCGCTTCTGGACTGCCTGGCAGCGGGCGCGGGCCTCGGGGCTCTCGACATAGTCGGAGAGCCATTCGGGTCCGGAGTCGTAGAGCGGGGCGCCCTTGGCGAAGTAGTAGTCGTACCAGGAGGAGATGGCGGCGATCGGGACGATCGTCTTCAGCCCCTCGACTCCCGTCGCCGCGACGCCGTTGGCGATGGTGCCGTCGTAGCTCTTGCCGATCATCCCGGTGTCGCCGGTGGTCCAGCCGGCCCGGGCGGGTGCACGGCCGGTGCGGGTGGTGTAGCCGCGTGCGCGGCCGTTCAGCCAGTCGACGACGGCCTTCGCGGACTGGACGTCGGAGCGGCCGCCGACATCGACGCAGCCGTCGGAGCGGTTGGTTCCCGCCAGATCGACGCCGACGAAGGCGTAGCCGCGCGGGACGAAGAAGTTGTCGTAGTAGAGCGGCATCTGTACGACGTTGCCGTTCGCGTCGTAGGTCTTCTTCTGGCTCTCGTTGCCGCGTCCGCAGCAGGAGTAGTACGGACTCGCGTCCATGATCACGGGGATTTTCCGGCCCTGCTGGGCAGGCTCCCGCGGCCGGACGATGTCCACGGCGACACGGTCGGTCCTGCCGTCTCCGTCACCGTCAAGACGCGTGTCGACCCACACGGACTCGCGTATCGCGTTCTCGTACGAGTAGACGGGCCTGCTCTCCCGCAAGGGCGTGCTCTGGGCGCCCGTCGGGGCCAGGGTCATGGCCATCAGGGCAGCCGAAGCCGCCACCACCAGCGATCTGCACGTCAAGCGGGTGCCCCGCGCGCGTATCGGCATGGGCGGAAGGTACTCCGGCCAACTCCCTTGCGACAGAGGGCCATCAGGGCATCAAAGTGACGACTGGGACACCCGGGTTCATGTCGGCCGAATGGCGATCCCGTGAAAGGCCGAGCTTCGCTCCTGACTGAGAGCCCGGCCTCTGCATAGGGTCCAAGTGATCATCACCCCCCACGACTTGGAGCATCCGTGCACCGCAGACTCATCGTCCCGAGCGCGCTCGCGGCCTCTCTCGTGCTGGCGATCCCGGCATCGGCCGCGGACTTCTCGCCGGGCGCACCGGGCATCGGCGACCCCTACTACCCGGCCAGCGGAAACGGCGGATACGACGTATCCCACTACGACCTCAGGCTCACCTACCAGCCGAAGACCGATCTGCTGGAGGGCACGGCGACGATTCTCGCCACCACCCAGCAGAATCTGAGCCGCTTCAACCTCGACTTCGGCCTGAACGTCAAGGAGGTCCGGGTCAACGGCAAGAAGGCGACATTCGCCAAGGAGGGCGACCAGGAGCTGGTCATCACTCCTGTCGCACCGCTGGAGAAGGGCAAATCCGTCTCGGTGGTGGTCCGTTACGCGGGCAAGCCGTCCGAGCTGAGCATCGGCGGATACACCGCCTGGCACCGCACCCCGGACGGCGGCGTCGCGGCCCAGGAACCGGACTCGGCCGTGTGGTGGTTCCCCAGCAACGACCACCCGCTGGACAAGGCGACGTACGACATCTCCGTCTCGGTGCCTGACGGCACCCAGGCCATCAGCAACGGCGTACTGCAGTCGCAGAGTTCGAAGCTCGGCTGGACCCGCTACAACTGGCGCTCCAACAAGCCGCAGGCGTCATATCTGGCCACGCTCGCCGTCGGGAAGTTCGACATCACGACGGACAAGACGGCCGACGGGCTGCCGATCCTCAATGCGTACAGCAAGGATCTCGGCGACAACGCGGGGGCTGCGCGGGCGAGCGTCGAGCGGACCGGTGAGGTCGCCGAATGGCTGACCGAGGTCTTCGGCCCGTACCCGTTCAACGCGCTCGGGGGCTATGTCCCCAACGTGAAGAGTGGCTACGCGCTGGAGACGCAGACCCGCCCGTTCTACAGCCCGCGCCAGTTCGCGAACGGCGCGAATGTCTCCGTGGTCGTCCACGAGCTGGCCCACCAGTGGTACGGCGACAGCGTCTCCGTCCACGGCTGGAAGGACATCTGGGTCAACGAGGGCTTCGCCCGGTACAGCCAGTGGCTGTGGTCGGAGAAGGAGGGCGAGGGCACGGCGCAGCAGCTCGCGGACTGGGTCTACGCACAGCACCCGGCCGACGACGCCTTCTGGACGGTCAAGCCGGGCGACCCGGGCGCTGACAAGCAGTTCGACATCGCCGTGTACGACCGGGGTGCGCTGGCGCTGCAGGCGCTGCGCACCGAAGTCGGCGACAAGGACTTCTTCGCGATCCTCAAGGGCTGGCCGGCCGAGCACGCCTACGGCAACGCCAAGGTCGGCGACTTCGTGAAGTTCGCCGAGAAGATCTCCGGCAAGCCGCTGGCCGGGCTCTTCGACACCTGGCTCTACCAGCCGTCGAAGCCGGGCGCTCCTGCGGCTGCCGGGGCGCGGATCGCGCGGGCGGACGTGGAGCCCGCCCGGCCCGCGTCGTGGAAGAAGATCGCCGCGACGAACTCGATCCACGATCACGATCACGATCACGACCACAACTGAGGTGCCCGCGTGCGGCGTCGCGGTCCCAGGCCGGGACTGCGACGCCGTTCACCTCGGGACACCGCGGGTGGGAGCGCTCTCAGCCGATCGCCGGGACCGGATACCCTGTACGTCCCACGCGGCTGAATGACGCAGACGAGGAGCACCCGCCTTGCCCGAGCAGACCACTGGCTCCCGCCCCACTCTGGAAGCCGTCGCCGCTCGCGCCGGTGTCTCCCGGGCCACGGCATCGCGGGTCGTCAACGGCGGCGCGGGGGTCAGACCGCCGCTGGTCGACAAGGTGCGCCAGGCGGTCGAGGAACTCGGGTACGTACCGAATCACGCGGCCCGCACGCTGGTCACCCGGCGCAACGGCGCGATCGCGGTGATCATCGCCGAGCCGGAGTTCCGGATCTTCTCGGACCCCTTCTTCGAGCAGCAGGTGCGGGGCATCAGCCGTGAGCTGACGGCGTACGACTCCCAGCTGGTACTGCTGTGGGTGGAGGGTCCCGGGGACTACGACCGGATCGCCCGCTATCTCGGCGGCGGCCATGTCGACGGCGCGCTGGCCTTCTCGCTGCACAACGACGACGAACTGCCCTCCATCATCCGCCGGGTGAAGGTTCCGACCGTGTTCGGCGGCCGCCCCGGCTGGCCCGGCGCCGCCGCCGAGTCCGCCGTCCCCTATGTCGACTGCGACAACCGCGGCGGCGCACGCGAGGCCGTGCGGTATCTCGTCTCTCTCGGCCGCGAACAGATCGCGCACATCGCGGGCCCGCGCGACCAGACCTCCGCGACGGACCGGATCGACGGCTACCGCGACGTTCTGCTGGACGCCGATCCCGGTCTTGTCTGCCAGGGCGACTTCACCGCCGCGAGCGGCGCCCGGGCGATGGCCGAGCTCCTCGACCGCCGCCCGGAGCTGGACGCCGTCTTCGCCGCGAACGATCTGATGGCGTCGGGTGCCCTGCGGACACTGCGGGAACAGGGACGGCGGGTGCCGGAGGATGTGGCGCTGGTCGGTTTCGACGACATGGCCTCGGTGGTCGAGTCGACCGATCCACCGCTGACGACGATCCGTCAGGACATCGAGGGCATGGGCCGGTTGATGGTACGGCTGCTGATGCGCGTCCTGAACGAGGGCGAACCGGGCTCCGGCGCCCCCGCCTCCGTGATCACCCCGACGACACTGGTGCGGCGCGCCTCGGCCTGACGCCCGCCGCGGCTGCACCGAGCGGCCCGCGGGCGTGCCGCGTCATCGCACGCGGCGGACTGACCGGCTGAGTCCGGCGGCACGCCGCGCCTCGCGCGCGATCGGGAGGTAGCGCAGTCGCTCGGGCAGTACGGGAACCACGGCCCGTACGACCCGGGCGAATCTGCGCAGTGCGCGCTCCTGCTCCGCGGTCCACTGCAGACCGATCGCGTCGCGCGCCTCGGGCGGCATCAGCCCGATGGTGAGGAAGCGGCGGAAGCGGACGAACGACGGAAGCAGCATCGGCCACAGCATCGCGAGCAGCACCCTGACGGCCCGCGGCCCGCGGTCGGGAGGCGGCAAGGTCACGTCGAGGGCGACCAGTTCGCGTACGACGGCCGTCTCCTCCACCTCCTCGGCGAGCCTCTTGCGGAAGTACGGCCAGAACTCCTCGACCGTCTGCGGCATGTCCCGCTCCTCGATGCCGAGGATCCGGCCGACCTGGAGCCACTCGGCGTACAGCTGCTGCTCCTGCGCCGCGGTGAGCGGGCGCGCCAGATAGCGCAGCGCGTGCCGGAAGACGGGGAAGCCGGTGGCGTGGACCCAGGAGTAGCACTCGGGATCCAGCGCCCGGTACCGGCGGCCGTGGGAGTCGGTGCCCCGGATCGCCTTGTGGAGCTCGCGGAGCCTGCGCCCCTCGTCGGCCGCCGCTTCACCTCCGTACACCCACAGCTGGAGCGAGCGCAGGGAGCGCTCACCGCGGCCCCAGGGGTCGGTACGGAAGACGGAGTACTCGTCGACGCCCGCGGCGACGGCGGGGTGGGCGACCTGGAGGGCGAGGGCGGCGGGCAGCATGAGCAGCTCGCGGATGTCGCCGACGACGGACCACAGCACTCCGCCGGGCGGTGGTGGTACGGGATCTGACACGGCCCCGGTCATGTTCACCATCGTAGTGTCGCGAGCCGGGCGCCGGGGAGTTGGTGTGATCGTGAGGTTGTGGAAAGAAAGTGGGCACCTGGTCATTACCAGGAGGTAACTCTGGCTGATTTGATGTGCCGCGCCGGTCGTACCCCCCACCTGAATTGGGAGTTCCTGTGCCGCACTCCGTGCTCCGCCGAATCCCTGGCGCAGCTGTGTCCACCGCGCTCGCCGCCGCCGTCCTGACCGGGACGGCTCCGGCGGCTTCCGCCGCCGAGGCGGCGACCCCGCCCCTGAAGGTGCTGACGTACAACACCTTCCTCTTCAGCAAGACGCTGTACCCCAACTGGGGCCAGGACCACCGGGCCGCCGCGATACCGGCGACCTCGTTCTTCCAGGGCAAGGACGTCGTCGTGGTCCAGGAGGCCTTCGACAACTCCTCGTCGGACGCGCTCAAGCAGAAGGCCGCCGCCCAGTACCCGTACCAGACCCCGGTGATGGGGCGCAGCAAGGACGGCTGGGACGCGACGGGCGGTTCGTACTCGGCCACGACGCCCGAGGACGGCGGCGTGACGATCCTCAGCAAGTGGCCCATCGTGCGCAAGGAGCAGTACGTCTACAAGGACGCCTGCGGTGCCGACTGGTGGTCCAACAAGGGCTTCGTGTACGTCGTGCTGAATGTGAACGGCACGAAGGTCCATGTCGTGGGCACGCACGCGCAGTCCACCGACCCCGGCTGCGACGCGGGCGAGGCGGCGCAGATGCGCAGCCTCCAGTTCAGGGCCATCGACGCCTTCCTCGACGGCAAGAACATCCCCGCCTCCGAACAGGTCCTGGTGGCGGGCGACTTCAATGTCGACTCGCGGACGCCGGAGTACAACACGATGCTCGCGGACGCCGGGCTCACGGGGGCCGACACCCGCACCGGGCACCCGTACTCCTTCGACACCGAGCAGAACTCGATCGCGAACTACCGCTACCCGGACGACCCGCGCGAGGACCTCGACTACGTCCTGCACCGCGCCGGGCACGTGAAGCCGGCCGACTGGACCAACGAGGTGATCAAGGAGCAGAGCGCGCCCTGGTCGGTCTCCAGCTGGGGCAGGACGTACACGTACACCAATCTCAGCGACCACTACCCCGTGATCGCGTCCGGGCAGTAGTCGCGAGCCGTTCGCAGCTGGTCAGAGGCCGCTTTTCGGCAGTGGCTGCAAGCTAGTTGATGTGTCACGGTGGTGACCATGACGGGGTTCGGACACGTCCGTGGTCACCACCATCACGCTCCGCACGACCGCGTCGACGCGGCCCTGGAAGGGTCGGCGCAGGGGCTGCGCACGCTGTGGTTCTCCTTCGGTGTGCTCGCCGCGACGACCGCAGTCCAGGCGGTGATCGCGGCCGCCTCGGGCTCGGTGGCGCTGCTGGGCGACACCGTCCACAACGCGGCCGACGCGCTCACCGCGCTGCCGCTGGGCCTCGCCTTTCTCCTCGGCCGCCGGGCGGCCACCCGCCGCTACACCTACGGCTTCGGACGTGCCGAGGATCTGGCGGGCGTCTTCGTGGTGCTGGTGATCGCCGCGTCCGCGTTCTTCGCCGGGTACGAGGCGCTGCGACGGCTGTTCGAGCCGCAGGAGGTCAGTCATCTGGCCGCGGTGGCGGGGGGCGCGCTGGTGGGCTTCGCCGGCAACGAGTGGGTGGCCCGGGCCCGCATCCGGACCGGCCGCAGGATCGGTTCGGCCGCGCTCGTGGCCGACGGACTGCACGCCCGCAGCGACGGGTTCACCTCTCTGGCCGTACTGCTGGGCGCGGGCGGAGCTGCACTCGGATGGCGGTGGGCCGATCCGGTGACCGGGCTCGCGATCACCGGGGCAATCGCCCTGGTACTGCGCGGTGCGGCCCGTGAGGTCTGGCACCGGCTGATGGACGCGGTCGACCCGGCGCTGATCGACGAGGCCGAGCACGCGTTGTCCCATGTCGAGGGCGTACGGGCTGTGGGGGACGTGCGCATGCGCTGGCTCGGGCACGGGCTGCGGGCGGAGACCTCGATCGTGGTCGACCCCGCGCTGACAGTGATGCAGGCACATAAAGTGGCGTTGGCCGCCGAGCACGCCCTGATGCACGGGGTCCGGCGGCTGAGCACGGCCACCGTGCAGATCCATCCCTGACCCCCCCTTGCCGGGAGGGTGCTCCGGTATTCCCACACTCCTGTGTACATGACAGGGCCATGCCACATCGATCAACCGGACTGCTTCATTTCGCATCACTTCTCGGCACTCCCCCACAGCGCACTCGTACGAAGGAGAAGCCCCCCATGAGACGCACGCTCCGCGCGCGCATCTGCCTTTCCGTCCTCATCTCCCTGCCCGCCGTCGGCCTGGGCTCGGGCACCGCCGGTGCCGCCCCGGAACCCACACCGGGCGTCACCGCCTCAGCCACCCAGTACGCCATCGACAGCAGCCTCGAACGCGCACTCGACGACGACAACAGCGCCGGGTCGTATCTCGACGCCGCGACGGGCGAGTTGGTCGTCGCCGTCACCGATACGGCCGCGGCCGAAGCGGTGAAAGCCGCCGGCGCCCGCCCCAAGCTCGTCGAGCGGAGCACCACGGAACTCCGGGCCGCCATCGACACCCTCGAAACCCAGGCGAAGATCACCGGCACCTCATGGGGCATCGACCCCTCCACCAACCAGGTCGCCGTCGAGGCCGACGCTTCGGTCTCCGTGCGCTCCATGACCCAGCTGCGGAACGTGGGCGCAGGACTCGGCGCGGCGGTACGGATCACGCGCGTGCCGGGCGTCTTCAAGAAGGAGGTGTCGGGCGGCGACGCAATCTACGGCGGGGGCTACCGCTGCTCGGCCGCCTTCAACGTCGCCAGGGGCACGGCCCGCTACTTCCTGACGGCAGGCCACTGCACCAATCTGGCCTACAGCTGGTCGGCGACGTCAGGTGGAATGCCCATCGGCATCCGCACGGGCACGAGCTTCCCGACCAACGACTACGGCATCGTCCGCTACTTGTCCGCCAGCCCCCAGCCCGCCGGCAGGGTCAACCTGTACAACGGCTCGTACCAGGACATCGTGACCTCGGCCAATGCCATCGTCGGCCAGGCCATCAGGAAGAGCGGCTCGACCACCCATGTGACCACCGGGAGGGTCACCGCGGTGAACGTCACGGTGAACTACCCCGAGGGGCCCGTCTACCAAATGGTCCGCACCACCGTGTGTTCTGCCGCCGGTGACAGCGGCGGCGCGCACTTCGCCGGTTCCGTGGCCCTGGGCATCCACTCGGGCAGCTCGGGCTGCTCCGGCACCAATGGCTCGGCGATCTTCCAGCCGGTACGGGAAGCGCTGAGCGTGTACGGCGTGAACGTGTACTGACGCACGACGTGCGATGAGAGCGGGCGTGCCCACCGGGGTGGGCACGCCTGCCGCGCCACCGACGCGGGCGCGCCACGCCGACGGCCCTGCGCCCGGGACGGCATCCTGTCACCCCTGATGGTCGTACACGGTGACCGGTATTCCCCGGCCGGTCAGCCGCTGAGCTATCAACGGCTCGACGCGGGACCACTTTCCGCCCGCCAGCCCGCAGCCGATCCTCGGCATATGAACCGAGGCCTCCAGCTCCGCGGCCTTCTCGGCGAGCGCGCGGAGGGCCGTGTCGATCGCCTCGTACCGCACCGGGACGCCCTTGCTGCCGGTCCGCATCCCCCGCTGCCCCACCATGTTCGCCACCCACAGATACGGTCCCACCTGGACGTACTGCACGGCGCCGAGCCCGAAGTCATTGCCCGCACGCTCGCGGTGCCAGCGGCGGTACGCCGCCTCGGGCGCGGGCCAGCGGCGCGATATCGCCAGCACGAAACCCTTGCCCCAACCGCCCAGGTCGTTGCAGACGTGCGCGATCAGCTTCACGCCCTTGCCCCGCGGCGTGGTGGCGTCCCCCTGTACGTATTCGATCTCGAGCATTCATCCACCATAGAGAGGGTCACTGACAATCGGCCTTCGCTGTACAGCGCCTTTCACAACAATGGTGAGACAGCAATACTGTTGCACCGGGTAGATGTCGGGAGAGGCGAGGAAGACCATGGCGACCGAGACCGAGGAGCCGACGCTCACCGTCGACGAGCTGGCTGCGCGTGCCGGGGTGACCGTGCGGACCATTCGCTTCTACAGCACGCGCGGGCTGCTGCCGCCCCCGGTCATCGGACCGCGTCGCGTCGGGCACTACGGGCAGGGGCATCTGTCCCGGCTCGCCCTCATCGAGGAGCTTCAGCACCAGGGCATGACGCTCGCCGCGATCGAGCGTTATGTGGAACAGCTGCCGCCCGACCTGAGCGCGCACGACCTCGCCATCCACCGTGCGCTGGTGGCTTCCTGGTCGCCGGACTCGGCCGAGGAGGCGACCCGTGCCGAGCTGGAGCGACGCGCGGGACGGCCGCTCGGCGAGGAGGACATCGACCGGCTCGCGGCGATGGGCGTCCTGGAGCGCGATGCCGCCGGGGACGGCTACCGGCTCGACCCGGGGCTGCTGAGGCTCGGTGTGCAGTTGCTCGACGTGCCCATCGCGCACGAGACGATCCTCGCCGCCCGTACCGTCCTGCTGGAGCACACCCGCTCGGCCGCGCACGAGCTCACCCGGCTGTTCCGCGACGAGGTGTGGAACCCGTACCGGGAGCGGGAGTCGGACCCCGAGCATGTGGCCGCGATGAAGTCGCTGTCCGCCCATATGCAGCCGATGGTCGTGCAGGCGCTGGTCACCGCCTTTCAGCGGTCGTTGAAGGAAGAGCTGCGGGCCGCGTTCGGCCGGGAGGGCTGAACGCGGCCCGGGCATCGGGCGTCACGCGTCACGCGTCGGTGAAGACCTCGCCGCGCTCCGCCTTCTCCACAAGCAGCGCCGGCGGCTCGAAGCGCTCGCCGTAGCGCTCGGCGAGTTCACGGGCGCGCGCGACGAAGCCGGGCAGCCCGCCCTCGTAGCCGTTGATGTACTGCAGCACGCCGCCCGTCCAGGCCGGGAAGCCGATGCCCATGATGGAGCCGATGTTGGCGTCGGCGACCGACGTCAGCACGTTCTCCTCCAGGCAGCGGACGGAGTCCAGCGCCTCGGAGAAGAGCATCCGCTCCTTCATGTCGGTGAAGGGGACGTCGACGTCCGGCTTCGCGAAGTGCTCGCGCAGGCCCGGCCACAGTCCGGCCCGCTTGCCGTCCTCGCCGTACTCGTAGAAGCCCGCCCCGCCGCTGCGGCCCGGACGCGCGAACTCGTCGACCATCCGGTCGATCACCGCGTCCGCCGGGTGGCCGGCCCAGGTGCCGCCCGTCTCCTCGACCGCGCGCCTGGTCTCGTTGCGGATCTTGCGCGGCAGGGTCAGCGTCAGCTCGTCCATCAGCGAGAGCACCTTGGCGGGGTACCCCGCCTGCGCCGCGGCCTGCTCGATCGACACGGGGTCGACGCCCTCGCCGACCATCGCCACGCCCTCGTTGATGAACTGCCCGATCACACGCGAGGTGAAGAAGCCGCGCGAGTCGTTGACCACGATCGGGGTCTTGTTGATCTGGCGGACCAGGTCGAAGGCGCGGGCGAGCGCCTCGTCGCCGGTGCGCCCGCCCTTGATGATCTCGACCAGCGGCATCTTGTCGACCGGCGAGAAGAAGTGCAGACCGATGAAGTCGACGGGCCGCGAGACGCCTTCGGCGAGCAGGGTGATGGGCAGGGTCGAGGTGTTGGAGCACAGCAGCGCGTCCGGCTCGATGACGTCCTGGATCTCCTGGAACACCTTGTGCTTGAGCGCGGTGTCCTCGAAGACCGCCTCGATCACGGCGTCGCAGCCCGCGAGATCGGCGGGGTCGGCGGTCGGCGTGATCCGGGCGAGCAGGGCGTCGCGCTTGGCCTCGGTGGTCCGGCCCCGGGAGAGCGCCTTGTCGAGCAGCTTCTCGGAGTACGCCTTGCCCTTCTGGGCCGCCTCGGCCGTCACGTCCTTGAGGACCACGTCGATGCCCGCGCGGGCGCAGGAGTACGCGATGCCCGCGCCCATCATCCCGGCGCCGAGGACGGCGACCTTGCGGACCGGCCGCTGCTCGATGCCCTTGGGGCGGTTGGCGCCGGAGTTGACGGCCTGGAGGTCGAAGAAGAACGCCTGGATCATGTTCTTGGAGATCTGCCCGGTGACCAGCTCGGTGAAGTACCGGGCCTCGATGGTCAGCGCGGTCTCGAAGTCGACCTGGGAGCCCTCGACGGCCGCGGCCAGGATGTTGCGCGGCGCGGGGTACGGGGCGCCCGCCGTCTGCTTCTTGAGGTTGGCCGGGAAGGCCGGGAGGTTCGCCGCGAAGCGCGGGTTGGACGGGGTGCCGCCGGGGATCTTGTAACCCTTGACGTCCCAGGGCTGCTGGGAGACGGGGTTGGCGTCGATGAACGCGCGCGCCTTGGCGAGCATCTCCTCGGGCGTGGCGGCGACTTCGTGGACGAGCCCGTTCTCCAGGGCGCGCTGCGGCGAGTACTGCGTGCCCTGCAGCAGCACCTTCAGCAGCGCGTCGGCGATGCCCATCAGCCGTACGGTACGGGTGACTCCGCCGGCCGCCGGGAGCAGTCCGAGCGTGACCTCGGGCAGGCCGATCTTGGAGCCGGGTGCGTCGAGCGCGATGCGGTGGTGGCTGGCGAGCGCGATCTCGTAACCGCCGCCCAGCGCCGCGCCGTTGACGGCCGCGACGACGGGCTTGCCCAGGGTCTCGATACGGCGCAGGGAGTTCTTGATGGCTCTACCGGCGTCGAAGGCCTGCTGGGCCTGCTCGGGGCCGACCTTGATCATGTCCTTGAGGTCGCCGCCCGCGAAGAAGGTCTTCTTGGCGGAGGTGTAGATGATGCCGCGGATCGAGTCCTTCTCGGCCTCGGCCCGGTCGGCGATGACCGCGATCGAGTCCTTGAACGCCTGGTTCATGGTGTTCGCGGACTGGTTGGGGTCGTCGAGGACGAGGGTGACGATCCCCGTCTCGTCCTGCTCCCAGCGGATGGTGGTGCTCTGGGTCATTGCGAAGTCTCCTGACGGTGTGGTGAGGACGCGGGCGGACCCGTCGCGCGGCGACGGTCACGCACACGTCCGCGCGGCTGCGCCGCAGCGGGCTCGCGCACCGGACGTACGCGTGCCCCGGGAGTGTGCGTGCGGCGCTACAGGCGCTCGACGATCGTGGCGATGCCCATTCCGCCGCCCACGCAGAGCGTGACGAGGCCGTACCGCTTGTCCTGGCGCTCCAGTTCGTCGATGACGGTGCCGAGGATCATCGCGCCCGTCGCGCCGAGCGGGTGGCCCAGAGCGATCGCGCCACCGTTGACGTTGATCTTGTCCAGCGGGAGGTCCAGATCACGGGCGAAGCGCAGCACGACACCGGCGAACGCCTCGTTGATCTCGACGAGATCGATGTCGTCGATCGTCAGTCCGGCCTTGGCGAGCGCCTTGCGGGTGGCGGGCGCGGGGCCGGTGAGCATGATGGTCGGCTCGGAGCCGGAGACCGCGGCCGAGACGATGCGGGCGCGCGGGGTCAGGCCGTAGCGCTCGCCGACCTCCTTCGTGCCGATCGCGACGAGCGCCGCTCCGTCGACGATGCCGGAGGAGTTGCCCGCGTGGTGGACGTGGTCGATCTTCTCCACCCAGTGGTACTTCTGCAGCGCCACGGCGTCGAAGCCGCCCATGTCGCCGATGCCCGCGAAGGAGGGCTTGAGCGCGGCGAGGCTGTCGGCGGTGGTGCCGGGGCGCATGTGCTCGTCGTGGTCGAGGACGACGAGGCCGTTGCGGTCGCGGACCGGGACCACGGACCTCTCGAAGCGGCCGTCCTTCCATGCCGCGGCGGCACGCTCCTGGGAGAGGGAGGCGTACTCGTCGACATCGCGCCGGGAGAAGCCCTCGATGGTGGCGATGAGGTCGGCGCCGATGCCCTGCGGGACGAATCCGGTGTCGTAGTTGGTCATCGGGTCGGCGAACCAGGCGCCGCCGTCGGAGGCCATCGGCACCCGCGACATCGACTCGACGCCACCGGCGAGGACCAGGTCCTCCCAGCCCGAACGGACCTTCATCGCCGCCATGTTGACGGCTTCGAGACCCGAGGCACAGAAGCGGTTCTCCTGTACGCCGGCGACGGTGTCGGGCAGTCCGGCCGCGATGGCCGCGATACGGGCGATGTCGGAGCCCTGGTCGCCGACCGGTCCGACGACGCCGAGCACGATGTCGTCGACGGCCGCCGGGTCGAGGCCGGGGAAGCGGCTGCGCAGTTCATGGATCAGGCCGACGACGAGGTCGATCGGCTTGGTCCCGTGCAGGGCGCCATTGGCCTTGCCGCGCCCGCGCGGGGTGCGGATCGCGTCGTACACATACGCTTCGGTACTCAAGACAGCAGCCTTTCCATAAGTGTCAGCCGAGAAGAGAACGGCCGATGATTTCCTTCATAATCTCGGTCGTACCGCCGTAGATCGTCTGGATACGGCCGTCCGTGAATGCCCTGGCGACGCGGTATTCGGTCATATAGCCGTAGCCGCCGTGCAGTTGGAGACAGCGGTCGGCGACCCGCTTCTGGAGTTCGGTGGCCCACCACTTGGCCATCGAGGCATGGACCGCGTCGAGTTCCCCGTTCGAGTGATCCACGATGCAGCGGTCGAGGAAGGCACGGGTCACGGCGCATTCCGTGGCCATTTCGGCGATCTCGAAGCGAATGTGCTGAAGCTTGGAGAGCGGCCGCCCGAAGGCCTCCCGCTCCTTGACGTACTGCGTGGTGATCTCCAGGAGATATTCGGCGGCGGCGATTCCGGCGACCGCGATACCCATCCGCTCCTGCGCGAGATTGGTCATCAGATGGATGAAGGCGCCGTTGAGTTCCCCGAGCAGATTCTCTTTGGGGACGCGTACGTCGTTGAAGAACAGCTCTGCCGTGTCCTGGGACTTCTGGCCGATCTTGTCGAGATTGCGGCCGCGCTCGAAGCCTTCCGCGCCGCGCTCGACGACCAGCAGCGAGAGGCCCTTGGCCCCGCCCTCGGGCGTGGTCTTCGCGACGACGATCACCAGGTCGGCGAGGATTCCGTTGGAGATGAAGGTCTTGGAGCCGTTGAGGACCCAGTGGTCTCCGCGGTCCTCGGCGCTGGTGCGGATGCCCTGGAGGTCGGAGCCCGCGCCCGGTTCGGTCATCGCGATGGCGGTGATGATCTCACCGCTGCAGAAACCGGGCAGCCAGCGCCGCTTCTGCTCCTCGGTGGCGAGCCCGGTGAGGTACGGGCCGATGATGTCGTTGTGCAGCCCGAGGGCGAGTCCGGCCGCGCCCGCGCGCGTGAACTCCTCCGCCAGGACGGCGCTGTAGCGGAAGTCTGTGTTCCCGCCGCCTCCGTACTCCTCGGGCACGGCCAGACCGAGCAGCCCCTGCCTCCCCGCCGCCAGCCAGGCCTCGCGGCTGACGATGCCGTCCTTCTCCCACTGCTCGTAGTGCGGAAGGACCTCCTTGGCGAGGAAGGTGCGCACGGTCTCGCGGAAGGCCTCGTGCTCGGCGGTGAAGATCTGGCGCTTCAACGGTCCTCCTTGGTGAGGCCGGGCAGGTCCTCTTCGGTGAGCCCGGGCAGGTCCCAGTCGCGTGCCACCTCGGCGGTGTCGGCGCCCGGCTGGGCGGGTCCCCGGTACACGGAGCCGGGCGTGGCGGAGAAGCGGGGCGCGGGTGCGGGCTGGGTGATTCCGCTGTGGTCGACGAAGGTTCCGCGGGCCGCGAGATGGGGGTGCGAGGGAGCTTCGCGCAGCGAGAGCACCGGTGCGACGCAGGCGTCCGAGCCCTCGAAGACGGCCGTCCACTCCTCGCGGGTCCTGGTCTTGAAGCGGGCGGCGACGGCGGCGCGCAGTTCGCCCCAGCGGGCGAAGTCCTTACGGGCCGGGGCCTCGTCCTTGATGCCCAGCAGTTCGATGAACTCGTTGTAGAACTGCTGCTCCAGCGCCCCGACGGCCATGTACTGGCCGTCCGCGGTCTCGTAGTTCCCGTAGAAGGGGCAGCCGCCGTCGAGGAGGTTCGCCCCGCGCCGGTCCTGCCAGCCGCCGGCCGCCATCATGCCGTGGATCATCGTCGCGAGATGGGCGGCCCCGTCGACGATCGCCGCGTCCACGACCTGGCCCGAGCCGCCTTCGGTCCGGGCGTGCTGCAGGGCCGCGAGGACTCCGACGACGAGATAGAGCGAGCCCCCCGCGTAATCGCCGACGAGATTGGCCGGGACGGTGGGCGGCTCGTCGGGCTTGCCGATCAGGCCGAGGGTGCCGGTGACGGCGATGTACGCGATGTCGTGCCCGGCCCGCTGGGCGAGCGGTCCCTCCTGGCCCCAGCCGGTCATCCGCCCGTAGACCAGCCGCGGATTGCGCTCCAGGCACTCCTGGGGTCCGACGCCGAGCCGCTCGGCGACGCCGGGCCGGTAGCCCTCGATCAGTACGTCGGCCCGCTCGACCAGGTCGAGGACCCGGGCGGGGCCGTCGTCGGCCTTGAGATCGACGAGTACGGAGCGCTTGTTGCGGTTGGTGAGGTCGTACGCCGGATCGATCGCGAGCCCCGAGCCGCCGGGCCGGTCGACCCGTACGACATCGGCGCCCAGATCGGCCAGGAGCATGGCGGCGAACGGACCGGGCCCGATGCCCGCCAGTTCGACCACACGCACCCCGGCGAGCGGGCCGTTCCCCGTCGCTGCCATCGAGCCCCCAGCCCTGCCTGTGACACAACTGATGTAACACCGATGATGGTAAGAACGCGTTCCACCCGGCACAAGGGTCTGGGCCGAGCAAGCGCTTAGAACCGGCCGCAGCCTACACGCGGATTCCGACCGAAATCATGGCTTTCCGGCCCATGCTGTCAGGGTAGGCGGGTCACTCAGCGCGCCGGGGCGCCTCTCTCCCTCATCTGGCCCGCCGCCGTGCTGACCGCCGTCGACACCTCGTCGGCGCGCGAGAGTCCGGGGGCCAGCCAGTGGTAGGTGCCGACCGCCATGACTCTGGTCCGTGAGCCGTCCGTCCGCCGGATCTCCACCGCGCCGTGCCCCGGCGCGGCGGAAGCGACCTCCGCCAGCGGAATGTGCCGGTCGGTGGCCAGATTGCGGACCACGACCTCGCTGTCGGTCAGGGACACCCGGCGGTTGAAGGCGAGCAGCAGCAGATAGGCCGAGCAGACGATCACCACCCCCGCCATGCCGTACAGCTGGCCCGCCCCCTCGTCGGCGGTCGCGGCGAGCGCCACCAGTGCGGCGCCGGCGACGAGCCCGCACACCGCGAGCGCGGTGTGGAACCACCGCACCAGGCGATGGGGACGCCATGTACGCATGTCTTCACGCTAGATCCGGCCCCGTGGCCCGGCATGTTACCGATGGGAAACGCATCTTCTTCCCAGGCCCGTTCGCACGCTAGCCTCAGCCACCGACATGACCGCGGGGGCAACGGCGGAGGGGCCATTGAACAGGCAGAACGGGACCGATCGCGCACAGCGCCCGTACGACATAGTGCTCTTCGGGGCGACGGGCTTCGTCGGCGCGCTCACCGCGGAGTACCTCGCGGCGCACGCGCCCGAAGGCTGCCGCTGGGCCGTCGCGGGCCGCAGCCGGCAGAAGCTGGAGCAACTGCGTGAGCGTCTTGCCGCCAGGCATCCCGGCTGTGCCGGGCTGCCGCTGATCGAGGCGGACGTGAATGATCCCGAAGCACTTCGCCAACTCGCCGAGTCCGCCCGTGTGGTGGCCACGACGGTCGGCCCCTACCTGCTGTACGGCGAGGCGCTGGTCGCCGCGTGCGCGGAGGCCGGGACCGACTATGTCGACCTGACCGGCGAGCCCGAGTTCGTGGACCTGATGTACGTACGCCATGACGCGCGGGCCAGGGAGACCGGGGCCCGGCTGATCCACGCCTGCGGCTTCGACTCGGTCCCGCACGACCTGGGCGCGTACTTCACCGTCCAGCAGCTCCCCGAGGGCGTGCCGCTGCGCGTCGACGGGTTCGTACGCTCCAACGCCACCTTCTCCGGCGGGACTCTCGCCTCCGCGCTGAACGCCATGGGCCGCGGGCGGCAGATGCTGCGGGCCGCGCACGAGCGGCGGCTGCACGAGCCGCGGCTGGTGGGACGGCGGGCCCGGGCTCCGCTCGGCTCGCCGCGGTTCAGCCGTGAGACGGGGGCCTGGGCGCTGCCGCTGCCGACGGTCGACGCGCAGATCATCGCGCGCTCGGCGCGGTCGCTGAAGCGGTACGGCCCGGACTTCCGGTATCGGCACTACGCGGCGGTCCGCACCCTGCCGATGGCGGCGGGCGGTGCGGCGGCCGTCGGCACGCTCTTCGCGCTGGCCCAACTGCCGCCCGCCCGGCGCTGGTTGTCGGAGCGGATCAAGCCCGGCGAGGGTCCGGACGAGCAGCGTCGGGCGAAGAGCTGGTTCTCGGTACGTTTCGTGGGCGAGGGCGGTGGCCGCACGGTGTTCACGGAGGTGTCGGGCGGCGATCCGGGCTACGGCGAGACGGCGAAGATGCTCGCCGAGTCGATGTTGTGCCTGGCCCACGACCAACTGCCTGACACCTCGGGGCAGGTGACCACGGCGGTGGCGATGGGTGATGCGCTGCTGGAGCGGCTTCAGGCGGCGGGCATCCGCTTCCGGGTGGCCGCCACGCGCTGAGACCGGAGCGTGGCGATCACGACCCGCCGGTGATCTCCGCGAGTGCGCGCCTGCACAGGCGGTCGGCCAGCCGCGTCGATTCGGGGAGCCGGTAGCGGGACGCGAGGTGGAGCGTGTGCGCGCAGGCGTTGTCGAGCGTCGTGCGGTGGCCGACGGAGACGAAGACCGGCTTGACGTCGTCCTGGGTGCGCAGCGCCCGGCCGACCTCCTCGCCGTCGTCGGCCCGCAGGGCGGCGAAGTCGCCGCGCTGCGGGCCCAGTTCGCCGTAGCTGAAGACGAAGGGGTTCTTGGCGACGCCGATCACGGGCAGCCCGGTCAGCACTCCGAGATGCGAGGCGAGCCCGAAACGGCGGGGATGCGCCCGGCCGTAGCCGTCGCAGACGACAAGGCCGGGATCCGACGTCAGGGATTCCAGTACGGCGAGCACGGTCGGGATCTCCCGGAAGGCCAGCAGCCCGGGGACGTAGGGGAAGGCCACCCGCCCGACCGCCGTGGCCTCCTCGACGACGGCGAGCGTCGCCGCGTCCAGGACGACGGCCGCCGCGGCCACGACGTCGCGGTCGTCGTCGTAGGCGACATCGACGCCCGTCACCAGGCCGGTGGCGGGCGGCGGCCCCGGCTCGTCCAGGACGACGCGCGTGCGCAGTTCGTCCTGGACGGCAAGGGCCGCGGCGTCGTCGGCAGGCCAGTGCGGGGGCGTCTCGATGATCTTCATGGTGATGCCCAGCCTACGACCCGGACGGATCGGTGCCAGGGGATCTCGGCCTGCCGGTGGCCGTCGCACCGAGTCGCGTAGCCTGACGATCATGTTCGTACTGGAATTGACCTACACCGCACCCCTTGAGCGCGTCGACGAACTCCTCGACGCGCATGTGGCCTGGCTGGACGCGCTGTACGAGGAGGGCGTGTTCCTCGCGTCGGGACGCAAGAATCCCCGCGACGGCGGGGTGATCCTGGCCGTGGGGGACGACCGCGCGACGATCGAGAAGACCGTGGCGGCCGACCCCTTCGCGGTGGGCGGCGTGTGCGAGTACCGGATCACGGAGTTCATCGCGACGAAGACCGCGCCCGAACTCGCCCCGTACCGGCAGCAGTTGCCCTCCTGACGCGATCGCCGAGCGCGGCTCAGAACTCCAGCCGTGCCACGCGGCCCTTCTCGCCCGAGGCCCAGCAGCCGAAGTCGGCGGTGCAGTCGACGGTGTCGTACGAACCGGTGTCGACCGTGCGCCAGCTGCGGCCGCCGTCCAGGGTCAGATCGGTCCCGGTCGGGCCCACGGCGAGCGCCGCCGAGCGGCTGTGCGGGAGCCAGGTCACGCCCGAGCGGTAGGCGGGCGGCGGTGTCTTCGCCTGCTGCCAGCTGCGGCCGCCGTCACCGCTGACCGCCCCGGCGCTCGGGGATGCCTGGTCGGGGCGGTAGTCACCGCCGACGGCGATGCCGTGGGCACGGTCGCGGAAGGCGAGCGCGAAGACTCCGCGGGCCGGGTCCCCCGCCGGGATGGTCGCATCGGCGACGGTCCAGTGCAGGCCGCGGTCGGCGGAGTGCAGCACGCGCGCGGTCGCGCCACCGCCGGTCGCCAGCCATACGTCCTGGCGTCCCGAGCTGACCAGGCACTGGCCGCTCGCCGCGAAGGCCGCCTCGCCCGGCAGTGCGTCAGGCATCCCGGCGCTCGGCAGCACCTTCCACGACTTTCCGCCGTCGCCGGTCGACAGGATGCGGTACTTGCCGTCCACTGGATCGCTCATCGCGAGGCCGTGGCGGCTGTCGAAGAAGGTGATGCAGTCGTAGAAGGCCTTCGGGTCGGGGTTGCGGAAGGACTCGGTCCAGCTCGCGCCGCCGTCGTCGGTGCGGAAGACCCGGGAGGCTTCCCCCTCGCCGATGGCCAGCACCACGGCCCGCCTGCCGTCGAAGGCCTCGATGTCGCGGAACTCCAGCCCGCCCGCCCCCGGCGGGGAGACGTTCAGCCAGCTCCGCCCGCCGTCCGCGGTGCGCAGGACCGTGCCCTTGGAGCCCGCCACCCA
The DNA here is from genome assembly GCF_045040195.1 of Streptomyces sp. NBC_01410. Lineage (NCBI taxonomy): Bacteria > Bacillati > Actinomycetota > Actinomycetes > Kitasatosporales > Streptomycetaceae > Streptomyces > Streptomyces sp. NBC_01410. The sequence continues at coordinate 7,181,192 of NZ_CP109530.1, read as the reverse complement.
GGCGGTCCGGCGGCTGACGGCCGCCAGGCCCCGGAACCGTACGTCGGTGCCGGTGTTCTTCAGGCTCCAGGCGGGACCACCCGTCTCGGCCGCTTTCTCCCCGGCCGCGCCGCCGGTCTGCTGGGCCGCCTGTGCCGGTGCGGCCAGCGCGGCGGCGACCGCCGCGGCACACAGCCCCACCGACACCATTCGTCTCGTCTTCCCCTTGGACGTCATGGCGCTGGAAGCTAGCCCACGGGCCTGAGCCCGTCCAGGGTGCGTTCCGGCGGCGCTTAGGTCGTCAAAGTCCCGTTTGCCGGGCGGTGACACAGGTCACTCTGCTTTCCGATGCACGGATTCCGTCGTTCCGACGTCTCTGACGGTGTCAGCGAGACGTCAGCGAGCCGCGCACGAAGGAGCAGGCCTTGTCCACCGTCATCGAGCAGGCCGTGCAGGCCCGCCTGGTCGCCTCGGCGCCCCAGATGGAGTCTGTTCCGGCCACGCTGCGTTACGACCGCGAGGATCCCTTCGCCGTACGTATGGCCTTCCCGCCGCCCGCGACGCTGGAGGGCAACGAGGTGTCGTGGGCGTTCTCGCGCGAGCTGCTCGCGGCGGGCATCGACGGACCGGCCGGCGTCGGCGACGTACGCGTCAGGCCCTTCGGCTACGACCGTACGGTCCTGGAGTTCCACGCCCCGGAGGGCGTCGCGATGGTGCACATCCGCACCAGCGAGGTGCGCCGTTTCCTCAAGCGCGTCCAGGGCATGGTCCCCACCGGCCGTGAGCACCTCTATCTCGATCTCGACCACAATCTGGCCGAGCTGCTGCGCGACGCCTGCTGACGCCTTCCCTGATATTCCGTTGACGGCCACCCGGCACCTTCCTACGGTGTACAGCGGTTCTGTTGCCGTTGAATAGGAGAAGGACGTTGCTCGTCTGAGGTCTTGAGACACCGTGCGTCGCAGCTGCTTCGGTCAAGCTGCGCGCTTCGTGTGCGACCTCGGCATTCGAGCCGTCCTCCCCCGGCCGGGACCTCTTCCGTCCCTGTGTCCCCCGGCGGCCGTCGCCCGCGCCGCGGTGTCTCCACCCGTTGCCCCAACCCCTTCTTCACGCAACCGGGAGACCCGTATGTCTACTGCCCCCGCGCACATCACCTGCTCCTCGCTCACCTTCGCCTGGCCGGACGGCACCGGCGTCTTCGACGACTTCCATCTGGCGGTCGGCCCGGGCAGAACCGGGCTGATCGGCCTCAACGGATCAGGAAAATCAACGCTGTTGAAGCTGATCGCCGCCGAACTGGCGCCGACGGAGGGATCGGTCCGCACCACCGGCGAGGTCGGCTGTCTCGCGCAGAACCTCGTCCTCGACACGGCGCTGCGGGTGGACGAGGCGCTGGGCATCGCCCGCACGCGCGCCGCGCTGCACGCCATCGAGGCGGGCGACGCGAGCGAGGAGCACTTCACGGCGGTCGGCGACGACTGGGACGTGGAGGAGCGGGCACGCGCCACCCTCGACCAGCTCGGGCTCGGCCACATCGGGCTGGAGCGCACCATCGGTGAAGTGTCGGGCGGCGAGGGCGTCCTGCTGCGGCTGGCGGCTCTGCTGCTGGCCAGGCCCGGCGTCCTGCTGCTCGACGAGCCGACCAACAACCTCGATCTGTACGCGCGCCGACGGCTGTACGAGGCGGTCGCCTCCTGGTCCGGCGTGATGGTCGTGGTCAGCCACGACCGCGAACTGCTGGAGCTGGTCGACCAGATCGCCGATCTGCGCGACGGGGAGGTGAGGTGGTACGGCGGAAACTTCTCCGCGTACGAGGAGGCGCTCGCCGTCGAACAGGATGCCGCGGAGCGGATGGTGCGCGTCGCCGAGTCGGATCTGCGCAAGCAGAAGCGCGATCTGGCCGAAGCGCACATGAAGTTGGCGCGCCGCAAGCGGTTCGGACAGAAGAGCTACGACAACCAGCGCGTGCCGAAGATCATCGCCAATGCCCGCAAGGCCGAGGCCCAGGTCTCGGCGGGCAAGCATCGCATCCTGCACGAGGAGAAGCTCGCCGAGGCCAGGGAACGGCTCGACGAGGCCGTGGACGCGGTGCGCGACGACGACGAGATCCGCATCGAGCTGCCGTTCACCAAGGTCCATCCGGGCCAGGGCGTGCTGCGCCTGAGCGAGCTGCGGCTGCGCTACGGAGCCGAGGTGAAGGGAGAGTTCGAGATCCGCGGCCCCGAGCGGATCGCGCTGGTGGGACGCAACGGAGCGGGCAAGACGACACTGCTGCGTACGATCGCCGGCGAGCTGGAGCCGCTCGCGGGTGAGGCCGTGGCGGAGGTCCCGCTGCGGTTTCTGCCGCAGCGGCTCGATGTGCTGGACGACGAGCTGAGCGTGGTGGAGAACGTGGCGCGGTTCGCGCCGGAGGCCACCAACAACCGGATCAGGGCGCGGCTGGCCCGCTTTCTCTTCCGGGGCGCGCGGGCCGACCGGCCGGCCGGGACGCTCTCGGGCGGGGAGCGGTTCCGCGCCGCGCTCGCCGCGCTGCTGCTCGCCGATCCGGCGCCGCAGCTGCTGATGCTCGACGAGCCGACGAACAATCTGGACATGGCGAGCGTCCGGAAGCTCACGGCGGCTCTGGAGTCGTACGAGGGAGCGCTGATCGTGGCGAGTCACGATGTGCCGTTCCTGGAATCGATCGGCATCACACGCCGACTGCTGCTGGAGGGCGAACTGCGCGAGATCACGGCGGACGAGGTACGGGAGGGGTGCCGGCTCGCTGACAGGGCCCCAGGGCACCCGCCGCGAGGCACAGCGCCACGGGTGCCGCACCTCCCCTTGCGCGACGTCCCCAAACGCGGCCCGTCAGGGATTCCATCGGCCGAGCATGGCGGGACATGATGGGCGCCACCAGACCCGTAACCCCTGGAGAACCCCTCGTGCCCAGCAGGAAAGCACTGATCCGCCGCCCCAGCCCGCGTCTTGCCGAGGGCCTGGTCACCCATATCGAACGCTCACCGGTCGACGCCGCGCTGGCGCTGGAGCAATGGGAGACGTACGCCGAGACCTTGCGCGAGCACGGCTGGGAGACCGTCGAGACGGAACCGGCCGACGACTGCCCGGACGGTGTGTTCATCGAGGACACGGTGGTGATCTTCCGCAATGTCGCGCTGATCGCCCGCCCGGGGGCCGAGTCCCGCAGGCCGGAGACGGCGGCCGTCGAGGAGACCGTCGCCCGCCTCGGCTGCTCGGTGAACTGGGTGTGGGAGCCGGGCACGCTCGACGGCGGCGATGTGCTCAAGGTCGGCGACACGATCTACGTGGGCCGCGGCGGCCGTACGAACGCGGCGGGCGTGCAGCAGCTGCGCGCCGCCTTCGAGCCGCTGGGCGCCCGGATCGTGGCGGTGCCGGTGACCAAGGTGCTGCATCTGAAATCGGCGGTGACCGCGCTGCCGGACTCGACCGTCATCGGCTACCCGCCGCTGGTGGACACCCCGACCGTCTTCCCGCGCCATCTGCCCGTGCCGGAGGAGTCGGGGGCGCATGTGGTGCTGCTGGGCGGCGGGAAGCTGCTGATGGCGGCGAGCGCGCCGAAGACGGCCGAGCTGTTCACGGATCTCGGATACCAGCCCGTGATGGTCGACATCAGCGAGTTCGAGAAGCTCGAAGGCTGCGTCACCTGCCTCTCCGTACGTGTACGTGACCTGTACGCATAACGGAATGTAACCGGACATCTGTCATCCGGGCTTGGCCAGGGGCTTACTGCGGCTTTAACCTACGGTCTCGTAACCTACGAATACGTAGGTAACTCTCCCGTCCCCCAGGAGCACCCGTGACGATCACCTCTCCCCACCTCGGCAGTTCGGAAGCGTGGAGCGACGCCCGACTGCTGTTCGCGCTGGAAGAGGTGGTGGAGAAGGAACTCAACCGCCATCTCAAGGTCGCCAAGGACTGGATGCCGCACGAGTACGTCCCGTTCAGCGACGGCCGCAACTTCCCCGGCTACTTCGAGGACGGCCAGGCCTGGGAGCCCGAGCAGTCCAAGGTCACCGACATCGGCAGGATCGCGCTGGTGGTGAACCTGCTGACCGAGGACAACCTCCCCAGCTACCACCACGAGATCGCCTCCCTCTTCGGCCGCGACGGCGCCTGGGGCACCTGGGTGCACCGCTGGACCGCGGAAGAGGGCCGGCACGGCATCGTGATGCGCGACTACCTGCTCACCTCGCGTGCCGTCGACCCGGACAAGCTGGAGCAGTTCCGGATGGCGCACATGGCGGAGGGCTTCGAGTCCGACAACCGCCACTCGATGCTGCACTCCGTGGCGTACGTCGCCTTCCAGGAGCTCGCCACGCGCGTCTCGCACCGCAACACCGGCCATCAGTCCGGCGACCCGGTCTGCGACCGGATGCTGGCGCGGATCGCGACCGACGAGAACCTGCACATGGTCTTCTACCGCAACCTGCTGGGCGCGGCCTTCGAGCTCGCCCCCGATCTGACCATGCAGGCCGTGCGCGACGTCGTCGTCAACTTCCGGATGCCCGGACACGGCATGCCCGGCTTCGAGCGGGCCGCCGCGCAGATGGCGATCGGCGAGATCTACAACATGCGCATCCACCACGACGACGTGCTGCAGCCGGTGCTGCGCTTCCTCAAGGTGCTCGACATCGACGGTCTGGGCCCTGAGGGTCTGAAGGCGCAGGAGGAGCTCGGCCTCTATATGGGCGGGCTGGACTCCGAGGCGACGAAGTTCGACGAGAAGCTCGCGGCACGCAAGGCGCGGATGGCGGCGCGCGCGGCGGGCTGAGTCCCGCCGCGTTCGGGCGGCCGGCTCACCAGTCGGCCTCCTCGTAGTCCTTCAGAAAGACACCGGCGACCGGTGCGCCCGCCTCACCGCGCACGATCGGGTCGTAGACACGGGCCGCTCCGTCCACGATGTCGAGCGGCGTCCGTATCCCGGCGGCAGCGATGCGCGCCTTGCGCGGCGCGGGATTCTCGTCCGTGATCCACCCGGTGTCGACACTGCACATATGGACCCCCTGGGCGGCGAGCCCGGCCGCGCTCGTGCGGGTGAGCATGTTGAGCGCGGCTTTCGCCATGTTGGTGTGGGGATGGCCGGGCGTCTTGTTGCGTACGGCGAACCTGCCCTCCACGGCAGACACGTTGACGATGTAGCGGCGCGGCCGGGGTGAGGCCAGGAGCAGCGGGAGCAGCCGGTCGGCAAGCAGCGCGGGGGCGAGAGCGTTGACGAGCTGGGTCTCCAGGAGCTCGGCAGGGTCAAGGTCACCGAGCCGGGCGGACCAGGAATTGGCCGGAGAGAGGTCGGGGAGCAGCCCGGCCTCGTCCACCTCGCCGAGTACGAGCGCCAGGCCGCGCGTCCCTTTTTCGAGGGCAGCCATGGGCGCGTAGCCGGGCGCGGCCAGCACGCCGGGTGGCAGCGCGCCGCTCTCCCCGGCCGCGAGCAGGGCGTACGACTCGGGCGGCCGCCGGATGGTCTGCGCGGCGTTGTTGACGAGAATGTCGAGCGGCTCCCCGTCCGCGCGCAATCGCTCGCACAGCCCGAGTACCTGGCGCGGGTCGCGCAGGTCGACGGCGACAACCGTCAGCCGGTCCAGCCACTGCCGACTGCCCTCGACCGCGGCGAACCGGCGCAGGGTGTCCTGCGGGAAGCGGCTGGTGACGAGGAGCTCGGCGCCGTCGCGGAGCATCATCAGCGCGAGCTGGAATCCGATCTTCACGCGCCCGCCGGTGAGCAGGACGCGCCGTCCCGAAAGGTCGGTGGACAGGGCGCGGCGCGCGGTGTTGTCGGCGGCGCATCCCGGGCACAGCCGGTGGTAGAACCCGTCGGTCCGCCGATAGAGCGCTTTGCAGACATAGCAGTGCCGGGGCCGCAGGAAGACACCCGCACGTCCCTTGCCGGTCAGCGCCGCGTCCTCACGCCGGTCGAGCGCACCGGTGGCGGTGCCCGCCGTGACGGCGGCGTCCGCGTCGCTCTCCACGCGCCTGCGCGCCTTGCGTCGCTTGTTGCGGCTCTCGCGCGCGAAGGAGGCGGCGATCTCCTCGCCCCGGATACGCAGGGGATCGGCCATCGGCAGAGCCCGCAGCCTGCGGACGGTGCGCTCGAAAGCCGCCAGTTCGTCGTGAGTGACCGTGTCGTCCATGTGCGCTGCGCCCCCGTTGTTTCCGGGCGATCCTAATGACCGGGCACGGGGTCAGCATCCGGATATCCCACGGTGTTTGTCGCATGCGCTGGGTCAGCTCACTGAGGCAATCGAGTCGGCGGGGCGCGCCGTCCCCGAAGGCACCCCCCGAGGACGACGCGCTCGCGCCCGCCATAGGGTCAGCCCTGGTTTCGCTTGAGGCGGTACCGCTCCTTCTCGGACAGCCCGCCCCACACCCCAAACCTCTCGTCATGCGCCAGCGCGTACTCCAGGCACGGCACCCGTCCCTCGCACGCCCCGCACAGCTGCTTCGCCTCCCGCGTCGACGAGCCGGGCGCCGGGAAGAAGAATTCCGGGCCCGCCTGGGCGCACAGCGCGTTCTCCTGCCAGGAGAGTTCCTGGTCCGTGGTGGTGTTGATCGGCATGCGGCACACATTCCCCCGCCGCGATAAACACCGCATCAACGAAGCATCAACGTCCCAACGGGCACCACCCCGGCGACGGGCCATCCCGCGCGCGTCACCACGAAGACGGCCGGCTCAGTCGTCCTGCTGCACGCCCTGCATCACTGCGAACCGCGCCCCCGCCGGGTCCGACAGTTTCGCGAAGCGGCCGACGCCTTCCATGTCGACCGGGGCCATCCGGACCGTGCCGCCCAGTCGTTCAGCCGTGGCCACCGCCGCGTCGCAGTCCGTCACTTCGAAGTAGGGCAACCAGTAGGGGCCCTCCGTCTCGACCGGGTCCGCGGCCAGCGGGACGATGCCGCCGAACATCGCTTCGGCGCCCGCGCCCGCCGGGTTGATCATCGTGTACGAGCCCGTGCCGTCCGGCAGCGGCATCGTGGACGTCTCCCAGCCGAACACGCCCTGGTAGAAGCCGAGGCCCGCGCCCGGGTCCTCGGTGTACAGCTCGGCCCAGCACAGCGTGTTGGGGTCGTTGACGGCCTCCAGGCCCTTGGTCTGGCCCGGCTGCCAGGTCGCGAAGGCCGCGCCCGCGGGGTCGGAGAAGACCGCCATGCGGCCGAGTTCGAAAACGTCCATCGGCTCGAACAGGACCGCGCCGCCGCCCGCCTGGACCGCTTTGGCCGTGGCGTCGGCGTCGAGCGACTGGAAGTAGAGGGTCCAGCCCGCTCCGCCCTGTTCGGGGGTGACCGTCATGGCGCCCGTGACGGTCTTGCCGCCCAGCTGGTACATGCCGTAGCCGCCGGCGTCGGGACCCGCGGACTGGAAGGTCCAGCCGAACAGTCCGCCGTAGAAGGCGGTCGCCGCGTCGAGGTCGGGGGTGCCCAGGTCGATCCAGTTCGGGGAGCCCGTGACAAAGCGGGTGCTGAGCATGGTGCGCTCCTTCGAGGTGATCCCGTCGTCCTGCCCTGCCCTGCCGAGTCTGCTACCGATCCCCCGGGCCCGCACTCAGGCGGCGTTCGTCACGAAGCGGTCGAGCAGCGCGGCCAGGCCGGCGGCCAGCCCCTCCGGTCCGCCGTGTTCGGCGAGAGCGGGCGCGGTCTTGCGAAGCAGGGGAAGTTCCTGGACCGGCATGCGGTGCAGCCCGAGCCGGAACGCGGGGTCGGACTCTTCGGGGTTGTCGACCATGGCTCGCAGCTCCACGAAGATGTAGCCGAGCACCCAGCTGGTGAACGCCCGGAAGGCCATCGAGGCCTTTTCCTCATCGAGTCCGGCCTGTTCCAGCAGCTCCAGTACGCGCTCGTGGTCCATGAGGACCGCCAGCGGGCGACGGGCAAGCGGGACCGCCAGCATGCGGGTGGCCAGGAGGGGGACCACCTGCGGGTGGGCAAGGGCGACCTGGTAGGTAGCCTGGGCGATCCGGTGCAGCTCGGTGCGCCATTCCGGCCCGTCGGCCAAGGAGCCCGCGCCCGTGGCCACCGCGTCGTCCTGGCCGCCGGCCGCGTCGTCATCCAGGTATTCCTGCAGCTCGATGAAGAGGGCCTCGACCAAACCGTCCAGGAGTGCGTCCTTGCTGGGCGCGTACCGGTACAGGGCCATGGCCTCCACGCCGAGCTCGGCTCCCACCCTGCGCATGCTCAGCGCCGAGAGCCCTTCGCGGTCCACCAGCTCCAGAGCGGTGGCCAGTACGCGTTCCCGGCTCAGCCGCCCGTAGTGGCCGCGATCGCCGGACCGTCGGCCGCCCTCCTTCCCCCCGGGCTCGGCGCCCTTGCCCTTCTTCGCCATGTCGTCCCTCCAGTCGCCTGAGCAAGCCGCCTTGGCCTCCCTCTTGACCGTAGACGCAAAAGGGACAAAAGTGTATGTATACAGCGTAAATATATAGCGTCAGGGCGCGGCATGAGAATCCAGGCGCCCACCCGGTCCCGGGCCCGCCCCTTGGACGGCCGGCTGAGACCTCCCCCTCGGCACATCGCGTCCAAAGGAGAAGAGTCCATGCCCGAGCCGCCAATCGTCCTGGTCACCGGTGGCGCCGGTTTCATCGGCAGCCATACCTGCGTCGAACTTCTCGAACGCGGCTACGAGGTCATCGTGGTCGACGACTACTCCAACAGCTCGCCCCTGGCGTGCGTACGCATCCAGCGGGTCGCCGGCCGCCCCCTGACAGGCGTGTACGCGGTCGATCTGCGTGACCGGCGCGCACTCTCGGCCATATTCCACCAACACCAGGTGGATGCCGTGGTGCATCTCGCCGGCAAGAGGTCCGTCGACGAATCCCTGCAGATGCCGGTCGAGTACTACGACGTGAACGTCGGCGGCACCACCTCCCTGCTGAACGCGATGCGGGAGCACGGTGTGCACCAGCTCGTCTTCTCCTCCTCCTGCTCCATCTACGGCGACGGCGACAGGGTCCCGCTCGCGGAGAACGCCCCGGCCCATCCGGCGACACCTTCCGCCGCGTCGAAGTGGGTCTGCGAGCAGATGCTCGCCGATGTGTGCCGACTCCGCCCGGAGTTCACCGTTCTGACGCTGCGGCACTTCAATCCGGTCGGCGCGCACCCCAGCGGACTGCTCGGCCAGGACTCGCACGGCGAGCCCGCCAATCTGATGCCCCGAATGGCCCGCGTCGCGGCCGGGAGGCATGTGCGCCTCAGCGTCTTCGGCGGCGATTACGACACCGCCGACGGCACCGTGGTCCGGGACTACATCCACGTCATGGACCTCGCCGATGCCCACCGCAACGCTCTGGAGCATCTCGCCGACCGCAGGGGTATGCGCGTCTTCAACCTCGGCGGCGGGTCGGGCACCTCGGTCCTCGAACTCGTGGCGGCGTTCGGCGAGGCATGCGGCAGGTCCATCCCGTACGAGGTCGTGGACCGCCGCCCGGGCGATGCGAGCGAACTCGTCGCCGACGCGAGCGCGGCAGCGCGGGAGTGGGGCTGGCAGCCGACCAGGGATCTTGCCGCGATGTGCCGCGACGCATGGCGCTTCCAGCAGTTCAACCCGTCCGGCTACGCGTCCGACACTTGACCAAATGTCCGATATGGTTAATATGTATATATACGGTGTAAACGTACAGAGGACACGGAGCCCTCCCCGACTCGAATCCGGAGACATCATGACCACGAACCAGACGCATCACGCGGCCACCGACCCGGCGCCGTCCCCCACCGCTCAGCCCGCCCGCCGCGCCGGCGACGCACCCGCCCACCCGATGCGCCGGGCCGGCGACACAACCGCCCACCCGATGCGCCGCAGGGAGGACAACCTCCCGCCCCGCGGGTCCGTGAGCCTGGTCGTTCCGGCCCTCAACGAGGCACGCAACATCCCCTGGGTCTTCGAGCAGATCCCGGACTGCGTCGACGAGGTCATCCTGGTCGACGGCAACTCCATTGACGCCACGGTGCCCATGGCGACCCACTGCCTCCCCACGGTCCGCAGCGTCAAGCAGAACGGCCCGGGCAAGGGAAACGCCCTGCGCACCGGGTTCCTCGCTGCGACCGGCGACTACGTGGTGATGATGGATGCCGATGGCAGCATGTCGCCCGCAGAGATCCCGCACTTCCTGCACTTCCTCGAGAACGGCTACGACTTCGTCAAAGGCTCACGGTTCGTCGCTGGCGGCGGCTCCCTCGACATCACCCGCTTCAGGCAACTGGGCAACCACGTGCTGCTGGCAGCGGTCAACCGGCTCTACGACGCCTCGCTGACCGACCTGTGCTACGGATTCTGCGCATTCCGGCGCAGCTTCCTGGACCAGTTGGACCTGCATGCGGCCGGCTTCGAGATCGAGGCCGAGATGATCGTGCACGCACTGCGTTCCGGACTGCGGATCGCCGAGGTCCCGAGCCTCGAACTGCCCCGCCGCAGCGGCCGTTCCAATCTGCACGCCATCTCCGACGGCCGCCGCGTGCTGCGCACCCTGCTGTCCGAGCGCCCCGGCGCACGGTCCGCGTCGACCGGACGGAGCACCGGGTGAACGCCGCCGGCCCCCGTTTCCCCACCCCGGACACGGCAGCCTCCGTGCCCGCCGCCCCGCCGTACACCCCGGCAAGGATCGTCGACATCGACCTGGCCGAGCCCGGCGAGTTCAGCCCGCCCGGCAGCCTCGAGCGGATTCGCCCGGAGGGCAGGGTGCTGGCCCTGGTACGGCTGCACGGCCACCCGCTGGGCATGGTCTCCACGACCGGCCCCGGCCCTGTCGAGCTGTGGCAGGCCCTGGCCAACGCGGCCCACAGGGAGCTCACCACCCCCGTCTCCCGGCACCTGGCAGCCGACGGTCCGAGCAAGGCGTTCGGGGATTCCTCCTGGTCATGGAACGAACCGGCCGTCCTGCACTGTCAGGCCGCCCGGCTGCGCGCCCTCCAGGAGGCCACCGACATCAGCGTGATCGTCGCCACTCACAACCGGCCCCAGCAGCTGCGCCAGTGCCTGGACTCGCTCCTGCAGATGGAGTACCCCCGGTTCGAGGTGATCGTGGTGGACAACGCCCCGGCGGACGGGGCCACCGAGCAACTGGTCCACGAGGTCTACGGCCGCCGCGTCCGCTACGTCCGCGAGCCCGTGGCCGGTCTGGCACGCGCACACAACCGTGGCCTGGCCGCGGCGCGCGGCCGGATCGCCGCCTTCACGGACGACGACACCCTCGTCGACTCCCGGTGGCTGACCGAACTCGCCGCCGCCTTCGCCGGCGACCCTCGGATCGGCTGTGTCACGGGCCTGATCGTGCCCGCCGAGCTCCAGACCGGAGCCCAGGCCGCCCTGGAGCGGCACGGCGGATTCTCGAAGGGGTACACCCCTCGCACGTGGTCGCTGCACAATCCGCCGGACGACCCGCTGTTCCCGTTCACCGCCGGACGCTTCGGCTCCGGCGCCAACATGGCCTTCCGTACCGATCTGCTGCACGCCATCGGCGGCTTCGACCCGGCCACCGGAACCGGAACCCCGGCACACGGCGGCGACGACCTGCTCGCCTTCTTCCGGGTTCTCATCGCCGGCCACACGCTCGCCTACCAGCCGGGCGCGATCGTCTGGCATCGCCATCACCGCACCGAGGACGCCCTGAAGACGCAGGCCTTCGGATACGGCGCCGGGCTCGGGGCGTACCTGACCGGCGCACTCGCCCACGAGCCCAAGATGCTGCCCGCCCTGTTGCGCAGGCTCCCCGGCGGTATCCGGTACGCGGCGACCAAGGCACGCGGCCGGACAGAACCGGGCGACAGATGGTCCCGGCGGCTCGCCTTCCTGGAGATCAAGGGCCTGCTCTACGGGCCGCTCGGCTATCTGCTGAGCCGCTGTCTCGGTCACCGGGCCTCCGGGAGGTCCTCATGAATGGCGCACCGACTCTGTCGGTCGTCGTCTGCGCCTACACCGTCGACCGGTGGGACGACCTGCGGGCCGCGATCGGGTCGGTGCACGCCCAGGACCACCCGGCGGACGAGATCGTGCTGGTCATCGACCACTGCCAGGAGCTCTACGAGCTGGCCTCCACGTCGCTGTCCGGAGTACGGGTGATTCCCAACCACGAGAGCAAGGGTCTGTCGGGTGCCCGCAACACCGGTGTGGCGGCGGCCCGTTGCGAGGTGGTGGCCTTCCTCGACGACGACGCGGCCGCCGACCCGGACTGGACCGAGCGGATGCTGGAACGCTACGACGACCCTGACGTCGTGGGCGTCGGCGGGCTCGTCCGGCCGTGGTGGGGCACGCGCCGGCCGGTGTGGTTCCCGCAGGAATTCGACTGGGTGGTCGGCTGCTCGTACCGGGGACTGCCCGAACAGCCCGCCCCGGTACGGAACTTCATCGGCGCCAACATGTCCTTCCGCAGAGCCGAGGTAGTCTCGGCCGGCGGCTTCCGCACCGACCTCGGACGCGTCGGAACCCGGCCCCTGGGTTGCGAGGAGACAGAGCTGTGTCTGCGGATCGCAGCCCGCCGGCCCGACGCCGTACTGCTGTACGAGCCTGCCACGGCGGTACGCCACCATGTCCCCGAGACGCGTACCACCTGGGCGTACTTCCGTTCGCGCTGCTATGCGGAAGGGCTCTCCAAGGCGCTGGTCGCCCGGCACAGCGGCAGCAGAGCCGCGCTGGCCAGCGAGCGCACCTACCTGCGGTCGACCATCCCCCAGGCCTTCGTCCGAGCCCTGCGGCCGCGCCGTCCCGGCGCCCTGCGCACCCTTGCGGCGCTGACCGCGGGCGTCTGCGCCACCGTCGCCGGGTACGTAGTCGGCCGGATTCACTCGCTGTCGTCCGGCTCCGCCGCGCACCGCACGCAACCGCCCCTGGAGCTGCCGGACACCGACGGTGCACCGGTGCCCTTCTGGGGGTCCCCCTACGCACTGCGGGGGTGGGGGCACCATGGCAGGAGAGGCTGACCCGTTGCCGCTCAGTGCTGCCAGACGCGTACCCAATCCACCCGCATCTGCGCCGAATCGACCGAGGGGGGCGGGGGACCGGGCACGCCGACCGCCAGATTCACCAGTACTTCCATGGCGACGTGCGGGATCCTGTCGGCTTGTGTCACCCGGAGCCGTTTGATGCCGTCCACGTACCAGGTCAGCTCGTCGGCCTCCCAGAGGAGCCCGAACACGTGGTACCCGGCGGGGAAATCGACCGGCCCATAGGTTCCTCTCACCCGCTGCTCGGCACCCTCGGGGTCGCGCCAGTGCACATACATGAAGACTCGCTGCGTGGTTCCGATGAACTCCATGATGTCCAGCTCAGGGGGTGTATAGCGGGACGCGGGCATCATCCAGAAGGCCGGGAACATGCTCTCCGGGGGAATCCGGATCGCCGCTTCGAAATAGCCATAGGTGAAGGTCCGCCGGGGACGGCCGTCCCAGTGGTCACGTCCCGTGGAGATCATGCCGGAGGTCCACGGATAGGTCCTGCCGTCGCTTCCCCGGGTACTTCGGCGCTCGGCGTTCAGGGTCAGGGCGCCTTTACCCACCGACACCTGGCTCGGGAGGTACCACTGCGCCTCGTTGTTCCCGCGGTTGGTGCACCCGGCCTTGTTCCAGTCGTAGCAGGTGACCCAGCGTTCAGTATCGAGTTTCGAGCCGTTGAAGTCGTCGTGGAACACCAGTCGCCACGTGCCCGCGGCAGGCGGGCCCGGGGGCGCGCTACCGGTGCCGCAAGCCGTCACCAGGAGCAGCAGACTCGCGGCCACCGCCTGCCAGGCCCGCCGGGCAGGCCCCGCTCTCACCGGCTCGTCGCCGCGACCGCGGCGGCGACCTGCCGGGCGGCGAACCCCGTACCGCAGACAAACCGCAGGACCGGCCCGAAGCAGGGTGCCGCGGCCAGCCCGGTGAAGTAGAGGCCGGGCACCGAGGACTGGAAGCCGGCCGACAGCCGCGGCGCACCGCCGAACGTCTGCACCGCCTGACGGAGTGTGGGCTCCAGGAGCCCGAGCCGGTCCACGTCCACCCGGTAGCCCGTGGCCATCAGGAGATGGTCGGCGCGCACCAGTTCTCTTCCGCCGCCCGGGTCCGCCAACTCCAGGCGTACGTTCCCGTCCTCCGGTGCGGCGGAGACCAGCGTGCGCCCGCTCAGCACCGGGACGCGGCCCGCCACACGATCCCGCAGCCACCAGGCGCCAGACGGCCCCAGCACGCTGTGCAGCACTCGCATCCGCATCGGCGTCGGCAGGTGGCGGTAGGCGGCGGGGCCACGGCTGACGGCCCACAGCGACCAGCCTGGGCCGAGCGTGGAGGCGGGCTTGCGGAGCCGCATGGCACGGGAGCGCGTGTCGGGCAGGTCCGCCTGCGGACGGTCACCGAAGCGGACGGACCGGGCGCAGGCGACGACGGTGGGGCGGGCAGCTGCCTCGTGCAGCAGTGCGGCGCTCTCCAGCGCCGACTGCCCCGCCCCCAGGACCGCCACCCGCTGACCCGCGAAGCGGGTCATATTCCGGTGCTCGCATGCGTGGGAGGTCAGCCCCGCCGCGGCGAAGCGGCGCAGCTCTCGCGGTTCATGGGCGAACGGGACCAGTCCAGTGGACACGACCACAGCTGAGGCGAGGAATTCCTCACCGGAGTCCAACGTGATACCGAAACCGCCGTCGACGGCCTGCACACCGCGCACCATCGACCGCTCGACTTCGGGCACCCGGCGTTCTTGGAACCATCGCCCGTAGCCGATGAACTCCTCCACCGGGATCGGATAGAGGTCGCCAACCGGTCCGCTGCCCTGAGCCGCCCGGAAATCCGCGAAGCCGTACCCCGGTTCCGGGGCGGAAATCGACGATGCCGCCGGGACGGACTTGAGGTACATGCCTTCGGGCATATGAGTGTGCCAGCCCTGCATCGGCTCGCCGAAAATTCTCAGACGAACCCCCGATGCGATCAGCCGGGCAGCGGTGGCGAGCCCGTACGGGCCAGCTCCGATGACCACGACCGGAACCCCTCCCCGGCGGATCCCGGTCGCTCTCGTGGCTGCCCGGTACCGGGCAGCCACGCGCAAATTCGGGGGCATTCCCGTACCTCCTCCGAGGAAAGGTCCTTCAACCAGGGTGCACCAGACGCCCGAAGGCGACCATTCGCGGACCCTTTCCGCGGAGCGCCGTTCCCTGTCACGCTTTCGACTCGGGCTCAATGGCCGGCGTTGTGGCCTGCCGTTCCTCAAACCGCTTGCCACCTCGTCGCGGCATGAGTGCGAGGACGGAGGTGAGGACGGCGAGTGCCAGCAGGGCCCGCCTGGCGGTGAACGTGCCGCTGAGGAAGAACGCCTCCGCCACGAGCACCGACAGCGACAGGCTGAGCACCACGCTGAGCACGGCGACCTCGAGAAAGGCGACCCGGCCGACGCCTCGTCGCGCCGCCGGACGTACGGGTCCCACGGCCGCGAGTCCAGGGCAGACGAGCAGAAAGACGGCGGTGACGGCAACGCGCAACGGAGTCCCTGCCGGCGCCACGGTAGCCGCGAGCGCCAGCCAGCCGGACGCGGCGAGCCCCCAACGTAGCGACGTCATCGGCGGATCGTCTCCCTTGGAGTCTCGTACCGGTACACCACTGCGTCATCGTTGTGGTAGACGCGAGCGAAGCCCGCTGTCCCGGACAGCGCCGATTCCAGTCGTTTCACGGTGTCGGCGGGCAGCTCCCCTGTGAGGTAGAGGTCCCTGGCCTGCGCCCGGCTGAGGATGATGTACGCGGGCTCCTTGGCAGTGGCCCCGTAAACGAAACCCTTCACGCCGTCCACAGGATCTCGTACCAGCCGACGTCTGTCCGCGATCTCCTGCTGGCCCAGTAGCACGCGTTCGTGCTGGTCATAGCGCATGAAGAGGCCGGGCACGGCGGAGGTCAGTGCCACGATCCGCGAACCTTCCGGAGCGTGGGAGGTCACATAGCGGGCGGCGGCGACCTCCTGGAGGGTGAAGTGGTTCACGGCCTCCTTGCCGTAGTAGCCGAAGACGAGGCCGCCGAGCAGGGCCAGCAGCAGAGGGTAGATGGCGAGCATCCGCGGGCGTGGCCGTGTGCCGCGGTGCACGAGCAGCGCGGCGATCAGGAAGGCGGCGGCGGGCAGTGCGAACAGGTAGGCCCGGAAGATCATCTCTCCGCCGTACGCGTTCGCGGCGAGGATCGGCAGGGGGGCGATCACCAGCAGGGGCAGTCCGGTACGGCGTGTCCACGGACGGCGTACGAAGCCGATCACGGCCAGCAGGAACACGACCCCGGACAGGCCACGGTCGATCCAGGACACCAGGGCCAGTCCCGGAGCTGCGGTTCCCAGGGTGGCCAGCCCGGAGGAGATGTTGGCGTCGGGCTGGACCAGGGCGTCGAGCATGCTGCTGAGGTGCGGGGAGATGTACGACCGCGCCACGGTGGCGTCCCACGCGGCCGTGAGCACGAGCGCTCCGGCCAGAACCGGCAGCACCACCCGCCGGTTGCGCCGTGGCAGCGACAGCACGACCAGCGCACTGAGCAGCATCAGCGGGGTGAGTGGGTGTGACGACACGATCGCGGCCACGATCACGAACACCAGGAGCAGCAGCCCCGGCGGCCAGGCTCCCCGTCGGCGACGGTCCGGCCGTGGGAGCGCGGAGGACGGCAACTGCCGCATGACCAGGGCGATCACGGTCACGAACAACAGGAAGGCGAAGGCCTGCGGGGCGAAGTAGTCCTGTCCCACCCAGGAACAGGAGTAGAAGATCCAGGCCGCTCCCCAGATGAGCCTTCTGTCACGGGCCACCGACCGGTACATCAGCAGCAGCGGACCGAGCAGCAGGGCGTTGGTGAACGCCGGGGCCCAGGCCGCGTATCCGACGGCGGATTCCAGACCGGTGGCTCGCAGGAACAGCGCGTTGAGCTGGAAGAAACCCGGCCACTCGTTGTAGATGGAGAGCTCTCCCGAGTTCGGCACCTCGCCGCCGTGGCGCAGCATCGCGTCGACGATCGCCAGATGCTTCCAGGCCCAGGAATAGCGCAGGGTCGGATAGAGCAGCGTGGGTGTGGCGTGGATGACAGCGATCAGCCCCAGGACGTAGGCCGCGTACCAGCTGTTGCCGGTCCGCCGGTCGCCCAGCGCAAGGCAGAAACCCAGGGCGAGCAGGGCCAGTGCGACCCAGAAGAGCACCGGCAGCACCTGCAGCAGGCCGAGATCGCGCATCCGGTCGAGGTCGACATTGCGCAGCGACAGCAGCCACAGGGCGAGCGCGGTCGGCAGCACCGCCCGGATCGCCCAGCGGCGCGCGGCTGCTCGCCCTGGACTGGATTCGCCGGTCGTGGACGTGCCGGGGGGCGCCTCGGCCCCCGTACGAAGCCACGTCGAGCCACCTGTCAGCGTCGGGCGCTCGCCCATCGGGACGCCTCCTCAAGGACCGGGGCGACGGTGTGGGCCACCCACCAGCGGCTCCGGCCGAACTGCGGCGCCTTCTGCACATTGCTCGCCACGTGCCACAGCCACGTCAGCAGCGGCAGTGCTGCCGGGTCGCCGCCGTCCGGATCCACGGCGGCGGACGCGAGCAGTGCACGGTCCGCGGCCGGCAGCCCGTCGGCGCGGAGGGCATCGGCGACCAGCCTTCCCAGCGGGCGGCCGCTGAGCGCCTGCCGGACTGTCAGCACGAAGGTGCAGGCGTCGATCTCGGAGGGACCGTCCATTCGTGCGTTCCCCCAGTCGTACACACCAGTGACCCGGGTCCGCTCCTCGTTCAGCAGCACATTGCCGGGATGAAAGTCCCCATGCGTCCAGGCCTGCGTCAACTCGGTTCCGGCCAGGCCATCGTCCAGGCGCCGACGCAGCGCCTCCAGCCCCTCCGCTCCGGCACCTGTCCTGCACCATCCGATCTCCGTCGAGAGGATCTGCAGCTGCGGTTCGGCCCACTCGCCGGCACGTTCGGCTGCCGGCTGCCGGTGCCCGTTCGCACGCCGCAGTTCCGCCAGGAAGGACAGTGCGGCAGTGACCGTACGCTGCAGGTCCTGCGGTCTGTGCGGGGCCAGGTGATCGGCGGGTACGCCCGCGAGCCAGCCCTGGGCCAGCATCCGGGCCGGCCCGTCGGGCCGGTAGCCGACGGGTTGTGGCAGCAGCTGCCGCCAGGGTTCGAGCCGGTCGTCCGCGGCCAGCTGCCGCAGGACCTCCCACTCACGGGCGAGGCCGTCTGCTGCCCTTTCGTTCCTTGGGTGCTTGACCAGGACGGCCCATGTGCCTCGCTCCAGCCTGAACACGAGCAGGTTGGTCTGAGGGTAGGTGTTTCGCCGAACCACGCTGACATCGCAGGGGTGCATCCCGCGCACCAACCGGTGCGCCCTCAGGCCGTCGGTCAGTCCGCCGAGAACACGTGGGGAGCGGAGCGGCAGCAGCCCGAGCACGGGCTCCCACCGCGAATGACCGCTCCGGTGGCCCGTCGATTTCACGGCGTCCACACACTGCCCGGTCGGAAGCCTCGTCATCGTCTCGGGCGGGGTCGCGAAGTTCTGAGCATGATTCATGATCAAACTTTCGGGGGCCGGGCGCCCACCGGCACGACCCGCCCCTCGCGCGAACGGTGGAACTGGTGGGTCCAGATGGCGGTACTTCTGTCCGACAGCGCAACCGAGCGGCGATTCGCTGTCCACTGCCGGGGGTCGATTCTCGAGGAACGCCACTCAATCGTGAGATGAGTGATCCAGGCTATATATGGTACTAATTCCTAGCTTCTCCGGCATAAGCGCTGATGGGCAGCAGGATGGATCGGGTAACGGTCCGTCACGCCGCGAGCAGGACAGCAGGCGCATCCCCGTCGCGTGAAGGGAGAACCGTGAGGCCACGAGTGAGGGGGCGAGGCCCTTCCCGGTTGGCGGGCCGGGGGGACCAGGAACGAGCCGGCCCGGACGACCCACTGCCCGCCGCGGCCGAGGCGATCAGGCCGGCAGGCACCGTGGCGCATCGCATCGGTTGCTCCTGAACCTCCGGCTCGGCGGACACCGGAAGGTGTCCTGCCCCTGATGCCGAATCGCGCGCGGCCGGGCACCTCTCCGACTCGCGCGTTGCTGTCGACCCAACCACAGCGAGTCGTCCTATATCTGACCACTGCTCATATATATGGTGATGAGTCATGATTTTTACGCAATAGTGGACGGAGGGTCCGTGGACGTCGCCTTCCCTCAAGCCGAGCTGTCGGGATCCTGGGTGCGCGGCCTCATCCCGATCCGGCCCCGCAGCCTGCTGACCCGGCCCGCAGATCTGCTGATGGCCCGTCGGCTGGCGAGCCGGCTGCGTACGGACACCGTCAGCTTCCGCGACCTGCATCGGCTGCAGCGAACAGTCTCCGATCTCCTGGTGTTCCAGTTGGACGGACCGGCCGAGCAGCCCCCTCTGGTGGTCAAGCATCCTCGCAGCAGCCGAGCTACCACGTCGCTGGCCGTGGGATGTGAGGCCGTGCGGCAGCTGACGCGGGACGACCGCCTGGACGACTGGAGGCGGCTGCTGCCTCGCGTGGAGGTGTGCCGACTCGATGAGCGGCTTCCCCTGGTCGCGGAAGGCCTGCTGCCTGGCGTCGAAGGCGACACACTGCTGCGGCGCTCCCCGCGGCAGGCTCGGCGCGTGGCGGTCTCCGCCCTCCGGACGGTCGGCGACCTGCACCGGGCGACCGGCCGCCCCGAGCGCGTCACGGACCGTGTCGAGGACTGGGTGGACCCCCAGCTCGCGACCCTGTCCGAAGAGATCCACTGGTGCCGCAAGGGCCGCGGCGCGGCCGCCGTCGAGGCACTGCGGGAGCGCCTTGTCCGTGGTCTGGACGGACGTACCATGACGGTCGCGTGGACCCATGGGGACTTCCACCCCGGAAACGTTCTGCTGAGCGAGGAGCGCGGGACACTCACCGGGGTGATCGACTGGGCGAGCGCCCGCCCCGACGGCCCGTGCGTGATCGATTCCTACATATTCGTTCTGACGCTCCGGCAACAGCGCGGTGGGCGGCAGCTGGGGCGCATCGTGGCCGATGTCGTGCGACGCGGGTCCCTGCTGCCCGAGGACCGCCGCCTCCTCACCGAAGCCGATGTCCCGCAACCGGACGAGGACGAGGCGGTGCTGCCCCTGCTGACCTGGTTGTGGCATGTGGCGGGCAACGTGGCCAAGTCGGCTCGCTACGGGCGCAGCCATCGGTGGGTGGCGGGCAATGTGGTGCCAGTGCTCAAAGAGGTGGCGGGGCGGTAGGGCCCAGCACCCGTTGCCGGCCGCCGAGTGCCGCCGGGAGGCCGTGCGACGGGGCTCGGCCTAGGCTCGGGAATGAGGCAGGCAGGGGCCGCCCCCGTCCCCGACCGTTCGTCCCGTCCTCTCACTCCCGGTCAGCAGGAGGAGGCCATGAACTCAGCCGTCGTACTCCCGGCGACCACAGCGTCGGGCCCCGTTCGGGTGACCAGCCCCGCCCCGCGGGAGACCTGGCGGCAGCTGGCCGACACCGACGAGAACGCCGTGGTCAGCCAGACTCCGACGTGGCTCGACTGCATCTGTGCGACGGGACCGTTCGAGGACGCCAGCCGGCTGTACGAGTTCGACGGAGGGCGCCGGCTCGTCGTACCGCTGGCCCGGCGGCGAGGCTGGCCGGCGAGGCTGGCGGGCGAGGACTCCTGGCCGTTGGACTGGGGTATCGGCGGGCCGTTGGTGCCCCCCGGGTCGCCCGACGAGACCGAGGCTCGCGTCGTCTTCGACGACCTTGCGCGACGCCCGACGCTCCGGGTCGCCATTCGGCTCGGGCCGGGCGCCGACCCGGTGTGGGCACGGGCGGCCCCGCAGAGCTTCCACGCGGAGGAACACATGACGCAGGTGCTGAACCTGGACGGCGGCTTCGGCACCGTCTGGGACCGGCGCTTCCACGGGCGCGTCCGACGTGCCGTGCGCCGAGCCGAGCGGTCCGCGATCGAGGTGGAGGTCGATCGCACGGGCAGGCTCGTGCCGGTCTTCTACCACCTGTACGAACAGTCGATGGAGCGCTGGGCCCGGCAACAGCACGAGCCGCAGGCACTCGCCCGGTGGCGGCAGACCCGGAGCTTCCCACGGCAGTGGCTGGAGGCCGTTGCCGAGCGGTTCGGTGAATCGTGCGTGATCTACGTGGCATCGTGTTCCGGCGAGCCTGCCGCGGCGATTGTCGTCCTCCGTCACGGGCCTCATGCGAAGTACTGGCGCGGTGCGATGAACCGGGATCTCGCCCACCCGGTCCGGGCGAACTTCCTGCTCCACCACCTCGCCGTCGAGGACGCGTGCGAGGCGGGCTGCACCTATTACCACCTGGGGGACTCCCGGCCGGGGTCCTCGCTCGCTCATTTCAAGGAGGGCTTCGGGGCCGAGAGCTACTCGACCCCCACCTTGCTGCGCGAGCGGCTTCCGGTCTCGGCCGCCAATCGCGGGCTGCGGGAGATCGTCAAGCGCCTGATCCGCTTCGAGGACGCCTAAGCAGTTTCGTTTGGATCACCTGGCGGACCAGAGGAAGATGCCCGCCATGTGCAGTCCGGCCAGGTAGATGGTCGCGGTCTTCTCGTATCGGGTGGCGATGCCGCGCCACTGCTTCAAGCGTGGACCCACTGCGATCCGGTCTGGAACTTCCAGGCGATCGCACCTCACGGTGGTCCCTCCACCGGCCACCCCGCTTCGGCGTCCGGTCCGGAAGCAACGGCTCGATCCGCGCCCACTGCGCGTCAGTCAACGACGCACCTGGACCAACGATCAGATGATCCGAACGAAACGGCCGAGCTGTGGGCGACGTGCCTCAGTCGTGATCGTCACGAAGCCACACCATGCGCCGTCGATCTGGAACAGGGCATCGATTGGACCGTCGTGAAGCGCGGTCAGCTCCGCCTGTCGGTGAGGCGGGCCTCGACAGCTCCGCGGATCCGGTCCAGCTGATCCTGGAGCCGGGTGAGCGGCAGGCGCTCGAGCCGGTACTCGGCGAGAAGTCGTGCGCGTGCGCCAAGTTTTTCCTTGAAGCGCTCCAGCGAAGCGACCCCGCCCGATTCGCCCATCTCGTAGAAGCGGCAGCCGGCCTCACAGGCCAGCTCGACGGAGCGGAGCTGAAGGAGCTGGTTCGCGCGCAGCGGACCGGCCGTCTCCTTGTCGCCGTAGCCGCGCCAGTAGATGCAGACCGATCCGTGCAGCAGAACGATCGTGGCGGCCACCGGTTCCCCGTCGAGCCTGGCGACCAGGATGCGACAGGTGCCCGGGAGGGACGCAGCCACCGCCTGGAACTTGGCGAGCGGCTCCGCACGCTTTCCACGGCTGCGGACGACAGCCGGGGGCAGGTGCCGTTCCCGCGCGCGCCGGTCGAGCCACCGCAGGTACAGGTCATAGTAGGCAGCCACCAGCTCGGGCGAGTTGCCGGTTTCGATGACCAGGCCCGCCTTTTCGGCCCTGCGTTCCGCGGTGCGCAGGCGACTTCGCGTATTACTGGACCATCGCTGCGTCCACAGGGCGTCCATGCCGCCGTCGAGATCCAGTACGTGGACCGTCCGGGGCACGGTGAGGACCCCCGGTGCCGCGGCCGACCACGCGTGGGCAGCGGTGAAGGCGGGACGGACGCTGGTGCGCAGTGCCCGGTCGGAGATGAGGTCGGCGAGGACCATGTCGACTTCGTGGGGGTCAACTCCTCCGGACGCCAGAATGCCGCCTGTACCCCACCACGGTGGGAAAGAGGACTGCAGCGAGAGCGCACGGACATGCCCTGGCCGGCGAACCATCGGCAGGACGAGCTCCCGTCCTTCGCCGGTCCGGTAGAGGCGGCTCGCGTCCTGCCAGCCACCGACGCGGCAGATGCAGTCCAGCCACTGGGGCAAGTGGAATGCCGTGGCTCCCGGGTCTGTGGCGAGAACCTGCGCCCAGGTCTCACGTGGGACCGGGCTCATGCATACCACTCCATCACCGGTGGGGACGTCCCACTCCCGGGGCTCATGTTCGGGTGCCTGGTGGTGGCTCACAGATAGCCTCCTCACGACCCCGAGCAGCCGGATGGACACCACGGTCCAGCGTTCCGGCAAGCCGAACAGGAGGGTACGGAGCGTCGGCTCCAGGCTCCTGCTACCAAGGTCCATTGTCCGAACTCCCGCAGAGCCACGCAACGCGAGGCCAGGACCGACGATCAGATGATCCAAACGAAACGGCCGGGCTCGGGGACACGGAAACGCGTGCGAGGACGGCCCGAGGCGGACCATGTCGCAGACTGCCCGTCCTCGACCTAGGCTGAGGGGAAACGAGGAGTTGTTGGAAAACCAAGCTATCCGTGGCCGCCGGATGGAGTCCTCCGTAGCGCAAATTCTTCGTACGGATCACCCGTCGCCTCCTTGTCCGGGCTGCGCATCACTGGGAGGCACCTTGCGCCGTCGGCAGGAGTGCCACCGCGGACACCTGAGCATCGCCCGGTGTCCTGAGGGTGATTGGGCGAGCGTTGCTGCCGACGGCCGTGCGGCCGCCCCGTCGCAGGAGGCCGAGCACCTGACCGACAACTGGCGGACACGGTGAGCCCGGGGCGGCAGGCCAAGGACCATTTGCTGCGTACCGGCCACGTGCTGACGTTCAACTCGCTGTTGACAGCAGCACTTGGGGCCGGGTACTGGGCGTTGGCCGCCCGCTGGTACGACACCGGTGCGGTGGGCCGCAACTACTCGGCGGTGTCGGCGATGATGCTGCTGGCCGGGGTGGGCCAGCTCAACCTGACCAATGTGCTGCTCCGTTTCGTGCCCACCGCGGGGGAACGCACCCGGCCGCTGGTCTCCAGGGCCTATCTGGCCGCTTGCGTTTTCACCGCGTTCCTTGCGGGGATGTTTCTCCTCCTGCTGCCCCAGATCTCGCCGGGGCTGCTCTTCCTGCGCGAGCCGCTGCTCGGGGGATGCTTCGTCCTGGCCACTGCGGCGTACGCGGTCTTCGTCATCCAGGACGGCGTGCTGACCGGCCTGCGACGTCCGGAATGGGTGGTATGGGAGAACGCGGTGTTCGCGGTGGGGAAGATCGTGCTCGTCGGCGTGCTCGCCGTCGTCGCGAAGTCGACCGGAATCCTGCTGTCCTGGGCTCTCGCCCTGATCCTCGCCATCAGCCTCACCAACGGCTTCCTGTATGCCAGGGCCTTCCCCCGGCATGTCAGCAACCCTGCGGACGAACGGGCCGACCCGAGCAGACCGACGCTGAGATACGTCATGGCGGACTACGTGGCCGCGCTTTTCTGGCTTGCCGCGACCGCCCTGCTCCCGATCATTGTTCTCAACCGCCTCGGCCCCGACCAGGCCGCCTACTTCTCGCTCGCCTGGCTCGCCGGGTTCTCGCTGTACCAGCTGAACACGAGCATGGGCGAGTCGCTCATCGTCGAGGCGGCGAACGACCCGGCTCAACTGCTCAGGCAGTGCCGCCGGGTCCTGCGGCACACCGGGATGCTGCAGCTTGCGGGAGTTCTGGTGCTCTGTGCGGCGGCGCCGCTCGTACTGCGGGTGTTCGGCCCGGAATACGCCCAGAACGGGGCTGGTCTGCTCCGCCTGGTGGCTCTGTCGGCGCTTCCCAATCTGGTCATCATCACGGCAGTCAGCGCCTGCCGTGCCCAGCGCCGGATGCGCACGCTGATCGGAATCCTGGCCGTCACCTGCTCGCTGGCCACCGGGCTGAGCCTGGTGCTGCTGGCGCCCCTGGGCATTGCGGGCGTCGGGGCCGGCTGGCTCATCGCCCAAAGTGTGGTGGCTGCCTTGCTGTGGTGGCGGAAGCCGCTCTGGCTGCCCGTAGGGAGCCGGTCGGCATCGCCGGCGAACGGGGGCCTGGTCGGACCCAAGTAAAAGCGCGCTCAGCTCTGCTGGTTGCCGAGACGAGCATCGGCGGCCCTGCTGATCCGGCCCAGCTGATCCTGGAGCAGGGTGAGCGGCAAGCGCTCCAGCCGGTACTCGGTGAGGGGTGTTACGCGTCCGCCGAGGCTGGCCTTGAATCGCTCCAGCGAAGCGACCCCGCCCGATTCGCCCATCTCGAAGTAGCGGCAGCCTGCATCACAGGCCTCCTCGATGGCGCGGAGCAGAAGGAACTGGTTCGCGCGCAGCGGAGCCGCCGTCCGCTTGTCGCTCGAGCCGCGCCAGTAGATGCAGATCGATCCGTGCATCAGCGAGATCGTGGAGGCTACCGGTTCCCCGTCAAGTCTGGCCACGAGAATTCGACAGGTGCCTGGGAGCGATGCTGCCACCGCCTGGAATTTGGCGAGCGGCTCCGCACGCTTTCCACGGCTGCGGACGACAGCCGGGGGCAGGTGCCGTTCCCGCGCGCGCCGGTCGAGCCATCGCAGGTAGACGTCGTAGAAGGCGGCCACCAGCTCGGGCGAGTGGCCACGTTCGATGACCAGGCCGGCCTGCTCGGCCTTGCGTTCCGAGGAGCGCAGCCCCCTTCGTTCCTTCGCGGACCATCGCTGCGACCACAGGGCGTCCATGCCGCCGTCGAGATCCAGTACATGGACCGTCCGGGGCACCGTGACGACCCCTGGCGCCCCAGCCGGCCACGCGTGGGCAGCGGTGAAGGCGGGACGGACGCTGGTGCGCAGTGCCCGGTCGGCCGCGAGGTCGGCGAGGACCATGTCGACTTCATGGGGGCGCACTCCTCCGGACGCCAGAATGCCGCCCGTTCCCCATCCCGGGGGGAAGGAGGACTGCAACGACATAGCGCGGAGCCATCCCGGTCGGCGAACCATCGGCAGGACGAGCTCCCGCCCTTCGGCCGTCCGGTAGAGCCGGCTCGCGTCCTGCCAGCCACGGACGCCGCAGATGCAGTCCAGCCACTGCGGCAAGTGGAATGCCATGGCTCCGGGGTCACTGGCGAGCACCTGCGCCCAGGTCTCACGGGGAGCGGGGCTCACGGCCCGTATCACGCCGCCACCGGTGTGGACGTCCCACTCTTGGGGCTCATGATCGGGTGCCTGGTGGTGGCTCACGAATGGCCTCCTCACGATCCGCCCAGGCGGATGGACACCACGGCCCAGTGCTCCGGCGAGCGGAACAGGAGGAGTCGGAGTGTTGACTCAAGTCTCCTGCTTCCACGATCCATTGTCCGAACACCCGCAGACCACGCAACGCGACGCGTGCGTTGGGGCAGCAGCGGCACCCGGGACACGGGCACTCGGCTCAACCGTCTGCCGCCGACGGCGCCCCTGCATGACGTCACCTGCCCGTCCCCCGCAGATCAGCGGTTCACCTTGAGGGATCCATTCAGGCGAGCGCTCGCCAGACCTAGCCTGGAGGGCCGGGCGCCCGGCCCTCCCGAACGAGCGTGGGCATTCGGTATCCACTAGTGTGAAATTTCGAATGAAAAGGCACAAAATGATGAATCAACCGTCATGCCGCCGGTCCGAGGCGGGTATGCGCGGTCGGTTCGCGAGCCAATAGGGGTGACCCGTGGGCCAATTGGACGGAACTCAGGCTTCCACGCGCATGGTGCGCCTCCACCAGAGGATCCCGGCGCTTCGGCTGATGCTGAGCGCGCGTCGCAAACTCGACAACGCGATCGATCTGGTCCGCCTGAAGCTCGACGCCCTGCCCGACGGCGTCTACCAGCCGGTCCCCGGCCTGCCAGTGCGGAAGGCGAAGCGAGCGGTCGGCAGCCGGTCGCGATGGGCGGCGATGGAGCCGGTCATCGAGCGGCTGGGCGTGAAGAGCGCGATGGATGTTGGCGCAAATGTCGGCTATTTCCCCATAATGCTCGCCAGCCGCGGGGTGCCCTCGGTCGCGCTCGAATCGGTCCCGAAGTACGTTCGGACAACGACGACAGCCGTGCGACGAAACCAGCTGGACAACGTGGCGGTGATGGAACTCGAGCTTCGAACCGACACACTCGGCCTGCTGCCGTCAACCGACTGCACCATCCTGCTGTCCGTCTGGCATCACCTGGTGCGACACCAGGGCCTCGACACCGCGACACACCTGCTGCGGGAGCTATGGGCCCGGACCGGCAAGGTGATGTTCTTTGACAGCGGCGAGGACGAGATGCCCGAGTCGTTCGGCCTTCCTCGCATGGTGCCCACGCCGGACGCCTGGCTCACGGAGTACCTGCAGAAAACCTGCGCCGGGGCGCACATCGAACACCTCGGCCGCCATCGCGCCTTTGACGCCGCCGGTCTCCCGACGGACCGGGCGCTCTTTGCCGTGATACGGGATCCGCAGTAGAGACAGGCGTGCCCGGCCGCGAGGTACACGGCCGGGCACGGTCGGTCTGAGGGTCAGTGCTGCCAGACCCTCACATAGTCGGTCATCATGTCGGCCGGGGTCGAGATCGGACCGCCGTGCTCGGTGCTGACGCCGTTGTTGAGGATCACGTACATCGGCGACGAGGTGATGCCGGTCGTGATCTGGCCCACCTGCTTGCCGTCGTAGTAGTACGTGACGACTCCGGGCTTCCACTCGGCTCCGTACGTGTGCCATCCGGTGAAGTCACCGGGGGCGCAGCCGCCCGGGCCGCCCGACGGGGAGTGGAAGTGGTAGCAGGCCTTGCCGCCGCCGAGGCCCTCCATGACGTCCATTTCGCCGTCCTCGGGCCAGTTCTGCCCGTCCGTCCAGAAGGCGGGCCAGTTGGCGATCACCCCGGGCGACGCCGCGGGGGTGTAGATCCTGGCCTCGAAGGCGCCGTAGGTGAACTGCGCCTTGCCGTTGCTCTCGACCAGGCCGGAGCGGTAGGCGTAGGTCTTGCCGTCGTTTGCGGTGGTCTGCTGCTTCTCGGCCTTGAGGTGCAGGGAGCCGCCGCTGACGCTCACCTGGGACGGGGCGTAGGCACCCAGCTCGGCGGAGTTGACCGGCTTCGTGGTGCAGGTGGGGCAGCCCAGCCAGTTCGGGTTCCACTTCGAACCGTCGAGGCTGGTGCCGTTGAATTCGTCCCCGAAGACCTGGCGCCAGGTGCCCGGGATTCCCACTGGTGCGGCGCCGGTCGTCGACGTGGTCTGGCTGGGGGACGGAGCCGTCGGGGTCGGCGCAGTCGGGGTGGAGCTCGGGCTGGGAGTGGAGCTCGGGCTGGGTGACGCGGAGGCGGAAGCCGTCGGGCTGGGCGTCGGCGTACCTGTGGCGCCGGACGTGAACGTCTTGATCGGCGAGAGGTTGTGCCAGGTGTCGCGGTACTTGTATGCGACGAAGGCCTTGTACGTGCCCGCCGGGAATGTGCGGCTGCCGGAGGTGAATGTCGTCTGCGAGGGGCCCAGTGTCGGCGCGGTCGCCCCGGGGAAGTCGAAGTGGGAGCCGTTCGCCGACCGTACGGCGACGGTCAGGGCCTGCACTCGGATCGTGCGATCGGAATGGACCTTCGCGGTCGCCGTCAGCCGGCCACTCGATGCCGTCGAAAGGGACAGCGAGTCGACGACCACCCCGCTCGACGGCTGCGACTGGCCCGCCCATGCGGCGCTGCCCATGGCAAGGGTCGCGAAGGAAAGCACGAGGGCGGAAATCTTCGTCCGGGTGGTCAGCTTGCGGCGGTGTCTGGAATTTCTGGGCATGAATGGATGACCTTTCGCCCCCCACATCAGGCAATAGGCCTGCCATTGCGCGGGGCAAAAGCGGGCTGAAGGCTTGGACTCTGCGCGAGACGAATCGGGCACGCAACCGCCTTCGTTGTCCTGTCACCCGTATCGCCGAGGTCACTGACCCTCAGGACTTATGACACAACGCCGAGTTGGCGAGACTCGGCGCCTTTTATGTGATGTCCGCCATAGTGAATTACATTTCACTCAAATGGGACGAACGCGATGCGATGGAAACGTCCCATTTATGCCGAAGATGAAGAATTTCCGCCCTACCGGGAACCGGCAAAACACCCCCACGGAGGCCGACCGGCAAAGAATGGCCTCAATGCCTGACCCGGGGCAGCTCCGGACCTCCGGTCGCCTCCCACCCAAAGCCGACATACCATCGAAAAAGCCAACGAACAGGCCGACGTTGCCCAGCAGACAACGGTGCTGTACCGGGTGTCCGATGGTGGTAGGAGGCGGTTCGCATTGACCCGGTTCCAGCGCCTGATGGCCGGCTACTTCGCACTCGTGATCCCGCTCACCGTCGTCTATCTGACGATGCCGAGCCTCCACACCGTCACCTGGGCCGCCATCGGCCTCCTCGGCGTTTGCGCCATTCTCCTGGGCATCCGGATCAACCGGCCGACCCACAGCTGGCCGTGGCTGGTGCTCGCCGCCGCCAACCTCACCTTCACCGCCGGCGACACCACGTACAACATCCTCAACACCGTCTTCAATCAGCAGAATCCATTTCCCTCGCTGGGCGACGCCTTCTATCTGGCGACGTATCCGCTGTTCGCCATCGGGCTGTTCGGATTCATCCGGTATCGCGCGACGGGGCGGGGGCTCGCGAATCTGCTGGACGCGTTGATCCTGGTGTCCGGCCTGGCGCTGCTTTCCTGGGTCTACCTGATCACGCCTTATGCCCAGGCCGCCGACATGACCTGGATTCAGCGAGCGATTTCGATCGCCTACCCGCTCGGTGACGTACTGATGCTGGCGATGCTCGTGCGGCTGCTCGTTCCCGGCGATGTGCGCAGCCCCGCGGTCCAGCTCCTCACCGTCGGCACGCTCGGCATGCTCGTCTCCGACGTTTTCTACGGACGTCTCCAGCTCGATGGAACCTGGCAGGCCGGCACCCCGATAGATCTGGGCTGGGTGGTCTTCTTCACCGCCTGGGGTCTGGCGGCGCTGCATCCCTCCATGGTGGAACTGACGGCACGAATGCCCGAGCGGCAGCCGGTCATCCGCATCCGGCGGCTCGTCATACTCGCCCTGGCCGCGCTGGTCGCTCCCTCGATGCTCCTGTACGAAGCCCTGGGCGGCTCTGTGGACGACGGGGCTGTCATCGCTGTGTTCTCGGCTGTTCTCTTCCTGCTCGTACTGGCCCGTCTTTCCGGCCTGGTCCCGGTCCACTTGAAGGCCATGAGCCGCGAACGGGGCCTTCGGGAGGCGGCCGCGTCGCTGGTGGCGGCGGTCAGTGTGAAGGAGATCGCGAATTCGGTCCAGGGAGCGGCGGACCTGCTCTTCGGAGCGCGGACGCCCCACGAGGCCGTCCTGCTGACCACCGACACCGGCGAGTCCAGGCTCCACAGCGTGCGCACGACATCGCGCGTCTGGGACTGGCGCCTCGACTGGACCGACGAGACGGCCGAAGCGTGGCTGCCCGCATTCCTCGCCCGTGAGACGCAGGTGGTGAAGGTCGAGGACCTCGGGGAGTCCGCAGCCTCCCAGTTGGGGGACCTGCCGAACGCCCTGCTGTGTCCTCTGTCCTTCCCCGACCGTCCGACCGGTGACGCGCTGGTCGGCGCTCTGGTCGTGGCGGGGCAGGAGCAGAGCCTGGCGGAATTGTGGGGGTCGTTCGAGACCCTGGCCTCGCAGGTCGCGCTGGCGGTGGAACGCGTCGCGCTCGGCAAGGAGGTCAATCGCCGTAACAGCGAGGCGTACTTCCGCACCCTCGTGCACAACGCCTCGGACGTGATCCTGATCCTCGACGACGACAACACCGTCAAGTACGCGAGCCCGTCCGCCGAGGGGATGTTCGGCCGGTCCCCCCTGTACGGGGTGGGACTCGGCGAACTCGTGGCGGACCAGGACAGCGAGCGGGCGATGGAGTCCCTGGCGCGGATGCGCACCGAGGACGATCTGGACAGCCGCAACGACTGGCAGGTCCTGCAGCAGGGCGGGGGACGCATCGATGTGGAGGTCCGATGCAGCAACCTGCGGCACGATCAGACCGTCCACGGACTGGTCCTCACCCTGCGCGACGTGACCGAGCAGCGCAAACTGGAGCAGGAACTCACCTACCGCGCCTTCCACGACGGGCTCACCGGCCTCCCGAACCGTGTGCTCCTGCTGGAGCGGATCGAGCGGGCACTGCTGCGCGGACGCCGGGCTTCCACCCTCACCTGCGTACTGTTCGTGGACCTGGACGACTTCAAGGTGGTCAATGACACGAGGGGCCACGCGGTCGGGGACGAACTCCTCATCGCCGTGGCACGGCGGTTGACCGGAACACTGCGGGTCAGTGACACGGCATCGCGCCTGGGGGGTGACGAGTTCGCGGTGCTCATGGAGGGTGCGAAAGAACCGGCAGCCGCGGAAGTGCTCGCCCAACAGATAATCCAGAGTCTCACCGAGCCGTTCCGGCTCTCGAGCGGAATGGTCAGCCTCTCGGCCAGCGTGGGCATAGCCAGCGCGCAGGACAGCGCCAACGCGGAAGAACTGCTCGAACATGCCGACTTGGCCCTGTACGCGGCGAAATCGGCCGGGAAGCGGCAGTGGCGCACCTACCGGGCGCAGTTGCACACCGGAATGCTCGAGCGGCACGAACTCCAGGCGAGCCTCGAAAGCGCCATCGCCGCCGAGGCGTTCCATGTCCGCTATCAGCCCATTGTCGAGATCCCCACCGGCGAGGTGGCCGGCTTCGAAGCGCTGATCCGCTGGCCGCAGGACAGACGCGGCCTTGTGCCTCCCGACCAGTTCATCGCGCTCGCCGAGGAGACCGGGCACATCATGCCGCTCGGTGCCTGGGTGCTCGAACACGCCGCCGCCCACGTGGCCCACTGGCAGCAGGCGGTGCCACGGCCGGAGCCCTTGAACATCAACGTCAACGTATCCGCCCGCCAGTTCCGCGACCCCGGGTTCCTCGACCAGGTGCGCCGCGTCCTCGACACGTCCGGCCTGGCGAGCGGTTCACTGGTGCTGGAGTTGACGGAGACCGTCCTCATGAATCGCGATGATCAGATACGTTCGGTGATGAGGACGCTGAAGGAACTCGGCGTGGGGATGGCGATCGACGACTTCGGCACCGGCTTCTCGTCGCTCAGCTATCTCCGCGAATTCCCGATCGACGTGCTCAAAGTCGACAAGTCCTACATCGACGACATCGGCGTCGACGACCAGCAAGTCGCTCTGGTCGAAGGCATTGTGCGCATTGCCGACACCCTCGGCCTTCAGGTCATAGCCGAAGGTATCGAAGAGGTGGAGCAGCGAGACCGGCTGGCAGCCATGGGCTGCCGGTTCGGGCAGGGCTATCTGTTCGCCCGCCCGATGACGGCGGACCAGAGCGAACAACTCCTGAGAAGCGCCAGCGAACACCAGGCCCCACGGCTGATCAACAGCACGGCGACACGTCGGACGACCCGCATTCGCCAGAGCACCGCCGACGTGGGCCCGCGGTCGTCGACCGGAGCCGAAGGCGCGGTGGACGAGGATCCCGTACGCAAGACACTGACACCCAGCGACGTGCGACGCGACCCACGCTGGGGAGATCTCGAACACCTGCGGCGTTCCAGCCCGATGTGCGATGCGGTCGTCGACGAGGTCCGCGGCCGGCACCTGCGCTGCGGTGACCACTGGCTCATCGACTTCGCATCATGCAACTTTCTGGGCTTCGACCTCGACCCCGAGGTCATGGACGCGATCGAGCCACAGATTCAGCGGTGGGGCACCCACGCGAGCTGGCCGCGGCTGGGCGGCAGTCCCAGCCTCTACCCGGAGATCGAGGAGCGGCTCACCCAACTGCTGGACGCGCCGGACACGTTGCTGCTCCCGACCATCACCCTCATCCACGCTTCCGTGATCCCCGTGATCGGCGGCGAGGGCCACATCTTCATCGAGGCACGCGCACACCGCACGGTCTACGACGGATGCCTGGTCGCCCGGGCACACGGCGCCACGGTGCAGCGGTTCCACGCAGACCGGCCGGACGAACTCGATGCTCTGCTGCGCGCCGCGCCGGCCGATTCCTCCCGGCTGGTGTGCCTGGACGGGGTCGACAGCATGACCGGGAACCTGCCCAATCTGGCCGAACTGGCAGGCGTCTGCCGGGCGCGGGACGCATTGCTGTACATCGACGACGCGTACGGCTTCGGGATCATCGGCGAACGCCGTGCCGACGAGACGTCCCCGTACGGCTCCCGCGGCAACAGCATCGTCCGCCATCTCGGGGAGACGTACGACGACGTCATCCTGGTCGGCGGATTCTCCAAGGCGTACTCGTCGCTGCTGGCGTTCCTGGCCCTGCCGACCTGGCTGAAGGACCATCTCAAGGTCGCCGCCGCACCGTATCTCTACTCCGGCCCCTCACCGACGGCCTCGCTCGCCAGTGCGCTCGCCGGCCTGGATGTCAACGACCGGCGGGGCGACACCATCCGCGCCGATCTGCACCGCAAGGCGATGCGCGTCCTGGACCATGTCAACGCCCTTGGCGTCTTCACGCCCAACACCAGCGGGCTGCCCGTCATCGAGATTCCCCTCGCCGACGGCTCGGACCTGGATGCGGCGGCGCAGTTCCTCTGGGACCGCGGGATCTACGTCACGCTGGCGGCGTATCCGCTCGTCCCGCGCGACCGGGTGGGAGTCCGCATCCAGGTCACCGCCAAGAACAGCGACGAGGACATCGACCAGCTCAACGAGACGCTTTCGGAGTTCGTCGAGCGGTTCGAACTGCACATGCGGCCCTGACGCCTGGGCCCGAGCCTGCTACTCTCCGGCCGGATTGTGACCCTGTGCTGTCTCCCGCAGGGTGAAGGCCGTGTTGACCAGCGCGATGTGGCTGAACGCCTGTGGTGTGTTACCGAGTTGGCGGCGGGTCACCGGATCCCACTCCTCGGAGAGCAGCCCGACATCGTTACGCACATCGAGCACCCTCTCGAAGACCGCGCGGGCCTCGTCCTGGCGCCCGGTGACGGCCAGCGCATCGGCCATCCACATAGAACAGGCCAGGAAGGCCCCCTCCGAACCGCGCATTCCGTCCACGTCGTTCACCTCATGGTCCCTGCTGGCGTAGCGGCGCAGGAAGCCGTGGTGATCCAGCGCCCTGACCGCCTCGACAGTGCCGAGCACCCGGGGATCGTGAACCGGAAGGAAGCCGACTCTGGGGATCAGCAGCGCGGAGGCATCGAGCACATGGGCCCCGTAGTACTGCACGAAGGACCCCTTCTCCTCGTTCCAGCCGTCGCGGCACACCTCCCGGCGGACCTCTTTGCGCATGGCCCGCCAACGCTCGACGTTGTCGGTGCGCCCGGCCAGCTTCCACATCCGCAGGGCGCGGTCGGCGGCCACCCAGCACATGATCTTGGAATGGACGAACTGCCGCCGTGGCCCGCGTACCTCCCACAGTCCCTGATCGGGCTCTCTCCAGTGCTCTTCGAGGTAGCTCATGAACGCGTGGACGAGGCTCCAGACATGGCGTTCCATGGGAACACCGGAGCGCAGAGCCAGATACAAGGCGTCCAGCACCTCGCCGTAGACGTCGAGCTGGAACTGCCCCACGGCCGCGTTCCCGAAACGGACCGGCTCCGACCCCTCGTAGCCGGGCAGCCACAAGGCTGACGACTCTTCCGGCAGCCGGCGCTGCCCGCCCACGCCGTAGAGCGTCTGCAGGTCCGCCGGATCCCCCGCTATGGCGCGCAGCAGCCAGTCCCTCCAGGACCCGGCCTCCTCCCGGAAACCGCTGCGCAGCAGGCAGGAGAGGGTGAGAGTGGAATCGCGGAGCCAGCAGAACCGGTAGTCCCAGTTCCGCTCTCCGCCGATGCTCTCGGGCAGGGACGTGGTGGCCGCGGCGACGATGCCCCCGGTGGGGGCGTAGGTGAGCGCCTTCAATGTGATCAGGGAGCGCACCACAGCGTCCCGCCAGGGCCCCTGGTAACGGCACTTCGCCGTCCAGCGCTCCCAGAAATCGAGCGTTTCGAGCAGCGCGGTCGCCGGGTCGACGAGCGGCGGGACCGGCATGTGCGAGGGTGACCAGCTGAGCATGAAGGCGAGAGACTCGCCTTCCCGGACGGTGAAGTCGAAATAGGTGCAGTCGTCGGTGGCGCGCACATCCACCCGTTGGTCGGCGCTCAGCCATGCGGAGTCGGGCCCGGCGACCGAGACGACATAGGTGCCGCGGGTGCGCGTCCAGGGAACGACACGGCCGTGGTTGAACCGGAGCCTCAGTTCTCCGCGCATGGCCACGGTCCCGGAGAGACCTTCCACGATGCGCACGACATGGGGCAGATCGGCACGCGGAGGCATGAAGTCGGTGACGCTCACCGCGCCGTCGACCGAGTCCCAGATGGAATCCAGCACCAGGGTGTCGCCGCGGTAGGACCGGCGGTTGCACTGACGCCGGCCGACGGGCGCGATGCGCCAGTACCCGTTGCCGGGACCCCCGAGAAGCGCGGCGAAGCAGGCCGGAGAATCGAAGCGGGGCACACACAACCAGTCGATCGCCCCGTCGCGGCTGATGAGGGCTGCCGTCTCCAGATCACCGACGACGGCATAGTCCTCGATCATCCCGGCCATGAGCCACTGCCACTCTCGGGGGCGCCCGGCGGACGGGTTACCCGTCGTGCATACCTCCCGGCTGCCACGACGCCGACGCTGGATGCCCAGATTTTCCAAGCTCTCACGATGGCCGCCACAGTCGCTGGAGTATCAGCCTTTCCCGGTTCAGTTTGCCTTGGATGCAGCATAACTCCGGCTTTGCGACGCCGCGCGGCGTCGCAAAGCCGACGAACACGGAAGGCCCGTACGGCGGAGGCGCCGACGACAGCATTCACCCATACGGCGCAGCACTAGTGGCTGTGCCCGCCTGCCTTGGCGTCGGAGTCGGCTTCCCGCCCGGCGCCCACCGGGTGGTGCGGCTCGTACCCCGGAATCGTCCCGTCCGGCTTGGCCACCAGGAACAGCCCGGCCATGCCCATGTCGGAGTGGCTCTGGACGTGGCAGTGGTACATCCACGCCCCCGCCCCCACGCTTTCGCCCGCGACGACCTGGAAGCCGAAGGAGTCCGCCGGGCCCGTGATCTTGTTGTCGATGACGCGGCTGACATCCTCCGGACCCTCCAGCAGACCGGTCCGGTTGTCCGCCCAGCGATGACCGTGCATATGGAAGGTGTGGTAGTACTCGCCGTGCGTGATCATGATGATCTCGACACGATCGCCCACCGTGGCCCGGAAGTTGGGGCTCGCGCTCGCCGGCTTGTTGTTGATCGTCATGTCGTTGAAGACAATTGTGAACTGCTTGTCCGGGAGGATGTCGCCTTTCCTGCGGACCACCAGTGGACCGTAGAGACCCTTGCGGATGCCGCCGGTGCCGTGGTCCGTGCCCACGACATGGTCGTGGTAGTGCCAGTAGCCCGCGCTACCAGGGCGCCAGGTGCCGTCGGCGCGCCTGCCCGGGGCGTGCGTACGCCAGGTGTACGTGCGCGTGGCTCCCGGTTCGACATGGCTCTTGCCCATCCGGGTGCCGTCGTTGGCGATGTCGTAATCCACGCCATGGGCATGCAGGCTGACCGGAACGTCCATGGCGTTCTCGAACTCGATGTGCAGTGTGTCGCCTTCGATCAGCTCGATGAGCGGGCCGGGGATCGAGGCCTTCCCCTTCTCCAGGCCGTAGCCCATCTGGCCGTCCGTCAACTTCTCCGCGTACAGCTTGAGATGGCGTATCTGGCCGCCCGCCGGGGCGGTCCTCGGTGCGTCCGCCGCCGACGGCGCGCTCGTCGCGCTCTGGGCGGCGGCCAGCGATAACGATGTCACACCCGTCGCCGCCACCGCGCTTCCCGCCAGCAGCCGCCGGTTGAAGCTCCGTCTGTCCATGCCGAACTCTCCAGTCCTGTACGGAGATTGACGGGGTACGGATATGGCACAGGTGACCCCGGGGACGGCCGCCACGGTAACCCGGTGATCTTCGTTTATCCACGCCCAGGACAAAGTTCGTGCCATTGCGGTCTTTTCTCTTGGCGAACCACGAAAAGGGGTCTAGTTTCCAAGGCTGTTGTTGTGACCACAGAGGGGTGGGTGACCACATGCAGCGCACACCACATCACAGGTCGAGATCTCGAAGAAGCGGTCTGGCGGCGGCCCTTGGGGTCGGCGCACTGACCGTGTCCCTGCTCGGCGGCGGCGATGTCGCCTCGGCCAGGACCGATCCGGAACCGCCGTCGACAACGTTGTCCTTACCGTCGCCCCCGGGCGGCCAGAACGTGAAAGTCCTCGTCTTCCACGCCTCGGCCACCGCCGAGTCGCCGACCGTCGACGCGGGTATCGCGGCGATCGAGACCATCGGCCGGACCGGGCCCGCCGCGGGCCGGTTCACGACCGAGGCCACGGACGACGCCGCCGTCTTCACCGATGCCGCCAGACTCGGCAAGTACAACGCGGTCGTCTTTCTGACCGGCG
The DNA here is from genome assembly GCF_045040195.1 of Streptomyces sp. NBC_01410. Taxonomy (NCBI): domain Bacteria; kingdom Bacillati; phylum Actinomycetota; class Actinomycetes; order Kitasatosporales; family Streptomycetaceae; genus Streptomyces; species Streptomyces sp. NBC_01410. The sequence continues at coordinate 7,144,105 of NZ_CP109530.1, read as the reverse complement.
GCGGCGATGTGCTCGACCCGGAGCAGGAGGCCGGGCTGGAGTCGTATCTGGAGGCCGGCGGAGGCTTCGTCGGCATTCATGACGCGGTGCGCACCGAGCCGTACTCCGACTGGTTCACCGGGCTGATCGGCGCCCGGCCGACCGGCGCCCCGAGCACGGTGCAGCGCGCGGTCGTCGAGGTCGGCGACCGCCGGCATCCGGCCACCGCGTCGCTTCCGCTGCAGTGGAAGCGGCCCGACGCCTGGTTCAACTGGGCGGTGAACCCGTCCGGCAGCGTGCACACCGTGGCCCGGGTCAAGGAGAGTTCGTACAAGCCCGCCGCCGGCGCCAACGGCTGGGATCACCCTGTTTCCTGGTGCCGTGACTACGACGGCGGCCGCTCCTTCTACACCGGCATGGGCGGTACGGTCGACAGCTTCGCCGAGACCGACTTCCGCGACCATCTGCGCGGCGCCCTCGCCTGGACCACCCGCCTCTCGCGCGCCGACTGCAAGGCCACCATCAACGCCAACTACACCGCCGAGCGTGTCACCCGGCCCAACCAGCCCGGGCAGAACGACCAGATCGGCGAGCCGCACGGCCTGGTCACGGCCCCCGACGGGCGGGTGCTCTACATCGGCCGCGGCGGGGCCGACTCCAGCAAGCCCGTCGTCACCGACTGGAACAACCCCGACATCGGCAAGGGCCTCGGCGAGATCCATGTCTACGACCCGAAGACCAGGAAGGTCACCCTCGCCGGGGCGCTCACCGTCTTCGGCAACAAGGGCGGCGGCGATGAGCTGATCAAGGTCGAGGAGGGGCTGCTCGGTATCGAGCTGGACCCCGGCTTCATGACGAACGGCTGGGTGTATCTGCACTACACGCCGCATGCGCAGATCAACCGCGATACGCATATGGCCGAGCGCCGCGTCTCGCGCTTCACGCTCGACCTGGCTGCCGACAAGCTGGATCTCGCCTCCGAGAAGGTACTGCTCAAGTGGCCCGTGCAGATCCACAGTTGCTGCCACTCGGGCGGCGGTATGGCGTGGGACTCGAAGGAGAATCTCTACATCGCCACTGGGGACAACAACTCCTCGGGTTTCAGCGGCGGTTACTCCGGCAACAGCCCCCAGCCCAACTTCAAGGGCGTGTCCTTCGCGGACGCGCGCCGCACCGCGGGCAACACCAACAACCTCAACGGCAAGATCCTGCGGATCCACCCCGAGGACGACGGGACGTACACGCTCCCGGCAGGGAACCTGTTCACGGGCACGGAGCAGGACGAGGGCGGCGGCAAGACCCGCGGCGAGATCTATGTGATGGGCGTGCGCAACCCGGCACGTATCTTCGTCGACAAAACGACGGACATTCTGTACGCGGGCTGGGTAGGTCCGGACGCGGGCGCACCGAGCACGACCTGGGGCCCGGCGAAGTACGACACCTTCTCCGCCATCACCACGGCGGGCAACCACGGCTGGCCGTACTGCATGGGCAATAAGCAGCCCTACCGGGACCGCAATCTGCCCGATCCGGGCAAGCCGCTCGGCTGGTACAACTGCGACGCCCCGAAGAACGAGTCCCCGAACAACGACGGCCTGGTAAATCTGCCGCCGGTCACCTCCAACACCATCTGGTACTCGCCGCAGGGCGGCGGCGTGGACTATCCGCGCGACGCAAATGGCGTTCCCAGCTACAAGACGGAGGAGCAGAAGATCCTCATGCCGTGGCTCAAGGGCGGCGGCCAGGCGACCATGAACGGACCGGTCTACCGCTTTGACGCGGCGAGCACCAGCAAGGACAAGTGGCCCTCGTACTGGGACGGGAAGTGGTTCGTCGGCGACTTCTACGACGGCGACCAGCCGCGGCACGCGGTCCTCACCGACCCCAAGACCGTCGGCAAGGGCGGGATTCCGGTGCACGCCGAGTCCCTGAAGAAGATCATCCCGGTCGGGGCGGACGGCATCCGCAACCTCATGGACTGGAAGTTCGCCCCCGACGGCTCGCTCTATGTCCTGGACTACGGCCGCGGATTCTTCACCTCCGACTCCAAGTCGGCGCTGTGGCACGTCACGTACAAGGGCGGCGAGCCGACGCCGTCCGCCGACGAGCTGGCACGGAAGGCGGCGCGGTGAGACCCGTGAAACACAGAACGGCGAGTTTCTGGACGGCCGTGGTGGCCGCGCTGACGATGGTCCTCGGCCTGATGTCGGCGGTCGCCTACGGGCAGAGCGACGACATGGCCGCCGACCAGGTCCTCACCTGGACGGCCGGCGACTCGATCGAGAAGTACGCGTCGTTCCCGGCCACGGCGGTGGCAGGCAGGACGACCATCGTCTTCGAGAACAGCGCGGCGACAGGCAACACCACGGGAATGCCGCACACCCTGACCTTCGACGTCTCCGATCCCGAGTACAACAACGACGTACCGCTCAACATCCTCGCCAACCCCAACGACGACCAGGGCGGCAAGCACACCGCCGAAGTCACCCTCACCCCCGGCCGGTACCGCTTCCACTGCACCATCCCCGGCCATGGCGCGATGCAGGGCATCCTGACCGTCACCGAGGGCGGCGGCGAGGACACCACGCCGCCGGAGACGTCCGCGAAGGTCGACGGTGACAAGAACGCCGACGGCGCGTACGTCGGCCAGGCCACCGTGACCGTCTCGGCGACCGACGCGGGTTCGGGTGTGGACAGGACCGAGTACGCGGTCGGGGCCGACGGCCCCTGGCAGCCGTACACCGCTCCCGTCGTGGTGAACGAGGTCGGCACGCACAAGATCCGCTACCGGGCCCGTGACAAGGCCGGCAACACCGCCACGGAAAAGGCGGTCGACTTCGCTGTCGTCGCCCCGCCGACCGACGACAAGACCCCGCCCGAGACTTCGGCGACGGTCAGCGGCGAGAAGAACGAGCAGGGCCAGTATCTGGGCATGGCCACGGTCACCGTGACCGCGTCCGACACCGGCTCCGGCGTCAACACCATCGAGTACGCGATCGGCGCGAGCGGGGCCTGGCAGCCGTACACCGCCCCGGTGATGGTGCACGAGGCCGGCACGCACAAGGTCCGCTACAAGGCCACCGACAAGGCGGGCAACGCGGCCGCGGAGAAGTCCGTGGACTTCACCGTCGTCACACCGCCCGCCGAGGACAAGAATCCGCCGCAGACCGCGGCCGCGGTGAGTGGCAGGCAGAACTCCGACGGCGCGTACATCACGAGCGCCAAGGTGACCGTCACAGCGAGCGACGCGGAATCCGGGGTCGCCAAGGTCGAGTACTCCCTCGACGGCGGTCCCTATCTCGCGTACTCCACACCCGTCATCGTCGACCGGGTCGGCTTCCACACCCTCCTGCACCGGGCCACCGACAAGGCGGGCAACACCTCGGCCGCGCAGAAGGTGACGTTCACGATCGCCGAGGGCGGCGGCGTCCCGGCGCCCAACTGCCCGGAGTTCGACGAGCGGTTGACGGTGATCGTGGGTACGGTCGACACGGGTGTGCCCAACCGCGTCACCCGCAGCCGCTGCACCATCAACGAGCTGATCGAGGACGAGAAGGACTGGTCCTCGCACGCGCTCTTCCTCAAGCACGTCGACAAGGTCCTCGACCAGCTGCTCGCCGACGGTGTGATCGACCAGCGCGAGCACACGAAGATCTACCGGGCGGCCAAGCAGTCCGGCATCGGCAAGCCGGGCCAGAACACCGGCTACCGCGAACTGTTCGACGGCACACAGACCTCGTTCGCCAAGTGGCAGCACGTGGGCGGCGGTTCGTTCGGGCTCAACCCCGACGGGTCGATGACCAGCGGCACCACCAGAGGCGGCCTGGGCATGCTGTGGTTCCCGCAGCGGCGGTACGGGGACTTCTCGCTGAAGCTCCAGTGGCGCGACGACGCGCCGGGCACCGGCAACGCCAACAGCGGTGTCTTCGTGCGCTTCCCGTACGTCCACGACAATCCGGAGGAGCCGCGTCCCGAGTGGGTCGCCATCAAGTACGGCCACGAGGTTCAGGTTCTGGACCGGCCGGACGGCGACATGTACAAGACCGGCTCGGTCTACGGCTTCGACCGGGTGGGCCTCGGCGGCGCGGGTGTGACGCCGAAGGGCACCTGGAACGACTACGAGATCCGGGTGATCGGCCAGCACTACTCGGTCTACCGCAACGGCGTGCTGATCAATGAGTTCGACAATGCCGGAGGCCAGGAGTTCGTCCCGCCGCGGGGCGACGACCCGGGCGCGGACGGCCGGCGGTACGCCTCCGGCTATGTCGGGCTCCAGGTCCACGGCACGACCGATGTGATCTCCTACCGCAATATCCGCGTGAAGGAGCTGTAGCGAGGGAGCTGTGGCCCACGGGCCCGGCGCGGGGCGCTCAGGCGTCGTCGTGCCGGGCCCTGCTGGGCTGTACGCGCTTCGGCTCGCCCGGCATCTTCGGATACTCCGGCGGGTAGGGCAGATCGCCGAGGCCGTGGTCCGCCTCGTCCTTGCGGGCCACCTCCAGCAGACTCTCCAGGCTGAACCGGTGGTCGTCCATGTCCGCGTGCACATCGCCGACCTCCGCGTACCGCGCGGGCATCGTCCTGATGTCGAAGTCCTGCGGCACCGCGTCGTCGATCTCCTCCCAGCGCAGCGGCGCGGAGACCGGGGCGTGCGGGCGCGGCCGCACGGAGTAGGCGGAGGCGATGGTGCGGTCCCGGGCCGTCTGGTTGTAGTCGACGAAGATCCGCTCGCCGCGCTCCTCCTTCCACCACTTGATGGTCACCCGGTCCGGCATGCGGCGCTCCAGCTGCCGGCCGACGGCGATCGCGGCCCGCCGGACCTGGGTGAAGGTCCACTGCGGCTCGATCGGTACGAAGACATGGATGCCGCGTCCGCCCGACGTCTTGGGCCAGCCGCGTAGTCCGGCCTCATCCAGTACGGCGCGCAGTTCGTGGGCGGCGCGCACGGCGTCGGCGTAGTCGGTGCCGGGCTGCGGGTCGAGGTCGATCCGCAGTTCGTCGGGGTGGTCGGTGTCCTCGCGGCGTACGGGCCAGGGGTGGAACGTGACGGCGCCGAGGTTGGCCGCCCAGAGCACGGCGGCGGGTTCCGTCGGGCACATCTCGTCCGCGGACCGGCCGCTGGGGAAGGTGATGTGGGCGGTCGGGATCCAGTCGGGCAGGTACTTGGGGGCGCGTTTCTGGAAGAACGACTCGCCGGTCACCCCGTCGGGGTAGCGCTCCAGGGTGGTCGGCCGATTGCGCAGGGCGCGGGTGATGCCGTCGCCGACGGCGAGGTAGTAGCGGACCATGTCCAGCTTGGTGTAGCCGGGCTCGGGGAAGTAGATCTTGTCGGGATTGGACACGCGTACGGTCCGCTCCCCCACTTCCAGTTCGATTGCTCCGGCCATGCCCGCCAGCGTAGGCCGTGCCGAGATTCCCCGCATACCGGACAATCGCCGTATGGATCTGCCTGTGATGCCGCCCCTGAAGCCGATGCTGGCCAAGTCGGTCAAGAAGATCCCGCCCGGCATGCAGTACGAGGCCAAATGGGACGGCTTCCGGGCGATCGTCCACCGGGACGGCGACGAGCTGGTCATCGGCTCCAGGACCGGCAAACCGCTCACCCGCTACTTCCCCGAGCTGGTCGCCGAGCTGCTGGCCAACCTTCCGGTCCGCTGTGTCGTCGACGGCGAGATCGTCATCGCCCACGAGGGGCGCCTCGACTTCGACAAGCTCACCGAGCGCATTCACCCGGCCGATTCCCGGGTGCGGATGCTCGCCGAGCAGACGCCCGCGAGCTTCGTCGCCTTCGATCTGCTCGCGCTCGGTGACGAGGCCCTGCTGGACGCCCCGCTCGCGGTGCGGCGCACCACGCTGGCCGCCGCGCTGGCCGATGCCGCACCGCCGGTGCATCTGGCGCCCGCCACCACCGACGTCGCGCTGGCGCAGGAGTGGTTCGAGCGGTACGAGGGCGCGGGGCTCGACGGGATCGTCGCCAAGCCCCTGGACCTGCCGTACCGGCCCGACGCCCGGCTCATGTTCAAGATCAAGCACGAGCGGACGGCGGATGTCGTCGTGGCGGGCTACCGCTTCCACAAGAGCGGACCGATCGTCGGCTCGCTGCTCCTCGGCCTCCATGACGCATCGGGCGCGCTGCAGCACGTCGGCGTCTGCGCGGCGTTCTCCATGAAGGTGCGCGAGGAGCTGATCGAGGAGCTGGAGCCGCTGCGGATGGATCCGCCGGAGGGCCATCCGTGGGCGGCGTGGGCGGAGGAGAGCGCCCACGAGAGCGCCCGGCTCCCCGGCGCACAGAGCCGCTGGACGGGCAAGAAGGATCTCTCGTGGGTGGCGCTGCGGCCCGAGCGGGTCGTCGAGGTCGCGTACGACCACATGGAGGGCGACCGATTCCGGCACACCGCGCAGTTCCGCCGCTGGCGCCCGGACCGCGAGCCCGCCGACTGCACGTACGCACAGCTGGAGGAGCCGGTGCGCTACGACCTGTCCGAGGTGTTCTCGGCGCCCTGAGGCGGTCGTGCACTCAGCCTGCTCGCAGCCCGTCGCGACCGCCTCGGCGTGCTCCTCGCTCTCGGCGATCAGGTGACGTGCACCACTGCCGGGTACGGTCCTTTCGATCCGATCCGGCGACCAGCCCGCGTCGTTGGGCACGCTCCCGCCGCCCGCCGCCCGGACGGCGAAATCCGGCCCGGCCCACTTGTACCTGGTCCGGGGCATGATCGCGATTCGGTCACCGGGCTCGATGCCCGCAATGATCAACGCCTCGGCCACGGGGGTCACTTGGGCCGCGCAGGCGCCGGCCGTGACGGGCCGGTCGTCGCCGTTGCGTCGCGCGACGAGAGAGTGGGGTGCGTGGCCGGCCTTCACGTAAGGTGTGTCGGCGGCGCAGCCGGAGGCCGCCGGCGGCGCGAGTCGCGCGCTTCTGGCACCACACCGTTGTCCCTGACGATGCAATCGGCGGGTGATCCGAAACGGTTGCCGCACAGAGACATCCCCGACGACGAACGCGGAAGACCGTCCGGTACGTATGAAGGGGTGGGCGCCGGCCTCCGGCGCCCGACAGAGAAGAAGAGAAGGACTACACGTGACCGCGTCGCCCCTCGTACCCGTACCGATCCCCGATCGCGTCGCCGCGCTGATCGGGTCCTGCATGCCGCTCGACATCCTGCAGGCGGAGGTCGACGCCGAGTGCGCCGTACGCGAGGTCAACCGGTTCCGCATACCCCTGTGCAGCGAGGACCAGGCGGACCGCGAGCACGCGCTGTCCGCGCTGGCTCAGGCCAACAAGATCCTGGCCGCGTACAACCCGCGGCTGATCATCAAGCCGTCACGCGGCTTCTGAAGTCACCTGGCGGCGCGGGCGAACCGCAGCAGCCTGACCCGGCACCTTGCCCCTACGCCCCGGACGGCGCGGGGCTCCGGCTGAACGCGCGCCGGTAGGCCTGCGGGCTGGTGCCGACCTGGCGCTTGAAGCGGTCGCGGAAAGCCGTCGGTGAACCGAAGCCGACCTGTGTCGCGATCCGGTCCACCGAGTGTGCCGTCGTCTCCAGCAGATACTGGGCCTGACGGATACGCGAGCGGTGCAGCCACTGCAGCGGCGTGGTCGCGGTCTGTTCGCGGAAACGGCGGTTGAGGGTGCGGGTGCTCATGCCCGCCCGCGCGGCGATCTCGCCGAGGGTGAGTTCGCGGCGGGCGTTGTCCTCCATCCAGCGCAGCAGGGGCTCCAGCGTCATGCCGTCCGGGCTCGGCGGCTGCTCGTGGACGATGAACTGCGCCTGGCCGCCCTCGCGTTCGAGCGGCATCACCGACAGGCGGGCCGCGTCCGCCGCCACCGCCGAGCCGTGGTCCCCGCGGATCATGTGCAGACACAGATCGAGTCCGGCGGCGGCGCCCGCCGAGGTCAGGAACTGACCGTTGTCGACGTAGAGCACATCGGGGTCCACGTCGACCTCGGGGTGCGCTGCCGCGAGCGCTGCCGCGCCGAGCCAGTGAGTGGTCGCCCGCAGCCCGTCCAGCAGGCCGGTGGCCGCGAGCACGAATGCGCCCACGCAGATGGAGGCGATACGGGTACCACGGGCGGCCGCCGCGCGCAGGGCGTCCAGTACCTCCGGCGGGACCGGCGCGGCCGGGTCGGCACAGCCGGGCACGATGATCGTGTCGGCCTCGGCGAGAGCGTCGAGACCCCGGGGCGCGCGCAGCGTGAAAGCCCCCGCGTCGACCTCCGGTGACGGGGAACACACGCGGACCCGGTAGGCGGCCCGGCCGTCGGGCAGCCGGGTGCGGCCGAAGACCTCCAGCGGGGTGGACAGGTCGAAGGCGATGACTCCGTCGAGTGCGAGGACGGCCACGGTGTGCATGGCCACAACGTACGCCCTGCCCGGTTTCCGGCCAAGTGCTGTCAGGTGGCACTCATCTGCCGTCAGCCGCCTTCCACGGGCCTGGCGAGAATCCGGTGGAAGCTGGCATTCACGCCACTGTCCTGTCTCTTCGGCGCTCCATAACGTCGGTCCGGCGGCCTGAAGGGGGCCGCCCCCCCAGACAAGGACTGGTGCCGGATGCTCGCCCAGATCGTTCTGTTCGACGGCTTCGACCCGTTGGACGTCATCGCTCCGTACGAAGTGCTCACCGCCGGCGGCATGGTCGCCGGCGGTGCGCTCACCGTCGAGCTCGTCTCCGCCGAGGGCGCGCGTGAGGTGCCGAGCGGCATGGGCCTGCTGTCGCTGCGCGCCGTCGGTGTGCTGGACCCCGAGCGCGCGGACCTGGTCCTGGTACCGGGGGCGGCGGGCCGTATCTCGGACGACGGGGGCGAGGACACCGTCCCCGCGATCCTCGGCCGGAGCCTCAACACTCCCCTGCCCGGCCTGCTCAAGGCCTCAGTCGAGCGGCCCGAGCTGGTCATGAGCACGGTGTGCGGCGGCTCCATGGTGCTCGCGATGGCGGGACTGATCGCCGACCGCCGTGCCACCACGCATCACATGGGTCTGGACGCGCTGGCCGGTGCCGGGGTCCATGCGGTCGAGGCACGGGTCGTCGACGACGGCGATCTGGTGACCGGCGCGGGCGTCACCTCGGGGCTGGATCTCGCGCTCTATCTGCTGGAGCGGGAACTCGGCCCGCGGATCGCGCACGAGGTCGAGAGGCTCTTCTCCCACGAGCGCCGCGGCACGGTCTGGAGCGCCCGCGGCACCATCCCCGTATCCGAAGGCCTGCCGGCATGACCAAGTTCCTGCTCATCGTCCATGTCCTGGCGGCGATCATCGCGATCGGTCCGGTGACCGTCGCCGCGAGTGCTTTCCCCGCCGCCGTCCGCCGCGCGGTGGCCGAGCCCGGGAGCGAGCAGGCGCTGGGAGCCGTACGCAACCTCCACCGCATCTGCCGGGTGTACGCGCTCGTCGGCGTCGTCGTGCCGGTCTTCGGTCTCGCGACCGCCAACAGCCTGCATGTGCTCGGCGACACCTGGCTGATCGTCTCGATCGTGCTCACCGCGCTGGCCGCCGCGGTCCTGGGGCTGCTGGTGCTGCCGGGGCAGAGCGCGGTACTGGAGGATCTCGGGGGTGCCTTTGGGATCAGGCCGGATCAGGGAGCGGGGTCTGGTGCGTGCGATCGCAAGGCGGAGGAAGGAGCCGACGCGGAGCGTCGGCGACTGACGACAACGCAGCGAGCGTGCGTGCCAGGGCACGCGAGCCCGGCAAGATCCGAAAGTCACCCCCGAGGGGCGGGCACCTCGGCCCGGCTTGCCATGAGCACCGGGGTGTTCAACCTGCTGTGGGCGACGGTGACGGTGCTGATGATCGTCCGGCCCGGATCCACCACAGGGGCCTGACCCCACCGGCAACTGCCGCTTCCGGCTCAGTCCAGGAATTCGCCGTCCACGTACACCCAGGCGCCGCCGTGCCGCTCGAAGCGGCTGCGCTCGTGCAGCGCGCCCCGCTTTCCGTGGAGCCGGAAGCGGGCGCGGAAGGTGACCGTGCCGGACGAATGGAACGGACTGCCCTCCTCGGTGTCCAGGATTTCCAGGCGCGTCCACTGCATCCCGGGGTCGATCTCGAGGTGCCGCGGCCGGGTCGAGGGATGCCAGGTACGCAGCAGATACGCCTCGTTGTGGGCGACGAAGGCGCTGTAGCGGGAGCGCATCAGCAGCTCGGCCGTGGGTGCGGTGGCCTCGCCCGAGTGGAAGCGCCCGCAGCACTCGCCATAGGTGGCGGGCAGCCCGCAGGGGCAGGGCGAGGTGTCGGTGAGGGCGGGGGCGGAACCGCGACCGGGGCGGGAGCTGCGTCGGGACATGACTCCATTTTCCGCCATTGAACGATTGGGCCCACGCGTGGCTTCCGGGTCATGGGGGATCTCCGTATGCTCCTGCGCCGGACGGACAGTTACCGTCGGTAAGCGGGATGGGGATGAATCGGGTGGGCAGCACACGACGCACCTTCATGGCGGGGGCGGCCGCGGTCGGCGGCACGGCCGCACTGGCCGCGGCGGGCGCAGCCACGGCGGCCGCGCAGTCGAACACGGACGGCACCGCGGCAGTGCCCTCGGTCGCCGTACTCGGCGGTGGCGTCGCCGGACTCACCGCCGCGCACGAGCTGGCCGAACGCGGGTTTAGGGTCACCGTCTTCGAGCGCAGGGCGCTCGGCGGCAAGGCCCGCAGCATGGAGGTCCCGAACAGCGCGAAGGGCGCCCGCCGTCCCCTGCCTGCCGAGCACGGCTTCCGCTTCATCCCCGGCATCTACCACAACCTGCCCGACACGATGCGGCGCATCCCCTTCCCCGGAAACGCCAACGGCGTCTGGGACAACCTGGTCGCGCCGCCCGAGATGTCGTTCGCCCGCACCGGGCGCGAGGACTTACGGATCCCGCTGCCCTGGCCGGGACACAAGCCGGCCCAGCTCACGCTCGACGAAATCCGCCGGGCGCTGACCGCCGCGCTGGACACGCTCAGGGGCATCCCCGCCCACGAGACGGCGTACTTCGTGAACCGCGGCCTGGTCTTCCTCACCAGCTGCGACGAGCGGCGCGACCAGGCCTGGGAGCGCACGCCCTGGTGGGAGTTCATCCGGGCCGAGCGGATGAGTTACGACTACCAGCGCATCCTGGCCGTCGGACTGACCCGGAACATCGTGGCGACCAAGGCCGAGGAGGCCAGCACCCGTACCGTCGCCACGCTCCTTGAGGCCTTCGTCTTCAACGCACTGGGCCGGGGCGCGGACGGCCCCCTCGACCGGATCCTCAACGCCCCCACCAATGAGGCGTGGATCGACCCCTGGGTGGACCATCTGACAGGGCTGGGCGTGGACTTCCGGATCGGCTGGACGGTACGGGAAGTGAAGTACGGCGGCGGGCGGGTCACGGCTGCGGTGATCGAGGACCCGCAGGGGTTACGTCAGTCGGTCATCGCGGACCACTACGTGTCCGCGATGCCGGTCGAGCACGCACGCCGGACCTGGGGAGCCGAACTGCGCGCGGCCGACCCGCAGCTGGCCCGGTGCGACAAGCTGGAGACGGACTGGATGACGGGCATCCAGTTCTATCTCACCGAGAAGGCGCCGCTGCTGCACGGCCACCTCAACTGCATCGACTCCCCCTGGTCCCTGACGGCCATTCAGCAGGCCGGTCACTGGCCGTCCCGCGACTTCCCCGCCGACTACGGCGACGGCATCGCGGTCGACTGTCTGTCGGTGGACATCTCCGAATGGGACAGAACCGGCATCCTGTACGGGAAGACCGCCAAGCAGTGCACCCGTACCGAGGTCGCGAGGGAGGTATGGGCCCAGCTCAAGGCGGCCGTCAATGACACGGGCCGCACGGTGCTCAAGGACAGCGCCCTGCACTCGTGGTTCCTCGACCCGGGCGTGGACGGCCTGGGGACCCCCAATCCGACCAATCAGGACGAGCTCCTGATCCACCCGGTCGGCACCTTCCACAACCGTCCGAAGGCCGCCACCGCGATCCCCAACTTCTTCCTGGCCGGGGACTATGTCGCCGTCGACATCGACCTGGCGACGATGGAGGGTGCCAACGCCTCGGCCCGCGCGGCGGTCAACGCCCTGCTGGACAGGACCGGTTCGGCGGCGTCCCGCTGCACGGTGAAGCCGCTCTTCCGCGCCCCGGAGATCGAACTGCTGAAGCGCCACGACCGCACCCGCTACCGGCTGGGGCTGCGCAACGCCTTCGACCTGGGGTGAGGGCCACGCGGATGTGGGCTGGGCAGCGTGTCGGAGCGGGCCGTTCCCAGCGTCGGGCTGAGCTCCCCCGAGCGGCCTAGTCAAGTCCTTACGGACCTGTGACGGCACGGCGTGCAAAGGCGATCAGCGCGCTTCTCGGCCGTAGCGTCGCGAGTATGCGTGTACTTGTCACAGGAGGCGCGGGCTTCATCGGCTCGCAGGTCGTCGCGGCTCTCGCCGCCCGCGGCCATGACCCGGTCGTGCTCGACGCCCTGCTCCCGGCGGCCCATCCCGTACCCCCGCCGCTGCCCGACGCCGAGTGGTTGCTCGGGGACGTACGGGACCGGGAGCTGCTGGCGCGGGCGCTGCGCGGTGTTGACTCCGTCTGCCACCAGGCGGCGATGGTCGGCCTCGGCAAGGACTTCGCGGACGCACCGGAGTACGTCGGCTGCAACGACCTCGGCACGGCGGTGCTACTTGCGGCGATGGCCGAGGCCGGTGTGCCCGAACTGGTGCTGGCCGGCTCGATGGTGGTCTACGGCGAGGGCCGCTACGACTGCTCGCGCCATGGCCGGGTCCGCCCTGGTCCGCGGGCCACGGGCGATCTTGAGGCCGGGCGCTTCGAGCCCCTGTGCCCCGAGTGCGGCGCGGAGCTGACGTCGGGCCTGGTGGAGGAGGAAGCGCCGACGGACCCGCGCAATGTGTACGCGACGACCAAGCTGGCCCAGGAGCATCTGGTCGCGGCCTGGGCCAGGGCGACGGGCGGCCGGGCCGTCGCCCTGCGCTACCACAATGTGTACGGGCCGGGGATGCCCCGCGACACCCCGTACGCGGGCGTTGCCTCCTTCTTCCGGTCCGCTCTCGAACGGGGCGAGGCGCCGCGGGTGTTCGAGGACGGGCGGCAGCGACGGGACTTCGTGCATGTACGGGACGTGGCGGACGCGAACGCGATCGCCCTCGAGGCCCTGCGCGGCCGGGAGCCGGGTGTGCTCACCGCGTACAACACCGGCAGCGGAACCCCGCACACGGTCGGCGAGATGGCGGACGCGCTCGCGTCCGCCCGCGGTGGTCCCGCGCCGGTGGTCACCGGGGAGTTCCGGCTGGGCGATGTACGCCACATCACCGCGGACTCCCGGCGGCTGCGGGCCGAACTGGGCTGGAAACCGCGGATCGGCTTCGCGGAGGGCATGGCGGAGTTCGCGGCGAGCAGGCTGCGGGGTACGGCGTCATGACGGTCGATGTGATCCTTCCCTGCCTCGACGAGGCGGAGGCGCTGCCCTGGGTACTGAGCCGGATCCCGGCCGGATGGCGCGCGATCGTCGTCGACAACGGCTCGACGGACGGCTCCGGCCGGATCGCCCGTGACCTGGGCGCGACCGTCGTGCACGAGGGACGGCGCGGGTTCGGGGCCGCGTGCGATGCCGGGCTGCGGGCGGCGGAGGCGGAGTACGTGTGCTTCTGCGACTGCGACGCCTCGCTGGACCCGGGGCTGCTGGTCGATTTCGTACGCCAGGTCGCCGACGGCGAGAGCGACTTGGTACTGGGGCGGCGTCGGCCGCAGGGGCCCGGTGCCTGGCCGCCGCACGCCCGGGCCGGGAATCTGGCGCTGGCGCGGATGCTGCGCCGGCGCTCCGGTCTGCGACTGCGCGACCTGGGCCCGCTGCGGGCGGCGCGCCGCGAGGAGCTGCTGGCGCTCGACCTGACGGACCGCCGCAGCGGCTATCCGCTCCAGATGGTGGTCCGCGCGGCGGACGCGGGCTGGCGGGTGACGGAGGTGGACGTCCCGTATCTGCCGAGAGCGGGAAGGTCGAAGGTGACGGGCACGTGGCGGGGCACCTGGCAGGCGGTCCAGGACATGCGGGCGGTTCTGGCGGAGCGGCCCGCGGGCCGGGTCGGCGTCATGGGTGGTGTGCGATGAGCGGGGAACGCGCCGCGGAGCGCGCCGGCGTCGGCACACCGTCGCCGGACAGGCCGACGGCGACGGGCCGCGCGGTGCGCGCACGTTGCGCGGTTACCGCGGACGGCACGGTCGCCCGGCAGGAGCGGCCCGGCACCGGGCTGCCCGGGCCGTCCGACGGCCCGATGACCGCGCCCCACACGTCCCCCGCCCGGCAAGAGCGGCCCGGCACGCTGCTCGTCATCGCCAAGGCCCCCGTACCCGGGCGGGTCAAGACCCGGCTCTGCCCCTCGTACTCCCCCGAGGAGGCGGCCCGGCTCGCCGAGGCCGCGCTCGCCGACACCCTGGATGTCGTGCTGGCCACGCCCGCACGCCGCCGGGTTCTGGTGCTCGACGGCGCGCCCGGCGCCTGGCTGCCGGACGGTTTCGAGGTCGTGCCGCAGTGTCCGGGCGGACTCGACGAAAGGCTCGCTCATGCCTTCGGGCTCTGCGAGGGGCCCGCGCTGCTCGTCGGCATGGACACACCACAGCTCACCGTCGAACTCCTCAGCACCGGACTGGAGTTGAGCGAGGGCGAGGCAACCTTCGGTCCCGCCGACGACGGCGGATTCTGGGCGCTGGGCCTGGCCGAGCCGGATCCCTCGCTGCTGCGAGGCGTACCGATGTCCGTGCCCGAGACCGGCGCGATACAGCGGCACCGGCTCCTGCGTGCCGGTCTCGCGGTGCGTCAACTGCCCGTGCTGCGGGATGTGGACACCGCCGACGATGCCCGTCTGGTCGCGGCCCAGGCCCCGCACGGCCGGTTCGCCGCGGCTATGGCCGCGCTCGCCGGGACCGGGGCGCGATGACGGCGCCCGCCTGGCAGGCCGATCCGTACACCGACGCCCTGCGCACGGGCCGGGGCCCGCTGTTTCTGCGCCGCCCCGACGGCTGGCTGCTGCCCCTGGAGGTCGAGCGGTGGTGCGCCGATCCGGACGACGCCGATCGGACCGTGCTGGAGCGCTGCCGGGGTGCGGTGCTCGACATCGGCTGCGGGCCCGGCCGTCTGGTCGCGGCGCTGGCCGCACGGGGGCAGCCGACGCTCGGCATCGACGTCAGCCCCGAGGCGGTGGCCCGCACGCTGCGGCTCGGCGGAAGTGCGCTTCACCGTTCGGTCTTCGATCCGCTTCCCCTCGAGGGGAGTTGGAGCACTGCTCTGCTCATGGACGGCAATATCGGCATCGGCGGAGACCCCTGGGTGCTGCTCGCCCGGGTGGCGGCTCTGGTCGCCCATGACGGCGTGCTGCTGGCCGAGACCGCGCCGCAGGATGTCGACGAGCGCGTGCAGGTGCGGGTCTATGACGGCAGTGCGCAGGGCTCGGCGTTCCCCTGGGCCCGGGTGGGTACGCAGGCGCTGCTCGACTACGCGCAATCGGCGGGCTGGGCGGCGGACCAGGCGGAGCTCTGGACGGTGGCCGGGCGCGCGTTCGTGGCGCTGCGCCGCGCATAGGGCGTGCTTGAGAAGTAGCGCCTGCCCCACGGCCTCAGACGCCGGAGCGGACCGATGTGAGACGGGGTGTCGTGAAGACCGGCGGCTGGCCCGCCGGGACCGGCTGTTCCGGCTGGTCCACGGCGCCCTGCCACAGCAGCACCCGGTGCCGGCGCTCCCAGCGGGCCGCCCGTTCGGCCCGCATCAGCGGGTCCACCGCCCAGACGAGGTTGAACGTCACGACCAGCGGTTCGTAGACGGCCAGTGCCGTGCCCAGCGGGAGCCAGAGGGCAAGCCTCATTCCGTAAGTCCTGATCAGCCACAACCGGACCTGTGCCGGGGCGGACAGCGCCCTGGCCGGGTCCGCGATCGGGACCGCGGCCCGGAACAGCGGGAGATCGCCCTCCTTCAGCAGACCGCTCGTGGAGGCGACCCCCCAGAAGACGCCCCAGGCCGCAATCGCCGCGATGAACCACCAACCGGGCAGTCGGACGGGGCCGTTCGCCGCGACGCCCACCGTCGCGGCGATCAGCCCCGAGACCCCTATCACCAGGGCGTACGCCAACTGTTTGTGTACGAACCTGACCATGACCGCGTCCCCCTTGTACGCCACGGACGGGCACTCGGTGTCACTATGCCCAGGTGGACACGGTCACCGACCGTCCCGGCCGATGCGTTCGCCAAGAGTTCAACGCCGCGGCACCCGCCGCCTGATCCACCGCGCCGCCAGCAGCATCCCCGTGAGCACGGCGACCGCCGCGAGCGCCAGCAGCCAGTTGCGTACGTAGTCCAGCGGCAGCACGGTCGGGTTCTTCGGCGTTCCCGGCCGCAGCAGTACCGGCAGGGCGACCACCGTCAGGCAGCCCGCCACGACCAGCGCGCCCCGGACCGTTCCGCGCGCCGGGACCGCCGCGAGGAGCAGGCCCACGCCGAGGACCAGCGGGGCGACGATCCCGTCGTGCAGGACGATCGCGCCCGCCAGCCACAGCGCCACGTCCTTCAGCTGTCCGCCCGTCACCAGCAGTACCGCGCCGACGGTCATCAGCGCGAGGCCCAGCGCACCCGTCACGATCCGCATCAGATGACCTCCATCCGGGCAACCCACTTGGTCTGCAGCACACCGGGCCGGTTCGGGGCGATGATGCGCGCCGGGTAGCCGTGGTCGAGCGAGAGCACCTGGCCGTTGAGGCGCAGGGCGAGCAGGCTGAGCGGATCGTCGGCGTAGTCGGCGCCCATCTCCATCACGCGGTAGGCGCCGCGCCGCTCCATCGACACGACCCGTACCGCCGTGCCGGGCCGGGCTCCGGCGCGCTCCAGCAGGTCCCGTACGCGCACGCCGGTCCACTGGGCCGACTTGCTCCAGCCCTCCACGCAGGCGATCGGAAGGGTGACGGTCGTCTGGGGCAGCGCCCTGAGTTCGTCGAGGGTGAGTTCGTAACTGTGCTTGCCGACCACGGTCAGCCGCCAGTCGGCGACGGTCAGCGCCGTCACCCCCGCGGTGGATGCCATGCGGTTGACGGGCAGCCCCTGCGGGCCGTGGTCGGGATGTCTCGGCGCGAGCAGGTCGAAGCGCTTGAGGGGAGTGAAGGACTGACCGACTGTCGTCAGCGTGACCGCGCCGACCGCCGCCGCGATGCCGGTCAGCAGGGAGCGCCGGTCGGGCCCGTCCGCCGCCGGCAGTTCGAGCGTGCCCGGTGAGCGGCTGGTCCAATGCGCTCTGATCTCCGGGTACTTGACCGCGATGTGCAGTATCAGCGCGCCGAACAGCAGCCATGCCACGGCGAAGTGGACGGGGACGAACGAGAACGGCCACGGGTACCACTGGACGGTGTTGAGCAGCCCGGTGAAGAGCTGGAAGACAGCCGCGGCGACCAGGACCGCCACCGAAAGACGCTCCAGTGCGTGGCGCACCGACCTCAGCGCGGGCCACACGAACAGCCGGGGGTACACGGCCCACAGCTTGGCGAACAGCAGCGGGATCGCCGCGATACCGCTCGCCACATGCAGCCCCTGTGTCACCCGGTAGCCCCAGGACGGACGGCTCGGCAGGACGTTCACGAGATAGTCCGGCGGGTGCTGGAGGTAGTGGCTGATCACGCCGGTCACGAAGCACACGGCGATCGCCAGGCCCAGCCAGCGGCCGATCGAGGTCGCCGTACGGGCGTCGTGCAGCTTGCCCGAGAAGGACGGCAAGGGAGGCGCGGACAGTCTGGGCAGTCGGGGCGGCTTGATCTTCATGTCTTCCATGAGACCCCCGCCAAGGCCCCTGTGGGGCGGCGTGACACCTTACGGAATGCGGACATCAGGAGGTGGCGCGGCGTCCGGCCCCCTTCCCGGTGCCAGGCTGAGCCTGTGATCAACCCGCGTACTCTCACCGCCGGCGTCCTCCTCGCGGCCCTGACGGCCGCACTCGCGCTGACCGTCCGCAAAGACGGCTATTTCACCGACTCCGTCGGTCTTTCCTGGTGGTACGCCGCCTGCTGGACACTGTTCGCCGCGGCGGTCTTCGCGGTGCGCAAGGCGCCAGTGCGCCAGGCCGTGGTCCTGGTGATCGCGGGCGGTGTCGCGGTCGCCGCGACCGGGCTGCTGGCTCCCCCGCGCACCAGTACGGACTCCTATCGCTATGCCTGGGACGGCAGGGTGCAGGCGGCCGGCATCTCGCCGTACGACCACGCCCCGGCCGATCCCGCGCTCACGGGGCTGCGTGACGACTGGCTGTTCCCGAGCGGGGCCGCGTGCGCCGGGCCCGACCTCGTACGCATCGCCGGGCCCCGGGGCGAGGTGCACTGCACACGGATCAACCGGCCGCAGGTGCACACCATCTACCCGCCGGTGGCGGAGGGGTACTTCCTGCTCGTCGACTCCCTCGCGCCGGACGGTTCACGGCACAAGGCACTTCAGGCCGGCGGTGTGGCGTTGTCTCTGGGCACCACGGCGGCGCTGCTGCTCGTATTGCGCAGGCGCGGCGATCCCCGCAGTGCGGCGTACTGGGCATGGTGCCCGATCGTGCCCATCGAAGCGGTGAACAACGCGCATGCCGATGTGCTCGGGGCGCTGCTGACCGTGGTGGGCCTGGGAGTACTGATACGGCGCCGCATCGCGGGCGGGGCGCTGCTCGGGGCGGCGATCGCGACCAAGCTGCTGCCGGCGGTGGTGCTGCCTGGCGCCCTGTCCGGGGTGCGGCGGGTACGGGACGCGGCGGCGGTCCTGCTGCCGGCGACCGCCGTGGTCGCGCTGACGTATTTGCCGTACGTCCTGGTCTCCAACAGCTCGGTGCTCGGCTATCTCAGCGGCTATACGGAGGAGGAGGGCTACGACGATCCCTCGGCCCGCAACCGCTACGCCCTGGTGCGACTGGTACTGCCGGACGACTGGGCGCTGCCCGCCGTGATCGTGGCGATGCTGGCGGTCACCGCCCATGTCCTGCTGCGCGGCGATCCCGAACGCCCGTGGAGCGGCGCCCTGCTGGTCACCGGATCGGCCTTCCTGCTGCTGACTCCCGGCTACTCCTGGTACGCGCTGCTGCTGGCCGCGCTGGTGGCGCTGGACGGACGGTGGGAGTGGCTCGCGGTCGCGGTCGCGGGCGCGGCCAAGTACGTGACCGTGAGGTCGGACGCCGACCCGCAGAGCATGGGGACCTGGGTGTACGCGGTCGCAGCCGGTGTCGTGCTCACCGGCTGCGTACTGCGCCGTCGTGGGCCACGGCGCCCGGCGCCGCGCGGTGGGTACGACCGGCAGGTCGGCAGTGCTCTGCGGGGTCAGCGGAGTTCCGCATGAGCCCAATGGCCAACTCTGCTGTCTTTACGGCCCGTTGGGCGCCCCCTACGCTCCGGCCCCATGACCACACCCGGTACCCGTTTACGAAGAGCGGCCGCGCTCGCCACCGCGGGCGCGCTGCTCGCCGGCGGACTGCTGGCCGCCACGCCATCGGCGGCGGCCGACAGCCCCGTGACCGAAGCCGCCACGGTGGTGCCCGTACAGACCACCGGCCCCGCGGACAAGCGCTTCAACATCATCGTTCTCGGCGACGGCTACACCGCCGCCGAGCTCCCCAAGTTCCGCGCCGACGTCGACAAGCACCTCAATGTGCTCTGGTCCACCGAGCCTTTCGCCTCGTACCGCTCCTACGTCAACGTCTGGGCCGTGGAGGTCCCTTCGGCCGAGTCCGGCGTGGACTGCGACCCGGGTCTGGACTCGCCGCGCCGCAACACCGCGCTGGGCATGGGCTTCTGGGGCGGCTGCAACTCCGGCAGCGTGCAGCGTCTGCTGACCGTCGACAGCTCACCGGCGTCCGCTCTCGCCGATCTCGTCCCCGGGTCGGCGAGCGCCAACCGGCAGATCGTGGCGCTCGCCAACAGCGAGACCTACGGCGGCGCGGGAGGCACATTCGCCACCGCGTCCGGCGGCAACGCGCTCTCCTCGCTGATCACCCCGCACGAGATCGGCCACTCGCTGGGCAATCTCCAGGACGAGTACGACTACTACGCGCGAGGGGTCCCTGGTGCGGCGTACGAAGGCGGTGAGCCGTCGTCCGCCCACCACACCCTGCTCACCGAGGAGCAGATGAAGCAGCAGCGGGCCAAGTGGTGGCGCTGGCTGGGCGAGAAGAGCGAATCGGGCGGGGTGATCGGCCGGTTCGAGGGCGGGATGTACAGCACCAAGGGCGTCTGGCGGCCCAGCAAGCACTCGATCATGAAGACCCTCGGGTACGCCTTCGACCAGGTCGGGCGCGAGGTGATGACCCAAAAGATCTCCGCCAAGGTCAGCCTCGTCCAGGACCACACCCCGAACGGCGCACCGATCGGCGACGACCGGACGGTGTGGGTGGACACCCTGCATCCGGTGGGCGGTGAGCTCGATGTCGTATGGCGGCTGGACGGCCGTCCGCTGCGTGCTGTCGGCGATGCCCGGACGGTGGATCTGCGCGGGCTCCAACTCCCGCGCGGCGTCCACTCCTTGACGGCGACCATCAGCGACCCGACGCCGTTCGTACGGGACCCCGCGATCCGCGCGTCCGCCGCGCTGACCCGTACCGTCTCCTGGAATGTGGACACCGAGGTCACGACCCCGCGGGAGCCGGTCGCGGCAGCCTTCGCCGGTCACACCGACACCGCGGCCCCGTTGGGCTCGGCCTCGGTCGTGTACGCGGACACCACGCACCCCGCCGACCGGACCCACTCCGTGCGCTGGACGCTCGACGGGCGGCCGGTGGCCAATCCGGGCAACGACCGCGATCTCGATCTGGGCGCACTGCGACTGCCTCCCGGCACCCACAGCCTCACGGCTCGTATCGCGGGCACGAAGACGTCGCTGACCTGGAGGGTCGACGCGGCACCCGCGGCCGGGGCGTACACACTCTCCAAACCGTTGCGCACCGTGCACCGGCCGGGCAGGCCCGTGGAGTACGTCTACGACGGCCCGTTCACGATGAAGCTGACGGCCCGCGACGACCAGGACGGCTCCGTGGTCTCGCAGTTCCGGGTCGACGGCGACGGCTGGCAGACCTACTACGGCTGGCCGACGGACGCGGACGCGCCGTACCGCTTCACCCCGGGCGGCACGGTCATCGACGGTCTCGTCTACGGCAAGCTCGGCCGTACACGCGCGGTGCCGTGGGACGACGCCACACCCGACTACGGGACCCACACGATCGAGTACCGGACGATCGACGCGGCAGGCAATGTCTCGCCGCCGAAGGCGTTCCTCGCGACGCTGCTCCCGCCGGGGGCCACGAAGCGCTGAGCCGACACCTGAGCCGGCACCCGAGCCGACAGCCGAACCGTCAGGTGAGCAGGAAGTCCGCCTTCCCGGACTTGGCCCCCTGGATGAACGCCTCCATTTCGTTGGAGGTGTAGATGAGGGCGGGGCCGTCCGGGTCGGCGGACTGGCGCACCGCGACCCGGCCGTCGGCCAGCTTCATCGTCTCGAAGCAGTTGCCGCCGTTGCCGCCGCTCCACGGCTTGTGCCAGCCCTCTTCGCCCAGTTCGGCCGCCGGCATCCCGTTGTATATGTGGTGATTCATTACAACTCCTTGCGGAGACCCTTGAGAATCTCCTTCGTGCGTTGCGCAGTCGCGGCCTGAGCCGCCATGCGGTCCAGAACCTCCAGATGCGAGGCGACCTCGGGGCGGGCGTCCAGGTAGACGGCGCCGGTGAGGTACTCGCTGTAGACCATGTCCGGGAGCTCGGGGACGGCGAACCGGAAGAGGACGAACGGCCCGTAGGTGCCGGGGTGATGTCCGGTCGCGAACTCCGCGATCTGCAGGGTGATATGGGGCAGCCGGGCCCATTCGAGCAGCTTGTCGATCTGCGCTCGCATGACGCCGGGGCCACCGACGGGCCGGCGGAAGACCGTCTCGTCCATGATCACCCAGAACTTGGGTGCGTCGGGTCGGGTGAGCAGAGCCTGGCGTTCCATCCGCAGCGCCACATGGCGCTCGATGTCGGCCGGATCGGTCTGCCCGACGGCTCCGCCGGTCATGATCGCCCGGGCGTAGTCCTCCGTCTGCAGCAGACCGGGCACGAAGTGCGGCTCGTAGGTCCGGATGAGGGCGGCGGCACCCTCCAGACTCACGTACATGCTGAACCAGCCGGGCAGAACGTCGTGAAAGCGCTGCCACCAGCCGGGCTTGTTGGCCTCCTCGGCGAGCTCGATGAAACCCCGGGCCTCGTCGTCAGTGATCCCGTAGGCGTTCAGCAGCAGTTGGACATAGGGGATCTTCAGCGCGACCTCGGCGGTTTCCATCCGGCGGATGGTGCCTGCGGCCACGCGAAGGACCTTTGCCGCTTCCTCGCGCCTGAGTCCGGCCCGCTCCCGCAGATCCTGCAAGCGCTTGCCGAGAACGACCTGGCCCACCGTGGGGGCGGACCGCGGTTCACTCACTTCGAGACCTCCCCACGTGCTGTTGCGTGCAGTGTGCCACGCTCCCGCAAGGATGAATATGCCCACTCTGAATATTTCAAAGTGGGCCTTGCCAAGCTGACCATTACAGCGGGAGAGTGGTCGGGTGAACCGTGACGCGCTCACCGCCCCACACGTGGACCAGTGCTCGGGGGCCGACCACCACCGGTACGGCTTCGAGCTTCCGGCGCGCGTCGAATTCGTCGCGAGAGCGCGAAGACTCGCGCGCGAGCGGCTGCAACTCTGGGGCATAGGCGGGGACGTTCACGACACAGCGATGCTCGTCGTCTCCGAACTGGTCACCAATGCGGTCGTGCACACCGACGGCCATCTGGTGGCCTGCGAACTTCTCAACGGCGCCGAGCGCCTGCGTATCACCGTGCAGGACCAGGGGTCGTCCCCCGCCGGCCCGCACGTGTGCCACACCCTCGAAGAGGAACGCGGGCGCGGCCTTCTGCTGGTCGAGGCCGTCAGCAGCGCCTGGGGGGCGTACGACTCGCAGCACGGCCCCGGCCGTCTCGTCTGGGCGGAACTGCCGCACGCCCGCACGTCCCGGGAGGGCGGCATTCCGCACGCCCGCGCATCCCGGGAAAGCGGCATTCCGCACGATCCGCAGAGGCCATGCTGAAAAGCCTGGCGACGCTCCTCTTCTTCCGGAGCTTCTCCCGGAGGTTCCCACGGAGCGCCCGCCGCGGCACCGTCCGCACCGAGACCCCGTTGACCCGGCTCGACCTTCCGCCCACGCTCTCGGCCCATCTGGGCTGTGACGCCGTGGGCTTTCCCGCGCGCCACGGCTTCCGGCTGCTGGGCGGACTGCCGCGCTACGGCTGCGTCTTCGCCGACACCGACTGGTGGTGGTGGATCGTGCCGGCCGGCTCGGACCTGGAGCTGACCTGGCCGCTGCCGTCGCACTACGCCCGCGGCGCGTACGTACCGGCGGTGAATCCCCGGCTGATCCGCCGGCCCGACGACACCAGCCCGTACACCCCGCCGATCCCCCTCTATCTGATGGCGTGCCAGCTCACCGGAACAGCTCCCCGGTGGACGGCCGGTGTGGGCGGCGCGCGCACCGCCTGAGCCGACGCAGGGGCACACGGAAGATCAGCCCCTGCAGCCCGAAAGCCCCCGGGACCGCATAGGCTTTGATGCATGTCAGAAGCCAATTCGAGCCCGGAGCGGCAGGGGCTCACACCACGCCAGGCGCGTCATGTACGGATAGCTCTCTCCGCGGTCATCATGATCGCCGTGGGGGTCACGCTCGTGCTGCGGCTCGGCAGCACGCACTCGGTGCTGACGATGGGCTTCTACGGCATCGCGCTGATCCTCTCGGGCAGCGCGCTGGTGCTCAGCCGCCAGGGGCGTACGCGGGTGGCCACCGCGGTGCTGGGGGTCGGGGTCGCGGTGGCCCTCGTGTCGGAGTGGGCCGTGGCGTCGATGCGTTGAGCTTGATCTTTACTGCTCGTAGACCTCGGCCAGGCGATCCCGGAGCCGCGCGTGGCGGATCAGTCTGCCGGGCCTTGTCCCCTTGTAGACAGCCGCGATCCTTTCCAGCGGACCGGTCAGGTCCAGCGGGAGAGTGGCCGCCGCTTCGGCCGAGACGTCGAGGATGCTGTCCCGGCGGCCGGTCAACGTCTCAGGTGCCGGTCGACAGCGCACAGGCAGCGGGGCCGGATCCCACAACCGCTGCTGCTCCTCCTCACGCTTCAGGAAGGCGCTGACCCTGTCCGCGAGCAGATTGGCCTTCCCGGCCAGCGAGTTGTCGGCGGGGCGCGCAGCGGGAAGGATGAGCACGTTGTTCGCGTAATCGCCGGTGCTCACGATGCCGTGGTTGTCGCCGCCCACGCTCACCGACCGGTCGCCGCCCGACCGGTCGGGCTTGTGCTCGGCGTGGTCCGGCTTCTGCAGACCGGGCCTGCCGCTCACTGGTGCAGGGTGTCGCACCGTCGCCGGTGGAAACGATCCCGGAGTTGTTTCCGGCGATGGCGACACTGCGCTCCCCGTCGGCTGAGTCGCTCAGCGCCTCGTGCAGGGCGATCCCCAGCTCCGCGCGCCGCACGGCGATCATGTCCCCGCCCGCGTCCTCGTCCGCCGGGCTGGTGACGTTGACTCGATCGGCGTCGGCGTCGGCGCCGCGGTTCAGGACCCTGGCGAGCAGCCGCTGCCGGTCGAGCAGCGCATCGATCTCGGGCACAGGCGTTCCCCCTGCCGCACAAGCGAATTCAGGTTCCATGCTAGTCACGCAGGCACCGTCGGTCAGCGGATCGGCCGCGAAATTGATCCCAGGTCAGGTTTCGCGGGCGACGCCCGCGCCTCAGCCGCTGGAGACCGCTCGCAGATGCGACTTGCCGCGCCGCACGTCGGGCGACACGGCGGACCGACCCTCGCGCATGACCAGCGTCAGCCGGGTGAATCCCCGGTCCTGCAGGGTTCCGGGGGTCTCGTCGAGGATCCGGCACTCGGTGCGCCCCCACCGGGGATCGGGGTGGTGGAGCGGCCGTACGGCTCCGTCGTGATGCACGGCCGCCGCTCCCATGACGCGCATCCAGTGCGGCAGTCCGAAGCGGTAGGCGGCGTCCATGATCGGATCGCCCGCGATGTCGCCACGAATGGCCTGAAGGACTCGGTCCTCCGGGTAACGCTCCAGGGCCGCGTCGAGCTGCGCCAGCAAGGGCAGGCACCAGCTCGTCTCACGGTCGCCGAGCACCGCACCGGCGTCCGGGTGGAACAGCACGAACCTGAGGAAGTTGTCGCCGGGCATGGCTGTGGGGTGCGGCGCGATGCCGTGGAACAGCGCCGCGAAGGAGTGGTTGGCGTGTGCCACGTCCCAGCGCCGGTCGAGCAGCACCGAAGGCATCGGCACGGCGTCCATCATCGCGGCATAGTCGTGCAGGTAGGCCTGGGTTTCGGGGTCCGGCGCAGCACCGGGGTCCGGCTCTCCGGGCGCCGCGGGGGTGGGCAGCGCGGGTGCGGTGACGGGCGCGAACGGGCGAATGGGCCCGGACGGGAACGCCGGACCCGAGGGGCGCGCGGGTCCCAGCGGAAGCGTGGACAAGGACGCTGACGAGGGCCTGTTGCAGGTGGCAGGGGGATCCCGGTCGACGGCGAGACGGAAGAGCCAGCCGCCCTGCTGGTCGCTCATCTCCAGGGCCTTGACCAGGGCACAGAGCCTGTCGTCGGTCCAGTCCTGGGCGGGGGTGCACTCCCAGTTTCCGTACGCGCCTGTGCTGATCTCGAGCCGGGCGGCCACGTCCTCCACGCTCAGCCCGAGCTCTTCGCGGCGCCGCCTGATGACATCGGTGACCCGCCTTGCCCGGACCGCGCCGCGAGCCGTGCCGGAGTGGCCTCGCCGCCCATGGGCACCGGGTCGTTCCACGCCTGCCTCATATGTCATCGAGAACGCCACCCTCTCGAAGTCCCGGTGCGGCAGGGCCATTTGGATCATCACCGCGTGGGCGATCCTGCTACCCGCACAGGGTCATGTCAACTATCGTGGCATTGGCCGCCGCTGAGCGCTCAGATCGCGCCACAGCTGTGGCAAGGCCTGGTTACACTTCCCTGAAACAGTTACTCTCCCGGCAGCCCACTGTGTGCGGAGTGACCTCGCGTGATCTAGGAGACCTACTGGTGACAGACGGCTTCTTGGTTCCGGGCCCGACAGCCGCAGGCCCCCTGACGGCATCGATTTCCCGTCTGGCCGAACTCGCGGGCAAGCTCGGTGTGCCTCACAGTGAGGTCTTCGACGTACATCACCTCTCCGAGGCCTCCGGCGTCCCCGCCGAAGTGGTCGGGGACCTCCTCGACGGCCGGCCCGCCGGCGAACCCGACCTCCAGGCGCGCTTTCTCCAGCGCTTCGATCTGCTGCGCAGGACGCGGCTCAAGCCCAACGGCCGCCGCTACACCCAGCAGGAGATCGCCGACGGCGCGGGCATGTCGCGGCAGCAGGCGGGGGCTCTCATCAACGGCGACCGCCGGCCGACCATGGAGCACTGCGACGCCATTCAGCGCTTCTTCAAGGTCCACGCCGGATTCCTCACCGCCGAGGACGCCGACGCGCTCGACGGCGCCCTGCAGCGCACCGAGCAGACGCTGCTGCACGACTACACCGGCGACAGCGACCCGCTGGAGCGTCTGTTGCAGGACCATGGGGTACGGGGCATCGCCTGGCGCGCGGCCCAGCTTCCCACCGACAAGCACCGCGACAAGGTCACCGAATGGCTCGACATGCTCCTGGAGAGCGTCAAGCCGACGGAGTCCTGAAGTGAACCCTGCACCGACGGGAGAACGGTGAACAAAGGCAAAGAGATGCGGCGGTTGTGCGGCGAACTGATCGCCGGAATCGACCTGCCCGTCCCCGCGGAACCGACGGACCTCTACGCCACCCTGTGCGCAAGGATGAGCAGCCGACGCGGCCGGCCGGTCCAGTTCCGCATGGCCTCTTTCCCCCCGGGAACCGCGAGCGGGCTCTGGCTCGACATGGCGGACCAGGACCTCATCGTCATCGAGGAGCGCACCGCCCCCGACCACCAACTGGTCATCCTCGGGCATGAGTTGTGGCACATGCAGGCCGGTCACTGCAGCCACCACGTCGAAGGCGCGGCCGTCGCGGCACGACTGCTGAACGACGGAGCCGACCTTCAGGACACCGTCCTGAAGGTCGCGGCCCGTACGCACTTCAACGTCGCCGAGGAGAACGAGGCGGAGAGCTTCGGTCTGCTGCTGAGCTCCAAGTGCCGTTCACTGCTGACGAGTTCGCCCGCCCACGGTCCCCTGCCCGGTCTGGACGTCATCGAGGGCCGTATCGAGGCGTCACTGGGATACCGAAAGCCGCAGGGCTGATGCGTGGAAGGCCTGGACCTCTGCATACCGGGCGCGGCGCACGCCGTCGCGTTCGCCTGTCGGCCGCGGGGATTCAGCCGCAGGCGGCGTGACCCGCTGCTGCGGTCCGTGAGCGCACTGCGCCCGGTGGCAGAGCTCGAGACCGATCCGGCGGGCGCGTGAGTGGGAACGGCCCCGGGAACCATCCACCGCTGGAGCCCAAGGCCGACCGGGAAACGGTACGACGGCACAACCTCAGCCTGGTGCTGCGGGCGGTCCGCGACGCGGGCGAGGTGACCCGGGCCGGGGTCTCGGCGCGAGTGGGGCTGACCCGCGCGGCCGTCTCCTCCCTGGTCGAGCAGCTGCTGGACAGCGGGTTCCTGACGGAGTCGGGCAAGACCTTCAGCGGTCAGGCGGGCCGTCCGGGCACGGTGCTGAAGGTGGCCCGTACCGGAGTCGCGGGCATCGGGGTCGAGATCAACGTCGACTATGTCGCTGTGTGCGTGGTCGACCTGGCGGGCACCGACCGGGTGCGGCTGGTCGAGCACATCGACAACAGGGGCGCGCCGCCCGAGCGGGTGCTGGACCGGGCCGCGTTGATCGCCGCCCGGGCCTTGGTGTCCGCGGCCGAGCAGGACCTGCACCCCGTCGGCGCCCAGTTGGCGCTGCCGGGCCTCGTCTCGGCCGGAACCGTCCGGTACGCGCCCAACCTCGGCTGGACGCGCGTCGCGGCCGAGGGCCCGTTCGCCGAGGCGCTTGCCGCGCTGCGTCCCGCGCAGCCCGTCCTGCCGGTGCGGTCCGAGAACGAGGCCAATGTGGCGGCCCTGGCGGAGCTGTGGTTCGGGGGCCTCGGCGACGTACGCAGCTTCCTGTATCTGACCGGCGAGATCGGGGTCGGCGGCGCGCTGGTCCTGAACGGTGAACTGCTGCGCGGCGCTCACGGTTTCGCCGGTGAGATCGGCCATGTCGTGGTGTCCCCGGACGGGCCCGAATGCCGCTGCGGCTCGCGCGGCTGCCTGGAGCAGTACGCCGGGCAGTCGGCGCTGCTGCGGGCCGCGGGCCTCGACGAGCACAGCGGCGCGCGGGGCGTGGCCCAGCTGGAACGCCGGGCCCGCGCGGGCGACGAGCGCGCGGTGTCGGCCCTCCGCCGGGCCGGGCTGCTGCTGGGCCGGGTGCTGTCCGGCGCGGTGAACCTCTTCGACCCGGACGCGGTGGTGCTCGGCGGGATCTACGGACCGCTGCTGCCGTGGCTGGCGCCGCCGGCCGACGGCGAGCTGTCGGCCAGGGTGGTCTCGGGCCTGTGGCCCGAGACCGCGGGCCGCCTGCGTGCCGCGTCCCCGGCGGCGGACGCGGCACGGGGTGCGGCGGCGCTGGTGGTACGGGACGTACTGGGAGACCCGGTGCGGTACGCGGCACGGGGCCGCACATCCAGCCCGTCCGGCGTTTGAGGACATGCGGCCGAAGGTCGCACATGGGGAGGTTGGGGGTCCCCCCGGACGGAGTCTGGGGGAGGGCGGGGTGGGGTGAAAGCCCGCCGCAGGCGCCCTGTTCAGCGCACCCCGAGCAAGTGGTCCAGCGCCAGCTGGTCCAGCTCCTCGAACGCCATCCCCCGCTCCGCCGCCGCCTCCACGTCGAACTCCTCGAACGCGGACCGGTCCGCCAGCAGCCCGGACAGCCCGTCCTCAGCCGTGGAGCGGCAGAGTTCGTCCAGGCGCGCCGCCCGCAGCGCCTCCCGGACCGCGGGGTCCGCGCGGAACGCCGCGGCCCGTTCCCGCAGAATCAGATAGTTGCGCATACAGCCCGCCGCCGACGCCCACACCCCATCCGCGTCCTCCGTCCTCGGCGGCTTGAAGTCGAAGTGCCTCGGGCCCTCGTAGCCGCAGGTCTCCAGCAGGTCGACCAGCCAGAAGGCGGACCGCAGATCGCCCGCGCCGAAGCGCAGGTCCTGGTCGTACTTGATGCCGTTCTGCCCGTTGAGGTCGATGTGGAAGAGCTTGCCCGCCCACAGCGCCTGGGCGACGGAGTGCGTGAAGTTCAGCCCGGCCATCTGTTCGTGGCCGACCTCGGGGTTGACTCCGTACAGCTCGGGCCGCTCCAACTGTTCGATGAAGGCCAGCGCATGGCCGACGGTCGGCAGCAGGATGTCGCCGCGCGGCTCGTTCGGCTTGGGCTCGATGGCGAAGCGCAGCTCGTAGCCCTGCTCGGTGACGTACTCCCCCAGCAGGTCGAAGGCTTCCTTCATCCGGTCCAGCGCGGTGCGTACATCCTTCGCCGCGCCCGACTCCGCGCCTTCGCGGCCGCCCCAGGCGACATAGGTGCGCGCCCCGAGCTCGGCGGCCAGGTCGATGGTCCGGATGGTCTTGCGCAGCGCGTACCGGCGTACGTCCCGGTCGTTGGCAGTGAAGCCGCCGTCCTTGAACACAGGGTGGGTGAAGAGATTGGTGGTGGCCATGGGCACGACCAGGCCGGTGGCGTCCAGCGCCTGCCGGAAGCGTTTGACGTGCGACTCGCGCTCGGACTCGGAGGCGCCGAAGGGGATCAGGTCGTTGTCGTGGAAGGTGACGCCGTACGCGCCGAGTGAGGCGAGCCGCTGTACGGACTCGACGGGGTCCAGTGGCGGGCGGGTCGCGTCCCCGAACGGGTCTCTGCCCTGCCAGCCGACCGTCCAGAGGCCGAAGCTGAACTTGTCGTCGGGGGTGGGAGTGAAGCCTTGCGCCATGGCCATGACCGCCTTCGGACCCTGGTTTGTTTGCTGACCTTACTAATGATGCATACCCCATCCCGATCGCAGTAGCCCCCAACACCTGTTCGCGCACGACCGCTTGACGTAATTTGTTCGGCGGACGGCCAAATAGGCCGGGAGGGAGAGGTGGGAACCATGCCCGCGCAGCAGGCGGTCATCGGCGTGGACAGCTCGACCCAGTCCGCCAAGGCCGCGTTCATCGACGCCGCCACCGGCCGCACGCTCGCCGTCGGCCGGGCCCCGCACCAGGTCGGCGGCGAGGGCGGCGCACGCGAGAGCGACCCCGAGGTGTGGTGGTACGCGCTGCGCGAGGCCGTTTCCGCCGGGCTCAAGGAGTCGGGCCTGCCCGCCTCCGCAGTCACCGGTATCGCGGTCGCGGGCCAGCAGCACGGCCTGGTGGTCCTCGACCGGTCCGGACGTCCGGTCCGTCCCGCGCTGCTGTGGAACGACACCCGTTCGGCCCCGCAGGCGGCCGCCCTCACGGAGGCGCTCGGCGGGCCCGATGCCTGGACCGCCCGTACCGGATCGGTACCGGTCGCCTCCATGACGGCCGCCAAGTGGCAGTGGCTGCGCGAGAACGAACCACGGGCCGCCAAGGCGGCCGCCGCCGTACGCCTCCCCCACGACTTCCTCACCGAACGGCTTGCGGGCACCGCGGCCACCGACCCCGGTGACGCCTCGGGCACCTGCTGGTACTCCACCGCCACCGGCGCGTACGACCCGGAAATCCTTCAACTCATCGGCCTGGACGCCGACTTGGTGCCCCCGGTGGCCGCGACCGGAGCCGTACGCATCGGCTCGCTGACCGACACCGCGGCAGCCGACCTCGGCCTGCCCGCGGGCATCGCCGTCGCCGCGGGCACCGGCGACAACATGGCCGCCGCGGTCGGCCTCGGGCTCGGCGGCGCGGGGCTCCTCGACCACCCGGCCCTCAGCCTCGGCACCTCGGGCACCGTCTTCGCGGCCAGCCGCACCCGGCCCGCCTCTCCGGCACTCGCCGGGTTCGCCGCCGCCGACGGTACGTATCTCCCGCTGGCCTGCACCCTGAACTGCACGCTCGCCGTCGACAAGATCGCGACCCTGCTGGGCCTCGGCCGTGACGCCGCCGAGGCGGGCGGTGAAGTCGTGCTGCTGCCCTACCTCGACGGGGAGCGCACCCCCGATCTGCCCGCTGCTTCCGGTCTGCTCACCGGGCTTCGCCACACCACCACCCGCCAGCAGCTCCTCGGCGCGGCCTACGAGGGCGCGGTGGTGACGGTGCTGCGCGCGCTGGACGAAGTGCTCCGCGCCTGCGGCCTCGACCCGGCCGACGAGGAGGTGGCGGCCCGCCCGCTGCGCCTGGTGGGCGGCGGAGCCAAGGGACGGCACTGGGTGGAGACCGTGCGCCGCCTCTCCGGCCGCCCGCTGCTGATCCCTCAGAGCGGCGAGCTCGTCGCGCTCGGCGCGGCGGCCCTCGCGGCGGGAGCCGCGACGGGCGAGGACCCGGTCGCGCTGGCGAGCAGCTGGCAGAGGGACGGCGGGGCCGTCGAACTCCCGCCGGTGGAGCGGGACATGGCGACCTGGGAGCGGGTCACGGCCGTACTGGAGAAGGCGGCGCCGACGCTGCTCGCATAACGTTCGCGCGGCTTAGCCCATGACCAGCAGGACTCCCGCGTACGAGACCCCCGCCACGACCACCCACGCGCTCAGCCCCAGCGCCGCGACCCGCGCCCCCGTGCGCGTCAGGGACGGCAGGTCGACCGCGCTGCCCAGACCGAACAGCGCTGCGGCGAGCAGGAGTTCCTGCGCGTGCTGTGCCACGTCGATGACCGATGTCGGCAGCAGGCCCGTACTGCGCAGGGCCACCATCGCCAGGAAGCCGACCACGAAGAGCGGGACGAGCGGCAGCCGCTTCCTCGCCGTCGCAGCGCCGCGCCGTCTGTGTCGTACGGACAAGGCCACCGCCGCGACGAGCGGTGCGAGCAGCGCCACGCGCATCAGCTTGACCAGGACCGCCTCAGCGAGCGCGTCGGAGCCCGCGGTCTGCGCGGTGGCCACGACCTGCCCCACGTCGTGAACGCTCGCGCCGACCCAGCGCCCGAACTCCGCCTCGCTCAGCCCCAACGGCTGCTGCAGCAACGGCAGTACGGCGATGGCGAGGGTTCCGCACAGTGTCACCAGCGCGACGGACGTCGCGGCGTCGCGCTCGTCGCTGTCCGTCGCCTCGCTCACCGCGCCTATCGCGGACGCCCCGCAGATGGAGTATCCGGCGGCGATCAGCAGCGGCTGATCGCCCGGGAGCCCCATCCGGCGGCCCAGCCACCAGGTACCCAGGAAGGTCGCGGCGACGACGCCGAGCACCATGGTGACCGTCGCCCAGCCGAGGCCGAGGACGTCGTCCAGGCTCAGCTTCAGCCCGAGCAGCACGATACCGACGCGCATCAGGCGCTTCGCGGCGTACGAGAGTCCCGGGCGGGCCGCTCCCCGGACCAGGGCGCGTGCGCCCGGCAGATGCGCCGCCACGATTCCCAGCACCACGGCGGCGGTCAGCATCGGTATGTCCGGCAGGAGTTGGTGTGCGGACCAGGCGACGGCGACAGCGGACGCGGCGAGGGCAAGGCCGGGCAGGGTGCGGGGCGCGGCCGCGGAAGGGGGTGCCTTGGCCGCCCGTTCCCTCAGCAGCGCCATCAGCGGTCGGCCGGCAGCTCGTAGACCCGCCGGACGCTGGTGCCCAGACGCGAGATGTCCGCCCCGTACACATGAAGGGAGATCGCCCGGCCGGGTCCCGCGTTCCAGACCCGGTGGATGTCGCCGGGCGGCGCGAATCCGCAGACCTCGCCCTGCCCGTTGACGACATCGCCGGTGGCGACAAGGCGCGCGGCCGCGCCGGTGGCCTGGGAGGGGAGGAGGCGGTAGCGCCGCTCGTACTCCTCGCCCTCGTGCACACCGGTGGTGCACCACGACACATGGTCGTGCACCGAAGTCCCCTGGCCCGGCAGCCAGACCAGGGCGACGATCGAGAAGCTTCCGTCGTGTTCGGCGTGCAGCAGATGCTGGCGGTAGCGGGCGGGGTCGCTCTCGCACTGCTCGGAGGTGAGCAGATCGTCCGCGCCGAGATGCGGTGCGAGGCGCTCGCCGACCAGATACGCCGTCAGGTCCGGCGGCAGGCCTCTCCCGACGGCCTCGCGCACGTCGGCGATCAGCGCGTCGAGGCGGTCGGTCGTGCGGGCGGCCGTGAAGGCGGTCGTTCCGGTCGAGAGGGTCATACGGGCAGCGTCGAGCCGCCCGACCCATCACGTCCAACGACGGTTTCTTGGCGACTCCCCAAGCTCCGCTTATCAGTGGGTCGCCGCTGTCTCAGCAGCCGATCTTGTTCGCCGCGACCTTCTTCAGCTCGTCGAGTACCAGCGCCGTCGCGGGTATCCGCAGATGTTCTTTCAGTACATACGCCGAGATCTGCCGCCGGGAAGCGGGTTGCAGCGGCCGTCCGGTGACTTTGCGGTGGCAGAGGAAGTTCAGTACGAGCGCCGGGATCATCGCGACGCCGAGCCCCTCCGCAACCAGGCTCTGCACCACGAGATTGTCGTCGGTCGTGAACGCGATGTCCGGCGCGAACCCCTGCTCGCCGCATTCGTGAAGGAGATTGGCGCGGCAGCGCAGACATCCGGCTATCCACCGCTCCTGCGCCAGATCCGCGAGCTGGACGGCTCTGCGCCGCGCCAGCGGATGCCCGGTCGGCAGCAGCACCGTCAACTGGTCTTCCAGGAGCGGGATCTCCACCAGCTCGTCCGGCACCTCTTCATGCAGGCCGGGATAGGTGAAGGCGAGCGTGATGTCGCACTCCCCGCGTACCAGGCGATGGAGCGACTCCGGCGGCTCGCTCTCCAGCAGGTCGACGCGCACACCGGGGTGGGCGGCGGCGAGGCGGGCCATCGCCTCCGGGATGAGGGTGGCATTGGCGCTGGGGAACGCGCAGACGCGGACCCTTCCCGCGCGCAGCCGGGTCAGCGCGCTCATCTGCTGCTGGGCCACTGACATGCTGTCCAGGATGACCGTGGCATGCCGCGACAGGGCCTCGCCCGCTTCGGTGAGACGCATACGGCGGCCGACCCGGATGAACAGCGGTGTGCCGACGTCCCGTTCGAGGGACTTCATCTGCTGGGTGATCGCCGGTTGCGTATAGCCCAGGGTGCGGGCGGCCGCCGAGTACGAACCGGCTCTGACCACTTCATGGAACGTTCTGATGTGCCGGGAATCGAACACATCTGAATCATAAGCAGAATTTGGGTACCCGGGGGACCCCGCCGCTCGCTTGGCCGCTATACGCCGCCGCTATACGCCGCCGCGATACGCCGCCGACGACCGCTACTGCCACGGCTACGCCTTGCGCGCCACTCCCGCGTAGAGCGAAGCCGCCTCGTTCCCCTCGGTGACCTCGTCCACGCCCAGCTCGGGGTGCCACCGCGTCAGCTGGACGATGCCGGGCTCCGTCAGCTCAAGCCCCTCGAAGAAGCGGCCGACCTCGTCGCGCGAGCGCGGCACCAGGGTGACGCCGCCCGCAGCGTACATGTCGACGCCGCGCTGGACGGCGAGCGGGTCGAAGTCGGCTGTGAGCTGCGACAGTACGAGATAGCTGCCGGACGGCAACGCGTCCACGAGCTGTCCCACCAGCTCGTACGGACTGGCCTCGTCGGCGACGAAGTGCAGCAGCGCCACCAGCGAGAGGGCGATCGGCTGCTCGAAGTCGAGGACCTTTCTGGCCTGTTCAAGTATGCGCCCGGGCTCGCGCACATCTGCCTGGATGTAGTCGGTCACGCCCTCGGGAGTGCTGCGCAGCAGCGCCTCCGCGTGGGTGAGCACGATCGGGTCGTTGTCGGTGTAGACGACGCGGGACTCGGGCGCCACGCCCTGGGCTATCTGGTGCAGATTGGGCTCGGTGGGGATGCCGGTGCCGATGTCGAGGTACTGGCGTATGCCCGCCTCGCCCGCCATCCATCGGGTGACGCGGTGCATGAACCACCGGTTGGTCTGGGCGACATGCTTGGCGCGGTTGTCGATACTCATGATGTGGCGTCCCAGTTGCTCGTCGACCGGGTAGTTGTCCTTGCCGCCGAGGAACCAGTCGTACACCCGGGCCGGATGCGGCTTGCTGGTGTCGATCCTGGGGACGGCCGGCTCGCTCCCGGTCATGAGGCGCTCCCTGGATGGTCAGGAATTCTGCTTCGTCGATCATGTGATCCTCGCAGGAGGAGAGACCACCGGCAAGCAACTCTTCCTCCGGGAACGGGGAGTTGGGCGCAGGTGAGGGCGAGGTGCGCCGACGGAGGGGGCGAGCGGTGGTTGGGGGATGCGGCAGAGTAGGCGGCGGCACATATCGGACGGTTGGAAGGGATGGCGATGATTCTGGAGCTGCAGCCGGAGGTGGGAGTTGACACGCTCAGGCTCGGCATGTCGGCCGACGAGGCGGTCGGGGCCGCGCGCGAACTGGGCTTCGCCCCGTCCGACCCTGACTACGGTGACGCGCCCGGACAGGTGCTCTGCGAGCACGGGGAGTCCCAGACGGAGTTCAATCTCGGCTTCACCAAGGGCGCGCTGACAGACATCCATGTGTACCGGTTCCGAGTCGAGGACGCGGATGTGACGGTCGTCCTCGACGGGCTCGACGTCTTCCGGACTCCAAGCGAAGAGCTGCTGGAGCGCCTTGAGGAACGGGGCCACACGGTCGAGCAGAACGACGACGGCGTGGACACCCTTCCCGACCTCAAGGTGATCCTTTCGAACGAAAGCAGCTTCGATTACCCGATGGACGAGGAGGGGGACCCGATCTCCTTCGACTACGCCCTCGTCACCTCGGTGGACTTCCGGGGGCGGCGCGGGGACTGACTCCGGCGGCCGTCTATCGGGCCGGTCGCACTAGGTCGGGGACGACCGTGAACGTCGTACCTGGGAGAGGTACTGCGACGCGGAGCGCGGGCGGTTCGTATTCCGGAGCGCTCCTCGCGGAGGGCCGCAGGCCCCCGGCGGGGTGCGAGTGCTCCACTGAACAGGCGTTCACTTCGGATACGCAGGTGAGGGCCCGCCCACCCGCAATCGCCGGAATTCCCGGCCCCGTTCTTGCACACGGATAGAGAATGAGGACCGTTATGAACGACACCCCCGGCTCTTTCGAACTCCTGCCCGGCGCCGCCGACTCGCCGGTGATTCTGCACGTCCCCCACTCATCTCGAGTCGTACCGGAGCCGGTCCGCAGCGGTATCGAGCTGGACGACGCGGCGCTGGGGCGGGAGCTCGACCACATCACCGACGCCCACACCGCGGAGATCGCCGCCGCCGCGGCGGCAGAGGCCGCTCCCGTCGCCCCCTGGCGTTTCGTGAACGGTCTTTCGCGACTAGTGATCGATCCCGAGCGGTTTCCCGATGAACGGGAGGAGATGCTGGCCGTCGGCATGGGCACGGTCTACACCCACACCACGCATGGCGAGCAACTGCGCTCACCGGATGTGGACCCACAGCCGCTGATCGACCGCTACTTCCGTCCGTACGCGGAGGCGATGACCGCAGCGGTCGGCGATCGGCTGGCGGCAACCGGACGCGCTGTCGTCGTCGACATCCACTCGTATCCGACCGAGCCACTGCCGTACGAGCTGCACGGCGAGGGCCCAAGGCCGCCGGTCTGCCTGGGCGCCGACGACTTCCACACTCCGCCGGAGCTCGTCGCCCTGGCCGGGAAGGCGTTCGCCGGTTTCGGCGGCACGGCGGTCAACACGCCCTTCGCCGGTACGTATGTGCCGTTGAAGTACTACGGCAAGGACCCTCGCGTCAGCGCGCTGATGATCGAGGTCCGCAGGGACCTCTACATGACGGAGCCGGGCGGCCCCGCCGGCCCCGGCCTCGCGGCGCTCGCACGCGCGGTGGCCGACCTGTTCGGTCACACGGGCGGGACGAGAGTCCTGTAGCGGTCGGGGCCATCCCGGTCGCCCTTGGCCGATCGCCGGTCTCTTGCGCAGCAACCTCCTTGGCTGCGCACCAAAATTGCCTGGTGCCTCTGCTGCGTCTCGGGCAGGGTCCGCATGGATGAGCAACGAATCAGCGGGTGGCCAGGCATACGCAACGGTGGACTCGCTCAAAGGGCTTCTGCAACGCGGTCGGGGTCTGGGCGCACTACATGCGATGGACGATCCGGCTAATGCGGCCGCCTGGCAGGCAGGCGTTGAACGTCCAGGCATGCCGGTTGTCACCTGGGTCGCCAGTGTTTTCATGGCGTTTGCCGCCGGGCTGCTGGAGTCCATTGCCGGGCCTCCGGCAACCCGGCCGCAGCCAGGCCCGATTGGTCAGGACTCCTGGAGAGCGGCGTCCACCTCCCGGGTGACGCCGGTCCAGTCGTCCAGTTCGCGCACGCGTGCGGCGAGGGCGCCGCGAATGCCGTCCTCCGCCGCGCGTCCCAGGGCGAGGCGCAGGGGCGGCTGCTTGGCGTCTACGGCGCTGATGACGGCCGCGGCGACTCGGGCGGCATCGAGGAACGCTTCAGGGGACAGTTCACCGAGCGAGCTCTGGACGGCGCGCACGGTCCGGTCGTAGTCGGGGGTGGGTTCGGCGAACACCAGGTGGGACAGGAAGCCGGTCCCCATGTAGCCCGGCTCGATCAGCGTGAGCTTGATGTCCAGGGGGGCGAGTTCGGCAGCCAGGGCGTCGGAGAGTCCTTCGAGCGCGTACTTGCTGGCGGCGAGCAGACCGACGCCCGCGTGCGCCAACTGCCCGTAGAGCGAGGATCCCTGGAGGATGTGGCCCGATCGCTGCCCTCGCAGGACGGGCAGCGTCGCGCGCAGCACGTTCAGCGGGCCGAAGACGTTGGTGTCGAAGATGGCCCGGGCCTGTGCGTCGGTCGCCTCCTCGACGGCGCCGAACAGTCCGTATCCCGCGATATTGGCGACCACGTCGATGCGGCCGAAGGCGGCGAGGGTCTGCTCGACGGCGCGGTGGGCCGCGCTTTCGTCTTGGACGTCGAGTTCGATCGCGATGACCTGGCCGGGGTAGCGGTCGACGAGGTCGGCGACCGACTCCGTGCGGCAGGCAGTTGCCGCGACGCGGTCGCCGCGGTCGAGGGCGGTGATCGCCAGTGCCCGACCGAGGCCCTGAGAGGAGCCGGTGATGAACCAGGTGCGGGCAGGGTTCGAGGTGTCACTGTCGTTCGTCATGGTTAGGACCATAAGCATTTAGCTCCTAACTAGCAAGCGAACTGGCGCCCCTATGTCCATGCCTGACAGCAATGACGCCTCACTCACCTCGGGTACTGTGGGCTTCATGGCCATGGATGCAAGCCGGACTACGCTCAGCCCTTCGGCGTCGGCGGAGGTCGTACTCACCTTCGTCAACACCCGTGCGATCGACGGCAGTCGTGAGGAACTCCTCGACGGTGCCGCCCTTTCGCAGTGGTTGCGGAGGGAGGACCTGATCGACTCCGCATCGCTGGTCACGGATGCCGATGCCGCCGCCGCCCGTGAGCTGAGGGACGCCTTGGTCATCGTCCTGCTGGCCCATGCGGGCGAGCAGGACGAGGCGGGCCGAGCCGGAGCCGAGGAGTATCTGCGCCGCAGTGCGGAGCTCTATCCCCTGGCTCCTGTCATCACCGCCTCCGGCGTACACCTCGCGCCCACCCAGAGCGGCGTACCGGGCGCGCTCGCGAAGATGCTCGCCTCAGCATCCGACGTAGCCCTGCGCGGCTCCTGGATGCGACTCAAGGCATGCCGGAACCCGCCGTGCCACCTCGGGTTCTACGACCGGACGCGCAATTCCTCCGCGGCTTACTGCAGCCCGAATCGATGCGGAGCCCAGGTCGCCATGCGCACCTACCGCAGCCGCAAGGCGAAGGATGAAGGCCGCTAGGGCGTGTTTTAGAAGTCCCGCCTGCCCCGCGACGCCTGGCACGCACACTCGCGATGTTGTCGGAGTCGCCCAAGTACGTCCAGTACGAGGACGATCCTCCGCCTTGCGATTGCACGCACCAGACGCCGCGGGGCCCACCCTGCGGGCGGACGGCGCTACTTCTCAAACACGCCCTAGCCGGGCCCATCGGGCACTCCGCGCTCCCGCAGCCCCGGGCAGCCACTTCGTGGAAGCGGGATCACCGCCGATGCCTGCACCCGCTCAGCGAGCGCGGTTCTTGATCCGGCTGTCGTAGTAGTGCTCGCCGCCGACCAGTACCGAGGTGACGTGGACGGGGAGACCGTCGGGGGTACGTGGGACCTCCTGGGAGGTCTGGCGTGTGAATCCGAGCGATACGCCAGGGACGAAGGGGTATTCGGCCTCGGTCCGGTCCACGGTCCAACCACGTTCGGCCGCTCTCAGGAACAGGTCCTCGGCGGGGGTGAGGAAGACGTCGTCACCGTCGAGCAGCACCCGGACCTCGGTCTGCCGGCCTTCGCCGGGCCACCACAGCTCAACAGCCGTGACCACTTCCCCTGAGCCTTCCAGGAGGACATTGACCCGGATTTCCTGGAGCGCCGTATAGACGGTCTTCGAGGCCTCCCCCTCCTCCGGCGTGTCCTCTTCGTCCTCGTCCTCATCGTCGAAGTAGTCGAACTCCTCGTCGATCCTGTGGGGACCCCACGGGGAAACCGCGGCCACGGCCTCGTCAAGTGTCATCCCCAGCCGAACCGGACCGACGCCGTGGGGCGGATCCAGAACAATATCCATGGCCATCTCCTCCAGGTCATTTCAGAATGTTGTAGTCGATCGTCCAACCGCGCTTCTCGAGCATCTTCTGGAACTTCCTGTTGTTCTCGAGACTCGCGATCATGTCGGCGATGTGCTGGTCGTATTTGTCGCCGAACTTCCGGCGGCACTCCCTGATGTCCATCATCATCGCCTTGTCCCAGCGCCCCTGGTCGATCAGCTTGCGTTGCCTCGCACGCCACCTGACCGATCTGTCACTGGATCCGGTGCTGGTCATCTCACGGTGATCGTCGTACTCCATCCTGATCGACGGGCCCATGCCTGCCCCGCCGCCGCTCGAGTTCGTCCTGAACCCTGGTTCATCCAGGTGGGCATAGGAGTTCTTGGCCGGGATGTGGTTGATCTCCATCTCCACATCGGTGCGGCGACTCCCGTCCGGATTTTTCAGGTTGGCGGGCTGCATCCCGCTGTACCAGCCGCCGCTCTCGGTGCATCCCTTGGCGATCAGCCCCTCGGGATCCATCCACATATGCGGATTGGGGACATACGCCACCGGATTCGGCGCCGCGTCGAGACCGAGCGGATCCGGGCTGATGTAGCGGGCGGTCGTGGGGTCGTAATAGCGGAAGCAGTTGTAGTAGAGCCCCGTCTCCGCGTCGTCGTACTGGCCGGGAAAGCGCAGTGGCGTATAGGCGACCGCAGCGCGGTTCCACATCGTGGTCCCCCACAAGGTGGTCCGGGTCTGCCATGCGATGTTCCCGTCCTCGTCGACGAGTTCGCTCGGAGCGCCGATCACGTCGGTGATGATCGCGAAGAACCGGGAGTCGACATCGTCTCCGGCTGGCGCCCGGTGCACTGCGCGGCGCTCCAACTGGGTGAGAGGTACCCGCCCGTCGTATTCCCAGGTGAGCGTCGTGTCGTTGACAGTGTCCGTCTGCTCGGCCAGGCGGGTCCCGTCCCAGGTGAAGTGGACGGAATGCAGGACAGTACTGCCGTCGTCGGCGATTCGGTGCTTGGCCGTCCGGCGCCCGAGCGGATCGTAGGCGTACTTCCACAGTGACCCGTCGGGCGTACGGCAGCCCACCAGCCGGCCTTCGGCATCCCAGGAGTACTGCCAGGTGTCCGGCTTGCGGGACAGGCGTGTTCGCTGCCGCGACACTGTGCGCCCGGCGGCGTCGTAGTCGCAGCGTACGGCGCCGGCGGAGAGCAGCCGGGTCCCTTCGAAGGTGCGTTCACCCCTGCTCTCGGTCCGCCGGGCACGGTCCGGCCATGTGGCCGACGTCTGATTGCCCGCCAGGTCGTACGCGTACGACTCCGTCCAGTCTTCCGCCGTCACGCGCGTCGGGCGGCCCACAGGGTCGAGTTCGAAGTGCTTGCTCGCGCGGGTCAGCTCGTCGGTGATGCTTTCGAGGAAGCCGTCGGCCCGGTACGCGTACGCGCGTGCACGCAGAGTCTGCTCGGCGGTGGCAAGCGCCTGAGTAGCCAGGCGTCCGGCCCGGTCCCAGGACGATGTGAGTCTGAGCGACTCTTCGGTCCGGCCGATGGTCCGCGTGATTTCGCGTCCGCGCGGGTCGTGTGTGAAGGACAGCATGTGACCCCCGCTCGTGAGCGAGGTGCGATTGCCCGCCGCGTCGTAGCAGGAATCCGATACGGCTCCCGTGGGAGTGGTACGCCGGATACGCCGCCCGGCCTCGTCGTACTCGAAGGACATGGTCCGGCCATCGACCGTCTCGGCCACCACCCGCCCGACGGTGTCGCGCTGCCACTCCACTGTGGACGTCGGCGACACGGCGCTCAGGAGCTCTCCGGCCGCGCCATAGGTGTAGTGGGTGGTCTGCCCGGCAACGTCCTTGGAGACGACACGGCCGCAGATGTCGTACGCCATGGTGATCCGGTCACCCAGCGGTGTCGTGCGGCAGACGAGCCGCCCCGCGGCATCGTACGCGTACGTGACAACACGGTCGTCGAAGTCGGACTCGGAGACCAGATTTCCTGCGGCGTCGTACGCATAGGTCCAAGTCAAACCCTGCGGACTACGCACTTCAGTAAGCCGCAACTCGGTGTCGTAGGCGAACTCGTACCGTGCTCCGTCGGAACCGGTGCGGGCCGAGAGACGGTCGAAGTGTGTGTATTCGAACCTGGTCGTGTCCCCCCGAGGATCCGTGTGGGACAGGCAATTGCCCTCGTCGTCCCAGGTCCATGACTCTTCGGCGCCGTCAGGTCCTACGCAGCGCGAGAGCCACCCCTCCGGGGTCCACTCCATGGCGGTGACTGCCCCGTTGGGGTCGGTGCCGCGGACCGGGCGGCCGAACGCGTCCCGGACGACGATGTTGCTGTGTCCGAGCGGGTCGGTGAGCGTGAGCGCGACGCCGACGCTGTTGTAGGTGAGTCGCTCGACGGCCCCCAGCGGGTCCGCGTGCTCGGTCACCGCGCCCTGGGCGTTGAAACGGTAGTGAGCGACCGCGCCGTCCGGGGCTGTGAGGGAGATTGGGTTTCCACGGTCGTCGTAGCCCTGCCGCCACATGGAGCCGTCCGGGTGCACGATTTGTTCGGGCAGATCGAACTCGTTGTAGACGGTGGAGGACGTGCCGCCGTCCGGCTGCCGTATCGACAGCAGGTTTCCGCGCTCGTCCCAAGTGAATTCGGCGGTGTTGCCGAGCTCGTCCGTGCGGGAGAGAAGGTTGTCGTACCGGTCCCATTCCCGGCGGACCGTGTTCCCGAGGGGGTCGGTCTCCGCGATCACCTGTCCAAGCTCGTTGAGGTACGACACGGTGACCGCACCAGTGGAGTCGGTGAACCGGGTGACGTGGTTGGCCGTGTCGTATGAGAAGTGGGAGGACAGGGCACCGTCGGGGCCTATGGTGCGCACCACGCGGCCGG
Organism: Streptomyces sp. NBC_01410; assembly: GCF_045040195.1. Classification (NCBI taxonomy): domain Bacteria; kingdom Bacillati; phylum Actinomycetota; class Actinomycetes; order Kitasatosporales; family Streptomycetaceae; genus Streptomyces; species Streptomyces sp. NBC_01410. Next base: position 7,101,620 of record NZ_CP109530.1, on the reverse strand, counting down.
CCGTGTCGTAGACGTACTGGTACGTGTAGCTGTTGCGGTCGGTCCACGATGTGATGCGCCGCTCGTCGTCGTAGGTGAACCGAAGAGGTGTTCCGCCGGAGTTGGCGACCGACTCCAGGTTCCCGTCGCTGTCGTAGCCGAATGCGGCGATCTCGACCGGGCCGTCCGGGGTTCGTACCTCCAGCCCGGTGACGCGGCCCAGTGCGGGGTCCGAGGAGAGGGCCACGCGGTAACCGCCCTCGTGCAGCACCATCACCGGCAGGCCGTCCTCCGACCGGCCGATGCGTACGGCGTTGCCGTTACGGTCCTCGATCTCGTTCAGCCAGTACAGGCCGCCGCCCTGGTAGGGATTGCCCGTGAAGCGCCGGGTCAGACCCGAGTGGGGGTCGACTACGGCGTACGTCGCGTCGCCCAGCGCGGTGCGCTCGACAAAGGTGATCGACAGCCGGTCGCCTTCCAGCGGCAGGACTTCTTGACCGTTCTCCGCGGGGAGTTGCGGATAGACCAGGACCGAGCCGTCGTCCCGTGCCCAGGCCGCGCCGCTCGCGGTCAGCTCCAGGCGTTCGTCGAGGGTGGAGGCCCAACTCGTGCCGAAGCACTGGCCGAAGCGGTAGCTGGATATGTGTGTACGTCGCAACACCAGCGGCAGGACCCCGGGGAGAGCCAGATCCGTCTGGGAGAGCACCATTTCCCCGCTCGCGACGTCCACGGGGTCGGTCTTGCACCGCCGCTTGAACAGGGACATCGCCAGTTCGCGCGCCCGCTCGACCGCTTCCCGCATGGACTTCGGGCGGGGGCGGGCAGCGCCCGACTTCCCTATGCGCCCGTCCAGGCCGCCCTGTTCCTTGCGGTCACCGCCCTTGACCTTGCGGATGCCGTCGTGGGCGTCCTGGTCTGTCTCCTTGTGGGTCTTCGAACTCTTACCGATGGCCTTGGGCAGGGTCGTGCCAACGTGCTCGCCGAGGTCTTTGAGCGCCTTGCCGAGCTTCTCGGTGACGCCCTCGATCGTCGTGTCGAGGACAGCAGTCAGCGCGTCCTTGCCCTTGGCTCGGCCGTGGTGGCCCTTGGCCTTGCCGAGCTTGCCTCCGGCTTTGGTGCGCATCGAGATCTGCACATTGGCCAGGTGCATGCCTGTATTGCCGTGGGCGTCGTGGTCAATCACCGGCCCGCCACCGGGTCCCGGGCCTCCCGGCCCAGAGGCGGAGTTGAGCTGGAGGCCTTCCTTGCCGGCCTGCACGGTCTGGTCTGTGTCGTAGCCGTCCTGCACTCCGGCGACGTTCATCGCGGTCTGGATGGCCAGGTCCGCCACCACGTTCTCGATCGCGGCGACGGCGGGCGCAGTAAGGGTGGCGACGATCTCGGCGACTGCCTCCTCCGCCATCTCCTTCAGGATCTTCTTGAACGCGATCCGGGTGGCCGCGATTTTCGCGCCCGCGAGGAGTGTCGACAGACCGGCCGTCACCGGCGCGAACGCGAGCGTGATGCCCACCGTGGCGCACAGGTCGGCGAGTTCACCGACCGCGGCGATCTTACGGGCCACGATGATGTCCGCCACCCGGTCCAGCGCACCCGCAACGATGCGCGCCGCCTTCGCCAGGTCCTTGTGCTTGCCCTTCACCTTCGACCAGTGCTTGTCGAGCGCGGTCAGCGACTCGCTCTGCCCACTGGAAAGCAACCGCTGAACATGCTGATGCGCGGCATGGCCATCCTCGTCCGCGTCGTCCGCGAACTCCCGCAACGAGTCGGCCATATCGCGGTACGCGTCCTCGTCGACGTTGGGCCAGCCCACACCGACGACATCGAGCATGGTGTCGACACCCTCAGGAATCGTGTACCCCACGACGCAACAGCCCCCGTTCCCACATGCAATCCGATCATACGATGATCACTCTGACATGTGACGCCCCGTCGGTTCCAGTCGGTTCCCTGTCAACCTGCATGAGCGCTGTTGAGGACAGGGGCGCGTAGTCGAGGAACGGCCCACGAGCATGGAGAACGCAGCAAGGGGAGGGCAGGACAAGGCTCTTGCTCAGCAAAGAGGTACGTGCCCAACAGGGACGGGCTCGCACGACACTCCCCGAGGTAGACACTGCATATGGAATACACACACCTTGCCGCTGAACTCATCGCCCAAGGGCAGTTCCCGGGACTCGGCCTCCACCGCAACGACGCCTGGCTGGTGCGCGACCGCGAGACCTGGCTGGTGTCTGAGACCGCGAGCGAGATCGTCGTGGGGCGCGTCGACGAGGACCCGTCGCGCGTCTTCAGCGGGCAACACCGCTGGCCCTCCCCGCAGCCCGGTCGGAGCCACGGTTTCGCCTCGCCGCTGCCGGACGGCGGCCTCGCCGTCAGCGGCAGCAGCGTCGTCACCGTCTACGACGCGGACGGACGGGTGCGCTGGGCGTACGAGCACGAGCCCTGGGCCGACCAGCACATCGCCTCCGGTGCCTGCGTCGCCGATCCGTCAGGGCGTCGACTCCTTGCCACGATGGCCGGTCCCATGGAGGCGGGCGGCTCGTATCGGGGTGACCTGTGCGTCGCCCTCGACCTGGCCGATGGCCGGCGCGTCACGCAGACCGTGCTGCCGTCCGCGTCTGCGGGCTACATCTTTCAGCAGTCCCACACCGACCCCGCGCAGATGTTCCTCGACGCGGCACAGGGCGACACGTTCTTCTCCCTCGCGGTCACTTTCGAGGACGAGGCCCTCCGGGCAGAGCCGGTCGGCCTGGAGGACGAGCCGTTCGCCGGGCTCAGCATGAACGGCGCGTTCCTCAAGCTGGACGTGGGCGGGGAGTGGCTGAGCCGGTACGAGGCCGGGCAGTCCGATGTCAGCGTCGACGCCGAGGACGTCCTGCCCGAGGACCTGCGCTTCGTCGGCTACCGCCCCGGATTCCTGGACGCGGACCGCGTCCTGGCCGCCATCGCCGAAGACCAGGACGCGGTAGCCAACCGGCACTTGATCCTCGACGGCCGTACCCTCCAGCCGGTCGCCGAGCTCGACTACCCGGCACGAGCTGCTTCGACCCCCTGGCGTTGGGTGACGGCACGTGGCTGACCGTGGACGGCGACACCGTCCAGCGCTGGCGCACGGCCTGAGTGCGGGCACCGCCCGCAGCGGCGGGGCCTCAGTCGCGCCCCGCCGCCCACCCCGCCAGTTCCGCCCGCGCCGCACTCAGCAGCTCCGACGACGGCGCCGTCGCCCCGTTGGTGACGAGCGCATAGTGCAGGGCGTCGGCGCTCCCGGCCGTGAGCAGCAGGCGGCGGCTGCCCGTTCCGCCCGGTTCCGGGGCCACCGCGATCGGCACATCCGACCCGTACGACGGCAGGCCGCTGACCGTACCGAGGTCGGACACGACGGTGGTCCGGGCGGTCTCGAAGGAGGCCGGGAGGTGGAGTTCGGTGGGGGCGGCGCCGCCGTCCGAGCGCCACAGCAGGAGGCCGTACTGCCCGGAGCCGACGAGCTCGCGGACGCGCGGGAGCGACTTCGGTACGGGATTCCAGGTGAGGGTGGCCGATCCGTCCCGTGAGCGGTCCTCGTACGTGAAGGCGAGGGCGCGGCCCGCGGTGGCGCTGGGATAGAGGCGGTCGAGCAGTCTGGCGTCCTGCCGCAGGACCGGCGTCCCGGAGTCGTCGAGGCGTACGGCGGAGAGGTCCTCGTCGTTCCAGGCGTCGCCGGTGGTGCGGACCTTGTCGGGATTGCCGTTCATCAGCTCGTGGTGGCGGCCGTTGTAGATGTCCCACTGCCATTGCGTACCGGACAGGACCGGGCCCGAGTCCTGTGGCCGGGACCACCAGGTGGCGCCCGGCAGCCTGGAGTCCAGGGCCTGGTACATCGCCTTGTAGACGGTCGGGGCCTTGTCGGAGACCGTCCCGGTCAGAGGATGGCCGAACTCGCTGACGATTGCCGCCGTTCCCGTGCCCGCCGCGCGGTCGCGGACGGCGCCGAAGTCGCGCGCGTACTGCCCGTCGGCGGCCTTGCCCCACATGAAGACGCCGGAGATGGCCTTCTGGTCGTAGAAGTGGGTGTTGAAGACATAGCGCGGGCCGATGGTGCCCGCGTCCAGGAGGCCGCCCTCCTGCTTCTGGAAGGAGAGGTTGGCATTCCAGAAGAGGTTCGGTTCCACGAAGACGGGCTTGGACTGCCATCCCGCGGCGTCCATGCGGGCGCGGAACTTCTCGTAGAAGGGCCAGAGCAGGTCGCGCTCCCACGTGCGGCTGGTCTGGCCGGTGTCGTACGAGCCCGCGTGGGGTTCGTTGTACGGGTCGAAGCCCGCGACGGCCGCGAACTCCGCGTCGGTGAGGTGGTCGGCAAGGTAGGCCATGGTGGTCCGGGCGGTGGCGAGGAAGGCGTCCTGGACGCCGTCGCGGTTGTGCCAGAAGTCGTACGCCGCGCGCTTCACGGCCTCGTTCTGGGTGATGTTCTGGCCCCAGAAGAGGCAGATCCCGCAGGACTCCCGTGGATAGCCGCCGGCCTCGACCGCCCACTTGGGGGCGCCGTCGCCGGTGTACCAGCTGCCCGAGTTGAACAGATACCGCGAGTACAGGTCCTGGTGGAAGTCGGGGTGGACGCGGATGCCGGCGGCGAGGAAGGCGCGCATCTGCGCGGTGACCGCGGCGAGATAGGCGCTGTCCACCTGGCCGCGGACGGGTTCGGCGTGGGCCCAGGACAGCAGGAAGCGGACGCTGTTGGCGCCGCCGAGCCTGCGCAGGGCTGTCGCGGACTTCTCGGCGTCGGCGACGGACGCGAAGGGCAGTCCGCCGTTCTCCTCCAGCTTGGTCTCGCCGGAGACGTTGTATCCGCGCAGCACCACCTCGCGGCCGAGCCCGTCGGTGAAGCGGCCGCGGTCGACCGTGAACGCGCCGGCGGCCTGCTCGTCGAACCAGAGCGATCCGGGCGGGGTCGCGGCGGCGGACATGGTGCCTCCCGTGGTCAGGGACGCGGTCATGAGGACGAGCAGACCGAACAGACGCGCACGCATCATCGCCATGCCCACAACCGTTCCTGACGCGCCGTCAGACTGTCAATGGCCCAAGCCCGGTCGAGTACCGCCAAACGCCGTGGTATGCGCCGGAATCGACCATTCCGCTCGCGTCGGGCGCACCTCCGTTATACGGTTATCTCCGCTTCTGCCGGGGGGCCGGACCATTTCCCCCGTAATGCCGTGCCGATTGCAGCGCTGAACACCCTGTGAACACCCGAAGGAAACACTCCCTACACATGGACGTCGGCGGTGCGCGCACCACCTGACACAAGGAAGCTTTCTTCGGCGAATCTGCACACCGAATACCCAGGCGCCACACAGCCTCGGCACCGCAACCCGGCGCTGACCTGCTGGTCCGTTGTTTGGTGCGGAATGTCCTCCCCTCGGCCAAAGGGGCACCCGGGCATCGGAATTGAGGCGCGGCGAATACGTGAAGAAGATGGCACCAACCCATGGACGCCCGTGCACGCGACGTAATTCAGCGGGCCGGAAGCACCTTGATCCGACGCTGTCCGATTAGCTGCGCAACACGCCTGCGTGCTTTGATCCTTCGCACTGCGGGAGAGTCGAAAGACGCGGTCGCAGAAATTCGAGTTAGCCATGCGAAGGGAAGCTCATCATGAACTCCACCCCCCAGGTTGAGACCCAGGTAATCTCCGACGCCGACCTGGACAACGTGTCCGGCGGCCTGGTGGGCCAGGCCGCGGGCGCCGTCCTCGGCACCGCCGACTCGCTCGTCCCCGTCTCCGGCATCGTCGACGCCGCGTCCGGCACCGTCGGCTCCCTGGTCGGCACCGCCGAGGGTGTCACCGGCCTGAACACCTCCGGCATCACGGGCCTGGCCGCCGGTCTCTGAGCCGGTTCTGTGCCGCCGGGCGGCACAGGCAGTCGCGGTGACTACGGCAAGTCGGCTTCCCCTCCCTGCCGACCGGCCGGCCACGTGCCCCGGATCCCCCACGGGTCCGGGGCATTCGGTCGCCGCCCCCCGAGGAGTGTCCGTGCAGTTCCGCCAACAGGCCCTTTCCAAACTCCAGTCGCCCGAGGAAATCGATCTGCCGGTGCGCTTCGCCCGGCCGCGCGGCCGGCTCGTACTCGCCGTCACGGTCGTCGTCATGATCGCCGCGGCCGTATGGGCCGTGACCGGCACCGTGACCTCGACCCTTCGCGCGCCCGGAATCCTCACGCACGCCCAGGGCAGCTATGTCCTCCAGAGCCCCGTCTCGGGCCAGGTCACCGAGGTGCTGGCCGAAGAGGGCGCGAGGGTTCCCGCCAACGCTCCCCTGGTGAAGGTCCGTACGTCCCAGGGCAGCACCGTCGTCCGTACGATCGCCGCGGGCCGGCTGACAGCGCTGGTCGCGACGATCGGCTCGGTGGTCACCACCGGGGCGGACATGGCGGCCGTCGAGCGCGTCGAGAAGGCCGACGACCCCCTGATGGCGGTTCTGTATGTCCCTGCCGACAGCGCGTCCCCCGTGCGCGTGGGTGCGACGGTGGATCTCACGGTCCAGTCGGTGCCCACACAGCAGTACGGAGTGCTGCGCGGCCGGGTGAAGGCGGTCGGCCGGACGGCCCAGACCCGGCAGCGGATCACCGGCTTTCTCGGCAGCAGCCAGCTGGGCGAGCAGTTCTCCAGGGCGGGCCAGCCCGTCGAGGTCCTGGTCAGGCTCGATGCGTCGTCGGGCACCAAGTCCGGCTACTCCTGGTCCACTTCGCAGGGCCCTCCGTACGCCGTCGACTCCATGACCCTGGCCACCGGTTCCGTCCGCCTGGCCCGGCAGCATCCGATCGATTGGCTGCTTCCATGACCACGCAGCAGCAACTGCCTCCGGCGGGCCGCGGCCGGCACCGCCCCGAGAGCGCGCCCGCACCGCGACGCGGCGGCGCTCGCCGCGGAGGTCCCAAGGCCGAGAAGCGGGCGAAGCAGAAGACCGTTCGCACGCCGACCGTGCTCCAGATGGAGGCTCTGGAGTGCGGCGCCGCCTCGCTCGCCATGGTGCTCGCACACTACGGACGGCATGTGCCGCTGGAGGAACTGCGGATCGCGTGCGGTGTCTCGCGGGACGGTTCGCGAGCCAGCAACATCCTCAAGGCCGCGCGCAGTTACGGACTCCAGGCCACCGGCATGCAGATGGAACCCGCGGCACTCGCCGGGATGCGGGCGCCCGCGATCCTGTTCTGGGAGTTCAACCACTATGTCGTCTACGACGGCATGGGCAGGCGGTTCGGCCGCCGGGGCGTGCACATCAACGACCCCGGCAAGGGCCGCCGCTTCGTGGCGACGGAGGACTTCGACACCAGCTTCACCGGTGTCGCCCTGATCTTCGAGCCCTCCGGCAGCTTCCGCCGCGGCGGCCGCAAGCCCGGGATCATGCCCGCGATGCCCGCGAGGCTGCGCGGCACGACAGGCACCCTGCTCGCGGCGCTGCTGGCGAGCCTGCTGCTTGTCGCGGTCGGCGCGGCGGTGCCGGCGCTGAGCCGTACGTACATCGACATGTTCCTGATCGGCAATCAGACCTCGCTGCTCGGACCGCTGTTCGCGTCGATGGCGGCGATGGTGGCGCTGACCGCGGTGCTGACCGGACTGCAACAGGCGAACCTGCTGCGGGGCCGCATCATCTCGTCCACGCTCAGCAGCGCCCGTTTCCTGCGGCATCTGCTGCGGCTGCCGGTCACCTTCTTCGCCCAGCGCAGCCCCGCCGATCTGGTCCAGCGCCTCCAGTCCAACGACGCGGTCGCCGAAACACTCGCCCGGGACCTGGCCGCCGCGGGCGTGGACGGCTTCGTCGTGATCCTCTACGCCCTCCTCCTGTGGACGTACGACCCTCAACTCACCGTCATCGGCATAGGGATCGCCCTGCTCAACGTGGTCGCGATGCGCATCGTGATCAGGCTGCGGGCCACCCACACCCAGAAGCTGCGCGCCGACAGCGCCCGGCTGACCAACACCTCGTACACCGGTCTTCAGCTCATCGAGACCATGAAGGCCACCGGCGGCGAGAACGGATACTTCCGCCGCTGGGCGGGCCAGCACGCGACCACCCTGGAGGAACAGCAACGGCTCGGCGTGCCGAGCGCGTTCCTGGCCGTCGTCGCGCCGTCCCTCGCGACGCTCAACAGCGCGCTGATCCTGTGGATCGGCGGTCTGCGGGCCGTGGAGGGCCATATCTCGATCGGTCTGCTCGTCGCCTTCCAGGCGCTGGTGACCCGCTTCACCGCGCCCATCACACGCCTCAACGGCGTCGCGGGCAGAATCCAGGACTTCGCCGCCGACGTGGCCCGGCTCAAGGACGTCGAGAGCTTCCCCGTGGACTCGCTCTACTCGCGCCGGGAGACCGACGCGAGTACGCGCAGGCTCAAGGGCCATGTGTCCCTGGAGAACATCACCTTCGGCTACAGCCCGCTCGACGAGCCGCTGCTCAGCGACTTCTCCCTGACGGTCGGACCCGGCCGGCAGGTCGCGCTCGTCGGCGGGTCGGGCAGCGGCAAGTCCACGGTCTCGCGGTTGATCTCCGGTCTGTACAGCCCGTGGGAGGGGACGATCCGCATCGACGGGCAGCGGCTTGAGGACATCTCCCGCAGCTCGCTTGCCGCATCGGTCTCGTTCGTCGATCAGGACGTCTTCCTCTTCGAGGGCACCGTCCGGGACAACGTGGCGCTGTGGGACCCCTCTATAGCGGACGACGCCGTCGTCACCGCCCTGAAGGACGCGGCACTCTACGACGTGATCGCACGGCGTCCCGACGGCATCCACAGCCGGGTCGAGCAGGACGGCCGCAACTTCTCCGGCGGGCAGCGGCAGCGACTCGAGATCGCCCGGGCGCTAGTGCGCCGGCCCAGCATTCTGGTGCTCGACGAGGTGACGAGCGCCCTGGACGCCGAGACCGAGCGGATCATCATCGACAATCTGCGGCGCCGCGGGTGTGCCTGCGTCGTCATCGCCCACCGGCTGAGCACGGTGCGCGACAGCGACGAGATCGTGGTGCTCGACCACGGCTCGGTCGTCGAACGCGGCCGTCACGAGGACCTGGTGGCCGCCGGGGGCGCGTACGCCCAGCTGGTCAGGGAGCACTGACGTGGCATCCGTTCACCCGGCCGCGGTCGTGGGACCGGGCGAGAGCGACGCGGTGACCCATGCCCTGGGCGGCCTGGGCGCGCCCGTCGACTGCACGGGACTGCGCAGTCTGCCGCTGGAGGGGCCGCATGTGCTGTGGCTCGTCGTCGGCGGCACTTTGGATCTCTTCGCGGTCGACGCCGCCCAGCAGGGGCACTGGCACTTCCTCGGCCGCCTGGAAGCGGGCACCCTGCTGCTGGGCCCGGTCGAGGGCCCCCGGCACACCCTGCTCGGCAGGCCCTCGCAGGACTGTCTGCTGCGCCGGATCCCGCTGCGGGAGCTGTACCGGCCGGAGCACAGCGGCGAGTACCCGGCGTACGGGTCCGAGTATCCGACGGGGTACGGGACCGGCTACCAGACGGGGTACGAGGCGCCGACCCCGCTGGAGCACGCCTTCGCCCTCGGCACCGGACGTGGCCTCGGTGTCCTGTTCCAGGCTCCGCTGGAGGGCCGGGCCACCGACGAGGCCATGGCCGACGACGACATCCTGTGGATGCCGGTGCCGTCCGGCAGTGTCCAGTACGGCGCGATGTACAGCGCCGAGGCCGCGGGCGATCTGCTGGTCGACGCCGCGCTGTGGCAGCAGATGGTCAACCAGCAGTACCGGCTGCTGTCCGCGGTGGACCGCTGGATCGAGACCCTTGAGCGCGCCCACGAGGACCGTACGGCCGCGGGCATCAAGGCGGGCGAGACCGTCCGGGCCCGGGCCGACCAGGCGCTGCTGGCCTCCATCGGCAGGCCCGAGCGGGCCGGGCGGGCATCCGCCGGAGCGGACGGGGCCGACGACGACGCGACCTTCGCCGTCTGCCGGCGCGTGGCGGAAGCCGCCGGGATCACGCTCACCGAGCCGCCGAAGAGCGGCCCGGTCAACGACCGCGTCAGTCCCGTCGAGCGGATCTCGACCGGCTCCCGGATCCGCACCCGCGCGGTCCGGCTGGAGGGACGCTGGTGGCGTACGAACACCGGTCCCCTGGTGGGCCATTGGGCCAAGTCCGGCGCCCCGGTCGCCCTGCTGTGGCGCCGCGGCCGCTACGAGGCGGTGAACCCGGCCTCCGGCCTGCGCATCCGGATCGGCGAGAACCAGGCGGAGGAACTCGAGCCGCGCGCCGTGATGTTCTACCGCCCGCTGCCGGAACGGCCCATGACCCCCTGGCGCCTCCTTCGCTTCAGCCTGCGCGGTGCCGCAACGGACGTACGCAATCTGGCGATCGGCGGACTGGTGACCGTCGCCCTCGGCGCGCTGGTGCCCATCGCGACCGGCCAGGTGCTCGGCGTGTACGTACCGACCGCCGAGAAGAGCCTCATCGTCCAGGTCGCCCTGGCCGTGATGATCGCCGGCATCGTCTCGGCGGCGTTCATGCTGCTGCAGAACCTCACGGTCCTGCGGATGGAGGGCCGTATGGAGAGCGCGCTCCAACCGGCCGTGTGGGACCGGCTGTTGCGGCTGCCGACGCGGTTCTTCACCGAGCGCTCCACCGGGGAGCTGGCCGGCGCGGCGATGGGCGTGAGCGCCGTCCGGCGGCTGCTGTCCGGCATCGGTCCGGTGGCCCTGCAGGCGGGCACGGTCGGCGGGATGAACCTCGTACTGCTGCTCTGCTACAGCGTGCCGCTGGCGCTCACGGCCATCGCCATGCTGGTCGTCATCGGAGCAGTGTTCCTCGGGATGGGACTGTGGCAGCTGCGCTGGCAGCGGGAGCTGGTCGAACTCGGCAACAAGCTCAACAACCAAGCCTTCCAGACCCTGCGCGGACTGCCCAAGCTGCGGGTCGCGGCGGCGGAGAGCTTCGCGTACGCCGCGTGGGCGCGGGAGTTCGCCCGCTCCCGGGAACTCCAGCAGCGGGCGGGGCGGATCAAGAACCTGACGACGGTCCTCGACGCGGTCTATCTGCCGCTCTGTTCGCTCACCATGTTCATGCTGCTGGCCGGTCCCGCGCGCGGGAGCATGTCGGCGGGTGAGTTCCTGACGTTCAACACCTCCGTGACCATGCTGCTGACCTCGGTCACCCAGCTGTCGGGGGTGCTGGTGTCGGCCGCCGCCGCACTGCCGATGTTCGAGCAGATCAGGCCGGTCTTCGAAGAGGCTCCCGAGGTCCGAGGGGCCAGTGCCCAGCCCGGCACCCTGTCCGGCGGGATCGAGACCAGAAAGCTCAGCTTCCGCTACGCCGACGACGGCCCGCTCGTCCTCGACGACGTGTCCCTGCAGGTGCGGCCGGGCGAGTTCGTGGCGATCGTCGGCCCCAGCGGCTGCGGCAAGTCGACGCTGCTGCGCCTCCTCATCGGCTTCGACCGGCCGACTTCGGGCAGTGTCCTGTACGACGGCCAGGACCTGGCGGCCCTGGACCAGGCCGCCGTACGCCGCCAGTGCGGAGTCGTCCTGCAGAACGCACAGCCGCTGACCGGATCGATCCTGGACTGCATCTGCGGCACCGAGGCCTTCACCCAGGAAGAGGCCTGGGAGGCGGCCGAGATGGCGGGCCTGGCCGAGGACATCAAGCGCATGCCGATGGGCCTGCACACGATGATCGCGGGCGGCGGGGCGATATCGGGCGGCCAGCGCCAGCGCCTGATGATCGCCCAGGCCATCGTCCGCCGCCCCCGCATCCTCTTCTTCGACGAGGCCACGAGTGCGCTGGACAACGAGGCCCAGCGCATCGTGATCGAGTCCACCCGCCGCCTGAGCGCGAGCCGCGTCGTGATCGCCCACCGGCTCTCGACCGTGATGGACGCCGACCGCGTGATCGTGATGTCGGACGGCCGGATCGTGGAGCAGGGCCGGCCGTCCGATCTGCTCGCCCATGTGGGCGGGCACCTTCACGAACTGGTACAGCGCCAGATGACGTGATTCAACAGCAGTTCGGGACCGGGCTGGACCGGCGACGGTGCCCGATGCCGCGTTGTTCGGTGAGGTGGCCGCGGGCGGTGGTCTCAGCCCGCGTGGAGGCGACAAGGCTGAGACCACCACCCGCGGCCACCTCACCCCTAGGGAGTGTCTTCAAAGTAGCGTCGTCCGCCCGAAGGGCGGGCCTGGCGGCGTCTGGTGCGTGCGATCGCAAGGCGGAGGAAGGAGCCCACGCGGAGCATCGGCGACTGACGACAACGCAGCGAGCGTGCGTGCCAGACGCCGCCAGGCAGACGGGACTTTGAAGACACGACCTAGGGCCTGATCCAAACGACAGGCCCTAGATGGCTCGGCAGACGTGCACCGGCCCGGGGACCGGCCGGGGCTATGCGGCCGCCGTGTTGTCGGCGAGCAGCAGGTCGGCCAACTGCTCCTGGGTACGGGCGTATGCCGGGTGGTTGGTGATTGTCGCGCGGTCCCGAGGACGCGGGATGGGCACCGGGATGATCGTGCGCACCGACGGCTGCGGCGGGTTGGACATGACCACGATCCGGTCGGCGAGCAGAATGGCCTCATCGAGCCCGTGCGTGACCATGAGCACCTTCTCGGTCTCCGACTCGTTGCCCCACAGCTCGACGAGTTGTTGTTGCAATCGCGAGCGGGTGAGCGCGTCCAGTGCACCGAACGGCTCGTCCAGCAGCAGAGTACGGGGTCCCACGGCGAAGGCCCTGGCGACCGCGGCGCGCTGAGCCATGCCGCCCGATACCTGGCCCGGGCGCTTGTCGCGGTGCTCCCACAGCCCGACGGCGGTCAGATACCGCTCGACCATGTCGTCGGCCTTTGTCCGGGACCAGTCCGGCCGTGCCGCGCGGACGGCCTCGCGCACATTCGCGAGAAGGCTCAGCCTGGGCAGCAGTGAATAGTTCTGGAAGACCATCGCCCGTTCCGGACCCGGCCCCGTGACGGCCTGACCGTCCACGACGATCTCACCCGCATTCGGGCGGTCAAGTCCGCCGACCAGATTGAGCAGCGTCGACTTGCCGCAGCCCGAGTGACCGATGAAGGAGACGAATTCCCCTTCCTCGACTGTCAGATCGACCCCTCGTAGAACATGCTGAGCGGCTGATCCCCTTCGGCGGAACGACTTGTGTACCCCGCGGATCTCGACGGTCACGACTTAACCTCCTCGATGGCCACCTTGCGCGAGAGCCGTACCAGGATCGCGTCAAGGATCAGACCGACAAGACCGATGAGGACGATCGCGGCGACGACCGAGCTGAGGTTGCCGGCGTTGTACGAGTCCCACACGAAGAACCCGATCCCGGAATTGCCGGAGAGCATCTCGACCGCCACGATGACCATCCAGGCGATGCCCATCGACAGCCGCAGACCGGTGATGATCGACGGCAGGGCGTTCGGCACAAGCACATGCCTCAGGTAGGCGATGCGACCGAAGCGGAAGACCCGCGCGACGTTGCGGTGATCGTGAGGGATGTCCGCCGCACCGGCCGCGGTGTTGATGAGCGTGGGCCACAGCGCGGTAATGAAGATCACGAATATCGAGGCCTGGGAGGCGTCCTTGAACACGGCCAGCCAGATCGGAAACCAGGCCAGCGGCGACACGGGACGCAGCACCTGCACCACCGGGTTGAATGCCAGCCAGGCCCGGCGGCTCGCGCCGAGGAGCAGCCCTGCCAGCACCCCGACCACGGCGGCCAGAGCGAAGCCGGTGAACACCCGCTGCAGCGAGGTGGCCAGCTGAAGACCTACCCCCTTGTCGTTCGGGCCGTTGTCGTAGAACGGATCCCCCAGCAGGTCGACCAGCGTCCGTGCCCCGTCGAGCGGGGCCGGGACGTCGGTGGACCGGGATGCGGCCAGCTGCCACAGCAGCACCACGATTGCGGTACCGAGCACGGCCCATCCGATGCCGCGGCCCAGCTCGGCAAGCCGACTCACCCAACCGCCGCCGAGGGGCGACCGGGAGGCGGCGGGGGGGTCGGGCGGCCCGGGCTGGGCTTCCGCCTCAGCCGGTTCTGCCTGGTCCGTATGCGTCAGCGAGCTCGTCATAGCCGCTTCGCCTCCTCCTGCGGCTTCTTGGGGTCGAACATCGTGCCGTCGAGCTTCACGTGGAACGGGCTCATGTCGTCTGCCGGGACGTCGATGCCCTCCTTGCCGGCGACCTCCTCGTAGAGGTCGCGCAGGATGATCTCGTCAGCGATCTTGGTGTACGGCGGCGCCTCCTTGAGGAGCCCGAAGCGCTGGTACTGGCTCATGAACCAGATCGCGTGCCCGCGCCGCGGCGCGGAGGTCTGTCCGTCGCGGAAGAACATCATCTGGTCGCCGCTGAACTTCTTCTCGCCCAGGTCGGCTCCCAGCTCGTAGTTGCCGAGCAGTCGGCCCTCGATCTCCTTGGCCGGTGCCTTCACGTACTGCGGGGAGCCGATCGTCGTCGCCGCCTTGGCCCGGTTGTCCAGGTCGTCGAGCCACTTGCACGCCTTGAGGACGGCCCCCATCACATCGGCCAGGACGTCTTTCTTCTCCGCGGCGAACTTGGCGCCGGCGACCAGGGCCTTCTCCGGGTGGTGCTGCCAGATGTCCTGGGTCGTGATGTGGGTGAAGCCGATGTCCTGCTTGACGGCGAGGGCGTTCCAGGGCTCACCGACGCAGTAGCCGTCCATGTTGCCGACCTTCATGTTGGCGACCATCTGCGGCGGCGGGATCGGAACGATCTTGACCTTCGACAGATCGGCCTTGGTCGCCTTGAGCCAGTAGCGCAGCCAGGTGTCGTGCGTACCACCGGGGAAGGTCATGGCCAGGGTCGGGGACTTCTTCTCAAGGAGTGCCTTGGCGGCCTTCAGGTCCGCGTAGCCGGCGTCGGCGAAGTCCTTCTTGAGGGTGATGGCCTGGCCGTTGTTGTTCAGCACCATGGCGATCTTGAGGTCGGTGGAACCCTTGCCCGCGATCTTCGTTGCAACGGACAGAGGGAGGCTGAAGAGGGCATGCGCGGCATCGATCTGCCCATTGAGCAGGTTGTCCCGGGTGGCGGGCCAAGAGGCCTGCTTGATCAATTCAACATTGAGGTCACGCTCGGCGAAGTACCCGAGTTCCTCCGCCATCACCAGGGGCGCACAGTCGGTCAACGCGATGAATCCGAGTCGCACGGTACGGCCGGGCTTGGCTGATGAGGACTTCTTGTCGGCCGATCCACACGCGGTGAGCGCGCTGCCGAGCGAGGCGGTAAGGGCGGCTGTTCCAGAGAGGCGGAGGAAGCCCCTACGCCCGAGGTTGTTGTCCATGGCCAGAAGGTATGGGTGCCCGGCGACGGTGGAATTGCGCGTATGTCAAGGACGCAAATCACACATCTCGCAGCCCCGTGGGCACGCAGTGTGAGGTGGACGAAACGAGCCGGAGCCTTCCAGAGCAGGCTCCGGCGCCGGGAGAAGGCGGGGTCTTGCCCCCCCACACCGGGCGGCCTGCCGACGCCCCGCGCGAGCATCAGCAGGTGCCGATCACCCCGGCACACCTCGCAGCCGGCCGGGAAATGGCCTACGCACTGGGCCAGTTGGGCTGCCACTTCGAGGCACATCAGATGTGCACCACAGTGCGCTCGACGCGCGGGAGCGCGCCATGGGCCCCGACCACCCGGACACCTTGCGCTGCCGTCACAGCCTCGCGGTCAATCTGTTCGGGCTCGGGCGCCCGGAAGACCCGTACCGCATGGCGCGCGATACAGCGATCTCCTGCGCGGCCCGGCCGCCGCCGGTCGCGGTGCAATCGGCATTTTCACGCCACCTTGCCAACCACGGTCGGCGGCTGACCACAGGACCTAGTCGGCCACGCCGTCCAGGTGCGGCAGGTAGTGATCGAGGCGGTCCCGCTTGGTCCACAGATAGGACCTGTTCTCCGCGCGCGGCGGTATCAGCAGGGGTACCAGATCGGCGATCTTGATGCCGTGCCGCAGCAGCGCCTCGCGCTTGAGCGGGTTGTTCGACAGCAGCCGCACCGACTGGACGCCGAGATCGTGCAGGATGTCCGCCGCCACCTGGTAGTCGCGGGCGTCGACGGGGAGCCCGAGGGCGATGTTCGCCTCGACCGTGTCGAGGCCCTCCGCCTGGAGCTTCATCGCCCGGAGCTTGGCCAGCAGGCCGATTCCGCGCCCCTCATGGCCCTGGAGGTACACGAGAATGCCGTGCCCTTCCTGCACGATGGCGCCCAGCGCGGCGGACAGTTGGTCGCCGCACTCGCAGTGTTTGGAACCGAAGACGTCTCCGGTCAGACACTCCGAATGCACGCGGGTAAGCGCTCCTTCTCGCTCGACATCGCCGAATACCAGCACCATTTGTTCCTCGCCGCTTTTGCGGTCCAGGTAGCCGATCGCGACGAAATCGCCGTGCACGGTGGACAGTTGGACATCCACCACTCGTTCGACACCTGATGGACGAACACTTCCGCGGAACGCGCCATCACTTTCTGTCATGCGCCCGATCCTATCTGGCAGACTGCGTGTGGTGTGAGGGAAAATGACGAAGGGCACAACTGGGCGCCCGATTCATCACGTTCGACCATCGGCGCGCAGAGCGAACGACGAAAGGCCGGAAAGACATGAGCAGTTCGGGAACGCCACGGCAGGCAGCGGGACTGTTGCCGTTGCAATCCACGGAGGATGTGAGGGCCGAGGGGGCCGACATCGCCATCCTTCCCATCGGCAGCTTCGAGCAGCACGGTGCGTATCTTCCCTTGGTGACCGACACGGTCGTCGCCTGCACCATCGCGCGTGAGGTCGCCGCAGCTCATCGGGTACTCCACCTTCCTCCGCTGACCGTCTCCTGCTCCCACGAGCATGCCGCCTGGCCGGGCACCGCCAGTATTTCCGCCGCGACCCTCAACGCCGTGGTACGGGACATCGCCGACTCGCTGAGCCGGTCCGGTATCGGCGCCCTCATTCTGCTCAACGGGCACGGGGGGAATTACGTACTGCGCAATGTGGTTCAGGAATCCGACAGCAACGGTATCCGCATGGCGCTTTTCCCGGGCACGGCGGACTGGGACGCCGCCCGGGCCAGAGCCGGTGTGCAGACCCCGTCGCACAGTGATATGCACGCGGGGGAAGTGGAGACATCCATCCTGTTGCACGCACATCCCGAACTCGTCCGCCCCGGCTTTGAGACATCTGATTTCCTTGCCGACGAGCGTAAGCATCTCCTCACTCTCGGTATGGAGGCATACACGGACTCCGGAGTCATCGGCCGTCCGTCCATGGCATCCGCCGACAAGGGAAAGGAACTGCTGGCCTCACTTGTCGAATCCTTCGGTGAGTACGTCTCGCTGCTCTCCGGGCGGGGGACGCGATGAGCGGCACCGGTGGTGTGCTGGACGCGGCGGAGGCCTGGAAGCGGCTGCGGGCCGTACGGTCCGGGGCGGACGCGGAGGCCGCGGGACTGGTCCTGGACCCGAAGAGCGGCGGGCACTGGACGCAGGACGCCTCGCCCGAGGCCGAGTGGCTCGCGGAGCGCTATCTGCCGCTGTGCCTGGCCGGTCCGCGCGTGGCATTCGCGCAGCTCGGGCAGAGCCTGGACGGTTTCATCGCGACCCGTACCGGCGACGCCGACTATGTCACCGGCGAGGAGGACCGCAGCCATCTGCACCATCTGCGGGCCCTGGCCGACGCGGTGGTCGTCGGAGCGGGCACGGCCGTCGCGGACGATCCTCAGCTGACCGTGCGTGCCTGCGCCGGGGCCAACCCGGTGCGCGTCATTCTCGATCCGCGCGGCCGGGTGCCGCTGGGGCGCCGGGTGTTCACCGATGGGTCAGCCCCCACTCTGTGGGTGGTGGGCGCCGACAGCGGCCGGGACAAGTCCGTCCCCGCCGGTGTCGAGGTTCTGACCCTGCCGGACCAGGACGCGTTCGCCCCGGGGCGCCTGCTGGACTCGCTCGCGCGGCGCGGCCTCGGCCGGGTGCTGATCGAGGGCGGCGGCGTCACCGTGTCGCGCTTCCTTCACGAGCAGGCGCTGCACCGGCTGTACGTCACCGTGGCGCCGGTCCTGATCGGTGACGGCATCCCCGGGCTGCGCTTCGCCGGACGGCCGGTGATGCGCGAGGCGCTTCGCCCACCGGTCCGACGCGCCTTCCTCGGCGAGGACACGCTCTTCGAGCTCGACCTGCGGGCGACGTAGACGGGCGAGCCAGGGGCCGAGGAGCACGCCGATGCCGGGCAGGCTCGCGGCGAAGGTGAGGACTCCGTAGACCACGGCGACGGTCAGGCCCTGGGCGGCGCCCAGTCCGGCGGCGCCGAAGGCCCAGGCGGTGACGCCTTCCCTCGGCCCCCAGCCACCGACGTTCAGCGGCAGCGCCATGGCGAGCAGAGCGAGCACCATCAGGGGAGCCAGCTGGGCGAACGGAGCCGTTGACCCCGCTGCCCGGGCGGCGAGAAGGAACATGCCCAGATGCCCCGCCAGCACCGCGACGGACGAGATCACCACTCCCGGCCAGCTGGCGCGGGCGAGCAGTCCGAGGCGTGCTTCGGCCAGCGCCGTGCGGGTCGCCCGGTGCCAGCGGGAGGTGCCGGGCTTCCCGCGCAGCCGGACGGCGACCGTGATCATCAGCGCGCCCGCGACGGCGACGGCCGCGGCGAAGACCGGCACGGTGGCGAGGTGGCGGGCCGCTGTCAGCGCCGGGGACGGCTGGGCGAGCAGCACCACCCCGCCGACGGCGATGAGGACGACCTGACCCGCGGTCCGTTCGAGGACGACCGCGCGGACGCCCCGGCCGATGTCACCGGTGTTCTGCCCGTGCCGTACCGCGCGGTGCACATCGCCGAGTACGCCACCGGGCAGCGCCGCGTTCAGGAACAGGGCCCGGTAGTAGTCGGCGACGGCCCTGCCCAGCGGCAGCCGGATGTCCAGGCCGCGGGCCACCAGGCGCCAGCGCCAGGCGCTGAACACAGTGGTGAGCAGGCCCAGCCCGAGGGCGGCCAGAAGGGTCGGTCCGTCGATCCTGCGCAGCCCGTCCAGGAAGGCGCCGGTGCCAAGACGCCACACCAGCACGGCCAGGATGCCCGCTCCGGCGAGCGTGCCGATGCGGGCCCTCGTCCGCCCGCTCATGAATTCCCACCCGTCGCGCTGGGCAGTGCCAGCAGATCGCTGTGCTGCACCACCACCGTCAACTCGCCCGCCGCGCACGCCGCCAGGCGGCGGCGCAGATACGCCTGGGCGCGGGGGGCCAGGGAGGGGCGCTGCTCGCAGGCGGCGCCGACCCAGCCGCGCAGCCACTGCGCCGTCAGCAGCGCGTCGTCGGCGCCGAGCTGCCAGGGGCTGGCGTGCATCCGTACCGTCGCGCCCTGCCGTACGAAGGCTTCGGCGGCGACCGTGACGGCGTCGGGCCCCAGCCGACCCTCGCGCTGCTGGTGTTCGTTGAAGGCTTCGGCGATCTGGTCGTCCAGCGGCTCGGACGGTGTCAGCTCGACCCGCCCCACCACGGACAGCGCCAGCAGTGCCGGGCAACGGGCCCCGGCGCAGGCCCGGGCGAGCGCCTCGATCTCGTCCCGGGTGAGTACGTCCAGCAGCGCGGAGGCTGTCACCAGCGAGGCACTGGCAAGGAGGTCAGCCGTCAGGTGGGCGATGTCGCCGCGTTCCGTGGCGACCGTGACGCCGCTGCCGTC
This sequence comes from Streptomyces sp. NBC_01410, assembly GCF_045040195.1. Lineage (NCBI taxonomy): Bacteria > Bacillati > Actinomycetota > Actinomycetes > Kitasatosporales > Streptomycetaceae > Streptomyces > Streptomyces sp. NBC_01410. The sequence goes on along the minus strand of NZ_CP109530.1, from coordinate 7,082,031 downwards.
GGCTGCCGTACGGGGGGTGTGAGCGGCCGCCAGGCGGAGGAGTTCGGGGTCGTGGTCGTGCAGGATCCAGTGCTGGGGGCCGGGGAGCCTGGGTGCGAGCCAGCGCCCCATGGAGCCGGTGCCGCAGCCGAGATCGCGGATCACCAGATCGCCGGCCTTGTGGCCTGCCAGCCGGTCTCGCAGCGGATCGAGGAGTTCGGTCGCGCGGGCGGCGGCGTCGGCGCCCTCCCGCAGCTCGAGCCACTCGGGGGCGTAACGGGGTGCGTCGGTCGCATTCACGCGGCCCTCCGGGGATCGAGTCGGACGTGTTCCAGAGCGCCCGCCAGATTGCGGGCCGTGGTCTCCCAACCATCCAGCGCGGCGCGACGGGCGCCCGCGGCCGCCCTCAGCCGATGGCGCAGGGCAGGGTCGCCGAACCAGCGGCGCAGCGCCGTCGCGAGCGCCCCGGCGTCTTCCGACCGTACGAGCAGGCCCGGCACAGTGCCGTCGGGCGCGTGCCCGACCGCCTCCGGGAGTCCGCCGACGGCCGTCGCCAGTACGGGAATGCCGCGGGCAAGCGCCTCGGTCACCGCCATGCCGTAGGTCTCCGCGTACGAGGTGAGGACCAGGAGGTCGGCATCGGCGTAGGTCGCGTCCAGCTCCGCGCCGCTCTGCGGCCCGACGAGGTGCACCCGGCCGTCGAGGCCGGACTTTTCGATCAGCGCGCGCAGTTGGGCGACGTATGCGGGGTCCTGGCCGAGGCCTCCGGCGCACACGAGCGTCCAGGGCAGGTCCGCGACGTCGGCCAGGGCCTCGACCAGCCGGAGCTGCCCCTTGCGCGGGGTCACCGAGGCGACGCAGACCAGCCGCGAGGCGCCGTCGGTGCCGGCGGCCTGGGGCTCGATGTCGGCGCCGGGGGCCGCGACATGGACCCGGCCGGGGTCGAGCCCGTGGTGGGCCACAAGCCTGCGGGCCGCCCATTCGCTGGTCGCCACGACCGCGGGCACGGAACGCAGGGTCCTGCGCTCCAGAGCGTCGAGCTCACTCACCCGCGACGGTGCGAGCCCTGTCTCGTCGCCCAGCGGCAGGTGCACCAGTACCGCGATACGCAGCCGTCCGGTCTCGGGGACGACGATGTCGGGAACGGCGCAGGCGACGAGTCCATCGAGGAGGACGACTGCACCGTCCGCGGCCCTGGCCAGGATGCGGGCCAGCTCGGCCCGGGCGTCAGCTCCGGGCTGCGGCCAGCTGCCCGCGACGGTGTGCTCCCGGACCTGCCAGCCGGTGCCGGGCAGGTCCCGGCACAGGCGGCGGTCGTAGATGTTGCCGCCACTGGGCGCGGCCGGATCGTCGACCCCGCCCGGCATGACGATGTGCACCGAGCGGCTCATAGCGATCGCTCGTAACTCGCCCAGGCGACATGCGACTCATGCAGGGTGACCGTGATCCCGGCCAGTCCGCGTGCGCCCTCGCCCAGAGCCCCCGCCTGCACGCGGTCCGCGAGGCGGTCGGCGATGACCTTGGCCAGGAATTCCGTACTGGTGTTGATGCCGGCGAAGTCCGGGTCGTCGTCGAGATTGCGGTAGTTCAGCGCGCCCACGACGGTGCCGAGTTCCTGGGTGGCCAGGCCGATGTCGACGACGATGTTGTCCGCGTCCAGTTCGGGACGGCGGAAGGTGGCGTCCACGAGGAACGTAGCTCCGTGCAGGCGCTGCGCGGGTCCGAAAACCTCCCCGCTGAAGCTGTGAGCGATCATGATGTGATCACGGACGGTGATGCTGAACAAAGGACGACCCTCCAGGTGCGGTGGCACATCTGACCTGTAGTACGGCCGATCGGTCCGCCCTGTTCAGCGGTCGTACCGTACGCGCAGACACAACCCTGGAAGATCGCCGGAAGCAAGCCTCGGCAGCGCATCCGGCAACTCGTCGAAAGCACACTCCGCAGTGATCAGCGCATCGAAGGCGGGATCGGCGAGCAGATCGAGCGCGAGATCGAGCCGGTCGGCGAAGGTCCGGCGCGAACCCCTGGCCGGGGACACCGTGCCGACCTGGCTGCTGCGTACGACGAGGCGGCGGGAGTGGAAGGCCTCCCCCAGCGGCAGGCTGATGCGCCGGTCTCCGTACCAGCTCAGTTCGAGGACCGTGCCCTCCGGGGCGAGGAGTTCCAGTGAGCGCGCCAGCCCTTCCTCGGTGGCGCTCGCGTGGACGACGAGATCACAGTCGCCCGCGGCCTCTTCGGGGAGCGCGAAGTCGACGCCGAGCGCCCTGGCGATGTCCGCCCGCGCGGGATTGGCGTCGACGAGCTGGACGCGGACGGCGGGGAACCGCGCGAGTACGGCGGCGACACTCGCGCCGACCATGCCCGCGCCCACGACGGCGATGCGGTCGCCGAGCATCGGTGCCGCGTCCCACACGGCGTTCACCGCGGTCTCCACCGTCCCGGCCAGCACCGCCCGGGCGGCGGGGACGCTGTCCGGCACGGGAGTGACGGCACTCGCGGGGACGACGAACCGGGTCTGGTGCGGATAGAGGCTGAAGACCGTACGGCCCACCAGCTCCCCCGGCCCCTCCTCCACCAGACCCACGTTGAGATAGCCGTACTTGACGGGCCCGGGGAAGTCGCCTTCCTGGAACGGCGCGCGCATCACGCCGTACTGGCTCTCCGGCACACCCCCGCGGAAGACAAGGGTCTCGGTGCCGCGGCTCACGCCGGAAAAAAGCGTGCGCACCAGGACTTCGCCTGCGGCGGGGTCCGCGAGGGCGACCTCCCGGACCTCGCCGTGGCCGGGAGAGCGGAGCCAGAAGGCACGGGCGACGCGCTGCATCGGCGTCCTCCTGAACGATCGCGCGGTGATTAACGTACTGGTCGCTGAAGCCGCGGCCACGGTACGCGGGAATGATCGACTCTGTCACTCACCCGGAGGTTGCGCACGGTGGCCTTGAACAATGCGTACGACATGAGGCCGCTGCGGCACGAGACGGCCGTGGGAGCGGGCGCACAGCTCGCCCTGCTGGGTCTGCTCGGCACGGTGATCGGCCTGGGGCCCGCGGGCTGGCTGACGGGCCTGGCCTTCGGGGTCGCCACCTGGGCGGCCCTGACCCGCGCACTGCGCCGCTCCTGGCTCGAGTCCTTCGGACCGGCCAATCGTGTGACGCTGGCCCGCGCGACGCTCGTCGGCGGGGTGACCGCGCTGGTCGCGGACTCCTTCGAAAGCCCGCCCCCGGTCACGGTCCTGGTCGCCCTCACCACGGTCGCCCTGATCCTCGACGCGGTCGACGGCAAGGTCGCCCGGCACACCGGCACGTCGTCCCCGCTTGGGGCACGCTTCGACATGGAGGTCGACGCGTTCCTCATCCTGGTGCTCAGCATCTACGTCGCCATGTCCCTGGGCCCCTGGGTGCTCCTGATCGGCACCATGCGCTACGCCTTCGTCGCGGCGGCGCGGGTCCTGCCCTGGCTGAACGGATCCCTGCCGCCGAGCACGGCCCGCAAGACGGTGGCGGCGCTCCAGGGGATCGTGCTGCTGGTGGTGGGCGCGGGGATCCTGCCGGTCCTGCCTGCCTTCGCTGCGGTCTTCGTGGCGCTGGCGCTGCTGATGTGGTCCTTCGGACGGGACATCAGGTGGCTGTGGCGGGTGCGGGACGGGGAGGCGGCTAAGGACGTCAGCCGGTCGCCCGACCTGTCCCCCGCCTCCAACCGCCCTCAGGAGCTTCAGACTCCGGCGAACTCGATGAATGCGACCCACGCAGCCTGAGACACCGCGAACCGCGGCCCGTCCTTCTCCTTGGAGTCACGGACGTGGACGGCGTCCGGTCGGCAGGCGACCTCTACGCAGCTGTCACCCTGGGAACCGCTGTAGCTGCTCTTGAACCAGTCCAGCTTGTCGTTGGTGCTCATAGCGCTCCTCGCATCCGCTGCAACAGCTCCGCCGAGTCCGCCGGGGACAGGGCCTGTGAGCGCATCTTGGCATAGCGCATCTGCATCAGGCTGACGTCTTTCGGGCCAGAGTTCAGCTGCCCGGTCTGCTGGCCCTCCGAGTAGCCCAGCCACTTGTTGTCCGGTGTCTCGAGAAGCTGCATCGGGCCGTCCGTACCAGCGTGATACGGCTGTCGCAGCGGCATGATCTGCAGCTCGACGTTCCACAACTCGGCGCAGGCGATGAGGTGGTCCAGGAGTTCCCGTGTGACGCTCTCACCACCGGTGTGCCGCAGCAGCACCGACTCCTCGACGATGAAGCTGAACGCGATCGGTGGCGTACGGGTCAACAGCTCCTGCCGCTCCATGCGCGCGGCGATCCGCTCCACGACCTCCGCCTCGGTGGGCGGCGGCGGGACGTTGAGCATCACGGCACGCGCGTACGCCTCGGTCTGCAACAGACCGGGCATCACCCGGCATTCGTACGTGCAAAGGCTGACGGCCGCGGACTCCAGCTGCGCCCACAGCCGGAACCACGCGGCCAAACCGGGCCGCCGCGACACATGCTGGGCCACCGCCCGCAGCACGCCGAACGAGTCCAGTGCCTCCTCCGCCCGCTCGACGAAATCACCGGGCGGCATGCGCCGCCCCTGCTCGATCGAGGCAACGCACGCATGCGAATAGCAGACCAGCGGCGCGAGTTGCTCCTGCGTGAGCGAGGCCCGTTCACGGAAGACCTTGAGGACGGCTCCGAATGCCTTGAGGCTGTCGGACTGTTCGGGTGCACTGCTGTTCGCCATGGGTGGCGACCCCCTTGTCGCGCTTGTCGCACTCGTTGCACCTGTACAACGACCCCATGTTCACGTTGGGTTACTCGTACCGTCCAGAGGGTGAGGTCGTACAGCGCGCCTGCGTACGGGCAGCCGCCCACGCAAGGCCCTGGCGCAGAGCGCCACCTGCCGATGTGTCCGAAAGCTAGGCAGCAACTACTCCCTGCATGTACCTTTCGCTCCCTATGTTGCACAGCGCGGCGCCCCAACATGGGGAAGGGAAGGGCGATATGCAAGGAAACGTTCCTCCCCTCCGTACCGAACGGCTTCGGTCAGGCGGCCTCGCCGACTCGGTGTACGAGACCGCCGAACGCGACCCCTCCCTGGTGCAGCTCTCCCGACTGACCGGCATCCGGCCGGAGACCTGGGAACCGGTCAGCGCGCAGCAGTTCCGCGACGACGTGATGGCCGTGGCCAAGGGATTCCTGGCCAACGGAATCCGCTTCGGCGACCGGGTCGCGCTCATGTCCCGTACCCGCTACGAGTGGACGATTCTGGCGTACGCCCTGTGGTCCGTCGGCGTCGAGATCGTTCCCGTCTACCCCACGTCGTCGATCGAGCAGGTGCGCTGGATCCTGTACGACGCCCAGGTCCGGGCCATCGTGGTCGAGCACGAGAACCATGCGATGACGGTGGCGGCGGCGACTGACACCGAGTCGCCGCTGTTCGCGATCTGGCAGATGGACCTGGGCTGTGTCGATGGCCTGATGGGCCAGGGCATCGACGTGGACGACGAACTGATCCACCGTCACCGCGCCGCCGTGATGTCCGACCAGGTCGCCGCGATCAGCTACACCTCCGGCACCACCGCCACCCCCAAGGGCTGCCTCATCACGCACGCCAATCTGGCGGCGGAGTGCGACATCCTCCTCGAAGGCTGGGGCGGGATCCTCGCCGAGCCCGGGGTGCAGCCGTCGATCCTCAACTTCCTTCCCGTCGCACACATTTACGGGCTGGCGGTCGTCGTCTGCTGTCTGCGCGGCGGCATCCGGCTCGGGCACCAGCCCGATCTGACACCCGAGACGCTGCTCCCGGCCCTGGCAACCTTCCGGCCGACGTTCCTGTTCGCCGTCCCGTACATCTTCGAGAAGATCTTCCACAAGGCCCGCCGCGCCGCCGAGGACGCGGGCCACGTCAGCCTCTTCGACAAGGCTGCCGCCGTCGCGGTGCGCTACGCCGAAGCCGCGGAACGCCACGCCATCGGTACGGGCCACGGCCCGAGCCCGTCGCTGAAGGTCCTGCACTCGGTGTACGACCGCCTGGTGTACAGCAAACTGCGCGCCGTCCTGGGCAGCCAGGTCCGCAACGCGGTCTCCGGCGGCTCCACGCTCCGCAGGGAACTGGGGCTCTTCTTCGCGGGCACGGGTATCACGGTCTACGACGGCTACGGCCTCACCGAAACCTCCGGCGCGATCACGGCCCAGCCCCCGGGAGCGGTCCGCTTCGGCACCGTGGGCCGTCCGATCCCCGGCTCCGCGGTACACATCGCGGACGACGGCGAGGTATGGGTCCGCGGCGACACGGTCTTCGCCGGATACCTCAACAACCCCAAGGCCACCGAGGCGGTCCTGCGCGACGGCTGGTTCGCCACCGGCGACATGGGCCATCTCGACGACGAGGGCTACCTCGTCATCACGGGCCGCAAGAAGGACATCATCATCACCAGCGGCGGCAAGAGCGTGGCCCCCCTCCCCCTGGAGGAACAGCTGCGCCACCACCCGCTGATCTCGCAGTGCCTGGTCGTGGGCGACGACCAGCCCTACATCGCGGCCCTGATCACGGTGGACCCCGAGGCACTGGCGCACTGGCAGAACCTCAGGGGCAAACAGCCGGCGGACGTCTCGGCGATGACGGACGACGAGGAGCTCCGGGCCCAGATCCAGCGGGCGATCTCGCGGGCGAACACCCGGGTCTCGAGGGCGGAATCCATCCGGGCCTTCCGGATCCTGCCGAACGAGTTCAGTCAGGACGACGGCCTGATGACGCCGACGCTGAAGCTCAAGCGGCGAGCGATTACAGGGGCGTACGCGGCGGACATCGACGCGCTGTACACGCGCTGAGGCGGGTGTGGCGTCAGTCGAGCGACCTCAGTTCCGGAGCGAACGAAACCAGTCAGCATCGTGCGCTGGGGGTCGGCTCACCGGAACCGAAGGAGCCGCCGCTCACGCTGCTGATCAATCGTCACAGGTAACGGTTTGACCCGCTCACTTCAAGCCACTACTTTCTGCGCACCGGCTTGCTCCAAGAGGACAGGCCCCATCGCGGTCCTTTGGGGGGACGCAGTGAACTGGTACGTGGATGTACTCAAGAAATATGCGGTATTCAGCGGGCGTGCGCGCCGGCAGGAATACTGGATGTTCACCCTTTTCAGCGTCGTCATCAGCCTCGTGCTGCTGGTCCTCGACCGGGTGCTGGGCACCAGCTTCCTCCAGCTGATCTACGTGGTCGGCGTGTTCCTCCCGAGCCTCGGCGTCACGATCCGCCGACTGCACGACACGGACCGCTCGGGCTGGTGGATCCTCATCGGGGCGATCCCGCTGGTTGGCTTCATCATCCTGATCGTCTTCCTGGCGACCGAGGGCAAGCCGCACGACAACGCGCACGGCCCGGACCCGAAGGCCGTCGCGGCCTTCTGACGCTGACACCCCGGCCGGCGGGACCGCTCCCTGCCGCCCGGTGGCCTCACCGTCCGCTCGATTGCCCGTCAGCCCACGGCTGACGGGCAATCGTCGTTGTGGGCGGTACTAGACGGTGCGCCCCACATTCAATGTGTTAGGCCTGGGACGTGCCAGAAGCCTGCGCGATGGCGGGGTTTGTCACCATGCCGAGGGCCAACTCTGCGTAGAACTCCCCAAGTTGCTCGGGCGAGTCCGGACCGTCGAGCCGGTACCAGCGGACGAGGTCGACCGCCAGGGACAGCATTGCCCGCACGACCCGGTTCACGTCGACCTTCACGAAGGAACCGTCCGCGATGCCCCGGAGGACTGCCTTCCGGAACACTTCGGTGGTCTGCTGCCGGATGCTGAGCACCTCCTCGTAGTGCTCCGGAGTGAGGGAGAACATCTCGTACTGGTTGACCCGGCCGGCGACATGGTGGCGGGCGTGCCAGGCCACGAATCGCGAGAAGACCGACCGGAGATGCGCCGCCGTGTCCGGGGCCTCGGGGCCCTGAAGTGCCGCGAGGGCTCGCTCGTGTCCGACCCGGGAGATCGTGAACAGCACGTCCTCCTTCGAGGCGAAATGGACGTACAGCGAGGCAGGGCTCAACTTGGCGCCCGCCGTGATGTCTCTCGTCCTGGTGGCCTGGAAGCCCTTCGCCGCGAAGCATCGCACCGCCGAGGTGAGCATGCTCTGGCCCACCTCACTGAAGCCGTGCCCCCACAGCGCCGGCGACTCGTCCTCGAGCCGGGCATCACGCGCCTCTTCCGCATGGGACAAACCGGAGCGCTCCGCGACCGACATCCTGTCTCCTCCACCACAGGCCCCGAACCGCAGAGCCCGTACTCCCGTGACCACACACTGGCCATCCATATTAGTGACTATGCGCTCAGCCACGGACCTGGCTGCCCTTGCGGCAGGGAGAACATGCAACGAGGGCCGCAACCCTAAGGTCGCGGCCCTCGTCATTGTTTGTTTGTTTGTTTGTGTCCGAGGGGGGACTTGAACCCCCACGCCCGATAAAGGGCACTAGCACCTCAAGCTAGCGCGTCTGCCATTCCGCCACCCGGACAAGGTGACCGCGGTCTCCCGCGGCGACAGGGACAACAATACCAGGGGTTTGAAGCGCCCCTCACCTGTATATCCGGTGGTCAGTGGGGTGCCGGGGGCTCGATCAGAGCCCGTTTCCCGCACCCACCAGGCACAGCTACCGCGTGTACCCGTACGCCTGCGCAACGTAACGCTACCGTCGGCTCCGTGAGTGATCGCAGCTATCGACGACCCCGCGTCCTCTCGCAACTGCGCGAGCATCTGCGGGACACCTTCTGGTTCGCGCCGACCGCCGGGCTGGTCTGCGTCCTCGTGCTGTGGGGTGCGGCCGCGGAGCTGGATGCGGAGATCATCTCGTCACTGCAGGACCAGCAGGAGTACGAGATCATCGAGGATCTCATCGAGCTCGCCAATGATGCCAAGACGATCGTCACCACGATCAGCTCGGCGATGATGACCTTCATCGGCGTCGTCTTCAGCATCTCGCTGGTGGCCGTCCAGATGGCGAGCGGGCAGCTCACCCCCCGCGTGGTGAGGATCTTCGTACGGAGCCGGATCACCAAGGCCACCTTTTCGGTGTTCCTGGCGACGTTTCTGCTGTCGCTGCTTGTACTGACGTCGTTCGAGAGCAAGACAGATCCGCGCCTCGTCACCTCGGTGCCGTTCGTGCAGGGCGTGCTGACCATGGTGATGGTCGGGCTGAGCATGCTGCTCTTCATCGCCTTTGTGACGTCGATGCTGCGGCTGATGCAGGTCGGACCCGTCGTTGACCGCATCGCCCGGGAGGCCATGCACGCGGTGGTGAGACAGCCGGGCGGGGAGCGGGAACCGGCACCGCTCGCGGCGGAGAGCGCGTGGGTTCCGTACAACGGTCGGGCCGGGGTGCTGCGGGATGTGAATGTCGCGCGGCTCGTACGGATCGCGAGGCGGCAGGGGGTCGTGCTGCGGCTGATCCCCCGGATCGGGGACTTCGTCGTGCCGGGGACGCCGATGCTGGCGGTGCACGGGACGGGGGAGCTCTCGCGGCGTGCGTTGAGTTACACCGTGTCCGTGGGGGTCGAGCGGACCTTTCACCAGGATCTCGGGTTCGGGCTGCGGCAGTTGTCGGACATCGCGCTGCGCGCCCTGTCGGCCGCCGTGAACGATCCGACGACCGCCGTGCAGTGTCTGGACCGGATCGTGCAGTTCCTGACCGTGGTGGCGAGGAAACCTCTCGGGGCGGTGCACCACCGGGACGGCAACGGCGAGGTGCGGCTGGTGCAGGACGTGCCCGGGTGGACGGATCTCGTGGATCTCGCGCTCGCCGAGGTACGGCTGCACTCGGCGGGCAATCCTCAGGTGAGCCGACGGCTGTTGGCCGGGATCGACGATCTGCTGCTGATCGCGCCCGGGGAGCGGAAGGAGCCGTTGATCAGGCATCGTGCACTGCTGGTTCAGGCGGTGGAGCGGGCCGTGCCCGAGGCGGCCGAGCGGGAGTTCGCGCTCCTGCCCGACCGCCAGGGGATCGGCTGAGGCATCACGGCATCACGGACTTACGGCATTACGGACTTACGGCATTACGGACTTACGGCATCAGGTGGTAGTCGGGGAAGTTGCCCGGCAGCCGCTCCCCCGCCGGGCCGTCGGTCACGGCCCGCACCAGCAGTTCGCCGCCGACGAAGGCACCGCGCCACGACGCCCCGAAGCCGCCGAAGAGTTCGTCGCGGTCGCCGCGCGAGCGGGGCTTGCCCTGGCCGACCTTGAAGGCACGGATCTGCGGAGACAGACGCTCGTACGTCTCCGGGTCGTCCGTCGACAGGGTCGCCACGAGCGCGCCGTTGGAGGCGTTCATAGCGGCGAGCAGTTCGGCCTCTGTGTCGACGAGGACGATCGTGTCGACCGGGCCGAACGGCTCCGCGTGGTGCAGCGGCGAGGACGGCGGCGGGCCCAGGAGCGTCACCGGCGGGACGTACGCCGAGGTGTCCTGGCCGGAGAGGAACGCGCCGTCGGACAGCGTGCCCCGGTGCAGCGGCACAGCCCCGCGGTCGATCGCCTCGGCGACCTGGTCGCCCAGTTCCTTGGCCTTCGCCGCGTTGATCAGCGGGCCGAAGTCGAGGTTCGGCAGCGGGTCGGCGGCCTTCTCGACGGCCAGGGGGTGTCCCGTACGGATGGAGCGTACGGCGGGCAGGTAGGCCGCCAGGAAGTCGGCGAACAGCTCGCGCTGGACGACGAATCGCGGGTATGCGGTGCAGCGCTGCTTGCCGTAGTCGAAGAGCTTGGGGATCACGGCGGTCAGTGAGTCCCAGTCACTGAAGTTCCACAGGCCCCAGGTGTTCAGGCCCTCCTGCTCCAGGATGTGCCGCTTGCCGAGGTCGGCGACCGCGGTGGCGATACGGGCCCCGGTGTCGCGGCCGCCGACGAAGGAGACGCAGCCGATCTCCGGGGAGCGGACCAGCGCTTCGGAGAGCTGGCCGCCGCTGCCGCTGACCAAAGTGATCGGGATGCCCTCGCGGGCGGCGAGCGCGGAGGCCAGGGTGAGGCAGGCGACGCCGCCGTCGGTCGGGGTCTTGGCGATGACCGCGTTGCCCGCCAGTGCCTGCACCAGCATGGCGTGAACCAGTACGGACATCGGGTAGTTCCAGCTGGCGATGTTGGAGACAGGGCCGGGCAGCGGGGTGCGGCCCTGAAGCATCGGCTCGATGCCGTCGACGTACCAGCGGACTCCGTCGATCGCACGGTCGACGTCGGCCTGGGCGAGCCGCCACGGCTTGCCGATCTCCCAGACCAGCAACAGGGCGAGCAGCTCGCGGTGTTCGGTGAGGGCGTCGAGCGCGGCACCGACGCGGGCCCTGCGCTCTTCGAGGGGGACGTGCCGCCAGGCGCGGTGCTGGTCGAGCGAGGCGCGTACCGCCTGCTGGGCGGTCTCGGCGTCCAGGCGCGGCGGCCCGGCGATGGGGCTGCCGTCGACGGGGCTGGTGGCGGACAGGGCGCTGCCGTCGGCCTGCCACTGCGCGGACCAGAGGTTGAGCACGCGCTCGTCCCGGAAGGCCTCGGGGGCGACGGCGAGAGCGCGCTGCCAGGCGTCGGACCAGGCGGTGCCGGGCTTGAGGATGAGGGTGGATGCTGCGGTGAGGGTGGGTGCCATGAAGGTGGTCTCCGCTCGAAAGGGGGCGGGAGGGGCCGGACGGTGGGCCATGAGTGTGTGGCACGCACTCGGCGTCATTGGGCGGCGACGCCAACGGGACCACGGAGTGCGGGACTGCGTCAACGCGACCGCGTCACGACGTCAGCGGGACGTCAACGCGACCGCGCGGCCCTGTGCCGACAACCGGGTCGCCGCAGATGCCGACGGCGGACGAGAAACCTATGTCCCCGGGCTCGTACATGAGTTGACAGTCAGCAGAAACCGCGGCCGTGGCGCGTCGCCGCTTCGCGCGGAGGTTGTCCGTCCAGAGCGGACGATCAAGGGAAAGGGGAGTACCCACTCCTTTCCACTCTCAACATATAGCGCACCGGGGGGCTTGCGGCAAGGCCCCGGTCGTGCCGCAGAATCGCTGGCCTAGGGCCAGGACCTGCGGAAATGGGAGATTCACAAAGTGCGTTTGTTGTTGTCGGTTCATAGGTCGTGCGGCGACGTCGAGCCAGTGGTGGGACCCGCGCTGCGGTCGCGGACACTCGGCGGCGGCGTGCGGGTGTGCGCGGCCGGACTTCGCGGGATCTACCTCGGATCGGAGCTGATGGCATGAACCCTCTGACCACCAGCGCGTTCGACCTTCCCGACCGCCTGTCCACCAAGGCCGACCCGACGCTGATCGGCGGCGACGAGCAGCACTTCGCGGCCGTCGCCGAGTGCCTCGAGCAGTCGATCGCCGAACTGTCCGACCGCCTAGAGGCCACGCGCAAGGCGCCAGGCGGCGTAGGCCAGCAGGCGATGGACCGGGACATGGAGATCCACCGCCTGACCGCTCGCCTGCGCACACTGCGGCGCTTCGGTCTCGACCTGTGCCTCGGACACATGGTCGGCGCGGACGACCCCGAGCCCGTGTACGTCGGACGGCTCGGCCTCACCGACAGCACGGGCCGTCGGCTGCTGATCGACTGGCGCTCCCCCGCTGCCGAGCCGTTCTTCGGAGCCACCCACGCCAACCCGATGGGGCTGACAAGCCGCCGCAGGTACCGCTGGACCCGCGGCCGGATCAGCGACTACTGGGACGAGGTGTTCACCTCGGACGGGTTTGCCGGGCACGCCGCGCTCGACGACCAGTCCGCCTTCATCGCCACCCTGGGCAGCAACCGGTCGCCCCGGATGCGTGACGTGCTGGGCACCATCCAGGCCGACCAGGACGCCATCATCCGCGCGGGATCCCGCGGCGCTCTCGTCGTAGACGGCGGTCCGGGTACGGGGAAGACCGTCGTCGCGCTGCACCGCTCCGCCTACCTCCTCTACTCCGACCCTCACCTCGGCCACCGCCGGGGCGGCGTGCTCTTCGTCGGACCGCACCGGCCCTACCTGGCGTACGTCGCCGACGTCCTCCCCAGCCTCGGCGAGGAGGGCGTGCAGACCTGCATCCTGAGTGACCTCGTCGCTGAGGGAGCCGCAGCAGCGAGCGAGACCGACCCGGACGTGGCTCTCCTGAAGTCGTCCGCGGACATGGTGAAGGCGATCGAGAAGGCTGTCAGGTTCTACGAGGAGCCGCCCACCAAGGGGATGACGGTCACGACCGACTGGTCCGACATCTGGCTGAGCGCCGACGAGTGGGCCGTGGCGTTCGAGGCGCCAGGAGCAGGTACTCCGCACAACGAGGCACGCGACCAGATCTGGGAGGAGCTGGTCACAATCCTGATGGACAAGCACGACGGCGATGTCCCGCCCGACCTGTTCCGCAAGTCGCTGCTGCGGAACAACGAGCTGGTCACGACCCTCAACAGCGCGTGGCCGCTGCTCGAAGCGGCCGACCTCGTCGGAGACCTGTGGTCGGTACCCGCCTACCTGCGGATGTGTGCTCCCTGGCTCGGCCCCGATGACGTCCGCAAGCTGCGGCGCACGGACGCCCAGGCATGGACGGTGTCCGACCTGCCGCTCCTGGACGCGGCACGGCAGCGGCTCGGCGACCCGGAGGCGTCGCGGCGCAAGCGGCGGCACGACGCCGCTGTCGCCGCCGAACGCGAGCGCAGGGCGGGCGTCATCGACAACCTTCTGGAGGCCGATGCCGACGGTGAGGGTGCGGTGACGATGCTGCGCGGACAGGACCTGAAGGACGCCCTGATCGACGAGACCGCACTGCCCGGCACCGAACCGGACCTGCTCGCCGGCCCGTTCGCGCACGTCGTCGTGGACGAGGCGCAGGAACTGACCGACGCAGAGTGGCAGATGCTGCTGCTCCGCTGCCCGTCCCGGAGCTTCACCATTGTCGGGGACCGCGCCCAGGCCAGGCACGGGTTCACGGAGTCGTGGCAGGAACGGCTCGAGCGGATCGGGCTCGACCGGATCGACCTGGCCTCCCTGAGCATCAACTACCGGACGCCGGAAGAGGTCATGGCGGAAGCCGAGCCGGTCATCCGAGCCGTGCTCCCGGACGCCAATGTGCCGACCTCCATCCGTAGCAGCGACGTCCCCGTCGCACACGGATCTGTTGCGGATCTGGACTCGATCCTCGACAATTGGCTCGCCGCACATGCCGACGGGATCGCCTGTGTCATCGGCACTGGTGACATCGGAGAGGGCACGTTCCGGGCGACGTCCCGCGTCCGGTCGCTGACCCCGGACCTGTCGAAGGGGCTCGAGTTCGACCTGGTCGTCCTGGTCGACCCAGAGGCGTTCGGCAAGGGCATCGAAGGAGCGGTCGACCGCTATGTCGCGATGACCCGAGCGACCCAGCAACTCGTCATCCTCACGAGCCGGTGACCCGCCGCCTGGTGGAGGCGGCGGGCCTTCGCCTGCTCTAGCAGTTCTCGCGCAGTGAGTGGAGGTGCTCGCTGGACTTGCGGGCGAACGCGAACGACTCGACAGGGTTGTCGTGTTCGGTCTGCCAGTGGTGCTCGCGGTAGCCGCCCTGGGTCTTGTTCACCGAGGAGATGAAGCGCTTGTAGTCGATGTCGCCGTCCCCGACGTCCACCATCCGGTAGCCGTCGCGGGCGGCTTCGTCGTGGACGCCGTCCTTGACATGGAAGAGCGGGTAGCGGTGGGGCTGCTTCAGCACATAACGCAGGGGGTCGAAAGGGGCGGGCGTGCCGTCGACGCGCTTGCTGAAGCGGAACTGGCCCACGTAGGCCCAGTAGATGTCCATCTCCAGGTGGACCAGCTCGGGGTCGGTCTCGGCGAGCAGAACGTCGTAGAGGCGGACGTTCGGCTGGTCGGTGGCGAAGGAGAACTCCTCCGCGTGGTTGTGCTGGTAGAACTTCATGCCGCGGGCGCGGGCGGCGGCTCCATAGGTGTTGAACTCCTCGGCGGCCCGCTTCCAGGCGTCGACGGTGGCGCCGTAGCGGAAGGGGCCCGAGGCGGTGCCTATGTGCTTGAGGCCGAGGGCCTGGGCGTCGTCGAGGACCTTGGTCAGGTTCTGCGCGAAGGTGTAGGCGTTCGGGTCGCCCGAGTAGTAGCCGACGTGGCTGCCGATGGGGTTCAGGCCGTGGTCACAGGCGAGCTGCTTCAACTGGGCGAGCGTGATGGGGCCCGCGGAGCCCTGGGTGTAGCCGGCGAACTCGATCTCGTCGTAGCCGTAGCGCTCCAGCTCGGCGAAGACCGGTGCGAAGCCGAGCGTGGAGACCTTGTCGCGGAGGGAGTAGAGCTGGGTGCCGAGACGGCCGGGGGGAAGAACGGGGCGGCCCCGGCCGGGGGCGGCGGCTGTCGTCGTCGGGGCGGCGGCGGCCGGGCCCGCGGCGCCGATGAGGGCGGCGGCGGTCGCGCCGGCGGCGACGCCGAGCATGCCGCGTCTGCTGAGCCTGTGAGCGAGTTCGGGGTCGCTGTTCGTGGTGGAGCGGCTCATGTGGATAACTCCTTGATGTCCGTGCCTGGTTGTCAGTGGCGTCTGCTTCAGTGGAATCCAGCGAGGTGAAGCAGCAGGGACTTCACTTCGGTCGCTTTCACGCGGCCGGTCACAGCGCGGGGGGTGGAGCACACAATGAGCGGACCTTCGTCGTCGCTCGTGGGGAGGCGGCCATGGCTGCCGCGAATAGGTGAGGGGTCCAGGGGCACGACCGCGAGGCGGTAGCGCATGCCGAGCTTCTTGCGGGCGATCGCCTTCGCGGCCTTGACGCGTACGTAGGGGTCGAGCGGGTCCATGAACAGCTCGGCCGGGTCGTAGCCGGGTTTGCGGTGGATCTCGACGAGCTGTGCGAAGTCGGGAGCGCGGGTGTCGTCGAGCCAGTAGTAGTACGTGAACCAGGCATCCGGCTCGGCGACGGCGACGAGTTCGCCGGAGCGGGGATGGTCCAGGCCGTGGGTCTTCTTGCCCTCGTCGTCGAGGAGTTGCTCGATGCCGGGCAGGTCCGCGAGGGCTTGGCGGGTGGCGTCGAGGTCTTCGGGGCGGCGGACGTAGATGTGGGCGAGCTGGTGATCGGCCACGGCGAAGGCGCGTGAGGTCATCGGGTCGAGGTATTCCATGCCGTCCTGGGTGTGGACCTCGAGCAGGCCCGCGCGGCGCAGGGCGCGGTTGATGTCGACGGGACGGCTGACGGGGGTGATGCCGTACTCGGACAGCGCGACCACCGTGCGGCCCTCCCGCCGGGCGTCGTTGAGGAGGGGGGCGAGGGCGGCATCGAGGTCGGTGGCGGCCTGGTGGGAGCGGGGGTCGTCCGGTCCGAAGCGCTGCAGGTCGTAATCGAGGTGGGGGAGGTAGCACAGAGTCAGGTCGGGGTGGCGGGTGCGCATGATGTGCCGGGTGGCGTCGATGATCCACTGACTGGAGACCAGGTCGGCGCCGGGGCCCCAGAAGTGGAAGAGGGGGAAGGTGCCGAGTGCGCCGGTGAGTTCGTCGTGGAGGGCCGGGGGCCGGGTGTAGCAGTCGGGTTCTTTGCGGCCGTCGGCGTAGTAGACGGGGCGGGGGGTGACGGTGAAGTCGGTGTCGGCGCCCATGGCGTACCACCAGCAGATGTTGGCGACGGTGTACCCGGGGTGGGTACGGCGGGCGGCGTCCCAGAGTTTGTCGCCGCCGACCAGGCCGTTGTGCTGGCGCCACAACAGCACCTCGCCGAGCTCGCGGAAGTACCAGCCGTTGCCGACGATGCCGTGTTCGGCCGGCAGTGCGCCGGTGAGGAAGGTGGACTGGGCGGTGCAGGTCACGGCGGGCAGCACGGTGGAGAGGGGGGCGCTCGATCCCTTGTCTGCGAGGGCTTGGAGGTGGGGCATGTGGGCCAGCAGCTGGGGGGTGAGACCGACGACGTCCAGGACCAGAAGGGGGGTTGGCGCGGGCTGTTCGGCGACGGTCACGGCAGCTCCTTGAGTCCGAGGTCGGTCAACAGATCACGGGCAAGGGCGAGTTCGGCGGCGATGCCGTCGGCGAGCTGGGTGCGGTTGCGCGGGCGCAGCTCGGGCGGCAGCGCCTGCCAGGTGTAGGTCTCGACCTCGAGGTGCCGGGTCAGCGGGACCCGGCCGCCGACCAGCCGGGATAGCGCGTCCCGGAGCACCGGGAGGGTGGAGGTGAGCGGAGGGGCGGGCCGGGCATGCAGGGGAACATGGAAGTGGGCGCGCCAGGGGGCGGCCTCGGGCAGCGTCTGGCCCGCGAGGGCTTCGTCCAGGTCGTCCGTGCCGCGGAGGCCGGCGGCGGTGCGGGTGCGGGTCTGGTGCAGGAAACGCGGTTCGGCGAAGGCGGCCAACGCCGCCCGCACTTCGGGAAGGTGGGGTTCTTCGGCATGGAGCGCGGCGGACAGCTGCGCTTTGGGGATGGTGATGCCCGCCGCGGTGAGTGCGGCCAGGGCAGTCTGCGGATCTTCGAAGGAGGTTGCGAGATGGCAGGTGTCGATGCAGATGCCGATGCGGCGGGACGCGATCGCGGCCAGTGGACGTATCGCGTCCGCGGTGGTCTCGACGATGCAGCCGGGCTCCGGCTCCAGACCGATGCGTATCGACTTCCCGGTCAGCTCCTCCAAGGCGTCCAGACGCTCGGCGAGGGTGACAAGTGCGGTGTGCGCGGCCCCGGAAGCCGTAGTGCCGAAGGAAGTACGCCAGGCCAGCGGCAGGGTGGAAATGCTGCCCTCGGTGACATCGTCGGGAAGGAGGGAGGCGAGGAGGCGGGCCAGGTCGGTGGTGTGGGCGAGCCGTTCGGGATCGGCCCAGTCCGGCTTGTAGACCCGGTACTTGACCTCCTCGGCGCCGAACCCTTCATAGGGAAAGCCGTTGAGGGTGACGACCTCCAGGCCGCGGCGGTCGAGCTCGGCGCGCAGTCCTCGGAGCGCCGCCGGGTCGCCGACCAGGGCGCGGGCCGCGTCCTTGGCAAGCCACAGGCCGATGCCGAGGCGGTCGCGGCCGAGGCGCTTGCGTACCGGCTCGCAGTGGTCGCGCAGTTGGGCGATGACGCCGTCGAGGGTCTCCGCGGGGTGGACGTTGGTGCAGTAGGAGAGGTGGACGGTGGTGCCGTCGGGGTGGCGGAAGCGCATGCGTCGGCCTCCTCATTCCCCGCCGCGGAGGATGGAGTTGCCCTCGTGGAGGGACTCCGGTTCGGGGATGTCGAGCTGGAGGCGGCCGCTGAGGCCGTAGAAGGCGACGGGGTTGCGCCACAGGACCTGGTCCACGTCGTCCTCGGTGAAGCCTGCGGCGAGCATCGCATCTCCGACCCTGCGGGTCGTGAGCGGGTCGCTCTTGCCCCAGTCGGCGGCCGAGTTGACCAGCACCTTCTCGGTTCCGTACGTCTTGAGGATCGCGACCATCCGGTCCTCGTCCATCTTGGTGTCCGGGTAGATGGAGAAGCCCAGCCAGCAGCCGCTGTCAGTGGCGTGCTTTACGGTCGTCTCATTGAGGTGGTCGAGCAGCACGCGGTCCGTGGGCAGCGCGGATTCGCGGATGACGTCGACCGTGCGGTGGAGGCCCGCGAGCTTGTCGCGGTGCGGGGTGTGGACGAGGGCGGGCAGGCCGTGCTCGGCGGCGAGCTGGAGCTGGGCGGCGAGTGCGGCGTCCTCGGCGGGGGTCATGGAGTCGTAGCCGATCTCGCCGACGGCGACGACGGAGTCCTTGACGAGATAACGGGGCAGGGCATCGAGGACGGGGGTGCAGCGGGGGTCGTTCGCTTCCTTGGGGTTGAGGGCGATCGTGCAGTGGTGGGCAATGCCGTACTGGGATGCGCGGAACGGCTCCCAGCCGAGCAGGGCGTCGAAGTAGTCGAAGAAGCTGGCGGGCGAGGTGCGGGGCTGGCCCAGCCAGAAGGACGGCTCGACCACCGCCCGCACACCCGCGTCGTACATCGCCTGATAGTCGTCGGTGGTACGGGAGGTCATATGGATATGGGGGTCGAAGATACGCATCAGAACTCCTCGGACTGCTCGCCGGTCAGGGTCAGCACGTGGTTGAGGTCGGGGGGCACGGCGCGGCCGGCGGCGGTGCGCTCGGCGGCGTAGTCGGCGAGCATCCTGGCCAGCTCGTCGTCGCCCGCGGCCCGGCTGTCCAAGTCGGCGACGGCATCGACGGGCACACCGGTGAACAGGCACTTGAGGACGGCGTGCCGCCAGGCGTGCGGATCGAGGTGCTCGGCGGCGTACGGGCCCACCGCGGCGCCGACCAGCCGCGTGTCGTTGGTGCGCAGTGCGTCCTCGACGAGCGGAAGGGCGACGGGCCCTTCGAGGAGGTGGTGCAGGGCGAGGAGCACGGCACGGCGTTCGGCGGCGGTGCCCTGCTGGTAGAGGCGGGTGAGCGTGGCGCTGCCGGCGCGGGCCTCGACGAGGAGCAAGGTGCGTACGGAGTCGGCGTAGTGCTGTCCACAGGCCCGGCCGGCTGAGGCGAAGCGGAGCTCCCAGAGGGGTGCGGCGTACGGGGACGGCTCGGCCGGAGTCGTCTCGGCGGGGGCGCGGGCGGCTTCGGCGGCGGGGCGCGCAGCCTCGGCGGCCTCGGCGGCCTCGGCGAGTGCTTCGTCGAGCCAGGCGCGGGCGTCCTCGGGGAGCTGCTGGTCGAGTTCCTTGTGGCTCGGAGTCACGATGTCGGTGCTCCCTTCAGTGGGGTCCCCGAGCGGAGGAACTCGATCGAGGCGCGGGCGAGTTCGGGTCCCGCGTGGGAGTGGCGGGGCAGTTCGACGACAGTCAGGCCCTGGTAGCCGGTGGCGGCGAGGGCTTCGAGTACGGGCGGGAAGTCGATCTCCCCGTCCCCGAAGGGGAGGTGTTCATGGACGCCGCGGCGCATGTCCTCGATCTGGACATGGCGCAGCCAGGGGGCGGCGTCGCGTATGCAGTCGGCGGGCGGGGCCGGTTCGAGGCACTGGCAGTGGCCGATGTCGAGGGTGAGACCAAGAGGTTCGGGGTCGCCGAGGATGCCGCGGAGGCGGTGGAAGTCGGCGAGGGTGGCGAGGAGGTGTCCGGGTTCGGGCTCGACGGCAAGGGGGACGCGGGCGTCGGCTGCCGCCTGAAGGACGGGGGTGAGTGACTCTTCGAGCCGCTTCCAGGCCGTGTCGGACGTCGTGTCCGCGGGGGTGATGCCGCTGAAGCAGTGCACGGCGTGGGCGCCGAGGTCGGCGGCGACCTGCACGGCGGTGGTGAGCAGCGCGGTACGGGCCGCACGGCCCTCGGGGTCCGGGTCGAGGAGGGAGGGGCCGTGTTTGCGGCGGGGGTCGAGGACGTAGCGGGCGCCGGTCTCGACGGTGACGCCCAGTCCTAACTTGCCTAATGTGGCGGCCACTTGGCTGGTGCGGGCGGCCAGGTTCGGGGCGAGCGGGTCCAGGTGCATATGGTCGAGGGTGAGACCGACGCCGTCGTAGCCGAGGTCCGCGAGGAGGGCGAGGGCGTCGCCGAGACGGAGATCGGTGAGGCCGTTGGTGCCGTAGCCGAGGCGGATGGGGGCGGGGTTCATGTGACGCTGACCTTCCGTGCGAGCTTGCGGGCGAGCGGGACCAGTGCCATCACCGCGAGGGCCGTGGCACCGGCGCCGGTGCGGGCGGCGAGGGTCGCCTGGAGCGGGATCATGGCCCGGATGCCACCGCCGACGGCCCGCTGGGTGAGGGGCGGGGAGGGGTTGAGTGCGGCGTGCAGGAGGGGCTTGGCGGCGGTACGGATGTAGGCGGCGGCGAGAGCGGTGGTGGCGAGGTGGGCGGGGGTAAGCGGGGTCCGGGGTGCGGGGGGTCGGGGTGACGGGCGGGGGATCTCCCCTGCCCCGCCCCTTCCCGAGACTGGGGGCAAGCCCCCAGACCCCCGGGGCGAGAGGGACAGCCGGGGCAGCCCCCGCCCCCGACCGCGCACGCTTCGCGGCGCGGGGTCCGAAGCCTCCGGTACGGCGCGAACCCCGGCCCCCCGCGCGCCTCTCGTCGCGAGGGCGCCCAGCCCGATGGTCGCCGCAAGCGCCGCAAGCGGCACCGCAGTTGATCCGCCCTGCGCCTCATGACGCGACACCGATGTCACCGCATATGTGTGGGCGCTCAGCACGGCAGCTGAGGCAAGCACCGGGCGCCGACCCCCACGCACCGCGCCCGAACCCGTCGCGACCGCGCCCAGCACCAGATCCAACCCCCGCGCGGCCGCCATCGCCGCCGGGCCGCCCGCCGTGTGCTTGAAGTAGAGGTCGTACGACCAGACGGTCACCGACAGCGCCGACGCCACCGCCAGAGCCGGGCGGCCCGCGCGGGAAGCCAGCACCAGGCCCGCGCCCGTCAGCGCACCCGCCGCCCCCAGCGCAGCCCCGGCGCTGAGGCGCCCCGACGGAATCGGCCGGTGCGGGCGCTCCACCGCATCGACCTCCCGGTCCGCCCAGTCGTTCAGCGCCATGCCCGCCTCGTACAGACACAGCGAGCTGCCGACGGCCAGCAGGGTCCGGCCATTGGGTCGCACGCCCACCGCCGCCGCTCCCGCCAGGGCATCCCCCGGCACCGTGAACAACGCCGACACCCGCAGCAGTTCCGCCCAGGCCCGCCAGGTCATCGCGCCTCCCGCAACCGATCGGCAAAGGAAAGGAGCGCCTCGAACTGCTCCCCCAGCGCCGCCGGACCGCCGTCCGGATCCTTGAAGTAGAAGCCCAGCTCAGGCAGCGGGCCCTCCAGACCCACCTCGTGCGCGCGGGCCACGAGCCGTGCCAGATCCAGAACCAAGGGGGCCGCGAGCGCCGAGTCGCAGCCCTGCCAGATCGTCTGGAGGATCATCCGCGAGCCGAGGAAACCCTCGAACGCGATGTGGTCCCAGGCCGTCTTCCACTCGCCGAGTGCCGGGACCTCGTCGATATGGACCTCGCCCTCCGGCACGATGCCCAGGGTGTCGCTGAGCACCCGCTCCTTGCCCGCGTTCTTCGCGGCCGCCGCGCCCGGATCGGCCAGCGCCGCTCCGTCCCCGCCGCCCAGCAGGTTGGTGCCCGACCACGCCCGTACCGTCAGAGCGCGCTGCGCGAACATCGGGGCGAGCACGGAACGGAGCAGCGTCTGGCCCGTCTTGCCGTCACGGCCCGCGTGGGGAAGTCCACGTGCCGCGGCGGCGTCGGTGAGGGCCGCGGTGCGCAGCCCGGTGGAGGGGGTGAAGTTGACGAAGGGGCACCCTGCCCGCACGGCCGCGGCAGCGTAGAGCGAGCTGGGCGGCAGACGTACAGCGTCGGGCTCGGGCACCGGCTCGGTGGAGGAGACGTTGACGACGACGACGCGGGCGAGCCCGTGCCGGTCCCGGAAGTCGCTCATGTCCGAGGCGAAGGCGGCGATCAGTTCCTCGTCGGTCCGCGCGTCGCCGGACTGCGGCCCACCGGGGCGTATCTCCGCGTCCGCGGCGGCCAGTTCACCTCGTACGGCAGCGGTCAGCCCGTGCGGCAGCACTCCCCCGGCCGCAAGGGCCTCGGCCCGCTTGGGCAGCGGGCCGTGGGCGATGTCGTGGCCGCCGAAGACCAGCGACGACAGGGGAGGCAGCCCCGATCCGGCGAACGGCCCGGTCTCCGTGACCATGCCGTTCGGGGGATGCAGTCCGGCAGCGATCGCGGCGCACCCCGCGACGGCCGTGGTGGCCACGGAACCACGCGCTCCCACGAACCAGACTCCGGTGCGTGTCGTGCGGTCATTCCCGTTAGTCACGGGCTGCCTCCCTGCCTCTCGGTGTGGTGGGGACGGCGGGCGGGGGGTACGGCGCCTCCCCGCCCGCCGTCGTCTCGGGGGACGCCTATGAGGGCAGCTCCCTGAGTTGGATGTCGCGGAAGGACACCTGATCGTCGGCGCCATGATTCTGGAGGCCGATATAGCCGTCCTTGAGGCTGCGGGCAGGGTCGGCGTTGGTGAAGTCGTTGATCTTCACGCCGTTGAGGAAGACCTGCAGCCGCTCCCCCTGCACCCGGAGTTCGTAGCTGTTCCACTGGCCGGGCGGTCGCAGGACACGGTCGCGGGCCGCGAGGTCGGCAGACTTGAAGCCGTAGACGGCGCCTGTCGTGCGGTCGGGTGCGTCGGTCGCGTCGATCTGCACCTCGTAGCCGTTGTTCACCGCCGACCAGGGGTCGTCGGAGGCCGGGAAGCCCACGAAGACTCCGGAGTTGTCGTCGCCGTCCAGCTTCCAGTCGAGCTTGAGCGAGTAGGACGTCAGCTCCTTGGCCTGGTACCAGAGCATGCCCATGCCGCCCTCGGTGCGCAGTTCACCGTCGACGACAGTGAACTTTCCGGGCCCCGCCTGCTTCCAGCCATCCAGGGTCCTGCCGTTGAAGATCGGCCGGTATCCGGTCTTCGGCCTGCAGTCGGCCGTGACCTGTCCCGTGGCGTAGCGCAGTCCGCCGAGCAGGTGCTGTCGGAAGGCCGGTTCGGCGTACGACTCCTTGGTGTGACCGCCTCCGGTGTAGAAGGCGCGGCCGCCCTCGTAGGTCTGGCACCAGGCGATCGGGTGGTCGCCCTTCATGGTGCCGCCCTGGTAGGTGGTTTCGTCGAGGGTGGCGAGGATCCGTGCCTGTGCACGGGGGTTGGTGCGGTAGTTGTACCACTCGTCGGTGCGCTCCCAGGCGTCGTCGAGATGGCTGGTCGAGGGATGGGTGTGGTCCTCGACCCGCACGGTCGCGGGCTGGATCTGCGGGTGCGACTGGAAGTACGCGCCGACGAGCCCGCCGTAGAACGCCCAGTCGTACTCGGTGTCGGCCGCGGCGTGCACGCCCATGTAGCCGCCGCCTGCGGCCACATAGTTCTCGAACGCCTTCTGCTGGTCGGCGCCCAGGACATCCCCCGTGGTGGACAGGAACACCACGGCGTCGTAGCGGGCGAGGTTGCCGGCGGTGAACTGGGCCGCCTCCTCGGTGGCGTCCACCGTGATGTTGCTGCTCGCGCCGAGTTCCTTGAGCGCCGCGATGCCCGTCGGGATGGAGTCGTGGCGGAAGCCGGCGGTCTTGGAGAAGACCAGGACACGCTTGGCGGTCCGGTCGACGGGCGTGTTGGAGAGCTCGAAGTCGTCCACGTCGTACAGCGCTCCCTGTCCGCCCTTGAACGCCAGGAACAGTTCGGTGGTCTTCCTCGGTACGGCCCGCAGCGGGATGTCGACGTCCTGGAAGGTCTCCCAGCTGCCGGTGACCGGCACGGGTGCGGAACCGAGGATCGGACCGCTCGCCGATCCGGTGCGCACCTCCAGGAAGCCGCCCGCTCCGCCCGAGGAGATCCGGGCGGTGAGCTTGGTGGAGCCGGTCAGGTTGTACGGCTTGAAGGCGATCCAGTCGCCGTTGTCGATGTCGCCGACCGTCTTGCCGCCGTGGGCGGTGGCCTTGTCGTAGAGCTTGATGCCCGAGGAGGTGGTGAAGTGCTCGGCCTGTCGGTGACGGGGCTGGAGCTGCGACTGGTCGTGGCTGGTGAGCGGGGCCTGGCCGCCGCCACCGCCGTCGGTGTACTCGGCGTCGAAGACCCCGAAGATATTGGCGTTGGGGTCGTGTCCGCCGTCGGCGGAGGTCTTGATGGTGCCGGTGCAGCCGTGGGCCGAGGTGACGGGGTGGCCGTGGCTGTCATGGCCGAGGACGTATGTCACCTTGACCTTCGCGCAGTCGACGGTCCCGTCCTCCGGGTCGGTGACCGCGACCTTGAAGGGGATCTCGTCGCCGAAGCTGAACAGCTGGCCCTCGACGGGGAGTTGCAGGACCACCTTGGGCGCGGTGTTGCCGACCACGACATGGACGCTCGCGGAGCCGGTGCGGCCGCCGGGGTCCTTGGCGGTGACGGTCGCGGTGTAGGTGCCGTTCTTCTTGTACGTGTACGTGGGGTTGGCGTCGGTGGAGGTGCCGCCGTCGCCGAAGTCCCAGGCGTAGGTGAGCGCGTCGCCGTCGGCGTCCGAGGTGCCTGCCGAGGAGAAGCCGACCCGCAGCGGTGCCTGGCCGGAGGTCTTGGTGGCGGCCGCCTGGGCTACTGGCGAGCGTCCACCGGTCGCGTTCTCGATGCGGTAGAGGGCGGAGTTCTTGTCGCCGCCGAAATAGGCGGTGCCGTAGTCGAGTACGTACAGCGCACCATCGGGACCGAAGGCCATGTCCATGACCTGGGTGCCGGTCCACGGGACCGGGTTGATGGACTGGACCGCGCCGTCCTCGCCCTGCTCGATCCGCTTGATCCAGCGGCGGCCGAACTCACCGGCGAAGAAGTCTCCGTCGTACGCCTCGGGGAACTTCACCGGGGACGTGGACGCCGCGTCGTAGCGGTAGACGGGCCCGCCCATCGGGGACTCGGAGCCGGTGCCGAACTCCGGGACGGAACTGCCGTCGTAGGGAATCCAGGCCGGCTGCGCGGGCGGCAGGTCGACCAGGCCGGTGTTGTACGGCGACTCGTTCTTGGGGACCCCGCAGTCGAAGGTGGCTCCGGATGTCTTGCTCGCGAAGTCGTAGTCGACGTATGGGTCGTTCTTGCCGGTGCAGAAGGGCCAGCCGAAGTTGCCGGGCTTGGTGATCCGGGCGAACTCGACCTGGCCACCGGGGCCCCGCTTGGGGTCGGCCGCGCCCGCGTCGGGGCCGTAGTCGCCGACGTAGACGGTGCCGGACTTCTTGTCGACGCTGAACCGGAAGGGGTTGCGGAAGCCCATGGCGTAGATCTCGGGCCGGGTCTTGGCCGTCCCCGGCGCGAAGAGGTTGCCGTCGGGGACGGAGTAGCTCGCGTCGTCATTGACCTTGATCCGCAGGATCTTGCCGCGCAGGTCGTCGGTGTTCCCCGAGGTGCGGCGTGCGTCGTACGCGGGGTTGCGTCCTGGGCGTTCGTCGATCGGGGTGTATCCGTCTGAGGCGAAGGGGTTGGAGTCGTCGCCGGTCGACAGATAGAGGTTGCCCTGCGCGTCGAAGTCGATGTCGCCGCCGACGTGGCAGCAGATGCCACGGGTCGCGGGAATGTCGATGATCTTCTTCTCGCTGGCGTTGTCGAGGGTTCCGTCCGCCTTGAGGACGAAGCGCGAGAGCCGGTTGACGCCGTCGAACTTCGCGAAGTCCTCGGCGGTGCCCTCATTGGGGGCATCGCCCGCGGGGGTGCTCAGCGGGGGCGCGTAGTAGAGGTAGACGAAGCGGTTCTCGCCGAACTCGGGGTCGAGACCGATGCCTTGGAGGCCTTCCTCGTCGTGCGAGTAGACGGGGATGGTGCCGACGACGCGGGTGTTGCCCGCGCTGTCGGTCATCCTCAGCTCGCCGTTGCGGGAGGTGTGCAGCACGCTGCGGTCGGGAAGGACCGCCAGCGACATGGGTTCGCCGGTCTCCTCAACGCCCTTGGCGAGGGTGACCTGCTGGAATTCCTCGGCGGCCGGGGCTGCGTCGGCGGCGGGTGCGGCCTGCGGCGCGGTGAGGGCGAGCGAGCCGGCGGCGAGAAGGCCGCCGGTGAGGAGTGCGAGTGCCTTGCGGGCTCTGTGCAGTTTCCTGTGCACGAATGTCCTCCGGGATAGCCGGTCGAACGGGCTGGCAGTGCCCTGCCCTGATGCGCGGGGCGGGGCCGTCCGTGGAACCGGAGTGCGCCGTCACACCGGGGACCACCTTTGTCCTGTACACCTCATGGACCGTAGTCGGGTTCGTCCGGGACGGAAAGCCCTTATGCAGTAGGGAAGTTCAACTTCTTCCTACCGCAGGACAAAGACGGACCCGGGCAACTGGGACCTGCCCGGCGGCGGATCCGCCGCCGGGCGTGGAGCTGCGGCAATGCGCCTGACAGCGTTAGTCGTTGCCTCCGAATGCCGCATCGAAGGACGCGGTGGGCGGATCGAAATCAAAGCGCTTCAGGCCGGCAAGCGCTTGTGGAGCACCCGTCAGGCGGTCCATACCGGCGTCCTCCCACTCCACCGAGATCGGACCGTCGTAGCCGATCGAGCGGAGCATCCGGAAGACGTCCTCCCAGGGGACGTCACCGTGGCCGGCCGAGACGAAGTCCCAGCCGCGCCGCGGGTCTCCCCACGGCAGATGGGAGCCGAGCCTGCCGTTGCGGCCGTCGAGACGCTTGCGCGCCTCCTTGCAGTCGACGTGGTAGATCCGGTCCCGGAAGTCGTACAGGAATCCGACCGGGTCCAGATCCTGCCAGACGAAGTGGCTCGGGTCGAAGTTGAGCCCGAAGGCAGGCCGGTTGCCGACGGCCTCCAGAGCCCGCTGGGTGGTCCAGTAGTCGTACGCGATCTCGCCGGGGTGCACCTCGTGTGCGAAACGGACACCCTCCGCGTCGAAGACGTCCAGTATCGGGTTCCAGCGCTCGGCGAAGTCCTCGTATCCCCGCTCGATCATCCGCTCGGGCACCGGCGGGAACATCGCCACCAGATGCCATATCGAGGAGCCGGTGAAACCGATGACGGTACGCACCCCGAACGCGGCCGCGGCCCGCGCGGTGTCCTTGATCTCGGCCGCAGCCCGTTGCCGTACGCCTTCGGCCTCGCCGTCGCCCCAGATACGGGCGGGCAGGATGGCCTGGTGGCGTTCGTCGATGATGCGGTCGCAGACCGCCTGACCGACCAGATGGTTGGAGATCGCCCAGCAGGTGAGGCCGTACTTCTCCAGAAGCGCGTGGCGCCCGTCGAGATACGAGGGGTCGGCGAGCGCCTTGTCGACCTCGAAGTGGTCGCCCCAGCAGGCGAGTTCGAGGCCGTCGTAGCCGAAGTCGCGGGCGAGCCGGCAGACCTCCTCCAGCGGCAGATCTGCCCACTGGCCGGTGAAGAGCGTGAACGGGCGGGGCATGCGGACCTCCTAGGCCTGTGTCTGCACGGATGTCGGTACGGGGGTGTAGACGGCGTTCTTCTCGGCGCTCTCCTCCACCGCCGCGAGCACCCGCTGCACCTGCAGCCCGTCCGCGAACGACGGCGCCGGATCGGTGCCCGCCGCGATCGCCTCGACCAGATCGCGGGCCTGGTGGGCGAAGGTGTGCTCGTATCCGAGCGCGTGGCCTGGCGGCCACCACGCCGCCAGATACGGATGCTCCGGCTCGGTGACCAGGATGCGCTTGAAGCCGGATGACGCGGCGGGCTCGGTGTGGTCGTGGAAGAACAGCTCGTTCAGCCGCTCCAGGTCGAAGGCGAGCGAGCCGAGCTCGCCGTTGATCTCCAGTCGCAGGGCGTTCTTGCGTCCCGACGCCATCCGCGTGGCCTCGAAGGAGGCCAGGGCCCCCGAAGCGAGGCGCCCGGTGAACACCGCCGCGTCATCCACGGTGACCGGCCCGCGCTCGGCCCCGCCCGCCGCGGAAGAAGTCACGGAAGGACCGCCCGCCGCGGAAAGGCCGGCCGACGCCCCCGCGAGCAGCGGGCGTTCCCGTACGAAGGTCTCCGCGAGCGCCGAGACGCCCACCAGCGGCTCCCCCGCCAGATACTGCGCGAGGTCCACGATGTGCGCGCCCAGATCGCCGAGCGCACCGGAGCCCGCCTGCTCGCGCCGGAGCCGCCAGGTGAGGGGGAACTCCGGGTCGACCAGCCAGTCCTGGAGATAGGTGAACCGCACATGCCGCAGGGTGCCGAGCCTGCCGTCGGCGATCAGCCGGCGGGCGTACGCGATCGCGGGCACCCGCCGGTAGTTGAAGCCGACCATCGCCAACTGACCGCGCTCCCTGGCCGCTTCGGCCGCCGCGACCATCGCCTCGGCCTCGGCGACCGAATTGGCCAGCGGCTTCTCGCACAGGACGTGCTTGCCCGCCTCCAGGGCCGCGACGGCGATCTCCGCATGGCTGTCCCCCGGCGTGCAGATGTCGACCAGCTGCACATCGTCGCGGGTCACGAGGTCGCGCCAGTCGGTCTCCGCCGCCGCCCAGCCGTGTCTGTCAGCGGCGGCCCGCACGGCCGCCGCGTCACGGCCGCCGATCGCGGCGAGGACCGGCCGCAGAGGCAGGTCGAAGACGCGTCCGGCGGTGCGCCACCCCTGTGAGTGGGCGGCGCCCATGAACGCGTATCCGACCATGCCGACGCCCAGGTCCTGCGCCGGCGGACCGACTGTCGCTGCGGCCTCACTGTCCCTCTGTTCCATACGGGTTCCTCCTCGTCGGTTGCTCGGTGGGGGCGGGCAGGCCGGTCAGCTGAACCCCGTGGGCAGGTACTCCTCGACGTTCTCCTTGGTCACGACGGCGGAGTACAGGGTGATCGAGGCGGGGATCTCCAGTTCCGACATTCCGCTGACGCCCTTGGCCTGGCCGAGCGCGCGGGCGAGGTCGATGGCGGACGCGGCCATGGTCGGCGGATAGAGGACGGTGGCCTTCAGGACGCTGTTGTCGGCCTTGATGGCGTCCATCGCGGACTTGGCTCCGGCGCCCCCGACCATGAGGAAGTCCTTGCGGCCCGCCTGTGCGATGGCCCGCAGCGCCCCCACACCCTGGTCGTCGTCGTGATTCCACAGTGCGTCGAACTGACTCTGGGCCTGAAGGAGTTGTGCCATCTTCGCCTGGCCGGACTCGACGGTGAAGTCGGCCGCCTGGCGGGCCACCTTCTTGATGTTGGGGTAGTTCTTCAGGGCGTCGTCGAAGCCCTGGGTGCGCTGCTTGGTGAGCTCCAGATTGTCGAGTCCGGCCAGCTCGACGACCTTGGCGTTCGGCTTGTCCTTGAGCTGCTCGCCGATGTAGTTGCCGGCGTTGAGGCCCATGCCGTAGTTGTCGCCGCCGATCCAGCAGCGGTACGCCTGCGGGGAGGCGAAGATCCGGTCCAGGTTGATGACGGGGATGCCGGCTTTCATGGCCTGGAGGCCGACCTGGGTGAGGGCCTTGCCGTCGGCGGGGAGGATGACGAGGACGTCGACCTTCTTGTTGATCAGCGTCTGGACCTGGCCGATCTGGGCGGCGGTGTCGTTGGAGCCCTCGGTGATTTCCAGCGTCACTTCGGAGTACTTCTTGGCACGCGACTTCGCGTTCTCGTTGATCGCGTTGAGCCAGCCGTGGTCGGCCTGCGGTCCGGCGAAGCCGATGGTGACGGCCTTGCCCGGCTTGTCGTCGGCCGCGGGCACGTTGTTGGTTGCCGTCTCCGACTTCTTGGGCTCATTGCTGGTGCAGGCGGTCAGCAGCGCGCCGGCGGAGACGGCGGCCGTGCCGAAGAGCAGTCCTCTGCGGCTGGTGGCTGGGATTTCTGGCATGACGGATCAACCCTTCGGCTGGGCGGTGCGACAGATGGGGGAGGCGGAGTGGGAAGGGGTGTGACGGGCGGTCAGTGTTCGGCGCCGCGCAGGGTGCGGTGCTGCACGAGAACGGCGGCGACGATGATCGCGCCCTTCGCGATCTGCTGGACGGCGCTCTCCAGATTGTTGAGGGCGAAGATGTTGGTGATCGTGGTGAAGACGAGGACGCCGAGCACCGAGCCGACGATGGTGCCCCGGCCGCCGCTGAGCAGCGTGCCGCCGATGATCGCCGCGGCGATGGCGTCGAGTTCGTAGAGATTGCCGTTGGTGTTCTGTCCCGAACCGGCCAGGACGATCAGCATGAACGCGGCGATGCCGCAGCACAGTCCGGAGAGCAGATAGAGGTAGAGCCGCTGGCGGCGTACGTCGATACCGGCGAGGCGCGCGGCCTCCGCGTTGCCGCCGACGGCGACGGTCCGCCGCCCGAAGGTGGTGCGGTTCAGCAGCAGCCAGCCGACGACCGTGACGGCCGCGAAGACGAGCACGAGCGGCGGGATGCCGAGGATGTACGCGTCCTTGATACCGAGGTCCAGCACGGAGTTGACGGTGACCATCTGCGTCTTGCCGTCGGTGATCTGCAAGGCCAGACCGCGCGCCGAGGCGAGCATCGCGAGGGTCGCGATGAACGGCACCATCCCGCCGTACGCGATGAGCAGACCGTTCACCAGACCGCAGCCCAGACCGACGATCACGGCGGTGAAGAGGATGCCGGCGAAGCCGTACTCCTGCGTCGCCACCGTCGTCGCCCACACGGAGGCGAGTGCCACGATCGCGCCGACCGACAGATCGATGCCGCCGCTCGTGATCACAAAGGTCATGCCGACGGTGACGACGCCGATGATGGACGCCTGGGTGAGGACGAGCTGAAGATTGCTGGTGGCGAGGAATTCGTCGGGCTTGGTGATGCCGCCGACGGCGATCAGTACGGCGAGGACGCCGAGCAGCGAGAGATTGCGGACATCCGCGCGCAGTCCCAGCGGTCGACGCCAACCCCCGCCTGCGGGTGCGGACTTGGCGGTGGGTATCGGCGCGTCCTGCCGCGCCGGAGAGGCTGGCTGCGTCATGCCGTCGGGCTCCCTTCCATCACAAGGTCGAGTACGCGGTGCTCGTCCAGCTCCCGGGCGTCGGCCCGGTGCACGACGCTGCCCTCGCGGAGCACCAGCACCCGGTCGGCGAGGCCCAGGACTTCGGGCACCTCGCTGGATACGAGAAGTACGGCGAGCCCTTCGTCGGCCAGCCGACGGATCACGGCATACAGTTCGGCGCGCGCGCCGACGTCGACGCCGCGGGTGGGCTCGTCGAGCAGCAGCACCCGGCAGCCGCGCAGCAGCCAGCGGGCCAGCACGGCCTTTTGCTGGTTGCCGCCGGAGAGGGTGCGGATGCGGGCGTCGGGGTTGTCGGGGCGCAGGGAGAGCTCCCTGGTCGCCTGCTGTGCCGCTGCCCGTTCGGCGCGGCGGTCGAGCCAGCCGCCGCGGGAGAAGCGGGAGAGGGAGGAGACGGAGACGTTGCGGGTGACGGACTCCAGCATCAGCAGGCCCTGCGCCTTGCGCTCCTCGGGGGCGAGGCCGATTCCGGCGCGTACGGCGGCGCGTACGCTGCCGGGGCGCAGCGGGCTGCCGTCGACGAGGACACGTCCGGCGCTGGCTTTGCGGGCGCCGTAGATCGTCTCCAGGATCTCGGAGCGCCCGGAGCCCACGAGTCCGGCGAGCCCGACGATCTCGCCGGGGCGCAGTTCGAGGTCGACGGGCGCGAACTCCCCTTTCCTGGCGAGACCTTCGACCGTCAGGACCGGCCGCCGGTCCGCCGCGTGTGCGGCGTGGGGGCGGTCGGGGAAGACGTATGCGACGTTCCGGCCGGTCATCATGGCAACGATGTCGCGGGTGGGGGTGTCCCTCGCGGGCAGTCCGACGGCGACGGCCCGGCCGTCCTTGAGGACCGTCACCCGGTCGCCGATGCGACGGATCTCTTCGAGGCGGTGGGAGATGTAGACGACGGCGACCCCGTCGGCGGTCAGATCGCCCACGATACGGAAGAGGTTGTCGACCTCGTCGGGGTCGAGGGCGGCGGACGGCTCGTCCATCACGATGAGGCGTACGTCGTGGGAGAGCGCCCGGGCCATGGAGACGATCTGCTGCTGGGCGGCCGAGAGGTCGCCGACATGACGGCCCGGGTCGATCTCGGGGTGGCCAAGTCGCTTGAGAATGGCGGCAGTTGCGGCCCGGGCCTCTGTGCCTCGTACGACAAAACCGGCGGAGGCCGGCTCGTGTCCGAGGAAGACGTTCTCGGCGACGGAGAGCCCTTCGACGAGATCGAGCTCCTGGTAGATGGTGGCGATACCGAGCCGCATGGCGGCGATGGGCGACTTGAGGGAGACCCCCTCGCCGCGCCAGGTGATCTCTCCGCCGTCGGGCTGATGGGCTCCGGCGAGCACCTTGATGAGGGTGGATTTGCCGGCGCCGTTCTGGCCGAGGAGGCAGTGGACCTCGCCGGCCTGGACCGCCAGGTCCACTCCGTCGAGCGCGCGGACGCCGGGGAACGACTTGGTGATGCCGGACATGGTGAGCAGGGGCGGTTCTGGTGCCATGACGAATCCCCTCGGCGGGTGCGGCCGGTGAGCGGGCAGGGCGGTTCCAGTGCACGTGCGGTCGTACGTACCGGCCCGGTGAATCAGGCCGGCGAGAACAGGTGGTCGCTGATGAGCCGGGCCGCGCCGATCACTCCGGCGGTCGGGCCCAACTCGCCCAGCACGATGGGCAGATTGCCGGTCGCCAGCGGCAGCGACTGGCGGTAGACCTGGGTGCGTACGCTCGCCAGCAGCGTGTGGCCGAGGCCGGTCACCCCGCCGCCGATCACCACGAGCCCCGGGTTGAAGAAACTGACCAGTCCGGCGATGACCTGGCCGACGCGGTTGCCGCCCTCACGGATGAGTGCGAGCGAGGTGGCGTCGCCCGCGGCCGCGGCCGCCGCGACATCGATCGCCGTGAGCCGGCCCGCCGTCTCCAGCCTGGCTGCAAGTTCCTCCGACCGGCCGGTGCGAGCCGCTTCCTCGGCGTCGCGGGCGAGCGCGGCACCGCTGAAGTGGGCCTCCAGGCAGCCCTTGTTCCCGCAGGCGCAGGCACGGCCGTCCGGTTCGACCTGGATATGGCCGATGTCGCCGGCGCTGCCCGTCGTACCGCGGTAGACCTCACCGCCGACGACGATGCCGCAGCCGATGCCCGTGCCGATCTTGACGCAGAGGAAGTCACCCACGGAGCGTGCGACGCCCGCGTGCTGCTCCCCCATCGCCATCAGGTTCACATCGTTGTCGACCATGACCGGGCAGCCGAGGTCCTGGCTGAGCGCCTCGCGTACGGGGAAGCCGTCCCAGCCGGGCATGATCGGCGGAGCGACCGGCACGCCTTCGGGGAAACGGACCGGACCGGGGACGCCGATGCCCGCGCCGTCGAAGCCCTCGGCGAGTCCGGAGGCTTTGAGCTTCGCCGCCATCGACAGCACCTGCTCGAAGACGGCGACCGGGCCCTCGCGGACATCCATGGGGTGGTTGAGGTGGCCGAGCACTTCGAGCTCGGCGTTGGTGACGGCCACGTCGATGGAGGTGGCGCCGATGTCGACACCGAGGAAGCGCAGCGCGGGGGCGAGCCGGATGTTGTGGGAGCGACGCCCGCCGCGGGAGGCGGCGAGGCCGTCGGCGACGACGAGCCCCGTCTCGAGCAGCCGGTCGACCTCGACGGCGAGCTTGGAACGCGACAGATCCACCTGGTCGCCCAGCTGGGCACGGGAGTTGGGCCCGCCGTCGCGCAACAGCCGGAGCAGCCGCGCCTGATGCGCGTTCGCGGGTCGAGCGGTCATGCGTCTCACGTGCCCCTCCCCGCCTTTTCGGCCGCGGCCGTCCTTCTTTCGAGGGGAACGTAGCAGCGCTTTCTCCAACTGGGAAGAACTTGCGCAGGGTTCTGCTACAACTTTCTCCACACTCGGGACAAAGATCTGATCGAGGTCTTCGAGAAGCTGCGAGAAGGGAATCGCATGATCCTGGTGACAGGTGCCACGGGGAACGTGGGATCGGCGCTGGTCCGCCGGCTCGCCGAGGCGGGCGAACCGGTGCGCGGCCTCAGCCGCGGCGGTGACCCCTCGAAGCTCCCGCCGGGCGCGGAGGCCGCGGCGGGCGATCTCAACGACCCGAAGTCGCTGCTCCCCGCCCTGGCCGGAGTACGAGCGGTCTTCCTGATGCCGGGCTACGCGGACATGCCCACGACGCTGGCCGAGATCCGGGCGGCCGGGGCCGAACGCGTGGTGCTGCTGTCGGGCAGCTCCGCCGGAAGCAGCGACCTCGACAATGCCATCTCCCGCTACATGGTTGCGTCCGAGACCGCGGTACGGGAGTCCGGGCTGCCCTGGACCTTCCTGCGGCCGAGCGCCTTCATGACCAACACGCTTGAGTGGGCACCCCAGTTGCGCGCGGGGGATGTGGTGCGCGCGCCGTGGGCGGGCGTACGCATCGCGAACATCGACCCGTCCGACATCGCGGCGGTCGCGGCGGCGGCACTGCGGACCAGCGACCACGAGGGCCGCGTGTACGCGCTGTCCGGGCCCGAATCACTGCTTCCGGCGGACCGGGTGCGGATTCTGGGCGAGGTGCTCGGCCGTCAGCTGCGCTTCGAGGGGCAGTCGGACGACGAGGCCCGGGCGGAGATGAGCGCGGCGATGCCGGAGCAGTACGTCGACGCGTTCTTCAGCTTCTACTCGGCGGGGGCGCTGGACGAGTCGCGGGTGATGGGGACGGTGCGGGAGGTGACGGGGCGGGAGCCGGGGACGTTCCGGGCGTGGGCGGAGGCGCATGCGGGGGCGTTCGGGTAGTCGGGAGGTTCCGCTGCGCGGGGCTGTTCCCCACTCCCCTTCCCGAACTGGGGGCAAGCCCCCAGACCCCGTATGCGACCTCCGGCCGCATGTCCTCAAACGCCGGACAGGCTGACAAGCTCCTCCAGCCGGTCGATGAAGACCCGCTGCCCCGTCACCAGCTTCTCCCTGGCCTCGTCCAGGCCGAACCACTCGGCCCGGTCGATCTCGGGGAACTCCTGCATACGGCCCGAACCGCGCGGCCACTCCATGGTGAAGGTCCCCGGCACCACGAGGTCCGTGTCGAGGTCGCCCTCCAGCGCCCATGCGGTGACGATCTTCCCGCTGGTCTGGCGGGCATCACCGAGCGGCTGCCAGTCGCCCTCGGGCGGCGCCATGCCCAGTTCCTCCTCGAACTCCCGCCGGGCGGCAGCCATCGGCTCCTCCTCCGGGGTGTACTCCCCCTTCGGCACGGACCAGGCCGCGGTGTCCCGCCCCTCCCAGAACGGCCCTCCCATATGGCCGAGGAGCACCTCGATGTCCGGACTCCGCCTGCGGTACAGCAGCAGGCCCGCGCTTCGTTTCGCCACCATGCCGTTCAGTGTGCCCGGCTCAGGGGCAGCGGATGACCTGACCCGCGTACGAGAGGTTGCCGCCGAAGCCGAAGAGCAGCACCGGGTCGCCCGAACGGATCTCGCCGCGCTCGACGAGTTTGGAGAAGGCCATGGGGATCGAGGCGGCCGAGGTGTTGCCGGACTCCACCACATCGCGGGCGATCACGGCGTTGACCGCACCGATCTTGTGGGCGACGGGCTCGATGATCCGCAGGTTCGCCTGGTGGAGGACGACCGCGGCCAGTTCCTCGGGGGTGACGCCCGCCCGCTCGCAGACCTTGCGGGCGATGGGCGGGAGCTGGGTGGTGGCCCAGCGGTAGACGGACTGGCCCTCCTGGGCGAAGCGGGGCGGCGTGCCCTCGATCCGTACGGCATGGCCCATCTCGGGGACCGAGCCCCACAGCACCGGGCCGATCTCCGGTTCCGCGCTCGCCTCGATGACGGCCGCGCCCGCGCCGTCGCCGACGAGTACGCAGGTGGAGCGGTCGCTCCAGTCGACGATGTCCGCCATCTTGTCGGCGCCGATGACGAGCGCGCGGGCGGCGGCTCCGGCCCGTACGGCGTGGTCGGCCGTGGCGAGCGCGTGGGTGAAGCCGGCGCAGACGACATTGAGGTCCATGACGGCGGGCGAGCCCATGCCGAGACGGGCCGCGACGCGGGCGGCCGTGTTGGGCGAGCGGTCGATCGCGGTGGAGGTGGCGACCAGTACGAGATCGATGTCGGCCGGCGTGAGACCGGCGGAGGCGAGCGCCTTGGCGGCGGCGTGCGCGGCCAGCTCGTCGACCGGCTCGTCGGGTCCTGCCACATGCCGGGTCTCGATCCCGACGCGGCTGCGGATCCACTCGTCGCTGGTGTCCACCATCTCCGCCAGGTCGGCGTTGGTGAGCACCTTTGCGGGCTGGTAGTGGCCGAGCGCGACGATGCGTGAGCCGGTCATGGGCGGTTCCCCCTGGGTGCGGACAGTGGAATTACCCAGTCTTGGCGGCTACCACCCGGTACGACGGCATGTGATCCCACAGGATTCGGGGGCCGGAATTTGGAGCTTCCCGAAGGGTGCTGAGTCGCCATACCGGGACGAAAGGCATGCCGTACACAATATTCTGTCGATTCAACCCGATCTCCCTCGGTGGGCTCCAACGTCACCCTGCTGGTGCAGGAGAATGAGATCGTCCAGGTCACCTCGCCGCACGACCGTACAGAATCGGAATTGATCGCCATGGGACGGGTCACCGAGCGCCGCCGCACCATCCGCATCAGGGACGGCGCCGTCTCGTCCCGCCCGGACACCCTCGTGGCCGAGGAGCCCCTGGAGATCCGCCTCAACGGCAAACCGCTCGCGATCACCATGCGCACCCCGGGCGACGACTTCGCACTCGCGGCGGGCTTCCTGGTCAGCGAGGGTGTGCTCGGGTCCGCGGACGAGCTGCGGTCGATCGTGTACTGCGCCGGGGCCACGGCCGACGGCACCAACACCTACAACGTGGTGGACGTGCAGCTCGCGCCAGGTGTGCCCGTGCCAGACATCACCCTTGAGCGCAACGTCTACACCACGTCCTCCTGCGGTCTGTGCGGCAAGGCCAGCCTCGACGCCGTACGCACCACCGCCCGCTTCCCGATCGCCGACACACCCCTGGTCCGCGTCGAGCCCTCGCTGCTCGCCGCCCTCCCCGACCGGCTGCGGGCGGCACAGCGGGTCTTCGACCGGACCGGCGGTCTGCACGCGGCGGCGCTCTTCTCCGAGGAGGGCGAGCTGCTCGACATACGGGAGGACGTCGGCCGCCACAACGCCGTCGACAAGCTCGTCGGCCGGGCCCTGCGGGACGGCCGGCTGCCGCTGTCCCGGATGATCCTTCTGGTCTCGGGGCGCGCGTCGTTCGAGCTGGCGCAGAAGGCGGTCATGGCCGGGATCCCGGTGCTGGCCGCGGTCTCCGCGCCATCCTCGCTCGCCGTCGACCTGGCCGCCGAAACGGGTCTGACCCTGGTCGGCTTTCTGCGCGGCGCCAATATGAACGTCTACGCGGGCGACGAGCGCATCGCCCTGGGCACCGGGGTCTGAAGCGCCCCCGCGCCGGCCGGGACAAGGACCCGGCCGGCGGGGAGCGATCCCCTGCGCCGGCCGGGTCCCTCCGTGTGCTCTTCGTCAGCGGACGACGTCCACGAAGGCCGGGTTGGTGTAGCACCAGGTGTCCGCCCACGCGTCGCCGTTGCCCGGCTCGTGCGGAATCGGGCCGTGCGGGTCGATCGCCGCGCCCAGGAAGCCGGGGCCGTTGCGCTTGCCGTCGCTGCCGCGCAGCCGTACGTAGAAGGACTCCTCGGCCTTCCCCAGCGGGATGCGCAGCGTGTACCGGCCCGTGCGGCCCCCGACATCGGCCGTGTGCACGACCTTGGTGTCGGGTGCGCGCCACTCGTCGCGGTCGGCGGCAGGGCCGCACACCGCGCCGCGGATCACGTCGAGGTGGGCGAGCCGAGGCACTTCGCCGTGGTGGTTGGGGCGGGTGGCGGTGGTGACGGTGACGTTGAGGACGATCCTCTCGCCGCGGCGTACCCGCAGCCGGCCGCCCAGAGTCACGCCGCGGCCGATGCCGTGCTCCCTGTTCACCCGTACGTCGATGCCGTCGAGCAGCTGGCCGTGGTCGACCCAGACCCGGCCGGCCCGCAGCCCGGCCATTACGTGCCGGTAGCCGTAGCGGGTCACACCCACGTGCGTACGGCTGAACTGGCCCGGCCAGAAGTCGCTGCCGGGCTGCGGCTCGGTGGTGTCGACCGGGTCCGGGAGCCGCCCGGTGTTGTCGAAGTTCTGGCCCGGCAGCCAGTCCCCGTTGCGCCAGGTGTCGAAGGTGACCCGGTGTACGTCCGAGTTGGACGTGACCGAGAAGAGCCGGCCCTCGGCGAGCATGGCGTCCCACAGACCGCCGACGGTCGCGGTCGCCCAGTCGAAGCCGCCGTAGGTCCGGTAGGCCTCACGCGGGTAGCCGGCGAAGGAGTTCTCGGAGGGAGAGTTCTCGTAGTCGCCGCGGATACTGTTCGGGGCGTTGCGGCCGGGCGATGCGGCGGCCTGGGCGCCGGGCGCGCCCTCCATGCCGATCATGATGCCGGGGGCTGCGTCGCGCCAGGCGCGCATCTCGTGCGGGGAGTCGATGCCCAGCCGCAGCGGGTGGTTGGCGAGGACGAGGACGTCGTCGACGTAGCCGCAGCGGCGCTGCTGCTCCAGCCACTGGAGCGCCTTGACGGCGTGGGCCTCGTTGCGAGAGGTGTCCGGGTGGCTGGGGCTGCCGGCGGTGTAGCCGAGGAGCTTGCCGTCGTAGGCCTGCTCGAAGCGGGTGAGCAGCTCGACCTCGTGGCGGCCGGGCGGGGAGAAGACGGTGGCGTGCTCGGCGCCGGGGATGTACCACTCCAGGCCCTGGAAGAGCAGCATGCGCTTGTTCTCGGCACGGGCCTTGAGGATCTCCTCGTGCTCGGCGAGGGCGCCGCCCGCCTTGTGGTGGCCTATGTTGCTGTGCTCGGTGAGGACCATCCAGTCCAGGCCGTAGCGGGATGCCGCGCCCGCGAGCTGGGAGAAGGTGTACTTCGCGTCATGGCTGTAGACCGAGTGCACATGGTGGTCGCCGACGAGATACGAGAGCGCGGGGTCGCCGAGAGACGGGGTGTGGGCCTCGGCCGCGGTCGGCGCGAGGAGGGCGCCGCCGGCGAAGGCGGCGCCGAACAGGCCCGCGCTGCGCAGCAGTCCGCGTCGCGAGAGCCCCTGCGGGTCGAGGGAGTCGGCGGGAACCTCGGGGTCCGCCCAGCGCGGCAGGGGCTGGATGGGTCTCGGCATGGTGTTTCTCCTTGGCCTGCGGAAGGGGCGAAAGATCAGGCGTTCATGAAGTCACGTACGGGCAGGGCGCGTTCGACGATCCTGATGTCGCCGAGCCAGCCGTGCATCAGCTGGTCGAGGGTGCCTCCGTACTCGTAGCCGCCCAGCAGCCAGGGCAGGCCGACCGTGCCGAGTCCGGTGGTGGCGGTGGAGGGGTTGCGGGCGACCTGGCAGCCGTCGACGTACATCGTGGTGTGCTTCGCGTCGTTGACGACGGCGACGTGCCACCACCGCTCGCGCTCCAGCTCATGGCTCCAGTTGGTGACCAGGCCGGGCTGGTTCAGTGGCGCGGCCGCCCACTGGAGGCCCGGTCCGTCGGAGAGCGAGAGGGTGGCGACGGGCTCTTCCAGGTCGCCCGCGGTCTTGCCCGCGGCGCCGAGCGTGCCGCGGCGGCTGAGGATCGAGCCCCAGGCGTGGTGTCCGGCGTCCCAGTCGGCGGGGAGCCTGAGGAAGGCCTCGATGGTGTAACCGGCGCGGAAGGTCTTGGCGTTGAGCGGGGCGTCCTTGGCGGTACGCAGATACGCACCGTGCAGCGGGGGCTTGCCGCCGTCGAAGTAGAGACTGCCGTGTCCCGGCTGGTCGGGGTGGTGGCCGGCGGACCAGCGCAGGGCGTCGGCCGGGGAGCCGGGGACGGGCTCGCGGGTGAGGTCGTTGCCGTGACCCGACAGGTCGGGGACGCGCAGCGCGGGGTCGGCCGGGGAGCCTTCGGGGTGGGAGCCGTCGAAACGCCAGTAGGCGACGGTGCCGGGTACGAGCATCCTCGCAGCGGGGCGGGGGCCGCGCGGCGGGACGGGCGCGAAGCCCGCGAAACGCTTCTCGAAGTCGACGGGGACGGAGAAGCAGTCCTGGGGACCGGTGAGTTCTATCTCGCGGCGCTCGAGCTCATTGAGGTCCTCACCCGCGCGGCCGAGGATCCACGGGGAGATCGTCTCGACGTCGATGGTGTTCCTGGCGAGGTCGAACCGGTAGAGGCGGATCATCGCGCTGCCGCCGTAGTAACGGTTCTGGTAGTTGGTGATGTGCAGATGTACGTCGTTGCCCGCGGCGTTGGTGCGGGTGGTGCGGGCAGCGGGCCAGTAGTGGCCGTTGAGGGTCAGGAAGATCTGGTCGTTCTCGGCGATCAGCTCGTCCCACAGGTGCTTGCCGTGCGCGGAGAACTCGGCTTCGTCGCCGTACTCGTCCGCGTACACGAGCTCGTGCGTGGTGAGGATGACCGGAGTTCTGGGGTGCTTGGCGATGACGCCCCTGGCCCAGGCGAGCGAGGCCGCGGAGGGCCGCCAGTCCAGGGCGAGGACCAGCCACTCACGGCCGGCTGCGCGGAAGAGGTGGTACGTGTTGTAGCCGTCGGGCGTGGCGCCGCCGAAGGTGGGGAGCCGGCGCAGGCGCTGCGGGCCGAAGGCGTCCAGGTAGGGGGTGCGGCCGCGCTGGTCGTCGGTCGAGGACTTGATGTCGTGGTTGCCGGCGACGACGCTGTAGCCGACACGGCGCCGGTCCAGGAGCTCGAACGCCTCGCTCAGCGGCCCGAATTCGCCCGGCTGCCCGTTCTCGGTGAGATCGCCCAGGTGGGAGAGGAAGACGATGTTCTCGTCGCGGCCGTGGTCGAGGATGTAACGCAGGGAGGCCTTGACGGGGGCGGCGTGGATACTGGCGCCGTCGAAGAGGTACTGGGTGTCCGGCATGACGACGAAGGTGAATCTCTGGCTGTCCGGGTCGGGACGCCAACTGGCAACGTTGTCAGCGGACTTCTGCTGGGGAAGCGCCGCTGCGGCGGGCGTGGCGGTGGCGAGTCCCGCTGCCGCGGCCGCGGTGGCGGCGCCCGTGAGTCCGGTGGCACGCAGGAACGTGCGACGACTGGCGGCGGGGAGGGGACCGTCGGGCTGGTGGAGGGGACTGCACATGGACGTCTCCGCGGTGCGTTCGTCGGGGTGCCTTCGTCGGGGTGAACGGTGAGCACGCTAGGCGAAGGGGCCGGGCACGGCGGGGCCGGAGCGGGGACGTCTGGACGAAGACTGGGTGAACGAGGCGGCGGCCCGCTTGTGACGGTGGGTCAGCGGGCCCGGCGACGGGCCTCGGAGGGCGGCGGGATCATCTGGAGCGCGAGGGTGGCGGGGGGTTCGGCCACGCCGGGACCGCCGGCGGCGACCCACTCCAGCACGTCGTCCGTCGCGTCGTCGTCGAGCGCCCAGCCGATCCAGGCCGCACGGGCTCCCCGGCGGCGGGCCTCGGTGGTGGGCTGAACCACGATCACGTTCGCCTGTCCGCAGGGACCGAGGCAGTCGCTCGTACGGACGGCCAGCCGCCCACCGGAGCCCGCGGCGGCCTCGCGCAGCCGGGCCAACTGCCCGTCGTGGTCGGTGCCGGGGTTCTTGCGCGGGTCGCCACAGCAGCACCCGCGGCATACGACGAGGGTGCAGGGGCGGGGGCGGTGAGGGCCGTGGGGGCGTGTCGCGTACGTCGTCACCTGGCGATCTTGCCAGTCGGGGGGATGGGGTTGGGGCGGGGGGGGTTGCCCAGTGCGGCGGGGTGGGCGGGTCCGTGATGCGGGCCGCGGGGCTGCCCGGCGCCGCGGGGGCGCCGTTTGGGGGCCGCTCCGGGGTAGAGCCGGGACTGCATGATTTACGGCGCGTCTCTGGTCTGCCGCGGGGCGCGGGCGTACGTGCGCCACAAATCACGCTCTACGTCCCGACTCCACCCGCTCCACGGCCCCCTTGCGAGGTGACGTTTGTCGGTCCCCCCGCGCCGAGAGGTCGCGCGCCGGGAGGCGTTCAGTTCGCGCCGCGAAGCGGGCGCTTCGGGGGTGTGGGGGCTTTGCCCCACGGGTCATGTCGGCATCGTCGCAGGTCAAACGCTCAGCCCAGGTGCGCGGGAATTCCTTGCTCCCTACAGTAGGTGTGGGGACGGAAGAGCTAGCACCGATCACCGGCAGGGACAACGGGAACTCGCTGCTCTCTACAGAGAGTGTGGAGACTAAACAGGCAGCAGCGCTCAGCAGCGTTAGTACGGGGCGCAGACCCTTGACGACATAGTGAGCGCCGTGGAGAGGCAGGCGGCGAAGATTGCCGCTGAGTTCGCCCAGGAGCTGGACGAGGCGCGCGAAGCCTACGTCTCGGGGACGGACTGACCATGGCCGTTGACGCTCTCGACCCCGGACCGGACGGGAATTAACAGTTCAGCGCGTCGGCAACCGCCCCGTTCGTGTGCTTCCCCCGTGGCGCATGGGCGGGGCTGCTTTGCGTCCTGCCGCTCGTCGCCGTTGCGGTCCCGGCGGAGCCCTGATGGACAGTGGCTGTGACCAGCACGTTCACAACAGACCCTAGCCCGCCTTCTCCTCCAGCCGTCGAATGGCAGGCCGCTCGCGGCCCCAGGCGGCCAGCGGCTGGAGTGCGTCATTGAGGCGCATGCCGTCCTCGGTCAGCGAGTACTCGACGCGGGGCGGTACCTCGTCGTAGGAAACGCGGTGCACGACGCCGTCCGCTTCCAGCTCACGCAGGTGAGAGGCCAGCACCTTCTCGGTGATCCCCGGAAGCAGTCGACGCAGCTCGCCGAAGCGACGGTGGGGATGCTCGTGGAGCGCCCAGAGGATCAGCACCTTCCACTTGCCGCCGATCACCTCCATCGTGGTATCGATCCCGCAGACGTGTCCGTCTGGTGTGCCCGGCCGGTTCAGCGTCGTCATGCCCCATCCTTCTGACGTGCTCGCTCACCCCGAGGTAACCACCCACTACCAAGTGCGTACTTGATCGCCTCCGGACCTGTGACCAGCCTAATCAGCATGGCACAGAACACTGTTGAGAAGACTCCCGTCACGATGCTGGGCCTCGGCGCGATGGGCACCGCACTGGCCCGCACCTGGCTTGCCGCCGGCCACCCACTCACCGTCTGGAACCGCACCCCAGCCCGCGCCGCAGCGCTCGCCACCGAGAGTGCAAAGGTCGCGGACACCGCCGCTGAGGCAGTCGCAGCGAACACCCTGATCGTCCTTTGCCTGTTGGACGACACCTCGGTCGATGAAGTGCTGGCCGGCACCGACCTGGCCGACAGGGACCTGGTCAACCTAACCACCAGCACCCCCGAACAGGCCCGCGCCCGCGCCGAGTGGGCCCGCGAGCGCGGCGCCCGCTACCTGGACGGCGGGATCATGGCCGTCCCTCCGATGATCGGCGTCCCGGAAACCGGCGGCTACGTCTTCTACAGCGGCTCGCGGGAGCTGTTCGAGCGGCACCAGGAGACCCTGAGCGTCCCGGTCGGCACTACCTACGTCGGCGAGGACGCGGGCTTCGCGGCCCTGCACGACGTGGCCCTTCTCAGCGCCATGTACGGGATGTTCGCCGGCGCCGCGCACGCCTTCGCCCTGATCCGCAAGGAGGACATCGACCCCGCGGCGCTCGCCCCGCTGCTCGCCGACTGGCTCGTCGCGATGGCCCCGGCAGTTCACCAGACCGCCGACCAGTTGCGAAGCGGCGACTACACCAAGGGCGTCGTCTCCAACCTCGCCATGCAGGTGGCCGGCACGTCTACCTTCCTGAGCACCGCCGAGCAGCAGGGTGTCAGCCCGGAACTGCTCAGCCCTTACTTCGAGCTGATGCGCCGCCGCCTGGCCGAGGGCAGCGGCGAGGAGGACCTGACGGGAGTGGTCGACCTGCTGGTGAACTGACCAGCCACTCGCAGGCGCAGAGACGGCAGTGTGTCCCGCCCGGTCAGACACCGGGCGGGACAGAACACCTACTTACGAACATCGGGAAGGGCGGGGTGGGGGAACGGCACCGCGGTCACCGCGTCCCGCGCCCGCCGCTTCGCGATGACCGCGCACACCATCAGCTGCATCTGATGGAAAAGCATCAACGGCAGCACCGCCACAGCCGCCTGCGCCCCGAACAGCACACTCGCCATCGGCAGCCCAGCCGCCAGGCTCTTCTTCGAGCCCGCGAACTGGATCGCGATCCGGTCCTCCCGGCCGAAGCCGAGCCGCTTCGCGCCGTACCAGGTCAGCGCGAGCATCGCCGCCAGCAGCAGCGCCTCGACCAGGAGCAGCGCGCCGAGGCGCAGGGGCGTGACCTGGTGCCAGACGCCCGCGACCATGCCTTCGCTGAAGGCCGTGTAGACGACCAGCAGGATCGAGCCCCGGTCGACGTAGCCGAGCGCCTTCTTGTGACGGAGCAGGAAGCCGCCGATCCATCGCCTGACCAACTGCCCTGCCAGGAACGGCACAAGCAGTTGCAGGACGATCTTCAGCAGGGAGTCCGCGGAGAAGCCGCCCCCCGTCCCGCCGAGCAGCAGAGC
Organism: Streptomyces sp. NBC_01410; assembly: GCF_045040195.1. Classification (NCBI taxonomy): domain Bacteria; kingdom Bacillati; phylum Actinomycetota; class Actinomycetes; order Kitasatosporales; family Streptomycetaceae; genus Streptomyces; species Streptomyces sp. NBC_01410. Next base: position 7,037,406 of record NZ_CP109530.1, on the reverse strand, counting down.
CGCGAGGAGCGGGGTCAGGACGATGCCCGCGAGGCTGGAGAAGGAGCCCGCGCAGATCGCCGCGGGGACGTTGCCGCGGGCGATGGAGGTGAAGGCGATCGAGGACTGGATCGTCGACGGGACGAGGCAGAGGAAGAGCAGGCCGCTGTAGAGCTGCGGGGTGAGCACCAGCGGTTCGAGGCTTCGGGCGGCGAGGCCGAGGAGCGGGAAGGCGAGGAAGGTCGCGCCCAGGACGGTCAGGTGGAGCCGCCAGTGCCGTAGCCCGTCGAGGGCCTCGCGGGTGGACAGTCGCGCGCCGTACAGGAAGAAGAGCAGGGCGACCGCCCCGGTCGACGCTCCGCCCGCGATGTCCGCCGCCGTTCCCGACGCCGGGAGCAGTGCCGCGAGGACCACCGTCCCGAGCAGCGCCAGGATGTACGGATCGATCGGCAGCCAGGACGGCAGCTTCAACGTGCGGCGGCTCATGTGCTCCACTTGCTCTCGGTTCGGGACGCGCCCTCTCCATGCTGCCGTCGAGAGGGGCGATCGGGAATCCCGTATACCGCTCTGACTGTCATCACGGATCGCGATGACGCGTTAGCCTCGAGGGATGTACGACCCGGCCCAGCTGCGTACCTTCCTCGCGGTCGCCCAGACCCTGAGCTTCACCCAGGCCGCCCGTCGGCTCGGTCTGCGCCAGTCGACGGTGAGCCAGCATGTGCGGCGGCTGGAGGAGGCGACCGGGCGCCCGTTGTTCACCCGGGACACGCACAGCGTGGAGCTGACCGAGGGCGGCGAGGCGATGCTCGGTTTCGCCCGGACGATCCTGGAGGCGCACGAGCGCGCGTCCGCGTTCTTCGCGGGGACGCGGCTGCGCGGACGGCTGCGTTTCGGGGTCTCCGAGGACTTCGTACTGACCAGGCTCCCGGAGATCCTTCAGGCGTTCCGGCGCGATCACCCGGAGGTCGACCTGGAACTCACGGTCGAACTGTCGGGCACCCTCCACGAGCGGCTGGAGGCGGGCCGGCTCGATCTGGTGCTGGCCAAGCGGCGGGCGGGTGACACGCACGGCGAGCTGGTCTGGCAGGACACCCTGACCTGGATCGGCGCCCCGCAGTTGCGGCTGGACCCGGACCGCCCGGTCCCGTTGATCGTCTTCCCGCCGCCGGGGATCACGCGGGCCCGCGCTCTGGAGGTCCTGGAGGCCGACGGCCGCGCCTGGCACATCGCCTGTACGAGTACGAGCCTGAGCGGTCTGATCGCGGCGGCGCGGGCCGGGCTCGGCGTGATGGCCCACACCCGCGGGCTGATTCCGCCGGGCCTCGTCCCGGTTCCGGCCCGTGCGGGTCTGCCCGAGCTCGGCGATGTGGACTTCGTCCTGCTCCACGGCCGCCGTACGGGAGCGGACCGGGAGGCGCGGGGGGCGGCGGACGCTCTGGCGGCGTCGATCCTCGCGGGCGGGGACCGACTGCACCGCGGTGGGTGACAGCGCGCTGACGAGGGCTGCGGTGTCGCGGCCGACGACGTTCGGCGCAGCGGCCTTCGGTACGATCACAACCGTCCGGCCGACCGCATCGACGGCACAGGTACGGACCAAGGCCCCGCACCCGTAGAGCGACGGTGAGCGCACCGTACAGATTCGGTGGAGATTCCGGCCCGGCGTACTTACCGTGGGGTCAGAACCTCGCCCGGGCCTGCACCATGTTGCCGGACATCTGCGCCTGACCTGTGGTGATGCCCATTCGTCCACAGTTCATGAAGCCTCTCCCGCCCCGCGGCGGGGTGGGGTAGCGTCACGGCGCTGTGCGGGGAGCGCCACAAGGAGCAGGCCATTGCGCGAGTTCACTGTCCCACCCATGGCCGCGGCGCCTCAGGTAGGCGGACTTGCGGACGCGGTCTTCGACCATGCCGAGGACGATCCCGAGCGGGTCGCCCTCGGACGCAAGGATGCCGCGGGCAACTGGCAGGACGTGACCTCCGGGCAGTTCCGCGACGAGGTGCTGGCCCTGGCCAAGGGGCTGCTGGCGCACGGTGTGCGGTTCGGGGACCGCGTCGCGATCATGTGCCCTACGCGCTACGAGTGGACGCTCTTCGACTTCGCGCTGTGGACCGTCGGCGCCCAGTCGGTGCCGGTCTATCCGACCTCCTCCGCCGAGCAGGTCTTCTGGATGCTGCACGACTCCGGGGTCTCGGCGTGCATGGTCGAGCACGAGGACCACGCCATGACCATCGGCTCGGTCATCGACCGGCTGCCACAGCTGAAGCGGCTGTGGCAGCTGGACGCCGGGGCCGTCGCCGAGCTGCTGGAGGCGGGCGCGCACATCGACGACGAGGTGGTCCACCGCCACCGGCGGGCGGTGACTCCCGACTCGATCGCCACCGTGATCTACACGTCCGGAACGACCGGCCGCCCCAAGGGCTGTGTGATCACCCACGCCAACTTCATGTTCGAGACCGACACCCTGATCGAACGCTGGGAGCCGGTGTTCCACTCCAAACCCGGCGACGAGGCCTCGACCCTGCTCTTTCTGCCGCTCGCCCATGTCTTCGGGCGGATGGTCGAGGTCGCGGCGGTGCGCGGCCGGGTCAAGCTCGGCCATCAGCCGGTGCTGCAGGCGAGCGCGCTGCTGCCGGATCTGGCGGCGTTCCGGCCGACGTTCATCCTGGCTGTGCCGTACATCTTCGAGAAGGTCTTCAACGCCGCGCGCCGCAGGGCGGAGGCCGACGGGAAGTCGGGCCCCTTCGACAAGGCCGTCGACGTCGCGGTGAGATACGCGGAAGCCATGGAGCACCGGGCCTTCGGGCTCGGCCCGGGACCGTCGGCGGGGCTGCGCATGCAGCACCAGTTCTTCGAGAAGGTCGTCTACGGCAAGGTCCGTGAAGCGATGGGCGGCCGCGTACGGCACGCGATGTCCGGCGGCTCGGGCATGGACCGGCGGCTCGGGCTCTTCTTCGAGGGCGCGGGTGTGACCGTCTTCGAGGGATACGGACTCACCGAGTCGACGGCGGCGGCAACCGCGAACCCGCCGGAGCGCACGCGCTACGGCACGGTCGGCCAGCCGATCCCCGGCACCACGGTGCACATCGCCGAGGACGGCGAGGTGTGGCTGCACGGAGCGCACATCTTCGGCGGTTATCTCGGCGACCCGAAGTCCACCGATGCCGTACTGCACGACGGCTGGCTGGCCACCGGCGATCTCGGGGCGCTCGACGAGGACGGCTATCTGACCATCACGGGGCGCAAGAAGGAGATCCTGGTGACCTCGGGCGGCAAGAGCGTCTCGCCCGTGGGCCTTGAGGAGCGGGTGCGTAACCATCCGCTGGTGGCGCAGTGCATCGTCGTCGGCAACGACCGTCCGTACATCGCGGCACTGGTCACCGTGGACCAGGAGGCCGTCGACCACTGGCTCGCCATGCAGAACAAGGCTCCCCTGCCGCCGGCCGAGCTGGTGCGCGACCCGGATCTGGAGATGGAGATCCGCCGGGCCGTGGTGGCCGCCAACACCCTGGTGTCCAAGCCCGAGTCGATCCGTACGTTCCGGATCCTGGCGCATCCCTTCAGCGAGGAGCACGGTCTGCTCACCCCCTCGCTGAAGCTCAAGCGGAAGGCGATCGAGGCGGCTTACTCGGTCGAGGTGGACGCGCTCTACCACTGACGTGAACTGCCGGGCACGGGGCAGGAGTTCCGCGCCGGGCAGCGGTCGGCGAAGACTCGTGCCTCGAGCCGCGCCGCCCCGGCGACGCCGCCAGGGCCGTCGCCTCGGAGAGCGGCCGCCAGCAGCAGGGGAGTTGATCGCTTCATGGTCCTTCCTTGCGGTAGGCGTACGCGGGTGCGGCCACCGGCACGGGGAGGCGCGGGCGGTCGACGAGATCGCGTACGAACGCGTGGTCCGGCGAGAGACGGCAGGCCGGATCGGTGCGGGTGGCGTCGCCGGTCAGGGCGTACGCCTGGCAGCGGCAGCCGCCGAAGTCCTTGGTGCGCAGCTCGCAGCTGCGGCACGGGTCCTGCATCCACTCCTCGCCGGGGTAGAGGTTGAAGGACCTCGACTCGCGCCAGATCCACTCCAGGGAGTGGTCCTTGACGCTGGGGGCGTCCAGGCCGGGCAGGGAAGCGGCCGCCGGGCAGGGGTGGACCGTGCCGTCGGGTGCCACGGTGAGCGAGAGCGCGCCCCAGCCGCCCATGCAGGGCTTGGCGATGCCGTCGACGTAGTCGGGCACGACCCAGACGAGGTCCAGCCGGGTCCGCCATCGTTCGACCGCGGCGCGCGCGGCGGCGATCTGCTGACGGCCGGGCAGCAGGGCGTCGCGGTTGCGCAGGGCCCAGCCGTAGAACTGGGCGTTGGCGAGTACCTGCCTTCCTGAGATGTGGGGGTCAGGAGTGATTCAGGAGTGATTGCCCAGTGACGCATGGGTGGAGCGGGACTGAACTTTCGTTCACATGAATGTCCGGCGTTCAGTTACGTGCCATAGGGTTGCGTCTTGAGGAGAAGTGGTCAATGGTCCGGACCGATAAGGCCGGAGCTGTATCAGGCCAACTTCGGCGTCGGGAATGCGTCTGCGAAAGTGATCGTTGACGATGGGCGTACCAACCGACGACGTAAGGATCGACCGCTCGTGAGCAAGGTCCCCTCCCTCACCCTCAACAATGGCGTCGCGATGCCGCAGCTCGGCTTCGGTGTCTGGCAGGTGCCCGACGACGAGGCGGCGAAGGCGGTTGGCACGGCTCTGGAAGCCGGCTACCGCAGCATCGACACCGCGGCCATCTACGAGAACGAAGAGGGCACCGGACGTGCCGTGGCCGCCTCCGGAATCGCCCGCGAGGAACTCTTCATCACGACGAAGCTGTGGAACGGCTCGTCCGTGACGTGGACGCGTGACGCCGTCCTGCGTGAGTTCGACGCCTCGCTGAAGAAGCTGGGCCTCGACCATGTCGACCTCTACCTGATCCACTGGCCGCGCGCGATGCGCGAGGACTACCTCACGATCTGGAAGACATTCACCGAGATCGAGCAGAGCGGCCGCGCGAAGGCGGTCGGCGTCTCCAACTTCAAGGCGCCGCAGCTCAGTCGCATCATCGAGGAGTCCGGCGTCGTACCGGCCGTCAACCAGGTCGAGCTGCACCCGCAGCTCCAGCAGGCGGAGTTGCGCGCCTTCCACGCCGAGCACGGCATCCGCACCGAGGCCTGGTCCCCGCTGGGCCAGGGCAAGGGCCTTCTGGAGGTCCCGACGGTCGTCGCGATCGCGCAGAAGCACGGCAGGACGCCCGCCCAGGTGGTGCTGCGCTGGCACCTGCAGACGGGGAACGTGGTCATTCCCAAGTCGGTGACTCCGTCGCGTATCGCCGAGAACTTCGACGTGTTCGGCTTCGAGCTGGACGACGAGGACATGCTGGCGATGGCCGCTCTGGACGAGGGCAAGCGACTGGGCCCCGACCCGGACGGCTTCGACTGGAACTGACGTCCCTGATCGACGCAAAGGGCGTGCCCCTGGCTGCTGTTCAGCAGCCAGGGGCACGGTCAGGAGGCAGCACGTGTCACGTCCGGTCACGATCGTCACAGGCGGCAGCCGGGGTATCGGCGCAGCGACATGCGTCCGGCTGGCGGCCGACGGCCACGACCTCACCCTGGCGTACGTCAGCGACAGCGCGGCGGCGGACGAGGTCGCGGCCGCTGTACGTGCGGCGGGCGCCCGCTGCGTCACGGTGCGGGCGGACGTGTCCGAAGAAGCCGACGTGGAGCGGCTGTTCGACACCGCCGCACGCGAACTCGGCCCGGTGACCGGCCTGGTCAACAACGCCGGAGTGACCGGCCCGCTCGGCAGACTCACCGACACCCGCACCTCGGACCTGCGCCGGGTGATCGAGGTGAACCTCCTGGGCTACCTGCTGTGCTGTCGGCGGGCCGCCCGCGACATGGCGGCGCTCGGCTCCGGCGCCATCGTCAACATCTCCTCCGCGGCGGCAACGCTGGGCAGCCCCGGCGAGTACGTCCACTACGCCGCGACGAAGGCGGCCACCGACGCCCTGACGGTCGGCCTGGCCAAGGAACTCGGCCCGGACGGCATCCGGGTCAACGCGGTCGCGCCCGGCGTCATCAACACCGACATGCACGCCACCATGGGCGACCCCGACCGCCCGTCCAAGGCGGCCACCACGATCCCACTCGGCCGCCCGGGAGAACCGGAGGAGATCGCCGCGGCGGTCGCCTGGCTGCTGTCGCCGGACGCGTCGTACACGACGGGCACGGTCCTGAGGGTCTCCGGCGGCCGGTGACCGGCATGGTGTCCGAACGGGTGGAACGCGTGGACGAGCAGGACCGGGAGCTTGGCGCGGTCGACCGGGACGAGGCCATCCGCAACCGGTGGCTGCACCGGGTGGCAACCGTCGTATGCCGGGACGCGACGGGCCGGATCCTGGTGCACCGGCGACCGGAGAGCGCCGCGCGCTTCCCGGGCCAGTACAACTGGATGCTCGGCGGGGCGGTGGAGGCGGGCGAGTCCTACGCGGACGCCGCCGGAAGGGAACTCGCCGAAGAAGCCGGGATACGAGTCCCGGTCCGGTTCGTCCTCAAATTCCTCTGCCGCGGGACGATCAGCCCGTACTGGCTCGGCCTGCACGAGGCCGTGATCGAGGACGCCCTGACGCCGGACCCGCGGGAGATCGCGTGGCACGCCTGGCTGCCCGAACCCGCGTTGCGGGAGGCACTGGATCAGTGGCCTTTCGTTCCCGACTGCCGGGAGGCCTTCGCGAGGTATGCCGCACTGCCCGGGCGGCGACCGGTCGGGCGAGGACGCGACTGACCCGTAACGCAGCCGAAGGCCGTTTCACGGCGAGCGCGTCGATTCCTCATATTTACGCCCCATATGCCTAGGGTTGGTGATCCGCAGTCCCCCTTCCCCTGGAGTGATCCCATGGAGCGTTTCAAGCGTGCGTCGGTGACCGCAATCGCGACGGCCGCCGTGCTGGCCGGTTCGGTCGGAGTGGCCATGGCCGTTGTCTCCCCCGCGCCACCGGCGACGGACACCGGCCGTGACAGCGCGAGACCGGCCCAGGAACGACCCACGCTGACGGCGAGAGCCACGACCGACGGCGTCCAGGCGTGGCAGGAGTTCCGGGTGTACGGCAAGGCCAGGCATCTGGCGCCGGGTACCCGGGTCACGCTGCAGCAGAAGCAGAGCGGCAAGTGGGTCACCCTGCCCGCCTCCATGAACCTCACGCAGAGGTCGACCTACAAGATGCGGGTCTACCTCGGCCTCAAGGGCCGCAACACGCTCCGGATCGTCGGCGGCGGCACCGTTTCGCCGAACCTCAAGGTCCGCGTGCACTGAGGCCGGCACGGCTTCACCGGAAGGCGTCGCCCTCGCCGCCGTCAGGCGTCCGGCGAGGGCCTCGCCCAACCCCTCTCGTACGATCGGTCAGCGCGAACGCGACAGGGCCGACCGAGAGGTACGAACATTGAGCGGGGCACTGGCACCAGGGCTCTATCTGGTGCGCAACGTCGGCAGCGGGCTGCTCCTCGAGGTGTACGGCGGAGCCAAGGGCAGCGGTGCCAATGTCCAGCAGGGCAAGGACAGCGGAGCCCCGGCCCAGCAGTGGCGGATCGATCCCGTGCCGGGTGGCAGCGGGCTCTACCACTTCGTGAACGCCGCCAGCGGAAAGCGGCTGGACGTCGCCAACGCCTCCACCGAGAACGGCGCCAACATCCAGCAGTGGAAGGCCAACAACTTCGGCGCCCAGGAATGGATCGTCGAGCAGCACCTGGACGCGCCGGGCACCGTCACCGTCGTCAGTTTCATCAGCGGTCTGCTGCTGGATGTCGAGGGCGGCAGCACCGAGGACGGCGCGAACGTGCGGCAGTGGGAGGACACCGACTCCTCCGGCCAGTGGTGGCGTCTGGAGCCGTGTTCCTGACTCAGTCCCGCCGTGCGATGTGCACCGTGCGCGCGGTGAGCAGGTACACGTCCGGGCGGTGGAGCAGGCCCTGCGGGTCCTCGGGGTCGAGCAGCCGGTCGAGCACCGCGACATCGTCCGCCGCCAGCCGTCCGTCCAGCATCTTGCGCTGCCAGTCGAGGGCGCCGACGAGATGTTCGCGTACGGCGTCGGGCACCGGCGCGGGGATGTCGAGCAGGAACGAGCGCGTCCCGCTGGGTGTGAGCCCCGCGGCGGCCATCAGCGCGCGCCAGTCCTCGACCTCGTCCTTCGCTCCGGGCAGCCCGGCACGCATCTCGATGAACCACTCGCCCTGGGCCGCGTCGAGCCTGCTCTCCAGACCCGGGCGGCCGATACCGATGTCGCGCGGCAGCTGACGCGTGGGCAGTCCGCCCTCCGCGATCGCGAGCAGCCCGCCCGGGCGCAGCAGCCGGGCGAAACCGCCGAGCGCGGCGCGCTGGTCGCCGATGTGGTGCAGCGAGTTGCCCGCCCAGATCAGATCCGCCTCGCCCAACTCGTCGATTCCGTCGGGGAGTTCGGCATGGTGCGTACGGACACGGTCCCCGAGCCCGGCGCGCTCGGCGCGGGCGCGGGCCCGTTCGAGCAGCGGGTCGGTGGCGTCCACGGCCACCACTTCCGCGTACGGGAACGCCCGGGCCAGCAGCAGGGTCAGCACTCCCGGGCCGCTGCCGATGTCCAGCACCCGCCGGACCCCGGCCGCCGGCAGCAACTCGCCCAGCCAGGCGCCCACCTGCTCGTACAGGGGGCTCTGGAACTGCGCGTTGCGCTCGAGCAGCCCGCTCATCTCGTCCCAGTCGATATGCGTGGTGTCGTGATTGTCGTGGTGATGACTCATGCCCCCAGCGTCGCGCCGCGGTGCCGTCAGCGCGACTCTTGTTGCCGTTCCGGCAAAGCTGCGCCGGTGCGGTGTTCCTGCGGGCTGATGCCCCGTACCCGCTTGAATGCGGCGCTCAGCGCGAACGAGCCGCTGTAGCCGACCTTTCTGGCCACCGCCTCGACCGTCGCGTCGGTGTCGCGCAGCAGATCCGCCGCGAGCGCGAGCCGCCACCCCGTGAGGTATGCCATCGGCGGCTCCCCCACCAGATCGTTGAAGCGGCGGGCGAGCCCGGCCCTGGAGACCCCGCACTTCGCGGCCAGCGAGGCCACCGTCCACGGGTGCGCCGGGTCGTCCTGAAGCAGCCGCAGCGCCCGGCCCACCACCGGGTCACCCATGGCCAGATACCAGGCGGGCGCCTCGGCGCCGGGACGCGAGAACCAGGCCCTCACCACGGCGATCAGCACCAGATCCAGGATCCGGTCGAGCACCACGCTCTGGCCCGGCTCGTCCCGCGAGATCTCGTCGTCGAGCACCGGCATCAGCGGGCAGTCCCAGACGTCGGCGGGCAGATGGAGCAGCTGGGGCAGCGCGTCGAGCAGCCGGGCGCTGACCTCGCCCTTCATCTGGTACGTCCCGACCAGCATGGTGGCCGCGCCGTGCGGGTCGTTGCCCCAGCTGCGTACGCCCAAGTGCATGGATTCCGCGAGCGGTTCGCCCTGGAGGGTGTGGCAGGTGCCGCCAGGACCGATCAGCGCCGTCGGCTCGCGGGTGACCTGGTCGGCCGCGGTGTACGGGCCCGGGCCGCGTGCGATCGCGACATCGCCGGGACGCAACAGCACCGGGTCACCGTCGTCGGGCATGATCCAGGCCTCGCCCGCGGTCATGCAGAGCAGGGACAGCGGGGCCCGGTCCTCGATGCGTACGGACCACGGCGGCTCCATCACCATCCGCAGGAGGAAGGCTCCCCTGGCGCGCGGTCCGTCCAGAAGTCCGGCGAGAGCGTCCATGGTCCTCAGCGTAGACGGACGCATATGGCATTGAGCCTTTGGAGCATGGAGAGTCCAGACCGTGACCGCGAACCTTGAGGCATGACAGAGAACCTGAAGCAGGAAACGGTGTTGGTGACAGCGGCCACGGGCAAGACCGGCCGGCGGGTGACGGAGCGCCTCGCGGCGCGCGGCGTGAACGTGCGGGCCGGATCGCGCAAGGGATCGGTCCGCTTCGACTGGGAGGACGAGTCGACCTGGGCACCCGCACTGCGGGGCGCGGACGCGGCCTACGTCGCGTACTTCCCGGACCTCGCGGCCCCGGGGGCGCCCGAGGCGATGCGGGCCCTCGGCCGGGTGGCGGCCGAGAACGGAGTCGGGCGTCTGGTGCTGCTCTCCGGCCGCGGTGAGCCGGACGCGGTGGTGGCGGAGGAGGCGCTGCGGGAATCGGGCCTGGACCTGACGGTCGTACGGGCCAGTTTCTTCGCCCAGAACTTCAGCGAGGGCGCGATGTACGAGGGCGTCCTCACCGGTGAGATCCCCTTCCCCGCGGGCGAGACCGCCGAGCCGTTCATAGACGCCGACGACCTGGCGGACGTGGTGGTCGCGGCGCTCACCGAGGACGGTCACGCCGGACAGGTCCATGAGCTGACGGGACCGCGGCTGCTCACCTTCGGCGAGGTGGCGGCGGAGATAGGCCGGGCGTCGGGCCGCGACGTGCGGTACGTCCCGGTGTCCGGGGTGGAATACACCGAGATGCTTCAGCAGTTCGGCTTCCCCGGACCGGAGTCGGAGTGGCTGTCGGAGCTGTTCACGATGCTGCTCGACGGCCACAACGCGTCGCTGACGGACGGGGTCCGGCGGGTACTGGGCCGCGAGCCGAAGGACTTCGCGGCCTTCGCCCGGGACGCGGCGGGTGGGGGTGCGTGGGGGTAGGACCCCGGGGGCTTCGCCCCCCCTAGGCCCGCGTATGCGACGTTCGGCCGCATGTCTGGGACCTGGTGGCGGTCCTGCGGGGGGGGCTGAGGGGTTGACCCCGCCACCCCTATGGTGGGGCCTCCGGTGAGGAGCCTGGGGAGCGGGGGACAGCGGAGGACTTGTGGGCAAGAGAAGGCGCGCCGCGCGCAGCAGAACGAACCCCGCCGTGATCGGCGGGGTGGTCGCGGTGGTCGTGGGCGGTGCGGGGTTCGCCGGGTACAGCATGTACAGCGGCGACGCGGCGGGCGAGGACAGCACATCCAATCGCCCTGCGAAGACCCTCACAGCAGGCCCGGTGAAGGCCGCGGAGGTCCAGGCCACGGCCGACGGGTTCCTCACCGCCTGGCAGCGGGGCGACGCCGCGAAGGCCTCGGCGTTCACGGACCGGACAGCGGCGGCACGGGCCGCGCTGTCCGGGTACCGCAAGGACGCGCACATCGAACAGGTGACGCTGACCCGCGGCAAGGCGTCCGGGCCGAAGGTGACGTTCAGGGTCTCGGCCACGGTCTCGTACAAGGGAAAGAGCAAGCCCCTCACCTACGGCTCCGAGCTCACAGTCGTCCGGGCCGAGGACGGCAAACCGCTCGTCCACTGGCAGCCGTCCGTCGTGCACCCGGACCTCAAAGAGAATGACACGCTGGTCACAGACGGGGCCGGGGACCCGCCGGTCAAGGCAGTGGACCGGAACGGCGCGGAGCTCACCACGGCGAAATACCCCTCGCTCGGCACCGTCCTGGACAACCTGCGGGAAAAGTACGGCAGAAAGGCCGGGGGTAAGGCAGGAATCGAACTGCGGGTGGTCCGCGGGGACAGCGCGAAAAAGAGTGAGCATCGCGCGGAGGAGAGCCTGGACCAGCCCCCCAGCAAGACGCTGCTGACGCTGTCCAAGGGCATACCCGGAACGCTGCGGACCACGCTCAGCGCGACCGCCCAGACGGTCGCCGAGCGCGAAGTGGGCGAACGCGAGCGGGCATCCGTCGTCGTCATGAAGCCGTCGACGGGCGAGATCCTCGCCGCGGCCAATTCGGGCCATGGCTACAACACGGCGCTCCAGGGGTCCCTGGCACCCGGTTCCACGATGAAGATCGTGACTGCGTCGATGCTGCTGGAGAAGGACCTCACGTCGATCGACAAGCAGCATCCGTGCCCCAAGTACGCGTCGTACGGCGGCTGGAAGTTCCAGAACGTGGAGAACTTCGAGATCAAGAACGGTACGTTCCGTTCGAGCTTCGCGGCGTCCTGCAACACCGCCTTCATCACGCAGGCGGGGAAGCTCGACGACGACGATCTGACCAAGCAGGCCCAGCAGGTCTTCGGGCTGGGCCTGAACGACTGGTCGACAGGGGTGTCGAGCTTCGACGGCGCGGTGCCGGTGCAGAGCAACGCACAGATGGCGTCATCGCTCATCGGGCAGGGCGGGGTACGGATGAACCCGCTCAATGTCGCGTCCATCATCTCGACGGCCAAGACCGGCATCTTCCGGCAGCCGTATCTGGTCTCGCCCGACGTCGACGACCGGTCGCTCGCGACGGCCCAGCGCAAGCTGGACGCGTCCGCGCAGACGCAGCTGCACGAACTGCTGAGCTACACCGCGACGTCAGGCTCCGCCGCCGAGGCCATGGCGGGCCTGGGCCCGGACATCGGAGGCAAGACGGGCTCGGCCGAGGTCGACGGCCAGAAGAAGCCCAACGGCTGGTTCACCGCGTGGCGCGGCGACCTGGCCGCGGCGGCGGTGGTGCAACAGGGCGGGCGCGGAGGCAAGTCAGCGGGACCGCTGGTGGCAGCGGTACTCCGGGCGGGCGGCTGACGTCCGCGCTCGCACCGGTGAGCAGGGGAGCCGGTCCGCGTGCTGAACCGGCCGGTTACCCGCAGACGCTTCGCCGAACGACACCGAACGGTGTCAGGAGCTTCAGGTGCGTTCGCTCAGGCCGTTTCCGACTCGCCCGCGTTGCTGAGCAGTCTGTCCACGAGGAGTTCCGGGTAGCCGGTGGCCGGTGGTTCGATGCCGAAGATCGCTCGTAGGTAGAGCGGTGCGATGAGCTGGTCGAGGATCTGTTCGAGGGGCGGGGGGTTCTCGCCGCGGGCCGCGGCCTGCTCACGGATGCGTTCGATGGCGTGGATCCGGCGTTCGAAGTGTTGCGCGCGCTCCCCTTGCGCCTGGGCGCTGCCCGGCATCGACAACGTCCTGCACTTCGGCTGCGCGGCCGCCGGACAGCCGGCGCTGGACTGCCCGGACCGCGACCCGTCCCATTTCGTCCGGCTCGACAGAGTCGTTCGGCCATGGATCGGCTGCGTCTGGGAGCTGCCGCCGATCCAGCACGAACGCAACGCGTGGGTACGGCACATGCTCGCGCCGGACCGCCCGGATCTCGACGCCTATCTCGACGACTCACTGCCCGACGGCACGACAGGAGACCGCTCATGAGCACGACTGACTTCGACTTCTTGCAGGGCGAGTGGACCGTGACCAACCGCCGCCTCGAGGACTTCCTCGACGAGAGAAGCGGGTGGGAGGAGTTCACCGCGGTGAGCCGCGGTCGCGCCACTTCGACGGCGGGGCGAACTTCGACGAGATCGAATTCCCGACGATGGGCTTCAAGGGTCTGACGCTGCGGCTGTACGACACCGAGCGCGAGGAGTGGTCGCTGTACTGGTCGAACGACCGCCGGGGCGTTCTGGACCCGCCCGTGGTGGGCGGATTCGGGGCGGACGGGCGCGGTGTGTTCTACGGCGACGACACCTACCAGGGCAAGGACGTACGGGTCCGCTTCCTCTGGTCGGACATCACCACGACCACGGCGACATGGGAGCAGGCCTTCTCGGTCGACGGCGAGAAGGCGTGGCTGACGAACTGGGTGATGGAATTGGTCCGCCGCGGCTAGGCCCTGTCCGGCCGATCTTGCCGGGCTCGCGTGCCCTGGCACGCACTCCCCCGTAGCCCTTCGGGCACGGGAGGTGCCCCCATGCCGCGTTGCGTCAGTCGCCGACGCTCCGCGTCGGCTCCATCCTCCGCCTTGCGATCGCACGCACCAGACCCCGCTCACTGATCCGGCCTGATCGACCGGACAGGACCTAGGTCGGAGGCCGGGCGGGGGGCCCGGCCCGCCCCGCCCGTCAGCCCGCGCCGTGGCCCGCGGCGATCTCTTCCACGCGCTGGGCCAGCTCGAAGTCCTTCTCGGTGACCGCGCCGCCCGCGTCGTGGCTGTTCACCGACAGGGCGACGGTGTTGTAGCCGAGCGTCAGATCCGAGTGGTGGTTCAGCGCCTCCTGGATCTGGGCGATGTGCACGACCATCGCGGTCGCCGCGAAATGCGTGGAGAGGCGGTAGGCGCGGGCGATGCGGTCGCCCTCCTGGGACCAGCCGGGGAGCTCCCGCAGGCGGTCCTCGATCTCCTTCTGCGACAGCGGCTCTGTAGGCATGACCAGATCCCTTCGGAAAACGGCTCAGGAAACGGCTCAGGAAACGGCCGCGGCTTCGGCCACCATAAATGGGATGCCCGCCCGAACGCGCTATGTGTACCTTCCACCGGTGGAAGCACTGACCGAAAAGCAGATACGCGGATCCTTCGTCAACTGCACGAAGGGCGAGGCCACGCGCATGAAGCTGCCCGCCGATTTCGCCGAACTCCCCTGGGACGACCTCGACTTCCTCGGCTGGACCGATCCCGGTGCGCCCCTGCGGGCGCACATCGTCCTGCCCCGCGAGGACGGGCCGGTCGGCATCACCCTCCGGGTGCCTTCCACCGGACGGACCAGCGCCGTGAAGTCCAGCATGTGCCAGGTCTGCCTCACAGGGCACGCCTCGTCCGGGGTGACCCTCTTCGCCGCGCCCCTGGCCGGCGCGGCGGGCCGGGACGGCAACACCGTGGGCACGTATCTCTGCGCGGACCTCGCCTGCTCGCTCTACATCCGCGGACGGAAGCTGCCGAAGCTGCGCGGCGGCCTGCACGAGGAGACTCTCACCCTGGACGAACGGATCGCCCGCACGGTCGACAACCTGACGGCCTTCGCCGGCAAGGTGATGGGCCTGCGCTGAGCCGACCGGGGTTCAAGCGCGGGAATCCAGGACCTGTTCGATGGTGTCGGCCTGCTCGGCGGGCTTGTCGGGGCGGTGACGCAGCACGCGCGCGAAGCGCAGCGCGACACCGGCCGGGTAGCGGGAGGAACGCTGGACTCCGTCGTACGCGATCTCGACGACGAGCTCGGGACGGACGGTGACGGTGAACCCGTCGTCCCCGGTTACCAGTTCCCCCAGCCGCTCCGTCTGCCAGCGCAGCATCTCGTCGGTGAGGCCCTTGAAGGTCTTGCCGAGCATGACGTACGTACCGTCGGCGGCGCGTGCGCCGAGGTGCAGGTTGGACAGGAGTCCGGTGCGCCTGCCATGGCCCCGTTCGACGGCCAGGACGACGAGGTCGAGGGTGTGGACCGGCTTGACCTTGAGCCAGGAGCGGCCGCGGCGGCCTGCCGTGTAGGGCGCGTCGAGAGCTTTGACGAGCACGCCCTCGTGGCCGCGGCGCAGAGTCTCGGCGAAGAACTCCTCGGCGTCGGCGATCTGCCCCGCGTCCGCCGGGTCCTCGACGACCGTACGACGCACACGCATCGGCTCCTGTACCAGGCGGGCGAGGACGGTGTGCCGTTCGGCCCCTGTGAGGTCGAGGGTCGACTCCCCGTCGGCGGCGAGCACGTCGAAGAAGACGGGCGAGAGGGGGAGGGTGGCCCGGGCGGCGTCCACGTCGACGCGCGAGCCGACGCGGGAGGCGATGTCCTGGAAGGAGACGGGGCGTCCGCTGCTCGCGTCCAGGGCGATGACCTCGCCGTCCAGAATGAACTGATCGCTCGTCATGGCCCGTGCTGCGGCGGTGACTTCGGGGAGCCGGTCGGTGATGTCGTCGAGGGACCTGGTGTACACACGGATGTCCTCACCGGCGCGATGCACCTGGACGCGGATGCCGTCGAGCTTCTCCTCGACGACGCAGGCCGTCTCCAGCGCCTGGACGGCTTCGGTGACCGACTTCGCCGTGTGAGCGAGCATCGGGAGGACGGGGGTACCGACGCGCAGCCGGAACCGCGCCAGGGCGGTCGGCCCGTCGGCGAGCAGGGCGCGGGCGACGCGGGGCAGCGACCCGTCGAGCATGACGGCCCGGCGCACATCGGCGGCGGGCGCGTCGGCGGCCTTCGCGACGGCCTCCAGCGCGACCGCGTCGAGCGCGCCCTGGCGGACCTCGCCGATGAGCAGCCGCATCAGAAACTCCTGCTCCCCCGCGGTCGCGGCGGCCATCAGCTCCCGCACGAGCCGCTTGCGCTCGGCCTGGGACCCGGGTCCCGCGACGCTCGCGAGCCCGGTCAGGGCGGCGTCCGTGTCCGCGACGGTGAGGCTGGGGGCCTCGGCGGGAGGTACGGGTTCCTTGAGCACGCTCCAGCCGATGCCGATACGGCCCTGCGGGAGGCGCCCGGCGAGGTAGGAGATGACGAGCCCGACGTCATCGGGCTCGGCCTCGGCGAACAGCCCCGCGAGCGCGGCGATCTTCCGCGAGCGGGCGGAGGTGGCGGCGACGTCGCGCGACACATCGGCGACCCGTACGAGAAGCATGCGGCCATGGTCCCTCGCACCGAGGGCGAGCGCACGCGGTGCGACGGGGTGCGGGCGCGCCCGGGCCTACCCGGAAGTGGTGAAGCGGGCCCGCCACAGGTCGCGGAGCAACGCGATCTCGGCCATGTGGTGGATGAGTTCGAGGTTGGCCCCCGACAGCACGGTGATGAAGGGGTGGTCGGCGTCGTTGCTGTACGGGTACTGCGAGAAGCCGACCGTGTCGAGCTGCTCGTCGGTGACCGCGGCGACGCTGTCGCGCCAGCGGTCGATCACCGCCCAGAACCGCTCCAGTGTCGAGGCGGCGGAGGGGTCGAAGTCGACCATCAGCTTCGGATCCTGCCGCCGTTCACCGAAGGTCCACTCCCATCCGCCCGCGAATTGGAAGTGCAGGTGCGCCAGCCGCCACGCGATGGTCGTGATCGGCGTCGCGTCAGGCTCCGGCGCACCGGTGTGGGTGAGGATCTGCTCGACCCGCTCGACACTCACGCTCCAGTCATCGGCGATCTTGGCGACGGTCATGCCGCCGGCGGCCTGCCGGGCAACCTCGGCGTACTCGTTTGCCGGGATGTCCGGGGCGCCCAGGTCGAGCACCCACTCGCCCGGTCCGAACGCCCTGGGCGTCGCCGCCTCGCCCCGGCGCCGGATCGACCAGCAACCGGGCACCGGCTCCCACAGGTACTCCTCGTCGCTGAGCCCCGTCAGCCGCACCTGGGCCATCTCCCTGGCGTGGTCGAACTGGTCGAGCAGCAAGCCCAAACGGTCGGTCCGCGCGCCCTCGGTCCCCATGCCTGGCTCCCCTTCGCCTTCGCGCCTCGTGCCTCGCTGCGCTCAGGCAGAAGTTAACGGCTCACCTCACGGGGCGCGACCGATTTCCCCCGCACACATCCGCCGCATCCGTAACGGCCGGTCCCCGTCTCCCCCTGGTTCACTCAACTCCCCTACTCTTCCGTCGACTTGATCGCATCGACCCAATCGACGCAAAGGCAGGGGACCATGGGGAACCTCAAGCGCGCCGCCCTGACGGCCACCGTCGCAGCCGGGCTGTTGGCGGGCGCGCTCGCGCCGGCAGAGGCGGCCACGCCCGGTTCGGTGGATCCGGGGCAGCTGCCCTACTCCTCCGCCACCTGGGTGGGCGTCCACAACGCCTACGAGAAGGCCAAGTACCCGTACTTCGCCGACGCCCTCGACTCCGGTGCCGGGATGCTCGAACTCGACGTCTGGACCAATGTGTTCGGCCGGTCGTGGCGGGTCTCGCACAGCAATCCCCTTGGCAGCAACAACAATTGCGAGAACGCCTCCAGCCCCGCCCAGCTGCGCACCAAGGCCAGAAACCAGGACCTCGGCGGCTGCCTTTCGGACATGAGGGCGTGGCACGACGCCCACCCGGGCCACCGGCCCATCCTCATCAAGGTCGAGATGAAGGACGGCTTCCAGAACAACTACGGCCGTGGCCCCGCCGCGCTCGACGCGCTGCTCTCCGCCCGGCTCGGCGACGCGCTGTTCCGTCCGGCCGATCTGGCGGGCGGCCTCCCGGAGCTCGACACGGCCGTCAGGACGAACGGCTGGCCCGCCCGCTCGGCCCTCGCGGGAAAGTTCGTGGTGGAGCTGATCCCCGGCACAGTGGAGGAGAGCAACCCGGCGGACTCACTGTGGACGGACCGTGAGTACGCGATGCATCTGCGTGATCTCGCCGCCGCGGGGCGCCTCCGGGACGCGGCCGCGTTCCCGGCCGTCCACGGCGCCGCGGCGGGTGATCCCCGCACCCGGTACGCCGACGCGGGCATCCGCCCCTGGTTCGTCCTCTTCGACGGCGACGCCGGTACGTACGCGGGCGGGACCGTCGACACCTCGTGGTACGACCGGAACCACTACCTCGTCGTCATGACGGACGCACACAACGTGGCGCCCGCGATCGACGGCACGAACCCGACCGAGACGCAGGCGCGGGACCGCGTGAACCTGCTGGCGGGCCGTTATGCGAGCGTGGTCTCGGCCGACTGGTACCCGCTGCCGTCGGTGCTCGCGACGGTGGTGTCGAGGGGCCCCGGACAGTAACGGAACGTTACGTCCATCACAGGCCTGACCCCCGGTAACAGGGAACGGGCCGGGACGGTTTATCGTTCACCTATACGTGGGGACGCGATGCGCCCCCACCCTGTGCCGCCCCGGCCGGAAACCCCCGTTCCGGCCGGGGCTTCTCTCTCGAGTGCCAGCAGCGCTGGGCCGACCAGCGCGGGCAGCCGGTCATTCACGCAGGTCAGCAGGGCCAGCCGGGCGCGACAGTCCGCGCAGTCCTCCAGGTGGAGGCACAGTTGCCCGGCCTGTCGCGGTGACTCCGGGGCCTCGCCCACATGGGCGGGAATCCGCTTCCAGTGCCTCTCGCACGCAGGGTCGTCCGGTATCCCGGGATGCGCGCGCAAAAACGCGTGCCGCATGCCCTCCTGCGCCCGGTGCAGCAGTACCGCCGTCGCTCCGTGCCCGGCGCCCACGCGGTGTCCGACCACGTCGAGAGGGTGATCCTCGGCCTCGGCCAGCCAGAGCGCTTTGACCCAGCGCTCCGGCAGCTGCCGCAGAACGCGTGACAGGAGTCCGACGTACGCGATCCGGCGGCCCGGATCCCCGTCCGCATCGGCGAGATTACGCACAGTGGTCGCCAGACAGGCGGGCACGTCATCGACCGAGTGCCCCGAGGACAACCGCCGCCAGACCCGGAAATGCGCCTCGGCGACGAGATCGTCGGCCAGCCAGGGATTGCCGGTGAGGGAGCGGGCGTACGCGACGAGCCGCGGCTGCTGCTCTGAGCACAGCCGCGCATAGGCGTCCGAGTCCAAGGCCGAGGGACTCTCGGACATAAGCAGACTCCTGTCCTATTTGTGATGAATACGAAGCTGCCGAGCCTAACCAGCAAACCCCCAGGCCCCCCAATTTTGTGACGCAGGTCACATTGACCCGCTCGCCGTCCGCAGGGACTGCGCACGCCGTCGACGTGCCGTACTACGGTTTCGGGTATGACAACTGTCGCGTCCGGCACCGGAGTAGGCCCGCTGCTGCGCGGCTGGCGCGACCGGCGCCGGATCAGCCAGCTGGAGCTGGCCCTGCGGGCCGACTCCTCCGCCCGGCACATCAGCTTCATCGAGACGGGACGCTCCCGCCCGAGCGAGGAGTTGATCCTGCGCCTCGCGGAGCACCTCGACGTTCCCGTACGGGAACGCAACGCCCTGCTGCTGGCGGCCGGTTACGCGCCTCGATTCACCGAGACCCCGCTCGACGATCCGTCGATGGGCGCCCTGCGTGAGGGGATGGAGCGGCTGCTGACGGGCTACGAACCGTATCCCGCGACCGTCGTCGACGGCTCGTACACGGTCGTCGCCGCGAACCGGGGTGTCGCGATGCTGCTGGAGGGGCTTCCGGAGCATCTGCTCACCCCGCCCCTCAACGCCATGCGGATCACGCTCCACCCCGAGGGCCTCGCCCCGCGGATCCGCAATCTGCGGGAGTGGCGCGGTCATCTGCTGGCCCAGATGGAGCGGCAGATCGCTCTGGCCCGCTCCGAGCCGCTGCGCGCGCTGTACGACGAGGTCGCCGCCTATCCCCTTCCGGGAACCGGCGCCGACGCCGAGGACCGGGAGGAATCCGTGCCCTCTCCGTATTTCGCGCTTCCGCTGCAGATCGAGCACGAAGGGCGGGTGCTGTCCTTCGTCTCGTCCATCTCCACCTTCAACACCCCGATGGACGTGACTGTCGCCGAGCTGGCCATCGAGACCCTCCTCCCGGCGGATCCGGCGACGGTCAAGTATCTGCAGTCGCTCACTCCGTAGCGGCCGCGCGCAGCGCCGACCACTGCAGAGCCGCGAACCCGGCGACGGTGGGCGTGACGTCAGCTCACATGACATCGCTGAGCGTGTCCGCCAGCCTGCGCCGGGAGGCCCGCGCGGCCGGCAGGGTCGAGACGGCGATCGCCCCGGCGACGGCGGCTCCGCCGAGCAGGAGCAGCATTCCCGGGGAAGGAGGCTGGGCAATGCCCGCGCCGAGCCCGCTCGATCGCCCCTGAAGGTCGATCAGCCACGTCGATACGTACACGCCCAGGATGGTTCCCGTCAGGGCCGCTGCGGCAGCGATGAACCCCGTGCTGGTGACAATCACCGCGGTGATCTGACGGGGGGTCAGTCCGATGGCTTTGAGGGCGAGAAGGTCGCGGCCGTGTTCGCGAAGTCCCGCGGCGATGACGGTGAACAGTTCGGCCAGACCGATGAAGGCGAGCACTCCGACGAGTCCGATGATGACCCCGCGGGCGGCGGAGAGCTGGTCGGCGGGATTGGTGTTCTTCCGCACCTCGAGACCACCGTCTGAGGACTCGGCCAGTGCACTGCTCACCGCTTCGGGGTCGGCCGCATGCGTCAGGACCAGGTTGTAGAACTCGGGCCGCAGCGAGGCGTCCCCCTCCCGAAGCGTGTCGACGGTTGTGGAGATCACGCGGCCGCCGTCCTGTGGCTCGATGCTGCGGCCCACGATATGGAGGACCTGCGGGCTGCCTCCGACGGTCATGCGGACCCAGTCACCGACCTCCGCTCCCAGGAGGTCGAGAAGTCCCTGGCCCGCCACCGCTTCGTCCGAGTTCTGGATGGTGCGGCCGTCAGCAATGGTGAAGGGGTAGGGGTGCCCCAAGGTGCCCAGGCCGCGAAGCGTGATCGTCCTGGTCTGGCCAGGGACGAGCGCCGCGACCTCGACGCCCGGGTGGGCGGCGGACACTCCCGGTTGATCGGACAGCAGCCTGCGTGCCGTCGCGTCGTCGATGCCCTCCGGCTTGGCGCGAAGTTCCGCGGCGAGTCCCACGTCCTCGGGTCGGCTTTCGAAGCGGTCGAGGGTCGACCAGGCCCCCAGAGCGATCGTGATCATCAGCAGCGGGAGCGCGAGCCGCCCCACGGCCGCCGCGGCGCGCGCCGGGCGGTGGAACGCCCCGCGCCAGCCGAGCACGAGTGCGGGCGGCGTTCTCAGCTGCAGAGCGAATCTGGCAGTCCTGGACAGCCGGCGGCCGCTCTTGATGGCTCCCCGGGCGATGGGAACGGGTGAGACACGACCAGCACGCCAGGCAGCAAGGACGGTGGCTGTCGCGATGACGAGAACCGCCCCGAGTGACGTGGCAAGGACTCTCCAGGCATGCTCGGGCAGGTCGCGCCACAGCACCATCGCGTCCCCGATGCGGCCGGGAATCCGGGGGCCCAGCGTCTCTGTGACGAGCGCCCCGAAGGCCACGCCGATAAGCGCGAAGGCCGCGTGCTCGACCAGGAACGCGCGGACGACCTGACCGGGGGTGAAGCCGATGGCTTTCAGGACGGAGATGTCCCGGAGATGTCCCCGAACTCGGGTGCTGATGGCTCCGGTTACCGCGAGGGCGGCGGCCAGCAGGGCCCCGAGGCCGAAGGAGCCGAGCAGGAGTCCCAGGAGGCGGTTGTCGCCCTCCGCTTCGTCCCGCGCCTCCTCCCAGGTGGAGACTTTGGCGACCTGGTCGGCACCGATCAATGTCACCGCCTGCTGCACGGCGAAGTCGGTGTCCTGGGGATCGGTAAGGCGAAGGCCGACCGTCTGCCCGACTCGGCGGGTGTCGGGTTCGACCTGGTGCAGCTGTGAGGGCGGCAGCCAGGCGACGCCGGGTATCACACCACGTACGAAGCGCGGCTCCGCGGTGTCCGCGATTCCCACGACCTGAAGAGTCGTATCTCTGCCGTCGCTGCCGCGGACGCGCAGAGTGTCGCCGGGCTTGACCCAGAGCGCATCGGCGGCCGATCGCTCGAGCACGATGCCGTTGGGGACGTCGTTCTCCAGCCAGTGTCCGGAGTCGACCAGTGGGCGAGCCGCTTTGGGGGGTTCGGTTGGGGCACCGCGCAGCTCCAGTGACACCTTCGCGCCGCGGATTTCGGCGGTGGCGGGGGCAGTGGGGAAGGGCCCGGAGAAGGCTGCGACGCCGTCGATGTCAGTCAGCTTCTCGGTGGGCGCGTCTGCCCTGGTGTGGATCCATACGTGCGCGCCGGAGGACTCGGTGAAGACGCGCTGCCATGGGTTGGCCGCATAGAGCAGGAGCGCGCCCGCCAGCAGGAGCGAGGCGATAATGCCTGCGGTGGCCAGGATGATGAACAGTGCCTCGCCGCGGTTGGCCCGAAGGTCGGCGCGCGCCCACCGCACGGTGGCCCGCATCGGTCAACCCTTGATTCTCAAGATGTCGGCGACACTGCGCGGCACATGCTCAGGACCGCCGAGGACCGCGTCGTCGACGACCTGGCCGTCGAAGAAACTGATCACTCGGTCCGCGGTGCTGGCAGCCCTCGCGTCGTGGGTGACCAGCAGGATGGTCTGGCCGCGCTGGTGGAAGCGGGTGAGCAACCGCAGGACATCGCGGCCTCCCTTGCTGTCCAGGCTGCCGGTCGGCTCGTCGGCTAGGAGCAGACGTGGGTGGTTGACCAGGGCACGAGCCAGCGCCACCCGCTGCTGCTCGCCTCCGGACAGCTCGCCGGGCATGCTGCGCTGCTTGCCTTCCAGGCTCAGCTCAGCGAGCAGCTCCTCGCAGCTCGCCCTTGCCTGCCGTGGACTTTTGCCGGCCAGGAGCGCCGGGAGCTCGATGTTGTCGGTCACGGTCATGTTGGAGACCAGGTTGAAGAACTGGAAGACGATTCCGATGCTGCGCCGGCGCAGCACTGCCCAGCGAGCCTCGCTCAGCGAGTCGACCTGCCGGCCGTCCAGCCAGATTTTCCCGCTGTCCGGGCGGTCCAGGCCACCCAGCAAATGCAGGAGTGTGGACTTGCCCGCGCCGGAGGGCCCGGTGACGGCGACGAATTCGCCCAGCTCGACCCGCAGATCGACGCCACGCACGGCCCGTGCCTCGGCGCCTTCCGCCTTGTACGTCTTGACCAGGCCCTGCGCCTTCACCATCGGCTGGGGATCAGCAGCAGACTGGGGATCAGCAGCAGAGGAGGCTTCGCGGCTCATTCCAGCTCCTCCTGACAGCGTTCCAGCCAGTCGAGGTCAGCCTGTAGGTGCAGCATCGCACCCTCGATCAGCAATTGCGAGATGCGCTTGTCACGGTCTTCCGAGGCCGCGAGCCTGGACAGATCACGCATGGTGTTCAGGCAATAGCGGCGCTGTTTGTTGATCAATCCGATCCGGTCGGCCGCTCCCGTCTCGTGGGCGAGCGCGAGCTTCATGAAGAAATCGTCCCGGATCTTCGGCTCGGCCGGCTCCTCGAACCAGTCGGCCGCTGCTTCCTGCCCGGCTTCGGTGAGCCGGTAGATGCGCTTGTTCGGCCGACTGGATTGAGTGATGTCCTCCCCCTGGATCAGACCCGCATTCTCCAGGCGACTGAGAGTGACATAAATCTGCCCGATGTTGGGCTGAGAGTAAGCTGCCCCCATGAGCTTCTCAAGAGCTTGCTTGAGCTCATATCCATGAGCCGGCCCCTTGAACAAGAGCACCAGCAGGGCGAGACGCACTCTGTACATTCCCCTCGCCGCGGATCAGGGAAGCGATTGTTACTTCCTCCGGCTTCGTTTCCCTTTTCGACCGGGTCCACTATCCGTCATGGCTAACAGGTATGCATAGAGCATACGCCGGGCGAGCGACGCACGCGGCGCGCGAAGGAGGCATCCATGCGGTGGGCGCGGGCCGCCAGTGGAGGGCTCATGGCCGGAGCCCTGCTCCTCGCAGGCTGCACCGGGGACGGCGGCGGACAACGGCCCGCTGACACCGGTCCGATGACCTTCGTGACCGGCGGTGACCTGACGGATTACCTGCGCAACGTACTGAGCGAGTGGAACCGCTCGCACCCCGCCGAGAAAGTGAAGGTCATCGAGCTGCCGGAAGCCGCGGACGAGGTACGCGCACAAATGGCAACCGGTTTGGCTTCGGGCAGTGGCCGCTTCGACGTGCTCAACATCGACGTGACGTGGACCTCGGAATTCGCCGCCGCCGGCTGGATCACCCCGCTCGACGCCGACCGGTTCCCGCTCGACGACTTCCTGCCCCCGGTCGTGGACACGGCAACCTTCCGGGGGGAGCTCTATGCCGTCCCCTACGTCACCAACGCGGGGCTGCTCTACTACCGCAAGGATCTGCTCCAGCGAGAGGGCAGGCAGCCGCCACGCACCTGGCGGGAACTCGAGAGTATGGCGAAGTCGATCGCACCCAAGTACGGCCTCGACGGCTATGCCGGCCAATACCTCCCCTATGAGGGGCTCACCGTCAATATCGCCGAGGTCATGCAGTCCGCCGGGGGCCAGATCCTCAGCGACGAGGGAGCACGGGTCACCGTCGATTCCCCCGCCGCCCGCGAGGGCCTTGATTTCCTCTCCCGCGGCGTTCGCGACGGCTGGATTCCCCGGGATGCCCTGACGTTCAAGGAAGAAGAATCCCGGCGCGCCTTCCAGAATGGCGACCTGCTCTTTCTGCGGAACTGGCCGTATGTGTACGACCTGGCCAACGAGAAGGGCTCCGAGATTGCCGGGAAGGTCGGTGCCGTCCCGCTGCCCGGACCGAACGGCCAGGGTTCCAGCATCCTCGGAGGCTCCAACCTCGCCGTCAACGCCAACTCACGGCATCAGAAGTCGGCGACCGAGCTGATCGCCTACCTCACCAGCGAGCGCGTCCAGCGCCAGGTGCTCACCCAGGGGTCACTGCCACCCGTACGCGCGGCCCTGTACTCCGACCCCGCCCTGGTACGCCGGTTCCCCTACCTGCCGACGCTCAAGCAGAGCGTGCTGACAGCCAAGCCGCGCCCCAAGAGTGCGCACTACGAGCAGGTGAGTCTGGCTGTCCAGGCAGTCGCTCACGACGCCCTTGCCGGTCGGCAGACATCGGATGAAGCGGTCGCCCGCCTGGCACAAGAGCTGCGGGCCATCGTGCGCAGGGGCTGAGCTGCGCGGATCGGCCGCAACGCCCGACATTGCCGGACATAACATCTTGATCCTTCGCCTGGAGCCATTGACACGCCCCCTACACACCTACTTAACATGTATGCATAACTCCAGTTTCCGGCTCAGAGGTGCCCCCTCCACCGCCGACACCGCACGGCCCCAGCCTCGCTCTTCTCCGCGGGACATCAGGCCGATCGCGATCCCCCACACTCCAGTCCGACACAATTCAGGACGGTCACTGGAAATGTATACAACCCAGATTCACAGCAGCCGCGCAGATGGTGTGGCGACACAGGAGTCGCTGATGCAGCCCCTGAGCGCCCCGCGGTTCCGCTATGAAATGACCTTCCAGACCCACGATCATTCAGTCCCCGCCACCCGTCGGGCTGCCAAAGCCATCCTTCTGGAGGGCACTCCGGGCATGAAGGACGACTGCCTCGACCGTGCGCTGCTGATCATCACCGAGCTGGTGGCCAACACCGTCCAGCACGCCGCCCGGCTGTCCCCCCGCGCCGAGCTGACTCTCGTGACCGACGACCACTGTCTGACGATCGCCGTCCACGACCGCGACCCCCGTCTCCCCCGCGTGCTGCCCCCCTCGCACCCGGATGACATCGGAGGACGGGGCCTTCGGCTGGTCCACGACCTCGCCGCCGAGGTCGACGGCACCCTGGAAGTCCACTGCGACCCCGATCGGCGGGGCAAGGCTGTACACGTCTCCTTGCCCCTCTGACCTACCCGGGGTTCTCCCTGTCGAGGGAGACGTTCGACCTCAGGAAACCCGCTTGATCGTCCAGGTGTTGGGGTCATGGCTGGGCACTGCCGAGTACTGGCAGGCGCCGCTGTAGAAGCGGTTCACCATCACCCAGCCCGCCGGGGGCAGGGTGGACATGCAGGCGTTGACGGTGGTGCCGATGGGCATGCCGGACACCTGCTTGATCTTCTTCATATTGGGGTTGAACGTGGTGCCGCACGCCCAGGTGTTCCACCACTGCACATCGACCCAGCCGGACGGCGTCAGATTGCTGTAGCACATGGACGCGGTGTCGCCGGGTGCGGCCGAGGCCGACAGCCCGGGGAGCGCGACGCATGCGGCAGCGGTCAGCAGAGCCAGCGAGGCCGAACGGAGACGGACCATGGTGGTACCCCCAGATTCATCGATCTCTCTACGTGAACTCCACAATCAGTACCGTTCCTCCGCATATGAAAAATAGTCAGTTATCGGACTGAGCTGATGGTGACCGAAAAATGGGTGCTGCCTAGCACCCCACGCCCGCACCCGCAACAGTCCCCGCACCGCCGGGCGTTCCCCGCGCTATAGGCCCCGTCACCATTCCTCCCCCACCGGCCCCGTTCCTACTGTGACCGCACCTCGGTACGCCTGCGGGAGGCCCTGATGCGGTTGCGTGAACGCCTGTCCAAGTCGCCCGGCCGTCTGGCCGTCGTCCAAGTGCTCCTCGCGGCCGCCCTGTTGCTGGCGCCGGCGCCCGCCGCCCAGGCGGCCGTACCCCTGGAGAGGGTGAGCAGCTTCGGCGCCAATCCCGGCGCCCTGAACATGTACGTCTACCGGCCCGCGGGCCTCCCCGCGCACCCGGCTGTCGTGGTCGCGTTGCACGGCTGTACGCAGAGCGCCCAGGTCTACGCCGACAATTCCGGTCTCACGACCTTCGCGGACCGGCACGGCTTCCTGCTGGTCTTCGCCGAGACGACCTCCGCGAACAACGCGAGCAGCTGCTTCAACTGGTTCCAGACGACCGACAACCGGCGCGGACAGGGCGAGGCCGCCTCCGTCAGCCAGATGGTCGCGCATGCGGAGAGTGCCTACGGCGCCGATGCGGCCCGTACGTATGTCACCGGTCTGTCGGCCGGCGGCGGCATGACCGCGGTGACGCTCGCCGCCTATCCGGACGTCTTCGAGGCGGGCGCGGTGGTCGCGGGGCTGCCGTACGACTGCACCAAGGACTCGGGCGCGTTCACCTGTATGGACCCGGGCGTGGACCGTACGCCCGCGGTATGGGCTCAGCGGGTGCGGGACGCCTATCCCGCGTACTCCGGGCCCTGGCCGCGGGTGGCGATCTGGCACGGCGACAACGACCCGAAGGTCGTACCGAGGAACGCCGGTGAGCTGAGGGACCAGTGGACCGCGGTGCACGGTGTGGACCAGAGTCCGGACCGTACCTCCACGATCGGGCCGGATCAGACGCGCCGGGAGCAGTATCTGGCGGCGGACGGCAGCGGGACGGTCGTCGTCGAGGTCGACCGGGTGCCCGCGATCGGGCACGGGACACCGGTGGATCCGGGCAGCGGGCCACAGCAGTGCGGGCAGACCGGTACCGCGAACTTCATCGACTCGATCTGCTCCGGCTACTGGATCACCGAGTTCTTCGGTCTCGACGGCTCCACGCCGGGTCCGGGTCCCGGCAGTCTCCCGGCACCGTCCGGGCTCACGGCCACAGGTGTCACCGACGCCTCAGTCTCCTTGACATGGACGGCAGTTGAGGGAGCGTCGAGTTACGCGGTGTACCGGGACGGGACGCGTATCGCGACCCCGGCGGCCGCGTCCTTCGCCGACACGGGTCTCAGCCCGGGCACCGCTCATGGCTACTCCGTCGCCGCCCGCGACGCCGCCGGAACCGAGGGCGCGCGCTCCGGCACGGTCACGGCCACCACCACCGGCGGGGCGCCCGCCGCCTGCTGGACCACCGACAACTACCACCAGGTGCAGGCGGGGCGGGCCACCGCCGACGGCAGCCATGCCTACGCCAAGGGCTCCGGGCAGGACATGGGCCTCTACAACACCTTCGTCACCCACACGCTCAAGGAATCCCCGGTCGGCCACTTCGTCGTCGCCGACGGCAACTGCCCCTGACCCCACGGTCCGTACGCCCCAGGAGGTCTCTCCGTGCCCCTGCCCCTCGCCGTTCCCTACGCGGCCGCGCTGCTGCTCTCCGTCGCCGCGCTCCCGGCCGTCGCCCATCAGCAGGACACCCCGGCGTCCGGCCACTGCACCCGGATCGCCCGGCTGCATGTGCCGGGTGCCGAGCACCAAGAGGCGTCCTGCCTCGACGAGTTGACGACCGCGGGGACGGTCGCGTCCGGTCACACCGACCCGGCCGACTGGGCGGGGCTGACCCCGGCGGGCCTTGCCACTCCCACCGGTGTGCCCGGCATCCAGATCGACGGCTACTTCCCCGACACGTCCGCCGGCAACACCAACCATGGCTGGAAACACGACGCGCAGTTCGTCGTCCGGCTGCCCGACCGCTGGAACGGCGGCCTTGTCGTCGCGGGCTCCCCCGGTGTGCGCGAGCAGTACGCGAACGACCGGGCCATCGGCGACTGGGTCCTCTCCCGCGGCTATGCGTTCGCCGCGACCGACAAGGGCAACACCGGGCCGGCCTTCTACCGTGACGGCGCGGCGCCCGGCGAGGCGATAGCCGAATGGAACGACCGGGTCACCGAGTTGACCAGGGCGGCCCGCGCGGTCGTCGCCCAGCGCTACCACCGACCGCCGTCCCGCACCCTCGCCACAGGCATGTCCAACGGCGGCTATCTGGTGCGCTGGCAGCTGGAGAACCATCCCGGGCTGTACGACGGCGGCGTCGACTGGGAGGGGACGCTCTGGCGGACGAAGGGTCCGAACCTGCTGACCTTTCTGCCCCCCGCGCTGCGCCACTATCCGCTCTACGCAACGGGCGGACCCGGCGCGGGCGAGGCGCACCGGGCCATGGTCGCCGCCGGATATCCGGCGGGGTCGGAGTTTCTGTGGCCGTTCCACCATCGGTACTACTGGGATCTGACCCAGCGGATCTACCGCGAGGAGCTGGACCCTGGCTACGACGGGTCCGCCGAGGCGGGCACCCCGTACTGCGCGCCCGGCACGTCCGCGTGCGACGCGGACTATGTGTACGCCTCTCGGCCCCCGGAGGTCCGCCGTGCCGTCGCCGCGATCGCACTGACCGGCCGGATCGGAAAGCCGTTGATCACCCTGCACGGCACTCTCGACGTACTGCTGCCCATCGGCCAGGACTCCGATGTGTACGCCCGCATGGTGCGCGACGCGGGCCGCGGCGGGCTGTTCCGCTACTACCGGATCGAGGGCGGCACGCATGTCGACTCGCTGTACGACGTCTTTCCTGACAATCTCCGGCCGTTGACACCCTGTCACCGCTCGGCCTTCACGGCCCTGGAGGCATGGATCGGACACGGCAGAGCGCCAGTGCCGAGCCGCACCGTGGCCCGCCCGGAAGGTGCCGGTCCGGGCACGCTGCTCACAGAGTGCTCCCTCGCGGGCAAAGAGACCTGATTCTGAGCAATCCCGGGTCTCACCGGCGCCGAATGACAGCGTGTGGCGGCGCGCCGGTCGGCGGCGCGCCGGACCGGCTCTGGGGGCGCAGGTGCGAGCGACGATACGGGTGCGTGTACTGGCGGAGGACGGGCCACAGGTGTGGCTCGCCGTGAGCGGCCGACTGGCCCGGTCCACCGCTCCGATGCTGACCGGGGCGCTGCGCCTGCGGGAGGCCGAGGGCTTCACTGTGCTGTTCGTGGATGTCGGCGCGCTCGCCGACGACCGGGAGCTGACCCTCCAGGAGATCCGTGACCTGTTCCCGGGCGGCAGGCGACTGGCGTTCCACATCATCGGTTCCGCCGATGACCTTCGATTGCAACCCGGCCACGATCGCCGGTTCGTCTTCCATCCGGGACCTGCTTCGGCGTGGACTGTGTGGGTACGCGGCCCTTCGACGATGCCCTCGACGAGGGGCCGCAAGGCAGTACTCCCGTCCGTCCGCACTCGTAGCCGCAGGAGTTCCCTTGGCAGCATCACCTGAACACGGCCAGTCCGTCGCCGACTTCACCCTCCCCGGCGGGATTCTGGTCGACGACGTCTTCGAGCGCCGCGACTTCACGCTGAGCGGGCAGCGGGGCCGCCCGCTGGTCATCGCCTTCTATCCCGGCGACGACACCAGCGTGTGCACCAAGCAGCTCTGCTCGTACTCCAGTGGTCTGGAGTCGTTCACGGACTGCGGCGCCGAGGTCTGGGCGGTCAGCCCGCAGAGCGTCGACAGCCATGAGTCGTTCGCCCGCAAGTACGGGCTGCGCATGCCGCTGCTCGCCGACACCGACAGGGCCGTCTCACGGGCCTTCGGCATCGCGGCGCCGGGCATCGGGCTGCGGCGTGCCGTCTTCGTCATAGCGGCCGACGGGACGCTGCACTGGAAGCATGTGGCCCTGTTCGGGGCGACGTTCCAGTCGAAGGAGACGCTGGCCCGACAGCTCGCGGCGCTCCAGGACGCGTGAGGGGGCGCCTGCGGCGGGCTTGTTCCCCACCCCGCCCCTTCCCGTAACCAGGGGCTCCGCCCCCGGACCCCCGCACCTCAAACGCCGGCGAGGCTGAGTTTCGCGCCGTCTGCCCCGGGGCTCCGCCCCGGACCCCGCGCCTCAAACGCCGGCGAGGCTGATATGTGCGGCAGGGCCGCACATCCAGCCCGTCCGGCGTTTGAGGACACGCCCGAAGGGCGTACGGGGGCTCGGGGGCGGAGCCCCCAGTTCGCGCCGCGAAGCGGGCGCCAGGAGGTTGGGGGTCCCCCCGGACGGAGTCTGGGGGAGGGCGGGGTGGGGAACAAGCCCGCCGCAGGCGCACCCTTACCCCATGTGCGGCGCTATCACCGTCACCCCGGACCCGCCGCCCAGCGCCGCCAGCGCCCCCGGCGCCTCCGTGAGGCCGATCGTCCTCGTCACCAGCAAGCCCGGCCGCAGCGACCCCGACGCCACCATCGCCATCATCTCGGGGTACGCGTGCGCCGCCATGCCGTGGCTGCCGAGGATCTCCAGCTCCAGCGGGACGACCCGGTCCATCGGCAGGTGGACGCCCTGGGGCAGCAGGCCGACCTGGACGTGGCGGCCCTGACGGCGCAGGCTCTGGACGGAGTTGACGCAGGTCACCGGCGCGCCCAGCGCGTCCAGTGACAGATGCGCACCCCCGCCGGCCGCGGAGCGGACCGCGTCCGCGACGCCCGCGCCGAGGGCCGACGCGTCGAGGCACACCTCCGCGCCGAAGGTCCGCGCGAGCTCCAGCGCGTCCGGCGAGACGTCGACGGCGACGACCCTGGCCCCGCAGGCCGCCGCGATCATCACCGCGGACAGGCCCACACCGCCGCACCCGTGGACGGCGACCCACTCCCCCGGCCGCACCCTGCCCTGCGCCACCACCGCGCGGAAGGCGGTCGCGAACCGGCAGCCCAGGCTCGCGGCCGTGCTGAACGACATCGCATCGGGCAGGGCGACCAGATTGGTGTCGGCGTGGTGGACGGGGACGTACTCGGCGAAGGACCCCCAGTGGGTGAAGCCGGGCTGCTCCTGGTGCTCGCACACCTGCTGGGCGCCGCGCGTGCATGCCGCGCACCGGCCGCAGGCGCAGATGAACGGCACGGTGACCCGGTCGCCGGGCCGCCATTCGGCGACGCCGGTTCCCACCGATTCGACGACTCCGGCCAGTTCGTGCCCCGGGACGTGCGGGAGCGTGATGTCGGGGTCGTGGCCCATCCAGCCGTGCCAGTCGCTGCGGCACAGCCCGGTCGCCTCGACCCTGATCACCGCGCCGCCGGGGGCCGCCACGGGATCGGGCACCTCGCGCACGTCGAGTGGCCCGCCGAACTCCTCGAACACCACAGCACGCACTCGGCACACTCCCGGTTCGCCTGACGTTCTACGGCGTCAACGTATCCGGAGGGAAGGCTTCTGCGGCAGACCCGATCGGCACCTGCGGCCCCTGGGACTCGCGCAGCCAGCGCCGCAGCACGCGGTGCACACGCTCGGCACCGACCACTTCGGCGTCGGGCTCGGCCGGTGCCGACAGGTCGAGTGGCGACAGCAGGAAGGGCTGGGACTGTTCGCCGCCGAGCCCGCCGTGCGAGCCGATCTGTTCCTCGAAGGCGTGCACGGTGCCCGTCTTCGGGTCGTACATCGAGTTGACCATGATGTCGGCGACGTGCGGGAAGGAGTCGGTGCGCCGTACTGCCTCCGCGGCGCCGGTGCCGAAGACACTCAGCGGGCCGTAGTCGGTCAGCCGGCCGACGGGTACCTCTTCGCCGTCGGGGCCGAGGACCAGTGAGCCGTACCGCTCGCTGCGTACCAGCAGGAAGCCGATGCCCGGGTGGCCGGCGAGCGTCCGGAGCAGCGCCGGGTGGCGGCGCTCGATCTGCTCGCGGCTGAGACGCTCCTTCGTGTCGGCGAAGGAGATCAGCGCGAGGTTGCCGGAGGCGAGCACGATCGGGTCGGAGCCCGCCTGCGGATGTTCGTCGGCTCCTTCGGCGCGCTGCCGGTGCAGCGCCATGCGCAGGGCGTCGCCCGCGGCGTCGCGTGCCTCCGCGCCGCTCTTGGAGCGTTCCGCCCGGCGTGAGACGGGCAGTCCGCACCCGGCGCGCACGAGATCCTTGAGGGTGAGTCCGTACCTGCTCTCGAAGGTCTCTCCGGGGCTCTGGCCGTGGTCGGACAGCAGCACGATCCGGTAGTCGCGGGGCGCGTGTTCGGCGACCTTGGCCATCAGCGCGATCGACCGGTCGAGGCGTTCGAGCACCAGCGAGGCGTCCTTGCTGTGCGGCCCGGAGTGGTGGGCCACTTCGTCGTACGCGACGAGGTCGGCGTAGACGGCGGTGCGCCCGGCGAGCATGTCCCCCATCACCGAGGCAACCACCACATCGCGCTCGATGACCGTCGCGAACGCCCGGATGAAGGGGTAGAGCCCGCCGCGCCCCACCCGCGGCCGGTCGCCGCGCAGGCGCGCCCGCGTCGACTGCCCGATCTCACGGGCGACTTCGGCGACGAAGGACAGTGCGGTACGCACGGCATTGGCGGGGTCGGAGAAGTACGCGAAGTAGCCCGCCCTTGAGCGGTTGGCCTTGCCTCGTCTGGCGGCCATGGACAGGACGAGCGCGAGCTGGTCCGCGCCGCCGCTGAAGAGGTTGCCGCGGCTCGCGCCGTCGACGGTGAGCAGTCCGCCGTCGCCGGTGCGCTCGATGGCGCGGCGCTGGAGTTCGGCGGCGCTCGCGGGCCGGTTGCTGACCATGACCCGGCCGCTGTCCTTCTCGTACCAGCGGAAGGCGGGGACGTCGTGGTTGGAGCCGTGCAGGATGCCGAGCTGGCTGGCGCCGGTCTGGCTGGACCAGTCGGTGCGCCAGCGGCTGAGCCGGTGCGTGGTGCCGATCCATCCGGCGACGGTCGGCATGACGCCGTCGTCGGCCGCGTTCCGCAGGACTTCGTAGCCGACCCCGTCGAGCTGCAGGAAGACCGTGCCGGGCGTCCGAAGGGGCCCGCTGTCCTCGCCGCGTCTGCGTCTTCGGCGGTCGGCGAGCCGGGAGAGCCGGCGGCGGTAGGCGTTGTCGTCGCGGACGGCGAGCCCGGTGGAGGTCGCCGACGCGACGGCGGACATCACGGCGGCGACGACGACCGCGGTCTCCGGGTCGGCCGCGCCGCGCCCGTTTGGGATCAGCCAGAGCGCGATCAGCAGCAGCGAGCCGTTGAGGAAGAACACCAACAGGCCGAGCACCAGGGCGGGTACGAGCAGCAGCGCCCGTACGACGACGGGCCAGACCAGCGCGGTCAGCAGACCGAAGGCGCCGGCGCCCCAGGCGGCGGTGACGGCGGTCCTGGTGATGGAGTCCCCGTCGTCGGACTGCAGCTGGAAGTCGGGCAGCAGCCCGGCGAGCGCCAGCATCGTCAGTGTGGACACCGCCCACACCACGATCACCCGCACCAGGGCTGCGCCGGCCGTACGCCATCGCCCTTCGACCACGCCGCTTTCACCTCACCCTTGGATCAGGTCTCCAGCCTGGCACAGGGGCTCGGTTTGTCCGGCGGGGGTGGCCGCGCGGTCATGGGCGGGGCCGGGCGGTGCGGTCAGCAACCGTCGTAACCGGCGGTCGGCATGGAGAGCCTGCGATGCACACTGGCCTTCATCGCCGCGTCGTAGACGGGCTCGTCGAGGTTCGCCGTCTCCAGCGGTACGCCTCTGCGTTCGCACTCGGCGAGGAAGTCCGGCAACGACGTCAGGGCGCGGGCCAGCACCCGCTCGTTGGGGGCGACGAACAGATCCACGCTGCCCGCCCCGACGTCGGCCCACAGGGCGCAGTGGTCGGGGCGCAGCCCGTAGAAGAGGAGCTGCCGGGTGACGACATAGCCCTTGTCGGCGGCCCAGCGGGCACACATCGCGTGCTGGCTGCGGGTGTCCACCAGAAAGGGATCGCTGTCGAGTTCCTCGAGGGGGGTCAGGCTGGCGATGGCCGCCACGCGTAAGCCGTCCATGGACATGGGATCCCCCTGCACTCTCGGTCACTGGCCGATGACCCTACTCCGGGCTCCGGGTCCCGGCATCCAGGTCCTGTCCGGTCGATCAGGCCGGATCAGTGAGCGGGGTCTGGCGTGGTGCATCGCAAGGCGGAGGATGGAGCCCACGCGGAGCGTCGGCGACTGACGACAACGCAGCGAGGTGCCGTGCCAGGGCACGCGAGCCCGGCAAGACCGGCCGGACAGGACCTAGGCTCGGGGCGTACGGGTGCAAGGAGGAGGCGCGCGTGGAGGTCACCTGGTGGGGTCATGCCACCTGCACGGTCGAGGACTCCGGTGTCCGGGTGCTGACCGATCCGCTCTTCGTGCGCCGGCTCGCGCATCTGCGCAGACGGCGCGGTGAGCTGCCGCCCGCGGAGGCGGCGGTCGCCGAGGCGGTCCTGGTGTCGCATCTGCACTCCGACCATCTGCATCTGCCCTCGCTGGCGCGGCTGGCTCCGGGCACCTGGCTGGTGGTGCCGCGCGCCGCGACACGGTCCGTGCCGGGGCTGGCCCGGCTGGGTCTGCGGGTCACCGAGGTGGCGCCGGGTGACGAGGTACGGGTCCGGGACCTGGTGGTGCGGGCTGTGCCCGCGCTGCACGACGGGCGGCGGCTGCCGCTCGGGCCGCACCGTTCACCGGCGCTGGGCTATGTGATCAGCGGCGAGGCGCGTACGTACTTCGCCGGGGACACCGGGCTCTTCGACGCGATGGCCGACGAGGTCGGCCCGGTCGATGTGGCGCTGCTGCCGGTGGGCGGCTGGGGGCCGTTTCTCGGCCACGGGCATCTGGACCCGGGACGGGCGGCGCAGGCGCTGGCCTCGCTGGCGCCGCGCGCGGCCGTGCCCGTGCACTACGGCACGTACTGGCCGATCGGGATGGACGGGATCCGGCCGCACGAGTTCTACGCCCCGGGCGAGGAGTTCGTACGCAAGGCGGCGCGGCTGGCTCCGCAGGTGGCGGTGCACCGGCTGGGGCACGGCGAGCGGGTCAGGCCGGAGGCTGCCCGGTGAGGTCGACGCCCTGGGAGTCGCTCGGGCAGCTGTCCGAGATCGTCGGGAAGCTGCCGCCGGAGTCGACGCAGCAGGCGGTCGGCTACCCGTCGCTGTTTCTGCTCGTGGTGCTGGGTGCGCTGGTGCCGGTGGTGCCGACAGGGGCGGTGGTCAGTTCGGCGGCGGTGGTGGCCTTCCATCAGACGGCCCCGCTGTCGCTGCTGTTCGTGTTTCTGGTGGCGTCGCTCGCGGCGTTCCTCGGCGATGTGACGCTGTACTGGCTCGGCCAGCGCGGGTTCCGCTCGAAGAACGGCTCGCGGTGGCTCGCGGCGCTGAGCGACCGTGCCGCGCCCGACCGGCTCGATCAGGCGCAGCGCAAGCTGGACGAGCGCGGGGTGACGGTCCTGGTGCTCTCCCGGCTGGTGCCGGCCGGGCGGATCCCGGTGATGCTGGCCTGCCTGCTGAGCCGGATGCCGCTGCGCGACTTCGTGCGCGGCGACATCCCCGCATGCCTGGCCTGGGCGGCGACGTATCAGCTGATCGGGATTCTCGGCGGCTCGCTGTTCGACGAGCCGTGGAAGGGCGTGGTGGTGGCGGTGACCCTGACCGTGGTGATCAGCGGGGCGCCGACGCTGTGGCGCCGGGTCCGGCGCGGGTCGCGCCCCGGCTCGGCGGGCTCAACCGGCCAGCAGGCGTGAGCCGCCCACCGGCAAGTCCCACAGCCGGTCCCGCGGCCGGCCGGTGCGCTCCCAGGCGGCGCGGACCCGGCTGAGCGGCTCCAGGACCGGTTCGGCGGAGAGCACGAACGTCGCCCAGTGCATCGGGGCCATATGCCGCGCGCCGAGATCCTCGAAGGCGCGTACCGCCTCTTCGGGGTCGGTGTGGACATCGCTGAGCCACCAGCGCGGGTCGTACGCGCCGATCGGCAGCAGCGCCACATCGAGGTCCGGGTGGCGGCGGCCGATCTCCTTGAACCAGTGGCCGTAGCCGGTGTCACCCGCGAAGTACACGGACTGGCCGAGCCGGTCGGTCAGCACCCAGCCGCCCCAGAGCGAGCGACAGGTGTCCATGAGGGTGCGCTTGGACCAGTGGTGGGCGGGGACGAAGTCGAAGCGGACGCCGCCCAGCTCCGCGCACTCCCACCAGTCCAGTTCGGTCACGCGGGTGAAGCGGCGGCGCCGGAACCAGCGGGCGAGGCCCGCCGGGACGAAGACGGGGGTGTGGCGCGGCAGTCGCTTCACGGTGGGGGCGTCCAGATGGTCGAAGTGGTTGTGGCTGATGACCACCGCGTCGATCGGCGGCAGGTCCTCCCAGCGCACTC
Source organism: Streptomyces sp. NBC_01410 (assembly GCF_045040195.1). Lineage (NCBI taxonomy): Bacteria > Bacillati > Actinomycetota > Actinomycetes > Kitasatosporales > Streptomycetaceae > Streptomyces > Streptomyces sp. NBC_01410. The sequence continues at coordinate 7,000,574 of NZ_CP109530.1, read as the reverse complement.
CGACGGGCGTGATGCGGGCCGGGGTGCCGAAGATGCGGCGGGACCAGACGGGGTCGGTGAGGACGGTGAGCCCGCCGATGCCGAGCACCCAACTGGCGTGTCCCGCCCAGGTGACGGCGACGGTCGCGGTGTCCACGGCGGGCAGCGGCCCCGGCGCGAAGGGCAGCAGCGGAATGTCGCGCAGCCCGTCGGGGCCGGGGCGCACGGCGCCCTCGGTGGCGAGGCGGGCCATGGCGCGTACGCCGGGCAGGGGCGCGGTGAGCCGGCCGGCGAAGGTCCTCGGCCAGGTGCGGATCTCTCCGAGGGGGCGGGGCCGGGAGCGTACGCCGGGGTGGTTCGGCGGTGCGGGGTGAGGTGGCTGTGCGTGGGCGGTCGCCTGTGCCGAGTCGACTGCGTGTGCGGGGTCGGTCGCCTGTGCCCCGTCGGTGGTGTGTGCCGCGTCGTCTGCCTGGCCCGAGTGCTCCGCCTGCTCCGTCTGTTCCGTCATCCGGGGCTCCGTTCAACGCAGTTCGTCGAAGGCCGTTCCAAGAATGCTCAACGCCTCCGCCACGTGCGGCAATTCCAGAGGTGCCGGTGAGGTGAGTGATTCCTGCCGCTGTTCGGGAGTCGAACCCAGCAGCGGCCCGGTGGCCAGCCGTACGCGCAGCGCCCCCAGCTCGTCGTCGAAGCGGTGCCCGCCGGGAACGGGCGTCCCGATGCGGTCGCTCAGATACTCCTCCAGCTCCATCGAGTCGTTCACCCCCCGATCAGCGAGGCGCGAGCGCAGCGGCCCGAGGTCGGCGTACAGATGGCGGCCCGCCTGCGGCGGCCGGGCCAGGGCCCCGGAGGCGAGCACCGCGCGGTGCACTTCCGCGGCCACGCGCGCGTGCAGGGCGGCCGCCCGCTCGGCCCTTTCGGTGACCGGACCCGGCTCGTCGAGCGCGTGGGTCGCGGCCACCGCGATCGGTTCGGCGACGACCGCGCCCAGCGCGGTGAGGAAGTCGAGGGTCCTGGCCCGCCTGAGCGCTCCCTCGTCGGTGCGGGGGAAGCGGGCGACGGCCACCGGCCAGGATGGGGGCGTGAGCGCTCCGGCCAGATCGCTGATGATGGTCACGTCCTCGGGGCACATCTCCGCGGGGCTGAGCAGCACCGTCTCGTGGGGCCGGTGCAGGGTGTCGCGCCAGGTCTCGTCGCTGATGATGTGCAGCCCCTCACCGACGGCGGCCTCGCACGCCTCGCGCACGGTCTCGGGCGGGGCGACGGTCGCGGTGGGGTCGTCGGCGACGGAGAGCAGCAGCAGCCGGGGCATGCCGCCCTCGGCGCGGACTCTGCGTACGGTCTCGAGCAGGGCGAACGGGTCGGGCACACCGCCGCACTCCGCCGGGGTCGGCACATGGTAGGCGGGCCTGCCGAGCAGCCGGACCTGCGGAGTCCACCAGGCGGGGCACGGACGCGGCATCAGCACATCGCCGTCGTGCGCCCCGATCAGGGCGAGCAGCAGGGGCTGCGCGCCGGAAGCTGCTGCCACCTCCTCGGGCCGTGAGCGCAGCCCGCGCCGCCACCAGTAGCCGCAGGCCGCCTCGCGCAGCTCGGGGCCGCCGCCGGGAGGCTCCCCCACGGCGCGGTCCGACGCGGCCGCGAGCACATCGACGAGCTCGGGCAGCACGGGCAGTCCGGACTCGGGGGCGGGCGGTCCGAAACGGACACGGCCACGGTCTTCCGGTGCCGTCCGCTGCATGTGCCGTCACCTCCGCGTGTCCCCAGGACCGGTCACCGGCCCACGAGCCCTTTATACGGAGGTTTGCGCGAGCTCGCCGTGCGGGATCCCGCGCTGGAGTCGCGATCGGCCGGGCATCGGACGACGGTGCCGGGCGACGGTGACCGGGTGGCGGACCACCGACGTGGGTGAATGGGCCCCCTCCTGCGTGGCGGCGGCGTCCACCGGGTACCCGCGTTCCATGTCAGACGCTCACGCACAGGCTCAAACACAGGGAATGCCGCAGGCCCGCGCCCGGGTCACGGCGCTGCTCGGCGCGTGGGACCGGCAGGTCCACCACGCCATCGCGGCCCGGCACTGGCCGCTCGCGGAGCCGGTGCTGCCTCGGCTGAGCCGCAGCGCCAACCACGGGCTGCTCTGGCTCGGCACGGCCGCCGGGATTGCCGCGCTCGGGCGCGACGCGCGCTCGCGGCGCGCCGCCGTACGGGGCGTGGCGTCTCTCGCGCTCGCCTCCGCCGCCATCAACACCATCGGCAAGCGCTCGGTGCGCAGAGCACGGCCGCTGCTCGACGCGGTGCCCGTGATACGGCAGCTGAAGCGGCAGCCGTTCACGACGTCCTTCCCCTCCGGGCACGCCGCCTCGGCGGCGGCCTTCGCGACCGGCGTGGCACTGGAGTCGAAGAGCTGGGGCGCGATTGTCGCGCCGGTGGCCGCGTCTGTCGCCTTCTCGCGCGTCTACACGGGCGTGCACTATCCGAGCGACGTGCTGGTGGGCGCGGCGCTGGGCGTAGGTGCGGCCTTCGCGCTGCGCGGCGCGGTGCCGACCCGTTCGCAGCTTCCGCCGCCCGGCCCGCCGCATGCCGACGCACCCGCGCTGCGCAACGGCGAGGGCCTGGTCGTCGTGGTCAACCGGCAGGCGGGCTCGGCGGATTCGGCCCGGCTGGTGCATGAACTGCTGCCGCTCGCCGAGATGGTGGAGTGCGCACCCGACGAGCTGGCGGCGGAGCTGGAGAAGGCGGCCGAACACGGCCGGGTGCTGGGGATCCTCGGCGGCGACGGAACCGTCAACCGGGCGGCGACCCTCGCCGCCGCGCGCGGTGTGCCGCTCGCCGTCTTCCCGGGCGGCACACTCAACCACTTCGCGTACGACCTGGGCATCGAAACGGTCCAGGACACCTGCCGTGCCCTCGCGGGCGGCGAGGCCGTCCGCGTCGACCTGGGGCGCTTCACCCCGGGACCCGGCGGCGGCGCCGAACCGGGCCACTTTCTCAACACCTTCAGCCTGGGCGTCTATCCGGAGCTGGTGCGCATCCGTGAGCGCTGGTCGCCGCGTATCGGCGGCTGGCCGGCCGGGGTGCTCGCGGCGGCACGGGTGCTGCGCGGCGAACACCCGCTGGAGGCCGAGGTTCAGGGCCGCCGCCGCCCCATGTGGATGCTGTTCGCCGGCAACGGCATCTACCAGCCGGTGGGCCCGACGCCCGGAAACCGCCAGTATCTGGCCGACGGCCTGCTGGATGTGCGCGTGGTGCACGGCGGTCGCTGGCCGGGGCTGCGGCTGCTGGCCGCGGCGCTCGCCGGCCCGCTGAGCCGCTCGCCGGTGCACGCGGCGCAGAAGCTGCACCAGCTGCGTATCTCCGGGCTCGCGCCGGGCACGCCGCTGGCATACGACGGTGAAGTGACCGCGGCGCCACGGGAGTTGGTGGTGGACAAGCAGGTCGAGGCGCTGACCGTCTACCGCCCGCAGGCCCTGCTCTGAAGTCCGTCCACTCGCGGGACTCGCGCGGAAACCGGATCGACGGGCTCGGCCCGCGTCCCGCACCATGAGCACATGCAGATCCGCCGCGCGCAGACGCATGACGCACCGGGGATCGCCGCGGTCCACGTACGGTCCTGGCAGGCGGCGTTCTCCGGTGTCGTGCCTCAGGAGCATCTCGATTCGCTCGATCCCGCGCGTGAGGCGCTGACCTGGACGGGACGGCTCACCCAGCCCCGAAGGCCCGCCGCCGGTGTGCTGGTCGCCGAGACCCTTGAGGGGATCGTCGCCTTCGCCTCGTACGCACCGGGCCGCACCGCGGGCACCGCGGAGATCGGCATGCTGTACGCGCTGCCGGAGGTGTGGGGCTCCGGAGTCGGCTCAAGCCTGCTGGCGGCCGTCGTCGACGAGCTCACGGAGGCGGGCTGCACCCGGGCCACGCTGTGGGTGCTGGAGGCCAATGACCGGGCCCGCCGGTTCTACGAGGCATCGGGCTGGCGCCAGGACGGCGCCGTCGAGGTGGACACGAGCTCCGGCCTCCCGCTGATCAAGCTGCGCTACCGGCGCCCGCTGCTGCCACGCCTCGCCTCCGAGCTCATCCGCAGCGAACGGCTGGTGCTGCTGCCGCTCGCCGTCGAGCACGCGGACGAGATGGCGAAGGCCCTGGCCGATCCGTCCCTGCACACGTTCGTCGGCGGCGCGCCGGACACGGTCGAAGCCCTGCGTTCGCGGTACGCCCGCATGCTGGCGGGTGCGCCCGATCCCGCCGTGTCCTGGTGCAACTGGGTCATCAGCCTCCGGGCCGAGTCCCGTCTCGCGGGCACTGTCCAGGCGACGGTGCGCCCCTCGGGACACGGCCGCACGGCCGAGGTCGCCTGGGTGGTCGGCACGCCCTGGCAGGGCCGGGGTGTCGCCACCGAGGCGGCACGCGCGCTCGTCGGCTGGCTCGCGGACCGGTCGGTGCACACGGCCGTCGCCCATGTGCACCCGCACCATCTCGCATCGGCGGCGGTCGCCACAGCGGCCGGCCTGAAGCCGACCGACCGAGTGCGGGACGGCGAGGTGCGCTGGCAGGCGGACCTCGCCATGAGCCCTCGGCATTCCTGACGCAGCCCATCCCACATAACAAGACATGGGTCTCGTCATACGGGACAGCGGCGTACGGTTGCCGTACCCGCTTCCGGAGAAGGAGTTCGGCCATGCCGAAGGAGACCGCCGTCTACACCCATGGGCACCACGAGTCGGTGCTGCGTTCTCACCGCTGGCGGACGGCCGCGAACTCCGCCGCGTATCTCATCGGTGAACTCCGGCCGGGTATGGACGTGTTGGACGTGGGCTGCGGTCCGGGCACCATCACGGCCGACTTGGCCGAGCTGGTGGCGCCCGGCCGGGTGACAGCCGTCGACGCCGCCGAGGACGTACTGGTCCAGGCGCGCGAGACCGCCGCCGGACGGGGCCTCGACAACATCCGCTTCGAGATCGCCGATGTCCACGCACTGGACCACCCCGACGACTCCTTCGATGTCGTCCACGCCCATCAGGTGTTGCAGCATGTCGGCGATCCGGTGCAGGCGCTGCGCGAGATGCGGCGGGTCTGCCGCCCCGGCGGCATCGTCGCGGCGCGCGACAGCGACTACGGCGCGTTCACCTGGTTCCCCGAGCTCCCCGCGCTCGACGACTGGCAGGGGCTGTACCGGCGCGTCGCCCGCGCGAACGGCGGCGAGCCCGACGCCGGCCGCCGGCTGTTGTCCTGGGCCCGGGCGGCAGGCTTCACCGAAATCACCGCGTCCGCCGCGGCCTGGTGTTTCGCAGGGCCCGACGAGCGCGCCTGGTGGAGTGGCCTGTGGGCGGACCGTACGACCGCGTCGGTGTACGCGCGGCTCGCCGTCGACGGCGGGCATGCGACAGCGGAGCAACTGGCGGCGGTCTCCGACGGCTGGCGGGAATGGGGCCGCCTGGACGACGCCTGGTTCATGGTTCCGCACGGCGAAGTCCTCTGCCGGGTATGACAATCCGGCAATCGATTTCGCCGCCCGCCGCCGCGAACTACGCTCGCTCGTATGGAGATCCTCGGAACCACGCTTCGCATCTGCGTCGACGACCTGGAGGCCGCGGCTGCCTTCTACGAGCGGCTCACCGGAGCCACGCCCCTGCGTTTCGAGCGCGGCGGGGTCTCGGTGGCGGCCGTCGGCTGCTTCCTGCTGATGAGCGGTCCGGAGTCGGAGCTGGAGGTGCTGCGCAAGGTGACGGCGACGATCGCGGTGAAGGACGTGGACGAGGCGTACGCCACGCTCTCCGAGACCGGCGCGAGGGTCGTCGCGGGTCCGGTGCCGACCCCGGTGGGCCGCAATCTGATCGCCGTGCACCCGGACGGCGCGGTGTTCGAGTACGTCGACCGCAAGGCCGCCGAATGACCTGCGGTCGCCGCCCTCAGCCGCCTGCCGGGCGCATCCGGTAGTCGTACGCCTCGGGCAGCGGCTCGTCGGTGATCCGGGACCACACGTCTTCGAGGATCTCCGCGCCCTCCCGCAGGTCCGCCACCTCGAAGCCCGCGTCGAAAATCGCGCGCGCCTCGTCCTTGCGGCCCTCGGCGGTGAGGAGTTGGGCTTCGGCGAGCCGGAAGCGGCCGCGCTGCTGGACCGCCGGACGCAGCCGGTCCCAGACCGCGCGGGCCTCCGTGGTGCGGCGGGCGGCGAGCAGCGCGGCGATCGCCTCGCGGCCGAGCGCTGCCGTCGCCGACGTCCACGTCGCGCCGTCGTCGCGGCGCTCCTGGCACAGGTCGTCGAAGGCTTCGGCGTAGCGGTCGGCGGCGCGCGTCGTCTGGCGGCCTTCCAGGTCGGCGACCGCGAGGCAGCGCAGCAACGGCCAGCGGGAGGGGGCGAGTCTGAGGCCGCGTTCCCAGCTGCGTACGGCCTGGGCGAGGTCGCCCGCGTGCCACTGGGCGACACCGAGGTGGTACTCGGTCAGCGGTTCGGCGGGCGCGGTCTCCAGCATGTCGCGCCAGTGCGGTGCCACGAGCGAGGGGCCGGGCGGTACGACCCTGCGGGGCGCCGGGAAGACGCCGGTCCTCAGCAACTCCCGCCAGGGCGCCTGCTCTTCGCCGAGCGTCGACTCGTCGAAGGGCGTGCCGGGCAGTTTGTGTCCGCCGCGCAGCACCTCCAGGGCTCCCCAGCCCGATCCGGTGGCGAGCCGCTCGCCCGGTTCGGTGTCCGCGCAGGGCCGCCACGCCTCGTACGCGGCGTCCACCGCCTCCCGTGGCAGAGCCTGCGACAGCCGGTTCTCCACCTCGGCGCGCGCCGCGTTCCAGTCCTCGCCGTGGACGGCCGCGGGGTCGGCGGCGAGCGGTCCGTACGACTCCAGCCAGCTGAACTCCCCGCCCCCGTCGAGGCGTACATGCTCCAGCTGGGTGCGCGCGAGCCCCGCCTGGATCTCCGCGTAACCCGCCGTGCCGGGCTCGGTCAGCCACTGCTGCCAGCGCCGTCCGCCGCGCCCCGAGCCCCAGAGGAAGAGCTTGCGGCCGCGCAGCGCGTCGGTCGAGGTCTGGACGAGGCCGTGGCCGTCCGCGTCCAGCGAGGCGATCCACTTGCGGGCCTCGGCGGGCACCTCGTAGAAGTAGTCGGCGGGATACTCGCTGCGCAGGGGGTACGTACGGTCCGCGCTCCGGAATTCGGGCACGGGCACCCGGCGCAGGCTGCGCTCGTATCCGAAGTGCCAGGCTTCGTCGGCGGGTGCGAGCACCCGGGTCGTCTCGTGCTCCTCGACGGCGATGTTGGACCACCAGTAGACGGGCGCGGGCCGCTCGTGAGGATTACGGATCCGCACGCCGACATGGAGGAAGTCGGAGCCGTCGGGCAGCCACAGATCGACCTGGAAGGGCAGATCGCGCAGCCTCTCCCACTCCCAGAGCCTGACCATCTCGCCCCCGTCGGGCGCGGGCACGACGGCGGCGTGCAGCGGTGCGCAGGACAGCGTGGTGTGGCCGGTGGCGCCGATGTTCCACTCGATGCCGCCGGAGTACCAGGCGCCGTTGAGCGCGAAGTCGGCGGGCTGGAACACGGGGTTGCGGTAGAGGAGTTCACGCCCGGTCGGCTTGTGGTGCAGCGAGTGGATGCGGCCGCCGAGGCCCGGCAGCACCGTCGCCCGCAGCCGCTCGTTCTCGATCACGATCGCGTCGAGCGGGGTCTCGGTACGGCGGCGGCCGTACCCGTCGAGCACCCGCACCGGCAGCAGCGTGCGCAGTGGCTCGTACCCGATCTGCCGTGCCATCTCGCGCGGCAGATCCTGCTTGGAACGCTCGTCGACGGCGTGCATCTCGTCGAGCGGACGCAGTGCGGGCAGCGGATTCGGCGGCCCCACGGGGGCGGCCGGCAGGGTCAGTACGGTACGCCGCACGGTTGTCATGGCGACCATCGAACACGGAGGTCGCCGCCCTGACCAGGGGCTCCGCAGGTCAGACTTCGGTCAGGCTTCGGCAAAGTCAGCGGTGAGCATCTCGCTGGTGATCGCCCAGCGTTCGTGGTCGCGCCAGGCGCCGTCGATGAAGAGGAAGGCGGGCGAGAAGCCCTCCAGGCGGAAGCCCGCACCGCGCACGAGCCCGATGGAAGCCGCGTTCAGCGGCTGGATATTGGCCTCGAGTCGGTGCAGTCCCATGACGCCGAAGGCGTGTCGCACGACCAGGCCGAGGCCCTCGCCCATCAGGCCGCGGCCGACGGCGTGTGCGAAGGCGCCATAGCCGATCGCCCCGGAGCGGAAGCCGCCCGCGACGATGTTGTTGATGTTGATGAAGCCCGCGATCCCGCCGGACTCCCGCTCGCAGACGAGGAATCCGGCCTTGGTCGGGTCCTCGATGAGCTTCTGCGCGTACATGGCGTAGGTCTCGGCCGTGGCGGGCGGGAAGAGCCAGGGCCGGTGGTGTTCCGTACTCCGGCGCACCAGCTCGGTGAATTCCTCGCCGTCCTCGTACGTGTAGGGGCGGATGCCGACCCGTGGGCCCGTGGTGAGGTACGGGGAGGCGGAGGAGGTCTCGGCCATCACGCCAGCCTAATCGGGTCCTGCTCCCATGAGGGCGGCGGAGTGGGCCGTACGGGTGAGGCGAATCGATCTTGTCTGACAAGTAAGCCCGATACGGAGAGGGACCTACAGGCGCATGACGCGGCTGTGACGTCCACGGAACCGCGAGAGCGCAGCTCGCCCACGCTTCGTTGAACATTGCCACGCCGCCGCGGCTCGCATAGCTTGCTGACAAGTGAGCCGAGGAGGGTCAGTGGCAGTCAGCGGGCAGCAGCGGAGGCCGGTCGTCGTTCTGTACGAGCGGATCGCGGACGCCATCCACGAAGGCACCTATCCGCCCGGCTCAACCCTGCCGTCCGAGCCCCGGCTCGCGGCCGAGCTGGGGGTCAGCAGACCGGCCCTGCGCGAAGCCCTGCTGCTGCTCCAGGAGGACGGGCTGCTCTCGGTACGCCGAGGAGTGGGCCGGACCGTCAACGACCGCCCGCCGCGGCGCGGTTACGAGCACATCCAGCCGCTCGAAGATCTGCTGTCCACCGGCTCACCGCTGCGGGTGCGGCCACTGCTTCGTGCCGTGGAGGAGCCCACCGACTTCACCACCCAGCATCTGCTCGCCCCGGCCGGGGCGGAGCTGCGGTTCTGGGAGTCGCTGCTGGCCGGGGAGGGCACGGCGGCGGCACTGAGCCACGAGTGGGCGGCCGCCGAGGAGGTCCTGGACCTGGTGCATCCGGCCTTCGCCGATGCGCTGCGGGCCGCGCCCGCCCCGGCCGGCTCGATGCTCGCCGTGCTCGTCGGGGCATCCCGCGGGGTGACGCTGACGGGGCACAGCGGGGTGAGCGCGACGCTGCTCGGACAGCGGCGCGGCGAGCAGCTCGGCCGGGCGGCCGAGACTCCTGCGGTGCTGGTCACCCAGGTGGTGCGGGTCGACGACACCCCGATCCTGGCGGCCAAGCACATGCTGCCGACCGGGGCGCCCGCCCTGCCCGTCGTCCAGTCGAACTGAGGGTGGCCGAGCGCGGGAGACGCCCGTCACGGCACCGTCCCGGGACGTGCCGTACACTCCCGGGATGCACTTGTCTGACATCCTCCGCGCACCCAAGGCGGTCCTCCACGACCACCTGGACGGCGGTCTGCGCCCCGCCACGATCATCGAGCTGGCCCGGGAGTGCGGCTACCGCGAGCTGCCCACCGAGGACCCGGCCGAGCTGGCGGTCTGGTTCCGCGACGCCGCGGACTCCGGCTCCCTGGAGCGCTATCTGGAGACCTTCGCCCACACCTGCGCGGTGATGCAGACCCGCGAGGCGCTGGAGCGCATCGCGGCGGAGTGCGCCGAGGACCTGGCGGCGGACGGGGTCGTGTACGCGGAGGTGCGCTACGCCCCCGAGCAGCACCTGGAGCGCGGCCTGACCCTCGACGAGGTCGTCGACGCGGTCAACGCCGGCTTCCGCGAGGGCGAACGCCGCAGCGGCGGCCGGATCACGGTCCGCGCCCTGCTCACCGGCATGCGGCACACCGAACGCTCCCTGGAAATAGCCGAGTTGACGGTCGCCCACCGCGAGCGCGGGGTGGCCGGCTTCGACATCGCGGGCGGCGAGATCGGCAACCCGCCGTCCCGGCATCTGCCCGCCTTCCAGCATCTGAAGCGGCACAACTGTCACTTCACGATCCACGCGGGCGAGGCGGTCGGCGCCGAGTCCATCCACGAGGCGGTGCAGATCTGCGGCGCCGAGCGGATCGGCCACGGCGTCCGCATCACCGACGACATCACGGTGCACGACGACGGCACCGCGGACCTGGGCCACCTGGCCGCGTACGTACGCGACAACCGCATCGCTCTGGAGGTCTGCCCGACCTCCAACCTCCAGACGGGCGCCGCCAAGGACTACGCGACGCACCCCATCGACCTGCTGCGCCGCCTCGGCTTCCGGATCACGCTGAACACGGACAACCGGCTGGTCTCCGGCACCACGATGAGCCAGGAGTTCCGGCACATGGTGGACGCGTTCGGCTACGGGCCCGAGGTCTTCGAGGAGTTCACCGTGGCGGCGGTCGAGTCGGCGTTCCTGCCGCTGCCGGAGCGGCGGCGCCTGATCGACGAGGTGATCCGTCCCGGGTACGCGGCGCTGTCGGCGCGCTAGTCCGCGTGGCGCCTGCGGCGGGGCTTGTCCCCTACCCGCCCTCCCCCAGACTCCGTCCGGGGGGACCCCCAACCTCCCCGTATGCGACCTTCGGCCGCATGTCCTCAAACGGCGGACGGGCTGAATAATTCAGCCCCGCCGGCGTTTGAGGCGCGGGGTCTGGGGCGGAGCCCCAGTTCGGGAAGGGGCGGGTAGGGGAACAGGCCCGCCGCATGCGCACCCCGCACCCTCACCGCAGCGCCGGCTCGTCCAGCGTCAGTGTGCGCGCCTCCGCGTCCAGCACCGCTGCCACCCCGAACGGCATCGTCAGCGCCGGCGCCCCGTGCCCGAAGCCCAGCTTCTCGACGACCGGCGCGCCCAGGCCGCCGAGCCGGTCGAGCAGCACCGCCCGTACCTCCTCGTACGGACCGCACTCCTCCCACGATCCGAGCGCGACGCCCGCGACGCCCTCCAGCCATCCGGAGCGCAGCAGTTGGGTGAGGATCCGGTCGAGCCGGTAGTCCTCCTCGCCCACGTCCTCGATCAGCAGCAGACCGCCGCGGGCCGACGGCCGGGCGTGCGGGGTGCCGAGTTCCGCCGCGAGCAGGCTCACACAGCCGCCGAGGGTGACGCCCCGGGCCCGGCCGGGGACCATGGTGCGGGCCGTTTCCAGGCCCAGGGTGCGTACCGACTCGGGCTCGAAGAGCGTGGCGCGCAGCGACTCCCGGGTGCGTTCGTCCTTGAGGAAGGTGAGCGCGCCCGCCATCGGCCCGTGCAGTGTGGCCAGGCCCGCCCGGACGGCGAAGGCCTCATGGAGTGCGGTGACATCGCTGTAGCCGATGAAGATCTTGGGACCGGCCGCGCGCATCGCACTCCAGTCGAGCAGGTCGACCAGGCGCTGCGCGCCGTATCCGCCGCGTGCGCAGATCACCGCCGAGACCGAGGGATCGCACCATGCCCGGGTCAGATCACGGGCGCGGGCCTCGTCGGTCCCGGCGAGATACGGGAGCCGCGGGTGCCGGTCCCGGACGTGTGGCATCACGACGGGATCCAGGTCCCAGCCGCGCAGGATCTCCAGGCCCGCTTCGAGCCGGTCGTCGGGGACGGGACCGCTGGTGGACACGACGGCGACCTTGGCCCCGGGCCTCAGTCGCTCCGGCCGGGTCAGGGGCTTGAGGGTCACTTCTTCAGCTCCAGCAGCGGGACGTCGGGGCGGACGATGCGGAAGGTCTGGGCGTAGAGGGACAGTTCGGACTCGAGCGCGCGGACCATGGTGTCCGCCCGGCGGAAGCCGTGGCCCTCGCCCTCGAAGGCGATGTACGCGTGCGGGATGCCGCGGCCGGCCATCTGCGCCAGGAAACGCTCGCTCTGCACCGGAGGGCAGATCACGTCGTCGAGCCCCTGGAGCAGTAGGAACGGCACGCCGATGCGGTCGGTGTGCTGGAGCGGCGAGCGCTCGCGGTAGCGGCTGGGCACCTCGTCGGGCGGGCCGATCAGCGACTCCAGATACCGCGACTCGAAGTCGTGGGTCTCGCCGTCCGCCCAGCTCACCAGGTCCAGAACCGGATAGATGATGGTGCCGCAGGCATAGATGCCGGTGGTGGCGAGCGAGGCCGCGGTGGTCCAGCCGCCGGCGCTGCCGCCGCGGATGGCCAGGCGCGCTGGATCCGCCGTTCCCTCGGCGGCCAGGGTCTCGGCGACGGCCGCGCAGTCCTCGACGTCGACGACGCCCCACTGCTCGCGCAGCCGTTCGCGATACTCGCGGCCGTACCCGGTGGAGCCGCCGTAGTTGACCACGGCGACGCCGATGCCGCGCGAGGTGAAGTAGGCGATCTCCAGATTGAGGACGAGCGGTACATGACCGGTGGGGCCGCCGTGCGCCGCCACCACGAAGGGCGGCAGTTCGTCGTCGGGAGCGATCCGGTCGGGGCTGTGGGGCGGGTAGATGTGGGCGTGGATCTCGCGGTTGTCGGGGCCGGTGAAGGTGCGGATCTGGGGCTCCGGGTAGTACACCGGGTCCACCGGGTCGTCGTGCGCCGAGCCGATGACCCGGGTCCGGCCGGTGCGGGTGTCGAGCTCCACGACCTCGTACGCGCTGCGCGGGCTGGCCGCGACTCCGATGACCCGGTCTCCGTGCACGGCGAGGGTGGACGCCCACTCGGTCCAGGGCCCCGCGGCGTCGACGAGCTCACCGGTATCCGGGTCGAGCAGACCGAGGACGGTGGTGCCCTTGCCGTGGATGACGGCGATCAGTCCGTTCTCCAGCGGGTGGAACCACTTGAGGCCGATCTTCCACAGCGGCCCGCCGAACTCCTCCCCGCGGCCGGGGCACAGGCCGGTGCCCGGGACGAAGCCCGGCCCCGCGCCCGGCTCGAGCGCGTCCGGCCGGACCCTGTGCAGCTCCCACCAGTTGCTCACGTCGGAGACGAAGAGGAGCGAGCCGTCCGGGGCCCAGTCGACCTGGCACACCGATTCGTCCGTGTCCCCGACGACCGGCCGGACCCCGCCGAAGGGACCGTCCTCGCTCACCTCGCCGAGCATGACGACGGTGGCGTCCCAGGGCATCTGCGGATGGTCCCAGGCGATCCAGGCGGCGTGCCGCCCGTCCGGTGAGAGCCGCGGCCCGGTGACGAAGCGGTGCCGGTCGTCGCAGAGTTCCCGTACCGCCCCCCGGTCCATTGCCGCGGAGCCGTCCAGGGGTACGGCCGCGATCACCCGGCGTACGTCGGTGGGGCCCTCGCCGGTGAACTCCTCCAGCACGCACCAGACTTCACCCCGCTCCGGGAGAAGCTGGGGGTCGGCCCAGCGCAGTCCGCCGCCGACCGGGGACAGGGGGGTGAGCGGGCGCGGGGCGGCCTCCGGTGCGTCCGGCTCGTACGCGTACAGCCGCTGGTCGGGGAAGTGCACGAAGACGACGAGGGGCCCACCGTCGGCGCGCCGGGCCCCCGCCCAGGGGTGACCGCCGTACTCGATGACCCTGCTGCGTACATTCCACGGGGCGGGGAGCACCGACTCCTCCGCGCCGTCGGCCCGTCGGCGCATCAGAGCACGTCTGCCGCCCTCGGTGGGGCGCGGCGCGGTCCACCACACCTCGTCGCCGATCATGCCGAGGAACTCAGGGCGCCCGTCGTGCGAGGCGGCGAGTGCCGCGTCGATCGGCGACGGCCAGGTTCCGTAGGCTCCCGTGGGTACCATGACCGACTCCCCTATGCGGACCGCAGATAGTGGTCGAGGACCTTGACCCCGAAGTGCAGCGCCTCGACCGGGACGCGCTCGTCGACCCCGTGGAACATGGCCGCGTAGTCGAAGCCGACGGGGAGCTTCAGCGGCGAGAATCCGTACCCGGTGATGCCGAGGCGGGAGAACTGCTTGGCGTCGGTGCCGCCCGGTGTGCAGTACGGCACGACATGGCCGTCCGGGTCGAAGAGTTCGACGGCCGCGCGCATCTTGGCGTACGCCGGGGAGTCGAGGGGTGACTGCAGGGCCACCTCGCGGTGGTGGAACTCCCAGTCGACGTCCGGACCGGTCAGCCGGTCGAGGGTGTCCTTGAACTCGTCCTCGCCGCCGGGCAGCATCCGCCCGTCGACATACGCGGTCGCGTGTCCCGGGATCACATTGAGCTTGTAACCGGCTTCGAGCATCGTCGGGTTGGCGCTGTTGCGGACGGTGGGCTCGACCAGGGCGGCGGCCCGGCCTAGCTTGGCGATCAGCGCGTCGGCGTCGAAGCCGTCCGCCTCGACATCGACGTCGATGCCGTGCAGCCGGGCGAGCTCGGCCAGCGCGGCCCGTACGGTCGGGGTGAGCCGCAGCGGCCACTCGTACTCGCCGATCCGCGTGATGGCCGCGGCCAGCCGGGTCACCGCGTTGGCGCGGTTGATCTTGGAGCCGTGTCCGGCCGTGCCGTGCGCGGTGAGCTTGAGCCATGCCGTGCCGCGCTCACCGGCGCCGATCGGGTAGAGCGTCATCCCGGGTCCGGCGTGGAAGCTGAAGGCCCCGGATTCGCTGATTCCTTCCGTACACCCCTCGAAGAGGCCGGGGTGGTGGTCGGCGAGGAAGCCCGAGCCGTCGATGGCGCTGGCCTCCTCGTCGGCGGTGTACGCGATCACGATGTCGCGCCGGGGCCTGATTCCGGCCCGCGCCCAGGCCCGGACGACCGCGAGGATCATCGCGTCCATGTTCTTCATGTCGACCGCGCCGCGGCCCCATACGACGCCGTCGCGGATCTCCCCGGAGAAGGGGTGCACGGCCCAGTCGGCGGGTTCGGCGGGCACCACGTCCAGATGGCCGTGGACGAGCAGGGCGTCGGCAGAGGGGTCGGTTCCCTCGATCCGGGCCACGACGTTGGTGCGCCCCGGGGTGCGTTCCAGCAGGGTGGGCTCAAGTCCGGCACCGGCGAGGCGCTCGGCGGCGTACTCGGCGGCTGGCCGCTCCTGGCAGTCGCCGCCGCCTTTGTTGGTGGTGTCGATCCGGATCAGCTCGGAGGTGAAGGTAACCACCTCGTCGAGCGCTTGACAGTCGATGGGCGTTGTCACGTCAGCCATACTGCTCCTCCACTGCCGCCGATACGATCGTCGTGACCGCTTTAAAGGTACGAATGCCCTCAAACATCGTCTCGCTGGTGTACGCGACCCTGCGCTCACCGCTGCCCGCGACTCCCGGCACGACGGTGGCCGCGGCCGCGAGGTGTTCCGCGTCGAACTCCAGATCCACGGTGAACGGGCCGCCGCGCACCGGCTCGTGGCGCCCGGCCAGGGCCGTCGCCTCCTTGGCCGCCGCGCGGATGTCGGACGCGGTCCGGCCGGGCGTGCGGCACACCGCCGCATAGCGGGACACGTAGTCCTTCACGGCGACCTTCCGGGCTTCCGGCGCGTAACCGTCGGCGTCCACGCAGGTCAGATCGTCTCCGGTGACGAGCACCACCGGTACGCCGTACTCGGCGACCACATGCGCGTTGAGCAGCCCCTCGCTCGCGCGCATGCCGTTCAGCCACACGCCCGTGATCGAGTTGGCGAGATAGGTGTGCGCGAGCACACCTTCGGTGCCCGCGCCCGTGTGGTACCCGACGAAGGCGATGGCGTCCACGTCGCCGTGCTGCACACCCTCGACCATCGACAGCGACTTGTGCTTGCCGGTGAGCATCTCGACCCGGTCGTCCAGCCGCTCCAGCAGCAGATTGCGCATGGACCAGTGCGCTTCGTTGATGAGCACGTCGTCGGCGCCACCGTCGTAGAAACCGAGTGCCGCGGCGTTCACGTCCGAGGTGAACATGGCCCGGCAGCGCTCCCACTGGGGCGTGCCGGGCAACACGTCGGCAGGCCAGGTCACACCGGTGGCGCCTTCCATGTCGGCGCTGATGAGGATCTTCACGGCATCACGGTACGCGTCGTTCAACAACCCGGCCAGGACTGATGGACGTGCCAGTGGTCCGGTCTACGGAGGCCTGGTCGCCCATCCCCCGGCTGCTTTCACTTCGGCGGGACGAGGGTGCGCGGGAAGAGGGCGGTGCTGCGCTACCCGTTCCGGCCGACGATCAGCCACTTCGAGGGGAGTTCGATCCGGGAGCCGTCCGCCGCGTACTCCGTTGTCGTCAGCGGCAGGTCACCGCTCGCAAGCACGTCGAGACCGGCGATGCGGAACAACTCGGCCACCTCCGCGTCGGCCACCGCTCCGGGCACGATGCCGTGCCTGAAGACCGGCTGGAGCTTCGGCGGGGGGCCCGAGGGCAACTTCGCGAGGCCCATCAGCTTCTGGCCGGCCGCCTCGGCGAGTTCCACCACGAAGGCGCGTCCGCGCTCGCCCACGAGTGTGGCGATGGTGTCGACCAGCGGCTGACGGTCCTCGGGGTCGCACTGGTGCAGGACGCCGCGCATATAGACATTGGCGTCGCCCAGTTCCGTATGCAGCTGCGCGACCTGGTCCCCGTCCACGGCGTCGATCACCCGGAACAGCGCATCGCCCTGTTTGTCCTGCCTCCTGGCGAGTTCGATCGCGGCGGACGACAGGTCGACGCCGAGCACCTTCGGGAAGCGGTCGGCCAGGAAGAGCGTCTGGGTGCCGTTGCCGCAGCCCAGGTCGAGGAGCGTCAGCCCGGGATGGTCCACAAGCGGTTCGTAGAGCGCGAGATGCAGTCCCGCGGTCAGCGCCGGCTCCGCGTCCCAGAAGACCGATCCGGGCTCCCCGGAGACCTCGCTCCAGAAGCCTTCCCAGGCGTTCTTGTACCGACTCGTCACGCTCATGACCAGCTCCCCAGGGGTATGACACAGCGTCAAGATCGGTCTACCGCTCCCGGGTTGCGGCGACAAGCACCCTGCCTATTCCTTCACGTGGCGTTCGAGCGACGGGCCGAGAGCCCTCGCAATCGCCTACAGCAGCGCCAGCTCGAACCAGACCGTCTTGCCCTCGGTCGTGCGGCTCGTGCCCCACTCCCGCGCCAGGCTGCTCACCACCCGCAGTCCGCGCCCGAGCCCGTCGGCCGGGCGCGCGTCCAGCATGGCCGGCAGGTTGTGATCCTCGTCGGCCACCTCGCACAGCAGGGATCCCGCCCGGACGAGGCGAAGCTCCGCGCTCCGGCCGCTCGCGTGCCGTATCGCATTGGTGACGACTTCGCTGACCAGCAGTTCCACGGTCTCGGTCAGTTCGGCGAGCCCCCAGGAGCGCAGCTGCCCGCGGACCAGGCGCCGTGCCCTGGCCGCCTCGCGCGGTTCGCGGGACAGCTCCCAGACGGCCACGTCCTCGGGGTCGATGCCGTTCAGCCGGGCCATCAGCAGGGCCACGTCGTCCTTGCGTCCGCCGCGGGTGTTCAGCGAGCGGATGATGGTGTCGCAGGCGTCGTCCATGGAGGCCGCGGGGTGCGCGGCCGACTCGCAGAGCGTCGCGAGCCCGACGCCGATGTCCTCGCCCCGCACCTCCACCAGGCCGTCCGTGCACATCACCAGGCGGTCGCCCGGCGCCACCGGCACGCGGACGCACCGGAAGGGCACTCCGCCGACACCGATCGGCGCTCCGGTCGGCAGGTCGAGGAGTTCGCTGCGCCCGTCGGCCGCGCGGACGATCACGGGCGGGACATGGCCCGCGTTCGCCATCTGCAGCTCATTGCCGATCGGGTCGTACACCGCGTACAGACAGGTCGCGAGATAGTGCTCGCCCAGGCGCTGGGCCAGGTCGTCGAGATTGCGCAGGAGCTGCTCGGGCGGCAGATCCAGCGCGGCCATGGTCTGCACGGCCGTACGCAACTGGCCCATCATCGCGGCCGAGTTGAGGCCGTGGCCCATCACATCGCCGACCACCAGCGCCGTACGCGAGCCGGGCAGCTTGATGGAGTCGAACCAGTCGCCGCCGACCCGGCCGAGCAGGGTGCCCGGCAGATAGCGGGTGGCCGTGTCGCATCCGGCCATCCGCGGGGTGACCTGCGGCAGCATCGAGTCCTGGAGGGTCTCGGCGACATTCTCCTGGTAGGTGTACATCCGGGCGTTGTCGAGGACTAGCCCGGCGCGCGCGGCCAGTTCCGCCCCCGTGACGCGGTCCATGTCGTTGAACAGGGCGCGCTCGGGGTGGCGCAGCAGAATCATGAAGCCGAGCACCACGTTGCGCGCCTTCAGCGGAACGACCAGCATGGAACGTCCGCTGATGAGGGGCCGTATGTCGCGCTTCTCGAACTGCGAGGCGATGGCCGTGCCCATCTGCTCGCTGATGCGCGGCACCAGGACCGGTTCGCCGGTGGTCATGCACTGGAAGAACGGCGTGTGTTCGGGAAACGGCATGGATTCGCCGACCGGCACCACATCGTCCCAGCGGCCCGGCTCGTCCACATGCTCGACCGCGACGCGGTGCCACATCGTCGTCGCGTCGGGCGGTCCGTCCGGGAATCCCTCACCGGCGATGACCTGTTCGCGCAGATAGGTGCCCGCGACATCGGTGAAGCGCGGCACGACGGCGGCGCTGACCTCCTGGATCGTACGGGCGAGGTCGAGGGACGAGCCGATGCGGCCGCTCACCTCGTTGAGGAATTCCAGCCGTTCGCGCACCGCGGCGTATTCAAGGTCCTGCTCGAGATCGGCCGTGTCCACCGCCCGGCCCGCGGCGGCCGCGGCTTCGGCGGCCTGCTGCCGTGCCTTGCGTTCCGCGCGGCGGGGCACTCCCCAGTCGGGTGTGACCGGCACCCGGTCGTGGTGGCTGAACTCGAGCACCGGATAGCCCAGATCGAGGACCTGGGAGACGATCCGGGTCGACTCCTGGACGCTCATGCTCGGCAGGATCTCCGGGAGCCTGCGCGCCAGTTGGTCGGAGCCGGGGAACTCGGTGTGCAGGGCGAAACCCGGAGCTATCCGCTCGACGCTCTGGTCCTCGCCCACGAACTGCGCGGCGTCCGCGGCCAGTACGAGCAGCCGCTCCTCGCCGGGGCCGACCATGGGATACGCCCACCACAGCACATCGACCCGCTCGCGTCCCGGCTCGGCGAGCCGGGCCCTGCCCGCCGCCGGATAGGAGGTGAGGCCGTTCAGGGAGGCGTCGAGTCCGGGGCCGAGGCCGCCGTAGCCGTCGTACGACTCGTACTCGCCCTCGGGGGCCAGCGCTCCGGTGACGGGGAGCAGATCGACGGCGGGCCTGCCCACCGCCTCCTCCCTGGTGGGACCTAACAGCCGCCGCGCACCTGTCGACCAGTGCGAGACCAGGCCGTCGCCGTCCACGACGACCACGGCAAGCGGAATCCGGCCGGCCACGGCGTACTGCTGTGGCGGTGTCGGCGGAACACCACTGTCCATGGGTGGGAGGCTCCTTCCCCGCCGCAGTTCCTGCGGCCTTACCCCACGGTACGGCCCCACGCACGCCCTGCGCCGGGCAACGGCGGAATAGGTTGTGCGCCCGCTCGCAACTGACGCCGGATCAGTCCTCGTGTCCCAGCTGGAGATCGCGCTCGGTGCGCCCCCCGCCCGCGACCTGCAGGACTGTGGCGACCGGCGGGTAACCTGCGGCGATGACCGTGTACTCGCCCGAGGACAGGTCGACGAATCGGAAGGTGCCGTCGGGGCCCGTGGTGAGGGTGTCCACCACATTGCCCGCCACGTCGAGCAGAGTGACCCGGGCATCCTCGACCGGCCGCCCGCCGCCGGCCCGTACCGTGCCCTTGAGCACCGCACCCCCCGCCAGCTCGACGTCCTGCCTCGTCTCGCGGGACGCCTGGACGCTCACGGGGAGCGCGGCAGGACGGAAGGCGGGGGCGCTCGCCGCGAGGGTGTACTCCCCCGCCACCAAGTCCGTGAACTGATAGCCGCCTTCGCGGCCGCTGCGGGTCGATGCGACGACATCGCCGCGTACGTCGGTGAGCGTGACGGCCGCGTCCCGCACGGGTGAACCGTCAGCGGTGACGACGGTCCCGGCGAGGCGTCCGGCACCGCCAAGGACCACATCGAGCTCGACCGGCCGGTCGCCGACGGTGACAGTGACCGCCTGCGGCTGATGCCCGCCGGCCGCCGCGATCATGACGTACGAGCCGGAGCCCGGCACGCTCAGCGCGTACCGCCCGTCCTCGCCGCTCGCACCGCGCCCGATCTGGCTCCCGTACACATCGATCAGGGTCAGGGCGGCGCGCGGGACGCCGCTGCCGTCGTGGTGCTGGACGGTTCCGCAGACCGGCACGCCGGAGGTGTACGCGGGCGCGCTGCGGGCCTTGGGCACGGACGCGGTTTCGGCGGGGGCGATGTGGGACACCAGCGGTTTCTCCTTGAGGAAGAAGGCGATGAACAGGCCGAGCGCGAGCACCGGCACGAGTAAGAGGAAGATCCGCGGCATCGCGTCTGCGTAGGCCTGGACATAGCCGTCGCGCAGGGCGGGCGGCAGGGCATGGACGAGCTGGGGAGTGATGGACTGCGGGTCCGGCAGGTCGGCGCCGGCCGGGAGGCGGTCGGCGAGAGCGCGGGTGAGGCGGTCGGCGAAGAGGGTGCCGAAGACGGCGGCGCCGACACTGCCGCCGATCTGCCGGAAGTAGTTGCCGGCGCTGGTGGCGGTGCCGAGGTCGCCGGGCGGTACGGAGTTCTGCACGGCCAGGATCAGTACCGGCATCACCAGTCCGATGCCCACACCCAGCACGGCCTGCCCGATGCTGTGGTCCAGCCGCGGGGTGTCCCTGTCCAGGCGGGACAGCAGCCACATCCCGACGACCGCGACCGCGCTGCCGAGGACCGGATAGAGCTTGTAGCGGCCGGTACGGGTGATGAGCCGGCCCGACACGATCGAGGCGACGACGATGCCGCCCATCATGGGCAGCATGAGCAGCCCGGACTCGGTGGCGCTGACGCCGTCGACCATCTGGAGGAAAGTCGGCAGATAACTGGCCACGCCGAAGAGCGCGACGCCGACGACCGCGCCGACGAGGCTGGTGACCGTGAAGACCGAGTCGCGGAACAGCCGCAGCGGGATGATCGGTTCGGGGGCGTAGTTCTCAACGACGATGAAGAGCAGGGTGCATCCCGCCGCCCCGGCCGCCAGTCCCAGGATGACGCGCGAGCCCCACGCGTACTGGGTGCCGCCCCAACTGGTCAGCAGAACAAGGAAGGTGGAGGCGGCAGCGAGGAACAGGGCACCGAGGAGGTCGAGCCGGCCGCGGGCCGCGGGCTTCGGGAGCTTCAGCACCGCGGTGATCACGAGCAGGGTGACCAGGCCGAGGGGCACGTTGAAGTAGAAGCACCAGCGCCAGGAGACATGGTCGGTGAAGTAGCCGCCGAGCAGGGGTCCCGCGACGGATGCGAGTCCGTAGGCGGCGCCGATGAGTCCCATGAAGCGGCCGCGTGCTCTGGCCGGGACGATGTCCGCGATGATCGTCTGCACGCCGATCATGAGGCCGCCGGCTCCGATGCCCTGGAGGGCGCGGAAGGCGATGAGCTGGTCCATGCTGCGCGACCGGCCGGCCAGTGCGGAGCCGATGACGAAGACGACGATCGCGAACTGGAAGACGCCTTTGCGGCCGAAGAGGTCGCCGAGCTTGCCGTAGAGGGGCAGGCCGATGGTGGCGGTGAGGAGATAGGCGGTGATCGCCCACGGCATCCGTTCCAGGCCCTGGAGCTCGCCGACGATCTTCGGCAGGGCGGTGGCGACGATCATCTGCTCCAGCGCGGCGAGGAGCAGCGCGAGCATCAGGCCGGTGACGACGAGGCGTACGCGGCGGGGGCTGAGAGCGGTGCCCTCGGCAGGTCCGGGGGGTGGCGGCGGTGCGGCGGCGGCCGGAGCGGCCCGTTCGTCCTTCACCAGAGTGATCCCGCCCACGTCAACTGCTCCCCTCGTCGCGACTGCGCGGCGTAATTCTTCGCATTACACGCCAACGGGGAGCAAGCGGGACGTTATTGAGAACGGGGGCGCTTCGTGCGGCCCAACTCGCCCTGGCGGGGCGCGCGTCGGGCGCTCATCAGGGGCTTTCCCGCGACCCGTGGCGCGTGGGCGCATCACGGAGCCGCGGGGAAAACCACTCGAAACGGTGAGAGTTGGAGTCGATTCCTTGCTCGGCTGCTTCTCGACTCTTCTCGGCTACTTCTCGACCTCGGCGGCCAGCTTGGCGAGCAACGCGTCGTAAATACGCCCAAGTCCCTTGGGGGCGAAGGTCCTTTCGAAGAATCCGCCGATGCCGCCCGCGCCGTTCCAGACACTGCTGACGACGACCTTGGACCGGCCCTCGCCCGCCGGGGTGACCGTCCAGGTGGTGACCATCGAGGAGTTGCGGTCCTTCTCGACCAGCTGACCGTCGGTCGGCTCGGCCACTTCGAGGAGGCAGTCACGGATGCGCTTGCTGGTCGCCTGGAGCTTCCAGTGGACGAGGGTGCCCTCGCCGTCGCCGCCCTCGCGGACCTCGTACTCACTGAAGTGCTCGGGCAGGAGCTTCGCGCGGGTGTTCTCGTAGTCGGCCAGCGCGTCGAACACCTTCTCCGCGTCCGCCGAGATGATCCGTTCCGTGGTGGCCTCGACCTGCGCCATTCCTGTTCCTCCAGCACTTCGTTCTTCGGGGGTGACCGCTAGCCAATCACCTCGGATGCGGCCGCCCAAATCCACCTCGGGTCCGGCCCGGGTCCCGTCCGGATCCGGTTCGGGGAACGGGGTTGCGGTGATCAAGGGAACAAGTGTTCTATTCTGTGGTCAGTGCTACCGAGGAGGCGTCCATGCGCTGGGACAATCTGGTCGAGAACCCCCGGGCGGCCGGGGACACCGCGCTCTTCGCGACGTCGGCGGTGACCACCCGAACCTTCGACACACCCGAATTCCGCGGCATCACCTTTCATGAGATCCGCGCCCGGTCGATCCTGAACCGGGTACCGGGGGCCTCACGCATGCCGTTCGAGTGGACCGTCAACCCGTATCGGGGCTGCACGCACGCGTGCGTCTACTGCTTCGCCCGCAAGACCCACAGCTAT
Source organism: Streptomyces sp. NBC_01410 (assembly GCF_045040195.1). Classification (NCBI taxonomy): domain Bacteria; kingdom Bacillati; phylum Actinomycetota; class Actinomycetes; order Kitasatosporales; family Streptomycetaceae; genus Streptomyces; species Streptomyces sp. NBC_01410. The sequence goes on along the minus strand of NZ_CP109530.1, from coordinate 6,977,606 downwards.
CTGGACCTCGACACCGGGCTCGACTTCGACTCCCAGATCGTCGTGAAGATCAACGCGCCGGAGCTGCTGCGCCGGCAGCTCGCGTCCCGGCAGTGGCAGGGCGCGCATGTCGCGATGGGGACGAACGTCGACTGCTACCAGCGGGCAGAGGGCCGCTACCGGCTGATGCCCGGCATCATCGCCGCCCTGCGCGACCACGCCAATCCGTTCTCGATCCTCACCAAGGGCACGCTGATCCTGCGCGATCTGGAGCTGCTGCGGCAGGCGGCCGAGGTGACCGAGGTGGGCATCTCCGTATCCGTCGGCTTCACCGACCGCGAACTGTGGCGCACGGTCGAGCCCGGCACGCCCTCGCCCGAGCGCCGCCTCGACGTGGTGCGCACGCTCACCGACAACGGCATCGGCTGCGGGGTGCTGATGGCGCCGGTCATCCCGTTCCTGGGCGACCACCCGGACCAATTGCGCGCCACCGTCCGGGCGATCGCCGCGTCGGGGGCGACATCGGTGACCCCGCTCGTGCTCCATCTGCGGCCCGGCGCACGGGAGTGGTTCATGGCTTGGGTGGCGCAGCATCATCCGCATCTGGTGCAGCGCTACGAGCGGCTGTACGCGGAGGGGGCGTACGCGCCGAAGTGGTACCAGCGCCGGATCACGCGCCATGTCCATGAGCTGGCCACGGAGTTCGGGATAGGGCCGGCGGACCGGGGCATGCCCCGGCGCATTCCGGTGCCGCAGGAGCCGGATCCGGCGATTCTTCCGGAGCCGACGCAGCTGACGCTGCTCTGAGCCGGGTTGTCAGTGGCGTACGCAAGGATGGACGCATGAATTCGCGACTCACCCGTGTACTTGCCCCTGAAGGCGCTTCCCCCGGCACCGGATACAGCCATGTCGCCTGGGGGACCTACTTCGCCCTCGTCGGGGAGAGCGAGTGATGGACGTCCGGGTGCGGGACATGACGCTGGAGGACGTCGAGGCCGTCGCGACGATCCGGGTGCGCGGCTGGCAGTTCGCCTACGACGGGCTGATGCCGGCGTCGTATCTCGACGCGATGAGCGTGGAGGAGGACGCGCCGCGGCGCCGCGAATTCCTCACCAAGGGCGGCGGCGTGATGACCAATGTGGTCGCCGAGCAGGACGGCGAGGTGGTCGGCTGGGGCTGCTTCGGACCGAGCAGCGACGAGGGCCAGCCGGCCGGGGTGTCCGAGCTCTACGCGATATACGTGCTGCCGGACCGGGTCTCCACGGGGGTGGGGCGGGCGCTGATGGACGAGCTGACGGGGCGGGCCGAGTCGGACGGTTTTGAGCGGATGCTGCTGTGGGTCGTGAAGGAGAACGACCGCGCCCGCCGCTTCTACGGCAAGGCGGGCTTCGCACCGGACGGCGCGGAGGAGGGGTTCGAGGTGGCGGGCGTCGAGGTCCCGGAAGTCCGGTACGCCCGGCGGCTCAACGGCTAGGCCGCTGCTGGGGTTGTCCCCCACCCCGCCCCTTCCCTGAACTGGGGGCAAGCCCCCAGCCCCCACCGGGGCTCCGCCCCGAACCCCGTGCGGGGGCTCCGCCCCCGGACCCCCGCGCCTCAAACGCCGGCGGGGCTGAAATGTGCGGCAGGGCCGCACATCCAGCCCGTCCGGCGATTGAGGACATGCGGCCGAAGGTCGCATGCGGGGTCCGGGGCGAAGCCCCGTCGGGGGTCTGGGGGCTTGCCCCCAGTTCGGGATGGGGGTACCTCCCACGGCCGCCAGGCCGTAGGGGGAGGGCGGGTCGGGGAACAGCCCCGCCGCAGGCGCCCGCCCGCGTCACGCCAGCCGCGCCAGCGCCGCCTCCGCCGCCGCGGCCAGACGCGGATACGCCCGCGCCGACCTGAGTATCTCCCCCGCCCGCTTGTCACCCAGCGCGCCCAGCCCCTCGACGCATGCGAGCGCCAGCCTCCAGTGCGGGTCGCCCGGGGCCAGCCTGCGCCGCAGGACGGTGATCAGCGCCGGTACGGACTCGGGTGCCCTCAAGCGCGTGAGCAGGCGTACGGGGACCAGCGCATAGGCGACCCGCAGCTCGTTCGTGGCGAGGGCTGCCGCGGCTCGCGGCGTGCGGGGGTCGGCCAGCCGGGACAGGGCGTGCGCGGCCGAGACACAGCGTTGGGGGTCGCGGTGGTTGAGGAGCAGGACCAGGGCCTCGAAGGCCCGCCGGTCCCCCGCGCAGCCGAGCCGGAAGGCGGCCATCTCGCGCGCCCACAGGGGCCTTTCCTGTTCGGTGAGGACGCCCGCAAGCTCCTCCCGGTCCTCGGTGGTCAGCAGTCTTTCGCATGCCACCGAGCCGCCCGACTCGCCCCGAAGCCGCTGCGCCAGTACCCGTAACTCCTCATCCATGGCGGCCAGGGTAGCGGCGCGGCGTCGGCGATCCAGATCACATTGCCTCACCCCTGGCGCGCTCGTTACTCGCGAGTTAATCTCAAGTGAGCGGGTAACCCCCGCACAGCTCACGGTGGCCTGGTGACGCAGCCGCCGCGAGTGTTTGTCGGTTCGGCAGTACCTGCACGACGTACGACGCGACTCCGGGACAGAGTCCGTCGACCCGCACCACGACACGTATGTCATCCGGTGCGGCGAATTCTCCGTGCGCCCCGCGCCCCTTGGCGTTCCGCCCGCGTACTCGCCCGCGCTCCGCCTGCGCGCTCCCCTCATCAGTCGTCACTCATCCCTGGAGTCCCCCGATGGACACCCCTCTCCACACCATTGCCGTCGTCGGCCTCGGCACCATGGGCACCGGCATCGCCGAGGTCCTTGCCCGCGCCGGACGCGAGGTCATCGGCATCGACATCAGCGACGCCGCCGCCCGCCGGGCCGTCACCGCCCTGGAGGCCTCCACCGCCCGCGCCGTCGAGCGCGAGCGAATGACCGAGGAGGAGCGCCGGAACACCCTCGCCCGTTTCCGCACCTTCTCCGATCTGCAGGCCGCCGCCGATGCGGACCTCGTGATCGAGGTCGTGTCCGAGTCGTACGAGGCCAAGCAGCAGGTCTTCCGCGCCCTGGACACAGTCGTGCGCCCCGGCACCATCCTCGCGACCGGCACCAACGCGCTGTCGGTGACCCGGCTCGCCGCCGACTCCGAGCACCCCGAGCGCGTGCTCGGCCTGCACTTCTTCAACCCGGCCCCGGCGATGAAGCTGGTCGAGGTCGTCTCCTCGGTGCTGACCGCGCCGGCCGCCGTCGAAGCGGTCACCGTGCTCGCCCGTGAGCTCGGCAAGGAGCCTGTCGCGGTCGGCGACCGGCCCGGTTTTGTCGCCGACGGGCTGCTGTTCGGCTATCTCAACCAGGCCGCAGCGATGTACGAGGCCAAGTACGCCTCCCGCGAGGACATCGACGCCGCGATGAAGCTCGGCTGCGGACTGCCGATGGGCCCGCTCGCGCTGCTCGACCTGATCGGCATCGACACGGCCCGTACCGTCCTGGACGCGATGTACGCCGAGTCCCGCGACCGGCTGCACGCTCCCGCACCCATCCTCAAGCAGCTCAGCGAGGCGGGCCTGACCGGCCGCAAGACGGGCCGCGGCTTCTACACCTATGCCGCCCCGGGCACCGGGGACGTGGTGCCGGACGCGCTCACCCCGCAGCCGTCGGCCGAGGCGTCGGGCGGCCGCGAGGTCAGCTCCGTCGGCGTCGCCGGTTCCGGCACGATGGCGAGCGGCATCGCCGAGGTCTTCGCCAAGGCCGGTTACGACGTGGTGCTGGCCGCCCGCGGTCTGGAGAAGGCCGAGACCGCCAAGTTCCGTATCGCCAAGTCGCTTTCGCGATCCGTCGACAAGGGCCGTATGACGGCCGAGGCGCGCGAGGAGACGCTCGCGAGGATCACCCCGGCCGGTTCGCTCGACGCCTTCGCCGATGTCGACCTCGCGGTCGAGGCGGTCGCCGAGGACCTGGAGATCAAGCAGCAGCTCTTCGCCACCCTGGACAAGATCTGCAAGGCGGGCGCGGTGCTCGCCACCACCACCTCCTCGCTGCCGGTCGTCGCCTGCGCCCGCGCCACCTCGCGCCCGCAGGACGTCATCGGGATGCACTTCTTCAACCCGGCCCCGGCGATGAAGCTGGTCGAGGTGGTCCGTACGGTCCTCACCTCCGACGACGTCCACGCCACGGTCCGCGAGGTCACCACGAAGATCAGGAAGCACCCGGTGGACTGCGGCGACCGGGCCGGTTTCATCGTGAACGCCCTGCTCTTCCCGTACCTCAACAACGCGATCAAGATGGTCCAGGAGCACTACGCCACCCTGGACGACATCGACACCGCGATGAGGCTGGGCGGCGGCTATCCGATGGGCCCCTTCGAGCTGCTCGACGTGGTCGGGCTCGATGTCTCGCTCGCCATCGAGAAGGTGCTGCACCGCGAGTTCCGCGACCCGGGCCTGGCCCCGGCGCCTCTGCTGGAGCACCTGGTGGCCGCGGGCTGCCTCGGCCGCAAGACGGGACGTGGTTTCCGCGAATATGCCCGGCGCTGATTGCGAAGCGGGCTGGGGCGGGCTGCTCGATCCCTCGGGCGGCCCGCCCGATGCCTCCGGGGCACCGAACCCGCAGGCGCGCTCGGCTGCACGAATGCAGTACGTTCAGCTCATGCCCCAGCCCGCCAAGCCCACCCGTACCAAAGCCACTCCCGACGCTCCGGAAAGTGCCGCGGGCTCCCGCGCCGCCGCCCAGCGCCTCAAGATGCGGCGGGAGCTGGCGGCCGCGGCCATGGAGCTGTTCGCGACCAAGGGCTACGAGGCGACGACCGTCGACGAGATCGCCGCGGCGGCCGGGGTCGCGCGGCGGACCTTCTTCCGCCACTTTCGCTCCAAGGAAGAGGCGATCTTCCCGGACCACGACGACACGCTCGTACGCGCCGAGGCGGTGCTGAACGCGGCTCCGGCGCACGAGCATCCGCTGGACACGGTGTGCCGGGGCATCAAGGAGGTCATGCGGATGTACGCGGCCTCCCCCGCGGTCTCGGTCGAGCGCTACCGCCTGACCCGTGAGGTGCCCACGCTGCGGGAGCGGGAGATCGCCTCGGTGGCCCGCTACGAGCGGCTGTTCACCCGCTATCTGCTGGGCCACTTTGACGAGCGCGACCACCACGACGGCAACGACGACCCGCTGCTGGCGGAGGTGGCCGCGTCCGCGGTCGTCACCGCGCACAACCACGTGCTGCGCCGCTGGCTGCGGGCGGGTGGCCAGGGGGATGTCGAGTCCCAGCTGGACCACGCCTTCGCGATCGTCCGCGAAGCCTTCGGCACGGGCATCGGCGCGGGCCGCGCGCCGCAGGGCGAACGGACGGGGCCGGCGGCGGTGGCGACGCGGACGAGTGACGATGTGCTGGTGACGGTGGCGCGGACGGATGCGCCGCTGGACGAGGTCATGCGCACGATCGAGCGCGCGCTGCGCGGCTAGCCCCCACCGGGGGCTCCGCCCCCGGACCCCCGCGCCTCAATCGCCGGCGGGGCTGGATGTGCGGCTGGGCCGCACATTCAGCCCGTCCGGCGTTTGAGGACATGCGGCCGAAGGTCGCATACGGGGTCTGGGGGCTTGCCCCCAGTTCGGGAAGGGGCGGGGTGGGGAACAAGCCCGCCGCAGGCGACCCGCACACAAGCGAACACAGAACGCGACGGCCCCGCACATAGCGGGGCCGTTTCGCGTGTGCGGCGCCCAGGTGACATCCGCGAGACACCTTTGTTTCAAAGTCTTGGCACGCAGTGTCTTGCGAGCTGGCACGGCGTGCCATACGTTGAGAGAGTCCGGGCGGCCGGCGTGCAGAGACCACTCGTACGCCGGCTGTCCCCGCAAACCATCGGTTTGTGCGCCCGGACGCCTGCGTCACAGGCAACCTCCCGCGCCCACCAGCGCTGCCAACAGCACCACCCCCGCCGAACCGACGGCACACCTCCACAGCAGCATCCCGACGTTCCCCTCAGCGTTCCCCGAAACGCGCTTCGCCGGAGGCACCCCGTGAAGGAAATCCTGGACGCGATCCAGTCGACGGACAGCACGTCCGCCGATTTCGCCGCACTGCCCATCCCCGACTCGTACCGCGCGGTCACCGTGCACAAGGACGAGGTCGAGATGTTCGCGGGTCTCGAGACCCGCGAGAAGGACCCCCGCAAGTCCCTCCATGTCGAGGACGTGCCGGTGCCCGAACTCGGGCCGGGCGAGGCCCTGGTGGCGGTGATGGCCAGCTCGGTGAACTACAACTCCGTCTGGACCTCCATCTTCGAGCCGATGGCCACCTTCGGCTTCCTGGAGCGGTACGGAAAGCTCTCCGAGCTCACCAAGCGGCACGATCTGCCGTACCACATCATCGGCTCCGACCTGTCGGGCGTCGTGCTGCGCACGGGCCCCGGAGTCAACGCCTGGAAGCCGGGCGACGAGGTCGTGGCGCACTGTCTGTCCGTCGAGCTCGAGTCGAGCGACGGCCACAACGACACCATGCTCGACCCCGAGCAGCGCATCTGGGGCTTCGAGACCAACTTCGGCGGTCTGGCCGAGATCGCGCTGGTTAAGTCCAACCAGCTGATGCCCAAGCCGCAGCACCTGAGCTGGGAGGAGGCCGCGGCTCCGGGCCTGGTCAACTCCACCGCGTACCGCCAGCTCGTCTCGCGCAACGGCGCGGGCATGAAGCAGGGCGACAACGTGCTGATCTGGGGCGCGAGCGGCGGACTCGGTTCGTACGCCACCCAGTTCGCGCTGGCCGGCGGCGCCAACCCGATCTGTGTCGTATCCAGCCCACAGAAGGCGGACATCTGCCGCGCGATGGGCGCCGACGCGATCATCGACCGCAACGCCGAGGGCTACAAGTTCTGGAAGGACGAGCACAACCAGGACCCGCGCGAGTGGAAGCGCTTCGGCAAGCGCATCCGTGAGCTCACCGGCGGCGAGGACGTCGACATCGTCTTCGAGCACCCGGGACGCGAGACCTTCGGCGCGAGCGTGTACGTCACCCGCAAGGGCGGCACGATCGTGACGTGCGCCTCCACCTCCGGCTACAACCACGAGTACGACAACCGCTACCTGTGGATGTCGCTGAAGAGGATCGTGGGCTCGCACTTCGCCAACTACCGCGAGGCATGGGAAGCCAACCGCCTGGTCGCCAAGGGCAAGATCCACCCGACGCTGTCGAAGGTCTACTCGCTCGACGACACCGGCCAGGCCGCGTACGACGTGCACCGCAACCTCCACCAGGGCAAGGTCGGCGTGCTCGCCCTCGCCCCGCGCGAGGGTATGGGCGTCCGCGACGAGGAGCTGCGCGCCAAGCACATCGACGCCATCAACCGCTTCCGTAACGTCTGAGAGACGCACACATGACAGAGCGTCAGAAGGACCGGCCGTGGCTCATGCGGACGTACGCCGGTCACTCGACCGCCGAGGCGTCCAACGAGCTCTACCGGCGCAACCTCGCCAAGGGCCAGACCGGCCTGTCGGTCGCGTTCGACCTGCCGACGCAGACGGGCTACGACCCGGACCACATCCTCGCCCGCGGCGAGGTGGGCCGGGTCGGGGTCCCCGTCTCGCATCTCGGTGACATGCGGCGGCTGTTCCAGGACATCCCCGTGGAGCAGATGAACACCTCGATGACGATCAATGCCACCGCGATGTGGCTGCTGGCGCTCTACCAGGTGGTCGCCGAGGAGCAGGGCGCCGACGCCACCAAGCTCCAGGGGACGACACAGAACGACATCGTCAAGGAGTACCTGTCGCGCGGGACGCATGTCTTCCCGCCCGGCCCCTCTCTCCGGCTGACCACCGACATGATCACGTACACGGTGGCCAACATCCCCAAGTGGAACCCGATCAACATCTGCAGCTACCACCTGCAGGAGGCCGGCGCCACACCGGTCCAGGAGATCTCGTACGCGATGTCCACCGCGATCGCCGTGCTGGACGCCGTCCGCGACTCCGGTCAGGTGCCCGCCGAGAAGTTCGGCGATGTGGTCGCGCGTATCTCCTTCTTCGTGAACGCGGGCGTCCGCTTCGTCGAGGAAATGTGCAAGATGCGCGCCTTCGGCCGCATCTGGGACAAGGTCACCCGCGAGCGGTACGGCATCGAGAACGAGAAGCAGCGGCGCTTCCGCTACGGCGTCCAGGTCAACTCCCTCGGCCTGACCGAGGCCCAGCCGGAGAACAACGTCCAGCGCATCGTCCTCGAAATGCTGGCCGTGACGCTCTCGAAGGACGCACGCGCGCGTGCCGTCCAACTGCCCGCCTGGAACGAGGCCTTGGGCCTGCCCCGCCCCTGGGACCAGCAGTGGTCGCTGCGTATCCAGCAGGTGCTGGCCCACGAGAGCGACCTGCTGGAGTACGAGGACATCTTCGAGGGCTCGCACGTCATCGAGGCCAAGGTGGACGCCCTGGTCCACGAGTGCCTCGCCGAGATCGCCCGGATCCAGGAGATGGGCGGCGCGATGGCGGCCGTCGAGTCCGGCTATCTCAAGTCGCAGCTGGTCTCCTCGCACGCCGAGCGGCGCGCCCGGATCGAATCGGGCGACGAGAAGATCGTCGGCGTCAACATCTTCGAGACCACCGAGCCCAATCCGCTCACCGCGGACCTGGACGAGGCGATCATGACGGTCGACCCGGCCAACGAGGCGCGGGTGGTCAACAAGCTCCACGAGTGGCGCGACAACCGCGACGAGGCCCGGGCGACCGAGGCGCTGGCCGCGCTGAAGAAGGCGGCCGCGGGGTCCACGAACCTGATGGCCGCCACCGTCGAGTGCGCCCGCGCGGGTGTCACGACCGGCGAGTGGTCCTGGGCGCTGCGCGATGTCTTCGGCGAGTTCCGCGCGCCGACGGGCGTCTCCAGCGCACCGGTCGCCGTGACCGCCGAGGCGGGCACGCCGCTCGCCGTCGTACGCGAGAAGGTGTCGCGTACCGCCGACGAGCTCGGCGCGGGACGGCTGCGGCTCCTCGTCGGCAAGCCCGGCCTGGACGGGCACTCCAACGGCGCCGAGCAGATCGCCGTACGGGCCCGCGACGCGGGCTTCGAGGTGGTCTACCAGGGCATCCGGCTCACACCCGAGCAGATCGTCAACGCGGCCCTCGCCGAGGACGTGCACTGCGTGGGCCTGTCGATCCTGTCCGGCTCGCACGCCGAGCTGGTACCGGATGTACTGGAGCGGCTGCGCGAGGCCGGCGCGGCCGATATCCCGGTGATCGTCGGCGGGATCATCCCGAACGCCGACGCCGCCGATCTGAAGGCGGCGGGTGTGGCCGCCGTGTTCACCCCGAAGGACTTCGGCATCACCGAGATCATCGGCCGTATCGTCGACGAGATCCGGAAAGCGAACAAGCTCGACCCTCTGGAGGTCCCCGCATGACCGTCAACCGTCTCCGCCCGCGTCGCTCGTGCCTGGCGGTTCCCGGCTCGAACCCGCGCTTCCTGGAGAAGGCCCAGGGCCTGCCGGCCGACCAGGTCTTCCTGGACCTGGAGGACGCCTGCGCCCCGCTGGCCAAGCCCGAGGCCCGGCACACCATCGTCAAGTTCCTCAACGAGGGCGACTGGACGGGCAAGACCAGGGTCGTACGGGTCAACGACTGGACCACCGAGTGGACCTACCGCGATGTCGTCACGGTCGTGGAGGGCGCCGGGCAGAACCTCGACTGCATCATGCTGCCGAAGGTCCAGGACGCCCAGCAGGTCGTCGCCCTCGACCTCCTGCTGACGCAGATCGAGAAGACCATGGGCTTCGAGGTCGGCAAGATCGGCATCGAGGCGCAGATCGAGAACGCGAAGGGCCTGGTGAACGTCGACGACATCGCGGCCGCCTCGCCGCGCGTCGAGACCATCATCTTCGGCCCGGCCGACTTCATGGCGTCGATCAACATGAAGTCGCTGGTCGTGGGCGAGCAGCCGCCCGGCTACCCGGCGGACGCGTACCACTACATCCTCATGCGCATCCTGATGGCCGCCCGGACGCACAACCTCCAGGCGATCGACGGCCCGTACCTCCAGATCCGCAACCAGGAGGGCTACCGCGCGGTCGCCCAGCGCGCCGCCGCCCTCGGTTTCGACGGCAAGTGGGTGCTGCACCCGGACCAGGTCGCCGCCGCGAACGAGATCTTCTCGCCCTCGCAGGAGGACTTCGACCACGCCGAGCTGATCCTGGACGCGTACGAGTACTACACCTCCGAGGCGGGCGGCAAGAAGGGCTCGGCGATGCTCGGCGACGAGATGATCGACGAGGCGAGCCGCAAGATGGCGCTGGTCATCTCCGGCAAGGGCCGCGCGGCCGGCATGCAGCGCACCTCGAAGTTCGAAGCCCCGGAGGCCTGATCATGCAGTTCGGACGCACCTACGAGGAGTTCGAGGTCGGCGCGGTCTACAAGCACTGGCCCGGGAAAACGGTCACCGAGTACGACGACCACCTCTTCTGTCTTCTCACCATGAACCACCACCCCCTCCACATGGACACCAACTATGCGGAGAAGACGACGGACTTCGGCAAGAACGTCGTCGTCGGCAACTACATCTACTCGCTGCTCCTCGGCATGTCGGTCCCGGACGTCTCCGGCAAGGCCATCGCCAACCTGGAGGTCGAGTCGCTGAAGCACGTCGCGCCGACCTTCCACGGCGACACGATCTACGGCGAGACCACCGTCCTCGACAAGACCCCCTCCCGCTCCAAGAGCGACCGCGGAATCGTCTATGTCGAGACGAAGGGTTACAAGCAGGACGGCACCCTCGTCTGCGTGTTCCGGCGCAAGGTGATGGTCCCGACCGAGACGTACATCAAGGAGCGCGGCGGCGAGCAGCCCGGCCGCCCGGAGCTGAAGGCACAGGAGAAGTAGCCATGGCGCGTCTCGCCCAGACCGCAGGTCTGACCGATATCCAGCAGGAAATCCTGGCCACCGTCCGGGACTTCGTCGACAAGGAGATCCTCCCGGTCGCGACCGAGCTGGAGCACCGCGACGAGTACCCGACGCAGATCGTCGAAGGCCTCAAGGAACTCGGCCTGTTCGGGCTGATGATTCCGGAGGAGTACGGCGGCCTGGGCGAGTCGCTGCTCACCTACGCGCTGTGCGTCGAGGAGATCGCGCGTGGCTGGATGTCCGTCTCGGGCATCATCAACACGCACTTCATCGTGGCGTACATGCTCAAGCAGCACGGCACCCAGGAGCAGAAGGACACCTTCCTGCCGCGGATGGCGCTCGGCGAGGTGCGCGGCGCGTTCTCGATGTCGGAGCCGGGTCTTGGCTCCGATGTGTCGGCCATCACCTCCAAGGGCGTCAAGGACGGCGACGAGTACGTCCTCAACGGCCAGAAGATGTGGCTGACGAACGGCGGAACGTCCACTTTGGTCGCCGTCCTGTGCCGGAGTGACGAAGGACACCCGGAGGGCACCGCCCCCCACAAGTCGATGACGACCTTCCTCGTCGAGAAGGAGCCCGGCTTCGGAGAGGTCCGCCCCGGTCTCACCATCCCGGGGAAGATCGACAAGATGGGTTACAAGGGCGTCGACACGACCGAACTCATCATGGACGGACTGCGCATTCCGGCCAACCGGGTACTCGGCGGCACCACCGGCCGAGGGTTTTACCAAATGATGGACGGCGTGGAAGTCGGCCGCGTGAATGTCGCGGCACGTGGCTGCGGCGTCGCACAGCGTGCCTTTGAACTGGGCGTCTCCTACGCCCAGCAACGTCACACTTTCGGCAAGCCGATCGCCCAGCACCAGGCGATTCAGTTCAAGCTGGCCGAGATGGCTACCAAGGTCGAGGCCGCGCATGCGATGATGGTGAACGCGGCACGCAAAAAGGACTCCGGGGAACGAAACGACCTGGAGGCAGGGATGGCGAAGTACCTCGCCTCCGAGTACTGCAAGGAAGTCGTCGAGGACGCCTTCCGTATCCACGGCGGTTACGGCTTCTCCAAGGAGTACGAGATCGAGCGCCTCTACCGTGAGGCTCCGATGCTGCTGATCGGCGAAGGTACCGCCGAGATCCAGAAAATGATCATCGGTCGTCGGCTGCTCGAGGAGTACCGATTCCAGGGTTGATTGTCGCGTTTGAGTCGGTTCGGCCGCGAAGACGATCACAGCCTGTCATCGTCTTCCGGCCGCCGACTCGGGCTCTGGCTTTCCCAGTTGCGGCCCGCAACCGATAGCATCGCCCGAAAGCCGCCGTCCCCCCGTTGCCTGCGCGGCATCATCCGCTACGAAGGTCATCCATGCCCCACAGCCAAACCTCTGCACCACGCGGCCGCGTCCGCCTTGCGCGCGGAGCATCGCCGTGGCTTCTGCCGACCGTCGCCACCGCTGCACTCAGCCTGGCCCGCTCGCGCCGCTCGCGGCGTGCGGCGGCCATCGCCGTGCCCACCACCGCGCTCGCGGCGGGCATGCTGTGGTTCTTCCGCGACCCCGAGCGCGAGATCGCCGAGGGCCGCGTCATCTCCCCCGCCGACGGTGTGGTGCAGAGCATCATGCCGTGGAAGGACGGACGTACCCGCGTCGCGATCTTCATGAGCCCGCTGAACGTCCACGTCAACCGCGCCCCCCTCGCGGGCACGGTGACGTCCGTCGAGCACGTACCCGGCGGCTTTGTGCCGGCGTTCAACAAGGAGAGCGAGAACAACGAGCGCGTTGTCTGGCACTTCGACACCGAGCTCGGCGACATCGAGATGGTGCAGATCGCGGGGGCTGTCGCCCGGCGCATCGTGCCGTACATCCCCCAGGGGACGAAGGTCGAGCAGGGCGAGCGCATTGGTCTGATCCGCTTCGGATCGCGCGTTGACATCTACCTGCCGGAAGGTGTTGACGTCGCCGTCGAGGTCGGTCAGACCACGACCGCGGGGGTGACTCGAATTGACCGTGATTGATCCCGACACACAGGCGGGCTGGGTCGCCGAGGCAGAGGCCGAGGACGACGCGGAGGAGATGCCGCTCTCACTGCGGCTGTCGATAGCCGACACCCTCACGCTCGGTAACGCCACGTGCGGCTTCATGGCGGTGTACTTCACCACCACCGGGATCCTGATCCCGCACCTCACCGGCAGCAACGAGAGCGGCATGGCGCGCAACAGCGCGGCGACCGCCGTGATCCTCATGCTGCTGGCCGCGATCTTCGACCTCTGCGACGGGCTCGTGGCGCGCAAGCTGCGCAGCTCGCCGATGGGCGCGGAGCTGGACAACCTCTCCGACCTGATCAGCTTCGGTCTCGCCCCGGCCTATTTCGTGCTCGTGTACGGGATGGTCGCGGACGACGCCCAGCAGAAGGTCTCGGCGGTGGCCGCGATCGTCGTGCTGCTGGCGGTGGTGCTGAGGCTTGCCAGATTCTCGTGCGTGACCATGAAGGACGGCATGTTCCAGGGCATGCCGAGCCCCTTCGGAGCGCTCACGGTCGTCTCGATCGTGCTGCTGGAGCTGCCGTTCATCCCGACGCTGCTGGCGATCATCGGCACCGCATGGCTGATGGTGAGCCGGGTCGAGTACCCCAAGCCGCGGGGTGTCCTCGCGGTGGCGATGCTCGGCTGGATCGTTGCCGCGATGGGCATGCTGGCGGCGTGGGCGTTCGACGCCCCGGGCGGTCAGGTGCTGCTCCAGACCGGCTGCGCGCTGCAGATCGTGATGGCGGCGACGATTCCGCTCTTCGCGACGGCGCGACGTGTGAACACGTTCCGTGACAACCGGCGCGAGAACCGCGAAGCCAGGGCGGCGCAGCTTCCCTAGCTCAGTCTCCGCAGCGCAAACGCACGGTGGGCCCGGATGCGATCTGCATCCGGGCCCTCGTCATGTGCCGTCCCTTCTGGAATGATCGACGGCCATGTCAGGGGGAACGCTTCACCAACTGTTCGAAGACAGGGTACGGACCGAGCCGGACCGTACCGCCGTGATCACCGACCGCACCCGGCTGACCTACCAGCAGCTGGACGCGAGGGCCAACAGGCTGGCCCGGCATCTTGCCGAGACCGTCCGTCTGCCGGCCGGGCATCTGATCGCCATCCGCACCTTACGCACCCCGGATGTGCTTGTAGCCGTCCTGGCCGTGCTCAAGGCGGGCGGTTCCTATGCCGTCGTCGGGCCCGACCAGAAGGCACACCCGGTCGTCGCCGATGCGCGGGCCGTCATCACTCATCAGCGACATCTGGCCCGGATCGACGACGGCAAAGACCAGCCCGTCATCACTCTGGACGGCGACGCCGCGGCCATCGGGGCTCACTCGGGCGAACCGTTCGACGAGCCCCCCGCCACGGGCTGGCGAGCCGGCGTGCTGCTCACGGCCGGGACCACAGGTGTGCGCCGCCCGGTGGGCATCTCGCACGAGCGGCTGAGGGCCGCGTACGAGGCCTGGGCCGAGGTCTACCGGCTCGACGCCGAGGACCTGGTGCTCGTCACCGCGGCACCGGACACCACAGAGTTCGCCGCCGGTTGGATACGGGTCCTCGGCTCCGGCGCGACGCTGGTGCTGTCCCGGCGCGAGGCCTTCACCGTCGCCGACATCGACCCGCTGACGGCGGCGCGGCTGCTCGACGACGCCCGCAACGTCTCGGGGCTGCGGCTGGTCGCGGTGTGCGGTGAACAACTGCGGCTCGACGAGCAGGTGCGGCTGGAGCGGCGGCTGGCTCCGGGGGCTCGACTGATCAGCGTGTACGGCCCGACGGAGGTCGCCGGATGCGGCACCTGGTTCGAGACCGGTCAGCTCGGCGGTCCGGTGACGGATCCCGAGCGCCACGCCTATCTCGGGCGGCCGTTCCCGGGCTGCAAGGCACGGGTCCGCAAGGGGCAGATCTGGCTGACGCCGCCCGGCGGCGGTGACGCCGTGCCCACCGGGGATCTCGGGCGGCAGGAGGGTGAGGGACCGCTGGAGTTCCGGGGCCGGATGGCACACCGGGTCAAGGTCGATGGACGAACCGTCGACACCTACCGGGTCGAAGCTGCGCTGGCCGGGCATCCGCGGGTCGGCGAGGCGATCGTCGGGGAGGATGGCGGGCGGCTGATCGCCTATGTCCTGCCGGCCCCGAGGAGTGCGTCGCCGGGGGCGGAGGCCGTACGGAGCCATCTGACCGGCGTCGTACCGGCAGCGGACATCCCGCGCACGGTGGTGCCGATCACGTCGCTGCCGCGCAACAGCGCGGGGAAGGTGGACCGTACGGCGCTGGTGCGCCCGCCGGAGCGGACCGCCGCGAGCAGGTCGGCCGGAAGCAAGGGGGGCGGCGGACAGCTGACGGCCGAGGACCGGGCCGTCGCCGGGATGTTCGTGGCGTTCGTGGTCGCGATCATGTCGTTCTTCTTCACCGACGTCATCTGGCCCGGCTCCACCGATCTCTCCCTGGTGCCCAACCCCTGGGCCTGGTTCTTCCGGGGGCTGTACGTCGCCGAGAGCCTGGCCCTCGCGGCCGGGGTGGGATTCCTGATCGGCGGGCGGAGGCTGATGTCGAGCCTGGGCAGACCGAAGGGACTGACGACCGCGGCCCATCTGGCCATCGTCTATCTGCTCGCCTCCTGGTGGCCGCAGGACAATCTGTACCGGCTGGCGGCAAAGCAGGACTGGCCACGGCAGGCGGCGCTCGTCTACACCTTCAATGTCCCGCTGATGATCGCGGCGGGTGTGGTGGCGGCCTGGGCCGTGTGGGGAGCGCTGAAGTCCGGTCCGGAGGACCAGAAGTGATCAGCCGAAGATCCGGCCCAGGTCGTGACTCGCGGCGCGCACCAGAGCATCGGCCGCAGCCAGCCGCTCTGACGTACACGCCGCGATGAGCACACCCACGTACGGATCGGGCTCATAGCCCGCCGTGGGGATCGACGGGACGAGAACCGCGTCGATCCCCGCGCACCGATCCGTCAACTTCCGTAGAAATGCCATCAGTTCGGGCTCGGGAAGGCGCGCGCCGAGCGGTACGCGGTCCAGTGACCGTACGAGATGGTCGCCGCCGCGGAGCTCATCGAGGCGCAGTTTCACCATGAACGCGGCCGAGGGGCCGGTGAGCCGGAGGTTGGTCTCGGTCGGGGCGAGCCGCCCCGCGGGGCCGGTCACGAAGTCGACGTCGTACCAGCCGCGGTAACCGCTCGCGGCGAGCTCCCGGCCGACCGCGTGGCCGAACCGCAGGGCGTGCGCGGCAAGGTCGTCCGGTACGGCTCCGGGGCCCACGGTCGCCCCGCGGTAGACCGTGCCCTCGACGTCCATCGCCGCGACGCCCACATCGTGCACCTGACCCTGGGCGTCGATCAGCCCGTCGTACGTCGGATCGCCCGTCGTCCCGTCACCCGCCACAAACTCCTCGAGCAGCAGCGGGCCCCTCGGCAGCAAGCCCGCCCGGACGCGGTCCGTCACCACGCGGGTACCCGAACCTCCGGCGCCGTGCTCGGTCTTGACGACGGTGGTCGCACCGGCACGGGCCCTTGCGGTGATCAGCCGGGCCGCCTCACGGCGGGTGGCGGGCGTCCACCGCTCAGGCACCACGATGGCGGGGTGCTCGGGGGCGAGCTGCCGGAAGAGGGTGTGGGAGGCCCGTTTGGACTCGTGGCGCAGGGCGTCCGGCGGGAGTCGGCATCCGGAGAGCTCGCCGGACGCCTCGGTGTGGCCCCAGGGCACGAAGGGCAGACCGAGCGCGCGCAGATTCCGGACCAGGGCGGGCCGGGCCAGCACCTCGGGGCCGGTGAGGCCGTCGTACACCTCGACCGTGCCCCAGCCGAGCTGCCGACCGACCATGGCGATCCACCCGCCGGGTACGGATCCGGGCACAACGAGCGCCGCCGGGTGCGGGCTCGCGAAGGCGGCCAAGCAGGCGTAGTGGTCGGCCGCCCGCCGCGCCTCGTCCGTCACGTCGCCGAACTGACTCTGGAACTCCGCGACATTGCCCAGATGCACCGCCCGCCGCCCGTCCGTCCAGGCCTGCGCCCAGTCGGGGCGCGGGGTCAGCGTCACCTCCAGGCGCGGCAGCTCCCGCACGGCCGGGACGGGGCGTGCGCCCATCGCCCGGTAGAAGGGCTCGGCGTTCGGGTCGGCGTCGATGGCCAGCCGCTTGAAGCCCAACTGCCGTGCGGCGTCGAGGACATACGCGTAGAGGGTCCTGCCGACTCCGCCGCCGATCGCCCAGGGTTCGACGAACAGCAGGCCCAGCTCACCGTCGGGTGCCTCGCCCTCCAGAGACGCGACGCCGAGCACCGCGGTGTCGTTCTCCGCGACGACGATGCGGCGTGCCGCCAACTCCCCCGCTCGGATGGCGAGTTCGTCGCGGCACGCCGCCAGGAATGCCTCGTCGTAGCCCCAGTGCGCTTTGGAGCGCAGGACCAGGGCGGTCAGGGCGTCGGCTTCGTCGGTACGGGCGTCACGTATCCACACACGGCGACCTTAGGCGACCCCCCGGCGCCTCAGGGAGCCGAGGGTTCAGCCCGTCCGGCGGGCGAGGACACTCCCTCTCAGCCACCCGCCTTGTACGACTCCGCCGCCTTCGCGACCGCCGCGGGCCGCACCACCTTCAGACCGCCCGGCACCTTGAGGTCGGGCTTCATGATCAGGCTCTGCCGGGTCGACGGCGCCGCGGGGTCGGAGAAGTTGTGCGTGATGCCGAAGCCGCTGTCGTACGAGGACACCGTCAGCAGCGCCTTGTCGATGCCCGCCCTGGTGAGGTCCTTGGCCGCGCAGGCCTTCTTCAGCACCTCGCCGTAGACGCTCGCTGCCGTGTAACCGGCGACCACGCCGTTGTCGAGACCGTCCTTGGGGTAGGCGGCCTTGTACTCCTTCGCGAGCTTGGCCGGGCCCGCGCCCGGGTCGCCGATGGGGAGGGTGGAGGCGGCGACGTAGTAGTCCTTCGTCAGCGCGGGCGCCGCCGGGGTGCCCAGCAGCTGCGGAGCGAAGGCCGAGTTGTTGCCGATCATGGGGACCTTGAAACCGCCCGCCGCTGCGACGCCGACCAGCGAGGCCGCCTGGCGCGGCCCGGCACTGATCAGGACCGCCTTGACGCCCGCCTTCTTGAGCGCCGCGACCTGCGCGGACATGTCGTTGTCGGTGGGCTTGATCTTCTGCTCGACGACGGTCAGACCGGCCTGCTGCGCCGCGTACTTGGAGCCCTTGAGGGCGTTTTCGCCATAGTCGCCCTCGAAGTAGACATGGCCGATCTTGTCGCCCTTGGCGATGCGCTTCTGGCCGAGCAGATAGTCGACCGCGTTGATCGTCTCGATGTCGTACGTCGCTCCCACCACGCGGATGTACGGGCTGCCCAGCAGCGATCCCGACCAGGCCTGCGGCAGCACAAGTCCCTTGTCCTGGCCGTCGATACGGCCCTTGACGGCCGCGACGAAGGGCGAACCGATGAACTGCGAGAAGCCGAGCACCTTCGGTTCGAGTTCGGTGTACCCGGCGACGGCCTTCTGCGGGTCGTAGCCGTGGTCGCGGATGGTCAGTTCGATGCTGCGGCCGCAGATGCCGCCCGCGGCGTTGGTCTGCTTCGCCCACAGCTGCTGCGCCTGGGTGACGCTCTTGCCGAGCGAGGCGTAGACGCCCGTCATGTCGGTGAGCACGCCGAGGTTGATGGTCTTGGCCGTGACGCCTTCGCCGGTCTTCACACCTCCGGCGTCCTTCTCGTCACCGCCGCCTTCGGTGGCCTTCGAGCTGCATCCGGCAAGGGCGGAGCTGGTCAGGGTCAGGGCGGCGGCCAGCGCCGCCAGGTACAGACGTGGCTTCATGTCTACTCCCTTGGGGTCTTGCGTGAGGTGATGAGACGGGTGAGTCCGCCGGGCAGGAACAGGACGACCGCGACGATCGCGGCGCCGTACAGATAGCGCGATGCCTCCCCGGGTGCGACGCCGCCGGTGCCGGGGGCGGAGACCAGCGGGAGGGTGTCGCTGTAGTGGGTGAGGATCTGGGGCAGCAGGGAGACGAAGACCGCGCCGACGACGGCGCCGGCGACCGTGCCGAGGCCCCCGATCACGATCATGGCGAGGAATTCGAGGGACAGGATCACCCCGAAGTACTCGGGGACGGTGCGCTGGAAGACCAGGGCGATCAGTACACCGGCGAGCCCCGCGTACATCGAGGACAGGATGAAGACGCCGGCCCGGTAGCGGGCGACCGGTACGCCCATGACGCCCGCGGCGATGCGGTGGTCGCGGATCGCGTTCATGGCGCGGCCCGGGCGGCCCCGTAGCACTCCGCGGGCGAAGAGTCCGCAGCCGATGAGGGCGAGCAGGGCCACGTACCAGAGCTTCTCGGCGGACTGGAAGGGGACAGCTGCGATGACCGTCTCGCTGTCGTCGAAGTCGATGCCGAAGAGCGAGAGGGGTGGAACGGCCCGGCCGTTGAATCCTCCTGTCAGGTCACCGGCGTTGAAGAGGACGTGCTGGCCGATGAAGATCAGCGCGAGCGTGGCGATGCCGAGATACGCGCCGCGCAGCCGCCCCGCGATGGGGCTGAACAGGCCGCCTGCCGCGCCCGCGACGAGCACCGCGAGTACTGCGGAGAGCCAGGTCGGCAGGCCGAGGCCGGTGAGGCGGTGGCCGTTCTCGACTCCGCTCTCGCCCGCCAGGACGCAGTAGCTGTACGCGCCCACCGCGAGGAAGAAGGCGTGCCCCATGGACAGCTGCCCGGTGGCACCGGTGAGGAGGTTGATGCCGATCGCGCCGATCGCGGCGGCCATCGCGAAGAGTCCGGCCTGAAGCCAGAAGCGGTCGAGGTAGAAGGGCAGGGCGATTAGCAGGACGGTGCCGGCGATCCAGAGGTACACCTTGGGACTCTTCGCGTACGCCCTGGGGCTCTTCTGGTACGCCTTGAGGCTCCTGGCCACGTACGCCTTGGGGTTCTTCAGCGTCTCAGACACGGGCGGGCTCCTTCGTGCCGAAGAGACCGGCGGGCCTGACGAGCAGGACGAGCACCATCACCAGATACGGCGCGAGATCGCCGATCCCCCGGCCCAGGAAGGACAGTTCGCCCTGATACCCGGTGGCGAAGGACTCGGTGACACCGACGATCAGACCTCCCGCGAGAGCGCCGGTCGTGGAGTCGAGCCCGCCGAGGATCGCCGCCGGGAAGGCCTTGAGTGCGGCGAGCGAGGTGGCACGTTCGAGCCCCGGCGTCGGGAACACGGTGAGGAAGAGGGCGGCGACCGCGGCGAGCGCGCCCGCGACCGCCCAGGCGGCGAGCGAGACCCGGCCCAGGCGTACCCCCATCAGCGCCGCGGTCTCGGGATTCTCGGCCGCCGCGCGCATCGACACGCCCCACGAGGTGTACCGGAACGCGAGCAGGAACACGGTGATGAGCAGGGCCGCCGCAACGAAGGCGGCGATACGGGTCTGCGCGATGGTGATGTCCCCGATGGTGACGACGCGGTCTCCCCACGGGTCACCGAGCGCGAGGACGTCCGTGCCGATACGGCGGGTGAGTTCGGTGGTCAGGAGAATGTCGACGCCGATAGTGACGATGGCCAGGACGCTGTGGTCGGAGCCCCGGTAGCGGCGCATGACGAGGAATTCCACGGCCGCGCCGACCACGGCGGCGCCCGCGATGCCGACGGCGAGCGCGGCCCAGAAGCCGATGTCGTCGTGGAGAACGGCGGTGACATAGCCGCCCGCGAGCAGCAGGGACGCGTGGGCGAAGTTGACGACTTCGGTGGCCTTGAAGATGACGACGAAGCCGAGCGCGATCAGCGCGTAGACGGAGCCGATGGAGAGCCCGCCGAGGAGTAGTTCGACGAAGGTCGTCATGCCTGCGCCTCCGTTCCGAGATAGGCCTGTACGACGGCCGGGTCGCTCTGTACCTGTGCGGGGGTGCCGTCGGCGATCCGGCGCCCGAAGTCGAGTACGGTCACGGCGTCCGCGAGCCGCATCACCACCCCCATGTCGTGTTCGACGAGCACGATGGATATGCCGAGGCTGTCTCGTACGCCCGCGATGACGGAGGCGGTCTGCCGCCGCTCGTCCGCGGTCATCCCGGCGACGGGCTCGTCGAGGAGCAGCAGCCGCGGTTCCATGCACAGGGCGCGGCCGAGTTCGACGAGCTTCTGCTTGCCGTACGGGAGTGCTCCCGCGGGCCGGTCCAGATCGCCGCCGAGTCCGGTGAACTCCGCGATCTCCCGTACCCGGTCCAGATGTTGACGGGCCTCGCGGGCGGCGGACGGCAGCCGCAGCCCGGCGGCGAGGAACCCGGCGCGGGTGAGCCGGTGCCTGCCGAGCAGCAGGCTGTCGGCGACGGTGGCGTGCGGCGGGAGTGCGAGGTTCTGGAAGGTACGGGCGATGCCGAGGGCGGCGATGCGGTCGGGAAGGAGCCCGGTGAGCTCCCTCTCGCCGAAGCGGACACTGCCGGAGGTGGCCCGGTAGACGCCCGACAGGACGTTGAAGGTGGTGGACTTGCCGGCGCCGTTGGGGCCGATGAGGGCGTGGACGCTGCCGGGTGCGACGGTGAAGGAGACGGAGTCGAGGGCGGTGAGCCCGGCGAAGCGGACGGTGAGGTCGGTGACGGTCAGGGCGGGGACGGCGGGGGCGGGGGGTGTCGCCGCGCCTTCCACGTCGGTACGCGGTGCGCTCATGCCGACCACCTGCTCAGCGCCGGCGCCGCCGCTTCCGCGCTGACGGCGTCGGCCGCAGCCGTCTCGTCGACCACGCCCAGGTAGCGGCGCCGCACCTCGTCCGAGGAAGCGAGCTCGTCCGCCGGGCCCGAGAGGGCGACCTCGCCGACGTCGAGTACGTACGCCGTCGAGGCCAGCCGCAGCGCGATCGCCGCGTTCTGCTCGACCAGCAGGACCGATGTACCGGCGGCGTTGATCTCCTGCACGGTCTCGGCGATGCGCGCCGCCATCAGCGGGGCGAGGCCGAGCGACGGCTCGTCGAGCAGCAGAAGCCGTGGCCGGGCCATCAACGCCCGTCCCATCGCGAGCATTTGCTGCTCGCCGCCCGACAGCAGTCCGGCACGCTGGTGCGCGCGGTCGGCGAGGACGGGGAAGAGCTCATGCACCCGGGCGAGGGCCTCGGCGCTGGAGCGGCGCCCGCCGGCCGCGCCCAGTGCGCCCGCCCGCAGATTGTCGGCGACGGTCATCCGAGCGAAGACCTGCCGCCCTTCCGGGACCTGGACGACGCCCGCGGCGACGACCGCTGCCCCGCTCAGCCCTTCCAGCGGACGGCCTTCGTAGCTGATGCTGCCGGACGTGACGCGGCCACGCTGAAAGCCGAGGGTGCGGGAGACGGCGCGCAGCAGGGTCGATTTGCCGGCACCGTTGCCGCCGAGGACGGCGACGATCGCGCCCTCCGGCACATCGACGGAGACGTCCCGCAGTGCCCGTACCGGACCGTAGCCGACGGACAGCGCACGCACTTCGAGCGAGGTGGCAGCCATGTGGACCCCCTTTCCGGGCTTGTTCGAAATTGCCCTGTGGGGGCACACACCAGCACCGGTCCGGCGTACCGTCCAGGCGGTATGCTCGAATCGCTGCGCATGACCAGCGGTGCGGCGCGCGCATTGTGCAACGGCACAAGGGCTGGCATCCTCCGGTCATGGGTGGCCACAGAGCACGCACCGAGCGTGAGTGGTCCGTCCTGGTGAGCGCCTCCGAGGTGCTGCTGGAGCGCGTGCCGAGACTGACGGACCTGCTCATCGACGAACTTCGGGCCCATTCACCGCAGTTCGACCTCGCCGTACCTCGCGACGAGCACTGGCAGCAGATCAACGAGGCGATGCGGTACGGCATCGAGGCGCTGGCCGCATCGCGTTCGGCGCCGCGGCGGGACCTGCTGTACGCGGACCAGCTCGGCCGGCAGCGCGCCGAGCAGGGGCTACCGCTCGACCTCGTCCTGTACGCGTACCGGCACGCGGGCTATCTCGTCTGGGACGAGCTCCTGGAGATCGTCACCGACAAGAATCCGGACGCACTGCCTGTGCTGGTGCATCTGGCGTCCGACGTGTGGGCGGGCGTGGACCGGCAGGCCTCCACGGTGGCGGACGCGTACCGCGACACCGAGCAGGAGATGCAGCGGCGCAGCGACGAGCGGGTCCAGGCGCTGTTGGACGCACTGCTGGAGGGCCGCTCCACACCCGGCCTGGCAGCGAGCGCGGCGGCGGGCCTGGACCTGCCGGAACAGGGGCGGTACGCGGTGGTCGTGGTCCGGGTGGAGCGCGCGGCGGGGCGCGAGCCGTTCCGCCGGGTCGCGATGGCGGAGGGGCTTCGGTTCTTCTGGCGGATGCGTACGGACTACGAGATCGCGGTGGTCGCGCTGGAGGCGGGGGTGGGGCTCACGGAGCTGTCCGCTGTTCTGCACCGGCGCTGCCAGGGCCCCGGCGGGATCAGCCCGGTGGTGCCGGGCCTGGCGGACCTGGGCCTGGCGCGGCGCCTGGCGGAGACGGCCCTGCGTACGTGCGGCCCGGACGCACGCGGGATCGTGCGCCTGGACGAACACCTCCCCACGGCCCTGGTGGTGAGCCAGCCGGAACTGGCGGCCCGCCTGATCGCGGACGTCTTCGGCCCCCTGCTGGACCTGGACCCGGCGGACAGGGCGTTGCTGCTGGAGACGCTGGACGCGTGGCTGGAATGCGGGGGCTCGGCGGGCCGGGCGGCGACGCGGCTGTACTGCCACCGGAACACGGTGTTCAACCGCCTGCGCCGCCTGGAACAACTGACGTCGAGATCACTGGGCCGCCCGCGAGACCTGATCGAAATGACGCTGGCGCTGGACGCGTTTCGTCTGGGGTGAGGGTGGGCGCGGCCGTCCGGGGTGCGGGGTGTGGGCTTGCCCGGCGCCGCGGGCCGTCCGGGGTGCGGGTCGCGGGGTTGCCCGGTGCCGTGGGCGTGCCGTCTGGGGTCCGCTCCGGGGTGGAGCCGGGACTGCATGATTTACGGCGCGTCTCTGGTCTGCCGCAGGGTACGGGCGTCCCCGCGCCACAAATCACGCTCTACGTCCCGACTCCACCCGCTCCACGGCCCCCTTGCGGGGTGACCTGCTCGGTCACCCGCACCGCGGAGACGCGGGTGCCTCGCTCGCGCCGCGGGAAGCGGATGCCCGGCTTGCGCCGCGAAGCCGGCGCTCGGGGGGTGTGGGGCGCCAGCCCCAACGTTGCACCTCCCTCTCGGGGACCCAGGCCTGCGCCGCGCAGCCGGCGCGGCGCGGGTGTGGGGGCGCCGGCCCCCGCGTCCTCCCCCTCCCCAGGGGGTCTGGGGGCCTCGCCCCAGTTTCGGGAAGGGGCGGGGTGGGGGAACAAAACCCCCGTCGCCACGAAGCCCGACGCCCAAGCGGGGCCCCGCGCCGCCGGGCTTCGCCCGCGAAACCACCCACCGGGCAGCAACCACCAACACCCCCTGGCCCACGGCCACCACGAACCCTGGAAACGGGCGGGGTGGGGGAACAACCCCCTACCGCAGGAAATCCCGCGCAATACCCTCCGCCACCCGCTCCAGCAGCGGCCCCGCCTCCGCCATGCACTTCCGTGGGTCCGGTTCCAGCGCCGTCAGGGGATACGCCCTGCGGATTCCCGCCCGGCCCAGCGCCTCGGGCGGCAGCGCCAGGCGGCCGCAGACCGCGACGACCTCGATGTTCCGGGCGCGGGCCGCCGCCGCGACGCCCGCGGGGGCCTTGCCGTGGAGGGTCTGTTCGTCGAGGGAGCCCTCGCCGGTGATCACCAGGGTCGCCCGGGACAGTGCCTCCGCGAAGCCGAGCACGTCGAGCATGACCTCGATGCCGGGCCGGAAGCTCGCCCCGAGGGCGACCAGCGCGCCGTAGCCGATGCCGCCCGCCGCCCCCGCGCCGGGGAGCTGGGCCTGCTCGGGGCCGAGGATGGATGCGTAGTGGGCGAGCGCCGCGTCCAGCGTGGCGACGTCCTCCGGGGTCGCACCCTTCTGCGGGCCGTACACCGCGGGCGCGCCCTTGGGCCCCGTCAGCGGGTTGTCGACGTCGCTGGCGAGGACCAGCTCGACGTCCTTGAGCCGGGGATCGAGGCCGGACAGGTCCGCGGACGCGAGGTCGCGGAGGCCGCCGCCCCCGGGGCCGACCGGCTCGCCGTCCGCGTCCAGGAAGCGCGCGCCGAGTGCGGCCAGCATGCCCGCGCCGCCGTCCGTGGTCGCGCTGCCGCCGACGCCGAAGACGATCGTCCGGGCTCCCGCGTCGAGCGCGGCGCGCAGCAGCTCGCCGGAGCCGTACGTCGTCGAGGTGAGCGGCGCGAAGACCCCGTCGGGGAGGTGCTGGAGCCCGGAGGCCTCCGCCATCTCCACGACCGCGGTGCCCTCCCGCAGGGCGTACGCCGCGGTGAGGGGTTCGCCGAGCGGCCCGGTCACCAGGACCTCGCGGCGTTCGAACCCTGCCGCCACCGCCGCGGCGACCGTGCCGTCGCCGCCGTCCGCGACGGGCAGGGCCTCGACCGCCAGACCGGGTACGACCCGCTGGAGACCTGCGGTGACCCGTTCCGCGACCTGTACGGCCGTGAGCGAGCCCTTGAACTTGTCAGCCGCGACGAGCACACGCGCGGGCTGAATAACTGCTCCGTTCGTCACCTTGCTATCCCTTGCTTTCGAACAGGCAGTCGCGCCGCCCCGACCCTATCCGGACGTCTCGACGGTCTGCCACCTGATCACGGCTTGACATTTCGGACCATACCGGGGCACTGCCGAGCGGTTCCGGCGCCGATTCGGTAAACCGGACGTATGGGCCTCCAGCATGTCGACCTCGCCGACCGGATCCTCGGCGGCTGGCTGGGCCGGGTCGCCGGCAACATGCTCGGCAAGCCCGTCGAGCGTGGCGACTACTGGACCCGGGACCGCATCGACCGGTATCTGCGCCGCACCGACGCGCTCCCGCTCACCGACTACCTTCCCGGGCCGCCGGCGGACGCGTTGCCCGGCGAATTCGAGCTGCGTCCCGAGTGGCGTGAGTGCGTACGGGGCCGGATCCACGGCAGTTGCCGGGACGACGACGTGGACTACACGGTCCTCGGGCTGCATCTGCTGGAGAGCCACGGCTTCGGGTTCACCACCGAGCAGGTGGGCGAGGCATGGCTGCTGCATCTGCCGTTTCTCCAGACGTTCACCGCCGAGCGGGCCGCGTACCGCAATCTCGCGAACGGTCTCAAGCCTCCGGTCAGCGCCACGCGCGACAATCCCTACCAGGAGTGGATCGGCGCGCTCATCCGCGCCGACATCTTCGGCTGGACCTGTCCCGGCGACCCGCACCGCGCCGCCGCGCTCGCCCGCCGCGACGCGGTCCTCTCGCACACGGGCAACGGCGTGTACGGGGCGATGTGGGCGGCGGCCCTGATCGCCGCCGCGTTCACCGCGAACATCCCGCGCGACGCGGTCGAGGCGGCTCTGGAACGTATCCCCGCGGGCTGCCGGCTCGCTCGCGCGGTGCGCCACACCGTGGCCCTGCACGCCTCCGGGACGTCCTGGTCCGACACGCTCGGCGAACTGGCCGACGAGACGGGCGGCCTGGGCTGGATCCACACCGTTCCGAACGCCGCCGTCATCACGGCCGGACTGCTGTACGGCGCGGGCGACTTCACCGCCACCATCGCCCTCACGGTCCGCGGCGGCCTCGACACCGACTCCAACGGGGCGACGGCGGGCTCGGTTGCGGGTGTGCTGAGCGGAGCGGCCGCCATCCCCGCGCAGTGGACGGAGCCTCTGGAAGACCGGCTGCGTACCGCGGTGTTCGGATTCGACGGCGTACGGATCAGCGAACTGGCGGAGCGTACGGTGCGGTTGGCGGCGTTCTCCGCGAGTTGACACGAAACGGCTGCCGCCGGGGGTGCTTGATCGGCACAATGGCCAGATGCCTGAGTACATGGAGCTTGCGCTGTCGGACGGTTCGCAGGTGCGCCTGGAGCTGTCGGGGGCCGGAGAGCCGCTCGCCGTACCGTCTCAGGGCACCGGCGCGGCCGATCTGCCGGAGGGCTTCGGTGCGGCCAGGCCGGTGGCGAGCGGCCCCGGCCGGGCGGCGGCGCTGGCCGCTGACGCGCTGCGTACGGCGCTGCGCCCGCTCGGTCCGCTGCTCGACGAGGTCCACGGCGCGGTGTCGGCGTCCGAGAACCCGCCGCAGGAGATCACCGTGGCGTTCGGCGTCGAGATCGGCCAGGATCTGAAACTGGGCATCGTCGGGGCCAACGGCAAGGCCACCATGAGCATTTCGGCTACCTGGCAGAGTGGGACACCGCAGAACTGATGGGCTGGTTCAGAAGGCCGGCGGCCGCCGCCGCGCCCCGCGTCTCCGTGCTGCACGGCGGCGCGAAGACGGCGGCGGGCGGCGCCGCACTGCTCTCCGCCCGGCGCGTGGTGACCTGCGCCCATGTCGTCAACGACGCGCTGGGCCGCGATCTGTACACCACGGCCCCGCCCGCCGACGACGCGCTGCACCTGGCCTTCCACGGGCCCGGCGCGGCCCAGCACCGCACGGCCAGGCTCGCGGTGTGGGTGCCGCCGCAGTGGGGCGCGTCCGCGATGGTCTGGCAGGGCGATCTCGCCGTACTGGAACTCGACGAGCCCGCGCCGCAGTGGCTCAGCCCTGTCGTCTGGCGCGACATGGCCGAGGGGCAGAGGCTGCGGGCGTGGCACGGCGGCGGAGAGGCCATCGCGTTCGCGGACACCGAAGTGAAGCTCCACGAAGACCGGTTCGGCTATCTGGACGGGCAGCTGTCCGGCGCCGCGATCGGACCCGGCTTCAGCGGCGGGCCGCTGTGGGCGACCGAGGACGCGACGGTGGTGGGTCTGGTCGTGGCCCATGTGATGCCCGGCGAAGGGCCGATGAGCCCGCAGGCGACGGTGCGGCGCAGCTGGGCCGTGCCGTGGCAGGCGATCCGGGAAGAGCTGGAGCGGGCGGGGGCGGCCGACACCGTCGCCGAGTGCGCGGTGCGTGGACGGTACGGCACGGCGGCGTGCGCAGACGGCTCCACGGCCGCCGGCGTCGCCGCCGAGCTGTGGTCGCTGCTCGGCGATCCGGCGCGCCGGGCACAGCACGCCCGCACCCTGGCCGCCCTGTTCGGATACGAGCCCCCGCCCGGGGAATCCGCCCCGGCCGTGGAGGAGTTGGCGCAGTTGCTCGCCTCCGAGGAACGCGCACTCGCCTCGCTCAGCGAGTCGCTCGCCCCCACCCTCCAGGACGGCCACGCGCGCGCCGGGCTCGACCGGCTGCTCGCTCTGGGCAGGCTGACCGGTACGGCGCGGCTGCTCTCCCTCGACGAACACCGGCTGTTATTACGGGAGTTGAGACCGGCTGTCGTCGCGGACGCCGCGCTGCTGCCGCGGGCGGCCCGCGAGGCACTGCGGTACATCGCCCCTCCCCGGTCGCTGAGCGGCGCCCGGCTGGATCCGCGCGACCTGGATGCGGCGGTCACGGAGCTGGAGGCGTACCGCGACGGCGGGCGGCCCGCGGACGGCATCTCGCCGGTGCCCGCCCTGCTCACGCTCGTCGAGTACGCGGCCGCGGCCACCGCGCCGCCGGTGCGCGCGGCCCTTCACGCCTGGTCGGAGCGGGTCGCGGCACGGCTCGGCTGCCATCCGGCCGCCGTGCAGCTGCGCCGTGCGGATGCCACGGCCTGGGCCGCGTACCGCCCCTCCCCCGTCGTCCGTCTGGTCGCCGAGATCTCCGGTCCGCCCGACCGGTACGCCTGCGCGCTGTGGGAAGTGCGCCAGGACGGTGCAACGGCCTCGCTCGTGACCGCGGACGAGCCGCGCAGCGGGGCCGAGATCGCCCGGCTGATCCGTGAGGCGGCCGAGACCGCCCGGGACGACGGCGGTCAGGGCGTCACCCATGTCGACATCGTCGTCGACCGTGACGGGCTGCACCTGCCCTTCGACGAGTGGGAGGCGGCCAGTTCGGTGGAGTTCCTGCCGCGGATCCCGCTCGGGGTGAAGTTCCGTATCGCGCTGCGCTGCCCCGAGGTGAGCGCCCGCGCCCCGCGCCGCGAGGCCGAGCTGCGCCGGCGCTGGGAGAGCGCCCACACCGGGCCGCTCGTCGTCGACGAGAACTGTGCGTCGCCGGAGAAGGTGTGCGCGCTGCTGGAGACCAGCCATCGGGACACCGCGCAGGTCGTGCTGCACGGCCCGCCCGCCCCGCGCGAGGCGCTGCTCCAGCTCTGTCTGGCCCTCGGCGTCCCCGTGGTGCTGTGGGACCGGGCGGCCCAGAGCCACGAGCACGCCGACCGGCTCGACGGCATCGCACCCGCCGGACCGCTGCACCAACTCCCTGAGCGTATCCAGCACTTCAGGGCCGAACAGTACGGCGCGAGCGTCCCGTCGCCCGCCCGGCCCTCACTCGTGTGGGAGAACACGGAGCTGCCACTGCCCGGTGGGCTCGAACTGCTTGACCCCGCGGAAGGAGCGGACATCCGATGAACCCCGCACAGGACCACCAGGGCAACGGCGACTGGAGGCTGTTCCGCGGCGACGGGCAGGCGCGTACGGTCGACTTCCCCGAGGCTCCGCCGTGGCGCCGCTTCGACAACAACTCCTCGGCCTCGGCGAGCACGCCGCGCCCGCTCCCGTATCTGATCGGGCAGGCCGAGGCCGATATCGTCAACGCGGCGCTGCATCTGCGCCGCCCCCTGCTGGTGACGGGCAGGCCAGGCACGGGCAAGTCGTCCCTGGCGTACGCGATCGCGCACGAACTGCGGCTCGGCCGGGTGCTGAACTGGCCGGTCAACAGCCGGGCCGCCCTGCAGGACGCCCTCTACCACTACGACGCGATCGGCCGGCTGCGTGAGTCGAACCTCCGCAACGAGGCGGGCGAGGTCTCCGGAGAGCTGGACGTCGGCTCGTACGTGCGGCTGGGAGCACTCGGTACGGCCCTGGTTCCCGGCACACGCCCGCGGGTTCTGCTGGTCGACGAACTCGACAAGGGGGACGTCGATCTCCCCAACGATCTGCTGAACGTCTTCGAGGAGGGTGAGTTCGAGATCCCCGAGCTGGCCCGGCTGCCCGAGGACCAGGCCTCGGTCCAGGTGATGACGGCCGACCCCGAGTCCTGGACGGAGGTGGTCAGGGGCCGGGTGCGCTGCTCGGAATTCCCGGTCGTCGTCATCACCAGCAACGGCGAACGCGACTTCCCGCCCGCGTTTCTGCGCCGGTGCGTACGGCTCGCCCTGCCGGAACCGGACCCGGACAGGCTGCTCGCCATCGTCCGCGCCCATCTGGGGTCGGCGGATCTACCCGGCGTCGACGAGCTGCTGCGCGCCTTCCTGGCACGGCGTGCCCGCGGTGAACTCGCCACCGACCAGCTGCTGAACGCCGTGTTCCTGCGCAAGGGCGGCGTCGACCTGGACGCCGACGGCCTGCTCGACGCCGTACTGCACCGGCTCGGCGGGACGGTGTAGCGCCGGTGTGGAGCGAGCTGCGGCGGATCCTGGCGGACTGCGGGGCGGAGCTGTCCCACGAAGAGCTGCTGGATGCGCTGTGGCTGGCCGGGCGGCTGCCGGCGGGAGCGTCGTCGGTACTGGCCGGGGCGGGCGCCGACGCCGAGCCACCGCCGGATGGGCAGGAGGCACCTCCTTGCGGGGACCCGGCCGCCGACCCCCGCCCGCCCTGGCCGGACGACCCGCAGAGATCGGTTCCCACAGCGCCGGACGCGCGGCCCTCGCCGGACGCGCGGCCCGGCATGGGACGCGGCTCCGATGTTCACGGCGCACCCGCCCCACGGGAGCGCCCGCGGCACGACCGGCCGGCCGTCCCCGTACGTGCCCCGCAGGACAAGGCGCTCGGCTCCGCCGAACTGCCCCTCGGGCGTGCGCTGCGCCCGCTCAAACAGCTGCGCCCCGACCGCAGGACCGCCGAGCTGGACGAGCCCGCCACCGTGACCGCGATGGCCGAGACCCGGTTGCCCGACGCGGTCCTGCGCCCGGGCCGCGCCCGCTGGCTGGATCTGGTGCTCCTCGTGGACGACGGGGTGTCGATGCTGTTGTGGCAGCGGCTCGCCGGCGAGACACGGCTGCTGATGGAGCGCAGTGGCGCCTTCCGTGACGTCCGCGTGTACGGGCTGGACAGCCGGAGCCCCAAAGCTCCCCTGCTGGGCAGGCGCCCCTACGAGCAGGACAGCGCCCCGCTGCCCGCGTCCGCCGTCACGGACCCCGCGGGCCACACCCTGCTGCTCGCCATCAGCGACGGCGTCGGCGCGGCCTGGCGGGACGGCCGGATGCACACGGCGCTGGAGCGCGCCGCGCGGGTCGGCCCGACGGCCGTGCTGCACGCGCTGCCCGAGCGGCTGTGGGAGGGCTCCGGCATCCGTACCGAGGAATGGGAGGTGACCACGCAGGGGCGTGGCGCGCCCAACCACACCTGGCGGGTCGCGGACCCGGTGCTGCCGCCCGAAGTCGCCCCGTACGACAGGGTTGCGGTGCCGGTGCTCGCGGCGACCCCCGAATCCCTGGGCGCCTGGGCCCGGTTGGTCGCATCGCCCGGCACCTCGGCGGTCCTGCCACTGCTCGCCGACCGGACCCCTGCCCGCCCCTACGCCGCGACGCGCACGCCCGGCGGGGACGGTCTGCTGCGCTTCCGCACGGCGGCCTCCCCTCAGGCGTACCGTCTCGCCGCCCATCTCGCTGCGGTCTCCCCGCTCTCGGTGCCCGCCATGCGACTGGTGCAGGACGCGCTGGGCCCCGAGATCGACACCGGGCATCTGGCGGAGGTGTTCCTGGGCGGCCTCATGCGCCCTGCGGGCGGGGACGATCTGCTGCCGCAGCACCGGGGCTTCGACTTCGCCGAGGACACCCGGCGCATCCTGCTCGACACGCTCCCGGCCGGCGAACTCGTACGGGCCACTCGCGCGGTCAGCGCACGACTCGCCGAACTCGCCGACCGTCAGGGAGACTTCCCCGCCTGGCTGCCGCATCCCTCGGGGACGGACCGGCTGCCCGCGGGCGGACGCCCCTTCGGGTGGATGGACGAGCGGCTGCTGCGACGGCTCGGGGTCCCGCGGGGCCCCGCGGTTCCGCCGCCGTCGTTCGTCGACACTCCCGGTTCCGACTGGGAGTCGCCCGCCCCGGGGAACCCGCGGACGGCGGGTCCCTTCCGGCTGATCGCCCGGAACCGGTTCGGCTGGCCCCATATGGGGCTGTATCTGGGGACTTCCGAGCAGCATGCGGGGATCGCCGTGATCCGTATCCCGGAACTGGAGCGGTCGTGGAGCGCCGCGCTGATCACAACGGAGGCGGAGGCCCTGTCCCGGATGGGCGGCGTGTACGCGCCACGGCTGCTCGGCCATGACGCCACCGCCGTGCCCGCGTGGATCGCCACCTCATACGCCCAGGACCAGCGCGACTCCGGTCCGGCGCCCAATCTGCGCACGTTCCTCAACGAACGGGGTGCTCTCCACGGCATGGAGTTCGTGTCCGTCGGGAGGCAGCTGGCGAACGGTCTCGCACGGGCGCACCGCAAGGGCGTCATCCACAGCACGCTGATCCCCAACTGTGTCCTCCTGGCGGGACAGGAGGTCCAGATCACCGGGTGGATGGCCGCCTCTCTGGACGGTGTCCACAGCCCCTACCGGTGGGTCCTGCGCCAGCAGGAGGAGTTCCGGGCACCGGAACTCCTCAGCGACGACGATCCGCCCACCAAGGCGTCCGACATGTATGCGGTGGGACGGATTCTGCTGGCCGCGGCTGCCGGCGACTGGCGCTACGATCCGGCCGCGGATCCGCACCTTCCCCCCGCGACGGGCCGCGGTCACCAGGCGCTGCTGCGCCGCTGCGTCGCGACGGATCCGGCGGACCGGCCCACCGCGGACGAGCTGCTGCGGGCCTTCAACGCCAGAGCCCATGAACAGCCCGATGTTCCGCTGCTGGCCGCACAGTTCGGCGTGGGCGAGGGCGGCCGACCGGTCCTGCTGGACCTCAATGAGCGGGTGTACGGCGGCGACGGCCCGCACGGACTGCTGACCGGCACCGACGTCCGGGACCGGCACCGGATGCTCGCCGCGCTCGTCCGGGGCCTGGCCGAGGCGAACCCCGGGGGCGCCGTCACTTTCGTCTGCGCCTGGCACGGCGACTCGGAGTACCTCTCCGCGCTCGCCGCGCTGCCGGAGGTGAAGTGGGCCCAGGATCTCACCGCGCGGCCGGAGGCAATCGGTGAACTGCGTGACCTCCTGCACGCGCAGTTGGACCAGCGAAGGCAACTGCAGCGCCCCTGGCTCGTGGTGGTCCTGGACGATTACGAACGCATCCGGAACTCCGGCCCGGAGCTGGGCATTGTCGACGAGACGATCAGAACCGCCCGCTACCAGGGCGTCCACATCCTCCTCGGGGACGATCACGTCCATCGCCGCTCCGGGACCGGAACGGCGCATCTGACCTGCCGTATCGAACTCACCGGCCCCCGCGGGCACGGCCTCTTCCATGACGGCGTGTTCCAGCCCGTCCCCTTCCGTCCCACCCCGCGGTCCGCCGAGGAGCAGGCCGCCGAACTCGACGCCGAGCACAGCCGCGGCGTCGCGCATCTGCGGCGCAGCGAATGGGCCGAGGCGCACGCCGTGCTCAGCGGCGTCGCATCCGCCCGGCTGGCGCTGCTGGGCCGGGATCATCCGGCCACGCTCATGTCACGGTACGAGCGGGGGTTCGCGCTGCTCGGGCTCGGCCAGTACCGGGAGGCACTGGTCGAGTTCCAGACCGTCGAGGAGGGCAGGAGCGCGGCATTCGGCCCGTACCACCCCGACACGCTGGACGCGCGCCAGCAGACCGCCTTCACCCTCGGCCTGCTGGGCCGCCACAGGGAAGCCCTGCCCCTCTACAACGAAGTACTGACCCGACGGCTGCAGATGCAGGGCGCCCGGCACCCCGACGCACTGCGCTGTCAGCACAACGTGGCCTTCACCCTCAGCGCCCTCGGCCGGCATCAGGAGGCGTACCACCTGGCCTCCCAAGTCCTCACCGCCCGGATCGGGGTGCTCGGCGGCGACCACCCCGACACTCTGGCCACCCGCCATGAGATGGGCCACTTCCTTGCCCGCATGGGCCAGTGGGCGGGGGCGCTGGAGATGTACGAGCTCGTGGCCGGGACCCGTACGCGAGTCCTGGGGGCCGACCACCCGGACACTCGCGCCGCCCGGCACGATGCCGACCAGGCCCGTCTCCGGCTCGGCGGCCCACCCGCCGGAAACCGCCCGCCGGGCGCCAAGGGCTGACCGCCCGCACCCCCATTACGCTTCCCCGAGTGACTTCCTCTGACTACGCCACGTACATCGCATCCCTGCCCCGCATCCTCGCCGGTGCCGCCGTTCTCATCCGTGACGGCGAGGGACGTGTGCTGATCGTCGAGCCCAACTACCGCGAGGGCTGGGCGCTGCCCGGCGGGACCATCGAGTCGGATCTGGGCGAAACCCCGCGGCTGGCCGCCCGCAGGGAGGCGCTCGAGGAGATCGGACTCGACGTGGAGCCGGGCGCGCTGCTTGCGGTGGACTGGGTGCAGGGCACCGCGCGGCCGCCGATCGCGGCGTATGTGTACGACGGCGGGGTGCTGACCGAGGCACAGTTCGCGGCGATCCGGCTGCAGGAGGAAGAGCTGATCTCCTGGCGGCTGGTGTCGCGTGACGAGATCCCGGCGCACTTCCTGGGCAGTTCGCTGGGTCACCGGGTGCTGGCCGCTCTGGACGCCCTGGAGAAGGGCAGCGGAACGGTGGAGCTGGAGAACGGGCTGCCGCCCGCGTAATCGGCTCGCCGCCGCGCGGCCTGCTGCGTACGCTCGCGGCATGACTCTCGTCGCGATCCTGAGCGGCGCCGGTATCTCCACGGACTCCGGCATCCCCGACTACCGCGGGCCGAACGGCCTGTGGCGGCGCGACCCGGAGGCCGAGAAGCTCGTCACGTACGACTACTACATGGCCGATCCGGAGATCCGGCGCCGGTCCTGGCAGATGCGGCGGAAGAACCGGACGCTGCAGGCCGAACCCAACGCGGCACACCGGGCCGTGGCGGAGCTGGAGCGGTCCGGGGTGCCGGTGCGGGTGATCACACAGAACGTGGACGGGCTGCACCAGCTCGCCGGCATGCCCGCCCGCAAGGTGCTCGAACTGCACGGCACCGCACGGACCGTGGTGTGCACCAAGTGCCACGCCAAGGCACCGATGGAGGAGGCGCTCGCGCGAGTCGAGGCCGGTGAGGAGGATCCGCCGTGCCTGGAGTGCGGCGGCATCCTCAAGTCGGCCACGGTGATGTTCGGCGAGCGGCTCGACCCCGTGGTCCTGGGCGATGCTCTCGCGATCACCAAGGCATGCCAGGTCTTCATCGCCGTCGGGACGAGCCTCCAGGTCCAGCCCGCCGCGGGGCTTGCCGGAGTCGCCGCCGACCACGGCGCCCGACTGATCATCGTCAACGCCGAGCCGACCCCGTACGACGACCGGGCCGACGAAGTCGTCCGCGAGCCCATCGGCACCGCTCTGCCCGAACTCCTGCGCCGGCTGGGCACCGAGAGCATCTGAGACTACGCCCCCGGAAGGCCCATTACCTGGTCTGGCCGCGCCGGCTACGCACGTTGACAGGCGTCTGTCGACATGTTGCTATGAGGCGCTGCTCAGCCGGGCCTGCTGCCGCGTCGCATGCCGCTCGGGCACCGGATCGACGGTCACTTGATGGGGCGGCGCCCCCCGAACCCAGAGCGAGGACCCATGCCGGAGCGCGCCGCGACCATCATCGGCGGCGGGATCGGCGGCCTCGCGGCGGCCATTGCCCCGCACCGACGGGGCCGGCGTGTCGAGGTGCCGGAACGGGCTGCAGAGTTCACTGAGATCGGCGCCGGTATCTCCCTGTGGCCGAACGCGCTGCACGCGCTCGAGGTGCTCGGCCGGACCGCGCCCCGTGACCGGGTGACCGCGACGGAGAGTGAGAGCCACTGATGCCGGACTGGACTTATCACCCGCTGCGCGGCTCGGCCGCCGCCCTCTTGGGCCGGCGCCGTTCGCAGCGGACCGCACTGAGGCTGTTGGCCTCGATCGGCTCCCGTCCCGTCGGCGCGTGGCTGATCGCTCGGTCGCTCGGCCACCGCCGTCCGCCGGAGCGGCTCGCCGGCGAGATCGCCGGTGTGCCCGTGACCGTCCGCCTCGGCATATCCGTCCCGCCCTCGCTCGCCCGCGAAGCGCTACGCGCCATGCCCCCGCTCGGGGCTGGTGTCGTCGAGGTGGCATCCGTCTCGGCGGCCGAAGCGGAGACCGTACGCGAGGCCGCTGCCGGCCGTTCGATCCCGATGGTCGTCCGCGCTTGCGACCCGGAGGCCGAGGCAGCCCTCAAGCCTCATGTCGACGGGTTCACCAGCGGCGACGAACCGCACGTGGTCCACATGTCCGACCCGTCGGTCACCGCCGCGGCCGCCGCGCTCGAAGAGCCGGGCGCCGTCGTGCTCGCCCGGCCCGGACTGCTCGTCGCGGCCGGACCCGGCTGGTTCGCACGGGTCGCCGAGGCAGTCACGCCCACCGCGCCCGCTCCGGTGCTACGGGACGTCGGTCGCGATCCCCGACGCTGGCCCGCCTGGTGGTGGGCGCTGCTCGTGGGGCTCGGCATGACAGGCGGCGGACTCGGCGCCGCGGCGATCGCGCTCGGGCCGGTGCTGCTCTGGTACGACCGCGACTACCTCGGCATGACGCTGCACGACATGCATGCCGCCAATCACCACCTCGTGCACTTCCTCCAGCACGATCGGATCACCCTGGCCGGCACGATGGTGGCGATCGGCGCGCTCTACACCGGCCTCGCCGTGGGCGGGATCAGACGCGGCTGGACCTGGGCCCGCGATGTCTATCTGCTCTCGGGGGCAGTCGGCTTCCCCACCTTGTTCTACTTCCTGGCCACCGGATTCGTGGAACCTCTGCACACCGCTACCACCATCGTGCTGTTCCCGATGTTCGTGGCCGCGGTCCGCCGGACCCCGTACGCACCGCGGTGGCGCCTGGCGCCCGAGGGGCCGGAGCCGGAGCGCCGACGGGCACTGGCCGGCCAGTTGCTGCTGATCGTCACGGGAGCGGGGCTGTTCGTCGGCGGAGCGGTGATCTCGGTGGTCGGTCTGACCGGCGTCTTTGTGCCGACCGACCTGACCTTCCTGGGCACCAGCGCGCAGACGCTGGAAATCGTGAATCCCCGGCTTGTGCCGTTCGTCGCCCACGACCGCGCGGGGTTCGGAGGCGCCCTGATGGCCGCCGCGGTGGCGATCACTCTGCTCAGCGCGTGGGGCTGGCGGCGGGGTGAGACATGGGTGTTCTGGACCCTGGCAGCGGCGGCGGCCGCCGGCTTCCTGCCGGCTGTCATGGTGCACGGCGCGATCCACTACACGGACTTCATCCACCTCGCGCCGGTGTACTCCGGCATCGCCCTGACCGGCACCGGCCTGCTGCTCGCCCGTCCGTATCTCTGTGCCAAGTCGTCGGCGAGGCCGAAGGACTGACGGGCCGCCCCGGCTCCCCAGGAGCACACAAGCCCCCGATATCCGGTCGCCCAGTGGGGACGCGCGACTTACCCTCGGCCCATGAACAAGCCCCTCGTCGCCATCCTCAGTGGCGCCGGTGTCTCCACCGATTCCGGGATCCCCGACTACCGCGGGCCGAACGGCCTGTGGCGGCGCGATCCGGAGGCCGAGAAGCTCGTGACCTACGACTACTACATGGCCGATCCGGAGATCCGGCGCCGGTCCTGGCAGATGCGGCGGAAGAACCGGACGCTGCAGGCCAAACCCAACACGGCGCACCGGGCCGTGGCGGAACTGGAGCGGTCCGGGGTGCCCGTGCGGGTGATCACGCAGAACGTGGACGGGCTGCACCAGCTCGCCGGAATGCCCGCACGCAAGGTGCTCGAACTGCACGGCACCGCACGGACCGTGGTGTGCACCAAGTGCCACGCCAAGGCACCGATGGAAGAAGCGCTCGCGCGAGTCGAGGCCGGTGAGGAGGATCCGCCGTGCCTGAAGTGCGGCGGCATCCTCAAGTCGGCCACGGTGATGTTCGGCGAGCGGCTCGACCCCGTCGTACTGGGCGAGGCTCTCGCGATCACCAAGGCATGCCAGGTCTTCATCGCCGTCGGGACGAGCCTCCAGGTCCAGCCCGCCGCGGGGCTTGCCGGCGTCGCCGCCGGCCACGGCGCCCGACTGATCATCGTCAACGCCGAGCCGACCCCGTACGACGACCGAGCCGACGAAGTCGTCCGGGAGCCCATCGGCACCGCCCTGCCCGAACTGCTGCACCGGCTGGACACCGCCGCCGGCGAGGTCGTCGAGCCGCTTGACACCCTGTGGCGTCGGCATCGGCATGCTGCCGATTTCACCGGCCCATCCTCGCGAGCCGCGGACGACCCGTCCCTCGCACAGGTAGGCCGATCCCACTGCGGTCCCACAGACGATCACCGCAGCGGACGAGGCCTTGGAAAGGCCGGCCGACTCCTGCGCGAGAGCACCTCGGATGTCATTGACGAGCAGCAGTGGGGTTCCGTCATGGTGCAGTCCCTCCCAGCCCGTGAGCTGGGGCAACACGTCGGAGATCTTGACCTGACCGTTCTCGACGAGGCCGGGCACGGCGATCCCCAGTGCCGTCGGCTTCAGGGCGTTGTCGGCGATGAAGGCCCGGACAGCGGCTTCGATGTCTGCGGGAACGACCGAGGGACCCGTGGCCAGGCGCCGAGTGAGCGGCGCTTCAAGATCCTGCCCCTCCGCGAGCATGAGCACCTTGGTACCACCGATGTCGACGCCTACTGCCGCATGCCGCATTGCCTCACCTCACGCCGCTATCCCGAACAGAAACCTATCGCCCCGTTGGGAAGCCGAGCGGCTGTGAGATCGCCGGGGCCCGTGCCTAGAACAGCGCGTCGTCCGGTGTACCGGACTCGAACGCCAGCAGCCGCTGCTTGCGGTCGAGTCCGCCGCCGTAGCCCACGAGGCCGCCCGTCGAGCCGATGACCCGGTGGCAGGGGACGATGATCCCGATCGGGTTCTTGCCGTTGGCCAGACCCACCGCGCGGGAGGCACCGGCGTTGCCGAGCGCCTCGGCCAGTTCGCCGTAGGTCCGTGTCTCGCCGTACGGGATCTGCCGCAGCTGTTCCCACACGCGCTGCTGGAAGTCCGTGCCGTGCAGCCGCATCGGCAGGTCGAATTCCGTGAGCTCGCGGGCGAAGTAGGCCTCCAGCTGGCGGATCGCCTCGCCGAAGGCGGCGGGATCCTCCTCGCCGAAGGTCTCCTCGTCGGGCCGGTGGCGCTGCTGGGGCATGTAGAGGCCGCTCAGCACTCCGTCGGTGGCGACGAGGGTCAGCGGGCCGTAGGGACTGTCGACAACCGTGTGCTGCTTGGTCATGGCTGAACTTCCTTAAGAGGGCAGGCGGTTGATGGGGTGATCGTCGGTGGCCCAGAGGTACTGGACGGCGTACGCCCGCCAGGGCCGCCAGGCCGCGGCGCGGTTGGTGAGCGCGGCCGGGGTCGAGGGCAGACCCAGTTCGGCGGCGGCGCGCCGTATGCCGAGGTCGCCGGGCAGGAACGCGTCCGGGTCGCCCAGGGCGCGCATCGCGATCACTTCGACCGTCCAGGGGCCGAAGCCGGGGATCGCGGTCAGCTGGGCGCGGGCCTTGTCCCAGTCGCTGTCGATGCCGAGCCGCAATGAGCCGTCGGCCAGCGCCCCGACGAGGCTCATGACGGTGGTGCGGCGGGTGCCGGGCAGCGCCAGGCTCTGGGGGTCCAGCGTCGCCAGCGCCTCGGAGGACGGGAAGAGATGCGTGAGGCCGCCCTCGGCGTCCTCGATCGCCTCTCCGTGGGCCGTGACCAGGCGGCCCGCGTGGGTGCGGGCCGCGGCCGTCGAGACCTGCTGGCCCAGCACCGCCCGTAGGGCGAACTCCGCCGCGTCGACGGTGCGCGGCACCCGTCGCCCCGGCGCCTTGTCGACCAGCGGCGCGAGCAGCTCGTCCGTACGCAGCTGGTCGTCGACGGCGACCGGATCGGCGTCCAGGTCGAGCATCCAGCGGCAGCGGCTGATCGCGATGGTGAGGTCGCGGGGGTCGGTGAGGGCGAGCCGGCAGGCGATGTGGTCGGGCCGTGGGGTCAGGGCGACGATTCCGTGCCCGTAGGGGAGGTTGAGGGTGCGGCGGTAGGCCCCGTCCAGCCACTCCTCGACGCCGGGTACGCCGGTGGCGGCGAGGTGGCCGAAGAGGTTGCTCGGGTTGAGCGGCGCGCGGTACGGGAGCCGCAGGGAGATCACTCCGGGGGTCTGCGGGGGTGCGGTACGGCTGCGGGTGGCGCGGGCGCGCAGTTCGCCGGGGGCGAGTGCGAAGACTTCGCGGACGGTGTCGTTGAAGGTGCGGATGGAGGCGAAACCGGCCGCGAAGGCGACCTGGGCCATCGGGAGCGGGGTGGTTTCGATGAGCAGGCGCGCGGTCTGGGCGCGCTGTGCGCGGGCCAGGGCGAGCGGTCCCGCGCCCAGCTCGGCGAGGAGCTGGCGCTCGATCTGCCGGGTGGAGTAGCCGAGGCGGGCTGCGAGGCCCGGTACCCCTTCGCGGTCCACGACTCCGTCGCGGATGAGACGCATGGCGCGTGCGACGGTGTCCGCGCGGGCGTTCCACTCCGGAGAGCCGGGGCTGGTGTCGGGGCGGCAGCGCTTGCAGGCCCGGAATCCGGCCTGCTGACAGGCGGCGGCGCTCGGGTAGAAGGTCATGTTCTCGACCTTCGGCGGCACCACCGGGCAGCTGGGGCGGCAGTAGATCCGCGTGGTCAGCACGGCCGTGAAGAACCAGCCGTCGAATCGGGCGTCCTTCGACTGGACGGCGCGTACGCAGCGCTCGGTGTCGGTGTGCATGGCTCAAGCATCCGGCAGCGCCAGGGCCGGTGCTAGCGAGAAAACGACATCAGCCTTGCGCTGCCAGGGCGGTCTCGAATTCTCTGTACGCATGCTCGTCGAAGAGCACGAAACGGACCTCGGTGACCGGCGCGGCGGCCGCCTCGCGGACCGTACGGACCGCGATACGCGCGCCGTCGTCCATCGGCCAGCCGTAGATGCCGGTCGAGATGGCGGGGAAGGCGATGGTGCTCGCGCCCAACTCCCGTGCCACGCGCAGCGATTCACGGTAACAGGAGGCCAGCAGGCCGGAACGGTCCTCCTGCCGGGACCACACGGGGCCGACCGTGTGGATCACATGGTCGGCGTCCAGGCGGCCGGCGGTGGTGGCGACGGCCTGCCCGGTGCGCAGGCCCTTGCCGTAATGCGAGGCGCGCAGGGCACGGCATTCCGCGAGGATCTCGGGTCCACCGCGACGGTGGATGGCTCCGTCGACACCACCGCCGCCGAGCAGTGAGGAATTGGCGGCGTTGACGATGGCGTCGACACGCTGCCGGGTGATGTCCCCGCGCACGAGCGTGATCTCGACCATGACTTCAGCCTACGCACGTGGACCATGCGGCTTCGGCCTACGCGGAGTGCCCCCTGCGCAGACTGCGCCAGACCGCCTTCGCGGCGTGGTGGCCGGACATGCCGTGCACACCGGGGCCCGGCGGGGTCGCGGAGGAGCAGATGAAGACGGCGGGGTGCGCGGTGGCGTACGGGACGCGGGCGAGCCTGGGACGGATCAGCGTCTGGAGTCCGGCGAAGGCTCCGCAGGCGATGTCCCCGCCCACGTAGTTGGCGTTGCGCCGGGCGAGCTGGGGCGGGCCCGCGACGGCGCGGGCCAGCACGAGGTCGCGGAAACCGGGCGCGAACCGCTCCAGCTGCCGCTCGATGACCTCGGTCGCGTCGCCCTCCCAGCCGGCCGGCACATGGCCGTACGCCCAAAGGACATGCTTGCCCGCCGGAGCGCGGGAGGGGTCCACCAGGCTGGGCTGGGCGGTGATCAGGAAGGGGACCTTGGGGTCACGGCCCCCGACGGCGGCGGTCAGGGCCGCGTCGATCTCGCCGGCGGTTGGGCCGATGTGCACGGTCCCTGCCGCACGGGCCTCCTGCGCGGTCCAGGGCACGGGCCCCGAGAGCGCGTAGTCGATCTTGAAAGCGGCGGCGCCGTAGCGGTAGTGCTGATACGCCTGGCCGAGACCCGCGATCCTGGCGAGCGCGGTCGGCGAGGTGTCGAAGACATACGCACGGGCAGGGGGCAGCTCGTCCAGCCGCTTCACCTCCGTGCCC
Source organism: Streptomyces sp. NBC_01410 (assembly GCF_045040195.1). Taxonomy (NCBI): domain Bacteria; kingdom Bacillati; phylum Actinomycetota; class Actinomycetes; order Kitasatosporales; family Streptomycetaceae; genus Streptomyces; species Streptomyces sp. NBC_01410. The sequence continues at coordinate 6,935,654 of NZ_CP109530.1, read as the reverse complement.
GTATGGATCACGCCGCCCTGCTCACGCAGATACGAGGCGAGAGCGTCCGAGATCGCCTGCGAACCGCCGCGCGGCACCGGCCAGCCGACCTCGTGCGCGGCGAGCGCGAAGCACAGGGCGATCCCGGCGGTGGCGAACCCGCTGGTGGGGGCGATGGCATGGGCGGCAAGACCGGCGAACAGACCGCGGGCCCGCTCCCCCTCGAAACGGCGCGAGACCCAGGTGGCGGGCTGCAGCGCGACCATCCCGAAGCGGGCGAGACGGTACGGGTCGCGGGGCAGGCCGTCCCAGGGGGTGCGCAGGAAGTCCGCGGCGAGGGTGTCCCAGTGCCCGAGGAAGGGCGCGACGAGCCGTCGGTACGCCCCGGCGTCACCGGCGCCCAGCGACATGGCGCTCTCACCGACCGACCTGCTCAGCACGGCCGCGGTGCCGTCCGGAAAGGGGTGCGCGAGGGGCAGTTCGGGGTGCAGCCACTCCAGGCCGTGCCGGGCCAGCGGCATGGCGGCGAAGGCCGGTGAGCCGATGCCGAGCGGATGGACGGCGGAGCAGGGGTCGTGCCGGAAGCCCGGGAGGGTGAGCTCCTCGGTCCTCGCTCCCCCGCCGACGGTGTCCATCGCCTCGTACACCGCCACCGAGAAGCCGCGGCGGGCCAATTCGACAGCTGCGGTCAGCCCGTTGGGCCCCGCCCCCACGACGACGGCATCGAGCATCGACGGCACCTTCGGACTCCTTTGTCAGCCGATGGCCAAGGTCCCCAGGATATTGCGGAGCACCGACAGCGGGGGCGGCGGTAGGCTCCGCGGCGATGATTTCCCGAATCGAAGCGATGTCGCAGCAGCTCATGGCCGTATGCGGGGTGCGCGCGGTGGCCCTGGGCGGCAGCCGCGCCCGGGGCACGCACCGCCCGGACTCCGACTGGGACCTGGGCGTCTACTACCGGGGTTCGGTCGATACCGGGGCGCTGGCGGCCCTCGCCACAGAGGTGACGGGCACGCAGGTGGACATCGCGGGCCCCGGCGGCTGGGGTCCCTGGGTCAACGGCGGCGCGTGGCTGACGGTGGACGGCGGCCAGGTGGACTGGATCCTGCGCGACCTCGACCGCGTCGAGGCGGTCTGGGCGGACTGCCTGGCGGGGCGGTACGAGACGGGCATGCAGGCCGGCCACCCCCTGGGCTTCTGGTCGCCCGCGTACGCGGGCGAGGTGGCGCTGTGCCGCGTACTGGCCGACGCGGACGGCGAGTTGACGTCACTGCGCACCCAGGCCCAGGGGTACCCGGAGCCGCTGCGCCGCGCTCTGATCGACGCGGCGTGGGAGGCGGACTTCTCGGTCGCGGCGGCGCGGAAGTCGGTGGGCGCGGGGGACGTGCTGCATGTGTCGCTGTGCCTGAGCAGGGCGTTCGGCGTCCTGGTCCAGTCGCTGCACGCGCACGCGAGGGTGTGGTGTCTGAACGAAAAGGGCGCGCTGAGGACGGCGACGTCTTTGCCCGCGGCGCCGGAGGACTTCGCGGCCAGGGTGTCGGGGGCGCTGCGGGGCCTGGACACGGGGGCGGTGGACTCGGCGGACGCGCTGGTGGCCGAGGCGAGGTCGCGGCTGGGCTAGCGGCGCGGGGTATGGGGTCCGGTGTGCGGGCGGCCGCGGGGCGCGGGCCTTGGAGGGTGCGTTGCGCGGTGCTGCCGCAGGGTGCGGCCTTGCGGGTGCGTTGCGCGGGCACGCCGCAGGGTGCGGCCTTGCGGGTGCGTTGCGCGGGCACGCCGCAGGGTGCGGGTTCGGGGGCCGCTGCGCGGGCCTTGTCCCCTCCCCGCCCTCCCCCTACGGCCTGGCGGCCGTGGGAGGTACCCCCATCCCACAACCGGGGCTCCGCCCCGGACCCCGGTCCTCAAACGCCGGACGGGCTGAATGGCCGGTGCCGGACTGGCGGCGCGGAGTGATCGCATCAGGCGGCGCGAAGCTGCCGCTCCTGCGGCGCAGGGCGCCAGGGGGTGCGGGGGAACCAGCCCGCACTGTGCGGCGCCGCGTAGGCGCCGGAGCCGCGGAGGTGGAGAGGCCAGCCCAGGGTCCTCGGGCTCGACCGCGAAGCCGTTGGAGCACAGCAGCCCGACTGTGGGGGCGCCAGCCCCCCACAGGGCCCTGGGTCGGAGCCGCAAAAGTCACAGCGGGCAGGGGCGGGGTGGGGAAACACTCACCCGCGCAACAGGTCCCGCACCCTCTCCGCCGTACCCCCGTCCCTCGCCGCCGTGAACGGCAGCGCATTGCCTCCCCCGATACGGAACCGCTCCCCCGACACCGTCATCTGCGCGCCGCCCGCCTCCGTCACCAGGAGCAGGCCCGCCGCGTGGTCCCATGCGTTCTCCCAGGAGAAGGCCACCGCGTCCAGGTCGCCCCGGGCCACCGACAGGTACTCCAGGCCCGCCGATCCGCAGGGGCGGGACTGGATGCCCTCGGCGTTCAGGCCGAGCAGGGCGTGCTTCTGGTCCGGGGTGGTGTAGTCCGGGTGGGACATCGCGATCTCCAGCACCGCGCCCGGCGTCGGCGAACCCGACCGTATGGGCGTGCCGTTGAGCCGTGCGCCGCCGCCCCGTATCGCGATCGCCATCTCCTCCAGGACCGGCGCGTACGTCCAGGACGCGAGCACCTCGCCGTGCTGTGCGAGAGCGACGAGCGTGCAGAATCCGGGCTCGCCGCGGACGAACTGCCGTGTGCCGTCCACCGGGTCGACGATCCAGACGGGCGCGTCGCCCTGCAGCGCCTCGTACACCGAAGGGTCCGCGTGGACGGCCTCCTCGCCCACCACGACGGAGCCGGGCAGCAGCGCCGTCAGCGAGGCGGTCAGGTGTTCCTCGGCATTGCGGTCGGCCGTCGTCACAAGATCGTGCGGGCCGGTCTTCTCGACGATCTCGTGCGCGGCGAGCTGGCGGTAGCGCGGCGTGATCTCGGTGGCGGCCGCCTTGCGGACCGCCTCCTCGACTGCGGAAAGATCACCGTTCAAGAAGTCATCGATCATTTCTCCAGCAAAGCACGGCCCGCTGACATCGCGCTGTCCGGTCCGCGCCCCATGGCGTAACCCTGCATTCCCCTCGGGTTCCATGGGTCACCGACAGTGATGACGTGACCACGCCACCGCGGTTTATCGCCCGAGATAGGAGAAGAAGACGTCCTCGGGGTCGTAGCGTGCCTTGAGCCGTTCCAGCCGGTCCCAGTCGGCCGGACTGAAGGAGCGTCGGGTGCGGGAGGGGTCGGCCATGAGGTCGGCTTCGGCGATGTAATGGCCCGTGCCGAGGGGTTCGACGGCTCGCATGGCGTCGCGCAGCCAGCGCATGTTGGCGTCGTCCTGCGCCGGGGAGTCCCAGATCGCGAACGGGACGACATAGCTGTCGCCGAGCACCGAGAAGGCCATGTCCTGCTGGAGCGCCTTGTCCCGTGAGACCGGTGACACGGGGGCGAGTACGAGGGACCTCTCCGAGGGGGCCGCGGCGACGACTGCGGCGAGCCTCGACAGGAGGGTTTCGTAGTCCGCGCCGGACCAGAGTGTGTCAGCCGCACAACGGTAACTGGCCGGCCACAGGGTCCCGGAGCTCTCGTCGAGGGCCTCGAGGGAGGCCGGCTCGTCGGCCTGGATGAAGAGGGCACGGTCGTCGAGCGGGCAGGCACGCAGCGGCCCGAGAGAGCGGATCGCCTCGTCCTGGCTGTCCGCGAAGGCGGTGGCCGCGACAACGACCACCTTGGGCCTCGGTGTGGCCGCCGACATGGCCGGGTCGGCAGTGCCCATCAGGAAGGACAGTTCGACGGTCCGCGGGAGTTCGGTGGCGGCCTCGCTCACCCAGCGGGTCACGGGTACGACGTCCGCCAGCGCAAAGGCGTACGTGGTCGTCACGATCGCCTCCGGGCGCGGGTGCAGGGCGAGGCGGAAGCCGGTGACAATCGCGAAGAAACCGGGGCCGGCTCCGCGCGCCGCCCAGAACAGGTCGGCGTTCTCCTCCGCGTCGCATCGGACGACCTCGCCGGCGGCCGTGACGGCTTCTATCTGCCGCACGCTCGCGCAAGCCGGTCCCAGCGCGCCGGAATTCCAGCCGAGACCGCCGCTGAGGAGGTACCCGCCGACGGCGACGGAGCCGCAGTGCCCGGTGGGGAAGGCCAGGCCGTGCCGGGAGAGTTCGGCGGCGAGTGCGCCGCCGGTGACGGCGGGCTGGACGGTCGCCGTGGCCGAGTTCGGGTCGATGTGGGTCCGGTTGAGTGCGGCGAGGTCGATGAGCATGCCTCCGTCGCGCAGTGGCGAGCCGCACCAGCTGTGCCCGCCCGCCCGTACGGCGATGCGCAGGCCCTCGGAGCGGGCGAGTGCCACGGCTTCCGGGACATCGCGTTCCGAGGCGACCCGGACGATCAACTCGGGGAACCGGTGGGGCTTGAGCCCGTTCCACAGGATGTCCCGCCGGGTGCTCTCGTATCCGGGGTCGCCCCGCCGGACGATGTCTCCTTCGATACGCCGCGCCTGCGTCTGTCCGCCCACGATGACCCCATTGGTTGACCAGTCGTCAGTCAGTCGTCAGTCGGTCCTCGGTCAGTCAGTCCTCGGTCGGTCAGTCAGTGGTCAGGCCGAAGACCAGGATGAAGACCGCCCAGCACAGCATCACCACCAGCGCTCCCGCCACATGCGTACGCGTGGAACGTGCCCGGCTGGGCAGCAGCCAGAACGCGAGGGCTCTGTTGACCAGCGGCATCAGCACCCAGGTCAGGATGGAGACACTCAGCACATTGGAGATGAACAGTCCCAGATACCCGGGTACGCCCCAGTCGTCGAATTCCTTTCCCACCGTCAGATCCAGAACCATCACCGTCGGATAGAGCGCCAGAACGACGGACATGGCCTGTTTCCAGTTGGACGGAATCCCTTCCTCGTCGCCCTCCCCGAAACGGAACCAGCCGCTGAACGCCGACCCGATCTTGCGTACGTCGTACGAGGAGAAGTACTGGCGCCCCTCGTGCAGCAGCTTTTCGCGTTCGGCAGAGTCGAGCCATGCGTCGAGGTTGTCACGAGTGTCGTAACGGAAAACGACCACCCAGTTGTCCTGGATTCCCTTCACCGGCTCGAACAACTCGGTCCCCATAAAACCGGGATGCTTTTCCTGCGTCTTCAGGACCTTGTCCTGCCAACGCTTGAAGTCGCGTTCTTTCCCCGGCCGTACGGAATGGGAGATGACCGCCGTGACAGCCCGCGGCTCCTGAGGGGCGGGCGCTCCGCCGGCCAATACCTCCAGGGTCGGGGCGCCGTCGAACAGCAGTTGCGCCTCGTCCAGGAGCCTGCGGCGAGCGGCGGAGTCCAGCCATGCGGTCAGTTGGTCGACACGGGAGAAGCGGAAGACCACCACCCACTCGTTCTCCTCGCCGGAGTCCGGTGGATACAGCTCCGCGCCCTCGAAGCCGTCAAAGCCCTCGGCTACGTGGTTGGTCTTCTCCTGCCAGCGCTTATAGGCGTCAACCCGGCCCTCCCGGACCTTCTGGGAGGTCACGACGGTGGCACCGTCGCCGCCCGGGACACGGCTTGCAGTAACACCCATACGGAGTAGCCTACTACGTAGGGGAGTTATCGGACAAATGGGGGAATTATACCTCGGTGTGTGGTGAAGCGGAGGTTCGACATGGGACACAAGGAGTTTCTGTCGGAGGCGATACGGCTGGCCACCGAGTCCGTGGAAGAGGGATGGGGCGGCCCTTTCGGCGCGGTTATCACCCGTGACGACGAGATCGTCGCCCGCGGCCAGAATCGCGTACTCCTCACCGGCGACCCCACCGCGCACGCCGAAGTGGAGACCATCCGCAAAGCGGTTCAGCGGCTCAATCCCGAGGCGCCCTCCATATCGGAGGATCACCAGAACGAGAGCACGCTCGAATACGTGCAGCGCCCGGCAGGATCCCCCGACCCGGTACCGGAGAGGGCCCGGATGCTCAAGGGGTGCACGATCTACATCAGCGGCGCCCCGTGCCCGATGTGCATGAGCGCCATCTACTGGTCGCGGATCGACAACGTCTATTTCAGCTGCGATCTGAAAGCCACGCGTGAGATCGGATTCGATGACGCCTTCCAGTACGAGGACTTCATGAAGCCCCTCGACGAGCGCAGGATCCAGATCGAGCAGATCCACCCCGAGATGGGTGCGAAGGCCTACGAGGCGTGGAGTACAAAGCCCGACCGGCACCCCTACTGAACTGACAGGGTGTCACCTGGCGGCGATACGAGGCGGAACGCGCCGCGGTCGCTGCGCTCGGCACCTCGAATTCATCGAGTACGAAGGGAAAGTTCGGCAGCCATGCAAGCCAGCCGCCTACGCTTCCCGGCCATGACCCAGTCCCCCGCACCGTCCGCTCGCGTACTCACGGCTTTCGGGGCGTCCGAAGCACCCGTCCCGCTCCCCGGCGGCCATGGTTCCGCCTGGCGTTCAGGACCGCTGGTGCTGAAGCCCGCCGTCTCGGAGCCCGAGACGGTATGGCGTGCGGGCGTGCTGCACCATCTGCCGAAGGCCCCCGACTTCCGCGTGGCCCGCCCCGCCCCGGCGGCGGACGGGGGCTGGGCGGCGCACGGCTGGGAGGCCTGGCGGCTGACCGGCGGATCCGCCGATCCGCACCGCGCCGACGACGTCATCCGGGCAGGCGAGGCGTTCCACGCGGCGCTCAGTGACCTGCCCCGCCCGCGTTTCCTCGGCGTACGGGACGACCCGTGGTCCCGCGCGGACCGGCTGGCCTGGCAGGAGACCGACGAGGTCCCGGACTTCCCGCTGCTCAAGCCGCTGTTGGCCGCCCGCCGCCCGGTCGAGGCACCCGCCCAGATCGTCCACGGCGATCTGCTGGGCAACGTCCTCTTCGAGCCCGGCCTGCCGCCCGCGATCACCGATTGGGCTCCGTACTGGCGCCCGGCGGCCTGGGCCTCGGCGATCGTCGCGGTCGACGCGCTGTGCTGGTCCGCGGCCGATGCGGCGCTGCTGGAGCGCTGGTCACATGTGCCGGACTGGGGTCAACTCCTCGTCCGCGCGCTGATCTTCCGTATCGCGACGCGGGAGAGCGTGGACGAGGCGGCAGAGAGCGAGTACCGGCCGGTCGTGGACCTGGTCCTGGCGACCGGCTGACTGGGCCCGGGGGTCTTTCCCCACCCCGCCCTCCCCCTACGGCCTGGCGGCCGTGGGAGGTACCCCCATCCCGAACTGGGGGCAAGCCCCCAGACCCCCGGTCGGGGCTTCGCCCCGGACCCCGAATGCGACCTTCGGCCGCATGTCCTCAAACGCCGGACGGGCTGAATAATCAGCCCCGCCGCACAATCCAGCCCCGCCGGCGCTTGAGGCGTGGTCCCGGACGCGAAATTCAGCCCCTCCGGCGTTTGAGGCGCGCGGAGGTTGGGGGTCCCCCGGACGGAGTCGGGGGAGGGCGGCGTGGGGAACAAGCCCGCCGCAGGTGGCACCGCGCCGCACCGCACCGCGCCGCCTACCTCCCCACCGCCCCCCGCGCCAGCAGCAGCAGCGCGTCCACCAGGTCCTGCGACGGGCCGCCCGTCGCCAGGCGGCGGAGCTGGAGGCCCATCACCAGCGCGACCGTCGTCGCGGCGAGGTGCTCCGCGTCGGGGACGCCGAGGCCGGTGAGGATCTGCGTCGCCAGCCGGTCGTACGCCGCGAAGGCCTCCGCCGCGGCCTCCCGCAGCCGTTCGTCGCGCCCGGCCTCGACGTACAGCTCGAAGGGCGCGATGTGCTCGCTGTCGAAGGCGGTGCCGCCCGCCACCTGGCCCGCCAGGGCAGCCGCGCCGTCGATGTCGACGCCGTCGCTCTGGCACTGGTCGGCGAGTTCGGTGAAGCGGCGGGTCTCCTCGCGCACGAAGTGCAGCAGGCTCTCGCGCAGCAACTCGTGCTGGGTCTCGAAGTGGTACGTGACCGAGCCGAGCGAGACCCCGGCCTCCTTGGCGATCCGCCGGTTGGTGACCGCCGCGACCCCGTCCTTGCCGATGATGTGCAGGACGGCGGTGATGATGCGCTGCCGGGTGGGGGCGGAGCGGGCGGGGCTGGACATGGCGGTCATTGTTCCACCGGCACGCTCCCGGGGATCAGCGGGGCGGGCGGGCGCTTCTCGTACCAGCGCAGGTCGGCCTCCAGTTGGGCGGCGAGCGAGATCAGCCGTTCCTCGCTGCCTGCGGGGCCGAGCAGTTGGGCGCCGAAGGGCAGTCCGTCGGCCGTGAGACCGGCGGGGACGTTGACGCCGGGCCAGCCGAGGACGTTCCAGGGCCAGGCGTACGGGCACGCGGCGGCCATGATCGCGTCCGTACGCCAGGCGCTGAGGCCGTCGAAGGTGCCGATGCGCGGGGGCGGGGCCGCGGTCGTGGGCGTGAGAACGACGTCGTACGAGTCGAAGATCGCGCCGATCCGCCGGTGCTGGCGGACTTCGCGGGCGCGGGCGGCCCGCACGACGCGCCCGCCGAGTGTCCGGCCGTGCCGCATGGCGGTGCGGGTGCGCGGGTCGAGGAGTGCGGGCTCGGGGTGGAGGGCCGCGACCTCGGCTATGCCCGCGGTGGCGCGCGGCACGAAGGCGAGGCCGATCAGCCCGTAGCGCGGCCGGGCCTCCTCGACATGGTGGCCGAGCCGGGCGAGTGCTTCGGCAAGTGCGGTGACGCCGCGGCGTACTTCGGGGTGCGGCATGCTGCGGGTGAGGGTGAGCGGGGGCCGCCAGGCGAGGGCGATGCGCAGTCGGCCCGGGTCGCGGCGGGCCGCGGCCGAGGCGTCGATCGCGGCGGGCTGGTGCAGGTCTTCGGCGTGCGGGCCCTGCACCACGTCGAGCAGCAGGGCGGCGTCGGCGACGGTGCGGGCGAGCGGGCCGTTGACGGCGAGGCCCTGGAAGGCGTCGGCGTAAGGGTGGAGGGAGACCCGTCCGCGCTGCGGTTTGATGCCGACGAGATGGGACCAGGCTGCCGGGATACGGACCGAGCCCGCGCCGTCGGAGCCGAGGGCTGCGGGCACGAGCCCGGCGGCGACGGCTGCCGCGGAGCCGCCGGAGGAGCCGCCCGGGGTGTGGTCGGTTGACCAGGGGTTGCGGGTGGCGCCGAAGGCGGGGCCTTCGGTGAACGGCCACTGTCCGAGTTCGCAGGAGTTGGTCTTGCCGACGATGACGGCGCCGGCCGCGCGCAGTCGGCGTACCGCCTCTCCGTCCCGTTCGGCCGGGGCGAGTTCGCCGGAGCAGCCGAAGAGGGTAGGCAGCCCGGCCACGTCGGTGTCGTCCTTGACGGCGACCGGCACACCGAGCAGCGGCAGCCGCTCCCCTGCCGCGAGCCGCCGGTCGGCGTCCCTGGCTTCGTCGACGGCCCGTTCGCCGCGTGTCCAGCGGAAGGCGTTGATGGTGGACTGGCTGGCCTCGATGCGCCGGAGCGCGTCGCTCACGAGCTCCTCCGAGGAGGTGTGACCGCCCCTCAACACCCTTATGTGTTCTGCCAGTCCGCCGAATTCGTCTGTGGACACGACCGCCCCGCCTCCCTATTGTTCGTTCGAACGAACAGAACTGGAGGGTAACCAGATGCGCATCACCGGAGCAACCGTTCTGCTGACCGGGGTCACCGGCGGCATCGGCGGCGCACTCGCCGCCGAACTGTCCGCCAAGGGCGCGAAGTTGGTGCTGACCGGCCGCCGCCGCGAGGCCCTGGAGCCGCTCGCCGACCGCTATGGGGCGCGCACGATCCTCGCCGACCTCGCGGACGACGACGATGTACGGCGGCTCGCGGACGAGGCCGCCGGTACGGACATCCTGATCCCCAACGCCGCACTGCCCTCCAGCGGTGAGCTGCTGGACTACACGCCGGAGCAGATCGACCGCGCCATCGCGGTCAACTTCCGCGCTCCCGCGCTCCTGGCGCGGCTGCTCGCCCCCGCCATGGTCGAGGCGGGCCGGGGCCACATAGCCTTCGTCGGCTCGCTCTCCGGCAAGGCGGCGACCAAGTCCTCGTCGCTGTACAGCGGAACCAAGTTCGCGCTGCGCGGCTTCTCGCTCGCTCTGCGCCAGGATCTGCACGGCACGGGTGTCGGCGTGTCGATCGTCCAGCCCGGTTTCGTACGGGACCTGGGGATGTTCGCGGCGACCGGCTCGGGGACTCCCGCAGGTGTGCGTACGGTCTCGCCGCGGCAGGTTGTGAACGGTGTGGTGCGGGCCGTCGAGCGCGATGTCGCCGAAATCAATGTCGCACCGCTGGAGTTGAAGATCCTCAGCGCGATCGCAGGCCAGTTCCCGGGCTTCGCCGAACGGGTCCAGCGGCGGTCGGGGGCCGAGCCGACGATCCGCAAGATCGTGGAGTCCCAGCGGCCGAGCCGCTGACCGGGCGCGCGGCGCGAGCGGGCACCGATGTGCGCGCTCGCGCCCCTGCGTGCGCCGTTCAGCCTGCGGTCAGCCGGGCCCGCTCCGGCAGCATCAGCACCATGTAGAGCACGAGCGAGGCCCCCAGCCCCACCGCCCAGCCGTAGTCGGCGAGCGGCTTCAGGAACGGGATGAGGCCGTCCTCGGGGAAGGGCCCCTTGCCGGGCGCGGAGTGCGATCCGCCCACCGCAAGTACACCGCCGACCACGAAGGCCGCGACCGCGCGCGGATTCCAGCCGGAGGCGTACCAGTAGCGGCCGCCAGGAGTGTAGAGACCGGGCAGGTCGAGCACGGTGCGGCGGACGACCCAGTAGTCGGCGATGAGGATGCCCGCGACCGTGCCGAGCAGCCCGCCGACCAGACCGAGCCAGGTGAAGATGTAGAGCTCGGGTGTCTCGGTGAGCTTCCACGGCATGATCAGCACCCCGACGACGCCGGTGATCAGCGCTCCCCTACGGAAGTTGATCACCTTCGGCGCGAGGTTCGCCAGGTCGTACGCCGGTGAGACGACGTTCGCCGCGATGTTCACAGAGAGCGTCGCGACCAGCACGGTCACCAGGGCGAAGAGCAGCCCGAAGACATTGTCGGTCTTGGCGGCGAGCTGGACGGGGTCCCAGACGGCCACGCCGTACACGGCCTGCGAGCCGGAGGTGACGAAGACCGACAGCAGGGCGAAGAGCGTCATCGTCGTCGGCAGCCCGAGCGACTGCCCCCAGATCTGGGCCCGTTGACCGGATCCGAAGCGGGTGAAGTCGGGGATGTTCAGGGAGAGGGTCGACCAGAAGGCGATCATCCCCATCAGGGAGGGGAAGAAGACCGTCCAGAAGTCCGGGCCCCAGCCAAGCTTGGACGGCTGGTCGAGCAGCGGGCCGAGGCCGCCCGCCTTCGCGGCGATCCACACCAGCAGCACCAGCGCGCCGACGATGACGAAGGGCGCCGCCCAGTTCTCGAACCGCCGCAGTGCCTCCATCCCCCGGTAGATGATGGCCAGTTCGAGCGCCCAGAAGAGCACGAAGCACACCCACAGCGTCCACGGCTGCCCGCCGACCTCCGCGGCCTCGGCCCAGCCGCCGAAGATCTTGCCGAGCAGGACGAAGATGCCCTGGCCGCCGATCCAGGTCTGGATGCCGAACCAGGCGCAGGCCACCCCCGCCCGGATCAGCGCGGGCAGATTCGCCCCGCGCAGGCCGAAGGAGGCCCGGGCGAGAACGGGGAAGGGGATGCCGTACTTGGGTCCCGCGTGCCCGGTCAGCAGCATCGGGAACAGCACGATCAGATTGGCCAGGGCGATGGTGAACACCGCCTGCTTCCAGTCCATGCCGAGCGTGACGAGTCCGGAGGCGAGCAGCCAGGACGGGATGTTGTGGGCCATGCCGACCCACAGGGCCGCGAAGTTGTACGTCGTCCAGCGGCGCTGCGAGACCGGTACGGGCAGCAGATCGTCGTTGACGAAGCGGTTGTCGGAGGGTGCCGCGCCGGGCGCAAGCTCGACGCGGCCGTCCTGGTCGATTATGGGTTCTCCGGAGGGGACGGTCGCAGTCACAGGCGGCTCGCCCTTCAGCCGTTGAGTGCCGGGATGATCTCGGAGCCGTACGCGTCGATGGTCGCTTCCTTCGCGTCGTGCATGTTGTAGACGGCGAACTGGTCCACGCCCAGTGCGCGCAGCTCCTTCAGCTTCTCGATGTGCGCCTCGGCCGGGCCGAGCAGACAGAAGCGGTCGACGATCTCGTCCGGGACGAAGTCCGTCGACGGGTTCCCGGCGCGGCCGTGGTGGCTGTAGTCGTAGCCCTCGCGCGCCTTGATGTACGAGGTGAGAGCCTCGGGCACCAGGTCGGAGTGCTCGCCGTAACGGGAGACCAGATCGGCGACGTGGTTGCCGACCATCCCGCCGAACCACCGGCACTGCTCGCGGGCGTGCGCCAGGTCGTCACTGACATAGGCGGGCGCGGCGACGCAGATGGTGACGGATGCGGGGTCGCGTCCGGCGTCGGAGGCGGCCGTGCGTACCGCGGAGACCATCGACGCGGTCAGATACGGGTCGGCGAGCTGGAGGATGAACCCGTCGGCCTTCTGGCCCGTGAGCGCCAGTGCCTTCGGCCCGTACGCCGCCATCCACACCGGCAGCTTCCCGTCGCGCACCCACGGCAGCCGCAGCGGCTGCCCGTCGACCTCGGCCTCCCGGCCCTCGGCGAGATCGCGGATGACGCCCATCGCCTCGCCGAGCCGGGCCAGGGTGTTGGGCTTGCGGCCCGCGACGCGCATCGCCGAGTCGCCTCGCCCGATGCCGCACACCGTGCGGTTGCCGAACATGTCGTTCAGCGTCGCGAAGGTGGAGGCGGTGACTTCCCAGGTCCTGGTCCCCGGGTTGGTCACCATCGGCCCGACGTGCATCTGCTGCGTGTGTTCCAGGATCTGGCTGTAGATGACGAAGGGCTCCTGCCAGAGCACCGCCGAGTCGAAGGTCCAGCCGTAGCGGAAGCCGTTGTGTTCCGCGCGCTGCATGAGCGAGACGACGGCCGAGGCCGGCGGGTCGGTCTGCAGGACAAGTCCGAAGTCCATGATGTGGAGCTCCTAGTTCAGGTACTGGCAGGTGCCGCGGGGGGTGTACTGGCCGTGTCCCGCCCGGCCGGTGAACTCCCGCTGGTCGATGACCACTTCGCCGCGCGAGAGCACGGTCTCCACCTGGCCGGTGATCCGCTTGCCCTCGTAGGCGGAGTAGTCGACGTTCATGTGGTGCGTCTCGACGGAGAGAGTCTGTTCGGCGTGCGGGTCGTAGATGACGACATCGGCGTCGGCGCCGGGGGCGATGGTGCCCTTCTTGGGGTAGAGGCCGAACATCCGGGCCGGTGTGGCGCAGGCGATCTCGATCCAGCGCCGGCGGGTGATGTGCCCGTCCAGGACGGCCTGGTGCAGCAGGTCCATCCGGTTCTCCACGCCCGGCAGCCCGTTGGGAATCTTGGAGAAGTCCCCGCGGCCCAGCTCCTTCTGGCCGCTGAAGCAGAACGGGCAGTGGTCGGTGGAGACGACCTGGAGGTCGTTCGTCCTCAGCCCCCGCCAGAGTGCCGCCTGGTGCTCGCGCGGCCGCAGTGGCGTCGAGCAGACGTACTTGGCGCCCTCGAAGTTCGGCTCGGCGAGATTGTCGGTGGACAGGAAGAGGTACTGCGGGCAGGTCTCGCCGAAGACGTTGAGACCCTTGTCGCGGGCGGCCGCGAGCTCGGCGACCGCCTCGTCGGCCGACACATGGACGACGTAGAGCGGGGCGCCGGCGACCCGGGCGAGCTGGATGGCGCGGTGGGTGGCCTCCGCCTCCAGCAGGACCTGGCGCACCTCGCCGTGGTAGCGCGGGTCGGTGCGGCCCTGGGCGAGTGCCTGTTCCACCAGGACGTCGATCGCGATGCCGTTCTCGGCGTGCATCATGATCAGCCCGCCGTTGGTGGCGGAGCGCTGCATGGCCCGCAGGATCTGCCCGTCGTCGCTGTAGAAGACGCCCGGGTAGGCCATGAAGAGCTTGAAGGAGGTGATGCCCTCCGCCACCAGGTGGTCCATCTCCTTCAGCGAGGACCCGTTCACGTCCGAAAGGATCATGTGGAAGCCATAGTCGATGGCGCAGTTGCCGTCGGCCTTGGCGTACCAGGCGTCGAGTCCTTCGCGCAGGGCATGGCCGACCGACTGCACGGCGAAGTCGACGATGGTGGTCGTGCCGCCCCAGGCGGCTGCCCGGGTGCCGGTCTCGAAGGTGTCGGAGGCGGAGGTCCCGCCGAACGGCAGCTCCATATGCGTGTGCGCGTCGACGCCGCCCGGGATGACGTACTTGTTGGTCGCGTCGATGATGCGGTCGGCGGTCCAGCCCTCGGCCACGGCGGAGGCGTGCGCCGCGAGAGCGGCGATCCGGCCGTCCTCGATCAGTACGTCGGCGTGGATCTCGTCCGCGGCGGTGACGACCAGGCCGCCGCGGATCAGGGTGCGGGTGCTGCTCATGGTGGTGCGCTCCCTTTCGTGCCTACGGTCGACTACGCGTTGTGCAGGGCCTGTTCGAGGATGACGGCGCCCTCTTCCGCCTCGGAGACGGTCAGTGAGAGCGGCGGGGCGATCCGCAGGACGCTGGTGTTGTGGCCGCCGCCCTTGCCGATCAGCAGGCCGCCCTCGCGCGCGGCCTCCAGGACGGCCGATGCCGCCTGTGGGTTCGCCTCGTCGGTGCCGGGTTTGACCAGCTCGATGCCGATCATCAGGCCGCGGCCGCGTACTTCGCGTACGGCGGCGATGCCCGCCCCGATGGCTCGCAGCCGCTCGATCAGCAGGCCGCCGACGCGGCGAGCGTTGCCCTGGAGGTCGTGCTCCAGCAGATACGAGAGGTTGGCGATGCCCGCCGCCATGGTGACCGGGGAGCCGCCGAAGGTCGAAATGGAGTTGGCGTCCAGGGAGTTCATGACCTCGGCGGATGCGACGACACCGCCGATCGACATGCCGTTGCCGATTCCCTTGGCGAAGGTGAGCATGTCCGGCGGCCCGCAGTCGGCGTGCGCCTGCCAGCCCCAGAAGTGCTCGCCGGTGCGGCCCCAGCCGGTCTGCACCTCGTCGGCGATCCAGAGGATGCCGTGCCGGTTCAGGACCTCGCGGAACGCGGCGTACAGGCCGTCGGGCGGGGATGTGAAGCCGCCGACGCCCTGGATGGGCTCGGCGATCAGCGCCGCGACCGAGCCGCGGGTCTGGCCGAGGATGTCCTCCAGGTCCGCGACGCAGGCCTCGATGAACTGCGCGTCGGAGAGCTGGGCGTAGGGGCCGCGGGTGCGGACGCCGCCGTGCACGTACAGCGTCTGCAGCGGGGAGAGACTGGTCGGCGACCAGCCCCGGTTGCCGGTGATACCGACCGCCGAGAAGGACCGGCCGTGGTAGCTGTTGCGCATCGCCAGGACCTGGTTGGACCGGCGGTATCCGGTCGCCAGCAGCAGGGCGGTGTCATTGGCCTCGGTGCCGGAGGTGGTGAAGAAGACCCGGGCGTCGGGGATGCCGGAGAGGGTCGCGATCCGCTCGGCGAGCTCGACCATCGGGCGGTTGAGATACAGCGTGGACGAGTGGACGATCCGCCCGGCCTGCTCGCTGACGGCCTTGGTGACCTCGGGCAGGGCGTGGGCGGTCATGGTGGTGAGGATGCCGCCGAAGAAGTCGAGGTAGCGGTTGCCGTCCGCGTCCCAGACATGGCGGCCCTCGCCGTGCGTGATCTCGACCGGCTGCTTGTAGTAGAGGGCGACCCAGTCCGGGATGACGGCCCGGTGCCGGTCGTACAGGCTGGTCACGGCTGCACCAGCCCCTCGTACGCGTCCGGGCGGCGATCGCGGTAGAAGGCCCACTGCTGGCGTACGACATCGATCAGGTCGAAGTCGAGGTCGCGTACGAGCAGTTCCTCCTCCTTGTCACTGCCCACCTCACCGACGAACTGGCCCCGGGGGTCGACGAAATAGCTGGTGCCGTAGAAGTCGTTCTCGCCGTACTCCTCCTGGCCGACGCGGTTGATCGCGGCGATGAAGTATTCGTTCGCGACGGCGGACGCGGGCTGCTCCAGCTGCCAGAGGTACGCGGAGAGGCCACGCGAGGTCGCGGAAGGGTTGTAGACCAACTGGGCTCCGTTCAGGCCCAGTTGACGCCAGCCTTCCGGGAAGTGCCGGTCGTAGCAGATGTACACCCCCACCCTGCCCACCGCCGTGTCGAAGACCGGCCAGCCCAGATTCCCCGGCTTGAAGTAGTACTTCTCCCAGAAGCCCTTGACCTGGGGAATGTGGTGCTTGCGGTATTTACCGAGGTAAGTGCCGTCGGCGTCGATCACCGCGGCGGTGTTGTAGTAGAAGCCCGCGCCCTCGACCTCGAACACCGGGACCACGATCACCATGCCGGTCTCGCGGGCGAGTTCCTGCATCCGGCGGACGGTGGGGCCGTCCGGGACGGGCTCGGCCCAGCGATAGTGCTCCGGCTCCTGGACCTGGCAGAAATAGGGGGCGTTGAATACTTCCTGGAAACCAATCACTTTCGCGCCCTGGCGGGCCGCCTCACGGGCGTGTTCCTCGTGCTTGGCAATCATGGATTCGGTGTCGCCGGTCCAGGTCGCCTGGACGAGTGCGGCGCGTACGACGTTGGCCATGAGCTGCTCCTTCGACGCGGGGTCAGAGACCCTCTACGCACGTAGATACTTGCGTAGGAGGAGAACGTAAGCCCCGTCACACACTGGGGCAAGACCATCGTCGTTAACCGGCAGAGTCGATCACGTTTCACACCCGAGCGGTCCACATCGAACAGCTTCGGCCCGGGGTGTGTTGATCAGCCGCGGACCAGGCACGGGGCCAGGCACGGGATCAGGCCGCGGGTCAGGCACGCGTCAGGCGCCGAGATGACCCGCTACACGCAGCGCGTGCACAAGATCGCGCTCGTGCGACGTGGAGATCACACGTGCGGCGTCGAGCAGCCGCGGTACCAGCCTGCGGGGGTCGCTGTCGGCGATCCTGACGGCGTCCTCGGCGGAGTGGAGTTGGACGAACGCGGTCAGTAAAGCCCGCGCCTCAAGATCGCGGCCCTCGTCCTCCAGGGCGAGCACGGCCGCGGCGATGTCGTCGGCGGGGCGGGTCACGCCCTGCCGCAGCAGCCGGCTGCTGTCGTCGGTGCGGCCGGCCGCGGCGAGTGCGCCCGCGGCTGCCGCAAGCCTTAAGGCCGGCTGCGATGCGGCCTCCCACAGCAGTGTGGTCCAGTCGGCGGCGAGGCCCGCGCGGTGCAGCTCGGCGGCGAGTACGGGCAGCCAGGGGGCGGGCCAGGCAGCCGCCTCGCAGAGCACGGCGTGCGCCTCGCCGCTGCGGCCCTCGGCCCGCAGACGCCCGAGCGTGGCGACGGTGTCACGGGCAGCCTGCCGAGCCCCGGCAGGGGGTTCGGGCGCGGTGGGCGTCTGCTGCTCCGAGGGGCCACCGCCGAATCGTGCCCCGCGGGGTGTGTCGCCGACGACGGGCAGCACGGGCACGGCGGCGACCTCGTCCCCGCTCCCCTCGACCCCGGCGAACCGGGCGCCGCGGGGGCGCCGCTTCTTCTTGCCGGCGGCGCGTTCCGCGGGGTGCGCGGCCTCCGGAGCCGTCGGGTCCGCCTGGGCGGGCGGGCCGTCGT
The DNA here is from genome assembly GCF_045040195.1 of Streptomyces sp. NBC_01410. Classification (NCBI taxonomy): domain Bacteria; kingdom Bacillati; phylum Actinomycetota; class Actinomycetes; order Kitasatosporales; family Streptomycetaceae; genus Streptomyces; species Streptomyces sp. NBC_01410. The sequence continues at coordinate 6,918,151 of NZ_CP109530.1, read as the reverse complement.
GGGGTGCGGCGGGCTGGGGCCGGAACCAGTCGTCGGGCAGCGCGGGTACGGCGGGGGCGGGGGCTTCGTACGCGGGGTCAAGGGGCCTGCCCGACTGCGGCGGCACGGTGGCAGCGCTGTTCGCGTCGTACGCAGGCCCTGCGGGCGCGTCCGGCTGCGGCACGGCGGCGGCACCGGCCTCGTACTGCGTGCCTCGCTCCCGGAGATCGGTCCAGCCGTCGGCCTCGGTACCCGGCGCCTCGTACGCCGTACGCGCCGCGAAGCCCGACCACTCCTCCGGCTCCCCGCCGTGCTCGGGTCCGGCCGCCCGCGTCGCGTCCCCGCACAGGGCCGTGTGGCGGGCCCGCAGCTCGCTCACCCGGGCCGTCGCGCGGGCGTAGTCGTCGCGCGTCCACTCCAGTTCGTTGGCCAGCTGTTCCGCCGCCGCGCTGCCCTCCGGCTCCCCCGCCAGGCGGCGCAGCAACTCATCCGCCCGGCCCGTCGCGTACACCTCTTCCCGGAGCATCAGCTCCAGCCGCTCCTCCAGCGCCTCGCGGCCGCCGGGCAGCCGGTCGTGCGCCGCCGCCGAGTCCGCGTGGAGCTGGCGCGCGCGTACGGATTCCAACTCCGCGAACTGCCTGCCGCGCACCCCCGCGAGGTCCTGGAGCAGCGATTCCACCACGTCCCAGGGCGGGATCTCGGTCCCGTCCAGACAGGCCCGCATACCCTCGGGATCACGCTGCCAGAAGATTCCGTACCAGCCGCTGCCCGGGTCGATGAGCGCCGCGAGCCCCTTGAGGTATCGCGCGAACACGCCGGTCTCGACCGGAAGTTGATGCACCGTCATCGCTGCCGCCCCTGCCCCACCGTCGAATGGAACCTTCCAGTCTGGAAGCTTCCAGTCCGTAGGCATTCGACCGCAGCAGTGTTACGACGCTGTCACGCAGTGTTTTCAGATGGTCACCGCGATGCCAGTGTGCGGCCGCTTACCGAGCCGTACGACCATGGCCGGCCAGTCGACGAGCCAGAACTGCCAGGTGTATTTGCGGGAGAGCAGCTTGCGGATGGCGCCCGTCCCCTCGTCGTCCAGCAGCCGCGCCGTACCCTCCACGCTCGGCGCACCCTCCGCCACCCGGCCGCGCGCATCGCAGACCGTGACGGCGACGCGGCTGTTGTTGCGCAGCCGCTTGACCTTCCAGGCGTCGGACCGGGTCCATACGAACAGCTCACCGCCGTCCACGGCGAACCAGACGGGTGTTGCGACGCCTGTCCCGTCCTTGCGGTAGGTGGTGAGGCTGACGTATCTGGCGCTGGCGAAGTCCTCGGCATTCACGCGGCGAGCCTACGCCGGGCGGCAAGCCGTGGGCCCTGCCGGGGGCTGTTCCCCTACCCGCCCCTTCCCGAACTGGGGGCAAGCCCCCAGACCCCCGAATGCGACCTTCGGCCGCATGTCCTCAAACGCCGGACGGGCTGGATATGCGGCCATGCCGCATATCCAGCCCCGCCGGCGTTTGAGGCGCGGGGGTCCGGGGGCGGAGCCCCCGCAAGGGGTCTGGGGCGGAGCCCCAGTTCGGGAAGGGGCGGGTAGGGGAACAGCCCCGCCGCAGGCGTCACGCCGCAGCCCGCGCCCCCGCGCAGCTCACCGCCAGCTCGTCCATGGACAGACCCAGCACCGCCGCCACCGCCGCCACCGTGAAGAACGCCGGCGTCGGCGCGCGACCCGTCTCGATCTTGCGCAAGGTCTCCGCGGACAGCCCCGCCGCCGCCGCCACCTCCACCATGCTCCGGTCACCGCGCGCCCGCCGCAGCAACTGTCCGAGCCGTTCGCCGCGTTCGCGCTCTTGGGGGGTGAGAGGGGTGCGTACCATGGCGTTATTCTAATGCCGGTATTTCAATACCGGAAGAACCGGTATAGTAATTGGCATGATGGAGATCAAAAGCGATACGTCGATCGACGCGATGCGCGAGGCGGGCCGCATCGTGGCCCATGCCCTCACCGCGGTCCGCGAGGCCGCGGCCGTCGGCGTCAGCCTGCGCGAGCTGGACGGCGCCGCCCGCGCGGTCCTCGCCGGGGCCGGAGCCGGTTCGCCCTTCCTCGACTACCGCCCCAATTGGGCGCCCATCCCCTTCCCCGCCGTCATCTGCACCTCCGTCAACGACGCGATCGTGCACGGCATCCCCAACCACTACCGGCTGCGCGACGGCGACCTGGTGAGCATCGACTGCGGCGCGACCCTCGACGGCTGGGTCGGCGACGCGGCCGTCAGCTTCACCGTCGGCCGCGCCCGCCCCGAGGACGAACGCCTGATCGCCACGGCCGAAGAGGCCCTGCAGGCGGGTATCGCCGCGGCCGTCGTGGGCAACCGCATCGGCGACATCGCCCACGCGGTCGGCCGGGTCTGCCGCTCGGCGGGATACGGCATCCCGGACGGCTTCGGCGGCCATGGCATCGGCCGCCATATGCACGAGGACCCGGGCGTGCCCAACGAGGGCCGCCCCGGCCGTGGCATGCCGCTGCGTCACGGCATGGTGCTCGCGATCGAGCCGATGGTGATCGGCGGCGGCACGGACGAGCACCACACGGCGGGGGACGGCTGGACGATCCGTACGACGGACGGCAGCCGTGCCTCCCACGCCGAGCACACGGTGGCGATCACGGACGACGGCCCGCGCATCCTGACCGCGCTCTAGGTCCGGTCAGCCGCCGGACGGATCACCGGACGGATGGACGACCATCGCCGAACCCCCGCCCCTGCGCACCTTCTCGGCCGCCGCCAGCCAGCGCCCGTCGGGCAGTCGCTGAATGCCCGTGGCCGCGCCGATCTCCGGGTTCTGCCGGAAGGCATGGCCGATGGCCTCCAGCTCGGCGCGCAGCGTGCTGTTCCACAGCGCGGGCTCCAGCTCCGTGGTCGTCTGGTTGCGCTGGCTCGCGCGGGGCGCGGCGATCGCCTCGACCAGTGGCAGGCCCCGGTCCAGGTGGCCCGTCAGCGTCTGCAGCACCGTCGTGATGATCGTCGCGCCGCCGGGTGAGCCGAGGGCGAGGATCGGGCGGCCGTTCTCGAGCACGATCGTCGGCGAGATGGACGAGCGCGGGCGCTTGCCCGGGCCCGGCAGATTCGGGTCGTGGACCGCGGGGTTCGCGGGGGCGAAGGAGAAGTCGGTCAGCTCGTTGTTGAGCAGGAACCCGCGGCCCGGCACGGTGATGCCGCTGCCGCCGGTCGACTCGATCGTCAGGGTGTAGGCGACGACATTGCCCCACTTGTCGGCGGCCGTCAGGTGCGTGGTGTTCTCGCCCTCGTACGTGGTGGGGGCGGCCGTTCCCGGCGTACCGCATGCCTCGGGCTCGCGCGGGTCGCCCGGAGCCAGCGGGCTGGTGAGCACCGCGTCGTCCTTGATCAGGCAGCCGCGGGAATCCGCGAAGCGCTGCGACAGCAGCTCCTTCACGGGCACGTCCTCGAAGGCGGGGTCCCCGACCCAGCGCCCCCGGTCGGCGAACGCGATCCGGCTCGCCTCGATGAAACGGTGCAGATACTGCGCCTGCGAGGCCTTCGAAAGGTCGCTCCGCTCCAGGATGTTGAGCGCCTCGCCGACGCTCGTGCCGCCCGAGGAGACCGGCGCCATGCCGTACACGTCCAGACCGCGATAGGCGATCTTGGTGGGCGCGCGCCGGATCGTCTCGTACGACCGCAGATCCCTCTCCGTCAGATCGCCGGGGCGTACCTTGCGCGTCGTACCCGCGGCCACGGGTGGTGTGCGGACCGTGCTGACGATGTCGTCGGCGATGGCGCCGCGATAGAGCGCGCCGACGCCCTTGCGGCCCAGTTCCTTGTACGTGGCCGCCAGGTCTGGGTTCTTGAAGTCGGAGCCGACCACCGGCAGCGCGCCGCCCGGCAGGAAGAGCTCCGCCGTGTCCGGGAAGTCCCGGAATCTCGCCTCGTTGGCCTGGGTCTGGTTTCGGAAGGTGGCGTCGACGGTGAAGCCGTCCTTCGCCAGTCGCTCGGCCGGTTTCAGCAGCGTCCGCAGGGATCTGCTGCCCCAGGCGTCGAGCGCCGACTCCCAGGTCGCCGGAGTGCCGGGAGTGCCGACGCCGAGGCCGCTCGTCATGCCTTCCTCGAAGGGGATCGGCTTGCCGTTCTCCACAAAGAGGGAGGCGTCGGCGGTGCGGGGCGCGGTCTCGCGGCCGTCAATGGTGTGGACCGTGCGGGACTTGGCGTCGTAGTAGACGAAGAAGCCGCCACCACCTATGCCCGCGGAGTACGGCTCGGTGACGCCGAGGGCGGCCGCCGTGGCCACCGCCGCGTCCACGGCGTTGCCGCCGCGCCGCAGCACCTCGATGCCCGCGGCCGAGGCATCGGCGTCGACGCTCGCGACCGCCCCGCCGTAGCCCGCTGCGACGGGCGTCCTGACCGGGCTCCCGGCCGGTGGGGCGTGCGGGGGCGGAGCTGCCGCTCCGATCGAGACCACGGTCGAGACCATGGCCGCGGCAACGGCCAGAACCGGCACATTTCGTGCGGTTGAGCGACGCATCCGTACCTCCAGTCAACGTACGTCCGCGCACTGTAACTTCACCGCCACTGCCCCGTCAGGACCGCCTCGAACAATGGTCCGCAAACACCGCTAACATGCGCGCCCATGACTGACGACGTACGCAACATCGTGCTCGGCGTGTTGGCCGCCGGCATCAGCGCCACTCTCGGCTGGCTCGCCCGCACCTATCTGTGGCGGCGCAGACTCCGCCGCAAGCAGGACTTCTTCGGGCTGCCCGGGAACTCCGAGTCGCTGCTCGTCGTCAATCGCGAGGCCGGCCGGGACGGTTCCGTGCACCGCTTCGACGTCTTCGCGCTGCTCGAACTCTCCGCGCTGATCAAGGACTGCGGGGCGAACGCGCAGATCGTCTGGCACGACATAGCCCAGCAGGGCTTCGGCGAGCGCACGGAATTCTGCGTCGGCGGTCCGGTCTCGAACCGGCGGATGGCCGCGCATCTGCACTCGCTGCTCCCCGGCGTGAAGATCAACACGGATCCGGAGCCGGGCCCCGACCAGGGCGCGTTCCAGATCGGACCGGAGCGCTACCGCATGGAGCCGGGTGTCGCGGAGTACGTCCTGCTCGCCCGGCTCACCGCGGGCCAGGACGCCCGGCCCGTCTTTCTCTTCTGCGGCCAGCGCGCCATCACCAACCAGGCGGCCACCCGCTATCTGGCGCGCCAACACGAGAAGCTCGCCCGCAAGCACGGCGGCAACTCCTTCTGTCTGCTGCTGAAGGTCGTCAACTCCCAGGCGTACGGCGCCGATGTGGTCGAGCTGGTCTCCGATGTGACGCGGACGGCGCAGACTGCTGTCCCCGCCGCGCGCAGTTCCCACCGCGCCGCAACCTAGGAGGTGAGCGGCAGCGACTTCACACCATTGATGAAGTTGGAGACGAGCCGCCGCGGCGGGCCCGCCATCACCAGCGGCGGCAGCAGATCCATCGCTTCCCCGTACAGGATCCGCAGCTGGAGCCGGGCGAAGTGGGCGCCGAGACAGACATGCGGGCCGTCGCCGAAGGAGACATGCGGATTCGGGGAACGGCCGAGGTCGAGCCCGTACGGCTGGTCGAAGACCCGCTCGTCGTAGTTGGCCGAGGCGTGGAAGACGACCACCTTGTCGCCGCCGCGGATGTGCTGCCCGGCGAGCGTGGTGTCGCGGGTCGCGGTCCGGCGGAAGCTGAGGACGGGCGGGTGGCGGCGCAGCAGCTCGTCGACGGCGCGGTCCAGGTCCACGTCACCCGCCCGCAGCCTGCGCTGTTCGTCCGGGTGCTCGGCCAGCGTCAGAAAGCCACCGGGGGCGGCACTGCGCACGGTGTCGTTGCCCGCGACCGTCAACAGGAAGAAGAACATCTCCAGCTCCGCGTCGGAGAGTTCCGACTGCGCGAGCGAGGTCATGACGTCGTCGGCGGGGTTCCTCCGTTTGTACGCGGCGAGCTCCTGGGCGTAGCTGAACATCTCCTGGAGCATGGCCGGTGAGCGGGGGTTGACCGGACGCCCGTCCGTTCCGAGCACCGGCGGCTCGTCGGGGTCCTGGTAGGCGATGACGCGCTCGGTCCACTTCAGCAGCAGCCCGCGGTCGCTCTCCGGGACGCCCAGCAGATCGGAGAGGTTGAGCAGGGCGTAGTCGTCGGTGACGGCGGTGACCAGGTCGAAGGCGGGGCCGCTGTCCCGTGCGGCGGTGAGCAGTTGGCGGGCGCGGGCTCGCGCGGCCACGCCGAACCGGTCGATCCGTCCCGGGGTGAAGGCACGGCTCACCAGCCGTCGCAGGCGCCCGTGGTCCGGCGGGTCCCGGTTGAGCATCATGCGCCGGATGAAGGGCAGGTCGGCCGGGTCGGGGTCGCGAATCTGGGTGGCGCCGAGGTGGGAGGAGAAGGTCCCGGAGTCCTTGAGGACCCCGACCACGTCGGCGTGGCGGGTGACGGCCCAGAACCCGGGGCCCTCGGGCCAGCCGAGGACTTCGTACTCCTGCTGCCAGGCGACGGGGTGGCGGTCGCGGAGCTCACGGAAGGCGGCGTGCGGCAGACCGGCGGCGTAGATCCGCGGGTCGAAGACATCGGGCACGCCCGGACCGGGCTCCCTCGGACCGGCCACGCCCGGACCGCTCTCCCCCGGACCGGGCTCCGTCGGACCGGCCAGGCTCGGATCGGGCTCGCGCTCTTCGGGCCTCGTCATTCCTCCATTGTCGTACGCGGACGCCCGTCTACCGCTGCGTTTCATCCGTGATCGTGATCCCTGTCGGCGCGTACTGCCCGATGGCGTCCAGTAGTTCGGCCGGATCGACATCGAAGACCTGCGTCTCGAAACAGAGCCCGTCGCCACCCGGACGCTCCAGCTCGGGGCCGAGCCTGCGGTGCGCGGCCCGCAGCCGGCAGGTGCGCGGAAGCTTCCCGACGGGAGCCTCGCAGTCGACGAAGACGTAGCCGGAGGAGGCGCTCACCCCTCGGACCGCGGACCAGGGCACGGTTCTGGCGGGCCAGGCCGGCAGCCGTACGGTCAGTCCGTCCGCGTCGACCGTCAGCCCGAGCGGCCGCACGAGGTGCGCGGCGCAGCTGACCGCGATGAGGGCGAGGGGCACGCCGAGCACCGACATGGCGATCCCGCCCGCGGTGCCGTTGGGCCCTTCGACGATCGCCGCCACGGCGATGCCCCATACGACGAGCAACACGAGCGCGGCGACGGGCACCCACTCCACCCGCCGTCTCAGCCGCAGTTGCAGGGTCGTCCGTTCCGTCGTCGCGTCCACAGCGCGAGCGTGCCGCTCCGTCGGCCGGAACACCAGGGGCTCACGCGCCAACTGACACCACGTCCAATAATCGTTACCGTCGCGTAACTTACCGAGGAGTTACCCCAAGTAAGTCCTCAAGGTTACCGTCGGGTCACTTTGCAGTGACACGAGTGAGGAGTGACCCGTGGGACAGTCGCGCAAGGCCCTGCGTACGACGGCGATCGGTACGGTCTCCGTCGCGCTTCTCGCCGGACCGGCCGCCGGGGTGGCTCCCGCCGTCCCGATGGCCGGCAACCAGGCCCAATCCGCCACCGCGGACGTACGGTTCGTCGACATCACCGGTGACGGCGGCACCGTGCTCAAGGCCAATGTCGTCACGCCCGCGGGCTCCGACGGCACGCGCAGATACCCCGTGATCGTGCTGCCCACGAGCTGGGGACTGCCCCAGATCGAATACATCGCGCAGGCCAAGCAGCTCGCCGACTCGGGCTATGTCGTGGTGAGTTACAACACCCGCGGCTTCTGGCAGTCGGGCGGCACCATAGAAGTGGCCGGGCCGCCCGACATCGCCGATGCCTCCAAGGTGATCGACTGGGCGCTCGCGAACACCCCCGCCGACCCCGGCAGGGTGGGCATGGCCGGCGTCTCGTACGGCGCGGGCATCACCCTCCTTGCCGCCGCCCACGACAAGCGCATCAAGGCGGTTGCCGCCCTCAGCGGCTGGGCCGACCTGGTCGAGTCCATCTACAGCGGCCGCACCCAGCATGTGCAGGCCACCGCGATGCTCAGTGGGGCGGGGTATCTCACCGGCCGGCCGAGCGAGGAGTTCAAGCAGATCACGGCGGACTTCTTCTCCTCCAACCTCGCCAAGGAGCAGGAGCTGATCGACTGGGGCAAGAAGCGCTCCCCCGCCACCTATCTGGACCGGATCAACGCCAACGGCACGGCGATCATGCTCGGCAACGCCTGGGGCGACTCGATCTTCCCGCCCAACCAGTACGCCGACTTCTACGAGAAGCTCACCGGTCCCAAGCGCCTGGAGTTCCGCCCCGGCGACCATGCGACGGCGGAAGGCAGCGGTCTGCTCGGTCTGCCCAACGACACCTGGACCAGCGCCCATCGCTGGCTCGACCACTACGTCAAGGGTGCTGACAACGGCATCGACCGCGAGCAGCCGGTCCGCATCAAGTCCCGTTCCACCGGCGGATACGAGAACTACCCCGACTGGAAGTCGGTGGCCGCGACCGAACGGAAGATCGAGCTCGGCGGGTCCAAGCGGATCTTCGCCAATGTCGACTCGGGCGCCAACGGCGGGGTCATCTTCCTGTCCAGCATCCTGGACCAGTTCGCCAAGCTGCCCCCGATGGCCTCGATCCCGCTGCTGCCGCGCCTCTTCGCCGCCGTCTGGAAGTCCGAGCTCTACGGCACCGAGCAGCAGATCCGCGGCACGGCCAGGATGCACACCACGGTCACAAGCACCAAGGAGAGCGGCACCCTCGTCGCATACCTCTACGACGTGGGCCCGCTCGGCCTCGGCAAGCTGGTCAGCAATGCGCCGTACACCTTCCACGGCATGACACCCGGGAAGCCGTTCGCCGTCGACCTGGAGCTCTTCTCCACCGCCTACGACGTCCCGGCGGGCCACCGTCTCGCCCTGGTCGTCGACACTGTCGACCCGCTCTACATCGAGCACAACCCGTCCGGCGCGCAGCTGACCTTCTCCTCGTCCGCAGCCGACCCGTCATATCTGTCGGTCCCGCTGCGCGAGAAGTGATCACCGGCTGCCGCCGGGCGGGAATGGCCCTGAGCTGCTGCTCCCCCTACGGCCTGGGGGCCGTGGGGGGTCCCCCACCCGGCAGCAGCGTCCCTGGTCCGGCCGGAGCCGGATCCGCGGCCTTGGTATGCGGGGAGATCGCCATCACCACGGGGATGAACGGCACATGGTAGTCGAGATCCGGTGGTCGAAGCGGCTGCCGATGGCAGGGTTTCCGCGCGGCGCGGGCGAGAGCGCCGCGGCGTAGGGCGTGTTTGAGAAGTCGCGTCATGGGTCCTGCACCCCCCGTCAGTCCCGCGGCACGTGCACCTGTCCGTCGTACGTGTTGACGTCACGCAGCTCGATCAAAGGATCGACGACCATACGCTGACCTACCCACTCTCGGCTGTGTCGAGGTCCGCGCAAACTATCCAGCCGGACAAGGGACTTCACACTCGACACGCATAAATAGGGCATAAGCCGTATTAATGGAGTCTACGCAGCTCAGGCCTCTGCGGCCTCTGCGTACACCTGAGACAGCTGAGGCGCACCGTTGACCGCCCAGTCCAGGCCCGCCTCCACCACGCTGATCTCCCGGCCGGAGGCGAGCTGCACCACGGGATGACCGCCCGGCCAGATGTGCCAGGCCGCCCCGGGGACCGTGCGGACGATCACCGTGCCGAGGTAGAGACCCGCGTCATTGCCCAGCCAGGGCAGCTCCTCGGGGTCGTCGCGCCAGCGCGGCGGGAGCTGGTCGAGGGCGGCCAACGAGGCGGGGCTGTCGTCCAGTTCGAGCCCTGCCTGCCCTGCTCGGACACGCAGCAGCTCACACTCCGAGAGCAGCTCGGCGATGGCCGCCTCGCGCTCCGGGTCGTACTCCGCGGCGGGCTCACCCTGCACCTGCCCGGCGTCGTGCCGCTTGAGCCAGTTGTCCAAGAAAGGGATGTTCATACCACTCAGCCTCGCATCCCTGCCGCCCGGCGCACCACAGGGCGCGCGTCAACAAACGTCAGATGTCCAGATCCACAACGACAGGCGCATGATCCGACGCGCCCTTGCCCTTGCGCTCCTCGCGGTCGACGTAACTGTCCTTGACCGCCTGGGCGAAAGGATCATTGCCGTAGACCAGGTCGATGCGCATACCGCGGTTCTTGGGGAAGCACAGCTGGCGGTAGTCCCAGTACGTGAACGGGTGGTCGTACTTGAGGGGGCGCGGCACGACGTCGGTGAGGCCCGCCTCCTGGAGCGCGATGAGCGCCGCGCGCTCGGGCGGGGTGACATGCGTCTGCCCCTCGAAGAACTCGCGGTCCCAGACGTCGTCGTCGGTCGGGGCGACATTGAAGTCGCCGAGGACCGCGAAGGGGCGGGCCGCCGCCGCGTCGGAGGCGACCGCCGCCTTCAGGGCCTCGAACCACTGCAGCTTGTACGCGTAGTGCGCGTGCCCGGGCTCGCGGCCGTTCGGCACGTACACCGACATGGCGCGGACCGGGCCGCAGGTCGCGGCGATCGCCCGGGGCTCCTGCACCCCCTCGTACTCCGGGCCGCCGGGCAGGCCCTTGACCACGTCGTCGAGGCCGACCCGGGACACGAGCGCCACGCCGTTCCACCGGCCCGTGGCGTGGACCGCGGACTCGTAACCGAGCTCGCGCAGCTCGTCGGAGGGGAACTGCTCCTCGGTGGTCTTGGTCTCCTGGATGCACAGCACGTCCGTGCCGCTGTTCTCCAGCCAGGCCAGCAGGCGCGGCAGTCGGGCGGTGATCGAGTTGACGTTCCACGTGGCGATGCGCATGCGAAGAGCCTAGCCGGGCGGTCTGACAGCCGGGCCCGCGGCCGTCACAGGTCGGTGCTCGCGCCCGGTGCCAGCCTGCCGTGGTCCGTGCCGCCGAGCTCGCCGATCTGACGGTCGTAGATCGGCCGGGCGAGATCGGTGAGCAGGGCGTCGTGCACGTCGATGGCACGCCGCGGCTTCACCTCGCGCACGTAGTCGATGACCTCGGAGATCTTGCTCCACGGGGCCTGTACGGGGAGCAGCAGCGTCTCGACCGGATGGTCGGGGACGGTGAGGGCGTCACCGGGGTGGAAGACCGAACCGTCCACCAGATAGCCGACGTTGGTGATCCGCGGGATGTCCGGGTGGATCACGGCGTGCAGCTCTCCGTGCACCTGCACGTCGAACCCGGCCGCGGTGAAGGTGTCGCCGTGGCCGACGGTGTGGACGCGGCCGGGGAAGGCCGCCGAGATCTTCCCGGCGACGCTGCGCAGGGTCCAGATCCCGGCGCCCGGGTTCGCCTCCATCGCGGCCCGCAGCCGGTCCTCGTTGAAGTGGTCGGCATGCTCGTGGGTGACCAGGATGACGTCCGCGCCGATGGCGGCGTCCTCTTCACTGAAGGTGCCGGGATCGATGACGAGCGTCTGCCCGTCCTTCTCCAGCCGGATGCAGGCGTGCGTCTTCTTCGTGAGCCTCATGAGCCCATCCTGCTACGCCGTGCCCCGTCCGGCCGGTCGTCAGGGGCTCAGGGGGTGGTCTCCTCCTGGATGACGGCGTGGGCCACGCGGAAGGCGGAGTTCGCCGCCGGGACGCCGCAGTACACGGCCGCGTGGATCAGGACTTCCTTGATCTCGGCGGGGGTGAGTCCGTTGCGCAGCGCCGCGCGGGTGTGGAAGGCGAGCTCGTCCAGGTGCCCGCCCGCGACCAGCGCGGTGAGCGTCACCACGCTGCGGGTGCGTCTGTCGAGGCCCTCACGGGTCCAGACCTCGCCCCAGGCGTAGCGGGTGATCAGCTCCTGGAAGTCGCCGGTGAAGTCGTCGGCGGCGGCCGTCTCCCGGTCGACGTGCGCGTCGCCGAGCACCTCGCGGCGCACCTTCATCCCGGCGACGTACGGATCGGGGCGTCCCTGCTGCACCGCCTCGGGCTGCGCGGGCGAGGCGGGGGCGATCTCCCCGATGGGCGTGACCGGGGCGGACAGGGCGGGTGTGATCGGCGAGGCCGGGATCGGGGTGAGCCCCGTCGTTGAATCGGATGCGTTCTGCCAGGCGGTCGAGAAGTGGTGTACGAGAAGGTCGGTGACCGCGCCGGGCTGCTCGACGGGGGCGAGGTGCGATGCGCCCGGCACGAGCGCGAGCCGGGCGTCCGGTATACCGGCGACCAGGGTGCGGGCCTCGGCGGGCCCGGTGACCTGGTCCTCGGAGCCGACCAGGACGAGGGTCGGGACGCCGACGTGGCCGAGTTCGCCGCGTACGTCGAAGGCCGCGAGCGCCTCGCAGGCGGCGATGTAGCAGCCGGGGTCGGTGGTGCGGACCATCTGGACCGCCCACTCGACGATGGCGGGCTGGGCGGCGGCGAAGCCGTGCGTGAACCAGTGCTCGGGCGCGCTGCGGGCCATCGGGTCCAGACCGTTGGTCCGCACGATCACACCGCGCTGGCGGAACTCGTCGGCGGTCCCGAACCGCGGCGAGGCGGCCACCAGCGCGAGGGAAGCCACCCGGTGCGGGTGGCGCAGCGCCAGCTCCACGCCGATCGCGCCGCCGATGGAACAGCCGGCGTAGCCGAAGAACTGGATGCCCAGCCCGTCGAGGGTCGCGAGCAGCCGGTCGGCGAGCTCGGCGACGGAGGTCGCGGGGAGGGCGGGGGCACCGCCGTGGCCGGGCAGATCGAAGCGGAACACCCGCCACCGGCGGGAGAGATCGGCTATCTGCCGGTCCCACATGTGCCATGTGGTCCCGAGGGAGGGACCGAGGATGAGTACGGGTGCGTCGTCCGGACCGTCGATCCGGTACTGCAGGGTCTTCGGGGGCGTCTGCGTCTCACTCACCCGCTCCACGTTAATGACTGGAGGCACGGCCTCCGGTCAGGGGGTCGCTGTCGAGACAACAAAGACCATGGGGCGGGAGGTGTCGGTCAGATCGACGGTGATGTCCTGGGAGGGACGGGGGTCCTTCTGCGTATGGCTGGTGCCCGCCCACTCGCCCTCGCTGGCGCCGAAGCGCCAGGCGACGGTCTCGGCGTCGCGCGCGCCGATGCTGACCTTGCCGTCGTCCAGCTGCGCGCGGCTCGTGCCGACGCCCTTGAGGAACTGGTCGAGCCCGGCGGAGGTCGTACGGAACTGCACGTACAGCCGGCTGGTCTTCCAGTTGCTCGTCTCGTAGTACGCGACCTGCGTGGACTTCTCCGGGATCGGCACCTCGAAGATGCGGCGCTTCATCTGGGAGGGCCAGGTGTTGCGCAGACCGGTGGCCGAGGACTCCGACTCCTTGTCCCGCCCGCTGTCACGACTCTGCTCCGCGGAGATCACCAGATAGCCGGCCGGGATGCCGACGAGGAGCACGATGGTGATCGCCGTCAGCCAGCGACGGAGCACCATGTGGCGGTGGTTCTCAGGGGGGCGGACGCTCTCGTCCGTTGCGGTGGACTGGCGGGGCAGGGTCATGACTACGGTTCCTGGGTGGGGCGGATGGTGCCGTTGCGGATGGCCTGCGCATAGCGCTCGTAACGCTCTTGGCGCTCCACACGGCGCCGGTTGGCCCGGCGGAAACGGCGGGCCACGAGCCGCGCGAGGTCGGCCGCACCGACCATACCTGCCTCCGGGCCGAGCTGGGCCTTGACGATGCGCGCCTCTGGGCGGTAGCCGCGGCCCGTGAGGTGACGGCGGAAGGCGTCCCGGGCGGGGCCGATGAGCAGGTCGTCGGCCGCGCTGACACCGCCGCCGATGACGAAGCAGGACGGGTCGAGGGCGGCCGCGAGATTGGCGATGCCGATGCCGAGCCACTGGCCGATGTCCTGGAAGAGCTCGATGCACATGGCGTCGCCCTCGCGGGCGAGCTCGGTGATGACCGGGCCTGTGATCTCGGGAATGTTCCCGCCGACGCGCTCGATGAGGCCGTGCGCGACCGGGGAGTCGGCGGCGGCGAGCTCACGGGCCTCGCGGACCAGCGCGTTGCCGGAGCTGTACTGCTCCCAGCAGCCGCGGTTGCCGCAGGGGCAGCGGTGGCCGCCGGGCACGACCTGCATATGGCCGAATTCGCCGGCGACGCCGTACTTGCCGCGCTTGACCCGGCCGTCCTCCAGGATCGCGCCGCCGATACCCGTGCCAAGGGTGATCATGACCAGGTGGTCCTCGCCGCGGCCCGCACCGAAGCGCCACTCGGCCCAGGCGGCGGTGTTGGCGTCGTTGTCGACCAGGACGGGGACGGCGAGCCGGGCCGAGAGGGCGTCGCGCAGGGGCTCGTTGCGCCAGGCCAGATGGGGTGCGAAGAGCACCTTGGAACGGTCGGCGTCGACCCAGCCCGCCGCGCCGATGCCCACCGCGTGCACGTCGTGCCGGTCGGACAGGTCGAGGACCAGCTCGCAGATGGTGTCCTCGACGACCTTGGGGCTCTTGGACTTGTCCGGCGTCTCCGTACGGACCTTCTCAAGGATCACGCCGTCGGCGTCGACGACACCCGCCATCACCTTCGTACCGCCGATGTCGATGCCGACGGTGGGGACGCGGGGCGCGGTGAGATGCGAGCGCCGCTCGCGGGTGCCGACGGTCTTCAGGACGGTGGCGCGGGCGGAGCCGCGGTGCGCGAAGTCGCGGTAGGTGCTCATGTCCCTGCGGGGTCTCGGGGGCGGGGCCGGTGGCTGTCATGTCCCCGGCGGTGGGCAGTGCCCACCGGGGCCGATTCTGCCATCCGGCGGGGCGGGGCGCCGTGTGCCGGGGGGCGGTGCCGCTGCGAGGGGCTGTTCCCCTACCCGCCCTCCCCCAGACTCCGTCCGGGGGGACCCCCAACCTCCCCGCCCTCAAACGCCGGAGGGGCTGAAGGTGCGGCTCGGCCGCACATCTCAGCCCGTCCGGCGTTTGAGGACACGCCCGAAGGCGTACCGGGGTCGGGGGGCTTGCCCCCAGTTCGGGAAGGGGCGGGTAGGGGAACAGCCCCGCCGCAGGCGCTACGACGCCCCGCCCTCGCCCTTCACCGGGTGGCCCCCCAGATGCGTCGGCACCGGCGCCCTCTCCAGCTCGTGCCTCAGGTCCTCCAGCTCGCTCCCGCCCGCCATCTGGCGCGTCAGCTCGTCCAGCGTCACCGAGCTCTTCGTGTGGCTGGCGGACATCGTGCCGCGCTTGAGCAGGATGAAGCGGTCCCCGACCAGATACGCGTGGTGCGGGTTGTGGGTGATCAGCACCACACCCAGCCCCGCATCCCGCGCGGCGGCCACGTACTTCAGCACCACACCGGACTGCTTCACACCGAGCGCGGCCGTCGGCTCGTCCAGGACCAGGACCTTCGCGCCGAAGTACACGGCCCGGGCGATCGCCACGCACTGCCGCTCGCCGCCCGAGAGCGTGCCGATGGGCTGGTCGACATCGCGCAGGTCGATGCCCATGCGCAGCAGCTCGGACCGGGTCGTCTCGCGCATCTGATCGACGTCGAGGCGCTTGAAGGGACCGACACCCTTCGTCGGCTCGGAGCCGAGGAAGAAGTTCCGCCAGACCGGCATCAGCGGTACGACGGCGAGGTCCTGGTAGACCGTGGCGATACCGCGGTCCAGCGCCTCGCGCGGGCTGGCCAGGCTCGCCTGCTCGCCCTCGATGAGGAAGGTTCCGGCGTCGTGCTGGTGCAGACCCGCGATGATCTTGATCAACGTGGACTTGCCCGCGCCGTTGTCGCCGAGTACGCAGGAGATCTCCCCGGCGTGCACCTCCAGCGAGACGCCCTCCAGGGCGCGGATGTTGCCGTAGTACTTACTGACGTTGTCGAGCTCGACGAGGGCCGTCATTTGCTTGCCTCCGCACGCTTGCGGACCCATGCGTTGAGCAGGGTGGCGAGAAGGAGCATCGCTCCGAGGAAGAACTTGAACCAGTCCGGGTTCCACTCCGCGTACACGATGCCCTTGCTGGTCATGCCGAAGATGAACGCACCGACCGCCGAGCCGATCGCCGAGCCGTAGCCGCCGGTGATCAGGCAGCCGCCGATGACGGCCGCGATGATGTACGTCAGCTCGTTGCCGACACCTTCGCCGGACTGCACCACGTCGAAGGAGAACAGCAGATGCTGGCCGGAGACCCAGGCGGCGAAAGCGACGCCCATGTACAGGCCGATCTTGGTCCTGTTGACCGGGACACCGACCGCGCGGGCCGCGTCGGCGCCGCCGCCGACCGCGAAGATCCAGTTGCCGAAGCGGGTACGCAGCAGGATCCACGTGGCCAGGGCGACCAGCGCGAACCACCACAGGATGGTGACCTTGAGGGTGACGTCACCGAGGGTGAGCTGCGAGGCGAAGATCTTCTTCGCTGAGCCGAACCCCTCCATGTCGGCGATGGACTTCGTCGAGACCGTCTCGCTGATCAGCTTGGTGAAGCCGAGGTTGAGGCCGGTCAGCATCAGGAACGTGCCGAGCGTGATGATGAAGCTGGGCAGTTTCGTACGGGTCAGCATGAAGCCGTTGAAGACCCCGATGGCCAGCGTGACCAGCAGTGAGACAAAGACGCCGACCCAGACGTTCGCCGTCATCTGGTAGCTGAACATCGAGGAGATCAGCGCGGAGCTGGTCACCAGGACACCGGCCGACAGGTCGAACTCGCCGCCGATCATCAGCAGCGCGACCGGTACGGCCATGATGCCGAGCGTCGATGCCGCGTACAGGACGGTGGACAGGCTGGACGCCTGCAGGAAGGAGTCCGCGACGATCGAGAAGAAGATGAAGACCGCGACGGCGCCGACGACCGAGCCCAGTTCGGGTCTGCCCATCAGCTTGCGCAGGGGCGAGGTGCGCAGCAGTCGCTCGTCGGTCTTCTGTGGTGGTGTGGCAGGTGGTGCGGTCGCACTCATCGTGTCCCCCGCTCTGTGTATTCCTTCAGCTCGGCGGCGTCGGTCTTGGTGATGATCTGAGGTCCGGTCAGGACGGGCCGCCCGCCGCCGAGCATGTTGGCGTTGTACTTGTAGAGCCACAGCAGGTCGACGGCCTGGTACCCCTGGAGATAGGGCTGCTGGTCGACGGCGAAACCGAGCGTCCCGGCCTTCAGTTCGGTGGCCACCTTGGCGTTGAGGTCGAAGGTGTCGACCTCGGCCGTGCTCTCGGCGGTCTTCTTCGCCTGGACGGCGGCGTCCGCGAACGGTGCGCCCAGCGTGACGACCGCGTCGATGGAGCGGTCGGCCTGGAGCTTGGCCTCGATGGACGCCTGGACGTCGGGCATGTTGGTGCCGTCGACGTAGAGGTTCTGGAGCTCGCCGCCGAAGGTCTTCTTGGCGCCCGCGCAGCGCTGTTCATGGCCGACGTTGCCCTGCTCGTGGAGCACGCACAGGGCCTTCTTGCGGCCGCGCTTGTCGAGTTCGTCGCCGACGGCCTCGCCCGCGACGGACTCGTCCTGCCCGATGTGGGTGAGCGCTCCGTACGCCTTGGACTGCTCGGAGCCCGAGTTGACGGTGATGACGGGGATACCGGCCTTCTCGGCCTTCGCGACGACGTCCTTCATCGCGTCGGGCTTGGCGAGCGAGACGATCAGTCCGTCGACCTTCTTGTCGATGGCCGCCTGGACGAGCTGGGCCTGCTGCTGGCCCTCGTCGTTGTGCGAGTAGAGGAAGTTGATGTTGTCCTTGACGGCGGCCTGCTCCGCGCCGCTCTGGACGATGTCCCAGAAGGTGTCGCCGTCGCCGGAGTGGGTGACCATCGCGAAGGTCCAGCGAGGGGTGGTGACCGCGGACTTGCCGGCCGCGGCCTGCGCCTTGCGGGCGTCGGCCGCGCGCTTGCCGCCCGTGCTGCTGCATCCCGCGAGTGAGGCTCCGAGTACCGCCGCCAGCACCGCGCCCAGCGCGCGTACCCCTGTCCTTGCCCTAGCCACGACGCCGTGCCCTTCTTGCCGTACTCGCTGTGCTTCTCGGTGCGGCCGGGGGGCGTGATGACGCGCCCCGGCCGCCCAAGTATGTGTCACAGCAGGTCGGAGGGTTGGCACCGGGTATACCGCGTACGTCATCGGGTTCCGTCGGCGGTGAGCTTCTCCAGCGCGGGCACATCCTTCTCGGTGACCAGCGCGGGACCGGTGAGGATCGGCTTGCCGCCGCCGATCACATTGCCGTTGACCTTGTTGAGCCACAGCTCGTCGATCGCGAGATAGCCCTGGAGGTAGGGCTGCTGGTCCACGGCGAAGCCGATCTGCTTGGCCTTGAGCTGCTTGACCACCTCGGCGTTGAGGTCGAAGGTGTTGACCTCGGCGCCGGAGCCCGCGCCCTCCTTGGCCTTGACCGCGGCGGCAGCGATGGGGGCGCCGAGGGCGACGACGGCGTCGATGTCCTTGCCCGCCTGGAGTTTGGCCTCGATGGACGAGGTGGTCGCGGGTGTGTTGGTGCCGTCGACGTTGAGGTTCTCGACCGTGCCCTTGAAGGTCTTCTTCACACCGGCACAGCGCGCTTCGA
Organism: Streptomyces sp. NBC_01410; assembly: GCF_045040195.1. Lineage (NCBI taxonomy): Bacteria > Bacillati > Actinomycetota > Actinomycetes > Kitasatosporales > Streptomycetaceae > Streptomyces > Streptomyces sp. NBC_01410. Next base: position 6,899,781 of record NZ_CP109530.1, on the reverse strand, counting down.
GCGAGACGTTGCCCTGCTCGTGAATGACGCAGACGGCCTTCTTCTTGCCGCGCTTGTTGAGTTCCTCGCCGATGGCCTCGCCCGCGACGGACTCGTCCTGGCCGATGTGGCTGAGCGCGCCGAGCGACTTCGAGAACTCGGCGCCGGAGTTGATCGTGACGACGGGTATGCCTGCCGCGACGGCCTTCTTGACGACGTCCTGGACTGCTTCCGGCTTGGCGAGGGTCACGATGATGCCGTCGACCTTCTGGTCGATGGCGGCCTGCACGAGCTGGGCCTGCTCCTTGCCCTCCTTGTTGGCCGAGTAAAGGAATTCGACGTTGTCCTTGCGGGCGGCCACCTTGGCGCCGCTCTGGACGATGTCCCAGAAGGTGTCGCCCTCGCCGGAGTGCGTCACCATCGCGATCTTCAGACGTCCGGTGGTGGCGGGAACGCCTCCTCCACCGTCCTTGGAGGGGCTGTCCTTGGCCTCCTTGCCGCCGGAACTGCTGCATCCGGCGACAACGACCAGGGCACTTGCGGCGAGCAGGGCTGCTGCCGTGCGGGTGGTACGCATGGTGGGTCCGCCTTCTCTCCCGGCCGCCCGATTGCGGCTGGGTGAGTTTTTACGGCGGCCACGCGACCCCGTCAAGACTTTGTCCGAACATTCTTACGCGAAAGACATTCTTACGTGACCCGCCCCGGGCCTCCCCGGGGCGGTCAGGGACGCACGAGGAGCTGGAACTCGAAGGCGTAGCGCGAGGCCCGGTAGATGTGCGAGCCGAACTCGACGGCGCGGCCGGTGTCGTCGAAGGTGGTGCGCTCCATCGTCAGCAGCGGAGCCCCGGTCGCCTCGGTGAGCAGCTCGGCCTCGAGCTCGGTGGCGGCCCGTGCCCCGACCGACTGCCGGGCGCTGTGCAGGGTGATCCCCGCGGATCGCATCATCCGGTACAGGCCGGTTGCCTCGAGCCGCTCGGTGTCGCAGTCGAAGAGGCCCGCGGGCAGGTGGTTGCGCAGCCTGGCCATGGGCTCGCCGTGGGCAAACCGCAGCCGCTCGATCAGCTGCACGTCGCTGTCCTCCGCCACCCCGAGAGCGGCCGCGACCTCGGCACTCGCCGGTTCGACGGCATTGCGCAGCACGATGGTGGCCGGGCGCTGGCCGGCCGCCTCCAGGTCGTCGTAGAGGCTGCTGAGCTCCAGCGGGCGCTTGACCTGGCTGTGCACCACCTGGGTGCCGACGCCCCGGCGGCGCACCAGCAGGCCCTTGTCGACGAGGGACTGGATGGCCTGGCGGACGGTCGGGCGGGACAGGCCGAGCCGGTTGGCCAGCTCTATCTCGTTGCCGAGCAGGCTGCCGGGAGTGAGGGTCCCTCTCTCGATGGCGGATTCCAGCTGCTGCGACAGCTGGAAGTAGAGCGGGACCGGACTGGTGCGGTCCACGCTCAGCTGGAGCGACAGGGACGGGTCCGTCACGTGTCTGGGCTGCTTGGGCACGGGGTGAGCGTAGTCGCACGGAATGTTGACGGGAAGTCGTGAAGTTCGGTTGTCAGGACAAAGTCTTGACATGGCGACCGGCCCGCCGCCACCTTTGGGCCATGCGCATCGGATTGATCGGAACGGGACGTATCGGCACTTTCCACGCGGGCGTGCTCAGCCGCCACCGGGAGGTGGGTTCACTGGTCGTGGCGGATACCGACGCGGCGCGGGCGGCCGAGGTCGCCGAGCGCACCGGGTCCACCGCCGCGCCCAGCGCCAACGAGATCTTCAAGTGGGGCGTCGACGCCGTCGTGATCGCCTCCGCCACCGCCGCCCATGCCGACCTCATCGCCCGGGCCGCCCGCGCCGGGCTGCCCACCTTCTGCGAGAAGCCCATCGCCCTGGATCTGCCGGGCACGCTCGGCGCCCTGCGCGAGGTCGAGACCGCGGGCACCCAGCTCCAGCTGGGCTTCATGCGCCGCTTCGACGCGGGGTACACCACGGCCCGCGAGCTGGTGCGCTCGGGACGGCTCGGCCGGCTGCACACCGTACGGGCCATCACCTCCGACCCGGCGCCGCCGCCCGCCGCGTATCTGCCGCTCTCCGGTGGCCTGTACCGGGACTGCCTGGTCCATGACTTCGACATCCTGCGCTGGGTGACCGGCCGGGAGGTCGTCGAGGTGTACGCCACCGGCTCGGACCGGGGCCCCTCGATGTTCCGCGACGCGGGCGACGTCGACACGGCGGCCGCGGTGCTGACCCTGGACGACGGGACGCTGGCCACGGCGACGGCCACCCGGTGCAACGGCGCGGGTTACGACGTACGCATGGAACTCGCCGGTGAGCTCGACCAGGTCGCGGTGGGCCTGGACGACCGTACGCCGATCACCTCGACCGAGCCGCAGGGCCCGCCGCCCGCGACCAAGCCGTGGCCGGGCTTCCTGGAGCGGTTCGCCCCCGCGTACGAGGCGGAGCTGGACACCTTCGTCCGGATGGTCCAGGGCGAGGCCGAGAATCCCTGCGACGGCCGCGAGGCGCTGACGGCGCTGCGGATCGCGGAGGCGTGCGAGCTGTCCCGCCGCGAGCACCGGCCGGTCCGGCTGGAGGAGATCCCGGCGGACTGAGCGCGCGATCCCGGTGGACCGAGCGCGGCGGTGAGGCCGGGGCCGGCCGCGGGCTACCAGCTCACCGGCAGCCGCCGCACGCCGCGCATCAGCAGGCCAGGCAGCCAGTCGAGCGGGCCGCCGGAGGGGTCCAGCGCCAGGTCCGGGCAGCGTTCCAGCAGGGTGCGGATCGCGATGCGGGCCTCCATACGGGCCAGCGGCGCCCCGAGGCAGAAGTGAATACCGTGCCCGAAGGCGAGATGGCCCCGGGTGTCCCGCCGGATGTCGAAGCTGTCCGGGGCCGGATAGCGGGACGGGTCGCGGTCGCCCGCGGCGAGGCCGACCAGCACCGTCGCGCCGGCCGGGATCACCCGGTCCCCGACCGGGACCGGCTCGGCGGCGAAGCGGGCTGTGCCGTTCTCGACGGGGCCGTCGTAGCGCAGCATTTCCTCGACCGCGCCGTCCAGGAGTCCGAAGTCCGCACGCAGGGCGGCCAGTTGGTCGGGGTGGGTGAGCAGGGCCCGTACTCCGTTGGAGATGAGATTGACCGTCGTCTCATGGCCGGCGATGAGCAACAGATAGGCGAGCGCCCGCAGTTCGGCCGCCGAGAGCCGGTCGTCGTCCTCGGCCCGGGTCCGTATGAGGGCGGAGAGCAGATCGTCGGCGGGCCCGGCACAGCGCTTGTCCTCGATGAGCTCGTCGAGGTACGCGGCCAGGCTGTGGATGGCGTCCGCCTCGGCATTCGCTCCGGTCGGGGCCACGACCTCGTTGGACCACTTGCGGAAGGCGTCGCGGTCGGCGGCCGGGATGCCGAGCAGCTCGCAGATGACGATGATCGGCAACGGGAAGGCCAGCGCGTCCACCAGATCGCCGTGCCCGGCCGGCAGCATCGCGTCCAGCAGTTCGTCGGTGATCTGCTGGATGCGCGGGCGCAGGCCCTCCACCCGCCGCCCGGTGAATTCGCGCGTCACGAGCCTGCGCAGCCTGCTGTGGTCGGGCGGGTCCAGGACCAGCAGATTCGGTCCGATGACCTCCTCGTCCAACATCATCGCGCCTACCGTGGCGGGCGACTTGGACAGCCGCGGATCGGCGAGCGCGGCCCGCGCCTCCTCATGACCGACGATCAGCCAGAACTGCTCGCCTCCCGCCATGCGCACCTCGTGGACGGGGCCCGACTCGCGCAGCCGCGCGTAGTACGGATACGGATTCGCGGTGAACTCCGCTCCGTACTCCCCCAGATCAACAATTGTCATCACGCCAGCGTACGTCCGCTAAACCGGCTCGTCCTCGTCGAGCAGGCCCGCGTCGTGCACCAACAGCGCGATCTGGACACGGTTGTTCAGGTCCAGCTTGGCCAGAATGCGCGAGACATGCGTCTTGACGGTCGGCACGCTCATATAGAGGGTCGCGGCGATCTCGGCGTTGGACCTGCCGCGGCCGACGGCGACGGCCACCTCCCTTTCGCGGTCGGCGAGCGAGGCGATCCGCTCGGCGGCGGACTTCTTGCGGGTGCCGGGGGTGCGGTCCGCGACCTGTGTCATCAACTGGCGGGTGACGGCCGGGGAGAGCACCGGTTCGCCCGCCGCCACCCGCCGTACCGCGGCGACGATCTCGGCGGGCGCGGTGTCCTTCAGGACGAATCCGGCGGCTCCCGCGCGCAGCGCCCGCAGCACCTGTTCGTCCGCGTGGAAGGTGGTGAGGACGACGACTTCGGGGGCGTCGGGGCGGCGGCGCAGCTCCTCGGTGGCCGTGAGGCCGTCCATCCCCGGCATCCGGATGTCCATCAGCACCACATCGGGCGCAAGCCGGTCGACGAGTGCCGCGACCTCCGAGCCGTCGGCCCCCTCCCCCACGATCTCGAGGTCGTCGGCTCCGCCGAACATGAAGGCGAGTCCCGCGCGGACGAGAGGGTCGTCATCGACGACGAGCAACCGGATAGTCATGCGGCCCACGGTAGCCAGGCCCGGACGCGGAAACCGCCGTCGGCCGTGGCTCCGTGTTCGAGGCTGCCGGCCGCGAGCGTGGCGCGTTCGGTCAGACCGATCAGCCCCTGACCGGAGCCGGGGACCTTCTCGACCTCGCCGATCGGGGCGGGATTGGCGACGTCCACGGTGAGGCCGTGGCCCGGTCTGCCGCTCACAGCGACGGTGACCTCGGCGCCCGGTGCGTGTTTGCGGGCGTTGGTCAGACACTCCTGGGCGATGCGGTAGACGGTGCGGCCGGTGGCGGCGGGGACGGCGGCCGGGTCGGTGATGCGGTTGTCGAGGGTGACCTTCATGCCCGCCTGCCGGGACTCGGCGACCAGGGCGTCGAGGGTGGCGAGCGTGGGCTGCGGCCGGTCGGCGCCTTCGCCCTCGCCGGGGGCCCGCAGTACGCCGATGATCTCGCGCAGATCCTGGAGCGCCTCGTGCGCGCTGTCGCGGATCACTCCGGCGGCCCGGGCGACCTCGGCCGGGGGCGCGTCCGGCCGGAATTCGAGTCCGCCCGCGTGCACGCTCAGCAGGGTGAGGCGGTGGGCGAGCACATCGTGCATCTCACGGGCGATGGCCTCGCGGGCGAGCCGCTGGGCGTGCTCGGCGCGCAGCTCGGCCTCGCTCTCGGCCCGCCGGGCGCGTTCGCGCAGGGCGACGACGAGCTGGCGCTGGGCCCGTACGAGCATGCCCCAGCCGATCACCAGGAGGATCAGGATCACGCCGGTGAGGAGCGAGGCCAGGAACGACATGCCCGGATCGGGGCGTACGACAGCCGCGGCTGCCGAACCCGCGACGGCCAGGGCCCCGACGACGGCGACGGGCTTGAAGGGGCGGTGCACGGCGAGGCTGAACAGGCTCACCAGCAACGCCCCTCCCGCGACCGGAGACACCACGCTCACGACGAGCAGGGTGAGCGCGAGCCCGAGCGGCGCGCGGCGTCTGACCCACAGTGCGCAGCAGGCGAGCACACCCACCAACTGGTCGGCGAAGACGACCAGTTCGGAGTTGCCGGCCTGCCGGCTCGCCTCGGAGGCCAGGACGCCGATGAGCGCGGCGATGACGAAGGCGAAGGTGTCGACGACCCAGTCGCGCACGGTACGGCGCGGCCTGGCCCTGGTCCGGTCGCCGGGCAGGTCCGCCTCCTGCGACATGGCCGAGGGCAGCAGCCAGGGGTACTCCGTGCGCGTCATGTCGACAAAGCTACGCAGACGGGAGCGGTGATGCCGCCGCGCGGCGGCGGGAAGCTACCAAAGTCGCGCAGGCTCAGACTTTCGGCTCCGCGAGGCATCCCGAGGGCCGACGCTACGGCCCCGCGCCCCGGACCACGATCGGCGCATGAAGAAGATTCTCGAAGCCATCGGCATGGTCCTGCTGGTCGCGGGCGCCTGCGGGGTGTTGCGCGAGCTGACCGGCTGGTTCCGCTTCATGGGCTTCACGCGCTTCGTCACGGACCACGTCGGCTTCCTGCAGGGCCGGGAGATCTTCGCGAACGTGGTGATCGGCGTGGTCGGCTTCGCGGTACTGATGATCGCGGACCAGTACAGGAAGGCTTAGGAAGCGGCTCAAGCCCGGTGGGCGGCATCGGTCAGCCGGGTCACCTCGGCGAGGTGTTCGGCCATACGGTTGCCGACGCTGCCGCTCGTGAAGAGCACGGCACCCACGACGGAGACGGGCACCGAGAGGCCGAGGACGCCGAGGAGTTCGGGCCAGTCCCGTTCGGCGGTGCACCTGTTCTCACCGGTGTACGCCCCCTCATTGGCCGTAGAACGGTCCGTGAAGAGCCGCGCCTCGCAGGTGGACCGGTACCCCGCGTCGTACGGCGTGAGCAGCAGAACGCCGAACCACACCCACAGCAGCGCGGCGAGCGACAGGAGGCCGAAACCCCACGCCCGGGTGCGCTTGGCACGCGCGCGGAAATCTATGTCGTACATGAGTGATCGCATGGCGCACGAGCCCTAGGTCCTGTCCGGTCGATCAGGCCGGATCAGTGAGCGGGGGCTGGTGCGTGCAGATGCAAGGCGGAGGAAGGAGCCGACGCGGAGCGTCGGCGACTGACGCAACGCGGCATGGGGGCACCTCCCGTGCCCGAAGGGCTACGGGGGAGTGCGTGCCAGGGCACGCGAGCCCGGCAAGATCGGCCGGACAGGGCCTAGATGTCGGCTCCTTGGCCGCGAAGCCTTTGTCGGCCAGGATCACCTGCCGTTCGTACGAGGTGGTGGTCGCGTTCCCTCCAGGGCCAGTCGAACGCGCGGTCGCCGCGGTGGTCACCGCTCGCGTGGCGGTGAGGCGCTCGAAAACCAGTGGAGCAGCGCCGCTGAGCCCCATTACCGTGCTGCCGAACCAAGTCGTCTAGGCAAGGACGTGCCGTTGTACACCCTGTGAGACCTCCCGAGTGCTGATTCGTCGCGCGTCGCGCATGTGCGCCGCGCTCCTTTCTGCTGCGGACTTCTCACTGAAACCGGTGTACTTCTGTGCTCAACAACTGGGTGGTCATGCCCACCTGCCTGCCGCTCGTTCGCCGGCGTTGCCACGCGTGCGCGTCCGCGCGCTTCCGGGCAAGCGGCAAATTTCGCGTCAACGCCAACCACAAGCTCATCGACGCCTGGCTCCTCGCGCTCTGCACCACTTGCGGGGAAACTGCAAAGCTCACGGTCCTGGAGCGGATGAATGTGCGCTCCGTACGACCTGAGCTGCTGGACCGGCTGCATGACAACGACCATGGCCTGACAGCTGAGCTGCTCCAGGATCCGGTCGTGCAGCGCCGTAATCGCATCGCCCTCGACTGGGCGGGCGCCTGGCGCCTCGACACCGGCGGATCGGATCACCTGAACCGCGAGGTGATCGACGTCTCGGTCCGCTTTGCGGCGAAGATCCCTGTCCGGCCGGTGCGACTGATCGCGGAAGGGTGCGGCCTTTCGCGGGCCGAGGTCGAGAGACTGATCACGGAGGGGAAAGTCGTTTCGGCAGTCCGGCTGACCGGCAAGCTCTCCGGCGATTTCACCTTCACGCTCAAGCGCTGAGCCCTCCTCCGGGACCAGGGGCCTGTCCGGCATGATCCGCCGGACAGGCGTCCGGCAGTTTTGTACCTAGCGCGCCACGCGGTAGCGGAGGTAGACGAATCTCGAGCTGAAGGTGCGGGTCTCGACGAGTTCGAGATCCACCCGGCGCTCGTGCTGGGGAAAGAACGGGATGCCGCCGCCGACCAGCACCGGGTAGACCATGGCCCGGTACTCGTCGATGAGACCCAACGCGGCCACCTCGGCGGCGAGAGTCGCGCCGCCGATCGCGATGTCGCCCTCGCCCGGCTCGGCTCGCAACCGCTCGATCTCCTCCGCCAGGCCGCCGGAGGCCAGGCGGGCATGGCCCTGCACCGCCGACAGCGTGGTGGAGAACACCACTTTTGGCAGCGGCTTCCAGAGCGCGGCCCACTCGAGGTCGTCGGGCGATGGATCCTCGCCGGCGGTCTCCCAGTACAGCATCGTCTCGTACAGCCGTCGTCCCAACAGGTGGACGCCGACCTCTCGAATCTCGTCGATCCAGAAGCGAAAGACCTCCTGGTCGGGCACCGACCAGTCGAAGCCGCCGTCCGGCCCGACGATGTAGCCGTCAAGTGAGACGTTCATCGAATAGGTCACGCTGCGCATCAGAAGTCCTCCTCGGTAACGGGTTCGACAGCACGACCGCCCCTCGCGCCTGGAGCTTGGTCAGCAGCCCTGCCCACACTGCCTAGTAGCTGCCGTACTCGGGACGACCGGCCAGCTCGTACGTGTGGATGGCCACGCCCGCGCCCGTGACCCGGGACGCGGTGTGCCGGAAGGCGGTCGGGACGGCGCCGCTGGCGAACAGCTTGCGGCCCGTGCCCAGGACGACGGGGAAGGTGAGCAGATGGAGCTTGTCGATCAGATCGTGCGCCATCAGGAAGTGGGCCAGGGCTCCGCTGCCGTGGACCTGGAGCTCGCCGTCCGTGCGCTCCTTCAGCGCGGTGACCTCCTTGACGAGATCGCCGTCGATGATGGTGCTGTTTTCCCAGTCGGCCATCTCCAGTTTGGTCGAAGCGACGTACTTCGGCAGGGAGTTGAGCTTCGAGGCGACCGGATCGGCGGGGTCGGTCACCTTGGGCCAGTAACCCGCGAAGATCTCGTACGTACGGCGACCGAGCAGGAAAGCGCCCGCCTGGTCGAAGACCTCATTGATGAACCGGCCGAAGTCCTCGTCCCCGTACGGCACGGACCAGCCGCCCAGCGCGAAGCCGCCGCTGGTGTCCTCCTCAGGCCCTCCGGGGGCCTGCATCACACCGTCGAGGGTGACAAAACTGGTGATCGAGAGCTGAGCCATGACGGTTCCTCTTTCGGGGTGCTCGGGATTGCTGTGTTCCGGTCATCAGCTGAGACCCCCCTCGTACCAGGAAATCATCGGTCGGCCCTGCGCGCCTCGGCACGTACTAGCCTGCGTCCGTGGAGAACAGCCCGCCCGTCGGTCCCTGCTTGTCGCCGCCCTGGGCCTTCCTGAGCGCGTTGGCGAGACCCTCGATGGTCAGCGACTGGAGGATCACCCGCCCCTTTCCCTCCAGGGTGGCCAGGGAGAGGCCCTCGCCGCCGAAGACGGCGTTCATCAGGCCCTGGCGGTTGAGGCCGCCGATGCGCTGGACGCCGTAGCGGATGCCCTCCTCGAAGGCGACGATGCAGCCGGTGTCGACCTCGATACGGCCGCCGAAGTCGGCGGGATCGAGGTCGATGAAATTGCCCGCACCGCAGATGATGACCGTGCCGCGCCCGGTGAACCTCTCCAGGATGAAGCCCTCGCCTCCGCTGCGGCCTGTCTTGCCGCCCTGGAAGGCGATGCCGAACTCGACAGTGGACTCGGCGGCGACGAAGGCGTCCTTCTCGGCCATCCACGCGCGCGTGCCGTCGAGTTCGAGGGTACGCATCTCGCCGGGCAGCACGCCCGCGAAGCCCACGGTGCCTTCGCCGCCGGTGGAGGTGAAGTACTGGAAAGCGAGTGATTCACCGGCGAGGGCGCGCTGGCCGGCCTGCATGGCGGTGCCCATGGCCTGGCGCAGCATTCCGCTCATGCCGCCCGAGCCGGTGCCGGTGCCGCCCGCGGACTGGCCTCCGCCTCCGCCCCCTCCGCCGGGGCCGGACAGCCGGGTCTCCATCGTCACGTTGGACGTCTTGAACAGGAACTTTCCGGCCTCGCAGTAGACGGTCTGCCCCGGCTGGAGGGAGACGACCGCCATTTGCATGGCGCTGCCGACGATCTCTTGCTGAAGGGTCACACGGTGATTCAACGTCCGTTCGGCGCGGGCGCGGAGGAGGCAGGGCCGCTTTCCTCGTGTCGCGGCGTGCCGCCTGCGGCGGGCTTTGTCCCCTACCCGCCCCTTCCCGAACTGGGGGCAAGCCCCCAGACCCCCGAATGCGACCTTCGGCCGCATGTCCTCAAACGCCGGACGGGCTGAAATGTGCGGCCGAGCCCGCACCTTCAGCCCCGTGGGGGTCCCCCCGGACGAAGTCTGGGGGAGTTTGAGGCGCGGGGGTCCGGGGGCGGAGCCCCGGCTAAGGGAACGGGGGGTGGGGAACGAGCCCCGCAGGGATCAGCCGCCCAGTTCCCGGTGCCGCTTCGCCAGGGCGCCAGCCCCCTCCGACGTCAGCGAACCGAACAGCCGCAGCCGCGAGATCCCCCCGTCCGGGTAGATGTCCACCCGCACATGCGTCCCCACCGCCGGAGCCCCCAGCACAAACCGGTGATTCGTGTCCGGCTGCAGCCGAGTCCGCGGCAGGATCTCCGTCCACTCCCCCGTCTCGCCGTCGCGGAGCGAAACCGACGCCCAGCCCGCGCTGTTGCCCTTGAGATACGCCGTGTCGATCTCGACCGCGCGGATCTCGGCCTGCGCCACCAGCTGGTAGCGGATCCAGTCGTTGCCCTTGTCCCGGCGCCGGCGCGTTTCCCAGCCGTCGTCCATCTTGCGGGAACGGCCCGGCTGGATGGTGTTGGTGGCCGGGGAGTAGAAGCGGTCGGAGGCGTCCTCGACCTGGCCGCCGTTCTCCAGAGCCGCGAGGTCGAAGGTGCCGAGCACGCCGAGCCACTCGGGGTCGGGCGCGACCTCGCCGTAGACGCGCAGGCGGGCGATGCCTCCGTCGGGGTGCTGGTTGACGCGCAGGTGCGTGAAGCGCTGCTCGACGTCGACGGTGAAGCCGTTCGCCGCGTGGCCGCCGATGGTCGTACGCGGCACGAGCGTCGTCCACTTCACGTCGTCGGCGAGCAGATCCCCGGGCGAGGGGGACCCGGCCACCGCGGTGGCCTCGACCGAGACGGCCTGCGGGTAGTTGCCGCGGAAGTGGGCGGTGTCGATGACGATGCCGCGTACGACGCCGGGCGCTCCGAGGCGTACGAGCGCCCAGTCGTGGTCGTCGTCAGTGGGGTGCGGCTGCTCGGCCGAGATGCCGCGGCGGCGGCGGGTCTCCCAGCCGTCCATGATCTTGCCCTTGTGGCCGAAGTGCTCGGGGTCGAACTCCGCGGCCTCGGGCTTGAGCATGTTCTCGCGCTCGGCGAAGAACTCGTCGTTGGCCGCGATGACGCCCGCGCCGAGCCGCCGGTCGGCGAGGTCGGCGTAGTGCGTGAAGGGGAACTCCGCCGTGCGGTAGTCGGCGTACGGGTCGCCGCCGCCGAACGGGCCGGCGTCACCGGTGAAGGAAGGGATGGACACGATCAGTTGTTCCTTTCGAGCAGCCGGCCGGTCGGCTCGGCCAGGGTGCCGTTCTCCACGATGCGTTCGCCGCGCAGCCACGTCGATCTGACGACTCCGTGCAGGGTCTTGCCCGCGTATGCCGTCACCTGGTTGCGGTGGTGGAGCTCGGCCGGGTCGACGGTGAAGGTCTCGTCGGGCGCGAGGACCGCGAAGTCGGCGTCGCGTCCGGCCTCGATCGCGCCCTTGTGGCCGAGTCCAGCGAGCTGCGCGGGTGCGGCGGACATCCAGCGGACGACGTCCTGAAGGGTGTGCCCGCGCTTGCGGGCCTCGGTCCAGATGGCGGGGAGGCCGAGCTGGAGGGAGGAGATACCGCCCCAGGCGGTGGCGAAGTCCGGGGTCTTGAGGTCAGTGGTGCAGGGCGAGTGGTCGGAGACGATGCAGTCGATGGTCCCGTCGGCCAGGCCCTCCCACAGGGCGTCCTGGTTCTCGGCCTCGCGTATCGGCGGGCAGCACTTGAACTCCGTTGCCCCGTCCGGGACTTCCTCGGCCGTGAGGGTGAGGAAGTGCGGACAGGACTCGACGGAGATCTTCACGCCCTCGCGCTTGGCGGCCGCGATGAGCGGCAGCGCGTCGGAGGAGGACAGATGCAGCACATGTACGCGGGCGTCGAGCCGCTTGGCGTGGGCGATCAGGCCTTCGATCGCGGTGTTCTCGGCATCGCGCGGCCGGGAGGCGAGGAAGTCCGCGTACGTGGGTCCGGGCTCCTGCGGCGCCGCGGCCAGATGGTGCGGGTCCTCGGCGTGCACGATCAGCAGTCCGCCGAAACCGGCGATCTCGGCCATCGACCGGGCGAGCTGTTCCTGGTCGAGCTCCGGGAACTCCTCGACGCCGGACGGCGAGAGGAAGCATTTGAAGCCGAAGACTCCGGCGTCGTACAGCGGCCGCAGGTCCTTCACATTGGACGGGATCGCGCCGCCCCAGAAGCCGACGTCGATGTGCGCCTTGCTGCGTGCCACCTCCTGCTTGGTGGCGAGGTTGGCGACGGTGGTGGTGGGCGGGAGGGAATTGAGGGGCATGTCCAGCAGGGTGGTGATGCCGCCCGCCGCGGCCGCGCGGGTGGCGGTCCAGAAGCCCTCCCACTCGGTGCGGCCGGGGTCGTTCACATGGACATGGGTGTCGACGAGGCCGGGGAGCAGGACGTCGTCCCCGAAGTCCTCCAGCCGGGCGCCGGGCGGCACCTCGGCGTCGTACGGCAGCACCGCCGCGATCTTTCCGGCGGCCACGGCGACCGATGCGGGCCGTGTGCCGTCCGGGGTGATCACGCGCGTCGAGCGCAGTACCAGCTTCACGTCCACATTGGACACCCGTGCCCCTCACTTCCGTCCGGTACGGCCGACCGTCCAGCGGACCGCATCGCGAAATTCAACGAACTGTTGAAGGAGTCTTCACTCCACAGTCCTCGCCGTCAAGACCTGCTCGTTCCGGCCGGAGGGCTTGGATATTTCCACAAAGTGGAAGTAGAATTTCGCAAAGCAGAAGGTGGTTTTCACCGAGCAGGCCAGCAGGGGACCATGGGAAGTGACTGCCGAGACGTGGACAAACGCCCGCTGACCGGCATGGACGCCCTCACGACACCAGTGTGCCCGACCCGGACGCCCGGTAGGCTGCTCACTTGCCCGCCTGCCCGAAAGGACCGTTGACGTGCCAACGTCCAGCGCCAGCACCACCGACGCCGCCAAGCCCGCATCCAGCGGCGGCGTGCAGTCACTGGAGCGCGCCTTCGACCTGCTCGAGAGAATGGCCGACGCGGGCGGCGAGGTCGGGCTGAGCGAACTCTCCGCCAGCAGCGGTCTGCCGCTGCCCACCATCCACCGGCTGATGCGCACGCTGGTGGCCTGCGGTTACGTACGCCAGCAGGCCAACCGCCGCTACGCACTCGGCCCCCGGCTGATCCGCCTGGGAGAGTCCGCGTCCCGGCTGCTCGGCACCTGGGCCCGCCCCTATCTCGCCCGGCTGGTCGAGGAGACCGGCGAGACGGCGAACATGGCGCTGCTCGACGGCGACGAGATCGTGTACGTCGCGCAGGTGCCCTCCAAGCACTCCATGCGGATGTTCACCGAGGTCGGCCGGCGCGTGCTGCCGCACTCCACGGGCGTGGGCAAGGCGCTGCTCGCGCACACCCCGCCGGACGAGGTACGCGCACTGCTCGCCCGTACCGGCATGCCCGCGGCCACCGAGAAGACGATCACGACACCCGAGGGCTTCCTCGAAGCGCTCGAACAGGTGCGGCGCGCCGGTTACGCGGTCGACGACAACGAGCAGGAGATAGGGGTCCGCTGCCTCGCGGTCTCGGTGCCCAACTCCCCCACGGCGGCGGCGGTTTCGATCTCCGGTCCGGCGGGCCGGGTCACCGAGGCGGCCACCGAGAGGATCGTCCCGATCCTCCAGGAGGTCGCAAACGACCTCTCGACGGCGCTGGCGAACACGGCGACGCAGGGCTGATCCCTCAAGCGACACCACCCGCGCCCTGCTCCCCCGGCTCGTTGCAGCGGGAGCGGGGCGTTCGGCTTTCCGTGTCCTACGAGCGGCCCGCCTCCAGCAGCACTCGGGCGGCCTCCTTGGCCTGCCCCGCCGTCGCGCTGCTACCCGTGATCGCGGCCGTCGTGATCGCGCCCTCCACCAGCAGCAGGAGAGGCTCGGCCAGCGAGGCAGGACGGCCCGCGGCGGCCACCAGGCCCGCGAGATAGCTCCGCAGCGCGTCGACATGATCGCGGGCCGCGGCCGCCACCGCGTCCGAAGTGGCGCCCAGCTCCCCGAAGGAGTTGACGAAGGCACAGCCGCGGAAGTCGGGCTCCTCGAACCACGACTGCAGCCAGTCGAAGACGGCGAGGATCTTGTCCTCGTCCGCAGCGTCCGCGGGCCGGGCGTCGACATGGCTCGCCAGCGAGGCCCGCCAGCGTGCGTCACGCCGGCGCAGATACGCCTCCACCAGCCGCTCCTTGGAGGGGAAGAGCTGATAGAGACGCTTGAGGGACACACCGGACTCGTTGCGGATCTCGTCCATCCCGACCGTCTGCAGCCCTCGCCCGTACAAGAGCGTCTCGGCCGCGTCCAGCACGCGGGTCTGAAGTACTGCGGCTTCCATGTCAGCCCTCGCCTTGCGTGAGAATCACCGTTCTCCTACGCTACTGCACACCGGAGAGAACGCACGTTCTCTCTCTTCCGAAGGGGATATCCATGACTGCGAAGAGGCTGCCCGTCCCGCCGTTCACCGCCGAGACCGCCCAGCAGAAGGTCCGGGCGGCCGAGGACGCCTGGAACAGCCGGGACCCCGAGCGGGTCGCCCTCGGCTACACCGAGGACTCCGAGTGGCGCAACCGCGATGTGTTCCTGTCAGGGCGCGCGGAGATCGTCGAGTTCCTGCGCGAGAAGTGGCAGTACGAGCTGGACTACCGCCTGCGCAAGGAGCTGTGGGCCTTCACCGACAACCGCATCGCTGTCCGCTTCGAGTACGAGTGGCGCAACGACGAGGACCGGTGGTTCCGCAGCTACGGCAACGAGAACTGGGAGTTCGACGAGAACGGTCTGATGCGGCGCCGGTACGCGAGCATCAACGACATCCCCATCGCGGCGGACGAGCGCCGCATCTCGCTCTGAGACGGTCGTGACAGGGTCGGATCAGCCCGCCACCGGCAGCGCCGCGAGCCGCCCGTCCGCCATCGTGACGGTGCGGTCCGTCCGCTCCAGGTGCGCCCGGTCGTGGGTGACCAGTACGGTCGCCGTCCCCCGCTCCCGGGTCAGGGCGCCCAGCAAGTCCAGTATCGCCGCGCCCCGTTCATGGTCCAGGGCGCTCGTCGGCTCGTCGACCAGCAGCACGGCGGGCTCGTTCATCAAGGCCCGGGCGATGTTCACGCGCTGGCGCTGGCCGCCCGAGAGCTGGTGCGGACGGCGGTGCGCCTCACGGGCGAGGCCGACCGCGTCCAACAGCTCCAGGGCACCGGCCCGCGCCTCGCGCGGTCTGTGCCCGGACAGATGAGCCATCACCTGGAGCTGCTCGGCCGCCGTCAGGGACGGCAGCAGATTGGGCTGCTGGAAGACGATGCCGATGCTCTCGCGCCGCAGCGCGGCCTGGCCCGCCCGGTCCAGGCCCGCCGTGTCCGTACCGTCGACGACGACCCTGCCCCGGTCGGGGGTGACGAGGGTCGCCGCGACAGCCAGCAGGCTCGACTTCCCGGAGCCGGACGGGCCGACGACGGCGGTGAGCGAGCCCGCCGTGACCTCCAGCGAGACGGAGTCCAGCGCGGTGAGCCGCCCGTCGCCGTCGGGGTAGGTCAGGGTCACGTCGTCGAGCAGCAGGTTCGCAGAGGTCATCGTGCGCTCCCCAGGGCGGTCAGAGGATCGACGGCGGTGATCCGCCGGATGGACAGGGCCGCGCCGAGGACGCCGAGGACGATCATCACGACGGCGGGCAGCAGCACGGTCGGCGCGGCCAGTTCGAACGGCACGTCACCGCCGCTGATCAGCGCGCCGATCGCGGCGGCCAGAGCCGTACCGAGGAGCGTTCCGGCGGCCAGCATCGTCACCGCCTGCCCCAGCGCGTCCTTGAGCAGATACGGCGTCGAGGCGCCGAGCGCCTTCAGTACGGCGATGTCGGCGCTGCGCTGGATCGTCCAGACAGTGAAGAAGGCTCCCGTGACCAGCGCGCTGATCACGAAGAGGAAGCCGCGCATCAGCTGCAGCGAGCCGTTCTCGGCCTGGTAGGAGCCGATCGCGGTCAGCGCCTCCTCGACGCCGAGGGTCTTCGTACCGGCGGCCTTGTCGGCGGCGGCAAGGTGCGAGCCGTCCGCTGTCATGAGTGCGATGACGGTGGCCTGTTCCTGCGTCGTGGTGCCGGAGTCCCCGATCCGCTGCCAGTCGTCGAGCGCCGTCCACACCACGGGCGTGTGACTGAAGGAGGCATCGCCCTCGACCGCCGCGACCGTCTCCTCCAGGCCGCCGATCCTGACCCGGTCGCCCGCGCCGACGCCCAGTTCGTCAGCCGCCTTCCCGGAGAGGACGACACGGCCCGGCGCGAGGCCCTGCGGCGCGAGCCCGGAGTCGGGCTCCACGCCGAAGGACGACACGGCGGCGCTACGGTCCCCGGCGGCGGCGTTCAGCGTACGGATGCCGAGGGGGTGGGCCCCGGTGACGCCGGGCTGCCTCGCCCACCTCGCCCACTGGCCCTCGTTCACGGAGGAGTTGGTGAAGGACACCGGCCGGCCGCCGGGCGGGGCAGCGAAGGCGATGTGGTCGGCGGGCAGGCCGGTGACGGCCGAGGTGTTCTCCCGGGCCAGCCCGGCGGTCAGCCCCGACAGCAGCCCAACCAGCAGCGTGATCAGCACAACCACCGTGCCCATCAGGGCGAACCGGCCCTTGGCGAACCGCAGATCTCTCCATGCGACGAACATGGGCCCAGCCTCGGGCACGAGGCCCACGCGAACATCGCGCCGCGGTGCGTACTCACATCAATCTTTTGATTGACCTCGCGCCCGCGCACCCCCCTTACGCTGGGACGACCATGGATTCCCGCCCCCTCACCCCCGTCCTGCGCGTGCTGCGCCTGTGCCTGCACGCGCTGCTGGCCGGGCTGCTCACGCTCGCCGCGATACGGGCCGTGTCGGACGGCACCCCGCACGCCTACGCCGTGGTGGCGGCCGCCGCCCTGATGGCCGCGGTGTACGCGGCCGGTGTGCTGAGCCCGGCCGTGCACCGCTCGCCGCGCGCCGCCGCGCTCTGGCTGTCGGCACTCGGCGCGGCCTGGCTGGCGCTGCTCGCCCTCTCCCCCGACGGCCTGTGGTCCGCCTTCCCGCTGTACTTCCTGCTGCTGCATCTGCTGCCGGTGCGCTGGGGGCTGCCCGCGGTCGCCGTGACCGCGGCCGCGGCCATCGGCAGCTTCCTGCTGCACGGCAGGACCATCACCCCGGGCACCTTCATCGGACCGCTGCTCGGCGCCGCCGTCGCCGTCGCGACCGTGCTCGGCTATCGCGCGCTGTACCGGGAGAGTGAGAGCCGGCGCGAGCTCATCGAGGAACTGGTCTCCACCCGGGCGGAGCTCGCCGAGGCGGAGCACCAGGCCGGGGTGCTGGCCGAACGTGAGCGGCTGGCCCGGGAGATCCACGACACCCTCGCCCAGGGGCTGTCCAGCATCCAGCTGCTGCTGCGCGCCGCCGAGCGGACCCTGCCCGAAGACGCTCCGGCCGCCGCGCATGTACGCCGGGCCAGGCAGGCCGCGCAGGACAACCTCGCCGAGGCACGCCGTTTCGTACGCGCCCTGACGCCGCCCGACCTGGAGCACGGCTCGCTGGCCGGAGCACTTCAGCGGCTGTGTGCCACAGTGCCCGGGCCCGCCGTCCAGTTCGGCATCAGCGGCCTGCCTGTCGAGCTGCCCACTCCGTACGAGGTCGCCCTGCTGCGTACTGCGCAGTCGGCGCTCGCCAACACCGTGCGCCATGCCGCCGCGGGCCGGGCGGAGATCACGCTCAGTTTCATGGACACCTCGGTCTCGCTCGACGTGGTCGACGACGGCCGGGGCTTCGACCCCACGACCGCGGCGCCGGCGCCGCACGGGGACGGCGGTTTCGGACTGCCCGCGATGCGGTCGCGGGCGCGGTCGCTCGGCGGAACGCTCAGTGTGGAGTCGGCCCCTGGCCAGGGCACGGCGGTCGCGCTGACTCTGCCGCTTCCGGCACAGGCCTCCGTATGAACACGCCCATCCGCCTGCTGCTCGCCGACGACCATCCCGTCGTACGGGCGGGGCTTCGGGCGGTCCTCGACACCGAGCCCGAATTCGCTGTAGTCGCGGAGGCGGCCACCGCGGAACTGGCCGTCAACCGGGCCGCCGCGGGCGGCGTCGACGTGGTGCTGATGGACCTTCAGTTCGGCCCGGGCATGCATGGATCCGAGGCGACTGCGGCGATCAGCGCGCTCCCCCACGCGCCGCGCGTGCTGGTCCTCACGACGTACGACACGGACGCGGACATCCTGGCGGCGGTGGAGGCGGGTGCGGCGGGCTACCTCCTCAAGGACGCGCCCCCGGAGGAACTGGCCGCGGCGGTCCGTACGGCGGCAGCGGGCCGGTCGGCGCTCGCCCCGGCCGTGGCGCACCGGCTGATGGACCGGATGCGCACCCCGTCGGAGGCGCTGACGAAGCGGGAGCTGGAGGTGCTGCAGCTGGTGGGGGACGGTCTGTCGAATCTGCAGATCAGCAAGGAGCTGTTTCTGAGCCAGGCGACGGTGAAGTCCCATCTGGTGCATATTTACGCGAAGTTGGGGGTGGACTCGCGGACGTCCGCGGTGGCAACGGCGAGATCCCGCCGCCTGATCCGCGGCTGAGCCCGTCCCGTATTCAGCCTGTCCGGCGCTTGAGCCTCAGACTCCCGGACAGGTCCTAGCGCGGCACCTCGCCGAACAGGTCGACCGCCTCCCGCACCGCCATCAGCCCGGGCGCCAGCGCACTCACCGACCCGATCGCCCCGGCGATCAGCAGCAACGAGCGCCGCATCCGGGGGATCTCGGGATCGCCCGCCGCCACCATCGCGGCCAGCACGGCCAGTTCGTCCTCGGCGATACCCCGGTCGGGGAACTCGCCCGGATGACCGGCCAGTTCGCGGCGGAGCCGGGAGACGGCAGCCCGCAGTTCCGTCTCCCTATGGTCCTCGCCGCTCACTGTCACCCGCGTCTGCCCCACGCTCCGCAACAAAGCCCGCCCCCTCGCAGGTCCTTATGGCTGTTCGACGACCGTCAGCAGTTGGTCGGACACCGAGGGTCGCGGGCAAGCTACGCCATCCGATGCGGTACGCGCCACTCCGGGGACAGAATTCAGGACTTCGGCTGTACGGAGTCCATCGCACCGCGCCAGACCGTCACATCGACGGTCATGTAGTGGCTGGGATCCGATTCGGGCGCCCTTCCCTGGTAGGTCACCAGGCCGACGTTCCCCGTCTCACTCAGCACACAGAACTTCGCGCCCTTCGAGAGGTTCTTGATCTCGAGCAAAGTGGCGAACCGGGTCTCACTCTTGCAGGTCGCCAGGTCGGCGCTCTGGCCCGGGCCCAGGAGGATCAGCTTTGCGTTCCTGGCTTCGATCGTACCGAGGTAGTACTCGTGCTCGAAGTCGAGGGTGTTGGCGCTTTCGCTCTCAACCGGCTTGACCGGCTCGTCGCCGAGGCTGATGCCGTAGTCGTCCGTCACGTTGAGGCCGTTGTACGTCTTGGGCTTCGGGTCCGCGACCGGCTGGGAGGGCTTGGTGGACTTGTCGCCGCCCCGGCTGTCGGTGGCGCCGTTCCCGCTCGTGTCCGACGTGCTGCCGCCCTGGGACTGACTGCCCTTGTCCTTGTCCTTGCCGGACAGAGCGACGTACACGCCACTGCCGACGAGCGCGCCGAGCACCAGCGTGATGACGACGGCGGTGGCGAGAGTGCTGCTCTTCTTCTTGGGCGCGCCGGGCGGGAGCTGCCCGGAGGCCGTCTGGTAGGGCTGCACCGGGTACGGCTGCGGGGGGCGGACGTGCTGGGGCGCGGTATGCGCGTGCGGGGTGGCGTGCGCCTGCGGGTAGCCGTAGGTCGGGTTCTGGGGCGGCGGGCCGAAGCCGGGCGGCGGAGTCGCCGGGGCGGAGGCCGTGGTGGGCGGCGGAACCGGAGCGGGCGACTGCATCTGAGCCGGGCCCGCGGTCTGCGTGGGCGCGTAGTGCGGCGACTGGACCGGCGGCTGCTGGACGGGGGACTGCGCGGCAGCCTGGGTGGGCGGGTGGGCGGGAGCCGGGGCCTGTCCGGCCGGCGGTGTCACCGGCGGCGCAGGCGCCGCCGTGCGCGTGGTGATCTCGGCCGCGACCGCGCCCGGCAGCCACTCCTCGGGACGCCGCAGCACCGTCTCCGCATTGGCGGACTGGCAGATCGTGAGCAGCTCGGCGACCGACGGCCGGCCGTCGGGCTCCTTCGTCAGGCAGCGGGTCACCAACTCACGCAGCTGGTGGGGCAGTTCGGTGAGGTCGGGCTCCTCGTGCACGATCCGGTAGAGCACGCCGTGCGAAGTGCCTTCACCGAAGGCCGCCTTGCCGGTCGCCGCGAACGCGGCGATCTGGCCGAGCGCGAAGATGTCGGTGGCGGAGGTGACCTGGCTGCCGGCGGCCTGCTCGGGGGCCATGAAGGACGGCGTGCCGATGGTGACGCCGCTGCTGGTGAGCGAGGTGGCGTCGGCGGCGCGGGCGATGCCGAAGTCGATGACGCGCGGACCGTCCGAGGACAGCAGCACGTTGGCGGGCTTGAGGTCGCGGTGCACGATTCCCGCTCCATGGATGACATGGAGCGCCTCGGCGATTCCGGCGACCAGCAGCAGCACGGTCTCCACCGGCAGCTTGCCGTGCTCGTGGACCGCGTCGGCGAGTGAGGGCCCGGGGACGTAAGCCGTCGCGAGCCAGGGCTGCTTGGCCTCGGCGTCGGCGTCGATGACCGGCGCGGTGTACAGGCCCTGCACGCGCTGCGCGGACTGCACCTCCTGGGCGAACCGGCGGCGGAACTCCGCGTCCTGGGCGAAGTCCGGCCGGATCACCTTGATGGCGATGGGACGCCCGCCGGGCGTGTACGACAGATACACCTTGCCCATGCCGCCCGCGCCGAGCTTGGCGGCGAGCTTGTATCCGGCGACGTGCTTCGGATCGTCTTCGGCCAGAGGCTGGAAGACCGTTCCCTCGTGTGCGCGCCCACTCATCGAACTCTCGTCCCCCATGCCGAACTTCAGTATCGGAGGGCACCCTATCCAAGGCTCGCCCCGCTCTCCACGTCGGACGACCGATGGCGCCCGCTCGGTTGCGGAACACAGTCGGCGAGCCGTGAATCGCTCGGCGCTTCGACCGGTTATGAGGTAAGGAGTCCTTATGGCACACCCACTTCCCCACCCATCGAAGGAACCGGTCGTCGCCGGACTGCTGCTCGCCGCGGGCGGCGGTCGGCGGCTCGGCGGACGCCCCAAGGCGCTGCTGACGCACCGGGGCAGGCCGCTGGTCGAGCACGCGGTGCGCGCGCTGCGCGAGGGCGGCTGCGCTCCGGTGCATGTGGTGCTGGGTGCGGCTGCCGACCGCGTACGCAAGGAGGCAGATCTGTCCGGCTGTGTACTGGTCGACAACCCCGACTGGGAGGAGGGCATGGGCTCTTCGCTGCGCGCGGGTCTTCAGTCGCTGTCCGCCACGGCGGCGGACGCCGCGCTTGTCTCGCTGGTGGACCAGCCGGGGATCGGCGCCGAGGCCGTGGCCCGCGTGCGGGCCGCCTACCGCTCCCGTCAGTCGCTCGCGGCGGCCGCGTACGGAGGCGAGCGCGGCCATCCGGTTCTCTTCGGCGCGGGGCACTGGCAGGAGATCACGGCGAGCGCGGTCGGCGACCGCGGTGCTCGCGCCTATCTCAAGGAGCACGAGTCCTTGATCGCGCTGGTCGAGTGCGGCGATGTGGCCGAGGCGTACGACATCGACACGGCGGCGGATCTGGCGCACCTTGAGTGAACGGCGTGGCACTCAGCGCCATGGTCTGTCGACCCAGAGAATCTCGATATCAACAAACCATTGAACTTCCACCATGAGGAAACTACTATCCACTGGTCAGAAGCGCCCGACACCCCAGACGGCGCCCGCGACCGCACCTCGGCTCTTGCGGCACCGAGTGCCGTAACCGCACGCCCGGCGGCCGTCAGGCACCGCCCGCTGAAGGAAGTGACAGCTCATGTCCGCACCAGCGCCGTCCCCGCTGGCCATCGTCGAAGCCGAGCACCTGCCCCGGCAGGAAGAGGTCCTCACCGAGGCGGCCCTCGCCTTCGTGGCCGAGCTGCACCGGCGGTTCACACCGCGGCGTGACGAGCTTCTCGCCCGCCGCTCCGAGCGCCGCTCCGAGATCGCCCGTACCTCCACGCTGGACTTCCTCCCGGAGACCGCCGCGATCCGCGCGGACGACTCCTGGAAGGTCGCCCCGGCCCCCGCGGCGCTGAACGACCGCCGGGTGGAGATCACCGGACCCACCGACCGCAAGATGACCATCAACGCCCTGAACTCGGGCGCGAAGGTCTGGCTCGCCGACTTCGAGGACGCCTCGGCCCCCACCTGGGAGAACGTCGTCCTCGGCCAGCGCAATCTGATCGACGCCTACGAGCGGAAGATCGACTTCACCGACCCGAACTCCGGGAAGACATACGCCCTCAGGCCGAACGAGGAGCTCGCGACCGTCGTGATGCGCCCGCGCGGCTGGCACCTCGACGAGCGGCACCTGCAGTTCGAGGGCCGTCCGGTCCCGGGCGCCCTGGTCGACTTCGGCCTGTACTTCTTCCACAACGCCCAGCGCCTGATCGACCTCGGCAAGGGCCCGTACTTCTACCTCCCGAAGACGGAGTCGTACCTGGAGGCCCGCCTCTGGAACGACATCTTCGTCTTCGCGCAGGACTACGTCGGCATCCCGCAGGGCACCGTCCGCGCGACCGTCCTGATCGAGACGATCACGGCGGCGTACGAGATGGAGGAGATCCTCTACGAGCTCCGCGACCACGCGGCCGGCCTCAACGCGGGCCGCTGGGACTACCTCTTCTCCATCGTCAAGAACTTCCGTGACGGCGGCGAGAAGTTCGTGCTCCCGGACCGCAACGCGGTGACGATGACCGCCCCCTTCATGCGCGCGTACACCGAACTCCTCGTCCGCACCTGCCACAAGCGCGGCGCCCACGCCATCGGCGGCATGGCGGCCTTCATCCCCTCGCGCCGCGACGCCGAGGTCAACAAGGTCGCCTTCGAGAAGGTCAAGGCCGACAAGGACCGCGAGGCGGCCGACGGCTTCGACGGCTCCTGGGTCGCCCACCCCGACCTGGTCCCGATCGCGCTGGCCTCCTTCGACGCGGTGCTGGGCGAGAAGCCCAACCAGAAGGACCGGCTGCGCGAGGACGTCTCGGTGGCGGCCGGCGATCTGATCGCGATCGACTCCCTGAACGCCAAGCCCACGTACGAGGGCCTGCGCAACGCCGTCCAGGTCGGCATCCGCTACATCGAGGCATGGCTGCGCGGCCTCGGCGCGGTCGCGATCTTCAACCTGATGGAGGACGCGGCGACCGCGGAGATCTCCCGCTCCCAGATCTGGCAGTGGATCAACGCGGGCGTGGTCTTCGAGAACGGCGAGCTCGCCACCCCGGAGCTGGCCCGCAAGGTCGCGGCACAGGAACTGGCGGCGATCCGCGCGGAGATCGGCGAGGAGGCGTTCGCGTCCGGCAAGTGGCAGCAGGCCCACGATCTGCTGCTGCACGTCTCCCTCGACGCCGACTACGCGGACTTCCTGACCCTGCCCGCGTACGAGCAACTGACCGGCTGACCTCGGCTGCTTCGCATCGCCCCCGGTACCGCACAGAGCCGGGGGCGTCGGCCGCTTTGACCGCCGTGGGCCCTACCGCACCGACCGGCCGCGGGCTGCCGGGCCTGCCTGCTCCTCACGGGCCTCGGCCATCGAGGCGTGGAGCCGGCGTTCAAGGCGGGGGAA
Organism: Streptomyces sp. NBC_01410; assembly: GCF_045040195.1. Lineage (NCBI taxonomy): Bacteria > Bacillati > Actinomycetota > Actinomycetes > Kitasatosporales > Streptomycetaceae > Streptomyces > Streptomyces sp. NBC_01410. The sequence goes on along the minus strand of NZ_CP109530.1, from coordinate 6,876,032 downwards.
GACGTCGGGGTGTCCGGCGCCGCGGATGAGGACGAGCACGACCAGCGCATGACCGACGCCTACCGGAGCAACGTCTCGCCGAACTCCCTCACCGACCTAGAGGACATGGCGGCGGCACTCGACGGGTGAGGCGCATGGGAAATGTCTGCCATGGTGACGTCGACACCCCGACAGCAAGAAGGTCCACTACTGCGCCAAGCTCTTTGCACCGGTTCACGATGGGGCTTTGGCCGCTGAGGAGCCACGCCGCCTCACCGAATGGGCGGCAGTCGCAGCTCCGCCCACACATGTTTTCCGGGGGCACCCGCGCGGGGTGCGACGCCCCAGCGGTGAGCGAGCTGCGAGACAAGGTAGAGGCCCCGGCGCGATTCAGCCTCCATGGGTGGGGCGGCCAGTTCGCCGGGCGCTGGGCATCGCTCGGTGCGGGTGTCGGCGACTTCGAGGCGGAGGGCGGTGGCGGTTGCGGTGAGGCGGAGGTGGAAGTCGCGGCCGGGGACGTGTCCGTGGCGTACGGCGTTCGCGGTGAGTTCGGCGGCGATGAGGGTGAGCGCCTCGTTGGGGGCGGAGTCGTACGGGTAGCCCCACTCGTCGATGCGGTGCGCGACAAGGCGGCGGGCAAGGCGGGCGCCGCGCGGGGTGGAGGTGAACCGCATCGAGAACTCGCAGGTGGGGGTGGGGGGTTGCTGGTTCGGCGCGTGAGGGGGAATTGCTCGGGTCATGAGGAAAACGGTGGCGGTGCGTGCGTAGCGTTGCCAGGAGGGACGCGCTCACCGGTACGAGGTGTACGCGTCGGGGACGGCGTTGTACGCGGCTCGAAGCGTGACCGGCTGAACGACGCTGCGTTGGCGCAGGTGCGGTGTACGGGCGGGGGCGAGCACGGGAGGTGCGGGGTCATGGACGATCAGCAGCAGCCGGAGCACGAGTACGAGCCGGGATCGGGCATCCTGCACGTCTTCGGTCAGCAGTTGAAGCTGTGTCGGCTACGGGCGGGGCTGGAGCGGCTGGAGTTGGGGTCGGTGACCGGGTATTCGGCTTCCACGATCGCCGCGTTCGAGCAGGGACGCCGGATTCCACCACCGAGGTTCATCGACAAGGCGGACGAGGTGCTGGACGCGGGCGGGTTATTGCGGGCGAGCAAGGAGGAGGTGGCGCGGGCGCAGTACCCGGCGTTCTTCCGTGACGCGGCGCGGTTGGAGGCGCAGGCGGTTGAGCTGCACGTATACGCCACGCACGCGGTACCTGGCCTGCTGCAGACTGAGGAGTACGCACGGGCAGTGTTCGCCATGAGGCGCCCGCTGCTGGACGAGGACACCGTCGCCCAGCGGGTAGCCGCCCGCCTCTCCAGGCAAGAGATCTTTTCGCGCACGCCTCTGCCCACCATCAGCTTCGTCATCGAGGAATCCATGCTGCACCGCCCCTTGGGGGGACGGGGCGTGATGCGCGGTCAACTGGAGCAGGTGCTGCTCTGCGGACAGCGTCGCAATGTCGAGCTGCAGGTGATGATGACCGCCCGCGAGGAACACGCCTGCTTGGCTGGTCCGTTCACCTTGATCGAGACGAAGGATGGGCGGAGGATCGCGTACGTTGAGGCGCACAAGGACAGCCGTCTCTACACGGAGCGACAGCCGGTCCGAGAGATCGAGGAGCAGTACGGGATCCTCCGGGCACAGGCGCTCACTCCACGCGAATCGCTGGACCTCGTCGAGAAGTTGCTTGGAGAGAGATGAACGTCGAAGCGCCCGTACAGGCCATTCCCGAGTCGGCCTGGTTCAAGAGCAGCTACAGCAGTGGCGAGGGCGGCGAGTGCGTCGAGATCGCGGCCTGCCCCGGCACTGTCCACATCCGCGACTCGAAGGACAAGGCGGGGCCGACCCTGCGCGTAGCGTCCGAGGGCTGGATGGCCTTCGTGGAGTTCGCCGCGCGGGGCTGAGCGCACACGAGCGACGGAGCCCCCGTCACCGGAAGCGATCCGGTGACGCGGCGCCAATCACCCACACGCCGACCGCAGCACTTCAGCGGACCACCACCGTCCGCTGCGCCGAGAAATCGCCCCACTTCCCGTCCGGCAGCTTGGCCCGGAGTTTGATGCTGTAGCGGGTGCCCGGCTTTTCCGTGACCGTGATCGTGTACGCCGCCGTCCCGGCGGGAGGTTGGGCACCCCACACGATGGTCGTGGCCAACTTCCCATTCAGGAACAGCTGATGCTCCTTGACCGGACCACCGGTCTGCGGTGGCGTCCAGCTCAGATCGATGTTCCCCTTGCGGGCAGTCGCTTTGAGATCGGTGGGCGCCGTGGTGGGCCCCTTCCCCGGCGCCGACGCGGTGGTCAGGTCCACGGCGTTGCTGTCCGGTGAAGAGTTCTCGGCGGCGTCGCGTGCCCGCACGGTGAAGGTGTAGACGGTGCCGGGCCGCAGCCCGGTGACGCGGGCGGTGGTCTGGGTGCCGTGCACACTGTGGATGCGGGAGTCCTCCTGGTAGATGTCGTACGAGGTGACGCCGATGTCGTCCGCGGAACGCGCCCAGGACAGGGTGACCTCGCTGCTCCCCTCGGCCCGGCCGCGCAGATTGACGGGCCGCGACGGCGCCTTGTGGTCCTCAGGCGTAGGGGCCGGTGTGGTGACGGGCACGGCGGCGCTCGGCTCGGAGAGGTTCCCGGCGGCGTCGCGCGCCCGGACGGTGAAGCTGTAGGCGGTCTCGGGGCTCAGCCGGTCGATGTCGACCATGTGCCGCGTGGCGGGCAGGGTCTTGACCCTGGTGCCGTGCTGAAACACCTCGTATCCGGTGACGGCCTTGTTGTCGGTGGCCTGCTCCCACATGACATGCACGGAGGTGGCACTGCCTGCTTGGACCGTCACGCCGGCGGGCGGCGACGGGTTCTCGGTGTCTTGGTCCTCGCCGCCGCAGGCGGCCAGCAGGAGGACGGCGGCGCAGGTCAACGCTGGGAGTGTGGGGGGACGTTGCACGATCGAACCTCCGCAGAGGACGGCAATGGTCCAGACCTATATGACACAGCCCGCTGCCCTGCGGCAAGACCTTCGCCATCTGGACGGACGGAACGGCCATGGCTACCTTCGCCGTACCGGGCGGCGAGGCCCGGCGGGAGGGGGGCCCGAACGTCGTGCTTGCCGAGGTCGCCGCTGGAGTGATCGTCGAGGCCGTCGCGGGCACGGCCCGATGGCTCAGGAGAGAGTCCGCCCGGCCGGACGACGCCGAGCAGGCGCTGGTCCGATGGTTCGACACCTATCAACTCACCGGTCCTGGCCTCGACATGCAACTTCCGCAGGGACTGGCAGCCGAGCGAGTGGAGGAGTTTCTCCACTGCGACGACAGCCAGGCCGTGCTGCATGAGCTGCTCGCCGTGCGGCTCACCGATACTCCGGAAGCGGTGGTCGAACGGCTTCGGGATGCATACGAAGCCGCCGCACGGGCACGTCTTTCGCCGGCGGGCGCGGACGGTGCCGATGTCGAAGGAGTCGGTGCCGAACTCTTCGACTACTTCGACCTGGAAATCGCCACGCTGGTCGGCCGGTTGGCAGGGGCGGATACTGAACTGCACCAGCGTGTACGCACCGAGGCATTCTCGGCACGCATCGCCGCCGTACTGGGGGCGATCGAGCAGCATGTGCAGGCTCTCACCGTACGCGACTCGGCCTGCCTGGCCGCGGACCAGGCGTTCGTCGCGGACTACCGCAGTCAGCTCGTGTCGGCGCACGGATCCCTGGAACCACCCGACTTCGCGCGCCGCCGACGCGTACCGATCAACGCTCTCCACGTCAGTCCGCGCATCCAGCGAGACCTGGAGCGCCGGGCCACGCAGGACGCCAGTCAGGATGTCGGTCAGGGCCTCGGCATCGCGGAGTTCGAGAACGTCATCGACCGGACGGTGCTGCTCGGGGACCCGGGCTGCGGCAAGTCCACCACCTGCCAGGTTCTGATGCACCGGCGAGCGACCGACCCGGGTGGCCCGGTGCCGTTCCTCGTCGTACTCCGCGATTTCGCCCTCATGGACAACGGGGAACGATCCGTTGTCGACCACATCGAGCACCGGCTGGAGACCTACTACCAATGCCCCGCCCCGCCGGGCGCGGTCAAGCGTCTCCTGCTCGACGGGGCAGCATCAGTGATCTTCGACGGCCTCGACGAACTGGTCGACTCCGCGCGCCGCCGGGAGGTGACCGAGATCGTCGAGCTCTTCGCCACCCGGTACCCCCAGGCAGCCGTTCTCGTGACGTCGCGTGTCGTGGGCTACAACGAGGCCCGGCTCGACGACCGCTTCTTCGAGTGCTATCGCCTGGGGCCGTTCGACGAGGCGCGGACGGAGGAGTACGTCCGCAAGTGGTTCGCGCAGGAGGAGGAGCAGACGGCGGAAGCGGCCCGGCAGGCCGCGGACATTTTTCTCGCCGAGAGCGGCGGCCTGGTCGACCTGCGGTCCAATCCCCTGATGCTCGCGCTCATGTGCATCCTCTACCGAGGGACAGGCAGCATCCCCCGCAGCCGCCCCGAGGTGTACGAGCAGTGCTCGACGATGCTGTTCCAGAAATGGGACGTACGTCGCCGAATTCACATCGAGCTCAAGATGGCGTATCTGGTCGAGCCTGCCTTGCGTTACCTCGCTTATTGGCTCTTCACCCAGGACCGTGATCCGCACGCGGTCACCGAGCGCGAACTCGTCGCCAGGGTTGTGGACTTCCTTCGGGCCCGCGGATACGAGAACCTCGACGAGGCCGAGTCGGCCGCGCGGCAATTCGTCGGCTTCTGCCGCGGACGGGCCTGGGTGTTCAGTGAGGCGGGCACGACCGCACACGGCGAGAGCCTCTACACCTTTACCCATCGCACGTTTCTCGAGTACTTCGCCGCGGCGCAACTGGCCAGCACCAGCGACACTCCTGAGGCCCTCGCCCGCCGCCTGGCCCCGCGCGTCGCCAGGCAGGAATGGGACATCGTCGGCCAGCTCGCCGTCCAGATCAAGGAGCGCTCGACGGAGGACGGCGGGGCGCGGGTGTTCGCCACGCTGCTGTCCGAACGGCGTCGCAGGTCGCCGGTCGGACGCGGAAACGTGCTGGCGTTCCTCGCCCGCTGCCTCACCTGTGTCGATCCGCCACCGCGTCTCGTGAGGCAGCTGACCCGGGCCACCGTCGAGCATCTCGCGGGCGGCGATGCGGGATCGGATGAATTCAGCGGGCCGGTCAGCTGGCTGCTCGGCAGTTGCCGGCACTGTCGCGACTGCGTCAGCGACGAGCTCTCCTTGGTGATCGCCGACCTGGTGGCCTCGGGGGACGAGCAGCGGCGGCTCACCGGACTGCGCCTTGCCGCATCCGTGGACGTAGGCGCCGCCCAGGGCTCCAGCTTGTCGGGCGGGCAGGAGTTCTGGTGGGACTTCGCGCGGCGGATGGTCAGCGAATACGCGGCCCAGTACCAGGCCGCGGCGCACATCGACGTTGGCCTGATGGATGTGTGCCTCGGGCACGGCATGGCCGGTCTTCGGGAATACCTGCCCCGGTTCGACTCGGGCATCAGCTCCCTGTTCGTGTCCTGGCCCATGGGGTTCTTCGACTCGTGGCAGCCCTATGCAACACGGTGCGTCTTCGTCCTTCTCAGCGGCGAAGAGGGCTCGCGCCCGCCCTTCGAGAGCGTCGTCCGCGACTGCTCCGCCGTCGGAGCGTGGGTGCGGGAACACCCCGATCCTCCGTGGGCGGACGATCCGCTCGACGTGTCGAGGTTCCTCGAGTACTTCACAGAGAAGATCGCCTCGTCCCCGCCGAGCGCGCTGGCAGTACTCGACGCCGACGGGTACCTGGGCGCTGCCGTCCTGCTTCTCACCTCGATCGAGGCGAGCCAGGACCCGCGCCCGCAGCATCTGCCCGAGGTTCTCGGCCCGCTGGCTGGCCTCGCCCCCTACCTGGAGGCGCGCCACAACGAGGGTGCGACCGCTCTGCCTGCCCTCCCGGTCCCGGACGGATTCGGCGAGCTCCTGCGATCGTGGGCGCGGCGCGAGGTGCACTTCGTGCGGCAGTAGCTCCCTCCCGGCAGATTGTTCCCCCGCCACGGCACGGCCATTTGGCCCGGCGTACCTTGCCGGAGCCTGATGGCTTTCTTATGGCTTCTTGAAGAAGCCCTTCCCCAGGGCCTTTTGACGCACGGACCGGCATACGCTCTCGGCAACCCCCCACCGTGATCCCGGTGGGCGCGCTGCGTCTGCCGGGATCCCGCTCGCTCAGCCGTCTTCCTTCCGAGGTGTTGCACGTATGGGTTCCCGAAGAGCCGCCAGCCCCCAGCCCCGTTCCCACGCCCGCCCCAAGAACGGGCTGCGGGCGCGCAATGTCGTTCTGGCGCTCGGTGCGATCACCGTCACGACGGGCGTCGGCGTCACCCTTGCCATGGGCGGCGGCAACAGCGGCTCGGCGGGCAAGGTTACGACGGATGCGGCCGACCTTCCCGGACCGGCGGACGGCCAGGCCGCCGCGGGCAGCGCGTCGCCCCTTGCCTCTCCCTCGGCGATACCCAGCGCCAGCGCCTCCCCGAGCCCGCGTGTGACGGCTTCCGCCAAGCCGAAGCGGACGGCGACCCCGACTCCGACCCCGACCGTGAAGGCCCAGAGCGGGAGCGGCGCCGGTGAAGCGAGTCGGCCTACCGCGCGGTCGGGCAGCGGCTCGGGCGACGACGGCGGGTCGTCGAACGGCGCCGAGGCGCAGGTCCTCGCGCTCGTCAACAAGGAGCGCGCGTCGGCCGGTTGCTCGCCGCTGACCTCGAACGCGAAGCTCACCAAGGCCGCGGACGACTACAGCGACGTCATGGCCGACTCGGGCGTGATGTCCCACACCGGGCCCGACGGATCGACCATGGCCGGACGCGTCGAGGCGGCCGGATACGCCTGGTCCACGCTGGGCGAGAACATAGCCCAGGGGCAGTCCGACGCCGCGGCCGTCATGGACGCGTGGATGAACAGCCCCGGCCACCGCGCCAACATCCTCAACTGCTCCTTCAAAGAGATAGGCATCGGCGTGCACTTCGGCGACGGTGGCCCCTGGTGGACGCAGGACTTCGGCGCAAGCCGCTAGCCGCAAGCAGGTAGCCGGAGCGGCTACAGCTCGTCGCGCGCCAGCCCAAAGGACACCCGCACCCGGGCCCCGCCCATCGCCGCGCGGGTGATCTCCAGCTCCCCGCCCGCCGCGGAGGCCGCGCGCGCCACGATGTCCAGGCCGAGGCCCGTGGAGCCGCCGACGCTGACACCCCGGGTGAGCGCGGCGTCCGGGTCGGCAACGCCGGGACCCGCGTCCTCGACCGTGAGCAGCACGTGCCGGTCGGTGCGCTCCACGCGTACGGCGAAGGCAGTGCCCTGCGGAGTGTGCCGGAAGACGTTCCCGATCAGCGCGTCCACGACCGCGGCGAGGTCGTCCTCGGGGAACCGTACGGGCGTCCGGCGCGGCGTGAAGGAGCGCTCGTACAACCGCTCCTGCTGGGTGGCGAGCACCGACCAGAACTCGAGCCGCATCGCCACCACCTCGGTCAGCTCGCAGGGGCGCGCCGGAATTGTCCCGTTCACGGGTCCTGCGGCCAGCGGGGTGCGCGCGGCGGTGATGATCGAGTCGAGTTCGCTCTCCAACTGCGAGACGGCCTCCGTGATCCGCCGGGCGCCGGGTGAACCACCCAGCAGATCCGCCTCCAGGTACAGCGCGGTCAGAGGGGTTCTGAGCCGGTGCGAGAGATCGGCGACCATCTCCCGCTCGATGGCGAGCAGCTCGACGACCCGGTCGGCCATGGTGTTGAACGCGGCCCCGGCTTCCTGGAGCTCCGGCGGACCGTCCGGATCCACCCGTACGTCGAGGTCCCCCGAACCCAGGGCCAGCGAGGCACGCTTCAGGCTCCTGGAAGAACGGACGACCCGGGCGCCCAGCCGGTCGGCGACCAGCACCGAGCCGCCCACCAGGCCGAGCGCGAGCAGTGACATGACGCCCCACGAGGCCCACACGCCCCGGGTCAGATCCCCGGCGGGCACGTACGCCTCGACGACCGCCACCCGGTTCTCGGCGAGGACGACGGGCTGGAGATAGACCCATCCCTCGGCGGTGTCGAGCGCCAGCGTCTCCCGCTTGCCCACCGCGCGTTTCAGCGCCTCCTGCGGGGCGTGCAGGGTGCCGACGAGCCCGCCGTCCGGGAGCCTTACGGCGAGCCGGTCGTCCGAGCCCAGGCCCGAGACCGCCTGCTGCACATCGGCGCGTCTGGTGGTCAGGGCGAGTACGGGCGAGAGAGCCGCCGCACGCTGCTCGGCGGCGGTGGTCACCCGGTCCCGGGCCTGTTCGCGTACGAGCAGTGCGAGCGGGACGAGAAAGGACAGCGCGACCATCAGCGTCGCGGCCAGGGAGATCCCTGCGAGGGCGCGTCTCATGACGGCGAGGCGACCAGCTTGATCCCGATTCCGCGCACGGTGTGCAGATAGCGCGGATGCGCGGCCTTTTCACCCAGCTTCCTGCGCAGCGCCGAGAGGTGGACGTCGACCGTCTGGTCCTCGAGATAGGGCTGCTGCCACACCTCGGCGAGTATGCGCTTTCGGGATATGACCTGGTCGGCGTTCTGCGCGAGGTAGGCGAGCAGGTCGAACTCGCGCCGGGTCAGGGAGAGTTCGCCGCCGTCGAGGTGTGCGGTTCGGGCGAGCGGGTCGATCCTGAGACCGGCGACCTGGAGGACCTGCTGCCGGTTGCCGTCGTCCGCGGCCGGCCCGGACCGCCGCAGTACGGCCGCGAGCCGGGCGGCGAGCTGGCCGCCCGAGAAGGGCTTGACCATGTAGTCGTCGGCTCCGGCGTTGAGGAGCCTGATGACCTCGGTGTCGTCGTCGCGGGCCGTGGCGACCAGTACAGGTACCCGCGAGATGCCCCGGATCATCCGCAGCACGTCGAGACCGTCCAGGTCGGGCAGTCCGAGGTCCAGCACGACGATGTCGGGCGGGCCCTGGGTGATCTGCCGCAGCGCCTCGAAACCCTGGTGGGCGGTCTTCACCGCGTACCCGTGTCCGGTGAGGACCTCGATCAGCGCGGCCCGGATGACTGGGTCGTCCTCGACGACAAGTACGGAGGCCATGAGCAGGCACGTTAGCGGGTCCGCCAAGATGGTGTCGTGTCCCGGTACCTGCGCTACGTGCTCATCTGGCTGTCCTGCACGGCGGCCAGCGTCACGGCCGTCATGATCACGGTCCATTTCGTGGTGGGTTCGACCAGGCCGACGGCGCCGGTCGCCCAGTCGGCGGCGAAGGACTTCACCGCCTCGCCGCGGGCGTCGGCGACTCCCAGCGCCTCCCCGAGCCCCGAGCCCACCCCGAGCCGGTCGTCGCCCAGGCCGAAGCCGCCCAGGAAGACCGACAGACCCCCCACAGCGTCGCCCGTGACCCGCACCACTCCCCCGCCTTCACAGGAGCAGTCCGGGGCGAACCCGGGCGGCGTGGGCTGCGATGAGGGCGGCTCGGGCGTGCACACCATCACGTCCCAGGGAGGGAAGGCCACCGTGCGCTACGGAAGCGGCGGGGTGTGCCTCATCTCGGCGGTGCCGAACCAGGGCTTCACGGCGAGCACCACTCAGAGTGCGCCGGACACTCTGACGGTGACGTTCGCGGGCGACCGGCACCGCTCGGAAATCACGGCATCGACCGTTCCCTCGGACCGGGCGAGTGTGCGGGAGACGTCCTTCTGAGGGTGCCCCGACGTCGGATCTGCCTCGCAGGGGCGGATCAGCGTCTGCGGTTCTTCTTCGACCGCGTCCTCAGCGGGTCGGTCGCCGCGGCGGTGCGACGGGCGACAGCCGCGATGCCGGGGGCCGAATGACGGTCACCGAGGTCAGCCAGCACATGGTGCGCACGGTTGGCATCGGCGTCGGCGAGCGCGGCGATCAAAGCCCCCGGGCCACCCGGCCACGTGGTGCCGACCGCGTCGAACGCGGTCACCAGGGAACTCGGGGCGAGCCCGGGTTCAGCGAGGCGGTCCTGGTGGTGGCCCGCGTTCAGGTCGTCCAGCACGAGGGCGGCCCGCGCGCTCAAAGGGACCTGCCGTTCATCCGCCTGCTCTCCGCGGGCACGCAGCGCCTGGAAGGCGTACGCGCCGAGCGCGGGGTCGGCGAGCTGTCCGCGCAGGGCTGCCGGCGGTGCGGTTGAGGCGTCCAGACAGGTGAACAGGGCGCGGGTGAGACTCGCTTCGTCGGTGCCCGGCTTGGTGGCGGCGAGGGCGCCAAGGACTTCGTCCCAGGCCTCGGGGGTGTTCTCGCGGGCGGTCAGCCAGTCGGTGAAGGCCCGGGTGGTGGCGTCCCGGGGCCAGAGCCGGGCCGCTTCGACGAGGGTGGCCGACTCCCAGCCGGTGACCGTGTCCCGGTCCGGCGCGGCGACCGCACAGGCCTTGAGCGTGTGGCGGACCGAGGCGACACCAAGGGGGGTCAGACCGAAAGCGTCACCGGTCCGGAAGACAGCGCCGGTGGCGGAAAGCCGGTCGACGACGGCGGCGAGCGCCCGGGCGGGAGCGTCGAGCTCCGTCCGGTCCTCGTCATCCAGGGTGGGGAGGCCGAGCAGCTCGGACAGCTCCTGCGGAGCCGGGGTCGCGTACTCGGCCGGGGCGCTGTCCGGGACCGGCACAGGCCTGTTCTCCACAGCCGGGTCAATCAGCCAGTCGTTGTACTCGGCGGCCTTGCGCGCCACGGACTCGGCGGTGCAGCCGCGCTCGTACAGGGCGTACAGCAGGTGCGCCGCGTCGTCGGCGTACTCCGGGTCCAGGGTTGGATCCTCCGTGAGACGTCCGACGGCCGTGGCGAGGATGTCCGCCGCGAGTTCGGTGAGTTCCTGCGGGGTGCCATCGGCCCAGATCCCGGCGGCCGGGCCCGGTGTCGTCAGCATGCCGTCCTGCTGGAGCAGGCCACAGGCGACCGCGAGGTGACGCACCTCCTCGTCGACGAGGTCCGGCCCGTCGGCGGCTGCCGAGAGGAGGGTGGGCAGCGGGGCTTCTTGGAGCAGGCCGCGTAGTTCCAGCGGCGCGGGCAGCGCGGGCGGCGGCGGGACCGGGAGACCGGAGTCGCCGTAGTAACTGAGGTGCTGATCGAGCAGCGCGTCGGCAAGGACGAGGTGGGGCGAGTCCTCGGGGCCGGGGGCGAGATGCGCGTACGGCCCCGAGAAGGCGTCGGACAGTCCGGCGGCCGTCCAGCGGTCCATCAACGTGCCCGCGATACGGCGCATTTCACCCGGAAGCCCTTCCTCCGGATCCACCTCCACCGCCTCCAGGGGCAGACCGGGCAGCAGCGGCCCGGCGGGCGAGGGCTGCTCAAGATCGCGGGCGAAGGCCCTCAGCAGGGTCTCGGCCAGGAGGATCTGTGTGACGACGGTCCGTCCGGTGACATCCGCCCGCTCCACCCCGGCGGGCAGGGCGGGGCGGTCGGCCCGTGGAGTGCGTTCGTGCGCGTCAAGCCGGCGCAGCACCGCCTCGGGGTCGTCGACGGGTGTTCCGTCGGCCCGCATCAGCGACGCGTACCAGCGCGGCCAGGTCAGATTGCCCGGATCGGCCATCGCCCGCCGGAATTCCGGCACGGCCTCGTCGATGGCGGCCAGCAGCCGGGCGTGACGCTTCGTGTTCAGCCTGCCCCTGGCCCGTACAAGCTCGGCGAGCGCGCGCATGACGGCGGGGGCAACGGGCAACTCGGACTCGGTCACGCAGACCAGGACGGGCACATCCTGGTGGAGCACCTGCCGGACCAGCTCGGGGGTCGGCTCCGGCAGGCCGGTCCGGCGGTCCGCACCTCTGAGTACGAGCAGGGTCAGCACGGCGTCGGCGATCCGGGCGGAGGAAGGGCTGCCGAAACCGGTGGCCTCCTGGAGGAAGAGGTCAAGGCCTGCGCTGGGGGTGAGGCTAGTGGTCACATCTCCCAGCGTAGGAAACAGCGCGGGTCCCTGCGGGGTCGTTGGACGGGTCATACCTTCCAGGCCGCCCTGATCCGGCTCCGGTCTGTGTACGGGGCGCCTGTCTCTCGATGCTTCTCGGTGCGCGGGGGCCGCCGCTCGTCAGGTCATCCGTCAGCGTTTGTCCCGTCGAGCTTGCAGATTGCCGCGGCGGTTTCCACGCCTGCGTCGTGCAGCAGATGGCGCATGCGGGAGATGTCGACGTAGGCGGCCTCGAGGGGATGCATGACCAGGCGCGAGAGCGCGGTGCCGTACTTGGCCATCGAGCTCTTGCCGGGGATGAATATCGACAGCTCGTCCCGGGCCTCGAAGATCTGCACCTCGACGTCGCCGGGCAGAGCGGCGACCGCTTTCTCGTCCGCCGTGACGGGGACCTTCACCAGCCAGCACGGCCCTTCGCCGGTGAGTATCTGCCTCTTCTGCTCGGAGGTCTCGGCTGCCAAGGCTCGCCATGGGGTCCCCGACACAACGGCTCCGCACGACACCACGGTCTTGACCACCTCCTGAACGGTGGCGGTGACGGCGGCATCGGCTGCGTCCCAGTCGAACGGGTGAGGCCCAGCCGTCGGGCCGGGTACCGGCTTCGACACCACGTTCGTCTCGGGTGCGTGGCGCAGGCGGGCCTGCGGCCACAGGCTGAAGAGCTCCTGAGCTTCGCTGATCGCCTCGTCCTGGGCCCGCCGCTGGAGCTGCACTTCCGTGCTGTGCTGCTGCAACAGGGCGGGTGCCGCGTCCGGCTCGTCGAGAGCACGCCTGACGAGCTTGACGCTCATCCCCGTGCCGCGCAGGACGGTGATCAGCATGGCCTGTTCGACCTGCTCAAACATGTAGGAGCGGTAGCCGGTCTGCTCGTTGACTTCGGCTGGGACGAGCAAACCCTCGGAGTGGTAGAACCGCAGCGTCTGCGGCGACAGGTTGCACATTTCACTGAATTCGCTGATGGACAACATGGCGCCATGTTCGCCCTTACAGCAACTACAAGGTCAAGCGCCGAGGCTTTGTGGCGCGGCGCACAGCCCATACGCGGCGCATGGCTCGCACGGCGCCTCGTCTCGAAGACGTAACCGCCCGGATGGCGGATGAATGCCGCTGGTCAGATGCTTGAGGCATGCGGCTGCGACCGAAGGAAAGAAAGTCCGCGGGCCACCACGCACCCGGAACCGTCCGCGTGCACATCGACCCCACGCGGGCAGGTGGCCTCGTCTACGAGACGCTGAGCGCGATCTTCGAGCTTGCCCTTGCGCCGCCCGGGGCGGGTCGGATCGTCTCGGACGGCGGCGGTCCCGTGGTGTCCGCCCTGCCCTTCGACGTAGGCAGGCAGCGCCCCCTCCACGAACCGGTTCTGCTCTCCGAAGACGTCCATGCGCTCGTCTTCGGTCACCCGAAGGACATCGAGCGGCTCGTTCAGGGCCTCCAGGAGCACTTCACGGTGGAGGACAAGGGGTCCCGCGAGCCGGGCGACGGGGAGCAGGCGCGCGAGCTGGTGATCGGGCACAGACAGGGCGGCTGACAGCCGACACGGGCAGCGTTCCACCGGGTGCTGGCGCCCGGCGGTCATCTACTGATCGCCTTCAAGGTCGGCGACGAGCGGGGCCGTCTTCGGCGATGAGTTTTGGCGGGCGGTGCGGTCTTCCTCTACATGGACACCACTGCACAGACCGCATTCCCCGACCTCCGCCCCGCCGCCCACGCCGTGGCGCAGCTGATCGACGGCATAGGCGACGAGCGGCTCGGGGATCCGACGCCCTGTCCCAAGTACGCCGTACGGGAGCTGCTCGGCCATGTCGTCGGCCTGTCCACGGCCTTCCGGGACGCCGCGCGGAAGGACCTCGGGCCAACGACCGACACCGACCCGGGCTCCGTCCTGCCGGTGCTACGCGACGACTGGCGCACGGTGCTCCCCCGGCGACTGGACGAGCTGGCGGAGGCCTGGGACCGGCCGGGCGCATGGGACGGCGCGACCCGGGCGGGCGGCGTCGCTCTGCCGGCGGCCGTCGCCGGACGCGTCGCCATCAACGAACTCGTCGTCCACGGCTGGGACTTGGCCCGGGCCACCGGGCAGGAGTACCAGCCGTCCGATGCGAGCCTTCAGGTGTCGTACGAGCTGATGCGGCCGACGGGGGACGACCCGAGCCGGGACGGGATGTTCGGCCCGGTCGTCGCCGTGCCCGACGACGCGCCGCTGCTGGACCAGGTCATCGGTTTCAGCGGCCGTCGGCCCGACTGGCGGCCGGGCGACTGACCGGGGCGACGGCCGGCGCCTGGCCCGGGCCAGAGCGCGACCAGGGCCGGGCGGCTCGCGCGAAAACCCGATGTGCCGGGAGCGGCGCCGATGCGATGCTCCCGGTATGGCACGTCGCGTGAAACCCAGTCTCTACATCTCCGTCGACATCGAGGCCGACGGCCCGATCCCCGGCCCCTACTCGATGATCAGCTTCGGCGCGGCGGTGGCGGGTCGCCAGGATGCCGAAGGCTACGTACCGGAGGACCCCGAGGCGTACACCTTCTACCGCGAACTACGCCCCATCAGCGAGGACTTCGTGCCCGAGGCCCTGGCCGTCAGCGGACTCGACCGGGACCGGCTGATCGCAGAGGGCAGTGAACCGGCCACCGCGCTGGGAGAGTTCGGCGACTGGGTGCGTGAGGTGAGCGCGGGCGCCCAGCCGGTGATGTGCGGCTATCCGGCCTCGTACGACTGGACCTTTCTGTACTGGTATCTGATCCGCTTCACCGGGGCGAGCCCCTTCGGGCACTCCGGGTGCCTGGACATGAAGACCCTGTACGCGACCAAGGCGCGGCTCCCGCTGCGTGCCGTCGCCAAGGGCACGATGCCGCGGGAGCTGCTCTCCCGGCGGCGACACACCCATCACGCGCTGGACGACGCGATCGAGCAGGCGGAACTGTTCAGTAACCTCATGGCGTGGCCGGGGCGCTGACCCCAGGAAGGGGTTGTGCCGTGAAGTCCATGGCCAGGGCGCTGCTCGCGCTGCTGCTGATGTCACTGCTGACGCTCGCCGCCTGTGCGGGCTCCGGGGACCACGAACCGGCCGCGCCCGTCGGCCTGGACGACCCCGCGAAGAAAGACATCGCGATGCAGCTGGTGTCCAGCGCGGAGAACTCCTCGCTGGACTGGAAGGCCCAGTACAAGTACATCGAAGACATCGGCGACGGCCGCGGCTACACCGCCGGAATCATCGGCTTCTGCTCCGGCACCGGCGACATGCTCGCCGTCGTCGAGCGCTATACGAAGGCCAGGCCCAACAACATCCTGGCGCCGTTCCTGCCCGCGCTGCGCTCGGTCAAGGGCAGCGATTCCCACAAGGGCCTCGGGCAGCCCTTCACCGACGCGTGGGCGCGCGCCGCCGTCTCGGACCCGGCGTTCCGTGCCGCGCAGGACGCCGAGCGGGACCGGCTGTACTTCTCGCCCGCGGTGCGCCAGGCCGAGCTCGACGGGCTCGGCGCGCTGGGGCAGTTCATCTACTTCGACGCCTACGTGATGCACGGGTCGGGCGACAGCGAGGGGTCGGTCGGCTTCCGCACCATGCGCGAGCAGGCCGTGCGGACCGCGAAGCCGCCCGCGAGCGGCGGCGACGAGAAGGCGTATCTGAATGCTTTCCTGGACGCGCGCGTCGAGGCGATCGGCCGCGAGCCCTCGCACACGGACACGAGCCGCATCGAGACGGCCCAGCGCGTTTTCGTCGACAAGAACAACTTCGGCCTCGACACGCCACTGGAGTGGAAGGTCTACGGCGACAGCTACCGTATCGAGCACATCGACGCGGACTAGGGATGCAACGCGCGCCTCGAGTGGGACCCATCACAAGCAGTTATGTTGTGCACAACTGAATAGCGGGCTACCTTTCCTGTAGGACACAGCCATGCAGGACGCGGCGAAGGAGAAGCCCGCCATGGAATTCGTCAGGTACGAGACGTACACCCCCGTCGAGCGGCCCACCTACCAGCAGGAACTGGACGAGGTCGTCCGCAACGTCGCCATGCGTACCCGGGAGTCCGTCGAGCGGCAGCACGTGGGCCGCGCGGTCAGGACGGCCCACGGCAAGACCTACGGGCTGGTCAAGGCCACCGTCACGGTCGGTGAGGTCCCGGGCCCGTACACCCAGGGGATCTTCGCCGAACCCGGCACCTACGACGCGGTCGTGCGCTACTCCAACGGGCTCGGCCATCTGCGGGCCGACTCGCTGCTCGGCGCGGCCTGCGGCATGGGCATCAAGATGTTCGGCGTGCCCGGCGCCTCGCTGCTCGCCGACGAGGCCGAGGCGACGACCTTCGACCTCAACCTGATCAACAACAAGGTCTTCTTCGCCAACACGGCGTACGACTACATGGTCATCGAGGAGCTGTTCGCCGAGCTTCCCGACGCCCTGGTGAACCCTGCGCGGCGTAAGTCGTGGATGGGCGAATTCCTCACCAGGCGGGGAACCTTGGAGACCTCGGACGAGTGGCTGTGGGACGAGCTGTTCGCGATGCTGTCGTTCACCCAGGTCCCGCGGCAGAACCTCTTCTCGTACACGTACAACAGCATGGGCGCCTTCCGCTACGGCGACCACATCGCGAAGGTGCGCACGGTGCCGGTCTCGCCCGTCACGCATCTGACGGTCGATGTGCGGGCTGACGGCGAGGCGTTCCGCAACACGCTCGTGGCGGAGGCCGCCGAGCGTGACCATGTCTTCGAGCTGCAGGTGCAGCTCAACGCGGATCTGGCGCGGATGCCGGTGGACAACACCTCGGTGGAGTGGCCCGAGCAGCTGTCGCCTTGGGTGAAGGTAGCGACGATCGCCATTCCACGGCAGGACATCGGCGACGAGGAGAACCTGGCCGCCGCGGACGGCACGTCGATCACGCCGTGGCGCACCCGTGAGGACCACCGGCCGATCGGCGAGATCCAGCGGGTCCGCGAGGAGGTCTACCGCCGCTCGTCCATCGAGCGGCACCGCCTCAACGGGCAGCCGCGGGTGGAGCCTTCGAGCAGCACCGAACTCCTCGGCTGAGCTCCCGGGCCGAAGTCCTCGGCCGAGTTCCCGGGCCTTGCTTCCGCCCAACTTCCGTGTGGCGAAAGGGGTGTACGTCACTTCCGCACTCTGATAGGAAAGCTTCCTAACAGAACACCGGAACGACGAACTCCCCATGGAGGCAAGGTGCTCACCCCCCACGTACGCGCCCCACGTCCGCTCAGGTTCCTCCCCCGTATCGCGCTCGGCGTGGCACTTCTCGCCGTGCCGGCCACCGCCGTCGCGGCCACGTCCGACGGCTCCACCGAGGTGTCAGCGGCCCCCGCCCCGGCCGCCACCGGCCTCGACGACCCGGCGAAGAAGGAGATCGCCATGCAGATCGTCTCCAGCGCGGAGAACTCCTCGCTGGACTGGAAGGCCCAGTACAAGTACATCGAGGACATCGACGACGGCCGCGGCTACACCGCCGGGATCATCGGCTTCTGCTCCGGCACCGGCGACATGCTGGACCTCGTCGAGCTCTACACCGACCGCAAGCCCGGGAACGTACTGGCCAAGTACCTGCCCGCGCTGCGCGAGGTCGACGGCAGCGACTCGCACGAAGGGCTCGACCCGAACTTCACCAAGGACTGGAAGAAGGCGGCCCAGGACTCGGAGTTCAAGAAGGCCCAGAACGACGAGCGCGACCGGGTCTACTTCAACCCCGCGGTCAAGCGCGGCAAGCAGGACGGCATCGGCGTCCTCGGCCAGTTCATCTACTACGACGCGATCGTGATGCACGGCGACGGCGGCGACTCCACCAGCTTCAGCAGTATCCGCAAGAAGGCCCTCGCCAAGGCCAAGCCGCCCGCTCAGGGCGGCGACGAGAAGACGTATCTGAATGCCTTCCTCGACGCCCGGGTCTGGGCGATGAAACAGGAGGAGGCGCACGAGGACACCAGCCGGGTCGACACGGCCCAGCGCGTCTTCGTCAGGAACAACAACTTCAACCTCAACACACCGCTCGACTGGAAGGTGTACGGCGACAGCTTCCACATCGACTGACGCGTTGAGTGCCTATGGCAAAGCCGGAGGGCCGGGTGTCCGCGCGGACACCCGGCCCTCCGTGCGCGTCAGTGGACCGCGACCGCCTCGTGGCCGGTCGGGGTGGTCACCGGGCCCTCCGAACTCCTCTTCCTCCCCAGGTGGTTGAAGGCGAGGTTGAGGACGATCGCCACGATGCACCCGGTGGAGATTCCCGAGTCGAGGACGACGAGCGCGTCCTTGGGGAAGGCGTGGTAGAACTCCGGCGCGGCGATCGGGATCAGCCCGACGCCGACGGAAGCCGCGACGATCAGCGCGTTCTCGCCCTTCTCCAGGGCCGCCGAGGCCAGCGTCTGGATGCCGCTGGCGGCGACCGAGCCGAAGAGCACGATGCCCGCGCCGCCGAGGACCGGCAGCGGGACCAGGGCGATCACAGAGGCGGCGACCGGGCACAGCCCCAGCACGATCAGGATGCCGCCGCCCGCGGCGACGACGAACCGGCTGCGGACCTTCGTCATCGCGACCAGGCCGATGTTCTGGGCGAAGGCGCTGCACATGAAGCCGTTGAACAGGGGGCTGATCGCACTGCCGAGGGTGTCGGCGCGCAGACCGCCCTCGATGGTCCGCTCGTCCGCCGGCCGGTCGACGATCTTGCCGAGGGCGAGCATGTCGGCCGTGGACTCGGTCATGCAGACCAGCATCACGATGCACATCGAGACGATCGCGGCGATCTCGAACTGCGGGGCACCGAAGTGGAACGGCGTCGGGAAGCCCACCACGTCCGCGTTCTTGATGGCGTCGAGGCTGGTCATCCCCATCGGGACGGCAATGACCGTGCCGACGACAAGGCCGAGCAGGATGGCGATCTGCTGCAGGAACCCGCGCAGGAATTTACGCAGGGCGAGCACGACGACCAGGGTGAGCGCGGCCATCCCGATGTTCTTCATCGAACCGTAGTCGGACGCTGTGGAGTTGCCGCCCTGGGACCAGCGGAAGGCGACCGGCAGCAGCGAGAGACCGATCAGGGTGATGACGGTGCCCGTGACGACGGGCGGGAAGAAGCGTACGAGCTTCGAGAAGTACGGAGTGAGGACGAAGCCCAGCAGGCTGGCGACGATGATGGCGCCGAAGATGACGGTGAGGCCGTCGGCTCCCCGGTCCTTGCCGATGGCGATCATCGGCGTCACACCGGCGAAGGAGACTCCGTTGACGAACGGGAGCCTGGCGCCGACCTTCCAGAAGCCGAGGGTCTGAAGGAGGGTGGCTATACCGGCCGTGAAGAGGCTCGCCCCCATCAGGAAGGCGGTCTCCTTGGCGCTCAGGCCCAGGGCGGGCCCGACGATCATGGGCGGGGCCACCACGCCCGCGTACATCGCGGCCACATGCTGCAGTCCGCTGGTGAACATCTTCAGAGGGGGCAGGGTCTCATCGACCGGATGCTGTCCCTCCGGTGCTGCGACTGCTTCTTCAGCGACTGCATCTTCAGCAACTGCTTCTTCAGCAACTGCTTCTTCAGCAACTGCTTCTTCTGCTTCTGCGACTGCATCTTTCGGAAACCTGGGCTGTGCGGCCACGGGTGATTCCTCCGGTCGGTGGCGCGTCTGGCGGTGACGCGGGTGCAGGGAGGTGGTGCGAATGGTGCAGCGGTGAGCCCGGTGCTTCCGGGGTGTGAAGACACGAGTCACCGTCCCGGGTGGTGCGGCACCGATACGCGGTGCCGCACCACCCGGTCACGGCTGCCATGGACCCCGCTCGGGTCCACGGCCTCCGGTCGAGGGCCGTCCCCCTCGACCGGACTTCTTGTGGTCAGTCCTGCGCGGCGATGCGCGCGAGGCGCTGTGCCTCGTCCCGCGCGGAGCGGGCGATGGCGTCCTCGTCCACCGTGGTCAGGTGGTTGTCCTCGACGACGGTCTTGCCGTTGACGAGGGAGAGCGTCACCGGGGCGGCCGCGCCGAAGACGAGCGCGATGACCGGGTCGGCGATGGAGGAATGGGCGAGCGTGTCCAGCTTCCACAGCACCAGGTCGGCGATCTTGCCGGCCTCGATGGAGCCGATCTGGTCGGCGCGGCCGAGGACCTGGGCGCCGCCGTACGTACCGAGGCGCAGGGCCTGGCGGGCGTTCAGCGCCGCCTCGCGGTGAGGGCCGAGCCGGTTGATGAGGAGCGCGTTGCGCAGTTCGGTGTGCAGTTCGCCCGACTCGTTGGACGCGGTGCCGTCGACGCCGAGGCCGACCGGGACGCCCGCCTTCAGCATGTCGGGGACGCGGGCGATGCCCGCGGCGAGGCGTGCGTTGGAGGACGGGCAGTGGGCGACACCGGTGCCCGTACGGGCGAAGGCGGCGATGTCCGAGTCGTTCATGTGGACGCAGTGGGCCATCCACACGTCCGTGCCGAGCCAGCCGGTCGACTCGAAGTAGTCGGTCGGGCCCATCCCGAAGAGCTCCTTGCAGAACTCCTCCTCCTCGACGGTCTCCGAGCCGTGCGTGTGCAGCCGTACGCCCTTGCGGCGGGCCAGCTCGGCGCCCTGGCGCATCAGTCCGGTGGAGACGGAGAAGGGGGAGCAGGGCGCGACGGCGATCTGCGTCATCGCGTCGAAGGAGGCGTCGTGGTGCTTGTCGATCGTCTCCTCGGTGGCGGCGAGCGCGCCTTCGAGGGTCTCGACGGCGAAGTCCGGCGGCAGGCCACCGTCCGACGTGCCGCGGTCCATGGAGCCGCGGGCGAGGGTGAAGCGGACACCCATCTCGCTCGCCGCGCCGATGATCGCGCCGGACAGGTCGCCGGAGCCCTGCGGGTAGACGTAGTGGTGGTCCATGGCGGTGGTGACACCGCCGCGGGCCATCATCGCGAGAGAGCCCTGGGCCGCCGCGCGCGCCATCGGCTCGTCGATCCGCGCCCAGGTCGGGTACAGCGCGACCAGCCAGTTGAACAGGTTGTGGTCGGTGGCCAGACCCCGGGTGATCCACTGGTAGAAGTGGTGGTGGGTGTTGATCAGGCCGGGGGTGATGAGATGGCCGGTGCCGTCGATGCGGCGGACCACGTTCTCCAGGCCCTCGGGGGCCTTGCCCGCTCCCACGGATTCGATCCGGTTGTCCGCGACGACGACGTAACCCGAGGCGTACTCGGTGTCGTTCGCGTCCACGGTCGCGATGGCACAGTTCTCGATGACGATGCGCGAAGCCGCCATGGCGGGTCCTCGTTCTTCCCATTGGTGGAACGGACCCGGGGGTCGAGCGGGGTGACGACCGGATCCGCGGTGCTGTTGTTGCGCAGATGCCCCCGCTCTCCCCCCTGTACCTGACGCCGGCGCACGCGTCGGGGGTACGGCGGTGTACTACAGGTTGGTCATGTCGAGCGGGATCTGCGGCTCGATGCCGTCCCGCAGGACTGTGGCCTCGATCAGACCGTAGGGGCGGTCCGCCGCGAAGTAGACCTCGTTGTCGTTCTTGAGCCCGAACGGCTGGAGGTCCACCAGGAAGTGGTGCTTGTTCGGCAGTGAGAAGCGGATCTCGTCGATCTCGCTGCGGCTGTTGATGATCCGCGAGCCCATTTGGTACAGGGTCTGCTGGAGCGAGAGGGAGTACGTCTCCGCGAAGGCCTGGAGCATGTGCTTCCTGGCCTGCTCGTAGGACTTCTCCCAGTTGGGCATGCGCTCCTCGTCCGAGGACCAGTTGTAGCGCCACCTGGCGGACACCTGGGTCGCGAGGATGCGGTCGTGCGCCTCCTGGAGCGTCGTGTACTTGTCCTTGACGTAGCCCCAGAACTCGGAGTTCGTCGAGTTCATCACGACGAGGTCCTTCAGGCCGGAGATGACCTGCCACTTCTCACCGTCGAAGGTGATCTGGGTGACGCGGGTCTCCTGGCCCTTGCGGACGAAGGAGTGCTTGACCTCGTCGGCTCCGATGAACTTGGAGTTGCTGTCCGAGGTCTCGATGCGCTCCCAGGCGTACTCCTCGATGCGGATACGCGCCTGGTGGATCGGCTCCTGGCTGGTCACGAAGTGACGGGCCAGGTGGATGCCGAACTGCTCGGCCGACTCGATGCCGTACTCCTTGGCGAACGCGTACACCGTGTTCTTGGTGGTGTCGGTCGGCAGGACGTTGGCGTTGGAGCCGGAGTAGTGGACGTCGTCCATGTCGCCGGAGAGGGCGACGGAGACGTTCAGGTCCTTGATGTGGTGCGTGTCGCCGTCCCGCGTGATCTTGACGACGCGGTTCTCTGCTTTGCCGTACTGGTTCTGGCCGAGAATCGTGGGCATGTCTGCTAGCTCCCTCGGTAAACGGAGTAGCCGAACGGGTTGAGCAGCAGCGGTACGTGATAGTGCTCGCCCGGTGTGACGGCGAAAGTGATCGTCACCTCGGGGAAGAACGCACCGCTGTCCCTTACGCGGGGGGCGTCCTGCTGCGCCTCGGCTTGCTTCTTGGAGAAGTACTGCTCGACCTCGAAGTCGAGACGTACGTGGGTGGTGCCCTCCGGCAGTGCCGGCAGGTCCTTGCAGCGCCCGTCCGCATCGGTCGCGGATCCGCCGAGCGCCACCCACTCCGCGTCCCGGCCGCTGCGGGCCGCGAGCGAGATGGCGACGCCCTCGGCGGGGCGTCCGACGCTGGTGTCCAGGATGTGCGTGGACACCGAGGCGGTGGTTTCCGTGCTCATGCGCTCTCTTCCTCTACGAGACGAGTCAGCCGGATACGGTTGATCTTGCCCAGTTCGGCGCGGACGATTTCCCGCTCCTGCTCGGGCGAGTTCCCGATCCGCTCACGGACCGCGTCGCGCATCTGCTCACCGGTCCGGCCGGTGGCGCAGATCAGAAAGACGTGCCCGAACGTGTCCTGGTAGGACAGGTTCAGTTCCAGCATTTCAGCCTTGAGCTCCTCGGAGGCCCCGGACATCCCGCTCTGCTCACGGGAGGAGGTCGGGTCCCCGGGCTTCGGGCGGCCGATCGGCGGATGCCCCGCCATCGCCTCGGCCAGATCCTCGGCGGTCAGTTCGGCCATGGCGGCGTCACTGGCGTCGAAGAGGGCCTCCGCGGTGGCGTACGGACGCTGGGCGAGCAGCTTGCTCCCCCATGCCGAACTGGCGCACACCTCGTGCAGCGCGGCCAGGGCCGCGCTGTCCTGTGAGGCGTTGAACCGGGCGAGGCCCGCTGGGGTTTCTGGGGCCGCCCCCGACAGGGGGTGTGGTCCTGAAGTCACGGGAGCCTCCGTGGCTGTTTTTCGCTGTGCGTTGGACGGGCTGCGGACAGCTAACGCCCTCCGGCAACACGACGTCAACACTTTGTTGAAAACTCGGCAACGCGCAAGCTGCCGTCCGGGCATCCAGAAGGTCCACGGTGGCACAGAACCGCCGGGCGGGCAGGGTTGGCATGTCCAGCTCACGGCGAGCCATGCAGGGTGCCACGCCGGGCGTCGTACGGACGGACATTCATAAATGCCACCGGACCATAAATAGGAACTACCCCTAACGGCCCACATCGCACAGCCCTCACGTAACTTGGCATAGACCAAGGCGTTATGTGGATGTCATCGCAAACCGGCGCCCAGAAGACGCCGAGCAGGCGGCCGATGCCCGCCCCTGCCACCCCCGTAAAGGCAATTCGCCTCTCAGCATGCCCTCACATGGGAGAGAACTGTTGTGAAAGACATCCTGCTGTGGACCGCTCTGATCTTCGGTGCGGTGTGCACCGTACTGGCGGCCATGTCTCCGCCTCCGGCCGGCCGGATGTGGCGCACGGACCTGCAAGAGCTGGAACGCCGCCGACGTCTCAGGGCAGTTCTCGCAGCGCAGACCACTTTCCCCCTGGAACCATTGCCCGCGCCGCCGGCAGCCGAGAACATTCCGTCGCCGGAACAGCAGAATGAAGCTCCGTCATGGAGTTCCTGCAAATGCCTTGAATGGAAACCCGAAGAGATGCACGCGAAATTGTAGGACGGTCGGCTCCCGGGGGAAACCGACGGCCGCCTACGGGCTCTCCGCCCGCGTCTTTGTTTCCCGGTTCAGGTAGTTGTAGACGGTGAATCGGCTGACGCCGAGCGCACCGGCCACCGTCTCCACACCGTGCCGTACGGAGAACGCGCCGCGCGCCTCCAGGGTGCGCACCACCAGCTGCTTGGTCTTGCGGTCCAGCTCCGACAGCGGCATGCCGTGCCTGCGCTCCATGGCGGCCAGGATGTGGTCGAGAGAGTCCGCGAGCTGCGGGAGTCGTACGGCGAGGACCTCCTCGCCCTCCCAGCTGAGTACGACATCGTCCTCGCGGGCCTCACCGGGCGCGAGCAGCTCGCCCCCCATGGCGTCCACGAGCGGCTTGACCGCCTGTGCGAGTGCGTGGTCGGCGGGCCCGGTCATGCCTCGCCCTCCACGACGTTGACCTGCAGCGAGACCCGGGTGGCCCCCGCGGCCAGGGCCGTGCGCAGCAGCATGTCCACCGCGCTCAGCACCTCGTCGGCGCCGCCCTCGGCCGTATTGCCGAAGGGGCCCACATCCACCTTGTCCAGATCCGCGCTCTGGACGACCTCGCGGACGGCCAGCGCGTGCGCCGGCGGCTCGTCCAGGTCGAACGGCTCGGTCGTGAACTCCACTCTCAGTCGCACCATGCCCCCACGTTAGCCGCGCACTTCGGCGCAGTCGTCGGCCTCCCGGCCCGGAACAGCTCCCGAAAAGCTCCGGAAAAGGTACGACACGTCGCGACGGACGGACGCCGCTGCCGCGTAGAGCAGGTGAACGGGGCGCAGAGCAGCGCACTGGGAGGGGTCTGCATCATGACAGGGCGCAAGCTCAGAGGTGTCCACGCGAGCGTGGTCGTCACGGCAGCCATGGCGGCACTGACCGCATCACAGGCACCGGGAACGGCGGCGCACGCACCGGCCCCGGCGACGGTTCGGCCGGCCCCGCCCGGGCCGAGCGTCTCCGGAGACACCCCGTACCGCACCGAGCTTCCGCCCCTGCGGGCGCGCGGCGCGGCACACGACGCCGAGAGCGGCGCACCGGTGGGCGGGGCACTGCCCGCCACCGTCCTGGCCGCCTACCGGCAGGCCGAGGACGAGCTCGCGGACAGCAGGCCGGGGTGCCGTCTGCGCTGGCAGCTGCTCGCCGCGATCGGGCAGGTCGAGTCCGGGCAGGCGCGCGGCGGCCGGGTGCGGGCGGACGGCACGACGCTCACCCCGATCCTCGGCCCGCGGCTGGACGGGAAGGGGTTCGCCGTGATCAGGGACACCGACGGCGGGCTGTACGACGGGGACTCCGCGTACGACCGTGCCGTCGGCCCGATGCAGTTCATCCCCTCGACCTGGGCCGTCTGGGGCGCCGACGGCAACGGCGACGGACACAGCGATCCGGGCAACATCTACGACGCGGCGCTCGCGGCGGGGCACTACCTGTGCGCGGGCGGGCGCGATCTCTCCCGGGCGGCGGACCTGGACCGCGCGATTCTCGGCTACAACCGCTCCGGTGCGTATCTGCGCACGGTCAGGGCGTGGTTCACGTACTACCTCGAAGGCCACCGGGTTGTGCCGGACCAGGGTGCCGGACCGGCCGTCCGCCCGAAGCCGACGGCGCCCACGAGACCGCGGCCGGCTGCGTCCGCCGCGGCTCCCGCCCACCCGGCGGGCGCGTCCCCCGCGCCCAACTCCTCGCCCACGCCCGCCCCTTCACCCTCGCCGTCGAAGAGCGGCACAGCCGCCACGGAGCCCTCGTTGCCGCTGCCGACCGTCCCGGATCCCATCGGCGAGCTGCCCGGGCTCGGCGGGCTGACCAGCAACGGAACGGAATCGATGCGCGCCTCCCCCTCCACAAGCCCGGATACCGGGCGGTAATCTCCCCCGCGCCGGGCCTACGCACCTGCCCGGCCGGGTGAGCGCGAAGGGGCCCTCATGGCGACGGACACAGACGAGGCCGACGACCGGTGGCAGCGTGCCTGGAGCCACCGCGAGCAGCTGCTCAAGGTGGCACGGCGCAGGTCCATGAGTCTGGAGGACGCCGAGGACGCCGTACACGAGGCGATGCTGCGCGCCGCCGAGCACCCGGAACTGGACGACGAGCGGCTCGGCGCATGGCTGACGACGGTGACGATGCGGCTGTGCGTGGACCGCTACCGGCAGGTCAACCGGGAGAGCGAGGTGCGCAGCCAGCCGACGCTCCTGACACCGGTCCCGGTGCCGGTCGAGGAGGCGGTCTGCGACCGCGCCGAGGCCCGGTGGCTGGCGGTACGGAGCGGTGAGCTACCCGCCCGCCAGGCCGAGGCCCTGTGGCTGAAGTCCGAGGATCTGGACGTCGGCCAGGTCGCCGTGAAGATGGGGCTGAGCTACCGGACGGTCGAGTCGCTGCTGGCGCGGGCCCGCAGGACCCTGCGCCATTCGCTGGCCGCCACGCTGGGCGGGGCTCTGTGGCTGATCGGGCACGGCCGCCCGCGCGGCGGGCATGCCCAGGCGGTGGCGGTGGCCTCGACGGCGGCGACGCTGGCGTTCGCGGGCCTGATCCTGCTGCCGCACGTCCATGACAGCGACGGGCCCGGCTCGCCGCGTCCCGCGTCCCCGGCGGTGTCACAGGCGGGGGATGCGCGGGAGTCGGGCGGTGGCCCTGCGCCGACCGCCCCCGCTCCCACCGCCTCGCCGCAGGCCGATACGGACGCCGGGCGGCCTTCCGGCGGCCCCTTGCTCACGTCCCTGCCCGGGGTTTCGCTGCCCCCTCTGCCGCCGCTGCCGCTGACCGCTCCGGCAGTACCGGACGTCCCGGGTGTGCCCGAGGTGCCGGAGATTCCCGTGCCCGGCCTGTCCGGCCTGCCGTCGGCACCCTTGCCGTCCGCGTCCGTACCGTCCGTGCCATCGGCGTCCTTGCCATCCGCGTCCCTGCCCACGCAGGACCTTCCCACCGGGGACCTTCCCGTGGACATGTCGGACGCCGCGTCGCCCGTTCCTCACCCGTAGGAAACCTCCCGGAAAAATTCTTCGGCCCGCAGCGACGGACCGGCCGCCCCTCCCCGTAGAGCAGATGTCGGAGCTGCTCCACGGCTGAAGGGTGAACCGGATGGGTGTCGAGATCTGTGTGGAGGGACTGACCAAGTCCTTCGGTCACCAGGTCATCTGGCAGGACGTTTCGCTGACGCTGCCCGCCGGCGAGGTCTCGGTGATGCTCGGCCCTTCGGGCACGGGCAAGTCGGTGTTCCTCAAGACGCTCGTCGGGCTGCTCAGGCCCGAACGCGGGTCGATCCGGATCGCGGGAACCGACATCACCGCCCTGCGCGAACACGACCTGTACGAGGTGCGGAAGCTGTTCGGCGTGCTGTTCCAGGACGGCGCGCTGTTCGGGTCCATGAACCTCTACGACAACATCGCCTTCCCGCTGCGCGAGCACACCCGCAAACCGGAGAGCGCGATCAGGCGGATCGTGCTCGAGAAGATGGACATGGTCGGCCTGATCGGCGCCGAGGAGAAGCTGCCCGGCGAGATATCCGGCGGTATGCGCAAACGGGCGGGACTCGCCCGGGCGCTGGTGCTCGATCCGGAGATCATCCTCTTCGACGAGCCGGACTCGGGGCTCGACCCGGTCCGGGTGGCCTATCTCAACCAGCTGATCGTCGACCTCAACGCACAGATCGACGCGACTTTTCTGATCGTCACCCACGACATCGCCTCCGCGCGGCAGGTCCCGGACAACATCGGGCTGCTCTTCCGCCGCGAGCTGGTGATGTTCGGCCCCCGCGAGAAGCTGCTGACCAGCGAGGAGCCGGTGGTACGGCAGTTCCTGGGCGGCCGGATGCAAGGTCCGATCGGCATGGCCGAGGAGAAGGACGCGGCCCAGGTCGAGCAGGAGCTGGCACAGCTCGGCGATGCCGCCGACCCCGTACCGCACGGCCTGCCCGAGCTGACGCCGCGCCTTCTGCCCACCGCGGGGATCACCCGTCCGCCGCGCTGGGAGGCGATCGCCGAGCGCGAGGCGCTGCGACAGATGCGTGCCGCGGTGCGCGGAAGGGGGGCCGACGTATGAGCCTTTCGCCCACCGGAGCCCTCAGGCACACGGGCAGCCTCTTCGCGATGGGTCTCGACGTCCTGCGGACGATACCCAAACGCCCTTTCCAGGCACGGGAGTTCATCCAGCAGGCCTGGTTCATCGCCAGTGTCACGATCCTTCCGACCGCGCTGGTGTCCATTCCCTTCGGCGCCGTGATCGCGCTGCAGATCGGCAGCCTGACCCGGCAGCTGGGCGCGCAGTCCTTCGCCGGTGCCGCGTCCGTCCTGGCGGTGCTGCGCGAGGCCTCGCCGATCGTGACCGCGCTGCTGATCGCCGGGGCGGGAGGCACCGCGATCTGTGCGGACCTCGGGGCGCGGAAGATCCGCGAGGAGATCGACGCGATGCAGGTGCTGGGCATCGACCCCATCCACCGGCTCGTCGTGCCGCGGGTGCTGGCGACGATGCTGGTGGCGGTGCTGCTCAACGGACTGGTCTCGGTCGTCGGCGTGGCCGGCGGCTACTTCTTCAACGTGGTCCTGCAGAACGGCACACCAGGCGCCTATCTCGCCTCCTTCACCACCCTCGCCCAGCTGTCGGACCTGTGGGCGGCCGAGCTGAAGGCCCTGGTGTTCGGCGCCATCGCCGCGATCGTCGCCTCGTACAAGGGGCTCACCGCCAAGGGCGGCCCGAAGGGTGTCGGCGACGCCGTCAACCAGTCGGTCGTGATCACTTTCATGCTGCTGTTCGTCACCAACTTCGTGATGACGGCCGCCTACTTCCAGATCGTGCCGCAGAGGGGATGAGGATGGCGCTCACGCAATGGCTCGATGAACTGGGCACCCAACTGACCTTCTACGGGCGCTCGCTGGCATGGACCGGCCGGACCCTGCGCCGCTACAAGAAGGAGACCCTGCGGCTGCTCGCGGAGGTGAGCTTCGGCCGCGGCGCGCTGGCCGTCGTCGGCGGCACGGTCGGTGTCATCGCCTTCCTGTCCTTCTTCACCGGTACCGAGGTCGGCCTGCAGGGCTATGCCGCCCTGAACCAGCTGGGCACGTCGAACTTCGTGGCGTTCCTCTCGGCGTACTTCAACACCCGTGAGATCGCACCGCTGGTGGCGGGTCTCGCCCTGTCCGCGACGGTCGGCGCCGGGTTCACGGCACAGCTCGGCGCGATGCGGATCAGCGAGGAGACCGACGCGCTGGAGGTGATGGGCGTTCCCTCGCTGCCGTTCCTGGTGACGACGAGGATGATCGCCGGCTTTGTCGCCGTGATCCCGCTGTACGTGGTCGGGCTGCTGTCCTCGTACTTCGCCGCGCGCACCATCACGACCGGCTACTACGGGCAGTCGACCGGCACCTACGACCACTACTTCCAGCAGTATCTGCCGCCGGTCGACGTGCTGTGGTCCTTCGGCAAGGTGATCGTCTTCGCCGTCGTGATCATCCTTGTGCACTGCTACTACGGCTACTACGCGAGCGGCGGCCCGGCGGGCGTGGGCGTCGCCGTCGGCCGTGGGGTGCGCACCTCGATCGTCGCCATCAACATCCTCGACTTCTTCCTCAGTCTGGCGATCTGGGGCGCCAACACGACCGTACGGATTGCGGGGTAGGGCCGGTGCGGACCGTCCGACTGAAGCTGTACGGCGTCGCCTTCATCGTGGTGATGGGGCTGTTGCTGTCGTTGTCCGTGGCCGTGTACCAGCAGGTGTTCACCTCGGTCGTACGCATCACGCTGGAGGCCGACACGCTGGGCAACCAGCTGGATCCGCGGGCCGACGTCAAGCTGCGCGGGCTGCTGGTCGGCGAGGTGCGCGCGGTGCGGGCCGACGGCCGCAAGGCGACCGTCGACATCGCGCTCAAGCCGGAGCACGTCTCCCGGATCCCGGCCGACGTGCACGCGCGGCTGCTGCCCAAGACGCTGTTCGGCGAAAAGTTCGTCGAGCTGGTGGCGCCGCGCGGGTCCGGCGTCCGGCCCATCCGCGCCGGTGATGTCATCACCCAGGACCGCACCACGGTCGGTATCGAGGTGCAGCAGTTGCTCAACGACCTGCTGCCCCTGCTGCGCACCATACGGCCCGCGGAGCTCAACGCCACCCTGTCCGCGTTCGCCACCGCCCTGGAAGGGCGCGGCGACCGCATCGGCGCTAATCTGACCCGCGTCGAAGGGTACTTGCGCGAGCTCAACCCCCATATGCCGTCCATCAAGGAGGACATCGCGCGCTTCGCCGATGTGGCCGAGGTGTACGGCGACGCGGCGCCCGATCTGATGCGGATCCTGCGCAACTCCGTGACCACCAGCCGCACGCTCGTCGAGCAGCAGGACCGGCTGGCCGAGGCCCTGAAGGCGACCACCACGGTCGCGGGCACCGCGGAGAAGTTCTTCGACGACAACGGCGACCGGCTGATCACGCTCGGCCGGGTCTCCCGGCCGACCCTGGCGCTGTTCGCCCGCTACTCCCCCGAGTACCCCTGCCTCCTCGACGGCCTGGTGCGCCAGGAGGCGGCATCCGAAAAGGCGTTCGCGGGCGGGGAGATGCG
Source organism: Streptomyces sp. NBC_01410 (assembly GCF_045040195.1). Classification (NCBI taxonomy): domain Bacteria; kingdom Bacillati; phylum Actinomycetota; class Actinomycetes; order Kitasatosporales; family Streptomycetaceae; genus Streptomyces; species Streptomyces sp. NBC_01410. Next base: position 6,845,644 of record NZ_CP109530.1, on the reverse strand, counting down.
CATCACGCTCGAATTCGTCCGCCCCCGGCCCGCGTACCGACCCGGTGAGGAACCGCGCTATGCAGAGCGCTCAGGACCCGACTGCAGAGGTCTGCCCAGCCCCCGTGTCCCGGCACCGGAGGTCCATCTCGACGACGGTACGAAGCGGACCGGCGCGGGCGGGCTGCCCGGCGGAGCCGGGGTGTCGGCCACCGCGGCCGAGCAGCGGGCCGTCGGCTCGCTCGTGGCCCCCGTCCTCGGGGTGCCGGCCGACCGGGTGCCCGCGGTCACGACGCTGCTGTTCGGACCGATGGCCCGCGGAACGGCGGTGAGTGTCGCATGAGGAGAGCACGTGCCACCGCGGCCATGGCGCCGCTGGTCAAGTTCAGTGTGTTCGCCGTGGTGACGGTGCTGGCGACCGCGCTGCTCGCGGCGACCATCGTCAATATTTCGTTTACGAAGGAGGACACCTACCGGGCGGTGTTCAGCGATGTCACCAGCCTGGAGGAGGGCGACGACATCAGGGTCGCCGGAGTGCGCGTCGGTGAGGTCCAAGACATCGCGATCAAGGACCGCACGCTCGCCGAAGTGACCTTCACCGTCGCCCATGACCGGCCGCTGCTGGCGAGCACCGGCGCGGTCATCCGCTACCGCAGTCTGGTGGGCTCGCGTTATGTCGCCCTGACCGAGGGGGCGGGCGACGGCACGCGCCTGGAGCCGGGCGGGGTGATCCCGCTGTCCCGGACGAAGCCCGCGCTCGACCTCAACGCGCTGCTCGGCGGGTTCAAGCCGCTGTTCGCGGCGCTGAGCCCCAACGACGTCAACCAGCTCGCCACCGAGATCATCAAAACCCTTCAGGGCGAGGGCGGCACGGTCAACAGCCTGCTCGCCCACACCGCGTCGCTCACCACGACGATCGCCGACCGCGACGAGCTGATCGGCTCCGTGATCGACAACCTCAACGCGGTCCTGGGGACCCTGGACAAGCGCGATGCCCGCTTCTCCGGCCTGCTCAAGCAGTTGCAGCGGCTGATCTCCGGACTGTCCGCCGACCGCAAGCCGATCGGTGCCTCGCTGGCGGGCATCGCCGGGCTGACCGAGGCCACCTCGGGTCTGCTCCAGGACGCCCGGCCGCCGCTGCGTGACGACATCGCCGGGCTGAGAGAGCTCACCGGAACGCTGAACGAGAACGAGAAGACCGTGGAGGGCGTGCTGAAACGGCTGCCGAACAAGCTCAACAAGCTGACGGGGACCGCCTCGTACGGCTCCTGGTTCAACTTCTACCTCTGTGACTTCGACGGCCGGATCGTGCTGCCGAAGACCAGAGAGGTCATCACCCCCGAGCTCCATGTCGCCCGGGCGAGGTGCTCATGATCCCGTTCCGTGAGAGAAATCCAGTGGTGATCGGAGCCGTGGGCGTCACCACGCTCGCGCTGCTGGCGCTGGCCGCGTTCAACGCCGACAGCCTGCCGCTGATCGGCGACGGCGAGACGTACAGCGCTGCCTTCTCCGAGGCGGGCGGCCTCAAGCCCGGCGACGAGGTGCGGATCGCCGGGGTCAAGGTGGGCAAGGTCGACGACGTCGACCTGGACGGTGACCATGTGAAGGTCACCTTCCGGATCAAGGACGAGCCGGAGTTCGGCACCCGGACCGGGGCCGCCATCAGGGTCAAGACGATCCTGGGCGCGAAGTACCTCGCGCTGCAGCCGAAGGGATCCGGGCAGCTGCGGCCCGGCAGCGAGATCCCGCTCAACCGGACAACTCCGGCGTACGACGTCGTGGCGGCGTTCAGCGATCTGACGACCACCACGGAGAAGGTGGACACCGCCCGGCTCGCGAAGGCGCTCGACACCATCTCCACCACCTTCGAGGATTCGCCCGCCGAGGTCCGGGCGTCCATCAAGGGTCTGTCGAAGATCTCCCGGACGGTGGCCTCCCGCGACCAGTCGCTGCGGGAACTCCTCGATCACGCCAACGGGGTCACCGGCGTGCTGAAGGACCGCTCCGACGACTTCGCCGTACTGGTCAAGGACGGCGACAAGCTCTTCAAGGAGATCGCCGCGCGGCGGGCGGCGATCCACTCGCTGCTCAAGAGCTCGGCCGCACTCGGCGTCCAGCTCTCGGGCCTGGTGCAGGACAACCGCAAGCAGATCGGCCCGGCGCTCAAGGGACTGGGCTCGGTGGTCGCCATGCTCGAACGCAACCAGGCGAGCCTCGACCGCAGCATCAAGCTGCTCGCGCCCTATGTGCGCGTCTTCACCAACACCCTCGGCAACGGGCGGTGGTTCGACAGCTACATCCAGAACATGGTCGCCACTCCGGTGGTTCCGCGGACGGGAGGCTCGCGATGAACGTCCGGCTCGTATGGAAAGGACGCCTCGCCCGGCGCGTGGCACTGGCCCTGGCGTTCGCGCTCGTCGCGGGCACGACGGCCGTCGTCCTGTGGCCGCGCTCGTCCCCGGTCCATGTCACCGCGTACTTCCCGCGCACCGTCGGCATCCACCCCGGCTCGGACGTACGCGTCCTCGGCGTCCGCGTCGGCGAGGTCGGGAAGATCACGCCGGAGGGCGGCCGGGTGCGGGTGGAGCTGGAGTACGAGCCCGGTCGCAGGATCCCCGCCGACGCGCAGGCAGCGATCATCAACTCCTCGGTCGTCAGCGACCGTTACGTACAGCTGCTGCCCGTCTACCGCGGCGGGCCCGCGATGAAGGACGGCGCGGTCATTCCGCTGAGCCGCACGGCCGTGCCGGTCGAGCTGGACCGGGTCTTCGACAGCCTGCACACGACAGCCGAGGCGCTCGGCCCCAAGGGCGCCAACGCGGACGGTTCGCTGTCCCGCCTGCTCGGGGTGAGCGCGGACAACCTCGACGGGCAGGGCGCCAAGCTCCACCAGACGGTCGAGGACCTGTCGCTGGCGGTCACCACCCTGTCCGACGGCAGGCAGGACCTGTTCGGCACCGTACGCAATCTGCAGGTGTTCACCGCGGCGCTGGCCGCCGACGACAGGAACGTGCGGTCGTTCAACGACAGCCTCGCCCAGGTGGCCGACCAGCTCGCCGGCGAACGCAAGGACCTGGCGGCGGCGCTCCGGAATCTGGGGGTGGCGCTCGGCGATGTGTCCACGTTCGTACGCGGCAACAAGAAGGCGCTGACCGCCGATGTGAAGGGACTCAGCAAGGTCACCCGAGTGCTGGTCACCCAGCGTGCCGCCCTGGCGGAACTGCTGGAGGTCGCACCGGCCGGGCTCTCCAATCTGCAGAACGCCTACAACCCCTCGTCCGGCACCCTCGACACCCGTAACAACCTGAACCAGTCCCAGGATCCGGCCGCGCTGCTGTGCTCTCTGCTGCGGACCACGGGGGACGCGGGCGGCCAGAACCCGGACTGCAAGGAGCTCCGGCAGCTCTTCGACACGCTGCCCCAACTGCCCACCGCCGCACCGGTGGCGGGCACCGGACCGGTCGACCGGACGCTCGGCGGAATCCTGGAGGCCGGTGCATGAGGCTCAGCAGAGTGCTGCGCGGGGGCAGGGCCGCGGCCCTGTGGACGGCCATGGGCTCGGTCGTGCTCACCGGCTGCGAGTTCAACGGCCTGTACGACGTGGGGCTGCCCGGCGGCGCCGCCGACGACGGCAACGCCTACCGGGTCACCGTCGAGTTCCGGGACGTACTCGATCTGGTGCCGCAGTCGGCCGTGAAGGTCAACAACGTCACGGTGGGCGCGGTCGAGAAGGTGGAACTGGCCGGCTGGCACGCCCGGGTGCGGCTGCGGGTCGACGGCAAGGTGAAGCTGCCGGCCAACGCGATCGCCGAGCTGCGCCAGACGAGCATGCTCGGCGAGAAGTACGTGGCGCTGTCCGCCCCGGCCGACAGCACCCCCGCGGGCCGGCTCGGCGACGGCGACCGGATCCCGCTGTCCCGTAGCGGGCGCAACCCGGAGATCGAGGAAGTTCTGTCCGCGCTGTCGGCCCTGCTCAACGGCGGCGGGGTGGCTCAGCTGAAGACGGTCACCACGGAGCTGAACAAGGCCCTCGAGGGCCGGGAGAACCGGGTGAAGTCCCTGCTGAGCGAGCTCGACACCTTCATCGGCGGCCTCGACGGGCAGCGCAAGGAGATCGTCCGCGCGCTCGAAGGCATCGACCGGCTGGCCGCGCGTCTTGCGCAGGAGAAGAAGACCATCGCCACGGCGGTCGACACCATGCCGGGCGCCCTGAAGGTGCTGGCCGACCAGCGCCGCAATCTGACCGCGATGCTCACCTCGCTCTCCAAGCTCGGCACGGCGGGCACCAAGGTGGTCAATGCCTCGCGGGCCGACCTGGTCGCCAATCTGCGCAGTCTGCGGCCGATCCTGGCGCAGTTGAACAAGGCGGGCAGTGATCTGCCGAACGCGCTGGAGCTGCTGACGACGTATCCGTTCCCGCGCAATGTGACGGGCGCGATCAAGGGCGACTACGTCAATCTCAGGATCACCGCGGATCTCGATCTCGCGAGCATCTACGGCAATCTCGCCGAGGAGCCAAAGAAGCCGGGCGCACCGGACAAACCCGGACTGCCGGACCTGCCCGAGCTGCCCGGCGTACCGCTGCCCACCTCGCTGCCGAAGGTCCCGGGCGCGCCGACGACACCTGCTCCCCCGCCGGTCGACACGGATCCACTGTGCCCGCCCGTGTGCACCGGCAGTTACGCCGCCTACGGAGGCGGGGACGCCGAACGCTTTCCGGCCGGGGTCTCCCCCGCCCTCGCCGAGCTCATGCTGAAGGGGATGCAGCCGTGATCACTCGTACGGTCAAGGCCCAGTTGCTCGCCTTCGCCACGGTCACCGCCGTCGGGGTGTCGTACGTCGGAGCCCAGTACACGGGCCTGGCGGACATGCTTCTCGACCGCGGCTACACCGTGCGCGCCGAGTTCACCGAGTCCGGAGGCGTCTTCCCGGGGGCGGAGGTCACCTATCGCGGGGTGCCGGTCGGCCGCGTCGGTGAGCTGCGGCTTGCGGGCGCGGACGGGGTGCAGGTGATGCTGGACATCGAGGACGAGGCGCGGATACCGGCCGACACGCTGGCGGTGGTGGCGAACCGTTCGGCGGTGGGCGAGCAGTACGTCGACCTCCAGCCGCGGGACAGCGACGGCCCATACCTTCGGGACGGCAGCGTGATCGTCCGCGGTGACACCCGGGTACCGCTGCCCACCACGGATGTCGTGCTGAGCCTGGACCGGCTGGTCAACTCCGTGGGCAAGGAGGATCTGCGCATCACGGTCGACGAACTCGGCAAGGCCTTCGCCGGAACCGGCCCGCATCTGAGCCGACTTGTCGACTCGGGCAACAGTCTCGTGGAGTCGGCGTCCGCTTCGCTGCCGCAGACCGTCTCGCTGATCGAGGACTCGCGCACGGTCCTCAAGACGCAGGTCGACAAGGGCTCGGCCATCAAGTCCTTCTCGCACGACCTGGCGGCCCTGACCGCCGAGCTCAAATCGAGCGACGGGGACCTGCGCAAGCTGATCGGCTCGGCCGCGCCTGCCGCACAGGAGCTGAACTCGCTGCTCAAGGCGAACGAGACCCATCTGCCCGTACTGCTGGGAAATCTGATCAGCGGCGGCCAGATCACGGTGGCCCGGCTGCCCGGCGTCGAACAGGCCCTGGTGACCTTCCCGGTGGTCGTCGCGGGCAGCTCCACCGTGATCCCGGGCGACGGCACCACCCACTTCGGGCTGGTCGCCGAAGCCGACGATCCGCCGCCGTGCCGCCAGGGATACGGCACCCAGCGGCGCGACCCGGCGGACACCGCCGAGCGCCCCGCGAACACGGGCGCCCACTGCGCGGCCCCGCGCGGCAGCGCCACCTCGGTCCGCGGGGCGCAGAACGTGCCCGGCGCCACGGCTTCGGCAGGGGCCGGCCGGGCGGCGTATGTCACCCCCTACGACCCCGAGACCGGCATCGTCGCCGGTCCGGACGGAACGCTCGTCGAGATCGGCTCGACGGGCGGCGAACAGAGCGTGCTCGGAAAGGACTCGTGGCAATGGCTGCTCGTCGGACCTATGGCATGAACGCGGGCATCCTCGCGCGCCTGACGCGCTCGCTGCGCCTGCTCGGCGCCAGAACGGCCGCCTCCGCCCGGCAGGGCAGAGCGACGGCGGCGGCACTCGTGGTGGCGACGGTGGTGACCACGGCGCTGAGCGGCTGGCTCTGCGTCCAGGTGTACGAGCAGCGCGCCGAGGCGCAGCGGCACCAGGAGATCCTGGCCGCCGCCCGGCAGTCCGCGCTGAACTTCACCTCGCTGGACTACCGGCACTACGCGCAGGACAGCGAGAACGTGCTGAAGGGCGCCACCGGTGACTTCAAGGAGCAGTTCTCCGGGCAGACGACCGAACTGACGAAGCTGGTCGCGGCCAACAAGTCCATCTCGCAGGGGCAGGTGCTCGAAGCGGGCATCACGCGTTCCGACGAGCGCACGGCCCGCGTCCTGGTCGTCGCCGACAGCAAGGTGACCAACACCGCCGCACCGGGGGGCCAGGCCCGCACCTATCGGCTGCAGCTCGATCTCGTACTGGAGAACGGCCGCTGGCTGACCTCCGACGTCGAGTTCGTCGGCTGACGTCGTGCCCGGGCACACACCCGAACCACCTGCAGTGAGGAGCAAGGCAGTGAGGACCAACACCGTGGCGAACCCGAACGGCCGAGGCCCCGGCGCCGCATCCCCCGGCCGTCGCTCGATGGCCGCTGCCGCCCGCGCGGCGGCCAGGCGTACGGAACGGGTCGCGACCCGCAGTCCCGAGGAGACGCGTCCGCAGCCCGGGGAGGATGCGCCTGCGCAGGCCCCGCACGAGCTGCCTCTGGAGGCGCCGGACGACGCGAGCCAGGGACGGAAGGCGGTCGAACAGCAGGCCGGGCCCGTCCTGGTCGCCGACGAACCAGTGGCGGCTGCCGCACGCGGGCGGCGGCGAGGCAGGTTCTGCGCCGTGCTGGCCGTGCTCGTGGCGGCGCTGCTGGCCGCGGTCGCCGTGCTCGGCTGGGAGTACGGGGACGGCCGGCGGACCGAGGGGGCGCGGGCGCAGGCGCTCGCCGCGGCGCGTGAAGCGGCGCCCGTGGTGCTGTCGTACGACTACCGGCGGCTCGACAAGGACTTCGCCGCGGCGCGCGGCCATCTGACCGGTTCCTTCCGTGACGACTACGGCAGGACGACGGCGAGGGTGGTGGCGCCGACCGCGGCGAAGTACCACGGGGTGGTCAAGGCGAGCGTGGTCAAGCCCCCGGGCGGCGGCGCACCGGCAGCCTCGGTGGTGTCGGCCTCGCCGGACAGGGCCGTCGTGCTGCTCTTCGTCAACCAGGTGACCACGAGCACGCAGGTGACGGGGCCGCGCGTCGACCTGAACCGGGTGCGGATGACTCTGACGCGTACGTCGGCGGGCTGGAAGGTGAGCGCGGTGGACGCGCTCTAGCCCTTTCGCCCGCCGGAAAGCCCCCGAGCGCCCCCGAGCCGGGGACAGGAGCCTGAACAGGCCCTCTGTCCCCCGGCTCGGGGGCGCTTTTTGGTTGCCCGCTCTTGACAGCCCTCCCCCATCCCAGGCAATCTTCCGTTAAGCAGAAACTGACTTCCGCGATACGGAAGGAGCGCAAGCCCCTCATGGGATACTCGGACCAGCGCTTCGATGTGAACCTCTCGATCCTCTTCACGGAACTCCCGCTCCTGGAGCGCCCCGCGGCAGCAGCCGCGGCGGGCTTCACCGCGGTCGAGCTGTGGTGGCCCTGGATCGAGACCCCCACCCCGCCCCAGGCCGAGCTCGACGCCCTCAAGAAGGCGCTCGACGACGCGGGCACCCAGCTGGTGGGCCTGAACTTCTACGCCGGGCAGCTGCCGGGCCCCGACCGCGGCGCGCTCTCCGTGCCCGGCGAGGAGTCCGGCCGCTTCCGCGCCAACATCGACGTGGCAGCGGACTTCGCCGCATCGGTGGGCTGCAAGGCGCTCAACGCGCTGTACGGCAACCGCGTCGAGGGCGTCGACCCGGCCGTCCAGGACGAACTCGCCCTGGAGAACCTGGTACTCGCAGCCCGCGCGGCCGACCGGATCGGCGCGATCCTGCTGGTCGAAACCCTCAACAAGCCGGAGTCCCCGCGCTACCCGCTGGTGAGCGCCCCGGCCGCGATCGAGGTCGTCGACAGGGTGAACGCGGCGACGGGACTCGGCAACGCCCGGTTCCTCCTCGACATCTACCACCTGTCGATGAACGGCGAGGACGTCAGCCAGGTCATCGCGGCCTACGCCGGCAAGACCGGCCACGTCCAGATCGCGGACAACCCGGGCCGAGGCGCGCCGGGCACCGGCTCGCTGCCGCTGGAGCAGCTTCTCGACGAGCTGACGAAGGCCGGTTACGACGGCTGGGTCGGCCTGGAGTACAAGGCCGGCGACCGCCCGAGCGCCGAGTCCTTCGGCTGGCTCCCGGCCCGCTGAACTCCCTGACGTACCAAGGTTTTTAGGAAGGCACCCTCATGAGCACCCCCAAGATTGCATGGATCGGCCTCGGCATCATGGGCTCCCCCATGTCCGAGAACCTGCTGAAGGCGGGTTACCAGGTCACCGGCTTCACCCTGGAGCAGGACAAGCTGGACCGCCTCACCGCCGCCGGCGGCACCGCCGCGTCCTCGATCGCCGAGGCCGTCAAGGACGCCGACGTCGTCATCACGATGGTGCCCGCCTCCCCGCAGGTCGAGGCCATCTCGTACGGCGAGAACGGCATCCTGGAGAACGCCCGGCAGGGCGCCCTCCTGATCGACATGTCCTCCATCACCCCCCAGACCTCGGTGGACCTCGCCAAGGCCGCGGCCGAGAAGGGCATCCGCGTACTGGACGCCCCGGTCTCTGGCGGCGAGGCGGGCGCGATCGAGGCCGTACTGTCGATCATGGTCGGCGGCGAGCAGGACGACTTCGACAGCGCGCTGCCGATCCTTCAGGCGCTGGGCAAGACCATCGTCCTGTGCGGTCCGCACGGCTCCGGCCAGACGGTTAAGGCCGCCAACCAGCTGATCGTCGCGGTCAACATCCAGGCCTGCGCCGAGGCCGTCGTCTTCCTCGAGAAGTCCGGCGTGAACCTCCAGGCCGCCCTGGACGTCCTGAACGGCGGTCTGGCCGGCTCCACGGTCCTGACCCGCAAGAAGGACAACTTCCTGAACCGGGACTTCAAGCCCGGCTTCCGGATCGACCTGCACCACAAGGACATGGGCATCGTCACCGACGCCGCGCGCAACGTCGGCGCCGCGCTGCCCGTCGGTGCGGTCGTCGCCCAGCTCGTCGCCTCCCTGCGTGCGCAGGGCGACGGCGACCTCGACCACTCCGCCCTGCTGCGCGCGGTCGAGCGCCTCTCCGGGCAGCAGGTCTGAGTCCGGGCCCGCACCGGGCCCCTGATTTCCGGGCGGCGTCGGCGCTGACACCTGTCCTGTCGCGCCCAGGCGCCGACGCCGTCCGGAACACCACACTTCGCTTTCAACAAACTGTTGACGTGACGTTCGAGGCGAATTTACGCTCCTCGCACCGCCAGCAGCTCCAGTACGGAAGGTCAATCCCGCCACCATGACGCAGCGTGTGCTTACGACCGAGTCAGGCGCCCCGGTCGCCGACAACCAGAACTCCGCCACCGCAGGCGTCGGTGGCCCCATCCTCCTGCAGGACCAGCACCTGCTCGAGAAGCTCGCGCGCTTCAACCGGGAGCGCATACCGGAGCGCGTGGTGCACGCCCGCGGCAGCGGCGCGTACGGCTACTTCGAGGTGACCGACGACGTCACCGGCTTCACCAAGGCGGACTTCCTCTCCCAGGTCGGCAGGCGCACCGAGACCTTCATCCGCTTCTCGACCGTCGCCGACTCGCTGGGTGGCGCGGACGCGGTCCGCGACCCGCGCGGCTTCGCGCTGAAGTTCTACACCGAAGAGGGCAACTACGACCTCGTCGGCAACAACACCCCGGTGTTCTTCATCAAGGACCCGATCAAGTTCCCGGACTTCATCCACTCGCAGAAGCGCGACCCCTTCACGGGCAAGCAGGAGCCGGACAACGTCTGGGACTTCTGGGCGCACGCCCCCGAGGCGACGCACCAGGTGACCTGGCTGATGGGCGACCGCGGCATCCCCGCCTCGTACCGCCACATGAACGGCTACGGCTCGCACGCCTACCAGTGGACGAACGAGGCCGGCGAGGCCTTCTTCGTGAAGTACCACTTCAAGACCAACCAGGGCATCCGCTGCCTCTCCTCGGAGCAGGCGGCCGAGCAGGCCGGCAAGGACGCCAACAGCCACCAGACGGACCTGCTCCAGGCCATCGAGCGCGGCGTGAACCCCTCATGGACCCTGTACGTGCAGGTCATGCCGGCGGCCGAGGCGGCGGACTACCGCTTCAACCCGTTCGACCTCACCAAGGTGTGGCCGCACAGCGACTACCCGCTGCAGCGCGTGGGCCGCCTGGTCCTCGACCGCAACCCGGACAACGTCTTCGCCGAGGTCGAGCAGGCCGCGTTCTCGCCGAACAACTTCGTGCCGGGCATCGGTCCTTCGCCGGACAAGATGCTCCAGGGCCGGCTGTTCGCCTACGCGGACGCGCACCGCTACCGCCTGGGCGTCAACCACACCCAGCTGCCGGTGAACGCGCCGAAGGCTGTTCCCCGGGGGTCTGCCGACAACTACGGCCGCGATGGCTTCATGACCACGCGCAACGGCTCGCGCCACGACAAGAACTACGAGCCCAACTCGTACGCCGGTCCCGCGCAGACGGACTCGGCGCTGTCGGCCCCGCTGGCCATCCACGGCTGGACGGGCACGCACGCCGCGGCGCTGCACAACAAGGACGACGACTTCTTCCAGGCGGGCGAGCTGTACCGCCTGATGTCCGCGGAGGAGAAGTCCCGTCTGGTGGCCAACATCGCGGGCGGCCTCTCGCAGGTCACCCGTGACGACGTCATCGAGAAGAACCTCGCCCACTTCCACGCCGCGGACGCCGACTACGGCAAGCGCGTCGAGGAGGCCGTCCGTGCCCTGCGCGAGGATTAGGAACACATAAGCTGCGCCCGGCCCTGACGGGAGGTCAGGACCGGGCGCCGCCTGTGCCGCCGACCCGGATGAGGGGTGGTCATGCGGTACGGGCAGGCCGGGGACCGCGGCGGTAGTGCGATGCCAGTGCGGTGGTCAAGGCACCGGAGTCCGCTTCTTGACCTGAAGGAAGCGAACCCTCGGTCCCAATCGCCGCCGCCGCGGGCCTCTCCCTGAGGGAGTCGGCCACACAGTCCCCGCCCGGCGACACGAATGTCCTGTCGCGCCAGCCTCGCGTCGTCGGGCGGTAACAACTGCACAGCCAGAGCGCCGAGTTGCGGACGGTCCCGCGGCTCGGCGCTCTCCTTCGTGCGACTGGCCGATCGTTTCAGACCTGGCCGGCCAAGCGGGCGCCGTGACGGCGTGTCCGGTACGCGCGTTTGGCCGGCGCGCTGTCGTTGAGTTGCTCGGTCGCGTCGTAGTTGCGCCAGCCCGTGAGGCGCCCTTCCGAGTTGTACCTGGCTGACAGTCCGGGAGGATCCATGTGATCTCCGTGTTCCCGGACCAAGTTCTGGGGCAGCATGACCACTGCTGTGATGCCGCAGTGGGCTGACCTGCGGAGTTGGACGCGGATGCCGTGGCGGCCGGAGAGCTGGCCGATGACGAACATACCCATGCGCCGCGCCACCGACACGTCGACGACCGGCGGGTTCAGGAGCCTCTCGTTAGCCTCCTCAAGGTCCTTTGCGGTCATGCCGATGCCGCTGTCCTGGATTTCGACCCTCGCGCCGCCGCCGGACAGCAGCTGGCTCGTGACGAGCACCTCGGTGTCCGGCGAGGAGAATGTGGCCGCGTTCTCCAGCAGCTCCGCGATGAGGTGAACGATGTCGTTCACTGCCCGGCCGTCGACGTCCGCGGTTACCAGTCCGCGTAGCTGCACACGCTGGTACTGCTCGACCTCACTGGTGGCTGCCCGGAGAACATCGACGAGCCGGACTGGGGCGCTCCAGCGGCGGCCCGCCTCCTCGCCCGCGAGGACGAGTAGGTTCTCCCCATTGCGGCGCATGCGGGTGGCCAGGTGGTCGAGCTTGAAGAGGCTGGCGAGCAGGTCGGGGTCCTGCTCGCCGTTCTCCAGATGGTCGATCAGCTCCAGTTGCCGTTCCACAAGGCTCTGGCTGCGCTGCGAGAGGTTGACGAACATCGCGTTGATGCGACCTCGCAGCTGCGCTTGCTCGAACGCCAGCCGTACGGAGTCGCGATGGACGTCGTCGAACGCGTGGGCGACACCGCCGATCTCGTCGGCCGAGTTGATGCCCGTGGGCTCGAACTTGATGGCCTCCAGTTGCGCGTCGCTGGAGCCCCGCAGCAGCCGGACCACTTCAGGCAGGCGGCGTTCGGTGATATCGAGCGCGGAGTCGCGCAGGGTGTGCAGCGGGCCAACAATCGACTGCACGACGACGTGCGTCACACCGAACGTGAGCAGGAGGATCAACAGCACGACGAGCGAGGTGATGAACACTGAGCGCTCGGCCTGGTGCCGCTCGCGCGAGCTCTCGTCTTCGACCGATCCGACGAGCCGCTTCTCGACCAGACGCATCAGCTCGAGCTTGCTCGTCATGGTGTCGAACCACTCGCCGGCGTCAAGGCGGAGGCGGCTGGTGCCCTGCCGGGCGAGCACCTGCTTCTGGAGCATCTCAACCTTGTTGACGTCCCTTCCGGTGACGGTGCGCTCGTAGAACTGACGCTGGGCCGGCGGCGCACCGGACCGGAACTCGCCGATCAACTCCTGTTGCTGCCGGCTGGCGAGGGTCAGGCCCTGGGCTTCGTTCGAATCGAAGTGCCCCTGGGTCAGCACCCCGCCGAGCAGCGCGCGTTGCCGGGAGGCTGCCTCCGTGGCCTGTGCGAAGGTCACGAGCGCACCGGCCCTCACGGCAAGGGTCTGGTGGGCGATGTCCGGCGTGAGAACGTCGAGGGCGTCGGTGAGCTCGGCGATCAACGCCGTGTATGCGTTGACCACGGACAGCAAGCGCATTTTCGAGTGGTCTACCGTGTGGCGCAGTGACGCCACCTTCCCGCCAGAGGCGTCGAGCACCGCGAGCCGGGTGGCCAGGACGGGGTTCGTCCCGCGGTGGACATGGGCGGCCTCGGCACGGACCCGGGCGAGCGCCGCGTCCACCTGGGAGCGCTGAGTGTCCAGCCGGCTCATGTCGCCCGTACGCCCGGCCGCGACGTAGAGCGCGGTGAGATCGCGTTCATCCTCAAGCTCCTGCAAGAGCCCCGTGCCCTTGTCGACGGTACGAACGAGCTGATGGACGTTGTCGATGTCCTGTGCGTTCTGCACCGCCGAGCCGATCCGCAAACCGCCGAGTACGAGCGCGGTGATGATCGGGATGAGCACTACGGCCAGCAGCTGGGTGCGCACACTCCAGTTACCCGGGGCGAACGCCTTCTGGTTGCTGCTCCGGCGCGGGCGACGCCCTCCACCTGCACGCGCGGGGCCCGGATCGGTATTGCCCGGTTCGGTACTGCCGTTGTCGGAATCGCTGCCTCTCGCCTGGGGCGTCTGCACCGGTTCCGTGCCGTGGCGATGCACCGCGGGTTGTGTTTGCACTTGCCTTCGCACCTTCTTCCCGCCAATGAACGTGCGCGATTCAGGGGCGCGTGCGCGCATCGCGGACGCTGCTCTCATCGCGCGAGTGCGCTTGTCGTGATATCGCTCAATGAGGCCATGGCCTCGTGCGTCCCCTGGCAGGTGCCTGGGGCAGCGAACTACGCGTCGGTCTCAGGGCTTTCCGGGATCGCAACCACTTCGTCGGTGGCGGTCGCTGTGGCAATCCGCTCGGTACCGGTGCCCAGCTCGTCATCTGTGCCCGTCGGCGGGTAGAGCCTGGCATCGCCGGCGAGTTTGGCCGTGCCGGGAGCCACCTCGGTGCCGGCCCACCGGCTGGATGCCACCCTCATGACGCCGCCCCTGTGCCTGGCCGCTCGCTTCTCCGCCCGCTCGCCGCGGTGACAGTCGCGAGGGCGGACAGAATGAGCACGGTCGACGCCGCGCCGGGGTCCTCGTGACCGATGGTGCGGGCGCCGAGATAGCTCGCCCGGCCCTTCCGGGCCTGCAGGCCGACGGTCTGCTTCAGGCCCCGCACGGCGGCGTCGGACGCCGCGCGCGTGGCCTTGCTCAGGTCGCCGCCGGTGTCGATGACGGCCTGGTAGGCGGTCACGGCCGGACTGAGGGCGTCGATCATCGTTTTGTCGCCTTCGAGCGCCGCGCCGATCCGCTGGATGCCGGTGAGGGCAGCCGCCAACGCCGCCCCAAGTTGTGCCGCAGACACGTCGGGATCCTCGCCCAAAGTCCGCGCGGCCTGCCGGAACCCGGTGCCGTACAGCGGTCCCGAGGCCCCGCCGGTCTTGCTGATCAATGCCCGGCCGACGGTGGCGAGCACCGCACCGGGGGTGGGCGGGTCGGTTTCGTCCAGCATTGCCACCGCCGCCTGCAGGCCACGGCGCATGTTGATGCCGTGGTCGGCGTCGCCGACAGCGGAGTCGAGCCGGGTCAGACGGTCGGTGTTGTCGACCACCAATCGGGCCGCCTCGTGGATCCAGGCCCGGAACATGCTCGCGTCCATGGTCGTCCTTCTCCCTCGTGGTGTCCGTAGCGGTGTCCGAGGATGCTCAGCGTCCCCAGCGCAGCGCGGGGGTCTCGACGGGGACATCCCACAGATAGGTGAGCTGCGGCGTGAGCCGGCACACCGTGATCGTGCAGCCGGCCATCTCCAGGCTGGTGATGTAGTTGCCGACCAGGTTGCGGGTGATCCACACGCCATGGCCGGCGAGCCACTCGGCAACCGCGGCATACACCACGTACAGCTCAAGAAGCGGGGTGCCACCCAGGCCGTTGACCATCACGAGCACTTCGCCCGAGAGCGGCATGTCGGCGTGGATGGCGTCCAACGCGACACCGACGATCTCCTTGGCGGAGACGAGCCTGCCGCGGGCGCGACCGGGCTCGCCGTGGATGCCGACGCCCAGCTCGATCTCGTCCTCGCCCAGCTCGAAGCCGGGCTTGCCCGACGCGGGCACCGTGCACGACGTGAGCGCCACCCCGAACGAACGGGACCGGTCGTTGACCTCCCGGCTCAAAGCCGCGGCCGAGGCCAGGTCCGCGCCAAGCTCGGCAGCCGCACCGACGATCTTCTCCACGAACACGGTCGCCCCGGTACCCCGTCGGCCGGCCGTCCACGTACTGTTCTCCACGGCGACATCGTCATTGACCACGACGCCCTCGACCCAGACGCCGTCGTCGGCGGCCAAGTCGGCGGCCATCTGGAAGTTCAGCACGTCGCCGGTGTAGTTCTTCACGATGTGCAGCACCCCCGCCCCGCCGTCAACGGCCCGCGTGGCGGCGAGGATCTGGTCCGGCACGGGAGATGTGAACACCTCACCGGGACAGGCCGCATCCAGCATCCCGTACCCGACGAACCCGCCGTGCAGCGGCTCGTGTCCGGACCCGCCACCTGACACCAGGCCGACCTTCCCAGCCGTCGGTCCGCCCGCGCGGATGATGTAGCGGTCGGACGTGTTGACCGTCAGTGAGGGGTGCGCGGCGGCCACCCCGACGAGAGCATCGGCAAGCACCTCATCGGGCGAGTTGATGAGCTTCTTCACGGTTCAGGCCCCTTCTCGACTGGATATGTACATCAGCAGAAATCCCTTGAATGGGATGGATCAGTGGGACTTGTCAGGGCGTCACCTTGCGCTTCACGCAAATCCTGGTGGGCCGGTTCGGTCGGACCTGCCTACGCTCGACTGATCGCGCCATGTGCGCCTCGGGTCAGGGCAGCGACGGCAGGCAGCACTGCTCGACGAGTCGCCAGACCTCTTCGGCGGTTTCGCGGGTGAGAGCGATGGCCGCCAGGGAGGCGCAGGTGTCATGGCGCAGGCGGCGGATGCGGGCGCGTACTTCGTCGAGGACGGCGGGTGCGACGGAGAGGATGTCGCACCCGAGGCCGATGAGGAGGGGGGTGACAAGGGGGTCGGCCGCGGCGTCGCCGCAGACGGAGACCTGGCGGTGGTGGCGGTGGGCTGCGGTGACGACCTGGGCGATGGCGTGGAGTACTGCGGGGTGCGCGGCCATGGCCGGGGAGGCAGCGGGGTCGCGCCGGTCCAGGCCCAGGATCTGGCAGGTGAGGTCGTTGCTGCCGATGGAGAGGAATGCGGCTTCGCGGGCGAGGTCGTCGGCTGCGGCGACGGCTTCGGGGAGTTCCACCATGATGCCCAGGGGCGGTATCGGGACACCGGCTTCGTCGGCGGCGGCCTGGAGAAGGCGTCGGCAGGCGCGGAGTTCGTCGATGCCGGCGACCATCGGGATCATGATGCGCAGGTCGGTATCGGCGCCCGCGCCGAGCAGGCTGCGGAACTGATCGGCGAAGGCGTCCGGTTGGGCCAGCATGAGCGGCAGGCCGCGGCCGATCCGCGCGCCCTGGATGCGGGACAGGAACGGCGGGAGTTTGTCGTCGGCGAAGTCGAGGGTGCGGGCGGTGGCGGTCTGTCCGGCGAGTGCGCGCATGACGGGGACGAGGGTGGCCGCGTGCTGGTTGCGGGTGGGCCAGGCAGGGTGGTTGAGGAAGGGCAGTTCGGTGCGGAGCAGGCCGACGCCGTCGGCGTTGGCCGCGAGGGCTGCGCGGGCCTCGGCCGGGGTCGCCACGTTGGCCCGCAGCACCACGTGATGATGGTCCAGTGTCTGGGCGGGCAGGTGGCGCTCTTGGGCGAGGGCGAGGCGGCGGGTGCGGGCGGCGTCCATGGCGTGCAGCGCGCTCGCGCGTTCGTCGTCGTTGGGGTGGGCGACGGCGGTGGCCTGGTCGGTGTCGAGGAGGATTTCCTGCCCGTCCGGCAGGTCGAGCAAGGCGGGGTCGACGGCCAGGAGGAGGGGGATGCCCTGTGAGCGGGCGACGATCGCGGCGTGGGAGTTGGGGCCGCCGGTGACGGAGATGGCGGCGGTGACCGTTTGGCCGGGTTCCAGCAGGTCTGCCGCGCCGATTTCGTGGGCGACCAGGACGAGGGGCTGGTCGGGTGCGGGGCCGGTGTCGCCGTGCAGGTTGGCCAGGACGCGGCGGCCGACTTGCCGTACGTCGGCGGCGCGTTCGGCCAGGGTCGGGTCGTCAAGGCCGGCGATGGTCCGGGCATAGGTGTCGATGGCCTGCCGGACGGCGACGGGTACCGGCTGGCCTTGGTGCGCTCGCTTGATGGCCTGTTCGCGCAGATCGTGGTCCTGCGCGATGTAGCTGTTGACCTCCATGATGTCGGCCTCTTCGTCGTTGCCCCGTTCACGCAGCGAGGTGGACAGGTCGAGCAGGCGGGCGGCGACGGCGTCGAAGGCGTCGGTGATCTGCTGTGCGGCGTCACCACCGGTGCGGTGGGGGAGCACGGCTCGGGTGAGCGGGCGGTCAGTGCGGTGGAGGAACCCCAGGGCTATGCCGGGTGCGGCGGTGTGCCCGGCGTAGGTGTGGCGGATCATCGGGTAACCACCACTTCGGCGAGTGCGCGGAAGATGAGGGCGGTGGAGGTGGCGCCGGGGTCCTGGTGGCCGATGCTGCGGGCGCCGAGGTAGGAGGCTCGGCCCTTGCGTGCCTGCATGGGGGTGGTCGCGCGCATGCCCTCCTCGGCAGCGTCGGCGGCGGCCAGGGCCGCGGCGGCGAAGTCGGCTCCGGCGCCGGCATGTTGCTGGAAGGCGGCCAGGGCGGGAGCGTATGCGTCGATCATTGTCTTGTCGCCGGGTGCGGCCGCGCCGAGCTTCTGGACGCTCTCCAGGCCGGCGGCGAGTGCGGTGGCGAACTGCTGCGTGTCGGCGGTGGGTGCGTCAAGAGCCTTGCCCATGGCGCGGAAGGCGCCGCCGTAGAGCGGGCCGGAGGCGCCCCCAACGCTGGAGATGAGTGTGGTGCCCGTCTTGACCAGCACGGCCCCGACGGTGTCCGGCTTGTAGTCGGCCAGGGCCGTGGTGACGGCGGAGAAGCCGCGTTTCATGTTGACGCCGTGGTCGGCGTCGCCGATGGCCGAGTCGAGCTGGGTGAGGTGGTCCTTGTGCATGTCGACGGCGGCGGCGATGGCCTGCACCCACGTGCGGGCGAGGTCGGTGTCCACGGAGTCTCCATTCATGGTTGGTATGTGGCGGGTTCACGGTTGGGTGAGCCGGGGGCGGATGCGGGTTGACGGTTGGGTGAGCCGGGGGCGGGGGCGGATGCGGGGGCGGTCGGGTGAGCTGGCGCGGGAAGGCTCCCGCCCGCCCTCGCGTATCGCGCGGCCCCGCCCCCGGCTCGGTTCAGGCGCCCCAGTGCAGGGCTGGGGTGTTCACGGGTGCGTCCCACAGAGACAGCATGTCGGCGTCGGCCTTGCAGACGGTGATGGAAACACCGGCCATGTCCAGGCTGGTCACGTAGTTGCCGACAAGACTGCGGGCGATGACCACGCCCTTGTCCGCGAGAGCGGTGGCGACGTCGTTGAAGACGACATACAGCTCGATGAGCGGTGTGCCGCCGAGGCCGTTGACCATGACGATGGTCTGGTCCCCCACGGTGAGCGGCTGGTCGGCGAGGATGGCGTCGAGGGCGGTAGCCACGATCTCCTTGGCCGGGCGGAGCTTCTCTCTGCTGCGTCCGGGTTCGCCGTGGATGCCGACGCCGACTTCGATTTCGTCCTCGGGCAGGTCGAACCCGGGCTTGCCGGAGGCGGGTGTGGTACATGCGGTCAGGGCGACGGCGAAGGACCGGGAGGCGGCGTTGACCCGCTTGCCCATCTCCGCCACCGCGGCGAGGTCGGCGCCGTTCTCGGCGAGAGCGCCGGCGATCTTCTCGACGAAGACGGTGGCACCGGTGCCGCGGCGCCCCGCGGTCCAGGTGGAGTCCTGGACGGCGACGTCGTCGTCGACCAGCACGGTCTCGACCGTGATGCCTTCCTCGGCGGCCAGTTCGGCGGCCATCTGGAAGTTGAGGACGTCGCCGGTGTAGTTCTTCACGATGAACAGCACGCCCGCGCCGCCGTCGACGGCCCGAGCTGCCGCCAGCATCTGGCCGGGCACGGGCGAGGTGAACACCTCGCCTGGACAGGCGGCGTCCAGCATGCCCAGTCCCACGAAACCGCCGTGCAGGGGCTCGTGCCCGGAACCGCCGCCGGAAATGAGGGCGACCTTGCCCGTGCTGGTGCCGCCCGCGCGGGCGATCACCTTGTTCTCCGCGTCGACTTTCAGTTCGGGGTGGGCGGCGGCGATGCCGGCCAGGGCCTCGTCCAGCACCGCCTCGGGGGCGTTGATGAGCTTCTTCACGACAGGGCTCCTTCGGCAGTGGCGGACTCAACGACCCGGTTCTCGGCCGTGGTTGTGGCGGCCTTGCGGTGGGCGTTGAGGGCTGTGTAAAGGACGCCGGCGGCAACCGCGCCGATCACCTCGGCGGCCAGGTAGACGGGCAGCTGATCCCAGTGGACCGTGCCATTGAACAGCTCGCCGGTGATCATCGGGCCGAGCGTCCTGGCCGGGTTGATGGACGCCGCGGTGGCGGGCGCCACCGGAATGATGATCGCGAACACGCCGAGGCCGATGGCCAGACCGGCGAAGCCGCCGGCCGCGCGCCGGTCGATGGCCCCGAAGACGACGAACGCGAGGATGAACGTGCCCACCGCTTCGGCGAAGAAGGCCTGCCCGGCGCCGACACCGGTGCCGTAGGCGGCGATACCGAGGCCGACGTCGACCGCCTTCTTACCCAGCACCCCGACGATTGCAAGCGCTCCCAGCACCGCACCGGCCACCTGGGCCGCGATGTAGCCGGGGACATCCCGCCAGGGCATCTTCTTCGTGACGGCCAGCGCCAGGGTGATGGCCGGGTTGATCTGGCAGCCGGAGATATGGCCGATCGCATAGACCATGGCGATCACGGCGGTGGCGAAGGCCAGCGAGATCATTCCCAGCTGCGCCATGGTGAATGGGGCGTCGCCGCCGACGATGAGCGTTGCGGGGACCGAACCGACGCCGATGAACACCAGCACCGCGGTGCCCAGCATCTCGGCCACAAGCTTCTGTGAGTAAGAGTTTTCTTCCATTGATGGCGCCCAGTGCCGAGCGGCAGCGTGGGCGTCTCACCTCCTCCGCGTGAGCGGGCTGTGAAGGGAGGGGGCCGCCAGGTGGTCAGGGTCGGGCAACCTGGCGGCCGGCTCAGGGGAACCGGATATCCAGCGGAATCCGGTAAGTCGTTCACTATTGATGAACGTTGTTCCGGAAGTTAAGCCCGCGTTTCACGCCTGTCAAGAGGTCCGGCGACTATCGGGCACCCCGGACACGGAGAAGGCCCCACGGCGACGCGCCGAGGGGCCTGGACGGAGGGGCAGGTGGCGGAACGGCGGACGTCGCCGCCGAGCTGCGGGTGGATGCGGAGTGTGCAGGTCAGGTGCCTGCGAGGCTGGTGGGTGCGGGGGGCCGGTCAGGGGCCGGCGATGCGGGCGGTCCCTCGAGGGGCGCCGAGGTCGCGGGAGAGATTGCGGGCGGTCTCGCGGACCGCGACCGCGAGCTCTTGTCGTGCCGGTTCGGCCAGCAGACGCTCGACGGGGCCGAC
Organism: Streptomyces sp. NBC_01410; assembly: GCF_045040195.1. Taxonomy (NCBI): domain Bacteria; kingdom Bacillati; phylum Actinomycetota; class Actinomycetes; order Kitasatosporales; family Streptomycetaceae; genus Streptomyces; species Streptomyces sp. NBC_01410. Next base: position 6,825,067 of record NZ_CP109530.1, on the reverse strand, counting down.
AATGCCGATGGCCCCGACCACCTCGCCGGAGCGGTCGAAGACGGGGGATGCGATGCCCGCGTCCCCGATGGCGGACTCCTGGTCCTCGATCGCGTACCCCGTCCGGAGAATCTCCTTCAGCTGGCCGGCCAGCTCCTCCGGGTCGGTGATGCTGGCGCCGGTGAGCACCGCCGGGTCGCCCGCGAGCAGCCGCTCGCGCTCGGAGGCTGGGGTGAAGGCCACGATGGCCTTGCCCAGGGCGCAGGTGCTCCACGGGATGCTGGCTCCCACCTCGAGGATCTGCACTGCACCCTCCGGCCGGAAGGCGTGGTGCACCACCAGGACGTGGTCGCCAGTGAGCACGGCCACCCACACCGCCTCGTTCGCCCGGGTGGCGAGCTGGTCCGCCCAGGTCAGCGAGCGGGTCCGCAGCTCCTGGGTGTCCAGATAGGCGTTGCCCAGCTGCACCAGGTCCGGGCCGAGCTGGTACTTCGAGCTGTCCCGGTCCTGCACCACCAGCCCCTCGGCCTCCAGCGTGCGCAGCAGCGCGTGGACGGTCGGCTTGGCCACGCCCAGGCGGTCGGCCAGCTCGGTCACACCCAGCCGGGGCCCGGTGGACGCGAGCTCCCGCAAGATCTGCACCGCACGCTGCACCGCTTGAACCATCGAAAAATTCTCCTTGTTCAGTATTGATGAACAGCGTTCCGAGATATAGCGTTGCTGTTCATGAGCAACCTTGTCGGCATCGTACTCGTGTCCCACAGCGCCGAGCTCGCCGCGGGCCTTCGCCTGCTGGTGCAGCAGATCGGCTCCGACCACGTTCCCCTCGCTACCGCCGGAGGAACCGACGACGGCCGGATCGGCACCAGCTACGACCTCGTTCTCGCAGCGATCCGGAACGCCGACCGCGGAGCCGGCGTAGTCGTAATCCCCGACCTCGGCAGCTCCGTCCTCACCGCCCGCACCGTCCTGGAAGACCATCCCCGCACCGACGTAACGATCGTCGACGCGCCGTTCGTCGAAGGAGCCGTCGCAGCCGTCGTCACCGCCGCATCCGGCGCTGATCTCAAGACCGTCGCCAACGCCGCCAAGGAGGCTCGCAATGTCCTCAAGTTCTGACGCCACCACCACAACCGCCACGACCACGGCGAATCACGAAATCGCCGTCGTCCTGCCCGCCAACCTGCATGCCCGCCCCGCAGGCCAACTCGCCCGGGCCGCAGCGGAGTACACCAGCGCAATACAGCTGGAACATGGCGGCCGCACCGTCAACCCGACCGGCGTCCTCGCCGTGATGGGCCTGGGTGCCACCGCCGGAAGCACCGTGACCGTCCGCGCCGAAGGCCCCGACGCAGACCAGGCCGTCACGGCGTTGGCCGACATCCTCGCCACCGCCGAATAACCCGGCCACGCGCCACCGCACCGAACGAGCCGCCGCTTCCGATACGAGAAGCCGAGACAAGTGGAGGTGGTCGAAGATGACCACTCCGGCCATGACCACGTCTGACTCCAGCGTGGCACCGCACCCGCGGACCGAGCACATCCTCCCGCTGCCACACATCCCTGAGACCGTCTCCGCCGTGCGCCACGGCGCACGCACGGTCCTGGCCCGCTGGGCCCTGCCCACGGAGACAGCAGACGATGCCATCCTGGTGATCTCGGAACTGATCACCAACGCGATCGCTCACGCACTGCCCCCAGCAGTGTTGCGGCTGTCGATGCCCGAGGTCGGCGGCCGGCACGCCCTCCGTATCGAGGTCACAGACGCTGGGCCGCTACCCCGACCGCGCCGATCACCCGAGAACCCGCCCCCTGCGGAACATGAGGAACACGGACGCGGTACCGGCATCGTCGCTGCCCTTTCCATGCGGCACGGCATTTCCCGCCACCTCCAAAGGATGACCCGATGGGCGGAACTCCACGTGGCGTCCGCCCACACTGGCAGTGCTGCCACTGCAAGCCCTTGAAGAACGTCTCGGCGGGGCTCAGGAACGGCCGGACCCGCGAAGAAGCACATGGCGATGACCATGATCGCGGTAGCCGCGATCGGCCGACGGCGAGTCGGCTTCCTCCCCTCGTCGGGCGCGAGGGATCCGGCCCAACTCGTCCTGGGCTTCGGCAATCTCGGCGAGCGCACTATGCGCGAGGGCATCGCGGCCGTCGTCGGCATCCTGCGCGCAGAGCACAAAGCGCCACCCGGCGCGGATTGATTCCGGGACGGGTGCCGCTCGTGCCTCGCGCGGGTGCTCAGACCTTGAGCGTCCTGATGGAGGTGGGCGCGTGGCCCGGCTCCGTCGCCAGCTCCTCGAACTCGGTGACATCGCTGATGTCGGCCGTCTTGCTCATCGAGATGTTGGTGACGCGCTCCAGGATCGCCTCGACGACGACCGGCACCCGGAACTCGGCGGCCAGCTTCTTGGCCTCCTCGAACGCGGGCAGCAGCTGGTCGGGCTCGGTGACCCGGATGGCCTTGCAGCCCAGGCCCTCGACGACCTTGATGTGGTCGACGCCGTAGACACCCAGCTCGGGGGCGTTGATGTTCTCGAACTCCAGGTTGACCTGGAAGTTGATGTCCAGGCCGATCTGCGCCTGCCGGATCAGGCCCAGGTAGGCGTTGTTCACCAGCACGTGGACGTACGGGATTTTGTGCTGCGCGCCGACCGCCAGCTCCTCGATCATGAACTGGAAGTCGTAGTCGCCGGACAGCGCGACGACCGGAGACTCCGGGTCCGCGGTGGCGACACCGAGCGCGGCCGGGATGGTCCAGCCGAGCGGGCCCGCCTGGCCGCAGTTGATCCAGTGGCGCGGCTTGTAGACGTGCAGCATCTGCGCGCCTGCGATCTGGGAGAGGCCGATGGTGGTGACGTAGCGCGTCTCGGGGCCGAAGGCCTTGTTCATCTCCTCGTACACGCGCTGCGGCTTCATCGGCACGTTGTCGAAGTGCGTACGGCGCAGCAGCGTCGCCTTGCGCTCCTGGGTGGAGGCGACCCAGTCGGAGCGGTCGGGCAGCTTGCCTGCGGCCCTGAGCTCCTTGGCCACCTCGACGAAAAGCTCCAGCGCGGCCCTGGCGTCGGATGCGATGCCGTAGTCGGGGGCGAAGATCTTGCCGATCTGGGTGGGCTCGATGTCGACGTGGACGAACTTCCGGCCCTTGGTGTAGACGTCGAGCTTGTAGCCGGTGTGGCGGTTGGCCCAGCGGTTGCCGATGCCCAGGACGAAGTCGGACTCCAGGAAGGTCGCGTTGCCGTAGCGGTGCGAGGTCTGCAGACCGACCATGCCCGCGTTCAGCTCGTGGTCGTCGGGAATGGTGCCCCAGCCCATCAGGGTCGGGATGACCGGCGTACCGGTGAGCTCGGCGAACTCCACCAGCAGATCGGAGGCGTCGGCGTTGATGATGCCGCCGCCGGCGACGATCAGCGGGCGCTCGGACTCCAGCAGGAGCCGGATCGCCTTCTCGGCCTGGGCGCGGGTCGCTGCGGGCTTGTAGAGCGGCAGCGGCTCGTACGTCTCGGGGTCGAACTCGATCTCGGTGAGCTGGACGTCGATGGGCAGGTCGATGAGGACCGGACCCGGGCGGCCCGAGCGCATCAGGTGAAAGGCCTGCTGGAAGACGCCGGGGACCTGCGCGGCCTCCAGGACGGTGGTCGCGGCCTTGGTGACCGGCTTGGCGATCGAGGCGATGTCGACGGCCTGGAAGTCCTCTTTGTGGATCACGGAGGTCGGCGCCTGGCCGGTGATGCACAGGATCGGGATGGAGTCCCCGATGGCCGAGTACAGGCCGGTGATCATGTCGGTGCCCGCGGGGCCCGACGTGCCGATGCAGACGCCGATGTTGCCGGGGTTGGCGCGGGTGTAGCCCTCCGCCATGTGGGAGGCGCCTTCGACGTGGCGGGCGAGCGTGTGGTCGATGCCGCCGCCGGTCTGGAGGGCCTTGTAGAAGGGGTTGATCGCCGCGCCCGGCACACCGAACGCGTGCGTGACGCCTTCGCGCTTGAGGATCTCAACTGCCGCTCGGGCAGCGGTCATACGAGGCATGGGTGCTCCTGCTTCGGCCGGTCGGACTCGGGCTCTTTCGCGTCACTCCAGAGCCGCTATTCCGTAATGCGGAAGTGTAGTTCTGCTATACGGAAGCAATGTATGGCGCGTGCAGAACGGCGTCAAGGGATGACCGAAGTCCCGCCCGAAGGCATCCCGCTTGGTGGACGATGGACGGCAGTACGAAGGGAAGGGGGGAGCGCGATGGCCGATACGGTGCCGGTCCGCTGTCCGTCCTGCCGCCGCGACCACGTGTTCGCCTCGCCGGTCTACCCCTGCGCCTGCGGCGCCCCGCTCGCGCCGCCGCTGCTGCACGCCCCGCCGGAACCGATCACGCACCGCACCTGGACGGACGACTGGGTCACCGTGCGCTGCCTCGCCTGCGGCCGCCAGGACCACTGGCCGCAGCCCGAGCTCGGCTGTCCCTGCGGCACGGTGCTGCGCATCCCGGTCCGCCCGGTGAGCGCCCCCGGCCCCGGCGCGCCGGCCACGATGTCCTTCGCCCCGCGCCCGTCGCACATCCCGCTGCCGCGCACCGCGACCGTGCCGCGCCCCTCGTTCCGGCCGGTCACGATCCGTACTGCCCGCGATGCGGTGACCGCGGCGGCGCTCTATCTGAAGTGGCTCGGGTTCCAGGACGTCGTCCAGCCGGAGGTACGCCCCGTGTCCGGAATCGACCTGCGCGGCCCCGGCCTGGTCGCCCAGGTCGACCCCTCCACCCGCCCGGCCACCCTGCGCGACGTCGAGTGCCTGTGGCTGAACGGGCTGAGCGTCTCCGCGGTCGGCGTCTTCTTCTCTCTGGCGGGTTACGCGGACGACGCGAGGTCCCGGGCGGACGACCTCGGCGTCCCGCTCTTCGTCATGGACCTGACGGGGAGCCCGCAGCCGGTGAACGCGGCGGCGGACGAGCTGGTCTCGACGGGGGCGTGAGCGGTACGGGGGCGCCTGCGGCGGGCGTTCACCCCACCCCGCCCCTTCCCGAACTGGGGGCAAGCCCCCAGACCCCCCCGGTCGGGGCTTCGCCCCGGACCCCGAATCCGACCTTCGGCCGCATGTCCTCAAACGCCGGACGGGCTGGATGTGCGGCCCTGCCGCACATCTCAGCCCCTCCGGCGTTTGAGGAGCGGGGTCTGGGGCGGAGCCCCAGTTCGGGAAGGGGCGGGGTGGGGAACAAGCCCCGCGCAGCGGCACCCGCACCCATCGCACCGCCCCGCCTACTCCTCCCCCGCCGCCCCGAACCGCCGCCTCAGCTCCACCTTCCGCACCTTCCCGCTCACCGTCATCGGGAACTCGCCCAAGATCTCCAGCCGCCGCGGAATCTTGTAGTGCGCCAACTGCTCCCTGCAGTACGCCGCGATGTCCTCCAGCGTCGGCGGATCCCCCGCATCCCGCGGAATCACGCAGGCCAGGATCTCCTCCCCGTAGCGCTCGTCGGGGACCCCGACCACCTGGACGTCCGCGATCTTGGGGTGGGCGTACAGGAACTCCTCGATCTCGCGCGGATACACGTTCTCACCGCCCCGGATGATCATGTCTTTGATCCGGCCGACGATCTGGACGTACCCGTCCTCACGCATCACCGCCAGATCGCCCGTATGCATCCATCGGCCCGCGTCGATCGCCTCGGCCGTCTTCTCCGGCTCGTCCCAGTAGCCGAGCATCACGCTGTAGCCGCGGGTGCACAGCTCGCCCGCCTCGCCGCGCGGGAGTGTCACCCCGCCGACGGGGTCGACGACCTTGACCTCGACGTGCGGCAGGACCCTGCCGACCGTGCCGGTGCGGCGTTCCAGGTCGTCGTCCCGGCGGGTCTGGGTGGAGACCGGGGAGGTCTCCGTCATTCCGTAGCAGATCGAGACCTCGGCCATGTTCATCTCGGCGACGACGCGCTTCATGACCTCCACGGGGCAGGGCGAGCCCGCCATGATGCCGGTGCGCAGCGTGGACAGGTCGTACGAGGCGAAGTCGGCGAGGTTGAGCTCGGCGATGAACATCGTCGGTACGCCGTACAGCGAGGTGCAGCCTTCCTCGGCGACCGCGCGCAGGGTGGCCGACGCGTCGAAGGACGGGGCCGGGATGACCATGCAAGCGCCGTGCGAGGTCGCCGCGAGGTTGCCCATCACCATGCCGAAGCAGTGGTAGAAGGGCACGGGGATGCAGATGCGGTCCTGCTCGGTGTAGGCGATCATCTCGCCCACGAAATAGCCGTTGTTGAGGATGTTGTGGTGCGAGAGCGTCGCACCCTTGGGGAAGCCGGTGGTGCCGGAGGTGTACTGGATGTTGATCGGGTCGTCGCAGGACAACTCGGCCTCGCGCGCTGCCAGTTGCCCGTCCGTGACGGCAGGCGCCGCGTCCAGGAGTACGTCCCAGGAGCCGTGCCCGATGTAGTGGACGGACCGCAGGTCGGGACAGTTGGCCCGCACCTGGTCCACCAGCGCCCGGTAGTCGCTGGCCTTGTGCCGCTGCGAGGCGCACAGCACCGAGATCCCGGCCTGTTTCAGCACGTACTCGAGTTCGTGCGCCCGGTAGGCCGGGTTGATGTTGACCATGATCGCGCCGATCCGGGCGGTCGCGTACTGCACGAGCACCCACTCCGCGCAGTTGACCGCCCAGATCCCGACCCGGTCCCCTTTTGCGACGCCGATCCCGAGGAAGCCTCGCGCCAACTGGTCCACCGCGGCGCCGAATTCGGGGTACGTCCAGCGAGCGTCCATGCCGAGATCGACCAGCGCCTCGCGGTCCGGCCATGCCGCGATCGCCCGGTCGAGATTGCGGCCGATCGTGTCGCCGAGCAGCGCGGTCGTGCCGGTGCCGTGCGCGTAGGACAGGCTCATCGCAGATCTCCCTCGACGTACTCGGCGGTCGAGCCCTCGGCCGTGCGCTCGCGCAGCTCGATCCTGCGGATCTTGCCCGAGACGGTCTTGGGCAGCACGCCGAACTCCAGCCGCCGGATGCGCTTGTACGGCGCGAGAACCGCGCGCGAGTGCTCGAACAGCAGCTTCGCCGTGTCCGGTCCCGGCTCCCAGCCCTCCGCCAGCACGATGTACGCCTTCGGCACGGCGAGCCGTACGGGGTCGGGCGCGGGCACGACCGCCGCTTCGGCCACCGCCTCGTGCTCCAGGAGCGCGCTCTCCAGTTCGAACGGCGAGATCTTGTAGTCGGACGCCTTGAAGACGTCGTCGGAGCGGCCGATGTAGGTGATGTAGCCGTCGGCGTCGCGCGCGCCGATGTCGCCCGTGCGGTAGAAGCCGCCTGCCATCGCCTCGGCCGTACGCTCCGGGTCCCCGTGATAGCCGGTCATCAGGCCGACCGGATCACCGGACAGATCCAGCGAGATCTCACCCTCCGCAGCGCCCGGCTCGCCCGTGACCGCGTCCAGCAGGACCACCTGGTAGCCGGGGCTCGGGCGGCCCATCGACCCGGCCTTGAGCAGTTGGCCGGGGCTGTTGGCGACCTGCACGGCCGTCTCCGTCTGCCCGAAGCCGTCCCGGATGGTCACGCCCCATTCGCGGCGCACGGTCTCGATGACCTCGGGGTTCAGCGGCTCCCCGGCGGCGACGACCTCGCGCGGCGGCGTACGCAGCAGGCCGAGATCCTCCTGGATCAGCATCCGCCACACGGTCGGCGGGGCGCAGAAGCTGGTGACGCCCGCGCGGTCCATCTCCGCCATCAGCCGGGCCGCGTCGAAGCGCGTGTAGTTGTGGATGAAGACGGTCGCCTCGGCGTTCCAGGGCGCGAAGAGATTGGACCAGGCGTGCTTGGCCCAGCCAGGAGAGGAGATGTTCAGATGCACGTCACCCGGCTTCAGCCCGATCCAGTACATCGTCGCCAAGTGGCCCACCGGGTACGACACATGAGTGTGCTCGACCAGCTTGGGGCGGGCGGTCGTGCCGGAGGTGAAGTAGAGCATCAGCGGGTCGTCCGCCCGGGTCACGCCGTCCGGCTCGAAGACGCCCGGCGCGGAGAACGCCTCCTCGAAATCCAGCCAGCCCGGCACATCGGCCGCACCCCGGTCCGCCACCGCGATCCGGGTGTACTCCCCCGGCACCTCCGCGAACTTGGCGGCGTCCGCCACGCGCGCGATGACATGCCGGACGCGCCCTCGGTCGACCCGGTCCCGCAGGTCCACCGGGCCGAGCAGCGGTGTCGCGGGGATGACGACCGCCCGCAACTTCATTGCGGCGAGGGCGATCATCCACAGTTCCTGCTGGTTGCCGAGCATGACGAGGATCCGGTCCCCGGCCCGCACGCCGCGGTCCCGCAGCCAGTTGGCGACCTGGTCCGAGCGCACGGACATCTCGCCGAACGAGACGGTGATCTCGCGGCCGTCCTCCTCGACGATGTGCAGCGCGGTCCTGGCGTTGCCGTCGGCGATCTGATCGAACCAGTCCAGTGCCCAGTTGAATCGCTCGGGCCGGGGCCAGGAGAAGCCCTCGTACGCAGCCGCGTAGTCGTCTCTGTGCCGCAGCAGGAAGTCCCGGGCCGCCCTGAAACTCTCCGTCGCGCTGCCTGACGTCATTCGTCCTCCTCATTGCGGGACCGGCCACTGACATCGTGTAATCAGTGACCCAGGTCTCACTACCCCCGAACGGGGGTGACACAGCCCCCCTACGGGGGTGACCCAGCACGCAGGAGGAGAGCAAGTGTCCGAGCCGGCCGATGCGGTGGAGATGCGCGCGGCGCTGGCGCGGCTGCGCCGCGCGACCGGGCTGCCGGTCGCCTTCGGCGGGCTGCTGCACGATGCACGGCAGCTGCGGATCGCCGAGCTGAGCGGCACGGCGACGGGCGCGCTGCGCGGTCTCGCGATCAGCGCGGGCAACGGCCTCGGCGGCAAGTCGATCGCTCTCTCGCGGCCGTGCGCGGTGACGGACTATCCCTCGGCGCGGCACATCAGCCACGAGTACGACGCGGCGGTCGCGGCGGAGGGGCTGCGCTCGGTGCTCGCGGTGCCCGTCGTCGTACGGCGCAAGGTGCGAGGCGTGCTGTACGGGGCGCTGCGGGAACCGAGGGCGCTCGGCGAGCGGACCTTCGACGCGGCGGTGGCCGCGGCGCGCGATGTGGAGCAGGCGCTGGTCGTACGGGACGAGGTGCAGCGGCTGCTGGTCGCGGCGCGGGAGCCCGTGGCGGGGCCCGGGGCGTGGGAGGAGGTCCGCGAGGTGCACGGCGAGCTGCGCGCACTGGCGCCGCGGATCGTCGACGAGGTGCTGCGCCGGGAGCTGCTGGCGGTCTGCGGCCGCCTGTCCACCGCGTCGGGCGGCCCGCCGCGGCCGCACATGGTCAGCTTGGCGCCGCGGGAGCTGGACGTCCTGGCCTGCGTGGCCGCGGGCTCCACCAACGCGGCGGCGGGCGAGCGGCTGGGGCTGAAGCCGGAGACGGTGAAGGGGTATCTGCGGGCGGCGATGCGGAAGCTGGGGGCGCACACGAGGCTGGAGGCGGTGGTGGCGGCACGGCGGGCGGGGCTGCTGCCCTAGGTGTACTGCCCGGGCAGGTTGGTTGAGTTTGTGCGACGACACGGTCTGAATCTGGCCGATGGCGAAGGCCTCCGGTTGTGGAGTGGAGCTGTCTAGGAACCGCTCCGCCAACCTGGAGGCCTTCGTGTCTCACGCTAACGCTGCTTTGACTCCTCGTGCCCGTCTTCGCCTGGCGCGTCTGATTGTTGATGACGGGTGGCCGGTCGCTCGTGCGGCCGAGCGTTACGACGTGTCCTGGCCGACCGCGAAGCGGTGGGCCGACCGTTACGCCGAGTCCGGTCCGGCAGCGATGGCTGACCGGTCCTCACGGCCGCACCGCAGTCCTGCCCGAACCACGCAGCCGCAGGTCCGCAAGATCGTGCACCTGCGCTGGAAGCAGCGTCTGGGCCCGGTCCAGATCGCCGGACGGCTGGGCATGCCTGCCTCCACCGTGCACGCGGTCCTGACCCGGTGCCGGATCAACCGGCTGTCCCACGTCGACCGCGCCACCGGCGAGCCGGTCCGCCGCTACGAACACGACCATCCCGGCGCGATGCTCCACATCGACGTGAAGAAGCTCGGGAACGTTCCCGACGGCGGCGGCTGGCGCTACGTCGGACGCGTCCAGGGCCGCAGGAACCGCGCCGCGACACCGGACAGGCCCCGCAACAAGTACCGCGGACCGCTGCTGGGAACCGCGTTCGTCCACACCGTCGTCGACGACCATTCCCGGGTCGCCTACGCCGAGATCTGCGACGACGAGAAGGCCGCCACCGCAGTCGGTGTCCTGCGGCGCGCGGTCGACTGGTTCGCCGCCCGCGGTGTGAGGGTCGAGCGGGTCCTGACCGACAACGGCTCGGCCTACCGCTCCCGGCACTGGACACAAGCCTGCACCGAGCTGGGAATCACGCCGAAGAAGACCCGGCCCTACCGGCCACAGACCAATGGCAAGGTCGAACGCTTCCATCGCACCCTGGCCGACGGCTGGGCCCTCGGCCGCTTCTACTCCAGCGAATCAGCCCGCCGCAAAGCCCTGCCGGCCTGGCTCCATCACTACAATCACCACCGCCCCCACACCGCAACCAGCGGCAAACCACCCATCACCAGGTTGACCAACGTCCCTGGGCAGTACACCTAGGCCGTGTCTGACAAATCTCGCCTGGCGCGCGACGCCCGGCACGCCCACTCGCTGCGTTGTCGGAGTCATCCAAGTACGTCCAGTACGAGGATGATCCTCCGCCTTGCGATTGCACGCACCGGACGCCGCGCACCCCGCCCTGCGGGCGGACGGCGCTATTTGTCAGACACGGCCTAGGCGCCGGCGGCGAGCCTCACCCCACGCCCTTCAGGCCGCCCGCGGAAATCCAGCCCGTCCGGCGACTGAGGACATGCGCCGAAGGTCGCATACGGGGTCCGGGGCGAAGCCCGGTCTCCACAGCCACTGGCAGCGCCGCCCGGCACTGAGGTTGAATGTGCAAATGGTGTCCACAGACCGCTTCCTCGCCTTCGCCGCGATGTCGCTGCTGGTGATCGTGATCCCGGGGCCGAGCGTGCTCTTCGTGATCGGCCGGGCTCTGGCCCACGGCCGCCGCACGGCGGTGGCCACGGCGCTGGGCAATGTCTTCGGCTCGTACGTCCTGGTGGTGGCCGTCGCGCTGGGCATCGGCGCGCTCGTGGAGCGCTCGGCCCTGGTGTTCATGGCGGTGAAGCTGGCGGGCGCCGCCTATCTGGTCTTCCTCGGGGTGCAGGCGTTCCGGCACCGCAAGGACATGAAGGTCTCGGACATGCAGGCCCCGTCCGGACCGGCGCGCGGCGATCTACGAACGGTCGTGGACGGCATCCTGGTGGGCGTCACCAACCCCAAGGGCATCGTCTTCTTCGCCGCCGTCCTTCCACAGTTCGTGGACCACGCGGCGGGAAACCTGCCCGCGCAAATGCTGCTGCTCGGCCTGGTCCCGATCTCGATCGGCCTCGTCACGGACACCCTGTGGGGCCTGGGCGCGGCGGCGGCGCGCAGCTGGTTCGCCCGCTCGGAGCGCCGCCTGTCGATGGTGGGCGGCGCGGGCGGGTTCGCGATGATCGGCCTTGGCGTGACGGTGGCGGCGACGGGCCGCGCGGACTGACATGTACGCATGGCCGCTACTCGCTCACTCGCTGAAGACCCCGAACTCGATGTCGGGCGCGGTGGCCGGTGACAGGGTCGTGAGCATCCGCGCCGCCTCCTCGGCCACCGCCTCGCGCTGTGCGCGGGTCAGCTTGCCGAAGGCCTGCACGATCACATGCGCGCTGTCCTTGGTCTCGGTCAGCCGCCAGATCCCGGCGAGGTAGCCGTCGACGAGGAAGGTGCAGTGGGCCTGGTTGCCCTTCCAGGTCCGCTGCCGGTACTCCTCGGGCACGACGCGGGTGCGGTCGGCGTGCGAGAGCAGCAGATTGTCGAACTCCGGCAGCAGCCGGGGCGGCGCGGGGGTGCCGGCGTCCGGCCGGGGTGCGTCCGGGAGGTCGAAGAGTTCGACGCCGTTCTCGTCCTGGAAGAGGGCCAGCTGTGGCCGCAGCCGCTCGAAGGCCTCCCGGAGCCGGGTCAGTCCGGACCAGGTCTGCATGTCCCTGACCGATGCGGGCCCGAAGGCCGCCAGATAGCGCAGGACGGTAGCGTCGGGCGCGGGCGCGGGCTCCGACGTCCGCCCGAACCAGTGCTCGGCGGTGGTGAGCGCGACCTGGCCGCTCCTGCCCCACAGGCCGCGCGGGGTGACCTGCACCAGCGGCAGCACACAGCGCGCGGCGACGGAGAGGGCGAACGGATCGGCGTCCGGCCACTGGATCAGCAACGCCTCACGCAGCTCCTTCATGGTCCGGGGCTGCTCCTCGACCAGCTCCCGGCTGATGGCTCCGAGCCGGACCAGATCGACCCCGGCCAGGCCCGTACGGAACTGCTTGAGCTCCCGGTCACGGGCCGCCTGGACCAGCGGCCGCAGGGTGAGGCAGTCCTCTGCGGTGTGCGTATGAATGGTGGAACGCATCGTCACCAGGCGCGCGACCTCGCGGGAGGCCATCAGCCCGGAGAGTTCCTCGGGGTCGAACTCCTCCAGGCGTGCGGCGAGCGCGTAGTACGGAGGCTTCACGTTCTGCGCCTGGAGGCCGACGAGATGCCCGACGGCGCCCTTGACGGACATCGCGGACCGGGGAGCACGTCGCAGCAGGAGCTGGCGCTCCAGTGTGGCGCGGTTGAGGGCGCGGTTGCCGAGCACGGGGTAGGTCGTCTTCGAGGCCATGCGCCCCACGCTACTCAGGCTTGCGGACACCTTCTGTCCTCAAGGAATCCCGAGGGGGCCGAGGGAATCCCGCTGGTCGCCCCCGTCATGCCGGGGCAATTCGACCCGGATATCCTGCTCCGTGGCCGTACGGGCGCGGACGACACCCGCGCAGTTTCCGAGGTGGGAGGTGAGAGACACGATGCCGCTGTCCCCGAAGAGGCACCAATGGCGCCGCCGGTCGCTCCTCCCCGCGAGCCCGCCGCCCGCCAATCCCCTGCCCGCGGAGCCGGTCGCTCCCGCCCCCGTCCAGAAGGATCAGGGCAGCGTCGTCCAGGCCGCGCTCTACCGCGACGGCCGCCGCGTCGCGACGCCCGACTCCCTCGCCCAGACCTTCCGCCAGCTGCGCGAGTACCCCGACGGCATGGCGTGGATCGGGCTGCACCGCCCCACCGAGGCCGAAGTCCTCTCGCTCGCCGAGGAGTTCGACCTTCATGAACTGGCCGTGGAGGACGCGCTGGAGGCCCACCAGCGCCCCAAGCTCGAACGGTATGGCGAGACCCTCTTCGTGGTGCTGCGCGCTGCCCGCTATCTCGACGCCCAGGAAGAGGTCGAGTTCGGCGAGCTGCATGTCTTCGTCGGCAGGGACTTCCTGATCACGGTCCGCCACGGCGCGGCCCCCGACCTGTCCGCGGTCCGCCACCGCATGGAGAAGACCCCGGAACTACTGGCGCTGGGCCCGGAGGCGGTGCTGTACGCGATCCTGGACGCGGTGGTCGACGGCTACGCGCCGGTCGTGGCGGGTGTGCAGAACGACATCGACGAGATCGAGACCGAGGTCTTCGGCGGCGACCCGGCGGTGTCGCGCCGCATCTACGAACTCTCCCGCGAAATGGTCGAGTTCCAGCGCGCCACCCGCCCCCTCGTCGGCATGCTGCACGCCCTGATGGCGGGCTTCGCGAAATACGGCACGGACGAGGAGCTCCAGCGCTATCTCCGCGACGTCGCCGACCACGTGACCCACACGAGCGAGCGCGTGGACGGCTTCCGCCAGGCGCTGGCGGACATCCTCACCGTGAACGCGACGCTGGTGACGCAGCAGCAGAACGAGGAGATGCGGGCGATGGCGGAGGCGGGCATCGAGCAGAACGAAGAGATCAAGCGCATCTCGTCCTGGGCGGCGATCCTCTTCGCCCCGACGCTCGTCGGCACCATCTACGGCATGAACTTCGACCACATGCCGGAGTTGCACTGGGTATTCGGATACCCGTTCGCGATTGGCCTCATGGTCATCGTATGTACTAGTTTGTACGTCATTTTCAAGCGGCGAGACTGGCTCTGAGTAGTCGGCCGCACGAGCACATACCGAACAGGCTCGGGGCAGCAGTCAAAGACTCCAGCGGGGCGTCGCCCCACCGGCCCGGAGTGATCAGCAGGGACAGCGGGCGACGGCCGCCTTCACCAGCGAGATGGATCTTGCAGGTCAGTCCGCCACGGGAGCGTCCCAGTCCCTCGTCGGGGCGGTGCTGCCGGGGCGCGCGTCTTTTCCCCCCGGCACCCGCGGAGGTCTTCTTCGCGCTCCGGCAGCGTGCTGGTGGGCCCGGCAAGTAGTGGAGTCCACGCTCACCAGGGACCAGTCGATACGACCTTCCGCGTCGGCGTCGGCCAGGACGGACGCGAAGAGCTTGTCCCATGTACCGTCCGCCGACCAGCGTCTGTGCCGTTCGTACACGGTCTTCCACTTCCCGAAGCGCACAGGCAGATCCCGCCACGGCACCCCGGTCCGATTCCGGTACAGGATCCCGTTGATGACCGTACGGCGGCCAGCCCAACGGCCGCCGCGCTGCACGGACTTCGGCAGATGCGGCTTCAGTCGGGCCCACTCCTCGTTCGTGAGAACTCCCCGTAGCATGGACACGCCAACGAACGGATCTCCAGGAAGTCACATGATCCGCCGGACCGGCCCTAGGGGGGACTTAGACCGCCTCACCACATAGGACACGGTCTTAGCCGTCGAGGCTGCCAGCCACCGTTGTAGTGCCGCCGCAGGCACCCCTGACCGGCCGGCACCGCCTGCACACTCCACGAGCGGGCAGCCCCGGCCAGCAACGTGCGTGGTGCTCGTTGAAGCTCCCTGCTCCGTTGAACGCCGGACCGAGTGGGGCGACGAGTAGCCCTGGCCGGATTCAGGGCTGTGACAGTACGTGGAACGAGGCGCGCCTGGCGTTGTTCACGCCTCCAAACTGTCATGCAACGGTCGCCCGACCCGGCCAGTCGGTCCGGTGCCGGGTGCCCGAGTCCTTCCCGCGCGCCCTGCCAGTCATGGCTGATAATCGATGCGTCGCAGAAGGTGTGCAGGGTCTGGGGGACTGAGTTGGGATCGTTGGATGTTTCGGATGCGGCCGTGTCCTGTGAAGACACGTTCGACTGGTTCTGTGAGACGGTGTCCAGTGACGTGATGCCTGTCAGCCTCAGCACCCGGCACACAGCCGACTTCCGTGCCGACATCACGGACCTGGACCTCGGCGCCGCGCGATTGTCGACATTCGCCTGCTCGCCGGTGCTGGCGCGCCGCACCCCCGCTCACGTCCGCACAGGCGATTCCGAGCAGTACCAGATCGCGCTGGTCACACGAGGGGCCTTCAGGGTCTCTCAGCGAGGCCACCGTTCCGTGATCGCCGGGGATCTGGTGTTGACCAACACGTCACATCCGGTGGAGACCCAAACGGTCGGCGACGCCGACGGGCAGGTTGAAATGGTCATGCTCCAGATACCCCGGGCCGTCCTGCCGCTACGGTCGGACAGAGTGGACCGCCTTCTCGGGCAGCGCATCCCCGCGAGCGAGGGAACTGCGGCGATCCTCGCCGGCTTTCTCGGCACGCTGCTCAGCCACGGCCCGCAATGCGGCGGTGAGGAGATCAACCGCCTGGGATCCATGACGCTCGACCTGGCCACCGCCTGCCTGGCCCAGCAATTGGGAGCGCTGGACGAGGCGCCGGCCGAGGCCCGCGCACAAGTGATGCGGCAGCGCATCAACGCATTCATCGAGCACAACCTCGGAGACCCTGAACTGACGCCTCAGGCGATCGCGGACCGGCACAACATCTCCCTGCGCACTCTCTACAACCTGTTCCGCGAGCAGCCCATCAGCGTCGCGGCAACCATCCGCAGTGAGCGGATCGAACGCTGCCGGCTCGACCTGGCGAGCCGAGACCTGAGTAGCCAGCCTGTCCAGGCAATTGCGGCACGGTGGGGGTTTTCCAGCGCCACTGCCTTCTCTCGCGCCTTCCGCGAGGTGCACGGCGTCACCCCCACCGAGTACCGCGCGAATGCCCTGCTCACGTAGGTGCACGAAGTGTCGAAGGTGCGTGCACGTCCTGCACACTGCCGTGCTTCGCGTGGCCATAGATTGAAGATCGCTGGAGGCAACCTCTTTCGGAGTGAGTGGTGCGGCTGCTCCAGCGATCTCGGCCTGGGGGCGGTTCAGCGCAAGCCAGGGCGGGTTGTTCGAGCTGGATCAGCCTTGGGGGAACAGTCATGCAGCATGCGCGTGGGTTTTTAGGACCGCGGCACCGCGCAGCCTCGCGTCGCAGAGGGCGTCTCACGCTGCTGGTTGCTTGTTTCGGCGATCCTGGGGCGTCCCGATCCCATTGATGTGCGGACTCCTCGGGCAGCGGTGTCCCTGCAGAGTCGCACGTTGCAGCGGCGCGGCGCTCCAGAGCCGGAGCTTCTGCGGTAGGGCAGGCCGGCTCTTCTCAGGAACCGATCCGCCCTGGCCGCGAGGCCGCCTCGGCCGCGACGAAGCTGCCACTTTCGCTGAGAAGACGCCGGAAGCCGACGCCGACCCTCGACGCACTCGCGGACGCGGGCGACGCAGTCGCTGACGCGGGGCACCACCTCACTTGCCCGGGTTGCCGGCCGATGTGCCGGCCATCAGCCCCCCATAGCTTCACAGCAGTTCGACCACATCGACTTCGGGAGTCACCGCCTTGTCCGAGCACGTCCACCTCACACCGCTCCGCGGCAGCATCTCAGTCACCGACGCCGCCGCCTGGCATCAGGTCGTCGCCGCCTCGATGGCCCACGACCTGCCCGGCGTACCGCCTCCCAGCCCCGGTCAGATTCACGCCCAGCTCACCAAGCCCACCCTCGACAGCCACCGGCTGACCTGGCTGGCCGCCGGGGCGGACGGCGTCCCCGTCGGAGTCGCGGGCCTGCGGCTGTTCACCTCCCGGGGCAGGGATCACCTCGCCGAACTGGAGCTCCACGTCGACCCCTCCCACCGGCGCAACGGAAGCGGGTCGCAGCTGCTTTCCGCGGTCGTGGAGGCCTGTCGCACAGAGGACCGGCGCAGCCTGATCGTCGAGGCGGCGGCCGACAGCCCGGGCGAAGCCTTCTGCGAGCGGTGGAGCTTCCGCCGGGCCCTGTCCCTGGACCATCTGATCCTGCACCTCGACAAGCTGGACGAGGCCGAGATCCTCCGCGTCGCCGGCGCCGTGCACCCCGGCTACCGGCTGACCAGCTGGACCGGCACGGTGCCCGACGACCTCTCCAAGGCCTTCGCCGCCGCCAAGAACGCGATGAACGACATGCCCGTCGGAGACCTCGACTACGGCACCGTGGACTGGGACGCCGAGCGCGTACGGGCCATGGCCCAGGTGATCGCCGACCGCGGGGACACCCTGCTGACCATCGCCGCCGTCCACGACGACGGCACCATGGCCGGCTACACCGAGATCCTGCTCCCCCAGGGCGCGCCGTCACGGGCCCAGCAGTACGACACCGCGGTCGTGCCCGCGCACCGCGGCCATGGTCTGGGGCTGTGGATCAAGGCTGCGATGGTGCGCCGACTGCCCGCCGAGTACCCCGGTGTCACCGAGATCGAGACCGACAACGCCGAGGACAACGTCCACATGCTGGCGGTCAACCGGGAGTTGGGGTTCCGCTCCTACCGGCGCACGCGCGAGTTCCAGCTCGACATCCCCAGGGCCTGATCCCGTACCTGGTTCCGCACCGAAGAGATGAGCACCCTTTGCGCAAGCTGACCTACTACGTCGCCGCCACTGTCGACGGCTACATCGCCGGCCCCGACGGCCAGTTCGACTTCTTCCCGTTCGGCGGTGAGGATCTGGCCGCGCTCGTCGCCGACTTCCCCGAGACCATGCCCACACCCGCACGCGGGCCGCTGGGGATCGCGGACCGCGCCGCCGAGCGGTTCGACACCGTCGTCATGGGCCGCGCGACCTACGAGGTGGGCCTGAAGGACGGACTCACCAGCCCGTACGACCACCTGAAGCAGTACGTCATCTCCTCCACGCTGACCAGCCCCGATCCGGCGGTGAACGTCGTCGACGACCCTGGCGCGCTGGTCCGCGAGCTCAAGAAGCAGGACGGCATGGGGATCTGGCTGTGCGGAGGCGGCAAGCTGGCGGGCGCGCTCCGCGACGAGATCGACGAACTGATCATCAAGCGCAACCCCATCGTCATCGGATCCGGCATCCCCCTGTTCGACGGCCCCTTCACCCCGACGAACTTCACCCCGGTCACCGCGCGATCCTTCGACTCCGGCCTCACCATCACCACCTTCTCGAAGGTGTCGCCGACGGCGGATGCGCGGGACTGAAGGACCTGCTGACACCACCGACCCACCGACCAGCCCACCCCATACCTCCCGAGGAGCCGCCATGAACGTCTCTGCCTCCACCCTCTCCCTCACCGTCGCCGACGTGGACGCATCCCGCGAGTTCCTCGGTACCCACCTCGGCTTTCAGGTGGCCATGGCCGACGACGGCTTCGCCTCCCTGACCCGCGAGGACGCTGCCGTCGACATCGTCCTGCTCCGCAGGGGCACCGAAGTCCTCCCCGCCGAGCAGCGCGACCGGGAGGCGACCGGCCTGATCCTCGCCCTCACGGTCACCGACCTGGACGCCGAGGAGGCTCGGCTGCGCGCGGCGGGCGCCCCCATCACCATGCCGCTGCGCGAAGAGCCCTGGGGCGAGCGCCTGTTCCAGATGACCGACCCCAACGGGGTCGTCATCCAGCTCGTCGAATGGACCAGCCCCGACCAGGCCGGGGGCCAGACCGCGGACCTGAGCGAGGACACCGCCATGCGCGTGATCACCCCCGCGACCGAGAGCGTCACCGTCTCCCCGAACGCCACGATGGCCGGCCTGGCGGCGCCCAGCCGCGGCAGCGCCGAACTCAGCACGTGGACGGTCGCGATGGAGGCCGGGGCGACGGGTCCCGAGCACTCCATCAGCCGTGAGCAGGTCTGGACGGTCACCGCTGGAGCCCTGGAGGTGACGTGCGACGACCGTACCGAGAAGGTCTCGGCCGGCCAGACCCTGGTCCTGCCCCCTGACCTGGTCCGTCGGATTCACGCACCGGAGCCGGCCGAGGCCCACGTCGCGATGCGCGCCGACGGAGTCGCCTCCGTTCCCGGCACCGAGGGCACCCGTGAACTGCCCTGGGCCCAGTAGTTCAAGACGGGGGGGAAGAGCCGTTGCCTACCTCTGGAATCGGTGCCGCTTCGCGCAGGAGGCTGCCCGTCGCCAGGGACGAAGACGAAAGAGGCACCAGTCGAAGCCAGGACCTGCGCGAGTACACGGGGGTTGTGATGGTTGACGTGATGACTGACGTGATTGTTGCCGGTGGTGGACCTACCGGTTTGATGCTGGCCGGCGAGCTGCGGCTGGCCGGGGTACGAACGGTCGTGCTGGAGAAGCTGGCCGAGCCGACCCGGCAGAGCCGCGGACAGGGCCTGCACGCGCGCAGCGTCGAGATGATGGACCAGCGCGGCTTGTTGGGCCGGTTCCTCGCGGTCAGTGAGAAGTTCCAGGTCGGCGGTCTCTTCGGCGGCATTGCCAAGCCGTGGCCGGAGCGGTTGGACACGGCTCACCCGTACGGTGTCGCCACTCCGCAGCCGGTCACCGAGCGGCTGCTCAACGAGCGCGCGCTGGAACTCGGTACGGAGATCCGGCGCGGTTGCGAAGTGGTCGGGCTGAGCCAGGACGAGGACGGGGTGACCGTCGAGCTGGCGGACGGGACCCACCTGCGCTCGCGTTACCTCGTCGGCTGCGACGGCGGCCGCAGTACGGTGCGCAAGCTGCTCGGCGTGGAGTTCCCCGGCGAGCCCGCCACGGTGGAGACGCTCCTTGGCGACATGGAGGTGACCGAGGATCCGGCGACGATCGCCGCCGTCGTCGAGGAGGTCCGCAAGACTCAACTGCGGTTCGGCGTCTCCCCTGCCGGGGACGGGAACGAGGGTGTGTTCCGCGTCGTGGTGCCTGCCGACGGGGTGTCCGAGGACCGTGCGACCGCGCCGACCCTCGACGAGTTCAAGCAGCAACTGCGGGTGTTCGCGGGCACCGACTTCGGCGTGCACTCGCCGCGTTGGCTGTCCCGGTTCGGCGATGCCACCCGGCAGGCCGAGCGCTATCGGGTCGGCCGGGTGCTGCTGGCCGGCGACGCGGCGCACATCCACCCGCCGACCGGCGGGCAGGGGCTCAACCTCGGTGTGCAGGACGCGTTCAACCTCGGCTGGAAGCTGGCCGCCGCGGTCGACGGCCGGGCACCGGAGGGTCTCCTCGACACCTACCACGCCGAACGGCACCCGGTGGGCGCCCGCGTGCTGGAGAACACCCGCGCGCAGATCACGCTGCTTGGAACCGATCCGGGTCCGACCGCGCTGCGGGAGCTGTTCTCGAAGCTGATGGACTTCGAGGAGGTGAACCGGTACGTGACCGGGATGATCACCGCCGTCGGGGTCCGCTACGACTTCGGCGAGGGCCACGAACTGCTCGGCCGGCGGATGCGGGACCTGGAGCTGAAGCGGGGTCGCCTCTACGAGTTGATGCACGGCGGCCGCGGGCTGCTGCTCGACCAGACCGGTCGGCTCTCCGTGGAGGGCTGGGCGGACCGGGTCGACCATGTCGTCGACGTCAGCGAGGAACTGGACGTGCCCGCGGTGCTGCTACGGCCGGACGGCCACGTGGCGTGGGTCGGCGAAGACCAGCAGGACCTTCTCGGCCACCTGCCCCAGTGGTTCGGCACCGCCACCGGCTGAGCGCGCCGTCAGGGCCGGCAGGGAGTGGCTTGCCGTTCCCAGTCGGGGAGCCCCGGCCCTCAGCCTGTTGATCAACGTGATGTGCGTTTCGGAATATTGTCGTGACTGATTGTGAAGAGGTTGCTGTGCGACGATCGATGCGTTTGTTCCTGGCGTTTTGTTCTGTTCTCGGTCTCGTCGTGGTGACTGGTGGTGTGGCTCAGGCGGCCGAGCCCGGTGAGAAGGTTTGCTACCGAGCTCACATCGCCAACGTCGGGTGGACACAGGGTTGGAAGTGCGACGGAGAGCAGGCCGGGCTCACTGGCGTGAGCGCGCCGATCGAGGCCCTCGAGATCCAGGTTTGGGGCCTGGGCAGCTTCTGCGCGAAGGCCCATTTGCGGAACACGGGTGACGAGTTCGATGAGTGCGTGGGCAGCGGTCAGGTGATCCGGGTCGGCGACGAGGGCAAGTCGATCCGCATCGAGCAGGTGTCGGTGCGTCCCGACCACCCGGGTCTGCATGGGCGCGCTCACGTGCAGAACAAGGGCTGGCTGGACCCGGACGCCGGATATGAAATCCTCCTCGGCACAAAGAGCGAGGCTCTGAACCTGGAGGCCGTTGAGATGTGGATTGTGTAGTCCTCTGTTGAGCTCCCTTCAGGCCCCTACTCCCCTATCAATTCGTGGAGCAGGGGCCTGAACGGTTCAAGGCCCGGGACCGTAGGTCTGGACGGTCACCGCGGGCGCCCTGGAGGTGACCTGCGACGGCCGCACCAAGAAGGTCTCGGCCAGCCACGCCCTGATCCTGCCGCCGGCCCTCGTCCGCCGGATCCATGCCCCGGAACGGGCCGAGGCCCACGTCTCGATGCGCTCCGACGGAGTCGCCTCCGTTCCCGGCACCGAGGGCACCCGCGAACTGCCCTGGGCACGGTAGCCGCGGCTGCCGCGCGCACGAGCTTGTCCTCAGGGGTTTCCGGCAACGCCCGGACCCTCCCGCACCATCGCCGGTCGAGGCCGGAATCCACAGAAACGAGAATGACTGAATGCGTGTGCTGATCATGGCTTATGGGTCACGCGGCGACATCATGCCGCTGGCCGCACTCGCGGCACAGCTGCGGAAACTCGGCGCGGAAGTACGGGTATGCGCGCCTCCGGACGAGGAGTTCGCGCAGATGCTGGCCGCCGTCGGCGTGGAGCACGTGCCGTTCGGCCGACCGGTGCGACCGCTGGTGACCGGGACGCCGCCGTCACCCGGTTTCGCGACCGAGTTCGCGGCCGAGCTGGTTGCAGAGCACTTCGACACGGTCGCCGCGGCCGCCGAGGGATGCGACGTGCTGGTGGCGACCGGCCTGATGCCGGCCGGCGCGCGGTCGGTGGCCGAGAAGCTGGGCATCCGCTACGTGTACGCCTGCTTCCACCCGTTCGAGATGCCGTCGACGCACTACCCGCCGTCGTCGCGGCCGGGCCCGCCGATTTCGACCGACGCGATCGACATGACCGACAACCGGGCCCTGTGGGACCTGGACGTCCAGAAGGTGAACGCGCTGTACCTCGCGCCGCTCAACGCCCACCGTGCAGAGATCGGGCTGCCGCCGGTGGAGAGCGTCCGCGACCATGTCTTCGGCGACCGGCCGTGGCTGGCGGCGGACCCGGTCCTGGGGCCGTGGAAGGAGCTGACGGACCTCGAACTCGTGCAGACCGGCGCGTGGATCCTGCCCGACGAACGCCCGCTGCCGACCGACCTGGA
Source organism: Streptomyces sp. NBC_01410 (assembly GCF_045040195.1). Classification (NCBI taxonomy): domain Bacteria; kingdom Bacillati; phylum Actinomycetota; class Actinomycetes; order Kitasatosporales; family Streptomycetaceae; genus Streptomyces; species Streptomyces sp. NBC_01410. The sequence goes on along the minus strand of NZ_CP109530.1, from coordinate 6,802,568 downwards.
GGAGTTCCTGGGCGCCGGCACCCCGCCGGTGTACGTGGGCTTCGGCAGCATGCCGATGCGGGCCGCGACAGACGTTGCCCGGGTGACCGTCGAGGCGGTCCGCGCGCAGGGCCGCCGCGTGCTCGTCTCGCGAGGCTGGGCAGAACTGGGCCTGGTCGACGACGCGGACGACTGCTTCGCCGTCGGTGATGTCAACCACCAGTACCTGTTCCGCCGGGTCGCGGCCGTCGTGCACCACGGTGGCGCGGGCACCACGACCACCGCCGCCCGAGCCGGTGCACCCCAGGTGGTGGTGCCCCAGTTCGTGGACCAGCCGCACTGGGCCGCCCGGGTGGCCGACCTGGGCATCGGCGCGGCCCACGACGGCCCGGCCCCGACCCTCGAGTCCCTGTCAGCCGCGCTCAGGGCGGCACTGACCCCCGAGACGGAAGCACGGGCGAAGGCCGTCGCCGGCACGATCCGCGCTGACGGGACGGCGGTGGCCGCGAAGCTGCTCCTCGACACGGGCCACGGCGCGCCGATGAGCCGCGAACAGATCTCCATGATCGCCCATGCCGACCACCCGATAAAGTCTCCGCTCGACGACGACTCGGTCAGCCGCCTGCTCGAACGCGGCCTCCCGCGAGGCGACGAGCGAGTGCTCGACCTCGGATGCGGCACAGCGGAATGGCTTCTGCGCGCCCTGACAACGCGCCCGCACCTGCACGCCGAGGGCGTCGACATCTCCGAAGTCGCCCTGACGCAGGCCCGCCAGGCAGCGAGCAACCTCGGAGTCGACGAGCGCCTGGTCCTCCACCACCAGGAGGCTGCGGACTTCGTCTCTGCACAGCCGTTCGACCTGGTGATCAGCGTCGGCGCCACTCATGCCTTCGGCGGTCTTCTCCCCACCCTCGCGGCGGCCCGCAAGCACCTGGCCCCCGGCGGCCGCGTTCTGATCGGTGAGTCGTTCTGGGACCGCGTCCCTTCACCGGCGGCCGTCGAGATGTTCGGCGACCTTGCCGACCTGGCGACCACGGTGGACCGCGTCGTCGCCGACGGATGGACCCCTGTCCACGGCCATGTCAGCACCCGCGGTGAGCTGGACGCCTACGAGTGGGCCTGCTGGGGCTCGCTGGCCTCATGGGCTCTGGACAACCCCGCCGATCCGGTCGGCGCACAGGCGCTGAACACCGCCACCGCTCAGCGTTCGCAGTGGCTGCACGGGTACCGGGACAGCTTCGGCTTCCTCTGCATGGTCCTACGTCAGACCCCCGTGACTACCGAAAAGTGAGTACATAGATGCAACCGACGTTCGTACTGGTCCACGGAGCCTTCGCGAACTCCTTCTCCTTCGCGCCTCGCCAGGCGGAACTCGGCCTCCTCGGCCACCGTTCGGTCGCCGTCGACCTGCCCGGCCACGGGTTCCAGGCGACCTTCACCCGCGCCTACCAGGTGCCTCAGGACCTCGAGGAGCTCGCCACCGCGCCCGGCTCGATCAAGGGCGTCACGATCGCCGACATCGTCGCGCACCTGATCGGGATCCTCGAAGGGGCCAAGCGGAACGGTCCGTGCCGCCGCTTGTGGCTTCCACTGATTGGCCGCCCGACGTCCCACGACGACTCGGCTGCCAATTAGGAATTGCGAATGATCGCTCCGTAGGGAATCGACAGCGCTTTGAAAGCCACACCCGACGCCCCTGGGTGGGCCAACCATACGAAGGGCTCGCCCCGTCCCGCAGACAACGTAGGGAACTCTGAGCGCCGCAGCATGTGTGCCGGTCACAGGCCCACATGCCCAGCGGGATGCCGGAGCTGAAGTGGGCTGCCGGATACCCCTTCGCGATCCTGCTCATGGCGGTGGTGTGCGTGAGCCTGTACTTCATCTTCAAACGGCGGGACTGGCTGTAGGAGCCAGGCCGACATGGTTGACGATCCAGCGGGCGAGACGGGTGTTTGGCCAGATACTCGGGGCACTACGACCCTAGGCACAGCCCTACCGAGCAACCTGGCGCAGGTTTGGACGTGCAGGCAGGAGGGCGATCGCGGTGAGGACGATGCCCTGGTCGACGAGCCACCGTCCGTGGAACCTGCGGACCTCGTCCTCTCCGATGCGGGGACCCGGGACCAGGAGCTCGGCGATGAACGTCCGCTCCGCCGGCTGGAAGCTGACCGAGGCCTCGTGGAAGTCGAGCCATCGGTGGGTCAGCGGGAACCAGGTCTTGTAGACGGACTCCTTCGCGGAGAACAGCAGTCGATCCCAGTGCCGGTCGGCACCGAGGCTCGACAGATGCGCCCGTTCCTCGGGGAGGGAGATCACGTCCAGGACCCCTTCGGGGAGCGGCTGGTGCGGTTCGGCATCGATTCCGAGCGCCGTGATCTCGTCGGCTCGAGCGACCGCCGCGGCCCGGTACCCCAGGCAGTGGGTCATGCTGCCCACGGTTCCGCGCGGCCAGAGTGGTGCGCCCCGCTCTCCCGGCAGCAGCGGCATCGGGGGAATGCCCAACGTGGCCAAGGACTCTCTCGCGCAGCGTCGTACGGTGGCGAACTCGCGGCGCCGGGCTGCCACCGCTGCCGCCACGACAGTCGCCTCCTGCGGGAACAGCTCCGCGTCCACGGCGTCGTCGAAGGCATGATGCGCCGCAGTCACCGACGGCAGAATTCTCTCGATCAAGGTCGGCTCGCTATCCGATCCGTCGCAGCAGGGGCGTGTGCAGTCCGGATCACGCTGTCCCGCAGCGTCACGGAGGTGTTCGGCCTCGCATGCACACTGACACCGTTGTACGCCCGGATCTCCGAGTGCTCGAGCGTGAGCGTTCCCGCATGGCAGCCGACGACGCTGGCATCGCGGCCGACCAGCACGAGACCGTAGACTCGAACCGACCCGAAGGAGTCAAGGACGGCACCCCGAGGCTGGCTCACCGCCACGGAGCCCGGATCGCCGAGTGCGGCTGACTGGACCTCCCCCTGGGCGGTGAGCGCCTCTTCGTAACGACCGGGGGCGATCTCAGCCAGCGCCGCTCGGCCCCGTCCGGCCGCAGCAGCGAGAGCGGACGTGATGTCGGGGTACGCGGGAAGACCACCGTGCGGCGAGACGAAGTACCTCGCGACCATTCCCGCCTTCTCCCCCCGTCGCTCACTTGGAGCCGTCTGTCGATGGTATCCGAGCAGTTGAACGGAGGCGGCTACGCAGGTGGACGCCCACCACGGCCGCTTCCCCATGGCCGGCGCACTGTGGGCGTACGAGTCCAAGAGGGATGACAAACTGCACGCACGCCAGGCCCAGATGTTCCACCTCTGGGAGGCTGCCATCCAATTCCACGCCACCGCCGTCCTGTCTGCGCTACTCCAGGATCGGTCCGCCCTCGAGCGGGAGCTACCGATCCTCAAAGACCAGTTCAACGAGGGGCGCGTGACCCCGGAACGGGCCACGCTTGGTGTCTGCCGAACTCCGGGCTGCAGTCAGCAGCCCGGACCTCGACGGATTGCGTGAGCGGTCGTCACGCGACGACGCGCGGCTGACAGCACCGCCCCGGTGCCACGGAACGCCTGACGACAGGACCTACGGCACCCGCCTCGCCGCTCCGGAGGACGGGTGCCGGTGCCGAGACGTCTTCCCCGTCTCCGTCACCGGCCGGTCGTGCCGCAGGTCGTCGAAGAGCCGGGACGACTTCTTGGCGTCCCACTTCAGTACGTTGCCCTTGGGCGTGGGGACGCCGATGCCGGACACGGGCACGTTGATCTGCGTGCCGTGTCCGCCCGAGACGCTCTGCACGGCGCGGAACACCCTGCTGAGATCGCGCAGGCTCATGCCCTTGTCGACGATGAGCGTGTCGAGCCCGGCCTGCATGGCCGGACCGATCTCCCGCGGGTCGAAGAGGGTGCCGGGACGGGCGGCCTGGTGGGCGAGGGTCGACAGGAACTTCTGCTGGTTCCTCGACCGGCCCAGATCGCCCTCCTTCTCCTGGTGCCGCTGGCGGACGAAGGCGAGCGCCTGCTTGCCGTTCAGGGTGTGACAGCCCTTGCGCAGGTCGGCGCCCGACTTCTTGTCCTTGATGTCCCGGTCCAGGCACATGCGAACGCCGCCGATGGCGTCAACGATGTTCACGAACCCGGCGAAGCCGATCTCCGCATAGTGGTCGATGCGCAGCCCGGTGTTCTTCTCGACGGTGTGCACCAGCAGTTCGGGGCCGCCGTAGGAGAAAGCGGCGTTCAGTTTGTCCCCCTCGGGCCGCTTGGTCTTGCCCGTCGATGTGTCGAGGCGGCCGGGCACGGTGATCCAGGAGTCGCGCGGCAGGCTGACCATGCTGGTTCCGTGGGCCCCGGTGTGCACCAGCATCATCGAGTCGGTGCGCCGCCCGCCGCCCGCGCCGGCGTGCAGGTCCTTCACGTCGTCCGGCGAGAGCCCGTCGCGGCTGTCCGAGCCCACGATGAGGTAGTTGGTGCCCTCGCCGGGCGGCGGACGGTCCCCGTACGCTCCGAGGTCGACGTCACGTTGGAGCCGGGTCTCGGCCCAGCCGTACGTGCCGCCCACCGCGACGACCACAACGGCCAGCAGGACGAACACCGCCCGCCGCAGCCTTCTGCGCTTCTTCGGCCGCCGGGCGTGGGCGCGCCGGGGCCCGTAGCGGGAGCTGGGGCGTTCGGCGAACCGCTCACGAGCGTCGGAGCCTTCCGGGGCCGCGTACGACTCCGGGCCGGGTGTCGGCTCCGGGCGCCACAGCTCGCCCGTCATCTGCACCGGCCCCCGGCGCACGGGACGGCTCCCGGCGTCGCCGTTCCAGCCGTGCTCCCCCGTGGGTATGGTGCGTCCGGCCCGCTGGTCAAGCGGGTCTGTCATGGTCAACTCCCTTGGTCATGTCCCAGGTCCGACTCGCGCGGCCGCTCGCCGGTTCCCGTCCCGTCCCACACCTGGATCACTGCGACGACAGGCTCCGCCGCGGGGGCGGCTCGTCCAGCGGATCTCCGGACGTCTCCCCGGACGGCATTTCGAGCAGATACGGGTCGGCGGTTCCGGTGCGCTTCATGCTGTGCCACTTCAGTCGGGTGCCGAGCAGCGCCGTGGTCACGGAGTGGATGACCACCAGGTACATCAACTGCCGGTAGACGAACTGCTGGAGCGGCAGTACCCACAGCACGCGCAGCCGTTCGCGGTCGAGCCGCAGCGCGTACGCGGCGGTGACCAACTGGACGGCGAGGAACCCGAACCATACGAGGGCGGCCTCCAAGGGGTCGCGGAACAGCGCCCCGAACAGGGCGAACATGTCCACAACCGGTGCGCACAGCGGCAGCACGATCTGGAACAGCGTGACGTAGAGCAGCACACGACGGCCGAAGCGTCCGGCGGGGCCGACCTCCGTCACCGCGTGACGGTGCTTCCACATCGACTGGAGGGTGCCGTAGCACCAGCGGTAGCGCTGACGCCACAACTGCCGTACCGTGCTGGGCACTTCGGTCCAGGCGACCGCCGACTCCTCGTAGACGACGCGCCAGCCGGCCCGCCAGAGCGCCATCGTGAGGTCCGTGTCCTCGGCCAGGGTCTCGTCGCTGACGCCGCCGACACCCATCAGCGCGTCCCTGCGGAAGGCGCCGATCGCCCCCGGCACCGTCGGCATGCACTCCAGGACCTCGAACATCCGCCGGTCGAGGTTGAAGCCGAGGACGTACTCCAAGTGCTGCCATTTACCCAGCAGGCGGCGCCGGTTGCCGACCTTGGTGTTGCCGCTGACCGCACCGACCGCCGGGTGGGCGAGCGGCTGGACAAGCCGGGCAAGCGCCTCGGGTTCGAAGATGGTGTCCGCATCGACCATGACGACGATGTCGTGCCGGGCGTGCGCCAGGCCGGTGTTGAGGGCGCTGGGCTTGCCGCCGTTGGGCTGCCGGATCACCGTCACCCGCGGGTCGTCGATGTCCTCAGCGATGTCCGCGGTGGCGTCGGTCGAGCCGTCGTCGATCACGATGATCTGCACGTGCGGGTGGGTGGAGGCGAGCAGCGAGTACACGGTGGAGGCGATGCCGGCCTCCTCGTTGTACGCGGGCACCAGGACCGTCACCGGCTCCCGCACCTCGCGCAGCCGTGGTGCGCCGGGCCGGTACCGGTGCAGCCTGCGCACGTGGAGCCGGGCGAACACCGCGAACAGGAGCATCCGCAGGACGCCGAGCACGCCCGTGAGGGTCAGGGTCCACACCATCACGGTGAGGAAGGCGTGTCCGAGTCGCTGCGACCAGATCAGGCCCTCGCCCTTGATCTCCTGGGCGACCGGGACCTGGTCGAGGAAGGAGGGACGTTCAAGGCCGCCGCTGATGGTGGTGAACCGTTTCACGCTGCGGTCCCGCAGCAGTTCCTCGGCCTCGTGGTAGCCCAGATCGGTCTGGCTGTGCTGCGTCACCACCCCCCGCCACGGCTTGCGGTCCTTGTGGTCCGAGGCGACCACCAGGTACCCCTGCGCCGCCGCGCGATTCGCGGCCGACCACTCGGCGCCGCAGAGCGTGTCCGCGGCCGTGGTGTGCGGCAGCCGCAGCAGGGTGGTGTTGATGCCGACCGCACCCGCGAAAGCGGTCTGGGTGAGCGACAGTTCGAGGCGCGCGCGCAGCGGCGAGGCGACACCGAGGTCGCCGCCGCTGTAGGTGTACGAGCCGATCTCGTGGCCCTCGTACAGGATCCGCCGCATCAGCTCCGGGTGACGGGCCGCGTCCTTCCCGTAGACGAAGAAGGTCGCCCGCGCGTGGTGCCTGCGCAGCAGGTCGAGCAGGCGCGGCGTCCACACCGGGTCGGGCCCGCCGTCGAAAGTGAGCGCGGCGGTCCCCGGCGGCATGGCCGCGGTGGTGACCCCCGTCGGGCCGAACCGCAGCAGCGGCTTCCCGTCGTCCGCCTCGCGCGGGATCGGCCGGGTGCACGGGGGCTTGGCGCGCGCGGCGTCGACCTGATGGGTCGTCCAGCCCTCGAAGAGGAGGGTGACGGCGACCACCAGGAGAACCAGCAGGAGGACGAGCCAGTGTCCGCGCGGCGGGCGGCGAACAGCGGCGCGCCGGCTCACTGCTTCAGGCCTCCGGCCGGCGGGACGGATCTGCCGGCCGGCGGGCGGCGGTCGTCCCGGTCCGCGTGGGCCCCGGCCGGTGGCCGGTGGGCCTCTGCTCGGGCCGGTGCGCCGGGGCCGTGCGGCGCCTTGCCGGTGTCCGGGCCGGAAGGCGCTGGTCCGTTCGTACTCGGCGGGTGCGTGCCGACGGGGTGCCGGAGTCCGCTGATCAGCGTGCCGACGAACAGCAGATACCCGAGGCAGGCGCAGCCCACGGCCAGCGCCACGCCTTGCAGCGTCCGCCTGCGCCAGCCCGACTGGTCGATGAAGACGGGGAGTTGGGGGGCGGCGGCCTGGGGACGTCGTGTCACTGGGGTCACGCGAGGCGCCGCCACCCGGTGCGGCATGCGATGTGTGATGTCCCGCCCTGTGTGCTGCTCCCTGCGGGCAGGGGGTACGGACGACAATCGCCCGTCGTGCGGTGTGCTGGCTATGTGGGGGATGCCCTGCACTGGTGCTCCTGATCTGCGGCCGCGCACGCGCGACTCTTTGTGTGTGGGGGTACGGACCCGGGGGTCCGCTGTACTGCCCGTGCGACGTCGGAGCCGCATCCCGGTGCCCGGCGCGTACGGAGGGTTCCCGTACGCGCGCATGCCATGCGCCCTTCCCGGGTGGGGCCGGGAAGACCACGTACGCATGTGCCCTCACAAGGGCCGGGAGGCCAGGGTGCGGCCGTCTGCCATCACGCAGCCCCCGACCCTAACTCGGGCGGATGGTGTCGGGCACCCCCGATCGGGCGGCGGGCACCCGGACGGCACGGCAACAGGCCGTCCTGGCCTTCGACATCGCGATGAACGACATGGAGCAGCGGCGGTGCCTGCCCCCGCACCCTGGCCCGCTCCGAACCGTCCCCCCACCTTCGGCGTCGCCACGGCCCAAGTCCTCCTCACCGCCGGCGGGGTGGTGACATGCTGTGCCGTTTGGTGGCACGCTCGAATGCCGACTTGCAGCGCGCGATCGACCGGATGGTGGGATTCGATGGCATCGTGCCGGCCTCGACGGCGATCACGTTGGAGAATCCGGTACCGCTCCGGATCACTCCACTGGTGCGCCAGGCGTCGCGGCAGGCGCCGTATGGACCGCTGACCGCTGGAGGACCGGCCTTGAGGGAGGGACCGAGAAGTGAGCTTCTGGGAGTACCTGAGCACCCGCTACCAGCAGCTGCTGGTGGACGCCTATCAGCACGCCAGCGCCGTCTTCCAGTGCATGATCGTCGCCACGGTGCTCGGGGTCCTGATCGGCGTCCTCACCTACCGCACCGAGTGGGCGGGAAACCTCGCGATCACCACGACCGCAAGCATCCTCACCGTCCCCTCCCTGGCTCTCCTCGGCCTGCTCGTCCCGGTCGTCGGCCTCGGCGTCGCGCCGACCGTCATCGCGCTGACGCTGTACGGACTGCTGCCCGTGGTCCGTAACGCGGTCGTCGGGTTGCGCGGAGTCGACCCGGCCCTCGTCGAGGCCGCCAAGGGCATGGGGATGTCACGGTTCGCCCAGCTGCTCAGGGTCGAACTGCCCCTCGCCTGGCCGCCGATCCTCACCGGTGTCCGGGTGTCGACCCAGATGCTGATGGGCATCGCGGCGATCGCGGCCTTCGCCTCGGGGCCCGGGCTCGGCAACCAGATCTTCCGCGGGATCTCCAGCCTGGGCAGTGCGAACGCGCTCAACGAAGTACTGTCGGGGACGCTCGGAATCGTCGTCCTGGCCCTGCTGTTCGACGCCGGGTACGTGCTGATCGGACGGCTCACCATCTCACGGGGGATCCGTGGCTGACTCTGCCGAAATCGTTGAACCGACCTCCCCGACGTCCGGCGCCGCCGGCCCCGGCGGATCCGCCCGATCCGCCGAGCCCGACCGGCCGGCCGCCGCCGGCGCGAGTATCCGGCTGGACAACCTCACCAAGCGCTATCCGGACAGCCGAGCTCCGGCCGTGGAGGACGTGACCCTGGACGTCGCGGCCGGCGAAACCGTGATTCTCGTGGGGCCCTCCGGCTGCGGCAAGAGCACCACCCTCAAGATGATCAACCGGCTGATCGAGCCGACCTCGGGGCGGATCACCATCGGCGGCGAGGACGTCACCGGCATCAACCCCGTGGCGCTCCGCCGCACCATCGGCTACGCCATCCAGGCCACGGGCCTCTTCCCGCACATGACCGTCGCCGAGAACATCGCGCTCGTACCGAAGATGGCCGGCTGGCCCCGCGCGAAGGTGCGGGACCGGGTCGAGGAGATGCTCGAACTGGTCGGGCTGGATCCCGGGGAGTTCCGCGGCCGCTATCCGCGCCGGCTCTCCGGCGGCCAGCAGCAGCGGGTCGGGGTGGCGCGGGCGCTGGCCGCCGACCCGCCCGTGCTGCTGATGGACGAGCCTTTCGGGGCCGTCGACCCCATCACCCGCGAACGCCTGCAGGACCAACTCATCCGGTTGCAGCGCGAGTTACGCAAGACGATCGTCTTCGTCACGCACGACTTCGACGAGGCCATCAAGGTCGGCGACCGGATCGCGGTGCTGCGCGACCGGTCGCAGATCGCCCAGTTCGACACTCCGGAAGCGATCCTGGCCAGTCCGGCGGACGACTTCGTCGCCGGTTTCGTGGGCGCGGGAGCCGGGGTGAAGCGGCTGCACCTCAAGCGCGTACGGGAGGTGGAGCTCGGCGACGTCCCGACCGCCACCGTCGACGACCCGCTCGAGACCGCCCTGCACCTGCTGGACGCGGGCTCGGCCTCCGCCGACCACCTGCTGCTACTGGACCGGGAGCGGCGCCCCCACTCCTGGCTGCGACGCGAGGACCTGACGCGCGCCCGCAGTGCGCAACCCGCCGGAGCGCCGCTGCCGTTGTCGGCGGGCACCCCCGTACGGAGCCGGATCGGGGTGGACATGACGCTGCGGGACGCGCTGGAGGCGCTGCTGGCCGACCGTGCGGGCCGCGTCGCGGTCACGGGACAGGACGGCGCGTACGCCGGCGTGGTGGACATGTCGACACTGCTGAACGCGATGCACGCGGCGCCGGGCGAGCGGGGAGCCGAGGAGGCTCGGCCGACCGGCCGGGGTGAGCCCGCGTGAGCCGCAGCGAGGCCGGTGTCGGGGCCGGTGGTGGAGCCGCTCCCGAGGCCGGTTACGGGTCCCCGGGGCCGGCTCCAGGGCCAGGGCATGACGAGCCCGTGACCCGGCTCGCCGCACTGGACCGGGTCCCGCCCCGTATCACCTGGCAGAAGCTGGTGACGCTGCCGGCCTTCGTCGCGGTCGTCCTCGGCGCCACCGCGCTCTATCTCCGCACCACCGAGCTGGACTCGATCGCCAGGAACGCCCTCGCAGACGGCGCCGTGCGCACCGCACTCCTCCAGCAGACCGAACTCGTCGCGATCTCCACCTTCTTCGTGCTCATCATCGCGATCCCGCTGGGCATCGCGCTGACGCGCGGGGTCCTGCGCCGGGCCGCACCGCCGTTCGTCGCGGCGGCCAACATCGGCCAGGCGACCCCGGCTCTTGGCCTGCTGGCGCTGCTGGTGATCTGGCTCGGCATCGGCCAACGAGCCGCCTTGGTCGGCATCGTGGCATTCGCGGTGCTGCCGGTGCTGAGCAACACCGTGGCCGGCCTGAGGGCCACCGACCCGGCACTCGTGGAGGCGGCGCGCGGCATCGGGATGTCGCCGCTGCTGGTGCTGTTCCGGGTCGAACTGCCCCTGGCCGTACCGCTGATCCTGGCGGGCGTACGGACCGCGCTCGTGCTGAACGTCGGCACCGCGACGCTGGCCACCTTCGGCGGCGGAGGAGGACTCGGGGACCTGATCTCCTCGGGCATCACCAACCAGCGCATGCCGGTGCTGGTGCTCGGCTCCGTACTGACGGTCGCCATGGCGCTGATCGTGGACTGGCTGGGGATGCTCGTCGAGTTGCTGCTGCGTCCACGCGGCCTGGAGGTGGACTGATGCGCCTGACCAGGGTACGGACGGCCGTCGCGGGCGCGGGCGCCCTGCTGCTCGCCGCCGCGGGGCTGAACGGCTGCGGACTGACCAGCGGAAGCCCGCTGGCCGACTCGGTGCAGCCCGGCTCCATCGGGAAGGGGCGACCGCTGAAGGGCGCCCAACTGACCGTGACCTCCAAGGAGTTCACCGAGCAGATCATCCTGGGCAAAATCATGGGGCTGGCCTTCAAAGCGGCCGGCGCGGAAGTCCTGGACCGGACGAACATCCAGGGCTCGATCGGTGCCCGCGAGGCGGTCAAGTCCGGTGCGGCGGATGGGATGTACGAGTACACGGGCACGGCCTGGATCACCTACCTCGGTCACACCAAGCCGGTCGTCGACCCGTACGAGCAGTGGGAGGCCGTACGCGACGAGGACCGCCGCAACGGCATCACCTGGCTGCCCGCCGCCGCGCTCAACAACACCTACGCGCTGGTCGCGAACCGGGCGAATGCGCAGAAGTACCGGCTGCGCACTCTCTCCGACGTGGCACGTCTGACGAAGAAGGACCCGGGCGCGGCGACGATCTGCGGCGGAAGCGAGTTCTCGGTGCGCGAGGACGGCCTGCCGGGCGTGGCGAAGACGTACGGATTCGCCCTCCGGCGCGGGAACTTCAAAAAGATGGACGACGGCGTCGTCTACACCCAGGTCGCCAAGGGCGCAGCCTGCACCCTCGGCGTGGCGGCCACCACCGACGGCCGCATTCCGGAACTCGAGCTGAAGGTGCTGGAGGACGACCGGCACTTCTTCCCCAACTACAACGCGGCACCCGAGATGAACAGTGCCACGATGAGAAAGTACCCCGCCATCGCCGGCCTCCTCGCCCCGATCACCAAGCGGCTGACGGGCGCGGAGGCCCAGCGGCTGAACGCGCGGGTGGACGTGGAGGGGGAGGACCCGCACGAGGTGGCGAAGGACTGGCTGGTGCGGGAGGGCTTCATCCGGGAGGGCTGACAGACGGTTTCGCCCCAGGCTTGAACTCCATCACAACCGGCTCACTGCCCTCGAAGAGATCAGGAGACGGCCAGAGTGCCACGATGGACGGCATGACGATGATCGGCGGTGAGGTCGCGGCCGGGTTCGAGCCGGTGCGCGAGGCGTTCGCGGAAAGCAGGCCGGGCGCAGGTCGGCCGGACGCGGTGGGCGTGTGACCGGCCGGCCGGCGCCCGCGGTGCTGCCCCCGTCGCTGCGCACGTGGCTCGGGCTGATCGCGGTCCTCGCCGCGCTGGTGGTCGTCGTGCTCGGGGTCCTGTACGCCGGCCACAGCGAGCCCGGCAGGGTGGACAGGTGGGTCATCCAGCCGACGGCGGACAGTGTGGGGCCGCCGTGGCGGGACGTAGCTCTGGCCACGGACTTCTTGGGGGAGCCCGTGGGAGCGGCGATGTTGGTCGTGGCCGCCGTGACGGGCTGCCTGCTGTTGCGGCGTCCTCGCGCAGCGGTGCTCATCGTCGCCGGCGTCAGCCTGACCGTGGGGGCATCGACGCTGCTCAAGTCCCTGGTGGGACGCACCATCCACGGCGAGGACAACCTGTCCTACCCGAGCGGGCACACCGCTTTCTTCACCGCGCTCGCCCTCATGGTGGCGCTGCTCGCGACCGGCCGGCTCTGCCTGCGCAGGACGGCCGGAATGTTACTCGTGCTCGCCGCGGCGCTGGCCGCCGGCGCCGCCATGGGCTGGGCACAGGTCGCCCTCGGCGCGCACTACCCGACCGACGTCCTCGGCGGCTGGTGCACCGCGCTGGCGGTGGTACCGGCGACCGCGTGGCTGGTCGACCGGATGGCCGACCGGCTGGTCGATCGGACGGCCGACGCCGGTCGGCGACAGCCTCGCTGACGTCGCGTCACGTCACGTCACGTCACGTCACGTCACGTCACGTCATACCAAGCGGCGGAATACAGGCTTCACCGGCCGCCCGGCCAGCCAGGGGGTGGGGTCAGCGGCGTCCAGTGCCTTCCGGTACACCGCACATGCCTGGGCCACCACATCGACGGTGCGGTCGATGTCGGCGTCGCCGAGCGCGCTGCTCACCACGAACGACGGGGCCAGCACCCCGCCCGCGAGGAGTTGGCGCAGGAACAGGGTGCGGTACCCCTGCGACGGCTGCCCGTGCTCGTCGAGGGTGGCGAAGACCAGGTTGCTGGCCCGGCCCCGTACGACGACGTGGTCGCCGACGCCCATGCCGGCCGCGGCGGCGCGGACACCCGCGGCCAACCGCTCGCCGAGGGCGTGCAGTTGCGCGGTGATGCCCTCCTCGGCATAGGTGGTCTGCACGGCCATCGCAGCGGCCAGCGAGTGCGTCTCCGCACCGTGCGTGGTGGACAGCAGGAACACCCGCTCGCCGGAGTGACGCAGCCCGCCCCACTCCATCAGCTCGCGGCGCCCGGCCAGCGCCGAGACGGCGAACCCGTTGCCCAGCGCCTTGCCGAACGTGGAGAGGTCGGGGACGACGCCGTACAGGCCCTGGGCGCCCGCCTCGGACCAGCGGAGGCCGGTGATCATCTCGTCGAAGATCAGTACGCAGCCGTGCCGGTCGGCCAGCTCGCGCAGGCCGGCGAGGTACCCGGGCGGCGGCTCGGTGTGGCCGGCCGGTTCGAGGATCAGGCAGGCGACCTCGTCCTGGTACCGGGTGAGCAGCTCCTCCGTGGCGGCCAGGTCCCCGTAAGGGAACGCCACGGTGAGCTCGGTGGTCGCCGCCGGAATACCGGCGGACATCGGTGTGGTTCCGATGAACCAGTCGTCGACGGAGAAGAACGGATGGTCGCCGCAGATGGCCACCCGCGGGCGCCCGGTGACGGCGCGGGCGAGGCGCACCGCGGCGGTGGTGACGTCGGATCCGTTCTTCGCGAACTTCACCATCTCGGCGGTCGGCACGGTGGCCAGGAAGCGTTCCGCGGCCTCGACCTCCACGATGGACGGCCGCACGAAGTTGCTGCCGCGGTCGAGTTCCCGGCGCACCGCCTCGAGCACGCGTGGGTGGGCGTGGCCGAGGCTGACCGACCGCAGGCCGGAGCCGTACTCGATGTAGCGGTTGCCGTCGATGTCCCACACGTGGGCACCGCTGCCGTGGCTGATGACCGGGGCCAGGTTTTCGGGCCACTGGTCGTCGCCCTTGGCGTAGGTGTGCGCGCCCCCGGGGATCATGGCGTGCAGCCGCTCGTTCGCCGTCCGCGACCGGGGCAGGAGGAACTCCTCAGTGTCCACGCTGACTTCAGCTCTCTTTCTGCTTCAGGACCTCGGCGAGGCTCGGCGCCTCCCGGTCCCGCTGGGACATCGATGTGACCGGCAGCGGCCAGGGGATGGCGAGCTCCGGGTCGTCGAAGGCGATCGTCACGTCCTCGGCCGGATCGTGCGGGCGGTCGATCCGGTACGAGGTGTCGGCGGTCTCGGTCAGCGCCTGGAAGCCGTGCGCGCACCCCGCCGGGATGTACAGGGTCACCTGCGTCTCGCCGGACAGCTCGAAGAAGGCCCGGTTGCGGTATGTCGGCGAGTCCGTCCGCAGGTCCACGACGACGTCGAAGATCTTCCCGTACGAGCACCGCACCAGCTTGGCCTCGCCGGCGCCGGAGCGCAGGTGCAGGCCGCGCAGCACGCCCCGGACCGAGCGGGACACGCTGTCCTGGATGAAGGTGTCCGGGTCGAGGCCCACCGAGCGGACCACGTCGGCGTCGAAGGTGCGGCAGAAGAAGCCGCGCTCGTCGGCGTACGGCGTCGGCTCGAACAGGTACGCGCCGGCTATCTCGGGAACTGCGGTCGCTTTCATGAAGCCTCCTGCCGGGCATGGGCGTTGGCGTTGGCGCTGGCCTTGGCGGTCGCCGGGAACAGCGCCGCGGTCAAGGCGGTGAACTGGTGCTCAAGTTGCCGAACGGCGAGCAGGTTCCGCTCGGTGAGGGTCCGCCGCAGCTCCGCCGAGCGCTGCTCCAGCGCCCGGAACTGCTCGAGCAGCCGGTCGGCGTCGACCTCGCGAGCCGGGTGGCAGTACGCGCCAAGACCCATCTGAGCCATGAGCGCGTCGCTCTTCGCCGCATAGCTGAGTGCGAGCGTCGGCGTGCCGACCTTCAGCGCGCAGATCAGGTTGTGGTACCGGGTCGCCACCACGGTGTCGGCCGCCGCCATCTCCTTCATCAGGTCGGCAAGCGAGGCCGCCTCGGCAGCGGTGACCAGCGGCGAGTCCACCGCGTCGAGGATCGCGGCGACCACCGGCACGTCGCACTCGTCGCCGGTGAGCAGCCGGACCGGCCTGCCGTCATCGACCAGCGCGCGGACGAAGCGGGTCGTCCCGTCGAGGTAGCGCCGGTGGATCTCCTCGGCCCGGGCGCGGTCGTCATTGCCGCCGTGGAAGTCCATGACGCCGACGCAGACCGGGCCCGGCGGGCCCGAGGGCGCGCTCCCCGGCAACGTCGGCAGGGCGAAGGCGAGGTCCGGGTGCACCTCGTCGCGCGCGGTGTCCACGCCCATCGCCCGCATCGCGTCGCGGGATTGGGTGTCCCGGTACGACCGGTACGTGGCCAGCCGCGCCGACCAGCGCACCAGGGCCCGGGTCGGCCGGTCGCCGATCGCGGCGGCGCCGACGCCGACCAGCGCGACCCGGGTGCGCAGCAGCCGGCCGGATGCGCAGAGCAGGAACAGCGAGTACGGGAAGCCCCAAGGCCGCAGCGGCAGCGTGGCCTCCAGGACGCCCATGCCCGGCACGATCACCACGTCGTGCCGGCGCACCCAGGCAGCGGTGCGGAAGACGTCGACGAGTTTGCCCAGGCCCTTGCCCGCGATCGCGCCCGCCCGTGACGCGGTCCGGTACTCCCCGCGATACCAGTGCAGCCGCGTCGCGGGGATCGCGTACCGGGCCGCGACGACCTCGGGTCCGCCGCACAGCGCGTCCACGATCGCGTCCGGGTGCCCGGCGCGGAGGTAGCCGAGCACGGCCTCGAGCGACCCGTCGTTGCCGAGGTTGCCGGAGCCGAGCAGGCCGAACACCCCGACGCGCACCGGAGTTTCGTCTCCGGACGTCATGCCTGCCTCCCTGCACGACCTTCGCGGCCGGCGACGAGGGCGTCGACGGAGACGGTGAGCTTGGCCGGGTCGACGGGGGCGCGGTCCTCGACCCGCTCGCCGGCGCCCGGCCGGACCCGGCTGGTCATCCATGTGGCCAAGTGGCGGTAGCACGCGCGCCGGTCGGCGGGGGACAACGGCGCCCGCCGGATCGCCGAGGCGAAGCCCCAGACGTACTCGGCGAGCAGCCGGGGCGTCGGGTGCAGCAGGCCCGCCCGGCGTGGGTCCAGGTTGACGCAACGGGAGCGCTTGGAAGGGTTCGCCCGCTCGGCGCGGGTGGGGTGGTCGCGGCGGAAGTAGAGCAGCTCCGGCACCTGGTGGAACGGCCCGTGCAGGGTGATCTCGGCGACGAACGTGCGGTCCGCGTGGTGGTAGCTGTCGTGCGGCTTCACCCGGCGCAGCACGTCGGCCCGCATCACCCCGTAGAAGTCGTCGCCACCGGGCTCGAACAGCAGGCTGCGGAAGCGCTCCGGGGCGTGCCGCGAGTCGGTGGCCAGCCCGTACTCGTACGGGACCTTCACCTTGCCGTCGCCGTCGATGACCGCCTGGCCGCTGTGCGCGAGGATCACGTCCGGCCGCTCGTCCAGCGCCTCCACGCAGCGCCGCAGCAGGTCGCGGGCGTAAAGGTCGTCGTGCGAGGCCCACTTGAACAGCTGGCCGCGGCACTCGGTGAACACGTAGTTGTGGTTCGGGGCGGCGCCGATGTTGCGGGGCAGCCGGATGTACCGGATGCGCGAGTCCTGCGCGGCGTAGGTGCGGCAGATCTCCTGAGTCCCGTCGGTCGAGGCGTTGTCGGAGATGACCAGCTCGAAGTCCTCGTAGGTCTGGCCGAGCAGGGCGTCGAGCGATTCAGCCAGGTACTCCTCGCCGTTGTACACGGGCAGGCCGATGCTCAGCCGGGGTTGGGCGGTCATGACGTCCTCACTTCGGGGATGGGATTGCGGTGGCGCTCGCGCAGGGCGGACCGCAGCTGGAGCCACCACACGGCCGAGGCGCAGACGGTCGCGGCGGCGACGCCCCAGGCCGAGCCGATCGTGCCTGCCACGGCCGCGCCGCCGAGCCCGCCGCCGACGTAGCAGGCGGAGGCGAACAGCTGGCAGCGCAGGCTGCGCCGGGCCGCGGCGAGCGCGCGCAGCCCGGCCGCCGCGCCGGTGCCGAGGCCGGCGCCCGCGACGCCGAGCGTGGCCGGCACGATGAGCTCCGAGG
Source organism: Streptomyces sp. NBC_01410 (assembly GCF_045040195.1). Taxonomy (NCBI): domain Bacteria; kingdom Bacillati; phylum Actinomycetota; class Actinomycetes; order Kitasatosporales; family Streptomycetaceae; genus Streptomyces; species Streptomyces sp. NBC_01410. The sequence goes on along the minus strand of NZ_CP109530.1, from coordinate 6,785,305 downwards.
CGGAGTGCCAGACGCCGCCGAGCACCAGCTCGCCGGCCCGGTCCGGCACCAGCAGCAGCGCCGCGCCCCAGAGCAGTGCGGCGGCGGCCTGTCCGCCGCCGAGCAGGAGGCAGAACCTGGCAAGGCGGTGCGGGGCCTGCCGCAGCACGCGTGCCGCCTCCGCGACGGTGACCAGTGACAGCCCCATCAGCACGGCGAGGAACGGGCCGAGCAGGAGCTCCGCGCCCCGGACCGCACCCACCGCGCCGACCCCGACGATCGCGCCGAGCCCGTACGCCCGCAGCTGGCTCGCGCCGCTGAGGCTGACGTTCTCGACCAGGTACCGGTAGCCGAGATCGCGCTGCTCGCGAAGCCACCCGGGCGCTCCGGTCAGCCGGGGCAGGATGCCGGACTGGAGGCAGCCGTACACCGCGGCCACCGCGGCGGACGCGCCCCAGGCGAGCACGAAGGCGGCCACACTGCCCACGCGGGCGGCCAGGACCATGGCCGGGACGAGCGCGACGCCCCACACGAGGTCGTTGACGAACGCCTTCCGCCCGGTGCCGGCGGCGAAGAACGCGAACCGCCAGGCGTCCTGGAGCAGCAGCGCCGGCAGTACGACGCCGAGGCAGGCGAACGCGGGCCCCACCCGGCCGCCGAGGCCGAGCCCGATCAGCAGACACACTGCGCCGAGGGCGGCACCGACGCCGAGTGCGGCACCCGACGACCGGGCCGCCGCCGCGCGCCAGGACGTGTCCGGCACGCCGCTGAAGCGGACCACGAGCGGGTCGGTGGCCAGCCCGCGGGCGACGTTGAGCACCACGCCGTAGGTCAGCCAGGCCAGGCTGAACACGCCGAACGCGGTCAGCCCCAGCGAGCGTGCCACGTAGAGCCCCACCGCGAAGTTGGTCATGCTGGAGGCCGCCTGGTCGGCCAGTCCCCAGGACAGCCGGCCGACCATGGCCTGCTTGGCGGTCCGCCGGTCCGCCGGTGTCGTCGCCTTCTCCCCCTCGGTGGTCATGGGCGTCATGCCTTGATCAGCCCGGCACCGTGCAGGGCGTCGGCCGCGACGGCGACGGCGCTGAACGGCAGCCCGGAGCGCTCGGCGACGTCCAGCAGACTGTGCTCGCCGTCGGAGAGGCTGAGCACCCAGAGCATGGCCATCTGGGCCTGCTTCGCGTCGCTGCGGCCGCCGAGCGAGTCGTACAACCCGCGTCGGCCCAGCTGTGGTTCGCCGTAGGGACTGAGGTTGACGTAGCGCCGGTTGCGGTCGAGGACGGCGAATGCCTCGCGGCAGACGGCGAGCGTGTCCGCCATCGCCTCCGGGGAGACGAAGTCCGGGTTGTCCGCCGAGGTGTGGTACTCGGGGTACCCGGCGTACGGGGTCCGGCTGAGCGAGCCCACGCCGAGATCGAACCCGGGCGAGCAGAACTGCCGCTCGTCGTAGCCGTACGGAGTGAACTCGGCGACGTGGTGCGGGCGTTCGGATGCGGCCAGCACATGCCGCATCACCCGGTCGATCTCCGCGTCGCCGCGCCTGCTCTGCTTGTACGTCAGTTGGCCCGAGTCGCCGGCGCAGGCCAGCACAAGGCCGTGCTTGACCCGTTCCACCCGCTCCGCGTTGCGGGCCAGCCAGGTGATCGCCCCGATGGTGCCGGGCGCGAACAGGAACCGGTAGGTGTAGTACGGCGTTTCCTGGGCCAGCGCCCGGGCCAGGAACGTCGCCACCGCGATGCCGGCCAGGTTGTCGTTGGCCAGCGACGGGTGGCAGACGTGGCAGGAGACGATCACCTCGTCGGGGACCTGCCCGGGGACCACGTGCTCGGCGTAGGTGAGGTGGCCGTCTTCGAGTGTGGAGTCGATGCGCACCTCGTACTCGCCGTCCGGCAGCGCGTCCAAGGTCTCCTGGGCCAGGCAGAATCCCCATTCCGGCTTGTAGTAGCTGGTGCGGTACGGCACCCAGCTCGGGTGGTCGGGCAGGGTGTGCAGGTGTCCACGCAGCTCGGCCAGCGGCATGGTCGCCGACACCGGCACGCTGTAGCCGAGCACGTGCAGGCTGGACGCGGCGAAGTCGACGACGCGATTGCCGGCGGTGTCGGCGATGTACGCGTCCCGGATGTTCCACTCCTGCGGCACCGTCCAGTCGAGCACTTGCGTCCCGGTCGGCACCTCGTGCACCTGCAGCGGAACGTACTCGCCGACGATCTCCAGGGTGGCGCGCACACCGTCGCCGGTGATGCTCCGGCACAGCGGGTACAGCCGCTCCACCAGCGCGTGTATCTCGTCGCCGACTGCGGTCATCGGCGCCACCGCAGGGTGTCGTCGACGGCACCGGCTTCGGACGCCGCGCGCAGCACGGCAAGCCGGGTGAAGCGTCGCTCGAAGTCCTCCCGGGTCAGCCCGAACTTCCGGTAGGCGTCGGCGAGTTCGAGCGCGCCCTGCTTCACCGTCCACTCGCAGTCGAAGCCGGGAATCGCTGCACGGAACCGGGAGAAGTCCACCCGGTACGACCGCGGATCGGCGCCCGTCTCCCCGGTGATCACCACCTTCGAGCCGGACACCGCCTCGGCGACCTGATCGGCGATCTCCGCGACCGTGACGTTGTTGATCTCGCTGCCGATGTTGAACGCCCGGTCGTGCACCGCTTCGCGCGGAGCCGTCAGCGCGGCCGTGAAGGCCCGTGCGATGTCGGCGGCGTGCACCAACGGACGCCAGGGGGTGCCGTCGGAGAGCACCAGCACCTCGCCGGACAGGAGCGCGTGGCCCACCAGGTTGTTCAGCACGATGTCGGCGCGCAGCCGGGGCGAGTAGCCGAAGGCGGTGGCGTTGCGCATGAACACCGGGCTGAAGTCGCCGTCGGCCAGCGCGTGCAGGTCGTCCTCCACCCGCACCTTGGACTCCGCGTACGGCGTCACCGGGCGCAGCGGGGCGTCCTCGGTCACCAGGTCGTCGCCGCCGGCGGCGCCGTAGACGGAGCAGGTCGACGCGTACAGGAAGCGCCGCACTCCGGCGTCGCGGGCCAGCCGGGCCAGCCGCACGGACGCGTGGTGGTTGATGTCGTAGGTGAGCTCCGGCGCCAGCGATCCCAGCGGGTCGTTGGACAGCGCGGCCAGATGGATCACGGCGTCCACCCCGGCCATGTGGTCGGCCGTGACGTCGCGCAGGTCCACCCGGGGCCCCGGCGGGTCCGCGGGCGGCGGGCCCAGCACGCAGTCGGCGAACAGGCCGGCGTCGAGACCGACGACCTCGTGCCCGGCGGAGCTAAGGACCGGGGCCATCACGGTGCCCAGGTAGCCCTGGTGTCCGGTCAGTAGTACGCGCAAGGTTCATTCCCCCAGATTGAGCGTGAGTTTGGTGACGGCGAACGCCTCGGCGTATCGCGCGTGGCATTCGATGCCGCGGATCCGTGCAAGGCCGAGGAAGGCCTCCCGGTCGTACCAGGGCCGGTGCCGTTGCGAGGGGTAGTGCTCCTGCAACAGCCGCACCTTCTGTTCTGCGATCTCCGGCGACAGCGGCTGGTACGCCGACGGACGGCCGAGATCGCCGTCCCACTTGACGATCTCGTAGCGGAGCACGAGGTGGTCGCGGAATGCGGTGGTCATCAGCTTCGCCAGGCCGCGGTGATCCTGGTGCGCGTCATCGGTACGCGGCGCCAGCACCAGATTCGGCTCGGTCTGCAGGCGCAGTTCCTCGACCGCGGCTTTGGCCTCCTCCCAGTGCGCGGGCAGCCGGCCGTCCGGCAGCTTGAGCACGGTCAGCCGCAGTTCGGCGCCCGGGCAGAAGGCGGCGAGCGCGGCCCGCTCCTCCTGTTCCCGCTCGCTGCCACCGCCGGAGAGCACCAGCGCGTCGACCCGGATGCCCGGCCGCGCGAGGCACATCGTCAGCAGCGTGCCGCCGGCGCCGATGGCGATGTCGTCGCAGTGCGCGCCCACCGCGACGATCCGGTCCAGGGGCTCGGCCCCGAGCCGGATCACGCGGTCCTCGCCCCGGCGCTCGCACCCGCGCCGTCCCGTTCCCACACGGCCCACGGGCGGTCGCCCCGGGCGTAGGCGTCGTCGAGCGCGGCCCGTTCTTTCACGGTGTCGGTCGGCTTCCAGAAGCCGCGGTGCTGGTGCGCCACCAGCCGTCCCTGCTTGGCCAGTTGGGCGCATCCGTCAGCGACCAGGTCCCCGTTCTCCGGGATGTGGTCGAAGACCTCCTGGCGGAGCACGAAGTAGCCGCCGTTCTCCCACAGCGGCATGTCGCTCACCGCGGTGATGCCCCCCACCAGGCCGTCGTCACCCAGGTCCACGCAGTGGAACGACGACTGCGGCGGCACCACCATCATCGACGCACCGGCGTCGCGCCGGGCGAACCGGTCGATCATCTCCGGCAGCGGGGCGTCGGTGAGCACGTCGGCGTAGTTGGCGAGGAACATCTCGTCGCCGTCCAGGTGGTGCCGCACCCGGCGCAGCCGCTCCCCGATCGGCGACTCGATGCCGGTCTGCGCGAACGTGATCGTCCAGGAGGCGATGTCGGTGGACAGCAGCTCGGTCTGCCCATTGCGCAGCACGAAGTCGTTGGACGTCGTCTCCTCGTAGTTGAGGAAGAAGTTCTTGATGTGGTGAGCCCCGTACCCGAGGCACAGGATGAACTCCGTGTGCCCGAAGTGCGCGTAGTAGCGCATGACATGCCAGATCAGCGGACGCGGGCCGACCATCGCCATCGGCTTGGGCACGTCGTCGGAGGCTCCGTTTCGCATCCGCATCCCGTAACCGCCGCAGAACAGGACGACCTTCATGACTTGACCTCGACAATGCTCAGTTCCGGGATGGGAAAGACAAGGCGGCCGCCCCAGTCGTGCACGAAGGACAGCTGCTCGACCAGCTCGGCCCGCAGGTTCCACGGGAGGACGAGCACGTAGTCCGGTTTGTCGGCGGCTATCTGCTCGGGCGGCAGGATCGGGATGCGGGTGCCCGGGGTGAACCTGCCGTGCTTGTAGGGGTTGCGGTCGACCGTGTACGGGAGCAGGTCGGGCCGGATGCCGCAGTGGTTGAGCAGGGTGTTGCCCTTGCCCGGGGCGCCGTAGCCGACGACCGTCTCGCCGCGCTCGGCCGCCTCGATGAGGAACCGCAGGAGGTCCCGGCGGACCTTGGCCACCCGGGCGGAGAACTCGGCGTATCCGGACAGCTCCTGCAGCCCGGCGGCCTTCTCCCGGTCCAGTACGTCGGCCACCTGCTGGGTCGGCTCGCCGGCCACCTCGGCCGGCCGTGCCCACAGCCGGATGGAGCCGCCGTGCGTGGGCAGCAGCTCGACGTCCACCAGCGTGAGTCCGCCGCTCGCCAGCGCCCGGGTCGCGGACGCGACCGTGTAGTACTGGAAGTGCTCGTGGTAGATCGTGTCGTACTGGTTCTCCTCGATCAGGGTCAGCAGGTGCTGCACCTCGATGGAGACCCAGCCGTCGTCGGCGACAAGGGCGCGCAGCCCCTGGGTGAACCCGACCACGTCGGGGATGTGCGCGTACACGTTGTTGGCCACGACCAGGTCCGCCGGGCCGTGCTCGGCGCGGACGGCCGACCCGGTGTCCGGGTCCAGGAACGCCGTGAGCGTGGGCACGCCCGCGTCCCGTGCCGCGGCGCCGACGTTCACCGACGGCTCGATGCCGAGGCAACGGATTTCCCGGTCGACCATGTGCCGGAGCAGGTACCCGTCGTTGCTCGCGACCTCGACCACGAAGGCGTCGGGGCCGAGAGCAAGGCGCGCTGCGGTGTCGGCGACGAACGTGCGCGCGTGCTCCACCCAGGAGGTCGAGTAGGAGGAGAAGTACGCGTACTCGCTGAACGTCTCCTCCGGCGTGATCAGCGGGGGGATCTGCGCGAGCCAGCAGTCGGTGCAGACCCGCAGGTGCAGCGGGTACGCCGGTTCCGGCTGGTCCAGTTGGTCCGCGGCGAGAAAGCTCTCACACGGCGGGGTCGCCCCCAGATCGACGACGCTCCCCAACGCCGCCGAGCCGCAGAGTCGGCATCGTGTCATTTACTGCCCCCATCCCTGCTCGCGCGGGTGCCCCGCCGCGAGCCAGTGTTTCCATTACCTGTCGACGGCACGGTGTCCCCGCCGCCGGACCGACCCGCGATCGCGGTGCGGTACCCCTCCACCAGGCGCTCCAGCCCGACGGCCGGGCTGAAGCCCTGCTCGTATCGGCGCCGGGCCGCCTGGCCCATCTCCTGGTTGCGGTGCGGATCGTTCGCGATCCGGCGCACGCAGGACGCGAGCGAGGCGGGGTCGCCCGGCTGGTGCAACAGCCCGGTCACCCCGTCCTCGACGAGTTCGACGAAGGCGCCGTGACCGGCGGCGACGGCCGGGACCCCGGCCGCCATCGCCTCCACGACCACCAGGCCGAACGCCTCCAGCCAGGTCGAGGGAGCCACCACGGCGACCGAGCGCGCGATGGCCTGCCGGCACTGGGCGGGGTCGTACAGGCCGACGTACCGCACGTCGTCCCGGCCCGCCGCCCAGGCGGTCACCTCCGGCTCCAGCGGCCCCGCTCCGGCGATCACGAGCGGCACGCCCACCCCGCCGCTCGCTGCGATCTCGTCCCACGCGGCCATGAGCAGCCGTACGCCCTTGACCTCCGCGAGCCGCCCGAGATAGAGCACATGCTCTCCGGCTCCCGCTCGGCAAGTGCCCGGGTCGGGCACGAAGTTGTGCTTCACCGCCAGCCGCTCGGCCGGCATGCCGGACCGCACCAGGACGTCGCGCTGCGACGCGGAGATGCAGAAGAACCGCTCCACGCCGGACCACCACCGCCGCCGGTTGACCGACAGGCTGACCGCGAGCGGAACCGTCGCCAGGCGGGAGTTCCGGTAGCAGCCGTGCCGGACGGCGGGCAGCGGCGCGGACCCGACGCACTCGGTGCACGGCCGGCCGTCCCGCTGCAGCGTGCCGGGCGGGCAGACCTGGGTGTAGTTGTGCAGCGTGGCGACGGCGGGCACGTCGGCGTCGGCGCAGGCGGCAAGCACGGCGGGCGACAGGAGCGGGAAGACGTTGTGGACGTGCACCACGTCCGGCCGCTCGGTGCGAAGCCGGGCGGCGAGCTCCGTGCGGACCGCCGGGTTCCACGGCACGAGGAGCGGCAGCGCGGCCTTGGAGAGCAGGGACCGGGCGGCGATGTCGTCGCTGCGCCGCTCGAACACCTCGACCCGGTGGCCGGCCTCGCGCAGCAGCCCCACCTCCTGGTCGACGACCTTGTTCTCCCCGCTCGGCTGCGCCGAGGCGTAGCGGTTGTGCACCACGAGGATGTGCATGCTCAGGTCACCTCCGATCTCTGGGCCCATTGCGGAATGCGTCGTCGCGGAACTTCGGGCCTCGCGAGGGGACTGGCCGCGGCAGGTGCCGCCAGCAGCGAGGCGGCCACGGTCAGATGCAGCAGATACGGCGAGGCGTCGCCCAGACCGGCCTCGGTGTACGACGCGATCGCGCAGTAGCTGATCAGGAAGATCGCGCAGGCCCTCGACAGCGACGGTGGCCGCAGCAACGCGACGCCGCCCAGCACGATGATGATCGCCGCCACGATGGCGGTGCCGGTCAGACCCTGCTCGTGATAAACGGCCAGCCAGCTGTTGTCGATCGGCAGCCCGCCGAACGACTTGTCGCCCAGGCCCGCGCCGAACAGGTACTCCGAGGTGGACCGGGGGGCTGCCAGCAGGGCGTCCCAGACCTTGGCCCGACCGGTGAGGTTGGAGAAGTTCTCTTTACTCTGTCCGCGCAGGAACCACGCCTGGAGCGCGGAACTGAACGCCACCGCGGCCACAGTGGCGCTCAGCACCGCCCAGGCGAAGAACCGGCGGGCGGCGGCGCTGGTCAGGACGAGCGAGCCGATCGCCAGCACCAGCCCGATGAGCAGGCCGAGGGTGGCCGTCCGGGTATGGGTGAGCGCGAGCAGCACGAGTGCCGGCACGATGACCACCGCCGCGCTTCCCCTGGTGGTCCGGCGGCCCAGAACGAGCAGCACGGTGAGCCCGATGATCACCGCGGCGTACTGGCCGATCTGCGGCGGGGTGAGCGGCCACAAAGCGCCGACCAGCCGGCCGCCGTAGAGCTCGGGCATGGCGGCGCCCGGTGAGATGACCAGGCCGGCGGCCACCGACCCCAGGACCACGAAGTACATCCGGATGTGGTGCCGGACGAACGTCGGGTTTCCGTCCCACCAGCGGCTGAGCAGCCACAGCGTGCCGACGAAGAGAGCCAGCCGGGCGCAGCGGAACAGCGCGCCGAACCCGGACTCCAGGTTCGCGCTGGAGATCACACTCGGCACCAGCAGGAGGGTGAGCAGGAACAAGAAGGCGCTGGCTCGGATGCGCAGCCGGAGATTGACTGCGAGCGCCAGCGCGAACGCGGCGACCAGCGCGCCCATGGTGACCATCTGGATGAGGGAACGGGGCAGCGGGATGATGGTCTTCGCCCCGGCGGAGCCGAGCGTGTTGAGGATCAGCAGCCCCCAGACCGTCCCGACGATCTTCGACGTGTGGTTCGCGCCCATCTCAACCACCGTCCCGTGCGCGGAAGGTGCTGCCCGCGTCCTGCTGGTACGGCGTGCCCTGCCACTGCCCGAAGTCGAGCTTTCGGCTCGGGTCGTGGGCGATGAAGCTCCATGGTCCGCGGTAGACGTTGGCGTGCCAGCGGTTGTGCTGCTTGTGGGTGATCGCCTCAGCCACCCGTTCGCCCGGGTACGGCGTCCAGTCCGGATAGGTGCCGTAGTTGGCCAGCACCGCCATGCGGCCGCACTCCACCGTGCACCCGACGACGGACGTGTCCAGCACGAAGCGGTTGTGGTGGATGTCCACCCGCTGGGTCTTCCACCGGCAGTCGGCGTAGAGCGGTGCGGTGGCGATCGCCGGCTGCACGCAGCGGTCGGTGTCCGGCACCAGCAGCGTGCAGTCACCGGACGAGGTGTTGGCCGGGCTGTTGCAGAACCGGTCGGCGTTCTCCCACAGGGTGATCCCGGACCAGTTGTTCTCCAGCACGTTCCGGTAGATCTCGATCTTGTCCGTGCGGGCTCGGATGCGTGGTTCGCCGCCGGACTCGGACAGGTAGACGGTCGCGAACGGGAAGTTGTCGCCGCGGTCGGCGTACTTGCGGCCCACGACCCAGTTGTTCCGCCGGATCGTGTTCTTCCGGATGACCGCGTTGTAGCTGGTCTCGTAGATCAGCGCGGCACCGTCGTTGGCCTCGAGCACGTTGTCCTCGATGCGGAAGTCGTTGTTGTTGGTGTCCGCCCACAACCCGGCTCCGCGGTTGGCGTGCACCCAGTTGCCGCGTACGTCGGCACCGTTGACGGCCCAGAACTTGACGCCTGCCGTGCAGCCGCAGCCCGGCCGCCGCCGCTCCCAGTCGTCGGTGTTGTTGCCCACGATCTCGTTGCCCTCGAGCACCAGGTCACTGAGGGGGTCGCCGGCCTTGTACGCGTTCATTCCGTACTGTCCGTTGCCGCGCAGGCAGCTGGCGCGGACCTGCTGGCGGGCACCGGCCATCAGCCCGGCGCCGGAGTTGTTCTGGATCGTCGCGTGCTCGATCACCCACCCGTCGGCCGAGTCGTGGTTGACCACGCCCTCGTTCTGCGGCGCGACGAAACCCTGCACGGTCAGGTGGCGGACGGTGACGTCGCGGGCGGCACCGCCGAACGCGTACTGGTTGGTCTTCCGGCCGTCGAGCACCGCGCCCGGCGCACCGAGGTAGGTGTTCCCCTTCTTGGGGATTATCTGGGCGTAACGGTCCGATTCGAGCCGGTGCTTCCCCGGCCGCAGCCAGAACGTGGTGTTCGGCGGGCTCTTCTTGGTCTTCGCAGCCAGGTCACCGACCACCGCGGGGTCGACCGTCACCGCACCCGCCGGCGCCTTCGCCGGCCCGGCCGCGGGCTTGGCGCACACCCGGGCCAGGGACCGGGCCCCGGACGTGGATGGCGCAACGGTCGGCTCCGCCGGGGCGCTCGGTGTGCTCACGCAGCCGGTTGCCGCCAGCAGGACCACCACCAGCGGTACCGTCGGCAACGCCCAGTGCCGCTTCTTGATCACCACGCGTCCTCCCTAGGGGGTGTCCGGCGGATCATGCTGGGCTCGCGACGCCCTGCGACTCCGTCTCCTGCGTTGTCGTCGGTCGGCATGGCTCCGCCATGCCTCCCTCCTCCGCCTTGGATCCGAAGCCGCATGACGCCGCTCCCCGATCCAGCCTGATCCACCGGACACCCCCTAGCCGCGGAACCTGAGCACGGTGGTGAACCCCTCCGCGCCGTCGGCGAAACCGGTGCCGACCAGCGTGGTGGAGGGTTCCTTGCGTCCGAACCCGGCGGAGTACCAGCCCAGCGGCGGGTCACTCTCGCCGCGATGCGCGCGCCAGCGCAGCTGCCGGGGCAGGTCGAGCACCGCGGAGCGGTCCTCGCCGTCCCGGGTCCAGGTGAGCACGGCCCGGTTCTCCGCCAGGTCCGCGGTGATCGCCGGGCCGAGGTGGAACGCGAGGCGCATGTCCCGGCGCGGGCCGCGCACCTCGTCGACCACCCGCAACTCCTTGGCTGCGGCGGTCAGTTCCACCCGGCGGCGGTGCACGGAGCCCTGGTAGCCGTCGTGTTCGGCGCACCAGCGGGCCGTCCCCCCGTCGGAGGTGTCGGATGTGTCCGCGACCAGGACGCGGCTGCGGGCATGGCGGGTCCACAGGAACGGGCCGCCGGATGCGGACTGGTCACCGCCGTCCAGCTGAAGGGTGTTGTGGCCGAGGGTGGACCGGAAGTACTCACGCCACTCGGGCTGCCCGTGGTAGCAGTACGTCCCCGGGTCGGCGAGCACGTCGACTCCGTCGTGCCGGACCTCGATGGACAGCGCGTCCGCGTGGGCATGCGCGGCGATGGACAGGAATCCGTGCGGGCCACCGTCGCAGCGGCACCAGATCTCCTCCGGACCGCGCAGGATAGTCATGCCCGCGTCAGCCAAGTGTGAAGGTCGGCTTGCCGGGCGGGTCACGGCCGGTGCGGTTCCATTCTTCGAGTACGGCCGGATGAGCGCGGCAAGCAGCGGGGTGCGCACATCGGTGCCGGTGACCGCCGGCCACCAGTCGAGCCGGCCGAACACGGCCTCCCCGGTGGCCAGCAACGAGCCCCAGCGGTCGGTGCCCTCGCCGTCCACGACCAGACCGTGCCCGTCGTCCGCGTCACCCTGGCGCGGCGGCCGCAGCCGGTTGTCCACGATGGCCGCGAGGGCGTCGGTCATCCGCAGCAGCACCAGCCGGAGCGATGCAGGGACCGGCACGTCGGCGGCATCCGCCTCGGCCACCGCGGCCAGGCCGAGCTCCAGCACGAGTCCGTGATACTCGGTGGCCAACTCGCGGTTGAGGCCCGAGTGGAAGGTGTTGCCGCGCAGCTGCCGCTCCAGCGACCGCAGCGCGCCGGCTCGCCAACGCGCCGAGGAGGGGAACCAGCCGAACGCGCAGGCTGCGGCGAACTGCCCGGCGGCCTCGGCGATGACGTGGTTGTTCGCAGAGGACCCCCGGCTGGGGAAGGCGGCCAGCCAGCGCTGGTGGTGCCAGATCTGGTTCAGCGCCACCGGGTTGTCCTCGAACAGCCCGGCCGCGCCCGGCCAGCCGTCGAGCAGCCGGCGGATCCACACCCAGGACAGCAGCCGGATGCCCAGCTCGATGCCGCTGACCCAGTGCACTCCGCGCAGCGGCGCGTTGGCCGCCCACCACAACCGCAGGTGCTCGGCCACCCGCTCGGCGTACCGCTCGTTCCCGGTGATCGCGTAGGCGGCGGCGAGCACGGTGAGGTACTGATGCCGGGACGGCTCCCAGATCTGCTTGATGTCCCCGACCGCGTCCTCGTTCCGGTACGGCACGTCGAAGGCGTACCCCCACGGAGCCCGGCGCCCGGTCTTCGGGTCGTACCACCAGTCGGGGTCGACCATGTCGTCGCGGTCCACCCCGAAGTACTCGGCGTGCCCGGCCATCAGCCGGTCCGCCTCGGCGATCAGACGTTTCGCGGCGTCCGGCGGCACTGCGGCGATCGTCCCGGCGGGCAGTACCGCGGTGAACCGGACGCCGTTCACGCTCGGGCTGTCCGGCCGCGCCGACCGCCACCGCCGCCTGCGCACCGCGTCGCCCACCCGGCCGCCGACCTCCCGCGGTCCCATCCGGGACAACCGCCGCAGGTACCAGCCCGCGCTCATGGTCATCGTGCCCTCGCCAGCGTCACCGGCGCGCCGCCGGCCAGGCCTGCCTGTACGGCGAGGGTGGCCGCGGTGGTGGCGACCAGCGACTCCAGCGGCACCGGCATCGGCCCGCCGGTCCGCACGGCCTTGATGAACGCGGCCAGCTCGGCGGACTGGCCCTTGTCCCGGGCCTTGGGCAGCCGAGAACTGACCCACCGCTTGCGGCTGTACACCGAGGCGCGGACGAAGTCGTCGAGCCGCAGCACCTTGCCGTCCGCGACGAGGTCCAGCGTCTCCTTGGGGAAGCCGGGCGCGCCGGTGGTGACGTAGCTGATGGTGGCGGTGGACCCGTCCGGGTAGCGCAGCACGACCTGAAGGTCCTCGTTGCCGGCCGTGGCGACCGCGTACACCGAGACCGGGTCGGCCTCGATCAGCCAGCTCGCCGTGTCGATGAAGTGTCCACCCTCGCCGGCGAACCGCGAGCCCTCGGTGCCCTGTTGGAGGTACCAGCTGCCGTGTCCGAGCCGGCCCGCGTTGACCAGGTAGCGCAGGCTCGCCGGACCGGTCCGGGCGCCGAACCGCTTCCTGGCCTCCTGCAGCAGCGGCGCGAACCGGCGGTTGAAGCCCACCTGCAGCCGGTCGTTGCCGGACTCCTCCACCGCCGCGAGCACGCCTGCCAGCTCGTCCTCGGTGAGCGCCAGGGGCTTCTCCACGAACACCGCCTTGCCGGCCAGCAGCGCCCTTCGGGTGAGTTCGGCGTGCGAGCTGTGGCGGGTGACCACGAACACCGCGTCGACGGACTTGTCGCCGAGTACGGCGTCGAGATCGGTGGTCGCCTCGGCGAAGCCGAACTTCCGCTTGGCGTTGGCCGCGGACAGCGCCGTCGTGGTGACGACCGTGGACAGCTCGACGCCGTCGCGCTGCGCCAGGTGCGGCAGCAGCATCGACGTCGCGTAGTTCCCCGCGCCGACGAACGCCAGCCGCACCGGTGCCTTGGCGGACCGGGCAGGGGTGGACGCTTTGCCGCTGCGTCGCACCGCGGGCACTGCGACCGCCGGGGCCTCCGCTTCCCCCGCTTCCTCCTTCTGTTCGGGGTACCGGAACAGCACGGCCACGGCCTTCAGGTCGCCGTCCTTCAGGCTCTGGTACGTCTCGACGGCGTCGTCGAAGTCGGCGACGTGGGAGATCAGGGGCTCCACGTCGACGCTGCCGCGGGCGAGGAGATCGAGGAAGCACGCCAGGTTGCGGCGCTCGGTCCAGCGCACGTAGCCGATCGGGTAGTCGCGCCCCTCGAGCTCGTACTCCGGGTCGTAGCGCCCGGGGCCGTAACTGCGCGAGAACCGGACGTCGAGCTCTTTCTCGTAGTACGCGTTCCACGGCAGGTCCAGGCGGCACTTGCCGATGTCGACGACCCGGCCACGGTCCCGGCAGAGCCGGGCGGCCAGCTCGACGGGCTGGTTGCTGCCGCCGCCGGCGGCCAGGTACACCTGGTCCACGCCGTGACCGCCGGTGAGTTCGGCGACGGAGGCCTCCACGGCCGCGGACTCGGGATCGCCGCAGGCCGCGGCGCCCAGGCCCTCGGCGAGCTCGCAGCGCACCGGATCGGGGTCGACCCCGACGACGCGGACCCCCGAAGCGGCGAGGAGCTGTACCACCAACTGCCCGATCAGCCCGAGGCCGATGACCAGCGCCACATCGCCGAGTTGCGGCTCGCCGCGGCGCACGCCCTGCATCGCGATCGACCCGACGGTGCCGAAGGCCGCGTGCCGCGGCGCGAGGCCGTCCGGCACCGGGGCGTAGAGGTTCTTCGGCACCCAGTTCAGCTCGGCGTGCAACGCGTGCTCGTTGCCGGCGCAGGCCACGAGGTCGCCGACCTTCACATCGTCGATCCCGGCGCCGACCTGCTCGACCACCCCGCACAGCGAGTAGCCCAGCGGCGTGTAGGAGTCCAGCTTGCCCATCACCTTGCGGTAGGTGGCGGGCACCCCGTTGGTGGCCACGCTCTGCATGACCTTGGCAACCTGATCGGGACGGGAACGGGCCTTGCCCAGCATCGACATGCCGGCCTCGGACACCTTCATGAGCTCGGTTCCGGTGGATATCAGCGAGTAGGCGGTGCGGACCAGCACACCGCCCGGCTTGCACCCAGGCACCGGCACGTCGAGCACCGCCAGCTCGCCGCTCTTGTAGTTCTGCACAACCTGCTTCACAAAGTCCCCTTGTTTCTACGCAGTCTTTACGCCGCCGAGCGAGCGCTCCGGCCGGACCCGGAGGTCGCGTCGCGGTACCAGTACTCGAGGGTCAGCACATGCCACAGATGTTTGGAGAAGTCCCGCTGCCCGGCAGCGTCCTCGGCGACCATGCGCGCCAGCGCGTCGCGGCGCAGGAACCCGGAGTTGACGAGCACGCCGTCGTTCACCACCTCGCGCACCAGCGGTGCCAGATCCCGGCTCATCCAGGCGCGCAGCGGGGCGCTGAACAGGCCCTTGGGCCGGTACACGATCTCCCGGGGCAGGATCGAGGTGGCCGCCTCCTTGAGGACGGCCTTGCCCTGCCGTCCGACGATCTTGCGATCTCCGGGCACGGCGAACGCCGCCTTGACCACCTCGACATCCACGTACGGCACCCGCACCTCGGTCGACGCGGCCATGCTGGAGCGGTCCGTGTAAGCGAGGTTCAGGCCCGGCAGGAACATCCGGGCGTCGCCCAGGCACATGCGGTTGACGAAGTCGTCCAGCTCGTTGTCCTCGTAGATGTCCGCGTGCTCGGTCAGCACGTCGTCCACCGTCCCGGCCAGGTCCGGATCGACCAAGGCGAGCAACTCGTCCTGGTCGTACATGGTGTAGCTGCGCCGGAACGCGGTCTCCTCCGGCAGATCGGCGAAGGAGAGGAACCGCTTCGCGAAGCGCACCGACCGGTACCCCCGGCGGGCCGTTGCCACCGGCAGCCGGTCCACGGCCCTGGACACCCCGCGCCGCAGTGGCCGCGGGACGCGCTGATAGCGCAGTGCAAGGAGGTTGGCCAGGTGCTTGCGGTAACCGGCGAAGAGTTCGTCGGCACCCATCCCCGAGAGCATCACCTTGACCCCGGCCTCCCGGGCGGCCTCGCAGATCAGGAACGTGTTGATCGCGGCGGGGTCGCCGATCGGCTCGTCCAGGTGGTACGTCATCCGCGGCAGCAGGTCGAGCACGTTCGGAGCGATCTCGATCTCGTGCAGGTCGACGCCGAACCGCTCGGCCACCTGCCGGGCGTAGCGAAGGTCGTCCGGCATCGCCTCGAACTTGGCGTCCTCGGCGCGGAACCCGATCGTGTAGGCGGAGATCCCGGGTTGGTCGCGGGCGGCCAGCGCGGTCAGGTAGCTGGAGTCGAGGCCGCCGGAGAGGAAGGTCGCCACGGGTACGTCGGAGAGCAGGTGGCGGCGAGTCGACTCCTCGACGATGGCGGCCAGGTCCGGCTGCTCGCCGCCCCGGGCCCGCTCCCGGCCCTCGGCGGCGACGTCCTTCAGGTGCCAGTACCGGCCGCGCTCCACCCGGCCGTCGGGCCGGCACCGCAGCCAGCTCCCCGGCGGCAGCTTCTCCGCCTCGCGGAACGCGCACCGTGAGTCCGGCACCCAGTAGTAGAGGAGCGAGGCCACCAGCGCCGCCTCGTCCACCTCCAGTGAACCGCCGGTGGCGGCGGCGAGCGCCTTGAGCTCGGAGGCGAACACCAGCCCCGCACCGCGCCGGAGCAGGAACAGCGGCTTGATGCCGAGCTGGTCGCGGGCGAGCACCAGCTCACCGGTTCGCTCGTCGAAGATCCCGAACGCGAACATGCCGCGCAGCCGCGGGAGGCAGTCCGTGCCCCAGCGCCGCCAGGCCTCGAGCAGCACCTCGGTGTCGGAGGTACCGCGGAAGCGCACCCCGGCCGCTGCCAATTCGGCACGCAGCTCGGGCGCGTTGTACAGCTCCCCGTTGTACGTCAGGACGAGGCCGTCCGAGACCATCGGCTGGGCGCCGGTCTCGGACAGGTCGACGATGGCCAGCCGGCGGTGCCCGAGGTGCACTTCGCCGTCACCGGCGGAGTGGCTGTAGCGGCCCGCCCCGTCCGGACCGCGGTGGGCGAGGATGTCGGTGAGCCGGTCGGTCACGGCCTTCCCGTCCGGCCATCGGTAAGTGCCTGCGATGCCACACATGTCTTACCGCACCTCCTGGTCGCTGTCCGGGACCCGTGCGGCCCACATCGGCTGTCGCTCCGTGCGCCGCCTGGCGGTCCCGTTCTGCCGGGCCAGCCGCTCGTTGTGGCCGCGCAGCGCGGTGTGCAGCCCGTCCCACAGCGTGCCGTCGGTCCGGTCCCGCTGATCGGGGTCGACCAGCACCACGCCGATCACCGGAATGCTCTGGTCCGCGAGCTGCCGCGCCACGGTGTGCAACCATGCGGCGCTGCCGTGCCCGGCACGCACGACGAGCACGGTCTGGGTGCCGAGGTGCTGCAGGTCGGTCCACGCCGCGCCGGGTGCCACCGAGCCGACGCCGAGCCGGCGCTCCCGCTGCGATCCGGTCGCGGCGCTCTCGCCGCTGACCACGGTGGGGTCTCCTGGCTTCGGGCGGCGGTTGGCGAGCTGCTGGCGTGGCAGACCGTCGACGATGACCACCGGCTCCTCGGCCGTCGCCAGTGCCCGTGCCAGGTCCAGGGCGATCACACTCGTGCTGCGCGCACAACCCAGTTCCAGCAGCGACACCGGTTCCGCGGAGCCGCGCACGGTGCGGGCCAGGGACGAGGCCAGCCTTGTCCGTGCCGCCCGGGTCCGTCGGCGCTGCCACAGCTTGATCGACCAGCGGGGCACGCGGCGCAGCTCCGCGATGACCGAGGCACCCAGGTTCGCCGCGATCTCCCGGCGCAGCACGGGGCGGTCCGCCACCACCGAGCCGACCGCGGCCACCGCGAGACCGAGGACGAGACCGAGGACGAGACCGATCACGGCGTTGGTGGCAGCGGTCTTGGGCAGGGAGTGCCGCACCGCGCGCGGGGCGTCCACGATCTGTGTGCCGGCGATGAGCCGGGGCGTGCTGGTGCGTGCTTCTCCGGCGCGCTGATCGAAATCGGCTATCCGCGAGGTGAGTTCGGCCCGGCGGGCGAAGAGGGACTCGAGGTTCGCCGAGTCCTCCGCTCTGCTCTCCGGGGTTCTGTCCCCGATCGTCTTGTTCACCTGGGCGAGTTCGTCCCGCATCCGGTCCCGCTGCTCGAGCAGGGTCTTGGACTCGGCGTTCGCGGCGTCCTGTATCCGCCGCACATGGTCCGCGACGAACGCGTCGGCCAGCGCCTTGGCGCGGGCCACCGCTTCCGCGTCGTTGTCACCTGTCACATCGATCTGCAGCAGGTTGTTGGTCAGGCCGATGCCCCGGTAGTCCTGCATGAAGTCCTCCGGTTTTTCCGGGGACTCGAGGGACTTCAGGGCCTTGCTCGCGATCCGCGTGGTCCCCAGCAGCGCGACGTCGGTGCGGATCAGCGTTCCGGGGTCGTTCGGCTGGTCCGCCTGGTGCGCGACCAGCACCTTGGTCACCGCGGTCGGCGGTGGCGGCAGCAGGACCGCCACCGCCGCGCCGACGAGCAGCCCCAGCAGTGCCATGGCGGACCAGAGGCGGCGCCGCCTCCGTACCGCCACCACCAGCGACTGCAGGTCAAGCAGTGGAGTGGCGGCCGACGACTCCGAACTCGTACTCGTCGTCACCCTGAGCCTTCCTTTACGTCGTTGCCCACTGCGACCGCCGGCGTGGCGGTTTCCCGAGGCCGGCCGGCGGATCGTGTCGGACGGGTCCAGACCGTGCCGGCGAGGACGATGCCGACGACCTCGTGCTTGGCATCCGCACACGCCTCGGCGATGCCGGCGAGCTCCCCCGCTGTCCAGCTGCCCGCGCTGAGCACGACCAGGGCACCGGACTCGTTGTCGCGGTCCGGCACCATCGGCCGGGTCACCGAAACCTCCACCAGGCGCAGCAGCGGATCGCTCCCGGCCTCGGCGACGAGCTGCCCGGCGGCCCGGCGGGCGATCTCGTCGCCGTCCGGGACGACGACCAGCAGCCGTCGGGGGGCGGGCAGTTGGTCGCGGAGGCGGGCGCACACCCGCCGGTAGCGGATCTGCCTGCCGGCCTCGTCGCCGGAGGTCTGCGGGGTGGGTATGTCCCACCGGATGTCGACGCCCAGCAGCCGGCGGATCCGGGCCCGCGGGCCACGGCCTTCCGGCCGGTGCGCGGCCCGTGCACCAGGTACGTCGACGGTACCCAGCAGCGCCGAGCCCAGCGCCGCGGCGATCTCCGGTTCGGTGCGCAGTCGGCGACTCACCCGCGCGGCGGTGAGATGGCCGATGACCGAGACCAGGAAGAACAGCAGCGCCCCGGCGACGATGAGTTGCATCCTTGTCGGCGGTGCCTCGCCGGCCGGCCGGGCGGACGGCCCCATGACGACCAGGTTGGCCTTGTTGGTCGCCGGGTCGGCCTGGTCCAGCTTGTCCATGGCCTCCTGCAGCGTGGTGCGCAGCTTCTCGAGCTCGGTGCGGCCCTGCACGCTCTCCACGGTCTGCCCCGGATCGGCCGCCTCGGCCAGGTCGGTGATGCGGCGGCTGGTCTGCACCACCAGCTTCCGCAGCGCCTCGGGCCCCGCCGCCGCTTCGGGGTCGGTGTTGTCACCGGCGATCCGCGCGGCGAAGGTGACGTACTGCTGGGCCACTTGGTCGGAGAGCCGCTGCGCACGCTCCGGGGTGTCGGCCGTACCAGAGATCTTGATGATGTTCCCGTCCGAGGCCTTGGCGCTCACCTGGTCGCGCAGTTCGCGGCCGCTGACCCCGCTCCAGTCGAGCGCGGCGGCCGCGCGGTCGACCACCACCGAACTGGTCGCGATCTCCGACTGAGTCAGCAGCTCGCGCTCCTCCCATGCGCCCGGCAGCAGTACCGATGCCGATGTCGTGTAGCGCGGCGGCATCAGCAAGGAGGTGCCGTAACCGACGAGCGCACCCACCACGGCGAGGACGGTGAGAAGCCGCCGGCGCCGACGGATGATCCGGCCGATCGTGACCAGGCGTATCGTGTCTTCGCTCAACGGTGCTGCCTCTTCCCTGCCCGGTCCGGGTGGCCCGCCGGCACCGGAGCGTGGTCCCGGCAGGCAGCGGCGTAGGCGGCGAGCAGCGATTGCTGGGAGTTCCGCCAGGCGAGCGGCCCGTTGATCCGTTCCTCGCCGATCTTGCCCATGCGGGCCCGCTTCTCCGGGTCGTCCAGGAGCAGCGCGATGAGCTTGGCGAACTCGGCCTCGTCGTTGGCGGGTGCGTAGACGGCGGCGTCGCCGGCGGAGACCCGCGCCTCCCGGAGGTCGAACGAGACGATCGGCCGTCCCATCACCATGTACTCCAGGACCTTGTTCATGGTCGACACGTCGTTGAGCGGATTGTGCGGGTCGGGAGAGAGGCACACGTCCGCGGTGGACAGGTAGCGCGCCAGGTCGGCGTCCGGGATGCGCCCGGTGAACTGCACCTGCTCCGAGAGCCCGAGCCGCCGGGACAGCTCGACCATCGCGTCGAAGGTGTCGCCGCCGCCGACGAACACCGCATGCCAGTCGGTCCGCCCGAACTCGTCGCGCAGCTTCGCGAGGGCCCGCAAGGCGTAGTCGACGCCGTCCTGGGGGCCCATGACGCCGAGGTAGCACAGCAGATGAGGCTTGCCGCGCTTCAGCTCCGGCTCGGGCGGTACCGGCTGGAACCGGTTGGTGTCGGGCGCGCTGCGCACCACGAAGACGTCCTCCGGCCGCTGGCCGCCACGGCGCAGCGCGACGTCCCGGTAGCTCTCGTTCGTGGCGAGTACGACGTCCGCGGCCCGGTAGGTCCGCCGTTCCAGGGCGCACACGGCGCGGTAGAGCAGATCCTCGCCGCGGTCGAACCGGGAGAGGTACAGCTCGGGTACCAGGTCGTGCTGGTCGAAGACGAACCGCGCCCCGCGCCGCTTCAGCCACAGCGCCGGCAGGAACAGCAGGTCCGGCGGGTTGCAGGCGTGCACCACGTCGACCGGGCCGACCTTGCGGGCCAGCCGGAGCGTGTGCCACAGCGCCGATCCGTACTCCCGCAGGTAGCCGGCCGGTCCTCCGGTGGCCGCGCGCAACGGGTAGCGGTGGATGCGCACCCCGTCGATCTCCGCCTCCGGCTCCGTGTCCCGCTTCTCCCCCCGGGGACAGATGACGTGCACCGTCCAGCCCGCGTCGCGCAGCGTCGTGCACTCCTGCCACACCCGCCGGTCGAACGGCACCGACAGGTTCTCCACCAGAATCAGCGCGCGCCGGGCGGGCCCGGCGCCGCTGGTCTTGTCACCAAGCAAGGCCCACGTATCCCGGTTCGGTCCGGCGCGCCTCGGCGTCGGGAAGATGGACGAGGTCGATGAGCACCGTGCCGTCGCCATGGGGCAGCGCCGACAGGACGGCCGGATCCTTGGTCCCGACCAGGCACACCTCGGCATGCTCGAGCACCTCGCCGACGGACTCCGCGAGCAGCTGCCCGAGGTGCGGCAGCCGGGTCTCGATGTACTCGCGGTTCGCACCGAGCAGGCGTGAGAGGTTCACGTTGGGGTCGTAGATCCGCAGGTCGTACCCCTTGCCGTAGAGCCTCTCCGCCAGCTCGACGAGCGGGCTTTCGCGGAGGTCGTCGGTGCCGGGTTTGAAGGACAGCCCGAACATGCCCACCCGACGCTTGCCGGTGCGCTCGACCAACTCCACCGCGCGCTGCAGATGTTCGGCGTTGGAGGGCAGCACGTGGGCGAGGATGGGTACCGAGATGTCGGCCCGCCGCGCCG
Source organism: Streptomyces sp. NBC_01410 (assembly GCF_045040195.1). NCBI lineage: Bacteria > Bacillati > Actinomycetota > Actinomycetes > Kitasatosporales > Streptomycetaceae > Streptomyces > Streptomyces sp. NBC_01410. The sequence continues at coordinate 6,764,355 of NZ_CP109530.1, read as the reverse complement.
CGTGGACCAGGCTGCGCAAGTCCTTGGGCAGGCAGGAGCCACCGAAGGCGAAGCCGGGCCGCAGGTAGGCGGGGCTGATGTTCAGCTTGCGGTCGGCCAGGAACACGTCGATCACCTGGTGCGAGTCCACCCCGAGCGCCTGGCACACCGCGCCCAGCTCGTTCGCGAAGCCGATCTTGAGGCCGTGGAACGCGTTGTCCGCGTATTTGATCGCCTCGGCCGTCGGGATGGGCACCCGGAACACCTCGCCGGGCAAACCGTCGTACAGCGCCGCCACCACGTCGCCGCTTGCCGGGTCGAGCTCGCCGATGACGGTCTTGGGCGGGTCGAAGAAGTCCCGCACGCTCGTGCCCTCGCGCAGGAACTCCGGGTTGACCGCGACCCCGAAGTCCACCCCGGCCGTGCCGCCGACGTACTTCTCCAGGATCGGTACCAGCAGGTTCAGGCAGGTGCCCGGGAGCATGGTGCTGCGGAACACGACGGTCTGCCGCCCACCCCGCTCGGCCACCGCGGCACCGATCTCCTCGGTGACCCGCTCCAGATATGTGGTGCACAGGCTGCCGTTGGGCTCCGACGGCGTGCCCACGCAGATCAGCGACACCTCGCTGTCCATGATCGCCTCGCGGACGTCACCCGTGGCGCGTAATGCTCCGGTCCGCACGACCTCGGCTGTGAGCTCGCCGATCCGCTCCTCGACCACCGGGGCCTTGCCGTCGTTGACCAGGTCGACCTTCACCTGGTTGACGTCCACCCCGATGACCTCGTGACCGAGGCTGGCCAGGCACGCGGCCGACACGCAGCCCACGTAGCCGAGTCCAAAGACACTGATCCTCATGACCCGTTCCTCCCCCCAGGCAGGCCCTTTTGGCCTGCCATCCGCGCGCCGATCGATCGATGCCCCCCGCGCATCAGTAGGCCCCCTGCCCCTGAAGCACCGCACGCAGCGTCTTCCACAAAATCACTGTGTCAAGGGCGAGCGACCAGTCCTCCACGTACCGCAGGTCCAGCCGGACCGCCTCATCCCACGGCAGGTCGCTGCGTCCGCTTATCTGCCACAGGCCGGTGAGGCCGGGCTTGACCAGCAGCCGCCGCCGGATGTCCGGGCCGTACGCAGCGGACTCCTCCGGCAACGGAGGCCGCGGGCCGACGAGCGACATCGATCCGCTGAGCACGTTGAAAAGCTGCGGGAGCTCGTCGATCGAGTACCGGCGCAGCATCGCTCCCACCCGGGTCACCCGCGGATCCCGGCGGAGCTTGAACAGCAGGCCGGCTCCCTCGTTGCGGTCGGCCAGCTCGGCACGTGCCCCGTCGGCCCCGGCGACCATGGTGCGGAACTTGACTATCGTGAACTCGCGGCCGTCCTTGCCGACCCTGCGCTGGCGGTAGAACACCCCACCCCGGCTGTCCATCAGCACGAGCAGCCCGACGAGCACCATCAGCGGCGCGAACAGCATCAGCAGGACCGCCGCGCCCATCCGGTCGACGACCTCTTTGACCGCCCGGCGACCCCCGCTGAAGATCGGCATGCTGACCCGCAGCAGCGGTATCCCGAGCACCGCGTCGACGTGCAGCCGCGGGCCGGCCACCTCCATCAGCACGGGGGCCACGACCATCTCGGCATCGCTGCCTTCGAGGTTCCAAGCCAGCCGCTGCAGCCGGGACGGTGACCAGTGCGGGTCCGGTGTGACCGCGACGACACGGTAGCCGTCGCGGCGCACGTGGTTGGCGACGTCCGCCAGTCGGCCGACGACCGGCACTCCGTCCAGGTGGTCACCGTCGAGCCCGAGACCGTCCGGCGTGCACACCGCCTCCACCCGCCAGCCGAGGTGCGGGAACTTACGGACTCGGGTGATCAGGTCGCGCACGGTGGCCGGGCTCCCGGCAGCGAGCACCGGTCTCAGGCACCGTCCTTCCTTCCGCTGTTTATGCAGCCCGAGGCGCAGCAGATACCGCGCGGTCATGGTGACGAGCGCGATCGCCGGAATCGCGACGAAGATCCAGAGCTTGATGTTGCGCGAGGTGAGGGCGATCCCGCCCAGCGCCAGTACGACGGCCGCCGTGAACAGTGAGCGTCCGAGCCGGCGGAATTCCTCGGCGCCCTGGCCGAGCACGGCCGGAGCCCACGACCGGCCCACCGCAAGCGCTCCCAGCACCAGCAGCTCGGTGCCGAATGCGAGAAATCCCCAGTTCTCGTGCCAGTTGGCCGCGTCCCGGACCCCGAAGAAGCCGCCGATGGCCGCCACCACGAAGGCGGTGACCACGGTATCGCTGGTGATCACGGTACGGCGGTACCGCTGCTCCCAGTCCATCGCGGGCCGGCTGATTGCCCCGTTCACCGGACGCTCACGCGCCGATAGAAGCGGGCGTACTAATTCCCCCTGCTGCACAGACCCCCCCAGGGTCCCAGTGGGCTCAACGTGTTCTTTCCACACGGTTCCTCCCCCCGGGAGGCCCCCGCCTCCCGCACTGTTCCTCCCCGCGGGAGGCCCCGCCCCCCGCGCCGCGCTGTTCCTCCCTCCGGGAGGCCCCCGCCCCCCGCGAATGACATACCGCCGGCTATTGCAGCGCTACGTGAACACCCCACCCAGGCGCCGGCGGACTCGCATGTCCTGCCAGAGTCTCGACGTGCGCGGGAACCCGTTATGTCCGGCGCCGGGGACGCGACTGCTGGCCGTCCGTAGCACGCCGGACCTATAGATCGATTATTGGTCGCCTCGACCAAATAGCTGAAGCACGGTCAATCTAGACCATCGGGGCCAGTGTGTAGAGGGGATGTGTGCAATTTGTGCTCAAGCTTTGAGACTGGATCCACCGATCGGTGACCCCTACGGGTGCCTTGACGAAGAGACATGCCTTCTGACCTGTGATGATGGGAGTTCTCCGGGCCGCCGGCACCGGCAACCCAGAGGCATCCGGAACAGGCAACTGGGCCGCGCCCAGGCCCTGCTGACGCCCTGTCCACTACGCCGTGACGCTGTGGGTGCCCCTGCGTGTCAGCGCCTGACCGTAGGGTTGTCGGCGGGGACAGGGACCGTTGGACTGGGGGAAGTTTTGCCGGTGGGGGACGTGAGCGCGGCACAACTGGTGGGCAGATCCGGGGAACTCGCACGGCTGGACGCCGTGCTCGCCGGACTGGGGCAGTCGGGAGTGCCCGCGGTGATCGACATCGCCGGTGAACCCGGCATCGGCAAGAGCCGGTTGCTCGGCGAGGCGTGCGCCAGGGCTGAGCAGGCCGGTTTCACGGTGTTGCGCGGCCGTGCGACGGAGTACGAACAGCACGTTCCCTTCCAGGCGTTCACCGACGCGCTCGCCGATGCCGCGCCCGGCTCACCGGCCGCTGATCCGGCCCTCGCCGAAGCGGGCTCGGTGCTGCGCGACATCCGGAACGTGCCGGGCGACGCGTCCCACGCGGGCGCCGCTGCCCGCTTCGGGACGCATCGTGCGATCGCCGCGTTTCTCGCGCGCCTGGGCGGGCGCGGCCTGGTGCTGGCCATCGACGACCTGCACTGGGCGGATCCCGCGTCACGGGAACTCGTGGACCATCTGGTCCGCCACCCGGCGCGCGGCCGGGTCCTCCTGGTCGTGGCGCGGCGCTCCCGGCAGACGCCGACGTCGTTGACCGCGGCACTGACGCGCGGTGCCGACAGCGGAGCCGTGCTGCATCTCGCCCTGGAGCCGCTTCCCGAGCAGGAGTCCCTCCGGACGCTGGCCTTGGACGTTCCCGAGGACCACGCCAAGCAGCTGTACACCGCCAGCGAGGGCAACCCTCTGTACCTGCTCTCGCTGTTGCACGCGTACCGCAACGGGGCGCCGCTGCGCAGCATCACCGCCCATGCCGAGGCCACAGACGCGGTCGGCGTGCCCAGCGGGCTCGCTGCGCTGCTGCTCGACGAACTGACCGCGCTGACCGAGCCGCAGCGCCGCATCGTCGAAGCGGTGGCGGCGCTCGGCGACCACGCCACGTCCGCCATGCTGGTCGTGGCGACCGGGCTCCCGGTCCGATGCGTGGAGGACCAGACCGGCGCTCTGGTGGTGCGGGATGTGCTGCGCGCCGGGCCGGGCGGCCGATGGGCCCTGCGCCACCCGCTGGTGCGGGCACTGGTCTACGAGAACGTCGCCCCGCACCGCCGTGCCGAGGTCCATCGCCGCGCCGCGCAGGAACTGGCTCGCAGCGGTGCTCCCGCCACCGAGCGGGCCCACCATGTCGAACGGTCGCTGACCGACTGGGATCCCACGGCCGCGGCCGTACTGAGCGAGGCCGCCGCGCAGTTCGCGTCGACCGCACCGGCCACCGCCGCCCACCTGCTGGACGTCGTCCTCAGGGTCATGCCGGACACACCCGCCCACACCCGGCGGCGCGGCGAACTCGTCCTGGCCCGCGCCCGTGCGCTCGGCGTCAGCGGGAACCCCCGGGAGAGCCGGAACCTGCTGCACACCCTGATCGAGGCATCGGGCAAGGACCATCCCGAACTGCGGACGCAGGCCATCGCCCAGTGCGCCGTCATGGAACGGCACCTCGGCCATTCCCCCGAGGCCACCGCCCTGCTGCGCCGGGAGCTGGCCAGCCAGCCGGGCCCGTCACCCGGCCAAGCGGTCTCCCTGAGGCTCGCCCTCGGCATGTCCGCCCTGCTGACCGCGTCCTACCCCGACGCACGCGCGGACGTCGCAGAAGCCGTCGCGGTCGCGCGCTCCGACGACGACCCCACGGGCGAAGCGGCGGCCCTGGCCCTCGCGGCCCTGGGAGAGGCCTACGAGGGCGAGACGGAAGCGGCCACCCGGTTCGCCGACGCCGCCTGCCGACTCGCGGACGCGCTGACGGACCCCGGCCTGACGGATCTGTGCGAGTCACTGGTCTGGCTGGGCTGGGCGGAAGTCGTGCTGGAGCGCTACACCGACGCCGAACGGCACATCACCCGGGGCCTCGACATCGCCCGCCGCAGTGGACAACTCCATGTCCTGCCGCACCTGCTGACGAGCAGGGCCTTCCTCCACCTCAACACCTGCCGCCTGCCGTCCGCGCTGGAGGCGGCCGAGGAAGCGGAGTCCATCGCGCGGGCCGCGGGCAGCCGTGACCTCCTGGCGTTCACCCTCGCCATCAAGACGCTGGTGCTGCTGCTGGCCCGTCCGCTGGGGGACAACAGCGCCCTGACCACCGGTGAGGAGGCCGTCGCCGCAACCAGCGGGAGCAAGGGCTGGTGGTCCGCCCTGGCCTGGTGCATGCTCGGGCACGCGACGTTCGTGAGCGGCGACCCGCACCGCGCCCAGGAGGCCATCATGACGGCCGGCGGGGGCACTGAACTGCCCCTGCTGCAACCGTCGGTCCGTCCGGGCCAGCTGGACAGCCTCGCGGGCGCGGCCCTCGCCGCCGGGAACATCGACCAGGCCGAACGCTGGGCCGCACAGGCGGAGCGCGAGGCCGACCGGCTCGGCCTCGGCGGTCAGCGCGCAGCCGCGCTGCGCGCCGGTGCCGCGCTGGCCGAGCACCGCGGCGACACCGGCAAGGCCGTACGCCTCCTCGACGCGGCCACAGAGGAATACGTCCGCTGCGGCCAGCCCCTGTGGGAGGCGTACTCCCTGCTGCGTGCGGCGCCCTTGGTGCAGCGCGCCGGTCAGGGCCCACGCGCCGCCGCGATGTGGCACCGCGCCCACCGGATCGCCGTCGGCGGCGGCGCACAACTGCTTGTGGACCTGGCCGAGTTGATCCGAGCTCAGGTGATGGCGGAGGCGACGGCGATACCGGCGGCGCTGGCGGAACTGACGCCGCGTGAGCTGGAGGTGGCGGGACTGGTGGCGGAAGGCCTGAGCAACCAGGACATCGCCGCCCGGCTCCACCTCAGCCGGCGCACCGTCGAAACGCACCTGTCGTCGATCTACCGCAAGGCTTCCCTACCGTCCCGCTCGGCGCTGGCCGGCCTCATGACCCGCATAGGGCTGGACTCGCAGAGGAATACGTAGCCGGTTACGTGTTTCCACTGAGGCTGCTTCCCTCGCAGCCGTCTACGTTCGGGGAGTCGGACGACGCGAGCGGTTTCGGGGGGCTGCGTGAAGAGCAACGCCGTGGGCGTGCTGGGGAGTTGGGTGGCCGTCCTGGTGGCGGGGAGTCTGCTGGGCGGCTGTGCGGGCGGTTCGGAGGGGTCGGCGAAAGGGGCGAACGAGCGGGCGTCACGGAAGACCGGGTCGCCCTCGCACAGCGCCTCGCCCGCAAGCGGGGCGACCCCTTCGGACGGCTCGAGCGCTGCTTCCGGCTTCACGCCCGACGCCGCGCTTGTCCCCAGGACCTCGAAGGACGCGCGAAGACTGGTCGACTCCGTCGTGTTCGCCCCGGGCGACTGGGGCCGGGGCTTCGTCGCGCAGAATCCGGCCAAGAGCACTCCGAATACCTGGGCCGTGCTGGACAGCAGCTGCCGCTGGCAGCGGGAGAAGCTCCCCCACGGGGTACTGGCCGGCGTGTCCCGGTACAGCCGACTGCCAGGTGCCGGAGGCAAGGGCACTGTCAAGGTGTCAGCCACGGTCACCGCGCACGCCTCCGTCCTCGGCGCCGACGAACAGCTGAGCACCACCCTCGAGGAAGTTCTCCGCTGCCCTGAACAGCAGCCCCGGACCGACGAGCGGATCACGGGCCTGATGTCGCTCGGCACCCCCTTCGGCAACCGCGAGCAGCAGTACGCCGACGACTACGTAATCGAGGAAGGCAAGTACGTCGAGAAAGGCGGCGGCACCCAGCCGTACCGGTGGACGGTCGCCCGGCTCGGCACGGTCGTCGTGGCCGTCTCCGTGACGGGCGCGAAAGGGCGCCCTCAGGCGGAACTCAATCAACTGGGCGCCACCGCCGTGGCACAGATGCTGACGCGCATCCAGCGGCAGTTGAAGGAGAAGTGATGGAACCGCTCCGTACGTCCGACCCGGCCAAGCTGGCGGACTATCGGCTGCTCGGGCGGCTCGGCGCGGGCGGCATGGGTGTGGTGTACCTGGCACGCTCGGTGGGCGGATCGCTGGTCGCGCTGAAGGTGATCCAGGCCGAGTACGCCGAGGACGCCGACTTCCGGGAGCGGTTCCGGCGAGAGGCGGACACGGCGCGCCGGATGACCAGTCCGTGGGTGGCATCCCTCGTGGACGCGGACCCCGGGGCGGCGGCACCCTGGCTGGCCACCACCTTCGTGCCGGGGCCTTCGCTCGGTGAGGCGGTCGCCGCGCACGGGCCGTTGCCCGCGCGGAGCCTGCGGGTGCTGGGCGCCCGGCTCGCTCAGGCGCTGCGGGACCTCCACGGCGTCGGTCTCGTGCACCGGGACGTCAAGCCCGGCAATGTGCTGCTGGCGCTCGACGGACCACGGCTGATCGACTTCGGTGTGGCCCGCGATCCGGAGGACACCGCGCTCACGTCGACCGGCATCGTGGTCGGCACTCCCGGCTTCCTGTCACCGGAACAGGCCCAGGGCGGGCGGGAGTTGGGACCGGCCGCCGACATCTTCTCGTTGGGCTGCGTGCTCGCCTACGCTGCCACCGGCCGCCCTCCGTTCGGTACCGGCACACTCGACGCGCTGCTGTTCCGCGCGGTGCACGACGCGCCGGATCTGGAGGGTGTTCCGCAGGAGCTCGCCGAGGTGGTGGGCGGCTGCCTGGAGAAGGACCCGTCCCTACGGCCCACGGCCGAGGCGCTGTCGGGGACCCTCGCGGCCGCCGCACCCAGGCCGGGCGTTTCGCCTCCCGACCCACGGGAGGCCCTGCGGGTGCGTTCTCAGTCCTGGGACGCGCCTGCGAGCCACGTCTCCGGCGACGAAGCCGACTGGTTGCCCGAGCCGTTGATCCGGCTGATCGCCGAACGGTCGGCTGCCGGGCTCGCGCTGCCCGGCATCGACGACACCGAGGTCGTCCCCGGGGCAGACGCTTCCGGTGCGGCAGGAGCCCTTCCGCAGAGCCGCGCCGTCGGCAGACGCCGCTTCCTCCTTCTGGCCGGTGGCGCGACGGCTGTCACGGTCGGAGGCGGCCTGGCCGCCTGGGCGACGCTTTCCGGTGACGGCAAGGACAGGGGCGACGGTTCCGGCTCGGCCCCGACGGCCGCCCGGCCCGTGTACACCATCGGGCTGCACGCCGACCTGACCGGTGATCAGAAGCTGGTCGGCCGGGCTCAGGAGAGGGGACTGCGGCTCGCGGTCGACGAGTTCAACTCCCTTGGGGCCAAGCCCTTCACGCTCGACGTGAAGACCGTGGACGACGGCGGCGATCCGGCAAAGTCGCCCGCTGTGGCCAAGAAACTGGTCGCCGACCGTTCCGTCCTGGCCGTGATCGGTCCCACCACGGATGCCACCGCCCAGGCCTCGCTCGCGGCGTACGACGCCGCGCTGCTGCCCGTGATCGCGGTGTCGCCCGGCGCCACCGTGCTGGGGGTGATGGGCAGCCGGTCCTTCCTCCACGCCCGCGTGACGGACACGATCCTGCCCTTGTATCTCAGCGTGTATCTGCGTGGCACCGCGAAATCGCGCACGGTCGGGATCGTCGACGACCGGGCGGCGGACGCGTACGCCTGGGAGATCAGCAGCACTCTCAGCCATATCCTGAGGCAGGGGAGACAGCCGGCCGTGCCGAAGGTGGTCAGCGCATTGCGGACCGACTTCGGGCCGACCCTCGACGCTCTTCTCGACGGCGGCGCGGACTCCCTGGTCTTCGCCGGCCACCACGACCGCGCCGCGCTGCTGGCCAGGGAGCTGAGGAACCGTGACTTCCCCGGGGCCAGGGCCGCCGCCCAGGGGGTGCTCGACACACGCTTCCTGTCCGCTGCCGGGGACGCGGCCGAGGGCTGGGTGATCGTCGCCCCCGTCATGGACTCCTCCGTGGCTCCCGAGGCCAAGGCGTTCGCGGCCGCGTACCGCAAGCGTTTCGGTGCCGAGCCGGAGCGGTATGCCGTCGAGGCCTACGACGTGGCCCGTCTGGCAGCGCAGACCCTCAGCACGCTGCCCGCCAAGAGCGTCACCCGCAAGAACCTGACGACGGCGCTCCGTTCGGCGACGTACAAGGGGATCACAAAGAACTTCGCGTTCAACAAGCAGACCGGGGCCCTGGTCATCGACGGCAGCGGGGTCTTCCTGTGGAAGGTCACCGGCGGCCGGTTCCGGTACCAGGGCGTGGCGCCGTACCAGGTGTCCACCTGATGGGGCGCTGATGGAGCCGCTGCGCGGCGCCGACCCTGCCAGGATCGCGGGCTACCGGCTGCTTCGCAGACTGGGCGCGGGCGGCATGGGTGTGGTGTATCTGGCCCGCTCCAGCGGAGGTTCGCTCGCCGCGCTGAAGGTCATTCGCGCCGCGCATTCGGGCGACGCGGGCTTCCGGGCCCGTTTCCGCCGAGAGGTGGAGACAGCGGGCCGGGTCTCCAGCCCCTGGGTGGTGCCACTACTGGAGGCGGACCCGGACGCGGAGTCCCCGTGGCTCGCCACGGCATTCGTGCCGGGCCCCTCGTTGGCGGAGGCGGTGGAGGAGTGCGGGCCGCTGCCGTACGGCTCGGTCCGGTTCCTGGGAGCCCGCATCGCCGAGGCGCTGGAGGCCGTACACGGGGCGGGACTTGTGCACCGGGACGTCAAGCCCGGCAATGTGCTGCTCGCGGTCGACGGACCGCGAATGATCGACTTCGGTATCGCCCGCATGCCGGAGGACACCGCGCTCACCGCCAGCGGGATGGTGGTCGGTTCCCCCGGGTTCCTCTCCCCCGAACAGGCCCAGGGAAGGGGCAGGGAGATCGGGCCGGCCAGTGACGTCTTCTCGCTCGGCTGTCTGCTGGCGTACGCCGTGACGGGCGAACGCCCCTTCGGCCGGGGCTCGGCGGCCGAAGTGCTGGTGCGTACGGTCCACGACGAGCCGGACCTGGACGGCGTTCCGGAGAACTTGCTGCCGCTGCTGCGGGACTGTCTGATCAAGGACTCCGGCTCCCGCCCCACGGTGGCCGAGATACGGCGGACCCTCGACGAGGCGGAGCCCCACGGCCCGGACGGCGGGGGCGAGGGCTGGTTGCCGGAGTCGCTCACCCGCTTGATCGCGCGCGGTTCGACGGCCGTCCTTTCCCTGCCCGCCGTCGATGCGACGGAGGTTTCCGGGGTGACGACGGCCGGTGCGCTGCCCGGCGACGAGACCGTACCCGTTCCGGAGGGGGCGCCGAAGGGCTCCACGCGTCGCCGCTTCCTGGTGCTGGGCTCGGCCGCCGCGGTGCTGGCGGCGGGCGGAACGGCGGCCTGGTGGACCGCGGATCGTTCGGGCCGCGGCCCGACACAGACCCGCACACGGCTTCCGCAGCTCGTCGTCGCCCTGCACGCCGACCTGAGCGGAAGCCATCGGACGGTGGGCCGCGCCCAGGAGAACGGCGTCCGGCTGGCCGTCGAACACCTCAACTCCCGCACCGGCCGCGGCTTCGAGCTGGCGCTCCAGGTGCACGACGACGCGGGCAGCACGACCCGGGCGGAACGGGTGGCACGGCAACTGGCGGCCGACGACCGGGTCCGCGCGGTCATCGGGCCGACCACCGACGCCTGCGCGAAGGCCGCCCTCGACCGGTACCAGCAGGCGCTGCTCCCCATGGTCTCCGTGTCGGTCGGACTCGACGACGTGTCCGCCTTCACCTACCGGGTGTACGCGGCCACCCGCCCCACCGACGGCACCCTGGCGGCGCCTCTGGTCGCCCATCTCGTCCGCACCGCGCGGGCACGCAGGACGGTGCTGGTCGACGACACGGCCGAGGGCGACTTCAGCTGGGAGATCTGCACACGCGTCAGTGAGGCCATGCGCTCCGGGCAGCACACCACGACCCGGCGCACCCTCGCCGCGAAGGACGACGCAGCCGACGACTTCCGTGCCCTCGCCGAGACGCTGACCGACTCGGGAGCGGATGCCGTGGTGTTCGCGGGAGGGTATGCGCGCGCCGCGAAGCTGGCCCGTGAGCTGCGGTCCGCCGGCTACTCCGGTACGCGGTTGGCCACTCAGCGGGCCCTCGACCCCCGCTTCCTCACCTCTGCGGGCGACGCGGCCGAGGGTTGGGTCTTCTCCACCGCATTCCTCGATCCGACCCGCGTGGCGGCCGCGAAGCCGTTCGTCGCCGCCTACCGCAAACGCTTCAACGGCGCCGCCCCGCCCTGGTACTCCGCCGAGGCATACGACGCGACGCTCTTCGTCGCCCGCGCCATGACGACGCTGGGCGCATCCCGCGCAGAACGGGGTGCGATCGTGGACCGGCTGCGCGACACCGACTACCGGGGGATCGCCAAGCGGCTGCACTACACGGCATCGAGCAGGTGCTACACCGTGGACGGGCTGTATCTCTTCCAGTCGTCCGGTGGCCGCTTCCGCTGTCTGGGCCAGTACGAGAACGCCACGGCCTGAACCCGGGCAGAACCTAGCCGCGAGGCGGGGTCTCGTGGACCGTACGCCGCGACGGGTACCACTCACTGCCCGCCGGGCGGCCCTCCATGTTCCAGCTCCAGGAGACCGTCGGCGTGATGCGCATGTAGAGGCCCGGGCCGACCAACCCGACGCGCTCGACCGGATCTTCGGCGCGGCCGTAGACCCGTACGCCCCGTGCGACGAACGGCTCGAGGGACACCAGATCGTCGATGACGAGGGCCACCTCGTGGTGGCCTGCCCGGACGTTACGGAACTTGCGGGTCCCGGCGACCGCCGCGCCCGTCCCTCCGACCCAGAAGTACGTTCCGTCGTACTCGAAGGCGAGCGGGACCACGTCGGGCTGCCGGCCGTCGGGAGACAGCGTCGCGACGCGGGCGAGCGGCTGTGAGCCCATGTAGGCGATCTCTTCGTCGGTGAACGACATGGCATTCCTCCGGGTCTGCGTGAAGGGTCCTCCACCTTCCCTACGGACGGCGTCCCTCCGGATCGACACCGAACCGACACGCCTTGAGGTGAACCCCGACGGCCGACGCCGGTGCGCCGGTGACCTGAGTACGGGTCAGTGTCCTTGGTGCGTGAATGCCGCCCAGATCTGCGGGGTGTCGAGGGGTAGTTCGGGGTTCGCCTTCACCAGGTGGGCGATGGCGGGCGGCACGATCCGGTTCGGGTCGAGCATCCACAGTTGGGCGGCACGCAGGGCGTCGGCGGGTGATCCGGCCGTCTCCGGGTGTGCGGGCAGCCCCCGGCCGGTGAGGTAGTGGTGGAACATGTACATCACCAGCGATGTACGAACGTCGTCGGAGATCGCCCAGAGGGAGCCGACCACCGACGCCGCACCCGCGGTGAGGAACGCCGTGGACAGGGTCAGTGCCTCGTCGTAGTCGGCCAGGGTCAGATCGCTGGTGCAGTTGGCGAGCACCAACAGGCCGCCCGGGGCCCGGGCGTCGCGGCCGTGGGCGAGCGCCTGGATCTCCGCGACGGTCAACGTCTGGGGCGGCGCCGCGGCGGGGTGCAGGTCGAGACTCGACCTGGCGGGTGTCGCCCGCGCGGTGGCATGGCAGTTGATGTGGCAGACGGCTGCGCTGGACCCGCCGCGGCCCGGCAGGAACGGGCCAACTGCGGCCGCCGTGGCTGCCCGGGAGGGCGGACGGGTACCCGGGCCGGCGGGCTCGGGCACATCGTCGACCGGTCCGAGGACGGTGGCCTTCGGATACTGTGCCGCGATCAGCCGCGCCTCGTCGTGCATCACCCGTGTGCCTCCCGGGTCGGCGACGACGACCTGCGTACCGTCCCACGGCAGCCGGGAGCGGGCCGCCACGTCCACGAGCTGCCGCAGTGTGGAGCAGTACGAGATCACTGCCTCCTGGCAGGCATAGACGGGGCCGCCCGGACCGTCGGGCAGCCGTGCCGCGTGCCAGGGCACCATCCCCAGCATGCCCACCGGCGACAGGACCAGCCGCGGCAGCCGGTGGGGCCGGCTCGACCGGAAGTGTTCGATCAATGGGGTCATGGCCACCTCACCGGCCCATGAGCAGAGCGGCTCCAGAGCCTTGCGCCACCGGTCCGACGCCCTGCGCACGCGCTTCCTGCTGCGCCGGTGGAGTTCCCACATGACGGGCGGATCGTTCTCCGCCGGGAGCACGCCCGGCTCGCGGGTGGCCGCGCTGAACTCCAGGAGCGCCTCGCCGTAGGCGGCCGCCGGCCCGTCGTCCGGGACGGACAGTCCCGGCAGTCGCACCCGCTCCACCCGGCCGGTGGCCGTCACGACGAGCGCGTCGCCCGTGCCGTCCGCGCCCGGTATCAGGTGGACCAGGGCGTCGGCACGGACGGCGCGCAGGGCACGGCCGATCTCGGACGGCGTGGGGGCGGAGTGGATGCGCCGTTCGGCCGGGCCTCCCTCCAGCGCCTGCAGTACGCGCAGCCGCAGTCCGTCGGGAACGGCAAAGGGGGCACCGGACGGCGTTCCGGGGGTTCGCCCGTGGTCTGACGTGCGCCATTCCTCGGCGAGTTCGGCCCGGCCCGCCTGCTCCAGCAGGTCGGGCACGGTGGCGGCGACGGTCGCCGCGTTCTGTACGAGTCCGCGCCCCAACTCCAGTGCGTCCAGGGCTGCTTCGGTACAGCCGTCGGTGAGGCACCAGTCGACCAGGCGCATCATGTCGGTGCCGGCCGCGCGGGCCGAGTCGAGGGCGGCTTCGGTGCCGGTCTGGAGCAGAACCGCCCGTCCGTGCGCGGCCAGCACCGACTTGGCCGCCTCACGCGACTGTGCGCGCCGGTCCGTGTCCTGCGGACCGTACGCCCGCAACGCCTCGGCCAGGGCGCGGGTGAGGAGCACGGTGAAGGGGTCACCGGGCCGGGAGTGCACGGCCGTACGCGCATCCTGCAGGAGCCCGACCGCCCGCTGAAGGTCCGCCTTGTCGTGTGTCCGTCGGAAGCGGGCGAGCAGCAGGCGTCCGAGGCCGTACCGGCAGCGGGCGCGGGCCCCGTGGAAACCCTGGCCCGCCTCATCAACGGCTGCGGCCAGCAGGTCGATTCCCCGGTCGAGGGAGGTCCGAGCGGGAGAGCCGGCGGCGGCCGGGCCGCGTCCGTCCAGCGCGTGGGAGTGCGCGCAGAGCACGGCGGCCGCTCGGAGCAGCAGCGGCGCCCGGTGCGCGCTGCTGGGTGAGCAGAGCGAGGCCGCGCGGACGACATCCTCGACCGCCGCGCGTAGCGCCGTGACGTCGCCGTCGTGGGCCGCTCGGGTGGCGAGGAACAGGCCCGACTCGCTGACCACCGCGGGCAGCAGCGGGTGGTCGGCGGGCAGCGCGGAGGCTGCTTCCGTGAGTGCCCGCACAGCCCGGTCCGCCTCGTCGCCCGCGGGTACCGCCTGAGCCGTACCTCCGTCCCTCCGGGCGGCGAGCAGACCGACCAGCCCCGAGGCCGCGAGCAGTTCGGCGGAGAAGGTGCCGGGCGGAGCCGGTCGGCCCGGCCGCAGCAGGGCCCCGAGATCAGGCTGTCCCACGGCGGACCCGGCGGCGGGCCGGGCCAGCAGAGTGACGAGTTCGGGGTGGGCGTCGCGGGGGTCCGAACGGTCACGCAGCCGCCCATAGGCTTCGCGAGCGGCGGCGAGATCCATCCGGTCGCCGAGCAGCAGGTGGCGGTCGAGCAGCATGCCCGCGAGGAGCATGGCCAGCCGGTCGGCGAGGGGTCTGTCGCTGCCGTCCAGGGTCGCGATCGCCTGCTGGGTCAGGGCGATGGCGTCGGTCAGGTCCGAGGTCCCGCTCTCGTGCAGCCAGCGCCGGTGTAGCGCCAGAGCGTGCACGGCGATGACGGCGGCCGGCCGGTGGCCGTCATCGTGGCCGCCTCGCCGTGTCGGCTGTGTGACGATCTCGATGATTCGGCCGACCGGTTCGGTGAAGGGATAGCCGCTCCCGTCGCCCGGCAGGATCGCGGCGGCGGACAGCGGAATGTCCTCCGGCTCGGCGTCAGGCACAAAAGCAGGCACGAAAGCAGGCGTTGGGGCAGGCGCAGGGTCAGGGGTCGTTCGCTCGTGGCCCGGGGCACGTGCAGGGGAGCCTACGGATGCGTCTTCGCCGTGCACCACTCCCCCACCGGCAGCCCCAGCGCCCCCTGCGAAGGCGCCCAACAGCCCCTGGAGCAGGCCTGCGTAGCCGGCCGGCCGCAGTCGCTCGGACCACGGGGTGATGTCGCTGTCCGGCGGCATGTACCGCAGGCCCTCGCGCAACAGCCGGTCGGCCGACGCGATCTCGGCCGGGTCTGCCGACCCGCGCCGCCCGAGCTCGTGACCGAGTGCCCCTGCCGCTATCAGCAGGAACCCTTTCAGCGGCTGCTCGGTCGAATCGGTGTGCGCCGATGCCCGGTGGAGCCGGTCCCGCCAGTGCCGGCATGCCCCGTCGTCCAGCTCGCCCCGGCTGCGTACGAAGGTGACCAGGAGCAGCAGTAGTTCGTACGCGGGCACGGGCTGTTCTCGCCGCTTCGCCGACGTTTCGAGCAGGTGCCTGAGGGTCTGGAGGTCGTCCTCGACGCTGGGGTGGCGGGAGACGTCGGGGCCCCATGTCGGCTCTCCCCAGGAGGTGAAGTGCGCCGGGTCGAAGGGGTCGCTGGTCCAGATGCTGTTGGCGAGTGCCCCGATGAAAAGTGCGTCGAAGTCCGGATCCGGGGCGAAGCTGTCTCCGTTCTCGTGCGCGCGATCGAGCACGATACGGAACCAGCGCACCGATTCCTGGATGAGCGCGCGGTCCCGCACCGGCAGCCGGATCGCGTAGCCGATGAGAAGGCTGATCGCCAGCGCACACGCTGCCGCTTCGTACAGGTCGTCCTCGTAGCCGTAGAGGCCGACGCCGGTCCGCAGCAGGCTGATCGTCAGCTCGTTGTCCTCCCGTACGCCGGGGGCGCCGGCCGCCAGGGCGATCTCGGGGTCCGCCCGGCCCGGCGTCATCGCCCGGAGCAGCAGCTCGTGCAGATGCGGCAGGGCGCGACGGTGTGTCCGTTCGAACAGGGCAAGGGCGAGCCGGAGGCAGGCATCACCGCGGTCGGTGTCGGCGTCGGGGATGACGTCGATCAGCTCCTGCCCCCGCCGGACCAGGCGGTCGAGCCGCGCATCGTCGGTGCTGCCGGGCAGGAGCATGCTCAGCACGGTCACCAGCGCCAGGAGGATGTTGAGCCGTTCCTGGGCGCGGTCCTCGTCGGTCTCGGGTGGTTCGCCGGTCTCCGGCCACTCGCCGGGCCCGGACCGCAGGGCCAGCCCCTCCAGTGCCAGGTCGAGGTGCTCGGCGGCTTCGCCGAGGTCACTGTGCCGGGCGGGATTCCCGGGCGTGGGCGCGGTGGTGTTGCGTTCGGCCCGGTCGATGAGCAGGAGCGCCAGGTCGACCCGGTTGGCGCGTACTTGGCGGCGCGTAGTGCCCGGATGGTCGATCGCCCTGCGGTGCCACGCGATGAGGGCTTCCTCGGCGGCCCGTCCGTTGTCGTGTTCGTACAGGTGACGGGCGACCATGACGGCCAGTTCCGTCGCGTCGCCCCCGTCGGTCGACGGGTCTCGGGTGAGCGGCGCCAACAGGTCCAGCACGGGGCCGAGTTCATGGGCCGGCCGCGAGCGCGCGCCCTGGTCGCCGGGCCCGCCGGTCGGGTCGCAGCCGTCGTCGTGCTGGAAAAACTGGAGCAGCGCCAGTTGGAAGGTGACCTCGGGCAGGGGCCCGGCGTCCGAAGCGGCGGCGCGGGCTGCCCCGAGCCGGGTGATGGCCCGGCCCCGGTCGGCCTGCCGTGCCGCGGGGGGCGAGCTTGGGGCGCGCGAGCGGTCGGCGAGCGCCAACCCCAGGCAGGCGAGCGCCAGTTCGGGGTCGTGGACGAGTCCTGCCTCCTGGCCGTCCACGACAGGTGTCAGGAGCGTAATGACCCGGTCCAGTTCCCCGCTTCGGCGCTCGCCCGGAAGGGTGCGACTGCGGTGGAACAGTGCCAGGGCCAGATCGCACCGTGCGTTCGCGGCCGCACCCGGCGGCCACCATTCCGCCTCCCCCACAAGCGGCGGGAAGACGGCGTGCCCGTGCGGGGGTAACGGCGCGATCGCGGTCTCGAAGAGTTCGATCGCCGTGTCCAGCGCGTCCGGGTCGCCGGTCAGGTCGGTCTCGAACTGGGCGCACCGCGCGGCCAGCAGACAGGCCCAGTGGTAGGAGGCGGTGCCGGTGCGGTGCCCGGCCCGCAGGCGGTCGAGCAGGGCGCGCGACTGGACGAGGCCGTCCGGGAGTTCCCCGGCCGGCGCCGGCGAGAGGTCGACGGTCTCCATGGCGTGCAGAAGCAGCAGTTCGGCGATGTCGGCCTCGGTGTTCCAGCGATCCTGACCGCCGGGCTGCAGTACGGCGGCCCGCTCGCGCAACCGGGCGATCTCCGCCTCCAGCGCTGCGAGGTCGTCGCTCATCGCGGACCAACTCCTCGGCGCGGGCGGAGCGGCAGCGCGCCGCGGACGTCATTCGGTGGTGCAGCCATGGTGTCCCCCGTTCTCCTGCCGCAGCACCATCACGCAGCCGGAATTCCGTTCCGGTGAAGACCTGGCGCCGCCGGCGGCAGTTTTCCCGCAGCACTGCGCGGCACTGCGATGTCGTGATTCTGCCCGGTGACGTACGAGCCTGGCAATGCATTACGCACCCCGGGGCCACTCCGGTGCATTTCCAGTACGCTCGCGGGGAGAACTTCCGCTGCCTTGAACCGTGAGGGGAGACGATGCATGGACGATATTGATCTTTCGATTCTGACCGACCTCGAATCACATCCCGATGAATTACGCGAACGTTTGACGGAAGCTGATCGCGTACAGCTCGACCTGCTGCTGGGGCTGTTCGCGAATGTTTCGGACGAGGAAGGGCTCCGGGCGATCGGCCTGGCGGTGGCGTCCCATGTACGCAGCCATCTCCCGGCCGACGACCCGGCACTGAGGCAGTGGCGCTCGACCATGGCACCCGACCGGGCCGGGGCGCCCGGACTGCTTCGCCGGATGGCCGTACGCCACGGTCACCGCCCCGCGGCGGCCCGGCCCGCGACCGCACGGCGGGCGGCCCCCCGGCCAGGACCGGAGCAGCAGGGGTCGCTCACGCCGTCCCCGTGGGACCTCATCCGCGACCGGCTGCTGTCCGCCACGTCCCTCTCCGAGGCCCAGGTCAGGGACGTCCTCGGGCAGGATCCCCGGCATCCGCACCTGATCCGGCTGACCCGGAAGGGCGGGGAAGTACGGCTGCCGTCGTTCCAGTTCCAGGAGGACTGCACGCCGGTGCCGCTGGTCCTGGCCATCAACGAAGTACTCAGGGCTTCCAAGGACCCGTGGGGTGCTGCGGACTGGTGGCTGGGCCGCAACTACTGGCTGGGCACCGCGCCGGCAGAGGTCCTGGGCAGCGTCCCGGACGACGAGTTGATGGCAGCGGCGCGAGCCGTGGGCGAGGGGGACTGACGTGGCACGTCCGGCGAAACTCCCCGACAAACTCGCGGGCACGGCGCACCAGGTGATCTGGCCCGCCGGGACCAGGCTCTACCGGGTGCACAGGAAGACCCGCACGGGAGCCACCTTCAACCCGACCGTGGTCGATCATCACTTCGGCGGCACCCGGTTCGACAGCACCAACAACGACGTCTACTCCTACCTGTACGTGGCGCCCACCGCTCAAACGGCCCTCGTCGAGAGTCTGCTGAAGGAACTGCCGATCGACGACGGCGTGCCGCGCACCGTGTCGTACAGCGCCATCGAAGGCCGGTGCCTGTCCCAGCTGGAGCTGCTCACCGATGTCACGCTCCTGTCGCTGCTCGACCGCCGCGCGATGAGCGCGGCCGGCCAGGGCACCTGGCTCATCCAGGCGGATACACCCGACTATCCGTTCACCCGCCGCTGGGCGCACTGGCTGCGGCAGCAGGCCGACTGGGCACAGGGGTTGATCTGGACCTCCAAGCAGGATCACCCGGAGCCGACCGCCGTGCTCTTCGGTGACCGCTTCGGTCCGCTGCTCGGCGACAACGTGAACAAGGTCGTGGCTCCTGTCCCGAACACGACGATCGATCTCGACGACAGCGCGGGGATGCGCTGGCTCGACAGGACACTGTCCGACTACTGCGTACGCGTCGGCGCACCCCCGGACTGAGCGGCGGACGGGCTGCCCCCGCTCCGTACGGGCGGACCGGCATGCACCGGCATGCACCGGCCTGGCTGGTCAGACCCGGGCGTCACCCGGGCCCGACCGGTCAGACCCGGGCGTCATCCGGGCACAACCTGGGCGAAGTTCGGGCCACGTCCGGGAATTATCGCGCAAGTAGGCAAAAATGAGCCGGACGCACCTCCCGGTCGTGCATAGTCGAGCGAAGCGCCTTCGAAAGAGATAATCGGGGGACTCCGGGGGATGCGGAGCCGCAGGGCACAGAATTCGTGGTTTCGCGCGAATCGGCCGGCCTCATGAACCCGTTGCCCATCGCTCTGCGTTTCGATTCGCGCTCGTTTCTCCGTCCGCTTTCCCTGCGATTCTCTCGCGCCCGAAAACTCTGGGGGTTCTCGTGTCTCAATTCGCCGAATCCGAACGACCTGCGATCTTTCCCGTCTGTCTTGTCATCGATGTGTCCGGCTCGATGTCGGGCGGCCCGATGGCAGCGATGAACACGGCCCTGCCCGCCATGCAGAGAGCGATCCTGGACGACCCGACGACCGGTGAGATCGCCCGCGTCGCGGTGGTCACGTTCTCCGACTCGGCCGCCTGCGTTCTGCCGCTCAGCGACATGGCCCATGCGCAGATGCCCGCCCTCTCGCCCCAGGGCGGCACCAACTTCGCCGAGGGGTTCAGGGTCGCCCGTGAGGCTCTCGTGGACGGCATCGGGGCGCTGGGCCGGGGGGCGAGGTACCACCGGCCGGTGGTCTTCTTCCTCAGCGACGGTCAGCACAACGCCGGGCAGAGCTGGAAGGACGACTTCGACCGGCTGCGGAGCAGGGAGGACAAGTACGGCGCGGAGGTGGTCAGTTTCGGATTCGGTCAGGCGAACCGGGACGTGATCGCGCAGGTGTCCACCCAGCACGCCTTCTTCGCCACCGACATGGATCCGGCAGTGGCGGTGAAGGAGATCCTGCACACCGTGCTCCTGAGCATCAAGACGACCTCCGGCTCGTTCCGGGCGGGTGGCGCGGCGGGGCTGAGCGTTCCACAGTCCACGGGTCTGACGCCGCTGCCGGTCCTCTCGAACTGACGGGCGCGACGATGGTTTCCAAGTGGTGGCCCAGGGGCAACCGGCAGGAGCCGGTTGCCCCCGCCGGCGCGGCCTCCTCGGCGGATCGGCCCGGGGCCACCCCGGAGTCGTCCGGCGTGACGGGCGCCCGGGCGGCCTCCGCCGCCCGGCCGGGCCCGGCACAGCCACCGGGTGCGCTGCTGCCCGCCCAGACGTCGGCGGATGCGCCCGCTACGGACGGAACACCGGCGCTACAGCACGAACAGGGCTACGAGTACCAGGAGTTGCCCACTTCCGCCCCTCGGACGGGACAGCTGGCGAGCCTGCCCGTGCCCCGTCTCACCGACGTGCCCACCAGCCTGCCCGGCATGCGCGCGGACGGCGGAGTTCTGCGGGGCTGCTGGATCGCCGCGGCCAGCATGACCGGCACCTCGCATCTGGTGCACGGCACATCGGGCCAGGACGTCTACCGGTACACCGTCACCAAGGACGGTTCCGGGCTGATTCTCGTCGTCTGCGACGGCCTCGGCTCCCGGCCGGCCACCGCGCAGACCGGCGCGGAGCTGCTCGCCTCGTATCTCTGTGAGGCCGCCTCGCACATCACCGGGCGGCAGATGGCCCTGGCACCGCAGGACGTTCTCCGCGATGTCCTCGCGGCGGGCAGTGTCGCGGTGCAGCGTCATCGTGTCGCGGTCCTGGGGTCTTTGACGGACTCGGACCTCGCGTCCACCGTCGCCGTGTGCTGGCTCCCGCTGCCCGCCGACGACGACGAAGCCGCCGGCGACGGAGTTCAGGGGACCGATCCGGGCGGGGAATCTGCGGGCAGCGGTCAGGGACATGCCGTACGGGTGGGTGACTGCAACGTCTTCACCCTCTCCAGCGGCAGGTACGAAACCGCCTTCCCGGCGGACGAGGGGCCGGCCAACCTCGTCACGGGGTATCTGCCGGACGACGACGCGCACCGGCTGGCCGAGTACGCCCCGGTCGTGCTGGACGGGGTGGAAGCCGTGATCCTCACCACCGACGGTCTTGCCATCGACCTGTTCGACTCGCCCTCGGTACGGACGTGGCTGGCGTCGTGCTGGTCGGTGCCCTGCAGCGCCGCCCGCATGCTCGACTCGCTGCGTTACCGCCGCCAGGGCTCCCACGACGACCGGACAGCGCTGGTCGCCTGGCCCACGGCATCGGCTTCGGCGCCGCCTGCGTCCGAGACACGCGTGCCCGGCCAGGCCGATCCCTCGGCCGCGCATCCCCGTCCCAAGCCCTGAGGTACGGTCATGCGCCATGTCATGGGCGGCTCCGGCCGCCAGTACGCCGTGGAAGACACCGAGTTGAACAGCGGTGGCCAGGCAAAGCTCTATCGCTGCCGTGACGGCAAAGGCCTGGTACGGGTCTACAAGGATTACCTGAAACCGCTGCACGACAGCGCCGACATCGCCCAACTGAGCCGCCTCCAGCGGATGGGCCACGACATCGTGGCCCGCGCCGAGGCCCAGCGCTCGCTCGCCGGGACGGCGTCCTCCTCGGTGAACTGGCCCATCGACCTCGTCCGTTCCGGACACGAAGTCAAGGGCGTCGTCCTGCCCCTGATACCGGGCGAGTTCATGCGCGACGGCAAGAGCCCCCGCACGCTCGACTTCCTCTCGCTCGCCCGCGCGAACCCGCCGCAGGCATCGGTCCGGGTGGGTGTGCTGATCCGGGTCTGCGACATCTTCGCGTACCTCGAATCCGAGCAGTTGGTGCACGGCGATGTCTCCGCGAAGAATGTGGTCTGGCGGCCGTCACCCTCGCATGCGTACCTGATCGACAGCGACGGCATGCGCTCCTTCTCACCCACCCCGACGAACGGTGTCTGTACTCCCGGGTGGGAGGACCCGCGTCTGCAGGCCGGGAAGATCAAAGCCCACGACCGTTACAGCGACCGGTACGCGCTGGCGCTGGCCATGTACAAGGGCCTCTTCCTCAACCCCGGCGCTCCCTTCTATGACAACGGAACCTGGACCGGGGCCTCCGGCTTTCCGCGCCGGCTCGACCCGCGGCTGCGGGACTTGTTCACCCGCGCGCTGGGCAAGCCGCTCGCCACGGACGGACGGCCCACGGCGGCGGAGTGGCGGCAGACCCTCACCTCCGTCTTCCTGGACGGCACAGGCAACTTCCAGCGCCAGCCTCTCGACGTGCTGGACGCATACGCGAAGCAGCACCGGGACGCGCACACCCAGAAGTTCCGGGCCGGGGCCGCGGGCAGAGCTACGGCGACCCCTACGCCTGCGCCCGCCCCCGTGGTCGCCGCTCCGCCCGCCGCACCGCGCCCGGTCCCCGCGCGCCAGACGCCCGTTCGACAGCTGATCGCCGCACCGGTCCGGGCCACGCCGGTACTCGCCACACCGATTCGGGCCACACCGGTCCGCGCGGCCTCGAACAGCACCTCCCCCTGGTGGGCGGTCATGCTGATCCTGGTGCTCGCCGCGGGAGGAGGCGTCGCCTACAAGGCAATGAACGAGCAGCAAGAACAGGCGCAGGGGGACCTGAGGTCGGACACCGCCGCGGCTCCGTGCCCGGCCGAGATCGCGGCGGACATCCCTGACGGCGACGGCGCGGTACTGCTCCACCACTACGTCACCGACTGGCATGACATCACCCTGTGCCGCACGGCGGGCGACACCGTGTACTACCACGGGGCGCTGCTGAAGAGTCCCGACGCAGACACGATCACCATCCCCGCCACCGAGACGAGCACCGGTTACCGGGCCCCCAAAGGGGACTATCTCTACGAGATCGACGGGTCACAGGTCCTGGTCACTCTGCCGTCCGGCAAGACGAAGACGTACCGCCTGACGGAAGTGATCGATCCGGGCTGAAGCCGTGAGGGCGGTTCAGTCGGCCAGATCCGCTCTCAACCCGGCGCGCAGTTCGCCGAGTTCGTTCCAGAGTCCGGCGATGCGGAGCCGTGCGCCCTCGACCGTCTCACCCGTGCGGGCCATGCCGTGGGTGAGCCGTATCAGCACACCGTAGGTGGCGTTCAGCGAGCGGTTCATCGTCCGCACATCCGCCAACAGCGGTTCGGGCAAGGTCAGCTGAAGCTCCGCGTAGCAGTCCCGGTAAGCCGCCCGGGCATGCTCCAGCTGCGACGCCTCCCGTGCGGTGTGCTCGCCCGCGGACCCCCGGCCCAGCGCGTGCGCGTAGTCGGAGAGCGCCGTCAGGTACTGACGGGCGGAGGTGTTGAGTACGGCGTACTGAGACCGGCGGGCGCCGAGAGCCTCGTGGCGCTCCTGGAGGAACCGTTCGTCCAGCAGGCGCCGTTCCTCCTCACGCCGACCCTCACGGCGGGAGCGGTCGATCCGGCTCTGGGTGATCAGGGCGGTCATGGTCGTCGTCGCGGCCCCGACCACCGTCACGAGCAGTGCTGTCGCCGTGGCGTCCACGCCGCCTCCCGCCGTCGCATGGTTGAGCGCCCCCTTCCATTCAAGCCCGTCGGCCGTCCGCCGCCGGGGCGGGAGCGGGCTGTCCCCCGGGTCTGTGCGGGGTGTTGGCCGGGCGGTGCTCCGCCAGAACGTCGAGCACGGCCCTGGCCACCGCCGGACGACGCACCGCGAGATGCACCTCCCAGCAAGGCCGGTCCGCCAGCGCAGGGCCGATCGCGGTGAGCATCGCACGCAGGCTCGCCGCCGGTTCCAGACCACCGCGGCCCGCGCCCAGCAGCGGCAGGCACACCGACCGCAGGGGCGGGCCGAAGCTGTCCCGTTCCGCCGCGGCCGCCTCGAAGACCTGCCGGACCGCCTTGGTGACGACGGCGGGTGTGGTGTCGTAGCCGCCGTCCGTCCTGGGCATCACCACGGCCGCGTGGTAGATCCTGCGGACGCCCTGGGAGGCGAGTTCCCCGGCGGAGGTGGCCGCGACGGTTCCCGGGGCGACGGGCAGGCCCGGCGAGGCGAACCGCACCAGCCAGTCGTGCAGTTCACGGGCCAGTACGTCGTCCAGGATGGCGCCGGCTTCGCTCTGCCGGGCCGCGGCACGGCGCAGTGCGCCGGATGTGGTCGGCCGGTAGGTCCGCGACATCTCCAGATAGGTGTTCTCGGACGACACCAGGATGTCGACGCCTGAGACGAATTCGATGGGGCTGGTGTGCACGATGATGCGCGCCGTCGTGCCACCGAGTGCGACGGGCAGAGAAAGCGGGCCGAGGGGCAGCGGCCGGGCGTCCGGTGAGCCGGTGCGCCGCGTCTGCTCCACCGCACGGACCGTGCTCTGCGTGCTCTCCGCGGTCGCCCCGGACGCCTCCGCCACGGCTCCGTTGCCGGCCGCCTCTCCCCCGGTTGCCGGTGAGCGGGCCAGGCACAACGCCAGTACGGCTTCCGCCGTCTCCTGAAGCACCAGCTTCTCGTGGTGCTTGCGGAACCGGTCGATGCTCACCCGGAAGACATCTGCCGCCCGGCGTCGCCGGTCCTGGGCCGCCCACTCCCGTGCACCCCGCGTCAAACCGAACGTGTACTGCGCGGCGGTCTGCAGATCACCGCCCCCGAGCGTCTCGACGGCGTCCCGTAACAGCGCCTCCACGGCGCCCGGCCGCAGATCCCCCTCGCCGCCGGCACTGTGTACGGCCGACGCCGCGTGCAGCAACGGGAGTTCCAGTCTCCGCAGGCCCAGCAGCCCATTGGCTCGCACCAGGCCCAACTCGGCAACTATGTCGGCAAGTGCGACCGTGGTGGGAGAGAAAACCATGGGTTCAGCATGCTGGTGCGCGGTCCGCGCCAGCAACCGGAATGGACCGATGAATCCGTATCCGCCCGTCCCTGCCCGAGGCCTACATCACCGGGGCTTCGGAAGGGTCGTGCTCGGCCCAGATGATCTTTCCCTCGGCGGTGTACCGGGTGCCCCAGCGCTTGGCCAGCTGGGCCACCAGGAACAGCCCGCGGCCACCCTCGTCGGTGGTGCGCGCATGGCGCAGCCGCGGGGAGGTGTTGCTCGTGTCGAAGACCTCGCAGATCAGTACGTCCTGCCTGATCAGACGCAACCGGATGGGCCCCGACGCGTAGCGGATGGCGTTGGTGACCAGCTCGCTCACGATCAGTTCCATCGTGAAGCCCAGCTCGCCGAGCCCCCATGCGTCGAGGCAGCGCAGGGTCCGGGCGCGGGCTTCGGCCACCACCGCCGGATCGGACGGCAGGTCCCAGGAGGCGACCTGATCGCTGCCGAGGGCGTGCGTACGGGCGAGTAGAAGTGCGACGTCATCGTCGGGAGGGCCGTTGAGCATGTGGGTCAGGACGCTCGCGCACAATTCGTCCAGGGGCGTGCCGGGGCTGGCCAGGGCGGTGCCCAGCCGGGACATCCCGACTTCCACGTCCCGTTCGCGGGCGATCAGCCCGTTGGTGTAGAGGGCGAGGACGCTCCCCTCCGCCACCTCGAAATCGGCCGACTCGAACGGCAGACCTCCCAGGCCCAGCGGCGGTCCCGGCGGAAGGTCGAGGAAGGCCACGGAACCGTCCGGGGAGACGAGCGCGGGTGGCGGGTGTCCGGCACGGGCCATGCTGCATCTGCGGCTGGCCGGGTCGTAGACGGCGTACAGGCAGGTGGCACCGAGGACGGCGGAGGCCGGACTCTCGTGGTGCGCCACGTCCTCGCCGATGAGACCGAGCAGCTGGTCGTCCAGGTGGGCCAGCAGTTCCTCCGGAGGAAGGTCCAGGTCGGCCAGCGTACGGACGGCGGTGCGCAGCCTTCCCATGGAGGCGGCGGCGCGGATCCCGTGGCCGACCACGTCACCGACGACCAGGGCCACCCGCGCCCCGGACAGCCGGATAACGTCGAACCAGTCGCCGCCCACCCCGTCGCTGGCTTCCGCGGGAAGGTAGCGCGACTCCACTTCCAGGGAGCTCTGCGTCGTCACTCTCTGGGGCAGCAGAAAGCGCTGAAGAGCCAGCGCGGTGTTGTGCTCCCGGGTGAACTGGCGGGCGTTGTCGATGTTGACGGCCGCTCGCGCGACAAGATCCTCGGCGAGGAGGAGATCGGCCTGCTCGAAGGGGCCGCGGCTCTCGCGGCGGATGAAGGTGGCGACGCCCAGAGCGTTGCCGCGGGCGCCGACTCTGACCAGCATCAGGGAACACCGGCCAAGGCCCTGGTTGTCCTCGGCACGGTGCGGCTCGGCGGCGAGCCACCCGCCGGCCTCGTCGTCCAGGACGGGGCGGAGGTATGACGAGCCGTCAAGCAGGCACCGCTCGCCCGGTGAGGACGGCGGGAAGACCACGCTCTGCCCGGTCTCCGCGATCGGCTCCCGCAGGTCCGAGGTGGCGGAGCGCAGACCCGCGCGGCGCAGTTGCTGCGTACTGGGCAGAGGTCCGGGGCGCGGGGCCTCACCGAGCAGCACCGGGTCCAGCAGATCCACGGCGACGAAGTCGGCGAGGTCGGGGACGCAGGACTCCGCCAGCCCCTGCGCGATGTGCATGAGGTTCAGGCTCTTGCCGGTCCGCGCGCCGACCTCGTTCAGCAGGGCGAGCCGCGACCCGGCGCGCCAGCGGTCGGTGACGTCGATGACCATGTAGCAGACGCCCCGCACCCTGCCCAGCGTGTCGTCGAGCCGGAAGAACGAGGTCGAGTAGGCGTGCTCGCGTTCCGGATCGGCCTGAGTGCGGCCCCGGTACTCGATGTCGACCGCGGGCTCCCCCGTCTCCAGGACTCGGCGCATGGTCGCCTCGATCTCCTCGGCGTCCAGTTTCGGCAGTACGTCGCCGAGCCGCTTCCCCAGCCGATCCTCCCGAGAGACGCCACCGAGGCGTTCCAGGGCGTCGTTGATCCAGATGTAGCGCAGTTCCGGGGTCATCACGGCCATGCCCACCGGTGAACGGGCGAGAAACTGGCCCACGAGCGACCGGTCCATCTCCCATCCCTGCCCCGTGCCGCTCTCGGTGCCCAGGTCGTTGAACGATGCGGCCAGGGGATCATTCCGGGCGCTGCCGTCGGAGGTGTCCATCGCGCTACCTCACCCATGAGAGGCCGGGATCTCGGCGCATGACCGGCGCCCGCATGGCTCCTTCCAGTGCTGCCTCCAGCATGGCACCGAGCCGCCGTCCGGGGGTGCTGGGATGCAGTCCCCAGGTCCTGTCCGGTCGATCAGGCCGGATCAGTGAGCGGGGTCTGGCGATGGGGGTACCTCCCGTGCCCGAAGGGCTACGGGGGAGAGGTGCCGTGCCAGGGCACGCGAGCCCGGCAAGATCGGCCGGGCAGGACCTTGGGTGGGTTCAGTGCCGCTTGCGTGCCACGAAGTACGCGTTGAGGATGTCGCCCTCCACCCGGCGTACCTCGACATCGTCGAATCCGGCCTCGGCGAGCATGCGCCGAGCCGTCTGCGTACCCCATACCGTGCCCAGTCCGGCGCCGCCCTCGGCGAGGGACACGGTCATGCAGTAGAAGACGGAGAAGGCGTACAGCACGGGGCCCAGGGGATGGTCGACGTTCTCCTCCAGCTTGCTGGAGGCGTCCACGTCCACCATCAGGAACACTCCGTCGTCCCGCAGCGCGCCGGCCACGGCGGACAGCGTGCGGGCGGGGCGGGCCAGGTCGTGGATCACGTCGAAGGCGGTGATCAGGTCGTACTCGCCGGTCAGCTCGGCCGTGTCCGCCACATCGAAGCGAGCGTTCTCCAGGCCCGTCTCCTCGGCTTCGCGGCGGGCCGCGGCGATGCCCGTCTCCGAGATGTCCACGCCACGGAAGCGGCTCGCCGGGAAGGCCTTGGCCAGCAGATTGACCGCGCGTCCCTGTCCGGTGCCGATGTCGAGGGCGTCGATTCCCTCTCGCAGCCGTTCCGGGAGGCCGGACACCAGCGGGACGACGACATCGACCAGGTCGCGGTCGTACACCCTCGCCGTCTCCTCGGCCTGGAGTTCCTGGAAGCGGGGATACGCGGAGTAGGGCACGCCGCCGCCCCGCTCGAACGCCTCGAGCACCTGGTCCTCGACGGTGCCAAAAAGCGCCAAGTACTGCATGAAGGAGCCCATGTTGTCGGGGCCCGAGGCACGGACCAGCGAGGCCGCGTGCTCGGGCGGCAGCCGGTAGGTGCCGTCCTCGGCGGTGTACTCGATGATGCCGCCCACGGTCATCCCGCCGAGCCACTCCCGCACATAGCGCTCGTTCAGGCCGGCGGCCCGGGCGATCTGCTCAGTGGTCGACGGGGGCAGCCCCGCCATGGTGTCGAACAGTCCGGTCCGGTGCCCCAGGCTGCACAGAAAGCCCAGACAGGAGTCGCTGAATATCTGCACCGCACGGCCGGCGAACTCTTCCTTCTTCGCGGCGTCCATCGCCTGCGTGGTCATCACATCTCGCTCCTTCGTCATCGCAGGTCGGAGAGCGATTCGGAGAAGATCAGGAGACGTCGAGCCGCAGACCGGCCGGGGATCTCGTCGATGTTTCCGATGCTACGCGGGGGGCCTGCGGCTCGCCGCCGGGAAGGGTCCGGCGTCACGGTTTCGTCAGAGGCGGCCCAGGCCCGCCCGCCCCGCACGACGCCCCACTACCCCTTGATCAGTGATCCGCATCACATGCCGGCCCGGAGCCGTGATGTTTTGACGGCCCGGTGCGCTGGGTAGTCCAGGCCGCCCAAGTGACGGGTGCGCCTCAAGTGAACGTATCGGAGAGGTGGGGCACTTGAGCCCGCGTAGGTCGCACGCGTACAAACCCCTGAGCATGAAGCGCCGAGCCTGGCTGACCCTGGGCGCGGTTGTCCTCGGCGGGGCGGGGGTGGTCACGATCGCCACGGCCAACCCGTCCGACTCGCCCAAGAATCCGCATCAGCAGGAGCGGCCGGCCAAGCTCCGCACGCTGGGGCTCACCAAGGGCGGAGCCAAGGACCGGGCGCTGGCGGCGACCGACACCGAGCCGTTCTCCGTCGTCGGAATCGGCTGGGACAGCTCCACGGCCAAGGTCGACGGCACGGCAGAGGTGCGTACGCGCAGCGCCGAGGACGGCAAGTGGTCCGGCTGGCAGGCGGTGGACCTGGAAGCACACCGGCCGGACGGTGCCGAGGGCACCGACCACGGCGCGTCCGAGCCGCTGTGGGTCGGGCCTTCCACCGCCGTGCAGGTGCGCGTCGGCTCGGGCAAGGCACTGCCCAAGGACCTGAAGCTGCACATGGTCGACCCCGGTGTGAGCAAGGCCGAGGCCGAGAACCCGGCCGGCACGGACATGGACAACTCCGCCTTCGTGGTGGACGAGACCCCCTCCGCCTCCCCGAGCGACCCTGCCGCCCCGACGGATCCGGCATCGCCGTCCGACAGCGCCGTACCGACGGACACCGCGACGCCCACGGACCCGGCCACGCCGACCCCGACGGACTCGCCGGCCGACACCGCGTCCCCGAGCGCGTCCCCGAGCCCGACGCCCACCAAGCCGACCGCGCCGCCGTCCACGGTGAAGCGGCCGCCGATCGTCGACCGCGCCCACTGGGGCGCCGACGAGTCGCTGGTCGACGACCCCGCCGAGTACATCGACAAGGTGCAGGCGGTCTACATCCACCACACCGTCGGCTCGAACAACTACAGCTGCGCCGAGTCGGCCGCCCTGGTCCGGGGCATCATGACGTACCACATCCAGTCCGAGGGCTGGAACGACCTGGGCTACAACTTCCTGGTCGACAAGTGCGGCCAGATCTTCGAGGGCCGGGCCGGCGGCGTCGACCTGCCGGTCAAGGGCGCGCACACCTACGGCTTCAACAGCTACTCCACCGGCATCGCGCTGCTCGGTGACTTCGAGGGCGACGCCGCCACCGGCAAGCCGGCCGGACGGCCGACCACGGCCGCCATGCAGTCGGCCGCCCGTATCGCCGCCTGGAAGCTCGGCCAGTACGGCGGCAACCCCAAGGGCACCGTCACGCTGACCTCCATGGGCAACACCGGCAAGTGGACCCTTGGCCAGCAGGCCACGATGAACGTGATCTCCGGCCACCGCGACGCCTTCGCCACCGCCTGCCCGGGCAAGAACCTGTACGCCAAGCTCTCCTCGATCCGTGACTTCGCCGCGGGCGCCGGGCGCAACTCCGCGATTCCCACCTCCGACTTCGACCGGAACGGCATCAACGACCTGGCCGTCGGCCTGCCGAAGATCGCGGCCAACGGCGGCACCGTGACCGTCCTGCCCGGCGGCACGAGCGGCCCGGTCTCCACCACCCGGCGCACCCTCACCCAGGCCTCCCCCGGCATCCCCGGTGAGAACGAGACCAGCGACAACTTCGGCTCCTCGTCGGCGTACGGCGACGTCAACGGCGACGGCTACGCCGACCTCGCCATCGGCGCGCTCGGCGAGGACGACGACTCCGGCCACGGCGACACCGGCTCGGTCACCGTCGCATACGGCCCGGGGCTGGGCAGCGGGAAGCAGTACCTGACCTCGGCCGCCTACCGGCTGACCGGCGAGAAGCTCGGCTCCTCCGTCACCGTCGGCGACTTCAACGCGGACGGCAAGGCGGACATTCTCTCCATCGCCCCGGGCAAGCCGGGCCGCTGGTGGGTGTTCGAGGACAAGTCCGCCCTCCCCACCAAGGCCGGCTTCCTCAACACGACCGCGTACACCGCCGCCGTCTCCTACGCCGCAGCCGTCACCGGCGACTTCAACAAGGACGGCTACGCCGACGCCGCGATCAACTTCCGTGACCCGAGCGGGGTTTCGCGGCTGCTGTGGCTCAAGGGCTCCGCGACCGGCCTGGTCCGCGTCGGCATCCTGGACGCGCGCGGCGGCCGTTCGCTCGCCGCGGGCGACCTGAACGGCGACGGCTACACCGACCTCGCCGTCGGCCAGCCGATCACCACGGAGTCGGGCCACGCCCTCACCGGCGGTGCGGTCACCGCGGTCTTCGGCTCGTCGACCGGGCTGACCTCGACCGGCCGCAAGACCTTCGGCCAGAACACCACGGGCGTCCCGGACACCGGCGAGAGCGGTGACGACATGGGCGCGTCCGTCTCCGTCGGCGACGTCAATCTCGACGGCTACGACGACATCCTCACCGGCCTGCCGGGCGAGGACCTCACCCGCGACGGTGTCTCGCAGGGCAACGCGGGCCAGGTCATCCTGCTGCGCGGCTCCTCCACGGGACCGACGGCCACCGGCTCGGTCGCGTACCACCAGGACACCACCGGGGTGCCTGGCTTCAGCGAGCCCAACGACCGCCTGGGCTCAGCCGTCTCGCTCACCGACCTGTCGGGCTACGGCCGGGCGGATCTCGCCGTCGGAGCCGACGGTGAGGACGCGAACAACGGCACGATCCTCCAGCTCGACAACAGCAGCACGAGCGGGATCGTCGCCGGCTCCGCCGTGTACTACGGCACGACGGCCCTGGGGGCACCCACCGGCGCCCGCATCGGCATCGTGCTGACGCCGTAGTCCGGCTGCCGCCGACGAACTGCGGCCGGGGTCCCACGAGTTGGGGCCCCGGCCGTTTCGTGTGTCCGCGGGTCAGTCGGTTGGTCCGGGTCCCCCGGTCAGCCGGTCGGGGAGGTGAGGGGCTTCTGCCCGGGAGCCGCGCTGGACTCGTCGACCTTCCCGTCCCTGGACGGGCGTTCCTTCGACGGCTGCGGGAGAGGCTGCTCGGCCAACAGGCCCGCGCAGTACGCGGCGACGGCGTCGGGACCGCCGGCGGCGTCCTCCAGCCGCTGCCAGGCCGGGCTGTCCGGACTTCCGGGGCGTCCCTGCCGCGCCTCGTACGCACGGCACTGCGCCAGCTGGTCCTTGGCGGTCGGCGGTCGCTCGTCGCCCGTGGGTCCGGTCGGTCCGACCTTCGGGGGGACGGGGACAAAGGGGCGCGGCGGGGCCGCGGGCCCCCCGCTCCGGGAGGGCGAAGCGCTCGGCACCGGCCCGGGCCCGTCCGGCGCGTCCCCGAAGGGCGCCGGGATCGCGCCCGCCGCCACCGCCACGCCGCCCAGCGTCAGCGCGGCCACGAAGCTGCCCAGGCCCACCTTGATCCAGCCGGCCCCGGCCCGCGGCCGCGCGGGCCGCCAGTCGTCCCTGCGCCGGATGGGCACGGCGGGCGCCCCCGCGTCTCGTGCGGCCCGGAAGGCGGCGACGGCGCGCTGCTCGGCCTGCGGTGCCGCGGGCGCCGTGCGCGCCGCGGCGGCAAGCAGATCGTCGAGCGTCACAGCCGCCGTCACAGTCGGCGCCGCCGCCCGCATCGGAGTCCACGTCGGGGTCCACGTCGGCGTGCGCGGCTCGTCACCGGGGTCCATGGCACCTCTGGATCGGTTCTCGGTCATCTCCTTCTCCCAGCGCACGGGAGTCCGAATCTGTCACGCGGCTTCGCCCGAGCGTCGCCAGATGTTTCTCCAGACGTCTCAGCCCGCGGTGCGTGGCGGCGCGTACCGCGCCGGGCCGCTTGCCCAGCACCCGTGCCGTCGTGGGTCCGTCGAGACCGATGACGGTCTGCAGCAGGACCGCTTCCGCCTGTCCTCGGGGCAGGGTGGCGATCAGCGCGAGGGCCTGCGCGGTGGAGATGGTTTCAAAGGCTTCTGAGGCCGTGTCCTGCCTCGCGGGCAGCTCCATCAGATCCTGTTCGAGAAGCGTGCCGCGCGGGCGGCTCCCGAGCCGGCGCAGATGGTCGATGGCCCGGTTGCGCGCGATGCTCGCGGTCCAGGCACGGAAACCTGCCCCGTCCCCCCGGAAGCGTCCCAGGTCACGCGCGATCTCCAGCCACGCGTCGGACGCGACGTCCTCGGCGTCGTCCCCGACCAGACCGCGCAGAAAGCCGAGCAGGCGCGGCTGGAGAAGCCGGAAGGCGGCCGCGAAGGCCGCCTCGTCCCCCTGCTGTGCCCGCGCGACGTCCTCACCGAGCTTCGCGTCGTACATCTCCGCACGGCGGCCGCCCCGCACCTTGCCCACTCGTTCCTCTTCGTCGCCCCGCGTCACGGCACACCCGTACTGATGCCCCCTACACATGACTGCGCCGCGCCCCGCGGAAATGTCACATGCGTTCGAGCGGCCGCAGGGCTCGCGAGCCCTCCTGCGGCGGGCGAGGATGGAGGGTGATGGAGACAACGAGCACGGCACCCGGCGTGACGTCGAGCCATGAGGTCTTCGGCGCACCGTGCTGGATCAGCCTGATGGCACGCGACCTTCAGGCCGCGCAGTCCTTCTACGGTGCGGTCCTCGGCTGGACCTTCCGGCGTGCCCGGCTCGGTGCCGCATTCCGGATCGCACATTTCGAGGGCACGCCCGTCGCCGGTATCGGCGCGCTCGGCCGCGCCCTGCGGGCCCCCGTCACATGGACGCCCTATTTCGCCGTCGCCGACGTGGACGAGACGGCGGCCCGGATCCGGGAGCGCAGCGCCACCGTCGCGGTGGGCCCGCTGCGCTTCCCGGTGGGCCGCGGCGCCCTGGCGGCGGACCGGGACGGTGCCGTGTTCGGCATCTGGGAGGGGCAGCTGGTCTCCAACTGGCAGGCCTGGCGCCAGAACGCGCCCGCCTGGCTGCGGCTGCGCACGCGCGACGCGTTCGAGGCGGCGATCTTCTACGGGGAGGTCCTCGACTGGGCCTCGGAGCGCCCCGGCTGCTGCCAGGTCGACTACCAGGAGGGCGAGGTGGTCCTGCACCAGCACGGTCAGGTGCTCGCCCGGCTCAGTTCGGGCGCGATCGGCACGACACCCGACCCGCTGTTCCAGCCGCGCTGGCACGTCCACTTCCCCGTGGGCGATGTGCAGGCCACGGTCGAGGCCGCGCTGCTCCACGGCGGCTCGGTCCTCGGGCAGGGCCCGGCCCCCTACGGGGTGGAGGCGACGCTGCGCGATCCCGACGGCGCCCTGTTCACCGTCACGAGCCGCCCGGCGTCCAGCGCGTCGCGGTAGGGACCATCACGTCGCAGCAGGGACCCTCACTTGGAGCCGAGCGGCCGCACCGTCATCGGCGTCCCGAGCACCTGATGGCCGCCACTGGCCAGCATGCGTACCTCTCCCCGGTCGCTGATCTCCGCGCGCACGATTCCCGTCTCGTCCTCGTAGATCGGATATCCCCCCGCGCCCGCCTGCGCGGTGCGGTGGACGATCACCGCGTCGTCCTCCACGGCGGACGCCTGAAACACCAGCTCGTAGGTTTCCGGGTAATCCATGAGTGCCTCCCGACATCGTCCATCGTCGCGCAGACCGGCCCCCGGCGCCTATCGGAAGATCGCCATCGCCTGTACTTCGAGTACCGCGTCCTCGGCGTTCCAGTCCTGGACCTTGCCGAGGCAGCGGGCCGAGAAGGTGCCCTGCGGGACCTCGTTGCGCAGTCCTTCCGTGGCGCAGGCGACCCGGACGCGAGGCCCCGCCGCGGGATCGGCCGGATCCGGCGCCGCCTGCCCGTTGGACAGCGCGGCATTGCGTCCGATGCCGATCACCGATATCGGTTCTGCCACTTGGGTGATGGTCACTGAGCTTTCCCCGTCCCGGTTGAGCGCGATGATCTGCGGCTGGGCTACGAACTGACCGGCCGGGTAGAGCAGCACCCGCTCGGTGTCCAGCTTGTTGGACTCCGCCCGCCTGGAACTGCGCCTGGTAGTTGACTCCTCGCCTCCCTGGGGGAGGGGATTCCTGGCTCACGTTGGCTGTGGACCCGCGGTCCGCCAGCTCTTACACGATCAGCACCAGCCGGGTTGAGACCAGCCCGGACGAGCATCACGCGGGCGGAGTTCTTATCCCTGGGGGATACGGTTCCGCACGCGGTGCAGGCATAGGTTCGTTCGGAAAGAGGTAGTGCGTGCTTGGTTCTCGCTCCGCACTACGCGCAGTCCATCGTGGTGTGCGCGGGATGTACGAGGTGCACGGCACGTCCGTGCTTGCGGCCCATTTCGATCAGGGCCGCTTTGACGGCACCGATTGCGGCGTCGGCGGCCTTGTTGGCCATGGTCGATTTGGGGAGGAACCTCGGCCGGAAGTCCTCGACGGCGAGGGCGTCATGGTCGCGGACCACGCGCTTGGCCCACTTGCGGGCGGTGTCCTGCCGCTGCCGGGCGACCTTCCGGTACAGCTTGGCCCGCAGTCGCTTGGCCTCACGGTAGCCCTTCGATCCGGGCTGCCCTTTCTTCGGCCTGCGCCGGGCCATCATCCGGTCGTACCGGGTCAGCTTCGCCTGGGCTTTCCTCCCATGCCCCGCATGGGGCAGGTCGTGCATGTCGGACGTGGTGGTGGCGGTCTTCCGCCCCCAAGGCTCGGGCAACCTCGGAGATACCCGAACAACTGCACTGTCTGGCAGGGAAGTTGGGGACGCAGGGCTACGCGCGCGGGGCAAGCTCGGCGGCGCCGAAGGAGACGTCGAAGCGGTCGCACCAGATGCTGACGCTGGTGTATCCGGTCAGATCGAGGTCCCGGGGCAGGGCGTAGTTCTGGTCACCCTTGTTGCCCTTGAGCTTGCCGAGGCTGACGTGCTTGCCGTCGTCGAAGACCCGCCAGCCCGCCGTGCCCTGCTTCACGGGGGCGTCCGTGAGCAACACCCGCAGATCAGGACCGTTGCTGGTGTCCAGGTTCTCCAGCCGCAGAATGCGGGAGCCGTCGGGCAGCTCGACGATCCGGGCCGAGCCCGAGGTGTCGTGCTCGTGGCTGATGAGCGTGCCGGACGCGAGGACCCGCGGGTCGGCGGCAGCCGGCTCCCCGGCCGCCGGACTCGCGGCGGCGGGGAGTGCGTCCCGTACCGTCTCGTCGACAAACAGCTTCCACGGCTGGAACCAGTAGACCCCCAGGCTCAGCCCCAGCGCACAGACCACCAGCACCGAGATGACCACAGGCCTCTTCAGCCACAACCGCACGCGTCCCACGACGTCCTCCCGATATCCGCCGGGCGCTGTGCCCTGGCCTGTCCATTCAACGGGACTTCGCGCCGTGACGGGCGGCCGGGGGGATGACGGAAGTCTTACGTCAGAAGCGGGCGTGCGCGGTGATGTCCGTGACTGGACCGCTCACCGCAGATGCGAGCGGGAACTCACGCCCCCGCGATCAGACGGTCGACCGCCGCCGTGCCCGAGCTGTAGCCGGGTGCCATCGGCTGGGGCTGCTCCGCGGCCACCGGGACGGCGCGCTGCGCACGGGCCGGGACGAGCCCCCGCGCCGAGACCGGCTCCTGTGCCAGGGCCAGCATCGGCACCGCCGCCTGCACCTGACCCTGCTCCGGAGGCAGCGGCTGCCCCGAGGGCACCTGGGACAGCATCGGGGCCATCGGCTGCGGAGGCGGCTCCGGAGCCTGGATGCGCCGCCCGTACAGCACCTGTTCCATTGCCTGCATGAGCCGCAGCACATCCTCCTGCGGTCTCACCACCAGCCGCAGGAACCGGCTCGAACTGCCGACCTTGTTGCTGCACTCGCGCACCAGCACGCCGTGCTCGGCGAGCAGCCGGTCCCGCAGGACCGAGCCGTCCACGCCCTCGGGGAGGCGTACGTACAGGAAGTTGCCCTGCGAGGGGTAGACGGTCATACCCGGCAGCTGGGAGAGCCGCCAGGTCATCTCCTGCCGGTCGCGGCGGGCCTGCTGAAGGCTGTCGGCGTACTCCTGACGGTGCTCCTTGAGCATGAACACCACAGTCTCGGCAAAGGAGTTGAGGTTCCACTTCGGCAGGGCGGAGCGCACCTTCCCGGCGAGGGTGGGATTCGAGACGAGATAGCCGAAGCGCACGCCGTGCAGACCGAAGTTCTTGCCGAGGCTGCGCAGCACGATCACGTTCGTCCGCAGCACGGCCTCCGAGGCGACGCTCGGCTCGGGCTCGGCGTCCGCGAACTCCAGGAAGGACTCGTCGACGACGACCAGATCCAGATCCTGGAGCTCGTCGAGGAGCGCGATGACCCGCTGCTTGGGCAGGAAGCCGCCGTCGGGGTTGTTGGGGTTGCAGATGACCGCGGCGCGCGAGCCGCGGCTCCGGATGAACTGCACGAAGGACGCCGTGTCCAGGCCGAACCCGTGCGCCTCGGGCAGCAGGAGCATGTCGACGCGCTTGCCGGTCTCCATCGGCTGGTCGGTCCACCGCCCGAAGGTGGGCACGGGCACGGCCAGCGACTCGCGGACCAGCAAGTGGTCGATCCAGGTGATCAGTTCGGTGGATCCGTTGCCCATGGCGACGGTCTGCGGATTGAGTGCGAGCACCTGGCACAGCTCGGCGGTGATGGTGTCGGCCGAGCTCGGATAGTAGGTGAGGATCTCGCGCAGGCGGCTGCCGAGCATGTCGAACATCTCGGGGGTGGGGAAGTACGGATTGCACGGGATGCAGAAGTCGGTGATCTCTCCTGCCTGTCCACCGCCTGCCCTGTTCAAGGTGAAGTACGAAGGGCTGTGCGCGGTGGACGCGCGGAAGAGTGCCGTGACGTTGCCGCCGGCCATGGATCTGCCTCCCCTGCCTGCCAATGGCCCGTACGGATGCGCAGGGACCCTCCCGGAATACGGATGGGCCTGGGGTGATGTTCAACGGCTACTGTGGACGGTGATGTTCACTCCGTCGGGCCCCACGTTCCGAGAGCTCGCCGTACAGGCGCTCTCGTCGATCGAGCACGGCTATGACCTGCTCGCCCCGAAATTCGACGAGACGCCGTTCCGTACCCCCGACCGGATCCTCGATCCGTTGGTACGAGCGCTCCGCCCGCTCGGGCCGTTCGGTTCCGGGCTCGACGTCTGCTGCGGTACGGGCGCGGGAGTGCGGGTGCTGCGAGACCTGTGCGAGGACGAGGTCACGGGGGTCGACTTCAGCGCGGGCATGCTGGCCGAGGCGAAGGCCACCTACCCCTGGGCAACGTGGGTACGGGCGGACGCGCTCGCGCTCCCCTTCACCGAGGCCTTCGACCTGGCGGTGAGCTTCGGAGCCTTCGGCCATTTCCTGCCGAGTGAGCGCCCGGCGCTTTTCGCGCAGATTCACCGGTCGCTGCGTCCCGGCGGCAGATTCGTCTTCCCGCTCCCGGCTCCGGCCCGGGTCGGATCACGGCTGTACTGGGCGCTGTGGGCCTTCGACGCGGCGATGCGTGTACGCAACCTGCTGTGGCGGCCGACGTTCGTCATGTACTACCGCACCTTCCGGCTCTCCGACGTCACGTCCGAACTGGGCCGGGCGGGGTTCATGGTGGAGCTGCGGCCGCTCGAAGAGCTGGGGCGCCTGAAGGACGGCAGCCCGCGGTGCCGGCTGGTGGTGGCCACGCGCCTGGGCTGAGCCCCGGCGCGGGGGCTCGCAGGACGGTCAGTCGCGCGGGCGCGGAGAGGGCATACGTGGCCCGATCCGGGCGAGCAGCAGGGCCCGGTCCGCGGCGAAAACGGGGTCCGCCTGGTAGTCGTCATGGCTGAGGATGGGCGCGTACAGCGGATGCTTGGCAGTGCGGCCGAAGGCGAGCGGGTCGCGCAAGGGGCTGCTGTCCACCGCGCTGAGCTCAGTGTCGATCGCGATCGGCCCCCCGATCGGGTCGGTACGCCGCCACAGATTCCGCCAGATCGCTACCCCCTCTTCCATCATGCGCAGTTGGGACGGACCGAAGTAGGCGGGGAAATAGCGTCCGTAGATTCGCGCCAAAGGTGATCCGTACGTGAGAAGCGAGATACGACGGCGGTACTCCGGCGCCAGTTGAAACGCGGCCGCCGCCG
Organism: Streptomyces sp. NBC_01410; assembly: GCF_045040195.1. Lineage (NCBI taxonomy): Bacteria > Bacillati > Actinomycetota > Actinomycetes > Kitasatosporales > Streptomycetaceae > Streptomyces > Streptomyces sp. NBC_01410. The sequence goes on along the minus strand of NZ_CP109530.1, from coordinate 6,725,754 downwards.
CGAGGACCGACCCCTGCCCGTGGCCGGAGAGCAGCAAGCGTCCCCCGGTGCTGCGCAGCCAGGTCAGCATGCGCCACTGAAGATCGGGCACGGCTCGCTCCGCCAGACAGGGCGGAGCGAAGGGGTGGGCGGCGCGCGGCCAGAACGTACTGATGTCCCACAGCAGTCCGACCGAGCGACGGGAGGCGGGCCATGCGTACGCCGCCCACCCGGCCAGGAACACCAGGGCATAGAGCAGCGGGCCCAGCCAGGTACCGAGCCCGGCCAGCGCATCCACGAAGCGGCGGCTGTAGGTGAAGGCGTCCGTCGCACCGATCGCGATCTGAGCGAAGTGCAGAGCCGCCATGACGCCGGACGCGGCCAGCAGCACCGGAACGGTCTCGGTGAGGGCAGCCGAGCTGTGGGCGCGGGCGATCTCGTCGCTGCGCAGCAGATCCGGCGCTTCGCCCTGGTAGTCGTGCTCCACGACGAAGCGCAGATGACGGACCCTTCGTGCGTGATGGACGCTGACGGCCACGGCGAAAACGACGGCAAGCAGCACCAGCAGCACCGGGCCCCACGCCGCGACCTCGATGAGCGGCAGCGGCCCCGCGATGGAGCCCATTCCGGGTGTACGGCCTCCTTCCAGGATGTCCGCGACCACGAGGACCAGGACCGCCGAGAAGATGGTGGCCAGCCAGCATGCGAGCAGCGCCACGACCGGTCCGCCGAGGCCGCGCAGCGCGACCCTGCCGTGCATGCGCCTCGCCGCGAACGGCACACAGCAGGCGAAGAGCCCCGCGGCCAGCGCCATCTCGCCCACGAGGAGTCCGGCGAGCAGCGCTTCGATGCCCGGGAGCCGGCCGGTGGCGACCCAGCCCGGCCGCGCAAGGAAAGCGTCGGCGAACGTGAGCACGAGCAGACACATCGAGAGTCTCGGGGAGTACGCCGCGATCCGGCTCCGTCCTGCGGCGAGGTAGCGCTCGCTGCGGCCCGCTCGGACGACCTCCGACACGGCGACGGTGGCGGCCAGCAGCACCAGGCCGATGAGAGCCCACTCGAAGCCGGTGAACAGAGCGCTGCCGTCCTTCCGGCCGGGCCCTGCCAGCGCGGCCAGGAGCAGCAGGGACAACGTGGAGCTCGCCAGCGTGGTGTGCGCGGACCGCAGCCGCAGGACCTGCCTGCGGCCGTACCAGAACCCCGGCCGGGAAAGGGCGGGGCCGAAGGGTCCTTCGTCGTATTCCGGTCGGAGACCCGAGAGCGCCGGCCGCAGCGCCTCGGTCCGCGCCCAGGTGCGCTGACCCAGCCGCGCCATCAGGACGATGACGAACAGCGGAAGGAGCGCACCGAGTGCCAGCGACGGACCCGGCCGCGCCCACCAACTGCCGTTCGCCGGACTGAGGAAGAGCAGCCAGGTGTTCTCCTCCACGCAGGACCGGCTGGCCGCCGCGCACTGCCACACCATCAGATCCATGCTGATCTCGGCGAGGTACGCGACGAGCTGAACGGTGAGGGCGGCCGCGAGCAGCCGCATCATCACGGCGTAGCTTCGGGCGACGTACGACCGGCCGCGCCCGTCGGTGCCGTCGGCCCGGGGCAGCATCCAGGAAGCCAGATTCATCAGCAGAAAGGGCCCCAGGAACAGCCACACCCCACGCATCCAGCCGCCCCCCACCCGCGACCCCCAGGTGTACGTCTCCGGGATGGGGCGGCCTCGGTACTCGTCGGGGCGCTGCTCGCCGTCGACATCGTCCGCGCGCCGGTGCAGCCGGGTCCTGCGGTCGCCGCCGATCTGGATCATCCGGGGGTCGCCGAGCAGATGCTGCGGGTCGGCGGGTTGTGTACCGGGGACGATCAGCTCAAGGGTCATGGGCTCGTCGGCCGCAGCCGGACGGATCGCGCCCCAAGCTTCACTCACTGTCCCCCCTCGGACACTCTGTGCCCGCTACTCTGCCGCACAGGGACGGAACGCGGGTAGGGGGACCTGATGGCCGGTGAGGAAGTGCTGACAGCGGTCGAACTCCCGGACGGGACACGGCTGATGCTGCAGGCGGTCAATGTCGCGCCGGAGAGGGCGGGGGCCGGGCCCGAGGACGGTGAGGGCGAGCCTCTGGAGGAGGAGATCGGCCTTCTCTCCTTCAATCTCGACGAGGTCACCGAGGCGCTCGGCACCTTCGCGCAAGGTGTCACGGGCGCGCTGCGCCGGGCCAAACCCCATCGCCTCACTGTGGAGTTCGGCTGCCAGGTCGGTGTCGAGACCAGCGGTCTTGTCGCTCTCATCACCAAGGGTTCGGTGGACGCGAACCTGACGGTCACGATGGAGTGGGACTGGACGGCACAGCAACCGGAGGGGTCCGCCGGCTCGGGCGGCTCCAGCGCCTCGGGCGGCACCGGCGGCGGCAACTGAGCCCGCCGGGCGGCGCGATGGACCCGGCACAGGCGTGGGAGCGCCTCAAGTCGACACTCAACGGCACGACCGTGGCTCTGCACAGCTCCCGGCAGGGTGCGAAGGAGCACGGCACCGGCTTCTTCGTCGGCCCCGGGCTCGTCCTGACCTGCGCCCATGTCGTACTGCCGGGCGAGCGGGCCGCGGAGCACGTGGAAGGGTTCTGGCGCCGGGGCACGGAGCAGGTCTCGCTCGCCTTCGCCGTGGACGACATCGACGTGAGGCCGTTCGACGGCGGACGCGGTCCCGATCTGGCGCTGCTGCGGGTGACCGGCGGCCCGCCGCGGGACCAGCCGTGCGTGGCGCTGTCCCGCGGTTCCGGCCTCCCGCCCGGCGGCCAGAAGCTGTACGCGCACGGGCACCCGGGCCATGACTACTCCGGAGGCGACAGCTTCACTCTGGAGATCGTCGGCGGCTCCTGGCACAAGAGCGGGGCCACGCTCCTCAAGGTGGGCGGATCCGAGCTGTGGGCAGGGGCCAGCGGCTCGCCGGTGATCGACGAGAAGTCCGGCTGTGTCATCGGAGTCGTACGCGCCAAACAGCGCAGAACGGTCCCCACGGCGGACCACGAGTCCCGGCTGGTGCCGGCTCATGTCGTCTGGGACACCTTTCCGCTGCTCGGTCAGGAGCAGCGGATCGGCTACGGCCCGCTCGACGACTGGGTCGGGCTGCTCGATGACGGGCAGCTGCGGGAGGGCAACTGGAAGTGGACCGGGCCGGATCTGACGGGCTATCTCACCCTGTTGCGCGAGGCCACCGGACGCCACGGTTATGTGGACGTCCTGCAGCGGGTGCTGCGCGGCGGGGCCGGAGGGTCCGGCGGCCCACAGCTGTCGACGGCCGGCTTCCGGGTGCCGGTCCGCGCCAAGCCGGGGCACGACGGGGAGAAGATCGGTGGTGCCGACTGCCGTCCGCTGGACGCGGCCGCGCTGCTGCCCGGTGCGCACATCGTCGGCGAGGCAGGCACCGGAAAGTCGACTCTGTTACGCGCGGTTGCCCGCGACTCGGCACAGGAATGGCTCGCCGGCACGGTCGGCGACTATGTGCCCGTGTATGCCCCGGCACCCCTTCTGGCCGACGGAATCGGCACCGAGTCCTGGGATCCGCATCGCTGGCTGTCGCGTGCCGTGAGCTGGGACCTGAGCGATGCGGCCGCCAAGCGGTCGGGCGACATACGGTTCCAACAGGTGCTGCCCCAGCCGGCGGCCTTCGAGGAGCCCCCCTTCCCGGCCAGGAAGTGGCTGGTACTGATCGACGGTGTGGACGAGGTGGACCGGGGGCGCCGGAAACAGGTGCAGGGTGCGCTCGCCGCTTTCGCCAATGCCCCGCAGTTCACGCTTGTGGTGGCCAGCCGCGACCCGTTCCGGGACGGTGACGACATCGAGCTGCCGAGTCTGGAGACTCTGCGGCTGTGCCGGCTCAGTGGGCAGGTGCGGCGTCAACTGGCCGAGAACTACCTCGCCACCTTCGGCGCCGAGACCGCCACCGTCGACATCTTCCTCGGCGAGCTCGAACGCCTCGGCCTCTCGGAGCTGGCGATGCGGCCGTTGTTCTGCGTCGTCCTGTGCGCGGTGTATGTGACGAGCGGTGCCGACGGCCTTGAGGGCGGCCGGTTCAAGCTCTTGGAACGGCTGACGGAGATCCTCCTGACCGGTGCCGAACAGCAGAGGGCAGGGGCCGCTCCCCTCTCCCGAAAGGAGCTCCGCCGGGTGCTCGCGGCTCATGCGGGCGAGCTGCGTGATCCGCGGCTCGCGCTGCGGCCGAGCCTGGAAGAACTTCTCCATCAAGTGCCGTCGGAGCTGCGGGTGCAGTCGGGGAGCAGGCCCTGGATCGAGGACGTCCAGATATTTCTGTACGCGACGGGCCTGGTCGCGTCCGATGCCCCCGAGGACCAGCCCTTCAGCCATGAGCTGCTCGTCGACTATTTCGCCGCATGCCGGTGGGCGAGCACGACGCCCCTGGACAGCAAGGCGGTACGGCAGGTCGCCGAGGACTGCATGAAGCGCGACAAGGAGTCGTACGCGCTCTTCCGCGCGGCCCATCTGCTGACGACCGCTCCCGGTCTGATCGCCGACGAGCTCGGCGCCTGGTCCGCGCGCCGTCGCCATCAGGCGGCGGTGATGATCACCAAGCTGGCGGCGGAGGCGGCACCGGTGCCGCCTCAGCTGGCGCGGGCCGCCGTGCGTGCGCTGGAGCGCTGGGCCCGCAAGGCGAAGCCGGGCGTGCCGCCGCCTCTGCGCTCGCCGGATCTGCCGACGGCCCCGGGATGGCCGGAGTGGGCGGCGGCCAGGGTCGCCGCCGCTCCCGTTGCCCAGCTCCGGCACAAGGGCCTGGAGTTGACGGATCCCGGACGGTGAGAGTCCGGGATCCGTCCTGCCTCACAGAGCGGTGAGCCGCTCCAGCGGGAACGGCGGCTGCGCCAGGGGACGCACCGCCAGCCGGGTCAGCGGCAGGGCGTTGTCGTCGCCCGCCGTGCGATTGGCATGGAGCACTCCGCAGCCGGTGCAGCGGTGGACGAGTACCCACTCGCCGTCACCGCGGACCGAGATGGCGAGAGGCTCCATCCGGGCACCGCAGTCGGCCGCCCGGTCGCCCGGGGTGTCGTCGAGGTGACGGCTCCACAGGCAGTTGGGGCAGTGGTTGCGGTGGCCCGTGCCCGCGGCGGTCATCGACACGTCGAGGCCGCAGTGCAGGCAGCGGAAGGACTCGGCGCGGGCTTCGGTGCGGGCGCGCCTGGAGGTGTTGCGGGACATCGTGGACACGACTCCTGGTGTGATGCGTGGGATGGGCGTCAGCTCTGAACGCCGTCTCGCATCAAGGGAGTTCATACCGCGAAAGCGGGTGGCCTTCCTCGATCGCGAGAACGGTTCCGCTGGGCCCTGGGCATACACGCACCACCTCGGCATCGACATCCGGTCACCCGATGAGACCGCGGCGGCGGGGCACGGGGCAACCGAATTATTCCGGCCCCGGGACCGCGCACCGGCTAGGTCCTGTCCGGTCGATCAGGCCGGATCAGTGAGCGGGGTCTGGCGATGGGGGCACCTCCCGTGCCCGAAGGGCTACGGGGGAGCATCGCAAGGCGGAGGAAGGAGCCCACGCGGAGCGTAGGCGAGAGCCACCACTGGATCTGGTGCGTGCCGGTCATGATCTGGCTGGCCCCACGGCCCCGCCCGGCAGCGGCTGCTGAGCCGGATCACGCTCGCGGCATGGACCCTCGCCACCGTTTCCCGCGTGGTGCCCCAGCTCACCCGCATCCAGGAGCACCTGGCCTCCGATGCCGGATACCCGGTCCAACTGGCCCTGTTCGGCTGGGTCTACGCACTGTGCTCGGTCCTGACGCTCATCGCCGTCGGCGCGGGGGCGTCTTCCGCGGCCGTCCGGGACCGGGGGCTGCACGGCCGTTCCCCGGGCGGTGTGGGAGCGGGCAGGGGCTGACGTCCCCGTACCTCCTCAGGCCACGGAACCTATCCGGCCCGCCGGAACCGCCGTGCCGTCGTGGTGGATGGGCGTGTGCGCGCCCGTCAGGGAGACTCCGCTGCCGCCACGCCGGTTCGCCACGATCTCCGCCGCGATCGACAGCGCCGTCTCCTCCGGCGTACGCGCGCCGAGGTCCAGGCCGATGGGGCTGCGCAGGCGGGCCAGTTCGAGTTCCGTGACGCCGACCTCGCGCAGGCGCTTATTGCGGTCCTCGTGCGTGCGGCGTGAGCCCATCGCGCCGACGTACGCGACGGGAAGCCTGAGGGCCAGTCCTAGCAGAGGCACGTCGAACTTGGCGTCGTGGGTGAGGACGCAGAGGACCGTACGCCCGTCCACCTCCGTCGACTCCAGATAGCGGTGCGGCCAGTCGACCACGATCTCGTCCGCCTCCGGGAAACGCGCGGCGGTCGCGAAGACAGGGCGCGCGTCGCAGACCGTGACGTGGTAACCGAGGAACTTTCCGACCCGTACCAGCGCCGACGCGAAGTCGATCGCGCCGAAGACGATCATCCGCGGCGCGGGCACCGAGGACTCGACGAGAAGGGTCAGCGGGCGGCCGCAGCGCACGCCGTCCTCGCCGATCGTGACGGAGGCCGTGCGGCCCGCGTCAAGGAGGGCCAGTGCCTCGCCCGCAGCCGTACGGTCGAGTTCCGGGTGGCCGCCGAGGGAACCTTCGTACGAGCCGTCGGGCCGCACCAGCAGCGCCCGGCCCATCAGTTCGGACGGTCCGTCGGTGATACGGGCGAGCGCCGCCGCCTCCCCTTGGGCGGCGGCCGCGAGTGCCGCGGGGAAGACCCCGCCGCGTACCGGGGTGACCAGGATGTCGATGATGCCGCCGCAGGTCAGACCGACGGCGAAGGCGTCCTCGTCGCTGTAGCCGAACCGCTCGAGGACGGTGCGACCGTCCTCGAGCGACTGCTGGCACAACTCGTACACCGCGCCTTCGACACACCCTCCGGAGACCGACCCGATCGCCGTGCCGTCGCTGTCCACGGCGAGTGCCGCGCCGGGCTGCCGGGGGGCGCTGCCGCCGACGGCCACCACGGTGGCGACGGCGAACTCGCGTCCCTGCTCGACCCACCGGTTCAGCTCGTCGGCGATGTCCAGCATGTCGGTCTCCTCAAGGGTGTGTGTGAGGGCGGAGGGGAGCTAGGCCGTGTTTTGGAACTCCCGCCTGGCCCGCGACGCCTGGCACGCACACTCGCTGCGTTGTCGGAGTCATCCAAGTACGTCCAGTACGAGGATGATCCTCCGCCTTGCGATTGCACGCACCAGACGCCGCGAGCCCCGCCCTACGGGCGGACGGCGCTAGTTCTAAAACACGGCCTAGTTGACTCCCAGCCAGCCCTCGATCGGGTGAAGGGCGAAGTACGCCAGGAAGACGGCGGACAGCACCCACATCAGCCAGCCGACGTCGCGGGACCGGCCCTGAACGGTCTTGATCAGGACGTGGGCGATGACGCCCGCCGCGATGCCCGCGGTGATCGAGTACGTGAAGGGCATCAGCACGGTCGTGAGGAAGACCGGGATCGAGGTCGCCTGGTCGTTCCAGTCGATGTGCTTGGCGTTCGTCAGCATCATCGAGCCGATGACGACGAGTGCGGCGGCGGCCACCTGGGTGGGGATGACCTGGGCCAGCGGGGTGAAGAACAGGCAGAGCGTGAAGGCGAGACCGGTGATGACACTGGCGAGGCCGGTGCGCGCACCGTCGCCGACGCCCGCGGTGGACTCGACGAACACCGTCTGGCCGGAGGCACCGGCGACACCGCCCAGCGCGCCACCCGCACCGTCGATGGCGAGCGCCTTGTTGAGACCGGGCATCTTGCCCTTGTCGTCGGCGAGGCCCGCCTGCTGGCCGATGCCGATGATGGTGCCCATGGCGTCGAAGAAGCCGGCCAGCACCAGGGTGAAGACGATGACGCCGACGGTGATACCACCGACGCTGCCGATTCCGCTGAACGAAACACTGCCGAAGAGGCCGAAGTCAGGGGTGCTGACGATGGAGCCGGTGATCTCGGGCGCGTTCAGTCCGCCCCAGGCCTTCTTGTCGAGGCCGGCGAACTGGTGGACCAACGCCGCGAAAACGGTACCGCCGACGATGCCGATGAGGATCGCACCGGGGACCTTGCGGACCTGGAGCAGAAAGATCAGCAGGACGGTGACGGAGAAACAGAGCACCGGCCAGCCGGTGAGCATGTCACTCGTACCGAGCTGGATCGGCTTCGCGCCGGAGAGGCCGCCGGGGCCGGGCATGGAGGTGACGAAGCCCGCCTGGACCAGGCCGATGAGGCAGACGAAGAGGCCGATGCCCATGGTGATGGCGTGCTTGAGCGCCAGGGGGATGGCGTTCATGATCAGCTCGCGCAGACCGGTGACAACGAGCAGGACGATCACGAGACCGTAGATGACGCACATGCCCATCGCGTTTTCCCAGGTCATCTCCGGAGCGACCTGGAATGCCATGACGGCGGAGACGCTGAGTCCCGCGGCGAGGGCGAGCGGCACATTGCCGATGAAGCCCATCACGATGGTGGTTGCGGCGGCGGCGAATACGGTCGCGGTGGTCAGCTGATCACCGTCGAGCTTGTGACCGGCCGCATCGGGCACCGACAGAATCACCGGGTTGAGAAGGATGATGTACGCCATCGCCATGAAGGTGGTGACGCCGCCACGCACCTCCCGGCCGATGGTCGAACCGCGCTGGGTTATGTGGAAGTACCGGTCGAGCCAGGACCGCCCGGCGGGCTGGCGCGTTCCCGCGCCGGCGTCCTCCGCCGTGGTCCTGGTTTCAAGGGACTGCTGGGTCATGGTGCCTACTCCCAAGGTTCACAGGGGCACCCGCATGGGGACTCGAGATTGCGGGATTTGGGATGGTGCGTGGGCTGCACGACCCGGGGGACGGCCCGAGGCGAACTTGGTTGGTGCTGCATCACTGCTGGGTTACCGCTGGTTTACTGCGGGGGTTTCCAGAGACCGCGAGCGGTGCGGTACTGGGGTTCTCCGGGCGGCGCGACGGGGCGTGGGGTTCCCCATGCCGAAGGCCAGGGGACGTGACGTTCCCGAAGTCCTCGGCGGAGCCCATGGCGCACCGCCCGGAGAGTTCAGGGATCAGGTACCGGTGAGGTGCTCGGGGCGGACCGGTGTCCTGTTCAGCTCCAGACCCGTCGCGTTCCGGATCGCCGCGAGGACGGCCGGAGTTGACGAGAGGGTCGGGGCCTCGCCGACGCCGCGCAGCCCGTAGGGCGCGTGGTCGTCGGCCAGTTCGAGTACGTCGACGGGGATGGTCGGCGTGTCGAGGATGGTGGGGATCAGATAGTCCGTGAAGGAGGGGTTCTTCACCTTCGCGGTCTTCGGGTCGACGATGATCTCCTCCATGACCGCCACGCCCAGGCCCTGGGTGGTGCCACCCTGGATCTGGCCGACGACGGACAGCGGGTTGAGTGCCTTGCCGACGTCCTGGGCGCAGGCCAGTTCGATGACCTTGACCAGGCCGAGCTCGGTGTCCACCTCCACCACGGCGCGGTGCGCGGCGAAGGAGTACTGGACGTGGCCGTGGCCCTGGCCGGTGACGAGGTCGAAGGCCTCGGTGGGGCGGTGCCGCCACTCGAGCTCCAGGTCGACCGCCTCGCCCTCGAGGACGTCCACCAGGTCGGCGAGGACCTCGCCGCCGTCGGTGACGACCTTGCCGCCTTCGAGCAGCAGCTCGGCGGTGGCCCACGCGGGGTGGTACGAGCCGAACTTGCGGCGGCCGATCTCCAGGACCTTCTCGCGGACGTTCTCGCAGGTGTGCTTCACCGCGCCGCCCGTCACGTACGTCTGGCGGGATGCCGACGTCGAACCGGCGGAGCCGACCTGGGTGTCGGCCGGGTGGATCGTCACCTGCGTGACGCCGAGCTCGGTGCGGGCGATCTGCGCGTGGACGGTGACACCGCCCTGGCCGACCTCCGCCATCGCGGTGTGCACGGTCGCGACCGGCTCGCCGCCCACAACCTCCATGCGCACGCGCGCCGTTGAGTAGTCGTCGAAGCCCTCGGAGAAACCCACGTTCTTGATGCCGACCGCGTAGCCGATGCCGCGGACGACGCCCTCGCCGTGCGTGGTGTTGGACAGACCGCCCGGCAGGGCGCGTACGTCCGCCTCCTCGCCGGCGGCGAGCCACTGCTGCTCGGGCGGCAGCGGCATGGCCTTGACACGGCGCAGCAGCTCGGCGACCGGGGCCGGGGAGTCGACCGGCTGGCCGGTCGGCATGATCGTGCCCTGCTCCATGGCGTTCAGCTGTCGGAATTCGACCGGGTCCATGCCCAGCTTCGCCGCGAGCTTGTCCATCTGCGCCTCGTACGCGAAGCACGCCTGGACCGCGCCGAAGCCGCGCATGGCGCCGCAGGGCGGGTTGTTGGAGTAGAGCGCGAGCGCCTCGATGTCGACGTCGTCGACGACGTACGGGCCGACGCTCAGTGAAGCGGCGTTGCCGACGACCGCCGGGGAGGCCGAGGCGTACGCGCCGCCGTCCAGGACGATCCTGCACTTCAGGTGCGTGAGCTTGCCGTCCTTGGTGGCGCCGTGCTCGTAGGAGAGCTTCGCCGGGTGCCGGTGCACGTGTCCGAAGAAGGACTCGAACCGGTTGTAGACGATCTTGACGGGCTTTCCGGTGCGCAGGGCGAGCAGGCAGGCGTGGATCTGCATCGACAGGTCCTCGCGGCCGCCGAACGCGCCGCCGACGCCGGAGAGCGTCATCCGCACCTTGTCCTCGGGCAGGCCGAGGACGGGGGCGATCTGGCGGAGGTCGGAGTGCAGCCACTGGGTGGCGACGTACAGCTCGACGCCGCCGTCCTCGGACGGCACGGCGAGGCCGGACTCGGGGCCGAGGAAGGCCTGGTCCTGCATGCCGAAGGTGTACTCGCCCTTGACGATCACGTCGGCGCGCTTCGCGGCCTCGTCGGCGTTGCCGCGGACGATGGGCTGGCGGTGAACGATGTTCGGGTGCGGGACATGGCCGATGTGGTGGTCGTCGCGGCCCTCGTGGACCAGGATCGCGCCGGGCGCGGTCGCGGACGCCTCGTCCGTGATGAGCGGCAGCTCGGCGTACTCGATCTTGATCTTGGCGGCGGCGCGGCGCGCGGTCTCCGGGTGGTCGGCGGCGACCAGGGCCACCGGCTCGCCGTGGTGACGGACCTTGCCGTGGGCGAGAACCGGGGTGTCCTGGATCTCCAGGCCGTAGTTCTTCACCGCGGTGGGCAGGTCGTCGTAGGTCAGCACGGCGTAGACGCCGGGCATCGCGACGGCCTCGCCGATGTCGATCGACTTGATCTCGGCGTGCGCGACGGTGCTGCGGAGCGTGTGGCCCCAGAGCATGTCCTCGTGCCACATGTCCGAGGAGTACGCGAACTCGCCGGTGACCTTGAGGGTGCCGTCGGGCCGCAGCGTCGACTCGCCGATGCCGCCCTTGGTCTGCGAGCCCTGGGTGAGGTTCGTGGGGGTTCCGGTGGTGGCCATGGCTGTCAGACCGCCTCTTCCTGGCGGGCGGCCGCGAGGCGGACCGCGTCGAGGATCTTCTCGTAACCGGTGCAGCGGCAGAGGTTGCCGGAGAGCGCCTCGCGGATGTCCGCGTCGGACGGCTCGGCGTTGCGCTCCAGCAGCTCGTCGGCGGCGACCAGCAGACCGGGGGTGCAGAAACCGCACTGCACGGCGCCGGCGTCGATGAACGCCTGCTGGATCGGGGAGAGTTCGCCCTGTTCGCCGGCCTGACCGTCGGACGGCCTGGCCTCCCAGCTCTTGGCGGCGTCCAGCGAGGTGCCGCAGGCGCCGGTGGCGCAGCCGCCGTGCTCGGCGCGCTGCTTGGCGTAGTCCGCCAGGCCCTCTACGGTGACGACCTCGCGGCCCTCGACCTGACCTGCGGCGACGAGGCAGGAACAGACCGGCACGCCGTCCAGGCGGACCGTGCAGGAGCCGCACTCGCCCTGCTCGCACGCGTTCTTGGAGCCCGGCAGGCCCATGCGCTCGCGCAGTACGTAGAGAAGGCTCTCGCCCTCCCACACGTCGTCGGCTTCCTGCTGACGACCGTTGACCGTGAAGTTCACGCGCATTATGCGACTCCCTCAATGCTGCGGCCCTTGCCGCGGTAGGACTCCCACGTCCAGCCGAGCGTGCGGCGGGCCATGATGCCCACCGCGTGGCGGCGGTAGCTGGCGGTGCCGCGCACATCGTCGATGGGGCTGCAGCCGGCGGAAGCGAGCTCCGCGAACTGCTTGGCGATCGACGGGGTGATGATCTTCTTGCTGTCCCAGAAACCGCCCTCTTCGAGCGCGGCGTTCAGGAACTCCTCGGCCGCCTTCGCCCGTACCGGGGTCGGGGCGGCGGAGCCGATGCCGGTGCGCACCGTACGGGTCTCGGGGTGCAGGGCCAGGCCGAAGGCGCAGACGGCGATGACCATCGCGTTGCGGGTGCCGACCTTGGAGAACTGCTGGGGGCCGTCGGCCTTCTTGATGTGTACGGCGCGGATGAGCTCGTCCGGGGCCAGTGCGTTGCGCTTCACGCCGGTGTAGAACTCGTCGATCGGGATCAGGCGGCTGCCGCGCACCGACTCGGCCTCGACCTCGGCGCCCGCCGCGAGCAGCGCCGGGTGGGCGTCGCCGGCCGGGGACGCGGTGCCGAGGTTGCCGCCGACACCGCCGCGGTTGCGGATCTGCGGGGAGGCCACGGTGTGCGACGCCAGTGCCAGACCGGGCAGCTCGGCCCGGAGGTGGTCCATGATCCCGGTGTACGGCACGGAGGCGCCCAGGCGGACGGTGTCCTCGCCGACCTCCCATTCGCGCAGCTCGCCGATGCGGTTCAGGTCCATGAGGTACTCGGGCCGGCGGTGGTCGAAGTTGATCTCGACCATCACATCGGTGCCACCCGCGATGGGGACAGCGGTGGGGTGCTCGGCCTTGGCGGCGAGCGCCTCCTCCCAGCTGGCGGGGCGAAGGAAGTCCATGAGTGGCTCTCTTCTTCTTAATCGGGGTCGTTCGTCGCAACGGGCCCGGGACGGCCGGCCCTCGACTGGTTATTCATGTGCCGTTAACGCTGTGTGGCCCCAGTACACAAGGCGTGCCCCGCCCGGTGCAGTCACCGAAACCATGAAGGAGTTGGCTGGTCGCCTGTCTCGTCTTGTAGATTCGAACGAAAGGCGAGGCTCGGCAACCTCACTGTTTTCCCATGAAAACCGTGGCCAGGGGCCACCGGCAACAACGAGACAGATCGGCGGCGACGAGATGCGGCTGCGCGCACTTCTGGAGACCGAAGCGCTGGGACTGCGGCTGCTCGGCGGCGAGGACGAACTCGACCGCGGCGTACGTGGCGTGATGACGACCGACCTGCGGGACCCGAGCCGGTATCTCTCGGGCGGCGAACTGGTGCTTACGGGGCTCGCCTGGCGGCATTCGGCCGAGGACTCGGAGCCGTTCGTCCGGATCCTGGCGGGCGCCGGGGTGGCCGGTCTGGCGGCCGGCGAGGCCGAACTGGGGAACATTCCCGGTGATCTCGTGAAGGCGTGTTCTCGCCATCGGCTGCCACTCTTTGCAGTTAATGAATCTGTTGCATTCGCGACGATCACAGAGTATGTCGTGCGCCAGGTCTCCGGCGAGCGCGCCGGTGACCTCGCGGCAGTCGTCGACAGGCACAGAAGGCTGATGACCTCGGGTCCCGCGGGCGGCGGCCCCGACGTGGTCCTGGACCTCCTCGGCTCCGACCTGGACCTTCGCGCCTGGGTGCTCTCCCCCACCGGCCGCCAGATCGCGGGCGCGGGCGACCCGCTGCCCGGCCCGGTGAGCGCCACGCTGGCGGGCGAGCATCTGGCCGCGACCCGTACGGGCCGCCGCGGCCCGCACCGCGCGAACGTCGGAGGAGCGACGTACTCCCTCTTCCCGATCCGCAACACCGGACGCGGAGCCGCCCCCGCGTCCCGCGACGTACGCGAGAGTGTCCTGTCGGACTGGCTGCTGGCGGTCGAGGCCGACGCGGGCGACTGGCCGGCCGCCCGGCTGGACCTGCTGCAGGGCGTGACCCAGCTGATCGCCGTCGAGCGGGACCGGCGCGAGGCGGCCCGTACGGTACGGCGCCGGCTCGCCCAGGAAGTACTCGAACTGGTCCAGACGGGTGCCGCGCCCGCCGAGATCGCGGCCAGGCTGCGGGTGGCCGCCCCCGTACTGCTGCCCGGCCTCGGGACCGCGCCGCACTGGCAGGTCGTGGTGGCCCGGGTGGAGTGGGAGCAGGACGAGCCGGCGGGGGCCGCGATCGAGGCCGGTCCCGTCGCCCAGTCCCTGCTGGAGGAGATCCTGGTCGACCCGACGGCCGAGGGCGCCGACTCCGGCGACCGGATCGCGGTCGCCCACACCGGCGACGAGGCGATCGCGCTGGTCCCGCTGCCCGCCCTCCCCGTCGACCCGGAGGGCCCCGACGTCGAGTCCACGGAGGCCGGACTGCACGCGGACGCGCTGCTCGGCTCCGTACGCGACCCGCTCTCGGCCGGTCTCGACGGCGACGGGCGGCTCACGCTGGGCGTCAGCGCGGCCGTCAGCTCGGCGGAGGGCCTGCGCGGCGCGCTGGAGGAGGCCCGGCACGCCCGCCGGGTGGCCGCGGCCCGCCCCGGCCGGGTCTGCGCGGCCGGCCACCACGAGCTGGCCTCGCACGTCCTGCTGCTGCCGTTCGTCCCGGACGACGTGCGCCGCGCCTTCACGGCCCGGCTGCTGGACCCGCTGCGCGATTACGACCGGCGGCACCGGGCGGAGCTGATCCCGACGCTGGAGGCGTTCCTGGACTGCGACGGGTCCTGGACGCGGTGTGCGACGCGGCTGCATCTGCATGTGAACACCCTGCGGTACAGGGTGGGCCGGATCGAGCAACTGACGAGCCGTGATCTGTCGCGCCTGGAGGACAAGCTGGACTTCTTCCTGGCGCTGCGGATGAGCTGACTCGCGGTCCGCCGAGCCGGGGGCCGGAAACTCACCCCGCCCCGGCTCGCCACCGTCACCCACACGAGGGACGGCGCAAGCCATTGAGTTGACGCTCCACCCATCTCTCACCACACGATTGTGAATTCATTCACCTGACCCCTTGGCCAGGCATGCCTATCCATGCTGAGATGCGGGCAGACTCAACAGCTCAATGGCGTGCTCGGGGAGGGCAAGTGGCGCATACCGCCATGTCTGGTTCCGGAACCACTGCAGGTGACGATCCACTCCAGACCGCGGTATGGCGGCTGCGCTCGCGCGGCTGTTGGACCGACGCAGCGGCTCTGCTCACCGCCCACGCGGCCGATCCGGCCGCGGCGCTCGAACGGGCCGGACTGCTCGTCGAGCGCTGCCTGTTCACCGGCGAGGGCTGGGCCGACGCGGAGGACGCGCTGCGTACGGCGGAGGCGGTGGCCGGGGACGACGAGGAGCGCGGTGGCGCGGCGTGCGAGCGCGGGCGGCTGGCGTACGCGGCGACCCGTCTCGGCGTACGCGACCGCGCCGACGAGGCCCGCGCGGCACTCGGCCGGGCCGCGGCGCTGCTCGCCCCCACCTCGCCGGGACGACCGCTGCTGGACTTCCGCCGCGGCCTGGTCGCCGAGCACATCGCCGACTCCCCACAGGCGGCCCGCGCCGCCTATCAGCGGGCGCACGCCGGAGCGGCCGCGCACGGGGACACACTGCTGCTCTCGTTCACCTGGCGCCATCAGGCCGGACTCGCCCTGCGCGAGGGGGAGTTGGCACAGGCGCGGCACGGCTTCGCCGAGTCGCTGCGGATCCGCGAGGAGCTCGGCTATCTGATCGGCACGGCCCCGGCGCTGGCCGCGCTCGCCGACTGCGAGCCGGAACCGGAGGCGAGCCGGCTACGGGCGGAGGCGGGGCGGCTGTTCCGTCTCCTGGGCGGCGTACCGGTGTGGCTCGGCGCCCAACTGGCCCCGACGGTGCCGGTCCAGTCCCCTCCCGTCCAGTCCTCCCCTCCGCAGCCCGAGCCCGCCGCATGACCGGCGGCATGACCGGCGCGAGGAGCCACCGGTGAGCGCCCGCCGGGCGGACGGCCCCGTCCCGGAACCCCAGTCGCCCTGGGACGAGATCACCACCGGCCTGTGGATGGGCGGCCATGTCTGGGCCGACGCGGACGGCCGCCATCTGGACGCCGTCGTCGACCGTGAATTCGACCTGGTGATCAGCCTGTTCACCCGCCAGGGCCACGGCCCGCCCGCCGGCATCGAGCACCATGTCGTCCCGATCCCGGACGACTGGCTGACCTCGGAGCAGATCGACGAGGTCGTCCGTCTGGCGCTCATCACCGCCGACGCCGTACGCTCCGGCCGCACCGCGCTCGTACGCTGCTACTCCGGCTACAACCGCTCCGGCCTGGTGGTGGCCCAGACCCTGATCGAACTGGGCCACGACGGCGCGGGAGCGATCGACCTGGTCCGGCGCAGGCGTTCGCCGTGGGCCCTGCACAACGTCGCCTTCGAGCAGTACCTCATGACCGGCCTGGACATCGCCTCACTGCTGACGGGCCTGGAGTCACCGTCCTGACCATCCGGCTCACACCAGCCAGGCGAGGGCCCTGACGGGATTCATGACCAGCAGTACGAGGACGACGGCCACGACGACCCAGAGAACTCCCCGCCCACGGCGCCGCCGCGCCTGCCGCCGCCGATCGGGCCACGCCCGCCACGCCTCGGGCTCGGCCCGTACCTGCGCCCTGCCGCGCTTCCCCAGCCGCCGCACCCTGCCCTGCTGCCGGGCGGCCTCCTCGTCCTCGCGCCGCAACCGCTCGGCCACCATCCGCGCTCGCGCGGACGGCTCCTTCGGCGCGGCGAGCCGTGCGGGTCCTTCGCTCTCGCGCTGGAACTCCTCCCAGGCCTCGTCGGGTATGGACGACTCCGGCAGCTCCGCGGTCATGAATGGCCCCCCGTTCGTACGGACTTCGGCAACGGCGGCACAGATTAATGCAGCCATGGCCAAGGGTCATCGGTGGGTGGGCAGGGGATGGCGCGACCGGATGGGGCCGTCAGGCCTCCGCGCCCGTGAAGTGCTCCCTCACCAGCGACTGCACCACCGTCAGGTCCTCGGCCACCAGTGCCTCCAGCAGTGCCATGTGCTCCGCCGCGTCCGCCACCAGGTCCGCGCGGCGGGTGACCGGGGCCCTCGTCAGGGGCCATTGGGAGCGGCGGTGGAGGTCGTCCGCGACCGCCACGAGTTGCTGGTTGCCCGACAGGGCGAGCAGCGCCCGGTGGAAGGCGCGGTCCGTTTCCGCGTAGGCCGCACGGTCGCCCGTTGCCGCCGCCGCTGCCGTCGCGTCGGCCAGGGGGCGCAGTGCCGACCACCGGGCGGCCGGGATCGTGCGGGCCAGGCGGAGCACGACCGGGATTTCGATCAGGGCGCGGACCTCGGCGAGTTCGGCCAGTTCGCGGGCGCTGCGAACGGTGACGCGGAAGCCGCGGTTGGGGACGACCTCGACCGCGCCCTCGATGGCGAGCTGCTGCATCGCCTCGCGTACGGGTGTGGCCGAGACGCCGAAGCGTTCGCCGAGGACGGGCGCGGAGTAGACCTCGCCGGGGGCCAGCTCGCCGTCGACGAGAGCTGTGCGCAGGGCTTCGAGGATCTGGCCGCGGACCGAGTGGCGCTGGACCGTGCGGGGGGCCGTGCCCGGCGCGGGGGGCTCGCTGTGGGTGTGCTCGCCGCGGGCATGTGCCGGGACGACGCGGGCCTGTTCCGGGACAAGGGGACGGGCGGGCCGGAAGTCCGCCGGACCTGCCTGTTCGGGGACGTGCGGGGACGCGAAAAGCTGCGGCGTCGCGGCGTCGCGCGCTCGGGCCTGCTCCACTCGGGTCCTCCTCCGGACGGCGGTCTGGCCCGGCTCGCGTACGCATGGGCCCTTGTGCACCATAGGCGGACAAGACGACAGTTCAAACATCGATCGCGTCGGGTAAGGTAAGGCTAACCTCCTAACGATCGCGATTCGGTGGTCCCCGGCATGACCCGTCCCGCGCTGCTGCCCGCCCTTGCCTCGCCCGTCCAGGACGCCTACGCACGCCTGGCCGAGGTCTTCTCCGGGCTGCGGATACGGGAGCTCTCGGAGGGCGAGCAGGCCCCCGTGGGCGGCGGCTGGGTGAGTGCCGCGGAGCTCGCTGCCGGTGGGCCCGCCCTCGACGCCTTTCTCGCCTGGGACGACGCGCAGATCCTTCGGGACTACGGACAGCAGGCCCGGCCCGACGTCATCGCCGGCTTCGGCCTGCACCGCTACGCCTGGCCCGCCTGTCTGCTGATCACGGTCCCCTGGTTTCTCCACCGCCGCGTGCCGCGCCTGCCCGTCGAGGACGTCGCCTTCCAGCGGACGCTCGGCCGCATGACGGTCCGCGTGAGGGAATTCACCTGTCTGCCGGGCGACCGGGCCGCGCGGCTGCCCGGCGCCCGCGTGGTCCCGGACGAGGAGGCCCTGTGCGCCGCGGTGCGTCACGCCGTCGCCGAGCACATCGGCCCCGTACTGGACGGCTTCGCTCCGCGGATGCGACGCGGCAGGCGCGCGCTGTGGGGCATGGCGACCGACGAGATCGTCGAGAGCCTGTGGTACGTCGGGCAGTTGCTCGGCGAGGAGCGGCGCGCGGTGGCCGAGCTGGAGCGGCTGCTGCCGGGCGCCACGAAGCCGTACGTCGGGACCGCCGGCTTCCGCGAGCTCACCGGCCCGGGCGGCGAACTGCTGCCGACCCGGGACCGGGCCGGCTGCTGCCTCTTCTACACCCTGCGGCCCGAGGACACGTGCGCCACCTGTCCGCGCACGTGTGACGCGGACCGCGTGGAGCGGCTGCGGCCGAGCTCTGATCTCCCGTATGCCGGTTGACACGCCATCCGACCGGGTGACGTAAATCGAACCAACTCCCCTTGTTCATACGGCAGTTCGAGTGAAACGCACCTATCTGTATGCCCTGGTGCCCCATTGGCGTTCTCTTGCCCCGAAACCCCTTGGGGGCGCTGGGACTTCGGCCACTATGGCGGCCGAAACGCTCTACCGCGATGCAAGGGACACCGCCCATGAGACTGACCGACATATCACTGTGGCTGCTTCCCGGCGGCGTGATGCTCCTGGGGTGCCTGGGCGCGGTGACGGTGTTCACACGCGGCAAGCGCGCCAGTGACAAGGCCTCTGACGACTCCTGGGAACGCAGCGAGGAGCGCCGACGGCGCAAGGAGGCGATCTACGGCACGGCCTCCTATGTGCTCCTGTTCTGCTGTGCCGCCGTCGCCGCCGCACTCTCCTTCCACGGCCTGGTCGGCTTCGGCCAGCAGAATCTCAATCTCACCGGGGGCTGGGAGTATCTCGTCCCCTTCGGCCTCGACGGCGCCGCCATGTTCTGCTCGGTGCTGGCCGTGCGCGAGGCCAGCCACGGTGACGCGGCGCTCGGCTCGCGGCTGCTGGTGTGGCTGTTCGCGGGCGCGGCCGCCTGGTTCAACTGGGTACACGCACCAAGGGGGTTCGGCCACGACGGGGCCCCTCAGTTCTTCTCCGGGATGTCGCTCTCGGCAGCCGTCCTGTTCGACCGGGCGCTCAAGCAGACCCGCCGGGCGGCGCTGCGCGAGCAGGGCCTGGTGCCCCGCCCGCTGCCGCAGATCCGCGTCGTGCGCTGGCTGCGCGCTCCCCGGGAGACCTTCGGCGCCTGGTCGCTGATGCTTCTGGAGGGCGTACGCACCCTGGACGAGGCGGTCGAGGAAGTCCGCGAGGACCGGCAGCTGAAGGAGCAGAACCGCCTGCGGAGGCGGGACCGGGAGAAGATGGAACGGGCGCAGATAAGGGCACTCAACCGGCAGCACCGGGCCTGGGGGCGCGGCCGCCACCGCCTGTCCGAACTGCGCTCGGAGCTTCCCGCCCTGGGCTCCGCAACCGGTTCGGCACAGACCGCCTCGGGCGGCGTCGGGTCCGTCGCGGAGCCTGCCATATCCGAGCCGGGACAGCTGCCGTATCGTTCCCGGCCCTCCCTCCAGGCCGTGAAACCGGCCAACGGCGCTGAGCCGCGCACGATCGACCTCACGGCCGAGGACGACACCCAGGCGCTGCCGCGTCTCGACTCCCTGGAGCGGAAGCTCACGGATCTCGAGCGGCAGTTCGGCTAGGTCCTGTCCGGTCGATCAGGCCGGATCAGGGAGCGGGGTCTGGTGCGGTGCATCGCAAGGCGGAGGAAGGAGCCCACGCGGAGCGTAGGCGACTGACGACAACGCAGCGAGGTGCCGTGCCAGGGCACGCGAGCCCGGCAAGATCGGCCGGACAAGACCTAAGCGCAGCGCACCCCGTACGAAGGCCGGTCTGCGAGGGTCAGACCGGCCTTCCGTGCAGCTCGAACCAGACCACCTTGCCCACGCCGTGCGTATGGACGCCCCACGCGTCGGCCAGGCTCTGCACCAGCACAAGCCCGCGGCCGTGGGTGTCCAGGTGCGCCGCCGGTGCACGGGGAACCGGCAGTCCCGCCATGAAGTCCCGTACCTCCACGCGGAGGGTGGAGGCCGCGACGGTCGCCGTGACGACCGCGCCGTGATCGGTGTGGACGAGCGCGTTGGTCACCAGCTCGCTGGCCAGCAGCTCCGCCACGTCCTTCGTGTCCTGCCCCCTCCAGTGCCGTAACAACTCCCGTAAAGCACGTCGCACTTCGGGCACGGCCGTGAGATCCGCACAGCCCAGCCTGCGATGCAGCAGACCGCGCCCTTCTCTCTGCGCCCCGGATTCCCGGCCGCACCCGCTCGCCGTCTGCCCGGCCTCTCCCTGACGCCCCGTCATCATCCCCACCCGCACGTCGGAACAGCCCCTTCTCCGGAACGACTCCCTTTGTCGCACACGCTCACGGACATGCATTCCCCGCGCGGAGAGCACCACTCATGTCGATTCATCAACCACAGGCTGGGACGGACTCAGGGCCTCGGTACGTTTCGGAGGTTGGAGCGAGCCAGCTGCACCATCCGGCCCACGCCGCCGTCCAGCACGATCTTGCTGGCGGAGAGCGCGAAGCCCGTGACCATGTCGGCGCTGATCTTCGGCGGGATGGACAGCGCGTTCGGGTCGGTGACCACATCCACCAGGGCCGGGCCCTTGTGCCGGAAGGCGTCCTTGAGTGCGCCCGCCAGCTGCCTGGGCTTCTCGACCCGGACGCCGTACGCACCGGCCGCCCGCGCGATCGCCGCGAAGTCGGGATTGCGGTTGGCGGTCCCGTACGAGGGAAGTCCCGCGACCAGCATCTCCAGCTCGACCATGCCGAGCGAGGAGTTGTTGAAGAGCACGATCTTCACCGGCAGGTCGTACTGGACGAGGGTGAGGAAGTCGCCCATCAGCATGGTGAATCCGCCGTCGCCCGACATCGAGACGACCTGGCGGCCGCGGTCGGTGAACTGAGCGCCGATCGCCTGCGGCAGGGCGTTGGCCATCGAGCCGTGGCTGAAGGAACCGATG
The DNA here is from genome assembly GCF_045040195.1 of Streptomyces sp. NBC_01410. NCBI lineage: Bacteria > Bacillati > Actinomycetota > Actinomycetes > Kitasatosporales > Streptomycetaceae > Streptomyces > Streptomyces sp. NBC_01410. Next base: position 6,704,417 of record NZ_CP109530.1, on the reverse strand, counting down.
ATCCGGCGGCGGCCGTTGGGTGAGAGATAGCGCGCGGCCCACACATTGCACATGCCGGTGTCCACGGTGAACACGGCGTCGTCGTCGGCGAGTTCGTCCAGTACGGAGGCGACGTACTCGGGATGGATCGGGACGTGCTTGTCCACCTTGCGGGTGTAGGCCCTGATGACGCCCTCAAGGGCGTCGGCGTGCTTCTTCAGCATCTTGTCGAGGAACCTGCGGTCCGTCTTGGCGCGCACGCGCGGTGTGAGGCAGCGCAGCGTCTCGCGTACGTCGCCCCAGACGGCCAGATCCAGCTTGGAGCGGCGGCCGAGATGCTCGGGCCTGACGTCGACCTGGGCGATCTTGACGTCGTCTGGGAGGAAGGCGTTGTACGGGAAGTCCGTGCCCAGCAGGATCAGCAGGTCGCACTCGTGGGTGGCCTCGTAGGCCGCTCCGTAGCCGAGCAGACCGCTCATGCCCACGTCGAACCTGTTCTCGTACTGAATCCACTCCTTGCCGCGCAGCGCGTGCCCGACCGGCGACTTGACGCGCTCGGCGAACTCCATCACCTCGGCGTGCGCGCCCGCCGTGCCGCTGCCGCAGAAGAGCGTGACCCGGTCCGCCTCGTCGATCATGCGGACCAGCTTGTCGATCTCCGAGTCCCCGGGCCGCACGGTGGGGCGGGAGGTGACCAGCGCGTGCTCGACGGACTTCTCGGGGGCCGCCTGTGAGGCGATGTCCCCGGGCAGGGATACGACACTGACGCCGCCGCGGCCGATCGCGTGCTGGATCGCCGTCTGGAGCAGCCGGGGCATCTGCCGCGGGTTGGAGATCATCTCGTTGTAGTGGCTGCACTCGCGGAACAGCTGGTCGGGATGTGTCTCCTGGAAGTAGCCGAGGCCGATCTCGCTGGAGGGGATGTGCGAGGCGAGAGCCAGCACGGGGGCCATGGAGCGGTGGGCGTCGTACAGCCCGTTGATGAGGTGCAGATTGCCGGGGCCGCAGGATCCCGCGCAGGCCGCGAGCTTCCCGGTGATCTGGGCCTCGGCACCGGCCGCGAAGGCGGCGGTCTCCTCGTGCCTGACCTGGATCCAGTCGATGGCGGACGTGCGCCGGATGGCGTCGACGACCGGGTTGAGGCTGTCGCCGACGACTCCGTACATCCGCTGAACTCCGGCCCGGACGAGGATGTCGACGAACTGCTCCGCCACATTCTGCTTGGCCATGGGATGCGTACCCTTCTCCGCTCAATGGGCCTGAACGTTCATCAACCCATGGAGGGAGCGGTTACGCCTCCCAGATGGCGACAGCCGTACGGTCGTCGGCGTACCCCTTCACCCTCAGCTGGGTGTCGGCGAGGAACGCCGCAAGGCCGGGCGGCTCGGCGGGGGTCCAGCGCACGGCCAGCTCCTCGGCGAGGGCGGGCTCGCAGCGCAGCGGCTCGGCCAGGCCCGTGCTGCACAGCAGCAGTGTGTCGCCCGGACGGGCCACGGAGGCACGGAATCGGAAGGGTTCGGCCGGTGGCGGGGGCGGTGCCTCGATGTACGGAGAGGGCGGCGTCGCGATCCCCAGGTCCATGGTGAGCCGGTCGCCCTCGGGGGTCTCGGCGGGCGGTGACCCGAATCCGACGACGGGGTCGCCGGTGACGGCCGCGCGCTCGGGGACCGAGGGCTCGATGTCCTGCCAGGCGCCGTCACGCAGACGGAACAGACCGCCCCCGCCGACGCCGAAGAACACCCGGGTACGGCACTCGGGATCGGCGGAGAGCAGCAGACAGCGCAGATGGGCGGTGTACTCCTCCGGCTGCACGCCGAGCTCGGCGGCGCCGGCGCGCAGTTTGCCGAAGGTGCGGTCGGTGAGCCGGTGCAGCCCGGACTTGAGGTCGCCGCGGCGGCCTGCCCTGATGTCCTCGGAGAGCCGGGCGTGGCTGCGGCCGACGGCTTCGCCGATCCAGCGGCAGGCGTCGGCGGCGGCGAGATGGGCGCCCTCGGCGGCGCGGGCGCCGCTGGCGACGGCGACCAGGACGAGTGCGGCATCGCCGGTGCCGAATCGGGCGGTGAGCAGGGCGTCGCGGCGCGGCTCGCCGCGGTAGCGGGCGGAGTCGCCGCGACTGGAGACGGCGCGCAGGGTGTACGTGCCGTAGCGGGCGCCGTCGAGCACGGTGTCGGCGACGAGTTCGTCCAGGTCCTGGGGCTCGGCCGGGGGCAGGGCGGTGGGCTCGGCGTCGTAGGTGGGCGGGCCGTCGCCGATGTGGCCGGCCTGGGGACGGGCGGGAGGCGTGGGCGGCGGCGCGGCAGGAGGACCGGCCGACTCCTGGGGAGGGAGCGGGACTTGGGCACGCGGGAGGTGCGGGGGCGGGGGCTCGGTGCGCGGCGGCTCCCACGACGCGCGTTGCCTCGGGGGCGCGGCCGGCCGGTCCGGGGTGCTCGGCAACGCGGCGGGCGGAGCGGGAGCGGAGACGTCCGCGGGGTGCGTCTCCCACCAGGCGCGCGGGCGCACCCGGTCCGGCGTCAGACCCGGTTCCGGGTACCGCTCCGGGTCCGGTTCTCGCGACTCGGGTGCGTCGTCCGCAGCCACCGCATCCGCCGCCGAGTCGAATCGGTCGTCAAGCGTGTCGCCCGCTCTCGACGCGGGCCCGGTGTCCGGGGCGGACGCGTCGTACAGCCGGTTCCACCAGTCGTCCTCGGTGGCCGGCCTCTCCCCCTGCTGACTCATGCCCTTATTGTCCACCGCAAGGGCCGTACGAAAACGGGGCATCCGGAAAATAGGCGTCCGACGGGTGGCCCGCCGGGCGTCCCAACCCCCCACGGGAAGGACGTCCGGCGGACCGCTTCGTGGTCGGCGCAGGGCGTATGCGCCGGCCACGAGCTGTGCGCGAAATGCGCCTTTTCCGGGGGTTGTTGGTACTGCGGTGGCGCCACATTGGCAGAGCGGCGGCCGGAGCAGGGATGATGTGCGAGGCGGAAATACGCCGTGGCCTGTTTCCGCCATCGCGGCCGAAGAAGTGCACGTCCGGGGAGGGGTGGGGTCTGGTGCTGGGAGCGATAGGTCTCGACGAGAGACAGGAGTCGGCCTACCGCGCGCTCGTCGCGCTCGGAGCCGCGGAGGTCACCGATCTCGCGCACCGGCTGGCCCTGCCGGAGCCGGACACGGAACGCGCGCTGCGCCGACTGGAGCAACAGGGCCTCGCCGCGCAGTCCTCGGCGCGTACGGGACGCTGGGTGGCGGCGCCGCCGGGAGTGGCGCTGGGGGCGCTGCTGACCCAGCAGCGGCACGAGCTGGATCAGGCCGAACTGGCGGCGGCGCTGCTCGCCGAGGAGTACCGCGCGGAGGCCGCCGAGCCCGCCGTGCACGATCTGGTCGAGGTGGTGACGGGCGCGAGCGCCGTCGCGCACCGTTTCCTACAACTGCAGCTGGGTGCGACCGAGGAGGTCTGCGCCCTGGTCACCGGCAATCCGGTCGTGGTCACCGGAACGGACAACGAGGCGGAGGAGAAGGCGGCGGCGCGCGGCGTCACCTACCGCGTGGTGGTCGAGCGCGAGGTGCTGGCCATGCCCGGTGGGATCACCGAACTGAGCGCGGCACTCGGCCGCGACGAACAGGTCAGGGTGGTGGAGCGGGTCCCGACCAAGCTGGTCGTCGCGGACCGGACCCTGGCGATGGTGCCGCTGACCGGGCAGGGAGCCGAGCCCGCGGCCCTCGTCGTCCATGCGAGCGGGCTCCTCGAATCGCTGACGGGCCTGTTCGAGGCGGTGTGGCGGGACGCCCTGCCGATACGGCTGGGCGCGCGCGGCGACATCTGTGAGGAGGCGGCTCCCGGGCCCGACGCCACGGATCTGGAGATCCTTTCGCTGCTGCTCGCCGGGATGACGGACGCGAGTGCGGCCAAGCAGCTGGACCTGGGACTGAGGACCGTTCAGCGCCGGGTGAAGGGGCTGATGGAGCTGACGGGCGTGACGACCCGGCTGCAGCTCGGCTGGCATGCCTACGCGAAGGGCTGGGTGGCTCGCGACCTGCGCGGTTGAGCGGGATCCTGCACCCTTGGCAGATGGGCGTGTGGCAGCTCCTGCTGGTCGGCCTGGTGATGCTGCTGGGCCTGCTCGGGGTACTCGTTCCCGGTGTGCCCGGGCGGTGGCTGGTGTGGGCCGCGGTCATGTGGTGGTCGCTGCACGAGAAGACCGGAACGGCCTGGGCCCTGCTGGTGGGCGCGACGGTGGTCCTGCTCGTCGACCAGGTGCTGGTGTGGCTGCTGCCGCCGCGCCGGCTGCGCGGGGTCGGGGTCACCCGCCGGATGGTCGTGTCCGCGGGTGTGGGGGCGCTGATCGGCTTCTTCCTGATACCGGTGGTGGGCGCGATCCCGGGATTCATCGGAGGGATCTACGGATCCGAACGGCTGCGGCTGGGCGGGCACGGGCCCGCGGCGGCCTCGACGCGAACGGTGATGCGGGCGGTGGGGACGAGCGTGCTGGTGGAGCTGTTCGCGTGTCTGCTGGTCATGGGGGCATGGCTGGGCGCGGTGCTGGCGAACTGAGCGGTTCCCGTCATCGGGGGCTCCGCCCCCGCACCCCCGCGCCTGAACCCGGACAGAAGTCCTAGGACCCGACTGGGTCCCGTATCCGATGCGGCGGACGAGGTACGCGTGTGAGGCTGCGTACATGACCGAATTCAGCGAGGCCGAGCGCGCGTATCTCGCGTCCCAGCGGCTGGGACGGCTGGCGACCGTCGACCCGAAGGGCCAGCCGCAGGCGAACCCGGTCGGCTTCTTCCCCCAGGACGACGGGACGATCCTGATCGGCGGGTACGCCCTCGCGACGACGAAGAAGTGGCGCAACCTGCAGGCGAATCCGAAGGTGGCGCTGGTTGTCGACGACATTGTGAGCCTGCGCCCGTGGAGGGTGCGGGGGGTGGACATCCGGGGGGACGCGGAACTGGTGACGGGGCCGCATGAGCTGGGGCCGCACTTCAGTGAGGAGCTGATCCGGATCCACCCGAAGAAGATCCACAGCTGGGGCTTGGAGTAGGGGGTGCTTTGGGGCTTCGCCCCCTGGACCCCGTATGCGACCTCCGGCCGCATGTCCTCAATCGCCGGACGGGCTGAATGTGCGGCCCTGCCGCACATTCCAGCCCCGCCGGCGATTGAGGCGCGGGGGTCCGGGGGCAGCGCCCCCCGGTGTTACCGCACGCCGCCGCGCTTCGCCTCAAACGCCGCCCGGCCCTCCGCCCCCTTCTGCTTCCAGTCGCGCCGGATCTCCGCCCGCAGCCTCGCGTCCGTCTTCGCGACGATGCGCTTGTTCTCCCGCAGCAGCTTGCGGTAGCTGTCCAGCCGCCGCTCCGGCAGCGAACCGTCCTCGACCGCGGCGAGCACCGCGCACCCCGGTTCCGCTGCGTGCGCGCAGTCGTGGAAGCGGCACTCCTGCGCGAGCTCCTCGATCTCGGAGAAGACCTGCCCGACGCCGGCTTCGGCGTCCCAGAGCCCGACGCCCCGCAGCCCCGGGGTGTCGATGAGTACGCCCCCGCCGGGCAGGGCGAGGAGGTTGCGGGTCGTGGTGGTGTGGCGACCCTTGCCGTCGATGTCGCGGATGGCCTGCACGTCCATCACGTCTTCGCCGAGCAGCGCGTTCGCGAGCGTCGACTTGCCCGCCCCGGACACGCCGAGCAGCACGCTCGTCCCGCCGGACACGACCGCGGCGAGCACTTCGACGCCTTCGCCGGTCGCCGAACTGACGGGCAGCACCTGTACGCCGGGCGCCGTCGTCTCCACGTCCTGTACGAGATACGAAAGCCCCATCACGTCGGGCACGAGGTCGGCCTTGGTGAGCACGACGAGCGGCTGCGCCCCGCTCTCCCACGCGAGCGCGAGGAAGCGCTCGATCCGCCCGAGGTCGAGTTCGGCGGCGAGCGAGACCGCGATGATCGCGTGGTCGACGTTGGCGGCGAGGATCTGCCCCTCGGAGCGGTTCGACGAGGTGGAGCGTACGAAGGCGGTACGGCGCGGCAGATACGTCCGTACGAATCGGGGGTCGCCGTCCCGGTCGACGGCGGCCCAGTCACCCGTGCAGATCACCCGCAGCGGATCGTGCGGGGTCACGAACGCGGTGTCGGCGCGGACGAGTCCGTCGGCGGTGACGACATCGCACTGCCCTCGGTCGACCCGTACGACCCGGCCGGGCAGCAGCCCCTGCTCGGCGTACGGAGCGAATGCGGCGTCCCAGCTCCCGTCCCAGCCGTAGCCGGACAGCGGGTGCGAGGAAGCCTGAGAAGAAGTGGAAGAAGAGAAAGACAAGGGGAAACCCTTCACAGGGGTGGCCCCGGCATCGCGCGCGTCGGCGCGCAGGGAGAAGGAAGGTCAGCCGGAGACCACAGGGGTGGGCATGATGATCTTCTGGACCTGGGCAGCACCCAGCGCAGCGACAGTCATCACGGTCCTCACCTCCTGTTCTCCTACGGCGACCCCGTGCGGCGATGTCGTACCGCCGCCGGGAACGAGGCAACGATGCCCGGCGGCGGTGTGAGGCGTCAACCTGTTTTCCGGCCCGGCGGCGCTGCCTGAACAAGCCCCCGGCCCCGGGGAGTTCCCCTCGCGGCCGGCGCCGACGGTGGAGCCTCGCCCCGTCACCTGTTCGGCCGCCCCCGCTTGGGCCACTCGCGCACGTTATGTATCCATACGCTCACGCCGTGTGGCGAGCCCCCATGATCGCCCATAGCTTCGCCTCATGACGAAACGACAGCTCATGTGCCTGACATGCATCGCAGTCGTCGTGGTCTCGGGACTGGGCGCAGCCGCCCCGTCCTCCGCCGCGGCCATGCACACGGTGCACCCGGGCGAATCGATCCAGGAAGCGGTGGACGCCGCCGAGCCGGGAGACACCATCGTCGTCTCACCCGGTACGTACCGTGAGAGCGTCCTTGTCACCAAGGCGGACCTGACCCTGCGCGGCTGGGGGTCGGCGACCGTCATCAAGCCGGCGGCGGCCACCACACCTGCGGCCAACTCCTGCGCCGCGAGCGGCAACGGCATCTGTGTGATGGGCACGGCGGCCAAGACGGTCGACGGCGTGACCATCCGGGGACTGACTCTCACAGGCTTCAAGAAGAACGCCGTCTGGGCCTCCGACACCGACCGTCTGTCGGTCCGGAACGTGATCGCGGAGAAGAACGGGGTCTGGGGCATCGCCCAGCAGAGGTCCACCCGTGCCGTGTTCAAGGGCAATATCGTCCGGGACAACGGCGATGCGGGAATCTTCATCGCGAACACGGTCGACGCAGAGGGTGGGGCGACCGACACCGGGGGCGCGGTGATCGCGGGCAACCAGCTGACCGGGAACCGTATCGGAGTCACCGTCAGACGGGTCCGGAACCTCACGGTCCGCGGCAATCACATCAGCGGGAACTGCGCGGGCGTGTTCGTCGTGGGCGACGAGTCGAAGCCCGCGGCCGGCGCGATGACCCTGCGAGCCAACATGATCGTCGCGAACAACAAGTCGTGCCCGGCCACCCCCCGGCTCCCCGCCATCCAGGGCTCCGGAATCGTCCTGACCGGCTCCGAGTCGACGGAGATCCGTGCCAACTACGTCGCGGACAACGTCGGGGCCTCGCCCCTGTCCGGCGGAATCGTGCTGTTCCAGAGCTTCGTGGGCGCCCAGAACACCGCCAATGTCATCAAGAACAACCAGCTGGAGGGCAATAAGCCCGCGGACCTCGCCAATCGCGGCAGCGGTACGGGCAACACGTTCGTCGGCAATGTCTGCCAGGCCTCCGAGCCCGCAGGAATGTGCTGACCGGTGTTCCCCTTCACCTGGAGAATCGAGGCGGTATGACCACCGTAAGTCCCAGACCCACGCCGGCGGCCGGCGCCACTGCCGAGCCGGCCGCTCCCCCGCCGGCCATGCGGCTGCGGGAGCTCGTGTTCGGGGCGGCCTGCGCCGCCGCCGTACGCGCGGCGGCCCGGCTGGGTGTCGCCGACGCCCTCGGCGAGGAACCCGCGACGGCCGAGGAACTCGCCGCCGAGCTGAACACCGAGCCGCAGCCGCTGCGCCGGCTGCTGCGCGCCCTGTCCTGCTACGGCGTCTTCGCCGAGACACAGGACGGGAGCTTCTCCCACACCCAGATGTCCCGGATGCTGCGCGAGGACGATCCGGGCAGCCTGCGCTACATCGCCCTGTGGTGTACGGAGCCGTGGACCTGGGACGCCTGGCCCCGCCTCGACGAGGCGGTGCGTTCGGGCGGGAACGTGTTCCAGGAGCTCTACGGCAAGGGCTTCTTCGAGTATCTGCACCAGGACGCGCACGAGTCGGCGCATGTGTTCAACCGGGCCATGACCACGTCCAGCGTGCAGTCGGCGCTGGAGGTCGCGGAGCTCCTCGACCTCACCGGCGTGGGCGTGGTCGCCGACATCGGCGGCGGCCAGGGCCATGTGCTGGCCAGCCTGCTGGAGAAGCACCCGGGCCTGCGGGGCACGCTGCTGGATCTGCCCGATGTGGTGGCGAAGGCGGATCCCCGGCTGCTTCCGGGCGGTTCGCTCGCCGAGCGGGTGCGCATCGTGCCCGGGGACTGCCGTGAGGACATCCCGGTCGAGGCCGATCTCTACATCATCAAGAACATCCTGGAGTGGGACGACGAGTCCACCCGCAGGACCCTGCGGAACATCGTCTCGGCGGCCCGCCCCGGGGCGAGGGTCGTCGTCATCGAGAACCTCGTCGACGACACCCCCTCGATGAAGTTCACCACCGCGATGGATCTGCTTCTGCTGCTCAACGTCGGAGGCGCCAAGCACACCAGGGCGAGCATGGTGGAGCGCATCACCCGGGCGGGACTGCTGATCAGTGAGGTCCGCCCCGTCAACGCGTATCTGCACGCCTTCGAGTCGGTCGTCCCCGGCTGATCCGGCTCTGGCACGAACGCCTCGGGCCCGGCTCCCATCGGAGCCGGGCCCGGGGCGTTGTGCCGTGTCGGGTGTCAGACGGCTGCGTCGCGCTCCCAGGCGTAGAACTGACGGGCCATCGCGTCCTTCGGGCTCCGCCAGGTCTCCGGGTCGTACGGGCTGACGAAGGCCTGGAGCCGGTCGCTGATGTCCTTGAACGAGGGGTGTTCCGTCACCTTGGCGATCTCGGGGCCAGGTGGCCGTTCCGACTCGATCAGATGCAGATACACGTCGCCGAACTGGAACAGCTTGCGCCGGGTCACCCCGACGAGGTGCGGCAGTTCGCCGGCGTCGGAGGCCGCGAACAGCTTGGCGATGTCCGGAGCCGATTCCGGCGCCATACGGGCGACGATCAGAGCGTGGTGCACAGGAGGTTCCTTTCCCGGCCGGGCTCCTCGCCCGGCCTGGTTTCCTCGTCGGACGGCTTCAGTTGACGGACGGCGTCAGTTGACGGCGGCGGAGCGGCGCTCGCGGTCGCGCTGCTCGATCTTGTCCCGGATGAGCTCCAGCTGGATCTTGGAGTTGCGGTTGATGTTGTCGGTCATCCAGTCGTCGTCGACCGGGGCGTCCGGCTTCATCGCGAAGTCCTGCGTCCAGTGCATCCGGGTGCCGCCCGGGACCTCCGTGTACTCCCAGCGGATGTTCATGTGCTCGAAGGGGCCCGTCTCGACCCGGCGGGCCGTGACCTTGCGCTTCTTGCGGTCGGTCGTACGCTCCGAGACCCAGCTCCAGACCTTGCCGTTGTCGTCGGGGTGCATGGTGAGGCGGAAGGTGGTGGTGCTGCCCTTCCGCTCCATGATGTCGACCGACGCGTACTCGCTGAACAGGCCGGGCCAGTTCTCGATGTCGTTGGTCATGTCCCAGACGAGGTCCAGGGGGGCGGCGACGGTGATCTCGTTCTCGGTGTGTCCGGGCACGTCAGGCTCCAGTCATGAGGGTGTTGTTGACGAGGTCGAGGAACTCCCGCGGGGTCTTGCAGCGGTCCGCGTCGGGAGGCAGCGGACGGCCGTGCCGGTTCTCCAGCTCGCCGACGATGCCGAGCAGGCCCAGGGAGTCGAGGCCGAACTCGTCGAAGCCGGAGTCGGGCCGGTTCGCGAGGTCGACGGGGTCCACGGTGAGACCGGCGCCCTTCTTCATCAGGGCGGCCAGTTCTTCGATGGTCAGTCGGTCGGACATGGGGGACTCTCCTTCTTCACTCGGGGGTGTCGGTGGCGCCGCGCAGCACCAGGGCCGCGTTCGAGCCCATGAGGCCGCGGCTGAGCACCAGGGCGGTCCGCAGCTGCGCCGGACGGGCCCGGCCGGTCACGACGCTGAGGTCGTGGCAGACGTCGAAGACGTTGGGCGTGGGCGGCACGACGCCGTGTTCCATGGCCAGTACCGCGGCGGCCACATCCAGCACCGGTCCTCCGCAATAGGCCCGCCCGATGCCCGTCTTGGGCGCCGTGACCGGTACGCGCCGGCCGTGTGCACCCAGCGCGTCGGCGATCGCCAGCGCCTCGGCGCGGTCCGCCTCCGGCACGCCGAGCGCGTCCGCGAAGACCACGTCGATCTCCTCGGGCGCGCACCGGGCCTCCGCCAGCGCCCCGCGGATCGCCTGGGCCAGCCCCGCGCGGGACTGCTCCCACCGGGAAGGACCGGTGAAGGTCGCGCCGTGGCCGGCCACCACGGCACGCGGCTTGGCACCGCGCCGCAGGGCCGCCGCCTCCTCCTCGACCACGAGCATCGCGCCGCCCTCCGCGGGCACGAATCCACACGCGTCCGAGGTGAACGGCCGGTAGGCGCGCGCCGGGTCCTCACAGGTGCTCAGATCCTCGTACCCGAGCTGGCAGACGACCGAGTACGGCGCCAGGGGCGCTTCCGCGGAGCCGACGACGACCGCGTCGGCTCCGTTGCGTACGGCTCTCGCGGCATGCGCGAACGCGTCGAGCCCGCCCGCTTCGTCGCTGGCCACGACGCCGCAGGGGCCCTTGAACCCGGCCCGGATGGAGATCTGGCCGGTGCTCGCCGCGTAGAACCAGGCGATGGACTGGTACGGGCCGACATAGCGGGGGCCCTGCCCCCACAGCCGCTGCAGTTCGCGCTGGCCGAACTCACCGCCGCCGGACCCGGCGGCGGTCACCACACCGACCGCGAACGGCGAGCCCTCGTAGTCGGCGCGGCCCAGCCGGGCGTCGTCGAGGGCGAGATCGGCCGCGGCCATCGCGAAGTGCGAGAACCGGTCCGTCTGGACGAGATAGCGCTCCTCGATCAGCGAACCGGGGTCGAAGTCCCGCACCTCGCCCGCGACCCGGAGCGGCAGGTGCTCGCACCCCTCCCGGGTGACCCGGTCGAGCACACTGAGGCCCTCCAGGGTCGACTTCCAGAAGACCTCGGTGCCGGCCCCGTTGGGGGCTATGGCGCCTATACCTGTGACGACCGTCCGCCGGATCCGGCTGGGGCTCATCGCGCCCTCCCATTCGGTCTGGTCATGACGACCGCGGACTGGAAACCGCCGAACCCACTGCCGACGGAGAGCACACTGCGCAGCTTCCGGGGGCGTGCGGTGCGCGGCACATAGTCCAGGTCGCACTCGGGATCGGGGGTCTCGTAGTTCGCGGTCGGCGGGACCACTTGATGGGCCATGGCCAGGACGCAGGCCACGAGTTCGATCGCGCCGATGGCGCCCAGCGAGTGACCCACCATGGATTTGATGGAGCTCATGGGCGTCTTGAAGGCGTGTTCGCCCAGGGAGCGTTTGACCGCGGCCGTCTCGTGACGGTCGTTCTGCTTGGTGCCCGAGCCGTGCGCGTTGACGTAGTCGATCGCCGTGGCGTTCAGCCCGGCGTGATCGAGCGCGGTGTTGATGGCCCGGGCCATTTCCAGGCCCTCGGGGGTCAGTCCCGTCATGTGGTAGGCGTTGCCGAAGGTGGCGTAGCCCCCGATCTCGCAGTAGACGGTCGCTCCGCGGGCCCTGGCGTGTTCCAGTTCCTCCAGGATGAGGACCGCGCCGCCCTCGCCCATCACGAACCCGTCGCGGTTGAGGTCGAACGGCCGCGACGCGTGGGCCGGGTCGTCGTTGTTCGGCGACGTCGCCTTGATCGCGTCGAAGCAGGCCACCGTGATCGGTGAGATGGGCGAGTCCGACGCGCCGGCTATGCAGACATCGACCCGGCCCTCCTGGACGGAGGCGAAGGCATAGCCGATCGCGTCGAGTCCCGAGGTGCAGCCGGTCGAGACGGTCTGTACCGGGCCGTGGGCGCCGGCCTGTTCGGCGACCGCGGAGGCGAGGGTGCTCGGCGAGAACGCGCGGTGCAGATGCGCTCCCGCCGGGCGGTGGTCCACGTCCCAGCGGGCGCCGGATTCGCTGACCGCGACGTAGTCGTGCTCCAGGCGAGTGGTGCCGCCGACGGCCGTGCCCAGAGAGACACCGATCCGCCAGGGGTCCTCCTTCTCGGGGTCGAGCCCGGCGTCGGACATCGCCTCACGTGCGGCCACCAGCGCGAACTGGATGTACCGGTCCGAGCGCGCCACCTGGTCCCGGTCGAGACCGTGGGCCTCGGGGTCGAAGTCGACCTCGGCGGCGATGCGGGAGCGGAAGCCCTCCGGGTTGAAGAGCGTGATGCCCCGCGTCGCCGTACGGCCGTTCGCGAGCAGGTCCCAGAACTGCCGGGCGCCCACTCCTCCGGGGGCGACGATACCGACCCCGGTGACCGCCACCCGCCGGTTCACGAAACGGCCCCAGTCCGTTCCGGCGGCCTGCCCTGCTCGGCGCCTTCGCTGTTTTCGGTGGGCTCGGTGTCGACATGCCCGAGCTCGGGGCGCGGGGCCAGCGGGCCGAGGTGGAAGACCATGCGGGCCTCCACGTCCCCCACGTTGCGGAACCGGTGGCGCATGTTCAGGGGGATCATGAGCCCCTGATCGGGCCGCATCGCGTGCGTCTCGCCGTCAAGGTCCACCTCGAGGAGACCGCTCACCACGTACACGAATTCCTCGGAGTACGGGTGGTAGTGCTCGCCGATGCGCTCACCGGGCTGCACGATGGCAAGGCCCATGAAGCCGCTGGTCGCGCCCACCGCGGTCGGGGTGAGCATGGCGCGCAGGTCACCGCCGCGCCGACGGTTGGGCTGGGTCTCGCTGAGATCCACAATGCGTGGGCTGTGCTTCGTCATGTCTGGTTCCTCCAGGTGCGGTGCCCCCGACGGCTCGGCCTGCCAGGCCGCGACGCGCCGGACGTACGGGTCAGGACTCCGGCGGCGCGTTGCGGTCGGTGATCAGCTCCATGGCGGAGTGCTTGAGGAAGCGCGCCATCTCCTTGTCGGTCTCCGAGACGCCCTCCTCGCCGACGGCGAGCAGCCGGGCGAGCGTGGCGGCCTTGCGGGGACCGCTCATGCCGAGCGCGAGCGCGGGCTGCGCCTCGAGCTTTCCGGTCATGTCGACCAGCCGGACCACGATGTCGTCGCGCTGGAAGATCGTGCTGCTCGCGATGGGGCTGTCCGGGCTCTGTGCCGCCGCCTCGTCCTGCTTGGCGAGCAGCCGGGCCAGCGCCATGCCGCAGCCTTCCTTGGCCGGGTAGTACAGCGCGTGCCGCGTGAGCTCGGCCGAGTGCTGCCCGTCCGCCGCCACATGGTGTACGGCGGGCAGTGCGGCCCGGGTGAAGAACACCCGCGCGGAGTTGGGGTCGTTGAGGTCCCGGTCCTGCTCCAGATACGGGTTGATGGCCTCCTCCACCTCACGGACCTCGGGCTGCTTGGCCACGTGGCGCAGTGCGGCGAGAAGGTCGCCCTGCACCTCGATGGCCCGTACGACCCGGTTGCCGTGCATGAAGAGGGAGGTGCGGCGCAGCCGGGTGTGTTCGTCGACCCTGGCCGAAGGCGAGGTGTAGCCGGAAAGGATCTTCGCGACCTTCTTCTCGGTGCCCGGCTTCACCGTGAAGGTGAGGGCGTGCCGGACGATTCCGTCGCCGAGCCTGGGCGATGCCTGGAGGCGGCCCTTGAGCTCCTCGGGCGCGGAGGTGACGGTCTTTCCGGTCTCGCGCAGAACGCTGAAGCGCAGCGAGCGGGTGTCGCGTACGCAGCTGTGCAGCGGCTGGACCGTCTCGACGTGCTCCTCGCTGTTCACCCAGGCCAGGAAGGGCGGCGCGCTCTCCCACTCGCTGGTGATGAGCCACTGGGAGGGGTTCTCGATGGACTGGCACAGCTGGTCGCTGATGTGGCCGGGGACCGACGCGACCTGGTTGCGCAGGTGCTCGTACGCCTCCAGGAACTGGTTCTGTGCGCCGTCGTGGAGATCGAGCAGCAGAACGACTCGAAGCCTTGAGCCGTCGAAGGCGGACTGAGATATCCGTTCCGACAGGGTTGTCATCTCTCACACTCCTTAGCGTCACCGCGCGGGTCAACAGCCCTGCGGATACGGACGGTCCGCCTCCCGTGAGTCGGGGGCGCTCCCGAAAACGATCGTGGTCCGGTACTTCGACTGGCGCGAGAGCTGAGAACCAAGCGGGTGAATGCGCGAGGCAACCGCCGTCGCACAGGGCATGGAAAGTGCATCCCCCAAGGGCGGCAGGAGCTGGAGTTACTGATGGATGAAAACGTCGGCCAAAGCGCTGAGCGCGTGCAGGTCCTCATCGTGGGCGGGTCCCTGGTGGGCCTGTCCACCTCGGTGTTTCTGGGCCGCCACGGCGTCAGACCTCTGCTGGTCGAGAAGCATTCGGGCACTTCGACCCACCCGCGCGGCCGCGGCATGAACGTGCGCACCATGGAGCTGTTCCGGATTGCCGGGGTGGAGGCACAGATCCGGCAGGCCGCGTCGGTCCTCGCGGACAATCACGGGATCCTGCAGGCCGGATCGCTGACCGGCGACGACCAGGAGTGGCTGTTCAAGGAGATCGACCCGGGTGGCAAGCTCGCCCGGTTCAGCCCGTCCACATGGTGTCTGTGCAGCCAGAACGACATCGAGCCGCAGCTCATGGCCCGCTCGCGCGAGCAGGGAGCCGATCTGCGGTTCTCCACCGAGCTGCTCTCCTTCGAACAGGACGAGACGGGTGTCACGGCGATCGTGAAGAACCGGGAGACCGGCGACCACTCCACCATTCGGGCGGACTATCTGGTGGCGGCGGACGGGCCGCGCAGCCCGGTCAGGGAGCAGCTGAGGATCGGGCAGAGCGGCAACGGCGATCTGTTCCACAACGTGAGCATCACCTTCCGTTCCCGGGAGCTCATCGACGTACTGGGCGACAAGCGCTTCATCGTCTGCTACCTGACCAAGCCGGGAGCGGACGGCGCCCTGCTGCCGGTGGACAACGCGCAGCAGTGGGTCTTCCACGCGCCCTGGCACCCCGAGCAGGGCGAGCCCCTCGAGGACTTCACCGACGAGCGCTGCGTCGAGCACATCCGGCGGGCCGTCGGCGCGCCCGGCCTGGATGTCGAGATCACCGGCAAGGCGCCGTGGCACGCGGCGGAACGCGTGGCCGACCGGTACGGCTCCGGGCGGGTCTTCCTGGCCGGGGACTCGGCGCACGAGATGTCCCCGACCGGCGCTTTCGGCTCCAACACCGGAATCCAGGACGCCCACAACCTGGCGTGGAAGCTGGCGATGGTGCTGGACGGCTCGGCGGGTCCCGGACTGCTCGACACCTACAGCGCGGAGCGGCAGCCGGTGGCCCGGGCGACGAGCGAGCGGGCCTCGGCGCGCTCGGCGGAACACAGCCACCCGGGCTATGCCCCGGCACCCACGCAGGCCGGTGGCCCCAAGGGCGGGATCCTCTCGGTGGCCATGGGGTACGGCTATCCGCGCGGCGCGGTCCTCGGCGCCGATCCCGAGCGTCCCGTGGTGCCGGAACGGATGCGGCTGGCGGGCGACCCGGGCACCCGGTCTCCGCACATGTGGGTGAGCAGTCCCGGTGGCCGGCAGTCGACGCTTGACCTCTACGAGCGGTCGTTCGTGCTGCTGAGTGCCGAGGGCGGCGAGTGGCGTGCGGCGGCGCGGAAGGTCGCCGAGCGGCTGTCCGTGCGGCTGGACGCGTACGCGATCGGCGAGGGTCCGGACGCCGATCTGGTTCCGGAGGGTGACACCGACTGGGCCGCGTTGCACAGCGTGACGGAGCAGGGCGCGGTGCTGGTGCGCCCCGACGGCTTCGTGGCCTGGCGGTCGCCGGGAGCGGTGAGTGATCCCGAAGGGGTGCTGCACGAGGTCATGGCGACGGTGCTGAGCCGGTCCTGAGGCCGCCGAGCGCGCCCTGAACGCGTCCTGATCATCCCGCCGAGTCCCTTTGGTCGCCCGTGCGACCAAGGGGACTCGATCGTTCCGGTTACGGAATCTGTCGCGAACACGTCGCGCAGGCGGCCTTCGCGCTCTACGGTTCGCAGATAGCTCACCGTAGGCGGGAGGTGTAGAAATAGGACATGGCCGGACGCTACGGCCGCCCGCGCTCGGTTCTGAGAATGCGAACTGTCGCAGGTCAGGTCTTTCTCCTGCAGCTGGCGATCGTGGTGTTGCTGGTGGCGGCCGCCATGGTGGCGCTGGTGCTGCAGTCCAGGTCCGACAGCGAGCGCGAGGCCAAGAACCGGTCCGTCGCCGTCGCCGAGACCTTCGCCAATTCGCCGGGTATCGAAGCAGCGCTCAAGGCTGCCAACCCGACCCTCGTGCTGCAGCCGCGCGCCGAAGAGGCCCGTATCCGCTCCGGGGTCGACTTCATCGTCGTACTCAACACCGAAGGGATCCGCTACACGCATCCGCTGCCCGACCGGATCGGCAAGAAGTTCGTCGGCAATCTGCAGCCCGCGCTCGCGGGTGAGGTCACCACCGAGAAGATCATCGGGACCATCGGGCCGCTCGTCCAGGCCGTCGTCCCGGTCATCGGCTCCAACGGCAAGGTTGTCGGGCTGGTCTCCGCCGGGATCACCATCGAGCATGTCAGCGGAGTCGTCGAGGACCAGTTCCCGCTGCTGTTCGGCGCCACCGGGGCGGTGCTGCTCGTCACCACGGGCGGTACGGCGCTGGTGAGCAGGCGGCTGCGCCGCCAGACGCACGGTCTCGGGCCGCTGGAGATGACCCGCATGTACGAGCACCACGACGCGGTGCTCCATGCCGTGCGGGAAGGCGTGCTCATCGTCGGCGGCGACGGCCGGCTGCTGCTCGCCAATGACGAGGCACGACGGCTGCTCGCCCTTCCGGAGCATGTGGAAGGCGTCCCGGTCACCGAACTCGGGCTCGATCCGCTCACCGCCCGGCTGCTGGCCTCGGGGCGGACCGCCACCGACGAACTGCATCTCGTCGGCGAACGGCTGCTCGCCGTGAACCAGCGGTCGACCGACCAGGCCGGCGGGCCCCCCGGAAGCGTTGCGACCCTGCGGGACACCACCGAGCTGCAGGCCCTGAGCGGAAAGGCCGATGTGGCGCGGGGGCGGCTCAAGCTGCTGTACGACGCGGGCACCGAGATCGGCACCACGCTGGATGTGGTGCGCACCTGCGAGGAGCTGGCGGAGTTCGCGGCGGCCCGGTTCGCGGACTACGCCACCGTCGACCTGGTGGAGGCCGTTCTGCGCGGCGAGGAGCCGCCGGTCACCGGCGCGGGCACGGACATGCGCCGCACCGCCTTCAGCGGTCTGCGCGAGGACACCGCGCTCTACCCGCTGGGCAAACTTATCCGCTTCGTGCCGTCCACCCCGCTCGGCTTCGGCATCCGCATGGGCGAGGCCGTCCTGGAAGCGGATCTGTCCGCGTACACCGGATGGCAGGACCAGGACCCGGACCGGGCGCGCAAGCTCGTCGAGTACGGCATCCATTCGATGATCGCGGTGCCGCTGCGGGCCCGCGGGGTGATCCTCGGCGTGGCGATGTTCTGGCGCTCCGAGAAGCCCGAGCCGTTCGAGGAGGAGGACCTCTCACTCGCCGAGGAGCTGGTCGCGCGGGCCGCGGTGAGCGTCGACAACGCCCGCCGCTACACCCGCGAGCACACCATGGCGGTGACCCTGCAGCGCAGCCTTCTGCCCCGCGTCCTGCCCGAGCAGAACGCCCTCGACGTCGCCTACCGCTACCGGCCCGCGCAGGCCGGACTCGGCGGGCTCGGCGGCGTCGGCGGCGACTGGTTCGACATCATCCCGCTGCCCGGCGCGCGGGTCGCGCTCGTGGTGGGCGACGTCGTCGGCCACGGTCTGCACGCCGCCGCCACCATGGGCCGGCTGCGCACGGCGGTCCACAACTTCTCGACGCTGGACCTGCCGCCCGACGAGCTGCTGTGGCATCTCGACGAGCTCGTCGCCCGTATCGACCAGGACGAGGCGGGCGACGGCTCGGCGGGCTCGAACGGCTCGGACGCCTCAGTCACCGGAGCCACCTGCGTCTACGCGATCTACGACCCCGTCACCGGGATCTGCGCGATGGCGCGCGCCGGCCATCTCCAGCCGGCGATCGTCCACGCCGACGGCACCGCGGTCTTCGCCGATGTGCCCGGCGGCCCGCCGCTCGGGCTCGGCGGTCTGCCCTTCGAGACGCTGGAGCTTCAGCTGCCCGAGGACAGCCGGCTGGTGCTGTACACGGACGGCCTGGTCGAGGACCGTGACCGGGACATCGACGAGGGCCTGACGCTGCTGCGCCACACGCTGGCGGACAACGCGGACCGCACGCCGGAGGAGACTTGCGAGGCGGTGCTCAAGGCGCTGCTGCCGGCGCGCCCTCGCGACGACATCGCGCTGCTGGTGGGCCGTACGCGCGTACTGGACTCCACCAGGGTGGCCGACTGGGACGTGCCGCCCGATCCCGCGGCCGTGCGGCGCGTACGGGCCGCGGTGACGGGCAAGCTGGCCGAGTGGGAGCTGGAGGAGGAGGCGTTCACGACGGAGCTGATCCTCAGCGAGCTGGTCACCAACGCGATCCGGTACGCCACGGGCCCGATCCGGGTACGCCTGATCCGTGACCGCACCCTGATCTGCGAGGTCTCCGACCACAGCAGTACGTCCCCGCATCTGCGGCAGGCGGCGATCACGGACGAGGGGGGCCGGGGCCTGTTCCTGGTCGCGCAGTTCGCGGACCGCTGGGGCACGCGGTACACGCCCGACGGCAAGGTCATCTGGACGGAACAGCCGCTGAACTCCGGCGGGGAGTGACGCAGGGCGGGCCGGGCGAGCCGCTTGACGCGCCCGGCCCGGACATCAGGCGGAGCCGGTTCCCCGGTTGCGCCTGAACCACCAGAGGGCGAGGCCCGCGGCGACCACCACGGCGGCGACGACGATCGCGACGGTGGTTCCGTTGCCGTCGTCGTCCTTCTCGGCCGCTTTCTCGGTTGTGGAGGTGCTCGGCTCCGTCGTGGGCGCGGAGGCGGACGGGGTCGGGGTCGGGGTCGGTGCGGCCGTGCTCGCCGTCGCACCCGGCGCCGCCGGCTTCAGGGCGAGGACCGGGGCCGGGTTCTCCGGCTCCGCGCCGCCGCTCGGAAGCTCGATCCAGCGGTCCACCGAACCG
This sequence comes from Streptomyces sp. NBC_01410, assembly GCF_045040195.1. Taxonomy (NCBI): domain Bacteria; kingdom Bacillati; phylum Actinomycetota; class Actinomycetes; order Kitasatosporales; family Streptomycetaceae; genus Streptomyces; species Streptomyces sp. NBC_01410. Next base: position 6,685,081 of record NZ_CP109530.1, on the reverse strand, counting down.
TCGCCGTACGTCTCGATGGTCTTGAAGGCGAGCGACTTGGCGTCCGGCAGCTGGGTGACGGTGATGCTGTACACCGCGTCCGTGCCGGTGGCCAGCGCCTTTCCGCCGACGGTGTAGCCGCCTTCCGACGGCGTCAGCTTCCAGCCCGCGGGCGCCTTCGCGAGACTCACCGCGTCGGGCGCGATGCCCTTGGGCAGCACGATCTGGAGCTTTGCGATGCCCGACGTGTCCGACTCCGCCTCGGACGTGAACGTCAGGGTGACGTTCTTCGCCAGGGCGCGCGGGTCGGATGCGCTCACCTCGACATGGGCCGCAGCCGGTCCGGCCAGGGCGAGCACCGCGGCGAAGGCCGCCGCGGCGGCCGCGGGCAGGGTGAAGGTCCTTCTGGTCATGGGGGTCAACTCCCGTGAAACAGCACGAACGGTCAGGGGCGGAACGACAACTGCCCATGACCGGGCGGCCCCCGGCGGACGACGTCATACGCGAGGACGGCACACGCGGGCCCGCCCGGGTGCCGCCGTGGTCCGGCCGCAGCGGGCGCGCCGTCCGGGCCCTGGCACGGATGCGTAAGCCAACTTCCCGTCCAGCGCGCGACGGTGGAGCGGACCGTGGCGGCGAGCTGGCCCAACGCACGGGGGATCGCGGCCAGTTGGTCGTCCGTCTGCTGAAGCAGCACGGCGACGGCGAGGGCGGCCAGCGTGTGCGCGAAGAGCATCGGCATCGGGTGGGTCCCGTGGGCGCCGTGGTGGTCGGGTCCGGTCCGCGCCAGCAGTTCGTGGAGAACCAGCTGGGCGGCGCAGGTCGCGGCCACCACCACGCCGAGCGAACGGCGCCGCCGGGCCCAGGGCAGCGCGCCGAGAAAGACGAGGCCCGCGGCGGCCAACAGCAGCGGCCAGGCGACGGGTTCCGCTGCGGCGACATGATGACCCGCGCCGGCGAGACCCGCGCTCGCGACGCCGAACACACCGGCGCGGGCGCTCCGCACGCCCCAGCGGGTGCGCGGCGCGCGGCGAGACGGGGGGTCGAGGGTCTGCGGCATGCCGGAGCCATCATTCACGAGGCGGGGGGTTGTTCCCCACCCCGCCCCTTCCCGTAACCAAGGGGCTTCGCCCCCTGGACCCCCCGCATACGGCCTTCGGCCGCATGTCCTCAATCGCCGGACGGGCTGAATGTGCGGCCCAGCCGCACATATCAGCCCCGCCGGCGATTGAGGCGTGGTCCCGGACGCGACATTCAGCCCCGTGGGGGTCCCCCCGGACGAAGTCTGGGGGAGTTTGAGGCGCGGGGGTCCGGGGGCGGAGCCCCCGCAAGGGGTCCGGGGCGGAGCCCCGGTGGGGGCTGGGGACTTGCCCCCAGTTCGGGATGGGGGTACCTCCCACGGCCGCCAGGCCGTAGGGGGAGGGCGGGTCGGGGAACAGCCCCGCCGCAGGCGCACCCTCAGCCCGAGTCCGCGCCCAAAGACCTCCCGCACCGCAGGTTCCACCGCCCCGCCCGCCCGCTCAGTTCCGTCAGCGTCAGCGGTGCGACGTCCAGCCTCCAGAACGCCTCCGCGGGCAGCGACAGCGCGTGCACGACCGCCGCCCGTGCCACCGCCGGTTCGACGACCGCCAGCACCCGCCCGGCGTCGTCCGGCAGCGACCGCAGCCAGCCGCCCACCCGTTCGCACAGCGCCAGCAGCGACTCGCCGCCGTGCGGCGCGGCCGCCGGGTCGGTCAGCCAGGCCGACACCGCCTCCGGTTCGCTGGCGCCGACCTCGTCCAGCCGCCGCCCCCGCCAGCGCCCCATGTCCCAGTCGCCGAGTTCCCCCAGGACCTCGGCGGGAGGTGCCGCCGCCCCCAACTCCGCGGCCGTCTCCCGGCAGCGCCGGGAGGGCCCGCTCAGGAACCGGTCCGCCCTCGCCACCACACCCGCCGCGGCCCGCGCGCGCCGCGCTCCCGCCTCGTCCAGCGGACCGCCGTCACCGTCGCCGTCGAAGCGGGCCTCCCGCAGTGCCGCACTTGTCGCAGGTGAGACCAACATCACCCGTACCGTCATCCCGTACGCCCTTCTCCCGCCGCGGCCCATGGCCCAAGCACATCACGGGTGTTGGGGCGCCCCGTTACGCCCCCGTGCGCCGTAGCGTCGCAGGCCGACAAGCGGTACGGTCGCGTGGACATGACGACGGTGTGACGGAAGTCCGGTGAGAATCCGGCACGGTCGCGCCACTGTGAACCCGTTCCCCTGTGGGAAGCGCGGGAAGTCAGACCCAGCACCTTCGTCTGAGGCACCACGATCGGGACGCGTGTTCCCCCAGGAGGTTCTGCCATGGCACATTCTGCCGCGCCCGCCACCGCCGCACCGGCCATCACCCCCATCTCTCTGACGGCGATCGCTCCGTGGGCGCTGTTCTTCGGCGTTCTGATGCTCGTCCTGCTCTACTTCGTCGGCGCCGAGCAGGGAGCCACCTCGCTCATCTCCGGTGAGAACGTGCACGAGTGGGTCCATGACGGACGCCATCTGCTCGGCTTCCCCTGCCACTGATTCCCCTGCCACTGAAATCTAGGGGAACCTCATGAACTCCATTTCTGTCAGAGCCCTGCTCGTCCGCGGCATGCTCGCGGGCCTGATCGCGGGCGTCTTCGCGATGGCCGTCGCCTATCTGCTCGGCGAGGGTCCGGTCGATGCCGCCATCGCGTTCGAGGAGAGCCACGCCCATGAGCACGGCGGCGAGGAACTCGTCAGCCGCACCATGCAGTCCACGGGCGGTCTCGCCACGGGTGTGCTGGTCTTCGGCGTCGCGATCGGCGGCATTGCCGCCCTCGCGTACTGTTTCGCGCTCGGCCGCATCGGCCGGTTCGGCCCGCGTGCCACGGCCGCGCTGGTCTCGCTCGGCGCGCTGCTGAGCGTGTACGTCGTGCCGTATCTGAAGTACCCGCCGAATCCGCCCGCCGTCGGCGACCCCGACACCATCGGCAAGCGGACGACGCTGTACTTCCTGATGATCCTGCTCAGCGTCCTGCTCTCGATCGCCGCCGTGATCCTCGGCAAGCGCCTGGCCCCCAGGCTGGGCAACTGGAACGCGACCGTCGCCGCCGCGGCCGCGTTCGTCGTCGCCGCCGGGGTCGCGTTCGCCTTCCTGCCCTCGTTCAACGAGGTACCGAAGGGCTTCCCGGCCTCGGTGGTCTGGGAGTTCCGACTGGCGACGCTCGCGATCCAGGTCACGGTCTGGACCGTCTTCGGACTGGTCTTCGGCCACTTCGCCGAGCGGCTTCTCGCTCCTGCGCCCGCAGCGGCGGAGGGGAAGAGCACGGCGTCGCCGGCGCCGGCCGCAGCGAACTGACCCACCGGGGCTCCGCCCCGGACCTCGCATCTCAAAGGCCGGACGGGCTGAATTCTCAGCCCGTCCGGCCTTTGACGACAACGCCCCACACGACCTACGCCGCGGGCAGCGACACCTCGAAGCGGCAGCCGCCGGTCACATTGTGTACGTCGGCCTTGCCCGCGTGCGCCTCGACGATGCCGCGGACGATGGCGAGGCCGAGACCCGCGCCCGCCGGGGGCGTACGAGCTTGGGTGCCGCGCCACCCGGTGTCGAAGACCCGCGGCAGGTCCTCCTCCGGGATGCCGCCGCAGCCGTCGGTGACGGAGAGGACCACCCAGTCCTCGCGGCGTTCGGCGGCGACGGCGACCGTGCCGTCGGCGGGTGTCCGGCGGATGGCGTTGACCAGGAGGTTGGCCAGGACACGGGTCATCTCCTTGCCGTCCACCTCGACCGGGACCTGCTCGACCATGTCCCCGACGAGCCGTACGCCGTGTTCGCGGGCCAGCGGGTCGGCACCGGCCAGCGCCTCCCCCACCAGGTCGTACACCGACATCCGGGTGGGTGTCAGGGCCAGTGTGCCCGCGTGGATGCGCGAGAGCTCGAAGAGGTCGCCGACCATGGAGTTGAGGCGGTCGACCTCGGTGCGCATCTGGCGGTGGTAGCGGGCCGGGTCGGCGACCATCCCGTCCTCCAGGGCCTCGGACATGGCGCGAAGTCCGGCGAGCGGGGTGCGCAGATCGTGCGAGATCCAGGCGACGAGTTCGCGACGGGAGGTCTCCAGGGCGCGTTCGCGCTCGCGGGACGCGGCGAGCCGGTCGCTGGTGGCGGCCAGTTCGCGGCTGAGCGCGGCCAGTTCCGCGGTGGAGGTGCCGTCGGGGGCGGAGAAGGAGCCGCCGTCGCCGAACGAGCGTGCCGCCAGGGTGAGTTCACGGCTCCGCGCGACGACCCAGCGGCCGAGCAGCAGTGCGGTGGCGAGCGAGACGACCGCCGCCATGGCGACGACCGTGGTGACGACGGTGAGGTCGTGCGGGGACAGGAACATCGCCTGGGCGACGGCGAGCGTCCCGGCGAGCATGGCGGTGACCGCGACGGCGGCGACGACGGTGAGCGAGACGGCGACGGACCGGTGGCGCAGCAGACGCAGGGCCAGCGCCCCGAGCAGACCGCTGGCGGCGGCCCCGAGGAAGGCGAACAGGGCGATGAGAAGCATGTCGTTCATGGTGGTCAGGCCTCTTCTCGCGGCAGCGCGCCGCGGTCCTGCGGCACCTCTTCGCGCGGACCGTCTTGCCGCGGCACGTCTTCCGGCGGACCGCCATCCCCCCGTACCTCTTCCCGCGGCACGTCGAAGCGGTAGCCCACGCCCCACACCGTCTGGATCAGCCGGGGCCTGGCCGGATCGTCCTCGATCTTGCCGCGCAGCCGCCGTACATGGACCGTCACGGTGGACAGGTCGCCGAACTCCCAGCCCCACACGTCCTGCATCAGCCGCTCCCGGCCGATCGCCTCGCCGGGGTGCCGCATCAGATGCGCGAGCAAGTCGAACTCCCGCAGGGTCAGGCCCAGTTCACGCCCGTCCTTGGTGGCGCGCCGGGCCGCCGGGTCCAGCACGATGCCCGCGGCGGTCAGCTCGGGCCCTGTCCGCCGTTCGCCGACGGCGCCCCTGCGCCGCAGTACGGACTCGACCCTCAGCACCAGCTCGCGCGGGCTGAACGGCTTGGTCACATAGTCGTCCGCCCCGATTTCGAGCCCGAGGATCCGGTCGTCCTCGTCGCCGCGGGCGGTCAGCATGATCACCGGAACGTTGGCGGAGGAACCGGCCCTGAGCCTGCGGCACACCTCCAGGCCGTCCATCCCCGGCAGCATCAGATCGAGGACGACCAGATCGGGCAGCCGGTCGGCGGCGATCCGCAGCGCCTGCAGCCCGTCGGCGGCCCGGTCCACGGTGAAGCCCGCGCGCTGCAGATAGCCGGTGACGACTTCGGCGACGGTCGGATCGTCGTCGACGACGAGAATGTTGTGCATACCGCAAGTGTGCTCTGTGCCGCCAGCGGTCCGGGCCCCGGTCCCCCTTACGAATCTGTGACGCCCCGGGAAAAGCCCATGTGCCCGACGACATCCGATTCGTCCGCCTGAACACGTCGATCGAGGGCGGTGGCGAGTTCGCGGCGGGTGGTGACGCCGAGTTTGGCGTAGGCGTGCTGGAGGTGGTTGTTGACGGTGCGCACCGACAGCTGCAGCCCGTCGGCGATGTCCTTGCTGCGGGTGCCGACGGCGGCGAGGAGAGCGACTTCGCGTTCGCGGGCGGTGAGCGCGGCGGTGGGCGCCGCGGCGGTCAGCAGAGCGGTACGCGCGTTCTCGCAGCGGCCGGCGATGGCGGCGGCCCGGCCGGCGGCAGCGGTGGCACGGCGGGACCGGCCGGCGTGTTGCCACGCGGAAGCGGCTGCCGCGGCCGCTTCGGCGGCCGGCAGGTCGGCACCGGCCTGCTCGAATACGGCGGCGACGGCGAGGAGTTGGTCGGGGGCGTCGGCGGCCAGGGCGGCGGCCAGGCGGGCGCCGGCGCGGGTGAGGGCGCTGTCACTGTGCCGGGCGAGTTCGGACAGCCGCCCGGAAACCTCCTTGGCGCCGCCGAGACGGGCGATGTCCGTGAGCAGGATGGCCTCAGGGGTGACCAGGCCGGCGGCGCGGGCGCGCCGGGCCGCGCCGGTCAGGACGGTGCGGGCCTGGGCGAAGTGTCCCCGGGCGGCATGCAGCCAGGCCTCTCCCAGGAGCTCCTCGCCCGCGAAGACGTCCGGCCACAGGCAGTCCCGGGCCTCGGCACAGGCCTGTTCGGCCGCGTCGAGGTCGCCGAGTACCGCCGCGCAGGCCGCCAGGCCGCTCAGCGCCGGGCCGAGCGGTCTGATGTGCTGGTGCGTACGGGCCAGCGCGGCGGCCTCGGCGTACCAGCGGCGCGCGCTCGCCGGATGCCCGGCCAGCCACTCGGTGCGGCCCAGACTGAAGGCCAGCCAGATCTGGTGGACGGGAGTCGTGCTGGCCCCGGCCAGTTCCGCGTATCCGCGCAGGCCCGCCTCACGGGCTTCGGCCAGCCGTCCGAGGCTGCTCAGAGCATGGTTCACCAAGGTGAGCTGGACTGCCGGGTGGGGACTGAGGGTCTGGTGGCCGACCGAGAGATGGGCGGCGTGGGCGCGTTCGGCCCAGGCCACCGCGTCGCCGGTGCGGCCGACCAGTTCAAGCCCGAGCGGTTTCATCATGGCGCCGGTGAGCCAGGCCACCGGGTCCGGAGCCTGGTGGATGTCTTCCTCCAGGTCCTCCAGCAGGGCCAGCCCACGGGCGGGCTCGCCCGAGGCGATCCGCATGGACCCCTCGTTGTGGTCCAGCATCCGCAGGCCGTCCGCGGTCGTGACCCGGGCGCGGGCGGCGTCATTGACCTTCAGTGCCTCGTCCGGCTGCGCGGCTCCCCAGAAGAGATTGAAGCTCCGCGCCATCGCGACGGCCAGCTGGTCCTGCTCGCCCGTGGTATCCGCGGCGGCGTAGGCCAGTACGGCTTCGGCCCGCTGCGGATCCCCCAGCTCGAAGTACGTCTCGCCCAGCATCAGCCGGGTGGCGGTGGTGTGATGCTCTTCGGGCAGGGCCACCAGCAGCAGGCCGGCCTGCCTGTAATCGTGGGCGTACCGGGCCTGCGCCGCCGCCCGGACCAGCATCGCCGGATCGGCCGTGCCGGTCGCCGCCAGCCGCCAGGACGCGACGTGCAGTGCGTCGTCACGGCGCTTCAGCCCGCGCGCCTCGACCCGCGCCGCCTGCCGGCACAGCAATTCCCGCCGCCGCAGCACCGGCAGCTCCGCCCGCAGCACCTCCCCGTACAGCCGATGTGCCAGCGTCACCGATGTGCGGCGTCCGTCCAGCCCCGCGCGCACCAGACCGGCGGACTCCAGACCGGCCACCACCGCGGGCGACGCGGCCTGCTCCGCATCGGCCAGTGGCAGCGGCTCGCACAGCGCCAGCAGTTCCAGTACGGGACGTGCCGCGGCACCGGCGGCGGCCAGCCGAGCGCCGATCAGCTCGGCCAGCCGTGCTGTCCCCCGGACCGGCCCCCGCTCCAGCTGCCAGATCTCCCCGTCGCTGACGAGGGCACCCCGCTCGAGCGCCCCGGTGACCAACTCCCGCAGATACAGCGCATTGCCGCCGCAGGCCTCGTGCAACTCCCGTACTGCCCACTGGGCCACGGGACCACCCAGCACCGCCCCCAGCAGCTCCTCGGCCTCGCCACGGTCCAGCTCCGCCAGCTCCACGCGCCACACCGCGTCCCCGCGGCACAGCGCGTCCACCGCCTCCCCCACCGGCGCGCCGGTACACAAGGTCCCGAGGAGTCGCACCACACCCGCATCCATCAACTGCCGCAGCAGCACCGCGGAGGCGGCATCCAGCAGGTGCAGGTCATCGATCAGCAGCACCAGCGCTCGTGCGTCCGGTCCGGCCAACCGCCGCGCCACCGCCGCGAAGCCGACCACCGGATCCGACAGATCCACCCCCGCCGGCACCAGATGCGCGATCGCGCCCAAGGGCACCGCCCCCGCGGCGGCACTCGCCGTCGCGCGCGCAACCCGGAACCCCGCCCCCTCCGCCCGCGCCAGACACTCCTCCACCAGCCGCGACTTGCCCACACCCGCCGACCCGGCCACCACGAATCCCCGGCACCGCCGGTCGGCCAGCCCGCGGGCGAACAGCTCCAACTGCCCGCCCCGGCCCACGAACACATCCGTGAAGCCGGGCGCTGTCACCGGGCCGGCCATCGTCATGGGCCGTCTTCCCCGGTGAGTCCGACGATGAGGGCGTCGGCGGCGGGGCGCAGCAGCACGGCGGCCTCGGGCGTCAGTTCCAGCCCCCGGACGAGGGCGATGGCGATGTCGGCGGCCTGGGCCGGGGTCACGGTCCGGGTGCCGGCCGTCGCGAAAGCCTCGGCGAGCAATGCGTGCAGGTCCTTGGTGAACTGCTGCACGATCGGCCCGCACAGCCGGTCGGCGGCATCGATCAGCTCCGCGGCGTGCGGAGAGTCCTCGACGACCTTCTGGAAGAGGCCGAGCTTGACCCCGAGGATCCCCTGGACGCGTTCGCGGGCGGTGCCGTCGGCGGCCGCGGCCTCTCTGGCCCGGACCAGCGCCTGGCCGTGCAGGCGCTCGGCGAGCCGCCGGAAGGCGTCGTCCTTGTTGCGTACGTACTGATAGACGGCGGCGCGGGACATGCCCGCCGCCTTGGCTATGTCCTCCATGGTCGCGCGGCGCACACCGTGCTTGGTGAAGGTCTCGTATGCCGCGTCGAGTACCTGGTCGAGTCGGGAGCTCACACTGACACTCTATGCACGAAACGTCAGAATGCTCAAGGCGCTGGACGGTACGGGCGACCGCGAGGGGTGCCCGGTTTCGCCGACGAGCGGCCGCGCGATCGCGACGGTTTACTGGCGGGAGGAGCTGATCGGAGCCGCGCGCCAGAGCGAAATGAGCAAAAGTTACTCATCCCGTCGCGCCCCCGAACCACCACAGTGGTCCCGACTGCAACAAGCGGGCCGCGCGGCAGCGGCAGGCCGAAGAGCCACTTCTCCCCTCCCAGATCTTTCAAGGACTTTGCCCATGGATGTCACGGTCAATGGATCCGCCCGTCAGGTCGGAGATGAAGCGGACGCCACCGCGGTCCAGCTCCTGCGCGAGACGCTGGGTCTGACGGGGACCAAGCTGGTCTGCGGGGCGGGCGTGTGCGGGGCGTGCACCGTGCACGTCGACGGTGTCCCCACGGTGGCGTGCCTGACCCCGGCGTCGGCCCTGGAGGGCGCGTCCGTCACCACCGTGGAAGGTCTGCACGGCAAGCACCCTGTGCAGAGGGCGTTCGCCGCCCATGACGCGCTGCAGTGCGGCTACTGCACGCCCGGTTTCGTCATGGAGGCGACGAGCTTCGTGGACCGCTGGCGGGCCGAGCACGGCGACACCGCCCCGTCGCGGGCCGAGATCGCCTCCGCGCTGGCGGGACACCTGTGCCGCTGTGGCGCGTACGAGGGGATCTACGCCGCCGTCGCCGCGGCCTGTACCGGCGCCCACGACACCGATGACGCTCCGCCACCCCGCGTGGAGGCGATGGCGAAGATCAACGGCACAGCGCTGTACACGACGGATGTCCACATGGACGGCCTCCTCGAAGGGGTCATCGTCCGCTCCCGGCACCCGCACGCCCGGGTCACGTCGGTGACGGGCGGCGACCGGGTGGTCGATCTCCTGCCCGCCGACCGTACGGTCCGCTACGTCGGCCAGCCGATCGCCGCCGTGGCCGCCGAGAGCCTGCCCGCGGCCCAGGCCGCCGCCGAGCGGGTACAGGTGGCCTACGAGGTACTGCCGGGTGTCGTGGACCTGCACCGCGCCGAGCTCCCGGACAGTCCCGTGGTCTATCCCACCAAGCAGGAGCGGAAGCAGGCTCCCAGCTCGTCCGAGGGGCTTTCGATTCCCGCGAGGTGGCACGGGAACATACGGGGCCCGGTGCCGATGAACTGGCGCAGCGGCCTCGCCGTCAAGAGGATCGAGCAGGCCCGTGAGCAGGGCGAGGACCGGCTGGTCCAGGCCACGTTCACCGCCGAACCACAGGTGCACACCCCATTGGAGCCGCACGCGTGCCTGGCTTCGTGGGACAAGCGCGGCGAGCTTCATCTCTGGGTATCCACCCAGGCCGTCGGCGTGGTCGCCGAGCGGGCCGCCGAGCGATTCGGTCTGAAGCCCGGGCAGGTGCATGTCTCCGCGGAGCACGTCGGAGGCGGCTTCGGTTCGAAGCTCACCCTGACCAGCGAGATCGTCGCCGCGGCGGAACTGGCCCGGCGCCATGCCGCCCCGGTGCGGGTCGTCCTGGGCCGGGCCGAGGAACTCACCGACGGCGGTTACCGGCCCGGCGCCCGGGCCGAGATCGCCATGCTCACCGACGCCGACGGGAAGCTGGCCGCGCTGACCCTTGATGTGCACGGAGACGGCGGCACCTCCATCGGCTCGGGGGTGGCCGCGCTGGGCCGGTTCATGTACGGGCACGCCCCGCGGCGGCTCAGGGACTACGACATCGTCACCCACCGGCCTCCCGCCACCCCGTTCCGCGGGCCGGGCGGACCGCCGCTGGCCTGGGTCCTGGAGCAGACCGTCGACGAAATGGCCCACCGCATCGGGGAGGATCCCATCGCGCTGCGCCACCGCTGGGACGGCAACTCCAAGCGGCGGGCCCTGTACGACCGGGCAGCGGCTCTTCCGATGTGGACCGGGCGGCCCGCCGCCGGTTCCCAGACCGGTCGCTTCCGGCGCGGTGTGGGCGTCGCCGCCGCCAACTGGATGTACTTCCTCGACCGCGGCACGCAGATCGAGCTCACCGTCGAGGACGGCATCGTGGTCGCCCGGACGACCACCCAGGACATGGGCCAGGGCTCCCGGTCCGTCATCGCGGATGTGATCGTCTCCGAACTGGGCCTGCCGCCGGGGCGGGTCCGGGTGGAAATCGGCAGGACCGGGACCGTCCACGGGCCCGCTTCGGGCGGCAGCCGCACCACCCCCTCCATCGGCCCGGCCGCCCGTGACGCGGCCGTTCGCCTGCGTTCCGCGCTGGCCGACAAGGCCGAATCGCGCGGCACCGGCGGATCACTGGAGCAGCGTCTCGCCGACGCCGAGGGCCTTCGGGTGGTCGGCCGCCGTCCACGGGACCGCCGTGGCTATGTCACGCCCGTGGAACTCGACCACCTGGTCGTCGGCCGGGGGTTCAGCGGCGCCGTCCATGTCACCGAGGTCGAGGTCGACACCCGCCTCGGCCGGACACGGGTCACGCGCGTGTGGGGCGGGATCGCCGCCGGCCACATCTACTCGCCGGTGCTGGCCCGCAGCCAGTGCCAGGGCGGTGTCATCCAAGGCATCGGGTACGCCCTGTACGAGGAGCGCATCACCGACCCGCTGACCGGTGTCGTGCTGAGCGACAACCTCGAGGACTACCGCATCCCCGGCATCGGCGACATCCCCGAGATCGACATCCACTTCCACGAGGCGGGCTTCGAGCACGCCGACGGCGGCGGGGTCGGCCTGGGAGAGGTCTCCACGATGCCGGTAGCGGCAGCCATCGGCAATGCCGTCCACGCCGCCACCGGGTGGCGCCCCCACCATCTGCCGATCCGCCCGGACCGCCTCCTGGAAGGACTGCGCCCGTGAACCAGCCCCTCACTCTCGACGAGGCCGCGGCGGTCGTCGCCGACAACGGCGGAGAACTGCGCGCCGGTGGCACCGACACCGTCGCCCGCCGGCGTGGCGGAGTCACGCGCGGCGCGTCCGTCCAGATTCCCCTGCTTCCCGCCCTGCGGGGCATCACCCGCCAGGCCGAAGGGACCACGCGGATAGGCGCGTTGACCGGTGTGGCCGAACTCGCCGAGGACCCCTGGCTTCAGGCGGACTACCCGGCCCTGACGATGACCGCGGGCGCCCTGGCCACACCGCAGATCCGTAGCGCAGGCACCCTGGGCGGCAATCTGCTCCAGCACAACCGCTGCTGGTACTACCGCAATCCGCACTTCAGTTGCTACCGCGACGGCGGCGACGGCTGTCCGGCGCGCACCGGGGTCCACCTGCACGCCGCGGTGATCGACCAAGGCCCCTGCATCGCACCGCACCCCTCGTCGATCGCGATCGCCCTGCTCAGCTACGACGCCCAGGTCGACGTTCACGAACGGGGAACCCTCCCCGTGGCGGAACTGTACGGTGACGGATCCGACCCCACCCGAGACCATCTGCTCGCCCCGCAGCAGATCCTCACCGCCGTCACCCTACCGGCTCCCGTCCCCGGCGAACGTGCCGCGTACAACCGGGCCATCAGCCGCGCCAAGGCGGAATGGCCACTCGTCGAAGCGGTGGCCCGCGTGATCGTCTCCGACGGCATCGTCACCACGGTCGCCGTCGCCGCGGGCGGCATCGCCCACACCCCGCTGCGGCTGCCGGACGTCGAGGATGCCCTTCTCGGGCGCGAGCCGACCCCCGAGAACCTGTTCACCGCCGCGACCGCGGCCACTGAACACTGCTCACCGCTGCCGCAGACCCGCTACAAGGTGGAGCTGCTTCGCGACACCGTGCTCGACGTGCTCGAAACGGCGATCCGGGCCGGGACCACCTGACATCAGGGCCGGTTGACGCGGGGACGCACCCCTGGGTGTCAGGTCCGGCTACCGCCCGGCCGGACAGAACCTAGTCCTTGTTCTCCTTGTCGCGGCTGTCCCGCCCGTTGTCCCGGCCCGTGTGCAGCCGGGACCTCACGTCGTCGGGCGGCAGGAAGCGCGACCACCGTTCGGGGAACTCCGAGGGCATGTCCCCGCCGCCTCCCCCGTCCCCCTCGCCGTCTTCGTCCTCCTCGTCGTCCTCGCCGTCGTCATTGAAGACATGCGCCGCCTTCGCCCGTGCCACGAGCTCCGCCGCGTTGGCCGCGCGCAGCCGCTCGTTGGCCGCGCGGGCCGCCGCCGTGGCAACCGACGGCCAGACGCGGTCGATCGCGGCGTTGACCGCCGCGCCCACCAGGACCGCGAAGGCGGTGAGGCCGATCCAGAGCAGGACGGCGATGGGGGCCGCGAGCGAGCCGTAGATCGTGGGGCCCTCGACCGTGCTGGTGAGGTAGATACGCAGCAGGAAGCTGCCGAGCACCCACATCCCCAGCGCCACCAGCGCGCCCGGGACGTCCTCGATCCACGGGGAGCGGACGGGGACGGACACGTGGTAGAGCGTGGTCAGGAAGGCGACCGAGAGCAGGGTGACCACCGGCCAGTACAGGACGCTGACCACTTCCGTGCCCCACGGGACGAGCTCCACCACCCGGTCAGGGCCGACGACCGCCAGGGGGAGCACCACCGCGCCGATCAGCAGGGCGACGATGTAGAGCAGGAAGGCGAGCAGCCGGGTGGCGACGATGCCGCGCTGGCCGTCGAGGCCGTACATCACGGTGATCGTGTCGATGAAGACGTTGACCGCCCGCGATCCCGACCACAGGGCGATGGCGAAGCCGATGGAGATGATGTCCGGCCGGCCGCCGTGGGTGACGTCCTCCAGCAGGGGCTTGGCGATCTCGTTGACGCCACGCTGGGACAGCACCGTGCCCACGGCGTCCAGGATGTTCTCCTCGATCGAGGCGACGGTCGTGGTGTCGGTCCAGTCGTCGACGTAGCCGAGGAGACCGATCATGCCGAGCAGCAGCGGCGGCAGCGACAGCAGGGTGAAGAACGCCGCCTCGGCGGCGAGGCCGAGGATGCGGTACTCGATGCACGAATTGACCGTGTCTTTCAGCAGCAGCCATGCCATCTTCCGCTTCGAGACGTTGCGGTAGAGGACCCGGGCCCGGTGGAGTCGGCCCGATGGCCGCTCGGGTGTTTCGTTTGCTGCCTGCACCTCCTTACCGTAGCGGCATGGCACCCAGCACCCACACAGTGACCAACCAGGCTCCGCCCCTGGTGGGGTACGACGTCTACACGTCCGACCAGGCCCTCACGGAGGGCGTGGAGCGGCATGTCGCTCCCGAACTCCTCGACGGTGTAAGGGAGGACCTTTCGCTCCTCGGGCGCACCGCAGGCTCCGCCCAGGCCCAGGAATGGGGGGTGCAGGCCAACGAGAATCCGCCAAAACTGCGGACGCACGACCGGTACGGGAACCGGATCGACGAGGTCGACTTCCATCCGGCCTGGCACCGGCTGCTGGGCAAGGCCGTCTCGTCCGGGCTGACCAATGCCTGGGGCCGGCCGGCCGGGCATGTGCGCCGGGCGGCCGGGTTCCTGGTGTGGACGCAGGCCGAGGCCGGGCACGGCTGCCCGGTGTCGATGACACACGCCTCGGTGCCCGCGCTGCGGACGGACCCGGCGCTGGCCGCCGAGTGGGAGCCGCGCCTGACGTCCGAGGTGTACGAGCAGGGGCTGAGGCCCGCCTCGGTGAAGGCGGGGTCCCTGTTCGGGATGGGGATGACGGAGAAGCAGGGCGGCAGCGACGTCAGGGCCAATACGACCCGGGCCGAGCCGATCGCCGGCGACGGGGAGTACCTGCTCACCGGTCACAAGTGGTTCTGCTCCGCTCCGATGTGTGACGGTTTTCTGGTACTCGCCCAGGCAGCCGGTGGTCTGACCTGCTTCCTGGTGCCGCGGGTCCTTGAGGACGGGACCCGGAACGTGTTCCGGATCCAGCGGCTCAAGGACAAGCTGGGCAACAAGTCCAACGCGTCGAGCGAGGTCGAGTTCGAGGGCACCTGGGCGCGCCGGGTCGGCGAGGAGGGCCGCGGGGTGCGCACCATCATCGAGATGGTGGCGGCGACCCGGCTGGACTGTGTCGTGGGATCGGCCGCGCTGATCCGGCAGTCCGTGGCGCAGGCGATCCACCACAGCGCCTATCGCAGCGCGTTCGGCGGGCTGTTGATCGACAAGCCGCTGATGCGCAACGTACTGGCCGATCTGGCGCTGGAGTCGGAGGCGGCCACGACGCTGGCGCTGCGGCTCGCCGCCGCGTACGACGCCGATACGGAGGAGGAGCGGGCCTTCCTGCGGCTCGCGGTGCCCGCCGCCAAGTACTGGGTGACCAAGCGCTGCACGCCGACCGTGGCCGAGGCCCTGGAGTGTCTGGGCGGCAACGGCTATGTCGAGGAGTCGGGGCTGCCGCGGCTGCTGCGCGAGTCGCCGCTGAACTCGATCTGGGAGGGCTCGGGCAACGTACAGGCGCTGGACGTGCTGCGCGCGATCCAGAGGGAGCCGCAGGCGCTGAACGCCTTCCTCCAGGAGGTCGGAAAGGCTCGGGGCGCCGATCACCGGCTCGATGCGGCGATCAAGGATCTGCTGAGTGAACTGGCCGATCTGGACGGCATCGAGGCACGGGCGCGCAGGCTGGTGGAGCGGATGGCGCTGGTGCTTCAGGGGTCGCTGCTGGTGCGCTGGGCGCCGCCGGAGGTGGCGGACGCGTTCTGCGCCTCACGGCTGGGCGGGGACTGGGGCACCGCCTTCGGCACGCTGCCGCACACGCTCGATCTGGCGTCGGTCGTGGAGCGGGCGCGAGCCGTGGTGTGACAGGCAGCTGGGGCGTGCCAGGCGTCGCAGGGGAGGAGCGACTTCCCAAACACGCCCCAGGGCTGTCGGGGTGGTGCTGCGCCGACACGGCACCACCCCGCGCTCCGTCATGCGCCCGCTGTGCGGTGCACGACCACCGGCGAACCGGTGCACCGTCACTTTCGTACAAGTGCACGCCCGTTCGCGAGGGTTGCAAAGGGTTGCAGCCTTGTCCGCCGTATCGCCACGGAGGCCCGCCCGCGAGGGGCAGGATTGAGCCAGGCTGCCCCCACGCTCGGACGCTGGCGTCGCCCAGGAGGACCCAGTGCACAACACACCGCTCGACCTGGCCAGGCTCTCCGGCATGGACACCGGGGAAGCCACCCGGCTGCTGAAGGGGGTACGGGACGCCGCGCTCAGCGGGCGCCGGTCCCGGGTCGCCCCGCGGGCCGACATCGAGGAGTCGTGGCAGCGGATGCTGCGCCGCGGTGTGGATCCCGACCGGGACCGCAGGGCCGGGCTGCTCCCGATGGAGGAGATCGAACGCCGTCGGCAGGCATCCCCGCTGCGGGAGGTGCTGCCCGTCCTGCGGGACGGTCTCGTCTCGATCGCGGAGGCCGGGCAGCACATCATGGTCGTCGCGGACCCCGAGGGGCGGGTGCTGTGGCGCGAGGGCAAGTCGTCGGTGCTGCGCAAGGGCGACGCGCACGGCTTCGTCCTGGGCGCCGACTGGAACGAGAGCCTCGTCGGCACCAACGGCGTCGGCACTCCCCTGGTCTCCCGGCGGCCCGTCCAGGTGCACTCCGCCGAGCACTTCGTCTCGACCCACGACACCTGGACCTGTGCGGGCGCTCCGGTCACCGATCCGCGCGACGGCAGGCTGATCGGGGTGGTCGACGTCAGCGGACCGCTTGCCACGATGCATCCGGCGACCCTCAAGCTGGTCACCACAGTGACCCGGCTCGCGGAGGCGGAGCTGCGCAACGCGCACTTCGCGGCGCTGGACCGGCTGCGAACGGTGGCGTCGCCACTGCTCGCGCGGCTGACGGGCCGTGCGCTGGCCGTGGATGTGAACGGCTGGCCCGCCGCGGTCACCGGGATGCAGCCGCCCGGCCGGCTGCCGCTGCCGAAGTCCCTCGGCAGCCGCGTCTGGCTGCCCTCGCTGGGCATGTGCTCGGTCGAACCGCTGCCCGGCGGCTGGCTGGTGCGGCCGGAAGAGCGGTCCACCGCTGCGCCGACCCGGGTGGTTCTGGATCTCAGCCTGCCCCGGCGGCCTTTTGTGACCGTCTCGGGCGAGGCGGGCAGCTGGGCCAAGGAGCTCAGCCCGCGCCATGCCGAGCTGCTGTATGTCCTGGCGCTGTATCGCGACGGGCGCAGCGCGGCGCAGCTGGCGCAGGACATCTTCGAGGACCCGACGCGGACGGTGACGGTACGGGCCGAGATGTCGCGGCTGCGGCGGCATCTGGCACAGGTGCTGGCGCACCGCCCGTACCGCTTCGCAGAGGATGTCGAGGTGGAGCTGGTCGGGCCGCCGGAGCCGGCCGAGCTGCTGCCGCACTCGACGGCCCCGGCGGTGCGCCGTGCGCGCCGCGGGGAGCGGTGACCGCGCGCGCACGCTCCGGCACCGCCTTTGGCCAGTTCACGGTGGCGTGATTTTCTGGCGCACATGAGCATCACTGTGACCACGTGGTCCCTGGAACAGACCTCGCCCGCGGATCTTCGCCCGCCCCCCGCGCCCGAAGGAGATCTGCGGATCGTCCGCGCCGAGGTGCCCTCGCCCGAGTTCAGCCGCTTCCTGTACTCGGCCGTCGGCGGTGACATCCACTGGAACGACCGGCTCGGCATGACGTACGCGCAGTGGGAGGAACTGCTGGCGCGGCCGGGCACCGAGACCTGGGTGGCGTACGAGAAGGGCACCCCGGCCGGTTATGTGGAGCTCGAGGCGCAGGACGGGGGCTCCGTCGAGATCGTCTACTTCGGCCTGGTCCCGGCCTTCCGCGGCCGCCGCATAGGCGGCCATCTGCTCAGTTATGGAGTCGCGAGGGCCTGGGACCTGGCGGAGCGATGGCCGGGTCTCCCGCCGACGAAGCGGGTCTGGCTGCACACCTGCTCCAAGGACGGCCCGCATGCGATGGACAACTATCTGCGGCGGGGCTTCACTCTGTTCGACACGAAGGTCGAGCAGGAGCCCGAGACGGCCACGCCCGGCCCCTGGCCCGGTGCGCACGGCTGAGTGACGGGCGCCACACCGTCTCGTGATGCGGGACGGTCTTGTCCACATTCTGGATAATGGTGGACTGCCCTTGGACCGCCATGACACGCTTCCGTCATGTCTGGAACTGGAATTGCCTTGGTGAGTCGGCGGCACGTCGACCTCGGCCGCATGTCCAGCGCCATCTGTCCGGCCTGCTGAAAGAACAGCACAGCCGAGTCTCCCGCATTCTTCTCAATCCCCCTGCGCACCGTCGCGCCTCCGCGCGAGTGTGCAGCTCAGAGCCGCCCTCCTGCAGTCTCGAAGGACATACCGCCATGGCCGCCACCCCCGAAAAGCCCGCCACCGCCACGCCCCGCCGCAAGGCCGGACGCCACCGCGGCGAGGGCCAGTGGGCTGTTGGCCACATGACGCCGCTGAACGCCAACGAGCAGACCAAGAAGGACGACGACGGTCTCAATGTGCGGACACGCATTGAGACGATCTACGCCCACCGCGGCTTCGACTCGATCGACGGCGCCGACCTGCGCGGACGGATGCGCTGGTGGGGGCTCTACACCCAGCGCAAGCCCGGGATCGACGGCGGCAAGACCGCGATCCTGGAGCCGGAGGAGCTGGACGACAAGTACTTCATGCTGCGCGTCCGTATCGACGGCGGGCGGCTGACCACCGATCAGCTGCGGGTCATCGGCGAGATCTCGCAGGAGTTCGCGCGCGGCACGGCCGACCTCACCGACCGGCAGAACGTCCAGTACCACTGGATTCGCATCGAGGACGTCCCGGAGATCTGGCGGCGTCTCGAAGAGGTCGGCCTGTCGACCACCGAGGCCTGCGGTGACACTCCCCGCGTCGTCCTCGGCTCGCCCGTCGCCGGTATCGCCGAGGACGAGATCATCGACGGCAGCCCTGCCGTCGACGAGATCTACCGCCGGATCGTGGGCAACCCCGCCTTCTCCAACCTGCCGCGCAAGTTCAAGTCGGCGATCTCCGGATCGCCGCTGCTGGACGTCGCGCACGAGATCAACGACATCGCCTTCGTCGGCGTGAACCACCCGGAGCACGGCCCCGGCTTCGACCTGTGGGTCGGCGGCGGTCTCTCCACCAACCCCAAGATCGGTGTCCGGCTGGGCGCCTGGGTCCCCCTCGACGAGGTGCCCGATGTCTACGAGGGCGTCATCTCGATCTTCCGCGACTACGGCTACCGCCGGCTGCGCACCCGCGCCCGGCTGAAGTTCCTGGTCGCCGACTGGGGCGCCGAGAAGTTCCGCCAGGTCCTCGAGGACGAGTACCTGCAGCGCGAGCTGGTGGACGGGCCCGCCCCCGAGCAGCCCGTGCAGCAGTGGCGCGACCACGTCGGCGTGCACCGGCAGCAGGACGGACGCTTCTACGTCGGGTTCGCGCCGCGCGTCGGACGGGTGGACGGCGCCACGCTCACGAAGATCGCCGAACTGGCCGCCGATCACGGCTCGGGCCGGCTGCGTACCACCGTCGAGCAGAAGATGATCGTGCTCGATGTCGAGGAGGCGCAGGTCGAGTCGCTCGTGTCCGGTCTGGAGGCGCTGGACCTGCGGGTCAACCCCTCGCCGTTTAGGCGGGGCACGATGGCCTGCACCGGTATCGAGTTCTGCAAGCTGGCAATCGTCGAGACGAAGGCGCGCGGCGCCTCGCTGATCGACGAACTCGAGCGCCGCATCCCCGAGTTCGACCAGCCGATCACCATCAACATCAACGGCTGCCCCAACGCCTGCGCCCGTATCCAGGTCGCGGACATCGGTCTCAAGGGCCAGCTGGTCCTGGACGACGAGGGCAATCAGGTCGAGGGCTTCCAGGTGCACCTGGGCGGCGCGCTCGGCCTGGAGGCCGGGTTCGGCCGCAAGGTCCGTGGCCTGAAGGTCACATCGGCCGAGCTGCCCGACTACGTCGAGCGGGTGCTCAAGCGCTTCCAGGCGGAGCGCGAGGACGACGAGCGCTTCGCCGTCTGGGCGGCCCGCGCGTCCGAGGAGGCTCTCTCATGAGCGAGCGTGCCGCGCCCTTCTACTGCCCCTACTGCGGCGACGAGGACCTGCGTCCCAGCGAGCAGGGCCACGGCGCCTGGGAATGCGGGGCCTGCAATCGAGCCTTCCAGTTGAAGTTCCTCGGGCTGCTGACCCGCGGACTTCAGCGCAATGACGGTGGAGGGAACGAGATATGACGACCACTCAGGACACGAGCCTGAAGGAACTCGCCGAGCGGGCCGGGCGGGAGCTGGAAGACGCCTCCGCCCTGGAGATCCTGAAGTGGGCGGCCGAGACCTTCGGCCCGCGCTTCTGCGTCACCTCCTCGATGGAGGACGCGGTGGTCGCCCATCTCGCCTCCCGTGCCCTCCCCGGCGTCGATGTCGTCTTCCTCGACACCGGCTACCACTTCCCCGAGACCATCGGGACCCGCGACGCGGTCGAGGCCGTGATGGACGTCAACCTCATCACGCTCACGCCCCGTCAGTCGGTGGCCGAGCAGGACGCCGAGTACGGCCCGAAGCTGCACGACCGCGACCCCGACCTGTGCTGCGCCCTGCGCAAGGTCAAGCCCCTCGAAGAGGGACTGACCGCGTACGAGGCGTGGGCGACTGGCCTGCGCCGCGACGAGTCCCCGACCCGGGCGAACACACCGGTCGTCGGCTGGGACGAGAAGCGGCAGAAGGTCAAGATCTCGCCGATCGCCCGCTGGACGCAGGACGACGTGGACGCCTACGTCGCCGAGCACGGCGTGCTCACCAACCCGCTGCTGATGGACGGTTACGCCTCGGTGGGCTGCGCACCCTGCACTCGCCGGGTGCTGGAGGGCGAGGACGCCCGGGCCGGCCGCTGGGCCGGGCGGGGCAAGACCGAATGCGGGCTGCACGGATGACGATTCTGGGAGACAAGCACGTGACTGGGGCCACCATCTGGCTCACCGGGCTGCCGAGCGCGGGCAAGACCACCATCGCCTACGAGCTGGCGGAGCGGCTGCGCGCCGAGGGCCACCGGACCGAGGTGCTCGACGGCGACGAGATCCGCGAGTTCCTTTCCGCGGGCCTCGGCTTCAGCCGCGAGGACCGGCACACCAACGTCCAGCGGATCGGCTTCGTCGCCGAACTGCTGGCGTCCAACGGCGTCAAGGCGCTGGTGCCGGTGATCGCTCCGTACGAGGACAGCCGCGAGGCCGTCCGCAAGCGCCACGCCGCCGAGGGCACCGAGTACGTCGAGGTGCATGTCGCGACTCCGGTGGAGGTCTGCTCCGTACGCGATGTGAAGGGCCTCTACGCCAAGCAGGCCGCCGGCGAGATCAGCGGTCTGACCGGCGTCGACGACCCGTACGAGGAGCCGCAGAGCCCGGATCTGCGGATCGAGTCGCACCAGCAGACCGTGCAGGAGTCCGCGGCGGCGCTTCACGCGCTGCTCACTGAGAGGGGTCTGGCATGAGAGCCGTCGCTGCGTTGAACGAGGCCGCAGACAATTCCGGGGGCTCCAGCCCGTACGCACTGTCGCACCTGGACGCGCTGGAGTCCGAGGCGGTGCACATCTTCCGCGAGGTGGCGGGAGAGTTCGAGCGGCCGGTGATTCTCTTCTCCGGCGGCAAGGACTCCATCGTCATGCTGCATCTGGCGCTGAAGGCCTTCGCCCCGGCGGCGATCCCCTTCTCGCTGCTGCACGTGGACACCGGACACAACTTCCCCGAGGTGCTGGAGTACCGCGACCGCGCGGTGGCGCAGCACAGTCTCCGGCTGCACGTGGCGTCCGTGCAGGAGTACATCGACGCCGGGAAGTTGCGCGAGCGTCCCGACGGGACGCGCAATCCGCTGCAGACGGTGCCGCTGACCGAGGCGATTCAGCAGCACCGTTTCGACGCGGTGTTCGGCGGCGGCCGGCGCGACGAGGAGAAGGCGCGCGCCAAGGAGCGGGTGTTCAGCCTGCGGGACGAGTTCTCGCAGTGGGACCCGCGCCGCCAGCGGCCCGAGCTGTGGCAGCTCTACAACGGCCGCCACGCGCCCGGCGAGCATGTCCGGGTGTTCCCGCTGTCCAACTGGACGGAGTTGGACGTCTGGCAGTACATCGAGCGCGAGAAGATCGAGCTGCCCGAGATCTACTTCGCGCACGAGCGTGAGGTCTTCGCCCGGGGCGGCATGTGGCTGACCGCCGGCGAGTGGGGCGGCCCCAAGGAGTCGGAGAGCGTCCAGACGCGGCTGATCCGCTACCGCACCGTCGGCGACATGTCCTGCACCGGCGCCGTCGACTCCGACGCCACCACGCTCGACGCCGTGATCGCCGAGATCGCCGCATCCCGGCTCACCGAGCGGGGCGCCACCCGCGCCGACGACAAGATGTCCGAGGCCGCGATGGAAGACCGCAAGCGCGAAGGGTACTTCTAGCCATGAGCACCACCACGACCGATCAGCTCGCCGGGATCTCGGCCACCACCCTGCTGCGCTTCGCCACCGCCGGCTCCGTCGACGACGGCAAGTCCACCCTCGTCGGGCGGCTGCTGCACGACTCCAAGTCGGTGCTCACCGACCAGCTGGAGGCCGTCGAGCACGCCTCCCGCTCTCGCGGCCAGGAGACACCGGACCTGGCGCTGCTCACGGACGGTCTGCGGGCCGAGCGTGAGCAGGGCATCACCATCGACGTCGCCTACCGCTACTTCGCCACCGCGCGCAGGCGGTTCATCCTCGCCGACACCCCGGGCCATGTGCAGTACACCCGGAACATGGTCACCGGCGCGTCCACGGCCGAGCTGGCCGTGGTGCTGGTCGACGCCCGCAACGGCGTGGTCGAGCAGACCCGCCGCCATGCCGCCGTCGCCGCCCTGCTGCGCGTCCCGCATGTCGTCCTCGCCGTGAACAAGATGGACCTCGTCGACTACGCCGAGCCCGTCTTCGCCGCGATCGCCGAGGAGTTCACCGCCTACGCCGCGTCCCTGGGCGTCCCCGAGATCACCGCGATCCCGATCTCGGCGCTCGCCGGCGACAATGTCGTGGAGCCCAGCGCCAACATGGACTGGTACGGCGGACCGACCGTCCTGGAGCACCTGGAGACGGTCCCGGTCAGCCACGATCTGACCGGCTGCCACGCCCGGCTTCCCGTGCAGTACGTGATCCGTCCGCAGACCGCCGAGCACCCCGACTACCGGGGATACGCGGGCCAGATCGCGGCCGGTACGTTCCGCGTCGGCGAGCAGGTCACGGTGCTGCCGGCGGGCCGTACGTCGAAGATCGCCGGGATCGATCTGCTGGGCGAGTCGGTGGACATCGCCTGGACCCCGCAGTCCGTCACCCTCCTGCTGGAGGACGACATCGACATCTCGCGCGGCGACCTCATCGTGCCGAGCGGGGACGCGCCCGCGACCACCCAGGACGTCGAGGCGACGGTCTGCCATGTCGCGGACCAGCCGCTCACCGTCGGCCAGCGGGTGCTGCTCAAGCACACCACCCGCACGGTCAAGGCGATCGTCAAGGAGATCCCCTCCCGGCTCACCCTCGACGACCTGTCCCAGCACCCGAACCCCGGGCATCTGGTCGCCAACGACATCGGCCTCGTCAAGGTCCGCACGGCCGAGCCGCTCGCGCTCGACTCGTACGCCGACTCCCGCCGCACCGGCTCGTTCCTGCTGATCGACCCCGCGGACGGCACCACGCTGGCGGCCGGCATGGCGGGCGACTCCTTCGCCACGACCGCCGAGGCCGTGCACGTGGCCGACGACGAGGGCTGGGACTTCTGATGACGACCGACTTCTACGGCACGTTCGCGAAGGAGGGCGGCCGCGTCGGCAGCGGCACCCTCGGCGCGGGCACGGGCGGGGTGGCGCGATGTGCGCGATGACGTACGCGCACTGCCTGCGCGCCCGCACCCCCCGCACCCCGCACCGCCGAAGACCGCCGACTCCCCGGCCGCGTCCGATGTGACGTAAGAACCGGGCCTCCGAGAGGAAACCCTCCCGTGCCTGCCACCCGTACGACCCTGCGCCGCAGCATCGCGGCCGCCGCCGCTCTGCCGCTGCTCGCTGTGGCACTCACCGCCTGCGGCTACGGTTCCGAGGCGAAGAAGGACGACAAGGTCGCTCCCGCCGCCAAGGGCGAGAAGCTTTCCGCCGACACCGTCAAGGTCGGCTACTTCCAGAACCTCACGCACGCCACGGCGCTGGTCGGCGACCAGGAGGGTCTGATCCAGAAGGAGCTGGGCGGCACCACGCTCAAGTCGACCACCTTCAACGCCGGTCCCTCCGAGATCGAGGCGCTCAACGCGGGCTCCATCGACATCGGCTTCATCGGCCCCTCGCCGTCCATCAACGGCTACACCAAGTCCAAGGGCAAGAACCTGCGCATCATCGGCGGCTCGGCCTCCGGCGGTGTGAAGCTGGTCGTCAACCCGGACAAGATCAAGACCCTGGACGACGTCAAGGGCAAGAAGATCGCCACGCCTCAGCTCGGCAACACCCAGGACGTCGCGTTCCTGAACTGGATAGCCGAGAAGGGCTGGAAGGTCGACGCCCAGAGCGGCAAGGGTGACGTCTCCGTCGTCCGTACGGAGAACAAGGTGGCCCCCGACGCCTACAAGTCCGGTTCCATCGACGGCGCCTGGGTGCCGGAGCCGACGGCGTCCAAGCTGGTCAGCGAGGGTGCCAAGGTGCTGCTCGACGAGTCGACGCTGTGGCCCGACAAGAAGTTCGTGATCACGAACATCATCGTGTCGCAGAAGTTCCTCAAGGATCACCCGGACGTCGTCGAGGCGGTGCTGCGCGGTTCGGTGAAGACCAACGCGTGGATCAACGCCAACCCGGACAAGGCGAAGGCGTCCGCGAACGCCAAGCTCAAGGAGCTCACCGGCAAGGCGCTGGCGCCCGAGGTGATCGACCCGGCGTGGAAGTCGATCCAGTTCACCGACGACCCGCTGGCCGCCACGCTGCAGACCGAGGCGGACCACGCGGTGAAGGCGGGGCTGCTGGAGGAGCCCGACCTGGCCGGCATCTACGACCTGACGCTGCTCAACAAGGTCCTCAAGGCCGAGGGCAAGCCCGAGGTCGCCGACGCCTCGCTCGGCGTCAAGTAAGCCCGCAGGCAACCCCGCATCCGACCGATTTCCCAGGAGGTGACGACCATGGCCACAGCGATCGCCAAGGCCGAGGACCGCGTGACGGTCGAGCACGCCGCCCGTCTCGACCATGTCTCGAAGTCCTTCGCCGGACCGTCCGGGCAGCAGCTCGTCCTGGACGACATCACCCTCGATGTCGCTCCGGGCGAGTTCGTCACCCTCCTGGGAGCCTCCGGGTGCGGAAAGTCGACACTGCTCAACCTGGTGGCAGGGCTCGACCGTCCGACCGCGGGGTCCATCGCGACCCCCGGCGGGCGGCCCGCCCTGATGTTCCAGGAGCACGCCCTGTTCCCGTGGCTGACCGCGGGCAAGAACATCGAACTGGCGCTGCGGCTGCGCGGTGTGCCCAAGGCCGAGCGGCGCGCCGAGGCGCAGCGGCTGCTGGAGCTCGTACGGCTCCAGGGCGCGTACGGCAAGCGGGTGCACGAGCTCTCCGGCGGTATGCGGCAGCGCGTCGCCATGGCCCGGGCCCTGGCTCAGGACAGCCAACTGCTGCTGATGGACGAGCCGTTCGCGGCGCTGGACGCCATCACCCGGGACGTCCTGCACGACGAGCTGACCCGTATCTGGCGCGAGACGAACGTCTCGGTCCTCTTCGTCACGCACAACGTCCGCGAGGCGGTGCGGCTGGCCCAGCGTGTGATCCTGCTGTCCTCCCGCCCGGGCCGGATCGCCCGCGAGTGGACCGTGGACATCGAGCAGCCGCGCCGGATCGAGGACGCCGCCGTGGCGGAACTGTCCGTCGAGATCACCGAAGAACTGCGTGGGGAGATCCGCCGTCATGGCCAGCACTGAGACCAAGGCCGTCGGCAAGACCGACGATCTGGCCGGACTCGAAGCCGGACTCGACGCACTCGACGCGGTGCAGGTACGCCGTACGCCCGTGCGCGAGGTGCTGGTCAAGAAGATCCTGCCGCCGCTGACCGCCGTCGCTCTGGTCCTCGTCGTCTGGCAGGTCCTGGTGGCGACCAAGGTCACCGACGAGGGAAGCCTGCCCGCACCGTCCGCGGTGTGGGACAGCGTGTCCGACATGTGGCTCCAGGGCACACTGCTCGAGGTCGTCTGGACCAGCGTCTCGCGCGGTCTGCTCGGCTTCCTGCTGGCGCTCGCCATCGGTACGCCGCTGGGGCTGCTGGTCGCCCGGGTGAAGTTCGTCCGGGCCGCGATCGGTCCGATCCTGTCGGGTCTGCAGTCCCTGCCGTCCGTGGCCTGGGTGCCGCCGGCCGTCATCTGGCTCGGGCTGAACAACTCGATGATGTACGCGGTGATCCTGCTGGGCGCCGTGCCCTCGATCGCCAACGGCCTGGTGTCGGGCGTCGACCAGGTGTCGCCGCTCTATCTGCGGGCCGGCCGCACCCTTGGCGCGACCGGGCTCAAGGGCACTTGGCACATCGTGATGCCTGCGGCACTGCCCGGCTATCTCGCGGGCCTGAAGCAGGGCTGGGCCTTCTCCTGGCGCTCGCTGATGGCGGCGGAGATCATCGCCTCCTCCCCCGATCTCGGCCTGGGACTCGGGCAGTTGCTCGAGAACGGCCGCAACAACTCCGACATGCCGGGCGTCTTCCTCGCCATCCTGCTCATCCTGATCGTCGGTATCGCCATCGACCTGCTGATCTTCAGCCCGCTGGAGCGGTGGGTGCTGCGCAGCCGCGGACTCCTCGTCAAGAACTGAGCCACCTCATGCCACGGCCCGTCCTCCTCGTCATCGCCCACGGCAGCCGCGATCCGCGGCACGCCGCGACCGTGCATGCCCTGGTGGAGCGTGCCCGGTCGCTGCGGCCGGGGCTGCGCGTGGAGACGGGCTTCCTGGACTTCAACGCGCCGTCCGTACCGAGGGTGCTGGAGCGTCTCGCGGCCGAGGGCGCATCGGACGTGGTGGCGCTGCCGCTGCTGCTGACCCGCGCCTTCCACGCGAAGGCCGACATCCCCGCCGTACTGCGCAAGGCCCCGCCACGCCTGGGCATCCACCAGGCCGATGTTCTCGGCCCGTCCCCCCTGCTGCTGTCCGCCCTCGAACGGCGGCTGTACGAGGCCGGGCTCGACGCGTCCCACAAGCGCTCGACGGGCCTGGTACTGGCCTCGGCGGGCTCCACAGACCCGGAGGCGATCGCAGTGATCGCAGATGTAGCGCGGGAGCTGCGGCACACCGGTTGGTGCGCCGTGCGGCCTGCGTTCGCCTCCGCATCTCTTCCCCGTACCGAGGACGCGGTGCGGGCGCTGCGCGACGAGGGCTGCGAGCGCGTGGCGGTGGCGCCGTATGTCATCGCCCCGGGGCGCCTCCCGGACCGCATCGCCGCGGGTGCGCGGGAGGCGGACGTGCTCGCCGACGTCCTGGGTCCGGCCCCGGAGCTGGCGGAGCTGCTTTTCCGGCGTTACGAGCAGGCGCGGACGCCTGCCCGCGCTGCGCTCGCCTTTACGGGGTGATCACGCCGACGTACGAGCGCTACGGCGGGCACGCACCGCGCGATCCGGCGCCGAAACCGGTCTCATGGGCCCACAGATGGGCGCAGTTGGAGCACTGCAGATGGAGCAGGCTCCCCTTGTTGGACAGCAGATAGCGCCAGTGGTCGCTGCAGGTGCGCCCCGCCAGGCAGACGGCGCAGTCCCGGTGGTCGGCGCATCCCGGGCACGGCACCCAGGCCCGGCGCCCGGCATCGGCCGTCGGATCAAGCGGCAGCATGGCCCTCGCCCTCCCGTCCCGGAAGGACCCCGGCCGACACGAGCCGGTCGTAGGTCTCCTGCTGCTGCGGGTCCAGGTTCGAGTACAGCAGGCGGTACGCCTCCTGCTCACCCTCCAGCACGGCCACCGGGTCCCAGTCGTCTCCGACGGCCTCGAGCACCGCGGCGCGCCGCCTGGCCTCGTCGACGGTCAGGTCGATCTCGAACTCATGGTGATCCGGAGTCTGGTCGTGGATCATGCGGTGCTTCTCTCGCCGGGTCGGTGGCCGAACCCGTCGTGTCTATCAAGGGCCTTCGAACCGAGGAAGCGTCAGCTCAAAGGGGCCGTCACCGCACGAAACGGACCGTCGACCCACTGAAGTCACTTCCTTCTCATAACGGGACATAAGGCGCCATGCGACTTCCGTCGTGTGAGGGACTGCACACGATGCTCCGTCCGCCGGCCCGTCCGCCCGTCCGGCGCGACGGCAGGCGCGGCCACCTTTCAGGCCCGCGGGTCGCGCCCGCTCGTCGCCAGCGCCCGCTCGAAGGCGGAGGCATCGTCCCCCACGCGGACAGGATCGGCGAAGCCGTCGTACTGGCGGTAGACCTCGGCGTGCTCCTCGACCACCCCGAGCACGAACTGGCCCGTCTCGTCCGGGACTTCGAATTCCTGGCCGATGGAGCGAGCCAGGTCCCAGCCGTGGACGGCGAGCTCCTTGACGAGGAGCGAGGCGATCTCGGGGGCGGGCATCGTCATGAAGCCGAGGTCCACATCGCCCTCCCAGACCGCCGGATCGGACCAGGCGGCGAGGGCACGCTCCAGCTGGGCCGCGTACTGCACGGCCCAGTCGTCGGACGCCGTGAAGTCGCGCTTGGTGAGCTCCTCGGGGAGCTGCTTGCGCAGGGCGCGGTGCTCCAGGCCGTGGGAGGTGTACAGAACGAGGTGGTTGACGAGCTCCCGGACCTCCCAGTCCTCGCAGACGGACGGGGCCGACAGCTGCTCGGCGGTGACCAGGCGGGCGACGCGGGCGGCTTCGGCGGCACAGGTGGTGAGGTGCGTGTGGATGCTGTTCATGCCCGCGAAGCTATTCCCGCCGCTTCCGGCCGGTCTTGAAGGAACGCGACACCTGAAGGAACGCGGCACCGCCGTCAGTCGAAGTTCAGGCTCCCGGTGCGGGTGCGCTTCAGCTCGAAGAAGTCCGGGTACCCCGCGATCACCCGGAAGCTGTCGAAGAGCCGGGCTGCCTCCTCGCCGCGCGGGATGGAGTTGAGGACGGGCCCGAACCAGACCGTGCCGTCGACATGGATGGTGGGCGTGCCGACATAGGCCTCGACGGCGGGGTCCCTGCCCGCGTCATGGCTGCGGCGTACGGCATCGTCGTACGTCTCGTCGTACACGGCGTCGGCGAGCGTCGCAGGCAGGCCGAGCTCGGCCAGCGACTCGGCGACGACCTTGTCGAAGTCCTTGCTGTCCTGCTCGTGGATACGGGTGCCGTAGGCGGTGTAGAGCGCGCGCAGTATTCCGTCACCGTGCTGCTCGGCCGCGGCTACCGCGACCCGTACCGGGCCGATCGACTTGTCGACCAACTCGCGGTACCACTGGGGCAGTTCATTGCCCTGGTTGTGGAGATACAGACTCATCGGCCGGAAGCGCAGCTCGATGTCCCGTTCCTTCTCCACCTCGAGGATCCACCGGGAGGTGATCCAGGCGAAGGGGCAGGCAGGGTCGAACCAGAAGTCGACGACGGTCTTTGTTGCCTCGGTGCTCGTGGCGTTCATGGCCTCAGCGTAGGCAGGGAATGGCCCCGGACCACGGGCCACCCTACGCTTGATTCACTGGGCCATTTCGTCTACTCGCCGCCGCAGCGCGTGCCCTGGTGGAAGTAGAGCAGCCAGCCCTCGTCCGTCAGCCGCCACAGCGAGCTGCGGTGGGCGCGATGCGCTCCCGTCTCGGTGTCGAAGGTCAGATGCACCACGTCGGGGGCGAGCTGGGTGCCCTGCATCCGTGAGGCGGTGACCGGCCGCTGCGCGGACGCGTCCCGCGAGGCGAGAGCCTCGATGATCGCGTCCCGGTCCCGGATACGGCCCGAGGTGCCGCAACCCCGGTAGTCCGGGTGAAGCAGCTCGGCGATCCGCGTCGGCGAGAGACGTACGGCCGGGTCGAGCAGGCGGAACTCCGCCTCCATGGCGGCGTTCACCGCCTCCACCGGGTCAGTCACGGGTCAGCTCCGCCAGTTTGACGACGGTGTTCCAGTTACGGCTGGTGGCGACGATGCCCTTGAACAGACTGGGTTTGCCGAGCGCTTCGGCCAGTTTCGAGCGACCAAGGCCGTTGGGCGCGTACAGATACAGCGCTCGGTCGCCGAGCCGGAACTCCTCCGGCAAGAACGCCGCCGCGTCGAACGGCGCGAGCCGCTCGGGTCCGACGGGCTCCGAGAAGTAGGTGACGTGCAGCTGCTTGCCCTCCAGCTCATCGGCCGGGAAGGGGCAGTCGTCGACCACGTCCTGCAGATACGGGCCGCTGCGCACCAGGCAGTCGACGCCGAAGCCGAAGCGCTGGTGGATGGCACGCTCCAGCGCGGTGGCGAGCGCCTGCTCGTCGTCCGACGCACTGTTGAAGACGGCGTTGCCGCTCTGCAGATACGTGGCGACGTCTCCGTGGCCCAGTTCCGTGAGCAGTTCACGGAGTTCGGCCATCGGGACCCTTTTGTGCCCGCCCACATTGATCCCGCGCAGGAGTGCCGCATACCTCGTGGTCATGGGCACACCATAAGGCGGCCGCCGCGCCCCGTGGGGGAGGGCACGGCGACCGCCGGCTCAGCGTCGCGGTCCGTCGGTTACTCGACGACCTTCAGCAGCTTGTTGGGCGTGCCCGCGCTGGGGTTGGTGATCTTGTCGGCCGTGGCACCGTCGGTCAGCGCCTTGGCCACCTGCTCCGGGGTCGCGTCCTGGTGGGCGCCGAGGTAGACCGCCGCGGCGCCGACGACGTGCGGGGTCGCCATGGAGGTGCCGGAGATGGTCTTGGTGCCCTCATCGCTGTCGTTCCACGCCGAGGTGATGTCCGAGCCCGGGGCGTAGATGTCCACGATCTCACCGAAGTTGGAGAACTCCGACTGCGCGTCCTCCTTGGTGGAGGAGGCGACGGTGATGGCCTCCTTGACACGCGCCGGGGAGCCCTGGCTCGCGTCCGAGGACTCGTTGCCCGCCGCGACCGCGAAGGTGACGCCGGAGGCGATCGCCTTGCGGACGGCCTCGTCGAGCGCCTCGTCGGCGCCGCCGCCGAGGCTCATGTTGGCGACGGACGGGCCCTGGTGGTTCTTGGTGACCCAGTCGATGCCCGCGACGACCTGCTCGGTGGTGCCGGAGCCGTTGTCGTCGAGTACCCGGACGCCGACGACCTTCGCCTTCTTGGCGACGCCGTGGGCGGTACCGGCGATGGTGCCGGCGACATGGGTGCCGTGGCCGTTGCCGTCGTCGGCGGAGTCGTCGTTGTCGACGGCGTCGAAGCCGTGCGCGGCGCGGCCGCCGAAGTCCTTGTGCGAGATGCGGACTCCGGTGTCGATGACGTACGCCGTCACACCTTCACCGGCGCTGTCCGGGTAGGTGTACTTCTTGTCGCCGGCGGTGTCGGCCTGGTCGATGCGGTCCAGACCCCAGGACGGCGGGTTGTCCTGGGTCGCGTTGATCGAGAACTTCTTGTTCTGGACGACCTTGGCGACGGCCGGGTCGGCGGCGAGGCGCTTGGCCTCGGTCTCCGAAAGGCCGCTGGCGGAGAAGCCGTTGATGGCGGAGCTGTAGTTGCGCTGCAGCTTGCCGCCGTACTCCTTGGCCAGGTCCTGCTTGTCGGCCTTCTTGTCCAGCATCACGATGTAGCTGCCGGCGACGGCGCCTTCGGCGTTCGCGCCGTAGACGGTGCCCTCGGCGGGAGTTGCGGCTCCCGCGAAGGACGTGCCGAGTACGGTCACTCCGGCTGCGGCAGCCACGGCAGTTATGGCGGCGGTGAGCTTGATCCTGCTCGCGCGCTTGTGAGTTGCCATGAAGAGGGGACTCCTCGTCATTCAGTTTTTGTGGGGGGATTGGCCCGCGGACGAAAAAATTCCGGGGGCCGACTCGAAACCCTGACCGATTGACGCGCCCAGATCAAGACCTTCATGCAGCTGTGACTTAGTCAACAAGGGTTCGTAATAAGGAATCGGCCAGCACCGCACAAGTCGGACTTTGCTCCCAACCCCTTTACATGTAAGGGGCTTCCATCCTCCTTGTCGGGGACGCGAGCACTCCGAAAGGAGGAGAGAACACCGTGCGGGGTCACCGAGGAGCAGGAGGAGAAGGCTTGATTCCGCCCTTAGTTTCGAAGCGAAGACGACGGCGCCGCGCCGACGTCACGCGTGAGGGGGCAGGGCTGTCATGGCAAACGCAGGAGGGGGTCCGCGCGGAGTCGCCGCGCGGGCGGGCGGCTGGAGCGCTCAGCACCGCTGGGCCGCCGTGGGGATCTGGGTACTTTTCGTCCTGCTCGCCATGGTGGCCGGTTCGGCGGCGGGCCAGGTGGAGCTCAAGGAGAGCGATCAGCTGAAGGGTGAGACCACCCAGGCGGCCCGGATCACGGAAGAGGCGGGCATCGAGGAGCCGGCCGGCGAGTCCGTGCTCGTCCAGGCGCGCAACGGAACGGCGAAGGCGACCGACGCGGAGTTCCGCCAGGCTGTCGACGCGGTCATCAAGGCCGTCGGCGGCACCGGTGAAGTGACGGGCGTGAAGTCTCCGTACGACACCAAGAGCATTTCCAGGGACGGACGCAGTGCGCTCGTCCAGTTCGATGTGCGCGGGGACCCCGAGACGGCGGGTGAGCGGATAGAGCCCGTCCTGAACGCCGTCGCCAAGGTCCAGGAGGAGCACAAGGAGCTGCGGATCGAGGAGATCGGCGGCGCCAGCATGAACAAGACCTTCGACGACGCCTTCGGTGACGACTTCCAGCAGGCGGAGCTCCTGGCGGTGCCGATCGCGCTCGGCATTCTGCTGGTCGCCTTCGGCGCGCTTGTGGCAGCGCTGCTGCCGGTACTGCTCGCCATCACCGCCATCATGGCGACGATGGGTCTGATGGGGCTCGCGAGTCATCTGATGCCGATGGGCGACTCCGCAAGCTCCGTGATGCTGCTGGTGGGTCTGGCGGTCGGTGTCGACTACTGCTTGTTCTATCTGCGGCGTGAACGCGAGGAGCGCGAGGCGGGCCGCGACGGCCGCACGGCGATCATGATCGCCGCCGCGACCAGCGGACGTGCCGTCGTCGTCTCCGGTGTGACGGTGTGTGTGGCGATGGCGGGCATGCTCTTCACCGGGATCGGCGAGTTCAAGTCGATGGGCCTCGCCTCGCTGATCGTGGTGGCCGTGGCCATGGTCGGCTCGGTGACGGTGCTGCCTGCGCTGCTCTCGCTCCTCGGCAATCGGGTGGAAAAGGGGCGCATCCCCTTCCTCAATCGTGCGAAGCGCGGTGCGAGCGGTCCGGACGGCGGGAGCCGGGTGTGGAGCCGGGTGCTCGGCGGCGTACTGAAGCGGCCCCTGGTCTCCCTGGTGGTGGCGGCCGGCGCGCTGGTCGCGATCGCGCTGCCCGCGGTCGGCATGAAGACCCAGAACTTCACGCTGGACCAGGAGTTCGGCGACTCGCTGCCGATCGTGGCGACGTACCAGCGGGTCAACGAGGCGTTCCCGGGCGGTACGGATCCCGCGGAGGTCGTCGTCAAGGCGGACGACATCAACGCCGCACCGGTCAAGCAGGCGATCGCCGACTTCCGTGAGCGTGCGGTGAGTTCGGGCGCCTCCCGCGGCCCGGTCGAGGTCGTCATGCACGACGCGCAGAACCTCGCGTTCGTCTACGTACCGCTCGTCGGCGGCTCCGACCAGGACAAGGCGGGGAAGAGCCTGGACATCCTCCGCAATGAAGTCCGGCCGGCGACGCTCGGCAAGGTCGACGGCGTCGAGGCGCCCATCAGCGGTCAGGTCGCGGGGTCGAAGGACTTCAACGACCAGCTCACCGGAGCGGTGACCCCGGTCTTCGCCTTTGTGGTGGTGTTCGCCTTCGTCCTGATGCTGCTGTCGTTCCGCTCGCTGACGATCGCGATCACGTCGATCGTGCTCAACCTGCTGTCGGTGGGCGCGGCCTACGGCATCCTCACCGCGGTCTTCCAGCACGGCTGGGGCGCCTCGCTGGTCGGCGCGGAGGGCGTGGGAGCGATCATCTCCTGGCTGCCGCTGTTCCTGTTCGTGATCCTCTTCGGCCTCTCGATGGACTACCACGTGTTCGTGGTGTCGCGGATCCGCGAGGCGAAGCTGGCGGGGCGCGGCACACGGGAGGCGATCACACACGGCGTGGTGACGACGGCGGGCGTGGTCACGAGCGCGGCGGTCATCATGGTCGCGGTGTTCGCGATCTTCGGCACGCTGTCGATGCAGTCGATGAAGCAGATGGGCGTCGGCCTCGCGGCGGCGGTGCTGATCGACGCGACGATCATCAGGGGGGTGCTGCTTCCGGCGATCATGGCGCTGCTGGGCGAGCGCAACTGGTACTTCCCGAAGTGGCTGCGGTGGCTCCCGGACCTGACCCACGACGAGCCGGCACTCCCACCGAGCCGGCCGGCCCCGGGCACGCGCCACGACGACGACCGCCCGGACCCGGTGCGGGTCTGAGGGTCTTCCCCGGGGCTCCGCCCCGGACCCCGCGCCTCAAACGCCGGCGGGGCTGAATTATTCAGCCCGTCCGGCGTTTGAGGACATGCGGCCGAAGGTCGCATACGGGGGTCCAGGGGGCGAAGCCCCTTGGTTACGGGATGGGGCGGGGTGGGGAGCAGCCCCCGCGCAGCGGCACCCGCCTACCGCTGGTAGCGCGCCAGCACCAGATTTCCGTCCCTCACCAGCCGCTTCCTCAGCTCGCCCGTACCGATCGCCCCGCTGTAGTACTCCTGCAGCGCCGGCGTCGCCACCTTGTCCTTCCACTCCGGATAGCCCCGCACCGACTGCGCGGGCGCCGACCGCAGTTCACGCGCGAGCGCCGCGCCCGTCGCCCACCCGTCCTTCTCGGTGTGCAGCGCCGGATCGGCGAGCGCCTCGGTGCCGGTCGGCAGCATCCAGTCGCCCTTCGCCAGACGCACCATGTTCCCCGGCCGCAGCATGAAGTCGATGAACTGCGCCGCCTCCTTCTTGTACGGACTGTCCTCGGCGACCGAAAGCGTCTGCGGGCTCACCCCCTGGGCCGGCCCCTCGGGTCCGGCCGGCGCGGGCAGCACCGTCCACTCGAAACCCTTGGGTGCCTGCTGCACGATCTGCTGCCGGTAGGAGAAGCCCAGCGGGACCATGGCGTACTTGCCGCCGAAGAATCCGGGCAGCGTGTCCGAGCCGCCTGAGCCCAGGGTGGTGGGCGATGCGCTCTTGTCGGTGTTGACCTGGGCGTGGATGGTGCCGGGCACCACCGAATCGCCGTCCGTGAACGCGACGGTGACCTTCCCGTCGTCCCCACGGTGGAACAGCCGCCCGCCTGCCGAAAGGCCCAGGTTGAGGGTGACGGAAACCGGTTCCTTGAGCGGCCAGGCGATGCCGTACTTCCCCTGCCCCATCTCGGCCGTCAGTGTTTTGGTGACGTTCCGGAACTCCTCCCAGCTCCAGGGCCGCCGATCCGTCGGGAGACGGACCCCCGACGCGTCGAGGATCTTCTTGTTGGCGATCAGGACGCGTGGCTCCTGGAGGAAGGGGACGCCGTAGATCCCCTTGCCGAAGGTCGTCGTCTCCCAACTGCGTTGCGGGATGTCGGACCTGAGGCGCTGGGGCAGCAGCTCGCTGAGATCGGCGAGATAGCCGCCGTACGCGAAGTCGGCGAGGTCGTCGGACGCGTCATGGATGACGTCCGGCGCCTCGCCGCCCTCGAAGGAGGTCAGCAGCTGGTCATGGACGCTGTCCCAGCTGCCCTGGACGTACTGGACCTGGATGCCGGGATGGCTCGCGTTCCACTCGTGCACCAGCTCCTTGTTGGCGTCGACGGACTCCTTCTGCCAGGCCAGCGACTGGAAGCGCAGCGTGATCCTCCCGTCGGTGTTCCCGGCTCCGCCGCCCGAGCATCCGGTCAGCACAAGAGTGAGCGCGGCGGCCGCCGCCGTCAGCATCCGTACGCGCATCAGGACTTCACCGCCCCTGCGAGCATCCCGCCCGTGATCCGCTTCTGGATGATCGCGAAGATGACGAGGGAGGGGATCGTCGCGAGGAACGCGGCCGCGGCGAGCGGCCCGAGGTCGGCGACGCCCTCCGCGCCGAGGAAGTGGGTGAGGACGACCGGCAAGGTCTGTTTCTCCGGGGTCTTGAGCAGGACGAGGGCGAAGAAGAACTCGTTCCACGCAGTGATGAACGCGAACAGCGCGGTGGCGACGATGCCGGGCGCGAGCAGCGGCGCGGTGACCGAGACGAGGGTGCGTGCCCTGCCCGCGCCGTCGACGGCCGCGGCCTCCTCCAGCTCGCGCGGCACGGCCCGTACGTAGCCGACCAGCATCCAGAGCGCGAACGGCAGCGACCACACCACGTACACCATGATCAGACCGAACAGGGTGTTGATCAGATGCAGGTTCTTGAGGATCAGGAACAGCGGAATGATCACCAGGACGAACGGGAACGCCTGGCTGACCACGACCCAGCCGGTGGCGGCGGTCGAGAGCTTGGTGCGGTTGCGGGCCATGACATACGCCATGGGTGTCGCGATCACGACGGCGATGAGCGCGGCGGCGAGGGCCGCGACGAGGCTGTTGCCCGCGGCCCGGAGAAGGGGCTGTTCGTCGAAGGCCTGGCGGAAGTTGTCGAGGGTGGGGTTCTCGGGGATCCAGGTGGGGTGCAGGGAGCCGAGTTCGCGTGGCGGTTTGAAGGCCGTGGAGATCAGCCAGAGGAAGGGGAACGCGAGGAAGACGAGGTAGCACAGAAGCGCGAGGTACTGGCCGGTGCGGCCCGATCTGCTCGTGCGCAGCGCCGTCACTTCTCATCGCCTCCCTTGAGCCGTCCTACGAGATACAGGGCGAGCAACACCGAGATCACCGCGACCATGACGCAGCCCATGGCCGCGGCGTAGCCGAACTGGCCGTAGCGGAAGGCCTCTTCGTAGGCGAAGAGCATGGGGAGACGGGTGCGTCCACCGGGTCCGCCGTTGGTGAGCACATAGACCAGGGCGAACGAGTTGAAGTTCCAGATGAAATTGAGCGCGGTGATGGCGAGGGCGACGGGCCTGAGGGCGGGCCAGGTGACCGTGCGGAACCGGCGCCAGGCGCCCGCGCCGTCGAGGGCGGCTGCCTCGTGGAGTTCGTACGGGGTGTTCTGCAGGCCCGCGAGAAGCGCGACGGTGGTCTGCGGCATGCCCGCCCAGATCCCGACCACGATCACGGCGGGCAGGGCGGTGGCCAGTCCGGTGAGCCAGTCCCGCCCGTCGCCGAGGCCGAGATCGCGGATCGTCTCGTTGAGAATTCCGGCGTCCGGGTTGTATACGAGCCGCCACATGATGCCGACGACGACTTCGGGCATGGCCCAGGGAATGATCGCGAGCGCCCGGGCCAGCCAGCGGAAGCGGAGGTTCTGGTTGAGCAGCAGGGCAAGGCCCAGGGCGAGCGCGAACTGGGGGACGGTGACGCCGGCCGCCCAGAGCAGGCCGATCCTGAACGAGTCCCAGAAGAGGGTGTCGTGGATCAGGTCCTGGAAGTTGAGCGTGCCGATCCACTCGGTGGGCTCGGTGCGGCCGGCCTGGGAGTCGGTGAAGGCCAGCGAGATGCCGTAGAGGAGAGGGCCGACGCTCAGGACGAGGACCGGGATGAGGGCAGGCAGTACGAGGAACCAGGCACCGTGGTCGAGTTGCTTTCCCGGTCGCGGCTTTCCGGGCGACCGCCTTCCCGACTGTCTCTCGGACCGCGGCGCAGTGCTCGCCAGTGTCACAGATTCGACTCCCCCCAGTCCCGGTGGTCGCCTCGGCGGCCCCGTCATCGTGCTGACGGTCCGTCGGTTCGTCAACCCAACCTGCGGGGATGCGAAACTTTGTCGCCATGAACGAGACACGGGCACGCGCCGTACTGGCGGCCGCCGGACTGCCCGCCGACGCCACGCTGCTGGCGCTCGGCGAGAACGCGGTGTTCGGGGCGGGCGAGGTGGTCGTCAAGATCGGCCGCGACGCGGAGCTGCTGGCACGTGCGGAACGTGAACTGGCCGTCGGAGCCTGGCTGGAGGAGTCCGGGGTCCCGGCCGTCCGCCCGGCGGAGCCGAAGCCGCGCTTGGTGGAGGGTCATCCGGTCACCGTCTGGCACCGGCTGCCGGACTCGGTACGGGAGGCGGAGCCGGCGGATCTGGCAGGGCTGCTGCGGCTGATTCACGCCCTGCCTTCGCCCGCGTTCTCGCTTCCGCGGCGGGATGTACTGGGCGGTGTCGACCGGTGGCTGCGGCTGGCGGGGGACGCGATCGACCCGGCGGACGCGGCGTATCTGCGCGAACGCCGGGACGCTTTCGCGGATGCGGCGTCCGCACTGACACCCCACCTGCCGCCCGGCCCGATCCACGGCGACGCGCTCCCCCGCAATGTCCACGTCGGCCCGGACGGCCCGGTCGTGGTGGACCTCGAGACCTTCTCGCAGGACCTGCGCGAACACGACCTGGTGGTCATGGCATTGACGCTCGACCGCTACGGGCTGGCGCCGGAGGCGTACGAGTCGTTCACGAGGGCGTACGGGTGGGATGTGCGCGAGTGGGACGGATGCGGGGTACTGCGGGGCGCACGGGAGACGGCGAGCTGCGCGTGGGTGGCGCAGCACGCGCCGACGAACCCGAGGGCGCGGGAGGAGTTCGCGAGGCGGGTGGCGTCGCTGCGGGAGGGAGCGGAAGGCGTCCGCTGGTACGCGTTTTGAGCTTCCCCACCCCGCCCCTGTCTGCGGGCTGTCCCGGAACGCCGAGCGGAGGCAGGACCCGGATACTGCGGCATCTCGCGGTCCGGCCCGGGCCCGGTAGTGTCTGGTCGCAGGCCGGGTGGCTGCCGAACATTCCCGAGAGTGGAGTCAGGTGAAGGACGACGAGATACGCGCGCGCTTCGACGGCCGTGGCCGCGTCGAACTGCTGCCCGGCAATGACACAGCCTCGAAGCGGCGCCGGATCGAAGAGATCGCCCACGCGCTCGGCTACCGGCTGCTCGCCGTCCACAACCTCGGCCTCGCCGGAATCCGGCTCGACTACGAACGCGACGACACCCCGCAAGCACGCCGCCGCAACGAGCTGACCATTGCCCGGCTGCGCGCGGGTGGTCCGCTGCTGCCGGCGATCGAGCCGCCTCCGCCCCCGCCACCAACTCCGCCGCCCCCGGCCCCATCACGGCTCCGGCCCCGGCAGCCCAGCCGTCCTCCGTCGGCGCCCCCGCCACCACCCCCCACGGCGGCTCCACCCCGACCCCGGCTTCCACCCCCGCCACCATGCCCGCCGCCCCCGCCGCGCATCACCCCAACCTCCTAAGGGCGTTCGCCCGTGCCCGGAGGGTCTGCGCTGCGGGTCTGGTAGGTCACCAGTCCCCACTGTCCATCCACGTCAAGTGCCAGTCCGTGGTCAGCGAAGTGGGGCAACAGCCGTTGGATCCGGGCCCTGAGTGCCCGCAGTGTCAGCGGAAGGCTGGGAGTTCCCAGGAGCAGTCTCAGATAGTGACAGCAGACGGGCGCTTGGGCCTGGGCGATCACGTGAAACAGCAGTCGCTGGCTTGCGGTGCGCTGGGGGTACGCAGGGGGCGGCGGTACTGGCGGGCAGCGTCTCAGGTCGGCACGGATGCGCCAGGCCAGTTCAGCAGCCGGTGCCTGCCGGTCGAGAACATTGACTGCCCCGGCAGAGAACGCGGCGAGCGCATCCCGCCCTTCGTGCCGCAGGATGGCAACGGGGGCGATAAGGGACGCCGCCCGAACGAGTCCGACCAGCCCGTCAGCCTCCGTCGAGTGCGCGTCGAGCAGGATCATCGCCGGTCTTCGTTCCAGCATGGAGGCGCAGGCTGATTCGCTTCCCCAGCGCACAGCGGCGCCGAGACTGAGACCGGCTGTGCCCAGCCTCGTAGCCAATACCGAACTTGGGGTTTCATCCACCGACACCAAGGCTGGAACGTGTGGGCGGGCCGACGGGTCCGGATAAATGCGCCACGTCGTCTGTGTGTACATTGCTCATTCCCTTTGTCCTGCTGCTTTCGGCACTCGTCACCGCGGCCGGGAGAGACATGGTGCGTGCCGTGACGAACCGCCGAAACGAAAAGCAGCTAGCGAGCTGCTCCTCGAGAGCGCCTGTCAGATCCGGCTGGGCACGGTGAGCCCGGACGTGCATGCCTCACCGCCGTCGGGGCATCGAAGACTGCTGATTTTGGGTACAGGGACGGAGCGGCGATCTCTCAAGAACGCGAACACGGCGGCAGCGGACCGAGCCACGGATGGAGAGCGGCATCCCAGGCTTCGAAGCACGTGCCCACTGTGCCGAAGCTTCTGTCATTGTTCCAGCGAACGTTTTCGATCGTCGATCATTAGAAAAACCGATGATTACAGGCGGCCCGGAACGAGCCGAGTTCGCCGGGGAGATCCCGCCAGGGCAGGCATGTGCGACAGCTCCACGCCGGCGCGGGCCCCGGGCTAGGGCCCGTCAGATCCGCGAGATCGCCGACCGTGACATGCCCGCCGACGCGACACCTCCATGATCGAGGGGCTTGGCGCAATCGAGGACGATCCGGGACCGCGAGGCAGAGCCTGCGCGGTCGATCGCCGACGCACTCACCCTCAAGTACCGCTCGGCGAATATCAGTTCTCGACAGCGGCGGGATCTTCGGCCCCGGGGAACGATGGCGAGGTGTCGTCTGCCGCGCGGCTGAAATGTTTGTCAACCGCCCTGAGGAGCGCTCGGCGTCCGGCCTGGATGGCTGGGTGTTGGCTGCTGCCGCGGCGTACGGCGGTAACAAGTGTGCGCGTCCGCGGACCGAAGGGATCCGGCCGCAAGGGGATGGTCGGCCGCCGACCCAGCCATACGAGGTCTGGGAGCAGTGCGGCGGCATGCCCCTGTTCCGCGAGCCGCAGATGGAGAAGAAGGTCGGCCGACTCGTAGCGCACGTCGGGTTCGAATCCGGCGCCACGACACACGGTCATCGCCCAGCTACGGGCGGCCGTTCCCTCAGGTTCCATGACCCATGGGCGATCAGCCAGTATGCGCAGCATCTCCTGTGGCTTGGTCGCCTTGGTTACGCCCGGGTCGACTACGTGCAGGGCTTCTTGGCCGAGCACCTCCTGCTCGAGTTCGGCGGGGCGCGGGCTGGGATCACCCGGGTATTCGACGTCGATGACCAGGTCGACATCGCGGACGAGCAGGGCCGACAGCGCGCCTTCACGCTCCATCTGGGTGACCTGTATGCGCAGGCGAGGGTGGGCATCGCGCAGCAGCGTCAGTGCCGTCGGGACGAGAGTCAGCGCAGCAGTTTGAAAAGACGCTATGCGCAGGGTGCCGGTCAGCTCGCGCAGTGAGCCGGCAATGTCGACTTCGGCCTGTTCCAGCCGCTCCAGTACGGCTTCGGTGTGAGCGACCAGGATCTCAGCCTGAGGGGTCAGACGCACCCGTCGGCCCACGGGCTCAAGGAGCGGGACCCCGACCTCCGACTCCAGCAACGAGAGCTGCTGCGAGACCGAAGAAGGGCTGTATGACAACGCGGAGGCGACTGCAGCGAGCGTGCCCCGGTGCTTGAGCTCCCGCAGAAGGCGGAGTCGGTGGAGATCGAACATGAAGCCAGCCAAAGAATCGTCGCTTTCTCTAACGATTGTCACTCGAAAACATCCACTGGAGCAATGAGACGAGTGACGGCACAGTGGTCGCGTGGCTACGAAACCCTACGCACCTGACCGGGACCAGCCAGGGCCGGTGCGGTGCGGCGGTGCTATGCAAGCGGCCTCGCCGACCCGCACATCCTGCAGGTGGCGACCCGTGTGGAGACAACCCGCCCCCATCGTGCGGCCCGACCGCACGAGACCTCAACAGAATGCGGAGACGAGACGTGAGTGAGCAATCCGCGGACCACTTAAGTTCCGCGCCCCGTTTCCGGCCGGATGAACAAGGCAGACGCGGACAGCGAGATCGAGGGCTGACGGTGACTCAGCCCGTAGAGGAGACCCGCTCCCGAGAACGTAGGCCGCGAAAGGCGGCTGTCATTCGTGAGCCCCGCCATGTCCCGCTCGCCCATGTGGTGCGCGGGGACATCGTCGAGGGCGTGCATTACGGCTCGGTCGTCGTGCTGTCCGCCGACGGTGGCGTTGCTTTCCAGGCCGGCGACATCGAGGCGGCGTTCTATCCGTGCTCCGCGCTCAAGCCGGTCCAGGTCGTGGGCATGCTGCGCGCCGGGCTGTCGCTGGACGGCGAATTGCTGGCGCTGGCTGTGGCAAGTCACTCGGGCGAGGAGCGCCATCTCGTCGGCGTCCAGGGCATGTTGGCCGTTGCGGGGCTGGCCGAAGCCGACCTGGGCAATGCGCCTGACTGGCCTTGCGATCCCGCGGTGCGCGAGGCGTGGGTCCGTTGTGGTCGCGGCTTGTCCCGGCTGGCGCAGAACGGATCCGGCACGCATGCAGCCATGTTGGTGACTGCCCACGCCAGGGGCTGGCCGCTCGACGATTACCTCCATTCCGAGCATCCGCTGCAGCAGTCGATCGCCGAGGCAGTGGAGGATCTGACGGGCGAGCGCATCGCGCGGGTGACGGTCGACGAGTGTGGAGCACCGCTCTTCTCTGTTTCGCTGCGAGGCCTCACTCGAGCGGTGTCCCAGATTGCCTCTGCGGACCCGGGAACTGAAGAGGCGGGGGTCTCCAACGCCATTCGCAACTATCCGGAGATGGCTTCCGGCAGTTGGCGGGATGTGGCGCGGCTGATGAGAGCCGTCCCAGGCCTGTTGGCCAAGGACGGATTCGAAGGGATCCAGGTAGCGGCACTGCCCGATGGCCGGGCGGTCGGAGTGAAGATCTCTGACGGTGGCGATCGCGCGATGATGCCGGTGATCGCGGCTGCTCTCGCACTGTGTGGAGTTGACCGCGGTGTCCTTACCGAGTTCGCGAGCAGGCCCGTACTGAGCGGCATGACCATGGTCGGCAGTCTGAGAGCTGCCGGTGCACTGACCTCAGACTTTTCCGCCGTACCGCCGGCTTCTGAGGCATAGGGGCAGCCGTGCGTACAGCGCCCGCATGCACACCGCACTGAACGGACAGGACGACAACGCCGGTGACGCCGGCAATGGAGAGGACCGCTTCGATGACCAAAGCGCAGCAGCCTGAGATTCAGCAGCCCACCGATCTGCTCGCGCTCGCGGTGGGCACGGCCAGGAGAAACCCCTACGGCTTTCTCGCCAGCGCCGACGACGCGGGGCGCCCGAACGTGCGCCTGATGCAGCACCTCGTCGTCGACGACGACGCGAC
This sequence comes from Streptomyces sp. NBC_01410, assembly GCF_045040195.1. NCBI lineage: Bacteria > Bacillati > Actinomycetota > Actinomycetes > Kitasatosporales > Streptomycetaceae > Streptomyces > Streptomyces sp. NBC_01410. The sequence continues at coordinate 6,642,312 of NZ_CP109530.1, read as the reverse complement.
GGTGTGCTTCGGCGCCAGCCGGCGCTCACGCAAGGTCGCCGATATCGCGGGCGCTCCCGAGGTCGGCTACGCGATCGAGGACCGCGCCGCGTTCTCGTACGTCACGCTCTACGGGCGGCTGGTCGATGACCAGGCGAGATGCCTCGAACTGTGGGACGACGAACCCGGCCTCCGGTTCTTCCCGGGGGGGCCGACCGGCGGCGACTTCGCCCTGCTGGAATTGGTTCCGCACCGCATCGAGCTGGTGGACTTCACCGCGCGGGTCAATCCCGAGCCCCATGGGCTGGTCCCCGCGGTGATCGAGAACACGGGGACCGGGTGGGAGCCGAGGATCGCGCAACGCGCCACGGGCCACGGCACCGGAAGCCGCGCATGAGGGCCGCGACGGCCCGTACGCCACCCTCGGCCAGGGATACAGCACGCGGTGCAGAGCCGATCCGCGGATCACGCGCCTGATCGACGAGGCCCCGGCTCGTACGACTTCAGCGCTCAATCACGGTCGCCGAACTCGGCATCGCAGTCTGATGCTGGAGAAAGTACGGCCCCCCGTGCCGAGCGGCGACCTATGCCGACGCGGCCCCCCGCTGCCGGCTCGTCAGCTCGGGCGGTCCTGCTCCCGCATCACGCTCCCCTGACTTCGCGGGGGACCCTCACGAGGCTGGACATGCGGCCCGGCCGCACATCCAGCCCGTCCGGCGATTGAGGACCCCGGCTCAGCCCACCACGCTCGCCGGCTCCCGCAGCGGCCACGCGCCGTCCACCACCGCGTCCGGCTCGCCCTTCCCCCGCAGGAAGCGCTGGAAGTCCGCCGCCCATTGCGCGTACCACTGGATCTGACGCTCATGCAGCTCCGCCGGTGTCAGTGCTGCCACCGCCTCATGGCGGGTCGCTATCGCGCAGGCCACCCGGACCGCCGCCAGCGCGTCCGCCGCGGCGTCGTGGGCCGTGTCCAGCCGTACGCCGTACTCGGCGCAGACCGCCTCCAGCGTGCGCTTGCCCTTGCGGTAGCGGTCGACCGCACGGTCGATGGTGTACGGGTCGATCACGGGGCCGATCGGGCGGCCGTCCAGCCGGGCGCTCAGTGAGGGCAGGCCGTGGCGCCGCAACTCGGCCGTCAGCAGCGTCAGATCGAATGCCGCGTTGTACGCGACGACCGGCACCCCCTGCGTCCAGTACCCCGTCAGCATCTGAGCGACCTCGTCCGCGACGTCCCGCGCCGGGCGGCCCTCGGCCGTCGCGTGCTCGTTGCTGATGCCGTGGATCGCCGACGCCTGTGCCGGGATGCGGATCCCCGGGTCCGCCAGCCAGCCCCGCTGCCGTACCGGCTCCGCCGCCCGGACCTCGACGACCGCCGCCGTCACGATCCGCGCCTCCTGCGGCTCCGTCCCTGTCGTCTCCAGGTCGAAGCCGACCAGCGGTTCCCCGTGCCAAGCCATCGTGGCCCCCTCCTCAGTGGTGCGGTGGTGCTTCCCCCGTGGGCATCCCCCCGTGGGTCTCCCCCATCGGGTATTCACCCTCCCACGCGCCACTGACAACTCAGGAAACGGGCCGCGAGTCCGCCCACACGGACTCGAACTCCTCGCGGTACGTCTCGAAGAGACCGTGCTCGCTGTCCTGTCCCGCCCGTACCACCGCCCGTCCCCCGCCCCGCAGCACCAGGACCGGCGCCTCCATGCCCCGCGCCTTGCGCAGATACGACTGAACGACCGCCAGGCCGTCCGGGCCGTCGCCGTCGACGAGGTAGGCCGTGAAGCGGGGGGTCTCGTCGAAGACCTGGATCTCGAAGGCACCCGGGTCGCGCAGCCGCGAGCGCACCCGCCGCATATGGAGGATGTTCATTTCCACCGTACGGCTCAACTCGCCCTTCTTGAGGCCGAGTTCACGCTCTCGTCGTTTGACAGCACTGCTCGCCGGGTTCAGGAACAGCAGCCGCACCCGGCAGCCCGACTCGGCCAGCCGGACCAGCCGGCGGCCGGAGAAGTTCTGGACGAGCAGGTTCAGGCCTATGCCGATCGCGTCGAGGCGGCGCGCCCCGCCGAAGAGGTCTTCGGCCGGGATCTGGCGCTGCAGGCGCACCCGGTCCGGGTGGACGGAGACCACGTCCGCGTAGCGGTCGCCGACGAGCTCCTCGACCGCGTCGACGGGGAGCCGGTCGGCGGAGGGGACACCGGCGCCGCTGCCGAGTATCTCCAGGAGGCGGGCGGAGGCCCGCTCCGCCTGAGCGAGGACCGCTTCGTTCAGCGCCCTGTTGCGCGAGACGACGTTGCGCGCCACCTCCAGCTCGTCCAGCGCCAGCTCCACATCGCGCCGGTCGTCGAAGTACGGCTCGAAGCAGGGCCAGTGCTGGACCATCAGCTCCCGCAGCTGAGGGAGCGTGAGAAAGGACAGGACATTGTCGTCCGCGGGGTCCAGCAGATAGCCCTTGCGGCGCGAGACCTCCCGGACCGCGACAGCGCGCTGCACCCACTCCTGCCCGGCGGGGCCCGCCGCGGCCACCACCCACTCGTCGCCGTGCACCGGCTCGTAGATCGGGCGCAGCACCGCGGCCACGACCGCCCGCAGCCGCTGTTCCACGAGGTTCAGCCAGATGTAGGCGCGCCCGGCGCGCTGGGCGCGCGTACGGACCTCGCTCCAGGCGTCCGCGCCCCAGTCCAGTTCCGCCCCGATCTCCACAGGTCTGGCGAGGGAGACCGCTCCTGGCGGGACGTCGGCGGCTTCCCCCTCGTGACCTGCGTCACCGGGGGGAAGCTCCAGCCCTCCCGAGCTCACCCAACTACCGCCTTCTCTGGCCCTTCAACGATCAAGGAAGACTACTCCGCCCGCGGTACGCACTGCAGCCGGATCGGCACTGTACTTTCCCAACTCCCTTGTCAAGTGCGGCCGTTTCCGCCAGGCGAGATCTGCCGGAGTGAGCTGATTCATAGCGGTTGCTTCCTGGGGCGAAACACGGAACCCGATGTTGACCGCGTCGTCCACCGCTGCGAGTGCCTCTTACGGGCAATACTTTCGGGGAGGATCTGGGCCAAGCGCCCCCCAGCACCCGGATCAGAAGTGGAAGAGTCTATCTATGCAGGTCTGGCCGGGACAGGCGTATCCCCTCGGTGCCACGTACGACGGCGCCGGCACCAACTTCGCGGTGTACTCCGAAGCCGCACGGCGCATCGAGCTGTGCCTGCTGCACGACGACGGCTCGGAGACCGCGGTGGAACTGCGCGAGGCCGACGCTTTCGTACGGCATGCCTATCTGCCGGGCGTGATGCCGGGTCAGCGGTACGGATTTCGCGTGCACGGCCCGTACGCGCCCGAGCGCGGGCAGCGCTGCAACTCCGCGAAGCTGCTCCTCGACCCGTACGCGCGTGCGATAAGCGGTGCGATTGACTGGGGCGAGTCGGTCTACGGCTACCACTTCGGCAAGCCGGACTCGCGCAACGACCTGGACTCGGCGCCGCACACGATGACGTCGGTCGTGGTCAACCCGTACTTCGACTGGGGCGACGACCGGCCGCCGCGTACCGACTACCACCGGACAGTGATCTACGAGGCTCATGTGAAGGGCATGACGATGCTGCACCCGGAACTGCCGCCGGAGCTGCGCGGCACCTATGCCGGGCTCGCGCATCCGTCGGTCGTCTCGCATTTGACCGAACTGGGCGTCACGACGCTCGAATTGATGCCGGTGCACCAGTTCGTCAACGACCACCGGCTGGTGGACGCGAGCCTGAACAACTACTGGGGCTACAACACCATCGGGTTCTTCGCGCCGCACAACGCCTACGCCTCCTGGGGCGACCGCGGCGAGCAGGTTCTGGAGTTCAAACAGGCGGTACGGGCGCTGCACCAGGCGGGCATCGAGGTCATCCTCGACGTGGTCTACAACCACACCGCGGAGGGCAACCATCTGGGCCCGACCCTCTCCTTCCGGGGCCTCGACAACGCCTCGTACTACCGGCTGTCCGAGGATCCCCGGTACTACACGGACACGACGGGCACCGGGAACTCCCTGCTGATGCGCAGCCCCCATGTGCTGCAGCTGATCATGGACTCGCTGCGGTACTGGGTGACCGAGATGCATGTCGACGGCTTCCGCTTCGACCTCGCGGCCACGCTGGCGCGGCAGTTCCACGAGGTGGACCGGCTGTCGTCGTTCTTCGACCTGGTACAGCAGGACCCGGTGGTCAGCCAGGTGAAACTGATCGCCGAGCCGTGGGACGTGGGTGAGGGCGGCTACCAGGTGGGGAACTTCCCGCCGCTGTGGACCGAATGGAACGGCAAGTACCGCGACACCGTACGGGACCTGTGGCGGGGTGAGCCGCGCACGCTCGCGGAGTTCGCTTCGCGGCTGACCGGCTCGTCCGATCTCTACCAGGACGACGGCCGGCGGCCTCTGGCCTCGATCAATTTCACCACCTGCCACGACGGCTTCACGCTGCACGATCTGGTCTCGTACAACGACAAGCACAACGACGCCAACGGCGAGGGCAACCGCGACGGCGAGAGCCACAACCGGTCCTGGAACTGCGGGGTCGAGGGCGAGAGCGACGACCCCGAGGTGCTGGAGCTGCGCGAGCGGCAGATGCGCAACTTCATCGCCACGCTGATGCTGTCGCAGGGTGTGCCGATGCTCAGCCACGGCGACGAGTTCGCGCGTACGCAGGGCGGCAACAACAACGCCTACTGCCAGGACAACGAGGTGTCCTGGGTGCGCTGGCCGGAGCCGGGCGAGGACAAGGAGGGCACGCTGCTCGCCTTCACCCGGGCCATGGTGTGGCTGCGGCGCGACCATCCGGTCTTCCGGCGGCGGCGGTTCTTCCACGGGCGGCCGGTGGAGGGGACGCACGACGAGCTGACCGACATCGCCTGGTTCACACCGGAGGGCGAGGAGATGGTCCAGCGGGACTGGCAGGCGGCGCACGCGAAGGCGCTGTCGGTGTTCCTGAACGGTCACGCGATCTCCGAGCCGGGCCCGCGGGGCGAGCGCATCGGCGACGACTCCTTTCTGCTGATGTTCAACGCGAGCGCGGATGACCTGGATTTCGCGGTGCCGGTGAACCACGGACGCCAGTGGCAGGTCGTCGTGGACACGGGCCGCAAGGAGGGTGTCCCGCCGGGCGAGGGCCCGAAGGTGGCGGCGGGCGAGCGGGTGCGGCTGGTGGGACGGAGCCTCGCGGTGCTGCGGCGCCCGGCGTGACAGGTCCTGTGGCGTAGTCCGAACGGCCGACACGGACGCATGAGCGGGTGACAGAGAAGCCCGCAAGGTGGGTACGTATGTTCGCATGACGCCCATCGCCACCTACCGGCTTCAGCTCCAGCCGGACTTCCCGTTCTCGGCGGCCGCCCGAGCCGTGCCCTATCTCGCCGGGCTCGGTGTCTCGCATCTGCATCTGTCGCCCGTGCTGGAGGCGGTGCCCGGGTCCACGCACGGCTATGACGTCGTCGACCCCACACGGGTGCGCGAGGAGCTCGGCGGCGAGGCGGGGCTGCGCGAGCTGTCGCGTACGGCACGGGCGCACGGGCTCGGGCTCGTCCTGGACATCGTGCCGAACCATATGGCCGCCGTGCCGGGACACAACCGCGCCCTGTGGGAGGTGCTGCGCGAGGGCCCCGCGTCGCCGTACGCCCCCTGGTTCGACATCGACTGGGAGGCGGGCGGCGGGAGGGTGCTGCTGCCGGTGCTCGCGGGCCGGATCGGGGACGAGCTGGGGGCGATGCGCGTCAAGGGCGGCGTCCTGCACTACGGGGAGCAGCGCTTCCCGCTGCGCGAGTCCACCGCGAAGCTGCCGCTGCCGGAGCTGCTCGACGCGCAGTGGTACCGGCTCGGCTGGTGGCGGCTGGCCCGTACCGAGCTCAACTACCGGCGCTTCTTCACCATTTCGGAGCTGATCGGGGTGCGGGTGGAGGACCCGGAGGTCTTCGACGCCACCCACGCCAAGATCCTCGAGCTGGTACGGGACGGGGTCGTCGACGGTCTGCGGATCGACCACCCGGACGGGCTCGCCGATCCCGAGGCGTATCTGCGGCGGCTGGACGAGGCGGCGGGCGGGGCGTGCTGGACGGTCGTCGAGAAGATCCTCACCGGGGACGAGCGGCTGCCGGCCGGCTGGCCGGTGGCGGGGACGACGGGGTACGACGCGCTGCGGCAGATCGACGGCCTGTTCACCGATCCGGCGGGAGAGGCCGAACTGGTCGGCCAGTACCGGGAGTTCGCCGCTCCCGCCGATGACCGGGGCGGCCACTGGGAGGCCACCGTGCGCCGCGCCGCGTACAAGGTGGTCACGCACGAGCTGGCCGCCGAGACCGCGGCGCTGACCCGCCTGGCCGGGCGCGTGTGCGCCGCGGATCCCGCGCTGCGCGACCACGCCCCGTGGGCGCTGCGGGCGGCACTGCGCGAGCTGCTGGTGCGCATGCCCGTCTACCGCCCCTACCGCATCGGCGGCGAGGACGTGCTGACCGATGAGGCGGCTCAGGGGGCGAGGGCCGCCTTCGCGGTGGCCGAGGAGGCCGGGACCGTCGACGTCGTGCGTGACCTCGCGCTCGGCCGGCTCGGCGAAGGGCCCGACCACGACGCCTTCCGTGCCCGCTTCGCACAGACCTCGTCCGCGCTGCGCGCCAAATCCGTCGAGGACACGGCCTTCTACCGCTATGTGCCGCTGATCTCGGCGAACGAGGTGGGCGGGGACCCGGGGAGCCCGGCGGTGAGCCCGGAGCGGTTCCACGCCTACTGCGAACGGCTCGCGCGCGACTGGCCGGCCACCGGGATCGTCCTGACCACGCACGACACCAAGCGCAGCGCGGATGTCCGGGCCAGGATCGCCGTGCTGTCCGAGTGCCCCGCCACCTGGGCGGACTTCCTCGCGCGGATCACCGAGCAGGCGGGCCGTCTGGAGGGCGGACGGGCGCCCGATCCCCATCTGGCGTGGGTGGCCTGGCAGACGGCGGTGGGCTTCGGGTTCCCGTACGAGGAGAGACTGCAGACCGCGCTGCTGAAGGCCGTACGGGAGGCGGCGCTGCACACGAGCTGGACGGAGCAGGACCCGGCGTACGAGCAGGCTGTCGCCGCCTTCGTGGACGCGGGTCCGGCCGGGCCGCCGATGTACTCGGTCGCGCTCTTCGCCAGGGGGCTGGATCCCTATGTCCGGGCCAACGCCCTCGGCGCGGCGATGCTCCAGCTCACGATGCCGGGGGTGCCGGACCTGTATCAGGGCACGGAGCACGAGTATCTGGCGCTGGTGGACCCGGACAACCGGCAGCCGTTCCGTGAGGGCCCGGCCGACGAGAAGACGGCGGTGACGAAGGCGGCCCTGCGGCTGCGGCGGGACAAGCCAGAGGTCTTCGGCGAGTCGGGGACGTACGCACCGCTGAGCGCGAGCGGACCCGCGGCGGAGCACTGTGTGGCCTTCTGCCGCACCGGCGAGGTGGTCACGGCCGTCACCCGTCTTTCGCTGCGCCTGGCGGAGGCGGGTGGCTGGGCGGAGACGGAGCTCACTCTTCCGCAGGGGCGCTGGGAGGATCTGCTCGCTCCGGAACGGGAGTTCACGGGCGGGTCCGTGCCGCTGGCGAAGCTGTTCGCCGAGCGTCCGGTGGCGCTCCTCAGCCGCAGGGCCGTACGAGAAGAGTCCCCGGGGCGCGGGTGAGCAGCCCGGTCGCGGCGGGCCTCAGTCCGTCCGCGCGGCGCAGACCCGGCATGGCGTCGAGCAGCGCGCGCAGTCCGTACTGCGCCTCCAGGGCCGCGAGCTGTACGGCGGGGCACTCGCCGGGCCCGAAGGTCAGCTGACCGGGGTCCTCCCGCAGCACGTCGAACCGGTCCGGGCCCCGGAACCGTTCGGGGTCGCGTCCGGCGGCCCCGATGAGGAGGGCGACGTCCGCGCCCGCCGGAATCGTGCCGCCGCTCACCGCGACCTCGACGGAGGCCCGGCGCAGTACGACGAGGACGGGCGGATCGCGCCGCAGCGACTCGGCCCAGGCACGCCCGATGAGCTCGGGATGCTCGCGCAGGGTGGCGAGCTGGTCGGGGTGGTCCAGGACGTTGGCGAGAAAGGAGGCAAGAGCTCTCTCGCGCAGGGACAGCTGAGCGACGCATGTCCCCGCGACGACGAGCCCGCGCGAGCCCCGGCCCCGCAGGCCGACGGCGCCGGTGGGCAGCCAGCGGCAGAACTCCTCGACCAGGTCGGCCTGTTGCCGCCGCGCGATGCGCCGGGCCAGGACGTACGCGGTCCGCTCGACGACATCCCGCACGGCCTGCGGCAGGTTTCCGCGGTGGGCCTCGCACGGCGGGTCACCGGGCCGGTGGCCGTGGGTGAAGCGGGGGTCGGTGAGCGCGGCGGCGACATCGGCGTGGCGGCTCAGCAGCCAGGCACCTATGGAGTGGTCGTGGACGAGGGGATGCGCCTCGCGCAGGAGCCGGTAGTGGTGGTACGGGTCCTGCTCGCTCGCGTGGATGAGGAGGAGGGGTACGTGGTCGCTCCGGGGTGCCGCCCCGGCCGTCGCGGCACCCACCGGACCGCCTCCCGCAGGCGCAGGGTTTCGCGCCGTGCCGCGCGGTACCGCGTTGTTCATGTCGTCTCGTTCCCCTGTCACAGCCGCGCCCGCTCGCGCGCGTCTGTATCAGGCGAACACCGTGTCGTCCTGTGCGCAGTCCGCGTGCGCCCGTACGGGTGATGAAGACGTCTGCGGGTGACAATCAGCGTGCGGTGAGGCGGAAACTCATCCGGCCGAAGCCCACCATGTCCCCGTCGTGCACGACGACCGAGCCGGTCACCCGCCGTCCGTTCACCGTGGTGCCGTTGGTCGAGCCGAGGTCGCGCAGGATCCACAGGCTGCCCTGCCGGCTCAACTCGGCGTGCAGGCGCGAGACCGTGTCATGGCTCAGCCGCAGGCCGTTGCCCGGGTCACGGCCGATCCGCAGGGGGTACGGTCCCGGTTCGGGCAGCAGCAGCGGCGGCAGCTTCTCGGCCTGCCAGGCCCTGCGCAGCCGTACGGAGAAGGCGGAGACGCGGCCGACCGCGCTGTACAGCTGCCGTGACCAGCGGCTCTCGGTGTTGAGGTCGGCGGTGAGCGCCCGCAGTTCGTCGGGCCGGCGGGCGGCCAGGGCGAGTTCCATACGCCGGATGAAGGTGTCGTGCGACAGCTTGCCCTGCGCCGCGCCCTCTCTGAGCACACCGAGGACACGGTCGCGCTCGGCATCGGAGGGCCGAGCGGGATACGTGTGGAACTCGAAGGACGACGTCACATACGAGATTGTCGGGCCGAAGGGCTACAAGTGTCCAGAAGAACCGTCGTTCCCATCCGTGCCCGAGCGGCTGCTGACCTGCACGGAAGCACTTCCTCCGCCGCATCGGCCGCGTTTCTGGAGCGCAGTTGAAACAAAGGCCGCCGACACAAAAGCGCTGGACGGATCCCCGCGAGGCCCTCTAGCGTGATCGCGACGCCACGGACCGACGGAAGGAGGCGAGAGCAGTGCAGACCACAGGATTCCCGCGCTCCCGCCCCGTCCACCGCGCGTTCGCAGTCTGACCGGGAGCGCTCACCGCACCACTCTTCCCGGAGGACAACTCTCATGACCGATCTGGTCATTCGCGCGCTCAGCGAGAGCGACGCGCATCTCTTCGACACCCTGCCCGACCCTCTCGGTGTGGGCCGCGCACTGGCCCGGGCCACCCACCGGCCGGACTGGAAGCGGGTCGCGCTGCGCGACGGCAAGGTCGTCGCGCGGGCCGCCTGGTGGGGCGGACCCGACGACGAAACCCCCGTCAACATCAACTGGTTCGACGTCGCCGAGGGCGAGGAGGAAGCGGGCGCCGAACTGCTGCGGACCTCTCCGTTCCAGGTCGAGTACGAACTGATCCTGCCCGCCGGCTGGCGCGAGGACCCCGCGCTCCTGGCGGCCGGTGAGGCCAGGATCCGGGCCGCGGAGGCGGCCGGGATGAAGGTCCTGGTGGAGCGCTACCAGTACCGCTGGACGCCCGAGTGCGGGCTGCCGGAGCGGCCGGGACGGCTGGAGTTCCGGACGGAACCCGACGACGAGGTCATTCTCGACGTACTGCGCCGCGTCCACTCCGTGACGCTCGACGCGCACGCGCTGCGCGCCATCGCCGCATCGGGCGTGGACCGGGCGGCGCAGGAGGAACTGGACTTCTTCCACTGGTGCCCGTCGCCGCGCGAGTGGTGGCAGCTGGCGCACACGCCTCAGGGCGAGCTGATCGGTCTGCACATCCCGGCGCACAACCCGTCGGGGCCGTGCGTCGGCTTCATCGGGGTCGTGCCGGAGCAGCGCGGCCACGGCTACGCGTACGACCTGCTGGTGGAGTGCACGCACTTCCTGGCCGAGCGGGGCGCGGAGTTCATCGCGGGCGCCACCGATCAGGGCAACTTCCCCATGGCGGCGAACTTCGCGAAGGCCGGACATCCCGTCGTGCAGGAGCGCGTCCACTTCCTGCCCGGTTCCCCGCATTGATCGTGCTCGGGGGTGTCCGTAAGCTCCGGACACCCCCGAGCTGATGGCGAGCCGCCCATGACGACGCAAGAGCTGCACTCCGAGCCACGGGTCCGCGTGGGCGGCGGCTGGATATCGGCTCTCGTACTGGCCAACCTGGGCCTGTTCATGGCCTTTCTCACGCCGATACAGGTGCTGCTCGCCGAGCAGATCGACGAGCTGTCCCCGTCGGGCAAGGAGGCCGCGCTGGGCTGGGCCACGGGTGTCGGGGCGCTGGTCGCCGTCGTGGCCAATCCGCTGGCGGGCGCGCTCTCGGACCGTACGAGCGGGCGCTTCGGCCGACGCCGGCCATGGATCCTCGGAGGGGCGGTACTGGGCGCCGTGGGACTCGCCGTCACCGCCGCGCAGACGACCGTCGTCGGGGTCGCGCTCGGCTGGTGTCTGGCCCAGCTCGGTCTGAACGCCATGCTCGCCGGGACGAACGCCGTCGTGCCCGACCAGGTGCCGGTGCGTCAGCGGGCCGCGGTCTCCGGATTCCTCGGGATACCGATGACACTGGGTCTGGTGGTCGGCGCGCTTCTGGTCACCATGGTGGTGACGGGGACCGCCACGGGCTATCTGCTGCTGGCCGTGCTGACGGTGCTCTGCGCGCTGCCGTTCGTCCTGTTCATGCCGGACCCTCAGGTACCGGTGTCCGCACGCGAGCCGGTGCGGGTGAAGGACTTCTGGGTGAGTCCGCGGGCGTATCCGGACTTCGGCTGGGCCTGGCTCACCCGCTTCCTGGTCATGCTCGGCAATGCGCTGGGCACGCTCTTTCTGCTGTATTTCCTCAAGGACGCGGTGCACTACCCCGATCCGGACGAGGGTGTGCTGATCCTGACGCTGCTGTACACGGCGGGCGTGGTGGTGACGGCGGTGGTCGGCGGGGTGGTCTCGGACCGGCTGGGGCGGCGCAAGGCGCTGGTGGCGGCCGGTTCGGCGGTGATGGCGGCGGCCTCGCTGCTGCTGGCGCTGTGGCACACGTGGCCGATGGCGATGGGCGCGGCCGCACTGCTGGGGCTCGGCTTCGGGATGTACATCGCGGTCGACCAGGCGCTGATCACTCAGGTGCTGCCGCAGGCCGGCGACCGTGCCAAGGATCTGGGTGTCATCAATATCGCCAACTCGGCCCCGCAGGTTCTCGGCCCGGCGCTGGCCGCACCGGTCGTGACGTACGCGGGCGGGTACGCCGGGCTGTATCTGTCCGCGGCCGTGGTGACGGCCCTCGGTGGCGTGCTGGTGTGGAAGATCCGCTCGGTGCCGTGAAGTTCGATGCCGGGAAGTTCGATGCCGTGAGGTTCAGTGCCGTGAGGTTCAGTGGCCCGACTTCTGGGCGGCGATGGCGTCCCGGTACCAGGCGTACGAGGCCTTCGGCGTGCGCTCCAGCGTCTCGTAGTCGATGTGGACGAGACCGAAGCGCTGCGCCGCGCCCTCGACCCACTCGATGTTGTCGGTGAGCGACCAGGTGAAGTAGCCGCGTACGTCGACCCCCGCCTCGATCGCCTGGTGCAGCGAGCGCAGATGGCCGTCGAGGAAGTCGATACGGCGGCGGTCGTCGAGCCCGTCGTACGAGCAGCCGTTCTCGGTTATGTACACCGGCGGCAGCCGGTCGCCGTACCGGTCCTTCAGCAGGACGAGTTGCTCGCGCAGCCCGTCGGGCACGACCGCCCAGCCGAAGTCGGTGCGCTGCTCGCTCTCGATCTCCCGCACCCCGAAAGGCAGTTCGGCGGGCAGGCCGACGCCGGCGAAGTCGCCGAGTGCGTCGTTCGACGGCGCGCCGACGAGCATCGGCTGGTAGTAGTTCACGCCGTACCAGTCGAGCGGGGAGGAGATGACCTCCAGGTCCTCGGCAACCGGTCCCGGCATCAGGGCGGCGAAGTTCTCGTCCGGGTAGCGGCCGGTCAGAATCGGGTCGGCGAACATCCAGTTGGTGATCGTGTCGTACAGCTCGGCGCCGAACCGGTCCTCCTCGCTCGTCCCGGCGGCCCGCACGGGTGAGTGGGAGACGGCTGTCCCGATGTTCGCGGCGCCCGCGGCGCGCAGGGCCTGGACGGCGAGGCCGTGGGCGAGCAGCTGATGGTGGGCGGCGGGCAGCGCGTCGAAGAGCAGCTGCCTGCCGGGCGCGTGCTCGCCCAGTGCGTAGCCCAGCAGCGTGACCTCGGCCGGTTCGTTGATGGTGATCCACATCGGTACGCGGTCGGCGAGCCGCCCGGCGACGGCCGAGGCGTACTCGGCGAAGCGCGCCGCCGTGTCCCGGTTCAGCCAGCCGCCCGCCTCGTCCAGCGGGAGCGGGGTGTCCCAGTGGTAGAGGGTCGGCGCCGGCGTGATGCCGTGGGCGCACAGCTCGTCGACGAGCCGGTCGTAGAAGTCGAGCCCGGCGGTGTTGACCGGGCCGCTGCCGCCGGGGACGACACGCGGCCAGCTGACGGAGAAACGGAAGGCGTCCGCGCCGAGGCCGGCGAGCAGAGCGACGTCCTCGCGGTAGCGAGCGTGGAAGCCGGTGGCGCGCGAGGCGTCGGCTCCGTCCTTGATACGGCCCTGGGCGGCGAAGGCGTCCCAGCCGGACGGCCCCTTACCGTCGGTGTCGGCGGCTCCCTCGGTCTGGAAGGCGGAGGCGGACGCTCCCCAGAGGAAGCCGGGCGGGAAGGCGGGCAGCGGCGGCAGCGGCGTCGACATGGCCGTGACCTTAATGGCCCCAAGGACACCGCTTCTAGACCCCGATCTTGCCAGGATGGAACCGGCATCGACGACGCGCATCGACGATTGAGGGGACGCCAGTGCTGTTCGAGGTGTGGGCACCGCAGGCCGAGGACCGGGTCTCGCTGTGGCTGGAGGGCGCCGAGCGCCCCATGGAGCGCGCCGAGGGGCGACCGGGCTGGTGGATGACGGAGGCGGACGCGGGCGACGGCGCGCGGTACGGCTTCGCGCTGGACGGCGGGCAGGTGCTGCCCGATCCGCGCTCGCGCCGCCAGCCGGACGGACCCGACGGGACCAGCGCGATCGTCGACCAGGACGCGTACGAGTGGCGGCATGCGTGGGCGGGGCGGGGGCTCGGCGGTGCGGTGCTGTACGAACTCCACATCGGCACGTACACCCGCGAGGGCACGCTGGACGCGGCTGCCGAACACCTCGGGGAACTGGCCGAGTTGGGGATCACCCATGTCGAGCTGATGCCGCTGTGCCCCTTCCCGGGGGTGCACGGCTGGGGGTACGAGGGCGTGTCGCCGTGGGCGGTCCACGAGCCGTACGGCGGGCCCGAGGCGCTCAAACGCCTTGTCGACACGGCGCACGGTCAGGGCCTCGGGGTGGTCCTGGACGTGGTCCACAACCACCTCGGCCCGTCCGGAAACCATCTGCCCGCCTTCGGCCCGTACTTCACCGACACCCACCACACGCCCTGGGGCGCCGCCGTCAACCTCGACGCCCCGGGCTCCGACGAGGTGCGCGCGTATCTGCTGGGCAGCGCGCTGGCTTGGCTGCGCGACCACCGACTCGACGGGCTGCGCCTCGACGCGGTGCACGCCCTCGCCGACACCCGCGCGCTCACGTTCCTGGAGGAGCTGTCCGCGGCCGTCGACGCACTCTCCGGCGACCTCGGACGGCCCCTGTTCCTCATCGCCGAGTCGGACCTCGGCGACCCGCGGACGACGACGCCGCGCGAGGCGGGCGGTCTCGGCCTGCACGCGCAGTGGAACGACGACCACCACCACGCCCTGCACACCACGCTGACCGGCGAATCCCAGGGCTATTACGCCGACTTCGCGGCAGCACCGCTCGCGGCCGTCGCCAAGACCCTCACGCACGCCTTCTTCCACGACGGAACGTATTCGAGCTTCCGCGGGCGTACGCACGGCCGCCCGCTCGATGTGACCATCACCCCCGCGCACCGCTTCCTCGGCTACGCCCAGACCCACGACCAGATCGGCAACCGGGCACAGGGCGACCGCCTCTCCGCCACCCTCTCCCCCGGGCTGCTGGCCTGCGCGGCCGCGCTGGTGCTCACCGGGCCCTTCGTCCCCATGCTGTTCATGGGCGAGGAGTGGGGCGCCCGTACGCCCTGGCAGTTCTTCACCGACCACACCGACCCGGAGCTGGCTGAGGCGGTACGCAGCGGCCGGCGGCGGGAGTTCGCGGCACACGGCTGGGCGGCGGACCAGATCCCCGACCCGCAGGACCCCGCGACCCGGGCCCGCTCCTGCCTGGACCGCACCGAACGCTCCCGCGAGCCGCACGCCCGTCTGCTGGCCTGGCACCGCGAACTGATCGCCCTGCGCCACACCCAGCCCGACCTGACCGATCCCGACCTGGAGGCGGTGAAGGTGGCGTACGACGAATCGGCACGCTGGCTGGCCTACCGCCGGGGCGACACGCTGGTGGCGATCAACCTCGCGAAGGAGGCGACGGGGATTCCGCTGGGGGCGGGGGCGCGGGTGCTGGCGTCCTGGGACCCGGTCGAACCGCCGGGGGCGGACGGGGTGTTGCGTCTCCCGCCGGAGTCGTGCGTGGTCCTGGCGGAGGGCTGAGTGTTCCGGGGGCGCTGCCCCCGGACCCCCGCGCCTCAAACGCCGGCGGGGCTGGATGTGCGGCTGGGCCGCACATCCAGCCCCGCCGGCGTTTGAGGACATGCGGCCGAAGGTCGCATACGGGTCCGGGCGGAGCCCGGTTCGGGAAGGGGCGGGGTGGGGAACAGGCCCGCCGCAGGCGCCCCCCTACTCCACGATCGCCATCTCGCGCGACGTCACATTGAGCCGCCGCCCACCCTCCCCGGTAACCGTCACGATGTCCTCGATCCGCACCCCGAACCGCCCCGGCAGATAAATCCCCGGCTCCACCGAGAAGCACATCCCCGGGACCAGCTCTCGCTCCTCCCCCTCGATCATGTACGGCGGCTCGTGCGTCGTGACGCCGATCCCGTGGCCCGTGCGGTGGATGAACAGGTCCCCGTAGCCCGCCTCGTCGATGATTTCGCGGGCCGCCCGGTCGATCTCCTGGCAGGCCACTCCCGGCTTCACCGCGTCGACCCCGGCCCGCTGGGCCTCCTGCACCACGTCGTGGATGTGCTGCTCGGCGGGGGACGGCTCGCCGACGTGGACCGTACGGGAGGTGTCCGAGCCGTAGCCGTGCTTGAGGCCGCCGAAGTCGAGGACGACCATGTCGCCCTGCTCGATGGTCCGTGTCCCCGCCTCGTGGTGGGGATTCGCGCCGTTCGGGCCGGAGCCGACAACCGTGAAGTCCACCTGGGAGTGGCCGAAATGCTTGAGCAGCGCGGCGAGATCGGCCGCGACGTCCAGCTCGCTGCGCCCCGAGAAGCGGACCTTCAGGATCTCCTCGTACGTCGCGTCCGCCGCCGCGCCCGCGGCCGCCAGCCGTTCCAGCTCGTGCGCGTCCTTCACCGCCCGCAGCATGGGCAGCGCCTCGGTCAGCGATACGTACGAGGTCTCCGGCAGCGTGTTCTGCAGGCCGAGCAGATGCATCGCCCAGGCGTTGTCGCTGACGCCGAACCGCCCGGCCGCGTCGAGGAGCGGCGCGGTGACGGCGTAGGGGTCCTTGCCGTCGGTCCAGTCCCGCAGGGTGAGCGCGGGCGCGCCCGGGGCCTCCGCGGCGTCCGGGGCCTCCAGGGTCGGGACGACGAGGACGGGGTCCTGGCCGGCCGCGAGGACGAGGAGGGTGAGCCGTTCGGTTTCCGCGGGCCGGTAGCCGGTGAGGTGGACCAGGTCGGGGCCGGGGGCGACGAGGAGACCCGCGAGCCCGGCGTCGGCGGCGGACTCGGCGGCGCGGGCCATCCTGGCTCGGTAGTCGTCGGCGGTGAAGGGCGCGGGTGTGGTCGGCATGGGGCCATCCTGCCCGCCGGACATGGGGCCCGCGAGTTCATTCCTCGCCCTTGGCCACCAGCCGTTCCAGCAACTCCTGGAATTCCTCGCCGACCACGATCCGCAGTCCCTCGCCGTCCTCGTCACGGTCGCTGAGCTGGGTGAGCGTGCCCTCGCGCCACCAGTAGACGTAGGGGCTGATGGCGCCGGGGGTGTCGGCGTAGCCGGAGGCCGCGAAGGAGGCCATGGCGTTGAGCGCGGGGATCATGCCGGTGTCGTGGATGGCGTGGAAGGCCAGCTGGTGCCGGAAGGGCATGGCGACCAGCGCGCCGTCGGCGGACAGCTGCTCCCCGGTGACCTGCCGTACGACGCTGTCCAGCGCCAGGACCCGGCTCGCGGTGTAGAAGGAGTCGCCGAGGACCACCTCGAAGCGCATGCCGTCGGCGTCCTCGACGGTCTCGTGGCCTTCGACGGGCAGTCCCCGGAGGTTGTACAGCGCCTGCTCCCGCAGGTACTGGAGGTCGCCGAGGGGTTCCAGGGCCTCGTCGGTGAGCATCATGACGCTCTCGGGGAGGTCGAGCGCGATGATCTCGTACAGGCCGGGGGCGAGGGGGCGGGCGTAGCCGAAGTTCTCCGGGTTGAAGCCGTCGCGGCCGACGACTCGGGGGTAGAGCTGCGCGCGG
Source organism: Streptomyces sp. NBC_01410 (assembly GCF_045040195.1). Taxonomy (NCBI): domain Bacteria; kingdom Bacillati; phylum Actinomycetota; class Actinomycetes; order Kitasatosporales; family Streptomycetaceae; genus Streptomyces; species Streptomyces sp. NBC_01410. The sequence continues at coordinate 6,625,351 of NZ_CP109530.1, read as the reverse complement.
ATCTGCTCGGTCGGCAGGGTGTCGAGCGCGGAGGGTGCGTCCATGGTGCGCAGGACCATCCCCACGTGCTGGCGGACCAGTTCGGGCCAGGCACGGGACCCGCGATCATCGTTGTGGCAGACGGCGGCGAGATTGGCGAGCCCGAACTGGCGGCCCGAACTGTCGGACACCACGTCCGCGTAGACGGTCACCTCCAGGCCGTGTTCGGCGAAGGCTTCGCGCATCTGGGCGCGGAAGCGGGTGCCCTCATCGGCCGAGAAGAAGGAGAACTCGGGGTCCCGGGGTGCATCGCGTCGGTCGCGCTTCGGCCCTCGCCGGAACAGCCCCACGTCAACCCGCCTTCCGTCGGCATGCCAGAACCCCGAGCGTACAGACCGCGACCTGCACGACCAGAGCCTGCTCCGCATATGCTCGGCCAACCCCTCGGCGGTGCCCAGCAGCACGTTCGTGTGCAACAACTCGGTCCGGTGGACGAGCCGGGGCTCGGTGCGGAGCTGTACGGGGACGGGAGGCGGCCAGGGCGCCGCACGCCGCCGTCGCGGCGGCTACGGCGACTGAGTGACCACGAAGTCGGCGCGGTTGCGGCCGCGGGCGACCAGCCGGGCGTTGGGCTCGTCGGAGTCGTGGACCCATCGCTCGGCGAACGCCCGCTGCTTGCCGAACCGCACATGCCGGTCGACCAGCCGGCTGACGCGGACGGCGTCGTCGAGCTCCAGGTACCAGACCTCGTCGATGAGGGGGCGGACCTGCGCCCAGGGGCCCTCGTCGTGGAGCAGGTAGTTGCCCTCGGTGACGACGAGGGGGACGTCGGGCGCGACCGCGATGCTTCCGGCCACCGGCTCCTCCAGGGCGCGGTCGAAGGCGGGGGCGTAGACCGTGACGCCCGGGACGGGTGCGCGCAGCCGCGCGAGCAGGGCGGCGTACCCGGCGGCGTCGAAGGTGTCGGGCGCACCCTTGCGGCCGGCCCGGCCGAGGCGTTCGAGCTCCGCCTGCGCGAAGTGGAAGCCGTCCATGGGGACGAGGACGGCGAGGCCGCCGAGGACGTCGACGATGTGGGCGGCGAGGGTCGACTTGCCGGCACCCGGGGCTCCGGCGATGCCCAGGACGACGCGGCGGCCGGAGACGGCGAGGGCGCGGGCGCGGTACAGGACGTGCGGTGGGTACTGCGGGGGCGGGGGCGGCGGCGCGTGCATGGCGGGCATTCTTCCATTGCGTTGAACCCGTCACCGTCATACGTATAACCTTTGGCTCATGTCGCACATCGCCCTGGTCACCCTCGTCGTCCGTGACTACGACGAGGCCATCGCCTTCTACACCGACACGCTCGGCTTCGAACTGGTCGAGGACACCGACCGCGGGGACGGCAGCCGCTGGGTCGTGGTCCGCCCGCGCGGCTCGGGGCACGGCACCGCGCTGCTGCTTGCCCGCGCCGGCGACGAGGCCCAGGGCGCGAGCGTGGGCGCCCAGACCGGCGGCCGCGTCGGCTTCTTCCTGCACACCGCGGACTTCGCGGCCGACCACGCCAGGATGACCGCGGCGGGCGTCCGCTTCCTGGAGGAGCCGCGGCACGAGCCGTACGGATCGGTCGCGGTCTTCGAGGACCTGTACGGCAACCGCTGGGACCTGCTGCAGCCCAGGTAACCTTCGGCCGCACGACAGACCGCACGTGCGACGGCGCGTACGGCCGGCAACTCGTAGGCACTCAGCCGCAGTTGAGCCGCCCCCGGTGAGCGACCGGCGGCGCCGGCGCCCAGGCTGGGCCGTCACGCCGACGTGAGGCCGAGCGGGCCCGAACGTTGACGATTCATCGTTCTCGACCTCACCTCCCGCCTCGACTGCCCCAATTGCGCCTGATCGTTCTACTCTTTTTACAGAAGGCAGGCGGAAGGCAACCTGTCGACCTGCCGCCGGCCTCCACCAAGAGGAGGCGGACATGAGAACGTCGATACGACGGTCCACGATCTTCACCAGCGCGGCCGTGCTGCTTCTGGCGGCCTGCGGCACGAGCGGCAACGCTGAATCGTCGGACGACGACGGCGAGCTCAAGCTCGGTTACGTTCTCCCGGAGACTGGGCAGCTGGCCTTTCTGGGCCCACCCATGATCCAGTCGACGAACTTCGCGATCAAGACCATCAACGACGCGGGTGGTGTGCTCGGCAAGCCGATTCCGAAAGTGGTCGGTGGTGACGAGGCGGGTCAGGAGGCCGTGGCGGCACAGTCGGCGGACCGCGAGCTGAACGCTGGTGTCGATGCGATCATCGGTGCCGCGGCTTCCGGGATGTCGCTGGCGATCATCGACCGGGTCACCGGTGAAGGTGTCGTCCAGTGCTCCGGGTCCAATACCGCACCCACGTTCACCGACTACGACGACGGCGGGTTCTACTTCCGTACCGCGCCGAGTGACGCCCTCCAGGGGCCGATCCTGGCGAAGACCATCCAGGGCGACGGCCACAAGCGGGTGGCCCTGATCGCGCGTGCCGACGACTACGGAAAGGGGCTGCTGGACTCCACCAAGAAGGCGCTGGAGGACGGCGGCGCCACCGTGACGCTCGCCGAGACGTACGACCCGAAGGCCACCAACTACGACCAGATCGTCCAGAAGGTCAAGAACTCGAAGCCGGATGCCGCCGTGGTGATCGCCTTCGAGGAGGGCACGCAGATCCTCCAGGGCATGATCGAGGCAGGAGTCGGGCCCCAGCAGATCGGTGTGTACGGAACCGACGGGCTGCGGAGTGAGGAGCTGCCCAAGCTCGTCGCCCCGGCCAATCCCGCCGCGCTTGCCGGGATGAAGGGGACGGCTCCGGCATCGGCGGCCAATCCGGCGTACGTGAAGGCGCTGAAGGCGTTCGCGCCGAGTCTGAAGGTGCTGCAGTTCGCACCGCAGACATTTGACTGCGTGACGACCATCGCGCTCGCCGCGGAGCAGGCCAAGTCGGACGACCCGGGCAAGATCGCCGACGAGATGGACGCGGTCACCAAGGACGGCGAGAAGTGCAACACCTTCGCCGCCTGCAAGAAGCTGATCGCCGACGGCAAGGACATCGACTACGACGGCGTGAGCGGTCCGCTCGACTTCACCGACGCCGGTGAGCCCGGCCAGGCGACGATCGAGGTGTACACGTACAACGCGAAGGGCCAGCTGCAGACCGTGAGCACACAGGTGAGCAAGGGTCAGGAGTGAGGGAGGAAACCGGAGTTCAGCGGACGCGGGCGAGGGTGCCGAGGTACAACTCGATCACCTTCGGGTCGTGCAGCAGACCCATACCGGTGCCGGTGTGGGCGTTGCGGCCCTGGTCGAGGACGTAGCCGCGGTCGCAGATCTGCAGGCACCTGCGGGCGTTCTGCTCGACCATGAGCACGGCGACGCCCGCGCCGTTGATCTCCTTCACCCGCTCGAACACCTGGTCCTGGAAGATCGGGGACAGTCCTGCCGACGGCTCGTCGAGCAGCAGCACCTGCGGCTCCATCATCAGTGCCCGGGCCATGGCGAGCATCTGCCGCTCGCCGCCGGACATCGATCCGGCCTTCTGTTTCCGGCGGGTGCCCAGCAGGGGGAAGATTTCCTCCACCGCCGCGGTCCGCCGTACGAATGCCTTGGGCCGCAGATAGATGCCCATCCGCAGGTTCTCCTCGACGGTCAGCGCCGGGAAGACGTTCTGCAGCTGCGGCACGTACCCCACGCCCTGGCGGACCAGCTCGTGCGCGGGGCGGTTGGTGACGTTCTCGTCGTGCAGGCGCACGGTTCCGCCGCGCACGCGCAGCAGGCCGAAGACCGCCTTGATCAGTGTCGACTTTCCGGCGCCGTTGGGGCCGATCACTCCGACCAGCTCGCCGGTCCGCACCTCGACGCTGCAGCCGCGCAGCACATCGACGCCCGGCACATATCCGGCGACGACCGCGTCGGCCACCAGCACGGGCTCGTCCACGGGCCCGTTTCCGTATCCGGCCATGGGCTCACTCCTCCTCGCCGGTCGCTTCGGGTTCGTCGTGCCGCTTGCCGAGGTAGGCGTCCACGACGGCGCGGTTCCGGCCGATCGTGTACGGCGGTCCCTCGGCCACGAGGCGGCCGCCCGCCATGACGGCCACCCAGTCGCTGATGCCCATCACCACATCCATGTCGTGCTCGACGAAGCACACGGTCATCCCCTCGTCGCGCAGCGCGGTGATGTGCCCGAGCAGGGACTGGGTCAGCGCGGGGTTCACCCCGGCCATCGGCTCGTCCAGCAGGATCATGACGGGTTGGACCATCAGCGCGCGGGCCAGTTCGAGCAGTTTGCGCTGGCCGCCGGAGAGGGTGCCCGCGTACTCGTCACGCAGTTTGGTGAGCCGGAAGCGGTTGAGCAGCTCGTCGGCGCGGACCACGATCTCCCGCTCCTGCCCGCGCCACAGCGGCCGCAGCAGCGCCGGCAACACCCGCTCGCCGCGCTGCCCGGTCGCCGCGAGCAGCATGTTCTCCAGCACGGTGAGCCGGGCGGGGGTCCGGGTGAGCTGGAACGTACGGACCAGTCCGCGCTGGGCGATCCGGTACGGCGGGCGCCCGCTGAGCGGCTGCCCGTCGAACGACCACTCCCCGCCGTCGGCCCGGTCGAACCCGCTCACCACGTTGAACAGCGTCGTCTTGCCGGCGCCGTTGGGCCCGATGAGGGCCGTGATGGTCCCGCGCTGCACCTCCAGGTGATCGACCTGTACGGCGACGAGGCCGCCGAAGGTGCGGGTCACACCGTCCAGAACGAGCAGCGGGTCGGGCTTGCGCACGCCGGGCACGGGCTCGAGTCCCGCCCCGGACCTGGGCCCCGGCTCGGGCGCGGACGAGGGTTGCGTATCACCGGCCACTGAGCAGCATCTCCTTCCGGCTGCCGAGGATCCCCTGCGGTCTGAACGCCATGAGCAGAATCAGGGCGAGCCCGACCAGGGCGAAGCGGACGGCGCCGATCTCCGACGTACTGATCACGTCGGACGAGATGTAGCCGGCGTCGATCGCCTGCCGCAGTGCGCTGTCGATGAAGGAGAGCACGAACCAGAAGAGGATCGAGCCGACGACGGGGCCGAGCATCGTCCCGGCGCCGCCCAGCACGAGCAGGGTGTAGAGGAAGAAGGTGACGGCCGGATCGAAGCTGTCCGCGCTCACCGACTGCACCTGGATGGCCTGCAGCATTCCGGCGACCCCGCCGAGCACACCGCCCAGCACAAGGCTCGTCATCTTGTACGCGTACACGTTCTTGCCGAGGCTGCGTCCGGCGGTCTCGTCGTCGCGGATGGACCGGATGACACGGCCCCACGGGCTGTGGATGAGCAGGGCGAGCAGCACCCCGAAGATCACCACCAGGGACCAGGCGATGATCATCACCCACAGGTCACGGGCGCTGAACTCGACCGTCCAGAAGCCGTATGTGCCCCGTGGGATGGGGTTGAGGTCGTAGAAGTCATTGGCGAACCGCTGCAGTCCGAACACTCCGCCGGTGGTCGGCTCGGCCCAGCTGGACCGGTAGAACAGCCGCAGCGTCTCCCCCGCGGCAATTGTGGTGATCGCGAGATAGTCGGCGCGCAGCCGCAGGGTGGGCAGGCCGAGCAGCAGGGCCAGCACGACCGCTGAGGCAAGTCCCACCAGGATGCCGAGCCACATCGAGCCGCCCCAGGTCGCGACGGTGATCGCCAGCCCGTATCCGCCGACGAGCATGAAGCCGACCTGGCCGAAGTTCAGCAGCCCGGTGTAGCCGAAGTGCAGGTTCAGGCCCATCGCGGCAATCACGTAGATGGCGGCGATGGGGCCGATGCCCGACCGGATGGCGTCAGAGAGGATCGTGTCGAACTCCATGGCACACCGCCCCTCAACCGATCCGTTCCCGGTGGCCGAGGATGCCCTGCGGCCGGATGAGCAGAACGATGATGAGCGTGAGCAGCGCCCACGCGTACTGCAGGTCGACCGGGAACCACAGCGTGGACACCTGGGCGACGATGCCGATCACGAGGCTGCCCACCATCGCGCCGTAGGCGGAGCCGAGACCGCCGAGGATGACTCCGGCGAACATGAGCAGCAGCAGCTTGAAGCCCATGTCCCAGGTGACGATCTCGACCAGTCCGAAGAACACCCCGCCGAGGGCGGCGAGCGCACCGCCGAGCATCCAGACCACCGAGACAACCCGCTTCACATCGATGCCCGAGGCTTCGGCGAGGTCGCGGTTTTCGGAGACGGCGCGGATGGCTGTGCCGATCCGGGTCTTCTGGAGCAGCGCGGCGACACCGAGCAGGGTCGCCACCGAGAGCAGGGTGACGGTGAGATCCCGTGGAGTGATGCCCACCGGGCCGAGGTCGTACGCCTTCTGGATGTCGTACTGGGCGAAGGAGCCTGGCCGGGTTCCGTACAGCACGAGCACGATGTGCCGCAGCAGCAGCGACAGGCCGATCGTGACGATGAACATGTTGATCAGACCCGTGCCGCGGGCCCGCAACGGCCGCCAGAGGCCGCGGTCGATGCCCAGGCCCAGCAGGGCGCCGAAGGCCACGGAGACGATCGCGGCGGGAATCAGATGCCAGCCGGGACCGGCCGGCGAGACATTCAGGAAGAACGCGAATGTGGCGCCGATCGTCACGAGCTCGCCGTGCGCGAAGTTGATCAGGTGGATGGTCCCGAAGATCAGGGAGAGGCCCACCGCGCAGATCGCGATGATGACGCCGAACTGAATCCCGTCGAGGAGCGCCTGCAGGGCACGGGCACCGAAGCCCGGGCCATGCGGTACCTCCTCCTCACCCTGCGCCGCCGCGGTGGCCGCGGGCAGCATCACAATCAGCAGGGCGAGTGCCGGTGTCAACACACGCTTATGGCGCACGGTACGTCCGGTCTGTGCTTAAGGATCTGAGAACTTCCGGTCTGTGACAACCACGCTCTGTTACCCAGTGTTAGCACAGGAAATTTGCAGGCGCACGTCGGGCGGGGCCGGGGCGCGGACGCCGACGGCCCCGCGCCGTCAGCCCTCGTCCGGCGTCAGCCGCAGCGAAATGCTGTTGATGCAGTACCGCTGATCGGTGGGGGTCGCGTACCCCTCCCCCTCGAAAACGTGGCCAAGGTGCGAGCCGCACCGCGCGCACCGGACCTCCGTGCGGCGCATCCCGTGCGAGCGGTCCTCGATCAGCTCGACGGCGTCCGTGTCCTTCGGGTCGTAGAAGGACGGCCAGCCGCAGTGCGACTCGAACTTCGTGTCGGAGCGGAAGAGTTCGGCGCCGCACGCCCGGCAGGAGTAGACGCCCTCCGTCTTGGTGTCGGTGTACTCACCGACGAACGCGGGCTCGGTGCCGGCCTGGCGCAGGACCTTGTACTCGGCGGGGGACAGCTCCGCGCGCCACTGCTCGTCCGGCTTTTCGACGTCGTACGACATGTAACTCGGCTCCCTCAGGTTCTACCGACCGGTCAGGCGGGCCAGGATGTCGGGACCGAGGTCCGTGACGTCGCCCGCGCCCATCGTGAGAACCAGATCACCGGGCTTCGCCATTCCCGCGACGACGTCGGGGACGCTCGCCTTGTCGTGGACCGGGGTGACGTCCGCGCCCGCCGCCCGGGCCGCGTCGATGATCAGGGCGCTGGTGATGCCCGGGATCGGGTCCTCGCGGGCCGGGTAGATGTCCAGGACCACGGACGCGTCGGCCAGGGCGAGGGCCTGGCCCATCTCGGTGCCCAGTTCCTGGGTGCGGGAGAAGAGGTGGGGCTGGAAGACCACCAGCAGCCGTGCGGCCGCGGCGGCGCCACGCATCGCTTCGAGGTCGGCGGTCATCTCGGTCGGGTGGTGGGCGTAGGAGTCGATGACCTGGACGCCCGCGGCCTCGCCCTTGAGCTGGAGGCGGCGCTTGACGCCGGTGTACTTGCCGATCGCCGACGCCAGGTTGTGCGCCGGGATGCCGAGCGCGACTCCGGCGGCGAGCGCGGCCACGGCGTTGTGCGCGTAGTGGCGGCCGGGGACCGAGACTGTGAAGGTCAGGAAGCGGCCGTCCAGCAGGACCGTGACCTCGCTGGTGAGACCGCGCGGGGTGACCTTGTGGACGCGCACGTCGGCGGAGGGGGACTCGCCGTAGGTGACGACCTTGAGCGTCGACAGGTCGCGGACGCGGGAGGTGAGCTCGACGGCGCCGGGCTGGTCCGCGGAGATCACCAGGGTGCCGCCCGGGACGACCTTGCCGACGAAGGTCTCGAAGGAGTCGTAGATCTCGTCCATCGAGGCGTAGTTGGCGTGGTGGTCGAGTTCCACGTTGAGGACGATCGCGACCTCGGGGTCGTACTTCTGGAAGCTGCGGTCACTCTCGTCGGCCTCGGCGACGAAGATGTCGCCCTCGCCGTGGCGGGCGTTCGTCCCCGGTCCCGCGAGGTCGCCGCCGATCGCGTACGAGGGGTCGAGGCCCAGCTCGGTCAGGGCCACGGCCAGCATGGAGGTGGTGGTCGTCTTGCCGTGCGTGCCCGCGACGGCGATCGAGCGCAGGCCGGTCATCAGCGAGGCGAGCGCGTCGGAGCGGTGCACGACCGGGACGGACAGCTCGGCGGCGCGCGCCAGCTCCGGGTTGTCCGCGCGGATGGCGCTGGAGACGACGACACAACTGGCGTCGGACGCGAGGTGCTCGGCGGCGTGCCCGATGTGGACGGTGGCGCCGAGCTCGCGCAGGGACTGGGCGGTCGCCGTTTCCTTCGCGTCGCTGCCCGCGACCTTCGCACCGCGCTGGGCGAGGATCTTGGCGATGCCCGACATCCCGGCGCCACCGATGCCGATGAAGTGCGGGCGTTCCATGGCGCTAGGGATGGCGGGTGCCATGTGCGTGTCTCCCCAAGATGTACGAGTACGTGCGAGGGTCCAGCCTATTCGCTGTGCGCGAAGAGCTTGAGCACCGGTACTCCGACCTTGTGGCGGGCCCTGGAGGCCCAGTCGCGGTGGAAGAACTCCTCCACGTAGTGGGGTTCGGTCAGCACGATCACCTCGTCCGCGCCGGACTGGTCGACCACGGACGTCAGCTTGTCCAGCGGATGCTTCTCGACGACCTCGCCCACGGCCTCACTGCCCGCTGCCCGCAGGGCCGCCAGCGAGTGCTCCAGGGCCAGCCGGGCAGGTGCCTCGGCGTCCTTGCCCTCGGGCTCGTCGCCCTCGCGGACGGCTTCCTTCAGTTCGCCGAGTGCGACATCGTCGATGGCCCGCAGCAGGACATCGGCCTGATCACCGCGGGGCTGCATCAGCACGATGAAGGACACGCGCTCGTCCCCGTGCAGGCTCGTGACGAATTCCACGTCTTCCGACGTCAGGGGCTTCTCGATCATCAATACGCTTGTGAACACGTCAGGAGCCCTTCTGCGGAAACCATCCTTCCCCGTGCCCGCACGGGGTCTGCGAGAGTAACTGTGCCCGGCGGAAGCTAACCGGAATGGCAAGTTCCGCCCCTTGTCAGATGCGACGGTAGCGGGTGAAAAGGAACCCCGCCTCCTCCAGCACCGACGCCAGGGCGAACCGCTCCGGAACGGCCAGCGCCGGTCCGCCCGCGATGCGCTGCGCGTCCCCCGCCGTCAGCGTCGGCGACAGGGTCAGACACAGCTCGTCCAGCACTCCGGCCGCCACGAACTGACCGAGCAGCCGCGGGCCGCCCTCGGTCAGCAGCCGTGTCAGGCCGCGCTCCGCCAGTGCCCGTACCGCCCTGGCCGGCTCCACGCCGGACCCGTCCCCGGCGATCACCACCTCCGCGCCCGCCTTCTCCGCCTCACGCATACGGTCCGGGGGCGCCGCGGACCCCGTCAGCACCAGCGTCGGCACGAGCGGCTCGGCGAACAGCGGGAGCGAGAAGTCCAGGCCGAGCGAGGCGCTGACCACGGCGATCGCGGGTGCTGGACCCTGACCGGCGGCCGCCCGCCGGGCCGCGAAGGCCTCCCGGGCGCGAGCCGGCCGGTAGCCCTCGAGCCGTACCGTTTCGGCGCCGACCACCACCGCGTCGGCAACCCCCCGCAGCGTGCCGAAGATCCGCATGTCCGTGTCGGAGGAGATCGCCTGCGAGCGGCCTTCGTGCTGGGCCGCCCCGTCCAGCGAGCTGACCATGTTCGCCCGCAGCCAGGGGCCGTCCGCGCCGTCCGGGTACGCATAGGCGTCGGCCAGCTCGTCCAGGGACCACTCGTGGTCCTCGGTGGCTGTCGGGTCGGTCACAGGGAGCAGGCGTCGCATACCGTGCAGTCTTCCACGGCCCTTACAGTTAGGAACTGTGTCGACCAGTGCCATAACCGAAGCGGCCCCCCTGTCCCTCTGTGCCCGCGAGCCGCATGTCCCCGCCGACCGGCTGGTCGCCGAGATGGTGCCGCCGCCGCGCTTCGACTCGGTGCGCTTCGACACGTACGTCCCGGACCCGAACCAGCCCAGCCAGCGCGAGGCCGTCACGGTCCTCAGCTCCTTCGCCGCGGGCCTGGGCGGCGCGCACGCGAGCGGCTCCGGCCGGCGCAGGTGGTTCGCCAGGAAGCCCGAGGCTCCCGCCGCCCCGCGCGGTGTGTACCTCGACGGCGGTTACGGCGTCGGCAAGACGCATCTGCTGGCGTCCCTGTGGCACGCCACCCCCGCGGAAGCCTCCCTCAAGGCCTTCGGCACCTTCGTGGAGCTGACGAATCTGGTCGGCGCCCTCGGCTTCCAGCAGACCGTGCGCACCCTGAGCGGGCACCGGCTCCTCTGCATCGACGAGTTCGAGCTCGACGACCCGGGCGACACCGTCCTCGTGTCGACGCTTCTCGGAAAGCTGGTCGACGCGGGCGTTGCCCTGGCCGCCACCTCCAACACGCTGCCCGGCAAGCTCGGCGAGGGCCGGTTCGCCGCCGCCGACTTCCTGCGAGAGATCCAGGGTCTGTCGGCGCACTTCCGCCCCTTGCGGATCGACGGCGAGGACTACCGCCACCGCGGTCTGCCCGAGGCTCCTCCCCCGTACTCCGAGGAACAGGTCAACAAGGCCGCCTACGCCACCGAAGGCGCGTCCCTCGACGGCTTCCCGCAGCTGCTGGAACATCTCGCGAAGGTGCACCCCAGCCGGTACGGGGCGCTCACCGACGGTCTGCGCGCCGTCTGTCTCACCGATGTGCAGCCCATTGCCGACCAGTCGACGGCGCTGCGTCTGGTGGTACTCGCCGACCGGCTGTACGACCGCGAGGTACCGGTCCTCGCCTCCGGGATGCCCTTCGACCGGCTGTTCAGCGAAGAAATGCTGAACGGGGGCTACCGCAAGAAGTACTTCCGGGCGATCTCCCGCCTGACCGCCCTGGCCAGGGACGCGAAGGGGCTTGTGGCGCAGTAGGTTTGGGGCCGTCACCCCGACCGAAGGGAACCATCATGGCCGCTACGCGTACCGCCCACACCATCTGGGAGGGCGACCTCCTCAAAGGCTCGGGCGAGGTCACCCTCGACTCCTCCGGCAACGGCACCTTCGCCGTCTCGTGGCCGGCCCGCACCGAGCAGCCCGGCGGCAAGACCAGCCCGGAGGAACTGATCGCGGCCGCCCACTCCAGCTGCTACTCGATGGCGTTCTCCAACATCCTGGCCAAGGCCGGCCACGCGCCGACCCGCCTGGAGACCAAGGCCGACGTCACCTTCGTGCCCGGCGAGGGCATTACCGGCAGCCACATCACCGTCCGCGGTGAGGTCCCGGGCCTGGACAAGGACCGCTTTCTCGAGCTGGCCGAGGACGCCAAGAAGAACTGCCCCGTGAGCCAGGCGCTCGCCGGCACGACGATCACCCTGACCGCCGAACTCGCCTGACGCCTGATCCCCGCTCGGCCCAGCCACACCACGAGGCACCGTGACCCGCACGGTCAGGTGTGTCACGCATCTGAGTGATACACGCGTGCGGGTCACATCTCCTGTCGTCCGACAGGGAGTTGCACCACCACGATCGACGCCCCGGCGGGCACACACGGGCAGCGGGTTCACCGGCGCCGCGGCGACCGCCTCCACGCCGGACCTGCTCGTCCACCACACCACGCTCGCGGCAGCCGGTGTTCCGTCGGAGGATCGAGGGAACACCGGAGCCGGAAGGGGTGCACTGTGGCCACGAAGGACGAGCAGGAGCCGGCCATGGAGCCGCAGGACCACACGGGGAAGGACGGCACGAAGCAGGAGGAGCCTCCGGCACCGCTCCGTGAGCTGCTGCGCGTCCCCGGCGGCGAGCACGTCGACCTGTCCGCGTACGAGCCCGACGCCACCCCGGTCGGCCCCCAGGACAAAGCCGCCGGCCTGGCCGCGACCGCCCGGATGGCTGAACGTCTCGCCAGTCTCCAGGACCGGCTGTACGCGTCGAGCACGGCGGGCGACCGCCGTCGCATCCTGCTCGTGCTCCAGGGCATGGACACCAGCGGCAAGGGAGGCACGGTCAGGCACGTCGCCGGCCTCTTCAACCCGTCCGGCTGCCGGATCAAGGCCTTCAAGGCGCCGACCCCGGAGGACAAGTACCATCCGTTCCTCTGGCGGATCATCAACGCCCTGCCGCAGCCGGGCGAGATCGGGATCTTCGACCGCTCGCACTACGAGGACGTACTGATCGCCCGGGTCCGTGAACTGGTGCCGCGCAAGCAGCTCGGCCCCCGCTATGCCGAGATCAACCGCTTCGAGGAGGGCCTGGTCAAGGAGGGGGTCACGATGGTGAAGGTGTTCTTGCACATCAGTTACGAGCAGCAGCGCCGCCGTCTGCTGGCGCGCCTCGACAACCCCGACAAGCACTGGAAGTTCGACCCGGGCGACATCGAGGAGCGCGCCGTGTGGCCCGAATACCAGAAGGCGTACGCGATCGCTCTGGAGCGTTGCTCGACGGAGGCGGCGCCCTGGTATCTCGTACCGTCCGACCGCAAGTGGTACCGGAACTGGGCGGTCAGCAAGCTGCTTCTCGAACATCTCGAGGCGCTGGATCCCCAGTACCCGCCGGCCGACTTCGACGTCGACGAGTGCCGCAAACGGCTGGTGGAGATGCCTTAAGGTCCTGTCCGCCGGACACTCCTGAGCCCCGTCGCCGAATCGTGGCGACGGGGCTCAGTGCACTGAGGGGCTCCGGGTGACTACTCGATGACGAGCTCGACCGGCAGATTGCCGCGGGTCGCCTTGGAGTACGGGCAGTAGGCGTGGGTCTTTTCCAGCAGGTCACGGCCCGCCTCGCCCTGGAGGTGGTCGGGCAGCTCGACGCGCATGATCACGGAGAGGCCGAAGCCGCCGTCGGTGTCCTTGCCGATGCTGACCTCGGCGGTCACCGAGGCGTCCTTGACGTCGATCTTCTCCTGGCGGCCTATGGCCCCCATGGCGCTGGCGAAGCAGGCGGCGTACCCGGCGGCGAAGAGCTGCTCGGGGTTGGTGCCCTGTCCGTTGCCGCCCAGGGCCTGGGGGAAGGCCAGCGGCAGGTCGATGTGGCCGTCGGAGCTGACAGCGCGGCCATCACGGCCATTGGCGGTGGCGACAGCGGTGTAGAGCGCGTCCATGAGTTGCATCCCTCTTCGTCCGTGGGGAACCGATGGCGTAACTACAGCACACAATTCAGTTGTGCACAACTCAGTGATGCGCAGGTATGCTGTCTCCATGGAGAAGAAGACGCTGACGACCGTGCCGGACGAGGACTTCCTGCGCCTGGAACACCAGATCTGCTTCTCGCTGCACGCCGCGTCGCGCGCCTTCAACGGTGTCTACCGGGACGCGCTCAAGGATCTGAACCTCACCTATCCGCAGTACCTGGTGATGCTGGTCCTCTGGGAGCACGGCGAGCTGCCGGTGAAGCGGATCGGCGAGTATCTGCGTCTCGACTCGGGCACCCTGTCGCCGCTGCTCAAGCGACTGGAGGCGGCGGGTTACGTGGAGCGGCGGCGCAGCCCCGAGGACGAGCGCTCCGTGACCGCACGCCCCACCGCCGCGGGCGCGGGGCTCCGCGAGCAGGCGCTGGGCGTACCGCGCAGGATCGCCGCGGCCACGGGCCTGTCCCTGGAGCGGATCCGGCAGCTGCGCACCGATCTCGAAGCCCTGACCGCGAGTCTGGACGGCGGCGGCCCGGACCCTTCCGCCTGCGCGAGCGCCGACGACTGAGGCAGCAGGCACAAAGGCCCTGGGCATCCTTGGATGCCCAGGGCCCCTGTGTCTATCCGTAGAGGATCAGCCGTTCTGGCCCGCGCCGTCGTCGGCCGCGCCGCCGCCGTTCTCCTCGGCGCCGCCACCCTGGCCGTCACCCTGGCCGTCGTCCTGGCCGTCGTCCTGACCGCCACCGCCGCCGCCGTCGCCGATCTGCGCGCCCACCGCGGCCAGCGCCGTCGTCACCGGCTGGAAGAAGGTCTCGCCGCCCTGGGTGCAGTCTCCGCTGCCGCCCGAGGTGAGGCCGATCGCGCTCCCGTCCTTGGTGAACATCGCACCGCCGCTGTCACCCGGCTCCGCGCACACATCGGTCTGGATGAGCCCGCTGACGGTGCCCTCCGGGTAGTTGACCGTGGCGTTGAGCCCGGTGACCGCGCCGTCCTTGAGGCCGGTGGTGCTGCCCATACGGAACACCTGCTGGCCGACCGCGGCCTCGGCCGCCTGCGTGATCGGCAGCGTCTGCCCATTGCCCAGGTCGACCGCGCTCGCGGCCTGGGTCGCCGGGTCGTCGTACTTCACCAGCGCGAAGTCGCCGTCGCCCGGGAAGGTCGCCTCCTGGACCGTGCCGATGGGCTGACCATTCGCGGCCTCCGACCACTGCTCTGCCGCGACACCGCAGTGGCCTGCGGTAAGGAAGCCCGGGCTGCCGTCCTGGGTGGTCACATTGAAGCCGAGCGAACAGCGGGAGCCGCCACCGAAGATGGCGTCGCCGCCCTCCAGGAACGGTTTGAACTCACCCGTGGACTTCTGGATCCGGGCCACACCGTCACCGAGGGACTTCACTGCCGTCTCGAGTCTGTCCCAGCGCTCGCCGGAGACCGTACGGTCCGCAGTGACGAGGATCTGGTTGGTCTTCGGGTCGACGGCCCACGCGGTTCCCGGGATGGTGGCCTTCGCGGCCAGCGTGCTCGCGGCTGACTTCAGTTCGCCCGTGCTGTTCTCGACACTTCGCGCCACGGCGCCGGCCTTGTTGACCTCGAGGGCGACGTTGTTGTCATCGCCGACGACATTGACGACGAGCTGCTGCTTCTCGGCGTCGTAGTAGGCCCCGCCGTAGGCGGCCTCACCGAGCTTCTTGCCCAGCTGCGAGACGAGTTCGGCCGCCGATGCGGCGCTCATCGTCCTGGGGGCCGAACCGGCCCCCGACTGTGTGTCGGATCCGGACTGGGAAGCGTTCGCTTGGGGCAGCAGGATGGCCGCTGCGGCGATGCCCACCGCCCCGGCTCCCGCGAGAACGGCCTTCCGTTTGGGTATTCGCCTGTGACTCAACTCGTCGCCTCCTGATGGGGGTACGGAGTCCGGTTGCCGACGGAAACCGGGGGGACGCGTCCGCCCCTAGATACGGACGTGACGGGAGTTGTACTCACCCACAGCGCGAAAAAGGTCTTCTGACGGACCGTAAGGCAAAGCTCTACGCGGGCAGTTGGCTGCCGCAACGGCTGCAGTAGCGTGCACCGATCTCCGTGGCAGGGCGGTCGCAGCCAGGGCAGACCCGGTCGAGCAGACATGCCGCCTCGCCCCCTTCCGCCTGCGCGGCGCTGCGGATGGCGAGGCCCGGACGACGGCGGTGCGCCGTGACGTAGACCAGTCCGTCCTCGTCGGCGAAGAGCGCGCGTCGGGTGCCGCGCGGAAGCCACGCCACGCACCCGCTCTCCAGTGGCTGACGGCTGCCGTCGGCCTCCAGCAGGCCGCTGCCGCCCAGCACGCAGAGCAACACATCGAGATCCGGGTCGACATGCCCGGTGACCCGGGTGCCGGGCAGCATGCGGATGACATTCGCGTCCAGCTGCCGCCCTTCGGCGGAGAGCCGCCACAAGGCGCCGCCGCGGTCGGCGGGTTCCTCGTGCAGCAGCTCGGCTATCCGGGCGAGCACGCCCACCGCAGGGGCCATAGACATGTCATTCCTCCTGAGCACGGTGTCCCTCCGGGTCCGGCATTCTTGCACAGTGCAAAGGACTCGGTCGGGTGAACGGGGTGCGGGGGCCGGCATCCGCGCAGGATAGAAAGGGGCATGGCAGAGCAGAGGCGCGCCGTCGGCGCCATGGACGACGTGGAGGCGGTGACCCGCGCCGTACTGACCGCGTCCCGGCTGCTGGTCGCGGTGTCCGCGCGCTCCCTGACCTCCGTCGAGGACCGGGTGACGCTCCCCCAGTTCCGGCTGCTGGTCGTGCTGTCCACGCACGGTGCCGCCAAGCTCGTCGTGCTCGCGGAGCGGCTCGCGGTCAGCCCGTCGACGGCGATGCGCATGGTGGACCGGCTGATCGCCGTCGGCCTGGTGGACCGGCGGACCAATCAGGACGACCGGCGCGAGACCGTACTGCGGCTGACGCCGCAGGGCGTACGGATCGTCGAGGACGTCATGGCCAGGCGCCACAAGGAGATCGCGTCGATCGTGGAGCGGCTGGCACCCGGGCAGCGCGCCGCGCTGATCGCCGCGCTGACCGCGTTCACGGAGGCGGGCGGGGAGCCGGAGCTCCCGGTGCGCCCCGGCGGACTGCACCCGCTGGGCTGGACGGGAGCCTGAGCCGCAGCCCTGAGTCGGGGCCTGGGCCCGCGCCCTGACGGAACCTGACCCTGACGCACGTACGCCGCGCACTCCGATAGTCATACTGTTCGGATATTTTCCGTCAGTGATCACTTTTGTACGAAGAATGACGACCGCTGTCGTGATGGGCACCGTGCTCGTCGGCTGCTCCGGCGGCAACGGCGGCGGTCCGGCGAAGCCCGCCCCCGCCGCGCCCAAGCACGGTGAGCCGCTCACGGACACGGTGCGGAGGGCGTCGACCGTGGCACCCGGGCCCGGCGGACTGACGCCCGTCTTCGAGCGCGCGGCCGAGCCGGCCACGAGGGTCGAGAAGACGGTCGCGCTGACCTTCGACGCCGACATGACCGCCGGCCAGGGGCCCCGGGCCGCGCGTGGCGAACACTTCGACAACCCCGCCCTCATCGCCTCGCTGCGGAAACTGAACGTCTCCTCGACCATCTTCATGACGGGCCGCTGGGCCGATCAGTACCCGGACCAGGCGAAGGCGATCGGCAACGATCCGCTCTTCGAGATCGCCAACCACTCCTACAGCCACTACGCCTTCGCGTCCCCCTGCTACGGCCTGCCGGTGGTGGCGAAGACCGCAATGCGAGCCGATGTGGACCGGGCCTTCGCCGCGTTCCGGAAGGCCGGGGTGCGCAATGTGGTGCCGTACTTCCGCTTCCCCGGCGGCTGCTACAACGACGAGGCCCTGCGCGCCATCGCCCCCACGAAAGTAACCGCGGTCCAGTGGGACGTCGTCAGCGGCGACGCCTTCGCGACGGATGCCGACGCGGTCGCCGAGCAGGTGCTGGCGGGGGTCCGGCCGGGGTCGCTGGTGGTCATGCACTGCACGCGCAGCGCGGCGCCGGTCACGGAGCAGGCGGTCAGGAGGATCGTGCCCGAACTGCGCAGGCGGGGCTACCGCCTGGTGAAGGTCTCGGATCTGATGCGGTGATCGCCCGTGGTCAGGTCAGCCCGAGCACGCCGTCCGCTGGGCTTCGTGCCACTCGCAGACCGGGCACACCGTCACGCCCTTGACCGACTCCGGGTACTCCGTGGGCTTCCGGCACAGCACGCACTCGGCGAACGGCGGCCCGCTTGCCGCCACGGGGGCGGGGGCAGGCGTCTCGCAGTACGGCTCGTCCATGCGTACGAGGTTAACGCGGCGGCCGGGCGCCTCGGCCGCCACGCCTAGGGCGTGTTTGAGAAGTAGCGCCGTCCGCCCGAAGGGCGGGCCCCACGGCGTCTGGTGCGTGCAATCGCAAGGCGGTGGGGGCACCCCCGGACGAAGTCTGGGGGAGATCGCCCTCGTACTGGACGTACTTGGGCGACTCCGACAACACCGCGAGTGCACGTGCCAGGCGTCGCGGGGTGGGGGTACCTCCCAGGCGAAGCTCTGGGGGAGGGACTTCTCAAACACGCCCCAGCCTCAGCTTGCCGACGCCTGCGGGGTGAGCTCGCTGGGACGGACGATCACGAAACCCTCGCCCTGGAGCATCAGCTGCACGGCCTCGCCCGAACCGCCGCGGATCATCGAGCCGACCGACTGCGAGCGGTGCAGCGACGTGTTGAGCTGAGCGCTCCAGCCGACCACCGCGTCGGTGTCGACGTACACGGGCTGCTGGCCGGTCACCGGGATCACGATGGGGTTGCCGTCGCAGATGACGGCGAGCTTCCCGTAGCCGGTGAAGACACTGTTGAACAGGCCGCCGCCGGACATGCCGGCGCCCTTCACGGTCTTGATCTCGTACGAGAGTGTGGCGTCGAAACACAGGACGTTGCGGCCGTTGATGGTGAGCGCGTCGCCCTGGTCGATGTCGACGATGAAACAGTTCTGCGCCTCGTGCGCGAACCATGCCTCGCCCTGGCCGCGGACCGCCATCAGGGCCAGGCCCTCGCCCGTGACCGCGCGCTTGAGCATGCCGCCTATGCCCTGGCCCTTGCGCTCGAACTGGAGGTTGCCGCGGAAGGCGATCATCGATCCCTGCCGCGCGTGCATCTCGCCGTTGACGGCGTACTTGATCGACTTGGCGTTCTGCTGGCTCATACCGGGCACGGTGGCCTGCTGTGCCATGTTCTCGGAGGCGAAGAGATCACTTTTCATGGGGAGCATCGTCGCCCGGACGACTCCGTTCCGCCAACAGTCCTTCAAGGCGTGGCGCGGGCGGCTGGCAGACTGGCCGGTGTGAGCAGCGAAGAACCCGCAACAACCGACAGTCCCTTCCGGCACGAGAGCACCGCCCGTGACGCGGCCCCCCAGTTCGTACTGCCGCTCGTCGTGCGGATCGAGAAGGCCGAACCCCCGGCCCGTACCGACGCGCTGGAGGCCGCTGCCCGCGCCGTGCTCGACATCCTCGCCGACGAGCGTTCGCTGGGCGACGGAGAGTGGGCGCAGGCGATGCGGGACTGGCAGGACGCCCGTATCCGCAAGGTGGTGCGCAGGGCGCGCGGCGCGGAGTGGCGCAAGGCGGCGGCGCTGCCCGGCATCGCGGTGACGCAGGGAAGGGCCGAAGTGCGGGTCTTCCCGCCCGTCCCGCTGGACGGCTGGCCCAAGGAGCTGGCCAAACTCCAGGTCTCGGGCACCGACCTGGACGATCCCGAGCCGCCCGCCGCACCCGACGTCGCGGGCCCGGTGCTGTGGCTCAGCCCCGAGCTGGACATGTCGGCGGGCAAGGCGATGGCACAGGCCGGGCACGGCGCCCAACTCGCCTGGTGGGAGCTGTCGGAGGCGGACCGCAAGGCGTGGCGGGAGGCCGGTTTCCCGCTGGCGGTGCGCACCGCCGAGCCGGCGCACTGGCAAGACCTCACGGTCAGCGGCCTGCCGGTGGTCCGCGACGCGGGCTTCACGGAGATCGTTCCGGGGTCCTGCACGGTGGTCGCCGATCATCCGTCGCTGCGCGGCTGAACACCGGGGACCCCCCTTACGTACCTCTCAGTACCGCCCCTTATTTTGAACCGCGGTTCAACGGGCGGTTGGTTGCCGTGTAACGCATCGGCTCTGGAGGCACATTGTTGCGGCGCATCAACGGGACAGCACTCATCATCGCGGCTCTGGTCGCCACGGTAGGGGCTCTCGCGTTCCCCGTGTGGTCATACGCGGACCGTTCCGGCACCGGTCAGGACAACCTCAACGCCGCGAGTGTGGCGACCCAGTGGGGGCCGCTGTCGGCCACGGACCGCGATTTCCTGGTGAGGGTCCGACTGGCCGGGCTGTGGGAGCTGCCCGCGGGGCAGCAGGCGATCGAACGCGCTCCGTCCAAGGCGATCAAGGACGCGGGCGACCATCTCGTCGTCGGCCACACCGACCTCGACAAGAGGGCACGCGACGTTGCGGCGAAGCTCGCCGTCGAGCTGCCGAACCAGCCGAACGATCAGCAGCAGGGGTGGCTGCGCGAGCTGTCCGCGGCCAGCGGCCAGGAATACGAGCGCAAGTTCGCGAATCTGCTGCGCAATGCGCACGGCAAGGTCTTCGCACTGGTCGCCCAGGTCCGGCACACGACCCGGAACACCCTGATACGCCAGCTGGCGACTGACACGAACCAGACGGTGCTCGACCACATCACCATGCTGGAAGCGACCGGTTTCGTCGACTTCGACGCCCTGGCGAACGAAGCGGCGGGCGGGGCGACGGCCAGCCCGTCCGGTCCTCCGCCGCCGAACGGCAACCTGCCGCCGCAGCCGGCGCCCGCGTCGCCGTCCGGGGACCAGTCGTTCACCTCGCGGCCGTCGACAGGGCCGGGGGCGCCGACGGCGATCAACACGAACCGTCCGTAGCGCGGGGTTCCGCCGCCGGGCGACCAAGGGCGACATCGGGCGGCCACAGGCGGAACCTCAAATCAACCTCTGAACGTCCCCTCCTCTGGATTCACCGCCGTCCGGCGGGGCCATAGGCCCTGCACGCACCGTCACACGGCGCAGGGGAGGGGACCCATGGAACTCGGTATCGGTATCGGCTGGCGCCCGGAGATCGCGGACGCGGTGGAGGAACTGCCAGGCGTCGACTGGGTCGAGGTCGTCGCCGAGAACATCTGCCCGGGCCATCTGCCCGCCGCCCTGACCCGGCTGCGCTCG
The DNA here is from genome assembly GCF_045040195.1 of Streptomyces sp. NBC_01410. NCBI lineage: Bacteria > Bacillati > Actinomycetota > Actinomycetes > Kitasatosporales > Streptomycetaceae > Streptomyces > Streptomyces sp. NBC_01410. The sequence continues at coordinate 6,604,666 of NZ_CP109530.1, read as the reverse complement.
CGCGGCACACGGATCATCCCGCACGGCGTCTCCCTCGGCCTGGGCGGCGCGGACCGTCCGTCGGAGCAGCGGCTCGCGGACCTGGCGGAGCGCGCGACGGCGCTGGGGGCGCCGCTGGTCACCGAACACATCGCGTTCGTACGGGCCGGAGGCGTGCTCACCGCGTCCCCGCAGCTGGAGGCGGGCCACCTGCTGCCGGTGCCGCGCACCTGGGACGCGCTGAAGGTGCTCTGCGAGAACGTCCGCATCGCGCAGGACTCGCTCCCGGTGCCGCTGGCACTGGAGAACATCGCGGCCCTGATCTCCTGGCCTGACGAGGAGCTCACGGAGGGCCAGTTCCTGGCGGAGCTGGTGGACCGGACAGGCGTGGGCCTGCTGATAGACGTGGCCAACCTCCACACGAACCACGTCAACCGCGGCGAGCACCCGGTGAAAGCGCTGGACGAGCTTCCGGTGGAGGCGATCGCGTACGTCCACGTGGCGGGCGGCATCGAACGCGACGGCATCTGGCACGACACCCACGCCCACCCGGTCACCCAACCGGTCCTGGACATCCTGTCGGCGCTGCGGGACCGGGTGACACCGCCGGGAGTGCTGCTGGAACGGGACGACGACTTTCCCCCCGCCGAGGAACTGGCGGCGGAACTGACAGCGATCCGCACGACGGTGGGTGCGGGGACGGCGCCGGCAGGGCGGGGTGCGGGCGCGAACGAGCCCGGCGGGGCCCGCCCCCAGGAGCGGGGAGGCGCGGACCCCGGTGCGCGCGAGCGGCTCGCACTCGGTCAGGCCGCCCTCCTGTCCGCCCTCGTCGCCGGCACCCCCACCCCCGAAGGCTTCGACTCCCGGCGCCTGCGCGTCCAGAGCCGCGCTCTCGCCGCCAAGCGTGCCGATGTCGTCGCCAAGGTCGCTCCCGAGCTGCCCGAGATCCTCGGCCGCGGGTACCGTGATGCGTTCCTCGCGTACGCCAAGACCCGTCCCATGCGGGCCGGATACCGCCGTGATGCCCTCGACTTCGCCGAGCAGCTGCTCATCGCGGGGCGCCCCGAGGACGAGACCGCTCGCGGTCTGCTGACCCGCTGGTGGGAGGAGCGCGCCGCCCCGCATCCGCCGCGGCGTGCCACCCGGCTCGTACGCGCCGCCCGTGCGGCCCTCACCCGGAGGTGAACTCGATGGTTCTGCTCGCCGTTCTCGTCTGGCTCGTCGTCGGCGCGTCCTCCGCCGCGCTGATCGTCCGCTCGTCCTCCGCCCGGCGCGGCCACCCCGCGGCCGGACCCGTGCCGCATGTCTACGAGGCCGCCTTCCTCGGCGGCGGCCCGGCCAGGGTCGTCGACTCGGCGATCGCCGCGCTGCATGCGGACGGCCGGCTGGCGATCGGCGGCCCGGGCATCGTCTCCGTACGCCACCCGCTCGCCCATGACCCGGTCGAGCGCGCGGTGTTCGAGCAGCTGGCCGCCGCCCCGACCGGGGCGCTGCACACGCTGCGCATCGCGGTGATGCGGCACCCCGCCGTGCAGGAGATCGGTGACGGCCTCGCCGCCGGCGGTCTGATCGCACCGCCGGGGCAGAACCGCGGACTGACGGTGTGGGGTGTCACGCAGGGCGTTCTGAGCCTGCTCGCCCTGCCGGTCGCCTTCGTTCTCACCATCATCAGCTTCGTCAGCGACGACGACCCGGGCGTGCCGTTCATCGTCATGGTCCTCCCGGCTCTGATCGCCGGCAGCGTGACCGGGTTCGTCGTTGCGGGCCTCGCGCGGCGCCGGATCACCACTGCCGGGCAGCATGCCCTGCGCTCGTACGCGACCCAGCACGCACAGGGGTTCTCGGCGGCCCATCTCGTCGCGCTGCACGGTCTGCGCGGGGTGCCGGACCCCGCGCTCCAGGCGCAGCTGATCGCCGCGGCCCGTAACCCGGCGGCCCGCACCGGCAGCTACTCGCCGTCGTCGACGGACTATGTGGCCGTGTGGTGTGCCGGGTCGAGCCCGGGATCGGGCTGCGGCAGCTCCAGCTGCGGGGCAGGCAGCGGGTCATCGGGCGGCTCCGGTTCGGCCTGCAGCAGCGGGTCGAGCTGCGGCGGATCGTCCGGTGGCTCCAGCTGCGGCAGTTCGTCCGGGTCGAGCTGCGGATCATCCTCCGGCTCCAGCTGCAGCAGCAGCTCCTGACCCCGGCTCCACGCGCCCACCTCGAACTTCCGCCAACCGCCCACAGGATCATCACGCAGCCGACTAGGTTCTGTCCGGTCGATCAGGCCGGATCAGTGAGCGGGGTCTGGTGCGTGCGATCGCAAGGCGGAGGAAGGAGCCGACGCGGAGCGTCGGCGACTGACGACAACGCAGCGAGCGTGCGTGCCAGGGCACGCGAGCCCGGCAAGATCGGCCGGACAGAACCTAGCGTGCGGACCGCACGCAGGAGGCACTATGCGTTTCCTCACCGGCACCGGCCTGATCGTCGTCGCCCTGACGGCGACCGTCGCCGCGATCCTCTTCCCCGTGTGGTCGTACGACGACCGCTCAGGAACCGCCGAGGCCAACCTCCGGGCCGGTTCCGTCCCCACCCCCTGGGGCCCGCTGTCCGCCGCCGACCGTGATTTCGTCGTCCGGGTCAGACTCGCCGGCCTGTGGGAGCTGCCCGCAGGCCAGCAGGCCGTGGGCCGCGCCCCGAGCGTCGCGGTCAGGACGGCGGGCGAGCATCTCGTGCAGGGGCACACGTATCTCGACGCCCGCGTCCGCGAGGTCGCGTCCCGGCTGAACCTGGAGCTGCCCAACCAGCCGACCGCCCAGCAGCAGGGCTGGCTGGAGGAGTTCACCAAGGCGCGCGGTCAGGAGTACGAGACGAAGTTCGCCAATATCCTGCGCCGGGCGCACGGCAAGGTCTTCTCGCTCGTCGCGGACATACGCAACAGCACGCGCAACACCCTGGTGCGCGCACTCGCCGACGACGCCAACACCACCGTCCTCGACCACATCAAGATCCTTGAAGCAACCGGTCTCGTCGACTTCGACGCCATCGCGTCAGAGGCGGCGGGCGCCGGGACCGCGAGCCCGACCGGACCGCCGCCGCCCGTCCCGGGGGCGACACCGCCGCCGGCTCAGGCCGTCACACCCACCCCGACCCCCTCCTTCTCGCTGCCGCCTGCCGCCTCCCGGCCACGCTCCGACATCACGAACGGATAACGCCACGGTCCGCATGGTGAACAACCCATGGCGCACCCACGGACATCTCGCGTAGAAACCAGCCATGCTCTGGGTCCTGTTCGTGCTGGTGGCCTGGGTCGCGGCAGTCATCAGCTGCGCCCGGCTCTGCATCGTCACGGTCGAGGCCGCGCGCCCGCCGTCCCCCGAAGAAGGGGCAGGCAAGCGGGAGTTGAGCCTGTACGAGGCGGCTTTCCTGTCGGGGGGCCCGCACCGGGTCGCCGAGCTCACCCTGGTCTCGATGCACCGCCGCCGCATGCTGCTGCTCGCGCACACCGGCTGGGCCACCGTCGTCGACCCGGAGGGCGAGGACGACCTGGAGCGTTCGGTCATCGGCGCGATCGGGCCCGCGGGCCAGGCGCGGATAGCGGCGGTACGGGCCGCAGCCTCCGCGGCCGATGCCGTACGGGCCGTCGCCGACCGGCTCGTCAGCGCCGGGCTCGCCGTCCCGGACGGCGCCAGGTCGGGTGTCGCGGCGGCCGTGCGCGCGGTACAGGGCGCGAGCGTGCTCACGGTCGCGATGGCGGCGGCCGCCGCACTGCTCCTCCCTCAGGGACAGGGCACGACGGCACCGGTGCTCGGCTGGTTCGCGCTGCCGCTGCTGCTCACCCTCGGCTGCCTGGCCATCGCGCGCATCGAGGTGCATCCGTACACCCGCTGGGCCTCCCCCGACGGTCAGCGCCTGCTCCGCGCGCTGTCCACCGAGGACTCGCTCACGGCTCTCGCGGTGGGCGGCGTCCGCGCGCTCGACGATCCGAAGCTGCGGGCGGCGCTCACGAGTGGCCGTACGGCGCATCGGAGTCATTGAACCCGACACCGGACATCAGTCCTTTACAACGACAAATGCTCTGGCGTTCCCTTTGCCGCACGGCTCACCTCGGCACGAAGGGAACGCGATGAGAGCAGTGGCGATGTACGGGGCAGTGACAGGCCTCAGTTCCTTGGTCATCACCGCACTGGCCGTCGCCCCGGCCGGCGGCACGAGCACCGCGGACGCCGAGTCGTACGGCACCGGCGTCGCCGCCGGACGCGCCGATGCCGCGGGCATCTCCTTCGGGCACTGCCCCAAGTCCGAGATGCTCCCCTCCCCCGTCCAGTGCGGCACGGTGAAGGTCCCGCTCGACTACGCCGAGCCGTCGGGCCGTCAGATCTCCCTGACCGTCAGCCGCGTGAAGGCGAGCGGGAGCGCCGCCCAGCACCAGGGCGCCTTCGTCTACAACCCCGGTGGTCCCGGCGCGTCCAGCATGTACTTCCCGCTGGCCGCCCGCCTGCCCGAGTGGAAGCGGATCGCCGAGGCGTACGACATCGTGGGCTACTCCCCGCGCGGTGTGGGCCGCTCGGCCCCGCTGTCCTGCCAGGACCCGGCCGACTTCGGCAAGGCGCCGACGCCGGCCCCGGTGCATCCCTCTCCGTCGTACAAGCAGGAGCGGATCGCGCGGGCGCAGGCGTACGCGCAGGGCTGTGCCCTGGGCGCGGGCGAGGCACTGCGCCACTACACCTCGCTCAACAACGCCCGCGACCTCGATGTGCTGCGGGCGGCGCTCGGCCAGCCGCGGCTGACCTTCATGGGCGCCTCGTACGGAACCTACTTCGGCGCGCTGTACGCGACGCTCTTCCCCTCGCATGTGCGCCGGATGGTCTTCGACTCGGCGGTCAACCCGGAGCCCAAGCAGATCTGGTACCGCAGCAACCTCGACCAGTCGCTCGCCTTCGAGAGCCGCTGGGCGGACTTCCGTGCCTGGATCGCCAAGCACGACGGCACCTTCCACCTGGGCGCCACGCCCGAAGAGGTGGCGATCAGCTACGAGAAGGCGCGCGCCGGCCTCGCCCTGGAGCCGGCGGGCGGCGTCGTCGGCCCCGGCCAGCTGCACGCGGCGTTCCTGGGTGCCGGGTACACCGACGAGTACTGGATCCCGCGCGCCACCGCGCTCTCCGAGTATCTGAAGGGCAATGAGAAGCCGCTGATCAGCCAGGCCGCACCCCGGCCGGAGCAGGCGCGGGAAGCGGAGAACGCCACCGCCGTCTACACCGCCGTGGAGTGCAACGACGCGCCCTGGCCGACCGAGTGGGAGGTCTGGGACCACGACAACACCGCCCTCGCGCGCCGGGCGCCGTTCGAGACCTGGGACAACGCCTTCATGAACCTGCCGTGCGCGTACTGGCCGGCGCCGCGGCAGCAGCCGCTGGATGTGCGTACGAAGAGGGGCGCGCTGCCGCCGACGCTGATCCTGGCCGCGGAGCGGGACGCGGCGACACCGTACGAGGGGGCGCGCGAGCTGGCGCGGCGGCTGAAGGGTTCCGTGCTGATCACGGAGGAGGACGCCGGTACGCACGGCATCGGCGGCGGGAGCAACAAGTGTGTCAACGCCCACCTGGAGAACTACCTGCTGAGCGGTGAGACGCCGGTGCGGCGCGCTTCGTGCGCGCCGCACCCGGAGCCGGACCCGGTGTCGCTGGAGCGGCCCGCGGGCACCCCGAAGGTGCCGCACGCCGTCTGATCTTCCGGGTCGGGGTCCCTGGGGAGTCGCGGGTCAGGCGAGGCCCGACACCAGCTCCGCGAGGGACTTCCGCCGCCCGGTGTAGAACGGCACCTCCTCGCGGACGTGCATCCGCGCCTCGGACGCGCGCAGATGACGCATCAGGTCGACGATGCGGTGCAGCTCGTCCGCCTCGAAGGCCAGGAGCCACTCGTAGTCGCCGAGCGAGAACGACGCGACCGTGTTGGCGCGCACGTCCGGGTAGCCGCGGGCCATCTTGCCGTGGTCGGCGAGCATCCGGCGGCGATCCTCGTCGGGCAGCAGGTACCAGTCGTAGGAGCGCACGAAGGGGTAGACCGAGACGTAGTTGCGCGGCGTCTCGTCGGCCAGGAAGGCCGGGATGTGCGACTTGTTGAACTCCGCGGGGCGGTGCAGCGCCATGTTCGACCAGACCGGGTCCAGAGCGCGGCCGAGCCTTGTGCGGCGGAAGAGGTTGTACGCCTCCTGCAGCTCGTCCGCGGTCTCGGCGTGCCACCAGATCATGACGTCGGCGTCGGCCCGCAGCCCGGACAGGTCGTACGTGCCGCGCACGGTGACGTCCTTGGCGGCGAGCTGGTCGAACAGCTCCTGGACCTCGTCCGCGTAGCCGGACCGGTCCTCGGGAAGTACATCGCGCAGCTTGAAGACGGACCACAGCGTGTACCGGATGACCTCATTGAGGTCCTTGGCCTTCTTGCCTGCGTTCGGGATCTTTTCGGGCGCACTCATGGGGCTATTCTCCCGCGTCGTGATCCGTGCCCCGCGCCAGGGTCGGCGTGGCGAGGATCTCGTCGGCCGCGCGCCGGGCACTGGCGATGCAGGCGGGGATGCCGACGCCGTCGTAGGCCGCGCCGCAGACCCTGAGGCCCGGCAGCTTGGCGACCTCCTCACGGATCCGGGCGACGCGCGTCAGATGCCCCACGGGGTACTGGGGCAGTCCGCCGATCCACCGGGTCACCTCGGTGGCCACGGGCCGGGCGGCGAGTCCGGTGGCCTCGCCGAGATCGCTCAGGGACACGCCGACGAGCTCGGCGTCCTCGCGGTGCAGATGCTCCTCCTCGCCGTAGCGCCCGATCGAGGTGCGCAGGACGAAGAGGTCCGGGGACGCCTGGTCAACCCAGCCCCACTTGCGGGTCGAGAAGGTGGACGCCTTGATCGTGTGACCGTCGACTGGCGGCACCAGGAAACCGCTGCCGTCCGGCATGCCGGCCAGGTCCTTGCGCCGGAAGGCCATGGTGACCAGGGCCATCGAGGCGTACTCGACCTGGCCGAGCTCGGCCGCGGCGGCCGGGCATTCGGAGGCGAGCAGCGCGGAGGCGGACCAGGCGGGGGTCGCGAGCACGACCGCGTCGGCCGCGATCACGCTCTGGTCCGTGCGGATCTCCCAGCCCTGGGCGCCGCGCGTCATACCGAGTACGGGAGTCTCCAGGAGGATCTCGCCGCCCCGGGCGCGTACGGCGTCGACGACGGCGCCGGGCAGCATGCCGATGCCGCCTTCGATGCCCATGAAGACGGGCCCCGCGGCCTGCTGCGCGCTTGCCTTCGCCTGGATGTCCCGTACGCCGTCGAGCAACGAGCCATGCGTCTTCGCGGCCTCGAAGAGCTGGGGGACGGCGGCGCGCATGGAGATGCGGTACGCGTCGCCCGCGTAGACCCCGCCGAGCAGCGGCTCGACCAGCCGGTCGACGACCTCGCGGCCGAGGCGCTCGGCCACATACGCGCCGACCGCGACGTCGTCGCCGAGTTCGGCGGGCGCGAGGTCGCGCTCCCGGGCGATACGGGCGACGCCCTCGGGCGAGAGCAGTCCGGCGAGGGCCGCCGGGTCTCCCGGGACACCCATGACATGGCCCTTGGGCATCGGGCGCAGCGCGTCGCGGGTCCACACCGAGGCGGTGGCGGTGGCGGGCGGCTGGAGCCGGTCGGCGAGCCCGACGGCGCGGGCCAGTTCGACGGCTTCGGGGCGGCGGGCGAGCATCGACTCGGCACCGAGGTCGACGGGGGCGCCCTCGATCTCGCCCGTCTCGAGCTTGCCGCCGAGACGGTCGGTGGCTTCGAGGAGGGTGACGCGTACACCGGATTCGAGCAGCCGGTGGGCGGCCGCGAGACCGGCGATGCCGCCTCCGATGACGACGACATGACCGGTGCGTGTGTCCCGGTTGAGAGAGCGCTGCATGAGCCAACTCTCTCAAACGCCGTACCGAGTCCAGACCGTGACCGCTTCGGGATCGGAAGGGGGCAACCCGCACAGGTGCCTCGTACGTCGAACCGGCAACACTCACCATCTGTCCCGGGGGGCCTGCATGCGTGCACGTCGTACGGTCGCGGCACTGTTTCTCACCGCTTCACTCGCCCTCGCCGGGTGCAGCGGCGGGGCGGACGACATGTCCACTGCGGACGACAAGTCGGCTCCGAGGCCCGCGGCGGAGGGGGCGGCGGGCTCGGGGTACGCAGCCGACAAGGACTCCGGCGCCCGGCAGACCCAGCCGAACCAGCCGAACCAGCCGAAGCAGCCCTTGCTGCCGGCTCACGTCATCCGCACGGCCGTGCTCGACGTGGAGGTCAAGAACGCATCCAAGGCGCTCGCGGCCGCCCGCACGACGGCCGAGAACGCCGGAGGCCATGTCGCCAACGAGTCCACCGAGCGGATCGACGACACCCATGTGACCTCGCGCGTCGTCCTGCGCGTCCCGCAGGAGAAGTACGACGAGGTGCTCGCCGAGCTGGCCGGTGCCGGAAAGCTGCTCTCCCGCAAGGCCGACGCCAAGGACGTCACCGATCAGGTCGTCGACGTGGAGAGCCGGATAGCCACCCAGCGGGCGAGCGTGAACCGCGTACGGGCGCTGATGGACCGGGCGGTCAAGCTCAGCGATGTGGTCACGCTGGAGGGTCAACTGAGCAGCCGCCAGGCGGAGTTGGAGTCACTGCTCGCCCAGCAGGCCGCGCTGAAGGACCGTACGGCGCTGGCGACGATCACCCTCTCGCTCTCGGAGCCGGAGAAGCGGGAGCACAAGGAGGACGACGACCCCGGCTTCCTGGACGCGCTCGGCGGCGGCTGGCACGCCTTGGTGGCGACGGGCGAGTGGATCGCGGTGGTGGTCGGTGCGGTGGCTCCGTTCGCGGCGGTCCTCGCGGTGCTGTACGCGCTGTGGCGCTGGGTGCTGCGCCCGCGGCTGCCCAGGCGTCCGCACAACGAGGCCACGGCTCACGCGACCGCGACCGGCCCCGGCCCCGGCCCCGGCCCCGGCCAGGACTGAACCGCCGTTCCCCCGTAGCGTGTTCCCATGGCGATGGAGCGACTGGTGGTCATCGGGGGCGATGCGGCGGGCATGTCCGCCGCATCGCAGGCACGCAGGCTCAAGGGCCCGGACGAGCTGGAGATCGTCGCGTTCGAGCGCGGGCACTTCAGTTCGTACTCGGCATGCGGCATTCCGTACTGGGTCGGCGGTGATGTGCCCGAGCGCGACGACCTGATCGCCCGTACGCCGGCCGAGCACCGCGAGCGCGCGATCGATCTGCGGATGCGTACGGAAGTGACGGAGATCGACGTCCCGGGCGGGCGGGTGCGCTCCCGTGACCTGGAGACGGGCACCGAGACGTGGACCGGCTACGACAAGCTGGTCATCGCGACCGGCGCGCGACCCGTGCGCCCGTCACTGCCCGGCATCGACGCGCCCGGTGTGCACGGGGTGCAGACCCTCGACGACGGTCAGGACCTGCTGACCACCCTGGACAGCGTCGAGGGCCGCCGCGCGGTCGTCGTCGGCGCCGGCTACATCGGCGTCGAGATGGCGGAGGCGCTGCTGAAGCACGGCTTCGAGGTGACCGTCCTCAACCGCGGCGAACAGCCGATGGCCACACTCGACCCGGACATGGGCCGCCTGGTCCACCGGGCGATGGACCGCATGGGCATCACGACGGTGGCCGGAGCCGGGGTCACCAAGATCCTCACCGGCGAGAGGGGCCGGGTCCGCGCGGTGGCCACCGAGGACGACGAGTACCCGGCGGACGTCGTGGTCCTCGGCATCGGCGTCGAACCGGAGACCGCCCTCGCCCGCGCCGCGGGCCTGCCGCTCGGGGAGTACGGCGGACTGCTCACCGACCTGGCGATGCGGGTCCGCGGCCACGACAACATCTGGGCGGGCGGCGACTGCGTGGAGGTCCTCGATCTGGTCTCGGGCCGCGAGCGCCATATCGCGCTCGGCACCCACGCCAACAAGCACGGCCAGATCATCGGCTCGAACGTGGGCGGCGGCTACGGCACCTTCCCCGGCGTGGTGGGCACGGCCGTCAGCAAGGTCTGCGACCTGGAGATCGCCCGCACCGGCCTGCGCGAGAAGGACGCGCGCGCGGTGGGCCTGCGGTACGTCACGGCCACGATCGAGTCGACGAACAGCGCCGGTTACTACCCCGGCGCCGCGCCGATGACGGTGAAGATGCTCGCGGAACGCCGCACGGGCAGGCTGCTCGGCGTCCAGATCGTCGGCACCGACGGCGCGGCGAAGCGCGTCGACATCGCGGCGGTGGCGCTGACGGCGGGCATGACGGTGGAACAGATGACGACCCTGGACCTCGGCTACGCCCCACCGTTCTCCCCGGTCTGGGACCCGGTCCTGGTGGCGGCCCGCAAGGCGGTGACGGCGGTCCGCCGCGAGGGCATTTAGGACACCTTCCGGGCGGCAGCTCTACAGCCGCGCGTCGGCCAGCGCCTTGTCGAGGCGGCGGCGCAGCGGCCGGGCCAGCGGCCGCTCCACCAGCCGGTGCACCAGCCAGGCGGTCAGCAGCATTCCACCCACCAGCAGGCCGACCAGCGGATACGCCGGTACGCGGGACTCCAGCCGCCTGATCAGCTCCCAGCCGATGTTCTGGTGCAGCAGGTAGAGGGGGTACGTTGCCGCGCCCGCGTACGGCAGCCAGCGCCAGGTCATCCACGACAGCTTCCCGGTCGCCACGAGCCCCATCACGCCGAAGCACACCGCGAGGACCGCGACGACCGGCCAGAAGGGGACCGGGTGGTCGAAGTAGCCGAGCGTACGGCTGAAGGTGCTGCGCGCGGCCGGCACCGCCGCCCCGAAGCACACCAGCACGATGCCCGTGAGCAGCAGCGTCGGCCGGAACCGGTACATGAGATAGAACGCCATACCGGCGATGAAGTACCAGCAGTGGTTCGGCATGATCATCAGCCGGAAGGCGTCGTCGCCGAACTTGCTGAAGGCGATGCCCGCCACCGCCCACACGCAGCAGAAGACAACGACCCGCCGGTAGGTCAGGCCCCACCACGCCACGAGCGCGAAGAGCAGATAGAAGCGGAGCTCGGCGAAGAGGGTCCAGTACACGCCGTCGACCATGCGGACCCCGAGGGGCTCCTGAAGCATGGTCAGATTGGTCAGGACGTCCGGCCACGGCAGGGGCTTCTGGCCACTGGGTATGAGCAGCAGTACCGCCGTGGTGGCGAGAACGGCGAACCAGTAGGCCGGGTAGAGCCGGGTCACCCGGGAGGTGAAGAAGTCCCCCACCGACCGGCCCCAGCAGCTCATGCAGATGACGAAGCCGCTGATGAGGAAGAACAGCTCCACGCCCAGCCACCCGTAGGCGGCGAAGGGGAAAACGCTCGGGAACATGGCCTGTCCGGACGCCGACCACCCCTCGCCGCGCGCCAGGTAGTGGTAGGCCACCACCATCAGTGCGGCGAGCAGTCGCAGACCGTCCAGGGCCGGTATTCGCCCGCGCCGGGGCGCGGGCACGGTTATGTGCTCCGGCGCCGGCTCCTGCCTCATACGGGGCAGGGCCAGCGTCGGGGAGTCCTGTGTCACGTGAAGCCGTTCCCCGGGTCTAGCGCGCGGTGCGCGTGTGCACGTACTCCACCAGACGCGTCAGCGCGTCCGGGTCCGTCGTCGGCAGGACGCCGTGGCCCAGGTTGAAGACATGGCCCTCCAGGCCCGACGCCGCGTCCAGGACCTCGCGGGTCTTGGTCTCGACGGCCTCCCGGGTGGAGAACAGGACGGCCGGGTCGAGGTTGCCCTGCAGGGCCATGCCCGGGCCGACGCGGCGGGCGGCCTCGTCCAGGGGGACGCGCCAGTCGACGCCGACGACGTCCGCGCCCGCCTCGCCCATCAGGCCGAGCAGTTCGCCGGTGCCGACGCCGAAGTGGATGCGCGGCACTCCGTACGAGGCGACCGCGTCGAAGACCTTGGCCGAGGCGGGCATCACCGAGCGCCGGTAGTCGGCGGGGGCGAGTGCGCCCACCCATGAGTCGAAGAGCTGCACGGCGCTCGCGCCCGCCTCGATCTGCACCTTGAGGAAGGCGGAGGTGATCTCGGCCAGGCGGTCGAGCAGATCGGCCCACAGTTGCGGGTCGCCGTACATCAGCGCCTTGGTGTGCTCGTGGTTGCGCGAGGGGCCGCCCTCGACGAGGTAGCTGGCGAGGGTGAACGGCGCTCCGGCGAAGCCGATGAGCGGGGTGGATCCGAGCTCGCCGGTGAGCATCCCGATGGCCTCGGTGACGTACGAGACGTCCTCGGGCGTCAGGTCGCGCAGGCGGCCCAGGTCGGCGCGGGTGCGGATCGGCTCGGCGACGACCGGGCCGACGCCCGGCTTGATGTCGAGGTCGACGCCGATGGCCTTGAGGGGTACGACGATGTCGCTGAAGTAGATCGCCGCGTCAACCTTGTGACGGCGCACCGGCTGCAGCGTGATCTCGGTGACGAGCTCGGGCCGCATGCACGATTCCAGCATCCCGATGCCCTCGCGGACCTTCAGGTATTCGGGCAGTGAGCGCCCCGCCTGACGCATGAACCAGACCGGCGTGTGCGGCACCGGCTCACGCCTGCATGCCTTCAGGAACGCGGAGTCGTACGTCTTCGTCGGCTGGCCCGAGGGGCGGTCGTTGGCACTCACGCCCAGAATCTTCGCACGTAGTCCGGAAGTGGCCGCCCCGGCCCGGGTGTCCCTCCCTGCGCGAAGCTCCCGTTCCGCCTACTCTTCCCCGCATGGCTGCGGCTCAGGGACATTTTTCCGATCATTCCAACGGCACTGACGACACGGACAGTGCGGAGGGGAATGCCGTCCCGCGTGCGTTCCGGCAGGCGGTCGAGGCGCTGCGGGCGGCGCGGCTTCGGCCGGAGATCGAGCTGGACCCGACGCGCCCGCCCCAGCGGCTCGCCCCTCACGCGTACGCGCTCGAGGCGGCGGTCGTCGACGGCGAGGAGGATCTCGCCGACGGGCGCCTCGTGCTGCTGCACGATCCGGCCGGCCATGAAGCCTGGCAGGGCACCTTCCGGCTGGTGACGCTGGTGCGCGCCGAGCTGGAGCCGGAGATGGCGGCCGACCCGCTGCTTCCCGAGGTCTGCTGGTCGTGGCTGACGGGTGCGCTGGAGGCCCGCGGCCTCTCGTACGGGGAACCGAGCGGCACCGTCACCCGCGCGGGTTCTCACTATTTCGGTGGACTCTCCGAGCGGCGTCCGGCGACGCAGATCGAGATCCGGGCTTCGTGGACTCCGCGGGAGGGTCTGGGCGGGGTCCCGGACTCGGCGGCACACCTCACGGCCTGGTGCGATCTGCTCTGCCAGATCGCCGGGCTGCCGCCGTCGCAGGCAGGTCAAGCGGGTCAGGCGGACGGGGCGACGGGCGTCGTGTCGCTTCCGCAGCGGCGCGGTCCGCAGCAGCGCTGACACCGCACCCCGGCCCGCGCCCGGGACACTGGGTCGCGGTCGCGGTCGCGGTCGCGCAGGAACATCGCGGGACCCGACGACCGAACGCGGAGCCGGACCTCGAGGCCGAACTCGAATGCGGAGCCGCGGCCCGGGCCCCCCGCCCACGCCCGCGCTCGTGCGTACGCGCCCGCGCACGACGGTTCGTTCTTAGGATGATCGATCACTCGTCCGAATTGCCCCAATTGTTACTAACCAAATCGTGATCATTCTCTAAAGCCGGGCGGGTTCGCTGCCGAAGAGGTCTGTGACCCTAACTGCACGGTTCGCCCCGGCTTCAGCCCCGAGCCGGCTCCGCCCCGCACCTTCCCCCCAGGAGGCCTGGTGTCCGTTCTTCTCGAGCAGCCCGCAAGCCTGGTCGCCTACCGCCCGAACAAGCCGACGGCCATGGTCGTCGTGGCCGACCCGCGCGTCCGCTCCACCGTCACCCGCCACCTGTGGGCCCTCGGAGTGCGTGACGTCATCGAGGCGTCGTCCATCGCGGAGGCCCGTCCCCGCGTCGGCAACCCGCGCGACATCTGCGTTGCCGACGTCCACCTGCCCGACGGTTCCGGGCTGACCCTCCTGTCCGAGACCCGAGCCGCAGGCTGGCCCAACGGCCTCGCCCTCTCCGCAGCCGACGACATCGGCGCCGTACGCAACGCCCTCGCGGGCGGCGTCAAGGGATATGTCGTCACCGGTACGCGTACGAACATCGGCCACCCGACCCGTCCCGGCGCCGCCCCCATCGGCGCCGCGGCCGGCCGGATGCACCGCCGCCCCCCGGGTGCCCCGAGCCACCCGGGCGGCTACCGCGAGCTCTCCGGCCGTGAGGTCGAGGTGCTCCGCCTGGTCGCGGAAGGCCAGTCCAACAAGGCGATCGGCGTCTCGATGGGCCTGTCCGCGCTGACCGTCAAGAGCCACCTCGCCCGTATCGCACGCAAGCTCGGCACGGGCGACCGCGCCGGAATGGTGGCCGTCGCACTGCGCACGGGCATCATTCACTGACCGCTTTACACATCTTTCGCGCCCGTCGACGGAACGTTCCGTCGACGGGCGCCTTCCGTTCACGGATACCCTTGACACGTGACCGACGCCCAAGAGACCGCAGCAGAGACAGCACTGCGAACCACCGGGGGCGCTCCCCCGGACGACGTCGAACCGGCGCCGATTCCCTTGCTGGAGCCCCGCGAAGGCATTCCTCCGGTTGTCGCGGACGACGCCGCGCTCGCCGAGGTGATCGCCGCGTTCGCCTCCGGCACCGGCCCCGTGGCCGTCGACGCCGAGCGCGCGTCCGGCTACCGCTACGGCCAGCGCGCCTATCTCGTACAGCTGCGCCGCGAGGGCGCGGGCAGTGCGCTGATCGACCCTGTCGGCTGTCCGGATCTCTCCGGGCTCGGCGAGGTGCTGGCGGGCACGGAGTGGATTCTGCACGCGGCCACCCAGGACCTTCCCTGCCTGCGCGAAATAGGCATGATTCCCACCCGGCTCTTCGACACCGAGCTGGCCGGGCGGCTCGCGGGCTTCCCGCGGGTCGGGCTCGGCGCGATGGTCGAGTCGGTCCTCGGCTATGCCCTGGAAAAGGGCCACTCGGCGGTCGACTGGTCGACCCGCCCGCTCCCCGAGCCGTGGCTGCGGTACGCCGCGCTCGACGTGGAGCTGCTGGTCGATCTTCGCGACGCGCTGGAGAAGGAGCTGGACCGGCAGGGCAAGCTGGAGTGGGCCCACCAGGAGTTCGACGCGATCGCCTCGGCCCCGCCCGCTCCCCCGCGCAAGGATCCCTGGCGCCGTACGTCCGGCATGCACAAGGTGCGGCGTCGTCGCCAGATGGCCGTCGTACGGGAGCTGTGGAATGCCCGTGACGCGGTGGCGCAGCGGCGCGACGTGTCGCCGGGCAAGGTGCTCAGCGATGCGGCGATCGTCGAGGCCTCGCTCGCGGTGCCGGCGGACGTCCAGGCGCTCACCGCACTGCCGGGATTCGGCCACCGGATGGGGCGGCGTCAGCTGGAGCAGTGGCAGGCGGCCGTCGACCGCGCGAAGGCGCTGCCCGACGCCGATCTGCCGCAGCCCGGCCAGCCGCTGAACGGTCCGCCGCCGCCGCGTTCCTGGGCGGACAAGGACCCGGCGGCCGCGGCCCGGCTCTCCGCGGCGCGCGCGGCCGTGTCCGCGCTTGCCGAGGAGCTGAACATGCCGCAGGAGAACCTGATCACTCCGGACACGGTGCGGCGGGTGTGCTGGGAGCCGCCGGCGGAGATCGGCGAGGACGCCGTGGCCGAGGCTCTGGCCTCGTACGGCGCGCGCCGCTGGCAGATCGAACAGGTGGCGCCGCTGCTGGTCGAGGCACTGGCGGCACAGGCCTGACGCCTGCGGCGGGGCTGTTCCCCACCCCGCCCTCCCCCTACGGCCTGGCGGCCGTGGGAGGTACCCCCATCCCGAACTGGGGGCAAGCCCCCAGACCCCCGGTCGGGGCTTCGCCCCGGACCCCGAATGCGACCTTCGGCCGCATGGCCTCAAACGCCGGACGGGCTGGATAGTTCAGCCCCGCCGGCGTTTGAGGCGCGGGGTCCGGGGCGGAGCCGCGGTTACGGGGAGGGGCGGGGTAGGGAACAAGCCCCGCGCAGGCGACCCCCGCCCCGTGTGACGTTCGCCGCTCCCGCCCCTGGGACTGTGCACGATGGTTACCCGCAAGTAGCATGAGCGAAGGAAGCGCGCGCTTAGCCGCGTGCCCGCAGCAGTGCCACCCCGCACCCTGGAGGAGAGCCATCGTGCCTCGTACCGTCAGGGACGTCGTCTTCGTCGACGGCGTCCGCACCCCGTTCGGCAAGGCGGGCCCGAAGGGCATTTACCACGAGACCCGTGCCGACGATCTCGTTGTGAAGGCCATCCGGGAGCTGCTGCGCCGCAACCCCGGCCTGGACCCCAAGAAGATCGACGAGGTCGCCATCGCCGCGACCACGCAGATCGGCGACCAGGGCCTCACCCTCGGCCGCACCGCCGGCATCCTCGCGGGTCTGCCGCAGTCCGTTCCCGGGTACTCCATCGACCGCATGTGTGCGGGCGCGATGACCGCCGTGACGACGACCGCCGGTTCGATCGCCTTCGGCGCGTATGACGTCGTGATCGCCGGTGGCGTCGAACACATGGGCCGTCACCCCATGGGCGAGGGCGTCGACCCGAACCCGCGGTTCGTGAGCGAGAAGCTCGTCGACGAGTCCGCCCTCTTCATGGGCATGACCGCCGAGAACCTGCACGACCGCTACCCGACCATCACCAAGCTGCGCGCCGACGAGTACGCCGTGCGCTCGCAGGAGAAGGCCGCGAAGGCGTACGCCAACGGCAAGATCCAGCAGGACCTGGTGCCGGTCTCCGTACGCCGCACCAACGCCGAGGCGGGCGAGACCGGTTGGGGCCTGGCCACCGCCGACGAGCCGATGCGTCCGGGCACGACCCTGGAGTCGCTCGCGGGCCTGAAGACGCCGTTCCGTGCGCACGGCCGGATCACCGCGGGCAACGCGGCCGGTCTCAACGACGGCGCCACCGCCTCGCTCCTCGCCTCCGAGGACGTCGCCAACGAGCTGGGCCTGCCCGTCAAGATGCGGCTCGTCTCCTACGCGTACGCCGGTGTCGAGCCCGAGGTCATGGGCTACGGCCCGATCCCGGCGACCGAGAAGGCCCTCGCCAAGGCGGGTCTGTCGATCGACGACATCGGCCTGTTCGAGATCAACGAGGCCTTCGCCGTCCAGGTGCTGGCCTTCCTCGAGCACTACGGCATCGCCGACGACGACGCGCGCGTCAACCAGTACGGCGGCGCCATCGCCTACGGCCACCCGCTGGCCTCCTCCGGTGTGCGTCTGATGACGCAGCTGGCGCGGCAGTTCGAGGAGCAGCCGCACGTCCGCTACGGCCTGACCACGATGTGCGTCGGCTTCGGCATGGGCGCGACGGTCATCTGGGAGAACCCGCACTTCGACGGAGGCAACAAGTGAGCACCGCTGAACTCCTGAAGGGCGCGGCCGAGCTGTTCCCGGACGAGGTCGTCACGCAGGCGCACGTGCGCCACCTCGACCTCCCGGCGGGCGCGGGCAAGTTCGCGCTCATCACGCTGGACAACGGCCTGGACCACACCAAGCCGACCACCTTCGGCCCCCAGTCGCTGGCGAACCTGAGCACCGCCGTCGACCAGGTCGAGGCCGAGGCCGCGAACGGCGACATCGTCGGCGTCGGCATCACCGGCAAGCCGTTCATCTTCGCCGTCGGCGCCGACCTCAAGGGCGTCGAGCTGCTGAAGCGGCACGAGGACGCGCTCGCCATCGGCAAGGGCGGCCACGACGTCTTCAAGCGTCTGTCCGGTCTCGCGGTCCCGACGTTCGCGTACTACAACGGCGCGGCGATGGGCGGCGGTGTCGAGGTCGGTCTGCACTGCTCGTACCGCACCGTCTCCACGGCGATCCCGGCCTTCTCGCTGCCCGAGGTCTTCCTCGGTCTCGTCCCGGGCTGGGGCGGCTGCGCGATCCTGCCGAACCTGATCGGCGCCGACAAGGCCGTCTCGGTGATCATCGAGAACTCGCTCAACCAGAACAAGCAGCTCAAGGGCAAGCAGGTCTTCGAGCTCGGCATCGCCGACGCGATCTTCGAGGGCGCGGACTTCCTGGAGCAGTCGCTGATCTGGACGGCGTCCGTCCTCAAGGGCGACCTCACGGTCGAGCGTCCCGAGGTCGACCGCGGCGAGGCCTGGGACCAGGCCGTCGAGCGCGGCCGCTTCATCGCCGACTCCAAGGTGCACGGCGCCGCCCCGGCCGCCTACCGCGCGCTGGACATCATCGCCGCCGCCAAGAGCGGTGACCTGCAGGCCGGCTTCGACGCCGAGGACACCGCCCTCGCGGACCTGATCATGGGCGGCGAGCTGCGCAGCGGCATCTACGCCTTCAACCTGGTCCAGAAGCGCGGCAAGCGCCCGGCGGGCGCCCCGGACAAGAGCCTGGCCCGCCCGGTCACCAAGGTCGGCGTCGTCGGCGCCGGTCTGATGGCCTCTCAGCTGGCGCTGCTCTTCCTGCGCCGCCTTGAGGTGCCGGTCGTGCTGACCGACATCGACCAGGAGCGCGTCGACAAGGGTGTGGGCTACGTCCACGCCGAGATCGAGAAGCTGCTCGGCAAGGGCCGTATCAACCAGGACAAGGCCAACCGCCTCAAGGGCCTGGTCACCGGTGTGCTGGACAAGGCCGAGGGCTTCTCCGACGCCGACTTCATCATCGAGGCGGTCTTCGAGGAGATCGGCGTCAAGCAGCAGGTGTTCGCGGAGGTCGAGGCGGTCGCCCCGGCGCACGCGATCCTCGCCACCAACACCTCCTCGCTGTCGGTCACCGAGATGGCCTCCAAGCTCCAGCACCCGGAGCGCGTGGTCGGCTTCCACTTCTTCAACCCCGTCGCGATCCTCCCGCTGCTGGAGATCGTCCGCGGCGAGAAGACGGACGACGCGGCCCTCGCCACCGCCTTCGGCGTGGCGAAGAAGCTGAAGAAGACCGCCGTCCTGGTCAAGGACGCCCCGGCCTTCGTGGTCAACCGCATCCTGACCCGCTTCATGGGCGAGATCCAGAACGTCATCGACGAGGGCACCCCGGTCGAGGTGGCCGAGAAGGCCGTCGAGCCGCTGGGTCTGCCGATGTCGCCGCTGGTCCTCCTGGAGCTCGTCGGCCCGGCCATCGGTCTGCATGTCTCCGAGACCCTCAACCGGGCCTTCCCGGACCGCTTCACGGTCTCCGAGAACCTGGCCGCGGTCGTCAAGGCGGGCAAGCGCGGCTTCTACGTCTACGACTCCGGCAAGCCGGAGCTGGACCCGGAGGTCGTCGCCCTCCTCAAGCAGGGCGATGCCGTCCTGACCGAGGAGCAGACCCGCGCGCGCGTGCTCGACGCGGTGGCGCAGGAGATCGGTCTGATGCTTCAGGAGGGTGTCGTGGCCGAGGCCCAGGACATCGACCTCTGCCTGATCACGGGCGCCGGCTGGCCCTTCCACCTGGGCGGCATCACGCCGTACCTGGACCGTGAGGGTGTCTCCCAGCGCGTGAACGGCAAGCCGTTCCTGGCGCAGGGCGTCGCGAGCGTCCCGGCGTAACACCGGCCGCTGTCGCACGAACGGGCCGTACGGGGCTTCCCGTACGGCCCGTTCGGCGTTCCCGCGACGGATCGTGCCGTGCGAAGCTGTGCGCATGCGTGCGCTGGTGATCGTCGACGCGGCGAATGTGGTCGGCTCGGTCCCGGACGGCTGGTGGCGCGACCGGCGCGGGGCGGCCGAGCGGCTGCGCGACCGGTTGGCCGCCTTCGCCCCGGCCGGGGTGCCGGGGCATCCCGGTCCCGTGGAGCTGGTCCTCGTCGTGGAGGGCGCGGCCCGAGGGGTGGAGAGCGTGCCGGACGTACGCGTGGAGTCCGCGCCGGGCAGCGGTGACGACCTGATCGTGGAGCTGGCGTCGGCCCGTGAGACGGGCCGGGAGTGCGTGGTGGTCACGGCGGACCGGGAGCTGAGACGGCGGGTGGAGGCGTGCGGCGCGCAGTGTCTGGGGCCGCGGAGCGTTCAGCCTCCGGGCGATCGTACGTAGCGCCCGGCCGCGCAGACCCTGTTGGAGCAGGGCGTACGGGCCGGGCGCATCCGGATCGGGCACCGAGCGGTCAAGGGACGGCCTAGAACACGGCGTCCTTGCCCATCTTGCCGAGGCGGCTGTTCCTGCGCCCGTAGAGGAAGTACACGACGAAGCCGATCAGCATCCAGATGGCGAAGCGGAGCCATGTCTCGCCCGGCAGGTTCAGCATGAGCCAGAGCGATGCGGCGATCGACACGATCGGGAGGACCGGCACCCACGGCGTACGGAACGCGCGGTGCAGATCGGGGCGGGTGCGGCGCAGGACCATCACGCCGATGGCCACCACGATGAACGCGAAGAGGGTGCCGATGTTCACCAGGGTCGCGAGCTCGTTGATGCTGGTGAAGCCCGCGATGATGGCGATGAGGACGCCCAGCAGGATGGTGGGACGGTACGGGGTCCGAAAGCGCGGGTGCGTGATGGAGAAGAAGCGCGGCAGCAGACCGTCGCGGCTCATCGCGAAGAACACACGCGTCTGCCCGAGCAGCAGGATCAGACACACGGTGGTGAGACCGACGGCGGCGCCGAAGCTGATCACACCGGCATACCAGGGGTGCCCGACGGACTTGAAGGCGTCCGCGAGGGGGGCGCTGACGGACAGTTTGGTGTAGTGCTGCATACCGGTCACGACGAGGGCGACGGCCACGTAGAGCACGGTGCAGATCAGGAGCGAGCCCAGGATGCCGCGCGGCATGTCGCGCTGCGGGAGCTTGGTCTCCTCGGCGGCGGTGGCCACCACGTCGAAGCCGATGAAGGCGAAGAAGACGACGGAGGCGGCGGTGAAGATGCCCATGACGCCGAAGTTGGTGGCTTCGTAACCGAAGATCAGCTGAACCATCGGAGCGTCTTCCCAGCCGAGCCCGCCCTCCGGGGTCACCGCGTCGGGGATGAACGGCGAGTAGTTGTCGCCCACGATGAAGAACAGCCCCGCGATGATCACGATCATGACCACCGTCACCTTGATGGCCACGACGACCGCGGTGATGTTGGCGGACAGCTTCATGCCGACCACCAGGATCGCGGTCAGCACCAGGACCAGCAGGAAGGCCAGGATGTCGAAGGTGCCGCCCGGCACATCGGGGCCTTCCAGCGCATTCGCCAGATGCCAGTCCGCGTTGTCCATCAGGGAGCGCACATAGCCGGACCAGCCGACGGCGACGACGGCCGTGCCCAGCGCGAACTCGAGGACGAGGTCCCAGCCGATGATCCAGGCGGGCAGCTCACCGATGGAGGCGTAGGCGAAGGTGTACGCCGACCCGGCCACCGGGACGGTCGAGGCGAACTCGGCGTAGCACAGGGCCGCCAGCGCACAGACGATGCCGGCGGCGACGAAGGCCAGCGCGGTCGCAGGTCCCGCGTTCTCCTTGGCCACCTTCCCGGTGAGGACGAAGATGCCGGTGCCGATGATGACACCGACGCCGAAGACGGTCAGATCCCATGCCGAGAGGGATTTCTTGAGGGCATGCTCCGGTTCTTCGGTGTCGCGGATCGACTGCTCGACCGTCTTGGTCCTGAACAGCCCGTTCCCGCGCGGGCCCGTGTCCTGCTGCGTACTCACCGGCGTACCTCCACGCACTCGTCGTGAACGCCATGATTGGGACATCGGCGGCCCGACAGAGCTCCGTACGAGTGGATTTCACGCGAATGGGCCGGTCGGACCACCCATACAGGGTGACCGACCGGCCCATCGGCGGCACGAGAACCGGTTCCGCTCAGTCGCGGGCGGGCTCCACCGACTCGCTCTCGAACCGGCCGTCCAGCTTGGCCACCAGGCCGGTCACCTGACGGGCGATGTCCGGTGCGGTCAGACCGATCTCCACCAGGACCTCCTTGCGGGAGGCGTGGTCGAGGAAGCGTGGCGGGATGCCGAAGTCGCGCAGCGGTACGTCGACACCGGCGTCGCGCAGCGCCTGGGAGACGGCCGATCCGACGCCTCCGACACGGCTGTTGTCCTCGACGGTGACGACCACGCGGTGCTGCTCGGCGAGCGGCGCGAGCGCCTCGTCGACGGGCTTGACCCAGCGCGGGTCGACGACGGTGGTCGAGATGCCCTGGGCGTCGAGCAGGCCGGCGATCTCCAGGCACATCGGGGCGAGCGCGCCGACGGAGACCAGCAGCACGTCCGGCCGGTCGGTGCCCGCGTTGCGCAGTACGTCCATGCCGCCGACCTTGCCGACGGCCTTCACGGCGGGGCCGACCGCGCCCTTGGAGAAGCGCACCACGGTGGGCGCGTCGTCCACCTCGACGGCCTCGCGCAGCTGGGCGCGGACCTGGTCGGCATCGCGCGGGGCCGCGATCCGCAGACCGGGAACGACCTGAAGGATCGACATGTCCCACATGCCGTTGTGCGAGGCGCCGTCCGTGCCGGTGACACCCGCGCGGTCGAGCACGAAGGTCACTCCGCACTTGTGCAGGGCCACGTCCATCAGCACCTGGTCGAAGGCGCGGTTGAGGAAGGTGGCGTACACGGCGAAGACGGGGTGCAGTCCGCCGGTCGCGAGGCCGGCGGCGGACACTGCGCCATGCTGCTCGGCGATGCCGACGTCGTAGACCCGGTCGGGGAAGGCCTTGGCGAACTTGTCGAGGCCGACCGGCTGCAGCATCGCCGCGGTGATCGCGACGAGGTCCCGCCGCTCCTTGCCGAGCTCGACCATCTCCTCGCCGAAGACGGAGGTCCAGTCGAGGCCCGAGCTGGAGATCGGCAGGCCGGTGTCCGGGTGGATCTTGCCGACGGCGTGGAAGCGGTCCGCCTCGTCCTGGAGGGCGGGCTGGTACCCGCGGCCCTTCTCGGTGAGGCAGTGGACGATGACGGGGCCGCCGAAGCGCTTGGCGCGGGCGAGCGCGGACTCCAGGGCTTCGATGTCGTGGCCGTCGATGGGGCCGACGTACTTCAGGCCGAGGTCCTCGAACATGCCCTGCGGGGCGATGAAGTCCTTCAGGCCTTTCTTGGCGCCGTGCAGGGTCTCGTAGAGGGGCTTCCCGACGACGGGGGTGCGCTCCAGGATGTCCTTGCCGCGGGCCAGGAAGCGCTCGTAGCCGTCGGTCGTGCGCAGCGTGGCGAGGTGGTTGGCGAGGCCGCCGATCGTGGGGGCGTACGAGCGTTCGTTGTCGTTGACGACGATCACCAGGGGGCGGTCCTTGGCGGCCGCGATGTTGTTCAGCGCCTCCCAGGCCATGCCGCCGGTGAGTGCTCCGTCACCGATGACTGCGACGACGTGGTCGTCCTTCTTCAGCACCTCGTTGGCCTTGGCGAGACCGTCGGCCCAGCCGAGGACGGTGGAGGCGTGGGAGTTCTCGATGACGTCGTGCTCGGACTCGGCACGCGCCGGGTAGCCCGACAGGCCGCCCTTCATCTTGAGCCGGGAGAAGTCCTGGCGCCCGGTCAGAAGCTTGTGCACGTAGCTCTGGTGGCCCGTGTCGAAGAGGACCTTGTCCTTCGGCGAGTCGAAGACACGGTGCAGGGCGATCGTCAGCTCCACCACGCCGAGGTTGGGACCGAGGTGGCCACCGGTCTTGGAGACCGCGTCCACGAGGAAGGTCCTGATCTCGGCGGCCAGCTGGTCGAGCTGCTCCGGACTGAGCCGGTCCAGATCGCGCGGTCCCGTGATGCGGGTCAGCAGGGCCACCCGTGCCTCCTTGCAGTTGAGCGGTCTAGCGTGCCGGTCTGCCGAGTCTAATGTTCCGCCTGCTGCGGACGTCATCGGGCGGTGCGATCTACATCACGCAAATGGGTGAAGTGGCGCGTAGCGCCTCCGTACAAGGGTGTGGGCGACGGCGGGCGAACACACAGAGGTGCCCGGCACCGCGAGCGGTGCCGGGCACTCCTGCGGAGCCGCGGTCAGGCGCGGCCCGCGGTCTTCTGGGTCTTCCGGGTGACGGAGTCGATCACTACGGTCGCCAGCAGGACGCCACCAGTGATCATGTACTGGATCGGCGTGGCGATGCCTTCCAGCGCCAGCCCGTACTGGATCGAGACGATCACCATGACACCGAGCAGCGCGTTCCAGGTCCGGCCGCGTCCGCCGAAGAGGCTGGTGCCGCCGATGACGGCCGCCGCGATGACGTTCATCAGCAGGTCACCGGCGCCGGCGCTCTGGTTGGCCGCCGCGATCTTGGACGCCCAGAACAGACCGCCGATGGCGGCGAAGGTGCCCGCGAGGGCGAAGACCGAGATCCGCACCATCTCGACGTTGATACCGGCACGCCGAGAGGCCTCGACGCTGCCGCCGAGCGCGAAGATCTTGCGGCCGTAGGTGGTGCGCCGGAGCACGAAGTCCGTCACGACCAGCACCACCAGGAAGAGGACCAGCGCGAGCGGCAGGCCCTTGTACTGGTTGAACATGACAGCGGCCGCGAAGGCGACGATGGCGAGCAGAACCGTACGCACCACGATGTCGACGAGCGGCCGGGACGGGATTCCGGCGGCCTCGCGGCGACGGGCGTCGAAGAAGGCCGACAGGAAGAACCCGGCGACCGCGACCGCGGCGAGGCCGTAGGAGGCCGCCACGTCCGAGAAGTAGTACGTGGTCAGCTTGCCGACGACACCCTCGCCGTCCAGGTTGATCGTGCCCTGGTCGCCAAGGAGCTGGAGCATGAAGCCCAGCCAGAAGAGCAGGCCGGCCAGCGTGACGGCGAACGCGGGTGCGCCGATCCGGGCGAAGAAGAAGCCGTGGATGGCGCCGATGACCGCGCCGCTGGCGATCGCGACGATGACGGCGAGCCACTCGTTCATACCGTGGGTGACGGTCAGTACGGCGACGATCGCGCCGGAGACACCGCTGACCGAGCCGACCGACAGGTCGATCTCGCCGAGCAGCAGCACGAAGATGATGCCGACGGCCATCATGCCGGTGGCGACCATCGCGACGGCGATGTTGCTGAGGTTCTGCGCGGAGAGGAAGTTCGAGTTCAGGCTCTGGAAGACGATGGCGATGATGATCAGGCCGATCACCACCGGAATCGAGCCCAGATCGCCGGAGTGCAGCTTGCGCTTGAACTCCGAGATGTAACCGGCGAAGCCCTGCTCACGCACGAGCAGCCGGGGGTCGACCGCGGTGACCGCGTCGTGGGCGGCCTCCGGGTTGACGACCGGCGCGTCGGCGGGAGCGGAGGTCTTGTCGACGTTCACTTCTGAACCTCCGTGGTGCGCGCCGCACGACGGGTCACGGCGTTGTCCGTGGCGCCGGTGATGGCGGAGATGATCTCTTCCTGCGAGGTGGTCCTGACCTCGAAGACGCCGTTGTTGCGGCCGAGGCGGAGCACGGCGACCTTGTCGGCGACGGCCTTCACATCGGCCATGTTGTGGCTGATGAGGATGACCGCGTGACCGCGCTCGCGCAGTCGCTCGACGAGGTCGAGGACCTGGGCGGTCTGCTCGACGCCGAGGGCTGCCGTCGGCTCGTCGAGGATGACGAGCTTGGGCTCGCCGAGCATCGAACGGGCGATGGCCACCGTCTGGCGCTGGCCTCCGGAGAGGGAGGCGATCGGGATGCGCACACTCGGGATACGGATCGACAGCGTCTGGAGCAGTTCGCGGGCGCGGCGCTCCATCTCGACCTCGTTGAGGATGCCGCGCTTGCGGATCTCCCGGCCCAGGTAGAGGTTGCCGACGACGTCGATGTTGTCGCACAGCGCGAGGTCCTGGTAGACGGTCGCGATGCCCAGGTTCTGGGCGTCGTGCGGCCTGTTGATCTGGACCTTGCTGCCGTCCCACTCGAGGACGCCTTCATCGATGGGATGTACGCCGGCGATCGTCTTGACCAGCGTGGACTTGCCGGCGCCGTTGTCGCCCACCAGGGCGACCACTTCACCGGCATGGACCTCAAGCTCTACATCGGTGAGCGCCTGAACGGCACCGAATCGCTTGGAGACCCCGCGCAACGCCAGCACGGGCGTAGCGGACACGTGAACCATCTCCTTCGCCGCCTGACCGGCGGGGATGCCGCGCCGGGGGAACGGGCGCGGAGGTTGAGCAGAAGCGAACAGTAGGAAGAAGCGTTTCTGTCCGGCACCCCGCCCCGGTAGCGGGGGCTGAAAAGGGGGCGGGGCACCGGACAGGCTTCATGGGTGCGTAAGTCCCGTGAGGCTCTGTGGACTTACTTCAGACCGAGCGCGTCGCAGGCGGCCTTGTACTTCGGGGTGCAGATCTGGGCGACGGTGTAGACGCCGTCCTTGACGACCGTGGCGCTGATGTTGTCCTTGGTCAGCGACACGACCGGGACGAGCACCGACGGGATGTCCTTGGTGGTCGGGCTGGAGACCTTCTCCTTGGCAATGGCGTCGAGCTTCTCGCCCTTGGCGAGCGCGACGGCCATCTCGGCGGCGGCAGCGGCCTCCGGCGCGTACGGCTTGTAGACGCTGGCGTACTGCTCACCCGCGACGATGCGCTGCACACCCGCGAGCTCGGCGTCCTGGCCGGTGACCGGCGGGAGCTTGGTGAAGCCGCCGGCCTTCAGGGCGGTGATGATGCCGCCCGCCATGCCGTCGTTGGCGGAGTAGACGCCGATGATCTTGTCCTTGCCGAGGGCCGTGATCGCGGCCTCCATGTTGGCGTTGGCGTTCTCCGGCTTCCACTCCTTGGTGTCGTACTCCTTGCCGACGGTCACCTTGCCGTCGAGCTCGGCGTGCGCGCCCTTCTTGAACAGGGCGGCGTTCGGGTCGGTGACGGCACCGTTCATCATGACGATCTGGCCGTCCTTGGCCTTGGCGCCGAGTGCGGTGAGCAGCGCCTTGCCCTGGACGTGGCCGACCTCTTCGTTGTCGAAGGAGGTGTAAGCGTCGATCGGGCCCTCGGCGAGACGGTCGAAGGCGACGACGGGGATGTCCGCGTCCTTGGCCTTCTTGACCGAGCCGGCGATGGCCTTGGAGTCCACCGAGTCGACGATGAGTGCGTCCACCTTGTTGGTGATCATCGTGTCGACCTGCTGGTTCTGCAGCGTCGCGTCCTGCTTGGCGTTGGCGTAGATGACCTTCGCCTTGCCGTTGGTCAGCTCGCTGATCTTCTTCTCAATGAGCGGCTTGTCGAACTGCTCGTAGCGCGCGGTCTGGTTCTCCGGCAGGAGAAGACCAATCGTGATGTCGTCGCCCTTGGCGGCGCCGGTCTGGTCGGACTTCTCGCCCGACTCCTTGGCGCTGCCACAGGCGGCGAGGGAAACGGCCATCGTGGTGGCGGCTACGGCTACGGCTGCACGACGCATTCGCATGTTCATCTTCGAAACCTCCCTGACGAGGCCGCGTCGTTGCGGCCGAGGTGGCTGGAAGTCAACTCGGCCCCGGTGCCATCGTCAAGGAGTAAATCCTTAACGAGATGACAACGGTGCCATTCGTTATCTAAGTGAAGGCAGGTGCCCCGGCGGGCATCGAGCTGTCCAGAAGGGTTGAATCGCCCATTTCGCTCAGGACGAGTGCCAGTGACCCAAGCACCTCGGCGCGCGCGCCGAGCGCCCCCGGAAGGACGGACAGCTGGCGCGCCGCGCTGGGAATCGCGTACCGGGAGACCGACTCCCTGATCGGTCCAAGAACCAATTCTCCCGCTTCCGCGAGATTTCCGCCCAGCACGACGCGACTGGGATTGAGCAGGTTGCACAGATTGGCCACACCACTGCCGATGTGCCGCCCGACGTCGGCGATGACCCGGCGGCAGCCTGGGTCGCCCTCGCGGGCCAGCTGGACCACGCGCTCCATGGTCAGATCCGGGCCGTGACTGGACTGGAGCAGCGGCAGTACGTAACGGGCCGCGGTGAAAGTCTCCAGGCAGCCGCGGTTGCCACAGCGGCAGACGGGACCCGACTCGTCCAGGGTGATGTGGCCGATCTCGCCGGCCGTGCCGCCCGGGCCCCGGTAGATCTGACCGTCTATGACCAGACCGGCGCCGACACCGCTGGCGACCTTGATGTACGCGAGATCCTTGACCCCTCGGCCACTGCCCCAGACGAGCTCGCCCAGGGCGCCGAGGTTGGCGTCGTTGTCGACGTACACGGGCACGCCGAGCCGTCCGGAGAGCTCCTCGCTGGGGTTGATCCCGGTCCAGCCCGGCAGGATCGACGTGGAGCCGAGGGTTCCCGACTCGACATCGATCGGGCCGGGTACACCGAGACCCACTCCGACCACCTTGTCCGGGCCAATGCCCGAAGCCGCGATCAGGCGGTTGACCAGCTGTTCCGCGCGATCGAAGCCTTCTGCGGACGAGGCGTCCACATCGAGCGGCTCGGACTCCTCAGCGAGCACCTGGTGGGCCAGATTGCCGATGGCGACGCGCAGGTGGGTATGGCCGAAGTCGACGCCGATGACGATGCCCGCGTCGCCGCTGAGCGAGACGCTGCGAGCCCGGCGGCCGCCCGCGGATGTGGGCGTCACCTCGACGGTGCCGCCGTCCTTCAGTTCGCGAACGATATTGGAGACGGTGGCCGCGGAGAGGCCGGTACTCCTCGCGATCTCCGCCTGCGTGAGCGAGCCCGCCATGCGCACGGCGCGCACGACCCGCTCGAGGTTTGCCCGGTGCAGCGATGTCTGCGATCCCGGAGTCTCCATTGACTCATCCACTCCTGCCCCCGGTGGGCGGCGCGACGACCGCCCCCGGCCGGAGTCACCGTGAGGCAACCCCGACGTTTCTCCAACTTGTGAACTCTAAGCACAACTCTCGCGCGTTATCGCGTCAAGACCTTGAGCGGAGAGAACCACGGATGAGCGATCGCGGGGCGCCGGCCCGGGGGCGGTCCGGCAGCGGGGTGACAGGAGCACTTCCGGTGTCGGGCCGGACACCTCCTAGCGGCCGGCCGCCTCGGCGTTCGCACGGGCCGTGACCAGCGTCAGCACACGGCCCGCGGTCCGAAGGTCCTCGGCCGGGAGATCGCCGTAGAGCCGCTCAGTGATCTTCGCCGTGCCGGCCTTGATCCGGCTCTGCAGCGCCCGGCCCTTTTCGGTGAGCGCGACGAGCCCCACATCCCCGGGCAGGGCATCCAGCAGCCCGGACGCGGTGAGCTCGGCGATCGTCGCGAGCACGGCCGACTCGTCGGTCTTGAGCGTGCTGGTCATCCTGGCGACGAGCCCGTCGCGCTCGACGGTGTCGCCGCCGTCGGCAGTGGCATTGAGGGCCACCGCCTGGTGGAAGGTGATGCCCTCGTCGGCCAGCAGGCCGTCGAGGAGGGCCCGGGTCGCGTAGTGGGCCTGGCCTATGACCTGGCCGTTCAGGGTGGGTGCAGTGGACATGGCTACTCCTTGGCCGGGATGTCGAGTGGTGTGTCGAGCAGAACCGCCAGTTCGCGTGAGAACACTTCGGCGCGGCGTCCCTCCAGGCCGCCCAGCGGCTCCAGGAGCCGGTCGAGGAGCTGCTGGACGACGTCGATCGCGCGGCGCGTGACATCGCGCCCCTGATCGGTGAGCGACAGCTGGACCGCCCGCGTGTCGGAGGGGTCCGGGAGGCGCTCGACCAGACCGGCGGCCTCCAGGGTGCGTGCCAGCTTCGAGACGTAGAGCGGTTCGAGGCCCGTGTAATCGGCGAGCCCGCGCTGACTGGGCCGCCGGCCGGACCGCTGCATGCCGTACAGCGAGGCGAGAAGTGAGTACTGCGCGTGGGTCAGCCCCAGCGGCGCGACGGCCCGGTCGACGGCGACCCGCCACTTCATGGACAGCCGCCAGACCAGGAAGCCGGGCGTCGGACCTTCGGTTGCTGCGCTCATGGCAGATACAGTACATGGATACTATGTACATGGCTACTATCAAGGGAGCGAACGCCGGAGGCGCCGCGGTAGCCACCGCGGCGCCTCCGTCATCACCTCAGGGAGCTACTTGAGCGTCGCCGACGTCAGACCGGCCTGAACCTGCCGCTGGAAGGAGAGATAGACCACCAGCATCGGGACCATGGCGATCGTGACACCGGCGAACAGCACCGGCAGATCCGTCGCATACCCCTGCTGCTGCTGAAGCTGGATCAGGCCCTGCGTGAGCAGATAGCGCTCCGGATCGGCGTTGTCCTTCGGCTGCATCAGCACCGCGGGGAGAATGTACTGATTCCACTGGCCGAGCGTGTTGAAAATCCCCACGCTGAGCAGCCCCGGTTTCGCCATCGGCAGCATCACCTGGAAGAACACCCGGGTGTGCGAGGCTCCGTCGATCACCGCCGCCTCGTGCACGGCCGTCGGAAGCGTACGGAAGAAGGAGTGCATGAAGAACACGGTGAACGGCATCGAGTACGCGACGTAGACCAGGATCAGGCCCTGATAGGTGTTCAGCATGCCGAACCGCTGCACCATGAAGTAGAGCGGTACGAGCGCGAGGAACACGGGGAACATGGCCCCGCCGACGAAGAAGTAGTAGATGAGCCGGTTGCCCGGAAACTCGTACCGCGCGAGGACGTACGCGGCCATGGAGCCGAAGAGCATCGTCAGGGGCACTGAGAAGACCAGCACGATCAGGGTGTTGGTGAAGTAGTCGCCGATGCCCTTGTCCCAGGCCCGCCCAAAGACGTCCAGGGACCAGTCACTCGGCCAGCTCAGGGCCGAACCGCCGATCTGTGCATCCGTTTTGAACGAGCTCAGTACGAGCCAGAGCAGCGGCAGCACGATCATCACGGCCCACAGTGCCAGAAAGCCGTGGGAGAAGACCTTGAGGGTGAAGCCCTCGCTGGAGGGGGCGCCCTGGCGGACGGGCCGCCCCGCGGAACGCTGCCCGGGTACCTTGTCCGTCGACGTGGCTGCGGGCTCTTTGATGGGTGTGGTCATCGCTCTTCCCCTGCTCAGAACTCGATGCGCTCGCGGCGGGTGGCGCGCAGCGTGACGACGGACAGGATCAAGGTCAGCACAAGCATCACGACACCCATGGCGCAGGCGTAGCCGCTCTTGCCGAAGTAGAGGAAGTTGCGCATCAGTACGGTGGCCATGACTTCGCTGTGGTGGTCGGGACCGCCTCCGAACGGCCCGGAGGTCATCGTCGACACCAGCACGAACAGGTCCATGACCGTGATGCCGAGGTAGACCCAGGACGTCTGCACCGAGTCCCACAGCAGCGGGAGGGTGACCCGGAAGAAGGTCTGGGCCCGGCCTGCGCCGTCCAGCAGCGCCGCCTCGTAGATGTCCCTGGGGATGGACTGCATGGCCGCCGAGAACAGGACGAGATAGAAGCCCACTCCGTGCCAGACGACCACCGCCATCAGGCACCAGAGCACGAAGTTCGGCTCATTGAGCCACTCGATGGGGCTCGCGGCGTCCACCAGGCCCGTCTTGACCAGGACACCGTTGAGCAGGCCGCCTTCGTCACTGCGGTACACCGCACCGAAGAGCACCGCGAGAATCGCGAGGGACAGGACCTGGGGGAAGAAGTAGACGATCTTGTAGACGCCGGACCCACGGACGCCCTTGACGCCTCCGGCGCCACCCCGCCCGCCGGCATTCACCATGAAGGCGAAGAAGAGGGCGAGCAGGATGGTGATCACCGGAATGAACACCAGGAACAGGATGTTGTGCCAGATTGCCTTCAGGAAGACATCGTCGTCGAACAGAGCGGTGTAGTTGTCGAAGCCGACGAATCCGAAGGTCTGCGACTGACCCTTCCAGTCGGTGAACGAGTACCCGATCGTCTGCACATACGGCCAGATCACGAAGATCAGATACAGCGCCAAGGGTGCCAGAAGAAACCCTGTGACAAACCGGTACTGCCCTTTTCGCATGGCATCCTGTCCCTGGTGTTCCGGGTGAGCGGGGTGAGACCGCTCAGTCGCGGCGGTTGTTCTTGCTGTTCGGGTCCTTCGCTGCCTTGTCGACCGCCGCCTGAGCCCGCTTCAGCCATTCCGCCGGCTGGATTCGCTTGGCCATGAGCTCGTTGGACGCGTTCTGGATGTCGGTGTCCATCTGGCTGTACCAGTTGGGGTACAGGTAGTTGAAGGTGTTGTCGCCCGCCGCCTTCACCGCGTCCACCGCGGACTTGGTGCCGGGGCGGAGCTGGACGTTCGCGTCCACGCCGTCCTTGACGATGGTCAGCGAGTTCGCCTTCTGGGCGAAGATCGTCGACCATTCCTTCGAGAGCATGGAGCGCAGGAACTCCTGGCCCGCTGCCTTGTTCTTCGCCTTTTCCGGGACGATGAAGGGCTCGCCGGCTCCGGCCCGGATCGCCTCGAAGGGCAGCTTGCTGCCGGTCAGAATCGGCATCGGCAGGAACTTCATGTCGAAGTCGTCCGGAGTCTGCTTGAGTTGCTCATTCTCCAGCCAGGAACCCGAGGTGATGAACGCGGCCTTGTACTGGTTCCAGCGGGTCTGCGACTCGGTGTGCGTCAGGCCGTTGGTACCGGGCATGAGATAGCCCTTCTCGACCACTTCGTAAACCGCTTCGACGGCCTGCTTGGCGACATTGCTGCCGACGAACGCCTTGGGGTCGAGATTGTCGATCGCCTTCATGGCGTCCAGACCACCGAGCTTGGCGATCAGGTCCATGATGGCGACGTTGATGTAGTAAGGGAATTTGCCCTGGTGGGCGAGACCGCCGATGCCCGCGTCCTTGGCCGACTTGCAGACGGCGAGGAATTCGTCCCAGGTCTTGGGAGCCGTCCAGCCCTTCTCCTTGAAGAGCTTGCCCGAGTACCACAGCCCCCAGACGGTGTAGACGTAGTTGAGCGAGACGATCTTGCCGCCCTGGAGTCCCTGTTCCACGGTGCCCGCGATCAGGGTGTCCCGGACCTTCTTGCCCGGGTCGTCGAGGGAGGGGGCGTCCAGGATCGGCCCCAGATCGGCGAGCTGGCCGCTCTTGAAGAGCACGTCCAGCTTGATCTGCTGGGCGCCGGAGTCGTCGATGACGTCCGGCGGGTTGCCTCCGTTGAAGCGCGGCTGCAGCTTCCCGGTGATCTCCTGGGTTCCCAGGTGGGAGGACTTGGTCCCCCACTTCTTGTCGAAAGCGGCTTCCCATGCCTTGGCGTAGTCGTCGCCGTAGCCGCCCTTGAAGACGACGACGTCAACCTTGCTGCCCTTGGCCACACCGAACGGGTTGTCCTTGCTGACCTTCCCCTTGGTGTTGCCGTTGTCGTCGCCGCCACCGCCGCCGGAGGCACACGCGGACAGGAAGCTCATCGTCGGAACGGTGATCAAACCGAGTGCGGCAGACCGCTTGATCAGATCACGACGGCCGAGGCCGTCATTCTTGTGGGCGGAGGTGGATCCCATGCTCAAGTCCTCGCCTTCTCCAGGACTCAGGCGGTGTACCGGTCGCCCGTCCGTCTCGCCTCAGGCGAAGGGCCCCGCCACCGCGGTCAGTTGCTGAGTCTTCCCGGGGGGAAACTCAGTGAAGCTTGGGTCGTGCACGGTCGGCAGCGGGAACGGGCCATGCGGCGGCAGACGATGCGCAGACGCCTGTCACCGGTCCCCGACCCTCTGGCCCGCTGCCATGTGGAACAGCTATGCGGACGCCGACAGGTATAGTCCACTTCAGGCCGAGGGAGCAAGATCGAAAGCAAGTTTGGGCGGCAGTCTTTCCCGAGTTGAGACCTCGCGGACATCTGAGTCCCGTGCGCGCCCATCCGACCACAGCGTTCTGCGCGGAACGGCGGAATCCAGCCGCCGCGCCCCGCCAACACCCTTGACACCGTATGGCACTTGCCTCCCTACTGGAGCCTGCGCATCGCGCCTGACAACGTTGTCCAACGCGGTTTCCAGTGCAGGAAGGCCCCGGGATGCAGCCCAGAACCCGACCTCGGCAGAGACAATTCCGTGCGGCAGCCCTCGTGGCTGCCGCTTCACTGCTCGTGATGACGGCCCAGTCGGCGGCCGTCGCCCTGCCCGCCCAGTGGGCCCAATCTCCCTCGGCGGAGCGGGAATTCACCTCGTCCTTCGAAGCGGACGAGCCTCAGCCGGACTGGCGTAATACGGTTGAAGTCGACGCCGGTGGAACGAAGCGGTCATCCGGCGTCGACGGCGGATTCTCCGCCGGAATCCCGGGCAATGTCACCGATAAGGTGACAGAGCTGCGCGCCAGCGCCGAGAACACCGGAGCCGGAGAGACCAAGGAGAACCTGGTCGACCTGCAACCGGGCACCAAATGGCTGGCCTTCGAGCCCACCGCCTGGATCGAGTTCGACACCGACGCCCCGGTCAAGGTCGTCACGTATGCGATGACCTCGGCCAATGACGCCGCGGAGCGCGACCCCAAGGACTGGACCCTCAAGGGCTCGGCCGACGGCAAGGAGTGGAAGGTCCTGGACTCGCGTGAGGGCCAGACCTTCGAGAAACGCTTCGAGACCAAGACCTACGACATCGCCGACGGCGCGAACGCCACCGCCTACGCGCACTATCGGCTGGAGATCACCAAGAACAGCGGCGCGGGACTCACCCAGCTCGCAGATGTGCAGTTCTCCAACGGCGACACCAGCACGCCCACGCCCGACGACATGCGCAGCCAGGTCGACCGCGGGCCCAGCGGCTCCCCCACCGCCAAGTCCAATGTCGGGTACACCGGCAAGCGGGCGCTGAAGTACGCCGGCACCCACAAGGCGGACGGCCGGGCCTACTCGTACAACAAGGTCTTCGACGTCAACACGGCCGTGGGCCGCGACACCGAGCTCTCGTACCGGATCTTCCCCTCCCTGCCGGAGACGGATCTCAGCTACCCGGCCACGAACGTGTCGGTGGACCTCGCGTTCACGGACGGCACCTATCTGAGTGATCTTCGGGCCACCGACTCGCACGGCGGTCTGCTGACTCCGCAGGGCCAGGGCGCGGCCAAGCGGCTCTACGTCAACCAGTGGAACCAGGTCTCGTCCAGGATCGGCGCGGTCGCCTCCGGCCGGACGGTCGACCGGATCCTGGTGGCGTACGACTCCCCCAAGGGCCCGGCGAAGTTCCAGGGCTGGATCGACGACGTCTCGCTGAAGCCGAAGGCTCCCGAGAAGCGGCTCGCCCATCTTTCGGACTACGCCTCGACCGTCCGGGGCACCAACTCCAGCGGGTCCTTCTCCCGCGGCAACACCTTCCCCGCGACCGCCGTCCCGCACGGCTTCAACTTCTGGACGCCGGCGACCAACTCCGAGTCCAGGAGCTGGCTGTACGAGTACGCGCGCGGCAACAACGCGGACAATCTGCCCACCGTGCAGGCCTTCAGCGCCAGCCATGAACCGAGCCCCTGGATGGGCGACCGGCAGACCTTCCAGCTGATGCCCTCGGCGGCGGCAGGCACTCCGGACACCGACCGTGCCAAGCGGGCCCTGCCCTTCCGGCACGAGAAGGAGACCGCTCGTCCGCACTACTACGGGGTCACCTTCGAGAACGGCCTCAAGGCCGAGATCACCCCGTCCGACCACGCGGCGATGATGCGCTTCACCTATCCCGGTGACGACGCGAGCGTCATCTTCGACAACGTCACCAAGGAAGGCGGCCTGACCCTCGATCCGGCCACCAGCTCCTTCACCGGCTTCTCGGACGTCAAGAGCGGACTGTCCACCGGTGCGACGCGGCTCTTCGTGTACGGCGTCTTCGACGCGCCGGTCACCGCCTCGGGCTCCGAGGGCGTCAGCGGCCATCTCCGCTTCAGCGCGGGCGAGGACCGCACCGTCGGTCTCCGTATCGCCACGTCGCTCATCAGCGTCGACCAGGCGAAGAAGAACCTCGCCGACGAGATCCCGCAGGGCACCGGCTTCGAGCGGGTCAAGGACCGCGCGCAGGACGCCTGGGACGAGCTGCTGGGCACGGTGGAGGTCGAGGGCGCGAACCACGACCAGCTGACCACCCTCTACTCCAGCCTGTACCGGCTGTACCTCTATCCGAACTCCGGCTTCGAGAACACCGGCACCAAGACCCAGCCCAAGCACCAGTACGCGAGCCCGTTCTCGCCGATGACCGGACCCGACACCCCGACCCGTACCGGCGCGAAGATCGTCGACGGGAAGGTGTACGTCAACAACGGCTTCTGGGACACCTACCGCACGACCTGGCCCGCGTACTCCTTCCTCACCCCGACGAAGGCGGGCGAGCTGGTGGACGGCTTCGTCCAGCAGTACAAGGACGGCGGCTGGATCTCCCGCTGGTCCTCACCCGGCTACGCGGACCTGATGACCGGCACCAGCTCGGACGTGGCCTTCGCCGACGCGTACGTCAAGGGCGTGGACTTCGACGCCGAGGCGGCGTACGAGGCGGCGCTGAAGAACGCGACCGTGGTGCCGCCCGCACCGGGTGTGGGCCGCAAGGGCATGGAGACCTCGCCGTTCCTCGGCTACGCCTCCACGCAGACCCATGAGGGCCTGTCCTGGTCGCTGGAGGGCTATCTCAACGACTACGGCCTGTCGAAGATGGGCCAGGCGCTCTACAAGAAGACCAAGAAGGCCCGCTACCAGGAGGAGTCCCAGTACTTCCTCAACCGTGCCCGGAACTACGTCACCCTCTTCGACTCCAAGGCCGGCTTCTTCCAGGGCCGCGACCTCAAGGGCGACTGGCGGGTTCCCTCCGGGCAGTTCGACCCGCGGGTGTGGGGCTACGACTACACCGAGACCAACGGCTGGGGCTATGCCTTCACCGCGCCCCAGGACAGCCGGGGCCTCGCCAATCTCTACGGCGGCCGCCCGGCCCTCGGCGAGAAGCTCGACGCGTACTTCTCCACCCCCGAGACGGCCTCGCCGGAGTTTGTCGGCTCCTACGGCAGCGTCATCCATGAGATGACGGAGGCCCGTGACGTCCGTATGGGCATGTACGGCCACTCCAACCAGGTCGCCCACCACGTCACGTACATGTACAACGCCGCCTCCCAGCCCTGGAAGACCCAGGAGAAGGTGCGCGAGGTGCTCTCCCGCCTCTACACCGGCAGCGAGATCGGGCAGGGCTACCACGGCGACGAGGACAACGGCGAGCAGTCGGCCTGGTATCTCTTCTCCGCGCTCGGCTTCTACCCGCTGGTGATGGGCAGTGGCGAGTACGCGATCGGGTCGCCGCTGTTCACCAAGGCGACGGTCCACCTGGAGAACGGCCAGGATCTGGTGGTCAAGGCCCCGAAGAACAGTGCGCGGAACATCTACGTGCAGGGCCTGCGGGTGAACGGCAAGGCGTGGAACTCCACCGCCCTTCCGCACGAACTGATCGCGCGGGGCGGCACGCTGGAGTTCTCCATGGGCGCGAAGCCGTCCTCGTGGGGCACGGGCAAGAACGCCGCCCCGGTCTCCATCACCCAGGACGACAAGGCGCCCGCCCCCCGCACCGATGCGATCACCGGGGGCGGCCCGCTCTTCGACAACGCCTCGGCGACGGAGGCCGCGTTCGAGACGGCTGAGCTGCCCGTGGCGCCGGGGACCCGGGCGGTGCAGTACACGCTCACCTCGTCGGCAAGGGCCAAGGCCCCGGTGGGGTGGGTGCTCCAGGGCTCGCAGGACGGGACGACCTGGAAGGACCTGGACAAGCGGTCCGCCCAGAGCTTCGCCTGGGACAGGCAGACTCGCGTCTTCACGGTCGGCGCACCGGGCAGCTGTGCGAAGTACCGGCTCGTGGCGACGGGCCCGGCGACGCTCGCGGAGGTCGAACTGCTCTCCTGACAGCGAGGGCCGAGGATCGGACAGACGAATGGGCCGCATCCCCGTCGCGGGGGATGCGGCCCATTTCGCCGTACTGCCGTACTGCCGTACTTAGTTGCGGATCAGGTTCCGCAGCACGTACTGCATGATGCCGCCGTTGCGGTAGTAGTCCGCCTCACCGGGGGTGTCGATGCGGACGACCGCGTCGAACTCCACACCCGTGTCGGTGGTGACCTTGACCGTGCGCGGCGTGGTGCCGTTGTTCAGCTCGCTCACGCCGGTGAAGGAGAAGGTCTCCTCGCCGCTCAGGCCGAAGGACGCGGCGGAAGCGCCCTCCGGGAACTGCAGCGGCAGGACGCCCATGCCGATGAGGTTCGAGCGGTGGATGCGCTCGTACGACTCGGCGATGACGGCCTTGACGCCGAGCAGCGCGGTGCCCTTGGCGGCCCAGTCGCGGGACGAGCCGGAGCCGTACTCCTTGCCCGCGAGGATCACCAGCGGGGTGCCGGCGGCCTGGTAGTTCTGCGAGGCGTCGTAGATGAACGACACCGGAGCGCCGTCCTGGGTGAAGTCGCGGGTGTAGCCGCCTTCGGTGCCCGGCGCGATCTGGTTGCGCAGGCGGATGTTGGCGAAGGTGCCGCGGATCATGACCTCATGGTTGCCTCGGCGCGAGCCGTAGGAGTTGAAGTCACGGCGCTCGACGCCGTGCTCCGTGAGGTACGTGCCGGCCGGGGTGTCGGCCTTGATGGCACCGGCCGGGGAGATGTGGTCGGTGGTGACCGAGTCGCCCAGCTTGGCCAGCACGCGGGCGCCGGAGATGTCCGAGACCGGGGTGGTCTCCATCGTCATGCCCTCGAAGTACGGGGGCTTGCGGACGTAGGTGGACTGCGGGTCCCACTCGAAGGTGTTGCCGGTCGGGATCGGCAGCGCCTGCCACTGCGCGTCGCCCGCGAAGACGTCCTGGTAGGACTTGTTGAACATGTCCTCGCCGATGGCGTTGGCCACCACGTCGTTGACCTCGGCCTCGGTCGGCCAGATGTCGTTCAGGTAGACCGGCTTGCCGTCCTGGTCGATGCCCAGCGCGTCCTTGGTGATGTCCACCTTCATGGAGCCCGCGATGGCGTACGCGACGACCAGCGGCGGGGATGCCAGGTAGTTCATCTTGACGTCGGGGTTGATGCGCCCCTCGAAGTTACGGTTGCCCGAGAGGACGGACGTAACAGCCAGGTCGTGGTCGTTGACGGCCTTGGAGACCTCCTCCGGCAGCGGGCCGGAGTTGCCGATGCAGGTGGTGCAGCCGTAGCCGACGAGGTTGAAGCCGACCTTGTCGAGGTAGGGGGTGAGCCCCGCCTTGTCGAAGTAGTCGGTGACGACCTTGGAGCCCGGGGCGAGCGTGGTCTTGACCCACGGCTTGCGGGTAAGGCCCTTCTCGACCGCCTTCTTGGCCACCAGCGCGGCGGCGACCATGACGTACGGGTTCGAGGTGTTGGTGCAGGAGGTGATCGCGGCGACGGTGACGGCGCCGTGGTCGATCTCGTACGTCGAACCGTCGGGGGCGGTGACCAGCGTCGGGCGGGTCGGTACGCCGTTGTGCTCGGCGGGTGCGTCGGAGGCCGGGAAGGACTCCTTGCCCGCCTCGTCGTCGTTGTCGACGTAGTTGCGGACGTCCTGCGCGAACTGCTCCTTGGCGTTGGCCAGGATGATGCGGTCCTGCGGGCGCTTCGGGCCGGCGATCGAGGGGACGACCGTGGAGAGGTCCAGCTCCAGCTTCTCGGAGAAGTCGGGCTCGGCAGCCGGGTCGAGCCAGAGGCCCTGCTCCTTGGCGTACGCCTCGACCAGCGCGAGCTGCTGCTCGCTGCGGCCGGTCAGCTTCAGGTACTTGATGGTCTCGTCGTCGATCGGGAAGATCGCGGCAGTGGAACCGAACTCCGGCGACATGTTGCCGATGGTGGCGCGGTTGGCGAGGCTCGTCGCGGACACACCCTCGCCGTAGAACTCGACGAACTTGCCGACGACGCCGTGCTTGCGCAGCATCTCGGTGATGGTGAGCACCAGGTCGGTGGCGGTGGTGCCGGGCGTGAGCTCACCGGTCAGCTTGAAGCCGACGACGCGCGGGATGAGCATCGAGACCGGCTGGCCGAGCATCGCGGCCTCGGCCTCGATGCCGCCGACGCCCCAGCCCAGCACGCCCAGGCCGTTGACCATGGTCGTGTGCGAGTCGGTGCCGACGAGGGTGTCGGGGTAGGCCTGGCCGCCGCGGACCATGACCGTACGAGCGAGGTGCTCGATGTTGACCTGGTGGACGATGCCGGTGCCCGGGGGGACGACCTTGAACTCGTCGAAGGCGGTCTGGCCCCAGCGCAGGAACTGGTAGCGCTCCTTGTTGCGGCCGTACTCCAGCTCGACGTTCTGCGCGAAGGCCTCGTTGGTGCCGAACTTGTCGGCGATGACGGAGTGGTCGATGACCAGCTCGGCCGGGGCCAGCGGGTTGATCTTCGCCGGGTCGCCGCCGAGCTCTTTCACGGCCTCACGCATCGTGGCGAGGTCGACGACACAGGGAACGCCGGTGAAGTCCTGCATGATCACGCGGGCCGGCGTGAACTGGATCTCCTGGCTCGGCTGAGCCTGGGAGTCCCACCCGCCGATCGCGCGGATGTGGTCGGCGGTGATGTTCGCGCCGTCCTCCGTGCGGAGCAGGTTCTCCAGCAGCACCTTCAGGCTGTAAGGGAGGCGGGCGGAGCCCTCGACCTTGTCCAGCTTGAAGATCTCGTACGACTCGTCGCCCACGCGCAGCGTGCTGCGGGCGTCGAAGCTGTTCGCCGACACGACAGTCTCCTTCATCAATGTGCGCGTACCTACCGCAATGCTGCCGCCATGGCTCCTCGCCGATCCGCTAAGGTAAGGCTTAGTTAGGTAGCCCTTACCAGGTGGCGGCTGCGGTACGCCTTCGATAGATATCTCGATGTCGAGATAACTCTAGTACATGACCGCTGCCGGGTCATGCCCGGACCTCCCCCGAGGGCGGGGCCCGGGCGCTCGTACGGCGGCACAGGGATTGCCGCGCGCGTGCGCCCGGCTCAGTATCGGAGCATGTTCAGCGGTGCGCACGTGATCCTCTACAGCCGGGACTCGGATGCCGACCGGGCCTTCGTCAAGGACGTCCTCGGCTTCGCGCACGTCGACGCGGGCCGCGGCTGGCTCATCTTCAAGCTGCCGCCGGCGGAGATCGCCGTGCATCCGACAGGGGATCAGCCGAAGGCGGAGTTCTATCTGATGTGCGACGACCTCTCGCGGACCCTGGCCAGGCTCACGGAGCGCGGGGTCGAGGTCTCGCAGCCACCGAGCGACCAGGGGTGGGGAGTACTGGCCGCGGTGCGGATGCCGAGCGGTGCCGAACTGCCCCTGTATGAACCAAAACACCCAGTTGCTCATAGTCTGTCACCCTGATGGCCCACCCCACGCGATCACATCTCATATCTGAGATAGCCTGCCGCCATGGCAGACGACTACCTCGTACGCATCGGCAAGCTCATCCGTGACGCCCGTCAGCATCGGGGCTGGACACAAACGCAGTTGGCCGAAGCACTCGGCACCAGCCAGAGCGCCGTGAACCGCATCGAGCGGGGCAATCAGAACATCAGCCTTGAGATGATCGCGCGCATCGGCGAGGCGCTCGACAGTGAGATCGTTTCGCTCGGCTACGCCGGGCCCATGCATCTCCGGGTGGTCGGCGGGCGCCGGCTGTCCGGGGCCATCGACGTGAAGACGAGCAAGAACGCGTGTGTCGCGCTGCTCTGCGGCTCACTGCTCAACAAGGGCCGTACGGTACTGCGGCGCGTGGCCCGTATCGAGGAGGTCTTCCGGCTGCTGGAAGTGCTGAACTCCATCGGGGTGCGCACCCGTTGGATCAACGAGGGCGTGGACCTGGAGATCGTGCCGCCCGCGCAGTTCGACATGGACGCCATCGACGCGGAGGCCGCACGCCGGACCCGGTCGATCATCATGTTCCTCGGCCCGCTGCTGCACCGGATGGAGAGCTTCAAGCTGCCGTACGCCGGCGGCTGCGACCTCGGCACGCGGACCATCGAGCCGCACATGATCGCGCTGCGCCGCTTCGGCCTGGACATCACCGCGACGGAGGGCCTGTACCACGCGAAGGTGGAGCAGGCGATCGCGCCGGACCGCCCGATCGTCCTGACCGAGCGCGGCGACACGGTGACCGAGAACGCGCTGCTGGCCGCGGCCCGGCACGACGGCGTGACCGTCATCCGCAACGCCTCCTCCAACTACATGGTCCAGGACCTGTGCTTCTTCCTGGAGGCGCTGGGCGTCAAGGTCGAGGGCGTCGGCACGACCACGCTGACCGTGCACGGCATCCCGAACATCGACGTGGACGTCGACTACTCCCCCTCCGAGGACCCGGTCGAGGCGATGAGCCTGCTGGCCGCCGCGGTTGTCACCGAGTCGGAGCTGACGATCCGCCGGGTCCCGATCGAGTTCATGGAGATCGAGCTCGCGGTGCTGGAGGAGATGGGCCTGGACCACGACCGCTCGCCCGAGTACGCGGCGGACAACGGCCGTACCCGGCTGGTGGACCTGACGGTGCGCCCCTCCAAACTGGAGGCGCCGATCGACAAGATCCACCCGATGCCGTTCCCGGGCCTGAACATCGACAACGTCCCGTTCTTCGCGGCGATCGCGGCGGTCGCGCTGGGCAAGACGCTGATCCACGACTGGGTCTACGACAACCGCGCGATCTACCTCACCGACCTCAACCGCCTGGGCGGCCGCCTGCAGTTGCTCGACCCCCACCGCGTCCTGGTGGAGGGCCCGACCCGCTGGCGCGCGGCGGAGATGATGTGCCCGCCGGCACTGCGGCCCGCGGTGGTGGTGCTGCTGGCGATGATGGCGGCGGAGGGCACGTCGGTGCTGCGCAATGTGTATGTGATCAACCGGGGGTACGAGGAGCTGGCGGAGCGACTGAACTCGGTGGGGGCGCAGATCGAGATCTTCCGCGACATCTGACCAGGGAATGCCGCCGAGCCTGGTGTCCCGCGCACGAACGATGCGCGGGACACCAGGCTCTCCTGGCTCAGTTCTTGCCGGTGCCCGAGGCCCCTGTCACCGGCCGCTCCGGGCCGGGAGTTGGCCGCAGTCGCCGCCGGCGCACTTGCTCAGCCAGTCGGCGAAGTCGGCGTCGTACGTGGTGCCGATGGTGTCGCGGAGCACGCTGTAGGCCGCGTCGTACTCGCCTGCGCGGTAGTGGCCGAGCAAGGTGGCCACGTCCTGGGGGTGCGACTGGAGCATGTAACGGACGCCCAGATAGCCCCACTGGTAGATACGGGTGGTGTCGGCGTTGTCGTAGGTGGTCCCGAAGAGCTGGCTGAGCTTGTAGGTGTTCTTGCCCGCCTCCTCGATCGCCCTGTCGTAGGTGATGCCGCGGTACGAGTAGGAGACGTACTCGGCGAAACCCTCGATCCACATCACGGTCGGGGTGGTCTGCCCGGCTGCGAAGTCGCCGTACATGTCGTAGCGGCCGTCGAGGTAGTGGGTGTACTCGTGGTTGAGGTTCCAGATCTGGAAGGCGCCGTCCTGGGCCGGCTGCTCGTAGGCGATGAAGCGCGGCTGGTTGCCCTCGGCGGCCGGGTCGCCCTCCAGGTACATGCCGCCGTTGTTGGTGTCGATGCCGAAGACCACACCGGCGTAGGTCTTGTAGTCGGTACTGGAGTTGAAGGCGACGATCTCGATGCTGGTGTTGTTGTCGTCCTTGACCGGACCGTTGTCCTTGACGATCCCGTGGAAGACCGGGTCCTGCTTGAGGACGCTGTCGCACGTGGCCGACAGTTCGGACGCGGTCAGCTCCTGTGCGAGGACCTTCACGCTCGGACCGCAGTCGTGCTTGACCGTCAGCACGGCGTTGCGCACGCGGTTCTGCAGGTCACAGGTGTCGTACTCGGCGCAGTTCTCCTTGTCGTACTCGTCCGTCATCTCAGCGAGGCCGACCCAGAGCGGGGCGGTGCGTCCGGTGATCTCGCTGCGGCCGAGCAGCTCCTTGACCAACGGCTTGACGGTGTCCTTGAGGTCGGCGTGCCGCAGGAAGCGGGCGAGTTCGCGTCCGGCGTTGCCGGCCAGGTAGGACTTGTCGGTGCCGAGCAGATCATCGTGCGCGACGGCGAAGTCACGCAGTCCGGTGAGGACGCTCGGGTCCGCCTTCACGGCTTCCACGAACTCCGGCAGCTGGTGGCCGCGGAAGAGCACGGTGTAGGTGTTGTTGACCGCCGAGAGCATCCCGTAGAACTGGTCGTACGACGAGTTGTAGTCCTTCTGCAGACGCTTGACCACGTCGAGGTGGCGGGTGTTCTCTCCGGAGCTGTCGATCAGGGTGACCGTCTCGGCCAGGGTTTCTCCGTTGGCCTCGGTGACGTCGAAGGCGTGGGACGAGCCGAAGAAGGCGTCCA
Organism: Streptomyces sp. NBC_01410; assembly: GCF_045040195.1. Lineage (NCBI taxonomy): Bacteria > Bacillati > Actinomycetota > Actinomycetes > Kitasatosporales > Streptomycetaceae > Streptomyces > Streptomyces sp. NBC_01410. The sequence continues at coordinate 6,560,720 of NZ_CP109530.1, read as the reverse complement.
GGGCGCCCTGGACGGCGCTCTTCAGCGTCGGTCCGTATTCGCCGACGTTCTCCGGCTGGTTGTACTGGATGTAGTAACCGGCGCGCAGGTACAGCACCACCTGGGTCGCGAAAGTGCTGTTGTCACCTGGGTAGTTGGCCGCGACATCCTTGAGTGCGTTCGCCACCGTGACCATCTGTTCCTCGCGGAAGAGGGCCTTGGAGTCCTCACCGGTCACGCTGAACAGCGTGTTGACACAGGTGGTTTCCGACTGCTTGATCTGCTCGACCAGGGCAGCGCCCGTCTTCGAGGTGAAGTCGCTGACCTTGCAGTCCGCCGCGGCCTTCGCCGCAGAGCGGGCCTGCTTGCGCTCTGCGGCGTTCTGGGCCGCGGGGAGCGGAGGCCGTTGCGCGGGGTTCGAGGTATTCGTGGCCGATCCCGCGGGGTCGACGGCGTGTCCGGGTGCGAGATCGGCGGCAAGCACGGTTGCGGAGGCGGGCTGTGGGGCGGGGGCCGACCTCGGTGCGGGCTTGGGTGCCCCGGAGCCGGCCGGGGCCGCCGCGCCATGGGGAGCGAGCATGGTGAGCCCCAGGCCGGCGGCGGCCACGGTGGGTATCAGCAGTTGGGCGAGTTTCTTGAGGGTGGGGGGTCTGCGCATGGCAATGGCCTCCAGGCCGGTCGGCAGCCGTGCGTGGGGCACGGCGGTGGGGGGGTGCGGACCGTGATGGCAGCGGAAGTTGAGCCCTCCCGCAGCTGTCATGCCCACGGAAAGTGTGACCGTACAATTTCACAGTTCACATGGCAGTGAAAGAGGGTTGCAAGCAGCAAAAGAAACTGATGAGTCGTCAGAGAGTGGTCCTGTCACGGACCTTGAGAGGGCAAGGTGTCCGGCAGGGTGAACTTCACCCTGCCGGAACATCACGCGGGATCAGCAGGCCATGGGTCTTCACGCCTTGCTGAGCCGCACCACGTCCCCTGCCCAGCCGTCCGCGAGGACATCGATACGGGCTCCGGTGTCCGGGTCGGTGAAGGTCTGGCCAGGCGCGTAGGCGGCCATGTCCAGCTGGGTGCAACCAGTGGGCGGGGTGGCGGTCGGGTTGGCGTTCATGACCCTGACCGGTCCCTCGCCGGTCTGAGCGGCGGAATCGACCTTGTAGATGAGCACGCCGGTGGAACAGGCGGCCTCGTCATTGCCCTCGGCACGGCGGGACTCCGCGACATACGCCGTGGTCTCGCCGGTGCGCAGTACCGCGATCTTGGTCCCGCCGGGGCGCTCCACCGGGGTCAGCCGTACCGTGCGGCGTCCGGGCCCGGGCAGACAGGCGACCTGGTTGTCGCGGGTCCAGCCGAGCTTCCACGAGTGCCAGCCGAGGTACTGCGGGGCGGGTCCCGCGATGTTGCCCATGACGTCCCAGCCACCGGCGTACTGGTGGGTGGGGGCGGTGAAGGAATACAGGTCCGGGAGGCCGAAGGTGTGACCGGTCTCGTGGGCGGCGACCTTGTATCCCCAGCGCCACATGTCCTGTCCGAAGGTGACCGCCCACTTGAGACGGGTGCCGTCGGCGGTGACACCGGACGTGTTCGGGTCGAAGAGGTAGGTCGGGGAGAAGGAGATCGCGGCCGCTGCCTTCGTGGGGACGACATAGACCATGTCGTACTGGGAGAGGTCCGCGTAGGGGTCGGCTGCGGTGATGGCGTCGCGTACGTACTTCTCGTGGGTCTCGAAGGTGAGGCCGCGCGCGAACCCGAACGAGCCGGAGTCCGCGGGCATCCGGATCCACCGGTGCAACGAGCTCATGGCGAGCTGGGAGCGGCCGTAGCTGGCGCGGCTCATCCAGTCGGCCGCCGGGGCGAGTTGGGCGGCGTACGCATCGGTGGAGTCCGTGGCCTGAGCATCGGGGAAGTCGACGAACAGGGTGAGGACGCGGCGGACGCCTCTGGAGGGCTGGAACTGGTTCGCGTCGGTGTTGTGGCCTTCGTCGGTCCAGCCGGTCTTGCCGACAAGAGCACAATCAGCGGCCGGAGCAGGCGAATTGGGCTCGGCGGCAGCGGTCGCCGTGGTCGGGGCGGCAAGACAGGAGGCAAGGGCGATTGCGGCGGCGAGGGGCCGCAGGCGGGTGGTCGGCAGAGTGGACATGTCTCTCCCATCAGAGGCAGTGGTAGATAGGCGGAAGGGAAGGGGAAGGACGGAAGAGGAGGGGGTTACGCGCGGTCAGCGGCCAGGTCCATCAGGCGGGCCAGCACGCGGCCGCCGGAGGCAGTGACGCCGTCGTGTTCCCACTCATTGGTGATCCAGACGCGGGTGCCGCCGACTTCGCGCGCGGTGCGCAGGGAGAGTGCGGCGTCCACATACATGTCGTCGTGGTAGACGATCGCGGAGAGGGGGACCTGGTTGGCGGCCAGGCGGTGCGGGTCGTACAGCGGCGGCCAGTCGGCGCGTTCGGCCAGCAGGTCGGCGGCGTTCGCGAAGGGGCGCAGACCCGTGATGTCGCGGAACATCCACGGGTAGATCATTTCTCCGGTGAGGAGAAGGGGATCCGCGTCCTCGGCGAATTCGGGGAGGTCCTCGAGCGCCCTCGAGGCGGCCCAGCCGCTCGAACCCGCGCCCTGACCGTAGAGCGTCTCCTGCATCACGGCGAACAGCGGATTGTCGGTGAAGCCGGTGAGGGCCATCACCTGGTGGAGGAAGGTGTCGCTCGGCTCGCCGCCGGCGTCCAGCGATTCGTCGAGCAGCCAGTGGATCCGTTCGAAGCCGTCGCCCATGCCGAGGGCGAGTCCGAGGGTGCGCAGGCGGCGGGTGGTGAGGCGGTCTCCGTTGGGCAGGCGGACCTCGGTGGCCGCGAGGAGATCGGCGATCTTGCGGAGGCGTGGGGCGTCGTCGGGGTAGCGGGCGTAGAAGTCGAGGACGCGGTCCCGCACCCGCGGGTAGGTGCGGGCGTATACGTCGTCGGCGGTGGCGGTGAGGCCGGGCAGACCACCGGTCACGTAGCAGGCGCGCAGTCCCTCGGGCGCCTGGGAGAGGTACGTGAGGGTGATGAAGCCGCCGTAGCTCTGGCCGAGAGTCTCCCAGGGCTGTTCACCGCAGAGCTGATGGCGAATCAGTTCCGCGTCGGCGACCACGGCGTCCGCACGGAAGTGGCCGAGATACGTGGCGAGTTGGGCGGGGGAGGTGAAGCGGGCGGCGGACCGGGCGGTGATCGGGGTGGAGCGGCCGGTGCCGCGCTGGTCCAGCAGGAGCACCCGGTGGGTCTTGAGCGCCTGGGCCAGCCAGCTCGGTGAACCGGCCGACGGACGCGGTGATTTGCCGCCCGGGCCGCCCTGCAGGTAGAGCAGCCAGGGAAGCCGCTCACCGGCTCGGGCCGGGTCGACGACCTCACGGGCGAAGACCTGGATGCCCGGTCCGCTGGGGGCGGAGTGGTCCAGAGGGACGGTGAAGACGTGGTCGACAGTCGCGTACGCGGGGTTCATGGATCCCTTTCACAGCCCAGAGCCGCAGCATGCAGTGTGACATTGCACAGATCAGCATGATGCGGCCGACTGTCGGTGGGGAGCCCCCACGTCCGCATAACTCCACGTTATGGAGGGCGGCGCGGCCCGAGTCGGCCGTGGCCCGACGCGAACGGGCCGCTAGGGCGTGTTTGAGAAGTAGCGCCGTCCGCCCGCAGGGCGGGCCCCGCGGCGTCTGGTGCGTGCAGTCGCAAGGCGGTGGGGGCACCTGGGGGAGATCGCCCACGTACTGGACGTACTTGGGCGACTCCGACAACACCGCGAGTGCGCGTGCCAGGCGTCGCGGGGTGGGGGTCCCTCCCAGGCGAAGCTCTGGGGGAGCTACTGCTCAAGCACGCCCTAGCCCGCGCTCTTCGCCGCGGTCCCGCTCTTGGCCCAGAGGGAGCGGACATGGCTCAGGTGCTTGGCCATGAGCTTCTCCGCTCCCTTCGCGTCGCCGGCGAGCATCAGGTCCAGGAGTTCCAGGTGTTCCTCGGCCGAGGGGATCAGCCCGCCGCGCTCGTCGAGGGCCGTGAGCCCGTACAGGCGGGATCGCTTGCGCAGGTCGCCGACGGTTTCGACGAGCCTCTCATTGCCGGAGAGGGCGAGGAGCGAGAGGTGGAACTGCCGGTCGGCCTCCAGATAGCCGATGAGGTCGTGCTCGCGCGCGGCCCGGACGATCTCCTCGGCGACCGGCCGCAGCGCCTCCAGTGCCTCACGGGCTGCGGACCGGGTGATCCGGCCGACCGTGGGGATCTCGATCAGGGCACGGATCTCGGTGTACTGGTCGAGATCGCGCTCGTTGACCTCGGTGACCCGGAACCCCTTGTTGCGGACGGGCTCGACCAGGCCCTCCCGGGCCAGGTCGAGCATCGCCTCGCGCACGGGCGTCGCGGAGATCCCGAAGTCCTCGGCGAGGACCGGTGCCGAGTACACCTCGCCCGGCCGCAGCTCGCCGGAGATCAGGGCGGCCCGCAGGGCGTGGGCGACCTGGTCGCGCAGCCGCTCGCGGGTGGCGTTGAGGTCGCGCTGCTTCAGGTGCCCCATAACGGTGGTGATCCCTTCATGCCGGAGCGGATCACCAGCGTACAATGTCACGTTGTTTTCACAGGTGACAGGGTGTACGTACGGCTGGAGGTGTAGAACTCCAAGGCCGAGTGACCCTGTTCGCGCGGACCGTGGCTGGATGCCTTGGCGCCGCCGAAAGGCAGATGGAAGTCGACGCCGTTGGACGGGGCGTTGATCCGGATCATTCCGGTGTCGAGCTGATCCAGTCCGTTCAGGGCGGTGTCCAGGTCCGCGGTGTGGACCGAGGTGACCAGGCCGTACGGGACCGAGTTGGTGATCCGTACCGCATGGGTGAGGTCGTCGGCGGGCAGCAGGGCCGCGATGGGCCCGAAGACCTCCTCGCGAAGCAGCCGGTGGCCCGGGGACACCTTCTCGACCAGGGTCGGGGCCGTGTACCAGCCGGGGCCGTCGGGCACGGTGCCGCCCGCGAGCACCGAGGAGCCCTCCCAGGCACTGCTGACCTGATCGCGGGCCTGTCCGTTGATCAGTGGTCCGCACACGGTGGACGGGTCGGCGGGGTCGCCGACCGGGACGGTCCGCAGCGCCTCGGAGAGTGCCTCGCGCAGAGGGTCGAGGGCCGCGCCGACCGCGATCACGCGGCTGGTGGCGGTGCACTTCTGGCCGGCGTATCCGGCGATCGCGGCGGCGATGTGGACCGCGGCCTGCTCGATGTCGGCGTCCGGCAGGACGAGGGCCGCGTTCAGGCCGCCCATCTCCGACTGGACGGGGATGCCCCGGGCCGTGGCGGCACGTGCGACTGCCTGGCCGACGGCTGTCGAGCCGGTGAAGGAGACGACGTCGGCGGCGGAAACGAGTGCGTTGCCCTCGGTCGCCCCGCCGGGCAGCACGGTGAACACCCCTGCTGTCAGGCTCTGTTGGACGATCTCTGCCAGTCGCTGGGCACACGCCGTCGCTTCCGGAGCGGGCTTGAGGACGACCGCGTTGCCCACGGCGAGTGCCGGGGCGGCCTTCCAGCTCGGGATGGCGAAGGGGAAGTTCCAGGGTGTGATGAGGCCCGCGACGCCGTGCGGGCGCCGGCGGGTGAGGAGGAGTCCGGGGCCGGCCGCGGGCTCGTGGACGGCTCCGGTGGGTTCGTAGGGGGCCTGGGCGTAGTACCGCCAGATCGCGACGGTCCGCGCGACCTCGGCCCTGGCCTCGGCGAGCGGCTTGCCCACCTCGCGCACGGCGAGGTGGGCAAGCTCGTCCGCGGCGGCCTCGATGCCGGCGGCGACCGCGGTGAGGGCCGCCGAACGCGCGGCCGCGCCACCGATCAGCCAGCCGGGCTGGGCGGCACGGGCCCGCTCGACGGCGTCAACCGTCGCGAACGCGCCGGGAGTCGGGATGTTGAGGAGTACGTCGGTGGGGTCGGCCGGGTTGTGGGAGACGATGCTGGTCACAGGAGGAAGCCTCCGGGGAAGGGGTCGTCCGGGTCGAGGAAGTACTGGGCGGTGCCGGTGATCCAGGCGCGGCCGGTGATGGCCGGCACGACGGCGGGCAGCCCGCCGACCTCCGTCCGGGAGAGGAGGCGGCCGGTGAAGCGCGTCCCGATGAAGGACTCGTTGACGAAATCGCGGCCCAGGGGCAACACACCGCGAGCGTGCAGCTGTGCCATCCGTGCCGAGGTGCCGGTGCCGCACGGGGAGCGGTCGAACCAGCCCGGGTGAATCGCCATCGCGTGCCGCGAGTGCTCGGCGTTCGAGCCGGGAGCCGCCAGGTAGACATGCTTGACCCCGGCGATCTCCGGCTGTTCCGGGTGGACGGGCCGGTCCGGCGAGGCGTTGATCGCGTCCATGACCGCGAGCCCGGCGGCCAGCAGGTCGTCCTTGCGGGCGCGGTCGAACGGCAGCCCCAGGTCGTCGAGCTCGACGAAGGCGTAGAAGTTGCCGCCGAACGCGAGGTCGTAGGTGACCGTCCCGTACCTGGGGACGTCCACCTTGCGGTCCAGGCCGACACAGAAGGAGGGCACATTGGTGAGCGTGACCGACTTCGCCGCGCCCTCCTCGACCGCTACGTCGACGCTGACAAGGCCGGCCGGGGTGTCGAGCCGCACCGTGGTGACCGGTTCGCTCACCGGCACCATGCCCGTCTCGACAAGGACGGTGGCGACGCCGATCGTGCCGTGCCCGCACATCGGCAGCAGCCCGGACACCTCGATGTAGAGGACCCCGAAGTCGGCGTCGGGCCGGGTCGGCGGCTGGAGGATCGCCCCGCTCATCGCGGCATGGCCCCGCGGCTCGTACATCAGAAGCGTCCGGAGATGGTCCAGATGCTCGATGAAGTGCAGCCTGCGCTCGGCCATGGTGGCGCCGGGGATCACCCCGACGCCGCCGGTGATCACCCGGGTGGGCATGCCCTCGGTGTGCGAATCGACTGCGTGGAAGACGTGTCGCGTGCGCACGATCAATCCTTTCGAAGCAGCGCGGATGCGGTCAGTGGTGACCGTCGGCGACGGCCTTCTCGGTGGCGGCCCGGACTCCGGCCTCGATCTCCCCGGTGAGAGGGGAGCGCGGCGGGCGGGTGGGGCCGCCGCGGCGGCCGACGATGTCCATGGACAGCTTGATGGACTGGACGAACTCCGTCTTCGAATCCCAGCGCAGCAGCGAGTGCAGGGACTTGTAGAGCGGCAGGGCGGTGTCCAGGTCACCGGCGACGGCGGCCTTGTACAGCTCGGCGCAGGTGGCGGGGAACGCGTTGGGGTATCCGGCGATCCAGCCGACCGCACCGGCCAGGGCGAGTTCGAGCAGGACGTCGTCCGCGCCGATCAGCAGGTCGAGTTCCGGAGCGAGTTCGGCGATCTCGTACGCGCGCCGTACGTCGCCGGTGAATTCCTTGACGGCGACGATGCTGCCGTCCTGGTGCAGACGGGCCAGCATCCCGGGCGTCAGATCCACCTTGGTGTCGATGGGGTTGTTGTACGCGACGACCGGCACCCCCGCCTCGGCGGCCTCGGTGTAGTGGGCGCGGACGGCCTGCTCGTCGGCCCGGTAGGCGTTCGGGGGCAGCAGGAGGACCGAGCCGCAGCCGGCTTCGGCCGCCTGCTCGGCCCAGCGGCGGGCCTCGGCGCTGCCGTAGGCGGCGACACCGGGCATGACCCGCGCGCCGTCGCCCGCGGCGTCGACGGCGGTGTGGACCACGCGGGCCCGCTCCTCGTCGGTGAGGGTCTGGTACTCGCCGAGCGAACCGTTCGGCACGACACCGTCGCAGCCGTTCTCGATCAGCCAGCGGACGTGCTCGGCGTACGCGTCGTAGTCGACGGACAGATCGTCGCGCAGGGGCAGCGCGGTGGCCACCATGATCCCGCGCCAGGGACGGGTGCTGTTCCAGGCGGTGCCTGTCATGAGTTGAGCCCTCTCTATAATGTGTGACATTTTACTGCTACGTATGCGGCGCCCACAAGGGGGACCGCGGGTCAGTGGTCGGCGCCCGGAGCCGGGTCGGGCCCGGTCTCGGGGGGTCCGGCGAGCGAAGCGAGTGCCGAGAGCGGAACGGGCACGGCGAACGGACGGCGTTCAGCGGGTGGTTCCACGGCACCCTCGCGGGCCGCGAGGCACGCTACAGCCGCCCCGCACATCCGCCCCTGACACCATCCCATACCGGCCCGGGTGAGGAGTTTGACGGTGCGTGCGTCGCGGGCCCCGAGGTCGGTGACGGCTTCGCGGATGCTGCCGGCGGATACTTCCTCGCAGCGGCACACCTCCGTGTCGTCGGTCAGCCAGCCCGCCCAGCCCGGTGCCGGGGCATGGGCGGCGGTCATCGCGTCGGCGAAGGCGCGCATACGGTCCCGGCGGCGTTGCAGCTCGCGGACGCGCCCTTCACGGACGGGGTGCCCGTGCAGTCTGGCGGCAGCCGCCAGCCCGGCCAGTTCCCCTTCCGAGCGGGCGAGCCGCACGCCACCGACTCCCCCGGTCTCCCCCGCCGCCCACAGGCCAGGCACCGAGGTCTCCTGAAGGCCGTCCAGGGCCAGGGCGGTTGTCCCGTCCCCCAGGGGGCGGGTGGCGCAGCCGAGCGCGGTGGCCAGTTCGATCTGCGGGGCAAGGCCGTGCCCCACAGCGAGCGCGTCGCACTCGATCCGCCGGCCCGCCCCCTGTACGGGCCGCCAGTCGCGGTCGAGCCGGGCGACGGTCACGGCCTCCACCCGGTCGGTGCCGTGCACCTGGGTGACCGCGCTGCGCAGCCGCACCCGCACCCGGTGCCGCAGCAGAGCGGCGCCGTGGACCGCGGCCTCCGCCAGCTTGTGCGGGTTGGTGACAAGCGCCCCGGGGCTGCGGGCGTACCGCAGATAGCCGGATGCCTCGACCACCGCCGGGACGCGTGCGCCCGCGGCGGCCAGCGATGTGGCGACCGCGAGCAGCAGGGGGCCGCTGCCCGCCACGACAACGCGCTTACCGGGCAGCACCAGGCCGGACTTGAGCATGGCCTGCGCTCCCCCGGCACCCACGACACCCGGCAGGGTCCAGCCGGGAAAGGGCAGTTGACGTTCGTACGCCCCGGTCGCGAACAGGACCGTACGGGCCGTCACCCGCACCGACCGCTCCGCGGTGCCGTCGGCCCCGGTGACGGCGTGCACCGCCCACAGACCGTCCTCCTCCTTGGTGACCGCCCAGACATGGTGTCCGCAGAGGTGGCTGACGTCGCTCTGCTCCAGGCGTCGGCGGAGCTCGGCGAAGGCGGCCCAGTCGTGGTGCAGTGCCTCGGGCCGCGCCGCCCCCAGGCCGGCCGCCGGATGCCGGTAGAACTGTCCGCCGTGCTGCGGCGATCCATCCAACATGGCTACGGACAGGCCGAGTTCGGCGGCGGTGACGGCACCTGCGAGACCGGCCGGTCCCGCTCCGATCACCGCGAGGTCGTACGGTTCAGACGCCGAGGCGGGCATGGCCGTGTCCCTCCTGGGTGGTGATCACGTCGCCGGGAGCGGCGGGCACCAGACAGGCTCTGCGGTTGGGCTCCCCATTGATGGTGGCGAGGCAGTCGTAGCACTGCCCGATGCCGCAGAAGACACCTCGCGGGCGGCCGGCCTTGCGCGTGGTGCGCCAGGCGAGGATGCCCGCGGTCCACAGGGCTGCGGCGACGGACTGCCCTGGCAGGGCGGTGACCGGACTGCCGTCCATCGTGATCTCGAACGACGGGCCGGGGTTCGCCCCGACCAGGTCGGTGGGGGTACGGGCCACTGCGGGCCTCCTCTCGTAGCAGACGGGGTCAAGCTGCGGCTTCGAAGCGGCCGGGATGGAACGGGCCCAGGTCCAGCGGTGGTTCACCGCCGTCCAGGCAGCGCGCGATGAGCAGCCCGGTGGCGGGGGCAAGCCCGATCCCCGCGCCTTCGTGACCACAGGCGTGCAGCAGGCCCGGCACCCGCGGATCGTGGCCGATGGCAGGGAGATGGTCGGGCAGATACGGGCGGAACCCCGCATACGTCCGCATCGCCCGGACCCCGGCCAGGACCGGGAACAGTGCGGTGGCCTGCACCGCCAGGCGGCGCACCACCTCGGTCGACAACGTGGTGTCGAAGCCGACCCGTTCCCGGCTGGCACCGATCAGGACCGGGCCCGCCGGGGTGCCCTCGACCACGGCCGAGGTTTGGAGCGCGGCGGAACCGCTCGCGACATCGGCGACGTAGTCCGCGGAGTACACCTTGTGCCGCACCACGCGCGGCAGCGGTTCCGTGACGAGAACGAATCCGCGCCGGGGCAGCACGGGAAGCTCGACGCCGGCGAGCCGGGCCAGCTCACCGCCCCAGGTGCCGGCGGCGTTGACCACGTACGGGGCATGCATGTCGCCGGCCACCGTACGCACCCCGCGTACCGATCCGTCCGCCGTGGTGAGCAGGCCGGTGACCTCCTCGCCGAGTCTGAGGCGCACCCGCCCGCCGCCCGCGCGCAGCAGATGCGCGGCCGCCAGGGCCGGCATGACCTGCGCGTCCTGGGGGTAGTGGAAGCCACCCGCCAGGCCGGGGGCCAGATGCGGCTCCAGGTCGTTCAACCGGTCCGCCGTGACTTCCTCCGCCCGCACACCGGCCTTGTCCTGTCCGGCCGCGAAGTCGCGCAGGGCGCGCATCCCGGCCTCCCCGGAGGCGACGACGAGGCCGCCCTTGGGTTCGTATTCGATCTGCGGCGGGAGCAGCTCGGCCAGTTCCTGCCACAATCCGGTGGACAGCAGCGCGAGTTCGAGTTCGGGTCCGGGCTCCTTGTCGGAGACCAGCAGGTTGCCCTCGCCGGCACCCGTGGTGCCGCCCGCGACGGGGCCGCGGTCGACCACGGTGACGGAGAGGCCGGCTCGCGCTGCGTAGTAGGCGCAGGCTGCGCCGATCACGCCCGCACCGACGACGATGACGTCCGAGGTGTTTCTCTTGGGCACGACAGTAATATTTCACATTGCATACCCGATGCCAAGGGCTTCGCGCGATCCACCCGCGCTCGCCTCCGCAGCAAGGCACCCATCCTTCCCTCGACGGCATCCGGCGCCCTCGGTGGCGCGCCCACTCGGACACAGGTGAGTAACGGGCTCGCCAGCACCTTGTCAGTGCAATTTCACATTACTATGTTACCTGTCACATTCCAGCCCCTGGCTGGCCGACTGTTCTCGGAGTGACCACTGATGAACACGCGCACCCTCACCGCCGTCGCCACCGCCCTGGCGGCGACCGTCACACTCGGCGCAGCCGGCTGTTCCGGCTCCAAGCAACCGTCCGGCGGCAAAGGTGCCGACGGCAAGAACCCTGCGACCGCCAACCAAGGCGCCGTGGTCGGCGGCACTCCGCAGAAGGGCGGCACCCTCACCGTCCTGTCCAACCAGGACTTCACCCACCTCGATCCGGCCCGCAACTGGGTGATGAGCGACATGGAGTTCGGGACACGGCTGCTCTACCGCACCCTGGTCACCTACAAGGCGGCCCCCGGCACCGGGGGCGGTGAACTCGTCCCGGACCTCGCGACCGATCTCGGCACCTCCTCCAACGGCGCCAAGACCTGGACCTTCCGCCTCAAGCAGGGAGTCAAGTACGAGGACGGTACGCCCGTCACCGCGCAGGACATCAAGTACAACGTGGAGCGGTCCTTCTCCCCCGACCTGCCCGGCGGCGCCGACTACGCGGCCCGCTATCTGGCCGGCGCCGACGGCTACCAGGGGCCCGCCGAGGGCAAGCACCTCGCCTCCATCAAGACGCCCGACGACCACACGATCGTCTTCGAACTCCGCAAGCCCTTCGCGGAGTTCCCCAACGCCACCGTCATGCCGACCTTCGCCCCGGTGCCCAAGGGCAAGGACAAGGGGCCTCAGTACGACAACCGGCCGTTCTCCTCGGGCCCGTACAAGATCGAGTCGTACCAGCGCGGAAAGAAGCTGGTGCTGGTGCGCAACACCAACTGGGACGCCTCGACCGACCAGGTGCGCAAGGCGTACCCGGACAAGCTGGTCATGGTGATGGGGCTGAAGGCGAACCAGATCGACGACCGCCTGATCGCCAGCCAGGGCGCTGACGCCTCCGCCGTCTCCTGGGGTGCGCTGCGCCCGGAGAGCGCGGCCAAGGTGCTGCCCAACGCGGAGGTACGCAAGCGGCTGATCGCCGAGTCGACCAACTGCACGGACATGGTCCAAATGCACACCGGGCGGGCCCCGTTCAATGACCTGAAGGTCCGTCAGGCCGTGCAGTACGCGCTCGACAGGGACTCGGTGCTCACCGCATCGGGCGGCCCCGCCTTCAACGACCTGTCCACCGCCTACATGCCGGCCACGCTCTTCGACGGCAAGGAACCGGACACGCTGAAGATCCCCGCGACCGGTGACGTCGAGAAGGCGAAGGAGCTGCTGAAGGCGGCGGGCAAGCCGGACGGGTTCGCGACGAAGATGACCGTCTCGACCGGGGACAAGGGGCGGGCCGAGGCGATCCAGCAGTCGCTGGGCAAGGCCGGAATCAAGGTCACCATCGAGACCGTCGACCCGTCGGCGTTCTACGCGACGATCGGCGACACCAAGAACCGCACCGACATCGCGTACACGGGCTGGTGCCCCGACTACCCGTCGGGCTCGACCTTCCTGCCGTTCGTCTTCGACGGCCGCTACATCAAGGAGAAGGGCAACTCCGGCAACCACTCGCTCTTCCGCGACGAGCCGACCATGAAGCGGATGGACGAAATCGCCGCCATGACCGACGCCAAGCAGGCCAACACCGCCTGGCAGCAGCTGGACGGCGAGATCCTCGCCAAGGCCCCCGCCGTACCGGTCCTGGTCCGCCGCTGGCCCCTGGTGCTCGGCAGCAACATCGCCGGCGCCTACGGACAGACCTCCTTCGGCGGTCAGCTCGACTACGCCACAGTCGGCCTCAAGGACCCGTCCAAGAGCCAGGGCTGAGGGCTCGTAAAGATCATGGCTCTCACAACAGCACCGGTGGAGGTTCCGGCGGGCAGCGGCCCCTGGCAGCTGGCCCGCGCGGAACTACGCCGCCGCACCTCCGTCAAGATCTCCCTCGTCATTGTCGCGCTCTTCGTCGTCATGGCCGCCGCCGCGCCCCTGCTGAGCGCACTGGGCGGCTGGTCGCCCGAGGAGTTCGACAAGTCCGCCGTCGACCCCTACCTGGGCGGGCTGCCGCTCGGACCGCTCGGCGGGATCTCCGCCGACCACTGGCTGGGCGTCGAACCCGTCACCGGCCGCGACCTGTTCGCCCGGGTCGTGCACGGCGCCCAGGTCTCCCTCCTGATCGCCTTCACCGCGACCGCGATCGTCGTGGTCGCGGGGACGGCGGCCGGGATCGCGGCCGGCTACTTCGGCGGCCGCACCGACGCGGTCCTCAGCCGGATCATGGACCTGACCATGTCCTTCCCCTCCCTCATCTTCATGATCGCGATGATGTCGGTGGCCAAGGACGTCAACCGGATCGTGCTGATGACCGCGGTGATCGGGCTGTTCGGCTGGCCCGGCATCGCCCGCGTGGTGCGCGGCCAGACGCTCTCGCTCAAGCACCGCGAGTACGTCGACGCCGCGCGGGTGGGCGGATCGGGGTCCTGGCGGATCCTCACCCGCGACATCCTCCCCGGCGTCGCCGGGCCGGTCATCGCGTACACCACCCTGATCATCCCGGGCATGATCGCCACCGAGGCGGCCCTGAGCTATCTGGGCGTCGGCGTCCGCCCGCCCACCCCGTCCTGGGGCCAGATGATCGCCGAGAGCGTCGCGTTCTACGACACGGATCCCATGTACTTCGTCATCCCGAGCATCTGCCTCTTCCTCGCCGTGCTCGCCTTCACCCTCCTCGGAGACGCGCTGCGGGACATCCTCGACCCGAGGGGAAGCCGCACATGACCCGCTACCTCGGCCGCCGGCTGCTCGGCGTGATCGGCGTGCTGATCGCGATCGCCGCCGTCACCTTCACCATCTTCTACGTCCTGCCCTCCGACCCGGCCGCCGCGGCCTGCGGCAAGTCGTGCAGCGCCGAACGCCTGACGGCGATCCGCGCCCACATGGGCCTGGACCAGCCGATCTGGGTGCAGTTCTGGGAGTTCCTCAGCGGCATCTTCACCGGCCGCACCCTGGGCAGCGGCCAGTACGCGCTGCACTGCGGCTTTCCCTGCCTCGGCTACTCGTACGAGAACAGCGAGTCAGTCTGGGGCCTGCTGATGGACCGGCTTCCGGTCTCCGCCTCGCTGGCGTTCGGCGCGGCGGTGCTGTGGCTGCTCCTCGGCCTGACCGCCGGGGTCACCGCCGCCCTGCGCAAGGACACCCTGCTCGACCGGGTCCTGATGATCGGCGCGGTCGGCGCCGCCTCGATGCCCGTGTACTTCACCTCGATGATGCTCATCTACGGGCTGATCCGGGTGGCGGGGCTGTTCCCCTATCCGCAGTACGTGTCCTTCGGCAGCGACCCCCTCGACTGGGCGACCAACCTGCTCCTGCCGTGGCTGGCACTCGCCATTCTGTACGCGGCCATGTACGCACGCCAGAGCCGCAGTTCGATGATCGAGACGATGGCGGAGCCGTTCATCCGCACTGCCCGCGCCAAGGGTCTGCCGCGTCGCACGGTCGTCGTCAAACACGGTTTGCGGGCCGGCATGACGCCGATCCTCACCATCTTCGGCATGGACCTGGGCGGGCTCCTCGCGGGCGCCGTCATCACCGAGTCCATCTTCGGACTCCCGGGCATCGGCCGGCTCTTCTACGGCGCGCTCGCCAGCGGGGACCAGCCGGTCATCCTCGGGGTCACGCTGCTCGCCGCCACCTTCATCGTCGTCGCCAACCTGGCCGTCGACCTGCTGTACGCCGTCGTCGACCCGAGGGTGAGGTTTTGATGACCGGAAGCCAATCTCTGCTGACCGTACGGGACTTGAGTGTCACCTTCGGGACAAAGCGGGGGCCGGTGCGGGCCGTGGACTCGCTCAGCTTCGACGTCCACCGGGGCCGCACCCTGGGCATCGTCGGCGAGTCCGGTTCGGGCAAGTCCGTCACCTCGATGGCGGTGCTCGGGCTGCACACCGCCGCAGAGGTCACCGGCTCCATCAGCCTCGAAGGACAGGAGCTGCTGGGGCTCCCGGAACGGGAGCTGAACCGGCTGCGGGGCCGCCGGATGGCCATGATCTTCCAGGACCCGCTCTCCAGCCTCCACCCGTACTACACGGTCGGCGAGCAGATCGCCGAACACCACCGGGTTCACTTCGACTCCCGCCGTGCGGTGGCCCGCAGGCGGGCCGTGGAGATGCTCGCCGAGGTCGGCATCCCCGAGCCGGAACGCAGGGCGGGCGAGTATCCGCACCAGTTCTCCGGCGGGATGCGCCAGCGTGTGATGATCGCCATGGCGCTGGCCTGCGAGCCCGAACTCCTCATCGCGGACGAGCCGACCACCGCCCTCGACGTCACCGTCCAGGCCCAGATCCTGGAGCTGATCGCCCGGCTGCAGGAGGAGCGCGGACTCGCCGTCGTCATGATCACCCACGATCTCGGGGTGGTCGCCCGGGTCGCCCACGAGGTGCTGGTGATGTACGGCGGGCGCGCGGCCGAACAGGCCCCGGTGGACGACCTGTTCGCAACCCCCGCCCACCCCTACACGCGCGGGCTGCTCGACTCCCTGCCCCGGCTCGACGACAGCGACGACGAACCGCTGCGGGCCATCCCCGGAAGCCCGCCGTCCCTGCTGGCACCCGGCCCCGGCTGTGCGTTCGCGCCCCGCTGCCCCCGGGCGGCAGGCGCCTCGGGGAGCGAGCGGCTGCGCTGCGAGACCGAACGGCCCCTGCTCTCCGGACCGGCCGAGCATCCGGCTGCCTGCCACCTCCCCGCATACGAAGGCGTCGCGTCATGACCAGTACAGCTCAGCCACTCCTCAGCGTGCGGCCGCTCCTCAGTGTGCGGGACGTAACGATGGCCTTCCCGGGAAAGCGCCGCCGCGCGGATCCCGTGCGAGCCGTCGACGGCATCAGCTTCGATGTGGCCGCCGGGGAGACGCTGGGCCTGGTCGGCGAGTCCGGCTGCGGCAAGTCCACCACCGGGCGCATGATCGTACGGCTCCTGGAACCCACCACCGGCTCGATCACCTACGACGGCCACGACATCAGCCATCTGTCCCAGCGCGAACTGAGGCCACTGCGCCGCGAACTCCAGATGGTCTTCCAGGACCCGCACTCCTCCCTCAATCCACGCCAGACCGTGGCCCGGATCATCTCCGACCCCCTTCTGGCGCAAGGGAGTTCAGCGGCGGACGCACGCAAGCGGGCAGCGGAGCTGATGGACCTGGTCGGACTCATCCCCGAGCACATCGACCGCTATCCCCACGAGTTCTCCGGCGGCCAGGCCCAGCGCATCGGCATCGCCCGCTCGCTCGCCACCAGCCCCCGGCTGGTCGTCGCCGACGAGCCCGTGTCCGCCCTCGACGTCTCCGTACAGGCCCAGATCGTCAACCTCATGGAACGCCTCCAGCAGGAGCTCGGCCTGGCCTACCTCTTCATCGCCCACGACCTTTCGGTGGTCAAGCGGGTCTGCGACCGGGTCGCCGTCATGTACCTCGGCCGGATCGTCGAAATCGGCGACAAGAAGCGGGTGTACGCCGCCCCCGCCCACCCCTACACCCGGGCGCTGCTCTCCGCGGTGCCCCTGCCCGACCCCGCGGCCGAGCGTGCCCGCGAGCGCATCACGCTCCTGGGCGACCCGCCCAGCCCGGCCTCTCCCCCACCGGGCTGCACCTTCCACCCGCGCTGCCCCAAGGCCCAGGCCATCTGCCGCGCCGAGGCACCACTGCTGCGGATCGCCGCACCCGGCGAGCCGAGGGAGGTCGCCTGCCACTTCCCCGAGGCGGCCTGAACACGGCTGTGCCCCGGATCCGCACAACGGATCCGGGGCACAACTGTTCCGAGCTGCAGGAGCGCGCCGCCCTCAAGCGCGCCGGACTTGCCGGAGCCATCGCAGACGCACTCCGCGAGCGCGGCGTACAGGAACCGACCGCGAGCCTCGCCGCCGAACTCGGCGTCCGCGCCTTCTACCACGCCTTCGACGAGTGGGCCGATCCGGCCAACCAGCAGACGTTCACCGAGCTCGCACGCCACGCACTCGCCGAACTCCGGGCCGCGACAGCTGCACTCGGCTAGGAGGCGTCGTCGTCCGGCGCGGCCTTGCGGCGGATGCGCGCCGCCATGACCGCGACGTCGTCCTCCGCGTGGGCGGCGTCGAGTTCGTGGAGGACCTCGTCGACCAGGTCGTCGAGTGTGCCGCCCGGGTCGGGGCGGACGTGGGCCAGGCGGGCGAGGGAGGTGTCAATGTCCTCGCTGCGGCGTTCGACGAGGCCGTCGGTGAACAGGAGCAGGGTGTCACCGGGGTCGAAGGTGCGCGAGACGAGTTCGTAGCCGCCCACGCCCGTCCCGAGCGGTGGTCCGACCGGGACATTGACCAGGTGGGCCACGCCTTCGTTGCTGAAGACGACGGGCGGCAGATGGCCCGCGCTGGAGAAAGACGCGAGCATGCGCGCCGGGTCCACCCGGGCGAGCAGGCAGGTGGCGGGGCGGCGGGCGGAGGCGTCGGAGATGTCCATGTCCAGGCGGCGCAGGACCCGGTGCGGCGGTAGGTCGGCGGCCGCCACGCCGCGCAGGGCCGAGCGGTAGCTGTTCATGTCGACCGCCGCCTCCACCCCGTGGCCCATCACATCGCCCATCACCAGCAGCGTGCGCCCGAAGTGCAGGCGTACGGTCTCGAACCAGTCCCCGCCCACGAGGTCGGCCGAGCCGGCGGGGAGGTAGCGCGTGGCCAACTGGAGGTTCGGGTGCGGCAGTCCGGGGTCGGTCAGCAGGGCCCGCTGGAGCTCGACCGCGGTGCGTTGCGCCTGGCCGAAGAGGCGGGCGTGCTCGATGGCCACCGCGGCCCGGTGGGCCGCCGACCGGGCGATCAGCAGGTCGCGGTCGGTGAAGCTGCCGGACGCCCGGGCGATGAGGACGGCGCCCAGGACATGGTCGTGGATGCTGAGGGGTACCGCTAGCCGGCCTTCATCGAGGGCCGTCCGGCCGCGCAGTACGGCAAGGGGCGCGTACGGGGGCAGCAGCTCGGCATGACCCGCCACGGCGGCCCGCTCCACGCCCGGCCCGCCGCCGGGCTGCGTCTCCCGCGGCAGCAGGTCCACAGCGGCCGCGTCGGCCAGTCCCGAACCGAGAAAGCTCACTACCTCCAGACAGGTGGTTCTCTCGTCGAGCGTCGTCCCGATCCGGTCGGCGGCGTCCGCCATGTGCAGCCGGTCGGCCGGAGTGAGGCTCTCGACGACCAGGCCCACCAGACCGGCCACCTCCCCGCGGATGGTCAGCTGCTGCCAGGTGCAGCGGCTGACGGGCGTCACATGCGTACGGGGGCACCCGTCGGCCAGGACGGCGGCGACGAGCGCCGCCGGGCCGACGCTCAGCTCGGCCCGGGGGCTGACGGCCCTGCCTTCCAGCCCTGCGCGTATTTCGCCCGAGACACGGCAGTAGACCGGGTCCGCGAAGAGATATCTCATGTCCGTGCCGAGGACGGCGAGCCCCACCGAGGCCCGAGGCTGCGAGGACGCGTCCCCGCGTCCGTCCGGCGAGTCGGCACGCACACGATCACCTCCTCCCGCACGGGCGCTGTCCTCAAGTCTTATGCGCCCCTCGTCCCCGCGCATCACAGGTCCGGGCCCGCACCGGGCGAGGATGCGGGCCGGATGGCGGGAGGGGTTCAGGGCCGGCCGGCAGTGACACCGCCCTGGAGGCGTGCCAGGTCGGCGGGGCGGACCTGGATGGCAAGGACGGCGATCACGGCCGCGACGACGGTGAAGATGGCGGCCGCGACGAACGCGGCGGAGACTCCCGAGGTGAGGACCTCATCGCTGAAGGGCCGTGGAAGCTGGCCGGTGCGCTGGAATTGCAGCTTCTCCACCGGGGTCGCCTGGGCGAGGAAGCTCGGCACCTGGTCGTCGGCCTCGTTGCGGCTGGCCGTGCCGAACACCGTGACCAGGATGGACAGCCCCAGCGAACCGCCCACCTGCTGGGTCGCGTTGAGCATGCCGGACGCCGCACCTGTCTCGTGCGTGGCCACGCCGGAGACGGCCATCAGCGTCAGCGAGACGAAGTTCAGGCCCATGCCGAAGCCGAAGACCACTATCGGTCCCAGGATGCTGCCCAGATACGTGGAGTGGATATCGGTCAGGGTCAGCCAGGACAGACCCACCGCGCACAGGATCGAACCGGTCACCATAAAGGGCTTCGGGCCGTATTTCGGCAGGAGTTGAGAGGCGATGCCCGCGCCCACCGCGACGACCGCGCTCACCGGCAGGAAGGCGAGACCGGCCTCCAGCGGGCTGAAGTCGAGCACGTTCTGCACGAAGAGCGTGAGGAAGAAGAACATGCCGAAGATCGCGGCAGCAATGCTGAGCATGATTCCGTACGTGCCCGACCGGTTGCGGTCGGCGAACATGTGCAGGGGCGTGATCGGCTGCTTGGATCGGCGCTCTATCAGAATGAACGAAGTGAGAAGCACCACCGCGGCGCAGAACGACGCAATCGTCCACGGATCGCGCCAGCCTTCCTGAGCAGCCCGGATGA
Organism: Streptomyces sp. NBC_01410; assembly: GCF_045040195.1. Taxonomy (NCBI): domain Bacteria; kingdom Bacillati; phylum Actinomycetota; class Actinomycetes; order Kitasatosporales; family Streptomycetaceae; genus Streptomyces; species Streptomyces sp. NBC_01410. Next base: position 6,541,176 of record NZ_CP109530.1, on the reverse strand, counting down.
AGCCATAGACCAGCGCCACCATGCCGAGGGTCGAAGTGAACGCACCCGCCAGGTCGAAGTGGCCCGGATGGCGTTCGGACTCCTTGATGTGGCGGGGAGTTGCCAGAGCGATGAGCAGGGCGATGGGCACATTGACGAAGAACACCCAGCGCCAGTCGAGCCATTCGACGAGGATGCCGCCCGCCAGCAGGCCGATCGCGGCGCCGCCCGCGGAGACGGCCGCGAAAACACCGAACGCCCGGTTGCGTTTCGGGCCTTCGGTGAAGGTGGTGGTGATCAGCGCGAGCGCGGTCGGCGATGCGATGGCGCCGCCGACGCCCTGCAGGGCGCGCGATGCCAGCAGCTGACCGGAGTTCTGGGACAGGCCGCCGAGCAGCGAGGCGAGTGCGAACAGCAGCACTCCGAACATGAAGACCCTGCGTCGGCCGAGGATGTCGCCCATACGGCCACCGAGGAGCAACAGGCCGCCGAACGTGAGCGTGTAGGCGTTGACCACCCAGGACAGGCTCGTGGTGGAGAAGTCCAGCGAGCTCTGGATGTGCGGGAGCGCGATGTTCACGATGGTGATGTCGAGGACCACCATCAACTGACAGGATGCGATGACGAGGAGTGCGATCACATCGCCGCCGCTCATCTTGTTCGAGGCGGCGATCTGCGATGTGGGTACCGGCTGCGGGGTCGTCATGGCGCATCGAGCCCTCACACGAGGGTCTGTAGACGGTTCCGTCCACTAATGAACGGTAAACCTACGGCGAGCCCGCCACCAGTCGATCAAGATCCGCCGCCGGAGGGCTCCGCGACGAAGGCGCGCAGTGCCTCGGTGAGCGCGTCGGGCCGGTCCTCGGCGATGAGCGTGCAGCTGTCCTCGATCTCCAGCAGCCGCCCCTCGGGCAGCAGTTCGGCGAGCCGCCTGCCGTGTTCGCGCGGCATCATCCGGTCCTCGGTGGCCCAGACCACCAGCGCGGGCCTGTCGAACTTCCGCAGCCCCTCGGCCGCCTCGAGAAGTTCGGTCTTGCGCAGGCCCGCGTTGTAGCGCTTGAAGTCCGACCTGATCGCTTTGTCGGTCAGCAGTGGACGCAGCCAGTTGTCGATGATCTCGTCGGGTACGGGACGCTTGGTGAGCGCGCCGAAGCCGATGGGCAGCCGGCGCAGCGGTTTCAGCCCGAGGATCCGGGCGGTCAGCGCGATGCCGCCGGGCACCTTGCAGACGAACGAGATCATCTTTCCGGGCGCTCCCGGCGGGTAGTTGTCGAAGGCTTCGCAGGAGATCAGCACCAGCCGGGCGAGCCGCTCGGGGTGGCGGGCCGCGACGGTCTGGGCGCGGCCGCAGTCGCTCTCCACCAGGGTGACGCCGCACAGGTCGAGGCGGTCGAGGAACTCCGCGATCAGCTCGTTGACGGAGTCGGGGCTCAGGGGGACGCCCGGGCGCATGGGGGTGCGGTGGGCGCCGTACGGGAGGGTCGGGGCGATGCAGCGGTGGTCGCGCCGCAGGCCGGCGACGACCTTGCGCCAGACCGTCGCGTCATGGACGAGCCCGTGCAGCAGGACGACGACGGGGCCCGTGCCTCCGCTGTCCTCGTAGGTGATCGTCCCCGCGCTGAGCTCGATCTCCGGCATGGCCTCTCCCTCGTGTCATAACGATGTTATGTATTGGGGGTGGCGGCCCGCCAGAGTCCGGTCAGGGCAGCACCGCCGTGCCGTCCAGCTCCACCATGGCCTCCTCGTCCCAGAGCCGGTCCACTCCGATCACCGCCATCGCGGGATAGTCGCGGCCCGCCAACCGCCGCCAGATACGGCCCAGTTCAGGGGCGTGGGCGCGATAGCCGGCGACATCGGTGGCGTAGACCGTGACACGGGCGAGGTCCTGCGGGGCGCCGCCGGCGGCCGCGAGTGCGGTGAGCAGATTCGCCAGGGCCGTCTCGAACTGCTCGGGCAGCGTCTCGCCGACGATCTTGCCGCCGGGGTTCAGCGCGGTCTGCCCGGCCAGGAACACCAGCCGCGAGCCGGTGGCCGTGATGGCGTGCGAGAAGCCGGTGGGGGGCGAGAGCTCGGCCGGATTGTGACGGTGCAGGCTCATGCGTGCGGCTCCTTGACGCTTGCGTACAGCTCCTTGGCGATGATCGTGCGCTGGACCTCGGTCGCGCCCTCGTAGATCCGCGGCGCGCGGACCTCCCGGTACAGATGTTCCAGCAGATGACCGCGCTGGAGCCCGCGGGCGCCGTGCAGCTGGACGGCCGCGTCCACGACGTACTGCGCGGTCTCCGTCGCGAGCAGCTTCGCCATCGCGGACCGCTTCGGCACGTCGGCGGCCCTTTCGTCGTACGCCGCGGCGGCCGCGTAGACCAGCAGCCGCGCGGCCTCGGTGCGGGTGGCCATCTCGGCGACCTGGTGGGCGACGGACTGGAGGTCCTTGAGCGGGCCGCCGAAGGCCGTGCGGCGGGCGGTGTGGTCGATGGCCGCGTCCAGGGCAGCCTGGGCCATACCGACGGCGAAGGCGCCGACGCTGGGCCGGAAGAGGTTCAGGGTGTTCATCGCGACACGGAAGCCACCGTCCACGTCACCGAGGACGTCGTCCCTGGTCACGGGCACATCGGCGAAGGTCAGCGCGCCGATGGGGTGCGGCGAGAGCATCTCCAGGGCGGTTCCGGTCAGCCCCGGCCGGTCGGCGGGGACGAGGAACGCCGTCACGCCGCGTGCTCCGGCGCCCTCGGTCGTACGGGCGAAGACGGTGTAGAAGTCGGCCTCGGGCGCGTTGGAGATCCAGCGCTTCTCGCCGCTCAGGCGCCAGCCCTCACCATCCGGCTCGGCCCGGAGGGCGAGGGCCGCCGCGTCCGAGCCCGCGTCCGGCTCGCTGAGCGCGAAGGCGGCCACGGCGCGCCCGATGATCACGTCGGGGAGCCAGCGCTCCTGCTGGGCCGCGGTGCCCGCCTGGACGATGGGGTAGCTGCCCAGGCCCTGGAGGGCGAGGGCGGTTTCGGCCTCCGTGCATCCGTGGGCGAGGGATTCGCGCAGCAGGCACAGTTCCAGCGCCCCGGCTCCGAACAGCCGGCCCAGGAGCCCTAGTTCACCGAGGGCGGCCACCAAGGGGCGATTGACGTGGCCCGGTTCCCCCTTGTCGGCGATCGGGCGCAACTGCTCGGCTGCCAGCGTACGCAGCTGAGCACATCGGGCGGTTTGTTCCGGATCGAGCGAGAATACGGGCATTCGTGCCCCCATTTCATGCGGCCCGGGGATCGGGGGTGGGCTCCGGAAAAGCACGGTATCGCGGACTGTTGACTGTCGTCACCTTCACGATACGCTCGATTCGCGACCCCACCACGAGAAGGGGGCGAACAATGGGACTGTCACCCTCGGCCCACCGCGACACCTTTGCGCGCGACCACCTCCCGCCGCCCGGGCAGTGGCCGGAACTTCTCTTCGATCTGCCCGCGCTGCACTATCCACAGCGGCTCAACTGCGGAGCCGAACTGCTGGACCGTACGATCGAGCGCTTCGGCGCCGACCGGCCCGTCTTCCGGACCGGCGGCGGCGAGATCTGGACCTACGGAGAGCTGCGGGACCAGGTCGACCGGATCGCGCATGTCCTCACCTCCGGCCTGGGCGTCGTCCCGGGCAACCGTGTCCTGCTGCGCGGCCCGACCACGCCCTGGCTCGCCGCCTGCTGGCTTGCGGTGATGAAGGCGGGCGCGGTGGCCGTCACCGTGCTTGCCCAGCAGCGGGCCAAGGAACTGGCCACGGTGTGCGAGATCGCCGCCGTCAGCCACGCCCTGTGCGACATCCGCTCCCTCGACGACCTGGCCAAGGCCGAGGTGCCGGGGCTGAGCATCACGGCGTACGGCGGCGACGGGCCCGACGATCTGCTGCGGCTGGCCGCCGCCGGGCCCCCGGAGCCCTACGAGGCGGTGCAGACCGCGGCCGACGATGTCGCGCTGATCGCCTTCACCTCCGGCACGACCGGGCGGCCCAAGGGCTGTATGCACTTCCACCGCGATGTACTGGCCGTCGCGGACACCTTCTCCGCGCAGGTGCTGCGGCCGGAGCCCGACGACGTCTTCGCGGGCAGCCCCCCGCTCGGCTTCACCTTCGGGCTCGGCGGCCTGGTGATCTTCCCGATGCGTGCGGGGGCGTCGGCGCTGCTGCTCGAACAGGCGGGCCCGGACCGGCTGTTGCCCGCGATCGCGGCCCACCGGGTGTCGGTTCTGTTCACCGCGCCGACGGCGTACCGCGTGATGCTGGAGCGCATCGACGAGCACGACACCGGCTCGCTGCGGCGGTGCGTGTCGGCCGGCGAGAATCTGCCCGCGGCCACCTGGCAGGCCTGGCAGGAGCGGACCGGGCTGCGCATCATCAACGGCATCGGCGCGACCGAGCTGCTGCACATCTTCATCTCGGCGGCCGACGACGCGATCAGGCCGGGCGCCACCGGGATACCCGTACCGGGCTGGCAGGCCCGCGTCGTGGACCGCTCCGGGGTTCCGGTTCCCGACGGCGATCCGGGACTGCTCGCCGTGCGCGGCCCGGTGGGCTGCCGCTATCTGAACGACCCGCGCCAGCTGGATTACGTGCACGAGGGCTGGAATCTCACCGGTGACACCTACGTGCGTGAACCCGACGGCTATTTCCGCTACGTCGCCCGCGCCGACGACATGATCATCTCGGCCGGGTACAACATCGCCGGGCCCGAGGTGGAGGAGGCCCTGCTGCGGCATCCGGACGTTGCCGAGGCCGCGGTGATCGGCCGCGAGGACGACCTGCGCGGACAGATCGTGGTCGCGTATGTCGTCCTGCGGGAAGGCGTCCCGAGGGGCGAGGAGACCGTGGAGGCGCTCACCGACGCGGTCAAGCGGCGGCTGACCCCGTACAAGTGTCCGCGCGAGATCGTCTTCCTGGATGCGCTGCCCCGCACGCCCACCGGCAAGCTGCAGCGCTTCCGCCTGCGGGCTCTAAAGTGATCACGTGGCCGAGCAGCACACTCCCCGTTCCCTGATCGTCTCCCTGTACGGCGCGTACGGACGCGAGCGGCCGGGCCCTCTCCCCGTGGCCGAACTCATCCGTCTGCTGGCGGTTCTCGGCGTCGACGCCCCGTCCGTGCGCTCCTCGGTCTCGCGGCTCAAGCGCCGCGGCCTGCTGGTCCCCGAACGCACCGAGGACGACGCGGCCGGGTACGCCCTGTCGGACGACGCCCGCCAGCTGCTCGACGACGGCGACCGGCGGATCTACGCCCGCCAATCGCCCCTGCTGTCCGAGGGCTGGGTGCTCGCGGTCTTCTCGGTGCCCGAGGCCGAACGCCACAAGCGTCATCTGCTGCGCTCGAGGCTCGGGCGGCTCGGCTTCGGCTCGGCCGCTCCGGGCGTGTGGATCGCGCCCGCGCGGCTGTACGAGGAGGCGCGGCACACCCTGCGCCGGCTCCAACTCGACCCGTACGTCGAGCTGTTCCGGGGCGAGCATCTCGGCTTCGCGGCGACGGCGGAGGCGGTGGCGCGCTGGTGGGACCTGGGCGCGATCGCCAAGGAGCACGAGGAGTTCCTCGATCTGCACGAGCCGAGACTGCGGGCGTGGGAGGCGCGCGGCGAGCTGCCCCCGATGGAGGCGTACCGCGACTATCTTCCGGCGCTGGACTCCTGGCGGCGGCTGCCGTACATCGATCCGGGGCTGCCGGCCGAACTGCTGCCGCAGGGCTGGCCGGGGGGACGGTCGGCGGAGGTCTTCGCCCGGCTGCACGCGCTGCTGCGGGACGCGGGAGCGGCGTTCGTGCAGGCGTGAGCGCTCAGCTCAGGGTGAGCCGGGGCTTGGGCGCGTCCGTGCGGCCGGTCGGGGGCCTGCGGCTGCCTGCCGCGTACTGGTCGGGCCAGATCGCTCCCGGCCCCTTGTAGTTCTGTTCGGCGGCCGCGTGCAGAGTCCAGTGCGGATCGTAGAGATGCGGCCTGGCCAGCGCGCAGAGGTCGGCGCGGCCCGCCAGCAGCAGCGAGTTGACGTCGTCCCAGGAGGAGATGGCGCCGACCGCGATGACGGGAATGCCGAGCGTGTTGCGGATCCGGTCGGCGTACGGGGTCTGGTACGAGCGGCCGTACTCCGGCTGTTCGTCGGACACGACCTGTCCGGTGGAGACGTCGATCGCGTCGGCGCCGTGGGCGGCGAACGCCCGGGCGATCTCGACGGCGTCCTCGGCGGTGTTGCCGCCCCGCGCCCAGTCGGTGGCGGAGATACGGATGGTCATGGGCCGGTCGTCGGGCCAGACCGCGCGCATGGCGTCGAAGACTTCGAGGGGGAAGCGAAGACGGTTCTGAAGGGAGCCGCCGTAGGCGTCGGTGCGCTGATTGGTGAGCGGGGAGAGGAAGCCGGAGAGGAGGTAGCCGTGGGCGCAGTGGAGTTCGAGCAGGTCGAAACCGCACTCGTCCGCGCGCCGGGTCGCGTCGGCGAACTGCTCGCGGATCTGGGCGAGTCCGTCGCGGTCCAGCGCCTGGGGGACCTGGTTCACGCCGGGACGGTAGGAGAGCGGTGAGGCCGCGACGAGAGGCCAGTTGCCCTCGTCGAGCGGCTCGTCAATGCCCTCCCACATGAGCTTGGTGGAGCCCTTGCGGCCGGAGTGCCCGAGCTGCACGCCGATCGCGGTGCCGGGCGCGTGGAGGTGCACGAAGTCGGTGACCCGGCGCCAGGCGGCGCCCTGCTCGGGGGTGTACAGACCCGTGCAGCCGGGGGTGATACGGCCCTGTGCGCTCACGCACACCATCTCGGTCATCACCAGGCCCGCCCCGCCGAGGCCCCGCGCGCCCAGGTGGACGAGGTGGAAGTCGCCGGGGACACCGTCGTTGGCGGAGTACATGTCCATGGGCGAGACGACCACGCGGTTGCGCAGGGTCAGCCCGCGCAGCGTGAGGGGCGTGAACATCGGCGGGGTGGCGGGCGGGCAGCCGAAGTCGCGCTCGACGGCGTCGGTGAACGCCGGGTCGCGCAGCCGCAGATTGTCATGGGTGACGCGGCGGCTGCGGGTGAGCAGATTGAACGCGAACTGCCGGGCCGGCTGGTCGAGATACGTGCCGAGCTCCTCGAACCAGCGCAGGCTGGCGGCCGCCGCGCGCTGCGTGGACTCGACGACGGGGCGGCGCTCGCTCTCGTACGCGGCGAGGGCAGCGGGGAGGTCGGGCTGCTCCTCGATGCAGGCGGCGAGCGCGAGGGCGTCCTCGACGGCGAGCTTGGTTCCGGAGCCGATGGAGAAGTGGGCCGTGTGGGCGGCGTCGCCCAGCAGCACCGTATTGCCGTGGGACCAGTGGTCGTTGACGACCGTACGGAACGCGATCCAGGCGGAGTTGTTGCCGTGCAGCGGCCGGCCGTCGAGCGCGTCGGCGAAGATCTTGGCGCACCGGTCGATGGACTCCTGCTCGTCGCAGCGGTCGAGACCGGCCGCCCGCCAGACCTCCTCACGCATTTCGACGATGACGGTGCTGGAGTCGGGCGCATAGGGGTAGCCGTGCAGCTGCATCGCGCCGTGCTCGGTCTCGGCGACCTCGAAACGGAAGGCGTCGAAGGCGAAGTCCGCGGCGAGCCAGATGTAGCGGCAGCGGTGGGTGGTGATGTGCGGGGCGAAGGCGTCGGCGTGCGCCTCGCGGGTGAGGCTGTTCACGCCGTCCGCGGCGATGACCAGGTCGTGGGTGGTGGCGAGTTCGGCGGCGGGCGGGGCGGGGGTGCGGAAGCGGAGCTGTACGCCGAGACCGGCGCAGCGGTCGTGGAGGATCTGCAGAAGCCGGCGCCGGCCGAGGGCGGCGAAGCCGTGGCCGCCGGAGGTGAGGGTGCGGCCGCGGTGGACGATGTCGATGTCGTCCCAGCGGACGAACTCGTCCTGGAGCGCGCGGTAGATGACGGGGTCGGCGTGCTCGATCCCGCCGAGGGTCTCGTCGGAGAGGACGACGCCGAAGCCGAAGGTGTCGTCGGGGGCGCCGCGCTCCCAGACGGTGATCTCGCGGTCGGGGTCGAGGCGCTTGAGCAGGGCGGCGGCGTAGAGACCGCCGGGGCCGCCGCCGATGACGGCGACGCGGAGGGGGTGGGCTTGTCCCTGCTGACGGGGCGCGGCGCCTGCGGCGGGCCTCTCCCCGCCCCGCCCCTTCCCGACGTGGGGCTCCGCCCCGGACCCCGTACGGCCTTCGGCCGTGTCCTCAAACGCCGGACGGGCTGAGATGGCGCCCGCGGGCGCAGGGGAAGTTTCCTCCATCGCCGGACGGGCTGGATTCTCCGGCCCCGCCGGCGCTTGAGGCGCGGGGTCCGGGGCGGAGCCCCGAGACGGGCGGCGCGGCATGGTCAGCGCCCCCGCCACTTCGGGGCGCGCTTTTCCGTGAACGCCGCGTGGAACTCCGCGTAGTCCTCGCCGTTCATCAGCAGGGCCTGCGTCGCCGCGTCCAGTTCCACCGAGGCCGCGAGCGGCATGTCGAGCTCGGAGGTGAGCAGGGCCTTGGTCTGGGCGTAGGCCAGGGCCGGGCCCTGCGCGAGGTGGCGGGCCAGCTCGGCCGACCGCGCGTCCGCCTGGCCCTCTTCCGTCAACTCGCTGATCAGGCCGATCCGTTCGGCCTCGGGAGCGCGGACCGGTTCGCCGAGCATCAGCAGTCGCGTGGCGTGGCCGAGGCCGACGACCCTCGGCAGCAGATAGGCCGCCCCCATGTCGCCGCCCGAGAGGCCCACCTTGGTGAACAGGAAGGCGAAACGCGCGGACGGGTCCGCGACGCGGAAGTCCGCGGCCAGCGCCAGTACCGCCCCCGCGCCCGCCGCGATGCCGTGGACCGCCGCGATCACCGGGAAGGGGCACTCGCGCAGCGCGCGTACCACCTGACCGGTCATCCGGTTGAAGTCGAGGAGCTGGGCGGTGTCCATGGAGAGGGTCGCGCCGATGATCTCGTCGACGTCCCCGCCGGAGCAGAACCCGCGCCCTTCGCCGCCCAGCACCAGCGCCCGTACGGACCGCTCCCGTGACAGCTCGGCGAGCAGATCACGCAGGTCGGCGTAGGCGCCGAAGGTGAGGGCATTGAGCTTCTCGGGGCGGGCGAGGGTGACGGTCGCGACGCCGTCCTGCGTGCTGATCCGCAGATGGCGCCAGCGCTCGGTGCGCTGCGCGGAGCCGGAAAAGGGGCTCATGGAGTGTGGCCTCCTTCAGGCGGGCGGTCTGCTGCTGCCCGCCCTTCCGAAGTTATCACTCTTACGTGACTCCCGTCACGACTACGCGATACGAGCTTGTAACCCGTTTGTACCGAGACAAAGGTCTCGTACCAGGCGTGGCACAGGTCCTGCCCAAGATGGGCACGGGCCCCTTCTTCGCGCCCATGCCTCTCTAGGGTTGAAATCCGGACCTCCCCCGTCGAACGGAACTCCCCGCCTTGCTCGAAGCCTCCGGCCCCGCCTCCTGGCGCGTCGCCCTGCCGCACTCCGCGGCCGCCGTGCCCATCGCCCGCGCCCTGGTGCGTACGGCACTGGCGGACATCGAGGCGTCGGCGGACCGCGACACGGCCGAGCTGCTCACGGCGGAGCTCGTCGCCAACGCGGTGGAGCACACGCGCGGCGGGAGCCCCATCCAGCTGGTGGTGGAACTGCTCCCGACGGGCTGCCAGGTGGAGGTCCACGACGGGGACCCGGTCCCGCCGGGCCGGCTGTCCCGGCACGCACCCGGCCCCGAGCCCGACGCCCTGCAGGAGCACGGCCGGGGGCTGCTGTTGATACGCGCACTGAGCTCGGCCTGCGGGCACCGAGTCACCGACGGGGGCAAGGCGGTCTGGTTCACCCTCCCGTCGCGGAGCTGACGGCTCCCTAGGCCGTGTCTGACAAATCTCGCCTGGCGCGCGACGCCCGGCACGCACACTCGCTGCGTTGTCAGAGTCATCCAAGTACGTCCAGTACGAGGATGATCTCCCCCAGACTTCGTCCAGGGGTGCCCCCACCGCCTTGCGATTGCACGCACCGGACGCCGCGCACCCCGCCCTGCGGGCGGACGGCGCTATTTGTCAGACACGGCCTGGCCAGGTCCCGTCCGGCCGAGCGTGGCCACCATGATCGCCTTGATCGTGTGCATCCGGTTCTCCGCCTCGTCGAACACGACGGAGTGCTCGGACTCGAAGACCTCGTCGGTGACTTCGAGCTCGGTCAGACCGTGCCTCTCATAGATGTCGCGGCCGATCTTGGTCCCCAGGTCGTGGAAGGCGGGGAGGCAGTGCAGGAACTTCACGTTCTCGTTGCCGGTGGCGCGCAGCACGTCCATGGTCACGGCGTACGGGCCGAGCAGCGCGATCCGCTCGTCCCACACCTCCTTCGGCTCCCCCATCGAGACCCATACGTCGGTGGCGACGAAGTCCGCACCGCGCACTCCCTCGGTGACGTCCTCGGTCAGCGTGACGCTGCCACCGGACGCCTTGGCCAGCCCGCGCGCCAGGTCCACGATCGTGTCGTCGGGCCACAGCAGCCGGGGGGCGACGATCCGCACGTCCATACCCAGCAGCGCGCCGGTGACCAGGTAGGAGTTGCCCATGTTGTAGCGGGCGTCGCCGAGATAGGCGTACGCGACCTGGTCCAGCGGCTTGTCGGTGTGCTCGGTCATCGTCAGCGCGTCGGCGAGCATCTGGGTGGGGTGCCATTCGTCGGTGAGCCCGTTGTAGACGGGGACACCGGCGTGCACGGCGAGCTCCTCCACCACGCCCTGGCCGTGCCCGCGGTACTCGATGGCGTCGTACATCCGGCCGAGTACGCGCGCGGTGTCCTTCACGGACTCCTTGTGTGCGATCTGCGAGCCGACGGGGTCGAGATAGGTCGTCGCGGCGCCCTGGTCGGCGGCCGCGACCTCGAAGGCGCAGCGGGTACGGGTGGAGGTCTTCTCGAAGATCAGCGCGATGTTCCTGCCCCGCAGCCGCTGAACCTCGGCTCCCGCCCGCTTGGCCGCCTTCAGCTCCGCGGCCAGATCGATCAGGCCGCGGAATTCCTCGGCGGTGAAGTCCAGCTCCTTGAGGAAGTGGCGGCCTTCGAGATGTATCGCCATGGTGGCTGCTGCTCCTGGGTCGCGAATGCGGGGACCGTGGAAGTATATACGTACGCCTGTATTGCTATACAGACGGTCCCGGCCGGGCGGTCCCGGCCGGCTAGACGGCGTCGCGCTCGAACGGACAGCTCATACAGCGAGGGCCTCCCCGGCCCCGGCCCAGTTCGCTGCCGGGGATCTCGATCACCTCGATGCCCTGCTTGCGCAGATGGGTGTTCGTCGTGACATTGCGCTCGTACGCGACGACGACACCCGGCTCGACGGCGAGGACATTGCAGCCGTCGTCCCACTGCTCGCGCTCCGCCGCGTGCACATCCTGCGTCGCCGTGAGCACCCGGATCTCCTTCAGACCGAGCGCCGCCGCGATCGCGCTGTGCATGTGCTCCGGCGGATGGTCGGTGACCTTCAGCGCCTGCCTGCCCTCAGCCGGTTCGATGGTGTACGAGCGGAGCATCCCGAGCCCCGCGTACTGGGTGAAGACATCGCGGTCGACCATCGTCATCACGGTGTCGAGATGCATCAGGGCCCGCCGCTTGGGCATGTCGAGCGCGACGATGGTCCGCGCGGAACCGGCCGCGAACATCCCGCGTGCCAGCATCTCCACGGCCTGCGGGGTGGTGCGCTCGCTCATGCCGATCAGCACCGCGCCGTTGCCGATCACCAGGACGTCACCGCCCTCGATGGTCGAGGGATAGTCGTCCTGCCCCTCCGACCAGTGGTGGAAGTCCCCCGCCTGCGGACTGGTGAAGAGCGGGTGGTGCTTGTAGATCGCCTCGAAGTGGACCGTCTCGCGCTGCCGCGCGGGCCAGCGCATGGCATTGATCGAGACGCCGTCGTATATCCAGGCGGAGGTGTCGCGGGTGAAGAGATGGTTGGGCAGCGGGCCGAGGAGAAAGTCGTCCAGGTCCATCACATGGAAGCGGACAGAGGTCGGCTCGGGATGACCGGCGAGGAACTCCCGTTTGGTCATGCCGCCCACCAGCGCCTCCACCAGGTCGGCCGAGGACAGCTCGTCGAAGACCGCGCGGAGGTGATCCGTGGCGAGCGGACCGTACTCCTTCTCGTCGAAGACCCGGTCCAGGACGAGCTTCCTGGCCTCCGGGATCTCCAGCGACTCGCGCAGCAGGTCGCCGAAGAGATGCACCTCCACCCCGCGGTCGCGCAGCACGTCGGCGAACCCGTCATGCTCCTGGCGGGCACGGCGCACCCACAGGACGTCATCGAACAGCAGCGCGTCCTTGTTGCTGGGCGTGAGGCGCTTCAGCTCCAGATCGGGCCTGTGCAGTATGACCTGGCGCAGCCGCCCGGTCTCGGAGTCGACATGGAATCCCATGACCCCATCCTCACCCGCGCTGAGCGCCATTCAACCTGCGAACAGCTACTCATCCGGTGAATCTTGATGGTCCGCGAGCGTTCACACGACGTTCCACAGCACCACGAGGAGGGCAACGGCCACCACGAGCACCCCGGCGAGGGCGACGACGATCATCCGGCCGTCCTGTGGAGCGGAGCGGTCGGGATCGGGCGGTGCCGCCGAAGGCGGCGGGGGCCGGTCCGGCACAGGGCGGTCCGGGAGCCCGTGCGGGACGGCCCGGGCTTCGGGGGCGACGGTGTCCGACTGTCGCTTTCCGTGCGCCGCGCTGAGCAGGGAGAACCACACCGCCTCGGGCAGTCCGGGCCGCTCGCCCGACACGATCTGCCAGACCGCGGCGCGCCCGGCCCGGTGCGGTCCGGTGCTCAAACGCGGCAGCAGCTCGGCCAGCCGGGTGTTCGCGGCCGGGTCCTTCAGCAGAGGCCGGATCGCCCAGCTGTACAGGGCCGCGGCGTTGGCGGCCCGGATCTCGTCACCGGGACCTCCGATGCCGAGCCCATGCGTCTGAGTCAGAAAGAGGTCCAGGTCGAGGACGGTGTCGCACAGGTGACGGCGCTGGCGCTGCGGCCAGTGGGACCATCTGCGGGCGATCTCCGCCATCACGAGTGTCAGTGCCTCGTAGTGGATGCTCGCCCGCAGCGCGTACAGAAGATCCTCGTCCGCGGCGCCCTGCACCACGGTTCTGGCCTGGGCCGCGGAGCCGTTGTAGCGATCGGGGAAGGCGGCGAGGACGGCCAGGAGTTCCTGGTGCTCGACGGTGGGCCGCCGTCCGCGGCGGCCGCGGGGGACGAGGCGGCGCGGGCTGCCCTGCGGGAGCGGCCATTCCGGCCGTACGACGCGGACTTCGGGCTCGGCCGCGGGGCCCGGGGACGGTTGCGGGACCGTGCGCGGGCCGGCGAGGGGGCTCGGGTGCGAGGCGGGCTGAGCGACGGTCCGGGGCTGCTGCACCGGGGGCCGTTGATGCGTCGTATGCGGCTCGCGCCAGGAATACGGGTCCGGCTTGGCGTACATCTCGCGGTCGGCGTGCCTCTCACGCTCGGCGTACGGGTCCGGCTGCCTGGCGTAGGGCTCACGTGCCTGGGCCACGGGCGCCTCCCACGGCGGCGGGCGGTGTTCCTCCGCCCGGCGGGTGCGGTCCCGTCCCGCGCTCTCCAGGGCCGACACGGCGCGTTCCACCGTGTCGAGCAGGGTTTCGCGTCCGCCCCCGGCCCCCGCCCGCCGCGCGGCGGCCTGCCGCAGCTCCCTGTCGACCTCGAACTCCCGCCCCTCGACCTGCGCCCGCACATGGTGACGGACCAGTTCGGACGCGAGCTGCTGGGCGCGGTCGCGGCGGTGCTCCAGCGGATCCGTACGCAGCCGCTGGGTCTCCTGAGCCGCCGCGCCCGGCCAGCTCCGCACGAAGACGAAGCGCAGCAGCGGCGTCTCGGCGGTGTCGTGGGTGGCGAAGGTCCAGCCCTTCTCGAAGAGCCCGCCGAAGATGCCCGCCATTCCCCACAGCACCCGGCAGGCGCTGTCGCCGCCCTGCCGGTCGAGCACCGTGAAGCAGTGCCGCGGATGGCGCAGATACTCCGCGACCAGGCCGGTCAGCTCCTCCTCCACACCCGCCAGGCTCCCCGACAGCCGGCGCTGTCCCTCCATGGCCGAGCCGATCAGCTCGGCCGCCCGCACCTGGCCGACGGGCCCGCGGACTTCGTCCAGCGGGAGTTGGCTGCCCTCCCAGCGCCAGGTGTGCAGCCCGAGACAGGTCTCGGGGTCGAGTGTCTGGGACGACCCGAGCAGCGCATGGCAGATCGTCTGGGTGCGTCCGCTCTCGTCGCGCCAGGGAGTGCGGTGCAGCAGCAGCGCACTGTTGTCGCGCTCCAGCCGGACCAGCGCCGGCACCGTGTCCTCGCCGGTCGCCCGCAGCAGCGCGGCCGCGCTGCGAAAGACGATGTCGGCGTGCTCCTGGCCGCAGGACCAGGCCACCGGGCCGAATCCGGTGGTGCCCGAAGCGTTGTCCGCGTCCCAGCGGAAGACGATCTGGTCCACCGATTCCTCTTGCCGGACCATCAGGCGCCCACCTCTCTCGGCTCCGCTCCCGGCAGGAGCCCGCACATGGCGAAGATCGACAGCAGTGGCGCCAGCACCCGACGTGGCCTGACACCGTGGGGGAATTCGTCGCCCCTCGCCTGTCCCCCGGTCGCCGCCACGAAGTGCAGCGTGCAGCGGGCACAGTCGTCGAACGGCTTGAGCCAGGCGGAGCTGGCGTGATGCGACACGAACGCGTAGGCGTCACGGCTCTCCGCCCGTACCGCTTCCGCGTCGAAGTGCGGCGGCAGGGCGCGGCCCAGCCAGCGGTCCACGGACGGGTCGAAGCGCACCAGGTCGCTCTTGTTCACCGCGACCGCCGCCGGGGCCTCGATATAGGGCCCGCGCCGCGGAATCCGGTTGAGGACGGTGGTGAACGCCTCGTCGCCCAGATCGCGCCGCCGCAGCTTGTTGCGCTCGCGCACCGGGTCGAGGAACGGCAACCGCAGTGCCCGCAGCGGATCCAGTACGAAGATGAACGCGCCGACCCCCATCAGAAAACCGGTCACCTCCCCCTCCTCGGCCAGGTCCTCACCGGCGAGGTCGAAGAAGACGACCGGCCTGGTCGCCGCGCGCCCGGTGACCAGGAGACCGTCGGCGAAGCGCGCGAAGGTCTGCTGTCCCGTGCGGGCCAGCTGCTTGCCCTGGTGCAGTCCCTGCACCCGCTCCCGCAGAAAGGTGCGGTGCGAAGCCGGGTTGAGCGGCAGGCACTTGAGTCCGTACGGCTCGAGGCCGCCCTGCTCGATCTCGCCGAGCATGGCAGCCAGCAGATGCGTCTTGCCCACGGCCGAGCTGCCCACCAGGGCGATGGACAGCGGCTCGCCGTTGGTCAGATACGGGACCGGCAGCTCGTGGGACCTGTCCCCGTCGGCGTGGGGGCAGCGGTGGAACGCCTGGCGCAGCGCGTCCTCACGGTGTGCGGGGCGGTGTTCCTTACTGAGGTCGAGCGGTACGCGATCGCCCTTGGCGGAGATGGTGATCAGCATGCTCTCGTCGAACGTGACCGGGAGCAGGCAGTGGGGGCAGAGCCGCGAACGGGTGGGCGCAGGCGGCTCGGGGGCGGGCGGTGAGGGTCCTGTTCCGTTCGCCGGCGGTGGCACGCCCAGCAGCGAGCGCAGGGAGCGGCGGGTGGGTGAGGGCGGGGTGGTGATCGCCTCGTCGGGGTGCCCGTCGAGGCCCAGCTCCCTTCTCTTGCGGGCGCGTTGCGCGTCGTATTCGGCACGCGCCCGGCCGAGGGGGTCGCTGGCCCCGGCGGCCGTGGCCAGCGGGTCGGAGACGTTGAGCAGCCGCATCAGTTCCGCCGGCGTGGGCCTCGCCTGCGCCAGCGGGGCGAACACACCGCCGTGGTCAAGGGCGGCCAGCCGCCGGAAGTCGGCGAGGTCGGCGGGCGGGCCCGTACCCTTGTCCGCCCGACCGGAGAGCAGGAAGTACATCAGCTGGGCCACGGCCCACAGATCGTCCCTGGCATCGGCGACGCCGGTGCCCTCGCGCTGCTCCGGCGACGCCCAGGGAGCCGCGCCGAACGCGCTCCTGGGCTCCTTGGTGCGCAGCGCGCCGTACGGCTCGGTGAGGCGCACATGGGTGCCGTCCCAGCGGACGGTCTCCGGCGCGATGGCCCGGTGTACGAGGCCCACGTCCTCCAGCAGCCTTACGGACAGGGCGAGTTGTGCGAGCACACGGTGCTGCTCGTCCACGCTCAGGGCGCCCCGCCGGGCGCTGATCGGCTCACCGCCGTGGATCCTGTAGAGGATGAAGGGTTCCGGGGCCTCCAGGTCGAAGCCGATCATCCGGGTGAAGACCTCGCCGAAGCGCTCGGAGCCGTAGCGCCGTTCCAGAGCGACGGCCGCCGCCACCTCGCGCTCCAGCGTCCCGTACGCCTGGGGATCGCCCTGGGCCGAGAGCGGAAGCCGGTACTGGTGCACCTGCCAGCCCGCGCCCAGGATCACCTTGCGGGCGAGCAGCGAAGGCCGCTCGGGGGTCGGCCGGTCCGCGCCGAAGCGGGCCGCGAACCGGACCGCGTCCTCCTTGTGCGTGAAGAATTCCAGCTCGTCCGGTCCTGGTCCCTGCGCGAAGTGCGCACCGCCTTCCGGCCGGTTCACGGCGCACCGCCCTCCTCTCCCCTGACGGTGCGGACGGTCTCCGCGCGCAGCGGCACGAGCCGCAGTACGCCCGCGTGGCGGCCGGCAGCCGTCCACACCACGTCCTCGGCAGCGCCGCGCCAGCTGTCCTGGGCCTCGTCCTGTTCGGCGCCGCGGCGCATCGCCTCCGGGACGAACCGCACCTGGCGTATCGCCACCGGGTCCTTGGAGAGCATCCGCCGGTGTTCGGCACCGCACAGGGGTACGGCCTGCTCGGCCACACCGCCCGATCCGAGGAGCCAGGCGACCCGCTCGGCCGAGACCCCGAGCAACTGGGGTGCGCCCGGGCGCCGTTCGGGATGGGAGGCGTACGGCGGCGGAGAGGCCGCTCCGTCCCGCTGAAGCCGGGTGTGCACCTCGTCGAGCAGCTCGCCCATGGGCCGCTCCAGAGGCATCCGGCCCGCGTTCGACGGGTCACGTTCGACGGCTCCCCAACAGGGTTTGACGATGAGGGCCACTCCGTCCATGAGGTCGGAGACGAGCGTGTCGACCAGCGCCGGGCCGCCGTCTCCCCGCTCCCGCTCCAGCCATGCGGGATCGGCGACGGGCTCGGCGTTCCAGGGTTCGGCCGGTGGCTGGTCCTTCCCTTCGGGCGCCCGGACCGCCTCCTGGGCCCGGGCGGGCTCGAAGAGGTCGGCGTGCTCCGGAGAACCGGCGGGCTGCGGACCACCCGCGGGACCGGCCGTCGCCGTGGCATCGAGCCAGCCGTCCTCGGCCGCGCTGTCGCCCCAGCTGTCCCAGCTCCATGGCGCAGACTGCGGATCCGCTCCCGTCGACGGCTCCGGCCCCTGCTCCTCCTCCCGCGCCGCCACGGGCCGTGGCGAGCCGCCCGGAGTGTGCTGTTCCGCGGTGTCCGCGAGGCCCCGAAGGAGCAGGGAGACGGCTCGCGCGCCGTCCGAGCAGTGGTAGCGCGCATCCGCGAACAGCCAGTCGTGGACGGCCGTTTCGATGAGCAGCTGATCGACCTCCCGCACCATCTGCCCGGCGAACTCCGGGTCCATCGCGCGCCACCAGGAGTCGACGGCCGCGGTCCATTGGCGTACGGCCAGCAGCACAAGCAGCACCAGCGAGATCACCAGGGCGAGCGCACCGGCCCAGGCGGGCAGCGCAAGGAGCTGACCGGTGAGCGCCCCGGCGAGCCCGCCCGCCAGACCGCCGAACAGGCGGGGCGGAGCCCCCGTACTGCCCCCGCCGTCGAGTCTGCCGTCGGGCGAGCGGTTGGGCCGGCGGCGCAGCATGAGGACGGCGAGTGCCGCCCCGGCAAGCCCGGTGGCCGGTCCCAGCGCCCAGCCGAGTCCGGGCCACAGCCCGGCGGCCAGGGCCACAACGAAGGCCACCAGGGCCGCGATGCGCCGTGAACCGCCCGCGGTGAAGGGCACGGGCGAGGTGAGATGCGCCAGATAGGTCCGGTCGCAGATCTCGTCGAGCCGGGCGAGCCTGGCCGTACTGCCTGCAGGGGCCGAGCGGTCCGAGAGCGCCGCAAGGCGGGCGGCGACCGAACGCAGCGGCAGGCGCCTGGCGATCAGGCTCTCCGTGAAGCCGCGCAGGCCGGGTCCGACGCTGCTGCGGGAGACTTCGGGGATCTCCGGCAGATCGATACCGCGCTCCACCAGCCGGCTGCGCTGCTCGGAGGTGAGCCGTACGCCGCCGCCGTCGGACAGCGCCCCGGCGATCGTCTCCTGGTACCCCGCCAGGGCGAACGACAGCCGTTCGAGGCGGCCGGGCAGATCCGCCTCCCCGGCCTTCCTGGTGAACAGCCCGGCCCAGCCGCGCACTTGCTCGTATCCGTCCACGGCGTCACGCAGCGCCGCGCCGCACTCCTGGTGCCGCGCCTCGGCCGGGCCGCCGGGCAGCAGCCAGGCCCGGCTCTCCAGGTTGCGCGGGACAAAGTCGCCGAGGAGGAGCGCCAGTTCGGCTGGGAGGGCGTCTCCCAGCGCGGGGGCGGGGCCTTCCTGTCCGACGAGGCTCTCCAGCGCCTGCCACCAGGACCTGGTCCTGGCGTCGTCCGTCAGATCGTGTTCCAGGATGCGTACGGCAGGCACCGCGACCCCGTGGACGACATCCCCGAGCGCGCTCAGCACGGCGTCGAACACCCCGGGCAGGACGAGGAGTTCGACGAGCGGGCGCAGGGCCTCGTCCGCCCCGGGCCGCGGGCCGCCTCCCGTGGTGCCCGCCCCGCCGGACACGTCGAGGAGCCACAGCACACCGGCGGCGGGTGGCCGCAGGGTGAGCGGCCTTCGCAGGGTCCGGTCGTCTCCCGCGCCCAGCGCCAGGCAGATCACCTGGGCCGGTCCGTAGGAGTAGAGCTGCTCGTAGAGGAGTTGATGGGCGATGAGGTCGCACGCGTCGTCGATGACGAGGAAGCGCCGCTCGTCGCCCTCCTGGGGCTCGTCCAGGGCCTCGGCCACCGCGCGCTCCAGCGGCGGTTTGCCGGCGGGCGGCCGGGCTGAGGACCGCAGGTCGAGGCAGACCGCATGGGACGGAGTGTGGTGTTCGGGTGTCACGGCCGGCTTCACTCCTCCCCGCCGTCCCGGTCCCAGGGGTACCTCGCCGAGGACGTGTCGGCTTCCGGCGCCCCGTGCTCCGGGGACTGCCGTGGCCTCGGGGGCTCGCGCCGTTCCTGTTCACGCCGCGGGGCCTCGGGCTCGTGCCACCCGGGCGCCGGTGCCCCGGCGCTGCGCCCGCCGTTGGACCGCCCGTCCGGCTGCTCGGCGGCCTGGCGCGCATAGCGCTCGTCCAGTGCCCGAAGCGAGGGCCGGGTGGGCCGCGACGCCCCCGGGAAGCGCAGCTCAAGGGCTCCCTTGAGGGTCTGCTCCCAGAAGTGCCGCAGGGGTACGAGCCACTCCTCGTCCTCTTTGCCGTACTGCCCGGTGAGCTCGTCCAGGAGCGCGATCTGCCGCGGAGCCACCTCGTGCACGAGTGTCTTGAACAGCGGCGAGGGAGCAACGGGCGTGGTGGCGAGCCCGGTGGGCTGGGTGCGCATCAGCCGGTCGCAGAAGTCCTCGATGATCTGTCCCTCGTCCAGCAGCGCCCACCGCTCGTACGCGGGCAGCAGCCCGGCCCAGCTGGAGACGGATCCGTCGAAGGCCTCCAGGCGCAGGGTCATGGTCGCCGAGTCGCCGTCCTGGAGCCGGATCCTTATCAACTCGGGTGATGTGGCCGGTCCTTCGACATCGACGCGGCCGTTCCACATCGCGCAGAGGATCCGGTGCAGAATCCGCTGCCGGTCGTCCTCCGTGCTGGCAAGCCAGTCGTCGCGGTAGCCGAGCCGCTGCCGCCAGTGCAGGAAGTCGTCCACCCCGGCGGCGTCCCGCGCCTCCGCCCAGAGCCTGAGCACATGCCGTACCTCGGAGACATCGGTCAGACTCATACCGCTGCGGAACAGGACCACCGTGATGGACTCGGTGTCCACCGCCCGGTACTCCTGGGTCGCCTGGGGGTCGCGCGGCAGGTTCAGCTCCTGCTGCAGGAACTGTGCGGCCCGGCCGTCAGCCTCGCTCTGCGGGTGTACGACCAGGACCTTCAGCGGACCGCTGCCGTCGGGGGTGAAGCCGACCGGCAGCAGTCCCGCCAGCTGCGAGCGGAACTGCTCCAGCCAGCGGCTGTCCACGGTGGCCTCGGCGTCCTCGTCCCCGGCCGCGGCCCGCAGCAGCACCGCCATCGAGGGCAGCAGGGGACGGTCGTTGAGCACGCTCGCCTCCCCGAAGAGGCCCTTCACGCGCTGCTCGACGACCTGCTTGATCTCCTTGACGGCGGCGCGCGGGGAGCGGCGTCCTGCTTCCAGCGCGCGCTGCCAGTCCTCGGGCTGGATCAGTCTGGCCAGCAGCCCGGCGGGATCGGTGTTGTCCGGCAGACCCTCGTGCTGGACGAGCCGGTCGAAGACATCGTCGTAGAAGGCCCGGAGGTTGCTCTGCGGCGGCAGCAGATACGAGACACCGGTGCGGTCGTCGCGGTAGAGCTCCTTGCGGCGCTCCATGAACAGCTTGCGCTCGCCCTCCTCGTGGGCGCGCAGGGCCCTGGCGAGTTCACCGATCTCCTTGCTCGCGCGGGCCAGCGGGGGCCGCCACCGGGACTCCTGCTCCTTCCAGGCCTGGTGCCACAGCCGGTTGGCCCGCCAGCGGTACCAGGCGTCCTGCTCGTCGATCGCCTCCTGGACGTCCGGGTCGCCCCAGCGGGCCGGTACGAGACCGCCCACGGCGCCCTTGATCCGCGGGATCTTGGGAGCGGAGGGCTGGATGCCGTCCGGCCGCTCCGGGTCGTTCTTGCGGTTCTCCAGCATCCCGGCGAACCCGACCTCGGCGGGCCGCTGAGGATGGCCGGGCAGACCGGCGAGGGTCCGCTCCAGTTGGAACGGCCCGATCAGGCCCAGGAGTTCACGCGCGCCGGCCTGCGGTTTGAAGTCCTCGACCAGCCGCGGCACCTCCCGCTCCAGGTCGCGGCCCAGCCGGCTGAGGCGGTCCTCCATGTCCCCGATCCGGTCGCGGAGCGCCTGGCCGATCTGCTTGGACCCCTTGGGCAGCGGATCGGGGACCGGGATCTCCGGTGCCTCACGGGTCCACAGCCTGTCGATGCCCGAGCGTTCGAAGAGCTCCCGGACCCGCTCGCTGCCGTCCTCGCGGGGACGCCGGGCGTCCTCGGCCATGCCCCGGACCGCGTGGGCGAGCATCCGGCCCGCCACTATCTCGGCGAGATCGTCGACGGGGACGGTCAGGGAGGCGGCCAGGCTGGTCGACATGCCGCGGTAGCCGATACCCGAGCGGGCCGGGGTCGAGCGCTCCACGCTCTTGTTGACGAAACTGGCCGCGAACGACTGGTAGTCGTCCTCGGAGCGCCCCTGGTTGTTCTCGTCCCCCAGCTCCGTACCGATGAGCGACATCACCATCGCGGTGATGGAACGGCGCAGGTCCTCCGGGCGGATGACGGCGGGCCTGCTGAAGAGGAAGGCCGTCTGCACGGTCGAGGGGCGCAGCGCGACGACCCCGTCCACGGGATAGCGCACGCTGATCGAGCCGCGCTGCTCCACATCGCCGAGCTCGCCGTGGGCGTAGGGGACGTTCTGGTCGTCGACCAGCCGGGAGAGATCCACCAGCGCGCGGGCGGAGTTGAGCTCGGCCTCACGTCCGCCGCCGGCCTCCGGCGTGAACGCCGACGGCATGACGACGAGCGGATAGATCTTCACCCCGGGCACCTTGGACTTGCGGAACTCGTGCCCGATGAGGTGGATGAAGTCGTAGTAGATCCCGGCTCCGGTGCCTCCCGCCACCGAGAACGCCACGAATACGTCGCAGCCGCGGATCTGCCGCCCACCGAGGTCGCGGAGGTCTCCGGCGGAGTTGCTGATGGTGCTGATGGCCGCGCGCAGCTGGCGCAGTACCGGCTCCAGTCCGCTGCGGAGCGTGGCGAAGAGGGCGGCCCGGCCCACCGTGGGCAGTTGCCCGGCGCCGTTGTGCAGCGGTGCCACGCGCGGCTGCCGCTCCTGGGGTGGCAGCCAGCTGTGGGTCTCGTCGTGCAGGGCGACCCGCAGCATGCGGGTCACCTCGGGGGAGCTGTCGTAGCCGGTGGGCAGCAGGTCGTGGACGACGCGTGAGGTACGCGCGTACGCGGCGGCCTCGACGCCCTTGGCGCTGAACTGCGGCAACCGGTCGAGTTCCGCCTCGCTGAAGTCGGCGTAGACGAACTGCAGATGGTCCGGCAGCTGGAAGGGGGCGCGGCGGCCGGCGGCCACCAGGTTGGTGCCGTCGGGGCCGCACAGCTCCCGGCGCAGACCGCGTTCGAGCTCGGCGCCGATCCGACCGCCGGTTCCGCCCAGGCCGACGAAGAGCATGGGCTGGTAGATCTTCATCTCGTCTCCCGTTGGGGCTGTCCGCGACAGCCCGTCGTCACTCAGAAATTGGGGTCGAACCGGCGCGTGCCGGCGGGCTGTTCTCCACTGGCGCCCGGGTCGGCCTCCGGGCGCGGGCGGTCCGGCACATCGCTGCCACGGTTGGGCCTCGACCAGCGGCCTCGCGGCTGCGCGCCGCCCGCATCGCCCTCGGTCCGTCCGTCGCGTCCACCGCCCCGGCCGCTGCCGGACCCTCCATGTCCGCGGCCCCGGCCGCTGCCGGACCACGCGCCACGTGACGGCCGTGCGGCCGGGGCGCGCCGGTCGCGTACGACGAGCTCCAGGCCGTCGGCGATACCGGTGGCCTCGCCCGCGCGTACGGCGCTTTCGCGCCCCTGGTGCGGGCGCAGCAACAGCTCGCCCCCTCCGGTGCGCCGCAGCCGGTGGGCCCCGGACGCTCCGGGTGTACTGCGCTGCAGCGAGGGCGCGGCGCCCCTGGCCCGGTCCACCGTGAAGTGGAATTCGCCGCCGGTGCTCTGCCCCGACCGGATGGTGAGCTCGTCGAGCGCCCGGCCGTCCGTGCTCAACTCCAGCTGTACGCCGGACAGATCACGGCGCCGCCTGCGTGCCGCGAGACGTACGACCGCGAAGGCCGCGAGCAGCAGCGCCAGCGTCGCGCCGCCGGTCACCGGGCCCCACCAGTGGTCCCACCAGGTGGGCGGCGCCTCGACGCGGACATCGAGGAACGAGGTGTCGAGCACCCGTCCTTCGTCGCCGGTGTCGACGACCGTGATGTTTCCGCCCACCTCACCGAGCGGGGTGCCGTGGCCCAGCGAGAGGGTGAACTTGGCACGGGTGCGCTCGCCGGGGGGCGCCGTGACGGTGGCCGGGCTGATACGCACCGCCGAGCCGGGCGACTGCTCGTCGAGGGCGAGGCGCAGGGTGTGCGGGACGGTGTCGTTGTTGGTGACGTCGAGGGTGCCTTCGACGGTGTCACCTGGGTGCACGGTCTTCCGCTCGACGGTCAGGCCTGCGGTGACCTTCTCGGTGCCCGAGGCGACACGGGCGTGCAGGGGGCGGTGGTCGGCGGTGACCCCGGGGGCGGCCATCTGCGTGGTGAGTTCGAGATCGCCCGAGGCGCCGGCCGGTACGGTGAGCGTGCCCGTGAAGCGCACGTCCTGGGCCTGGCGGTCCGGTTCCCGGCCGTCGTCCGCGAGGCTCACGGTGACCGGGGCGAATCCGGTTCCGGACAGCCGCGCGGAGACCTTGACGCCCGCCAGCTGGCGCGGGTCGGTGACCACGACACCACGCCTGGTCTGCATCCGTACCTCGACGACGGCACGCTCTCCCGCCCTCGGGGATGCCGGGTCCAGGGTCACCGCGGAACGCAGCCTGCCCTGCCAGATGGCGCGGACCGCGACCTCCCGGTCCCGGTGACCCTCGGGCGCCTCGACATGGACGCGCCAGCGGCCCGGCAGCGGGTTCTTCACCCGCAGCGCCTCGACCGGTCCGTCCTGGCCGCTGGTCTCGAAGGTCGAGCCGTCGAACTCCCCCTGGGTGGGCACCTTTCGGCCGCTCGGGTCGTAGTACGTGACCGACACCTTGGGGTCGTGCTTGCTGACCGTGATCGAGCCGTCGGTGGCGATCGGCGGGATCGTCACCGTCAGATTGGCCGGGGGCTTTCCGACCGTTCCGTGCGCGATCTGGGCGCAGCGGGCCGCGGCGAAGGTCTCCTGGAGCGCCTTGTCGATCTCCGCCGAGCTGTCCACGACCCGCATCCGGGGTGTGGCGCCGGGCAGATCGGCGCAGCCGTTGCGGTAACCGCCCTCGGCCATCGCGGTCAGGGCCGCCTTGTCGATCTGGCTGCCGAAGCCGAGCGGCCAGATCTGGACGGACTCTCTGCGGGCGCGGGCGAGTTCCTCGGTCAGCCGCTTGGCGCCGTTGGCCTGGCGGCTGGCGGCGTCGGTGCCGTACTCCGGGCTGTCACTGACGTCGAGCTTGCCGTCGGTGAGCAGGAAGACGACCTTCGGGACGGCGCTGTCCGCACCTTCGGACAGCCGGTCGACGGCCTGGCGCACCGCGGCCGGGAAGTCGGTTCCGGGGCCGGTGTGTTGGGGGTCCCTGCGGGACAGCTGCTGTACGCAGTCGCTCAGGCGCTGCCGACCGGCGGCGTCGGCGACCGTCAGCCCGCACACCTCCCGCACCGGTGACTGTCCCGCCTTCTCGGAGCTGCCGAAGCCGATGACGGCGGCGCGGGAACGCTCGGAGATCTCGCCCTGGCTGAGCAGTGCCGCCGCCTCCACCTCGCGTATCAGATCCTTGTCGGCGAGGGACTTCGACTGGTCGACGACCACGGCGAAGTCGATCGGATCCGGGCCTTCGGCCGCGGCTTCGGCCGCGCCGGGCGCACGGGCGGGCTCCGTCGCCGTCGCGTTCGGCGGCCCGGACAGGGCCAGCAGCACACCGGTCACAACCAGCGCGCCCGCCTTGCTTCTCAGCTGCATCGTCTTCTCACCACAGTTCACTGAAGAGGGCCAGTAGCGCGCCGAGCGCGAGGGAACACACGCCCAGGCGCAGCCACCGGTATTTCGCGGCGAGCACCGCTCCGTGCACGCTCGCCTGGTCGAGCAGCCAGCCGGTGACGTCCTCGCCCGACGCGGCGAGGCGGGCCAGCAGTTGTTCGGACGTGGCGCGGGTCGCCAGGTCGCGCAGCAGGGTGCGGTCGGCGCCGATCCGGGTGCGCGGCAGGATCACGGCGACGAGCATCAGTACGCCCGCGCTCCAGAACAGTCCGCCCACGACGAGTAGCGGCGGCACCGAGTCCGCGGCGGGCAGCGGGGTCTGGCCCTTGGAGGCCACGACGGCGAGGAAGGCGACCGCGCCGGAGAGCAGGATCGCCGCCTTCGTGTCGGCTCTGCCGATGTCCTCGCGGACCGAGGTCAGCAGACGCTCCGCCATGAAGCGGACATCTTCGGGCGCGGTGGGCCCCGGTGGGCCGGGCCCCAAGGCGCCGGAACTCATTCGTCGTCCCAGTCGTCGAATGCCTCGCTCGGCTTGGTGGGAGACCGCCGGGACCGGCGGCGCTCGTCGAGGTCCCGCTCCGCGGCCGACTCCACCCGGGTCGGTTCGTACACATGGGGATCGCCCGGGCCCGCGGCGTAGCCGTCCAGCGGACCGTCGAGCGGGCCGAAACCCGAACCGGAAACCGAACCGTCGCGCGAACCGGAGCCCGAACCGAGCCCGGCCGGCGCCTCCTCGTCCCAGGAGGGCCGCCGCGGCTCCGGCCGCATCGCGCGTTCCTCCAGCGCGGGTCGCGGCGCGCCCGACCGGGGCAGCACATGGTCGACGACCCCGCCGAGCACACCGCCGGTGCTCTCCCGCAGGAACTGCAGCACCTCGTACATCGGCTCTCCGATGTCGTGACGCTCCAGGACGCCACTGTCGATGAGCCGGTTGAACACCGCGAGGAAGTCGGCCTGGCCATCACGCTTCTCCTGCCGGATCGCGCGCCGGATCTCCCACTGCTTGTCGGGGTTCTGCGCCATGTGGTGCGCGATCTCGGCTTCCTCGCCGCGGCGCAGAAGGATCTCCAGTTCACGGGCCCGTTCGGCGACCATCCGCCGCTCGGCCGCGTCCTCGTACTGCTTCTGGACGTTCTGCTGGACCACCGTGCTGAGATCGATGAAGACATGGACCCAGGTGCGCAGGCCGAGGTCGCGGCCCAGGACCAGCCGGCCGGCCCGCAGTTCCTCCCGTACCGCCTCGTCCGCACGCTGCGCATCGGTGAGTGCGAATCGCCGCGACACGGCGCGCAGCCCGTCGAGAAGTTCGTCGTGCAGCAACTCGGCGACGTCCCAGACCCGTTGGGTGACCACCACATAGGGGTCCGTGACCTCCCAGTGCACCTTCGCCGACGCGTCGAAGAAGATCCCGTCTCCCGAGGCGGGCAGCCGCAGGTCGAACTCGGTGACGTTCCGGCCAAGAAGCACCTCGAACACGGTGTAGGCGCGGCTGAGCAGCCACCGCCGATCGTGGTTCTCGCGGCGCCCCGGCCACACCACGCTGTGTCCGCCGCTCCCGTACATCACGACCGCCACGATCTGGCCGCTGCGGCGTCGGTACGGCGGCGAGCACTCGCGTACGAGTGGCCCCTTAGGACGCTCCCGGTGCTGCTCCCGGTCCTTGTCCCGGTCCATATCCCTGTCCCTGTTCCCGTCCCGGTTCCCGTCCTGCTCCGCGCGCTGCCACGGGCGCTGTTCCCGGTTCTGCGCCAGGTTCCGCGGCTGCGCGGGCTGCCCCTGGCGCTGCTCCTGCTGCGGTATCCGGTTCTGGTTCTGCTTCCACTCCCAGCCCTGGTTCTGCTTCGCCGCCGCCGGCTCCTCGTCCTCCCCGCGTGCGGTCATCGCTCAGCTCCTTCACCCACGGCGTCCCACATCCGCCCCGCCGCCGCCTTGTCCATCGGCCTGTCGCGGTCCCTGACGAGGTCCGCCAGCAGACTCCGCAGCCGGTCGCGGTCCCTGCGCGTCGTGGCGAGCAGCGGCAGGAACCCGCAGACCAGCCCGAGCGCCTCCTCATTGCGGGCGGCCCGGCGCAGCAGGCTGCTCAGCTCGTCGAGCGCCGTCCCTCCGGCGCGGGCGGTGGACACGGCGCGCCGCACCAGGTCCGCCAGATCCGGCGCGAGCTCCGGCCGGGTCGCCAGCAGCGCGACGATCAGCGGCTGTGCGTCGTACGGCTCGAGTTCGGGGACCTCGTCAAGGCCCCAGAGGTAGGTGGTACGCATGGTGAGCGTCCCGATCATGGAGATCAGCACAAGGTCGACGAGCTTGCGGCGCCCGTCCTCCACCCAGTCGACGAGCCGTTCGACGACCGTCTCGGGCTCACCGGACGCGAGGAGCCGCATGACACTGAACGACGCCGTACCGATCACGCCGGCGTCCTCGTCGTCGAGCTTGCGCACCACGCTCGCCAGCGCGTCGAGCGAGGACCTGACCGATCCGGCCGGCAGGGCATAGCCGTGGGCCAGCACGGCGGTGTCGCGCAGTGACTCGTTCTCGCTCTTCGCCCAGTCCTTCACCAGCGCCTTGACTGCGGGCTGCACCTTCGGCTCGCGCGCCGCCTCGGCGAGCGCCGTGGCCGCGGCCATCTGCGGGACGACGCCGTCCAGCGTGGCCATGGGGCGCACCAGTTCACCGAATCCGTAGATCCAGTCCCAGGAGCACAGAACACCGGCCGCGATGGAGGCGCGCACCCACACCTCGGGGCGCGGGTCGTCGCACAGGACCCGCAGCCAGCGGGCCATGGGGCCGCGCACATTGTGATAGCCGTGCCACACCTCGCGGAGCACGGCGGTCGCGAGCGCCTCGCCCTGGAAACGGATGGCCCGCATGGGGACCTTGGCATCTCCGAGGTCGAGTTCGCCGTCCTCCAGCACGGAGCGGGCGAGCATCGGGCGGATCTCGGCATGCGTGCCGAAGAGCCGTCGCCCCGTGGGCTCTTCGGGGTCGAGGGTCACCGCAAGTTCCCACGCCAGGAGTTCGGCGGCCTCCGCCGTAAGGCTGTAGGGAGAGCCGTTGAACACGGCCACGGCGATACGGAACGCGGCGGCGCTCAGCGTCGGCTGCGCCTCGGGAAGGGTGCCGGGCCGGTCTGCCCCGGCGAACCACGCGCGTGCCTGTGCCCGGACGAAGGAGGCGCAGTCGTCCAGCAGTTGCTCGTCCGTCAGCTCGCCCTTCTGGCGGCGCGCCAGAAGGTCGGCGAGCCGGGCGGCCTCCCGGGGTCGCAGCTCGTCGAGGCCGAGTGCCTCGGTGACATCGGTCCGCACGGCCAGCGCTCGCGCGCTGTCCAGGGCACCTTCCGGCTCGCCCTTGAGCAGCACCCGCAGGTGGCGGTGGAGCACCTCGTCGGCGGGGGCGGGCGGGCAGTACATGCCGTAGCGGCCGCGGAGCACCCGGTCGGCCAGGTCTCCGCTCTCGATCAGCACCACTCCGTACGCATCGGCCTTGCGCAGCATTTCGGCGAAGCGGTCGAGGTGCAGCTCGGAGAGGCGGCCGGGCCTGCGGGTTTCCCTGCGGTGCTCGCCCCGGACGCGCTCGGGTTCGCGCCGCCCGTCGTCCTGCGGCAGCTCCAGCAGATGCCCGACCGCGCTCTCGATCATCTGCTCGTTGATCTCGTGCACCGCGTGAGTGGGGTCGAGGCGGGTGACCTGGTTGCCCGTCAGCTCGGAGAGCAGGGCGAGCGCGGTAGCCTTGCGGCCGCTGCCCGGTTCGCCGCACAGCACCAGAAGGCCGTCGGTGCGCAGGAGTTGCTTCATCCGGTGGTAGCCGGACGCCTCGCAGTAGACGTCGGCGAGCTGATTCAGCGTCTCCTGCGGGACCCTGCCCTGGACCACGGGCCGGCTGTCGGGGCCGAACTGGCCGATGAAGAGATTGCCCTCATACACCTGGCCGTCGCCGCGGATGTCGTACGTGCGCTCGGCACGGCCGGGTGCGAAGGTGCGCCGGGCGGCGTGCGCGGTGCCCGCGCCGCCGGTGCCGCCCGCGCCGCCGAGGGGGTTGCGTCCGGCCTTCTCGAAGGGGTTGGCCTCGGTCTGCTGCGGCTCGCCCGAGTCGCCGCCGCTGTTCTCGGACGCGGAGGGCTGCGGCTGCGCATCCTCGCTCTTGTCGTCCTGGGGCGGGGCGTCGTCCTGGTCGCTCATGCGGCGTCGCCTCCCGTGCCCGGGCGGTCTTTGCGGATGCCGGTGAATCCACCGTGGATCTTGTTGCCCTCGAAGATCTGCATGTCTCCCTGGGCGTTGTACTGCTTCGCCGGCTTCGTCGGCTTCGTCAGCTTCGTGGGCGGCTCATCGCCCGCTGCGGGGTTCACATCCGGCGGGGAAGGAGGCGGTGGGCCGTCCCCCTTCGGCCCACCGCCGGTCTGATGCCCGGCCGGACCGTCGAGCGGCGGCTCCGGCCGGCGGGGAATGAGGAACCATGCCGCCTCGTCGGTCTCCTTGTTCTTCACCGGCGCCTGGCGGTAGTGGCCCGGCTCGACATAGCGCCCGCCCTCGGCGACCACATTGGCGTACAGCCAGTCGGAGACCACGATCAGCAGGTCGGCGTCGGGGGCGTTGGTCATGACCCGCTTCGCCGCGGCGCTGTCGCACAGCCGGCAGGCGAGGTCCACCGCGCGTCCCACAAGGCCCTTGCCGTCGTTGAGGACGAGGCCCGCGTTCATGCCGACGCGTAACCGGAGGCGCTGTGCGCTGCCGTCGTTGAGCTCCCGCAGGCTCTCGTAGAGGGTGTCGACCCACCTGCCGACCATGAGGGTCGGCGGCACCTCGGGCTGCAGGGCCGCGAGTATGCCGTCTCCCCTGTCCTCCTGGTGGACCCGGTCCGGCTCGATGCCGACGGACGCGTATGCCTCCGCGAACGCCTCGTACATCGCGGCGCGCATGCGCTTCTTGGCTTCCAGGCCCAACTCCCCCGAACCACAGGCGTCTCCGAAGACGACCAGTCTGTGGACGGCTCCCGCACTGCTCACTAGGACTCCCTGCGTGTGCTGTGGCGCTTGGTGACAGGACAACTCTTGCCGCGCTCGGCAACCGGCGATGTAGCCGTTTACACAGCCGGCGGAGATTTCTCCGGCGGGCGTGTCCCCGGTGGCTGCCCCCGGCCCTGGGCGAGCAGCAGGAGCACCTGAAGATCGGTGACGATCACTGTGCGGTTGGCTGTACGGACGACGTCCTGCTCCCTGAGCAGGCGCAATGCCTTGGCGACCGCCTCCCGGGTCGCTCCTATGGCTGCCGCCAGATCGTGCTGCGGCAAGGGAAGTTCGAGCACGATGCCTTCGTCGGCGCGGCGGCCGGCCCGCTCGGCGAGCTCGACGAGGCGGGCGGCCAGCCGCTGCAGGACGGTCCCGGAGGCGAGGGAACGGCGCTCGATGTCGGAGCTGCGCAGCCTCGTGCTGAGCTGACGCATGATCAGCGATGTGGCGTGCGGCCGGGCGGCGAGGAAGCCACGGAAACGCACTCCGGACACGGCCACCGCCTCCACCCGTCCGAGTGCGGTGACGGTGGCGCTGCGGGAACCCTGGTCGACGGCGGCCTGATCACCCACGACCTCGCCCGCGCCGCGCAGGGCGAGTATGAGCCGGGCGCTGCGCTCCGTCTCGACCGAGACGACCGCCCAGCCGGAGAGCAGCGCCAGCACATACGTCGTGGTGTCCCGTTCGCGGATCATCACGTCGCCGGGTTCGTAGGTACGGGGTGCGCCCTCGGCGAGCAGCGCCCGGCGGTCCTGGACGCCGAGGGCGTCGAGGAACGAGCGGTCCTGGCCGAACAGACTCATCGCTCCCCCACAACGATTTTTCTGGCCCTTTTCCGGGGGACCACGGCTTCTGTCGGTGTCTGCTTCCTCCCACGTCAGATGGCGTTCTCAGGCTCAGAGTCAGAGTTGATTCCACGTCACCCGGCGGGGTGAAAAACGCTAGGTGTCGCGGCACTTGAGCGTCAACGCGAAACCGGCGTGCGCCCCTCACCCGCACCCGTGCGCCCCTCGTACCGTCGATCAGGAGTCCGATTAGGGTTCTGTCCGGTCGATCCGGCCGGATCAGTGAGCGGGGTCCGGCGGATCGAATCCGATCCGCCGGACATCCCTCAGAGGCGGGGGTCGACCGGCTCCGACTCCAGTGCCAGCACCGCGAACACCGCTTCGTGGACCCGCCACAGCGGCTCCCCGTCGGCAAGCCGGTCCAGGGCCTCGAGCCCCAGCGCGTACTCCCGCAGCGCCAGCGAGCGCTTGTGGTTCAGGAACCGGTTGCGCAGCCGCTCCAGGTTCTCGGGGCGGGTGTATTCGGGGCCGTAGATGATCCGCAGGTACTCGCGGCCGCGGACCTTGATGCCCGGCTGCACGAGCCTGCCCTTCCCGTCCCGCGCCAGGGCCTGCAGCGGCTTGACGACCATGCCTTCGCCACCCCTGCCGGTCATCTCCAGCCACCAGTCGACACCGGCGCCGACCGAGGCCTCGTCGGCTGTGTCGACGATGAGGCGACGGGTGACCTGGAGCAGACCCGTCGGGTCGTGCTCCACCAGCCGGTCCAGCCAGGCCAGCTGCTCGTCGTGCGGTACGGAGGCGAGCGAACGCCCCTGCACGGCGAGAATCTGGAACGGCGCGAGACGCACCCCGTCCAGCCCGTCGGTCGTCCAGCAGTAGCGCCGGTACGCCTCGGTGAATGCCGCGGCGTCGGCGGCCCGGTCGCGCTGTTTGGCGAGCAGCGCGTCCACCGGGACGCCGCGTGCGACGGCTGCTTCGAGGGCAGCCGCGGCACCCGGGAAGACGGCGCCGGATGCGGCTCCCACCGCCGCGTACTGCGAGCGCAGCAGCCCGGCCGCCTTGAGCGACCAGGGCATCAGCTCGGCGTCCAGCAGCAGCCAGTCGCACGCGCCGGAGGCGCTGTCGGATGCAGCCAGTTCCTGCCAGAGCCCGGCCGCGGTGACGGCCGTGCGCAGCCGGTCGAGGATCTCCTCGGTGACCGAGGGGTCGTCGAAGAACGGTCGTCCCGTACGGGTGTGCAGCGCGCCCGTGGGGCCGTCGACCCCGAACCGCTCGCGAGCGGCCTCGGCGTCACGGCATACCAGTGCCACCGCACGCGAGCCCATGTGCTTCTCCTCGCACACGACCTTGGCGATGCCGTCCGCCCGGTACTGGGCGAAGGCCTCGGCCGGGTGCTCCAGATAGCCCTCCTCCTTCGAGGTCGCGGTCGGCGACATCGTCGGCGGCAGGTAGGTGAGCAGCCGCGGGTCGACCGCGAAACGGCTCATGACTTCGAGCGCCGCCGCGGCGTTCTCCTCTCGCACGCCGATGCGGGCCATGTGCCGGGTCTCCACGACCCGGCGCCCCTGCACATCGGCGAGGGCGAGCGGCCTGCCTTCGCGACCGCCCGGAGCCTCGGTGACGAGCGGCTTGACCGGCTCGTACCAGACCTTCTCGGCCGGTACGTCGACGAGCTCACGCTCCGGCCAGCGCAGCGCGGTCATCTTGCCGCCGAAGACCGCTCCGGTGTCCAGGCAGATGGTGTTGTTGATCCATGAGGTGTTGGGCACGGGTGTGTGGCCGTAGACCACAGCGGCCCGGCCCCGGTAGTCCTCTGCCCACGGGTAGCGCACGGGCAGGCCGAACTCGTCGGTCTCGCCGGTGGTGTCGCCGTACAGCGCGTGCGAGCGGACCCGTCCCGAGGTGCGCCCGTGGTACTTCTCGGGCAGACCGGCGTGGCAGACGACGAGCTTGCCCTCGTCGAGGACGTAGTGGCTGACGAGTCCGTCGATGAACTCCCGCACCTGCTCGCGGAAGGCGTCGTCCTCCTTCTCCAGCTGGTCGATGGTCTCGGCCAGTCCGTGGGTGTGCTGGACGTTCCTGCCCTTGAGCCAGCGTCCGAGCTTGTTCTCGTGGTTGCCCGGCACGCACAGGGCATGGCCGGAGGCGACCATGCTCATCACACGGCGCAGGACGCCGGGGCTGTCGGGTCCCCGGTCGACCAGGTCACCCACGAACACGGCCGTACGGCCTTCGGGGTGTGCTCCGTCCACATAGCCGAGCTTGGCGAGCAGGGTCTCCAGCTCGGAGCTGCAGCCGTGGATGTCGCCGATGATGTCGAAGGGGCCGGTGAGGTGGGTGAGGTCGTTGTAGCGACGCTCCAGTACGACCTCGGCGGCCTCGACC
This sequence comes from Streptomyces sp. NBC_01410, assembly GCF_045040195.1. Taxonomy (NCBI): domain Bacteria; kingdom Bacillati; phylum Actinomycetota; class Actinomycetes; order Kitasatosporales; family Streptomycetaceae; genus Streptomyces; species Streptomyces sp. NBC_01410. The sequence goes on along the minus strand of NZ_CP109530.1, from coordinate 6,508,079 downwards.
TCCTCCACGCTGCGCAGGACGTGCACCTTGCGGAAGCCCTCGCGCTCCAAGTCGCGCAGCGAACGGCGCAGTTCGCGGCGGTGGCGCTGGATGACATGACGGGGCATCCCGGCCCGGTCGGGGCGCCCGGCATTGCGCTCGGCGCACACCTCTTCCGGCAGATCGAGGACGATCGCGATCGGCAGCACGTCGTACTCGCGCGCCAGCCGCACCAAATGCTTGCGGCTCTCCGGCTGCACGTTGGTGGCGTCGACGACGGTCAGCCGTCCGGCCGCGAGGCGCTTGCCCGCGATGTAGTGCAGTACGTCGAAGGCGTCGCCGCTCGCGCTCTGGTCGTTCTCGTCGTCGGCGACGAGGCCGCGGCAGAAGTCCGAGGAGATGACCTCGGTGGGCTTGAAGTGCTTGCGGGCGAAGGTGGACTTGCCCGATCCGGTGGCGCCGACGAGGACGACGAGGGACAGGTCGGTCACCGGGAGCCTGCGCTTCACGGGCGCGGTGGTCGTGGCGGACGTGGTCATGCGGCCTTCGCCTCCTTCTCGGTCTCGGTCTTGTCGTTTCTGCTGAACACAGCCATCTGAGTGGGCGGCCCCACCTCGGGGTCGTCGGGCCCCACGGCCACGAACTCGACGTCGTATCCGTCTCGTTCGGCGACCGCCCCCGCCCATGCGCGGAATTCCGCGCGCGTCCACTCGAAGCGGTGGTCGCCGTGGCGCACATGCCCGGCGGGGAGCGTCTCCCAGCGGACGTTGTACTCGACGTTCGGCGTGGTCACGATCACCGCCTGCGGCCGCGCGGAACCGAACACCGCGTACTCCAGCGCGGGCAGCCGGGGCAGATCCAGGTGCTCTATGACCTCACTCAGTACGGCCGCGTCATAGCCCGCGAGCCGCTTGTCGGTGTACGTGAGCGAGCCCTGGAGCAGCGTGACCCGCGCGGCCTGCCGCTCGCCCATCCGGTCCAGCTTCAGCCGCCGCCCGGCGATGGTGAGCGCACGCACCGAGACGTCCACCCCGACGATCTCGGTGAAGCGAACGTCCTTGAGCAGCGCCTGCACCAACTGGCCCTGCCCACAACCCAGGTCGAGCACCCGGCTCGCCCCGGCACCGCGGAGCGCCCCGAGAATCGCGTCCCGCCGCTGCTCGGCCAGCGGCACCGGCTTTTCTTCCGTGTCCGTCGTCTCGTCCACGGCGTTGTCGACGGCCTCGACCTCCAGGTCGTCGGTCTCGGCGAGCCGTACCAGCTCGAGGCGCTCCATCGCCTGCCGCGTCAGCCCCCAGCGCCGGGACAGATAGCGGCTGGTGATCAGCTTCTGCTCAGGGTGCTCGGCCAGCCAGCCCTCGCCCGCCCGCAACAGCTTGTCCACCTCGTCGGGCGCGACCCAGTAGTGCTTGGCGTCGTCGAGCACCGGCAGCAGGACGTACAACTGCCGCAGCGCATCGGCCAGCCGCAGCTCCCCCTCCAGCACCAGCTGTACGTAACGCGAGTCGCCCCACTGCGGGAACTTCTCGTCCAGCGCGACCGGCTCCACCTCGACCGATGACCAGCCCAGCGGCGCGAAGAGCTTGTGGACCAGCTCGGCGCCACCGCGCGCGGGCAGCGCCGGCACCTCGACACGCAGCGGCATCGGCGCCTCGGCCCGCCCGGGCAGCGCGGCACACACGCCCCGCAGAGCGCTCTTGAACACGCTGCTCAGCGCGACCGCCAGCAGCGAGGACGCGGCGTAGGGCCGATCGTTCACATACTGCGCGAGCGCCGAATCGGGCGCTCCGCCGCGGCCCTTCCCCTTGCCGCGCCGCACCAGCGCCACCGGATCCACCTCCAGCAGCAGCGCGGCCGTGCAGCGCTCGGTGGATGCCTCGGGATAGAAGACATGCGCCGTGCCGTGCGAGGTGGAGAACGTCTGCGCCTTGTCGGGATGCTTGTGCAGCAGAAAGCCGAGGTCGGTCGCGGGACGCTCTGGGGTACCGGTCGTACTGATCGTCAGGAACACGCGTCCGAGTATGGCCGGATTCACCCGTCCCGACCAGGGAATTCCCGCCGCGTGCGGGCGGGCCCGGGGCGCGCTGTCCAACCCGCACCGCCCCCGCGCGTCCCCTACCGGCCGCCGCCCTCGGTGACCTCCGTGACGGCCCTCGCGAGCTCGGCGATCTGCCCCGGCCCCACCCGGCAGCAGCCGCCCACCAGCCGGGCTCCGGACGCCAGCCAGTCCCGCACCCTGCCCGGGTCGTATGTCGACGCGCCCCGCCACCCCCTTTCCTCGGTGTTCCACCGCTCCCCGCTGTTGGGATAGACAACGACCGGCTTGGCGGTGACCGACGCCGCCAGCTCCACCGCGCGGTCCGCGTCGCGCGGATCGCAGCAGTTCACCCCGACCGCGATCACCTGGTCGCGTCCTGCGGCCAGGGCGAAGGCCGCCGCCAGCTCCTGCCCGGCCCGGGTGCGCTCGCCGGTGATCGTGTACGAGAGCCAGACCGGCAACCCGTACGCGTCCACCGCCCTCAGCAGGGCCTCCGCCTCGTCCATGTCCGGCACCGTCTCCAGCGCGAGCACATCGGGGCCCGCCGCGACGAGAGCCTCGATCCTCGGCCGGTGGAAACGCTCCAGCTCCCGCACGGACAGCCCGTACCGCCCCCGGTACTCGCTGCCGTCCGCCAGCATCGCCCCGTACGGCCCGACCGATGCCGCGACCCACACCTCGTGCGGAACCAACTCGCCTGCAGTGCGGGCCAGTTCAACACTGCGGGCGAGCAGCCCCGCGGCCTCCTCCCGTACGACTCCACGCCGCTCGAAGCCCTCGAAGGTGGCCTGGTAGCTGGAGGTGATCAGCACCTGCGCGCCCGCCCGCACATAGGCCGCGTGCGCCGTCTCGATCTCGCGGGGATCGTCGGCGAGCAGCCGCGCCGACCAGAGCTCGTCGGACAGATCGCAGCCCTGTGCCTCCAGCTGGTTGGAGAGGCCGCCGTCGAGGACGACGACACCTTCGGCCAGGGCGGCGGCGAGGGGCCGGGCGGGGCGCACCGGGATCAGCTCAGCTGGGACTGGACCTGGGCCGAGATCAGCTCCAGGTGCTCGAGGTCGCCGAGGTCCAGGACCTGGAGGTAGATCCGGGACGCACCGATCGCGCCGTACCGCCCGATCTTGTCGACCACTTCGTCGGGCGAGCCGGCCAGGCCGTTCGCCTTCAGTTCCTCCACCTCCCGTCCGATGGCGGCGGCGCGGCGCGCCACCTCTGCGTCGTCCTTGCCCACGCAGACGACCAGGGCGTTGGAATACACCAGGTCGTCCGCGCCACGCCCGGCCGCCTCAGCGGCGGCGCGGACCCGGCCGAACTGCCGCTCGCTGTCCTCGATCGAGGCGAACGGGATGTTGAACTCGTCGGCGTACCGCGCGGCCAGTCTCGGGGTGCGGGTCGCCCCGTGCCCGCCGATCAGCACCGGCACCTTCCCCCGCACCGGCTTGGGCAGCGCGGGCGAGTCGGCGAGCTGGTAGTGCCGGCCCTCGTACGAGAACGTCTTGCCGGTCTCTGTGTCCCACAGCCCGGTGACGATCGCCAGCTGCTCCTCCAGCCGCGCGAACTTCTCCTTGGGGAAGGGAATGCCGTACGCCCTGTGCTCCTCCTCGAACCAGCCCGCGCCGAGACCCAGCTCGACCCGGCCGCCCGACATCTGATCGACCTGGGCGACCTGGATGGCCAGCACGCCCGGCAGCCTGAACGTGCCCGCGGTCATCAGCGTCCCGAGGCGGATCCGCTTGGTCTCCCGGGCCAGCCCGGCCAGGGTGATCCAGGCGTCGGTCGGTCCGGGCAGCCCGTCGGCGGACCCCATGGCGAGATAGTGGTCGGAGCGGAAGAAAGCGTCGAATCCGAGGTCCTCGGTGGCCTTGGCAACGGTCAGCAGGGTGTCGTAGCTCGCCCCTTGCTGGGGCTCGGTGAAGATTCGAAGATCCATGCATCCATCCTGCACCTTCGAACGGCCGTCAACCCCACCATCCTGGCCAGACCCGCACCGGCCCGGTCGGGTGAGAGTCCTCAGCCCGTCGGCGCCCGCTGCCCATCCCGCCCAGCGCCTCCGACGTCACGCCGACCCGGCCGCCGCGTCCACCGCGTCGACGGATATGCCCGCGCCGTCCGGCGATCCGGAAGAGCCGGGAAGTCCCGGCGGGCTCGGAAGACCGGACGGGCCCGGAAGTCCGGAGGCACCTGGCGGGCTCGAGAAGCCCGACCGTCCGGGGGAGCCCGGCGCGCGCGAGGGGGCCGGCGGGCCCGACGGCTCCCGCACCCCGGACACCCTCGGCACCTTCGACGCCACGGGAGCCTCCCGCACCTCCGGTGCGGCCGCCGGACCCGCTCTGCCCAGGACCGCTTCGGGAGGTCTGTCGCCGTCCCGCACCGTGAGCCGCCGCAGCATCCCGCGCACCCGGTCGCTCGACTCGTCGGCGGCGTCGATCGCCTCGATGCACTGCCAGTACAGCCCCTCCTCGTCGGTGGAGCACGCGACCCCGACCAGGGCGATGCCCACATCCGCCAGCAGCACACTCAGCCCGATCAACGTCCTTCGCGCATCAGCCACTTCGGACAGCTGCGCGGCTCTGACCCCACCGCTGCGCACCATCGGATGGTCGAGCACCCCGCACCCGCGTCCACCGATCTCGCTGAGCCCTCTTGCCTCACCTCTCAACTCCGGCGGTCCGTACGCCGCCAGCCTGCTACCGATCGCCTGGGCGAGGGCCTGCGCCTGCCACGCCTCCGCCACGATGTCGGGCACTTCACGGCTCTGCGCCAAGGCGTGCCGACTGAGCCCGATGAGCCGCTCCGCGTCCATGTGTACGCCACCCCCGTTCGTACGACTTACTGCCCACTCAGTTATTACCCAGAGTGAAGGTGGTTGAGCCTGAACGCCAGGGGAATTCGGAAATCTGTGGACACCAAGGCCGTTGTGGATAACTCGACAACTCCATAGAGTGACGACGCCCTGATTGCCGGGGTATGAGACCCGCCCGGAATCACTTCGGCGGGAAGCGAATCTCGTTCCGGTCGATCTTTCTGGAGAGCGCCGCCAGCACGTCGATGCCGAGCACCTCGCAGAACTGCAGCAGATACGCGAGCACATCGGCGACCTCGTCCCGCACCCGGTGCGCCGAGTCCTCCTTGTCCATCACCCGGGCCGACTGCTCGGGCGTGAGCCACTGGAAGATCTCAACCAGTTCGGACGCCTCGACGCTCAGCGCCACCGCCAGATTCTTCGGGGTGTGGTATGACTCCCAGCCCCGCGCCGCCGCGAACTCCGCGAGCCTGCGCTGCAACCCCGCCACATCCAGTCCGTCGTCTTCTCTCGTCACGTCACCAGGTCTACCACCGTCACACCGTCCACTCCTCGCGCATACGACGCGTCGGCGACCGCCCCCACCAGCCGGACATGCCCCCTCGCCGCCATCTCCACGCCCAGTGCCACCAGTTGGCGCGCCTGCCGGGGATCCATGCAGCGGTCGAAGCCGTCCGCGAGCACCGTGAGCGCCTGGTAAGCGGCCGGGACCTCGGCAGCCTGGTCCATCGCCAGCACCCCCGGCCCGGTGAGCAGCACCAGGGCGAGGGCCAGATATCTCAACTCACCCTCGCCGAGCCGCCCCAGGGGGGTCGCGACGCGCGCTCCGCCCCGTCCCAGCAGCGCCCGTACCGTCCCGTCGCCCAACTCCTCCACGGCCAACTCCTCCACGGTGCCCGCGCACCCCAGCCGTGCCGCCGCGGCCAGCCTCGCGTGCCGGATGGCGCACTCGCTCCGCGTCCGGTGCAGCACCTCGGCGAGGTTGTCGCAGCCGCGCCGCAGCCGTCCCTCGCCCGCCGCGACCGGCTCGCGCATCCGGTGCGGCTGCGGATCGCAGGCGAAGACCGACCTCAGCGCTACGACGACCTGCTCGGCGGCCGCCAGTACCTGTAACTGGCCCTGAGTCTTGCCGGCCACGCGCAGCGGCAGCAGCGCCGTGCCGAGCCGGTCGTCCGGGAGCGGTGCGCGCGTGACCGCGACCGCACCGGCCGTGTGCCATGCCGCCTGCACCGTGGACCGTCCGGGATCGCGCAGCGCGGTGGCCAGCAGGATCTGTCCGCCGCTGGTCAACCGTTCGCCGACGACGCGCAGTTCGGGCTCTGCCTGCACGGCGAGGTCGAGCTGTACGGGACCGGCCGGGCCGTCGACCGTGCAGCCGATCCTGAATCCCCGCCGCCCCTGCCCGTCGACCTCGGCCGACTCCGGCACACATGCCGAGGGATCGGGGAAGACGCTTTCGAGCTCCTCGCCCGCGCCCAGCCGTGCCAGTGCCTCGTACGCCTGCAGCGCACTCGATTTGCCGCTGCCGCTGGCGCCCGCGAAGAGCGTCAGCGGACCGAGGGGGAAGCTGGCGCCCCGGTGGGTCCTGAAGGCGGAGAGCCGCAGTTGGGTGACGGTGGGGCGGGCGCTGTTCGCACCGGTGGGCGGCGTGTGTGCGGGGCGGGTGCGCGCTGGCGTGAGCGGGGGCCCTGTGGGGGAGGTCGCGTTCATGATCGGGACGGTACGCAGCGCGCAGCGCGCGGAACCGTTCCCTCTGCACGACCTTCCTACGAACGGGGGACTGCGGCCGCCGCGATCCCTTCGACCTCCGTGCCGATCGGCGCAAGGAGGAAGACGTTCCGGTCGACCCGGTGCATCCCGCTGCCGAGTCCGAAGACGACTCCGCTGCTGAAGTCCAGGATGCGCTTGGCGACTTCGGTGTCGGCGCCGGTGAGATCGAGCAGCACCGGGATCTGCGCGACGAGGTATTCGGCGACCTCGCGCGCGTCGGCGAAGACCTGGACCCGCAGCACGACGAAACGACGCTGCTCGGCCGCCGCGCAGTCCTGCGGAACCGTCCGGTGGTCGACTCGCGAGGGCCACTCGTTACGGCTGCGCAGTGGGACGACCTGGGCCAGGCCCTCCCACTGCTCGTCAGTGACGTCGTACCTCTCGTACCTACTCATGCGCCCCATCCTGGCGCCCCTCACCCGTTCGGCCCAACAGCGACACGGGCGAGTCGGCCATGGATCGATGCGCGCGAATCGTAGCGGCCGTCGGCGTCCCGATGCGGGGTCAGCCCGCGGCAGGGTCGGGGACGAGACCGGCGGCGACCAGGCCCGCGAAGACCGCGTCCCTCATGACCTCGACAGCGGACAGGGGGCGGACCATCACGGTGAACTCCTTGATCAGGCCTGCCTCGTCGAACTGCAGGAGATCGAGGCCGTGGATCTCCTTGCCGTTCACGACGGCCCGGAAGATCAGGATCTCCGAGGGGGTCTCGTCGCCGTCCGTGCTGGTCTGCGCCGTGCCGGCGAGCTGTCCGACATAGCGGAAGTCCTCGAAGGTACGCAGCAGGACGCCGAGGAGACCGAGCACCATCGGCCGCCCTTCGAAGGGGGTGAATTTCACCGGGCTGTAGAAGCGGATGTCCTCGGTGAACAGGTCTTCCAGTGCGCTGAGATCCCGCTTCTCCACGGCGGCGCGGAAGCGTTCGGCAGTCTCCATGATTCCTCCTGATGCCCGCATTCTTACCGGGGCTGATTACTCAAGAATCTGACTAGTCACTTTCTTGAGTATCATGCGGACAGAGACTGAGGGAAGGGGCTGCCGCGATGGCTTTGCGACATGCCGTGCTGGCGGCGCTGCTGGACGGCGAACACAGCGGCTACCAACTGGCCAAGTCGTTCGATGTCGGCGTCGCGAACTTCTGGCACGCCCTGCCCCAGCAGCTCTACGCCGAGCTGGCCCGGCTGGAGAAGGACGGACTGGTCACGGGTCGGCAGGTGGTGCAGGAAACCCGGCCCAACAAGCGCCTGTTCACCGTCACCGACGCAGGTCTCGCGGAGCTGGAGCAGTTCGCCGCGACCGCGTCCAAGCCCTCCTTCGTCCGCGACGACCTGCTCGTCAAGGTCCAGGCCGCCGACCGCATCGACACCGGGCCGGTGATCGAACAGCTCGAAGAGCGCGCGTCCGTCGCAGCCGCCAAGATCGAGCTCTTCGGCAAGCTTCTTCGGAAGATGCGGGGCGAGATGGACGAGGAGGACTTCCTGCGCCGGGGCGAGCGGATCGGGCCGTATCTGACCTGTCTGCGCGGTCTGGCCTTCGAGGAGGACAACCGCGCCTGGTGCTTGCGGATCGCGGCCGTTCTGCGCGAACGGCAGCCGGACCGCGTGCAGTTGTGAGTCTTTGCGGGACGCTCGGTGCCACTGGGGGCGGACGCGGGTGAGGACGGCGGTCCGGTGGTGGCGGCCACCTTGGTGACCGGGTTCCGCGAGGAACTCGCCGACCGGCTCCAGCAGTATCTCGCTGGGCGCGGGATCACCGACCTGGAGGAGCTGCCGTCCGGGGGCTACGGCGCGAAGGCGTGCCCGGTGGGCCGGACGGTGCGGGTTCCTGCGTGGCGGATCCTGGCGGGCGAGGACATGCTGGCGCCACTGCTCGGCTGCCCCCTGGCTGTGGGGACACATGTCCGGGGCCCGCGCCGACCCCGGATACCCTGCGGAGCCCCGCCTTCGACGGCGTGCGGTGGCCGGCACCGAGTTCGACGGGCGCCTTTCGTTGCCGCGCCACCACACAGTGATCGAACATCCCGACCAGAGTTAACCCGAAAGGGTGACCCCTGTTCTCGTGGTGGCCAGGCCGACGGGAGCTGGATATCTTCGGCCCTCGGGGAGAGGGGCACCAATGGGGGATTCCTATGTCACGGACATCGCCGGGAATCCGGCATGCGAGGTGCTCCTGGCCGCGTGGCAGAGCCCGGACGCCGAGCAGAAACGGGCGCTGGTCCGGGACATCGAGGTTCCCGGGCCGATCGCCCTGCGCAGCCGCTACCGGATGCTGCTGGACACCGAGGCCCCGTCAGGTCCGTGGAATCCGGACCTGACGCCCGAAGCCTGGGTGCGGCAGTTACGCCTGGAGACCGAAGGCGACAATGCGGTGAGGTCGGGCTCTCGCACCGCGGCGCTGGCCGCGTTCCAGGCCCTTCTCGACGAGGAAACCGGAAGCAAGCCACAACTGCCCACGGTGCACGCCCACATCGGGCTCGGCAAAGTCGCCATGGACCAGAACGACATCGAAGCCGCCTCCGAGCACTTCGAGATGGCAACAGCGGTCGCGGACGAGTCGATGTACCGCTTCGGCCGAGTGCAGGCGCTGGTCCCCTGGGCGTACATGACCCTGTGGAACCACTCCGCGGAACTCGCCCTGGACCAGTTCCAGGAGGCGGCGGGGATCGCCTCCGCCCTCGACGACCCCGTGTACCGGGGGAACTCGCTGCTCGGTGCCGCCGAATGTGCACAGTGGCTCGACGAACGGGCCCGGGCGGAACAGCACGGCAAGGAAGCCTACGCCGCGTTCTCGGCAGTCCGGTCCGCCCTGGGCCAGGGGAACGCGGCACAGAGGTTGGCCGGCTGGATGCACCGGTGGGGACGGCACGCCGAAGCCTGGGAGTGGCTCGACCTCGCGTTGACGGCCTTCCAGCAGGACGGCAACCCGAACGGCCTCGTCAACGTCCACTCGTTGCGCGGTGACCTCTACCTGGACGACCGCCGGTTCGACGATGCGGCGAACGAGTACGACAAAACCCTGGAACTCGCCACGTCCGCAGGTCTGCCGCGTGCGCAGGCGCACGCAGCGCAGGACCTGGCCAGGACCGCACGAGGCCGGGGGAACTGGGCGGAGGCCGTGGACCTGTTCACCCGGTCCCTGGAGCGGTACCGCGAACTCGGCGATCTGCTGGGCGTGTCCAACGCCATGAGCAAACTGGCGGAGGCACAGGAAGAGTGCGGCTCGGTGGAGGACGCGTTGCGGACCTGGCGCGAGGCGGTCGTGGAGGTCGAGTCCTACCGAGCCGACCACCAGGAGGAACGCTTCCAGGAGGAGTACCGGCGACGCTTCCGGGACGTGTACAAGGGATCGCTGTCGGCGGCGGAAAAACACCACTCGCCCGAGACCTTCGCCGTGGTGGCCGACTTCCTGGCCGGTCGCCGACTGGCGGGCCTGCTGGAGGCGAACAGCACCGCCATGGCCGACGACAAACTGGATCAGCTCCAGGAACTGCTGGCCAGGGCGGACCGCAGGCTGCTCGCGCACCGGAGAAGCGCTCGCTCCGACGAAGACCGCGTCGGCGACGAGCGTCGGGAGAGCCGGATACGCCGCCTGGGCGCATTCGAGTTCCGGCAGGGAGCCGAGCCCCGGGCGGGCAAGTCGCTGGACGATCTGCTGGCGGCCGTGTACCTCCCACCGGCCGACGAGGGCGGCGCGCTCCTGGAGGCACTGCCCGACGGATGCCATACGCTCCAGATCCTCCTCGACCCCGTCGACGAGGATCTGGTCCTCTGGTCGTGGAGCGCCCCGGAGGCCCGCTCCGCCATGGGCAGCTTTCGGCTGACACCGAGCACACTGGACCTGCTGTCCGTACTCAGGTCCGGTGACCGGGCCACAGAACGTCTGGCACTGACGGTCGACGATCTGCGGCCGCTGTCCGCACTGCTCCCACCACGTCTGATCGCGGCACTCTCGGCTTCGGGCCCGCAGGATCTGCTGATCGTCCCGGCCGGTGAACTGTGGGCGGTGCCGTGGGGCGCGCTTCCGCTGGAGGGCGGCCTCGTCCTGGGGGAGGCCGCGCGCTTCGTGATCTGCCCCTCGCTGACCATTCAGCGGCAACTGGCCACGCGGTACGTCAAGGCGCTCCCCACGCCATCACCTCGATCGCCTCTGGATGTCGACGTGTGGCGCAGCCCGCTCGTGCGGCGTCATCGAATGGACCTGTTCGAGCGAGACCGCCGATGGAATCCCCGTCGGCTGTCCTCGGCAGCCGAAGCCCGCGGCGCCATCTGCGACGGGCGGGAATTGATGGTGCTGGCCGGGCACGGTCGGCCGCTCCCCGGAGCGGGCCACTATCTCGAACTCGACGAGAACGAGTGGCTCCTGCCCGCGGACCTTCTGGGCCAACGCCCGCCCCGGCGGCTCGCGCTGATCGCCTGCTGGGGCAGCGCCTACCCCGGCCGCGCGCCCAGCGACCCGATCAGCATCGCCACGCTCGCGCTGGCGGGAGGCTCCGACGAAGTACTGGCCACGGTCGGAGAACTCGGAGACTCCACGTTGGCCAGCCGATACGCGGAGATGGTGCTGCACGCCTTGCCGGAGAACACCATGGCAATGGCGGTGCATCAGTCCACCCGTCGGCTCCTCGCCGGACGAGGCGTACGGTCACGTCCCGTTCACGACTGGGCTCCTCTCATTCCCATCGGCACGCATCAGCAGCCCGGAGGTCAACAGTGACTGCCCGCGAACACCGTGCCCTGAGGTATGAGCTCGATGATCCACTGGCATACAAATGGACGGACGCCGCCTACGACATGTGCATCGGGGAGGACCCGGTGCTGAGCGCGGTCGTGGAGAGCTCGGGCGGGGTCACACGGGTTCTCATCAGCGGCGCCTGCCCCCGCTGCTGGGGGGACATCTCGGGCGAGGAGACCCTGACCGCCGCCGGTGAATCGGGCGTGCTCGGTGACGCCGCCACGGGGGCCCCGGACCCCTACACCCGCGTCAATGTCACATGCAACTGCGAGCTCACGCACGGCAACAGACCCACAGACGTCAAAACCGGCTGCGGCATCACGTTCGCCCTCGAAGTGCTCCGGGACGACATCACATGACTCCCCCGGCGCGATACCGGAAGCCGTCCTCTCCACCGAGCGAGCACGAGCTCGCGGAGGACGCGGAATGGCGGGAGTACGCGGAGGACTCGCTCAACCGGGCCCGCACCAGCGCGGAGCAGTGGCGAACCGGGCTGGGACTGCTCGTCACCGTCATGGCCGCCGGGCTCATGCTGGGCGGCCCCGGCAGGATGGCCGAACTGAGCCCTGTGTGGCGCGGTGTCGTGACCGCGGTCCTGGGATTCGGCTTCGCCGTGGCGCTCTGCGGTCTGTGGGCCGCGTCGCGCGCTTCCGCGGTGGGTGGTTCGGGGCCGGTCGACCGGGACCGGATGCGCAACCGTCACGGGTCTCTGGCCCGGTACAAGGCCGCTGCCGCGGCGAAGAGTTGGTCCGACGTCCGCAGGGCCAGGATCGCGCTGCTGGTCTCCCTGCCCGTGGTCGTCGCCATGACGCTGACGTCCTGGTGGCTCCCCCGCGACTCCTCGACCGGGGATCAGGACTCGCGGCCCCGGGTGCTCGTCGTGACGCCCAGAGCTGTCCTCTGCGGCGAACTGACTGTCGGGGCGAAGGCCTTCACCATCCTCACGGACAAGTCCACCACCCCTCGCCGGGTGCCGGCCGCCGAGGTCGTGTCCCTGGCGGTCGTCGACTCCTGCCCGCCGTGAACACATGCCGCCCGGCGTGGCCGGTCGCCCGGGCAGGAGGGAAAGGAAGCACCGTGAGCAGACCGAGCAGAACCGCCTACGAACGAAGCGAGCTGGACTGGAACCGGCTGCGGCGCTACGCGGAAAAGGTGGCCCGGGAGACCCGGGCGCCGCGCGGGACCCGGCAGGTCGTCGAACGGTCGGAGCGAATCCGCCAGGTCAGGAGTGGGCCGTTCGGCCTGTTCACGCGGCAGGAAACCTACACCGTCGACGTCCCACGGACCGAGACCGACGGCTTCTGGGTATTGCAGACCCGGTCCTGGCACAAGAAGGAGCGCGGACAGGGGAACCAGGCGGACGAGGACCAGAGTGAGTTGTACGCGTACTGCCTCACCATGAAGGGCGGCCTGGTGGTCAAGGTGACCTCGGAGACGGAGGTGTTCCCCAAAGGAGCGCGGATGTTCTGGGACAGGACGACGTCCGAACGACCGATGACCGCCGAGGATGTGATGCTCTTCGACTTCGAGGCCCGGCGGTACTACCGGGAGGAGGGAAGGTTCACGATCGAGACCGACCGCGACCCCGACCACAAACGGCTCAAGCACCACGCGAAGGGCGTCGGGCTCTCAGGTCCCTGAATCGCCTGCACCAGAGCTGAGCACAACCGCCCGGCGGGGAGGCCCTGCACGCGACGGCCCTCGGGGGTGTCTCCACATGGCAGGTGCGGTCGGTTCAGCTTCCGGCGACACCGCGCACCCGGGCAGGCCCTGACGTCACTGTGCCGCGCGCAGTACCGTCACACGCACGACGGGAGACCGGAAGAGGACCCCATGAGCCAGAACGCAGGCGAAGCCGTACGCCTCGAGGACGCGGTGCTCACGCGTGCCGCGCAGGCGGGTGACGTCGCTGCCCTGGCGCTGCTGCTGGAACGACACCGGGCGGGTATGCGCGCCGTGGCGGTGAGCATTCTGGGGCCGGGTCCCGACGTCGACGACGTGGTCCAGGACGCGGCGGTGACCGCCCTCCGCCGGGTGGGCGACGTCCGCGACCCGGCGGCCGTGGGCCCATGGCTGCGGATGATCGTGCGCAACGCCAGCCGCTCCCTGGTGCGGGGCTCCGTTCCCTTCCAGCCGCTCGACGATCTGCACGTGCCCGCCACGAACGCCGGTCCGGAGCGGTGGCTGGAGCACCACGCGATGCGGGACTGGATCTGGGAGGCCATGGAAGAGCTTTCCCCCGCACTGCGGCTGCCCCTGGTGCTGCGTCACTTCAGCACCCACGTCACGTCCTACGAGCAGATAGCCGTCGCCTGCGGCGTCCCGGTCGGTACGGTCCGCAGCCGACTCAGCCAGGGACGATCCAAGCTGGCGACCGCCCTCGCCGCCACGGCGGACGCCCCGCACGGCGACACCGCGCAGCGCACGCGCGCCAGCCGGGTCGAAGCGCGCGAGACACTGGCCGCCGCCGAGAGCGGACACTTCGGCAGGCTGCTCACAGAGCGCTGGTCCCCCGAGGTCGCCCTGCTCAGGGGGAACGATCCGGTGGGCGGCTGGAGCCGGTTGGTGCGCTCCATGGACAGTGACGTCGAGGCCGGTGTACGGCAGCGCCTCGTTCATGCCGTGGCCGGGCGGTCGCTCGTCATCTGGGAGATGGACATCCTCAATCCCGCCGACAACCCCGAGCACTGCCCGCCCGAGGTGGCCTGGCTCATGCCCCTGGACGACGCCGGCCGCGTGCACCGGCTGCGCCTGTTCCACCCCAGGCCGTTGCGGGCCACCAGCCCACTCCTTCCTGTGTGACGGCCATCACGCGATTCGGGTCGAACTTCCTTCTGTCTCCAGCGTCCTGTCGGTGTCGTTGACACCTGCCGGATACGGAGACCCCATGACGACCTCGTTGACCAATCCTCTGGCCGTCGGAACACACACCGTCGAAGTCGACGGAGTCGTGCAGCGCTATCACGTGCACGGCACAGGGCCGGTGTACGTCGCGCACTCCGGCGGGCCGGGCATTTTCTGGGAGTACCTGCGCATGCCCGCGCTGGAGCGGCACCTGACGGTCGTTTACCCGGATCCGGTCGGCACCGGCGCCTCCGACCGCCTGCCCTCCCACCCCCACGGCTACACCCGGCCCCGCTACAGCCAGTTCCTCGGTGCGCTGGTCGAGCACCTCGGCGTCCCCGCGGTGCACCTTCTGGGCCATTCGCACGGCGGCTTCGTCGTCCAGTACCACGCCCTGCACTGCCCCGAGCGCGTCGCCGGGGTGATCCTCTACGACAGCGCGCCGGTGACCGGTCCCGAACACGCCGCCGAGGCCGTGCTCCAGGTGCAGTCGTTCGCCGCGCGGCACGCCGACAACCCGGAACTCCCCGAAGTCCTGGCGGCTTTCCAGGCCATCCCCACCATCTCCGACGACGCACAGATGACAGCCGTCGCCAGGGGGCTGATGCCCTCGTACTTGGCCGACTACTGGGGCCGGGAGGAGGAGTTCGCTCCCCTGCGTGCCTCACTGCGGGCCGCCCACATCTCCGGGCTGGACGAGAACCTCTCCCCGCATGTCGTCGACGACCGTGCGGACCTCGGCTCACTCACCGTACCGACCCTCGTCGTCGTGGGCCGCCACGACGTCATCTGCGGGGTTCGGTGGGCCGAGGAACTGCACCGGCTGATCCCCGGATCAGAACTGCTGATCCTGGAGAACAGCGGGCACTTCGGTCACATCGAGGAGCCCGCTGCCTTCTCGCAGGCGGTGACGCGTTTCGTGACGACCACGGCGCGCACCACGCAGTGACCGTCGGGCCGTTCGAAGTCGTTCGCCGCGCCCACTCCCAATAACTAGGTCATTTGGTCGAAGCCCGCGCGCACGGTGCGACCTAGTTTGTACCTGCCCGGAAGGCTTTCCGACACTCAAGGAGCAATCGCATGAGTACCGTCAAGAACATCGTTCTCGTGCATGGAGGATTCGTCGACGGCTCCGGCTGGCAGCCGGTGTACCGCCTCCTGACCCGCGACGGCTTCAACGTCAGCGTCGTACAGAACCCGACCCACTCGCTCGAAGGCGACGTGGCGGTCACTCACCAGGTCCTCGACACGCAGGACGGGCCGGCGGTGCTCGTCGGCCACTCCTACGGAGGGGCTGTGATCACCGAGGCCGGCATGCACGAGGGCGTGGCCGCGCTCGTCTACATCGCGGCCTTCGCACCGGACAAGGACGAGTCGGTCGGCACCCTGATCGCCAACCCGGCCCCCGACGCGCCCGTTCCGCCGATCCTGCCGCCCCAGGACGGCTTCCTCTTCCTGGACCGTGAGAAGTTCGCAGCGTCGTTCGCGGCTGATGTACCGCCCGAGGAGGCCCAGTTCATGGCCGACTCGCAGGTTCCCTGGGGTGTGGGGGCGCTGGGCGGAACGGTCACGGAGGCCGCCTGGCGTGCCAAGCCGAGCTGGTATCTCGTCGCGACCGACGACCGCATGATCCCGCCGCCGGCCCAGCGCGCGATGGCCGAGCGAGCCGGAGCCACCGTGAGCGAGACCGCCGCAAGCCACGCCGTCTACGTATCCCAGCCGGAAGCCGTGGCGGAGCTGATCAAGCAGGCCGCAGCCCACCAGTCGTAATCCGCACCCAGCCTGCTCCGCGGCAGGCGCCGCGCCACGTCGGCCCCAACGAGCGTGAGCTCTCACGAATCCCGAAAGGATCTCGTGCCTTCACCTGAGGAGAAAGCCAAGAACATGCACAAAAAGGTCGTACGCCACGGAATAATTGCCGCGGGCGCTGCGGGCGCCACAGCGGCTGCCCTTCTGGCATCGACGGCTTCAGCGGCGCCGGCGTCCCCCCGGACGGATGCCGCCAAGCCGACGGTGGTGCTCGTGCACGGCGGCTTCGCCGACGCGTCCGCGAGCTGGAACGCTGTCATCAAGCAGCTCCAGAACGACGGCTACCAGGTCGTCGCCCCCGCCAACCCGCTGCGTGGACTGCCGACCGATGTGCCTTACCTGGCAAGCGTCCTCAAGTCCATCGAGGGTCCGATCATCCTCGCCGGCCATTCCTACGGCGGCGCGGTGATCACCAACGCCGCAGCCGGCAACCCCAACGTCAAGGCGCTTGTCTACGTTGCAGCCTTCGTGCCCGACAAGGGTGAGAAGCTCGGCGAGCTCATCAACAAGTACCCGGGCACCGAGATCCCCGACGCGGTCAACGCCGTGCCGTTCCCGAACCAGGACGGCAGCACCGGTTCGGACCTCTACCTCAAGGCCGACAAGTTCCGCAGCGCTTTCGCCGCGGACCTTCCCGTGTCGGTCACCAACGTCATGCAGGCGGCTCAGAGGCCCTTCAGCGCATCGTCCTTCTCCGACGCGACCGAGGCCGCCGCCTGGCACACCATCCCCTCCTGGGGAATGGTCGCGACATCGGACAAGGCCATTCCGCCGGCTCTGCAGCGCTTCGAGTACCAGCGCGCCAACGCCCGTGGCACGGTCGAGGTCTCGGGTGCCTCCCACTCCGTCATGATCAGCCACCCCGGCGCGGTCACCAAGCTCATCAAGAGAGCTGACCGCGGCACGCGCTGATCGCCGTCACTCCTCCGCGACAGCCCGCCTGTTCCCAGGCGGGCTGTCCGCTTCGCTTTCTGAAAGAGAAGAAGATTCATGACCAGTCTCGTTCAGCCGTCCGTCGCGGAGTAGTCCGAGGCGGAAGCACTCTTCCGGTTCGAGGCGGAGGCTTCGGGAGTCGAAGCCCTGAGCGGCGCCGTCGGCGTGCCCGCGTGGCGAACCAAGCCGAGTTGGTACCTGGTAGCTGCCGACGACCGCATGATCCCTCCCCCGGCCCAGCGGGCGATGGCCGAGCGTGCGGGTGCCACCGTGGCCGAGGCTCCGGACAGCCGCTCCATCTACGTGTCGCAGCCCGCCACGGTCGTCGACCTGATCAGGCAGGCCGCCGCCGCTTAGGTCGTGTCTCAGCGGCAACGCCGTCCGCCCGCAGGGCAGGCGGAGGTCAGCGTGGCCTCGTAGCAGGCGAGTTGAACGTGGATCGCTTTCCGCAGGCGCGCAGGACCGGACCGGTTCCCACCCCACAGCCGGGGGCCGGTCACGCGGGCGGGGTGTCGTACGCGGCTCTGCTGGCCTGGATCCGTGCGTTGTGCGCGATGGCCCAGCCCGCGAGCGCCAGGGCGGGCGGGATGAGGCTCTTCCCCATGGCCGTGAGCGTGTACTCGACACGCGGCGGAACCTCCGCGTAGACGGTGCGGGAGACCAGTCCGTCGCGCTCAAGGTTGCGCAGGGTCAGTGTGAGCATCCGCTGTGAGATGCCGGGGATCTGCTTGTGCAGTTCGGTGAAGCGCAGACGCCCCTCGTCGAGCGTCGCCACGATGAGCATCGTCCACTTGTCGCAGATCCGGTCCAGTACGGCACGGATCGCCCGACCGCCGTCGCCTCGGATCATGCAGGTGTGTTCGTACTGCGACATGACAGCTCCCTGTGCCTTGCTCACATCAGTGTGCCTTTTGTAGGCCTCCCGATAGTGACTCATGATGAGGCAACTTACGGTTCGTAACTATCGGGAGGGAACTCCATGCATGTCGCGTACTGGATCGTCGCCGCGCTCCTTGCGCTGTTCTATATCTATGCGGGCGGCAAGAAACTCCTCCAGGATCGGGAGCAGCTGCGTCCCATGATGGGCTGGGTCGACAGCGTGCCCATGCCGCTCGTCAAGCTCATCGGGGCCCTGGAGGTCCTCGGCGCGCTCGGTCTGCTCCTCCCGCCCCTGACGGGGATTGCGGCGTGGCTCGCCGTCGCGGCCGCGGTCGGTCTGGCCCTTGTCCAAATCGGCGGTATGACGCTGCACTTGTCCCGGGGTGAAGTCCGGGACACCGGGCTCAACATCGTTCTTCTGGTGCTCGCCGCGGTGTCCGTATGGCTGGGAACCGTCTGGCTATGACCGTGCGCCCGGCCTGGCTGCGCCACTCAACTCCGTGATCTCGACGGTGCCGTGGCGTTCCGGGCCGAGCCGGCCATTCATCTAGCGGGCAGCGGTCATGGATCCCATGAGCAGGACCGCACGACGCCTGCTCAACCCCCGGCCCAGGCTCGCCATCACGCGGTTGAGCCGGCCGGAGACGACGCTCGGCGGTGGTGTACGGCGGTCGAGGGCCCGCAGCGCCGTCGCCACGACCTCCGCAGGGGACTGGCGCTTCGAGCCGCCGTCCGCGGCATCCGAACCGATGACGTCGAAGAACTCGGTGCTGGTCGCACCGGGAGACAGCGCGAGCACGCGCAGCCCCGTGCCGCGGGACTCGTGCCACAGGGCTTCGGTGAAGCTCAGCACGAATGCCTTGGCCGCCGCGTAGACGGCCATGTTGGGGACGGGAAGGTACGCGGCCATGCTCGCGACGTTGATCAGCACTCCGGTGCCGGTGGTCCGCAGCGGCTCGATGAACGCCCGGCTGATGTCGATGACGCCTGCGACGTCGACGCTGATCTCCTCCCGCAGGCGCTGCGGGTCCTCTCGATGGAACGGGCCGAAGGTGCCGAACCCCGCGTTGTTCACGACGCTCGTCACGGTCAGGCCGCGCCGCGCCACCTCCTCGGCGAGGGTCTGCCCCGCGGCGGGCAGGCTCAGGTCGAGCGGTATGGCCGTGGCCTCGATGCCGTGGGCCGCGGTGAGTTCGGCGGCCAGTTTGTCGAGCCGCTCCTGGCGCCGGGCGACAAGGATGACGTGCGATCCGCGCTGGGCGATCTGGCGGGCGAACTCTGTACCGATGCCCGCGCTGGCACCGGTGATGAGGGTGGTCTGACCGCGGTAGTCGACGGCGCTCATGGCTGCTCCCAAAAGACGGCGGATACACTCATGGTGGCACTGTAAGCCTAAACTGTCACTCGGTGTCAATATGGCACTCGGTGTTGAAGGTGGTAGGCTGCTTACCCATGAACGATCACGAGGGCCGCCCCGCCGGACTGCGAGAGCGCACCCGGCGAGCAGTGCAGGCCGAGATCGTCGCCACCGCGATGAGGCTGTTCCTCGAGCGCGGTTTCGAGGCCACGACCATGGAGCAGATCGCGGGCGAGATCGGCATTTCGCGGCGCTCGCTGTTCCGTTACTTCGGCACGAAGGAAGACATCGTGCTGGGTGACCACGCCGCGAGCGGCAGGGTCCTGCAGGCCGCACTGGAAGCCCGTCCGGCGGACGAGTCTCCATGGGACGCACTGCGGGCGGCCCTCAAGACACTCTTCGAGTCGCTCCCGTACTCGCCGGAGGACTTCCTCAAGATCACCAGCATGCTCCACGCGTCGCCCTCGCTCCGAGCACGTCAGCTGGAGAAACGTCAGCAGTGGACCGAACTGCTCGTGCCGGACATCGCTCGGCGACTGGGCGCCGACGCGGACCCGATGACCCAGCTGCGCGCGGGCGCGCTCGTCGCCTGTGCCCTGGCCTGCTCCGAAGCAGCAACGGAAGCCTGGGTCCGGAGCAACGGCACGCTCGACATGGAACGGGCCTTCGACGAGGCGGTAGCCGCAGTCCGCGGATAGGACCCAGCAACTGCCTTCGAGCGCCGACGTCGCCGCACCCGGCCGGAGCCGCAGCCGCGCACACGGTCTGCCGGACACCAGTCCCACCCGGTAGGCCGCGTGCGTGACGGCGGGCGCCAGCAGTGCTTCGCCCCGGGCCACCGTCCGGATGGCGCTCACCAGTTGGGCCCGGGGTATGTCCTTACCGCAGCGGGGATCCACCTCCCCACGACCCATCTGGCCTGCGCATCAAACATACTGACGCACCATCAGGCTCGGCCCCGACGCGGCGACGAGCGTCGAGGCCATCGGCTCATTCAGTTCTCCTCATCGGTGTGGTTCGGACGATTTGGATCCGGGCCCGCCCGCCGGGATCCATGGAAGCGGGTCCCCCTCGCCCACACCTGTCCCCGCCTTCACCGTTCCAGCGAGCCGCAGCCTCTTCGCAGAAGTCGATGGCGCCAACGCGGGAGTTCCCCATGGAACTTGTGGCACGCGCCACAGCGAGCCAGGCGTGCCGAGACAGTAAGGATGGATCGCCGGGTCCGGCCGGGCCGCTGCGGAAGCGCGGATGACGAGGGCCGAAGGTCAGGTCAAGTGGTTCAGCGAGGCCAAGGGATTCGGCTTCATCGGCCCGGACGACGGGAGCGAGGGCGCCTTCGTGCACTTCTCCGCAACAGCGGGCAACGGTTTCAAAACACTCACCGAAGCCAAGCACGCGGAGTTCGAGATCCAGGAAGCACCAAGGGCCGGCCGCCGTGAATGTCATGCTCGTCCGAAAGTTCGCAACGGAATTTTCTTGCGGCATTCCGGTGCCATCGTGCATTATTGCTGCATGATGAGTGAATCGATTGAACTACAGAACGTACTTGATACTTTCGAGGACCTGTGGAGCCCACGGATCGTCACTCAGTTCAATGATTACGACGTACGAGTGGCCAAGTTCGGCGGCGAATACATCTGGCACGCACACGAGGATACGGATGAGTTCTTCCTCGTCGTGGACGGCACCCTGACCATCTGGCTCCGAGAGAACGACGAGGAACGTTCAGTCACGCTCCCCAAGGGCGCCGTGTTCGTCGTACCAAAGGGCATGGAGCACAAGCCCGTGGCCTCGGACGGGGCGTCCATCCTGATGATCGAGCCCACCGGCACGCTCACCGTCGGCGACCGCCACGAGGACGTCCCCGACTACATCGACGCCACCACCGGCCACCGCCTCGCGTGACGCCACGCCGACGCGCAGGCCCCCGAGTCATTTCGACCGAGGGCCTGTGCGTTTTTGTCTGTGCTTTTCTGCGCGTTTTCAGCGGGGCGAGATCAATTCTTTGGATACTGCCTCGACAACCGCAGGCTCCTGATCCCTGAGGTAATGGTGCCCACCCTCGAAGATCCGTACGTCACTTCCCGCCACGGTCGCTTCCTCCCAGAACGCGAGCTCCGAGAGAGGACACGTGTCATCCCTTTCTCCGCCGAATGCGGTGAAAGGAGCACGCAGTCGCGTCAAAGAATTCGGGCGGTATTCGTCGAGCAGCCGCAGGTCCGATCGGAGCGGCGGCAGGATCAATGGCAGCAGCTGCGGATAGTCGTAGACCTCCGCGTCAGGCCCGCCCAGTCGGCGCATCGCGGCGATCAGCTCCTCGTCGCTCAGCCGGTGACGGTGCTCCCCGTCGATGCGGTGCGGGGCCGGCCGCGCCGACACGAAGATCCGCTCCATGACGAAGTCGTCATCCCGTTCCAGGCGCTTGGCGACCTCGTAGGCGAGCCCGGTCCCCATGCTGTGACCGAACAGGGTCATCGGAAGGTCGAGCAGGGGACGCAGTTCGGCGGCCAGCTGATCCGCCATCTCGTGCATGTCCTCGACGTAAGCCTCCGACAGACGGTCCTGACGGCCGGGGTACTGCACGGCGACCGTCTCCACACCGGGAGGCAGTTGGGCGGGCCAGCTCGCGAACGAGCTGGCCGTGCCACCGGCATGCGGGAAACAGACCAGCCGTCTCTCAGCGATTCCCGTGGTGGCACCGCGTAGTCGCAGCCACGAAGTCATGTCATCGCTCCTTCGTCGTTCTCATACGGGCTCTCGTTCGTCGCGCAGCTCCAGCAGTGCCTCGCTGAGGCGCGCGATACCTTCGGCGATCACCCATTCGTCAGAACTGAGGCTCAGCCGGATACAGCGGGTTCCGTGGTCGGCGAGGAACGGGGTGGTCATCGGACCGGTGAAGAAGTGCCTGCCCGGGACGATGAACACGCGCTTGCTCTTGAGCACTCGGTAGATCTCAAGGTCGTCGAACCAGTCGTGGTCGATCCACAGCCAGCAGAACATCCCGCCGTCGCTGGCGTGCAGCCGCCACTTGATCGATTCCGGAAGGTTGTCGTGCAGCAGTTCTTCGGCCATGCGCCACTTGACCCGGTAGTACGGCTTGATGACCTTGGTTGCGAGAACGTCGATCTCCCGCGACACGAGGGCGCGTTCGACCACCGACTGCATCAGCTGCGGTGCGTGCAGGGTCGCGTTGGCCGTGCAGGACACCATCGAGTCGATCATCTCGGCCGGGCCGATCGCAAAACCGATGCGCTCCCCGGGCAGTCCTGCCTTGGAGAAGGTGAAGCAGTTGATGACGTTCGGGTGCAGCGGCGGAGCGACCTTCGTGTCGACGACGCCGGGGAACGGCTGGCCGTAGGCGTGGTCGATGACCAGCGGAACGTCCCGCTCCTCGGCCACCGCCACCATGGCCTCAAGTTCCGCGACCTCGACACTGCTGCCCGTCGGGTTCGCCGGATTCGACAGCAGCATCATTCCCATCGGGGTCTGCCGCCGCAGCGCCTCAATGTCAACCGCGTAGTGGAAGGACCGCTCGCCGTCGGGAACGACGATGGGCGGGATGCCGACGATGCCGCCCTCCTGAAGGCTGAGGCCCTGGTATCCCGTGTAGTCCGGCAGCCTCGGGAGCACCAGCGGCCGGAATCCCGACTCGCTCGGGCCGGTGAAGATCGTCGTCGCCATGAAGCAGAGCATCTGGCTGCCCGGACCGACCACCACGTTCTCGGGGCCGATGGACCATCCGTAGGTGGTGTTGAAGTACTGGACAATGGCACCGGCCAGGGCGTTCGTCCCGCGCGACGGACCGTAACGGCAACTGGACTCGACGAAGTTCTCGGCCAGGGCCTCCTCGGCGAGCCGACGCCAGATGGAGACCGCCTCAGGGATGAGCGAAGGGTTGCCCGGACTGAGGTTGAACCACTCCTCGTCCAACGGCCCGCTGTCAGCGACAGCGATGTCTTCCATGATGCTGCGGATTCCCGACAGGCGGGACATCTGGACGCCCCAACTGGATAGCTGCACGCGCGAATTCCTTATCGGTTGTGACGTCGTTCCGGTAACCGCAAGAGGGCCGGCAGCGTGGTGCGACGCACGCTGCCGGCGGTCTGGCGGGGCTGGGGCCGCTCTTTCGGATCTTGCCTGGCTCGGCCTGAACCGAAGGAGAGGGCCCTAGGCCACTGCGAGGCTCTCGTCGATGTGCGCGGCTATCGCGGTCACGGTCGACTTGCGGAAGAGCTGGTCCATCGGAACCTCCACGCCGAATTCGGCGATGATCCGCTGCTGGATCCTCGCCATGATCAGCGAGTGGCCGCCGAGGGTGAAGAAGTCATCGGTGTCGGCGAATTCGTCGAGCGCAAGTTCCTTGCTCCAGATCTCGTGGATCTTTGACGCGGTCACGGTGCGTTCCTCTCTGAGGTGTGTCCGGAGTGGTGGACGAGCTGCTAGGCGGACGGGTTGGCGAACTTCACGCCGTGGTTGTTCTCCGTGCGGATCCGGTTGTGCTCGTACCGGTTCTCACCGGCGACCAGAACGCTGCCGTACTCGGACAGGTCGAACGTGGCGCCGTGAGCGGTGAACGAATCCTGCTCCGGGTACACGCGCACGTGGGTCGGCACGTACCGGCTGGCGATCGCGAAGCGCGTCTCCCGCTCGGTGTTGTTCGGAGTGGAGCCGTGGACGCACGAGGCGGTGAAGATGACGGCTTCGCCGGGCTTCATCTCCAGCTCCACGACGTCCTCCGGACGCGGCTCCCAGTTGGGGTCGATCGCGAAGTCCGAGAAGTCGTAGCCGAAGAAGCCGGTCTTCGCCTGCTCGACGTTGAAGTCGCCGCGGCCCTGCTGGGTCGTCTTGTGCTCGTCGAAGATCCAGTCACGCTGCGAACCGCGCACGAACTTCATGCAGGCGGTGTCCTTGGTCGCGGGCGTGAAGGTCGTCCAGACGGTGATGTCGATGTACGCGTTCCAGTTCGACTCGGTCGGCAGCAGCTGCGGCTTCCCGTTGGCGTAGCTGTAGTCGCGGACCTGGTGCCACTCGGTGGCCTTGGCGCCAGGGAACTTCGGGAACCACTCCGTACGCCAGTTCAGAACGTCAGGGCCGAGGATCGCCGTCAGGTACTTGATGATCGTCGGATGGGTGACGTGCCGGCTCAGTTCCGGGATGTCGAAGTGCCGGTCGTAGTTCACGCTGTTCTGGTACAGCGCACGCGACGAGTCCTGGTTGTTGATCCGGATCTCGCGGATCAGCTCGGCGGCCTCCTCGGGCTCGTACAGCTTGATCGGTCCGATGAAGCCGTCGCGGCTGAACTGCTCGATGTCGGCCTTGATGTCGTCCGGGACATAGGCGTTGGCGGAGATCTGGGCCGCCGGAGTCGGGCGCTCTGTCTGCGTCATTCGGTATCGGTTCCTTTGTAAGAGTGCGTTTCTTCGGTCAGTGGCCGCGCCGCAGAGCTGATGGGGGGGCGGCCTGCGTAGAGCGTTGGGCTACGAGCCGACCGCTGAGTCGGCAGGTCGGAAACGGGCCGCCAAGGCCTTGCGATCGATCTTCCCGTTGGGGTTCAGCGGGAAGGACGGGACCACCACGAAGTCCTGCGGCACCATGTTTCGGGGCAGGATGCCGAGCAGCTCGCCGCGCAGTGCGCGGGTATCGAGATCGCCATAGGCGGGGATCACGAAGGCCATCAGGTTCAACTCGCCCTGAGCGTCCGGAACTCCGAGCACCACCACGTCCTCGACGTGTGCGCTGCCGCGAACGCCGTGCTCGACGTCCCCGAGGTCGATGCGCATTCCGCGGATCTTGACCTGGGCGTCAACCCGGCCGACCACCACGAGTTCCCCGTCGGAGGTGGCGAACCCGCGGTCGCCCGTACGGTAGATCCGCAGCGGACCGCCGTCCGACTCGATCTCGGTGAAGCGCTGCGTGTCTGCGGGGGACGCGTTGAGATAGCCCGCGCTGACGCTCGCGCCGGAGATACAGATCTCGCCGGTCTCACCGTCCGGGACCTCACGGAGTTCCTCGTCCAGCAGACGGATCTCCGTGTTGTAGACCGGCCTGCCCACCGGGGTGGCGGCGCCGCGGTAGCGCGGGTAACCGGTCAGTTCGTGGGACGAGGCCACATCCGTGCACTCGGCCACACCGTACTGGTGCAGGAGGGTGCAGTCGTTCCCGTCCTGGGACGCCCACTCCTCGACCCTCGCCACGTTCAGCGGCTCCCCGCCGATGAACACGTAGTCGACCCCAGTCAGCGCCTTGGTCCCGCGCGTCATCTCCTGGTCGATGAGCACGTAGAGCGTGCTGGGCGCGCAGTGCAGCGTCTTCACACCGTGCTCGCCGATCAGCCGGTACGCCATGCTCGGGTCGAAGCTGCGGCTGGGCAGCAGATGCAGCGTAGCGCCGACGAACAACGGTGCCATCAGACCGCGTTGGCTGATGTCGAAGCCGAATGAGCTGACACTCAGCCCGCTCGATCCGGCGTCCAGACGGTACTCGACCTGGAGCCAGTTCAGCAGGTTGTACCAGCCTTCGTGCCGTACCGCGGTGGCCTTGGGGGCACCGGTGGATCCCGAGGTGAACACCACGTAGCACAGGCCGTCGTTATCGAGCTCGATCTCTGGGTCCGTGGTCGGCAGCGCTTCGAGCTGCGCCGACAGCGACTCCACGACAACGGTCTCGCTCCGCGCCCCGTCGATCAGCTCCAGTGTTTCGAGCGAGGCCACATTGAACGTGTTCCGCTCCAGCTGCGAGAGCATCAGCTCAAGGCGCTCCCGGGGGTAGGTCGGGTCCAGCGGGACGTACGCGGCGCCCGCCTTGAGGATGCCGAGAATGCTGACCATGAGTTCGGGGGTGCGGTCCAGACACACGCCGATGATCGAGCCCGGGCCCACCCCACGCGACCTCAGATAGTTCGCGAACTGATTCGCCTGGGCATTGAGTTCCGCGAAGGTCCGGCTCTCCTTCCCGCAGGTGAGTGCGATCCGATCGGGATGCCGCCGCGCGTGCGCCTCGAAAGTGCGGTGCACGAGCCGGACGTCCGGAAGTGGCGCGCGCAATCCTATGAGGGACATTGGGTCGTTCCTCTCGAACAAGTTTCAAACGTGCTGAGAGTCACGCTGGGGCGGCGCGGGATCTCGACCTGCACGCTCTCGTCGAATTCCATCAAGTAACGGAAGTAGGGGTTCGTCGACCGGAAGGACCGTGAGACGAGTTCGCTCACTCTGAGCTCCAGCGTCTGCCCGCCTGCCGACAGTTCCGTCCCGATGACCGGAACAAATCCGATCCGGCCAAGGAATTGTGCGGCGTCCCGGTCCACGACATCCACCACGACATGGTGGATGTCGTTCAGTACACTCCATTGCAAGCAGCCCTTGACGAGACTGCCAATCGCGCCGAACGGAAGCTCCGGCAGTGGCTTGTTGCGAAACCCGTCGCGCACCACAGGACGCCGGCACTGGACGATCCGCCCGTTGCCCCGCAGCATGCCGCCAACCTCGGCCCATGAATTGATGGGAAGGCCGAGTGCCGAATACGCCACGAGTTCCACGCCGGCGACCACTTCGCCCTCGATCATGGTCAGCACATGGGTCGTGTGCGGTGCATAGACATCACTGATGTCACCGGACCGGTCGTTGTCACATCCGAATTGATCCCACATCACATTGCTGTGGAGCGTGGCAAGGCTGTGGAGGTCAAGACCGCTGTGCGCCGTGTAGACGAAGCAGTCACGGTCCGCGCCCTTCGGTTTCTCGATGAAGGTGAGGTCCATCTGGCAGCTCACAAGGGGTGTGTACCGGAGGGCCCGGTCAGGCGGTCAGGACTGTGCGCGGTTGACCGCGGAGAGAACGGCACCCAGCAGTGCCGCGTCCTGGTGGCCGTCGATGGCCGCACCGTGGCAGACATGTCCGTCGACCTGAAGCGTGGCGTACGCGGCGGTCCGGGCGCCCTGCGAGTCGGTCAGCGGGTGGTGGACCAGGTCGGTCAGCTCCACGGAGAGCCCGTCGCGTACGAGTGTGTCCACGAAGGCCGCAACCACGCTCTGGCCCCAACCGCTGACCTGGGCCTCCCGCCCGTCCTTGCGGACCAGCAGGACATCCACGCGGGACACCTCGCCCTCCTGCGCAACCCGGAACTCCTTGAGCAGCAGGTACGGCAGGTCGGCCTGCAGGTACTCGGCGCTGAAGACATCCCACAGCCTGCGGGAGGTCAGCTCCGCGCCGTTCTCGTCGGCGACCCGCTGCACCCGGCGGGCCAGTTCCATGCGCATGCTGCGCGGCAGGTCCAGGCCGTAGACGCTCTTGAGTACGTGGGCGATGCCGCCCTTCCCCGACTGGCTGTTCACCCGGACCACAGACTCGTAGCTGCGCCCGACGTCCTTGGGATCGATGGCGAGGTAGGGGACGCCCCACGGCTGGTCGACCGTGGTGGTGCCGGCCGCCATGGCCTTCGCGTCGAGGGCTGCAAGGCCCTTGGCTATGGCGTCCTGGTGCGTACCGGAGAAGGCCGTGTAGACGAGATCGCCGACGTAGGGGTGGCGCGGGTGCGCGGGGATCTGGTTGGCGAACTCCACCGTGTCGCGGATCTCGTCGATGTTGGAGAAGTCGAGCTGGGGGTCGACGCCCTGACTGAACAGGTTGAGGGCCATGGTCGCCAGACAGACGTTGCCCGTGCGCTCACCATTGCCGAAGAGAGTGCCCTCGACCCGGTCGGCCCCGGCCATGATGGCTAGTTCCGCCGAGGCCACCGCGGTTCCCCGGTCGTTGTGCGGGTGCACGGAGAGGATGATCGAGTCACGGTTGTCGAGGTTGTTGTGCATCCACTCGACCTGGTCTGCGAACACGTTCGGTGAGTCGGTCTCCACCGTGGTCGGCAGGTTGAGGGTCACCGGGCGGTCAGGACTGGCGTCCCAGATCGAGGCGACGGTGTTCGACACCCGGAGGGCGTACTCCGGCTCGGTCACATTGAATGTCTCCGGGGAGTACTCGAAGCGCAGCTTCGTACCGGTCATTTCGTTCGCGCGCCGGGCCACGTGCTCGGCGGACCCGACCGCCATCTTCTCCACCTCGTCGGCGGTCATGGAGAAGACGACCTCACGCCACAGGCACGCCGTCGCGTTGCAGAGGTGGACCATCGCGCGCTCCGCGCCCTCGATCGCCTCAAAGGTCCGGTCGATCAATTCCGGCTTCGCGGGAGTGAACACGGAAATCGTCACATCGTCAGGAATGCGGTCCTGGGTGATCAGCTCACGGAGGAAGGAGAAGTCGGCGTCGCTTGCCGAAGGGTAGCCGACCTCAATGTCCTTGAAACCCATCCGCACCAGCAGTTCGAACATCAGGCTTTTGCGACGGGTATCCATCGGATTGGCCAGCGCCTGGTTTCCGTCACGCAGGTCGACCGACGCCCAAAGCGGTGCCCGGCCAAGTGACTTCGTCGGCCACGTCCGGTGGGTGAGTTCCTCAGGAAGTCTGGCCTCGGTACGCACGTACCGGTGGGCCGGCATAGCGGAAGCCCGTTGCGGATTCCACCACTGCTGGTCCGGACGGTGCGGTCCGGAAGGGGTTTTGAGTCGGGACGGAAGGAGCAAAGACGGCGGTACCTCGGACATACCTGCCTCCTGGTCACCCTTCGGAACAATGACCGAGGGCCTATAAGATAGATGGTTCAGCCGGTGATGAAATGAAGCTATCGAGGGGCGTCCTTGATGCGTCCCTATTCCGTCCTCGCCGGGGCCTTCTGGGCGATCTCGTCGACCGGTCGGCGCGTTACGGCGGTTTCCACGGCGCCGGAAGGAGCCGCCGCCCTGGAATCGTGACCACCGGCGCCGACCAACTTCAGCAGAGGGCCTGTCATCGCGGTGGTCAATACGGCCATCACGACCATCATCGAGTAGAAGTTCCCGTCGATGAGGCCCAGGTCGAGCGCCACCGCGACGATGACGACCTCTGTGAGCCCACGAGTGTTCATCAGTACGGAGAGGGGAAGCGCGTCACTGTGCGGCAGGCCGGACAGCCGGGCACCCGCGTAGGCACCCACGCCCTTCGTGCCGATCGCCACGGCGATCACCGCCAGCAGCGTGCCGAGCATCGCCGCGTCGAAGCCGTCCAGGTTGACCTTCGTTCCCGCCACGATGAAGTAGAGCGGCAGCAGGATGAGCCCGGCGTGTTCCATCTGCTCGATCACCCGGATGCGCATGTGCTCCAGGGCCGACTTGGGCATCATCGCGCCGAAGGTGAAGGCCCCGAAGATGAAGTGGATCCCCAACCACTCGGTCGCCGAGCAGGACAGCATGAGCACAACGACGAGCGCGGGCAGCAGTGTGGTGGACGGCGTTCCGCGTCGGTCGGCGGCACGCAGCGCCCGTGCCAGCAGCGGGCGCACCGCGGTGACCATCACCAGGAGATAGATTGGCAGGAGCGCGACACGCCACTGTCCCGAGACACCCGCGAAGGCGATCACACCGGCCAGGCAGACCCACGCCACCAGGTCCCCGATCGCCGCCGCCGCGAGCGCCAGGCCGCCGATCGGCTGCCGGTTGAGCCCTCGGTCGGCCAGGATCCTCGCCAATACGGGGAAGGCGGTCACCGACATGGCGATGCCGACGAACAGGCAGAACGCGGTACGGCTCCCCGGCGCGTAGGTGGCCGCCAGTGGCACGGCCACCGCGACGCCGCCGGCGAACGGGATCAGCACGGAACCGGCTGCCAGCTTCAGTGCGGCGGATTGGCCCCGTCGCAGGAACGAGCCGTCCAACTCGTAGCCGATGATGAACATGAAGGTGGCGAGGCCGACGTTGGCCAGGGCCGACAGGAGCGGTTTCACGCTGCTGGGTATGAGCGCTTCGCTCACCGAGGCAGACAGCACCATGGGGCTGGCGAGTATGCCCGCGCATATCTCGCCCACCACGGCGGGTTGGCCGATGCGGCGGGCCGCGGCACCGAAGGCCCGTGCCGCGCCCAGTGCGATCGCGATGGCCAGAAAGAAGTCTGCGGCGGGATTCCCGGTCATGAGGTATCTCCGTAGAAGTGTGTGCGCGAGGAGTTGGTGTGCGAGAGCGCGCCCGCGGTGTGACGCGTCACAGTGCGAAGAGAACGGAGCGGACGGCGCGCGCGGCGGCTTGCCGAAGGGGCGACGCGGTACGGGGACGAGATGCGGCCGACGCGATCCGGATCAGCGCAGAACGGCCCGGACGTGGCCCTGCGAAATTCGGCATGTCGGCACCGAGGCACGTGTGAGTCCGTGCTCGTCCATGCGCTTGAGTGCCGCGTCACGGGTGTCCTGGGAGTCGATCAGGTTGGACATCTCCGTGCCGTACACCCTCAGCAGATCAGCCATCTGGTAGCTGCCGGGACGCGGCTGCTGGAGCAGGTGCTCGTCCATCAGCCCTTCGAGCAGCAACTCCGCGTGGATGACGGGGAGGTCCAGCAGGACGGACACGCTCTCGACGTCCACTTCGCGTCGGGGGATGAGGTCCAGCAGTCGCATCAACCGCTGTTGCTCGGTACTCAGGTAGCGGTAGCTGGCGAGGAAGCAGCCCACCAGTCCGCCGCTCTCGGTCTGGAGTTCGGCCAGTCGGCGCTCGGGGGCCGCGAGCCGGGCCGCCAGATAGGACACGGGCCAGGTGGGCCGGTGGCGCAGCCGCGCCGCCGCCGCGACGATGGCGAGCGGCAGGTAGCCGCAGTACTCAAGGACGCTGTCCACGCGGTCGGGCTCAGGCGCGGGACACCGGTCGCCCACCAGCCGGTAGAACAGCTCTCGCGCTTCGTTCCGGGGCAGCACGTCGAGCGAGACCAGCCACGCGGAGGTGAGATTGGTGAGGCAGCGGCGGCTGGTGACGAGGGTGAGGCAGCCAGGGCCGCCCGCCAGCAGCGGACGGATGTGCTCGGAACTGGCGACGTTGTCCAGCACGAGCAACACCCGGCGGTCGGCGAGCCGGTACCGCCACAGTGTGGTCATGTCCTCGATGGAATGAGGGATTTCACTGTCCGGCAACCCCGTGGTGCGCAGCAGCCTGCGCAGGGCGGTCCCAAGGGGGACCGGATCATGGTCGGCGGAGCGTCCTTGCAGGTCAAGGAAGAACTGCCCGTCGGGGTATCGCGACGCCAGCCGGTGCGCCACATGCACGGCAAGGGTGGTCTTCCCGGCCCCGCCCATGCCGTCGATGACGACGACCTGCCCGCTCGACCGGTCGCCGGCCCGCCGGTCGGCCGTCGGTAGTTCCACCAGCAGTTCAGTCAGCGCGTCGCGGCGACCGGTGAACTCCCGGATGTCCAGGGGCAGATCGCATCGGCCGAATCCGGTGACAAGCGGGACCTGGGCGGAGACGGCGGCATTTTCGTCCTCCTGCAGCATCTGCTGGTGCAGTTCCTGCAGTTCGGCCCCGGGGCTGAGACCGAGGGACTCGGCCAGGGTCCGCCGCGTCCGGTCGTACAGTGTCAGGGCGCGCGCCCGGGCACCGGAGCGGAAGAGCGCGAGCAGGTACTGGGCGACGATCCGTTCCCTGAGCGGGTATTCGGCTACCCAGGTGGAGAGTTCGCTGACCAGCGCCTTGTGGTTTCCCTGGTCCAGTTCCAGGTCCGCACATTCTTCGAGAACCGACAGCCGTTCCTCGTTGAGCCCGGCGACCTGCGCCTGGAGCGCGGTGCTGCCGAGGCCGGAGAGGGCCGGCCCGCCCCATAGCGCCAGCGCGCAGCGGTACTCCGCGATTGCCTCGGTCAATCGGTTTGAAGTGAGGTGCTCCCGCGCTTCCGCGACCCGCCGCCGGAAGGAGCGCAGATCGAGGTCGGCTCCCGCGATATCCAGCTGGTACCCGTCAGCCGCCGGGGTAATGGTGGCACCACTGTCGCTGAGGAAATTGCGGAGATCGGAGGCGGCGTTGCGAATCTGCTTTCTGGCCGTGCTGGGCGGATTATCCCCCCATACGGCGTCGACCAGCCGAGCCATGGACATGCGGTGCCCGTCCGCGGTGAGCAGCGCCCCAATCACAACCTGATGTTTCGTTCCCCGCAGTGGTATTCGTTCACCGGCAATCTCTAATTCAAGCGGACCAAGTACTCGAAACTCAACATCAGACATAGAGTCACATCCCCCTGTGCAGACTCAAATCTGAAACCATGGTCGGTCAGACTTCGCATGGTGTCAGATTGCTTTAGTACAGTTTTCGAGGGGCTGCGACGCCATTGTCATCAGCTTCCGAGGCCGCGCCGGGCCGGTGGAACTGTGGTGCGGAGAATCAGCTCTGCTGAAGTGATTCGCTGTCGTCGGTGCGCTTGACGGGCCTGGGAACCGAGGTGTTCCCGCTCCGCCTGAAGCGACCCTGGGTCACCGCGAGCAGTGCTCCGACAATCATGACAACCGCGCCGACCAATTGCAGTCCGGTGAAGGATTCATCCAAGAAGATCACAGAACAGGTAACGCCGAACACGGGCACCGTGAACATCATGATGGTGGCTGTTGACGGGCTGACCACGCGCAACCCGCGGTAATAGAAGACATAGGCCGCGGCGGTGGGGCCGACAGCGAGATATATGATGATCATCCAGGTACTACCGGTCAGGCTGCTCCACTCGGTCTCGGGCAGCGACGGAATGGAGAGGATGATCAGCCCCAGCGCACCGGCGACCGTTCCGTACGTTGTGGCGCGCAGCGGATTCATACCGACCAGCACCTTTTTTGACGCGATGCTGTACGCGGCCCAGGAAGCCGCTCCGAGAAGGAAAATGAAGTCCCCGGTAAGGCGTGACCCGCTCAACTCTGAGCCGGTGTCGCCGACTCCGACGAAGAACGCCGCCGCGCCGACCACGCCAAGGGCGAGTCCGCAGAGTCGAGCGGGCGAAGCAGCCTCCCAACCCATGACAATGAGAGCACCTGTGGTCAGTACCGGGCTCAGTACCGGGACGATGATGCTGCCGTCGATCGATGGTGCGAGAGAAAGCCCCCAGAAGAAGAACAGGTTGTACGCGAATACTCCCACCAGTCCTACGGATCCGGCGCGGACGACCTCGCGCCACGAGGTCAGCTCCTTCCCCTTGGAGCCACCGCCCCACAGCGCGAGGAGCGCCACGAGGATGACGGCCCCACCACCGAATCGCAACGCTGCGGCAACCTGGTGCGGCACATCTCCCACGACCACCTTGGAGCACGCGAACGCGCTGCCGAAGAAAGCCATCGTCATCAACAGATAGAGATGCGCATCAGCGGATTCACTTCGCCGACCGGTTATTTTTGGCATGCCAGAAGCTCCGCACCATGAGTCTTGTGAGTCTGTGGCCTCACCCGTCGGCGCGGCATGCCGACGGGTAAGGGAAAGGTTTGAACGGGAGCGCCGGCTCAGGGATGCATTCGCGCACCCTTGAGGATCTTGTCCACGGCGTTCTTCGGACCGTATACGGCCAGTCCCACAAGGTCGAGCTGGTCCTTGGAAACCACGCGCACAGCGGCCCGGTTGTCCCGGTCGTTGTTCGTGACAAACAAATCGGAGGTGAATACGGACATCGGCACATCCCGACCGATCGCGCGGGAGTGTGAATTCTTCAGCATATCCTTGGTGCCTTCGAAGACCAGCACCGGCTGCCTGAACATCGAAAGGTACCGGGTGTCATCCGCGTCCTCGTAAGGCTCACCGATCACTTCCGGAGCACCCGCACCGATCCCACTGACCAGAAAGGCGGTTACATTCAGTCGCTGCCACGTCTCGAGGTCCTCGCGCAACAGCACGGCGATCTTGGTGTCAAAGCGGACAATCTGGCTCTCAGGTTCCATATACTGGATTCTGCTAGGTGGCTCCGGGGAAGTCTTGTACGTTTCTTGCATGATCGCTCGTCCGGACATCAAAGCATGGAGTCCACCCGTCCAGGGCATCACTGAGGTCTTCCATGCTCGCTTCACCGATCACGTCTACCCCATGCACACGCACGATTCGTGGACGCTTCTCATCGTCGACGAGGGTATGGTGAAGTACGACCTGGATCGCCATGAACACGGCGCCCTGGCCGAGTTGGTCACGCTGCTACCACCCCATGTACCGCACAACGGCTGCGCGGTCACGCCCCAGGGCTTCCGCAAGCGAGTGCTCTATCTGGACTCGACGCAGTTGAGCGAAGACCTCGTCGGGCTCGCGGTCGACAGTCCGGTATTGGACGATCACGCCCTGCGCCACCAGATTCATCTGCTCCACAGTTCCCTGATACTTCCCGGCGAGGAGCTGGAGGCCGAAAGCCGCCTCGCCCTCGTCTCCGAAAGACTGCAGGATCACATGCAGAAGCAGGTGCACTCGAGATCGCCCTTACATGACCCGGGCATCGCCCGCCGCCTCCGCGATCTGCTCGATGAGCACTATGTCGACGGCATCACCCTTCAGCAGGCGTCGAATGTGCTGCATGCCCATCCCGCCCATCTGGTGCGGGCGTTCAGCGCTGAGTTCGGCATTGGGCCGCACAAGTACCTGACCGGACGCCGCGTCGATCTCGCGCGACGGCTGTTGCTGGACGGTCTGCCGCCGCGCGCCGTCGCGACGGCTGCAGGCTTCTACGACCAGTCCCATCTCACGCGACACTTCAAGCGCATCCTGGGCACGACGCCGGGGCACTACGCACGTACGGGCTCAGGGGCACGTACGGGACCGGTGAGAGAGTCCGCCGAAGTCGGCGTCTGACGAAACGTCGAAGCCTTCGCAACCCCAGAACCACAGGGCCGCGAAGGCTTCGGAGACCAGGGACCGCCCTTACTGGGGGCGCCCGACGTGCCGGGTGATCGCCTCCTCCTCCGTGTGGACCAGGTGCCGAGTCAGCAGTTCCACGCTCGGGTGGTCGAACAGCACGACGACGTTGAGTTGCAGGCCCAGCTCCTTGTTGAGCAGGCTGCTGAGCCGGGCCCGCATGACGGAATTCATCCCGAACTCGGCGAAGTCCCTGGCCAGTTCCACATCCGCAGGACTGATCTTCGTGAGCTCCGCAACCATCCGGCGCAGGCGTTCGCCCAGTATGGGGACGAGCGGATGCAAACGGTCGGCCAGCACTCGCTGCGTCCGGTCTTCTGCTCCAGGCGACGCCGCACAGACGACTGCTTGAGGTTCGGCCACGGCGGTCGCCACGACACATGCGGCCTCGGTGGTCTGCGCGGTCTGCAGGGCACCAGCGGGGCGCGGCAGCCAATGGCGTGCCGGGACGAACGGGTAGGTGGGCAGCGGCACCCTCCGGCGGACGCTGTGGCCCGGGAGTCGGTACCACGGGACGTCGCCGCCCCGGCACCACAGGTCGGCCAGGGCGTGCAGCCCCTCCGGCAGGACGTCCACCGGCGTCCCGCCATCACTCACGGTGCCGCTGACCGCGCCGGGAATCCCTGCGGAGCCGTTGTGGACCAACTCCTCGAGGGCCTTGAGCAGTTCCACGCCGGACCGGACGACGAAGGCCACCCGAAAGGTGAGCGCCTCCCGTCCCGCCCTCAAGGTGTATGCGACGTCGGCCAGGTCGAACGGCCGGTCGCTCAGGTGGGCGTGCAGGCGTCGGGCGTAATCGGTCAGGGCCTGGGGGACGTTGGCCGAGAGCACGATCAGTTCGGCACCGCGGGGTGCCGGTCGACGCGGGGAGACGTCAGACCGCGGGGCTTCCTCGACGATGAGGTGGGCGATGACGCCTCCCGCGCCGAAGGCGCTGACTCCCGCGCGCAGCGGCGCCTCCGTACGGACGCCTTGCCGCTCCTCGACGAGACGCGGCCAGGGGCTCAGCTCCTGCGGGACGAAGAAAGGGGTGCTCGCGAAGTCGATGTACGGGTTGGTCCTTCCGGAGTGCAGGGACGGGGCGATGAAGCCGTGCCGCAGCTGCAGCAGGACCTTGGTCAGTCCCGCGATGCCCGCGGCGGACTCCAGGTGTCCGATGTTCGTCTTCACGCTGCCCACGGCGCATGGCCCGCCGGCATGGCTGCCGGCCTCGAACGCCTTGGTCAGGCCCCTGATCTCGATGGGGTCACCCAGATTGGTCCCGGTGCCGTGCGCCTCCACGTAGTTGACCGATCGTGGTGCGAGCCCGGCCCGTTCAAGGGTGCGGGTGATCAACCGTGCCTGGGATTCCGGACTGGGCACGGTGAAGCCGCTGGTGCGTCCCTGCGAACTGGTCCAACTACCCCGGATGACTCCGTGGATGTGGTCACCGTCTGCCTGCGCCTGCCGCAGCCGTTTCAATACGACCGCCCCCACGCCTTCGCCGAGCACGATGCCGTCGGCACCCTCACCGAAGGCGTTGCAGGCGCCGGTGCGCGACAGCATGCCCATGTTCCCGTATTGGATGTGGCGTGAGGGATGGGCGATGACGTTCACCCCGCCGGCGATCGCCGCCGAGACGACGCCCTGGCGCAGGGCCTCGCAGGCCAGGTGCACCGCGACGAGGGAGCTGGAGCAGGCCGTGTCGACCGTCAGGCTCGGGCCGGTGAGGTCGAGGAAGTACGAAACCCGGTTGGCAAGCTGGTAGTTCACCGAGTAGGGATAGGGGCTGTTCCCCTTGAGGGCCGCCTCCGCGCTGAGCAGACCGTAGTCGTTGGCCATCGCGCCGACGTAGACGCCCACCTCGTCCCCCAGGGTCGCCCGGGTGTGTCCGGCGTCCTGCATCGCCTCGTAGGCCACTTCCAGGAACAGCCGTTGCTGTGGGTCCATCAGCTCCGCTTCGCGCGGCGAGATGTTGAAGAAGAGCGAGTCGAAGCCGTCGACGCCGTCCATGAGCGCGGCCCACTTGGAGTGGGTCTTGCCCTCGTCCTCGCCGTCCGCGTCGTAGTAACGGCTGTGGTCCCAGCGGTCGGCGGGGATCTCACCGACCGCGCTGCCGCCCTTCGCCAGGAGTTCCCACAGCTGCTCGACATCACGGGCCCCCGGGTACCGTCCGGCCAGGCCGACGATGGCTATGGGTTCCTCCGATGCCGTCACCGCCGGCTCCTCGGCGGGGCGGGTGCGGGCCCGGGTGACGGTTCGCGCCTCAGGGAGACCGGTGAAGCGGGCCAGCGGGCCCGCGCACTTCTCGACCAGGTACCGGCCGACCCCGGCTATGTCCTTGTACTCGAAGAACAATGTCTTGGGCAGCCGGCCGAGCTTCCTCTCCAGCGCGACGGTGATGTCGACGATCATGAAGGAGGTGAGCCTCAGCCGGTCGAACGTCGTGTCGGGACGCGGTGGGACGGGGAGCTCCGGGAACACACGGCCGATCTCCTCCGTGATCAGCGCACATGCCTCGGCGAAGAGCCGTCCGGCGTCGCCCGCGGCCGAGTGGTCGAGGGAGGTGTGTGCGGGCAGTACGGGCGCCGACACGGGTGCCTGGGAGGGAACGCCGCGCAGTCGCGCGTCGATGAGTGCGACGTCGTTGAGCTCGTAAGCGATGACGGACAGGTCCGCCGCGCGCATGCGCCGGTCCGGTGCGCTGCCGCCGGTGGCAACGGGCCGCTGGACCGCGCCGTCGGCCGCTTCGATGTCCTGCGGCCGGAAGGTGACGGCCGCGAGCGCTTCGGCAGGTACCCGGTACCGCAGCTCCAGGCCGTCCCCGGACGCCGACTCGGCCTCGAAGCCGGCACCGATGCCGGCCAGGAAGCGCCGTGCGGGCGCGTTCCGGTCCGTCGCCACGCAGCTGATCTCGACCGCGTTCAGACCGGTCCGAACCGCGAACTCGCCGACCCGGGCCAGGATCGCGTGCTCCACGCCCCGGCCGAGGGCCCGGCAGCTCAGCAGCAGATTGTCCACCAACAGGCGGTCCTCCTGCCGGTGGACCATGACGGCACCGACCAGACCGTAGTCGCCGAACCGGTCGGACACCTCCGCCGTCCAGAAGGTGTGGCCCTTCGTGAGAGCGTCCCGGATTTCGGGTTCCGTCAGCCGCAGGGCGGTGAGGTTGAACTGATTGGTGCGCAGGCTGAGCTGGCTCAGCCGCCCCAGCTGCTCGGCCGAGGGCTCGTGGACGTCGATGCGCAGGTCCAGGCTCTCGATGAAGTCGGCGAAGCTGATCGCCCCGCGCTCGGACTCCTTGCGGCGGCCGCTCACCTGGTACGCCTCGGTGCGCAGCCGGTCCTCCTCCGTCACCGCCAGCCGGTCGAACGCCCAGAGGTGGTCGATGAAGGCGGGCAGCTGCTCCGGATCGGCGGGCAGCTGGAGCGACAGCACCTCCGGCACCCGGGATCTGACCTCGGCGATCTCGACCGGGTTGTCGTCGAGGAAGACGATGCTGTCCGTCCCGATGCCGAGCTCCTCGGCCAGGGAGCGGATGTTGTCGGACTTGGCTTCCCAGTTGACCCGGGAGGCGGCCAGGTGGCGGGCGGTGAGAGGCAGGCCGGGGTGCGCCTCGAAGACCGCCGTGACGTCCTCCGCGGCGTTCTTGCTGCACAGGCAGACCAGGATCCCGCGTTCGCTCAGGTCGGCCGCGTACTGCTGGAGGTACCGGTGCCCGGACCCGAACCGGATGCCCTCGGTGCCTTCCTCACCCACGGCACCGGCCCACAGGGTGTTGTCGCAGTCGAGGACCAGGGCCTTGAACGGTGTCCTGGTCACGGCGTGCACCGCGCGCATCACCGCCGCACCGAGCGCGTTGAACGCCTCCGGCGTATAGGGGATGTGGGCCATCTCGTCGCGCGCCGCGTCGTGGCCGTCCGGCACCACGTACGCACCGTGCCATGTGTCGTCCGCGACGACCTGGACGCCTGGCAGGCACCGCAGCCGGTCGCTCAGGTCCCGCTCCAGGTCTGCGTACATGAGCCGGCGGCCCTTGGCGGCGGTGAGCAGGGGTGACGGAGGGCAGAAGCAGACCAGGAGCGGAACCTTGCTGACCGAGGCAAAACGTTCCACTGCCTGGCCGAACTCATCGGCCACGCCGCGTGCGGCTTCCCAGTCGACCGTCCGGTCCGACGATCGCGGGGCCAGCCAGTCCTCCAGCCGCAGCAGAATCACGTTGACGCCCCGGTCGTTCGCCCCGAAGGCGCCCGCCGGATCGAGCAGGGACTGGAACACCTGGTCGTACTGGGCGAACGTCACCTCCATGCCGAGGTCCAGCTGCCGTTCCCAGAAGCGCAGGGAGTCCGCAACGGGCTCGGCGGTGAAGGTGGCCGCCACGACAAGCCGCCCGAGGGATGGCGGTGGCGCCGCCGAGGCCTCGGCCGCCGCCTGGGTCTCCTCTTCACCGGCGTCGGGGAACTCCTCCAGCAGCCCCGGCACACCCGGCTCGACACCGTCCAGGATCCGGTTCACCACGGCGACGGCCACCGGCTCGGTACGGCGTGCCGCATGCCCCACCCCCGGGCTGGTGAGCGAGGTTTCCAGCCGTGGCGGCCGCACGATCAGGAAGCGCCCGTCCGGGTATTCCCGAGCGGCTGCCTGGACCAAGCCCTCGACCGCGTGCTTAGCGGTGACGTAGTGCGACCAGCCCATCGAAGGGCGGGACACCTCGGTCGAGGAGATGACCACACTCCAGCCGCCGCGATCCGAGACCTCCTGAATCATCGCCGCCAGCGGTGTCCTGACCAGCGCCACGCTCTGCGCGAGATAGGCCGCCGCCCGCTCGTCGCCGGACGCGTCGAGCGGGACCACGTTGACCGGCGGGCAGGCGCTGAGGATCAGGATGTCCAGGCGGCCCTGCTCGGCGACGATCTGGGAACGGGCCGCCTGGCACCACGCGTTGTCGGCAGCGTCGCCAGGAAGCAGCCGCAGCCGGTCGGCCGCGTCCCCGAGGCCGGTACGCAGCCGGTCGGCCGCTTCGCCACTGCGGTGGAAGCCGATGTACACCGTGCAGCCCTGGTCGAGGAGCGCCAGGGCCAATGACGCCCCCAAGCCCCGGCTTCCGCCGACCACCAGGGCCACCTTCCCCTCCAGGGAACGGCCCGGCGATGACAGCCGCGCCACGAGGTCGAAGGAGGGCTCCGCGGGGTCCTGCCGGACGAAGGACTGCAGCTTGGCGCGTGCAGTCAGGCCCGGCATGGTCAGTTCGCCGTCGAGCCAGATCATCCGCAGTTCGCGGTCGACGCAGGTCACCTCGGCACGTCCGTGGGCGACGCTGCCCGGGGTGTCGCGGTCCGGTCGCTGATCCAAGTCCTGTTCGGGGCGGAAGAATTCGATGGACAGCTCGCGGAAGAGCGCCGCCCTGCCCGGGATCCGGGTCCCGACCAGATGACTGGTCCAGGCCAGGGCCGCGGCCTCGGCCTGGCCCACGCCGCGAGCCGCCAGCCCGAACCGTTCAACGAGTGCCCGGAGTTGCTCTTCGTCGGGGACGTACTCACCTTCCGAGGTCAGGCCAGGGACCAGGTCGGGCCAGGAGACATCGGCCGGATCCGGTATGAGCCGCGGATCGGGAGCCTCGCCGCGCGCGTCCTGGTGAAGGGTGCCGACGGCGCCCTCCTCGAAGACGGCTTCGATCTCCAGCAGGACGTTGCCGCCGTCCATGACCCGTATGGCGGCGGTGTCCGCGGGCCCGGAGACGGCCACGCGGTAGGTCCGGCCGGTGAAGAGCGGGCCTTGGAACCGCGCCCGTAGCCGGCGCAGCCGCCGGTTCGGGACGGCGGAGAGCTGGGCCAACGCGGAGAACACGCCGAGCACGCCGTGTGCGATGGGTTCACCGAACGGCGTGGTGTGGGAGTAACCGGCGTCTGTGTGCAACGGGTTGTTGTCGCCGCTCGCGATGCCGAAGGCGGTGACATCGGCGGGGGCGACGCGGATCTCCCCTGCGGACGGGGCCTCCACGGGGTGTTGGCGGATGGTCCTGATCAGGCCGGTGAGCACCGTTCCGGGACCGATCTCACGGAACTCCGGCGCCGGGTACGCGGCCAGATACTGCACGATCTCGGTCCAGCGCACGGGGTGGGTCAGCTGCCGCACCAGCATGTCGGCGATCTGGTCCGCTCCCTCGTACGGCTGCGCGGTGACGTTGGACAAGACCGGGAACTGGGGCGTCCGCAGCGGGTACGAGGCCAGGGCGTCCCGGAACTTCCGGGCGGCGGGCTCCAGGTACCGGGAGTGCGACGCGCTGGTCCGGGAGATCCAGAAGACGGCCTCAGCTTCCCGGCCGAGGATCTCGGCCGCATGCGACAGTTCTTCCCGGGGGCCTGACAGCGCCGTCTGCTCCGGCGAGTTGAGGCCGGAGAAGTCCACGGCCGTGCAGCTGTGCAGGTCCAGCAGTTCGCGAATGCGGCGCGGGTGCAGGCCGATCACGGCGATGACGGCGCCGGTCGCCTCCGCGTTCATCAGCTCTGCGCGTCGGTCGACGATCTCCAGCCCGGTACGGAAGTCGAAGACCCCGGCGGCGAACAGGGCGACGTACTCGCCCAGGCTGTGGCCCGCCACGACGTCCGGCAGGTGGCCGCTGTCCGCCACGTGGTCCAGATAGCTCAGCGCGCCGACGACGTACATCGCGGGCTGGGTGAAGCGGTTGTCGCTCAGCCGCTCCGCGGGCCCCCTGAGGCAGAGCTCCTCGATCGAGTAGCCCAGTACGGAGTCGGCTTCGCGGACCAGGTCGGGATACCGGGCAAAGAGGTCCTGTCCGATGCCGACACTCTGCGAACCGTGACCGGGAAAGACATAGATCCTCGTCATGTTGGGCCTCTTCGTGCGAGTGGTGGGTGGGAGGAGCGCGGGCCGGCCCGGAGCATTCCGTCACCGTCCCGGTCGGTCAGGGGTTTCAGCCGGACGGCGCGGAACGGAGTAACCCGGCGCAGCGCGAAGGAGACGGCCGGCCCGTGCCCCGGCCGGGGCACGGCGACCGCTGCCACGAACCCGGGGTGCAGGTCGAGCAGCCGGAACACCCAGGACTCGGCGTCCCGGGGCGTGGCCGGCCCGGGTTCCAGGCGGGGCGGCGCCCCCGGGCCGACGATGAAGCCCGCCCCGCCGAACTGTGTGGAGATCCCCGTGCCCAGAGCCTTGGCGTACGCCTCCTTGAGCACCCATCGCTCGAAGAACTGCCGGGTCCGCGACTCGTGAGGCTGCTGGGCCAGCGACCTCCGTTCGGCGCGGGTCAGCAGGACGGCACTGAGCGACTCCTCGTCGTCGACCGGCCGGAGCTGCTCGATGTCGACGCCGAGGGAGGGCCCGCCGGTGAATCCCAGCAGGCACAGCCCTTCGGAGTGCGACAGGTTGAACGAAACGCGGGGCATCCCGCTACCGCCCAGTCCGGCCAGCCCCGGCTTGCCGTCCGCCCCCATCCGCAACGGCCACGTGGCGGGCGCGCCGCCGAAGTAGCGGGTGAGGCAGGAGCGGAGCAGCATCCGGCCGAGGAGAAACTCCAGCCTGGCCGGTTCGGCGTGGATCCCGGCGGACCTGCAGAGTTCCGACGCGGGCAGCAGCCCGTCCGCGGCGTACCGCAGTCCGGCCGGGTCGCAGTCGCCGACCTCGGCGGCCCACAGGTCGACGGTGTGTGACGGGAACGGGATCCGGGTGCCGGTGTGCGGGCCGAGCAGTTGCGGTGCGGGAAGCCCCACGTCAGACCTGGGCCACGTCGGCCGCGGCCAAGTACTCCTTGCGTTCCACGAATGACACGAGCGCGTTGATGGTCCGGAAGTTGTCGATCATGAGGTCTTCACTGGCGATGTCGAGATCGAACGTCTTCTCCACCCAGGTGAGGGCGTGCAGAGCGAACATCGACGTGACATATCCGGTGTCGAAGATGTCCTGGTCGTCGCCGAGTTCCATTCCATTGGCGCGGGACGTGAAGAACTCTCGGATCTGAAGGCGCGGATTACTCATGGGGGCTGCCTCTCTGGTTTGGTGTAGCGTCCGCCGGCGTCTGCCGTCCGTCCGCGTTATTACGTCAGCCGTCAGCAATAGCTGTAGAATCCGCTTCCGCTCTTCTGGCCGTGCTGTCCCGCATAGACCATCTTCTTCAGCAACTGACTCGGCCGGTATTTCGGGTCGTTGAAGCTGTCGTAGAGGACATCGAGGGAATACAGCACCGTGTCCAGGCCGATGAGGTCGCAGGTCTCGAGCGGCCCCATGGTGTGGCCGAAGCAGTCCTTGAAGAGGCGGTCGATCTCCGGCGCGGTGGCGACGCCTTCCTCCAGCAGGCAGACGGCCTCGTTCACGGTGAGCATCATGACGCGGTTGGTCACGAAGCCCGCCGAGTCGTTGACGACGATGCCCTCGTTCCCGGCACGCGAGAGGA
This sequence comes from Streptomyces sp. NBC_01410, assembly GCF_045040195.1. NCBI lineage: Bacteria > Bacillati > Actinomycetota > Actinomycetes > Kitasatosporales > Streptomycetaceae > Streptomyces > Streptomyces sp. NBC_01410. The sequence goes on along the minus strand of NZ_CP109530.1, from coordinate 6,464,847 downwards.
GATCGCGGGTGCCTTTCAGGGTCTCCTCGGATGTATGGAAACCCCGGATGACCTCGACTACCCGCTTGAGGGGCGCGGGGTTCATGAAGTGGGTTCCGACGACCTGCCCCGGACGCAGTGTCAGAGCAGCGACCCGAGTGATCGAAATAGCCGAGGTGTTGACTCCGAAGATGCAGTGGGAAGGGCAGATCCCGTCGATCTCCCGGTAGATCTCCTCCTTGATCCCCCAGTCTTCCGTGGCGTTCTCCACCACGAAGTCGGAGTTCTGGAGGGCATTGACGTCGGTGGTGAGGTGGATACGGGAGAGGATCTCCTCGGGACCGGCCGTCTGCTCGGGACGCAGCATGCGATACGTCATGGCGTTGCGCGCGATCTTCTTGCGCGCCACGTCGAGGGCCGCGTTCGAGATGTCGGTCAGGGTGACCGGGAAACCTGCTTGCGCAAAGAGGTGGGAGACACCCACACCCATGGTTCCGGCTCCGATGACACCTATGTGCTGGACGAGTTCACTCGTCATGCTCTCTTCTCCTTACAGGGCGAGGGAAAGGGCGCGGCGGGCGGCGACCGGCCACTGCCCGGGGTCCAGTCCGTGCTGGCACAGGAACGCGTAGGTGATCCGCTCCAGTCCGATACCGGCACATCCCGTGTATGCCGGGACTCCGTCCGTGTGGGATATGTCGAAGGACTCGGCGAAGAAGCGCTCATGGAAATTGAAGGAGCCGACGGATATCGTGCGGTCGGCTGCGACCGGCAGCCGCAGTTCGTACTTGAGCTCCATCAGCCGCTGCGTCGCGATCTGCTCCGCGGTGTCGTCCTGCCGGAAGAACAGATCGCTGGCCGGCTCCGAGTGCCCGGCGAGTTCCAGTTCTTCGGCGAGTGCGAAGACCCGGTTCATGAAGTCCTCCCGGCGGCCGAGGACGAAGTCCCGCGAGCCGACGAAGACTATTTCCCGGATGGTGAAGTCCCACAGCCGCTCCAGCGAGCGGCTGTAGCGCGACTCGAACCGGAAGGACTTGCCGCGTGCCGTGACGACGCCGTTGGGGACCGCCTGGCCACGCAGCTGGTGGTAGGTGTGGAAACACATGGTCGGCGGCAGGCAGTAGTCCACCTGCCCGCAGTTCCGCAGCACCGCCGGGTCGGCATCGCCTTCCGAGAAGGCCTGCTGGAACTCCGCGTAGGTGTCCAGATCGCTGTGCAGGCGGGTGACGAACATGAGGTACTGGGGGAACGAGGAGAGGTATCCGGTGCGCTTGATGACGTCGAACGGAATCAGCGTCGGATAACGGTATTCCCGACCGCTGAATTCTTCGCCGACGATATCGCGGATCCTTCCGTCCAGATAGGCCATCAGCCCGAGGAAGTCCCCGGACAACGCCATCTGACCCTCGCCCGCTTCCGTGACCATGCCCCGTGCGAGCATGTCCTCGAATACGTTCTGGACCAGGTGGGGTTGGTGCTTCGAGCGCCAGATCTCCTTTTGCGGGACGGACAGCAGGGGCGTGATCTGGCGGGACACCAGCAAGCTGATCTTGCGGGTTATGTCCGCCTCGTCGATCGGCCGGGCAGTGGATATCGACACTTCCCGGATCCATCCGTCCACCGGGGTGAGGGAGAACTTCTCGATGAGCCCGGAGACGAAATAGATCCGGGACTCGAACTCGCCCCGGGATGTTTCGGCAACCGGCTCTTCCAGCGCGATGCGGTAGTGGTGCAACGGACTAGTCCCTTCTGTCAGCGGCCGGAAGCCCGACCAGCCCGGAGATGATCTGACGCTGGATCTCCGAGGTGCCGCCGTAGATGGTGCCGCCGAGCGCGTCACGCAGTTCGCGTTCGACACCGAAGTCGGTGAGGTAGCCGCGTGCGCCGTGAATCTGCACCGCGTCCAACGCGGCCTGGACATGGCTCTCGCTGACGAACAGCTTGGTGATCACGGATTCAGCGAGGGCGAGCCGCCCTTCGGTCTTGAGCCAGCCGACCTTGTAGAGCATCAGGCGGGCCAGTTCCAGCCGGACCTTCATGTCCGCGATCTTGTGCGCCACAGCCTGGAAGGAACCGATGGACTGGCCGAACTGCTGTCGCCGGCCGGCGTACTGCACGCAGTCGTCCAGGATCCGCTCCATGACGCCCACCTGGTTGGCGAACATGAAGGCGCGTTCCCACTCGATGGTGGAGGTGAAGATCGAGTAGCCGTCTCCCGGGCGGCCGAGCATGTTCTCGGCCGGGATCCGGGCGTCGGTGAAGCTGACCTCACCCATGGGGCAGCCCCGGAGGCCGGATTTCTCCCACTGGCGGGTCACGGTGACACCTGGTGTGTCACGGGTGACGATGAAGGCCGAGAGCGCGTCCTGGCCCCGGCCGTCCGCCCCGGTCCGCGTCATGACGATGAAGACGTCGGCGATCGGCGCGTTGCTGATGAAGGTCTTCGTGCCGTTCAGGACGTAGGTGTCGCCGTCGCGTACGGCACGGGTCCGCAGCGAGAGGATGTCCGACCCGGCGTCATGTTCGGTCAGTGCGTGGGCGCCGATCAGGCGCCCTTCGCACATCGGCGGCAGGAAACGCCTCCGCTGCTCGTCGGTCCCGTACTGGCTCACATATGCGGCGCAGGCCCACAGGTGGTTGTTGGCGACGAACACCAAGCCGTTGTCACGGCAGGCGTAGCCGAGTGATTCCAGCGCGATGACGGTGGACAGCGGGTCGAGCCCCGAGCCGCCGTATTCCTTGGCCACCGGCCAGCCGAGCACGCCGAAGTCGGCGCAGCTCTGCCAGCCTGCCCGGTCGTAGGTTCCCGTCCGGTCCGATTCGGCGCCGTCGGAGAGTTCGGTACGGGCGAAGGCGACTACCGACTTGCGCAGTTGGCGCTGCTCAAGCGTGAGTGAGAAATCCATGCAGGCACTCCAAGGGACTGTGACGTCATGCGGTCATGTCGATCCGGAGGTCGGCCACAAGTTGTGCGGCAAGCGATGAGGCTGTGGCGACGTCCTCCGTGCCGACGACAACCGCTCCGCACCGGTCGAGGTTGGAAGAGAGGGGCTGGACGGCCGAGCCGGGGAAAAGAGCACAGGACGCGGCCAGCAGCGAGGGATGAGCGGTCACTTCGGACCAGCCGTGGACCGCCTGGACCACGCCGGTGGGTGGGGTCAGGAAGCGGGCGGCCGCGCCGCGGGCCGGGCGGAGCGGCAGGGCGGTCGCGGCCGGGACGCCGAGCAGGTCGTCGAGCCAGCGGCCGTAGAGCTCCAGTCCCGGGTGGATCCACTCCAGCATCGAATGGAGCCAGTCACCGGGTTGCCGGGCATGCACCTCGCCCAGGACGACGCCGGATTCCGTGATCCAGCATTCGACGTGGAAGTGCCCCCGGTTCAGGCCGAGGAGGCCCAGGGCCCGGGTCACGGTGGACCGGACCTCTGCCTCCGCCGCATCAGGAAGTGGAGCGGGCATGACATGCCCGATCTCTACGAATCCACCCGGCGCCAGATGCTTCTGGGTTACCGCCAGGACGTGCGGAACACCGGCCTCGCAGACGCCCTCGACGCTGAACTCGGCCCCGTGGACAAACTCCTCGACCAGCACCAGCCCCTCGGCATCCAGGGCCTCGCCGAACGCGTCCGCCATCGCCGCCGGATCGGACACCTTGCGTACGCCTTCGCTGCTGGAGCCGCGCCTGGGCTTGACCACGACCGCGGGGCCGTGGGCCGCGAGGAAGTCCACGGCCTCCCGCTCGGTGGCGCACAGCACCAGTTCCGGCTGCCGCAGGCCGTGCCGCCGCAGGAACTCGCGGCACTCGTCCTTGGTACGGACCCGGCGTACGGCTTCGGGCGGGTTGCCTGGCAGACCGAGCGCGGCCGCCACCTCGGCCACGCTGACGGCGGCGTACTCGCGGAAACCGACCACCGCGTCCACCGGGGTGTGCCGGGCGAATGCTGTCGCCCAGTCACGGCAGGCCGCCGCATCGGCGAAGTCCAGCTCGTGGGAGACCGCTGCGCGAGCGACGAGTTCCGGCGCGGCGGCCAGGTTCTCCTTGGTGTCGGTAAGTATCACCGTGGCGTTCCGGGCCAGGAACTGGTCCATCGCCCGTTCGCAGATGTCCCGGACGAATCCGGATTCTCTCGGCGCCGCGCCACCGATGACAAGAACGGTGGTCATCAGAATCTCCTGGGATCATGAACTCGGGTGAGGGACGGGCCTCGACACGGACGGTGTGTCCGCGCGTGCCGTGAGGACGGAACGGATGTCGGGATCGGGCTGAACGTCGGGGCCAGGCGGGGCGCCGCGCCGGGTGCGCCCCTCCAGCACGGCGAAGCCCACGGTCAGGATCACCAGCAGTGCCACCATCACGGCGGCGGCCAGTCGGAACGGGTCACCGAACGCCACCTGCGCCACATAGGTCAGTCCCGGCACGGCCGTGAGCAGCACCATGGTGACGATCGGCGGGCAGCGCTGGATGCTGATCTGCAGCAGGTACAGCGGGACGACCACGCCGACCAGTGCCGTGAGCGCGGTGACGCCAAGGGACAACTCTGACGCAGCGCCCCCGCCGCGCAGCAGGAGTACGGCCCCTGCCAGCACATAGGTGAGATGAAACCGGTGGGCCATCACCCGGGTGGGGTCCACGCCGAGAGCGCCCAGCCGCCGCGACACCACGGCCAGGTACGCTGCGCCGAACCCGGCGAGCACGGCGAGCGCCCCGCCGACGTGGACGAGGTAGCCGACCTCCCGCAGGGAGCCCGGCTGGACGCATGCCGCAGTCGCCAAGGACACCGCGAGCAGGAGGACAGCACGCGCCCAGCCCGCCGGGCCGCCCGGGTTCCTAGCGCGTACGGTGCCGATCAGCACGACCGCGAGCGGACCGACTCCTGCCACCAGGCTGGCGGCCAGCGCAGCCGGTACCCAGGCCATGGCCAGATAGAAGCCCAGAAAGGTCAGCGCGCTCGCGGCGTTCATCTCCCACAGCAGCCGTCGCACCTCCCCGCGTGATGCCTCGGTGGCCTGCCTCTTCGACCGGGTACGCCCTCGTAGCCAGGTGATCGCGGTGAAGATGAGCGCGGTCACCAGGAAAGCCAGCACGGAGAAACGCAGGCTCGCCGTCACGTCGAGCCGTCCCGAGAGGAAGCCCTCGGCGCCTGCCTGGAGGAAGACGGACACGAGGATAAGTGCGATCGGCATGAACATCAGTCCTGTTCGTCGAGCCGGTAGAAGCCGCCGGTGTCCTCCAGCGCGTGGATGACACCGAGCGAGCTCTGCAGCAGCTCCTCGTCCTCATGCACCAGGTAGGCGATACCGCCCGCCCCGGTCGTGAGGTGACGGTCTCTTATGGCCTCACCGACGACGGGCAGCCTGTCGATGCTGTGGAAGCCGGGCATCCGGCGCAGCACCCGAGCCCCGTCGATCGCGCGCAGGACTCCCGGACGGGGCGTCCGCAGGAAGATCTTGGCCATGGTCCGCGCGGCGGTGTAGGGCAGTTCGAAACGGCGGGCGAAGTCGTCGGGCCGCAGGAATCGTTCCGCCACCAGGTGCTGATGGCTGTACCCGAACGCTGCGTGATAGGGGTCAGGGGCCAACGAGGGCCCCATGACGCGGGAGTTGACCTCCACCAGGCGCGGCCCGGCCGGGGTCAGCATCACCTCGGTGTGGGCCGCGCCCTCGCGGATGCCGAGGGCCCCGAGGCACTCCAGCACGTAGTCCACCATGCCCGCCTCAGCCGGCTCCAGCAGCGGCCGGGAGATGATGTGGCGGAGCACAGGCGCGCCGTCGATGTGGTCGATGCGCTCGGCGTACACATCAGTGACCAGGTGCCGTCCCTCAATACTGACCGTGTTGACGATGTACTGGGTGCCGCTCAGGAACTCCTGGACGAGTACGTCCTCGTTGACCTCGCCCATGAGATTGCGACGGTTCACGAGGTCGCGGAATGCCCGGAGCGCGGTGTGCCGGTCGGGGGAGATGGTGCAGCCGTCGCTGCCCGCGCTGTTGCGCGGCTTGACCATCACCGGATAGCTGTCCCAGCCGGAGAGCACCCTGCTGAGCTCCCCCTCGGTGCGGACCGATGCGGTACGGGCCGTCGGCACACCGGCCTGCTCCAGGGCTCGGACCATCAGCTCCTTGTCCCGCCGGGCGGCGGCGAGTTCGGGCTGGTGGTGGGGCAGCCCGAGGGCCGCGGCGAGTTCGTCTGCGAGCAGCACCCCGAACTCGCTGGCGGCGATCACCGCTGTCAGCGGCAGCTCCGCGAGGATTTCGAGCGTCTTCGCCAGGTCGTCGTGGAGCAGGGTGCGGGGCGAGTCGTCGGCGTCGTAGGCGTCGCGTAGTGAGGCGTCGTAGAGGTGCAGGCACTCAGCTCCCTCCTCGCGGAACGCCGACGCCAGGGCCGTACCGGTGGAGACGGGGTCGACAAGGATGAACATCATGCGAGCCTTCCTACGAGTGACGTGGTCTCGGGTTTCGCGGCGGCGAACCGGTCCGCGACGGCCTTGCTCTGACGGGCTGCCGTGTTCAGGTAGTTGACGATGGCGGTACGCCGGTGCGAGGCGGCACCGAGCACCCACACGCGCTCGGGCTTGCCGGTCAGCGGGTCACAGACGCGCAGCTCGCTGGAGATGTACGGGTCCGTGCGGGGGCCGGAGGCCCCGTCGAGGCGCAGCGTGCCGTCCGACAGGCGGCTGAGCGCGGGCTTGTGGTAGCCGGCGGCGCAGACGATGTGGTCGAAATGCTCGGCGGGCGCTCCGTCCCAGCGGACCTGCCATCCGCTTCCGCCCCGGGATGGGAGGACGCTCTGCGGGATGCCGGGCACGACGGAGAGCGTTCCATCGGTGAGATGTCCCAGGAGCAGCCGGGCGTTGCGCACCGGAATGGCGGAGATGTAGCGGGAGATGAGATGCCGGTACTGGTTGAGGACAGCGCTCCGGGTGGTGTGCCGCCAGGCGGCGGAGATGTCGTTGACCGTCTGGATGATCTCCGCGATGGTGTCCTGCCAGTGCGCCCGGCCGGTCATGGCGATCTCCAGTTCCTCGGCCAGGCGTTCGGCGGGTCGGGCCGCCACGCTCGTCTGCGAGCGGAGGGCGGTGCCGTTCGCGGCCTGCGCCACGGCGGTGAGGACGAGGCGGGTCACCTGCCGCTCGAGGGACGGTGAGTCCGGGGACAGCCCGCTCCAGGCGACCGTGTCGAGCCGGGGCGTTTCCGGCCGACGCAGCCGGGTACGGACCGCGGGCAGGGTCCCGGATCCCGAGGCCATCACCACCCGGTGCCGGGCGCGGCCGAGGACGAGGGCCGCGTCGACGGCCGCCAGTTTGCTTCCGAGGACGAGCACCCGGGAGTTCTCGGGCAGTCGGCGCAGTCCTTCGACCGGGTAGGGGGAGACGGCCAGCGCCGGATTGCCGAGGTGGTCGCGCACCACGTCGGGGATGACCGGCCGGTCCAGGCCGGGGCACAGGAAGACGTCCGTGCCGCAGAGGCGTCGGCCGTCGGCAAGCTCGACGGCGTAGCCTTCGGCACCGATCGGGCTGACGGCTTGCGCCCTGGAGAGGTGGTGCCGGACCCGGACTCCGGCCTGCTCGGCCTCGCGGCGGCGTTCGAGGAAACGCTCGCGGCAGTACTGGCCGATGAGGTACCGGGGGACGAAGTCGTCGCGGTGCACAGGCCAGCCACGCCCGGTGAGATACCCGAGCAGGTCCGATTCGCCGTTGGGGTCCATGGACGTGACGTCCACGGAGGTGTTGCACAACAGCAGCGGATCCGTGGTGCCGAACGCCGTACCCAGCCCGACGGGGTTCGGATCGACGATGGAGATCGACGAGATGCCAGTCACGCCGGACAGTGTCGAGAAGAGGCTTACTCCGGTAGCACCTCCGCCGACGATGATGACGTGCTTGCCCACGGTCCTGTACTCCTTCAGCGATTCCTGCGCGGCCGTCGGCCGCAGTGTGTCCTCGATCTCCCCGAGCTCCGTCCGGAGAGATCGAGGACGAACTGGCCGTCGCGTCAGGCCTGTCCGATGACGGCGGCCGCGAGCGCGTCGCCGATCTCGTCCGTCGTGCGGACGGTGCTGCCGTCGCGTCCCGCGAGGTCGGCGGAGACGGCCTCCTCGATACGCACGGCCTCGGCCTGGAAGCCGAGGTGGCGCAGCAGGAGGGCGACGGACAGGATCGTGGCCGTCGGGTCGGCCTTGCCGGTGCCCGCGATGTCGGGCGCCGAGCCGTGGACGGGCTCGAACATCGACGGGAAGGTCCCCGTCGGGTTGATGTTGCCGGACGCGGCCAGGCCGATACCGCCGGTCACGGCAGCGGCGAGGTCGGTGAGGATGTCACCGAAAAGGTTGTCGGTGACGATGACGTCGAAGCGCTCCGGCTGGGTGACGAAGAAGATCGTCGCCGCGTCGACGTGCAGATAGTCGGTGGTGACCTCGGGGTATTCCGTGCCGACCTTGTCGAAGATGTTCTTCCACATGTGGCCGGCGTAGACGAGGACGTTGTTCTTGTGGACCAGCGTCAGCTTCTTGCGGGGGCGGGCATTGGCCCGCTCGTACGCGTCACGGACGACACGCTCGACACCGAACGCCGTGTTCAGGCTGACCTCGGTGGCGACTTCGTGCTCGGTGCCGGTACGCAGCGAACCGCCGTTGCCGGTGTACGGGCCCTCGGTGCCCTCGCGGACGACGACGAAGTCGATGTCGGGGCGCCCGGCCAGCGGGGTCGCGGTGTTGGGGAACAGCTTCGACGGACGCAGGTTGACGTAGTGGTCGAAGGCGAAGCGGAGCTTGAGCAGCAGCCCGCGCTCCAGCACACCGGACGGCACGGACGGGTCGCCGATCGCGCCGAGCAGGATCGCGTCGTGGTTCTTGAGCGAGTCGAGCTCGGCGTCGGGGAGGGTCTCTCCGGTGCGGTGCCAGCGCTGGGCGCCGAGGTCGTACTCCTTGGTCTCCAGCTTCACATCCTGCGGGAGGACGGCCGTCAGGACCTTCAGGCCCTGAGCCACGACCTCCTGGCCGATGCCGTCACCGGGGATCACTGCGAGATTGATGCTGCGCGCCGACTCCCACTCCTGCGTCCGGGGTTTGAAAGCGGGGCGGCGGGCCTCGTATGCGGCGATGTCCGCCTCGTCGGCGAGCGTCAGGCTGATGTCGTCGAGCCCTTCCAGCAGCCGCCAGCGGGCGTTGTCGTCGAGCTCGAACGACGCGGTGACGCCTTCCGCACGCACCTCGCGGGCGACCAGGTCAACGGTGATCTCGGCGGTCGGGTCGGCCGTCGTGAGCTCCAGCAACCGCTCGACGGTCTCCTGCGGCAGAATCACCGAGAGCAGGCCGTTCTTGAGCGAGTTGCCGCGGAAGATGTCCGCGAAGCGGGACGAGATGACGGTCTTGAAGCCGTAGTTCTGCAGCGCCCACACCGCGTGTTCACGGGATGATCCCGTGCCGAAATCGGGACCCGCGACCAGAACGGAAGCGCCTTGGCGCTCCGGCCGGTTGATGATGAATTCCGGGTCCTTGCGCCAGGCCTCGAAAAGCCCGTCCTCGAACCCGTTACGGGTGACCTTCTTCAGCCAGTGGGCCGGGATGATCTGGTCGGTGTCGACGTTGCTGCGGCGCAGCGGGACGGCCCGGCCGGTGTGCGTGGTGAAGGCTTCCATCGTTCTCAGACCTCCTGCAGGTCGGCGGGGGATGCGAGGTGGCCGACAAGGGCGGTGGCGGCAGCGACCTGCGGCGAGACCAGGTGGGTGCGGCCGCCCTTGCCCTGCCGACCCTCGAAGTTGCGGTTCGAGGTGGAGGCAGAGCGTTCGCCGGGTGCGAGTTGGTCGGGGTTCATGCCCAGACACATCGAGCAGCCCGCGTGCCGCCATTCGGCTCCCGCGGCGGTGAAGACCTTGTCCAGACCCTCGGCCACGGCCTCCAGGGAGACCCGTACCGAACCAGGCACCACGAGCATCCGAACGCCGTCGGCGATCTTGCGGCCCTCGACGATCGAGGCCGCAGCCCGCAGGTCCTCGATGCGGCCGTTGGTGCAGGAGCCGACGAAGACGGTGTCGACTGTGACCTCGCGCAGCGGCTGGCCGGCGCGAAGTCCCATGTACTCCAGGGCCTTCTCGGCCGCCAGACGGTCACTGGGGTCCTCGTACGAAGCCGGATCGGGCACGTTGGAACTTAGCGGGGCACCCTGACCGGGATTGGTGCCCCAGGTCACAAACGGCGACAGCTCGGTGGCATCGATGACGACCTCGGCGTCGAATACCGCGTCGTCGTCGCTGCGCAGCGTCCTCCAGTACGCCACCGCGGCATCCCACTCCGCACCCTGCGGGGCGTGGACGCGGCCTTCCAGGTAGTCAAAGGTGGTCTGGTCGGGGGCGATCATCCCGGCCCGTGCGCCCGCCTCGATCGACATGTTGCAGACGGTCATCCGCGCCTCCATCGACAGCTTCTCGATGGCCGGGCCGCGGTACTCGATGACATAGCCCTGGCCGCCGCCGGTGCCGATCTTCGCGATGATGGCGAGGATCAGGTCCTTGGCGGTGACGCCGTCGGGCAGTTCCCCCGCAACGGTGATCGCCATGGTCCTCGGCGGCGCCAACGGCAGCGTCTGGGTGGCCAGCACGTGCTCGACCTGACTCGTTCCGATACCGAACGCGAGCGCTCCGAAAGCGCCGTGGGTGGAGGTGTGGCTGTCGCCGCACACCACGGTAGTGCCGGGCTGCGTCAGTCCCAGCTGCGGTCCCACCACGTGGACAACGCCCTGCTCGATGTCGCCCAGCGGGTGCAGTCGGACTCCGAACTCGGCGCAGTTCTTACGCAGCGTCTCCAGCTGGGTGCGCGAGACCGGATCGGCGATCGGCTTGTCGATGTCGACCGTGGGGGTGTTGTGGTCCTCGGTCGCGATGGTGAGGTCGAGACGCCGCACCTGGCGGCCGTTGATCCGCAGCCCGTCGAAGGCCTGCGGGCTGGTCACCTCGTGCAGGAGATGCAGGTCGACGTAGAGGAGGTCGGGCTCACCCGCCACGCGTCGGACGAGGTGATCGTCCCAGACCTTCTCCGCGAGTGTCCTACCCATCGCTGTCCCTCCGGCGGGCATCGTGTGCCCGGTCATATCGGATTGAGATCCGCTAACTCGTGCTGGTCGGAATGCCCATAGGGCGCTAGGCCGAGGACATGATCAACCTAGAGAGGAGCGTCCTTGGCGCGTCCTCGGTCCGTCCTCGCGACGTCGGGGGCCGCCAGCACACTCGGCCCGCGCGCAGGCTCTTCGCCTCGTCGAGCATCGCGACCGAAAGTTCAGGTGCCTGCAGAGGGACTCGCTGAACGCGAAGGAGCCGTCCGCCCCCTGATCAATTCAGGGGGCGGACGGCCCTTTCGGTGCCTGACGACATGTCAGAACGAGCGTGAGATAAGCGTCCGGGCATCGCTTCAGCGTCGAGATATCGCCCGTAACGCACACAACGCCCATAATGCACAACCGAGGAAACGCAGGTCAGACGCCCTTCTCGGCAGGCTCCAGGATCGCCACGCACTCCACGTGGTGCGTCATCGGAAACAGGTCGAACGCCCGCAGCGTCCGCGGCTTGTAGCCCGCCTCCCCGAAGTACGCCAGGTCCCGCGCCAGTGCCGCCGGGTCGCAGGCCACGTATGCGATGCGCCGGGCGCCCAGGCCCGCCAGGTGGTTCACCGTCTGCTTGCCCGCCCCCGCGCGCGGCGGGTCGAGGACGATCAGGTCCACCTCGGTGATCTTGGTGCGCGGCAGGACCTGGTCCACCTTGCCGTGTTCGATGCGTACGCGCTCGAAGTCCTGGAGGTTGTGGCGGGCGTCCTCGACGGCGCGCTTGGTCGATTCGATGCCCAGCACCGCGCCCTTCTCGCCCACCCGGTCGGCGATCGCGCCCGCGAACAGGCCCACGCCGCAGTACAGATCGAGCGCCATGTCGCCCTTGCGCGGCAGCAGCCCCTGCATCACGGCCTTGACCAGGATGTCCGCGGCCTGCGGGTGGACCTGCCAGAAGCCGCCCATGCCGACGCGGTACGTCCGGTCGTCGGCCCGCTCCCTCACGAAGGCGCGGCCGTGCACCCGGTGCACTCCGCCGTCGTTCTCCTCGACCCGCAACACCGAGACCGGCTTGTCCAGTTCGACCAGCGGCAGCCGGCCGCCCGCGCGCGGGGTGAGGATGACCTGGCGGTCGTTCGAACCCGTCGCCGCGATCGCCTCGACCGTGGCCATCTGCGGCCAGTCCTGCTTCTCGATGCCGAGCTCGGTGACGCCGGGCGCGGCGATCATGCAGTGGTCGATCGGCTGAACGTCGTGCGAGCGGTGCTTGCGCAGGCCAGCCCGGCCCTCCGTGTCGATCGCGTACTGCACGCGCGTGCGCCACGCGGGCACCTCGCCCGGGGGCAGCTTGTCCCCCGGCGCCGGCATGACCGTGCCGTCCCAGCCGGCCTCCTCGGGCGTGAGGCCCGCGAGCCGCTGCAACTGCTCGGCGATCACCTCGCCCTTGAACCGCCGCTGTGCGCCCGGCTTGGCATGCTGCCAGTCGCAGCCTCCGCAGTTGCCCGGACCCGAGTAGGGGCAGGGGGCCTCGACGCGGTCCTTGGACGCCTCGATGATCCGTACGGCGTCGGCCCGCAGGAAACGGGAGTCCTCTTCGCCCTCGGTGATACGGGCGACGATCTTCTCACCGGGCAGCGTGTGCCGTACGAACAGCACCCGCCCCTCCTCGGTGCGGGCGATGCAGTGGCCGCCGTGTGCGACGGGGCCCACCTCGACCTCGTACTCCTCCCCGACCAGCGACGACTCGGATGCGTTCTGCATGACGGGGTGACTCCAGGGATGAGGGGGCTGCCGTCCGTGTGCGGACGGCAGCCCCCCAGTCTACGTGGGTGCGCGGACCCCCTCAGCCCTTGCCGGTGGGCTCCTTGGGGCGCTGGTCCACGGGGCCGCGCCGCACCGAGCCGGGCGCGTTCCATTCCTGGCGCTTCCTCGCCCGCAGCTTCGCGGCCTCGGAGGACACCAGCTGGTACGGCACCGAGGTCACCATCACGCCGGGCGTGAACAGCAGCCGCCCCTTGAGCCGCAGGGCGCTCTGGTTGTGCAGCAGGTGCTCGTACCAGTGCCCCACCACGTACTCGGGGATGATGACGCTGACCACGTCCCGCGGGCTTTCGCGCCGCAGCCCCTTGACGTAGTCGATGACCGGCCGGGTGATCTCGCGGTACGGGGAGTCGAGGATCTTCAGGGGCACATTGATGCCACGCCGCTCCCACTCGTCCCTGAGCGCCTTGGTCTCGGCCGCGTCGACACTGATACTGAGCGCTTCGAGCCGGTCGGAGCGCATCAGCTTGGCGTACGCGAGGGCGCGCAGCGTCGGCTTGTGGATCTTGGAGACCAGCACGATGGAGTGCACGCGCGAGGGACGCACATAGTCGTCGGGACGCTCCTCCTCGGCGGCGATCTCCTCGGCGACCCGGTCGTAGTGCTTACGGATCGCGGACATCGTCCCGTAGAAGATCACCATGCCGAGCAGGGCGACCCACGCGCCGTGGGTGAACTTGGTGGCGAGGACGACGACCAGCACCAGACCGGTGAAGAAGGCACCGAAGGTGTTGATCGCCCTGGAGCGGATCATGTGCCGGCGCTTGGCCTGGTTCTTCTCGGTCCGCAGATGGCGGTTCCAGTGCCGCACCATGCCGGTCTGGCTGAGCGTGAAGGAGACGAAGACGCCGACGATGTAGAGCTGGATCAGCTTCGTCGAGTCCGCCCCGTAGATCCAGACCAGCAGGATGGCCGCACCTGCCAGCAGCACGATGCCGTTGGAGAAGGCGAGCCGGTCGCCTCGCGTGTGCAGCTGACGCGGCAGATAGCGGTCCTGCGCGAGGATCGAGCCGAGCAGCGGGAAGCCGTTGTACGCGGTGTTGGCGGCCAGGAAGAGAACCAGCGCGGTGGCCGCGGCGAGCAGTACGAAGAAGAACGTGCCGTCGCCGAAGACAGCGGCCGCGACCTGGGAGATCACCGGGTTCTGGACATAGTCGGCGCCGACCGGCGTGCCGCCCTCCAGGAGGTCGCTGGCGGGCGTCTCGGCCATCTTCACGTCGGTGGCCATGGCCAGGCCGATGATGCCGCAGAACATGGTGACGGCCAGGCCGCCCATGAGGGCCAGGGTGGTCGCGGCGTTCTTGCTCTTGGGCTTGCGGAAGGCGGGGACGCCGTTGCTGATCGCCTCGACTCCGGTGAGCGCGGCACAGCCGGAGGAGAAGGCCCGCAGCAGCAGGAAGACCAGCGCGAAGCCGGCGAGGCCCTGGTGCTCGGCCTTGATCTCGAAGTCGGCGGTCGGGGCCTTCATGGTGTCGTCGAGGACGAAGCCCCTGAAGGCACCCCACGCGATCATGATGAAGACGCCTGCGACGAAGACATACGTCGGGATGGCGAAGAGCTTGCCCGACTCCTTCACGCCACGCAGATTCATCAGCGTGAGGAGGATGATTGTCGCGATGGCGCAGAGAACCTTGTGCTCGACCACGAAGGGGATCGCGGAGCCGAGGTTCTCCACACCGGAGGAGATCGACACGGCCACCGTGAGGACGTAGTCGACGAGCAGGGCGCTGGCGACGGTGAGGCCGGCCCTGGGGCCGAGGTTGGTGTTGGCGACCTCGTAGTCGCCGCCGCCGCTCGGGTAGGCGTGGACGTTCTGACGGTAGGAGGCCACCACCGTGAACATCAGCACCACGACAGCCGCGGCGATCCACGGGCTGAAGTGATAGGCCGACACACCCGCGATGGAGAGCACCAGAAGGACTTCTCCCGGTGCGTACGCCACCGAGGACAGCGGGTCGGAGGCGAAGACGGGAAGTGCGATGCGCTTGGGCAGGAGCGTTTCTCCCAGCCTGTCGCTGCGCAGCGCCCTTCCGATCAGGATCCGTTTGGGGAGGTCGGTCAGTTTGGACACGCAGAGGATCGTAAGCGTTCGATATGCGCCAGGCCCACCCACCTCACCTCTCTCCGCAGCGGAATCTCTCGCTCCACCGCCCAAGGGGTCCCTGGGCGGACCGCGCGTGTGTAGCTTGGGCCGCGGTCTGAGACCCTGACCCTGTTAGGTCTCAGCAAGACCATGGACAGCCGGAAGGACGGTCGTGCACATCGTCATCATGGGATGCGGGCGAGTGGGAGCCGCTCTCGCGCAGACCCTGGAGCAGCAGGGGCACACGGTCGCCGTCGTCGACCAGGACCCCACGGCCTTCCGCCGCTTGGGCTCCGGGTTCGGCGGCCGCCGCGTCACCGGAGTCGGTTTCGACCAGGACACCCTGCGTGAAGCGGGTATCGAGGAAGCCGGCGCCTTCGCAGCGGTCAGCAGCGGCGACAACTCCAACATCATCGCCGCGCGGGTAGCCCGCGAGATGTTCGGCATCGAGAACGTCGCGGCCCGCATCTACGACCCCCGGCGCGCCGAGGTCTACCAGCGGCTCGGCATCCCGACGGTCGCCACGGTCCGCTGGACGGCCGACCAGATGCTGCGGCGGCTGCTGCCGTCCGGCGCGGAGCCGCTGTGGCGCGACCCGAGCGGCGGTGTGCAGCTCGCCGAGGTGCACACGTCGGCCTCCTGGGTCGGCCACAAGGTCAGCAAGCTGCAGGAGGAGACGGGCGTACGCGTCGCCTTCCTCACCCGGCTGGGCGAGGCGGTCCTGCCGACGTCGCAGACGGTTCTGCAGGAGGGCGATCTGGTCCACGTGATGATGCGTACGGACGAGACCGAGAAGGTCGAGGCGGCGTTCGCCGAGGGCCCTGAGGAGGGCGGTCACTGATGCGGGTCGCTATTGCGGGCGCCGGTGCGGTGGGCCGTTCCATCGCGGGTGAGCTGCTGGAGAACGGGCACGAAGTGCTCCTGATCGACAAGGCGCCGACCGCCATCTCGGTGGAGCGGGTGCCGCAGGCGGAGTGGCTGCTGGCCGACGCCTGCGAGATCACGTCACTGGACGAGGCGGCGCTGCAGCGGTGCAACGTCGTGATCGCGGCGACCGGCGACGACAAGGTGAATCTGGTCGTCTCGCTGCTCGCGAAGACGGAGTACGGGGTGCCGAGGGTGGTCGCCCGCGTCAACAACCCCAAGAACGAGTGGCTCTTCAACGAGTCCTGGGGCGTCGATGTCGCGGTCTCCACTCCGCGTCTGATGTCGGCACTGGTGGAGGAGGCGGTGAGCGTCGGCGATCTCGTACGGCTGCTGCGCTTCAGCCACGGCGACGCGAACCTGGTCGAGCTGACCCTGCCGCCGGAGTCTGCACTGGCCGGTACGCAGGTCAGCGATGTGGCCTGGCCCGAGGACACCTCGCTGGTCACGATCATCCGCGGCTCGCGGGTGCTCACGCCGGGCGCCGAGGAGACGCTGGAGGCGGGCGACGAGCTGCTGTTCGTGGCCGCGCAGGCGCGCGAGGAACAGCTGGAAGACCTGCTGTCGGTACGACGCGCCTCGTGACCCTCCGGGGCGCCGCCCCGGACCGCGGAACAGAATCGCCGGGCGGGCTCGGAATTCCGAGCCCGCCCGGCGCTTGCGTATGAGGCCCGGGGATTACACCTCGGGCGCGGCCGCGGCGCGCTTGCGCTCCTTCTCGGCCTGCTCCTCCGCCTCCATCTCCGCGAAGACGTCGATGGGCGGCGGTGCCTTCGCCAGGAAGACCCAGGTCAGATACACGGCCAGCAGGAAGGGCGGGATCTTCAGGGCGACCAGGACCCAGCCGAGCTGGGTGGTGTCGGCCCACCAGTAGAGCGGGAAGAGGATCGCGCACTTGGCCAGCAGGATCAGGCCCCACGCCCAGCTCGCCTTGGCGTACGCCTTCTTGCGGCCCGGGTTCCGCGTCCGCCAGGAGAGGTTCTCCTTGAAGACCGGGCCCAGGATCAGACCGATCAGCGGGACACCCGCGATGGTCGTGACGATGTACGCCACGGCCAGGCCGAGGGTGTAGATCATGCCCGGCAGATAGAAGTCCTTGGCGTTGCCGGTCATCATCGCGAAGACGACACCGAAGGCCACCCCGAAGACGCCGCTGAAGGCGTGCTTGACGGTGTCCCTGCGGATCAGCCGGACTGCGACGAGCAGCAGCGAGAGGGCGAGTGCCGCGATCGCCGAGATGTGCAGGTTCTTGTTGACCGTGAAGATCGTGACGAACAGCAGTCCGGGCAGGACCGTCTCCACCATGCCGCGCACGCCGCCGAAGGCCTCGAACAGCGCCGCCTCCGTGATTGCTTTGGCGTCGCTGTCCTGCTGCTGGTCGTTCGTCTTGGTGGTCGGCTTGTCGAGAGACGTCACCGGCTACTCCTGTCCGAGCGGTCGGAGTTCATATTTGGGGTTGAACAGCACCCGGCGGCCGTGGCTCATGGAGATCCGGCCCGAGGCGATGAGCCTGCGGCCCGGTTCGATGCCCACGATGGACCTGCGGCCGAGCCAGACGACGTCCAGCGGGGCCGTACCGTCGAAGAGCTCCGCCTCCAGCGCGGGCACGCCGGCCCGCGGACGCAGGGTGACGGTGCGCAAGGTACCAGTCACCCGGACTATCTGGCGGTCGTGGCACTCCGCGATGCGGGTACACCCCGATGCCTGCGCATCCTCCTGAAGCTCCTCGGACTCGAGGTCCTGCGGGGAGCTGGACAGTCGGTCGAGCATGCGGCGGAAGCGGCCGGCCGGCTTCTCGGCCTTGTCGGAACGGGGTACGGCACTCATGCGTCAAGCGTACCGGCCACCACCGACACCGAATCAGCGCTCGAAGCGGTATCCCATACCCGGCTCGGTGACGAAGTGTTCGGGGTGCGAGGGGTCCCTCTCCAGCTTGCGCCGCAGCTGCGCCATGTAGACCCGGAGATAGTTCGTCTCGGTGCCGTAGGAGGGGCCCCAGACCTCTTGGAGCAGCTGCTTCTGGCTGACCAGCCGGCCGGTGTTGCGGACGAGCACCTCCAGCAGATGCCATTCGGTGGGGGTGAGCCGCACATCGCGACCGTCCCGGTGGACCTTCTTCGCCGCGAGATCGACGGTGAAGCCGTTCGTCTCGACGATCACCAGGTCGTCCTCCCCGCCGCCGACCGGCTCGGCCCTGCGGACCGCGGCCCGCAGCCGGGCCAGCAGCTCGTCCATGCCGAACGGCTTGGTGACGTAGTCGTCGGCCCCGGCGTCCAGCGCCTCGACCTTCTCGTCGGAGGTGTGACGGGCCGAGAGGACCAGGATCGGGACGCGGGTCCAGCCGCGCAGGCCCTTGATCACCTCGACGCCGTCCATGTCGGGCAGCCCGAGGTCGAGTACGACGACATCGGGGTGGCGGGCCGCGGCCAGCTCAAGGGCTGTCGCACCGTCGGGAGCCGCGTCCACCTCGTACTTGCGCGCCTTCAGGTTGATCACGAGGGCGCGTACGATCTGCGGCTCGTCGTCGACCACGAGCACCCGGGTCATGCGGGCCTGCCTTTCCACACTGTCACTGCCGTCCCGGTCATGAGGTGAGCCGGGCGGGAAGATCGGGGCCGACCGGTGCGAATCCCGGCGCCGCCCGGAGGGTGAGGACCATCGTCATCCCGCCGCCGGGTGTGTCCTCGGCGGTGAGGGTGCCGCCCATGGATTCGACGAAGCCCCGGGCGACCGCGAGACCGAGGCCCACTCCGGCTCCGCGCGGCGCGTCACCGTAACGCTGGAACGGCTCGAATATCCGCTCCTTCGCGTCATCGGGGACGCCGGGGCCGCGGTCGGCGACGCGCACCTCGACCCGGTCGCCGAGGGCGCTCGCCGCCACCGTGACGGGCATGGCGTCGGGGCTGTACTTGACGGCGTTCTCGACGATGTTGGCGACGGCGCGCTCCAGCAGTCCGCGGTCGACGGCCACCATCGGCAGCGTCTCGGGTATGTCCAGCTCGACGCTCTGAACCGGCACCCCGACGAGCGCCATCGGGACGACCTCGTCGAGATCGGTCACCCGGATCAGCGGGGTGACGGTGCCGGTCCTGAGGCGGGACATGTCGAGGAGATTGCCGACGAGATGGTCGAGCCGGTCGGCGCCGTCCTCGATGCTTTCGAGCAGTGCCGCCTCGTCCTCCTCCGACCATGCGACGTCGTCGGACCTGAGCGAGGAGACGGCAGCCTTGATCGCGGCGAGCGGTGTGCGCAGATCGTGGCTGACGGCGGCGAGCAGGGCGGTGCGGATGCGGTTGCCCTCGGCCAGCCTGCGGGCCTCCTCCGCCTGTCCGACCAGGCGCTGGCGCTCCAGTACGACGGCGGCCTGGGCGGCGAACGCGGCAAGCACCCTGCGGTCCTCGGCGGGCAGCACCCGGCCCGAGAGCGCAAGCGCCATGTGGTCGCCGACCGGCATGTCCACGTCCGCGTCCTCGGGGCGTACGACGGAGCTCTTGCCGGCGCTGCCCGCGCAGGTCCACGGGTCGACGTCGCTCTGCCGTTCCAGCAGCGCCACGGACTCCATGGAGAAGGTCTCGCGGACCCGTTCGAGCAGGGCGTCGAGCGTGGTCTCGCCCCGCAGCACGCTCCCGGCGAGGAAGGAGAGGATCTCTGACTCGGCGCGCAGCCGGGCGGCCTGATGGGTGCGGCGGGCGGCCAGATCCACCACGGAGGCCACCGCGACGGCCACGGCGAAGAAGATCACGATGGCGACGATGTTCTTCGGGTCGCTGATCGTCAGGGTGTGGGTGGGCGGCGTGAAGTAGTAGTTCAGCAGCAGCGAGCCGACGGCGGCCGAGGCGAGCGCCGGGAGCAGCCCGCCGAGCAGCGCGGACACGACGGTCAGGAAGAGGAAGAGCAGGACGTCGTTGGCGAGCCCGACGTCGTCGAGGCTGGTGAGCAGCAGTGACAGCAGTACGGGACCGGCGACGCCGGTGATCCAGCCGGCGATGATCCGGGAGCGGCCCAGGCGGGCGCCGCGGGCCACCGGCAGCCCGCGGCCCTTGCCCGCCGCGTCGTGCGTGACGATGTGTACGTCGAGGTCGGGACCGGAGTCGCGGGCGACGGTGGCGCTGACGCCGGGGCCGAAGGCGTACTGCCACACCGGGCGGCGGCTCGCGCCGAGCACGATCTGGGTGGCGTTCACTCCGCGCGCGAACTCCAGCAGGGCGGAGGGGACATCGTCGCCGATGACATGGTGGAAGGTGCCGCCGAGATCTTCGACGAGGGTGCGCTGGACCGCGAGCTCCTTGGGCGATGCGGAGGTCAGTCCGTCGCTGCGGGCGATATAGACCGCCAGCACCTCGCCTCCGGCGCCCTTCTCGGCGAGGCGGGCGGCGCGGCGGATCAGCGTGCGGCCCTCGGGTCCGCCGGTGAGGCCGACGACGATGCGCTCGCGAGCCTGCCAGGTCGTACGGATGTTGTGCTCGCCGCGGTACTGCTGGAGGTATTCGTCGACGCGGTCCGCGACCCAGAGCAGGGCCAGCTCGCGCAGCGCGGTCAGATTGCCGGGGCGGAAGTAGTTCGACAGGGCCGCATCGACCTTGTCCGAGGTGTAGATGTTGCCGTGCGCCATGCGACGGCGCAGCGCCTGGGGCGACATGTCGACGAGTTCGAGCTGGTCGGCACGGCGGACGACCTCGTCGGGGACGGTCTCACGCTGCCGTACGCCGGTTATCGACTCCACCACGTCGCCCAGCGACTCGAAGTGCTGGATGTTGACGGTCGATATGACGTCGATCCCGGCCGCGAGCAGTTCCTCGACGTCCTGCCAGCGCTTGGCGTTGCGCGAGCCCGGCACATTGGTGTGCGCCAGTTCGTCCACCAGGGCGACGGCCGGGCGGCGCTCCAGGACCGCGTCGACGTCCATCTCGGTGAAGACGGTGTCCCGGTACTCGATCTCGCGGCGCTGAATCTGCTCGAGGCCGTGCAGCATCACTTCGGTGCGGGCGCGTCCGTGGTGCTCGACGAAGCCCACGACGCAGTCGGTGCCACGTTCCACGCGCCGGTGCGCCTCGGACAGCATCGCGTACGTCTTGCCGACGCCCGGCGCCGCGCCGAGGTAGATCCGTAGCTTGCCGCGTCCCATGGCCCCATTGTCTTTCAGTTTCAGCTGCGTACGCTGCGTCGACCCTAAGGCCAGAGATCCAGACATTCAGGGCATGGGGCGCCCCTCAGGTGCGTATTGACGCGATTCTGACGCCCGGACAGCACAACGGCCCGCGGCGGTCCGGAAAGCCGGAACCACCGCGGGCCGCAGGCTGAATGCCGGCGCGTCCCCGGTAAGGGTCAGCGCACCTCGGTGATCTCGGGGCCGCGCTGCAGCTGCCCCATGCCACCGGAGAACCGGGAGCTCTCCTGGTCCTCCTGCTGGACGCCCTCGGGCACCATCTGGGCATCGTCCGGCAGCTTGAGGACGATCGGGTCGCGCGGCGCCATCGGGCCCTCGCCCCGTACGACCACGGTGTCCCGGAAGATCTGCTCCAGCAGACCGGCGGCCTGGGGCTGCACCGCGCCCTGCCCGGAGATCACTCCGCGCAGGAACCAGCGGGGCCCGTCGACGCCGACGAAGCGCACCAGCTGCACACCGCCGGTGCCGTCCGGCAGCTGTACGGGCACCTGCGCCCGCAGCTCCCAGCCGAGCGGGCCCTCGACCTCGTCGATGATGCCGCCCTGCTGCGTGATGCCGGAGGCGATCTCCTCGCGGACCTCGCCCCAGATGCCTTCCTTCTTGGGCGCCGCGAAGGCCTGCAGCTGTACGGCGCTGTCGCGCAGTACGACGGTGGCGGCGACGATCGCGTCACCCGCGACCTCGACGCGCAGCTCCATTCCCTCGACTCCGGGCACGAAAAGACCGCCCAGATCGACCCGGCCCTCGCCGGGCTTGGATACCTCGGACACGTCCCAGGGGCCGTCGGGCCGGGGCGCCGGCGGAAGGTTCACCCGGCGGGGCTTGCCTTCCTCGTCGGAGTACTCCGTGTCGCGCTCGTCGACGACCTGCTCGGCCTCGCCCGCTGCGTCCGCCGCGTCCCCGGCGGAACCACTCTTCTTGCGACGTCCGAACACGTCACTGTCCTTCCCGGTCGGATACGACCGAAGCGTATCGATTCCCACCCGTTGAGCCGTCCACGACGGCGTGACCGCCGGTGGACCCGAAGCCCCCCTCGGCCCGCGCCGAGCCGGGAAGCTCCGCCACCTCGTGGAAGCGCACCTTCTCGACCTGCTGGACAACCAATTGGGCAATCCGGTCGAACCGTTCGAACCGCACACTCTCGCGCGGGTCGAGATTGACCACGATTACCTTGATCTCCCCACGGTACCCGGCATCCACCGTCCCCGGGGCATTCACGAGGGCCACTCCGCAGCGGGCGGCGAGGCCCGAGCGAGGGTGCACGAAGGCGGCGTATCCGTCGGGCAGCGCGATGGACACTCCGGTGGGCAGAACGACCCGCTCGCCCGGGGCGATCTCGACGGCCTCACAGGTCACCAGATCGGCGCCGGCGTCGCCCGGGTGCGCGTACGACGGGAGCGGCACCTCGGGATCCACACGGCGGATCAGCACATCGACAGGGTTGCGCATCAGGGGTTCACCTCGAAGGCGCGGGCGCGCCTGATCTGGTCGGGGTCGGACATGGCTGCCTGGATCTCCTCCGGGCGGCCGTTGTCGATGAAGTGGTCGACCTTGACCTCGATGAAGAGGGCGTTGGCGCGCACGGCGACGGGCCCTTCGGGGCCGCCGATCCGGCCCACGGCACTGGAGTAGATCTTGCGCCTGGCGACGGCGGTGACCTCGGCCTGCAGATGCAGCACGGTGTCCACGGGCACGGGGCGTACGAAGTCGGTCTCGAGCCGGCCGGTGACCGCGATCGTCCGCAGCAGCCAGTTGAGCGAGCCGAGCGTCTCGTCCAGCGCCGTGGCCAGCACGCCGCCGTGCGCGAGGCCGGGTGCGCCCTGGTGGGCGGGCTTGACGGTGAACTCGGCCGTGATGCTCACGCCTTCACCGGCCCGCGCCTGCAGGTGCAGCCCGTGGGGCTGTCCCTCGCCGCAGCCGAAGCAGTGTTCGTAGTGCGCGCCGAGGAGCTCACCGGGGGCCGGGGCGTCGGGATGCCGTACCGGCGCTGCGGCGTCGGCCGGTGGGGTCAGAGCCGATGCCCGGGCCGAGGGACCGGGGGCCGCCCCCCGGGATTTCGCAGTACTCACAGGCCCAGACCTTACCCGCGCGGCTACCCGCCGGTCGCACCGTGCCAAGCTTGGATTCATGCAGCCTTCCGCCCCGCACTACGAAGAACGTCTGACCGCGCCCCGTTCGTGGTGGGTCATCACCGCCCTGGTGGGAATCGCGGGCGGCCTCGTCGTGCTGCCGCTCGGTCCGCTGCCGATGCTCGGCGGGCTGATCGGCGCCGCCGCGGTGGCCGCCGTCGTGGTGAGTTCGTACGGCTCGGTCCGTATCCGGGTGGTGGCCGGCTCGCTGGTCGCGGGTGAGGCCCGGATCCCGCTCACGGCGCTCGGTGAGGCCGAGGTGCTGGATGCGGAGGAAGCGCGCGCCTGGCGCTCGTACAAGGCCGACCCCCGGGCCTTCATGCTGCTGCGCAGCTACGTGCCGACGGCACTGCGGATCGAGATCACGGACCCGGCCGACCCGACGCCGTACGTCTATCTGTCGACCCGGAATCCGCAGGCGCTGGCTGCGGCGCTGACGGCTGTGCGCGCGGCCTGAGAGGCCACCCGGGTCAGGGGCCCAGTTCGCGCGGGGCCCGGAGCGCCTCCAGCGGGTCATCGGGCTGTTCCAGCGGCGGGAGCGTGGGCAGCGCGTCCCACGGGATCTGTCTGCTGCGCAGGTCCTTGCGGATGCGGTCCGCGACCTTCTTGGTGTCACGGCGGTTCATCACCGCGCCGACGGCCGCGCCGACCATGAACGGAATCAGGTTCGGCAGATTCCGGATCATGCGCTTCATGATCTGCTGCCGAAGCTCGCGCTTGAACCGGCCGCCCAGCGCGACATCGATCGTCGCCGGTTTCCTGACGTCGATCCCGCGCTCCTCCGTCCAGGAGGTCAGATACGCGATGCTGCGCTCCCTGAGGGTGCCCTGCGGCCGCATGCCGTAGACCTCATGGAGCTCGGCGATCAGCTTCAGCTCGATGGCGGCGACGCTGATGATCTCCGTGGCCAGTTCGGCCGGCATCGCCGGGGGGACGGGCAGCATCGCGGCCGCGCCGATACCCGCACCCACGGTCGAGGTGCCGTTCGCCGCGCCCGCGACCAGCTTGTCCGCGAGCTGTTCCGGACCGAGTCCGGGGAACTGTTTGCGCAGGGTCGCCAGATCACGCACCGGCACGCGTGGTGCGTTCTCGATGATCCGGTCGGCCATGAACGCGAGCGCCACTCTGGCGCCCACGCGGCCCTTGTGGACCCCCTGCCGCACGGCGGTCAGGCGTGATGCCCTTGTCGTGGGCTCCGCCTGACCGGCTGCTTCGAGCGAGGCCCCACGGCCCCGCTCGTCGTCGTCTGCTGCGCCGTGGGGCAGCAGGGCGGCCGAGTGCTCGGCAGACGCCTTGGCGTCCTGCGCCGGGCCCGTACCGCCCCGGTGCGCCTCCGGCGGTTTCTGACGCCGGAAACGCCGCTTCCCGGACGGTGTCTCGCCTGCCACGGCCGACCGGACCTCAGTCGCAGTCGCGGCAGATCGGCTGGCCGTTCTTCTCGCGGGCGAGCTGGCTCCTGTGGTGCACCAGGAAGCAGCTCATGCAGGTGAACTCGTCCGCCTGCCGGGGCAGCACGCGAACGGACAGTTCCTCGTTGGAAAGGTCCGCTCCGGGCAGCTCCAGGCCCTCGGCCTGCTCGAATTCGTCGACGTCGACGGACGACGTCGTCTTGTCGTTCCGACGGGCCTTCAGTTCCTCAAGGCTGTCCGAATCGACGTCGTCGTCGGTCTTGCGTGGGGTGTCGTAGTCCGTTGCCATGTCGCTCTCCCCCTCTGGGTGTCTGCGGTGTCTCCAGCGCACGTAACGCGTGAGAGGCCGGACTTGTGCCCGACCCGAGGCGGAGATTTTGCCTCACATCAAGGTCTGTTACTCAATCGACACCCAACCGGATCCCCCGAGAGTGATCGGACTGGATGGCGATCGGGACCGTACACGGTCCGAATGTCGCACTTCACGGGCGCCACCCCGTGTACTTCCCGTGATCTCGCCCCCCGGAAACCCGGACTTTTCCCGGCTTTCCGGCAAGAGTCTTGATCACTGAGAGTAGATGGCCTGAAATTCGCCTTTGTGATCGATCCCACACGGGCCTCTCGGGTACGGGTCCCGAAAATTCCGCGTAAAGCGAACGAAGCGATTCGCGTCGGTCAGCATCTCAGACCGGGAAGGTGACTCGCATCACGAGGCCACCGCCGTCACGAGGCTCCGCGATGATACGGCCTCCGTGAGCCCGGGCGACCGACCGGGCGATCGAAAGCCCCAGGCCGACGCCTTTGTCGCTGCCCGTGCGCTCCTGACGCAGGCGTCTGAAGGGCTCGAAGAGGTTGTCGATCTCGTACGCGGGAACCACCGGCCCCGTGTTCGAGACCACCAGGACCGCCTGGCCGTGCTGGATCTCGGTCGTGACCTCCACCCAGCCTCCTTCCGGGACGTTGTAGCGCACGCCGTTCTGCACGAGGTTCAGAGCGATCCGCTCCAGCAGGACGCCATTGCCCTGGACGACGGCGGGCGCGCACTCCCCGCGGATCTCGATGTCCTTGGCGTCTGCCTCGGCGCGGACCTGGTCCACCGCGCGCGTGGCGACCTCGGCCAGGTCCACCGGCTTGCGCTCGACGATCTGGTTCTCGCTGCGGGCGAGCAGCAGCAGACCCTCCACGAGCTGCTCGCTGCGCTCGTTGGTGGCGAGCAGCGTCTTGCCGAGCTGCTGGAGCTCCGCGGGCACCCCTGGGTCGGAGAGGTGGACCTCCAGCAGCGTGCGGTTGATCGCGAGAGGGGTACGCAGCTCGTGCGAGGCGTTCGCGACGAACCGCTGCTGAGCGCTGAAGGCGCGCTCCAGGCGGTCCAGCATCTCGTCGAAGGTGTCCGCGAGCTCCTTGAGCTCGTCGTCCGGGCCGTCCAGTTCGATCCGCCGCGAGAGGTCGGAGCCGGCCACCTGACGGGCGGTGCGGGTGATCTTGCCGAGCGGCGAGAGGACCCTGCCCGCCATCGCGTAACCGAAGGCGAAGGCGATGACACTCAGGCCGAGCAGCGCGAACAGCGACCGGCGCAGGAGGTCGTCCAGGGCCATCTCGCGCTGGTGCTGGAGACAGCTGGCGACAGCCTGGTTGAACTGCTCGCCGGTCCCCGTCTCGGGCAGCTGGCACCAGGAGGTGGTGGGCTGCACCCGGCCCGTCTCGATCCTGAACGGCAGGTCGCCGACGCTGACCTGCAGCGCCTGCGCGGTGAGCAGATAGATGATCGAGAGCAGCAGAATCCCCGCGATCAGGAACATCCCGCCGTACAGCAGGGTGAGGCGTATCCGGATCGTGGGGCGCAGCAGGGGGCGGACGGGGTCGCGCGGGTCCCAGGTCGGTTTCGGAGGCGCCTCGGGAGGCGCGGGGGTCGCGGTCACCGGGATCAGATCCGGTAGCCGGAACCGGGCACGGTGACGATCACGGGAGGCTCGCCGAGCTTGCGACGCAGGGTCATCACGGTCACCCGCACGACATTGGTGAAGGGGTCGGTGTTCTCGTCCCAGGCCTTCTCCAGCAGCTGCTCGGCCGAGACGACCGCACCCTCGCTGCGCATCAGGACCTCCAGTACGGCGAACTCCTTGGGCGCGAGCTGGATCTCCTTGCCGTCGCGGAAGACCTCGCGGCGGTTGGGGTCGAGCTTGATCCCGGCGCGCTCCAGGACGGGCGGCAGCGGCACGGTGGTACGCCGGCCGAGGGCCCGCACGCGCGCGGTGAGCTCGCTGAAGGCGAATGGCTTGGGGAGATAGTCGTCCGCGCCCAGCTCGAGGCCTTCGACGCGGTCGCTGACGTCGCCGGACGCCGTCAGCATCAGCACGCGGGTCGGCATGCCCAGCTC
This sequence comes from Streptomyces sp. NBC_01410, assembly GCF_045040195.1. Taxonomy (NCBI): domain Bacteria; kingdom Bacillati; phylum Actinomycetota; class Actinomycetes; order Kitasatosporales; family Streptomycetaceae; genus Streptomyces; species Streptomyces sp. NBC_01410. The sequence continues at coordinate 6,437,928 of NZ_CP109530.1, read as the reverse complement.
GACGATCTTGCGGCATACGTCGTCGCCGTGGACCAGCGGGAGGTCCCGGTCCAGGACGACCACGTCGTAGTCGTTGACCCCGATGCGCTCCAGCGCCGCGGCGCCGTCGTACACGACGTCGACGGCCATGGCCTCCCGGCGAAGTCCGGTGGCCACCGCATCGGCGAGCAGCTGCTCGTCCTCGACGACGAGTACGCGCACGTCGTGATCCTTCCTCTGGGCCCGTCACCCATGATCGGGGCAGGTGTGTGAGCACTGGCTGTGCGCATCCATCCTGCCCGTTACGCGCGTAAACCGGCTGTAAGGCGGAACAGGCTGCCCTTGGGCGACCTGGGCGGAAAGGAATTCACCGGATTCCCGGGCCAGTTGAGGTTTCCTTGAGGGAGGGCCGGGGGAGGACGACTAAACACCCGCGATCACGCCCTGTATGTGGCACACCACGACCTGTTTCAGGGTTGATCACCCCGTCCTCTGCCTGCGGCAGGGGAAACCCCAGGCACACCCCCGTGCCACCGACCCACGACGAGGGGGCGCACATGGACGCATTCACCGCAGGACTGTTGCAGCGCATAAAGGCCGCCGAGACCGACTTGACCCTGGCCCGCCAGACGGGCGACGACTTCCTTGCGGATGTCGAGCAGGCAGAGCTTGACGACCTGCACCGGCTGGCCGCGGAGCACGGCGTGGAGGTCAGCGCCGCGTAGCGCCGGGCCGCACAGGTACCGGACATGAGAAGGGCCCCGACGCCGCGGGACGGCGCCGGGGCCCTTCTGTGTGTCCTCATCGCCGGACGGGCGTGCGCTGTTTGGCGGTCCCTGCGGGGCTTTCCCCTACCCGCCCTCCCCCAGACTCCGTCCGGGGGGACCCCCAACCTCCCCGCGCCTCAAACGCCGGCGAGGCTGGAATGTGCGGCAGGGCCGCACATTCAGCCCGTCCGGCGATTGAGGACATGCGGCCGAAGGTCGCATACGGGGTCTGGGGGCTTGCCCCAGTCCGCGCCGCGAAGCGGGCGCAGGGGTCCGGGGCGGAGGCCCCAGTTCGGGAAGGGGCGGGGTGGGGAACAAGCCCGCCGCAGGCGGCCGCCGTGGCCTGCCGGGCGCCGGCTAGTCGTGCCAGGCGCCGAAATCCTCCAGCAGCGACTGCAGCGGGCCGAATACGCCCGGGCTCGCCGCCACCGCCAAGTCGCCGTCCGGGGGCCCGCCGGGGCGGCCGCCCGTCAGGGCTCCCGCCTCGCGGGCGATCAGGTCGCCCGCCGCGAGGTCCCACGGGTTGAGCCCGCGCTCGTAGTAGCCGTCCAGGCGGCCCGCGGCGACGTCGCAGAGGTCCACCGCCGCGGAGCCGCTGCGGCGGATGTCGCGCAGGAGCGGGATCAGCCGCTGAGCCACGTCCGCCTGGTGGCTTCGTACGGCCGCGACGTAGTTGAAGCCGGTGGAGACCAGGGCCTGGTCCAGCGGCGGCGCTGGGCGGCAGCGCAGGGGCTTGTCACCGGCGTACGCGCCGCGGCCCAGGACCGCCCGGTACGTCTCGCGGCGCATCGGGGCCTCCACGACCCCCACGACCCTCTCGCCGTCCCGCTCGGCAGCGATGGAGACCGCCCAGGTCGGCAGGCCGTAGAGGTAGTTCACGGTGCCGTCGAGCGGGTCGATGACCCAGCGGACACCGCTGGTGCCGGTCGTGGAGGCGCCCTCCTCGCCGAGGAAGCCGTCGTGGGGACGGCGCTCGGCCAGGAAGCCGGTGATCAGCTTCTCCGCCGCGATGTCCATCTCGGTCACGACGTCGATCGGGCTGGACTTGGTCGCGGCGACGCCGAGGTCGGCGGGGCGGCCGTCGCGCAGCAGCTCCCCCGCCCGGCGGGCGGCCTCCAGGGCGAGGTCGAGCAGTTCGGACAGGAGAGGGTCGCTCACAGGGCTTCCTTAGGACGTACGGGAGGCGTACGGGCTGTCGGTTCCGGCGGCCGCGGGCTTGGGCGCCCGGGCAGGACAGCAGCCGACCGGGCAGAGGTCGTGGGAGGCGCCGAGCGAGCCGAGCGCGCACCGCTCGGCGTTCACGCCCCGCTCGCTCGCGGCGCGCTCCAGGACGAGGTCCCGTACGGCCGCGGCGAACCGCGGATCGGCGCCCACCGTCGCAGAGCGCCGCACCGGCAGCCCGAGCTCGGCGGCCTTCGCGGTGGCCTCGGTGTCGAGGTCGTAGAGCACTTCCATGTGGTCGGAGACGAAGCCGATGGGGATCATCACGGCCGCGGGCACCCCGGAGGCGTGCAGCTCCTCCAGGTGGTCGCAGATGTCCGGCTCCAGCCACGGGATGTGCGGGGCTCCGCTGCGTGACTGGTAGACGAGCTGCCAGGGGTGCTCGATGCCCGTCTCCTGGCGCACGGCGTCGGCGATCAGCCGGGCCACGTCCAGGTGCTGGCGTACATAGGCGCCGCCCTCGCCATGCTCGTCGGCCGGGCCCGACGTGTCGGCCGAGGAGGTCGGGATCGAGTGGGTGGTGAAGGCGAGATGGGCCCCCGCGCGTACGTCCTCGGGGAGGTCCGCCAGGGAGTGCAGGACGCCGTCGATCATGGGGCGTACGAAACCGGGGTGGTTGAAGTAGTGCCGCAGTTTGTCCACGCGCGGCAGCTCAAGTCCCTCGGCCTCCAGGGTCGCCAGCGCGTCCGCAAGGTTCTCGCGGTACTGGCGGCAGCCGGAGTACGAGGCGTACGCGCTGGTCGCGAGGACGGCGATCCGGCGGTGGCCGGCGGTAACCATCTCGCGCAGGGTGTCGGTCAGATACGGCGCCCAGTTGCGGTTGCCCCAGTGGACGGGCAGGTCCATGCCGTGCTCGGCGAAGTCCTTGCGCAGGGCGTCCAGCAGGGCGCGGTTCTGGTCGTTGATCGGGCTGACCCCGCCGAACAGGAAGTAGTGCTGCCCCACCTCCTTGAGCCGCTCCTTGGGGATACCGCGGCCGCGCGTCACGTTCTCCAGGAACGGGACCACGTCGTCCGGGCCCTCCGGGCCGCCGAAGGAGAGCAGCAGCAGGGCGTCGTAGGGGGCTGGGTCACGCTGATCCGACATGGCAACGATCCTGCCACCAGCCTCGGACGGCGGGAAAACCGCGGTGCGCGGTACAGCGGCAGCGCGTAAGCTGCCAACGCCTTCACGTGCCTTACGTTGGCGCAACCCACGTCCAGGACGGCCCCCGGTGAGGCCGCCTTACGGAGCTCTCCTTGCCCAGTCCGTACCGCGCCCTTTTCGCTGCCCCCGGCGCCAAGGCGTTCTCCGCCGCAGGCTTCGTCGGACGGCTGCCCCTGTCGATGATGGGCATCGGCATCGTCACGATGATCTCGCAGCTCACCGGGCGCTACGGCCTCGCCGGCGCACTGGCAGCCACCGTGGCACTCTCCGCCGCCACGCTCGGCCCTCAGATATCCCGGCTGGTGGACCGGCACGGCCAGCGCCGGGTCCTGCGTCCCGCGACCCTCGTCTCCGCCGCCGCGGTATCCGGACTGCTGCTCTCCGCGCATCAGGACTGGCCGGACTGGACCCTGTTCGTCTTCTCGGCCGGAATCGGCAGCGTGCCGAGCGTCGGCTCGATGGTCCGGGCCCGCTGGGCGGAGATCTACCGGGGCTCGGCCCGCGAACTGCACACCGCGTACGCCTTCGAGTCCGTCGTGGACGAGGCCTGCTTCATCTTCGGGCCGATCGCAGCGATCGGTCTGTCCACGGTCTGGTTCCCCGAGGCAGGCCCGCTGGTCGCCGGTCTCTGTCTGCTGGCGGGCGTCTTCCTGCTGACCGCGCAGCGGTCCACCGAGCCGGTGCCGCAGCCGAAGGAGCACCACACCAAGGGCTCGGCCCTGCGCTCCCCCGGTCTTCAGGTCCTCGTGGGCACCTTCGTCGCCACGGGCGCGATCTTCGGCTCCGTCGACGTGGTGACGGTTGCCTTCGCGGAGGAGCAGGGCCACAAGGCGGCGGCAAGTGTGGTGCTGGCCGTGTACGCGCTCGGCTCGTGCCTCGCCGGAGTGGTCTTCGGCCTGCTGCATCTCAAGGGCCCGGGCGAGCGCACGTGGCTGCTGGGCATCTGTGCGATGGCCGTGAGTATGATCCCCCTCCAACTGGCCGGGAACCTGCCGTTCCTGGCCGTGGCGCTCTTTGTCGCGGGCCTTGCCATCGCACCGACGATGGTGACCACCATGGCCCTGATCGAGCAGCACGTACCACGCGCGAATCTGACCGAGGGCATGACCTGGGTGGGCACCGGGCTCGCGGTCGGGATCGCGCTCGGCTCGTCGGTCGCCGGCTGGGTGATCGACGCCGCCGGGGCGGATGCCGGGTACCTGGTCTCGAACGCGGCGGGAGTGATCGCGGCCGCGGTGGCGTTCCTGGGGTACCGCCGGCTGCGGATGCCGGTGCCGACGCGGGAGGGGCAGCGTGAGCAGCAGGACCGGCAGCACCACGTGGCGTAATTGGGCGGGGAATGTCATCTCCCGTCCCGTACGGGAGATATCGCCCGCCTCCACCGAGGAACTCGCCGCAGCCGTACGCAAGGCGGCCGAGGACGGGCTGAAGGTGAAGGCCGTCGGCACGGGCCACTCGTTCACGGCCGCCGCGGCCACCGACGGAGTGCTGATCCGGCCGGAACTGCTGACCGGGATCAGGGAGATCGACCGTACGGCCATGACCGTGACCGTCGAGGCGGGCACCCCGCTCAAGCGGCTGAACGCGGCCCTTGCCCGTGAGGGCCTTTCGCTCACGAACATGGGCGACATCATGGATCAGACCGTCGCGGGCGCGACCTCCACCGGCACCCATGGCACCGGCCGCGACTCGTCCTCGATCGCCGCGCAGATCAGGGCACTTGAGCTGGTCACCGCGGACGGCTCGCTGCTGACCTGCTCCGAGAAGGAGAATCCGGATGTCTTCGCTGCGGCCCGGATCGGGCTCGGCGCGCTCGGCGTCGTCACCGCGATCACCTTCGCCGTGGAGCCGGTCTTCCTGCTGACGGCCCGTGAGGAGCCGATGGCCTTCGACAGGGTCACGGCCGAGTTCGACCAGCTCTTCGCCGAGAACGAGCACTTCGAGTTCTACTGGTTCCCGCACACGGGCAACTGCAACACCAAGCGCAACAACCGCAGCTCGGGCCCTGCCGCCCCTCCCGGGCAGATCAGCGCCTGGATCGAGGACGAGCTGCTGTCCAACGGCGTTTTCCAGCTGGTCGTTTCGCTCGGCCGGGCCGTCCCCGCGACCATCCCGACGATCGCCAAGATCTCCAGCCGCGCCCTCTCGGCCCGCACCTACACCGACATCCCGTACAAGGTCTTCACATCTCCGCGCCGGGTGCGGTTCCTGGAGATGGAGTACGCCCTGCCGCGGGAGGCGGCGATCGGCGCACTGCGCGAGGTGAAGGCGATGATCGACCGCTCGCCGCTGCGGGTCAGCTTCCCGGTGGAGGTACGTACCGCCCCGGCGGACGACATCACCCTCTCTACGGCATCGGGCCGGGAGAGCGCATACATCGCCGTGCATCTCTACCGGGGCACGCCGTACCAGGCGTACTTCACCGCGGTGGAGCGGATCATGACCGCGCACGGCGGGCGGCCGCACTGGGGCAAGGTGCACACGCGGGACGCGGAGTACTTCGCCGAGGTGTATCCCCGATTCGGTGAATTCACCGCGCTGCGCGACCGGCTGGACCCGCAGCGGCTGTTCGGCAACGACTATCTGCGGCGGGTCCTGGGCGACTGAGGGCCAACTGCCCATTCAGATAGGGACATGCGAGCGAAGCGAATAGTTCCCTTTGAGAAGATTCTGCGAATCAGGACACCTGGTCACCCATGTCGCAGACGCCCAACTCCCCTACCCTGCGAGAAGTTCGGCGGCGCGGCGGTCCACCCCCGTGGCCCGAATGGAGTACTGTGGCGAGCCCTGGGCCCGGCCTCCCTCATGGGTGTTCGGACCCCAGGTAGGGGGCCGAAAGCGGCGCTCGATCCGGCGGCGCCGCGGCACCGCACGGGCACCTGATGCGGAGAGTGACAGGCCAGTCACTCAGAGTGGCAAACAGGTAACCGTGCCATAACGGCGATCCAGGGCCTGTGCCCGACACGCCGGGCAACTCGGCAAGGTTGTGGCAGGCTGCACCCGGGCAGGCCACACTCGACTAGCGGAAGCAGCGACGCACGTGACGTCGGCAGGCACCACCCGGGAGGTCCCCATGCCCGAACTGCGTGTCGTGGCCGTCTCCAACGACGGCACACGACTGGTGCTCAAAGCTGCGGACAGCACGGAATACACGCTTCCGATTGATGAGCGGCTGCGCGCCGCCGTGCGCAATGACCGCGCCCGCCTCGGCCAGATCGAGATCGAGGTGGAGAGCCACCTCCGTCCCCGCGACATCCAGGCACGCATACGCGCCGGAGCCTCCGCGGAAGAGGTCGCACAGCTCGCCGGAATTCCGGTGGACCGCGTGCGCCGCTTCGAGGGACCCGTGCTCGCCGAGCGCGCGTTCATGGCGGAAAGGGCCCGCAAGACTCCCGTACGCCGTCCCGGGGAGAACACCGGACCGCAGCTCGGCGAAGCGGTTCAGGAGCGCCTCACGCTCCGCGGCGCCGAGAAGGACACCGTGCTGTGGGACTCCTGGCGCCGCGACGACGGCACCTGGGAAGTCCTGCTGGTCTACCGGGTCGCGGGTGAGCCGCACTCGGCGAGTTGGACGTACGACCCGCCGCGGCGACTGGTACAGGCCGTCGACGACGAGGCACGCGCGCTGATCGGCGAGACCGACGACACGATCGCCTCCTCGCAGGAGCCGAGCTTTCCGTTCGTACCGCGCATCGCGCGGCTGCCGCGGGACCGGCCGCTGGACCGGGCGCTCGACCGCCAGATGGAGCGGCCTGCCGCGCCCGCTGCGTCGGCCGAGCCGGAGGAGAGCGGCGGGGAGAGGGACTCCCTGACGAGTCTGCTGGAGGCGGTACCGAGCTTCCGCGGCGACATGGTCGTGCCGGAGCGGCCCGCGCCGCCGGAGCCGGCGCCGACGGAGCCCGCCCAGGAGCCGGAGGCCGAGGAGCCCGTGGCACCGGCCGCGTCGGCGGGTGCGGGCTCGGCGTACGCGGATGTGCTGATGCCCCGTTCGGTGGCGGGTCACCGCGACCGTCTGACGGGGACGACCGACCGCCAGGCGGAGGCGGACGGGGTGCGCCCCGGCCGCAGGGCCGCGGTGCCGAGCTGGGACGAGATCGTTTTCGGCACGCGCCGCAAGAAGCAGGAGTAGCGGTACACAAGGGGCCCGGCGCGAGCGGTTGGCGCCGGGCCCCTTGCGTACCCGCGCGCGTCAGCCCGGCTGAGGGCCCGTTGCCACGGGGCGGTTGGGGTCGCGGGACCATTCCGACCAGGAGCCCGCGTACAGCGCGGGCTCGAAGCCCGCGATCTCCAGGGCGATGACCTCTTGCGCGGCGGAGACGCCCGAGCCGCAGTAGACGCCAACAACCCCGGAGTCGGCCGTCGCGCCGAAGGCAGCGAAGCGGGAGGCGAGTTGCCCGGCCGGGAGGAAGCGGCCGTCCTTGTCGACGTTCTCCGATGTCGGTGCCGAGACCGCGCCGGGGATATGGCCCGCCACCGGGTCGATGGGCTCCACCTCGCCGCGATAGCGCTCCGCGGCGCGGGCGTCCAGCAGCAGGCCGGAGCGGGCCAGAGCAGCCGCACCGTCGGCGTCCAGGAGCGCGAGCGCGCCCGGTGCGGGCCTGAAGGTGCCCTCGTCGGGCTCGGGGACCTTGGTCTCCAGTGGGCCCGTCCACGCGGCGAGGCCGCCGTCCAGGACCCGTACGTCCGCGTGTCCCGTCCAGCGCAGCAGCCACCACGCGCGTGCCGCCCCCCAGCCCTTGTCGGCGTCGTAGGCGACCACCGGAGTGTCCGGCGAGACGCCCGCCCGGCGCATCACCGCGCCGAAGGCCTCCGGGTCCGGCAGCGGGTGACGGCCCCCGGCGCCGGGCGGACCGGCCAGTTCCGCATCAAGGTCGACGAAGACCGCTCCGGGAATGTGCCCGGCCTCGTAGTCCGGCCGCCCGTGCGGCCCGCCCAGCTGATAGCGGATGTCCAGAAGCACTGGAGGCCGGGTCGAGGACAGCTCGCTCGCGAGTTCGGTGGCGGTGATGATGGGGTTCATAAGGGCCATCCTTGCGCAGTGCCCGGCCGCACGATAACGCCGCGGAAACGGATGGGAAATGTCAAAGCGGGCATCCTCCATCGGGAACCCGCCAAATCCGGCGCGGCCGGGGCGCGCCGGACGCCGGGTGGTGGAACCATCTGCACGGGGCGCGGCCGTTCCGCACAACGGCGCGTACCCGGTCCCCCCGCACGGCCACCACGATGGTCCGAGGAGAGAGTGACGATGACCGAGGCGACTCGGCACACGCCCGGCACACCCTGCTGGGTGAGCTTGATGGTGCATGGCCTTGACAGGACCCAGACCTTTTACGGCGAGTTGTTCGGCTGGGAGTTCTCCCCCGGCCCGCAACAACTCGGCCCCTACGTCCGGGCGCTGATCGACGGCAAGGAGGTGGCCGGTATCGGCATTCTTCCGGCCGACCGGCAACTGCCGATCGCCTGGACGCCCTATCTGGCGACCGACGACGCGGACACCACCGCGGAGACGATCAGGAGTTGTGGAGGCACCGTCGGAGTCGGCCCGCTGGACGCCGAGGACGCAGGCCGGATGGCTGTGGTGACCGACCCGGCGGGCGCGGTCTTCGGTATCTGGCAGGCGAGCGCCCACGGCGGCACCGCGGTGTACGGCACACATGGCACGCCTGTCTGGAACGAGCTGCTGACCGTGGAGACCTCGTCGGTCGGCAAGTTCTATCAAGCGGTGTTCGGCTACGAGGTGGAGGCGGTCGTCTCGGCGGACCTTGACTATGTGACGCTGCTTCTGGAAGGGCGCCCGGTGGCTTCGTTGCACGGTGTGGGCCATGCGCTGCCGCGCAACCGGGGCACGCACTGGATGACGTACTTCGAGGTGGAGGACCCCGACGAGGCCGCGGAACGGGTGGTGGGGCTCGGCGGGCATGTGGTGCAGCCGCCGCGCGAGGCGTCCAGCGGCCGGCTCGCGATTGTCGCGGACCCTGAGGGCGCGGTGTTCACGATCGTACGGTCGGCTGCCCGCTGACCTAAGTGACCTCCACCGGGAGGACGTCCGGCGAGAGGGCGGCGGGAGCGGTGGCCGCCGTCATCCGCCGCCGGTGGTGGCGCCGGCACAGCACCTCGTAACCGATTTGCCACGGCTCGGGGCCCGCTCCCGCCCGGGCTCAGGTCACCGCGTTCGCCGCGATGACGTCGCGGTACCACAGGGCGCTGTCCTTGAGGGAGCGCCGCTGGTTCTCGAAGTCGACGTGGGTGATGCCGAAACGCTTCCCGTAACCGAAGCTCCACTCGAAGTTGTCGAGGAGCGACCAGACGAAGTAGCCCCGCAGATCCACCCCGGCGGTGATCGCCTCATGGGTCATGGCCAGATGCTCGCGCAGGTAGCGCACCCGCTGCGGGTCGTGCACCCGGCCCAGGCCGTCGGCGCCGTCGTCGTAGGCGGCGCCGTTCTCGCTGATGATCAGGGGGATGGGCGGGTAGTCCTCGTGGAGCCGCAGCAGCAGTTCGTACAGCCCGCGTGGCTGCACGGCCCATCCCATGGCGGTCCGGGGCAGACCTTCCGGCTGATGGAACTCCACGCCGTCGGTACCGGCCCACGGGCTCGCGCCCTCCTCGGTGGCGCAGGAGCGTGGGCCAGCCGCGCCCGCCCACGGGCTCGGCACACTGGACGGCTTCGCGGCGCCCACCGTGGTGGGGCTGTAGTAGTTCACCCCGAGCAGGTCGATCGGCGAGGCGATCACGTGCTCGTCCCCGTCGCGTACGAACCCACAATCGGTGAGATGGCGGATGTCTTCGCGGACGTCCGCCGGGTACCGGCCGAGCAGCAGCGGCTCGATGAACATGCGGTTGAGCAGCCCGTCGATGCGGCGCGCCGCATCGGAGTCCGCCTCGCTGTCCGTGGCCGCGGTCACCGGTGACAGATTGAGCGCGACGGAGATTTCGTGGTCGCCGCCGAGCGTGGCACGCAGCGCCTGCACAGCGAGTCCGTGCCCGAGCAGCAGATGGTGCGCGGCGCGAAGGGAGAGGGCCGGATCCATCAGGCCCGGCGCGTGTACCCCGGCCGCGTGACCCAGGAAGGCCGCGCACCACGGCTCGTTCACGGTCGTCCACAGCGCGACCCGGTCTCCCAGCCTGCCGGCGACCGCCTCGGCGTAGTCGGCAAAGCGTGCGGCCGTGTCGCGGGCGCCCCAGCCGCCGCGGTCCTGGAGCGCCTGCGGAAGGTCCCAGTGGTACAGGGTCAGGACCGGATCGATTCCGCGGCTCACCAGCGCGTCGACGAGACGGTCGTAGAAATCGAGCCCGGCCGCGTTCACCGGTCCCGCTCCGGTCGGCTGGACGCGCGGCCACGACACCGAGAAGCGGTACGCGTCAAGGCCGATGCGCCGCATCAGCTCCACGTCCTCGGCGTACCGGTGGTAGTGGTCGGCCGCGATCTCGCCGGTGTCCCCGTTGCACACGACGCCGGGGCGCGCACAGAAGGTGTCCCAGATGGACGCGGCGCGGCCGTCCTCGCCGATGGCACCCTCCACCTGGAACGCGGCGGTGCCGGCGCCCCACACGAAGCCGTCGGGGAAGGCCAGGCGTTCGGCGGGAGCTTCCGCTGCGGCGCGGTCCGACGCCGTTGCGTTCACTTGTGGGCCCTTCCGGTGTCAGTGGTGCAGGGATGCTGGTGTTGTCAGGCGGCGCTGAAGACGGCGTCCGGCGCCCGGGGGCGGGCCGCTTCGGGACTCTCGTACGTCCCTGCTGAGCCCCCGCTCTTGTACCGGCACACCGTGCGGGGCGCGTCCTCGGTGCCCGCGGGCCTCAGGATGTCCGCGAGGAGGCCGGGGAACTCGGCCCAGACGGTCTTGCCGCCGCCCCGGTGACGCTCGACCGCGATCGTGCCGCCCAGCTCCGCGGCGAGGAAGCTCGCGATGGCCAGGCCACGGCCGCGCTCCGCGTCCTTGGACGCGTAGGCGAGGGCGGGGGTCCCGGGGTGTTCGTCGCCGACGCCGAAGCCCAGTTGCCCCTCCGCCCGGACCTCCATGGTCACGACGATGCGCGGGGTGAGCCCGCCGGCGTGGCGTACGGCGTTGGTGACCAGTTCGGACGCGACTGATGTCGCCAAGGTCATGTCGCAGTTGCGGTCAGCGGGCGGGCGAGGCCGCGGCAGGCTGGGAGTTCTCGGTCACCGAAGCGGCCGTGGAAGTTGTGGACGAGTGGTGTGCCCACGGCCCCGGCGCGCTCGTTGTCGATGATGTGCACTGGGCCGACGGCTCCACACAGCTGCTGTTCCAGCGCCTGCAACGGGCGCTGCCCACGCTCCCGCTGCTGATCACCCTGGCAATCCAGCCGACCGAGCCGCGGTCCTGCTCTGCGGCATCGCATCCCACGAAGCTCGACCCGGCCGCCGTCCTTCGTGCGCTGCGGGCGGACGGGGCGATCGTGCTGGACCTGGCTCCGCTCAGTGACACGGAGGTACTCCGGCTGGCCGAACGGCTGAGCGGACCGGCGCGTCCCTCTCCCGCGCTGCTCGCGAGCCTGTCCGCGGCGGCCGGGAACCCGCTGTACGTCCACGAGCTGATCTCCGCCCACGAACAGCGTGCGGCGGCACGCGATCGTGAGGCGACGGCCACGGGCATCGGATTCGCACCGGACGCCAGTGACCCCGGTGACCCGACCGATGCCAGTGCCGGCGATGACGCGAGGGCGGCGCTGCCCGGCTCGCTGACCGCGACGATCCTCGACGGCCTCCAGCACCTGCCGCGCCCCACACGGCAGGTGCTGGAGGAGACCGCGGTGCTGGGCTCGCGGGTGTATCTGTCCGAGCTGGCGACCGTGCTCGGGATGCCCGTCATGAAGCTGTGGGAGGCGCTGAGCGCGCCGGTTCAGGAGGGGCTGTTGGTCGACGCGGGCGACCGTCTGGTGTTCCGGCACGACCTGGTGCGCCAGGCGCTGGCGGACGGTGTCTCCCAGAGTGTGCGCACGGCCCTTCGCGTACAGGCGTGGCAGTCGCTCGCGGCCGCAGGAGCCCCGGTCGAACGGGCGGCCGAGTACCTGGTGCTCGCGGACTCCTACGAGTACCTGCGCATCGTGGACTGGCTGGTCCGGGACATCGAAGCGCTCGCGGTCAGGGCCCCGGCCCTGGCCGTGGAACTGCTGGAACGCACCCTGCCGCTCATGGACGGCGACGACCCGCGCACCCACACGCTGCGCGGGCAACTGGCGCGTGCCCTGCTCCGGGCGGGGGACCCCGCGAGCGCCCAGCGGGCGGCGACGCAGGCGCTGGACGCCGGGGGCGGTGTCGTCGTCGGCAAGACGGATCTGCGCTGGCTGCTGGCGCAGAGCGTGTTCCAGCAGGGCCGGGTGGACGAGTCGGTGGCCGTCGCCGAGGCGGCGCTGGCCTCTCCTCAGGTCCATGGGGCGACGGCTGCCCGCTTCCAGGCGCTCGCCGCCCAGGGACACTATCTCCTCGGCAATCCGACGCCGTGCGCGCAGGCCGCCCGGCGCACCGTGGAGATGGGCGAGAGCAGCTCGGACCCGTACACGACCGCCTTCGGCCACTGGCTCCTGGCGATCCTGCGCCTGTCCGTACAGGAGTCGGCCGAGGCGCTGGAGCTGGTCGACCGTTCGCTCGTCCAGCTGGCCAACCAGGAGATCAGGCCCGACCTTCAGATGGCCCCTCATCTCATACGCGGCCTCTCCCTGATGGATCTCGAGCGCGGTCCCGAAGCGCACCAGGCCTTCGACGCGGCCCTGCACGACTGCGAGCACGGCGGCAACGTCTTCCTGACGTGGTACCACCTGGGCAAGGCCAGGCTCTGCTACGCCGAGGGCTGGTGGGACGACGCCCTGGCGGAGGTCGACGCCGGCCTGGAGGGCTTCGACGGGCTGGGCCTGGGGCAGAGCCTGCGCAGCCAGGCCGCGCTGATCGCCGTCCACCGCGGTGACAACCGCACCGCCGCGCACCTCGCGGACCGATCCACCCTCGCGCACCGACCCACCCTCCTGCACCCGGGCAATCAGCCGGACGACACCCCCAGCGGCCGGAATGGGGAACTCCTGCGCCAGTGGGCGACGGCGCTCGTACGGGAGGCGGACGGTGCTCCCGATCGTGCGCTCGACCTGCTCCTCGAGGTCTGGACCGAGGGCGTACGGTCCCTGCCGCTCGCGTCCCTGCACGCACTCGGTCCCGACCTGGCTCGCCTGGCCTCGATGTCCACCGCCCCCGGGCTGCTGACGACTGTCGGTGACGCACTCGACGACCTCGCGGCCACCAAGCCGGCGCAGTGCCTGCGGGCCACGGCTCTTCTGTGCCGCGCCGCCGAAGCCCGGGATCCCGACCGGCTCGACGAGGCGGCGCAGTCCTTCAGCCGTGTCGGCCGCCGCCTTTACGTCGGCTACACCCGCGAGCAGGCGGCCGTCACGCTGGCGGCCCTGGACAGGAGCGACGAGGCCCGTGCGGAGCTGCACGCGGCTCTCGACGTGTACGGCACGCTGGGAGCGGCGTGGGACGCGCGCCGCGCGGAGGAACGTCTCACCGCGGCGGGCGTGGCCGCCGGCCGACGCGCGAAGCGTTCAGCGGGCACGGGCTGGGACGCGCTGAGCGGTACGGAGTGCGAGATCGTCGCCCTTGTGTCGCAGGGTTACTCGAACCCCGACATCGGGGCACGGATGTTCCTCTCGCACCGCACGGTCCAGTCCCATCTCACCACCATCTTCAGCAAACTGGGCGTGGGCTCCCGCGTCGAACTCGCCGTCATGGCCCACCAGCGCGAGCCCGGCCCACCCACCGGCCCGCCCTCCTGAACGCCTGCTCGCGCCTCTCGCCTCCCCCGCGCTCGGCCGCCAACTCCCGTGGCACCACGCCGTCAAGCTGATGTGACCGGCAGGACGTCGGGGGACAGTGCGCCCGCGTGGGCCGAAGCACTGGTCATCCGGCGACGGTGGTGGCGGCGGCACAGGACCTCGTAACTGATCTCCTCCACCGGGCGGTTGACGTCGCCGACGACCACCTGGGCGCCCTGGACCACCATCTCCCCGCCCACCGTGCGGGCGTTGTGTGTCGCCCGGGCGCCGCACCAGCACAGAGCCTCCACCTGGAGGGCCTCGATCCGGTCGGCCAGCTCGATCAGCCGCTGCGAGCCAGGGAAGAGTTTGGTGCGGAAGTCGGTGGTGATACCGAAGGCGAAGACATCGAGCCCGAGGTCGTCGACGACCCGCGCCAGCTGGTCGATCTGGGCCGGCGCGAGGAACTGCGCCTCGTCGACGATCACATAGTCCGCCTTGCCGCCCTTGGACAACTGGTCCACGAGGTACGCGTACAGGTCCATGCCCTCGGTGGCCTCGACCGCCTCCGTGACCAGGCCCAGCCGGGAGGACAGCTTCCCCTCCCCCGCCCGGTCATCCCGCGTGAAGATCACACCCTGAAGCCCGCGAGCCGAACGATTGTGTCCGATCTGGAGCGCCAAAGTGCTCTTTCCGCAGTCCATCGTTCCGGAGAAGAACACCAGCTCGGGCATGGGGAGTTGAGGACCTTTCGGGGCTGTGCGGGGGGAGAGGAACAGTCAGGAGCGTACTTCGAAGAGCGGAACGAGCTGCTCGACGGGGGTCATGGAGCCGTGCATCCCGACCATCGCCGACTCGTGGGGCTCGTTGACGGACGCGGTGATCACCACGTCGTCGTGGGCCGCCGCGACGACGTCGCCGATCCGCCCGTACACCCGCTCGTCGACCCTGGCGCCGAACCAGCCGGCCGCGATCGCCTCGTCCCGGCTCGCCACCCAGAACTGCTCGCCGAGCACCTCGCGCCAGACGGCGAGCACGTCGGACTCGGCGCCGGGGACGGCGTAGACATGGCGGGCCCGCCCCTCGCCGCCCAGCAGGGCGACTCCGGCGCGCAGCTCCCAGTCCTCGTCGAAGTCGATGCGCGACTGCTCGTCGAAGGGGATGTCGATCATGCCGTGGTCAGCGGTGACATACAGCGCGGTGCGGGGCGGCAGTTGCTCGGCGAGGCGCTGCACCAGGCGGTCGACGTACATCAGCTGGCCGCGCCAGGCGTCGGAGTCGACACCGAAGCGATGGCCCTTGCCGTCGACTTCGCTGTAGTACGTGTAGACCAACGAGCGGTCCCCCATGGCCAGTTGCTCGGCCGCGAGGTCCATGCGCTCCTCGCCGGTGAGTCTGCCGAGGAAACTGCCGCCGCTGAGTGCGATCTTCGTGAGCGGGGTGTGCTCGAAGGTCGGCGAGGACACCTGGGCGGTGTGGACGCCCGCCTCGTCGGCGAGCTGGAAGACGGTGGGGTACGGCTGCCAGACGCGCGGCTGCGTCCATGGCTTCCAGCGCAGCTGGTTCATCAGCTCGCCGGTGTCCGGATTGCGCGCGGTGTAGCCGGGCAGGCCGTGGGCTCCGGGCGGCAGACCCGTGCCGATGGAGGCCAGCGAGGTGGCGGTGGTGGCGGGGAAGCCGACGGTGATGGGCCGTCCCGTGCCGCCGCGCGAGGTGCCGAGCAGCGAGGTGAGGTAGGGGGCCTCGTCGGGGTGGTTCTTGATCTGCTCCCAGCCGAGTCCGTCGATCAGGAAGACGCAGTTCCGGTCGGCGGGGGTGAGCTCGGGGATGCTGTGGGCGAGTCCCGGTACGCCCTGGCCCGCCGCGAGCGTCGGCAGCAGATCGGCGAGCGAGCCGGTGCCGTACTCGGGGACGGGTGCGGTGTCGACGGCCAGCCGCACCGGGTCGTCGGGCCAGATCGCAGACTGGGCGGTGGACTGGGGCATCAGCGCGTGGCTGCCGTGGCTTCGGAGAGCGCCTGGGCGAAGGCCAGCGTCTGGCGGACAGCGTCGGGGCCGTCGCCGGCCTCGCTCACGCGCAGGCTCAGGTCGTCGGCGGTGGAGTTGCCGGTGTAGCCGTGGTCGGCGTCGCAGTTGGGATCCCCGCAGGCGGCGGGCTCCAGGTCGATCCGGGAGACGGCGCCCCAGCCGATGGTCAGGACGACCTCGCGGGGCAGGGTGCCGGGGGCGTACGACTCGGGGTTGGCGACGACACGGCTTACCACGACCGAGGAGATCCGGCCGAGCTTGACCGATTCGGTCGAGGTCGTGGCGTACGGCGTCGGGGAGCTGGAGTCGGCGGCCTGCTCGTCGGTGTGGCTGACGATGAAGCGGTTGGCCGTCAGGACGAGGACGGTGACATGGCGACGCACCTCGTTGGCGTCGAACGTCGTCTCCTGGTGCACCAGGTACGACGCGATCTGCTCGCCACCGACAGCGGCCTCCACCGCCTCGGCCACGAGGGCCGGGTAATAGCCGCTGCGCTCGATCGCCGCGCGCAGCCCCTGGGTCGTCGTACCGGTCTTCGCCATGCGGTCCATCCTACGGGCCCGCAGGGCCGGTGAGCGCTCAGTAGCTGGGGAGTCGGCGGGGGCCCAGGTCAGTGCGGGCGGGGGGTGGCGCGAGGCGTACGGAGGCGTCGAGCACGGAGAGGCCTCGCTGAGCGACAACGACCGGTTCGAGGCTGATCCCGACCACTTCCGGGTGGTCGTCAACCAGTCGTGACACCCGGAGCAGCAGCTCCTCCAGGGCGGGGGTGTCAACGGGCGCGGAGCCGCGCCAGCCGAAGAGGAGGGGCGCGGTCCGGATGGCCCTGATCAACTCGGCCGCGTCACGGTCGGTGGCGGGAACGAGCCGGTGGGCGGTGTCGCCGAGCAGTTCGGAGGCCGCACCGGCGAGCCCGAAGGAGAGGACCGCGCCGACGGCGGGGTCGATGGCGGCACGGACGACGGTGTCCACCCCGCGGGGTGCCATCGCCTGGACGACGGGCTGCAGCTCTTCCGGCTTGCCGAAGGTCTCGGTCAGCTCCCGGTAAGCCTGGCGCAGTTGGTCCTCGGTGGCCAGATCGAGCCGTACGCCGCCGAGGTCGGCGCGGTGGCGCAGGTGCGGGGCGGTGGTCTTGAGGGCCACCGGATAGCCGAGCTGTCCGGCGGCGCGAACCGCGGCATCCGGTCCCGGCGCCGGGAGGGTGGGCCGGACGTCGATGCCGTACCGGCCCAGCAGCGCGCGGGCGTCGTCCGGGGCGAGCGTGCGCGCGCGAGGGTCGTCGTGCCCCCCGAGGAGCGCCTCGATCCGGCGGGCGGCACCGGGCTCGTCGATGTCCTCGTATTCGGGGACCTTGCCGGGGTCGGCGGCGTTGCGGCGCCACTGGGCGTACTTCACGGCCTCGGAGAGCGCACGGACGGCGCGCTCGGCGGCGGGGTAGGCGGGGATGCGGTAGTCGTGCGGGGCGGCCGCGGGGGCGGGGGCCCCATAGCGGGCGGCCGCCGACACGGGGGGCGCGGTCGGCGCCGGAGGTGGCGCGGGAGCGGTGGCGGAACGGGCTGGAGCGCTGGGGGGCGGGGCGGGAGCGGTCGTGGTGGCGGGCGCTTCCGTCGTCCGCGTGCTCGACGCCGCCGCCAGCGCCTCCGCCAGGCCGCCCATCTCCACATGGACCACCGCCACCGGCTTCGCCGGGGACGCGTCCGAGGCCTCGCGCAGGGCCGCGGCCAGGACCTCGCCGTCGCCCGACTCCGTGACGCCGTTCTCGCCGACCCACGGGATGGCCGTCACCACCACCGCGTCGCACGCGTCGTCCTTCAGCGCCTCGGCCAGAGCCGCACGGAAGTCCGCGGGCGTCGCCGCCGTCGTCAGGTCGAGCGGCGGCTGCGGGCGCAGCCCCTCGGTCAGGCAGGCGTCGTACGTGAGGAGCCCGAGGGACTCGGAGTTGCCGAGGATCGCCACGCGCGGCCCCGCGGGCAACGGCTGGCCCGCCAGCAGCAGACCCACGTCGACGAGTTCGGTGACGGTGTCGACGCGGATCACGCCCGCCTGGCGCAGCAGCGCGCCGACCGTGGCGTCCGGGATCCGGGTCACCGGCACCGCGTGCCCCGGCGGCTCGCTGCCGCTGTGGCGGGCGCCCTTGACCACGACCACCGGTTTCACCGCCGCCGTACGCCGTGCGAGCCGGGTGAACTTGCGGGGGTTGCCGATCGATTCGAGGTACAGCAGGACGACATCGGTGTCCGGGTCCTCGTACCAGTACTGCAGAAAGTCATTGCCCGACACATCCGCGCGGTTGCCCGACGAGATGAAGGAGGAGAGCCCCGCGCCGCGCCGGTGGAGGCCCGCCAGCAGGGCGATGCCGATCGCGCCCGACTGGGTGAACAGGCCGATGCGCCCGGGGGCCGGGGACTCAGGCGCGAGCGAGGCGTTGAGCCGGACGGCTTCCGCGGTGCCGATGATGCCGAAGGAGTTCGGGCCGATGATGCGCATGCCGTACGAGCGAGCCTGCCGGACCAGTTCGAATTGCCGCTCACGTCCCTCGGCGCCGCTCTCGGCGTATCCGGCGGTGAGGACAACCAGACCCTGGACGCCGTGCTCGCCGCAGTCGGCGACCGCCTCCGGCACCCGCTCGGCGGGGACCGCGACGACCGCGAGGTCCACCGGCTCGCCGATCTCGCCCACGGACCGGAAGGCGGGGACACCGTCGATCTCCCGCTGATCCTCGGACAGGGCGCGGTTCACGGCGTACGTACGGCCCGCGTACCCGGCCTCCAGGAGGTTGCGCAGCACGGTGCGCCCCACGCCGCCCGGCGCGCGGCCGGCGCCGACGACGGCGACCGACCCCGGTGCGAGCAGACGCTGCACGGAGCGCGCCTCCGCCCGCTGCTCGCGGCCGCGCTGGACGGCGAGGGACTCGGCGGTCGGTTCGAGGTCGAGGGTCAGATGGACGGAGCCGTCCTCGAAGCTGCGCTTCTGTGTGTACCCGGCGTCCCGGAACACCTTGATCATCTTGTTGTTGGCGGGCAGCACCTCGGCGGCGAAGCGCCGGATGCCCCGCTCACGGGCGACCGCCGCGATGTGCTCCAGGAGGGTGGAGGCGACACCGCGCCCCTGGTGCGCGTCCTGGACGAGGAAGGCGACCTCCGCCTCGTCGGAGACGGGAGGGGCGGGCGCGGAGCGCCCTCCGGCAAGGGTGGCGGTGGGAGACGGGTGGGAGCTCGCGGGGCGGCCCTCCGCGTTGATGCGGTCGTAGCGGACGGTGGCGATGAACTCGCCGCCGACCGTGACCGCCAGACCCACCCGGTCCACGTAGTCGTGATGGGTGAAGTGGTGGACGTCCTTGGCGGAGAGCCTGGGGTACGGCGCGAAGAACCGGTAGTACTTCGACTCGTCGGAGACCTGTTCGTAGAAGCTGACCAGACGCTCGGCGTCCTCGGTGGTGATGGGCCTGATGTGCGCGGTACCGCCGTCACGCAGCACCACGTCCGCCTCCCAGTGATCGGGGTAGGCGTGATCCGGCTGGGTCTGCATGTGTGAAAGCGTACGGCTCACCCACCGGTCGCGGGTCGGTTCGGGAGCACGCCGCGACACATGAGAGACTGGTCTAGACAACCGTTGAGACTTGAAGGGCAACACCATGGCTGAGCGCCGCGTCAATGTCGGCTGGGCCGAGGGCCTTCACGCCCGCCCCGCTTCCATCTTCGTCCGTGCCGCCACGGCTGCCGGCGTCCCCGTGACGATCGCCAAGGCCGACGGCAACCCGGTCAACGCCGGCTCCATGCTCGCCGTGCTCGGCCTGGGCGCGCAGGGCGGCGAGGAGATCGTGCTCGCTTCCGAGGCGGACGGCGCCGAGGCGGCCCTGGACCGGCTGGCCAAGCTGGTCGCCGAGGGGCTCGAGGAGCTTCCCGAAACGGTCTGAGCGGCTGAGCAGAATGCGCCCGGCGGCACGCAGCCGCGGTCTCCCGAATTGGGGCGACCGCGGCTGTGCACATTTTCCGGTCCGACGTTCATTTCCGCGCCCGGCTCCATGAATTCGGGCAGCAGAAAAGAAGCCCCGCGAATATCCTTCCCTTTGTATACGGCGCGCCTGTTAATGGCGGACGCTCGTGGTGTTTACGGCATGTTGCGAAGTCCTCACCCGCTCGGGACGGCGCAGCCGGTGCGCCGACGCGGCCCGCTCCGCGTGCACAGCCGTCAGCGCGCGGGCCCGCTCCACGTCGCCGCGCGCCACCGCGTCCACGATCGCGCCGTGCTCCGCCCAGGAGTCCACGGGCGTGGCGGGCTGTTCGACGGCGTACATCCAGGCGATCTTGTGCCGCAGCTGGGTGAGCAGGGCGATCAGCCCCGGGCTGCCGGAGGCCTGGGCGAGGGTCTCGTGGAACCAGCCGCCCAGTGAGCGCAGGTCCTCGCCCTGGCCGCGGCGTGCGCGCTCCTGGCCCAGCCTGACCAGGCCGCGCAGGACCTTCAGGTGCGCTTCCGTACGCCGCTGTGCCGCGCGGGCCGCGCCGAGGGGCTCCAGCAGCATCCGGACCTCCAGCAGGTCGGCCGCCTCCTGCTCGGTGGGCTCGGCGACACAGGCACCCGCGTGCCGGCGGGTGGTGACGAAGCCCTCGGACTCCAGGGTGCGCAGGGCCTCGCGCACCGGGACCCGGGAGACGCCGTAGCGGCGCGCCAGCTGCTCCTCGGTGAGCCGGCTGCCGCGCTCGAATACACCGGAGACGATGTCGTCGCGGATCGCCGTGCATACCGAGTGCGCGGGAATGCGCATGACCGAACCTCCGCTTTAATCCGCGCGAAACGCAGCCGATTGGCGTCTGTTCGGTGACTCTATTGCAGTGGGCCGGATTTTCCGATGGCACCCGGGAATCCATGGATATCTTTTGGCCAGGGCTCCGAACGCCGAAGGCCCCGGCAGGAAGCCGGGGCCTTCTCGCGCGCCCGCGCTCGGGCGCTGTTCTGCTGTTCTCAGACGCTGACGCCGTGGGCGCGCAGGTACGCGAGGGGGTCGATGTCGGAGCCGTAGTCGGGGCCGGTGCGTGCCTCGAAGTGGAGGTGCGGCCCGGTGGTGTTGCCGGTCGCGCCGGAGAGGCCTATCTGCCGGCCCGGGGTGACGCTCTCGCCCACCGAGACCGAGATCGAGGAGAGGTGGCCGTACTGCGTGTACGAGCCGTCCTTCATCTTGATCACGACGTTGTTGCCGTAAGCGCCGCCCCAGCCGGCCTCGACGACGGTGCCGGAGCCGACCGCGTGCACGGTGGTGCCGGAGGCGGCGTGGAAGTCGATGCCGGTGTGGCTGCCGGAGGACCAGACGGCGCCGCCGGTCTTGTAGCCCGTGGAGACGTACGAGCCGCTGATCGGCGCGACGAAGGAGTTGAGGCGCTTGCGCTCGGCCTCGCGGGCGGCGCGCTCCTTGGCCTCGCGGGCGGCCTTGACGCGGGCCTCGGCCTTGCGCTTGGCCTCCTCGGCCGCCTTCGCCTTGGCGATGGCCTCGGCGGCCTCCTGCTTCTGGGCGGCGGCCTGGTCGGCGATCTGGTCCGCGAGGGTGTCGGCGGTGACGACCTGGGTCAGGCCGGTGTCCTCGACGGGGGCCATGCCCGGGGTGGCGGCGAGCGCCGGGGAAGCGAGGGTTCCGATGACGCCGGTGGTGGCAAGGGCCGCTGCGCCCGCCATGTTCGCGCTCCTGCGCGACAGGCGGCTCGGGGCACGGTGCTTCCCGGTGGCACGGGTGAACGCCATGAAGTGGCTGGTCCTTTCCTTCCTTCTCGCCTACCGGGTTAGCTGACGGGTTCGGAGCAGGAAGGTCTCCTACGGGCCCCTCCGTACGGATACGAAGGCGTCCGATTCACCCCAGGGACTGAGTGGGTCCCCGGCTCCCCAGGCTCGCGCCAGACGGGGACTCGGCGATGGCTGTCCGATGCCGCGGATGCGACGGGCTACTGGCGAACAGCCGGACCGACGCTAGGCGGGCCGACTTTCAATCACCAAACAGACAGGCCCTTTTGTCGTGCATCCCACAGGGCAGACAGGCAGCCTCCGCAATAAACCGGACATAGCACGGAACCCCGGCACCGCTTGGATGCCGGGGTTCCGCTTGTCTGTTGCGCCGGGTTCAGCCGGAGTTGTCCGGATCGCGCGAGGGGCAATCAGCCGGTGACAACGGTCACTTCGCCGATACCCAGCGCCCTGACAGGCTCCTCGATCTGCGAGGCGTCTCCGACGAGCACCGTGACCAGACGGTCCACCGGGAAGGCGCTGACGGCCGCCGCCGTCGCCTCCACGGTGCCGGTCTCGGCCAGCCGCACGTACAACTGCGCCTGGTAGTCGTCCGGGAGGAACTGCTCGACCTGGTCGGCGAGCGTGCCCGCGACGGACGCGGCCGTCTCGAACTTCAGCGGCGCGACACCCACCAGGTTCTGCACCGCGACGTCACGCTCGGCGTCGGTCAACCCCTCGGCGGCGAGCGTCCGCAGCACCTTCCACAGGTCGTCCAGCGCCGGTCCGGTGTTGGGCGTGTCCACCGAGCCGCTGATCGCCAGCATCGAGGCGCCCGAGCCGTCCGGGGCGGACCGCAGCACCTGGCCGAAGGCCCGTACGCCGTAGGTGTAGCCCTTCTCCTCGCGCAGCACGCGGTCCAGGCGCGAGGTGAGGGTGCCGCCGAGGCAGTACGTGCCGAGCACCTGCGCGGGCCATACGCGGTCGTGCCGGTCCGCGCCGATCCGGCCGATCAACAGCTGGGTCTGCACGGCGCCCGGGCGGTCCACGATGACCACGCGGCCGGTGTCTTCCGCCGTGATCGGAGGTACGGGGCGGGGCTTGGCGCTGTCGCCCGTCCAAGTGCCGAAGGTCTCGGCGAGAACGGCGTCCAGGTCGACCCCGGTGAGGTCTCCGACGATCACCGCGGTGGCTGTGGCGGGCCGGACGTGCGCCTCGAAGAAGGCACGCACGGCCGCGGAGTCGATCCGGGCCACCGTCTCCTCGGTGCCCTGGCGGGGGCGCGACATACGGGCGGCGGCCGGGAAGAGCTCCTTGGAGAGCTCCTTGGCCGCGCGGCGGGCCGGGTTGGCCGTCTCGTGCGGGATCTCGTCGAGGCGGTTGCGTACGAGCCGCTCCACCTCGCTGTCGGCGAAGGCGGGCGCGCGCAGGGCCTCGGCGAGCAGGCCGAGCGCCTTGGGCAGCCGGGAGACCGGGACCTCCAGGGAGACCCGGACGCCGGGGTGGTCGGCATGCGCGTCAAGGGTGGCGCCGCAGCGCTCCAGCTCGGCGGCGAACTCCTCCGCGGTGTGCTTGTCGGTGCCCTCCGACAGGGCGCGCGCCATGATCGTGGCGACGCCGTCGATGCCCTCGGGCTCGGCGTCCAGCGGGGCGTCGAGGGAGAGCTCGACGGCCACCACCTGCTGGCCGGGGCGGTGGCAGCGCAGCACGGTCAGGCCGTTGTCCAGTGTGTCGCGCTCGGGGGCGGGAAACGCCCAGGGCCTGGCCTCCCCCGCCGTGGGCTGCGGGTGGTACGTCATCGTCACGGCAGCGTCGCTCACTGGTCCGCCTCTTCCTCTTCGTTGCTTCCCTCGGGCGCCGAGACGGGTTCGTACACCAGCACCGCCCTGTTGTCGGGGCGCAGCCGCGCCTTGGCGACCGCCTGCACCTCCTCGGCGGTGACCTCGAGCACCCGCTGCACGGCGGTCAGCGCCAGCTGCGGGTCGCCGAACAGCACGGCGTACCGGCACAGTTCGTCGGCGCGGCCCGCGACCGTGCCGAGCCTGTCGAGCCACTCGCGCTCCAACTGGGCCTGCGCGCGCTCCATTTCCTCGGGCGTGGGGCCGTCGGCGGCGAACCGCGCCAGCTCCTCGTCGACCGCGGCCTCGATCTCCGGGACCTCGACACCGCCGGACGTCTTGACGTCCAGCCAGCCGAGAGAGGGGGCGCCGGCGAGGCGCAGCAGACCGAACCCGGCGGCGACGGCCGTCTGGTCGCGTCGCACCAGACGGTTGTGCAGCCGGGAGGACTCGCCGCCGCCGAGAACGGTGAGCGCGAGATCCGCGGCGTCGCACTCGCGGGTGCCGTCGTGCGGCAGCCGGTAGGCGGCCATCAGCGCCCGCGCGGGGACCTCCTCGCGGATCTCCTCGCGCAACTGCTCGCCGATGACCTCGGGCAGCGAGCCGTCGCGCGGGGGCTGCTTGCCGTCGTGCGAGGGGATCGAGCCGAAGTACTTCTCGATCCAGGCGAGCGTTTCCACCGGGTCGATGTCGCCGACGACCGACAGCACGGCGTTGTTCGGCGCGTAGTACGTACGGAAGAAGGCGCGGGCGTCCTCGAGGGTCGCCGCGTCCAGGTCGGCCATCGAGCCGATCGGGGTGTGGTGGTACGGGTGGCCCTCGGGGTAGGCGAGAGCAGTCAGCCGCTCGAAGGCCGTGCCGTACGGGACGTTGTCGTAGCGCTGGCGGCGCTCGTTCTTGACGACGTCGCGCTGGTTCTCCATCGACTCGTCGTCGAGTGCGGCGAGCAGCGAGCCCATCCGGTCGGCCTCCAGCCAGAGCGCCAGCTCCAGCTGGTGGGTGGGCATGGTCTCGAAGTAGTTGGTGCGCTCGAAGCTGGTGGTGCCGTTCAGCGAGCCGCCGGCCCCCTGCACCAGCTCGAAGTGACCGTTGCCCTTGACCTGCCCCGACCCCTGGAACATCAGGTGCTCGAAGAGGTGAGCCAGGCCGGTACGGCCCTTGACCTCGTGCCGCGAGCCGACGTCGTACCAGAGGCAGACCGCGGCGACCGGGGTCAGATGGTCCTCGGAGAGGACCACACGCAGGCCGTTGGCCAGCCGGTGCTCTGTCGCTGTGAGGCCGCCGGAACCGGCCTGCGCTGTGGCCGTGTGACCCATGGGCATGTACGTCCCTTCGATCGCGATGCTGCTTGTCTTTGTCAGCCCTGCCACTTTAGAGGGGGAGGTCTGGGACCGGGCGGCGTCGCGGGCCGATGCCTGTCGCCTGGCGGCGTTCCCGGGTCGCGGTCGGCGTTGTCAGTGGGACGGTCCACAATGGTCGGCGTCAGTTCCAGACCTGGTACGTGAAGGAGCAGCAGCCGCGATGGCCCGCCGCAGCACGAAGACCCCGCCTCCGGACGATTTCGAGGAGAAGATCCTCGACATCGACGTCGTGGACGAAATGCAGGGCTCCTTCCTCGAGTACGCCTACTCGGTGATCTACTCCCGGGCCCTGCCGGACGCACGTGACGGTATGAAGCCGGTGCACCGCCGGATCGTGTACCAGATGAACGAAATGGGCCTGCGCCCCGACCGTGGCTATGTGAAGTGCGCCCGCGTCGTGGGCGAGGTCATGGGCAAGCTCCATCCGCACGGCGACGCGTCGATCTACGACGCCCTCGTGCGGATGGCACAGCCGTTCTCCATGCGCCTGCCGCTCGTCGACGGGCACGGCAACTTCGGCTCGCTCGGCAATGACGACCCGCCCGCCGCCATGCGGTACACCGAGTGCCGGATGGCCGACGCCACCAGCCTCATGACCGAGTCGATCGACGAGGACACCGTCGCTTTCGAGTCGAACTACGACGGCCAGGAGCGCGAGCCCGTCGTGCTCCCCGCCGCCTACCCGAATCTGCTGGTCAACGGCGCGTCCGGGATCGCGGTCGGCATGGCGACGAACATGCCGCCGCACAATCTGGGCGAGGTGATCGCCGCCGCCCGCCATCTGATCAGGCATCCCGGCGCCGACCTCGAGACCCTGATGCGCTTCGTCCCCGGTCCCGACCTGCCGACCGGTGGCCGGATCGTCGGCCTGAGCGGCATCAAGGACGCGTACGAGTCGGGCCGCGGCACCTTCAAGATCCGCGCGACGGCCTCCGTGGAGGACGTCACGGCCCGCCGCAAGGGCCTGGTCGTCACCGAACTGCCCTTCACGGTCGGCCCCGAGAAGGTCATCGCGAAGATCAAGGACCTGGTCTCGTCGAAGAAGCTCCAGGGCATCGCGGACGTCAAGGACCTCACCGACCGCTCGCACGGACTGCGCCTGGTCATCGAGGTCAAGAACGGCTTCGTGCCCGAGGCAGTCCTCGAGCAGCTCTACAAGCTGACGCCGATGGAGGAGTCCTTCGGCATCAACAATGTGGCGCTGGTGGACGGCCAGCCGCTCACGCTGGGGCTCAAGGAACTGCTCGAGGTCTATCTCGACCACCGCTTCGACGTCGTACGCCGCCGCAGCGAGTTCCGGCGCACCAAGCGGCGCGACCGGCTGCATCTGGTCGAGGGCCTGCTCGTCGCCCTGCTCGACATCGACGAGGTCATCCGCCTCATCCGCTCCAGCGACAACTCCGCGCAGGCGAAGCAGCGGCTGATCGAGCACTTCTCGCTCAGCGAGATCCAGACGCAGTACATCCTGGACACCCCGCTGCGCCGGCTGACCAAGTTCGACAAGATCGAGCTGGAGAGCGAGCGCGACCGGCTGAACGGCGAGATCGACGAGCTGACCGGCATCCTGGAGTCGGACAACGAGCTGCGCAAGCTGGTCTCCTCCGAACTGGCCGCGGTGGCCAAGAAGTTCGGCACCGAGCGGCGGACCGTGCTGCTGGAGTCGGCGGGCACGCCCATCGCCGCGGTGGCACTGGAGGTCGCGGACGACCCGTGCCGGGTGCTGCTGTCCTCGACCGGCCTGCTGGCGCGTACGGCCACCGGCGAGCCGCTTGCCGACGACGGCGGCAAGCGCACCAAGCACGACGTGATCGTCTCGGCCGTCCCGGCGACCGCGCGCGGCGATGTGGGGGCGGTGACCTCGACCGGGCGGCTGCTGCGGCTTGCGGTGATCGATCTGCCACAGCTGCCGGACACGGCGTCCGCGCCCAATCTCTCGGGCGGCGCGCCGGTCGCGGAGTTCCTGTCGCTGGACGCGGACGAGCAGATCGTCTGTCTCACCACACTCGACGAGTCCTCGCCGGGCCTGGCGCTGGGCACCCTGCAGGGTGTCGTCAAGCGCGTCGTGCCCGACTACCCGGCCAACAAGGACGAGTTGGAGGTCATCACTCTCAGGGACGGTGACCGGATCGTCGGCGGCGCCGAGCTGCGTACGGGCGAGGAGGACCTGGTCTTCGTCACGTCCGACGCGCAGCTGCTGCGCTATCAGGCGGGGCAGGTACGGCCGCAGGGCCGGGCAGCGGGCGGCATGGCCGGAATCAAACTGTCGGAGGGCGCCGAGGTGATCTCGTTCACGGCGGTGGACCCGGCCGGGGACGCGGTGGTGTTCACGGTCGCGGGCTCGCACGGCACGCTGGACGACTCGGCGCTGACGGCGAAGCTCACGCCGTTCGACCAGTACCCCCGCAAGGGGCGGGCCACGGGCGGGGTGCGCTGCCAGCGCTTCCTCAAGGGCGAGGACGTGCTCGTACTGGCATGGGCGGGCGCGGCCCCGGCCCGGGCCGCGCAGAAGAACGGCTCACCGGCCGAGCTCCCGGAGCAGGACCCGCGCCGTGACGGCTCGGGCACTCCGCTGACCTCGGCGGTGGCGGTGCTGGCAGGCCCGGCGAGCTAGGGCCTGTCGTCTTCCGCCTGGACGAACCGCAGGACGCCCCACATGCTGTGCTCATCGGGGGCGTCCTGCGGTCCTGCCGTCCGGCACTCGTCCAGCCCTTCGCGCAGCTTGTCCGCGTCGACGCCGGAGCCGATGAGCACCAACTGAGTGAGGCGTTCCGCCCCGCGCGGCCAGGGCTCGGGGTAGAAGCGCAGAAAACGGCCGACCGCGTGGACGGCGTACCGGTTGCGGGGGTCGGCCGTGCCGAAGTCGACGAAACCCTTGATCCTGTACAGCCCTTCGGGCGGGGAGTCGAGGAAGTCCATCAGCCGGCGCGGGTTCATGGGTGCCTGCGCGGTGAAGTCCACGCTGTCGTACGCGGCGTGCAGATGCCCCGCGTGATCATGATCGTCCTCGTGGTCGTAGAGGTCCTCGAAGGAGAGCTGGCGTACCTTCTCGCGCTCGGTCCTGGCGGCCGGGTCGAAGAGCACTTCGTGGTCCACCCGGCCGTACATCGCGGGCATGACAGGCGCGGCACCGCTGAGCTCACCGAGCGTCCCGAGCACCCGGTCGAGATCCGTCTGCCCGACCCGGTCCGTCTTGTTCAGCACGACCAGATCGGCGATCGCGAGATGCCGGTCGATCTCCGGGTGCCGCGAGCGCGTCGCGTCGAACTCAGCGGCGTCGACGACCTCGACCAGTCCCCCGTACACAATCCGCGGATTGTCGCTGGCCAGCAGCATCCGGACGAGTTCCTGCGGCTCGGCGAGCCCGCTCGCCTCGATGACGATGATGTCGATACGGGCGGCGGGCCGGGTGAGCAGCTCCAGATAGTCGTCCAGCTCGCTCGCGTCGACGGCGCAGCACAGACAGCCGTTGCCGAGCGAGACGGTGGATCCGACCTGGCCGGCGACCGTCATGGCGTCGATCTCGATGGAGCCGAAGTCATTGACGATCACGCCGATACGGCTGCCGCCGTTGTGGCGCAGCAGATGGTTGAGCAGGGTGGTCTTGCCGGATCCCAGAAAGCCCGCGAGAACGATGACGGGTACGGGTTTGCTGACCATGACCGCCGATAGTAGCTCCGGTGGCGCACCGCGTACGGAGCGGGCATCCGCACGGCGTCTCCGTGGTGGCGCGGGGTAAGTCTGAGAGTCCACACCCTCGTGGGAGGAAACGATGACCGCACAGTCAGCCCGGGCAGGCTGGGCCTTACGACTCGCGTTATGGGTCACCGCCGGGGTGGGCGCGACAGCCCTCATCGCCTTGGCCGCGATCATGGTCAGTAGCTGGCTCATACAGACCGTCGAGCGTCGTGAGGGCGGGACGGCGGAGGCCGCCGCCCGCGGCCAGGTTGGTGACTATTTCGGCGGCGTGAACGCAATCTTCTCCGGCCTGGCGTTCCTCAGCCTGTTGGTAGCCCTCCTGCTTCAGTACCAGGAACTGCGGATGCAGCGCAGGGAACTGGCGGACCAGCGTGACGAGCTGACGCGATCCAGGGAGGCGTTGCACCGCAGCGCTGAAGCGAGCATGCGCTCCCTGCACATAGAGCTGATGCGGATGGCCATGGACGATCCTGACCTTGCCGCCGTGTGGAACGACTACCCGGACGTCTCCGTTGAGGAGGGCCGACAGCATCTCTACGCCAACCTCATCTACGGACACTTCGTCCTCGCGTACGACTGGAATCGATACACGGACGAAGAACTCCTGGTCCACGCGCGGGGCTTGCAGGCCAGCGAGCCGTTCAGGCGCTATTGGGAGCTCTCACGCGGACGGAAGCTGGACCTGCCGGAAGGCAGCAACGAACGAAGGCTGGTCGAGATCATGGACGCCGTGATCACGGCCGCGCGTCCGGCGACATAGGCTCGCCGTGCGCCCGCCGCAAAGCGCCCCGGCCCGGCACCGCCCTGCGGTACCGGGCCGGACGTTTGTCAGGACGCCACCGGAACGGGCTGGGGCGGCGGCGGTCCCGCGTAGCGGGCCGACGGGCGGATGATCTTGGAGTCTTCCGCCTGCTCAAGGATGTTGGCGCTCCAGCCGACCACCCTGGCCGCGCAGAACGTGGGCGTGAACATCTCGCGCGGCAGCCCGCACAGTTCCATGACCACCCCGGCGTAGAACTCCACATTGGTGTGCAGCTCACGGCCCGGCTTGAGTTCGGCGAGGATCGCCTCGACGCGCGCCTCCACCTCGACCGCGAACTCCACGAGCGGTCCGCCGAAGCTCTCGGCGATGCCCCGCAGCATCCGCGAGCGCGGGTCCTCGGTGCGGTAGACAGGATGGCCGAAGCCCATGATCCGCTCGCCCGCCAGGACCCGTTCCCTGATCCAGGGGTCGATCCGCTCCGGCGTGCCGATCGCGTCGAGGGTGTCCAGGGCCCGGCTCGGGGCGCCGCCGTGCAGCGGACCCGAGAGCGCGCCGATCGCTCCGACGAGGCAGGCGGCCACATCGGCTCCGGTGGAGGCGATCACGCGGGCGGTGAAGGTCGAGGCGTTGAAGCCGTGGTCGACGGTGGAGACGAGGTACTGCTCGATCGCCCGGGCCCGCGCGGGCTCCGGCTCGGAACCGGTCAGCATGTAGAGGTAGTTGGCGGCGTACGGCAGGTCGTCACGCGGTTCGACGGGCTCCAGCCCCTGGCCCAGCCGGTACAGCGCGGTGAGCAGCGTCGGCACGGCCGCACACGCGGCGAGTGCGTCCGTGCGGCGGCGGTCGGTGTCGAGGTCGTACACCGGGCGCAGCCCCGCGGACGCTCCCAGCAGGGAGAGCGCGGTGCGCAGTCCGGCGAGCGGCCCGGACAGCGCGGACGAGCGGGCTGTCGCGGGCAGCGCGGCGCGGACGTCGTCGGGCAGACGGCGCAGCGACGCGGTGTGCTTCACGAAGGCCGCACGCTGCGCGGCGTCCGGCAGTTCGCCGTGGAACATCAGATGCCAGACGTCCTCGAAGCCGCGCCGCTGGGCGAGTTCGACGGCCGAGTACTGGCGGTAGTGGTAGAAGCCCTCGCGCCCTCTGACGTCGCCCAGCGCGGTGTCGGTGACGACGACGCCCGCGAGTCCGCGCGGTACGTCGACGGGTGCGGTGGTCCCGGTGCTCTGCATGGTGTCCTCCCTGAACTTGATTCGACTGTCCATGCTTGACGGGATCACTGTCAACATTGATTGAATCAATATGTGTACGGTGACGGCATGACGGACCACGCAGCGGACAGCGAGCGGCTGACCACCAAGGAGGCGGCCGCACGGCTCGGTGTGAAACCCGAGACGGTGTACGCGTATGTCAGCCGCGGCCAGCTCTCCAGCAGGCGCGACCCCACCGGCCGCGGCAGCACCTTCGACGCCAAGGAGGTCGACGCGCTCGTCCGCAGAGGTCGGCGCGAGCCGTCGTCCGGCGGCGACATCACCCAGCAGATCCGCACCCGCATCACCCTGATCGACAAGGACCGCTACTACTTCCGGGGCGTCGACGCGACCGAACTCGCCGGTCGCTACAGCTACGAGGAGATCGCCGAGTGGCTCTGGACCGGCACTCCGCGACCCGGCGTACGGTTCACGTCTCCGCCCGAGACGCTCGCCGCGGCCCGTCGCGCGGTCGACGCGCTGCCCGCGCACAGCGGATCGACGGACCGGCTGCGGGTCGCCGCCATCGCGGCCGCCGTCGCGGATCCGCTGCGCTTCGACCTCGACCGGGACGCCGTACTCGGCAGCGCGCGCATGCTGATCCCCACCCTGGTCGACGCGCTCCCCACGGTCGGGCAACAGCATCGTGGCGAGGGCAGGATCGCCGGGCGGCTCTGGTCACGGCTCACCGCCGAGCGCCCGGACGAGAGGTCCGTACGAGCCCTGGACATGGCGCTCTCGCTGCTGATCGACCACGATCTGGCCGCATCGACGCTCGCCGTACGGGTCGCGGCCTCGGCGCGTGCCCACCCGTACGCCGCTGTCTCCGCGGGTCTCGGCGCGCTGGAAGGTCCGCTGCACGGGGCCGCCAGCGGCCTCGCGCACCGGATGCTGGCCGAGGTTCTGGAGAGGGGAAGCGCCGCGCCCGTGGTGGCGGACCATCTGCGGGCGGGCCGTCGTGTCCCGGGTCTCGGCCACCGGCTCTACCCGGGCAAGGACCCTCGCGCCGAGGCGCTGTTCGGCGTACTGGCGGAGCTGCCCGCGGCCCGTCCCGCGCTGGAGGCGGCGCGCGAGGTGGAGGTGACGACGGCCCGCCATGTGGAGCTGCACGCCAATGTCGACCTGGCGCTGGCGGTCCTTTCGGTGGCGTCGGGCATGCCGGCGGAGGCGGGCGAGACGGTGTTCGCCGTGGCGCGTACGGCGGGCTGGATCGCGCACACGCTGGAGGAGTACGAGGAGCGCCCGCTGCGGATGCGCCCGAGCGGGCAGTACGACGGCCCCCGCCCGCCCAGGCCACTGCCGTGAGCGGGTGGAGGACTCCCTGCGTCAGGCCCGCAGCCAGGCGGCCGTGTCCCGCGGCAGCCGGCCCGCGTCGTCCAGCGGGCCGCTCATCAGTAGGACGCTTGTGTTGCCGGGCAGTTCGGCGGGCTCCCCGGCGAGATTGACGACGCAGATCAGTCCGTCGCCACGGCTGAAGGCGAGGACTCCGGGCGCGGCCGGCAGCCAGCGCAGCGGTCCGTCCCCGAACCCGCGCTCGGCCCGGCGCAGCCGCAGGGCCCGCCGGTAGAGGTTCAGCATCGAGCCGGGATCGGCCGCCTGCCGGTCGGCGGCGTACGGGGCCCAGCCCTCGGGCTGCGGTAGCCAGGGACCCACCGCCGAGCCGAATCCGTAGTACGGCGCGTCCGCGGCCCAGGGCAGCGGCACCCGGCAGCCGTCGCGTCCCGGGTCCGCTCCCCCGGAGCGGAAGTGCATCGGATCGTGGATGCGGTCGAGCGGTATGTCCGCCTCGGGAAGCCCCAGTTCCTCGCCCTGGAACAGATAGACGGAACCGGGCAGGGCGAGCGAGAGCAGGGCCGCGGCCCGGGCGCGCCGGGTGCCGGTGGACAGGTCGGTGGGGGTTCCGAAGCGCTTCTTCGCGAAGTCGAAGCCGGTGTCGTCCCTCCCGTAGCGGGTGACCGTGCGGGTCACGTCGTGATTGCACAGCACCCAGGTCGCCGGAGCGCCGACCGGGGCGTGGAAGGCGAGCGTGGTGTCGATGGAGGCACGAAGCTCGGCCGCATCCCAGGGGCGGGCCAGGAAGTCGAAGTTGAAGGCGGTGTGCAGCTCGTCGGATCGCAGATAGCGGGAGAAGCGGTCCGGGTCGGGCACCCACAGCTCGCCGATGAGGACCCCGCCGTACTCGTCGGCGACAGCCCGCCAGGCGCGGTAGATGTCGTGCAGTTCGTCGCGGTCGACGTAGAGCGTCGTGTCGTCCTCGTCGGCGTCCGGCAGACCGGGGGCCTTGGCGCACAGGGCGGCCGAGTCGATCCGTACACCCGCGGCACCGCGCTCGAACCAGAAGCGCAGGACGTCCTCGTGCTCCTGGCGTACGACGGGGTGGTCCCAGTTGAGATCGGGCTGCTCCGGGGTGAACAGATGCAGATACCACTCGCCGTCGGGCACGCGGGTCCAGGTCTCCCCGGCGAACTGCGACGGCCAGTTGTTGGGCGGCAGTTCGCCCCTCGCACCGCGGCCGGGACGGAAGTGGAAGAGTTCGCGCTCGGGGCTGCCCGGTCCGGCGGCGAGGGCCGAGCGGAACCAGGTGTGCTGGTCGGAGACATGGTTGGGCACGATGTCGACGATGGTGCGGATCCCCAGCTCGCGTGCCTCGCTGATGAGCTTCTCGGCCTCGGCGAGGGTCCCGAAGGCCGGGTCGACGGCACGGTAGTCGGCCACGTCGTAGCCGCCGTCGGCCATCGGTGAGAGGTACCAGGGGTTGAACCAGATCGCGTCGATGCCGAGTTCGGCGAGGTAGGGCAGTCTCGCCCGGACGCCCGCGAGGTCGCCCGTGCCGTCCCCGTCGCCGTCGGCGAAGCTGCGCAGGTACACCTGGTAGATGGCGGCCGAACGCCACCAGTCGTCCGTACGGTCCACGTCCGCGTGATCCGGATGAGGGGCTGCCACGTGACGCTCCTTTCGGGCAGGTGGGACTCCGCCGCCGGCCCGACAGCAGGGCGCCGGAGTGAGGCCGGCGGCGGAGGCTTGACGAAGAGCGGTGCGGCGGGCCGGTGTCAGCCCCTGAGACAGGGCCGGGTTCAGCCCCTGGGACAAGGCCGGGTTCAGCCCTTGAGGCCGCCCGCGGTGAGACCGCTCATGATGTTGCGCTGGAAGATCAGGAAGATCAGCAGCGTCGGCACGGACGCGATGGTCAGCGCCGCGATCAGCACGTTCTCGGGCACGCCGTTCGCCAGGGAGTAGATCCCGACATTGAGGGTCTGCTTGCTCGGATCGGGCAGCGTGAGCATCGGCCAGAGGAAGTCCTTCCAGACTCCGACGACCGCGAAGATGGAGACGACGCCGAGGATCGGCCGGGAGATCGGCAGCACGACCGACCACAGGGTCCGCATCCGGGACGCTCCGTCGATGGCCGCCGCGTCCAGGAGCTCGCCCGGGATCGAGTCGAAGAACCTCTTGAGCAGGAAGATGTTGAAGGCGTTGGTGACGGACGGAAGCCATATCGCCCAGGGCGAGTTGAGCAGATTGCGCTCCACGACCGGCACGTCGAGCACCGTCAGATACTGCGGGACGACCAGGACGGTGGCCGGGATCATCAGCGTGGCCAGCATCATCGCGAGGATGACCTTGCCGAACACGGGCCGGAGCCTGGAGAGCGAGTAGGCCGCGGCGACATCGAGGACCAGCTGGAAGGCGAGCGCGCCGAAGGCGTAGTAGAGGGTGTTGAACAGCAGCCGGGCCAGGTCCATCACGTCCCAGGCCCGCGAGTAGTTCTCGGGGTGCACCGCCCGGGGCAGGAAGGTCGGCGGTGACTGGACGACCTCCTGGGTGGACTTGAGCCCGCCGGAGACCATCCAGTAGAGCGGGCCGAGGAACACCAGGGTGAAGAGGCAGACGACCAGGACGAAGACCGTCCAGTAGAGGAACTTCGCGCGGGGCCTGGCGAGTTGGGCCGGTGAGATGAGTGTGCGTGTGCTCATGTCCGTCTCCCCCGTCCTACTCGTCGTCGCCTGCACGGCTGAGCCGTACGTACGCCGCGGAGAACCCCGCGAGCAGTACGAGCAGGACCAGGCCGAGCGCGGCCGCGCCGCCGTAGTTGTTGAAGTTGAAGGCGTACTGGTAGATGAGATAGACGACGGTCGTCGTGGACCCTTCGGGACCCGCGCCGTTGGTGAGCAGGAACGGCTCGGTGAAGACCTGCATCGTCGCGATGATCTGCATGAGCAGCATCAGCGAGAGGATCAGCCGCGTCTGCGGGATGGTGACGTGCCAGATCTTGCGCAGCAGGCCGGCGCCGTCGAGCTCTGCCGCGTCGTAGAGCTCCCCCGGTATGCCCTGCAGTGCGGCGAGATAGATCAGGGTCGCGCCGCCCATGTTCATCCAGGTGGCGGCGATGACGACCGAGAGCATCGCGGTGTCGGGGTCCTGGAGCCACTGCTGCTGCGGGAGGTGCAGCAGTTCCAGGATCCGGTTGAGGAGTCCGTACCCCGGGTCGTACAGGTACTTGAAGAGCAGGACGGACGCGACCGGCGGCAGCATGACGGGCAGATAGACCAGCAGCCGCAAGTAGCCCTGCGCGTGCCGGAATTCATTGAGGACCAGGGCGACGACGAACGGGACGGCGAAGCCGAGCAGGAGGGCGAGGCCGGTGAACAGCAGGGTGTTGCGCCAGGCCTGCCAGAAGGCCGGGTCGTTGAACACGGTGCTGAGGTTGGACCAGCCGGCCCAGGTGGTGCGTCCGTCCTCGGTCTTCTGGAAGGCCAGGACGAACTCCCTGACCATCGGATACCAGGAGAAGAACGAGAAGCAGAGCACGGCGCCAATCAGGAAGCCGTGTGCTGAGAGATTGCGGCGCAGGGCCCGTACGAACGTCTCCCTCGATGCGTTCGTACGGAGCCCGGTGGCGCGCCCGGGGCGCGGTGGGACCTTGCGCGGGGTGAGTGTGGGGGCCGACATCGGCTACTGGTTCGCCAGGATCTGGTTGACCTGCGTCTCGGCGGTGGCCAGCAGCTTGCCCGCGTCGGCCTTCTCGTTGGTGAGCACTGCCGACATCACGTTGTCCAGGACCTTGTAGATCTCCTGGGCCTTGGGCGGTTCGGCCTTGCCCTTGACCGGGTTGTCCATGAAGGCCTTGAAGTTCTGGACCGGCATGGTGGCACTGGCCGCGCGTGCCGCATCGTCCTTGGTCTTGCTGGCGCCCAGCCAGAAGTTGGGCTGCGGGACACCGACGGGCAGACCGTCGGCCTTGGTGCGTGCCCAGTCGAACTGGCCCTTGCCGAGGGTGAGGTTCTTGAAGTTGAGCCAGGCGACCGCGGCCTTGATCTTGTCCGGGGAGATCCCCTTCTTGACCATGTAGTTGTTGCCGCCGAAGAGGGTGTTCTGCCGGCCGGGGATCGGCCCCATGCCGAAGTTCTCGTACGTGGCGCCCAGTTGCTGGACCATGTACGCGATGTCGTCGGGCGCGGCGAGGAACATCCCGAGCTTGTCGGTCGCTATCTGCTTCTGCAGGTCGCCCCACTTGAGCAGCTGGGTCTTGCCCATGCTGTCGTCGTCCCAGCGCATGGCGTGCAGATTCTGGACGATCTGCCTGCCCAGGTCGTTGTTGAAGGCGGCCTTCCTGCCGCTCGCGTCGACGACCTCGCCGCCGAGGCCGTACATCGTGGCGGTGAAGTGCCAGCCGCCGGTGTTGCCCGCGCTGTACTCGCCGTATCCCGCGATTCCCTTGCCGAGTCCGGCGATCGCCCTGGCCGCGGTACGGACCTCGGCCCAGGTCTTCGGCGGGTTGTCGGGGTTGAGCCCGGCCTGCTGGAAGAGTTTGCGGTTGACGAGCAGACCCATGGTGTAGTTGCTGGTGGGCAGTCCGTAGAGCTTGCCGTCGTGCTTGAGGGAGTTCATGACGTCGGCGTCGATGTCGGCGAGCGCGGGGACCGTCTTGGGGGTGACGTACGCCGAGATGTCCTCGGCTCCGGCGTTGTCGAGGACCTGCTGGAGATCGGTGAAGTACGTGTAGAACACGTCCGGTTGGGACTTGGCCTTCAGCATCGCGGTGAAGCGCGGCGGCTCCAGGCACTGGCCGGGCGTCGAGCGTCCCTCGATCTTGATGTTCGGGTACGTCGTGTTGAAGGCCTTGACGTCCTCGTTCCACTCCTTGAGCTCCGCGGCCTTGGCGGGCGAGGGCATGCAGTCGATCGTGAGCGTCAGCTTGGTCTTCGGGTCCAGTGGCGCCGACGGGTCGGACGAACCGCCTCCGGAGCCCTCGTCGTTGTCGCCGCTGCTGCTCGTGCCGCAGGCGGCCAGGACGGTGAGGGCGAGCGCGGTGACGAGGACGGTCGTAGCACTTCTCATGGGTGGTCCCCTTCGGGCATGAGCGTGGATGACCCCGCGGCAGACACGCTGCGGGAGCGCGGCACACTCAACCACCGGCGACAGGAGACCGCAATATCTCGCGCTGACTTCGTAAAACTTTGACAGCCCCTTGTGAGGCGCTTGTTGGGCTAGCGCGGAGCCTGCGCAGTGGAGCCGCGCACCACCAGTTCCGGCTCGAACAGCAGCTCACCGGGCGGGACATCGCCGCCCTGGATCTGCGCGCACAGCAGCTCGACCGCGGCCCGCCCCATCGCCTCGATCGGCTGGCGGACGGTGGTCAGCGGCGGCTCGGTGCAGTTCATGAAGGCGGAGTCGTCATAGCCGACGACCGAGACATCCCCGGGCACGGCAAGTCCGCGCCGGCGGGCGGCCCGTACGGCTCCCAGGGCGAGCGGATCGCTGGCGCAGATGATCCCGGTGATCCCGCGGTCGAGCAGCCGCGAGGCCGCCGCCTGCCCGCCCTCCAGAGAGAACATGGAACGCTCGACGCAGTCGTCGGGCAGCTCACGCCCGGCTGCCCTCGCGGCCGCGTGCGCGGCGGCGAGCTTGCGCCGCGAGGGCACATGGTCGTTCGGTCCGAGGACGAGGCCGATGCGCCCGTGGCCGAGCGAGGCCAGATGACGCCAGGCCTGCTCCACCGCCACCGCGTCGTCGCAGGCGATGCAGGGGAAGTCGAGATTCTCGATGGAGGCGTTGATCAGCACCACCGGAATCTTGCGTTCGGCCAGCAGCCTGTAGTGGGCGTGCGGGGCGTCCGCCTGTGCGAAGAGTCCGCCCGCGAAGACCACTCCGGACACCTGCTGCTGGAGCAGCAGCTCCACATAGTCCGCCTCGGAGACGCCGCCCTTGGTCTGGGTGCAGAGCACGGGCGTGAGCCCCTGCTGCGCGAGCGCCCCGCCGATGACCTCGGCGAATGCCGGGAAGATCGGGTTCTGCAGCTCCGGAAGGACGAGACCGACCAGCCGCGCCCGCTCGCCGCGCAGCTGGGTCGGCCGCTCGTAGCCGAGGACGTCGAGCGCGCTCAGCACCGACTGCCGGGTGGACTCGGAGACTCCCGGCTTGCCGTTGAGCACCCGGCTGACCGTGGCCTCGCTGACCCCAACCTTCTTCGCCACCTGAGCAAGTCGTCGCGTCATGAGCGCAAGACTAGCGCAAGCCATGCAAGTGGCTTGCGCCAGCGCTTGCCCCTGTTCTGCTAGTTGATGTTGATCTTGAATGTGGAGGTGGTGTTCTTCACGTCCTGCGCGTTGCCGCTGAGCTGCAGACCGTTGAAGGTGACCTCTCCGACCGCGGGCCCCTGCCCCGACTCCGGCATCTCGTTGGCCCAGAGCCCGAAGCCCGACTTGGCATCGAAGGCGTCACCGCTCTTTTTCGCGCCGCTGACGGCGACATCGGTCAGCACGCTGTCCTTGACGGGGTACATCGGCCGGCTGCCGTCGTACTTCGTCTGGAACATGATTCCCGAGTAGGTCGGATCGGTGATGTCGAGTCCGCTGATCCGGATGCCCTGGTACTCGTACTCCGCCGAGTACATCCACAGCGCCGGGAAGGTCTGGTTGCCCCAGAAGTGCCCACCGGCCCGTTCCAGCGAGATGTTCTCGAACGTCGATGGAGTGGCGCCGAAGCCCAGCGCCGGGATCGATCCGAACTTCAGCGTGGCGATGGTGAGTCCGGAGTAGGTGAGCGTGTCCGCGACATAGGCGTTGCGTACGGCGTTCCCGCTGCCGCCGTAGACCGCGATACCGGCCGCCCGCCAGGTCAGCAGCGAGGTGATGTTCTCGTACACATTGCCGGTCTGGTCGGCGTTGACGATGTCCACGGCAGGGAACAGCGCGAAGGCGTCGTCTCCCGTCGTGCGCGCCTCCACATTGCTGACACGGTTGTCGCTGCTGCCGTTGGTGACGTTGATCCCGTCGGCGTACATGTCCCGGATACGGGAGTTCTTGATGGTGATCCGGTCCGTGTCCGTGCCCCAGTAGAGGCACATCATGTGCTCCGTCCAGATGTTGTCCACAGTCATGTCCGAGACCTTGGACCAGTCGAACACCTTGCCCGGACCGTCGTTGCGCGCGGTGTAGTTGCCGAAGAATCCGAAGCCGGAGAAGGACGAGCCGTTGGCGGTCGCCCGGACATCGAAGCCGGCGTCGGTGTTCTCCTGGTCGGGCGGGGTGGTGAAGCGGCTGAACCAGGGGCCCGCGCCGACGACCTTGACCGCCTTTCCGTACACTTGGAACTTGTTGGACGTGCGGTAGTCGCCCGGCGGCAGATAGACGCCGACGAGCTTGCCCGTGCTGTCCATCCGCACCTTGTCCAGGGCGTTCTGGACATCCTGGTGGGTGGTTCCGGCCGGGACGGTGTACGTCTCCGGGTCCGGGTTCGCCGCCGCGGCGACCTGCTCCAGGTTGATGAAGTCGATCGCGTACGTGTCCTTGTTGGCGGCGTCCTTCTGCAGCCGGATCTTCGAGCCCGCCCGGACGGTCTCGCCGAGCAGCATGTTCGCCTCGTCGTAGATGTGACGCGGCGCGCCCGCTCCCGGGGAGTTGCCGGGGCTCGCCTCGGCTCCGTACTGCCACATGTACTTGGACGTCAGGTCGATCGCTTTGCGGAAGGTGCCGTCGACGTAGACGTTGAGCGTGGAATTGATGCCTCCGCCGCCCGGGGCGTCCGGTATCGAGAACCGCGCCACCAGCGTGTTGGTGCTCGCCCTGGTCGTGAACTCGACATAGTTGCCGGTGCTGTTGAGGGTGACGGCCTGGCGTCCGGACGCCTCGCCGCCGAGGTCGCCGATGGTCCGGTTGGGTCCGACCTTCTGGGCCCCGCCGCCGAGGGTGCCGTCCTCCGCCTCGTACATGTCGTACGGCATATTGGCGCCGCGCCCGACGAACAGCGGCCGGGTGCTGGTGTTGTTGGCGCGTTTGACCGGGAGTTCGTTGGCGTCGTCGGCGACGACCACCTTGACGCTGTACGAGCCGTTGGCGACCGCCCAGGTGCCGAGGTTCACGGGTGAGGTACTCGCGCCGGAAGCGATGACTCCGCCGTGCTCGCCCGTGAGGGTCTTGACCGTGGCGCCCTTGGAGTCGGTCACGGTGAGCGTGATGCCGTGGCTGCCGCCGGCGGAGGCCACCGTTCCCTGGTTCTTGAGAGTCACGGAGAAGGTGACGGTGTCACCCGCGGAGGGGCTGCTCGGGGTCCAGCCGACCGCGGACGCGATCAGATCGGAGCTCTCGACCGGCTTGACCACCAGTGATGTCGGGCTGGTGTAGGTGTTGTTGGTCTCGTTCTGCTCGATGACCGCGTTCGCCTCGTCGGCGACGACGCTGAGCTGGTATGTACCGGCGTCACGCGCCCCGATCGAGGCGCTGACGGTCGATGTCGCCCCGGCGGCCAGTGCCCCGGCCTGCGCCGTGGCGACCTTGGTGCCGCCCAGCCGGAACGCCACGGCACTGGCCGCGGAGGCGACGGGTCCGCTGTTGCGCACGGTGGCCGACAGGGTGATCGGGTCGGACTCGACGGGCGCGGCGGGCGAGGCCGTCAGGCCGGTGACTTCCAGATCGGGGTTGGGCGCCGGGACGCCCAGGATCTGGAACTCCGCGACCTGGCCGGCGGTGGCACCGGTGTTGGACGTGAACTTCAGCTGGACGTCGGCGACTCGCGCGTCCACCGGGACGGTGACGGTGTTCGCGCTCGCGGGATCGAAGGTGTAGTCCTTCGCCGCGACCAGACTCGTGAAGCCGGTCGCGCTCTGCTCACGGCCGAGGACCTGGATGTTCTGGTTCCTGGTGCCCCAACTGCTGTCCGGATTGAGCTTGAGCACCACACTGCCGATATCGGCGTTGGCGCCCAGTTTCACGGTGAGGGTGTTCGGGTAACTGCCCGCGGCGCCCTCCCAGTAGGTCGTCAGGCTGTTGTCGTTGGCGTTCTCCGCGACGAAGGTGTGGATCACGGAGGAGGCGGTGATGGGCTTGCCGACGGCGAGGTTCGAGGCCGAGCCCGGTGAGCCGTTGCGTGTCACGGTGTTGCTGTTGCCGGACTGGTTCCCGGCCGCGTCCTTGGCGCGTACGACATAGGACACCGTCGCACTCGCGGGCTGGCTGTCCGTGTACGTCGTGATGTTGCCCGCCACGCTCTTGCGCAGCGAGTTGTTGGCGTAGATGTCGTAACCGGTGACACCGGTGTCGTCCGAGGACGCGCCCCAGCTGAGCTTGATCTGCCCGGCTGCGGGCTCGGTGAAGGAGAGACCGGCTGGTGCGGTCGGCGCTTGCGTGTCGCCGGTGTCACCCTTGCGAGTGACGGTGTTGCTGTTGCCCGACTGGTTCCCGGCGGCGTCCTTCGCGCGGACGACGTACGAAACCGTGGCGCCCGCGGGCTGCGCGTCCGTGTACGTCGTGATGTTGCCGGCGACGGTGGTGCGCAGTTCGTTGTTGGCGTAGATGTCGTAGCCGGTGACTCCGGTGTTGTCGGTGGACGCCTCCCAGGTGAGCTTGATCTGCCCGGTGGCAGGCTCCGTGTAGGCGAGCGCGGTGGGAGCGGTGGGCGCCTGGGTGTCGCCGGTCTCCGGGCCGTAGATCTCGAATTCGGCGACCTGGGCGGCCGCCCGGCCCGTGTTGGCGGTGACCAGGACGCGGACGTACCGCGTGGTGGCGGCGTCGAAGGCGATCGTCACCGACTGGCCGCCCGCCGCGTTGAACTCGTACGCCTTCGACGCGGTCAGATCGGTGAAGTCGGTGCCGTTGGTGCTGCCCTGGATCTTCACTGTCTGCGTCCGGGCGTCCCAGCCGTCGGGCAGCCGCAGCACGACCCGGTCGATACGGACGGACGCGCCGAGGTCCGCCTGGATCCACTGCGGGAGATCGCCGTTGCGGCTCTCCCAGTAGCTGGATCGGTTGCCGTCATTGGCGTTGGCAGCCGTGTAGACCTCGGTGTGGCTGCCGGCCGTCAAGGTCTTGCCGCGGGCGAGGTCGACCGAGGACTCACCTGCCGCGTGGACTTCGAGCTCGGACAACTGGGCGGCCTGCCAGCCCGAGTTGGCCGTGATGTGGATACGGACGAAACGGGTCTGAGCTTCGGCCAAGGCGATGACCACGGTATTGGCCCGACCGGGACCGAAGGTGTACGTGGCCGAGGTCTTCAGGGTCGTGAAGCCGACGCCGTCGGCGCTGCCCTGGACGGAGAGGGTCTGCTCGCGGCTCTCCCATCCGGCGGGCAGCCTGAGCACGACCTCGTCGATCCGGTGGGCGGAGCCGAGGTCGGTCTGGACCCACTGGGGTGAGCCGCTGCCTGCGCTCTGCCAGTAGGTGGCCTGGTTTCCGTCGGTGATGTTCCGGGCGGCGTATTCGCTGTGGGCGCTGCTCGCCGCCGCGGGGCGGCCCGCGGCGATATTGGGGCCGGCGGCCGCCGAGGCGGTGAGCGACGGCCAGGCGATCATCAGAAGACTGGTGGTGATGACGGCGGAGAGAAGCCGCCAACCCCAGCGTTGCGGTCGCATATGTCCCCGATCTGCACGTCAGATTGAGTCTTTTGCGTATGGCGGTCAGAGAATTGCAGAGATCTGCCACATCGTCCACCGCCATGACCGCGTCAAATTGATCGCCGCGATCGGCCGAAACCGCAAAATCCGGCCGCACCAGCGCCTTTGTCGTCCGCTTCCACCAAAACATAAGTGGGCTGCAAAGCGCGCAAGCGGTTTGCGTAAAGAGGGGATTTCGGAAAGGGCCGCACGCCCCTTACCGTTCCTAGGCATGAGCCCCGTACCGACCGCTCCCGCCCGGCGCCGGCGGTTCGGCTGGCCGCAGCGGGTCTTCTCCCAGGTCCTGCTGATGCAGCTGGCCATCGCCACCGGTGTCACCGTGCTGGCCACCGGCCTCTTCCTCGCCCCGCTCAGCGCCCAGCTCGACGATCAGGCGATGCGCAGGGCCCTCGCCATCGCCGAGACGACCGCGTCCCCGGAGGTCGCCGACGAACTGCTCGGCTCGCAGCCGACGGCAGGCGGTCCGGTTCAGGCCAAGGCCGAGCGGATCCGGAAGGCCACCGGCGCCGAGTACGTCGTGATCATGGACATGCGCGGAGTGCGCTGGTCCCACACCGCCCCCCGGCAGATCGGCAGGGTCGTCTCCACCGACCCCAGCGACGCGCTCGCGGGCCGTGAGGTCATGGAGATCGACAGCGGGACGCTCGGCCGCTCCGCCCGCGGAAAGGTGCCGCTGCGCGACGACAGCGGCGCGATCGTCGGCGCGGTGTCGGTCGGCATCGAGTACGACAGCGTGCGCGCCCGGCTTCTCGCGGCGATTCCCGGACTGCTCGCGTACGCGGGCGGGGCGCTTGCCGTGGGAGCCCTGGCCGCGTATCTGATCTCCCGAAGGCTCCAGCGGCAGACCCACGACCTGGCCTTCTCGGACATCTCAGCGCTGCTCGCGGAACGCGAGGCGATGCTGCACGGCATCCGGGAAGGGGTTGTCGCCCTCGACGCCTCGGGCCGGATCCGGCTGATGAACGACGAGGCCCAGCGGCTGCTCGGCCTCGGCCCCGAGGCCGAGGGGCGCCCCCTCGACGAGGCGCTCGGCGAAGGGCGCACGACGGACGTGCTGGCCGGGCGGGTCACCGGCGAGGATCTGCTGACCGTACGCGGCAGCCGGGTGCTCATCACCAACCGGATGCCGACCGACGA
This sequence comes from Streptomyces sp. NBC_01410, assembly GCF_045040195.1. Classification (NCBI taxonomy): domain Bacteria; kingdom Bacillati; phylum Actinomycetota; class Actinomycetes; order Kitasatosporales; family Streptomycetaceae; genus Streptomyces; species Streptomyces sp. NBC_01410. The sequence goes on along the minus strand of NZ_CP109530.1, from coordinate 6,394,392 downwards.
CGGAGGGGCGGTCGCCACCCTGCGCGACCGCACCGAATTGGAACAGCTCGGCCGTGAACTCGACTCCACCCGAGGGCTGATCGACGCCCTGCGCGCACAGGACCATGAGCACGCCAACCGCCTGCACACCCTGCTCGGTCTCCTCGAACTGGAGATGCACGAGGAGGCGGTCGAGTACGTCACCGAGGTGGTCGGCGTCCACCGGGCCACCGCCGAGCAGGTCACCGAGAAGATCCACGATCCGCTGCTGGCCGCGCTCCTGGTGGGCAAGGCGACGGTGGCGGCGGAACGCGGCGTATCGCTGCGCATCGCGCCCGGGACACTGCTGCCCGACCGGCTGGTGGACCCGCGCGGCCTGGTCACGGTCGTCGGCAATCTCGTCGACAACGCGCTGGACGCGGCGACCGGCTCGCCGGACGCCCTGATCGAGGTCGAGCTGCGCGCGGAGGGGCGTACGGCTGTCCTGCGGATCGCGGACAGCGGCCAGGGAGTCCCGCCCGACCAGCGGGAGTTGATCTTCACCGAGGGCTGGTCCACCAAGGAACTCCCCGCACACGGCAAGCGCGGCCTCGGCCTGGCGCTGGTGCGCAGGCTCGCGGAACGACAGGGCGGCAGCGCGCGGGTACGGGAGGCACAGGGGGGCGGCGCCGAGTTCACGGTCGTACTCCCCGAGGCGCTGACGGAGCCGGGCCTGGCCGCGGCCGTGGAGGCGCGATGACCGACGCACCGATCGACGTACTGGTGGTGGACGACGACAAACGGGTCGCACAGATCAATGCGGCCTATGTCGCCAAGGTGCCCGGCTTCCGGGTCTCCGCGACAGCGCACTCGGCCGCCGAGGCGCTCGCCCGGATCGCCGACTGCCCGGTGGATCTGATCCTCATGGACCACTATCTGCCGGACGGGAACGGCCTCGCGGTCGTACGGGAGCTGCGCAGACTCGGCCACCAGACCGACGTGATCATGGTGACGGCCGCGCGGGACGTGGCCACCGTCCAGGCGGCGATGCGTCACGGAGCGCTCCAGTACCTGGTGAAGCCGTTCAACTTCGCCGGCCTGCGCGCCAAGCTGGAGGCGTACGCCACGCTGCGCCGCACCCTGGAGGGCGGCGGCGAGGCGGAACAGGCGGAGGTGGACCGCATCTTCGGGGCACTGTCGGTCGGCTCCGTCGCCCCGGACCTGCCCAAGGGCCACTCCCCGACCACCGCCGAGGTGGTCCGCCAGGTGCTGCTGGCCGCCGAAGGACCGCTGTCCGCCCAGGAGATCGCGGAGCGCGCGGGCGTGAGCAGACAGACGGCACAGCGCTATCTGAAACTGCTGGAGCGAACGGGCCGGGTCCGCCTGAGCCTGAAGTACGGCGAGACGGGCCGGCCGGAACACCGCTACGTATGGGGATCGTCGAGCCCGTCCGGGCCTGCGGCAAGCCCGTCCGGCGACTGAGGACAGGACGGCCCGGGAACGGCCCCGGGCCAGGGACTCACACCGCTCCCGCGCCCGTCAGCGCCCGTACCTCCGTCTCCGCGTGCTTCGCCTCATCCGGCGGCTCCGTCGATGTGACCGTACCGATCCAGCCCGCCAGGAAGCCCAGCGGAATGGAGACCAGGCCCGGGTTCTGCAGTGGGAAGACGTGGAAGTCCACCCCCGGGAACAGCGCTTGCGGGCTGCCCGAGACGACCGGTGAGAGCACCACGAGCAGCACGGCAGGAACCAGCCCTCCGTACACCGCCCAGACCGCCCCGCGCGTGGTGAAGTTCCGCCAGAACAGCGAGTAGAGCAGGACCGGCAGATTGGCCGAGGCGGCGACCGCGAAGGCCAGGCCCACCAGGAACGCGACATTCAGGTCGCGGGCGAGCAGGCCGAGCGCGATCGCGGCCACGCCGATCCCCGCGGCCGCGACCCGCGCGACGGCAACCTCGCTGTGCTGTTTGGCACGGCGGCGCTTGAGCGAGGCGTACAGGTCGTGCGCGACGGAAGCCGATGAGGCCAGCGTGATCCCGGCGACGACGGCGAGGATGGTCGCGAAGGCCACGGCGGCGACCACCGCGAAGAGAACGGTTCCGCCGGTGGATCCCGCGCCTCCGCCGAGGTCCAGCGCCAGCAGCGGGACCGCGGTGTTCCCGGCGGCGTTCGACTTCCGTACCTCGTCGGAGCCGAGCACGGCGGCCGCGCCGAAGCCGAGCACGATCGTCATCAGATAGAAGCTGCCGATGAGACCGATCGACCAGACGACCGAGCGGCGGGCGGCCCGCGCGGTCGGCACGGTGTAGAAGCGCGACAGGATGTGCGGCAGACCCGCCGTGCCCAGGACGAGCGCCAGGCCGAGGCTGACGAAGTCGAGGCGTGCGGTCCAGTCTCCGCCGTACCTGAGGCCGGGTGCGAGGAAGTCCCTGCCGTGGCCGCTTCGTTCGGCCGCGGAGTTGAGCAGCTGGTTGAAGTCGCCGTGGAAGCGCGCGAGGACGAGGACGGTCATCGCGATCGCGCCCGCCATCAGCAGCACGGCCTTCACGATCTGGATCCAGGTGGTGGCTCGCATCCCTCCCAACGACACATAGATGACCATCAGTGCACCCACGCCGATGACGGTCCACGAGCGCGCGGCTTCGCTCGTACCGCCAAGCAGCAGCGCGACGAGGCTGCCGGCCCCCACCATCTGCGCCACCAGATAGAGAACGGACACGGTGACCGAAGAAGTTCCCGCCGCGATGCGCACGGGGCGCTCGCTCATCCTGGATGCGACGACGTCCGCGAGCGTGAACCGGCCGCAGTTGCGGACGAGTTCCGCCACCAGCAGAAGCACGACCAGCCAGGCGACCAGGAAGCCGACGGAGTAGAGCATTCCGTCGTAGCCGTAGAGCGCGATGAGCCCGGAGATCCCGAGGAAGGAGGCGGCGGACATGTAGTCGCCCGCAATGGCGAAGCCGTTCTCCAGGGGCGAGAACAGCCGCCCGCCCGCGTAGAACTCCTCCGCCGAACCACGCCTGTTGCGGCTCACCCAGGTAGTGATGCCGAGCGTGACCGCGATGAAGGCGCTGAACAGCAGCAGCGCCAGGGTCTGGTGGTGGCCGCTCACCGCACGACCCCCCGTGTCAACTCCTGTGTGTCCCAGCGCAGATCGAGCGCCGCCCGGTCCCGGTGCAGGCGGGCATGCCGTGCGTACGCCCAGGTCAGCAGGAAGGTGGTGAGGAACTGCCCGAGCCCGGCGACCATCGCCACATTCACCGCACCCGCCACCGGCCTTGCCATCAGCTCCGGTGCGGTGGTCGCTGCGACGACGTACGCCAAGTACCAGGCGAGAAAGGCGAGGACCGCAGGGACGGCGAACCTGCGATAACGGCTGCGCACTTCCTGGAAGGCGGCGCTCCGCTGCACTTCCAGATAGATGTCGGCGGCGGCGCTCGGTCCACGCTCCGGGACCGCGGGTCCCGGCGCCGCGACGGGCGCGGGGGCGCCCGTGCCGTCCAACTCCCCCCAGCCGGAGGCCAGGGCGTCGTACCACGGGTCGTCGAGCCGTACCTCCGCAGCGTCCCGCCCTTCAGGTTTCTCCACCGATCAGCTCCCCTTGGTCAGCGAACCGTTTCGGCCGCGTGCACAAGGATGGACAGAGCGGGAAGATCCCGGACTCTTCTCCCGCCGGTCTTCACCCCATCAGGTGATGCTCGACCCAGGTGGCCGCGCAAGGCCTGCCCGATAGGCGTACCGCACAGCCTGAGCGCGGTCGTGGATACCGGTTTTCGAGAAGAGATTGTTGATATGAGTCTTCACGGTGGCCGTGGAAATGTGCAGCCTGCGCGCGATGTCGGCGTTGGTGAGGCCCTCCGCGATCAGGGTCAGCACCTCGCCCTCGCGCGCGGTCAGCCCGTCGGGCAGCCTCCGCCCGGTCGGTTCGGGCGCGGACGTGACCTGCTCGAGCAGCCGCTGCTGGACGACCGCCGAGAGCCCGGCGCGACCCGCCATGACGTCCTGAATGGCCCGTACGATCTCGTCGCCGTCGGCGTCCTTGGTGAGATAGCCGCGCGCTCCCGCCCGCAGCGCGGGGAAAAGCGAGTCGTCGTCGGCATAGGTGGTGAGCACGACGATCTGGGTGCCCGGGTGTTCACTGCGGATGCGGCGGGTCGCCTCGACGCCGTCGCAGCGGGGCATCCGCAGGTCCATCAGGGCGACATCGGGGGCCAGTTCGGCGACGAGGGCGACCGCCTCCTCGCCGTCCTTGGCAGAGCCGACGACCTCGATGCCGGGCAGCAGCCCCAGGAGCATCACAATGCCCTCGCGCACCACGGCCTGGTCGTCGACGACGATCACTCTGGCGTCCTGCGTTGTCATGCCGGCACCCGCAGCCGCACTACGAAGCCCTCTCCCTCGGGTCCTGCCTCCAGGGTGCCGCCGAGCAGTTCGGCCCGTTCGCGCATCCCCAGCAGACCGTACCCGGAGCCGGAGACCCCGAGCTCACCGCCGTGCGCACCGGCGCCCGAGTCCCGTACTTCCAGGGCCACTTCATCCTTCTCGTAGGCGAGCCGTATGCGCACCTTCGCGCCGGGCGCGTGCTTGCGCGCGTTCGTCAGGGCCTCCTGGGCCACGCGCCGTACCGCCTGCGAGGCCTCGGCCGTCAGCTGTCGCCGCTCCCCCGTCACCTCGGTATCCGCTCCGTCCGCGACAGCGAGCTCGCGCAGATAGTCCTCTACTGGAGCCATCTCGCCGCGCAGCGCCGAAAGCGCCTGCCGGGTCTCGGCGAGTCCCTCGCGGGCCATCACCCGGGCCGCCACCACCCGTTCCAGGATCTGTTCCCGGAACGGCCCCTCCGGTCCGCGCTCGACCTGGATCCGGGCCGCTTCCAGATGAACGAGCTGCGCGGAGAGGCTGTGCGCGAGGACGTCGTGGATCTCCCGTGCGATACGGGCCCGTTCGGCGAGGGCGACGGACGTGGCCTCGGCCTCGCGAGCAGCCCGTTCCTGGGCGAGCAGCCGGAATCCGGCACCCCGCGCCTGGGCATCGAGCCGCAGTGAGTACCCGCCGAGCAGCACCGCTGCGATCGTGAAGTAGGCCCCGAGCTCACTGTCGTCGGCCAGCGTGAAGCCGATCGACATCACTGCTGCGGTACCCAGGCCGGCGAAGAGCGGGAGACGCTCCATCGACATGACGGATGCCGAGATCCACAGCACCATCGCGGGAACCGCGGCCCCGGCGATGTACGCCGCCGCTCCGACGGCCGCGAGGGCGGCGACCAGTCCGAGCGAGGGTCCCAGCCGGTTGGCGAGGGTCGTCCGGTGAAAGCCGAAGACCGCCGCTGCGCAGCAGAGCAGACCCAGCGGCGGGAGCACCGCGCCCGGGCCGTGGAAGACCTCCGAGTCGTACGCGCTGTACACGGCCCATGCCGCAAGACCGGCCAGCACCGCGATGTCGAGGGCGATACGGACGCGCGGTACGCCGAGACGGGACAGTGCTTCCCGCGTCGGCCACACGGTCAACTTGCTGCTGCGCACGTCAGATCCTCCTCCGTCGCCCCGATGCTACGAAGGAAGAGCCGGACCCGGGATCGGCTCAGGGGTGGAGCCTCGGGCTCCACCCCTGGGTGGGCGGGCCGTCGTCAGGCGTCGATCCTCGAGCGGTCCAGCGTCGCCGCGGAGCTGGTGATGAACTCCTTGCGGGGCGCGACCTCATTGCCCATGAGCAGGTCGAAGACCTGCTCGGAGGACTCCAGGTCGCCGATGTTGATCCGGCGCAGGGTGCGGTGACGCGGATCCATGGTGGTCTCCGCGAGCTGGTCGGCATCCATCTCGCCGAGGCCCTTGTATCGCTGGATGGAGTCCTTGAAGCGGACCCCCTTGCGCTGGAACTCCAGCAGGGTCTGGCGCAGTTCGCTGTCCGAGTACGTGTACACGTACTTGTCCTGGCCCTTCTTGGGCTGGACCAGCTCGATACGGTGCAGCGGCGGCACCGCGGCGAAGACCCGGCCCGCCTCCACCATCGGCCGCATATAGCGCTGGAAGAGCGTGAGCAGCAGACAGCGGATATGGGCGCCGTCGACATCGGCGTCGACAAGCAGGACGATCTTGCCGTAGCGCGCGGCGTCGATGTCGAAGGTCCGGCCCGATCCCGCTCCTATGACCTGGATGATCGCGCCGCACTCGGCGTTCTTGAGCATGTCCGAGACGGACGACTTCTGTACGTTGAGGATCTTGCCGCGGATCGGGAGCAGCGCCTGGAACTCGCTGTTCCGGGCGAGCTTGGCGGTGCCGAGCGCGGAGTCTCCCTCGACGATAAAGAGCTCACTGCGCTCCACGTCGTCGCTGCGGCAGTCGGCGAGCTTGGCGGGCAGCGAGGAGGTCTCCAGCGCCGTCTTCCGGCGCTGCGCCTCCTTGTGCTGGCGGGCGGCGATGCGGGTGCGGGCCGCGGCGACGGCCTTCTCCAGCACCGCGCGGGCCTGCGCCTTGGCGTCCCGCTTGGTGGAGGTCAGGAAGGCCTTGAGTTCCTTGGCGACGACATTGGCCACGATCCTGTTGGCCGCCGAGGTGCCGAGGACTTCCTTGGTCTGGCCCTCGAACTGCGGCTCGGCCAGCCGGACCGTGACCACGGCGGTGAGGCCCTCCAAGGCGTCGTCCTTGACGATGTCGTCCTCGGCGACGCGCAGCAGCTTGGCGGAGCGCAGTACCTCGTTCATCGTCTTGGTGACGGAGCGCTCGAAGCCGGTCACATGGGTGCCGCCCTTGGGGGTGGCGATGATGTTGACGAACGACTTCACGGCGGTGTCGTAGCCCGTGCCCCAGCGCAGGGCGATGTCGACGGCGAGCTCCCGGGTGACCTCAGTGGGGGTCATATGGCCGCGGTCGTCGAGGACCGGCACGGTCTCCTTGAACGTGCCCTGTCCGGTGAGCCGCAGCACGTCGCAGACGGCCTTGTCCTGGGCGAGGTACTCGCAGAACTCGCTGATGCCGCCGTCGAAGCGGAAGGTCTCCTCGCTCTTGCCCTCTCCTTCCAGGTCCCGCTCGTCACGGACGACGATGGTCAGGCCGGGCACCAGGAAGGCGGTCTGGCGGGCGCGCTGGTGGAGGTGCTCCAGAGAGAGCTTGGCGTCCTTCAGGAAGATCTGCCGGTCCGCCCAGTACCGCACGCGCGTGCCGGTACGGGTCTTGGGCACGCGCTTGCCCTTGAGCAGGCCGTTCGCCGGGTCGAAGGGAGCGTCCGGGCCCGATTCGGTGAAGATGCCCGGGACCCCGCGCCGGAAGCTGATCATGTGCGTCGCGCTGTTGCGGTCGACCTCGACGTCCAGGCGTGCCGAGAGGGCGTTGACGACGGACGCGCCCACGCCGTGCAGACCGCCGGACGCCGCGTACGAACCACCGCCGAACTTCCCTCCGGCGTGCAGCTTGGTCATCACGACCTCGACGCCGGAGAGGCCGGTCTTGGGCTCCTTGTCGATGGGGATGCCCCGGCCGTTGTCCTTGACCTCGACGGATCCGTCCTCGTGGAGGATCACGTCGATGTGGTCGCAGTGGCCCCCCAGGGCCTCGTCGACGGAATTGTCGATGATTTCCCAGAGGCAGTGCATCAGGCCGCGGCTGTCGGTGGACCCGATGTACATTCCGGGGCGCTTGCGGACCGCCTCGAGCCCCTCGAGTACGAGCAGGTGCCGCGCGGTGTAATTGGACCCGTCACGGTCTGCGGTCAGTACCGCACTGGACGGCACGGACGTTTCGGCGGTCACGCGGTTCGCTCCTCGCTGAATTTGAGATGTGGCCCGGTGGGGTAAAGGCCCGGCGTCGGTCGCCGGTCAGAGCGTACCGAGGCCTGGTAGAGCCGATGTAACGCCACCCTCGTGATTTCTCATGCTAGTCCAGTCTCGTATAGGTGTTCGATCCCTCGATGGAGTGACGTGCACATCACGTTCCCTTCCAGGCATGAACCATTTAGGCTCCGGGCACGTCCTCATGAACAACCGGCAACCCAGCCGGGAGGGCCAAACGAGACAAGCAACGCGAAATCCGTAGAGCGAAGCAATACGGCTCATTCGCCGCCAACCGGCAGCAGACAGCCACCTTGACAAGAAGTTTCGAGGAAAAGCCACGAGCGGGAACGTTTTCGGCCTGGTTGGATGTTGACCCTGGTACGACAGCTCGTCGAGCTAGAGAAGAGGCGACGTGACTACTGTTCTGACCCCCGCGAGCCCCCTGACGGCCGCAGACCGCTGCGACCGCTGCGGCGCCCAGGCGTACCTGCGCGTCGTCCTGACCAGCGGCGGTGAGCTGCTCTTCTGTGCCCACCACGGGCGCAAGTTCGAGCCGGAACTCAAGAAGATCGCCGCGGAAATACAGGATGAGACCGACCGACTCACGGCCGTCCCGGCCGCCGCCGGTGAAGAGGAACACTGACACCTCGCATCCCACGACGAGCCAAGGCCGGTCCCGGACCGGCCAACGGGCGGCCGCCCCTGAATACCAGGGGCGGCCGCCCGCTCTCATACCGTGACCGCGACAGCGGCCCGATGCCGTGCCGGCCTCAGTCCGACGGCAATGCCACCGCCGAGATCCGCGTGTACACCCCGGGGCTGCCCGCCAACCCGCAGCCGCTCCCCCAGGAGACCAGGCCGATGAGCATCCCGCGTGCCACCAGCGGCCCTCCGCTGTCCCCCTGACAGGCGTCCCGGCCGCCGCTGGTGTCTCCTGCGCACAGCATGGTGGCAGCCACGTAGCGCCCGCCCAGCCCGCCCGGATAGGCCTGTCCGCACGTCTGGTCCGGGAGCACGCTCACCTGCGCGGCCCGGAGCGAGGAGGAGTAGCTGCCGTCGCCTCTGGTATCGCCCCAGCCGTAGACGGTGGCGCTCGTGCCCGGCTCGTACGCCGGATCACCGGCCCCCGCCAGGCGGATCACCTGCGATGCGGGCAGCGCCTCGGCCAGCGTCACCAGCGCCATGTCCGAACTGTTGGTCAGCGGGTTGTACTGCGGCGCGACCCAGCTGTCGCTCACCGCGATCTCCCGGCCTTCGACGCCCGTCAGCTCGGAGCGCCCGGAGATGACCCGCAGATCCCGCACCTCCGTCACGTCCTGGCCGAGCACGGTCCGGCTCAGACAGTGGGCGGCGGTCATCACCTTCGTCGGCGCCACCACCACGCCGCCGCAGAATTGACCCGCGCGTGTTCCCCCGAACCGGTCACGGCTGGCGAGTGCGACGACCCAGGGGGCCTCGATTGTGGTGACCGGATCGCCGCCGACGACCACGCTGTCGGCGCCGGCGGGGACGGGCGATACCAGGGGCGCCACAGCCGCCGCGGTAACAAGCGACAGCGCCCCGGTCAGGGCTCGGGCGAGGGAACGACGCATACGGCCTCCTGACTCTGCGTTGAAGTAATTCCACCCAGAGTCAGCCACCTCACACTCGCCCGCACCCGCGACATGGCGAAGGGCCCGGTCCCCTGACGGGATCCGGGCCCTTCGGCGTACTTCTACGACCGGTTGCGTACCACCGCGACCTAGTCGAGGTAGTCGCGCAGCACCTGCGAACGCGACGGGTGGCGCAGCTTCGACATGGTCTTGGACTCGATCTGACGGATGCGCTCACGCGTCACGCCGTAGACCTTGCCGATCTCGTCCAGGGTCTTCGGCTGGCCGTCGGTGAGACCGAAGCGCATGGAAACAACGCCCGCCTCACGCTCGGACAGGGTGTCGAGCACCGAGTGCAGCTGCTCCTGCAGAAGCGTGAAGCTGACCGCGTCGGCCGGCACGACCGCCTCGGAGTCCTCGATCAGGTCACCGAACTCGCTGTCGCCGTCCTCGCCGAGGGGGGTGTGCAGCGAAATCGGCTCGCGGCCGTACTTCTGGACCTCGATGACCTTCTCGGGGGTCATGTCGAGTTCCTTGGCCAGCTCCTCCGGGGTGGGCTCGCGGCCCAGGTCCTGGAGCATCTGGCGCTGCACGCGCGCGAGCTTGTTGATGACCTCGACCATGTGCACCGGGATACGGATGGTGCGGGCCTGGTCGGCCATGGCGCGGGTGATCGCCTGACGGATCCACCAGGTGGCATACGTGGAGAACTTGTAGCCCTTGGTGTAGTCGAACTTCTCGACCGCGCGGATCAGACCGAGGTTGCCCTCCTGGATCAGGTCCAGGAAGAGCATGCCGCGGCCGGTGTAGCGCTTGGCCAGCGAGACGACCAGGCGGAGGTTGGCCTCCAGCAGGTGGTTCTTGGCGCGGCGGCCGTCCTCGGCGATGATCTCCAGCTCGCGCTTCAGCTTCGGCGCAAGCTTGTCGGAGTTCGCCAGCTTGTCCTCGGCGAACAGACCGGCCTCGATGCGCTTGGCGAGCTCGACCTCCTGCTCGGCGTTGAGGAGGGGAACCTTGCCGATCTGCTTGAGGTAGTCCTTGACCGGGTCGGCGGTGGCACCGGCGACGGCGACCTGCTGGGCGGGCGCGTCGTCCTCGTCGTCGTCGGAGAGGACGAAGCCCTTGCTCTCGCCCTCGGCCTCTTCCTCTTCGCCCTTGCCACCGGGCTGGACCTCATCGAGCAGCTCTTCGCCCTCGGTGGCCTCGTCGGTGTCCTTCTTGCCCGTGGTCTTCTTGGCCACGGTCTTCTTGGCGGCGGTCTTCTTGGCCACCGTCTTCTTGGCCGCTGTCTTCTTGGCGGCCGCCTTCTTGGCAGGCGCGGTTGCCGTGACCTCTTCGTCGGCCTGGACGTCGACGGTCTCGGCCGTCGGCGCCGCGGTTGCCGCGACGGTCTTGGCCGTGGCGGTCTTGGCCGCGACGGTCTTGGTGGCGGTGCGCTTTGCCGGGCTCTTAGCTGCGACGCTCTTGCGGGCGCGCTTCGGCGACTCCGCGGCACTGACCATCAGCGTCACACCCTCTTCCTCGAGGATCTGGTTGAGGCTGCGCAGAACATTCTTCCACTGGGTTGGCGGAATTTGGTCAGCCTCGAAGGCCCGACGCACGTCATCGCCGGCGATCTGCCCATCAGCCTTTCCCCGCTCGATGAGCGCCATCACAGACTCGGACTCGGCGATCTCCGGCGGGAGCGTACGGGATGTGCTGGCCGACACGAACAACCTCTCGGAACGATGGAAACGGCTTCCGGCCCCGCCCATGATCGGGCCGGAGCCGACGACCACCAGGCTGCGGATGTGCCGGTGGCGCGGGGCTGAGCCTCGGAATTGCACAGCGCCCTGAATGGCGGCTGTATTCCCTCTTCGGCTGTCACCTCTTAGGTCATCGCACTGTTTCGAGGAGTGTTACGCCCAATCCACGTGGCCCGAGTCACACCTCATTTAAGACGAAGCGGTCAAATGGGGGCATTCACTACACAATCGTGTCGCCGGATCCCGTGGAATCCGGCGACACACGATGCGTACGCCTCCGTACTTCCTGACCGCGTCCCGCTGCCGCGCTCAGTGCTCGCGCGGCGCGGGGACGACTCGCTCCACTTCCGGGTGAACGGTGAGCAGTTGGCGCATGGCCGATTCCGCGGCGTGCGCGTCGCCGGTCGCGAGTGCGTCGGCGATCCGCGCGTGATGGGCCAGAGAAGCCTCGGTAGCGCGGTCACAGCCAGTGACCGGGCCGCCGGAGACCTGGAGGGCCGCGGAGACGATCCCGGAGAGGTGCTCCAGCATCCGGTTGCCCGCGAGCTGGATGAGGAGGGAGTGGAACTCGGCGTCCGCCCGGGAGAAGGTGATTCCGTCACCCTGAGTGAGGGCATGGTTCATGATCTCGACCATGTCGGCGAGCCGCTGCTGGACGTCCTCACGGCCGTGCCCCGCGGCGAGGCGGGCGGCGAGCGGCTCGATGGTCCAGCGCAGCTCGCTCAGCTCCCGGCGCTGGTCGTCACGCTGCGGGCCGAACGCGCGCCACTCGATGATGTCGGGGTCCAGCAGGTTCCAGTCGCTGACCGGACGGACCCGGGTGCCGACATTGGGGCGGGCGCTGACCAGGCCCTTGGCCTCGAGGACGCGCAGCGACTCCCGCACGACGGTGCGGGAGACCTCGAAGCGCTGGCCGATCTCCTCCGGGACGAGCGGGCGATCGGCGCCCAGGTCCCCCGAGACGATCATCTGGCCGAGCTGCTGGACGAGTTGGCCGTGCAGTCCGCGGCCCCGGCTGCCTGCCGCGCGGCGGCCGACCCGGCCCAACTCGGCGTCCGCGCCTTCCCAGGAGGGTGGGCCGACGCGGTCGGCGCCGTGCGCCTCCGCGTAGGGGTATCGGTCGAGTTCGCCCGGGCCGGCGAGGCCGGACTCGGCGGGGCGGGCGGCGGTCATCATGGTGTGCGCAAGGGTACTCACGCATCCTTTGTCGGCGTGGCTCCGGCGGCCCTTGAGGTCTTTGGTGAAAAGCACACGAAAGGGTGATCGGCGCTGGCCTCGCAATTGACGCCTTATCGGAAGGAAACGGGCGCTCTCAAGGGAGTTGTGAACAGATCGCCGAGTCCCGGTCGATCATGATCACCAACGGGCGCTACGGCGAAGGCCCGTGAACAGATATGCACAGATCAAGGCCGACAACGACAACATCAGCGCCGCGCCGACGGGTTGGGCCAGCAGATGCACCCCCGCCATCAGCCAGTCGTCGGCCTGCTGCGGCAGCCACACCCAGGTCAGTTCACGCAGCCTGCCGGGAAGCCCGGCGATCGAACGGACGGACGGAGCGATCAGCGCCTTTTGCACGAGAGGGGCGATGAGGACCGGTACGGCGAGCACGGCGGCCACTCCAGCGGCGGTCACCCTGAACACTCCTGCACCCAGCAGCCCGGCCCAGGCACATCCGACCGCGAGAGCGCTCCAACTGGTCATCAGGGCGGGCCAGTTCTTCGGTACGGGGACCTCATCGCTTCCGTACGCGAGGCGGAGCGTCTGGAAGTCGGCCACTGCCACGAGGAGCGCGATCAGCAGGGCGGCCGCCGCGGTCACCGCGAGCTTGGCAAGGAGAAGGCCGAGGCGGCGCGGCACGGTGCCGCGGGCGGCGGCGAGGGCGGGGTAGCGGAACTCCTCGCCGAAGGCGAGTGCCCCGAGCAGTCCGGCACCGAAGGCGGCGGGCGGCAGCGGAAAGAACTCGGGCCAGGCGGTGAGCAGGGCCGGGAGCGGGGTTCCGCCGGTACGGCCGAGCAGGACGCACAGCGCGGCTGAGGAGACGAGGACGGCACCCAGAACGAACAGGGCCGTACGGACACCGAGGAGGCGGCGGAGTTCGTAGCGCAGGGGCCTGAGGGGGCTGCGGACGGGGCGCGGCAGGGGGAACGACTGAGGGGGCACGGGGGGACGTGAGGCTTGTGGGGGATTCGGCGGGTGCGGGGCCTGCTCGGCGGGCGGGGACCCCTCTTGGGTGGCGGGTGCGGGTGGCGGTTGGACGGCCGCTGCGGGGGCGCCCGCGGGCGCGGGGGTCGGCTCGGAGCCAGGAGCGGGGTCAGGTTCGGGTCCTGCGTCTCCCACCTCGTCGGACAGCCGGTGGACGAGTACGCCGTGCCGGAAGGCCGTTTCGCCGATCTCGGCGCAGTTGCTGCCGTAGACGGACAGCAGGCTGCCGCTCTCGGTGACGACCTCGACGGAGCGCTGGTCGGCGCGCGCCTCGCGGGCCACGACGGCGGCCAGGCGGGCGGCTTGCGGGGTACGGACGGCGACGCGGGGGCGAAGTCTGGTGCGGGAGAAGGCGGCCGCGTCCTGGTCGGCCACGAGGCGGCCCGCGTCGAGGCTGACGACCCGGTCGGCGAGGCGGGCGGCTTCCTTGGGGTCACTGGTGGTGCACAGGACGGTGCCGCCATGGGCGGCGTGAGCGCGCAGCAGTCCGTACATCCAGCTGTTCTCCCGGGGCGAGAGCCCCTTCGTGGGCTCGTCGAGGATCAGCGTCTGCGGATCCCCGAGCAGGGCGGAGGCCAGCCCGAGCCTGCGGTCCATGCCGAGCGAGAGCGTGCCGAGACGCTCACCGCCGAGGCCCGCCAGACCGACGGCCTCCAGCATTTCGTCGGCGCGGGAAGCAGGAACTCCGGCGGCGGCGCAGAGCATACGGAGCTGCCCCCGAGCCGTCCGCGCCGGATGACCGGGTACGTCGCCGAGGAGCACACCGACCTCACGGGCCGGGTGCGCGATGCGGTGGAGGGGGTTCCCCCGGAAGTACGTGACGCCCCGGCCGGCCTCGAGTTGGAGCATCAGACGCAGAGCCGTCGTCTTGCCGGAGCCGGCCGCGCCGAGGAGGGCAGTAACGAGGCCCTGCCGGGCCTCGAACGTGACATCGTCGACGGCGGGCGGCTGGGCTCGGCGGTGGGCGCTGGTCAGTCCGATGGCCTGGAGCATCGCTTCTCTCGCGGAAGTTGAGACCGCTCGGCGGCAGGTCGGGTACCGCAGCAAGATAACGCGACATTTAGGACTTTTAGTGCAATGGCCAGGCCCGGGTGTCAGACTTCCGGACGCAGCATCGGGGGGTTCAGCACGGTGGCGCCGCCCGCCCTGAACAGCTGCGCCGGACGGCCGCCCTGACGGGTGGTGGTCCCTCCCGCGGGCACCAAGAAGCCCGGAGTGCCGGTCACCTTGCGGTGGAAGTTCCGGGGGTCGAGCGCGACGCCCCACACCGCCTCGTACACCCGTCGCAGCTCGCCGACCGTGAACTCCGGCGGGCAGAACGCGGTGGCGAGCGAGGAGTACTCGATCTTGGAACGGGCCCGCTCCACCCCGTCCGCCAGAATCCGCGCATGGTCGAAGGCGAGCGACGCGGCCTGATCGTCCTCGCGTCCGAACCCGTTCTCCTGGCCCAGGAGATCCTCGACCGGGGCCCAGCGCGCGCTGTTGGCGTCACCGCCCGCGCGGGGCGCGGGAAGGTCGGGCGCGAGCACCAGATGGGCCACGCTGACAACGCGCATGCGGGGGTCACGCTTGGGATCTCCGTAGGTGGCCAGCTGCTCGAGATGTGCGCCGTTCCCGGGTGCCGGGGAAGCGGGGTCGTGCGCGCACAGTCCGGTCTCCTCGGCGAGCTCACGCGCCGCGGCCGCCGCCAGATCCTCGTCGCCCCTGACGAAGCCGCCGGGCAGCGCCCACCGACCCTGGAACGGCGGCTCTCCGCGGCGTACCACCAGCGCGCAGAGCGCATGACGACGCACGGTGAGCACGACCAGGTCGACGGTGACAGCAAAGGGGGGATAGGCCGACGGGTCGTAGGGAGACATGCCGTGATCATAGTCGTCTGCCTGACGATAAACACTCCCTTCGCCACGTGCGGCGACTGTTTCTTCATCCACTCCCCCGCCTCACTCACCCGCACGCCTGACCCCCCAACTGGAAGCCGTCGGCGGCCTCCTCCACCACCCCGGGGCCGGGCGACCAGGTCATGGCCCTCACCTCCCGCTCCTCGTGCCGCGCTCCCCGCTGCGCCTGCTCCCCCGGGCCCGGTCGGCCGACGCCGACTTCGCGGGGCGTGGTCCCGCAGGCGGAAGAGCCTTCTTGCCCAGGGGTGGCCGAAGCCTCCGTGGCCGCGGGCGGGACCTGGCCTTCCGTCGCCCGTCGTCACCTCGCCCGTCGTCATCTGGCACGCCATCCCCTCGCGCTGCCTCGTCCGGCCCGCCGTTGCCCGAGAGCGCTCGGGAGCTGCCGGCCGCGCGCAGACAGCTGCGCACCGTTTCAGGATCCAGGCCCTGGTTGCAGGCCTCATGCAGCAGGCGGGCGAAGAGGTAGTCCGGGTCGACCCGCAGCGCCCGTCCGAGGGCGACCCTCGCTGCGGGTTCGTCGCCGGTGGACCAGGCGACCCATCCGGCCAGGGTGAGCGGTGCGGCGGCATGCTCGAAGTAGGGCCCGACACAACGGCGGGCGAGCGCCCGCCACAGGCGCAGCGCCGGAGGAGCGTCGGGCCCCTCCATCCATGCCGCGGCACGGTCCCGGGTGTCCCGGTCCTGGATGCCGAGGATCACGGCAGCGGCTTCGTCGTGAGTGATGAGCCGGTCGTCCGCGACGTCCGTCTCGGCCCAGCCACCGGATCGCGGTGATTCCTCGATGCGCTTGATCAGCCGTCGGGCCAGCGCGAGGGTCTCGGCAGCGACCTGCTCACGCCCCTTTTCGTCCAGGATCCTCGGCACCAGCGTGGCGCCCGCGGTGTCCAGTGCTTTCTCCTGGTCGGCAGCGGGGGGAGTGGTCAGGGGCGCGAGCCGTCCCTCCATCTCCCGCAGGGATCCACGCACTTGGATCCCCGCGTAGGCGGCCGCCGCCGCCATGACCGAAGTGCCGGGCAGCGCAAGGGCGCTGCCTTCGGGTGGACAGCAACGGGCGTCGGGGCAGCAGTAGGACCAGAATCGGCCGTCGGAGATGCAGAGAGCCTCGTAGACCGGCACCTCGAGGGTGCCGCAGGCGGTCCTCAGTCTTTGCGCGAGCGGGCGCAGCCGCTCCATCACCCGGCGGCTCGTCTCGCCCTCGGCCGGGTCCTGGCAGAGGAAGACGACAATGCCGTCGGGCCGGGAGCCACGGCGCTCACTGCCCTCGATCAGACATTCCGCGAGTTGCTCCGCCACGGGCGACCACTCGCGAGGCGAGCTCGGAATGCCGAGCCTCAGCCGACCGCCGAAGCGGCCGCGGTTGCCGTGCAGGGCGACGAGCACGATCGAATCGTTCGGATGGAACCCCATCATGTACGGCAGAGCGTCGGCCAGTTCGGCGGGCCCGCGCAGGGTGATCTGCTGCTCGTCGGCGGGACCGGTGGTTTCGTGGTGCTTGTTCATGGCACGACGGTCCCGCGGCGGCCCCGACCCCCGCGACCCCTGTGGATAACGTTATCCACAGGCCGACAGCTTCGTTCGCGCTTTGTCGGTGCCATCAGGTTGCATGGGGGCATGACCAACGCAGACCTCGACCTCGCGAACCTCCGCGCCTCAGCCGACTCCGTACTCGCCCGCCTCGTCTCGGACACCACGGGCACCGCCCGGCTGCGTGAGGACCAGTGGCGGGCGATCGAGGCGCTCGTCGCCTACAAGCGCCGGGCTCTGGTCGTGCAGCGGACGGGCTGGGGCAAGTCCGCGGTGTATTTCGTCGCGACCTCGCTGCTGCGCGAGCGCGGCAGCGGCCCGACCGTGATCGTCTCCCCCCTGCTCGCGCTCATGCGCAACCAGGTCGAGGCGGCGGCGCGAGCCGGTATCCGCGCCCGGACCATCAACTCCTCCAATACCGAGGAGTGGGACACGGTCCAGGACGAGGTGGCCGCAGGAGAGGTGGATGTGCTGCTGGTCAGTCCCGAGCGGCTCAACAACCCCGATTTCCGGGATCAGGTGCTACCCAAGCTCGCAGCCGCGACCGGGCTCCTGGTCGTGGACGAGGCGCACTGCATCTCCGACTGGGGCCATGACTTCCGGCCCGACTACCGGCGCCTGCGCACCATCCTCGCGGATCTGCCGGCCGGGGTCCCCGTGCTCGCCACCACCGCCACCGCCAATGCGCGCGTGACCGCGGACGTCGCCGAGCAATTGGGCACCGGGGCGGGCACCGACGCCCTCGTGCTGCGCGGCGCGCTGGACCGGGAGAGTCTCAGCCTGAGTGTGCTCCAGCTCCCCGATGCCGCGACCCGCCTGGCCTGGCTGGCCGATCACCTCGGTGAGCTGCCTGGTTCGGGAATCATCTACACGCTCACGGTCGCGGCGGCCGAGGAGGTCACGGCGTATCTGCGGCAGTGCGGTCACACGGTGGCCTCGTACACCGGCCGCACGGAGAACGCCGACCGCCAGCAGGCCGAGGAGGATCTGCTGGCCAACCGCGTCAAGGCCCTGGTCGCCACGTCCGCCCTGGGCATGGGCTTCGACAAGCCCGATCTCGGATTCGTCGTGCACCTAGGTTCGCCCTCCTCACCCATCGCGTACTACCAGCAGGTGGGCCGCGCGGGCCGCGGTGTGAAGCACGCGGAGGTGCTTCTGCTGCCGGGCCGGGAGGACGAGGCGATCTGGCAGTACTTCGCCTCGGTGGCCTTTCCGCCCGAGGAGCTGGTGCGACGTACCCTCGGCGTGCTTGCCGAGGCCGGCAGGCCACTGTCCCTGCCCGCGCTGGAGCCGCTGGTCGAGCTGCGGCGTACGCGACTTGAGACCATGCTCAAGGTCCTCGACGTGGACGGCGCGGTGCGCCGGGTGAAGGGCGGCTGGACCACCACCGGCCGTCCTTGGGCGTACGACTCCGAGCGCTATGCGTGGGTCGCCCGGCAGCGCGAGTCCGAGCAGCAGGCGATGCGCGACTACGCACGGTCAACGGGCTGCCGTATGGAGTTCTTGCGGCGGCAGCTGGACGACGAGGAAGCGGTGCCCTGCGGACGCTGCGACAACTGCTCGGGTGCCCGCTTCAGCGACAAGGTCACCGAAGCGGCCCTGGACACCGCGCGCGGGGAGCTGGGCAGGCCGGGCGTGGACGTGGAGCCCCGCAAGATGTGGCCGACCGGGCTCGCGGCGGTGGGCATCAGCCTGAAGGGCCGTATCCCCGAAACGGAGCAGTCCTTCACGGGCCGGGCGCTGGGGCGGCTCTCCGACATCGGCTGGGGCAACCGGCTCCGGCCGATGTTCGCGCCACAGGCCCCGGACGGACCGGTTCCGGACGATGTCGTCACGGCCGTGGTGACCGTGCTCGCCGACTGGGCCAAGGGCCCCGGCGGATGGGCATCCGGCGCAGCGGACGCACCGGCGCGGCCGGTGGGCGTCGTCACTGTCGCCTCGCGCAGCAGGCCCCAGCTGGTCGGTTCCCTCGGCGCCCGGATCGCCGAAGTGGGCCGGATGCCGCTACTGGGGACGGTCGAGTACGCGCCGGAAGCAGTGGACGCCCGGATCTCACGCACCAACAGCGCCCAGCGAGTGCGCGGCCTGCACGAGGCGTTCGCCGTACCGCCCCGATTGGCAGAGGCGCTGGCCGAAGCCGACGGACCTGTCCTCCTGATCGACGATCTTTCGGACAGCGGCTGGACCCTCGCCGTGACGGCGCGGTTGCTGCGCCGCTCCGGCGCGAAGGGGGTGTTTCCCCTGGTCCTTGCCGTTCAGGCGTGACAAGAAGGGTCAGAGAGGCTCCGGATGGGCAGGATCAGTGAAGGAATATGAGCCTCATACCCGCCGATTCCCGCCGGTGACGCCAAATTGCTCGTTGCCGCATGACCACGCGCCAGCAAGAATTGGAGCGCTCCCCGCGGGCCCGTTCGCGGCCCTGAAGGGCTGTGCCGCGGTGCGCCCGCACCCGTCCCCGCCCGCACTGTGGGCGCGTATGCGAAGGGAGGAACGTGACCTTCGGATTCGCTCCGTCCGCAGCCACTTCGTTCAGCACGTCGGCGAATTCCGCCAGCCGCCTGGCCAGGATGCTCGAACCGGCCGAGTGGGCGGCAGCGGGGATACCCCTGCTGCGCAACCCCCGCGAGGTGGTCAGCGGGCTGCACACCCGGCACCGGCCGAGGCCGGCGACCGCGGTTGTCGCCGTGCTCGACCACGAGGAACGGATCGCCGCCAGCGCGTCGTTCGCCCGGCGCACCGCCCCCGTGGACGGCTGGGAGTTCCGCAACGTACTGCTGGCCCATCTGCGCCGGGTCATCCCGCACGATCTGCGTCGGCGCACGCCGGTGCGCACCGCCGTACTGCTCTACTGCCGCGAGGGCGACGAGCGCTGGACGGAGGAGGACGGGGCGTGGATGTGGGGGCTGCGGGACGCGTGCACGCTGCATGGGCTGCGCTGCGGGGCGTACATCACGCTGACGCGCGGCGGCTGGCAGGTGCTCGGTGAGGGCAGGGGCGGTCGGCGGCCCAGTTCCCTGTCGTCGCCGGGCGATCTCTCCGACGCCGGGGCCGACGCCGAACTGCTGCCGCTGCGTACCGCGAGCGGCGCGGCCGAGGCCCTGCGCCGCACAGCCGCCCGCTGACGGACCACCCGGCCGCCGAAGGGGAGCCGGTGGTGCCACTTTCGGTTGCCCGTCTTGTGGGCGGCCGGCCGACCGACCGGCCGCTCGGCACAGGCCGAGTGATCCGCCACGACCGTGCGATCGCCGAAGACCGCGCGGTCTCAGCGGGCCTTGCGGCCCGTGAACACCCCGCGGTCCATGGAGACCGTACGGCTCAGATGCCCGTCCCCAGCGCGGTGTTGATGCGCTGGGGGTCGCCGCACACGATCAGCAGAGCGGTCGCCTTCGCCAGGGCCGCGGGCAGTGCGCGGGCGGCATCGTCGTCGGCTCCTCCGTTGATCGCGACCACCACTACGGGACGGGCCGAGGCCCGGTCCACCGCAGCGGCATCCGCGTAGAAGACGTCGTCACGGGCATCGTGCTGGGCCCAGTAGGCGGTCTCGCCGAAGGACAGTTCGTGCGCCGCCCACGGGTGCTGTTCACCGGTGGTGAGCACCAGGACGTCGGCCGGGGCGCGACCGGAGTCGAGCAGCAGGTCGACGGCCTCGTCGGCGGCGTCGAGCGCGCCGTCGGCCGGGGCGGGGATCAGCTGGATCTGAGGAACTGACGGCTTGGTCGGCCGGGGAGCCTGGGGCTTCCCGGCGGAGGTGGCGGCGGTATGCGTACGCGGCGGGGCGGGCCTGGCCGGACCGGGGCCCGGGTGTCCGGGACGCGGCGAGGCCGCGGAACGCGGACCGGGTACGGGACGGGGGGTCGGCGCGGTGCGGCCTGCGGCCGGAGTAGCGCGGGGACCCTGGGCACTCTCGTGAATCTGAGGCTCCTCGGGGATGAGAGGCATGAGTGGATGTCTATCAAATGCCGACGCGGAAGGCATCGGCGGGTGGGCACATGGGTGCGACTGCCCTGACGGCAGGGCCGGTTCAGAATTCGAAGCCGAGCTGGCCCCCGCTTTCCAGTTCGGCCGCCTCGGCGGAGAGCCGCACCTTCTTGAGGTGCCGCCACTGGGGCAGCGCGTCGAGATAGGCCCACGAAAGCCGGTGGTAGGGCGTGGGCCCCCGCACCGCGAGGGCAGCCTTGTGCACGGGTGAGGGGTAGCCGGCGTTGGCGTCGAAGCCGAAATCGGCGAACTCGCCGCGCAGTTCGGCCATCATCGCGTCCCTGTGCACTTTGGCGATCACGGAGGCAGCGGCGACCGCTACGCAGGACTGGTCCCCCTTGATGACCGTACGGACCTTCCATGGCGAGCCGAGGTAGTCGTGCTTGCCGTCGAGGATGACGGCGTCCGGCCGGACCGGGAGTGCGTCCAGCGCACGGACGGCTGCCAGCCTCAGCGCCGCGGTCATCCCCAGTTCGTCGATCTCCTCCGGCGAGGCGTGTCCCAGGGCGTGCGCTGTGACCCACTGCTCCAGCAACCCGGCCAGCTCCGTACGGCGCTTCGGGCTGATCAGCTTGGAATCGGTGAGACCTACGGGGGGTCGGCGTAGTCCGGTGATCGCGGCGCACACCGTGACGGGACCGGCCCACGCCCCGCGTCCGACCTCGTCGACACCAGCGACGATCTTGGCGCCGGTGGTGGCTCTGATCGAGCGCTCGACTGTGTGGGTGGGTGGTTCGTACGGCATGGCGCCAGCAAGGTTACGCCGCCGCACCCCACCCGCGACAACCGGATTGCACCTGCCGCCTCCGCGTGACTGCAGTCACCCCCTCCGCGTCACCGCGCGCACCGGTTCCGCCTCGGCGATCAGCCGTTGTGAGGACGCAGCAACGGCACCATCACCTGATCGATCATCTTGGAGATGTCTTCGTCGGGCCATTCGCTGCCGCACACCTTCGAGCGGTACATCATCAGGCCCGGAATCACGTCGAAGACCAGGTCACCGATGGCATCGGCACGTACGTCGCCCCGCGCGACCCCGCGGTGCACCACCTTGCGGAACAGCTGGTTGGACGGTTCGACGAGCTGGCGCACGATCACTGCGTGGAAGCGCTCCGCCGTGGAGCTGTCGCATTCGTGAAGCACAGAACGCAGGGCGAAGCCCGACCTGGAGTACATCGCGTCGCGCACCCGCCGACAGAGCTGGAAGAGGTCCTCGCGGATGCTGCCGTGATCGGCGGCCTCGTCCAGAGTCGGCAGTCCTGCCTGCAGGGCGTCTGCGACAAGGTCCTCCTTCGACGGCCAGCGCCGGTAGACGGCCGCCTTGCCCGTCTGGGCGCCTGCGGCGACGCCTTCCATGGTGAGCCCGCTCCAGCCGACGGTACTCAGCTGTTCCAGAGCGGCCTCGAGGATCGCGCGTTCCAGCACGGGTCCTCGGCGGCGCAGCGAGACCGGGGATGCCTCGGTGGCGCCGGTGCAGCGCGAATTGCCCATCTTCATCTCTCCGTTGGGGACAGGAGTTCAGTGAACGCTTGCGTTCACTGAAGGGGATTCTCTACGGTATACGCGACAGTGAACGGCTACGTTCACTAACTCACTTGTGGGGGACCATAGTGACAACCTCTCAGTTGACTTCTCCAGCCAAGCCGGGAGCCGCCCGCAGACAGGGACGCCCCGGGATCGCCCTCGCCGTTATCGCGGCCCTGCAGCTCATGGTGGTCCTCGACACGACGATTGTGAATATCGCCCTCCCGCACATCCAAGGGGCGCTCGAGTTCACCACGACCCAGCTCTCCTGGGTGGTCAATGCCTACACCCTCACCTTCGGCGGACTGCTGCTCCTCGGGGGCCGGGCGGGCGACATTCTCGGCCGGCGGCGGGTGTTCGTCTTCGGCGTGCTGCTCTTCACCTTCGCCTCGCTGCTGTGCGGTGTGGCGCAGGAGCCCTGGCAGATGCTCGCGGCCCGCGCGCTCCAGGGGGTAGGCGGCGCCATCGCCTCACCCACGGCGCTCGCGCTCATCACCACGACCTTCCGCGAAGGCCCCGAGCGCAACCGCGCGTTCGGCATCTTCGCGGCGGTCTCGGCCAGTGGCGCGGCCATCGGCCTGCTCGCAGGCGGCATGCTCACCGAGTGGCTGAACTGGCGCTGGGTGTTCTACGTCAACCTGCCGATCGGCATCCTGATAGCCGTCCTGGCACCGATGTTCATCAACGAGTCCGAAAGGCACTCCGGCCGGTTCGACATCGCGGGCGCCCTCACCTCGACCGCGGGAATGGCATCACTCGTCTACGGCTTTGTCCGGGCTGCCGAGGACGGCTGGAGCGACCGGCTCACCCTCGGCGCGTTCGGGGCGGCGGTCGTGCTGCTCACGGCGTTCGTACTGATCGAGCGGCGGGCGAAGGACCCGATCACTCCGCTGCGGATGTTCGCCGACCGCAACCGTTCAGGCACGTATCTGATCATGATGAGCCTCGCCGCGGCGATGTTCGGCATGTTCTTCTTCATCGTCCTGTTCGTGCAGAACGTGCTGGACTACAGCCCGATCACCTCCGGTCTGGCGTTCCTGCCGGTCACGGTGATGATCGTGACCGCCGCCGGTATCTCGTCCAAGCTGCTGCCGGTGCTCGGGCCCAAGCCCTTCCTGGCCGCGGGGGCGGTGCTCACCGGAAGCGGCATGGCGTGGCTGACAGTGCTCGACCCGGGCAGCTCATATCTGGGCGGGGTACTCGGGCCGATGCTGCTCTTCGGATTCGGTATGGGTCTGGTCTTCGTGACAGCGACGCTCACGGCGGTCTCCGGCGTCGCTCAGCACGAGTCGGGTGCGGCCTCCAGTCTGCTCAACGCCACGCAGATGGTGGGTGGTTCCCTGGGACTGTCGATTCTCATGACCGTCTTCAGCACCGCCAGCCGCGAGGAGGCGGATCGTCAGATCCCGCTCTTCCTCGCGGATGCGACAGCGGCCCAAAAGGAAGCTTTCGCCAAGACGCACGAGCTGCCGCCGCCGTGGGGGCACCAGGTGCTCGCGGAAGGCATCGCGACGGCGTTCTGGGCAGGAGTCGGACTGGTCGGACTCGCGGTGCTGACTGCGGTGTTCGTCATCCGGGTACGCAAGAGCGACCTGGAAGCGCTCAGCGGGGCGGCGGGTGCGGGCGGCGGCCACACGGCATAGGTGCCGCCTCGCAGAGCCGGGGTACGGGCCGTACATGGGGGTACGGCCCGTACCTCAGGTGAGCCGGGTCATTCGGCAGCCTGACGGCAGTCACTCATGGCGTCTGCTGCGGCACCCACTGCGGAAGCCGCTCGGTCTGCTCCAGCCAGGCAGCCGGCGGCTGTCCCGACTTGCCCGCGGCCACCACTCCGCAGGCGATGGCGCAGGTCGTGTCGACATCTCCGCCCACTTGGGCGGTCGTCCAGAACACCCGCTCGAAGTCGCCGAGCGAGCGGGCCGCGGACCACAGCGCGAACGGAACGGTGTCATGCGCACTGGTGCGCCGACCGCTGCCGAGGACCGCCGCGACCGTCCCCGCGTCGTCGTAGTCGAGCATGTCCCGCGCCCGGCGGAGTCCGGCTCCCACCGCGCTGCGCGGTACGAGCGCGATGACGCCGTCGAGCAGGTCCTCGGCCCCCGGAGGCCCGGCCGGATCCGCGGCCAGCGCGGCGGCGGCCGCCACGGCCATCGCCCCGACCACGGCCTCCCGGTGCTGGTGCGTGGTGTACGAGGAGATCTCGGCCTGGTGGGTGGCCTGCTCGGGGTCGTCGGCGTACCAGGCACCGAGCGGCGCAATGCGCATCGCGGAACCGTTGCCCCACGACCCCTGGCCCTGGAAGAGCGCGGCGGCGAGTTCACGCCAGTCGCCGCCCTCTCTGATCAGCCGCAGCATACGGTTGACGGCAGGGCCATAGCCTCGGTCGAAGTCGTGGTGCTCGGCGAAGGACCGGGCGAGTGCGTCCTGGTCCACCCGGTCATGGGCCGCGAGCACGGACAGCACGGAGCAGGCCATCTCGGTGTCGTCGGTCCACTGCCAGGGGCCCGGCGGCAGGGCACGCCGTTTCAGTGATGGATAGTTCGAAGGAACGAAGAACTGGGAGCCCAGGGCGTCTCCCACGGACAGTCCGCGCAGGCTGTCCAGGGCGCGTTCGAAGCGCCTGTCGCGAGAGGAATCAGCGGTCATCTTCCTGCCACTCTATCCGGTGACGCCATAAGGCTCAGGTGTGCGCCACCGTTCAAACGGCCGGTCAAGGGTGTAGCGGCCGTCCTTGCCGAGCTGCAGAATCCGGCTCTCGCCGTTGCCCGGGTTGGAAAGGGATTCGAATTCCGCGACCGACCAGTGGAACCAGCGCATGCAGAACAGCCGCATGGTCAGTCCGTGCGTCACCAGGAGCACGTTCGGCGGATGATCCGGCGACTCGAAGCTCCGGTACAGACTCTCCAGGAAGGCCCCGACCCGGTCGTACACATCCGCTCCCGACTCCCCCTGGGCGAAGCGGTAGAAGAAGTGGCCATAGGCGTCGCGATAGGCCTTCTGCAGCCGGACGTCCTCCCGGTCCTGCCAGTTCCCCCAGTCCTGCTCGCGCAGCCGCGGCTCCTCCCTGACCCGTACCAGCTCGGGGTCGAGGGCGAAGGCGCGGAAGGTCTCATGGGTACGGCGGTAGGGCGAGACATAGACGCTGACGCGCTCGCGTCCGAGCAGCTCACGAAGCCGTGCGCCCGTCTCCTCGGCCTGCGTCCAGCCGGTCGGGGTGAGCCGCAGCGCATGGTCGGGCTCGCGCTCGTACACAGTGTCATCGGCGTTCCCCTCCGACTCACCGTGCCGGACGAGAACGATGCGTTGCGGTCGGGCCATGTCACGACAGTAGATCGGTCCGGACTCGGCCGAGCAGCCGGGACGGGTCCGACCGGCGTACCGGTCCGGTGAAGACGGCCGAGCGGCAGGCTTCATACCGTCCAGGACGGTTCGAGCTGCACCACATCACCGGCGAGCGCCGAGACATCCGCCTCGGTCTGCGCACGCAGCAGGAGCCGCTCGACCCGCTCTCTGCGGTACTTGCCGTGCTCCGCCGCCGACTGCCACATCGACATGACCAGGAACTCGCTCCCCGGCGCCTCCCCGAACAAGCCGCGCACCATTCCCGGCGACCCGGCCATCGCCGGGTTCCACACCTTCTCCTGCATCAGCGCGTAGTGCTCGACCCGGTCCTCGCGCACGCGGCAGTGCGCGACCCGTACGACATCGGCGTCCGTGAACCGCGGCTCGAACCCGGTCTTCACATCGAAGCGATAGTCGAAGAGCTTGGCCTGTATGTCCTTGTACGTGCCCGTCTGTCCGGACGCCAGCCGGTCATGGGAGCGCGCCATGAAGGAGTCGTAGAACGCCCGGCTCTCCCAGAAGGTAAAAACATGCGCGACATGCGGCCGCCCCTTGCTCCACCCGCCACCCTGTCCCCGGAATCCCGGCTCACCCAGCAGCCCCGCCCACTTCCGCTGCCCCCGCTCGAACCCACGACGGTCCACGACGGTGCAGCGAATCCACTTGACCAGCACCGCGCCATCGTACGGCGCGGAACGTGGCCCCGGTCACTCTCCGGCGGAGTCCACCACCAGCAGCTCTCCCAGCCTCCCTGCGCACCCACCCCTTCTCGGGCAGCGAGCCGTGACAGCATGGTCAACCGACGTGACACTCCCGGCAGTTACGGGGAAGGGGAATCTGGTGAGCAGTCTCAACAAGGGGGTCCGGAAGGCTGAGGTGACCCTCCGGTGGGATCCGAGTCCCCTGGGTGAGCCGGCGCATGATCTCGACATCGTCGCCGCGACGTACCCGGCGGAGGCCCCACATGGCGAACCGGCGTACGTCGTCCACTTCGACAGCCGGTCACCGGACGGCACGATCATCCTGACCAGGGACAGCAAGACCGGTCAGGGCTTCGGCTCCGACGAGGTCATGACGCTGGAGTTCGACCGGCTGGCGCCCACGTACGGCCGCGTCGTCGTGGGTGTGGTCATCCAGCAGCGGGACGGACGCCGGGTGTTCTCCGACATCGCGAACACCCTCGTCCGCATCCTCGAAGGACACACGGAGCTGGCCCAGAACGACTTCGCCGCCGTCCTGGAATCCACGGCGGCCGTGGTGGGCGAGTTCGTCCGGAGCGATGCGGGCGAGTGGCAATTCCACGAAACCGTCCGCGGATTCGACGCCGACCCTCAGGCCTTCGTCGACCTGATGGGCAGCTGATCGGCAGCTGAGAAGAGGAAGGGAGGGGCGCCCGGCACGGTGGCCGGGCGCCCCTCCCTCTCATTCAATCGGTGCCGTCAGCTGCAACCGCTGGTCGAGCCGCAGCCCTCGCAGATGTAGCAGGAGCCGGCCCGCTGCATCTTCGTCCCGCAGGAGAAGCACAGCGGCGCGTCCGCGCTGATGCCCATCTGCATCTCGACGAGCTCCGCAGACGTGTGCGCCTCCTTCGGAGCCGGGATTTCCAGCTTGGGGGCGGCGACCGGCTTCAGCGTCTCCTGCTGCTGGCGCGGGGCGGACTGGGCGAGACCCTCGACGTCCATCTCCTCGTCGGACGGCTCGTACGAACCGGTCTCCAGGTGACGCTGACGCTCCTCGGCCGAGTGGATGCCGAGCGCCGAGCGCGTCTCGAAGGGCAGGAAGTCCAGCGCCAGGCGGCGGAAGATGTAGTCGACGATCGACTGCGCCATCCGCACGTCCGGGTCGTCCGTCATACCGGCCGGCTCGAAGCGCATGTTGGTGAACTTCGAGACATAGGTCTCCAGCGGCACTCCGTACTGCAGACCCACCGACACGGCGATCGAGAAGGCATCCATCATGCCCGCGAGGGTCGAGCCCTGCTTCGACATCTTCAGGAAGACCTCGCCGAGACCGTCGTCCGGGTAGGAGTTGGCGGTCATGTAGCCCTCGGCGCCGCCCACCGTGAAGGAGGTGGTGATGCCCGGACGGCCCTTGGGGAGGCGCTTGCGGACGGG
This sequence comes from Streptomyces sp. NBC_01410, assembly GCF_045040195.1. Taxonomy (NCBI): domain Bacteria; kingdom Bacillati; phylum Actinomycetota; class Actinomycetes; order Kitasatosporales; family Streptomycetaceae; genus Streptomyces; species Streptomyces sp. NBC_01410. Next base: position 6,366,750 of record NZ_CP109530.1, on the reverse strand, counting down.
GCGGTACTCGACGACCTTCTCGACCGCGGCCCGGATCGTCCCCTCGGCCTTCTCTGCCGCTGCGGTGGCTTCGGGGCTCTGGTTGCCCTTGGTCTTGGCGGAGAGAGGCTGGCCGACCTTGCAGTTGTCGCGGTAGATCGCGAGCGCCTTGACGCCCATCTTCCAGGCCTCGAAGTAGACCTCTTCGACGTCCTCGACCGTGGCGGTCTCCGGGAGGTTGACCGTCTTGGAGAGCGCGCCCGAGATCCACGGCTGGATGGCGGCCATCATGCGGACGTGACCCATTGCGGAGATGGAGCGCTCGCCCATCGCGCAGTCGAAGACCTCGTAGTGCGCGGTCTTCAGGCCGGGGGCGTCGACGACATTGCCGTGCTCGGCGATGTGGGCGACGATCGCCTCGATCTGCTCCGGCTGGTAGCCGAGACGGCGCAGCGCCTGCGGGACCGTGCCGTTGACGATCTGCATCGAGCCGCCGCCGACCAGCTTCTTGAACTTGACCAGCGCGAGGTCGGGCTCCAGGCCGGTGGTGTCGCAGGACATTGCGAGACCGATGGTGCCGGTCGGAGCGATGACGGACGCCTGGGAGTTACGGAAGCCGTTCTTCTCGCCGAGACGGACCACGTCCTGCCAGGCCTCCGTGGCGGCGGCCCAGATCGGCGTGTCCAGGTCGTCCATGCGGACGGCCACGGCGTTGGCGTCGGCGTGCTGCTTCATGACGCGCTTGTGCGGAGCGGCGTTGCGGGCGTAGCCGTCGTACGGACCGACGACCGCGGCGAGCTCGGCGGAGCGCTTGTACGAGGTACCCGTCATCAGCGAGGTGATGGCGCCGGCGAGCGCGCGCCCGCCGTCCGAGTCGTACGCGTGGCCCGTCGCCATCAGCAGGGCGCCGAGGTTGGCGTAGCCGATGCCCAGCTGGCGGAAGGCGCGGGTGTTCTCGCCGATCTTCTGCGTGGGGAAGTCCGCGAAGCAGATGGAGATGTCCATCGCGGTGATGACCAGCTCGACGACCTTGGCGAAGCGCTCGATCTCGAAGGACTGGTGGCCCTCGCCGTCGTCCTTCAGGAACTTCATGAGGTTCAGCGAGGCAAGGTTGCACGAGGTGTTGTCCAGGTGCATGTACTCGCTGCACGGGTTCGAGCCGTTGATCCGGCCGGACTCGGGGCACGTGTGCCAGTGGTTGATGGTGTCGTCGTACTGGATGCCGGGGTCGGCGCAGGCCCAGGCGGCCTCGGCCATCTTGCGGAAGAGCGACTTGGCGTCGACCTCCTCGATGACGTCGCCGGTCATCCGGGCGCGCAGCCCGAACTTGCCGCCGGACTCGACGGCCTTCATGAACTCGTTGTTCACCCGGACCGAGTTGTTGGCGTTCTGGTACTGGACGGACGTGATGTCGTCGCCGCCCAGGTCCATGTCGAAGCCCGCGTCACGCAGCGCGCGGATCTTCTCCTCTTCCTTGACCTTGGTCTCGATGAAGTTCTCGATGTCGGGGTGGTCGACGTCGAGGATCACCATCTTGGCCGCGCGGCGCGTGGCACCGCCGGACTTGATCGTTCCCGCGGACGCGTCGGCGCCTCGCATGAAGGAGACCGGACCCGAGGCGTTGCCGCCGGAGGAGAGCAGTTCCTTGGAGGAACGGATCCGGGAGAGGTTCAGGCCGGCGCCGGAGCCGCCCTTGAAGATCATGCCCTCTTCCTTGTACCAGTCGAGGATCGACTCCATGGAGTCGTCGACGGCCAGGATGAAGCAGGCGGAGACCTGCTGCGGCTGGGGCGTGCCGACGTTGAACCACACCGGCGAGTTGAAGCTGAAGATCTGGTGCAGGAGGGCGTACGCCAGCTCGTGCTCGAAAATCTCGGCGTCGGCGGGCGAGGCGAAGTAGTTGTAGTCCTCGCCGGCCTTCCGGTACGTCTTCACGATCCGGTCGATCAGCTGCTTCAGACCGGTCTCGCGCTGCGGGGTGCCGACGGCCCCGCGGAAGTACTTGCTGGTGACGATGTTGACCGCGTTCACCGACCAGAAGTCGGGGAACTCGACGCCACGCTGCTCGAAATTGACCGAGCCGTCGCGCCAGTTGGTCATGACGACGTCACGGCGCTCCCAGACCACCTCGTCGTACGGATGCACGCCGGGGGTGGTGTGGATTCGCTCGATGCGCAGGCCCTTGCTCGCCTTGGATCCCTTGGGGCGGGACCCTCGTGCCGGACCGCTCGTCGTCTCTGTCATGCCGCCTCCCATACATGGGCAAAAACGCCCTGAAGTGCCCAGTTCTTCCCGTGGCACAGTTCTGTGTCTGATGCCTCGGGCGCCAGCGCACAGCGCCCGTGACAGGTCTCTTGCCGCTCTGCCGGCGATCGGCGGGCCACAGGGGCGGGCCGATCCGCTCAGCCAGGTGTTGCTCAGTCGGCGGCGGTGGCGGGGACGGGGACCTCAAGGGTCTCGCCGCTCCCGCATTTCTCTGCGGGAGGCCGTTGTTCGCGGAGTTCCGCGATGGCGGCCTCGAAGTCTTCGAGTGAGTCGAAAGCCCGGTACACGGACGCGAAGCGCAGGTACGCGACGAGGTCGAGTTCCTGCAGGGGGCCGAGTATGGCCAGACCCACGTCGTGGGTGGTCAGCTCGGCACTGCCGGTGGCGCGCACCGCTTCCTCGACCCGCTGGCCGAGCTTGGCGAGGGCGTCCTCGGTGACCGGCCGCCCCTGGCATGCCTTGCGGACGCCGGAGATGACCTTCGTACGGCTGAAGGGCTCGGTCACGCCGCTGCGCTTGATCACCATCAGCGAGGCGGTTTCCACCGTCGTGAAACGGCGGGAGCAGTCAGGACACTGCCGGCGACGCCGGATCGACGTTCCGTCGTCGGTGGTGCGACTGTCGACGACACGGCTGTCGGGGTGCCTGCAGAAGGGGCAGTGCATGGCTCCCAACCCCCTCCTTCACTGCACGACGAAATGGCTCAACAGGGCGGTCGAAGCCCTTCGAAGCAGCCCCAAGCATAGGCGATGGCCGTGGTCTTGAAGGACCAGGGACCACAACTTCTAGGCTGCAGACACAATCCAACCACTAGATCTGGGGTTTGGTCGCATTTTCGAGCCTCAGCGCGTGTCGCGCGGCTGCGCCTGTGCACAGCAGGCGTACGGGTGGTGACACCGCGCCATCGAAGCGGCGCGGGACCATCCGGGACCGACGCAGAACGGGCGGAAACGTGGCGCGGACGCCGGGCGGGACCGGCCACGAGGTTACGGGAATCGCGCGGCTCCGTGGATTCCGGGCCCCCGAGTGCAAGACTGGGAATCACCCCGCCACACCCCGCTCCACCGCATGCCGGCGGTGAAGGTTACCGTCGTGGCCCGCATTGCCTCACGGCCCGATCGTTCGCACATACACCCAGCCAGACGCTCACGTCAGGCAATCTGCGATTTTTCACTCGAACGTGTGTTTGGCGCAACCTTTCGAAACCCACTACCGTTGTTCCAGCTAGGGAGACCATTCGAGAGGGGCCGACGTGACCACCACCGCAGACAGTGCCACCATCACTGCCCAGGACCGCTCCCAGAACCGATTCGAGCCGGTGCATGCCATGAATGACGCAGCCACGACACCCGAGGGGCCCAAGCCCACGCGTTCGCTGCCCGGCCGACCTCCAGGGATCCGAGCCGACAGCTCCGGTCTCACGGATCGGCAGCGGCGCGTCATCGAGGTGATCCGTGACTCCGTACAGCGTCGGGGATACCCGCCGTCGATGCGTGAGATCGGCCAGGCGGTCGGGCTGTCCAGCACTTCTTCCGTGGCACACCAGCTCATGGCTCTGGAGCGCAAGGGCTTCCTGCGCCGGGACCCGCACCGCCCCAGGGCGTACGAGGTGCGCGGCTCCGACCAGCCCAGCACGCAGCCGACGGACACGACCGGCAAGCCCGCCGCCTCGTATGTTCCGCTCGTCGGCCGGATCGCGGCCGGTGGCCCGATCCTCGCCGAAGAGTCCGTCGAGGACGTCTTCCCGCTGCCCCGCCAGCTTGTGGGTGACGGCGAGTTGTTCGTGCTCAAGGTCGTCGGCGACTCGATGATCGAGGCCGCGATCTGCGACGGCGACTGGGTGACCGTGCGCCGCCAGCCGGTCGCGGAGAACGGCGACATCGTGGCCGCGATGCTGGACGGCGAGGCCACGGTCAAGCGCTTCAAGCGGGAGAACGGCCATGTGTGGCTCCTCCCGCACAACGCGGCGTACCAGCCGATTCCGGGTGATGAGGCAACCATCCTCGGCAAGGTGGTGGCGGTGCTGCGGCGGGTGTGACAGGCCCGTCGGCTCTGACCGGCCCCGGGACCCACTGCGCCGGTCCCGGGGCCCAGTTGTTCCTGCCCACCGTCATTGCCCCCGTCACTGTCCTACCTGCCGTCGCTGGACCTACCTGCCGTCCGCCTTGGCCGAGGAGTCGATCGCGGCCAGCGATCGGCGCACCTGGTTACGGTCCGTCGTGTACCAGAAGTCCGGCAGCGAGGCGCGCAGATAGCTGCCGTACCGGGCATTGGCCAGCCGCGGGTCGAGTACGGCGACGACGCCCCGGTCGCCCGTCGCGCGTACGAGACGGCCTGCGCCCTGGGCCATCAACAGGGCTGCGTGCGTGGCGGCGACGGCCATGAAGCCATTGCCGCCCGCCTCCTCCACGGCCTTCTGCCGGGCGCTCATCAGCGGGTCGTCGGGGCGTGGGAACGGGATCCGGTCCATCACGACGAGCTGACAGCTGGCCCCCGGCACATCCACGCCCTGCCACAAGGAGAGAGTGCCGAACAGACAGGTCTCCGGGTCGCCGGCGAAGGTCTTGATCAGCTCGCCCAGCGTTTCCTCGCCCTGGAGCAGGATCGGCTTCTCGAGCCTGCCGCGCAGCTCCTCGGCGGCCGCCTGGGCGGCCCGCATCGAGGAGAAGAGACCGAGCGTACGACCGCCGGCCGCCTCCACCAGCTCGGCGAGCTCGTCCATCATGTCGCCGCGGGAGCCCTCCCGGCCGGGCGTCGTCAGATGGCGCGCGACGTAGAGGATGCCCTGCTTCGGATAGTCGAAGGGCGAGCCGACGTCGAGCCCCTTCCACTGCGGGCTCGTGACCTCGTCACCTTCGCCCGTGGCCGCTTCCGCAGTGCCCTCGGGAGCCAGGCCGAGCGAGGCCCCGACGCCGTTGAAATCGCCGCCGAGCTTGAGCGTGGCCGAGGTCAGCACCACCGAGCGCTCAGCGAAGAGCTTCTCGCGCAGCAGACCGGAGACGGACAGCGGTGCCACCCGCAGGGACGCACCGAAACGATCGTGTCGCTCGAACCAGACGACGTCGTACTCGGAACCCTGCGTGATGCGCTCGGCGACGTCATGGATGTTCTCGACGGAGGCGAGCGCTTGCTTGCGTACGGCGTCCTCGTCCTGGACGGATTTGTCGCGGGTGCTGCCGAGGGCCGAGATGACCGTGCGCGCCGCGTCGCGCAGTGCCATCAGCGCATATCCGAGATCCTCGGGGATCTCTTCGAGCCGGCCGGGGAGCGCGAGCTCCATCACCCGCTCGAAGGTCTCGGACGCCGTCTGCAGAGCATCCGCTGCCTTCTCGTTGACCAGCTTGGCGGCTCGGCGCACGGCACGGTTGACCTGGCCCGGTGTGAGCTCGCCGGTCGCGACACCGGTCACCCGGGAGACCAGCTCATGGGCCTCGTCGACGATCAGCACCTCGTGCTGCGGGAGCACCGGGGCGCCCTCGATCGCGTCGATCGCGAGAAGCGCGTGGTTCGTGACCACGACATCGGCCAGCTTCGCCCGCTCGCGGGCCGCCTCGGCGAAGCACTCCGCGCCGTATGCGCACTTCGACGCCCCGAGGCATTCCCGGGACGAGACGGAGACCTGCGACCAGGCACGGTCGGAGACGCCGGGCGTGAGGTCGTCGCGGTCCCCGGTCTCGGTCTCGTCGGCCCAGTCGCGCATCCGGAGCAGATCCTGCCCGAGCTTGCTGGTGGGTGCGGCGGCCTCGAACTGATCGAAGAGGCCGTCGTCCTCTTCCTGCGGTACGCCCTCGTGGAGGCGGTGCAGACACAGATAGTTGGAACGCCCCTTGAGCATGGCGAACTCCGGCCGCCGGCGCAGCAGCGGGTGCAGCGACTCGACCGTTCGCGGAAGATCACGCTCCACGAGCTGCCGCTGCAGGGCCAGGGTGGCCGTGGCCACCACGACCCTCTCGCCGTGTGCCAGGGCGGGCACCAGATAGCCGAGCGACTTTCCGGTACCGGTGCCGGCCTGGACAAGCAGATGGGAATTGTGGTCGACCGCTTCGGCGACGGCCTCGGCCATGGTGACCTGGCCTGGCCGTTCCACGCCGCCGACGGCGGTGACGGCGGCATGGAGGAGCTCGGGGAGGGATGGCTTCGTCATAGCCAGTCCACCCTACGGCGCGCCACTGACAGCCCGATCCCGGATCGGCTCATCGCGCCGGACTCAGCGGATTGGGGACCGTGCCGTGGACTGCGGCATGGGGACGGTCGGGGCGGTCACGGTAGCCGTCCAGATGCAGTCGGTTGCGGTTGAGACAGAGGCGCTCGATGTCCGGCGTGAGCAGGTCGAACGTCTCGAAGCGTTCCTTGAGCTGCGGGAAGCGGGCCTGATGGCGCAGGATCTCCGCCCGTACGAGCGAGAAGAACTGCGCCTCCGGCACACCCAGTTGCTCCTCGCAGAGGGGTGCGAGGAAGCGGAAGACGCCGACGAAGAGCCCTGAGTGGATGAACTGCGTCAGGAAGGCGGGCTCCTCGGTGAGAAGCGTCCTGCGTACGTCGTCGGGCATGGAGTCGTGCTCGGGGAGCGGCTGGGCGCTGATGTTGACGTCGTCGACGAAGTCCTTGATTGCCAGACGGACGGGGACGTCGTGGTCGTCGTGGACGACGATGGCGTTCTCGCCGTGCGGTGAGAAGACGGTGCCGTAGCGGTACAGGAAGTGCAGCAGGGGCGGGAGCAGCGCGGAGAAGAGCCGCTGGAGCCAGACGGCGGGAGCGAGTCCGGAGCGGGAGACGAGCTCGGCGGTGAACGACCTGCCCTCGCGGTCGACGTGCAGCAGCGAGGCGAGAGTGCGCGCCCGCTCGCCGGGGGCGAGACGCGGCTGCAGGGGCTCGCGCCAGATCGCGCCGAGGAGTTCCTTGTACTGGTACGGCACCTCGGGGAGGTGGTCGTACAGGGGGTGCTCGACGGTGACCGATGCGACTTCGCCGAGCAGGATCACACCGCACTCGTCACGCAGGAACGGATCCGCGTCGCGCAGTCCGCACACCCAGGAGGTCACGGCGGGAGCGGCGAGGGTCCGCTCGGTGGGCAGGCCGCGCCAGACCAGGGTGTTCAGGATGGACAGCGGCAGCTTCACGGTGTGCCGGTCGGCGCGGTCCAGGTTCACGAAGGTGCGGATGGACTGCTGCGGCAGCCGCCGATCACCGTCCGTGGGGAGCGGAACGATGGCTCCCTGCGCGATGGCGGGGGCGAAGAGAGGCAGGAGTACCTCGTCCCACTGCCAGGGGTGTACGGGCAGATAGAGATACGCGTCCGGGTCGAGGCCCCTGGCGCGCAGCACGGCGGCGAAGGAGGTACGGACGGACGCGTCCAGCTCACGGGCGTACAGGTCCTCGGGGTGGGACAGCCGGGAGATGCCCCGGTAGGCGGCGAGAGCGGAGCTGACCGCGATCCAGGGGAGCTGGGCGGGTCGGCGGGACTCGGGCGACCAGCGGGCACTGTCCGTGGCGGAGAAACCGATGCGGCCCTTGTTGAGGACGATCCAGGGGTGGCCGGTCTGGTGGCCTTCGAGTTCGGCGTAGCCGAGGTCGGCGAGCTCCGCCGCGGTGAGCGCGTCGTGGTCGAGTCCGGTGTCGCAGACAAGGGTCGTGGTCAGCTCGCGCAGGAGGTGGCCGAGCGTGGCGCCGTCGACGGCGAGCCGGTCGCGGGCCCGGGCGAGGAACGCGAGCGGGTCGGTGAAGGGCCGGCCCTCGTGCTCGATGGAGTCCGGATCGACTCTCCAGCTTCCGTACGCTCCGCGCCGGGCCCGGAAGGACAGGCTGCCGCCGTCGTCCAGCGCGAGTGTGTAGCGGGCGGGGGACGCGGAGGCAGGGGCCGCGTGGTCGGGGACCGGCTCGATGATCTCTTCGTAGGCGAACTCCCCGAGCATTTTGGCGAGGAGGCGCCCGGCCGCCCGGTTCCAGGCCCCCGAGGTCAGACCGGGCGGGGTGAACGGGATGGCGGGCGGCTGTTCGGAGTCGTGGGCGGCAGAGGACTTCGGCACGAGGACTCCTCGAGTGGAACCGATGCGGGTCGAGCGGTGTGAATGTCGAGCGGTGCAGATCGGGCAGCGGGTAGTTCACAGCAGGTTGCGAAGCGCGCGATCGCGGACCATGAGGGCAGCACGCTTGTCGGGGAGGTCGACTTCGGCGGAGAAGCGGAAGCCGGCACTCAAGAAGGCGGACACGGACGGGGTGTTGCGCAGATCGGGTTCCGCGATGACGCGTGCGCAGCGGGGGCGATGGTCGAGGACAAGATCGGCCACCGCTCTGAGGAGAGTCGAGCCGACACCGCGGCCGCGGTCGGCGACGCCGCCGATGAGGATGTGGATGCCGGTGTCATGGGGCCGGGCGGGATAGTGCCGCGCGAGCGGGTCGAGATCGGCGCGGTAGATCTCGAAGTAGCTCATGGGGATTCCGTCGAGGACGCCGAGGCAGGGGACGCTGCGGCCGTCTCCGTCGAGTTGGGTGCGCAGGTGGGCGGCGGTGACGGAGTGGGGGCCCGCCAGTTCCCAGAAGGCGGCCACGGCGGGGTCGTTCATCCAGCGGCTGATGAGCACCACGTCGCGTTCGATGCGTACGGGGACCAGCTGCAGGGAACCGGCGGAGGTGGCGGCAGGGCCCCAGTCGGCGGGGGTGCCGAGCAGATCACCGGTTGCCGTGGCGCCCGCCTCGCCGGAGTCGGCCGACGGCTCGGTCTCCCGGAAGAGCGCGAGGAGTTCCTCGGGCAGGCGCAGTTCCAAGGTGTCCTCGGCGCCTGAGCCGAGCTGGGCTGTCGGACCGGCTCCGGTGTCGGTGCTCGCATCGGTGGGGGGCACAGCGGCGCTCTCCTCTCGCAGGTCGGTCGTGTCGTTCAAGAACGAAGCGGATTGGTGATCGTGACGTAGACGGACTGCGTGTCCACGGGGCCGACTAGCTCGTCGAGGCCGCGCAGCCGGGTGAGCAGATTGGCCTTGGAGCGGAGCGTGGGGGCTTCGAGCAGCTGCGCGGGCAGGGGCGAGCCGAGGCCCACGGTCGCCCTGAGGAACTGCCGGAATGCGGCGATGAGTACGCGCTCGTCCGCCAGGCGCTGCGCGCCGAAGGCTCCGATCAGGCCGAAGACGTTGTTGATGCCGAGGTAGTAGGCGAACCGCTCGTCGGTGACTTCGTCGGAGACGAAGGTGTCGCTGGCCGAGCCGATGCCGGGGAGGCGGCGTTCCAGTGCGGCGCGGTGGGACTCGCGGAAGTAGTAGCCCTGGTTGTCGCGGTAGCGGCCGCCGACGGGCCAGCCGTCGGGGTCGAGGATCACCAGGGTGTTCTGCTGGTGGGCTTCAAGGGCGATGCCCGCCGTGGCGTCCAGCCAGAGCACCGGGCGTACGACGCGGTCGAGGTAGCGCAGGAACCACTCGGCCGCGACCGCTCCGGCGGGCCGGCCGGTGCGCGCGGAGAGCCGCGCCACGATGTCGGCGAGGCGTGAGTGCATGCCGGTGCGGCCCGGCCAGGGGCGGGGCGCGGTCAGTCCCGCGATGCAGACGGCGTCGTCGTCCGGGCCGAAGGGGTTGTGGCGCAGCATGACGTCGAGTCCGGGCACCGGTTCGCCGTCGGCGGTGTCGACGGCGAGCCAGGCGGGGTCTCGCACGATGTCGAAGCCGGGGTGTGCGGACTGCCACTGCTCGGCGAGTCCGGTGCGCAGGAGCCGGTGGACCTCCACGCCGCGGTGGAGTTCTTTGCGGAGGTTCTCTCGGCGGGAGTTGGTGATGCGTACGCCGAGGGAGAGCTTGAGCATGGCGGGGGCGCCGGGACGGTGCACGGTGCGGACCGAGGATGTGGGGTGCCAGGGGTCTCCACTGGGCCCGAGGTCGTGAAGGAGACCGGCGTCCAGGAGGGCGCTGACGGCGGGTCGGTGCTTGAGTTCGTGTGCCTGCCAGGGGTGGAGCGGCAAGGCAACGGTGTGGTCGGGGAGTTGGAGGTCTCCGCAGAGGCGCGCGGTGAGCTGTTCGGCCGGCAGGGTGCGGCCCTGTTCGGTCCAGGCCGATTCGGTGGCCAGGACCGACCGGTCGACGGCCATCCAGTGCAGGGGGAACGAGCCGCGCAGCTCCGGTGAGTAGAGCTCGGCTTCGGTGTCGGAGAGGCCTTCACGGCTCTTGGGTGCGGGGTGCAGGGGGTGGCCGAGCAGGAGCGACTGCTCGGCGGTGAGGAAGAGGCCGGCCCCGGGGTCGGGTTCGGGGTGGGCGCGGCGGTCGGTGATGAAGTCGGCGGTGCGTCGTACGGAGTCGGCGACCCGGCCGACAAGGTCGGCTCCTTCGCTCTGGCCCGCCTCCCTGCCGAGCAGGGCCGCGACGGTGACGGCGTCGGCGGCGGGCGCGTCGCGCAGGGCTTCCTCCAGAGCGGGCGGACCGAAGCGGTGCCAGCCACCGGCCGACCAGTACCGGACGGGGACGAGCAGTGCGGTGCCGCTGGCATGCAGCGGGATGCGCAGGGTGTGTCCGTCGGGCCTGTCGAGGTTGTTCTCCCGTACCCAGCAGCGGAGCAGATTCTCGACGCCCGCCGCGTCGGCGGCACGGCGGGGATCCGGGTGGTCGAGGTATTCGACGGCTCTCGCTGTCGTGGGCGGGCCGAGCGTGGGGGCGGTGGTGTGCTGATCGGCCTGACCCCCGCCCTGCTGGCGCGGCACCGTCGCCGGCTCGGCCGTGCCGGTGCGGCGGCATCCGCTCTGCCCACGGTCGTCAGCGGTGGGGCGGCCGTCGGCCTCGGGCACTTCGGGTGCGGGAGTGATGTTCACGGGGGTCTTCCTTGTGATGTGTCCGGGTCAGCGGGACTGCCCGCTGTCGGTGCGGCGGTGCATCGAGCGCTCGGCGGCAGCCAGGGCGTCGGCGAAACGGTCGAGGACGGCCACGGCCTGTTCGTCGGTGAGGGTGAGAGGAGGCAACAGTCGTACGACGCCGCAGTGGCGTCCGCCGAGTTCGACGATGAGCCCGCGGCTGAGGCACTCCTGCTGGACCGCGGCGGCAAGGGCGGGGGCGGGCGGCGGGACGAGGGCGTCCGGGGCAGCCGCATCGGGGTCGACGAGTTCGACGCCGATCATGAGGCCCCGGCCGCGTACGTCTCCGATGCACGAGTGGGCGGCGGCCAGGCCCTGCAGGCTGCCCAGCATGCGCGCGCCGAGCCTCGCCGCGCGGTCGGCGAGCCGGTTCTCGCGTACGAAGGCGAGGGTGGCCGCGCCCGCCGCCATCGCGAGCTGGTTGCCGCGGAAGGTGCCGGCATGGGCGCCGGGCTGCCAGGTGTCGAGTTCGGACCGGTAGACGATCACAGCAAGCGGAAGGGAGCCGCCGATCGCCTTGGAGAGGACCATGACATCGGGCACGACGCCGCTGTGCTCGACCGCCCAGAAGGTGCCGGTTCGACCGACCCCTGTCTGCACCTCGTCGGCGATCAGGGGGATGGACCGGGCGGCGGTGATCTGCCGCATCCTGCGCATCCAGGTGTCGGGGGCGGGGATGACTCCGCCCTCCCCCTGCACCGGTTCCAGGATCATGCCCGCAGGCCGGGGCACCCCGCCCTTGGCGTCGTCGAGGAGGCTCTCGGTCCAGCGGGCGCCGAGTTCGGCGCCTCGCTCGCCGCCGATCCCGAAGGGGCAGCGGTAGTTGTGCGGGAACGGCAGCCGGGTCACCCGTACGTCGGTGGCGCCGCCCGAGGCGTCGAGCGCTCCGGCCGTCATGCCGTGGTAGGCGCCGGTGAAGGAGAGGAGGCCGTTGCGGCCGGTCGCGGTGCGGACGAGTTTGAGGGCAGCCTCGACCGCGTCCGTGCCTGCGGGCCCGCAGAACTGGATGCGGGCGTCGTCGGCCAACTGCCGTGGCAGCGTGGCGAACAGCTCGGTGGTGAAGGTGTCCTTGACCGGTGTGGCGAGGTCCAGGACATGCAGCGGCGCCCCCGAGTCGATGACCTTCTTGATCGCTTCGAGGACCACAGGATGGTTGTGTCCGAGTGCCAGAGTCCCCGCACCCGACAGGCAGTCGAGATAGCGCCGCCCGTCCGCTCCCTCGATCGTCAGCCCGCGCGCCCGTACGGGAACGATGGGCAGCGAGCGCGCGTACGTACGGGCCGCGGACTCGCGCAGCGACTGCCGTCGCAGGATCCCCTCGTGTGCGGCGGGTGGTGCCACCGGAGCAGGTTCGGTCACGGCCACGGTGTTGGTCCTCCCGCTGTAACAGTTGCGTTCCACATCGGTACAGCGCTCACACGCCGCCCGGCCGGGCTGAACGCTGACCTTGCGTACCCCGTACGTACCAACGACGACGGAAGCCGTGGATCACGGGGCAATCGGAAGATCCTTGCGGGGACGGAACCGCGGACCTGGTGCGCGCCGTCCCCATCGGCACCGGCATAGTGGGAGCCGCGCTCCGGCTCGGGCACCCGACGCCGGAGGCACGTCAGTTGGTCAAGTCAGCTCAGCAGTACTGAAGTCCCAGGGGGATCACGACATGCGACCCATTCGCCCGACGCTGGCAGCGGCTTCCATCGCCGCCGTCCTCGCGCTGGCTGCCACCGCCTGCGGTCCGAGCGAGGACAACGCGGGCGACAAGCCGAGCGCACCCGCCAGCCAGTCCGCCGACGGCAAGATCACTATCCCGGACGATCTCAAGGACCGGCTCAAGGAGCACGGGATCGACCTGGACAAGTGGAAGAACGGCGAGTGGAAGAACTGGGAGAAGGACAAGTGGCTGCGTGAGGCCAAGGACTTCGTCAACCCGATCATCGAGGATCTGTGGGACACGGACCGGATGCGTGACGCCGAGAAGCCGCCGGAGAAGCCCGTCGACAACGACATCTCGGGCGACAAGGGTGTCACCGACCCGACGCCCGCACCGGTCAACGCGCAGGCCGTGAAGGCTCCGTACCACTCCAACGCCGCTGAGGCCGGGAAGGTCTTCTTCGACGGGCCCGAGGGTTCGATGGTCTGCTCCGCGACCGTGGTGAAGGACCCGGCCCACCCCGGCAAGTCCAACCTGGTCTGGACGGCGGGCCACTGTGTGCACGCGGGCAAGAAGGGCGGCTGGTACCGCAACATCATGTTCGTGCCCTCGTACAACGACAGCGCCAAGCCCACCTCCGAGCTGAGGAAGGCGCCCAAGGAGGAGGTCGCCCCGTACGGCACGTGGTGGGGCGACTGGGCGCAGACCTCCGATCAGTGGATCTCACAGGGCGCTACGACCGGCGGCCAGGGCGCTCCGTACGACTTCGCCGTGATCCATGTCATCCCGGAGAAGGGCGGCACCGGCAAGTCCCTTGAGGAGACGGTCGGTTCGGCGCTTCCGGTGGACTTCAACGCACCGGCCGCGCCGAAGATCGCCAACATGACCGCCACGGGTTACCCGGCGGCGCCTCCGTTCGACGGTCAGAAGCTGTTCCAGTGCGCCGACAAGCCGGGCCGGCTCTCCATCACGGCCAACCAGCCGACGATGTACCGCATCGGCTGCACCATGACGGGTGGTTCGTCCGGCGGCGGCTGGGTGGCCAAGGGCTCGGACGGCAAGCCCGCCCTGGTCTCCAACACCTCGATCGGCCCGGTCACGGCCGGCTGGCTGGCGGGTCCGCGCCTGGGCGAAGAGGCCAAGGGCGTCTACGACGCGGTCAGCAAGAAGTACGCGAGCCAGTAGGCGAGTTGCCCCCATGGGGCATACGCGCTGACGGAAGGACAGGGGGCCCGCGGCCTGGTGGCCGCGGGCCCCTGTCTGTTTCCTCGTGGAGAATCCGTGCAGGTGGGACCCCGTTTCAACGGCGCGGCGAGGCACCCGCCTAGAGTGGTGCCGCAGCAAGGGGCGGCCCCGGAAGGCCGCCCTTTCGCGTGACACGTTCATGGCATAAATCCATTGCACATCAGGCATTGCGCATCAGGGGGAATCGTTTCCATGCGATCCATACGTCCATTGCTGGCTGCCACTGGCATCGCCGCGGCGCTCGCGCTGACGGCCACCGCCTGTGGCCCGGGCGAGGACAAGGGCGCCGGTAAGCCCGCCGCTTCCAGCACCGCCGCCGACAAGGGCGCCGACCTTCCCGGCCTGGCCGACAAGCTCAAAGAGCACGGCATCGACCTGGACAAGTGGAAGAACGGCGAATGGAAGAACTGGGACAAGGACAAGTGGCTGCGTGAGGCCCAGGACTTCGCCAACCCGGTGATCGACGGCCTGTGGAAGACCGAGCGGATGAAGGAGGCCAAGGACCCCTCGAAGACGCTCGCCACGAAGGACGCCCCGGTCGACTCCGGCACCGACCCGGAGCCCGCGCCGGTCAAGGCGAAGCCGGAGAGGCTCCCGTACCACGACTACGCGGCTCCGGTCGGCAAGGTCTTCTTCGACTCCCCCGAGGGTTCGATGGTCTGCTCCGGCACCGTCGTGAAGGACCCGCGCAACCCCGGCAAGTCCAACCTCGTGTGGACCGCGGGCCACTGCGTGCACGCCGGTCAGAACGGCGGCTGGTACCGCAACATCGTCTTCGTGCCCTCGTACAACGACAAGGGCAAGTCGGCGGCCCAGCTGGCGAACGCGCAGCCGCAGGAGATCGCCCCGTACGGCTCCTACTGGGCGGACTGGGCCTCGACGTCCAACGAGTGGATCAGCGCGGGCGGCCCGACGGGCGCCGGCGGCGCCCCGTACGACTACGCCGTGCTGCACGTGAAGCCCGAGAACGGCACCAAGTCCCTGGAGGAGACGGTCGGCAACGCCCTGACGGTCGACTTCTCCGCTCCGGCGGCCTCGACCGTCAGCGCGATGGGCGCCTGGGGCTACCCGGCCGCTCCGCCCTTCAACGGCCTGATCATGCACAAGTGCATCGACCGTCCCGGCCGTCTGACGGTGGTCCCGGGCACACCCGCGATGTACCGCATCGGCTGCACCATGACAGGCGGTTCGTCCGGTGGCGGCTGGTTCCGGGTCCAGGGCAAGAACACCGTCCTGGTCTCCAACACCTCGATCGGCCCGGTCACCAGCGGCTGGCTGGCCGGCCCCCAGCTGGGCAAGGGCGCCGAGCAGCTCTTCACCGTGATGAGCGAGAAGTACGGCGACAAGTAGCCGGCCTGATGGCGTGAACGCTTGAGGCCCGCACCCCGATTGGGGGTGCGGGCCTCAAGCGTTGCGACAGTTGCGCCAGGACGAGGTCAGCGAATCACCGGTACATACGGCGCCAGCGCGGCGGCCAGCTCCTCATGCACCTGCGCCTTGAGTAGCGTGCCCTCCGTGGTGTGCTCCTCGGAGAGAACCTCGCCCTCGGCATGCACCCGCGAGACCAGCCCGCCCTGGGTGTACGGCACGAGAACCTCGATCTCGACCTCGGGCCGCGGCAGTTCGACGTCGATCAGCGCGAGCAGCTCGTCGATGCCCTTGCCGGTACGCGCCGACACCGCGATCGCGTGCCGCTCAATGCGCATCAGCCGCTGCAGGACGAGCGGATCGGCCGCGTCCGCCTTATTGATCACCACGATCTCGGGCACGTCCAGAGCGCCCACATCGCGGATCACCTCACGCACGGCGGCCAGCTGCTCCTCCGGCGCCGGATGCGATCCGTCGACCACATGCAGGATCAGATCGGATTCGCCGACCTCCTCCATGGTGGAGCGGAACGCCTCGACAAGGTGGTGCGGCAGATGCCGTACGAACCCGACGGTGTCGGCCAGGGTGTAGATCCGGCCGCTCGGTGTCTCGGCCCGGCGGACGGTCGGGTCCAGCGTGGCGAACAGCGAGTTCTCCACCAGGACGCCGGCGCCCGTGAGGCGGTTGAGCAGCGAGGACTTTCCGGCGTTGGTGTAACCGGCGATCGCGACCGAAGGCACCTTGTTGCGGCGGCGCTCCTGGCGCTTGATCTCGCGGCCGGTCTTCATTTCCGCGATCTCCCGGCGCATCTTCGCCATCTTCTCGCGGATCCGGCGCCGGTCCGTCTCGATCTTGGTCTCACCGGGGCCACGGGTGGCCATGCCGCCACTGCCGCCGCCACCCATCTGCCGGGACAGCGACTGACCCCAGCCGCGCAGCCTCGGCAGCATGTACTGCATCTGCGCGAGCGCGACCTGGGCCTTGCCCTCTCGGGACTTGGCGTGCTGGGCGAAGATGTCGAGGATCAGGGCGGTCCGGTCGACCACCTTCACCTTGACGACGTCTTCGAGTGCGATGAGCTGACCGGGGCTGAGCTCACCGTCGCAGACGACGGTGTCGGCGCCGGTTTCGAGCACGATGTCGCGCAGTTCCCGCGCCTTGCCCGAGCCGATGAAGGTGGCCGGGTCCGGCTTGTCACGGCGCTGGATGACGCCATCGAGAACCAGCGCGCCCGCCGTCTCGGCGAGGGCCGCCAGCTCCGCGAGAGAATTCTCCGAGTCCTGCACCGTCCCCGAGGTCCACACGCCAACCAGCACCACACGCTCAAGGCGCAGCTGCCGGTACTCGACCTCGGTGACGTCCTCGAGCTCGGTGGAGAGGCCCGCCACACGCCGCAGCGCGGCTCGCTCGGTCCGGTCGAACTGATCGCCGTCCCGCTCTCCGTCGATCTCGTGGCTCCAGGCGACGTCCTCTTCCATCAGGGCATCGGCCCGAAGGCTCTCGGTGCGCGTCTCCGCGAAGCTCTGCTCGTCCTGGGAAGGGGATGAAGAGGAGGTCATTGGATCCTTTACGTCGATGGGAAAAAGCAAGATCAGTGCCGGAGGGAAGTCCGGTACATCAGTCACAACGCGTAACGGATCCGGATGATTCCCGAGGGGCTCCGGCCCCGGCCGCGTCGCCGACCTGTTGATGGTCGCACGCCCCCGCCCGGCCGTCACCCGGGTTTCAGCCCCCCACGGGGGGCGTGGGAGCCGTGCTTCGCCAGTCCGGGTGCCCGGGCATCGGCGGCGTCCGCTCCGCGTACAGCCACGCGTCGAAGAACGCCGACAGATCACGCCCCGCGATCCGCGAGGCGAGCGCCGCGAAGTCCGCGGTCGTGGCCACAGCGTCCCGGTACTCCCGCACCCAGTGCCGCTCCAGCTTCCTGAACGCCTCCGTCCCGATCGTCTGCCGCAGCGCGTAGAGGACCAGTGCGCTGCCGTCGTACACCACCGGCCGGAAGAGGCTGATCTTCTGTCCCGGCACCGGACGCTTGGGTGCCGCGGGCGGGCCGCCGTCCGTCCGCCACTGGTCGGACCGCTCGTATGCCGCTCGCATCCGCGTCTCCATCGGCCGCTGCGCCTTCTCCTCGGCGTACAGGGCCTCGTACCAGGTGGCATGCCCCTCGTTGAGCCACAGATCGGACCAGGTGCGGGGAGAGACGCTGTTGCCGAACCACTGGTGGGCAAGCTCGTGGACCATGACCGAGTCGACGTACCACTCGGGGTAGGCCGTGGTGGTGAAGAGCGAGCGCTCGAAGAGCGAGAGGGTCTGCGTCTCCAGCTCGAACCCCGTGGATGCGTCGGCGATCAGCACTCCGTACGTCTCGAAGGGGTAGCGGCCGACCTTCTGCTCCATCCACTCCAGATGCGCCGGTGTCTTCTTCAGCCAGGGCTCCAGCTTCTCCCGGTCCACGGCGGGCACCACATCGCGTACGGGCAGCCCGCCCGGCCCCAGGCGCTTCACGACGGCCGAGCGGCCGATCGAGACCTGGGCCAGCTCGGTGGCCATGGGGTGCCGGGTCCGGTACGCCCACGTGGTGGTGGAGCCCCTCCGCGCCTTCGCCCTCCGTACACCGTTGGCGACCACCGTGTACTCGTTCGGCGCGGTGACGCGGAAGGTGAAGTACGCCTTGTCGGCTGGGTGGTCGTTGGAGGGGAAGACCCGGTGGGCGGCGTCGGCCTGGTTCGCCATCGCCAGCCCGTCGCCGGTGCGCACCCAGCCCCCGGTGGTCGGCGGGCCGCTCGGGTCGCTGGTGTGGGTGACCGTAATGTTCATCCGGGAGCCCGATGCGACGGCCCCGTCCGGCTCGACCACCAGGTCCTCTCCGGCGGTGGAGAAGGTGGCCGGGTGGCCGTTCACCTCGACCGTACGGACCGTGCCGTGCGTGAAGTCGAGGTTGATCCGCTCCAGTCGCTCCGTCGCCCGGGCGCCGATCCTGGTGACGGCGTCCAGCGGCTTGCTGTTGCTGCCGCCGTAGGTGAGGGCGATGTCGTAGGTGAGGACGTCGTAACCGGGATTGCCCAGCTGCGGGAAGAGCGCGTCACCGATGCCGAGCGGTGCAGGCGGAGGCAGGGCCGCGGCGACGAGGGTGGCCGAGGCGGCGGCCAGCAGGGCGGCCCGGAGGCGCCGTGAAGTGAGCAGCATGCCCTACGGCTATCAGCGCGCCCGGCGAGGACCGTGACGGCGCGCGTCGCGCCCACCCGAACGAGGTCAGGTGGTGGCAGCCGGGTGCTGGGCACGGCTCACGTCGTACACCCCCGGAACATCGCGCATGGCCCGCATCAGGGCGGGAAGTCCTGCGGAGTCCGGGAGTTGAAGGGTGTACGTGTGCCGTACGCGCTGCTGGGTCGGCGGTTCGACGGTCGCCGAGACGATGGCCGCGCCCTGGGCGGCGATGGCTTCGGTGAGGTCGGCGAGCAGCCGGGGGCGGCCGAAGGATTCGGCGATCAGCGTGACTCTGCACTCGGCCGAGTCGCCCCAGGTCACCGGGATGGGCTCACGGTCGAGTGACTTCATGCGGGTCACGGCGGGGCATTCCTCGCGGTGGACCGTCACCGTGCCGCCGCGGACCGCGAAGCCGGTGACGGCGTCCGGCGGCACGGGTGTACAGCAGCCGGCGAGCCGGACGGTGGCGTCCGGGAGGTCGACGACGGCGTTGGCCGCGGTGGGCCGGTCGGCGGTGACGGGGGCGGGTCTGCGAGGGGCGGCGGCCGGAATCTTCGTGCCCTCTGGATGGGCCGCGAGCCAGGAGGTGATGGCGATGCGTGCGGCGGGTGTCCGGGCGTGGTCGAGCCAGTCGGGCGAGGGGCCGGACGCGGCGTCCTGGGCAAGGAGCAGATGCACGGTGTCGCCGTCGCTCAGCACCGTACTCAGCGTCGCCAGGCGGCCGTTGACGCGTGCGCCGATACAGGCGTGCGCCTCCTCGCCGTACTGGGCGTACGCGGCGTCCACACAGCTCGCGCCGGCCGGGAGTCCGAGCGTGCCACCGTCGGCGCGGAAGACGGTGATCTCGCGGTCCTGCGCCAGTTCGGCGCGCAGGGAGGTCCAGAAGGTGTCGGGGTCCGGGGTGGACTCCTGCCAGTCCAGCAGGCGGGAGAGCCAGCCGGGACGGGTCGGGTCGGCGCGCTCGCCGTCGGCCGGCTCCGCGCCCTCGACGGGCACGTAGGGATTGCCGAGGGCGATCACTCCCGCCTCGGCGACCTTGTGCATCTGGTGCGTACGGATGAGGACTTCGGCGACCGCGCCGTCCGGGCCCGCGACGGCCGTGTGCAGCGACTGGTACAGGTTGAACTTGGGCGCGGCGATGAAGTCCTTGAACTCGGAGATCACCGGGGTGAAGCAGGTGTGCAGCTCGCCCAGGACGCCGTAGCAGTCGGCGTCCTCGCCGACCAGCACGAGGAGCCGCCCGAAGTCGGTGCCGCGCAGTTCGCCGCGCTTGATGCGGATGCGGTGCACGGAGACGAAGTGCCGTGGCCTGATCAGCACTTCGGCCGCGATGCCAGCGTCCCGGAGCACGGTCCGGAAGTTCTCCGCGATGGCGTCGAGCGCGTCCCAGGCGGTCGCGTTCTCCGCGATGAGGGCGCGGGTGCGTTCGTACTCCTCCGGGTGGAGGATCGCGAAGACCAGGTCTTCCAGTTCGGTCTTGAGTGCCTGGACGCCGAGGCGTTCGGCGAGGGGGATGAGGACGTCGCGGGTGACCTTGGCGATGCGTGCCTGCTTCTCGGGCCGCATGACGCCGAGCGTGCGCATGTTGTGCAGCCGGTCGGCGAGTTTGATCGACATCACGCGGACGTCGTTGCCGGTGGCGACGAGCATCTTGCGGAAGGTCTCGGGCTCGGCCGCCGCGCCGTAGTCGACCTTCTCCAGCTTGGTGACGCCGTCGACGAGATAGCAGACCTCGGCGCCGAACTCCGCCCGTACCTGATCGAGCGTCACCTCGGTGTCCTCGACGGTGTCGTGGAGGAGAGAGGCCGTCAGGGTCGTTGTCTCCGCGCCCAGTTCGGCGAGGATCAGGGTGACGGCGAGCGGATGCGTGATGTATGGCTCGCCGCTTTTGCGGAACTGCCCGCGGTGGGAAGACTCAGCCAGGACATACGCCTTGTGCAGGATGGCGAGGTCCGCCTCCGGGTGGTGTGCGCGGTGCGCATCGGCGACATGGCCGATCGCGTCGGGCAGCCGGTCACGGCCTGCGGGCCCGAGGAGCGCGGCGCGACCCAGCCGACGGAGGTCGATCCTGGGACGGCCGCGCCTGCGACTGTGGGCACCAGGGTTCGTGGCCTCTGCACTCATGGGCACCTCCGGCAGCTTCGACCGGCGGTGGAGTAGCAGGCGTGCCCTCCGGGCCGGTGCTTGATGCTACCGAGCCCACCACGTGGCGCAGTCCGGCTCTCGCTCAGCGTGAAACGGATCACCCATTCGAGCGAAGCTCTATGCGATCACGGTTTCGGTCCGAGCGAGGAGAAGCTACGTCCGAAGGGCTGGGGAGTGTCTTCAAAGTAGCGTCGTCCGCCCGAAGGGCGGGCCCGGCGGCGTCTGGTGCGTGCGATCGCACGGCGGAGGGAGTCAATGCGGAGCATCGGCGACTGACGACAACACGGCGAGCGTGCGTGCCAGGCGTCGCCGACCAGACGGGACGTTGAAGACACGACCTAGGCGAGAGGGGGTCGCTGAGCGAGCAGCGCCGGTTCGATGTGGCCCTCGGCGACGATCAACGCGGGGCCGGTCATCTCGATCTCGCCGTCCGGATGCTCCGTGATCACGAGCCGGCCGCCGGGCAGATCCACGGTGTACGCGACGGGGGCGCCGGTGACCGAGGGGTCCAGGCCGTCCCTGCGGGCCGCCGCGACGGCGACGGCGCACGCGCCCGTGCCGCACGAGCGGGTCTCGCCGGAGCCTCGCTCGTGCACGCGCATCGCGACATGGCGCTCGCCGCGGTCGACGACGAACTCGACGTTCACGCCGTCCGGATAGACCGACGCCGGGCTGTAGGGCGGTTCGCGGAACAGGTCGCCCGCGTGGTCCAGGTCATCGACGAAGGCGACCGCATGGGGATTGCCCATGTTCACATTGCGGGCGGGCCAGCTGCGGCCGTCGACCGTGACCGTGACGCCCTCCCGCGGGAACTGCGCGCGACCCATGGAGACCGTGATGTCACCCGCAGCGGAGCCGGTGACGGACTCGGCCTTGGCGAGGTGCACCTTCTTGACGCCGCCGCGGGTCGCCACCGCCAGGTCGCCCTCCTCGACGAGTCCCGCGCGCTGGAGATACCGCGCGAAGACGCGTACGCCATTGCCGCACATCTCGGCGATCGATCCGTCCGCATTGCGGTAGTCCATGAACCATTCGGCCTCGCCGGCCATGGCGTGTGCTTCGGGGTGAGCCGCGGACCGTACGACATGCAGCAGGCCGTCGCCGCCGATGCCGGCCCGGCGGTCGCAGAGTCCGGCGACGGCGGAGGCGGGCAGGTCGATGGCGTTGTCCGGGTCCGGAATGATCACGAAGTCGTTCTCGGTCCCGTGGCCTTTGAGGAAGGCGATCTGCGAGGTGCTCACGGATCAACTGTACGAGAGCCCGCCGACAACGCGGTCAGCGGAGGCGGGCCACACGCCAGACGGCGAGTGCGACGAGCGCGGCACCCACCCCGATATACAGGGCGATCACTCGCCAGTCGGGGCGTTCGCCGGAGCCGACGGGTGGCAGACCGGGCCAGGTGTGACCGACGCGGCGGGCGGCCATCAGACCCCAGCCCGCGGCGCAGCAGCTGATGAGCACGCCCAGCATGGCGACGACGGCGCCGCCGTCGCCGGTGCCGAAGGCGAGGGGGAACGCGAACATCAGCGAGCCGACAGCGGCGAGCCCCACGATGGGGGCGAGCTGCCAGATGCGCAGCCTGCGCTGCGGTCGCAGTTCGACCTCGACCTCGTCCGGAATCACGTCCTGCTCATCAGGACCGTCGGGACTGAGACGGGACGCGATCTGCGCTGCGTCCTGTGCTTCCTGTGCTCTGTCGCGAGGGCCGGCCTCCATCGCCACGCGCCTCCCAACTCGGACTCCACGTCGATCGATGCTGCGATGATGGCACGCTCCAGGGTTCCGAAATGACGGGCAGAGCGTCCCGATGCCATCACGTGATCAGGCTGTGACCGCTCGTTCGACCAACGTCAGCGCCAAGTGCGGAAGTTCCGCCCGGTCCTCGGCGGCGCCGCTCAGCCAGTGCACACGCGGGTCCCGGCGGAACCATGAATCCTGGCGGCGCGCGAAGCGCTTCGTGGCGCGCACGGTCTCCTCGCGCGCCTGAAGTTCGGTGCACTCCCCCGCGAGCGCCGTGAGCACCTGTTGGTAGCCGAGCGCGCGCGATGCCGTGCGCCCCTCCCGCAGACCCTGGGCCTCCAGCGCGCGCACCTCGTCGACCAGGCCCGCCTCCCACATGCGGTCGACGCGCAGCGCGATGCGCTCGTCGAGCTCGGGGCGGGCCACATCGACGCCGATCTGAACGGTGTCGTAGACGGCGTCATGTCCGGGGAGGTTGGCCGTGAAGGGCTTGCCGGTGATCTCGATGACTTCGAGTGCCCTTACGATGCGGCGGCCGTTGCTGGGCAGGATCGCCTTTCCGGCCTCCGGGTCGGCGGCGGCCAGCCGGGCGTGCAGGGCGCCCGAGCCGCGCACCGTCAGCTCCTCCTCGAGCCGGGCGCGGATCACCGGGTCGGTGCCGGGGAATTCGAGGGCGTCGATGGCGCCGCGCACGTACAGCCCGGAGCCACCGACGAGGACGGGTGTACGGCCTTCAGCGAGCAGCCGGTCGATCTCCGCCCTGGCCAGCCTCTGGTACTCGGCGACGCTCGCGGTCTCGGTGACGTCCCAGATGTCCAGCAGCCGGTGCGGGACACCGCCGCGCTCCTGGGTCGTCAGTTTGGCGGTGCCGATGTCCATCCCCCGGTAGAGCTGCATGGAGTCGGCGTTGACGACTTCGCCGCCCAGCCGCTGGGCCAGGAAGACGCCCAGATCGGACTTTCCGGCCGCGGTGGGACCGACGACGGCGATGACCCGCGGTGCGGGAGCTGCACTTCTCACTGCCCTAGTCTCGCAAACCCGCGGGCATGTCCCCGAACGAGCGAGGTGACGGCACGGGACAAGGTTCGTTGCCTGTTGCGAGGTTCCGAACGCCGGTTTCTCGACCGGGTGCCCGCGGGCGGCGCAATGGAACGCTCCGGGCGACGCGGAACTTCGTCCACACGAGTAGCCTATGGAGCAGATATGGGTGTTTTTTCGCGATTTCGTCGTAAGTCCAGCACGACTGTCGAGGCGTCAACCGAGGAAGCGACCGCCGGGACACTGACGGCCGAGTCCTCGGTCGATTGCGGTTCCGACGCCGGTACCGGGAAGGCGGGTACCGACAGCGGTTCGGTGTCCGGGTCCGATGCGGGTCCCGAAGGGGAAGCGCCGAAGGACGCGGCGGCGAAGGTCACCGAAGCCGAGGAGGCCGCGGTTGTCGAGAACGCGGTCGCCGAGAGCGTGGAGATCCCCAAGCAGCAGTCGGCGGATGAGGCGGCGGACAACGAAGCCGACGAGGGCGCCCGCAAATAGTCCCGCAGTCCCCCACGAGGGAAGGTGACCCATGGGTTTCATGGACTCTTTGAAGGTCAAGCTCGCCCCGGCAAGGAACAAGGTCTCCGACTTCGCGCAGCAGCACGGGGACACGATCGAGCACCGGTTGGACAAGGCCGCGAAGGCGGTCGACGCCAGGACCAAGGGCCGGTACAGCAGCAAGATCGAGTCTGGCACCGGCAAGGCCAAGGACGCCCTGGACCGCATTGCTCACAAGGCCGACACCGCACACAAGGACGACGGCACCACGCCGCCGCCCGCCTGACAACATCCAGCACATCGACGGACGGCCGCGGAACGCGTGTTCCGCGGCCGTCCGCCGTTTCCGTCCGGCCGTTGTCCCTCCGCTACGACCAGGCGGCCACGAAGTAGCCGACGCCATAAGGAGCGTCCTCGTAGAGCAACTGCCCTGCCAGGCCCGCCCCCTCGGCCGCCCCCGCAAGAACCTGCCAGGGCGCGCGGCCCGCCGCCTTGAGTTCGTACGCCAGTGACTCGTCCAGCGCGTTGAGCGCCTCCACGTCGGCCGCTCCCAGCGCGCGAGCGGCCTGCGCGTCGAAGTCGGCCGCCCGCTCGTCCAGATAGCCGGGCGCCTTCAGCGTGCGGCAGGCGCTGCCGTCGCCCATCACCAGCAGCGCGACACGCTCTGCCCGGGCGCCTAGCTCCCGGCCAGCGGCAAGGCAGCGCTCCGGGGCGAGTGGCTCGCCGACTCCGAGGCCCTCCACCGGGGAATTCCACTGGGCGCGGGTCAGCAGCCAGGCTCCGACGGCGAGGGACGGCGGCAGCGGCCGCTCCTGACCCTCGCCCGTCCCCAGCGTCACGTCGATGTCGACACCGAAGCCGTGGAAGGAACCGGTCGCGCCCGCCGCATACGAACCGCGGCTGTGCTGTTCGGCAGGCCCGATCACGACCAGCAGATCGGGACGGGCGGCGCCGAGCACCCCGAGGGCGTCGCAGCACGCGGTACGCGCCGCGTCGAGTTCCGGCGCGGCGCCGGCGGCGACGTCGGGAACGAGCAGCGGCGGGCAGGGGCACACGGCGGCGGCGACAAGCATGATCGGCAGCCTAGTGCGTGTTCACGGGTGCCTCACCGACGCCGGTCAGTGGCTGCCGCACGCGGGCGCGGCAGCGGCCGGCAGCGGCTCAGGAACGCCGATCTTCGGCAGTCCCAGCATCACGCCGGCAGGCTTCGCGGCCGCCTCGGCGTTGCGCTTCTCCCAGGCGTCGCCCGCGCGGGTGCGCCGTACGGATGTCGCAGCGCCCTCCGCGAGCAGGTGGTGCGGTGCGGCGTAAGTGATCTCGACCGTCACCACATCGCCGGGGCGCACGTCCTCGTCCGGCTTCGCGAAGTGGACGAGACGGTTGTCCGGCGCACGTCCCGAAAGCCGGTGCGTGGCCCCGTCCTTGCGGCCCTCGCCCTCCGCGACCATGACCTCCAGCGTCCGGCCGACCTGCTTCTTGTTCTCCTCCCAGGAGATCTCCTCCTGGAGGGCGACCAGACGCATGTACCGGTCCTGGACGACCTCCTTGGGGATCTGCCCCTCCATGGTCGCCGCGGGGGTGCCGGGGCGCTTGGAGTACTGGAAGGTGAAGGCGTTCGCGAAGCGCGCCTGCCGCACGGTGTGCATGGTCTGCTCGAAGTCCTCCTCGGTCTCGCCGGGGAAGCCCACGATGATGTCCGTGGAGATGGCGGCGTGCGGAATCGCGGCGCGCACCTTCTCGATGATCCCGAGGAATCGCTCCTGCCGGTACGAGCGGCGCATCGCCTTGAGCACGGTGTCCGAGCCGGACTGCAGCGGCATGTGGAGCTGGGGCATGACGTTCGGCGTCTCGGCCATCGCCGCGATCACATCGTCCGTGAAGTCGCGGGGGTGCGGCGAGGTGAAGCGGACCCGCTCCAGGCCCTCGACCCTTCCGCAGGCGCGCAGCAGCTTGCTGAAGGCCTCGCGGTCACCGATGTCGGAGCCGTACGCGTTGACGTTCTGTCCGAGCAGGGTGATCTCACACACGCCCTCGGCGACGAGCGCCTCGACCTCGGCCAGGATGTCGCCGGGCCTGCGGTCCTTCTCCTTGCCGCGCAGTGCGGGCACGATGCAGAAGGTGCACGTGTTGTTGCAGCCGACCGAAATAGACACCCACGCGGCATACGCCGACTCACGGCGGGTCGGCAGCGTCGAGGGGAAAGCCTCGAGCGACTCCGCGATCTCGACCTGTGCCTCTTCCTGGATGCGGGCGCGCTCCAGCAGGACCGGCAGCTTGCCGATGTTGTGGGTGCCGAAGACGACGTCGACCCACGGCGCCTTCGTGACGATGGTGTCGCGGTCCTTCTGGGCCAGACAGCCGCCGACGGCGATCTGCATCCCGGGCCGCTTGGTCTTCATCGGCGCGAGCCTGCCGAGATTGCCGTAGAGCTTGTTGTCGGCGTTCTCCCGCACCGCGCAGGTGTTGAAGACGACGACGTCGGCGTCACCGTCGGCGCCCTCGGGCGCGCGGACATAGCCCGCGTCCTCCAGGAGGCCCGACAGGCGCTCGGAGTCGTGGACGTTCATCTGGCACCCGTAGGTGCGCACCTCGTAAGTTTTCGCACTCATCGCGCCAACCAGGGTACGGGGTCGCACTGACGCTCCGCCTCGCCCGTCCGCGAGCCGGGGCCTGGCCATCACAGGGAGTGAGCTGGCAGGATCGCGGCCATGTTCCCCGCCCCGTCCCGCATCAGCCGAAGCCGCGCCCTGCAGGCGTCCGCGGCCGCCCTCGTGGTGTTCGGGCTGCTGGCGTGGTGGCTGCTGCCCATCGGAGAGTCCTCCCCAAAGGGGAAGCTGACTTTCAGCACGGGCGTGCAGAGCGGGGTCTACCAACGGTACGGCGCACTGCTCGAGGAGGCTCTCGCCCAAGACATGCCGGACGTGCAGATAGATCTGCGAACCAGCGAGGGCTCGCAACAGAATCTCGCGCGCGTGGCCACCGGCGAGGCCGACTTCACCATCGCCACGGCCGACGCGGTCGCCAAGTACAGGCGGGACAGCAAGCCGGGCGCCGACCGGCTGCGCGGCTGCGCCCGGCTGTACGACGACTATGTGCAGCTCGTCGTACCCCGCTCCTCCCAGGTGAAGTCCGCCCGCGATCTGCGCGGCAAGCGGGTGGGTATCGGGCCGGCGAGGTCGGGTGTACGGCTGATCGCCGAGCGGCTGCTCACGGCCTCGGGGATCGATCCGGCGCGAGACATCACTCCGGTCGCGGCCGGGATCGACACCGTGCCTGCCCGGCTGGAGGCCGGCGAGCTCGATGCCTTCTTCTGGTCGGGCGGGCTGCCCACCAGCACCATCCAGGAGTTGTCCGAGCGCTTCGAGATCAAGCTCATCCCGCTGGCGGCCGATCTCGTCGACAAACTGCACACCGCGGGCGACACCAGCTACTACCGCGCCGCCGTGATGCCCGCCGACGCCTATCTCCAGGCGCAGAGCGGGGTGCCGGTGCCGACGGTGGCGGTGGCGAATCTGCTGGTCACCACCGACCGGACGGATCCGGCGATGACCGAGGGCTTCACCCGTACGGTGATCAAGAGCCGGGACCGGATCGGCAACACCGTGCACCCCGCGCAGCTGGTGGATCTGCGGACCGCCGTCTACACGGATCCGCTGCCACTGCACGAAGGAGCCCGGCGCTACTACCGCTCGGTCAAGCCGTAGGAGACGTACGCGGGACGGTCACGGTCACCCGCAGACCGCACGGCTCGTGGTGCTCGTACGCGATCGAGCCGCCGCCTGCCGTCAGCAGTGCGCGCGAGATCGACAGGCCCAGACCCGAGCCCTTGATGTTCTGATGGCGGCCGCTGCGCCAGAAGCGGTCGCCGATACGGGCGAGCTCCTCGTCGGTCAGGCCGGGACCGCGGTCGGTGATCACGACCGTCGAGGTGGCCCCGTTGGAGGCGACCGAGACGGTGACCTCCTCGCCGCTCGGGGTGAACTTCAGGGCGTTGTCGATCACCGCGTCCAGGGCGCTGGAGAGCGCGACCGGGTCGGCCCAGGCCGTGACCGCTGCGCGGTGTTCGGTCAGACGAACGCCCTTCTCCTCGGCGAGCGGACGCCAGGCGGCGACCCGTTCCGCTGCCAGTTCGCCAATGTCTGTGAGCCGGAGGTCGGCGCAGGCGTGCTCGGCCAGCGCCAGGTCCAGCAGGTCGTCGAGGACCTGGGCCAGGCGCTTGCCCTCGGTGCGGACCGAGGCGATCTCCTCGTTGCCCTCGGGGAGCTCCAGGGCAAGGAGCTCGATGCGCAGCAGCAGGGCGGCGAGGGGATTGCGCAGCTGGTGAGAGGCGTCGGCCACGAACGCCC
Organism: Streptomyces sp. NBC_01410; assembly: GCF_045040195.1. Lineage (NCBI taxonomy): Bacteria > Bacillati > Actinomycetota > Actinomycetes > Kitasatosporales > Streptomycetaceae > Streptomyces > Streptomyces sp. NBC_01410. The sequence continues at coordinate 6,338,450 of NZ_CP109530.1, read as the reverse complement.
GCTGCTGTTCCAGTACTTCTTCTACGTTGTCGGCCATCTCGTTGAACGAGCGGGCCAGGCGTCTGAGTTCCGGGGGTCCGCCCGCCGCCGCGACGCGCGAATTCATCTGCCCGGTCGCGATGTCATGGGTGACCGCGTCCAGGATACGTACGGGCCGCAGGACCCAGCCGGTGAGGCGGAACGCGGCGCCGACGGCGACCAGCATCGCCGCGCACTCGCCGGCCGCGATCAGCAGCCAGCCCTTCAGGACGCGTGAACGCAGCTGGGCGGTGGGCGAGTCGGTGAACACGACGGCGACGACGTCCCCGTCCCGTACGACGGGTGAGGCGACGACGAGCCGGGCGCCCTGCTGCCACGGCCAGACCTGCCCGGGGTCCTGGCTGCGCCGGCCGGTGAGCGCTTCCTGGAATGCCTCCCGGCCCTCGCCGCTGCGCGGCACGTACCAGCCCTCGGGGGCACTCGCGATGTCGTCGCCGTCGCGGTAGAAGACGCCCGCCTTGATGCCGTACGTGTCGTGATAGCGGTCGAGCTGCTCCTGGAGCGTGGAGCGCCGCTCGTCCATTCCCGGGCCTTCGGTGACGAACTGCGCGAGCGCCGCGAAGCGCACCGTGTCGTCGATCCGGTCCACGACGACCCGCTGCTGCTGCGCGGCCGCCACGCTCACGGCGAGCGGGAAGCCGAGCGCGAGCAGCACGCCTGCCATGAGGACGATGAGCAGCGGGAGAAGTCGGGTACGCACCGGGGTGTACGGGCCTTACGGGGCCGCGGGCGCGACGAGCCGGTAGCCGACTCCGCGCACGGTCTCGATCAGGGCGGGCATCCGCAGCTTGGAGCGCAGGGACGCCACATGCACCTCGAGGGTGCGGCCGGTCCCTTCCCAGCTGGTGCGCCACACCTCGCTGATGATCTGCTCCCGGCGGAACACGACGCCCGGCCGCTGCGCGAGCAGCGCCAGCAGGTCGAACTCCTTGCGGGTCAGCTGAACCGTCTCCCCGTCGACGCTGACGCGCCGCGTGGGCAGCTCGATGGTGACCTGCCCCAGGCGCAGCGCATCCTCGGACCCGGCCGCGGCGGCATCGTCACCGCTCGCGGTTCGGCGGCTGACGGCGTGGATGCGGGCCAGCAGCTCCCCGGTGTCGTACGGCTTGGTGACGTAGTCGTCGGCCCCGAGGTTGAGCCCATGGATCCGGGAGCGGACGTCGGCCCGCGCGGTCACCATGATCACGGGCGTGGAGGTGAGCTTCCGGATCTTGCCGCACACCTGATAGCCGTCCTGGTCGGGCAGCCCCAGGTCGAGGAGCACGACTCCGAACGGCGGTTTTTCGGGATGCGTGGCGGGCAGCACGGCCTGCAGCGCCTCCTCGCCGTTGCGGGCGTGGACGACCTGAAAACCGTGCCTGGCGAGCACCGCGGACAACGCGGCGGCGACATGGTCGTCGTCCTCGACGAGCAGCAGCCTCATGGCCCCCCTACGGTCAAACGGTCATGGATCCGGTCAAGGATGTACCAGGGAATCAAGGCCGATGTGCACCCGGCCAGTCAAGGGGGTTCCCGATACCTGCCCGTTTCCGTTACCCACCCGGTACGCCGATCATCACCCTGTTCACGCATAGTGTCCAGGTGCAGCCGGATCGTTATCCTCAATTTCCGCTCAGATGTAATGACACTGGTCGCAAGGCGTGATTAACGTCCTCCCAACCGAGGAGGACGGAGCAAGAAGCCGATGAGCGGAGTTTCAGTGACCAAGGGCGTCGAGGACGCTGTACCCGCGGGCGACCTGGTCGTGCTGAGCAACGTCAACAAGCACTTCGGCGCGCTGCATGTGCTCCAGGACATCGACCTGACGATCGCCCGTGGCGAGGTCGTGGTCGTCATCGGACCCTCCGGGTCCGGAAAGTCCACGCTGTGCCGCACCATCAACCGCCTGGAGACGATCGACTCCGGCGCGATCTCGATCGACGGCAAGCCGCTGCCCGCCGAGGGCAAGCAGCTCGCACGGCTGCGCGCCGACGTCGGAATGGTCTTCCAGTCGTTCAACCTCTTCGCACACAAGACCGTGCTGGAGAACGTGATGCTGGGCCAGATCAAGGTCCGCAGGGCCGACAGGAAGGCCGCCGAGGACAAGGCGCGCTCGCTGCTCGACCGGGTGGGCGTCGGCTCGCAGGCCGACAAGTACCCGGCGCAGCTCTCCGGCGGCCAGCAGCAGCGTGTCGCGATCGCGCGAGCGCTGGCGATGGGCCCGAAGGTCATGCTCTTCGACGAGCCGACGTCTGCCCTCGACCCCGAGATGATCAACGAAGTTCTCGAGGTCATGCAGCAGCTTGCGCGCGATGGGATGACGATGGTGGTTGTCACCCATGAGATGGGCTTCGCCCGCTCTGCCGCCAACCGTGTTGTCTTCATGGCGGACGGCAGGATCGTCGAGGAGGCCACGCCGGACGAGTTCTTCAGCAATCCGCGCAGCGATCGTGCTAAGGACTTCCTGTCGAAGATCCTGCACCACTGACGACCGGCGCTCCCCGCACAACCGACGACCGGCGAGTTACGACACAAGGGATGTTCATCATGAAGCTGCACAAGGCAAGCGCCGCGGCCGCCGCGGCCCTCGTCCTCTCCCTGACCGCGACCGCCTGTGGCGGCGACAGCGACTCGGGCGACGGCGGCGGCAAGAAGATCACCGTCGGCATCAAGTACGACCAGCCGGGCCTCGGCCTGAAGACGCCGGACGGCAAGTTCACCGGTTTCGACGTCGCCGTCGCCACGTACGTGGCGAAGGAGCTCGGCTACGACGCCAAGGACATCACGTTCAAGGAGACGAAGAGCGCCGACCGCGAGACCGCGCTCGCACGCGGCGACGTGGACTTCATCGCCGCCACCTACTCGATCAACGACGAGCGCAAGCAGAAGGTCGACTTCGCCGGCCCTTACCTGCTCGCTCACCAGGACCTGCTGATCCGTGCCGATGACAACATCGCCAAGGGCGAGGACCTCAACGGCAAGAAGCTCTGCTCCGTCACCGGCTCCACGTCCGCTCAGAACGTGAAGAAGGACTTCGCGCCGAAGGCCAACCTGCAGCAGGTCGGCACGTACTCGGAGTGCCTCAACGGACTGCTGAGCGGCGCCGTCGACGCGCTGACCACGGACGACTCGATCCTTGCCGGCTACGCGGCGCAGGACCAGTACAAGGGCAAGTTCAAGCTCGCCGGCCTCAAGCTGAGCAACGAGAACTACGGCATCGGCGTCAAGAAGGGCGACAAGGAGATGGTCGACAAGATCAACGCCGCCCTCGCGAAGATGGTCAAGGACAAGGCCTGGGACAAGGCCGTGGCGGACAACTTCGGCCCGGCCAACTACCAGAACGAGCCCGCCCCGAAGATCGGCAACATCGTCAAGTGAAGCAGGGCTGACACGGCGTGCCGCCACTGAAGGCGGCGCGCCGCGCCCTCCTACACGCGGAAGCGCGGGAGACAGTGTTCGACTTTCTTGAAGGTTATGACTTGCTCGGGGCGTTCTGGGTGACGGTGCAACTCACCGTCCTCTCCGGAATCGGCTCCCTGGTGCTGGGAACCCTCCTCGCCGCGATGCGGGTGAGCCCGGTGCCTCTGATGCGTGCGTTCGGCACGGTCTACGTGAACGTGGTCCGGAACATCCCGCTCACCGTGATCATCGTCTTCTCCTCGCTCGGTCTCGCCGATGTCTTCGGCATGACGCTGGGCGCGGCCGACGACTTCGAAGCCAAGTACTTCCGGCTGGCTGTCTTCGGGCTCGCGGCCTACACCGCGGCGTTCGTCTGCGAGGCGGTGCGATCCGGGATCAACACGGTGCCGGTCGGTCAGGCGGAGGCGGCACGGGCCATCGGGCTGAGCTTCACCCAGGTCCTCTCAAGCGTCGTTCTCCCGCAGGCGTTCCGCTCGGTCGTCGGTCCGCTCACCAATGTGCTGATCGCCCTCACGAAGAACACCACGGTCGCGGCGGCCATCGGTGTGGCCGAGGCGGCTCTGCTCATGAAGGAGATGATCGAGAATGAAGCGCAGCTCGTCCTCATCTCAGCGATCTTCGCGTTCGGCTTCGTAGCTCTGACCCTTCCCACCGGCCTCATCCTCGGCTGGGTCGGCAAGCGTGTGGCGGTGAAGCGATGACCTCCGTTCTCTACGATGCTCCCGGCCCCGGGGCCAAGCGGCGCAACATCGTCTACACGGCCTCGTTCCTCGTGCTGCTGGCGCTGGGGATCTGGTGGGCGATCAGCATCATGGACGACAAGGGCCAGCTCGAATGGGCCCTGTGGAAGCCCTTCACCGAGGCGCCGGCCTGGACGACCTACCTGCTGCCGGGTCTCGTCAACACATTGAAGGCCGCGTCCCTCGCGATGGTCATCGCGCTGCCGCTGGGTGCAATCTTCGGCATCGCCCGGCTGTCCGACCACCGCTGGGTCAGGGTCCCGGCCTCGGTCGTGGTGGAATTCTTCCGCGCCATCCCGGTTCTGCTTCTGATGCTGTTCGCGAACCAGCTCTACGCCAACTCCGGCAGCATCAGCAGTGACATCCGTCCCCTGTACGCCGTGGTCACCGGACTCGTCCTGTACAACGCCTCGGTGCTGGCCGAGATCGTGCGGGCCGGCATCCTGTCGCTGCCCAAGGGCCAGACGGAGGCAGCCAAGGCGATCGGCCTGCGCAAGGGCCAGACGATGACGAGCATCCTGCTGCCGCAGTCCGTCACCGCGATGCTGCCGGCACTGGTCAGCCAGCTCGTCGTCATCGTCAAGGACACCGCTCTCGGCGGTGCGGTGCTGGCCTTCACTGAACTGCTGAACGCGAGGGGCACGCTCGCCGCGAACTACGCGAACGTCATCCCCAGCTTCATCGTCGTCGCGGTGATCTACATCATCCTCAACCTGATGCTCACGACCTTCGCCTCATGGCTGGAGCGCAGGCTGCGCCATGCGAAGAAGAGCACGGGAGCGGTGCTCACCGCCGACCTGGCCGGTGCCGAGGAGCCAATCGCCGAGCCCGGCGTCCAGAAGGATGACGGCCGCAGCACCTGACGGTTCATCGGATGCTCGACCAGCGAGGGGCGGTGGCCGCGAGGCCACCGCCCCTCGCCGCGTTCCTGTGTCACTTGACGCAAGCACCGGCAATGGGTTGCATACGTTCTGTGATCGCGCACCGGGCTCCCACCTCACCTTTCCGCCTGACCCTTCGGGCCCCAGGAGTCACGCCGTGGACCCGGTGATCATCGTCGGCGCCGGGCCCGTCGGGCTCGCGCTCGCGCTGGCCCTGGCGCAGCAGGACGTGCCCTCCGTCGTACTCGACGAAGGCGCCGGCAAGGACGAGACGCGGCCCGCTCGCACCGTCGTGCTGCGGTCCGACATGGCGGCCATGGTGGAACGGCTCGGCTGCAGCACTGTCCGTGACGAAGGCGCCCGCTGGGCCGGCTGGCGCTCGATGCGCCGGCGCCAGGACGTGCGGCAGCTCCCGCTCGGCGACGAGGCTGCACCCGCGCCGCTGCACATCCCCCAGCACGCCCTCACCCGCGGCCTGCGGGACGCCGTCGCCGGACAGGGGCTGATCCAGCTCGTCACCGACAGCCGCGTCGACTCGCTGGAGCAGGACGCGAGCGGAATCAGCGTGCACACCCGCGGGCCCGCGGCGACATGGTGGCGCGGAAGCCATCTGGTCGGGTGCGACGGCGCGAGGTCGACGGTCCGCAAGCTGCTCGGCATCCGTTTCCCGGGGCGCACCGCGGTGGAACGGCATGCGGTCGCCGCCCTGCGCACCGAACTCCCCTGGCCCGACGAGGCGTTGCTGCACCGTCAGCCGCCGTGGCGCACGGGCGGCGAGGAGGTCACCGCCCGGCCGCTGCCGGACGGCGTGTGGCGGCTCGACTGGCTGCTGGCGCCCCGCGGTGAACTGGTCACCCCCGACTCCCTGGTGGCCCGCCTGCGCGACACCCTGGCGGGCTGGTGCGGCGAGGCACCTGCGTACGAGCTTCTCGACACCGGTGTCTACACCCTCCACCACCGGCTCGCGCGGCGCTGGCGGGTCGACCGGGCCTTCCTCGCGGGCGACGCGGCGCATCTGCTGGGGGCGCTCGGCACTCAGGGGCTCGACGAAGGCCTGCGGGACGCGGACAACCTGGCCTGGAAGCTGGCGCACAGCTGGCACCACGGCCCGTCCGAGCCGCTGCTCGACAGCTATCAGGCGGAGCGGCGGGCGGCCGTGGCCTCGCGGCTGCGCGCCGCCGACCAGTCACTGCCGATACTGCGCGGCGGCAGCGCACTGCGTACGTACCTCCCGGGCGCCGCGCGCGGGCACGACATCCTGCTCACTGACGGCCATCTGGGGTACGGCCCGCTGGGCGCGCCCCCCGTATACACGCACTCCCCCCTGGCGCCCCAACACGCCCCTTCGCAGACCCTCGTCGGCACTGAGGCGGGTGCGCCCGTCGCGGATGTGCGGGTGACCGCCCCGGACGGGACGAGCGCGCTGCTACGGGACCGGCTGGGGCAGGGGCAGCTGCTGGTGATTCTCGTCGCACCCGGAACGGGGGTGTGGGACCGGCGGCACTGGGTGAGCGCGGGCGTGATGCCGCGACTGGCGGCGGCGGTCAGCGCGCTGCCGGTGCGGGCGGAGCTGCTGGTCACGGAGGGCTACCCAGGGGCTTCGGCACACACAGTGCTACTGGTGCGGCCCGACGGGCATCTGGTCGCGTCCTTCGCGGGAGTACGGCCCGCTGAGCTGTACTCGGCGGCGGACGCGGCGCGCGGAGGCGCCCCTTCAGCGGTGCGCAGTGACCGTACTGCGGACATCAATTGACCGTCGAAGGCGCACATGGTGTACTCCGGAGCGTGACTGACACCAATGTGCGCCTGTGGCGGAGGGTCCATATGGACCTCGTCCGCTACGCGGGCTGCGTGTGTCGTCCGTCCTGCTGAATTCGCATTCCCCGCGCGCCGTGACCCGCTGAGCCGGCGCGCTTTCCCGCGAACTTCCAGGACGGTTTCCGTGTCCCAGCCTGTCTCCGCGCAGCCTGTCTCCACTGTCGCCACCCGTGACTCGGGCCCGCCGACGGCGGCCGAGCTTCTCGACTTCGTACGGCGCTCAGCCGCCGACCAAGACCTCATCGCCTCGCTCCCCCTCGACCCCGAAGGGCGTACCTGGGTACGGCTCAAGGGCCCCGGCGGCAGCGAGGCCTGGCTGATCGGCTGGCCCCCGGGCACGGGTACCGGCTGGCACGACCACGCCGAGTCGCACGGCGCGTTCGCCACGGCCGCGGGCGAACTGAAGGAGAACTCCCTCGCCGTACGCCTGCCCGCGAGCGGCTGGAGGACCCTGGAGCTGAACGAAGGGGTCGACCGCGAACGGCAGTTGGGGCCGGGAAAGGGCCGGGCCTTCGGGACGCATCATGTGCACGAGGTGCTGAACGAGTCGGTCAGCGAGCACGCCGTCTCGGTGCACGCGTACTACCCACCGCTGCCGCTGATCCGCCGCTTCAGCCGGTCCGGTGCGGTGCTGCGTCTTGAGCAGGTCGAGCGTCCGGAGGACTGGCAGTGAGCGAGCAGGTGGGAATCGACGATCTTCTGGAACGGGTCCGCGAGGACCTCGACCGCGTCGAGCCGAAGGATGCCTACGCGGAGGCTGCGGACGGCGCGCTCCTCGTGGATATCCGGTACGCAGCCCTGCGCGAGCGGGACGGCCTGATCCCGGGCGCGCTGGTCGTCGAGCGCAATGAGCTGGAGTGGCGTCTGGACCCCCGGGGCAGCCACCGCGCACCGGAGGCGGTGAGCCACGATCTGCGGGTCGTCGTGATCTGCAACGAGGGCTACGCGTCGAGCCTCGCGGCAGCGTCCCTGCGCCAGTTGGGCCTGCACCGCGCGACTGACCTGGTCGGCGGCTTCCAGGCATGGAAGTCGGCGGGCCTCCCGGTGCAGCGCTGACGGTCCCGGCCTGACGGTTTCGCCCGACGGAGGCCGGGCGGGGGGCGGCAACGGCGAGGGGGGCCGGTGGAAGCGGTTACCCCGCCCCCGTACCGCGCTCCCGCGACGCTAGATCCCGCCCTCCTCCGGCACGTCCCCCACGTCCTCGCCCTCTTCCTCCAGTGCGCGCTTGACCACCCTGAGGGCCATGCCCTCCGGGTAGCCCTTGCGGGCCAGCATGCCCGCCAGGCGGCGCAGTCGCCGGTCGCGGTCCAGGCCCCGCGTCGAGGCGAGCCTGCGGGCGATCAGCTCGCGCGCCGTCTCCTCCTCCTGATCGGAGTCGAGCTGCCCGACCGCCTCGTCGATCAGGGCGGAGTCCACACCCTTGGTACGCAGCTCTCGCGCAAGTGCGCGCCTGGCCAGGCCCCTGCCGTGGTGCCGGGACTCCACCCACGCGTCCGCGAAGGCCGCGTCATTGATCAGTCCCACGTCCTCGAAGCGCGAGAGGACCTCCTCGGCCACCTCCGAGGGGATCTCACGTTTGTGCAGAGCGTCCGCGAGCTGCTTACGGGTGCGCGGGGTTCCGGTGAGCAGGCGCAGGCAGATCGCCCGCGCCCGCTCGGCGGGGTCCTGGGGCGACAGCTCCTTCTCGGCCCTCGACGAGGAGGTGCTGTCGCCCGGCCATTCGGTTCGCCGGGCCATGGTCTAGCCCTTGGCCGCCGCCGACTTGGCCGACTTGGCCTTGGAGGCGGGCGCGGGCACCGACTTCGCCGGGTCCTCGGCCGCAGCCGCCGCACCGGCGGCATCCGCGCCCGGCTCGGCCGGCAGGGCCTCCGGCCTCACGCCGACGCCCAGCTTCTCCAGGATCTTCTTCTCGATCTCATTGGCGAGATCGGGGTTGTCCTTCAGGAAGTTGCGGGCGTTCTCCTTGCCCTGGCCCAGCTGGTCGCCCTCGTAGGTGTACCAGGCGCCCGCCTTGCGGACGAAGCCGTGCTCCACGCCCATGTCGATCAAGCCGCCCTCGCGGCTGATGCCCTGGCCGTAGAGGATGTCGAACTCGGCCTGCTTGAAGGGCGGCGCGACCTTGTTCTTCACGACCTTGACGCGGGTACGGTTGCCGACCGCGTCGGTACCGTCCTTGAGGGTCTCGATGCGGCGGATGTCGAGCCGCACCGAGGCGTAGAACTTCAGCGCGCGGCCACCGGTCGTGGTCTCCGGCGAGCCGAACATCACGCCGATCTTCTCCCGGAGCTGGTTGATGAAGATCGCGGTGGTCTTCGACTGGTTCAGCGCGCTCGTGATCTTCCGGAGCGCCTGGCTCATCAACCGCGCCTGCAGACCCACGTGCGAGTCGCCCATCTCGCCCTCGATCTCCGCGCGCGGCACGAGGGCCGCGACGGAGTCGATGACGATCAGGTCGAGCGCGCCGGAGCGGACGAGCATGTCGACGATCTCGAGTGCCTGCTCGCCGTTGTCCGGCTGGGACAGGATCAGGTTGTCGATGTCGACGCCGAGCTTCTTCGCGTACTCGGGGTCAAGGGCGTGCTCGGCGTCGATGAAGGCCACCGAGCCGCCGAGCTTCTGGGCATTGGCCACGGCGTGCAGCGTGAGGGTCGTCTTACCGGAGGACTCCGGGCCGTACACCTCCACCACACGGCCGCGCGGAAGGCCGCCGACGCCGAGCGCGACGTCGAGCGCGGTCGACCCGGTGGGGATGACCTCGATGGGCTCGTTCGGCCGCTCGCCGAGGCGCATCACCGCGCCCTTGCCGAATTGCCGTTCAATTTGTGCGAGCGCGGCGTCGAGCGCCTTCTCGCGGTCGGTTCCTGCCATGGGTTCCACCCGATTTGCTTGAGTCGATCGCTTCACGTCAAAGACGCTAACCCCTGCCACTGACAATGGGCCCCGCCGTCCGTCCAGCCTGTGGATAACTCCGGCGAACCGCTGGGAAACCTGGGGCCGGAATCCCATGAGAATGGATGTTCGATTTTGGTGTCAAGCGCACCACGCGAGGCACCGCGGGTGTGCCTCAGGGCCGGTCGTCGGTCCCGGAGGTTCCGGACGCGGCGTCCTCCTCATCACCGGACTCCCGGGTGTCCCTGTCACGCAGGAGGCCGCGCAGCCGGGCCAGCGCCCGACCCCCGCCACTCCGCCGGTGGCCATGGACGCGCGGGTCGTCGGTCACGGCGTACCGCTTCACATAGGCACCCAGGAAGGCCTGCAGAGTGGCCACCGCCGGAATCGCGATCAGCGCGCCGACCGCGCCCAGCAGCGCCGTTCCCGCGACCACCGAGCCGAAGGCCACCGCGGGATGGATGTCGACCGTCTTGGAGGTGAGCTTGGGCTGCAGCACATAGTTCTCGAACTGCTGGTAGATCACGACGAATCCGAGCACCCACAGCGCGTACCAGGGGTTGATCGTGAACGCGATCAGCATGGGCAGTGCGCCCGCCAGATACGTGCCGATGGTCGGAATGAACTGGGAGACCAGCCCGACCCAGACGGCGAGCGCCGGGGCGTACGGCACGCCCAGGATCTCCAGCAGGATGTAGTGCGCGACACCCGAGATCAGCGCCATGAGGCCGCGCGAGTAGAGGTAGCCGCCCGTCTTGTCGACGGCGATCTCCCAGGCGCGCAGCACCTCGGTCTGCTTGGCGGGCGGCAGCAGAGAACACAGCGTGCGGCGCAGCCGGGGCCCGTCGGCCGCGAAGTAGAACGAGAACAGGAAGATCGTCAGCAGTTTGAAGAGTCCGCCGAGGACGGTGGCGGAGATGTCCAGTACACCGCTCGCGCTGTTCTGGACGTACTTCCGCAGCCAGTCCGAGCGCAGCAGGCTTTCCTGGATCTCGACGCGCGAGAGCTCGGTACGGAAGGTGTCGTTGATCCAGCGGATCACCGAGTCGAGGTACTTGGGGAAGCCCTCGACCATGTCGACGATCTGGCCGGCCAGCATCGAGCCCAGGAGGAAGACGAAGCCAGCGGCCGCGACGAAGACCGCGAAGAAGACGATGAAGGTGGCAAGGCCGCGGCGCATGCCGCGCGCCGACATTCTGCCCACCGCCGGCTCGATCGCGAGCGCCAGGAAGAAGGCGATCAGGATGTTGATCAGCAGCCCGATGAGCTGGTGGAAGGCCCAACTGCCCAGCTGGAAGCAGGCGTAGAGCGCCAGTGCGAGCACCATGGCGCGCGGCAGCCACCGGGGCATGCGGACCGGCCCGGGGCCTCCGGCTGCGGGCGCGGGGGGCGGCGGGTTCGGCGGGGGCGCGTCGTGAGCGGGGGTGTCCGAAGCGGTCGTGTGCTGAGCGCGCGGGTCCGAAGCACGCGCGTCTCCAGCGCTCGCATCCGAAGCGTTCGTGTCGTGCGCGCTGCTGTCCTGAGCAGTGGTGTTCCGAGCGGCGGTGTCCTCGGCGGTCACATCCGGCTCGGCCATGCCCTGCTCGGTCTTGTCGGTCTGGGCCACCCGGCCAGTGTCGCCTACGGGTTCCGCTACCGGTCCCCCCGGTCCCCGACCTGTCCCCGGCCCCCGGAACCGAACGCCCGTCCCGCCCTCAGCCCGCTGCCGGTGTCACTGCTTCTCGGCCGGGACCCCGACCGCCGCGCAGACCCCGCGCCACACGTCCTTGGCCTCCCAGCCGGCGGCCAGGGCCTCGTGCACCGTACGCCCCCCGAGCTCGGCCATCACATGGTCGCGCGCGAAGGAGTCCGCGTAGGCCTGACCGAAGTGATCAGCCATGCGCTCCCAGAAAATCGTCAACCGCATGAAGCCAGTATCCCGCCCCTGGGGTGCAGCTTTGTCCGTCCCGCGTGCCGAAAGCCCTTTCCGCCCTACGGTCGGAACATGGCTGGAACCGGAGCAACCCCCGTGCCCTCACTCGCGTCGCCGCTCGCCCGCGCAGAGCACTTCATCTGGCTGACCGCCCGCGTGCTGGAACAGCGGAGGTTCGCCTACCACTTTCTGGGCGGTGGCTCGGACACCGTGGAAACCGCCCTGGCCGCGTATCTCAATGAGGACGGCGGCTACGGCCACGCTCTCGAACCCGATCTGCGCGGCCCGGTCAGCCAGCCGCTGCACACCGCGCATGCCCTGCGCATCCTCGACTCCGTCGGACGCTGCAGCGGACTGCGCGTGGAGCGGATGTGCCGCTACCTCACCGAGGTGTCGACGTCCGACGGTGCGCTGCCCGCGATCCACCCCTCGCAGCGGGGATATCCGGCCGCGCCCTTCATCCCGATCGTCGACGATCCCCCGAGCGAACTGCTCGCGACGGGGCCAGTGGTCGGGCTGCTGCACCGTAATCAGGTGTGGCACGCATGGCTGTTCCGGGCCACGGACTTCTGCTGGGCCGCGGTCGACGGTCTCGATAAGTCGCATCCGTACGAGATCGAGGCCGCGGTGGCCTTCCTCGACGGGGTGCCGGACCGCTCACGCGCCGAAGCCGCGGCGGACCGGCTGGGACGACTGGTGCGCGAGCAGCACCTGGCGGTGCTCGATCCGGGACGGCTCGAGGACTATCCGGTCTCGCCCGGCTACGCGCCGGGTGAGCACCACTTCCCGTACCACTACGCCCGTACGCCGCAATCGCTCGCCCGCCTCTGGTTCACGGACGAGGAGATGACGCGCTCTCTGGAACATCTGGCGAGCGATCAGCGCGAGGACGGCGGCTGGCCGATCAATTGGCGCCAGTGGGCGCCGGGCACGGCTCTGGAGGCGCGGCCGATCGTGACGATCGAGGCACTGCGGACGCTTCGCGCACACGGCCACGCCATTGACTGACCTCTCAGCCGAGCCACAGCTCGTACACGTAGATACCACCCACGGAATCGTCATCCAGAGGGCCGATCTTCTTCGCCCGGAACTGGAATCCCTGCTCTTTGAGGATCTGCTCGTACAGCGAACGTGACAGCTTGAAGTCACCTTGCTTTGCCAAGCCGGATTCGAGTGCGGCGGATTCCAGCTTGATCAGCTCCCGGTGCGCGCGGGCCTGCTCCTCCTCGCCCCGGCTCTCATGCTCGTCAGCACGGGCAGCGGCGAATTCGATGATGTGCCCGTGGTATCCGCGCAGGGCGGCCTGCCAGGCTTCGTCGTCGTTCGGGTCGTATTCCGGCAGGAACTCGTCACCGATGATGATCCGGCCGCCCGGCGCAAGATTGTTCTTGATGTTCTCGAAATAGCGGCTCTTGTCCTCCAGCTTGATGTGGTGATCCGCGAAGGAGGAGAAGATGAACTGGAAACGCCCGTTGTCGCCACCCTCCCGGTAGGTGCGACTGTCGAGGGGCGGGCGGCAGAAAGTTCAGCGTTTTGATCAAGTCGCCCCAAGGGGCCGAGTGCCGACGGAAATCAAACCCGTGCAGCTGATCGAGCCGGGACGGGCGGGATGTCATCTCGAAGCGCAGCGGGAAAACCGGGACACCGACCCCCAGGGCATAAGCCCATTCCGATGCCACTTCCTCGGAAGTGCGCGCCGACTCGGTCAGAATCACAAGAATTGCCTGCGAAGACCTGATCAGCCGGAACAGTTCGGTGCGCCATTCCTGGCCGGCCTGCAGAGCATCCTGGTCCACGACAACGTCGAACCGAGCCGACCTCAGCTGCCGAATGACTCGCTCCGCGTATAATTTATCGGCATGACTGTACGAGATGAAGACCCGACCCGTCGCCCCTCCAAGCCTACAAACCCAGCACGATAACTTTAGCAAGATCCAATATTGTTCTGGAAGCATTGAGAATTAAAACCGGCTCCGATACTCAAATGACCGACCGCGTGTCCGGGGGCTCGGTTTACGCATTCCGTGCCATAAGGGACAGGAATCTCCTCCCGTCGCGGGCTGTGGTGCCCTGTTTCACAGCGCCAGGGTTGCGGGAGCCCGCGTTGTCAGTGGTGCGGTGCACGATGGGGGGCATGACGGCTTCAGCGCTCGACGCCTTCTCCCCCGCGACCCGGAGCTGGTTCACGGGAGCCTTCAGCGCGCCCACCGCCGCGCAGGAGGGTGCCTGGCAGGCCATCGGCGAGGGCTCGGACGTGCTGGTGGTCGCCCCGACGGGCTCCGGCAAGACCCTGGCCGCATTCCTCGCGGCCCTGGACCGTCTCGCGTCCACGCCCCATCCGGCGGACCCGAAAATGCGCTGCCGTGTGCTGTACGTGTCGCCGCTCAAGGCTCTCGCCGTCGATGTGGAGCGCAATCTCCGCAGTCCGCTGACCGGGATTCGTCATGAGTCCGTGCGGCTGGGTCTGCCCGAGCCGGATGTACGGGTCGGCATCCGCTCGGGCGACACCCCGGCCGCCGAGCGGCGGTCGCTGGCCACCAAGCCGCCGGACATCCTGATCACCACACCCGAGTCGCTGTTTCTGATGCTCACCTCCTCGGCGCGGGACGCGCTGTCGGGCATCGAGACGGTGATCCTGGACGAAGTGCACGCCGTCGCGGGGACCAAGCGGGGCGCGCATCTCGCCGTATCGCTGGAGCGGCTCGACGAGCTGCTGCCGCGCCCCGCCCGGCGGATCGGGCTGTCGGCGACGGTGCGCCCGGTCGACGAGGTGGCGCGCTATCTGTCGCCGCAGCGCAAGGTGGAGATCGTCCAGCCGCCCTCGGGCAAGGAGTTCGACCTCTCGGTGGTCGTACCGGTGGAGGATCTGGGTGAGCTGGGCGGCTCCCCCGCGTCCGACTCGGGCAATGGCGAGAAGCCCTCGATCTGGCCGCATGTCGAGGAGAAGATCGCCGACCTGGTCCAGGCGCACCGCTCCACGATCGTCTTCGCCAACTCCCGCCGCCTGGCGGAGCGACTGTGCAACCGCCTCAACGAGATCGCATACGAACGGGCCACCGGAGAGGCTATGCCCGACGGGCCGCCACCGGCCGAGATCATGGCGCAGTCCGGATCCGCGCACGGAGCACCCCCGCTCCTCGCCCGCGCGCACCACGGCTCGGTCTCCAAGGAGCAGCGCGCCCTGGTCGAGGAGGACCTGAAGGCAGGCCGGCTGCCCGCAGTCGTAGCCACTTCCAGCCTGGAGCTGGGGATCGACATGGGCTCGGTGGACCTGGTGGTCCAGGTCGAGTCGCCGCCGTCCGTCGCTTCCGGCCTGCAGCGGGTCGGCCGCGCCGGACACCAGGTGGGCGCTGTTTCCACGGGTGTCGTCTTCCCCAAGTACCGCGGCGATCTGGTGCAGTCGGCCGTCGTGACCGAGCGGATGCGAACCGGCTCCATCGAGGCGCTGCGGATCCCGTCCAACCCGCTCGACGTGCTGGCCCAGCAACTGGTCGCAATGGTCGCCCTGGACACCTGGCAGGTCGACGATCTGCTGGCGCTGGCACGCCGGGCCGCGCCCTTCGCCTCACTGCCGGAGTCGGCCTTCACCGCCGTCCTCGACATGCTCGCCGGGCGATATCCCTCCGACGCCTTCGCCGAGCTGCGCCCACGCGTGGTGTGGGACCGCGTCGCCGGTACGGTCACGGGCCGGCCGGGAGCGCAGCGGCTCGCGGTCACCTCGGGCGGCACCATCCCCGACCGCGGACTGTTCGGCGTCTTCCTCGCCGGCGCGGACCCCAAGAAGGGCGGCGGCCGGGTCGGGGAACTCGACGAGGAGATGGTGTACGAGTCCCGGGTGGGCGACGTCTTCACCCTCGGCACGACCTCCTGGCGGATCGAGGACATCACCCGCGACCGGGTGCTGGTCTCCCCCGCCCCCGGCGTTCCCGGCCGGCTTCCCTTCTGGAAGGGCGACCAGCTGGGCCGCCCGCTCGAACTGGGCCGTGCGGTGGGCGCGTTCCTGCGCGAGGTGGGCGGGCTCACTCCCGAGGACGCCCGGCTGCGCCTGCTGGCCGCAGGCCTGGACGCCTGGGCCGCCGACAATGTCCTCGCCTATCTCGACGAGCAGCGCCGCGCCTGCGGTCATGTCCCCGACGACCGGACGATCCTGGTCGAGCGCTTCCGCGACGAGCTCGGCGACTGGCGGGTCGTGATCCACTCCCCCTTCGGCGCCCAGGTGCATGCCCCTTGGGCGCTGGCGCTCGGCGCCCGCCTGGCCGAGCGGTACGGAATGGACGCGCAGGTCATGCACGCCGACGACGGCATCGTGCTGCGCCTGCCCGACGCCGATCTGATGGGCCTTGACCTGCTCGACCAGGACCCGGTCCATCTCGACACGACGTACGACAGCGAGCACGCTCCGATCGGCGCGGCGGACGCCGTCTTCGACAAGGGCGAGATCAATCAGATCGTCACCGACCAGGTGGGCGGCTCGGCGCTCTTCGCCTCCCGCTTCCGCGAGTGCGCCGCGCGTGCGCTGCTGCTGCCCCGGCGCAGTCCTGGCAAGCGCACGCCGCTGTGGCAGCAGCGCCAGCGCGCTGCCCAACTGCTCCAGGTGGCGAGCGAGTTCGGCTCCTTCCCGATCGTCCTCGAAGCGGTCCGCGAGTGCCTCCAGGACGTCTTCGACGTACCGGGGCTGACCGAGCTGATGGGCGACATCGAGTCCCGCCGGGTCCGCCTCGTCGAGGTCACGACACCCGAGCCCTCGCCCTTCGCCCGGTCGCTGCTGTTCGGTTACGTCGCCCAGTTCCTGTACGAGGGCGACTCACCGCTCGCCGAGCGGCGGGCGGCGGCCCTCTCCCTGGACTCGAGGCTGCTCGCCGAACTGCTCGGCCAGGCCGAACTGCGCGAGCTGCTCGACCCCGAAGTGCTGACCGAGCTGGAACGCGAACTGCAGTGGCTCACCGAGGACCGCCGGATCAAGGACGCCGAGAGCGTGGCCGACCTGCTGCGGATCCTCGGCCCGCTGACGGACGCGGAGTTGGCGGAGCGCGGCGGGGACGAGCGGTGGCCCCGGGATCTGGCCGCATCGCGCCGGGCCATCCGGGTCCGGATCGCGGGCGCGGACCACTGGGCGGCGATCGAGGACGCGGGCCGGCTCCGGGACGCCCTGGGAACGGCGTTGCCGGTGGGCGTTCCGGAGGCCTTCACGGAGCCGGTAAAGGATCCGCTCGGCGACCTGCTGGCCCGGTTCGCGCGTACGCACGGTCCCTTCACCTCGAACCAGGCAGCAGCGCGCTTCGGCCTCGGCGCGGCGGTCACCGACGGCGCGCTGCACCGGCTCGCCGCGAGCGGACGGGTCGTCCAGGGAGAGTTCCACCCCTCGGGCATCGGCCAGGAGTGGTGCGACGCGGCCGTGCTGCGCAGGCTGCGCCGCCGTTCGCTGGCCGCGCTGCGCCAGGAACTCGAGCCGGTCCCGCCCGCCGCCCTCGCCACGTTCCTTCCGCAGTGGCAGCACCTGGGCAGCAACAGCCTTCGCGGTATCGACGGACTCGCCCGCGCGATCGAGCAACTCCAGGGGGCTGCGGTCCCGGCCTCGGCGCTGGAGAAGCTGATCCTCCCGTCGCGCGTCTCGGGTTATGCCCCCGGCCTGCTGGACGAACTGACCACGACGGGCGAGGTCATCTGGGCGGGAGCGGGCTCCCTCCCGGGCAAGGACGGCTGGATCTCCCTCTATCTCGCCGACGCCGCCCCGCTGCTCCTCCCCCAGCCCCACCCCCTGGAACTAAGCGCGCTCCACGAGTCGGTCCTCAGCGCCCTCGCCCCCGGGTACGGACTGTTCTTCCGCCAGATCGCCGACCAGATCCGGGCCACCACCCACCCCGAGGCCACCGACCCCGAACTGGCCGACGCCGTCTGGGACCTTGCCTGGTCGGGACGGCTCACCAACGACAGTCTGGCGCCGCTCCGTTCGCTGCTCGGCTCGGGCCGCACCGCCGGGTCCACGGCCCATCGCGCCAGACGTACCGTGCCCCGCGGTCGGTACGGCAGCCTCACGGCCGCGGCCCGCCCCGCTTCCCGCACAGGCCCTCCGACGGTCAGCGGCCGCTGGTCGCTGCTCCCGGGCGCGGAGCCCGACCCCACGCATCGCGCGCACGCCATCGCCCGCACGCTCCTTGACCGCCACGGCGTGGTGACCCGGGGGGCGGTGGCCGCGGAGGGTGTGGAGGGCGGCTTCTCCGCGACGTACCGCATCCTCTCCGCCTTCGAGGACAGCGGTCAGGCACGGCGCGGCTATGTCGTGGAGGGGCTGGGCGCGGCCCAGTTCGCGATGGACGGCGCGGTCGACCGCCTCCGGGCGGCGGCCACGGCCCGGGACCGGGCCGATGCGCAGACGGCGCCGCAGGCCGTGGTGCTGGCCGCCGCCGACCCGGCCAATGCGTACGGCGCTGCACTGCCCTGGCCGGAGCCGCCGACCGGCGCCGGCCACAAGCCAGGCCGGAAGGCGGGCTCCCTGGTGGTCCTGGTCGACGGCGAGCTGACCCTGTACATGGAACGCGGCGGCAAGACGCTGCTGGCCTGGGCCACGGACCCGGACTCGCCTGTCCTCCACACGGCGGCGGGGGCGCTGGCTCAGGCGGCTCGCGCGGGGGCGCTGGGGACGGTGACGGTCGAGCGGACGAACGGCATACCGGCGCTGACGTCGCCGCTGGGCCGAGCGCTGGAGACGGCGGGGTTCCACGCGACGCCGAGGGGGCTGCGGCTGCGGCCCTGAAGGGGGTGCGGTGGGGCGCGGGTGCGCCTGCGGCGGGCCTTGTCCCCTACCCGCCCCTTCCCGAACTGGGGGCAAGCCCCCAGACCCCCGTATGCGACCTTCGGCCGCACGTCCTCAAACGCCGGACGGGCTGAACTTCAGCCCCGCCGGCGTTTGAGGCGCGGGGGTCCGGGGGCAGCGCCCCCGTTAACGGGTCGCCCCCGCCGCAGACGACCCGCACCCCGCATCATGGATGGCATGCCCGAAGGAGACACCGTCTGGCAGACCGCCCAGCGCCTGCACACCGCCCTCGCAGGACAAACCCTCACCCGGTCCGACCTCCGCGTCCCCCGCTTCGCCACCGCCGATCTCACCGGGCGGACCGTCCTGGACGTCACCCCGCGCGGCAAGCATCTGCTCACCCGCATCGAGGGCGGCCTGACCCTCCACTCGCATCTGCGGATGGAGGGCTCCTGGCAGGTGTACGGCTCCGGCGAGCGCTGGCGCGGCGGCCCCACGCACCAGATCCGGGCGATCCTCGGCAATGCCGCCCACACCGCCGTCGGCTACCGGCTGCCCGTCCTGGAGTTGCTGCGTACGGCCGACGAGAACCAGGCGGTCGGCCATCTCGGCCCGGACCTGCTGGGCCCCGACTGGGACCCGGACATCGCCGCCGCCAATCTGCTCTCGGACCCAGCCCGCCCCCTCGGCGAGGCCCTGCTCGACCAGCGCAATCTGGCGGGCATCGGCAATGTCTACAAGTCGGAGCTGGCCTTTCTGGCCCGAGTGACGCCCTGGCTGCCCGTCGGCGAGCTCCCCGCCGACACTCCCGTCCGCCTCGTCGCCACGGCCCACCGCCTCCTTGAAGCGAACAAGAACAGCTTCGACCGCCGCACCACCACCACTGCGGCCGACCGCCGCCCCGGCGACCGGCTCCATGTCTACGGCCGCGAGGGCCGGCCGTGTCTGCGCTGCGGCGCCGCGATCCGCAAGACCGAGCAGGGCGACGGCAGCCGGGAGCGCCCCACCTACTGGTGCCCGGGCTGCCAGTCCGGACCCATTCCCTGATCCCGCCACACCAGTTGACGCCCCGTCAGATCCAGTCGTACGGTCCCCGCATGCCCCTCACGGCGTACGACCTCACCGGCCGCACCGCGTTCATCACCGGCGCGGCGAGCGGCATAGGCCGCGCCTGTGCCGTCCTGCTGGCCGAGGCGGGAGCCACCGTCCACTGCGCGGACATCGACGAGAAAGGCCTCGACGAGACCCGGTCCCTGATCTCCGAGGCGGGCGGCACCGCGCACACCCATCCCCTCGACGTGAGCGAGCGCGCCCAGCTCAAGTCCGCGATCGAGTACGCCGCGAGCAGCGGCCGGCTGGACATCCTGGCCGCCGTCGCCGGAATCATGCACAGCAGCACGGTCCTGGAGACGAGGGACGAGGACCTGGACCGCGTCCTCGCGGTCAATTTCAAGGGGATCCTGTACGCCTGCCAGGAGTCGGCGCGCGTGATGATCGCCGCGGGCACACCCGGTTCCATCGTCACGATGGCATCCGGCGCCGTGGATGCCGCGAGCGCTGGTCTGCTCTGCTACAGCGCCGCCAAGGCGGCCGTCGTCCAGCTCACCAAGACCCTCGCGACCGAACTCGGCCCGCACTCCATCCGGGTCAACGCCGTTGCCCCCGGCTGGATCCGCACGCCGATGACCGACCGGCATGACGCGACGCTCCAGCACCAGGCCGAGGCGGCGATGGTCCGGCTGTCGCCGCTCCGCCGCGTGGGCGAGCCCGAGGACATCGCCCATACGGTGCTTCATCTGGCCTCGGACGCGTCCAGCTTCATGACGGGCCAGATCCTCCGCCCGAACGGCGGCGTCGCGATGCCCTGGTGATCCTGAGCTCGCGCACCGCACCGATCCCGGCCGTGCTCCCGCGGGACGCTGTCACATGCACCGGCAGCAGGCTCAGCCCCCATCCACCCGCTGCCACCGCGCCCTCCACGAGACCCGACTGCTCGGGCACCATCACCAGCCGCAGCACGGCCCACCACCACAGCCCGCCCGCCACCAGGCCCAGGGCGACCACCGGCGCGACCCCGCGTACTGCCATGGCTGCCTCCTCCGGTCCACGCTAGACCGGCGCAATCGCCCACGGGAGGGCGCACCGGAGCCCAACCGGCGCACAGTGAGCCGATCGCCTCTCTCCAGCGTGCGCCGGGACGCCGCAGCCCGCAGCCGCCCGAAGCCCGCCGGATGCGCGAGGCACGAAACCCGAAGCCCGGTCCTATGCGCTCTCCGCCTGGAACATCCACGCGTGCTTCTCCAGATCCGCCGTCAGCCCGATCAGCACGTCCTGGCTCACCGGATCCGGATCCGCGGTCACATCGATCCGCTCCCGCATGCGCCCGATCACCGCCCCCAGTGCGTCCACCAGCGTCCGCACGGCATCCCCGTCCTTGATCCACCCCTCGGGCACCGCGCCGATCGCGCTCTGCGCCGCCACCGTCGCAGCCCGCCCGTCCGGCGTCACCCCGATCGCCGACGCACGCTCGGCCACCGTGTCGGAGTGCTGCCGCGCGGTGTCCACCACCTCGTCGAGCTGCAGATGTACGGACCTGAAGCGCGGGCCCACGACATTCCAGTGGACCTGCTTCGCCACCAGCGCGAGATCCACCAGATCGACGAGCGCACCCCTGAGCGCGTCGCCGACCGTCTTGAGGTCCGCCTCGGACAGAGAGCTCTTCACGACAGACATCCATGTCCTCCACTCGGTTCGCAGCTACCCGCCCACGATTACACAGCCACCGCAAACGGGACATCCAGGGCAAGCGAAAGCCCCGACCGGTACTCGAGTACCAGTCGGGGCTCAGTTGCAAACCAGGCCGTTCAGAGCCGTACGGATCAGGCGGCGACGACGTCGACCGCCTCCGCAGGCGCCTTGATGGTCACCCGCTCCGTCGGCACACCCGCCACCGACGTCACGGAGACGGAATTGAGCATCGGGCGTACTGGCGCAGGCACCGGCTCGCTGGCCGCTGCCGACTCGGCCAGCTCGGCCAGCGACAGCTCGTCGCTCACTTCTCGCATGAGCTCGGACATCCGTACGTCAAGCGCGTCGCAGATCGCGGAGAGCAGCTCGGAGGAAGCCTCCTTCTGCCCCCGCTCCACCTCGGAGAGATAGCCGAGCGATACTCGGGCGGACGAGGAGACTTCGCGCAGAGTACGGCCCTGGCGCTGGCGCTGCCGACGCAGCACGTCACCCAGCAGGCGACGGAGCAGAATCATCGGTGGCTCCCTCCTCGGACCGCGTAGCCGCATCCTTCACGCCCCACCGTACCGCCTCGTGCCGCGGCCGTGCGGGGAGCGATGTCGTGTTCACTCAGGGCTGCAAACATCAAGTCCCCCCGTTCTGTTCCGTATAGTGTGTCCGCGCATTTTCGTGGAGTTCGTCCGAGAGCAGTTCGAGCACGCTCCGTACACTCTCTCTACGGATGTCCACCCGGCCACCGTTCAATCGCAGAGCGGCCACCTTCCCGGTGCCGTCCGGTCCCGCGACTGCCACATAGACCGTCCCGACGGGCTGCCCGTCCTGCGGTTCGGGGCCAGCCACACCCGTGGTCGCGATGCCCCAGGAAGCGCCCAGCACCTCCCGCGCACCGGCCGCCATCTGCCGCGCAACCTCGGGATCCACCGCTCCGCGCTCCGCCAGAAGTGTCCCGTCGACTCCGAGAACATCCCTCTTCAGAGTGGTTGCGTACGCCGTCACGGAGCCGCGGAAGGTCTTTGAGGCTCCCGGTACGGCGGTCAGCTCGGCGGCCACAAGACCGCCGGTGAGCGACTCGGCGACGGCCAGCGTCTCGCCACGCTCCGCAAGCAGAGCAAGCACCCGAGCCGCGGTCTTCACCGCGTGTTCCCCGCCGCGGCCCGTTCCGCCGCCAGTCCCGCGCGCCTCAGCACAATCGCCTGTCGCACATAGTCGAGGCCGGTGAGCACCGTCAGCACGACGGCAACGGCCATCACCCAGAAGCGAAGAGTGGCCAGGGGCCCGGTGAGCGCCAGAACGTACATACCGACCGCCGTGCCCTGCGCGAGGGTCTTCATTTTGCCACCGCGACTGGCGGGAATTACTCCATGCCGGATCACCCAGAACCGCATCACCGTGATTCCGAGCTCCCGGAAGAGAATCACTCCGGTCACCCACCACGGCAGATCGCCGAGCGCCGACAGGCAGATCAGCCCGGCCGCCATGATCGCCTTGTCGGCGATCGGGTCGGCGATCTTCCCGAAGTCGGTGACGAGGTTGTACGCCCGCGCCAGGTGGCCGTCGAAGATGTCGGTGATCATGGCGACGGCGAACGCCGCCCACGCCCAGGCCCGCCAGGCCGGGTCGTAGCCGCCGTCCTGGAGCATCAGCACGACAAAGGCGGGCACCAGCACCAGCCGCACCATGGTGAGGATGTTGGCGATGTTCCAGAGGCTGGCCTGATTGACGGCCGCAGCGCCCAGCTTGCCGCCGGGCGCCGGCCTACCCGTGCCGCCCCCCGCGGATGCCGGCACTCCGGTCATCTGCCTGCCTCCTCGGAAAGACATTCGGCCACCAGGTCGACGCCTTCCGTATCCACTGCCTTCGCCATGACGATACGGCCGGGCACAAGCCCGTCGCTCGTGGTGAAGACGACCTGGCCGTCGGTCTCGGGAGCCTGGTGCAGCGCACGGCCCACCGCACCGTCCTCGCCGTCCACCGACTCGACGAGCACCTCGAGCGTCTCACCGAGACGCTCCTCGGCGCGCTGGGCGGTCAGCTCCTCCGCGAGCCGCGACAGGTGGTCGAGGCGCTCGGCGATGACATCGGCGTCGAGCTTGTTGTCGTACGAGACCGCCTCGGTGCCGTCCTCGTCGGAGTAGCCGAAGACGCCGATGGCGTCCAGGCGCGCCTCGGTGAGGAAGCGTTCCAGTTCGGCGAAGTCCGCCTCGCTCTCGCCGGGGAAGCCGACGATGAAGTTGGACCGCACACCCGCCTGCGGAGCCTTGCCGCGGATGGTCTCGAGCAGCTCCAGGAAGCGTTCGGTGTCGCCGAAGCGCCGCATCGCGCGCAGCACGTCGGGGGCGGAGTGCTGGAAGGACAGGTCGAAGTAGGGGGCGATCTTCGGTGTCGAGGTGAGGACGTCGATCAGCCCCGGCCGCATCTCTGCGGGCTGCAGATAGCTGACCCGCACCCGCTCGATGCCGTCGACCTCGGCGAGCTCGGGCAGCAGGGTCTCCAGCAGGCGGATGTCGCCGAGGTCCTTGCCGTACGAGGTGTTGTTCTCGGAGACGAGCATGACCTCCTTGACGCCCTGCTCGGCCAGCCAGCGCGTCTCGCCGAGCACATCGCTCGGCCGCCGCGAGATGAAGGAGCCGCGGAAGGACGGGATGGCGCAGAAGGAGCAGCGCCGGTCGCAGCCGGATGCCAGCTTCACGGAGGCGACGGGGCTGGTGTCGAGCCGGCGGCGAAGCGGGGCGCGCGGCCCGGAGGCGGGCGCGACGCCTTCGGGAAGATCCTCCGGCGCACCGTGCCCCGGCAGCGCCACGTCCGTGCCGGCCTCCTGGCGCTCGACCGGGCTCAGCGGCAGCAGCTTGCGGCGGTCGCGCGGGGTGTGCGAGGCGTGGATGCCGCCGTTGAGGATGGTCTGCAGGCGGTCGGAGATGTCGGCGTAGTCGTCGAAGCCGAGCACACCGTCCGCCTCGGGCAGCGCCTCGGCCAGCTCCTTGCCGTACCGCTCGGCCATGCAGCCGACGGCGACCACGGCCTGGGTCCGGCCCTGGTCCTTGAGATCGTTGGCTTCGAGCAGGGCGTCGACGGAGTCCTTCTTGGCGGCCTCGACGAATCCGCAGGTGTTGACGACTGCGACATCCGCGTCGGAGGCTTCCTCGACGAGCTCCCAGCCGTCCGCTGCCAAGCGGCCTGCAAGCTCCTCCGAGTCCACCTCGTTACGGGCGCAGCCAAGAGTGACAAGGGCGACGGTACGGCGTTCGGGCATGGGCTCAAGACTACTTTGTCCTGACCCACGCCCCTGCCCCCAGGGTTCTGGGCCCCTCGACGCCTTCCGAGCTAGCCGACCTCGGGGTCGCCCTTGGTGTAGGAGAGCCGCTCGACCTGGCCCGTCTCGAACTCGTCCTCGACCTTCTTGCCGTTCACATACAGCTCGATCGCGCCGGCGTTCCCCAGGATCAGATCGACCCGCTCGTCGTCCTGGAAGGTCTTGGACTCGCCTTTGAGGAGGGTTCCGTCGAAGAGCAGTTTGCCGTTGTGCGACTTGGCGGAGATCCAGCTCTTGTCGTCCAGGACGGAGAGCTTCACCGTCACCTTGTCCTTCGGCACCGCCGCGATGGCGCTGTCGGAGGGGGTGGGATCGACGGGCTTGGCCGGGGCGGGCTTGGTCGGCGTGGGCTTCTGGTCGGGCGCCGGGCCCTCCGCCACGTGGTTGTCCTTGTTGCCGCTGTCGCCGCCGTTGACGAGCGTGAAGCCGACGAAGCCGATCACCGCGACGATCGCGGCGACCATGGCGGCGGTCCAGTTGGGACGGCCGCGTTCGGGACGGATGCGTTCGGCCTCGAAGAGCGGCGCGGCAGGTGTGGGGGCGGGACGGCCGCCGTGGTCCGCGTCGTACTGCGCGACGAGCGGATCGGGATCGAGCCCGACGGCACGCGCGATCGTGCGGATATGACCGCGCGCGTAAACGTCGCCGCCGCAGCGGGAGAAGTCGTCCTCTTCGATCGCGTGCACGATCGGGACGCGCACCCGGGTGGAGGAGCTGACCTCGTCAACGGTCAGACCTGCGGCGGTGCGGGCTTCCTGGAGCGCACGTCCGATCGAAGGCCGGTCGTCCTCAGCCGGGGGTTCGACTGAAGGCCGGTCGTCTTCGGGGGAGTTGCCGATGGACACGGGGGCGCCTTTCGAGCGTGTAGCCACCTGCTGGAGGTTCAGTCTATGGGTGGTACGAAAGGGTGGGGCAACCGGGCGGAGGGAGTTTGTACGCCATCAGAATGGCGGTCTGTCCCGATGGTGGGACATCTGGCTGTCCCTCCCTCCAACTTGACGTACGACCAAGGGAAACGGTTGCTCTCAGAAGGGTTACGACTCGGACTCCCCGCGTATCACGGCGAGCACTCCGTCCAGCTCATCAGGTTTCACCAGAACGTCGCGCGCCTTGGAGCCCTCGCTCGGCCCGACGATGTTCCGCGACTCCATCAGATCCATCAGTCTTCCCGCCTTCGCGAAGCCCACACGCAACTTCCGCTGGAGCATCGACGTCGACCCGAACTGGGTGGACACGACCAGCTCGGCCGCCTGGCAGAGCAGATCGAGGTCGTCGCCGATGTCCTCGTCGATCTCCTTCTTCTGCTTGGTGCCGACCATGACGTCCTCGCGGAAGACGGGCGCCATCTGATCCTTGCAGTGCTGGACGATCGCCGCGACTTCGTCCTCGGTGACGAAGGCGCCCTGCATACGGGTGGGCTTGTTGGCACCCATCGGCAGGAAGAGGCCGTCGCCCTTGCCGATCAGCTTCTCCGCGCCGGGCTGGTCGAGGATGACCCGGCTGTCGGCGAGCGACGATGTCGCGAAGGCCAGCCGTGAGGGCACGTTCGCCTTGATCAGACCGGTGACGACATCGACGGACGGGCGCTGGGTCGCCAGCACCAGATGGATGCCGGCGGCGCGAGCCAGCTGGGTGATGCGGACGATGGCGTCCTCGACATCGCGCGGGGCGACCATCATCAGGTCGGCGAGCTCGTCGACGATGACCAGCAGATACGGATACGGCGTGAGCTCGCGCTCGCTGCCCTCCGGCGGCTTGACCTTGCCGTTCCTGATGGCCTGGTTGAAGTCGTCGATGTGGCGGTAGCCGTACGCCGCGAGGTCGTCGTAGCGCAGGTCCATCTCGCGCACGACCCACTGCAGCGCCTCGGCTGCCCGCTTGGGGTTGGTGATGATCGGCGTGATCAGGTGCGGAATGCCCTCGTACGCGTTGAGCTCGACCCGCTTGGGGTCGACGAGCACCATGCGTACGTCCTCCGGGGTCGCCCGCACCATGACCGAGGTGATCAGACAGTTGATGCAGGAGGACTTTCCGGAGCCGGTCGCGCCCGCGACCAGGACGTGCGGCATCTTGGCGAGGTTGGCCATCTCGTAGCCGCCCTCGACGTTCTTGCCGAGCGCGACCAGCATCGGGTGGTCGTCCTCCGCCGCGTCCGCGAGGCGCAGCACATCGCCGAGCTTGACCATCTCGCGGTCGGAGTTCGGGATCTCGATGCCGACCGCGGACTTGCCGGGGATCGGGGAGATGATCCGTACGTCGGGGCTGGCGACGGCGTACGCGATGTTCTTGGTGAGGGCGGTGATCCGCTCGACCTTCACGGCGGGGCCCAGCTCCACCTCGTACCGCGTGACCGTCGGACCGCGGGTGAAGCCGGTGACTGCCGCGTCGACCTTGAACTCCATGAAGACATTGCTGAGCGAGGCGACGACCGCGTCATTGGCGGCGCTGCGCGTCTTGCCGGGGCCACCGCGCTCCAGCAGGTCCAGGGAGGGCAGGGCGTAGGTGATGTCGCCGGAGAGCTGAAGCTGCTCGGCGCGCGCAGGCAGGGGCTGTGACTCCTCGGGCGCGGGCTTGGTCAGATCCGGTACGGATCCCTTCGACCCGCTCTGCTTCGGCTGGGGCTCCTCCGGCTCGCGCGCGCCGGGCACCGGGCTCGCCGCCCGTCGGCGCTCGGCGGTGACATCGCGTGTGAGGTCGGCGACCAGCGGGGAGGGCGGCATGCCGTTCAGTACGGCACCGTCGAGCGCGGCCGCTGCCGCCGCTGCCACGTCTACGGCATCCATCGGGCGGTCCATGGCGGGCTGCACCGAGGGCCTGCGCGGCCGCCTGCGCCTGGACAGCGCCTCCTGCTCGGCGTGGTCCGGGTCGTAGTCCGCCGGGGCTTCGCTCCGGCGCGCGGAGGAGCGGCGCGCACGCCCGGGCACGGCCTCGCGCCACTGCTCGTCGTAGCGCTCGTCGTCGGTGGCCTCGGCGTCCGGCCCCGGCTCGTACACCGGGTCGACGATGCCCAGCTTGGACCCGAGCAGCCGCAGCCGCTGAGGAATCGCGTTCACGGGGGTCGCGGTGACGACGAGCAGCCCGAAGATCGTGAGCAGCACGAGCAGCGGTACGGCGAGCACCTCGCCCATGGTGAAGATCAGCGGCTTGGACGCGGCCCAGCCGATCAGCCCGCCCGCGTCCTGCATCGCCTCGGTGCCTTCCCCGCGGCCCGGCGAGCCGCAGGCGATATGAACCTGGCCGAGCACGCCGACGACGAGCGCGGACAGACCGATCACGATCCGGCCGTTCGCCTCGGGCTTCTCGGGATACAGGATCAGCCGCACGGCGATCGCGGCGAGCAGTATCGGCACGAGCAGATCGAGCCGGCCGAAGGCTCCGGTCACCAGCATCTCGACGAGATCGCCGACCGGGCCGCTCAGATTGGACCAGGTACCCGCGGCGACGATCAGGCCCAGGGCGAGGAGCAGCAGCGCCAGGCCGTCCTTGCGGTGCGCGGGGTCCAGACCCTTGGCGCCCCGCCCTATGCCGCGGAACATCGCGCCCACGGCGTGGGCGAGACCGAGCCAGAGGGCGCGCACGAGGCGGTACACGCCCCCTGTGGGGGACGGTGCGGGCTTCGGCGCGGCCTTCTTGGCCGCCGCCTTCTTCGCGGCGGCTTTCTTGGCGGGCGCCGCCTTCTTCGCGGCACCGGTCGTACGGCCGGCGCGCGGTTTCGCGGTGCCCGCCGCGCCCTGGGAACCCTTGCCGGACGTACGTGAGGCCATGATGGTGAGGTTACCGGTGTCGACCGCAGTGGACACGTGTGCCTACTGCTTCACCCGTTCGTGTCGTCGTCCGGGGGCCGGAGACTGACGGTCCCTCAAGCTCCCGGTGCCGGTTCAGTTCTGCGAGGGCAGCGTCGGCGTACCACCGCCGGCGCCCGGCTCCAGCGCGTCGAGCGCCCTGCGCAAACCTGTGAGTTTGCGTTCGAGATGGGCGGCGGTGGCGACGGCGGCGGCATCTGCCGAGTCGTCGTCGAGCTGCTTGGACAGCGCTTCGGCCTGTTCCTCAACTGCCGCGAGCCGTGCGGAAAGCTCGGCGAGCAGCCCCGCGGGCTCCTTGCTGTTCCCCGCCGGGTGTCCGCCGCCCTCCAGCTGGAGGCGCAGCAGCGCGGCCTGCTCACGCAGTTGGCAGTTCTTCATGTAGAGCTCGACGAAGACCGAGACCTTCGCGCGCAGTACCCACGGATCGAAGGGCTTGGAGATGTAGTCGACGGCACCCGCCGCGTAACCCCGGAAAGTGTGGTGCGGGCCGTGGTTGATCGCGGTGAGGAAGATGATCGGGATGTCCCGGGTCCGCTCCCGCCGCTTGATGTGCGCGGCCGTCTCGAATCCGTCCATGCCGGGCATCTGGACATCCAGCAGAATGACCGCGAAGTCGTCCGTCAGCAGCGCTTTGAGCGCTTCCTCCCCTGACGATGCCCGCACCAGTGTCTGATCGAGCGCAGAGAGGATCGCCTCCAGCGCGAGCAGATTCTCCGGCCGGTCATCGACCAGGAGGATCTTGGCCTTCTGCACCATGGCCCGTCCTCCTCGCCCCGGAAGTGCACCGGGCGCCGCCCCAGGGGACGACTCCCTTGCGTCGCCCGTCCTTGTGCCGGTCATGGTAGCCGCACCCCGCCTGTCGCCACACCCTGTCACCGTGATGTCACTGTGCACGTAGCAGAAACGCAGCGGGAGACCAGAAGGTTCCCCGAATACCGCCGCCTCACACGCCTTCGGCCACAGTCAGTCAGCAACTCGCGGCAATCCGGGCAGGCATCGCTCACTCCCCGCGCATCCACTGCTCCATCACCGAGAGCAAATGGTCCGGATCAACCGGCTTGGTGACATAGTCGGAAGCGCCGGACTCGATGGCCTTCTCGCGGTCGCCCTTCATCGCCTTCGCGGTCAGCGCGATGATCGGCAGACCGGCGAACTGCGGCATCCTGCGGATCGCCGTCGTCGTGGCGTACCCGTCCATTTCCGGCATCATGATGTCCATCAGTACGACCGTCACATCGTCGTGCTGCTCCAGGACTTCGATGCCCTCCCGGCCGTTCTCCGCGTACAGCACCGACAGGCCGTGCTGCTCCAGCACGCTGGTGAGGGCGAAGACATTACGGATGTCGTCGTCGACGATGAGCACCTTCTCGCTGTCGAACACGAAGGTGCGCCTCGTCTCCGACGCCTCCTGGCTGCCGTTCGCCCCGCCCCACTGCTCCGAGCCGGGCGCAGCGCCCTGACGCCCGGGCAGCGCGTGCCGCTGCTCCACGGAGCCGAGAGCGTTGCGCCGGCGCCGGAACAGGGCCGCGGGACCCGCGTGGGCGTCCAAGGGCCCCGTCGGCTCCTGGTGCCCCTGCGGGATGAAGTCCTCCCCACCGTCGTCGGCGCCGCCGCGCAGCGGATCGGCGGCGCCGGGGGCGAGCTGCGGGTAGCCCTGCGGCGGCAGTTCGCTCGGGTGAAGGGGCAAGTAGAGAGTGAAGGTCGAGCCGCGGCCCGGTTCGCTCGCCGCGTGGATCTCACCGCCGAGCAGCCGGGCGATCTCCCGGCTGATCGACAGACCTAGGCCCGTACCGCCGTACTTGCGGCTGGTCGTGCCGTCCGCCTGCTTGAACGCCTCGAAGATCACCCGCATCTTGCCGGCCGCGATCCCGATCCCGGTGTCCGTGACGGAGAAGGCGATCAGATCGCCGTCCGCGTCGCGCAGCGAGCCCGCCTCCAGCAGCTGCTCGCGGATCGACTGCGGCACATCGGCGCTCGCCGGGCGGATCACCAGCTCGACCGCGCCGCTGTCGGTGAACTTCACCGCGTTGGACAGGAGGTTGCGCAGCACCTGCAGCAGTCGCTGCTCGTCGGTGTGCAGCGTCGCGGGCAGCTCCGGCGACACCCGTACGGAGAAGTCGAGACCCTTCTCCGCGGTCAGCGGCCGGAACGTCGCCTCCACATAGTCGACGAGCTGCACCAGAGCGATACGGGTCGGGCTGACGTCCATCTTGCCCGCCTCGACCTTCGACAGATCGAGGATGTCGTTGATCAGCTGGAGCAGATCGGAGCCCGCGCCATGGATCGTCTCGGCGAACTCCACCTGCTTCGGCGAGAGATTGCCCTCGGCGTTGTCCGCGAGCAACTTGGCCAGGATCAGCAGGGAGTTGAGCGGCGTACGCAGCTCGTGCGACATGTTCGCCAGGAACTCCGACTTGTAGCGCATCGAGACCGCGAGCTGCTCGGCCCGCTCCTCCAGCACCTGCCGCGCCTCTTCGATCTCGGTGTTCTTCACCTCGATGTCGCGGTTCTGCTGCGCCAGCAGCTCGGCCTTCTCCTCCAGCTCGGCGTTGGAGGCCTGCAGCGCCTTCTGCCGGTTCTCCAGCTCCGCCGAGCGCTCACGCAGTTGCTCGGTCAGCTCCTGCGACTGCTTGAGCAGCACCTCGGTCTTCGTATTGACGCTGATGGTGTTGACGCTCGTCGCGATCATCTCGGCGATCTGGTTGAGGAAGTCCCGCTGGATCTGGGTGAAGGGCTGGAACGACGCCAGCTCGATCACACCGAGGACCTTCCCCTCGAAGAGCACCGGCAGCACGATCACATACGCCGGTGAGGCTTCCCCGAGCCCCGAGGAGATCTTCAGATAGCCAGGCGGAACATTGACCTGGATGGTCCGCTTCTCCTCGGCCGCGGTGCCGATCAGGGTCTCGCCGGGACGGAACGAGGTCGGCATCAGACCGGCGGAGTAGCCGTAACTGCCGCGCATGCACAGCTCGTACGACAGCTCCCCGCCTCCTGGCACATCCGCGCCGCCGCCCGTCGGCATCGCCAGGAAGAACGCGCCGTGCTGCGCCGAGACGACCGGCGTGAGCTCGCTCATGATCAGCGAGGCCACGTCGTGGAGGTCGCGGCGGCCCTGCATCAGACCGGAGATACGGGCCAGGTTGCCCTTGAGCCAGTCCTGCTCCTCGTTGGCGAGGGTGGTGTCGCGGAGGTTCGCGATCATCGTGTTGATGTTGTCCTGGAGGACCTGGATCTCGCCTGCCGCGTCCACGTCGATCTTGAGGTTCAGATCGCCGCGGGTCACCGCCGTCGCCACGGCCGCGATCGCGCGCACCTGACGGGTCAGGTTCCCGGCCATCTCGTTCACCGACTCGGTGAGGTCGCGCCAGGTGCCGTCGACGTCCCGGACCCGGGCCTGACCGCCCAACTGCCCGTCCGTGCCCACCTCGCGGGCCACGCGGGTGACCTCTCCGGCGAACGAGGACAGCTGGTCGACCATCGTGTTGATGGTGGTCTTCAGCTCCAGGATCTCGCCCCGGGCGTCGATGTCGATCTTCCGGGTGAGGTCGCCCTTGGCGATGGCGGTGGTGACCGTCGCGATCTGGCGCACCTGACCGGTCAGATTGGAGGCCATCGAGTTCACGGACTCGGTGAGGTCCTTCCACGTACCGGAGACGCCCGGCACATGGGCCTGGCCGCCCAGTTCGCCCTCGGTGCCCACCTCACGGGCCACCCGGGTCACCTCGTCGGCGAACGACGACAGCGTCGTCACCATCGTGTTGACGGTCTCGGCCAGCTCGGCGACCTCGCCGCGCGCCTCGACCGTCACCTTCTTCGTCAGATCACCGTTGGCGACTGCCGCGGAGACCCGGGCGATGTTACGCACCTGATTGGTGAGGTTGTTGGCCATCAGGTTGACGTTGTCGCTGAGGTCTTTCCAGATGCCGGTGACGCCGCGGACCCGCGCCTGACCGCCCAGCACACCTTCGGTGCCCACCTCACGGGCGACCCTGGTCACCTCGTCGGCGAAGTCGGAGAGCTGGTCGACCATCGTGTTGACCGTCGTCACCAGTTCGAGGATCTCGCCCTTGGCGTCGACGGTGATCTTCTTGGAGAGGTCGCCCTTGGCGACCGCCGTCGTCACCTCGGCGATATTGCGCACCTGCGAAGTCAGGTTGTTCGCCATGAAGTTGACGGACTGGGTGAGGTCCTTCCAGGTGCCGGAGACACCCTGCACCTCGGCCTGACCGCCCAGGATGCCCTCGGTGCCCACCTCGCGGGCCACCCGCGTGACCTGCTCGGCGAAGTTGGAGAGCTGGTCCACCATCGTGTTGAGGGTGTTCTTCAGCTCCAGGATCTCGCCCCGGGCATCCACGTCGATCTTCTGCGACAGGTCGCCGCGGGCCACCGCCGTGGCGACCTGCGCGATGTTACGGACCTGACCGGTGAGGTTCTCGGCCATTCCGTTCACCGAGTCGGTCAGATCACGCCATACCCCGGCGACGCCCGGCACCTGCGCCTGGCCGCCGAGGCGGCCCTCCGTACCCACGTCCCGCGCCACCCGGGTCACCTGCTCGGCGAAGGCCGAGAGCTGGTCGACCATGGTGTTGATG
The DNA here is from genome assembly GCF_045040195.1 of Streptomyces sp. NBC_01410. NCBI lineage: Bacteria > Bacillati > Actinomycetota > Actinomycetes > Kitasatosporales > Streptomycetaceae > Streptomyces > Streptomyces sp. NBC_01410. Next base: position 6,305,562 of record NZ_CP109530.1, on the reverse strand, counting down.
GTGTTCTTCAGCTCCAGGATCTCGCCCCGGGCATCCACGTCGATCTTCTGCGACAGGTCGCCGCGGGCCACCGCTGTCGTCACCTGAGCGATCTGCCGCACCTGTGAAGTCAGATTCCCCGCCATGAAGTTGACGGAGTCGGTCAGTTCCTTCCACGTACCGCTGACGCCGTCGACCCGCGCCTGGCCGCCCAGGATGCCCTCCGTGCCCACGTCCCGCGCCATCCGCGTGACCTGGTCGGCGAACGAGGACAGCTGCGACACCATCGTGTTGACGGTGTTCTTCAGCTCCAGCATCTCGCCCGCGACATTGACCGTGACCTTCTGCGACAGGTCGCCATTGGCGACCGCCGTCGTCACCTGGGCGATGTCCCGCACCTGGCCTGTGAGGTTACGGAACGCGGTGTTCACCGAGTCCGTGAGGTCCTTCCAGGTGCCTGCCGCGCCCGGCACTCCGGCCTGCCCGCCGAGGCGGCCCTCGACGCCGACCTCCCGGGCCACTCGCGTCACTTCGGAACCGAAGGCCGAGAGCTGGTCCACCATCGTGTTGACGGTGTTCTTCAGCTCCAGCATTTCGCCCGCGACATCCACCGTGACCTTCTGCGACAGGTCGCCATTGGCGACCGCCGTCGTCACCTGGGCGATGTCCCGCACCTGAGTGGTCAGATTGCGGAAGACGGTGTTCACCGAGTCCGTGAGGTCCTTCCACGTCCCGGCCGCTCCCGGCACCTGCGCCTGCCCGCCGAGCAGACCCTCGGCCCCGACCTCGCTCGCCACTCGCGTGACCTCGTCCGCGAACGTACGCAGCGTCTCGGTCATCTGATTGATGGTCTCCGCGAGCTGCGCCACCTCACCGCGCGCGCTCACCGTGACCTTCTGCGACAGATCGCCGTTGGCGACGGCCGTCGTGACCTCGGCGATGCCGCGCACCTGCGAGGTCAGATTGCCGGCCATGGTGTTCACCGAATCGGTGAGGTCCTTCCACACACCCGCCACACCGGGCACCGTCGCCTGGCCGCCGAGTTCGCCCTCCGTGCCGACCTCCCGGGCCACCCGGGTGACCTCGGATGAGAAAGAGGACAGCTGGTCGACCATCGTGTTGACGGTGTTCTTCAGCTGAAGCATCTCGCCGGCCACATGGACAGTGACCTTTCGTGACAGATCGCCCTTGGCCACGGCCGTGGTAACGAGAGCAATGTCACGTACCTGAGCGGTCAGCCGGTACGCCATCGTGTTGACCGAATCCGTGAGATCTTTCCACGAACCGGACATACCGCGCACCTGCGCCTGGCCGCCGAGCTTGCCCTCGGTACCGACCTCCAGCGCCACCCGCGTCACCTCGTCGGTGAACGCCGACAGCTGGTCGACCAGGTTGTTGACAGTACGGGCAACCTTCAGGAATTCGCCGCGCAGCGGCCGTACGGACCCGTCCGTGCCGTCCGGGGCGTGCGAGCGCAGCTCCATACGCTGCTCCAGGTCGCCCTCGGCTACCGCCGAGAGGACCCGCCCCACCTCGGACACCGGGCGCGCCAGGTCGTCCACCAGCGCGTTCGAGGCGTCGATGGCGGCCGCCCAGGAACCCTCACAGGCCCCCGTCTCCAGCCGCTCGGTCAGCTTCCCCTCGCGCCCGACCATCCTGCGTACGCGGGCGAGCTCACCCGTAAGGTGCAGATTCCGGTCCGCCACCTCGTTGAAAACGGCGGCGATCTCGGCCATCACGCCGTCGCCGGACACCGTCAGGCGCCGACGGAAGTTCCCGTCCCTCATCGACACCAGAGCCGCCAGCAGCCTGTTCAGGGCCGCCGAATCGACTTCGGTTGTCCCATTGTTCCGGGACCGTCCGCCTTTTGCGCGCGTGTTGTTGGCACGCGCCGCCACGCCAGACTCCACCGTGTCCCTCCCGCAGGGGTTGACCGTACTGCCCGGGCTGTCTCCGGAAGCCTGCCCAGTGTTTCACCATGGCCGAACCAGGCCATAACAGTTCGGCAGCTTCGCATAGCGTCCCCACCCCCGGTAGGCGGAAACAGCATCGACCGGCATCCGCCCGGACAGCGAAGGTAAGTAACCTGGCATCCGGCTGTCCAACCGCCCCGTCCGCCCGGCGGGGGCGGTGTGGGGCGAGTACTGGCACCGGGCACCGGGAGGGGCAGGCCGCATCATGGCAGAGCCGGGCGTCGAAACGCGTACGAGGAGTTCCGTGATCACCGCGCGGGCGGCTGCCACCTTCGACCCTGTCGGGCGGTCCGTCGCGACGGCCCGCGCCTTCGTCCGCGACACGCTCCAGGGGTGGGGGCACGCCGACGTCGTGGACGACGCGGTCGTCCTCACCAGCGAGCTCGTCACCAACGCCGTCGTGCACGCGGGCACAGCCGCCGATGTCCTGTGTCTGCGCACGGACGACGGCGTACGCGTCGAAGTCGGCGACCGCTACCCGGAACGGGAGATCCCACTCCAGGGCAGCGGACGTGTCATCGTCAGCCCCGACCGCGAGAACGGCCGCGGTCTGCTTCTGTGCGCGGCCCTCGCCTCCCGCTGGGGCGTCGAGTACACCCCCACCCACAAGCAGGTGTGGTTCCAACTCGACCTCCCCCAGCGCCCCGTGGGCACCCGCTCCGCCGGCCCGGTCCTGCCCGTGGCCCTGCTCCCGGTCGCCGACGAACGCGTACGCGTCGCCGTCATCCAGATCGACCGCTCCGCCTCGATCTCCGTCTGGAACGAGGACGCGGAGCACCTCTTCGGCTACCCGGCCGACCAGGTCATCGGCAAGCCCCTCACCGACGTCGCCGCCTGGCCGCACACGCCCGGCATCGGCACCGGCATCGCCGACGCCCTGCGACTCTCCCGCTGGGAAGGCAGTTACGGCATCCGCGGCACCGACGGCCGGGTCGTCCCCGTCTACGCGTCACACCTTCGCGTACGGGACACCAACGGCGAGCCGTCCACCGTCTGCCTACTCGTACGCGACGACGAACGCGCCATCCTGCAGACTCCGCAGCGCACCCCCGTGACCGAAACCGGCGCCGAGAGCCGCAGCACCGACCCCTTCGAGATCTTCATCGGCTCCCCCGCACCCGACGACCTCGACGGCCTCCTCCAGCGCACCGTCGAACGCGCCCGCGACATGCTCGACGGCGACGCCGCCTTCCTGCTGCTCGCCACCGACGACGAGACCGAGCTGGAGGTACGGGCCACCACTGGACTGCCCTCCGCCCGCCAGCGGTTCGCCCGCGTCCCCGTCGAAGCCGGCACCGGACGCTACGGCTCCGCCCGTATGCCCGCCGTCCACGAGGACCTCACCGCCGTCCCCGGCGCCGTCCCGCTCCTCAACTCCACCGGCATGCGCTCGGTCGTCACCGTCCCGCTCAAGGTAGAGGGCCGCCTCACCGGCTCCCTCGGCGTCGCCGCCGAATCCGCGGGCCGCTACTCCAACGAGGAGGCCCTGCGCCTCCAGTTCGCCGCCGACCGCATCGCCCTGGCCGTCGAATCGGCGCGCCTCGGCGAACTGGAACGACTGCGCCGCGGCTCCCTCTCCTTCCTCGTCGAGGCCTCCGACCTGCTCGCCGGAACACTCGACCGCGACCAGACCCTGGCCCTGATGGCCCAGATGACGGTTCCGACACTCGCCACCTGGTGCGCCGTCTACACGATCGCCGACCAGGCCTCCGAGCCGTATCTCAGCTTCGTACTCCACGAGGACGAGGAGAGGATCGACGGCCTCAAGGCCCTCCTCTCCAAGATCGACCCGCCCGACCCGGTGACGACCCCAGGCGCCCGCGTGTGGACCGCGCCGGCCGACGCCGCCCACCGGGCGGCCCTGCGCACCTCCCGGCGCGAACTCGGCCTGGGCTCAAGCCCACCGGTCTCCTCCGGCATCGGCGCCACCCTCGCCACGGCCGCCGCGGTCGGCGGCGAGACAGTCGTCCTGCCGCTCGTCGCCCGCAACCGCGTCATCGGCATGCTGACCCTCGGCAAGCCCTCGGACGACCACTTCCGCCAGGAGATCCTGGAACTCGCCGAAGACCTCTCCCGCCGAGCGGCCCTCGCCCTCGACAACGCCCGCCTGTACTCCGAGCGCGTGGCGATCAGCCAGTCCCTCCAGCGCAGCCTGCTCCCGCCGGAACTCCCCCATGTCCCCGGCGTGGAGGTCGAAGTCATCTACCGGGCGGCGGGCGAAGGCAACGAAGTCGGCGGTGACTTCTACGATCTCTTCCCGATCCGCGACGGCGCGTACGGCTTCGCCATCGGCGACGTCTGCGGTACGGGTCCCGAAGCCGCGGCCGTCACCGGCCTCGCCCGCCACGCCCTGCGTCTGCTCGCCCGGGAGGGCTTCGGAGGCCCCGCCGTCCTGGAGCGGCTGAACGCCGCGATCCTCGACGAGGGAGCCCGCAGCCGCTTCCTCACCCTCCTCTATGGCGAGTTGTGGCCACAGGAGGACGGCAGTGCGATCCTCAAGGTCGTCTGCGCCGGCCACCCGCTCCCCCTGCGCCTGCGCCAGGACGGCACCGTAGAAGCGGCAGCCGAACCCCAGCCCCTCCTCGGCGTCATGGACGACCTGGAGCTGTACGAGCAGATGGTGACCCTCGACCCGGGCGACGTCCTGCTCTGCGTCACGGACGGCGTCACCGAACGCCGCGAGGGCACCCGCATGCTGGGCGACGACGGCCTGATCGACGTCCTCACCAACTGCACGGGCCTCACCGCGGGCGCGGTCGCCTCCCGCGTCCTGCGCGCGGTCGAACGCTTCGCCGCCGAGCCCGCATCCGACGACATGGCGATCCTGGCGATGCGCGTCCCGGAGCCCCACAGGTCCTGAACACGCCGAAGGCCCCCGCCAGCTGGCGAGGGCCTTCGTCTGTACGAGCCCCAATACGGAATCGAACCGTAGACCTTCTCCTTACCATGGAGACGCTCTACCGACTGAGCTATTGGGGCGTGCTGCGCGGCGGCAACGAGATAGATCGTACACCGAACAGACGGGTGCTCTGAACCGCCACACCCGGTCCGCAGCCTTGGTCCACGCACTCGGGCCCACGTGGACGCCGGCGTCAGCACCCTGAACGCAAAAATGCCTCAACCCCCGGACAGAGTCCGGGGGTTGAGGCTAAAGATTGTTCGGCGGCGTCCTACTCTCCCACAGGGTCCCCCCTGCAGTACCATCGGCGCTGAAAGGCTTAGCTTCCGGGTTCGGAATGTAACCGGGCGTTTCCCTAACGCAATGACCACCGAAACACTGTGAAGATATCGATTCCGGAATCCGCCCCGTGGCCGTGGGGGGACTCGACAGTTCGTTACTTCAGAACTGACACAGTGGACGCGAGCAACTGAGGACAAGCCCTCGGCCTATTAGTACCAGTCAGCTCCACCCCTTGCGGGGCTTCCACATCTGGCCTATCAACCCAGTCGTCTACTGGGAGCCTTAACCCCTCGAAGGGGGTGGGAGTCCTCATCTCGAAGCAGGCTTCCCGCTTAGATGCTTTCAGCGGTTATCCTTTCCGAACGTAGCCAACCAGCCATGCCCTTGGCAGGACAACTGGCACACCAGAGGTTCGTCCGTCCCGGTCCTCTCGTACTAGGGACAGCCCTTCTCAAGACTCCTACGCGCACAGCGGATAGGGACCGAACTGTCTCACGACGTTCTAAACCCAGCTCGCGTACCGCTTTAATGGGCGAACAGCCCAACCCTTGGGACCGACTCCAGCCCCAGGATGCGACGAGCCGACATCGAGGTGCCAAACCATCCCGTCGATATGGACTCTTGGGGAAGATCAGCCTGTTATCCCCGGGGTACCTTTTATCCGTTGAGCGACGGCGCTTCCACAAGCCACCGCCGGATCACTAGTCCCGACTTTCGTCCCTGCTCGACCCGTCGGTCTCACAGTCAAGCTCCCTTGTGCACTTACACTCAACACCTGATTGCCAACCAGGCTGAGGGAACCTTTGGGCGCCTCCGTTACTCTTTGGGAGGCAACCGCCCCAGTTAAACTACCCATCAGACACTGTCCCTGATCCGGATCACGGACCCAGGTTAGACATCCAGCACGACCAGAGTGGTATTTCAACGACGACTCCACCTGAACTGGCGTCCAAGCTTCACAGTCTCCCACCTATCCTACACAAGCCGAACCGAACACCAATATCAAACTGTAGTAAAGGTCCCGGGGTCTTTCCGTCCTGCTGCGCGAAACGAGCATCTTTACTCGTAGTGCAATTTCACCGGGCCTATGGTTGAGACAGTCGAGAAGTCGTTACGCCATTCGTGCAGGTCGGAACTTACCCGACAAGGAATTTCGCTACCTTAGGATGGTTATAGTTACCACCGCCGTTTACTGGCGCTTAAGTTCTCAGCTTCGCCACACCGAAATGTGACTAACCGGTCCCCTTAACGTTCCAGCACCGGGCAGGCGTCAGTCCGTATACATCGCCTTACGGCTTCGCACGGACCTGTGTTTTTAGTAAACAGTCGCTTCTCGCTGGTCTCTGCGGCCACCCCCAGCTCAAGGAGCAAGTCCTCTCACCAGTGATGGCCCCCCTTCTCCCGAAGTTACGGGGGCATTTTGCCGAGTTCCTTAACCATAGTTCACCCGAACGCCTCGGTATTCTCTACCTGACCACCTGAGTCGGTTTAGGGTACGGGCCGCCATGAAACTCGCTAGAGGCTTTTCTCGACAGCATAGGATCATCCACTTCACCACAATCGGCTCGGCATCAGGTCTCAGCCTTAATGTGTGACGGATTTGCCTATCACACGGCCTACACCCTTACCCCGGGACAACCACCGCCCGGGCTGGACTACCTTCCTGCGTCACCCCATCGCTTACCTACTACCACCTTGGGCCGGCGGCTCCACCACTTCCCTTTGCCCGAAGGCTCCAGGACGGCTTCACGGCCTTAGCATTAATGGGTTCAGTACTGGGCGTTTCAAAGCGGGTACCGGAATATCAACCGGTTGTCCATCGACTACGCCTGTCGGCCTCGCCTTAGGTCCCGACTTACCCTGGGCAGATCAGCTTGACCCAGGAACCCTTAGTCAATCGGCGCACACGTTTCTCACGTGTGTATCGCTACTCATGCCTGCATTCTCACTCGTGTACCGTCCACCACTCGCTTACGCGGCGGCTTCACCCGGCACACGACGCTCCCCTACCCATCCCAGCGGGCGTTGGCCCTCATGCTGGAATGACACGACTTCGGCGGTACGCTTGAGCCCCGCTACATTGTCGGCGCGGAATCACTTGACCAGTGAGCTATTACGCACTCTTTCAAGGGTGGCTGCTTCTAAGCCAACCTCCTGGTTGTCTCTGCGACTCCACATCCTTTCCCACTTAGCGTACGCTTAGGGGCCTTAGTCGATGCTCTGGGCTGTTTCCCTCTCGACCATGGAGCTTATCCCCCACAGTCTCACTGCCGCGCTCTCACTTACCGGCATTCGGAGTTTGGCTAAGGTCAGTAACCCGGTAGGGCCCATCGCCTATCCAGTGCTCTACCTCCGGCAAGAAACACACGACGCTGCACCTAAATGCATTTCGGGGAGAACCAGCTATCACGGAGTTTGATTGGCCTTTCACCCCTAACCACAGGTCATCCCCCAGGTTTTCAACCCTGGTGGGTTCGGTCCTCCACGAAGTCTTACCTCCGCTTCAACCTGCCCATGGCTAGATCACTCCGCTTCGGGTCTTGAGCGCGCTACTAAACCGCCCTGTTCGGACTCGCTTTCGCTACGGCTTCCCCACACGGGTTAACCTCGCAACACACCGCAAACTCGCAGGCTCATTCTTCAAAAGGCACGCAGTCACGACTGTTGCTCCGAAGAACAACAGCGACGCTCCCACGGCTTGTAGGCACACGGTTTCAGGTACTATTTCACTCCGCTCCCGCGGTACTTTTCACCATTCCCTCACGGTACTATCCGCTATCGGTCACCAGGGAATATTTAGGCTTAACGGGTGGTCCCGCCAGATTCACACGGGATTTCTCGGGCCCCGTGCTACTTGGGTGTCGCACAAGCAAGCCGTATAGATTTCAGCTACGGGGGTCTTACCCTCTACGCCGGACCTTTCGCATGTCCTTCGCCTACCTATACGGTTTCTGACTCGCCCAACAGCCGGCAGACTGTTGAAGTGCGATCCCACAACCCCGTATGCGCAACCCCTGCCGGGTATCACACGCATACGGTTTGGCCTCATCCGGTTTCGCTCGCCACTACTCCCGGAATCACGGTTGTTTTCTCTTCCTGAGGGTACTGAGATGTTTCACTTCCCCTCGTTCCCTCCACACTGCCTATGTGTTCAGCAGCGGGTGACAGCCCATGACGACTGCCGGGTTTCCCCATTCGGAAACCCCCGGATCAAAGCCTGGTTGACGGCTCCCCGGGGACTATCGTGGCCTCCCACGTCCTTCATCGGTTCCTGGTGCCAAGGCATCCACCGTGCGCCCTTAAAAACTTGGCCACAGATGCTCGCGTCCACTGTGCAGTTCTCAAGCAACGACCAGCCACCCACCACCCCACCCAACAGGGCGAGTTCACTGGGGCCGAGCATCGCGAAGGTCCAGACGTTTCAGTCCGTACCCTCAGACACCCAACAGCGCGCCCGGCACGATCCCCTGACTCACACGTTCCACGCCGAAGCAGTACTAGTGAAGTCCTGAAACCGTGCCGAATAGTCAACGTTCCACCCATGAGCAACCAGCACCGGACGTACGCCGATGTACTGGCCTCTGGACCGGCAAAGACCGGCCTAGAAGTGCTCCTTAGAAAGGAGGTGATCCAGCCGCACCTTCCGGTACGGCTACCTTGTTACGACTTCGTCCCAATCGCCAGTCCCACCTTCGACAGCTCCCTCCCACAAGGGGTTGGGCCACCGGCTTCGGGTGTTACCGACTTTCGTGACGTGACGGGCGGTGTGTACAAGGCCCGGGAACGTATTCACCGCAGCAATGCTGATCTGCGATTACTAGCAACTCCGACTTCATGGGGTCGAGTTGCAGACCCCAATCCGAACTGAGACCGGCTTTTTGAGATTCGCTCCGCCTCGCGGCATCGCAGCTCTTTGTACCGGCCATTGTAGCACGTGTGCAGCCCAAGACATAAGGGGCATGATGACTTGACGTCGTCCCCACCTTCCTCCGAGTTGACCCCGGCAGTCTCCTGTGAGTCCCCATCACCCCGAAGGGCATGCTGGCAACACAGAACAAGGGTTGCGCTCGTTGCGGGACTTAACCCAACATCTCACGACACGAGCTGACGACAGCCATGCACCACCTGTATACCGACCACAAGGGGGGCACCATCTCTGATGCTTTCCGGTATATGTCAAGCCTTGGTAAGGTTCTTCGCGTTGCGTCGAATTAAGCCACATGCTCCGCTGCTTGTGCGGGCCCCCGTCAATTCCTTTGAGTTTTAGCCTTGCGGCCGTACTCCCCAGGCGGGGAACTTAATGCGTTAGCTGCGGCACCGACGACGTGGAATGTCGCCAACACCTAGTTCCCAACGTTTACGGCGTGGACTACCAGGGTATCTAATCCTGTTCGCTCCCCACGCTTTCGCTCCTCAGCGTCAGTAATGGCCCAGAGATCCGCCTTCGCCACCGGTGTTCCTCCTGATATCTGCGCATTTCACCGCTACACCAGGAATTCCGATCTCCCCTACCACACTCTAGCTAGCCCGTATCGAATGCAGACCCGGGGTTAAGCCCCGGGCTTTCACATCCGACGTGACAAGCCGCCTACGAGCTCTTTACGCCCAATAATTCCGGACAACGCTTGCGCCCTACGTATTACCGCGGCTGCTGGCACGTAGTTAGCCGGCGCTTCTTCTGCAGGTACCGTCACTTGCGCTTCTTCCCTGCTGAAAGAGGTTTACAACCCGAAGGCCGTCATCCCTCACGCGGCGTCGCTGCATCAGGCTTTCGCCCATTGTGCAATATTCCCCACTGCTGCCTCCCGTAGGAGTCTGGGCCGTGTCTCAGTCCCAGTGTGGCCGGTCGCCCTCTCAGGCCGGCTACCCGTCGTCGCCTTGGTAGGCCATCACCCCACCAACAAGCTGATAGGCCGCGGGCTCATCCTTCACCGCCGGAGCTTTCAACCCCCCAAGATGCCTCGGAGGGTGGTATCCGGTATTAGACCCCGTTTCCAGGGCTTGTCCCAGAGTGAAGGGCAGATTGCCCACGTGTTACTCACCCGTTCGCCACTAATCCACCCCGAAGGGCTTCATCGTTCGACTTGCATGTGTTAAGCACGCCGCCAGCGTTCGTCCTGAGCCAGGATCAAACTCTCCATGAATGTTTACCCGTAATCGGGTCGAACACCACAAGAGCGGGACAATCGGTCGGAATAAGACCGGTCATCCACAGCGTCCTCGCTGTGTCATTTGCCTGCCCGCCACAAAGGGCCGACAGGACTTTCAAAGGAACCTCAACCCACCGAAATGGGCCGGGGTTGTCAATCTGGCGTTGACTTTTGGCACGCTGTTGAGTTCTCAAGGAACGGACGCTTCCTTCGTACTCACCCTCACGGGCTTTCCTCCGGGCGCTTCCCTTCGGTCTTGCGTTTCCAACCCTACCAGACTCTTTTTCCATTCCGTTTCCGGTGAGGAATTCGATTCCAGTGGCCGTTGGAAGGCCTTTGCCTTTCGGCTGACCCGACTTTATCAGAGATTCTGAGTCGGAATTCCCGCCCCTTCCGGGACTGTTCCGAGCGCACCAGTGCGCCGGGTTCCCGTTCGGGCGGAGACGTAAACGTACTGGAGCGGAGCGCCCCGACGCAAATCGGGGGCTCCGCTCCGGAGTTGGCCTGGTCAGACCTCTACGACGACCGGAAGGATCATCGGGCGCCGACGGTAGGTGTCGGAGACCCACTTGCCCGCCACGCGGCGGACGAGTTGCTGCAGTTGGTGCGGCTCGGCGACGCCGTCGGAGGCCGACTTGGCGATCGCTTCCTCGATCTTCGGGAGTACCGCGCCGAAGGCGCTGTCCTCGATTCCGGAGCCGCGGGCGTGAATGTGCGGGCCGCCGACGACCTTGCCGGTGCTCGAATCGACCACGAGGAAGACCGAGATGATGCCCTCGTCGCCGAGGATCCGGCGGTCCTTGAGGGAGGCTTCGGTGACATCGCCGACCGAGAGGCCGTCGACGTACACATAACCCGCCTGGACCTTGCCGACGATCTTGGCCTTGCCGTCGATGAGGTCGACGACGACGCCGTCCTCAGCGATGACGATGTGGTCCTTCGGGACGCCCGTCAGGGCTCCGAGTTCGGCGTTGGCGCGCAGGTGGCGCCATTCGCCGTGAACCGGCATCAGGTTCTTCGGCTTGCAGATGTTGTAGAAGTACAGGAGCTCGCCGGCCGAGGCGTGGCCCGAGACATGGACCTTGGCGTTGCCCTTGTGGACGACGCTCGCGCCCCAGCGGGTCAGGCCGTTGATCACGCGGTAGACCGCGTTCTCGTTGCCCGGGATCAGGGACGACGCCAGGATCACGGTGTCGCCCGGGACGATGCGGATCTGGTGGTCCCGGTTGGCCATGCGGGACAGGGCCGCCATCGGTTCGCCCTGGGAGCCCGTACAGACCAGGACAACTTCGTGGTCCGGGAGGTCGTCGAGCGTTTTCACGTCGACGACCAGGCCCGCGGGGACCCGCAGATAGCCCAGGTCGCGGGCGATGCCCATGTTGCGGACCATTGAACGGCCGACGAAGGCCACCCGGCGGCCGTACTCGTGGGCCGCGTCGAGGATCTGCTGGATGCGATGGACGTGGCTGGCGAAGCTCGCCACGATGATGCGCTTCTGGGCGTTCGCGAAGACCGTGCGCAGGACGTTCGAGATGTCGCGCTCGGGCGGGACGAAGCCCGGGACCTCCGCGTTCGTCGAGTCCGAGAGCAGGAGGTCGATGCCCTCCTCGCTCAGCCGCGCGAATGCGTGCAGGTCGGTCAGCCGGCCGTCCAGCGGGAGCTGGTCCATCTTGAAGTCGCCGGTGTGGACCACCATGCCCGCGGGCGTGCGGATGGCGACGGCCAGCGCGTCCGGGATGGAGTGGTTGACCGCGATGAACTCGCAGTCGAACGGGCCGACGCGCTCGCGGTGGCCCTCGGTGACTTCGAGGGTGTACGGGCGGATGCGGTGCTCCTGGAGCTTTGCCTCGATCAGCGCGAGGGTCAGCTTGGAGCCGATCAGCGGGATGTCCTGCTTTAGTCGGAGCAGGAAGGGGACGCCACCGATGTGGTCCTCGTGGCCGTGCGTGAGCACGATGCCGTCGATGTCGTCGAGGCGGTCCCGGAGGGTGGTGAAGTCCGGCAGGATCAGGTCGATTCCGGGCTGCTCCTCCTCGGGGAAGAGGACGCCGCAGTCGACGATGAGCAGTCGGCCGTCGTATTCGAAGACCGTCATGTTCCGGCCGATCTCACCGAGACCGCCGAGCGGGGTGACACGCAGGCCACCCTTGGGAAGCTTCGGCGGGGCGCCGAGTTCAGGATGCGGATGACTCAAAAGACTCTCCTCACCACGCACGCCACGTACCGCTCGGCACGTGGCGTACATGACATTCGTGCACTTGCTATTGTCTTGGTTCCGACCGCTTTCGGTCGGCCTTCTTCGCGTATTCAGTTGTGAAGTCTGTGTTTAGAGCTGTACCCCACCAGCCGCGAGGTCGATCTTGAGCTGCGCGGTTTCCTCCGGAGAGAGCTCCACCAGGGGAAGCCGGAGCGGTCCGGCCGGAAGTCCCTGGAGTGCCAGCGCCGCCTTGGTGGTGATGACGCCCTGGGTGCGGAACATGCCCGTGAAGACGGGGAGCAGCTGCTGATGGATCTCGGTGGCCTTCTGGACGTCACCGGTGGCGTGTGCGTCGAGGAGGGCGCGGAGCTCCGGGGTGACGACATGACCGACGACGGACACGAAGCCGACGGCGCCGACCGAGAGCAGCGGGAGGTTGAGCATGTCGTCGCCGGAGTACCAGGCGAGACCGCTGCGGGCGATGGCCCAGCTGGCGCGGCCAAGGTCACCCTTGGCGTCCTTGTTCGCGACGATACGCGGGTGATCGGCGAGGCGCACCAGTGTTTCGGTGTCGATCGGGACGCCGCTGCGGCCGGGGATGTCGTAGAGCATGACGGGCAGTTCCGTCGCGTCGGCGATGGCCGAGAAGTGACGGAACAGGCCCTCCTGCGGGGGCTTGTTGTAGTAGGGCGTCACCGCGAGCAGGCCGTGCGCGCCGGAGCGTTCGGCCGTGCGGGCGAGCTCGATGCTGTGGCGGGTGTCGTTGGTGCCGATACCGGCGACGATGTGGGCCCGGTCTCCGACGGCTTCCAGTACGGCCCGTACGAGCTGGTCTTTCTCCGCGTCGCTGGTGGTCGGCGACTCACCGGTGGTGCCATTGATGATCAGGCCGTCGTTGCCTGCGTCCACCAGATGGGCCGCCAGGCGCTGTGCGCCGGCGAGGTCGAGTGCGCCGTCCGCCGTGAAGGGCGTGACCATGGCGGTGAGGACCCGCCCGAAGGGGGTCTGCGGAGTGGAGATCGGAGCCATGGGTAACACGCTACTCGCTGCTCAGTACGCAGTGTCCCCTCGGGGGACGTGACGTAGGACGTGACATGCGGAGCCCGGCACTGCCTGCTCGGGGGTTCAAGCAGTGCCGGGTCCGTTTGATCAGCCTAGATGAACTTCATGAAACACCGCAATGCGGACACTTCTCCGGGCTGACCCGTACATCTGTGCTCTACGGGACGATTGTGCCCTACGGGGCGATGCGGCCATTGGCGTTGAAGGCCGCATACGTGAGCGGCATGAGCTTCGCCCAGTGCTGCTCCATCTTCTCGCCGACCATCTCGATCTCCCGCTGGGGGAAGGACGGGACCTTCGCCAGCTCGTGCTGCGTGCGCAGGCCGAGGAAGTGCATCAGCGAGCGGGCGTTGCAGGTGGCGTACATGGACGAGAACAGGCCAACGGGGAGGACGGCGCGGGCGACCTCGCGGGCGATGCCCTCGTCGAGCATCTCCTTGTACGTCTCGTACGAGCGGCGGTACGAGTCGATCATGGCGTCGCTGACGACCTTGTGCTGCTCCGGGCTGCCGTCGATGAAGACGTACTTGCCGGGGCGGCCCTCCTGCACGAGCTTGCGCTGCTGGCCCGGGACGTAGAAGACCGGCTGCAGCTCCCTGTAGCGCCCGGACTCCTCGTTGTAGGACCAGCCCACACGGTGGCGCATGAACTCGCGGAAGACGAAGATCGGGGCGCTGATGAAGAAGGTCATCGAGTTGTGCTCGAAGGGGCTGCCGTGGCGGTCCCGCATCAGGTAGTTGATCAGTCCCGTGGAGCGCTCGGGGTCCTTCTGGAGCTCCTCCAGAGACTGCTCGCCTGCCGTGGAGACGCGGGCGGCCCACAGCACGTCGGAGTCACCGGCGGTGTGCTTCACCAGCTCGACGGTGACATCGCTGCGGAAACTGGGCGTGGCTGTCTCGGCGGGGGTGTCGGGCACCAGGAGTCCTTCCGGTTGAACGCTTAGGCGGCGCCCACTTTAACGACGGAACGCCTCGGCAGTGCCTCTGGCCCCTTTGAGCAAATCTGGGAACGTGGGCACCAAATGACTGCTTTTGACGTCTCTACCAGTAGACCACCGACACGTTGCACAAGGAGAGTGCCCTGATGTTCCTCCGGCGAGAGGCCGTCCCGTTCGAGTTCGTCGCTGAGGCCGATCGCTTCCGCAGTAACGTCACTCCGCCGCCCCGTGTACGTCCCAGCGGCTCCCAGCTCGCGGGGCACACGCTGATCGGGCTGACCGTCGTCGCCGGGCTGGTCGGCTCCCTGCTCTTCGGGCTTCCCGCGCTGGAATCCGGCCCGGCGGCGGGGCATTCGCAGCAGTCCGAGGCGTCCGACAGGCGCTGACTCTCCCCCGCAGCCCCCAAGGGCGCGGGGGCACCCCCATGGCCCCCCGGGGGTGGTCGGGGCGTGGGTGCCTCGGTAGCCTCACCGGGCACAGCCGAATCGAGTGTGCTGGTGAGTGAGGATCAGTCGTGCCCCTGCCTTTTCTGACGGCCGACCGTGCGTTCGGCACGAGCGAAGACGACGTCGCGCTGCCCTTCGACGATCACGACCGCTGGCGGCGTCCGTACCGTCCGGGTCCCTGGCGGGTCGGCGCCGCGGCGCTGTTGCTGCTGCTCGCCTCGTTCGTGCTCATCGCTGCGATGATCATCGCGTTCGCCGGTGCGCTGCCGGGCGCCGGCGTCTGTCTGGGCCTGGGGCTCGCGCTCATCTTCACCTCGCTGAGGCTGCTGCGGGCGGGCGTCTGGGTCAGCCGGCACGGCGTGCGGCGCGTGGCCTTCTTCTCGACCACGACGGTGCCGTGGAACCGCGTCGTGGCGGTACGGACCGTGCAGCAGCCCGTGCGCTGGCTCGGGCTGCCGCGCACCGTACAGGGGCAGGCGCTCGTCGCCGTACTGCAGGGCGGGGAAGCGCTGCCCCTGCTGACCGATCACAACGCGGACTTCCTGTCGCGCACCGAGGCCTTCGACCGTGCGGCGGACTCCATCGAGGCCTGGGGAGCCGAGTACCGCGGGGCCTGAACGACGGCTCCGCCCCCGGGTCCCGCTTCTCAAACGCCGGAGGGGCTTGTTCTGCGCAGCGTGATCGCGCGCTGCATCGCCTTGCGGGCACGCGGGGTGTCGCGGGCATCGTGATAGGCCACAGCCAGCCGGAACCAGCAGCGCCAGTCGTCCGGCGACTCCTCGGTCTCGGCCCTCCGCTGCGCGAAGAGCTCGTCGGCCGCGTCACGGTCGATCCGCCCGCCGGGCGTACGCCGCGACTCCTGAACCGGCAGACCGCCTTCGGCCTCAAGCTCGCGGGCCAGCCGATGCGCGTTGCGCGCGAAGCTGGTGTTGTGCCAGAGGAACCAGGCGCCGACGACCGGCAGCAGGAACGCCACCGCGCCCATCCCCATGGCGGCGGGCTCACCGGTCAGGATGAGCAGCACCCCCTCCAGCGCCACCACGCCGAAGACGAGCACCAGCGCGGTGGCGAGGAAGAAGTACGTGATCTTTCCACCCATGACCGTCAGCCCAGGTCGAGGAAGTTTTCCAGGCCGAAGGTGAGGCCCGGAGTGGATACGACACGGCGGACGCCCAGCAGGATGCCCGGCATGAAGCTGCTGTGGTGCAGCGAGTCGTGGCGGATGGTCAGGGTCTCGCCCTCGCCGCCCAGCAGGACTTCCTGGTGGGCGAGCAGACCGCGCAGCCGTACGGCATGCACGGGCACGCCGTCGACATCCGCGCCGCGGGCGCCGTCCAGCCCGGTGACGGTCGCGTCCGGCTGCGGGGCGCAGCCCGCCTCCGCCCGCGCCGCGGCGATGAGCTGTGCGGTGCGGGTCGCGGTGCCGCTCGGGGCGTCGGCCTTGTTCGGGTGGTGCAGTTCCACGACCTCGACCGACTCGAAGTACCGCGCGGCCTGCTGCGCGAACTTCATGGTGAGAACCGCGCCGATGGAGAAGTTCGGAGCGATGAGGACACCGGTCCCGGGCGATGCGGCGAGCGAGGTGCCCAGCTGCGCGAGGCGCTCATCGGTCCAGCCGGTGGTGCCGACGACCGCGTGAATGCCGTGGCGTACGCAGAAGTCGAGATTGCCCATCACCGAAGCCGGCGTGGTCAGTTCGACCACGACCTGGGTTCCGGAATCGACCAGGGCCTCCAGCTTGTCGCCCCGGCCGAGAGCCGCGACCAGGTCCATGTCTTCCGCGGCCTCGACGGCTCGTACCGCTTCCGAGCCGATACGGCCCTTGGCGCCGAGAACGGCCACGCGCAGCTTGCTCATTGCTCTCTTCCTTAACGTTAGGAGACCGCTTCGTGGAGGCGGTCCGCCTGCTTGTCCTTGAGCGGGCCGATCACCGACAGGGAGGGACGGTGTCCCAGCACCTCACCTGCTACCGCGCGTACCTCGTCGGGCGTGACGGAGGCTATCTGCCTCAGCATGTCGTCGACCGACATCTGCGAGCCCCAGCACAGTTCGCTCTTGCCGATGCGGTTCATCAGCGCGCCCGTGTCCTCGAGGCCCAGCACGGTGGATCCGGAAAGCTGGCCGACGGCGCGGCCGATCTCCTCGTCCGAGAGCCCCTCGGACGCGACCCGGTCGAGCTCGTCCCGGCAGATCTTCAGGACGTCGTGGACCTGGCTGGGACGGCAGCCCGCGTAGACGCCGAAGAGGCCCGTGTCGGCGAAGCCCGAGGTGTACGAGTACACGCTGTAGGCCAGGCCGCGCTTCTCGCGGACCTCCTGGAACAGGCGGGACGACATGCCGCCGCCGAGGGCGGTGTTCAGTACCCCGAGCGCCCAGCGGCGGTCGTCGGTGCGGGCGAGGCCGGGCATGCCGAGGACGACATGGGCCTGCTCGGTCTTGCGCTCCAGCAGCTCGACGCGGCCGGCGGTGCGCAGGGGCCGGTTCCCGTCGCGCGGCGGGGTGGGGGCCGCGTCCGTACGGGACAGGGCGCCGGCCTTTTCGAAGGCCCTGCGGACCTGGCGTACGACGGTGGCGTGGTCGATATTGCCCGCGGCGGCGACGACCAGATGGGTCGGGTCGTAGTGCTTCTTGTAGAAGCGGCGGACGCGCTCGGCGCTCAGCGCGTTGACCGTGTCGACCGTGCCGAGAACGGGACGGCCGAGGGGGCTGTCGCCGAACATCGTGTGCGCGAACAGATCGTGCACACAGTCGCCCGGGTCGTCCTCCGTCATGGCGATCTCTTCGAGGATGACACCGCGCTCGGCGTCGACGTCGTCCTGGAGGATCAGCGATCCGGTGAGCATGTCGCAGACCACGTCGATGGCGAGCGGCAGGTCGGTGTCGAGCACGCGCGCGTAGTAGCAGGTGTACTCCTTCGCCGTGAAGGCGTTCATCTCGCCGCCGACCGCGTCGATCGCCGACGAGATGTCGAGGGCAGAACGCCGTCGCGTGCCCTTGAAGAGCAAGTGCTCCAGGTAGTGCGTGGCGCCGCCGAGCGAGGGCGTCTCGTCGCGGGAGCCTACGTTCGCCCAGATACCGAAGGTCGCGGAGCGTACGGAGGGCAGGGTCTCGGTGACGACCCGCAGGCCGCCGGGCAGGACGGTGCGGCGGACGGTGCCGATGCCGTGCTCGCCCTTGAGAAGCGTTTGGGTACGGGCGACGGCCCGCGCCTCCGAAGAGGTGCGGGCCGTCGTCCTGGAACTACGGGACGTCACTGGGCAGCGTCGTCCTTGTTCTCGTCGGCGGACTCTTCGCCCTCGATCACGGGGATCAGGGAGAGCTTGCCGCGGGAGTCGATCTCGGCGATCTCGACCTGCACCTTGGAGCCGACCGCGAGCACGTCCTCGACGTTCTCCACGCGCTTGCCACCGGCGAGCTTGCGGATCTGCGAGATGTGCAGCAGGCCGTCCTTGCCCGGGAGCAGGGACACGAACGCACCGAAGGTGGTCGTCTTGACGACCGTGCCCAGGTAGCGCTCGCCGACCTCCGGCATGGTCGGGTTGGCGATGCCGTTGATCGTGGCGCGGGCGGCCTCGGCCTGCGAGCCCTGAGCGGCACCGATGTAGATGGTGCCGTCGTCCTCGATCGTGATGTCGGCGCCGGTGTCCTCCTGGATCTGGTTGATCATCTTGCCCTTGGGGCCGATGACCTCACCGATCTTGTCCACCGGGATCTTGACGGTGATGATCCGCGGGGCGTTCGGGGACATCTCGTCCGGGACGTCGATGGCCTCGTTCATCACATCGAGGATGTGGAGGCGGGCGTCGCGGGCCTGCTTCAGCGCGGCGGCCAGGACCGAGGCGGGGATGCCGTCGAGCTTGGTGTCGAGCTGGAGCGCGGTGACGAAGGTCTTCGTACCGGCGACCTTGAAGTCCATGTCACCGAAGGCGTCTTCCGCACCGAGGATGTCGGTGAGGGCGACGTAGTGCGTCTGGCCGTCGATCTCCTCGGAGATCAGACCCATGGCGATACCGGCGACGGGGGCCTTGAGCGGCACACCGGCGTTCAGCAGCGACATGGTGGAGGCGCAGACCGAGCCCATGGACGTGGAGCCGTTGGAGCCCAGCGCCTCGGAGACCTGGCGGATGGCGTACGGGAACTCCTCGCGCGTCGGCAGCACCGGCACGATGGCGCGCTCGGCGAGCGCGCCGTGGCCGATCTCGCGGCGCTTCGGCGAACCGACGCGGCCGGTCTCACCGACGGAGTACGGCGGGAAGTTGTAGTTGTGCATGTAGCGCTTGCGGGTCACCGGGGAAAGGGTGTCCAGCTGCTGCTCCATACGGAGCATGTTCAGGGTGGTGACGCCCAGGATCTGGGTCTCGCCACGCTCGAACAGCGCCGAGCCGTGCACGCGCGGGATGGCCTCGACCTCGGCGGCGAGCGTACGGATGTCCGTGACGCCACGGCCGTCGATGCGGACCTTGTCCTTGATGACGCGCTCGCGGACCAGCTTCTTGGTCAGCGCGCGGTAGGCACCGGAGATCTCCTTCTCGCGGCCCTCGAACTGCGGGAGCAGCTTCTCGGCGGCGACCTCCTTGATGCGGTCAAGCTCGGTCTCGCGCTCCTGCTTGCCGGCGATGGTGAGCGCCTGCGCGAGCTCGCCCTTGACGGCAGCGGTCAGCGCCTCCAGGACGTCGTCCTGGTAGTCGAGGAAGACCGGGAACTCACCGGTGGGCTTGGCGGCCTTGGCGGCGAGGTCCGACTGGGCCTTGCACAGCGCCTTGATGAAGGGCTTCGCGGCCTCGAGACCGGCGGCGACAAGCTCCTCGGTCGGCGCCTCGGCGCCGCCCTTGACGAGCTCGATGGTCTTCTCGGTGGCCTCGGCCTCGACCATCATGATCGCGACGTCGCCGTCCTCCAGGACGCGACCGGCGACCACCATGTCGAAGACGGCGTCCTCGAGCTCGGTGTGCGTCGGGAAGGCGACCCACTGGCCCTTGATCAGGGCGACACGGGTGCCGCCGATCGGGCCGGAGAAGGGCAGGCCGGCCAGCTGCGTGGAGCAGGAGGCGGCGTTGATCGCGACCACGTCGTACAGGTGGTCGGGGTTGAGCGCCATGATCGTCTCGACGATCTGGATCTCGTTGCGCAGGCCCTTCTTGAAGGAGGGGCGCAGCGGGCGGTCGATCAGGCGGCAGGTGAGGATCGCGTCCTCGGAGGGCCGGCCCTCACGACGGAAGAAGGAGCCGGGGATCTTGCCGGCTGCGTACATCCGCTCCTCGACGTCCACCGTCAGGGGGAAGAAGTCGAGCTGGTCCTTGGGCTTCTTGGAAGCGGTGGTGGCCGACAGCACCATGGTGTCGTCGTCCAGGTACGCCACGGCGGAACCGGCGGCCTGCTTGGCCAGGCGGCCCGTCTCGAAGCGGATGGTGCGGGTGCCGAAGGAACCGTTGTCAATAACGGCCTCGGCGTAGTGGGTCTCGTTCTCCACTAGCGTTTTCTCCTCGTCTTCGTCCCCTCGCCCGTGTGGCGGGGGACGGTGGCCGAGAAGCGCTCGTTCTGCGGGCCGGTCTTCGATCGAAGCACCCGGGGCTTGGTTCTCCGGGGGCCACTACCGAGGACCGGCGGCGGTGAGGCGGCTTCTCGTTCGTTCGGTATTGCGTTGTCGTTCGGTATTGCGTTGTCGTTCGGTACTGCCTTGTGCGACCAGACTAAATGCCGTCCGGCAGGTCGCGCACGTACAGCAAAGGGAGCGGCCCCCTAAGAGTGGGAACCGCTCCCTTCACGGCGTCTTACTTGGCACCGCCGGCCGCACCGCGGCGGATGCCGAGGCGGTCGACCAGCGCACGGAAGCGCTGGATGTCCTTCTTGGCCAGGTACTGCAGCAGACGGCGACGCTGGCCCACCAGGATCAGCAGACCACGGCGGGAGTGGTGGTCGTGCTTGTGCGTCTTGAGGTGCTCGGTCAGGTCCGAGATCCGGCGGGAGAGCATCGCGACCTGGACCTCAGGGGAGCCGGTGTCGCCCTCCTTGGTGCCGAACTCGGACATGATCTGCTTCTTCGTAGCGGCGTCGAGAGACACGCGGTACTCCTCTTTGATGTTCGATGCGCCCACAAGTGCCCCTGGTCTTGATCTCAGGGGAGCTTCCGTGACTCGGAGGCGAAGGTCCGATGAGCGCTGCACCCAGATACTCCGGGAGCGCGTACACAAACGGCCGTCACCCACAGTACCAGTCAGTCAGGAGGTCATCGCACGGATGGAGTGGTAGACGTCGAAGACCGCGAGGCAGAGCGGTACGAGCGTCAGCAGCACAGCGGCTTCCGCGATCTCCAGAGAGCGGCCCCAGAAGGGCGTGACGCCCTTGCGCGGCACGATCAGTCCGATGGCGGTGATCACCGCGGCGACCCCGGCGACCGCGGCGGTGAGCCAGACCGTACGGATGTCGAGCGCTGTGCCGTCGCCCTTGAGGGCGTCGAGCATCAGCCCCCTCGGCGGGTTGAGGCACAGTCCGACCCCGAGCAGGGCCAGCGAGCCGAGGCCGGCCGCCAGGGCGCAGCCGACCTGCGCCGTGTAGCGGAACAGGTGGGCGCGCATCAGCATGGCGATGCCGGTGGCGAGAGCGAGCAGCTGGCCCCACACGTTGTCGGAGAATCCGAGCACCGCCGAGGCTCCGAGGGCCACCAGCGCACAGCCGCCGACCAGGCCGACCAGCAGTTCGTGACCGCGCCGGACCTGGGCTGCGATGCGCTCGGCGTCGACCGGGCCCTGAGGGGCGGGATCGTTTCCGTAGTCGCCGACGGTCGTACGAGGCGGCTCGAAGCCGATGGGGAGGCGGGCGAAGCGCGTGGAGAGACCGGGCAGGAAAGCCAGGGCTCCCACGGCGAGCGGGGCGCACACGGCAGCGGTCTCGGCCGGCTCCATCTTGGTCGTGATCGCAGCGAAGGTCACCAGCAGGCCTACGGCGGCGGCGAAGACGAAAGCGACGAAGGGACCGTCTCCGCCGGGGGCGACGATCATCAGGATCACGGAGACGACGAGAACGGCGGCGCAGGCGAGCAGGAACTGGAGCTTTCCGATCCCCTGCCCCTCGGCGAGGGGCAGGAGTCCGGCTCCGGCGACCGCCGCGTTGGCCATGGAACCGATGCCCAGAGCGACGGACGAGGCCCGGTCGTCGTACACCCGTGCTCGTACACCGGCGAGCGCGAGCAGCATCACGCCACTGACGGCGGCCAGAATGCCGGGCAGGCCGTGCATGTCGTGCCGGGGGTCGGCGGTCCACAACACGAAGGCGAGAAGGACCAGCAGGACGGATCCGCCGAAGAGCCCGGCGCCGCGCATCAGGCTGTCGTTCCACAGCGTGCGGTCGCGGGCGACGGCGGAGGCGACGGCATCGGAGACGTCGTCGAAGACCGCCGGGGGCAGCGATTCGGCGAAGGGCCGCAGCGACAGGAGCTCGCCGTCGAGGATGCGCTGGGCCGCCAGGGAGCGCGCGCCGTCGAGCACGGTGCCGTCGCGACGCACGAGGTGGTACCCGACCGGTGCACCCTCCGCGGGGCTCTGCCCGGACAGGCGGAGGATCTCCGGGTAGAGGTCGGCGACGGGGATGTCTTCGGGCAGTGCCACGTCGACGCGGCCGTCCGGCGCGACGACCGTGACTCGGCAGAAACCGGTTCCGCCGCCGGACGGAGTTCCGGGACCCGGGTGACCGGTTCCGGTGGCCGCCGCTGAGGCCGTCATACTCACCTGCTGCTCCCCCTCGTGATTCTCATGGATCGTGAGCCTCGCTTGCTCCCCGAATGACCCTTTTTTTGCGGTAGTTCACGGGCGAGCAAACGCGTCGCGCCACCCTACCGCCAACCGTTGACCGGCCACGCAAGTAGGATCCCTCCCCGCGGATGGAACCCGTCGCCACGGGGGCGCCGATAGGAACATTTCCATCCGGCAAGGGAATTGGTGAGCTGTGAGCCAGATCGTCGTGAAGCGCCCACCTCGGGCCCTGCCCTCCGAAGTACCCGGCGAGCAGGTGCAGTTGCAACCCCCGCCCGAGCTGCCACGAGGGCAGCAGGAGGGGGCGCTGATGCAGCTGCTGCCGATGCTGGGAATGGGCGGTTCTGTCGTCTTCTTCTTCATGACCCCGAATCCGATCATGCGGATCATGGGCATGGTGATGATCGCGTCGACGGTCGGCATGGGCATCGCCATGCTGGTCCGCTACCGGCGCGGCACCCAGGGGCAGCTCGCCGACATGCGACGCGACTACCTCAAGTACCTGACTCAGACCCGGCGTGCGGTTCTGCGGACCGCCCACCTGCAGCGTGACGCGCAGTTCTATCTGCACCCGTCCCCGGAGCAGTTGTGGGCGCTGGTGGCCGAAGGAAGCCGAGTCTGGGAACGCCGCGTGGGCGACGACGACTTCGGGCAGGTACGCATCGGCCTGGGCAGCCAGCAGCTCGCGACCCCGATCATCGCCCCCGACACCGCGCCCGTCGACGAGCTGGAACCGCTCACCGCGGGCGCGATGGCGCAGTTCCTGACGGCACACGGCACGCTCGACGGCCTGCCCATGGCCGTCTCGCTGCGCGCCTTCTATCACGTGACGGTGAGCGGCCACGCGGAGTCCGTCCGCTCCACGGCCCGCGCGATGGTCGGCTCGCTCGCCTCCCTGCACTCCCCCGAAGACCTGGTCATCGCCATTGCCGCCGGGCGCGAGGCAGCCCCGCAGTGGGAGTGGGCGAAGTGGCTACCGCATGTCCAGGCTCCTGGGGCCGGTGACGGAGCGGGCAGTCGCCGCCTCATCACGACCGACGCACGGGATCTGGAAGAGATGCTCGCCGGGCGGCTCGAGGGCCGTCCCCGCTTCCAGGGCGGCGGCCAGCCGCTGCTGGACCAGCCGCACATCGTCGTCGTACTCGACGGCCAGTCGGTGCCCCCCGTATCGGCGCTGGCGGCAGCCGAGGGTCTGCAGGGCGTGACCGTGATCGAGGTCGTACCGGGCGAGGTCACCGGGGCGCGCGGAAGCCTGTCCGTGACCGTGCACCCCGACTCGCTTCAACTGGAGTCGGGACACGGCCTGGTGTACGACGGGACGCCCGACCTGCTGAGCCGCGAGGCGGCCGAGGCACTCGCCCGCCAGCTCGCCCCCCTCCGCATGGCCTCCGGCGGAGACGACGACGAACCGCTGCTCGCCAACCTCGACTTCACCGACCTGCTGAACCTGGGCGACGCGGCGTCCGTCGACGTCAGCCGCACTTGGCGCCCGCGCTCCCAGGCCGAGCGGCTGCGCGTCCCGATCGGCGTCGGCGAAGACGGCACTCCGGTGATGCTGGACCTGAAGGAGGCGGCCCAGGAAGGTATGGGCCCGCACGGGCTGTGCGTGGGTGCGACCGGTTCCGGCAAGTCAGAGCTGCTGCGCACGCTCGTACTTGGCCTGGCTGTCACGCATTCCTCGGAGACGCTGAACTTCGTCCTCGCGGACTTCAAGGGTGGCGCCACCTTCGCCGGCATGTCCCAAATGCCGCATGTCGCCGCGGTGATCACCAACCTTGCGGACGACCTGACGCTGGTGGACCGCATGGGCGACTCCATCCGCGGCGAACTCAACCGCCGGCAGGAGATGCTGCGCGACGCGGGGAACTACGCCAACATCCACGACTACGAGAAGGCGCGCGCGGCGGGTGCCCCGCTGCAGCCCATCCCGTCACTCGTTCTGGTCATTGACGAGTTCAGTGAACTCCTCACCGCCATGCCGGACTTCATCGAGATGTTCGTGCAGATCGGACGTATCGGCCGTTCGCTGGGCGTCCATCTGCTGCTGGCCTCGCAGCGCCTGGAAGAGGGCCGGCTGCGCGGGCTTGAGACGTATCTGTCGTACCGGATCGGCCTGCGGACCTTCTCCGCGGCCGAGTCGCGTGCGGCGCTGGGTGTGCCCGATGCCTACCAGTTGCCCAACGTTCCCGGCTCCGGGTACCTGAAGTACGGCACGGACGAGATGGTGCGGTTCAAGGCGGCGTACGTCTCCGGGGTGTACCGCACAAACCCCCAGCAGGCGGCTTCTCTCGGAGGACCGCTTCCGGTGGACCGCAGGCCCGTACCGTTCACGGCCGCTCCGGTGCCGGTCAGGTACGCCGAACCCACCGCTCAGCGCCAGGTGCCGGAGGCGCGTACGGCGGAGGACGACGCACTGGCCGACTCCGTACTCGATGTGATCGTGCGCCGGCTGGAGGGGCGGGGTGCGGAGGCCCACCAGGTATGGCTGCCCCCGCTGGACAACCCACCGCCGCTGGACGAGCTGCTGCCCGGACTCGCGGGAGTGGAGGGCCGCGGCCTGACGCAGCCCGGGTACGAGGGCGCGGGCCGTCTCGTCGTCCCGCTGGGTGTGGTCGACAAGCCGTACGAGCAGCGCCGCGACACTCTCTACCGGGACTTCTCGGGAGCAGCTGGCCATATGCAGATCGTCGGTGGCCCACAGTCGGGCAAGTCGACCCTGCTGCGGACGCTCATCTCGGCCTTCGCGTTGACGCACACGCCGCAGGAAGTGCAGTTCTACGGCCTCGACTTCGGTGGTGGCGGCCTGTCCTCGATCGCCGGCCTGCCGCATGTCGGCGGGGTCGCGTCCCGCCTCGATCCTGAGCGGGTGCGGCGCACGGTCGCCGAGGTGTACGGCATCCTGTCGCGGCGCGAGGAGTACTTCCGCAGCGCGGGCATCGACTCCATCGGCACGTTCCGCAGGCTGCGGGCGCGCGGTGACATCTCGATGACGGAGCAGCCGTGGGGTGATGTGTTCCTGGTCATCGACGGCTGGGGCAATTTCCGCACGGACTACGAAGGCCTGGAGCCGGCGGTCCTGGACATCGCGGCGCGCGGTCTCGGCTACGGCATCCATGTGATCCTCACGGCCTCACGTTCGATGGAGGTCCGAGCGAACCTCAAGGACCACCTGATGAACCGGCTGGAGTTGCGTCTTGGCGACACGATGGACTCCGAGGTGGACCGCAAGGCGGCCGTCAACGTCCCGGCCGGCGTACCGGGACGCGGTCTGAGCCCGGAGAAGCTGCACTTCATGGCAGCCGTTCCGCGGATCGACGGCATCAACTCCGACAGCGACCTGTCGGAGGCCACGGCGGCCATGACACAGGAAGTCACCCGGCACTGGACGGCACCGGGAGCCCCGGCAGTGCGGCTGCTGCCGCGCGAACTGCCGGTGGGCAACCTTCCGGCGGGCTTCGCGCACCCGGAGCGCGGAGTCGCCTTCGGTATCGACGAGAACAATCTGGAACCGGTCTTCCTCAACTTCGAGCGCGACCCGTTCTTCCTGGTGTTCGGCGAAAGCGAGTCCGGCAAGTCCAATCTGCTGCGGCTGCTCATCAAGCAGCTGACCGAGCGGTACGACGGAAACGCCTGCAAGCTCTTCGTGATCGACAACCGTCGCGCACTGCTGGACGTGACCCCGGCCACACACCTGGCCGAGTATGTGCCCATGTCCAACAACATGGACCACCACGTCGACGCGCTGGAGGATCTGATGCAGCGCCGTACTCCGTCGGCGGATGTCACGGCACAGCAGCTGAGGGACCGCAGCTGGTGGCAGGGACCGTCGGTGTATGTGGTCGTGGACGACTACGACCTGGTGTCCACTTCGAGCGGTAACCCCCTGAGCAAGCTCACGGAACTGCTGCCCTTCGCACGCGACGTGGGCGTCCGCTTCATCATCGCCCGCAGCGGGGCCGGTGCCAGCCGCGCCGCGTACGAACCGTTCATGCAGCGGATGATGGAACTGGGCGCGCAGGGTGTGCTCCTTTCCGGTGACCCGCAAGAGGGAGACGTACTCGGCGGCGCGAGGATGCGCCCGATGCCGGCGGGGCGGGGCATCTTCGTCTCACGGCAGCGGGGGAACCCGCTGGTGCAGACGGGGCTCATGGCTTCGGACCTTCACTCGTGATCGGCGCGGCGGTCTAAATGGATCACGCCATGGACAACCTGATGTACGGCCTCAAAACCGATGCGCCGGACGGCGCTTGCGAGTAGTTGGAGCACATCAATAGGTTGGGCGGAATGTGACCGTCCATCGGTACGCACGGGGGAAGGACCCGCAGATGGCGTGGGACGAGTGGGAGCAGTTGAAGGCGTCGGCGGCTGAGAGGCATTCGACGCAGATGCAGCTCAACGGGCTACCGCCGGAGGACAGGCCCAACGCAGGCAGCCCTCAGGGTGATCTCCAGGTCAACCAGAAGGACTTGGCCGCGATCGGTGACGAGGCGTTCAAGCTGTACAACCGCCTGTGGAACGAGGCGCGGGTCACCAGCACCGACTCGGCCGGAACCAGTCTCACAACCCAGGGCTTCGCCCTCGGCGGGGCGCTGTCACATGTCTCGTTGCGCTGGGACAAGCAGCTCGGCTCGGTCATGGACGCCTGCGCGCTCATCTCGAACCACATGGACTTCACCAAGAATGCGCACCAGGGCGACGAGATCTTCATCGAGCGCCACGTGAGCAGCATCCACACACTCGACAGCGGCTTCGACGAGTCGTACGCACCGCCGGGCAAGGAGAACGCGGTGTACGGCGAGAAGGACAAGAAGGACGAGAAGGACTAGGGGTACACCTCATGGATTTCGAAGCCCTTCACTCGGCCAACTTCAAGCTGCTCGATGACACGGTCACCGACTGGACGAGCATGCTCACGAAGCTCAAAGAGCTTGAGAAGGACGCACGGGAAGGACTCCGGGGCAAAGCCATCAAGGCCAACTGGGCCGGCTACAACGCCACGGTCTCCCGGGAGTTCATCGGCAAGACCGCGGGCGAGTTCGACGACGCACAGAAGCAGGCGAAGTCGATCCGCGACATTCTTCAGGATACGCGTGACGAGCTGAAGACACAGCAGCGCCTGCTCAAGGAAGCCATCGAACGGGGGCGCGGGAAGCATCTGACCGTCAAGGCAGAGGGCAGCGGGTTCCGTGTCGACGTGAATCCTGACTCGAAGAGCTCCACGGGTCAGAAGGATGCCAATGACTTGCGCGATGAACTTGAGGGGATTCTCAAGGAGGCCACGCGGATGGACAGTTCCGCCTCCGAAGCCCTCAAGGCACTCGTTGACCTCACGGATTACGGTTTCTCCGGGGCCGTGTACAAGGACCGCGACTCGGCAGACGCCGCGATCAAGAAGGCGGAGAGGCTGGCCGCGCTGGCTGGGAAGAATCCCGAGGATCTGACGGTCAAGGAGTTCGACGAGCTCAATGCCGGGCTGAAGGAGTACTCCGGCGACGAGATCTTCGCCGAACACTTCGCCTCGACCCTCAAGGCAAAGGGAACGCTGGAGTTCTGGACGGACATCACCGACCCGTACAAGAACCGGGACGTCTACAGCGAGCGCCGCGAACAGCTCGACGATCTCCAGAAGAATCTCAGCCTCACGCTCGCCACGGCCTCCCAGGCGGACACTCCTGAGATGTCGCAGTGGCGGGTCGACATGACGAACCTCGGCAGCCAGCCCGTGCACAAGAACGGCGGGCCAATGGGCTTCCAGGTGATGAGCAACCTCATGCGCTGGGGGAATTTCGAGGACAGGTTCCTCACGGACTACGGCTCCGCGTTGATGGACACCGAGAAGAAGCACACCAGCAACGGCCGCCACGGGGCGGCCGTGTGGTCGCCGATGGGGATGGACCCGGATCTCAACCGTACCGGCACGGACTCCGGGCATGATCCCA
This sequence comes from Streptomyces sp. NBC_01410, assembly GCF_045040195.1. Taxonomy (NCBI): domain Bacteria; kingdom Bacillati; phylum Actinomycetota; class Actinomycetes; order Kitasatosporales; family Streptomycetaceae; genus Streptomyces; species Streptomyces sp. NBC_01410. Next base: position 6,276,950 of record NZ_CP109530.1, on the reverse strand, counting down.
TGATCGGCTTCTTGAAGGCGCTGTCCAACAGCCCTGATGCGGCCACCGACTTCTTCAACGATGACTTTGTCACGAAGGACGAGGATCACGACTTCAAGACGAAGGACAAAGACGGGAAGGAGGTCAAGGACGAGCTCTCCAACTTCGACTACCTCTTCGAGGAGCGCGACTGGCCGCCCGAGATGGACAGTGAACGGGAAGACAGCATCGAGGGCCGCAACAACCTGGCACTGGCCCTGGAAGCGGCGACGACGGGTCACCCGGCCGGCGAGCTGCCCACCGTCGACACGCCGCCGCACAACGCGGGGCAGGCCAACCTCATGAAAAGCATCGTCGAGTCCATCTCGGAGGACAGCGCGCGCCTTACCGATCATGGCTTCATGTCAGACAGCATGGGCCAGATCGCGTCAGAGTATCTGCCGGACATCAACCGAGCGATGACCAATGACGGTGACGACGACACGAACAGGCTCTTCCCGCTCGCCGGCTCTCAGGCAGAGATGAATCATCGGGACGTGACGCGATTCCTGTTCACCGTTGGCCAGGACGACGAAGGTTACGCTGCAGTTGAAGTGGGTCAGAAAGCCTACATGGCGAGCCTCATGGACTATCACCTCAACCCCGACCTTCCAGCAGACCTGCGCTACTCCAACGACCCACAGTTTGTCGTTGAACAAATTGCACACGGATCGGGTGAAGTCTCGGGAACCCTTGCACAAGCCCGCGCGGAAGCCGTTGCCGGAGAGGCCGAAGAGAAGGACAAGGCCTACGAGCACTCGGTGGCGCAGTTGAAGAACGGAATCTCGGGCGTGGTAGGCACAGGCGTTGGCGTCGGCACAACCTTCATCGCCAGCCCCGTAGGAGGGGCTGCAGCAGGAGGGGCCGCCGGCACCGTGACCAGCATGATCCTCGAAGAGGTGTTCAAGGACGCCGAGGGCAAGGCCAAGGATGAGGCCGGCCCCGTCATGGGTGAGCATTGGGAAAGCGGTCTGGAGAGCAACACCAAGTACACCGAGAGGGCAGCTGAACTTGCGGCAGAGGCACATAAGAGAACTGGCCTTGAGGATGTAGGGGAATGGGCGCGCACTGGCACCCAGAGCGGATTCAGGGCGTCCGAGGCGAGTGTGAATTCCATGGCAGCGGACCTCAAGACAGACATCTGATGCCACACCCTCGGCGATCGATCTCGCAGCTTGAGTAACTCTCACCCCGTCCAGAGAGGCCTTCAGTCTTGATGTACTCCCGTGCCAGACTCTCACTGCCCCCAAGGAAGGTTGCGTTCCTGGCGACAGCCATCGTCCTCGGAATCGCGCTGTCAGCATGCTCAAACTCAAAGAGCGAAGAGCGGAAGTACGCCGTCCCGGACTCGCTGTGCGGCGTAAGCGTGAAATCCGACCTACTGTCACCGTTCTTGCCACCCGGAGAGAAAATCTCCACGCAAAAAGAGTCACCCTCCGGCGGAACTACTCGATGCAACATCATCGTGGATGGAAAAGTTGCTGTCATCGCGAGCCGGGTATGGTGGGGGAAAGCGGCGGGTGACAGGGTGATCGATGTGGCCGCCGTACACGCAAAGGTGGCCCCCGGGCAGGTATCGGATGACGAGAAGTACCTTTATTCAGGTACCGGAGCCGTCGGCAAAACAGAGGGGTGCGCCGACTCAGCCCACCCCAGGCAGGATTTGTTCACCGTCATCCAGGTATTTACATCCGGCCGGGATGACGAATCCGCGATGAAACGTCTGATCCCCGCTTACACCAAGGCGGTCGAGCAATCCGATGAGTGCCCTCACGATGAAGGCGCACCGTAAGAGGGAGTCGCGGCCGTGCGACGTCAGCGGTACCCCATCAAGCGTCGAAGCTCCGGTTGAAGACGGATGGCCTTGCTCAAGTCACCGTTCACAACTGGAGCTTCGATGTGCCGCCAGTCAGCCCGACACCATGCGTCCCCTTGCAGCGTGCAGCAAGAGGACGCAGTCCTTCTGGAACGGCGGGACGTCGTACAGGACGCAACGCAACGTCCACAGGAGACTCCATGAGGAAACGACGGTTCGCACGGATCGTGGTGGCCGGTGCTGTGCTGGTGCTGGCCGGCTGCGGAAAGAGCAGCGGGGGCGAGGCGTCGGCGCTCAGCGAGCAGCAGATGAAGGCCGTGGTGCCGGACTCGAGGGCCGTGCCGGGTTGGGAGGTCCTCAGTGGGCCTGCCGCGGACACCATGGAGGGCGACCTCAGGGGCAGCTTGTGTCCCGAGAAGGAGAAGCAGGCCTGCGAGGGCGCCCGATTCGTTGGGACCTCACGCTTCGAGAAGAAGAAGGCGGAGATCGGGTTCTGGGCCATGACCTATCAGGATGAAAAAGCCGCCGAAGATGCCTTCGACGTCCATTGGGACTGGTACAGGAAAGGCCTGGGCATGCCCGAGAGCCTGGACCTTGGCAGTGTGGGCGAGCAGCGCCAAGCCGCGTTGGGCACGAGCAATTACCAAGGTGACAAACGCGCTGTCGCGCAGGTGAGACTCGGCACCGTCATCATGTGGGTCAGCGTCGATGCCTCCCGCCAGACAGACATCGATGCCACGCTGGTCAAGGACCTTGCCACTGTCTTCGCCGCCCGGGCCGACGAGGCTGAGAAGGGCAGGACTCCAGCGGCTGCGCTCGACAGCTGAGCAGACACGAGACAGGGCAGGCCGCGTGCCCACCTCGGGTCGTGATGCCGTCCATCTGCTGTAACTCGGCCAACGGTCAGGGGCGGACCGGCAGGGCGGCGATGAAACCGGCTTGAGTGACGAAAATGCGATTGCCATCGCCCGACACCGTGTATGCACCGATGCCGCTGGACTGATATGGGAACACCTCTTTGCCGGTGCGGGTACTCGCGGCAATGAGCCCCTCGTCATTCCGCTTGGCGATCCACGCAGTGCCGCCCTGTACGGCAGGCGGCATCCGAGTGCCGACGTTTCCCCCGGTATCGGCCTTCCACTGCTTCTTACCGTCGCTCACTCTGCAGCGGTGCAGCTCGTCGTCGACGGCGTACACCTGGTCACCGCGAACGGCTGGAGGGCCCCATCCTCCGTACTCTGCCGGCACAGACCACAGCTTCTTGCCGTCGTCGAGCGAGCGAGCAGTCAGTGTCCATCCTCCGAGGTAGACCTTGTCGTTCACAACTGCCGGCGCCAGGGCTGAATCCCCCTGATTGGGGAGGTCCCATGCTGTACGCCCTGTGGCCGTGTCCACGGCGATCACATTGCCGTCAGCGGGAAACAGGACCAGACGCCCCTTGCCGGCCGCCGCCGCTGGTGGTTCGGCTCCTGATGTCCGTACGGGCGTGGGGATCGACCACAGCACCTTCCGCGTCGCCACGCTCACGGCGCGCAGCTGCCGTTCCCGGGTCATTACGTACACCGCGCGGGCGTCCGCGGCCAGGAGCTTTTCCGTAGTGCCGGAAGCCGTCCAGGCATGCACGCCGGTCGAGGCGATGAACGCGTGCAGCGAGCCTTCCGCATCGGCGCCCACGACGAGCCTGTCGGCGATCGTGAGATAGCCGGCGGACGCCACCACATCGGGGGCGCGCCACTTCTGCTTCCCGTCCATCACCTTGCGGGCGGTCAGTCCGCCGTCCGCTGCCTCGTGGAGCACAACGTCGCGCACCGGAAGGGGAGCCGGGGTACGTACTCCCGCTCCGGACAAGGGCCCCCACAGAGGCGTCAGGCTCTGGCTGGGCGCCAAAGGCGATGCCGTCGGTGTTCTGGCGGCGGGAGGGACGGCGACCGCCTTCTGGGTGTTCTGGCCGGCCTTGAGCCACCAGGCAGTGGTGCCACCGCCGGCCGCAAGGACAGTGACGCCCACGCCGAGGACGGTCAGAAGGCGGCGTCGGGACGGCCTGGGGGAACCCTCTGCCGTGTACGTCGAAGCCAGTGATGCGGCCGCGGTCTCACGTCGCGTGATGTCTGCGGCCAACGGGCCCTGGCGCCAGACCTTGTCGGCACCCTTGGGAGGCGCGAGGGCCCGCGCGATCTGTTCGGGCAGCGGACGGTGCGCCGGGTCCTTGGCCAGGCAAGGGAGGACCAGAGGCCGGATCTGGTCGGGTACCAGGCGCAAGTCCGCCTCACCGTGGACGACTTGGTACTGCACGCCCGCCGCATGGGGACCGTCGTAGGCACGCTGCCCACTGACCGCGTAAGCGAGAACCGCGCCGAGTGAGAAGACATCAGCCGCCGGACCGACTCGTTGCCCGAGTACCTGCTCGGGTGCGCCGTATCCGGGTGTGACCGGGATCTGGCCGGTCGTGGTCAGTGTCAGTCCGTGCTCGGGACGGGCGATTCCGAAGTCGATGATGCGGGGGCCGCGGGAGGTGAGCACAATGTTGGACGGCTTGAGGTCGCGGTGGACCAGGCGCGCATCGTGGATGTCCTGAATGGTGCGAGCAAGTGACGCGGCAAGGGCGCGAAAACCGGCCTCGTCCATCGGCCCGTATGCGGTGACTGCCTCATCGAGCGTCGGGCCCGCCAGGAATTCCGCTGCGATCCAGGGCCGTCCGCCCTCCAACTGCGCCCCGAGGACCCGCGCAACGCCACTGCTGGTCACAGCCTGTGCGGTCTGGGCCTCGCGCACGAATCGCTGAGCCAAGTTCTGATCGTGCGCGAGCTCGGGGCGGAGGACCTTGACTGCTGCTTTCCGTCCGGCGTTGTCCCGACCGAAGTAGACCTTCCCCATCCCGCCTTCGCCTAGTGCGCCGAGGAGGCGGTACGGGCCGAGGCGCAGTGGATCACCAGTGCTGAGGGGGATCATCGTGGAGTTGCTTTCTTACTCGAACGGCAGGGCGGTCATGGTGGTGCCGTCGGCGCAGACGAGCCGCCTGGCTCCCTCATGCGCCCCGAAGTGAACAGCCGAAGTCCGGTACGTCCAAACGGACTTGTGGGTACGGACATCAACGGCGCTCAGGCCCGTGGTGAGGCGGGCGTAAGCGTACTTCTTGCCGATGATCGGTGGGAGATCGAGGTAAGGTTCCTCGTCCTTGGTCAAGTCCTCCGCTTCCTCCCACAGCAACTTTCCGGTTGCGGCATTCAGGGCGACGAGTCCGCGGGTGCCCTCGGCCGCGTACACGACGCCGTCTTTCACGGCCGGAGTGCCGTAGAGCCGGGCACCTTCGGCGACCGCACCTCGATTTCGGCCCTTCCCGAACTTCCAGGCCTCCTCGCCGTCGGAGAGCCGCAGTGCCCAGACGTATCCGCTGGCGACATAGACGTGCTCCTGGTCCAGGGCGAGCTGGCCCGGGATCATGTATGACTTGTCATCACTCTCCCTGGGGATGTCCATACCCCAGAGCCACTTGCCCGTACGGATGTCCACGGCATATACGCTGAAATGCGGCTCAATAACCAGGGGGTTCGACCCAGTTGTCTCTTTCCGGCAGACGATCAGGCGCTTCCCGACGGCTTTCGCGGTGACTGCCCCCGCCTCGTCGCCGGGGTAGAACTGCCTCGCATGCTTCTCCCAGAGCTTCTTGCCCGTACGGAGATCGATGGCCAGCAGGTACCAATCCTTGGACCTCTCATTGACGTCGTGGGACAGCACCTCCTTCCGGGCCCCCAGACAGAGCACGCCATCACCGACGGCGAGCACTTCCGCGTCGTCGACGGAGTCGGCGAATTCGGAGTATTGGCCAATGCGACGGTGTGGGGTTCCGGGGGCGGGCGTGAAGGTGTGCACGGACAGGCCCTTGTCGCCGACGTACGACCCTTGCTCGCCGTACCCCTTCGGGAGGAATCCGTAGAGCGCCGTGCCGTCCGACATGATCTGATGCGTTTCGCTCAGCAGTCGAGACGACCAGCGCCGTTCGCCGCTCTTGGCGTCCAGAGCAGCGAACTCCCCGCGCGACCAGGTCGCGATCACATCGCCTATGGGCATGATGAGTTGGTGCGTCCCGTCATTGCCGGTGTCGGTCTGCCACAGGGCACGAGGCGCGTCACCGGGGGTGCTGGTGGGACTGCTCGTCTCGTCGTCCGCTCTCTTCCTGCCGAACCACGCCCACGCTCCTGCTCCTGCCGCAGCCACGCCCATGACGGAACCACCGCCCACCGTCAGTAGCTTGCGGCGAGACACGGTACGTGGCAGGGGAACCGACGGCGACTCCGGCGACGTGTCCGCCGGAGGCAGGAGGCGGTGCGGCGGGACACTCCACACCCTTTCCGCTCGGCGTGCGATCTCAGCGAGCAGGGACTCGGGGAGGTGCTGAGCGAAGTCGGAGGGGCAAGTGCCCAGTTGGGCTGCAAGTTCCGTTGTCGAAGGACGGTCGGCCGGGTTCTTGCTGAGGCAGCGGGCCAGGATGGGGATCAGGGGCTGCGGGAGACCGGTGAGGTCAGCCTCGGCGTAGCGGACACGGTAGAGGAGGTCCGCGGGCTGACCTGAACCGAAGGGGCCGTGGCCAGTGGCGGCGTACGTCAGGACGCCGGCCAGGGCGAAGACGTCGCCAACGGAGGTGTGCTCTTGGCCGGTCGCCTGTTCCGGGGACATGTAGGCGGGGGTGCCGGCGGCCGCACCAGTGCGGGTGAGGCGGTCGTCGCCGATGGCGCGGGCGATGCCGAAGTCGATGACTTTGGGGCCGTCCGCCGTGATCATGATGTTGGACGGCTTGAGGTCGCGGTGGACCACATCCGAGTCATGGAGCTGAGCCAGGGCGGCACACAGCAGAGCCCCCAAGGCACGCACCGCGGGCTCCGGGAGGGAGCCGGAGAGGGCGACGGCATCGTCCAGTTGCGGGCCCAGGACGTACTCCGTCGCCAGCCAGGGAGTCTCGGCGAGCGGGTCGGCGTCGAAGACCCGGGCGCCGTGGACGGGGCCGATGACGCGGGCAGCGTCCACTTCGAGCCGGAATCGAGTCCGGAAAACGGGGTCGGTGGCGATGCGGGCTTGCATGGTCTTGAGCGCGACCGTACGGCCCGAGGCTGAGCGAGCGAGGTAGACGGTGCCCATGCCACCGCTGCCGAGACGGGCGACGAGACGGTAGGCCCCTAGCTGGTAAGGGTCGTCGTGGACGAGTGGGGAGAACATCAGCCTCAGTACAGGGGAATAGGGATGGGTAGTTCGGCGGCCAGGACGTCCGCCGACTGGCGGGCCAGGGCTGCGACCACCCGCGCGGGCAGCGAGAACGGGACGGCGGAGTCCATGACAGTGGCCCCCGGGGTTGCGGTGGTCGCGGACGAGGTCAGGTCTGTGAGGATCTGGTGCGCGTGCGGGCGCGCCGCCGGATCGCGGGCGAGGCATGCGGTGATCAATCCCCGCAGGGAAACTGGGATTTCGGCGCGTTCCGGGAGTGTGTGGCCGGTGCTCGCGTAGGAGAGCACTGCTCCCAGGGCGTACACGTCGCCCAGTGGGCGGGGGCGACCGCCCTGGGCTTGTTCCGGAGCGAGGCTGCCAGGGTCCAGTCCCTGGAGGCCGGCGCGCTGTTCGCCGTCCGGGGCTGCTGCACGTACGGCTCCGAAACAGGCCAGGCGAGGGCCCCCAGCTGTGAGCAGCACCGCAGAGGGCGACAAGCCCGCGTGCGTCACACCCTGGGCGTGGGCAGTGACCAGGGTCTGGGCGAGGGCGGCACCCAGGGCGCGTACGGCGGGTTCCGGCAGGAGTCCGCCGTTAGCCGTCAGTACTGCTGTGAGCGGGAGGGCGGGGACGTACGGCGCCGCTTGCCAGGGAAAGCCCGGAGTGCCGCCAACTTCTGCGACCGGCAGCAGACCCGGTATTGAGAACCGGCGCACCTCCTCCGCCTCAACCGCCCAGCGGCTCGGGTCGACTCCGGTACGCGGGATGGACACGATGACCGTGCGATCGCTGTCGGCGCTGCGGGCAATGTAGCGGCGGTCGGGAACGGTTCCTTCCGTGCTCCCTGCGTCGAACCGGACCAGGGTGATGTAGGGCCCGATCTGTGACGGGTCGTCGTGGCGTAGGCATTCCATGCGCAATTTCCCCCGTGTAGGTGCCGAGCCGCCTGAGCCTACTCACGCACCGGGCAAAGACAGAGGTGGGCACCTCCCGCGCGTGCCCACCCTGTTGCCCATCCTGCCGCACAGCTCTTAGAAGTTGCTGGCAGCCTTCTTGTCGCCCGCCTGGTACGCGGGGCCCGCTTCGCGAACCGCCTTCGCGATGCCCTTCAGGGCCTGGTGAATAGCCCGCGTCTCGGTGTCCCACTTCTTGTGAGCAGCATCCGCCGCGGTCTTGGCTTCACCTTCGAAGGTGTTGGAAACGCCACGGATCTTCGTCTGGATGGCCTCAAGGCTCTGATCCAGGCGTGCCGCCTGCTTCTCGATCTGACTCGCCGCCTCGTCCAGCGACGAGTAGGTGACGACCATCATGCCGTCGTTCTGCTGTGCCACGGGTCCTCCAATTACCGCTTGTGCCTGGTGTGTTGGCTACTGAATGCGCAATGCCGAGGGGCTCTGTCAGTAGCCGGCGATGTTCGAGGTCGCCGCCCTGGTCGCACCTGCGTCACCGGAGAAGCCGGCGGTCACGTCGACCCCGTGCAGGGCCTGGTAGACCTCGTCATCGGTGTTGCCGGCGGTGGTACGGGTGACCTGAATCGCTTCCTGGAAGTTGAGCAGCATCTTGGCGATGCGCACCATGCCCTGGTTGATCTCGGTCTGCTTCGCGTCGAAGGCGCCGGCGCCGACGCCCTTCCAGTGACCTTCAACGCCGTCGATGACGCCCTGGAGGGTCTTCAGCTGACCCTTGACGTCCTCGAAGTTCCTCGAGATTTCGTCCTGGAAATCCTTGAGGCTTTGATCGCCAACCTTCTGGACTGCCATGTGTCGATCTTCCTTCCCTGTGTTTTCTATGGATTGCGTCGTGGCGGTGCGTGCGTCCGGCGCGACGGCTTGGTGGGCTGAGTGGTTGAAGGAAGCCGTAATCAGGCGCTGCGGCGCCTGCGGACTACCGCGAAGGCCCCAGCCGCGAGGACGACTACGGCTGCGGCCGCGCCGATAATCAGGCCCAACTGGCTGTCGTCATCAGCGTTCTTGCTGGAGTTTGCCGCGGCGGCCTGGTCACCGGAGTTGCCCTTCGGGGCTTGTGACGAAGCTGGTGCAGAGGGGGCAGGCGGGTTTGCGGCGCCAGACGCCTTCTCGTTGGTGAGAGGGTTCACATCCCCCGCACCCGGGTCACCCTTGCCGTCGAGGATGATCTGGCGGGGACGGATCAGACCGTGGCCGAGGTAGTTGCTACGGGTGCCCTTCTTCCAGTCCCGGCCCGCGGTGTCGATGAGCGCGCGGAGGACTTGATTCGCGGTCCATTCCCGATGCATCGACCAGACCAGGGCTGCGGAGGCAGAGGCGATGGCGGTGGCGGAACTGGTACCGCCGTCACCGTCGCAGTAGCGCTGGAACTTCTCGTCGCACCAAGCCGGAATGTCGTTTCCGGGCGAGGCGATGTCCACGTTGTCGCCGTGCTGGGAGTATTCGGCTACCTGACCCTCACGATCAGCCGCGGCAACACCGACTACGTCTGGATAAGCAGCCGGATAGTGAGCCTTGTTGCCCTCCTTGGCGTTGTTGCCAGCAGCGGCAAAGAACAACTTGCCTTTGCTCTCTGCGTACTCGACTGCCTGCCTCTCTGCCAGGCTTGAGTAATCGCTACCGAACGACATACTGATGATCTGCGCATCACTATCTGCCGCAGCCCGGATAGCATCCGGCGCGTCCTGGCCGTTCACCCGACGTCCGTTCTGAAACTCTGTGTCGGAGATCCGAAATGGAATGATCTTCACTCCTGGAGCGAGACCTCGCAGGCCACCGCCCTTCCCCGTGCCGGCGATCAACTCGGCCATGGTTGTCCCATGCCCCCTGTAGTCGTCGGTCTCATCGCCCTCGGCCTCCGTGGTATCCAGTCCCTTCAGAACCTGTCCTTTCAGCGAAGGCGCGGACGGGTTGACACCGGAGTCGATGACGGCCACCTTGATGCCTTCACCCGTGGTGATCTTCCACATGTCCTTGGCACGCATCGCGTCCAGGTACCACTGCTTCGACTGCACATCCGCGGCAACGGCGGCCGGAGCCATGCCAGCAATACCGACGCTCCAAGCGCTGACCGCAGCCAACATGCAGAGCAAGCCTCTACGCTTCCGGGCCTGGCTCATTCCTGCCGTCATCCTGACTTCCGAACCTTCCGTCTGCCTATTCGATCACTGGCGGCACGGCGCCACGCTGCCGAGCTGCCCATGTCTCTTCGTCTTCCGTCAGGTAGTCAGGACGCGCCGATCCGGTGCGCTCCTGCTCCTCGTTCTCGCGCTGGTTTCGCCCTGTTGTGCTGCGCACGAGGCCAGCACCCCCTTGTGTGAAGCCTCCTGCGCCGGGTCGTGCCCCAGGGGCGCTGCCACGGGGCGTGCCAACGACTCCGTTCGAGCTGGCTGTTCCCCGCCCCCCAGGCCGACTTGCGCCATTCGCAGGCTTCGCGCCGACGACCCCCTGCTGGCTGGTCCTTCCTGTGGACGTACGTCCCGGTGTCGTTCCCTCACCACCGACGACCGTTCCCCTCGGTAGGCGCGATCCTGAAGAGCCTCCAGCGGCACGCTGCGGGTTACCGCCCACGATCCCGTTCCCACGACCTGCGCGGGAACCTGTCGCACCCGTACCTCCACGGCCCGCTGGGGAGCCTGCCGTACCGGCCCGTCCGGCTGCGGGATTCTGGCCTGCGGCGCCGACCGGGCGGGCTGCTCCAGCGCGTCCTGTCGCTGGGGAGCTGGCACCGACGCCACCCTGCCGCCCGACGGGACTGGGGTGTCCGGCCGCACCGTTCCGGCTCCCCGCCGCCCCCGGTCGCCCGACTGAGCTGGTGCCTTGTCCGCCTGCCTTCGACACACCAGACGCGCTCGTCGGCCGCGGTGCGCCACCCTTCACAGGGTTGGCAAGCCCGTTGGCCATTGGAGGAACAGGCCCTCCCGCGGGGCCTGTAGGTCCGGTGACAGCGGGAGCAGGAGCAGGGCCAGGACTTGTGGTGGGAGGCGGCGGTGCCGCGACACTGTCGATCTCCACCGACGTGTTCCGGTCCGGAGCGGGCGCGACCGTGCCAATTGCCTCCGCCCGAGACTCTCGACCGGTGACGCTGGAATCCGCATGACCCGAGGGCGACTGCGGCGCGGTAGTGCCCGACGACTCGACGCCCGTCGCCGTTGCGCCCGAACTCGGTTCCGGACTGCGATCGAACCCGGTGGGCCGAGGCACATTCGCCTTGAGCGCCCTCTCGAACCTAGGCGGTTCCTGAGCAGCCAGCGTCTGCTCCGAGACCGCGTAGTACGACGCCAGGCGGTTCATCTGGTTGATGGCCTCCTGGCGGTCCTTCTCAACCTTCACGGCCTTGTCGTAATCCGGATTGCCCTCGACGCGCCCAGGAGCCGCGATGTCCGCAACTGTCTTCTTGTGCAGCCGGTCATCACGCGGAGGCATGTGCACCGAAGCCAACCCTGTGCCAGCGACCGTGATCTGAGTTCCGGCCACGTCGGCGAAATTACCCAGCTTCTCGGCATGCGCGACGAGTTCCGTCCCAAAACTACGGAACTCGTTGCCCGCCTCGCCCTTCCACTCCACCTTCTCGATGTAGTCCTTGAGCTCCCGCGCTGCTTCCCTGATCGCATCCCTGGCTTTCCAGAGAGCCGTGCCCGCGTTCTCCAGGTCCGCCGGATTGGTGCTCTCGACCAGGTCAATCATCGCGTTGAGCTCGTGACCCTCGAAGCTGGACCTGGCGAAGGGCCCCGGACCACGTCCGGATCCGAAGACACTGCTCATCACCGACGCCACCTGTCGAGTGACTTCGGTAACGCCGAGCTGAGTTTGGACCCGCGTCAGGTCCTGCTCGTGCTGCTCCTTGGGGCTCAGTTCCTTCGGGCTCTCGTCACTCATCGGTCACCACCCGGACTTCGAGGTCTTGTCATTGACGTTCGGCGTCTCGGACTTGGGCTTCTTCGCCTCATCCTGGAGTGCCGCGTGCTCACGATCGATGCGGGCCTGGATCGCCGCGTATCGCCGCCGGAGATCCTCCTCCACATTGTCGAAGCCGACCTCCGAAGCATGCACGCCAATGCTCAGACCCTCGATTTGATCACCAAGGGTCCTGGAGAGCGAGACAAGGGCCTGGTGGACACGGTTGTACTGCTTGTAGAGCCCCTCCGCCTCGGGGAACTCTGCGGGGTTGCCGCCACTCAGGGAACCCCTGGAGACCGTCTGTGCCGCCACCTTCGTGTGGCCTGCCCCCCCGTTCTCAAACTCTTCCAGCAGCTTGTTCACACGCGTCTGGAAATTCTGCAGCGCTTGAACGCCCCGCTCGAGGTCACTCCCACCGGTCGGGACGCCTCCGCCCCCACCACCGCCGCCATCGAGCACGATGCCCGTTCCTCCCCGTTTGCTCCAGCTGTCACACGTTGCGATCGTGGTCACTCGCACATCACTGATCGCGCAAATACCAGTCTAGCCACTGGGTATGACAGCCCCAAGTGTCTTATCCGTCACGCGACTTCGCCCGGCCACCAGGTGTGACGTCCCCAGAGGCCTATGCGGTTGCAACGTTCCCCGTCAGGTCCGGTCTCTTGCTGTCGATCACTCAGCCGCGCGCTTCCCCCGTCATCCGCCTCGTACGCCGCCGCGCGTCACGAAGTGCCACCGCGCCACCGGCGATTGCAGCGACCAGGACGCCTCCGCCCACCACCACATACGTCGCGAGGCGGGCGTTGCGTTCATCCGCCGTCTCGCCGAGGTGCAGTTCGGCCGGGGTCGGTGCCTCGCCTCTGGTTACGCCCTCGTGGGCGACCGGTTGGTCGATGGGCTTGTCGTCCTCGGTCAGGGCGCGCACCGGGTCGACGACGCCCCATCCCACGAGGCGATCGTGGCCCGCGGTCGAGCGTTCGGCTGTCTGCTGGAGCTGGGCGACGATCTGCTTCTGCGTCCACTTGTTGTGCTTGCTCTTGACGAGTGCGGCGATCGCCGCGACATACGGCGCCGAGAAGCTGGTGCCGTTGTCGGCGCAGTGGCCGCCCCCGGGGACGGTGGTGACCATGTCCACACCGGGGGCCGCGATGCCGACGAACTCGCCCGACTGGGAGAAGTACGCGCGTTCGTTGTTGCGGTCGGACGCTGCCACGGCCAGAACGCCGGAGAAGGAGGCTGGGTAGGTCTTCTTGACGTTGCCGCCCAGTCCGTCGTTGCCGGCCGAGGCGACGACCACGATGTCCTTGGCCAGGGCGGCGTCCACCGCCCTCTTCAATTCGGGTGCGGGCTCCACGGCGTTGGCCGTGTCCTGAGAGATGTTGATGACGTCGGCGCGGGCCCGGACCGCATGGTCGATCGCCTGGGCGAGAGTCTTGGCGGTGCCGTGGCCCTCGGCGTCATTCTGCTTGATGGGAATGATCGTGGCGTCCGGAGCGAGGCCGACGAAACCGGTGCCCTTCGCTGGGCGGGCCGCGATGATGCCGGCGATCTTGGTGCCGTGGCCCACCGTGTCCGTGGTGCCGTCCGCCTTGCCGCGCTCGATCTTGTCGCCCTTCTCGTCCTTCTCGGGGAGCAGGTTCAGGCCACTCTTGACGTCCACCGCACGGCTCAGCTGCGGATTCTTGACGTCGACACCGGTGTCGATGACCGCGACCCGTACACCCTTGCCGGTGGACTGCTTCCACAGCTCGTCCAGCATGACCCGCTGCAGCGCCCACGGGCGGCCCTCGTACATCTTCCCGCCGAAGGTGCACTGGGTGCCCGAGTCGGCGGCCGCAGGGGCAACCGGCAGGCCGATGAAGGTGATTGCGGTGGCGGCCGCAGCGGTGAGGAGCCGGCGGTACGTGTGAGTCATGTCTGCCACCGCCCTCACGAACCCTGGGGCTGGATGGCGGCTCCGGTCGACAGGCGCGGTCCGGTCGGCAGGAACGAGGACCACGCCGCGGGAACCGGCACCGGATCGACGCTCTTGTAGCCGAGCCGGTTCTGGGCCTGCTGGGCCTCTTGCTGGCGCGCCTCCTTCTCCTTCGCCGAGCCGGAGGAGCCGATACCGGAATCGCCGGTCGCAGTGTCTCCGTTGGACTGCATCGCGTAACGCAGTCCCGTGTCGGTGACCAGGAAGAGGAAGCCCGAGCCGGTCGTGGAGCCCTTGAACTGCCGGAACAGCAGGCCCGATCCGGGAGTGACGTAGGCGCTGCTCGAACCGGTCGGCAGGATCGCAGGGAAGTCGGTGCCGGCCCAGGTGCTGAGCGTGGTGGCGCCGTTGGCACCGTCCACCTTGCGCAGAACGTTGCACACGGTGTTGCGGCTGCCGTCGGCAATGGTCGGCGAGTTGACCGGCTTCGGGGCCTGCTCCGGCCAGTCGTTGTTCTGCCCGAAGGCCTCGCCAGGCTGGAAGGTGGCGGCGCTGACGGACTTCGCCCGGCCGGCCTGGCCGAGCTGGATCGAGTCCTTGCTGTTGAGCAGCAGCTTCGCGGTGAAGTCCGAGACGGGGGCGACTCGGCCGGGCAGAACCACGTACTGCTGGTTCTTTGTCCCGTCGGTCGCCATGAGGACCATGCCCACCTTGTTGAGGTCGGGCTCCAGGTCACCGGGCACCTTGGCGTCAGTGCCGACAGTGCCGGTCACCTTCGGGAACTTGATGAGGTCGCCCTTGTGCAGTGTGTCCAGCCAGGCGGCCGACACCCGCTGAGGTGCACGGCCCTGCCCCACCAACTGGCGCAGCAGGAGTTCGTCCTTCGCCACGGCATACGCCTTGCCCTCGGCGTCGACGACATAGCGGGTCTGGTCGGGAGCGGGTCCCTCCACGTACAGCAGTTCACCGCCAGTCAGACGGTTCGCGCCTTCGGTCTTCTTGTACTCGCGTTCGGCGAGGACGAATGCCGCCTTCTGAATCGCCCTGCCGCCCTCGCCCGGGCGTTCGCAGACCGCCCAGCGCTTGGCTCCGCCGGCTTCCCCGGCGTCGGGCAGCCGGTCAGGGGCATAGGGAATGCCGAGGGTTGCTCCGTGCGGGATCTTCCCGTTGTCGAGTACCGACTCGGAGACGTTGATGACCTTGCCCTTGTCCGGGTCGAGGAGGAGTTTGGCGGACGCCATGTTCAGAACGGGGTGGAGCTGCCGCTTGCCATTGGTCTCCAACACCACATAGCGCGTGGTGGACTTGCTGGCAATGATCACGTTCTCTTTCGGTTTGTCCCACCCTTTGGGTGCTACCGGTTTGAACATGCCCCACGCCCCGAAGACGGCGAGGATCACCACTCCGACGATCGCTCCGGGCATCACCGCACGCAGGGGGCGCGGCGCACCTTCTTCCGAACCGGTCGAGTTCGGCTGTACGAACTGCGCAATCAGCCTTCGCTTCGCGAAGGTGTAGGCGTTGAGTTCGTCCCGTCGTGATGCCATCTGTCCGCTGTCCCTCTCCCCGCCGGGCGACCAGGTTCCCATACTCACCGAGCAGGGCCGCCGTCGTACCAGCCCCCTACTATGCCTGCTGGCGCTTCCGTCTCACTGCTCAGGTAGGGTGATCGCCCGGTCAACGCCCATGGGAATTTGGTAATTACGGACACGAGGGGGCAACGCGGCGATGGGTACGGCGACGCGCGCGCGAAATGGGCGGACTAGCGAACGGGCCCCTGACACTTCCCGACGGCAACGAAGCAACGGGCGGGGAACTTCGACGCTGCAGCACATACCCCCGACGACGACTCTGCGGCCTCTTTCGCGAACCAATCGTGTCGGTCCCTTCCAGTTGCGACAACTCGTCCTCGTCGAGGCGGCACTTGCGCTGACGGCGGTCGGAGTCGCCCTGGGCGGACTCTGGATGGTTCCCACCATTGCCGTCTCGTCCGTGCTGGTACTGGTCGCGGTGATACGCCGCCGCGGCCACGCCGTGCAGGACTGGCTGTCGACAGCGCTGGCCCTCCGCGCGCGCAGGCGTGCCGCCGGACTACCCGCCGGGGAAGTGGACCCGTCGCTGGCTCCGGTCGTTGAAAGCGTGCCGGGATTCCGGCCGTTCACTTACGTCGACCGGGATCGGCGCACGGTGGGGATGCTCGGTGACGGCACCTTCCTGACCGCGGTGGTGAGGGTCGAGGCGAGCGGTGACGCCCTTCGCCCTGCGTTCGGTGCACGGGCGCTCCCGCTGTCCCTCCTGGGCGGTGCCCTCGAAGTGGACGACATCGTGGTGGAGTCGGTGCAGTTGGTTCAGCAGGTGCGTTCGGCGCCCGCGCCGCATCTGCCCCAGCAGTCGGTCGCGCGACTCTCCTACGCGCCGCTGCAGGAGCGGACCGGGGCGCCGGCTCTGAGGATGACCTGGGTGGCGGTGAAGCTGGACCCGGAGCTGTGCCGGGAGGCCGTCGAGGCACGTGGCGGCGGAATCGAAGGCGCCCAGCGCTGCCTGGTGCGCGTGGCCGACCATGTGGCGAGCCGGATCACAGGTGCCGGATTCCGGGCCGTCGTACTGGACCAGGAGGACCTGAACACCACAGTGGCGACCTCGGCCTGCGCCAGCCCCAGGCTGGCCGCGCGCGCGAGTCGGCCGGACGCCGCGCCACAGCGTCGCACCGCCGAGACCGCGCGCGTCTGGCGCTGCGACGATCGCTGGCACACCACATACGCGGTGGGCCGCTGGCCCGAGTTGGGACGTGGAGCGTCTCCGCTCCCCAAACTGGTGTCGTTGCTCACCTCGGCACCGGCCTACGCGACCACCTTCAGCCTCACGCTGCGCCGTGGCACACACCAGGGGTCGATGACCGTGGGCGGCCATGTCCGCATCACCGGCGGCTCCGACACCGAACTGGTCGGGGTGCGGCGGGCGTTGGAGCAGGCCGCACGATCGGCGAAGGTCGGTCTCGTACGACTGGATCGCGAGCAGCTGCCCGGCGTGCTGGCGACGCTGCCCCTGGGAGGTGCGCGATGACGACCGGAACCGGAGCGGCGCGTGGGCTGCGGGGGCTCCTCGGCCCCCGCCACGCGGGGCACACGATGGCCGCGGACGATCTGGGCGCGCTGTCGCTGCCCGTCGGGGACGACGGTGTGGTCATCGGCGACGACGCGGAGGGGCGCCCCCAGATGGTGGGGTTCCACCGTTCGTCACCGTACGACGTACTGCTGATCGGCGGTCTGTGGACGGCTCAGGTGCTGGCGCTGCGCGCGGCGGGCACCGGCGCACGGGTCGCGGTCGAAACGGGGCGCGCCCAGGCATGGACCCTGCTGGCGCAGGCCGCGGGCGCGGGTCTGGAATGCATCACGCTCCATGACGTGGGGCGGGTTCCGCCGATGGGCGCGACGGTGGGCAGTCCCGTGGTTGTGATCCGGGACTGCGGCATGAGGCCGCCACGGGGGCGCGTGGTGTCGTCGCCGTGGCAGTCGGTGCTGACGCTGCTGCCGTATCTGAGCCCGGTTGCACCCCGGTTGATGCGGGACTCCACGCTGGTGGGTATCCAGCGGGTCTCGCCTCAGGAGGCGAAGCAGACGGGCCGGATCCTGGGGCTCGCCCGGGGCGAGATCGATGCCCTGCCGACCCTCGCCGACGGCGTGACTCTCTGGTGCGCCGGACGTGAGCGGCACTGGGTGATGACGACCGCCACGGACGCCGAGTCGGGCCTGCTGGGTGTGGCCCGGCGGATGGACTGAGTTTCCCGCCGTCGTCAGGGAAAGAGCTGCCCTAAGATTGCCCGTAGTGACGCTGAGTTGCATCCAACTACGCGACGTTTCTTGGCGCATGGGGCAGGAACATCCATCTCGGCAGTTACGAAGGAGAGCATCACTGATGGGGAGCGCACAGGAGAAGGAAGAGCTGTACGCCCTCGACATCTCTGGCGTCGAGTGGCTCAGCGCCCCCGGCACGAGCGAGGACGAGGAGCGCGTGGAGATCGCGCATCTGCCGGGCGGCGCAGTCGCCATGCGATCGTCTCTGGATCCCGAGACCGTGCTCCGGTACACCGAAGCCGAGTGGAGGGCATTCGTGCTCGGGGCACGCGACGGGGAATTCGACCTGCGCTGAGACGCAGGGCGGACGGAAGCGTCCCGGCGGCGGACAGCCACACATTTCGCCGCGTAATGCGGGTGGGGGGCGCCGCGGGTGTCTCGGCCGGCCGATGGTCGTGGTGCGAGACAGAGGCGCTGTCCACCCTCGCTGACGGCGTCACACTCTGGTGCACCGCGCGGGACCGGCAGTTCGTCATGACGCAGGCCACGGACGCCGAGACCGGATTGTTGGGCAGCGCCCGGCGGATGGACTGACGAGGGCACGACGGGCGGAAGTCCGTAGGCAGTTGTACCGATTTGACCTGTCGGCTTCCTTGCCCTCCGCCGCACCCGGCTCACTTGGGGGCGCGGCGTGACGTACGGGACAGTGGACGACGGGCGGTCGGGCCTGCCGGTCGGGCGTTGTTGACGATTAGGGTGGGACATGACGCGGCAGGAGAACCTGCGGGCATGGTGGCCGCGTCCACAGGGGGAGAGCCGGGCCGATCGGACGAAGAGGTCGCCCCCACCCACGACGGCACAAGGGTGCTCGACCACACCAGGAGGCAAAGTGAACGGCGATCGGGACGAGATCCACGGGGGCTGGAACATTCCCGTCGATGATCAGTCCGACGCGGAGCCCGCCGAGCTGACGGGTGAGTTCACCATCGACTACACCCCGCCGGCCTGGTACACGCAGAACGCGGGCGACACGTCGGGCGGGGGCGCGGGGCAGACGCCGCCTCCCCCGCCGCCGAACGGGGCGCCTGTGGCCGTGCCCGGGCTGCCGGCGGGCAGTGGCTTCGAGCCGAACTGGGCGCCGACGCCTACGCCTCCCCCGGCGCAGGTCCCGGCACCCGCGCCCGCGCCATCGCCTGCGCCTGCGCCTGCGCCTGCGCCAATACAGCAGGCACCTGCTCCTGCGCCTGCGCCCGTACTTCCCGTGCAGCAGACGCCTCCCGCGGCGCCCGCTCCGGCTCCCGTCGCCCAGGCGGCCCCCGAGCCCGCGCCGCAGCCCTTCGGCGGCGGCGATCTGGAGAGCGGGGCGACCATGCGGTTCTCCCCGGCCGCTCTGAAGCGTGAGATGGAGGAGCGGGCCGCGGCCAAGGAGGCCGAGGCTGCTCCCGAACCGGCCCCGGAGAGCGCCCCGGAGGTTTCCGGTGAGCCTGAGGCGGACGCCGCGGGCTCACCCGCCGTGACCGCGGCTACGGTTGCGGATGCGGACGCGGAAGAGGCGCCTGCCGCGGAAGTCGTCGACAGTGACGACGAGGCCGAAGCCGAGGCCGACGAGCCTCGTGACGAAGACGCCTCTGAGGGTGCGGCCGAGGAGCCTGCCGACTCCGTGCCGCAAGACGCGGTACCGCAAGACGCCGTGCCGCAAGACGCGGTGCCGCAGGACTCCGTGCCCGCCGTGGTCGGCGAGCCCCAGGACGCACCGCCCGCGCCTGCGCCCGCCCAGCCCTGGGCGCCCGTGCCGCCCGCGCAGGTGCAGGGCGGCGAGCCGCCGCTGCCCCTGCCGCCCGCCTTCCAGCCGGCCGCGCCGACCTCGGCGCCGCAGTGGCCCGTGTCTCCGCAGACCGCCGAGCAGTCCGCGGCTCCGCAGGGCGGCTATGGCTTCCCCCAGCCCGGACAGCCGAGCCACGCGGGCCAGCCGGGCCCGGCCGGACAGCCCGCACAGCAGAGCGGTTACGGCTTCCCCCAGCCCGGACAGCAGCCCGCACAGCAGAGCGGTTACGGCTTCCCGCAGCCCGGGCAGCCCGCACAGCCCGCGCCCGCAGCGCCGCTGCCGCCCGCCGTTCCCGGCCCCAACACCCAGGGCCCGCAGGGCGGTTACGGGTTCCCGCAGCCCGGCCAGCAGCCCGGCGCGAACGCGCCCGTACCGCTGCCGCCCCACATGCCGCAGGCACCCCAGCCCCAGGCACCGCAAACGCCGAATCTGCCCGCGCCCGCCACGCCCCATCTCCCCGCGCAGCAGGCCCACCCGCAGTCCCACCCACAGGCGCAGCCCCAGCCTCACCCCCAGGGCCAGCCCCAGCCCCAGCCGCCGGTCGGGCCCTCCGATCCGCGTGCAGGTGCCGCCTGGCCCACGCCGGTCACGCACGACCAGCGTGAGCGTTCCGTGCCGGGTGCGCCTCTCGGGTACACCGCGGCCGTCGAGCTGTCCTCCGACCGCCTCCTGCGCAACAACAAGCAGAAAGCCAAGAGCAGCCGTAACCCCGGCCCCTCCGCCCGGTTCAAGATCGGCGGCAAGAAGGAGGAGGCCGAGCGCCAGCGCAAGCTCGAACTCATCCGTACGCCGGTGCTGTCCTGCTACCGGATCGCGGTCATCAGCCTCAAGGGCGGTGTCGGCAAGACCACGACGACCACCGCGCTGGGCTCGACCCTGGCCACCGAGCGGCAGGACAAGATCCTGGCGATCGACGCCAACCCCGACGCGGGTACGCTCGGCCGTCGCGTGCGCCGTGAGACCGGGGCGACCATCCGGGACCTGGTGCAGGCGATCCCGTACCTCAACTCGTACATGGACATCCGCCGGTTCACCTCGCAGGCGCCCTCCGGACTGGAGATCATCGCCAACGACGTGGACCCTGCCGTCTCCACGACCTTCAACGACGAGGACTACCGGCGCGCGATCGACGTGCTGGGCAAGCAGTACCCGATCATCCTCACCGACTCCGGCACCGGCCTGCTCTACAGCGCGATGCGCGGAGTGCTGGATCTGGCCGACCAGTTGATCATCATCTCGACCCCGTCCGTGGACGGCGCGAGCAGTGCGTCGACGACTCTGGACTGGCTGTCGGCGCACGGGTACGCGGACCTGGTGCAGCGGTCCCTCACGGTCATCTCCGGAGTCCGCGAGACGGGCAAGACGATCAAGGTCGACGACATCGTGCAGCACTTCCAGACGCGCTGCCGCGGTGTGATCGTGGTGCCCTTCGACGAGCACCTTGCGGCCGGTGCCGAGGTCGACCTCGACATGATGCGGCCCAAGACCCGTGAGGCGTACTTCAACCTCTCGGCCCTGATCGCCGAGGACTTCGTACGCGCCCAGCAGCAGCAAGGGCTGTGGACGGCGGACGGCAACCCGCCGCCGCACCTGGCCCCGCCGATGCCGGGCCAGCAGCAGGTACCGGGCCAGCAGGTACCGGGCCAGCCGATGCCCGGACAGCCGTACCCCCCTCAGCAGCCCAACCAGCCACTGCCTCACCAGCCCCAGCCCCACCAGCCGCAAGGGCAGCCGCAGCCGCCGTACGGAGGCCAGCAGCCCTACCCGCAGGGTCCCTACCCGCAGGCTCAGCCGCCGCAGCCGTACCCGGGCCAGCAGCCGCCCCAGCAGCCCTACCCGCCGCAGGGCTGGCAGCAGTCGTACCCCTCCCAGGCCCAGTCCCCCGCGAGCCCGGCCGGACCGCCGCCCGGACAGCCCGGACAGCCCGGGCACCCCGGCCCGCCCGGACAGCAGGGCCAGTCGGGTGGTCCTGGACAGCAGGATCTCCAGGGGCCCGTGCCGCCCGCCGGATGGCCTCAGCAGCAGCCTCCGCAGGCACCGCCAGCCCCTCAGCAGTAGCGCAGCAGAGGTCTCGACCAATGAGGGCCCGCACCGTCCCGACGGTGCGGGCCCTCAGCGCATTCCCGCAGCCCAGACGACATCTGACGGACCGTTGACTCGACTCGGCCACCGCTGATAAACCTTCGCTTCACCAGCTGGCGAGCCAGGCATCAAGCCGCCTTTCCGAGCGAGTGACGACGCGAGGTCCCCGTCTCATGGTCAATAAGAATGCGCCCCGCATCCGATTGCTGCTGGCCTCCGGCGCCGCCATACTGCTGGCCGGTTCGGCGACCCCTCCAGCCGGGGCCGCCGACGACGGTGGCAAGAACGACGGTGGCAAGAAGGTCCTCACCGTCGCCGTCTCGCAGAGCGTGGACTCGCTCAGCCCGTTCCTCGCGCAGAAGCTGGTCAGCACCAGCGTCCACCGGCTGGCGTACGAGTACCTGACGAACTACGACGTCAAGGACGCGCACCCGATCCCCGGTCTCGCCACGGAGTGGAAGACGTCCCCGAACAAGCTGACGTGGACGTACACCATCCGTAAGGACTCCTCGTGGTCCGACGGACAGCAGGCGACCGCCGAGGACGCCGCCTGGACCTTCAACAAGATGATGACGGACCCGGATGCCGCCACCGCCAACGGCAGCTTCACCGCCAACTTCAGGAAGGTCACGGCTGCGGACCCCGAGACCCTGGTCATCGAGCTGAAGAAGCCGCAGGCCACCATGCTGGCGCTGGATGTCCCGATCGTGCCCAAGCACATCTGGGAGAAGGTCGGCGACTTCTCGAAGTTCAACAACGACAAGCAGTTCCCGATCGTCGGCAACGGCCCCTTCGTCATCACCGACTTCAAGGTCGACCAGTTCGTCAAGCTCAAGCCCAACAAGGACTTCTGGCGCGGCGCGCCCAAGTTCGACGAGCTGGTACTCAAGTACTACAAGGACGGTGACGCGGCCGTCGCCGCGCTCCAGAAGGGCGAGGTCTCCTTCGTCCAGGGTCTCACCCCCGCCCAGGCCACCGCCCTGGGGCGCAACAGGAACATCAAGGTCAACGACGCTCCGGGCCGCCGCTTCTTCGCCCTCGCCACCAATCCGGGAGCCAGGTCCAAGGACGGCAAGACCTTCGGCAGCGGCCACAAGGCACTGCTCGAACCGGCAGTGCGCAAGGCCCTGTTCCATGCCACCGACCGCAGGACGCTCGTCGACAAGGTCTTCCAGGGCCATGCCGTGGAGGGCGAGGGCTACATCCCGCCGCGCTTCGGCGCGTACTTCTGGAAGCCCGGAGCGAGCCAGAAGATCGCCTACGACCCGGCGAAGGCGGCAGCCCTCCTCGATCGGGCGGGCTACCGGAAGAACAGCGGCGGCAAGCGCGTCGGCAAGGACGGCAAGCCGCTCGATCTGCGCATTCTCTGCCACTCCACCGACCCCAACGACAAGGCGGTCGGCAAGTATCTGCAGGAGTGGTGGGGCGAGCTCGGCGTCGGGCTCAAGGTCGACTGTCTGGACAATGTCTCCGACCCCTGGATCAAGGGCGATTACGACCTGGCCTTCGACGGCTGGTCGGTCAACCCGGACCCGGACTTCGTCCTGTCCATCCACACGTGCTCCGCGCTCCCGGCCACGCCCAAGGACACCGGCGCGACGGACAACTTCATCTGCGATCAGCCGTTCGACGGGCTGTACGCGCAGCAGACCGCGGAGTACGACACCGCCAAGCGGACCGCGCTGGTCAAGCAGATGCAGTCGCGGCTGTACGACACGGGCTACATGAATGTCCTCGCGTATCCGAACGCCGTCGAGGCGTACCGGACCGACCAGATCAGGTCCATCACCACGATGCCGGAGGCCGGGGGCAATCTCTGGGGCCAGGACGGTTACTGGAGCTGGTGGTCGGCCGAGCCGGCGGCCGGTGACGGCGGCTCCGGCAGCGGCTCCTCCACGGGCATCGTGATCAGCATCGGTGCGGTCGTGGTCCTCGCCGCCGCAGCTGGGTTCCTCGTCGTGATGCGCCGCCGTTCCACCGCGGAAGACCGTGAGTAGCCGATGAGCACCACGAGCACGACCGGCGCGACGGGCACTGCCGCCGTGGCCCGGGCCCCCGAGGCCCGTGCCACGAGCGGCAGCACCCGCGCGTACATCCGCTATGTGGCAGGCAAGCTGGGCGGCGCGGCCGTCTCGCTGCTCGCCGTCCTCGTCACCAGCTTCTTCCTCTTCCGGATCATCCCCGGCGACCCGGTGAAGGCCATGACGCACGGCGCGCCGACGTCCGCCGAGCAACTGGCCGCGCTGCGCCGCCAGTTCGGCCTCGACCAGCCGGTGTGGCAGCAGTTCACGGACTACTGCGGCAAGGCGCTGACCGGCGATCTCGGCAGGTCGTACCAGTTCCACGCGCCCGTCGGGGAGCTGATCACGCAGAAGCTGCCAGCGACGCTCCTGCTCACCGGCGTCGCCGTGGTGATCTACTCGGCGATCGGGCTCTGGCTCGGCACCCGCTCGGCCTGGCGCCACGGCAGCACCGGCGACCGGCTCAACACGGGTGTGGCGCTGACCCTGTGGTCCGTTCCGTCCTTCTGGCTCGGACTGCTCCTGATCATCACCTTCTCGGTGGGGGTGGGCCCGATCCCCGGTCTGTTCCCGACCGGCGGCATGGAGTCGGGCGACGCGACCGGTTTCGCGTACGCCGTCGACGTGGCCCACCACATGGTGCTGCCGGTGATCACCCTGGTCGCGGTCGGATACGCGCAGACGCTGCTGGTGATGCGCTCCTCGCTGCTGGACGAGATGGGAAGCGACTATCTGACGACGGCGCGGGCAAAGGGGCTGCGGGACGACGCGGTACGCCGCAGGCATGCCGTCCCCAACGCACTGCTGCCCACCGTCACCATGGTCTTCATCAACCTGGGCCATGTGGCGGCCGGTTCGATCCTGGTGGAGACGGTGTTCTCCTGGCCGGGGCTCGGCGGGCTGTTCTACCAGGCGCTGAGTGTGCCCGATCTGCCGCTCGTCCAGGGCCTGTTCGTGGTCTTCGCGGGGGCGATGATCCTGATGAACCTGCTCGCCGACCTGCTCTATCCGCTGCTCGATCCCCGGGTGGGCCGATGACGACCGCCACAGCTCTCACGTGGACGCGGCGCCGCGATTCGGCGGCCCGCTTCTGGCACGCGTACCGCACCCACCGGGCGGGGCTCTTCGGCCTCGGCGGGCTCGCCGTCATCGCCCTGATCGCGCTCGCCGCGCCGCTGCTCGTCGGCAGCGACGTGCAGAGCGTGACCAACGCGCCCGGCACCGCGATGGAGCCGCCGAGCAGTCAATTCCCGCTCGGCACAGATCAGTTCGGGCGTTCGTTGCTCGGGCTGCTGGTGTGGGGCGCGCGGATTTCCCTCACCGTCGGGCTGCTCGCGGCCTCCCTGTCGGTGGCCATCGGCACGCTCGTGGGCATCATCGCCGGGCATTACGGTGGCTGGTTCTCGACGGTCCTCATGCGGGTCACGGACTGGTTCCTGGTGATGCCGACGCTGGTGCTGGCGATCGTCCTGGCGACCGTGATGTCCCGGAGCGTGTGGACGGTGATCCTGGCGATCGGCGTCACCAGCTGGCCGACCACCGCCCGGCTGGTGCGGGCGCAGACGATCGCGGTCGAATCGCGTCCGTACATCGAACGCGCGAGGGCACTCGGCGGCGGCCACAGCCACGTCATGACCCGCCATGTACTGCCGAACGTCATGCCGCTCGTCCTCGCCCAGACGACGCTGGGCATCTCGACCGCGATCCTTACGGAGGCGACGCTGGCGTTCCTCGGGCTCGGCGATCCGGCCGTGGTCTCCTGGGGCGGCATGCTCCAGGACGCACGGGAGGCGGGCGCGGTCTCGTCCGGCCACTGGTGGTATCTGGCGCCGCCCGGGATCGCGATCGCGCTGGTGGCGCTCGCGTTCACGCTGTGCGGGCGGGCGATCGAGGCCGTCCTCAACCCGAAGCTGGGGGTGGCTCGATGACGGCGCAGCGCCTGCTCGAAGTCAAAGACCTTCAGGTGACCTACGGTTCGGGGGCCCGGGCGGTCCCCGCCGTACGCGGTGTCGATCTGAGCGTGGCCGCCGGGCAGAAGCTGGGCATCGCGGGCGAGTCCGGCTGCGGCAAGTCCACCGTGGCGCTGGCGCTGCTGCGTCTGCTGCCCGCCTCCGCGCACCTGAGCGGCGAGATCCTCCTCGACGGGGAGGACGTCCTCACCATGAAGTGGGGGCGGCTGCGGGCCGTGCGCTGGGCCGGTGCGTCGATCGTCTTCCAGGGCGCGATGCACTCGCTCAACGCGGTGCACCGGATCGGCGACCAGATCGCCGAGCCGATTGTGCTGCACCACAGGACCACACAGGCCGAGGCGAAGAGACGCGTCCGCGAACTGCTGGCGCAGGTCGGACTGCCGGTCGCCCGCGCGGACGCGTATCCGCACGAACTGTCCGGCGGCCAGCGCCAGCGCGTGATGATCGCGATGGCGCTCGCCTGCGAACCGCGGCTGATCGTGGCCGACGAGCCGACGACCGCCCTCGACGTCATGATCCAGGCGCAGATCCTGCGGCTGATCGAGCAACTGGTCGCCGAGCAGGACATCAGCCTGCTGATGATCAGCCACGATCTGGCCGTGCTCGCGGACACCTGCGACCGGCTGGCGGTGATGTACGCGGGCCGGATCGTCGAGGAGGGCCCGGCGCGGGCGGTGTACGGCGCGGCCTCGCACCCGTACGGGCGGGCCCTGTCCGCTGCCTTCCCGCGCATCGGCGACGCCGCGTCCCGCCGGGCGCCACGCGGTCTGCCGGGCGATCCGCCCGATCCCTCCGCGCTGCCGGGCGGTTGTACGTTCCACCCGCGCTGCCCGGTCGCGGTCGACGCCTGCGCCCACGAGGACCAGACCCTGGTCGCGGCGGGCGAGGGGCACCTGGCGGCATGCGTGCATGTGGGCGCGCCCGTACGGACGGAGAAGGCACTGTGACCACCCTGCCCACCCCCCTCCTCTCGGCCGCCGGTCTGCATGTCACCTTCCCCGGGCGCCGCGGCGGCCCGTCCGCCCGTGCCGTCGACGGGGTCGACCTCGACATCGGCGCGGGCGAGATCGTGGCCCTGGTCGGCGAGTCCGGCTGCGGCAAGACGACGCTGGCGCGCTCGCTGCTCGGCCTCGTGGCGCCGACGTCGGGGCGGGTCACCTTCGGCGGCGTGCCGCTCGGCTACGGCTCGCGCGCGCTCAAGGCGTACCGCAAGCGCGTGCAGCTCGTCCTCCAGGACCCGAGCGGCTCGCTCAACCCGCGGCACACGGTGTACGACGCGGTGGCCGAGGGCCTGCGGATCCACGGGTACACGGGCGACGAGCACGCGGCGGTCTCCCGGGCCCTCTCGCGCGCGGGCCTGCGTCCCCCCGAACGCTTCTTCCTCCGCTACCCGCACGAGCTCTCCGGCGGCCAGCGCCAGCGCGTCGTCATCGCGGGCGCGCTGGTCCTGGAGCCCGAACTGATCGTCGCGGACGAGCCGGTGGCCTCACTGGACGCGTCCGTACGCGGCGAAATCCTCGCGCTCCTGCTGCGCCTGCGGGACGAACTGGGCCTGTCCGCACTCGTGGTGACCCACGACCTCGGTCTCGCGTGGAACATCGCGGACCGGGTCGCGGTGATGTACCTGGGCCGGATCGTGGAGTCGGGCACGGTCGAGGAGGTCCTGACGTCACCCCGCCACCCCTACACCCGGGCCCTGCTCTCAGTCCTCCCGGAATCGGACGTCCCCCCGGTCATCCTCACGGGCGAACCCCCCGACCCGTCCCGCATCCCGCCCGGCTGCCGCTTCCACGCGCGCTGCCAGGTGCTGGCGTCGGGGGAAGCGGAGAGGGCGGGGGTGGCGGAGAGGTGCAGGACGGGGGAGGTGGGGGTGCTGGGGAGTGGGGCGGGGGTGGCGTGCCACTTGGCGTGAGGGGGTTGTGTCCCCCACCCCGCCCCTTCCCGAAACTGGGGGCTTCGCCCCCAGGCCCCCGGGGGAGGTTCACCTGGGGCTGACGCCCCACACCCGAAGCGCGAGCTTCGCGCCGCGGGCCGCATGTGCTGGCCCGGGTGGGATGTGGAGGCTGACGCCCCCACTGCCCCGCCGGCGGCAGCTTCGCGCCGCGGGCCGCCGGCGCGGGCTTGGCCGAGGTGACCCGCACCCCGAACCGCCGCGCCCCGCGGTAGGTCCGAGCAGCCGGGCGGACCGAGAGGAACCTACGCCGCGCCCGTCAGCTCGCGGCACTTCTTTACGTCCGCCGCAATCGCGTCCAGCAGCGCATCGATCGAGTCGAACTTCTCCTGGCCCCTCACATACGCCAGGAAGTCCACCGCCACATGCAGCCCGTACAGATCCAGCCCCACCCGGTCGATCGCGTAAGCCTCCACCGTCCGCTCCGTACCGTCGAACTGCGGGTTCGTGCCGACCGAGATCGCCGCCGGCATCTTTTCGCCGTCCGCCGTCAGCCAGCCCGCGTACACCCCGTCCGCCGGGATCGCCGTGTGCGGCAGCGTTTCCACGTTCGCCGTCGGGTAGCCCAGCTCGCGGCCGCGCTGCGCGCCCCGCACCACCACGCCCTCGACGCGGTGCGGGCGGCCCAGGATCTCGGCCGCTCCCTCGACGTCGCCCTCGGCGATGAGGCGGCGGGTCAGGGTCGAGGAGAACGGCTCGCCGCCCCCCGCCGCGCCGCTGACGTAGAGGTCGACGACCTCGACCTCGTAGTCGTACGTCGTGCCCAGCTCGGCGAGGAAGCCGACGTTCCCCGCCGCCTTGTGGCCGAAGCGGAAGTTCGGGCCTTCGATGACGGCCCGCGCGTGCAGCTTGTCGACGAGCACCTTCACGATGAAGTCCGCGGGCGACAGCTTCGAGAATTCGGTCGTGAAGGGAAGGATGAGGGCCGCGTCGACGCCCAGCTCGGCCATCAGCTCGGCCCGCCGGTGGTGCGGTGCGAGCAGCGGCGGGTGGCTACCGGGGCGGACGACCTCGCTGGGGTGCGGGTCGAAGGTCACGACGACGGAGGGCACGCCGAGCTCGCGGGCGCGGGCCACGGCCCGGCCGATGATCAGCTGGTGTCCGCGGTGCACACCGTCGTAGGAGCCGATGGTGACGACGCTGCGTCCCCAGTCCTGGGGGATGTCCTCCAAGCCACGCCAGCGCTGCACTGTGACCGCTCCTCGCCCGAACCTGTGTACGTCATTGCCGATTACGCAGGTCTAAGACTGCCATGCCCGCGACCGTCGGTTCGCATCGGCATCGGGCTGCCGAGGTCTGTGGCCGACGTACTCGCCGAGGGTCGCGTACTGAACGCGCCCCCCAGTACACCCGCGGTTCACTCCGAGCGCCGCCCCGATGGGGTGAATCCCGGGTGCCCGGCGGATAGACCCTTGGGCGAGGGGGATCGTGGAACGGGCAGTGGCACTGCCCGTTCCACGATGGGACCTCACAGGCCGGCCCGTTCAGCCGAAGACGGCGAGGCTCTTGGCCTTGCCCTTCTGCTCCTCGACCAGTGCCAGGAAGCGGCCGTCGGGCCCGAAGACCGCCACGGGCGCGGTGTCGTAGGCGGGCATGTCCAGCCGTACACCGTTGATGAGCAGCTTGGCGCGCTTCTCGTCCACGTCCCAGCGGGCGAACGCCGCAGCGGCAGCGTCGGCGATCGGCATCACGGTCAGCTCCTCCTGGAGCTGCTCCAGCGTCTTCGCCGCGTCCAGGCCGTAGGGACCGACCCGGGTGCGCCGCAGTGCCGTGAGATGCCCGCCGACACCGAGACCGGCGCCGAGGTCACGGGCGAGGGCGCGGATGTACGTACCGGACGAGCAGACGACCGAGACCACCAGGTCGACGACCGGAGTCCCGTCCTCGGCCTCGGCGTCCCGTACGTCGTAGACGCGGAACGCCGAGACGGTCACCGGACGGGCGGGGATCTCGAAGTCCTCTCCCCCGCGCACGCGCGCGTACGACCGCTTGCCGTCGATCTTGATGGCGCTGACCTTCGACGGCACCTGCATGATGTCGCCGCTCAGCGCTGCCACACCCGCGTCGATCGCGTCCCTGGTCACCTTGGAGGCGTCCGTGGAGGACGTGATCTCGCCCTCGGCGTCGTCGGTGACGGTGTTCTGCCCCAGCCTGATGGTGCCGAGGTACTCCTTCTCGGTCAGCGCGAGGTGACCGAGAAGTTTGGTGGCCTTTTCGACGCCCAGCACCAGCACACCGGTGGCCATGGGGTCCAGCGTCCCCGCATGCCCGACGCGGCGGGTCCTTGCGATCCCGCGCATCTTGGCGACGACGTCGTGCGAAGTGAAGCCGGACGGCTTGTCGACGATGACAAGGCCGTCCGGCGTCTTGCTGTGCTGCGTCATTCGGAGGCTTCGTCCCCACCCGCGGCGGAAATGTCATCCTCCGGCTTGCGGTACGGGTCGGCCTCGCCCGCGTACGCCGCGCCCGAGGACGCCTCGCGCACCTTGGCGTCGGAGGCCCGTGCCTTGTCGAGGAGGTCCTCGATCGTCTTGGCGTTCTCCGGGAGGGCGTCCGCGACGAAGGTCAGGGTCGGCGTGAACTTCGTCCCCGCCGCCGCTCCGACCGCCGACCGCAGGACGCCCTTGGCGCTCTCCAGCCCGGCCGCCGCGCTCGCCCGGTCCTCGTCGTCGCCATAGACCGTGTAGAAGACCGTGGCCTCCCGCAGGTCGCCGGTGACGCGGGTGTCCGTGATGGTCACGTGCGTGCCCAGACGCGGGTCCTTGATGCCGCGCTGCATCTTCTCGGCGACCACCTCCCGGATGAGGTCCGCCAGCTTTTTCGCCCGCGCGTTGTCGGCCACTGGTCCTTCTCCCTTTTCCTGCTGTGCCCAGCTCATTCAGTCTTCGTCGCTGTGGAGCCTGCGTCGAACCGACAGCAGCTCCACCTCGGGCCGGGCGGCGACGAGGCGCTCGCACCGGTCGAGTACATCTGTGAGGTGCCCGGTCTCCCCGGACACCACGGCCAGGCCGATCTGGGCCCGGCGATGGAGATCCTGACCGCCGGTCTCCGCCGCGCTCACCGCGTATTTGCGCTGGAGCTCGGCCACGATCGGGCGGATCACGGAACGCTTCTCCTTCAGCGACCGTACGTCGCCGAGAAGCAGATCGAAGGACAGTGTCCCCACATACATGTATGTCCGGATGTCCCGCCGGTACGGGTTCGACGGCCCCGCCAACGACTTGGCAGGGACACAAGAACCGTACACGCAACGGCCGGGGCCGATCGACGGAAATACGTCCCGTCGACCGGCCCCGGTCAGAGGTGTCGATCAGCCGCGAGGCTTCTCACGCATCTCGTACGTCGCGATGACGTCGTCGATCTTGATGTCGTTGAAGTTTCCGAGGTTGATACCGCCCTCGAAGCCTTCGCGGATCTCTGTGACGTCGTCCTTGAAGCGGCGCAGACCCTCGATGTTGAGGCTCTCCGCGATGACCTTGCCGTCGCGGATGAGACGGGCCTTGGTGTTGCGCTTGACCTCGCCGGAACGGATGAGAACACCCGCGATGTTGCCCAGCTTGGACGAGCGGAAGACCTCGCGGATCTCCGCCGTACCGAGCTCGACCTCTTCGTACTCCGGCTTGAGCATGCCCTTGAGGGCCGCCTCGATCTCCTCGATGGCCTGGTAGATCACCGAGTAGTACCGGACGTCGACGCCCTCGCGCTCCGCCATCTGCGCGGCACGGCCGGCCGCACGGACGTTGAAGCCGATGACGATGGCGTCGGAGCCCATCGCCAGGTCGATGTCGGACTCGGTGACCGCACCCACACCACGGTGCAGGACGCGGATCTCGACCTCTTCGCCGACGTCGAGCTGGAGCAGCGAGGACTCGAGAGCCTCCACCGAACCGGACGCGTCGCCCTTGATGATGATGTTGAGATCCTGCACCAGACCGGCCTTGAGCACCTTGTCGAGGTCCTCGAGGGACACCCGGCGGGTGCGCTTGGCGAAGGCGGCGTTGCGCTCACGCGCAGCACGCTTCTCGGCGATCTGACGGGCCGTACGGTCCTCGTCCACGACCAGGAAGTTGTCGCCGGCGCCGGGGACGTTGGTGAGACCCAGGACCAGGACGGGGGTCGACGGACCCGCTTCCTCGACGTTGTTGCCGTTGTCGTCGAGCATCGCCCGGACACGGCCGTACGCGTCACCGGCGACCATCGTGTCGCCGACGCGGAGCGTTCCGCGCTGGACGAGCACGGTGGCGACGGCACCGCGGCCACGGTCGAGGTGAGCCTCGATCGCAATACCCTGCGCGTCCATCTCGGCGTTCGCCCGGAGGTCGAGCGAAGCGTCCGCGGTCAGGACCACGGCCTCCAGCAGGCTGTCGATGTGCAGACCCTGCTTGGCGGAGATGTCGACGAACATGGTGTCGCCGCCGTACTCCTCGGCCACCAGACCGAACTCGGTCAGCTGACCGCGCACCTTGGTCGGGTCCGCGCCCTCGACGTCGATCTTGTTGACCGCGACCACGATCGGCACGCCGGCCGCCTTGGCGTGGTTCAGCGCCTCGATCGTCTGGGGCATCACACCGTCGTTCGCCGCCACCACGAGGATCGCGATGTCGGTGGACTTGGCACCACGGGCACGCATGGCGGTGAACGCCTCGTGACCCGGGGTGTCGATGAAGGTGATCTTGCGCTCTTCACCGTTGACCTCGGTGCCGACCTGGTACGCACCGATGTGCTGCGTAATACCGCCGGCCTCGCCCGCAACGACGTTCGTCTTGCGGATCGCGTCCAGCAGTCGGGTCTTACCGTGGTCGACGTGACCCATGACGGTCACGACCGGCGGACGGGAGACGAGCATCTCCTCGCCGCCCTCGTCCTCGCCGAACTCGATGTCGAAGGACTCGAGAAGCTCGCGGTCCTCCTCCTCGGGGCTGACGATCTGAACCGTGTAGTTCATCTCGTCGGCCAGCAGCTGCAGCGTCTCGTCGGAGACCGACTGCGTGGCCGTGACCATTTCGCCGAGGTTCATCATCACGGCGACGAGCGACGCCGGGTTGGCGTTGATCTTCTCCGCGAAGTCGGTGAGGGACGCACCGCGCGACAGGCGAACGGTCTCGCCGTTGCCGCGAGGCAGCATCACACCGCCGACCGACGGGGCCTGCATGGCCTCGTACTCCTGGCGCCTCTGCCGCTTCGACTTACGGCCACGACGCGCCGGGCCGCCGGGACGGCCGAAGGCGCCCTGCGTGCCACCACGGCCGCCGGGACCACCCGGACGACCGCCGAAGCCGGGACGGCCACCGCCGCCACCGAAGCCTCCGCCACCACCGGGGCCACCGCCACCGGGACGACCGGCGAAACCGCCGCCGCCACCACCGGGACGACCGCCACCGGGACCGGCGGGACGACCGGCGAAACCGCCGCCGCCACCACCGGGACGACCGCCACCGGCACCGCCGGGACGACCGCCGCCGCCACCGGGGCCACGGCCGCCGCCACCACCAGGACCGCCACCAGGACGGGGGCTGGCAGCGGGACGCTGCGGCATCATGCCCGGGTTCGGGCGGTTACCCGCGGGGCCGCCACCGGGGCGGGGAGCCTGCGGACGCGGCATGCCGCCGGGGGACGGACGGGCGCCGCCCTGACCCTGCGGCCGGGGAGCGCCGCCGGGACCACCCTGCGGACGCGGGGCGCCGGGACGGTCCTGACCGCCGCCGGGGCGCGGGGCACCACCCGGACGGGGCGCCTGCGGGCGCGCCATACCGGTGGAGCCACCCGAGGTGAAGGGGTTGTTGCCCGGACGGGGACCGGACGGGCGGCCGCCGGGACGCGGGGCGCCCTGACCGGCGGGACGTGCGGGACGCTCGCCACCACGGCCACCGTCACGGCCGCCATCACGGCCGCCGTCACGCTGACCGCCGGCCGGAGCCGGACGGGCGGGACGCGGGCCGGGAGTGGCACCCGCGGGACGCGGGGCCTGCGGCGCGGCGGGCTGGGCCGGAGCCGGGGCCGAGAACTCGGCCGCGGGCACCGGAGCCGCCGGAGCGGGCTTGGCCGGTGCGGGCTTGGGACCCGGACGCGGACCCGGGGAAGCCGGGGCCACTGAGGGGGCGCTGCTCGCCGGAGCCTCGGCTGCGGCCGGCTGGGGGGCCGGGACGCCGGGCTTGGGGGCAGCGGGACGGGCCGACGACGCCGGGGACGGCGCAGCAGGCTTGGCGGGCGCGGCCTTGCGGGGCGCGCCGGGCTTGGCAGCGGACTTGCCGGCGTTGCCGCCGGGTCCCTGCAAAGCGTCAGTCAATTTACGTACAACCGGCGCCTCGATCGTCGAGGACGCCGAACGGACGAATTCACCGAGTTCTTGGAGCTTGGCCATGACGACCTTGCTCTCCACACCGAACTCCTTGGCGAGTTCGTATACCCGGACCTTAGCCACTTCGCTCCTTTTAGGTCCGGGTTACCGCCGGACCGTCGCTACTTCATGGGCGTACTCATCGCGTACTCATCGAGTGCTCATCGCAATCTCGACCTACTTCCAACTCGCGAGGTACCTGACCGCACGGGGTCCCGTGCCGTTCTCTTCTTACGGTGCTGCCTGCTCGACATACCGCCGTACGTCGGCGGTATCGAGCGGTCCCTTGGCCCTGAAGGCCCGTGGAAACGCCCGGCGGCGAACCGCCAGGTCGAGACAGACCAAGGCGGGGTGTACATATGCACCCCGGCCGGGCAGCGTACCGCGATCATCGGGGACGCAGGCGTCTCCGGTCACCACGATGCGCAGCAGATCGCTCTTGGCCGCCCGCTCCCGGCATCCCACACAGGTTCGCTCAGGGCATACGCGGGCACGCGTCCGGCCAGACACCTTCAGTCTACCTCCCCGCACCGACCTCACCCCTTTGGGGCAAGAATCGAACGGTTGTTGTCTTGATCGCGGCCGGGTCCCGCCGTCAGCGCAACGGCGTCACGACCGGATGCATTCCTCAGCCCTGGTCCGAGCGGTGGTCGGAACCCTGCTCGCCGCTCTGCTCCGTGTCAGGACGGATGTCGATGCGCCAGCCCGTAAGGCGGGCGGCCAGGCGGGCGTTCTGCCCCTCCTTGCCGATCGCCAGCGACAGCTGGTAGTCGGGCACGGTCACCCGCGCGGAACGGGCGCCGAGGTCGACGACCTCCACCTTGCTGACGCGAGCCGGCGAGAGGGCGTTCGCCACCATCTCGGCCGGGTCGTCCGACCAGTCCACGATGTCGATCTTCTCGCCGTGCAGCTCGGCCATGACATTACGCACACGGCTGCCCATCGGGCCGATACAGGCACCCTTCGGGTTCAGGCCGGAGCGGGTCGAGCGAACAGCGATCTTGGTGCGGTGACCGGCCTCGCGGGCGATCGCCGCGATCTCGACGCTGCCGTCCGCGATCTCCGGGACCTCCAGCGCGAAGAGCTTCTTCACCAGGTTCGGGTGGGTGCGCGACAGGGTCACGGACGGACCGCGCACACCCTTGGCGACGCGCACGACGTACGTACGCAGGCGCAGGCCGTGGGTGTACTCCTCGCCCGGCACCTGCTCCTGCACCGGAAGGATGGCCTCAAGCTTGTCGTCGAGCCTGACCAGGACGTTCTTGGGGTCCTTGCCCTGCTGCACCATGCCCGCGACGACATCGCCCTCACGGCGGGCGTACTCACCGAAGGTGACGTCGTTCTCGGCGTCCCGCAGCCGCTGCTGGATGACCTGGCGGGCGGTGGTGGCCGCGATCCGGCCGAAGTCGGAGGGAGTGTCGTCGAACTCCTTGGGCTCCTGACCCTCTTCGAGGTCGGCAGCGTCCTCCTTGGCCCACACCGTCACATGGCCGGTGTCCCGGCTCAGCACGACGCGGGCGTGGCGGCGGCTGCCCTCGGTGCGGTGGTACGCGATGAGGAGGGCCGACTCGATCGCCTCGACCAGCAGGTCGAAGGGGATCTCCTTCTCTTGTGCCAAGCCCTTCAGGAGCTTTACGTCGATGTCCACGGCTACGCCTCCTCTTCCTTCTTGTCCTTGCGGTTGAACTCGAGCTCCACGCGGGCCTTGGCGATCTCCGCGAAGGTGACCCGGCGGGAGGTGGGCTTGCGCCCCTTCACACCCGGCACCTCGAGGTCGAGTCCCTCGTCGTCCACGGTGAGGATGCGCGCCACCAGATCGCCGCTCTCGTGCAGCTGAAGCTTCACAAGGCGGCCGGTCGCGCGAACGTAGTGGCGGTGTTCGGTCAGCGGGCGGTCGGCGCCGGGCGAGCTCACTTCGAGTACGTACTCGCCCTCGCCCATCGCGTCCGTCTCGTCGAGCTTCTGCGAGATGACGCGGCTCAGCTCGGCACAGGCGTCCAGCGTGGCGCCCTCGTCGGAATCCACGATGATCCTCAGCATGCGGCGCTTGCCCGCCCGGGACACCTCGATCTCTTCCAGATCCAGGTCCGCGGCGCTGACGAGCGGTTCCAGCAGCCCGCGCAGCCTCTCGCTCTGGGTGGTGCTCATCCGGGTGACTCCTCGGCCGCGTGTGCTGTTGTGGGATCGTCGCGTGTCAGCTCAAAGGGTATCCGGTTCCGAGGGGTGTTGCCGTCCACCTGTGCCGGACTCGCAGGTACGCTCGCCTGCGGCGATGATCAATGGTCGTAGGGAGACAGGCGTGGGGCGCACGGCGACGACACGCAGGCGCGCGCTCATCGCGACGGGTGCGGTCGCGGTCACGGCGTTGACGGGCTGTTCGAACGAGGAGCCGGAGCGCCGGAGCGCCGCCGGCTCGGCTCCCGATCCGGCGCGCGCTCGGGCGACGCTGCGGCGGCGGCTCGCCGCGGAAAGCGGTGCGCTGCATGACCAGTACGACGCCGTCATCGCGCAACATCCGGCCCTGTCAGGGCAGTTGGCCGCCCTGCGGGCCGCGGTCGCCGAGCATGTCACGGCGCTCGGCGGGACGACGCGGGTGGCGCCGGCGGTACCGGTTCCCGCCGCTGCCCCGGCCGCGCTCAGATCACTGGCCGCGGCCGAGCGCCGCACCGGCGACGCGTACTCCGCCGCACTCCTCGGCGCGGAGCCGGAGCTTGCGCGGCTGCTCGCCTCGGTGGCGGCCGCGAGCGCCGCGCATGAGTACCTGCTGACGAAGGGGGGCTCGCGATGAGCACGCTTGACGCCATACAGGCCGCGCTCGCGGCCGAGCACGCGGCGGTGTACGGGTACGGGGTCGTCGGCGGCCGGATCGACGAGGCCCGCGAGGCCGAGGTGAAGGCCGCCTACGCCGCGCACCGGGCCCGCCGTGACGCGCTGGCCCGCACGGCCCGAGACCTGGGCGGCGAGCCCGCCGCGTCGGCCGCCGCGTACGCGCTGCCCTTTCCGGTCCCGGACGCGGCCGCGGCCCTGCGGCTCGCCGCCGTGCTGGAGGACCGGGTCGCCAACGTCTACTCCGACCTCGTACGGGCCGCGGGCGGACCACTGCGGCAGGAGGCCGCGGGCGCGCTGCGCGAGGCGGCCGTCCGCGCGGTGCGCTGGCGCGGCAGCGGCGTAGCCTTTCCTGGGCTCGCCGAGCGGTCCGGGAGTCGAACAGGCTGAAGGGGAAAAGGATCAACGAACGCATGGCTTTCGAAGCGCCACTACGGCTCGTCCGGGCTCTTGGCGAGAGTGACGACTGGCTCGGGCAGCTGCCCAAGACCGTCCAGGAGGCGGCGGACCGCTGGGAGCTGGACGTCGAGCGGGTGATGGCACCCGGCGGCCGGAGCAGTCTGGTCCTTCTCGTACGCCGGCCCGACGGCACGGCCGCGGCGCTCAAGGTCGCCCCGCCCTCCGCGTCCCCGCCCCTGGAGCAGGCGGCGCTCGCGCACTGGGACGGCTTCGGTGCGGTCCGCCTCCTCGGCGCCGCGGACGGCGCGCTGCTGCTCGAAAGGCTGCATCCGGAAGTCTCGCTGCGGTCCCTGCCGGAGGCGAAGGCGCTGCTGGAGGCGGCGGGGGCGGTGCGGCGGCTGTGGGTCGAGCCGCCGGCGGACCACGACTTCGAGACGGTCACGGAACGGACGGCACGTCAGGCGGAGGCGATGCGGGCGTCCGCGGGATCGGCCGGGCTGGTCTCGGCGGCGCTCGCGGCGCGGGACGAGCTCACGGCCCTGTCCCCCGAACTCCTGTTGCTGCACGGCAACTTCCGCCAGGGCAAGGTCCTCGCAGCCGACCGCACCCCCTGGCTGGCGGTCGGCCCCGAGCCGCTGGTCGGAGAACGCGCCTACGACCTGGCCCGGCTGGTCCGTGACCGCGTCGAGGACCTGATCGCCTCCGCGGCGGGTGCGTCGGCGGCCCGCCGCAGGGTGAACAGGCTCGCGGACTCTCTCGAGGTGGACGCGGACCGCTTGCGGGGGTGGACGCTGTTCCGGGCGGTGGAGTCGGGGACGCGGGCGGTTGCCGCGGGGCGGCGGCGGGAGGGGGAACTGGCGCTGGAGTTCGCGGACTGGTTGTAGTTCCCCACCCCGCCCCTTCCCGTAACCAGGGGCTCCGCCCCCGGACCCCCGCGCCTCAAACGCCGGCGGGGCTGGATGTGCGGCCCAGCCGCAAATCCAGCCCCGCCGGCGTTTGAGGACACGCCCAAGGGCGTACGGGGGTCTGGGGGCTTGCCCCCAGTTCGGGAAGGGGCGGGTAGGGGACAAGGCCCGCCGCAGGCGTTACCCCCGCAGCCGCGACACCGCCTCCGCCACCGTCAGCTCCTCGCGCTCACCCGTCCGGCGGTCCTTCAGTTCCACCACGCCCTCCGACGCACGGCGTCCCGCGACCACAATCTTCGGGACGCCGATCAGCTCCGCGTCGGTGAACTTCACACCCGGCGAGACACCCGGCCGCTCGTCGACGAGCACCCGCAGGCCCGCCGCCGCCAGCTGGTCCGCGACCTCCAGGGCCAGCTCCGTCTGGAGCGCCTTGCCCGCGGCGACCACGTGGACGTCCGCCGGGGCGATCTCGCGCGGCCAGCACAGGCCCTTGTCGTCGGCCGTCTGCTCGGCCAGGGCCGCCACCGCGCGGGAGACGCCGATGCCGTACGAGCCCATGGTCACCCGGACCGGCTTGCCGTTCTGGCCGAGGACGTCGAGCTGGAAGGCGTCGGCGTACTTGCGGCCCAGCTGGAAGATGTGGCCGATCTCGATGGCGCGGTCGAGCTTCAGCCCCGCCCCGCACTTGGGGCACGGGTCGCCGTCCTCGACGACGACCACGTCGAGGTAGTCGTCGACCGTGAAGTCCCGGCCCGCGACGACATTGCGCGCGTGTGTGTCGGGCTTGTTCGCGCCGGTGATCCACGCGGTGCCGGGCGCGACCCGCGGGTCGGCGATGTAGCGGACCTTCTCCAGGCCCTGCGGGCCGACATAGCCGCGTACGAGATCGGGGCGGCCCGTGAAGTCCTCAGCGGTGACCAGCTCGACCTCCGCGGGGGCCAGGTGGTCCGACAGCTTGCCCAGGTCCACCTCGCGGTTGCCGGGTACGCCCACCGCGACGATCTCGCCGTCGACCTTGACCAGGAGGTTCTTGAGGGTGGCCGAGGCAGGGACGCCCAGGTGCTCGGCGAGCGACTCGATCGTGGGGGTGTCGGGGGTGTCCAGCTCCTCGACGGGACCGTGCCCGGCGGAGTCGACGGCCTCGGCCGCGAAGGTCACGGCCTCGGTGTTCGCGGCGTAGTCGCAGGAGGGGCAGTAGACGAAGGTGTCCTCGCCCGCCGCGGCCGGAGCCAGGAACTCCTCCGACGCCGAGCCGCCCATCGCGCCCGAGACCGCCGAGACGATGCGGTGCTCGAGCCCGAGGCGCCGGAAGGTCTTGATGTACGCCTCGCGGTGCAGCGCGTACGACTCGGCCAGGCCCTCGTCGCTCGTGTCGAAGGAGTACGAGTCCTTCATCTGGAACTCGCGGCCGCGCAGGATGCCCGAACGCGGACGCGCCTCGTCGCGGTACTTCGTCTGGATCTGGTAGAGGATCACGGGCAGGTCCTTGTAGGACGTGCACTGGTCCTTGACGAGCTGGGTGAAGATCTCCTCGTGCGTCGGGCCGAGGAGGTAGTCCGCGCCCTTGCGGTCGTGGAGGCGGAAGAGCTCCGCGCCGTACTCCTCCCAGCGGCCCGTCGCCTCGTAGGGCTCCTTGGGCAGCAGCGCCGGCAGCAGCACCTCCTGCGCGCCGATCGCGTCCATCTCCTCGCGCACCACGCGCGTGACGTTCTCCAGGACCTTCTTGCCCAGCGGCAGCCAGGACCAGATACCGGCGGCGTTGCGCCTGACGTAACCTGCGCGCACCAGCAGCTTGTGGCTGAGCGTCTCGGCGTCCGCCGGGTCGTCGCGCAGTGTCTTGACCATCAGACGGGACATGCGCTGGACCTGGGCCATGGTGAACTCCTGCTCGGAATGTGTGATGAGCAGGAGGTTAGCCGGGCCGCACCGGCAGGCGGAAATCAGTTGTCGCGCACCAGCGGCAGCGGGGCGCCCATCACCGCGTACGGACTGGGTGCACTGGGGAACATCACCTGGCGTGCAAGGTCCTGGTAGCCGAGCGCGCGGTAGAGGCCGCGGGCCGGGCTCTCGATGTCGATCGCGGAGAGGATCGAGCGCGGCTGCTCGACGCTGTCGGTGATCGTGGTGATCAGCGAGCGGCCGATGCCTCGCCCCTGGAAGCCGGGGTGGACATGCAGCTCTGTGATCACGAAGGAGTCGTCGAGCCAGTTGTCGGTGCCGTTGCGGCGCAGATACGGCTCGACGACGGTGGACCACCAGTGGGTGCGGCTGTTGGGCATGCCGTACACGAAGCCGACGAGTCGTCCCGTCTCCGTCTGCGCGCCCAGCGCACGCGCGCCGGGGTGGAGGAGATGCCGGTAGACGATATGGCGGCGCACCTCGACCTCGTCGTCGCTGAGCCCGAAGGCGAGGGCCTGCACCGCGAGGGCTTCGTCGATCCGCGCGGAGAGATCGACCGGGGCCACGACGACGCTGGGGGTCTGCGGTCCACCGCCTGAGAGTGCTGCCATGCGCGAACCCTACTTTGCGCGGCTCGAGGTCAGAACAGCACGCTCATGAAGGCGCCGACCTCGCTGAAGCCGACCCTGCGGTATGCCGCTCTGGCTGCGGTGTTGTAGTCGTTGACGTAGAGGCTGACGACCGGGGCGACGTCCGCGAGGGCGTAGCGCAGCACGGCCGCCATGCCGGTCTCGGACAGTCCGCGGCCGCGGAACTCCGGTGCCACCCAGACGCCTTGGATCTGGCAGGCCTCGCTGGTGGCCGCGCCGATCTCGGCCTTGAAGACGACCTGGCCGTCGTCGATGCGGGCGAACGACCGTCCGGCGCCGACGAGTTCGGCGACGCGGGCCTGGTAGAGCAGTCCGCCGTCGCCGGCCATCGGCGAGATGCCGACCTCCTCGGTGAACATCGCCACGCAGGCCGGCATGATCACTTCCATCTCGTCCTTGCGGATCCGGCGGACGTACGGGTCGGGCTCGATGCCCTGGGGAATCTGCTGGGTGACCATCAGCGGCTGGTTGCCGCGTACGTCCCTGGCGGGGCCCCAGCTCGGCTCCAGCAGCCGCCACAGCCGGGAGGTGGGCTCGGCGGGGCCGACGATGGAGGAGCAGCGGCGGCCGGCTCTGCGCGCACGGTCGGCGAAGGCGCGCACGGCCTCGGGGGTGGCACAGATGGGGACGAGGTTGGCGCCGGAGTAGCACAGCGAGCGCAGCCGCCCGTCGGCGTACCAGCCCCACATCTCGCCGCCCAGGCGCCACGGGTCGAGTCCGGCGACCTGGACGCGCGACGTGATGAAGGCGTTGGCGACAGGCTCGCTCTCGAGGATGGCGAGCGCTGCGCCGAGGTCACTGGGGTCGAGGACCCGGGTGGTGGTCTGCGTCAACACGAGGGGGCCTCACCATACGGTCTGCTGATCTCCGAACTGTACCTGGCAGGTCCAGGGCCTGCCGAGCTCAGCACAGGGCCCCGCTGAACGCGCTGGGGCGTACAACGGGGCCCGTACGTTGCTGTCAGCTGACGGAGACCTCGGGCTCGCCCGACAGGACGCCGTCCTTCTCCATCTGGTCGGCGATCTTCAGCGCCTCTTCGATGAGCGTCTCGACGATCTTCGACTCGGGGACGGTCTTGATGACCTCGCCCTTGACGAAGATCTGGCCCTTGCCATTGCCGGAGGCGACGCCGAGGTCGGCTTCGCGGGCCTCGCCCGGGCCGTTGACGACGCAGCCCATGACGGCGACGCGCAGCGGCACCTCCATGCCCTCCAGGCCGGCGCTGACCTCGTCCGCGAGCTTGTAGACGTCGACCTGGGCGCGGCCGCAGGACGGGCAGGAGACGATCTCCAGACGGCGCTGCTTGAGGTTGAGGGACTCCAGGATCTGGATGCCGACCTTGACCTCTTCGGCGGGCGGGGCGGAGAGCGAGACCCGGATGGTGTCGCCGATGCCCTCGGAGAGCAGCGCGCCGAAGGCGACGGCCGACTTGATGGTGCCCTGGAAGGCCGGTCCGGCCTCGGTGACGCCGAGGTGGAGGGGGTAGTCGCACTGGGCGGCGAGCTGCCGGTAGGCGTTGACCATGACGACCGGGTCGTTGTGCTTGACCGAGATCTTGATGTCGCGGAAGCCGTGCTCCTCGAAGAGGGACGCCTCCCACAGGGCGGACTCGACGAGCGCCTCGGGGGTTGCCTTGCCGTACTTCTTCAGCAGCCGGGCGTCCAGCGAGCCCGCGTTGACGCCGATACGGATCGGGGTGCCGGCCTCGCCCGCCGCCTTGGCGATCTCCTTGACCTTGTCGTCGAACTGCTTGATGTTGCCCGGGTTGACCCGGACCGCGGCGCAGCCCGCGTCGATCGCGGCGAAGACGTACTTCGGCTGGAAGTGGATGTCCGCGATAACGGGGATCTGGGACTTCCGCGCGATGGTGGCGAGCGCGTCCGCGTCGTCCTGGGTGGGGCAGGCGACCCGTACGATCTGGCAGCCGGACGCGGTGAGCTCGGCGATCTGCTGCAGCGTCGCGCCGATGTCGGAGGTCCGGGTCGTCGTCATCGACTGCACGGACACGGGCGCGTCACCGCCGACGGCCACGGAGCCGACCTGGATCTTGCGACTGACCCTCCGGTCGGCGAGCTTCGTCGGAACGGACGGCATTCCGAGAGAAATTGCAGTCATCTGCTGTGCAACCCCAAGGTGTGGATCGAGGTCCCGAGATCGGCGGGCTCCAGGCTCCGAGATTACGGCACGGAGGTTGACCGGAGCACATCGCAAGGGAAACGCCACACAAAGGTGAAGGCCGGACACAAAGGGTGTCCGGCCGTCACCAAAGGGTTCATTCAGCTGATTTTGACCGGATTGACGATGTCGGCGACCAGCACGAGCAGGGTGAAGCAGATGAAGATTCCCGCCACCACATAGGCGACCGGCATCAGCTTGGCGACGTCGAAGGGACCCGGGTCGGGGCGCCGGAACACCTTGGCGATGTTGCGGCGTACGGACTCCCACACAGCTCCCGCGATATGTCCGCCGTCCAGCGGCAGCAGGGGCAGCATGTTGAACAGGAACAGGGAGAGGTTGAAGCCCGCGAGCAGCATCATGAACGTCGCGATGATGCTCTGCGTCGGGACGTCCAGGTTCAGCACCTCACCGCTGATGCGGGCCGCGCCGACCACGCCGACCGGGGAGTCGGCCTTGCGCTCGCCGTCCGAGAACGTCGCGTTCCACAGGTCGGGGATCTTGGACGGCAGCGCGACGATGGACTCGACGCCGTTCTCGAGCATGTCGCCCATGCGGTCCACGGAGTCGGTGAAGGAGAGCGGCAGGATCTCGGTCCGCGCCGCGAAGCCGAGATAGCCGGCCTCGACGAAGTCCTCGGGAACGGGCTCTCCGTCCGCGTCCTTCCTGACCACCAGGTTCTTGGCGAGCGTGGCCTTGAGGACCTGCTGCTTGCCGTCCCGCTCGACGGTGATGTCGGCCGGGCCGATCGTCTCGCGGATGTGGTTGGACAGCGTGGTCCAGTCGGCGACGGGCTCTCCGTTGAAGGCGACGATCTTGTCGCCCACCTTCAGACCGGCGGCCTGGGCGGGCGAGACGGGGTCGCCCTTCTTGCAGGTGTCACGGTCCTCGCTCTGCGAGATGACGCACTTCTGTACGCCCGCGACCTCGGTGGTCTGGGTGGCGAAGCCGTACGCCATCGCGACGCCGAGGAAGATCGCGACGGCGAGGACCAGATTCATGAACGGTCCCGCGAACATCACGATCACGCGCTTCCAGGGCTTGCGCGTGTAGAAGAGACGGTTCTCGTCGCCGGGCTTGAGCTCCTCGAAGGCCGCCGATCGGGCGTCCTCGATCATGCTGCGGAACGGCGAGGTGGACCGCGACTCGATCCGGCCGTCGTCGCCGGGCGGGAACATCCCGATCATGCGGATGTAGCCGCCTGCCGGGATGGCCTTGATCCCGTACTCCGTCTCGCCCTTGTGCCGGGACCAGATGGTCGGGCCGAAGCCGACCATGTACTGGGGCACCCGGATGCCGAAGAGTTTCGCCGTCGAAAGATGGCCGAGCTCGTGCCAGGCGATGGAGATCAGCAGGCCCACAGCAAAGAGAGCTATGCCGATAACCGTCAACAGAATCGTCATGCGCGAGCCTCCGCTGTCGCCTTCACTGCCAGTTCCCGCGCCCGTGCCCGGGCCCAGGTCTCCGCTTCCAGGACGTCCGCCACCGTGAGCGGAGTTCCCCTGGCGGGCACACCGTGTTCGGTGACGACTTCGGTGACCGTATCCATGATTCCGTTGAACGGCAGCCGCCCGGCGAGGAAAGCGTCCACGCACTCCTCGTTCGCGGCATTGAACACCGCCGGGGCTGTTCCGCCCAGTTCCCCCACGTGCCTGGCGAGTCCCACCGAGGGGAAGGCCTCGGTGTCGAGCGGGAAGAACTCCCAGGTCGAGGCCTTGGTCCAGTCGAATGCGGGCGCGGCGTCGGGGACCCGCTCGGGCCAGCCGATGCCAATGGCGATCGGGCCGCGCATATCGGGCGGGGTGGCCTGGGCGAGGGTGGAGCCGTCC
Source organism: Streptomyces sp. NBC_01410 (assembly GCF_045040195.1). Classification (NCBI taxonomy): domain Bacteria; kingdom Bacillati; phylum Actinomycetota; class Actinomycetes; order Kitasatosporales; family Streptomycetaceae; genus Streptomyces; species Streptomyces sp. NBC_01410. The sequence goes on along the minus strand of NZ_CP109530.1, from coordinate 6,232,477 downwards.
GAGAATTCCACCATGGAGTGGACATAGGACTGGGGGTGGACGACAACCTCGATGCGCTCGAAGGGGATGTCGTAGAGGAGATGCGCCTCGATGACCTCAAGACCCTTGTTGACCAGCGTCGCGCTGTTGACGGTGATGACCGGGCCCATCGCCCAGGTGGGGTGCGCGAGGGCGTCCTTGGGAGTGACATCGGCCAGCTCGGCGCGGGTACGGCCGCGGAAGGGGCCGCCGGAGGCCGTCACCACGAGCTTGCGCACATCGGCTCTCGTCCCGGCCGCCAGCGCCTGGAAGAGGGCGGCGTGCTCGGAGTCGACGGGGATGATCTGGCCGGGCTTGGCGAGCGCCTTGACCAGCGGCCCGCCCACGATGAGCGACTCCTTGTTGGCGAGGGCGAGGGTGCGGCCCGCTTCGAGGGCGGCGAGGGTGGGCGCGAGGCCGATGGAGCCGGTGATGCCGTTGAGCACGGTGTGGCAGGCGGACGCGGCGAGCTGGGTGGCGGCGTCGGCGCCCGCCAGGATCTCGGGTACGGGTTCGGAGCCGTACTGCTCGGCCAGCGCCTCGCGCAGTGCGGGCACCACGTCCTCGCGGGCCACCGCGACCGTGTCGACCCGCAACTGCCGCGCCTGCTCGGCGAGGAGTCCGACCCGCCCGCCGGCGGCGGAGAGCGCGGTGACGCGGAAGCGGTCGGGGTTGCGCAGAACCAGGTCGATGGCCTGGGTGCCGATGGACCCGGTGGAGCCGAGGACGACGATGTCGCGGCGGCCTTCGGTCGCGTCGAAGGCGAGATGCGGGTCGGCGAGGGGGGATGGGCTGTCGCTCATGACCCCATTGTGGCCGCAACTGCTGTCCGACTGGACAGTGCGTCCCTATGCGCCGCTCTTCGCGCCCGCAGCGAACTTCTCCCACTGGGCGTTCATGACCTCTTCGGGCACCTTCCCGATGTCCTTGGTACCGAGGAACTCGGCGCGGAAGGACAGGGTGGTCGAGCCGGAGCGGACGACGGTCAGGTACTCGTACAGCTTCAGCTTCCCCTTCACATCCAGGACGGTGAAGCGGTACGCCCTGGCCTCGTCCCCGAAGGCGGGGGCCTTGACGGGCTGCACGGTGAGGACCTTCGCCCTGGCGAGTGCACGCTCCTCGATGTAGCCCTCGGCGCACGAGGTTCCCGCGGTGGCCAGGGCCTTCATGACGGCGGTGGCCCGGCCCTTCTCGTACGACCGCAGCTGCACGGCAACGCTGAGTCCGCCCATCTGTCCGGGTACGTCGACCTCACGGTTGACCTCAGCGGCGGGGTCATGGGCGGTGGCGCCCCTGGCGAGGCTGACGAGGGGCTGGCAGACGGCGGGATCGGCGGTGTAGTCCTCCCCGAGCGGCCCGCCGAGGGTGTACTCGGATGCGGTGTATGCGCCGACCTTCTCGCCCTCGGTGAAGGAAACGGCCTTGAGTTGCGCCTCGGTCAGGGCGGCGGGGGCGGCGGCAGGGGGCTTGTCGTCGGACTTCTTCTCCTTGGCGCCGTCGCAGGCGCCGATACCGCCGAGGACGACCGCCACAAAGGCGGCCGTCCCTAGGCCACTTCGATTCCCCGCCCCGAACATCCCTGCCCCGTTTCCGTGTTGACCGTGATCCCTGATCAGAGGTCGATTGTGGGGCAGGGGCGCCGGAGCGGTCGAGCAATCAGCGGATCGGACGGTGGAGGTTGGTGCGTTCGGACGCGCCGGGCGTCGCGTCGGCGATCCAGGGGCCCTCGCCGCTGGGGTCGACGATGCCCTGTTCCAGCCAGGTGTACGAGCCGGACAGCACGCCGTCGACTACCTTGCGGTCCAGATCGTCGGTGTTGGACCACAGGCGCGTGAAGAGCTCCTCAATGCGGATCCGGGCCTGGCGGCAGAAGACGTCGGCCAGTTGGTACGCCGCGCGGCCGTGGTCCTCGCTCCCGCGCAGCAGCTCCGCGCGTACGCACGCCGCGCTCATCGCGAAGAGTTCCGCGCCGATGTCGACGATGCGGCCGAGGAAGCCCTGCTTGGTCTCCATCCTGCCCTGCCAGCGGGACATGGCGTAGAAGGTGGAGCGGGCAAGCTTGCGGGCCGAGCGTTCGACGTAGCGCAGATGGCCGGAGAGATCCGCATGGCCCGCCGGGTGGAACTCGCTGTACGTACGCGGGAGTTGACCCGGTCCTGCGACCAGTTTGGGCAGCCAGCGGGCGTAGAAGGCGGTTGCGTGGGCGCCGGCCTTGGCCTTGTCGCCGAGCGACTTGTCCGGGTCGATCAGGTCGCCCGCAACCTTGAGGTGTGCGTCGACCGCCTCTCGGGCGATCAGCAGATGCATGATCTCGGTAGAGCCCTCGAAGATGCGATTGATGCGCAGGTCGCGCAGGATCTGCTCGGCGGGCACGGCCCGTTCGCCGCGGGCCGCGAGGGAGTCCGCCGTCTCAAAGCCGCGGCCGCCCCGGATCTGGACCAGCTCGTCCGCCATGACCCAGCCCATCTCGGAGGCGAAGAGCTTGGCCAGCGCGCCTTCGATACGGATGTCGTTGCGGTCCTCGTCAGCCATCTGACTGGACAGGTCGAGCACCGCCTCCAGGGCGAAGGTGGTCGCCGCAATGAAGGAGATCTTCGAGCCGACGGCCTCGTGCTTGGCGATCGGCTTGCCCCACTGCTCGCGCGCGACGGACCACTCCCGGGAGATTTTCAGGGCCCACTTTCCGGCCGCTACACAGGAGGCGGGCAGCGAGAGGCGGCCGGTGTTGAGCGTGGTGAGGGCGATCTTCAGGCCAGCGCCCTCGGAGCCGATGCGGTTCTCCGCGGGGACCCGGACCTGGTGGAAGCGGGTTACGCCGTTCTCGATGCCGCGCAGCCCCATGAAGGAGTTGCGGTTCTCGACGGTGATGCCCTCCGAGGCGGCCTCGACGACAAAGGCGGTGATGCCGCCCTTGTGGCCCTCGCTCTTCGGCACCCTGGCCATGACGACGAGCAGGTCGGCGACGACGCCGTTGGTGGTCCAGAGCTTGACGCCGTCGAGGACGTACGAGTCCCCGTCGGGCAAGGCCGTGGTCGCCAGGCGTGCCGGGTCGGAGCCGACGTCCGGCTCGGTGAGCAGGAAGGCGGAGATGTCGGTGCGGGCGCAGCGCGGCAGAAACCGCTCCTTCTGTTCGGGCGTGCCGAACATCTTCAGGGGCTGCGGTACGCCGATCGACTGGTGCGCGGAGAGCAGCACGCCGATGGCGGGGCTGGCGGAACCGGCGAGGGCCAGCGCCTTGTTGTAGTACACCTGGGTCAGGCCAAGGCCCCCGTACTTCGGGTCGATCTTCATGCCGAGCGCGCCGAGTTCCTTGAGTCCGTTGATCACCTCGTCGGGGATCCGCGCCTCGCGCTCGATCAGCGCCCCGTCGATCTTCGTCTCGCAGAAGTCGCGCAGCTTGGCGAGGAAGGCCTCGCCACGCCGGGTGTCCTCGTCCGCGGGCAGCGGGTGCGGATGGATCAGATCGAGGCGAAAGCGGCCGAGGAAGAGCTCTTTGGCGAAGCTTGGCTTGCGCCAGTCCTTTTCGCGCGCGGCCTCGGCGACCTGTCGCGCTTCGCGCTCACTGACCTTCGGAGTCTGTGTCGTGTCGAGTGGTGCGGACATGAGGCTCACCTCGCCGCGAGTCGGGGCTTCCGGGGCGTCGGCCGGGGCACACACGCTCTACCGACCGGTGCTACTCGTCCGTAGTACCCGATTCCTGCCCTCTCCACCAGTCCGCGTACCGCAGTGGAGGGAAGTGCGGGAGAAAACGGCAACGGCCGGAGCCCCCGCACAGTGGGCTCCGGCCGTCGGCCGTGACGCGCAGGGTTGCAGCGCGCGGTTACAGCGCGAGGCCCGTGAGGACCAGCACCCGCTCGTAGGTGTAGTCGTCCATCGCGTAGCGCACGCCCTCGCGGCCCACGCCGGACTGCTTGGCGCCGCCGTACGGCATCTGGTCCGCGCGGTACGAGGGGACGTCGCCGATGATCACGCCGCCGACCTCGAGCGCACGGTGGGCGCGGAATGCGGTCTGCACGTCGTGCGTGAACACACCCGCCTGCAGGCCGTACTTGGAGTCGTTGACCGCGGCGAAGGCCTCGGCCTCCCCGTCGACCTTCCGGACCGTCAGGACCGGTCCGAAGACCTCCTCGCAGGCCAGCGTGGTGTCCTCGGGGACGTCGGTGAGGACGGTCGGCGCGTAGGAGGCGCCGTCGCGCTTGCCGCCCGCGAGCAGCTTCGCGCCCGCCTGCACGGCCTCGTCCACCCAGGACTCGACGCGCTTGGCGGCGTCCTCGCTGACCAGCGGGCCGACGTCGGTGGCGCTGTCGGACGGGTCGCCGGTGACCTGGGCCTCGACGGCCGCGACGATCTTCGGCAGCAGCCGGTCGTACACCGTGGCGTCGGCGATCACGCGCTGCACGGAGATGCAGGACTGGCCGCCCTGGTAGTTGGAGAAGGTGGCGATACGGGTCGCCGCCCAGTCCAGGTCCTGCTCGGACGCGAAGTCGCCGAGGACGACGGCCGCGCCGTTGCCGCCCAGCTCCAGGGTGCAGTGCTTGCGCGGCACCGAGTCCATGATCGCGTAACCGACCTTGTCGGAGCCGGTGAAGGAGATGACCGGAAGGCGCTCGTCCTGGACGAGGGCGGGCATCTGGTCGTTCGGGACCGGAAGCACCGACCAGGAGCCCGCGGGCAGCTCGGTCTCGGCGAGCAGTTCGCCGATGATCAGGCCGGAGAGGGGGGTCGCCGGGGCGGGCTTGAGGATGATCGGCACGCCGACCGCGATCGCCGGGGCGATCTTGTGGGCGCAGAGGTTCAGCGGGAAGTTGAACGGCGCGATACCGAGGACGACACCCTTGGGGAAGCGGCGGGTGAGCGCGAGACGGCCCTGGCCGCCGGCGTCGGTGTCGAGGCGCTGGGCCTCGCCGCCGTTGAAGCGGCGGGCCTCTTCGGCGGCGAAGCGGAAGACGGAGACGGCACGGCCGACCTCACCGCGGGCCCACTTGACCGGCTTGCCGTTCTCGGCGGAGATCAGCTGCGCGATCTCCTCGGTGCGCTCCGCGAGCCGGCGCGACACATGGTCGAGTGCGGTGGCGCGTACATGGGCCGGGGTGGCCGCGAACTCGTCCCGCACGGCGTGCGCGGCGGCCACGGCCTCCTCGATCTGGGCCTCGGTCGGGACCGAGACCTGGCCGACGAGGCGCCCGTCCCAGGGGGAGGTGACGTCGAGGGCGGTCTCGCCGGTGGCCTCGCGGCCGGCGAGCCAGAAGGCGTGGGTGGAGGTCATGTCCCGGCCCTTCCGAAATAGATGGGGTGTCTCTGCCCCACGGTAGGGGCGGGAGGGCGAGTCGGCGTTTGTCCGGGGTGGAGTGGTGGGCGCGGCGTGTCCGCCGCTTTGGCTAGTCACCGGGGTCGTGGTGAGCGTGGGCCGGGGGCGTTGGCGGTGGCCGTCCGGTGGGTGTTTCGCGGGCGAACCGCGAGGGGGTGACACGGCACCGGGCCTCAATCGCCGGCCCGGTTGGAAACTAGCGGCGGCGTTCCGTCGAAACGATCAGGAAGACCCCCGCCACGACGACCGCACCGCCGAGGGCGATCGGCCAGGTCAGCTGCTCGTTCAGGATCAGCGCGCCGAGGAGGACGGCGACCACCGGGTTGACGTACGCGTACGTCGCGACCAGGGACAGCGGCGCGGAGTGCAGCAGCCAGGCGTACGCCGTGAACGCGACGACCGAGCCGAAGACGACGAGATAGCCGAGCGCGGTCCAGGAGCGGCCGGAGACCTCGTCGAGGGCGAAGCCGTACTGCTCGCCCCGGCCGAGGCCCACCAGCAGACAGCCGATGCCGCCCGCGACCATCTCGTACGCACTGGCCGCGAAGGGATTGGCGGGCATCGGGATACGCGAGGAGGAGAAGGAGCCCACCGACCACATGACGGTCGCCACGATCACGGTGAGGACGCCCCACAGGCGCACGTCACCGCTGAGGCCGGGCAGAGTCAGCACGGCCAGGCCCGCCAGCCCGAGCAGCACGCCCAGATAGGCGCCGAGACCGGGCCGCTCGCCGAAGGCCCTGCGCAGCACGACCACCCAGGCGGGAACGACGGCGATCAGCAGGGCGGCGAGGCCGGAGGGCACTGAGGTCTCGGCGAGTACGACCATGCCGTTGCCGCCGAGCAGGAGCAGCAGGCCGACCACGGCCGTGGATACGAGCTGGACCCGGGTGACCTTGAGAGCCGCCGTCCCCTGCCGCCAGGCCACGAGCCCGGCGAGGATCAGCCCGGCGACGATGAAGCGGGCCCCGGCGGAGAGGAAGGGCGGCATGGTCTCCACGACGACCCGGATACCGAGGTAGGTGGAGCCCCAGACCACGTACACGATGGCGAGCGCGCCCCATACGGCTCCGGATATCCGGCGGCGGGGTTCGGCCGCCACGAGGGCGTCGGACAGGTCGGGCGGTGGGGTGTCCGAGGGGGAAGCGCCTGCCTCGGGGGTGCTGGAGTTGGTGGCCACGAGGCAGGACTTTAGGCACTTCGGCCAGCAAGTTCCAATGATTTTGCCCGACTTCGGGCACGAAATCGGAAGAATCAATGGCGCCCGCCGATTATTCGGTCGCCGGGCCCGCCGTCGTCTTCAGCGCCAGCCACAGCTCCATACGTACGTCCGGGTCGTCCAGCGAGCGGCCCAGGATCTCCTCGACCCGGCGCATCCGGTAGCGCAGCGTATGGCGGTGGACTCCGAGGTCGGCGGCTGCCGCGTCCCACTGGCCGTGCCGCGAGAGCCAGGCGCGCAGCGAGGCGACCAGATCGCCCCTGCCGGTCGCGTCGTGCTCGTACAGCGCGCGCAGCATGCCGTCGGCGAAGGCACGCACGGCGTCGTCCGCGAGCAGCGGCAGGATGGATCCGGCGGCCAGCTCCTCGTGCTCGACGAGGGCGCGGCCGCGGCGCCGGGCCACCGAGAGCGCCTGTTCGGCCTGTTTGTACGCGCCGGCGGCGGCGATCGGCCCGGTCGGTGCCGAGAGCCCGACGACCACCTCGGCGTCCTCGGCCTCCTTGTCGGCGTACGCCGCGGTGCAGGCCGCGACGACCGCGCCGCCGTCCGCGGCCAGCACCACGAGACGGCCGTCGACGTCGGGGACGACGAGCAGGGGCTCGGGGGCCCGGGACGCCGCGGCCTCCAGCGATTCGGCGAAGGCCGGCAGCGGGTCCTCGGCGGCGGGGTCCGGCTCGCCCGCGAGCTCGGCGATCAGCAGCCGGAAGGGCGCGTCGAGCAGTCCGCCGTACAGGTCCCCGGCGACCGCGCGGGCATGGTCCTGCTGGCCGGAGAGCAGCATGCGCAGCACCGCGGCCCCGAGGCGCTGTTCGGCGGCCTGTAGCGAGCGCGAGCGCTCCGTGGTGAGGGTCAGCAGGGCGACGGCGGAGTGCACGGCATAGCGCTCGGCGGTGCCGAGCGGGGCTCCGGTGCCGACGGCCAGCGCGCCGCGGACCCGCCGTCCGCTGCCCAGCGACTGCAGTTCGACCCGGTCGTCGTCGGTGTCGCCTACCACCGCGCTGGCGGGTGCGGGCCGCTCGCGCAGCCGCTCCACGTCGGCGGTGAGCCGCGCTGCCCGGCGGGCCGCCCATTCGGGAGCCGCGGCGACGACGGCACCGGACGCGTCGTACAGCGCGGCCCAGCCGTCCACGGTCGCGGCGAGCCGGGCCACGACGGCCCCCGGGCCTTCGGCGAGCGCGGCCCGCGTCAGCTCCCGCTGGGCCTCGAAACCGGCCGTCACCGCGCGGTACTGGTCGGCCGCGATCGCCGCCGAGACCGCCTTGCTGATGGCGAGGAAGGGCGTGCGACGCGGTACGGCGAGCAGCGGCAGGTCCTCCTCCTTCGCGGCCTCGACCAGCGCGTCCGGGATGTCCTCGTAGTACACGCCGACCGCGAAGCCGAGCCCGACGACACCGGCGCCCACCAGCCTGCGTACGTAGCGCCGCATGGCATCGCGGTCCTCGGCGTCCAGGGTCATCGCCGTCACCAGCAGCAGCTCGCCACCCTCCATGTACGGCACGGGGTCGGCGAGTTCACTGACATGCGCCCAGCGCACAGGCGTCTCCAGCCGGTCCTCCCCGGCGCGCACGGTGAGTTTGAGCGCCGAGTGCTGGACGAGCGAGGCGAGCGTGGGCGGCATGGGGACCGGGGGCCCTTCGAGCAGAGGTGCAGAGGCAGACATGCGGGTGATTTCGCCGTCCCGTATGAACGGCCTACCTCGATTCTGCCAGGGCGTAGCAGTACGGGGATCTGCTCAGGTCCTGGTACGGGGATCTGCTCAGGTCCTCAGATCCACCAGAAGCGGCGGTGCGTGCTCGCCCCGTACGGTCGTCAGCGAGAGCACCGCATGCCCGGCGGGCACGGCGTGTGCCAGGTCGGAGGCGGACCAGCGAGCCCGCTCGACCTCGCGGACCGTGACCGCCTCGGCCGTGGCCGCCTTGCCGGTCACCAGGCGGCGCATCATGTGCAGCGCCTTGGTCAGGGGCTCGTCGGAGATGATCTGCCGGTTGGTGACGTCTCTGGTCTGCACCCACTCGGTGCCCCAGGCCTCGGCGAACCGGCCGCCGTCCCAGGGCGCGAGCCCGGCGAACGCCATCCGGCAGCCGACCGCGCCGAGCAGCGCGCCGCGAAGCGGCTCCGGCACGTCCTCCAGGGTGCGCAGCGCGAACACGACACCGGCGTTGGCTGAGCGCAGGCGCTGGACCGCGCGCACCGAGTCGGCGGTCACGGTGTACGTCGCGTCGTCGAGGACGAGACATGCGAAGAGCGAGCGGTCCGAGCGGGTCAGCGCGGCCTCGTTGAACTGGGCGAGCACCAGGCGCGCCACGATCCGCGAGGCCTCGGCGTGCCCGCGCTCGGGCAGGTCGATACGGACCCGCAGCGGGTGCTCGATGGCCCGCAGCGAGAACTGCCGCCCGCCGCCGTCGGTGCGGAAGAACTCCGCGAACGCGGGCCGGTCCAGGAAGGCGATGCGTTCGGCGAGCAGGACGCCGATGTCGTCGGCGCGGGCCGACTGCCGTTCGCGGGCGTCCAGTTCACGCAGCTGGGCCGCCTCCCCGGCGGCCTCCAGCGCGGTGCGCAGTACGCCCACGGCAGTGGGCGCGCCACCGAGCAGCTCACGCAGTTCGGGTACGGCCGGGAAGTGGCCGTGCACGCACTGGTAGGGCCCGATCAGCTGCGCCAGCGCGGTGGCGGCGCGTCTGCTGTCGCCGCCGGGCAGGGTGGCGGCGAGATCCCCGACCAGAGCCTCGGCGAGCACACGGGCGGCCTCGTCGGGGTCCTCGGCGCCGCCGTAGAGGTCGAGGTCATGCGTGGAGTCGGGCTGGCCGACACCGATGACGAGGTCGAAGGCGTCGTCGGGGGCGAGCCCGGTGCCGTAGGCCGTGACGGCGACGACGGCAGCGCGGTTGGCGAGCGCGAGCAGACACATGGACTCGACGACGGGCCGCACGAGCCGCACGCTCTTGCCGGACCCGGAGGGCCCGACGGCGAGCAGCGAGGTCCCGAGAAGCGCGGGTTCCAGCGCGACGCCGGTGGTGCGGCGGGCATAGGGGTTGCGCTCGTCGTCGACGGCGGTGCCGATCTTGACCTGGGCGGTGGCCAGATCGTGGGTGGCGGTGCGTACGGGCAGGTCGCGCAGGCCGGAGGGGTGCGCGCATGCGGCAGCGCCGTGCTTGCGCACCGTGTCGGTGAAGGCGGCGAGCCGGTCCGGGCGGGCATGGACGCCCTGCCACGCGCGCCGGATCCGTGCGTAGTCGACATCGCCGAGCGCGCCCGAGCGGGTGGCATCGGTAAGGCTCTGCGCGGCGTCGAGGAGGCCCGCGGAGCGCAGGTCGGGCCAGTCGGCGGGGTCGGCATCGGGGCGCGGCGGCGGGGCGGTGACCGGCTTGTCGCTGCGGAGCACGTAGCGCTGCCAGATCTCCGGCACATGGCCGATCCGGCCGAAGAACACCAGCAGGGCGCCGCCGACGATGGCGTAGTAGACATAGCTGGCGGTCGCCCAGACGGGCGGGTCGGAACGCCAGGAGTCGGGGGTCAGGACGAGTAGTGGCCAGATCCAGTAGCGGCCTAGGTAGCCGTTCCACAGCAGTGACCACAGCAGCCAGCCGCTGAGCAGCGCGACGAGGGCGCCGGCGAAGAGCCGCCGGGCCGGAACGAGCTCGGGCTCCTCCTCGGGCCTGGCCCGGTGGCCGAGCCGCCAGACACCGGGCTCGGCGGCCGGGCGGGGGGTGCGCAGCCACTCGGCGACGGCGGGGCGGGTGGTCGGGGCGTGGCCGGGGATGGCCGGGATCCCGGGCGCGACGGGTGGCCGCGCGGGCCGTGGCACCGGGTTGGACCGTGTGCCGCGCGCGTCGAATGTGCCTTCGGAATCCATGAACCGCTGCCCCCTGACCAGCCAGGCCCGCTCTGTGCACCCGTCAATCTAGTGCCCGCCGCGGGTAGTTCACAGGTTCGCCCCGCCCTGTGCGGTCTCCCGGGGGTCCGGGGGTCGCCCCCCGGGAAGACACAGCACCGGTTCGCACCGCCCCGCGCGCTCCTCGCCGGGGTCCGGGGCGGACTACGCCTATGTCCGGCGCGGACAACGACACACCCCCAACACTCCCGAACGGCGCATGCCCGCCCCCCTCCCCCGCGCCTAGCCTGCGGAGAAAGAGAACACGTAGCGTCCAAAGCACCCCCAGGAGCCCCTCATGACCGCAATCCCGCAGGAGCGCCGCGTCGTCACCGCCATTCCCGGGCCGAAGTCGATCGAGCTGCAGGCCCGCCGTACCGCCGCGGTCGCCGGCGGTGTGGGGTCCGTGCTGCCCGTCTTCACCGCCCGCGCCGGCGGCGGTGTCATCGAGGACGTGGACGGCAACCGCCTCATCGACTTCGGTTCCGGTATCGCCGTAACCTCGGTCGGCGCCTCCGCCGAGGCCGTCGTACGCCGTGCATCCGCGCAGCTCGCGGACTTCACCCACACCTGTTTCATGGTCACGCCCTACGAGGGGTACGTGGAGGTCGCCGAGGCCCTCGCCGAGCTGACCCCGGGTGACCACGCGAAGAAGTCCGCGCTGTTCAACTCCGGCGCCGAGGCCGTCGAGAACGCCGTCAAGATCGCCCGCGCCTACACCAAGCGCCAGGCGGTCGTCGTCTTCGACCACGGCTACCACGGCCGCACGAACCTCACGATGGCGCTGACCGCCAAGAACATGCCGTACAAGCAGGGCTTCGGGCCGTTCGCGCCCGAGGTCTACCGGGTGCCCGTGGCGTACGGCTACCGCTGGCCGACGGGTGCCGAGAACGCCGGTGCCGAGGCGTCCGCCCAGGCCATCGACATGATCAACAAGCAGGTCGGCGCCGACAACGTCGCCGCGATCATCATCGAGCCGGTCCTCGGCGAGGGCGGCTTCATCGAGCCGGCCAAGGGCTTCCTGCCCGCGATCGCGCAGTTCGCGAAGGACAACGGGATCGTCTTCGTCGCGGACGAGATCCAGTCCGGCTTCTGCCGCACCGGCCAGTGGTTCGCCTGTGAGGACGAGGGCATCGTTCCCGACCTGATCACCACGGCCAAGGGCATCGCGGGCGGTCTGCCGCTCGCCGCGGTCACGGGCCGCGCCGAGATCATGGACGCCCCGCACGCGGGCGGCCTCGGTGGTACGTACGGCGGCAACCCGGTCGCCTGTGCCGGTGCCCTCGGCGCCATCGAGACCATGAAGGAGCTCGACCTCAACGGCAGGGCCAAGCACATCGAGCAGGTCATGAAGGGCCGCCTCGCCGCGATGGCCGAGAAGTTCGACATCATCGGCGACATCCGCGGCCGCGGCGCAATGATCGCGATCGAGCTGGTCAAGGACCGGGACACCAAGGAGCCGAACCCGGAAGCGACCGCCGCGCTCGCCAAGGCCTGCCACGCCGAGGGTCTGCTCGTCCTCACCTGTGGCACGTACGGCAACGTGCTGCGCTTCCTGCCCCCGCTGGTGATCGGCGAGGACCTGCTCAACGAGGGTCTGGACATCATCGAGCAGGCCTTCGCCGGCGTCTGACGGGGGTCTGACCGGCGGTAACGGTCGGGGCCTGTGAAGACTCTGTGGGGGGCCGATGGCGGGATGGAGATCCGCCTGTCGGTGACCCTGCGCCTGCCGTACGGTTTCTGCAGATGAGAGAAACACCCCGCTCGCAGGGGACTGCGGGCGACTCCAGGGCGGAGCCTCCCCAGCCCCGACCTGGTCGTGCCCTCGCGCACACCACTGGAGCCTCTGGCTCCGGAACTCCTCACCGATCGGATGGCCGCCCGCCCCAAACCCCCCGGGGCGCGCGGCACACCGGTCCGGCCGGCCGGCTCGGAACCACCCCCCCTGTTCCGAGGCGGCCGGCTTCTCTTTTTCCGGCGCTTCGGACGCTTCTGACGCTGTGCGTCGCTCTCTTCACGCTGATCACCTGGCAGGTGGCCGCCCACGGGCCACTGCGGTCCCTGGACGAACGCGTCGAACTCAGGATCGCCGGCCGCGGCCCCCAGGCACTGGCCGATCGGCTCGCAGACCTCGGCAGCATGCAGGTCGCGCTTCCGGTCCTGGCCGTGGCGATCGGGTACGCCCTGCGGCAGCGCCGCGGGACCGAGGCCCTGTACGCCGCGCTCACCATGGCCGCCGTTCCCGTGCTCGTCGTCCCGCTGAAGGCGCTGATCGACCGTCAGGGCCCGCTCACCGAGGCGGTTGGCTTCTACCCGTCGGGCCACACGGCGACCGCGGTGGTCGCCTACTTCGGCGCTGCGCTGCTCGTATCGGTGCGACTGATGCCCGTCGCCGTCCTGCTGACGGTGGCGACGGGCATCGGCCTGATGCTGCGCGGCTACCACTGGCCCCTCGATGTGCTGGCCAGTTGCTGCCTGGGCGGGGCGCTGCTGCTGATCAGCTCCATGGGTAGGCGTCGAAGTTCTTCGCGAACTCCCACTGGTTGTAGCGGTCCCAGTTGACCGACCAGGTCATCAGGCCGCGCAGCGACGGCCAGCTGCCATGGGTCTGGTACGAGCCGCAACTCACCTTCTTCGTCAGGCAGTCCAGCGCCTTGTTCACCTCGGCGGGCACGGTGTGGCCGTTGCCCGCCTGGGTGGAGGCGGGCAGTCCGATCGCCACCTGCTCGGGGCGCAGGGCCGGGAAGACCCTGGTGGTGTCGCCGGCGACCGGGAAGCCGGTCAGCAGCATGTCGGTCATGGCGATGTGGAAGTCCGCGCCGCCCATCGAGTGGTACTGGTTGTCGAGGCCCATGATCGAGCCCGAGTTGTAGTCCTGGACGTGCAGCAGCGTGAGGTCGTCGCGCAGGGCGTGGATGACCGGCAGGTAGGCGCCCGCCCTCGGGTCCTGGCCGCCCCAGGGGCCCGAACCGTAGTACTGGTAGCCCAGTTGTACGAAGAAGGTCTCCGGGGCCATGGTGAGCATGAAGCCGGAGCCGTACTTCGCCTTGAGGGTCTTGACCGCCGAGATCAGATTGACGATCACCGGGGAGGTCGGGGAGCGGAAGTCCGTGTCGCCGGTGTTCAGCGACAGCGAGTGGCCCTCGAAGTCGATGTCCAGGCCGTCGAGTCCGTACTCGTCGATGATTTTCGAGACCGAGGAGACGAAGGTGTCGCGGGCGGCCGCGGTGCTGAGCTGCACCTGGCCGTTGGCGCCGCCGATGGAGATCAGGACCTTCTTGCCCGCGGCCTGCTTGGCCTTGACGGCGGCCTTGAAGTCGGCGAGGGACTCGACGTTCGGGCACTCGGAGGCCGGGCAGAGGCTGAAGCGTATGTCGCCCGAAGTGACGGAGGTCGGTTCGCCGAAGGCGAGGTTGATGACATCCCAGGAGTCGGGCACGTCCGCCATGCGTGTGTAGCCGGAGCCGTTGGCGAAGCTGGCGTGCAGATAGCCGACAAGGGCATGGGCCGGGAGGCCGGTGCCCGGGTTGCCGCCGCTGGTGGTCGTCGCGCTGACGGCGGCGGACTTCGGGGACTCTCCCGCACTGTTCGTCGCGGTGACCTCGAAGCTGTACGAGGTGGAGGGGGCGAGCCCGGTGACGGTGGCCGAAGTCCCGCTGGCGGACAGGACCTTGGCGCCGCCGCGGTAGACGTTGTAGCCGGTGGCGCCGGAGACCGGGGACCAGCTCAGCGGGACCGAGGTGGAGCCGGGGGATCCGGCGGTCAGGCCGGTGGGGGCGGCCGGTGTCTGGACCGGGTCGCCGCCCGGGCCGAGCAGGGAGAGGTCGTCGGCGCCGTAGGCGGGGGTGCCGTACCAGCCGTGGGTGTAGATGGTCACCGAGGTGGTCGAGGCGCCGGTGCGGAAGGTCGTCGAGAGCTTCTGCCAGCTCGGCGCCGACGCCGTCCAGGTGGAGACGTCACTCGTGCCGGTGCCGGAGGCGCCGAGGTAGACATAGCTGCCCTGGACCCAGCCGCTGAGCGTGTAGTCGGAGTTGGGCTTGACGGTGACGGTCTGGCTGCACTTGGCGTTGTCGCTGCCCGCGGGCGTGGCCTTGAGCGCGGAACCGCCGCCGTGGACAGGCGAGTTGACGACGGCGCCGCTGCCCGCCGTGCAGCTCCAGCCGTCGAGACCCGTCTCGAAGCCGCCGTTGCGCGCGAGTTCGGTGTCTGCCGCCCCGGCCGAGGCCGCCGTGGCAACGAGTCCGCTGATGGCGAGGGCGGCCGCCGCGAGGGCAGCCGGAAGTCTGGTGCGGTCCACAACTGCCTCCGGGCATGGGGGGATTGAGTGGGAGCGCGCTCAACATGGTCCAGACCAATCAACGTTGTCAAGACCTCTGGCAGCGCCCGGCTCCCCTCACTCCCCCATGCCCGGGGCGTGGCGAAAACGTGCGATCGCTTTAGCTGTCGAAGCCGAGGCCGAGCCTGTCCATCGCCTTCAGCCACATATTGCGGCGGCCGCCATTGGCGTCCGCCCTGGCCAGCGCCCATTTGGTGAGACCGATACCGGCCCAGGCGACGGGCTCCGGCGGGAACGGCAGCGGCTTGCTGCGCACCATCTCCAGCTCCGTGCGCTCGGTCGGCTGCCCGGAGAGCAGATCGAGCATGACATCCGCGCCGAAGCGGGTCGCGCCGACGCCCAGACCCGTGTACCCGGCCGCGTAGGCGACCTTGCCGCCGTGCGCGGTTCCGAAGAAGGCCGAGAAGCGCGAACAGGTGTCGATCGCACCGCCCCAGGCATGGCTGAAGCGCAGCCCCTCCAGCTGCGGGAAGCAGCGGAAGAAGTGGTCGGCGAGCTTCAGATAGGTCTCGGGCCGGTGGTCCATCTCGGCACTGACCCTGCCGCCGTACGGATAGATCGCGTCGTAGCCGCCCCAGAGGATGCGGTGGTCGGCGGTGATCCGGAAGTAGTGGAACTGGTTCGCGCTGTCGCCCAGTCCCTGCCGGCGCTTCCAGCCGATCGCGGCGAGCTGCTCCGGGCTGAGCGGTTCGGTCATCAGGGCGTAGTCGTAGACCGGGACGGTGTACGCGCGTACCCGCTTGACCAGGGACGGGAAGACGTTCGTGCCGAGCGCGACCTGGCGTGCGAAGACCCGGCCGTAGGGGGTGCGGACCGCCATCCCCGCGCCGGACGCGGCGAGTTGCTGCCCGCTGGTGTTCTCGTAGATCCGCACGCCGAGGTCGAGGCAGGCCTGCTTGAGACCCCAGGCGAGCTTGGCCGGATGCAGCATCGCGACACCCCGCCGGTCCCACAGGCCGCCGAGGAAGGTCGGGGAGTTCACCTCGGCCCGTACCGCGTCCTGGTCGAGGAGTTCGAGCCCGGTGAAGCCGAGCCGTGTCGCCTCCTCGTACATCTCCCGGAGCTCTTCGGCCTGGTGGGGCTCGGTGGCGACGTCGATCTCACCGGTGCGCTCGAAGTCGCAGTCGATGGAGTACGTGGCGACCGCCGCCTCGATGGCGTCGAGATTGCGGCCGCCGAGCTCCTCCAGCTTCGCCATGTCCCCGGGCCAGCGGGCGAGTCCGTTGCCGAGGCCGTGGGTGAGCGATGCGGCACAGAAGCCGCCGTTGCGGCCCGAGGCGGCCCAGCCCACCTCGCGCCCCTCGATCAGTACGACGTTCCGCCCGGGGTCGCGCTCCTTGGCGAGCAGCGCGGTCCACAGTCCGCTGTATCCGCCGCCGACGACGAGGAGGTCGCAGTGCTCGTCGCCGGTCAGTGCCGGCAGCGCGCCGGGCTTCGCGGGGTCGTCCAGCCAATAGGAGACGGGCTGGGCGTCGGAGAGTGATGAGGCAAAGGTCATGGCAGCTGGGGCCATGGTTTCCACTCCTTCGGAGCTACTTGGACAGGGCGCTGTTCTTCCGCCTGCCGCTGATGATCTGGCCACCGGCCACGATCAGCACGGCGATGGCGAACATCGCTGTGCCGATGACATTGATCTGGACGGGCGTGCCGCGCTGCGCCGATCCCCACACGAACATGGGGAAGGTGACGGTGTTGCCCGAGTTGAAGTTGGTGATGATGAAGTCGTCGAACGAGAGCGCGAAGGCAAGCATCGCGCCGGCCGCGATGCCAGGAGCGGCGATCGGCAGCGTGACCCGTACGAAGGTCTGCACAGGTCCCGCGTACAGGTCGCGCGCGGCCTCCTCGAGGCGCGGGTCCATCGACAGCACACGCGCCTTGACCGCGACCACCACGAAGCTGAGGCAGAACATGGTGTGCGCGATGAGGATGGTCCAGAAGCCCAGCTCCGCGCCCAGGTTGAGGAACAGCGTGAGCAGGGATGCGGCCATGACGACCTCGGGCATCGCCATCGGCAGGAAGATCAGCGAGTTGACCGCGCCACGCGCCCGGAAGCGGTAGCGGACCAGCGCGAAGGCGATCATCGAGCCGAGGACGGTCGCGCCGATGGTGGCCCACAGCGCGAGCTGGAGGGACAGGGAGAGCGAGCCGCACATGTCGGCGACTCCGCACGGGTCCTTCCAGGCGTCGGTGGAGAACTCCTGCCAGGAGTAGTTGAACCGCCCGGCGGGCTTGTTGAACGAGAACACCATCACGACGATGTTCGGCAGGATCAGGTACGCGAGCGTGAGCAGCCCCGCGATGACCACAAGGTTGTTCCGTATCCAGCGCATCAGACCAGGTCCTCCGTTCCGGCCCGGCGGATGTAGACGGTGACCATGATCAGCACGACCGCCATGAGAATGAACGACAGCGCGGCCGCGGTCGGGTAGTCGAGCACCCTCAGGAACTGCGACTGGATGACGTTGCCGACCATCTTGGTGTCGGTGGAGCCGAGCAGTTCGGCATTCACGTAGTCACCGCTGGCCGGGATGAAGGTCAGCAGGGTGCCGGAGACGACACCGGGCATGGACAGCGGGAAGGTCACCTTGCGGAAGGTGGTGGACCCCTTCGCGTACAGGTCCCCCGCCGCCTCGTGGAGCCGCGGGTCGATCCGCTCCAGCGAGGTGTACAGCGGCAGGATCATGAAAGGCAGGAAGTTGTACGTCAGACCGCAGACCACCGCGAGCGGGGTGGCGAGCAGCCGGTTGCCCTCGGTCATGCCGAGCCAGCCGGTGACGTCCAGGAAGCCGACGCTGTCCAGCACGTTCACCACCGGGCCGCCGTCCGCGAGGATCGTCTTCCAGGCGAGCGTACGGATCAGGAAGCTGGTGAAGAACGGTGCGATGACCAGCACCAGCAGCAGGTTGCGCCAGCGGCCCGCCTTGAACGCGATCAGATACGCGAGCGGGTAGCCGAGCAGCAGACACAGAATCGTGGCCGTACCGGCGTAGAGCACCGAGCGCAGGAACTGCGGGTAGTACTCGGTCAGCGCGTCCCAGTAGGTCTGGAAGTGCCAGGTGACCTTGAAGCCCCCTTCGAGGGAGCCCGTCTGCACGGATGTCGAGGCCTGGTAGACCAGCGGCAGCGCGAAGAAGATGATCAGCCAGAGGATTCCGGGCAGCAGCAGCCAGTACGGGACGAGCTTGCGGCGTACGGACGGTTTGTGGACGACCGGCTCGACGGCGGGCGAGGCGGGCGGTGCCTCGGTGACGGTCATGGCGTCTCCTCCACCGTCTCCACACCGGCGTCGATGTCCTGTGCGGCGTCGAGACCGAAGGTGTGCTCCGGGTTCCAGTGCAGGACGACCTGGGCGCCGGGTACCAGGCGCGGGTCCCGCTCGATGTTCTGTACGTACACCTCAAGCTCCGGGCACACCGGGCTGTCGATGACGAACTGCGTGGAGACGCCGATGAAGCTGGAGTCGGCGATCGTGCCGGTGAACCGGTTGCGGCCGTCGTTGATCGTGCCCGCGTCGTCCGCGTGCGCCAGCGATATCTTCTCCGGGCGCACGCCGACCAGCAGCTTCCCGCCGGTGCGAGGCTGGGTGGCGCAGCGCTGGGCGGGCAGCCGCAGCTTGGCGTCGGCGGCCGTGACGATGACCTCGCCGCCGCTGTTGGACGCGACCTCGGCCTCGATGAGGTTGGAGGTGCCCAGGAAGTTGGCGACAAAGGTGGTCTGCGGGTTTTCGTAGAGCTCGGCGGGCGCGCCGAGCTGCTCGACCCGTCCGCCGCTCATGACCGCGACCGTGTCGGCCATGGTCATGGCCTCCTCCTGGTCGTGGGTGACATGCACGAAGGTGATGCCGACCTCGGTCTGGATGCGCTTGAGCTCCAGCTGCATCTGGCGGCGCAGCTTGAGGTCGAGGGCGCCGAGGGGCTCGTCGAGGAGCAGCACCTGGGGGTGGTTGATGAGCGCGCGGGCCACGGCGACGCGCTGCTGCTGGCCGCCGGAGAGCTGGTGCGGCTTGCGCTTGGCGAAGTCGCCGAGCTCGACGAGGTCGAGCATGTCGCCGACCTGCTTCTTCACCGACTTGATGCCGCGCCTGCGCAGTCCGAAGGCGACGTTCTCGTAGATGTCGAGGTGCGGGAAGAGCGCATAGCTCTGGAAGACGGTGTTGACGGGGCGTTTGTACGGCGGCAGGCCGGTGACGTCCTTGTCGCCGAGGAACACCGTTCCGGTGCTCGGGTCCTCAAGACCGGCGATCATCCGCAGGGTGGTGGTCTTTCCGCAGCCGGAAGCGCCGAGCAGGGCGAAGAACGAGCCCTGCGGGATGGTCAGATCGAGCGGATGGACGGCCGTGAAGCTGCCGAAGGTCTTGCTGATCCCGGAGAGGCGGACGTCGCCGCCCTCTGTCTTTTCAGTCATGGGTCGCGGTCCCAGTGGTGTCGAGGGGAGCAGGGGGGCAGATCAGGCGCCGATGAGCTTGGCGAACTTCTCTTCGTACGCCTTCTCCTCCGCGCTGCTGAGCGAGCGGAAGGCGTGGGACTTGGCGGCCATGGCCTTGTCCGGGAGGATCAGCGTGTTCTCGGCAAGCGACTTGTCGATCTTGGTGAGTTCGGCGGCGACGCCCTCGACCGGGCACACATAGTTGATGTACGCGGCGAGCTGGGCGGCGACGGGAAGCTCGTAGTAGTAGTCGATCAGCCGGGTGGCGTTCTTCTGGTGCCTGGCGTTGGCCGGGACCAGCAGATTGTCGGAGGAGGTCATGTAACCGGCCGCCGGGATCGAGAACTTGATGTCGGGGTTGTCGACCTGGAGCTGAATGAGGTCACCGGCCCAGGCGAGACAGGCGGCGATATCGCCCTTGTCCAGGTCCGAGGTGTAGTCGTTGCCCGTGAAGCGCCGGATCTGCTTCTTGTCGACGCCCTTCTGGAGCCGGCCGATCGCCGCGTCGTAGTCGGCGTCATTGACCTTGGCCGGGTCTTTGCCCATGTCGAGCAGGGTCATGCCGACCGAGTCACGCATCTCGGTGAGGAAGCCGACCCGGCCCTTGAGCGTGGGGTCGTCCAGAAGCTGCGTGACGGAGTCGACCTTCTTGCCGCCGGTCGCCTTGGCGTTGTAGGCGATGACGGTCGAAATGCCGGTCCACGGGTAGGAGTAGGCGCGACCCGGGTCCCAGTCGGGGCTGCGGAACTGGGGGGAGAGATTGGCGTACGCGTGCGGCAGCAGCGAGGCGTCGAGCTTCTGCACCCAGCCGAGCCGGATCATCCGCGCGGCCAGCCAGTCGGTGACGCAAATCAGGTCGCGGCCGGTGTCCTGGCCCGCGGCGAGCTGCGGCTGGATCTTTCCGAAGAACTCGACGTTGTCGTTGATGTCTTCGGTGTACTTGACCTTGATACCGGTCCGCTTGGTGAACTGCTCCAGCGTGGGACGGTGCTTCTCGTCCTCGCTGACGTCCATGTACTCGGTCCAGTTGGAGAAGCTGATCCGCTTCTCCGCACTGGAGTGGTCGTCCGAGGCCGCTCCCTCTCCCTCGCGCTTCGCGGGCGGGATGCCGCAGGCGCTCAGGGAGGCGAGGCCGCCGACGGTGAGCGCGCCTATACCACCGGCGCGCAGCATCGAACGGCGGGTGAGGGCGCCCCGGCCGCTGGTGATGCTGCGTCGCATCGCCGCCAGTTGGGCTGCGGACAGGACGTCCGGCTCGTGCTGATCCATGCGCTGTGCCCTTTCGGGATGGTGCCGCCGGTCGAGCGGCGCTGGGCTGGCTATCGGTCCCCGAAGATGGTGCGGTGCCAGTCCTTCCTGGCTACCGCGGTGTTGTCGAACATCACGTGCTTGACCTGCGTGTACTCCTCGAAGGAGTACGCCGACATGTCCTTTCCGAAGCCAGAGGCCTTGTATCCGCCATGAGGCATCTCGCTGATGATCGGAATGTGGTCGTTGACCCAGACGCACCCCGCCTTGATCTCGCGGGTGGCGCGGTTCGCGCGGAACACGTCGCGGCTCCAGGCGGAGGCGGCGAGGCCGTAGGGGGTGTCGTTGGCCAGCGCGATGCCTTCGTCGTCGGAGTCGAAGGGGAGGACGACGAGGACCGGACCGAAGATCTCGGACTGGACGATCTCGCTGTCCTGGGCTGCGCCGGCGACGAGGGTGGGCCGGTAGTAGGCGCCCTTCTCCAGGTCACCGCCCGGGGCTTCGCCGCCGGTGACAACCGTGGCGTAGGCGCGGGCCCGGTCGACGAAGCCCGCGACGCGGTCGCGCTGGAGGTGCGAGACGAGCGGGCCGAGGTCGGTGGCGGGGTCGAGGGGGTCACCGAGGCGGACGCCCGCCATCAGATCGGCGACACCGCTGACGAAGGCGTCGTACAGCGGCCGCTGCACATAGGCGCGGGTGGCGGCCGTGCAGTCCTGGCCGGAGTTGATCAGCGAGCCGGCGACGGCGCCGTGGATCGCGGCCTCCAGGTCGGCGTCGTCGAAGACCACGAAGGGGGCCTTGCCGCCGAGCTCCAGATGCAGGCGCTTGACGGTGGCGGTGGCGATCTCGGCGACGCGCTTGCCGACGGGGGTGGAACCGGTGAAGGAGGTCATGGCGACATCGGGGTGCCCGACGAGATGCTCGCCCGCGTCCTTGCCCGCTCCGTTGACGATGTTGACCACGCCGTCGGGGATCCCGGCCGCCTTGGCGGCCTCGGCGAACATCAGCGAGGTCAGCGGGGTGATCTCGGCGGGCTTGAGGACGATGGTGTTGCCCGCGGCGATGGCCGGGAGGACCTTCCAGGCAGCCATCTGGAGCGGGTAGTTCCAGGGAGCGATGGAGCCGACGACTCCGATCGGCTCCCGGCGTACGTACGAGGTGTGGTCACCGCTGTACTCACCGGCCGACTGCCCCTGGAGATGGCGCGCGGCGCCCGCGAAGAAGGCCGTGTTGTCGACGGTGCCCGGGACGTCGAACTCGGTGGTGAGCCGGATCGGCTTGCCGCACTGGAGGGACTCGGCGTACGCGAAGTCGGCGGACTGCTCCGCGAGGACGGAGGCGAAGCGGTGCAGGGCGTCGGAGCGCTCGCCCGGGGTGGCGCCCGCCCAGCCGGGGAAGGCATCGCGGGCAGCGGCGACGGCCGCGTCGACATCGGCGGTGGCTGCCAGTTCGTAGCTGTGGACCGTCTCCCCGGTGGCCGGGTCGACGATGTCCTGCGTGCGTCCTGAGGTGCCGGGCCGCAGCCGCCCGCCGATGTACTGCGCGCCGTCCGCGTAGCGGTCCCGCGCCTGGAAGCGGTTGCTCATGAAGCTCTCCGTTGTTCCAGCTCGAATTGAGTGCCGATCCTGACAGAGCAACCCGTCTCCAACAAGGGATTCCGTTGTTGCCTTTTGGTTACGCGACGGAATCGGTCGACCATGTGTCGGGTCATGGCGACAAAAGGCGTACGGAGTGTCAGTGCTGGATGCCAGACTCGCGTTCATGGGGATGGAAGAGCTGATCCAGCAGGTCAGCAGCGACAAGCGAGTCAAGTTTCTGCACTTCTGGGGGCACGCGCCGCGCCGGGACGGGAGCATCGGCCCGAGCTGTCTCAGCCAGTGGTGGCCGTCACCGTTCGTGGTCGACGGCGTGCGGTACGCCACGGCGGAGCACTGGATGATGGCGGGCAAGGCACGGCTCTTCGGCGACGCGGAGGCCGAAAGGCAGGCGCTCACGGCGACCAGCCCTGCCGCGGCCAAGCGGGCCGGGCGGCTGGTGCGCGGTTTCGACGACGCGATATGGGAGCGCGAGCGGTTCGCGATCGTGCGCTCGGGCAGTGTGCACAAGTTCGGGCACCATGCCGAGCTGCGCGACTATCTGATGCGCACGGGCGACCGGGTGCTCGTGGAGGCCAGCCCGCTCGACCGGGTGTGGGGCATCGGGCTGGCCGCGGACGACGAGCGGGCGCAGGATCCCGCGCGCTGGCGCGGGCTCAATCTGCTGGGGTTCGCGCTGATGGAGGCGCGGGAGGAGCTGCGCAAGCGCGGGTGACGGGGGGACCGGGCTCGACCGCATTCCGGTCCGCGAGGTGAGACCGGCTAGGTCCTGTCCGGTCGATCAGGCCGGATCAGTGAGCGGGGTCTGGCGATGGGGGCACCTCCCGTGCCCGAAGGGCTACGGGGGAGCATCGCAAGGCGGAGGATGGAGCCCACGCGGAGCGTGGGCGACTACGACAACGGTGGGGGTACCTCCCGTGCCCGAAGGGCTACGGGGGAGAGGTGCCGTGCCAGGGCACGCGAGCCTGGCAAGATCGGCCGGACAGGGCCTAGCGGGCCGCGTCCTGGAGCACGAGCGTGTTCGAGTAGTCGTCGTAGCGGTCGTCCCTGCTCCGGTCCTCGTTGACCGCCTTGGTGATGCCCCAGATCATCAGGCCCACGATGACCAGGCCGAGCACGATGCCGATGGAGCCGGTGATGATGCCCGCGAGCGCCATGCCGCCGTTGGTCGCCTCGCCCCGCTGGGCGCGCTTGCGGCCCAGGATGCCGAAGATCAGGCCGAGCACGCCGAGGACGATCGACACGACTCCGTACAGACAGAACAGGCAGATCGACAGGATGCCTAGCACCATCGCGGTGATGCCCATGCCGTTCGCCGGCTGGGCCTGCCAGCCCGGCTGGCTGTAGCTCTGGTAGCCCGGGTATCCGGGGTAGCCGCCGTACGGATCACCGGTACCGACGCCCGGCTGCGGGAGGCTCGGGGCTGCGGGGTAGCCGTAGGGACCCGCGACGGGCTGGGCAGGTCCGCCCGGGGCTATCGGGGGCGGAGGCACGGCACCCGCGTCGGGAACCGGACCGGCACCCGGCATCGACGTGACGGTGGGCTGGTCGTGCACCGGCGACGTCGGCGGGCGCTGCGCGGCGGGCTTGTCCAGCGGCACCCTGTTCTGTGCCGCACCGCTCTGTGGCGGAGCCCACGGATCGCGGTCGCGGGGCTCGGACCCGCCCGTCGGCTGGGCCTGGTTGTCTGACATTGTTCTCCCCCATCGTGGTTCGCCGTCATGCTACGGCCCCTCGCCCTGTCCCCGGCCGGGCACCCTACGATGATCCCTGACCCGAGCGGCGCATTGAACACGGAGGACCCCGATGACCGATCTGCACCCCTTCATCGCGGGGCTCCCCAAGGCCGAACTGCATGTGCACCACGTCGGCTCGGCTTCGCCGCGCATCGTCGCCGAACTGGCCGCCCGCCACCCCGACTCGAAGGTCCCCACCGACCCCGAAGCGCTCGCGGACTACTTCACGTTCACCGACTTCGCGCACTTCATCGAGGTCTACCTCTCGGTCGTGGACCTGATCCGCACCCCCGAGGACGTACAGCTGCTGACCTTCGAGGTGGCCCGTGACATGGCCCGCCAGAACATCCGCTACGCCGAGCTGACCATCACGCCCTACAGCTCGACCCGCCGCGGCATTGACGAGAAGGCCTTCATGGCGGCGATCGAGGACGCCCGCCGGGCGGCCGAGGCCGAGCTCGGTGTCGTACTGCGCTGGTGCTTCGACATCCCCGGCGAGGCCGGGCTCGAAGCGGCCGAGGAAACCGCACGGCTCGCTGTGGACCTCCACCCCGAGGGCCTGGTCTCCTTCGGACTCGGCGGCCCGGAGATCGGTGTGCCGCGCCCGCAGTTCAAGCCGTACTTCGACCGTGCGATCGCCGCGGGACTGCACTCCGTGCCGCACGCCGGGGAGACGACGGGACCGGGGACCATCTGGGACGCGCTGAACGACCTGCGCGCCGAGCGCATCGGCCACGGCACCAGCGCGACGCAGGACCCGAAGCTGCTCGCCCACCTCGCGGAGCACCGGATCGCGCTGGAGGTCTGCCCGACCTCGAACATCGCCACCCGTGCGGTCGCCGACCTCGACCAGCACCCCATCAAGGAGATGGTCGCCGCCGGTGTGCTGGTGACGATCAACAGCGACGACCCGCCGATGTTCGGCACCGACCTGAACAACGAGTACGCGGTCGCCGCCCGGCTGCTGGAACTGGACGAGCGCGGACTCGCCGAACTCGCCAAGAACGCCGTGGAGGCGTCCTTCCTCGACCCGGCGGGCAAGGCGCGGATCGCGGGCGAGATCGACGCGTACACCGCCGCCTGGCTCGCGCGCTGAGCGAACCCGACAATGGGCCCCATGCGCAGAGTCAGTGTTGTCGGCCATCGCGGCGATCCGTACCGCGTCCGTGAGAACACCCTTCCCTCGCTCCGCTCCGCCCTCGAACAGGGCGCGGACGCGGTGGAGATCGACGTACGCCTCACCCGTGACGACGTGCCGGTGCTGCTGCACGACGACTCACTGAAACGGCTGTGGGGCCACGACCGGCCCCTCGCCCGACTCACCCGGGACGAGCTGCACGAGCTCACCGGCGGCGGGGTGCCCACGCTGAGCGAGGCTCTGAACGCCCTCGGATCGCACCGCGTGATGATCGATCTGCCCGGCGCCTCGAAGGAGTCGGTGCGGACCGTGGTGGGCACGGTCCGCGACTGCGGCGCGGGAGAGCGGGTGTACTACTGCGCGGGCCCGGTCACCATGCTCGCGGTGCGCGCGGCCGACCCGTCGGCCGAGATCGCGATGACATGGACGTCCCTGGCCCCGCCGCGGCCCGCGCTGCTGGCCGCGGTTGGACCGCGCTGGCTCAACTACCGGTTCAGCCTGCTCGGCCAGGAGCTGACGGACCGTATCCACCGGGACGGCATGCTGGTCTCGGCCTGGGTGGCGGACACCCGTCGCAGCATGCGGCGGCTGGTTCGGTACGGCGTCGACTCGATCACCACCAACCGCGTCGACGCGCTGCACGGTGTTGTCACCCCGCGGCCGAACTCGTAGGCCTGAACCAGGCCTGAACTAGGCCGCGACGGCGGCCGGTTCGGGACCGGCCGCCTGTCCCGTCAAGGCCTCCAGCTGCTTGATCTTCCGGCGCAGGACGTACAGCGGGATCACTCCGAACACCCCGAACGACATGTCGACGACCGACCACCAGACGGGGATCCCGCGGATCGGACCGCAGATCAGGGCGAGCGGGATGATCCCGGCGCAGGCGATCATCCCGAACTCGACGACCCAGATGTTCCGTACGGGATCGCGGTACGGGCCGTGGAAGGCGACCGCGATCACGAGGTGGGCGAAGGCGAGCCAGTCCGTTCCGTACAGCACAAAGGGGTACTTCTCGTCGGTGGCGTCCAGCCCGGCCCGTACCCGCTCGATCCACTCCATCAGCGCCGGGAACCGGCCGCCGGTCCCCAGCGAGTTCAACAGGTCTTCCAGCCAGTGCAGTTCGTGCACGAGGGGGAAGGCGGTCAGCCCGCTCAGCACCAGGCAGACGATGAAGACGATCAACCACACGCGTATGCGCCGCAACAGGGCTCGCTCGCTCATGACCGCAGCGTACGCCCGTTGTGAACGTGTTCAAAAACGGGGGTCCCCGTGATCCGGCGCGCGATCGCGTGCGAGACGACCGTGGCACCTGCGGCCAGCGCCAGGCCTGCTGCCGCGTCGCGGGCCCGCGCGGGGCGGAGCACTCCCCCGCGTCGCAGTCGGCCGCGCGCCCAGAGGGTGAACGGGACCACGATCAGCGGCGAGGTCGCCGAGCCCGGGGTGTAGCCGCGTACCGCCGCGGCCTGGGCGAGATGGACGAGGCCGTGGAGGCCGAAGCCGTTCAGCACGGCCTGATAGAAGCCGGACCGGCCACCGGAGTGCCGGCCCGCGACTGCGGCGGAGGCGACGATCGCACCCATCACCCCGACGGCGACGGCGAATTCGCGTTCGTCGACCGACTCCATCGTGCGCCAGAGCCGCTCGGGCACGCCGGGGAAGCGTTTGCGCAGCACAGGGACGTTCTCCCGTATCCAGCGCGGCCCTGTGGCCAGCTCTTCGGCGTCGTGCAGCAGCCATGCCACGAACAGCCCGTATGCGACAGCGGAGTTCACGTGATCCTCGCTCATGATCGCGAGTCTGCTACAGCCCGACGATGAGGTTCCACCCCCTCGCGAACGGCGCCCCCCACCCGTCATGGACATGTGTCTATACTTACTGGACACCTGCCCATGAACTGAGGATCCGCGATGAACACAACGGCAAACGTCCTGGTCGGCCTGGTGGCCGCGCTGCACATCTACATCCTCGTTCTGGAGATGTTCCTCTGGGAGCGCAGGCCCGGCCGTGAGCTCTCCGGCTTCGACGCGGAAATGGCCCGCGCGACCGCCCCGCTCGCCGCGAACCAGGGGCTCTACAACGGCTTTCTCGCCGCAGGCCTGATCTGGGGCCTGATAGCCGCCGACCCGACCGGGTACCGCGTCCAGGTCTTCTTCCTCAGCTGTGTGCTCGTCGCGGGCCTGTACGGCGGCTTCACCGCGAACCGGCGCATCCTGGTGGCGCAGGCGCTGCCCGGCGCGCTCGCGCTGGCGGCCGTACTGGTGGCGGGATGAGCGCCCCCGCGGGAGACCCGCGCGCCGAACGCACCCGGGCCAGGCTGCGCGAGGCCCTGCTGGAGGAGTGCGCAGAGCGTCCCCTCGCCGAGGTCAGCGTCGCGGCGCTGGTCCGCAGGGCGGGCCTGGGCCGGGCCACGTTCTACCTGCACTACCCGGACCTCGGCGCCCTGGCGGTCGACGCCTGCGCCGAGGTCGTACGGGACGCGGTTGACGCCCTTCACGCCTGGCGAGGCACCCCGGATCCCGCCGCTCCCCCGCCGGCCCTGACGGACTTCTTCAGGGACCTGGCCCCGCACGCCGCGCTCTACCGCACGCTGCTCCACGAGGGCGGCAGCGGCCCCCTGGGCGATCTGCTCCACCGCGAACTGCGCCAGCGCAGCCGCAGGGAGCGCGAGCTGGCCGGAGCCCCGTCCGCGCCCCTGATCGCCTCGGCGGTGGCGGCGACCTTCGCGGGCGTCCTGGCGGACTGGCTGCACGGGACGATCGAGGCGACGCCCGAGCTGGTGGCGGCTCAGATCTGGTGCCTGCTGCTGGCGTTGCACCGCACGCCGGTGGCACAGACGGCATGAGAACGGGGCGCGGGAAGCAGTCCCCGCGCCCCGTCAACAAGGCTTACGCGTCGAGCGACGTCATGACGTGCTTGATGCGCGTGTAGTCGTCGAAGCCGTACGACGAAAGGTCCTTGCCGTAACCGGACTTCTTGAAGCCACCGTGCGGCATCTCCGCGACCAGCGGAATGTGGGTGTTGATCCACACACAGCCGAAGTCGAGGTTCTTGGACATGCGCATCGCGCGCGCGTGGTCCTTGGTCCACACGGACGAGGCAAGGGCGTACTCGACGCCGTTCGCCCACTCCAGGGCCTGCGCCTCGTCCCGGAAGGACTGAACGGTGATGACCGGGCCGAAGACCTCTTTCTGGATGATCTCGTCGTCCTGCTTGAGGCCGGAGACGACGGTCGCGGCGTAGAAGTAGCCCTTCTCGCCGACCTGGTGGCCACCGGCCTCGACCTTGGCGTGTGCCGGGAGCCGCTCGATGAAGCCGCTGACCTGCTTGAGCTGGTTGGCGTTGTTGAGCGGGCCGTAGAGCACGTCCTCGTCGTCCGCCGCGCCCGTCTTCGTGTCCGTCGCCGCCTTGGCCAGCGCCGCGACGAACTCGTCGTGGATCGACTCGTGCACGAGCACGCGCGTCGCGGCCGTACAGTCCTGGCCCGCGTTGAAGTAGCCCGCCACCGCGATGTCCTCGACGGCCTTGGGGATGTCCGTGTCCTCGAAGACGACGACCGGCGCCTTGCCGCCCAGCTCCAGGTGTACGCGCTTGACGTCCTTGGCCGCCGACTCGGCGACCTGCATGCCCGCCCGTACGGAACCGGTGATCGACGCCATCGCCGGAATCGGGTGCTCGACCATCGCGCGGCCGGTGTCCCGGTCGCCGCACAGGACGTTGAAGACACCCTTCGGCACGATCGCGCCGATGATCTCGGCGATCAGCACGGTCGAGGCGGGGGTGGTGTCCGAGGGCTTGATGACGACCGTGTTGCCCGCGGCCAGCGCGGGCGCGAACTTCCAGACGGCCATCATCATCGGGTAGTTCCACGGCGCGACCTGCGCGCAGACGCCGACCGGCTCACGCCGGACGATGGAGGTCATGCCCTCCATGTACTCGCCGGCCGAGCGGCCCTCCAGCATCCGCGCCGCGCCCGCGAAGAAGCGGATCTGGTCCACCATCGGCGGGATCTCTTCGCTGCGGGTCAGGCCCAGCGGCTTGCCCGTGTTCTCCGACTCGGCGGCGATCAGGTCCTCGGCCCGCTCCTCGAAGGCGTCCGCGATCTTCAGCAGCACCTTCTGGCGCTCGGCGGGCGTGGTGTCGCGCCAGGCGGGGAAGGCGGCCGCGGCAGCGTCCATGGCGGCATCGACGTCGGCCTGTCCGGAGAGCGGCGACGTGGCGTACGCCTCACCCGTGGCCGGGTTGACGACCTCGATGGTCCGCCCGTCGGCGGCGTCCCGGAACTCCCCGTTGATGTAGTTGCGCAGACGACGCAGCTCGGTGGTCACTGTTGCCACCCCTCCTGTCAGATGTCCGATGGGTGAGACACCCACCCTAATCTCTCGGGTAACGCTTTCGACAGCCCCGACCCTCCACAACTTCGGATTCAGTTAGATTTGACCTCTCGAACAACGAATTTCATCGCTCAGGGGTTGCGGCACAGACGAGTCGCAGTGCAAAGTGAGCCCGTGGCCAGTCGTAACGCAGACTCCAGGAACGGCAGCGGATCGTCCCCGACGATTGACGCCGTCTCCCTCGCGATCATCGAACAGCTCCAAGAAGACGGGCGCCGCCCGTACGCCGCCATCGGCAAGGCCGTCGGCCTCTCCGAAGCTGCCGTACGCCAGCGCGTCCAAAAGCTGCTCGATCAGGGCGTGATGCAGATCGTCGCCGTCACCGACCCACTCACCGTGGGCCTGCGACGCCAGGCGATGGTCGGCATCAAGGTGGAGGGAGACCTCGACCCGGTGGCCGACGCGCTCACCGCCATGGCCGAGTGCGAGTACGTGGTGATGACCGCGGGCTCCTTCGACCTCATGGTGGAAATCGTCTGCGAGGACGACGACCACATGCTCGAAGTGATCAACAAGCGGATCCGTGCGCTCCCCGGCGTGCGCTCCACCGAGAGCTTCGTCTACCTCAAGCTCAAGAAGCAGACCTATATGTGGGGAACCCGATAGCCGTGAGCAAGGACCTCTCCAAGACCGCGTACGACCACCTGTGGATGCACTTCACCCGGATGTCGTCGTACGAGAACGCACCCGTGCCCACCATCGTGCGTGGCGAGGGCACCTACATCTACGACGACAAGGGCAAGCGCTACCTCGACGGCCTCTCCGGCCTGTTCGTGGTCAACGCCGGCCACGGCCGTCACGAGCTCGCCGAGACCGCGTACAAGCAGGCTCAGGAGCTCGCCTTCTTCCCCGTATGGTCCTACGCCCACCCCAAGGCCGTCGAGCTGGCCGAGCGGCTGGCGCAGCACGCCCCGGGCGACCTGAACAAGGTCTTCTTCACCACCGGTGGCGGTGAGGCGGTCGAGACCGCCTGGAAGCTGGCCAAGCAGTACTTCAAGCTCACGGGCAAGCCGACCAAGTACAAGGTCATCTCGCGTGCGGTCGCCTACCACGGCACCCCGCAGGGCGCCCTGTCCATCACCGGTCTGCCCGCGCTCAAGGCCCCCTTCGAGCCGCTGGTCCCCGGCGCGCACAAGGTGCCGAACACCAACATCTACCGTGCTCCGATCTACGGCGACGACCCCGAGGCCTTCGGCCGCTGGGCCGCCGACCAGATCGAGCAGCAGATCCTCTTCGAGGGCGCGGACACGGTCGCGGCCGTGTTCCTGGAGCCGGTGCAGAACGCCGGCGGCTGCTTCCCGCCGCCGCCCGGGTACTTCCGGCGGGTCCGCGAGATCTGCGACCAGTACGACGTGCTGCTCGTCTCGGACGAGGTCATCTGTGCCTTCGGCCGCCTCGGCACGATGTTCGCCTGCGACAAGTTCGACTACGTGCCGGACATGATCACCTGCGCCAAGGGCATGACCTCGGGCTACTCCCCGATCGGCGCGTGCATCATCTCCGACCGCCTCGCCGAGCCGTTCTACAAGGGCGACAACACCTTCCTGCACGGCTACACCTTCGGCGGCCACCCGGTCTCCGCGGCGGTGGGCCTGGCCAACCTCGACATCTTCGAGAAGGAAGGCCTCAACCAGCACGTCCTCGACAACGAGGGCGCGTTCCTCTCCACGCTGCAGAAGCTGCACGACCTGCCGATCGTCGGCGACGTCCGCGGAAACGGCTTCTTCTACGGCATCGAGCTGGTGAAGGACAAGACCACCAAGGAGACC
This sequence comes from Streptomyces sp. NBC_01410, assembly GCF_045040195.1. NCBI lineage: Bacteria > Bacillati > Actinomycetota > Actinomycetes > Kitasatosporales > Streptomycetaceae > Streptomyces > Streptomyces sp. NBC_01410. The sequence goes on along the minus strand of NZ_CP109530.1, from coordinate 6,201,423 downwards.
TTCACCGACGAGGAGACCGAGCGTGTGCTCTACGGCTTCCTCTCGAAGGCGCTCTACGACGCCGGCCTGTACTGCCGCGCCGACGACCGTGGCGACCCGGTCGTGCAGCTCGCTCCGCCGCTGATCTCCACGCAGGAGACCTTCGACGAGATCGAAGGCATTCTGCGCAGCGTTCTCGCGGAGGCCTGGACGAAGCTCTAGCCCCTCGTGTCACGGCTGGCTGCTTACGGCTATCGGCCCGGGGCACCCCTCACTCATTCGGCCATCCGAGTGAGATGGGGTGCACCCGGGCCGTGTGCTTCCCGCCACCCCGGTTCTGAATCCTTAGCGTGCCGAGTGACCGATCGGCCCTGTCTTCGTTCCCCCGGACGGGGGAGGGGAAATCTGATCAGAACCGAGGTGTACGCCATGGTGGCCCCGCCGGACAACGATGTGCTCTGGGCGCGTTCCCTGCACCACTCCCACAACGGCTCGCCCGCGCTCGTGGGCGTATCGCTGGGCGTACGGGAGGGCGAGATCCTCGCCGTGTACGGGCCCCGCGGCAGCGGCAAGACCACGCTCCTGAGATGCCTGTCCGGTCAACTGGTCGCACAGGAGGGCGAGGTCTGGTTCAACAGCTCCCCCGTGCACACGCTGAGCCCGCCGCGGCGCGAGCGGCTGCGGCGGGACCGCTTCGGGTGGATCGACTCCGAGCCGACGCTGGTCCCGGAGCTGACGGCCTGGGAGAACGCCGCCCTGCCTCTGCTGCTGCGCGGCATCTCGCACCGCGCGGCGAAGACCGCGGCGATGGAGTGGCTGGAGCGGCTCGACATCGGCGCGTGCGCGCGGAAGCGGCCGCACGCGCTGCTGCAGGCGCAGCAGCAACGGGTCGCCACCGCGCGGGCGCTGGCCGCCACGCCGTCGGTGCTGTTCGCGGACGAGCCGACGGCGACGCTGCACCGGGCGGACCGGGCGCATGTGCTGCGTATGGTCACGGCCGCGGCCCGTTCGCACCGCATCACCGTCGTGCTCGCCACGCATGACGCGGAGGTGGCGGCGCTCGCCGACCGTTCGATCGCCCTCGTCGACGGCCGACGCGTCAACTCCCTCCCGACCGCGGACGCGGAAGGCCGGGCCGCCGAGTGCTCGCTCTCCGTCTAGCCCGAGGCGCGCACCCCCTGGTCCTGCTGCGTCGCCTGATGGTGGCGGCGGCGTCCGCGGGCGTCGGGTTCCTGCTGCTGTGCACGCTGACGTATGCACTGTCCCACCCCACCGACCCCGGCGCGTCCGCGGTACGGCTGCTGTGGTGCCTGATCCCGCTCGCGGCGACGGTGCACTTCGCGGTGGCAGTGGCGCGTACGGATCCGAGTACGCGTCCGAGGCCCGGGCTCTCGGCGATCGGCCTGGGGCCCGTACGGCTGAGCGCGCTGGCCGCGGTGTCGACGGCCGTCTCCGGCACGCTCGGCAGCATGGTCGCGCTGCTGTTCTTCCTCCACCTGCGAGGCGATCTGACGGGGCTTCCGTTCGACGGGGCCGCGGCCGAACTGCTCGCGGCGGACCGGCCATTGCCGCTGGGCGCGGCGCTGACACTGCTCACGCTGGTGCCGCTGCTGTCCTCGGTGGCGGCCGCGCTGACGCTGCGCCCGCGCCAGTCTCCGCCGCGGTCTGCGCAGTCTTCACCCTCCCCGGTGCCTTCTCCCGCTCCGGGCGGGCTGCCGTGGGGGGTCGCGCTGATGGCGGCGGGCCTGGCCGTCGAGACGTACGCGAGCCGCGGCGCATCGGGTTCACCTCTGCCTCTGCCGGGCGAATTCGAGGGCAACCCGGCAGGCGTCCTCGTGGGCTGGACCCTCGCCGCCCTCGGCCTCGCCCTGGCGGGCCCGGGCATCACCCGTTTCTGCGGCCGCCTCCTCCAGGCCCTCCGCCCGGGCCCGACCCGCCTGCTGGCGGGCCGCACCCTGATGGAGGAGTCGAGCCGCATCGGCCGCCCGCTGGGCGTGGTCTGCGCGGTCGCCGCGGCGGCGCTCGCGGCCGCCACGCTGTACGACGACGCAGCTCCCCGCCCCGTCGGCCCGCTCACCGGCCTGGGCGCGGCCCTGGTGATCACCTGCACGACGGCGACGCTCCTGTTCTCGGCCCTGGAGGCCAAACAGGCCCGCGCCACAACGACGGAATCCCTCCGCCGCCTGGGCACCCCGGCCCCCCTCCTCCGCCAGGCGGCGGCCCTGCGAGCGGTAACGCTTCTGCTGGTCTTCGCCCCCCTGACGTGCGGGGTGGGCGCGCTGGCGGCGTTCCCTCTCACGGGCTGAGGGAGCCTCAGCCGCCACGACTCGTGGGCGGCAGGCGGCGTCCCGCAGGTGCCACGAGCGCCGCGGGGCCGGGCCCGCGGCCGACGGTCGCGCAAGGCGCCGCGAAGGCGGCGCACGGGGCCGGGGGCAGGGGGCGTCAGCCCCCGCATCGCCCGGCACGCGGGTGCCCGACAAGGCGAGGTGCGGCGAGGCCGACGGCAGCGCAGGGCCGGTCCCGCAGGACGCCGCGAAGCAGGCACACGGGACCAACGGGGGCGCCAGCCCCCGTAGTTGCCCGGCACGGGGTGCCGGGTAGGGCAAGGCGCCGCGGCGAACCGACCCCCACGGTCCTCGTGAACCGCGTGCACTGGACGCGGACGCTCCCCGCCTGGCCACTGCTCCAGTCCCTCGCGATGGGCCGCGCGATGGAGTCCCGTATCGCGCTCGTCGACTCGGTCGACGAGGCTCCGGCCGCGCTGATGAGCCTGACCAGCGGCGATTAATCACCGAAAAGCAACTTCGGAGGCCGAACACGCGTCTGGCAGTCCAGCCGGAGTTGGACTGACCCCACGTGAACGGAGCCCCTGGTGCTGATTGGCCTACTGACCGCTGTCGCGGCCTCGATCTGTTATGGCACGGGGTCGGTGCTCCAGGCCGTGGGATCCCGCAGGTCAGCCCGGGAGGCGGCCGCGTCGGGCGTCACGCAGCACGGCGGGCCGAGCCTGTCGTCCACCGCGAAGGCCGCGATGACCTGGGAGTTCATCGTCGGCACCATCCTGGACTTCGTCGGCTTCGGCCTGGGCGCGCTGGCGGCCCGGCTGCTCCCGCTGTTCCTCTCGCAGACCGTGATCAGCGCGAACCTGGTGATCACGGCCGTGCTGAGCGTCAAGCTGCTGGGCATCCGCCTGAACCGCGCCGAGTGGACCTCGATCGCCGTCGTCTGCTCGGCCCTGGTGCTGCTGGGGTCGGCCGCGGGCCCGGAGGGCAGTGGCCACACCCCGATCGCGACGCACTGGTGGCTGCTGGCGATCTCGCTGCTGCTGATGGTCGGCGGGACCGTCGTCGTACGTCTTCTCGGCGCCCGCGCCGCGATCCTGGCCGGTCTGCTGTCGGGTCTCGGCTTCGGCGCTCTGGGTGTCGGCGTACGCGTACTGAACGGCATCGACCCCTTCGACCTGGGCGCTCTGCTCGCGGACCCGGCGCTCTACGCGATCCTGGTGGCCGGGATCGGCGGCATGTATCTGCACACGATTGCCCTTCAGATCGGCTCGGTGAACGGTGCGACGGCGGCGCTGGTGGTGGGCGAGACCGTACTGCCGGGCATGATCGGCGTCCTGTGGCTGGGCGACACCTCGCGCGAGGGCTTCGCCTGGATGGCGTTCCTCGGGTTCGTCCTGGCGGTGGCGGGCGCCGTCGCGGTCGCCTGGTTCGGCGCGCCGGAGGCTCATGGCACGGAGCCACAGCCGCAGGAGCCCGGCGCCGACGAGCTGCGTCCGGAAGAGGTCGTCACCGTTCGCTGAGCACGACCACGTCCTCGGCGCCGAAGACCACGCCCACTTCGGCTCCTTCCTCCGGCGCGTCCCGCAGGGAGCACTCCGCCTCCAGCGGCGGCGCGCCGGCGGGCCTCAGCCGTACTGCGACATGGTTGCCCCGGAACGTAAGCCCCTCGACCCTGCACGCCAGCCCGGACGACGCGTCGTCCAGCCGTACGCCCGCGGGCCGGACCAGGATCTTGCACTCGCCCTGCGGCGAGCCGTCCGGCACCGGGATCTTGCCCCACACCGTGTCGGCGGCCGTCCCGCTCACCGTCGCCGCCACCACGTTGTCGAAGCCGAGGAAGCGTGCGACGAATTCGGACGCGGGCCGCTGCCAGACCTCCAGCGGAGTGCCGGCCTGGGCGATCCGCCCGTCCCGCATGACCACGACACGGTCGGCGAGGGCGAAAGCCTCACCCTGGTCGTGAGTGACCGCCAGCACGGTGGTGCCCAACCGCCCGAACAGCTCCCGCAGTTCGACGACAAGCCGCTCCCGCAGCCCCCGGTCCAGCTGGCCGAGCGGCTCGTCCAGCATCAGCAGCCGGGGCTCCGGCGCGAGCGCCCGGGCCAGCGCCACCCGCTGCTGCTCGCCGCCGGACAGCGAGGCCACCGCCCGGCGCTGTGCGGCAGGCAGCCCGACGAGCGTCAGCAACTCATCGACGCGGCGGGCCCGTTCGGCCCGGCCGACACCGCGCATCCGCAGCCCGAAGGCGACATTGCCGCCCACGTCGCGCTGCGGGAAGAGCTGGTGGTCCTGGAACATCAACCCGACTCCGCGCCGGTGCACGGGCACCCCCGCCTGGTCGGCGCCGGACAGCAGCACCCGCCCGGTGTCCGCGGACTGGAGTCCGGCAACGATCCTCAGCAGGGTGGACTTGCCGCTGCCGCTCGGCCCGAGCACGCAGACGATCTCGTGCTCGGCGACCTCCAGGTCCACCGCGTCGAGCGCCGCGCGCGCCCCGAACCGTACGGTCACATCCTCCAGTCGCAGCAAGGCCATCAGAACTCCCCGGAGGTTTTGTCGGTACGGATGCGTTCGAGGAGCAGCACCGCTGCCGCGCACACCACCATCAGGATCGTCGAAAGAGCCATCGCCTGACCGTAGTTGAGCTCGCCGGGCCTCCCGAGCAGGCGTGCCACGGCGACCGGCAGGGTCGGACGGTCGGGCCTGGCGATGAAGACGGTCGCCCCGAACTCACCGAGCGACACGGCGAAGGCGAACCCCGCCGCGATCAGTACGGCACGCCGCACCATCGGCAGATCGACCTCACGCCAGACCCGCAGCGGCGAGGCTCCGAGCACGGCCGCGGCCTCGCGCAGCCGGTCGTCGACCGCCCGGAGGACGGGCAGCATGGTCCGTACGACGAAGGGGACACCGACCAGTGCCTGCGCCAGTGGTACGAGAATCCACGAGGTACGCAGATCCAGCGGCGGCTTGTCGAGGGTGATCAGAAAGCCGAAGCCGACGGTCACCGCGGAGACCCCGAGCGGAAGCATCAGGAGCGCGTCGAACCCGCGCACGAACCGTCCCGCGCGCCGGGTGAGCGCGGCGGCCGCGAGCCCGCCGATGAGCAGTGCGATGCCGGTCGCCGCCAGCGCGTACCGCATCGAGTTCCAGATCGCCTCGATCGGCGGGACGAGGAAGCTGCTGCCTGCGTCTCCGGTCGACTGCAGGGCCCGGTAGAAGTCGAAGCCGTAACCGCCCGGCCCGTCCAGCGAGCGTTCGACGAGCACTCCGAGGGGCACCAGGATCAGCAGCAGCACGGTGAGCAGGACCCCGCCGAGCAGTGCCCACTGCCGGGGACCGCGCGGCCGGCGCGCGGTCTGAGCCGGGTCGACCAGCTTCAGCGCGGTCTCCCGCCGCCGGACCGTCGACGCGTGCACCGCCAGGATCGCGCCCACCGCGGCGAACTGAACCAGCGTGAGCACGGCCGCCGTGGGCAGATCGAGCAGTTGGGCCGTCTGCCGGTAGATCTCCACCTCGAGCGTCGAGAACGTCGGTCCGCCGAGGATCTGTACGACGCCGAACGAGGTGAAGGTGAAGAGGAAGACCATAAGAGCGGCGGCGGCCACGGCGGGTCCCAGCGCGGGCAGCGTCACCCGCCGCCAGGCCGCGAACCGCCCGGCACCCAGCACGCGCGCGGCCTCCTCCTGACGCGGGTCGAGCTGTGACCACAGACCGCCCACGGTCCGTACGACGACGGCGTAGTTGAAGAAGACATGCGCGAGCAGAATCGCCCACACAGTGGTGTCCAGCCGGACGCCCCACAGCTCGTCCAGCAGTCCCCCACGGCCGAGGAGGGCCAGGAACGCGGTCCCGACGACGACGGTCGGCAGCACGAACGGAACGGTCACCACCGCCCGCAGCAGCTGCTTGCCCGGGAAGTCGAAGCGGGCGAAGACATACGCGGCGGGCAGCGCGATCAGCAGCGTGAGCGCGGTGGACGCGAGCGCCTGCCAGGCGGTGAACCACAGCACGCGCTGGATGTCGGCGCGGCTCAGCACCTCGCCGATCCGCCCGAACTGCCATACCCCGTCGACCTGGAGGCCGCGGCCGACGATCGAGACGACGGGGTAGGCGAAGAAGACCGCGAAGAACACGGCGGGCCCGGCCATCAGCCCGAGCCGTGCCGCATTCCCCCGAACGGAACCGCGGACGGAGGACCGGACGGACTTCGTTACTTCACTACGAGCGAGGACCATGACTGGACCCACTGCTCACGGTTCTTGGCGATCTTGTCGGGAGCGACGGTCTCCGGCTTGTCGACGACAGCGCCGAACTTGGTGAACGCCTCGGGCAGCTTCGCGCCCTTGATCACCGGGTAGACGAACATGTTGAGCGGCATGTCCTCCTGGAACTGCTTGGAGATCATGAAGTCCAGCAGGGCCTTGCCGCCCTCCTCGTTCTTCGCGCCGCTCAGGAGTCCCGCGAACTCCGTCTGACGGAAGCAGGTTCCGGTCGCGACGCCGGTGGGCGCCTCGGTCGGCTGCGGCTTGGCGAAGACCACCTCGGCCGGCGGGCTGGAGGCGTACGAGACGACCAGCGGGCGGTCCGCCTTGGCCTTCTTGCCACCGGCGGAACCGGAGAACTCGTTGTTGTACGCCTGCTCCCAGCTGTCGACGACCTTGACGCCGTTGCTCTTCAGCTTCTTCCAGTAGTCCTGCCAGCCGTCCTCGCCGTACTTGCCTATGCTGCCGAGGAGGAAGCCGAGGCCGGGCGACGAGGTCGCCGCGTTCTCCGTGACCAGCAGGTTCTTGTACTCGGGCTTGATCAGGTCGTCGAAGGACTGCGGCGGAGCCAGCTTCTTGTCGGCGAAGTACTTCTTGTCGTAGTTGACGCAGATGTCGCCGGTGTCGACGGGCGTGACGCGGTGCTTGTCCTTGTCGAGCTGCACCTCGTCGGGCACCTGGTCCAGGCCCTTGGCCTCGTACGGCGTGAACAGATCGTTGTCCAGTGCGCGCGAGAGGAGGGTGTTGTCGACGCCGAAGAAGACATCGCCCTGCGGGGAGCCCTTGGTGAGGATCTCCTTGTTGAGGGCAGCGCCCGCGTCGCCGCTCTGGAGCACCTTGACCGTGTAGCCGGTCTCCTTGGTGAACTGCTTCAGTACGGCGGGCGAGGCGACGAACGAGTCATGGCTGACCAGCGTCACGGTCTTGGACTTCGGACCGCTGTCCGTGGCGGAGTCCTTGGACTCCCCGCACGCGGCGAGCGTCGAGACGCCGAGCGCGACGGCGATGGCGGAAACCGCCACCTTCTTGGTGGTGCTCACTGAATTCCTCCTGGAGTGACCAGGAAGAGACGCGGCCCTGCTCACACGGCGTGAGCAGGGCGCAACAGCTTGAGTGATGACCGAACTTCCTACCCAGAATGACCTGGGCAAGGTTCAGAGGGTCTGCGACCACGTGCTTGTCTCCAAGCATGTGCCGCACTCTCAGCGCTGTGGCGCTCCCCTGTCGGAATATGCAAATGGTTCGAGCCCAGACTACCGCTCGGACGCCGCGAGCTGTCCGCACGCTCCGTCGATCTCCTGGCCACGGGTGTCCCGTACGGTCACGGGCACACCGTGGGCCGCGATCGCCTCCACGAAGGCCTTCTCGTCCTCGGGGCGCGATGCCGTCCACTTCGAGCCCGGCGTCGGGTTGAGCGGGATCAGATTCACGTGGACGCGCTTGCCCTTGAGCAGGCGGCCGAGCAGATCGCCCCGCCACGCCTGATCATTGATGTCCCTGATCAGCGCGTACTCGATGGAGATACGGCGGCCGGACTTCTCCGCGTACTCCCAAGCCGCGTCCAGGACCTCGCGGACCTTCCAGCGCGTGTTGACCGGGACCAGGGTGTCGCGCAGCTCGTCGTCCGGCGCGTGCAGCGAGACGGCGAGGCGGCACTTGAAGCCCTCGTCGGCGAAGCGCAGCATCGCGGGCACCAGACCGACGGTGGAAACGGTGATCCCGCGCTGCGAGAGACCGAGACCGTCCGGCTCGGGGTCGGTGAGACGGCGGATGGAGCCGACGACCCGCTTGTAATTGGCGAGCGGCTCGCCCATGCCCATGAAGACGATGTTGGACAGCCGCGCCGGGCCTCCGGGCACCTCGCCGTCGCGCAGCGCGCGCATGCCGTCGACGATCTGGTGCACGATCTCGGCGGTCGACAGATTGCGGTCGAGTCCCGCCTGCCCGGTGGCGCAGAAGGGGCAGTTCATTCCGCAGCCGGCCTGCGACGAGATGCACATGGTCACCCGGTCCGGGTAGCGCATGAGTACGGACTCGACGAGCGTCCCGTCGTGAAGCCGCCACAGGGTCTTGCGGGTGGTCTCTTCGTCGCACGAGATGTGCCGTACGACGGACATCAGATCCGGCAGCAGCTCGGCGGCGAGCTTCTCGCGCGCGGATGCGGGGATGTCGGTCCACTGGGCGGGGTCGTGGGCGTACCGCGCGAAGTAGTGCTGCGAGAGCTGCTTGGCACGAAACGGCTTCTCGCCGATCGCGGCGACGGCGTCCTTGCGCTCGGCGGGCGTGAGGTCGGCGAGATGCCGCGGGGGCTTCTTGGCTCCGCGGGGCGCGACGAAAGTGAGTTCTCCGGGCTTGGGCATGGTCCCACCAGTGTCGCAGAAGGATTCTCGTGACCTGGGGCCGTCGGCTTGCGGGGTAGGCGTTGTCGGTCGTTGTCGGTCAATGGTGGGCACCCTCGGACGGCCCACAGACGGCCCAGCCCGGAGCGCGTTCTGGCTGGCCAGCGGGCCAAGGGGAAGCGCGAGCGATACCACTGGAGCCTTCGACCACGGCATGGCGAACCTCTCCCCCGCTGTGGCCTCTCTGTCGAACTGGGACTCCCGAAGACCTAGACTCGAACACGTGTCCGAAGAAGTGCCCCGCCTGGAACGCCTGCGCAGCGTCCGCCAGTGGCTCGCATGGCAGCTGCGCCGCACTGACGAATCCATCGCAGAACTGGAGCGCCAGGAGGCAGCAGCTGCGCGCGCGGCACGCACTCTGCCCCCGCGAGCCTGCATGGAAGCTGTCGATGCTGAGAGCAGGCGGTAAGCCCAGCCCGGACGCGGTACACATGAGCGACTGCCGTATGGCTGGCAATCCCACGAAACTGCTGACCCGCGAGCAAGCACTCCGCGCAATCACAGAAGACGGCATCACGGCGTGCCCGTACTGCCGACCCGATACAGACCTCGGTGTGCTGTGAACCGCGAGGTGTCCGAGCCTGAGGGCATGGGCACAGTGCCGATCGTCGTGCACCGTGCGGCAGGAACGGGCGGCCGGCGGGTGACGATCCGTGGTCAGATCGCGCCACGCCGCCGTGGACGGCTTCGACATCCTGCCGCGCTTCGCCGGAGTGCTCATCCGCGATGACTGGCACGGCTACCACAAATACAGCGACCCCACCCGTGGCGGGAAGGTCACCCAGGTGCAACTGTGCTGCGCTCACCTGCTGCGCGACCTCAAGGCCGTGTGGGAGTCCGACCCCGAACATCAGGCGTGGGCCGAGCAGGCGATCAGGATGGCCAAGCTCCAAGCCAAGATCAGCGGGAGCTGGCGCAGCATGCGAGGACTCACCGCGTTCTGCCGCGTCCGTTCCTACATCGCCACGGCCAAAGCCCACGGCGTCGAGGTCTTCACAGCCCTACGCAACGCCTTTCTGGGCGATCCCTGGAGCATCGCCACACCGGCATGACCATCAGGTCACCGCTGAATGGACCGTGCCCGCGGGTGGCGCGAGCGAAGGATGGTCGGGCGCGGGGCGGGCAGTCACGCCTGCTGCGGCCTGCGGAGTGGCTCGCTGTCGAGGCTGGCTGCCAGGGTCGCCGGTGATGCGATGCGGCGTGGCCAGGTCCAGGCGGAGCGCAGGATGAAGGCCAGGAGCAGCACCTCGAGTCCGATGGAGAGGCCGTAGAAGTAGAAGTAGGTCCAAGACTCCCCTACCGCGTTGAACATCGAGACGGGGATGTAGAGCGTTGCTACGACGAGGTTGATGGTGCGGTTGACACGGGCGGGCAGTGTCGCGGAGAGCAGGATCATGAGGATCGGGATGGCCATGAGCGTGAGCGCAATGGCGACAAAGGTTGGACCGATGTCGAACTCGTGGACGATGCCGGCCAGGATGTCGTCGACGAAGCCGGGCTTGTACAGGGCGAGGTAGTCGACGTAGATGTAGAGGAACATGAAGCTGGTCCATGCTGCTGCGAGCTTGGCCTGCACGGGCATGCGCAGATCTTCCAGCGTGCTCTGGGACGGCGGATTCTCTAGTGCGGTATGGGATTGAGGCGTTCTCATCACAACGCTCCCTGGCTTGATTGGGTGGGTGCTTCCACCTTCACGGATGCCGGCGGCGGGCACATCAGCCGCGGAGCCTGATTCGACCTGGCCGTTGGCACAGCCGAGCTCTTGTACTTTCAGCGGATACACCGAGCACGCGGGCCGCCTAGGCTGATCAGATGGCCACCAACGCACTCCGCTCGCTGTGGGCCGAACCTCGACCCACGAATGCCCCGGACCGGAGGCCGCGGGACTGGGCCTTGGTCGCAGTACTGATCTGCTGGTCCCTGCTGGAAGTGGTGCTTCGCCAGGACCTGGCGCCACGCCCGCTGCTGCTACTCGCGGTGCTCGCGGTCCTCGGCCCCCTGCTGTGGCGACGCACGCACCCGCTCGTCGCGGTTGCGGTCTCCTTCGGCACGTTGACGATCGTCGACATCGTCAGAATCCTCACCGGGTCGCAAGGCGCCCTGCTGAACAGCATCTCCGCGGCGCTGATCCTGGCCTACGCCCTGTTCCGGTGGGGCTCCGGTCGGGAAGCCGTAAGCGGCCTCGGCGTCATCCTGCTCTGGCTGGCCATCACCAACGTCGCCGACACCACCAGCCTGGCGGATGCGGTCGCAGCATACGGGTTCTTCCTGTTCGCCGCCGCGCTCGGCGCCGCGATCCGCTATCACACGAAGATCCTCATCCGCGACATCGACCAAGCCAAGGCCCGCGAACGCGAACAGCTCGCTCGTGAACTCCACGACACCGTCGCCCACCACGTCTCGGGCATCGCCATCCAGGCCCAAGCAGGACGTGCCATCGCGGCCTCCCACCCCGAGCGTGCCATCGAGGCCCTGGCCATCATCGAGGACGCAGCGACCCGCACCCTCACCGAGCTGCGCGCCATCGTCGGCGTGCTCCGCGCCACACAGGACACCGAGTTCGCGCCGCAGCCCGGCGTGGCCGAGGTCGAGCAGCTCGCCACCGATGGCCAGACGCGTCCCTGCGTCGAGGTGACGCTATTCGGCGAGTTCGACGACCTCAGCCCGGCGGTCGGGGCCGCGATCTACCGCCTAGCCCAGGAGTCCATCACCAACGCTCGACGGCACGCCCGCCACGCGACCCAGGTCACCGTCGCCGTCACAGGCGACGCCGACCAGGTACGGCTGACCATCGACGACGACGGCTCCGCCGCTGGCGGCCGCGCCCCAGCAGGCTACGGCCTGGTGGGCATGCGGGAACGCGCCTCACTGCTCGGCGGCACCTTCCACGCAGGCCCCGCCGCCGAGCGGGGCTGGCGGGTAGAGGCGGTCCTGCCCCGAACCGGGACGCCACGATGAGCATCAGGGTCCTCATCGCCGACGACCAGCCCATCGTGCGCACCGGGCTGACGATGCTGCTCGACGCCCAACCCGACATCGAAGTGGTCGGCGCGGCCGCCGACGGGCGCGAGGCAGTCCGCCTGGCGCTCCAGCTGCGCCCCGACGTCGGCCTGTTCGACATCCGAATGCCGCTGATGGACGGCATCGAAGCCACCCGACGCCTCGCCGGCCCCGACGTCACCGATCCCCTGCCGATCGTGGTCATCACCACCTTCGATCTCGACGAGTATGTCCACGGGGCGCTCAAAGCCGGCGCCCGCGGGTTCCTGCTCAAGGACGCCGGACCCGCCCTGCTGACCCAGGCCATCCACGCCGCCGCCGACGGAGACGCACTGATCGCACCCAGCGTGACTGTCCGACTGCTCGCAGCGTTCGCCCACGCACAGACCCCACCACCAAGGCAGCCGATAGAACCGCTCACCGCCCGCGAGGAGGAAGTCCTCGTGCCTGTAGCCCAAGGCCGCACCAACAATGAGATCGCCAACGAGCTCCATATCACCCCAAGCACCGTCAAAGCCCACCTCGCCAGCCTCATGCGAAAGCTCGGCGCCCGAAACCGCGTCGAGGTCGCCATGTGGGCCCACGAGACCGGCCGCATCTGACGCCGCAAAGGCTCCCGCCGCCGTTTGCCGCAACCCCCCAGCGTCACAAAGCGGCTCGCGCGCATATCGACCAGCCTTGTAGTACGCCACTCCCCCGGTCCGTTGCTATTCGAGAGGCTCGGTCTGGAACACGCTGCAGGTTCGGGACCGTCTAGCATGGGGACACCGCCGGCGTCCCGTCAAAGAGGACGCTGGCATGGGAACTAGCTCCGTGGTGCGTGCCCCGCGCGTCCACCGGACTGTCGACGTAGCTCCTGCGAGACCAGCCGTCAAAGCAGCGGCTAGGCAGCTACCGGTTCGGGGGCAATACTCCGTAGGACGTGGGCTTGGATTCCAAGCGGGTCACCTGCTCGGGAATAGATGCCCTTTCGGCCATACTTTGCCGCGAGTAGTTTCCACATCAGCATTGGCTGTTCCGCATGGACAGTTACGGGCTCGGACTTCCTCCAGCCTCGTGCCGACAGTTGCTTGAATAGTGACAACTTGCGTCGGTCGTCTATCAAACCCAAATGTGCGCCGCGCATGATAAGAGCCTGAATAGAAACTCCGCCCGCGAACACGGCATGCACGCGCTGAGGCACTTCTACGCGTCCGTTCTGCTGGACGCGGGAGAGAGCATCAAGGCCGTCAGCCAGTACCTGGGCCACACAGACCCGGCCCTGACACTGCGGGTGTACGCGCACCTCATGCCTTCGAGCCAGGAGCGGACCAGGAAAACAGTGGACGGTGTCCTATCGCCTTTCCGTGACGTCTCGCATCCCGACCCCACCTGACATGCATGCGCCCGTGCGAGGCACGGGAACAATGCCTTGCATGGGCGCATGGGGGACGTTGTTAGCAACCATTGCTGGTGCCGCGATCGCACTCGTGGGTCAGCACCTGGTGAAGCGGTCTGAGGAACGGGCTCGCATCTCGGAGCTCCTACTTGAGCAATGCGCCATGGTGGCGGCGTCCTCCACGGAGTTCCGGGATCGCATATGGGAGGAACGTCACCTGGGCTTGGAGGGGCGGGTCGCTAGTTGGGATCTTTCGGCCCTGCGGCTGGCAACAGCCCGCCTGCACATCCTCTCGAAGGATGAAGCCCTGCTGTCGTCACTCGATCAGCTGAACAGGGCTGGCCGGCGGTTGGGAAGCTGCTGGCGACGTGGGGACATGAACACTGTATTCCGACCTTTGGGACCAACACCACGCTGCTATGGAGCAGTTCGTAGCGGCCGGCGGCAAAGCGGTGCGCCGCCGTCTGTCTCACACTTGAGCGCCGAGCACGGCCCAGAAAGTCGAAACAGGGACCCTACCGACGCCAAACGCGCAGGTGGGTGGCACGTTCGCGCCTGATGGCTGCAAGTTCTCCAGGCTTAGGCATGGCTTTACCAAAGTCGCAGATCGAAGCGTGTGACCTGGGACCCGAGCCGCGCCCGGTGGTCGTTGTCGGTCGTCCCGGCCGTGGCTGGGCCCCTTCGGACGGCCCACATATGGCTCCGCCGAACACAGTGTCCGTGCACGCGAGGGGTCGCCCGCTGAGTGGAGGACGAAGGCAAGATGCGTTGCATCTGAACCTCACAGACGTCTGGCGACAGGCAAACAGGAAAGTCGGTTTGCGCATCACACAGGGAGGCGAGATGCGCTAAGCGTAGCTTTGGTAGCCACGCTTCACCTCTACTTAATCAACGCCACAGTTGTCGGCCTTCTGAACTGCGCCCAATTGCCGCAACTCTTCGAGATACCAAGTGACCCCATACGATTTCGACACCTTACGCAGTTTTTCGATTTTTTCCAACCTGGGAGGATCGGTAGGATCCCCGGAGAATCGATCCCACGCCAAACCCGAGGTGTCATAGAAATTTATACCAGCGCCACCCCAAATTGGCTTTCCACCTGCTTTACCTTCCGGGTTGATTCGGTAAGCCTGATCAACAATCATTTTCGGAGGGAGCTTGATCCGAGTACATGCGGGCAAGAAGCGCCCCACAGCAAAGACCATGGTCTTGCGCTTGGTAGCTCCATCCTTTTTATCGAACTCATCATAGTCAAAGTAGACTACAGGGACGTATGCCGCATCGGGGGATCGATTCTCAATGTAGATAAAATACGCAGAATCGCTCCACCTCTTCCCGACGAGGTCCACGTCTGTCCAAATGTTCACCTTCACAGCCTGCGACGTTTCCTCTTTCTCATCCTCTTCCCGACTATTAGCAAGCTGATCGTTGGACACTCGCACGGAATAGAGGGTAGCGACACCAGAAAACACTAGAGCAATCACTGCCGCAATAGCCGCCATTAGCGTACCCAGAGCGGTTGCCTTTTCGTACTTTCTAGACCTTTGCTCAGATGGAGATGACGCGCCAGAACTCCCAAGAGTGGCGCCATCGACACTGCCGAGATCTACCCGATTGACGGGTTCGTCGCCCTCCGATATTCCCCCATCCGGAGCACTATCGGAATCTCTCTGAATTTCCTCAGACACCCCGCCGGCCACAGCGGCCCCAGTTTCCGATCTCACATGTGAACTGGAATCGGAATCCCCGCCCGGGATTGAGGATCGATTAGCTTCAGACATGAAGCAACCCCCACATCAATGAATCGCACCCTCTTGCCCTTAGCGCAATTTACAGCACAACCAAGCCTAGCGACCTGCGTTTGACAATAACGAGGTTCCCCCGGCCAGCAGGCATCTTCCACTTGATGGAATTCGAACACGCGATCCAGTCAGGTAGGGGATCAACGCGGCAAGACAGTTCGGCTGGCAGAACGGCGCACTCGAACCCGGACACATTGGTTCAAGACCGAGACCAACGCTGACAGCAAGACCGTCCGCGTCAAGGCCGACCGCCACGGCTCGGGCATGCGCTACCGCACCCGCTACATCGGCCCCGACGGCACCGAGAAGTCCAAGAGCTTCCCCGACGGACAGAAGCGTCTCGCTGAAAATGGCTCACCAACATTGCGGCCGACATGTCGCGCGGCAACTACATCGGCCCCGCCCGGAGCAATCAGCGGCGGCTCGACCGCGTTCTGCGGTTCCTTGCCGCCGCCGATGATGAGGCTTGGGCCCTGGGTCGTTCGTCAGCAGCGGCCGGCACTGCTTCTTGATAGACGTACCTGGACAAGACCGCATCAAGCGTGATCGTGGCCAGCACGATGAGGGCGCCCAGGAACAGCCTGAGCGCAAGCGCGGGATCTTTGTCCTTGCCCCCATTAGCCGACCACCACAGAACCTGAGCGATGGAAATGACCATGACTGGGAAGGGGGCTAGCCACAGCACTCGGGCAACGCGCGTCGCCTGTCCATCGCCCTTTGTGCGGTAGGAGTGGAGTTGGACGGATGCCGCGATGAGGAGTGCGCCGTCGACGCCCGCGATAAGTGCGGCGTAGTCCTGGCTCATCTCAAGGCTCACTTGCTCCCCCAGTGTCAGCATGTTGGTGGCCATGCGTGCAAGAGCGGTCGTGGCGCCATGCACGGATCAATGGTGGCGGCTGGGTGCCAGCCTTGGAGTGCGTTCGCGCACTTGCTCAATCGTCCGGCAGCGGCTTCCCCACGCGCCGAACTGATCGGCACGTCTTACCCAGACGGCCCCGAGACGGCCCAGCGGCCCCGAACGGGCCCTCTGCCGACGCTAAACGCACAGGTGGGGGCCCGTTTCACTGCAGGATCACTGCCAGTTCTCCGGGCTTGGGCATGGTGTTACCAGTGTCGCAGAGATACCAAGAGGGGTTCGCCGTCGTGTGGACAACGAACCCCTCGGCCCAAAAGCGCAGGTCAGCCGGTCAGCCGGATCCGACGAAGATCACCATCAGCAGCCACACCACGGGAGCCGTCGGCAGCAGGGAGTCGAGCCGGTCCATGATGCCGCCGTGTCCCGGCAGCAGCGTGCCCATGTCCTTGATGCCGAGGTCCCGCTTGATCATCGACTCGCCCAGGTCACCGAGCGTGGCAGTGGCCGCGACCGCGAAGCCGAGCAACAGGCCCTGCCACCAGGTGCCGTCGTCGATCACGAACTCCATGAGCAGCGCGCCCGCCGCCATCGCGAACGTCACCGCGCCGACCAGGCCCTCGCGGGTCTTCCCGGGGCTGATGCGCGGCGCGAGCTTGTGCTTGCCGAAGCGCCAGCCGACGGCATACGCACCCGTGTCGCTGACCACGGTCAGCACCAGGAAGGTGAGCACCCGCTGCGGTCCGTCGTCGGCGGTGAGCATCATCGCGACGAACGTCGCCAGGAACGGCACGTAGAACGCGGCGAAGACACCTGCCGTGACGTCCTTCAGATATCCCTCGGGCGGCTCCGTCATCCGCCAGACCAGGACCGCGAGCGCCGTGAGCGCCATCGCGACCCAGGCGCCCTCCGCACCGCGGACATAACCGGCCACGACCATCGCCGCGCCGCCCACCGCGAGCGGTACCAGCGGCGCCTTGATCTGCTTGCGCTCCTCGAGACGCGAGGTGAGCTCCCACAGCCCGACGACGACCGCGACCGCTATCACGCCGACGAACACGGCCTTGACGATGAACAGCGATGCCACGATCACAGCGCCGAGCCCGACGCCGACCCCTATGGCCGCCCGCAAATCACGGCCGGCCCGCTTCTTCTGCGGCGGCTCGGACGCCGGCGGCGGCGTGGGCATGGGCTCCTGCGGAATCTCGTCCCGGAACAGAGGGCCGCTCAGCCGAGCGGCCCCCCGGTCACGGTCGTCGTTCTGGTCGCGGTCGTTACGGTCTTCGGCGTCTCTACCTGCGTCGGGAAAGTCCGGCACGATGGGCATGGGCCGAGTCTGCTGTGCGTCATGCTCATCGTATGCGGGACCCGCCGGGGCGGGCCCCTGGTCGGGCGGCCCCCAAAAACCGGCTCTCGGCGGGGCCCCCCAGGAAGAGTCGTTCATCAGACCTCGAGCAGCTCGGCTTCCTTGTGCTTCAGCAGCTCGTCCACCTGCGTGACGTACTTCGCGGTGGTGTCGTCGAGCTCCTTCTCCGCACGGCGGCCCTCGTCCTCGCCGACCTCGCCGTCCTTGATGAACTTGTCGATCGTCTCCTTGGCCTTGCGGCGCACGGAACGGATCGAGATCTTGGAGTCCTCGGCCTTGGTCTTGGCGACCTTGATGAACTCCTTGCGGCGGTCCTGCGTCAGCTCCGGGAACACCACCCGGATGATGTTGCCGTCGTTGCTCGGGTTGACGCCGAGGTCGGAGTCGCGGATGGCCTGCTCGATATTGCGCAGCGCGCTCTTGTCGAAGGGGGTCACCACGGCCATCCGCGCCTCGGGAACCGAGAACGAGGCCAGCTGGTTGATCGGGGTCAACGCACCGTAGTAGTCCGCCACGATCTTGTTGAACATCGCCGGGTGCGCACGTCCGGTGCGGATCGCGGCGAAGTCATCCTTGGCGACCAGGACGGCCTTCTCCATCTTCTCCTCGGCCTCGAGGAGGGTCTCTTCGATCACCACTTGCTCCTGCGTGTCTTGAGTAGGCCCGGCGTTCGACTGGGCCGGCGGAACCTGCGTCGCGTCTTTTCCCTGCACGGTGTCCGACCGGCAGGACTTTGTCCATCCCTCGAGGGAAGCCCCCGGGGTCAGGCCCTGGTGCCCTGGTCGCTCACGAGCGTGCCGATCTTCTCACCCTTGACGGCCCGAGCGATATTGCCTTCTGCGAGCAGTTCGAAGACAAGGATCGGAAGGGCATTGTCGCGGCAGAGAGTGATGGCCGTGGCGTCGGCGACCTTGAGGTTGCGGGAGAGCACCTCGCCGTACTCCAGCGCGTCGAACTTCACCGCGTCGGGATTGGTCTTGGGGTCGGAGTCGTAGACCCCGTCGACGCCGTTCTTGCCCATCAGCAGGGCTTCGGCGTCGATCTCCAGGGCGCGCTGCGCGGCGGTGGTGTCGGTGGAGAAGTACGGCATACCCATACCGGCGCCGAAGATGACCACGCGCCCCTTCTCCAGGTGGCGCACGGCGCGCAGCGGGATGTACGGCTCCGCGACCTGCCCCATGGTGATGGCGGTCTGGACACGGGAGTCGATGCCCTCCTTCTCCAGGAAGTCCTGGAGGGCGAGGCAGTTCATCACCGTGCCGAGCATGCCCATGTAGTCGGAGCGGGCCCGGTCCATGCCGCGCTGCTGCAGCTCGGCCCCGCGGAAGAAGTTGCCGCCACCGATGACGACCGCGATCTGCGCACCGTCGCGGACGACCGCGGCGATCTCACGCGCGATGGCGTGTACGACGTCGGGGTCGACGCCGAGTCCGCCGCCGCCGGCGAAGGCCTCACCGGACAGCTTCAGCATGAAGCGCCCGGCCTTGTTGACGTCGTGGTCGCTCTTGTCGTCGGCTGCCTGGTTGGCGTCCGCGCCCTTGTTCATGGAGATCTCCTCGTGCACATACGAAGAAGGCCATTGCCTTGGGGTGCTGGTGTCCCTGTCGGCAATGGCCTCCTCGTCAGATCTGCGGTCGTCCGGCGCGAGCGCGACCGGCGACTGCGTAAGAAACCCTAGCGGGCTCCCGTGTCGATCGCTTAACGGGTCAGATGCCGACCTTGATGCGCGAGAAGCGCTTCAGCGTGACACCGGCCTCGTCCAGGACCTTCTGGACGGACTTCTTGTTGTCGAGCGCGTAGGGCTGGCCAAGGAGGGTGGCCTCCTTGAAGAAGCCGTTGACGCGACCCTCGACGATCTTCGGGAGGGCGGCCTCGGGCTTGCCCTCGGCGCGGGTGGTCTCCTCGGCGACGCGGCGCTCGGTCTCGACGACCTCCGCCGGGACGTCCTCGCGGGAGAGGTACTTCGGCGCGAAGGCGGCGATGTGCTGCGCGACGCCCTTGGCGACCTCGGCGTTCGCCTTGTCGAGCTCGACAAGGACACCGATCTGCGGCGGGAGGTCAGGCATGGTGCGGTGCATGTACGCCGTGACGTAGGCACCGGAGAACTGCGCGAAGCGGTCGAGGACGATCTTCTCGCCGAGGTTGGCGTTGGCCTCGTCGACGAACGCCTGGACGGTCTTGCCGGCCTCGATCTCGGAGGCGAGCAGCGCGTCGAGGTCGGCCGGAGAGGTCGCGGCGACGTGGACGGCCAGGGCGTTGGCGACGGCCTGGAACTTCTCACCCTTGGCGACGAAGTCCGTCTCGCACTTCAGCTCGACGAGGACACCGGAGGTGTTGTCGTCGGCGATCAGGGAGACGACGGCGCCGTTCTCGGCGGAGCGGCCCTCGCGCTTGGCGACGCCCTTCTGGCCCTTGATGCGCAGGGCCTCGACGGCCTTGTCGACGTTGCCCTCGGCCTCGTCCAGGGCCTTCTTGCAGTCCATCATGCCGGCGCCGGTGAGCTCGCGGAGCTTCTTGACGTCAGCGGCGGTGTAGTTCGCCATGTCCTTGAATCTCTCTCGAAAGTCGAAGATCTACGGGTGAGCGGCGGGGGCCGGCGCTTGTGGCACCGTCCCCCGCCGTCAACTACCGAACCTGTGTGATCAGGCCTGCTCGGCGTCCGCGGCCGGCTTCTCAGCCTCGGCGGCCGGGGCGGCCTCAGCGGCCGGAGCCTCGGCAGCCGGAGCCTCAGCAGCCGGAGCCTCAGCAGCCGGAGCCTCAGCAGCGGCCTCGGCCGGCTTCTCGGCCTCGGCGGCGGCCGGAGCCTCGGCGTCGTCGGCCTTCTTCTCGCCCTCGAGGAGGTCGCGCTCCCACTCGGCCAGCGGCTCGCCGGCGGCCTTCTCGCCCGGCTTCGAGTCACCGGTGGCGACGCCGGAACGGGCGATGAGGCCCTCGGCGACGGCGTCGGCGATCACGCGGGTGAGCAGGGTGACGGAGCGGATGGCGTCGTCGTTGCCCGGGATCTTGTAGTCGACCTCGTCCGGGTCGCAGTTGGTGTCCAGGATCGCGACGACCGGGATGTGGAGCTTGCGCGCCTCACCGACGGCGATGTGCTCCTTCTTGGTGTCGACGATCCAGACGGCGCTGGGCACCTTCTGCATCTCGCGGATACCACCAAGGGTCTTCTCCAGCTTGGCCTTCTCGCGGGAGAGGACCAGGAGCTCCTTCTTGGTGAGGCCGGACGCGGCCACATCCTCGAAGTCGATCTGCTCGAGCTCCTTCAGACGCTGAAGGCGCTTGTAGACGGTGGAGAAGTTGGTGAGCATGCCGCCCAGCCAACGCTGGTTGACGTACGGCATGCCAACGCGCGTCGCCTGCTCGGCGATGGCCTCCTGGGCCTGCTTCTTGGTGCCGACGAACATGATGGAGCCGCCGTGGGCGACGGTCTCCTTGACGAACTCGTAGGCGCGGTCGATGTACGACAGCGACTGGAGCAGGTCGATGATGTAGATGCCGTTGCGCTCCGTGAAGATGAATCGCTTCATCTTCGGGTTCCAACGACGGGTCTGGTGACCGAAGTGGACGCCGCTTTCCAGCAGCTCCCGCATCGTGACGACGGCCATGGCCGTATCTCCTTGGGTTCTCGGTTATGTCCTGACGCCCCGACGCGCCGTGCCACAAGGGACCGAGGAGCGCGGCCACCGACCGGAAGAAGGTGTGGTGGCGGGGCGTGCGAAGTCGACCCGGTGACCCGGATCGCCAGAAGAAGTGTACGGGACCCGCGCAGTGCCGGGTGACGGCGCTGTCCACAACCGGTCGGTACTCCACAGATCGGGACCATGATCCACTCGGCCGCGGGATTCGCGGGACGGTCTGTGCCATGAACCGCGCCCTGTTTCGCAGTCTTCTCGTCCTGCTCGTTCTGATGCTTTCCCTGGCCTGGGCGGGCAGCGGCCCGGCCCGGGCCAACGATTCCCGCGGCCGGAGCTGGCCGCTGGGGCCGCCCCGTCCCGTCGTCGTGCGCGGGTGGGAGCCGCCGGCCACGGCGTACGGGGCGGGGCACCGCGGGGTGGACCTGGCCGCGCCGCCCGGCACGGAGGTACGAGCGGCCGCGCCCGGCCGGGTCTCGTTCGCGGGCCGGGTCGCGGGCCGCGGCGTGCTGTCCGTGACCCTCACCGGTACGGGTGAGCCGCCGCTGCGCACGACCTATGAACCGGTGCGCCCGCTGCTGCCCGAGGGCGCGGAGGTGAGCGCGGGCCAGGTGGTGGCGACCATGCAGGCGGGGCCGTCGCACTGTGCTTCGGGGTGCCTGCACTGGGGGCTGCTGCGCGGGAGGGAGTATCTGGATCCGCTGTCCCTGCTGCCGCCCTGGCTGCTGCGCCGTCCCCCGTCCCGGCTGCTGCCGGTGTTCGGCGTCCCGGCTCTGGAGTCGACCGCCGCCGCGGATGTCCCTGCGGTGCGCTCGCCGGTGCACGCGCCGGTGCACCCGCCGGTTCTCGCGGGGGCGGGCGGGGCGCTGCACGCTGTGATACTCGCGGTCACGGCCGCCGTGTCCCAGTGGGTGCTGCGGCGTGGCCGGGCGATCGGCCCGCGCCGGCCGGGTCCGCGAGGCCCGTGGCCGGAAACAGGCCCGCGCCGGCTCAGCCCCGTACGCCTCGCAGAGCCATCGCCACGGCCGCGTCGGCGATCGCCTCCGGGTCCTCCGCCGCACCGATCTCGATACGGCGCACCGCCGCGTCCACAACACCCTGCAGCAGCATCGCCGCCAGCCGGGGCTGCTCCTGGCCCAGCTCGCCCAGCGCCTCGACGATCATCGCGATCAGCCCGCCGTGCGCGGCACGGATCTTCTCCCGTGCCCCGGCGTCCAGCTCGCTCGCGGAGATCGCGACAACCGCCCGGTGACGCCGGTCGCCCACGAGATCCAGCTGCTTGCGTACGTACGCCTCGACCTTGCCCTCCGCCGTGTCCGCCTGCTGCATCGCGGTCTCGACCTCCGCCGCCCAGACGGGGAAGTCGACGGCGCACAGCTCTTCGACGACCGAGGCCCTAGAGCGGAAGTACTCATAGACGGAGGACCTGGCCAGGCCCGTGCGCTCGGCGAGGGCGGGGAAGGTCAGCGCCTCCGTGCCGCCCTCGGACAGCAAGGAGCGTGCGGCGTCCAGCAGGGCGCCGCGCTGCATCGTCCGGTGCTCGGCCACGGAGGCCGCTCGAATCCTTGGCACGCCTCCACTCTACGGATGCCGACGGATGAGGCAGGGGCGAATCGGCGTCAGCGCCCCACGTCGGCAAGCTTCGCGCGCAGTTGCAGGACCGACTTCGTGTGGATCTGGCTGACCCGGCTCTCGGTGACACCGAGGACATTGCCGATCTCGGCGAGGGTGAGGCCCTCGTAGTAGTAGAGGGTGACGACGGTCTTCTCGCGCTCGGGCAGGGTGTTGATCGCGCGGGCGAGCAGCCGGCGCAACTCCCGGTCCTCGGCCACCTCGACCGGGTTGTCGGCGGCCGTGTCCTCGAGGGTGTCCATCAGACTGAGCCGGTCGCCGCCCTCGCCGCCCACATGCAGCAGCTCCTCCAGCGCCACGACGTTCGCCAAGGACAACTGGCTGAAAACCGCGTGCAGTTCGTCCACCGCGATCCCCATCTCGGCGGCGACCTCGCACTCCGTGGGCGTACGCCGCAGCTGCGCCTCCAGCGTGCCGTAGGCCCGCTCCACGGCCCTGGCCTTCTGCCGCACGGAGCGCGGAATCCAGTCCAGGGCCCGCAGTTCGTCGATCATCGCGCCACGGATCCGGGTGATCGCGTACGTCTCGAACTTGATCGACCGGTCGATGTCGAACTTCTCGATGGCGTCGATGAGTCCGAAGACTCCGGAGGAGACGAAGTCCGCTTGTTCAACATTGGACGGCAGCCCCACGCTCACCCGTCCCGCGACGTACTTCACCAGAGGTGAGTAATGCAGGATCAACTGCTCCCGCAGCCGCTCGTCACCCGTGGCCTTGTACGACCGCCACAACTCGTCGAGCGACGAAGGAGCGGGGGGCCGCACGGTGCCACGGGCAGCGGGGGGCACTGCCGCGCGGTCAGACCCGGAGGTGTGCTGGGGCATGCGTTGCCTTGAGCCGTTCTGCTGTGAGGGGGGAGGGGGACGAGCGTCTGGGCCGGAACCTTGGTGAGCGTAGCGTGACTGCAGCGTTGCGGTGGGCGAAGGACGAGGGAACGAACCTGTGCGGGTATCTGCTGTCGCCCACACCTTCGAACCGGGGCGGCCACCGCGCGCGCCGGGCTCTCAGATGTCGCCGACAGGCCTGCAAAGCTCATCGGCATCACCTTTTCACCCGAATGCTCCAGGTCAAGGACCGCCTCGCCGCGCGTTCGAACCGCGGATCGCGCTGCGCGTCAAGTGCCATCCTTCTCCGTGCCGTTCGACGAACCCCAGCGAGTGCAGTTCGTACAGCCTGCCGAGCGTCTCGTCGGTCGTCGTTCCGCCGGCCCGCGCCAGCCGGCCGACGTCGGCCGCGCCGCGCGCGGGCATGGCCTCAAGAACCCGCGCGCTGACGGGATCCAGCAGATCCCTGGGGAGCACGGGCCCCCGCCGCTCAGGGGCGAGATCACCGATGTCCCCGACCAGTTCGGCCACTTCGGCGGCATCGGTGACCAGCACACCCTCCCCGCGCAGGAGTTCGTGCACGCCCGCCGAGAGCCCGCTGGTGGCCGGCCCCGGGACTCCCATCGTGTAGCGGCCGAGCTTCTGTGCGCTGCGCGCGGTGACCAGCGAACCGCTGCGGTATTCGGCCTCGACGACCACCGTGCCCCTCGTGAGGGCTGCGATGACCCGGTTGCGCAGGACGAATCTGCTGGGCGTGGGATGGTCGCCGGGCGCCAACTCTCCGATGACCAGCCCCTGTTCGGCGATGCGTCCGATCAATTCGGCATGCCCGCGCGGATAGACGACATCGACCCCGCAGGCGAGTACGGCAACGGTGGCTCCGCCCGCGGCGAGTGTGCCCCGGTGCGCCGAGCCGTCGACCCCGTAGGCCGCCCCCGACACCACGACCCAGCCGCGCTCGGCAAGCCCGGAGCCGAGGGTGGCCGCCATGTGCGCCCCGTACGGAGTGCAGGCCCGCGCTCCGACGACGGCGACCGAGCGCAGTGCCCATTTCCGCAGGTCGGCCCGTCCCCGCACCCAGAGTCCGATCGGTCTCGCGTCACCGAGGTCGTCGAGCTGGGTCGGCCATTCCTGGTCGCCCGGGCAGATGAAGCGGCCACCGACCGCGGCGATCGCCGCCAGGTCGCGGCCGGGGTCGGCCCCCGTAGCCCGTATCCGGTAGCCCGCGAGCCGCCTGGCCGTGGCTCCGGTCAGCCCTGCCTCCTCTAGCTCCGCTGCGGTCAGCCGTGCCATGAGCCCCTGGGCGCCGAACTCGCGCAGCCACCGCCCGCCATGCTCGTCCCCCGGCTCGATCACCCGCGTCAGCGCGGCCCGCGCGAACCGCTCACGCTCCCCGGCGACCGCCCGGGCCTCTCCCCCTGCGTCCGGCATCACGGCCCTCCGGCGCCGACGGTCATGGGCGCACCGCGGGCGATGCCCGTACGCAACTCCAGGGCCAGGTCGACGTCGCAGGCCTGCGGCCGGTCCCGTCCCGCGAGGTCCGCGATCGTCCACGCCACCCGCAGCACCCGGTCGATGCCCCGCGCCGTGAGCAGTCCCCGTTCCATGTCCCGCTCGGCCGCGGCCAGCGCCCCGGGCGCGACGAGCCAGCGCGTCCGCAGCTCATGCCCCGGCACCTCGCTGTTGACCGTCCACGGCGTGTCCAGCAGCCGGGCCGCGGCACGCTCCCTGGCCTCCCGCACCCGGGCCGCGACGACCGCCGTCGGCTCGCCCCGGCCGCCCTGACACATCAGGTCTCCGCGGTTGACGGGCTCGACCCCGACCCGCAGATCGACCCGGTCGAGCAGGGGCCCGGACAGCCGCGCCTGATACCGCCGGATCACCGACGGCGGGCACTCGCAGCCCGCCCCCTGCAGGGTGTGCCGCCCACACGGGCAGGGATTGGCCGCCAGGACCATCAGGAACCGGGCCGGCAGCCGCACCACTCCCGCGCTCCGCGCCACCACCACATGCCCGGATTCCAGCGGCTGCCTCAGAGCATCGAGCGCCTTGCCCGAGAACTCGGGCGTCTCATCCAAAAACAGCACGCCCCTGTGGGCGAGCGAGACCGCCCCGGGTCTCGGCAGGCCGTTTCCTCCGCCGACGAGCGACTGCATCGTCGCCGAATGGTGCGGCGCGCAGTACGGAGCGGTTCGCACCAAAGGCTCGCCCGGCGGCAGGATGCCCGCCACCGAGTGAACGGCGGTGACCTCCAAGGACTCCCGTCTGGTCAGTGGCGGCAGCAAGCCGGGCAGCCTCTCGGCCAGCATGGTCTTGCCCGCGCCGGGCGGTCCGTGCAGAAGGAGATGGTGGCCGCCGGCCGCCGCGACCTCCAGCGCCGTCCGTGCGGCGCGCTGCCCGGCGACATCGGCCAGGTCCGGCCCTTCGCCGGGCTCCCTCGACAGTCCCGTGCCGACGCCAGCGCCCGGCACCATCAGCCCGGCCAGCATGGGATCCGGCCTGCCCTCCGGCACCGGTTCCTCCTCGGGCACCGGTTCATTGGTCAGTACGGCGATGAGCTGGCGCAGACTACGGACGCCCAGAACCGAGACCCCCGGCACCAGCGAGGCCTCCCCCGCGGTCTGCTCCGGGACGACCACCTGCCGGTAGCCCGCCTCGGCGGCCGCGAGGACGGCCGGCAGCACTCCGCGTACCGGTCTCACCCTGCCGTCCAGGCCGAGCTCTCCGATCAAGACCAGATCGGCGATGTCCTTGGCGTCGATGCGTTCCGCCGCACCGAGCACCGCGCAGGCAACCGCCAGATCGAATCCGCTGCCGCCTTTCGGGACGGAAGCCGGGCTGAGCCCTACGGTCAGCTTCTTCTGCGGCCACTCCGCGCCGGAGTTCACCACCGCTGCTCTCACCCGGTCCCGGCTCTCCGACAGGCTCTTGTCGGGCAGCCCCACCAGCGTGAAGGCGGCCACGCCCGGTTCCAGGTCCGCCTGGACCTCGACCACCACACCCTCGACGCCGACCAGCGCCACGGAACACGCACGCGCGAACCCCATCAGGCCACCCCCCGCGCATGCTCGACGGTGGGTGCGCCGCGCCTGGGCAGCACCACACCCACCAGGTCGATGCGCACGCCACCGGGCGGCGGCCCGCCGGTGCGCTCCAGCCAGCACTCGGCCAGTCGCCTCAGCCGCTCCGCCTTCGCCGGCGTGACCGCCGCCATCGGATGCTGGAACGGGCCCGCCCTGCGGGTCTTGACCTCGCAGACGACCACGGTGTCGCCGTCCCGGGCCACGATGTCGATCTCACCGGCCCGCCCGCAGCGCCAGTTCCTCGCCAGCACCGTCATTCCGGCCTCGGCCAGCAGCCGCGCCGCCAGGTCCTCGCCGTACCGCCCCAGTGCCCCCGTCGCGTTCATATCGGCACCACCTCCGGCACCGACTGTGACGCGTCGGGCGTCCACTGGTGGATCTTGGTGGACAGCCCGTCGATTGTGGATAACTCAGTCACTCAGGAGTGCACTCACCACGGCATGGACTCACCCGGGGGTTCAGCCGCTCGGGAGTTCCAGATCGCTCTTGTTGAGCTCTTCGATATTCACGTCCTTGAACGTGAGCACCCGCACCTGCTTGACGAACCTGGCCGGTCGGTACATGTCCCAGACCCACGCGTCCGCCATCGAGACTTCGAAGAAGACCTCGCCCTGCACCGAGTGCACCTGCATCTCGTAGTCATTGGTGAGGTAGAAGCGACGCTCGGTCTCGATCACATATTTGAACAGCCCGACGACGTCTCGGTACTCCCGGTAGAGCTTCAGCTCCATCTCGGTCTCGTACTTCTCGAGGTCCTCGGCGCTCATGGCATGTTCCCCTTCAGCCGTGCGTCCCCCTATTGTGCGCCAGCCCCACGGGCCCCTAGACGATTTCGGGGGCCAGGACAATCGGCGCACTCGGAGGACCCTCGTCGAGCAGCGTTCGCAGCAGCTCGGCGAGCCTGGTCGGATATACCGTCTCACGGGCCGCCGACAGTTCGGCGGAAGTCCACCACCTCAGCCCCCCGACACTGCGCCGCTCAAGCTCCGTCAGTCCGCCCGGTGCCGTCGCCGTCTGCGCCGTACGCGCCAGGAAGTACCACTCGTCCTGGTCCCAGCGGCGTCCGTCGAACGGAAATGAGCAGGTCCGCCGCCACAGCACCGGCCCCAGTTCGACCTCTGTGATCCCCGTCTCCTCGGCCAGCTCGCGCAGGGCGGCCTCCTCCCGGGTCTCCTCGCCCTCCAGTCCGCCGCCCGGCGTGAACCACCAGCGGTCGTCCGGATCCTGCGGCTCGTACCCGTGCATCAGCAGAATGCGGTCATCGGGATCGAGCAGGACGACCCGGGCCACCTTCCGCAGCTCGCCGAGCGCCGGCTCCTCGTCCGTCACCGGCTCGCCGTGCGCCGATGGCTCATCCGACACCGGCGGTGGCCTTCTTGCGCCCGGCACCCGCGGCCCCGCGACGCCTCCCCGACAGCCTGCGCGCGATGGGACCGTACAGAGCCCCGGCCACGATCAGCACTCCCCCGACCGCCACCGACCCGACCACCAGCTTCACCGGTCCCGGCCGGGACACCCCGCCCGGCAGCGCGGCGAAGCCGTCCGGCCGCTCCAGCAGACCGCCGTTCAGGGGCCATGCCACGGCGTCCAGCCGTGCCTCCACGGCCGAGCGCGGCACCGACCCCTGGCCGGGGTCCTGCAGGTGTACGCGGGAGTCCTGCGAACCCATGCGCTCGTCGCCCAGCAGGAACAGCTGCCCCTTGGGCACGTTCGCCGTGAAGCTGTTCGACGCGGGTCCCTTGGTGCGCAGATACGGTTCCTCGACGGCCTTGCCGTTGACGGTCAGCTTGCCGCCGTCGCCGCAGCAGGCGATCGTGTCGCCGCCCACGCCGACCACACGCTTCACCATCGGCATGTCGCCCCACTGCTTGTCCCGGAAGACCACGATGTCCCCGCGCCGCACCTGGTCGCCGTCTATCCGCTCCGCAAGCACACGGTCTCCGGCTTGCACGGTCGGCGTCATCGAGTCGGTCGGCACGGTGTACGGCTGGTAGACCACGGCCCCCCAGATGAACCCTCCGAGGAAGAGCACAGAGCCGACGGCCACGGCCAGACCCGACAGTGCATTGCCGAGCCGGCCATGGCCGTCGTCCGTACGTACTGTTCCGCTCATCCCAGCGCTCCCCAACTCGGAGATTCGGTCCCCGGACATCGTGCCCCGGGGATCGGCGATCTGGGACGGCACCCTACCCGGCGGTACGCCCGGAGGTCAGCCTCCTCCGGCGCAGGAGCACGATCGGCAGAGCGCCGATCGTGCCCAGCGCCAGGGGCGCGGCCGAGGCGGCAGCCGCGGCAGCGGAGTTGATGCCCGGCTGGTCGAAGGTCTCGGGCACCGGTAGCGTCGCCCAGCGGTCCAGCGGCCAGGCCACCACCACGGCACGTCCGACGACCTTGTCGACCGGAACGAAGCCGCCGTTCACGTCTTCCATGTGGTATCGGGAGTCACGGGAGTTCTGGCGGTTGTCGCCCATCACCCAGATCCGGTCCTTCGGCACCTTGAAGGGGCCGAAGGGCTGGTCGTCGCAGGCGGTGCTGCCCGGGAAGATGTACGGCTCGTCGAGCGCCTTGCCGTTGACCTTGACCGGGCCGCCCTTCTTGCACTCCACGGTGTCGCCGGCGACCGCGATCGTCCGCTTGATCAGGTCCTTCTCCTCGGACGACGGCATCAGGCCGATAAAGCTGAGGAAGTTCTGCACGGCGTTCGGCTTGGGGGTGGGCTCACCGTCCAGCCAGCCGCCCGGGTCGTGGAAGACGACGACCTCGCCGCGCTCCGGCTCCGAGCCGAACCAGGGGGTGAGTTTGTCGACCAGCACCCGGTCGCCCCGCTGGAGGGTGTTCTGCATCGAGTCCGAGGGGATCGAGAACGCCTGTACCAGGAAGGTCTTGATGAGCAGCGCGAGAAGCAGCGCGATACCGATCAGGAGCGGCAGTTCCTTCCAGAAGGATCGCTGCTTCTTCTGTCCCGTACCACTGCCCTCGGAGGATCCGCCCCCAGCGTCCTGGACGCTCTCGTCGTCCACGCCGCCCGCCGTCCCCGGCGTACGCGCCGCCGATTCGTCCGTCACAGCTGCGGGTGACTCGGCGGGTTTCCCCGGCCTCTCCTCCGGCCCGTCGTGTCCGGATCGTGCGCCGACCGCCACGTCCCCCACATCCACTCCTCAGTCCGTGCGAACCGCCTGCCCCGGATCCGGAGCAGGCCCACTACTCCCATAACGAGCGGGAGTTCCGCAGGGCTCGGGAGCAGGATCATTCCGTCGAGATCCTGAGGTGACACCCTATTCGACGGGTGGAGTGCTGATGTCGACCCGGCACGCGCGTTCGGCACGGATGCGTACGTCTCGGGCTCCTCCAGCTTCCGCCAGTGGCCGATCGGCCAGGCGATGACCATGGCACGTCCGACGACCTGGTCCTCCGAGACCGTGCCCCGGTCCTTCTCGTCGAGATGGAAGCGCGAGTCGGCCGAGTTGGCACGGTGGTCGCCCATGACGAAGATCCGCCCGGCCGGCACCTTGACCTCGAACTTCAGCGTCGAGGGAACGTTTCCGGGGTTCAGGTACGGCTCGATGAGCGGTACACCGTTGACGGTGACCCGCCCGTCCTTGTCGCAGCACTTGACGGTGTCCCCGCCGACCGCGACCACGCGCTTGATCAGATCCTGCTCGTCGTCGGAGGGCAGCAGTCCGATGAAGGTCAGGCCCTGTTTGACCTGCTTGACGACGATCGGGTCGTCAGTCTTCGGCTTCTCCTCCTGCCGGAGCCAGCCGCCCGGGTCCCTGAACACCACGACGTCACCGCGCTGGGGCTTCGAGCCGAACCAGGGGGTGAGCTTGTCGACGAGCACGCGGTCCTGGATCCGGATCGTCTGCTCCATCGAGCCCGACGGGATCACAAAGGCCTGCACCAGGAACGTCTTGAGAACCAGCGCGATCATCAGCGCCACGGTGATCAGGAGGGGTATCTCCTTGACGGCCGAACGGCGGCGCTTGCGCTTCACCTTCTGAGCGAGCCTGCGCCGTTCCGCACGGCCCGGCAGCGTCCGGGAACCGTTCGTCGGCCGGGTCCCGGTGGGCAGCCTGGTGTCGGCCCGGTGGCTCGCTCGACGCCCGCGGTTACCCATGGGCGCCGCCCGGCATTCGTTCCGCCTCCCCGACGCGCGCGAAGGCATCGGACGGCTCCAGCGAGGTCCAGCGGCCGACCGGCCAGCCGACCCAGTCCGCCCGTCCGATCACCCTGTCGACGGGCACCATGCCGCCGCCGGGCTCCCCCAGATGGTCGCGGGAGTCACGCGAAT
Source organism: Streptomyces sp. NBC_01410 (assembly GCF_045040195.1). NCBI lineage: Bacteria > Bacillati > Actinomycetota > Actinomycetes > Kitasatosporales > Streptomycetaceae > Streptomyces > Streptomyces sp. NBC_01410. Next base: position 6,170,637 of record NZ_CP109530.1, on the reverse strand, counting down.
TGCTCCGGTGGTCCCCCATGACCCACAGAGTGCCCTGTGGGACGACGATGTCGAAGGGAACCTCTGACGGAACGTCACCGGGGTGCAGATATCCCTCGTCGACGGGTACGCCGTTCACCTCGACCCTTCCCCCCTTGTCGCAGCACACCACGCGGTCACCGCCCACGCCGACCACGCGCTTCACGAAGTCGGTCTCGGCGGGTTCGGCCAGCCCCAGCGCCGCGAACACGCCACGCGTCGCCGCACTGACCGGGTTCTCCTGCAGACCCTCCTGTACGAAGGATCCGGTGCCGTCGAAGACGACAACGTCCCCCCGCTCGGGCCCCGAACCGAAACGGTACGCCAGCTTGTTCACCAGAACCCGGTCCCCGACCTGAAGGGTGGGTTCCATCGAACGGCTGGGGATCTGGAACGGCTGCACCACGAAATGGCTGAACAGCAGCACAACGACCGTGCAGGCGAGGCCGAGCAGCCCGGCCCTGCGCCAGGACATCCCGGAGAGACGTTTGATCAGGTGCCCGGAGGGGCTCGATGAACGCACAGAGCGCGACCCCTCTCCCTCTTCCCCGGCGTCGGGGGCGGAAGAGCGGTCGCGCTCCGTGTACTTCGCTTCGGTGTCCATCGGGGCCAGAGCCTATCCGGCCCCTATGTGAACCCGGCGTGAGTGTGAGCCGAAGCTCAGGCGCGAGGGGCGAGCCGGGGCTCAGTTGTCGCGCTTCTCCTTGATCTTGGCGGCCTTGCCGCGCAGGTCGCGGAGGTAGTACAGCTTCGCGCGACGGACGTCACCGCGGGTGACGAGCTCGATCTTCTCGAAGATCGGGCTGTGCACCGGGAAGGTGCGCTCGACGCCGACGGAGAAGGAGACCTTGCGGACCGTGAAGGTCTCGCTGACGCCCGAGCCCTGGCGGCGGATGACAACGCCCTTGAACTGCTGGATACGCGAGCGGTTGCCCTCGATGACGCGCACGTGGACGTTCACGGTGTCGCCGGGACGGAAGGCGGGGACGTCGCTGCGCAGCGAAGCCGCGTTGACGTTGTCGAGCAGGTGAGCCATGTTGGTCTGCTTCCTCGCCGATGCCACAGGTCATCAGCGGAACGATCGAGATGAGAATCAGGGTGCTGGCCGCGTCGGGCGGGCGTCGTTCCCCCTGTGGCAGGGGCGCCGACCGGACGCACAGCAGCGGCCTATTCTTCCACGGCCTCGGGCCTGCGCCAAAATCGGCCGCCGGGCTCCGGTGACCAGCCCATGATGGACAGGATCTCCCGGTCCTTCTTGTCGAAGGCGGAGGGATCGCAACGCTCAATCAGATCGGGCCTGTTGGCGGCCGTACGCCGCAGCGCCTCGTCCCGCCGCCACCGCGCGATCTTCCCGTGGTGCCCGCTGACCAGCACGTCCGGAATGGCGCGGCCTCGCCACTCGGGCGGCTTGGTGTAGACGGGGCCTTCGAGCAGATTGGCCATCGCGCCGGGTGCGAAGGAGTCGTCCCGGTGCGACTCGGCATTGCCCAGGACGCCCGGCAGCAGCCGGGCCACGGCCTCGGTGATCACCAGGACGGCGGCCTCGCCGCCGGCCAGGACGTAGTCCCCGATGGACACCTCGTAGACAGGTATCCGGGTCGCGTACTCGTCGATGACCCGGCGGTCGATGCCCTCGTAGCGGGCGGGGGTGAAGATCAGCCACGGCCGCTCGGAGAGCTCGACGGCGAGTTCCTGGGTGAAGGGGCGGCCGCTGGGGGTGGGCACGACCATGACCGGGCCGTGCGCGCCCGTCTCGTAGCCGCTCGCGAGCGCGTCGTCGAGGGCGTCGCCCCAGGGATCGGTCTTCATGACCATGCCGGGACCGCCGCCGTACGGAGTGTCGTCGACGGTGTTGTGCCGGTCGTACGTCCACCGGCGCAGGTCGTGCACATGGACATCGAGCTGTCCACGCGCGCGTGCCTTGCCGACGAGCGAGACGTTCAGCGGTTCGAGGTACTCGGGGAAGATCGTGACGACGTCGAGCCGCATCAGTTCTCGTCCCTCGACGATGCGATCTCGGCCTCACTGTCGTCGATCAGCCCGGGCGGCGGTGTGATGACGGCCCGCTGCTTAACCAGGTCGATCTCGCTCACGATGTCGCCGACGAAGGGGATCATCACCTCGCTGCCGTCCGGCCGCTCGACGATGAAGAGGTCCTGCGAGGGCATGTGGCTGATCTCGGTGATCCGGCCGATCTCGGTGCCGTCGGCGAGGACGACATCGAGGTCCATCAGCTGGTGGTCGTAGTACTCGTCCGGTTCCCCGGGCAGCTCTTGCGGGTCCACGTCCGCGATCAGCAGGGTGTTGCGCAGAGCCTCGGCCGCGTTTCGGTCCCGTACGCCCTCGAAGCGCAGCAGCAGCCTGCCGCTGTGCACCCGGCCGGTCTCGATCGTCAGCGGCCCCACCGCGGCCGGGTCGGTGGCCAGCACGGCGCCGGGGGCGAGCCGCAGTTCCGGCTCGTCCGTGCGCACCTCGACGGTGACCTCGCCCTTGATGCCGTGGGCCCGGCCGATACGCCCGACTACCAGCTGCACATGCTTCTCCTTCGATACGACTACGGGCCGGGGCGGGCTCGTAAGCCCTCCCCGGCCCGAGCCGGTGTTCAACAACGTGTCAGCGAACCTGGTCCACGTCGACGAGGTCGACGCGGATGCCACGGCCGCCGATGGCGCCCACGACGGTGCGCAGGGCGCGTGCGGTGCGGCCGTTGCGGCCGATCACCTTACCGAGGTCGTCGGGGTGGACCCGGACCTCGAGCACACGCCCGCGGCGCAGGTTGCGCGAGGCGACCTGCACGTCGTCCGGGTTGTCGACGATGCCCTTCACGAGGTGCTCGAGAGCCTCCTCGAGCATGCTCAGGCCTCGGTCGACTCAGCGGCGGACGCCGACGAGGCAGCCTCGGCCTCGTCCGCCTTCTTGTCGGCCTTCTTCGCCTTCGGGGTGATGGCCTCACCCTTCGGCTCGTCGCCCTCGAGGCCCTTGGTGAAGGCCTCGAACGCGGCGCGCTTGTCCTTCGGCTCCGCGACGAGCAGCGGCGCCGGGGCCGGCAGGCCCTTGTGCTTCTGCCAGTCACCGGTGAGCTTCAGGATGGCGAGGACCGGCTCGGTCGGCTGGGCGCCGACGGACAGCCAGTACTGCGCGCGCTCGGAGTCGACCTCGATGCGCGAGGGGTTCTGCACCGGGTGGTACAGACCGATCTCCTCGATGGCCCGGCCGTCACGGCGGGTACGGGAGTCGGCAACGACGATGCGGTAGTGAGGCGAACGGATCTTGCCCAGACGCTTCAGCTTGATCTTGACTGCCACGGAAGTGGTGTCTCCTGGTCTTGACGTGGTTGGGCACAACGAGATGCCACGTGGGGTTGCGGTACTCGGGTGCCCGATGGACGCGTCAGCCGGAGGCGAGAGGGTTCCTGTGCGGCTGTCGAGTACAGCTAGCCATTGTGCCACACACCTGCGGCGGCCTCGCACCCGACCGGAGTCGCACCGCCCGTCGGGCGGCCCGACCCGGCGGGCGTGGCGGTCAGCTCGCCGCGGCGGCCACTTCCGGGATCCGGAAGGGCTTGCCGCAGCCGCCGCAGACAATGGGAGCCTGGGCGAGAACGGACGGGACGACCCGGACATTGCGCCCGCAGTCGCAGACCGCCTTCACACGCACACCGCCGCCGGACGAGCCGTGCCGGGCAGCTGGCCCGCGGAAGGAGCGCTTGGTGTCGGAGGCCGTCGCGACCGTGTGCGCCTTGAGGGCGCGCTGCAGTCTCTCGATCGTGGGTCGGTACCGCCTCTTCGCCTCGGGATTGAGCATGACCAGCGAGAAGCCGCTGCTCGGATGCGGCTCGTCGACATGGTCCAGGCCCATCTCCTCGGCGATCGCCAGGAATCGGCGGTTGTGATAGCGGCCGGCGCGTGAGGTGTCGCGGACACCTCGGGCGGCGGCGATGCCGTGGACTGCCTCATGGAGCAGTCGCTCGAAGGAGAGCTCGGCGCCACAGGCGGACGAGGACTCTCCGATAAGGGACTCTGGCGCGGCAAGATCCGGCAGCTCGGGGTGGTGCCGCTGAATATCGGCCCACGCCTGTGCCAGCTCTGCGGCGAGAACAGGTGGTGTCGTGCTCACGTCGTGATAACGAGCCGAAGCGCTTGCGGGTTCCATTCCGGGGCATCCCAAATATTTTGCACGTACCCGTCAGTTGCCATTGATGCGTCCTGACGAGGGCGGGTGCGCTGATCTGCGGAGAAGCCTCGCAGCTCACAACAAGGTGGTACGTAGCGGCGCGTACGCCCCAGCGCGTAGGCAAGCTTCGTGCGCCGGGGCGGCTACCCGCTTGCGGGTGGCCCAAGCCTCAGTAGGCGCGGGCCACGATCGCGACAGTACCGGGGGCGTCGTCGGCCTCCGGCACCGACCCGTCCTCGGCGACCAGACACCGTACGGACACCGCCTGCTCGGCGAGCCGGGCCTCACCCTCCTGGCCCAGCGTCGACCACGGGATTCGCGCCCAGCCGCCCGCGACCGCGGCCTCGGCGGCCTCGTCGATCGTCCGCACCTCGGTCGTACGGGACTCACGGCGCTCCCGCGACTCGCGCAGCAACTGCGCCTGGTCCTCCTCCAGTACCGCGGGCAGCAGCTCGGCCAGGGCGTCGAGGCGCACCGGCTCCTTGCCTCCCGGGATACGGCGGGCCAGCATCGCGGTGCCCGCCTCCAGGTCCCGCGGTCCGATCTCGATCCGTACCGGCACGCCCTTGAGCTCCCAGTCGACCGCGCGGCGGCCGAAGGGAGTGTCGGTGCGGTCGTCGACCTGTACGCGCAGGCCCGCGGCCTTGAGCCGGTCGCCGATCTCGCGGACCTTGGCGACGGCCTCGTCGCCCTTGATGGCCATGACGACCACCTGGACGGCGGCGAGGCGGGGCGGGACGCGCAGTCCGTTGTCGTCGCCGTGGGACATGATCAGGCCGCCGACCATCCGGGTGGAGCTGCCCCAGGAGGTCTGCCAGGCGAGCTCCTGCCGGCCGTCCTTCGACAGATACGTGGTGTTGAAGGCCTTGGAGAAGTTGGTGCCGAGCTCGTGGCTCGTACCCATCTGCAGGGCCTTGCCGTCGCCCATCATGCCTTCGAGCGTGAGGGTGTTGATGGCGCCGGCGAAGCGCTCCCTGGGCGTCTTGCGGCCGAGCACCACGTCGATGCCGAGGACGTTGACCATGAAGTCCGCGTAGACCTCCTTGTGGATGTACGCGGCGTAGTCCCGGGCTTCCTCGTAGGTGGCGTGGGCGGTGTGGCCCTCCTGCCAGAGGAATTCCGTCGTACGGAGGAAGACGCGCGGACGCATCTCCCAACGGACCACGTTGGCCCACTGGTTGATCAGGAGCGGCAGGTCGCGGTAGCTCTGGATCCACTTCGAGAAGTAGTCGTTGATGATCGTCTCGGAGGTGGGGCGTACGACGACGGGCTCCTCCAGCTCCTTGCCGCCCCCGTGGGTGACGACCGCGAGCTCGGGCGCGAAGCCCTCGACGTGCTCAGCTTCCCGAGTCAGGTAAGACTGTGGGATGAAGAGCGGGAAGTAGGCGTTCTGGGCGCCCGCATCCTTGATGCGGGCGTCCATCTCCTGCTGCATCCGCTCCCACAGGCCGTATCCGTACGGTCGGATGACCATGGTGCCGCGCACCGGGCCGTTGTCCGCCAGCTCGGCCTTGTTGATCAGGTCCTGGTACCAGCGTGGGAAGTCTTCCGACTGGGGCGTGAGAACAGGTGCCTTTGCCATGGCGCGCATCGTACGGCGACACCGGTGCCGAGCGTGAATCGGCCTGCGTCCTGGGGGCGCACGCCGGTGGCACGCAAGCATTGCCATTCAACCCCTGGACTTGCGGACGCATGCGGAGTTCTCTGGCATACGGGGGGCGCGCAGGCGTACGCACACGGGGGGCTGTCCTTCAGGGCTCGGCTGACCTCTTGGCGGATTGGGGCGCTTTCTGATGACACCGACTCTCGTCCAGCACCGACCCCAGGCGGCGTCCGCGGCTCCGTCCCCGGCGGAGGCGTACGCGCGGGCCCGGGACTGGGCCGAGATCCAGGAACGGATGCTGGTGCCGCTCTACGAGGCGGTGTACGAGCGCCTGGAGGTCGGTCCGGGGACGCGGCTGCTCGGTCTCGGCTGCGGGTCCGGTCTGGCGCTGCTGATCGCGTCGGCGCGCGGTGCGAGCGTGACCGGCTGCGACACGGACCGCGAACGCCTGGCGCTGGCGCGGGAACGGATGGCTCCGGACACGGGTGCGCACCGTGATGTCGAACTCGTGGAAGGCGAGGCGGCGGCGGATCCGGCGCGGCCCGCGTACAACCTGATCACCGCGTTTCAGCCGATCGGCTGTATGGCGGGTGACTCCGAAGGTCTCGTTCCGGCGCTGACGGCGGCCGTGGAACTGGCCGAACACGGCAGCGCGGTGGTCCTGACCGGCTGGGGCCCGCCGGAACGGTGCGCCACGTCGGGCGTCCTGCGGGTGGCGGGCCGGCTGACGGACCCCCTGCGCACGGGCGGCTGGCGCGCGGCCCGCCGGGACGACCTGGAGGACGTCGCGTCCCGGGCCGGCCTGAAGCCCGACGGCTCGGGGCGGGTGGCATGCCCCTTCGGCTACGCGGACATGGAGAGCGCGGTGCGGGGGCTGCTGTCGACGGGGCTGTACGGGGCGGCGGTGCGGGCGACGGATGTGTCGCAGGTGGAGAAGGAGATGACGGAGGCGCTGCATCCGCATCGGCGGCGGGACGGGACGGTGTGGATGCCGAATGTGTTCCGGTACCTGATTGCGCGGACGCGCTGAGGGGGGCGGGGCGGTTCGGGTGGCGGGGTGGGGCCGCTGCGCGGGGCTTTCCCCCTACCCGCCCCTTCCCACAACCGGGGCAAGCCCCGGACCCCACGGGGGGGGCGGCAGCTTCGCGCCGCGCGGTGCGCGCCCGTCCGTGGATGCACGGTGCGCCCGGGCTCGACGCCGGGGCAGGCCCTGCGGCCACACCGGGCGGCAGCTTCGCGCCGCAGGGTGTCCGCCGGTTCGCGCCGTCCCGGGCCGACCCGGCAGGCGGCACTTCGCGTCGCACTGTGCGGGCGTGCGCGGCGCAGCTTGCGAGCCGGTTCGCGTCAACACTGCTCACTACCCGGGCAGCCCCCGGAACCCCACGGGCGGCAGCTTCTCCCGGCACTCTGTGGGCCCGTTGCTCCGCAGGGGTGTGCGCGGGGCGGCAGCTTCGCGCCGCAGGGTGCGGGCTGCCGGTTCACGCCGCCATGGCCGACTCCGTGGGGGGGCAGGCCCCGGACCCATGCGGCAGCAGCGTGCCCTTTGCGCACGGCGGGACGCAGGCCCGCCCCACCGGGCAGCAGCTCGCAGCGCGCTGTGCGCCCGTACGCGGCGCACGGCGTCGGCCCGTGCGCCCTTCCGGGCGGCAGCTTCGCGGCCCAGGGTGCGAGCCGGTTCGCGCCCCCGGGCCGACTATCGGAGGCAGGACCGAAGCCCCGCAGGCGGCAGATCGCGCCGCACTATGCGGCGCCGTTCGCGGTGCCAGGCCCGACCATCGGGGGCAGGCCCCCGACCCCACCGGGCGGCCGGCGACGCCCGGTGGCACCCGTTCGCAGCGCGCCGGCCGACCGGCGCCCCGCCTACGTGTCCTGGGTGAGGCGTGCGATGCCCGCCGCGCGGTAGGCCGCCTCCTCGTCGAGTGTTTCGTGGGTCAGGAGCGCCTCCGCCAGGGCGTCCAGGCGGTCGCGGTTGTCGCGGAGTTGGCGGCAGGCGCTCTCGTAGCACTCGTCGACGATGCGGCGCATCTCGTGGTCCACCGCGTCCAGCGTCGCGGGCGCCGCCATGAGGCCGTACGGCTGCTGGGCGTCCCCCGGGATCGCGGTCAGTCTGCCGACGCGCTGGCTCATGCCCCAGCGGCCGACCATGCCCCGGGCCAGCTGGGTGACCTGTTCGAGGTCGCTCTCCGAGCCCGTCGTGATCACGTCGAAGACGACATGCTCGGCCGCCATGCCGCCCAGCGAGCCGACGATGCGGCCGCGCAGATACTCCTCCGTGTACGCGTACCTGTCGGCGTCCGGGGTGGAGATCGCGACGCCGGGCGCCCGGCCGCGGGGCACGATGGTCACCTTGCGGACCGGGTCGGCGCCCGGCTGGAGCATGCCGAGCAGGGCGTGGCCGCTCTCGTGGTAGGCGGTGCGACGGCGTTCCTCCTCCGGCATCACCAGTGCGCGTTCCGCGCCGAGTTGGACCTTTTCCAGTGCGGCGAAGAGGTCGGACCGGGTGACCGCGGGCTCCTTGCGCTTGACCGCGAGGAGCGCCGCCTCGTTGGCCAGCTTGGCGAGTTCCGCGCCCGTCATCCCCGGTGTCGCACCGGCGATCCGGCCCAGGTCGACGTCGTCGGCGAGCGGGATCTCCCGGGTGTGGATCCTCAGGATCGCCTCCCGGCCGCCCCTGTCCGGCGGTGAGACCTGGACGACCCGGTCGAAACGGCCGGGCCGGGTCAGCGCGGGATCGAGCACGTCCGGCCGGTTGGTGGCGGCGATGACGACCACGCCCTCCGAGCCGGTGAAGCCGTCCATTTCGCCGAGGATCTGGTTGAGCGTCTGCTCGCGCTCGTCGTGCCCGCCCAGGCCCGCCCCGCCGCCGCGCGCCCGCCCGATGGCGTCGATCTCGTCGATGAAGAGGATGGCGGGGGCGGCCTCGCGGGCTTCGGCGAAGAGTTCACGGACCCGGCTCGCGCCGCCGCCGACGATCATCTCGATGAACTCCGACGCCGATGCCGAGAAGAAGGGCACGCCCGCCTCCCCCGCCACCGCCCGTGCGAGCAGCGTCTTCCCGGTCCCGGGCGGCCCCGCGAGCAGCACGCCGCCTGGCATCCGGGCGCCCATCCTCCCGTACGCCTGCGGGTTCTTGAGGAAGTCGACGACGTCGTTGAGCTCTGCCTCGACCTCGTCGATCCCGGCGATGTCCTCGAACGTGGTGCGTTTGCCCGCCTCGAGCTCGACCGGTCCGGGCGGCGGCTTGGGGGCGAGCATGCCGCCGCCCAGCGGGGCGCCCATGCGACGGGCGATGTACACCCACAGCAGTACGAGAAGCGCCAGCGGTGCGAGGGAGATCAGCAGATTGGCCAGAATGCTGCGCTCCTGGACGACCGGCTGAGCCGTCACGGTGACCTGCTGCCTGCTCAGCTCGTCCCACAGCCTGTCGTCGGCGAAGGCCGGACGCTGGGTCTTGAAGGTCGTGTAGTCGCCCTCGCCGTCGGGGGCCGGGGCCTTCTGCTTGAGCCGGCCCTGGATCGCGTCGCCTTCGGAGTAGATCTTCGAGACATTGCCGGCCGCGACCTGCTTGCTGAACTCCGTGTACGGGATGGTGGGCTCGCCGACGCCGTTGAAGAAAGACAGCAGAAGGTTGGCGATCAGATAGACGACGAGCGCGGCAAGGACCAGCCCGATCCAGCCGCCGGGCATCCTCTTCCTCGGCGCAGGCGGTGGGGGCGCGCCTTCCGAGCGCCACGGCTGGTCCGTCCGGTCGCGTGGGGGTACGGGGTTGGCCACGCCTGTTCTCCTCCGCCCTGCCTCGGCCCCTGTGCCCATGACCGCATGGATCCCCTGGCGTCGCCAGCCGAGGACGTATCCGGGGTAGTCGCCCGGGGCAGGACGGCAAAAGGGCCCGCGGCCGGTCCGGCCGCGGGCCCTTCAGAACTGCTGTCAGCCCATGAACTTCTTGAACTCGTCGGGCAGTTCGAAGTCCTTGCCCTGCTCACCGGCCGGCAGTCCGAATGCCCCGCCCTGCGCCGCCTGCTCGCGGCGGACCGCTGCCGCCTGCTCCTCGGCCTTGCGCTTCATCGGGTTGCCGCTCTTGCGCTTGCCCTTGGCCTGCTTGATCTGCTTCTTCTGACGGCCGGGGCCGCCACCCATGCCCGGCATCCCGGGCATTCCCGGCATCCCGCCGCCCTGGGCCATCCTCGACATCATCTTGCGGGCCTCGAAGAACCGCTCCACCAGGCTCTTCACGGCGCTGACCTCGACACCCGAGCCCTTGGCGACACGGGCCCGGCGCGAGCCGTTGATGATCGTCGGGTCCTGGCGCTCGGCCGGGGTCATCGACTTGATGATCGCGGCGGTACGGTCCACGTCCCGCTCGTCGATGTTGTTGATCTGGTCCTTGATCTGGCCCATGCCGGGCAGCATCCCGAGCAGCTTGGAGATGGAGCCCATCTTCCTGACCTGCTCCATCTGGGCCAGGAAGTCGTCGAGCGTGAAGTCCTTGCCCTTGCTGCTCGCCAGCTTGGAGGCCATCTTGGCGGCCTCTTCCTGGCTGAAGGTCTGCTCGGCCTTCTCGATCAGGCTGAGCATGTCGCCCATGCCGAGGATGCGGGACGCCATGCGGTCCGGGTGGAACGCGTCGAAGTCGTCCAGCTTCTCGCCGTTGGAGGCGAACATGATCTGGCGGCCGGTGACATGCGCGATGGAGAGCGCCGCACCACCGCGGGCGTCGCCGTCGAGCTTGGAGAGCACCACGCCGTCGAAGCCGACGCCGTCGCGGAAGGCCTCCGCGGTGTTGACCGCGTCCTGGCCGATCATCGCGTCGACGACGAACAGGACCTCGTCGGGGCTGACGGCGTCGCGGATGTCCGCGGCCTGCCGCATCAGCTCCTGGTCGATGCCGAGGCGGCCGGCGGTGTCGACGATGACGACGTCGTACTGCTTGGCCCTGGCGTGCTCGATGGAGTCCTTGGCGACCTTGACCGGGTCGCCGACACCGTTGCCCGGCTCCGGCGCGTAGACCGCGACGCCCGCGCGCTCGGCGACGACGGCGAGCTGGTTGACCGCGTTGGGGCGCTGCAGGTCACAGGCGACGAGCAGCGGCGCGTGGCCCTGGCCCTTGAGCCAGAGGCCCAGCTTTCCGGCGAGCGTGGTCTTACCGGCACCCTGGAGACCCGCGAGCATGATCACGGTCGGCGGCTGCTTGGCGAAGCGCAGGCGCCGCGTCTCGCCACCGAGGATGCCGACGAGCTCCTCGTTGACGATCTTGATGACCTGCTGGGCCGGGTTCAGCGCCTGGGAGACCTCGGCGCCGGTCGCGCGTTCCTTGATCTGCTTGATGAAGGCACGGACGACGGGCAGCGCCACGTCGGCCTCGAGCAGCGCGATACGGATCTCGCGCGCCGTGGCGTCGATGTCCGCCTCGGACAGGCGGCCCTTGCCCCGGAGGTTCTTGAATGTCGCGGCAAGGCGGTCGGAGAGGGTGTCGAACACGGTGGTCGCGGATCCTCAGATGTCGGGAGCGGGCGGACAGTGTCCCCCAGGGTATCCGGCCGCGCGAGGTGGGGTCTGCCCCGTGGGGAGTCTCACGTCATGACCGCAGTACGGCCTCCAGGGCACGGGCGGTCCGGGCGGCCTCCTCGGGAGGCAGCGGCGCCCCCTCGGGATCGGTCACATAGAAGGCGTCGACGGCATTCGAGCCGAGGGTGGAGACATGGGCGCTGCGCACCCGTACCGCCTCGTCCTCCAGTGCCCGGCCGATCCGGTGCAGCAGGCCCGGGGCGTCCTGGGCACGGACCTCGATGACCGTGGCCAGGCTCGAACCGGCAGCGGCGACCGTGACCTGCGGGGGCGGGGCCTGGACCCCGCGACGGCGCGGGTAGGCGGACTCCCGCTCGGCGAGCCTGGCCGGGATGTCGAGCGAGCCGTCCAGCGCCCGGACGAGATCGCTGCGGAGGCGGGCGGCCTGCGGCAGGGAGCCGTACTCGGCGGCGACGCGCCAGCTCAGCAGCAGTACGCCGGCGGGTCCGCCCAATTCACTGGGCAGCTCGATGGAGCTCAGATCGGCGGCGCGCACGGTCAGCCGGTGCAGCGCGAGCACTCCGGCCGCGGCGGGCAGTACGCCCGGCTGGTCGGGCAGGGCGATCAGCAGCTCGACGCCGACCGGTTCGGGTTCGTCCCCGGCGGGCGCCTCGGTCTGGGCGTGCAGCGCGAGTACGGGTTCGCCTGTACGCAGCGCCTCGATGGCGAGCCGTTCCTGTTCGGCGCTGGGCGCCGCGGGCTCCGGCTCGGCCGGGGCGTTGCCGGCGAGGACCGCCGCGACCCGTTTGACCAGGTCGGTCACCAGCGAGCCGCGCCAGGCCGACCAGGCCGCCGGCCCGGTGGCGAGCGCGTCGGCCTCGGTGAGGGCGTGCAGCAGCTCCAGGGTGCTCACCGATCCCACGACCTCGGCGACGGAGGCGACCGTCGCGGGATCGTCCAGATCGCGCCGGGTGGCTGTTTCGATCAGCAGCAGATGGTGGCGCACGAGGGTGGCGATGACGGCCACGTCGGCCCGGTCGAATCCGATCCGGGTGGCGACGTCTCGCGCGATGGTCTCGCCGGCCACCGAGTGGTCGCCGGGCCAGCCCTTGCCGATGTCGTGCAGCAGGGCGGCGATCAGCAGCAGGTCGGGGCGTCCGACGCGGCGGGTCAGCGCCGAGGCCTTGACCGCGGCCTCGACGAGATGCCGGTCGACGGTCCAGGTGTGTACGGCGTTGCGCTGCGGGCGGCACCGTACGCGCTCCCAGTCGGGCAGCAGCCGGGTGATCAGGCCCTCTGCCTCCAGCGCCTCCCACACGCCGATCGTCGACTCCCCCGCGCCGAGCAGGGTGACGAGCTCCTCGCGCGCCTCGGAGGGCCAGGGCACGGGCAGCGGCCGGGTGGTCGCGGCGAGTCGCCGCACCGCGTGAAGCGAGATCGGCAGACCCGACTGAGCGGCCGCGGCAGCGGCTCGCAGCGGGAGCACGGGGTCGCGCTCGGGCTTGGCGGTGCGGGCGAGCACCACCTCGCCGTCCTGCTCGACAACGCCTTCGGCGAGCGGAGTGCGCTCGGGCTGCTGTCCACGGCCACCGCCGAGCATGGCGCGCAGCCGCGGCCGTACGGCCCGTGACCTGAGCACCCGGTTCACCTCGCGCCAGGTGACATCGGTGGCGTACGAGACGGTGCGCGCCGCCTCGTACACCTGGCGCAGCAGCGCGTCGGCGTCCAGCAGGCCCAGCTCGGCGGCGACCTGGTCCTGTTCCTGGAGGGCGAGGCGATCGGTGGCCCGCCCGGTCGTCAGATGGAGCGCGTCGCGGGCGTCCAGCAGCGTCCGGCGCGCCTCGGCGAGCCCTTCGCGCGGCGCGTCGGCTAGCCAGGAGGCGGCGACGGCGCGCAGTGCGGTGGCGTCGCGCAAGCCGCCGCGCGCCTCTTTCAGGTCGGGCTCCAGAAGAAACTGCAGCTCGCCCTGGCGCTCGGCCCGTTCGCGGCAGAGCTCGTCGAGCTGGGGCAGCCGTTTGGGGGCCTGGTTGCGCCAGTCGGCCAGTACAGCGGTGCGCAGCCCGGCGACCAGACCCAGATCGCCCGCGACCGGGCGCGCGTCCAGCAGCCCCAGCTGCACCTTCAGGTCCTCGCCCGCGGTCTTGCGGGCCTCGGCAGGGGTGCGTACGGAGTGGTCGAGGGCGAGCCCCAGGTCCCACACCGGGTACCAGATCCGGTCCGCGAGTGCGGCGAGCGCGCCCGCTCCGGCGCTCCCGTCGTGCAGCAGGAGCAGATCGAGGTCGCTGCGCGGGGACAGCTCCCCGCGTCCATAGCCGCCGACGGCGACGAGCGCCGCGCCGCGCACCTTCGCCTCCTTACAGGCGGTGGTGAAGAGCGCGGACAGCCACTCGTCGGTCAGCGTGGCCAGGGCCGCACGGCGCGGCGGCCCGGACTGCTCCTTCTCGTTGAGAAGGCGCAGCCGGGCCGCCGCATAGCCGCTGGGTCCCGAGTCTTCCGCTTCGGTGGTCACTTCGAGGCTCGTCACCCAGTAGCTCCTGTTCTGTAGAGCGGTCCGCGACTCAGAGCGCGTCGGGGCCGCGCTCGCCGGTCCGCACCCGTACGGCCGTCTCGACCGGGACGCTCCAGACCTTGCCGTCGCCGATCTTGCCGGTGCGGGCCGCCTTGACGACCACGTCGATGAGCTGCTCGGCGTCGTCGTCCTCGACCAGTACCTCGATACGGATCTTCGGCACCAGGTCGACGGTGTACTCCGCGCCCCGGTAGACCTCGGTGTGACCGCGCTGGCGGCCGTATCCACTGGCCTCCGTGACCGTGAGGCCCTGGACGCCGAAGGCCTGAAGGGCCTCCTTGATCTCGTCCAGCCGGTGTGGCTTCACGACTGCGGTGATGAGCTTCATGCGTCCACCTTCTTGTTCTCTGCAGCTGCCACGGAATCGGCCGGCGCGGGCGCGGCCTTGCGGGAGCCGGCGCCGCCGCCCGCACCGCTGAAGTCGTACGCCGTCTCGGCGTGCTCGTCCTGGTCGATTCCGGAGATCTCGACGTCCTCGTCGACCCGCATACCGATGGTCTTGTCGAGGATGAAGGCGAGGATCGCCGATGCCACCAGAGAGTAGGCCAGCACCGCGCCGACACCGATGGCCTGCTTGCCGAGCTGGTCGAGGCCGCCGCCGTAGAAGAGGCCCTTGGCGTCGGACTGCACGCCACCCGTGGCGAAGAAGCCGACGAGCAGGGAGCCGACGACACCGCCGACGAGGTGGACGCCGACGACGTCCAGGGAGTCGTCGTAGCCGAGCTTGAACTTCAGGCCCACCGCCATGGCGCACAGCACACCGGCGATGACACCGATGGCGATCGCGCCGAGCGGCGAGCAGGAGCCGCCGGACGGGGTGATGGCGACCAGACCGGCGACCGCGCCGGAGGCGGCACCGAGGGTGGTGAACGCACCGTGGCGGATCTTCTCGTAGGCGAGCCAGGCGAGCATCGCGGCGGCGGTGGCGACCTGCGTGTTGACGAACATCACCGCGCCGACGCCGTCGTCGTTGCCCAGCCACGATCCGGCGTTGAAGCCGAACCAGCCGAACCACAGCAGACCGGCGCCGAGCATCACCAGCGGCAGGCTGTGCGGCCGCATCGGGTCCTTCTTGAAGCCGACGCGCTTGCCGATGACCAGGATCACGCCGAGGGCCGCGGCTCCGGCGTTGATGTGGACGGCGGTACCGCCGGCGAAGTCGATGACACCGAGCTCGAAGAGCCAGCCGCCCGCGCCCCACACCCAGTGCGCGACCGGGAAGTACACGACGGTGACCCAGAGCGTGATGAACAGCGCCCAGGCGGTGAACTTGACGCGGTCGGCGAGCGCACCGCTTATCAGCGCGGGCGTGATGATCGCGAACATGAGCTGGAAGACGGCGAAGACGTACACCGGGATGGTGTAGCCGTCCCACAGCTGGGTGAGGCCGAGGCCGCTCAGTCCGACGTAGTCGGATGTCCAGCCGATGAGGCCACCCTTGTCGGTGCCGAATGCGGCGCTGAATCCGTACAGCACCCACAGGATCGTGACGATCCCGAGGCTGATGAAGCTCATCATCAGCATGTTCAGGGTGGACTTGACCCGGACCATGCCTCCGTAGAAGAAGGCCAGGCCCGGTGTCATGATCATCACCAGGGCGGAACAGATGAGCATGAAGCCGGTGTTGGCTGCCGACAGCGTCGGGGTGTCTGCTGCAAGCGTCGAGATGCCTGTTGGCATCGGCGTCTCCTCGTCGTCGGTGCGGCCGCGTGCGGGCGAAGCCTGAGCGGAAGGGCGGGCCGGTTATGCGCCCTGAGATTGGCCCAATGCGGTTTCCGTCGATGCCGCACGATGTTTCGCCGCAGTGACGAAGAGGTCCGGCGTGTTACACCGCCATGAACAGCGGGGTCACGAGTACGTAACGGGAGTACCCTCTGCGCACGTCACGGACTCCCGGAGAAGAGCCCCGTCAGCCGCCCCGCAGAACCGGCCGCGACGTCACCCGGCTGACCTGGCAAATGGGGGAGCCGAGTCGGGCTGTTTCGAGGTGAACGTCGCGGCCGGGGCCTGCTGGGCGCAGCCCTCTCAGACCGCTTCCGCGGTCTCGGGCAGCTGGGAGGTGAGCTGGTCGGTGAAGTGGGCGACCTCGGCCACGTCACCGAAGTCGCGGGCCGCGGTGTCGACGGTCTTGCGCAGCCGGGTGTTGACGCGCTCGGAGCGGACCCGCTTGGCGACCTTCAGCGCCTGCCCGGCCAGGTCCGTCGACTGTTCGGGCTCCCTCTTGAGCAGATGAACGGTGGCCATGCCGATCAGATTCAGTGCGTACGACCGCTGGTGCTCCTCGTCCTTGCCGAAGAGCTCCACGGCGCGCTGCATTATCGGCTCGGCGAGCGAGGCGTACGTGGGGCTGCGGCCCGCCACATAGGCCAGATCGCGGTACGAGTGCGCGTTCTCGGCATTGAGCTCGGCCTCGGAGAAGAAGCGGATCCAGTCGGGCTCCGGCTCGCCGTCGAGACCGGCGTCGGCGAAGGTGTCCTCGGCCATCCGGACGGCTCGCTTGCACTTGCTGGGCTGGCCCATATTGGCGTAGGACCGGGCCTCCATCGCATACAGCATCGCCTGGGTGCGCGGGGTCGCACAGTCGCGACTGCCGTACTGCGCGAGATGGACGAGCTCCAGGGCGTCGTCCGGCCGCCCCAGGTGGATCATCTGGCGGCTCATGGAGGACAGGATGTACGAGCCGAGAGGCTTGTCGGCCGCCTCCTTGGCGGCGTGCAGCGCGAGCACGAAGTACTTCTGCGCGGTGGGCTGCAGGCCGACGTCGTAACTCATCCACCCGGCCAGCTCGGCGAGCTCGGCCGCGCACTTGAACAGCCGCTGCGCGGTGGCTTCGGGCTGCGGCTCCTGCAACAGGTCCGTGACCTCGTGCAGTTGGCCCACCACGGCCTTGCGGCGCAGTCCGCCGCCGCACTGGGCGTCCCACTGGCGGAACATCGCGGTGGTGGACTCCAGCAGATCGAGCTCGGGCCCGGAGAGCCGCGAGGCCCTGCGCGCGGCGCTCGGCGGCGCTCCCGGCTCGCCGGCCGGGGAGGGCACCAGCCAGCGCTGCATCGGCTCGACGAGGGCGGGACCCGCGGCCAGGGCGAGCGAGGTGCCGAGGAAACCGCGCCGCGCCAGCATGAGATCGCTGCGCGAGAACTCACTGAGGAGGGCGACGGTCTGCTCGCCGGCCCACGGCAGGTCGACCCCGGACACCGACGGTGACTGGTGCGCCGAGCGCAGACCGATGTCCTCGATGGCGACAACACACCCGAAGCGCTCGGAGAACAGCTCGGAGAGGATGCGCGGGATCGGCTCGCGCGGCTGTTCGCCGTCGAGCCAGCGGCGCACCCGCGAGGTATCGGTGCTGATGTGGTGTGCGCCCATCTGGCGTGCCCTGCGGTTCACTTGGCGCGCCAGCTCGCCCTTCGACCAACCACTGCGCACGAACCACGAACTCAACTGCTCGTTCGGGCGCTTGCCGGTATTCGTACCGCCTGCGCCGGTGCCGCCCACTGGTTTGCCCCCATCCGCCGAAAAGCTCTGTCGCCCGAACCCTTACCAGAATGCCCTGAGTTGAGGCTCTCCGTAGGGAGGTTGCGCCCCATCGAACAGGAAGCCGACTTGCCTCCGGCATACCCACGGATGCGCAGAACTCCAGGGTTCGTGTACTGAAAGTAGTCCTACGATCACCCCTCCAGCGAGGGCGATTCCAGAAACGCCACCATTCGCCACCCCTTCGAATGAACTCCCCTGCCGTCAGGCGCGATTCACTTGACACACGACGATCAGGAGTCAGCGGAGCGGTGCACGCACAGGCGCGCGACCCGGGCCGCACCACCCCTCTCGCCACTGTGCGCCGCCGGACCTTCACCGAATGCGACGCAGTGTCACGAGCAGACTTCGGGTCGTAACCACCGGCGATTCGACCCGTTGGAGGGGGCATGGGCTTCACAATCGGCGGCAGCCGGGGGATCAGTCAGATCAGGCCCGGCTCACGGCGCCGTGCGCGCACCGCGGAGTGCACCGTGGTGGCGGAGTACACGGGGCTGTGGGGCTGGGACGTGGCGCCGGGGGCGCGAGCGGCTTCCGGCGAGTGTTCCTGCGGGGCGGGCGACTGCGCGTCCCCGGGGGCTCATCCGCTCGGCTTCGCCCCCGAGGTCCCCGCAGGGGCCACGCTGGACGAGGTCACCAGGGCATGGGCCCTGGTACCGGGCGCGGCGCTGCTGCTGCCGGTCGGCCGTACCTTCGACATCCTGGACGTCGCCGCCCCGGCGGGTCGGCGGGCGCTGGTGCGCTTGGAGCGAATGGGCCTGCCGCTCGGCCCGGTGACGGCCACGCCGGACGGCCGCTGCCAGTTCTTCGTCGCGCCGGGCGCGGCCGACGAACTCCCGCAGCTGCTCTACCGGATGGGCTGGGACGACGCGGATCTGGACCTGCACTGCCTGGGCCCGGGCGCGCACATCACGGCGCCGCCGTCGGACCACGCGGGTCTTGGGCCGGTCAGCTGGCTGCGACCGCCGTCGCTGGACACGGCGGCGGCGCCGCCGGAGGCGCGGCTGCTGCTGGGGACGCTGGCGTACGTCTGCCACCGTTCCTGAACCGGGCGCGCTGCCCCCGGACCCCCGCTGCGACCGAAGGTCACATACGGGGTCCGGGGCGGGGCCCCGCTGAAGGGCCAGCTACTCGCCGATCAGCGCGTCGACGAACGCCTCCGGCTCGAACGGTGCCAGGTCGTCCGGCCCCTCGCCCAGGCCCACCAGCTTCACCGGGACGCCCAGCTCGCGCTGGACTGCGACCACGATGCCGCCCTTGGCCGTGCCGTCCAGCTTGGTCAGCACGATGCCGGTGATGTCCACGACCTCCGCGAAGACCCGGGCCTGCACCAGGCCGTTCTGACCCGTCGTGGCGTCCAGGACCAGCAGGATCTCGTCCAGCGGGCCGTGCTTCTCGACGACGCGCTTGACCTTGCCGAGCTCGTCCATCAAGCCCGTCTTGGTGTGCAGCCGGCCCGCGGTGTCGATCAGTACGACGTCCGCGCCCTCGGCGATGCCCTCCTTGACCGCGTCGAACGCGACAGACGCCGGGTCGCCGCCCTCGGGCCCGCGCACCGTGCGCGCGCCGACCCGCTCGCCCCAGGTCTGGAGCTGGTCCGCGGCCGCCGCGCGGAAGGTGTCCGCCGCGCCGAGAACCACCGAGCGGCCGTCCGCGACGAGCACCCGCGCCAGCTTTCCGGTCGTGGTGGTCTTTCCGGTGCCGTTGACACCGACGACCATGACGACGCCCGGGGTGTCCAGACCGCTCTCGGTCTTCACCGCACGGTCGAAGTCGGTGCCGAGGAGGCGCAGCAGCTCCCCGCGCAGCAGCCCGCGCAGTTCGTCGGGCGTACGCGTGCCGAGCACCTTCACGCGCTCGCGCAGCCGCTCGACCAGCTCCTGGGTCGGCGCGACACCGACGTCCGCGGTGAGCAGGGTGTCCTCGATCTCCTCCCAGGTCTCCTCGTCGAGGTGCTCGCGCGACAGGAGCGTGAGCAGACCCTTGCCGAGGGAGTTCTGGGAGCGGGCGAGACGCGCGCGCAGCCGGACCAGCCGGCCCGCGGTCGGCTCGGGGATCTCGATCTCGGGGGCGAGGGGCTCCTCGACGACGACGGGAGCCGTGGCTCCCGTGGCGTCGGGGAGATCGACCTCCTCGATCGTGCGGCGCGGCTCCTCGACCGTCGGGGCGGCGTCCTCACCGACCTGAGGCTCGGCGGGCGGGGCAGTGATGGTCGGCGTGCTCGACGGTGCCGAGGGCGGCAGCTGCTTCTTCTTGCGGCTGCTGACCACGAGCCCGCTGATCGCGCCGACCGCGACCAGGGCGATGACTACAGCAAGGATGAGGATTTCCATAACCCGTCCAGTATGCGTGACCTCGCAGAGGGCCATTCGCTCCCTCTGCGTGGCCTCGCGCCGCTGCGGGAAGGGCCGGTCCGCCGTCCGGTCTCGTGGGCGACCGGGCCGGGCGGCCACCGTCGTGGTCGCCCAGCCCCTCGCAGAACCCGGGTCCGCCGCTCTATCAATCTGACGCGACGTCAGCTAGCGTCCCTCTTCGCCGTGCTCATACGCTGCGGAGGGGGACGTTCCCATGGCCTTCACGGTGGCCCGCTTCAATCTCGTCGATCCCGACGCGACACCCGAGACCCTCGCGGCCCGCTATGGCGCCGCCCTGGAGATGGCCGCGTACGCCGACGACCGCGGCATCGACACCATCCAGACCGAGGAGCACCACGGCGCCGGCAACAACTGGCTGCCCTCCCCGTTCGTCTTCGCCGGCGCGGTCCTCGGGTCCACCCGCCGTATCGCGGTCACCGTCTCCGCGATCATCGGCCCGCTCTACGATCCGCTGCGGCTGGCCGAGGACATCGCCGTGCTCGACCTGATCGGCAAAGGACGACTGGTCACGGTCGCGGGCATCGGCTACCGGCCCGAGGAGTACGAGGCCCACGGCGTCGACTGGGGCAGGCGCGGCAAGATCCAGGATCTGCTCCTGGAGACCCTTCTCAAGGCGTGGACGGGCGAGCCCTTCACCTACGAGGGCCGCACGGTACGGGTCACCCCGCGCCCGTACACCCAGCCCCACCCCCTGCTGCTCGTCGGCGGCTCGTCGAAGGCGGCGGCCCGCCGCGCCGCCCGCCTCGGGCTGCCGTTCTTCCCGAGCGCGCACCTGCCGGAGCTGGAGGCGTACTACCAGGACAGGCTCGCCGAATACGGCACCGAGGGCTGGACGATGATGCCCGCCGAGAAGACGCCGCTCCTGCATCTGTCCGACGACCCGGACCGCACCTGGGCCGAGTACGGAAAGCACTTCCTGCACGAGGCCCGGATGTACGCCTCGTGGCAGTCCAAGGACATCCGCTCGGCGGTGAAGTCCGCTGCCACCACCGTCGACGAGCTCCGCGCCGAGGGCGTGTACCGGATCGTCACGCCGGACGAGTGCGTGGCGCTGGGCGCCGAGAGTCTCGTACTGCATCCGCTGTGCGGCGGCATGCCGGTGGACGAGGGCTGGCGCAGCCTGCAGCTGATGTGCGAACAGGTACTGCCCCGGCTCACTGGGTGAGCCGGGGCAGTTCCGTGGTGAGGAGAGGGGCAGCGGGGATTAGCCCATCTCCTCCAACGCCTTGCCCTTCGTCTCCTTGACGTACCTGAGCACGAAGGGGATCGAGAGCACGGCGAAGGCTGTGTAGATGACGTACGTGCCCGAGAGGTTCCAGTCCGACAGGCTCGGGAAGCTCGCGGTGATGGCCCAGTTGGCGATCCACTGGGCGGAGGCGGCGACGCCGAGCGCCGCGGCGCGGATCCGGTTGGGGAACATCTCGCCCAGGAAGACCCAGACCACAACACCCCAGGAGAGCGCGAAGAAGAGCACGAAGACATGGGCTGCGACCAGGGCCACGACACCCTGGGTCGTGGGGAGCTTGCCGTCGACGAGATCGGCGGAGAAGGCCCAGGCCTCGAAGGCCAGCGCGATCGCCATACCGGCCGAGCCGATGAGGGCGAGCGGGCGGCGGCCGACCCTGTCCACAAAGACCATCGCGATCACGGTGCCGACGATGTTGATGATCGAGGTGGTGAAGGAGTAGAGGAACGAGTCGGTCGGGTCGATGCCGACGGACTGCCACAGCGTCGAGGAGTAGTAGAACGCGACGTTGATGCCGACGAGCTGCTGGAAGACCGAGAGTCCGATGCCGACCCAGACGATGGGCAGGAAGCCGAAGCGGCTGCCCAGCAGGTCCTTGAAGGTCGACTTGTGCTCGCTGCGCATTGCCAGGTCGATCTCGGCGACGCGGGCGTCCAGGTCCACGCTGTGGCCCTCGACCTCGCGGAGGACCTCCTTCGCCCGGTCGGTCCTGCCGACGGAGATCAGGAAGCGGGGCGACTCGGGGATCACGAAGGAGAGCAGTCCGTAGAGCACCGCGGGCACGACCATGACGCCGAGCATCCACTGCCAGGCCTCGAGCCCGCCGATCTCGCCGCGCTGCTCACCGTCGGCGAACTGCAGGATTCCGTAGTTCACCAGCTGGGACACGGCGATGCCGATGACGATCGCGGCCTGCTGGAAGGAGGCGAGCCGGCCGCGGTAGGCGGGCGGGGAGACCTCGGCGATATAGGCCGGGCCGATGACCGATGCCATGCCGATGGCGAAACCGCCGATGACGCGCCAGAAGGCGAGGTCCCAGAGGGCGAAGGGGACGCAGGAGCCGACCGCGCTGACGGTGAAGAGCACGGCGGCGATCTGCATACAGCGGATGCGGCCGATGCGGTCGGCGATCCGGCCGGCGGTGGCGGCGCCGACGGCGCAGCCGATCAGGGCGATCGCGATGACCTGGGCGAGCGTTCCGGAGCCTATGTCGTAGCGGTCGCGGATGGCCTCGACAGCGCCGTTGATGACCGAACTGTCGTAGCCGAAGAGGAAACCGCCCATCGCGGCGGCGGCCGTGATGAAGATGACATGGCCGAGGTGGTCGGGATGGGCCTCACGGGCTCCCGATACAGGTGGTGGCTGCGCGGTGCTGGTCACATGTACTCCTCGGGCGTCCGGCAGCGTCGCCGGGCGTGGGGGCGAGCCCTTCAAGCGGCGTACAACAAGCCGCCGCCCACCACTTGAAGGTAAAGGCAACGTTGCAGAGACTATTCATTCAAGTGTCGAAGTCAAGAGACGGGTCAAGTCGACTTCAGAGGACGCCGGTATCCATCTTCATTCAAGTGTTGAAGAAGTGTGCAGGGTGTGGACGAAGCGTCAGCGAAGGCGCTGACTGATGACCTTGGAGACACCGTCACCCTGCATGGACACGCCGTACAGCGCGTCCGCGACCTCCATCGTCCGCTTCTGGTGCGTGATCACGATCAGCTGCGAGGACTCCTGGAGCTCCTGCATGATCCTGATCAGCCGCTGGAGGTTGGTGTCGTCGAGCGCCGCCTCGACCTCGTCCATGACGTAGAACGGGCTCGGCCGGGCCTTGAAGATCGACACCAGCAGCGCCACCGCGGTGAGCGACCGCTCCCCGCCCGAGAGCAGCGAGAGCCTTTTCACCTTCTTGCCGGGCGGCCTGGCCTCGACATCCACACCCGTGGTGAGCATGTTGTCGGGATCAGTCAGAATCAGCCGTCCCTCACCGCCGGGGAACAGCCGCGAGAAGACGCCCTCGAACTCGCGGGCGGTGTCCCGGTACGCATCGGTGAAGACCTGCTCGACGCGCTCGTCGACCTCCTTGATCACCTGAAGGAGGTCGGTCCTGGTCTTCTTCAGGTCTTCGAGCTGCTCGGAGAGGAACTTGTGGCGCTCCTCCAGTGCCGAGAACTCCTCAAGCGCGAGCGGATTCACCTTCCCGAGCTGCTGGTACGCCCGTTCGGCGGACCTGAGGCGCTTCTCCTGCTCGCCACGTGCGAAAGGTTTCGGCAGGTTCCGCGGGTGCTCGGAGTCCTCCGGCAGCTCCTCGCCCTCGGCGGGCGGTGAGGGCGGCACCAGCTGGTCGGGCCCGTACTCCGCGATCAGCCCGGCCGGTTCCACGCCGAGCTCCTCCAGAGCCTTGGTCTCCAACTGCTCGATCCGCAGCCGCTTTTCGGCCCCGAGCACCTCGCCGCGGTGCACCGAGTCGGTCAGCTTGTCGAGCTCGCCCTTGAGGTCGCGCCCCTGGTTGCGGGCGGCGCTCAGATCCTGTTCACGCTCGGCCTTGGACGCCTCGGCGGCGACCCGTTCCGCCTCGGCGCGCACGAGGGAGACCTCGACATGGGCCAGCAGCTGGCGGGCGCCGCTCGCCACCGCGGAGGCCACCTCGGCCTCGTGACGCAGCCGGGCGCGCCGCTGTTCGGCCCGCGCCCGCGCCTCGCGCTCGGCGCGCGCTCCCCGGTCGAGCGAGTCCGCGCGTCCCGCGAGCCCCTTGACGCGCTCCTCGTGCGTACGGACCTGGAGGCGGGCCTCCATCTCGGTCTGGCGGGCGTTGGCGCCGTCGGCTGCGAGCCGGTCCCGTACATGCGTGTCCGGTTCCTCCTCGGCGGGAGCCTCCTCGGCGACCAGCAGCCGCTCGGCCAGCTCCTCGGCCTCCTCGCGGGCCCGCTCCAGCGCCTCCTGCGCCCGGGCCGCGGCCGCGGTCGTCCGCTCGGCCTCGCCCGCGGCGCCTCGCGCCTGGCCGGCGAGCCGCCCGAGCTGCCCCGACACCGCGGACTTCTCGCGGTCGGCGGCCCGGCGGCGCTCCCCCAGCTCCTCGACCAGCGCGGCGCATTCACGGCGGCGGGCGGTGGCCTGCTGCTGGGTGGCGGCCAGTTCCTCGCACTGGACGGCCAGCTCCTCCAGCTCGGCGGCGGCCTCGTCGACGGAGGCCTGCACCTCCAGCAGGCTCGGCGCACCGGCGGAGCCGCCCTGCGCGAAGTGCGCGCCGAGGACGTCGCCCTCGGCGGTCACGGCGGTGAGTTCGGGCCGCCCGTAAACCAGATCCTCGGCGTCCTCCAGCGTCCCGACGACGACGATGCCCCGGAGCAGTCTGCGCACGGCGGGCATCAGCTCCTCGGGCCCGCGCACCAGGTCGGCGGCGTACGGGGAACCGTCCGGTCGCCGCTCGGGCGCCGCGGACTCGGGGGCGCCGCTCAGCAGTATCGCGGCGCGCCCGGCGTCGGTCTTGCGCAGCAGCCGCAGCGCTTCGGCGGCCGTCGCCGGGCTGGACACGGCCACGGCGTCCGCGGCCGCGCCGAGCGCCGCCGCCACCGCGACCTCGTGGCCGGTGGCCACCGTCAGCAGCTCCGACGCCGGTCCCAGCAGTCCGCTCAGCCGGTCCTTCGCGGCGAGCAGCGCGCCCGTGCCGTCCTTGCGGCGCAGGCCCAGGGCGAGGGCTTCACGGCGGGCCGCCACGGCGGCGCGCCGTCGTTCGGCGGCGGTGAGCGCCTCACGGGCCGCGCCGAGTGCGGCCTCCGCCCCGGACAGCTCCCGCTTGGCCGCGTCGTGCTGCTCGCCGAGCGCGGAGTCGTCGGCGTCGAGCCCGTCGACCTCGGCCTTGAGCTGCTCGTACTCCTCCTGCGCGGCGACGGCCCGCTCCTGGGCCTCGTCGCGTGCGGCGGCCAGCCGGTCGATCTCGGCCTGCGCCGAAGCGGCCCTGCTGCGTGCCGCGTTGACCTGGCCGTTGAGCCGGGCAAGACCCTCGCGCCGGTCGGCGATCGCCCGGGCGACGTCCTTGAGCCGCCGCTCCTCGACCGTCAACTCCCGCTCCAGCTCGGCGCGGTGCGCGACGGTGTCCTCCAGGGCGCGCTCGGCCGCCTCCAGCGCGGCCTCCAGCTCGGCCTCCTGCTCACGGATCCTGGCGGCCTCGCGCTCCATGTCCTCCGGGTCGCGGCCACGCCGCTCGTCCGCGGGCGCGGCGCTCGCGCTCTTGACCCTCGCGTCGGCCAGCGAGATCGTGCCGCGCACCCGCTCGGCCAGTTGGGAGAGCTCGTACCAGCTCTGCTGGGCCTGCTGCAGCCGTGGCGCGAGCCGCCGTACCTCGTCCTCCAGCTCCGCCTCGCGCGTCAGCGCGGCCTTGAGCTCCGCCTCGGCCGCGTCCTTGCGTTCCTTCAGCGCGGCCTCGTCGGCGATCTCGCTGCGCAACGCCTCCCGCAGCCGTACGAGATCGTCGGCGAGCAGCCGCAGCCGGGCGTCACGTAGATCGGCCTGGATGACGGCGGCCCGCCGGGCGACGGCGGCCTGCCGCCCCAGCGGCTTGAGCTGGCGGCGCAGTTCGTCGGTCAGATCCTGTACGCGCGCGAGGTTGGCCTGCATCGCGTCCAGCTTCCGCAGCGCCTTCTCCTTGCGCTTACGGTGCTTGAGGACGCCCGCGGCCTCCTCGATGAAGGCCCTGCGTCCCATCGGATCGGCGTGCAGTACGGAGTCGAGCTGGCCCTGGCCGACGATGACGTGCATCTCGCGGCCGATGCCGGAGTCGGACAGCAGCTCCTGGATGTCGAGGAGCCGGCAGGTGTCGCCGTTGAGCTGGTACTCGCTGCCGCCGTTGCGGAACATGATCCGCGTGATGGTGACTTCGGCGTAGTCGATGGGGAGCGCGCCGTCGGAGTTGTCGATGGTGAGGGAGACCTCGGCGCGGCCCAGCGGGGGCCGTCCGGTCGTCCCGGCGAAGATGACGTCCTCCATCTTGCCGCCGCGCAGCGACTTGGCCCCCTGCTCACCCATGACCCAGGAGAGCGCGTCCACCACATTGGACTTGCCCGACCCATTGGGCCCCACGACGCAGGTGATGCCCGGCTCGAAGCGCAGCGTCGTGGCGGACGCGAAGGATTTGAACCCGCGCAGGGTCATGGCCTTGAGGTGCACGCAGCCGGACTCTACCTTTCGCGCTCGGTTTCACCTATGAAGGTGCAGGGCACATCAGACGGTAAGGGAAGGACTGTAAGGGGCGGAGCGCAAAAGAAAGAAGGGACGCCGAGGCGTCCCTTGCATATCTTGTGCGCGATGATTCTCCAGCGAACGCCGTGCTCAGGTGAGCGCAGGCTCCGCCTGGGGTACGTCGATGTCGATGCCTTCGAGCAACGACTCTCCAGGGTGCTGAGCGACGGCAGCGTTGAGCGCGTCGTTCTCGGACTGAATCCGTACAAGTTCGGATTCGAGGTCCTGGACGCGCTGCTGAAGCCGTCGCATCTCGGCGAGGAGTCGCGGGTCGTTACCGCCGACGTAACCGAGAAGCGCCTTTGCCATGATGGATGGTCCTCCACACTGAGTGACCGACCGAAGCGGTGTGGGTCGTGAGGGATTCGCACCCGCGGTGCTCGACAGTGCTTGTTGGTGCTGAATACGGCTGCGGTTCTTACTGCCAAACAGCTAAGGTGCGCGGGGCTTCCAGAGTCTCACCAAAAAGTTTGACGGTCAACACGATCACGCCCCGCGTCGGCGGGCAAACCCGGGGGCGTACGGCCGCGGAACGTGCGGCGAAGCCTCTCAGCGGGGCCCAGGGGGCGTAGAGATCATTCTTACTGGCGCAGCCTGGCACGACAAGCCCTTCTTGGCAACCACCAGCCAATTTCTGCCGGGGCAGGTGCCCGGGGCATGCCCGCAGGACCGACTTCCGCGAGGAAATGCGCGATGACCTCAGCGGATCGCGAAGCCTTCGTAGCCGCCGCGCGGGGTGTCCCAGATCTCGGTGACACCTTCGACCCGCCCGGGTGTGTCGTCCGAGCGCAGCCACTCCAGCAGACGGTGGCAATTCTCACGTGGCCCCTCTGCCACAACCTGCACTCTGCCGTCGTCGAGATTCACGGCGAATCCCGTGAGGCCGCCGATCTGAAGAGCATTCGCCCTGGTGAACCAACGGAAGCCCACTCCCTGTACCCGGCCGCGTACCCAGGCGGTGAGCCGTGCGTCATCGTTCATGCGTGCAAGGTAACGGGCCAATTGCACACAGAGCACTTCGCCCCCACGCGTCATGGCGTACAGTCCCGTCGAAATGAGCTTCACCCATATGGGTGAGTCAGTTTGACGTTTGACCGTCGAGCTTCGTCGAGCATCAGGAAGGCACAGCAGATGGGACGCCATCGACGCTCCGCCGACGCACCCGCCGCGCACGACAACGCGGACGGAGCCGCAGGCAGGCACCGGGGTGGTGCACGCCGGAAGAAGCGGTCGGGCATGCCCGTGCGCACCGGGCTGCTCGGCGCCTCCGCGGCCATGGCCGTAGGCGCTGTCGCCGTCGCGTCCGGCCTGCTGCCGGGCGGCGACAAGTTCGACGTCAGCGGCGGCAGTGAGCCGAGCGGGCAGATACGCAGCGAGGGCTCCGCCCAGCTGCAGACCCAGGGCGACGCGAGCGCCGAGCCGACGAAGGGGACCTCGGCCCCCGCGAGCCCCACCGCGCCGCGCCCGCAGGCACCGTCGAAGACCCCCTCCCCCACGCCGACCAAGCCGTCGGCGACTCCGTCGAAGCAGACGAAGGCCCCGCAGGCGGAGAAGAAGACGACGGCCCCGACCCGTACCGAGACCCGCGCCCCCGCCCGTTCGTCCGAGCGGGCCAAGCCCCCTGTCTCGGGCGCGGCGGCCGCCGAGGCCGAGGTGCTCACCCTGGTCAACAAGGAGCGCGCGAAGGTGGGCTGCAGCCCGGTGCGCCCGGATGCCGGTCTTGCGGATCTCGCCAGTGACTTCAGCGCCGACATGGCCGCGCGCGGCTTCTTCGACCACACCGACCCCGACGGGGACACTCCCTGGGACCGCGCCGACCAGGCGGGCGTCAAGGGTCTGGGCGGCGAGAACATAGCCCGCGGGCAGGCCGACGCCGCCGCGGTGATGAACTCCTGGATGAACAGCGACGGTCACCGCGCCAACATCCTCAACTGCGACTACAAGACGCTGGGCATGGGTGTGGTCATGGGCGACGGCGGCCCCTGGTGGACCCAGGACTTCGGCTTCTAGCCGCTGATCCAACACTTACGGACAGTTAGTACACCGGAGTAGGGTGGCCGTCATGGACGACGACGGCCGCCCCTTCGACGTTTTCTCCAAGCAGTGCCCCTCACGCGGCACGCTCGAGCACGTGACGGGCCGCTGGGGCAGCCTGACGATCGGGGCCCTGCACGAGGGGACCCTCCGCTTCAACGAACTGCGCCGGCGCGTCGATGGTGTGAGCGAGAAAATGCTCTCCCAGACGCTGCACGCGCTGGAGCGCGACGGCCTGGTCCACCGCGAGGCACAGGCCACCAATCCTCCGCGCGTGGACTATGAACTCACCGCGCTGGGACACGCCGTCGCCGAGCGGCTGCTCGGGCTGATCCACCTCGTCGAGGGCCGGATGCCCGAGGTGCTCGCCGCGCGCGAGCGCTACGACGAGGTGCGGATGAGTCTCGGCGCCCGCTGACAGCGCGGGCAGAAGTAGCTGGAACGGTTCATCCAGGGACGGCGGCGCATGAGTGTGCCGCAGCGTCGGCAGGGCTCGTCCTCGCGGCCGTACGCATCCAACGACCTGTCGAAATAGCCCGATTCGCCGTTCACGTTCACATACAGGCTGTCGAAGGTGGTGCCGCCGACGGCCAGGGCCGCGGTCATCACGTCCCGTACATGACCGAGCAGTTCGGCCGAGCGGGGGCGCGTCAGGGTCGCGGTGGGGCGCTCGTAGTGGAGCCGGGCGCGCCACAGTGCCTCGTCCGCGTAGATGTTCCCGACGCCGCTGATCAGCGACTGGTCGAGCAGCGCGCGCTTGACCGTCGTACGGCGCAGCCGCAGCGCAGCATGGAAGGCCGCGTCGTCGAAGGCCGGGTCCAGCGGATCACGGGCGATGTGGGCGATCGCGTCCGGGAGCCCCTCAGGAGTGTTGTCGTGCAGCGACAGACCGCCGAAGGTGCGCTGATCGACGAAGCGCAGCTCGGTGCCGAGCCGGTCGTCGAAGCGGATCCGGATACGCAGATGCTTCTCGTCGGCGGCGTCCTCGGGCTGTACGAGCAGCTGCCCGCTCATGCCGAGATGGCCGAGGATCGAGGTGTCCGTGTCCGCAAGCGGCAGCCAGAGGTACTTGCCGCGGCGGCGGGCGATCCCGACGCTGTGGCCCTTGAGCCGGGCCGCGAAGTCCCCGGCGCCGGCCGGATGGCGGCGGACCGCGCGCGGGTGCAGCACCTCCACCTCGGCGATCGTCCGCCCGCTGACCCAGCGCTGGAGTCCGCGACGTACGACTTCGACCTCGGGCAACTCGGGCACGGGGCTCCTTCGGGCAATCTCAGCGTGACGCCCGCAGCGTACCTCCGTGCCTGAGGCGGAAAACCGCGAGGCCCCTGCGCTCCTGAAGAGCGAGGGGCCCCGCGGGGAAAGCGGAAACGTGGACTCAGGCCGAGGCCCGGTCCCCGGATTCCGAGGCCGAAGGGGCGGCGGCCCCTTCGTCATCAGCAGCGGTCGCTTCGGCTTCCGCGTCGGCCAGAGCCTCCGCCTCGGCCCGGGCCTTGGCCCCGGCCTCCGCTTCGGCCTTCGCCGCAGTCGCGCGCTCGTCCGCGGCGGCACGGATCTCCCGCCATGCGGAGTCCGCCGCCTGCTGCTCCGCTTCCTTCTTGCTGCGGCCGGTGCCGGTGCCGTACGAGACACCACCGACGCGGGCGGCAGCAGTGAAGGTCTTCTCGTGGTCCGGGCCGGTCTCGGTGACGAGATACTCCGGAACTCCGAGCCCCTCGGCGGCGGTGAGCTCCTGGAGACTGGTCTTCCAGTCCAGGCCCGCGCCCAGGTTCGAGGACTTCTCGATCAGCGGGTCGAAGAGCCGGTGCACCAGCTCCGAGGCCGCTTCGAGGCCCTGGTCGAGATAGACCGCACCGATCACCGCTTCAAGGGTGTCGGCGAGGATGGACGCCTTGTCCCGGCCTCCCGTGCCCTCTTCGCCCCGGCCGAGCCGGATGAAGAGGCCGAGTTCGAGGCCGCGGCCGACCTCCGCCAGCGCACGAGAATTGACCACCGCGGCCCGCAGTTTGGCCAGCTGGCCTTCGGGCAGGTCGGGGTGGGTGCGGTACAGCGTGTCCGTGACCACCAGGCCGAGCACCGAATCCCCGAGGAATTCGAGACGCTCGTTGGTGGGCAGACCGCCGTTCTCGTACGCGTACGAACGGTGGGTCAACGCACGCACCAGAAGGGCGGACTCGAGGTGATACCCGAGCCGCCCTTCCAGAAGCGTGTGGGACGAGGCTGCGTTGGCTGTGTTTACTGCGTCTGCCTGCTTCTTGGCATTGGACAGCTCAGACATCGGGCCTCTCACCAGCCGCTCAGACCTCGAGGACCTGGCGCTTGTTGTAGGTGCCGCAGCTCGGGCACGCGATGTGCTGCTGCTTCGGCTCCTGGCAACGCTCACACGAAACCAGGGTGGGGACCGCAGCCTTCCACTGCGACCGGCGGTGGCGCGTGTTGCTGCGCGACATCTTCCGCTTCGGAACAGCCACGGCTACTTCTCCTGCTTCTCGTCGACGCCCGCTTCGGCGCCGCCCATGTTGTCCTTCTCGCCGTCCTGAATGGTCTCGGCGAGTCCCTGCAGTGCCGCCCAACGAATGTCGACGGCGTCATGGTGGTGGTCCGGGTTCTCGTCCAGCCTGATCCCGCATTGGGGACACAGACCGGCACAGGTCTCCCGGCACACCGGCTGCATCGGCAGTGCGAGCACCACCGCATCACGCAGCACGGGCTCGAGGTCGAACATGCCGTCCTCGAGAAAGAGCACGTCCTCGTCCTCGGCGTCGTCGACCGGCTCCGCAGTGCGACTGCGGCCCCGGTCATCGGCGTCGGGGTACGAAAACATCTCCTGGAAGTCCGCCGCGACCTCTTGGCTCAGCGGCTCCAGACACCTTACGCACTCCCCTTCGGCCGATGCACGGGCGGTGCCTGTGACAAGCACACCTTCCATGACCGACTCCAGACGGAGGTCGAGCTTCACGGGTGCGCCTTCCGGCACACCGATGACCCCTGCGATACCGAAGTCCTTGGGGGCATCGACCGAGCGGGTCAGCCGCTGGAGGGCACCAGGACGCCGCCCCAGCTCGTGTGTGTCGAACACGAGGGGGTTGCGGTGGTCGAGGCGCGTGCTCAGGGTTTTTCCTGCTTTCGGATCGTGAGGAAGGGCCGTCCCGGGCTTCTCGGTGCGAAGCGGGCAGCCGTGATCGCGGAGCTGCGCGCGACCGAAGAGCCAGGATACTGGACGGGCCGCCGTAGACCCAATCCGCGCCTCCCGGCAGCCGTTCAGCGCCCCTGCTCGTACCGGCGCAGCTGCTCCAGGTCGATCATGCTGGTGTCGAACAGGCTGGTCTCGTCG
Source organism: Streptomyces sp. NBC_01410 (assembly GCF_045040195.1). NCBI lineage: Bacteria > Bacillati > Actinomycetota > Actinomycetes > Kitasatosporales > Streptomycetaceae > Streptomyces > Streptomyces sp. NBC_01410. Next base: position 6,139,023 of record NZ_CP109530.1, on the reverse strand, counting down.
AGGGCGGCGCCCTGCTGCTGGACCTGCTGCTGCGGCTGGTGCTGGGCCTGCTGCTGGTAGGCGTACGGGTCCTGCTGGGCGTACTGCTGCTGGTCGTAGCCCTGCTGCTGGTAGGCGGCGTACGGGTCGGCCTGATAGCCGGCGTACGCCTCCTGCGGCTGGTAGGCGTACGGGTCCTGCTGGGCCGGGATCTGGGGCTGCTGTTCGGCCACCGGCTGGTACTGGTGCTGGGGCTGAGCCTGGGGCTGCGGCTGCGGCTCGGGCAGTTCCGCGAGCCCGGCCAGATAGTCGGCGTCACTGGCGTGCTGCTGGGTGCCCGCCGCGTCCTGGGCGGCCATGTGCTCGCCGAGGGCGTCGCTGGTGGTACGGCCGTGCAGCTTCTGGCGGCCGCGGCCGACCGCGTCGAGAGTCTTGGAGAGCACGGCCTCGAAGGCGCCCAGCTTGGTGTCCACGTACGCGTCGGCACGCTGGATCAGGGTCTGCGGGTCAGCGCTGTACTCGGGGGCGTCCTCGTCGGCGAAGCCCTGCTCGTCCAGGCCGGGGCCACGGCCCAGCAGCTTCTCGCGGCCGCGGTCGACCGAGCCGATGGTCTTGGTGAGGACGACCTCGAAGTTGGCGAGCTTGGAGTCGACGTAGTCGTCAGCCTCGGCACGGATCTCCTCTGCCTCCCGGCGGGCCTCCGCGAGGATGCGGTCGGCCTCGTCCTGGGACTGGCGGGCGACCTGGGTGTCCGCGATCAGCGAACCCCGCTCGGCGTGGGCGGTCTCGATGATCCGCTCGGCCTCCTGGCGGGCCTGCTCGACCATCTGCTCACGGCCGCCGATCAGCTCCTGGGCCTGGGCCAGGGAGCCCGGCAGGGCCTGACGGACCTCTTCGAGCATGGCGAGCAGCTCGGCGCGGTTGACCACGCAGGAGGCCGACATGGGCATGGACCGGGCGTTGCCGACCGCCTCGACGATCTCGTCGAGCTTCTTCTGGACGTCCACCGTGGGTTCGCCACTCTCTAGAACTGATGGGAGACGGACGGGACGACTGTACGGGCAGTCGGCGCCCGCCCGACACCGGGTGACGGACTGTCAGTTCGTCACTTCTGGGCGAGGCGCCGGGTCAGGGCCTCGTGAACAACCGGAGGCAGCAGGTGGGAGACGTCGCCGCCCCAGGCCGCGACCTCCTTGACGAGGCTGGAGGACAGGAAGCTGTAGGTGGGGTTGGTCGGGACGAAGAGGGTTTCGACACCCGTGAGCCCGTTGTTCATCTGGGCCATCTGCAGCTCGTAGTCGAAGTCGCTGACCGCGCGCAGTCCCTTGACGATGGCCGGGATGTCGCGCTCCTTGCAGAAGTCGACAAGGAGGCCGTGGTGGGACTCCACGACGACGTTCCCGTACTCGCTGGTGACCTGGCGGATCATCTCCATCCGCTCTTCGACCGTGAACAGCCCCTGCTTGGACTGGTTGATCATCACCGCGACATGTACGACGTCGTACAGCTTGGAGGCGCGGGCAATGATGTCGAGGTGCCCATTGGTGATGGGGTCGAATGACCCCGGACAGACTGCGCGGCGCAACTGAAGTCCCTCGCTCTCCGAACCGGTCATCGTGCGTCTTCGCACGTAGAGGCGGCGCGACCGTACCAAAGCGTGCCCTCGCCGTAGCGACGGGCCCGCAGTGGCTCGAAGCCCTGCGGCCAGACGAATTCGCCGCCTCTGGTGCTGCGCTCCACGGTGGCGAGAGCATCGTCCGCGAGCCAGCCCTGGCGACGGAGTGTGAGCAGAATCTCCCGAAGATCGTCATCGGTGACGGCGTACGGAGGGTCGAGGAAAACGACGTCGTACGGGAGCTCGGGCGCCGGGCCTGTCACGATCTGTTCCGCTTTGCCGGTACGGACCTCGGCACCGGGCAGTCCGAGCGCCCGGACGTTCTCCCGGACGATGCGGGCTGCGCGGTTGTCCGCCTCGACGAGGAGGGCGTGGGACGCGCCCCGGGACAGTGCCTCCAGGCCGACGGCGCCGGAGCCCGCGTACAGGTCGGCGACACGGATGCCGCCGAGCGTGCCGAGGAGGGACTCCCAGCTGGAGAAGAGCCCCTCGCGAGCACGGTCGGATGTGGGGCGGGTGCCGGTGCCGGGCGGGACGGCGATACGGCGCCCGCCGGCCGCGCCGGCGATCACGCGGGTCATCTGAGTCTGGGTCCTTCGAGACGGAGGCGGATGAGGCTGAGGATGCGGCTGAGCGGATGCGCTTAGCTGTGGTGCCGAGCTGTGGTGCCGAGCTGTGGTGCCGAGCTGTGGTGCCGAGCGGATGCGCTGACCGGATGTGCTTAAACGATAGGCCGTCGCACGGGTTCGGTCCGCTCAGGTTCGGACCACTCCGTATCAGTCCGCGCTGCCCAGCTGCTCCAGGCGACCCGCCAGGAAGTCGCTCTCGACGGCGTTCTCCGTGAGCAGGAGCGCCTCCTCGTACGCCGATCTCGCCTCCGCGGTGCGGCCGAGCCTGCGCAGGAAGTCGGCGCGGGCCGCGGCCAGATAGCCGTACCCCGCCAGCTGGGGCTCCGCGGACAGCGCGTCGACCGCGGCGAGCCCGGCTGCGGGGCCGCCCGCGAAGCCCACCGCCACGGCCCGGTTGAGGGCCACCACCGGCGACGGCCAGATCTGCACCAGCAGGTCGTAGAGCGCCACCACCTCCCGCCAGTCGGTCTCCTCCCAGCTCGGCGCCTCGGCGTGGACCGCGGCGATGGCCGCCATGAGCGCGAAGCGCCCCGGAGGTCTGCGGCGCAGGGCCTCGCGCACCAGCGCGATCCCTTCCCCGATCGCCGCGCGGTCCCATTGCGTACGGTCCTGCTCGGCGAGCAGCAGCAGCCGCCCGTCGTCGCCCGCGCGGGTGTCGCGGCGCGCGTCGGTCAGCAGGATCAGGGCCAGCAGTCCGGCGACGCCCGCGTCGTCGGGCAGCAGCGTGCGCAGCATCCTGGCGAGGTCGAGCGCCCGTTCCACGAGGTCACGGCGGACGAGGTCGGCGCCTGCCGGAGCGGTGTGCCCGGTGGTGTAGAGCAGATGCACCACGGTGAGTACCGCTTCGATACGGGCGGGCAGTTCGTCGGCGGGCGGCACCCGGTAGGGGATCCGCGCGGCGGCGATCTTCTTCTTCGCCCGGGTGATCCGGGCGGCCATCGCGGGCTCGCCGACCAGGAAGGCGCGTGCCACCTCCGCGGTCGTCAGGCCGCACAGCAGCCGCAGTGTGAGGGCGACCTTCGCCTCTTCGGCGAGCGCGGGGTGGCAGCAGGTGAAGATCAGCCGCAGCCGGTCGTCGGGGAACTCCTCCGGCCCGTCCCCGTCCACCACAGCCTCCGGTTCCGCGAAGGGATCGCCCGAGAGGTCCAGGAGCTGCGGCAGCGACCTGCGCAGGGTCGCGTCCCGCCGGAGCACGTCCAGCGCCCGGTTGCGGGCGGTCGTGGTCAGCCAGGCGCCGGGGCGGCGCGGGATGCCGCGCTCGCCCCATACCGTCAGCGCCTTGGCGTACGCGTCCTGCACGCACTCCTCCGCCAGGTCGAGGTCGTGCGTCAGGCGCGCTGTCGCGGCGAGCACGAAGGCCCACTCGCGGCGGTGCGCGTCCGCGACAGCGGCGGCGACCGCGGGGTCCGTGCGGACCCCGCCGGCCGCGCCGTCTCTGGCCACCGGGGGCTCCCGTCAGTCGAAGATCTGCACGGGCCGTACCTCGATACCGCCGAAGGCCATCGGGCACTGCTTGGCCACGGCGATGGCTTCGTCCAGGTCGGCGGCTTCCACGAGGTAGTAGCCGCCGAGCGCCTCCTTCGTCTCGGCGAACGGTCCGTCCGTGACGGCCAGGGCGCCCGAGTCGTCCGTGCGGACGCAGGTGGCCGTGGCGGTCGGGTGCAGGGCGTTGCTGCCGAGGATGGCTCCGACGTTGGCCTCCTGGAAGGCGCGGTGCTCCTTCAGGGTCCGGTCCCACACCTCCTGCGGGGCATCCGCCCAGGCCTGCTCGTCGTGGTAGATCAGGATCAGGTACTGCGCCATGGCGCGATCCCTTCTCGCTCGTGGGCCCGCCGCTCGGGCCTTCTGTTGATGCCGACGTACGGCACCCGCCCGGATCGACAGCCTCTCCCCAGCAATTTTCCTGCGGTCTGTGTCGATTCGCCCCCTTCCCGCCCGTCGGGGAGGTGAGACGGAATCCGAGACAACGATCCGCAAGGAGCGGAGAGCCATGCCGCAGGAAAACGTGCCGTACGAAACCACCCCCCGCGTCCCCGCCGCAGTCGGCCCCCACAAGGGATGGACCTTGGTCCTGGCCTCCTTCGGGCTGTTCATGGTCGCCCTCGACACCCTGGTCGTGGCCACCGCGCTGCCCGTGCTGCGCGTCGACCTTGACGCGAAACTCACCGACCTCGAATGGACGGTCAACGCCTACAACCTGAGCTTTGCCTGCCTGCTGCTGACCGGGGCCGCGCTCGGCGACCGCTTCGGCAGGCGGCGTATGTACGCCATCGGGCTCTTCGCCTTCGCCGTCGCCTCGGCCGGGGCGGCCCTCTCGACCTCCGTCGGAGCACTGATCGCGGCCCGCGCGGTGCAGGGCGGAGCCGCCGCGATCGTAATGCCCCTGACGCTCACCCTGATCAGCCAGGCCTTCCCGGCCGAGAAGCGTGGGATGGCCATCGGGCTCTGGGGCGGCATCGCCGGCACGGCGGTCGCCATGGGACCTGTCGTCGGCGGAGCCATCACCAACGGTCTCGACTGGCAGTGGATCTTCTGGCTCAACGTCCCGATCGGTCTTGTCCTGGTCCCGCTCGCGCTGCGCCGGCTGACCGAGAGCTTCGGCCCGAGGCCCCGCCTCGACCTGCTGGGACTCGCTCTGGCCGGAGCGGGCTTCCTCGGCCTGACCTGGGGGCTGGTGCGCGCGAACACGGTCGGCTGGGCCAGTGCCGAAGTGATCTCCTCACTGCTGGCCGGGGCGGCGCTCGTCGCCTGCTTCGTCGCCTGGCAGCGGCGGGTCCGCAACCCGATGGTTCCCCTCGGCCTGTTCCGGCTGCGCGGCTTCGCCACGGCCAACGGCGTCAGCTTCTTCATGTACGCCTCGCTCTTCGGCGCGCTGTTCCTGATGTCGCAGTTCCTGCAGATCGGGCTCGGCAACTCGCCCCTCGCGGCCGGGCTGTGGATCCTCCCCTGGACCGCGACGCCCATGCTGATCGCGCCCGTGGCGGGCACCCTGGCCGACCGCTGGGGCAACCGCCCCTTCATGGCCGCCGGACTGGCGCTGCAGGCGATCGGACTCGGGTGGGTCGCCGCGATCGCCGACCCCGGTATGGGTTACGCGGAGCTGAGCGCCGCCCTCACGGTGGCCGGCGTCGGGACGTCGATGTGCTTCCCGACCGTGGCCAACGCGGTGATGGGCTCCGTGCCGCAGCAGGAGGCCGGAGTCGCCTCGGGGACGAACAGCGCGGTCCGTGAACTCGGCGGCGTCTTCGGTATCGCCGTCCTCGCGGCCGTCTTCACCGGCCCGGCCGTCTACGGATCACCCGACGCGTTCGTGGACGCCTTCAAACCGGCCCTGTGGGTAGGAGCGGGTCTGGCGGCGGTCGGCATCGCCTCGGCGCTGCTCGCACCCCGGCACGAGGAGCCGCATTCGGTCGAGGCGCCGGGCGCTGCCGCCCGCGCCGCCGACCCCCAGGCCGTGCCTCAGATGGTGCGGACCGACTCGTAGGAACTCTGCGGCGCTCGCAGGCACCGGGCCGCGTGAACCTGCCGCAGCCGAACCCGGGTTCAGCCGTTCTGCGCGAACCCCGCGGCGCGAATCGTCACGGTGTCGTGGATCTGGCGGATCCGGGTGATCCGGCCGGCGGCGACGGTGAAGTGTTCCGCCACACGCAGCGTTCCCAGCCCCTGGACATCCATGTCGTAGAGCAGCATCGCTTCGTCTTCTCCGTAGAGCGCCGAGAGCAGTGCCACGCGAGTGGCGAGTCCGCCGAAGGCAGCGAGGGCCGCGGCGAACGACTCGGTCGTGGGGTAGTCGTTGACAGGCACCTCGACCTTGAGGCCGGGGGAAAGCAGGCCGACCGCGGTCTCGAAGTCCCCACGGGTCCAGGCATCGTGATAGGCGCGCACTACCGAGCGGGGGTCAGTGCCGGAGTCCATGGCGGCACACTCCTTTCCGGTACGCCGTCTTCCACTCGCCACCTTCCCACCGGAGACACTTTCCCGCAGGTCAGCCCTTGTCGAGGTACTGCTCCCGCTCGGTGTCGAGCAGCGCGTCCAGCGCCGTACGCAGCTCCGGCTGGTGCTGGAGCTCCGGATCCGCGGAGACGATCGCGACGGCCTCCTCCCGTGCCGCCGCGATGATCTCCTCGTCGTCGATGACGGTGAGCATCCGCAGCGAGGAGCGGACGCCGGACTGGGCCTGGCCCAGCACATCGCCCTCTCGGCGCTGTTCGAGGTCGATACGGGAGAGCTCGAAGCCGTCGAGCGTGGCGGCGACCGCGCCCAGCCGGGCACGGGCGGGGGCGGCCTCGGGCATCTCGGTGACGAGCAAGCACAGCCCGGGGGCCGAGCCACGGCCGACCCGGCCGCGCAGCTGGTGCAGCTGCGAGACTCCGAACCGGTCCGCGTCCATGATCACCATCGCGGTGGCGTTGGGGACATTGACACCGACCTCGATGACGGTGGTGGCGACCAGGACATCGACAGCGCCCGCGGCGAAGCGGCGCATGACGTCGTCCTTGTCGTCGGGCTGCATCCGGCCGTGCAGGACCTCCACCCGCAGGCCCTTCAGCGGGCCCGCCGCGAGCTGTCCGGCGATCTCGATCACGGCCAGCGGCGGGCGCTTCTCGGCCTCGTCCTCCGCGGACTTCTTCCTCGGCTCGTCCTCGCCGTCACCGATGCGGGGACACACCACATAGGCCTGATGTCCGCTCTCCACTTCCTCGCGCACACGCTCCCAGGTGCGCGCGAGGAAGTGCGGCTTGTCCTGGGCGGGGACCACATGGCTGGCGATCGGCGAGCGCCCGGCCGGCAGCTGGTCCAGGACCGAGGTCTCCAGATCGCCGAAGACCGTCATCGCGACCGTTCGCGGAATGGGGGTCGCGGTCATGACCAGCAGATGCGGCGGCTGCTTGCCCTTGGAACGCAGGGCGTCGCGCTGCTCCACGCCGAAGCGGTGCTGCTCGTCGACGACGACCAGCCCCAGATCGTGGAACTGCACCTTGTCCTCGATCAGCGCATGCGTGCCGATCACGATCCCGGCCTCACCGGTCACCAGATCGAGCAGTGCCTGCCTGCGCGCGGCCGCGCCCATCGAGCCGGTCAGCAGCACGACCTTGGTGGCGTGCTCGGCGCCGCCGAGCATCCCTCCCTCCGCGAGCTCGCCCATCATCTCCGTGATCGAGCGGTGGTGCTGCTGGGCAAGGACTTCGGTGGGCGCGAGCATGGCCGCCTGACCGCCCGCGTCGACGACGGCGAGCATCGCCCGCAGGGCCACCATGGTCTTGCCCGAGCCGACCTCGCCCTGGAGCAGGCGGTGCATCGGATGCTCGGTCGCGAGGTCGTCGAAGATCTCCTTGGTGACCTTCTGCTGGCCGTCGGTCAGGGTGAAGGGCAGCTTGGCGTCGAAGGCGTCGAGCATCCCGTCCGGCCGCGGTGTGCGGGCCACCGCGGGCAGTTGGGTGTCGGCGTACCGGCGGCGGGCGAGGGCGACCTGGAGGACGAAGGCCTCGTCCCACTTCAGGCGGTCACGTGCGACCGCGATGTCCGCCTTGGTGTGCGGCCGGTGGATCTTCAGCAGGGCCTCGGGGAGCGGGACGAGGTCGCGTCCTTCGCGCAGTGCGTCCGGCAGGGGGTCGACGGCCTCGCCGGCCCTGGGCAGTGCCGCGTCGACCGCCTTGGCGATCTTCCAGGACTCCAGTTTCGTGGTGGCCGGGTAGATCGGGATGAGGGCTCCGGCCCAGGAGTCGACGGCCTCGTCGCTGTCTCCGTGGAGCAGTTCGTACGCGGGGTGGGCGAGCTGCAGCTTGCGGTTGAAGACCGACACCTTGCCGGCGAACATCGCGCGGGTGCCCGGCAGAAGATCCTTGTGTGGCTTGTGAACGCCCTTGCCGAAGAAGACCAGTTGCAGCTGACCGCTGCCGTCCGTGATGACGACCTCCAGCCGCTGGCCCCGGCCCTTCGAGCCGCTGAAGGTGAGCACGCGGGCGCTCGCCACCTGGGCGACCACGGTGACGTGCTCGTCCAGCGGCAGGTCGGACAGGTGCGTGAGCTCGCCCCGCTCCGCGTACCTGCGCGGGTAATGGTGCAGCAGATCACCGAGGGTGTGCAGGTCCAGATGCTCGGCCATCACCTTCGCGGTGGCGGCTCCGAGCGTCTTCTTCAGGGGTTCGTCGAGCGCGGACACGCGATCCATTGCACACCACAGCACTGACAGACGTCGCGCACCTGTGGATAACCGCTGGTCACATCGGTGCCGCGAGTCGGGCATCGGCATCGCGGTCCGTCGGGCGGCCCGTCCCCCTACTCCACCCCGATGAGCAGTGGTGACGCCCCCCGGCCGCCCAGGTAGACCACCGTGTCCACCGCCAAGTGGCCTTCCCTGACGTGCCGTTCCAGGCGCTCCGCCACCGCGTCGCCCTCCGGTACGTCCTCGCCCAGGATCAGCGTCACCAGTTCGCCGCCCGCCGCCAGCATCCGGTCCAGGACCGCCTCCGCCGTGCCCGGCAGGTCCGCGCCGATCACCGCCACGTCGCCGTCGATCAGACCGAGGACATCACCGGCCTGGCACACGCCCGCCGTCGTCCACGACTGCCGTTCTGCGACGGCCAGTTCGGCGTAGCGGGTCGCGCCCGCGGCCGCTGTCATCGCGACGACGTCCTCGTCGAAGCGGCGGTCCGGTTCGTGGACGGCGAGCGCCGCGATGCCCTGGACCGCCGCGCGGGTGGGGATGAGGGCGACCCGTACGCCCTCCGTACGGGCCTGTTCCGCGGCCGCCGCCGCGGTGTGCCGCAGCTCCGCGGAATTCGGCAGCAGAACCACCTCACGGGCATGCGCGCGCCGGATCGCCTCGACCAGTTCGCCGCTGGCCGGCGGCTCCCCCGGACGCGCGAGCACCGTCGTCGCGCCCGCCTCGGCGCACAGGTCCGCCAGGCCCTCCCCGGGGACGACCACGACGACCGCCCGCTGCACCTGCTCGCGCGACGTACCCGCGGCGCTGTCGAAGTGGGTGATCCGGATCCGGTACGGCCGCCCGGCCTCGACGCCCGCCTCGACCGCCGCGCCCGCGTCATCGACGTGCACATGCACGTTCCACAGCCCGTCGCCGCCGACGACGACCAGCGAGTCACCGAGCCCGTCCAGCCGGGTCCGCAGCCGGGCCACGGCCGCGTCGTCGGCCTCCAGGAGGTAGATCACCTCGAACGCCGGCCCTCCGTCCGCGCACGGTTCGCCGCCTTCCGCCGCGACGGCGGCAGCTACCGGGGGGTGTACATGCGTGGGACCGGGCGCGGAAGGAGCCTCCCCCGTCACCGCCTGCACGAGCGCCCCCAGCACCGCCAGCAGCCCGCGACCGCCCGCGTCCACGACCCCCGCGCGGTCCAGCACAGCAAGCTGTCCCGGCGTCGCGTCCAGCGCGGCCCGGGCCCCCTCGTACGCGGCGCGCACGGGGTCGTCCGGTGAGGCCTCGGCCGCGTCCGCCGCCGCCGCCGCGACCGTGAGGATCGTGCCTTCGACGGGATGCGCGACCGCCTCGCGCGCCAGCCCGGCGGCTCTGCGCAGCGCGTCGGCGAGGTGGTCTCCGGCACCGAGCCGTTCCGCCATGCCCCGCAGCAGCTGCGCCAGGATCGTCCCGGAGTTGCCCCGGGCGCCTATCAGCGCGCCGTGGGCCATCGCCCGGACCACATCGGCGGGCGCGGGCGCCGAGCGTTCGGTCTCGTGCGCGGAGAAGACCGCCTCCACTGCCTGGGCCGCGGACTCGACGGTCAGATACAGGTTCGTTCCGGTGTCCCCGTCCGCGACCGGGTAGACGTTGATCGCGTCGATCTCCTCGCGCTCCCGGCCCAGCGCTTCCAGTGCCAGTGAGCACCAGGTGCGTACCGCTGCGGCGTCGAGGGTCTGCGGCACCTGGTGATCCTCCTTGAACGGCCGGAAGGGCCCTGAGCAGCGGGTTGCACCGCAGGGTAGACCCCTGGCGGGAGCGGGGTCCGGGGCGGGGGCGGGAGAAGCCATGGTAGTTTCGTATCTCGGACGCAGTCGTTGTATGCTGCTCCGGTTGCCCGATGAGAGTCGGGCCATTCCCCCGGCAAAGCCACCAATCAGATCACTGATCCGGCGCGCCGGAATTCACTGTAAGTGCATCTGAAGTCTTTGGAGTGACCCGTGGCTGCCAACTGCGACGTCTGCGGCAAGGGGCCGGGCTTCGGCAACAACATTTCGCACTCGCACCGCCGTACGTCCCGTCGCTGGAACCCGAACATCCAGCGTGTGCGTGCCGTGGTCGGTCGGACGCCGAAGCGGCTCAACGTCTGCACCTCGTGCATCAAGGCCGGCAAGGTCTCGCGCTAACCGCGACGTTTCGTCGTAGCGCAGCCCCTCCGGTTGCCTTGAAAGCCGGTCCACCTCGGTGGACCGGCTTTTTGCCGTGCCCGGACGGCAGTCGCCGGGACAACCCGGCGATCAGCGCAGGCGCCAGCCGTGATCAACCGGGCCGATCCCGCCCCCCAGCGCGAACCCCGCGGCGATCGCCCCCGTGACGTACTCCTTCGCGGCCCGTACGGCCCCCGGAACATCCATCCCCTTCGCCAGCCCCGAGGCCACCGCGGACGCCAGCGTGCAGCCCGTCCCGTGCGTGTGCCGGTTGTCGTGCCGGGGCGCGCGCAGCCAGTGCTCCTGCGCGCCGTCCGTCAGCAGGTCCACCGCGTCGCCCGCGAGATGCCCGCCCTTGATCAGCGCCCACCGCGGCCCGAAGCCCAGCACCGCGTCCGCCGCCCGGCGCAGATCCGCCTCGGCCTCCACCCGTACGCCCGTGAGCTGCTCGACCTCGTCCAGATTCGGCGTTGCCACGGTCGCGAGGGGCAGCAGCTTGGTGCGTACGGAGTCGAGCGCGGAGGCGGCCAGCAGCGGATCCCCGTGCTTGGAGACGCCCACCGGGTCGACGACGACCGGCGCGTCCGTTCCGGCCAGCAGCTCGGCGACGGTCTCGACGAGGGGCGCGGACGCCAGCATGCCCGTCTTCACGGCCTGTACGCCGATGTCGTCGACGACGCTGCGGTACTGGGCCCGTACCGCGTCGACGGGCAGTTCCCACGCGCCCTGCACACCCAGCGAGTTCTGCGCGGTGACCGCGGTGAGCACGCTCATGCCGTGCACACCGAGCGCCAGCATCGTCTTCAGGTCGGCCTGAATGCCCGCACCGCCGCCGGAGTCGGACCCGGCGACGGTGAGCACACGAGGAGGCAGGGCGGGTATGTCCATGCCCCCGAATCTACTTGCCGTCCTCGATGTCCCCGAAGTGGTCCCAGCCGCTCTTCTTGGTCCACGGCGCACCGTCGACCGTCACCTGCGGCAGCGCCGACGGGTTGAGCACCTCGCCGATCACCTTCCAGCGGGCCGGAAGCTTCGCGTCCGGCGGGAAGGTCGCGACGATCGCGTGGTCCTCTCCCCCGGTCAGCACCCACTGCAGCGGGTCGACGCCGACGGCCTGGCCGATGTCGTTCATCTGCGAGGGGATGTCGATGGAGCCCGAGCGCAGATCGATACGGACCTTGCTGGCCTCCGCGATGTGCCCGAGGTCGGCGACGAGTCCGTCGCTGACGTCGGTCATGGCGGTGGCGCCGAGTCCGGCCGCCGCGGGGCCCGCGTGGTAGGGCGGCTCGGGCCGCCGGTGTGCCTCGACGAAGGCGCGCGGCGAGCGGAAGCCGCGCGAGAGCACCGCGTGCCCGGCGGCCGACCAGCCCAACCAGCCCGTGTACGCGACGACATCGCCGGGCTGGGCGCCGGCCCGGGTGACCGGTTCGTGGTTGCGCAGATCGCCGAGCGCGGTGATCGCGAGCGTGATGAGGTCGCCGCGTACGACATCGCCGCCGACCACCGCCGCCCCGGCCACCTGGCACTCGTCGCGGATGCCGTCCATCAGCTCGGTGGCCCAGGTGACGGGGAGTTCGGCCGGGACGACCAGGCCGAGCAGCAGCGCGGTCGGGACCGCACCCATGGCCGCGATGTCGGCCAGATTCTGTGCGGCGGCCTTGCGCCCCACGTCGTACGCCGTCGACCAGTCACGGCGGAAGTGCCGCCCCTCCAGCAGTACGTCCGTGCTCGCCACGACCCTGCGGTCGGGTGCGGCCACGACCGCCGCGTCGTCACCGGGTCCGAGCCGGACCGCGGGGGTGGAGGTGAGCCGTGAGGTGAGCTCCCTGATGAGCCCGAACTCCCCCAACTCGCCCACAGTGCCCTTCACCGAGTCTCACCTCTCCGTCGTCCTGCCGGGACCTCCGGCAGTGCTGCTCGCTTGCGGTCGCGAGCCGTACGCGCCCTGGGTACCGTCAAGAGATACGTCAACTTCTGCCTTCCGTACGCCACGCTGCGGGCGTCACCCGGCGCGCGGGTCTCCCCGCGGCCCGCGGCGACGCGATACCGTGGCGTCCCTTCCCCCCACATGATCCTCGTGGCCGCCCTGGAGGTTCCGTGGTACAGGCGTACATCCTCATCCAGACCGAGGTGGGCAAGGCGTCGACCGTCGCCGAGACCATCGGCAAGATTCCGGGAGTGATTCAGGCCGAGGACGTAACCGGTCCCTATGACGTGATTGTGCGCGCCCAGGCCGAGACGGTAGACGATCTCGGTCGCATGGTGGTCGCCAAGGTCCAGCAAGTGGACGGCATCACCCGCACCCTGACCTGCCCGGTCGTGCACCTGTAGCCCCCGTCTACGCTTGGCCGGTGACGTCTTCCCGCCGCCGGCCCTTCTTTCTGTCCGCTGCCGCCCTGGTGCTGCTGGCCGCCGCGGGCTGCTCCTCCACGGACGCAGCGTCGTCGGTCACGGTTCCCAGCCCGCCGTCGAACGAGGCCGCCCTGTGCGGTGCACTGGACAAGGAGCTCCCGAAGTCCGTGGCCGGTGAGGACCGCAGCGACCCTGAGCCGGCTTCCGATCTGACCGCCGGCTGGGGCGATGCGGCGATCGTACTGCGCTGTGGTGTCCCGCGGCCCGCGAAGATGAGCGACGCACAGTCGAAGGCCGTGGAGGCGGACGGAGTCAACTGGCTGCTGGAGGAGAAGTCCGACGGCCCCCGGCTGACCACCACGTACCGCAAGACCTATGTCGAGGTCACGATGGACAAGCGGTACGCCCACGACGTCACGCCGCTCGCCGAACTGGCCGACGCCGTCAAGAAGACGGTGCCGGCCAGACTCGACGTCCCGTAGGGGCCTAGCGCAATCCGGTCGAGCGGCGCAGCGCCGCCTGGATCAGCCGGTCGACGAGCTCGGAGTAGCCGACGCCGCTCTCCTGCCACATCCGCGGGTACATCGAGATCGGCGTGAAGCCGGGCATCGTGTTGATCTCGTTGATGACGAACTCGCCGTCCTCGGTGAGGAAGAAGTCCGCGCGCACCAGGCCCTCGCAGGACGCGGCGTCGAAGGCCTCGACCGCGAGCCGGCGTACCTCGGCGGTCTGCTCCTCGGTCAGCGGCGCCGGCACCAGACCGGCTGCCGAGTCGATGTACTTGGCCTCGAAGTCGTAGAACTCGTGGGCCGTGACGGGCGGGATCTCGGCCGGGACGCTGGCACGCGGGCCGTCCTCGAACTCCAGCACCCCGCACTCGATCTCGCGGCCGCGCAGCAGCGACTCCACCAGGATCTTGGGGTCGTGGCGCTGCGCCTCCATGATCGCCTCGTCCAGGCCGGAGATGTGGTCGACCTTGGTGATGCCGATGGAGGATCCGGCACGCGCGGGCTTGATGAAGAGCGGCCAGCCGTGCTCGCCCGCGAAGTCGATGATCTTCTTGCGGGCGGCGGACGGGTCGAGTTCCCACTCGCGGGGGCGGATGACCGTGTACGGGCCGACGGGCAGGCCGAAGGAGATGAAGACGCGCTTCATGTACTCCTTGTCCTGGCCGACTGCCGAGGCGAGGACGCCCGAGCCGACGTACGGGACGCCGGAGAGCTCCAGGAGGCCCTGGAGGGTGCCGTCCTCGCCGTACGGGCCGTGCAGCATGGGGAAGACGACGTCGACCTCGCCGAGCGCCTTGGGGACGGCGCCGGGCTCGCTGTAGACGACCTCGCGGTTGGCGGGGTCCACGGAGAGCACCACGCCGCCCTCGGTGGAGTCCGCGAGCTGCTCGACGCTCGGCGTACGGCGGTCGGTGATGGCCATCCGCTCCGGCTCGTCGGCGGTCAGCGCCCACCGGCCGTCCGTCGTGATGCCGATCGGCAGCACGTCGTACTTCGTACGGTCGATGGCGCGCAGTACGGCACCGGCGGTGACCACGGAGATCCCGTGTTCGGAGCTGCGACCGCCGAAGACGACGGCTACGCGCGGCTTGCGCGGCTGCTGCTCAGGGCTCTGGGGGAGGTTCTCGCTGCTCATATCGCGATGAGACTACCCGCTGGCTTGAATCACGTCAGTGCCGCTCCGCCTTGGCGCTGCGTGACATCAGTTCCTTCAGCGCGACGACCGGCGGCTTGCCCTCGTGGACGATGCCGACGACCGTCTCGGTGATCGGCATGTCGACGCCGTGCCTGCGGGCCAGATCCAGTACCGATTCACAGGACTTGACGCCCTCCGCGGTCTGCTTCGTGGCCGCGATGGTCTCCTCGAGCGTCATCCCGCGGCCGAGGTTGGTGCCGAAGGTGTGGTTGCGGGAGAGCGGCGAGGAGCAGGTCGCGACCAGATCGCCCAGTCCGGCGAGACCGGAGAAGGTCATCGGGTCGGCGCCCATCGCCAGGCCGAGCCGGGTGGTCTCGGCGAGGCCGCGGGTGATCAGCGAGCCCTTGGCGTTGTCGCCGAGGCCCATGCCGTCCGCGATGCCGACGGCGAGGCCGATGACGTTCTTGACGGCGCCGCCCAGTTCGCAGCCGACCACGTCGGTGTTGGTGTACGGGCGGAAGTACGGGGTGTGGCAGGCGGACTGGAGCCGCCGGGCGACGCTTTCGTCGCGGCTGGCGACCACCGCGGCGGCGGGCCGGCGCTGGGCGATCTCCTTGGCGAGGTTGGGGCCCGTGACGACGGCGACGCGTTCGGCGGAGACCTTGGCGACCTCTTCGATGACCTCGCTCATGCGCTTGGCGGTGCCGAGTTCGATGCCCTTCATCAGGGAGACGAGCACGGTGTCCGGCGCGAGGAGCGGTGCCCATGCGGCGAGGTTGGCGCGCAGGGTCTGGGAGGGGATGGCCAGAACGGTGAACTCGGCACCGGCCGCGGCCTCGGCGGGGTCGCTGGTCGCCCGTACCGCCTCGGGCAGCTCAATTCCCGGCAGATACTCGGGATTGGTCCGGGTGGCGTTGACCGATGCGGCGAGTTCGGCGCGGCGGGCCCACAGGGTCACCTCGCAGCCGGCGTCGGCGAGAATCATGGCGAAAGCCGTGCCCCAGGAGCCGGTTCCGAATACTGCTGCCTTGGTGGCGGCGCGCGTCACTTGGTGCCCTCCTCGGCGGCCTTGCGGCGCTGGTGCGCGAGGACTTCGCGCAGATCGTACGGCTTGTCGGGGGCCTTCTCGCCGCGGATCTCCTCCAGCAGCACGGTGATCGCGGCCATGATGTCCTCGGTCGCCGCCTTCAGCACCTCGGGGGTCGGCTCCTGGCCGTAGAAGCGGTCGAGGTCGACCGGCGGGCCCGCCTTCACCTGAAGCGTCTTGCGCGGGAAGAAACTGACCTTGTTCTCCTTGGCGTACGGCGGCATCGCCAAGTTGGCGCCCCACTGGGCGACCGGAATGACCGGCGCCTTGGTCAGCAGCGCCGCACGCGCGACTCCGGTCTTCGCGGTCATCGGCCACATACCGGGATCGCGGGTGAGCGTGCTCTCCGGGTAGAAGGCGACGCATTCACCGCGCTCGATGGCCTCGACGGCCGCCCGGAAGGCGCCGAAGGCGTTGGAGGACTCGCGGTAGACGGGAATCTGACCGGTGCCCCGCAGGAGTGTGCCGACAACCGGCGCCTTGAAGAGCGCGGCCTTGGCCAGGAATCGGGGCACACGTCCGCTGTTGTACTGGAAGTGCCCGTAGGAGAACATGTCGAGGTACGAGTTGTGATTGATAGCGGTGATGAATCCGCCGTCCGCCGGAATGTGTTCCATTCCCTGCCAGTCCCGCTTGAACAGAACCAACAGCGGCGGTTTAGCGATGACCGCCGCCAGGCGGTACCAGAAGCCGATTCTACGGCGGGACACTCGGACACCTTCCTCTATTGCCGGGCTCCCGCCCGGCTGCTGGGGGTCAAGTGTCGCCCCAGGCCCCTGGTCTGTCGAGAACACCGTACGCCTCGGCTCCGGGCCCGGGCCTCCGGCTCATCAAGGGCTCGCGCCACAATGGGGCCCGATGCGCATGGACGGAGAGCTCGCCACGAACACCGACTCGACGGACGGCTGGTCCCTGGTGGTCCCGCTGAAGCCCCTCGTTCTGGCCAAGAGCAGGCTCGCGGGGGCCGCGGACGGCATTCTGCGGCCGCATCTCGCGCTCGCCTTTGCCCAGGACACGGTGGCCGCGGCGCTGGCGTGCGGCGTGGTACGGGATGTGGCGGTCGTCACGGACGATCCGGCGGCGGGCGGCGAGCTGGCCGCGCTGGGCGCGCGGATCGTGCCGGACAGCCCGGGCGCCGGCCTCAACGCGGCGCTCGCGCACGGGGCGGAGGTGGTGCGGGCGCTGCGTCCGGCCGCGGCCGTCGCGGCACTCAACGCCGATCTGCCCGCATTGCGCCCCGAGGAATTGACCCGGGTACTGGTTCGCGCTTCGGTATTTCCCCGGGCATTTCTGGCGGATGCGGCGGGAATCGGCACGACTTTCCTCTCCGCGGCACCGGGCACGGAATTGCGTCCCGCTTTCGGCGGCCGATCGCGCCGCCGGCATTTGGCGTCGGGGGCCGCGGAAATCCTGCTCGACGGCGTGGATTCGGTACGGCAGGACGTGGACACGGGGGACGATCTGGCGGCCGCGCTGGCCCTGGGAGTGGGCCCGCGGACCGCTGAGCGCTGGGCGGCGGGGGCCCGCACCCTCTAGTCCGTGTCTGACAAATCTCGCCTGGTGCGCGACGCCCGGCACGCCCACTCGTTGCGTTGTCGGAGTCATCCAAGTACGTCCAGTACGAGGATGATCTCCCCCAGACTTCGTCCGGGGGTGCCCCCACCGCCTTGCGATTGCACGCACCGGACGCCGCGCACCCCGCCCTGCGGGCGGACGGCGCTATTTGTCAGACACGGCCTAGCGCCCACACCCTCCGGACCCCGAGGACACCCCCTAAGCTGCCGGTATGCAGGCGACCTCGTACACCTACGACTCCGAAACCCGCAGCGGGAGTGTGCTGCTCGACGACGGCACCCCGGTGGAGTTCGACGCCGCGGCCTTCGACGCGGGCGGTCTGCGGCTGCTGCGGCCGGGCCAGCGGGTCCGTATCGAGACCGAGGGCCAGGGTGGGGCCCTGCGCATCACGCTGGTGACACTGGCAACCCTCTGAAACGCCGCGGGCCGGGCTCCCCGAGGGGAGCCCGGCCCGGCGCGTGAGTGGCCCTGTGACCTTGTGCCGCTTACTACCTGGCGGCGCTCTTCTTGGCGGCGGTCTTGCGCGCCGTCGCCTTCTTGGCGGGCGCCTTCTTCGCCGTCGCCTTCTTGGCCGGCGCGGTCTTCTTGGCGGCAGCCTTCTTCGCCGTCGCCTTCTTCGCGGTCGCCTTCTTCGCCGGAGTCGCCTTCTTGGCGGCGGCCTTCTTCGCGGTCGCCTTCTTGGCGACCGTCTTCTTCGCCGCGGTCTTCTTCACTGCCGCCGCCTTCTTGGCGACCGTCTTCTTCGCGGCGGCCGCCTTCTTGGCGACGGTCTTCTTGGCGGCCGCCTTCTTGACGGTCGTACGGGCTGCGGCGACGCCACCCGTGAGGCTGCCCTTGGGAGCCTTCTTGACGGCGACTTCGCCGCCCCTGGGGAGCTTCTTCGAGCCGCTCACCAGGTCCTTGAAGCCCTGCCCCGCACGGAAGCGCGGAACCGAGGTCTTCTTGACCCGCACGCGCTCACCCGTCTGCGGGTTGCGGGCGTAACGGGCGGGACGGTCGACCTTCTCGAACGAGCCGAAGCCGGTGACCGAAACCCGGTCTCCGCCGACAACTGCGCGGACGATCGCGTCAAGTACCGCGTCGACAGCGTCTGCGGCCTGCTGGCGGCCGCCGACCTTGTCGGCAATCGCTTCTACGAGCTGCGCCTTGTTCACGTCTTCCCCTTCGGAGACATTGGCCGGAACGAATGCGTCCAGGCTTTTTCGCACGTTAGGCAGATATATACCGCAAATCAAACACGAAACGGGCTAATCACCCTAGTGCCGCAACGAAGTCGACCTTCGCGGAACTTCGGGTGTCAGTCGCCTTCAGGGAATCGGCCCTCGTCGAGGTCCTTCATCAAGCGGTCCAGACGCCTAGCCGCATCCGGGAGATCGTGCTTCGCCGCTGCCGTGACGACCAGCAGCTTCCGGGACAGCGCCATCCTTACGCCCTCCGGGACTTGCAGTGCGCGCACTCTTGTGTGCGCTTCCTTCAGTCGGGCGGCGACTGCCTCGTAGAGCTCGAGTTGGCTGTCGCGTTCCATGCACCGATTGTGCCATCTGGGGCGAGTTGTCGCCCGGCAGGGTCTCAACAAGCGACTGCGCCCCCCACCGGACGGTGGGGGGCGCAGTACGGTAAAAGCGCTGCTCAGGCCTGAATTGTGCGGGGTTTGAAGGCCGGTCGGGAGGCCTCGTAAGCCGTGATGTCGGCTTCGTTCTGAAGGGTGAGGCTGATGTCGTCCAGCCCGTTCAGCAACCTCCACCGGGCGTTCTCGTCAAGGTCGAAGTCGGCCGTGATTCCTTCGGCCAGAACCTGTCGCTTCTCCAAGTCCACGGTGACGTCGGCCGTCGGGTCGGCTTCGGTCAGCTCCCAGAGCGCGTCCACGACCTTCTGGTCCAGAACCACGGTCAGCAGACCGTTCTTGAGCGAGTTGCCGCGGAAGATATCGGCGAACCGGGAGGAGATGACGGCCTTGAAGCCGTAGTTCTGCAGGGCCCACACGGCGTGCTCGCGGGAGGAGCCGGTGCCGAAG
Organism: Streptomyces sp. NBC_01410; assembly: GCF_045040195.1. Taxonomy (NCBI): domain Bacteria; kingdom Bacillati; phylum Actinomycetota; class Actinomycetes; order Kitasatosporales; family Streptomycetaceae; genus Streptomyces; species Streptomyces sp. NBC_01410. The sequence goes on along the minus strand of NZ_CP109530.1, from coordinate 6,119,785 downwards.
TCGGGGCCCGCCACCAGAACCGTGGCGCCCTGCCGCTCGGGCTGGTTGAGGACGAAGGAGGAGTCCTTGCGCCAGGCCTCGAAGAGCCCGTCCTCGAAGCCGTCGCGGGTGACCTTCTTCAGCCAGTGGGCCGGGATGATCTGGTCGGTGTCGACGTTGCTGCGGCGCAGCGGGACGGCCCGGCCGGTGTGTGCGGTGAAAGCTTCCATGGTGCTCAGACTCCGACGGTCGCGGGGGCTTCGGACAGGTCGGCGGGCGAGGCCAGATGGCCCAGTACCGCGGTGGCGGCGGCGACCTGCGGCGAGACCAGATGGGTGCGTCCGCCCTTGCCCTGCCTGCCCTCGAAGTTGCGGTTGGAGGTGGACGCGGAGCGCTCGCCGGGGGCCAGTTGGTCGGGGTTCATGCCCAGACACATCGAGCAGCCCGCGTGCCGCCATTCGGCGCCCGCCTCGGTGAAGACCTTGTTCAGGCCCTCCTCGACGGCCTGCAGCGCGACCCGTACGGAGCCGGGGACCACCAGCATCCGTACGCCGTCGGCGACTTTGCGGCCGTCCAGAATGGCGGCGGCCGAGCGCAGGTCTTCGATCCGGCCGTTGGTGCAGGAGCCTACGAAGACGGTGTCGACCTTGATGTCGCGCAGCGGCTGTCCGGCGCTCAACCCCATGTATTCCAGGGCCTTTTCGGCGGCGTGGCGCTCCGAAGCGTCCTCGTACGAAGCCGGGTCGGGGACGCTGGACGACAGGGGCGCGCCCTGGCCGGGGTTGGTGCCCCAGGTGACGAACGGCGCCAGTTCGGTGGCGTCGATGAACACCTCGGCGTCGAAGACGGCGTCGTCGTCGGTGCGCAGCGTCTTCCAGTACGCGACGGCGGCGTCCCAGTCCTCGCCCTCGGGGGCGTGGTCACGGCCCCGCAGATAGTCGAAGGTGGTCTGGTCCGGGGCGATCATTCCGGCCCGGGCGCCCGCCTCGATCGACATGTTGCAGATGGTCATCCGCGCCTCCATCGAGAGCTTCTCGATGGCGGAGCCGCGGTACTCCAGGATGTATCCCTGGCCGCCGCCGGTGCCGATCCGGGCGATGATGGCCAGGATCAGGTCCTTGGCGGTGACGCTGTCGGGCAGTTCGCCCTCGACCGTGATGGCCATGGTCTTGGGGCGGGCCAGCGGCAGCGTCTGGGTGGCCAGGACATGCTCCACCTGGGAGGTGCCGATGCCGAACGCCAGCGCGCCGAACGCGCCGTGGGTGGAGGTGTGCGAGTCGCCGCAGACCACGGTGGTGCCGGGCTGGGTCAGACCCAGCTGGGGGCCCACGACGTGGACGACACCCTGCTCGACGTCACCCAGCGGGTGCAGCCGTACACCGAAATCCGCGCAGTTCTTGCGCAGCGTCTCCAACTGGGCGCGGGAGACCGGGTCCGCGATGGGCTTGTCGATGTCGATCGTCGGGGTGTTGTGGTCCTCGGTCGCGATGGTGAGGTCGAGACGCCGCACCTGCCGGGCATTCTGGCGCAGCCCGTCGAAAGCCTGGGGGCTGGTGACCTCGTGCAGCAGATGCAGGTCGATGTAGAGGAGGTCGGGCTCGCCCTCGGCGCGCCGGACGACATGGTCGTCCCAGACCTTCTCCGCGAGTGTCCTACCCATCGCTTTCCCTCCGGCCGGCCTGTTCGCCGACGCAACTAGAGATCTTGTGCAGAGCCCGTTGGTCCGCGGGCCGCCACTACAGAGTCGCAAGTTCCCGGGAAATTTGAACTTGCGTTTCACAGTGTGAGACGTGAATATCGTTGCATGGACAACTCTAGCGGCGTCGGCGTTCTCGACAAGGCAGCTCTGGTACTGAGCGCTCTGGAGTCCGGTCCGGCCACCCTCGCCGGGCTGGTCGCGGCGACAGGGCTTGCACGACCCACGGCACATCGCCTTGCCGTGGCACTGGAACACCACCGGATGGTGGCGAGGGACATGCAGGGCCGGTTCATCCTGGGCCCGCGGCTGGCCGAGCTCGCCGCGGCGGCGGGCGAGGACCGGCTGCTCGCCACGGCGGGACCGGTTCTCACGCATCTGCGCGATGTGACGGGCGAGAGCGCGCAGCTCTACCGCCGGCAGGGAGACATGCGTATCTGCGTGGCAGCGGCGGAACGGCTGTCCGGTCTGCGGGACACCGTGCCGGTCGGCTCCACGCTCACCATGAAGGCCGGGTCGTCGGCCCAGATCCTGATGGCCTGGGAGGAGCCGGAGCGCCTGCACCGGGGCCTGCAGGGCGCCCGTTTCACGGCCACGGCCCTGTCCGGCGTACGGCGCCGGGGCTGGGCCCAGTCGATCGGCGAACGCGAGCCGGGCGTGGCATCGGTCTCGGCGCCGGTGCGGGGGCCGTCGAACCGGGTCGTGGCCGCGGTGTCGGTCTCGGGCCCGATCGAGCGGCTGACCCGGCACCCGGGCCGGATGCACGCTCAGGCGGTCATCGACGCGGCGGGCCGCCTGAGCGAGGCGCTGCGGCGCTCGGGCTGACCCCGCCGTCCTCGCCCGCGGCGGGGGGTCGGCCTGATGTTCAGGCCGGCCCCGGCGGGAAATTCAAGGCCAGTGCAAGGCGCGCGCGCCGGCGCAGCGGAGCCGCAGTCGCAGACCGCCGTCGGTCACCGCACGGATCTCCACCGCCTCGCACAGGCTCCGCACCAGCCACAGCGCGTCGTCCGCCGACGGCCGCGGTCCCGGCGGGACGAAACCAGCGAAGCGCCCCGGCACGGTCGCCTGCCGCCCCAGGCCCAGCAGGTCCCAGACCACCGCGCCCGGCTCCTCCCAGACCCGCAGCTCCGCATCGGACGCCCCGCGCGCGAGCAGCCAGGTCAGTGCCTCGTTCACCAGGGTCTCGGCCTGCGCCACGCGCTCCTCGTTCAGGCCCGCCGTCTCGGCCCGCAGCCGCGCGAAGCGCCGTACCGCGTCCAGCGAGGCCGGCGGCTCCAGGAGCGCGGCGTGCGGGGGCGGCGGCGGGAGCGGGCTGTCCCGGGCCGCGGCGTAGGTCTCCGGTTCGGTGTAGGTGCCACAGGGCAGCACCAGGTCCCCCACCACATGGCGGGGATGGGTCGCCCAGGCCGCCTCCACGACGTGGTCCGGCACGCTGCGGGTGTCGTACGGGCAGATCAGCCGCGCGTTGGTGTGGGCGAGCAGGACATTGAGCCCGGACTCCAGCCGCTTCCAGTCGTTGATCTCCCGGGTGCACTGCCCCGTCCACACCGGTTCGGCGATCATCCGCACCGGGCGGCCCCGCGCCCGGAAGCTGTCCGTGTACCGCAGCAACGCGCCGACCCGGTCCACCGGCCGGCGGCCGAAGCAGGCGATCTCGGCGGTGTCGAGGGCGTGCGCCCGCTCCCCCAGCGCGTCCCGCAGAAGCGCGATGTTCGCGGGGGTCGTGGCGGCGAGCACCGGCTGCCCCGCGGCCAGCCCTTCGTCGGCGAAGGGCACGGCCATCGCCAGGAACTCTTCCTCGTCGCCGTACAGACAGGCCTGGTGCTCAAAGCGGCCCGGGACCCGGTCAGTTGACACGGCGGTCTCCCAGCCGCAGACCGGGTGTGTCGTCCCAGCCCACGAGCGCGATCACATTCCGCAGATGCGGGGCGAGTCCCGCCAACTCCACATGGTCGCCCGGCTTTCGGGTCCGGGCCAGGCCGATCAGCAGGCGCAGTCCGCCGAGGTCGAGGAACTCCAGCCCCGAGAGGTCGAGTTGGAGATCCCCTTCGACCGAGGCGATCACGTCGAGAGCGCCGCTCAGGTGTCGGTGGGCATGGACGTCGACGATGCCCTCGATCCTCAGCCCCGGGGGCTGTTGGATGCGGGAGATGCGTAACTCCGCGGTACGTACGAGGGGTTCCGCGCCGACAGCATCCATGGGCGGAGTATCCGCCAGGGGCTGCCGCCGCAGGAAGGTCCGTACGCGAAGAACGCGAAGAGGCCCTCCGCGATGCGCGAAGGGCCTCTTCGATGCGTACCCCCGACCGGATTCGAACCGGCGCTACCGCCTTGAGAGGGCGGCGTGCTAGGCCGCTACACAACGGGGGCTTTGCGGATGAGCTCCGCGAGCTGGCCTACCAGGACTCGAACCTAGAATGACGGTACCAGAAACCGTAGTGTTGCCAATTACACCATAGGCCATGGTGGTTTAGACCAGTACCCCCGACCGGATTCGAACCGGCGCTACCGCCTTGAGAGGGCGGCGTGCTAGGCCGCTACACAACGGGGGCCCTAGCGATCCCACCCGGCAGAGCCGGGTGATGTCACTGCGCGGTCATCGGGTGCGACCCTGATGATCAGCAGGATGGATCTGTACCCCCGACCGGATTCGAACCGGCGCTACTGCCTTGAGAGGGCAGCGTGCTAGGCCGCTACACAACGGGGGCTTTGCAGAAGAACTCTGCGAGCTGGGCTACCAGGACTCGAACCTAGAATGACGGTACCAGAAACCGTAGTGTTGCCAATTACACCATAGCCCACCAAAACTCAACCCCTTGAGGGGGTTTGTTTGGTTTGCGCTCCCCGGCCGGACCTCTCGGCCCACTCGGGCGGCGCAGGAAGAACATTACCTGAAGGTGTCCGGCGCTCCAAAACGAGTATCGGGCCGCAGCAGGCCGGGGAGCTGGGCGAGACCGGTGATACGGGTGAGCTCAGGACGCCCTCCGCGGCCGGTGCGGTCCAGCCAGATACCGGTGAGACCCGCGGCCGCGGCGCCCTGTGCGTCGATGTCCGGCTGGTCCCCCACGTACGCGACCTCTTCGGGCGGCAGCGCGAGAGCCTCGCAAGCCGCGTGGAACGCCTCGGGTGCGGGCTTGGACACACCCAGCTCGGCCGCGCACACGACCGCCTCGAACCGGTCGCGTACGCCAAGGACGCGCAGCTTGCGGTCCTGGTTGTGGAGCGAGGAGTTGGACAGGACGGCATGGCGGTAGCCGTCGGCGAGCAGGTCGAGTACGGGGACGGCGTCCGGGAAGAGCGACCAGGCGGCCTCGAAGTGCACGATGTAGCGCTGGAACCAGGCGTCTGCCTCGGCATCGCCGAGTGGCCGGCCGGTGAAGGACCGCACGCGGTCGCGGCGCTGGCCCTGCCAGTCGGTCTCACCGGCGGAGAAGCGCGCCCAGTGCTGGTCGGTGATCTCGCGCCAACGGCCGAGGGCCTGGTCGACGGAGTCGTATCCGTCCACCAGGCCCTCGGCTTCGAGGTGCCGCTGCATTCCGGCGCGGTCGGCGCGGGCGTAGTCGAAGATCGTGTCATCGATGTCCCACAGGACCGCGCGGATCGGCATGAGCCGAGCTTAGAACGCAGGCTTCGGCGGCGCCTCGGAGTCAGGACGCGAGCTTCTCCAGCGCCGCGTCGATCCGCGCCAGCGTCTTGTCCTTGCCCAGGATCTCCAGCGACTCGAACAGGGGCAGGCCAACCGTGCGACCCGTGACCGCGACGCGGACCGGGGCCTGGGCCTTGCCGAGCTTCAGGCCGTGCTCCTCGCCCGCCGCCAGGACCGCGTTCTTCAGGGACTCGGGGCTGGACCAGTCCGCGTCGGCCAGCTTCTCGCGGGCCGTGCGCAGCAGCGCGTCGGAGCCCTCCTTCATCGCCTTCGTCCAGGACGCCTCGTCCTCGACCGGCGCGTCCAGGAAGAGGAAGTCGACATTGGCCGTGATGTCCGAGAGGACGGTCACCCGGGTCTGGGCGTGCGGGGCGATCGCCTCCCAGGCCGCCTGGTCGAACTGCTCCGGGGCCCAGTTGGCGTGCGGGGCCCGCAGCCAGGGGCCGCACGCCTCGGTGAAGGCCTTTACGTCGAGGAGGCGGATGTGGTCGGCGTTGATCGCCTCGGCCTTCTTCAGGTCGAAGCGGGCCGGGTTCGCGTTGACGTCCACCACGTCGAACTTCGCCACCATCTCCTCGATCGAGAAGACGTCCTGGTCGGCAGAGAAGGACCAGCCGAGGAGGGAGAGGTAGTTGAGCAGGCCCTCCGGGAGGAAGCCGCGTTCCCGGTAGATGTTCAGGGACGCCTGGGGGTCGCGCTTGGAGAGCTTCTTGTTGCCCTCGCCCATGACGTACGGGAGGTGACCGAACGCGGGGATCTCCTTGGCGATGCCCAGCTCGATCAGCGCCTTGTAGAGCGCGATCTGGCGCGGGGTCGAGGAGAGCAGGTCCTCGCCGCGCAGTACGTGCGTGATCTCCATCAGCGCGTCGTCGACCGGGTTGACCAGCGTGTACAGCGGGGCGCCGTTGGCGCGGACGATGCCGTAGTCCGGCACGTTGTCCGGGGTGAAGGTCAGCTCGCCGCGGACCAGGTCGGTGAAGGTGATCGGCGCGTCGGGCATCTTGAAGCGGACGATGGCCGGGCGGCCCTCGTCCTTGTACCGCGCGATCCGCTCGGCCGAGAGGTTGCGGCAGGTGCCGTCGTAACCGGACGGCTTGCCGGCCAGACGGGCGGCGTCGCGGCGGGCCTCCAGCTCGACGGCGGTGCAGAAGCACTCGTACGCGTAGCCGCCGGCCATCAGCTTCTCGGCGACGTCCCGGTAGATGTCCATCCGCTGCGACTGGCGGTAGGGAGCGTGCGGGCCGCCCGCCTCGGGGCCCTCGTCCCAGTCCAGGCCCAGCCAGCGCATCGAGTCGAGCAGCTGGTTGTACGACTCCTCGGAGTCGCGAGCCGCGTCGGTGTCCTCGATACGGAAGACCATGGTGCCGCCGGTGTGCCGGGCGTAGGCCCAGTTGAACAGGGCGGTGCGGACCAGGCCCACGTGGGGGTTGCCGGTCGGGGACGGACAGAAACGTACGCGGACGTTCGCGTTAGCCACGCTTGATCACCTTGTTGGTGAGAGTGCCGATGCCTTGAATGGTGACGGCGACCTCGTCGCCGACGTTGAGCGGGCCGACCCCGGCCGGTGTGCCGGTGAGGACGACGTCGCCGGGGAGCAGTGTCATCGCCTCGGAGGCATTGACGATCAGGTCCTCGATGGAGTGGATCATCTGGCTCGTACGGCCGAGCTGGCGCTGTTCGCCGTTGACCGTGCACTGGATGGCGAGGTCGCTCGGGTCGAGGTCGGTCTCCACCCAGGGGCCGAGCGGGCAGGAGCTGTCGAAGCCCTTCGCCCGGGCCCATTGCTTCTCGCGCCTCTGGACGTCACGGGCGGTGACGTCATTGGCGCAGGTGTAGCCGAGGATGACGTCCTTGACCCGCTCGCGCGGGACCTCGCGGCACATCCGGCCGATGACCACGGCCAGTTCGGCCTCGTGGTGCAGTTCCTGCGAGAAGGAGGGGTACGCGATGGGGTCGCCGGGGCCGATCACCGAGGTGGAGGGCTTGAAGAAGGCGAACGGCGCGTCGGGGACCTCGTTGCCGAGCTCTGCGGCGTGCTCCGCGTAGTTGCGGCCGAAGGCCACGACCTTGCTGGGAAGCACGGGCGGCAGCAGCCGGACCCTGTCCTTGGAGCCGGGAGCCAGCGGGACCTTGGTGCCGGAGAGCTCGAAGTCCGCGAACGGGATGCCCTTGATGATGTCGAGGACGAGGCCGTCGGGGCCTTCGCCCTCGACCGCGCCGAAGGCCACATTGCCGTCGATGGAGAACCTGGCGATGCGCACGGGATGCGGGTGCCCCTCTTTTGATGACGCTGGCTGGAGTCTGACGCTCCAGGCTAACGCGGGTGCGCGGGCCGCCTCGCGTATTGGGCGGGCCGCTTCGCGCATTGGTGGGGGCACCGCCCCGCGTACTACTGGGCGGGGGCGTCCATCAGGACCGTGCGGCGGGGGTTGGCCGTCTGCATGGGAAGATCGATCGCGTGCTCCGGCTGTTCCGGCATCTGCAGTTCGTCCGCGTCCGAGAGGTGCGCGAGCGTGGTGCGCCGGGGGTTGGCTATGTTGCGGAACATCATCGTCGTCTTCATCGGTTGTTCAGACCTTGTCGGTGTGCGGGCGCTGCGGTTAACGCCGGGTTGACGGATTTCCCATCCCTGTAAAGCGTCAGGCTAAACATCCAATTCCCCGGGAAAGCCCGGAAGACTCAGCGATCTACGTGTGAGTTTCCTCACGAGTTGACGGTCAATTCGGACATTCCGGATGACGGGTCAATTGAGGGAAACGGACATTGCGCCACTGAAGCGACCATTCCGCTCCTGATCATCGCTACTGGGACACCCCCCACCCCTAAGCGACTCGTACGGAAAGGTCCGTTTCATCCGTGAACCGTTTCTACGTCTTGTGACGCGACGCTCACACCGTGTCATCCAGGTCACAGGCCGGTACACGGCTCTTGTTGGAGATCCTGCACTGTGCTGGAATTCCACGCACCGCCGCGGTTTCAGGCCGGCGCGCATGGGGCGCAACGCAGCGCCGAGTGGCGGCGGGAAGGGGGGAGCAGCGCCGGTCACTCAACGACCACCATGGGGCACCATATTTTCGCCCCGAGACGCCGACACCGTCCCGCCGTGAGAGCGGAGGGACGCCTGGTCCAGAGGTTGCGACGCTAGTGCAGGGACGTTTCAAGAGGGATGGCAGCGCTGCGGCGGAACAGGAGCCGCGCGGCGGGACCGACCGCGGCTCCTCGCCCCAGCACACCCAAAACCAGGGACCGGCAGCGCCCGGCGACAGCGGCGAACGTGCCGCGCGCCCCGGCACTGCGGCACCCGGCGGCGAGAGGCCCACGGCCCCGCTGAAGCCGAAGGGACCGACGGACACCGGGCCGCGAATAGCCCTGCGCAACTGGCGCATCAGCACGCGCCTTGTCTCCCTGCTGACCCTGCCGGTCGTCGCAGCGACCACGCTGGGCGGACTCCGTATCAACGAGTCCATGGAAGACATGAAGCAGCTGGATCACATGCAGCTGCTCACCAAGATGACCAAGCAGGCGACCGAACTGGCGACGCAGCTCCAGACGGAGCGCGACCTGTCGGCGGGCCCGATTCGCAACGACCCTGCCGCCGTCAGCGACTTCAAGGTCACGGGTCCCCGTACCGCGACCGACCGGGCCAGGAAGGCCTTCCTCGAGGCCACCCGCGACATCCCCAACACGGATGAGGACCAGGCCCTGGAGAGCATCCGGGCCAACGCGAACCAGATCGCCGTCCAGGTCAACGAGCTCAACGGCATCCGGGCCAACGCGTACAAGCCGAACCAGCCGACCTCCCTCACCATCGACAAGTACAGCCGGCTGATCGACGCCCTGCTGAGCCTGTCCCAGGACATGGCGCAGGCGACGAACAACCCGGAGATGATCAAGCGGACCCGCGCTCTGGCGGCCTTCTCGTCCGCCAAGGAGTACGCCTCCATCCAGCGCGCGGTCATCGCCGCAGCGCTCCCGGTCGGTGACAACAGCAAGATCCCCGGTCTGACCGAGTCCGACCGGCAGTACGGCCAGGCCGCCCGCGAGAGCGGCGACACCCAGCTCCAGGCCTTCAAGTCGGTCTACGAGTCCTCCGGCGGCAACGCCGACGAGCTGACCGAACCGATGGAGGACGGCAACCCGACCATCCAGGCGTCCGTGCTCTACGCCAAGCGCGTGCTGGACACCAAGAACGGTCTGGCGTCGCAGCCCATCCGTTCGCACCTGGACTGGACCGACGACTACACGGTCCGCATCAGCGCCATGAAGACCATCGAGGCCACGCTGCTCGGCCAGATGGAGAGCAAGGCCCGTGAGCTGCGCGAGGCCTCGCAGCGCGACGCGATCATCAACGGTGCGCTGATCCTCATCGTCCTCGGTGTCTCCCTCGTGGGCGCCTTCGTCGTGGCCCGCTCCATGATCCGCTCGCTGCGCCGGCTGCAGGACACCGCGACCAGGGTCGCCCAGGACCGTCTGCCCGAGCTGGTCAAGCAGCTGTCGGAGTCGGACCCGCAGGACGTCGACACCTCCGTCGAGTCCGTCGGTGTGCACTCCCGGGACGAGATCGGCCAGGTGGCCGCGGCCTTCGACGACGTGCACCGCGAGGCCGTCCGACTCGCCGCCGAGCAGGCCCTTCTGCGGGGCAACGTCAACGCGATGTTCACCAACCTCTCGCGCCGCAGCCAGGGACTTATCCAGCGTCAGCTCTCGCTCATCTCCGAGCTGGAGTCCCGCGAGGCCGACCCGGACCAGCTGTCCTCCCTCTTCAAGCTGGACCACCTCGCGACCCGTATGCGCCGGAACGGCGAAAACCTCCTCGTCCTCGCGGGCGAGGAGCCGGGCCGCCGGTGGACCCGGCCGGTCCCGCTGGTCGACGTGCTCCGTGCCGCCGCCTCCGAGGTGGAGCAGTACGAGCGCATCGAACTGGCCTCGGTCCCCGGGACCGAGGTCGCCGGACGCGTCGTCAACGACCTCGTGCACCTCCTCGCCGAGCTGCTCGAGAACGCGACCTCCTTCTCCTCGCCGCAGACCAAGGTCCGCGTCACCGGTCACGCGCTGCCCGACGGCCGTGTGCTGGTCGAGATCCACGACACCGGCATCGGCCTCTCCCCCGAGGACCTCGCCGCGATCAACGAGCGGCTGGCGTCGCCGCCCACCGTGGACGTCTCGGTCTCGCGCCGCATGGGTCTGTTCGTGGTCGGCCGGCTGTCCCTGCGACACGGCATCCGCATCCAGCTGCGCCCCTCCGACTCCGGTGGTACGACCGCGCTGGTCATGCTCCCCGTCGATGTCGCCAACGGCGGCAAGAAGCCTCCGACGGGCATGCCCGGTGCGGGCGGCCAGGGCGCCGTTCCCCCGGCGCCGGGTGGTATCGGCGGCCGTCCCGGCGGTACGGGCGGCGGCCGTCCCGGTCTCGGCGGCGGCCCCGGCGCGGGTCCCACGGGGGCTCCCGCGGGCGGTCGGCTCGGTACCGGTGCGCCGCGCGGCCAGGTCAGTTCGGGCTCGGGTGCGCGTGCCGCGCTGCCGGCCCGTGACGGTGGTCCGGGTCAGGGCCAGCAGGCCTCCCAGGGTCAGGGCCGCGGTCTCGCCGGGGCCTTCGGCTCCGGTGCGGGGCGTGGCGCGCAGAACGCCCCGGCCCGCAACGAGCGGCAGAACGGCTTCCCGCAGAGTGCGCCGGGCGCGGGCGACCGCGGCCGGCAGCTGCCGGCGTCCGGCGGTCCGCGCGCCGAACTGCCCGGCAGCCCCCGCCGCGAGGAGCCGCAGCGCCCCCAGCGCCCGCAGGCCGCGAGCTGGGGCAACGAGCAGCAGGGCGCCACGCCGCGCCACGCCGCGGACTCTCCGCGCGGGCACGAGGACAGCGACTCCGGGCGCGGTGCGGGCTCGACGTCGGAGTTCGCGCGGCCCGACTACAACGCGGGCCCGCCGCGCGGTGGTGCCGGTGCCACCGGGCAGTTCGTACGGCCCGACGTGTTCGGCGCCCCGGACTCCTCGTCCACGGGTCAGTACGCCCGCCCGGACGTGAACGGCTCGGGCGCAGGTTCGCAGGACCCGGCGTCCACCGCGCAGTTCGCGCGTCCGGACTTCAACGCCCCGCCCGCTCCCGCCCAGGCTCCGCGTCCGCGCGGTGGCCAGGACGGCTTCCGGGCCCCGCGCCCCGCGAATGCGCTGCCTCCGCAGCCGCAGCCCGAGGCGCTGCCGCCGGCCGGTCCCGGCGACGGCCGTACTCCGCTGTACGACACGCTGGAGACGAACTGGTTCCACGGTCCGCAGAGCGGTCAGTCCGCGCAGCAGCAGCCGCAGGGGCCGTCGGCAGCTGTCCCGCAGCAGCCGGCGGAGCGTCCCGTTCCGCCGATGCCGCAGCGCGCCCCCGCGCAGAGCCCGGCGACCCCGGGCAACGCGCCCAACGCGAGTGGTGCCGCATGGCGCTCCTCGCCCAATGACGAGTTGGTACGCCAGGCCGAGCGGGTCAGGAAGCCCGCGGCGGGCGGCGTCACCACCTCTGGTCTGCCCCGTCGGGTCCCGCGCGCCAACCTTGTGCCGGGAACCGCCCAGGAGCAGAACCACCAGTCCGGACCGCAGGTTTCGCGTGCACCTGATGATGTACGCGGCCGGCTGACCAATCTCCGTCGTGGCATTCAGCAGGGCCGTCAGCAGAATTCGACGACCGGCAGCTTCAACCTCGGCCCCACTCACCAGCAGGAGCACTAGTTGAGCCCGATGAGCCAGGCGGCGCAGAATCTGAACTGGTTGATCACCAATTTCGTGGACAACACCCCTGGGGTGTCCCACACAGTGGTGGTCTCCGCCGACGGTCTTCTGCTGGCAATGTCAGAAGGTTTCCCGCGCGACCGCGCCGATCAGCTGGCGGCCGTGGCCTCCGGGCTGACCTCGCTGACCGCGGGCGCCTCCCGGATCTTCGAAGGCGGCCCGGTCAGCCAGACCGTGGTCGAGATGGAGCGCGGTTTCCTGTTCCTCATGTCCGTCTCCGACGGTTCCTCGCTGGCCGTGCTCGCACACCCCGAGTGCGACATCGGCCTCGTGGGCTACGAGATGGCCCTCCTGGTCGACCGGGCGGGCAGCGTCCTCACTCCGGACCTGCGCGCCGAGCTCCAGGGGAGCCTGCTGCACTGATATGCGCCTCCCCCACGAGGTGTTTCAGATAGACGCCACCGCACAGTTACCGTCAGGCCGCCCACAGGCCCCCCACCGGCTCCACTCAGACGGCACGCAGACCACTTGCTGTCACGCCCGGAGGATTCATGACCCCGCCACCCGCCTCTCACGATCCGTACGGCGCCTCAGTCGACGCGTCGTACGGAGAAGGCGATCAGCCGCTGGTCCGTCCGTACGCCATGACCGGCGGCCGGACCCGGCCGCGCTACCAGCTCGCGATAGAGGCACTGGTCAGCACCACGGCCGACCCGGCGCACCTGGCCGGGCTGCTGCCGGAGCACCAGCGGATCTGCCACCTGTGCCGTGAGGTCAAGTCGGTGGCCGAGGTCTCGGCGCTGCTGTCGATGCCGCTGGGGGTTGCCCGTATCCTCGTCGCCGACCTGGCGGAGGCGGGCATGGTGGCCATCCATCAGCCGGGCAACGGAGAGGCCGGCGGCACGCCGGATGTGACACTGCTCGAAAGGGTGCTCAGTGGACTTCGCAAGCTCTAGCGGCGGCGCTGCCCGATCGACAACCAGCGCGAAGATCGTGGTGGCGGGCGGCTTCGGCGTGGGCAAGACCACGTTCGTCGGCGCCGTCTCGGAGATCAACCCGCTGCGTACCGAAGCCGTGATGACGTCTGCGTCCGCGGGCATCGACGACCTCACACACACCGGGGACAAGACCACCACGACGGTGGCCATGGACTTCGGCCGTATCACCCTGGACCAGGACCTGATCCTTTACCTGTTCGGCACGCCCGGACAGGACCGCTTCTGGTTCATGTGGGACGACCTGGTCCGCGGCGCCATCGGCGCCGTCGTCCTCGTCGACACGCGCCGCCTCGCGGACTGCTTCCCGGCGGTCGACTACTTCGAGAACAGCGGCCTGCCCTTCGTCGTCGCCCTCAACGGCTTCGAGGGACATCAGCCGTACAATCCGGAGGAAGTGCGGGAGGCGCTGCAGATCGGCCCGGACACCCCGATCATCACGACGGACGCCCGTCATCGTGCCGATGCCAAGTCCGCGCTGATCACGCTGGTGGAGCACGCCCTGATGGCCCGCCTCAAGTAGACACCGACATACGGCAGTTGTCGTAGTTGTGCGTGGGCGGACTGTGTCCTTTGACACGGTCCGCCCTCGTGTTCATAACGTTTCGACAGAGAATTAAGATGGCTCGGCCACCCGGTGCATCCAGCCGGTGTCCCTGCGCTCACTTTTCACCCGCAATTTGACGCTACTTGCTCTATATGCCCGAATTATCTCGGGTCTGCACACACGGAATGGCCAATTCCAACTGTTTGGAACGGAGCCCCTCCGCGTGCTGGAATCGAACTCCCGAGTAGTAGAGCTCTGAACGAAACACGGCACAGCGTAGGTGCCGACGCCGAGAGGTTGTTGGTCGAGTGAGGCGAAGCATGACGAGCTCCGCAGAGCAGCAGGCGCGGGGCAACTTCACCCCGCCGCCGCGCACAGCGGCGTCGCCTGCGGATGCGCCCGGTCCGTCCCCGGCCACCGGAAGCTCCAGCCGGCTGTCCCCGCGCAACTGGCGGGTGCCCACCCGTCTGAACGCGATCCTGCTCATACCCGTGCTCGTCGGGCTGGTGATGGGCGGCTTCCAGGTCAAGTCGTCCATCGACACCTGGCAGGAGGCACAGGACGCCGAGAAGACGGCGCTCATCGTGCGCGCCGCCTCGGAGTACGGCCAGGCGCTGCTCAACGAGCGTGACCGCACGGCGCCCAAGCTGCTCGCCAATGCCCGCCAGGATCCGGAAGTCACCAAGGCGTACGCGGACACGGACAACGCGAAGAGGAAGTTCGACGAGGTCGTCAAGGTCCTGCCCGAGAAGCAGGGCCTGGAGCGCCGTCTGAGCCTCTTCCGGGCCGTGGAGCCCGAGCTCGCCGACATCCGCAAGTTCGCGTACACCGAGGCCGTCGAGAAGAAGTCCGCGGTCGGCACCGAAGAGAGCTACGTCAAGGTCCAGCACTCGCTGATGGAGTTCTCCAACGAGCTCGGTCTGGGCACCGGCAACATCACCAGCTACGGCCGTACGGTCTACGCGGTCCAGCTGGCCAAGGCCGCCGCGTCGCTCCAGCGCTCCATCGGTCTGCACCTGCTGATCCGGCCGAGCCAGGACGACACGATCCGCGCGAAGCAGACCATCGCGTTCAACTCGTACAACTACCTCGAGCAGATCGCGCTCGCCGAGTACGTCTCCGGCGGTACGCAGGACGACGCCGACAAGCTCGAGCAGATCATGACGGCCAAGGCCGTCGAGGGCGGCAAGCAGCTCAAGGCCGCCGGCCTCAAACCGCCGACGGACGACAAGGGGTCGGTCCTGGCGGGCATGTCCGCCAAGATCGGCCAGGGTCTCAGCCCCAAGGAGCTCAAGCAGCTCGACATCACGCCCCTGGTGTGGATGGGAGCGGCCACCGCCAAGTTCGACGGCTACACCGAGATCGAGAACGACCTCGTCACCAAGTCCGTGACCGAGGCCGCCGAGATCTCCGACGACGCCAAGCGCGACGCCATCACCAACGGCGCCATCGTCGTGATCGCCCTGCTCACCGCCTTCATCCTGGCCGGTCTCATGGCCCGCCAGATGAGCCGCTCGATGCGCCAGCTGCGCACCGCCGCCTTCGGCATCGCCGAGCAGCGCCTGCCGATGCTGGTCGACCAGCTCTCGCGTACGGAGCCGGGCCGCGTCGACACCCGGGTGCAGCCGATCCCGATCGACACCCAGGACGAGATCGGCGAAGTCGCCCGCGCCTTCGACCAGGTCCACCGCGAGGCCGTGCGGCTCGCCGCCGAGCAGGCCATGCTCCGTGGCAACGTCAACGCGATCTTCACCAACCTCTCGCGCCGCAACCAGTCGCTGATCGAGGGCCAGCTGACCCTGATCACCGACCTGGAGAACAACGAGGCCGACCCGGACCAGCTGGAGAACCTCTTCCGGCTGGACCACCTGGCGACCCGTATGCGCCGCAACGGCGAGAACCTCCTCGTCCTCGCGGGCGAGGAGCCGGGCCGCCGCTGGAACCAGCCGGTGCCGCTCGTCGACGTGCTGCGTGCCGCCTCCTCCGAGGTGGAGTCGTACGAGCGCATCGAGCTCACCGGTGTCCCGGAGACGGACATCCACGGCCAGGCCGTGACCGACCTCGTGCACCTGCTGGCCGAGCTTCTGGAGAACGCCACGACGTTCTCCTCGCCGCAGACCAAGGTTCGGGTGACGGCAACCCGTCTCCCCGACGGTCGAGTCATGATCGAGATCCACGACAAGGGCATCGGCCTGACTGCCGAGGACTTTGCCGACATCAACCACAAGCTGGCCAACCCGCCGACGGTGGACGCCGCCGTCTCGCAGCGCATGGGCCTGTTCGTGGTCGGCCGCCTCGCCGACCGGCACGGCGTCCGCGTCCAGCTGCGCCCCTCCGGCGAGCAGGCGGGCACCACCTCGCTGGTCATGCTCCCCGACGCCATCACCCACGGTGGCGGTGGCGAGGCGCTCCCCGAGGACGACTTCACGGTCTCCCAGATCATTCCGGAGCAGCAGTCCTACGAGCACCCGCCGCTGCCGAGTGCGCCGATGCGCACGGCGGCGGAGCTCGGCTTCGACGACTCGCGCTACGAGGAGCAGTCCGACGGCTCTCCGCAGCTCGACCCGGTGGGCCGCTCGCTGATGCGCGAGGAGCGCCGTGCGGCGCTGGAGGCGCAGGCTCAGGGCGGTGACCGCCCCCTCTTCCGTGACGAGGCGGACTACCCGCAGGAGCAGCAGTACGGCTCCGAGTACGGCCAGGAGTTCCAGGAGCAGGGTTACGCCCAGGACCAGCAGGCGTACGACGGCTACCAGACGCCCGGTGGCTACCCCGAGCACCAGGAGTACCAGGAGCAGCAGGACCAGCCCGCGGGCACATATGCGGAAGGCAATTACCAGGCTTCCCAGGGGTCCGACGCTCAGTACGACGGTCAGTACGACACCCCGTCCCACCAGGCGGAGTGGCAGGATCAGGGTCCGTACCAGGGTGCGTACGAACCGGAGTACCGGGCGGAAGCGGAATCTTCCCCCGGCGCTCCCGCGAACGCCCCCGACCGCGTAGGCTTCGACCGACCCGGGCCCGCTCCGAGCAGCAGCCACGCGATGACCAACGCCGGTCTCCCGCGGCGCGGCAGCACCCAGCAGCCGCAGTCCGAGCAGCAGTGGCAGCAGCCCGCCGAGCAGGACCGACAGGCTCCGCAGAGCGATCAGACCGAGGCGCCGGGCAACAGCATCAGCGCCACCGGCTCCGAGGACTGGCGCTCGACCAACGACGAGCGCTGGCAGCGGGCGGAGAAGCTCCGCGATCCGAAGGCGGGCGGGGTCACCTCCTCCGGTCTTCCGCGGCGGGTGCCCAAGGCCAATCTCATCGAGGGCACCGCGGAGCAGACGCCCCAGGGCGGCCCCCAGGTCTCCCGCGCCCCGGACGCCGTGCGCGGCAGGTTGAGCAACCTGCGGCGCGGTGTCCAGCAGGGACGCAGCGCGGGAACGGACACGAACGGACTGGGCTTCGGCCCGGGCAGTACCTACAACCAGGAGCGTTAGTGTGAGCCCGATGAGCCAGGCGGCGCAGAATCTGAACTGGTTGATCACCAACTTCGTGGACAACACCCCTGGGGTGTCCCACACCGTGGTGGTCTCCGCCGACGGACTCCTGCTGGCGATGTCCGAGGGTTTCCCGCGGGACCGAGCCGATCAGCTGGCGGCAGTCGCCTCCGGTCTGACCTCGCTCACCGCGGGGGCGTCCAGGATCTTCGAAGGCGGTGCGGTCAACCAGACGGTGGTGGAGATGGAACGAGGCTTCCTCTTCATCATGTCCGTCTCCGACGGTTCCTCGCTGGCCGTACTCGCACACCCGGAGGCCGACATCGGTCTGGTGGGTTACGAGATGGCTCTGCTGGTGGACCGTGCGGGCAGCGTGCTGACGCCGGACCTCCGTGCGGAGCTCCAGGGAAGTCTTCTCAACTAACAGACAGACAGTGCGTTTCACGCCACCGCACCATAGGGTGCGGTGGCGCGGGCTCCACAGGGACATGGAACCGGCGAGCGGCAGTCGGAGGAGGAAACGTGGCAACACCCCCGGGCGGACGCCCCTATGACGGTGCTCACCAAACGCCTGGTGATCACTCTCAGAACCGTTTCAACTTTCCTTCCACGCCGAGCAGACAGGGCGCCCAGCAGCCCTACCAGCAGCCGCAGTCGCCGTACGACCCGTCGTACAACCAGCCGCAGCAGCCGCGTATTCAGCCGGTGCAGCCCCGGCGGGCGCCGGAGGCCGCACCCGCGGCGCACAACCCGCTGGTGCGTCCCTACGCCATGACCGGCGGCCGTACGCGGCCGCGCTACCAGCTCGCCATCGAGGCACTGGTCAGCACCACGGCCGATCCCTCCCGGCTGCAAGGGCAGTTGCCCGAGCACCAGCGGATCTGCCGGCTGTGCATCGAGATCAAGTCGGTCGCGGAGATCTCGGCGCTTCTCACCATTCCCCTCGGCGTTGCCCGGATCCTCGTCGCCGACCTGGCGGAGGCCGGACTTGTCGCCATTCACCAGCCCGGCGGCGACGAGTCCGCCGGCGGCCAGCCAGCCGTGACACTGCTCGAAAGGGTGCTCAGTGGACTTCGCAAGCTCTAGCGGCGGTGCAGCCCGCTCAACCACCAGCGCGAAGATCGTGGTGGCGGGCGGCTTCGGCGTGGGCAAGACCACGTTCGTCGGCGCCGTCTCGGAGATCAACCCGCTGCGTACCGAAGCCGTGATGACGTCTGCGTCCGCGGGCATCGACGACCTCACGCACACCGGAGACAAGACGACGACCACCGTCGCCATGGACTTCGGCCGTATCACCCTGGACCAGGACCTGATCCTTTACCTGTTCGGCACGCCCGGACAGGACCGCTTCTGGTTCATGTGGGACGACCTGGTCCGCGGCGCCATCGGCGCCGTCGTCCTCGTCGACACGCGCCGCCTCGCGGACTGCTTCCCGGCGGTCGACTACTTCGAGAACAGCGGCCTGCCCTTCGTCATCGCCCTCAACGGCTTCGACGGACACCAGCCGTACAACCCGGAAGAGGTGCGGGAGGCGCTGCAGATCGGCCCCGACACCCCGATCATCACGACGGACGCCCGTCATCGTGCCGATGCCAAGTCCGCGCTCATCACCCTGGTTGAGCACGCGCTGATGGCGCGCCTGCGGTAAGCCGCTTGCCGCGGTCGCCTGTCTGTCTCTGTGGGGAAGCCCCCGCGCTCCTTCGGGAGGGCGGGGGTTCTCTGCTGTGCGGGGGGCGCCTGCGGCGGGCTTGTTCCCCACCCCGCCCTTTCCCGTAACCGGGGCGCTGCCCCCGGACCCCCGACGGGGCTTCGCCCCGGACCCCGTATGCGACCTTCGGCCGCATGTCCTCAAACGCCGGACGGGCTGAATGTGCGGCAGGGCCGCACAATCCAGCCCCGCCGGCGATTGAGGCGTGGTCCCGGACGCGAAATTCAGCCCCGCCGGCGATTGAGGCGCGGGGGTCCGGGGGCGGAGCCCCCGGGAACGGACAACGGCCCCGCACACCAACACCGGTGCGCGGGGCCGCAGAAGGCCGCAGGAGGGCCGGGCGTCAGCCCTGCCAGCTGTGGGAGGGCTGGAAGCCCCGCTGGCGCTCCAGGCGGCGCCAGCCGGCCGTGGAGCGGCCACGGTGCGCAGCCGGAGCCTCAGGCTGCGCGGCCGCACGCGCGAGCAGCACCGCGGTGATCGCGGCCAGCTCCTCGGGGTCGGCGTGACCCTTCTCGACGCGCAGCAGAGAGGAGGACAACGGGCTTTCGGCGGAAGTACTCATGGGCGATCAGGCTCCAGTCTTCGCAGGATCACTGCGGGGGGTTGCCGTGTTTGCGGGAGGGCAGGTCGGCGTGCTTGGTGCGGAGCATGGCCAGGGATGCGATCAGCACCCCGCGGGTCTCGGCCGGGTCGATCACGTCGTCGACCAGACCGCGCTCGGCGGCGTAGTACGGGTGCATCAGCTCGGCCTTGTACTCCTTGACCATGCGCACCCGCATCGCCTCGGGGTCCTCGGCATCGGCGATCTGCCGGCGGAAGATGACATTGGCGGCACCCTCGGCGCCCATCACCGCGATCTCGTTGGTCGGCCACGCGTAGGTCAGGTCCGCCCCGATGGACTGGCTGTCCATCACGATGTACGCCCCGCCGTACGCCTTGCGCAGGATCAGCGAAATACGGGGCACGGTGGCGTTGCAGTACGCGTACAGCAGCTTCGCGCCGTGCCGGATGATCCCGCCGTGCTCCTGGTCCACCCCGGGCAGGAACCCCGGCACGTCCAGCAGCGTCACGATCGGGATGTTGAACGCGTCGCACATCTGCACAAACCGGGCCGCCTTCTCGGAGGCCTCGATGTCCAGCACCCCGGCCAGCGACTGCGGCTGGTTGGCCACAATGCCCACCACCTGCCCGTCCAGACGGGCCAGCGCGCAGATGATGTTGCGGGCCCAGCGCTCGTGGATCTCCAGGTAGTCGCCGTCGTCGACGAGCTCCTCGATCACCTTGTGCATGTCGTAGGGCCGGTTGCCGTCCGCCGGGACCAGGTCCAGCAGCGCATCGCCGCGCCGGTCGGCCGGATCGTCCGAGGCCACCACCGGCGGGTTCTCCCGGTTGTTCGACGGCAGCATCGCCAGCAGGTAGCGCACCTCGGCGATGCAGGTCTCCTCGTCGTCGTAGGCGAAGTGCGCCACCCCCGACGTTTCGGCGTGCACATCCGCACCGCCCAGCCCGTTCTGCGAGATCTCCTCACCCGTCACCGCCTTGACCACATCCGGCCCGGTGATGAACATCTGCGAGGTCTCCCGCACCATGAACACGAAATCCGTCAGCGCCGGACTGTAGGCAGCCCCGCCCGCGCACGGGCCCAGCATCACCGAAATCTGCGGAATCACCCCCGACGCACGCGTGTTGCGCTGAAAGATCCCGCCATAGCCGGCCAGCGCCGAAACACCCTCCTGGATACGGGCGCCCGCACCGTCGTTCAGCGACACCAGCGGCGCACCCGCCGAAATCGCCATGTCCATAATCTTGTGGATCTTCGTGGCATGCGCCTCACCCAGCGCCCCGCCGAAGATCCGGAAATCATGCGCGTACACGAACACCGTGCGGCCCTCGACCGTGCCCCACCCGGTGATCACACCATCCGTGTACGGCTTCTTCGCCTCCAGACCGAACCCCGTCGCCCGGTGCCGGCGCAACTGCTCGACCTCACGGAACGACCCCTCGTCCAGCAACAGCCCGATCCGCTCCCGCGCCGTCAGCTTGCCCTTCGCATGCTGCGCCTCGGTCGCCCTCTCACTCGGCCCACGACGGGCCTCCTCACGAAGGGCATGCAGTTCGGCCACACGTCCGCGCGCGTCACTCGGCTCGCTGGTGGTCTCGTCCAAAACGGTCATGCATCGACCCTACGGATCCGACCAAGAAAACAGTCCCGTCGACTCCACACAGTCTCCGGAGCGTTCTCCTGTCACCACCGGACAGAACGCTTGCCCACTGCAGCCCTAGTACCAGCTGAGTGCCACCAAGCTTTGTGGAGGTTCAACAAGGCGTTCACCTGAGAGCCACTTCACAGTGTTGGGTGGCTCCGGCGGTGCCGCCGGTGATCCGCAGCCGTAGCGAGTCTCCCGTGGAGAGGACTTCGATCGACGCGTCCTTGCTGGTCACCTTACGCACCGGGTGGTGCCAGGTGATCTCCAGCGGCGCTCCCGTGCGCGGCGGCTCGCTGAAATGAAGGCTCGCAGTGTGCCGATTACTCCGAACGAGGGCACTCGCCGGTGCCGTCACGGTGAGGGGGCCCACCGTACCGGGCTGCCAGAAGTTCGCCGCGGTCAGTCCCAGGGAGCGGACTGCGACGGCCTGGCAGGCCTCGCTGTTGGCGATGATCCGCAGCCATCGCTCGTCCCCGGCGCGGGCGGCGAGCGCGCGGCGTCCCGCCCCGGGCATCAGCAGATACGCGTACGAGGCGTCCACCGGGTCGGTCCCGTGGTCGAGCCAGAGGGTCTGGTAGCGGCGGGTGACGCGCTCGGTCGAGCTGGTGGTGTTGATGTCGCTCCAGGCTCCGGTGCGCTCCTCGCGCAGGGTGCGCAGTCGCCGCGTACCGCACGGGAAGACCCAGCCGCCGTGGCCTTCGAGGTGGGCCCAGCCAGGGCCGAGGGTGAGTTCGTTCGTGCCGTCGGCGCCGAGGTTGCGGTTGTCGACGATCGTCTCGACGGGTAACCCGTCGGTGCTGGTGATGCCCGCGCCCAGGCAGATGACGGCGTCCGCGGCGCAGAACCACGACTTGCGGGCCTGGAGGGTGGAGCCGAGGCCGAGCAGATGCTGGCCGACGGCCGCGAACTCGCCGTCGCTCGCCCCGCCGACCCACGTCGCGGCGGGCTTGGGTTCGCCCCATTCACCGCCCGCCCGGTCGGCAAGTCGCTTGGTCGACACGGTCGTTCCGGGCAGCCGGTAGAAGTCGACGGTGGGCCAGAACCAGTCGGTGTACTGGCCGCCGTTGCCGGGGGTCCACCAGTAGGTCATCCCGGCTCCGGTGTGCCAGCCGCGAGGGTTCTCGCCGTTGCCGCACTCGTAGTACGCGATCCGCTCCGAGGCCATGGCGATGTTCGCGGCCCAGCCGGGCCGGCGGTGCACGGCCCGGTCCATGGAGGCGAAGAGCTGATGGCCGACCGGCTCGGGCGCCGCGGCCACGGGCGCGGCGGCGACCGCGTGCAGCCGGGAGAGGTCGGCGACGCCGAACTGCCCGGCGGTGAGGATCGGGGTGACGGTGTCCCGCTCGATCCAGCCCTTGATCCGGGCGTGCCACCTGTCCCGCTCGGCGGCCGATGCCCCGCCCGCGAGCAGCGCGATCGCGGCGATGAGCGCCTGCCCGTGGAAATGGTCGCTGCGCATGATCCTGCGGTCGTCGCTCTTGAGGTAACCCCGGCTGATGGCACGGCCGTTGACGCTGTCCATCATCAGCCCGTCGTGGATCAGCGGCGCGTACGCGTGCTCGACGCTGTCCAGGATGATCTGCCGATTGGGGTCGGTGACGGCCCAGGCCGAGCCCGCGAGCAGGGCGAAGAGGCGGCCGAG
Organism: Streptomyces sp. NBC_01410; assembly: GCF_045040195.1. NCBI lineage: Bacteria > Bacillati > Actinomycetota > Actinomycetes > Kitasatosporales > Streptomycetaceae > Streptomyces > Streptomyces sp. NBC_01410. Next base: position 6,097,178 of record NZ_CP109530.1, on the reverse strand, counting down.
ACCGTCGAGCATGACCTGTCCGTACGTGCCGGAGTAGGCGACCCAGGTGTGCTGGACGAACGAGCCGTCTGCGTAGAGGCCGTCGCCCTTGGTGACGTAGGGGAAGACGGGCGAGAGGGCGTCCCGGGCGAGGGCGATCCTGCCCGGGTTCCGTCCGAGGACGCCGCGCAGCACGACGGAGCGGCACAGGTCGACGCGGTTGGCGCCGGTGGAGGTGCCGCTGTAGTCGCCGAGTACGGCGTCGGGGATGAAGTGGTCGACGGCGGCGAAGGCGGCCTCGCGCTGTGCGGCGGTGAGCCGGTCGTGCAGGACGGCGACGGTGTCCATGAGGAGGCGGGGGCTGCCTATCTGCCAGTCCCACCAGTTGCCGTAGCGGGTGGTGGAGGGGTTGTAGATCTTCGCCGCGAGATGGTCGAGGCCGCGGACGATGTCGGCGAGGAGCCCGGCGTCACCGGTGAGGCCGGTGCCCGGCTGTGCGTACGCCTGGGTCATGGTCCACAGGCGGCTGTAGCTCTGGGTGATCCCGGCGGACGGGTTGAACGGGTGGCCGGGCCACAGGGAGGTGTCGGTGGGGGCCATGGAGGTACGGAATCCGGCGGCGAGCCGCCCGGTCTCGGCGAGGCGGGACGCGTAGGGCTCGGCTGTCGGGTCGTAGCCGGTGCCGAGGCTGATCTCCAGCCAGCGCTGCCGCAGGGTCTCGTACTCGTCACCGGCCATGGCGGGTCCAGGGGAGGCGAGGACGAAAGCGCTCGCTGCCATCATCCCGAGAACGGTTCGGCGTGACCACATGGCAGCCTCCTGGAAGGGGTGGGAAGCGCTTGCCCCTCGGTTTCCGCATTCCACACAAGGGGCAAGCGCGGCTCAGTTACCCCGGGGCTCCGCATTTGAACCGCGCACTGCCCCAGTCGGCGTGGTCATTGCCGTTCCCGTCGCCGCTGTCGCCCACGACCAGATCGGCATACGAGGCGCCGGTGACGTCCGCGGTCAGCTGCCAGGCGGCGTCCGCGGCCTTCAGGACCGGCGACTTCACCTTCTCTGCGCCGTCCGCCAGCACGCTGAACTGGACGCTCCCGCGCGAGGTCTGGACGTCGTCCACCCCCACCTCGGCGGTGAAGGACGTGCACTGCCCGCCCAGGTAGTAGCGGACCTTCGCCGGAGCGTGCGTGCCGAGCCCCTTGGCGTACACCACTCCCCCGATCGTCAGCGGGCTGCCGTCGCCCGTCCCCGTCTCGCCGTTGGAGACATCGCGCTCGACCGGCCCCCAGCCGTTCTCCGCGGACGTCCAGTCGATGTCACTGGCCCAGGCGTCGGCGGCGGGCGGTGGCGGAAGGGTGCGTACGGAGGTCGAGGCGGCGAGCTTCCGCGCGGAGGCGCCCACGGTGTACGTGACCTGTGAACCGAGCGTGTACGTCTGGTACTTCGCGTCCGCGGGCGGTGTGACCTGCCAGCTCCCGGTGACCTTCGCACCCGGCGCGACCGCGTCGAAGGACACCGGCCCGGCGGGCTCAGCCGTCCACCCCTCGGGCAGTGCGAGAGCGATCGAGACACCGGCCGCGGGCTGCGCCTCGTAGCTGGTGAACACCGCCTTGACCTCGTTCTTCCGGCCGGGTTCCAGGGTCTCGGCGGCCGGTTCGACGCTCAGCGTCCCGCAGGCCGCCTGCCCGTCCGCCGGACCCAGGTCGGTGACGGTGAAGCCGTCGAGGACGAAGTCGGCACCGTCCGGGGCGTCGTCCCGCTTGCGCAGTCCGGTCCAGGTGTCGCCGCAGCCCGCCGTGACGGTCTCGGTGAAGTGCCCGGTAGTCCGCTGCTGTCCAATCGGGGTACGCCGGGTCTCGACGGAGGCGGGGGTCCCGTCCGCGCCGATCCGGTCGTATCCGGTGACCCACTCGTACGCGCCCGCATTGCTCGACTGGTAGTCGTACTCGACCCGGTAGCTGTGCCCGTTGCTCATCGGCACGGTCCAGGGTGCCGTGCGGTAGACCAGACCGGCGTTCTCCTCGTGGGACTTCAGGGACTCGGCCCCGCCCAGCACGTCGTCGATCAGCTTCCCGTTCCAGCCCGTCTGGGTGTACGGGGCGTGCTTCTGCGCGATGTGGGTGCGCGGGTCGGTGACGCCGCCCGCGTCGCCCTTGAGGAAGGGGCCCCAGCCCTGGTCGACGGCCTCGAAGCCCTCGTACGCCACCGTGCCCGGCCTGGTCGCGGGTGCGTTCTTGACGACGCGCATGTCGTCGATCCGCACCCGCGCCGAACTGCCGCTCGCCGCCTCGGCCTTGAGGGTGGCCGTGCCGTCCCCGGGCGCGGTGAAGTTCACCTTGGCCCGCTGGAAGTAGGTGTCGTGCCGGTCGGACGCGGCGACCTGGTCCTTCGCGGTCGAGCGCTCGACGGTGACGGACGCGCCGCCGGCGGACAGGGTCGTACGGCGCTCCTTCCCCGGCTGGACCTCGATCCAGGCGGACGCGGTGTAGCGGGCCCCGGGGGTGAGCCCGGTCAGCCGCTGGGAGAGCGAGGCGGCGGACGTCCCGCTGAGCGCGGCACTGTTGCGGCCGTGGTCGTCGGTGTCCCGGGCGACCGTGCCGCGCGTGGACCAGTCGTCCAGGCCCGCGTCGTTGAAGCCGGGGTCGGCGACCGGCCCGCCCTCGCCCCACCTCGGGTCCGCGGGGGCGGGCGCGCGGTCCGGGTAGAGGACGTACGGCTGCCCGGCGGCCGCGGTGAGGCTGATCCTGCCGCCGACCGGTCGCACGGTGCCGGTCTTGACGCGTCCGTTGTCGGTGAGCTTGTAGACGGTGTACGAGGCCGCGCCGCCGACGGCCCAACTACTGCTGCCACCGGCCTTGTTGTAGTGGTAGAGCTTCTTGCCGCCGCCCCACGGCAGCAGATAGGCGTCGCCGTCCAGGACCTTGCGGCCGTGGTCGTAGAAGGTGCGGCGGCCGTCCTCGACCGTGCCCCGGACACCGCCGGTGAAGGTCAGATCGTTGCCCTTCCAGCGGGTGATCTTCTCCTGCTGGAGGTATTTGGCGGGCAGGTCGCGCTGCCAGACATTGGAGTAGAAGGCGTTCCAGTCGTTCTCGCCCGTCCAGCCCTCGAAGTCCTCCAGGGCGCTCTGGCCGAGGACCGGGTGGTTGTTCCAGACGTCCTTCTCACCGTTGCGGATGAAGCGGATGATCCGGGAGTTGAGGCCCTTGTTGGTGGCCCCGCCGTAGTCGAGGTCATTGGCCCAGTGCGACCAGAGCGAGGCCCGTTCGAACTTGTCGGCCCATTCGGTGGCGACGTTCCAGCCCTGTGCCTGCACGGCCCGCACGGTCTTGTCGGCGATCCAGCCGTGCGTGTAGTACACGTCGATGTAGAGGAGGGAGAGATTGCGGTCGGTCTCGTCCCTCAACTGCTGGAATCTGCGCGCCAGATCACCGCTGTTGATGTCCCGGCGCTGGTCGATGTAGTAGCTCTGGTTCAGCCAGTTCCAGCCGGGCTTGGTCTTGTCGACGAGGCTCTCGCTGAAGTGCTGCGCCTCCGGGTACGACTCGGTGGCGTTCACATGCACGCCGAAGGCCGCGCCCCACTTCTTGCCGTCCTTGAGCAGCGTATTGAGGTCGGTGAGTCCGCCGGCCCGCTTGTTGTAGTTGCCGCCGTAGTCGGGATGCGCGGAGTCGTGGCCCTCGGAGCCGTATCCCTTGAGCAGCGCCAGCTGGCCGAGCCCGTCGGTGGCGAGCGAGATCCGCTTGACGTCGTCCAGGGTGCGCAGGAAGGGGTGGGTGGCCTGGCTGGCGAAGTTGAAGGGGATATGGGTGATCACCCGGTCCGGCGTCTGCTCGCTGCCCGGGGCCCTGATCCCGATGGAGCGGAAGGCGACGGCTCCGTCCTGCCAGTCGACCTTCTTGTCGCCGTTGGCGTCGGGGGTGACGACGACCTTCGCCCAGGGCAGGTCCCTGCCGCTCTCGGGCTTCGGGGCGCCGCTCCCCCGGTAGGTCCACTGCCCCGACCAGACGCCGACGCGCGTGCTGCCGTCCGCGGCCTTGCGGGCCTGGTGCCAGAAGCGGGCGTCGTCGCCGCCGGTGGCGCCGCTGGGCTTGTCATGGCTGGAGTTGGACTCGACGGCGGCGGCGAGGGAGCCGGTGTTGACGAGGGCGTACGAGGCGCCGACCGGTGCCGCGTCCGGCGCCGTCTGGTCCGTGACCCTGCCGAAGACGTCGGCGGTCCTCGTCGAGTCGGGGTCCAGGCGCGTGAAGGCGGTCTCGGCGCCGGAATCCGTACTGCCGACCGAGACGAGGTCGTGCCCGGGGATGTCGATCGTGCCCACGCGGAAGGCCTCGGTGTCGCGGACCGCGGTGACCTTGAAGGTCAGGGCCCGCCCGGCGACGGTCAGCGTCGCGTCGATCTCGACCCCGGCCAGCGCGGCGAAGGCCAGTGTGTACGCGGCACTCGACGCCGTGAGGGTGGGCGTGCCCTTCAACTGCACCGCGTACGCCGTGCCGTTGAGGGTGACCTCGGTGACCGCTCTCGTACTCCCGAGGAGCGTGGCCCCACCGGTCCGGTCGGTGTACGTCAGGACCCGCGGGAAGTCCTTGGCCACGGCGACCGAGAGCTGCGGCGAGCCGATGACGGCGGGCACGTCGTCCTCTCCCGCGGTGGCCGGGAGCGCGGGTCCGGCGAGGGCGAACACGGCGGATGAGACGGCGGTGAGGGCGCACGCCGCACGGAGTCTTCGTGGCATGGGGACTGAGTAGCCCTCCGTTCTCGCCATCGTCAACGAAGTCGTGCGCTGCGGCGAGCGGTAGTCCAACAACCGCCGCGCGTTAGTCCAAGTCGCCGCACGGAACGTCAGGTTGTGAAGCCCGAAAGAATCTGAGAGCGCTCTCAGTCACAACTCTTGACGGCTGCTCCACGCGTCGCAAGAGTGGGCCTCCCCCCACAACTCCAGGAGTACATCCGTGATATCCCGACGTATGTTCCTGACAGGAACAGCCGCTGCAGCGACCGCACTCACGTATCCCGCCTGGGGAAGCGCTCTCAGCCCCCGAGCCAAGGCCGCGCCCCCCACCTGCGAACTGGCCCTGGAGAACAAGTCGCTGCCCGGCACGGTCCACGCCTATGTCACCGGCCACGCGCAGGACACCAACCAGTGGGTGCTGCTGCGCGCGGACGGAAGCGTCTACCGGCCCGACTCCCCCTCCGCGCCGGGGACCCCGCTCCCCGTCGACTGTGCGATCCCGCTGAAGGGGGCGGGCGCGGGCCCGGTCGTGCTGACGCTTCCCCAGATGTACGGCGCGCGCGTCTACTTCGTACGCGACGACAAGCTCGACTTCTTCCTCAACCCCGGGCCCTCCCTCGTCGAACCCGCCTTCGCGACGGAGGCCGACCCCAACTACCGGCGCACCTGGTCGTTCTGCGAGTTCACCTTCAACCCGCAGCAGCTGTTCGCCAACATCAGCTACGTCGACCTGGTGACCGCGCTCCCCATCGGCCTCACGCTCGAAGGCGACGAGACCCACACCGTCGCGCCGCTCCCCGACGGCGCGCTGAAGAAGATCGCCGACGACCTCACCGCGCAGGCCGCACGCGACGGGCAGCCCTGGGACAAGCTGATCATCCGCGGGTCGGACGGCGAGGTACTGCGGGTCATCTCACCGCAGACCGTGATGGCGCCCTACTTCGACCGGCCGGCCGAGATGCCCTTCCGGGACGTCTTCGACGACTACATCGACAAGGTCTGGGAGAAATACCGCTCCACAGACCTCAAGGTCGACCTCCAGGGCGGGCGCGGCGTGCTCACCGGCCGCGTGAACGGCGACGTCCTCAGCTTCACCGGCGGGCACAGCTTCGCCAGGCCCGCCTCGAAGGACATCTTCACCTGCAACCACGGGCCCTTCGCCAACAACCCCGGCGACCCCGACGATAAGAAGGCCCTGCTGGCCAGGATCGCGGCCGCCTTCAACCGGACGACACTGCTGACGCATCCCGACCAGCCGAACGGTGCGACCACGGCGGACTACTACCTGGACCCGGCCACCAACCACTGGTCGCGCGTGGTCCACGCGAACACCCCGATCGGCTATGCCTTCCCGTACGACGATGTCCGGCCGGACGGGCAGCCGGACGTGTCGGGGGCGGCGTTCGACGGGAACCCGAGGCGGTTCACGGTGACGGTGGGCGCCTGACGGCAGGTCGGCGGGGGCGGGGGCGGGGGGCGCCTGTTCCCCACCCCGCCCTCCCCCTACGGCCTGGCGGCCGTGGGAGGTACCCCCATCCCGAACTGGGGGCAAGCCCCCAGACCCCCCGACGGGGCTTCGCCCCGGACCCCGTATGCGACCTCCGGCCGCATGTCCTCAAACGCCGGCGGGGCTGAATAGTTCAGCCCCGCCGGCGATTGAGGCGCGGGGTCCGGGGCGGAGCCCCCGCAAGGGGTCCGGGGCGGAGCCCCGGTTAAGGGAACGGGCGGGGTGGGGAACAGCGCCGCAGGCCCCCGTCAGCAGCCGCCGCAGTTGTAGTACAGGACATCCCAGTGGCTGCCCTCGTCCGCGTAGATGTTCCCCGACCCCGACCTCCACTGCGGAGCCCCGTCACCGGGCCGCGCCCCGATGTACGTGAAGGTGTTCCTGATGTAGTTCCCGACGCACGTGTACTTGCTGTAGTCCAGCTTGTAGCCGTTCCAGTGCGAGTACGTCCCGCCCGCGTGCCCGGCCTCCGTACCCCCGGTGATGTTGAGCGCGCACCCGCTCGCGCTCCTGAGCGTCTGCGCCCCCTTCGCGGTCGCGAGGTTCAGCTGCTCGAAGGACGTACACGTCGGGTTGTTGCGGTCGGAACAGCCGCCGGACGAGGACCACGTGATCCCGGACGAGCGGAACATCGATGTCGCCGTGGCATGGCTGATCTTGGTGACCGCGTGAGCATCGGTCGCGCCGGTGATGACGCCGAAGCCGGGCGCGAAGAGCGCGCCGGTGAGGAGCGCGAGGGCGGTTGTTACGGAGCGGATTTTCATGGGGTTCCCTCCTGCTGATGACCCTTGAGGACCGTGGATTCCTGGGGGACGGCCGTGCAGGTGGAGCGCCGTGCAGGTGGAGCAGAGCGATGGTCCCGACTTCTACGCGCGTCCGCCAGAGCGCTGCCGCGACCTCCGGGTGAACCTCTCGCGAAGATGTTGAACTTTGAAGGGAATGCATCTACAGTCGATGTCGTTGAAGCTTAAACAACACGCAACCACGTCCCCCAAGGAGTGCGTCATGGGTCTCTTCAACCGCAAGGCCGACACCGCTGTAGCCACCGCCACCACCACCCGCGAGGTGGACCCGGCGCTGATCGCCCTCACCGGCGACTACAGCATCGACCCGGCCCACAGCAGCATCGGCTTCACCGTCCGCCACGCCATGGTCACCAACGTCCGCGGCTCGTTCGGCGACTTCTCCGGCAGCCTGCACCTGAACGGCGCCGACCCCCACCACTCGACCGCCGAGATCGACGTCAAGATCGCCAGCATCGACACCGGGATCGCCGACCGCGACGGCCACCTGCGCAGCGGCGACTTCTTCGAGGCCGAGCAGTACCCGCTGATGACCTTCCGCTCCACGCAGGCCGAACAGCTGGGCGGCGACACTTACCGCATCACCGGCGACCTGACGATCAAGGACGTCACGCGCCCGCTCGCCATCGACCTGGAGTTCAACGGCTCGGCCACCGACCCCTACGGCAACGAGCGCGTCGGCTTCGAGGGCAAGGCCGAGATCCTGCGCTCCGACTGGGGCCTGACCTGGAACGCGGCGCTCGAGACCGGCGGCGTCATGGTCAGCGACAAGGTCAAGCTGACCTTCGACATCTCCGCCATCAAGGCAGCCGCCTGATCCTCGGTGCCCCACCCCCTGAGCGCGCCCGCCCTGCCGTCCCCCGCGGCCGGGGCGGGCGCTCGGTCGTGCGGCCGCCTGATACCGCGGCTCAGAGGCCGCCGGTGTAGAGGAGCTTGTTGGGCGACCCGGGGCTGACACTGGTCAGGACGTTCCTGGTGGACCAGATGTCCAGCCAGGTCGCGACCTGGTCCGGCGCCGCGGTCGGGTTGATCGCCTTGTAGAGCGCGGCAGCCCCCGCGACATGCGGAGAAGCCATGGACGTGCCGCTCAGGGCGACACTGCCGCCGCCGAGCTTCGCGGAGACGATGGCGGCGCCGGGAGCGTAGAGCGAGACGCATTCGCCGTAGTTCGAGAAGTCGGTCTCCTCGTCGCGGCGGCCGGACGCGGCGACCGTGACCACGCCGTCCGCGGACGCCGGCGAAACATCGCAGGCGTCCGTCGCTTCGTTGCCCGCCGCGACGACCGGCAGGACTCCGCTGTCCGCGAGCGCGGTCGCCGCCTCGTTCACCGTGACGGACTTGTCGCCGCCGAGGGAGGCGTTGAGCACGGCGGGCTGCACGGCGTGCTCGGCCACCCAGTCGAACCCGGCGAGGACTCCCGACCAGGTGCCCGTGCCCTCACAGTCGAGTACGCGGACACTCACGAGCGACGCACCGCGCGCGACACCGTAGGTCGCGCCGCCGACCGTGCCCGCGACATGCGTTCCGTGCCCCTGGCAGTCCCGGCCGCGCAGGCCGTCCCCGACGACGTCATAGCCGTATGTGGCGCGCCCGCCGAACTCGCTGTGGCCGAAGTCGATTCCGGTGTCCAGGATGTACGCGGTGACACCAGTGCCGGTGCCCTTCACGCTGTACCCGGTGCTGAGCGGCAGACGGCGCTGATCGATCCGGTCGAGACCCCAGGACGCGGACGATACGCGCGGCGCACGGACCTCCTCCGTGGGCAGCGCGGTGACCTCGGCGTCCTGCTCGACGGCAGACACACCGGGCGTCGTACGCACCGTCTTCAGCTGAAGCGCGGTGAGCGTGGTGGCGAAGCCGCGCAGTGCGGACTTGTAGGAGTACTGCGACGTCAGACCGAGCTTGCGCACCAGCTCGTCCGGGTCGGCGCTCGCACTGAGCGTCACGATGTAGCGGCCCTTCAGGGCCTTCGCGGAGAGATACAGCGGGGCCGGGCTGGGCGCCGACGGCTCGGCGGACGCGGAGAGCGGTCCGGCGGACATCAGGATGGCGGCAAGGGCCGCGGCGGCAAAGGCTTTGAGCCTCGTTCGGTTTGGCATGCGCACGAGTCAAGCGCGCAAAAATGATCACGGTCAATCACGTACGGTCGCTGTTCGAGCACTTTCAGTAGTGGTTCGATTTACGCCCCCCATGTGGACCGGTGCGCTGAGCCGTACGGCCAGTTCGTACGGCCCGTGACGGGTCAAGCGCACCCCGTGATGGGAAAGGGGCGACCATGCACTCGGCTAAACGGCCCAAGCGGGTCACTTCATGGCACGTCATCGGCGCACAGCTCGCCGTCTTCCGGAACGCGGCACGTTTGACCCAGGCGGAGCTCGCGCGGCAGCTGGGCGCGGGGGAGGAAACGATCGCGTCCATCGAGCAGGGCCGCAGGCCGCTGAAGCTGGACCTGGCGGAGATCCTCGACGAGCTGCTCGAAACGAAGATGGCGCTGCAGACGGCGGTACGGAAGGTGCCGGAGCGGGAGCGGTTCCCGGCGTTCGCGCAGGATTACGTCGGCCACGAGCAGGATGCCCTGACCCTGCTGTCGTACCAGGACCACGTCGTGCCGGGGTTGCTCCAGACCGAGGAGTACGCCCGCGCCGTCTTCTCCTGCCTGTATCCACCCCTGGACGAGGACGAGGTGGAGGAGTGGGTTTCGGCTCGACTTGCGCGGCAGAAGGTCTTCCAGCGCAAGCCCCGAGTAATGGCGAACTTCCTGCTGGAGGAGGTCATGCTGCACCGCCCCATCGGAGGCCGCTCTGTGCTGCGCGAGCAGATCCGGCATCTCCGGCGCTGCGCCGAACTCCCTTTCCTGGGGCTGCAAATCATGCCCACCGACAGGGAGGTCCACGCGGGACTGGCTGGCCCCGTGGTGCTGCTGGAGACGCCCGACCACGACCACCTGGCGTATGTCGAGGGGCAGTTGGTCAGCTTCCTGCATGATGATCCAGACAAGGTCAGTGTCCTTCAGCAGAAATATGGGATGCTGCGTTCGCAGGCCCTCTCCCCCGCGGAGAGCATGGGCATGCTGGACGAACTGCTAGGAGAGTCATGAACTGGTTCAAGTCCAGTTACAGCAGCGACCAAGGTGGAGACTGCGTCGAAGTCGCGTACGACTGGCGGAAGTCCAGCTACAGCGGCAGCCAGGGCGGAGACTGCGTAGAGGTCTCCACCCACCCCCTCGCCGTACACATCCGTGACTCCAAGAACCCCAGCGGGCCCGTCCTCACCGTCGCTCCGGACGCCTGGGCCGCCTTCGTAGCCGAGCGCTGAGTCACGCGCGGAGGTGATCCACCCGCTGGCCGGTGTGGGTCTCGATCTCCGCTGCCGCTTCGTGCAGCAGCCGATGAGTCACCTCGCTGAGGGCACGGGCCACGGCCAGTTCGTCTCCGATGTGCGGGACGTTCTGGTCCGCACGATTACGGTGCGCCGTGCCTTCTCCGAGGATCAGTTCCGAGTTCTGACCACGCAGCCTGGCCTCGGCCTTGGTCAGGTGGTCGTTCTCCGTGATGACGATCTCGACATTCCACTTCTTGGTCTGCATCAGAAGCCACCTCCTCCGTCGAATCCGCCCCCGCCTCCGAAGTCTCCGCCGCCGCCCCAGTCGCCTCCGCCGAAGTCGGAGGAGCTGAAGTCGGCCCCGGAGTAGTCACCGCCGCTGTAGTCGCCGCCGCCGTACTCCGCCGCGTACGCCGGGGTGGAGAGCGCGCTGCCCAGCAGCGTGCCGACGAGCAGGCCGGGCAGGAGGCCGCCGCCGAAGTAGCCGCCCGCCCACGGGCCGTAGGCGGGGCCCGCCTCCCAGTACGGGCGGCGGCCGGACGCCGTGTCGACCGTGCGGGCCATCGGGTCCTCGCCGTCCTCCAGACGGGCCGCGTCGGCGGCGCAGACCGGGACCTCGCGGGGCATGCCGCCACCCGGGACCTCGCGGGGCGTGCCGCCACCCGAGGGAATCCACATCACGTCCGTCGTCGAGGGGCCGTGGCGCGGGTCGAAGAAGCAGGGGGCCCGGCGCTCCGGAATGGCCTCGCCCGTACGGCGGGCGTCCAGGACCGCGAGTGAGAACCGGCCGTCTTCGAGGGCTTGCGTGACGGGGCGTACGTCACTGGGGTGTTCGGCCCCGCCCATCAGGGATTTCGCCCTGTCGTACGAGTCGAGTGCGCGCTCGTAGTCGGCGCGCATGGCATCGTCCGCGCCCTTCTCCGAAGGGTGGAAGTCGAGCCGGTCGAGCTCCTCGCCGAAGGCGGTGATGTCCTCGTCGACGACCACGCGCAGCTTGTCGAGCGCGGCACGCTCCTCGGCGGCCTTCTTCTGGCGCTTGCGGCGGACGATCGTGTACGCGCCCGCGCCGCCGGCGGCCACGACCGCGCCGAGCACGATCAGGGTTCCGTGGTCCGAGCTGTCGTCGGGGCCGGTGCCCCAGGAGGACGGGGCGTTGCCGCGCAGCTGGGGCAGTGCCTGGTCGACGAAGTTGTTCAGCTGGGTCGCGGCGTCGGCGCCGGGGGGCGTCTTGACCGCGGTGACGAGGTTCTGCACGGCCTGGTTGGACATGACGCTGCGGTCCGCGCCCGCGTTGAAGCCGTTGCCGAGGCGGACGGCGTACAGGCCGGTGATGCCGGTCTCGGTGCGGAGGTTGCGCAGGACCGAGTCCGGGGGGAACTCGGCGGCGTTGGGAAGGACGGCCACGAAGAGGGGCTTGTCGGCGTCCTTGATCTTCTGGGTCAGGGCGTCGGCGTCGGCCTTCGACAGCTGGCCGGAGGCGCGGGGATCGACGTAGACCGGGCTCTTCTTCAGCGCTTCGGCCACGGTCTCGGGGCCGGTGGCGGCTTGCGCTTCCGGCGCCGCGAGGAGGGCGGTGGCGGAGAAGGCGAGCAGCAGACCGGACAGTGCGGTGAGCAGCCGGGTCTTCATACTTCGACGCTACCCGAATCAGGGCGAATCCGGACAAGCGCGGGGCTTACGGTCCGGGGACGCGGTGCGCCTGCGGCGGGGCTGTTCCCCACCCCGCCCTCCCCCTACGGCCTGGCGGCCGTGGGAGGTACCCCCATCCCGAGCTGGGGGCGCTGCCCCCGGACCCCCGACGGGGCTTCGCCCCGGACCCCGTATGCGACCTTCGGCCGCATGTCCTCAAACGCCGGACGGGCTGAATGTGCGGCCCAGCCGCACAATCCAGCCCCGCCGGCGATTGAGGCGCGGGGGTCCGGGGGCAGCGCCCCGGGGACTAACCCGCCCTGAACGCCGCCGTCAGCCTCGCCACCGCACCGCTCACCTCACCCCCCAGCGCCAAGTGATCCGCCTCCGCGAACGGCTTCGCCGACGCCGGCGTCACGTGCTGGCCGATCTTCTGCTGGGCGATCAGGCGGGCCTGGGAGACGAGCGCCCGGGCCTCCGGGGAGTCGCCGCGGCCCGCCGCCTCCAGAATCCTTGCCGCGAGGGCGATCGCCTTGAGGGTGAGCTCCCCTCCCGACGGGGGTTTGCGGAGCGTGGTCAGGCCCCAGCCGTAGGGGTACTGCGGGTCGTAAACCGCGTCGCCGACGTTGATCGGCAGCTGGCCCGCCGACTTGGGCCAGGTGACCGGGAGCTGGCCGGTGAAGGGCCGCTTGCCGTAGAGGACATCGGCGACGCCGTCGCCCTCCGTGCCGGGGAGCCAGGAGGCGACGAGCGCGTCGATGTCGCCGAGGCGGCCGCCGATGAGCTGGGGGCGGCCCGAGACGATGAGGACCGCGCACTTCATGGCCCCGCAGACCTTGTCGACCGCCGCCTTGTCCGCGGCGCCGAGCTCCAGGTCGTGGCCGTTGCCGACGTCGCCGATGCCCTCCGCGTACGGGGTTTCGCCGACGACGACCACGCCGACGTCATGGCCGTCCGTCGGCGCGGAGGCGTCCTTGGAGTAGGTGAGGGCCGCGTCCGGTGCGGCCTTCTTCATGGCCTCCAGGATCGTCGTGCCGGTGGTGATCTTTCCTGAGGAGCCCTGCCAGGTGACGGTCCAGCCGCCGGCCTGGTTGCCGAGGTCGTCGGCGTTGGACCCGGCGACGTACACCTTCTGCGACGGCTTCAGCGGCAGCACCGCGCCGTCGTTCTTCAGCAGGACCTGGGACTTGGCGGCGGCCTCGCGGGCGACCGCGCGGTGTGCGGCCGAGCCGACGGTGCCGATGTTGGCGGTGTCCGCGTACGGCTTCTCGAAGAGGCCGAGCGTGAACTTCTGGGTCAGGATCCGGGAGACCGCGTCGTCGATCCTGGCCCGGCTGATGCGGCCCGCGTTCACCTCGTCCTGCAGGGTCTTGTGGAAGTCGGGGTACGCCGTCGGGACCATGATCATGTCGAGTCCCGCGTTCACCGACGTGCGGACGTCACTCGCGTAGTCGCCGGGAATCTGGTCGATCGCCTGCCAGTCGCTGATGACGAAGCCCTTGAAGCCCATGCGGTCCTTGAGCACGCCGTTGATCATCTCGGCACTGGCGTGCATCTTCACGGGGCCCTGGTCGTCGCCGGCGATGTCGAGCGAGGAGTACGAGGGCATGACCGAGCCGGTGCCGCGCTTCACCGCTTCGGCGAAGGGCGCGAGGTGGACCGCTTCCAGCTCCTGACGGGTGACCTTGGTGATGCCCTGGTCGATCGTGTACGAGCCGGTGGCGGACGAGCCGTACTCCGTGCCGCCGTCGCCGACGAAGTGCTTTGCGGTGGTCAGCACCTTGTCGTTGCGGTCGAGATCCTTGCCGGACGGCGGTCCCTGCATGCCCTTGATGACGGTCTCCATGGCGGTGACCAAGGCCGGGTCCTCGCCGAAGGCCTCGTACGAGCGGCCCCAGCGCTCGTCGCGGGTGACGCAGAGGCAGGGGGCGAAGTCCCACGGAATGCCGGTGGCGCGCACTTCCTTCGCCGTCACCGCTCCGGTCTTCTCGGCGACGGCCGGGTCCCGGGTGGCCCCGATGCCGATGTTGTGCGGCATGATCGTCGACCCGATGACATTGTTGTGGCCGTGGACCGCGTCCACGCCGTAGATCAGCGGGATCTGGAACCGCGTTGCCTGGGCGCGCAGTTGGTAGGCGTCGACCATTTTGGCCCAGGCCTCGGGGGCGTTGGGCGTGGGCACCGAGCCGCCGCCGGAGAGCAGTGAGCCGAGGTCGTACCGTGCGATGTCTCCCTGGGACTTGAGGGCGTTGCGCTCGGCCTGGGTCATCTGGCCGGCCTTCTCCGCGAGTGTCATCCGGGAGAGGAGGTCGGCGACGCGCTTCTTCACCGGGAGCCCGGCGTCGAGATACGGCAGTCCGTGGGCGTCGACGACGACCTGCGGGGTCTCGGCCGGGGGCTTGGCGCCGGTGACGGTGAGTTTGAGCGGGATCGTCTCGGCGGACTCGGCCGCGGAGTCCTTCTTGGTGGCGACGGCGACGGTCTTGGACGTACCGGAGACCGATCCGGCAGGGAAGGTGACGGTGCCGGAGGCCGGGGCGTAGTCCGTGCCCGCTTCGGCGCTGCCGCCCTCGGTCGTGTACGCAACGGTCACGGGCTCGTCGATCGGGCCGGAGCCGGTGGTGGCGACGGAGATCTTCACCTGGGCGGTGCCGCCCTCGTCGACCGGGTACACGGCGGCGTCGGTGATGACCTTCGCCTTCAGGGCCGGGTCTGCCTTTCCGTACAGCTCGACGCCGTCCATCGCGAACTTTCCGGGCGCGCCGGGCGGCAGGGTGAGCGCGTATCCCCACATCTCGTTGAGTCCGAGGATCTGGTCGATGCCGCCGACGGGCTGGTAGTCGGCGCGGTAGACGAAGTCGGCGAAGGGGATCTCGACGAGGTGCCAGCCCTCCCAGTCGTCGGTGAACGACGTGGTCCACAGCTCGGACGCCTCGCCGTTGGCGCCGCCGTCCTTGAGCTCGAAGTTGATGCGCTTGCCGGAGCCGGGCGGCAGGGGTGCGGTGTTCTGGCCGTACCACCAGAAGCGGATGCCCTTGTGAGCCGTCCAGTCGTGGGCGGGCTTGTCGAAGGCGAAGTCGTGGGTGAGTCCGCCCCAGCCGCTGATGTCGTAGCTGCCTTCGAGGACCTTGGCGCCATCGGGGGCGTCGGCTCGCTCCTTGAGCTCCAGCCTGGGCTGGTCGTCGGCGTCACTGCCCCAGGTGAAGATGCCCTCGGCGGGCGGGTTCGCGAAGGGGACCTCGCCCTCGAATCGGTCGACGGCGACGGGGGCGGGGTCGTCGGCGGCGGCACTGGGGACGGCGGCGGCCAGCAGACCGGCGAGCACGGCGGTCGCGGCGAGCACCGCGGTTGTGGTCCTGGTTCCGGTTCCGGCTCTGCTTTTGAAGCGCGTGCGGGTGCGGGGTGGCATTGCGGCTCCTTCGTAGGTCATGACGCAGGAACAGGTCAGGCGCGGCGACAGGTCAGGGCGCGGAGCGGCGGACGACCAACTCCGTGGGGAGGACGACCGGTTCGTCCGGCGCCGGGGTGCCGCCGAGGTGGGCGAGCAGCATCCGCGCCGCCGTTTCTCCCATCTCCCGCATGGGCTGGCGCACGGTCGTCAGGGGCGGTTCGGTGTGCTGCGCGACGGGGAGGTCGTCGAAGCCGACGACGGCGATGTCGTCGGGCACGCTCCGGCCGGCGGCACGCAGGGCTCTCAGCACGCCGACCGCGCTGAGGTCGTTGTGCGCGAAGACCGAGTCGAAGGGGGTGCCGTCGGCGAGGTGCCGTTCGACAGCGAGCTGTCCGGAGAGCTCGGTGAAGTCGCCCTCGGCGATCGTGCCGGTCGGCAGGACGTCCCGGAAGCCGTCCAGCCGGTCGCGTACGCAGCCGAAGTGGCGGCGGCCGGTGACGATCAGCGGGCGGGTGCGGCCCGAGGCCAGCAGATGCCGGGCCGCGGAGGCTCCGCCCTCACGGTTGGTGGTCGCGACGGAGGGGAATTCGGGGTGGTGGCCGCGGTCGTCGATGAGGACGACCGGGAGGCCATCGCGGTGCATCGCGGTGATCGTGCCGAGGGTGTTCTCCGGTTCGATCACGAGCAGTCCGTCGAAGGCGCGGGCCGAGACCTGGCTGGTGAAGCGCTCGACGGACTCGGCGCCGCGGTTGCAGGTGAAGAGCAGCAGCCCGTAGTCGGCGGCCTCGACGGTGTCGACGACTCCCTGGAGGACCTCGCCCATCCAGGGCCAGGTCAGCGGGGGCGTCAGCATTCCGACCGTACGGCTGGTGCCGCGGGCCAGGCCGACGGCGCCGCTGCTGGGCACATAGCCGAGGCTTGCGATCACTTCACGAACACGGGAAGCCGTCCCGGAGTCCACCTCGCCCTTGGTGTTCAGGACGCGGGACACGGTGGTCTTGCTGACCCCCGCCTCACGTGCGACGTCGGCGATCGTGACTCGCATCGGGGCCTCCGCGTCTAGATCTTGGGCGCGTGCTGGAACCGGTCCCGGAACCGGTTCCGGGGTCTGGGCGGTGAGTTAACCCCTGGCGAAGAGTGCCGTCAATACTTAACACCGAGATTGGTCCGAACCCAACCCTCAGGCGGACCACGGCCGTTACGCGTTCAGGTCCTGAATACACAAGCCATTGATGGCCGCAACAAGAACACCCCCTCGGCCACCCGCCGTCTCACGCGGAGGACGAAGAAGGGAGCACTGCCATGCCGCGCATGTGAACCACTGCATCAGCAGGGAGATTGTGTCCGTCGCGCAACGCACCGGTCGCGGAGTGGCTGTCGAGGAACTCGACGGGATTCGCGAGCGGGTACGGCTTCGACGCGACCAGCGGAGCACCCTCTCATCCTGGGCCTTCCACCAGCTCGGGCAGCATCTCGCCTACAAGGCCCGGCGGGCCGGGGTGCCGTTCCTCGAGGTGGACGCGGCCTACACCTCGCAGCGCTGTCCGCGCTGCGGGCACACCGAGAAGGCCAACCGGCCTACTCGGGACCACTTTTCGTGTCGTCGGTGCGGGCTCGCTGGGCCCGCCGACGTCGTCGCCGGGGTCAACGTGCGCGATCGCGCACGCTCGGCGTGGGCATTCGTCACCATGCCCGTCCCCGCCCCGACGTAGCCGTGTGCGAGGAGATGCGACCCGTGACCGTCCTGCCGTAGGGGACAGTCGGGAGCGCGACAAGGTGTGAACGCAACCGAGCACACAAGCCCGGCCGTTCACGGCCGAGAAGGTGACTCACGCCTCGACCCCACACACGACGCGCAAGGTCCAGCTGTACGGGTGCAACGGCTCGGGCGCGCAGCGGTGGCGGTGGCAGGCGTCCACCGGTGACCTGGTGAACGCCCCGGCCGACAAGTGCCTTGACGTGACCGGCAATTCATCGGCGAACGGGGCCCGGGCGCAGATCTGGTCGTGCACCGGAGCCGCCAACCAGAAGTGGCGGCTCCAGACCTGAGCCCCGCAGCGCTGAACCTGTCCAGCCGCTACTCGGCGGGCTCGACCCCGGCGCGCAGCAGGCCGTAGGTGTACGCATCCTCCAGTGCCTGCCAGGAGGCGGCGATGACATTGTCGGCAACGCCGACCGTGGCCCACTCGCCGCCTCCGTCGCCCGTGGTGATCAGGAC
Source organism: Streptomyces sp. NBC_01410 (assembly GCF_045040195.1). Classification (NCBI taxonomy): domain Bacteria; kingdom Bacillati; phylum Actinomycetota; class Actinomycetes; order Kitasatosporales; family Streptomycetaceae; genus Streptomyces; species Streptomyces sp. NBC_01410. The sequence goes on along the minus strand of NZ_CP109530.1, from coordinate 6,079,607 downwards.
GCGGGTGGTGGACTCGGAGCCGTGGCGGCCTTCGAGGATGCGGACCTTGTAGTCGATCAGCTCCAGCTTGGCGAGCTGCGGATAGATCTTCTCCAGCCCGACCCGCATCGCCCGGTCCAGCGCGTTGACCGGGCCGTTGCCCTCGGCGGTGGCGACGATGCGCTCGCCCTTGGCCCACAGCTTCACCGTGGCCTCGTTGGCGTGCGTGCCGTCGGGGCGGTCCTCGACGATGGCCCGCCAGGACTCCGTACGGAAGTAACGGCGCGCCCGGCCCTCCGCCTCCTCGCGCAGCAGCAGCTCGAAGGAGGCGTCCGCGGCCTCGTAGGTGTAGCCCTTGAGCTCGCGCTCCTTGACCCGCTCGACGACCCGGCCGACCAGCGCGCGGTCGCCGCCGAGGTCGATGCCGAGCTCTTTGCCCTTGAGCTCGATGGAGGCGCGGCCCGCCATGTCGGAGACGAGCATCCGCATGGTGTTGCCGACCTGCTCGGGGTCGATGTGCTGGTAGAGATCGGGGTCCACCTTGATGGCGGAGGCGTGCAGCCCGGCCTTGTGCGCGAAGGCCGAGACCCCCACATAGGGCTGGTGGGTCGAGGGCGTGAGGTTGACGACCTCGGCGATGGCGTGCGAGATACGGGTCATCTCGGCCAGCGCGCCCTCGGGCAGCACCTTCATCGCGTACTTGAGCTCCAGCGCGGCCACGACCGGGAACAGGTTGGCGTTGCCGACGCGCTCGCCGTAGCCGTTGGCGGTGCACTGGACGTGCGTCGCGCCGGCGTCGACGGCGGCGAGGGTGTTGGCGACGGCGCATCCGGTGTCGTCCTGGGCGTGGATGCCCAGACGCGCGCCGGTGTCCGCGAGGACGGTGGAGACGACGGCCTGGATCTGGGCCGGGAGCATGCCGCCGTTGGTGTCGCACAGCACGACGACATCGGCGCCCGCGTCGGCCGCGGCGCGGACCACGGCCTTGGCGTACTCCGGATTGGCGCGGTAGCCGTCGAAGAAGTGCTCACAGTCCACGAAGACGCGGCGGCCCTGTTCGCGCAGGTGGGAGACGGTGTCGCGGACCATCTCCAGGTTCTCTTCGAGGGTGGTGCGCAGGGCGAGCTCGACATGCCGGTCGTGCGATTTGGCGACCAGGGTGATCACCGGAGCGCCCGATTCCAGGAGGGCCCTGACCTGGGGGTCCTCAGCGGCCCTGGCGCCGGGGCGGCGGGTGGCGCCGAAGGCGACGAGCTGGGCGTGCTGGAAGGTGATCTCCTGCTGGGCGCGGGAGAAGAACTCCGTGTCCCGGGGGTTGGCACCGGGCCAGCCGCCCTCGATGAAGCCCACGCCGAATTCGTCCAGGTGCCGGGCGATGGTCAGCTTGTCCGCGACTGTGAGGTTGATGCCCTCGCGCTGGGCTCCGTCGCGGAGCGTCGTGTCGAAGACATGGAAGCTGTCGTCGGTCTCCGTGGTCATGGCTGAGTTGACTCCTGTCGGATTCGTGGCTCCGGAAGTTCTGGCTCCACTTGCCCCCATCTTCGCGCGGTTCGCTCCTTGGCCGGGGTGGGGCCGTAAAACGAAAAAACCTCTCGCGGGTGCGAGAGGTCTGCGCGCGGGTCTGGGGCACGGTGCCGCTGCCGCGGGGGGGTTACTGTCCACGGGTCAGCGGTCACTGCGGACCGGCGCGCTCTTGCCGATAATCATGGCGAATGAGAGCACGGTGGCAGTTTGCCACAGCCGGGGCGGGTGTGGACGACAGTCTCACGATGCGGTCACCCACGCGCCGGGGCCGCACATTTCAGCCCCGTCCGGCGAGGACATGCGGCCGAAGGTCCTACGCTCCCGGGAAGAGCGAGTCGTCGAGGAACTCCCTCACATGGGCCAGAACCTGGGGCCGCCCGGTGCCCGGTATGCCGACGGCGACATGCACGCTGAAGCCGTCGAGGAGGGCACGCAGACGGGCGGCGTAGCGGTCGGCGTCGACCGCGCGGAACTCGCCGCGCGAGATCCCCTCGGCGAGCAGCGCGACCAGATCCCGGTGCCAGACCCCCTCGATGGCGGCCTGGCGGGCCCGCGCGTCGGCGTCGGCGCTCTGCGAGCGGTTCCAGACTTCGAGCCAGAGCGTCCAGTGGGGGTCGCGCGGTCCGTCGGGCACGTACAGCTCGACGTACGCGTCGAGCCGCTCGCGCACCGGGCCCTGCCGGGAGAGCAACGCGCCGCGCTCGGCGCCGAGGCGGCCCTCGCTCCACTCCAGTGTCTGGAGCAGCAGTTCGTCCTTGGTGCGGAAGTAATAGAGCAGATGGCCGCTGCTCATCCCGACCTCCCGCCCGAGCCCGGCCATCGTCAGCCCGTCGAGCCCGCGCTCGGCGATGGTGGCCATGGCGGCTGCGAGCACGGACTCTCTGGGCGGCGCGATATTGCGACGGCGCGGGGCGGGGGTCATAGGGCGGCAACCGCACTCAGGAACACGTTCACCCGTATGTTCTACCGGATCGCGAACCGCCAGGAGGGCGGACGATCAGACCCTCGGCTGCTGCTGCGTGATGCAGTGGATGCCGCCGCCCCCGGCGAAGATCGTCCGGGCGTCGACCAGCGTGACCGTACGGTCCGGATAGAGCCTGCGGAAGATGCCCGCGGCGATCTCGTCGCGCGGGTCGTCGAAGGAGCACAGCACCACACCCCCGTTGCAGACGTAGTGGTTGATGTAGGAGTAGTCGGTCCAGCCGCCGTCGTCGTCCCGTGTGACCGTGGGCGCGGGGACCTCGATGATCTCGATGCGGCGGCCGCGTGCGTCCGTCTGGAGCTGGAGCATCTCCACGTTCTCCTTGCAGAGCTCGTGGTCGGGGTGGGCGGGGTCCGGCTGGGTGTGGGCCACTATGACGCCAGGACCGGCGAAGGCGGCGACGATGTCGACGTGGCCCAGGGTGCCGAAGCCGTGCGGCGGATAGTCGGCACTCAGGCCGCGCCGCAGCCAGATCGCCTTGGTCGTGCCGAGCTTCCCGTGGATCTCGGCCTCGACCTCGTCCTTCGTCCAGCCCGGGTTGCGCTCGGGGCCCAGCTGCACCGTCTCCGTGAGCAGCACCGTGCCCTCGCCGTCGACGTGGATGCCGCCGCCCTCGTTGACGAGGGGCGAGCCGTGCACGGGCACCCCGGCGAGGTCCGCGACATGGCGGGCGATCTTCGCGTCGTGGTCCCAGCTGGCCCACTGCTGCGCGCCCCAGCCGTTGAACACCCAGTCCACGGCGGCCAGTTGCTTCCCGTCGGTGACGAAGGTCGGGCCGATGTCGCGCATCCACGCGTCGTCCAGTTCCCGCTCGACGAGGTCGATGTCCGGGCCGAGGAGCGCGCGGGCCTGCGCCGCCTGGCCGGGCCCGACGACCATGGTGACCGGTTCGAAGCGGCGTACCGCCTGGGCGACGGACGCCCAGGCGTGGCGGGACTCGGCGAGGTCGTCCCCGGTGAAGGTGACGTTCGGGCCGGGCCAGGCCATCCAGGTGCGCTCGTGCGGGGCCCACTCGGGCGGCATACGGAAGGTCATCGGTGATCCCTTACAGGAAGTAGAGGCGGTTGAGGGAGATCGAGTCGGCGGGCTCGGACCGCAGCGGTTCGCCGTCGAGCGTGACCAGGCCGGTGCGGCCGTCCACCCCCACGTCGCCGGTGCGGGAGTTGAGCCACAGATCGGCGGGGCCGATGCCGCGGGTGCCGCGCACCGCGACCCGGCGGCGGCGCGTCGGCATCATGTCGGACCCCAGTTCGGTCGCGGCCCCGGCGACGAAGGCGACCGAGATGTCCGCGGCCGTGGCTCCGTACGACCCGAACTGCGGCCCCAGGACGAGTGGTTCACAGGTGTCGGTGGCGGCGTTCGGGTCGCCCGTAACCCCGTACGCCGGGAAGCCCGACTTCAGTACGAGCTGCGGCTTCGCCCCGAAGTACTGCGGCTTCCACAGCACGATGTCCGCGAGCTTGCCGACCTCGATGGAGCCGATCTCGTGGGCGAGCCCGTGCGCGACGGCGGGGTTGATCGTCAGCTTGGCTATGTAGCGCAGTACGCGCGCGTTGTCGTCGAAGGCGCCGTCGCCCTCCATCGGGCCCAGCTCGGCCTTCATCTTCCCGGCCATCGCGAAGGTGCGGCGTACGGTCTCGCCCGCGCGCCCCATGCCCTGCGCGTCCGAGGACGTGATGCCGATCGCGCCGAGGTCGTGCAGTACGTCCTCCGCGCCCATGGTCCCGGCCCGGATCCGGTCGCGGGCCATCGCGGCGTCGCCGGGAAGGTCGGTCTTGAGGTCGTGTACGGAGACGATCATCCCGTAGTGCTCGGCGACGGCGTCCCGGCCGAAGGGCAGGGTCGGGTTGGTGGAGGAGCCGATGACGTTCGGCACACCGGCCATCTTGAGCACGTTCGGTACGTGGCCGCCGCCGCAGCCCTCGATGTGGAAGGCGTGAATCGTACGGCCGTCCAGGACCTTCAGGGTGTCCTCGACGGACAGGCATTCGTTCAGGCCGTCGCTGTGCAGGGCGACCTGGACGTCGTACTCCTCGGCCACCCGAAGTGCGGTGTCGAGGGCGCGGGTGTGCGCGCCCATGTCCTCGTGGACCTTGAAGCCGGACGCGCCGCCCTCGGCGAGCGCCTCGACGAGCGGCGCGTCGTTCGAGGACGAACCGCGGGCGAGGAAGCCGATGTTGACGGGCCAGGCGTCGAAGGCGTTGAAGGCGTGCCGCAGGGCCCAGGGCGAGTTGACGCCGACGCCCCAGACCGGCCCGAACTCCTGGCCGATGACGGTGGTGACGCCGGAGGCGAGCGAAGCCTCCATGATCCGCGGCGAGAGCAGATGGACATGCGTGTCGACGGCACCGGCGGTGGCGATCATGCCCTCGCCGGGGACGATCGCGGTGCCCGTGCCGACGACGACGTCGACGCCGTCGAGGGTGTCGGGGTTCCCGGCCCGCCCGATGGCCGCGATACGGCCCTCGCGGATGCCGACGGACACCTTGCGGATGCCCTGCACGGCGTCGATGACCAGCACGTTGCTGATCACGACATCGCAGGTCTCCCGTACGGCCGCGGCCTTGAGGTGCAGTCCGTCGCGCGCGGTCTTGCCGAAACCGGCGAGGAATTCGTCGCCGTGCTTCTGGGCGTCCGACTCGACGCGGACGACGAGTCCGCTGTCGCCCAGGACGACACGGTCCCCGGCGCGGGGGCCGTGCACGGATGCGTACTCGTACGGGTCCATCAGGTGCCCTCCGCGCCCAGGTAGCCGCAGGCCGCCGCGCGTCGCAGGGCCTCTTCCTTCGCGCCCGGCCCGTCCAGCGGGCCGTCGACCAGTCCGGCGAAGCCGATCGCGATCCGGTCGCCGCCGATGGGCAGCAGGCCGACCTCGGCCTCGCCGCCCGGGTCGAAGCGGACGGAGGATCCGGCGGGAACGCACAGGCGCATGCCGTAGGCCGCGGCCCGGTCGAAGTGGAGCCGGGGGTTGGCCTCGAAGAAGTGGAAGTGCGAGGTGACGCTGACGGGGACGGCCGCGGTGTTGCGCACGGTGAGCCGCAATGCGGGCTCGGGCTCGGCATCCGCGGGGCCGGGTACGAGGGCGCCGGGTGCACCGGCGCCCAGACCGGCGCCGCCGATGGGGTCGGAGACCACGGCGAGCCGTGATCCGTCGTCGAAGACGGCCTCCACATGGACCTCGCTGACCACGTCCGCCACACCGGGAAGCACGTCGTCGGGGCCCAGCACGCCGCGCGCGGCCTCGATCGCCTTGGCGAGCCTGCGTCCGTCGCGCGCCGCCTCGCAGACGGTGTCCGCGATGAGCGCGGTGGCCTCGGGGACATTGAGCCTCAGGCCGCGGGCCCGGCGGGCCCGCGCAAGTTCGGCGGCGCCGAAGATCAGCAGCCGGTCCCGCTCGGTCGGGGTCAGTCGCACGTCACCACACCTCCAGTTCGAACGACACTCTAACGTCGAGTTTCCGTTCACGGAAGCATTGACGTACCACCATCGCCTCAGTCACATTGAGCGTCACTCAAAGAGTCGCCGACCGAGCAGGGAGTCCCCCATGCCGATAGAACAGCGCGGAGTCGACACGATCCCCGACGAAGAGCGCACAAGTGGGCCCCGCGACCTCGTGTCGATCCTTCTGGGCTCCAACCTCTGCCTGGGCGTCATCGTCTTCGGCTGGCTGCCGCCGTCCTTCGGGCTCGGCCTGTGGCCGTCGGTGACCGCGATCGTCATCGGCACGCTGGCCGGCATCCTCGTCACAGCGCCGCTCGCCCTGATCTCCCTGCGCACGGCGACCAACCTCTCGACGTCCAGCGGCGCCCAGTTCGGCGTACGCGGCAGGCTCGTCGGCTCGGTCGTCGGCCTGCTGCTCTCGCTCGGGTACACGGCCCTCACGCTGTGGATCGGCGGCGACGTCATGGTCGGCACCCTGTCCCGGCTGATCGGCTTGCCCGAGGGCGGAGCGACCCGCGCCCTGATGTACACGCTGCTCGCGGGCTGCACCGTCGTCGCCGCGATCTACGGCTACCGGCTGCTGCTCCGCCTCAGCAAGGTGCTCTCCATCGGCATGGTCGCCCTCCTGCTGCTCGGCGTCTTCGCCTACGCGGGCGACTTCACCACGGCCGCGCCGCCCGACACCCCGTATCTGCTCGGCTCTTTCTGGCCCACATGGCTGCTCGCGGCCGTCGCCGCCGGGCTCAGCGGCCCGGTCGCCTTCATCACGCTGCTCGGCGACTACACGCGCTACATCTCACCGCGCCGCCACAGCACCCGCACGGTGTACTGGGCGAGCTGTCTCGGCCTCCTGCTCGGCCTGCTGGTGCCGCAGCTGTTCGGTACGTACACGGCGCTCGCCGCCCGCGCGGGTCTCGAGTACGCCGGGCCGCTCGTCGACGCCGCGCCCTTGTGGTACCTGGCGCCGCTGCTTCTCGCGGCCTCGGCGGGCTCCGTCGGCAACGCCGGTCTGATGCTGTACTCGATGGGCCTCGACCTGGACGCGATCCTGCCGAAGGCCACCCGCACCAGGGCCACGGTGATGGCCGCCGTCGTCGCGACCACGTTCGTGTTCCTCGGCTCGTTCGCCTGGGACGTTCAATCGGCCATGACCTCCTTCGTACTGCTGCTGACCGCCATCGGCACCCCCTGGGCGGTCATCACGCTGATCGGCTACGTGCGCTGCGGCGGCCGGTACGACCCCGACGCCCTGCAGGTCTTCAACCGCCGCGCCCGGGGCGGCATCTACTGGTACCGCGCGGGCTGGAACGTCAGCGCCACGGCGTCCTGGGCCCTGGGCGCGGCGGTCGGCCTGGCCGCGGTCTCCACGACCGTCTACGAAGGCCCGTTGCTCGCCCTGACCGGCGGGGTGGACTGCAGCTTCATCCTCTCGGGCCTGGTCGGCGGACTGACCTACCTGCTGCTGACCCTGCGGGCTCCGGCCACGGCCGCGGTCGCAGCGCCGGAGATGTCCACGGTCGAGGCGTCCGTCTGACGCCGGCGCCCCCAGGACGACGAAGGCCCGCCACCGGTGTGAACCCGGGGGCGGGCCTTCGTACGTACAGCGGAAGCCGACGTCAGCCCAGCTGATGGGTCCAGCCGTGGATGTCCTCCGCCTTGCCGGTCTGGATGTCCAGAAGTGCCTTGCGCAGCTTCAGCGTGACCTCGCCCGGCTGCCCGCCGGACTGCTTCCACTCGCCGCTCGCGGACTTGACCAGGCCGACCGGGGTGATGACCGCGGCCGTGCCGCAGGCGAAGACCTCGGTGAGCGTGCCGTTCTCGGTGTCGGCCTTCCACTGGTCGATGGAGACGCGGCCCTCCTCGGACTTGTAACCGAGATCCTTGGCGAGCTGGAGAAGCGAGTCACGGGTGATGCCGGCGAGCAGCGAGCCGGTGAGCTCGGGGGTCACGATGCGGTTCCCGTACACGAAGTACAGGTTCATGCCGCCCAGTTCCTCGACCCACTTGTGCTCCACGGCGTCGAGGTAGGCGACCTGGTCGCAGCCCTTCGCGGCGGCTTCGGCCTGGGCGAGCAGCGACGCGGCGTAGTTGCCGCCGGTCTTGGCGTCGCCCATGCCGCCGGGGACGGCGCGCACGCGGTCCTCGGACAGCCAGATGGAGACCGGCTTGACGCCGCCGGGGAAGTAGGCGCCGGCGGGCGATGCGATGACGATGAAGAGGTACTCGTTGGCCGGGCGCACGCCCAGGCCGACCTCGGTCGCGATCATGAACGGGCGCAGGTACAGCGACTCCTCGCCGCCGTGTGCGGGCACCCAGGCGCTGTCCTGCTGGACGAGCGCGTCACAGGCCTCGATGAAGGTCTCGACCGGCAGCTCCGGCATCGCCAGGCGGCGGGCCGACCGCTGGAAGCGCTCGGCGTTGGCCTCCGGGCGGAAGGTCACCACGGAGCCGTCGGGGCGGCGGTAGGCCTTGAGTCCCTCGAAGATCTCCTGCGCGTAGTGCAGCGTCATATTGGCCGGATCGATCGACAGCGGCGCGTAGGGGACGAGCTGCGCGTCGTGCCAGCCACGCCCCTCCGTCCACTTGATCGTCACCATGTGGTCGGTGAAGTGGCGGCCGAATCCGGGGTTGACCAGGATCGCCTCGCGCTCCGCGTCGGACAGCGGGTGCGAGGAGGGCTTGAGCTCGATCGTGGGCGTCGTCATGAGTGCAGTGTCCTTCACCGGTTGTTGTGACGGACCGCGCTCACGCCGCTGCGACTGCTAGGACGTCCGAGCTTTCCCGCATGCCGCGGCCCGCGTTCGATTATCGCCCGCGGGGCTCCGTGCACGAAACGGGGTGAATGCGGTCCAGGGATGAATGGTGGCACCCGGAGGCCGCACAGGAGAAGCCGCCGGGTGCGGTTGCGACCCGGCGGCTTGGTGGAAGCGTCGGGTCAGCGCGCTACTCGTACCGCGAGCGCGTCGCCGATCTCGTCCGTCGTGCGGACCGTGCTGCCGTCGCGTTCCGCGAGGTCGGCGGAGACGGCCTCCTCGATACGCACGGCCTCGGCCTGGAAGCCGAGGTGGCGCAGCAGGAGGGCGACGGACAGGATCGTGGCCGTCGGGTCGGCCTTGCCGGTGCCCGCGATGTCGGGCGCCGAGCCGTGGACAGGCTCGAACATCGACGGGAAGGTCCCCGTCGGGTTGATGTTGCCGGACGCGGCCAGGCCGATACCGCCGGTCACGGCAGCGGCGAGGTCCGTGAGGATGTCACCGAAAAGGTTGTCGGTGACGATGACGTCGAAGCGCTCCGGCTGGGTGACGAAGAAGATCGTCGCCGCGTCGACGTGCAGATAGTCGGTGGTGACCTCGGGGTATTCCGTGCCGACCTTGTCGAAGATGTTCTTCCACATGTGGCCGGCGTAGACGAGGACGTTGTTCTTGTGGACCAGCGTCAGCTTCTTGCGGGGGCGGGCATTCGCCCGCTCGTACGCGTCACGGACGACACGCTCGACACCGAACGCCGTGTTCAGGCTGACCTCGGTGGCGACTTCGTGCTCGGAGCCGGTACGCAGCGAACCGCCGTTGCCGGTGTACGGGCCCTCGGTGCCCTCGCGGACGACGACGAAGTCGATGTCGGGGCGCCCGGCCAGCGGGGTCGCGGTGTTGGGGAACAACTTCGACGGACGCAGGTTGACGTAGTGGTCGAAGGCGAAACGGAGCTTGAGCAGCAGCCCGCGCTCCAGCACACCGGACGGCACGGACGGGTCGCCGATCGCGCCGAGCAGGATCGCGTCGTGGTTCTTGAGCGAGTCGAGCTCGGCGTCGGGGAGGGTCTCTCCGGTGCGGTGCCAGCGCTGGGCGCCGAGGTCGTACTCCTTGGTCTCCAGCTTCACATCCTGCGGGAGGACGGCCGTCAGGACCTTCAGGCCCTGAGCCACGACCTCCTGGCCGATGCCGTCACCGGGGATCACTGCGAGATTGATGCTGCGAGACATGTCGGCACCCTAACTCCGCGTCCCACCCCATGACACTTGATGTCCACCATCTGGACGACCCGGGCTCCACGGATCAACCAGCTCCGGTTTGACTTTCGTTCATCCGGCGTCTGGCGGGGAGTCGTAAGTTACTGGCAAGTTTTCGGCCATGACTGAGGACACCCCCCACGTCGGGATTCCCGAGCAGCTGGCCGGCCGGATGAGCATGCCGGAGCAGCACGAGTATCTGCGCGCCCGGCACGCCCGCCCCAAGCTGTCCCGGCGCGGGGCGCTGGCCGGCGGGCTCGCGGCCGGCGTGGCGGGTGGCGCCGGACTGCTGCTGGGGCGCTCGTCCACCGCGAGCGCGGCGTCGCCCGAGCTCGCATCGGCCCCGGCGACCGCGCACGTGGACGGTTCGGTGGTCGCCCCGTTCGGTCGGCATCTCGCCTTCGGCGCCGACCCGAAGACCCAGATGCGGATCTCGTGGCAGGTGCCCTTCGCGGTGAAGAACCCGTATCTGCGGGTCGGTGTCACCCCGTGGGAGCTGAGCCGGAAGATCGAGGCCGAGGTGCGCGACCTGCACACGCCCTCGCTCGCCGGCAAGCTGCCCGCCGTCGATCAGTACTACCTGCATGTCGGCCTGGACGGGCTGAAGGCGGGGACGACGTACTACTACGGGATCGGGCACGACGGCTTCGACCCGACGACGCCCGAGCGGATGTCCACCATCGGGTCGTTCCGCACGGCTCCGGCATCCCCCGAGAAGTTCGTCTTCACGGCCTTCGGCGACCAGGGCGTGAGCTATCACGCGCTCGCCAACGACCAGTTGATCCTCGGTCAGAACCCGTCCTTCCATCTGCACGCGGGCGACATCTGCTACGCGGACAGCAGCGGGCACGGCAAGGAGTCGGACACCTACGACGCACGGGTGTGGGACCAGTTCCTGGCGCAGACCGACAGCGTGGCCTCGCGGGTGCCGTGGATGGTGACCACCGGCAACCACGACATGGAGGCCTGGTACTCGCCGAACGGCTACGGCGGCCAGTCGGCCCGCTGGTCGATGCCCGAGAACGGACCGGATCCGGCGAACGCGCCCGGCATCTACTCGTTCGTGTACGGGAACGTCGGCGTCGTGGCGCTGGACGCCAATGACGTCTCGTACGAGATACCCGCCAACAAGGGCTACACGGAAGGAAAGCAGACGGCCTGGCTCGACAAGCGCCTGGGCGAACTGCGGGCGCAGCCGGGGATCGACTTCGTGGTGGTCTTCTTCCACCACTGCATGTACTCGACGTCGACCCACGCCTCCGACGGCGGGGTGCGCGACGCCTGGCTGCCGCTGCTGACCAAGCACCAGGTCGATCTGGTGATCAACGGCCACAACCACGTCTACGAGCGGACGGACGCTATCAAGGGCGGCGAGGTCGGCAAGCCGGTGCCTGTCGGGGCGTCCACCGACCCGACGCGGGACGGCATCGTGTACGTCACGGCGGGCGGCGCCGGCAAGGAGCTCTACAGCTTCGGGCTCGGGGTCAAGGACAGCTACGAGGGCAATGTCCATGACCACGACACCATCCTGACCTTCCACTGGACCAAGCTGCGGCTGCCGGACCCGGACACGGTGGAGTGGTCGCGGGTGCGGTACACCGGCTTCTCCTTCCTCGCGGTGGAGGCGGAGTCCGGTACGGCGCCGGTGCTGAAGGTCTCCGCGCTCGCCGAGAGCGGCAAGCGCATCGACTACTTCGAGGTCAAGCGGTCCTCGAGCTGACGGCGTTTATGTGGACCGACGGCTCTTCTAGTGGCCGGTGGAGCCGCCGTTGTCCCTGCGGTCGAGGGCTCGCTGCAGGGCGGCGGCGGCATTCTTGCGGTCGGACTCGCTCGTACGGGAGGAACGGCGGACGCGGCGTGCGGTCTCAGCGGGCATGGTGATCGACTCCTTGGAATCACACTTTGATTCGAGGCGCCGGAAGGGGCGGGGAGCGGTGCCGCAGGGGTTGCCTGCTTGGGGGCACGTGCTCACGACCGCCATTCGCTGGATCGAGCGAGACGTTCGGCTTCTACAAAGCTAGGACAGGTACGCGCTTCTGTCTCCACAATTAGTCGGACTTCCTACTATCTGAGACGGCGATCACCTGAAGAGCGCTCTGAGCTCGCGGATCAGGGCTCTGACGGCGACACTTCTCGGCTTCGCCGACCGGTAATCCCGACCGGCGACATGCCTCAGACCAGTTCGGGCTGCGGTTCGCGTCGCTGTGCCGGCAGATGCGCCGACGCGGCCTTCCGTTCCCACAGCTTGGTGGTCCGTACGTAGCCGTAGACCACTGAGGTCATCGCCAGCATGAGCAGCGGCCCGAACACCCACGGATGTTCGGCCATCTCCGTCGACAGATAGCGATACGACGCCAAGAGCGCGGCGAAGACCGCGGCACCGTAGACGACCAGCTGGATTCCCGTCCGGTCCCAGCCGCGGTCTCGCGAGCGCAGCGCCGTCTCGATCGTGAGCGTGAACACCACACCGGCGATGATGTCCGCGCCGTAGTGGTAGCCGAAGCCCAGCGTTGCGCCGAGCGTGGCGATCAGCCAGAACGTGCCTGCGAATCGCAGCGCCCGCGGGCCCTTGCGGGAATGAATGAAGATCGCGGTAGCCCACGCCGTGTGCAGACTGGGCATGCAATTGCGCGGGGTGATCTCGTCGAAGGGCATCGGCTGTGGGGTACCGACAGGCGGCAGCGTGTCCGGCCACAGGTTGGCCACCGCCCAGTGCCCCCCGTCGGCACCGTAGGCGAAGATCGGTCCGACCACCGGGTAGATCATGTAGATGCCCGGCCCGAGCAGGCCGATGACCAGAAAGGTGCTCACCAGGTGATGGCCCGGGAAGCGGCGCTCGACCGCCACGTTGCGCAGCTGGTACACCGCGACGACGACCGCGCCCACCGCGAGCTGAACGTAGACCCAGTTGAGAACCCCGGCGCCGACCGTGCCGGTGGCCGCGACAATCCGGCCTACCAGCCACGACGGATTGCCCAACGCGTGATCGGCGGCTGCCACGTACTGGTCGAGCACCGCCGGGCGGGTCTTCGACGTGATCAGCAGCCAGGTGTAGCCGGTCTTGCGGCCGGCCACCAGCAGCAGGGCCAGTCCGACGCCTTTCAGCAGCAGAACGCGGTCCCGGCCGGTGCGGCGCGTGACGGCGATGACGGCACAGGCCAAAGTCACCCACAACGCGCCGTTGCCGTACATCATCTCGGCGTCGACGGCCCTCCGCACGAGCCAGAAGACGACATCAATGCCGATCGCGGCGCCGACTGCGATGAACCGCTGCCGCCAGGTGAGCACCACCATCATCAGCGCCATACTGACGTACAGCACCGTGCCCGATTTGGGGGCGAATATCACCTCTCGCGCCTGGTCGGTGATCGGCCCCCGCTCGCCGTACCGACGCGCGGCGATCTCCAGTGCAACGAGGAATCCCAGGCCCACCACAGTCACCGCGCCCCACAGCATGACGCGTGGTTGACGCCATGCAGCCAACCGAAGGCTGCCCTCTATTCGCTCTCGCGTTACCGCAGGTATCAATTTTCAGCCGATTTGTCATATTTGATGTGATCATTTTGTGAGCTCGAACATGCTAGCGGAGCGGGTGAGTTTCACAGATCCCGGGTACGCCGAATAACCGTCGGTGTGGACACCGCGGGACGCCGGGGCGATCTGAGCCGCTGTCGGGTCAGAGGACGTCGCCGTCGCGCCAGTCGAAGAGCAGCGCGGCGGACGGGTCGGGCAGCGGACGGGCGGCGGACGGCCACAGGTAGGTGGTGTCCTCCTCGTCCGGGAGGTGCACCACTCCGCTCGGGCCGAGCGCTTCGATCCGGCCCCGCCACAGCTGCCAGCCGCGCGCCCGGTACAGCTCGGCCCCGTCGTCGGAGGCGGAGAGCGCGCCGAAGTCGTACGCCCCGTCGATCACCCGCTCCAGCATGTCCATCACCAGGCCGCCGAGCCCGCGCCGCCGCCGGTCGGCGCGTACGGCCACGGCCTCGATGTATCCGATACGCAGTGAGCGGCCCCGGTGGATCACCCGGCGCTGGATCACGCTGCCGTGCGCGACGAGCTCCCCGTCCTCGTGCACCAGCGCATGGACGCCTCCCAGCCCGTGGTCCCAGTCGTCCTCGCTGAAGTTCCCGTGGAACGCGTCCGTCAACAGGGTGCGGATCTCGAGGAGTTCGGCGGCGCTGAGTTCGAAGGTGTGGGCGGTGCGCAGCGTCTCACTCATGCTCGGCATCCTCCCAGACCTCTAGTGCAACCGAGGGGTTGCACGAACGCCCCGGGACGTGCAACCCTTGAGTAGCACGTTACGGCCGAACAGGAGGCAGGGATCATGAGCAAGGACCGCATCGAACGAGAGATCACCATCGCCGCACCGGTGGAACGCGTGTGGGCCGTCCTCACGGAGCCCGAGCACGTCGGCTCGTGGTTCGGCCAGGGCAGGCCGACCCCGGTCGACCTGCGCCCGGGCGGGACCATGGAGCTCGACCACGGCGAGTACGGGCAGTTCCCGACCACGATCGTGAAGGTCGACCCGCCGCACCACCTCTCGTACCGCTGGGCGAGCGCCTTCCCCGGGGAGCAGGCCGTCGAGGGCAACTCCACGCTGGTGGAGTTCACCCTCACCCCGGACGGCGACGGCACCCATCTGCGCGTGGTGGAGACGGGCTTCGCCGCCCTGGCCATCCCCGAGGACAAGGCCGCCACCGCCGGATACGACAGCCACTCGACGGGCTGGACCGAGGTGGTCGGCAACCTCCAGAAGTACGCGGAGCAGCTCGCCGCATGACGACGGAATCGAGCCAGGACGCCGTGACGGAGGTCCTGTCGGCACTGGCCGACCCGACCCGCCGCCGGATACTCGACGCCCTCGCCGCGCACGGCGAGGCGACCGCCACGGTCCTGGCGACGGAACTGCCGGTCAGCCGGCAGGCCATCGTCAAGCATCTCGCGGTCCTCGCCCGGGCCGGCCTGGTGGCCGGACACCGGGAGGGCCGCGAGGCGCGCTATACGGTGCTGCCCGCGCGGCTGGGGGTCACGGCGCGGTGGATGGACCGTGTGGCCTCGGAGTGGGACGCCCGGCTTTCGGCGATCAAGCGCATCGCCGAAGCGGAGGCGGAGACGGAGACCGAGGCGGAGACCGAAGGCTGAGGCGCCTACGCCGCCACCTTCTGGCTGAGCTCCCGCGTGAGCCGGGCGATCCACTCGCCGAACTCCTGCCGGTGGTGCACCTGTCCCCCGCACAGGGCGCTGACCTGTGCGTCGGTGAGCCGGTTCGGCCCCTCCACGGTCAGCAGACCGCTCAGTTCGCGCAGTACGGCGACCAGCCGCACGGCATCGGTGTGCTCGACCGGATCGACCCCGTGCCCGGCCTTCAACGTCGTTGAACCTGGCATCACGCCCTCCTTCCGGCGCCCCTCCAAGCAGCGTAGACCCGTGCGACGTGCACCGCCCCCGGCCCGGCGTGGGGGCCGGGGCGGGGGCGGGGTTCAGGGATTCACGCGCTCAGGCGCTTGAGCGCTGAGGCGTTCTCGCCAGGGCGTCAGCCCATGTGCGGGTAGGAGTAGTCCGTCGGCGCGACCAGCGTCTCCTTGATCGCGCGGGTCAGCGTCCAGCGCATCAGGTTCTGCGGGGCGCCCGCCTTGTCGTTGGTGCCCGACGCACGGCCGCCGCCGAAGGGCTGCTGGCCGACCACCGCGCCGGTGGACTTGTCGTTGATGTAGAAGTTGCCCGCGGCGTACCGCAGCTTCTCCATCGTGTGGGCCGCCGCCGCACGGTCGTTGGCGATGACCGCGCCGGTCAGGGCGTACGCCGACACCGACTCCATCTGCTGCAGCATCGCGTCGTACTGGTCGTCCTCGTAGACGTGGATCGCGAGGAACGGGCCGAAGTACTCGGTCGTGAAGACCTCGTTGGCCGGGTCCGAGCACTCGACGACCGTCGGGCGGACGAAGTAGCCGACCGAGTCGTCGTACGTCCCGCCCGCGACGATCGTGCAGCTCGGGTCCGCCTTCGCGCGGTCGATCGCGGCCTTGTTCTTGGCGAAGGCCCGCTCGTCGATCACGGCGCCGATGAAGTTCGACAGGTCCGTGACATCACCCATCTTGATCCCGTCGACCTCGGCCGCGAACTCCTCCTTGAAGCCGGAGTTCCAGATCGAGGCGGGGACGTAGGCACGCGAGGACGCCGAGCACTTCTGGCCCTGGAACTCGAAGGAGCCACGGGTCAGCGCGGTCTTCAGCACGGCGCGGTCGGCGCTCGGATGGGCGACGACGAAGTCCTTGCCGCCCGTCTCACCGACGATGCGCGGGTAGGAGCGGTACTTCTCGATGTTGGTGCCGACCGTCTTCCACAGGTGCTGGAAGGTCTTGGTCGAGCCGGTGAAGTGGATACCGGCCAGGTCGGGGTGGTTCAGCGCCACCTCGGAGACGGCGATGCCGTCACCGGTCACCAGGTTGATGACGCCCTTGGGCAGGCCCGCCTCCTCCAGGAGCTGCATCAGCAGCACAGCGGCGTGCGTCTGCGTCGGGGACGGCTTCCACACCACGACATTGCCCATCAGGGCGGGCGCGGTGGGCAGGTTGCCGGCGATCGCGGTGAAGTTGAAGGGCGTGATCGCGTAGACGAAGCCTTCGAGCGGGCGGTGGTCCAGACGGTTCCACACACCCGGCGAGTTGGCCGGCGGCTGCTCGGCGAGCAGGTCGCGGGCGTACTTGACGTTGAAGCGCCAGAAGTCGACGAGCTCGCAGGGGGTGTCGATCTCGGCCTGCTGCACGGTCTTCGACTGGCCCAGCATGGTGGAGGCGGCGAGCGTCTCGCGCCACGGACCGGCCAGCAGCTCGGCCGCGCGCAGGATGATCGCGGCACGGTCGTCGAAGGACATCGCGCGCCAGGCCGGGGCGGCGGCGAGCGCGGCGTCGATCGCGTCCTGCGCGTCCTGCTGGGTGGCCCCGGCGAAGGTGCCGATGACCGCCTTGTGGTTGTGCGGCTGTACGACGTCGAAGCGCTCGCCGCCACCCATCCGCCTGACGCCGCCGATCGTCATCGGCAGCTCGATCGGGTTCTCGGACAGCTCCTTGAGCTTGGCCTCCAGACGGGCGCGCTCGGGGGAACCGGGGGCGTAGCCGTGCACCGGCTCGTTGACCGGGGCGGGGACCTGGGTCACAGCGTCCATGAGTTCCGTTACTCCTTTATGAGGGGTGGGAGGGCTCAGCCCTTGGTGATCATCGACCGGACGAAGAACAGCAGGTTGGCCGGCTTCTCGGCGAGACGGCGCATGAAGTAGCCGTACCAGTCGGTTCCGTACGCCGTGTAGACGCGCATCCGGTGGCCCTCCGCCGCGAGCCGGACGTGCTCGTCGCTGCGGATGCCGTACAGCATCTGGAATTCGTACTCGTCCAGTTTGCGCCCGGCGCGGCGGGCGAGCTCCTGGGTGACGGCGATGAGGCGCGGGTCGTGGGACCCGATCATCGGGTAACCCTCGCCCTCCATGAGGATCTTGAGGATGCGGACGTACGCCTTGTCGATCTCGGCCTTGCTCTGGTACGCGACGGTCGCGGGCTCCTTGTACGCGCCCTTCACAAGGCGGACGCGGCAACCGGCCTCGGCGAGCCGGCGGGCGTCGTCCTCGGTGCGGAAGAGGTACGCCTGGATCACACAGCCGGTCTGCGGATAGTCCTTCCGCAGTTCCTCGTGGATGGCGAACATCGAGTCGAGGGTGGTGTGGTCCTCGGCGTCCAGGGTGACCGTGGTGCCGATGGAGGCGGCGGCCTCGACGACCGGGCGGATGTTGGAGAGCGCCAGCTCGTGTCCGCCCTCCAGCGACTGGCCGAACATCGACAGCTTGACCGACATCTCGGCCTTCGCGCCCAGGCCGAGGACTTCGAGGTGCTCGATCAGTTCCATGTAGGCGTCGCGCGCGGCGTAGGCCTGCTCGCGGGTGGTGATGTCCTCGCCGACGACGTCCAGGGTGACCTCGAGGCCCTTGGCGACGGTCTCCCTGACGATCGGGATGACCTGCTCAACCGTTTCACCGGCGATGAACCGCGAGACGACCTGCTTGGTCCCCGGGGCGGCCGAGACGAAACGTCGCATCTTGTCGCTGCGTGACGCGGCGAGGATCACGGGACCCAGCACGGGGCACCTCCACGGAAACAGGGGCAGAAGGAGGCCGGAACCGAACGAATCGGGAACGGCACGAAGAACCACCGTGAAACCTAAGGATCGCTCCGATCCTCTGCCATCGACAGCTGTCACGCATCCGTGGTCCGGATCTCAGACATATGTCTGAAAGGGGTGCGAGAATGTGCGGATGAAAGGCGATTACCAAGACCTGGTCGACGAGATCTCGGCGCTGCTGGCCGTCCCCGCGACGCTGGAGAACCGCGACTTCGGGCTGATCGCCTTCGGCGCGCACGACAGCGACGACGACACCGCGATGGACCCCGTCAGGACCCGCTCGATCCTGACCCGCAAGTCCACACCGGCGGTCCGCGCCTGGTTCGAGGGCTTCGGCATCGCCCGCGCGACCGGCCCGGTCCGCATTCCGGCGGCCCCGGACGCGGGGGTCAACCGGGACCGGATCTGTCTTCCCGTACGCCACCGGGGCATCGTGCTCGGTTACGTATGGCTGCTCGACGCGACACCCGGCCCCACCGAGGCGCAGCTCGCCGCGGCGATGGAGGTCACGGCGAAGATCGGCACACTGCTCGCGGACGAGGAGCGGGCGGGGGCGGACTTGTCGCGGGAGCTGCGCGCGGTCCTGACGGCGGAGCGCGGCTGGCAGTACGACATGGCGGTGGCCGCGCTGCGCACGGCTCTCGGGGACGCGGGCGCGGACGGGCTGCACACGGTGGTGTGCGTGAGCCCGTGGGCGGCGGCCGACGCCCCTTCGGCCCGCTCCCTGCCGGGGACGGCGGCGCTGTGCACGGTGCGATGGGATACCGGCTCGCCGGGCGACGGCGCGGCTTCGGGTACGGGGGTGGACACTGCTGCGGTCGGCGGCCCGAAGGAGGCGCCCGACGGGGACGACGTCCCGGGCGCGTCCGCGCTCGCCGTGCTCGTACGTCTGCGGTCGGCCGACGCGCTCTCCCCCGTCCGCACCTCAGCGGACCGGCTGCGCGCCGACGCGGGCGCGGCCGGGGCGACCGCCGGGCTCGCGACCCCGCGCCGCGGGCTCGCCGACCTCAACACTGCCTGGCTGGAGGCGACTTCCGCGGCCCGCGCGGCACGGGCGCAGCCCGGGCTGGGCCCGGTCGCACAGTGGTCGGAGATCGGCCCGTTCCGCATGCTGACCGCGCTCCCCGCGGACCGCCCGCAGGACCCCGCCGTACGCAAACTGCTCGACCGGTCCCACACCGAACTGGCCCGCACCGCCGAGGTGTTCCTCGACCACTCGGGCCAGGCGGGCCGCACGGCGGCCGCGCTCGGTATCCACCGGCAGACGCTCTACTACCGGCTCTCCCGCGTCGAGCAGCTCACCGGGCTCGACCTGGGCGAGGGCGAGGACAGGCTGCTGCTGCACATGGCGCTCAAGGCGGCCCGCCTGTAAGGCACTCAGGGGGTGCCCAGGATCGCCTTGAGGCCCTCCGTCAGGTCCTTCGCCGACGGGGCCGTGTCCGGGTCGACCATCCACTGGATCATCACGCCCGTCAGCATCGCCTGACAGAAGAGCCCCACCGCCCGGGCCTTTTCCGGATCAGCCTCGGGATCCACTCCGAAGAAGCCCTCGGCCAGGCCCTCCCGGCCCTCCTTCTGCGGCTCCCTGATGGCATCGCGCAGCATCTCGTCGTCGTCCAGCCGCGAGACGACCTCGAGTTGGAGCTTCCATACCGCGCGGCTGGCCTCGTACGAGGCGATGACCTGTTCCCAGGTCTTCTCGAAGCGCTCGATGGGATCCGCCGGCAGCTCGGCCCCTTCCTTGTTCGCCGGTCCTACGGCGTCGCCCCAGTCCTCGGTGACGGCGAGGAAGGCCTGGTTGAGCAGCGCCTCCTTCGAGCCGTAGTGGTAACCGATCGAGGCCAGGTTGGTGCCGGAGGCGGCGACGATGTCCCGCGCGGTCGTCCGCGCGTAGCCCTTTTCCAGCAGGCAGCGCTTCGCGCCTTCGAGCAGATCCTCACGATGTCCCATGTCGGAAGCCTACCGCTATGACATACAAGCGTCCTAGACCAGCGTCTTATACATTCGTTCTAGACAAACGTTTATGACGCCCGTACATTGCTCCGCATGACGAACTCCACCGCGCTTCGCGCCGGACGCCGGGAATGGACCGCCTTCGTGGTCCTCCTGCTGCCCCTCCTCCTGGTCTCGATGGACGTCTCGGTCCTCTACTTCGCCATCCCGGCGATCAGCCGCGAACTGGATCCCAGCAGCACCCAGCAGCTGTGGATCTTCGACATCTACGCCTTCGCCCTCGCCGGGCTCCTGATCACCATGGGCTCGCTCGGCGACCGCATCGGCCGCCGCAGGCTCCTGCTGATCGGGGCCACGGCCTTCGGGACCGCGTCGGTCGGGGCGGCGTACGCGCAGAGCGCCGAAATGCTCATCGCCGCACGGGCGTTGCTCGGCATCGGCGGGGCCACCCTGATGCCCTCGACCATGGCCCTGGTCCGCAACATGTTCCACGACGACAAGCAGCGCGGTCGGGCCATCGGCATCTGGTCGGGTGCCATGGCCGGTGGGATCGCCCTCGGTTCGGTGATGAGCGGCGTCATGCTCGACCACTTCTGGTGGGGCTCGGTCTTCCTGATCAATGTGCCCGCGATGCTGCTTCTGCTGATCCTGGTCCCGGTGCTGGTGCCGGAGTTCAAGGACCCCGCCCCCGGCCGTTTCGACCTGCTGAGCGTGCCGCTGTCGATGGGAGCCGTCCTGCCGGTGGTGTACGGCCTGAAGGAGATCGCGGCCGAGGGCTTCAGCCTCGCGAAAGCCCTGTGCATCGCGGCCGGTATGGCCGTCGGCGCGCTCTTCGTACGCCGCCAGCGGAGCCGCACCGACGCGATGATCAGCCGGGAGCTGTTCCGGGACCGCGTCTTCGGCTCAGGGATAGCGCTCAACACCATCGCCGCCTTCGCGATGATGGGCTCGGCCTACTTCACCACCCAGTACCTGCAGTCCGTGCTCGGCATGGGCACCATGGAGGCCGCGCTCTGGAGCCTGGCCCCGTCGCTGGCCGTCGGTGCCGCGGCCCCGACCGCGGCGGCGGTCGGCCAGAAGACCGACCGGGCGTTTGTCATCGCCGCCGGATTCCTCATCGCCGCCGTCGGGTTCGCCCTGCTCACCCTCACCGGCACGGACTCGCTGTGGGTGCTGCTGGCCGGCGCGGCCGTCATCGGCTGCGGCATCGTCACCGTCATGGCGCTGATCTCGGACCTGGCGCTGGCCTCGGCCCCGGCGGAGAAGGCCGGTTCGGCCGCCTCCCTGCTGGAGACGGGCCAGGAGTTCGGCGGAGCCCTGGGCATGGCAGTGCTCGGCTCCATCGGTACGGCGGTCTACCGCGCGGACCTCACGGACTCGGCGCCCCAGGGTGTTCCGGCCGGGGCGCTGGCAACGGTCCGCGAGACACTCGGCGGCGCGACGGCGGTCGCCGGGCAGCTGCCGGGGAAGCTCGGTGATTCGGTCCTGGGCGCCGCGCGGGAGGCGTTCACGCACGGGATGCAGCTGGCGTCGCTGGGCGCGGGGGTGCTGCTGGTGGGGGCGGCGGTGCTGGCGGGGGTGCTGTTGCGGGGTGTAACTGGGGCTCCGCCCCAGACCCCGAATGCGACCTTCGGCCGCATGTCCTCAAACGCCGGACGGGTTGAATAACTCAGCCCCGCCGGCGATTGAGGCGCGGGGGTCCGGGGGCAGCGCCCCCGGCCCATCAGTCCGTCAGGTTCACCGATCGTGCCGACGCCGCGCCGATCTCGTCCGCGATCTCCGCCAGCACCGCCGGCGGCACCGTGTCGTCGACCGTGAGCACGACGACCGCCTCGCCGCCCTCCTCCGCCCGCGAGACCTGCATGCCCGCGATGTTCAGCCCGGCCTCGCCGAGGATCCGGCCGACCGTGCCGACGACACCGGGACGGTCCATGTACCGCAGGACGACCATGTGGTCGGCGAGCGCCAGGTCGATGTCGTAGTCACCGATGGCGACGATCTTCTGGAGGTGCTTGGGACCGGCCAGCGTGCCGGAAACCGCGACCTCCTCGCCGCCCGAGAGCGTGCCGCGGACGGTGACGACGTTGCGGTGGTCCGGGGACTCCGAGCTCGTCGTCAGCCGGACCTCGACACCGCGCTCCTGCGCGAACAGCGGGGCGTTGACATACGAGACCGTCTCGTCGACGACATCCTCGAACACGCCCTTGAGCGCGGACAGTTCGAGCACCTTCACGTCGTGCTGGGTGATCTCTCCGTACACCTCGACGTCGAGACGGACCGCGACCTCGCCCGCCAGCGCGGTGAAGATCCGGCCGAGCTTCTCGGCGAGCGGCAGACCCGGGCGCACGTCCTCGGCGATCACGCCGCCCTGGACGTTCACCGCGTCCGGCACGAGCTCACCGGCGAGCGCGAGACGCACCGAGCGGGCGACGGAGATGCCCGCCTTCTCCTGCGCCTCGTCGGTGGACGCGCCGAGGTGCGGGGTGCAGACGACCTGGTCGAGCTCGAAGAGCGGGGAGTCGGTGCACGGCTCCTTCGCGTACACGTCCAGGCCCGCTCCGGCGACCCGGCCCTCCTTGAGCGCCGAGTACAGCGCCTCCTCGTTGACGATCCCGCCGCGCGCGGCGTTGACGATCCGGACAGCCGGCTTGACCTTGTGCAGCGCCTCGTGGCCGATCAGCCCGAGGGTCTCGGGGGTCTTGGGCAGGTGGACGGTGATGAAGTCGGAGACCTCGAGCAGCTCGTCGAGCGTCAGCAGCTTGACGCCCATCTGCGCGGCGCGCGCGGGCTGTACGTAGGGGTCGTACGCGACGATCTTCATGCCGAAGGCGGACATCCGCTGGGCGACCAGCACGCCGATGCGGCCGAGGCCGACCACGCCGAGGGTCTTCTCGCTCAGCTCGACACCGGTGTACTTGGAGCGCTTCCACTCGCCGTTCTTCAGGGCGGTGTTGGCCTGCGGGATATTGCGCGCGGTGGCGACCAGCAGACCGCAGGCGAGCTCGGCGGCGGTGACGATGTTCGACGTGGGGGCGTTGACGACCATCACGCCGGCCTTGGTGGCGACGGAGACGTCGACATTGTCCAGTCCGACGCCCGCGCGGGCGACGACGCGCAGCTTCTTCGCGGCGGCGATGGCCTCGGCGTCGACCTTGGTGGCGCTGCGGACGAGGATCGCGTCGACATCGGCGATGGCGGGGAGCAGCTCGGCGCGGTCGGCGCCGTTGCAGTGCCGGATCTCGAAGTCCGGGCCCAGCGCGTCGACGGTGGCGGGCGACAGCTCTTCAGCGATGAGTACGACAGGTTTCGAGCTCACGTGAGTCCTCACAAATCCAGTGCGGACGGCCGTCCCGACGGCCGCAGGCGGTGGAGGGGGCTAGCCGCGTGGAAGACGCACGACACTGTGGGCCTGACGCGTATGTGTTTCAGAAGTGTAGTGGTGTCAGGGGGTACGTCCTGCGCCTCGAAGGCAGGATCACCCGTCCGTGGCTGGACAGGGTGGAGAAGCACCCGATCGCGGCGGAGCACGGTGGCGGGGGGCCGGCACACTCTGGTCCCGGCCCCCCGGCCCACGGGCTTACGCCTCTTCGTTGTCGACCCAGCTCATGAGCTTGCGAAGCTCCTTGCCGGTGGTCTCCAGCAGGTGGTTCTCGTCCTGCGTCTTGTACTCGTTGTACTTCTTCAGACCGCCGTGGTACTCGTCCATCCAGTTCTGGGCGAAGGTGCCGTCCTGGATCTCGGTGAGGACCTTCTTCATCTCGGCCTTGGTCTGGTCCGTGATGATGCGGGGGCCGGTGACGTAGTCGCCCCACTCGGCGGTCTCGGAGACCGACCAGCGCATCTTCTCCAGGCCGCCCTCGTACATCAGGTCCACGATCAGCTTCAGCTCGTGGAGGCACTCGAAGTACGCGATCTCCGGCTGGTAGCCGGCCTCGACCAGGGTCTCGAAGCCCGCCTTGACCAGCGCGGACGTGCCACCGCAGAGGACGGCCTGCTCACCGAACAGGTCGGTCTCGGTCTCCTCGGTGAAGGTGGTCTTGATGACGCCGGCGCGGGTGCCGCCGATGGCCTTGGCGTACGAGAGCGCCAGGGCGAACGCGTTGCCGGAGGCGTCCTGCTCGACGGCGGCGATCGCGGGGACGCCGCGGCCCTCCTCGTACTGGCGGCGGACCAGGTGGCCCGGGCCCTTGGGGGCGACGAGGGCGACGTCCACACCGGCCGGGACCTTGATGAAGCCGAAGCGCACGTTGAAGCCGTGGGCGAAGAACAGCGCGTCGCCGTCCTTCAGGTTGTCCTTGATGGACTCCTCGTACACCTGGGCCTGGATCGGGTCCGGGATGAGGATCATGATGACGTCGGCCTCGGCCGCCGCCTCGGCGGGCGTCACCACGCGCAGGCCCTGCTCCTCGGCCTTGGCCTTGGACTTGGAGCCCTCGTGCAGACCGACACGAACGTCGACACCCGAGTCACGCAGCGACAGCGCGTGGGCGTGGCCCTGGCTGCCGTAGCCGATGACCGCGACCTTGCGGTTCTGGATGATGGACAGGTCGGCATCGTCGTCGTAGAACAGCTCGGCCACTGGGATATCTCCTTGGTGTGCAGTGTTGCGTCCCACCGTACGGCGGGAGGGGGTGAGGACGGTGAGGGGTCTCGCTAGGCGGAACGGTCGAGGGCCCGCAGGGACCGGTCCGTGATGGAGCGGGCGCCGCGCCCTATGGCGATCGTGCCGGACTGGACGAGCTCCTTGATGCCGAACTGCTCCAGCATCTTGAGCATGGCGTCCAGCTTGTCGGCACCGCCGGTGGCCTCGATCGTGACCGCCTCGGGAGAGACGTCCACAGTCTTGGCGCGGAACAGCTGGACGATCTCGACGATCTGCGAGCGGGTCTCGTTGTCGGCGCGGACCTTCACCAGAACGAGTTCGCGCTGGATCGCACCGGCGGGCTCGAGTTCGACGATCTTCAGAACGTTGACGAGCTTGTTGAGCTGCTTGGTCACCTGCTCCAGCGGCAAGTCCTCGACATTGACCACGATCGTGATGCGGGAGATGTCGGGATGCTCGGTGACGCCGACAGCGAGCGAGTCGATGTTGAACCCGCGGCGCGAGAACAGCGCGGCGATCCGGGCGAGGATGCCTGGCGTGTTCTCGACCAGGACGGAGAGCGTGTGCTTGGACATGGTCGTCGTTCCTCTTCCTACGGCTCTCAGTCGTCTTCGTTGTCGCCGAAGTCGGGGCGGACGCCGCGCGCCGCCATGACCTCGTCGTTGGAGGTGCCCGCGGCGACCATCGGCCAGACCTGCGCGTCCTCGTGGACGATGAAGTCGATCACGACGGGGCGGTCGTTGATCGCATTGGCCTCGGCGATGACCTTGTCCAGGTCGTCCGGGGACTCGCAGCGGATCGCGTGGCAGCCCATGGCCTCGGACAGCTTGACGAAGTCCGGGACGCGGGTGCCCTTGCGTGCCGTGGTGCTCGCGCCGACCTGGGAGCCCGCCACATGGTGGCCCGTGTCGTCGGCGTGCAGGACGGTGCTGGAGTAGCGCTGGTTGTAGAACAGCGTCTGCCACTGGCGGACCATCCCCAGCGCGCCGTTGTTGATGATCGCGACCTTGATCGGGATGTTGTTCAGGGCGCAGGTGGTGAGCTCCTGGTTGGTCATCTGGAAGCAGCCGTCGCCGTCGATCGCCCAGACCGTGCGCTCCGGCCTTCCCGCCTTGGCGCCCATCGCGGCCGGAACCGCGTATCCCATCGTCCCCGCGCCGCCGGAGTTCAGCCAGGTGGCGGGCTTCTCGTACTGGATGAAGTGCGCGGCCCACATCTGGTGCTGGCCGACGCCCGCGGCGTAGATGGTGCCCTCGGGGGCCAGTTCGCCGATGCGCTGGATGACCTGCTGCGGCGAGAGACTGCCGTCGTCCGGCTGGTCGTAGCCGAGCGGGTAGGTCTCGCGCCAGCGGCTGAGGTCCTTCCACCAGGCGCTGTAGTCGCCGGTGTGGCCGTCGCTGTGCTCGGCCTGGACGGCCTGGACCAGATCGGCGATGACCTCGCGGGCGTCCCCGACGATCGGGACGTCGGCGGTGCGGTTCTTGCCGATCTCGGCCGGGTCGATGTCGGCATGGACGATCTTCGCGTACGGGGCGAAGCTGTCCAGCTTTCCGGTGACGCGGTCGTCGAAACGGGCTCCGAGGGCGACGATCAGGTCGGCCTTCTGCAGCGCGGTGACGGCGGTGACCGCACCGTGCATGCCCGGCATTCCCACGTGCAGCGGGTGGCTGTCGGGGAACGCGCCCAGCGCCATCAGGGTGGTGGTGACGGGGGCTCCGGTGAGCTCGGCGAGAACCTTCAGCTCGGTGGCGGCGCCGGCCTTGAGGACGCCGCCGCCGACGTACAGGACGGGGCGCTTGGCCTGGACGATCAGCTTGGCGGCCTCGCGGATCTGCTTGGCGTGCGGCTTGGTCACGGGCCGGTAGCCGGGCAGGTCGGTCTGCGGCGGCCAGCTGAAGACCGTCTGTGCCTGCAGCGCGTCCTTGGCGATGTCGACCAGGACCGGGCCAGGGCGTCCCGTCGAGGCGATGTGGAAGGCCTCGGCGATGGTGCGCGGGATGTCGTCGGCCTTGGTGACCAGGAAGTTGTGCTTGGTGATCGGCATCGTGATGCCGCAGATGTCCGCCTCCTGGAAGGCGTCCGTGCCGATCGCCTTGGAGGCCACCTGGCCGGTGATCGCGACCAGCGGCACGGAGTCCATGTGGGCGTCGGCGATCGGGGTGACCAGGTTGGTGGCGCCGGGGCCCGAGGTGGCCATGCAGACGCCGACCTTGCCGGTGGCCTGCGCGTAGCCGGTGGCCGCGTGGCCGGCGCCCTGCTCGTGGCGGACCAGGACGTGACGGACCTTGGTGGAGTCCATCATCGGGTCGTACGCGGGGAGGATGGCGCCGCCGGGGATGCCGAACACCGTGTCGGCCCCCACTTCCTCGAGAGAACGGATGAGGGACTGCGCGCCCGTGACGTGCTCAACTGCGGCGGACAACTGTCCGCCGGAACGGGCCCGCGGCTGCGGATGGTGGGCCCCGGTGGCCTGCTCGGTCATCGGCATTCTCTTCTCGAAGCTGAGGGTTTTTGCGAGGGTTTGGGGTGTTCCAGTGCAACAAAAAACCCCTCGTGCCATGTGGCAAGCGAGGGGAGCGCGTCGGGAGGGGTCTGCAGGGTTTTCATGAGGCCCTGCTCAGCCGACGCGCTTTCCAAGTACGAGAATTCGGGTGCGCATGGCACTGACCCTCTCCCCGGCGCACTGTCAGTGTCAAGTGGGTGGGACGCGCGTCTCACTATTTGAGCCATTGCGGGCAGGGAACGCGCCACCCGTCAGCGCGGGCAGGGCGATTCCCCCGGGCACCGGGAACTCGCCGCGCACCAGGGCGCGGCGCAGCCGGTACTCGTCCAGTGCTCCGGAGAATGCCATGCCCTGGCCGTGCGTACACCCCATGGCGCGCAGGGCGAGCACCTGCTCCGGCACATCGACGCCGTCCGCCACGGACTGCATGCCGAGATCGCAGGCGATCCGCAGCAGCCCCGCGGTGATCTTGTGCAGCCGCGCGGACTCGACGACACCCTCCACCAGACCCCTGTCCAGTTTCAGTACGTCCACGGGGAGCCTGCGCAGTGCGTTGATCGCGGCGTAGCCGCTGCCGATGCCGTCCAGCGCGATCCGTACGCCGAGTCGGCGCAGCGCGACCAGGCGCTGCTCCAGATCGTCGAAGGAGATCCGCGGATCGCTGTCGGCGAGCTCGATGATCAGGGCGCCCGACGGCAGCCCGTGCCGGGTGAGCAGGGCCTCGATGGAGCCGAGCGGCAGTGACTTGTCCAGCAGCCGTGGTGCCGAGAGCCGGACGGACACGGGCACCCGGTGGCCCAGCCTGCCGCGCTCGGCGGCCTGCTCCACGGCCTCCTCGAGCAGCCAGCGGCCGAGCTCGGCGGTGCGGATGCCCTCCTGGGCCTCCGCGGCGGCGTCCGCGACCCGCAGGAACTCGGCGGGCGTGAACAGGATCCCCTGGGCCGAGCGCCAGCGCGCCTGGGCGGCCACGGCGGCGACCCGCCCGGTGGCGAGGCTCACCACGGGCTGGTGCAGCAGCGCGAACTCGCCCTCGTGCAGGGCGCTGCGCAGCCGGGCGGCCAGCTCGCTGCGCCGTACCACCTCGGCCTGCATCTGCGGTGCGTACAGCTCGACGCGGTCCTTGCCCGCCGCCTTGGCGCGGTACATGGCGAGGTCGGCGTTGCGCATCAGGTCGGTGGGTGTGATGCCCGGCTCGGCGAAGGCCACCCCGATGGAGGCGGCCACCCGCACTTCGCTGCCGTCGATTCGGTACGGCTGGGAGAGGGTCAGGCGCAGCCGGTCGGCGATCTCCCGCACCTGGTACTCACGGGCCGAGGCGTCGCGGGAGCCGTCGCCGACGATGAGGGCCGCGAACTCGTCGCCGCCGAGCCGGGCGGCGGTGTCCCCGGTACGTACCGAATCCTGGAGGCGGCGGGCCGCCTGGATCAGCAGCTCGTCGCCCGCCTGGTGGCCCAGGCGGTCGTTGACCCCCTTGAAGCCGTCGAGGTCGATGAAGAGCACGGCGGTGCCCGAGTCGCCCGCGCGGCGGCCGGTGAGCGCCTGGCGGACGCGCTCGGTGAACAGCGCGCGGTTGGGCAGGTCGGTGAGCGGGTCGTGCTCGGCGTTGTGCTGCAACTGCGCCTGGAGACGGACCCGTTCGGTGACGTCCCGGCTGTTGAAGATCAGGCCGCCCTGGTGGCGGTTGACCGTGGACTCCACATTGAGCCAGTCGCCGGTGCCGGACCTGAAGCGGCACTCGATCCGGGTGGTGGGCTCCTGGGCGGGAGGAGCGGCCAGAAACCGGCGTACTTCGCGGACCACCCGGCCGAGATCCTCCGGGTGGATGAGACAGGCCAGCTCGGAGCCGATGAGCTCCTCCGCCTCTCGGCCGTAGACACCGGCGGCGGCCGGGCTGACGTAGCGCAGAATCCCGGTGGGAGCGGCGATCATGATGACATCGCTCGATCCCTGCACCAGCGAGCGGAAGTGGTTCTCCTTCTGCGCCAGTTCATGGGTCAGGGCGATGTTGTCGAGGAGCATGATGCCCTGGCGGACGACGAGTGCGAGGACGACGGTGCAGCCGGTGAGGACGACGACCCGGTCCACACGGCGGCCCTCGATGACGTTGTAGAGGATCCCGAGGGTGCACACGGCGGCCGCGAGATACGGCGTGAGGGCGGCCAGCGAGCCCGCGACGGGGCGGCTGGGGTGGCGCGGGCCGCGCGGCGGGCGCGTCGCCTCGACCGGACGGTGGGCGCCCCAGGGGGCGTACGCCAGCAGCAGCGAACCGGCGAACCACCCGGCGTCGAGGAGCTGGCCCGAGCGGTAGCTGTCCTGCAGCAGCTGCGAGGTGAACAGCGCGTCGCACAGGACGGTCAGGGCGAGCGCGGCGATGGCGGTGTTCACCGCGGCGCGGTTGGCGGCCGGGCGCCGGAAGTGCAGCGCGAGGACCATGCTGACCAGCACGATGTCGAGCAGCGGATAGGCGAGCGCGAGGGCGGCAGGGGCCACGCTCTCGCCCTGCACATGCGCGGTGTGGGCGAGCGCGAGACTCCACGACAGGGTGAGCAGCGAGCCGCCGATCAGCCAGGCGTCCAGCGCGAGACAGACCCAGCCGGCTCTGGTGACCGGTCGCTTGGCGAGAACGAGGAGGCCGACGATGGCCGGCGGTGCGAAGCAGAGGAAGAACAGATCGGCGATGGAGGGGCTCGGTACCTCCTGGTGCAGCACGACCTCGTACCACCCCCAGACGGCGTTGCCGCCGGAGGCCATCGCCGAGGAGAGCGCGAACAGCAGCCAGGCGGGCCGAAACCGGCCCTTCCCCGGGCGGGCGTAGAGAAGGCAGGAGACGGCGGCGATCAGGGCCGCGGCGCTCAGCCCGAAGTCGCCCATGATCAGAGCGACTTCGGGCGAGCCCCAGCCGAAGGCGGCGCCCACGCCGTACCCGGCGCAGACCCCGGCGAGGAGGAGCCGGGGCAGCAGTCCCGTGCCGCCGCCGGGAACCGTCTGTGGCTCCAGGAGCGCACTCGGGGCGCTCACCGGGCTGCCCCGGGGAGCACCGCCGTCTGCCTGACCGTCGCCGGTTCGGCCTGCGCCCGCCCGACCGCCGGCGGTGGGACCGTCGCCGGTTCGACCGGCGCCGTATCGGGTCTGTCCTCAGGAGCGTGCGGGGGTCGCCGTCGGCAATCCTGCCGCGTCGGATCGTCTCTCCAGTGGCCGTGCATCACCCGTCGCCCCCCTCGAAGTCTGATCGGCACTCAGGTCGCGTTGCAGCACCGCCCCTTGCTTGCTGCAGCCCCCAGGTCGGGACGATACACCAGGATGGTCACTCAGGGACATAGGTCCTCTACTCTCCGTGACGATCAGCGTCATGAACGGCACGCGGCGCATTCGAGTGACTTCACAGAGTGCCCGAAGAGGACGGCTCAGGCAGCTATTCGGTCGTGAACACCACGTTGCGAACCGGCTCGCCCGCGGCGAATCGCGTGAGTTGTCCGGCGAGCAGCCGCTTGGCGCGCGGCATGAACGCCGAGGTGGAGCCGCCCACATGGGGGCTGATGAGCACACCAGGGGCGTGCCACAGGGGGTGCCCCGCGGGCAGCGGCTCCGGGTCGGTGACATCCAGCGCGGCGGTGAGGCGTCCGCGCTCCACCTCGGCGAGCAGCGCCTTGGTGTCGACAACCGGGCCGCGCGCGACGTTGACCAGCAGCGCACCGTCCTTCATCCGGCCCAGGAAACCGGCGTTCGCGAGGCCCTTCGTCTGCTCGGTGAGCGGGGTGGAAAGGATCACAATGTCTGCTTCGGGCAGCAAAGCGGGCAGATCGGCGAGTGCGCGCACTTCGCCGCGCTCCGTAGTGCGGGCAGAGCGCGCGACGCGCGCCACCCGCGCGCACTCGAACGGCGCGAGCCGGTCCTCGATCGCGGCACCGATCGACCCGTAGCCGACGATGAGCACCGACTTGTCGGCGAGCGCCGGATAGAAGCCCGCGCGCCACTCCTCCTTGTCCTGGCCGCGCACGAAACCGGGGATGCCACGCAGGGAGGCAAGGATCAGGGCGAGAGTGAGCTCGGCCGTCGAGGCTTCATGGACGCCCTTGGCA
This sequence comes from Streptomyces sp. NBC_01410, assembly GCF_045040195.1. Taxonomy (NCBI): domain Bacteria; kingdom Bacillati; phylum Actinomycetota; class Actinomycetes; order Kitasatosporales; family Streptomycetaceae; genus Streptomyces; species Streptomyces sp. NBC_01410. Next base: position 6,048,368 of record NZ_CP109530.1, on the reverse strand, counting down.
TTGCACAGGCGTACGCCGGAGGGAAGCGAGCCCAATCCCGGCTCCACATGGTCTATCCCGGCGGAGAGGGTCTGGACGACGCGTACGGATGTCATCGCGAGCAGCGGACGGACCGCGATCTCCATGCCCTTCATGTACGGGACGGCGTAGAAGGCACAGTCGGCGGGGTCGGCGGGAAAGTCCGGACCGCCGTCCCAGAACCGGTAGCTGAGGCCCGAGTCCGAGGGGTCGGGAAGTCCCTCGATCTCGTCGGCCGGAATCGGGAGCCACACGTCTGCAGTCATGGTCAGGAGGCTATGCGAAGGACCGCGCTCCGCATTGGTTAGTTTGGTCGGCCGGACGGGCCTGAGGAGGGGTACGGGCAGGTGGAGCGCAGGACAATCGGTGCGGCGGCGCTCGAAGTGGGCGCGATCGGGCTCGGCTGTATGCCGATGAGCTGGGCGTACACCGGCTCGCAACAGCGCGGGGACCGCTCGCTGCGTACGGTGCACGCCGCGCTCGACGCCGGCGCCAGTCTGCTGGACACGGCCGACATGTACGGGCCTTTCACCAATGAGCTGCTGATCGGCCGCGTGCTCAAGGAGCGGCGCCGGGACGCGTTCGTGTCGACGAAGGTCGGGCTGCTCGTCGGGGATCAGCATGTGGTCGCCAACGGGCGGCCGGGATATGTGAGGCGGGCCTGTGACGCCTCGCTGCGGCGGCTCCAGACGGATGTGATCGACCTCTATCAGCTCCACCGGGCGGATCCGGAGATTCCGGTCGAGGACACCTGGGGCGCGATGGCGGAGCTGGTGAGCGCGGGGAAGGTACGGGCGCTGGGCCTGTGCGCCGTGGGGGCGCGCGCCTCGCGGCGCGGCCGGGCGGACCTGTACGACGGAACGATCCGGCAGCTGGAGCGGGTGCAACAGGTGTTCCCGGTGAGCGCGGTACAGGCGGAGCTCTCGGTGTGGTCGCCCGAGGCGCTGGATCGGCTGCTGCCGTGGTGCGAGGCGCGGGGGGTGGGCTTTGTGGCGGCGATGCCGCTGGGCAACGGCTTCCTGACCGGGACGCTCACTCCCGGCCATGGCTTCGAGCCGGACGACGTGCGGGCGCGGCACCCGCGGTTCACGGCCGAGATGATGGCGGCGAACCAGCCGGTCGTGGCGGGCCTGCGGCGGATCGCGGAGCGGCACGGCGGGGGCACGACTCCGGCACGGGTGGCGCTGGCGTGGGTGCTGGCGCAGGGGCGGCATGTGGTGGCGGTGCCGGGGGCGAAACGGGAGGAGTGGGCCGTGGAGAACGCGGGTGCGGCGGGGCTGGAGCTCACCGGGCGGGATGTGGCTGAGATGGCGGGACTGCCGCGGGCCAGGGGATCCTGGGACTAGGGCCTGTCGTTTGGATCAGGCCGGATCAGTGAGCGGCCCGCCGCGGAGCGGCTGATGTCACTGTGGTGCGTGCGATCGCAGGCCGGAGGATGGGGGTCCCCCCGCCGAAGGCAGGGGGAGAGCCGACGCGGAGCGTCGGCGACTGACGCAACGCAGCATGGGGGCACCTCCCGTGCCCGAAGGGCTACGGGGGAGTGCGTGCCAGGGCACGCGAACCCGGCAAGATCCGAACGACAGCCCCTAACGACGCAATGTTCCGGTGATCGGGAACCTATGAGGCGGCTGCGGTGTAAGAACAGTAGTCAGGCAGTCGACAGCCGTCGAAGGGATCAGACCTGTGCAACGTCCTGCTGTGACGGCCGTGTTGGCCGCTGCCGTGCTTCTGCTCGCGGCGGGGTGCTCGTCCGGTGACGACAAGACACCGGCGGGCCGGACGGGGGCGGCATCAGCACCGGCCGCCCCCTCGTCCGGCTCGGGGAGCTCCCCGAGCCCCACGGGCCCGCCCGCGAAGGGCTCGGTGAAGGTGGTTTCCACACTGACCCAGGGCCTGAAGTCTCCATGGGGCGTTGCCCCGCTGGCCGACGGCGATCTGCTGGTCGCCTCTCGCGACGAGGGGACGATCACTCGGGTCGACGCACAGAGCGGCAAACAGACTCAGATCGGCTCTGTGCCGGGAGTCTCGCCGGGCGGTGAGGGCGGGCTGCTGGGCCTGGCCGTCTCCCCGTCGTTCGCCTCGGACCACCAGGTGTACGCGTACTTCACCACCGAGTCGGACAACCGCATCGCGCGCATGCTGTACGACGAACAGAAACCGGCCGGTCAGCAACTGGGCGCGCCGGACACGATCTTGAGGGGCATCCCCAAGGGCAGCATCCACAACGGCGGGCGGATCGCCTTCGGCCCGGACAAGATGCTCTACGCGGGCACGGGCGAGACGGGTGACATGTCGCTCGCCCAGGACAGGAAGTCGCTGGGCGGCAAGATCCTGCGGATGACCCCGGACGGCCGGCCCGTCCACGGCAATCCCGAGGCCGACTCCATCGTCTACTCCTGGGGCCACCGCAATGTGCAGGGACTCGCCTGGGACTCCGACAAGCGGCTGTGGGCGGCGGAGTTCGGCCAGAACACCTGGGACGAGCTCAATCTGATCGAGCCGGGAAAGAACTACGGCTGGCCGGAGGTGGAGGGCAAGGGCAGCAAGCCCGGCTTCGTGGACCCCGTGGCCCAGTGGCGGACGGCGGACGCGTCGCCGAGCGGCATCGCGTACGCCGAAGGCTCGATCTGGATGGCCTCGCTGAGGGGCGAGCGGCTCTGGCGCATCCCGCTGGCGGGCGCGAAGCCTTCGGCGCAGCCCCAGTCGTTCCTTCAGGGGAAGTACGGCCGACTGCGCACGGTCGTCTCGGTGGGTGGCGCGAAGCTCTGGCTCGTGACGAGCGAGACCGACAACCGGGGCACACCCGAGCCGGGCGACGACAAGATCCTCCAGCTGGAGGTGAAGTAGGGGACTCTCAGCCCGTCCGGCGTTTGAGGACATGCGGCCGAAGGTCGCATACGGGTCCGGGGCGACCCCGCGCGTCACGCCGACGCCGCCACGCCCCCCACGTCCGGAGGCGGGAACAGCCGCAGCCGGTGCGCCAGCGCCGCCGCCTCGCCGCGGCCCGAGACGCCCAGTTTCGCCAGAATGTTGGAGACGTGGACGCTCGCCGTCTTCGGCGAGATGAACAGCTCCTCGGCGATCTGACGGTTGCTGCGGCCCGCCGCGACCAGCCGCAGCACGTCCTCCTCGCGGCGGGTCAGCCCCAGCGCCGACCCTGGGGGCAGCGCTGCCGGAGCCGGCGGGGAGGGCTCGTCCGTCAGGGAGACGCGGGCCCGTTGCGCGAGCAGCGCGATGTCCTCGGACAGCGGCTGCGCCCCCAGCTCGCGGGCCGTCGCCGCGGCCTGCCGGAGCAGATCGGTGGCCTGTGCCCGGTGGGACTGGAGCAGGGCTTCCGCCCAGCGGTGGCGGACCCTCGCCAGGTCGTACGGCCGCTCCAGCGCCTCGAAGGCCGTCGCCGCCTCGGCCCAGTCGAGGGCCGTGTCCTCGCCACCGGCGCGCAGCAGTTCGGCGCGGGTCCAGCGCTCGTGAGCCATCCAGACGGGCACCGCGGTGGCCATGGACCTGGCCGCCTTGCGGATCCGGTCGAGCGCCTCGGCGCGGCCGGGCTCCGCCGCGGGCAGCCCGCGGGTGTCCGCCTCCAGCGTGGCCGCGGCTCGCAGCAGGGGCCAGCCGTACCGCTGGGTGCCCGGCGGGAAGCCCGCCGTCGCGGCCCGCTCGAACTCCGCCCGGGCGTCCAGCACACGCCCCTGCGCAGCGGCAATGCTCAGTGCCAGCGTGTGCATCGGTATGGAGCTCTGCGGCATCGGGTCGTGCGGTCCGAAGTGCTCGCGCGCCGCCTGAAGATACTCCGCCGCCTTCGCCGCGTCGCCCCGCTCCAGGGCCAGAGCGGCACACTTGAACGCGGCGAATCCCCGGGGCTTGGGGCTCAGCGCGATCCGTGCCGCCCGGCCCGCCACCTCGGCCGTATCGGTCCAGCGCCCCAGTGAGAAATACGATTCGGCCAGGTTGTTCAGGACCCAGGCCTCGGTGTCCAACAGGCCGTACTTACGGGAGAGTTCGACCCCTTCGGTGAGGACTTCCACGGACGCCCGCGAGCGGCCGATGCCCTCCAGCACGGACGGCAGATTCACATGGGTGCGGCCCACCAGTGAGGCCGTGCCGAGGGCGACGACCCGCTCCTTGACCGCGTACATCTCCGAGAGCCCGGCCTCGATCTGGCCCGCGTCGACCATGAGGCTGCCGAGGATGAGCCGGGCGCGCAGTTCGTTGTCCTCCTCGCCGACCATGCGCGCGTATTGCACGGCGCGCTCGGCCGTCGCCAGGCTTCCCGGCCCGGGATCGTGCACCATGCCCCAGCCCGCCGCCTCCGCGAGCACCTGCGCGTGGACGGCCGACGGCGGCAGTCCCCGCACCAGTTCCTGCGCTTCGGCGAGCTCCGCCCAGCCGTCGCCGCGGCCGAGTGCGGAGGCCAGCAGGGAGCGCTGGAGGGTGAACCAGGCGGTGCGCAGCGGATCGTCCTCCGCCTCCGCCAGCCGCTGGCCCCGCTTGGCGATCTTCAGCGCGCGTTCGCGTTCACCGCTGAGCCGGCCCGCGACGGACGCCTCGGCCATCAGGTCGAGGAAGCGCAGCGGTGTGGTGGCGGGGTCGCAGCCGCAGGGAGGGTACGCCTCGGCGTAGTCCACGGGCCGCAGCGCCGCCCGCACCTCGTCCGGAGCGGTGTCCCACAGTTCCATCGCCCGCCCCAGCAGGCTGAGTTGCTCGGCGTAGGCATGCCGGCGCCTGGCCTCGACCGAGGCGCTGAGCACGGCCGGAAGGGCCTTGGCGGGGTCGTGTGCCTGGTACCAGTAGCTGGCGAGCCGCGTGGCCCGCTCCGCGTCCCGTACGAGGGAGGGATTGGCCTCCAGCGCCTGCGCGTACCGCAGGTTGAGCCGGGAGCGCTCGCCGGGCAGCAGGTCGTCGCTGACGGCCTCGCGCGCCAGAGAGTGCCGGAAGCGGTAGCCGTCCCCGTCGGGGGTGGCCTGGAGGATGTTCGCGCCCACCGCGGCCCGCAGCGCCTCGATGAGGTCGTCCTCGCCCATCCGGGCCACGGCGAGCAGCAGACCGTACTCCACGGTCGAGCCGCCCTCGGCGACGATCCGTGCGATCCGCTGGGCGTCCTCGGGCAGTGCCTCGACGCGTACGAGAAGGATGTCGCGCAGGGAGTCCGACAGGCCGGTGAGGCAGTCCTCGACGATGCTGCAGGCGAGCTCCTCGACGAAGAAGGCATTGCCGTCGGAGCGCTCGAAGACCCGGTCCACCAGGGCCGGTTCGGGCTCGGTGGCCAGGATTCCGGCCATCTGGCGGTGCACCTCGCCGCGGTTGAAGCGGGTCAGCTCGACGCGCTGCACGGTGCGCATCCGGTCGAGCTCGGCGAGGAAGGGCCGCAGCGGATGGCGCCGGTGGACGTCGTCGGAGCGATAGGTCGCGATCACGACGAGCCTGCCGCGGCGCAGCGTACGGAAGAGATACGCGAGCAGATGGCGGGTGGAGGCGTCGGCCCAGTGCATGTCCTCCAGGACGAGGACGACAGTGCGGTCGGCGGCGACGCGCTCGAGGAGACGCGCGGTGAGCTCAAAGAGGCGGGCGGTGCTCTCTTCGTCGTGCCGGATGTGGGCCGCGGGTGCTTCCCCCAGCTCGGGCAGCAGCCGCGCCAGCTCGTCCTCCTGCCCGGCCGCTGCCGCCGCCAGCTCCTTGGGCAGCTGGCGGTGGAGCGCGCGCAGGGCGGTCGAGAACGGCGCGAACGGAAGCCCGTCCGCGCCGATCTCGACACATCCCCCGACCGCGACGACGGCCTGGCGGCGGCACGCCTCGGTGAGCAGCTCCTCGACGAGCCGGGTCTTGCCGACCCCTGCCTCACCGCCGATGAGCAGCGCCTGCGGCTCGCCCGCGGAACCGGTGGCGGCGCGGGTGAGCGCGTCACCGAGCACGGTCAATTCACCGGCGCGGCCTACGAACACGGGGCTGACGGACCTGGTCTCCACGCTGCCGAGCATCGCACAGCCCTCTGACAACGCGGCACCGTTGATCGGGACGACCGTCATCACGCGCGGCCACGCCTCATCACGCGGCGCGCCCGTAGCGGGTGCTGTCGTGACTCACCCGGCCCTCCCCCGTGTCCTTGGCGGACCGTCTGGCGGCGCGGCGGGCCTTGCGCACCTGCCGGACGAGGCGCGCGGTCTCGGCCTCACGCAGCAGATCGGCCAGCCGGAGCTCCTGCATCTCGTACTCGAACATGTCGTACTCCCTGGTTGCGAGTTGTCTCGGCGTCTTGCGATGCCTCAACTTTCGTCTCCCAGGGGGGTCCGCCACATCGGGAAGGTTCCGCATCTCGGCGGCGGCGGGGTCCTTAGACGCGCCCAGGTAGGCAAGTCCGCGGCCTAAGGCCCCTGGCGGCGGGGGCCTCAGGGCGTCGGGCCACTGCTCGCCGACGCCACGTAGACGTACGGAGTGGTGGTGCTCAGCGCGGCGAAGCCGAGCCGCTGGAGGATGGGACGGCTCTGGTCGGAGGCGTCGACCTGAAGGAAGCGGTAGCCGTTCGCGGCGGCGATACGGGCCCGGTGGGCGATCAGTGCCCGGTAGATGCCGCGGCCCCGCCAGGCGGCCACGGTGCCGCCGCCCCACAGGCTGGCGAAGCCGGTGCCCGGGTGGAGCTCCGTGCGGGCCCCGCAGACTGGACGGTCACCGGCCATCGCGACGGTCATGAGGGCGGTGTCCGGGGTTTGCGCCAGCTGGGCGAGGAGCTGCTCGCGCAGCCGGGCGCCGCTGGTCCCGAAGGCCTGCTCGTGCACGTCCACGAGCAGTTCCACGCCCGCCGCGTCGGTGACCGCCTCCAGCCGGATGCCGTCCGGGAGTTGGACGCCGGTGGGCATACCGGCGATCTCGGCGACCATCACCGTCTCCTCGGGCTCGGGCGTGAAGCCCGCGGCCCGCAGCCGGGTGCCCAGGTCGTCCGGCTGGTCGTACCCGTACAGCTTCCACTCGAAGTCACGCCCCAGGGCGGTGAAGTACCGCACCTGCCGGGCGATCGCGGCGTCGGCCGTGGCCCGGTCCAGGCCGGACCAGACGATGCCGTTCCAGCCGCCCTCGGCGCCGACCTGCCGGACCACGTCACCGATCCGTTCGCCCCCCTCTGCGTGTTGTCGCATCCGGCGGTCGAACAGGGTGAGCACGTCGGCGTGATCCATCCGCTCATTGCAGCACCGCGCGGAGGGAGGCACCAACGAGTTTCCGGGGCTCGCTAGGAGCCGGTGGTGGGCAGTGACAGGAGGAGATCGAAGTACATCCCGGCGGAGACGATCATCCCGAGGACGCCCAGTGCCACTCCGGCCACGGCGAACGCACGTACCCAGCCGGCCTTCTGCGGCACGGCGAGCACGGCCACGCCGACGATCAGGGCGAGCAGCGCGAAGACGCCGTTGACCAGGGCGGTGGTGTGCCAGGCGTCGCCGTAGACCGCGGCGATCTGCTGGGCGGGGGTGCCGCCCTGCGAGGTCTTGATCTGGCCGATCAGGGTCTGGCGCTCGGCGGCGACCTTCCCGACCCAGGTGCCGCTGAGCGCGACGACGCCGAGACCGGCGGCCACGACGGCCGCGGCGGCGGCTGCGATGCCGGACGAAGCACGCGGAGTGTCCTCGGCGTCCTCGGTCTCGGCGCCTTCCGTCTCGTCGTCGAGGGCCTGGGCCTCGGACGTGGCGTCGGCGTCGGTCCCGACCGGCTCGGCGGCCGCGCCGTCGCCCTCGTCCTTCACCACGGTCGAGGCGGTCGCCCCGGTCGGTTCGGTGGTCTTTTTGGTCTCGGTGGGGTTCATGCGCCGCACGCTAGGCGGCCTGTATGAGAGTCCCCTTAACGAGTCTCCTCAACGACGAGAGGCGCTCTATCGGGGGGAGGCCGCGTCGGCCGCCCGCAGCTCCCGCCACTGGGGCGCCAGCACGGACCAGACCTCCATGTCGTGCCGTACGCCCCGGTACGGATAGGCCTCCCGCAGCACCCCGTCGCGCGTCATCCCCAGCCGCTGCGCCACCTTGAGGCTCGCCGTGTTCCCGGCCGCGGCCATCCACTCGACGCGGTGCATCCCCCGCTCCAGGACCGCCCAGTCGATCAGCACCCGTACGGCACGGGTGACCAGTCCGCGGCCCGCCCCTGAGGGCTCCAGCCAGCAGCCGACCTCGCAGTACTCCAGGGCGGTGTCGAAGACCCGGAAGAGGACCCCGCCGACGAGGGTGCCGTCCAGCCAGATCCCGTAGATCCGGCCGCCGTCGGCGGCCTGTTTCTCGGCGTACGACTGGAGGAAGCCGCGCGCGGACGCGATGTCGGTCGCGGCGGCCGCGAGCCCGATGTACTGGCCGATGAATTCCCGTCCGCGGTCGATGTGGGCCAGGAACTCCTCGGCCCGCCACGGCTCCAGGGGGCGCAGTTGCGCTCCGTCGTCGCCCAGGGATATCGCGAACATCGTTTTCCTCCGGCCCGTTGACGCCCTACGGCACGAGCTGGGATTCCTCGCTCGCGCGCTGCCCAGGGATCTTCGCATGGACGCGGCACTCGGGCGGTTCGATGCTGATGCGGGGCAGCCTGCGGTCGAGCCAGCGTGGCAGCCACCAGTTCGCGCCGCCCAGCATGTGCATCATGGCGGGCACCAGGAGCGTACGCAGCACGAACGCGTCCAGCGCGACCGCCGCCGCGAGCCCTATGCCGAACATCGCTATGACCCGCTCGCCGCTGAGCACGAAGGCGAGGAAGACCGAAATCATGATCACGGCCGCGGAGTTGATCACCCGGCTGGTCTCGGCGAGGCCGACCCGTACCGCCCGGCGGTTGTCGCCGGTCTCCAGCCACTCCTCGTACATCCGGCTCACCAGGAAGACCTGGTAGTCCATCGAGAGCCCGAAGAGCACCGAGACCATGATCACCGGCAGGAAGGGCTCGATCGGGCCCGCCCGTCCGAGCCCGAGCAGCTCGCTGCCCCAGCCCCACTGGAAGATCGCGACGACGATCCCGAAGGAGGAGGCGACGGCGGCCACATTCATCAGGGCGGCCTTGACCGGGATGCCGATCGAGCGGAAGGCCAGCAGCAGGAGCAGACAGCCGAGGGCGATGACGACACCGACGAAGAGAGGGAGCTTGCCGATGATGATCTCGGCGAAGTCGTCGTAGCTCGCCGTCACCCCTCCGACGTGGACCTGCAGCGATGTGCCGTCCGTCGCGGTGGGCAGGACGTCGTCGCGCAGCCGGTCGACGAGCTCGCTGGTCGCCTTCGACTGGGGCGCCGAGTCCGGTACGGCGGTGAGCACCGCCGTGTCGCCGCTGCCGTTGTACGTCACCGGGCCGACGGACTCGATCCCCTTGGCGCCTCGCAGGGCGTCGGGCAGCTTGTCCATCGCCAGCCGGTCGTCGGCGCCGTCGAGATGCGCGACCAGGGTGAGGGGGCCGTTGACGCCGGGGCCGAAGCCTTCGGCGAGCTGGTCGTAGGCCTGGCGGGTGGTGGAGGTGGCGGCGCCGTTGCCCTGGTCGGACGTGCCGAGGTGGAGCGAGAACGTCGGCAGGGCCAGCACCAGCATGACCACCGCGGCGACGGCTCCGAGCAGTTTCGGATGGCGTTCGACGAAGGCGGACCAGCGGGCGGCGAAGCCGGTCGGCAGCTCGGGCTGCGGGCCGTGTTCGGCGAGCCGGCGCCGTTCGCGCCTGCTCAGGGCCCGCATGCCGATGAACGACAGCAGTGCGGGCAGCAGCGTCACCGAGGCCGCCACGGTGAGGACGACGGTCAGACAGGCAGCGATCGCAACGCCGTTGAGGAAGCTGAGCTGCAGGATGAGCATGCCGAGCAGGGCGATACAGACGGTGGCGCCCGCGAAGACGACCGCACGGCCGGTGGTGCGGACCGCCTCCCGGGCCGCTTCGGCCACCGGCAGTCCGCGCCGCAGTCCCTTGCGGTGTCTGGTCACGATGAACAGCGCGTAGTCGATGCCGACGCCGAGTCCGATGAGCATGCCGAGCATCGGGGCGAAGTCGGCGACGCTCATCACATGCCCGAGCAGCACGGTGCCCGCATAGGCGGTGCCGACCGAGACGAGCGCGGTGGCTATGGGGAGCAGGCTCGCGGCGAGCGAGCCGAAGGCGAGGAAGAGGACGACGGCGGCGACGACCACGCCGACGATCTCGGCCACATGGGCCGTGGACGCTTCGGTGAGCGCGATGGCGCTGCCGCCGAGCTCGACCTGGAGCCCGCCGGTCTCGGCCGCCTTCGCGGTGGCGACGACCGCCTCGGCCTGCGCCTCGGGGATGGCGTCGGCCTGCTGGTCGAAGGTGACGGTGGCGAAGGCGGTGTGCCCGTCCGCGCTGGTCTGGCCGATGCCCTCGTTGCCGTACGGGCTGGTGACGGAGGCGACCCCGTCGAGCTTGGCGACCTTGTCGAGCATCTGGGAGACGGGCTGCTGGACGCCCGCGGCACGGACGCTGCCGGTGTCCGTGTGCCAGACGATGGTGTCGCTGTCGCCGCCCTGGCCGTGGAAGCCCTCCTTCAGGAGGGCGGTGGCACGGCCGGACTCGGTGCCCGGGACTTCGTAGTCGTTGGAGTAAGCGGTGCCCGCGACGCCCGCGGCGACTGAGACGCCGACGAAAGCCAGCAGCCAGAGCACTACGGCTACGAGTCGGTGCGTGATGCACCACCGTGCGATTGCTGCCAACGGACTGCTCCCTGGGTGGTTCGTGGATCTTTGATCGGGAACAGCCCGCAAAGAACGCATGACCAACGAAACCTACGAAGGGACACTCTTGCAGCAGAACCTGATCCTTTGCCCCTTTCGTGGGCTTCCTCACAGCAGCGCCAGGGGGCCCGGATTCAGCTCCCGGACCCCCTGTTCACCTGCGATTACGCAGGCTCGGCGTTCAGCCCGAGACGCTCGCTCGTCCGTTCTCTATGTGACCCATCAAACGGCGACGGAAGCCGGACTCGCGGTCGGCGGTCACCTCGATGTCGTACCAGCCGTGCGCGTCCGCCGCCGAGTGGACGACGCTGCGGCTGCGCCCCGGCTTGACCGTGACCGTGCGGGTCCAGTCCTCGAGGTCCGCCTCGTCGACGTAGGCCAGCGGCCGGATGGTGAAGGTGACCGGCTTGCTGCCGTCGTTGCGCAGGGTGAGGTGGAGATCGCGGTCGTGGTGGTCGATGGACGAGCACACCTCGGCCGCGCCGCCCGCGCTGCCCGCGAACTCACGGCGGAAGCCGTTCGGCCCTGTGATCGTGAAGCGGTAGGCGTCCTTGGTAAGGGGCACCGACCACTGCGCCTTGCCCCTTACGTCCTTGTGCTGGGGCACGGGGAACTCACCGGCGTACGGATAGAGCGCGAAGTGCGCGCTCCCCCTGCCGCTGTTGCCGAGGAAGACCGTGAAGGTCCTGCCACCGCCGGTGATCCTGCCGTACGCGTCGGGCTGGTACGGCAGCGGCCGCGCGGGCCGCGTCCCCTCCTCCTGGACGGGCATGTGCTGCACCAGTGGCGGCAGGGGACGCCAGCGGCCGGTGAACGGCGGGATCGCGCCGGGCTGGTCCACATCCGGCTGCGGCCTACCGCGCCGGAAGTCGAAGGCGGAGGTCAGATCGCCGGTGACGGCGCGCCGCCAGGGGCTGATGTTGGGCTCCTCGATGCCGGTCCACTTCTCCAGCAGCCGGATCACGGAGGTGTGGTCGAAGACCTCGGAGCAGACATAGCCGCCGACCGACCAGGGCGAGACGACCAGCATCGGCACCCGCACGCCGAGCCCGGTGGGCTTGCCGTCCCACTGCTCGTCGGTGACCTCGGGCGGCGCGACCGGCGGCGGGACATGGTCGAAGAAGCCGTCGTTCTCGTCGTAGTTGATCAGGACGACCGTGTGCCGCCAGACGTCGGGGTGCGAGCCGAGGGCGTCGAGCACCTTGTAGACAATCGTCGCGCTGTGGATGGGCGAGGAGACGCTGGGGTGCTCGGAGTCGACCGCGGACGGCACCAGATAGGAGACGGCCGGCAGGGTCCCCGCCGCGACGTCCTCGGCGAACTCTTCGGCGAGCGTGCCGGTGGGCACACGGCGCAGCCCGCGCTCGAAGAGCCGTCGCTCGGCCGGTGTGAGGCCCGCGACCCCTTCCTCCAGCAGACCCAGCAGCCGATCGCGCTCGGCGGTGTCCTGCGTGTCACGGACGGCCGCGTAGAACGACTCCATGAAGGTGTGGCCGCCGGTTTTGGCGAGCGCCTTGCGGGCGATCGCCTTGAAGGTGGTGAAGAACTCGATCTGGTTGTCGGTGAAGTTCTCCCACTCGGAGTACGTCTTCCAGCTCCGCCCGGCCTTCTCCAGCCGCTCGGCGTAGGTGCACCAGTCGTAGCCGGGATGCGTGCCCTCGTCGTAGGCATCGTTGTCGACGGCGCGCTTGCCGTCGGCCTCGAAGCCGGTCTTCCCGCTCCACAGGTGGTTGCGGTTCGGGCTCGTCGACGTATGGATCGAGGAGTGGTACGCGTCGCAGATGGTGAACGTGTCCGCGAGCTCGTAGTGCAGCGGAATGTCCCGGCGGTCGTAATAGGCCATCGTGGCGGCCGATTTGGCGGAGACCCAGTTGTTCATCCAGCCGCCCGCCCAGGCCTTGGCGCCGCCGTTCCAGGAGTGGTCGAGGGCGCCGATGTACTGGAGGTCCTTCTTCTGCGTCTCGGCGGCGCCCCGGACGGGGAAGGGCAGCACGCTGCTGCCGAGCGGGCCGGGCTGCTCGAAGACGGGCCTGCCGGAGGGGAGTTCGACGGCGTTGCGGTCACCGAAGCCGCGCACGCCGCGCAGGGTGCCGAAGTAGTGGTCGAAGGACCGGTTCTCCTGCATGAGGATCACCACGTGCTTGACCGCGTGCAGCCCGCCGGGCGCGGGCCCGGCGGCCAGCGCTGCCTGGAGGGACGGGGGCAGCAGCGACCCGGCCGCCGCGGCGCCGAGCGCGCCTCCGCCGAGTGCGAGCAGGCGCCGCCGTGACATGTCCGTGGTCAAGTGATCCTCCCGATTCCGCTGTTACCGCCCGGAACGTAATGAAGCCGGATGACTTGAGGAAGTCCCACGGAGGGCGCAGCGGTGAACGTCCAAGAGTCGGTGCGAGGAGTCCAAGCCGCCCGGACTGCCGGGGGCGTTACCGGCCGTTACCCTCCCCCAGCCGTCCCGAAACTGTGCGCCTGCCGTACCCGTGCTGTTCCGGGGCCGTAAATCCCCATCCGTACGGCCGGCGTTGTCGGTGGCGGCTGGCACGATGGGTGACATGGAAAACACGGGGACCAACCAGCCGATCGTTTGGCCCGGCGACGCCGCGGAGTTCGCCCTGACGCTCCATGACACACCCGATCCGTACTTCGACCGGGGCCCGGTTCCGGTGCTGGCGTACGACCCTGGGGCCTCGCTGCGGGACCGGCGGGAGGCCTTCCGGGAGGTGTACGCCGCGATCGTGGCCCGGATCGGCGAGCCGACGCTCTACGGCGGCTCGGCGGAAGGGCCCAACATCCGCTGGCGGGACAGCAGAAGGGTGGTGCTGCTCGCGGGCAACCGCCACCGCGCACAGCTGTCGGTCCACGACACGGACACCCTGGAGAACGACGAACGGCGCATCTTCGACTGGGGCGGCGCCTGGTCGGCGGACGAGCAGCACGACTTCGCCCTCCTGCCGTACGTCTGGCAGCTGGACCGGAGCGGGCCGGGCGTTCGGCCCATCGAGCGGCCGGGCGGGAGAATGGCCTCCAGCCTCGAACACTTCCAGAGCGCGCTGGAGTTGCTGCTCACGGCCTGGGTGGAGCAGCTTTCGGTGCAGGTCGGCGGCGACTGGGCGAGCTTCAGCGTGACCAGCGGGGCGGACCGCGGCCGTCAGCTTCAGATCTCGTACGCGCTGGAGGACGGGCTGCATGTCTCCGTCGACGACCGCGACGGCGAGGACAGCCCGGAGCGGGCGGACTTGATGCGCTCACGCGGCTGGCAGTCCCGCGACCGGGGCTGGTGGCAGACGGACTTCCCGGAGCCGGAGCGCCCGGAGGTGGCGGCGGTGGCCCGACTGGCGGTCACGGAACTGCGGGCACGCGGCACGAAGGAGCCGGAGGAACTGCGCGCGAGGGATGTCAGCTGCAAGGACCGCGGCGAACTGTGGCTCCCGGGCCTGGGCATACGCCACTGATCCACCGGGCAAGGCCGCGCCCGGCGCGGGTGCCTCGGGGATGCCCGAGCCCCGGCACCCCCGTCCATTCGCTCGGCACCAGGGCCTCGCCGGCCAGGCAAGCACGCCGCGTCTCGGCGCCCCGCCTCCCGGCAACCCGGTTTCGAGCCCCCCGCGTCCGGCACCCGGGCCTCGGCACGGCACGCCGCGTCTCGGCGCCCTGCCTCCCGAGACTCCGCCCTCAGCGCGGCGCGTCCGGCGCACCCGAGCCTCGCAGGCCCGGCGCCGCCGCATCCGGCACGTCGGGCGGCGCGTAGGGCGGCGGCCCTCGGAACGCCGGAGGCGGCCCGCACCCGCAGGTGCGAACCGCCTCTCGTTTGCGCGAGCGTCAGCCCTCGACGCCGAGCTTCTGCAGGATCAGCTCCTTGACCCGCGCCGCGTCCGCCTGGCCACGCGTCGTCTTCATGACCGCGCCCACCAGCGCGCCGACCGCCGCGACCTTGCCGCCGCGGATCTTGTCGGCGATCGCCGCGTTGCCCGCGATCGCCTCGTCGACCGCCGCGCCGAGCGCGCCCTCGTCCGAGACGACCTTGAGGCCGCGCTTCTCGACGACGTCGTCCGGGCCGCCCTCACCCGCGAGTACGCCCTCGATGACCTGACGGGCCAGCTTGTCGTTGAGATCGCCGGCCGCGACCAGCGCCGCCACCCTGGCCACCTGGGCCGGGGTGATGGGCAGCGAGGACAGCTCGACGCCATCCTCGTTTGAGCGGCGGGCGAGCTCGCCCATCCACCACTTGCGCGCGGACGCGTTGTCCGCACCCGCGTCGATGGTGGCGACGATCAGGTCGACCGCACCCGCGTTGAGGATCGACTGCATGTCGTGCTCGGAGACGCCCCACTCCTCGCGCAGCCGGTTCCGCCGCACCCGCGGGAGTTCGGGCAGCGTGGCGCGAAGCTCCTCGACCCACTCGCGCGCAGGCGCGACGGGGACGAGGTCGGGCTCCGGGAAGTACCGGTAGTCCTCCGCCTCCTCCTTCACGCGGCCGGACGTCGTGGAGCCGTCCTCCTCGTGGAAGTGGCGGGTCTCCTGGATGATCGTGCCGCCGGACGAGAGCACCGCCGCGTGGCGCTGGATCTCGAAGCGGGCCGCACGCTCGACCGACCGCAGCGAGTTGACGTTCTTCGTCTCGGAGCGCGTGCCGAACTTCTCGACGCCGTGCGGCCGGAGCGAAAGGTTCACGTCGCAGCGCATCTGGCCCTGCTCCATGCGGGCCTCGGAGACACCGAGCGCCTTGATGAGCTCGCGCAGTTCGGCGACGTACGCCTTGGCGACCTCCGGCGCGCGCTCGCCCGCGCCCTCGATCGGCTTGGTGACGATCTCGATCAGCGGGATGCCGGCGCGGTTGTAGTCCAGCAGGGAGTGGGACGCGCCGTGGATACGGCCGGTGGCGCCGCCGACGTGCAGAGACTTGCCGGTGTCCTCCTCCATGTGGGCGCGCTCGATCTGCACGCGGAAGACCTCGCCGTCCTCCAGCTGGACGTCCAGATAGCCGTTGTAGGCGATCGGCTCGTCGTACTGCGAGGTCTGGAAGTTCTTCGGCATGTCCGGATAGAAGTAGTTCTTCCGGGCGAAGCGGCACCACTCGGCGATCTCGCAGTTCAGCGCGAGGCCGATCTTGACGGCCGACTCGACGCCGATCGCGTTGACGACCGGGAGCGAGCCGGGCATGCCGAGACAGGTCGGGCAGGTCTGCGAGTTGGGCTCGGCGCCCAGCTCGGTCGAGCAGCCGCAGAACATCTTGGTCTTGGTGCCGAGTTCGACATGGACCTCGAGGCCCATGACGGGGTCGTAGGCAGCGAGGGCGTCCTCGTACGACACCAGTTCAGTGACGGTCACGGTGAAACTTTCCCTCTCAGCCCAGCAGGACGTCGTCGTCGCCCAGGCGCCTCAGCTCGCGGTAGAGCAGGGCCAGGCCGGTGACGATGGCGGCAGCGGATACGGCGGCGTCGATCAGCCGGAGCGTGTCGCCCTCGTTGCGGGCCTTCTTGGCCTGCTTGGCGACGCTGATCGCGCCGAAGGCGGTGGTGCCGATCGACAGATACGTCCCGGTCTTGGACTTCTTGAAGCCCTTTGCCTTGGTCAGTGCCTTGCTCACAACGACGGAGCCTCCTCGAGCAGCGGGTGGCCCCACTTTTCCACGAAGGCCGCCTCGACGGCCGCGCCGACCTTGTACAGCCGGTCGTCCTTCATGGCGGGGGCGATGATCTGCAGTCCGACCGGCAGCCCGTCCTCCGGCGCGAGGCCGCAGGGCAGCGACATAGCGGCATTGCCGGCCAGGTTGGTCGGGATGGTGCACAGGTCCGCGAGGTACATCGCCATCGGGTCGTCGGCGCGTTCGCCGATCGGGAAGGCGGTGGTCGGCGTGGTCGGCGAGACGATCACGTCGACCTGCTCGAAGGCCTTCTCGAAGTCCCGGGTGATGAGCGTGCGCACCTTCTGCGCGGAGCCGTAGTACGCGTCGTAGTAGCCGGAGCTGAGCGCGTACGTACCGAGCATGATCCGGCGCTTGACCTCGTCGCCGAAGCCGGCCTCACGCGTGAGCGCGGTGACTTCCTCGGCGGACTTCGTGCCGTCGTCGCCGACCCGCAGGCCGTAGCGCATGGCGTCGAAGCGGGCCAGGTTGGAGGAGCACTCGGACGGCGCGATCAGGTAGTACGCGGAGAGCCCGAGGTCGAAGGACGGGCAGTCCAGCTCGACGATCGTCGCGCCAAGACCGCGCAGCAGCTCCACGGACTCGTCGAAGCGCTGGACGACACCGGCCTGGTAGCCCTCGCCGCGGAACTGCTTGACGACGCCGACCCGCATCCCCGCGACCGAGCCGTTCTTCGCGGCCTCGACGACCGGCGGGACCGGGGCGTCGATGGACGTCGAGTCCAGGGGGTCGTGACCGGCGATGACCTCGTGCAGCAGAGCCGCGTCCAGGACCGTGCGGGCGCAGGGGCCGCCCTGGTCGAGGGAGGAGGAGAAGGCGACCATGCCGAAACGGGAGACGCCGCCGTAGGTGGGCTTGACGCCGACCGTGCCGGTGACGGCGGCGGGCTGGCGGATGGAGCCGCCGGTGTCCGTGCCGATGGCGAGCGGTGCCTCGTACGAGGCCAGGGCCGCGCTCGACCCGCCGCCGGAGCCGCCGGGGATACGGGTGAGGTCCCAGGGGTTGCCGGTCGGGCCGTAGGCGCTGTTCTCGGTGGAGGACCCCATGGCGAACTCGTCCATGTTGGTCTTGCCGAGGATGACGACGTCCGCCGCCTTCAGCTTCTTGGTCACCGTCGCGTCGTACGGCGGGATCCAGCCCTCGAGGATCTTGGAACCGACGGTGGTCGGGATGCCCTCGGTGGTGAAGATGTCCTTCAGCGCGAGCGGCACACCGGCCAGCGGGCCGAGCTTCTCGCCCGCCTCGCGCTTGGCGTCGACGGCGCGGGCCTGCGCGAGCGCTCCCTCACGGTCGACGTGCAGGAAGGCGTGCACCTTCTCGTCGACGGCCTCGATCCTGGCCAGGTGCGCCTCGGTGACCTCGACGGCCGTGAGCTCGCCGGAAGCGATCTTCGCGGCGATCTCTGCGGCGGTGAGCCTGATGATGGTGACGTTGGTGTCCGTCATGGTGATTAGTCCTCCCCCAGGATCTGCGGCACCTTGAAACGCTGCTGCTCCTGGGCAGGGGCGCCGGAGAGCGCCTGCTCGGGGGTGAGCGACGGACGGACCTCGTCCGCGCGCATGACATTGGTCAGCGGCAGCGGGTGGGAGGTCGGGGGTACGTCTTGGTCGGCGACCTCGGAGACGCGGGCGACCGCGCCGATGATGTCGTCGAGCTGTCCGGCGAAGTGGTCGAGCTCTTCGTCCTTCAGCTCCAGACGCGCCAGCCGGGCGAGGTGGGCGACCTCCTCGCGCGTAATGCCAGGCATGCAGCGATCCTCAGGGGTGAGTGTGTGGTTTTGAGCCCAATCCTATGGGGCACCGGCCACTCCCTACGAAACGGTTGTGCGGAGGGGACCTCGCGGGCCTTGCTCCGGCGCCGCCCGGGACCGCGCCGAATCAGGGAACGACCTGGCCGGAGGGCTCGCTGGTCGGGCTCGCGGGAGGGTGCGTCGCCTCCGTCGCGGCGGGCAGTTCCGCGGCCCGGTGCCAGCCGCGCTCGCCGCGCGCCCGCAGCCATGCCGTGGTCTCCTGCGGCGGCATCGCGGCCGCGACCAGCCACCCCTGGACGGCGTCGCAGCCCAGATCGCGCAGCCGCTCCCAGGTCTCGTCGTCCTCGACGCCCTCGGCGACGACGAGCAGGCCCAGCGAGTGGGCAAGGTCGACGGTGCAGCGGACGATCTCGGCGTCCTCGTTGTCGACGGCGAGCCGGGCCACGAAGGAGCGGTCGATCTTGAGCTCGCTCACCGGGAGCTTGCGCAGATGCACGAGGGAGGAGTAACCGGTGCCGAAGTCGTCGAGGGACATCTTCACGCCGTGGTCGGTGAGCCCGGCGAGCGTGTCCGCGGCGCGCTGCGGGTCCTCCAGGAGCACGTGTTCCGTGATCTCCAGCTGGAGGGAGCCGGCCGGGACGCCGTGGCGGGCGAGGCGGGCGGCGACGGATCCGGCGAATCCGGGGGTGTGCACGTCGCGCGGCGAGACATTCACGGCCACCGGCACGTCCAGCCCCTGGGCGCGCCACTTGGCGACCTGCCCGAGGGCCGTGTCCAGCACGTACTCCGTCAGATGCGGCATCAGGCCCGAGGACTCGGCGATCGCGATGAACTCGTCCGGGGGGACCCGGCCGCGCTCCGGGTGGACCCAGCGGACCAGTGCCTCCAGTCCGGCGACATGGCCGTCGAAGCGGACCTTGGGCTGGTAGTGCAGCTCCACGTCACCGGCGTCCAGCGCCCGGCGCAGATCGCCCAGCAGGCCGAGCCGGTCGGGGGTGTTGCTGTCCCGCTTGGACTCGTACACCTCCACGCCCGTGCGGTCCCGCTTCGCCTGGTACATCGCGACGTCCGCGCGCCGCAGCAGGCCTTCCGCGTCCAGTGCGTGCTCAGGGAAGACGGCGACGCCCGCGCTCGCCTCCAGGACGAGGGTGAGCCCGTCGAGATCGAGCGGCGAGGACAGCTCGGCGACCAGATGGCGGGCGACGCGCTGGGCGCTGGTGGTGGAGTCGGCCGTCGGGAGCAGTACGGCGAACTCGTCGCCGCCGAGCCGGGCCGCCTCGGCGCCCCGGGGCAGGGCGAGCCTCAGCCGGTCGGCTATCTGGAGCAGCAGCCGGTCCCCCGCGAGATGGCCGAGTGTGTCATTGACGGATCGAAAGCGGTCGAGATCGATCAGCACGAGAGCCGAACGGGCACCGCTGCCCTCCGCGTCCGCGAGGGCGGACCAGGTCCGCTCCAGGAGCCACTGACGGTTCGGCAGGCCCGTCAGGGGGTCGCGCAGCTGCTCCTCCGCCCTGGCCCGGGCGATCCACAGCGTCGAGTCGAGGGCGATCAGCGGTACGGCGAACAGGGGCAGCAGCAGCGGCAGGGCGACGGCGACGACACAGATCAGCGGGGCGATGCCGAGCAGGGCGACCGCGACAAGGCCCTGCCGGAGCAGGGCCGTACGTGCTGCTGTGGGCAGACCGCCCCCCTGAGGGGCCAGGACGTACCACAACAGCAGCCGGGTGACCACGAGATAGGCGGTGGCGGCGAGGATCACTTCAGGGGCGGCCTCGATGCCCCATTCGAGTGGCGACCAGGGCGCCTCGACGCTCGGCTCCACCCCGAACACCTCGAGGACGAGAGCGGCCGCGCCGATCCCGAGGATGTCCACGGAGCCGTGCAACACGCCCTGGCGCCAGCGGTGTCTGCGGGCCGCGCCGACCAGGGCGACGACGGCGAGGCTGACCAGTCCGGCCGGCACCCAGCCGAACAGGAGCAGGACGGCGAGGGTGAGGGCGGCCCCGGACCCGGTGCCGCCCCACCAGCGGTCGCGGCCGAGCGCGACAAGATGACCGACGATGATCCCCGAGAGAATGGCGAGCGACCAGCCCGCCGTGGAACCGGGGAAGAGCGCTCGCCCGTCCCCCACGGTGCTGAAGACTCCGAAGACGAGCAGTGCGGCGGCGCATACGACGACGGCGACAGGCAGTAGTCCCGGCGTCATGCCCGCAAGAGCCGCGAATCCACGCGGCCGTGAGACCGGGGCGGCGCTCTCGGTCGGTTTCATTCCCGTCCCTCTCACAGCCGGCGGTGCCGATGCCTCGCGATGGCTCCCGTTGTCATGCCACCACGACTGGAATCCCACCACGCAGCCGTGCACGACAGGCGCACGTCTCAACAGTAGGCCGCGGTGGGCTCGCACGGGCAGCGCTCTACAGCTCTTGCCCGAATGAGACCTGGCCACCCTTATCCATCTGGTATGCGCTGAACGGGTGACCTGTACCGGTCGTTCCGGGGCGGAATCCTGCGTCCGATTCCCGCCCTGTGCGCCCCCTCTTGGCCCCTTGACGAGCCCCTCCCAAACCCCGCGCACGCCCCCTCCGTCACGCCTCTGGAGGCACTGCGGCCTCACGGGCCGCGTCCGGGCCCTGTTCGAGCAGTACGGCGAAGCCCTCCTCGTCCAGCACCGGCACTTTCAGCTGCATGGCCTTGTCGTACTTGGAACCGGGGTTGTCGCCGACGACCACGAAGCTCGTTTTCTTCGAAACGGAACCGGCCACTTTCGCGCCACGGCTCTGGAGGGCTTCTTTTGCGCCATCCCTGGTGTAGTCGGCGAGGGTGCCGGTGACGACGACGGTGAGTCCTTCCAGCGGCCGGGGGCCTTCATCCTCGCCCGCGCCCTCCTCCTCCATGCGCACGCCCGCCGCCCGCCACTTGCGTAGGATCTCGCGGTGCCAGTCCTCCTCGAACCACTGCTTGAGGGAGGCCGCGATGGTCGGTCCCACGCCGTCGACGGCCGCGAGCTCTTCCTCACCGGCCTGCTCGATCCGCTCGATCGACCGGAACTCGCGGGCCAGCGCCTCGGCCGCGACCGGGCCGACATGACGGATCGACAGACCCGTGATGATCCGGGCCAGCGGGCGCTCCTTGGCGGCCTGGATGTTCTCCAGCATCGCCAGGGCGTTCTTCTTCGGCTCGCCCAGCTGGTTGGCGAAGACCGTGACGACCTTCTCCTCGCCGGTCTTCGGATCGCGCTTGGGCAGTCCGCTGTCCTGGTCCAGGACGTACGCCGTGATGGGCAGCAGCTGCTCGACGGTGAGGTCGAAGAGATCGCCCTCGTCGGTCAGCGGCGGCTCGGCGGGCTCCAGGGGCTTGGTGAGCGCCGCCGCGGCCACATAGCCGAAGTTCTCGATGTCCAGCGACTTGCGGCCGGCGAGATAGAAGAGACGTTCACGCAACTGGGCCGGGCAGGAACGGGCGTTGGGGCAGCGCAGATCGACGTCGCCCTCCTTCATGGGGCGCAGCCCCGTGCCGCACTCGGGGCACTCGGAGGGCATCACGAACTCCCGCTCGGTGCCGTCCCGCAGGTCCACGACCGGGCCGAGGATCTCCGGAATGACGTCGCCCGCCTTACGCAGCACCACCGTGTCGCCGATGAGCACGCCCTTGGCCTTGACCACGTCCTGGTTGTGCAGGGTGGCGAACTCGACCTCGGAGCCCGCGACCGTGACCGGCTCCACCTGGGCATACGGCGTGACGCGCCCGGTGCGGCCGACGCCGACCCGGATGTTGACCAGCTTGGTGTTGACCTCCTCCGGGGCGTACTTCCACGCGATCGCCCAGCGCGGCGCCCGCGAGGTGGAGCCGAGCCGCCCCTGGAGCGGGATCTCGTCGAGCTTGACGACCACGCCGTCGATCTCGTGCTCCATGGAGTGCCGGTTCTCGCCGTAGTAGGCGATGAACTCCCGCACGCCCTCCAGCGAGTCCACGACCTTGTAGTGCTTGGCGGTGGGCAGGCCCCAGGCGCGCAGCAGGTCGTAGGCCTGGGACAGGCGGTCGATGTCGAAGCCCGTACGTGCGCCGATGCCGTGCACCACCATGTGCAGCGGAAGAGTCGCGGTGACCTTCGGGTCCTTCTGGCGCAGCGAACCGGACGCGGAGTTGCGCGGGTTGGCATACGGCTGCTCACCGGCCTCCACCCGCCGGGCGTTGAGTTCCTGGAACTTGTCCATCGGGAAGAAGACCTCGCCACGGATCTCGACGAGATCCGGGACATGGTCCCCGTGCAGCCGATCCGGAATGTCCGCGATCGTACGGACATTGGGGGTGATGTCCTCGCCGACGCGACCGTCGCCGCGGGTCGCCGCGCGCGTCAGCCTGCCCTTCTCGTACGTCAGGTTCACGGCGAGGCCGTCCACCTTGAGTTCGCACAGGAAGTGGTAGCCGGGGGAGCCCACATCGCGGGCGACGCGCTCGGCCCAGGAGGCCAGTTCCCCCTCGTCGAAGGCATTGTCCAGGGAGAGCATCCGCTCGCGGTGCTCGACCTTCGCCAGCTCCGTCTCGTACTGCCCCGCGACCTTCTGGGTCGGCGAGTCGGGCGTGCGCAGCTCGGGGTACTGCTCCTCCAGCGCCTCCAGCTCGCGCAGCAGCTTGTCGAACTCGCCGTCGCTGATGACGGGGCTGTCCTTCACGTAGTACCGGAAGCGGTGCCCCTCGACCTGCTCGGCCAGCCGGGCATGCTTCTCCCGTGCCTCGGCGGGCACAGACCCTTGCTGTTCGACAGCCACCGTCTCGTCCTCCCGTTACTCAGGGTTGTCTGCGAGCGATCTCGCGGCCCGGACGCAGTGGGCGAGCGCCGCGCGTGCGTATGCCGGTGAGGCACCCGCGAGCCCGCATGTCGGGGTGATCACCACGGACTCGCTCAGAGTCCCCGGACTCAGCCCCAACCTGCGCCACAACGTCCTGACACTCATGACGCTACCGGCAGGGTCTGACAATGGAGCGTCGGTGGACGGCACGACGCCCGCAAACAGCTGCGTACCGCCTTCGACGGCCTCACCGATCTGATCCTCGTCACGCTCGGTGAGCAGACCGAAGTCGAACGAGACTCCCCCAGCCCCTGCCCGGCGCAGCAGCGCGAACGGCACATCCGGCGCGCAGGAGTGGATCGTGACGGGCTCGTCGCTCACCCCGATCACATCCCGCAGCGTGCTCTCGACGACCTGGCGGTCCACCGCCCTGTGGGTGCGATACCCACTGGCGGTCCTGACCTGGCCCCGAAGTACAGCGGTGAGCGACGGCTCGTCGAGCTGAAGCACCACGCGGGCGCCGGGCACCCTGCGGCGTACGTCCGCTAGATGCGAGCGCAGCCCCTCGGCGAGCGAGTCCGCGAGATCCCGTACGGCGCCCGGATCGCCCAGCGACGCCTGGCCGTTGCGCATCTCCAGCGAGGCGGCGAGCGTCCATGGCCCCACCGCCTGGACCTTGAGCGGCCCCTCGTAGCCCTGGGTGTGCTCCTCCAGCGCGTCAAGATCCTCGCCGAGCCAGGAGCGTGCCCGGCGGGTGTCGCGCCCCGGCCGGTCGCTGATCCGCCAGCCGCTGGGCTCGACATGCGCGTACATCTCGACGAGCAGCCCGATGGTCCGCCCGATCATGTCGGCTCCGGGCCCGCGGGCGGGCAGTTCGGGCAGATGCGGAAAGTCGTCGAACGATCCGGCGACGGTCTTCGCGGCTTCGCGGGCGTCCCCGCCCGGCATCGATCCGACGCCGGTCGCGGGGCCCCATGGGAAGGTGTTCATCGCCCGGGCCGCACCGTCACGTCGTTGATCTCGGCGTCGCGCGGCAGGTCGATCGCCATGAGGATCGTCGTCGCGACGGACTCCGGGTCGATCCAGCGGGACGCGTCGTACTCCTTGCCCTCCTGGGAGTGCACCTTGGCCTGCATCGGGCTCGCGGTGCGGCCCGGGTAGACCGAGGTCACCCGGACGCCGTTGCCGTGCTCCTCGTGGCGCAGGGAGTCGGCGAGCGCCTTGAGACCGTGCTTGGAGGCGGCGTAAGCGCCCCATTCCGCATGGGCGTTGAGGCCGGCGCCGGAGTTGACGAAGACCACCTGGCCCCTGGCGGCCCGCAGGTGCGGAAGGAAGAGCCGGGTCAGCTCGGCGGGTGAGATCAGATTGGCGTTGAGCTGCTGGTGCCAGGTCTTGGGGCGCAGCTCCGCGATCGGGCCGAGGTCGAGGATGCCCGCGATGTGCAGCAGCGAGTCCAGATGCTCCGGCATGGGCTGCATGCCGAGAGACTTGGAAATGCGGTCGGGGTCGGCGAGATCGGCGACGAGGGTACGGGCGCCCTCGTAGCGAGCGGCGAGCTCCTTGGCGCGGCCGGCGTCGCGCGCCAGCAGGATCAGCTCGTCCCCGCGCGCGTGCAGGCGGCGCGCGACGGCCGCGCCGATGCCGGAGCCTGCCCCGGTGATCAGATGTGTAGCCATACGGGACATGCTCGCACTACGGCGGGAACGGGGAAGAAGTGCGGCCCTGCCGGTGCTGTCCCCGGTATGACCAAAGGACACACGATCACCATCGAGCAGGGCACGGTCCATGTACGCGTCACACGCGGCGACGACATCCTCGCGGAGAGCCGGCGCCCGCTCGTCCTGCGCGAGACGGGCTCCCCCGTGCGCTACTACCTCCCCGAGGAGGACGTACGCACCGACCTGCTGAAGCCCTCCGAGACGCACACCTACTGCCCCTTCAAGGGGACGGCTTCCTACTGGTCGCTGCCGGACGCGCAGGACCTGGTGTGGGCATACCCCGAGCCCAAGGACGAAGTGGCGCAGATCAAGGGGCACTTCTGCTTCTACGACACCGAGGTCGTCGACGCCTGAGCGTTGGCGTGCAAAGGGAGAGACGACGCGTAGATCCGGCCGATCCGGCCGGATCTACGCGACCGACGCGGTCCCCGCCCGCTCGGTCGTCGCGATCGTCGCCGAGCCGACCACGCGCGTGCCGTCGTACAGCACGATCGCCTGGCCGGGAGCCACGCCCCGCACCGGCTCGGTGAAGGAGACCTGGAGCTCGTCGTCGACCAGCTCGGCAGTCACCGGCGTCTCGCCGCCGTGGGCGCGCAGCTGCGCGGTGTACGTTCCGGGGCCCGCCGGGGCCACCCCGCACCAGCGCGGCTTGATCGCCGTGAGAGCCGTGACGTCGAGGGCCTCGACCGGACCCACCGTCACCGTGTTGTTCACAGGAGAGATGTCCAGGACGTAGCGCGGCTTGCCGTCGGGAGCAGGGTGGCCGATGCGCAGGCCCTTGCGCTGGCCGATCGTGAAGCCGAAGGCCCCGTCGTGGCTGCCCAGCTTCGTGCCCGACTCGTCGACGATGTCGCCCTCCGCCGTGCCGAGGCGGTTCGCGAGGAAGCCCTGGGTGTCGCCGTCGGCGATGAAGCAGATGTCGTGGCTGTCGGGCTTCTTGGCGACGGCGAGGCCCCTGCGCTCGGCCTCGGCGCGGATCTCGTCCTTGGTGGTGAGGGTGTCCCCGAGCGGGAACATCGCGTGCGCCAGCTGCCGCTCGTCGAGCACACCGAGGACGTAGGACTGGTCCTTGGCCATGTCGGAGGCCCGGTGCAGCTCGCGGCTGCCGTCCTCGCCCGTCACGACCGTGGCGTAGTGGCCGGTGCACACGGCGTCGAAGCCGAGCGCGAGCGCCTTGTCGAGCAGCGCCGCGAACTTGATCTTCTCGTTGCAGCGCAGACAGGGGTTGGGGGTACGGCCCGCCTCGTACTCAGCGACGAAGTCCTCGACCACGTCCTCGCGGAAGCGCTCGGCGAGATCCCACACGTAGAAGGGGATGCCGATGACGTCGGCGGCGCGGCGCGCGTCGCGGGAGTCCTCGATGGTGCAGCAGCCGCGCGCGCCCGTACGGAAGGACTGCGGGTTCGCGGAGAGGGCGAGGTGCACACCGGTGACATCGTGCCCGGCCTCGGCGGCCCGGGCGGCGGCGACGGCGGAGTCCACGCCGCCCGACATTGCGGCGAGCACACGGAGGGGGCGCTGGGGAGTCTGAGGAGTCATAGCTCTACCAGGGTAAGGGGACCTGGGAACCGAAAGCTCGCGCGTATGCGTTGGGCATCGCATGGGGAGTGAATCGAAGCGTGGCGGCGAGCAGGCCAAGGGGCGGGGCGTCAGCCGGCGGGCCGTGCTGATCGGGGGCGGTGCCGCGCTGGTGGGCGCGGGTGTCCTCGCCCGGGACGAGCTGCGGCGTGCCTGGTGGCGGCTGCCGGGGATGGCGAAGCCGCGCAAGGAGGGTGAGCTCGACCACCCGGGCGCGGAGTGGACGGCTGCGTCCCGGGCGAACTGGCGGCTCGCGGACCGGCCCGACGACTACGGCATCGACATGGTGGTCATCCATGTCGTCCAGGGCAGCTATCCGACGGCGCTGAGGGTCTTCAAGGACCCGGGGCACGGGGCCGCGGCGCACTATGTCGTACGCAAGGACGGGCATGTGGCCCAGATGATCCGCGAGCTGGACGTGGCCTTCCACGCGGGCAACCGCTCGTACAACGAACGCAGCGTCGGCATAGAACACGAAGGCTTCGTGGACCGCCCGGGCGATTTCACGGACGCGATGTACCAGGCGTCCGCGCAGCTCACGGCCGGGATATGCGCGCGGTACGACATCCCGGTCGACCGGAAGCACATCATCGGTCACGTCGAGGTGCCGGGGACGGACCACACGGACCCGGGGCCGCACTGGGACTGGAACCGCTATCTCGCGCTCGTACGCAAGGCGCTGCCGACGGCGCGGGAGGCCGCGAAGTCCGCCGAGGCCAGGTCAGGGACGGGCTGAGCCCCGCCGGACACCCCCTAAGCCCCGCCGTGCCCTAACTGAGCCCCGCCGTACGAGCCCGTTCCACCGCGGGGCCTATGGCCTCGGCGACCGCCTTCACGTCGGCCTTGGTGGAGGTGTGGCCGAGGCTGAAGCGCAGGGTACCGCGGGCCAGGTCCGGGTCGGTGCCGGTGGCCAGGAGGACATGGCTGGGCTGGGCGACGCCGGCCGTGCAGGCGGAGCCGGTGGAGCACTCGATGCCCTGCGCGTCGAGCAGCAGGAGCAGGGAGTCGCCCTCGCAGCCCGGGAAGGTGAAGTGGGCGTTGGCGGGCAGCCGGTTGTCCGGGTCACCGCCGAGGATCGCGTCGGGGACGGCCGTGCGCACGGCGTCGACCAGCTCGTCGCGCAGGGCGCCGATCTCGCGGGCGAAGCCCTCGTGGCGGTCGGCGGCGATGCGCCCGGCGACGGCGAAGGAGGCGATCGCGGGGGCGTCGAGGGTGCCGGAGCGCACATGGCGTTCCTGGCCGCCGCCGTGCAGGACGGGGACAGGGGTGTACTCGCGGCCGAGCAGCAGCGCGCCGATGCCGTACGGGCCGCCGATCTTGTGTCCGGAGACGGTCATGGCGGCGAGGCCCGACGCGGCGAAGTCGACGTCGAGCTGGCCGAAGGCCTGGACCGCGTCGGCGTGCAGCGGGACGTCGAACTCGCTTGCCACTGCCGAGAGTTCGGTGACCGGCATGACCGTGCCGATCTCGTTGTTGGCCCACATCACGGTGGCGAGCGCGACATCGTCCGGATTGCGCTCGATGGCCTCGCGCAGGGCCTCGGGGTGCACCCGCCCGTACGCGTCGACCGGCAGGTACTCGACCCTCGCGCCCTCGTGCTCGCCGAGCCAGTCGACGGCGTCGAGGACGGCGTGGTGCTCGACCGGGCTGGCGAGGACGCGGGTCCTGGCCGGTTCGGCGTCGCGCCGCTGCCAGTACAGGCCCTTCACGGCGAGGTTGTCGGCCTCGGTGCCGCCGGAGGTGAAGACCACCTCGCTGGGGCGCGCGCCGAGGGCGTCGGCGAGAGTCTCGCGGGCCTCCTCGACCGTACGCCGGGCGCGGCGCCCGGCGGCGTGCAGCGCGGAGGCGTTGCCGGTGACGGTGAGCTGCGCGGTCAGCGCCTCGACGGCCTCCGGCAGCATGGGAGTGGTCGCAGCGTGGTCGAGGTAAGCCATGGTGGCCCCGATTCTACGAGGCCTTGTGGGGGCGCGGACGCGGCGCAGGGGTGCACGGGCGTGCGGGTGCCCTTTTTCTCCTGCTGCGGGTGCCGTGCTCCGCGGCCGCCGTGCCGCTTCCGCGGGCCCGCGTCAGCTGCCGAAGCCCCAGGCGACGGTTCCGTTCACGGTGACCAGTACGGCGAGAACGGCCAGGTCGGCGACGCCGAGGGCGAGTCCCAGCAGGGCGCGGCCGCGGCGTGCGGTGCCCCGCCAGAGGGCGATGGCGGACAGGACGATGGCGATCGGGCCGAGCAGGATGTTCATGACGAGCAGTCCGACGAGGCCGAGGACGAAAGCGGCGACGGCCATACCGTCGGTGTCGCGAATGCCCACCGGCTTGGCGTCGGGCGTGGTGTCGGGCCTGGACCCGGCAGTCTCCCGGGCGGCGGCATCCCCGTGGGTGTTCTCGGTCCGTGCGGTGCGCGCGGAGCGTGCTGTGGCGGTGAGCTGCATGGCGGTTGGCTCCCTTCGGGTCAGTGGAGATGACGTGCGCGGCGCTCGCGCACGGCGAAGACGAGCAGCCAGGCACCGATCAGGGTGCAGGCCACGAGGCTTACGGGGAGGGGAAGTTGGGCCACGGCGCCCAGCATGATTCCCAGGAGGAGAAGCGCTGCGACGAGGGCGATCATCGTCTTCCTTTCGAATTCCGGGTGAACACTTGGGAGTACGATTGTTCACTGACTCCTGAGTCTACACTTCCGTTCTTCGGAGAACGGTTGTTTACTGAATGGTATGAGTCACACCATCGGGATCCGTCAGGCCCAGAAACAGAAGACCCGTCAGGCCCTCCTGGACGCCGCGCTGCAGCTGCTGGAGGAGCAGAGCCTGAGCAGCCTCGGCCTGCGCGAGGTGACCCGGGCCGTGGGTGTGGCGCCGACCGCGTTCTACCGGCACTTCCGGGACATGGCCGATCTCGGCGTCGCGCTCGTCGAGGAGGCGCTCGGCAGCCTGCACGCCACGATCGGCGAGGCAATGGCCGAAAACGGCGACGATCTGCGGATCGACCGCACCGTCGCGCTCATCGCCGACCTGGTGCGTACGTCCCCCGGGCATGTCCGCTTCATCGCCCGCGAACGGCACGGCGGTGTACAGCCCGTGCGCGAGGCGATCGGAGCTCAACTGCACCGGTTCGGCGACGAGGTGGCGGCGGCGTTCGCCCGGGAGCCCGAGACGGCGGGGTGGAGCGAGGCGGATCTGACGATGCTCGCGGGCGTGTACGTGGACCACATGGTGATGACGGCCTGCACCTTCCTGGAGGCCGGGCCGGACGGCGAGGAGCGGGTCTCCTCGGTGGCGCGCCGTCAGCTGCGGCTGATCAGCGTCGGCCGCCGTCACTGGCTGGACTGACAGAGCCGTCCCCGTACAGCTCGACGACCGCGGCGGCCGCGCGGGCCAGCTCCGCGCGGGCCTCGGGCGGCGAGAGCACCTCCACACTCTCGCCGGAGGCGAGCAGCGCGCGGGCCGCCATGAGGGCCGGGAGCGCGAGCTCGACATACGTCCACTCCCCTTCGGTGACCGGCTCGACTGCCAGCCGGCCCGCGTGGATCCGCAGAAACATGTCCAGGTGCTCGGCCCGCACCCGCGCCGTGACGCGTACGTCCGCGGGCCGGTCCTCGACCTGACGGCGCAACACCGCCCAGACGTCCGCCAGTTCCTGGCCCGCGCGCCGCCGCACCGGCGCGTCGGTGAGCGTGGCGGCGACAACCCTGTCCGCGCGGAACAGCCGGGGCCGGGTCCGGTGGTCGGCGACCAGATACCAGACACCCGCCTTCACGACGAGTCCGTACGGATCGAGGGTGTACGTCCGGGGCTCGGTCGTCCCGCTGTGGCGGTAGCGCAGCCGCAGCCGCCGGTCGGTGAAGACGGCGGAGTTCAGTACGTCCAGGTCCACGGCGGGCCGGGGCGTCCTCATCCAGCGGGCCGGATCGACCAGGATCCGCCGGCTCGTCAACTCGGCCGCGGGCCGGTGCGGTTCGGGCAGCGCGGCCATCACCTTGCGCAGCGCCGAGCCGAGCGCCTCGTCCAGGCCGAGCGCGGCGTGCGCACCCTGGGCCGCCAGCACGAACAGGGCGCGGGACTCGTCGGCCGTCAGTCCGGTGACGTCGGTACGGAAACCGGGCAGCAGCGAGATACCGCCGTGACGGCCGCGCTCGGCGTAGACGGGAACGCCGGAGGCGGAAAGCGCCTCGATGTCGCGGTAGATGGTGCGTACGGAGACTTCGAGCCGCTCGGCCAGCTCGGCGGCCGGGACGAGACCGCGGGTCTGGAGGAGCAGCAGGATCGAGAGCAGCCGGTCGGACTTCACGGGTCTGAGGGTCTCCGGAAAACATGACGGGGGATGTCAGGTTATCCGTACAGAGTGCGGTTCGTCAGCGAGACCGATGTTGAGGAGACGGACACCATGAACGATCC
This sequence comes from Streptomyces sp. NBC_01410, assembly GCF_045040195.1. Lineage (NCBI taxonomy): Bacteria > Bacillati > Actinomycetota > Actinomycetes > Kitasatosporales > Streptomycetaceae > Streptomyces > Streptomyces sp. NBC_01410. The sequence goes on along the minus strand of NZ_CP109530.1, from coordinate 6,017,806 downwards.
GCGCCCCCTGTTCGAGCGTGCGGCCGAGCAGTTCGCGAGCCTGCTGAAGCTTGCGACGCCGCAGCGGCTGGGAGATCCGACGCCGTGTACGGAGTACGACGTACGCGCGCTGCTGTCCCATGTCGTGGGGGCCACCCACCGGATCGCCCTCATCGGCGAGGGCGGAGACGGCCTCTCCCTGCCGGCCCACGTCGACGGCGTCGCGGACGACGGCTGGCCCGCGGCGTACGAGGCAGCCCGCGCCCGCTTCACCGCGGCATGGGCGGACGACACGAAGCTCGCCCGCGAGGTCACGGTCCCGTGGGGCGCGGTGCCGGGGGCCGGGGCGGTCGGCGGCTACGTGATGGAGACGGTCACCCACACCTGGGACCTCTCGCAGGCGCTGGGCCATCCGATGGCCCTGGACGAGGAGTTGGCCGAGATCATCCTGCCGATGGCCCGTGAGGTGCTCCCGGCGGAGGCGCGGGTGGAGGGGCTGCCGTTCGGGGTGGTGCGGGAGGCGCCGGAGGGGGCGGATGCGTATGGGAGGTTGGCGGCGTGGCTGGGGCGAGTGGTGTAACGGTGCGGGGGTGCGCCTGCGGCGGGGCTGTTCCCCTACCCGCCCCTTCCCGTAACCGGGGCTCCGCCCCGGACCCCGCGCCTCAAACGCCGGCGGGGCTGAAATGTGCGGCTCGGCCGCACATTCAGCCCGTCCGGCGTTTGAGGACATGCGGCCGAAGGTCGCATACGGGGCCCGGGGGCGGAGCCCCCAGTTCGCGCCGCGAAGCGGGCGCAGGGGTCTGGGGGCCTGCCCCCAGTTCGGGAAGGGGCGGGGTGGGGAACAGGCCCGCCGCAGGCGCACCCCGCGCCCCGGCTCAGACGCGCGGTGCCTTCGCCAGTTGGCGGGACTGTGCGACCAGGCGGTCCGCGCTGTCCCACACCTCCGCGTCCTCCTCCAGGAAGCCTCCCGCCAGATTCCGCGTCGTGATCGACACCCGCAGCGGGCCCGGCGCCGGGCGGCAGCGGATGTGCGTGGTGAGTTCGACCGTCGGGGTCCAGCCCTTCAGGCCGAGCTCGAACGACGTCGGCGGCAGCGCGTCGACCGTGAGCAGCAGCGAGAACGGGTCCGCGTCGCGGCCGTCCGCGAGCGAGAACCAGCCGCGCATCTCGCCCTTGCCCGAGGGGGCGCCGACAGCCCAGCCGACGGTCGCCGGGTCGAGCTTGATGTTCAGCCGCTCGGTGATCGCCGAGCTTCCGGGGATCGCCGCGGGGCCGTCGGACGGCCCGAGGCAGTCCTGAAGCGCCGGCATGGCGGGCGGGTTTGCCGTCGTCCGTACATCGTCGGCCAGGTCGTCCAGATCGCCGTACGTCGCCAGCACACGGATGCGCTCGACCTCGGCGCCGTCCTCGTCGTACTGGAAGAGCGAGGCCTGCCCGGTCGAGAGCGTGCGCCCGGTGCGTACGGTCTCGGTGCGGACCACAGCGGGTCCCGGCTGTGACGCGCTCAGATAGTGCGCCGAGACGGTGAACGGGTCGGGGTGCGGCAACGCGTCGGCCAGTGCCCGGCCGAGCAGGGCCAGCAGGTAGCCGCCGTTGACGGCCTGGATGATCGTCCAGCCCGCGGAGAGCTCCGCGTCGTAGACGCCCGGTGCGCGCAGGGTGACGGCGGTGTCGCGGTCGAACTCGCTGTCCCCGATGGATGCCTGAACTGCCTGTGCCATAGCAGCACCGTACAACAAGCAATTACTAAGCGGTAGCTTTTTCTGTTTGACGGACGGCCTAGCCTTCCTCGACGGCGGACGAGCGCCGGTTCCAGGCGCGTGGTGCCCGCCAGTGGAAACGCATCGCGAGCAGGCGCAGGACGAACGCGGTCACCACGGCCAGTCCGCTGGTGACCGCGTTGAGCACGTCGAACTGGATGCAGAGCACCACCATGGTCGCTCCGACGATCGCCGGGACGGCGTAGAGATCGCGGTCCCAGCGCAGCAGCGAGGGCACCTCGTTGGCCAGTACGTCGCGCAGCACACCGCCGCCGACGGCGGTGGCCAGACCGAGGACGGCGGAGTAGGTCAGGCCGAGCCCGTACTCGTACGCCTTCGTGGTGCCGGTGACGCAGAACAGCCCGAGGCCGGCGGCGTCGAAGACGTTCACGCCGACCTGGATGCGCTCCACCTGCGGATGCAGGAAGAAGACGAGGACCGTCGCCACGAGGGGCATCAGGAAGTACCCGGTATCGGTGAAGGCGGCCGGCGGGACGGCCCCGATGATCAGGTCACGGAGAAGCCCTCCGCCCAGCGCGGTGACCTCTGCGAGCACTGCGATGCCGAAGACGTCAAAGTTCTTGCGTACGGCGAGCAGTGCGCCGGAGATCGCGAATACGAAGATCCCGGCGAGGTCGAGCGCGTGCTGGACGGAGGGCGTGAACAGTTCTAGGAGCACCGGACGATTGTGCCGGGTCTACTCCTTGGCGCTGCCCTCCGCGTCCCCGGAAGCGGGGTCGCCCTTGTCGGCGGCGGCCTCCGCGGTGTCGTCGGCGTCGCCCTCGGCGGGCTCGGCCTCGTCGGCGTCGACAGCGTCGACGGCCTCCGGCTCGCTGCCTTCAGCCTCACCGTCGACCTTCGCGACACCCACGACCGCCGGCGCGTCCACCGCCGCCTCCGCCGCCTTCGGCGTCGCCTCGACGACCTCGATCGCCTCCCGCGCCGCCGCCAGCAGCACCACGTCCTGCGGCGCCTGGTCCTCCGCGTTCTCCGGGTGGTGACAGGCCACCTGGTGGCCCGTCTTCAGCGCCAGCAGCGGCGGCTCCTGCGTCTTGCAGATCTCCGTCGCCTTCCAGCACCGCGTGTGGAAGCGGCAGCCCGACGGCGGGGAGATCGGCGAGGGGACGTCGCCCTTGAGCAGAATGCGGTCGCTCTTGGTGCCGCGCCTCCTGGGGTCCGGCACCGGCACCGCGGAGAGCAGGGCCTTCGTGTACGGGTGCATCGGCGCCTCGTACAGCGACTTGCGGTCCGTCAGCTCCACGATCTTGCCGAGGTACATGACCGCGATACGGTCCGAGACGTGCCGGATGACCGACAGGTCGTGGGCAATGATCACGTACGTGAGGCCCAGCTCGTCCTGGAGGTCGTCCAGCAGGTTCACCACCTGCGCCTGGATCGACACGTCCAGCGCCGAGACCGGCTCGTCCGCCACGACCAGCTTCGGCTTCAGGGCGAGTGCCCGCGCGATTCCGATGCGCTGGCGCTGGCCGCCGGAGAACTCGTGCGGGTAGCGGTTGTAGTGCTCGGGGTTGAGACCGACCAGGCCCAGCAGCCGCTGGACCTCCTTCTTGATCCCGCCCTCGGGCGTCACGCCCTGCAGCTTGAACGGCGCGCTGACGATCGAGCCGACCGTGTGCCGCGGGTTCAGCGAGCCGTACGGGTCCTGGAAGATCATCTGGACGTCGCGGCGCATCGGGCGCATGCCCGCGACGCCGAGGTGCGTGATGTCCTTGCCCTCGAACTCGATCTTGCCACCGGTCGGTTCGAGCAGCCGGGTGATGAGCCGGCCCATCGTCGACTTGCCGCAGCCGGACTCGCCCACGACGCCGAGCGTCTCACCGGGAAGCACGTCGAAGCTGAGGCCGTCGACCGCCTGGACGGCACCGGCCTGGCGGCGCAGCAGCCCCTTGGTGATCGGGAAGTGCTTGACCAGTCCGGTGACCTTGAGCAGCGGCTCGGGCGAGGAGGTGGCCTGCTCCGGGATGACCATGCCGGAATCCTTTGTCTCACTCACAGCTTCGGCGCAATCTCTTCGGTCCAGATCCGCGTGCGGTCCTCCTGCGACATGTGGCAGGCCGAGTGGTGCCGGCTGCCGACCTCCCGCAGCTCCGGCCGTTCGGTGCGGGTGACCCCGCCCTTGGGCACATCTGCGTACGGGCAACGCGGGTGGAAGGCACAGCCACTGGGGATGTTGATCAGGCTGGGCGGGGAGCCCTTGACCGGGATGAGGCGCTCGGTCTGGTCACGGTCGATGCGGGGCATCGAGCCCAGCAGGCCCCAGGTGTAGGGGTGCTGCGGCTCGTAGAAGACCTGCTCGGCCGGACCGCGCTCGACGCAGCGGCCGCCGTACATCACCAGGATGTCGTCGGCCAGTTCGGCGACGACGCCCAGGTCGTGGGTGATGATGATGACCGCGGAGCCGAACTCCTTCTGCAGATCCCGGATCAGGTCGAGGATCTGCGCCTGGACGGTGACGTCCAGGGCGGTGGTCGGCTCGTCCGCGATGAGCAGCTCGGGGTTGTTGACCAGTGCCATCGCGATCATGGCGCGCTGGCGCATACCGCCGGAGAACTCGTGCGGGTAGCTGTCCACCCGCTTGTGGGGCTCCGGGATGCCCACCCGGTCCAGCAGTTCGACGGCTCGCTTCAGGGCCGTCTTCTTGTCCACCTTGTTGTGGACCAGGTACGCCTCGCTGATCTGCTTGCCGATGGTGAAGTACGGATGCATCGCGGACAGCGGATCCTGGAAGATCATCGCCATGTCGCGACCGCGCAGCTCACGCACCTCGTCCGGGGCGGCAGTCAGCAGTTCCTTGCCGTTCAGCCAGATCTCACCGGAGAGGTGAGCCTTCTGACGGCCGTACTGACCGACGCGGTGCAGGCCCATGATGCCGAGCGAGGTCACGGACTTGCCGGAGCCCGACTCGCCCACGATGCCGAGGGTCTTGCCCTTCTCCAGCGTGAAGGAGAGTCCGTCGACCGACTTCACCAGACCGTCGTCGGTCGGGAAGTGCACCTGGAGGTCGCGTACTTCGAGGAAGGCGCTGGACGGGGCCGACCCCGCGGAGACGGGTTCGCCGACGGCGCCGGTCTTCGTCAGATCGGTCATGAGAGCCTCACTCGGGGGTCGATCACTGCGTACATGAGGTCCACGACGAGGTTGGCGAGGACGACGAAGAAGGCCGCGATGAGCGTGACCCCGAGAATCACCGGCAGATCGTGGTCGCTGATTGCCTTCACCGCGTTGTAGCCGAGGCCGTGCAGGGAGAATGTGCTCTCCGTGAGGACCGCGCCGCCCACCAGGGCTCCGAGGTCCAGGCCGAGGACGGTCAGGATCGGGGTCATGGTCGAGCGCATGGCGTGCTTCCCGATCACCACGGGTTCCGTGAGGCCCTTGGCCCGGGCGGTACGGATGTAGTCCTCGTTGAGGACTTCCAGCATGGTGGCCCGGGTGAGCCGGGCGTACATCGCGGCGTACAGGAAGGCCAGCGTGACCCACGGCAGAACCATGCCGTTGAACCAGGCCGCGGGATCATCGCTGAACGACGCGTCCGGCCGGTCGAACCACCCCAGCTGGTCGGAGAAGAGCGCCAGGGAGAGCATGCCGGTGAAGTAGATGGGCAGCGAGACACCGCCGAGGGCGATGCCCATCGCCGAACGGTCCAGGGGCGTACCGCGCTTGAGGGCGGAGATGATGCCGGTGGAGACACCACCGATCACCCAGAGCACGACGGCGCCCGCGGCGAGCGAGAGGGTGACCGGCAGCCACTCGAGGAGCAGCGGCCAGACCTCCTGCTCGGTCTTGAACGAGTACCCGAAGCAAGGTGCGGCGCAATGCGTGACGTCGGCACCGTTGGCGTAGGTACGCCCGGCCACCAGGCCGACCACGAACTTCCCGAACTGGACCAGGATCGGGTCGTCCAGGCCCATCTTCTGCCGGATGCCCTCGATCGACGCGGGATCGGACTGCTTGCCGACGAAGTACAGCGCCGGGTCCGTCCCGATCATCTTGGGGAAGAGGAAGAAGATTCCGAAGGTCACCAGCGTGATGACCATCAGCATGACGACGACGGCGAAGATTCGCCTGATGAGATATGCAAGCACTGCGCTTGGCCCGACGGTGGCCCGGGAGCCCTCTCTTATGGAGAGGGCTCCGGGCCACCGTTCGCGGCCATCACCTGCCCTTCGTGCCTAGCGGGTGTGGCACTGAAACGTGAACTGACGGGGTTTTACTTGACGACGCCGAGCGAGGCGTAGTCGTAGCGGCCGTTGTAGGCGTCGGCCGTGTAGGCGTTGGTCAGTCGGCTGCTGCGCCAGGTGATCGTCTTGTCGTAGACGAAGGGCAGGTAGACAGCGGCCTCGGAGACCTTCTGGTTCATCTGCTTGTAGATCTCGCCGGCCTTGTTCGGGTCGGTCTCCGCGATGGCGTCGTCGAAGAGCTTGTTGACGGCGGGGTCGTTCAGCTCGGAGAAGTTGTTGTTACCGCTCTGGAGGATGAACCGGCCGTCGACCAGCGGCTGCGAGAAGCCCTGGCCGGTCGGGAAGTCCGCGCCCCAGCCCATGATGATGATGCCGTAGCCCTTGGACTTGACGACCTTCGGCGAACCGATGATGCCGGACGTCTGGGCGCCGTCGAACTGGTCGACCTGGGCGTCGATACCGACCTGCTTCAGCGCGTTCTGCAGCGAGACGGCAGTGGCGACCTCGACCGGCTTGTTGTTGCGCACCGCGATGGTGGTCTTGAAGCCGTTCGGCTGGCCACAGGCCTTCAGCGCCGCCTTGGCCTTCTCGACGTTCGGCTTGCCGTCGTTCTTCAGAACCTCGTACGGGTCGTACGAGGGGTCCGCGCCCTTGATGCCCGCGGGGAGCATGTTCGGGGCGATGTCGCCACCGGCCTGCGGGCCGCCACGCGCCGTCTGGAGCGACTTGTGGTCCGCGGCGTAGATGACCGCCTTGCGGCACTCGATGTTGTCGAACGGCTTGACCGTCTGCGGGAAGACCGCGTAGCGGATGAAGCCGGTCTGGCCGTTGTCCAGGTTGCCCTTGTGCTTGCGCAGGGCGGTGGTACGAGCGGCCTGGCCGATGCCCGTCGCGTTGATGTCGATGTCGAAGTCGCCCTTGAGCAGGCGCTTGTCCATGTCGTCCGCGTTGGTCATGAAGGTGACCGTGATCTTGTCCGGAAGCGCCTTGCGGATCGTGTCCGTGGACTGCTTCCAGTTGGCGTTGCGCGACAGCACCATCGACTTGTTCGGCGCGTACGAGTCGATCTTGTACGGGCCGTTGGAGAAGGGCTTCAGGCCGTACTTGGCGGCCGTGTCCTTCTCCTTCTTCACCGGAGTGGCGGCCGGCATGGCGAGCATCTGCTCGAAGTCACCGTTCGGCTTCGGCAGCTTGAAGATGATGGTCTTCGCGTCCGGCGTCTCGATGGCCTTCAGGCCGAGCTTGTCGGCGGCCTTGTCCTTGTAGGGACCCTTGTACTCGGTCTTCGGGTCGAGGACCTGCATCAGGTAGACCGGGCCGCCGGAGATGACGTCCTGGGCCCAGGTGCGCTCGATGCCGTACTTGATGTCCTGCGAGGTGATGGGCGAGCCGTCCTCCCACGTGACACCGTCCTTGAGGGTGTACTTGTAGGTCTTGCCGCCGTCCGAGACCTCGCCCTTCGCGGTCGCGAGGTCCGGGACGAGCTCGGTGCTCGCCTGGCCCGGCTCCGGCTTGAAGCTGACGAGCTGGCGGGTGTAGTAGCGCGAGAAGTCCCACATGAAGCCGTAGTAACCGCGCTGCGGGTCCCACGAGTCGGCGTCCTGCGTGCCGACGAACTTCAGTGTGCCGCCCTTGGCCGAGGACGCGTTGGCCACCTTGCCGATGCCCGCGTTGAAGCCGGCCGCCTTGCCGGCGCCGTCCTTGCTGTCGTCGTCCTTGCCACCACATGCCGTGGCTGTCAGCAGGGCCGCGAGCACGACAGCCGTGCCTGCGGCAAGCCTGCGCTTCGACGTGCGATTGGTTGTCACGATGCTCGCAACCTCCGTAGTAGTCACGGCCCTTGAGGGCAGTGGTTCTTGACTAATGCTCCTGACCACTTCGGCAGGGGCGGTGTGTCCGCAGGGACGGTGTGGGGGTCAGCGGGAACCCTTCGGATCCAGCGCATCTCGTACGCCGTCGCCGAAGAGATTGAAGGCCAACACGGTGATGAAGATCGCCAGGCCGGGGATGATCATGAACAGCGGATCGTCCTCGTAGGTGCGCACGGCCGTCGAGAGCATTTCGCCCCACGACGGAGTGGGCGGCTTGACGCCAACGCCGAGGAAGCTCAGCGCGGCTTCCGTCAGGACGTTGGTGGGGATCATCAGCGTCGTGTAGACGGTGATCGGGGCCACCAGGTTCGGCAGCAGTTCCCGGAAGAGGATGTACGTACGTCCCGCACCGAGGCTCCGGGCGGCTTCGACGTACTCCCGTTCACGCAGCGACAGCGTCTGCCCCCGGACGATCCGGCCGATGTAGGGCCAGCCGAAGAAGCCGATCACCAGCACGAGGACCGCGATCCGCAGACCCGAACCGGAGAAGCCCCAGAGTTCGTTCGGGACGACCGAGATCAGGGCGATGATGAAGAGCAGCTGCGGGAAGGCCAGGAGCAGGTCCATCACGCGGCTGATGGCCGCGTCGACCCAGCCGCCGAAGTAACCGGCGATGACACCGAAGACCGTGCCCAGGGTGACCGCGACGAAGGCGGACAGGAAGGCCACGAGAAGCGAGATGCGCGCGCCGTAGACGATGCGGCTGAAGACGTCCCTGCCGTTGACCGGCTCAACTCCGAGCAGGAAGTCGGAACTGATTCCACCCCAGTCGCCGATCGGGGTGCCGAGCAGCGGGTCGATCGCGTCCTCGTGAAGTTCCTCGGGCGGGTGCCCGAGCCAGCTCACGATCAGTGGAGCGAATATCGCGACCACGACCAGGAGAAGCACCACGAAGCCGCCGACAAGTGCGACCTTGTCACGCTTCAACCGGATCCAGGCGATCTTCCAGGGCGAACGCCCCTCAATGGCCTTCTGCGGGACATCGGCGGCGACATCGACGGCCGCGGTCTCGGCCGCGCTCGTGTCGTGCAGTGGTGCCGTCATCGTGGTGGGGACCCTCCCGGCCGGTGGTGACCGACCCATGCCCGCCGCTGTAGCGGCTTCGTTCACATCAGCGGTGCGAGTTGTGTGCGTGGTGCGAGGAACGCTTGAAGAAGCAGGTCGTACACAGGACCGAAGGGTCCTTGATGCGGGAGTCTTCAACGCTGCTGCGATCACCCGCCAGACCCCACGGGGAATGTTTGCTCAAACGTGATGCGGCGAGGTGGTTTCCGTTATACGGACGGAGTCGCCGACTGAGCGGCATAGTAAATACCGCATACAGGGCGAAAGTTGACCGATGAGCCGCCATGCGGACAACGGCGCCTCATTCGAATACAAGACGCCCGAAGGCTCAAGCGCACACAATCCGACGCTGAACACCGGTACGCGGCATGGAAATACGAGCGGCCGTGTAGCAAATGGGGCGAAATCGCCCTCGACTCAGCGGCCGTGGGGCGGGGGGTAGCCGTAGCCGCCGCCGACAGGCGCGGCGCCGTGAGCGTCACGGTCGTAGAAGGGGCGGGCATTGGCCCGCAGCCACATCGTCACCGGGTCGTACTCGTCGGACATCGCGACCGTGGAGAGGGGCAGCCCGTCCGGGACCGCGGCGATCGACTGCTGCATCATCGCCCGCACCGTGTCCACGGACTGCCTGCTCGTGTCGTACAGATCGAGCCCGATGGCGAGATACGGAGCACCGAGCGCGGGCTGCACCCAGGCGCGGCGCAGGGAGCGGACCGCGGGTGTGCGGTGGGCGTTCTGCGAGAGCAGGGCGTAGAACTGGTGGATCTCGATGGCCGGTTCGGACAGCCGCAGGGGGCCCGCGGGCATCCGGTCGAGACCGGTGGCGATCCGGCGGAGATCGAGCCAGGGGATGCCGACGCCGCCGCCCGGGGCGTGCGGGTTGAGCCAGATGCCCCAGCGCTCGGGATACAGGGCGCGGGCGATGTCCGGGCCGCTGATCACTTCGTGCGCGCGGTTCCAGCCGGAGGCGGAGAGCTCCTGGGCGGAGGTCACGCACGGCGCGTAGCCGACGCCGTCGACCTCCATGTTCCCGTACTGGGCGTCGGGCGAGCCGGCCTGGCCGTGCCAGAGCAGCATCCAGAGCCTGCTGCCCGCCGGGTCGGCGATGGCCTGCAGCAGCGCCTCGTACGCGTCATAGCGTCCGGGTGTCACCTGGCGCAGCATGTGCTCGACCTGCCCCGCCGCCGCGGTGCCTGACGCACTCACCCTGGGTTCCGCCCCTCTTCGATCGACCGGTCCAGCTTAAACGGCAGCCCTGACACCCACTTGACGACTACGCGTGCTGTCGTTGGTAGAAGGGCCGCACGCGCTCAAGCATCCACTGTCCGACCGGGTCCTGCGCGACATCCAGAAGTACGAGATTGACGGGCCAGGGCACCTGGACCCGGCCCAGTGCCCGGCCGAGGGCGTCCATCGGGGCATTGCGCTCCGCGGCCTCCCAGGAGGAGACCTGGACACCGATGAAAAGGGCCGGCGGCTCGCCCTCGACGGAGGCGAGCGCGCGCCGGGCGCTCAGGACCACACCGGAGGACTCGAACTCGCCGGCCGCGGCGGCCAGGAAGTCCACCGGCTCCTCTTTCCAGTCCGGCTCGAAGAGCCGCACCCTGCCCCCGCTCGCGGGGCCGTCCAGGGGCGTGCGGCCGACCCGGCACAGTTCGGCGACGGCGGGCGGGGGCAGCGGGGCGCCGACGGTGCCGCCCGGGTTGACGGCGATGCCGAGCTGCGGGGGCAGTCCGCGGGCGAACTCGCGGGCGGGGGCGACGGTGAAGGACATATGGCTGCCGACGCAGGCCATGAACTGCTGCTCGGAGCTGAAGACCGGGACGTACGCGGCGCCCTCGATCTCCATCGTGGGCAGATCGAGATTCGGGCTGTCGTTGCTGCCGCCGTTGGGCAGCGGCACCCAGACCTGACTGCGGCCGAGCACCTCGACGAGACGCCCGCCGGCGGAGGCGTTGCCGAGGGACGCGGCGAGCACCTCTTCGAGCTCGTTGGCCGGCCAGCCGCCGTAGGGATGCGGGTGGGCCTGCTCGGGTGTGTGCATGTGCGGTCCTTCTCCCCCGGGCGTGGTGCGGTCTGCGCGTCGACGATAACGCGGAGCGGCGGGCCTTATCCCGGGGGCTCCGCCCCCGGACCCCCGCGCCTCAAACGCCGGCGGGGCTAATTTCAGCCCGTCCGGCGTTTGAGGACATGCGGCCGGAGGTCGCATACGGGGGTCCAGGGGGCGAAGCCCCTTGGTTACGGGATGGGGGTACCTCCCACGGCCGCCAGGCCGTAGGGGGAGGGCGGGGTGGGGTGAAGCCCGCCGCAGGCGCACCCCCCGCCTACTCGAAGCCCACCCGCCCCAGCGCCCCCGCCGCATCCCGGTCGAGCAGGACCGCCGACGCGCAGCCCACCGGCAGCCGCCCCGACTCCGCGTCCGCGATCAGGCGGCCCAACGCCCGCCGGTGCCGGGCGAAGGCGTACCCGGAGACTCCGCGGCCGCGCTCACGCTGGCCCGCGCGGGCGACCGCCGGGCTCACGTCGAGCAGCAGCAGATGCAGCCCGCTCCCCCGGCGCCGCGCCTCGCGGGCCAGCCAGCGCCGCACCCAGGCCTGAGTGCCGCAGTCGTGCACGACGACGCTCTCGCCGGAGCGCAGCGCGCGCCGCAGCCCGGCGTAGTGGGCGAGACGTACGAGCGGGCGGTAGACGGCGTACGGCAGCAGGCGCGGCATGCGCGCGTCCCACCGGTCACGGGTGTCCTGCGAGTCGATGCCGCGGCCGGTCGCCGCGCGCCGGATCAGCGTGGACTTTCCGCTGCCGGGCAGGCCGGAGACGACCACCACGTCACCGGTGGCGAAGACCAGGCTTCCCGGGCTGCGCCCGCAGCGGTCCCTCAGGTCACGCAGCACGGGCGCGGGCGCCCCGAGCAGTCGCCGGGCGGGCAGAGCCGGCCGGGCCGGCACCCCCGCGGTCGTCGCGTAGGCCTCGGACCTCTGCAACGTCATCACTCTCCCCGATGTCGGGTCACCCACCCTTGCCCATGAAGTGTAAAGAAACGGTAATGCGGTACAACCGTTTTGCAGCGAAGCCGGGCCCCCACTCCGCCGCGATGCGTGCAATGATGTGCGCGCCAACTGCATACAGGCCGCTTGAATCCACGCGGGAGAGTCCTGGCCACTGTGTGTGCCGGGCGCCGAAGGAGCAAGTCCCTCCCTTGAATCTCTCAGGCCCCGTACCGCGTGTGATGAGGCAGATCTGAAAAGCGAGCCGCTGTCGAGCGGCTCCACCCAAGGTGCAAGTCGCAACCACCTGTACGTACGGTTGCGACGAACCTCTCAGGTTCCGATGACAGATGGGGAGGATCGTCCTCATCGGCCTGCCCTGGGAGCCACATCTATGAGCAACGCCCCCCGTCTGACTGCCCTCGACGCCCTGCACCGGTCGCTCGGCGCGACCATGACCGACTTCGCGGGCTGGGACATGCCGCTGCGGTACGCCAGTGAGCGCGACGAGCACAACGCGGTCCGCACCAAGGCGGGACTCTTCGACCTCTCCCACATGGGCGAGATCACCGTCACCGGTCCCCGGGCATCCGATCTGCTCGACTACGCGCTGGTCGGCAACATCGGCTCCGTCGGCGTCGGCCGCGCCCGCTACACGATGATCTGCCAACAGGACGGCGGCATCGTCGACGACCTGATCGTGTACCGACTCGGCGAGAGCGAGTACATGGTCGTCGCCAACGCGGGCAACGCGCAGATCGTCCTCGACGCGCTGACGGAGCGCTCCCAGGGCTTCGACGCCGAGGTCCGCGACGACCGCGACGCGTACGCCCTGATCGCCGTCCAGGGCCCCGAGTCCCCCGGCATCCTGAAGTCGCTCACCGACGCCGACCTCGACGGCCTCAAGTACTACGCGGGTCTGCCCGGCACGGTCGCGGGCGTCCCCGCCCTGATCGCCCGCACCGGCTACACCGGCGAGGACGGCTTCGAGCTCTTCGTCGAGCCACAGCACGCCGAGAAGCTCTGGCAGGCGCTGACCGAGGCCGGTGCCCCGGTCGGTCTGATCCCCTGCGGGCTCTCCTGCCGGGACACGCTGCGCCTGGAGGCGGGCATGCCGCTGTACGGGCATGAGCTGACGACCGCCCTGACCCCCTTCGACGCGGGTCTGGGCCGGGTCGTGAAGTTCGAGAAGACCACCAACGACGGCCGCTTCGTGGGCCGCGAGGCCCTTCAGGCCGCCGCCGAGCACGCCGAGACCAGCCCGCCGCGCAAGCTCGTCGGCCTGATCGCCACGGGCCGCCGGGTCCCGCGCGCCGGTATGTCCGTCGTCGCGGGCGGTGAGGTGATCGGCGAGGTCACCTCGGGCGCACCGTCGCCGACCCTGGGCAAGCCCATCGCCATCGCCTATGTGGACGCGGCGCACGCCGCGCCGGGCACCGAGGGCGTCGGCGTGGACATCCGCGGTACGCATGAGCCGTACGAGGTTGTCGCGCTGCCGTTCTACAAGCGCCAGAAGTGACCTTCAGCACCACCCCTCCCGTTCACCAGCACTCCCCCGCGTACAGGAGAATTCAGGCCATGAGCAACCCCCAGCAGCTGCGCTACAGCAAGGAGCACGAGTGGCTGTCGGCCGCCGAGGACGGCGTGTCGACGGTCGGCATCACGGAGCACGCGGCCAACGCGCTCGGCGACGTGGTGTTCGTACAGCTCCCGGAGGTCGGTGACACGGTGACCGCGGGCGAGACCTGCGGCGAGCTGGAGTCGACCAAGTCCGTCAGCGACCTGTACTCCCCGGTCACCGGTGAGATCGTCGCGGCCAACCAGGACGTCGTGGACGACCCGTCGCTGGTGAACTCCGCCCCCTTCGAGGGTGGCTGGCTGTTCAAGGTGCGCGTCGCGGACGAGCCGAAGGATCTGCTCTCCGCCGACGAGTACACCGAGTTCTCCGGCTGACCACGACCGTAGGGATCGCCTGATGTCGCTTCTCAACACCCCTCTCCACGAGCTGGACCCGGACGTCGCGGCCGCCGTCGACGCCGAGCTCCACCGCCAGCAGTCCACCCTCGAGATGATCGCCTCGGAGAACTTCGCTCCGGTCGCGGTCATGGAGGCCCAGGGCTCCGTCCTCACCAACAAGTACGCCGAGGGCTACCCGGGACGCCGTTACTACGGCGGCTGCGAGCACGTCGATGTCGTCGAGCAGATCGCCATCGACCGCATCAAGGCCCTCTTCGGCGCCGAGCACGCCAACGTGCAGCCGCACTCGGGCGCCCAGGCCAACGCGGCCGCGATGTTCGCGCTGCTCAAGCCGGGCGACACGATCATGGGCCTGAACCTCGCCCACGGCGGTCACCTGACCCACGGCATGAAGATCAACTTCTCCGGCAAGCTGTACAACGTGGTCGCGTACCACGTCGACGAGCAGACCGGTCAGGTCGACATGGCCGAGGTCGAGCGGCTCGCCAAGGAGTCCAAGCCGAAGCTGATCGTGGCCGGCTGGTCCGCGTACCCGCGTCAGCTGGACTTCGCCGCCTTCCGCCGCATCGCGGACGAGGTCGGCGCGTATCTGATGGTCGACATGGCCCACTTCGCGGGTCTGGTCGCCGCCGGACTGCACCCCAACCCGGTGCCGCACGCGCATGTCGTCACCACCACCACGCACAAGACCCTCGGCGGTCCGCGCGGCGGTGTGATCCTGTCGACGCAGGAGCTCGCCAAGAAGATCAACTCCGCTGTGTTCCCGGGTCAGCAGGGCGGCCCGCTGGAGCACGTCATCGCGGCGAAGGCGGTCTCCTTCAAGATCGCGGCCTCCGAGGACTTCAAGGAGCGCCAGCAGCGCACCCTGGACGGCGCCCGTATCCTCGCCGAGCGTCTGGTCCAGGACGACGTCAAGGAGCACGGCGTCTCCGTCCTGTCGGGCGGCACGGACGTGCACCTGGTCCTGGTCGACCTGCGCAACTCGGAGCTGGACGGCCAGCAGGCCGAGGACCGCCTCCACGAGGTGGGCATCACGGTCAACCGCAACGCCATTCCGAACGACCCGCGGCCGCCGATGGTCACCTCGGGCCTGCGGATCGGCACCCCGGCGCTGGCCACCCGCGGCTTCACGGACGAGGACTTCCGCGAGGTCGCGGACATCATCGCCGAGGCGCTGAAGCCGTCGTACGACACCGGGGCGCTGAGCGCGCGGGTCTCGGCGCTCGCCGCGAAGCACCCGCTCTACCCCGGTCTGTAACAGCCGGAGCAAAACAAATGGGGCACCACGCACACTGGACGTGAGCGTGGTGCCCCGCACCGCATACCCGCTTTCTGCACTACCCCGGCAGACAACGGCGTCTACCAACCCCCGCTAGGAGTTCCCCGTGGCCATCTCGGTCTTCGACCTCTTCTCGATCGGCATCGGCCCGTCCAGCTCCCATACGGTC
This sequence comes from Streptomyces sp. NBC_01410, assembly GCF_045040195.1. NCBI lineage: Bacteria > Bacillati > Actinomycetota > Actinomycetes > Kitasatosporales > Streptomycetaceae > Streptomyces > Streptomyces sp. NBC_01410. The sequence goes on along the minus strand of NZ_CP109530.1, from coordinate 6,002,523 downwards.
GGCCCGATGCGCGCCGCCCGGATGTTCGCGAAGCGGCTCGAGAACGAGGGCCTGCTGGCCCGCACCACCGCGATACGCGCGGAGCTCTTCGGCTCGCTCGGCGCCACCGGCCACGGCCACGGCACCCCCAAGGCCGTCCTGCTCGGCCTGACGGGCAGTTCCCCGCGCACGGTCGACGTCGAGACCGCGGACGCCCAGGTCGAGGCCATCCGCACCGCCGGCCGGATCAGTCTGCTCGGCACGCACGAGATCGGCTTCGACTTCGACAAGGACCTGATCCTGCACCGCCGCAAGGCGCTGCCGTACCACGCCAACGGCATGACGATCTTCGCGTACGACGCCGCGGGCGCGCTCGTCCTGGAGAAGACGTACTACTCGGTCGGCGGCGGCTTCGTGGTCGACGAGGACGCGGTGGGCGAGGACCGGATCGTCCTCGACGACACCGTGCTGAAGTACCCCTTCCGCACCGGCGACGAGCTGCTGCGGCTCGCCGGGGAGACCGGCCTGTCCATATCCGCCCTGATGCTGGAGAACGAGAAGGCCTGGCGCTCCGAGGAGGAGATCCGCGAGGGCCTGCTGGAGATCTGGCGGGTCATGCAGGCCTGTGTCTCGCGCGGCATGTCCCGCGAGGGCATCCTGCCCGGCGGCCTCAAGGTCCGCCGCCGCGCGGCCAACTCGGCCCGCCAGCTGCGCGCCGAGGGCGACCCGCTGGCCCGCGCCATGGAGTGGATCACCCTCTACGCGATGGCCGTGAACGAGGAGAACGCCGCGGGCGGCCGGGTCGTCACCGCCCCCACCAACGGTGCCGCGGGCATCATCCCGGCCGTGCTGCACTACTACATGAACTTCGTGCCCGGCGCCGACGAGGAGGGCGTGGTCCGCTTCATGCTCTCCGCGGGCGCGATCGGCATGCTCTTCAAGGAGAACGCCTCCATCTCGGGCGCCGAGGTCGGCTGCCAGGGCGAGGTCGGCTCGGCCTGCTCGATGGCGGCGGGTGCGCTCGCCGAGGTGCTGGGCGGCACCCCCGAGCAGGTCGAGAACGCCGCCGAGATCGGCATGGAGCACAACCTCGGGCTGACCTGCGACCCGGTCGGCGGTCTGGTCCAGATCCCCTGCATCGAGCGCAACGGCATGGCGGCGGTGAAGGCCGTGACGGCGGCCAAGATGGCGATGCGCGGCGACGGCAGTCACAAGGTCTCGCTCGACAAGGTCATCAAGACGATGAAGGAGACCGGCGCGGACATGTCGGTGAAGTACAAGGAGACCGCGCGCGGCGGCCTCGCGGTGAACATCATCGAGTGCTGAGCCACGTCCCCAGCCAGTCAAGGAAGTTCACAAAGAATCACCCGCACGGGGGAGCTTTCCGAGCTCCGAACGTTTTTTCTCCTCCGGCCACCCAAAGGCTCCCACTAACGTCACAGTCTGTTCACCCAGGCCGCCGGTGGCCGGTACGGGCTCGTCGCACCAAGGAGAAACAGCCATGGCCGAGGGGCTCACATCCCGGTCCACCGACTTACGCGCCCCGCTTCCCGGTCCGTACGGACAGGTCTACAGAAGCCAGGAACGTACGATCGTCGAACTGCACGGCGAGATCGACATCGCGGCTGCCACGCTCGTCGGGGCCTATCTGGATGTGGTCACAGCCGTCCGCGAGCACGACGTGGTGGTCGATCTGACGCATGTCGCGTTCTTCGACTGCTCCGGCCTCGCGCTGCTGTGCCGGGCACGGCGCCGCGTCGCCGAGAACGGCGGGCGGCTGTGGGTGGTGTGCGACCGGCCCCCGGTGCTGCGGGTGTTCCGGGCGGGCGGGGTGCTGGACGTGTTCCGTACGGTGCCGACGCTGGAGGCGGCCCTGGCGGCCCAGGCCTGACCTCCCGGGCCGCGCGTCCAGGACCGCCGGACCGGCCGGCGGAGGGTCAGGCCTTGTTCAGCGAGGCCCAGAACTCGTCGAAGGTCAGCTGACCGTCGCCGTCGCCGTCCTTCGACTTGATGACGGCCTCGGCGACCGGCTCGGTGACATGGAAGTCGCCCAGCTGCGCCATCACGCTCTTGTACTCGGCCGCCGTGATCTTGCCGTCGCCGTCCAGGTCGTAACGGTCGAAGGCCTTGCGCGCCTCTTCGATGTCCACCACTGCTTCCGCCCCTTCTTGGTGCATTACTGACGAGGTCAGATTAACGGCCGGGTTGCGTCCTCAAGGCAGCGGCCAGGTATTACAGAGACCGGGTGTCAGCGGTCCAGAAGGAGAAGAGGAACACGATGAGCGAGGCACTGGCGGGGATCCTGGCCGCGGCTGCGGCCGGGGAGTTCCCGCCCCCGGACGGCGCCACCACCGTGATCGCGCAGCCGAATGCCCGGGACGCCGGGGTGATGGCCTTCACCGCGCACTCGGTGATCTTCACGGACGAGGATCCGGAGTGGATACGGGCCGAGCTCGCCGCCACCGACTCCGACCGGCTCGCCGCCGCGATGAACCCCTCGTTCCTGGCCGCGATGCTGGCCCGCACCGGCCGTTCGATGAACACCATCGACCTGGTGACGGTCGCCGGGGCGCTGCCCGGCAGACCCGATCTCGAACTGCGGGAGATCGAGGACCCCGATCATCCGCGGGTGGCACGGGCGTTGAAGTTCCGCGACGGCGTACGGGTCTGGGCCGCCGACGGCGGGGTCCTGGTCCTGGGCCGGGGCGTGGCCGGGCGCTGGGAGACCGCGATCGAGGTGGACGAGTCGGTGCGCGGGAAGGGCCTGGGACTCGCTCTGGCGCTCGCGGCCCGCCATCTGGTGCCGGACTCGGTGGTGTGGTCCCAGCAGTCGCCGGGGAACGCCCGCAGCGTGCGCACCTTCCAGGCGGCGGGCTTCCGGCCGGTGGGCTCGGAGGCGCTGTTCGTGGCCGGCTGACGGCTACCGGAAGATGCCCGTGTGGCCCAGCGAGTAGCGTCCCGGCTGCGGGTAGACCGCGAGGCCGTGCGGGCCCGCGCCCACCGGGATGCGGGCCAGTTGCCTGCCGGTCGCCGTGTCGAGCGCGTACACCTCGGCGTTGTAACGCCCCGACAGCCACAGCACTTTGCCGTCCGCCGAGACACCCCCCATGTCGGGACTTCCGCCGCCCGGCAGCGACCACTTCTTGGTCAGCCGGTTCTGCGCGAAGTCGAAGATGGAGATGGTCCCCTCACCACGGTTGGAGATGTACATCGTCCTGGAGTCGCGGCTGATGTAGAGGCCGTGGGCTCCCCTGCCGGTGGGCAGCAGCGCGGGAGTCGTGAACGTCTCGCCGTCCAGCACCCACATGCCGTGCGCCATCATGTCGGCGATGTAGAAGGTCTTCCCGTCCGGGGAGAGCTTCACGTCCTGCGGCATCGCACCCTGGAAGGGCAGCTTCTGCTGTCCGACGACCTCCATCTTCTCCGTGTCGACCTTCAGCAGCTCGCCGGAGAACTCGCAGGAGACGATGAAGTACCGTCCGTCGGCCGAGAAGTCCGCGTGGTTGACGCCGTAGCAGGACACCGGAGTGGTCTTGACCGGGCTCATGGTGCGAGGGTCGCGGAAGACGAGCTGGCGGTCCAGGGACGCCATGACGATGGCGTACCTGCCGTTGGGTGTGAAGTAGAGGTTGTACGGGTCGTGGACCTCGACCGGCTTGCCCGCGACGCCCGTTGCCGGGTCGATGGGGGTGAGCGTGTGGCCGCGGTTGTTGTTGACCCACAGGGTCTTCAAGTCCCAGGACGGGACGACGTGCTGCGGCTGGGCACCGACCTGGATCGTCTCGATGACCTTGTACGTCGCGGGGTCGATGACCGACACGGTGTTGGAGTTGGTGTTGGGGACGTACACCCGGGACGGAAAGCCCCTGACGGCCGCTGAGAGCTGGTTCGGCCGGTCAGCGGAGTAGATGTCGTTCGGGTCGAGGACGGGCGGCATGCCGGGCAGCCCGGCCGGGGCGGCGGCCCTCTCGGGCTCGGCGGGCAGCGCCGCGGCGTCGGTGCCGTGCGCCTGCGTCGTCCCGGTGGGTGAGCTGCAGCCCCCGAGGAGGGCGAGCAGGACGCCGGCGAGCAGGGCGGTGGTCCGCTTGGTACGGCAGGTCGTCGGGTGCATCAGATCAGCAGCTCCGTGGTCGTCACCGCGCACCGCGGCGGTCGATCGAGGTCACGGAAAAGCACAGTAGGCGCGAAATACGGGAAAGATAACGATTGACCCAATTCGGGACGCTCGCAGGTCACTGCCGACAGATCACCATAAGCATAAGTGGATCATTGAAACACTCGCCGAGGTGCAAGTTCATTCATTATTTTCCAGGCAGGTGGCTCACCTCACCTACGATTCATTTTGGATATGTCACGATTTGCCAGCTATGACCCGGTCAGGACTTTTGGCGCCGCCGCCCCCCGTCTGCCATAGTCGGTGACACGACCCCGTATTGACCCGGGCCAGGTCGTCATAAACCGCCATGGACACACCCCCCCAGTCCATGGCGACCAACAGAAGCCCCCGCTCAGGGGGCTTCTGTGTTGTCGCGTCAGCGGTCGGAGACGCGCATCTCGAACCAGGTGGTCTTGCCGCGCGGCAGCAGGTCCACGCCCCACCGGTCGGAGAGCTTGTCGACGAGGAAGAGCCCGCGGCCGCTGGTGTCCATCTCCTGGACCGGCATCAGACAGGGCAGACCGCGCGAGGGATCGCGGACCTCGATCCTGATCCAGCCGCGGCGGCGCAGCAGCCGCAGCCCGAAGACCCGGGCCCCGGTGTGGCGCACGGCGTTGCCGACGAGCTCGGAGACCAGTAAAACCGCGTGCTCGGCGGTCTGTGCGGACAGCGCCCACTGACGCAGCACCACGCACTGGGTCAACCGGCGTGCGGTGGCGGCGGATTCGGGGCGGGAGGGAAGCTTGACTTCCTCGTCCGTGGGGTTGCCGAACAACTCGAGCGCCTTGAGCGCCTGTTCGTCCTCGACAGCAGGTACCCACCGCGCCGCGGTAGCGCTGCCGCGCTGCCGCGGTTGCTCCACACCTTCGAGGCCCGCCATGCCTCCATCATGGCCGTAACAGGCGGCTTCCGGGGCCGTTCCAGGGGAATGGGGCCCCCGGAATCGGCCGTTCCGGGGGGAGCGGTTGGCATATGACTGTGGCCGCATGCCGACCCTCATACCCACCCTGAGCTGCGTTAACACTGCACTTACGAGTGATCACCAAGCGCAACTGACCAATGGTCGCTTAAGGCTGCCTTAAGGCTCAGCTAAGCCACACACAGGGTTGACGCCGGACGCAGAGGTGTCCAACCGCCCTTGATTCAGAGGAACTTGGCCTTACCCGGGCCCTCCTCCACAAAGCTGCGCATACCGCGCTCGCGGTCCTCGGTCGCGAACAGGCCCGCGAACCAGTTGCGTTCGATGGCGAGCCCCGTCTCGATGTCCGTCTCCAGACCCGCGTCGATGCACTCCTTGGCGGCACGCAGCGCCAGCGCGGGCCCCTGCGCGAGCTTCGCGGCCCAGGCGTGCGCCTGCTCGTACACCTCGCCCGCCGGGACCACGCGGTCCACCAGACCGAGAGCTAGGGCCTCGTCGGCCTTGACCATCCGGCCGGTGAAAATCAGGTCCTTGGCCTTGGAGGGACCGATCAGCCGCGAGAGCCGCTGGGTGCCGCCGGCGCCGGGGATCAGGCCGAGCAGGATCTCCGGCTGGCCGAGCTTCGCGTTGTCCGCGGCGATCCTGAAGTCGGCGCAGAGCGCCAGCTCGCAGCCGCCGCCCAGGGCATAGCCGGTGACGGCGGCGACGACGGGCTTGGGGATGCGGGTGACGGCGGTGAAGGAGTCTTGCAGGCCCCGGGACCGTACGACCATCGCCGTGTGGTCCATGGCCTGCATCTCCTTGATGTCCGCGCCGGCCGCGAACACCTTCTCGCCGCCGTACAGAATCACGGCTCGTACGTCCTCGCGGCGGGTCGCCTCCTCGGCGAGCTCGCGCAGCCGGTCCTGGATGGCGATGTCCAGTGCGTTCATCGGCGGGCGGTCGAGACGGATGGTGCCGACGCCTTCGGAGACCTCGAGAGAAACAGTCATGCCCAGCAGGTTAGCCCCCGTTAACGCACTGGGACCCGGTGCGATGAGTCACAGCACCGGGCCCCTGCGCGAAGGGTGTTACTTGATCCATTCCGCCCAGGACAGGTTCCAGCCGTTGAGGCCGTTCTCCGGAGAGATCTGCTTGTCCTTGGAGTTCTGCACGATCACCACGTCGCCGAGGATCGAGCTGTCGTAGAACCAGGCCGCCGGGGTGCCGCTGTCGCCCGCGCCGCGGGCGTCGCGCAGACCCACACAGCCGTGGCTGACGTTCGCCGAACCGAACGTGTCCGAGGGGGCCCAGTAGTTGCCGTGGACGAACGTGCCCGAGTTGGACAGGCGCATCGCGTGCGGCACGTCCTTGATGTCGTACTCGCCGCCGAAGCCGACGGTGGCGCCGTTCATCCGGGTCACCTCGTACTTCTCGCTGATCACCATCTGGCCGTTGTACGTCGTGGTCGACGGGGCGCCCGCGGTGATCGGGATGTCCTTGACCAGCTTGCCGTCGCGGACGACCTTCATCCGGTGCGCCTTGGCGTCCACGGTGGAGACCTGGCTGCGGCCGATGGTGAACTTCACCGTCTTGGTCTGCTTGCCGTACACCCCGGGGCGGCCCTCGACGCCGTCCAGGTTGAGCTTCACGGTCACCTTGGTGCCCGCGGCCCAGTACTTCTCCGGACGGAAGTCGAGGCGGTCGTTGCCGAACCAGTGACCCTCGATCGGCACGGACGGCTCGGCCGTCACCTTGATGGCCTTCTCGACGGCCGCCGGGTCCGTGATGCCGCGGGTGAAGTTGATCGAGACCGGCATACCGACACCGACCGTCGAACCGTCCTCGGGGGTGTACTGCCCGATGAAGGTGTTCTGCGGCACGAGCGTGGTGAAGCTGGTGTCCTTCGCCGACTCGCGGCCGTCCGCGTCCTTGGCGACGGCGTGCACCTTGTACTTGGTGGAGCCGGCCAGATGCTGCTGCGGCTGCCAACTGGCGCCGTCCGCGGAGATCTTGCCCTCGACCGCGACACCCTTGTCGTCCTGGACCGTGACCGTGGTCAGCTTGCCCTTCGCGGCGCTGACCTTCAGCGCGCCGCTGGTGGCGACCGAGGAGGCGCCGTCCTTGGGCGCGATGGTCACCACCGCCTGGGAGGCCGCGTTCGCGACCTTCCCGCTGTCCTTCTTGCCCTTGCCGTCGCCTGCGTCGTCCCCGCCCCCGCAGGCCGTGACCAGCAGCAGCACGGCGCCCAGCACCAGAGCCGGCAGAGCGGCGCCCCGGCGCCGTCGTATCCGTCCGGCTCCTGCCGACGCCCCCGATATCGGCTGCCCGTTCACAATGGTCTCCCCTCGCACGGCCTGGCCCCGCCACGGCCCGCACCCCCGCGCACCTCACGCACGCACGGCGCTAGATAATCACACCCCTGGTTGTTGAATCTCCCCGTGAATGTCACCGTTCAGTCCCAACTGTCCGGCGAGCTCAACTGAGTAGGGGTACGGGTACGGGCCCAGGTCCTGTCAGGTCAGCGGGGGTCAGTGCAGTGCGGAGCCCGCCTTCCAGGCGTTCCAGGCCAGGTTCCAGCCGCCGAGACCGTTGGCGGGGTCGACCCTTTTGTCCTTCGAGTGGACGACCTCGACCACATCGCCGATCAGGGTCCGGTCGAAGAACCAGCCCGCCGGTGCCTCCGCGCTGCCGCCCTTCTCGTCGCGCAGGCCGACGCAGCCGTGGGAGACGTTCGCCGAGCCGAAGGTCTCGGGCGCGGCCCAGTAGTTGCCGTGGATGAAGGTGCCCGACTCGGTCAGCCGCATCGCGTGCGGCACATCCTTGATGTCGTACTCGCCCTTGCCGTCCTTCTTCTTGAAGCCGACCGTCGCGCCGTTCATCCTGGTCACGTCGTACATCTCCGTGACCACCATCTTCCCGTTGTACGTGGTCGCCTTGGGCGCCCCCGCGGTGATCGGCAGCATCGCCAGGACTCCGCCCTCGCGCCGTACCTCCATGGTGTGCGTCGCCGCGTCGACCACCGAGACCTGGGAGCGGCCGACGGTGAAGGAGACGGTCTTCTGCTGGATGCCGTACACCCCGGGCGCCGCCTGGACGTCGCGCAGCCGCAGATCGACGGTGACCTTGGTTCCGGGCTTCCAGTACTCGCGGGGCCGGAAGTCGAGGCGTCCCCCGCCGAACCAGTGGCCGGCGATCTCGACCGGCGGCTCGGAGGTGATACGGATGGCGCGCTCGACGGCCGCGCGGTCCTCGATCTCGCGGTTGAAGCCGATGGAGACGATCATGCCGGTGCCGACGGTCGAGCGGTTCTCCGGCTTGAAGTAGCCGATGAAGCGGCGGCCGGGGACCTGTGTGGTGAAGGTGGTGTGGCGGGCCGAGCGGCGGCCGTGGCCGTCCAGCGCGACCACGTCGACGCTGTACTTGGCGGCCAGGTCGAGGCGGGTGCCCGGTTCCGGGTTCCAGCGCAGGCCGTCCTCGGAGATCGAGCCGCGGACTTCGGTGGGCCGGTCGTCCTCGACCTGGGTCACCTTCACCCGCTCCAGTCGTCCGCCGGGCAGCCGCACCTCGACAGGGCCGTCCGGGCCGACCCCCTTGGCGCCGTCCTCGGGGGTGACCCGGATGGTCTCCTGCGGCGACCGCGGCTTGTTGCCGATGTCGAGCGCCTCGCCGGTGCAGCCGGTCAGTCCGGCGATCAGTCCTGCCCATGTCAGGACGACGGCCGCGCCGTGCCTCGCCCGCTTCAGTACGTGTCTCACGTACCGCCCAACGACAGCGCCCCTCCAGGGGAAACGTGAGCGCGGGGCCATGTTGGGACAAGAGCAGTGCGGGCAGAACAGGTGGGAGGACCACGCGTGGGGTGCCACGGCCGGGACGCCGTGGGGGTCAGCGTGGCCCGACGAGCCGCGGGAGGCCGGCAGGTGTCGAGCGCAGCCGAGCAGGAGACAGTGCAGGAGGGGGCGCGGGGCGATCTGCCCGGCCCGCTCCTGGCGGCCGGGGACACGGCCGAAACGGCGGCCGGGGTCAACGGCCGCCATCGGGAGCCGGCCTCTCGCGGGCCGTCGGTGTGGCCGGGTGCGCCGACACCGCTCGGCGCCCGTTTCCGGGTCGGTCCCGACGGGGTCGCGGGCACCAACTTCGCGCTCTGGGCGGGTGGCGCGGAGGCGGTCGAGCTGTGCCTGTTCGGCGAGGGCGGCGCGTCGGCCGTGGAGACGCGGCTGCCGCTGACCGAGCTGACCCATGAGATCTGGCACGGCTTCGTGCCCGGGATCCGGCCCGGGCAGCGCTACGGCTTCAGGGTGCACGGACGCTGGGACCCCTGGACGGGCGCCCGCTGGAATCCGGCGAAGCTGCTGCTCGATCCGTACGCACGGGCGGTGGACGGGGCCAAAGGGAATGATTACAGCGAGCTGCCCGCGGAGGTGTACGGGCATGTGCGCGACTGGCCCCAGCAGCATGTCGCGGACACCGTCCGCGACGACCGGGACTCGGCTCCGTACGTGCCCAAGGGCGTCGTCGTCCACGATGACGACGACTGGGCGGACGACCGCAGGCCCAAGACCCCGTGGGCCGACTCGGTCATCTACGAGCTGCATGTACGCGGCTTCACCAAGCTCCATCCGGGGATCCCGGAGGAGCTGCGCGGCACCTACGCCGGCCTCGCGCACCCGGCGGCGATCGAGCATCTCGTACGGCTCGGGGTCACCGCGGTCGAACTGCTCCCGGTGCACCAGTACGCGCACGAGGACCATCTGCTGAAGCGGGGGCTGCGCAACTACTGGGGCTACAACTCCATCGGCTACTTCGCGCCACATGCCGCGTACTCGGCGAGCGGGACGCGGGGGGAGCAGGTCGGAGAGTTCAAGCGGATGGTGAAAGCCCTGCACACCGCCGGGATCGAGGTCATCCTCGATGTGGTCTACAACCACACGGCGGAGGCGGGTGAGCTCGGTCCGACGCTGTCGCTGCGCGGCATCGACAACCGCGGCTACTACCGCCTGCAGTCGGACGCCCGGACGTACACGGACTACACCGGCTGCGGCAACACCCTGCATGTGGTGCAGCCGCATGTGCTGCGGCTGATCACCGATTCGCTGCGCTACTGGGTGACCGAGATGGGCGTCGACGGCTTCCGCTTCGATCTGGCGGCCGCGCTCGCCCGCTCGATGCACGACGTCGACATGCTCTCCCCCTTCCTCGCGGTGATCGCCCAGGACCCGGTGCTGCGGCGGGTGAAGCTGATCGCCGAGCCGTGGGACGTGGGCAACGGCGGGTACCAGGTGGGCAGCTTCCCGCCGCTGTGGACGGAGTGGAACGACCGCTACCGCGACGCCGTACGGGACTTCTGGCGCGGCGCGCTGCCCGACGTACGGGACCTGGGATACCGGCTGTCCGGGTCCAGTGATCTGTACGCATGGGGTGGGCGGCGGCCCTACGCATCCATCAACTTCGTCACCGCGCACGACGGGTTCACCCTGCGCGACCTCGTCAGTTACGAGCACAAGCACAACGAGGCCAACGGGGAGGGCAACCGCGACGGAACCAACGACAACCGGTCCTGGAACTGCGGCACTGAGGGCGAGAGCGACGATCCGCACATCAACGCGCTGCGGCGGCGTCAGGTGCGCAACCTGCTCACCACCCTGCTGCTGTCGACGGGCGTGCCGATGCTGGTGGCGGGCGACGAGATGGGACGTACGCAGCGCGGCAGCAACAACGCCTACTGCCAGGACAACGAGGTCAGCTGGCTCGACTGGTCCCTGCTCGAGAGCCCGGGCCCGCGCGGCCTGCTGGAGCTGACCACCCGGCTGCTCTCCCTGCGGGGCAACCACCCGGTGCTGCGCCGCCGCGCCTTCTTCTCGGGCCGCGCCCGGGCGGCGGACGGTCTGCGGGACCTCGCCTGGTTCACCCCGCACGGCACGGAGATGACGGAACGGGACTGGTACGCCCCGGCGTCGACGCTGGCGCTGTATCTGTCCGGCCGTGACATCCCGGGACGTGACGCGCGTGGAGCGGAAGTGACGGACGACAGCTTCCTGACCGTCCTGCACGCGGCACAGGGCCCGACGAGCTTCCGGCTGCCCGGCCCGCCCTGGGCGCAGGCGTACGAGCTGGTGGTGGACACCTCGCTCGATGACCAGGCGTCGGCGCCCGGGACGGTGTTCGCGGGCGGGGAGACGGTGACGGTGCCGGCACGCTCGGTGCTGCTGCTGAGGGTCAGGAACTGACGATCCGGCTCCGCTTCGCCGGGCGCAAAACCAGATGAGCGATGTCAGTGGCGAACCGTAGGCTCGCGCCTGATGCCCGAACAACATTCAACCGCCAAGGACCGGTCGGCCGTACGTTCACTGCTGCGGCTGTGGCCGTACGTACGCCCCATCCGAACTCGCCTGTTCAGCGCGGCATTTGTCGCCATAGTGGCCTCGTGTCTGGGCCTGGTCATTCCACTCGTGCTGAAGTGGCTCGTCGACGGCCCGGTGGCCGGGCGGGACCCCGGCGGAGTCTGGCTCGGGGCGCTGGCCCTGCTGCTGCTGGGGCTCGCCGAGGCGGGGCTCTTCGGCTTCCGGCGCTGGCTGGTGGCCCGGCCGCTCGCCGGGGTCGAGGCGTCGATGCGGGCCGACCTCTACCGGCATCTCCAGCGGCTGCCGGTGGCCTTCCACGACCGCTGGGCCTCGGGCCAGCTGCTCTCGCGCGGCACGACGGACCTGATGCTGGTGCGGATGTTCCTGGCGTTCCCGCTGACCTTTCTGCTGGTCAACGCGACCACGATCCTGGTCGGATTCATCATTCTGCTGGGGCAGCAGTGGAGCCTGGGGCTGGTGCTGCTCGCGCCGATCGTGCCGCTGGTGATTCTCTGCTCGCTCTTCGAGACGCGGTACGCGATCGTCGCGCGCCGGGCACAGGACCAGGTCGGCGATCTGACCACGGTCGTCGAGGAGAGCGTCCTCGGTATCCGCATCATCAAGGGCTTCGGCCGTCACCGCAGCCAGGCGCTCGCCTTCCGGGAGCTCGCACGGCGGCTGCGCGGCACCGAGCTCGGCAAGGCGAGGCTGCTGGCCGGGATCTGGGCGCTGATCACGACCATCCCCGAGGTGGTCATCGGCGCCGCGCTGGTGCTGGGCACCGTCCAGGTCGCGGACGGCGGTCTGTCGGCGGGCACGCTGGTGGCGTTCCTGTCGACGGCACTCGCGCTGCGGTGGCCGGTGGAGTCGATCGGCTTTCTGCTGGCGATGAGCCAAGAGGCGGCGACCGCGACGGAACGGTACTTCGAGGTGATGGACGCACAGGAGGAGTCGGACACCGCCCTGGCGGGCAGGGCGATGGCCGAGGACGCGGCGGGGCTGCGGTTCAAAGCCGTCGCATTCCGCTATCCGGACGCGCCCGCGGACGCTCCGCCCGTGCTGGCCCGCATCGATCTGCGCGTACGGCCCGGCGAGACGATGGCTCTCGTCGGCGGGACCGGAAGCGGAAAGACCACGCTGACCGCGCTCGTACCGCGGCTGCACGAAGTGACCTCCGGGCGGATCACGCTCGACGGGGAGGACATCGCGGCGATGCCGCGGGAGCGGCTGCGCGAACTGGTGTCGGTGGCCTTCGAGGAGCCGACGCTCTTCTCTGCGAGCGTCGGCGAGAACGTACTGATGGGCGCGGAGGGCGCGGACGAAGGCGAGTTGGGGCGCGCGTTGGAGGTGGCGCAGGCCGGCTTCGTCGGTTCGCTGCCGCACGGCGTCGACACCCATGTCGGCGAGCAGGGCCTCAGCCTCTCGGGTGGTCAGCGGCAACGGCTCGCCCTGGCCAGGGCGGTGGTCGGCCGGCCGCGTTTCCTGGTGCTCGACGATCCGCTGTCGGCGCTCGACGTGCATACGGAGGCACTGGTGGAGGCGGCCCTGCGGCGGGTACTGGAGGACACGACGGCCCTGGTGGTTGCGCACCGCCCGTCGACGGTGATGCTGGCGGACCGGGTGGCGCTGCTGTCGGAGGGCCGGATCGCCGCCGTCGGTACGCATCAGGAACTGCTGCGTACGAACGCGGAGTACGCGTGGCTGATGTCGGGAGCGGACGCCGGCACCGGCGCCGACGCCGACGCCGACCGTGCTCACGCCGAGGAGGGGGTCCGATGACGTCGTCGACGACCACGACGCCGTACGCCGACGACGGCGGGGAGACGGCCGCTGCCGGCTCCCCGCCGGTCACTCAGGAGCCTGCGAACACGTCCGGCGCGCCCCGCCGGGACGATCCCTTCGACCGGGACGCCCTGCCCGCGCCCGAGGGGGCGACCCGTGCGCTGCTCGGTTCGCTCCTCGCGCCCCGCCGCGGGCGCGTGGCCCTCGCCGCCCTGCTCCTGCTGCTCCAGCAGGCCGCCGTCCAGGCCGGGCCGCTGCTCGTCGCGTACGCCATCGACCGCGGCGTGCCCGCCTTCCGCCGGGACGACTACGGGCCGCTGATCGCCGTCGCCCTCGGGTACGCCGTGTGCGCGATCGGCGCCGGACTGCTGCAGTACTCCTTCATCCGCGCCTCCGCCCGCGTCAACCAGGACGTGCTGCTCGACCTGCGCGGCCGGATCTTCCGCCATGCGCAGGCCCTCAGCGTCGACTTCCACGAGCGCTACACCTCGGGGCGGCTGATCTCGCGGTCGACCACCGACGTGGAGTCCCTGCGCGAGCTGCTCAGCGAGGGCCTCCAAGAGCTGATCATGGTCGTCCTTGCCTTCGTCTACATCTCGGCGATGCTGCTCTGGCTGGACCTCGGGCTCGGCGGGCTCGCGGTGCTCTCCTTCGTACCGCTGTATCTGCTCGTACGGCTCTACCAGCGGCGCGCCAAGACGGTCTTCAGCACGCGCTCCACGGCGATCGCCGCGGTCATCGTGAAGTTCGCGGAGACGATGAACGGCATCCGGCCGGTACGGGCCTTCCGGCGCGAGCGGGCAAACGACGCGGAGTTCCAGGTCCTCAACCACCGTCACGAGCGCAGCAACGGCGACGCGCTGCTCGAGATGGCGCGCTATGTCGTCGGATCCCGGCTCGTGGCCAACACCGCGGTGGCCGGAATCGTACTGTGGGGTGCCTACCGGGTCGCGGCGGGGACACTGGCGCTGGGTGTGCTGGCCGCGGCCGTGCTCTATCTGCGGCGGCTGTACGACCCGATCGACCGGCTCGGGATGTTCCTCAACTCCTACCAGTCCGCGGCGGCTTCGCTGGAGAAGATCGCCGGGCTGCTGGCCCAGGTCCCGTCCGTGCCCGAGGCCCGCGACCCCAAGGTGCTGCCCGCCCTGGCCTCCGACCACCCGGGGCGCGAGGTCGTCTTCGACGGCGTCCGCTTCGCCTACCGCACCGGTGGCGAGGTGCTGCCCCGCTTCGATCTGACCATCCCGGCCGGGCAGACGGTCGCGGTCGTCGGCTCGACCGGCGCGGGCAAGTCCACCCTCGCGAAACTGCTGGCCCGCTTCTACGATCCGACCGAGGGGCGGGTCCTCATGGACGGCGTCGCACTGCGGGATCTGGCCACGCCCGAACTGCGGCGGGGCGTGGTGATGGTCACCCAGGAAGCCTTCCTCTTCTCCGGGACGGTCGCGGAGAACATCGCGATCGGGCGGCCGGACGCGAGCCGCGAGGAGATCGAGCAGGCGGCGAAGGCGATCGGCGCGCACGACTTCATCGCGGGCCTGCCGGACGGCTACGACACGGACGTACGCAAACGGGGCGGCCGCATCTCCGCGGGCCAGCGGCAGTTGGTCGCCTTCGCCCGCGCTTTGCTCGCCGACCCGGCGGTCCTGATCCTCGACGAGGCGACGAGCTCACTGGACATCCCGGGCGAACGGGCGGTCCAGCGCGCGATGGACACGGTGCTGCACAGGCGCACGGCGGTGGTGATCGCGCACCGGCTGTCGACGGTGGAGATCGCGGACAGGGTGCTGGTGATGGAACACGGCCGGGTGGTGGAGGACGGGACGCCGGGCGAACTGATCGCCGGGGAGGGCAGGTTCGCGGGGCTGCACAGGGCGTGGCGGGACAGCGTGGTGAGCTGACGGGCCGGTCGCGGTGCGGGGTGTCCTCAAACGCCGGACGGGCCGGATATGCGGCCCTGCCGGAAGGCACGGAACCAGCCACAGTTCGGCGTCATCACCGCAACCGGGAACTATCCCCTGCTCAACACTCCGTTCACACAGGCCCCGTCCGGCCTGGACGGAACGCTCCTCGAATTCGGGCCGCACAAACGCTCGACGGCTTTCCGATGATGATCGCCGAAACGTCCGCTTAACGAACACGACCATTCAGGCACCGGACGATTTCCGGCCAACCTGTTGACGCGCTCCTGACAGGAGGCGTTCAGTGCTGGCACTCTTCCCCCGATCCACGCTCTACATGCTCCGCATGCTCTGCCCGGCCGACCCACCCAGTCGGCCGGTACCCCCCTCGCAGAAGGAGTTCGCGTGAGACCCACGCCTCGCCGGCGCGCCACCGCGACCGGAGCTCTCATAGCCACCGCCGCTCTCCTGGCGGTCGGATTCCAGACCGGCACCTCTTCGGCCGACCCGGCGTCAACCGCCGTGCCGGCAGCGGCGAAAGCGGGGAAGGCCGACCCCGGCGCCCTGCCGCTGAATCTCTCCCCCGCGCAGCGCGCGGAGCTGATACGCAAGCAGAGCGCCACCACCGCCGCCACCGCCAGGGAACTGGGCCTGACCGCCCAGGAGAAGCTGGTCGTCCGGGACGTCACCCAGGACCGCGACGGCACCACGCACACCCGCTACGAGCGCACCTACTCCGGACTCCCGGTCCTCGGCGGTGACCTCGTGGTCGCCGAGACCAAGGCGGGCGCCACCGAGTCGGTCACCAAGGCGTCGGCAGCGACCCTGAAGAACGTGGACACCAGCGCCGGCATCGCGCCGGCCGCCGCCGAGAAGCAGGCGCTGGGCGCGGCGAAGGCGGAGGGCTCGGCGAAGACGAAGGCCGACCGTGCGCCGCGCAAGGTGGTCTGGATGGCCAAGGGCACGCCGACTCTCGCGTACGAGACGGTCGTGGGCGGCATCCAGCACGACGGCACGCCGAACGAGCTGCACGTCGTCACCGACGCCGCCACGGGCGCGAAGCTCTTCGAGTGGCAGGCCGTCGAGAACGGCACCGGCAACACGCAGTACAGCGGCCAGGTGACCCTCGGCTCCACGCAGTCGGGCTCGACGTACAACCTGACCGACGGCGGCCGCGGCAACACCAAGACGTACAACCTCAACCGCGGCACCTCGGGCACCGGTACGCTGTTCTCGGGTCCGGACGACATCTGGGGCGACGGCACCCCGTCCAACCTGGAGACCGCGGGTGCGGACGCCGCGTTTGGCGCCGGGATCACCTGGGACTACTACAAGAACGTGCACGGCCGCTCCGGCATCCGCGGTGACGGCGTCGGCGCGTACTCCCGCGTCCACTACGGCAACAACTACGTCAACGCGTTCTGGCAGGACAGCTGCTTCTGCATGACGTACGGCGACGGCTCGGGCAACGCCAAGCCGCTCACCTCGATCGACGTGGCCGCCCACGAGATGACCCATGGTGTCACCGCCGCCACCGCGAAGCTCGTCTACAGCGGCGAGTCCGGCGGTCTCAACGAGGCGACCTCCGACATCTTCGCCGCCGCCGTCGAGTTCTACGCCAACAGCGCCCAGGACAAGGGCGACTACCTGGTCGGCGAGAAGATCGACATCAACGGCGACGGCACCCCGCTGCGCTACATGGACAAGCCGAGCAAGGACGGCGCGTCCAAGGACGCCTGGTACTCGGGCATCGGCGGCATCGACGTCCACTACTCCTCGGGTCCGGCGAACCACTGGTACTACCTGCTCTCCGAGGGCAGCGGCGCCAAGGTCATCAACGGGGTCAGCTACGACTCCCCGACCTCCGACGGTCTGCCCGTGACCGGCATCGGCCGGGACAAGGCCTCGCTGATCTGGTTCAAGGCGCTCACCACGAAGTTCAACTCCACGACCAACTACGCGGCTGCCCGCACCGGCACCATCGCGGTCGCGACGGAGCTGTACGGAGCCACCAGCGCCGAGGTCAAGTCGGTGACCGACGCGTGGGCCGGCATCAACGTCGGCGCCCGCCCCGGCGGCGGCGACCCGGGTGGCACGGTCTTCGAGAACACCGCTGACGTCTCCATCCCGGACAACGGCGCGGCGGTCACCTCCTCGGTCACCGTCACCGGCCGCACCGGCAACGCCCCGAGCACCCTCAAGGTCGGCGTGGACATCATCCACACCTGGCGCGGCGACCTCGTCGTCGACCTGGTCGCCCCGGACGGATCGGTCTACAACCTGAAGCCGTTCAGCGGCTCCGACTCCGCCGACAACGTCCAGGCCACCTACACCGTCAACGCCTCGTCCGAGGTCGCCAACGGCACCTGGAAGCTCCGCGTCCAGGACAAGGCGGCGTACGACACCGGCTACATCAACAGCTTCAAGCTCACCTTCTGAGCCTGGGCGCGAAGTGACACAAGGAACGTGACTCAAGGAAGCTGCCCGGGGGCCGAGCCCCCGGGCAGCTTGCGCGTTCAGCGGGCGACGGAAAGGGCCAACGGCCTCGGTCCGTGCCGGCGGAACAGGTGCGGGACGAGCAGGACCAGTGCCTCGGTCGCGCGGGCCGTGGTGATGTCACCCAGGTCCTCGATCCACTCCGGCCGCCAGCCGAGGTCGGCGAGCAGGCGGCCCACGGCCGCCTTGGCATCCTCGTCGTCGCCCGAGAGGAACGCCGTCGGCGGGGTGGACAGGCTCCCCGGGTCGGTCATGACCGTGAACAGCATGGTGT
Source organism: Streptomyces sp. NBC_01410 (assembly GCF_045040195.1). Taxonomy (NCBI): domain Bacteria; kingdom Bacillati; phylum Actinomycetota; class Actinomycetes; order Kitasatosporales; family Streptomycetaceae; genus Streptomyces; species Streptomyces sp. NBC_01410. Next base: position 5,984,696 of record NZ_CP109530.1, on the reverse strand, counting down.
TGAGCGTCTTGACGACGCGGGTGCCGGGCAGTGCCTGCTGGAGCTGCTCGGCGAGGCTGCTGGTCGGGTAGCACAGTCCCCCCGGCAGTCCGTCCGCGCCGCGCTCGGTGGCGTTGGAGACGTCGACGAGGATCGTGCCGTCCAACTCCTCTCGCAGCGCGGTGAGCCGCTGCAGTGTGGTGTTGCCGGGGGTCGCGTTGATGACGACCGGGGCGTGGCGCGCGGTCCCGGCGTGGTCGGAGTGCCGGACGGCCGGACCGGTCCACTGGGCCGCTGTGGCGGTGGGGTTGCGGGATCCGACGGTCACCTCGTGTCCGACGGACGCGAGTTGGGCGGCGAGGCCGGTGGCCACTCGGCCGGATCCGAGAATGCCGATGCTGGTCATGGCGGTGTGCTCCGTTGCTGCTCGGGTACGGGACGGACGGGTCAGGCGACGGTGGCCAGGGCGTCGACAGCGGCCTGGTGGATTCCGGGGGCGGCGGCCAGGAAGTCCTCACTGGCCAGGGTCCACGGGCGTCCGCGGGTGTCGCTGACCTTCCCGCCCGCCTCCGAGACCAGCAGGGCGCCCGGCACCAGCCCGGAGCGGACCTGGCTGTACTGCCAGAAGGCATCCGTCCGCCCGGCTGCGACATGGACCAGCTGCAGGGTGGCAGGCACGGATACACCCACCAGCAAGGCGCGTTCCATCATCGCGGTGACCGACCGGCCGATACGGCGGTAGGTCTCGGAGCCCTCGCCGGGTGCCGCCTGGCCGGTGTAGACGTAGGCCGCGTCCAGATCGGTCTTGGCCGAGGGACGCAGCCGTACTCCGTCGAGGTGAGCGCCGCCCCCGAGAACCGCGGTGTAGAGGCCGCCGGTCACCGGCTGACTCACCGCCGTGACGACCGGCACGTTGTCACGCACCAAGGTGGCGGTGACGCACCAATGGGTCATCCCGTGAACGTGGTTGACGGCCCCTTCCACCGGGTCGCAGATCCACCACTCGCCCTTGGGCAGGACACCGGTGTCCAGCTCGTCCTCGACCCACCCCGCTCCCGGGCGTGCGGCCAGAAGAGGGTCGCGCAGATACTCCAGCGACACCGCGTCGCCTGCCTGGATCGCGTCGGCTATCCCGGTCCGGTCCACCGGGCGGGCGTCGTAGGAGAACTCCGCGAGCATCCGTGCCCCCGCCGCCTGGACGGCGTCGACGACGGCGGGCAGCAGCGCCTGGTCGGCGGCTGCCGCCGAGCGCTGGGCGTCGGACATGGTGCCCTGCGGGCTGTTGGTGTCGGTGGACATGGGTCTCCCCCAGGAAGTCGATGGTCCGCCCGGCGCGTTGCCGCGCCGGACCGCTGATGTCATCCGACGGTAGGCTTCGGCACATACGACTTCAAATGCATGTTATGCAAGTCAAGGATTACCCCCATGCAACTGGATCTGAATCTGCTCACCGCCCTGAACGCGCTGCTCGAAGAGGGCAGCGTGGCCGGCGCGGCCGACCGTCTGCACCTGTCGCAGCCCGCCATGAGCCGCACGCTCGGCCGGATCAGACGCGCCACCGGCGACCAGATCCTGGTCCGCACGGGCCGGAACATGACGCCCACACCCCGTGCCCTCGCGATGCGCGACGAGGTGCACAGCCTCGTGTCGCAGGCCCATGCCGTGCTGTCCCCCGATCAGGATCTCGATCTGGGCACGCTGGAGCGCACCTTCACGCTTCAGTGCCACGACGCCGTGACCACGGCGATCGGCCCGGGGCTTCTGGAGACCATCAGGTCCCGGGCTCCCGGCGTGACGCTGCGGCTCCTCGCCGAAGCCCCCAGCGACACCAGCGATCTGCGGCACGGGCGTGTCGATCTGGAGATCGGCTCGGCCGAACCGGCTCTCCCGGAGATCCACTTCGAGACCATCGGCCACGATCATCTCGTCGTGGCAATCCGCCCGGACCACCCGCTGGCGGACGGCGAGCTCACCGTCGAGCGCTACGCGGGCGCCCGGCACATCACCGTCTCCCGCCGCGGTCGCCTGCACGACCCCGTCGACGACGCCCTGGCCGCCCGCGGACTGCGGCGCCGCGTCGTCGCCGCGGCCCCGACCAGCACGGCGGCCCTTCATCTCGTCAGCCGGAGCGATCTTGTCGTCGCGGTCCCGGAGCGCATGTGCCGCCCCACCGTGGCCGCACTCGGCCTGCGCACGCCGGCCGTCCCGCTCAACCTGGCGCCCGCCCGCATCAACCACGCATGGCACCACCGCTACGACACGGACAAGGCCCATGCGTGGTTGCGCACCCAGGTCCGCGAGGAACTCCAGGCGATCTGCGGGCACGCCGACACATAGTCCAGGGAGCTTCCGCTAGGCGGGGTTGCCCGCGTGCGTCAGGGTCTCCCAGGCGACGAACAGGTTGTTCGAACCCGCGGGACGCTGCTGCTCCGTGAGGCGCTGGGTGTTGCTCATCTCGTAGCCCATGCGGTTGTGCAGCGCGTTGTAGCCGACCTCGGTGACCGGGCCGAGTTTGTCCTTGAGGCTGCCGTTGCACAGGTTGGCGGGCACCGGCCGGCCAAGCTGGTACTTGGCGTGCAGGCCCAGCGCGTGCCGGAGCCGGTCGGCGATCTCCGGGTAGAGGTCCTGGCCCTGGATGCGGCTGGTCTCGGCGATGTGCGAGACGGCGGAGAGGCCGTATCCGGTGTGGGTCAGATCGCGGCAAGTCTCCTGGCTGAGACCGTTCATGAAGGTCGACTGGCCCTGCCAGTACTTGATGATCTTCTCCCGTGTGTCGAGCCCCGAGCCGGGTGCGGTCCTGGGCAGCGACCCGTCGGTGGTCAGGTAGATGTACGCCGGGACGCGGCCGCGGAACTTCGAGACGGCCTTGTCGTACGCCGTCCGGTCCTCCAGGAAGACGGCGATGCCGATCGCCGCCTCCATCATGCTCAGTTCCCAATTGCCGTTGGAATGCGAGCCGTTGATGACCTTGGGGAGGTAGACAGTGCGCAGCATGGTGCCGAAGCGGCCGGAGTTCGGCCAGGAGCTGTAGGTGTACTTGACGATCTCCGCGGCCCTCGGCCAGGAGGAGCCCGCCCAGCCGGTCTGCAGCGGGGCGTTGCTGTTGGTGTGGTCCCTGATCACGGCGGACCACGCGTCCATGATCTCGATCGACTTCCGGGCGTAGCGGCTGTCCGAGCCGATGTACCAGGCCAGCGCCAGGGTGTACGCGGCGATGGCGTCCTCGCGCTCGTCCGTGCAGCCGTAGTTGGGGTTGGAGTACGAGCCGCACTCGACGACCGCGCGAGGCTTGGCGGTACGCGTGAGCGAGGCGTACTTGCTGGCGAGCATCTGGTCGTAGGCGGCCTTCCAGGGCTGGGAGCCCGCCGTGACCTTGGCTTTCACGAAGTCGAGCTGGGAGCGGCCGACGAGCACGCCGGGGTGGGTGAAGTCCGCGGGCGCGGCGGCCTGTCGGGCGGCGGCGGGGGTTTCTTTCACGGCGGAGGCCGGGGCTGTAAGCACCGCGGCGAGCGCGGCGGCCAGGACGGTGGCGAGGATGAGCAGCAGTGCTTTGGGCCTGCGCAGGGCACGTGATCCGGTACGCATGGGGGGTTGCCTTCCGGTGGGGGTCGCACTCCAACGAGGTTCACTCACCTGAACGTTGAGCGTAGGAGTGAACTCGCGGTGCGTGAGGAAACTAAAGGCATCCCATGAGCACGTCAAGACTTTGACTTCACGGCATGAAAAAAGGGCGGCACGGTGCCGGGCACCGTGCCGCCCCAGAAGCCGCCTCAGCGCATCAGCACGCCCGCGCCCTCCCCCGTCGCCTCCGTGGGCAGCGCCACCAGCCCCAGGTCGGCGCTGGCCGCGAGCAGCGGATGGGCCGGCAGGATGCGCACCGTATAGCCGAACGGCCCCGTGCGGTCCAGCGAGAGCGGGCCCTCGTAGACCCAGCGGCCCTCCAGGTCGGGCCCGCCCGCAGGCTTGAGCGGGAAGGTCTGGGCCTCGGCGATCGCGTCGTCCGGGTCGACGCGGCCGGACACCGCCTGCACCTCGACATCGTCCGGCTGGAGTTCGCCGAGTGCGACCCGCACCCGCAGGGCCAGCGTGGAGCCCAGCTCCGCCGTTCCCCCGGCAGCCGACTGCTCCAGCGCCTCCACATGGTCGACGGCCACATGCGGCCAGCTCATCCGCACCCGGCCCTTCCAGGACGCCAACTCCCGTGCCGTGTCCGCGTTCAGGGACCGGTGGGCCCGGGCGGCCGGGGCGTACAGACGCTCCACGTACTCCCGGACCATGCGACCCGCGAGCACCTTCGGGCCGAGCGTGGTCAGCGTGCGCCGGACCATCTCGATCCAGCGCTGCGGCAGCCCGCTCGCGCCCCGGTCGTAGAAGCGGGGCGCCACCCGGTTCTCGATCAGCTCGTACAGCGCGCCCGCCTCCAGCTCGTCACGCCGGTCGTCGTCCGTCGCCGAGCCGTCGGCGGTCGGGATCGCCCAGCCGAAGTCCGGCTCGAACCACTCGTCCCACCAGCCGTCGAGGACGGACAGATTGAGGCAGCCGTTGAGCGCGGCCTTCATTCCGCTCGTGCCGCACGCCTCCAGCGGCCGCAGCGGATTGTTCAGCCAGACGTCGCAGCCCGGGTAGAGCTTTTGCGCCATCGCCATCCCGTAGTCGGGCAGGAATACGATCCGGTGGCGCACCCGCGGATCGTCGGCGAACCGCACCAGCTCCTGCACCAGCCGCTTGCCGCCGTCGTCCGCCGGATGTGCCTTGCCCGCGACGACGATCTGCACCGGCCTGGTCGGATGCAGCAGCAGCTCCATCAGCCGGTCGCGGTCGCGCAGCATGAGCGTGAGCCGTTTGTACGAGGGGACCCGGCGGGCGAAGCCGATGGTGAGGACGTCGGGGTCGAGCACCCCGTCGACCCAGCCCAGTTCGGCCGCTCCGGCGCCCCGCTGGCGCCAGGAGGCCCGCAGCCTCTCCCGTACCTCCAGGACCAGCTGCTCACGAAGCTCACGGCGCAGCTCCCAGATGTCGGCGTCCGGGATGTCCGCGACGGCGTCCCAGCGCTGGGAGCCGCCGACGGACAGGGCGTCCTCCGCGCGGCTGGTGCCGATCTGGCGCACGCCGAGCCGGAACACCTCGGGCGCCACCCAGGTCGGCGCGTGCACCCCGTTGGTGACGGAGGTGATGGGCACCTCCTCGGCGTCGAAGCCGGGCCACAGCCCGGCGAACATGCCGCGGCTGACGGCCCCGTGCAGTGTGGAGACGCCGTTGGCGCGCTGGGCGAGCCGCAGGCCCATCACCGCCATGTTGAAGAGGTTGGGCTCGCCGCCCGGATAGGTCTCCATGCCGAGATGGAGCACCTTCTCGACCGGGACTCCGGGCAGCTCTCCGCGCTCCCCGAAATGGCGGGCGACGAGTTCGCGGTCGAACCGGTCGATCCCGGCGGGCACGGGTGTGTGGGTGGTGAACACGGTCCCGGCGCGTACGGCTTCGAGCGCGGCGTCGAAGTCGAGGTCCTGGCCGCCGCGCTCCTGGGGTTCGCCCAGTTCGCGGATGCGCTCCAGACCGAGGAAGCCGGCGTGGCCCTCGTTGGTGTGGAACACCTCGGGCGCGGGATGGCCGGTGAGGCGGCAGTACACCCGCACCGCCCGTACGCCCCCGATGCCCAGCAGCATCTCCTGGAGAAGCCGGTGCTCGCTGCCGCCGCCATAGAGCCGGTCGGTGACATCGCGCTCGCCGTGGCCGTTCTCCTCGACGTCCGAGTCGAGCATCAGCAGCGGTACGCGGCCGACCCGCGCCATCCAGATGTGCGCGCGCAGCGAGCGCCCGCCGGGCAGCGCGAGGGACACCAGGCAGGGTGTCCCGTCGGGCTCCCGCAGCAGGCTGACGGGCAGTTCGTTGGGGTCGAGCAGCGGATAGTGCTCCTGCTGCCAGCCGTCGCGGGACAGCGACTGGCGGAAGTAGCCGTGGCGGTAGAGCAGCCCGACGCCGATCAGCGGCACGCCGAGGTCGCTCGCGGCCTTGAGATGGTCGCCGGCCAGGATGCCCAGGCCGCCGGAGTACTGGGGCAGTGCGGCGGTGACACCGAACTCGGGCGAGAAGTAGGCGACCGCTGCGGGGAATTCGGCGCCCTCGGGGTCATGGTCCCCCAGGGCGCCACTGTGTGCCTGGTACCACCTGCGACCGTGCAGGTAGTCGTCCAGGTCGTCGGCGACGGCGGCGAGTCTGCGCAGAAAGCGCCGGTCCCCGGCCAGCTCCGCCAGCCGGGTGGCGGACACCGATCCGAGCAGTCGTACGGGATCGCCACCCGCCGCCTGCCAGCCGTCGGGGTCGACGGCCTGGAAGAGGTCACGGGTCTCGGTGTGCCAGGACCAGCGCAGATTGCGCGCCAGTTCACTGAGCGGAAGAAGCGGTTCGGGGAGGACGGGGCGGACGGTGAATCGACGAATGGCCTTCACAGGTTCCACCTTCGCAGGGGAGGTACGCATCCGAGGGGACGCACGACGGTGTGCGTCCTTTTCCGTCCCGACAGACGGTAGTGGTACCCCGCCCTCCTCAACCACGGCGCGCGCCGGGCCCACGGGCGGGCGCCGGTGCATTCAGCCCGTCGAAGGGGCGCTCAGCGCGGCGAGCGCACCGCCGGGTCGTAGGGAGAGCCCTGGTTGACGGTCCCCGGGTCGAAGGCCCCGGTGGCCGCGTACCGGGCGGCGATCTCGGCGAGTTCCCGCTTCGGGATCACCTCGTCGATGTCGGTGAAGCCACCGGGGGCGCGCTCGTGGGCGAGGTTGATGACGACCTCGGGGCCGAGGCGGCGGTTCGCCTGCTGGAGTTCGGTCATCGCGGGCCTGCGTTCGGCCTCGTACGCGGCAAGGGCGCGGGCCGGGTCGGGGTGCAGGGCCATGGCGTGACCGAGCGCGCGGGCGTCGATGATGGACTGGGTCGCGCCGTTGGAGCCGATCGGGTACATGGCGTGGGCCGCGTCACCGGTCAGCGTCGTACGGCCGACGGACCAGCGCTCCAGCGGATCGCGGTCCACCATCGGGTACTCGAAGGCGCCTTCGGCGGCCCGGAGCACCTGGGGGACGCTGACGCCGTCGAAGTCCCAGCCCTCGTAGTGGTGCAGGAATTTCTCGACCGGGACCTCCCGGTTCCAGTCTCCGCGCGTAGCGTCTCCGGCGGAGTCGGCGGGCATCGCGAGCGCCCAGTTGACCAGCACCTCGCCGCTGTCCCTGTCGGGCTCGGTCATCGGGTAGACCACGGCCTTCTGGCGGTCGTCGCCCGCGATGAACATGAAGGTGCCGGTCTGGTGGGCGGGCATCCACGAGACGCCGCGCCAGACGAGCATGCCGTTCCACGGCGGCTCGCCCTCGCCCGGGTTGAGCGCAGCGCGCACCGTGGAGCGGATGCCGTCGGCGCCGATGAGGACGTCGGGTTCGAGGGACGCCCTGCCGCGCCGGGCGCCGTCGCGGTGTTCGAGCTGGACCCGGGGGCGGCCGTCGGCGAGCGGTTCGAGGCCGGTGACCTTGACGCCGCCGACGATCGCGCCGGGCCCGAGCCGGGCGCGTACCGCGTCGGCGAGCGCGCGCTGGAGTTCGCCGCGCTGGATGGAGAGCTGGGGCCAGTGGTAGCCGGCGCCGAGGCCGCGCGGCTCGCGGGAGATGAGGCCGCCGCTGCGGTGGTAGTAGCGCAGCTCACGGGTGCGTACGGAGCACTCCTCCAGCCGGTCGAGCAGCCCGAGCGCGTCGAGTTCGCGCACCGCGTTGGGCATGATGTTCAGCCCGGCGCCGACCGGGCGCAGCTCGCGGACCGTCTCGACGACGGTGATCCGCTCGAATCCGGCGGTGTGCAGGGCGAGTGCCGCGGTGAGCCCGGCGATTCCTCCGCCGGCGATCATGATGTGGGTCATGGGGACCTCCAGGGACGGTCAGACGACGGGGGTGCGCGGCCGCTCGATCGAACGGCGTACGAGGGTCTCGTTGTCCCGGGTCAGATCGAGCACGGAGCGGAGCAGCTCGATGGGGGCGCCGCCGCTGCCCACCTCGTACAGCCGCACCTCCTCGTCGTACGCCTTGCGGGCGATGGTCATGTGGCGGGCCCGGAAGGTCTTGAGGATGCGCAGCACGCGGGCGAGGGAGACGGCGGACGCGGCGAGCTGCGGCGGCAGCCGGTGGGCCGCCTCCCAGCTGATGGCGGCCGAGAGCTTGGAGACGGCGGAGGTCCCGCCCTTGTGCTCGGCGTAGTGGTCGCGCCAGGAGGGGAGGCTGTAGCGCACCGAGTCGTCGAGGAAGGCGTCGTAGGCCCGGTTGCTGCGGTCGCACTGCCACAGCGTCAGATCGACCAGCCAGAGCGGCACCTGGGCGGCGGCCGGGCCCAGGTACTCGGTGCCCGCGACGTCGATCTCCTCGAAGTAGGAGCGCATCCGGGTCGCGAAGAAGACCGGCGAGACATTGGCGACGGTGAAGTCGATGGAGTCGACCATGGACTGCACATGCTGGGCGGTGCGGTCGAGCGCGAGGGCGAAGCCCGGTTCGTAGGGCTCCCTGCGGGCGAGTTCCGCGCAGGTGTCGAGCGCCGCCACCAGGCTGGGGAAGACCATCCGGACCGCGTCCTGGAGATTGCTCTCCATGATGTCGCCGGTGTACATCCGCTGCCGGGCGCCGAGCGGGTTCCAGGTCGTGTAGTGGTGCACGGTGTCGCGCGGCACCATGTCGGTGCGCCGGCCCAGCTCTTCGAGCACCGGAAGGACGTCGGGCACCGCCGCGACGGGCTCGACGCCGTGCCGTTTGAGCGATCCGAGCAGGATGCCGAGGTCGCGCATGGCGGCGAGCGCGTCGGTGACGCCGAGCGTGGCGACGCGTTCGGGCTCGGGCACCAGGGTGCGCAGGGCGACGGTGAGCGCGGGCACATCGGCGTCGGCGTTCATCGCGGGCAGGGCCGCGAGCAGCGCGTCGGCGCCGAGCGGGTCGGCCGCGCGTATCTCGGCTATCCGGTAGCGCGGATCGCAGCGCGACTGGAGACCGGGCGCGACAAGGTCGTACAGGGTCAACGGAATGCCCCCCTCGGGCAACGTCGGTTCAGTGGGTGGGATGCGGCGCAGTTGCTCGCGTCACGCGCTCACCGGACGCTTTCGCCGCCTGCGTACGCCTGCGCGGTACGCACTCGCCGCACACGGTCACTCCACGGCACCGCCCACAGGGTCCCGGCGCGGTGGCGCCGGGGCGGGCCCGGGCAGCCGCAGTCGTACGCAGAGCAGGGCGGCCAGTGCGGCGAAGGCGGCGCCGGCCAGCAGCGCGGAGCGGAAGCCGGAGGTCTGGGCGGCGGCCGAAGGGCCGCCTCCGGCGGTGGCCACGGCCACCAGGACGGCGAGCCCGAGCACCGAGCCGAACTGCTGGCTGGTGTTGACGAGTCCGGAGGCGAGGCCGGTCTCCTCGGGCGCGGCATCCGCGGTGGCGGCCACGTTGGTAGTGACCACGACCAGCGGCAGGGCGACGCCGAGGACCAGGCTGGGTGCCAGGACCGTCGTTGCGAAGGTTCCGTCGGCGGACAGGGCGAGCGCCAGCCACACCATGCCCGCGACGAGGAGCCCGAAGCCGGCGGTCATGGTGGCCCTGAGCCCGATCCGGACGATGAGGCGGCCTGTCTGCGGGGCGACGGCGACCACCACCAGTGACAGCGGCAGCAGTCCGAGTCCGCCGGTCAGCGGGGACTGTTCGAGAACGCTCTGCAGATAAAGGCTGACCAGGAAGAACATCGGGAACAGCGCCATCTGGGCCAGTGCGCTGAGGATGTTGGCGTCCCGCAGCGCGGGCCGTCGCAGCACGGCGGGCGGCACCAGCGGGCTCGGAAGCCTCGACTCCAGTACGGCGAAGGCCGCGAGCAGCGCGAGGCCCGCACCGCCGGCGGAGAGGGTCCGGGTGCTGGTCCACCCGGACTCGCCCGCGCCGACGAGTGCGTACGCCACCAGCCCGAGGCCGCCGGTGGCCGTGAGTGCTCCGCCCAGGTCGAAGCCGGACCGTGCGCTGCGCGTCCCCCCGTTGAGAACGCGCAGAGCGAGCAGTCCCATGACCAGAGCGAGGAGCACATTGAGCCAGAACGTGGAGCGCCAGCCGAGCAGATCGGTGAGCACTCCGCCGAGCACGGTGCCGAGCACCCCGCCCAGTCCGCCCATCGCGGCGAAGGCCCCGAGCGCCTTGTGCCGTCCGGGCCCGTCCGGGAACAGGTTGAGCAGCAGTGCGAACGCCGCGGCGGCGGCGAAGGCGGCGCCCACGCCCTGCACGGACCGCGCGGCGATCAGGGCGCCCGGCGTCCCGGCGAGCCCGCCCGCCGCGGAGGCGGCGGCAAGCAGTCCCAGACCGCCGAGGTAGAGCAGCCGGTGGCCGAGCAGATCGGCCAGGCGCCCCCCGAGCAGCAGCAGTCCGCCGAAGGCGATGAGGTAGGCGTTGGCCACCCAGGACAGTCCGGCCGAGCCGGAGCCGAGGTCGTCGCCGACCGACGGCAGCGCGACATTGACGATGGCCGTGTCCATGATCAGCAGCAACTGGGTGGAGGCGAGCAGCGCGAGCGCGGCGCCCGGACGGGCCGAGGTCACTGGCCCGTCCTCGGGTCCCGGTCCTCGCCCAGGCCGTATCCCTCGAGACAGGCCTGGGCCAGTTCCTCGCAGCTCTCCGCGCCGCCCGCCCACGTCTGCATGGTCAGATAGACGTGGGGGGCGCCATGGTAGAAGCGCTCGTACTGCTCATGGCGTCCGGCGAACTCCGAACCGAGCGCGTCCCACACCAGCTTGAGCAGCTTGACCCGGTCCTCGGCCGGGGTGCCGGGCACGCGCAGATACTTCCTCACGACCGGCCCGAGCTGCGGGTGCAGCAGATCCCCGCCGGAAGCCGGGAGCTGGATGATGCCACCGCCCGCGAGCAGCTTGATCTCCTGGACGGCGCGCGGGTAGATCTCCCCGGACATGATGCGCTGGGCGTAGGAGATCTCCCGGCCCGGCATGACGCCGCCGCGGCCGCCGTCGACCTGCTCATGGCTGGCCTCGGCCGCCAGTACGAAGGCCTTGGCCTGGGCGACCATGCCGAGCAGCCGCCCGACCGCCTGGGTGACGGCGGGGAGTTGGGAGGTGTTGTTGGCACGAGTCAGCAGAATGGCGAGGCCGGTGAGGAATTCGAGCTTGGTCCAGAAGCGGGTGGCCGCCTGGTGGCTGAAGTTGAGATAGGCGGGCGTCGCCCACCACATCGCCGCGGTGGCCTCGGCATTGCGGTAGGTCAGCACCCGCTCCCACGGTACGAAGACCTCGTCGCAGACCAGCAGCGCGTCGTTCTCGTCGAAGCGCGACGAGAGCGGGTTGTCGAAGACGCTGCGGGCCCCCGCCTCGTACGAAGTACGCGAGACGAGGGTCAGGCCCGGTGTGCCGACGGGCACTGAGAAGCAGAGCGCGTGCTCCACGTCATCGGGCGCCAGGGGCTCGATCGTGCCGACGAGCACCTCGTCGGCGAACACGGCCCCGGTGCCGATCATCTTGGCGCCGCTCACCACGATCCCGTCGTCCTTCTCGGCGACGACCCGCACGACCAGGTCGTCCTCCCCCACGCCGGACTGCGGGTTGGTGATGGTGAAGGCCGCGTACAGGTCGCCTTCGGCGAGCCTGCGGTGGTAGGCGAGGGCGTTGTCGGCACCGTCGAAGGAGTCGGTGGTGAAGACCTGGGGCAGAGCGGCGAAACCCGCTGCTCCACCTGCCATGTAGTCGGGCGTACGCCCGAGGAAGCCGAAGCTCGACTCGGTCCACACCTTGTAGGCGTGCCGCCGCGCGACCAGGTCCTCGTAGGAGCGCGGCACGGCGAAGGCGCGGTGGACGCCGCCGGAGGTGAGGACAGGGCTGTGCTCGGAGTCGTGCGCCAGGTCGTACAGGTGCGCGACCGACGCCGCGGTGTTGCGGAAGGCGGCATGGCGGGTGACGTCCTTGACCCGTTCGCCGTCGAGCCACACCTCACGCCCGTCACACAGCGATGCGAGGTATTCCTGGCCGGACCTGGTCAACGTCTCTCCTCGAACGGAACGTCCCCCGACACAGCCGAGCCTCGCTCCAGCCAGGGACACTGGGCAATGAACGACCGTCCAGCGGTGATTAAGAACCGGCCAGTCATGCAGCTGAGGGGCTTTTCGATCGGTACTCTCCCGGCGTCATTCCGTACCACTTGCGGAAGGCCAGGTGAAAACCGACCGAGCTCTGGTAGCCGACCCGCTCCGGCACGGCCGACTGGGGCAGCGACGTCTCCCCGAGCAGCCGGGCCGCCTCCTGCATCCGCCGCCCCGTCAGATGCCGGGCGGGCGCCTCGCCGACCAGCTCGCGGAAGGCCGCCGTGAACGCCGAGCGGGACATGCCGACCTCGCGGGCGAGCGACTCGATGGTCCAGGGCTCGGCGAACCGGGTCGCGATGATGACCATGGCCCGGCTGATACCGGGATGGCGCAGAACCGGCAGCGCGGAGGGATTGCGGGCCAGTTCGCGCAGCAGCGGCCGCAGCGCGAGCACCAGCGCCATCTCGAAGGCCCGCAGCGTGATCAGCCGGTCGCCGGGGCCGACCGGGCGGTCGGTGGCGGCGAGCAGCCGCAGCGTGTCGCGCAGCAGTGGCTCCCTGTCCACCTGGGAGTGGTCCAGCACCAGCGCCCAGGGCAGCGCCGTGTAGAGGTGGGTGGCCACGGAGGCGTCGTAGTGCAGCCCGGCGCAGAGCAGTCGGCTCTCGGGCCCGTTGCCCTCGATCCTGATCTCACCGGAGGTGCCCGGCGCGCGCTCGGGCAGTACGGTGCCGAGCGCGACGCCCCGCCGCTCCGGCCGGTCGGAGAGCCGGTGCGCGGTGCCGGTGGGAAAGACGGCGAGGTCGCCCTCGTGCAGTTCGAGCGGGGTCTGGCCCTCGGCCGTGATCCAGCAGCCGCCCTCGGTGATGAAGTGCAGTACGGCGCAGCTCTGTTCCGCGTCGCCCTCGATGGCCCAGGGGGCGCTGACATGCCAGCGGCTGTCGAAGACTCCCGTCAGACGTAAGGGTTTGAGCAGCTCGCTGAGGAGGTCGTCCCCTCCGCGCTTCGTCGGTTCCGTCTCCGTCGGTTCCATTGGACGATCCTTCAACCCCCGCCCCGGTTTGTTAATTGATCGGCCGAAGCCGCCGAAGCGAGCCTGGAAGAGCCGTTCACGGCAGCAGCCACACCCTATCGAAGGGCTCTTCAGACTTATGTCCGATCACATTCCGATGCGCGTAGCGGTCGTGGGGGCGACCGGGTTCCAGGGAGGTGCGACCGCCCGTCTGCTGGCCGAGCGGAAGCACCGCGTGCGCACACTGAGCCGCAAGCCCGAGGCCGATCGTCCGGAGCTGACCGGCGTTTCCGTCGCGAGCGGCGACCTCGGACGGTACGAGGACGTACGCCAGCTCTTCGAAGGGGCCACACACGCGGCGGTGGTGATGCCGCTGGTGTACCAGGCCGAGAAGGTCATGCGGTACGCCCAGCACATAGCGAAGGCGGCCCGCGAGGCCGGTGTGGGGCGGCTGGTCTACAACGCCAACACCCGTGTGCCCGACCGGAGCACGAATGTGGTGGCCTTCGAGACGCGCAGGCTCGCCGAGACGGTCTTCCGCGAGGGCCTCGCCCACAGCGGTGTGGAGCTGGTGGTCGTACGCCCGCCGGTCTATCTGGACAACCTCTTCAGCCCGTGGAACGGCCCGGCCCTGGTGAACGAGGGTGTGCTCGCCTACCCGCTGCCCGCCGACGTCCCGACGGCGTGGATCTCGCACCGGGACCTGGCGGAGGCGGTCTACGCGGCGCTCACGGTGGACGGTGTGGCGGGCCGTACCTTCGACATCGGCGGCGCGCAGACGCTGACGGGCGACGAGCTCGCGACGGCCTTCGGGCAGGGCCTCGGGCGCGCGGTCCGCTATGTGCCCCTGGAGCCGGGCGTCTTCGAGCAGGGGCTCGCCCAGATCCTGGGCGAGGAGTCGGCCGCCGGAGTGTCGGGGATCTACCACTACATGGCCACGGGCCTGGAGCCCGGCCTGATGGCGGGCGACGCGGGCGAATCGGCACAGGCGCTGTCGCTGAAGCCGGCGCCGGTGGACGAGTGGGTGGCACGGCAGCCGTGGCAGATGTGGTCGGGGGAGCAGTCATGAGCGCGCGGAGGCGAGAGCCGAGCTGGGGAGCGTAGCCGGGCCTACGCAATCGGGCGCGGGCCCCGACGCGAGTCGCGTCGGGGCCCGCGCCCGATTACGTACGCCACGTCTTGTGCAGTCACCTACGTCCTAGTAGTGCTGCATCCCCCGGGGGCAACCCCCGGACCCCCGGCACGAACCCCTCGGCCGCAACCCGGACCCCGGCCGCGTGCCCGATTACGTACGCCACGTCTTGTGCAGTCACCTACGTCCTAGCAGTGCTGCACACCCCGGGGGCAACCCCCGGACCCCCGGCACGAACCCCACGGCCGCAACCCGGACCCCGGCCGCGTGCCCGATTACGTACGCCACGTCTTGTGCAGTCACCTACGTCCTAGTAGTTAACACTCCACCGGATTGCCCACCCGAAGACCGTGGGAAGGCTCACCCGGTACGCATGCCACCGCACCCCTTCTCGACATTCTTTCCGCCCACCCGAGTGAACGCGGACAGGAGCGGCCATGCCCGCAGCCCGCCAGTCGTCGACTGAGCAGCTACAAAGAACCAGCAAACCTCGCATAGATGCCCAACGTGCTCAATCCGCCCTGCCCGCACCACCCTCAGGTGATCCCATGATCGGTCGTATCCCCGTCCTGGACGTCCGTCCCCAAGTCGACTGCGGGAGGAGGCCCGCAAAAGCGGTGACCGGTGAGACCTTCCAGGTCACCGCCACCGTCTTCCGGGAAGGGCATGACGCGGTCGCCGCCAATGTCGTCCTGCGCGATCCGACCGGACGCCCCGGCCCCTGGACTCCCATGCGTGAACTGGCCCCCGGCAGCGACCGCTGGGGCGCCGACGTCACCCCGGACGCCGAGGGGCGCTGGACCTACGCCGTCGAGGCGTGGAGCGACCCCGTCGCCACCTGGCGGCACACCGCCCGGATCAAGATCCCCGCCGGTATCGACACCGCGCTGGTGCTGGCCGAGGGCGCCGAGCTGTACGAGCGCGCCGCCGCCGGTGTCCCCAAGCGCGACGGCCGCGAGGCCGTGCTCGCCGCCGTCGACGCCCTGCGCGACGAGCAGCGCCCGGCCGCGACGCGGCTCGCCGCGGCACTCGCCCCCGATGCCACGGCCGCGCTCGACCGCCACCCGCTGCGCGAACTGGTCACCGCCTCCCGCCCGTTGGCCCTGATCGTCGAGCGCCGGCGCGCCCTGTTCGGCTCCTGGTACGAGCTCTTCCCGCGCTCCGAGGGCGCGATCGTCAAGGAGGGCGCGCCGCCCGTCTCCGGCACCTTCCGCACCGCCGCCGAGCGGCTGCCCGCCGTCGCCGCGATGGGCTTCGACGTCGTCTATCTGCCGCCCGTCCACCCCATCGGCACCACCTACCGCAAGGGCCCGAACAACACCCTCTCCCCCGGCGCCCACGATGTCGGCGTCCCCTGGGCCATCGGCTCCCCCGACGGCGGCCATGACGCGCTCCACCCCGACCTGGGCACCTTCGAGGACTTCGACCACTTCGTCGAGGCGGCCCGCGAGCTGCGCATGGAGGTCGCGCTGGACTTCGCGCTCCAGTGCTCGCCCGACCACCCCTGGGTGGAGAAGCACCCCGAGTGGTTCCATCACCGCGCCGACGGCACGATCGCGTACGCCGAGAATCCGCCGAAGAAGTACCAGGACATCTACCCGATCGCCTTCGAGGCGGACATGCGCGGTCTGGTCAACGAGACCGTGCGCGTGCTGCGCTTCTGGATGGACCACGGTGTACGGATCTTCCGCGTGGACAACCCACACACCAAGCCCGTCGTCTTCTGGGAGAAGGTGATCGCGGACATCAACCGCAGCGACCCCGACGTGATGTTCCTGGCCGAGGCGTTCACCCGGCCGGCGATGATGCACACCCTCGCCGCGGTCGGCTTTCAGCAGTCGTACACGTACTTCACCTGGCGCAACACCAAGCAGGAGCTCACCGAGTACCTCACCGAGCTGTCCGGCGAGGCCGCCTCGTACATGCGTCCCAATTTCTTCGTGAACACCCCCGACATCCTGCACGCCTATCTCCAGCACGGCGGGCGCCCGGCCTTCGAGGTGCGGGCGGTGCTGGCCGCGACGATGTCGCCGTCCTGGGGCGTGTACGCGGGATACGAATTGTGCGAGAACGTTCCCCTGAGGGACGGCAGCGAGGAGTATCTGGACTCGGAGAAGTACCAACTGCGGCCGCGGGACTGGGAGTCGGCGGAGCGCGAGGGCCGCACCATCACGCCCCTGATCACCGCTCTCAACCGGATCAGGCGCCGGCACCCCGCCCTGCAGCAGCTGCGGAACATCCACTTCCACCCGACGGACAACGAGGCGGTGATCGCGTACTCGAAAACCGCGGAGGGCGCTTCGGGTTCGAACACCGTGCTCGTGGTCGCCAACCTCGATCCCCACCACACCCAGGAGGCCACGGTCTCGTTGGACATGCCGCACCTCGGCCTCGACTGGCACGAGAGCGCACCGGTGCGCGACGAGCTCACCGGCGAGACCTATCACTGGGGCAGAGCCACCTATGTGCGCCTAGAGCCGGGCGTCACGCCCGCGCACATCGTTGCTCTGCGACCGTCCCCGCCGATCGGAGGGTCACCCACATCATGATCGTCAATGAGCCCGTCCACGACCTGTTCGAGGACACGCCCGCCAAGGACCGCGACCCCGACTGGTTCAAGCGGGCCGTCTTCTACGAAGTCCTGGTGCGATCGTTCCAGGACAGCAACGGCGACGGCATCGGCGACCTCAAGGGCATCACCGCCAAACTGGACTATCTGCAGTGGCTGGGGGTCGACTGCCTCTGGCTCCCGCCGTTCTTCAAGTCCCCTCTGCGGGACGGCGGTTACGACGTCTCCGACTACACCGCGGTACTCCCCGACTTCGGCGACCTCGCCGACTTCGTGGAGTTCGTCGACGCCGCGCACCAGCGCGGCATGCGCGTCATCATCGACTTCGTCATGAACCACACCAGCGACCAGCACCCGTGGTTCCAGGAGTCCCGCAGCGATCCCGACGGACCCTACGGCGACTACTACGTCTGGGCGGATGACGACAAGCAGTTCCAGGACGCCCGGATCATCTTCGTCGACACCGAGACGTCGAACTGGACCTTCGACCCGGTGCGCAAGAAGTACTACTGGCACCGCTTCTTCTCCCACCAGCCCGATCTCAACTACGAGAACCCGGCGGTGCAGGAGGAGATCATCTCGGCCCTGCGCTTCTGGCTGGACCTGGGCATCGACGGATTCCGTCTCGACGCCGTGCCGTATCTGTACCAGCAGGAGGGCACCAACTGCGAGAACCTCCCCGCCACCCACTCCTTCCTCAAGCGGGTGCGCAAGGAGATCGACGCCCATTACCCGGACACCGTGCTGCTGGCGGAGGCCAACCAGTGGCCCGAGGACGTCGTCGACTACTTCGGCGACTTCCCGGCCGGCGGCGACGAGTGCCACATGGCCTTCCATTTCCCGGTGATGCCCCGGATCTTCATGGCGGTACGGCGCGAGTCCCGCTACCCCGTATCGGAAATCCTGTCCAAGACCCCGGCGATCCCGAAGAACTGCCAGTGGGGCATCTTCCTGCGCAACCACGACGAGCTGACCCTCGAAATGGTCACGGACGAAGAGCGCGACTACATGTACGCGGAGTACGCCAAGGATCCGCGGATGCGAGCCAACATCGGCATCCGGCGCAGGCTCGCCCCCCTGCTCGACAACGACCGCAATCAGATCGAGCTGTTCACGGCACTGCTGCTCTCGCTGCCCGGATCGCCGATCCTGTACTACGGCGACGAGATCGGGATGGGCGACAACATCTGGCTGGGCGACCGCGACGCCGTACGCACCCCGATGCAGTGGACTCCCGACCGGAACGCGGGCTTCTCCTCCTGCGACCCCGGCCGGCTCTACCTGCCCACCATCATGGATCCGGTCTACGGCTACCAGGTCACCAATGTCGAGGCGGCGATGGCCTCACCGTCCTCGCTGCTGCACTGGACCCGCCGGATGATCGAGATCCGCAAGCAGAACCGCGCCTTCGGCCTCGGCTCGTACACCGAACTGCCCTCGTCGAACCCGGCCGTGCTCGCCTTCACCCGCGAGTACAAGGACGATCTCGTGCTCTGCGTGCACAACTTCTCCCGGTTCGCGCAGCCCACCGAGCTCGATCTGCGGGCGTTCGGCGGACGGCATCCGGTGGAGCTGATCGGCGGCGTGCGCTTCCCGGCCATCGGTCAGTGGCCCTATCTGCTGACTCTCGCAGGCCACGGCTTCTACTGGTTCCGGCTGCGCAAAGAAGCAGCCACCGCCTGACGCACAGGTAACGAGAGGTGCCTCCCGCGGGGCGGTTTCCCCCGCCCCGCACCGGGCACTCTCCCCCTCATCCCCGCGCGCCGCCGGACAGCCACAGCTGTAATCCGGGACACTCTGCGCATTCGTGGTGTACCCGGGGAAAGGACGCGATGCCATGTCGGAGGCTGCATCCACCCGGACCCCCGTCGCTCTTCTCCCGTCCCTCGCGCCCCTGCTGCTCGCCTGGCTGCCGAGACAGCGCTGGTTCGCCGGCAAGGGCCATCCGCTCACCGGCTTCTCGCTCGTCTCCGCGACCGAGCTGCTGCCACTGGACTCGAAGACCGGTCCGGGGCTGCTCCATCTGCTCGTACGCGTCCAGCAGACCGGCCTTCCCGCCCTCTCCTCGCAGGACTGCTACCAACTCCTCCTCGGTGTGCGCCGGACGCTGCCACCGCAACTCGCGCCCGCGCTGATCGGCCATCTGACCGAGGGCCCGCTCGCCGGGCGGACGCTCTACGAGGGCCTGCACGACCCGCGCCTGGCCGAGCTGATCCTGGAGCGGCTGCGCACGCCCGGCGCGCTCGGGCCGCTGCGCTTCGACCGCTTCGAGGCGGCCGGGGTGATCCCCGGCGGGCTCACCGCGCGCCCCCTGGAGGCCGAGCAGTCCAACTCCTCGCTGGTGTACGGCGACGCGTACATCCTCAAGCTCTTCCGCCGGGTCCATCCCGGTTCCAACCCCGATCTGGAGCTGCCGCTCGCGCTCGCCCGCGCCGGCTGCGGCCGGGTGCCCGCGCCCGTCGCCTGGTACGAGGCCACCGCGCCCGAGCCGTACACCCTGGGCGTGCTGCAGCCGTTCCTGCACGGCTCGCGCGACGGCTGGCTGCTCGCGCTCGAATCGCTGGCCGACGGAGGGGCCTTCACGAAGGAGGCCCGCGCGCTCGGCCGGGTCACCGCCGAGGTGCACACGGCCCTGGCGAAGGAGCTGCCCACCGTGATGCTGCGCCGGCCGCAGGCCGAGCATCTGGCGCAGGCGATGACGGCGCGTCTGGACGCGGCCGCGCAGGCGGTGCCCGCGCTGCTGCCGTACGTGCCGCGGCTGCGTGCCGCCTTCGACGCGATCGCCGCGCTGGGCAGGCGCGGTTGCGCCTGGCGGGCCCAGCGCGTCCACGGCGACCTCCATCTCGGGCAGACCCTGCGCGGCGGCGGCTCCCACGGCGACGGCCACTGGTCGGTCATCGACTTCGAGGGCGAGCCCGCACGTCCGCTCGGCGAGCGCCGCAGGCCGCAGCCCACGGTGATAGATGTCGCGGGCATGCTGCGCTCGTTCGACTACGCGGCCCGCACCCACCGCCCGTGGAACCCGAACTGGGCGGAAGGCTGCCGTGCCGCCTACTGCGAGGGCTACGCCGAAACGGCGGGCGCCGATCCCCGTACCGAACCCGAGCTGCTGCGCGCCTACGAGACGGACAAGGCCGTGTACGAGGTCGTCTACGAGGCCCGCCACCGCCCCGACTGGCTTCCGGTGCCGATGGCGGCGATCGACCGCCTGGCCGCCACCAACTGAATTTCCGCCAAGGAGGCAGACCCCGTGACCGCCCGACCCCCGTCCCGCAATTCCTCCGACTCCCACAGCCCCCGGCAGGCGGCCGACGCCGGGCCCCGCAAGAACACGGACGCGCCACGGCCGCGGGCGGGCGGCAGCCATGGCGTCCGGGCCGCGCAGCCGCTCATGGACGGGGACCGGGAGCGGCTGCTGACCGGCTCCCACCACGATCCGCACTCCCTGCTGGGGGCGCACCTGATGCGGGGCGGTGTCGAGCTGCGGGTGCTGCGTCCCTTCGCCCAGTCGGTGACCGTGCTCGCCAAGGGGCTGCGGGCGGAACTGCACGAGGACGGTGACGGCTTCTTCTCGGGTCTGCTGCCCTTGCGCACCGTCCCGGAGTACCAGCTGCTCGTCGTATACGACGGGACCGCGATCGAGGTGCAGGACCCGTACCGCTTCCTGCCCGCGCTCGGCGATCTCGACCTGCATCTGATCGGCGAGGGGCGGCACGAGGAGCTGTGGAAGGCCCTCGGAGCGAACCCCATGACGCACCAGCAGGTGACGGGCACCCGGTTCACGGTGTGGGCGCCCAATGCCCGCGGGGTCCGGGTCGCCGGCGACTTCAACTACTGGGACGGCACCGGGTGTCCGATGCGCTCGCTGGGTTCCTCGGGCGTGTGGGAGCTGTTCCTGCCCGGCGTCGGCGAGGGCGCGCTCTACAAGTTCGACATCACCCGCCCGGACGGCTCGCACACCCTGCGGGCCGACCCGATGGCGCGGCGCACCGAGGTGCCGCCCGACACCGCGTCGATCGTGACCGAGTCCCACCATGTGTGGCACGACGAGGAGTGGATGGCGCACCGGGCCGACCGGCCGGTGCACGAGGCGCCGTTCTCCGTCTACGAGGTGCATCTCGCCTCCTGGCGGCCCGGCCTCACCTACCGCCAGCTCGCCGTCCAGCTCCCCGCGTACGTCAAGGACTTGGGCTTCACCCACGTGGAGCTGATGCCGGTCGCCGAGCATCCCTTCGGCGGCTCCTGGGGCTATCAGGTCACCGGCTTCTACGCCCCGACCGCCCGGATGGGCACCCCCGACGACTTCCGCCATCTGGTGGACGCCCTGCACCGGGCCGGGATCGGCGTGCTGGTCGACTGGGTGCCCGCGCACTTCCCCAAGGACGACTGGGCGCTGGCGGAATTCGACGGCCGATCGCTGTACGAGCACGACGACCCGGCACGTGCCGCGCACCCCGACTGGGGCACCCTCGAATTCGACTACGGCCGCAAGGAGGTACGCAACTTCCTGGTCGCCAACGCCACGTACTGGTGCGAGGAGTTCCACATCGACGGGCTGCGGGTAGACGCGGTCGCCTCGATGCTCTACCTCGACTACTCCCGCGAGCACGGCGAATGGTCGCCGAACGAGCACGGCGGCCGGGAGAACCTGGACGCGGTCGCCTTCCTCCAGGAGATGAACGCCACGGTCTACCGGCGCTGCCCCGGTGTCGTCACCATCGCCGAGGAGTCCACGGCCTGGGACGGCGTCACCCGCGCCACCCACCATGTGGGCCCGGGCGGTTTCGGCGGCCTCGGCTTCGGCCTGAAGTGGAACATGGGCTGGATGCACGACTCGCTGGGCTATGTCACGCACGAGCCGGTGCACCGCAAGTTCCACCACAACGAGATGACGTTCTCGATGGTGTACGCGTACAGCGAGAACTACGTCCTGCCGATCTCGCACGACGAGGTGGTCCACGGCAAGCAGGCGCTGGTCAGCAAGATGCCCGGCGACTGGTGGCAGCAGCGCGCCAACCACCGCGCGTATCTGGGCTTCATGTGGGCGCATCCCGGCAAGCAACTCCTCTTCATGGGCCAGGAGTTCGCCCAGGGCGCGGAGTGGTCCGAGGGCCACGGCCCCGACTGGTGGCTGCTGGATCCCTCCTACGCCGCGGAGGCGGACCACCGCGGCGTACGGGACCTCGTACGCGACCTGAACACCGTCTACGCCGCCACCCCCGCGCTGTGGCAGCAGGACACGGACCCCGTCGGCTTCGCCTGGGTGGACGGCGACGCCGCCGAGGACAATGTCTTCGCCTTTCTGCGCTTCGACGCCACGGGGGCGCCGCTGCTCGCCGTCAGCCACTTCTCCCCGGTGGTACGCCACGAGTACCGCCTCGGTGTGCCGGAGGCGGTCCAGGCGTGGACGGAGGTGCTCAACACGGACGCGGCCGGCTACGGCGGCGGCGATGTGCTCAACCCGGACCCGCTGAAGCCGGAGTCGGTCCCCTCGCACGGCCGGCCGACGAGCATCCAGCTGACGCTGCCGCCGCTGGCTACGGTGTGGCTGCGGCCGGTCTGATGATCCCGAGCCGCTGGGTGGCCCGGGTGAGCGCCACATAGAGGTCGTTGGCGCTCATCCGGTCGGGGTCGACGACGAGGACGGTGTCGAATTCGAGGCCCTTCGCCTGGCGCGGGTCGATGAGAACGACGGGCAGGGACAGATCCAGTGGTCCGTCGTTCTCTTCCAGTCCCGCGAGTTCGGCGTGCAGCTCGCGCGGGGCGATCACCGCGAGCCGGCCCTCCTCCGGGGCCTCCTCGGCGGCGATCCGGGCCACCTCGCCGAGTGGCACGGTCCGCTCCCAGGGCCCCACACCCGTCGAGCGGATGGAGCGGGGCGGCTCGAAACCGGGGTCGGTGGCCCGCCGCCGCTGCGACGCGTACTCCATGATCTCGGCGGGCGTACGGTAGTTGACGCCGAGCCGGGCCAGCTGCCAGCGGTCCTGGACGTAAGGGGCGAGGATCTCCTGCCAGGATTCGCATCCGGCCGGGTCACCGGTCTGTGCCGGGTCGCCGACCAGTGTCATCGAGCGGGTCGGACTGCGCCGCATCAGCAGCCGCCAGGCCATCGCCGACAGCTCCTGCGCCTCGTCGACGATGATGTGCCCGAAGGCCCAGGTCCGGTCGGCGGCGGCACGTTCGGCGGCGCTGCGGTGGTCGGCCTCCTCCTGCCGCTCGGCCATGCGCTCGGCGTCGATGATGTCGTGCGCGGCAAGGACCTCGGACGCGTCCTCGTCGATCTCCTGCTTGTCCTCGAACTCGTAGGTACGGGAGGCGTACGAGACGTCGAGAACGCCCTGCGCGTAGGCGATCTGCCGTGCCCGCTCGGCCTCGGCGGCCGCCAGGGCCGCGGAGTTGTCCTCGCCGAGCAGCTCTGCGGCCTCGTCGAGGAGCGGGACGTCGGCCGCGGTCCATCCGCCGCCGGTGCGCCGGATCAACTCGGCGTCGTCTTCCGGCAGATGCGTGGGATGCGCGAGATAGTCCGCGAGGAACTGCTGCGGGGTGAGCGGGGGCCACAGCGACGCGATGGCGGCGTGCACCTCGGCGCTGGCGGCGATGGCCTTGCCGAGCTGGGCGATGTCGTCGGGGCCGAGGAAGTTCGGACCGCCGTACGGGTCGGCGCCGATCCGGTCGGCGAGCTGGGTGGTCAGGTCGTCGATGATCCGGAAGACGAAGTGCGGGCGGGCCAGATTGTGCGGCAGGCCGCTCTCGCGGGCCTTGTGCCGGGCCTCGACGGCGATGTCCCAGTCGAGCAGCAGATCCCCGTCGTCGTGCCGGATGACCACGGGGGCGTCCTTCTCGGGCACCTCCTGCCGGTCCCGTACGGCCTCGGCCAGGGCGCCGGCCATGTCCGCGCGGCCCTTGACGGCCGCCGCGGCGGGGCTGTCCGTGCCCGTGACGGCGACGCCCGGAAACAGCTCGCCGACCGTCGCCAGCAGCACGCCCGTCTCACCGAGCGAGGGCAGCACCTCGCCGATGTAGCCCAGGAAGGCCGGGTT
This sequence comes from Streptomyces sp. NBC_01410, assembly GCF_045040195.1. Classification (NCBI taxonomy): domain Bacteria; kingdom Bacillati; phylum Actinomycetota; class Actinomycetes; order Kitasatosporales; family Streptomycetaceae; genus Streptomyces; species Streptomyces sp. NBC_01410. The sequence goes on along the minus strand of NZ_CP109530.1, from coordinate 5,960,904 downwards.
GGGCCCGACGATCAGCACGGCACGCTTGGCCAGCTGCTCCCGGTTCGCGTACAGCAGATACGCGGCCCGGTGCAGCGCGACCGCGGTCTTCCCGGTGCCGGGCCCGCCCTCGACGACGAGCACTCCGCGGTGCGGGGCGCGGATGATGTGGTCCTGCTCGGCCTGGATGGTCGACACGATGTCGCCCATCCGGCCGGTACGGGCACTGTTCAGCGCGGCGAGCAGCACCTCGTCGGCGTCGTGCGACTCGTATCCGGTGCGGGTGGTGTCGGCGAGATCCATGATCTCGTCGTGCAGCGCGGTGACGGTTCGCCCCTGGGTGGTGATGTGCCTGCGGCGGCGCAGCCCCATCGGTTCATATCCGGTCGCGAGATAAAACGGCCGCGCGACGCGAGCCCTCCAGTCGATGAGCAACGGAGTCCGCTCGGCGTCGTCGCGCCGGATTCCCGTACGCCCGATGTGGTACGTGACTCCGTCGCGCCGGTCGATGCGCCCGAAACAGAGTCCGGCGTCGGCGGCATTCAGCGCGGAGAGCGTGGCGGAGTACTCGGCCACGCCGACATCGCGCTCCACCAGCGCCTGCCGATCGGTGCTGACCTGCGCGATCGTGGCGTTCATGGCGGCTTCGGCCCCGGCCCTGAGCTGGTCGAGCCGCTCGTGGGCGAGGGAGACGAATTGTTGTTCCTGCCGCAATTCCTCGCTTGACAATTCAGCTCCTGACGCGATACAGTGCCTTTATTGAACTTCTCCGTGCTATTCAATGTACGCGAACACGGAAACACTTAATATACGCAGAGAATGACCCCGGCCGTCAATTCGGTTCCGGGGTATTTTTCTGCCCGTGGACATACCTGGGAGTACGAGGGAAGCGGTCGCCCTGCTGCGTGAGCACGGCGCCGAGGGGATGGAACATCCGGGCGGGACACTGCTCGCCCACCTGGAGCGGGTCCGGCAGCGCCTGTCGCAGTGGGGTGCGCGGCCCGAACTCCAGCTGGCCGGCCTGTGCCACGCGTTCTACGGCACGGACGGCTTCGCGAACGCCCTGCTGCCACTGGACCGGCGCTCGGAGCTGGCGGCGGTGATCGGCACGGAGGCGGAGGAGCTCGTGCACTTCTACGCGAGCTGCGACCGCGAGGTGTCGTACGGGACGCTCGCGGACGAGGAAGCGGCCTTCCGGGACCGCTTCACGGGCGGGACGTACACGCCGCCGCTGGGCCGACGGCAGGACTTCGCCGAACTGACGGCGGCCAACGAACTCGACCTGGCGCGGGTGAACGACTCGTTCCGGATGGAGTGGGGCGGGGAGCTGCTGGTGCTGTTCACCAGGTGGCGCCCGCTGCTGAGCGAGGCGGCGTGGCAGGACATGTGCGATCTGCTGGTGTTGCGGGACGAGGAGGGGCAGCGTCGCTGAAGGACCGCCAACTTCCGGTGCGCGCAGGGGTATTGACGGGAGTTGCCCGCCGGTTTGAGAATGACATGTCATTCCGCCGACGGAGGGTTCGACCGTGCCCAGGGGTGTTGTCGACAAGCGCGACGCGATACTGCGCGCGGCGGGAAAGGTGTTCGCCGAGCGCGGCTACCACGCGACCGGCATCTCCGACATCGCCCAGGAGCTCGGGGCCGGACACGGCACGTTCTACCGGTACTTCAAGAACAAGGAGGACATCGCGCGCAGCGTGGTGTCGCGCGCGCTGGGCCAGGTGATGGACGCCCTCTCCGACGAGGATCCCGGCTCCAGCGAGACACTGTCGCACTACAGGCGACAGGTCAGGCGCATCGGCCACAAGCTGTTCGACCTCGTCGCCGCGGAACCCGCCCTGTGCCACATCCTGTTCTACGACGCCATCACCATCGACCGGGCCGAGCCGGATCTGGCCGGCCGGGCCATGGAAGCGGCGGCGGAGTACACCGCCGCCTTCATCCGCAACGGGCAGGACCGCGGCTTCCTGCGCCGAGACGTGGACGCGCAGGTGGTCGGGCTCGCGGTCAACGGAATGATCGTGACCGGGGCGGTGCGGCTCCTGCACGCACAGGACCCCGATGCCATGCGGGAGCCGTGGATTGGCACGGTGGAGACTCTCATGTTTGACGGCCTCGGCTCCCCCTGACGCTCAGCCCGCAGGACCGCTCAATTTCTTCTGCCTTCTTCTGCACTGCTTCTGCCTTCAGAACGGAATGACGTGTCATTCCGGAGAGGAGAGCACGATGGTCCAGGTCGATGTCTTCTGGTCCTACGGAATCGGCGCGAGCTTCGCGACCGCCGCCACGCATCAGCTCAGGAGCAGGACGGGCCCCGCGCGTCACGCCGGCCCGTGGTCGGACCCGTACTTGATGGCGACCGTCCTGTACTGCGCGGTGCTGTTCGCGCCCAGCGGTGCGTGGCTGCTGTGGGGCTTCCCGGACTGGGAGACGATGCAGACGGCGGACGGGCACGGTTCGCTGCCCGCCTGGCTGGTCGCCCTGTTCGCCGCAACGAACGTCAGCCAGGGCGTGCTCGGTTACTGGGTCGCGGCGCGCCTCATCGCCTCCGGCCGGGCCTACGCGGCGTTCCTTCAGGCCGGGGTCGGATACACCGGCATGTTCTTCATCCTCGTCCACGGGTGGGACGGCCGCGGGTACCAGCGATTCTTCTCCGCCGACCGGGAGTCGTTCGCGACCTGGCCGACGCAACCCGGCCCGGGGGAAGCCCTGTCGCGCATGGGCGACTGGCTGACCTCGCCGGTCGCGCTGACGCTCTACGGGATGGGAATCGTGCTGGTCCCGGTGATGCTGGCCCTGATGGTCCACTGGCTCCGTTCCGGCCAGCGCCAGGCCGCCGCAACGGTGACGGGCCGGCTCCGCATCCTCGGCACCGTACTGGGAGCGGTCTTCGGCCTGGCGCTCGGCACGGCGGTGGGCGCCTCCGTCCTTGTCCACCTGCTGGGTTGGTGGCTCGGCGTCCCGGTCGCCGTCGCCCTCGCCACGCTTCTGGTGGTACGCCGGGGCGCCGCGGCCGACCGCCTCTTCACGCTGCTCGCGCTCCCGCCGAGCGGAAGGGCGGGCTTGGAGCCGGTGCGGTGAGGAGCCCGGGCGACAGAACGCCGGGGCCAGAGGGGCGTCGGTGGCCCGACAAGGGTTCGCCAGACTACTGAGGCTGGATCACGTCCTCCAGCTCCTGGAGCAGTCGGCGCTTGGGACGGGCGCCCACCATCGACTTCACCGGTTCGCCCTCGCGGAACACCATCAGCGTCGGCATCGACAGCACGGCGTACCGCGTCGTGATCTCCGGGTTGGTGTCCACATCGAGCTGGACCACCTTGAGCCTGTCGGCCTCCTCGCTCGCCAAGGCGCTGAGCACCGGGGCGAGTTGGCGGCACGGGCCGCACCAGTCGGCCGTGAACTCCACCAGGACCGGGCGGTCGGCTCTGAGGACCTCGTCGTCGAAGTCGGCGTCCGTCACTTCGGCGACGCCCGCTGCGTGGATCATTCGTGTTCCCCTCCGTCGGTCACATGGGTCAGCTCGCACAGCGGCTCGGGCCCGCCCGGCAGCTCCGCCTCGGCCCGGGCGAGCTGAGCGCCCACCTGGGCGCGCACCGACCGGAGTTGCTCGATGAGCGTGTCCAGCTCGCCGAGCTTGGCGCGGTAGACGGCGATCGAGGCGGGACAGGAGTCCCCGGCCGGGTGCCCGGCGCGCAGGCATTCGACGAACGGCCGCGTCTCCTCCAGGTCGAACCCGAAGTCCTGCAGGGTCCGGATCTGCTGGAGCAGTCGCAGGTCGTCCTCGTCGTACGTGCGGTAGCCGTTCACCGCGCGCCGGGCGGGCAGGAGCCCGCGGGACTCGTAGTAGCGCAGGGTGCGGGTGGTGGTTCCCGCCCGTTCCGCGAGCTCGCCGATTCGCATGTCCCCGACGGTAATCCTTGACCTCGGCGTCAAGGCAAGGCGGTGATACGGATCTTGGACTGCTTGTGCGGGAGTTGCTCCCAGTCGTCCATGAAGCGGGCGGCGAAACCATGGCTCGCGGCCAGCTCGATCAGTGTTTCGGTGCGGTAGTAGAAGTCCTCGCGCAGGACATGGTGTTCCCTGCCTTCGGTGCGGTTGAAGGTGAAGTCGAAGAATGCGTCCGGTGCCATCACACGGCCCACATGCGCCAGACACTCGTCGATGACCTCGATCGGGGAGTGCGAGAACACGCTGTGCGCGTGCACCACCGTGAAGTGCCCCGAGGGCAGGGTGGCCATCCGCAGATCGCGGACGAGGCTCAGGTGGGGGAGCTTGTCCTGGAGACCGCGCTGCGCCAGCGTGTCTCCGGCGGCCAGCAGGATGTCCGGGGAGATGTCGATGCCGTGATAGTGGCCGGTGTCCAGGTGGTCGATGAAGCGCCAGCCGGCGCGCAGGTTGCCGCAGCCGATTTCCAGCATCCGGTCGCTGGGGGTGAGACCGTGCCGTACCAGGTAGTCGAACTGCATCTGGCCGAGCGCCAGCCATCTCTCGTACGACGCGCTGCCGACCGCGGCCGCCGGACTTCTGGCGGCGTCGGCTTTCATCACGGCTCTGTAGTAGGCCACATGGTCGCGACTGGTCAGCCGCAGCTTCCAGTCGCGGCCCAGTCGGCGCAGGTAGGGCCAGATACGGTCGGGACGGCGCGCGGCATAGCGGATCTTATGGGCAAGGCGGGCGCGATTTGTGCGAGTGCGCTCCGGGCCGCCGCTTGCCTGGGTCATGGTGATGCCTCCATCTCCGGCTGCGGGCCGACGAGGGTGGGCGGCAGGAAGACACGGTAGGTTTCCCGGCCGCGTACGTGAGGCAGGGCCGTGGCCCGCCAGGTGCGCGCGTACGGCGGTGGAGCGTTGCCGCCCGCCACGACGACGGCCACCGGCATGTGGTGTGCGGCGGCCTCGATGCCGCCGGGCGTGATGCTGGCGTCATGGCCGCCGGGCTGGCGGGAGGTGCATCCCGCGTAATAGGCGATGGGGACGGCATCCTGGCCGCTGACCATGCAGGGCGGGCGCACGCCCAGCCGGTGCAGCCCGGCGGCGATCGCCGAGTAGTGCGCACGCAGGGAGTGGTTGACCTCCAGCATGTGGCGGAGCACTCCGTACTGGACCGCGAGGTGGCCGGTCAGGGCCAGGGCGAGGACTCCGGCGCCGACCGGCCGCAGTGACGGCCGGACGGCGGTGACCAGGAAGACTGCCACGGCGACGAGGCACTCGGCCACCGGCAGCGATAGGAGCGCGTAGGCGGGGAGGAGAAAACGCGGCGCGGCGTAGTCGATGAGGAAGAGGTACGGCACCGCGACCGATGCGGCGGTGCAGGTCGCCAGCAGAGCGGCTGCGCCCCGGTGTGTGCGGGAGCCCGCCCACGCGCCCGAACTCCAGGGTGCGCGGGAACGCCCGTCCGCGCGGAAAGCCGCCGCGATGCCCGCGACTGTGAGCACCGGCAGCGCGAACCACCATGCCGCCGCCACCGGATGCTTCCAGGGCACGTCGCACGGGCGGCACAGGGAACGCCCGTCCAGCGCCCGCACCTGGTCGTCCACGGCCATGTGCCAGCCCAGGCCGCCCTGGATCTCACTCGCCCGGTGGAGCCGTGCACCCAGACCGCCGTAGTGCGCGTACGCCTCGACGACCCACGGCACGGCCCCGACCAGGAACCCGATCGTGACCGCGGCGAACACCGCCGCACGGCGCCACCCCGGAACCAGCAGGGCCGCGGCAGCCAGCGGGAGTGCCAGCCACAGCCCGTCGGAAGGGCGCATGAACACCACGACGGCGACGGCGGACCCGACACCGATCACCGCCCTGCGTTCCCCGGGACGGGCCACGGCTCGCAGGAACCAGCCGACGGCGGCCAGGGCCCCGAGCGCGCACCACAGATTGGGCATGGCCTGGGGGCCGTAGAACAGGGTGATCCACAGGGAGGAGAACACCGCGCCCGCGCAGCCGAGCACAGCAACGGGCACCAGCCTGCGCCAGATCCACAGGCAGGCGAACAGCCCGGCGCCGGACAGCAGGGCCAGATAGATCCGGATCGCGGTGGTGGAGGCGGTCAGGGAAGCCACCGGTGCGACGAGGTAGGAAATCCCCCGCGCGCGGGGCGCGCTGAAGTACGCGGGCGGGGCATTGCCTCCGACCTGGCTGACGTAGACGGTCTCGTCCCAGCCGAGCCCGGAGCCCGGTACCACCAGGATCAGCTGAGCGGCGGTGAAAGCCACCGCGACGGTCAGCAGCCACGGGAGCGGACGGCTCCCTGTCGTCCGTCGAGTCCGCCCCCGTACGGGGGCGGACACCGGGTGCAGCGCCAGGCGTTCTTGCATGATGAGTCCTCGCCGAGAGCCCCCGGGCGGGGAGGGGACCGGTACGCCCGTAACACTGCGGCGGGGGTGGGGAGCGGGCAACCGGGGAGGCCATTCGGCGTAGGGGCGCGTCTGCGAACTTGTCAGCCCGACGTGGTCCGTGCAGGCTCGGCCGAGGGCGCCCCCTGCCGCGATGAGTTCAGGCCGGGTCGCGGGTCTGTTCTGGTGAGCGTCGTAGGACGTCGTACGACGCTGCCCGGCACGAGACACCACGGAGGACACCATGACGACCACGCCCGGCAACGCGAGCAGCGACCTCCCCGGCAAGCCGCCGGTCGTCGACCTGGCCACCTGGCAGGCGGCGCGCGAGGAGCTGCTGGTCCGCGAGAAGGCGCACACCCATGAGGGCGACGCGATCGCCGCGGCCCGGCGGCGGCTGCCGATGGTCGAGTTCGACGGCACGGTCGAGGTCACCGGCGTTGACGGGCCGGTCCCGTTCCTCGACCTGTTCCAGGGTCGCGACGAGCTCGTGGTCTACAAGCACATGTGGTACGACGGTGCGCCGCACCAGGGGCAGTGCGAGGGCTGCACCACCACGGCCTGGCACGTGAAGGACGCCGTCTACCTCAACGCCCGGGGCGTCTCGTTCGCCGTCCTGACCACGGGCCCGTGGGACGAGGTGGCCTCGTTCGTCGAGTTCATGGGCTACACCCAGCCCTGGTACTCGGTGCGCGGTGTGGACGGGCCGGCCGGCGGCAGCATGGGTTACCTGACCTGCTTCCTGCGCGACGGCGACCGCGTGTTCCTCACCTACTCCACGACGGGCCGTGGCAACGAGCCGGTCAACGGGTCCTTCGGCCTGCTCGACATGACGCCCTACGGCCGCGGCGAGGCGTGGCAGGACAACCCCGAGGGCTGGCCCGAGGGCCGCCAGGCCTGCTGGTACTGGCGCTCGGACGCGGACGGGAACGCCACCTGGGGCCCGACCAGCCGGCCCGTGCCGCAGTGGACCCGCCCCGGCGCGACCCCCGTGGAGACCCTCGGCCGGCACGGCCCCCACCACTGACGCGCCTGCGTTGACGGGCGAGGATCGCGGCGGACGCGTCGTAGTCGACGACGCAGACGACGGTCAACTCGCTTGCGCGCACGGCCTCTTCGGCGCTCGGCGCCCGTACCGCGCCGCGGGCAGCCAGCTCTTCGCCCTTGCCCGGGGAGCGGTTCCAGACGGTGGTGGGGTGGCCCGCGTCGAGCAGGGCGCCGGCGAGGGCCTGGCCCATCGCGCCGAGGCCGAGGAAGGTGACGGAGGTCAGCGGGGTGTTGGTGGTGGACATGCCCGCCATGCTTGTTGGCCCGCGCACTCACCCACAAGTACCGACAAATAAGTCAGGTACTCACCAAAGGGTAAACATCCAGGTCACTGGGGTGGAAGCAGCGACCTCCGGTCGGGGACCGATCCCGGCCCCTCCCACCAGGCACGCGTTCCAACTGGCTTCTACATTCAGGAAGTTAAGGATGCGCAGCCATTGACGGCCGCAGTGTCTACATCTACAAAACTCTCTGAGAGCGCTCTCACCGACCCGTGGCACCACCCTCCCGGAGGTGTTCCTTGAGCACGAGCCGCATCAGACGCACCCCCCTGCTCACCGTCGTCGTCGCCCTGGCCGTCGCCCTCGCCGGTTTCATCGCCGTCACCGGCGCCGGGCAGGCGCGCGGCGACGTACCCCCCACGCCCGGCTGGAACCTCCAGTGGAGCGACGACTTCAACGGCGCCAACCGCACCCTGCCCTCGGCCGCCAACTGGCAGATCGACCTCGGCCACGCCTACCCCGGCGGGCCCGGCAACTGGGGCACCGGAGAGATCCAGAACTACACCGACAACCCCGACAACCTCTCGCTCGACGGCAGCGGCAATCTGCGCATCACGCCACTGCGCGACGGCGCGGGCAACTGGACCTCCGGCCGTATCGAGACCAAGCGCGCCGACTTCAAGGCACCCGCCGGCGGCACCCTGCGCATCGAGAGCCGCATCCAGATGCCCAATGTCACCGGGCAGGCCGCACTCGGCTACTGGCCCGCGTTCTGGGCGCTGGGCTCCCCCTACCGCGGCAACTACTGGAACTGGCCCTCCATCGGCGAGTTCGACATCATGGAGAACGTCAACGGCATCAACTCCGTCTGGGGCGTGCTCCACTGCGGCGTCAACCCCGGCGGCCCCTGCAACGAGACCAGCGGCATCGCCAACAACCGCGCCTGCCCCGGGGCCAGTTGCCAGTCCGCCTTCCACACCTACCGCTTCGAGTGGGACCGCGCCGTCTCCCCCAATGAGCTGCGCTGGTACGTGGACGACCAGCTCTTCCACAGCGTCGCCGAGAACCGCGTGGACGCCGGGACCTGGGCGAACATGACCAGCCACGCGGGCTACTTCATCCTGCTGAACCTCGCGATCGGCGGCGCGTTCCCGGACGCGCTCGCGGGCAAGACCCCCACCGCCGCGACCGTCCCCGGCCACCCGATGCTCGTCGACTACGTCGCCGTGTGGACCAAGGGCGCCTCGGACCCGAGCACTCCGCCCACCACTCCGCCACCCACCACCCCGCCGCCGTCCGGCTCCTCGCAGCTGTATCTGCGTACGGGAGGCGGCGCGGGCGATCCGGCGGCATCGGCCGCGACGGTGAGCCTGGCCTCGGCGAGCGGCGCCAACTACGACGGCACCCCGCACAATCCGCAGGTCTTCACCTCGACCGGGATCACCCGCAGATACAACGGCGGCGCGACCCAGTTCGACCTGTTCGTCGACGCGGGCTCCACGGTCGCCAACGGCCAGCAGATCAGGGTGAGTTACGACCGTACGAGCGACGGCACCTGGGACCGGACGGAGACGTACCACTACTTCGCCACCGATCCCCTCCCGGGCTACGAGCACTACACCCAGGCCAGAGTCCTCAAGTCGGCCACCGGAGCGCTCGGCGACCTGGCCGGCGGAACGGTACGGATCGAGGTCTGGAGCGCGATCGGCAACGGCGCGAGCACGCTCGGCGTCGGCAACCAGTCCGTCGTACGCATCCCCTTCGACTGACCGACAGGAGGAACCGACCACGCGCGGGACGGACGGCAATCCGATCCAGCAATGACCGCCCCCTGGCCGCGCCGCTCACGTCAGCCGGAAAAGCGGCGGACGTAGCGGCGCTGCCAGGGGGTTTCCACGGCGCGGGGATCGTAGTTCCGTCGTACGAAGTCCACCGCCGCCTCGGCCGGAACCCCGTCGAGAACGGCGATACAGGCGAGCGCGGTACCGGTGCGCCCGCGACCGCCACCGCAGGCGATCTCGACGCGTTCGTCCGCGGCCCGCTCCCACGCCTCGGCGAGGGCCGCACGGGCATCGGCCCGGCTGCTGGGCAGGCGGAAGTCCGGCCAGCGCAACCACCGGGCTTCCCAGGGGACTTGGGGAGGCGGCTTCCCGAGCAGATAGACGCCGTACGCGGGCAGCGGCCCGTCAGGCAGGGGATGGCGAAGGCCACGCCCCCGGACCAGCCGCCCGGAGGGAAGCCGCAGAACACCGGGGCCGGCAGGCCGCCAGGTCTCGGTCGCGGGATCGGGCACGTGCGCTGGATCGTGATCGGTCACCTGCTCACCGTATGCGCTGCTGCCCGTCGCCGACCGGGGCCGCGAAAGAGCCGGGACCGGGCGCACCATGCGCGCCCGGTCCCGGCTCCTGTCAGGCCCCCCTCAGGGACCTCAGACCTTTACCGGCACCCCGTCCTCCTCGCGCGGCTCCGGCACCTCAGCGCCGTCGGCCTCACCGTGGGTGTCGTCGTCGAGCAGGGTCTTCTCGTCGAACGGGATCCGTCCGGCCAGCACCTCGTCGACCCGCGACGTGTCGATCTCCTTCGTCCAGGTCCCGACCAGCACCGTCGCCACCGCATTGCCCGCGAAGTTGGTCAGGGCGCGCGCCTCGCTCATGAAGCGGTCGATGCCGACGATCAGGCCGACGCCGTCGACCAGTTCGGGACGGTGCGACTGCAGGCCGCCCGCCAGCGTCGCCAGGCCCGCGCCGGTGACACCCGCCGCGCCCTTGGAGGCGACGAAGAGGAAGAGCAGCAGCGCGATCTGCTCCCCGATCGACATGGGGTTGCCCATCGCGTCGGCGATGAAGAGCGAGGCCATGGTCATGTAGATCATGGTGCCGTCGAGGTTGAAGGAGTAGCCGGTCGGGACGGTGATGCCGACCACCGGCTTGCTGACGCCCAGGTGCTCCATCTTCGCGATGAGCCGCGGGAGGGCGGACTCGGACGAGGAGGTGGACAGGATCAGCAGGAACTCACGGCCCAGGTACCTGAAGAGCGTGAAGATGTTGAGGCCCGCGACGATACGCAGCAGCGTGCCGAGCACGATGAAGACGAACAGGAAGCAGGTCACATAGAAGCCGAGCATCAGCACGGCGAGGCTCTTGAGCGCGTCCAGACCGGCCGACCCGGTGACGGCGGCGATCGCACCGAACGCGCCGATCGGCGCGGCCCACATCACCATGGCGAGGATGCGGAAGACGAGGCGCTGGATGTGCTCGACACCGCGCAGCACCGGCTGACCGGCCGAGCCCATCGCCTGGAGGGCGAAACCGGCGAGCAGCGCGACGAGCAGGGTCTGCAGCACCTCGCCCTCGGTGAAGGCGGAGACGATCGTGGTCGGGATGATCCCGAGCAGGAATTCCGTCGTGTCCTTGGCCTCTTCCGAAACCTGGCCCTGGCCCGCGTCCTTGATCGCGTCGGTCACCGCGAGGCCCTCACCGGGCTGGAGGATGTTGCCGACGACCAGTCCGATGCCGAGCGCGACCATCGACATGGCCAGGAAGTAGCCGAGCGCTATGCCACCGACGGCGCCGACCTTGGCGGCCTTGCGTACCGAGCCGATACCCAGCACGATCGTGCAGAAGATGATCGGCGAGATCATCATCTTGATCAGGTTCACGAAGCCGGTGCCGAGCGGCTTGAGCTCGACTGCGAACTCAGGGGCTGCCAGGCCCACGGCGATGCCCAGCACCACCGCGATGATCACGGCGATATAGAGATAGTGCGTACGGTCCCGCCTGACGGCTCCTGTAGCCACGGGGTCCTCCTTGTTCGAAATTCATCCATGTCCCTATGGATGCCGTGACTATCGCCCACCCTGTGACCCCGGTCACCCTTACGTTCGTTTCGTTCACGCGATTTCGGCCAGGCAGACTTGGGCCATGCGCATACCCCGTCCTCGCAGCCTCGCCGGCCAGCTCTTCGCGATGCAGGTCGTGCTGGTCGCCGCGATCGTGGCGGGCTGCGCGCTCTTCACGTACGTCACCGACCGCTCCCAGGCGGAGGAGACCGCACGCCGCCAGTCCAGGGCCACCGCGACCGCCGTCGCGCGCTCGCCCTCGGTGGTCGCCGCGGCACGCTCCGCGCATCCGACGGAACAGCTCCAGCCGTACACGGAACGGCTGCGCCGGGACGCGGGCGTCACCTTCGTGGTGATCATGGCTCCGGACGGCACCCGCTGGACACATCCCGAGCCGGGCCAGATCGGGAAGACGTATCTGGGGAGCATCGACGAGGCCTTGAAGGGCAAGATCTACAGCGAGAAGCACCTGGGCACGCTCGGTCCTTCGGTACGGACGGTGGCGCCCGTCTACGACAACGGGAAGATCACCGGGCTCGTCAGCGCGGGCATCACCATCGAGAAGATCAGCGAGCAGGTCAGCAAGCAGGTCGCCGCGCTGCTCGGGGTCGCGGGCGCGGCGCTCGCGCTGGGCGGCCTCGGCACGTACGTGATCAACGCGCGGCTGCGGCGGCATACGCACGGCATGAACGCGGCCGAGCTGAGCCGGATGCACGACTACCACGAGGCCGCGCTGCACGCCGTGCGCGAGGGTCTGGTGATGCTCGACGGACGGCGGCGGATCGCCCTGGTGAACGACGGTGCCCGGGAACTCCTCGGGCTCGACGAGGACGTGGTCGGCCGGCCCGTGGACAGCCTCGGCCTGCCCGCCCCGCTCACCGGCGCGCTGCTGTCGGCCGAGCCGCGGGTCGACGAGGTCCATCTGACCGCGGACCGGATCATCGTCGTGAACACCAGCCCGGTCGTCGGGGGCGAGCAGCGCGGGACGGTGGTCACGCTGCGGGACCACACCGAACTCCAAGCGCTCTCGGGCGAGTTGGACTCCGAGCGGGGCTTCACACAAGCGCTGCGCTCGCAGGCGCACGAGGCGGCCAACCGCCTGCATACGGTCGTCTCGCTCATCGAACTCGGCCGCGCGGACGAGGCGGTCGAGTTCGCCACGGCGGAGCTGGAGCTCGCGCAGGCCCTGACCGACCGCGTCGTCGGCTCGGTCGGCGAACCGGTGCTGGCCGCACTGCTGCTGGGCAAGGCGGCGCAGGCGAACGAGCGGGGCGTGGAGCTGGTGCTCGCGGAGGACAGCCGTATCGACGACGGGCTGCTGCCGCCGTCGCTGCCGGCGCGCGACCTGGTGACGATCCTGGGCAATCTGATCGACAACGCGGTGGACGCGGCGTCGGAGGCGGCGGGTACGCGGTCGCTGCGTGCCCGGGTCACGGTCACGGCCCGCGCGGAGTGCGACGAACTGCTGCTGCGGGTCGCCGACACGGGCGCGGGGGTCGACCCGGCGGACGCGGACGAGGTCTTCCGCCGCGGCTGGTCCACGCATGGCGCGGGCCGCGGTCTGGGCCTCGCCCTGGTCAAACAGGCGGCACACCGCAGCCGCGGTGCGGTGCGGCTGGCGGAGGGACCGGACGGCGGGGCGGAGTTCACCGTGCGCCTGCCGCTGAGACCTGCGGAGGTACGCGCATGAGCGGCGGCGCGCCTGCGGCGGGGCTGTTCCCCTACCCGCCCATTCCCGAACTGGGGGCGAGCCCCCAGACCCCGTATGCGACCTTCGGCCGCATGTCCTCAAACGCCGGACGGGCTGAATACTCAGCCCCTCCGGCGTTTGAGGAGCGGGGTCCGGGGCGGAGCCCCAGCCGGGGGGTCGCCGCATGACCCCCACCCCCATCCGCGTCCTCGTCGTCGAAGACGACCCCGTCGCCGCCGACGCGCACGCCCTCTACGTCGGCCGTGTCACCGGTTTCGCCGTCGCCGGGGTCGCGCACTCCCGGTCCGAGGCCGTTCGCGTCCTGGAGCGGACCGCGGTCGATCTGCTGCTGCTCGACCTGTATCTGCCCGACGGGCACGGGCTCCATCTCGTACGGTCCCTGCGCGCCGCCGGCCACTCCGCCGACGTCATCGCCGTCACCTCCGCCCGTGACCTCGCGATCGTGCGCGAAGGAGTGTCCCTCGGGGTCGTCCAGTACGTCCTGAAGCCCTTCACCTTCGCCACCCTCCGCGACAGGCTCACCCGGTACGCCGAGTTCCGTGCCGCGGCCGGGGAGGCCAGTGGCCAGGACGAGGTGGACCGGGCGCTCGGGGCGCTGCGCGCGCCCCAGGGCGGCGGGCTCCCCAAGGGCCTCAGCGCGCCCACGCTCGCCGCCGTCACCCGTACGCTGCGCGATTCCGCCGCCGGACTCACCGCCACCGAGGCGGGCACGGCCGTCGGCATCTCACGGATCACCGCGCGCCGCTATCTGGAGCACCTGGTCACCGAGGGCCGGGCCGCGCGCAGCCCTCAGTACGGACAGATCGGGCGTCCCGAGCTGCAGTACCGATGGATCACTTCCGGCCGCTGAACCGGTGTGCCCTGCACGGGGATTGACCCTGCTGACGGGCCGGACCTACGGTCACCGGGCAGCCCCTGTGGCTTCGAGGAGGTCGTGCCCGTGCGCCCCACCGCCCCACTCGCCCTCGTCCCGTTAGCCGCTGTCGTCGCAGCCTCACTCTCGGCCTGCGGCGGCAGTTCCGGCAGCGACCCGGACACCATCAAGGTCGCCTACAACCGTTCCACCGACAACAAGGTCCGCTTCAAGGACACCTTCCTCGAGTCGGTGAAGAAGCAGTTCGAGAAGGACCACCCGGGCAAGAAGGTCAAGCTCGTCCCGATCCAGGCCCCGGACAACGACTACGCCACCAAGGCGCAGCAGATGATGCGCTCCCCCAAGACCGCGCCGGATCTGGTCTACGAGGACACCTTCCGCATCAACTCCGACATCAAGGCCGGGTACTTGAAGCCGCTGGACGACTATCTCCGGAAGTGGAACCAGTGGAGCCAGTTCGTCGAGACGGCGAAGTCCGCGGCCAAGGCGGAGGACGGCAGGACGTACGGCATCCCGGACGGCACCGACACCCGTGGCCTCTGGTTCAACAAGGAGATCTTCGCGAAGGCGGGTCTGCCCGCCGACTGGCAGCCGAAGAACTGGGCGGAGATCCTGACCGCCGCCCGCACGGTCAAGCAGAAGGTCCCAGGCGTCATCCCGCTCAATGTCTACACCGGCAAGGGCCCCGGCGAGGCCGCGGTGATGCAGGGCTTCGAGATGCTGCTGTACGGCACGGGCGCCGACCCCCTGTACGACCCGTCCGCCAAGAAGTGGGTCGCGGGCGGCAAGGGCTTCCGCGACGCCCTGGGCTTCGTACGCACGGTGTACGGGGAGAAGCTCGGCCCGGACGTCTCCGACGCCCTCGACCCCAACATCGCCACGCGGGTGGCGACGGAGCTGCTCCCGGAGGGCAGGCTGGCGATCGACCTCGACGGTTCCTGGATGGGCCAGCACTGGCTCGCGTCGGGCGCCAAGCCGTGGCCCCAGTGGGACAAGAAGCTGGGCCAGGCGCCGATGCCGACACAGAACGGGCAGGCGCCGGGCAAGGTGTCCATGTCGGGCGGCTGGACCTGGGCGATCCCGCAGAAGGCCAAGAACCCTGATCTGGCCTGGGAGTTCATCACCGCGATGCAGACCCCGGCGAACGCGGTCCAGTGGACGATCGTCGACGCGCAGATCGCCGTACGCAAGGATGTCGCCGCCGACGCCCGCTATCTGAAGTCCATGCCGGGCATCGACTTCTTCACCTCTCTCGTGCAGTACACCCACTACCGTCCGGCGCTGCCCGTCTATCCGCAGGTCTCGACGGCGATCGGCGAGGCGATGGAGAAGGTGACCACGGGTGACGCCTCGGGGGCGGACGCGGCGAAGGAGTACGACGAGCAACTGAAGACCATCGTCGACGGCGCAGTCACCACCAAGTGAGCAGCGCGAGAAGGGGGTTGTGGCGGTGGGTGCCGATCGCCCCCGCCACAATCCTGCTGCTGCTCTTTCTGGCGGGACCGATCGGCTACTGCGTCTGGATCGCGTTCACCGACACCCAGCTGACGGGCGCGTCGGGCTCCGACTTCGTCGGCCTGGACAACTTCCGCCGGGCCTTCGCCGACGCCGGTTTCCACAATGCCGTCTGGCTCACGCTCGTCTTCACCTTCGTCTCGGCGATCGTCGGCCAGAACACCCTGGGGCTGGCCCTCGCGGGTCTGATGCGTACGGCGTCCCGTCCCGTCCGTACCCTCACGGGCACCCTGGTGATCACCGCCTGGGTGCTGCCGGAGATCGTCGCGGCGTTCTTGCTGTACACCTTCTTCCGCCGCGAGGGGACCCTGAACGCCCTGCTCGACTGGCTCCATCTGCCGTCCCAGAACTGGCTGTTCACGCTGCCGATCCTGGCGGTGTCCTTCGCGAACGTCTGGCGCGGCACCGCGTTCTCGATGCTGATCTACTCCGCCGCGCTGGCCGAGATCCCCCGCGACATCACGGAGGCGGCGGAGGTCGACGGAGCGAGCGGCCCGCGCCGCGTCTGGCACATCACGCTGCCGATGATCCGCCGTTCGATCGGCACCAATCTGATGCTGAACACGCTCTCCACGCTGTCGGTGTTCGGGCTGATCTGGGCGATGACGCGCGGCGGCCCGGGCAATCGCAGCCAGACACTGCCGGTGTTCATGTACGACCAGGCGTTCCAGAAGAGCCTGATCGGCTACGGCACGGCGGTGGCACTGCTGCTTCTCCTGGTGGGCTCGCTCTTCTCGGTCGTCTATCTGCGGCTGATGCGGGTGGAGGTCTGATGCGCCGGGCCACCCGCTCCCGGCTCGCCGCGGACGGCGCGCTGCTGGGGACGGCCGCGGCCTTCGCGCTGCCGCTGGTGTGGCTAGTGCTCTCCTCGGTGGACGCGGAGGCGGACCTGCGGGTGCGGGCGCCCTCGACGTTCACCGCGGACAACTTCGACGCGGTGCTCACCGACGAGATCACCTTCACGCCGATGCTCAACAGCCTGCTGTTGTGCGGGGGTGCGACGCTGCTGACGGTGGTGTGCGCCGCGCTCGCCGCGTATCCGCTCTCGCGCCACCGCTCGCGCTTCAGCCGCCCGTATCTGCTGACGATCCTGTTCACGACGTGTCTGCCGATCACGGCGGTCATGGTTCCGGTCTACGGCCTGTTCGTACAGGTCAATCTGATCGACACGATGTACGGCACCGGTCTCTTCCTCGCCACCTCCCAACTGCCCTTCTCCATCTGGCTGATGAAGAATTTCATGGACGGCGTCCCGGTGGTCCTGGAGGAGGCGGCGTGGACGGACGGGGCGTCGTATCTGCAGACTCTGACCCGGGTCGTACTGCCCCTGATGGGCCCGGGCCTGACCGTGGTGACGATCTACACCTTCATCCAGCTCTGGGGAAACTTCTTCGTACCGTTCATGCTGATCCTGTCCCCCGAGCAGATGCCCGCGTCCGTCTCGATCTTCACCTTCTTCGGCAACTACGGTTCAGTGATCTACGGCCAGCTCGCGGCCTTCTCGATCCTGTACTCGGCGCCGGTGCTGGTGCTGTACGTACTGATCGCCCGCAGGCTGGGCGGCGGCTTCGCCCTGGGCGGGGCGGTCAAGGGGTGAGCGGCCGCCCTGCACCGTCACGTGACGTTACCAAGAGGTAACGATCAGCTCGGACCTTCCTACGACAAGTGGCTCTGGGTGAACGCACCGTAGTCGCCGCCCCCTCCGGCCCCCTAGCGTGTCGGCGTGCACCACAACCCGTCCCCGCCCTTCAACGCCCCCGCCGCGCGCCGGCTGCGCGAAGCCCTCGGCATGGCTCCCGGCCATGTCGCCTACGGCCTTCGCGCCCAGTACGGGATACATGTCTCGCCCGACGTCGTGGTCCAGTGGGAGCGGGGGCTGGCCAGCCCCGGCACGCGCGAACTGACCGCGCTCGCGGGGGTGTTGTGGTGCGCGCCGCACGATCTGCTCACCGAGGCGACCACTCTGCGCGAGCACCGGATGGCCCGCAGCCTCGCCCCCGAGGAACTCGCGCGCCTCGTCGGCATGGACGTGGGCTCGTATCTGCGGATGGAGGACTCGGGCCGCTGGCGCGGCAACGACCGCCAGACCGCGGCGCTCTCCGAGGTACTCGACCTCGGCCCCCGCGAACTC
Source organism: Streptomyces sp. NBC_01410 (assembly GCF_045040195.1). Classification (NCBI taxonomy): domain Bacteria; kingdom Bacillati; phylum Actinomycetota; class Actinomycetes; order Kitasatosporales; family Streptomycetaceae; genus Streptomyces; species Streptomyces sp. NBC_01410. The sequence continues at coordinate 5,943,257 of NZ_CP109530.1, read as the reverse complement.
CTCACGGCGACCGGCCGGGACGCGGACCTCGCGGAACTGCTGCGGGACGCGGTGAAGGCGCGCTGGCAGGCGTACGTACGCCCGGTGGGCAAGATGCTGCCGATGCGGCGGGAGCAGCTTGAGGGCGTGCTCGAGGAGCTGCACTCGGCATACCAGTCCCGGATGGTGGCGACGCTCGCGTGGGGCTCGACGACGCAGGACACGGGGGAGCCGGGGCGGGACTTCCTGGACCGGATAGTGGACCACTTCTGGGACTTGGCGCGGGTGTAGCCGCCTGCGGCGGGGCTGTTCCCGTACCCGCCCCTTCCCGCTGCGACACTCTGCGGCTCCGCCGCGTGGGGGCTTCGCCCCAGACCCCGTATGCGACCTTCGGCCGCATGTCCTCAAACGCCGGACGGGCTGAATGTGCGGCCCTGCCGCACATCTCAGCCCCGTGGGGGTCCCCCCGGACGAAGTCTGGGGGCGTTTGAGGCGCGGGGAGGTTGGGGGTCCCCCCGGACGGAGTCTGGGGGAGGGCGGGGTGGGGGCAAAGCCCGCCGCAGGCGCACCCCCCGCCCGGCAGCGTCGGAAGGCTGACGGCCCGTCGAATCACGGAACGAGCCCAAGCGCCAGGGATGCGACATCCGTTCTTCGGACTCCAGCAGTGGAGGATTCCCTCATTACCCGCGAGTCCCGTCGTGATGACGATATCGGGGGCGCGCACCGCATGTTACGCGCGTCGACCCAGACCCCACGCCCTGGGAAACGCCCATGGCAGTCCGTCATCACAGGAGGCCTCATCGCTATGAGCACGCGAATAACTCACCGAGCCCTCGCGGGCCTGGCCTGTGCCGCCCTCGCCTTAGTCGCCCTGCCGGTCACCACCGCTCAGGCGTCGGCCGCGAGCAGCGCCGCAGCGCCGTCCTCCTCCACCTCCATCTCCACGGCCGAGAAGATCCAGGACACCCTGGCCCGGAAGACCGCGGCCTCGCTGGGCGACGCGCCCTGGAGTGCGCACCTGCGTACCGCCTCTCTTCGCTCCACGACAGTCGACCTGCTCGAACTGAGCCGACGGGCCGACGCACCCGCCGCCCGGCGCATGGAGAGCGCCGTCGCCGAAGCCAACAAGGATCTTGCCGCGGCCAAGGGCCTGGGCGCGGGCACCGGCTCGCTGCTCCGTATCAGGCTCGCCGACCCCTCGATGCGCGCCGGCCTCGCGAAGGGCGTGAAGCCGCTGGTGGCGGCCGCCGCACAGGACGACGACCGCGCGTCGGTCACCGCCTACGACGGCGCCGGCCACCCGCACAAGCTCGATGCGAACAGGACGCCGGACCGGCCGGTGTATCTCATCGACATAGATACGTCCAAGGCTCTCGCTGCCGGCCTGGACATCCTCGACCGGGAACTGGCGAAGGCGGGCCTGGCCCTCCCGGCCCTGCAGAAGCCCATCGCGCAGGCCACGTCCGGGGCAGCCGCGAGCGGTGTCTGGACGACGAAGATCACGTCCATCGGCGTGGCCGACGACCAGGAGCCGTGGTTCAAGGGCGGGGCCGAGACGTACGCCATCGTCACCGGCTGGGGACAGGACGGCGTCCCGCGCGTCGACACGGTGCAGATGCCGTATCTCGACGACGACGGGAAGACGTACTACCCGAACCAGGTCCTCGTGAAGTGGTTCAACTACAAGTACAACCTCGCCGACGTGGTCCTGATGGAGGACGACGGCGACACGAACTACAAGGCTCTGGCCCAGGCCATCGCGACCGCGCTGCTGACCGTCACCGACCTGGGCGTCTACGCGCCCCTGGTGGACGCGGTACTCGCGGCCATTCCGGACTCCTGGTACACGGACGACCCGGACTATGTGGACTCCTGGTACTCCCTGTCCAGGCAGGACCAGGGCCGCCGCAACGGCGCCTCCGGCAATGGCTGGATGACCGTCGAGCCGTATTTCGTCGAGCAGTTCTGACGGCGTATCCCCTTCCGTCACGCCGAAGCTACTAGCCGGTAGCTGGAACGCATCATTCCGTCCACTGACAGCCGCGATCATGCCGAGGCCCTGGCGCTTCCGCGCCCGGATCCGGACCCCTCAGGAGTGAACCCCCCATGCATGCACGCAGATGGACCACCCGGGCGGCGGTGACGGTCGCCGCGCTTGCCCTCACCTCGTCCGTGACCGCCACAGCGAACGCCGCGACCCCCACCCTCACCTCGCAGCAGACGAGCACCAGCCGTCCGTTCCTCGCCGACGTCGACTACGCGACCTGGCAGCGCGACGTCTCCGCTGTCGTCGCCACCGCCCGCCCCTACATCGAGCAGCGCACTGCCGGTGCCTCGGGACAGCGCCTCGCGATGGTCCTGGACATCGACAACTCCTCGCTGGAGACCGACTTCCACTACTTCTGGGAGTACCCGACCCCCGCGATCAAGCCGGTGCTCGACCTTGTCCGTTACGCCGACTCCCGCGGCGTGGACATCTTCTTCGTCACGGCCCGCCCCGGCATCATCTACTCGCTCACCTCCTACAACCTCAAGAAGGTCGGCTACCCGGTCGACGGCCTGTACGTACGCGATCTGCCCGACCTGTTCGGCGAGGTCAGCGCGTACAAGACCGAGAAGCGGGCGGAGATCGAGGCCAAGGGCTACACGATCATCGCCAATGTCGGCAACAAGCCCGGCGACCTGGTCGGCGGTCACGCCGAGCGGACCTTCAAGCTGCCGGACTACGACGGCAAACTGTCCTGACCCACAAGACCGTCAGACACGTCCGCCGACCGTGCTCCAACCGCGGTCGGCGGACGGCCCGTTCACCGGTTCAGAAGACCGACTCCGCCTCGTACATACGGTTCTGTGGCACGGTCTTCAGCCGGGTGACCGCCTCCGCCAGCGGCACCGTCACCACGTCCGTGCCGCGAAGCGCCGTCATCATGCCGAACTCACCGCCGTGCACGGCCTCCACCGCGTGCCAGCCGAAGCGCGTCGCGAGCACCCTGTCGTACGCGGTGGGCGTGCCGCCGCGCTGCACATGTCCGAGGATGACCGGCTTGGCCTCCTTGCCGAGCCGGCGCTCCAGCTCCGCCGCGAGACGGTTGCCGATGCCCTGGAAGCGCTCATGGCCGTACTGGTCGATCGCGCCCTTCTCGTACGCCATCGAGCCCTCGGCCGGGTGCGCGCCCTCCGCGACGCAGATCACCGCGAACTTCTTGCCGCGCGAGAAACGCTCCTCGACCATCTTCACAATGTCCTCGACCTGGAAGTGCCGCTCCGGCAGACAGATGCCGTGCGCGCCGCCCGCCATGCCGGACTCCAGCGCGATCCAGCCCGCATGCCGTCCCATCACCTCGACGACCATCACGCGCTGGTGCGACTCGGCGGTGGTCTTCAGCCGGTCGATGGCCTCGGTGGCGACCGTGACGGCGGTGTCGAAACCGAAGGTGCGGTCGGTGGAGGAGATGTCGTTGTCGATGGTCTTGGGCACTCCGACGACGGGCATGCCCGCCTCGGCGAGCATCCGGGATGCGGTGAGCGTGCCCTCGCCGCCGATCGCGATCAGCGCGTCGATGCCGTACTGCTTCGCCAACTCCGCGGCGTTCTCGGCGGCTTCACGCAGCCGGCCGCGCTCCAGGCGGGCGGAGCCGAGGATCGTGCCGCCGCGGGCGAGGATGCCGCTGACGGCGTTGAGGTCGAGCGGGCGGTAGTGACCGTCGAGGAGACCCTTGAACCCGTCCTCGAAACCGATGACTTCATCGCCGTGGCCGGTCAGGGCGCGGTGCACAACCGACCGGATCACTGCGTTCAGGCCCGGGCAGTCGCCGCCTGCGGTGAGCACTCCGATACGCATTGTGCTGTGTCTCCTGCTCGTCAGTGATGCATGTGAGCCCAGGTTCGATTGTTCCACGCGCGCCGGGAACCCCGCGCTCCCAGCCACTGAGCCTCATGGCACTCGGACCCCGCTCGCGGGCCTGTCGACCGACCCTTACCCGGCGGGCGCGTTACCTACCGCCGGAGGTATTGTCAAGAGGGCAAGGCCGCCCTGAGCGGCTTTTTTGTAGGTACCACCTTTCGTACGTCTCATACGCGACAGCATGGACGGGAGAGCACGCGTGACGCGCAGCGTGTACGTGACCGGGATCGACCGCTCGGACGGCCGGCAGGTCGTGGAGCTGGGAGTCATGGAGCTCCTGACCCGCCAGGTGGACCGGGTGGGCGTCTTCCGCCCCCTGCTGCACGACCGCCCGGACCGCCTCTTCGACCTCCTGCGCGCCCGTTACCGGCTCTCGCAGGACCCCGCGTCGGTCTACGGAATGGACTACCACGAGGCCACCGCGCTGCAGGCCGAGAAGGGCACCGACGAGCTGGTCTCCCGGCTCGTCGAGCGCTTCCACCAGGTGGCACGCGCGTACGAGGTCGTGCTCGTCCTCGGTACGGACTACGCGGGCACCCAGCTCCCCGACGAGCTGGCGCTCAATGCCCGGCTCGCAAACGAGTTCGGCGCCTTGGTGATCCCGGTGGTCGGCGGCAAGGGCCAGACCGCCGAGTTGGTACGGGCGGAGACCCGCAATGCCCACCGCGCGTACGAGGCCCTGGGCTGCAATATCGTCGCGATGGTCGTCAACCGGGTCCGGCCCGATGAGCGCGAGTCCATAGCCGAGCGGCTGGCGGCCCGCCTCCCTGTTCCCTGTTACGCCCTTCCCGACGAGCCGGCGCTCGCGGCCCCCACGGTCGCCCAGATCACCCACGCGCTCGGCGCCACCGTCCTCCTCGGCGACGACGCCGGTCTGGCCAGGGACGCGCTCGACTTCGTCTTCGGCGGTGCGATGCTGCCGAACTTCCTGCGGGCCCTGACCCCCGGCTGCATGGTGGTCACGCCCGGCGACCGCGCCGATCTGGTGGTGGGCGCGCTGGCCGCGCACTCCGCGGGCACCCCGCCCATCGCGGGCATACTGCTGACGCTGAACGAGCGGCCGAGCGAGGAGATCCTCACGCTGGCCAACCGGCTCGCGCCCGGCACCCCCGTCGTCCTGGTGCCCGGCATGAGCTTCCCGACCGCGGCCGAACTGTTCGGCCTCGAAGGCAAGTTGAACGCCTCCACGCCCCGCAAGACCGAAACCGCGATCGGCCTCTTCGAGCGACATGTCGATACCGGCGACCTCCTGGCCCGTATATCGGTGGCCCGCAGTGGCCGGGTCACCCCGATGATGTTCGAGCACGACCTCCTGGAGCAGGCCCGCGCCGACCGCCGCCGTGTCGTCCTGCCGGAGGGCACCGAGGAGCGGGTGCTGCGCGCCGCCGATGTCCTCGTGCGCAGGGACGTCTGCGACCTGACCCTGCTCGGGGACACCGAGGTCATCCGCAAGAAGGCCGCCGACCTGGGCATCGACCTGAGCACCACCCAGCTGATCGATCCGGCCACCTCCGAGCTGCGCCAGAGCTTCGCCGAGCGGTACGCGCAGCTGAGGGCCCACAAGGGCATGACGGTGGACCTGGCGTTCGACGCGGTGTCGGACGTGAACTACTTCGGCACGCTGATGGTCGAGGAGGGTCTGGCCGACGGCATGGTGTCGGGGTCCGTGCACTCCACCGCAGCGACGATCCGCCCGGCCTTCGAGATCATCAAGACAAAGCCGGACGCCTCGATCGTCTCCTCCGTCTTCTTCATGTGCCTGGCCGACAGGGTTCTGGTCTACGGCGACTGCGCGGTCAACCCGGACCCGGACGCCGAGCAGCTCGCGGACATCGCGATCCAGTCGGCGGTGACGGCGGCCCGCTTCGGCGTGGAGCCGCGGATCGCGATGCTCTCGTACTCCACGGGCACCTCCGGGTCGGGCGCGGACGTCGACAAGGTGCGCGAGGCGACCAAGCTGGTGCGCGAGTCGCATCCGGATCTGCGGATCGAGGGACCGATCCAGTACGACGCGGCCGTCGAGCCGTCCGTCGCGGCGACGAAGCTGCCGGAGTCCGAGGTGGCGGGCCGGGCGACGGTGCTGATCTTCCCTGACCTCAACACGGGCAACAACACCTACAAGGCCGTGCAGCGCTCGGCCGGCGCCGTGGCCGTCGGCCCTGTGCTGCAGGGTCTGCGCAAGCCGGTGAACGATCTGTCGCGCGGCGCGCTCGTCAGCGACATCGTGAACACGGTCGCCATCACCGCCATCCAGTCCCAGGGTCAGGAGCTCCCGGCATGACCGCCACCCGCGTTCTCGTCCTCAACTCCGGCTCCTCGTCGGTGAAGTACCAGCTGCTCGACATGCGGGACAGCTCGCGCCTGGCGGTCGGGCTCGTCGAGCGGATCGGCGAGGAGACCTCGCGACTGGTGCACACCCCGCTCGGCGGCGGCGCCGGGAGGCGCGAGCGCAGCGGCCCGATCGCCGACCACGACACGGCGCTGAAGGCGGTCGCCGACGAGCTGGCACAGGACGGGCTCGGCCTGGACTCCCCCGAGCTTGCGGCGATCGGTCACCGGGTGGTCCACGGCGGGCTGAGGTTCACCGCGCCGACGGTGATCACCGACGAGGTGATGGCGGAGATCGAGCGGCTGGTCCCGGTGGCACCGCTGCACAACCCGGCCAACATCACCGGAATCCGTACCGCCCAGGCGCTGCGACCGGACCTGCCGCAGGTCGCGGTCTTCGACACCGCCTTCCACACGACGATGCCGGAGTCGGCAGCGCGCTACGCGATCGACGTGGAGACTGCGGACGCCCACCGGATCCGCCGCTACGGCTTCCACGGCACCTCGCACGCGTACGTCTCGCGCAGGACGGCGGCCCTGCTGGGCAAGGACCCCTCCGAGGTGAACGTCATCGTGCTGCACCTGGGCAACGGCGCGTCCGCCTCGGCGGTGGCGGGCGGGCGGTGTGTGGACACCTCGATGGGGCTGACACCGCTGGAGGGCCTGGTGATGGGCACCCGCTCCGGTGACATTGACCCCGCGGTTACGTTCCACCTCAAGCGGGTCGCGGGAATGTCGGTGGACGACATCGACGAACTGCTCAACAAGAGAAGCGGCTTGGTGGGTCTGTGCGGCGACAACGACATGCGGGAGATCCGCCGCCGGATCGAGGAGGGCGACGAGCGCGCTCAGCTCGCCTTCGACATCTACATTCACCGACTGAAGAAGTACATAGGCGCCTATTACGCGGTACTCGGCCGGGTGGACGCGATCGCGTTCACGGCCGGGGTCGGCGAGAACGCGGCGCCCGTGCGCGAGGCTGCCGTCGCGGGTCTGGAGGAACTGGGACTCGTGCTGGACGCCGAGCTGAACGCCGCCCGCTCGGACGAGGCACGAATTATTTCGGCGCCTTATGCCCGAGTTGTGGTGGCTGTGGTCCCGACCGACGAGGAGCTGGAGATCGCCCAGCAGACATTTGCACTGGTCACAGGCGTTTCCGCCGAGGGCAACGCCTGAGCGGAACACCGCCCATTTGTACATTCCACCAGACGGAATATTCCGCATCGAAACAAACCGATAGGATCCGCCTTATGCGCCGTTCCAAAATCGTTTGCACACTGGGCCCCGCCGTCGACTCCTACGAGCAGCTGAAAGCGCTCATCGAGGCCGGCATGAACGTGGCCCGTTTCAACATGAGCCACGGGACCCACGCTGAGCACGAGGAGCGGTACCACCGCGTGCGCAAGGCGTCCGAGGACACCGGCCGGGCGGTGGGCGTGCTCGCCGACCTCCAGGGCCCCAAGATCCGTCTGGAAACCTTCGCCGAGGGGCCGGTCGAACTGGTCCGCGGCGACGAATTCACCATCACCACCGAGGATGTCGCCGGCGACAAGTCGATCTGCGGCACCACCTACAAGGGCCTGCCGGGCGATGTGTCCAAGGGCGACCAGATCCTGATCAACGACGGCAACGTCGAGCTGCGGGTCGTCGAGGTCGTGGCCCCCGAGGTCAAGACGATCGTCGTCGAGGGCGGCGTCATCTCCGACCACAAGGGCATCAACCTGCCCGGCGCGGCGGTCAACGTCCCCGCGCTCTCGGAGAAGGACGTCGAGGACCTGCGCTTCGCGCTCCGTATGGGCTGCGACCTGGTGGCGCTGTCCTTCGTACGGGACGCGAGCGACGTCAAGGACGTCCACAAGGTGATGGACGAGGAGGGCCGCCGGGTCCCGGTCATCGCCAAGGTGGAGAAGCCGCAGGCCGTCGAGAACATGGCGGACGTCGTGATGGCGTTCGACGGCGTGATGGTGGCGCGCGGCGACCTGGCCGTCGAGTACCCGCTCGAGAAGGTCCCGATGGTGCAGAAGCGCCTCATCGAACTGTGCCGCCGCAACGCCAAGCCGGTGATCGTGGCGACCCAGATGATGGAGTCGATGATCACCAACTCCCGCCCGACGCGCGCCGAGGCGTCCGACGTCGCGAACGCGATCCTGGACGGGGCGGACGCGGTCATGCTGTCGGCCGAGTCCTCGGTCGGCGCGTACCCGATCGAGACGGTCAAGACGATGTCGAAGATCGTCGTCGCGGCGGAGGAAGAGCTCCTGTCGAAGGGCCTCCAGCCCCTGGTCCCGGGCAAGAAGCCCCGCACCCAGGGCGGTTCGGTGGCCCGCGCGGCCTGCGAGATCGCGGACTTCCTGGGCGCCAAGTCCCTGGTGGCCTTCACCCAGTCCGGCGACACGGCCCGCCGGCTGTCCCGCTACCGCGCGGAGCAGCAGATCCTGGCCTTCACGACGGACGCCTCGACGCTCAACCAGCTGACGCTGAGCTGGGGCGTGGAGCCCTTCCTGGCCCCGTTCGTGGAGACGACGGACGCGATGGTCGACCTGGTGGACGCGGCACTGCTGAAGCTCCAGAGGTACAACGAGGGCGACATCATGATCATCACGGCGGGGTCCCCGCCGGGGGTGCCGGGGACGACGAACATGGTGCGGGTGCACCACTTGGGCGGGGTTGAGGCGAAGAAGGCCTGACCGCATGCACGGCTACCGAGGGCGGCACTCCGGAGTGATCTGGAGTGCCGCCCCCGTGCTTTGCCGGTGGGCGGGGCTGGCCGACCTCACCCGAGCACGGGGTACTCGACTCTCCGGCCCTCAGGCGACGACCACCCGGGTGCCGTCGAAGTTCGCGACGATCTCCAGCCGGCCCCCGAGTGCAGCGACGTAGGCGGCGATCGTTCCGACTTCCGCCGCCTTTGTGTTCCCTCGTTCGATCGCCGACACCCGCTCTTGTCGCACGTGCATCCGAGCCGCTACCTCGCTCTGCGTGAGGCCGAGTTGCTTCCGCATCTCGGCCAGCCGGTGCGCGCGAGCTTCAGCCACCATGCGCTGAGCTCCGGCAGCGATCGCATCGAGGTCCTCGGCGTCGAAGACCTCGCGCTTGACGTCGTCCCAGGAGTGGAAGGTGGTCATTCCTGTTCCTCCTTCTGCCGCCGGGCCAGGTGATCCAACCATGCGGCATATCGTGCCTCGGCTGCGGGGATCGAGCGGCGGTACCACTCGGACCACTGCCCTGCCTTGTCTCCGGCCACCAACAGAACGGCACTGCGTTGAGGGTCGAAGACGAACAGCACCCTGATCTCGCTCGCCCCGGACGAACCAGGGCGCAACTCCTTCAAATTATGCAGAGCGGAACCCTTGATGCGGTCGACCAGGGGACGACCCAAGTCGGGCCCCTCCTCAACCAGAGCCTGGATAGCCAGACCCACCAATCGCGCGGAGTCGCGGTCGTCCTTTCTCAGCTTGTGCAGCCAGTCCCGGACTTCTCCGGCCATCTCAAGGTGCCACGGCATGACAGCCCACGTTCCAGTACGTACACATACTAGTACCTTGACGTACTGTCGGCCAAGGAGAAGCGATGTCGCCGATGACTCCCTGAACGGGTGCAAATGGCTGCGTCTCGTTGACGAGCGGCATGTCGCTCAGGGCCTGGTCGGCATCCCCTCGCGACACAACGAGGGCGACATCATGATCATCACGCCGGGCCCGCCTCCGGGTATCTCGGGCGGCGCGACGAAGTTAGTGCGGGCGCACCACTCGGGCGGGGTGGACCCGAAGTAGTGCTTGCAGTAACGCCTGGTCAGTCCTGCTCAGGCCAGACGTTGAGGCAGCCTTCGTTGACGACGAACTCGCTGCATCCGAGATTGACGACGGTCATGGCGGTGCCCCGCCCTCAATGGGGGACGGGGCACCGCCACCATGTCACGGCAGTTGCTTGGCCACCTCCCGCCAAGCCTCGCACTCGCCGCGGCGCGGGTGGTTAGCGATCAGCGAGCCGACCAACTTCGCCGGGGCGAGTAGCCGCCGGATCATGCGCAGCGCGAGGATCTGCTCGCGCGCCAGCTCACGCCAGTCCGGGGCGAGCTCGGATGCCGCCTGCGTGGTCATGGGCATGGCTTCCAGCGCCCATTCGAGCACCGGCCCCGCATCGAGTAGGGGTACGTCCGGCCGCGGGCCCACCGCGTCGAGCAGCGATGCCCTCAGCCACAGGTCCCGCATCAGCCACTCGTTGCCCTGCGCGCCCGTCGAGCGCTCGGCAGCCGCGAGCAGAGACGACCACGCCCGCGCAGCCGCCTGCCACTGCTCGTCCGAGAGCAATGCGCAGTCCCTCTGAAGCCGGGCGGCGAACTGCTGCGCCGCGGCCATCCACTCGCTGACGTCGCCTTCAGCCTCCTGTACATCGGAAGCTGACCAGCGGCGCACCTGCGCGTCAAGATCCAGCCGGTCAAGGTCGTCGAAAAGACTGCTCACAGGAAGTTCACCCCCACCGAAGCGAACGCCTCCCTGCCGATCGTCTCGGCTCCGCCTCCGACGGCCCGGAACGGGTCGTCCGGGGCGAAGAAGTGGCCGCTGTGGCTGTTGATCTCAAGACCGAAGTACTGGCCACCACCGCCCGCGATCTGGGCCTCTCCGGCGGCTTGGACTTTGCCGCCGCCGCTCAGCACAGGATGAGAGAGGACGCGTGGCGGGTCGCTGCACAACGGCCGCCCCCCGACGCCCGCGCCCCGGGTCGAGCGACCGCAGCGTGATCACCCTAGAGCGCAGAGTCCTCGACGGGGAAGGCCTTTTGGAACTGATGTGCGGACGTGGTCACATCTCCTCCACAACCTGTCCGCACCTCCCGGCTGTTGCACATGGAGCTCGGCCCAGACCGTCTTTCCCGGGCCATCGGGGCGGGGCGTGACGGCCCAACAGGTTGCCAACTGAGAGACGAGGAAGAGCCCGCGACCGCCGTCAGCGTCGAGGTCCGCCGTGCGGGCAACTGTCGGCTGCTTCTCGCTTCTCGTGTCAGTGACTTCGAGTCGGATCACGGATGTCGTCACAGCCAGTCGCAGGTGAAAGTCCCGCCCCGGAACGTGCCCGTGCCGAACAGCGTTGCCTGTCAACTCAGCTGCGATGAGGCTGACCGACTCATTGACGTCCGAAGCGTATGGATGACCCCAAACGTTGAGCCGGTGGGACACCAAACGCCGCGCGAGGCGGGCACCACGCGGGCTGGAGGTGAATCGCATTGCTAACTCTCGTACTGGGGCTACGAGTTCAAGGTCAGTTCCGATACGGGGGGTTTCGCTCTTCACGGGGGCGCGCCTTTCACGCTCGAAGCCGTCCAGCCGGTGATCTCACATCAGTCAACGGCCACGGGGCATCGCAAGGACAGGAAGAGCCGTTGTCATCTCACGGCCGGCAACCGGAAAACTTTGCCGCTTCTTGACGAGCCACCTGGCACGAATCTGACCGCAGGGCTACTTTCGACCACATGGGAGTCAACGTCGCGCTCAAGAGGCGGATGATCGAACTCGGCCTGACTCAAGAAGAGTTGGCGCGCCGCATGAATGACACACTGGAAGAGATCACAGGCAGGCCGGGCAACGTTTCCGACCGTACGGTCCGCAACCTGCTGAGCGGAAAGACCCGGCGTCCCATCGCGCGTACCTGTGTTGCACTGGAGAGGGCCTTCGGCTGCCCGGCCAAGGACCTCGGGTTCAGCCCGCCTCGCACCGCAGCCCCTCCGGAGGACCCCGTGCGGCGACGTACCTTCATCACATCGGCCACCGGAACAGCAGCCGCAGCGCTGGCAGTTTCACCCCGCCGAGTGGGAGCTACGGACGTGCGGCGGCTCCAAGGGGGACTCGATCAACTCACCATCTTGGACAACCAGCGCGGCGGGCACTCCGCACTGGAAACAGCCGCCGTAGCCGGTGCCCACCAGGCTCTCGAGCTGCAAAAGTGCAGCGTGAGCGAGCGCGTTCGGCAGGGACTGTTCAGCATCGCCGCCGACTTCACCACCAAGGCTGCGTGGTCCTGCATCGACGACCGTCGGCTTGATCAGGCACAGCAGCACCTCGACCGCTCTTTGGTATTGGCAGGGATGGCGCACGACAGCGCGGCGCAATTCAGTGCATGGAATCAATTCGCTATGCTCTCCAGGCAGCGGGGGCGGCCACATGACGCGGTAGCTGCGGCTCAAGCCGCTCAGGCTCTGCCGATCACGCGCCGTGACCCTCTCTTCGCATCCTTGGCTCATGCACGGCTGGCGATCGGCCACTCCAACAGGAACGACAGACGGAACGCTCTCCGAAGCCTGGGATACGCCGAGGAAGCTCTCGCCAAGGCACATCCGGCCCCCAGACCGAGTTGGATCGACTTTTACGGTCCCGCTGAGCTGCTCGCCATCACAGCGATCGTTCAGCAGAGACTGGGGCTGTCGGCAACAGCCGAAGCGTCATCCCACAGGGCCCTGGCGATCACCCCGAAGCGCTATCGCCGTAACCGTGCGCTCTCCACCGTCCGACTGGCACTCGCCCAGCTCCACCAGGGCGATCTCGACCTCGCGTGCACAACCGCGACTGACGTATTCGACATCATGGAGGGCACGGAGATCCCAGGGCGCATTCGCACCGAACTCGGAGCCTTTCACCAGGCCGTTCTCGACCAGGCACCGAGGTCTCAGCGGGCAGCGACCTGGGCAGGCCAACTCCGCCAGAACTGGGGCTGATCGCGTGATCGCGCTACGTCACTTTCGACACGAAGATTTTCCAGCCATACGCCAGACGCTTCTGGACGTACACGCGCACATTCCCGAGTATTCCCCGGACGACCCTTTCAATCGGCGGTTTCCATGGTTCGTGGATCACTGGGGCTCCGATACCGATTTCTCGTGCGTCATTGGTTACGAGGACGAGCAGGCGATCGGCTTCGCCTACGGAGCTCCGCTCACCGCAGGGCGCGAGTGGTGGCGAGGCCACCTTGAACCAGCGCCGGAGAGGTCGCGCACGTACGCTGTGTCAGAGCTGATGGTGTGTGCTGAATGGCGCAAGAAAGGGTTGGCCGACCAGCTTCACGACGCATTGTTGGCGGACTTGAGCGAAGACATCGCCGTGCTGCTCGTCGACTCGACTCACCCCAAGGTGCAAGCACGCTACGAGAGTTGGGGATACCAGAAAGTCGGCGAGCGGCAGCCATTCGACGACTCGCCGATATTCTCGGTGATGGTCAAGCCGCTCAGCTCGACGGGTTCCCCGGACCCATAGTCGCCAGGGCCCGCGTGCAGCGGTAGTGAGTGCGGTGCCCACCGTGAAGCCCCTGCGGTAACAGCCGTCAATCATCGCTGATGGACAGTCAGTTACGTAATTCATGTCACCAGAGTGGAGTGGCACGCTTACTCTCGGCTACGATCGGAAAACGTGCGCCGCGAGGCGATTGCTTGAGAGCGACCGCCGTGTGGTCAACATCCGCGACTCTGACTACTGCAAGCGAGTCGGCCGGTGGAGCGGAGGTCCATGATTCTTCTCTCCGCTCCACCTGCCACATTCAGCTCGCGCCTACAATTGCCGGTCCCCTTGCCAGGTGATTGACGTCAGCGCGGCCAGACCTCCATTGGCCAGGCCCCTGTAGGTCACTTTCCGGGCAGGGCCGAGCTCGTGCGCGACGCGCCTCGCCAGCTCCATCCCTTCATGGAACAGCCGCTCCCACTCGAGGTCGTACTTGCCCTCCTCCCGGTCCCGCAGGTCCAGGTTCAGCGTGGTGTCGATGCTCTCCGCCCACGCGTACAGACCGGCGACGAGGCCGTCGGACAGGGCCAGGGCGGCGGCGGGATCATCTGGGAAGAAGTCCCCGAATCCGTCGGAGCGCAGCGGACCGAACTTGTACTCGCCTTCGACCGTGATGTCGACCGGGTGCGGAGGTGCGCCGTGGCTGTCGCGCTCCCAGTGGAGGCGATCGCAGCCCCAGCACACCCACTTCGCCGTCCTGAGGCACTCGTCCCAGTAGCGAACCGACCACGACGGCCCGAGCTGCCTGGCCAGTCGCTGGGCGACCGCCAGACCCTGCTTGACGTGCTTGCGCAGGTCCGGGCGGGAGGCGAAACCCGCCGGCGGGCGGGAAAGCGACCAGGAGCGCAGCGAGTCTGCCAGATCTGCCGGGAGGACCAGCCGGTGTTCATCCAGCGGGACGTTACGGGTGAAGGCACGGAGGTCCTCGTAGGCCCCGGGGTCCTCCGGCTCGTACAGCGCAGACGGCTCACCCCGGGCCTGCACGAGCACGTGCCGCGGTTCTTCGAGGGTCATACGGGGTTGGCTCCGATCACGTAACCGTTGTCGCCCACGCTAATGGCCAGGCGCTGGGTCTTGCCATTGAAAGCGACCTCGTAGATCGGCCTTCCCGCCCCCTGGGTCCCGACCCTCGTGCCCTGGGTCAGGGCCGTCTTCACGAGGGCCGGGATGTCCTCCACCCGGACTCCCGCGGTCGCGAACTCTCCCGCGTGCCGGAACACGATGTGGATCAGGCCCGCGTTGACGGTGCCCTTCTCGAGCCAGGCGAGGGGCACACCGGGCTTGGCGTACTCGATCACCCAGAGCGTGTCCGCCTTGTTGAAGTTCAGACCGGCGTCCTTGAGCTTGTCCAGGAGCTTGGGGTCGAGGGTGCCACGGGCGATCTTGGCTCGTTCCGCCACGGCGGCCGCGATACGCAACCCCATGTTCGCCGCACTGGCGGCCTCGCCGACCTGGAGGGCGCCTTTCTCCCCGTAGATCTTCTTCAGATCCGCGAGTACCTGCGCGGCGTACTCACCGGTCTTGATGGCCTGTTCGGCCCGTAGGGCGAGCTTTGCAGCTTCAGCGAGCTTCGTGAAGACTCGGGGCGGTACGACCAGAGCGGCGGCCCAGGCGCAGCTGGACTTGTCGCCGTGGTAGCAGCGGGCGACGTCGCCCAGCACGAGCTCGTACAGGATGGCGCCGGCCTTCTCCCCAAAGAGGTTCTGCCAGCCGATCCGGGTGATGTCACCGAAGCTGAAGTGGTGGGTCCAGTTCTGCTTCTGGTTCTCGAACGTCTCCGTGTCGAGGAACAGTGTGTCCGCATTCGGACAGCCAGCCTCAGTAGCGGGGACGTCGGGGTTGAGGCAGTAGTAGTAACTGACCGTGACATCGACATTCAGCTCGTATGTCACCGTGCAGCCCTGGGGAACGTAGTCGCACGGGTTGAGCTGCTTGGCCGGTCCCGCCTCGGTGATCTTGTCAATGATGTAGAAGACGCGTCCGACGCCGGTCCCGGCACCCTCGGAGACCTGCTTGTTCGCGGCGTTGCGCGCCGCTTCCTCGGCTGCCTTCTGTGCCTCCTGGGCGTACTTCAGCGCGTCCTTGGCGGCCTGTTCGGCTTCGGTGGCGGCTGCGTCGGCGCGTGTTGCGGCTGCCCGTGCGTCCTTGGCTGCCTGTTCGGCCGCTGCTGCGGCGTCGCGGGCGGCCTGGGCGTCGAGGGCGGCCTGGTCGGCGGAGTCGCGGGCTTGTTTGGCGTAGCCCTCGGCGCGGCCTGCGGCCTTGTCGGCGGCGGCGGCGTCTTCGGTGGCCTGGCGGTCGTATTCGATGGTGCGGGCCAGTGACGCCGAGGCCTTGGAGGCGGCTGCTGCTGCGTCGGCCGCGTAGCCCAGGGCCTCCTTCGAGTAGGTACGGGCGGTCGCCGCGTGGCCGGCGGCGTTGGCCGCGTACTGGTAGGCGATCTTCGCGTCGCCCGTTGCCTGGTCGGCGAGGTTCTTGGCCGCTGCGGCCTCGGCCTGCGCGTTCTTGGCGTGGGCGTCGGCGACGGCCTTCTGCTGGTCGGCGATGGACTTGGACGCCTGCCCGGTCAGCACGACCAGGCTCGCGGCCGAGTCGGTGGTGACATACGGGGAGCCGAGCTGGATCGCGTCGTTGGCGGGCTTGGCGACCTGGGCGGCGGAGTTGCCCGCGTCCACCGCGGCCTGCGCGGTGACGTAGGCGAAGCCCGCGGCCTTCGCGGAGGCGGCCAGGGCCTTGCCGGCCTCCTTGAATGCCTCGTCCGCCTGGGACTTGGCGGTCTTGGCCAGCTTCTCCGCTTCGTCAGCCAGCTTGACGGCCGCCTTGGCCTCTTCGGAGGCGTGCTCGGAGGCCTCGATGGCGTCGGCCGCTGCACTGGTCGCGGTCCGCACCGCGGCATCGGCCTTCAGCTTGGCGGCCTGAGCGGCGTCCGCGTTCGCACGGGACCGCTTGGCGGCCGCCTCGGCACGGGTGGCCGCGGCATCCGCCTCGGCCGCCGCCTCGCTCGCGGCATTCGCCTCGCCCCGGGCCCGACCCGCGGCAGCCTCGGCATCGTCCGCGTACTTGTCCGCCGCGTTCGCGGCCTCCCTGGACTCCTGGGCGTTGCTGTCGGACTCATGGGCCTCGGCGTACGCATCCTTGGCGTCTGCCTTGGCGCGGGCGGCGTCCGCCTTCTGCGCGGCGTCCCACGCGTCGGCGTTGAGATCACGGGCGTTGTCGCGTGCCTTGACCGCGCCGTTCTTCTTCTCGACCGCGGTGGCTTCGGCGGCTTCGGCCTTTTCCTTCGCGTCCTTGGCCTTCGTCGCCTCGGCTTGGGCGTTCTGCTTGTGCTGGGCCGCCTCGGCCTGCTTGGCGGCGGCGGTTTCCTTCTCCGCCTTCGCCGTGGCCTCCTCGGCCTCGGCCGCGAGCCGCTTGGCGTGCGCGTTGGCAGCGGCTGCCTTGGCGTCGCCTTCCGCCTTCAGGGCGACCGCGAGCTTGGCCTCCGCGGTCTCCTTGTCCTTCTTCGCGTTGTCCCGGTGAATCTTCGCCGCGTCCGCCGCGGCCTTCGCCTGCAACTCGGCGGTGTGCGCGGCTTCCTTGCGGAACTCGGCGTTGACCTGCGCCGCCTGAGCCAGGGCGCGCTGCGCGATCGTCTCGCTGTCGCCCGCAGATGCGCGGGTGGCGGCCTCGGCAGTCTCACCGGCCTTCACCATGGCTTCGAGAGCGGCCACCGCACCCTTGGTGACCTGTGCCTTCTGCTGGCCGACCAGAAGGCCACGACCTCGCGGGGCGCCGGCAGCGTCGGCGGCGGCGTACGCGGCCTTCTCCGCGCTGTCGGTGGTGGCGGCAGCGGTCTTCGAGGCCGCGGCCTGCGCCTTCAACGCGGCCAGCTGCTTCTTCGCCGCCGCCTGGGTGTCGGCGAGATTCTTCTTCGCCTTGTCGAACTGCGCCTTGTCCGGGTAGGAGAGACTGTCGGTGCCCTTGTGACCGGACGGCTTGATCAGGAACTTCTGCGCACTGGCGTCCTTGCAGTCCCACAGCCGCGCGTCGGTGCTCTTGGTGAACGCGCTCAGGTCCAGGCACTTGCCCGTGGTGAGGCTCTTCAGGGGCGAGGCGGCACGGACGTCGCCCTTCCACGACTGCCCCGGAGTGCTGTAGCAGTCCGTGATCTGGATCTTCGTGCCGTTAGCCGACTTGTTCCCTGCCACATCAAGGCACTTGAACGAGCCGACGTTACGCAGATGGAGGTCGTCCTCGCTGCCCTCGACCATCCACTGCTGAGCCGCGCCGCCGTTGCAGGTGTACACCTGGACCGGCGTGCCGTTGGTCTTTCCGCCGCCCGCGACGTCCAGGCACATGCCCTTCGCGCCCGGCACCTCGATCGTCGCGTAGCTGTCACCGATCCAGCCCACCCCGCCCGGGGACCAGTAGTCCTGCCAGCGGGCGAGATGGTCGGCGACCCACGAGTGCCCCAGCAGGTCTCCCAGCGACTTCGCGCCCGTGGCAAGGGACTTGGTGACGTCCTTGTTGGCGTTCAGGATCTGGTTGCGCTGCGTCGCTTGCGAGGCGATCTCCTGCTGCCATTCCTTCGCGGCCGGGGTGGAGATGTCGCCCAGGACCTTGTTCGGGTCCATCGGGTCGCGCCACGCACACGACGCGAACCGGGTCTTCAGGTCCTCGACCGCGATGCGGTGCTCCGCCGTGCCCGGCTGGGGAGCAGTACGGGGGAAGCCGCCGGAGGCGAGGAAGATACGAGCATTGTCCGCGCCAGTGGGCTCCAGGGACCAGTGCGACAGATACTCGAACGCGCCGTGCTCGGCGACCTGACGGTTCCACTCGGGCTGCTGCGGATCGGGATCCTTCCCGTACAGCGGCGTGCCGAGGTCCTTGACGGCTTTGACCGTCTGCTCGTCGGCCTTGGGGGTGGGGTCTTCGTAGAAGTCGCTGTCGCTCTTCCAGAACCGGTCGGCGGTCCACTGGGTCAGGCCGGTCTGGCTGTAGAAGTCCTTCTTGTCGTCACCGGGCGAGCCCGGTGGCCAGTGGAAATCGGTGTGACTGATGCCGCCAGGAGTCTCCAGCCCGACGAGCGGCTTCTTCCAGGTGTCCCGGAGCGCGTGGAGGGCGTCCAGCTCCTTGGACGCCGCGTCCCGGTCCTTCTTGTACGCCTGGGCGAGCGGAGTGTCCTCCCAGTGTTCCCGGTTGGCCAGTTCGTGCAGCTTGTCCTGCGGCTGATTGAGGCCGTCCTGCGCGGTCGTGGCCATGGACGGCCCACCCAGACGCAGCACATCGGCCATCAGGCACAGGTCCTGCCGCATCTCCTCGTCGGCGGTCTCTTCGAACCAGTCTTCGGAGTCGCCTGCCGGGGCCATGCGCTGTCCGGTGAGCTGGTTGAGTACGTCAGGCTGGACGGCCAGGCCACCGAGAACAGCTAGGGCGGCGACGGACGTGATGACGGGAGTGAGAATTGCGGATCTTCGTGATCTGCGTTTGAACAACCCTGGTCTGGGGCGCAAGAGAGCATTCCTTCACAGCGAATGAGGACAGGCGGGGGGGACCCGTCCGAAGAAGCGGACGCGATGCGCGCGGATCAGCCCGCTGTCCAGGCGCGGGGACAGGGGCAGCAGACGGCGCCGGCCGAGACGGCATTCGCAATGAGCCGGTATCGCGGCATGACGGTCCACCCTCCCCGTGGCGGCACTGTTCCCCCGGCCGCCGGCTGATGTGCGCGCGTCACGGCGGAGCGGTCAAGGTCCACCACGCGCGCGCGATCACCATAGTCACAGGTCAACACCCTGGAGCAAGAGGTGACTTCAGCGTCCCGAGCCCATATCGCGAGGCACTTACAGGAGTCCTCGCGATCCGGCATGCGCAAATCCCGTGGTCAAGACGGGGGTTACCTGTGTGACTGATGTGAAGGCGGAGTGGAGGTAACTATGCTTATCGGCCTAGAAGTTGGCCGATAAGCAACCCTTCCGCGCAGAGGGACGCGTGGCCCAGGCCGCACGCTGGGGTCACCGGTGCACTGCGTGCCGCGGGAATACCTCCGTATACGCGTGTCCGGCCCAAAGCCTCGACCTCGGACCGGAAGCGATGTCGGGCAGCGAAGATCCCTGACAATCGGGACTTCGAGACCACGAGCGAGTCGGGATGGCGATGGTGACCCGGTGCCTTGCGGCCGGCCTGCCGGGGATGGGCGGGCGCGGACGAGGCGTACGACCAGGAGTGAAAGTTCCGCCGACAACTCAAGGAACTCGGCGCCGACCGATAGAGCATCCTTCACCGATGCATGAATGGGCGACATGACTGCGAGCCGCACCCCAACCCAAGGAAGGTACGAGGCAAATGGCGGATGCTGAACCGACAGCACCGTTGCTGGAACTCCTCCGGCGGCTGGAAGCGGTCCTCGGAATAGCGACGGCGCCCGATTTCACGGACGGTCATGTCCGCTGGGACCTCTACCGTGCCGCGACGCGGGTCGAGGAAGCGTTGCCGATCCTGCTCCGCGCCGTCTCCCAGGAGCGGGACCCCTCTCTTGCCTCTGCGGTCGTCGTCGAAGTGCTCGAACGGCTCGACCCACAGGAGCGGGCCGCCTGGGTGCAGGCGCTCGACACGTCGGTACGCGATTTCTCGGCCCGCAGAGTGCAGGAACTGGAGTTGCTTGAGGCGGTCGACTCCGGCCACTTCACCACCGCCGAGATACGTCGCACGATCGACAGCTGGTCCAACTGGCTCCAGCTCCGCATCGTCGCAGCTTCTGATGACAGGGAGATTCTGCAGCTGTTCTCCGAACTGGGCAGAACCAAGCGCATCAGGAATACGGCGCTCAGCTCGCTGAAGTGACAACGGCTGTGGGCCGCACCCCTCGCAAGAGGTACGGCCCACAGCCTTTGTGCGGCTCCCGGACGGGTCTTAGTTGGTGCCACCGGTGAAGTAGCTGTGCAGGCCCGGCACCGTCAGCGTCCCGCCGAACTGGCCCGCCTGCGTCACCTTCACGTTGGTGAAAAAGGCGAACGGCACATTCAGCGGAGGAGGCGTCTGCGGGCTGAACGTGATCGGGATGAGGCCGAAGAGGTTGCCCTTCAGCTCCTCCGTGTACATCGTCACCGTGCCGTCGCTGATCGTCGACGTGGAGCCCTTGCCCGCCTCGACATGCCCGGTCGTGCTGTTCGGGCCGACCACCAACTGGTGGAGGTCCTTGATGTCGACGCCCGAAGCCGTGAACTTGAGCACCTTCTTGACCTTGCCGCTGCCCGTCTTGACCTCGACGATGCCCTTGTAGTCCAGGCCTTTCAGGGTGAGCAGCGAGCTCTCGAGAATCCAGGGGTCGTCCGGGAGCAGCGGGATGCCCTGCTCCAAATCCGCGGCGGCGAGCGCCTTCGGGTCGGCGGTCGGACACGGGAAGCGCGGCTTGGCGCCGTCCGGGATGTCCTCGTCCTTCTTGGGGTCGAGGCCCTTGACCGCGTCGTCCAGTTCCTCGGTCGTCGCTCCGGCCTTGTCCGCCGCGTCCTTGATGGCGTCCTTGGCCGTGTCCGCCGCGTCGTCCACCTTCTCAACGGGGTTGGTGGACGGCTTCTCGGACGGCTCGGCGGTCGGCTTCGTCGAAGCCGTCGGCTCGTCGGCGGGCGCGGTGGTCGCCGGGGCGCTCGGCGTCGCGGTGGCCGTGGGCTCCGGGTCGGGGCCGTCGAGCAGGTCCTTGATCGCGTCGCCGACACCCAGCGGGTCCAGCGGGTTCGTCGTCTTGGTCTCGCTCGGCGTCGGCGTGGGAGTCGGAGTCGGAGCGGTCGCACCCGTCTTCGCGTCCGGGGACTCAGAAGCGGAGGGGGTCGCCTCCGGCGTCGGCTCGTCGGCGGGCTTGTCGCCCGTCGGCTCACTGGCACTCGGGTCGGGCTTCTCCGACGGTGACGCGGAAGGCTCCGCAGACTCCGACGGCTTGGGCGACTCGGACTCCGCCGGCTCGTCCGAGCGGGTCACGCACGGACCCGGGGCGAAGGGGATGTCCTTGTCGTCGGCGAGTGCCAGCTTGGGGGTGAGGCCCATGCCGAGAAAGACGGCGGTGGGCATCGCTGCCAGGGCTATCGCCTTGCCGGCCGGCATCTGGAGCTTGGTCAGCAGGGGCTTACGGGGAGCCGCGTGCCGCGGCCCCTTTCTGGCCTGCGTCCCATCGCTCCCAGCCGTGCTCAGCGGTGTGACATCACCCGGCACTGTTCCTCCCGCCGTTGACTTCGATGTTGGTCTCGTGCGTGCCCACGCCGTAGTCGTCCCACTGCTGCTCCGCTACGGGTGCCTCAGCGGGGTCGGGTGCGGGCGTCGACGCCTTCTCGACCGGAGCCGACTCCGCGACGGGCTTCCCCGGTACCCAGGAGAGCGAGAGCGCACCGCCGATGAGGGAGAACAGGAAGCCGACGAGGAAGCCACCCATGTTGGCGATCGGGATGGAGACCAGCGCCAGCAGAATCGTTGCGACACCCGCGAAGACCCGGACGATGGAGTGAAACCACATCGTGAGGCCCAGCGTCATCAGCAGTACGCCGATGATCAGTGCGCCGGCGCCCGCGGTGGTCTGCATCGCGAGCGTCATGTGACCGAGCTTGAAGGTCGCGTACGGGAAGTAGGCGATGGGGATTCCGCCGAACAGGGTGAACAGACCCGCCCAGAAGGGCCGCTGGCCCCGCCAGGTTCGAAAACCCTGCCGGATGGCGCGGATGCGGTGCTCGTTCCGCCCCGGTGACACTGCAGACTCGGCGCTCATGGAAAACAGCTCCCTGGAACTGGCATTGCTGTGTGAAGAGTTGGGCGGGCGGGCGAAGCTGTGAAGGCTTTGCTCGCCCGCCCGGACGGGATGACCGTCAGTAGCACTCGACTCCGGCGCCGGAGCCCCGCTTCAGACCCATGTGCAGACCGCTCAGCTCGAACGTGCCGGCAGTGGTCGCCCAGGCCGTCTGCTCGACTTTGGTCAGCTCGGCCCGTTCGGCCTGCTGGGCGAAGCCGTTCGGCAGGACGGTCTTGTCCTTGACTGCAGGGCCCTTGCCACCACGGCCCCCGTCGGTGTCCTTGGCCGCAACGCCGATGTCGATGTTGGTGAACTTGGCCTTGCCCGCGCCCAGATCGGACACATCCAGGTAGAGCTTGTCGGCCTTGACCGGCGTGCCCTTGTCACCCGCCGTGAGCCTCATCGTGATCTTGCCGAGGAACGGCACATCGGTGACGACCGACTGGCACATGTCGGTGATCTCGGCGTTCTGGAAGGACGAGACCGCGACGGGGTGCGCGACCTTCTCGTCGCCCTTCAGGTCCTTGTACCCCATGTCAACGCCGCCGTACTGGGCGAATCCATGGCCGTCAAGGTATCCGGCGGTGACCTTGAACTCCTGGCCGGACACAGCGAACGACGCGGCGAGCGCGCCCTGTGCCAAGCTGACGCCTATCGCAGCCGTTGCGGCCACGCTGGGCACCATAACAAGGGCGAACCGCTTCCATCTGGTTCCGCCCCGAGTCACTGACTCCATGACTTTCCTCCTTCTCGGACGTACATCTCCGGTCCGGACCTCAGGGCCCGTTTGGGAGTGGGAGAAGTGCTACGTCCTCGGTAAGGAGAGCGCCTGTACTTTCAGGCGCGAGCTGCGTCCGAAACACCGGCGATCACCCCCGAGCGACAACCACTGGTCGCGCCTGACTGATCACGCACAACCTGCTGGACAGGCCCTGCCGTTCGGCAGGAACCCCCCTGTCCACGACAGGCGCCACTGCCGCCTGTCGACCCGGTGGGGACCCAAAGTTCCGCGGCGCGACTGGGAGCCGGGCTGGTGCGGTATTGGACCGAGCGTGGCCGATCGTGGTCCATTCCCGGCCGCGACACAAGAGGGTTCGTTACCCGCTAGTAACGGCCCGATAACCACGCAACGACCGGCTGATGTCGCCCGGCCACACAGGGTGCAGCCAGGGGGTGAGCCAGAGGGGGAGATAGCCGCCAATAAGCGGACAGAACAAGTGGGTTGATTTACTGGGAGTAACAGCTCGTCCAATTACCAAGTTTTGGTAAAGCGCAGCCGTGTTTTGTCACTGTGTCGCCAAAACGGCGACGGCGCCTCGTCAGCGCCGTCGCCGCAAAACCCGTCAGACCTGGCGGAACACCACGTTCCGTGCAGGCGTTTCAAACATGGCTCAGAACAGCACTCGCGCGAGCGCCGAACGCGCCGCCGTCACCCGCGGATCATCCGGCCCGACGACCTCGAAGAGCTCAAGAAGCCGGACCCGCACCGCGTCCCGGTCCTCGCCCGCCGTGCGGCGCACCGTCTCGACAAGCCTGCCGAACGCGTCCTCGACATGGCCGCCGACCAGATCCAGGTCGGCCGCAGCGATCTGCGCGGTCACGTCGGCCGGGTTCTCGGCCGCGTCCTGGCGGACCTTCTGCTGGTCCATGTCCTGCACGCGGCGGAGCAGTTCGGCCTGGGCGAGGCCCAGCTTGGCCTCGGTGTTGCCGGGGTCGTCGGACAGCACGTTCTTGTACGCCTGGACGGCGCCGCCGAAGTCGCCCGCGTCCAGCGCCTGGACGGCCGCTTCCAGCACGGCGTCGTACGGACCCTGCGGCACTGCGGCGGGCGCCGCCGCCTCGTCCGGGGAGGCCTCGGTGTCGACCGCGATGCCCGTCAGGCCGAAGCGCTCCTCGGCGACCTGAATGAGCTGGTCGAGCGTCTGGCGGATCTGCGTCTCGGGGGCCGCGCCCTGGAAGAGCGGCAGCGCCTGGCCGGCCACCACCGCGAAGACCGCGGGAATGCCCTGGATCCCGAACTGCTGCATCAGCATCTGGTTGGCGTCGACGTCGATCTTGGCGAGGACGAACCGGCCGCTGTACTCCTGGGCCAGCCGCTCCAGCAGCGGGCTGAGCTGCTTGCACGGCTCGCACCACTCGGCCCAGAAGTCGATGACGACCGGGACTTCGGTGGAGCGCTGGAGGACGTCGGCCTCGAAGCCCGCCTCATCGACGTCGATCACCAGGCTGGAGGGGGATACGGCACCGCCGCCGCCCTGACGGGCGGACTCGGCACGGGCCTGCTCCGCCTTCGCCTTGGCCTCACCGGCCGCCTTCACCGCGGCGAGGTCGACGACGCCGCTCATGGACATGTTCCTAGGCTGCATGAGTACATCCTCCCCCCTCCGCGCGCGCATGTGAAAAACGTTCCTGAAGATCGGCGCGGGTCCCCACTCGCGCCCGTGGTTGTCGCTCGAGCCGGTCAAGGCTTTCGCTACGAGCCGTAGCGTATCTGCACCAGCCCTCCGCCGTGTGAGAAACCTCCGGTGAACTGCCTCACAGCAGATTGCTTACTCGCCGGTATGGTCGCCGTCATGTGCAGCCACACCCGCCCCAAAACCGTACGTACAGGTCGTACGGGACGCCCCCGCAGTGCCGAGGCCGACGCCGCGATCCTCGACGCGACCCGCGCGGCGCTGGTCGAACTGGGCTGGTCGAAACTGACGATGGGCGATGTGGCCAGCCGCGCGGGGGTCGCGAAGACAACGCTCTACCGCCGCTGGACCAACAAGAACGAACTCGTCGTCGACGCTGTCGCAGAACTCTTCGACGAGCTCGAACTCCCGGATCTCGGCAGCCTGATGGCCGATGTGGAGGGCGTGGTGCTCCAGTTCGCCGCGCTGCTCGCGCGGCCCGAGGCCAAGACCGCGCTGATGGCGGTGGTCGCGGAGTCGACGCGGGACGACGCGCTGCGCGGCCGTATCCGCTCGGCGATCGTCGACCGCCAGAAGCGGCTGGTGCTGGAGGGCAGGGCGCGCGCCCAGGCCCGTGGCGAGCTGCCGTACGAGGAGGACGCAGGGGCGGCGTCCCGCAGCGCCGACCTGATCTTCGATGTGATCGCGGGCGCGGTGGTGCACCGGGCGCTGGTCAGCGCGGAGCCGGTGGACGAGGAGTGGGCACGCAGCTTCGCGCTGCTGCTGGTGTCGGGACTGGCCTCGCTCCAGAGCTGAGGCCGGGGGGCGGGACGTCCCACCCACGTAGACGGGGGGGGGCGGGACGTCCCGCCCCCCGTCTACGTGCGGTCAGAAGCCGGGCGGCTCGGTGTACGTCCCCCACTCGTCCCGCAGGGCGTCACAGATCTCGCCGAGCGTGGCCTCCGCGCGGACCGCGTCCAGCATCGGCACGATCATGTTCGAGCCGTCCCGGGCGGCGGTCAGCATCGCCTGAAGCGCGGACTGCACGCGTGCGTCGTCACGGCCGGCCTTGCGGCCCGCCAGGGCCCGTACCTGCTCGCGCTCGACCTCGTGACTGACCCGCAGGATCTCCAGGTCGCCGGTGACCGAGCCGTGGTGGACGTTGACGCCCACGACCCGCTTGTCGCCCTTCTCCAGGGCCTGCTGGTACTGGAAGGCCGACTCGGCGATCTCGCCGGTGAACCAGCCGTCCTCGATGCCGCGCAGGATGCCGGAGGTGATGGGACCGATGGGGTGCTGACCGTCCGGGTGTGCCCGGCGGCCGCGCTCCTTGATCTGGTCGAAGATCTTCTCGGCGTCCGCCTCGATGCGGTCGGTGAGCTGCTCGACGTACCAGGAACCGCCCAGCGGGTCCGCCACATTGGCGACGCCGGTCTCCTCCATCAGCACCTGCTGCGTGCGCAGGGCGATCTCCGCGGCCTGCTCGCTGGGCAGGGCGAGGGTCTCGTCCAGGGCGTTGGTGTGCAGGGAGTTGGTGCCGCCGAGGACCGCGGACAGGGCCTCGACCGCCGTCCGTACGACGTTGTTGTACGGCTGCTGGGCGGTCAGCGAGACGCCCGCGGTCTGGGTGTGGAAGCGCAGCCACTGCGCCTTGTCGGTCTTGGCGCCGTACACCTCCTTCATCCAGCGCGCCCAGATCCTGCGCGCCGCGCGGAACTTGGCGATCTCCTCGAAGAAGTCGAGGTGTGCGTCGAAGAAGAAGGAGAGCCCGGGCGCGAAGGTGTCGACGTCCAGGCCGCGGCTCAGGCCCAGTTCGACGTAGCCGAAGCCGTCGGCGAGCGTGTACGCGAGCTCCTGCGCGGCCGTCGCGCCCGCCTCGCGGATGTGGTAGCCGGAGACCGAGAGCGGCTTGTACGCGGGGATGCCCTGCGCGCAGTGCTCCATCAGGTCGCCGATGAGGCGCAGATGCGGCTCGGGCTGGAAGAGCCACTCCTTCTGCGCGATGTACTCCTTGAAGATGTCCGTCTGGAGTGTCCCGTTGAGGACGCCCGGGTCGATGCCCTGCCGCTCCGCCGCGACCAGGTACATGCAGAAGACGGGGACGGCGGGTCCCGAGATCGTCATCGAGGTGGTGACGTCGCCGAGCGGGATGTCCTTGAACAGGACCTCCATGTCGGCGGCGGAGTCGATGGCCACGCCGCAGTGGCCGACCTCGCCGAGCGAGCGCGGGTCGTCGGAGTCGCGGCCCATCAGGGTCGGCATGTCGAAGGCGACGGAGAGCCCGCCGCCGCCGTTGGCCAGGATCATCTTGTAGCGCTCGTTCGTCTGCTCGGCATTGCCGAAGCCGGCGAACTGGCGGATGGTCCAGGTGCGGCCGCGGTAGCCGGTCGGGTACAGGCCCCGGGTGAAGGGGTACTCCCCCGGCCAGCCGATCCGCTCGAAGCCTTCGTAGGTGTCTCCGGGCCGGGGCCCGTAGACCGGCTCGACCGGGTCGCCGGAGAGCGTGGTGAAATCGGCGTCCCGCGTGCGGGCCTTGTCGTAACGGGCCTGCCAGCGTCGGCGGCCTTCCTCGATGGCGTCAGCGTCCATGCTTTCAATTTACTAGGACGTCCTAGTAAATGTCGATGCAAGACCGCCGCGAGCCTCGCTCGGGGCGGTCCGGGGGTCTTACGCCTTCGCGATCGCGGGGTCGTCCGTCAGCAGCGGACGGACCTCGCGGGTGATCTTCGGCTCGACAAAGAACGAGGCCACAGGGATGCAGCCGGCGGCCAGCACCCACCCCAGCTTGCCGAGCGGCCACTTCGCCTTGGAGCCGAGATCGAAGGCGAAGATGACGTAGATGATGAACAGCACACCGTGGATCTGGGAGATCAACATGGTGTCGCCGACTTCGAACCCGTACTTCAGGATGATCGCCACGGTGAAGACCAGCAGCCAGACGGCGGTGACATACGCCATCACCCGGTAACGGGAGAGCACATTCGACTTCATGGCAACGAGCGTAACCGGACGCAACGGGCGATCTTCGCCGGGGGTTGGGACCCCTACTTCTCGTCGAAGTCGTGCGCCGAGACCCGCAGCGGGCGCAGCATCGCGAAGATCTCCCCGCACTCCTCGTCGTCGTACACACCGAGCCCGAAGTCCATCGCCATCAGATCGCGGGTGGCCGCCTCGACGACCTCGCGGCCCTTGTCGGTGATGGAAGCGAGGGTGCCGCGGCCGTCGTTCGGGTTCGGACGCTTGTCGACCAGACCCGATCTGACCAGCCGGTCCACGGTGTTCGTGACCGAGGTCGGGTGGACCATCAGGCGCTCGCCGATCTTGGACATCGGCAGCTCACCGGCCTTGGAGAAGGTGAGCAGCACGAGTGCCTCGTAGCGCGCGAAGGTCAGTTCGTACGGCTTGACGACGGCGTCGACCTCGGCGAGCAGGATCTGGTGCGCGCGCATGATCGAGGTGATCGCGCCCATCGAGGGTACGGGGCCCCATCGCTGCTGCCAGAGCTCGTCGGCTCGCGCGATGGGGTCGAAGGGAAGGCTGAGCGGCTTGGGCACGGCACCGACCCTACCGACTGGTCATATGGCGGTCAGCCCCGTCTCGCTCCTCGGTCCTGCGGGCCTCGGCGACCAGGAGGAGACAGCACAGCGTGCCGATCACCCCGGCGCCCGTGACGACGGAGCTCACGGAGAAGAACTCCGCGGCGAGACCGGCCAGGGCCATGCCGACGCCCTGGATCGTCATCAGCCCGGCGGTGAGCAGGGTCATGGCCCGGCCGCGCAGTTCCTCGGGGATCTCCTCGACGATCCACCGGTCGAGACCGAGGGTGTACGCGGATCCGGCGCCGCAGAGCGTCAGGGCGAGCAGGGCCCAGCCGAGGCCGGGGGTGAGGGCGTAGACGGTCAGCGGCAGGAGGGTGGTGGCGGCGAGCGGCAGGACGATACGGGAACGGGCGCGGGGGCCGAGGGCCGAACCGGCGTACAGCTCACCCGTGATCGTGCCCACGGGCAGCGCGCACATGAGAAGGCCGAGGCCGGCCGAGCCGATGCCGATCTCGTCGGCGTACGGGGCGGCGAGGGCTTCGGGGGCGACGCTGAACATCGGCGGTGCCCAGAAGAGCAGCATCAGCACCCGCAGCCGGCGGTCGGCGAAGACCTGCCGCGCGCCGGACAGCGACGAGCGAAGGAGGGCACCGCTGTCGCCGTCGCGTGCGGGGCGCCGCACGGTGCCGAAGCGGAGCAGCAGCGCGGAACCGAGAAAGGTCGCGACGGTGACGGCGAGGGCGCCACGGGGCGACACGACGGCGAGCAGCAGCCCGCCGAGGCCGAAGCCGGTGAGCACGGCGCTCTGCGACACGATGCGCAGCACGGAACGGCCGAGTACGAAGAGGTCGCCGTCACCGAGGATGTCGGCGAGGGTCGCCATACGGGTGCCGTTGAACACGGGTGAGACGGCGGCGATGAGGCAGCGCAGCGCGAGCAGTACGGCGACGGGCGTCACGGGCAGCACCATGGCGGCGGCGCAGGCGGCACAGAGGAGATCGCACACGACGAGCACGCGTCGTGCGGGGTACTTGTCGGCGACCCCCGCGAGCAGGGTCCCGCCGACGAGGTAGGGCAGAAACCCGAGCGCGAAGGTGAGCGCGCTGAGGAGGGGCGAGGCGGTGAGCCGGTAGACGAGGACGGTCAGCGCGATCTCGCAGACGACGACGCCGAGAAGCGACATGAGATGCGCGGCGAAGACGGCCCGGAACTCGCGCACCTGGAAGACGGCGCGGTAGTTGGGGGCGCCTGGGGAGCGGGTTGGCCCCGAACTCCCGCGGCGCACGGCCTGCTTGGCCCGCGCGCCAGAACCGCGGCCGCCCGAACTCCCGAGAGGCGGTGGGCTCCCGGCCTCCGGCCCGGCAGCGCGTCCCGGCGTGGCGGAGCCGACGCGGCTGGGGGACGGGGGCTCGGCCGCGGGTTCGGGAAGGGGCGGGGCAGGGGGAAAAGACCGGCTCGTGGCACCGGTGCCCAGTTCTTCTGGCATGGGGCACAGCCTGCCGACGCACTCCGCTCCCGCCCTAGACTTTCGGCTGCAGCCGAATCTTCCGGGGAGGGGAGAGAACCATGCCGTCCTGCATGCACTTCGGCGAAGCCGACCTGCTGCGGATCCGGTTCGCCATATCTCCCCTGTGGGAGACCCAGGACGCCGTCCGCACCCTCAAGCGGCCCGCGCGGCACGGGTATCACCTTCCCTGGCTGCGCCGGATCCGGCAGGCCGCCGAAGGGCTCGATCTCACCGCGCTGTGGTTGCTGATGCCCTGGCGCGGCCACAGTCCGGACTTTCTCGGGCCGCCCCCGATCGGGCCCGCCGCGTCCTTCGAGGAGGAGATCGCCGCCGTACGCGGCGCGGATCCCGAGGCCGCGAGAGAGGACCTGGCGCGGTCCCTCTCCTGCACGCCGGGCGCCGCGGAGAGTCCGCAGGGGCGGGCCCTGCTCGACGATCCCGGGCGGGCGATCCACACGCTCGCCGACACCCTGGAGCAGGCCTGGCACGCGCTCGTCGAGCCCGAGTGGCCGCGCCTGCGGGCGCTGCTGGAAGCCGATGTGGCCTTCCATACGCGGCGGTTGGCGCAGGGCGGCATCGAGGGGCTGTTCGCCGATCTCCACCCGCGGCTGCGGTGGGCCGACGGGACGCTGACCCTCGCCACGCCCTTCGACCATGTACGCGTCCTCGACGGCCAGGGCCTCATGCTGATGCCCAGCGTTTTCTGCTGGCCCGACGTCGTGACCGGCTTCGAGCCCCCCTGGCAGCCGACGCTCGCCTATCCGGCCCGTGGCATCGGCGCCCTGTGGGCCGGACCGGCGGGTCCGGCCCCTCAGGCGCTGGCCCATCTGCTCGGCGACAGGCGCGCGGCCGTACTCCTCGCGCTCGACGAGCCCGCCGGGACGAGCACGCTCGCGCAGCTCCTCGGCCTCGCGCCGTCTTCCGTATCGGCGCACCTGTCCGTACTGCGTGACGCGGGTCTGCTGACCTCACGCCGCGCCGGACATCAGGTGCTGTACGAGCGGACTCCCCTGGGCATCGCGCTGGCGGTGTCGCAGCCGGGCGCGCCCTGACGGCCCGGCCCGGCGGGAGCGAGGTCTCAGGCGGACAGGTGGCGCTCCACCGTTTCGACCTTGGAGGTGAGGCCGTCGGTGACGCCCTGTCTGATGTCCGCCTTGAGGACGACGGAGACGCGCGGAGCCCGGGCCTCGACCACGGCGACGGCGCGCTTGACGACGTCCATCACCTCGTCCCACTCGCCCTCGATCGAGGTGAACATCGCGTCCGTGCGGTTGGGCAGACCCGACTCCCGGACGATCCGGACGGCGTCGGCGACGTACTCGCCGACGTCCTCACCGACGCCGAGCGGAGTGACGGAGAAGGCGACGATCACGCGCTCACCTTGCCCTCGCGGCGGGCGCGGGCGGCGATGACCTCGTCGTCGGCCGCGCGCTTGAGCCTGCGCTCGGCGACGAAGCCGCCGAAGGGCAGGACGGAGAGGACGAAGTAGAGGGCCGCGGTCCCCAGGTTCCACTTGGTGCGGTTCCAGGCGTCCAGCCAGAAGAGCACGTACAGGATGAAGAGCACGCCGTGGATCGCGCCCATGACCGGGACCGCGTTGAACTCCGTGGTGCGCTTGAGCACCGAGCAGACGAGCAGGAGGAGGAAGGAGACGGCTTCCGGAGCGGAGACCAGACGGAGGCGGTGGAGGGAGGAGGCGGTCTTGATGTCCACGGGGGCACCTTCGGTGGGAGTGGGTCTGTGAGGGCAGGGCTCTTGTGAACGCGTGCACAAGCTTCGGTCCATTGTGGCAGCTCCGTTCTGCCGTCCTTTGTCAGGGTGCATATCCTCCTCAAGGACCCTGTTCGCGCCGGGTAGCGCCCGATAACGTCACCCCGTGGCAACGTTCCGACTCCAAGGCAGCAAGGTGCTCGCCGTCGACATGACAGGCGACGCCGTCAAAGCGAAGAACGGCTCGATGGTCGCCTACGACGGCCAGATGGCGTTCAAAAAGATGTCCGGCGGCGGTGAGGGCATCCGCGGGATGGTCACCCGCCGCCTCACCGGCGAGCAGATGGTGATGATGGAAGTGAAGGGGCAGGGCACCTGCTTCTTCGCCGACCGCGCCTCCGAGATCAACCTGGTGAACCTGCACGGCGACAAGCTGTATGTCGAGGCGAGCAATCTGCTCTGCACCGACGCCGGGCTGCGCACCGGGACCACCTTCACCGGGCTGCGCGGCGGCGCCTCGGGCAACGGCCTGTTCACCACGACCGTCGAGGGCAACGGCCAGGCGGCGATCATGTCGGACGGCCCGGCGGTGGTGCTGCGGGTGACGCCCCAGTACCCGCTCTCCGTCGACCCCGGCGCGTACATCGCGCACCAGGGCAATCTGCGGCAGGACTTCCAGTCCGGCGTGACCTTCCGGACCATCCTGGGCGAGGGCGGCGGCGAGGCCTTCCAGATCCGCTTCGAGGGCGACGGTCTGGTGTACGTGCAGCCGAGCGAGCGGAACACCATCGGAGGGGACGTCTGATGCCGTTCCGCGAAGTCAACTCGAAGATGGTCGAGGCGACGGTCGTCCCGGGCCAGAAGATGTTCAGCCAGCGCGGCGCGATGCTCGCCTACCGGGGCGAGGTCTCCTTCACGCCGAACATGCAGGGCGGCCAGGGCGGCCTGGCCTCGGTGATCGGGCGGCGGGTCGCGGGCGAGGCGACGCCGCTGATGACCGTCGAGGGCAACGGCACCGTGATGTTCGGTCACGGCGGCCATCACATCCAGGTGATCCAGCTGACCGGCGACACGCTGTACGTCGAGGCGGACCGGCTGCTGGCGTTCGACGGGACGCTGCAGCAGGGCACGATGTTCATGGGCTCGCAGGGCGGGGTCATGGGCATGGTGCGCGGGCAGGTCACCGGTCAGGGCCTGTTCACCACGACCCTCAAGGGGCACGGCGCGGTCGCCGTCATGGCGCACGGCGGGGTGATCGAGCTGCCGATCACGCCGGGCCGGGCGGTGCATGTGGACCCGCAGGCGTATGTCGCGCACCACGGCGACGTACGCAACAAAC
Organism: Streptomyces sp. NBC_01410; assembly: GCF_045040195.1. NCBI lineage: Bacteria > Bacillati > Actinomycetota > Actinomycetes > Kitasatosporales > Streptomycetaceae > Streptomyces > Streptomyces sp. NBC_01410. The sequence goes on along the minus strand of NZ_CP109530.1, from coordinate 5,910,551 downwards.
TCTCCACCGCGCTGGGCTGGCGCGACATGGTGGGGCGCGGCTCGGGCGAGGCCTTCCAGCTGGAGCTGAGCGGCAGTGGCGCGGTGTATGTACAGGCCTCGGAGGAGAAGCTGTGACCGGTCCCGTGGTCTTCGACCCCATGACGCTGCCGAGCGACGACAACGTCAACGCGTACACCTTCTGCGTGGAGCTCAAGGGCAGTCAGTGGTTCCTTCAGAAGGGGAAGATGATCGCCTATTACGGGCGCATCGACTTCAACGGCATCGGCCACGGCCGGCTCGACCGGCTGCTGCGGACCTCCTTCCACTCGCCGCTGCACGCCGCCGACTGGGTGGTGGCGGAGGGCAGCGGCAAGATGCTGCTCGCCGACCGGGCCTTCGACGTCAACTCCTTCGATCTGGACAACGGGAACCTGACGATCCGCTCCGGGAATCTGCTCGCCTATCAGCCGACGCTGGCGCTGAAGCAGTCGATCGTGCCGGGCTTCCTCACCCTGATCGGTACGGGGAAGTTCGTGGCCGCGTCGAACGGTCCCGTGGTCTTCATGGAGCCGCCTATCCGGGTGGATCCGCAGGCGCTGGTGGGCTGGGCGGACTGTCCGTCCCCCTGCCACCACTACGACCACGGCTATATGACCGGCCTGATGGGCGGTCTGCGGGCGATGACGGGGATCGGCGGGGCGTCCGGCGAGGAGCACCAGTTCGAGTTCGTCGGCGCCGGGACGGTGCTGCTGCAGTCGACCGAGGTGCTGATGGCCGAGACGGCGACCGGGGCGGTGCCCGCGCAGGCGGGAGTTCCCGGCGGCCACGCCGGGGCCGGAGCCCCAGGTCAACAAGGGGCCACCCCGCGTCTGCCCGGTCAGTTGGGGGACCTCCAGCGGCGCTTCGGCCTGTGAGCGGTAGTCTGCGGAGTGTGACGTCGAACGCCTGCACCCTTCTACGCGCGTGCCATGTGCCTGCCGGGTGCCGGGCGTCACACCCCCCGACTTCGTCCGCATTTCAACTTCTTAGGTAGAATCCATATATGGAGACCGAGACGGCCACCCGCTGGCTGACCGATGACGAGCAGTGCACCTGGCGCACTCACCTGGACGTCAGCAGGCTGCTGATGCACCAGCTCGAGAAGGACCTCCAGCCGTTCGGCCTGACCAACAACGACTACGAGATCCTGGTCAACCTCTCCGAGTCGGCCGACCGGCGCATGCGCATGAGCGACCTGGCCGCGGCCACGCTGCAGTCCAAGAGCCGGCTCTCGCACCAGATCACCCGCATGGAGAACGCCGGTCTGGTCCGCAGGGAGAACTGCGAGTCGGACCGGCGCGGGCTGTACGCGGTGCTGACCGAGCAGGGCACCCAGACCATGGAGAAGGTCGCGCCGCACCATGTCGCGTCCGTACGCAAGCACTTCATCGATCTGCTGAGCCCCGAGGCCCTCGCGGAGCTCCGGGATTCGCTGTCACCGGTGGCCGAGCACCTGCGCGGGCGCCGGGGCAAGCCGTAACCGTCTGACGGACGTCAGACAGTTGGGCGGGGGGCCGTATCCGAAGTACGGCTCCGCCCGCCCCGGCCCGTTCACTACTCCGTCAGGCTCGCCACCAGCTCGTCGGCCGCCCGGTACGGGTCCAGTTCACCCGCCACGATCCGCTGGGCCAGCGCCCCCAGCCGGCGGTCGCCGTGCAGGTCGGCGATGCGTGTCCGCAGCGCCGTCACCGCGATCGTCTCCACCTCGCCCGCAGCCCGCCGCGCCCGGCGCTCGGTGAGGACGCCGTGTTCCTCCATCCACGCGCGGTGCTTCTCCAGCGCCTCGACCACCTCGTCGATGCCCTCGCCCCGCGCCGCGACCGTCTTCACGATCGGCGGCCGCCAGTCGCCGGGACCCCGCGCCTCGCCGAGGCCGAGCATGTGGTTCAGCTCGCGGGCCGTCGCGTCCGCGCCGTCCCGGTCCGCCTTGTTGACGACGTACACATCGCCGATCTCGAGGATGCCCGCCTTCGCGGCCTGAATGCCGTCGCCCATACCGGGGGCGAGCAGGACGACCGAGGTGTCGGCCTGGGAGGCGATCTCCACCTCCGACTGGCCGACGCCGACCGTCTCGACCAGGATCACGTCACAGCCCGCCGCGTCCAGGACACGGATCGCCTGCGGGGCGGCCCAGGCGAGGCCGCCCAGATGCCCGCGCGTGGCCATCGAGCGGATGTAGACGCCCGGGTCGGACGCGTGCTCCGACATCCGGACCCGGTCGCCGAGCAGCGCCCCGCCCGAGAAGGGCGAGGACGGGTCGACGGCCAGGACTCCGACCCGCTTCCCGGCCCGCCGGTACGCCGACACCAGCGCCGAGGTCGAGGTGGATTTGCCGACGCCGGGCGAGCCCGTCAGGCCCACCACGTACGCACTCCCGGCAAGCGGGGCCAGCGCCGCCATCACCTCTCGCAGTTGCGGGGACGCCCCCTCGACGAGTGAGATCAGCCGGGCCACGGCCCGCGGCCGGCCCTCCCTCGCCTGGGCAACCAGTTGGGGGACGTCCACCATGTGATCGCTCCTTGCTTACGTGGCTTACTTGCCGTTGCCCGGGACACGGACGATCAGAGCGTCACCCTGTCCGCCGCCACCGCACAGCGCGGCCGCACCCACGCCGCCGCCCCGGCGCTTGAGCTCCAGCGCCAGGTGGAGGACCACCCGCGCGCCGGACATGCCGATGGGGTGGCCGAGCGCGATCGCACCGCCGTTGACATTCACCTTTTCCGGGGATACCCCGAGGTCCTTCATTGACTGCACGGCGACCGCGGCGAATGCCTCGTTGATCTCGATGAGGTCGAGGTCCTCGACGCCGATGCCCTCCTTGCGCAGCGCGTGCTGGATGGCGTTGGACGGCTGCGACTGGAGGGAGTTGTCGGGCCCGGCGACGTTTCCGTGGGCACCGATCTCCGCGATCCACTCCAGGCCCAGCTCCTCGGCCTTGGCCTTGCTCATCACCACGACCGCCGCGGCGCCGTCGGAGATCTGCGAGGATGTACCGGCGGTGATGGTGCCGTCCTTGGCGAACGCGGGACGCAGCTTGCCCAGCGACTCGGCCGTGGTGTCGGCGCGGATGCCCTCGTCCTTGCTGAAGACGACGGGCTCGCCCTTGCGCTGCGGGATCTCGACGGGCGTGATCTCCGCCTCGAAGATGCCGTTCTTCTGCGCGGCCGCCGCCCGCTGGTGGGAGAGCGCCGCGATCTCGTCCTGCTCGGGGCGGGCGATGCCGAGCCGGGTGTTGTGCTTCTCCGTGGACTCGCCCATGGCGACGTTCTCGAAGGAGTCGGTCAGGCCGTCGTACGCCATCGAGTCGAGCATCTCGATCGCGCCGTACTTGAAGCCCTCGCGGGACTTCGGCAGCAGATGCGGCGCGTTGGTCATCGACTCCTGGCCGCCGGCGACGACGATGTCGAACTCGCCCGCGCGGATCAGCTGGTCGGCCAGCGCGATGGCGTCGAGGCCGGACAGACAGACCTTGTTGACGGTGAGCGCGGGCACGTTCATCGGGATGCCCGCCTTGACGGCGGCCTGGCGGGCGGGGATCTGCCCGGCCCCGGCCTGCAGGACCTGGCCCATGATCACGTACTGCACCTGATCACCGCCGATGCCGGCCCGGTCCAGCGCCGCCTTGATGGCGAAGCCACCGAGATCGGCGCCGGAGAAGGACTTGAGCGAGCCGAGCAGGCGTCCCATGGGCGTACGGGCGCCCGCGACGATCACTGAGGTGGTACCGGTCGTTCCTGACATGAGGCACGATCCCCTTCCAGCGCGAAGCTGAGGAGTGAACGAGGGTTTACCTCAAATGTACTGAGCGGTACTGCCCCAGGTCACCGGGCGGCGAGTGTGATCGCGCGCACGTTGCGTAACCACGTCCGGGGCGCTGCACTGGGGGAATGCTGACGCGAATCGACCACATCGGGATCGCCTGTTTCGACCTCGACAAGACTGTCGAGTTCTACCGGGCCACTTACGGCTTCGAGGTGTTCCACACCGAGGTCAACGAAGAGCAGGGCGTGCGCGAGGCCATGCTCAAGATCAATGAGACGTCCGACGGCGGCGCCTCCTACCTCCAGCTCCTGGAGCCCACCCGCGAGGACTCCGCGGTCGGAAAGTGGCTGGCCAAGAACGGTGAGGGGGTCCATCACATCGCCTTCGGCACCGCCGACGTCGACGGAGACGCGCAGTCGATCCGCGACAAGGGCGTGCGAGTTCTCTACGACGAGCCGCGTATCGGTTCCATGGGCTCCCGTATCACTTTTCTCCACCCCAAGGACTGCCACGGCGTTCTCACCGAACTCGTCACCTCTGCAACGGAGCACTGACCTGAGGATTCCCGGCCCGGTAGAGTGGGCGATTCCGGGCCGGGGCCGGGTCGGGGCCGCGCCGCGTCCCCACCGTTGATCTGTCACCATTCCCCGGGGGGCCGTTCGCCGGCGAACGGTGCTCGTACGGAGACAGTTGCGACCAGGGGACGGATGGGACCGCGCAGTGCGGGGCTACGAACGCCAGGAGAGCCACCGAGCTGACGACGACCACCTTTCGCGGTTCGAAGCCGAGATGGACCGGCTGAAGACCGAGCGGGAGAAGGCCGTCCAGCACGCCGAGGACCTCGGCTACCAGGTCGAGGTGTTGCGCGCCAAGCTCCATGAGGCTCGGCGCGCTCTCGCGTCCCGTCCTGCCTACGACAGCGCCGACATCGGCTACCAGGCGGAGCAGCTGCTCCGTAACGCCCAGATCCAGGCCGACCAGCTGCGCACCGACGCCGAGCGCGAACTGCGCGAGGCCCGCGCCCAGACCCAGCGCATCCTCCAGGAGCACGCCGAGCACCAGGCCCGTCTCCAGGCCGAGCTGCACTCCGAGGCGAACCAGCGCCGCCAGCGCCTGGACCAGGAGCTGGCCGAGCGCCGCCAGACCGTCGAGGCGCACGTCAACGAGAACGTCGCCTGGGCCGAGCAGCTGCGCGCCCGTACCGAGTCCCAGGCCCGCCGGCTGCTCGAGGAGTCCCGCGCCGAGGCCGAGCAGGCGCTTGCCGCGGCCCGCGGCGAGGCCACCCGCGTCGCCGAGGAGGCCCGCCGGCGGCTCGGCTCCGAGGCCGAGGCGGCCAGGTCCGAAGCGGAAGCGATCCTTCTGCGCGCCCGCAAGGACGCCGAGCGGCTGCTGAACGCCGCGTCGAACCAGGCTCACGAAGCCACCAGCCATGCCGAACAGCTGCGCTCCTCCACCACCGCCGAGTCCGACCAGGCCCGCCAGCAGGCCGCCGAGCTGAGCCGCGCCGCCGAGCAGCGGATCCAGGAGGCCGAGGAGAAGCTGCGCGAGGCCCGCGCGGAGTCCGAGAAGCTGCTGACCGAGGCCAAGGAGTCGGCAGCCAAGCAACTGGCGTCTTCCGAGTCCGTCAACGAGCAGCGCACCCGTACCGCCAAGGCGGAGATCGCCCGGCTGGTCGGCGAGGCCACCACGGACGCGGAGGCGCTCAAGGCGGAGGCCGAGCAGGCACTCGCCGACGCCCGCGCCGAGGCCGAGAAGCTGGTCGCCGCCGCGGCGGAGAGTGCCAAGACGGTCGCGGCCGAGGACTCGGCCGCCCAGCTCGCCAAGGCGGCCCGTACCGCCGAGGAGGTCCTGACGAAGGCCTCCGAGGAGGCGAAGGCCACCACGCGCGCGGCGGGCGAGGAGGCGGAGCGGATCCGCCGCGAGGCCGAGGCCGAGGCGGACCGGCTGCGTGGCGAGGCCGCCGAGCAGGCCGATCAGCTCAAGGGCGCGGCCAAGGACGACACCAAGGAGTACCGGGCCAAGACCGTTGAGCTGCAGGAGGAGGCGCGCAGGCTGCGCGGCGAGGCCGAGCAGCTGCGCGCCGAGGCGATCGCCGAGGGCGAACGGATCCGCGGCGAGGCCCGCCGCAAGGCCGTCCAGCAGATCGAGGAGGCGGCCAGCACCGCCGAGGAGCTGCTGACCAAGGCACGGGCCGACGCCGACGAGATGCGTTCGGCCGCGACGAACGACAGCCAGCGGGTGCGTACCGAGGCGATCGAGCGCGCCACCACCCTGCGCAAGCAGGCCGAGGAGACGCTGGAGCGCACCCGGGCCGAGGCCGAGCGGATCCGCGGCGAGGCCGAGGAGCAGGCGGAGACCGTCAAGTCCGCGGCCGAGCAGGCCGGGGCGGAGCTGCGTGAGGAGGCGGAGCGCGCGGTCGCGGCCCGCCAGGCCGAGGCCGCGCAGGAGCTGACCCGGCTGCACACCGAGGCGGAGTCCCGCCTCGCCGCTGCCGAGGAGGGCCTGGCCGAGTCCCGCGGCGAGGGCGAGCGGATCCGGCGCGAGGCCGCCGAGGAGACCGAGCGGCTGCGTACGGAAGCGGCGGAGCGGATCCGTACGCTCCAGGCGCAGGCCGAGCAGGAGGCCGAACGACTGCGCACGGAGGCCGCTTCGGACGCTTCGGCCACCCGCGCCGAGGCCGAGAACATCGCGGTACGGCTGCGCAGCGAGGCCGCCAACGAGGCCGAGCGGCTCAAGAACGAGGCGCAGGAGAGCGCCGACCGGCTGCGTGCCGAGGCCGCGGCCGCCGCGGACCGGATCGGCGTCGAGGCCGCCGAGGCGCTGGCCGCGGCCCAGGAGGAGGCGAACCGCCGCCGCCGGGAGGCCGAGGAGACCCTCGACTCCGCGCGCGGAGAGGCGAATCAGGAGCGCGAGCTCGCCCGCGAGCAGAGCGAGGAGCTCCTCGCCTCGGCCCGTAAGCGGGTCGAGGAGGCCCAGAACGAGGCGCACCGCCTCGTCGAGGAGGCCGACCGCCGCGCCACCGAGATGGTCGGCGCGGCCGAGCAGACCGCCCAGCAGGTACGTGACTCCGTCAACGGCCTCCACGAGCAGGCCGAGCAGGAGATCGCCGGGCTGCGTTCGGCGGCCGAGCACGCGGCCGACCGCACCAGGACCGAGGCGCAGGAGGAGGCGGACCGGGTCCGCGCCGACGCGTACGCCGAGCGGGAGCGGGCCACCGAAGACGCGGGCAGGCTGCGGGCGAGGGCCCAGGAGGAGACTGAGGCTGCCAACGCGCTCGCCGAGCGGACCGTTTCGGACGCGATCACCGAGTCGGACCGGCTGCGTGCCGACACCGCCGAGTACGCGCAGCGGATGCGTACGGAGGCGTCGGACGCCGTGGCATCGGCCGAGCAGGACGCCTCGCGCTCCCGCGCCGAGGCCCGCGAGGACGCCAACCGCATCCGCTCCGACGCCGCCGCCCAGGCCGACCTGCTCATCGGCGAGGCGACGAGCGAGAGCGAGCGGCTGCGTACGGAAGCGGCCGAGGCGCTGTCCGGCGCACAGGCGGCCGCGGCCCGGCTGCGCAGTGAGGCCGAGCAGATCAAGACGCAGTCCGAGGCCGAGGCCGAGCGGCTGCACGCCGGCATCCGGGCCGACGGCGAGCAGATCCTGGACGAGGCTCGCGAGGCGGCCGACAAGCGCCGCTCCGACGCAGCGGCCCAGGCGGACGAGCTGATCGGCGAGGCGACCGGGGAGGCGGAGCGGCTGCGTGCCGAGGCCGCCGACACGGTGGGCTCCGCGCAGCAGGCCGCCGAGCGCATCAAGTCCGAGGCCCAGAAGGTCAAGGCGGAGGCCGAGGCGGCGGCGGAGCAGATGCGCGCCGAGGCCCGCGAGGAGGCCGACCGTACGCTCGACGAGGCTCGGGTGGCCGCGGCCAAGCGCCGCGCGGACGCCGCCGAGCAGGCCGACCAGCTCATCAACAAGGCCCAGGAGGAGGCGCTGCGAGCGGCCACCGAGGCCGAGGAGCAGGCCGACACGATGGTGGGCGCGGCCCGCAAGGAGGCCGAGCGGCTGGTCGCCGAGGCGACCGTCGAGGGCAACACCCTGGTGGAGCGGGCCCGTACGGACGCGGACGAGCTGCTCGTCGGCGCGCGCCGGGACGCCACCGCCATAAGGGAGCGCGGCGAGGAGCTGCGGACCCGGGTCGAGGCCGAGATCGAGGAGCTGCACGAGCGCGCCCGCCGGGAGACCTCCGAGCAGACGAAGACGGCCGCCGAGCGCGTCGACCAGCTGGTGAAGGCGGCGACCAAGCAGCAGGCGGAGGCCGAGGCGAAGGCCAAGGAGCTGGTGGCCGACGCCAATTCGGAGGCGAGCAAGGTCCGCATCGCCGCCGTCAAGAAGGCCGAGGCCCTGCTCAAGGAGGCGGGCCTGAAGAAGGCCGAGCTGATCCGCGAGGCGGAGCGGGTCAAGGCGGAGGCCGACGCCGAGGCCGACCGTCTGGTGGGCGACGGCAAGCGGGAGCTCGATGTGCTGGTCCGCCGGCGCGAGGACATCCAGGCCGAGATTTCCCGTGTTCAGGACGTTCTTGAGGCGCTGGAGTCTTTCGAGGCGCCGTCCGGGGGTAGCAAGGAGGGCGGCGGCGTGAAGGCGGGTGCGACAGCGGGGGTCACACGTTCGAGTGGCAAGCCTTCCGAGAGCTAGCCACTCAAAAGGCTGGACATTCTCCAGATCAAACGGGCATCCGCTCGATGACACGCCGCTTTGACCCCTAGGATTCCCCCTAACACCTCACCGGTCTCATTCGACAGGAACCCCATGAGCGACACTTCCTCCCCCTTCGGCTTCGAGCTCGTGCGGCGTGGTTACGACCGCGGTCAGGTGGATGACCGCATTACCAAGCTCGTCGCCGACCGTGATAGTGCTCTCGCCCGAATCACCTCTCTGGAAAAGCGCATCGAGGAACTCCACCTCGAGACGCAGAACGCCCAGGCCCAGGTCAGCGACGCGGAGCCGTCGTACGCCGGTCTCGGTGCGCGCGTCGAGAAGATCCTCCGCCTCGCCGAGGAGGAGGCGAAGGACCTGCGCGAGGAGGCCCGTCGCGCGGCCGAGCAGCACCGCGAGCTCGCCGAGTCCGCCGCCCAGCAGGTGCGCAACGACGCCGAGTCGTTCGCCGCCGAGCGCAAGGCCAAGGCGGAGGACGAGGGCGTCCGTATCGTCGAGAAGGCGAAGAGCGACGCCTCTACGCTGCGTGGTGAAGCGCAGAAGGACGCGCAGTCCAAGCGCGAAGAGGCGGACGCGCTGTTCGAGGAGACCCGCGCCAAGGCCGCCCAGGCCGCCGCGGACTTCGAGACGAACCTCGCCAAGCGCCGCGAGCAGTCCGAGCGCGACCTGGCGTCGCGTCAGGCCAAGGCCGAGAAGCGCCTGGCGGAGATCGAGCACCGCGCCGAGCAGCTGCGTCTCGAGGCCGAGAAGCTGCGTACGGACGCGGAGCGCCGGGCCCGTCAGACGGTGGAGACCGCGCAGCGCCAGGCCGAGGACATCGTGGCCGACGCGAACGCCAAGGCCGACCGGATCCGCAGCGAATCGGAGCGCGAGCTGGCGGCGCTCACCAACCGCCGCGACTCGATCAACGCGCAGCTGACCAACGTCCGCGAGATGCTGGCCACGCTGACCGGTGCGGCCGTCGCGGCGACCACCGCTCCCGCCGACGACGAGCCGATCTCCCGCGGCGTCCCGGCGCAGCAGTCCCGCTGAGTCCGGCACAACCTCTCCGCGGTACGTCTCCGAGTGCCCGGCGCCTATGCGGCGCCGGGCACTCGCGCGTACCGCAATTGGGGTGGCGCGGGCCACCCCGCACCCTTAGCGTGGCCGCATGATTGAGCTCGAGGGCCTCACCAAGCGCTTCGGCAGTCTGACCGCGGTCGACCATCTCTCCTTCACGGTCCGGCCGGGCATGGTGACCGGCTTCCTCGGCCCGAACGGCGCGGGCAAGTCGACGACGATGCGGATGATGCTCGACCTCGACAACCCGACCAGCGGCACGGTCAGGATCGACGGCAAGCACTACCGCGATCTCCAGGAGCCGCTCAAGTACATCGGCGCGCTGCTGGACGCCAAGGCGATGCACGGCGGCCGCAGCGCGTACAACAACCTGCTCTGTCTCGCCCAGTCGAACCGCATCCCCGCCTCCCGTGTCTCCGAGGTCCTGGACACGGTCGGACTGACGCCGGTGGCGAAGAAGAAGTCCAAGGGCTTCTCGCTCGGTATGGGCCAGCGGCTGGGAATCGCCTCCGCGCTGCTCGGCGATCCGGAGATCTTGATGTTCGACGAGCCGGTCAATGGCCTGGATCCCGAGGGAATTCACTGGATCCGCAATCTGATGAAGACTCTTGCATCAGAAGGACGCACAATCTTCGTCTCCTCGCATCTGATGAGCGAAATGGCGCTGACCGCGGACCACTTGATCGTGATCGGACAGGGGCGACTTCTGGCCGACACCTCGATGGCCGATTTCATCCACGAGAACTCCCGGAGTTATGTACGGCTGCGCTCCCCGCAGCAGGAGCGGCTGCGCGATCTGCTGCACACGTCGGGATTCGTCGCCGTCGAATCGGGCCGCGGCGTGCTGGAGGTCGACGGCGCCACCACCGAGCAGCTGGGCGAGCTGGCCGCCCGGCATCAGGTGGTTCTGCATGAGCTGAGCGCTCAACGTGCCTCGCTGGAGGAGGCGTTCATGCAGATGACGGCGGGTTCGGTGGAGTACCACGCGCATTCGACGCACGAGGCGTCGCCGCCACCGGCCGAGCCACCGGGTCCCCAGTGGGGCCAGAGCTACCAGAGCAGCAAGGGAGCCTGACCCATGGCCTCGGTACCCGCGGTCCTCCAGTCCGAGTGGACCAAGATCCGTACGGTCTCCTCGACCACCTGGACCCTGGTGAGCGCGCTCGTCGTCACGGTCGCGATGGGCGCGGCGCTCAGCGCGCTGCTCAGGTCGACCTTCGACGATCTCTCCCGCGAGGAACAGCTCACCTTCGACCCGACGTTCATCAGCTTCTCCGGGATGATCCTGGGGCAGCTGGCGATGGTGGTCTTCGGGGTGCTCGTGGTCGGCACGGAGTACAGCTCCGGAATGATCCGCACCTCGCTGGCCGCCGTACCGCAGCGCGCCACCTTCCTCTTCAGCAAGATCACGGTGGCGACGGCGCTGGCGCTGGTGGTCGGTCTGGCGACGAGCTTTCTCTCGTTCTTCCTGGGGCAGGCGCTGCTGGGCGATCACCGTACGACGATCGGCGCGGAGCATGTCCTGCGCGCGGTCGTCGGCGGCGGGCTGTACATGGGTCTGATCGCGCTGTTCTCGATGGGCGTGGCGACGATGCTGCGCAGCTCGATGCTCTCGCTGGGCATCCTGATGCCGTTCTTCTTCCTGGTCTCGCAGATCCTCGCGTCCGTACCGAAGGCGAAGACGGTGGCCCAGTACTTCCCCGACCAGGCCGGCTCCAAAATCATGCAGGTGGTCCCGGACGCACTGGACAGCGACAAGGCTCCGTACGGGCCGTGGGGCGGACTGGGGATCATGGTGCTGTGGGTGATCGCGGCGCTGCTCGGCGGCTATCTGGTGCTCAAGAAGCGGGATGCGTAGAGGGCGGCGGGGTGCCCTGGTCGGGCAGCAGCTCGTCGAACTCCCTCCAGCCCTTCCAGGACCAGACGTCCTTGGCGAGATTGGGCTCCAGCGGGACGAAGCGGCCGGTCTCGAAGTCGTCGCCGTCCAGGTCGAACCAGCGCTCGTCAACCACTTCGGTCCCCATGCCGACGGTCCGCGCGGTCAGCCTCACCAGCAGCTTCGCCCCGTGCGACTGGGACAGGTCCTTGCCCTGGATCCGGGTGACGGGCAGCTCCGGCACCGGAGCGTCGACCGGTATCCACACGGTGAAAGGCGCGCCGCGCTCCACCGCGAGCCAGGAGCGCTCGTCGGCCGGGTCACCCTTCTCGTCGAGCACCCTGAGCCACTTCTTGTAGATGACCAGGCTGCCGTCGTGCGGGGAGCGCTCCAGATAGCGCAGATGCACCCGCGCCTTCAGATCGACCACCGAGAGGTTGTCTAGGTGGTTGTAGAAGCGCACCGCGATGATCGCGTCGTCGCTCTGTGCGTGGAGCCGCGCATAGCCGGGAAAGTCCGCGGCCCAGGCGTGCGAGATGCTCGCCCGCCGCCGCCAGACGAACGGCCGCAGGGCGAACATCTTGATCAGTACGATGCCGAGCAGCACCGCGGGCGCGAGCGCCCCGGTCAACGAGGCAAGTGTGGCGAGCAGTTCATGGGCCAGACTGTCCCGCTCGGGGCTGAGGCTGTCGGTGCCGACGCAGGCGCGCAGCGCCTCCAGCGCAAGATTCAGCAGCCCTTCCCCGTCCCGCAGCCGCTCCCCCACGCTGCGCTTCGAGGCCTCGGTGAGCGTCCAGGCGACCGCGATGCCCGCAGCGAGAACGGCCAGCGCGCTGAGCGCCATCAGGATCAGCGCGTGGACGGAACGGCCTGCGATCCACCAGCGAACCGACGTCCGAAATCGGGGGTGCGGCCTGCGCCGCCCCGGCCACCCCGGAAACCATTTCAACTCCCGCCTCCCCACCGTGAGTTCATATCCAGGGGATCCTCCTCCCCGGTTCCCGTCCGCGCCAACCGCATTGCGCGGGAGGGTCCCGTACGCTCGGCAGGGGTAGACCTGAGATGGAAGGCTCTGCCCGCACAAGCGAACAACCCCGAAGGACGTCTCCCGTGAAGGACCGAAGCCTCGAAGCGCTGGGCCTGGACGACGTGCCGGCCAAACAGCCGCTGACCTATCCGGGCCGCCCCACCACCGAGCCGTCGCTTCTCACCGGTGACGAACTGCTGCAGCTGGACGTCCGCCCGGTGCGGCTCGGCGACTGGTACGTCGAGGAAAAGGCGCAGCAGCAGAGCCTGGACGAGGCGCTCTCCGGCCTCGGCCAGGTCGTGACGGGCCGCCGCCACCCGGTCATCGCGGTCGGCTCCAACGCCTCGCCGGGACAGGTCAGCCACAAGCTCACCCGGCTCGGCATCCCCGCGACCGTCCCGATGGTGCCGGTGCGGGTGCGCGGCATCGGCGTCGGCTGCTCGGGCCACATCAGCCCGGCCGGCTATGTCGCGGGAACGCCGTACGTCGAGCGGGACGCCGAGACCGTCCTCGTCGTCACTTGGCTGGATTCCACCCAGCTCAAGGCAGTCGACGACACCGAGTTCCCCGACTACCGGCGGGCGATACTGCCGGGCGACGTCTTCGAGATGACGATGCCCTCCGGCGAGCGGCTGGGCGGCGCGTACATCTACTTCAGCGCGCACGGCGTCCTCGCCGGCCCGGACGGCAGGCCCCGCCCGGGCGGTGGTGATCAGTCCGAGCTGCTCGCCGCGCTGCTCGCGGCCTCGCCCCGGCTGCGTGAGCTGCTGGGACCCGATCCTGCGGCCTGGGTGAGGAAGGCGGGCGCGGATCGGGCGCTGCGGGAAGAAGGTACGCGGATCTTCGGCGACGAGGGCTGGGTGCTGCCGCAGACGGACTTCCTGCCGTACCTCGACGACGGCGCCGAGCTCCGGCTCTACGACGATCTGCCGCCGCTCGGCGACTCCCTCCCGCCGAGACCGTAGCGTTACGGCTTGGCCGGAACCGTCAAGGGCCGGATATCCTCCTAACTCTTACGGGGGCGTACGGCCGGACGGCCTCTGCCCCGACGACCCGAAAGTCGATGGGGCTGCAGAATGATCGAGGCAGTCGGCCTGACCAAGCGCTACGGCGCCAAGACGGCCGTGTACAACCTTTCCTTCCAGGTGCGGCCCGGTGCCGTCACCGGGTTCCTCGGCCCCAACGGCGCGGGCAAGTCGACCACCATGCGGATGATCCTCGGGCTCGACCAGCCCACCGAGGGCAAGGTGACCATCGGCGGCCGCCCCTTCAGACAGCTGCCGAACGCGCCGCGCCAGGTCGGCGCCCTCCTCGACGCCAAGGCCGTCCACGGCGGCCGCAGCGCCCGCAACCATCTGCTCTCGCTGGCGCAGCTCTCCGGCATCCCGGCCCGCCGGGTCGACGAGGTGCTCGGGGTCGTCGGTCTCCAGGAAGTCGCCAAGAAGCGCTCCAAGGGCTTCTCCCTCGGCATGGGCCAGCGGCTCGGCATCGCGGCCGCGCTGCTCGGGGACCCGCAGGTCCTGCTCTTCGACGAGCCGGTCAACGGCCTGGACCCGGAGGGCATCCTCTGGGTCCGCAATCTCATGAAGCAGCTCGCCTCCGAAGGCCGTACGGTCTTCGTCTCCTCGCACCTGATGAGCGAAATGGCGCTCACCGCCGACCACTTGATCGTGATCGGGCGCGGACAGCTGCTTTCCGACATGAGCGTCAAGGACTTCATCTCGCACAACTCCGCCGACTTCGCCCGGGTACGTACGCCGCAGACCGAGCCGCAGCAGCGCGAGAAGCTCTCGGCCGCGCTCACCGAGGCGGGCGGACAGGTCATGCCGGAGCCGGACGGCGCGCTGCGCGTGACCGGACTGCCCCTGCCGCGGATCAGCGATCTCGCGCACTCCGCCGACGTGCGGCTGTGGGAGCTCTCGCCGCACCAGGCCTCGCTGGAGGAGGCGTACATGCGGATGACGCAGGGCGCGGTCGACTACCGCTCGACGGCCGACCAGAAGTCCGGCCTGATGCAGCAGCAGCCGGTGGGGTACGCCCCGCCGATGCCGCAGATCCCCGAGGTGCCTCAGCAGGGCTGGTACGCCCCGCCGCCGCCCCAGCCGGGACAGAACCCCTACGCCGCCGCGCCCATGACTCCCGGTGCGCCCGGCGGTGCGCCCGCGCCTGCCGCCCCGCCCGTGATGCCCCCGGCCGCCCCCGCCGACCTGACCAAGCCCGAGGACGCCCGATGAGCACCCCGTACCAGCAGCAGGCGACGTACCAGCAGCACGGCGCGCCCGCCGGGGCGTACTCCTCGCCGATCCCCGTGCGCAGTGCCCACCTCGGCGACGCCCTCGCCTCCGAGTGGACCAAGATCCGTTCCGTACGCTCCACGATGTGGACGCTCGGCGTCATGATCGTGCTGATGATCGGGCTCGGCGTGCTGGCCGCGGTGGCCGCCTCCGCTTCCGAGGCCGATCTCGGCGACCAGTCGCCCCTCTTCCTCGGCTTCTACGGTGTCCTGCTGGGCTCCATCTGCGTGGTCACGCTGGGCGTGCTGACCATCGCGTCCGAGTTCGGCACCGGCATGATCCGTACGACGCTGACGGCGTGCCCGGGCCGCGCGCGGGTGCTCGCCGCCAAGTCGCTCGTCTTCTTCCTGCTCGTTTTCACCCTGACCACGGTGCTCGCGGGGCTCGTCGGCGCGCTGCAGAACAGCATCGTGACCACCGGCCGTGAGTCGACTGGCGAAGAGTGGTTCCGCGCGACGGTGGGCGTGGGCCTGTTCGTCGCCGTCCTCGGGCTGCTGGCCCTCGCCATCGGCACGATCATCCGGCACTCGGCCGGCGCGATCACGATCATGATCGGCGTGATGCTGCTGCCTCTGGTGGCCGCCATGTTCATGTTCTCGGAACCGCTCCAGGACGTACAGCGGGCTCTGCTCGACTACGCGATCCCGAGCCTGCTCATCGCGTTCTACAGCGAGGCCGCGCTCACCGACACGGGCCCCACGGGCTGGACCCCGCTGGTGATCCTGATCGTGGTTACGGCGGTGGCGATGGCCGGCGCCTTCTTCTCGCTCCAGAAGCGCGACGTCTGATCGCTCGGGCCGCTCGGGCGTCCGGCTGCTCCGGCGTCCGACTGCTCTTCAGTACCTGGGCGCGTTACGGGACCGCTGCACCCGCGTGGTGCGGCGGTCCTTCGCGTTCCAGCACGCCTTGTGCCAGTGCCGCCGGTCGTCCACGCCGCCGCCGTGTTCCGGCCAGGCGACCACATGCGGCACCCCCGAGGGGATCTCCTGGTCGCAGCCCGGGCAGCGATACCTCTTGCCCGCGGCACTTGCGCCCGCGACATGGCGGACCGCCCAGTCCTCGCCCTGCCAGGACTCGCTCCGGCCGAAGCCGCCGTACCTCTCGCCCGGCTCGCTGGCATGCTCGGTCGGCTTCTCGCCGCCTCGGGGGCGGTTGCGGCGCGGGGACACGTGACACCTCACGGGGCAAGTCCGGACAGTTCCCCTCCAGCCTACGGGCCCCTGTCAGGGGTACACGTAACGCACGGCGTGAGACCGGGACACCCACAGGGGGCAGTTACCGGAAAATCGCAACAACTTCACGATTGGCCGTGCCTTTGGCACGTGTCAGACGTTGTTGCCGGTAGGGGGAGTGACGCGTCGGCCGCAAGGAGGCAATAGGCGATGCGCGTGGGAACTTTTGTACTGGCCGCCCAATTCCCGGGCCAGGGGCAGGGGGAGGCTCTGCACCGAGCGGTGCGGTCCGCCGAGGTCGCGGAGGAGTCCGGGCTCGATTCGGTCTGGCTCGCCGAGCACCATTTCGTGCCGTACGGCGTCTGTCCGTCGGCTGTGACCCTCGCCGCCCTGCTGCTCGGCCGTACCCGGCGCATCCGCGTCGGCACGGCCGTGAGCGTGCTGCCGAACGCCCATCCCGTGGCGCTGGGCGAGCAGGCGGCGCTGCTGCATCTCACCAGCGGAGGCAGGTTCTCGCTCGGCGTGGGCCGCGGCGGCCCCTGGGTCGATCTGGAAGTCTTCGGCACGGGTCTCGCCGCGTACGAGCGGGACTTTCCCGAATCCCTGGACCTGCTGCTGCGCTGGCTGCGCGAACCCCGCGTCGCCGCCCGCGGGGAACGATTCACCTTCCGTGAAGTCCCGGTCGTACCAAGGCCGGACGAGCTGATCGACGGCCCCGCCCAGGGCCCCGAGGTGATCGTCGCCTGCACGTCCCCGAAGAGCGTGAAGCTCGCTGCCGAGCACGGACTGCCGATGCTGCTCGGGATGCACTGCGACGACGAGGAGAAGGCGGACATGGTGGCACTCTGGCGTACGCACGCGCTCGCCGCAGGACATCCGCCGGAGGAGGTCCGCGGCGCCGGACATGTGTCGGCCGGAGTGGCCCAGATCGAGGACCGCAGGGCCGAGGCCACGGAGACTCTGGTCAAGACGATGCCCGGCTGGCTCAAGCAGGGCCTGGACGCCCATGTGACGGTCGACGCGCGCCCCCGCGCCATGCGGGACCCCGTGGCATACACGGAACTGCTGTGCGGGCTGCACCCGGTGGGCCCGCCCCGGCTCGCCGCGGACCGGATCGCGGCCACCGCGGAACGCACCGGGATCACCCGCTTCGCCCTGCTCGCCGAGGGCTCCGGCGACCTCGCCGCCACCGAGGAGAACGTGCGGCGGCTCGGCACGGAAGTGCTGCCTCTGCTCGGCTGACCGGCGCTTCGCCACCGCACGGGAGGTGCTGCCGCTCCGACATCTGTAGCACCTCCCGCGATGCGGAGCGGCAGCAAAAGACGTCAGCAGTCGCGCAGTTCGGGCGACTGGTTGAGCAACTGGCCCCGTATGGAAGTGAAGCGGGCAAGCCGCTCGTCGACCGAGGAGTCCAGCGGGAACACCGCGACGCGGTGGCAGTTCTGGAATGCGAGGCGCACCCCGAAGTGCCGTTGGAGCGCACCGCGAATGGCGTCACTCGCGAGCGCACGCAGCAGCTGACCACGTGCCTGCTCGTCCGGCGGCGGCGTCTGGTTGTCGGCGAAGTCGCCGCCGTCCACCTTCAGCTGAGCCACCAGAGAACTGATCATCTCCCATGCGAAGGGCAGGGAGGTCCGGACGCAGTCGACGAATGCAGCTTCGTCGACCTCGCCTCGCTCGGCCTGTTCCAACAGCGCCGGTGAGACGTCGAGCGACATGGGTTCTCCTCTCGCGACCCCGGTGAACGGGGTCTTACGGGCAGGGAAGGAGGACGACGGACAACGACGTCGTACGAACGACGCACGACGACGCAGAGTGCACAACCGACAACCTCCCGCTTACACGGTAAGTGCGCCGTCCGGAGCGCACCAGGAGATTGGGAGTACAACCGGCCAATACCGAACAGGGCGAAAAGGGGCAGGCGGCCCGAACGGCCTCGAACGAGGGTGGCGGTGGGCTACGGGTGGGAGAATCGCGCGCACCGGTCCGCGTCGAGTAGCGTTGCCGACCATGCGTCTTGTCATCGCCCGCTGCTCCGTGGATTACGCGGGCCGGCTCACCGCCCACCTGCCCTCCGCTCCCCGTCTGATCCTGGTCAAGGCCGACGGCAGCGTCTCGATCCACGCGGACGACAGGGCGTACAAACCCCTGAACTGGATGTCCCCTCCCTGCACGCTCAAGGAGGGTGACGACAGCGTCTGGACCGTGATCAACAAAGCGGGCGAGAAACTGATCATCACGATGGAGGAAATCCTCCATGACTCCTCGCACGAACTGGGCGTGGACCCCGGCCTGATCAAGGACGGCGTGGAAGCGCATCTGCAGGAACTGCTCGCGGACCGGATCGAAACACTGGGCGAGGGCTACAGCCTGATCCGGCGCGAATACCCCACGGCCATCGGCCCGGTGGACATCCTGTGCCGCGACTCGGACGGCGGCACGGTGGCCGTCGAGATCAAGCGGCGCGGCGAGATCGACGGGGTCGAACAGCTCACCCGCTATCTGGAGCTGCTGAACCGGGACCCGCATCTGGCGCCGGTGAAGGGCCTGTTCGCGGCGCAGGAGATCAAGCCGCAGGCGCGGGTGCTGGCGACGGACCGCGGAATCGGGTGCGTGGTGCTGGACTACAACGCGATGCGGGGCATCGAGGACGACAAGCTGCGGCTGTTCTGAGTCCGCCTGAGACTGTGGCACGAGTACGGCCCCGGACGGCGAGGCGGTCCGGGGCCGTGCTGTGTTGTGACGCGGTCAGATGACGGGTTCGCTGCTCGAGTCCGAGGGGGCGGCGCTGCTGCTGACCGGGGCGCTGGCCGAGCTGTCACTGCCCGAGGACGACGACGTGGACGGCGTCGGTGTGACCGGCGGTGTGGTCGACGGAGTCGGCGTCGGCGAGCCCGGCGGCGTGGGCGAAGTCGACTTGGTCGGCGTCGGCTTACTGGTCGGCTGCGTCGGCCTGCCGGACGACGGCCTCCCGCCCGGCGTCGACGCGTTCGACGACGGCCGCTCTTGCGGCGTCGCCGCGTCGCCCGTCGACGAACTCGTCCCCGGCGTCACCGGGTCCGGGTTCTTCGGGTCGTCCGCGGGCCCGCCGCCCGGGCTGGTGGTCGAGCCGTCCGGGGGCACGTCCGCGTCCAGGCCGTCACTGCCGTCGTCCTCGTTCGCGGACTGGCCGTTCCTGACCTTGTTGCTCGGCGGGTCCTGCTGGTCCGAGGTCGCCCCGAGCGTCACCACCGTGCCGAGCACCGCGGCGAGCAGTGCGCCCGCGCCCGCGGCGACCAGGTTGCGCCGTGCGCCGCCGAAGACGGCGCGGCGGCGGCTCGGCTTCGCGCCGCCCCCGGACGGGGTCTGCCGTGCCAGGAGCGTCGCGGGCTCCTCGTTCTCCTTCGGCGTTCCCACGGCTCCCGGGCCGGGTCCGATGCCGCGGCCCAGCGGCAGCACGGGCGCCGGTACGCCTCCGGGCGGCGACGCCGACTGCTCGGAACGCGCGGCCGGCACCTCCTCGCCCGCCGGGGTACGTGCCGCGACGACGGGCCCGCCCGAGCGGTCCTCGACGAGCGCGAGCGCCCTGCGTCCCGCGACGGTTCCGCGCTTGTCGGAGAGCGCGCCGCGCATGCCGATGGAGGTCTCCAGCTCGGCACGCGCCCGGTCCAGGTTTCCGGTGCAGAGCGCGAGCACGCCCAGCTCGTGGTGGAAGTACGCCTCTTCGGCCACCTCGCCCGCGATACGGGCAGCTTCGGAGCCGGCCCGCAGGGCCCGCTCCCAGGCGCTCCAGTGCAGGCCCGCCGCGAAGGCCGGCGCCGCGGTGCGGGCGAGCAGGACGGCCGCGCTGGGATGTCCGGCCTCAAGACCCGGCACCAGCACGCCGAGCGCGGCGAGAACGGCGTCCGCCTCGGCCACCGCCCGCTCGGGGGTGACGGAGGGGTGCCCGGCCCACCAGGCGTAGTGCTGGGCGGCGGTGTGGGCATGGGCGGCCGCCTCGTCGGCGTAGCCCTTCTCCGTCAGCTGCGCCATCACACCGGCCGCGAGCCGGTAGCGCGTACCGACCGGGGAGAGCAGGCCGCAGCTCATCAGCTCACCGAGCGCGGCGTCCGCGTGGGTGTCCCCGACGAGCGCCGGCAGATGCGCCTGGTGCGGGACCTCGCCGCCGAGCGCGACCGCGAAGCGCAGAGTCTCGCGGGCGGACTCGCCCAGCCGGGAGGCGAGCAGGGCAGCGGGCGCGGCCCCCTCCCCCAGCGTCGGCAGCGGTATCTCGACTTCCTGGACGCCGTCGAAGGGCGTGTAGTCGTCGAGGGTCTCCGGGTCGGTGCGCAGGCTGTCGCACTGCCGCAGCAGCGCGCCCGCCTGGACGAAGCGCAGCGGCAGGCCCTCGGACTCGAACCAGAGGTCGCCCGCCCAGTTCGACTCGTCCTCGGTGAGCGGCCGCTCCACGGTGCGCTGGAGCAGCTCCAGCGAGGCGCTGCGGCCCAGTCCGGCGAGGAAGACCTCTTCGAGGTGCGAGTCGGCCGCGGGTGCGGCGACATCGGGTGTGGCGGCGACCAGGAAGGCGCACTCGGGCGCGGCGTCGAGCAGCTCGCCGAGGGCGGCGCCGCCGAACTCCAGGTCGTCGAGGACGACGATCGCGCCGATGTCCTTGACGTGTTCGAGCAGCGCGGCGCGGTCGGGCCGGTACAGCGGAGCGCTGTGGACGGTGGCGAAGAGCTCGTGGAGCAGTTCGGTGGCGGTGCGGTGGTGGCCGCTGAGGCGTACGACTCCGTCGGGCGCGAGGTTCGCGCAATCCTCGGCGACGATGTCGAGCAGGGCGCTGCGCCCGGAGCCCGCGGGTCCGGTGAGCCGGACCGAGCGGCCGTGGCCGAGCAGCCGTACCAGCCGCTCGCGCTCCTCGCCGCGCTCGAGCAGCGGGAGCCGCGGCGCGGGAGGCCCGGCCGGTACGGGCGGCTGCGCCGCGCGCTGCCGCTCGGTGCGCTCGGCCTCGCTGTGCCGGCCCGGCCGGGTGGGCAGCTGCCCCGGCGGGCAGGGCTCTATCTCGCTGCCGTCGACGGGGTTGACGGTGAGCAGGAAGTCGCCCGCCACGAGCTGGACGGTGCGCGCGGGCGCCGACGCCGACTTCTTGAAGTCCGGGGCGCCGGTGTCGCGCGGGGGCCGGGCCTGGCCCGCGCCATCGCCGAAACTGTCGTTGTCCATGGTCCAAGCCCCCCAGATGCGATTCGCTGAGCTTCGTCCCCGCCGAGGTTGATCGGGTTCTGGTGGCGGAGTCGCGTGCGGATTGTCCCTCCGGCCTTTCTGCACGCCCCGCTGTCGCTTCGGTCCGGTGCCCGCCGCATGGGTCTTTCAATTCGTCGGGCGACCGAACCTTAGACCTTCGCTCAGTATCTACAAAGGGGCGGGGTGCTGCCCCGTCCGCGACGTCACATTCTCATGAGGATTGCGAGCGTCGCACGGTTCAGACCCTGGGGAGCGATTCGGCCGCGATGCCGCCTTCGATGGCAAGAATCCGGTGCAGCCGGGTGGCGACCAGGAGTCGCTGCATCTGTGGCGGTACGCCGCGCAGCACCAGCCGGCGACCGCACCGGCCGGCTCTGCGGTGCGCGCCCATGATGACTCCCAGGCCGGTGGCGTCCCAGGAGTCGAGGTCGGTCAGGTCGAGCACCAGGTCGCCGTCTCCGTCGTCGACGGCCGAGTGCAGGACCGTACGGGCGTCCGCCGCGCTGCGGACGTCGAGGCGGCCCCCGACGACCAGCTCGGCGTGGTCGCCCCTGATGTGCATATGCGCTCCCCGTGAGTGCGTCAGTGCCCTGTGATCTCTTCTGGTTTGCTCTGCTGATTCGCTCTTCAAGTTCTGCAACAACTGACTCCCG
Organism: Streptomyces sp. NBC_01410; assembly: GCF_045040195.1. Classification (NCBI taxonomy): domain Bacteria; kingdom Bacillati; phylum Actinomycetota; class Actinomycetes; order Kitasatosporales; family Streptomycetaceae; genus Streptomyces; species Streptomyces sp. NBC_01410. Next base: position 5,888,785 of record NZ_CP109530.1, on the reverse strand, counting down.
CATGGGTGCAGCAGTTGCGCTTTGTAAGCGAACCGATACCGAATTCACCCCTCGGGGTGATACCAAACCGGTCGATGAGGGTCAGTGCTTGTAGAAGCCCTGCCCGCTCTTGCGTCCGATGTCACCGGCGTCCACCATCCGGCGCATCAGCTCCGGCGGGGCGAACTTCTCGTCCTGGGACTCGGTGTAGATGTTGCTCGTGGCGTGCAGCAGGATGTCCACGCCCGTCAGGTCGGCGGTGGCGAGCGGCCCCATGGCGTGGCCGAAGCCCAGCTTGCAGGCGATGTCGATGTCCTCGGCGGACGCGACGCCCGATTCGTACAGCTTCGCGGCCTCGACGACCAGCGCCGAGATGAGGCGGGTGGTGACAAAACCGGCGACGTCGCGGTTGACGACGATGCAGGTCTTGCCGACGGACTCGGCGAACTCCCGCGTGGTGGCGAGGGTTTCGTCGCTCGTCTTGTAGCCGCGCACCAGCTCGCACAGCTGCATCATGGGGACGGGCGAGAAGAAGTGCGCGCCGACGACACGGTCCGGACGCTCCGTCACCGCGGCGATCTTCGTGATCGGGATGGCGGAGGTGTTGGAGGCGAGGACGGTGTCCTCCCGTACGAGCTTGTCGAGCGTACGGAAGATCTCGTGCTTGACCTCGAGCTTCTCGAAGACCGCCTCGACGACGATGTCCGCGTCGGCGGCGCCGTCCAGATCGGTGGTCGTGGTGATGCGCGCCAAGGCGGCTTCGGCGTCGGCCGCTTCGAGCTTGCCCTTGGAGACGAACTTGTCGTACGAGGCCTTGATGCCGTCCGTGCCACGGGTCAGAGCCGCGTCGGTGACATCACGCAGCACGACCTCCCAGCCCGCCTGGGCCGAGACCTGCGCGATGCCGGACCCCATGAGTCCGGCCCCGATGACGGCGAGCTTCCTGGCCACTGCGGCACCCCTTAACACCCGTTTACATTTCTGCTCTCCGGCGGAGGTTAGCGCTCGTGAGGTGCCCTGTGGCGGTGAAGAGATGCGCGTCACGTCTCGGATGACGGACATCACACCGGTACGGCCCATCAGGCGGCCCGTACCGCGTAATTGAGCGCTTCATGGGCCACTTCGCCCGGCTTGCGGCCGCGGCGTAGGCTCGGCCTCATGGTCAATCTCACGCGCATCTACACCCGCACCGGCGACCAGGGCACGACCGCCCTGGGCGATATGAGCCGCACCGCCAAGACCGATCTGCGGATCGCCGCGTACGCCGACGCCAATGAGGCCAATGCCGTCCTCGGCACGGCCGTCGCGCTGGGGCAGCTGCCGGAAGAGCTCGTGAAGGTCCTCGTCCGCGTGCAGAACGACCTGTTCGACGTGGGTGCGGATCTGTCGACGCCGGTGGTCGCGGAGCCGGAGTACCCGCCGCTGCGGGTCGAGCAGTTCTACATCGACCGTCTCGAGGCGGACTGCGACCGCTTCAACGAGCAGCTGGAGAAGCTGCGCAGCTTCATCCTGCCGGGCGGTACGCCGGGGGCGGCGCTGCTGCACCAGGCCTGCACGGTCGTACGGCGCGCGGAGCGCTCGACGTGGGCGGCGCTGGAGGTGCACGGCGACATCATGAACCCGCTGACGGCCACCTATCTCAACCGGCTCTCCGACCTCCTGTTCATCCTCGCGAGGACAGCGAACAAGGAGGTCGGGGACGTGCTCTGGGTGCCCGGCGGCGAGCGCTGAACAACGGCCCCGGACACGCCCCTGCCGGGGGTCCGGGGGTCGCCCCCCGGGAGATGCAGCATCCTCGCGAGGACAGCGAACAAGGAGGCCGGGGACGTGCTCTGGGTGCCCGGCGGCGAGCGCTGAACAACGGCCCCGGACACGCCCCTGCCGGGGGTCCGGGGGTCGCCCCCCGGGAGATGCAGCATCCTCGCGAGGACAGCGAACAAGGAGGCCGGGGACGTGCTCTGGGCGCCCGGCGGCGAACGCTGAACAACGGCCCCGGACACGCCCCTGCCGGGGGTCCGGGGGTCGCCCCCCGGGAGATGCAGCATCCTCGCGAGGACAGCGAACAAGAAGGTCGGGGACGTGCTCTGGGCGCCCGGCGGCGAACGCTGAACAACGGCCCCGGACACGCCCCTGCCGGGGGACCGGGGGTCGCCCCCCGGGAGATGCAGCATCCTCGCGAGGACAGCGAACAAGGAGGCCGGGGACGTGCTCTGGGCGCCCGGCGGCGAGCGCTAACGCTCGATGCGGACCGGCTCGCGCTCGGGCTTTGAGTCCGCCGCCGGGGCCTTCTTCGGCCAGATCGTGTACGTGAGAGCGATCAGGCCGTGGATCCCGGCCGCCCGCAGGGCCGCGAACTGCCAGGAGCTGAGCGAACCGGTCCGGCTCGCGTCGCCGACGTACCAGATCGCGATCTGCAGCAGAGCGACGGCGACCGCGGCGGCCAGCACGGTCCGCAGCCACAGCTTCCCCTCGTGCTTGGCCCGGGCCACTCCGTAGCGCGGCGGCTTCGGCGGCGGCGGGGCGCCCGCGAAGCGGTGGGCGACGTGCCCGTCGATCCACTTGATCGTGTAGTGGCCGTACGCGACGGTGTAGCCGATGTACAGCGCGGCGAGCCCGTGCTTGAAGTCCGGCTCGGCGCCGTTCTTCAGGTCGATCGCCGTCACGACGAGCAGGACGACCTCCAGCAGCGGCTCCAGGAGCAGCAGGCCCGCGCCCAGGCGCGGCATCTTCAGCACATAGCGCGTGGCGAGTCCCGCTGCCAGCAGGACCCAGAAGCCGACCTCGCAGATCACGATCAGCGTGACGATCACGGCACTCTCCTTTCGGTTCCCCTTCAGCCTCCCGTCCGCGGTGCCGCCGATCGTCGTCGCCAATGACGAGGTGGCACTGCATCCTTCGATGTACCGGGCCATCGCCCGGGACGTGGAGGCCCGCGGACCGTCCGCCGTGTTTGATGGGGACGTGACCGCTCCGACCCGCCCGCACCGCGACGACGTGCTCATCGCCGTGACCGGATTCCTCGGCGGCCTGGTGCTCTATGCGCTGGGACTGGACACCCGCAGTGGACACGGCGTCGATCCGCGGTGGCTCCTGCTGCTGCCGCTGGCGGTGATGAGCGGGGCGGAGCTGCTGCGCCGGACCATGCCGAACACCGCGCTGGCCATCGGCTGCGCTGCGATGCTCGCCGACCAGTTCACCGACGGGAATGTCGCCACCATCGCGATGTTCACGGATCTGGTCTACGCGGCCGTGCTGTACGGCAAGCCCGCAGCCGCACGCCGTATCCCCGCCGTGTCCATGGTCGCCACGGCCGCCGTGACGGTCACCGCGCTCGTCGTCTTCCAGGACGCGCAGGCCGTTCTGCTGGGCCTGGTCTTCGCGGTGGTCACCGTGGCCCCGGCCTGGACGGGCGTGAGCGTGCGCACCCATCGCGACGCCGCCGAAGCCGCGCAGCTGCGCGCCGAGCAGACGGCCCTGCTCGCCGAGATCGACCGCACCCAGGCGGTGACCGCCGAGCGCGCGCGGATGGCCCGCGAGCTGCACGACATGGTCGCCAACCATCTCTCGGCGATCGCGATCCACTCCACCGCCGCGCTCTCCCTCGACGATCCGAAGACCTCGCGCGAGGCACTGGGGGTGATCCGTGAGAACAGCGTCGACGGGCTCGCGGAGATGCGCCGGCTGATCGGACTGCTGCGGGACAGCGGGGGCGGTACCGCGACGGCGGCCGCCCCGACCCTGGCCGGTGTGGACGCGCTGCTCGGCCAGGCGGGCACCAACGGGGCCGCCAGCGGTCTGGAGTTCGGGCTCGACGACGCCCGCGAGGGGAGCCTCGCGCTTCCGGCGCCGGTCGAGCTCGCGGCGTACCGCATCATCCAGGAGTCGCTGACGAACGCCCTCAAGCACGCGTCGCCGGGCCGGGTCAGGGTTGCTCTGGCCCAGCACGAGGGGACGCTGACGGTGCAGGTGACCAGCCCGTTCGGCGACCGGCCCGGGCCGCGGGCGCCCGGCTCGGGGGCCGGTCTGGTCGGGATGAAGGAGCGAGTGGCGCTGCTGGGCGGGCAGTTCGAGTCGGGACCGGTGACCGACGGGGACGGCAACGGCAAGATCTGGCGGGTACGGGCCGAACTGCCCGTCGACGAAGGGGACGGCAGGGCATGACGATCCGGGTACTGGTCGCGGAGGACCAGAGCGCCGTACGCGCCGGTCTGGTCCTCATCCTGCGCAGCGCACCGGACATCGAGGTCGTGGGCGAGGCGGCGGACGGCGAGGAAGCGGTGCGGCTGGCTCGCGAACTGTGTCCGGATCTGGTGCTGATGGACATTCAGATGCCGCGTCTGGACGGGGTGTCGGCCACCCGGCAGGTTGTCTCGGAGCAGCTCGCCGACGTACTCGTACTGACCACCTTCGATCTGGACGAGTACGTCTTCGGGGCGCTGCGTGCGGGCGCCGCGGGCTTTCTGCTGAAGAACACCGACGCGGCGGATCTGCTGGAGGCGGTACGCACGGTGGCGCGCGGCGAGGGTCTGATCGCGCCCGCCGTCACACGCCGTCTGATCGCGGAGTTCGCCGCACCGACGCCCGTACGCAGACCGGACGCGCCCGACCCGGCGATGCTCGATGTGCTCACGCGACGCGAGCGCGAGGTGCTCTCGTGCGTCGGCGAGGGCTTGTCGAACGCCGAGATCGCCATACGTCTCGACATGGCGGAGGCGACGGTGAAGACCCATATGAGCAGGCTGCTGGGCAAGCTGGAGCTGCGCAGCAGGGTCCAAGCGGCAGTCCTGGCACAGGAGTTGGGTATCTGACTTTCCCTTCTCCCCCACCCCTTACACCTATGGTCTGGACCTATTGACGATTGGTCCAGACCTTCCTAGTCTCACCGCACACACACTGCGTTGAGCCACGCAGGGTGCGCAGTGCACGGACCATCCCCCGAACGTCCCGGACCTCCTCGAGGAGCACCCGTGAACACGCAACCCCCACTGCACAGAACCAGATTCAGAGTCAGATCCAGAGCCGTCGCGGCACTGACCGCGCTGCTCCTCCCCCTCGCCGCCATGGTCGGCCTCGCAGCGCCCGCCGAAGCCGCCACCTCCGCCACGGCCACCTACACCAAGGTCCAGGACTGGGGCACGGGCTTCGAGGGCAAGTGGACGGTGAAGAACACCGGCACCACCTCCCTCAGCTCCTGGACCGTCGAGTGGGACTACCCCTCGGGCACCGTCGTCACCTCCGCCTGGGACGCCGATGTCACCAGCTCCGGAACGCACTGGACCGGCAAGAACAAGAGCTGGAACGGCACTCTGGCCCCCGGCGCCTCGGTCTCCTTCGGCTTCAACGGCAGCGGCTCCGGCGCACCCTCGGGCTGCAAGCTCAACGGCGCGTCGTGCGACGGCGGCAGCGTCCCCGGCGACAACCCGCCCTCCGCCCCCGGCACCCCGTCCGCGAGCAACATCACCGACACCTCGGTGGCACTGAGCTGGACCGCCGCCACCGACGACAACGGCATCAAGAACTACGACGTACTGCGCGACGGCGCCAGGATCGCGACGGTGACCGGCACGACGTACACGAACACCGGCCTCAGCGCCGGCACCGACTACTCGTACACCGTCCAGGCGCGTGACACCGCCGACCAGACAGGACCGGTCAGCGGAGCCCGCGCGGTGCGCACCACCGGCGGTGGCGGCGACCCGGAGCCCGGCTCCACGGTCAAGCTGGGCTACTTCACCGAGTGGGGCGTCTACGGGCGCAACTACCACGTGAAGAACCTGGACACCTCCGGCTCCGCGTCGAAGATCACCCACATCAACTACGCCTTCGGCAATGTGACCGGCGGCCGCTGCGCCATCGGTGACTCCTACGCCGACTACGACAAGGCGTACACCGCCGACCAGTCCGTCGACGGCGTCGCCGACACCTGGGACCAGCCCCTGCGCGGCAACTTCAACCAACTGCGCAAGCTCAAGGCGAAGTACCCGCACATCAAGGTGCTCTGGTCGTTCGGCGGCTGGACCTGGTCCGGCGGCTTCGGCCAGGCCGCGGCAAACCCGGCGGCCTTCGCGCAGTCCTGCTACGACCTGGTGGAGGACCCGCGCTGGGCCGATGTCTTCGACGGCATCGACCTGGACTGGGAGTACCCGAACGCCTGCGGCCTGTCCTGCGACACCAGCGGCGCCGCCGCCTTCAAGAACCTGATGCAGGCGATGCGCGCCAAGTTCGGTACGAACAACCTGGTCACCGCTGCCGTCACCGCCGACGCCTCGTCCGGCGGCAAGATCGACGCGGCCGACTACGGCGGCGCGGCGCAGTACGTCGACTGGTACAACGTGATGACGTACGACTTCTTCGGCGCCTGGGCCGCTCAGGGCCCGACCGCCCCGCACTCCCCGCTCACCTCGTACCCCGGCATCCCGCAGGCGGGATTCAACTCCGCCGAGGCGATCGCCAAGTTCAAGGCGAAGGGCGTGCCGTCCGCCAAGCTGCTGCTGGGCATCGGCTTCTACGGACGCGGCTGGACCGGAGTCACCCAGGCGACGCCTGGCGGCACCGCGACAGGGCCCGCCCCCGGCACGTACGAGCAGGGCATCGAGGACTACAAGGTCCTCAAGAACACCTGCCCGTCCACCGGCACCATCGCGGGTACGGCATACGCCAAGTGCGGCAGCAACTGGTGGAGTTACGACACCCCCGCCACGGTCACCTCGAAGATGAGCTGGGCGAAGGGGCAGGGCCTGGGAGGCGCGTTCTTCTGGGAGTTCAGCGGTGACACGACGAACGGAGAGCTCGTCGGCGCGATCAACAGCGGTCTGAACTGACGCTGCGCACAGCGAAGCCCGGGAGACTCGATCTCCCGGGCTTCGTCACACTCTCAGGCGACATTCACCCTCTGGCCCGGGGGCGCCGCCTCCAGCCAGGCGAGGAAACCAGTCAGCGCGTCCTCGCTCATCGCCAGCTCCAGCCGCGTCCCGCGGTGGACACAGCCCAGCACGGTCGCATCCGAGAGCAGCGCCAGCTCCTCCTCGCCCTCGGGCGTACGCCGGGTCACGACCTCGATGGCGGAGCGCTCGAGGACACGGCGGGGGCGGGGAGCGTACGAGAAGACCCGGAACCACATGATCCGGTCACCGCTGTAGCGGGCGACGCCGTACACCCAGCCCTTGCCGGAGAGGTCGGTCTCCTCCGGGACGTTCCAGCGCAGACTGCAGTCGAAGGTGCCGCCGGAACGCTGGATCAGCCGTCGGCGCAGTCCGAAGACGAACAGCCCGATCCCCACCAGTGTGACGACGACCAGGGCGCTCACAAGCAGAGCGAGGAACATGTCCACCGACCTCCTCGCATCGTCCCGTAACGGATTCCCACGTGCACGTGCACCTGCATCGCCTCAGCCGCGGCCCGGTCTGGAGGAATCCAGCCCGGGCCGCGGCTGAGGGCTACGACTGTCGGCGGGGTGCTCAGCGCACCGCCACCGCACGCAGCCGGACATCGGCGCGCCGCTCGGCGGCGTCGTCCTCGTCCGACTTGGCGCGCTCCAGCGCACGCTCGGCGCGCCGGGCGTCGATCTCGTCCGCCAGCTCGGCGATCTCCGCCAGCAGCGACAGCTTGTTGTCGGCGAACGAGATGAAACCGCCGTGCACAGCGGCGATGACGGTTGTGCCCTCGCTCGTACGGATGGTCACCGGGCCCGACTCCAGCACACCGAGAAGCGGCTGGTGACCGGGCATGACGCCGATGTCGCCGGACGTGGTGCGCGCGACGACCAGGGTGGCCTCGCCGGACCAGACCTGCCGGTCAGCGGCGACCAGCTCGACGTGCAGCTCAGCAGCCAAGGTTGGCTCCTCGGGTCACCACCCGGCGGTTCTGCCGGGTGTTGGGTCATAAGTCTAATAGCGCTCCGGGCGCCGGAACGACGGCGCCCGCCCCGGGCCCTTCGGCCAGGGGTCCGGGGGTTGTCCCCCGGGAGATGCAGCATGGGCGAAAAGAGGGGGGCGGGACGCACCCGCCCCCCTCCACGAGTCAGCAGACTCAGGAGACGCCGAGCTCCTTGGCGTTGGCCTTGAGGTCCTCAATGCCACCGCACATGAAGAACGCCTGCTCGGGGAAGTGGTCGTACTCACCGTCGCAGATCGAGTTGAACGCGGCGATCGACTCCTCGAGCGGAACGTCCGAACCGTCCACGCCGGTGAACTGCTTCGCCACGTGGGTGTTCTGCGACAGGAAGCGCTCGACGCGACGGGCACGGTGGACAACGAGCTTGTCCTCCTCGCCCAGCTCGTCGATACCGAGGATCGCGATGATGTCCTGGAGGTCCTTGTACTTCTGCAGGATTCCCTTGACACGGGTCGCCGTGTCGTAGTGGTCCTGCGCGATGTAGCGCGGGTCCAGGATCCGGGACGTGGAGTCCAGCGGGTCCACGGCCGGGTAGATGCCCTTCTCCGAGATCGGACGGGAGAGAACCGTCGTCGCGTCGAGGTGGGCGAAGGTGGTGGCCGGGGCCGGGTCGGTCAGGTCGTCCGCGGGGACGTAGATCGCCTGCATCGAGGTGATCGAGTGACCACGCGTCGAGGTGATGCGCTCCTGCAGCAGACCCATCTCGTCGGCCAGGTTCGGCTGGTAACCCACCGCGGACGGCATACGGCCGAGCAGGGTGGACACCTCGGAGCCGGCCTGGGTGTACCGGAAGATGTTGTCGATGAAGAAGAGCACGTCCTGCTTCTGCACATCGCGGAAGTACTCCGCCATGGTCAGACCGGCAAGCGCGACACGAAGACGGGTGCCCGGGGGCTCGTCCATCTGACCGAAGACAAGCGCCGTCTTGTCGATGACGCCGGAGTCGGTCATTTCCTCGATGAGGTCGTTGCCCTCACGGGTACGCTCACCGACGCCCGCGAACACCGACACACCGTCGTGGTTGTTGGCGACGCGGTAGATCATTTCCTGGATCAGAACGGTCTTGCCGACACCGGCACCACCGAACAGACCGATCTTTCCACCCTTGACGTACGGGGTGAGAAGGTCGATGACCTTGACGCCCGTCTCGAACATCTCGGTCTTCGACTCGAGCTGGTCGAAGTTCGGGGCCTTGCGGTGGATCGGCCAGCGCTCGGTGATCTCGACCGTGGACGGGTCCACGTTCAGGACCTCACCGAGGGTGTTGAACACCTTGCCCTTGGTGATGTCACCGACCGGGACGCTGATGCCCGCACCCGTGTTGGTCACCGGGGCCTGGCGGACCAGACCGTCGGTGGGCTGCATCGAGATCGCGCGGACCAGGCCCTCGCCGAGGTGCTGGGCAACCTCGAGCGTCAGCGTCTTCAGGGCGCCGTCGAGGGCCGGGTCGGCCACCTCGACGGTGAGCGCGTTGTAGATCTCCGGCATCGCGTCGACGGGGAACTCCACGTCGACGACCGGGCCGATGACCCGGGCGACGCGGCCCGTGGCGGCGGCCGTCTCAACAGTGGTCGTCATTACTTGTCACTCCCCGCGGTCGCGTCGGCCAGGGCGTTGGCGCCACCGACGATCTCGCTGATTTCCTGGGTGATTTCGGCCTGGCGGGCCGCGTTGGCAAGCCGGGAGAGGCTCTTGATGAGCTCCCCGGCGTTGTCGGTCGCCGACTTCATCGCGCGGCGGGTGGCAGCGTGCTTGGAAGCAGCGGCCTGGAGCAGCGCGTTGTAGATCCGGCTCTCGACGTACCGCGGCAGCAGGGCGTCAAGGACGTCCTCCGCCGACGGCTCGAAGTCGAACAGGGGCAGGATCTCGCCCTTTGTACCCGACTCCTCGGCCGCCTTCTCGAGGCTGAGGGGCAGCAGCCGGCTCTGCACCGGCGTCTGCGTCAGCATCGAGATGAACTCGGTGAAGACGATGTGGAGCTCGTCCACGCCGCCCTCGGCCGTGTCCAGCTGGACGGCCTCGATCAGCGGCCCCGCGACGTTCTTGGCGTCCGCGTAGGTCGGGTTGTCCGTGAAGCCGGTCCACGACTCCGTGACCTTGCGCTCACGGAAGCCGTAGTACGAGACACCCTTGCGGCCGACGATGTACGTGTCGACCTCCTTGCCCTCGCCGCGGAGCCGCTCGGTGAGCTGCTCCGCCGCCTTGATGGCGTTGGCGGAGTAGCCGCCGGCCAGACCGCGGTCGCTCGTGATGAGCAGGATCGCGGCGCGGACCGGAGCGTCCACCTCGGTGGTGAGGGGGTGCTTCGTGTTCGACCCGGTCGCCACCGCGGTCACCGCGCGGGTGAGCTCGGTCGCGTACGGCGTGGAGGCCGCCACCTGGCGCTGCGCCTTGACGATGCGCGAGGCGGCGATCATCTCCATCGCCTTGGTGATCTTCTTGGTCGCGGTGACGGATTTGATGCGACGCTTGTAGACCCGGAGCTGGGCTCCCATGAGTCAGGTCCCTTCCGTCGTCACTTGGCCGTGCTGACCGGCGCGTCTTCGCCGAGAAGCTTGCCGTCCGAGGTCTCGAACTGACGCTTGAAGGCGGCGATCGCGTCACCGATGGACTGCAGGGTGTCGTCCGACATCTTGGCGCCCTCGGCGATGCTGGTCAGCAGCTCCTTGCGCTCACGGCGCAGGTGCTCGAGCAGCTCGCTCTCGAAGCGGCGGATGTCCTGGACCGGGACGTCGTCCATCTTGCCGGTGGTACCGGCCCAGACGGAGACAACCTGCTCCTCGATCGGCATGGGCTGGTACTGCGGCTGCTTGAGCAGCTCGACCATGCGCTTGCCGCGCTCCATCTGCGCCTTGGAGGCCGCGTCCAGGTCGGAACCGAAGGCGGCGAACGCCTCCAGCTCACGGTACTGGGCGAGGTCCACACGCAGACGGCCGGAGACCTGGCGCATCGCCTTGTGCTGGGCGGAGCCACCGACACGGGAGACCGAGATACCGACGTTCAGGGCCGGACGCTGGCCGGCGTTGAACAGGTCGGACTCCAGGAAGCACTGGCCGTCGGTGATGGAGATGACGTTGGTCGGGATGAACGCCGACACGTCGTTCGCCTTGGTCTCGACGATCGGCAGACCCGTCATCGAACCGGCGCCCATGTCGTCGGAGAGCTTGGCGCAGCGCTCCAGCAGACGCGAGTGCAGGTAGAAGACGTCGCCCGGGTAGGCCTCGCGGCCCGGCGGGCGGCGCAGCAGCAGCGACACGGCGCGGTAGGCGTCGGCCTGCTTCGACAGGTCGTCGAAGATGATCAGGACGTGCTTGCCCTGGTACATCCAGTGCTGGCCGATGGCCGAGCCGGTGTACGGCGCCAGGTACTTGAAGCCGGCCGGGTCGGACGCCGGAGCCGCGACGATCGTCGTGTACTCGAGGGCGCCTGCCTCCTCCAGCGCACCGCGCACGGACGCGATGGTGGAGCCCTTCTGGCCGATGGCGACGTAGATGCAGCGGACCTGCTTCTTCGGGTCGCCCGAGCGCCAGTTGTCGCGCTGGTTGATGATCGTGTCGACGGCCAGAGCGGTCTTGCCGGTCTGACGGTCACCAATGATCAGCTGACGCTGGCCGCGGCCGATCGGCACCATGGCGTCGACAGCCTTGTAGCCGGTCTGCATCGGCTCGTGCACCGACTTACGGACCATGACGCCAGGGGCCTGCAGCTCGAGGGCGCGGCGTCCGTCGGTCTCGATCTCGCCGAGGCCGTCGATCGGGGTGCCGAGCGGGTCGACGACGCGACCCAGGTAGCCCTCGCCTACAGCGACGGACAGGACCTCGCCGGTGCGGGTGACCGGCTGGCCTTCCTCGATACCGCTGAACTCGCCGAGAACGACGCAGCCGATCTCGCGCTCCTCGAGGTTGAGGGCGAGACCGAGGGTGCCGTCCTCGAACTTCAGCAGCTCGTTCGCCATGGCCGAGGGAAGACCCTCGACCTTCGCGATGCCGTCGCCGGCAACGCTGACCGTGCCGACCTCCTCGCGCGAGGCCGCGTCCGGCTTGTACGCCTGGACAAAGTTCTCCAGCGCGTCCCGGATCTCCTCCGGCCGGATCGTGAGCTCCGCCATCTGGGTTCCCTGCTCTCCTTGTTGGGCCCGAAGTTTCTTAGGGGGTCTGGGGGCGACCCCCAGGAATCTTCTGCAATCTCTGCACGGCCCAACCGGGCCGCTCGTACTGCTTGTTCAGTTACTGGCTTGGTCAGCCGGCCATACGGCGGGCTGCCTCGTCGAGACGCTCCGCGATGCTGCCGTTGATGATCTCGCCACCGACACGCACCGAGATCCCGCCGAGGACCTCGGGGTCCACGTCGAGGTTCAGGTGCATCTGGCGGCCGTAGATCCGCGCAAGACCGGCGCCGAGGCGCTGCTTCTGCTCGTCGGTCAGCGGCACCGCCGAGGTGACGACGGCGACCATCCGGTCCCGGCGCGCCGCGGCGAGCTTGGACAGGGACTCGAGTCCCGCCTCCAGGCTACGTCCCCGGGGCTGGGTGACAAGACGGACGACCAGACGCTCGGTGACCGGGTTGGCCTTGCCGCCGAGCAGGCTGCGCAGCAGCTCACCCTTGGCAGAAGCCGGCGCCGACTTGTCGGTCAGCGCGGACCGCAGGTCCTTGGCGGAGTCGATGATCCGGCCGAACCGGAACAGCTCGTCCTCTACATCGTCGAGCGCGTCGGCCCGCTGGGCCACGGTGAGCTCGGCGGAGGCCGCCAGCTCCTCGACCGAGTCGACCAGGTCACGCGACCGCGACCAGCGGGAACGCACCATGCCGGAGATCAGGTCGACGGTCTCGCCGCCCACCTGACCGCGCAGCAGGCGTCCCGCCAGCTCGGCCTTGGCCTCGCCGGCCTGCGCCGGGTCGGTCAGGACCCGACGCAGCGACACCTCACGGTTGAGCAGCGCGGTGACGGCGGCCAGCTCCTCGGCGAGCTTTGCCACGTCGACCGACGTGTTGTCGGTCAGCGCGTCAAGGGACTCGCGTGCGGCAGCCAGTGCCTCGCGGCTCGCTCCGTTCATCGCCCGGCCTCTGCCTTCGAAGCGCTGTCCTCGAGTGCGTCGAGGAAGCGGTCGATGGTGCGGCTCTGCCGGGCGTGGTCCTCGAGGGACTCACCGACGAGCTTGCCGGCCAGTTCGGTGGCGAGCTTGCCGACGTCCTGGCGCAGCGCCGCGGCAGCGGCCTTGCGGTCGGCCTCGATCTGGGTGTGACCGGCAGCGATGATCTCCTCACGCTGCCGCTGGCCTTCCGCCTTCATCTCCTGGATGATCGCGGCACCCTGCTCGGTGGCCTCCTGGCGCATCCGGGCTGCCTCGTGGCGCGCCTCGGCGAGCTGAGCCTTGTACTGCTCGAGCACGCTTTCGGCTTCGACCTTGGCCGCAGCGGCCTGCTCGATGCCACCTTCGATGGCTTCTCGGCGCTGCTCCAGAACCTTGTTGATGTTCGGGAGGAGCTTCTTGGCGAGGAAACCGAAGACGATGACGAAGGCGATCAGGCCGATGACGAGCTCGGGCCACGGCGGAATGAGGGGATTCTCCTTCTCACCCTCTTGCGCCAGGAAAACCAGAGCGGTGTTCACATCAGTGCCTTTCGTCGAAAGGGACGGTCGTCTTGTCGTTCGTCTTAGTAGACGAACGGCATGACGAGGCCGATGAGGGCCAGCGCCTCACAGAAGGCGAAGCCGAGGATCTGGTTGGCGCGGATCAGGCCGGCGGCCTCGGGCTGACGGGCCAGGGCCTGGGTGCCGTTACCGAAGATGATGCCGATACCGACGCCGGGGCCGATGGCCGCAAGACCGTAACCGACGGAGCCGAGGTCACCAGTAACAGCAGCGAGGGTCTGGGACATGCCAGTTCTTCCTTCTCTTTACGGACCGGTGGGGGTTGGCCACCGGACGAATATGGGATCGATGAGCGGTACTCAGTGGTGCTCTGCGAGCGCGCCCTGGATGTAGCTGCAGGTCAGGAGCACGAACACATAGGCCTGGACGGCCTGGATGAAGAGCTCGAAGGCCGTCATGATGATGACCATCACGAACGAGACACCTGAGTACGCGATGCCGATGCCGTTCAGCATGTACCAGCTGGCGATCGTGAAGAGCAGCAGCAGCGTGTGACCTGCGAACATGTTCGCGAAGAGTCGTACGGCGTGTGTGAACGGGCGGACCAGCAGGTTCGAAAAGAACTCGATGGTCATGGAAAGCGGCAGCACCGGGCCGAGCGTCTTGTCGTAGCCCGTCACGTTCTTGAAGAAGCCGACAAAGCCGTGCCGCTTGAACGTCAGCGAGACCCAGGTGACGTAGACGATCAGCGCCAGGACCATCGGGTACGCGATGATCGACGTCACCGGGAATGAGGCGATCGGGATGATCGACCAGAGGTTCATCATCCAGATGAAGAAGAACAGCGAGACGGCGAGCGGGACATACTTCTCGCCGTCCTTCTTGCCGATCGTCTCGTAGACGATGCCGCGCCGCACGAAGTCGTAACCGGCCTCGGCGACCATCTGCAGCTTGTCCGGGACCATCTTCGGCTTACGGAAAGCGACCCAGAAGAAGCCCACCACGATGATGGAACCGAGTAGGGCGAGCAGCATCGGCTTGTTGAAGTACAGGCCGTTGCCGTCGGCGTCGCCCAAGAGCGGCTCGAAGAGGAATGAATGCAGGCCCGGAGCATCGAAGCCACACCCGTCAAAAAGGTGGCAGTCGGTCTCGAAGGCGAGCACCGTCGTCGGGTCAGCACTCACCGCGGGCTCCTTCAGCGTGGCGCATAGGTACGGCAACCTCGTTGTGTCGGCGCGGCGCGCAGCCGCTGATCGGCACTGGACAGGTGTTACGGATGTGGGGGCGGCTGGCAGGCATGGAGCCTCGCGCTTGAGCAGGCGTCAGCTCAGATGCCCGCGCCCGCAGTGCCGCAGTTGGCACCGGACGATAGCAGGATCGCGAACGCGCACTTATACCGGCCCTACCCCTCACGACTTCGACCCCTTGTTCTCGGGCTTCTCGCTCGAGGAGGGGTCGGGTTCGACGTAAAGCAGCTTGGCCTTCATGTGCGCACGGGTCTGAGCGGCGATCCATACCAGGGTCGTCGCGACCAGCGTGATGGCGAAGGCCTTGGGGTTGAACAGCGTGGTGTTCTTGAATGCGGCGACAAAGATGAACAGCAGCAGAATCTGCGCCGCATAGAGCATGAGACCCATGCCCTGGAACAGGTGCGGAAGAGACTTGGCTGTCCGTTCGAGGACCACAAGTCCGATCCCCATGAAGAGGATCACAATCACCGTCGCGACAACGGCGCCCACAGCTCCCTTGCCGCCCGCCACCACACCGCTGATCACGGCGGCGAGAACGCCGGCGCCGGCGGTGGGCAGGGCAGCTTGAAGGAGTGTTCGGGCGTCATTGGACCGCATGGCGGCAGCTCCGCTGGTGGTGGGGGCATGAGTGTCGTCATGGACGAGCGTAGGCCCGGAGCGAGGGCGAACCTCACGCCAATGAGCCGTCGCACTACGGCCCTTCGACTCTGTCGCCGGGTTTCGTGAACGGTATCACAAACTATTTGATGAGGTCTTTACCTAGGAGTGTGCCGACCATCACACATGAGAGTGACCCCGCGCGTGTGTGCAGGACAAGACGCCGTTATGTCTGGTATTGGGCGCCCATGTCTCCACACGTCAGCCGCGCGTCCCGGCCTTCCTCCGGTCCGGGAGGCGCGAACGGGCGCCGATGGCAGTCGCTCCGTTGACGCCGTTGACCCCCGCCGCGACGGGCGCGCGTTCCTCGGACTCCTCCTGCGCGGCATCCGTCTCGTACGCGAGCGCGGGCTGGGCGGCCTGCTCGGGCCGCACCGCACGGCGCCGGTAGCGGGGCGGCACGAAGGCCTCCGCCCAGCGCGGGGCGCGCGGGGTGAAGCGCGGCAGCAGCAGAAGCACCAGCCCCACCGCGCTGAGCGCGACGATGAGCAGGACGATCCACATCGACGCCGAGTGCACGGAGTACGCGACAACGCCGAAGGCGATCAGCGCCGACCAGAAGTACATGATCAGGACAGCGCGGCTGTGCGAATGTCCGATCTCCAGGAGCCGGTGGTGTAGATGGCCACGGTCGGCGGCGAAGGGCGACTGCCCGTTCCACGTACGCCGCACGATCGCGAGCAGCAGGTCGGCGACCGGGATCGCGATGATGGTCAGCGGCAGCAGCAGCGGGATGAAGACCGGCAGCGCGGCGTGCGTGGCCTGGCGGGTGCTGCCCTCGAAGATCTTCAGGGCGTCGGGGTCCACCTGGCCGGTCACCGAGATCGCGGCCGCGGCGAGCACCAGTCCGATCAGCATCGAGCCCGAGTCGCCCATGAAGATCCGCGCCGGGTGCATGTTGTGCGGCAGGAAACCGAGACACATGCCCATCAGGATCGCGGTGAACAGGGTCGCGGGGGCAGCGGCCTCGATGCCGTAGCTGAACCAGATCCGGTACGCGTACAGGAAGAAGGCCGCGGCGGCGATGCAGACCATGCCGGCGGCGAGACCGTCGAGGCCGTCCACGAAGTTGACCGCGTTGATGGTGATCACGACGAGGGCGACGGTCAGCAGCGTGCCCTGCCAACTGGTCAGCGCGACGACGCCGACGCCGGGCACGGGGATCCACAGGATCGTCAGACCCTGGATCACCATCACACCCGCGGCGATCATCTGGCCGCCGAGCTTGATCAGGGCGTCGATCTCGAACTTGTCGTCCAGAACGCCGATGATCCAGATCAGGGCCGCGCCGGAGAGCAGCGCACGCGGTTCGTTGGACAGCTCGAAGACGCTGTTCAGGTTCTGCAGATGGTCGGCGACCAGCAGTCCCGCGCACAGACCGAAGAACATGGCGATACCGCCGAGTCGCGGTGTCGGCTCTCGGTGTACGTCTCGGGCACGGATCTGCGGCATCGCGCCGGACGCGATGGCGAACTTCCGCACCGGACCGGTCAGCAGATAGGTCACCGCAGCCGTGACACAGAGCGTCAGCAGGTAATCACGCACGGGCTGCCCCACAGGAATCGCTGGCCATCTCAGCAGTACACCCTATTCGCATCAGCAGGGCGTCCGCCCACTCACTGATACACAAGGGCGGACCTGAACGGTTCCACCCCGGGCCTACACGGAGTGGGCGACATCGCATCCCGGGCCGCCTCCCGACGACCCGGACTGCTGCGTCGTGAGCTTCTTCCCTGGTCAGCGAGTCAGTCTGCCGACCGGGAGTCCTGCGAGACAGTCGGCCGGGTATCGGCGCTGCCGGTCTCGCCCTGCGTCACCGAATTGCGGTGGCGATCGGCGAACAGCGCGGCCTCCAGTCTTGACCCGATGCCAAGCTTTCTCGTGAGGCTCGTGATGTGGGCACGAAGCGTCCGTTCCGCTATGCCCAGTCTCCGCGCCAGTGTCCGATTCGGCTGGCCATCGGCAAGGAGGAGGAGCACTTCGGCTTCCCTTGCTGTCAGCCTGGACAATTCCGCCGTTCGGTTCTCTGGGCCAGAACTCCCCTGTGCCCCGGAACAGATGGTAAGGCCAGCCAAGATTCCCCCTACTTGCTCATCCAAGTCGGCGAGATGCCCGGAGCATGAACCGCTGACTGTCGCAGCATGGGTACTACCTGGTGTGCACAGTGGTCGAGTTGTGCGCACCACACCCTTGAGCGGCCGACCTGGGCAATCGCGCGTCGATCTTCAAGCCAGAGTACCTGACGTGTCCGCGACGGCTCAGCCCGGATCCACCGGAAGGCGTCCGATTCGTTGTGCGGTGAAAAGGCAGTAGGCGCCTTGCGAGCTGCGATGACGGAAACTGTCCTAGCTGTACTGCCCAGGGACGTTGGTCAACCTGGTGATGGGTGGTTTGCCGCTGGTTGCGGTGTGGGGGCGGTGGTGATTGTAGTGATGGAGCCAGGCCGGCAGGGCTTTGCGGCGGGCTGATTCGCTGGAGTAGAAGCGGCCGAGGGCCCAGCCGTCGGCCAGGGTGCGATGGAAGCGTTCGACCTTGCCATTGGTCTGTGGCCGGTAGGGCCGGGTCTTCTTCGGCGTGATTCCCAGCTCGGTGCAGGCTTGTGTCCAGTGCCGGGAGCGGTAGGCCGAGCCGTTGTCGGTCAGGACCCGCTCGACCCTCACACCGCGGGCGGCGAACCAGTCGACCGCGCGCCGCAGGACACCGACTGCGGTGGCGGCCTTCTCGTCGTCGCAGATCTCGGCGTAGGCGACCCGGGAATGGTCGTCGACGACGGTGTGGACGAACGCGGTTCCCAGCAGCGGTCCGCGGTACTTGTTGCGGGGCCTGTCCGGTGTCGCGGCGCGGTTCCTGCGGCCCTGGACGCGTCCGACGTAGCGCCAGCCGCCGCCGTCGGGAACGTTCCCGAGCTTCTTCACGTCGATGTGGAGCATCGCGCCGGGATGGTCGTGTTCGTAGCGGCGGACCGGCTCGCCGGTGGCGCGGTCGACGTGGGACAGCCGGTTGATCCGGCACCGGGTCAGGACCGCGTGCACGGTGGAGGCAGGCATGCCCAGCCGTCCGGCGATCTGGACCGGGCCCAGACGCTGCTTCCAGCGCAGGTGCACGATCTTGCGGACCTGCGGCTGCGTGGTTCGGGCAGGACTGCGGTGCGGCCGTGAGGACCGGTCAGCCATCGCTGCCGGACCGGACTCGGCGTAACGGTCGGCCCACCGCTTCGCGGTCGGCCAGGACACGTCGTAACGCTCGGCCGCACGAGCGACCGGCCACCCGTCATCAACAATCAGACGCGCCAGGCGAAGACGGGCACGAGGAGTCAAAGCAGCGTTAGCGTGAGACACGAAGGCCTCCAGGTTGGCGGAGCGGTTCCTAGACAGCTCCACTCCACAACCGGAGGCCTTCGCCATCGGCCAGATTCAGACCGTGTCGTCGCACAAACTCAACCAACCTGCCCGGGCAGTACACCTAGCCCTCCGACACGCAGCCCAGCAAGACGCCTTGTACGTCACATCGTCCCGTACCTGCACAGCAGCGTTCGCGGCGCTCGACAAGCCGAATCGACTCGATGGCACCGCGATCGTCGCTTTCCGTACAAGGTCAGCAACCCTTGGTGATCTTCTTCAGGTGGTAGCGGGTAACGGTGAACCTCTTGTTGCCCTGCGTCCCACCATTGGTGGTCATGCACCTGGTGGTCTTCTGCCCGCCGCCGGCCTCGAAGTGAAGCAGGGCGTCCATCTTGTGCGAACAGTGATTGTTGAAGTAGACGGTGGTGGAGTCACTGCTGCCCGTGCCCCAGGAGTAATTCGTGGCCGCGCCACTGGGGCTCGAGCACTTGAGGCTCGCCCGCTCGACGTCCTGAGCGCTCGCGGGTGCTGCGGCGACCTTGACAGACGGTCCCGCAGGCTGACTCACGGCGTTGGCGCTGGGGGTCATGAGCGCAGTGAATACCGCCCCTGCGAGGACAGCGGCGGGGACGAACTTCTTGTTGTTCACAAAAGACCTTTCAAACGACAGGCCCGGGCGCGAGGCAATTCCGTCCTGGGCTCTTTGCGTCGTCATCCTTGTCCAAGGAGATAGCAGCCGCTATTGCCTGATCCGGTTATGCCGGATCAGGCAATAGCGGTTGGCTTCCGGGATCGGGAAACTATCCAGGATAGGGCGGGAAACGCCGTGTCATCTCCAGCACCTCGGCACGCGCCTTGACGTTCTCACGCAGCGCCGCGGCGAGGAGCACCGCGATACGGGCCATCTCGGCCTCGCCCATGCCCTGCGTCGTGACCGCCGCCGTGCCCAGACGGATGCCGCGTCCGTCGCCGTACGGCAGTGCGCAGGTGTCCAGGACCAGCCCGGCCGCCGCGAGACGGCCGCGGGCCGTCTTGCCGTCCACGCCCAGTGGGGCCGGATCCGCGCTGATCAGATGGGTGTCGGTGCCGCCGGTCAGTACCGCGAAGCCCTCCGCGGCGAGCCCGTCTGCGAGCACGCGTGCGTTGGCGACCACCTGGTGGGCGTACGTGCTGAACGCGGGCGTCGACGCCTCGCCGAAGGCGACGGCCTTGGCGGCGATCGTGTGCATCTGGGCGCCGCCCTGCGTGAAGGGGAACACCGCCCGGTCGATGCGTTCGGCCAGCTCGGCCCCGCACAGGATCATTCCGCCGCGCGGCCCGCGCAGCACCTTGTGGGTGGTGGCGCACACCACATCGGCGTACGGGACGGGGCTGGGGGCCGCGCCGCCCGCGATGAGGCCCATCGGATGGGCGGCGTCGGCGATCAGATACGCGCCCACGTCGTCGGCGATCTCGCGGAAGGCGGCGTAGTCGGGGTGCCGGGGATACGAGATCGAGCCGCAGACGACGGCCTTGGGCCTGTGGTGCCGCGCCAGGGTGCGGACCTGCTCGTAGTCGATGAGCCCGGTGTCGGCGTCGATGCCGTAGCCGACGAAGTCGAACCAGCGGCCGGAGAAGTTGGCGGGCGAGCCGTGGGTGAGATGGCCGCCGTACGAAAGGCCCATGGCCAGGACCGTGTCGCCGGGCTTGAGCAGCGCCGCGTATGCGGCGAGGACGGCTGAAGAGCCGGAGTGCGACTGGACGTTGGCGTGCTGTGCGCCGAACAGGGCCATGGCGCGCTCGACGGCGATCCGCTCGGCGGCGTCGACGAGTTCACAGCCGCCGTGGTGGCGGGCGCCGGGATAGCCCTCGGCGTACTTGTTGGCGAGCGGGGAGCCGAGGGCGGCGAGGACCGCGGGCGAGGTGAAGTTCTCCGCGGCGATGAGCTGAAGGCTGTCGCTCTGCCGGCCCAGTTCCCCCAGGATCACCTCGGCGATCTGGGGATCCTGGCGGCGCAGGGCCTCGAAGTCCGCGCCGTGGTAGGTGATGTGGGCGGCGTCTGGTGCAGCGGTGACCGACATCTTGGGCTCCGGGCCTCGCGTGGTGTGGCGGCCCCTCCAATGTAGGCCGGGCCCCGCCGCCGCGCCCGCCATGACTCAGGCCCGGGCTCAGCGGCGCGCCGGTACCCCCGTCAGCGCCGTCACCACCGGATCCAGCGCCTGCTGGATCTCGTCGCCGATCGACCGGAAGAAGGTGATCGGCGCACCGTACGGGTCGTACACCTCGTCCGCGTCCGGGCTCGGCGCCAGCAGCCAGCCGCGCAGCGCCGCCGCCGCCCTGACCAGGGCACGGGCGCGCTCCACGACGCCCTCGTGCGGGTCCGGCAGCGTTGTCGGGTCTATCGCGCGCACGAGTCGCGTGAACTCCTTGAGCGTGAAGGTGCGCAGGCCCGCCGAGTGGCCCATCGAGATCACCTGGGCCCGGTGGTCCCTGGTCGCCGTGAGGACCAGGTCCGCGCGGATCACATGCTCGTCGAGCAGCTCGCGGCCCACGAACCCGGTCGCGTCCGCGCCGAAGTCGGCGAGGACGACCTCGGCGTTGGCCTCCATCGGGGCGCCCTCGTGGCCCCAGGTGCCCGCGCTCTCCACGATCAGGCCGCCCGTGAGCCGGTCGCCGAGGCGGACGCTCAGGGCATGGCGGGTCAGCCGCTCGGTGATCGGCGAGCGGCAGACGTTGCCGGTGCTGACGTGGAGGATGCGGAAAGTGGAGTTGGTGCTGACGGATTCCGCTTTGCCACGCCCCTCAGGGGCGGTCAACTGGCCACCTCGAGGTCGGGTACGACTTTGCGCAGCTCGTCCGGCGAGAGCGCTCCCTCACGCAGCAGCAACGGGAACTTGCCCGTGACATCGACGATGGAGGACGGAACGATGCCCGGGGTCGGGCCGCCGTCCAGGTAGACCGAGACCGAGTCGCCGAGCATCTCCTGCGCGGCGTCACAGTCCTCAGGCGCCGGGTGCCCGGTCAGGTTGGCGCTGGAGACGGCCATCGGGCCGACCTCGGTGAGCAGTTCGATGGCGACGGGGTGCAGCGGCATACGGATCGCCACGGTGCCGCGGGTGTCGCCCAGGTCCCACTGGAGCGAGGGCTGGTGCTTGGCGACGAGGGTCAGCGCGCCCGGCCAGAACGCGTCGACGAGCTCCCAGGCCTGCTCGGAGAAGTCGGTGACGAGGCCGTGCAGGGTGTTCGGAGAGCCGATGAGGACAGGGGTGGGCATATTGCGGCCGCGCCCCTTGGCCTCCAGCAGGTCGGCGACGGCCTCGGAGCTGAAGGCGTCCGCACCGATCCCGTACACGGTGTCGGTGGGCAGCACGACCAGCTCGCCGCGGCGGACGGCCGATGCGGCTTCACGCAGACCGGTGATGCGATCCGTCGCGTCGTTGCAGTCGTATCGCCGAGCCATCAGCGGGCCTCCTCGTACACATGCGTGGTCACGTGCTTCGTCATGGCGTTGCCTTGCGCGCGGTCGCGAAGCGCGGCCGCTTGTTCAGATCAGGGTGGTCGGCGGCATCCGCCCAGCCGGCCTCTTCACTGAAGATCCACGGCACCTGGCCGCCCTGCGTGTCCGCGTGCTCGACGACGACGAGGCCGCCGGGACGCAGCAGCCGGTGCGCGGTGCGCTCGATGCCGCGAATGGTGTCGAGGCCGTCCTCGCCGGAGAACAGGGCCATGTCCGGGTCGTGGTCGCGGGCCTCGGGGGCGACATACTCCCACTCCGTGAGCGGGATGTACGGCGGATTGGAGATGACCAGGTCCACCTGCCCGTCCAGCTCCGGCAGGGCGCTCAGCGCGTCGCCCTGGTGGATGGTGACGCGCGTGCCCTCGGCGTTCTTGCGCGTCCACTGGAGCGCGTCCTCGGACAGCTCCACGCCGTGCACCCGCGAGCGCGGCACCTCCTGCGCCATGGCCAGCGCGATCGCGCCCGATCCCGTACACAGGTCGACGATGAGCGGCTCGACGACGTCCATGGCCCGTACGGCGTCTATGGCCCAGCCGACGACCGATTCGGTCTCCGGGCGCGGCACGAAGACGCCGGGTCCGACTTGCAGTTCCAGATAGCGGAAGAAGGCGCGGCCGGTGATGTGCTGGAGCGGCTCGCGGGCCTCGCGGCGGGCGACGGCCTCCCAGTAGCGGGCGTCGAAGTCACCGTCCGGGACGTTGTGCAGCTCTCCCCGCTTCACACCGTGGACGAACGCGGCGAGCTCTTCCGCGTCGAAGCGCGGTGAGGGCACGCCGGCGTCGGCCAGCCGCTGGGTGGCCTGGGCCACCTCGGCAAGCAGCAGACTTCGGGGGCTTGGGGGTCGCCCCCCAAAATGTTGCTGCACGCTGGTCCTCCGGGCTGGTGCTGTCTGCTGGGTGCTGGACTTACTGGGCGGCGGCGAGCTTGGCGGCGGAGTCGGCGTCGACGCAGGCCTGGATCACCGCGTCGAGATCCCCGTCGAGGACCTGGTCCAAGTTGTACGCCTTGAAGCCGACCCGGTGGTCCGAGATGCGGTTTTCCGGGAAGTTGTACGTACGGATCTTCTCGGAGCGGTCAACTGTGCGGACCTGGCTGCGGCGGACGTCCGACGCTTCCTGCTCGGCCGCCTCCTGGGCCGCGGCCAGCAGCCGCGAACGCAGGATACGCATGGCCTGCTCCTTGTTCTGGAGCTGGCTCTTCTCGTTCTGGCAGGAGGCGACGACGCCGGTCGGCAGGTGCGTGATGCGCACCGCGGAGTCGGTGGTGTTGACGGACTGGCCGCCCGGCCCGGAGGAGCGGTACACATCGATACGGAGATCATTGGCATGGATCTCGACGTCGATCTCCTCCGCCTCGGGCGTGACGAGCACACCGGCCGCGGAGGTGTGGATACGGCCCTGGGACTCGGTGGAGGGCACCCGCTGCACGCGGTGCACCCCGCCCTCGTACTTCAGCCGCGCCCAGACGCCCTGCCCGGGCTCGGTCGCGCCGTTGCCGCCCTTGGTCTTCACCGCGACCTGGACGTCCTTGTAGCCGCCCAGCTCGGACTCGGTCGCGTCGATGATCTCGGTCTTCCAGCCGACGCGCTCCGCGTAGCGCAGATACATCCGCAGCAGATCACCGGCGAACAGGGCGGACTCGTCGCCGCCCGCGCCCGCCTTGACCTCGAGGATGACGTCCTTGTCGTCGCTGGGGTCGCGCGGTACGAGCAGCAGCCGCAGCTTCTCGGTGAGTTCCTCGCGCTGCTTCTCCAGCACCTTGACCTCGGCGGCGAACTCCGGGTCGTCGGCGGCGAGTTCACGCGCGGTCCCGATGTCGTCCCCGGTCTGCTTCCAGGAGCGGTACGTGCCCACGATGGGGGTCAGCTCGGCGTAGCGCTTGTTGAGCTTGCGCGCGTTCGCCTGGTCCGCGTGGACCGAGGGATCGGCGAGCTTCTTCTCGAGATCGGCGTGTTCGCCGATCAGTTCCTCGACCGCCTCGAACATCGGGGGCTCCTGGTCTTTCGTACGCGAAGGGGGCTGCTCAGAACGGACAAAGCGCCGGCCTCGGCCACCCCGGTCAGGGGCGGCCGAGGGCCGGCGCAGTGGCTCGCTACTTCTTGGCGGAGCCGGCAGCCTTGCCGAAGCGGGCCTCGAAGCGGGCCACACGGCCACCGGTGTCGAGGATCTTCTGCTTGCCCGTGTAGAACGGGTGGCACTCGGAGCAGACCTCGGCACGAATGTTGCCGCTGCCGATGGTGCTGCGAGTGGTGAACGACGCGCCACAGGTACAGCTGACCTGGGTCTCGACGTACTCGGGGTGGATGTCGCGCTTCAAGGTGTCTCCTAGTTTCGGGAGGGCACCGGGTCGCACGGGCGGATTGCTCGTACGTGAACCGGGGCCGACGTACCAGTCTGCCAGGACCGGCCGTAACTCCCAAAACCGGGGTCCGGCCGGAACTATTCCCCCTGGGGGTAGCGGCTGGGCTACCGGTTCTTGACGACGGTGCCCGCGTCGCCCTTGTCGCCCGCCGAATCCTTGACCGCGGAGGCCGGAATCGGCTTGTCCTGCTTGATCGCCGTCCAGACCTGCTGGGCCGCGGCCTTGATCGGCACCACACGGTTGGGGTCGGCCGGGTCGTACTCCACCGGCATCGTGATCATGTGTACGTCCTTGGCGCCGAGGCCGCTGAGCCCACGGGCGAAGTCCATCAGCTCATTGACCGAGTCGAGCTCGGAGTCGGGCGTGATCGCCTTGGTGGCGGTGTCGGCGACATCGAAGAGCCGCTTGGGGTTGCTGAAGACGCCGACGTGCTTGACCTGATCGATGAACGCCTTCATGAAGGCCTGCTGCAGCTGTATTCGGCCAAGGTCGCTGCCGTCGCCGACGCTCTTGCGGGTGCGTACGAGACCGAGCGACTGCTCCCCGTTGAGCTTGTGCGTGCCGGGCTCGAGGTCGAGGTGGCTCTTGGAGTCGTCGATCGCCTTGGTGGTGGTGATCTCCACACCGCCCAGTTTGTCGATGAGCTTCTTGAAACCGGTGAAGTCGACCTCGATGTAGTGGTCCATGCGGATGCCGGACATCTTCTCGACGGTCTTGACCGCACACGCGGGGCCACCGACCTCGTACGCGGTGTTGAACATCGCCCGCTTCTCAGCGGGGGCGGGCTTGCCCTTCTCGTCCGTGCACTGGGGGCGGTCGACGAGGGTGTCACGCGGGACGGAGACGACGCTTGCCTTCTTGTGGCCCTGGTAGACGTGCACGATCATCGCGGTGTCCGAGCGCGCGGCGCCTTCGTCCACGCCGTACTCGGCATTGGCACCGGAGCGGGAGTCGGAGCCCAGGACCAGGATGTCCATGGAGCCGTTGTCGATGTTCTTGGGGCGGTCGGTGCCGAGTGCGGAGTTGATGTCGACGCCCTGGAGATTGCCGTTGAGCTTGAAGTAGACGTAACCGAGGCCGGACCCGCCGACCAGCACCAGTCCCGCGGCGGACCACCCCGCGACGGTCAGCGCCCGGTGGCGTGCGGTGGGCTGTTTACGGCGCTTGCCGCGGCTGCGTATTCGGCTGCCGCTGCTGCTCTGGTCGGCCATGTTCTCCTCGGCTCTCGATGGTCCCGCTACCCCCTGCCGTGGTGTTTCAGGCGCGGTGTCGGCACTGGTTCAGACGGTGAAGCACCAAGAAGGGTTGCACGGGGGTCTGAGAACCCCCTGAGAAACGCCTGGTGCCCACCGCGACTGCGCGGTGGGCACCAATCGGCGTGTGCGCTGGGCTTTAGCCGAAGAGGTTGTACGCCTGCCAGCCTGTGCCGAAGGCGACACGTGTGGCGAAGATCCCACCGGTGGACTTGCCGTTGCCCGGGTAGAGCCACAGCTTGCCCGTGGTGTCACGGACGAACAGGTCGGCGTTTCCGTCGCTGTTCACGTCGCCGGTGGTGACCAGCGCGTTGAAGGAGCTGCCGAAGGTGCCGACGAGACGGCGGGCCGCGAACGTGCCGGTGGCCTTGCCGGTACCCGTGTACAGGTAGGTGGCGCCACCGGCGCCGCGGGCCAGGATGTCGGCCCTGCCGTCGCCGGTGAAGTCACCGTGGCCGCGGACGATGCCGTACTGACCCCAGCCGGCGCCGATCAGGACCGGCGCGGCGAAGGCGCCGGTGCCCTTGCCCGGGTAGAGGTAGGCGTTGCCGGAGGAGTTGACCGCCATCATGTCCGGCAGGTCGTCGCCGGTCAGGTCGCCGGGGACCAGGATCTGCTTGTGCGCTCCCCAGCCCTTGGCGATGAGCTTCGGCGCCAGGTCCGGGTCGTAGGCCCAGTAGACGTCACCGTTCGACAGCCGGTAAAGCAGGTCCTGGTAGTCGTCGCGGTTGAGGTCGGCCTGGACCATCAGGGTCACGCCGCCGAAGTAGCCGTGGTTGTACTGGCGGGTGAGCGAGGTGACCTTCGAGGTCCAGCCGAACAGCGTGCTGTCGGAGGCGCGACGGGCCAGCAGGTCGGCCGTGTGGTCGCCGGTCCAGTTGGTGTCGTTGACGCGGGCCCGGATCGGGGCCGAGTACGTGCTGACCTTGGCGTAGACGCCGTACTTGCCGACGGCCGAGCAGTTCTGGTCGCCCCAGGAGACCAGGCCGACGAGCTTGCCGCCGGCCACCAGCGGGCCGCCGGAGTCACCGTTGCAGGTGGTCTCGCTGGTGCTGTCGTCACCGGTCGGCGCGGCTCCCGCGCAGATCATGTGGCCGACGACGTAGGACGAGCCGTAGGCCGTCTGGCAGGCGGCGTTGGAGTTGATGTCCGCGTCGGCGACCTTCAGCGTCTGCGAGGCGCTGTTGGTCACGGTGGAGCTGGTACGGCCCCAGCCGTACACCTTGGCGTCCGTGCCCGGCGTGTACAGCGCGGTGTCCGTGTTCTGCATGATCGGCAGCGGCTTCACGGAGACCGGCGAGGTCAGCGTGAGCACGGCAACGTCGTTGTCGATGGTGGCCGCGCTGTACGCCGGGTGGTTCCACTGGCGGTAGGCGCCCCGCAGGACACCGCCGTGGAAGTCCCAGCTGCCGTCGGACAGCTCGGTGGGCAGCTGGTCGGTACCGGTGATGACCGTGCCGGTCTCGTACCACTTGATGCCCTTGACGCAGTGCGCGGCGGTGGCGACCTTCGTCGGGGCGACGACGACGCCGCCGCAGAAGTAGCCGTTGCCCAGGCTGTCCGCGAAGTGGAGCTGGGCCATCCAGGGCGCCGCCGAGATGGTCGTCGTCGAACCACCGATGATGCGGGCGCTCGGCGCCGACGTCGTCTCGGACGACGACGAGGAGGAGGGCTGCTGCACGAGAGTGCGCTTGCTGGCCTTGTCGGCCTTCATCGCCTCGATCGTGCGGCTGCGCAGTTCCTGCTGCGACAGCGGGTCGATCTGCTGCCGGGAGCCCAGCTGGGGGCCCTCGGTCTCGGCGGCCTGGGAGCCGGACATGGCCAGGCCCGTACCGACGAGTGCCGCCACGACTGCGGCGACGGCCGGTACCGCGATTCTGATGCGGCGCTTGTGACGACCACCACGGGTGCGTATCTGCACTCGGTAACCCCTCGGGTTGAACCGGCAGAGCACACACGGCCCCACCGGTAGACAAACGGGCGCGGTGGGGCAAACGAACAACAGGGCAGCCCGGACCCGAGGCCCCCCGGCCTCTCTCGGTGCTGCGGCGGATTCCCCCCCACCGGTAACCAGCGCATGATACGCACGTCAACTGAGCGTTGACCAGCGGCTGATGGGGCTCGGGAGAAAACGAGACCGCCCCGTCACCTGGGTGACGGGGCGGTCTGGTGAACGAGGGACGACGTCAGTCGCTGCCGTTGCCGGCGGACGGGGTCGTCTTCTGGATCTGCAGCAGGAACTCGGCGTTCGACTTCGTCTGCTTCATCTTGTCGAGCAGCAGCTCGATCGCCTGCTGCTGGTCGAGCGCGTGCAGCACCCGGCGCAGCTTCCAGGTAACGGCGAGCTCGTCGCTGCCGAGCAGGATCTCTTCCTTACGGGTGCTGGACGCGTCCACGTCCACCGCCGGGAAGATGCGCTTGTCCGAGAGCTTCCGGTCGAGCTTGAGCTCCATGTTGCCGGTGCCCTTGAACTCCTCGAAGATCACCTCGTCCATGCGCGAGCCGGTCTCGACCAGCGCGGTGGCCAGGATGGTCAGCGAGCCGCCGTCCTCGATGTTCCGCGCGGCACCGAAGAAGCGCTTCGGCGGGTAGAGCGCGGTCGAGTCGACACCACCGGACAGGATGCGTCCGGAGGCGGGGGCCGCGAGGTTGTACGCACGGCCCAGGCGGGTGATCGAGTCCAGCAGGACGACCACGTCGTGGCCCAGCTCGACGAGACGCTTGGCGCGCTCGATGGCCAGCTCGGCGACGGTGGTGTGGTCCTCGGCCGGGCGGTCGAAGGTCGAGGAGATGACCTCGCCCTTCACCGACCGCTGCATGTCGGTGACCTCTTCCGGACGCTCGTCGACGAGGACGACCATCAGGTGGCACTCGGGGCTGTTGACCGTGATCGCGTTGGCGATCGCCTGAAGGATCATGGTCTTGCCGGTCTTCGGCGGGGCCACGATCAGGCCTCGCTGGCCCTTGCCGATCGGCGCGACGAGGTCGATGATCCGGGTCGTCAGCACACCCGGGTCGGTCTCGAGGCGCAGCCGGTCCTGCGGGTACAGCGGGGTCAGCTTCTGGAACTCCGGGCGCCCGCGGCCGGATTCGGCCGCCATGCCGTTCGCGGAGTCGAGGCGGACGAGCGCGTTGAACTTCTCGCGGCGCTCGCCGTCCTTCGGCTGCCGGACGGCGCCGGTGACGTGGTCACCCTTGCGCAGGCCGTTCTTGCGGACCTGGGCGAGAGAGAC
Organism: Streptomyces sp. NBC_01410; assembly: GCF_045040195.1. Taxonomy (NCBI): domain Bacteria; kingdom Bacillati; phylum Actinomycetota; class Actinomycetes; order Kitasatosporales; family Streptomycetaceae; genus Streptomyces; species Streptomyces sp. NBC_01410. The sequence continues at coordinate 5,859,729 of NZ_CP109530.1, read as the reverse complement.
GTACACGTCGTTCGGACCCGGCAGGTAGCCGGAGGTCCGGATGAACGCGTAGTTGTCGAGGATGTCCAGGATGCCCGCGACTGGGATCAGGACGTCGTCGTCGGAGACCGGCACCTCGCTGGCGAAGTCGTCGCGGCCACGACGGCCACGACGGTCGCGGTAGCGGCCACGGCGTCCGCGCCGGCCGCCCTCGAAGTCGTCGTCCTCGTCGGCACGCGGGGCTGCGCCCTGGCCGCCCTGCTGGCCGCCCTGGCGCTGCTGGCGCTGGCCGCCCTGCTGCTCGTCGCCCTTGCCGCGCTGGCGGTCGCGCTGGCGGTCACGTCCGCGCTCGCCCCCGCGCTCACCACGCTCGCCGCGCTGGCGGTCCTGGCGGTCGCGGCGGCCCTCGGCGCCGTCCTGCGCGGACACGGCGGTGGCAGCCTCGGCCTTGGCCTCGGGCTCCGCCTCGGTCCGTACGTCCTTGACGTCGACAGCCGTCTCGGTCTTGGCCTCGGCCTTGGTCTCCGGGCTGCCCGCCTGCGCGGTGGCCCGACGACGGCGGCGCTCACCGGCCGGCTGGTCGTCGCTGGCCGGCTGGCCCGGAATGTCGATCTGCTGCTGGGCGACGGCCTTCTCGGCCTTCTCAGCTGCGGCGGCATCGCCGGTGCGGGCCTTGGAGGTGGCGCGGCGCTTCGGCTTGGTCTCGGCCTCGCCGGTGCCCGCCTCGGCACTCTTCGGCGCGGAGCTGCCGGCCTGCGCCTCCTTGATGACCTCGATCAGCTGGCTCTTGCGCATGCGCGCGGTGCCCCTGATGCCGAGGCCGGACGCGACCTGCTGCAGCTCGGCCAGGACCATGCCCTCGAGGCCGGTGCCGGAGCGGCGGCGCCGTGAGGTGGTGCCAGAGGCAGCACCTGCGGCGGGCGCGGTGGTGTCGACGTTGTTGTCGGCAGTCACGCCCATCAGATCGGTGGTGTCGCTCACGAAGGGTCCTTCCCTGGAGCGGACGTCGGCCTTCTGGCTCGGCGACCGGTTGTGCTGTCCGACAGCGGTTGCGTATCGCGAACCGATGCCGGGGCGGTGGTCCCGCCGGATAGAACGGCGGAAAGAGATTCAGTGCAAGGTCCGGCCCGAGGTCCCCCTGCTCGGCCCACTCCTGGAAAAGCGAGGGTTTCGTGCCGGTTCCGGAGCGTGCTCGAAACTGCTCAGGCAGGCTGCTCAGGCAGTTGGGGAGGCTCCCGGAAGAATGTTGGTCCCGAAGGGGGACACGAAGCTCCGCGCCACAAAGACGTCAGGTGCAGACTTGAGGTTAACACTACCGGCTCCAACAAACATTCCCCCTCTCCCTCACCGGCAATCTCGTGTCACTGCGGGGCGAGCGGCAGAACACTCGCGCCCGCGGCGTCGAAGGTGAGCCGGTTGGCCGCCCACCCCTCGCCCGCCAGCCGTGCGACCTTGTCGGCCACACCGTCTTCGGTCAGCGCAAGGACCGTGGGGCCCGCGCCGGAGATGACTGCAGGGACGCCGTCGGCCCGCAGTCGGTTGACAAGGTCGACGCTCTGCGGCATCGCCGGGGCCCGGTATTCCTGGTGGAGCCGGTCCTCCGTGGCGGGCAGCAGCAGCTCAGGACGCCTGGTCAGCGCCTCCACCAGCAAGGCGGCCCGGCCCGCGTTGGCGGCGGCGTCCACATGGGGGACGGTACGCGGCAGCAGCCCGCGTGCGGTCTCCGTCAGCACGGCCTTGCTGGGCACGAAAACCACCGGAACGACGGAATCGGACGGGTCCATCCTGATGGCGCGCGCCGCTCCCCCGTCGGTCCAGGCGAGCGTGAATCCGCCGAGCAGACACGCGGCGACATTGTCGGGGTGTCCCTCGATCTCGGTGGCGAGCTCGAGCAGTGCCGCGTCGTCGAGCTTGGCGTCGCCCCCTATGGTCACCGCGCGGGCCGCGACGATGCCGGCGCAGATGGCCGCCGACGACGAGCCCAGACCGCGCCCGTGCGGGATGCGGTTGGCACAGACGACCTCGAGGCCGCGCGGCTGCCCGCCGAGCAGGTCGAAGGCCGTACGCAGGGAGCGTACGAGCAGATGACTCTCATCGCGGGGCAGCGTCGATGCGCCTTCGCCCGCGATGTCGATGTGCAGACCGGAGTCCGCGACCCGGACGACGACGTCGTCGTACAGCCCCAGGGACAGGCCGAGGGCGTCGAAGCCCGGGCCGAGATTGGCGCTGGTGGCAGGGACGCGCACTCGGACGGCGGCGGCGCGGAACGCTGGACCGGCCATCGCTCGATGACACTCCTTGGTTCTGGCTACGAGATTTTTTCGAGATCTGCGAACAATGCGAACAAGACGTACGAACACCCGTGGGCCTCAATGGCAACAACACCGCGGCATATGCGGCGGGGCGGGTTCGGTACAGCGTATCGAAGGAAGGTTCAGTGGCGACATAGGGCGCACAGGAGGCGCACGATGCGTGTCGCAGGCCTCCTGTGCCCCTACGTACGCCGATGTCCGGCTTGCCTTGCTTTCCCCCGGGGCTTTCGCGCACCTCCGGGAGGGCGGGTTTACGCCATCCCGTCGGAGTGCGGGTTTACGCCAGTCCGAGCCGCTCGGCGGCGGCGGCCGCGTCGACCGGCACGGTGACCGGCTGGGGCGCTCCGGCGACGGCCCAGTCGGGGTCCTTGAGGCCATTGCCGGTGACGGTGCAGACGATTTTCTGGCCCGGGTCGACCTTGCCCTGCTCGGCCGCCTTGAGCAGACCGGCGACGGACGCGGCGGACGCGGGCTCGACGAAGACGCCCTCCTGCGAGGCCAACAGCCGGTAGGCGCGCAGGATCTCACGGTCCGTCACCTCGTCGATGAAACCGCCCGACTCCTCGCGCGCGGCGAGCGCCTGCTGCCACGAGGCGGGGTTGCCGATCCGGATCGCTGTAGCGATCGTCGAGGGGTCCTTGACCACTTCGCCGCGCACGATCGGGGCCGATCCTGAGGCCTGGAAGCCCCACATTCGAGGAGTGTGCGTGGACATCTTGTCCGCGGCGTACTCCTTGTACCCCTTCCAGTACGCCGTGATGTTGCCGGCGTTGCCGACGGGCAGCACATGAATGTCGGGGGCGTCACCGAGCGCGTCGACGATTTCGAACGAGGCGGTCTTCTGGCCCTCGATACGGAACGGATTGACCGAATTGACCAGCGCCACCGGGTAGTTGTCGGACAGCGCGCGAGCGAGCTTCAGGCAGTCGTCGAAGTTTCCGTCGACCTGGAGGATGCGCGAGCCGTACACCAGCGCCTGGCCCATCTTGCCCAGCGCGATCTTGCCCTGCGGCACGAGGACCGCACAGACCATTCCCGCCCGTACGGCATAGGCGGCGGCCGACGCGGACGTGTTGCCGGTGGAGGCGCAGATGACCGCCTGCGCGCCCTCCTCCTTGGCCTTGGTGATGGCCATGGTCATGCCGCGGTCCTTGAAGGACCCGGTGGGGTTGGCGCCCTCGACCTTGAGGTGCACCTCGCAGCCCGTGCGCTCGGAGAGGACATTCGCCGGGACGAGCGGCGTACCACCCTCGCCGAGCGTGACGACCGGCGTCGTGTCCGTCACCGGGAGTCGGTCCCGGTACTCCTCGATGATGCCGCGCCACTGGTGGGTGCCGTTGGTCGTCATGGGTCCCTTACTCCCCTTCAACACGCATGATGCTGGCGACACCGCGCACGGTGTCGAGCTTGCGCAGCGCCTCGACGGTCCCGGAAAGGGCGGCGTCGGGCGCGCGGTGGGTGACGACGACGAGGGAGGCCTCGCCGTTTCCGTCCTGTCGACCTTGCTGACGGACCGTGTCGATGGACACGCCGTGCTCGGCGAAGACCGTCGCCACCTGGGCGAGCACGCCCGGCTTGTCGGCCACGTCGAGACTGATGTGGTACCGCGTCACCACGTCGCCCATGGGGCTCACGGGCAGCTGGGTGTACGCGGACTCACCGGGTCCGGTGGACTCGGCGAGCCTGTTGCGGCATACGGCGACGAGGTCGCCGAGTACCGCGGACGCGGTCGGCGAGCCGCCCGCGCCGGGACCGTAGAACATCAGCTGCCCGGCGGCCTCGGCCTCGACGAAGACGGCGTTGTACGCCTCGCGGACGGAGGCGAGCGGGTGGCTGAGCGGGATCATCGCGGGGTGCACGCGGGCCGTGACGGACTGCCCGTCGGCCGCGCGCTCGCAGATGGCGAGGAGCTTGACGGTGCAGCCCATGCGCTTGGCGGAGGCGATGTCGGCGGCGCTGACGTCGGTCAGGCCCTCGCGGTAGACGTCGTCGAGGCGTACGCGGGTGTGGAAGGCGATCCCGGCGAGGATGGCGGCCTTGGCGGCGGCGTCGAAGCCCTCGACGTCGGCGGTCGGGTCGGCTTCGGCGTATCCGAGGGCGGTGGCCTCGTCCAGGGCCTCGGAGTACCCGGCCCCGGAGCTGTCCATCTTGTCGAGGATGAAGTTCGTCGTGCCGTTGACGATTCCGAGCACCCGGTTGACCTTGTCGCCGGCCAGGGACTCGCGCAGCGGCCTGATCAGCGGAATCGCACCGGCGACCGCAGCCTCGAAGTAGAGGTCCTTGCCGTGCTCCTCGGCGGCGGCGTAGAGCGTCGCGCCGTCCTCGGCGAGCAGCGCCTTGTTGGCGGAGACGACGGAAGCGCCGTGCTCGAAGGCGGTGGTGATGAGGGTGCGGGCGGGCTCGATACCGCCGATGACCTCGATGACGACGTCGATGTCGCCGCGTTTGACGAGGGCGGTCGCGTCCGTGGTGATGAGGCCCGGGTCGATGCCTTCGCGCACCTTGGAGGGGCGGCGGACGGCGACACCGGCGAGCTCGACGGGGGCGCCGATACGGGCCGCGAGGTCTTCGGCGTGCGTCGTCATGATGCGCGCCACCTCTGAGCCGACCACTCCACAGCCCAGCAGCGCCACCTTCAGCGGACGCGTACGCATCATCCGACCTCGCTTCTCATTACTTCTACGGTGTGGACCAGTCTCACTCACCGGACGGAAGTTTCTATCCTCCGTCCGGCATGCGAGACATCTATCTCAACTATCCGACGTCGAGACGCAGGAGATCTTCCTCCGTCTCACGCCGGACGATCACCCGCGCCTCGCCGTCCTTGACGGCGACGACCGGCGGGCGCAGCGCGTGGTTGTAGTTGCTGGCCATGGAGCGGCAGTACGCGCCGGTCGCGGGCACGGCAATCAGGTCGCCCGGGGCGAGGTCGGCGGGCAGGAACGCGTCCTTGACCACGATGTCGCCGCTCTCGCAGTGCTTGCCGACCACACGGGCGAGCATCGGCCCGGCGGTGGATGTCCGCGACACCAGGGCGACGCTGTACTCGGCGTCGTACAGCGCGGTGCGGATGTTGTCGGACATGCCGCCGTCGACGCTGACGTAGGTACGCAGGCCCTCGAGCGGCTTGATGGTGCCGACCTCGTACAGGGTGAAGGCGGTGGGACCGACGATCGCGCGGCCCGGCTCGACGGAGATCCGGGGCGTACGCAGCCTGGCGGCCTCACACTCACGAGTGACGATCTCGTTGAGCGCCTTGGCGATGTCGTGCGGCTCGCGCGGGTCGTCGTCGGAGGTGTACGCGATGCCGAGACCGCCGCCGAGGTCGATCTCGGGCAGCTCGATGCCGTGCTCGTCGCGGATCTCGGCGAGGAGGCGGACGACGCGGTGGGCGGCCACCTCGAAGCCGGAGGTGTCGAAGATCTGCGAGCCGATGTGGGAGTGGATGCCGATGAGCTCGATGCCGTCGAGCCTGAGGGCGCGGCGTACGGCCTCGGCGGCCTGACCGCCCGCGAGCGGGATGCCGAACTTCTGGTCCTCGTGCGCGGTGGCGATGAATTCGTGGGTGTGCGCTTCCACTCCCACGGTGACCCGGATCTGCACGCGCTGGCGGGTGCCGAGCCGCTGGGCGGTGTGGGCGACGCGGACGATCTCCTGGAAGGAGTCGACGACGATGCGCCCGACACCGGCCTCGACGGCCCGGTCGATCTCTTCCTGGGACTTGTTGTTGCCGTGGAAGGCGATGCGTTCGGCGGGCATGCCGGCATCGAGAGCGGTGGTGAGCTCACCCCCGGAACACACGTCCAGGTTGAGTCCCTCCTCCTTGAGCCACCGCACAACCGCCCGTGACAGGAAGGCCTTCCCCGCGTAGAAGACGTCGGCGTCCTTGCCGAAGGCGTCTGCCCAGGCGCGGCAGCGGGCGCGGAAGTCGGCCTCGTCGAGGAAGTAGGCGGGGGTGCCGAACTCCTCGGCGAGCCGCGTCACTTCGAGACCGCCGACGGTGACGACGCCTTCGTCGTTGCGGCCGACCGTGCGGGCCCAGACCTTCTCGTCGAGGACATTGAGGTCGGTGGGCGGGGCGGTGTAGTGACCTTCGGGCAGGACGTCTGCGTGGCGGGGCCCGGCGGGGTGTGCGGAACGGCTCATTCTTCTCTCACAGGTAGTCAGGGGCGCTGATGCCGAGCAGGGACAGGCCACCGGCGAGCACCGTCCCGGCGGCTTCGGCGAGCGCGAGCCGGGAACGGTGGGCGGCCATGGGTTTCTCGTCGCCGAACGGCAGGACGTTGTACTGGAAGGCGAGAAAGGCGTCGGCGGTGCTCTCCAGATGCCGGGCGAGCCGATCGGGCGCGCGGAGGCGTGCGGCGGAGGCGAGAACGGCCGGGTGGTCGCCGATGGCGGTGGTGAGGGCGGGGGCGTCGACGTGCTGCTGCGGGTCACTGGCGAACCCGAGCTCTTCGGCATTGCCGGTGAGGGCCCTCGTACGGGAGTGGGCGTACCGGACCCGGAAGAGCGGATTGCGCTCGTGCTGTACGAGGAGGTCCGGACCCGCCTGCGGCCGGTCGTGCGCGGCGCCCGAGAGCAGAGCCCAACGGGCGGCATCGGGACCGAGCCGCTCGACGAGGTCCTGGGCGGGGGCGGGCACGACATGCAGGACTTCCGGATCGCCGTGCGTGACATCGGCGCCCTGGGCGCGCAGGAGCTCCAGGACGGTCTCGGCCCAGACGCGGGCGCGGAGCTCGTCGGCGGGCCGGAAGCGTACGGAGAGGTCGGCGGCCCAGTCCCCGTGCCCGTAGCTGAGGCCCCGCTCCAGCACCTGCCGTACGAGGGCTTGCTGGACGCCCGCGTCGAGGGTGAAGTTCAGGAACCCCGGTCCGGTGATCTCAACGCGGGCGATCCCGGGGCTGTGGGCGATCCGCCGCCGCAGCTCCTCGGCAATGGCACGCGGTTGCTGGCGAGCCGGCCCGGCGAGCCGCAGGGCGACATTGGTGGCGTAGTCCCCGCATCCCCCGGGCCGCGGCCGCTCGACACTGACGCTCTCGGGCACGGGCGCATGCAGCACACCGTCCTCCACCGCGCGGCACACGGCGTGCAGCACGGTACGAGAGAGCTCGGCGGGGGTCACGGGACAAGCGTATGGGAGGGAGGGGGGCCCTTCGCGAACCGGTTTCGCGATGCGGTCAGCCCCGTGCGCTTTCCGCCCGCCCGGCACCATGCCTGCCGTCGACGGACGGCGGGCCCTCCCGATGCATCAACTGCCGTACGAGCCGGACCAGCTCGGCGGGCTCGAAGGGCTTGGCGAGAAAGGCGTCGACACCGGCGGCGAGGCCGCTCTCCACCTCGTACTGGGTGCACGCACTGATGATCGCGACGGGCAGATGACGGGTCCGCGGATCATCCCGCAGCCGCGCGGCGGTGCGGAGCCCGTCGAGGCGGGGCATGACCACATCGAGGGTGACGACATCGGGACGGACGCGATGCACGACCTCCAGGCACTCGACACCATCGGCCGCGGTCACGACCTCGAAGCCCTCCAGCTCGAGATTGACCCTGATCAACTGCCGGATGACCCGGTTGTCGTCGACAACGAGCACACGGCCGGACGCGCCTGACACAACTCGAGAGTAGGTCTGTGGGCGGGGCCGCGTCCGGGTTTTGCCGACTTCTACCCCGCGCGGGCGCGGCGAGGGGGGCCGCGGGACGGCTCCCGACGCGGCTCGGGGAAGGTGGAAATACCTGTTCACGGGGACCGTGTGGGAGCTGGTAGGGTTCTACCCGTCGCCGCCGAAACGCGGCGGAACGCCCCCGTAGCTCAGGGGATAGAGCAACGGCCTCCGGAGCCGTGTGCGCAGGTTCGAATCCTGCCGGGGGCACTTCATCCGGACCAGCGTGAATCAGCCGCTGACCTGCGGAAGTGCCAGACTTCAAGAGCCGGACCCAGTCCCACTGGGTCCGGCTCTTTGTCGTTTTCTATCGCTGATCGCGAGTGAGGTCGGGGCGAGCATGCCACTTCTGACCTCTCTAGATCACCACCCTGGCCGGGCGCACCTCCACTGGATCAGATCAGCGGCACGGGAGCACTTCGCTGGTCCCGCTTGGCAGCACCCGGTCAGACGAAAACCAACCCGTCACCTTCGTGGCGGCGTGCACTCGCACGTCACTCACCAGATGTTCTTCAAGCCTGATGAGCGGCCGGCAGCGCGGAAGCGGTCTCCACCACACGGTCCAGGCCGTGGCCCACATGCAGAACCTCGCCCTCGCCGCACGAACGGAACCGCCCCAGAGTGAGCCTGACCTGCCCAAGTACAGCCTTCTGCAACGCGCTTCAGAAGTCCTGGCGGCGCTGGCGTGATGCGGGTTGCCGGAGTTCGCCCTCGTCGGGCAGGAGGCCGGTGATCCGCGTCCAGATCGTCTTGGCGTCCACGCGGACGAGCCTGAAGGTGCTCGTCGGGGTGATCCGCTCCGCGGGCGCGGGCTCGGTGGGCAGCTCCCGCAGCCAGTAGCCGATGGGGCCGCAGTCCCAGACGGCGAAGCCGCGCGTCTCTACACCGTCCTGGCCCTCGTGGTGGGCCTGCCATGCCGCGGTCAGGCGCCAGCTCGACCGGAGCTCGGAGATCAGGTCGGCGACGAGTGTCAGCACCGGCTCGCCAAGGCTGCCGCCCGTCGCGAGGGCCCGGCGGATCGCATCGCGCTCGTCGTCGGCGGACCGGAAGAGGCGCTCGCCTTCCAGGACCGCGAGACCCGCCTCGACGGTGCCGATGGTCGTCTCGACGACGGAGAGAGCCGTGTCCCGGGCGGCCGAGGACTGCTGAAGGTTCACCATGTCGGCGAGCTTCCAGACCAGCATCTTCGGCTCGACGCAGGAGTACTCGGCCTCGGTCACGCCCGGCCACGCCTCGTGCGCGACGACGTGCTCCTCACCGATGAGCATGCCGTGGTGCAGCTTGCCCTGCCGGCTTGCGGCCTCCAGCGAAATGATCACCCCCGGGGTGAGGACCGTCTTCATCAGCGGCAGCAACAGATGGGACAACTTCCCGTCCTCATCGATCAGACCGCAGTCCAGCAGCTCCTTCCCGGCCGCCACGAACTCTTCGGGCACCTCGTCCCCTGCCGCCAGCTCGGAGAGCACGATCACATGCTCGTCGGCCAGGTGGAAGCGGGACCGGGATATGTCGAACGAAGGCATATACGCTCACTTGGTAGTCGCTCAGGACTGGGACTCGGCCCAGAAGTTGAAGATCCTTGAGAAGCCCGCCCGTACGGCGCCGCGCCGCGTGAGCACGGACCGGTCGACTCCGGAAAAGAGAGCCGCGAGGGAGACGTCGGCGGGCAGGACCCGGCCCGCCGCCTGCACGGTTACTTTCTTGCCGCTTCCGAGGCCGGACTGCCGCACCGTGATGACGACACCGGGGTCCTCGGCGTCGGGCCGCCGCGACAGCTTGTACGCCCGGCGGTTGATCGCCGTGAGCCGGTACGCGTCCCTCAGATACGTCATGTGCAGGGAGCGCCCCCGATGCGTCGGCGCCCACCGGTTCCGGCTCATCCGCACGAGACCGTCGCCCACCCGGAGCGTCGCGCGATTCAAGGTCGGCATCGACACGACGTCCGTGTGCACGCCACGCGTCTCGAACGTGGCCGTGGGGATGAGACCACCGCGCACCTCCGTGACAATCGCGTTCGGCACGTCCCGACCCGCCGGGTACACGACTCGGATGTCGCCGAGCTCCGGAGAAGTGCCCTGCCAGCCGAACTTCGTGCGCCCGGCAGGCTGTTTCTCCTTCCAGTACCCGAGCGTAAACGGGCTGATGGTCGTGTGCATGTCTTTCCCTCGCTAGTCGAACGGGTTGAGGGCGCTGCCCAGCTTCTTCGCCCCGTCGGCGATACCGTCCCCGACGTCCGAGGCCTTGTCGCCGATCCAATCCCCGGCCTTCTCTATTCCGTCCCCTATAGCCTCGTGGTTGTCCCAGATCAGACAGCCGGCGTACACCACGCCTGTGCCGATCGCCAGTCCCGCCGTGACCGGGTTGGGTGCAACGGTCAGCGCGGTCATCGACGCGCTGAACGCCGTTCCGCTGAGGTCGGAGGCGAACTTCGAGGGATTGGCCTTGATCATGTCGGCGTCGTACGTGGCCAGGTTCGCCACTCCGTAGGCGGTCGCCGCGACACCACCGACGACACCCGCGCCCCGGATCCATCCGGCGGCCTTCGCGGCGTTCGCGAGGCCGCCGTTCTGCGCGACCTTGACGAGGTTGGCCTCCGCCGCCGACGGCATGAAGAAGGAGCCGTTCCGCATGAACCCGCCGAACATAGCCGCTTCGTCGGAGCCGGTGATGGCGTTGACCATACCGGGAGGAAGCCTGCTCAACAGGCTTCCGGGCGCTGCCCCACCCATGCGGTTGTTGATGAAGGTGGAGAGGAAGGTGCCGGGCGCAGTGATGTCCTTGCCCTGCTTCAGGTACTTGAACAGCTTCCAGGAGCTGCCCAGGGTCCCGCCGACCGCGGCGGCGAACGCGGAGGCGGTGATCGTGCCTTTCTGGACGGCGGCGAAGAGTTCCGCGAGCCTCTTGCTGCCGGTTATCTTCTCCACGCCCTCCTTCTGGAGGCGCTGCAGATAGTCGTCCAGAGTCTCGCCGTCCCGCATAGCCAGCGAGGCGAGCTCCATGCGCTCCTGCTTCTGCTGGTCGTCCGCCGTCGCGACCTTGTCGGCATTGCCGTTGAAGCCGCCCGCCGTCTCGTCGTTCTTGTCCCCGCCGCTGTCCTTGACCACGGCTTCGAGGTCCTTCTGGAAGTCCTTGTCGGCGTCATCGACGGCCTTCACGCAGGACTTGATGTAGTCGGCCCAGGACTGCTCGCTCTCCCGGACGCTCTTGGCGTAGTCCGGGTCGTGGCGGAGGGCGTTGCGCTCGCCCTCGGTGGCCCTCTCGAGGTCGAAGGCGACATTGCCCTGCTCGGAGACCTTCATGCCTGCCTTGATGGCGTTGGCGCGTGCTGTCTCCAGCTGCTTCTTCAATTCGACGAACTGGGCGTGCGCGTTGCTCAGCAGCGTCGCCGTCGCTTTTGCCTGAGTCTGGGCGGCCTGGTACTCGTACTGGGTCGCGGCAAAGTTCATGGAGGCCGCGTTCGCGCTCTCGCCCTGCCAGGCGTCGCCGAGCGTGACTTTCTGGACACTGTCCCGGTAGCGCTTCTCGACCTTCGCGAATTCCTCCGCCATCGACTTCCACGTGTCGGCAGCGGCGGAGAGCTTCCCGAAGTCGGTCGTCATGACTTCGCGGTATGTCAGCATGCTCATTTCCCCTGGGGCGCTTCGGAGTCGTGCGATGGCCTGCGGTGGCTCACTCGTAGCTGTTGAACGCTGACGGCGTCTTGATGCCGTTGAGGCGGTCGCGGCGGCCGGTGTCGACTCCGGTCAGGGTGGTGACGGTGCTCCTGAGGCCGTCGCGCTCCTTGCTCAGGCGGCCCAAGAGCGTCTTCACCTGCCCATCCCAGGTGGTTTGCACCTTTTTCAGTGCGGTTGCGGTCGCCCATCCGCTGAACGCGCTGACGGCGCTGCCGTTTGCCTCGTCCGCGTGGTCGCCCGCCTTCTTGGTACTGGTCAGCAGCTCGTTGTCGATGGTGTTGGCTGCGGCGCTCTTCTCGGCCGGCGTCGACGCGAGCTTCGACGTGCCGGGGCCCGGGCCGGGGGCCGGGCCGTCCTCGGGGAGCCGGTTCAATTGCATGGCCGTGGAGCCCCGTTCGGCCGCCTCGGCCCGCAGCGCGGCCCATTCCTCGTCGAAACCCACGGTGCGCCAACCCCCGATGCTGGTGATCACGATTTAGCGTCGCATTGTACGTCCGGCACCGTCAGGCACCAGAATCGATCACGCAGGGAGCTCGGCTTCGGTTCCCGCCGGGATAACTCGACCGTAGGCTGGGCGAATTGCGGCCCTGCACGTGCGAAGTGGCCACCGCGGATCGTGAGCATGAACTCGCGCGAGCGGCTCGGGGAGAGCGAGTTGAGACTCCCGAGGATGACCATGCGTTCGTCGATGACATCGAGCCTCTGATGCATGGCGTTGCGGGGACGCCGGTCGGCACCACAGCCCGTAGCTTCTTGCCCTGTTCGGTCTGACGGCGACGTGCGGGCCCGGCGAGGCGATCAGCGAGGGCCTTGTAGAGGGAGATCTCGTCGTCGATGTCGGAGACCTCGACGTGACGCGAGAGGTCGTCCGCGAGGCGGGCACCGAACCGGCGAGTCTGTCGCCCGCGACGCTGCGGTCTCCTCGCCGACGCCGGCCTGAACGGCCACAAGTACGCCATCGACGCCATGCTCAGCGACGCGCGCATGCCGCCGGGCGCCGCTGCCGTCGCCGTATCCACGCCCAAAGGTGGAGGATGGGAGTGAGCGAGTGAAGGAGGCCCGTCATGAAAACCGGAGCCTCGGATTCGGATTACGACACCTGGCTGTATTCGCACACCCCGTCGCAGGCCGAGGGCGAGCGTGACGAACCAGGCGAGCGCAGTGCCATGGAAGTGCACCCGGACGTGCCCAGGACCGAGCCGTCGCAGGCCGAGGGTGAGCGGGTGGAGGACGTTCCGGCCGGGTGAGCGGCGCGCCGGGAGTGGCCACTGGGGCACTCCCGGCTGCCCGGGGGTCAGGCGTTGGGGCGCTTGCCGTGGTTGGCCTTCTTCTTCTTGCGGGCGCGTCGCTTATTGCCTCGTTTTGCCATGGCGCATATCTCCCTCATCCAGGACATTTCCTACCCTCGCCAGCATATTTCGGGGTGCTGCGACCGGCCACGCGACGCACGCTGGACTCATGGCCCCGCACGTGTGGAGGTGAGTCCATGAAGCTCCGCAAGGTGTCACCCGGGTGGGGGGAGCCCCTCCAGCCGCCGCCCGGCTACTTCGGGTCCGAAGGCGGCGTGCCCGATGAGGCGCGGCGGCGTCTGATCCTCGACTGGGCGGTGAATCAGCGGATCGCGAGCGGATGGCGGGTGGAGTCCCGCTCCGAGACCCAGGCGGTTCTGGTCCGCGGTGAGCCGGTGAACCATGTGCTGCACGCCATCCTCACCCTCGTCACCTGTTTTCTGTGGGGCATTGTGTGGGTCGTTCTCGTCGCGACGAACAGGGTCGAGCGGGTCGCGCTCACGGTGGATGCGCAAGGAAACGTCGTCGCCGTGCATGCTCCCCTGTCCTAGGTCGGATGGCCACGCGAGCGGGGCCGACCCCCGGACGTGATACTGGAGGCAACCCTCGCCGTGCTGCCCATGAGCCCGACGGAAGGTGCTGCCAATGACCGCATCGGCGATTCCCCGCGGGCCGGGTGCCACGGCCTGGGCACCCGAGACGGTGACGGCCGATCCGTACAACGCGCAGACGCCCTCGGCCGCGCTGGCCGAGCCGGTCACACCCGTCGGTGCCTTCTTCGTACGCGATCACTTCGGCGTGCCGCCCACGACACCCGGGCGCTGGCGGTTGCGGCTCGGCGGCACCGTGGCCGCGCCCTTCGACGTCGGCTATGACGAGCTGCTGGCGATGCCGCGCCGGGAGCTCGACGTCGTACTGGAATGCGCCGGCAATGGCCGCAGCCTGATGACGCCGCGCCCGCCCGGTCTGCCGTGGGGCCAACGGGCGGTCGGCTGCGCGCGTTTCGCGGGCGTGCCGTTCCGTCTCCTCGCCGCCCGGGCGCGGATCGGGCCGACGGCCCTGGAAATCGTCTTCGCCGGGGCCGACTCCGGCACCGTGCACGGCCGCCGGACCGCCTTCGAGCGCAGCCTCCCGCTCGCCGTGGCCCTCCACCCGGACACGCTCCTCGCCACGCACATGAACGGCGAGCCGCTGGCGCCCGAGCACGGGGCGCCGGTGCGTCTGGTGGTCCCCGGCCGGTACGCGGTCGCCGATGTGAAGTGGCTGGTCGGGGCGCGGGCCGTCACGGAGCCCTTCACCGGCGTCTTCCAGGCCGAGGAGTACGTCTACGTGGCGTCGCGAGGCACCCCCGACGGGCCCGTGACCACCCTGAGGGTCAAGTCGCTGATCACCTCGCCCGAGCCCGACTCGGCCGTACGCCGCGGTCATGAGACAGCCGTACGGGGCCGCGCCTGGTCCGGCGGCGGGGTGCCGGTGCGGCGGGTCCAGGTGCGAGCCGCGTACGAGGACGAAGAGGGATACACCGACGGGGGCTGGCGGGACGCCGTGCTCGGAGCGCCGGCCGGGGCGTACGCCTGGAGGGAATGGTCCTGCCCGTGGACGCCCGCGCGGCCCGGCCGGTACCGGCTGCTCGCCCGCGCGACGGACGAGCACGGCCACGTCCAGCCGTCCCGGGCGCCGTGGAACGCCCACGGCTACGGCTGCAACCCCGTCGCATCCGTCGAGCTGGTCGTCCTATGAGCGCCCCCGGCAGTGAGCAGAGGTGACGGTATGAGCGCTATCGAGATCATGACCACCGCGTCGCTCGGTGACAGCAGCTACCTCCTCGTCAGCGGCGACGAGGCCGCGCTGGTCGACCCCCAGCGGGACAGCTGGGAACTGATGGAGTCCTGTACGTCCAGGGGGGTGCGCATCCGGTACGTCCTGGAGACGCACGTGCACAACGACTACGTCTCCGGTGCCCTGGAGGTCCGCGCGGCGACCGGAGCCACGGTGGCGGGGCCGGCCCGTGCGCCGTACGCGTTTGATCATCTGCCGCTGGCCGAGGACGACGAGATCGTCGTCGGTGGCGCGACCGTGCGGGCGATGGAGACGCCCGGGCACACGGCGGAGCACACCTCGTACCTCGTGTTCGACGACCCTCGCATGGCGCCGACGGCCGTCTTCACCGGAGGCAGCCTGCTCGTCGGCAGCGCGGGCCGTACCGACCTCTCCGGTGACGACCGTACGGAGGAGCTGGCCCGGGCGCAGTTCCGTTCGCTGAGGCGGCTTTCGCTGCTGCCGGACGCCACCCGCGTGCTGCCGACGCACGGAGCGGGCAGCTCCTGCGCGGCCGGACCGGTGTCCGGGAGCCGGACGACCACCGTGGGCGCCGAGCGGCGCAGCAACCCGACGCTGGCCATCCAGAACGAGGAGAGGTTCATCGTCGAGCGGCTGTCGGGGCTGCCGCCGTATCCCGCGTACTACCGCTATATGGCGCCGATCAACCGGGCAGGTCCCGAAGTGCTCGGTGGGCGGCCCGAGCTGCGGCCGCTCACGCCGGGCATGGTGGAGGGGCTGGTCGGGGGCGGTGCGCAGCTCGTCGACGGCCGCGACCGCAGAAGCTTCGCCGCGGCCCATCTGCCCGGGTCCCTCTGCGACGAGCTGGACGACCGCTTCGCGAGCCTGGTCGGCGAGGTGGTTCCGTTCGGCGCGCGCCTTGCGCTGGTGCTGCCGGAGCCGGAGGAGGAGGCGGCCGACGAGGCGATGATGCAGCTGCTGCGGATCGGATACGAGAACGTCGCGGGATATCTGGCGGGTGGCGTGGACGCCTGGCAGGCCGCCGGCCGCCCGGTGCGTTCCTTCCGTACCGCGGACGTGGCCGAACTGGCGGGACACATCGCCGAACGGCGGGTGCTCGACGTACGGCCGGACCGCCCCGAGGGCGGAATTCCGGGCACGCTCGCCGTGCCTCTCGCCGAACTGCCGCGGCGGCTCGGTGAGATGCCGAGGGATGGCGAGATCTGGACGGTCTGCGGGAGCGGCCGCCGGGCGACCATCGCTGCGAGTCTGCTCGACCGGGTCGGCATCCCCGTGACCGCGGTGATCAGCGGCGGGGTGGGGGACCTGATGCCACAGGCCTGAGAACACGGAGAGCACGGAGAGAAGGGAGAAGACCATGGGCAGCAGCGGCTACGCCCACCCCGAGACACTGGTGGACACCGAGTGGCTTGCCGCCCACCTCGACGACGGGACGGTACGCGTCATCGACGTGGACGAGGACACTTCCGCATACGAGCAGGGCCATATTCCCGGCGCCGTCGGCTGGAACTGGGCCAGGGACCTGCACGCCGCCGTCGGCCGCGACTATGTGGACCGCGAAGCGCTCGGGCAGCTCCTTGGCAGGGCCGGGGTGGAGGACGACACCACCGTGGTGCTGTACGGGGGCAACAACAACTGGTTCGCGGCGTACGCCTACTGGATCCTGCGGCTGCGCGGCTTCAACAGGGTGAAGCTGCTCGACGGCGGCCGCAAGAAGTGGGAGCTGGAAGCCCGCGAGCTGACCCAGGAGGTCATGGACCGTCCGCGCACCGGCTTCGCGGTGACGGGACAGGAGAACCCGCAGTTCCGCGCCCTTCGCGCCGAAGTGCTGGACAGCCTGGGGAGTTCCGCCCGGATGGTCGACGTACGCTCCCCGGAGGAGTACCGGGGCGAGAGGCTGGCGCCTGTGCATCTGCCGCAGGAGCAGGCGCAGGTCCCCGGACACATCCCCGGCGCGGCCAACGTCCCCTGGGCGCAGGCTGCCAACGACGACGGGACGTTCAAGTCGGCCGATGAGCTCAAGGAGCTGTACGCGCGCCAGGGCATCACGTCCGACCGCGAGATCATCGCCTACTGCCGTATCGGAGAGCGCTCCTCGCACACCTGGTTCGCGCTCCACGAACTGCTCGGCTATCCGGACGTCAAGAACTACGACGGCTCCTGGACCGAGTACGGCTCGCTGGTGCGCGCTCCCGTCGAGATGGGATGACGCCTCTGGCGCGTACGCGGGGTTAGGTCCTGTCCGGTCGATCAGGCCGGATCAGTGAGCGGGGTCTGGTGCGTGCAGCTGCAAGGCGGAGGAAGGAGCCCACGCGGAGCGTCGGCGACTGACGACAACGCAGCAGATGTGCGTGCCAGGGCACGCGAGCCCGGCAAGATCGGCCGGACAGGACCTTAACCGAAGCGGCCCTCCACATAGTCCGCCGTCCGCGGGTCCGAGGGTGCGGAGAACATCGCGGGCGTGGGGCCGTGTTCGACGATCACGCCCGGGGTGCCCTGTTCGGCGAGGAAGAAGGCGCACTGGTCGGAGACGCGCGCCGCCTGCTGCATGTTGTGGGTGACGATCACGATCGTGACCTCGTGGACCAGCTCGCGGATGGTCTCCTCGATGCGGCGGGTGGAGGTGGGGTCGAGCGCCGAGCAGGGCTCGTCCATCAGGAGCACCTTGGGACGGATCGCCAACGAGCGGGCGATGCACAGGCGTTGCTGCTGGCCGCCGGAGAGTGCTCCGCCGGGCTGGCGCAGCCGGGTGCGGACCTCCTTCCACAGGCCTGCCTTGGTCAGGCACTCCTCGACGAGGTCGTCCTTGGCGCCGCCGCCGAGGCGGACGCCGGTGAGTTTCAGCCCCGCGGTGACGTTGTCGTAGATCGACATCGCCGGGAAGGGATTCGGCTTCTGGAACACCATGCCGACGCGGCGGCGCGCCTCGGTCAGGCGCTGGCCGGCCGCGTAGATGTCCTGGCCGTCGACCAGCACCTCGCCCGCCAGCGAGGCGGACGGGACGAGTTCGTGCATGCGGTTGAGGATGCGCAGGAAGGTCGACTTGCCGCATCCGGAGGGGCCGATGAGGGCCGTGACCAGGCTCGTCGGCATGGTCAGCGATACGCGGTCGAGGACTTTGTGGTCGCTGAACCAGGCCGAGATCCGGCGGGCCTCAAGGGTCGCCCCCGTCGCGCCTGTCGCTCCGGTCGTCCCGGTCGCGCCGGTGCTCCCGGCGCTCCCGAAGCCGTCGACCGGCGCCGGAAGCGGGAGGGTGGTCTCGGTCTGGGTGGTCTGGTCGCTCACGGCACGTCCTTGTTCGGCGGAGACTCGATCACGGAAGCCCGATCACAGAGGGTTCGATCACAGAAGGCGCGATCACAGCAGGTTGGGGAGGAGCAGCGCGGCCTGGTCGGCGACGGCCAGGCCGAGGGCGCCGAGCAGTGGCACGCCCACCACCCAGGTGTGCCGCCGACCCCAGCGGGCGTGTGCCCAGGCGACGGCCGCGGCCGCCAGCACCAGCCCCTGGCCCCACAGCACGAGCGGCAGCCAGGCGGTCTGCTGCACAGCCATCGGCTTCTCGTCCTCCGGCAGGGCGCCGGACGGTACGGCGGGCGCCGGCGCGGCCTGGACGTCCGAGACCAGGTCCGCGTCCACCCGCAGAATGCCGCGGGGCATGAACGGCGTGCCGTCGGCGGTGATGAGGGTGAGGCGGCCCCGGCCGCCGGTGAGGGCCGGTGGCTGGGGGTCGCCCTCCCGGCGCGGGCCGATGACCCTGTACGTGTGCTTCCCCTGGCCCGTCGTCACGGTGAACCTGTCCCCGGCGG
Source organism: Streptomyces sp. NBC_01410 (assembly GCF_045040195.1). NCBI lineage: Bacteria > Bacillati > Actinomycetota > Actinomycetes > Kitasatosporales > Streptomycetaceae > Streptomyces > Streptomyces sp. NBC_01410. The sequence continues at coordinate 5,841,209 of NZ_CP109530.1, read as the reverse complement.
TCAGGTCCTCCAGGCGCCGGAAGGGCCCCCCGTAGGTCGCCTGGCGGCCCATGATGACGCTGACTCCGGCCTGGCCGGGCAGGGTGGTGTCCCGGCGGTGGCCCGCCCCACGGGCCAGGTCGTGCGCCGTGGTTCCCTCGCGGACGACTTCGCGCAGCTGGAGTACGGGGATGTCGAGGAGAGCGACCGGATCCCCGGGCGCCGGCGCCAGGCCGCCGCCCGGGGACCGGCCGATGGGCGCGACGCCATTGGCCAGTTCGGAGCGGAAGCCGGCGTAGTCGACCTGTCGGTCGCGGGCGTGCCGGAGGTCGCCTACGAGAGTGACGTCGACGACGAATCCGAGCAGCAGCGCGGCGAGGATGCTCAACGCCGCGCTGACGACGCGCAGTCGGGGCCCGGCGGCCGGCCGGCCGGACGGCGCGGGGCCGCCGGGTGATGTGCCGCGGACGGGAGCGCCGTCCGCGGTCACGGCGTCGGCCGGGGCAACCGGTGCCGTCATCCGATCCTCCGTGACACTGAGGTGGCGTAACCCCAGGCGTATCCGGGGCGCTTGGCCGTGATGGTGACGGTGAGCAGGTGGCCGCGGTCGGCCCTGGTCGGGTAGTACGTCACGCGGGTCGCACCGGTGATCGTCCGCCCGTCGCGCTTCCAGGTGTAGCTGTACGTGGTGGCCGCGGGGGTCCACGTCCCCGGCCTCGCGGTCTGCCGGTAGCCCACCCTGGCGGTGCCGGTGATCGAGGGCCTCGTCACGTTCTTCAGCGCCGGGCCCGCGGCCACGGTCACGGCCGGGCTGGTCGAGGTGGTACTGCCGGTGCTGTTGGCCGCCATCGCCCGGCAGGCGGTCTTGTGGTTGTAGTCGGCCGCGACGAGGGGGCGGGTGCGCGCGATGGCACCAGTGATCACTGCGCCGTCGCGGAGCCAGAGGTACTTGATCGACGTCGCGCCGCTGAAGGCCACGGTGCAGGTGGCCGTATAGCCGACCTTGAGGGTGCCGGTCACCTTCGCGGGCGTCGTGATGGCCGGGGGCTTGATCTTGACCGTGTACGACAGGGCCGCAGAGGACGAAGAGCCGTACGCCGCCGGGTCGGACGGTGTGAACTCCGCCTTCAGCGCGTGGGTGCCGACGGCCAGAGCGGTGGTGGTCAGGGTGGCCACGCCCGCGGACACCGCGACGGGGGTGCCGAGTTGGGCCGCCCCGTCCAGGAAACGTACCGAACCGGCCGCCTCGGCCGGGGCCACCGTCGCCGTCAGCTTCACGGCTGTGCCCTGGACGACCGGGCTCACCGGAGCCGTCGCGAGGGTGGTCGTGGTCGCGGCGGCGGGAGCGGTGCTCTGGTAGGCGGTGTTGGACGTGAACCACATGGGGGCGGTGAAATCGCCGTACGTCGTCGAACCGAAGGCGGCCCGGCAGGTCAGCGTGAAGTCGTAGCGCCCCTGCAGCGTGGTGAAGCCCGCCGTACTGGCGTAGTCACGCATCGTCTGCGTCAGCGGCACCACGATGCCGCCGGTGCCCGTTGAGCCGTATGTCTCGATCGGTGAGTTGCTCACCACGATCTGACCCTCGGCCGGGAATCCCGAACCGGCCACGGAGACAATGAGGTTGGTGGCCTCGGCCGGGCACGGCCCGGCGGTGGTCAGCGTGACCCCGCTGGTGTCCGTACCGGTGGCCGGGGTCACCTCCATCGAGCCGAGGACATCGGCCCTGGCTCCGGTGGTGCCGAGCGCGAGCGCTCCGGCGGTGAGGAGCGATGCGAGCGCGACCGACAGCGGCCGGCGTGCGGTTGAGAACCTCATGGTCTGTCTCCGCCTCAGACGTTCTGGGTGTCGGTGCCGGGGAATTCCTCGCGCCCGCGGGTGCGCCGCACGACCGTGATGCCCGCCGCCACGAGCAGGGCCGAAGCCACGCCGGCCATCGCGATGTCGGTGCCGGTGGCCGCAAGGGATCCCTTGCCGCCGCCCGAACCGCCGCCGCTGACGTCGGTGGAGATGCCCTGGGAGCCGCCGCCCGGGGTCGCGGTGTCCGTCGGGGCGGCGGTGTCGGTCGGCAGCGCCGTGTCGGTGGGCGACGCGGTGTCGGTCGGCAGCGCCGTGTCGGTGGGCGACGCGGTGTCCGTCGGAGACGCGGTGTCGGTGGGAGAGGCGGTCCCCGTGGGCGACGGTGAGCCGGTGCTGGTGGGCGCCGTGGAGGACGGCGTGGCCGTCGGCCCGGCGGGGTCGGTGTTGCGGTACGCGGTGTTGGAGGTGAACCAGATCGGCGCGGTGAAGTCGCCGAGGCTGGTGCCGTTGAAGGCGGTGCGGCAGGTCACCGTGAAGTCGTAACGGCCCTTCAGCGTGGTGAACCCCGCCGTGTTGGCGTAGTCACGCATCGTCTGGGAGAGCGGGATGATGAGCCCGCCGTCCGCCGTCGATCCGTAGGTGCTGAGCGGCGAGTTGCCGACCACGTTCTGGCCCTCGGCCGGGAAGCCCGAGCCCTTCACCGCGACGATGAGGTTCGTGGCCGCGTCCGGGCACGCCTTCGACGTGGTCAGCGAAATCCCGCTGGTGTCCGTGCCGGTGGCCGGGGACACCTCGGCCGTACCGACGACCTCGGCGTGCGCGGCGGTCGCGGTGAGCACCCCGGCCGCGCCGGTCGCCGCGATCAGCGATCCGAGCAGGACGGCGGCCGGCCGGGATATCAAGGTGCGGGACTTGGTTGTGATGGACACGGTGTTCTCTCCCTGTGACTGATGGTTCAAGAGGTATGGACGGTGGTGGTGTTCAGTCGCCCGGCTCGGGCTCCGCGGCACGCGCCCGGCGTCCGCGCACCCAGTGAGCCGCACCCATGAGGAGTGCCAGCAGGGCGGCGGCGAAACCGGCCACCGACCAGGCGACGAGCGAGGTGTTGGAGTCCTGGGCAGCGGCTTCCGCCGCGGCGGGCGCACCCGCGGGTGCGGCGGACCCGTTCGCGGACCCGTTCGCGGGCGCGGAAGGCGCCCCTGCCCCGGCGCCCGCCGCGCTCCCTGTTTCCGCGCCCGTACCGCCCCCCGACACGGTCGGCGGTACGGGCTGCTCTGATTGCCCCGGCGCCTTGGCGTCCGGAGCCTTGACCGCGACCCGCGTACCGTCCACGTACGCGTCTTTCGCGGTGAACCGCAGGGACCCCGTGAAGTCCCGCAGACTCGTCAGGTCGAATGCGCCCTTGAGGCAGCTGACCGTGAAGGTGTAGGTGCCGCGCAGTGTGGTGAAGCCGGCCGTGCTGGCGTAGTCCCGCATCGTGTACGTGAGCGGGATCGACAGGCCGCCGCCGGGCACCTTCGGATACGTGGCGAGCGGGGCGTTGCCGACGACGATCTGGCCCTCGCGGGGGAATCCCGCTCCGGTGACGCGGGCGATGACGTTGGCGGTCTTCGCGGGGCAGGGCACGGCGGAACTGAGCGTGATGGGCTGGGCGTCGCTCCCCCGCGCGGGGCTGACCGCGAGTCCTCCGGACTCCGCCGCCCGGGCATCGGCGGGTGTCCCCGCGACGACCGCTCCGGCGGTGAGCAGGATCGCCGCGAGGCCGACGGCCTGCTTCGACCTGGCCGCGGCGGGGCGCGGCTCCGGTGCGCTCGTGCCCGCGCCGCGCCGCCGACGCCTGCGTACGAGCAGGAGCGTCAAGGCTCCGGCGGCGACCAGCAGCACGACCAGCATCGCCCACGGCACGGCCCAGAACACCTCGACCCGCGTGACGCGCGGCAGTACGCGGTGCTTGATGTCGCCGCGTACGGGCCTGGGGTCGACGGTGACCGTGGTGGTGTCGCGCATGGCCGGGAGGACGCCCGTGGCCGAAGCCGTGATCTTCACGGCGGCGCCGGGCAGCAGCTCGGGGATGTCACGAGGAGCCGCCACCTTCCCACTGCCTCCGAACAGATCGCGTACGCGCACCGCCTGACGGGCCGCCAGCCGGACATTGCCGGTGTTGCGCACGGTGTATGTGACGGTCGCGGAGCCCGTGCCGAAGGGGTTGGCCGTGCCGTGGTAGGCCGTGTCCAGGCCCTCGACGGTGAGACGGGGCTTGAGCTCCCCGGCCACCCGCAGATAGATCCGCGCGCCGACCCGCTGGTCGACGGCGACCTTGCTGCCCTTCTTGTCCGTGCGTACCGCCGACAGCGAGGCGACGATGCCGCCGGTGTGGTCCCCGGGGGTCACCTTCTGCGGGACGGTCAGGGTGAAGGGCACGATGACATGGGACCGGCCGGGCACGCTCAGCACGTTCTTGCCGAGCTTCACCCAGGAGCCCACGTCGGTGGCCTTGTGGTTCGCCGCGAACAGGTCGAAGCCGCCGTCGGCGGTGGTGAAGGCGTCGCCGGCGTACACGCGCAGGGTGAGCGGCTTCTTGCCGTAGTTGTGGACGGCGATGTGGTCCTTGACGACGGCGCCGGGGGTCGCCCCGTACGAGAAGTGGGGCCGCGCGTCGGGCTTCTTCGCGGCCGACGGCTGGACACCGAAGGTCGTACGCCCCTGTCCGCCGTCGCCGGGCCGGGTGGCCGGAACCGGGGTGGCGGCCGACGCGGTTCCGGCTGCGGCCGGGAGGACGGCGAGAAGGCATGCGGCCAGGACGGCGGCGATGCGGCGGGCTGAGGTCGTGATCATGTCGGGTCGTCCGTTCGGGCGCGGGACGGGTGGAGCGGGGTGGGTGGGCGGCCGGGGCGGGCATCGCTGCCCGCCCCGGCCCGGGGCGGCTTACCTGGGGGGCAGTGCCGCCGCCCCGTGACCATCCGGGTGGGTCAGATGGCCGTCAGGGTGAGCGTGGCGGTGTAGGTGCCGGCCACGGTCGAGGTGGGCGCGTTGAGAGCCAGGTCCGCCCCGACGTGGGCGGTGCCCAGGCCGGTTCCGTTGGCGAGGGAACGGGAGGACTTGAGTCCGGCCGTGCCCGCGTCCGCGGGGGCGACACCGTTGGCGGCCGCGACGGCAGCACCCGGCGTGACGGTCTGAGAGGCGCCCTTGTCGATCAGCTTCGGCGTCCAGCCGAGGTTCTGACCGTTGATCAGGTGCGTACCGCCGTCGGAGAAGTCGGTCAGCTGGCCGCTGACGGACCAGCCCGGGTTACCGGCGCGTGTGTCGGTGAGCGTGACCGGGTTGATCGCGCCCGTCGTGGACAGCAGGTCACCGTTGGCGTTGAGCACCGGGGAAGGCAGGGTGACATGCGGGTTGTCGACGCTGATGACGAGCGCACCGGCTTCGACTGTGGTGGTGATGTCCTGGGAGGCGGTGACACCGGCGAAGGCGCCGATCACGTACGGAACGGCACCGGAGTCGGAGCCGAGGTACGCGGCCGGGTTCGTCGGGACGAAGACCGCCGAGAAGGAGTGGTCACCCGCGCCCAGGCTGCTCGTGGTGTAGGCGGCCTGACCGGCGGCGACCGGCACCGTGGCCAGCGTGGTGGTGGTACCGCCCACGGTGTCCTGGAACTTCACGGAACCGGCCGCCGAGGCGGGCGCCACCGTGGCCGACATGCTGACCGGGCTGAACTGGGCCGCGGTGCCGGCCGGCGATACGGCCAGCGCGGTCGTGGTCGCGGTCGCCGGAGCGGTGTTGACCGTGTACGCGACCGCGGCGGACGCGGACGCGTTGTAGGCGGTGCTGCTCGGCGTGAAGGCGGCCGTCAGCGAGTGACTGCCCGCGCCCAGGCTGCTCGTGGTGAGCGCGGCCTGGCCGCCGGAGACGTTCACCGGGTTGCCCAGCGCGGCGCCGTTGTCCTTGAACTGCACGGTGCCCGCGGCGCCGGCCGGGCCGACGGTCGCGGTCAGCGTCACGGGAGTACCCGCGGTGACCGGGCTGGCCGGGGACACCGCGAGGGAGGTGGTGGTGTCGGTCTTCACGGCCGGGTCGGTGTTCTGGTACGCCGTGTTGGACGTGAACCAGACCGCCGCCGGGAAGTCACCGAGGCTGGTGCCGTTGAAGGCTGTCCGGCAGGTGACCTGGAAGCTGTATTTGCCGGTCAGGTTGGTGAAGCCCGCCGTGTTGGCGTAGTCACGCATCGTCTGGGAGAGCGGGATGATGAGCCCGCCGTCCGCCGTCGATCCGTAGGTGCTGATCGGCGAGTTGCCGACCACGTTCTGGCCGCCGGCCGGGAAGCCCGAACCGGTCACCGAGACAATGACGTTGGTGGCGTTGGCCGGGCAGGGGCCGGACGTCGTCAGCGTCATGCTGGAGACGTCGGAGCCGGTCGCCGGGGTGATCACTGCGGTGCCGATGTCGGCGGCGTGCGCCGACGGAGCCAGGATCAGGCCGCCTGCAAGCACGGCGACCAGGCTCGCGAGACCGCCCGCCAGGGTTCGCGAGAGGGTGTTCTTCCACACAGTCGTGCTCTCCTTCTTTGAAGGATTCGAAAGTGGCGAAAGCGATGAATCAGGCATGGGGGGTTGAGTAACTACGCAGGTGCTGCGGCTGCGTCAGGGGGTCTGCTTGCTGGTGTCGCCGCAGTTCGCGTTGGTCGCGAAGCCGTAGGTGTTGATCACGGTCGGCTGCTGGCAGATCAGAGCGTTCGAGCCGACGAAGACGGTGCTCCACGGCGCCGTCCCGATCTTGCTGGTCGGGATGACGTTGTAGACGTCGCGCTTCACACCGAAGTTGCTGTTGAGCGTGTTCGGCGCGAGGTTGTCGATGGTGCCGAGGATCGCGCGGCCGCGGAGGTCGGCGATGGTCTGCGTCGCCTGCGAGTTGTACTGCGCGATGGAGAACGGGACGATCGACTTGTCGTCGAGGACACGGCCGTCGTGCTCCTGGACGGGGGCGCCGGCCTTGGTGTCCTTGATGCAGGGGTAGACGCCTGCGACCACGTCGGCGTCGGTGATCCCCATCGTGGACTCCCAGAAGCTACGCGTACCCGAGCCCGCCTGCGGCAGGTACACCGTGAGGCTGAAGTTGGGAGCGGTGCCCACATAGTTGGGGTCGCAGTGGTAGATGGCCTTCAGGTCGGCCAGGGAGAGCTTGCGCGGCACCGTGCTGGTGGGCGTGATCGAGTAGCTCACCGCGTCCACGGCGAACGGGACATAGGTCAGTCCCGGGTTCGCGGCGCCCAGGTTCAGGCTGGAGGAGCGCGAGAAGTCCAGACAGCCGTTGGCCGCCTGCAGGGAGTTCAGCAGGGCGGTGCGTCCGGCGCCCGACCCGTTCGGGCGGTTGACGGTGCAGCCCGGGGTGGTGGCGGGGTCCTTGGTGGTGATCTGGGCCGAGCCGGTGGCGTCGTACGAGCCGATGACCTTCTGGCCGCCGATGGTGATGGCGTTGGCCAGGCCGTTCATCACGTCCTGCGTGGTGTCGGAGCCGACACCGGACAGCTGGCGGTAGGGCGGCGGCCCGGACGGGTCGGCGACGGCCTGGCTCGCACAGACGGTACCGGTGAGGAGACCGGTGATGCCGACAGCGGCGAGGGCTATCTTCCTCTTGTTCACGTGCGTTACCTCTCGGATAGGCTTGCGCCGGTGGTGCCCGGCGCGGCGTTCAGACAGTTCGTTGGCGCGGACCTGTCGCTGGTTCGAGTCCGGGCATCACCTCCCTTCGCTGCCGCGCTTGTTGACCCCGGCGCGCCAGGCCGACAGACCTGCCGACAGCCGCGGCAGCACCCTCGGCAGGAGGGGGCCGCTGACCGCGGCGGCGAGCCCGACGATGAGCGCGATCAGCAGGGCGTAGCGCACGGCACCGAGCGCCCAGGCCGGAGTGCGGATGATCGGTTCGTCGGAGGCCGCGGCTGCCGCGGCGGACGGCGATCCGGACGGCTTCGTGGTCGCGTTCGGGGACGCCTTGGTCCCGGCCGGACTCGGCCCACCGGCGGCCTGGCCGCCGCCACCGCCGCTCGCGTCACCCCCGCCACCGCCTGCGGTGCCGCCGCCGGACGAGCCCGTGCCGGCGCCGCCGGTGTCACCTCCGGGGCCGGAAGTGGACGGCGAGGTGCCGGCCCGGGACGCGATGGCGTCGGCAGCGGCACGCGCCACGGCACGCACGCTCCCCGGCAGCGGGGCGTACCCCTCCGGGAGGGTTCCGGCCGAGACACCCGGCCGCTGCCCATTGCCTACCGCGTACTTCAGGAAGGCCGCGTAGTCCTGGCCCTCCTTCTTGGTCAGCTGCTCGGGCACGGTCGCGGCGTAGGTGAGCAGGGTGAGCGGGTAGGCGTTCGCAGCCTTCGTGGCCGGGTTCGGGCTCACAACTCCCGTGACCCCGCTGGGCTTCATCGCCGCCTGGCCCGCGAGCAGACCGGCGGTGTCGGGGCCCACGAACCGGCCCGCTGCGTTCTGGAGCTTCGCGGTCACCAGCCCGTAGCGGGCGGCCGTCGCGGTGTCTGTCAGGGCGAGGACGGCGCGCTTGCCGGCGGTCTGCGGCGGGGTCTTCTTGTAGCCGGGCGGCGTACTGGTGTTGTCCCAGCTCGCGCGGGCCAGGGTGTCGCCGCGGGCGGCGGCGCGGGCGGCGGTGTGCATGTCGGAGGCGTACGGATGCTTGTCCTGGATGCACAGCGGCGGCTGGCCCGGGTTGTTCGGGAACTCCTGGCAGAACGGGTCGCTCTTCGGGAACTCGTTCCTCGGCAGTTCGACGTTCCGGTAGCGCGGGTTGACCTTCATCCCGGAGAAGTCCCGACTGCCGTACCGCCCCTGATTGTCGGCGGTGCCGCTCAGGAACTCCCGGGCGGCCGGGTCCTTGTCCAACCAGCTCCACAGCTCCCACGCCGCGTCGGAGATCGCCTCGGGTACGAGCACGTCGCCGAGGCTGCCGCGGAATTCGAGGTCCTTGTAGTCCGGGTTGTACTTGATGAACTCCGGGTCGCGGGCCAGGTTGAACGGATTCTCGGCGGTGCTCGGCGCGAGGCGCGAATTGCCGTCCTGGTACGACTCGGTGAGCAGCTTGGCGACCAGCCTCGGGGTGAGATTGAGTCCGGTCAGCCGTGTTCCGTTGCGCGCCGTGACCGCACCCGGTGCGTTGAAACCGGCCTGGCTCTCGACGAAGAAGCCGATGGTCAGCCCGGACAGCGTCATGGGCGCATAGACGGGACGCCGGCCGGACGGCACCTGGCCGGCGGTGGCCGGGCGGCCGAGGAAGACCAGGCCGGGCTTGCCGGAGACCAGCTTGGCCCGGGCGGTGTCGTCGGTCACCTGGGCGTAGCCGTAGATCGTCTTGCTCGCCGACTGGCACAGGGCGGGCTGCCAGCGGGCGATGGCCTCGGCGGCGATCTCGTGGCCGAGGGTGCTGCGCTCGTCGGCGCCGATCGGGCAGAAACTGCCCATCGGCTCGAACCCGAGCGGCACGACGAGCCGGTGCTTCCAGTTGCTCGCGGTGAGCGGCGAGGACTGAAGGAGCCCGCTCGGCTGGGAGTGGTACGAGCTGCCGTCCACCTCGCTCTCGCCGCGCGGCACGATGACCAGCCAGCAGGGCCGGCCGGCCGTCGCGTTCGAGGCACCGGCCGCCACCTCGCCGCAGCCCAGACCGGGTGCCTCCAGGGCCGTCTGGGCCTCGAAGTACACCTCGCCCTTGCCGTCGGGGCCGCTGCGGGCGTAAGGGGTCTCGTTCGTGGTGTTCACGTCGTAGAACTCGTTCCAGTTCCCCTTCGTGATCACATCGCCGGTCGCCGACTTGAACGGGACGTACGAGATACCGGTGCTGGTCGGCGGCGGGAGCGTCTGGTCCGGGTCCTTCAGTCCGCCGTAGGTCAGCTGCCGGGTGTTGGTGTACGCACCGGCGGTGCCGGCCGTGTCCTGCGCGGACGAGCCGCCGAACTGGCACTTGTCGGGGCTGTCCCCCCAGCACTGCATGATCTGCAGGTAGTTGGCCGCGTACGTGGTGTCCGAGACCGTGGGTGCGCCGCCCTTCCAGGAGACCTTCACCACCTGGTTGACCAGGTTCCGGGTCTGGCTGACGGTCACCTTCAGGTTCGCGTACGGACCCCGTCCGGAGACGGTCACCGCGGACCTCTGGTCGGCGGCGTCGGCCGGCCGGGAGGCCATGGTCACGGCGGCGGCACAGATCACCGCGGTGAGCAGGACGAGCGCGACGACGGACGTCGTCCGCAGGAAGCGGCGGAGCGCTGCGATCATGACGTACTCCGCTTCAGGCGCCTGTTCAGCAGCGGAGGTCCGACCGTCACCACGATCAGCAGTACGCCCGCCACCACCATCAGAGCGGTCCGCATGCCGCCGCCGATGCTCGTGGCCGTCGTGACGGGGACGGCGAACGCGTCACCGCTGCCGCCGCCGGCCGCCCCGCCGTTGGCCCCGACGACCTGCCCGGTGTCCGGGTCGATCGTGGCCCCGGGGCCCGCGGACGGGCCGCCTGCGCCGGTCGCGGTGCCGGCCGACGACCCGGCCGTGCCCTTGCCGCCCGCGCCCGATGCCGACCCGCCGGGGCCGCCTCCGCCGGAGCCCGTGGTGCCCTGGGCGGACCCGGACGAACCGCCGGAGGATCCCGAGCCGTTGCCGTTGACCGTGGTCGGGGTCTTGGCGCCGCCCGTGCCGGTCGAGCACTGGGCCGCGCCCTTCTTGTCACAGGCGGGCGGATAAGGGGCCGTCTTGGCCAGGGTGTTGCTGCCGTCGCTGGAGAAGGTGGGGTTGTGGCAGTCCTTGATGTTGATCTTCTCGACGTCGACACCGGGGATCCTGCGGACCTGCTTCAGCCCGGCCTGCACGAGGTTGATCGGCAGTGGCGAGTAGCCGAGGTTGTCCACGTGCTGCTGCCCCTGGCAGAGGAAGTAGTACGCGAAGGCGCCGAGGGTCTTGCCCTTCTGGGTGTTGAAGTTCGACTCGAGTGCGGTCGGGACGACCATGTAGCTGTAGCTGGAGAGCGGATAGGCGCGCGCGTCCCGGTCGTTGTAGACGTCGTCGAGGATCTGCGTCAGATAGCCCGGCGATGAGCTGTTCTCGTTGATCCGGGCCTTGGTGAGGGCGACCGCGACGTTCTTCGCGGTCGGCTCTGTGTAGTACCCGGCCGCGTTGAGCACCTTCGCCACCGGGAACCCGGTCGTGTACACCGCGTACGAGTACTCGACATAGGTGATCGTGCCGACGTTGCCGCCCTGGGCGACATAGCCGGACACACCGTTCGAGCCGGACTGGCCGACGAAGCCGCTGCCCGGTACGAGCGGGTAGTTGGACGTCGCGCCGCAGGGCGCGGTGCGGCCCGCCCGGCGGCAGTAGGCGTCCCACAGCGAGGTGTACTGCTTGCTCATCCAGGTGGTGAACTGCGCGGTGGTGCCCGAGCCGTCGGAGCGCACCACCGGGACGACCCTGCGGGCGGGCAGCGCCGAGGCGAGCGCGGGGTTGTCGGCCTTGATCGCCGGGTCGTTCCAGGTCTTGATCTGCCCGGTGAACATCTTGGCGATGACCTCTCCGGACAGCCGGAGGTTGGTCACCCGCTTGTTGCCGATCGTGAGGTTGTACATGAAGGAGGTGCCGCCGGCCACGATCGGCATGTAGGCGTACTTACGGGAGGGCGGCGGGTCGACGACGCCCGAGTCCTTGATGCCGTACGGGATCTCGGAGACGCCGTAGTCGACGGTGCCGTTGCGGAACTGGTTGCGGCCGTCGGAGGACCCGGTGCCGTTGTAGTTCACCGTCATGCCGTACTGCTTGACGTTGGCCCGCCACTGGTCGAGCGCGTTCTGGCTCCAGGTGGATCCGGCACCGGAGATCGGGACGTACGACGCCGCGGCCGCGGGCTCGGCACCCGGCAGCGCGACGCCGAACAGGAGGACGGCCAAGCAGGCGAGGGCGGTCACGGCTCTCAGACGGAGGCGTGCGGAGCGTGCCGGAGGCGATCCGGGCATGGCAGGTGACTCCTGGTCGGTTGGGTCGGTACGGAGCGGTGCGGAACCCGCGGGGCGGGTTGGGAGCCGTGCGGGCTCGACGGGTCTCAGCCGGAGGGGCTGCCTGGGGCACCGGGCCGGGCGTCCGGCTCGGTGCCGGACCGGTGGTCCGGCGCGTCGTCCCACACGCCGGGCGGACCGGCGTCCGGCGCCGGGTGGGGCACCGCGCCCGGTGCGGGATTCGGGAAACCCCCGGCCACCGCGGCCACTTGCGGCACGAGCCGGGCGCGCCTGCTCATGCGCTCGGCGTCCCGGCGCGAGGCCAGCACGCGCCGGTGCTGCTGGTTGCGGGTCAGCTCGCCGGGACCGCGCCCGCCGACCACCCGGGCCACGATGAACAGCAGCAGCACCAGAGCCATCAGGAGGGCCGCGGAACCGAAACCGCGGGCGATCAGGCTGGGTTGGGGGGAACTCACCAGCTGGAAGGTCGCCAGCGGCAGCGAGACCTGTGGACCGCTGAGCGCGTTGGTGTTCAGGTCGGCGGTGAAGCCGGAGGTGAGCAGCACCGGTGAGGTTTCGCCGATGCCGCGGGCGGTGCCCAGGATCACCGCGGTCGTGAGGCCGGAGCGTGCGGTGGGCAGCACCACGGTCCACACCGTGCGCCACTGGCTCGCGCCCAGCGCGTAGGAAGCCTCGCGCAGCGAGCCCGGCACCAGCCGGATGACCACGTCCGAGGCGCGGATGATGATGGGGAGCATCATCACGCTCAGTGCCAGGGCGGCGGCGGACCCGGACTTGTCGACACCGAGGATGAGGATCACCGTGGCGTAGATGAACAGGCCGGCCACGATCGACGGCAGCGCGGTCATCGCCTCGACGATGGTCCGTACGAACCGGGCGTAGCGGCCCGGCACTTCGTTGAGGAACACCGCGCAGGCGAGCCCGAGCGGCACGGTGATCGCCAGCGAAATGGCGATCTGCTCCAGCGTGCCGATGATCGCGTGCAGGACGCCGCCGTCGGTGAGCGGCTGCAGCGGACCGGTGCGCGACATGTCCTCGGTGAAGAAGTTGAGGTGCACCAGAGCGGACTTGCCGCGCCACAGGGTGTACACCACCACCAGGACCAGCGCCGCGAGCAGCAGCATGGCGAGGCTCTGCCACAGCACCGCGGCGACCTTGTCCCGTACCGTCACGCCGTTCTCGTCGAAGGAGACGAGCACGGCGTAGACGACGAGGAACAGCACGTAGGCGACGACGACGAAGCCGAGAATCGAGTCGAACGGCGCGATCCAGGTGAACAGGAGAGCCGTCAGCGCGAGGGCGCCCACCGCGGCGCCCGCGAGCGCGAGCAGATCCGTGGCATGCAACGACGAGGTGTTGCGGCGCACTTCCGGGGATTCGTCCGGCCCTTCGGCGCCGGGCCGCACCGTCTGCGCCGGCCGTTCCTTGAGGAGTTCGGTCATCTCAGGCCTCCGTCCCGCTGCCCGAGCGGCTGCGGGCCGCGATCGAGGACGCTATGAAGTTCACGACAAGGGTCATCAGGAACAGGGCGAGTCCCGCGGCCATCAGCGCCGACATGCCGAAGGCGCTCGCGGATCCGTAGCGCAGCGCGATCAGCGCCGAGACGGAATTGGAGCCGTTCTGCAGGATGTGCGGCTGTACGGCGAAGACCGGCGAGATGATCATGTAGACGGCGATGGTCTCGCCGAGAGCCCGGCCCAGACCGAGCATGGTGCCGCCGATCACTCCGCCCCAGCCGAACGGCAGCACGACCGAGCGGATCATCCCCCACCGGGTGGCGCCGAGCGCGAACGCGCCCTCGCGTTCGCCCGGAGGCGCCTGCGAGAAGGTCTCCCGCATCACCGAGCAGGCGATCGGCGTGACCATGAGGGCGACGACGATGCCCGCGATGAAGGTGGAGGACGTGTAGACGGTGGCCGTCTCCAGCGGGTCGTGCGGATCGCTCCCGTCGACCTTGAAGAGGGGGATCCAGGAGAAGTACGTCGCGATCCAGCGGGAGAGCCCGACCACATGGCCCTGGAGGAAGAACGCGCCCCACAGCCCGTACACCACACTCGGCACGGCGGCCATGAGGTCCACCAGGGAGATGAACGTCCGCTTCAGACGCCGCGGCGCGTACTCCGAGATGTACAGCGCGGTGCCGATCGCCAGCGGCACGGCGATGCTGATCGCCACCAGGCCGATGAGCACGGTGCCGGTGATCACCGCCGCGATTCCGAAGCGGTGGGCGTCCGGCTCCCACGCGGAGGTGGTGAGGAACGAGCCCTTGGCGACGTCGAGCGCCTGCGCGGCGCGATAAGTGAGGAAGACACCGACCAGCAGCATGATGGCCAGCACGATGGCTCCGCTGCCGCGTGCGGCCCCACGGAAGAGACGGTCCGTCGGCTCGCCCCCGCCGCGCACGGCCCGCGGCGCGTCCACGGGATCCGGTTCGGCCTCCGGGCGTTCGAGCATCGCTACTGTCATCGCGCACCCGCCCCGGCCCGGACGCCGGCGTACGGCCGGGCGTGGCCTTCGTCTTCCTGCTCTGCTCGCGTAGATCTGGACCGCTGAGGTCCGCGCGGAGGCAGAGCACGGGGCCGGGGCCGGTTCGTGACCCCGACGGCCAGTTGGGCCACGGGGACAGCGACCAGGAACTGGCTGAGGTTGTACTGGCACTCCCGCTGGCGCAGATAACGCCGGCCGGACACCGCCACGGCCCGCCCCTCGATCTCCAGGCGCCAGGTCCAGCTGCTCGCCGCGTCCGGCATGGTCAGCAGTACACGGGCCGCCGCCACCTTCTCCCGGAGCTGAACGACCGCTGCCTGGCACTCCGCGAGGCCACCGAACGCCTCGGCGCTGCGTCCGAGTTCACGGTTGTTCGCGCCGACCAGACGCCACCCGACCGGCTTCTCCTCGCCGTCCGGTCTCTGCTGCGATGCGCGCACTACGTACAAAAACCGCGGCCGAACCATCAAAACCACCCCCAGCCATCCATGCGTTTCCGCCACAGGCCGAAACCCCCACCCCCAGCGCACTGACAGTCGCTGGTTTGTGTGCGGCTTGTGTGCACCACGAGGTGAAGGCCGAACGGAGGGAAAATGAATGGGAAGCTCTGGGGAACTCAAGGTAATCGTGATCAAGTCCGTGGTGACGCTGCGCGGCCCCCGCCGACGCTGTGCGGACTCCCCCGGGACATGACGAAGGCCCCCGGACGTGTCGTGTCCAGGGGCCCGCGGTCCTGCTGTCGGTCAGTCCTCGCCCTCCAGCTCGCCCTCCGTCTCCAGGAAGACCTGGCGCAGCGCGGCGAGCACCGACGGATCGGGCTTGGCCCACATGCCGCGCGACTCGGCCTCCAGGAGGCGTTCCGCGATGCCGTGCAGGGCCCAGGGGTTGGCCTGCTGGAGGAACTCCCGGTTCACCGGGTCGAGGACGTAGGTCTCCGTGAGCTTGTCGTACATCCAGTCGGCGATCACGCCCGTCGTCGCGTCGTAGCCGAACAGGTAGTCCACCGTCGCGGCGAGTTCGAAGGCGCCCTTGTAGCCGTGGCGGCGCATCGCCTCGATCCACTTGGGGTTGACGACGCGGGCGCGGAAGACGCGGGAGGTCTCCTCGACCAGGGTGCGGGTGCGGACCGTCTCGGGGCGGGTGGAGTCGCCGATGTACGCCTCGGGGGCCGTGCCGCGCAGGGCACGCACGGTGGCGACCATGCCGCCGTGGTACTGGAAGTAGTCGTCGGAGTCCGCGATGTCGTGTTCGCGGGTGTCGGTGTTCTTCGCCGCGACGGTGATGCGCTGGTACGCGGTCTCCATCTCGGCGCGGGCCGGCCGGCCGTCGAGTTCGCGGCCGTAGGCGTAGCCGCCCCAGACCGTGTAGACCTCGGCGAGGTCGGCGTCGGTGCGCCAGTCGCGGGAGTCGATCAGCTGGAGGAGACCCGCGCCGTAGGTGCCGGGTCGGGAGCCGAAGATACGGGTCGTGGCGCGGCGTTCGTCGCCGTGGTCCGCCAGGTCGGCCTGGGTGTGGGCGCGGACGAAGTTCTGGTCGGCGGGCTCGTCGAGGGACGCGGCCAGGCGGACCGCGTCGTCGAGCAGGCCGATCGTGTGCGGGAAGGCGTCGCGGAAGAAGCCGGATATGCGCAGCGTGACGTCGATGCGGGGACGGCCGAGCTCGGCGAGCGGGATGGGCTCCAGACCCGTGACGCGGCGCGAGGCGTCGTCCCAGACCGGCCGGATACCGAGCAGGGCGAGCGCCTCCGCGACATCGTCGCCGCTGGTGCGCATCGCGCTCGTGCCCCACAGGGACAGGCCGACCGACGGCGGCCAGTCGCCGTTGTCGGTGCGGTAGCGCTCCAGCAGCGAGTCCGCCAGGGCCTGGCCCGTCTCCCACGCGAGACGGGAGGGGACCGCCTTCGGGTCCACCGAGTAGAAGTTGCGTCCCGTCGGCAGGACGTTGACCAGGCCGCGCAGCGGGGAGCCGGAGGGGCCCGCCGGGACGAAGCCGCCGTTCAACGCGTGGACGGCATGATCGAGTTCGGCGGTGGTGGCGGCGAGGCGGGGGACGACCTCGCGGGAGGCGAAGTCCAGGATGGCCGCGACCTCGGGGCCGTGCCCGGCGGGGACCGCATCGGGGTCCCACCCGGCGTCCTCCATCGCCTGCACCAGCTCGCGCGCCTTCTCCTCGGCCGCGTCCGCGGTCGTGCGGGTGGCCGCCGACTCGTCCAGGCCCAGCGCCTCCCGCAGGCCCGGCAGCGACGACGTCCCGCCCCAGATCTGGCGCGCCCGGAGGATCGCGAGAACCAGGTTGACGCGGTCGGCGCCCGCGGGCGGCGAGCCCAGGACATGGAGGCCGTCGCGGATCTGGGCGTCCTTGACCTCGCACAGCCAGCCGTCGACATGGAGCAGGAAGTCGTCGAAGCCGTCGTCGTCCGGGCGGTCTTCGAGACCGAGGTCGTGGTCGAGCCTGGCCGCCTGGATGAGGGTCCAGATCTGGGCGCGGATGGCGGGGAGTTTGGCCGGGTCCATGGAGGAGATCGCGGCGTATTCGTCGAGGAGTTGTTCCAGTCGCGCGATGTCGCCGTAGGAGTCGGCGCGTGCCATTGGCGGGACGAGGTGGTCGACGAGTGTGGCGTGGACGCGGCGCTTGGCCTGCGTGCCCTCGCCCGGGTCGTTGACCAGGAAGGGATAGATCAGCGGGAGGTCGCCGAGCGCGGCGTCTGGTCCGCAGGCGGCGGACAGGCCGGCGTTCTTGCCGGGCAGCCATTCCAGGTTGCCGTGCTTGCCGAGGTGGATCATCGCGTCGGCGCCGAAGCCGCCGTCGTCGGCGGACGCGGCGATCCAGCGGTAGGCGGCCAGGTAGTGGTGCGAGGGCGGCAGATCGGGGTCGTGGTAGATCGCGATCGGGTTCTCGCCGAAGCCCCGCGGGGGCTGGATGAGGATGAGGAGGTTCTTGTGGCGCAGGGCCGCGAGGACGATGTCGCCCTCGGGATTGCGGCTGCGGTCGAGGAACATCTCGCCGGGCGGCGGGCCCCAGTGCTGCTCGACGGCGGAGCGCAGTTCCTGCGGCAGCGTCGCGTACCAGCGCTTGTAGTCCGCCGCCGGGATACGGACCGGATTGCGCGCCAACTGCTCCTCGGTCAGCCAGTCCTGGTCGTGGCCGCCCGCCTCGATCAGGGCGTAGATCAGCTCGTCGCCGTCGCCGGAGGCGAGGCCGGGGACGGGCTCCGTACCGAAGTCGTAGCCCTCCGCCTGCAGTCGGCGCAGGAGGGCCACCGCGGACGCGGGGGTGTCCAGGCCGACCGCGTTGCCGATCCGCGAGTGCTTCGTCGGGTACGCGGAGAGCACGAGCGCGAGGCGCTTGTCGGCGGCGGGGATGTGCCGCAGGCGCGCATGGCGTACGGCGATTCCGGCGACCCGTGCGGCCCGCTCGGGGTCGGCCTCGTACGCCGGAAGGCCGTCCGCGTCGATCTCCTTGAAGGAGAACGGCACGGTGATCAGGCGGCCGTCGAACTCGGGGACCGCGATCTGGCTGGCCGCGTCCAGCGGCGAGACGCCCTCGTCGCTCTCCTCCCACGTGCTGCGCGAACCGGTCAGGCAGAGCGCCTGGAGGATCGGCACGTCCAGGCCGCTCAGGGCGCCCGCGTCCCACGACTCGTCGTCGCCGCCCGCCGATGCCTCGGCGGGCCGGGTGCCGCCCGCCGCGAGGACGGTGGTGACGATGGCGTCGGCGGCGCCGAGCGCGTCGATCAGCTCGGGTTCCGGGGCGCGCAGGGAGGCGACGTACAGCGGGAGGGGACGGCCGCCTGCGTCCTCGATCGCCGTGCACAGAGCGTCGACGAAGGCGGTGTTGCCGCTCATGTGGTGGGCGCGGTAGTAGAGCACGGCCACGGTCGGGCCGTCGGTCTCCCGCGCGGTGCGCTCCAGCGGGCCCCATGTCGGTGCGGGGGCCGGTGACTCGAAGCCGTGGCCGGTGAGGAGCACCGTGTCGCAGAGGAAGCGGGCCAGCTGCTCCAGGTTGGCGGGGCCGCCGTGGGCCAGGTAGGCGTGTGCCTCGGCCGCGATGCCGACGGGGACGGTGGACGCCTCCATCAGCTGGGCGTCGGGGGCCTGTTCACCGGTGAGGACGACGACCGGGAGCCCGGCCTCGTGCAGCAGGTCGAGCCCGTCCTGCCAGGCGCGTACGCCGCCGAGGAGCCGTACGACGACCAGGTCCACGCCGTCCAGCAGGGCGGGGAGCTCGCTGAGGTCGAGCCGCGAGGGGTTGGCGAACCGGTACGCGACCGGGCCTCCGGCCGCGCGGGCACTGAGCAGGTCGGTGTCGGAGGTCGACAGCAGCAGAAGCATGCGTGCGCAGGCCTTCCTCGGGGTGTCCGCGCCCCGGGCGGTGTGGACGGCAGGAGTTCCTGGCTCACCCGGTGTGGACCGGGCTCACAGTGGCGGGACCGCGCCGGATTCGCACCGGGCTTCCTCCATGTCGCCGTCGCAGGCGATGACGGGCCGGCCGGCCCGTCGCCTGAGCATAGTAGGGCTCGGGAGGCGGCTGGGCGGCGTGCGGCGGATGTGATGATCGGCGCAGGTGGGCGGGAGTGAGGTGGCAAGGGCGGTGGGTATGCTCGCCGCCATGCCGACCGCCCCAGGCCCCCGCGACGCCGGGGCGATACCCCCGAGCCGTGACCGTGGTGACGCCTGCCCCGGCACGCTGCGCCTCCACACGGCGGACGACGGCGCGCTGGCCCGGGTGCGGATTCCTGCGGGCACGCTGACCACCGGCCAGGCGCTGGCGCTGTGGGATGCGGCACAGCGGCTCGGCGACGGTTCGCTGCACCTCACCTCGCGCGGCAATGTACAGCTGCGCGGCCTCGGCGAGGGCTGCGGCGGGGAGCTGGCCGATGTGCTCGGCTCGGCGGGTCTGCTGCCCTCGCCCCGGCACGAGCGGGTGCGCAATGTCGTCGCCTCCCCGCTCTCCGGGCTCGACGGGCGAGGCGCGGCCGATGTGCGGCCCTGGGCACGGGAGTTGGACCGGCTGCTGTGCGCGAGCGAGGCGGCGACCGGGCTGTCGGGGCGTTTTCTGTTCGCGTTCGACGACGGCCGCGGGGATGTGGTGGCGCTGGGTGCGGACGTGACCGTGCAGGCGGTCGGCGCAGCGGATGCGGTGCTCCGGCTGGGTTCGGACGACGCGAGTGTGTCCGTACGCGGTGAAGACGCGCCGCGTGCCGCGCTGCTGGCCGCCGAGGCTTTCCTGGATGCCGCGCAGGGCAGCGGCACCCGCTGCTGGCGGGTGAGTGAACTGCCCGGCGGCACCGCCGAGTTGACGACCGAGGTGGCCTCGCGCCTGGCGGCGGACGGGATCTCCTGCACGCTCGTGACGGTGCCTCCCACGACGGTCGGCGATCCGCCCCCGCCGGGCGCGGTCAGGGACCCCGACGGGCGTACCACCGCACTGTCCGTCGTCGCGCCGCTCGGCGTGCTCACCGCCGCCCAGTGGCACGAACTGGCCACCGTGGCCGAGCACGACGGCAACGGCGAACTGCGGCTGACCCCTTGGCGCGGCGTAATCCTCCCCGGGGTCGAGGCCGCCGCCGCCCTCGCATCGGCCGGGCTCATCACCTCCCCCGCCTCCCCCTGGCTCGGCGTCGGCGCGTGCATCGGCCGGCCCGGCTGCGCCAAGTCCCTCGCCGACGTGCGGGCGGACGCGGCGAAGGCGCTCGGCGCAGGTCCTTCGAGCCTGCCCGTGTACTGGTCCGGCTGCGAACGCCGTTGCGGCCATCCGCACGGCGACTGGGTGGACGTCGTCGCGACCGCCGACGGCTACGACGTCTCCGTACACGGGGACGAGCCGTGCACCGGCATGCCCCCTTCCGAACTCGCCGCCATCGTGGCGGCTGCGCGCACGAGCGCCGTGACGCGTTGACGAAATGAGCGAGAGCACAGTGTTCGACTACGAGAAGGACGGCGCGGCGATCTACCGCCAGTCCTTTGCCACCATCCGCGCGGAAGCGGATCTCGCGGGGCTGCCCGCCGATGTCAGCCAGGTCGCGGTCCGGATGATCCACGCCTGCGGCATGGTCGACCTGGTACGCGATCTCTCGTTCACTCCGGACGTGGTGGCCCGCGCCCGCGAGGCCCTGCGCGGCGGGGCGCCGATTCTGTGCGATGTCGCCATGGTCGCCAGCGGGGTGACCCGTAAGCGGCTGCCCGCCGGAAACGACGTGGTGTGCACCCTGTCCGACCCGTCGGTCCCCGGCCTCGCGGCGAAGCTCGGAACCACCCGTAGCGCCGCGGCACTTGAGTTGTGGCGCGAGCGGATGGAGGGCGCGGTGGTGGCCGTCGGCAATGCGCCGACCGCGCTCTTCCGGCTGCTGGAGATGATCGAGGAGGGCGCCCCTCGCCCAGCCGCGGTCATCGGGGTGCCGGTCGGTTTCATCGGCGCGGCCGAGTCCAAGGACGCGCTTGCCGAACACCCCTCGGGTCTTGAGCACTTGGTGGTACGGGGACGCCGCGGCGGCAGCGCCATGGCCGCGGCCGCGCTCAACGCGATCGCGAGCGAGGAAGAGTGAGCAACGTCAACGCCACAGGCCGACTGTACGGAGTGGGGCTCGGGCCCGGCGATCCGTCCCTGATGACCGTACGTGCCGTCGAAGTCATCGCCGAGGCCGATGTGGTCGCGTACCACAGCGCCCGGCACGGCCGGTCCATCGCGCGCTCCATCGCGGCGAAGCATCTGCGCGCCGACCACATCGAGGAGGCGCTGGTCTATCCCGTCACCACGGAGACCACCGACCATCCCGGCGGCTACCGGGGCGCGATGGAGGAGTTCTACACCGAGGCCGCCGCCCGGCTGGCCGCGCATCTCGACGCGGGCCGCACGGTCGCCGTGCTGGCGGAGGGCGACCCGCTCTTCTACGGCTCGTACATGCACATGCACAAGCGCCTCGCGGACCGCTATCCGACCGAGGTGATACCCGGGGTGACTTCGGTGAGCGCCGCGGCCGCGCGGCTCGGAACACCGCTGGCCGAGGGCGAGGAGGTGCTGACGATCCTGCCCGGCACGCTGCCCGAGGAGGAGCTGACCGCGCGTCTCGCCTCGACGGACTGCGCGGTCGTGATGAAGCTGGGCCGCACCTTCCCCACGGTACGGCGGGCGATCGAGCGCTCCGGGCGGCTGGACGAGGCCCGCTATGTCGAGCGCGCCACCATGGCGGGCGAGCGCACGGGCCACCTGGCGGACGTGGAACCCGAGTCGGTGCCGTACTTCTCGGTCGCCGTGCTGCCGAGCCGTGTCGACGCGCCCGCGGTGGTACGGGAGCTGGGCGAGGTCGTCGTGGTCGGCACCGGTCCCGCGGGGCCTCTGTGGCTCACGCCCGAGACGCGTGGGGCGCTGGCCGCCGCGGACGATCTGGTCGGCTACACCACCTATCTGGACCGGGTGCCGGTACGCCCGGGCCAGCTGCGCCACGGCTCCGACAACAAGGTGGAGGCCGAGCGCGCCGAGTTCGCCCTCGATCTGGCCCGGCGCGGCAGGCGGGTGGCCGTCGTGTCCGGCGGCGACCCGGGTGTCTTCGCGATGGCCACCGCCGTGCTGGAGGCGGCGTCGCAGGACGCCTACAAGGACGTGCCGGTGCGGGTGCTGCCGGGGCTGACCGCCGCCAACGCGGCCGCGGCCCGCGCGGGCGCCCCGCTCGGCCACGACTACGCGACCCTCTCGCTCTCCGACCGGCTCAAGCCCTGGGAGGTCATCGCGGAACGGCTGCGCGCCGCCGCGGCGGCCGATCTGGTGCTCGCGCTCTACAACCCCGGCTCGCGCAGCCGGACCTGGCAGGTCGGCAAGGCCCGTGACCTGCTGCTCGAACACCGCTCCGCGGACACGCCGGTGGTGCTCGGCCGCGATGTCGGCGGGGCGCAGGAGAGCGTACGGATCGTGCGTCTCGGCGATCTCGATCCGGCCGAGGTGGACATGCGGACGATCCTGATCGTCGGCTCCTCGCAGACGCGGGTCGTACGGCGCGGAGACGGCGAGGAGATCGTCTGGACGCCGCGCCGCTATCCCGAGAGCCCCCAGGCGGAGAGCTGAGCCAGCCACGCGGCGGCCTCGTCCGGTGAGGCCGCCACCGGGACGCCCTCGGGGACCGGGGGCCGCCGGACCACCACGACCGGCAGCCCCACCTCACGGGCGGCGGTGAGCTTGGGTGCGGTGGCGGCCCCTCCGCTGTCCTTGGTGACCAGGACGTCGATGCGGTGACGGCGCAGCAGATCGCGCTCACCGTCGAGGGTGAAGGGGCCGCGGTCGAGCAGCACCTCCATGCGCGGCGGGTACGGAGCCTCCGGGGCGTCCACGGAACGCATGAGGAACCACAGGTTGTCCAGGTGGGCGAAGGCGGCGAGACCCATCCGGCCCGTCGTCAGGAACACCCTGCGGCCGAGCGCCGGGAGCACCGCCGCGGCCTGCTCCAGGGAGTCGGCCGGGTGCCAGTCGTCGCCGTCGGCCGCGACCCAGCCGGGCCTGCGCAGGGCCAGCAGGGGAACATGGGCCTCTGCGGCGGCGGACGCCGCGTTGAAACTGATCGTCCCGGCGAAAGGATGGGTGGCGTCGATGAGCGCGTCCACGTCGTGCTCCCGCAGCCACTGGGCCAGGCCCCCGGCTCCGCCGAACCCGCCGATACGGACGTCGCCCGCGGGAAGCCTCGGCGTGGCGACGCGGCCGGCCAGCGAGGTGGTCGTCCGTACGGTCGTGTGGAGCTCTTCCGCGAGCTGCCGTGCCTCGGTCGTCCCGCCGAGGATCAGTACGTGCATCGGGTCGTGGTCCGTTCATGGGTGAGGCGAAGGGCGGTCGCAGCGCCCAACTCAAGCACACCGGGCTGCGACACGGCTGGACCACCGGCGCGTGTGCGACCGCGGCCACCACGGCCGCGTACACGGCGCTCCTGACCGGCGACTTTCCCGATCCTGTGACGATCACCCTGCCCAAGGGGCAGACGCCGTCCTTCGCACTCGCGGCGGAGTCGCTCGCGGACGGGCGGGCCATGGCGGGCATCGTCAAGGACGCCGGCGACGACCCGGACGTCACGCACGGCGCGCTGATCCGCGCGACGGTACGGGTGCTGCCGCGCGGTTCCGGGGTGGTCTTCGCGGCCGGGCCGGGCGTCGGGACGATCACCCGGCCCGGGCTGCCGCTCGACGTCGGCGAGCCCGCGATCAACCCCGTGCCGCGCCAGATGATGCGCGAGCATGTCGCGCTCGTCGCCGGACGCTACGGCGGGACGGGCGACGTCGAGATCACGGTCTCCGTCGACCACGGCGAGGAGATCGCCCGCTCGACCTGGAACCCCCGGCTCGGGATTCTCGGCGGTCTGTCCATCCTCGGAACGACTGGCATCGTCGTGCCGTACTCCTGCTCGGCGTGGATCGACTCGATCCGGCGCGGGGTGGACGTGGCCCGGGCGGCGGGGCGCACGCACGTCGCGGGCTGCACGGGGTCGACGTCCGAGAAGACGGTCGTCGCGGAGTACGGCCTGCCGGAGGACGCGCTGCTGGACATGGGGGACTTCGCGGGCGCGGTGCTCAAGTACGTACGGCGGCACCCGGTCGACCGGCTGACCATCTGCGGCGGATTCGCCAAGCTGTCGAAGCTGGCGGCGGGTCATCTGGACCTGCACTCGGCGCGCTCGCAGGTCGACAAGGGCTTCCTGGCGGAACTGGCCCGGGCGGGCGGCGCGGACGAGTCCCTGGCGGCAGCCGTCTCCTCGGCGAACACGGGTCTGGCGGCACTCCAGTTGTGCACGGCGTCGGGCGTCCCGCTGGGCGACCTGGTGGCGGTCGCGGCGCGGGACGAGGCGTGGGGGGTGCTGCGGGGGGCGCCGGTGGTGGTGGACGTGATCTGCGTCGACCGCGCGGGGGTGGTGGTCGGCCGCAGCGGCCCGCGCTAGCCGGTCCCTGCGGGGCCTTCCCTCTGAGTGCGGGAAATCGGTCCCGTGCCGTATTGCAGTGCTTCCCCAACTGCCGTTGGTTGGCAGGCAATTGGGAGCGCTGACCCGTACCGGAAAACAGGGGCGCCCCCAGGCCATTGCAGAACACGCCGGGGCGCACGGTTGCAATCCGTGACCAGCCATTAGCGGCAAGCGTTCCCCGGCCCGTCGCGAATTCACCGGAATGCGGCGCACCGACCGCCGACCGGAACAGCCGAAACGGCCGGAGCAATCACCGAAGATCCGACGCGTCATCACGAAGTGCTCACAGCAAGGAGATTCAAAGGAGTTCCGCTTTTTCCTCATTTCTTCTCGCGGTTGCATTTGCTTGATCACCTGTGATTCTCTGCGACGCCATCAAGATCAACTACCTTTCGGAGGAAGTCCGTTGCGTCGCCGATTCCTTGCCGTGTCCCTCTCGGCAGCTGCCGTCGCCCTCACTCTCAGCCCGTCCACGGCGCATGCCGACAACCGCCCCGCCCAAGGCACGCAGTCCGGTGTCTCGACAGCCGCCGAATCCGCCTCCGTAAAGGAGATCCGGGCCCACTGGACGCCGGAGCGGATGCGCCAGGCGCTCCGCAACGACCTCGCGCTGCCGAAGTCCTCGCAGGGGGCGGAGCGCTCTTCCTCCCGCAGCGGCATACCGCCGAAGGCGGGTGCGCGGTCGGCGCACGCGGCGTCGCCGTCCACCACGTCCACCACCTCCACCCAGTTCATGACCAGTGCCGCGGCCGCTGATGAGATATCCGTCGCGCAGGAGGTGCCGTACACCACCGCCCCGCAGTACGCCCTGGTGGGACGGCTGTTCTTCGACGACCCCACGGGCGCCCCGCACACGTGCAGCGCTTCCTCGATCGTCGCCAACAACAAGAACACCCTGTGGACCGCGGGACACTGCATCCACATGGGCGACGGCACGGGGGACGCGGGGTGGATGAAGAACTTCATGTACATACCCGGCTACCGGGACGGCAACGGCCCGCTCGGGGCATGGGCCGTGAAGACGAAGATCACGCCGAACTCCTGGATGGAGAGCGGTGACCTGAAGGGCTCCGACTACGCGGCCCTGGTGCTGGACCCGCACCCGACGCACGGCAATCTGCAGGACAGGGTGGGCGCTTTCGGCTACCTGTTCGCCTCGAACGTCACCGACTACAGCGACGTCTACTCGGCGGGCTACCCCGGAAAGGGCTACAACCGGACGGATTTCACCGGTGAGCGAATGATGTTCTGCTACGGAAACACCGTGGACGCCGGACCGTGGAACCCGCTGGACGACCGGCTGTCCATGGACTGCGACATGGGCGAGGGTTCGTCCGGCGGCTCGATGGTCCACGGCAAGAATTCCACCAATCCGCAGATCGTCGGTGCAATCAGCCATCACGAGGCGGACGGGAACGGCAACCGCATCTCGAACGACCAATTCTCGTCCATTCACGACTCGCAGGCCGGGAACGTGATCGACGCGGCCAACGCCGCCTGATCCACTTCACACAGAGGAACGTGGCCCAGCACCGGGCCACGTTCCTCTCAGGCGTGATCCCGCCGGGCCGGGGATCAGCTCGGCTCGGCGTATTTCGCCCGCTCCGACGTCCAGGCGTCCATGATCTCCTGGGTCGTCATCCGGTCCGCTTCGGCGGGGAGCTCCCGGCCGGACTTCGCGAGTTCGGCCTCCCACAGGCGTATGTAGTCGGCGCGGCTCTTCTTCGGCTCGGAACGCACGGTCACCCCGGTATCCGGTGTCGCGAGGTAGTGGACGGCTGCGGCGCCGCCGGCGAGTGCTGTACCGGCGAGGAACGCCACGGCGGCCACGGTGCGGCGAGTGGGCATGGGAGGGGGTCCTTGTCTGTCGTGCAGGCGGCGGAGCAGGGATGCCAACGGGCCCCGGGGGATACGTAACCGGCTTCCCAGGCCCCACGCTATCGACTTCCGTCGGCATCATGCACATGCCCAGACGGCAGATCCAGCTCCGCGCGGACCGTGGGCGGGACCAGCTCCTCGACCGTCGCCGCGGCGGCGCTGACCCTCTCGCGGGAGGCGACCGACTCCACCCGGAAATGGCGCCCCCGTCCGGAGGGCCGGGTTGGGAACACACGGCGCAAAGTGCCGCGCCCGGGGGCGTGGGGCGTCAGCCCCCGCGAACCCTCCCCTCCCTCAAGGGGGCTGGGGGCCTCGCCCCCCAGTTTCGGGATGGGGGTACCTCCCACGGCCGCCAGGCGGCAGGGGGAGGGCGAGGCTGGGGAGAACCCCCTCACGCCACCGGCGCACCCGGCACCGGCGCGCACGGCTCGTGCCTCTCCCGGTCACGCGAGTACAAATGGCTGTCGCGGAACTGCGACGCCCCCAGCGTCCGGCCCACCATGATCACCGCCGTCCGCAGGATCCCCGCCGACTTCACCTGGTCCGCGATGTCCGCGAGGGTGCCGCGCAGGATCAGTTCGTCCGGGCGGCTCGCCATCGCGACCACCGCCGCGGGGCAGTCGGAGCCGTAGTGCGGCTCCAGCTCCTCGACCACCCGGTCCACGTACCGCGCGGCCAGGTGCAGCACGATCAGCGCGCCGCTGCGGCCGAGCGTCGCCAGGTCCTCGCCCTCGGGCATGGCCGTCGCGCGGTTGGCGATCCTGGTGAGGATGACGGTCTGACCGACCGTCGGGACAGTCAGCTCCCGCTTCAGCGCGGCCGCGGCCGCGGCGAAGGCCGGAACGCCCGGCACGACCTCGTACGGCACCCCCGCCGCGTCCAGGCGGCGCATCTGTTCGGCGGCGGCGCTGAAGACGGACGGGTCGCCGGAGTGCAGCCGGGCCACGTCGAGACCCGCCTCGTGGGAGCGGATCAACTCGGCTGTGATCTCGTCCAGGTTGAGCTGCGCCGTGTCCACCAGACGCGCGTCCGGCGGGCATTCGGCGAGCAGTTCGCGCGGGACGAGGCTGCCGGCGTACAGGCAGACCTGGCAGGAGGCGAGCGTACGGGCGCCGCGCACCGTGATCAGGTCGGCGGCGCCGGGGCCGGCGCCGATGAAGTACACGGTCATCGTTGATCTCCTGATTTGGTGACGGACCACTGGGTGACCGGCATCGCCTGCCGCCAGCCGGTGAAGCCGCCCACGGGGACGGCGTGCGCCACCGCGAGGCGTACCAGCTCGCCGCCGTGGCGGCGGTACCGGTCGGCGAGCAGCGCCTCTGACTCGAGGGTGACCGTGTTGGCGACGAGGCGCCCGCCCGCGGGCAGCGCCTCCCAGCAGGCTTCGAGCAGCCCGGGCACGGTCAGCCCGCCGCCCACGAACACGGCGTCCGGCGTGGGGAGTTGGGCGAGCGCCTCGGGCGCGGCGCCGGTGACGACGCGCAGCCCGGGCACACCGAGCCGCTCGGCGTTGAGGGCGATGCGGGCGGCGCGTACCGCGTCGCGTTCGACGGTGACGGCCCGGCACGAGCGGTGCGTACGCATCCACTCGACCGCGATGGAGCCGGAGCCGCCGCCGATGTCCCACAGCAGCTCGCCGGGCGCCGGCGCGAGCGCGCCGAGGGTCGCGGCGCGCACATGGCGTTTGGTGAGCTGGCCGTCGTGTTCGTACGCGGCGTCCGGCAGCCCCGGTACGGCGCCGAGCCGCAGACTGCCCGGCGCGCGGCGGCAGTCGACGGCGATGACGTTCAGCGGGTCGCCGGGCGGGCGGTTCCATGTCTGTGCCGTGCCCTCGGTCTGCTCTTCGCGCTCCCCGCCGAGCTGTTCGAGGACCCGCATCCGGCTCGCCCCGAAGCCCCGCTCGCACAGGAAGGCCGCGACCTCGCCCGGAGTCGCGGCCCCGGCGCTGAGGACGAGCAGCCGCCGCCCGTCGTACAGGGCCGCCCCGAGCCGCGCGGTGGGCCTGCCGACGAGCGTGACGACCTCGGTGTCCTCCAGCGGCCAGCCGAGGCGCGCGCAGGCGTACGACACGGACGAGGGGTGCGGCAGGACGTGCGGGACGCCGGGGCCGAGCGCTTCGGTCAGGGCCCGGCCGATGCCGTAGAACATGGGGTCGCCGCTCGCGAGCACCGCGACGCGGCGCCCGGCGTGGGCCGCGAGCAGCCCGGGCACGGCGGGCCGCAGCGGCGACGGCCAGGCCACCCGCTCGCCCGCACAGGCGGGTGGCAGGAGTTCCAGCTGCCGCGGTCCCCCGATGACGACCTCGGCGTCCAGCAGGGCACGCTGCGAGGCGGCGGGGAGCCCGTCCCAGCCGTCGGCTCCGATCCCGACGACGGTGACGGCCGGTGCGGTGGGGGAAACGGGACTCACGGACGGACACCTCGGGTACGGGGAGAGCTCGAAGGCGCACTCTACTGGGCGGGCGTTTGCGCACGTAGCGGGGCCGGAGGGGCCGCGAAGGCCACGCGGCGGTGGGCGCGGCGGAGCATCCTGCGGGCCACCGGCGGGTGGATGCGGCGGATCACCGCGAAGTAGAGCCTGCCGCGCCAGTTGTGGGTCTTGACGACGGTGGTGAGCGTGACCTTGTCGTCGGCTATCAGGACCGAGGCGCGGAAGTCGAGGTGGCCGGCGTCCTCGCCGAGCAGCAGCTCGTTCGGGGCGCTCGCCCTGACCTCGAACGGGAGGACATCGCGCCAGGCGTGCGGGTCGCGGGGCATGCCCGGGTCCAGGGGGATCGCGCACGCGTCCGCGAAGTCCGGGACGGGAAGGGCCTGATGGGCCAGCTCGGCCCCGGCCGGGACAGCTGTCGCCTTCGGCCGGTCCCGGACGAGGCTGTGCAGGAAACGGGCCCGACGGGACCAGCGGTGGGGCCGGGTCAGGGTGCCGGGCGTGGCGGCGCGCTCGATGTTGTCGAAGAGCTCTTCGATCATGGTGTCGTGCAGGGGGCGGATCACCAGGGTCCACAGCAGCCGGGACTTGAGGCCCTGTTGCTGTTCGAGGACATGGCGGACCCGGCAGCTGCCCGAGTCCACGGGCTCCGTCGTGAGGGCATGGAAGCCGTTGGAGGGCGGGGTGAAGTCGAAGCGGATGCTGCGGCCGGGGTCGTACGCACCGACCGAGTAGCGGACGAAACCGTGACCGCCGTCCGAGCCGACGCCCAGGGGACGATCGAAAAGGATGGGCGGCCAGACCGGGCTGGGGCTGAGCGGGTCGTCCGGGGACGAGATGCGGTCGAGCAGGGCGCCGACCACTTCCGCCGGGGCTGCGACCTGTCGTTCGTGAACGTTCCGCACTGTGCGCATCCCGACCTCCATACGGTGGCGTATGTTTCACCATACGGTAGCGTATGGACATGGCGCAGGCACGCAGGAGACTCACGGCACACGACTGGGCCGACGCGGCACTCGCCGCCATCGGGGAACGCGGGCTCGCCGCCGTCGCCGTGGAGCCGCTCGCCACGCGGCTCGGCACGACCAAGGGCAGCTTCTACTGGCACTTCGCCAACCGGGACGCGCTGATCGCGGCGGCGCTGGGGCGGTGGGAGGAGATCCACACCGAGCAGATCATCACCGAGATGGAGACCGAGCCCGACCCGGAGCGGCGGCTGCGCGGGCTCCTCACGAAGGCGATCGCGACGGCGGCGGAGGATCCCCTGGAGGTGTCACTGCTCGCCACGGCCGATCATCCGCAGGTGGCGGCCGCGATCGAACGGGTGACGAAGCGGCGCGTGGGGTATGTGGCGCACCTCTTCGAGGAGTTGGGCTTCGAACCTGAGGAGGCGCGGCGGCGGGGGCTGCTCGCGTACGCGGCCTATCTGGGCCACACGCAGCTGAGCCATGCGGTGCCGCAGGCGCTGCCGGTGGGGGTGGAGCGGGGCGTGTACCTGGAGTCGGTGATGGACACGCTGCTCCGACGCGGTTAGCCGCTGCGCATGGCGCTTTCCCCACCCCGCCCTGCCGCTACGGCCTGGCGGCCATGTCCTCAAACGCCGGACGGGCTGAATTTCAGCCCGTCCGGCGTTTGAGGACCGGGGTCGGGGCGGAGCCCGGTTCGGGATGGGGGTACCTCCCACGGCCGCCAGGCCGTAGGGGGAGGGCGGGGTGGGGAACAAGCCCGCCGCAGGCGCACCGTCAGGCCGAGGCGTGCTTCCTCGGGGTCGTCTTCTTCGGGGTGGACTTCTTCGCCGCCGCCGTCTTCTTCGTTGCCGCCGCCGACTTCGTCGACTTCGCGCTCGTGGTCTTCTTCGCGGCCGTCTTCTTCGCCGCCCCCGTCGTCGACTTCTTCGCACCCGCCGCCGCCTTGGGCGCGCTCGCCGCCCGCTTGCGCCCCTTGATGGGCGTGACCTCGGCGTCCTCCCCGCCGGCTTCGCCGCCCGCCCCGCTCGCCCCGCTCGCCCCGCGCGCCTCCTGCGCCGCCCGTACGCTGCTCTCCAGCGCCGCCATCAGGTCGATGACCTGGCCGCCGCCCTCCGCAGGGGCCGCCTCGGGGAGCACTCCGCCCTCCACCTTCGCGGTGATCAGCTGTTCCATCGCCGCCCGGTAGTCGTCGTGCAGGGACGACAGCTCGACCTCGCCGAGCGTGTTCATCAGCGCGTCGGCCAGGTCGAGTTCGGCCTCCCGGACCTTCACGTCGGTCTCCGGGGCCACGCCCTCCGGTGTGCGGATCTCGTCCGGCCAGAGCAGCCCGTGCATGGCGATCACGTCGTCGACGACACGCAGCATGCCCAGCCGCTCACGCCCGCGCAGGGCGAACTTGGCGAGAGCGACCTTCTGGCTGCGCCTGAGCGCCTCCCGCAGCAGTGTGTACGGCTTGGTGGCGGGGACCCCGTTCGCCGACAGGTAGTACGCCGCGTCCATCTGGAGCGGATCGATCGACGACGCGGGCACGAACGCGACGATCTCGATCGTCTTCGCCGTGTGCAGCGGGAGCACCGCCAGGTCCTCGTCCGTGATCGGGATGAGCGATCCGTCCGCGTCCTCGTATCCCTTGCCGATCTCCGAGGGCGGCACTTCCTTCTCCTCCAGCTCGCAGACCTTGCGGTAGCGGATCCGGCCGCCGTCGGCGGTGTGGATCTGGCGGAAGGAGATGGAGTGGTTCTCGGTGGCGTTCATCAGCTTGATCGGGATGCTGACCAGACCGAAGGAGATCGCGCCGTTCCATATGGATCGCACGTTTGATCCCTTTCATCCGAAATTTTGGGATTCGTGGGATTCTCATCGTATGACGCCGATCACGGAGGTGGAGGGGCGGCGCCTCGCGCTCACCAACCTGGAGAAGGTCCTCCACCCGGCCACCGGGACCACCAAGGGCGAGATCCTGCACTACTACGCCACCACGGCCGGTGCGATCCTGGCCCATCTGCACAACCGGCCGCTGTCCTTCCTCCGGTATCCCGACGGCCCGGACGGCCAGCTGTTCTTCACCAAGAACCCGCCGCCCGGTACACCGTCCTGGGTACGGACGGTCGCGGTGCCGCGCTCCGAGGAAAAGCACGCGCACCAGGTCGTCGTCGACGATCTGGCGTCGCTGATCTGGGCGGCGAACCTGGTGGTGGAGTTCCATACGCCCCAGTGGCAGGCGGACGAGCCGGGGATCGCCGACCGCATGGTCTTCGACCTGGACCCGGGCGCCCCGGCGACGATCGTCGAGTGCTGCGCCGTGGCGCTCTGGCTGCGGGAGCGGCTGGCGGCGGACGGCCTGCTCGCGTATGCCAAGACCTCGGGCTCCAAGGGGCTGCATGTCCTCGTGCCGCTGGAGCCGACCCCCTCGGAGAAGGTCTCGGCGTACGCGAAGAGCCTGGCCGTCGAGGGCGAGGCCGAGCTGCCGGGGCTGATCCTGCACCGTATGACGCGCTCCCTGCGGCCCGGCAAGGTCTTCGTGGACCACAGTCAGAACTCCTCCAAGAAGACCACCGCCACCCCCTACACGCTGCGCGCCCGCACCGAGCCGACCGTGTCCGCGCCCGTCACCTGGGAGGAGGTCGAGGCGCACGAGAACCTCGTCTTCCGGATCGGCGACATCGGGCCACGGCTGGAGCGGTACGGGGATCTGCTCGGCCCGCTCATCAATCTCAACCGCGCCAGGCCCCTGCCGTGAGCGTGCCGCGCCCGCCGCTGAGGGTCGCGCTCGCCGAATCGGTGAGCGTGCTGCCGCGCGGGCAGGGCCTGGCGTACGAGCCGAAGTTCGACGGCCACCGGATGGTGATCTTCCGGGTCGGCGGCACGGTGCTGCTGCAGGCCCGTTCGGGACGGATCGTCACGGCCGCGTTCCCCGATCTCGCGGACGCGGCACAGCAATTGCCGGAGGGCACAGTGCTGGACGGGGAGGTGGTCGTGTGGAAGGACGGCCGTACCGACTTCGCCTCCGTACAGAAGCGCGCCGCCGCCACACCGGGGCGGGCTCCCGCTCTCGCACGCAGGCTGCCCGCCTCGTACGCCGCCTTCGATCTGCTGGCCGAGGGCGGCGAGGACCTGCGCCTTTCGGCGTACGAGAAGAGGCGCGCGCGGCTGGTCGCGCTGCTCGGCCCGCTCGGGCCGCCGCTCCAGCCCGTACCGATGACGCTGGACGCAGACGAGGCGGCGACCTGGTTCGAGACGCTGCCCGAGATCGGCGTCGAGGGTCTGGTGGTCAAACGGCTGGACCAGACGTACAAGAGCGGCACGCGCGCGTGGCGCAAGCTTCGGCACACCTCCGCGCGCGATGCGGCGGTCGTCGGCTTCACCGGGCCTCGGACGCGGCCCGCCGCGCTGGTCCTCGTGCTGCCGGACGACGACACCCCCGTCGTCTCCAGCCCGCTGACTCCGGCGCTGCGGGCGCGGGCCGCGGCCGCGCTCACCTCGCTGACCAGTACGAACACCGGCACCGCGACAGCGCTCGGCGTGGGCGAGGTCGAGTACCGGAGGGTCGAGTCAGGCCTGGCGGCGGAGGTGGAGCAGGGCACGACGCGGCACACGGTCACCACCGTGCTGCGACTGCGACTGCCCGAGGATCGTGATTAATCAAGTTTGACTAGTGCGGGGGCAGGGGATACGGCCAAACGCGTAGTCAAGTTTGAGGAGACAGCGTGACCCTTCTGCCCGACGCCGGATACACCCCCACCGCCGAAGAGCTCGCGAGCATCCAGGACTGGTTCGCGGCGTACGACGCGCACAGCGCCAAGCGCGAGGTCGAGCGCATGGCGGACCTCGCCGTCTTCCCGCTCAACCTGGTCAGCGACGACTCGGCGGGCAACGGCGCCTCGGCCCAGTGGGACCGGCGGCAGTTCATCGAGACGATGAGCCAGGTGATGGGCGAGGGCAGCGACGACATCGCCTTCGAGTCGACGCGTACGCCCGTCTTCCTCTCCCCCGCAATGGCCGTCGTCTTCACCGACTCGACGATGACCATGGACGGCCGCACCCGGCAGCTGCGCTACGCCGACGTGCTGATCAGGCGCGACGGACAGTGGGCGTTCCAGACCATGCTGCAGAGCGGCTGGGGCGACAACCTCCGCTGACACCCCCTGGCTATGCCCGGAGCCAGGTGCGCCGGTCCCGCGCCGTCGCGTACAGCGCCTCGATGTCCGCCGGTTTGAGGACGCCGCCGAGCCTGGCCAGCGCGGGCACTTCGTCGTCGCGGATGATCCGTATGTCGGGCGGCACGGGCAGTACGTCGAGCCGCGCCGCCCCGACCACGGCGAGCACCGGGCGCACCGCCGCCGCCAGCGCGAGGGTGGCGCGCTCGGCCCGGCGGCGGGTCAGCCGCAGCAGCGGCGCCGGCCCGCCGCGTCCGGCCCGCACCATCGGGTCGGCGATCCGCACCTTGAGCCGGCGGGCCGCCAGGGTGTGCACGGCCAGCAGTCCGCCCGGGCCGACGGCCAGATGGTCGATGCGGTCGGCGCCCGGCAGCGGCACCGAGTGGAGGATCCGCCAGCCCGCGCCCTCCAGCCGGTCGAGCGCTTCGCCGAGCAGCTGCTCGGCGGCGATCTGGACGCGCCGCGGGTCCTGCCGGAAGCGGCGGGCGGCGCCCGCGGGCAGCGAGTCGAGCTCGACCAGGAGCCCTTCGCCGGGCCGGTTGGGGGCCAGGTCGTCGTCCGGGTGGAGGGACAGCCGGGCAAGGTCGGCGGAGGTGGGAACGGGCGGCGGTCCGATGCTGACGTCGCCGGTCAGATAGGGGGCGAGGGCAGACAGCACATCGGCGCGGTGGCGCTCGGAGACCAGACTGACCCGGCCGCTGTCCCTGTCGTACCAGGCGACGTTGCGGCCGTCCGGGAGGCTGACGTACAGCCGGTCCCGGCCCTGCCTGCGTGCGGGTGTCACGCGAAGTCTCGTCATGCCACCACCCCTCGACCATGGGAACAGCCAGGGGGCCTTCGGGGCAATATCCACGCGATGCCGAGAGGTGGTGCACACTCTCCCCAAGCGCAAGGTTTTCGGGAGGGGGCAAGCGTGTTCGGGGGGATCCACGAGGTCGACTGGGCAGCACTGGGGCACGCCTACGGTCCGGCGGACGATGTTCCGCAGATGCTGTACGCACTGGCGTCGGCGGACCCGGACGACCGCGAGACGGCCCTCGACAGCATGTACGGAGCGGTGCACCACCAGGGCGATGTGTACGACTCGACGCTCGCCTGCATTCCCTTCCTCCTCGAACTCGTGGCGAATCCGGCGGTCCAGGACCGCGGCGGCATCGTCGAGTTGCTGACCAGCATCGGCAGCATCGATCTGGACGACGACGAACTGGACCCGGAGGACGAGGAGTTCGAGTACGCCGCCAACTACGCGATGGCCGCGTCCGCCGTGACCGCCGGCGCGGACGTCTTTCTGGCGCTGCTCGACGCCGAGGACCGCGGGCTGCGGCTGGCCGCTCCGCTCGCCCTCGCGACCCTGCACAGCGATCCCGGGCTGGTGCTCACCCTGCTGCGGGAGCGGCTCGGCGCGGAGCCCGACGAGGAGGTGCGTTTCGCCTGCGTCGAGGCCGGGGGCCGGATAGCGCTGCGGCACGGCCGGCTCGCCCCCGAAGTGGTGGAGTGGCTACTGGGGCTGACTCGGGCGCCGTCCGCACCGGGGCTGCGGCTGGCCGCGCTCGCGCAGCTCGCCCGCTGCGCGCCGGACGCCCTGCCCGCCGATGTGGTGCCGGGGGTGACGGCGCTGCTGCGTGAGCTGCGTGCCGAGCCGGTGACCGCGTCCCCCCTCGCGGAGCCCGTGCCCGAACGGCCGCCCGCGCCGACCCTGCTGGGGCGGCTGCGCGAGGCCCACGAGGCGGACACGGTGGGCCGTGGCACACCCTGGACCGCGGATCTGCTGCGGACACTGCACTCCGGTCTCGGCGATCGCGTGGACGACCGGATCGCCCTGCTCGTCGACCAGTTGTGCAGCCCCGACTGGGGGCAGCGGATCGATGCCGTACGGATGAGCAGCGGGTTGCTGAGGACCTGGCGCGGTGCCTACTCAGAGCTGGTCGGCCTGATCGGTGAGCAGCTCGCCGACCCGGAGAAACGTCTCGCCGACGCGGCCGCCGACACCCTCGGGGAGCTGTTCTGCCTGGCCGCGCCCGCCGCCGACGCGCTGGCCGACCGGGTGGCCGCCGACCCCGATGCCTGGGTGCGTCACTGGCAGAGCGGGCCACCCTCGCTGGGCGCCGCGGTCTCGGCGCTGGCGCGGGCGGGCGACCGGCGGGCCGTGCCGGTGCTGGCGCGGACGCTGGACCTTCCCGAGCCGCCGCACGACCTGGGCTACGCGCTGGACCATCTGGGCGCGGCGGCGGCCCCGCTGGCACCGGCGTTGCGGCGCAGGCTCGGCGAGATCGAGCTGGACGAGCGGCTCTTCGACCGGGCCGGTCCGCTGTTGTACGGGCTGACGGCGCTGCGGGCCGCCGAGGCGGCGCCCGAGGTGCTGCGGGTGCTGCGGGGCGCGCCCGACTACCGCAGGGAGTGGGTCGCCGAGTCGGCGCTGCGGGCGCTGACCGCCTTCGGCCCCGCGGCGGCGGACGCGATACCGGACCTGCGGGCGCTGCTGCGCTCGGTCGGCGTCGGCTCCGGCTTCTCGGCGTCGCTCGCGGCGAGGACGGCGGGCGCGCTGTGGGCGGTCGAGGGTGATGCCGGGGCCGTACTGCCCGTGCTGTGTTCCGCGCTGTCCGAGGCGGACCCCGCAGGACGGCGCTCGGCGGCAACGGCGCTCGGCGCGCTGGGCCCGGCGGGCGAGAAGGCAGCGCCCGCGCTGCGTGAACTGCTGGGGGCGGGCGAGCCGTGGACCCGGGTGGACGCGGCGATCGCGCTGTGGCGGGTGACGCGCGATCCCGGGCGGGCATGGCCGGTGCTGCTCTCGTCCTGGGAGCAACTGCCCACCACCAGGGCCGCGATCGCCCAGTGCCTGACCGAATTGCCGGTCGAGGGGGCGGAGCGCATTCTGCGCGAGGAGCTCCATTCCGTACGACGTCACAATGCGATCGACGGCGGATACGGCAGTCATGACATCTTTACCGACGAGAAGCTGCTGGCCCTGTGCCGGCGGGCGTTGACGAGGGAGAGACCAAGAGCATGATCATCTTTGGCAGCAGGGGCTACCTCTACCAGCTGGCGATACTCACGCTGGTGTGCGGGCACTGCGGCAATCCGTCCGCCCACACGCTGAGGAAGTACGTCACCAAGTTCACGCTGTTCTTCATCCCGCTGTTCCCGTTCTCGACGAAGTTCTCGACGCAGTGCACCTTCTGCGGCATGGAGCAGCGGATCACCAAGGAGCAGGCGGAGCAGCTTCAGGCGCAGGCCGCGGGCATTCAGCCGCAGGCGCAGGGATACGGGCAGCCGCAGCAGCAGCCCGGTCAGCAGCCGTACCAGCACTGACGGGCCCGGGGGGAGGCCGGCCGGGCGCCGGCCCTCTCGGTAGAGCATCATCTGTAAAGCCGTACCTCGGGCCACGCCCGGCAAGGAGAATCTTGAGCCCGAGCTCGAACCGCCTGTTGTACGCCGTGCTGCTCACGGCGTCCGCAGCCGTACTCCTTGCCGGCTGCGGCGACGAGGGACGGATGAAGAGCGCGGGCGCGACCCCCACGGCGGTCGGTCCCGTACGGCTGTGGCCCGATCTGCCGCCCGTCACCGCGCCGCCCAACGACTACGGCGAGACGGACACCGAGCGCGTCCCCGGTATCAAGGTGCCGGGCGACGACGTCCGCGCACTCGACGCCGTCGCCGTCGTGCGGGCCGAGGCCGGCGCCCATCCCGATGAGGTCACCGGGGTCGACGGTCTCTACCAGGAGACCGTCCAACAGCTCGGCACCTGCGAGGAGAAGCCGAAGTCCTGCCCGGTGCTCGCGCCGTACTACCGCGATCTGACCGGCGACGGCCACGAGGAGCTGATCGTCGGCATCAAGATGCCCGAGCAGCAGACGGCGGTGCGTGTCTACATGCCCGACAAGGGCGGCCTGACCCGCGTCATGTCCACCTCCGACCAGGTCGTCAGCGTGGATCTGGCGGGCCGGGACCTGATCATGCGCTCCGTCTCGGCGGGCATCCCCGGATACGAGTACCGCACCGCCTGGTCCTGGGACGAACCGCAGCACGCCATGCTGCCCACCCGTGACGAGATCGTCCGCGTCAAGTCCTCACGCTCCCACGCGTTCGAGCGCTCGGTGGCCCCGCAGTGACACGGCCACGGCTTCCCCGCTGGACCGCGACCCTGACCTGGAAGGCCGCGGTCTTCATCACCGTGATGTGCTGCGCGCTGGCCGCGATGCTCGGCGCGCTGGTGCACGCATCGGTGACCCGGCAGATGGTGGACCAGGCCAGGGAGAAGGCGCTGGCCCGGCTGATCGAGGTCACGCGGGCATACGAGTCGGGCGAGCCCGTGCCCCGGTTCGGGGGCGTGGACCCGCCGGGGCTGCCGCCCTCGCTGCGCGCCCTCGCCGTCGGCGGGAAGCGCGGCACGATGGTGGAGAGCTACCGGGGCCGCCCCACCATGTGGGCGGCCGGCCCGGCCGACGGGCGGGCGATCGCCGTCCGCGTCGACTACACCATCAGCGCGAACACGATCACCGGCCTGGACCGGGCGATCGTCGGCTCCTCGGTGCTGGCCATCGGGGCGACGCTGCTGGTGGGCGCATTCGCCGTCACCAGGATCACGCGCCGGCTCCATCTGACGGCGCAGGTCGCGCGGAGGATCAGCGCGGGCGACCTGGACGCGCGCGTCAACGACCCGCGCACCAAGGACCCTTCGCGCCCCCAGGACGAGGTCGCGACGGTCTCCGGTGCGCTGGACACCATGGCCTCGTCCCTCCAGGGCAAGCTGCTGAGCGAGCAGCGGTTCACGGCCGACGTGGCGCACGAGTTGCGTACGCCGCTGACCGGACTGACCGCCGCGGCCGAGCTGTTGCCCGAGGGCCGTCCGACCGAGCTGGTGCGGGACCGGGTGCGGGCCATGCGCTCGCTGACCGAGGATCTGCTGGAGATCTCCCGTCTCGACGCGGGCAGCGAGACGATGGACCTGGACGTGCACGAGCTCGCGTATCTGGCCGAGCGGGTGGTGCGGGCCTCGGCCACGGACACCGAGATACGGGTCCTTCGCGACGCGACCGTGGAGACCGACAAGCGCCGGCTGGAACGGGTGCTCGGCAATCTGGTCGCCAATGCCCACAAGCACGGGAAGCCGCCGATGGTGCTGACCGTGGACGGCACTGTCGTGACGGTCGCCGACCACGGCACGGGCTATCCGGAATACATTCTCGATCACGGGCCGCAGCGCTTCCGTACGGACGGCGGCAGCAAGGGCCACGGGCTCGGACTGACCATCGCGGCCGGCCAGTCGGCGGTGATCGGCGCCGAGCTGCGCTTCTGGAACGCGCCCGGGGGCGGCGCGGTGGCCCGGCTGACGCTGCCGGAGTACGCAGGGCTCGTGGACGGTACGGACGACGCGGCCGACAACGCGGCGGAGCACGGCCGGACGGGCTGACTTCGGCCCGCCCAGCACCTGAGGAACCGGGTCCGGGACCGAGCCCCGGCTACGTTGCGAGGCATGACCGCAACGACGACGAGGCCGGCGGACGCTCCCCCGCCCGACCTGCGCCTCCCCAAGCGGCGGGGCGTCGAACTCTCGCTCCTCGTCTGCGCCGTCCTCATCTCCGTCTACGGCTACATCGACGTGGGCCTGACGAAGAACAACGCCGTCCCGCCCGACGCCGCGGGCTACGGAGCGGGCCTCGGCGTCCTGGCCCTGCTCGCCCATCTCGCCGTACGCCTGTGCGCCCCCTACGCCGATCCGCTGCTGCTGCCCATCGCGGTCCTGCTCAACGGCATCGGCCTGGTGCTCATCTACCGCCTCGACCTGGACACTCCCGGCGAGGTCGCCGCGCCCGCCCAGCTGATCTGGTCCACCGTCGGCGTCGGCCTGTTCATCGCCGCCGTCGTCCTGCTGCGCGACCACCGGGTGCTGCAGCGGTACGCCTATCTGTCGGTCGCCGCGGCGCTGGTCCTGATGATCGTGCCGATCCTCTTCCCCGCCGTGAACGGCGCCAAGATCTGGATCCGGATCGGCGGACTGTCCTTCCAGCCGGGTGAGTTCGCCAAGATCCTCCTCGCCGTCTTCTTCGCCGCGTATCTCGCCGCCAACCGCAACGCCCTGGCGTACACCGGCCGCCGGATCTGGCGGCTCCAGCTCCCCACCGGCCGGGTGCTCGGCCCGATCGTCGCGATCTGGCTGCTCAGCGTCGTCGTCCTGGTCCTCGAACGGGACCTCGGCACCTCGCTGCTCTTCTTCGGACTCTTTGTGATCATGCTGTACGTGGCGACGGGACGGACCGGCTGGATCGCCGTGGGACTGCTGCTCGCCGGGGCGGGCGCGTTCGCCGTCGGCTCGCTCGAACCGCACGTCAACAGCCGGGTCACGGACTGGCTCGACCCCTTCGCCTCCATCCAGGCCGGCCAGGGCCCCGGCCAGCTCGCCCAGTCGCTCTTCGCCTTCGCCGCGGGCGGAATGCTCGGCGAAGGCCTCGGACTCGGGCACTCCGTCCTCATCGGCTTCGCCGCCAAGTCGGACTTCATCCTGGCCACCGCGGGCGAGGAGCTCGGCCTGGTCGGCCTGACCGCGATCTTCCTGCTGTACGGGCTTCTGGTGGCCCGCGGCTACCGCGCCGGGCTCGCCCTGCGCGACCCCTTCGGCCGGCTGCTCGCCGTCGGCCTCGCCTCGATCATCGCCCTCCAGGTCTTCGTGATCGCGGGCGGCGTGATGGGCCTGATCCCGCTCACCGGTATGGCGATGCCCTTTCTGGCGCAGGGCGGTTCGTCCGTCGTCACCAACTGGATCATCGTGGCGCTGCTCATCACGGTCAGCGACTCGGCCCGCGCGCCGCACCCCGAAGCGCCCGAGCCGGGCGCACTCGCCCCGCTCCCGGACCGGGAACCGGCCCTGGACCTGGACCTGGAGGACGAACGGTGATCCGCTACATCCGGCGGGCCGCCGTCCTGTGCCTGCTGCTCCTGGCCGCGCTGCTCGTCAACGCCGCCCGGGTGCAGATCATCGAGGCCACCTCGCTCGACAAGAACCCGGCCAACCGGCGTGTGGCGATCGCCCGTTACGACGATCCGCGCGGGGACATCCTGGTCGGCGGCCGGCCCGTCACCGACTCCCGGGACTCCGGCCAGCAGCTGCGCTTCGAGCGCACCTACACCCAAGGCCCGCTGTACGCGCCCGTGACGGGCTACTCCTC
The DNA here is from genome assembly GCF_045040195.1 of Streptomyces sp. NBC_01410. Classification (NCBI taxonomy): domain Bacteria; kingdom Bacillati; phylum Actinomycetota; class Actinomycetes; order Kitasatosporales; family Streptomycetaceae; genus Streptomyces; species Streptomyces sp. NBC_01410. The sequence goes on along the minus strand of NZ_CP109530.1, from coordinate 5,800,434 downwards.
GCAGACCTACGGCACCAGCCTGCTGGAGAACGCCGAGGACGGCATCCTCTCCGGCTCGGCCCCGATGCTCGCGCCGCTGCCCTTCTGGAACGACATCAGCCGCGGCGAGTCGCCCGGCGGCAGGGTCGTCACCACCATCAAGCCCTCGCTGCAGCGGGCCGCGTTCGACGGCCTGGGCGGACGGCGGGGCGCGGTCGCCGCGATCGAGCCGTCGACCGGGAAGATCCTTGCTCTGGTCAGCAGCCCCTCGTACGACCCCGCAGAGCTCTCCGGCACCGGGCCGCCGGTCAAGTCCGCGTGGGCGAGACTCAATGCGTCGGGCCATCAGCCGATGCTCAACCGGGCCATCCGGCAGACCTATCCGCCCGGCTCCGCGTTCAAGATCGTGACGGCGGCGGCGGCGCTGGACTCGGGCGTGGTCGGCGATGTCGACGAGCCGAGCGGCGCACCCGATCCCTATGTCCTGCCCGGGACCCGCACCACGCTCCCCAACGCGGCGAGGGGCTGTGGCGATGCCTCCCTCGCGTATGCCATCCAGTGGTCCTGCAACACCGTGATGGCGCATATCGGGGTCCAGGTCGGGCTGGCCGGAATGCTGGACACGGCGGGCAGGTTCGGCTTCAACGACCCGTCGCTGAGGATTCCCTCGGGCGTCGCCACGTCCAATTTCGACCGCCGGATGAGCGTCGACCAGGTGGCGCTCTCCTCGATCGGGCAGTTCGACACCACGGCGACTCCGCTCCAGATGGCGATGGTCTCGGCGGCGGTCGCCAACGGCGGGGATCTCAAACGCCCCTATCTCGTGGACCGGGTGACCCGCTCGAACGGCCACACGCTCGCGCAGAACACCCCGGTCTCGTACCACCAGGCGATGAGCCCGTCGACGGCCCAGCAGCTCCAGGAGCTGATGATCAGGGCCGTCGAGGAGGGCACCGGCGAGAACGCCGCGATCGACGGGGCGAGGGTGGGCGGCAAGACCGGCACGGCACAGCACGGGCTCGACAACTCCGCCACGCCGTATGCCTGGTTCATCTCCTGGGCGCAGGCGCGGGACGCGATCCGTCCGGCGGTCGCAGTGGCGGTGGTGGTCGAGGACGCGTCCGAAGTACGCGGTGAGATCAGCGGCGGGGGCAGCGCGGCGCCGATCGCCCGGGCCGTGATGGAGGCGGCGCTGAGAGACTGACCGGATGGTGGTGGAACAGGCGCTGGAGCGGATCGGGCGGCTCGATCCCGGGCTGAGCGCGTTCGTCGAGGTCTGGCCCGAGCGGGCGCTCGCGCACCCTGCGGATCACCGACTCCCCCTGTCCGGTGTGCCGTTCGCGGTGAAGGGGCCGTCCGGAATCCGCTCGTACGCGGCCCGGCGGCTGATCGCGGCGGGTGCGGTGCCGGTCGGCTCGACGTCGGTGCCGGGCCCCGGCACGTACTGGCAGACGTGGGGTCTCGGCGCCCACGGCCGCACACGCAACCCGTGGCGCGCGGACCGTACGCCGGGCGGTTCGTCGGCGGGTTCGGCGGTGGCCGTCGCGGCGGGGATGGTCCCGCTGGCCACGGGAAGCGACGGGGCGGGTTCGGTACGGATCCCGGCGGCGTGGTGCGGGGTGTTCGGCCTGAAGACGACGAACGGGCTGCTGCCGTCGCCGGACCGCACGGGCCTGGCCTCGGCGGGTGTGCTGACCCGCTCGGCGGCGGACGCGCGGGCCTATCTGAGGTGTGTCCTGGACGGCTACGAGACGGTCCGGGTGCCCCTGCCGCTCCGGGCGCGCTGGTCACCGGACCTGGGGTACGCCGAGACCGACCCGGAGGTGGAGTCGGTCGCCCGGTCGGCGGTGGACCGGCTGGCGTCGGCAGATGTCGTACGTATCGACAGCCGCCCCTTCGCCCTGCTCGATCCGAAGGACGCCTGGCAGTCGACCCGGCGCGGGGAGCCCGTGGCCGCCGCCGACGTGCGGGCGGAGAACGACCGCCGCCTGGCCGGACTGTTCGCGGACACGGACCTGCTCCTCACCCCGGCGACCCCGAACCGCCCGCACGGCCACGACGGCCCTGGCGAGCTCTACTCCACGGCCCTGACCTGGGCGTTCAACCTGAGCGGCCATCCGGCGGCCAGCATCCCGGCAGGCTTCACGAGCGACGGCTGCCCGGTGGGCCTGCAACTGGTGACGGCCCGCGGCACGGACATCTCGCTCCTCGAAATGGCGGTGGCGGCGGAGAGACACACGGCCTAAGTCCCCTGCGCGCCCTGTGCGATCGCCTTCTCGACCTCCGAGACCCGGGCCTGCTCCTCCACGGCGAAGCGTTCACGGTCGAGCTGTTCGGCGATCTCCTCGTCCTGGGACATCAGGAGGTCGAGGTTGGCGTCACCCAGCTCGAAGACGCCCATGTCCAGATAGGCCTGCTGCAGCCGCTCGCCCCACAGCCCGATGTCCTTGACGCACGGAACGATCCGGCTGAACAGCAGCTTGCGGAACAGCTGCAGGTATTCCGACTGCTCGGAGAGCTCGTGGGCCTCCTGCCTGGGGATGCCGAAGTTCTCCAGCACCTCCACCCCGCTGAGCCGGTCGCGCATCAGATAGCAGCCCTCGATCACGAACTCCTCGCGCTCGCGCAGCTCCGCGTCACTGAGTTCCTTGTAGTAGTCCCGCAGCGCCATCCGCCCGAAGGCGACATGCCGGGCCTCGTCCTGCATGACGTACGCGAGGATCTGCTTGGGCAGCGGCTTGTCGGTGGTGTCCCGCAGCAGGCCGAACGCCGCCAGCGCGAGGCCTTCGATGAGGACCTGCATGCCCAGATACGGCATGTCCCAGCGGGAGTCGCGCAGGGTGTCGCCGAGCAGTTCCTGGAGGTTGTCGTTGACCGGGTAGAGCATCCCGATCTTCTCGTGCAGGAACCGGCCGTAGATCTCGGCGTGCCGGGCCTCGTCCATGGTCTGGGTGGCCGAGTAGAACTTCGCGTCCAGGTCGGGGACCGACTCGACGATCCGCGCGGCGCACACCATCGCGCCCTGCTCGCCGTGCAGGAACTGGCTGAACTGCCAGGACGTGTAGTGCTTGCGCAGCTCACCCTTGTCCTTCTCGGTCATCTTCGCCCAGTGGCGGGAGCCGTAGAGGGTGAGGGCCTCGTCGGGCGTGCCGAGCGCGTCGCAGGGATCGACCTCCAGGTCCCAGTCGATGCGCTTGGCGCCGTCCCACTGCTTGTCCTTGCCCTTCTGGTAGAGCGCGAGGAGCCGGTCGCGGCCGTCCTCGTACTCCCAGCTGAAACGGGCGGCGCCGGAGGCCGGGACCTGCCAGTGGAGGGTTTCGGGGGCGTGTGTGTAGCGGTCGTACGTCGACACCGGCGACTCCTTCGCCTCATATCCCGTATACCGAAGGCCACTTGGCAGGCTCACACGTTGGTAGACGAAGAGTCAACAAGTCGTACGCAAGGGATTGACGGGCTTACTGACAGGGAGTCTCATAATGGCCATGACGACAGTGCCCGAACAGGACATCCGGCTGCTCCGCGACGCACTCGGCCCGCTCCGCGACCGCGAGCAGGTCGCCGAGCGCCTGCTCGAGTCTTCCGCCAAGCACTCCTTCGACCCCGACAAGGAACTCGACTGGGACGCCCCGGTCGAGGAGGGCAAGTGGTTCTGGCCACCTGAGCTGCTCTCCCTCTACGACACCCCGCTGTGGCACAAGATGTCCGAGAAGCAGCGCTTCGACCTGGCCCGGCACGAGTCCGCGGCGCTCGCCTCGCTCGGCATCTGGTTCGAGATCATCCTGATGCAGCTGCTGGTGCGGCACATCTACGACAAGCCCGTGACCAGCAACCACGTGCGGTACGCGCTCACCGAGATCGCCGACGAGTGCCGGCACTCGATGATGTTCGCCAGGATGATCCAGAAGGGCGGGACACCGGCGTATCCCCCGCCGCGGATCTACCACAATCTGGGGCGCGTCCTGAAGACGATCTCGACCACGCCCGGTTCCTTCGCGGCGACACTGCTCGGCGAGGAGATCCTCGACTGGATGCAGCGGCTGACCTTCCCCGACGAGCGCGTCCAGACCCTGACGCGCGGGGTGACCCGGATCCACGTGGTGGAGGAGGCACGCCATGTCCGGTACGCCCGCGAGGAGTTGCGCCGCCAGATGGTGACCGCGCCGCGCTGGGAGCAGGAGTTGACCCGGCTCAGCTGCGGGGAGGCGGCGCGGGTCTTCTCCATCTGCTTCGTGAATCCGCAGGTGTACACGAACATCGGCCTCGACCGGCGCGAGGCGGTCGCCCAGGTCCGCGCGAGCGGACACCGGCGAGAGGTGATGCAGTCGGGCGCCAAGCGGCTGACGGACTTCCTCGACGACATCGGCGTCCTGCGGGGGCCGGGGCGGCGGCTGTGGAAGCGCTCAGGACTCCTCGCCTGATCCCGCGCAGGGCATACGCTGCGAGCATGACCAGTCCCGCTCCAGCGACCCGTGCCTACCGGCGGCTCAGCGTCGAGGAGCGCCGCAGACAGCTCCTCGCGGCCGCGCTCACCCTCTTCGCGCACCAGCCGCCGGACGAGATATCCCTCGACGACGTGGCCGAGGCGGCGGGGGTCTCGCGGCCCCTCGTCTACCGCTACTTCCCCGGCGGCAAGCAGCAGTTGTACGAAACGGCGCTGCGGTCCGCCGCGGACCAGCTGGAACTGTGCTTCACGGAGCCGCCCACGGGCCCGCCGACCGAGCGGGTCGCCCGGGTGCTGGACCGCTATCTCGTCTTCGTCGACGAGCACGACGCCGGATTCAGCGCGCTGCTGCGCGGCGGAAGCGTCGCCGAGACGTCCCGTACGAGCGCGATCGTCGACGAGGTGCGGCGGGCCGCGGCCGAACAGATCCTCGTCCACATCGGCGCGGACCGGCCGGGACCGCGGCTGCGGATGATGGTGCGCACCTGGATCGCGGCGGTCGAGGCGGCGTCGCTGATCTGGCTGGACGAGGGGAAGCAGCCGTCGGCGGCCGAGCTGCGGGACTGGCTGCTTGACCACCTCATCGCACTGCTCGCGGCGACGGCGGCGACGGATCCGCAGACGGCGGAGGCGGTCGCCGAACTGGTGGCACTGGAGACGCCGTCGGGGGCGGTGGGGACGCTGGCGGGGCGGGTGGGGGTGGTCGTGGGCGAGGCGGGGGCTGTGGGGTAGGGGGTGCGGGTGCGGGTGCCGCTGCGCGGGGCTTGTTCCCCTACCCGCCCCTTCCCGAACTGGGGCTCCGCCCCAGACCCCGCGCCTCAATCGCCGGCGGGGCTGAAGTGTGCGGCTCGGCCGCACACTTCAGCCCGTCCGGCGATTGAGGACACGCGCGAAGCGCGTACGGGGGTCTGGGGGCCTGCCCCCAGTTCGGGAAGGGGCGGGGTGGGGTGAAGCCCGCCGCAGGCGCCCCTCCCGCGACGTCACAGGTCGTGACCCAGCCCCGGGCCCACCGGAACCTCCACCCACCCCGTGTCCACCACCCCCGCAAACGCGCTCCGCGCCAGCGGCTCCGCATCCACCAGTAGTGGACCCACCAGATCCGCCGGCACCGTCGCATGCGGAAGCGCCGCGGCCAGATGCGCCGCGGCCAGCGACGCGACGCCCAGTTCCGGCATCGTGCCGATCTTCACCGCGAGGCCCGCGGACTCCGCCACCGCCGCGACCTGCCGGGCCCGGTGGAGCCCGCCGACCTTGAGGATCTTGATGTTGAGGACATCCGCGGCGCCACGGCGGACGATCTCCAGCGCGTCGTGCGGCGACTGCATGCTCTCGTCGGCCATCACCCGCACCCCGCCACCGCCACGCAGCGCCGCCATACCGGTCAAGTCCCAGCGCGGCAGGGGCTGTTCGACCAGATCGAGGCCCGCGTCGGCGAGCCGGGCCACGGTCCTGGCGGCCGTGCCGGGGTCGTAGCCCTCGTTCGCGTCGAGGGACAGTTCGACGGAGTCGGGCACGGACTCGCGTACGGACTGGACCAGCCCCACATCCAGATCCGGGTCCTCGCCGCCCTTGACCTTGATGTGGGTGAAGCCCTTCGCCGCGTACGCGGTCGCCTCCTCCACCATCTCCTCGACGGTGCCGAGTCCGACGACCCAGGTGGTGGGGACGCGCGGGCGCACGCAGCCGCCGAGCAGCAGATGGACGGGCCAGCCCGCCGCCCGCGCCGCGAGGTCGTGCAGTGCGATGTCCAGGGCCGCCTTGGCGAGATGCTGGCCGCGGATCGCGGCATCCATCGCGGTGTGCGCTCCGGCCAGATCGCGGGGGTCGCGGCCGATGAGTGCGGGGGCGGCGTGTTCGGTGAGGGCGGCCTCGAGACCGGCGAGGGTCTCTCCGGTGTAGGCGGTCATGGGGGATGCCTCGCCGAAGCCGGACTCGCCGTCGGCGGTGCGTACTTCGACGACCAGGCTGATCAGTTCGGGGCTGGTTCCGCTGCTGATGACGAAGGGGCGCCGGTACGGTGCCCTGACGACGCGCGTGTGGACCGAGGCGATCTTCAAGCACGGCTCCTTCGAGTTACGGCCCGGACCGTAAAGGGGCGGGCGCGTGTGGGGGCTCAGAGGCGTACGCGGTAGACGATGGGCGGGCGGCCGGTCTGGCCCTCTTGCCGGCTGCCCGTCGGCACGGCGACCCCCGCCCGCTCCAGGCGTTTGAGGATGCGGCGGGCCGTGCGCTGCTGGACGTCGAGGTGTTCGGCGACGCGGAGGGCGGTGATGCCCTCGTCAGCGTCCTGCGCGGCCAGTTCGCGCAGCCGGTCGAGTGTTGTGGCGTTCAGTCCGACACGGCGGGCGAGCGTGACCGTGCTCTCCGGGCCGGGGACCGACGCCCCGGAGGACCGTTCCGCGTCGATCACGATGTCGACGTCGTCGGTCATCGAGACGACCCCGGCGACCGGGCCCACCGAGCGGGCCCGGTTGACCGCGCGCCTGGCGAGCGATTCGGCCTCCGCGGCGGTGCGGCCGAGTCCGAAGCCGACGTGCGCGGCGCCGTGCCGGGCGGCGAGATCGCTGAGGAAGGGCAGGCGGGTGAACTTCTCGCTGACCTCCTCCAGCACGCCCCGGGTGGTGACGACCAGCCGCTCCCCGTGCGGCAGATCGGCGAGGCTGCCGCCCAGTACCCGCAGGTCGGCGGCGAGTTCGCTGTCGGCGGCCGGCAGGTCGACGATGCCGAGCGCGACCTGGGCGTCTCCGCTGTGCGCGCCCGCGGTGGCGAGGACGAGGGCCTGGAGCGTGGAACGTATGGAGTGCCGGGAGGGTGCCAGCCGTACGGCGTGCATCTCGTGGTCGAGCAGGTGGAAGGCCGAGCCGAGACAGGTCAGGGCGACCCTGGTCTGTTTCTTGTCGCGGGCGGTGAGATGGAACTCCGCCAGGTCCTGCGAGGTCAGCCCGGGCCGGTAGGGCAGCACATGCACATGCTCGGTGGGCAGCTTGGCCTCGGTGAGCGTCTCCATGACCTCGCTGCGCCGCAGCGTGTCGATGGAGATCCGGGAGACGTCGTGGCCCAGCCGGAGCAGTTCGACGAGCGCCCGCAGCAGGGTCGCGCCGTTGTACGGGACATACATGGCGGGCCGGTCCAGCAGACCGGCGGCCGACGCGAGGGTGTGCGGTACGACGCCGGTGAACAGCAGCGCGTCCACGTCGGCCTGCGCCCGCGCGACCACGTCGAGGGTCTCGTCCTCGTGGCGGTACGGGAGCGGCACAAGACGGTCGGCCCCTGACGAGCCGCCGACCGCGACCACCTTGGGCACAAGGTCCTCGGGACCGATCACGCCGACCGTGAGAGCCATCGGCCGGTCTCCGTTCTTCTGGAGTGGTTCTGCGGTACTTCTGGACGGGGTTGACGCCCGGCAACCGCGGTTCTAATTTCGGCCCAGGCCATAACCGCATGCTTGCGGAGAGGATAGTGCCCCGATGCCCGAACGGGAAATGCCACTGCCCACAGTTCTCGACGCCCGCGGCCGCACCTTCGGCGAGGAGGAACGGGCAGCGGTTCTGCGCGTGCTGGACTCCACCGTCCTGTGCAGCGCCTTCGGCAGTGAAGCACGCTCACTCGAAGCCGAGATGAGCGGGATGTACTCCCGCGCGCACACGGTCGCCTGCAGTTCGGGGACGGCCGCGCTGCATCTGGCGGTCGCCGCGGCCGGGGTCGGCCCGGGCGACGAGGTCGTCACCACCCCGATCTCGGACTTCGGCACGGTCGCGCCCGTACTGGCGCAGGGGGCACGGGTGGTGTTCGCCGACGTACGCGCCGAGGACGGCAACCTCGACCCCGCAGCGGTCGAAGCCGCCGTCACGCCGCGCACCAAGGCCGTCATCGCCGTGCATCTCTTCGGCGGCGCGGCGGACATCGACGCCCTGCGCGCGGTGTGCGACCGGCACGGACTCGTACTGATCGAGGACTGCGCCCAGGCCTGGCTCGGCGAGGACGCCGGCGGCCGGCTGCTCGGCACCGTGGGAGACATCGCCTGCTTCAGCCTTCAGCAGTACAAGCACATCACCGCGGGCGACGGCGGCCTCGCCCTCACCGACGACCCGGCACTCGCCCGCCATATGCGGCTGTTCATGGACAAGGGCTGGGACCGCGCCGAGGGCCGCATCCACCGGGAGCCCGGCCTCAACTACCGGATGCCCGAGCTCGTCGCGGCGGTCGCCCGCGCCCAGCTCACGAAGGTCGCGGACGTCGTACGCGTACGGCGGGAGCGCGCGGAGCAGCTGGCCGCAGCGATCGCCGGCATCCCGGGCGTCGAGATGCCCACGCGCCGCGCGGGGCACGCCTGGTGGGTGGTGCCGCTGCTGGTCGACGACAACGCCCGCTGGGCCAAGAAGCTCCAGGCGGCGGGCATTCCCGCACTGCCCGGCTATCTGGAGCGCCCGCTGTACGCCAACCCGGCACTGCCCGGATATCCACCGGGCCTGTGTCCCCGTGCGGAGCGGCTGATCGACCGTACGCTGCTGGTGCTCCAGTGGAACGAGGGGTACTCGGAGGACGACGTGGACCGGATCGCCCGTGCCCTGGCCGACGGGGAAGACCGATGAGCGCCTACGAGTGGCTGCGTCCGTCGGCCGAGGAGTTCATCGGCTGGGACGTGGACGTGCTGTACGGGCCGTGGCCTCGGCACCACCGCGACATCGGGCTGGCGGAGGTACGCGAGCGCCTGGGCCGTTCGCCCGTCGCCTGTGGGCTGGCCCTGTCGACGCGCGGCCCGCTCTTCGACGACGGCGAAGGCAACGCCGAGACGGTGCGCGACCTCGCCGACTGCCCGGAGCTGCTTCCGGTCGGCACGATCGACGTACGGGACGCGCTGACCGCGGAGGCCCGCCTGGACGAACTGGCCGCGGCCGGAGTGCGGTTCCTGCGGCTGTTCACGATCGAGCAGATGGCCGAGCCCGGCTTCCCCGGCTACCGCCGGGTCGTCTCGCTCGCCCTGGAACGCGGCCTGACACTCCTCCACGACGGCGACCCCCGCCGCTTCGGCCCGCCGCTCATGGGCCTCGGCGCCGATGTCCTCTTTCTCGACCTGCACGCCTATCTGCTGGCCGACTTCCTGCTGATGGCCCGCGAGGAGCCCGGATTCCGGGCCACCACCCGGATGCTGTCGGGACCCGACTCCATCGAGCGCGTGGTGGAGACGGTGGGCCCCCGCCATCTCGTCTTCGGCTCGCGCACCCCGTTCATGGACATCTCGCCGCAGACGCTGCGGCTGCGGTACGCGGACATCACGGACGACGACCGCGCCGCGATCTCTACGAAGAACGTCGAGGAGCTGCTGGCCTGATGCCGATCATCGATGTGCACGCCCATGTGGGCCGCTGGCAGTTCCACCTCACCGCCGGTGACGCGGAGAACAATCTGCGGCAGATGGACCGCTACGGCATCGACCTGCAGCTGGTCTCCGCGTCGGAGGCGGTCGTGTACGACGCGGTCGGCGGCAACGCGGCACTGAGCAAGGTGCTCGCGCAGCAGCCGCGGCTGTACGGATACGCCGTGGTGAACCCCAACCGGCCCGAGGAGAGCGCGGCGGATCTGCGGCGCTGCCTGGACACGGGGCGGTTCGTCGGGGCGAAGATCCACACGCACTATCCGGGACAGCTGCCCGGGGCGCGGGCGATGGCGGAGGCGTTCGACGTGGTCGCGGAGGCGGGCGTACCGCTGCTGCTGCACACCTGGGGCGACGAGGTCACCCTCCTGCCGGAACTACTGGCGTCCCGCCCGGGCCTGCGCGTCATCATGGGCCACGCGGGCGGCGACGCGTGGCGCGAGGCGGCGCATGCGGCCGCGTCCTGCGACCGCCTCTACCTGGAGCACTGCCGCACGGCGACGGACGCGGGCCGCATCGCCTACGCGCGGGAGGCGGGGGTCCCGGTGGAACGCCTGCTCTTCGGCACGGACGCGACGCTGATCGATCCGTGCGTGGCGTTGGGGGTGGTGCGGGACGCGGGGTTCTCTGCGGAGGAGCTGGAGAGGGTGCTGTGGGGGAACGCGGTGAGGTTGTTCGGGTTGCCTGCGGCGCTCTCCCCTACCCGCCCCTTCCCGTAACTGGGGCTCCGCCCCGGACCCCGCTCCTCAAACTCCCCCAGACTTCGTCCGGGGGGACCCCCAAGGGGCTGAATTATTCAGCCCGTCCGGCGTTTGAGGACACGCGCGAAGCGCGTACGGGGGTCTGGGGGCTTGCCCCCAGTTCGGGAAGGGGCGGGTCGGGGAACAGGCCCCGCGCAGCGGCACCCGCGCCTAGTCGGGCTCCTTCACCAGCCCCTCCAGGCACCGCACCACCGCATCCCTCTCCCCCACCGGGAGTTCCGGCCCGTACGGATCGTGAGCGGCATCCTCAGGGATCAACCCCTCCCACACCCCCGCCCACAGCATCCGCTGCACATACCCCTCGATCGGATCCCGGAACGTCGCCTCCGCGAAGCGGTCCAGCCGACCGGACGCCCGCACAAACGCCCCGTAGTCCCCCGCGTTCCACGCCTCGATCACCGCCCCCGTCAGCGACACCCTCGCCGCCGCGATGCCCACCAGTGCCGAGTCCGCGCCCCACATCAGGGACGGGCCGAACATCCGGTCCTCGCCGGTGATGGCGAGCTTCCCGCTCGACCGCGCCGCGCGGATCGCGTCCTGGCAGGCCATCGCGCGGTCCAGCGTGGCGAGTTTGACCCCGGCTGCCGACGGGAGGGCGAGCAGCCGGCGGATGAGGTCGGGCGGGTAGGGGTAGCCGCCCGCCTCGCCGTGGAGGAAGAAGCCGAGCACCGGCAGCCCGCACTCCTCGGCGACGCGCTCGTGGAGACGTACCGCCTCCCCCTCCCCGGCCGGCCGGGAGGCGAACTGCGCCAGCGGGTAGACCATGACCGCGTCCGCGCCGAGGTCTGCCGCCTGGACCGACATGGCGACGGTGGCGTCCCAGGCCTCCCGCAAGTTGCTCGCGCGGGCCGATCGTGGCACCCCCGCACCTGCCACGATCGGCCCTTGGACCGCCTCCCGCCAGGTGCGCAGCACCTGAAGGCGGTCGGGCTCGGAGAGGTGGAGGCCGCGGCCGGTGTGTGCCCAGACGGCCACGCCGCCGATCCGCTCGGCCGCGATCCGCTCCGCGTACCCGCGCAGTGCGCCGAAGTCCACGACCCCGCCGCGGTCCATGGGCGTGGCCACCGCGGGCAGTACGGTGCCGCGCAGCCGCCGCACCAGGTCCTCCGTCGCGGAGGTGGGCGTCGCGGTCATGGGCGATCTCTCCCGTCTGTTGCGGTCGTTGGCGACACGCTAGCCTTTACGGCCCGGACCGTAAAGGAGCGTCCCATGCGTCTCGGCCTGTACGTCAATCTCTACGCGGACGCGGCAGACCGGCCGCGTCTGGCCGATGCCGTGGAGCAGGTGCGGCTGGCCGAGGAGGCCGGATTCGACTGGGTGGTGCTCGGCGAGCGGCATCTGCACCGGCCCGGTTATCACGAGGCGCTCACCTCATTGGCGTATCTCGCCGCGCACACCGAGCGGATCGGCCTCGCCACGGCCGGACTGATCGCGCCGGTCTACCAGCCGGTGTGGCTCGCCGAGACGCTCGCGCACATCGATGTGCTGTCGGGCGGGCGGCTCACGGCCGGTTTCGTCCTGGGCTACCGGCCGGAGGAGTTCACGCTGTTCGGCACCCAGCCGCGCGAGCGCGTGTCCCGTTTCGAGGAGTGCCTGGAGCTGGTCACCCGGCTGTGGACCGAGGACAAGGTCACCCACCACGGCCGCTGGACCTCGGTGGAGGATGCCTTTCTCTCGCCGCGCCCGGTGCAGTCCCCGCGGCCGAAGATCTGGAACGGCGGCCGGGTCTCCGCGGCCCTGGAGCGTACGGCCCGGACGTGCGACGGCTGGACGACCTCCTTCAACGAGCTCGACTCCGAACTGCCGGGAAAGATTGAGGAGTACCGCTCCTTCCCGCGCGGCGCCGCGAGTCTGGGCGCCGAGGTCATCGTCTGCCGCGAGGGCTACGCCGCCGCCACCTCGCAGCAGGCACGAGGCGCGCTGGAGGCCCCGCTGCGCGGTCTGTACGACGCCTACGGCGACTGGAAGCGCACCTCGGCCGACGCGGCCCGCTACGCCCAGCAGTGGGACGACATCGAGGCACGCTCGGTGATCGGTTCGGTCGACAGGTGCGTCGAGCGGCTGGGGGCGTACGGCGAGATGGGCGCCGACGGGGTGGTGCTGCGCATCCAGCCGCCCGGCATGCCGCAGGCGGACGCCCTGAGCGCCATCGAGACGTTCGGCACAAAGGTGCTGCCCCGGCTGGGCGGCTGAACCTCAGGACTTGAGGCCGCTGGTGGCGATGGAGTCCGTCAGATAGCGCTGAAGCAGCCCGAACACGAGCAGGCAGGGAACCACGGTGATGGTCGCCCCCGCCATGATCTGGTTGATCGTCACGTCCTCGCCCGCGAGCGTGGCGAGGCCGACGGTGAGCGTGCGCATCTGAGTGGACTGGCCGATGACGAGCGGCCACAGGAAGTCGTTCCAGTGCCAGAGAAAGACGAAGACGCCCAGCGTCGCGAGGATCGGCCGGATCAGCGGGATGACGATGGTGGTGTAGATACGCCATTCGGAGGCGCCGTCGATCTTCGCGGCCTCGAAGAGCTCGTCGGGCAGCTGGTACATGAACTGCCGCATCAGGAACACGGCCTGGGAGTTGGCCAGGGTCGGCACGATCAGGCCCCAGTAGGTGTCCACACCGCCCATCTTCGAGACCAGGATGTAGTACGGGATGAGGGTCGCCTGGAAGGGCACCATCAAGGTCGCCAGGAACGCCCAGAAAAGCACCTCGCGCCCGGGAAACCGCTTCTTGGCGAAGGCGTATCCGGCCATCGAGGAGAACAGCAGGATGAGCACGACCGAAACGAGCGAGTAGATCAGTGAGTTGAGCGCCCAGCGCGTGATGTCCGCGCCCGCCAGGACGTCGGAGAAGTTCTGCCAGGTCGCCCGGGTGATGTCGAAGGCCCCGGGCAGCGTCTGGCCGCCGGGCGGGGCGAAGGCGACCAGCACCATGACCGCGAAGGGTGTGACGGTCACGAAAGCGACGAGGATCAGCAGTACGGGCAGTCTCAGCCGGCCTCCCATCAGTCCGCCTCTCTGCCGATGAGCCGGCGCTGGATGAGCGAGAAGACCAGGACGACGAGGAAGAGCATCAGGCCGACCGCGCTGGCGTAGCCGAAGTCGAAGTACTTGAAGCCGGAGTCGTAGAGGAAGTAGACGAGCGAATAGCTGGCCCTGACGGGTCCGCCGGCCGTCATCACGTACATCGCGTCGAAGACCTGGAAGGCCTGGATCGCCTCGATGACGAGGACGAAGAAGAGCACGGGCCGCAGCATCGGCAGGGTCACGAAGCGGAAGCGCTGCCAGGCGCTCGCGCCGTCGACGGTGGCGGCCTCGGTGACCTCGCGCGGGATGGACTGGAGTCCGGCGAGCAGGATCAGCATGGTGTAGCCGAAGCCCTTCCAGGCGGAGGTGGCCGCGATGGAGGGCAGGACGAGCGACTCGTCGCCGAGGAAGTCGACCGGGCCGAGGGAGAGCGCGCCGAGTGCGGCGTTCAGCAGCCCGTCGTCGACCTCGTAGATCCACTTCCAGATGACGGCGGCCAGCACGATGCTGGTGACGTACGGCAGGAAGAAGACGCCGCGGAAGAAGCCCCGCAGCCAGATGGTGCGATGCAGCAGGACGGCCGTGCCGAGGGCGAGCAGCACCGTCATGGGGACGTAGACGGCGGTGTAGAAGGCGGTGACGCCCAGGCTCTCCCAGAACAGGTTGTCGCCGAACAGCCGCGTGTAGTTCTCGGCCCCGATGAACTGCCATTCGCCGCTCAGCCGGTAGTCGGTGAGCGAGAGGAAGGCGGCGCCCAGGGTCGGTCCGAAGCGGAAGACGATGAACAGCACCAGCATCGGGGCGACGAACGCGAGGCCCACCAGGGCCTCGCGCCGCCGCCCCTGACGCCGGCCCGGCCGGCGCGCGGCGGACTCGTGCGTCGCCGTCTTGCGCGTGGCCGCCCCGTCAGGGGCTGTCCCGTCCGGGTCTGTCTCGTCCGGAACCGCCTCGTCTGTGACCGCCTCGCTCAACGCTGTCGCGCCAGCAGGTCGTCGGCCGCCTTGGCCGCGTCGTCCAGCGCGTCCTTGGGACTCTTCTTGCCCAGCAGCGCCGCCTGGATCTCCGGTGCGAGCAGGCCCATCAGCTGGCGGGCGACGGGATTGGGCTCACCGGGACTGACGTCGGCCAGCGCGGCCTGGTACTGCTTCGCGTACGGAGAGGCGTTCGGCACGCTCACGTCCGTACGGGGTGAGAAGTAGCCGCTGGCCTTGCCGAGGGACTTGATCTGCTCCGGCGCTGTCATGAAGGCGAGGAACTTCTCCGCGCCCGCCGTGTTCTTGGACTTGGCGTTGACGCTGAGCGCGCCGGGGATGCCGAAGGCGACCTCCCGGGCGGGGCCCTTCAGCGGCGCACCCACGACGACGTTCTCGTTGCCCCAGGTCTTGGCGGCCAGTTCCGCGTCGGCGAGGACGACGGAGAAGCCCATGGCGGCCTGCTGCTTGCCCAGTGCCTGGTCGGCCAGCAGGTTGGTGTTCGTCATCGACGACTTGGGGACCGAGCCCGCCTTGTAGAGGTCGGTCAGGAAGGTGAGCGCTTCGACGCCCTCAGGGCTGTTGAAGGCGACCTTCTTGCCGTCCTTGGCGAAGACGGTGCCGCCCGCCTGCCACAGCAGCGGATAGAAGTTGAGGTTCAGCGAGGCCTCGTTGCTGGCGGAGTAGTCGAGGAGGGCCACGCCCTTCTGCTTGAGCTTGGGAGCCGCGGCCTTGATCTCGTCCCAGGTGGCGGGCGGTGTGGTGATACCGGCCTGGGTCAGCAGCTTCTTGTTGTAGACGGTGGTCGTGATGGTCTGGTAGATCGGCGCACCATAGATCTTGCCGTCCTGCTTCATCGCGTCCATCGTCGCGGGCAGGAACTTTCCGGCGCTGTCCTTGAGCGCCCCGTCCACCGGCCTGATGGCGCCGTTGGCGGAGAACTGGGGAATCTGGTCCGGCGTCAGCAGGACGACGTCCGGGCCCTTTCCGCCGCCGAACGCGGTGGCGATCTTCTGGTCGCGGTTGTCCCACGGCTGCTGCTCGACGGTGAGCGAGGTGCCCGGTGCCGCCTTCTCGAAGGCCTTCTCGATGCCGTCCCAGTAGGCCGCACTGGCCTTCGGGTCGGCGATCACCGGATACATCCAGACGGTGACCTTCTTCGAGTCCGAGCCCGCGTCGCCGTCCCCGCATGCGGAGAGCGAGGCGGCGAGCATGAACAGTGCGAGAGGTGCGGTGGCGCGCTTGAAGCCTGTCTTCATGGGGGCCTCCGGAAGGCCTGATGAGAAGGGAGCACGGAGCCCGGCTGTTTCGGCCTGGGCCGAAACTAGTCTCGGGGGATTTGACCTGTCAATGAGTCAGTAACGGGGAACCACCCGGAACAGCTCGGGTCCACGGTTCAAAGAGAAGCTGCCGTCACTGTGGACACACAGCCGCCTGTGCACGAAGCCCACCACGAGCGCCGGTTCATCGTCCTCCGCGTAGGGATCGACCCGGTAGATCAATGCGTTGTCCACGCTCACGTACAGCCTTTCCCGGGAGATCACGATGGACCCCGCCGCGCTTCTGCTGCCCAACCTGTACTGGCGCACCACCTGTTGACTGCCGAGATCGACCGCGAAGAGCGTGTGCCCGGCGAGGCCCCACAGCCTGTTGTCGGGGCCGATCGCCACGGCGCTGACCGACCGCTCCGTGGGGACGGGCTCCAACTCCCAGAGTTTTTCGCCCGCTTGCATGTCCCAGGCGAACACCGCGCCCGACTCCCGGGTGTACTCGGTGGTGCTGAGCCCTCCGGTGATCGACGCCCCTCCGTAGACCACACCCTCGTGCGCGGTCAGACAGAACACGGACTGGTCCTCGACCACATGCCGGACGAACCGGTAGGTCCCGGCCGCCGGGTCGTGGATCGCGAGCCCGCCGCCGAGCCGGTCGCCCTCGGGGACCGTGCCCACGACGATCTTCCCGTCGGCCTCCACCAGGCATCTGGCACGCATCTGGAGATGCGGCGCGAGGTTGAGGACCGGTTCGGGGTTGACGGGCGTGCCGGGCGGGCCGCCCGGCGAGTACTCGGGGCTGTTCCAGGGCCGGTCGGGCCGGTAGCGGTAGAGCCTGGCCTCGGGATAGAGACCGAGCCACACGGAACCGTCGGAGGCGGGCAGGATGCACTCCGTCTGTCCGAAACGGTGGAATTCCGTGGCGCCGGTGGCGATGTTCACCGAGGCCAGACCGCCATTGAGGAAGCCGCCCGCATAGAGGGTCCCGCCGTCGCCCGCGGCGAGCGCGAGGATCTCGATCGGGCTCTTGGTGATCCCCGTGTCCGTGATCGCGTACGCGCCGGTGGCCGGGTTGTAGCGGAACATCTCGCCGCGCGAGAGCGTGCCCACGACGCTGGGGCCCGGCCAGTCGTCGAGCAGCAGCTCGGCCCAGCCGAACGAGCGGACGCTCTGCATCTTGCCGGTGAAGGTGAGACCGGTGCTGCTGAGCTGCCGGGTGGCCGGGTCGTAGCGGTGCAGTTCGCCGTACTGGACGAGATGGATGCCGCCGCCGGGGTCGGGCGGGGCGACCGTCAGGCCGTGTGCGCCGGGGATCTCGTCGGTCCAGGCGCGCGCCTGGAGGTCGTAGACGAAGAGCGGTCCCGGCAGGTCGGAGCCGATGCGGGCGTACAGCCGTCCGTCGTGGGCGTCGAGGTCGTAGACGGCCCTTCCCACGGCGGACTCCAGGCTCGGGGGCATCGGGAGTTCGGTGACGGACCCGGTCGCCGGGTCCAGTTCGGCGATGTGGGCGGCCGCGTACGAACCGGAGTAGACCTTGCCGCCGGCGCAGGCGATGCTCCGTACGTACGTCTGACCCGCGACGACCTGCCCGAAGTCGGTGTACTCCTTGGCCGCCGGGTCGAAGCGGAACACCTTTCCCCCGGGGAAGGTGCCGCCCCAGATCGCGCCGTCCTCGTCGCAGGCCAGCGACCAGACGAAGGACTCCCCGTCGAGCGGCTGCCCGAGATCCTCGGCCTCGTCGCCCGCGCCGGGCCGCCAGCGGTACAGATGCGCGTTGCTGTACGTCCCCGCGTAGACGCCGTCGGGCGCGGCGGTGAGGGCCCAGGCGCCGTCCGCGTCGGCGAGCGGCACGCTGACCAGCTGTTCGCCGGTGGCCGGGTCGACGGCGGTGAGACAGGCGGGCCTGCCCGTGGACACATTCCACAGGGCCGGTCTGCCGCCGGGTCCCGGTGCGACCGTGCCGCCCAGAAGCAGGACGTCGGCGAGCGGTACACCCAGCGGTTCGGGTTCACGCATCAGCGTCTCCCGGGCCGGCGCGGTCTCACAGGAGTAACACCTCCGGCCCAAAGGGGGGTTATGGCAGTAGCCGAAAGTGATACGCCACTGCCCCTGAGGCGTCAACGGTGCCTGCCCGGCGGGCCCCGTGCTGCACTCCAACGGGTGCATGCCACGCCGCGGCGCGCCCGGTGACCGCGACGGACGGGCCCTGCGTGAGACTGGCCCGTGTGAGAAGCGAGAACACCCCCTTCGAGGGCGGGCCGCTGGACGGGCGCGTCCTGCCGGTGCTGACCGGGCCGACCGGCCATCCCCCGAAGTGGTACAAGGTCCCCGTCCCGAACGACGACGGCACGCCGCCGACCGTGTACGCCTACCGGCGCGTCCCCTCCGGCTACACCAAGCGGCTCGGCCTCCAGCGCGGCTGGAAGTACGAGTACGCGCCGGGGGGTGTCGAGCGGCGCACACTCAAGTGGCCCTGGTCGAAGCCGAACAGCGCGCCATAAGATCACTGGACTGTCCGTCAGGGGGGATGCTCGCCATGGAGCCGCTTCAGCAGGACGATCCGCGCCGGATCGGCCCCTACACCGCGCTGGCGCGCTTCGGGGAGTCGGCGGTCTGCGTCCGCTATGTCGCGTACGGGCCGGACGGCGCGGTCTCGGTCGTCTCCGTGGCCAGGCCCGAACTCGCCGCGCTGACGGCCTTCCGGACCCGCTTCCGCTCGGAGACGCGCAGGACGGAACGGCTCGCAGGCGGCTGGGTGGCACCCATCGAGTCCCGTACGGACGGGGATCCGCTGTGGACGGCGAGCCCCTACGTCCCGGCGCTGAGCCTGCGTGAGGCGATCGCCCTCGGCGGTCCGCTGCCGGAGCGGGCGCTGCGGACCCTGGGCGCGGGGCTGGCGGAAACCCTGTCGCGGGTGCACGCGGGCGGGGCCGTGCTGCACGGTCTCGCGCCCGACACCGTGCTGCTTGCCGCGGACGGGCCGCGGCTGACGGCCTTCGGAGCCCTGGGCGCGGCGGCCGTCGCCGAGGCGCGTCCGGACGGGCAACTGACCGTCAGGCTCGGCTATCTGACCCCGGAACAGGCAGCGGGTTCGAAGCCCGGACCGGCCTCCGACATCTTCGTACTCGGTCTGCTGCTGGCGTACGCGGCTACGGGCACGACCCCGCTGGGCGACGCGGACCGGATCGCGCACGCCGAGCCGGAACTGGACGGCGTGCCCGCTGAGCTGCGTCCGCTGGTGGCGAGCTGCCTGGCCAAGCTCCCGGAGGACCGCCCGTCGGCGGGCACGGTGGCGGCGGAACTGGCCCTGGAGGGCGCGGCGGCCCTGGCCCGGGACGGCTGGCTTCCGCCGGGCCTGGTCCAGGCGGTGGAGTCGCAGGCGGCGGAGGTCGAGTCCCTGCGGTCGGGCGGCGAGCCGGGGCAGACGGGCCCCGGGCCGACGGATGCGATCCCCCAGCAGCATCCGGGCGGGAGCCAGGACCCGGTGGGCGCACCCGAGGGCGGACAGCTCGTCACCGGCGGCGACACCCTCGTCGTCCGTGGGCGGGGGGCCGACCGGGCGACGGCTGCCCTGGGGGTGCCCAGCGCCCGGACCGCACCGGTCGTTCCCGGCGCGCCTGCGGCCGCCCCGGCCCTGCCCGCCGTACCCCTGCCGGTGCCAGCACCGGCACTGCCACCCGCGTCCCCGCCACCGCCCGCCGGGCCCGATCGGCGTGCGCTGCTCGTCGGGATCGCCGCCGGGGTCGCCGGTGTCGCGCTCGGCGGCGCCGGTGTCTACGCCCTCGGTGACGATGCGTCAAAGTCCGCCCCCAAACCGGCCCCCACTCCCCCGCGCACCCGCGTCGCCGGAGTGCCGCCCGAGCCCGTATGGCGTTACGAGCACCCCGGCAAGGAGGACGACGCGCCGCCGAACGCCACCGTCTCGGGCGACCGGGTGCTGGTCCTGACCGGCGGCGACCAGGCCGTCGGCGTGGATGTGCGCACCGGACGCCGGCTCTGGCAGCTCGCGGAGGCCGCCTCGCCCTCCCGTGCAGTACCCGTGGACGCCGAGCTCTGTTTCGTCGACGGCGAGTCCGAGTTCCTCTGGATCTCCGTACGGGACGGCCGGATCAAGCACCGGGTCGCCAAGACCACCCTCCTGGGCCCGGGCGAGGCCCTGACCGTCGGGAGCGTCACGGGCTGGGACGGCAGCACGCTCTGGATGACCGGGCACATCAAGAAGGGCGCCGCGACCACCGCGCACTTCCTCGCGTACGACCTGGTCGCACGCACCTGGCAGTGGCGCACGCAGATCACCAAGGGGCAGCCGCCCGCGATCCCGCGGTACGACCTGATCGCCGTCCGCGCCGCCGACATCGTCGTACGTCAGGACGCGGCGTCCCTGACCCCCGTACAGCGCAGGGCGTCCAAGGGCGCGTCCGTGCTGCTCACCTTCGACCGCAAGACGGGCAGGCAGCGGCAGACGCTCGCGCTCCCGGGCATCGGGCCCACCGCGGCCCTGACCGGCGATGCGGCGGAGAAGGTCTTCACCGCGTCGGCGGGCGAGCTGCACGCGTACGCCGGCAGCGGCGGGAAGCGGCTGTGGCGGCTGGCCGCGGCCGCCCTCGCCCCCGGTGAGACCGGGGTCTTCCCCTTCGGGAAGGGGGTCCTGCGAGGCTCGACGCTCTATGTCGCCAACCGCCATCAGGAGGTGTGCGCCGTCGACACGGCAACGGGCCGCGCCCTGTGGCGGCGCTCCACCGAGGCGCCGGTCTGGGGCAGCGTCCCGGCGACCGCGCTCAGCGCGAGCGGCGGCACGGTGCTCGCGGGCGACGGCGTCCAGCTCACCGCGTTCGCCGGGCGCGACGGCAGGCGGCTGTGGAAGTTCCAGGAGGCGGGTGCGAGCGACGTCCCTGGCGGACCGCGCTATGTGCCGCTGCAGGGCGGCGGCCGGATGCTCGTCGTCCAGCGGGAGCGGACCTTCTACGCGCTGCCGGTGGACTGACACGCCGGAGGCGGGCCGTACTCCCTCTCGACGAGTGACCGCGTTGCGCTGAATCGACCACCCGCCGGGCGCTTCGGGTTGCGCGCTCGCACGATGGGGCGCACGGCCCACCCCACAGCCGGAGGTGACGAGATGTCAGGCAGCGTGCTCCGATCCGTCTGTGCCGCGGCGCTGGCGGCCGCGACCGCTCTCGCGGCGGTGCCCGCCGCGGCCGAACCCGCCGCCGATCCGACGGCGAACCTCACCCGGGTGCTGACACAGCTTCAGACCCTGTACCGGCAGGCGGAGGCGGCCGGTGAGAGGTACAACGCGACGGAGGAGGAACTCACCGGGCAGCGGGCCGAGACGGCGCGGCTCGGCCGCGAGCTCGCGAAGGCCCGCAATGCCCTCAGCGCGAGCCGGGGCGAGGCGGGACGGCTGGCACGCCTGCAGTACCAGGGCCAGTCCGAGCTCTCCTCGTATCTCCAGCTCCTCCTCGCCCGGAACCCGCGCGAGGCCCTCGACCAGGACCATCTCATCGAGCGCGCGGCCCTTGGACGGCTGGCGACAACCGCCAGGCTGGAGACGGGAGCACGGCGGGCCGCGGGACTTGAGGCCGCGTCCCGCAAGGCCCTCGGCCAGGAGCAGACCCTCGCGGCGCGGCAGAAGAAGGCGAGCGAGGCCGCGACGGCGAGGCTGAAGGCCGTCGAGGCGATGCTCGCCTCGCTCTCGCCCGAGCAGATCGCCGGGCTGGCCGCGCTCGAACAGTCCGGCACCGACAAGGCACAGGAGGAGCTGATCGCCTCGGGCGCGCTCGCGGACGACCGCCCGCCCACCGAGGAGGGTGAGGAGGCCCTGCGGTACGCGGTCGAGCAGATCGGCAAGCCGTACCTCTGGGGCACCGAGGGACCGGAGTCGTACGACTGCTCGGGGCTGACCTCCCAGGCCTGGGCGGCGGCGGGCCGCGAGATCCCGCGGACGAGCCAGGAGCAGTGGGAGCAGCTTCCCAAGGTCCCGCTGCGCTCACTGCGCCCCGGCGACCTGGTGGTCTACTTCCCCGAGGCCACCCATGTGGCGATCTATCTGGGCGGCGGCATGGTGGTCCACGCCCCGCGCCCCGGAGCCACCGTCAAGGTCTCCCCCCTCGCGGCGAATCCGCTGCTCGGCGCCGTACGCCCGGACCCGGACGGCAGCCCGCTCAGTTCGTACACCCCGCCGCGGCTCCCGGACGGAGCCACGGCGGGACCGGACACCGGCTACTCGGGGGCGGAGCCGCCGGACGAGGCCGCGGAGACTTCGGCGAGGTAGGCGTTCGCCTTCTCCGGCTCGTAGAAGAAGTTCTCGAAGTCGGCCGGGTCGTTGAAGCCGTTCGCGAACCGGTTGGCGACCGGCTGCAGCTGACCGCCCGCGCCGATCAGGTTCAGTACATGCTCGGGCGGGACGCCGAGCATCGCGTTCGTCCACTTGGTGACGTGCTGCGCCGTGTCCCAGTAGCGGTCGAACGTGGACTGCATCCACTCCTCGTCGAACGGCCTGTCGCCGTGCCCGGTGATCGAGGCGAGATACGAAGCGGCGCACTTGGACGCCGAGTTGGAGCCCTGTCCGGTGATCGGGTCGTTGGCGACGACGACGTCCGCGACACCCAGGACCAGGCCGCCGCCGGGGAGCCGGCCGATCGGCAGGCGGACGGTGGGGGCGTAGCGCCCGGCCAGGGTGGCGCCCGGGTCGGTCAGCTCGACCTTGGTGGCACGCGCGTACTCCCAGGGCGTGAACTTCTCCATCAGCTCAAGCGTCAGGGAGAGGTGCTCGGCGGGGTCCTTGACGCCCTGGAACACGTCGAGCGGGCCGCCCGGGATGCCTTCCCAGAAGAGCATGTCGGCGCGACCGGTGGTGGTGAAGGTCGGCATCACGAAGAGCTCGCCGACGCCGGGGACGAGGTTGCAGCGGACCGCGTCGTAGTCGGGGTGCTCGGGGCGCGGGCCCAGGCCGTGGACGTAGGAGACGGCGAGCGCGCGCTGCGGGGTGTCGTACGGGGAGCGCGAGGCGTCGCGGCCGAACATCGAGACCAGTTCGCCCTTGCCCGCCGAGACCAGCACCAGGTCGTACGTACGGGAGAAGTAGTCAAGGTCGGAGACGGCGGCGCCGTGGATGACGAGCTGGCCGCCGCGCTGGGCGAAGGTCTCCATCCATCCGGCCATCTTCACGCGCTGGTCGACGGACTGGGCGTAGCCGTCGAGCGTGCCGACCCAGTCGACGGCACGCGAGGCGTCGGGGGCGGCGACGGAGACGCCGAGTCCCTCGATGCGCGGGGCCTGGGACTCCCAGAAGTTGATGCCGAGATCCCGCTCGTGCTGGAGCGCGGTGTCGAACATGCACTGCGTGGACATGACCCGGCCGGACCGGATCTCGTCCGCCGTGCGGTTGGACATCACGGTGACGTCGTAGCCCTGGGACTGGAGGCCGAGCGCGAGCTGGAGACCGGACTGGCCGGCTCCGACGATGAGTATCTTCCGCATGGCGGGGGTTCTCCGTTGTGTAGCTAGTCGGGGACGGCTTCGAGGGCGTGGGCGACCAGCGTCAGCAGCGACTCGACCACCGTGATCCGGCTGCGCGCGTCCATGATCACTACGGGTACGTGGGGCGGCACCGTCAGCGCCTCCCGCACGTCCTCGGCCTCGAACCGCTCCGTTCCCTCGAAGTGGTTGACGGCGACGATGTACGGCAGAGCGCTGCTCTCGAAGTAGTCGAGCGCCGGGAAGCAGTCCGGCAGCCTGCGGGTGTCGGCCAGCACGACCGCGCCGATCGCGCCGCGCACCAGGTCGTCCCACATGAACCAGAAGCGCTGCTGTCCCGGTGTGCCGAAGACGTACAGCACCAGATCGTCGTCGAGCGTGATCCGGCCGAAGTCCATGGCGACGGTGGTGGTGAGCTTGTCGGGCGTCGCGGTGAGATCGTCGCTCTCCTCGCTCGCCTGCGTCATCAGCGCCTCGGTCTTGAGCGGCGTGATCTCGGAGACCGCTCCGACGAAGGTCGTCTTGCCCACCCCGAAACCGCCCGCGACGACGATCTTGGTCGCGGTGGGGGCGCGGGTGGGGTCCAACTGCCAGGCCTGCAGCTCCTCTTCGGGCTGCGGGTCGGCCGGCGCCGGCAGAGTGCCAGGGGCGAGCGTGCCGGACGCGAGCGTGTCAGAGGCGTCGGAGTCCACTCAGCACCCTTTCGAGCAGCGCGCGGTCGGGCTGGCCGGAGCCGTGCCCGGTCCCGAACACGCGGATCCTTCCCTGGTCGGCCAGATCACTGAGCAGCACCCGGACCACACCCAGCGGCATCTTCAGCAGCGCCGATATCTCGGCGACGGTACGCATACGACGGCACAGCTCGACGATGGCCCGCAGCTCGGGCATGACGCGCGAGGAGCCCTTGGGGAGTTCCCGGCGCTCGGCCGGTGCTTCGAGCGCGGCCACGAAGGTCTCGACGAGCAGCACATGACCGAAGCGGGTGCGGCCGCCCGTGAGTGAGTAGGGGCGGACCCGGGCGGGGCGGCGGCCCTCGCCGCGCACGGGGAGCCTGCGGGCCGGTTCGGCGGCGTACGTCACTGGGCGCTCTCCTCCATCGATGTGCGCAGCTCGCTGCGGAGTTCGGGGGTGAGGACGTGTCCGGCGCGGCCGACGAAGAGCGCCATGTGGTACGCGACGACGGACATGTCGCAGTCGGGCGTGGCGTGCACGCCGAGCAGTGAGCCGTCGCTGATCGACATCACGAAGACGCTGCCCTCCTCCATCGCGACCATCGTCTGCTTGACGGCGCCGCCTTCCATCAGCCGTGCCGCGCCGATGGTGAGGCTGCCGATGCCGGAGACGATCGTGGCGAGGTCGGCGCTGGAGCCCTTGGGTCCTTCCGGGCGCTCGGTGGTGGCCGCCGCGGCGTTGCGGGCGGGGTCGGAGGAGAGCAGCAGCAGCCCGTCGGACGAGACGACGGCGACCGAGCGCACCCCTGGCACCTCCTCCACGAGATTGCTCAGCAACCAGTGCAGATTGCGGGCTTCACTGCTCAGGCCGAATGTCCCGGTCGCAGTCAACTGCGTGCCTCCTCGACTGTGTCCCCCGCTTCTTCTGTTGTTGTACGTGCGCCAGTTGCAGGTGTGCCTTCTGTCTGCTGTGTGATCTCGGCCTCGGCGTCGCGGCGGCCCGAGTCGGCGCCCTGCTGGAAGCCGCCGAGGCGGCGGCGCAGGGCATCGGCGTCGATGCCGCCGGTGCGCCCGGTGGGCGCGGCGGCGGGCTTGACGATCTTGGGGGTGCGCTTGGGGAGGCCCTTGTCGGTGACGCGCTGCCGGGCGGGATGCGCGGGCTCGGACTCCACTGCCTCGGGGTCGGCGGCCTCGGGCTCGGGTGCCGCGTCCGGCTCCGGTTCGGCCTCCGGCTGCCGTTCGGCTTCCGGCTCCGGCTGCGTGTCCGGCAGGCGCATCGAAAATGTCGCTTCATCGATGCCGTCGGCCTCCTCCACCCCGTCGGCCTTGTCGCCGTCCGCCGTTCGCTCCTGAGGGTCCGGTTCCGCGTCGCGGATCGCCTGCTCGGCGGCCACCACCAGGGGGTCGATACGCCGCGAACTGCCTGGCAGGGCATTGGAGTTGGCCTCCGCCACCGATCCGGGCAGCTGCAGCGCGGGCGCGGATCCCGCCATGGTCACCGTGGGCGACGCGGGCGCCGGCGGACCCGTCGGAAGCAGCCCCTGCGACAGCACGACGACCGCGGCGATCCCGCCGCCCTTCTGCTCGCGCAGCTGGACCCGTACGCCATGACGCGCCGCCAGGAGCGCGGCCACCCGCAGCCCGAGGCCCTCGCCGTCCCGGCCCGTCCGCGTCTGGTACGCCTGCGGGTCCGCAAGGCGGGCGTTGAGCTCGGCGATCCGCCCGGCGGTCATCCCTATGCCGCTGTCCTGTACGGAGAGCATCACCTCGCCGCTCTCCAGCAGCCAGCCCGACAGCTCGACCTGGGCGTCCGGCGGCGAGAAGGAGGTGGCGTTCTCCAGGAGTTCGGCGACCAGATGGCTGAGGTCGTCGGCGGCGAATCCGGCGACCTGGGCGTGCGGCGGCAGCGACTGGATGACGACCCGTTCGTACCGCTCGATCTCGCTGACGGCCGCGCGCAGTACGTCGACGAGCGGGACGGGTCCGGGATGCCCGTGGCTGTGCTCGGAGCCCGCGAGGACCAGCAGGTTCTCGCTGTGGCGGCGCATGACGGTCGCCATGTGGTCGAGCTTGAAGAGGGTCGCGAGCCGCTCGGGGTCCTGCTCGCGCTCCTCCAGCTTCTCGATGACGCCGAGCTGG
This sequence comes from Streptomyces sp. NBC_01410, assembly GCF_045040195.1. NCBI lineage: Bacteria > Bacillati > Actinomycetota > Actinomycetes > Kitasatosporales > Streptomycetaceae > Streptomyces > Streptomyces sp. NBC_01410. The sequence goes on along the minus strand of NZ_CP109530.1, from coordinate 5,774,327 downwards.
CGCTCGACGAGGCCGAGGGTGCGCAGGGAGAGGTTGACGAAGGTGTGCTGGACGGTGTGCCGCAGGCGTTCGAGCTCGGCGGTCAGCAGGTCCGTCTGCTCCTTGAGCTCGGCGCGGCCCGTGGCGAGTTCGGCGGCGAGCGTGTCGCGGGCGCCGGCCAGGTCGCCGCGGTCGCTGTCGAGGCGTTCGGCGCGTACCCCGAGGTCCCGCACCTTGCCGTGCAGGGTGTTCAGGGAACGTACGACCTGCGCGAACTCGTCGTTGCGCCCGGTGAAGCGGACCGGCTCCTCGACCTCGGGGGCGGCGGCGAGGCGGGCCGCGCCGATCCGCAGGACGGCGAGCGGGCGGGTGAGCGTACGGGTCACGGCTGCCGAGACTCCGATGGCGACGATCACCAGGCCGCCGAGAAGCGCGACCCGGATCTCCAGTGCGGTGACATCGTCGTCGCGCAGCTGCTCGAAGCGCTCGATCCGCTCGGTGGCGAGCGTCGACTCGACGCCGCGCATCTGCTCGATACGGGCGGTGAGCGAGGTTTCGAGCTTCTCGCGGTTGGACTTGCGGTCGGCCTTCGAGAGCTCGGGCTGGTCGGTCAGCCGGGCGAGGTAGATCTCGGCGGTCTTGACCTCGGCCCCGGTGACGGTGGCGGCCAGCGAATCGCGGGCGTCCTTGTCGGCGGCCCGGTCGAAGTCGGCGAGCGCGGCGAGTTCACGCATCCGGGACTGCTGGGCGGCGGCGCTCAGGGCGTTGCGCGCGGGGTCCGCGGCGTCGTCGTCCTCGCCCTCCACCGGCAGTCCGGTGACCGGGTCGAAGTCCGGGCTGCTCTGCTTGCCGGGCAGGGCGAGCGCGGCCAGCAACAGCCCGCGGGTCGCGGAGGCCTGCTCGACGGCGAGAGCCAGCTCGGCGGGGGCCCGGGTGCCGTGGGCCGCGCGCGGCGGGGTCTTCTCGGCCAGTTCGTCGGCCAGGTCGTGCAGGCTCGCGATGACGGCCGTGTACGCCCGGTGGGCATCCATCGCCGTGCCCTTGCCGGTCAGCGCGGTGCGGCGGACGGAGGGGACGACGGACAGATCGCGGCCCAGGTCGGCGTGGTCGTCGGGGATGCTGGCGCGGATCTCGTCGATCTGGCGGTCGACGCGGGCGCTCAGACCTGCGGAGACCGCGCGCCGGGCGGCCTTGTCGCCCTTCTGGTCCGCACGGCCCGCGGCGATGTACGCGGTGACCTCGTCGCGTTCGTCGGCGAGGGAGTGGGCGAGGGTGACGGCCTGGCGGTCGAGTCCGGCGAGGGTGACCAGGCGCTGGGACTCGGTCAGTTCGGCGGAGGTGGCGAGGATGCCGGGGGTGCCCGCGGCGACCACCACGATCGTGACGGCGGCGACGCCGGCGACGAGGCGGTTGCGCACGCGCTTGGCGCGACCGCGCTCGGCGGGCTCGGGCGAGGGGTCCTGCGTCCGGGACGGCCGCTTGTTCTGCACCGGTGCTCGCAATCTTGCTTGACTCGTCCACCCATGAAGCAGAGATGACGACCGGTCACACGTGAGAGCCCCACCCCTGGTACGGCCTACGACCATTCCAGCGCCTTTGGGAGGGAGACGCGCATCGGCCGCTCCGCCACCCGAAGGAGTGAACATCACCGAGGAGTTGACGAACAACTCGCCCCGGCCACGGATACGGCGGCGCGCGGGGCCGGGCTGGATCTTCGGGCCGGGCTTTGGCAGTATGCGCGCCCGCAGCTTCCCCAGGCCGCGCCGCGGCACGTCCGGGACCCTTCTGACCTGCCGATACGAGCCATTCGCGGTCTCGTGCGGGCATCGTGAAGGAGTCATGCAGACTGGGGTCATGCGTATCGAACTGGCCAGCGCACCCGGCACCCCCGAGCGGCTCAACGAGGACTGGGCATCCGTGGCCCTGCCTGCATCGGGCCAGGGCGGAACGATCGTGGTGCTGGACGGTGTGACGCCGCCGGCGGGCGACGACGGATGTGTGCACGGTGTGCCGTGGTTCACCGCCAGGCTCGGCGGCGCGCTGATCGAACTGTCCGGTTCACGGCGGGATATGACCCTGGCCGAAATCCTCTCCGAGGCAATCCGGCGCACCGCCGACTCCCACCGCGACACCTGTGACCTTTCTCACGTCCGTACGCCTCAGGCGACGGTGGTCCTGGTGCGCTGGGGCGGCCCGGCGGACGCCGTGGAGCATCTGGTCCTCTCCGACTCCACCCTGCTGCTGGAGTCGCCGAACGGGGAGGTCCGTCCGGTGCTGGACGACCGCATCGACCGCCTGCCCCGCGAACTGCTGCGCGCACACGCCACGGCGGACGCACTGCGCAACGCGGAGGGCGGCTTCTTCACGGCGGCGGCGGACCCGGCGGTGTCGGCGCGGGCGGTGACGGGCGCGACCCCACGGTCCGAGGTCCGCGCCGTGGCGGCGCTCACCGACGGAGCCTCGCGCTGGGTCGACATGTTCGGCGAGGGCGACTGGGCCGACTGCATGGCCCTGCTCCGCAAGGAGGGCACGCAGGGCCTGATCGACCGGGTCAGGTCGATGGAGACATCGGCGCAGGAGCGGGGTGAGGTGATTCGCTGGAAGCTCCGCGACGACGCGACGGCGGTCTTCGCGGAGCTCTGATGCGTGCGGGGCTTCGCCCCGGACCCGGTATGCGACCTTCGGCCGCATGTCCTCAAACGCCGGACGGGCTGAATGTGCGGCCCAGCCGCACAATCCAGCCCCGCCGGCGCTTGAGGCGCGGTCCCGGACGCGACATTCAGCCCCGCCGGTGTTGGGACAAAGCCCGCCGCAGGCGGACCGCTCAGCTCCCCGCGCGCGCGTTCAGCTGGTGCAGCAGCCGCGCCAGCTCCGCGATCTCCCCCCGGTCCCACCCCGCCAGCTTGCTCATGTACCGGTCCCGCCTCGCGTCCCTCACCCGGCGGAAGCGGAGCCGACCTTCTTCGGTGAGCCGGACGAGTGAGGCCCGGCCGTCCGCCGGATCCGGTTCGCGGGTCACCAGGCCGAGTTCGTCCAGCGCCCGCAGCTGACGGCTCATCGTCGCCTTGCCGACGCCGAAGTACGCGGCGAGTTCGGTCGCCCGCTGCTGCCCGGCCTCTTCCAGCCGCACCAGCAGGCCGTACGCGGCGGGCTCCAGCTCGGGGTGGACCTCGCGGGCCATCTCGCCCGAGGACGCCCGTGCCCGGCGCAGAAAGACCGCCAACTCCCTTTCCAAAGCAAGGAATTCGCGGTCCACACCATTTCCGCCCTTCGCGTCCGCTTCACTCCCCGTACCGCTTTCGTGCACGTCAGCACCCCTCGCGCGCTTTCCGGATTCTGAAAGTTTCTTCCGGCGCTTCCCATCGCCGCAGCTCGGCCAGTATTTCGCAGGCGTAGACCAACGGCGTCCCCCTGCCCCCCTTCCGCAAGGGGTTCTACGCGCCTAGCTTCATTGCTGACATGTCCACACCACATGGTCCCCGCCATGGATTTCCGCCACGGCATGTCGACAGATCGCCAGATCCCCCACCGAGGTCTTCGGAGGCACGCTATGCCCGTGCACAGATCCCGAACGACCGGCCGGTCGCATCTTGCGGCAGCCGGCACCCTCCTCGCAGTACTGTCCCTGCTCCTCACACTCCCCGGCACGGCAAACGCCGCCGACGTACCCCCGCGCGGCTCCGCCCACCTGGGCATGGGCGTCATCGCCCACGACGGCCAGGGAGGACTCCCCCGTGACAGCCGGGTGGTGCAGACGGAAGGCGTCGACGTCTCCAGTCACCAGGGCAACGTCGACTGGCCCCGCCTGTGGAACAGCGGTGTGAAGTGGGCCTACGTCAAGGCCACCGAGGGCACCTACTACAAGAACCCGTACTTCGGGCAGCAGTACACCGGCTCGTACAACGTCGGGATGATCCGCGGCGCCTACCACTTCGCCACCCCCGACACCGCCACCGGCGCCGCGCAGGCCGACTACTTCGTGAACAACGGCGGCGGCTGGTCCCGCGACGGCAGGACGCTGCCGGGCGCACTCGACATCGAATGGAACCCGTACGGCGCCGCGTGCTTCGGCAAGACGCAGTCCGGGATGGTCACCTGGATCCGCGACTTCCTGAGCCGCTACAAGGCCCGCACCGGGCGCGACGCGGTGATCTACACCGCGACCAGCTGGTGGACCCAGTGCACCGGCAACTACAGCGGCTTCGGCGCGAGCAGCCCGCTGTGGATCGCGCGCTACAACACCACGCCCGGCACTCTCCCCGCCGGCTGGGTCTACCAGACGATGTGGCAGTACACCTCGTCAGGACCGATCGTCGGCGACCACGACAAGTTCAATGGCGCGCTGGACCGCGTGGTGGCTCTCGCGAACGGCTGAACAGAGCCTGGCAAGCCCGTCCCGCGCACCTGCGCGACCCGTGGGTCACGACCAGTGCGCGGGGCGGGTCAGCTCGGGCGGCAGCCTGGTCGCCGCGTCGCCCTTCGCCGCGTTGAGCTGTGGCTGGGTGACGAAGAAGCTCCCCGTCAGATCCGCGCCCGCAAGGTCCGCGTCCCGCAGATCCGCCCCGATGAGGTCCGCGAGACGCAGATCCGCGCCCGTGAGGTCGGCCGCGATGAGATACGCGCCCCGCAGATTCGCGCCCCTGAGGTCGGCGCCACGGAGCTTCGCCCCGATCAGGTCGGCCCCGCGGCGGTCCTTCTTCCTGTGTCCGGCTTCGGCCCGCACCAGTTCGCTCGTACGGAGCAGCAGCACGTTCACGTCCTGCCGGTGCGCCGCCACATCGAGCTTTTCCAGCGCCTCGGGGGCAAGACCGGTCAGGCGCTCGGTCTCCTCCAGCAGCCGGCGGATCTCGCCGTGCAGCGCGCGGGCCGGCCGCAGCTTCAGCGCCTCGGTCAGGTACCAGAGCAGTTCGTGCAGCTGCCGTACGACGGGGAACACGGCGAACATCTGCTGCGCGGTGTCCGGCGCCTGCCGCCAGTCCGTGCCGCCGAAGGTGACCTGGGAGACCTGCTGCCCGGCGCCGAAGCAGTCGTAGACCGTGCAGCCGGGAAAGCCGCTCTGCCGCAGCCGGGTGTGGATGCCGCAGCGGAAGTCCGTACGCAGATTGGGGCAGGGCTTTCCGGCGTCCTTGTTGATCGCGAAGTCCGCCGACCTGGCGAACGGCAGCGCGGCACAGCACAGCCCGAAGCAGCTCCCGCAGTCGGCCTGCAGGGGGTTTTCCATGCCTCCATTGTGAACGACCGCGAAGGACCCCCGGCGCACGGGCGCCGGGGGTCCGTCTCTCATCGGGGCCGGGGCCGGAGCCTCAGCCGCACAGTCCCGCGGGGCGTTCGCGGGTGACCAGGTCGGTCCAGCCCGTCGTGCCGTCGATCCAGATCACCTGGCGGCCGGTGCCCGCGGCCGGGGAGATCTGTTCGCCGCGGTTGCAGGAGACCCGCTCCTGGCGCGATCCGTCGGTGGTCAGCTGCCAGAGTTTCGGCAGTGACTCGTTGCGGAACGCCGTGTCGGGCAGTGCGCTGTTCACGGTGACCGCGTCGTCCGAGGCCGTGAGGTCGAAGGGCATCAGCGCGGACGGCTTGTACTCGGAGCTGATGTCCACCGTGTCCTTGCCGTCCAGGCCCGAGCGGCGGATCCCCATCTGGCCCTGGTCGTTCAGGTTCTCGTCCACCAGCCAGAAGGCGTGTGTGGCGTTGATGCCGGTCTGGCCGAGGATCTGCGGTTCGCCGAGCTGCTCCGCGAGGGCGGCCTTGCCGGTCTTGAGGTCGAAGACCTCGACGCCCAGCTTGTAGTCCTCGGGGGTCGGATACAGCTTGGCGTAGGCGAGCCTGCCGTTCTTGATCGCCGGGAGGGCGGTCAGGATCTCGAAGCCGCCGCCGTCGACGAAGGCGGGCTTACTGTCGCCGGGGCGCAGATAGCCGACGTGCCGGTCGCCGAAGATGCCGAAGCTCTCGAAGACGACGACGCCGTTCTCGACGCGCAGGCCACCGATGTCGGTGGACGAGGTGTACAGCTTCTTGATCGGTCCGCCCGTCAGGGGGCGGGAGAGGATGTCGAGGCTGGTCGTCCCGTACGCCGCCCAGACGACCGTCTTGCCGTCGGTCGCCGGATAGACGTGGTAGCGGCCGTCGTTGGGGCTGATCAGCTTCGGGGCGCCCTTGCCGTCCGTACGGCCCGCGTACACGGAGTACGGCTCCGAGCCGTCGTCGTTGGACTGCGAGGCGGTCCACCAGCCGCCGCCCGCCTGGGCTCCGGTGCCCGCGGTGTTGACCTTGCCGAGCAGCTGGTCGGAGTCGACGCCGAGCGCGTCCTCCCAGCCCGGGACGATGCCGTGGGCGTTGAACGAGCGCTTCACGGCGGTGAGCTGCTTCGCGGTGACGCCGAGGTCCTTGGCTGCGGCGAGTACCGCGTTGCGGCCGTCGGTGAAGCCGTCGAGCGGCGTCATGTACTCGGACAGGGCCTTGTACACGATGCTGTCGGCGAGCTGTCCGCCCACGTCCTGGCGCAGGTCCCACAGGGCGCCGGAGAACACGGTGGAGTTGAGGTGCACCCCGCCGCTGTCGGTGCCGTAGGTGACGCCGAGGAAGTTCTTCGAGGTGGTCGCGCCGTCGTTGAGGTCGCGGAAGGCACAGGCCCGCGGCTTCGTCGTACGGCACAGGTCCTCGCCGACGAGACCGGCGTCCGGGTCGTCCATGGAGACTCCGGACGCGGCGGTGTCGATCGCGTTGCCGAAGTAGTCGGCGAGCGCCTCGTTCATCGCGCCGGACTGTCCGGCGTAGACGAGGTTGGCGGTGTTCTCGACGACGCCGTGCGTCATCTCGTGGCCCACCACGTCGAGGTCGGCGGAGAGCGGCTTGTAGTCCTCGTCGCCGCTGCCGTAGACCATCTTCTGGCCGTCCCAGAAGGCGTTGACGTACGGCGTGCCGAACTCCGTCACGCCGACCAGGGAGTTGATGGTCATGCCGCGGCCGTCGAGGCTGTCACGGCCGTGGTTCTGCTTGTAGTAGTCGTAGACCTTCCCGGCCGCCCAGTGCGCGTCGACCGCGCCGGACTCGGTGGCGTCCTTGCCGAATTCCTTCTCCGCGTGGCTGAATTCCTTCAGCCCGCCGGGCCAGGTTCCGGCCACCTCGCTGACATCGCGGTCGCGGGCGTCCCAGGTGGTGAGGGTGTTCTTGGTGGAGCCCGCCATCCGCGTGGAGTCGATCATCAGGTACTTGTTCGCGGTGGTGTCGAGCTGGAGGTCGAGGTCGACCTTGGCCTTGTCGAGCTTGACGCCGCTGCCCTTGATCGCGGCGGCCGGGTCGGCCTCGGCCGCGCGGGCGCCCGCCGGGGCCGCCTTCGCGGTGGTGCCGGACGCGGCGGTCCCCTTCGCGGTCAGCGTCTTGATGCCGCTGAACTGCAGCACCGGGTAGCCGGCGCGGGCGTCGATGTAGACCTGCTGGAGGACCGGTTCGCCGGTGCTGGGGTTCGTGCCGCGTACGGTCACGTGGTGGGCGAGGACGCCCTCGCCGCGCGGGATCACCACGAGGCCGCCCGCGCTGCCGGTGAGGGCCGCCGCCTTCGCGGACTTGGCGCCCTTGCCGCGTATCGCGTCGGCCTTGCTGAGCGTCTTGCCGCCGAGGCGTGCGGCGGTCGCGGCGACTGCGCGGCGTACCGCGGTGTCCTTGGTGACGCTCGCCTTGGTGCCGGTCTTCAGACCGGTGAAGTACTTGCCGGAGGTGCCGGTGACGACGCGCTTGCCGCCCTTGGACTCCATCCGTACGACGTACTGGCCGCCGAACACCGGTATGCCGTGGTGCTTCTGCTGAAGACGCACGGTCTCTTCCGCGCCATTTTTGACGGTCCCCATCGGCGCGAGGTCGCGCCGCGCGTCGGCGATCTTGTAGCGGCTCTCCTTGGCGGCGAGATGGCCGCGGGCCGCGTCCGCCGGGCTTGCCTTGGCGTCCGCCGTCTCCCTGATTCCGTCGACGAGCGACGGGGTGGCCGTCTCCGCCCCCGGAAGGACATCGGCGGGCGGTGCGGTGGCCGGCGGGGTGGCCGCCTGGGCCGGTACCGCCGTCAGCAGCAGCCCGGCCGCGCCGAGCAGTGCCGCGAGACCGGTCCCCCTGGAAATACCCGATCTCTGTGTGCTTGTTCTGGCCTTGCGCACAGTACGTACCCCTCCCACGTGCTGGTCAAGCCGTAAAGGTGGTCATGGCCATGCAACCCGCGGGACGCCAACCGATCAATGTGGCCAGCATGTTGACAAGTGGACACGCACACTTGTGTGGCCCGTGAAGAGGGAGTGAGAATCCGACGCATGAGCGAGGGGGAACTGCACACCCTCGGCCTGGGGGAGGCCGAGGAACGCATCTACGAGGCACTGCTCAAGGAACGGGCCACCGGGGCCGAGGAGTTGGCACGCCTGCTGGGCCTGCCACGCGACCGCCTCGACCGGGCGCTCGGCCATCTTGTCGAGCACGGCCTCGCGCTGCCGGCGGACGGCGACGCACTGCCGCATCCGGCGGCACCGGACGCCGCGATCCGTACGCTCATCCATCGCCGCCAGGCCGAACTGCACTTACGGTCGGCCGAGCTGGAGCGATTACGGATGACCGCGGACCGGCTGGCGGGCCGCCTGATGTCGGGAGCGACCTGCGCACCCGAGCGTGGCATCGAGGTGGTGACGGGGCCGCGGGCGATCGGCGAACGGGCGGAGTATCTCCTCGCCACGGCAGAGCGGGAGGTCGCCATCCTGGACCGCTCGCCGTACGGGAAGGGGTCACGCGGGGACGGCAGTTCACGCGCACCGGCACTGGACATCGAGGGGCTCCTGGACCGCGGGGTGGAGGTGCGGACCGTCCTGGACCGGGACGGGCTGGCCCGTCCCGGCCGGATGGGGTCGGTGACCGGCCTCGTCGAACAGGGCCTGCGGGCACGGGTCGCGGCGGCGGTGCCCACCGAACTGATCACCGTGGACCGGCGGATCACCCTGCTTCCGCCGGCCGACCCGGCCGACCCGAGGGCATCCGCGCTGGTGATCGGCGACGCGTTACTGCGCAACGCACTGATGCCGCTGTTCGAGACGGTGTGGGACCGGGCCACGCCGCTCGGCGGTTCGGGCGGGGCGTGCGACGACGGGGCCCTCGTGAAGGCCCAGAAGGAGCTGCTGGGCCTGCTCGCCTCGGGCCTCAAGGACGAGGCGATCGCGCGCCGCCTGGGCGTCCATGTGCACACGGCGCGCAGAAGGATCAGCCGTCTGCTGGAGACGCTCGGCGCCGAGACCCGCTTCCAGGCCGGGGCGCAGGCGACCTTGCGGGGCTGGCTGGACTGACGGCCGCAAACAGGCAAGATGGCCGGATGAAGTGGATCGCTCCGGGGCGCCGCCCGAAGAGGCTGCTGAGGTGGCCCGCTATAGCCCTGCTCGCCGCCACGACGGCGTGCGGCGGTCCGGTTTCGGCCGCGCCCGACGCGGGGGACGAGTCCCCCTTGCCGCCGCCGCCCGCGCCACAGTCCTCGGCGACTGCTTTCGCGGGCCTGTCGTCGGCCGGCGTGCTGCTCGACAAGGACGGCCAGCACTTCTGTTCCGCGAGCGTCGTCGGCAGCCCCAAGGGCAATGTCATCGCCACCGCCGCGCACTGTGTCTTCGAGTACGGCAGCTATATGGAGAACGTCACCTTCGCCCCCAGCTTCAGCGGCCCGGGTGCGGGCAAGGCGCCGTACGGACGGTGGAAGGTCCGCGCCATCCAGGTGGACGCCCGCTGGCGCGCCGACGCCGAGGACTCCGACACCGTGGACTACGCCTTCCTGACGCTGGAGCCGGACGCCAAGGGCCGCAACGTCCAGGACATCGTGGGCGGGACGCCCGTCGACTGGACGGCGGTGCCGGCCGGCCGGGTCACGGTCGTCGGCTACCCCAACCCCGACCACAATCCGGACAACCGCCCGATCGCCTGCACCACCGACACCGAGCCGGATCCCGAACTGGCCGGATCCGTACGGATGGACTGCTCCGGTTTCTGGGACGGCACGAGCGGCGGTCCCTGGCTCGCGGGCTACCGGGACCCGAAGCATCCGGGCCGCCTCATCGGGGTGACCAGCGGCGGCGACACGGACAGTGTGTCGACGGCGGTGCGCTTCAACGCGAACGCGCGCCGGCTGTACGACAAGGCCGCGAAGCAGTAGCGCGGAGCCGTGGGGGGAAGGTCAAAGACCTTCCCCCCACGGCTCGTCGATCGTGCTCAGGCCGCGGCCTGCACCGGCACATCCGCCGGTGCGAGCGCGATCTCCAGCACCTGGAGCACATCCGTGACCGGGTGCACGTCCAGCTTCTCGAGGACCTCCGCCGGGACGTCGTCCAGGTCCGCCTCGTTCCGCTTGGGGATCACGACCGTGGTGATGCCGGCCCGGTGCGCGGCGAGCAGCTTCTGCTTCAGACCGCCGATCGGCAGGACCCGCCCGGTCAGCGACACCTCACCCGTCATCGCCACATCCGTACGCACCAGGCGCCCGGACAGCAGCGACGCGAGCGCCGTCGTCATCGTGATGCCCGCGCTCGGGCCGTCCTTGGGGACCGCGCCCGCCGGGAAGTGGATGTGCATGCCCCGGTCCTTGAGGTCGGCGACCGGAAGCTCCAGCTCCGCGCCGTGCGAGCGCAGGAAGCTCAGCGCGATCTGCGCGGACTCCTTCATCACGTCGCCGAGCTGTCCGGTCAGCGTCAGCCCCGCCGCGCCCGTCTCCGGGTCGGCGAGAGAGGCCTCGACGAACAGGACGTCACCGCCCGCGCCGGTGACGGCGAGGCCGGTGGCCACGCCCGGCACCGCCGTACGACGCTCGGCCGGGTCCTGCGCGGACTCGGGCACATGGTGCGGCCGCCCGATCAGGCCACGCAGCTGCTCGGCGCCGATCGTGAACGGCAGCTTCTGGTCGCCCAGTTCGTGCTGGGCCGCCACCTTGCGCAGCAGCCGGGCCACCGAACGCTCCAGGTTCCGCACGCCCGCCTCACGGGTGTACTCGCCCGCGAGCTTGCGCAGCGCCGACTCCTCGATGATCACCTCGCCGGGCTCCAGGCCCGCCCGCTCCAGCTGGCGCGGCAGCAGGTGGTCCCGGGCGATGACGACCTTCTCGTCCTCGGTGTAGCCGTCGAGCCTGACCAGCTCCATCCGGTCGAGCAGAGCTTCCGGGATCGCCTCCAGCACATTGGCCGTGGCCAGGAAGACGACATCGCTCAGGTCGAGTTCGACCTCCAGGTAGTGGTCGCGGAAGGTGTGGTTCTGCGCCGGGTCCAGGACTTCGAGCAGGGCGGCCGCGGGGTCGCCGCGGAAGTCGGAGCCGACCTTGTCGATCTCGTCGAGCAGGACGACCGGGTTCATCGAACCGGCCTCCTTGATCGCCCGGACGATCCGGCCCGGCAGGGCGCCGACGTAGGTGCGCCGGTGGCCGCGGATCTCCGCCTCGTCCCGTACGCCGCCGAGCGCGACCCGTACGAACTTGCGTCCCATGGCGTGCGCCACGGACTCGCCGAGCGACGTCTTTCCCACGCCGGGCGGGCCGACGAGCGCCAGAACCGCGCCCCCGCGCCGCCCGCCGACCACGCCCAGCCCCCGGTCGGCGCGCCGCTTGCGCACCGCCAGGTACTCGGTGATCCGTTCCTTCACGTCCTGCAGACCCGAGTGCTCGGCGTCCAGGATCGCCTTGGCGCCCTGGATGTCGTACCCGGCCGCGCTGTCATCAGTTCTTTCGTTCCAGGGCAGTTCGAGGACGGTGTCGAGCCAGGTGCGGATCCAGGAACCCTCGGGGCTCTGGTCACTGGAACGCTCCAGCTTCTCGACCTCCTTGAGGGCGGCATCGCGCACCTTCTCGGGGAGGTCGGCGGCCTCGACACGGGCCCGGTAGTCGTCGGACTCGTCCGCAGCGTCGGTGGCCCCGCCGTTGAGTTCGCGCAGCTCCTTGCGTACGGCTTCGAGCTGGCGGCGCAGCAGGAACTCGCGCTGCTGCTTGTCGACGCCTTCCTGGACGTCCTTGGCGATCGACTCGGCGACGTCCTGCTCGGCGAGGTGCTCGCGCAGCTGCTGGGTGGCGAGCTTGAGGCGGGCCACCGGTTCGGCGGTCTCCAGGAGTTCGATCTTCTGGGCGGTGGTCAGGAAGGGTGAGTAGCCGGAGTTGTCGGCGAGCTGCGAGACGTCGTCGATCTGCTGGACGCGGTCGACGACCTGCCAGGCGCCGCGCTTCTTCAGCCAGTCGGTGGCAAGTGCCTTGTACTCCTTGACCAGCTCGGTGACCGAGCCGGGCAGCGGATCGGGCAGGGTCTCCTCGACGCGCGAGCCCTCGACCCAGAGCGCGGCGCCCGGGCCCGTGGTCCCCGCGCCGATCTTCACCCGGCCGCGGCCGCGGATGAGCGCGCCGGGGTCACCGTCCGAGAGCCGGCCGACCTGCTCGACGGTCCCGAGCACGCCGGTCGCCGCGTACGTTCCGTCGACGCGTGGAACAAGCAGCACGGTCGGCTTGCTTGCACCACTGGAACGCGCGGCGGCCTGAGCGGCCTCCACCGCGGCTCGTACGTCGTTGTCGGACAGGTCGAGCGGCACCACCATTCCGGGCAGCACGACCTCGTCGTCGAGCGGCAGCACGGGCAGGGTGAGCGGTGTGGACGTCGAAGCCATGATCTCCCCTTAGGCAGTCAAGTTGAGCTGTATGGACTCAATGCATGAAGCCGCGGAGTTGTTCCCCCGGGGGCGTTCGCTCTGAGCGATCAGGCATGGCGCAATTTCCCAGAGGCCCGCCGACTGATCGGCCACACTGCAGCGAGAGGCCGATGACATGTGCTCGTGCGATACGGACGGCAGGTGGGCGCGTGCGAGGGACGAGGCAGGGCCGGTGCGGGGCGGCGGGAATGCTGCTGGGTGTCCTGCTGGCGGCGGGGTGCGCGTCCGGCGAAGGCGCGGACGATGGCGGGGATTCAACCCGCGCGGAGCCCTCTGCTCCCACGACGCCCGCCCCTACGACGCCCGCCCCCACGACGCCTGCCGCCGCGCGGCCGCTCGTCCACGTGACCGTCACCGGTGGCATCGCCGGCGTACACAACGACCTTCTCGTCCGGGACGACGGGACCTACACCACGTCCACGAAGACCGGCCCCAAGGGCTCCGGCAGGATGACGCCCGCCGAGCTGGCAGAGCTCCGGCGGGCTCTGGAGAAGGCGGACTTCGCGCGGCTTCCCCGTGAGGCCACCGGCAGTCCCGTCGCGGACGGGTTCACCTACCGGATCACGTACGCGGGCCATACCGTCACCACGGACGAGACGACGCGGCTACCCGCCCTGCGGGACGTATTCGCCGCGCTCCCCGACGACTGACCGGCGCACCCGCTCACGCCCTCGCGACCAGCTGCGTACGACGGGCCAGCAGGCGATACCGGCCAGCAGCGCGAGCGGGTGGCCCCAGTTGGTGAGCGGATCCGCGAAGGCCAGCAGGTCCTGGACCTGCATCAGGACGACGAAGCCGAGCAGCGTCCCGCGCTGGATGGGGCCGAGCAGTCCGGCGAGGGCGCCGATGCTCGCCATCAGGCCGAAGCTGATGCCGTAGTCGAGGCGGTGCAGCGACGTGGCGGGCAGATGCCCGGCCATGACGGAGAGGGCCACGGGTATCTCGGTGGCCAGCGTTGCCCCTACATGACCCAGCAGGAACACCCCCGCGGTGCGCCGGCCGCCGATGCGGCGCTCCAGCGCGGTGAGGGTGAAGAGAAAGGCGACGGCGTACGGGGACGCCAGGCCGCCCGCGACCCAGAGGGCGCTGGCTCCCAGAACAAGGAGCGGGGTGTGGGCCAAATGGGCGACATCGGTACTGGATCCATGGAGCAGCAAGGAGACGGTCGCCGGGTCGCCGTACTCCACGAAGAGCGAGGTGGCGATCAGGACGAGCGCGTAGCCGAAGGTGAACGGCGTGCCGGTCGGCGTGGGCAGCAGCCACAGCGCGCGGCGCCACAGGGGCCGTCGCAGACACGGGGCGGGCGCGGGCGTCAGGGCCGGTGGGGGCGCGAGTGCGGGTGCCGCCGCCCGCGTCACCGTGCGCTGGGCCGGGATGGCGCCCAGCAGCTCCTGGCCCGTGGCCGGGTAGCGCGTCGAAAGCTGGTCCACGCGTGAGGCCCCTTTCGTCCAAGCCCGAACGAACCCCCACCCAACGCGATCACCATGACCCCCGTCTATGACCTGCGCCACACGAGGCAACCTTCGCGCCACCCGGAACGTCGTGTGCACGCCACACTGCGCCGACCAGCTGTGAGTCCACTGTGGATCAGCTGTGAATCGACCGGGAAGCGACTGCGGAACCGCCGGAGCCACACCGGCCGAAACCATTTGTCCCGCTCGCCCCATCCCGGCACCATGGCCACCTGCACTGTCCACCCCCGTCGCCAGGAGGTCACCGCCATGCCCCTTCATGCCGACGCACCCGTCACCCTCGACCGCCGCGAGGGGCCCCACGGGGAGGTCGTCCTGCGGCAGCGCGGCGAGCAATACGAGATCATCGCCAACGGGTGCTTCCTCATGGACACCTCCGACGGCCGCTCCGAGCGTCTGCTCGTCGACGCCGCCTACGACGCGCTGGCCACAGGCCGCACCGCCCCCGCCCCCGCCCTCCTCATCGGCGGACTCGGCGTCGGCTTCTCTCTGGCCCGCGCCGCGGCCAACCCCCACTGGCGACGTATCGCCGTCGTCGAGCGCGAGCAGGCGATCATCGACTGGCACCGTTCGGGACCGCTCGCACGGATCTCCGGCGACGCGCTCGCCGACCCCCGCAGCGTGATCCTTCACACGGACCTCGTCACCCATCTGGGCACGACCACGGACCGCTACGACGCACTTTGTCTGGACATCGACAATGGACCCGACTGGACCGTCACCGACGACAACGGAAACCTCTACTCACCGGCCGGACTCGCCGCCTGCCAGGGGCGGTTGGAGCCCGGCGGCGTGCTCGCCGTCTGGTCCGCCAAGCCCTCCCCCGCATTTGAGGACGCGTTGCGGAATGCCGGATTCACCGGGGTAAGAACCGAAGAGATCCGGGTTGCCCGGGGAGTACCCGACGTGGTCCATCTCGCTGTTCGCCCTGCGTAGCCGGGATGCCTTCAATGCCCTTACGCTGCTCACCTACACACGGGATCTACACCGGCATGCAGCTCGCGAGAACGCGTACAGGGGCGGGGCCATGGAGCAGACACACACCACGCACAACGGCGTCGCGGCCACACCCGGCGCCCAGCGCCGCGTGCTGGTCGTCGAGGACGACTCGACGATCGTCGATGCCATCGCCGCACGCCTGCGGGCCGAGGGCTTCCTCGTCCAGACGGCCGCGGACGGACCGGCCGCCGTCGACGCGGCCGAGGCCTGGCAGCCCGATCTGATGGTGCTTGACGTGATGCTGCCGGGCTTCGACGGCCTGGAGGTCTGCCGCCGGGTCCAGGCCCAGCGCCCGGTCCCCGTGCTGATGCTCACGGCGCGCGACGACGAGACGGACATGCTCGTCGGCCTCGGTGTCGGCGCCGACGACTACATGACCAAGCCGTTCTCGATGCGGGAGCTCGCGGCACGCGTGCATGTGCTGCTGCGCCGCGTCGAGCGCGCCGCACTCGCCGCCGTGACGCCGCGCAGCGGCATCCTGCGCCTCGGCGAGCTGGAGATCGACCACGCCCAGCGCCGGGTCCGGGTGCGCAGCGAGGACGTGCATCTCACCCCGACCGAGTTCGACCTGCTGGTCTGCCTGGCGAACACCCCCCGCGCCGTCCTCTCCCGCGAGCAGCTGCTCGCCGAGGTGTGGGACTGGGCCGACGCGTCCGGCACCCGTACCGTCGACAGCCACATCAAGGCCCTGCGCCGCAAGATCGGCGCCGAGCGCATCCGTACGGTCCACGGCGTCGGCTACGCGCTGGAGACGCCGGCGCCATGAGCGCCATGAGACGGCGGCGGCCCTGGGACGGGCTGCCCGCTCGCCAGGGCTGGCGGAACTGGCTGCGTTCGGTCTCCATCTCGATCTCGATCAAGACCAAGCTGGGCTCGCTCGTCGTCGTCTCGGTCTTCATCACCACCGGCCTGCTGCTGGTCGCCCTGCGCACCGAGACCGAGCTGCGCTTCATCACCGTCTTCTCGGTGATCGCCACGCTGCTGATCACCCAGTTCGTGGCGCACGGCCTGACCGCCCCGCTGGACGAGATGAACACGGTCGCCAAGGGCATATCGCACGGCGACTACACCCGCCGCGTGCGCGGCGCGGACCGCCGCGACGAGCTCGGCGACCTCGCGTCCACGATCAATCGCATGGCGGACGACCTGGAGGCCGTGGACCAGCACCGCAAGGAGCTGGTGGCCAATGTCTCGCACGAGCTGCGCACCCCGATCGCCGCGCTGCGCGCCGTGCTGGAGAACGTCGTCGACGGGGTCTCGGCCGCCGACCCGGAGACGATGCGTACGGCGCTGAAGCAGACGGAGCGCCTGGGCCGCCTGGTCGAGACGCTGCTGGATCTGTCCCGGCTCGACAACGGCGTCGTACCGCTGCGGGCCCGCCGTTTCGAGGTGTGGCCCTACCTGTCCGGGGTGCTGAAGGAGGCCAATCTGGCCGCCGCCCAGCGCGGTCTGACCTCGGGGTCCGGCAACCACACCCGTACCGACGTCCATCTGCACCTGGATGTGTCGCCGCCGGAGCTGACCGCGCACGCGGACGCGGAGCGGCTCCACCAGGTGGTGGCCAATCTGATCGACAACGCGGTCAAGCACTCGCCGCCGCACGGCCGTGTGACCGTACGGGCCCGGCGCGGCCCGCTTCCGGAGTCCCTCGACCTGGAAGTGGTCGACGAGGGTCCCGGCATCCCGGAGCAGGAGCGCCACCGGGTCTTCGAGCGGTTCAACCGGGGCACCGTCACCGCCCCGCACGGCAAGGGCAGCGACGGCGGTACGGGCCTGGGCCTCGCGATCGCGCGCTGGGCCGTCGATCTGCACGGCGGACGCATCGGGGTGGCCGAATCGTCCCGTGGCTGCCGCATTCTCGTGACCCTTCCGGGGATCCCCTCGGCACGCGGTTGACGTAGGGTTCGAACCGGAAGCGCGCATTCTGCGTGTACGCGGTGAGGGCACGGCCGAAATGCGGCCAGTACGCCCTCCTGGGTGCGAGGCAGTGGGCCGCAGCCGCGGTGAGTCGTACCCGCGGAAAACGGAACCGAGCTTGTTTCCCGCCATTCCTTGCCCCGAAACCCGCCGATCGGTGTGACTTGCGCGACGATGACCCGCCCGGCCTGCACCTCTCGGCCAGGGAGGCGTAGCCTTTATTTCCGCTGTCCATCACCTTGTGAAGCGGAAGAGGGCGGTTGCCGCCGTGTCGTCTCAGTCCCCCAGTAACTCGAGCATCTCGACCGACCAAGGCGGGCAGGGTAAGAACCCTGCCGCCGCGTTCGGCCCCAATGAGTGGCTCGTCGACGAGATCTACCAGCAGTACCTCCAGGACCCGAATTCGGTCGACCGTGCCTGGTGGGACTTCTTCGCCGACTACAAGCCGGGCGGCGCGGGTGCCGCCGCCGCAGGCGCGAAGCCGGTCGACGGGGCTCCTGCCCCGGATGCCCCGGCCGCCACGCAGTCCGGCGCCGTAGCCGCGGGGGCTACGGGTGCCACCGCAGCGGCCCCGGCCGCGGCCCCCGCCCCGGAGGCCGCGAAGCCCGTCGCCGCACCTGCGCAGGCCGCGCCCGCCGCACCGGCGAAGCCCGCGGCTCAGGCCCCGGCCGCCCCCGCTGCGGCGAAGCCCGCCGCGGCTCCCGCCGCACCGAAGCCGGCGGCTGCTGCCGACAAGGCGGCCGAGCCCGCCCCGGCGGGCCCCGAGTACGTGCCCCTGCGCGGTCCCGCCGCCGCCGTCGCGAAGAACATGAACGCCTCGCTGGAAGTGCCCACGGCCACGTCCGTGCGCGCCGTTCCGGTGAAGCTGCTCTTCGACAACCGCATCGTCATCAACAACCACCTCAAGCGCGCCCGCGGCGGGAAGGTCTCCTTCACGCACCTCATCGGGTACGCGATGGTGCAGGCCATCAAGGCCATGCCGTCGATGAACTGGTCGTTCGCGGAGAAGGACGGCAAGCCGACCCTCGTCAAGCCGGACCACGTCAACTTCGGCCTGGCCATCGACCTGGTGAAGCCCAACGGCGACCGACAGCTGGTCGTCGCGGGCATCAAGAAGGCCGAGACGCTGAACTTCTTCGAGTTCTGGCAGGCCTACGAGGACATCGTCCGGCGCGCCCGCAACAACAAGCTGACGATGGACGACTTCACCGGCGTCACCGTCTCGCTGACCAACCCCGGCGGGCTCGGCACCGTCCACTCCGTGCCGCGTCTGATGCCCGGACAGTCGGTCATCATGGGCGTCGGCTCGATGGACTACCCGGCGGAGTTCCAGGGCACCTCCCAGGACACCCTGAACAAGCTGGGCATCGCCAAGGTGATGACCCTCACCAGCACGTACGACCACCGGGTCATCCAGGGCGCCGCCTCCGGCGAGTTCCTGCGGATCGTCGCCAATCTCCTCCTCGGCGAGGACGGCTTCTACGACGACATCTTCGAGGCGCTGCGCATCCCCTACGAGCCGGTCCGCTGGCTCAAGGACATCGACGCCAGCCACGACGACGACGTCACCAAGGCGGCGCGCGTCTTCGAGCTGATCCACTCCTACCGGGTCCGCGGCCATGTCATGGCCGACACCGACCCGCTGGAGTACCGCCAGCGCAAGCACCCCGACCTGGACATCACCGAGCACGGCCTCACGCTGTGGGACCTGGAGCGCGAGTTCGCCGTCGGCGGCTTCTCCGGCAAGTCCCTGATGAAGCTGCGCGACGTGCTGGGCGTGCTCCGCGACTCGTACTGCCGCACCACCGGCATCGAGTTCATGCACATCCAGGACCCGAAGCAGCGCAAATGGATCCAGGACCGGGTCGAGCGCGGGCACACCAAGCCCGAGCGCGAGGAGCAGCTGCGGATCCTGCGCCGTCTGAACGCCGCCGAGGCCTTCGAGACCTTCCTGCAGACCAAGTACGTCGGTCAGAAGCGGTTCTCGCTGGAGGGCGGCGAGTCCGTCATTCCGCTGCTCGACGCGGTCATCGACTCGGCCGCCGAGTCGCGGCTGGACGAGGTCGTCATCGGCATGGCCCACCGCGGCCGCCTGAACGTCCTCGCGAACATCGTCGGCAAGTCGTACGCGCAGATCTTCCGGGAGTTCGAGGGCAACCTCGACCCGAAGTCGATGCACGGCTCCGGCGACGTGAAGTACCACCTGGGCGCCGAGGGCACCTTCACCGGTCTCGACGGCGAGCAGATCAAGGTCTCGCTGGTCGCCAACCCCTCGCACCTGGAGGCGGTCGACCCGGTTCTCGAGGGTGTCGCCCGCGCCAAGCAGGACGTCATCAACAAGGGCGGCACGGACTTCACGGTCCTGCCCGTCGCCCTGCACGGTGACGCGGCCTTCGCCGGCCAGGGTGTCGTCGCCGAGACGCTGAACATGTCGCAGCTGCGCGGCTACCGCACCGGCGGCACGGTCCACATCGTCATCAACAACCAGGTCGGCTTCACCGCCGCCCCGGAGTCCTCGCGTTCGTCCATGTACGCGACCGACGTGGCCCGCATGATCGAGGCGCCGATCTTCCATGTGAACGGCGACGACCCGGAGGCCGTGGTCCGCGTGGCGCGGCTCGCCTTCGAGTTCCGCCAGACGTTCAACAAGGACGTCGTGATCGACCTCATCTGCTACCGCCGTCGCGGTCACAACGAGGGCGACAACCCGCAGTTCACCAACCCGCAGATGTACAACCTGATCGACAAGAAGCGCTCGGTGCGCAAGCTCTACACCGAGTCGCTCATCGGTCGCGGCGACATCACGCTGGAAGAGGCGGAGCAGGCGCTCCAGGACTTCCAGGGCCAGCTGGAGAAGGTCTTCGCGGAGGTCCGCGAGGCCACCAGCCAGCCGACCCCGGCGCATGTCCCGGACGCGCAGGCCGAGTTCCCGGTGGCCGTCACCACCGCGGTCTCCCAGGAGATCGTGAAGCGGATCGCCGAGTCCCAGGTCAACATCCCCGACCGGATCACCGTCCACCCGCGACTGATGCCGCAGATGCAGCGCCGTGCGGCCTCGGTCGAGGACGGCACGATCGACTGGGGCATGGGCGAGACGCTCGCCATCGGCTCGCTGCTGATGGAGGGCACCACGGTCCGGCTGTCCGGCCAGGACACCCGCCGTGGCACGTTCGGCCAGCGCCACGCGGTGCTGGTGGACCAGGAGACCGGCGAGGACTACACCCCGCTGCTGTACCTCTCCGAGGAGCAGGCCCGCTACAACGTCTACGACTCGCTGCTCAGCGAGTACGCGGCGATGGGCTTCGAGTACGGCTACTCGCTGGCCCGCCCGGACGCACTGGTCATGTGGGAGGCCCAGTTCGGTGACTTCGTCAACGGCGCGCAGACCGTCGTGGACGAGTTCATCTCCTCGGCCGAGCAGAAGTGGGGCCAGACCTCCGGCGTCACGCTGCTGCTGCCGCACGGCTACGAGGGCCAGGGCCCGGACCACAGCTCCGCCCGACCTGAGCGCTTCCTGCAGATGTGCGCGCAGAACAACATGACGGTCGCCATGCCGACCCTGCCGTCGAACTACTTCCACCTGCTGCGCTGGCAGGTCCACAACCCGCACCACAAGCCGCTGATCGTCTTCACCCCGAAGTCGATGCTGCGTCTGAAGGCCGCGGCGTCGAAGGCGGAGGAGTTCATCAACGGCGGCTTCCGCCCGGTGATCGGCGATGACACGGTGGACCCGAACGCGGTCCGCAAGGTCGTCTTCTGCACCGGCAAGGTCTACTACGACCTGGAGGCCGAGCGGGTCAAGCGCGGCAACACGGACACCGCGATCATCCGCCTCGAGCGGCTGTACCCGCTGCCGGGTGCCGAACTCCAGGCGGAGATCGCCAAGTTCCCGAACGCCGAGAAGTACCTGTGGACCCAGGAGGAGCCGGCGAACCAGGGTGCGTGGCCGTTCATCGCGCTGAACCTGATCGACCACCTCGACCTGGCGGTCGGCGCGGACATTCCGCACGGCGAGCGCCTGCGCCGTATCTCGCGTCCGCACGGCTCGTCCCCGGCGGTCGGTTCGGCCAAGCGTCACCAGGCCGAGCAGCAGCAGCTGCTCAACGAGGTCTTCGAGGCCTGATCCGGCCGACCGAGCGGCCGACCGTACGAACCGGAGGGCCCTGTCCCGCGCACACCGCGCGGGACAGGGCCCTCCGGCCTGTCAGGGGTGCCAGGCGTGCAAGGGGTGTCAGGGGCGGACTTCGAGCCGGTCGATCTCCTGCCGGACGAGACTCGCGGTCTGTGTGCGCGAGGCGCCTGCGGCCGACAGCAGGGACAGCACCGCCCGGTGTTCCTCAAGGGCCCGCCCGGGACCCGCCGTCCGTTCCAGGCGGGTCGCCCGCATCCACTGGGCGGCCGTCGCCCGCTCCAGCAGCTCGCCCGCGCCGGGCTGGGCCGCGGCGCGGCGGTAGTGGGCAGCGGCGTCCTGGAGCTTGGGGTGCGAGGCGGTGCGCTGGGCGAGCAGGGCCGAGGCGAGGGCGCGGTACCACCAGGCGTACGCGGCCAGTTCGGGATCGCCGGCGGCCCGGGCCGTGGCTCCCAGAGCCCAGTCCGCCTCGTGCAGGTCGGCGACGGTCTCGTCGGCACGGAAGCGCTCGATGTAGGCGTGGCCCAGCAGGGCACGTCGGCGCGGGAGTTCCGGATCGGCAGCCGCTGTCTCCTCGATCGCGCCGCGCAGTGCCCGTACGGCCGCGTGGATGTCGGCGGATGAGTCCTTGTCCACACCGCGCTCGGTCAGCTGCCTGCCGAGCGAGGTCAGGACCACGGCACGGCCCGGGTCGTTCCACGGCAGCAGCGGCACCGCTTCGGTCCAGGCCGCGATCGCCGAGTCGCGGTGTGCCCAGCCTCCCGTCGACGCGTACCGCTGCTCCAGGACGCGGGCCATCCGCAGCAGGATGTCGGCCAGGGCGTCCTCGTCCTTGCCGACGTGCTGGCGTGCCTGGTCCAGGGCCTGGAGGATGCGCAGCCTGTCGTCGTCGTCCGGGATCTCGTGGGCGAATTCGATGGCGTCGGCGTAGTCCAGCCAGGCGCGGCAGAGCTGCGTCTCGGGGACCGCCTCCCAGTCGAGTCCGTCGATGCCCGCGTGCAGGTCCTCGTCGGCGCGCTCGGCGTAGGCGCGGGAGGCGATCCGGTCCTGCTCGTCGGCGGCCCTGGCGACGGGGCCCTCGCCTCGGTAGTGCCGGGCCAGCTCCAGCAGCAGCCCGCCCTCGACGAGCAGCGCGGACTCGGGGCGCTCGTCGTCCAGCAGCAGTTGTACGACGTCCAGTGCGGTCTGTGTGGTCCGGGTGAACCAGTCCTCGGGCCGGACCGGGCCGCGCAGTCCGTACGGGGCGCCGGTCACGGCGAGCCGCCGCAGCACCCGGATCCTGGCGGCCGCCGCTGCCTCCCTGAGCCCGGGAACATCGTCGAACCGGGGTCGGCTGTCGGTCAGTTCGGCGAGTCCGGCATCCGCGGTCGACAGCAGGACCGATGCCACCAGACGCACATCGTCGGCTCCGGCCGCCGCCTGCAGCCGTACCCACTCCGGCATCAGCAGGGTGCTGAGCCGGCCGGACTCCACCTCGTCGGCCATCGCTTCCAGCACCTGCGCCAGCGTCAGATACGCCTGCGGCTTGCCGGTGAGCGCGTTCTGGGCGGCGTCCAGGGCCTCGCGCAGGTCCTCGGGCAGCGGCCGCACCAGCCAGCGCCGCAGCAGGGCATCGGCCAGCTCCCCGTAGAGCACGGCCCGTTCGGCGGTGCGCCGTTCGGCCTGGGTGGCCGAGCCGAGCAGCCTGATCGCCTCGTCGAGGTCGCGTACGGTGCCGTACTCGCCGAAGTGCGCCAGGCAGGCGCGGGCCTGCGCCCGCAGACCCGCCGGGCCGTCCTTGGGCAGGCCGCCGGGGGGCGCAGCGGGTTCGGGGACGCCCAGCCGCCGCAGCACCTGCGCGGACACCTGGGCGAAGGCCCACTGGCTGCGGCTGCCGGGGCCGCCGGGCGCGGCCGGATGCGGGTCCACCGAACCGGCGAGGAAGGCGGCGGCCATGGCCGGGAAGTTGCGCACCGTGCGCCCGTAGCGGTTCTCGACGTACTCGGAGCAGTGCTTGAGCACCAACGCCGCGCTGCTCGCACCCAGTTGGCCGAGCAACTCCTCGCGGACCCCGTCCAGGAAGACGTAGGCGGGGCCGCCCTCCTGCTCGGCCGGCCCGTCCTCGTCGCGCCGCAGCAGGCCGCTGAGCAGCACTTCCGCGAGCACATCGGGGCCGCCGCGGACGAGCATGGCGCGCTGGACGAGCTGCATCACGGGCAGTACCAGCGGGACCGCCGACAGATAGACGGCGAGCTGGGCGGCCGCAGGCGAGGCGGTCCTGCGGAAGGCCCGGACGCGCTGGGCGGGTTCGATGTGCCGGGCGGTGCGGGACCGGATCGCGGCGGGTCCGTGGCGGGCCCGCACCAGCGCGGCGGCGGCGTCGAGCGACTGACCGGTAGCGCCCGCCACCAGCCTGGTCCAGGCGTCGAACGAGGAGCGGCGCAGGGCGAGCACCGGCACCGGTATGCCCCGGTCGAGGTCCCCCGGTCCGGGCTGTTTCGGGGTGAACTCCAGCCGTCCCGCAGGTCCTTCGCGCCGTCGCAGCAGCCCTGGCCGCGCGGGCAGGTGCGTACGCCCCCACATCCGCTGCGGCAGCGGCTGCACCACCGCGACCGGCGCGGTCGACGCCCAGGTGTACAGCAGCCGCTGCATCCGGCCGCTGCGCCACATGGGGCCTGCGCAGTCGCTGAGGACCAGGGTCAGCTGGCGGCCGGTCGGGTCGCCGAGCTGGGCGGGCGTGGGCGCGTCCTCGCGCAGGCGGTGGACGGCGACTTCGCGGAAGGCCCCTGCGCGTTCGCAGACCTGCCGCAGTTCCTCGAGTGCCCTGTCCCATACGACGTTCGACGAGGAGACGTCCATCACGAGGGCGAGGCGCGCCTCGCGCCGCCTGGCCGTGCGCAGCACCGGCACCACGAGGCCGGTGTCGGCGGCGCGGTCGGCCGTCGCGACCTCGTCGAGGTCGCGGCGGACCGGGCGCATGGGCGGGCGGTAGCGCTGCAGGGGCCGCAGCGCGCGCTGGAGTGCCGGGGCGTCGGGCAGCGCGGCGGCGGCCGGCACCGGAACCCTGCGCATACCGGCGGGCGATACGCCTGCTGGTACGCCCTCCGTCTGCGCCGGGCCGTACAGGTCGATGCGGGGCCCCGGCGGCTGTCCCGCCCGGAACGGGGAGGGTGCGGGCGGCTGTGCCGCCTCCACCGGCGGACGGTCCACCGGCCGTGTCCCGGACTCCCCCTGGGATATCGCGCCCGGAGCCCTGGACGGGGCCGGCGGCACATGGCGGGACAGCCACAGCGCGTCGGCCAACTCCTCGGCCGTCGGCTTCAGTTCCGCCTCGCGCAGCCGGGCGACCAGCGCGGTCAGCGCCGCGGGAGGCGGAACGGCAGGCGGAACGGGAGCGGGAGGCGGAGCGGCCGCGTTCATCAGGTCACCGCTGCCGGGTGTCGAGGGGGCGGATCAGCAGCTCGGCGATCTCCTCACGCCGCCCCGACTCCGCCCGTACCGCCTGCTGTGTGAGGTAGATGGCGTTGAGCAGCTGGTCGGTGGGCCGCAGTTCGCCGTCGCCGTCCTCCCGGGTGAACTGCCCGATCAGATCGAGGTTCAACTCGTCCGCCCCGGCGCCGAAGTGGGCCTGCACCATCGCGGCGAGCCGCTCGTCGCGCGGCGGGTCCAGGTGCAGATGGATACAGCGGCGCAACAGCGGTGCGGGGAAGTCCCGCTCGCCGTTGCTGGTCATCACGACGAAGGGGAAGGCGTGACAGCGCACCCTGCCGTCCCTGACAGGCACCCGGCGGCCGTCGTCGGTGAGCACCCGCACCTCGTCGTGCCCCGGCCGGTCGGCCATCCGCTCCAGCTCCGGAAGGGCGAACTCCCCTTCCTCCACCACATTCAGCAGGTCGTTGGGCAGATCGATGTCGCTCTTGTCGAGCTCGTCGATGAGCAGCACCCGGGGGCGCTCGGCGGGCAGCAGCGCGGTGCCCAGCGGCCCGAGCCTGATGTACCGGCCGATGTCGTCGGATCCCCGCTCGGCCCCGCGCCCGGCGAGCTGGGCGTCCTGGAGCCTGCCTATGGCGTCGTAGGTGTACAGGCCGTCCTTCAGCTCGGTGCGGCTGACGATGGGCCACTGGAGGACCCGGCCGAGCCCGAGTTCGTACGCGACCGAGTGCGCGAGCGTGGACTTGCCGGAGCCGGGCTCGCCCGTGACCAGCAGCGGACGCCTCAAGTACAGGGCGGCGTTGATGAGTTCGAGCGCTTCGGCGTCCTGAGCGGGCGGGGCTCCCACGCGCGCGCCCAGCCGCCGCGTCGACGAACTGTCGATCGGCGGCGCCGGGTCGGGCAGCGGCACCCCGGAGAAGGCACGCCAGGGGGGCGGCGGTGGTAGGTGGCGGATCCGGCCGGGATCCGGTGCGCCGACGCCTCGGTAGATCAGCCAGTCGTCCATCGCTCGCTCCTCATAGGCGGCCGGTGGGACCCGTGGCGGACCACGGGGGTCTTGTACCCATCGCCCTGACTTCCGATACTGCAATTTCCGGGGGACAACCCCCGGACCCCCGGCAGGAAATGCAAGTTGGCCACGCCGCCCGGCGAGGACACTGCGCGGCGAACCCGTGGCGCCCCGACGTGGCTCGTCATGGCGAGTCCACCGGTCCGGAGTCGTCGGCGGGCAGCGGGCGGCTCGGGTCGTCGTAGAGCATGGCCACCCCTTCCGCCCAGTGCCTGCTGTTCCTCGATCCGCTGATGTCGTCCCTGATACGGCGAAGCCGGTCGGGAAGCTCAATCGCCCCCGCGCTCTGGGCGAGCAGCTGGGCCGCACCCTGCTGCATCTCCTCGCAGAACTCCGTACAGCTGAGGTCGGGATGGCCGTCCGTGTGCCACAGGGCGATGCCGTGCCCGGCTTGCAGCGCCATCCCGATGGCCCGCCGTCCGACGCCGCTGCCTGCGGGGCGGCACAGGACGGGCACCGTGGACGCCGGCATCTCCTCGAAGTGCCGCGGGCGCGGGACCTGCCGCTGCGGCGGCGTACGGGCCCCCGTGAGCACTTCGGCGGTCAGCGTCCCCTCCCAGCGGCGCTGCCAGACGGCGTCCGGTTTCCCTCGTCTCGCGAGATCGCGCAGCACCACCATCCGCCGTACTCCCACATACGCCGGATGGTGCAACCTGGCCATCTCGGTGAGCTGCCAGCGGTGCACGGCGGTGTCGAAATGATCGACGGGCAGGGCGACTTCGAGGGGAGCCGGGGCACCTGGCGAGTCCACGGAGGCGAAGACCTCCTCCAGCGGACCGCGCAGCCGCTGGACGATCTGCTCGGGCGGGACACCGTCGCCGGTCTGCTCCTCGTGCAGCGGCTCGTTCACGTCCTGGCCGTCGTCGACACGGATCCGCCAGTAGAAGCGGGCGGGGCGGGCGTCGCAGACCGGCTCCAGCTCGACGATGACGACGGCGGCCCCGTCGCCGGGCCGCGGGTAGTGCACGACGATCCGGTCCTGTCCGTCGGCCGTGCGCTGATGGACGAGTCCGGGCGGCAGCGTCGCCTGGGTGACCACGGTGTGCACGATGCGGGGCACGTCCTGCAGCCGCCGGGCCACCCAGTCGGCGAGCGCGACGGGGTCGCCGCCGCGGCTGCGCTCGTACTCGACGACCAGCTGGAGGTAGTGGAGCGCGGCGATGGCGGCGACGGGCTGCCCCGCCTCGTACAGCAGGCCGTGTCCGTCGCGCCAGATGCGCGGCAGCAGCTGGCCGGGCGGCGCGGCGACGCCGCCGCGGGCCTTCTTGGCGAGCTCGACGACGGGACGGATGGCGGCCGGCGGGTGCAGGCCCGAGAGCAGAGCCAGCGCCTCGCGCCGGTCGCGGGGGCTCCACTGGTCGCCGCTGGTGTGCACACCGGCGCCCGGGAGCTGGTGCTGGCGCTCGATCCAGTTGTGGCCCGTGACCTTCGGAGACTGACCGTGCCAGCGGTCGTGCGCGGCCATGAGGGTCTGGTAGGCGGGGCCGAAGCGGCGCAGTGCGGTGGCGGCGATGGCCATGCCGCCGTCCCGGCCACTGCGCCGGGACTTGAGGATGCCGACGACGGCGCCGGTGTGGGCGTCGAGCACCGGTGATCCGGAACCGCCCTTGGGGAACTCGGCCTCCGGCCGGAAGCGCATCCCGTAGTCGTCGTCGAAACCGTTGATCCTGGCACCGGCCTTCCAGCGCACGGCCCGCCGGATCTGGCGCACGGGGTCGTCCTCGGGCCGGTAGCCCTGCACGATCCCGCGGCCGCCCGGGTAGTCGGTGCGGTCGGTGAGCCAGACGCACTCGTGCTCGACGGCCTCGTCGACGAGGCGCACGAGGGCGAGGTCCTGCTCCACGGGCACGCGCTGCTCGGCGCGCGGTTCACCGTCGAGCAGCCAGGAGGCGAGCCGCGCATCCAGCGGCTCGCCGTCGTTCACCTCGCTGCCGCAGACGCGGAAGGTCATGGCCGGGTCGCCCTTGAGGTGGGGGGCGAGTACGTGGGCGCAGGTGAGGACCCAGCCGGGGGCGACGAAGAAGCCGCTGCCCCACATGGGGGAGTCGTCCTGCCGGTGCGATAAGTGGACGGTGGCCGCGCGGGTCAGGGCGTCTATGACGGAGTCGGAGTCGGGATCGCTCATGCCGGGTCTGCGGGGGCCTGAGCCGAGGGCCGGTCGGTCTGTCGGCGGGGCGGCTGGTCGGTCGGCTGCTCCTTGAGCTGCCAGGTGAGGGTGACCTGGACGGACGCCTTGGCCTCCCCCGCCGCCAGTACGGCGAGAGCGACTCCGGACTTGGCGGTGAGCTCGACGCCGAAGGTGACGCTCGCCTCGTCCGGCTTGGCGGCGGCCGCGGCATCGAGGACGGAGGCGCCGACCTGGGTGATCAGCTGCTGGAGCTGCTGAACCTTGGCGGTGGCGTTCTCGACGAAGCCGACGTCCTCGTCGTCCTCGCCGTATCCGCCGCCGGGAGTGGACAGCCGGGCGAGCACGACGGCTCCCCCGGGAAGTTCGATCTGCTGGACGCGTCCGGTCACGGTTCCCCCCGTCGTTGCACGGCCAACTCATCCCAGTGTCACCGCACTTGGGTGCTGTGCGAATGGCGACGACGTTACTGGCCCGGGCGGTTGCAGGGGAGAGACGGAAGTCGCCGTAATCTGAGGAGGTAGACCCCGTCCGTACCAGGAGCATGTCTTGTACTTCACCGATCGCGGCATCGAGGAGCTGGAGAAGCGGCGCGGCGAGGAGGAGATCACTTTCGAGTGGCTCGCCGAGCAGCTGCGCACGTTCGTCGACCTCAACCCGGACTTCGAGGTCCCGGTGGAACGGCTGGCCACGTGGCTGGCGCGGCTGGACGACGAGGACGAGGACGAGTAGGGGGCGGGACGGGGGGAACACCGCCCTACCCCCGACGCCCCCGCACCCGGTCGTACACCAGCCCCAGCGCCCCGTGCACGATCAGCACCGCCCCCGCCACCGCCCAGCCTCCGCTCCGCCGCCGTACCCCCCGCGCCACCATCGGCACTCCCGCCGCCGACTGCGCCGCGCTCAGCAGCCGGGCCGCCGGGCCGCGCAGCCACGGTCCGAGCGGACCCTCCTCGACCGCGTCGAGCTCCGCCCGTACCGCATCGCGCCACCCCGACCACTCCACCGGCTCCGCGCCCAGCGCGCGGGCGGCCGACCGCAACCGGTCGGCCGGTTCGCCGCCGTCCAGCCAGGGCTTTCCCTCGGGGACGAGCACGCTCCACTTCTCACCGGCCGGTGCGAGCAGCTGCTGCTCGCGCAGCAGATGGGCGCGGTGCCGTACGGCAGCCGGCTCGGCCCGGCAGAGCAGCAGCGCGCCCGCGGATGTCGCGTTCATGGCTCATACGCCAGGCCAATTTGCCCCCGTACAACCGTTATGCGCTCCCCCACGCGCCCGCCACCACGCTTGACATCCCCTATTCGCGATATATCGTATCTACCAAGAGACGCGATATGTTGCGTCAAGCCCGCCCCAGGGAGGTCAGCACCATGGCAGAGTCGACGTGGGAAGTCGCTGAGCCGAAGAAGCTCACCTTCGACGACCCCGTGACGGCACTCAACGTGCGCATAGTCAACGGAACGGTCAACGTCGTGGGCACGGACGAAGGTTCCGCCCGCCTCGAGGTCTCCGAGATCGAGGGCCCCCCGCTGATCGTGACCCAGCAGGGCTCCACGCTGACCGTGGCGTACGAGGACCTGCCCTGGAAGGGCTTCCTCAAGTGGCTCGACCGCAAGGGCTGGCACCGCAGCGCGGTCGTCTCCCTCGCCGTGCCGACCGGTTCGGCGGTCGAGGTCGGCGTGGTCGGCGCGGCGGCCTTCGTATCCGGCGTCCAAGGCACGACGGTGGTACGCGGCGTCAGCGGCGACACCACACTCGTCGGCCTGTCCGGCGCGGTCCGCGCCGACACCGTCTCCGGGAATCTGGAGGCCCAGTCCGTCACCGGCGATCTGCGCTACCACTCCGTGTCCGGCGATCTGACCGTGATCGAGGGCGCCGGAACCTCCGTACGGGCCGAATCGGTCAGCGGCGACATGGTCATCGACCTCGACCCCGCGGGCAGGCCCACCGACATCCGGCTGAGCACCGTCTCCGGCGAGGTCGCGATCCGGCTCCCGCACCCCGCGGACGCGCGCGTCGAGGCGAACACCGCGAGCGGAGCGGTCTCCAACGCCTTCGACGACCTGCGGGTCAGCGGCCAGTGGGGCGCGAAGAAGATCACCGGGAGACTGGGCGCGGGCACGGGGACGCTCAAGGCGACGACCGTGTCCGGCTCGATCGCCCTGCTGCGCCGGCCGTCCGCGGAGGACGAACCGCACGACGCAGCCCCCACCGGAAAGGTGCTCTGACATGCCGCCCGTCTTCGCTCATGGCCGTCTGCGCCTGTATCTGCTGAAGCTCCTGGACGAGGCCCCCCGCCACGGCTACGAGGTGATCCGGCTGCTGGAGGAGCGCTTCCAGGGCCTGTACGCGCCTTCGGCGGGAACGGTGTACCCGCGCCTGGCCAAGCTGGAGGCCGAGGGTCTGGTCACCCATGCCACCGAGGGCGGACGCAAGGTCTACTCGATCACCGAGGCCGGCCGGGAGGAACTGGCCGGGCGCAGCGGCGAGTTGGCCGACCTCGAACTGGAGATCCGCGAGTCGGTCTCCGAGCTGGCCGCGGAGATCCGCGACGACGTGCGCGGCGCGGCGGGCAAGCTGCGCAGCGAGATGCGCGCGGCGGCGTCCGAGACACGGACGACGTCCGGCGGGGCGGAGACGGACTGGGGCGACAAGGAGTCGTGGCGCGCGGCGAAGGAGGAGCTGCGCAAGGCGAAGCAGGAGTGGAAGGAGCAGGCGCGGCGGGCGAAGGACGAGTCGCGCCGGGCCCGCGAGGACGCCCAGCAGGCACGCCGCCAGGCGAAGGAGGCGCAGGAGACGGCCCGCCGGGAGATGCAGCGCATCGCCAAGCAGGTCCAGGACCAGGTGCAGGACCACTTCGCCCGGGGCGATTGGCCGACGGGTGTACGGGAGGGCCTGTCGGAGCTGAGCACGCAGCTGGGCGGCCTGGCGCGGGGCACGGCGTGGCCCCCCTACGTCAAGCCGGACCCTGCGGAGGAGCCCCCGGAATGGGCAAAGGACCCGGCCGACTCGGACAACCCGGCCCGGGACCTGGACCGCCTGCTGGACCGCTTCCGCGACGACATCCGCGACGCGGCGAGGGACCAGGGAGTCACGCCCACCCAACTGGCGGAGGCCCGCCGCCACTTGTCCACGGCGGCGGCCCACATCGGCGCACTGCTGCGAAACCCGGAGGCGTAGCCGCGACGCGGGGGCCCGGGGCGCGGGTCCTCGCCGGGCCCGGGGGCCACGAACGCGGTTCCGCCGCGGCGCGAAGCTGCCGCCGGGGGTGTGGGGACGTCAGCCCCCACGTCAACCTCCCCCGGGGGCCTGGGGGACCGCACCGCGAACGCCCGCACTGCAGGCTGCGGCGCGAAGCTGCCGCCCGGGGGCCGGGGGGCGAAGCCCCCACCGTTCCCGTCAGGGTTTCGCGAAGGGGCGGGGTGGGGGAAACAACCCCGCCCGCGGCGCGAAGCTGCCGCTCCGGGTGTGGGGCGCCGGCCCCCACATGAACCTGCCCAGGGGGCCTGGGGGCGTCCCCCAGTTCGGTTAGGGGGTTGGGGAAGAACCCCCCTCACCCCGCCCGCGCCGCTCCACCCCCAAACATCACCCGCTCCACCGCCTCATACGTCGCCCCATGCTCCGCCAGCACATCCGCCACCACCCCCGGCCGCGCCGTCAGCGCCAGCAGCAGATGCTCGCCCCCGATGCGCCGGTCACCCCGGCCCGCCGCGATGCGGAGCGACTTCACCAGCGTGTCCTTCGCCGAGGGGCCGAAGGCCCGGTGCCCCGACCACCGCCGCTTCGACTTGGGGCCCACTTGGAGCGCCCCCGCCCCGTGCGTCTGCTCGACCTTCGAGACGATCTCGGCCACATCGATACCGAGTCCGGCGAGGGCTTCTTCGTCCGCCTTTGACAGGCCCCCGCGCCGCCGTGCGTCCGCGAGCGCGTTCTCCACCGAGCCGCGCCGGTCGGTGATCCCGAGGGCGGCGAAGGCAAACGCCGTCCGGGTCCCCTCCTGGTCGAGCATGGCCAGGAGCAGATGCTCGTCGGTGGTGGAGTCCGCGCATGCGCGCTCCGAGTGTTCTACCGAGCCCGTGACGACCTCACGGGCGTCCTTGGTGAAGCGCTCGAACATCACTGCCTCCCGTACTTCTTGTGTACGGCCTGCCGGCTGACGCCCAGCTCGGCCGCGATCTCCTGCCACGACCAGCCCTGGTTGCGGGCACTGCGTACCTGTACGGCTTCAAGCTGCTCAAGGAGCCGCCGCAGCGCGGCGACGGCTCGCAGCCCGACCCGCGGGTCACGGTCGCCCGCCCGCTCGGCGAGATCGGTTGCTTCGGTCATGAATGTCAACCTACATTGACAGTTGTCCATAGTCAACCCCGGTTGACAACCTCTCGCCGTACCGTGGTCCCGTGATCGATTTCCGTACGTCCGCACCCGTGACCGGCAGCCTCGATGTCCAGTGGCACGCCGGCTGGCCCTCTCCGAAGCACGACCCGGCTTCCGAGATACAGGTGCATGCCTACTCCGAACACACCGTGATCCTCCGGCAGAACAAGTCCGTGCACTTCGAAGCCCCGTTCCTCTTCCTGCTGTTCGGGAACGAACGGGCGCTGCTGCTGGACACCGGCGCGACCCCGGACCCCGCCCACTTCCCCCTGCGCGCCACCGTCGACGCGCTGATCGAGCAGTGGCTGGCCCGCCATCCCCGCGCGCGGTACGGACTGGTGGTCGCCCACACACACGGACACAGCGACCACATCGCGGGCGACCCCCAGTTCGCGGACCGGCCGCACACCGAAGTCGTCGGGCCGTCGCTCTGCGAGGTACGGGAGTTCTTCGGACTTACGGACTGGCCGGACGGCCGTGCCGAGCTGGACCTCGGCGGGCGGGTGCTCGATCTGGTGCCCGGGCCCGGGCACCAGGAAGCCGCCGTCGTCTTCCACGACCGGCACACCGGGCTGCTGCTCACCGGCGACTCGCTCTACCCCGGCCGGCTGTATGTCCAGGACACCGAGGTGTTCGCCGCCACCGTAGACCGGCTCCTCGCCTTCTGCGAGACCAACCAGGTCACCCACGTCCTGGGCTGCCACATAGAGATGACGACAACCCCGGACAAGGACTACCCCCGAGGCACCACGCACCAGCCGGACGAGCCTCCGCTCCAGCTGACGACCGCGCATCTGCGACGGCTGCGCGACGCCCTCGCCGAACACAGGACCCACAGCGGGGACTTCATCGTGGTGTACCAGGACTGACGGTGACCGTGATCCGCGCGCCGGGCAGCGCCCGCACCCGCACCGCGCAGGCCCGGCCCGCCGGCACCGTCGGGGTGTCCGTCCACGCCGGGCCGTCCAGGGCGATACGCCGGCCGGACGCGCTCGGCGGCAGCGAGATCTCCGTCGCGCCGCGCTGCCCGTGCGCCCGGTACTCCAGACGGTACGTCCCGGACCCCTGGTCGTACGTATCGGCCGCGACCCGCCCCGCGACGGCCGCCGCGTACGGCGCCGCCGTCTGCTCCTTGTTCGTACGGAACAGACCGCGCTCGTCGACGGCGCAGTAGCCGCCGCCGTAGCACCAGACATAGCCCGCCCACCCTGAGCTGTAGCGGTTCAGGGATGCCAGCGCCTCACGGTAGAAACGGCCCATGTTCGGAAGGGAGTTGTTGAGGGGACCCCACTCACCCACCACGACCGGGATCCGCTGCTCCTTCGGGTAGGCGGTCACGGCCGCCTCGTACGACTCGATCCAGCCCGCCGAGGGGTCGTAGTCCGCGCCCGCCTCCATCGCGGTGTTGTAGAAGTGCGGTGCGTAGACGACCTTGGGGTCCTTGATCCTGCCGAGGCCGGTCGGGAGGCCCTCGCCCACGATCGGGGTCGGTTCGACGAAGACCCAGTTGCCGTCGTCGGCCGAACGGACGGCGTCGGCAAGGCGGTTGTACATCGGCGTGAGCTGATCGCGTTCGATGCGGCGGGCCGCGGCGGGCAGGTCCTCGCCCGCGCGCAGCTCACCCATCGGCTCGTTGATCAGGTCGTAGCCGAGAACGGCCGGGTGGTGCTCGAAGCGGTCGGCGATGACCCGCCACATCCGTGCCTGGGCACGGCGCAGGTCCTCGTCCTCGTAGAGGTGGGTGAAGGCGCGCTGCACGGCCGGTTCGAAGTACTCGGAGAACCAGTCGTCCGGATGCGGGGTGAAGGGCAGACCGTCGGTCCGGGTGGCCCATTCCGGGATTCCGCGATGCCCGAAGGCAGGGCCGAACACGTCCTGGTGGGAATCGATCAGCACCTGGATGCCGTTTGTCTCCGCCCAGTCCAGAATCCGCTCGATCTTGCGGAGATACGCGGCGCTGTAATGGCCGCGCCGGGGCTCCAGGTCGTCCCAGAAGACCAGCAGACGGGCGAAGTTGAAGCCCTGGGCGCGCATGTCGCGGAAGTGCTTCTCGGTGATGGCGGACAGCGCCCGGTCGCCGCGGTTCGTCTTGTCCTCGACGTTCCAGCCGCGCAGGGTGAGGGTCCGGCCGCGGTCGTCGGTCAGACGGGGGATGCCGGGCGGGTCCGAGGGGGTGGCGGCGGAGGCCGGAGCCACCGCCGCCAGAACCAGAAGGAGACAGCAGCCGATCAGTACCGGGATCGTTCGGCGCGTAGGCATGGGACGGATCCCATCAGCGAACCTGACGGTCCATCAAGAGGGCGTCAGCACGATCTTTCCGAAGAGGTCGCCCGCGGCCATCTTCTCGAAGCCCTCCCGCGCCCGGTCCAGCGGCAGGACCTCGTCGATCACGGGACGTACGCCCGTTGCCCCGCAGAAGGAGAGGAGATCCTCCAGCTCATCCTTGGTTCCCATCGTCGAGCCGACGACCTTGAGCTCCAGGAAGAAGATCCGGGTCAGTTCGGCGTGCGAGGGCCGGTCGCCGCTGGTCGCGCCGGAGATCACCAGCGTGCCGCCGGGCCGCAGCGACTTGACCGAGTGCGACCAGGTGGCGGCGCCGACGGTCTCGATGACGGCGTCCACGCGCCGCGGCAGCCGTGCGCCGGGCTCGTAGGCCTCCTCCGCGCCGAGCTCGACGGCCCGCTTGCGCTTGGCCTCGTCGCGGCTGGTCGCGTACACCCGCAGTCCGGCGGCCTTGCCGAGGACGATCGCGGCGGTGGCGACGCCGCCGCCCGCGCCCTGGACGAGGACCGAGTCACCGGGGCGCACCCCGGCGTTGGTGAAGAGCATGCGGTACGCGGTGAGCCAGGCGGTCGGCAGGCAGGCGGCCTGTTCGAATGTGAGCTCCTTGGGCTTGGGCAGCAGGTTCCAGGTGGGGACGGAGACCTGTTCCGCGAAGGTGCCCTGGTAACGCTCGGTGAGAATGGAGCGCGGCTCGTCGGGCCCGACGCCGTGGCCGCTCTGGCCGATGACGGAGTGGAGGACCACCTCGTTGCCGTTCTCGTCGATGCCCGCGGCGTCGCAGCCGAGGATCATCGGGAGCTTGTCCTCGGCGAGGCCCACTCCCCGCAGCGACCAGAGGTCGTGGTGGTTGAGCGAGGCGGCCTTGACGGTGACGGTGCTCCAGCCCGGTCGGGCCTCGGGGGCCGGGCGTTCACCCAGCTCCAGGCCGTTGAGCGGGGCGTCACGGTCGATGCGGGCTGCGTAGGCGGCGAACATGACCATGACGATAGGACGGCGGCCGGACGCGACGGAACCACGCAGCGGTGTGACACGCACCGCGTCCCGCGCGTCGGCGGCGGGCGATCCACCTGTTCGGCGCAAACTCGCACAGAATTTTCCCGCTACACGCCCGTACGGGCCGTGCCGCACCCCTTCAGGAGTGCCCCACGGCCCGTACGGATGCATCGGCGGCGCGCTGTCGCGCCCCGCAACAGTGCCGGGTCAGCGCCTCGCGACGCCCTCCGCGCGCGCAGCCGCCGCCACCGCCGCGGTGACCGCGGGGGCCACCCGCTCGTCGAAGGGGGACGGGATCACATAGTCGGCCGCCAGGGCGTCGCCGACCACGTCCGCCAGCGCGTTCGCCGCGGCGATCTTCATGCCCTCGGTGATCCGGGAGGCCCGGACCTGGAGCGCGCCCGCGAAGATCCCGGGGAAGGCCAGGACGTTGTTGATCTGGTTCGGGTAGTCGCTGCGGCCCGTCGCCACGACGGCCGCGTACTTGTGCGCGACGTCGGGGTGGACCTCGGGGTTCGGGTTGGCCATCGCGAAGACGAAGGCACCCGGCGCCATCGACGCGACCGCCTCCTCCGGGACCGTACCGCCGGAGACGCCGATGAAGACGTCCGCCCCGGCCAGAGCGGTCTCCAGGGAGCCCGAGAGACCGGCCTTGTTCGTGATCTCCGCGAGCTCGCGCTTCACGGACGTCAGGTCGTCGCGGTCCTGGCTCACGATGCCCTTGCGGTCGGCCACGGCCACATCGCCGATGCCCGCCTCCAGCAGGAACTTCGCGATGGCCACACCCGCGGCGCCGGCGCCGGAGATGACCGC
Organism: Streptomyces sp. NBC_01410; assembly: GCF_045040195.1. Classification (NCBI taxonomy): domain Bacteria; kingdom Bacillati; phylum Actinomycetota; class Actinomycetes; order Kitasatosporales; family Streptomycetaceae; genus Streptomyces; species Streptomyces sp. NBC_01410. The sequence goes on along the minus strand of NZ_CP109530.1, from coordinate 5,738,087 downwards.
GCGCAGGTCACTCAGACCGCGACCGGTCAGCTTCGCGGCATTGCGCAGCGCGGCGAGGGTCACCACGGCCGTGCCGTGCTGGTCGTCGTGGAAGACCGGGATGTCGACCCGCTCCTGGAGCCTGCGCTCGATCTCGAAGCAGCGCGGCGCCGAGATGTCCTCGAGGTTCACTCCGCCGAACGAGGGCGCGAGCCGGACCACGGTCTCGATGATCTCGTCCGTGTCGGTCGTGGCGAGCGCGATCGGAACCGCGTCGACCCCGCCGAACTGCTTGAAGAGGATGGCTTTCCCCTCCATCACCGGAAGCGACGCCTCCGGCCCGATGTCGCCGAGACCGAGCACCGCTGTGCCGTCCGTCACAACTGCGACGACCTGCGACTTCCAGGTGTAGTCGTGGACGAGCTCCGGATGCTCGGCAATCGCGCTGCACACCTTGGCGACCCCGGGTGTGTACGCGAGGGACAGGTCGTCCTTGTCTCGCACCGGCACCGTGGCCTGGATGGCCATCTTGCCGCCGCGGTGCAGCGCGAAGGCCGGATCGAAGGGCTCCTCGGGAGCACCCTCCGCACCGTCTTCGCTGTCGCTGCGAGGATTGACGATCTCCGCTGCCATTTTGTTGACCCCTTAAGTCTTCATCAGTTGAGGGTGGCCACTCCTGGTTGAGGAGGGGTGGGCGGGCACCGCGTAAGTGCCCCGCCTCGGCGGTTGGCCCGCCCGGCGGGGGAGGTACGTACGCGCGGGCGCGCCGCACACGCGCCCTGAGCCCCGGATGAGGGGTGTAAGCGTCCTTCTTACCGGACCGACGGCCCCGGCGACGAGTCGATATCAGCTTGCTGACAGGACTCATTGCCGCATGTCAGGACACGTCAGCTACGCACCCGGAAACCGGTGCGAAGCACCGGTCGGGCCGCAGATTTTCCGGCCGGAAGAAGGTATCTCAGTGAAAGGTCCGGCCTTGATGTACCGGCCTCGTGAGCTTCGGGGGTGTCCCGTTACCCGATTTTGACATGCGTGGCCCCCTGGTTGGGCTAGTCCGAATGGCAAGATGCCGAAAACACTCAAGGTCGCGACACTCGAAGATGAGTGGAACGACTCGAAATGTCCCAAATGGCAGCACCCTCATCCGCCGGAGGATCACGACCATGACCGCAAGCAACACCTGTCGTACGACCGCTACCAGGGCCCGGATCGCCGCGGTCGGCGCGATCGCGGTCGCCGGGTCACTGATGCTCACCGCCTGTGGTGACCAGACGGCCGAGGGCTCGAAGGAGACCAAGGGCACATCGGCGAGCAGCGCAGCGCTCTTCGACAAGCTGCCTCAGAAGTACCAGGACTCCAAGGTGATCAAGGTCGGCACCGACGCCGCCTACGCCCCCATGGAGTTCGAGGAGGGCGGCAAGATCGTCGGCATCGACCCCGACATCGCCGCCGCTCTCGGCAAGGAGCTGGGCGTCTCGTTCCAGTTCACCAACGGCACCTTCGACGGCCTGATCTCGTCGCTGAACACCGGTCGCCAGGACCTCGTCATGTCCGCCATGAGCGACACCAAGGCCCGCCAGCAGGGTCTGGACGACACGGGCAAGAAGGTCGGCGAGGGCGTCGACTTCGTCGACTACTTCACCTCGGGTGTCTCGCTCCTGGTCAAGAAGGGCAACCCGGAGAACATCCAGTCGCTCGACGACCTGTGCGGCAAGAAGGTGGCCGTCCAGCGCGGCACGACCTACGAGAACACCTTCAAGACCCAGGCCGCCAAGTGCACCAAGGACGGCAAGGGCAAGCTCACCATCGAGGCGTTCGACACCGACGCCGAGGCCCAGACCCGCGTGAAGTCCGGCGGCGCGGTCGCCGACCTCAACGACTACCCGGTCTCCGCGTACATCGCGAAGACCGCGGGCGGCGGCAACGACTTCGAGGTCGCGGGCAACCAGACCGAGGCCGGTCCGTTCGGCATCGCCGTCGACAAGGACAACGCTCAGCTGCGCGACGCGCTCAAGGAAGCCCTGAACGCGATCATCAAGAACGGCGAGTACACCAAGATCCTGGAAAAGTGGGACGTCAAGAACAGCGCCGTCACCGAGGCGACGATCAACGCCGGCAAGTAGTCCCGGCGCCCGCCTCAAGCGTTTCACTGAAGGGCAGTCACTGTGACTGACAAGTTCGACAAGACGCCTGCCGACGAGCCGCCGAAGGACTCGGCGGCCGTCAAGGTGGCAGCACACCCTGAGCAGATCAAGGCCATCCCGGTACGGCACTGGGGCCGCTGGATCAGCGGAGTCGTCGTCGTGGCGCTGCTGGTCCTGCTGGTCTATTCGTTCTCGCAGGGCGACGTCAACTGGGACACGGTCGGAGACTTCATCTTCGACGACCGGATCGTGACCGGCGCGTGGCACACGCTGCTGATCAGCGTGCTGTCGATGCTCATCGGCCTGGTGCTGGGTGTCGTCTTCGCCGTCATGCGGCTCTCGAAGAACCCGGTCACCGGTGCGGTGGCCTGGCTGTACATCTGGTTCTTCCGCGGCACACCGGTGTTCGTGCAGCTGCTGCTGTGGTTCAACCTCGCGCTGATCTTCCCCGTCCTGAACCTCGGGTTCTACAAGGACGAGATGGTCGACGTCATGACGCCGTTCATGGTCGCCCTGCTGGGCCTGGGCCTGAACGAGGGCGCGTACATGGCCGAGATCGTCCGGGCCGGCATCCAGTCGGTCGACGAGGGCCAGACCGAGGCCTCGCACGCGCTGGGCATGTCCAGCAGCAAGACCATGCGGCGGATCGTTCTTCCGCAGGCGATGCGGGTGATCGTGCCGCCGACCGGCAACGAGTTCATCAACCTGCTCAAGACCTCCTCGCTGGTGTCCGCGGTGCAGTACACCGAGTTGCTGCGCGCGGCGCAGAACATCGGCTCCACGTCCTTCGCGGTCATGGAGATGCTGCTGGTCGCCTCGGTCTGGTATCTGGCTCTGACCAGTGTCTTCACCGTCGGCCAGTACTATGTGGAGCGGTATTACGCGCGCGGTTCGCTGCGCGAGCTGCCGCTCACGCCGTGGCAGAAGATCAAGAAGAACCTGTCGTTCCGCAGCAGCCCCAGGGGGGTGTGACATGACCGCCATGGTGAAGGCCGAGGGCGTACACAAGTCGTACGGTCTGGCCCACGTCCTCAAGGGCATCGATCTGGAGGTCGCGCCTCAGGAGGTCTTCTGCCTGGTCGGCCCCTCCGGCTCCGGCAAGTCGACATTCCTGCGGTGCATCAACCACCTGGAGCAGATCAACGCCGGCCGGCTGTCGGTCGACGGCCAGCTGGTGGGCTACCGGCAGAAGGGCGAGAAGCTCTACGAGCTGAAGGACAGCGAGGTCGCGGCCCAGCGCCGGGACATCGGCATGGTCTTCCAGCGCTTCAACCTCTTCCCGCACATGACCGCGCTGGCGAATGTCATGGAAGCGCCGATACAGGTCAAGGGCGAGTCCAGGGCCGTGGCCCGTGCGCGCGCCGAGCGTCTGCTCGACCGGGTGGGCCTGGGCGACAAGGGCAAGCACTACCCCACCCAGCTCTCCGGCGGCCAGCAGCAGCGTGTAGCCATCGCCCGTGCGCTGGCGATGGAGCCGAAGCTGATGCTCTTCGACGAGCCGACTTCCGCGCTCGACCCGGAGCTGGTGGGCGAGGTCCTGGACGTCATGCGCGGCCTTGCCGAGGACGGCATGACGATGATCGTCGTCACGCACGAGATGGGCTTCGCGCGTGAGGTCGGCGATGCGCTGGTGTTCATGGACGACGGCGTCGTGGTCGAGTCCGGCCACCCCCGCGAGGTCCTGAGCAACCCGCAGCACGACCGCACCAAGGCCTTCCTCTCGAAGGTCCTCTGAGCAGCACCTTAAGCAGCACGGAAAGGGCGGTACGGACCTGGTGTCCGTACCGCCCTTTCCGCTGTGCCGTGTCGCTGCCGGCCGGGCTACTTCACGGCCAGCAGCAGCGTGTCGGAGGGCGAGGCCCATACGGCACGGGCTTCCCCGAATCCGGCGTTCCGCAGCGTTTCGGCGTGCCAGCGTACGGAGGGCATCTCCCCGTCGGCGTGCTCGCCGTAGATCTCGTAGCGCTCCGCGGTCGGTCCGGCGAGTACGGGGTCCTTGGCGGCCAGGGCCCACCACTCGGACCAGTCGAGCGCGCCCGCGGCCCTGGCCCGGTCCATCTGGGCGTGGCGGTAGGCGCGTTCGGCGGCGTTGATGCGGGGGGTGTCGCGGTCGATCATGTGGTCGGCGTTCATGAGGACGCCGCCTTCGCGCACGAGCCCGGCGATCTGTCCGTACAGCGTGGCCAGCGGTCCACTGCGCAGCCAGTGCAGGGCGGTGGCGGTGAGGACCGCGTCGTACGAGTCGTACGGCAGCTCGGTCACCCAGTCGGGGTCCTTGAGATCGGCCGTCACGAAGCCGACCCGCTCGTCGCCCTCGAAGTAGCCCCGGGCGATGGTCAACAGAGCGGGGTCCAGGTCGACCCCGGTACTGGTGGCCTTCGGGAACCGGCGCAAGAGCCGGTCCGTGATACTTCCCGTACCGCACGCGAGGTCCAGCACCCGGGGCTCGGGTCCCACCAGCGCCTCGACCATGTCGAGCATCACCCGGAACCGCTCCTCGCGATCGGGCATGTACCACTCCTGCTGCCGGTCCCAGCTCTGCTGCCAGGCCCGCCAGTCTGCTCCCGTCATCGTCTCCGACACCGGAACCCTCCCGTCCGTAATACCCTCGAAGCTGTAGCAGCTGTTACGCCGACCCTAGACCGCCGCAGTAAGGACTACAAGTGGAACTGGCCCATTACTCGGACTATGCCGTGCGCCTGGTCAACACCGAGGAGCCGGCCCGCAACAAGGACTCCCTCACCTCGGTCGCGGCCGTCCGGGATCTCTTCGGCGTTTCCGCCCAGGCCGCGCGGCGCGCCACCGACGCGGACGTCACCCGTTTCCGGTCCGTACGGGCCAGGCTGCGCGCGGTCTTCGCCGCGGCCGACGCGGGCGACGAGACCCAGGCGGTCGACCTGCTCAACTCGCTGCTGCTCGAGTTCCCCGTCAACCCGCAGATCTCGGGCCACGACTACCGGGACGAGGACGGCCGGCCCAAGTGGCACATGCACCTGGCCGAGCATCCGTCCAACGCGACAGCGGGGTACGCCGCGATCGCCGCGATGGGGCTCGCGTTCCATCTGACCGAGTACGGAGTCGACCGGCTCGGCCTGTGCCAGGCAGCGCCGTGCCGCAACGCCTATCTGGACACCTCGACCAACCGCTCCCGCCGCTACTGCTCGGACCGCTGCGCCACCCGCGCCAACGTGGCCGCCTACCGCGCCCGCAAGCGCCTCGAGACGGAACGGTCGGACAGCACCGGCCTCACCGCCGAGAACGCCCAGGCGGCGACCCCGCGCACGGATCGCTGATCCCGCGCGAGCGGCCGGTACCTGCCGCGTACCCGCCCCAGGAGCAGCTCATGGGGCACCGTGCCGAACAGCCGGCTGTCCCCCTCCGCCCCCGGATTGTCGCCGAGCACCCACCAGCCGTCCTCGCGCCGCTCGACGAGCCGCTTGACGATGAGCAGGTCCTGCTGGAGCGGATGACGCAGCACGGCGACGTCGCCGGGCCGCACCTCCGCGCCGTAGTGCACCAGCAGTTGATCCCCGTGCTTGAGCGTCGGGTACATGGAAGGACCTGTCACCTCGGCGACCCCGAACGGCACTTTCGGCTCCCGCCCCTGATCGGTCATCCGCCACCTCCGAGTCCCACGGTATGTTCGCCCACCAGTCCCATACTGGCCCTGGACTTTTGTCCTAAGCCCTAGGGGGCACTCGCGAAAACACGTCTCTCACGGAGTAATGTCCCACCTGAGAAGACGATCACGAGGAAGGACAGCTCAATGCTCTCCCGCCTGTTTGCCCCGAAGGTGAAGGTCAGCGCCCACTGCGACCTGCCTTGCGGTGTCTACGACCCGGCCCAGGCCCGTATTGAGGCCGAGTCGGTCAAGGCCGTCCAGGAGAAGTTCCAGGCCAACGAGGACCCGCACTTCCGGGCCCGCGCCACGGTCATCAAGGAGCAGCGCGCGGAGCTCGCCAAGCACCACGTCTCGGTGCTGTGGAGCGACTACTTCAAGCCGCCGCACTTCGAGAAGTACCCCGAGCTGCACCAGCTGGTCAACGACGCCCTCAAGGCGCTGTCGGCCGCGAAGGCATCGACGGACCCGGCGACCGGCCAGAAGGCGCTGGACTACATCGCCCAGATCGACAAGATCTTCTGGGAGACCAAGAAGGCCTGACCTTCGCGGTCACGTCTTTCGCGTAGGCATATCGCGTACGTACGACAGCACCCGGCATCCGCGCGGAGCCGGGTGCTGTCGGCGTTATGCCGCACCTTCCTCCGCGGATCCGGTCCGCCGGCTGTGCAGGACCACCATGCCGAGCACCGCCGCGGCCAGCAACGCCAGGGCGAGCAGGGCGGGAAGCAGGACGACGAGCCCGCCCGCGGCAAGGCAGGCGAGGCCGCCGATGATGAAGACGAGGGAGCGCCGGCCGCTGGTGCGCAGGAGGATCGCCGCCGCCGCGAGCAGGAAGACGCCCACGCCGCCGGTGAGCGCCCATGCCACCACGCCGTGCAGCGGCTCGGACAGGTCGTAGTGCTCGCTGTCGGCGACCTGGTGGAGCACCTTCTTCATGCCGAGCGCGGTGAGCACGATGCCCCCGACGAGCGGCAGGTGCAGGAAGGTGTACGCATCCCGTGCCAGGCGGGTGCGGTCGTCACCCTCCAAAGCGGTCAGGCGCTCTTCGGCCGGCTCGCTGAGCTGGCGGAAGTACAGGCGCCACAGCCCGGCGACGACCAACAGGCCCGCGGCGGCCCCGGCGAGAACCGGTGTGGAGATGGGGAGGCCGGACACCCCCACGCCGATCGCGACGATCGACTCGCCCAGCGCGATGATGACGATCAGTCCGTGCCGTTCGGCGAAGTGGCCCGGCGAGGCGACCCGCCAGCCCGAGGAGCCGGTGAGGTAGATGCCGCTGTAGTCGATGACAACCGCACCGAGCCAGATGAGCACCTGTGTCAGGCCCGTGAAGGCGCTGCCGACCAGGAGCAGGACGAACGGCGGTGCCACCGAGAGCAGTGCGGTACGGCGCAGCGTGGCATGGAGCGCCTCGTCGCCGGGGCTGGAGATCCAGTACGTGACGAGGTGCAGGACGCGGACCGCGCCGTAGCAGAGGACGAACACGAGCGGTGCGTACAGGCCGCCGGGCAGGTCGTCGTAGACCTCCGGCACGGTGACCGAGACGACCAGCACCACCGCCATCACGGCGACCAGCACGGCGAACATCGCCCCGGAGTCCGCGCGGACGACATTGCCCAGCCAGGCGAAGCAGCACCAGCACCACCACAGCAGGGCGAGCACAACTCCCCCGCCGAGCAGCCGAAGCAGGGAGGGGTCGGCCGCCATCAGTGCCGTGACCTGCGTGATCGCGTACACGAACACCAAGTCGAAGAACAGCTCGGCAGGCGTCACCCGGTGACCGCCCTCCGTGGCGATCAACCCGGAACGCTCTCTACCTGTCGGCACGGCCTCTCCCCCTCCGGCGCCCATCCCTGGGTCGGCTGATTCCGCGCGGAACAATACAGACGATGCGGGGTCCGCAACCGTTCATCACTCGCCCAGAGCCTGCCGGATGTTGGCCCTCACCATGACCGGCGAGCAGATGTCAGGCCGCCGGCGCATGCGGCAGAGGGCGCTTGTGCCGCAGCAGCCACTGCCGGTATGCGGCCGCGCGCAGCGCCGCCTCCCGGTAGGCGGCCGCCAGTTCCGCGTACACCGCCTCGTGCAGCTCCTCGCAGGCTCCGGGTCTTCGGAACAGCAGTAGCCGGACGGCGAGCGGGTCGCCCCGCAGTGGACGGATCGCCATGTCCTCGCGCGGGCCCGAGGTCGGCTGGCAGGGTGCCACGGCCTCGCCGATCGCGATCAGGGACGCCGCTGTGTGGTAATCACCGTGCAGAACGGGCGGGTTGAGCCCCGCCGCTCGCAGGACGCGGCGCAGGCCGTCCCACTCGCCGTCCACCGTCGGGTCGACCATCCAGCGGTCCTCTGCCAGATCGGCGAGTTCCACGACGGGAGCGGCGGCGGCCGGATGGTCGCGGGACATGGAGATGAACTGCGGCTCGCGCTCGACCAGTACGCGTGAGGTCAGGGCGTCCGGGACCAGGAGGGGGCATCCCTCCACCTCGTGCACGAAGGCGATGTCGAGCTGGCCCGCCGCGACCATCCTGAGCAGGGCGTTCGCGGAGACATCCACATGCAGTGAGATGTCGGTGGCGGGCAGCCGCTGCCGCAGTCGGCGCAGCCAGTCGGCAAGCACCCGGCTGGCGGTGGAGCCGATGCGCAGCCTGGGGCCGCCTGCCCGGGCGGCCGACGCCTTGGCCTCGACGACGAGTGCGGCCATTTCGGCCAGCAGGGGGCGGGCACGGCTCAGGACGGAGCGGCCGAGCGGGGTCGGCCGGCAGCCGGTGCGTTCACGCGAGAAGAGCTCCGCGCCCAGGGAGTTCTCGATCCGCCGCAGCTGGGTGGTCAAGGACGGCTGGCTGACGCCCAGTTGCCGGGCGGCTTTGTGCAGGCTGCCGGTGTCCGCTATGGCGCACAGCGCACGGAGGTGCCTCACCTCGAGCTCCATGACCAGAGGGTAAAGCCAGCCCCAACAGTCACACCAGACACCGTAGTTGGGGCACAAGGGACTGACCGGAACATGGTGATGCGCTCGAGTTATCGGCCATTGGCATCATCCGCGAGAGGGACCGGCTCCCCGAAACTCTGCCCTACCGAACCCCATCCGCCGGGGTTCACCGGACACGTAGGAGCCCCCCACATGCGTCACCAGAGAACGTTACTCTCCGCCGTACTCGGCCTCGGTCTCGCCGCCGCGCTGAGCGCGGTGCCCGCCACCGCCGCCACGAACACAGGCACGTCGGCCAACTCCCCTGAGGCCGCCGCCGCCCAGTCCTACGCCGCCTACGAAGGGTCCGACGAGGACGCCAAGGCGACCAAGGCCTTCTTCGACGCCGTCGTGAAGTCGGTCGCCGAGAAGCGCGCCGCGAACCCCGGTGCGCAGGCCGTGACCGTCATCTACAGCGCAGGCAACGCCCCGAGCTTCCGCAGCCAGATATCCCGGAGCACCCAGATCTGGAACAGCTCTGTCAGCAATGTGAAGCTCCAGGAAGGCAGCAACCCCGACTTCCGGTACTACGAGGGCAACGACTCCCGCGGCTCGTACGCGAGCACCGACGGACACGGCAGCGGCTACATCTTCCTCGACTACCGCCAGAACCAGCAGTACAACTCCACCCGCGTCACGGCCCACGAGACCGGGCACGTGCTGGGCCTGCCGGACCACTACTCGGGCCCGTGCAGCGAGCTGATGTCGGGCGGCGGCCCCGGCACGTCCTGCCAGAACGCCTACCCGAACGCGCAGGAGCGCTCCCGCGTGGACCGGCTGTGGGCGAACGGCCTGGCAGCGGCGCTCGCCCGCGTCTCCTGACCGGATCTCCACGAACGCCGGGGCGTCCCTCCACGAAAGTGAGGGGCGCCCCTCCGCCGCTTCGCGCTTAGGCTGGTCGCATGACGACGAGCCCGAGTGAGCGTCCCGAGACGCTGTACGAGGCCGTGGGCGGCATGGACGTCCTCCGACGGCTGAGCAACACCTTCTACGAGGCTGTCCTCGCCGATCCGCTGCTCGCCCCCGTCTTCGCCGACTTCACGCCCACCCATATCGAGCATGTCGCCGTCTGGCTCGCCGAGATCTTCGACGGTCCGGCCCGCTTCACCGCCGAACTGGGCGGACACCAGACTCTGCTCCGGGCCCACCTCGGGCTTTCGGTCACCGAGGAGCAGCGACTGCGCTGGATGGAGCTGATGACCGCGGCGGTGGAGAAGGAGCTCCCGGACGACGAGCTGCTGCGCCGCCGGGTGATGGAGTACTTCGACTGGGGTACGAAGATCGCCCGGTCGGTCTCGGCCGACCCGGCGGGCACGGACCTCGGCGATCCGGGCCCGACCCCGCGCTGGGGCTGGAACGGCCTGCGCTGAGGCCGCAACCGTGCGGCTGTCGCCGTACGACCATCACCGTACGACCGTCCCGCATGACCCTCCCGCATGACCGTCACCGTATGGCGTCAGGCACCCACCGGCGTCCGCACCACGAACTCCGCGCCGGGCGGCAGCTGCCTGCGTATCCGGCTGAGCGCATCACCGAAGTCGCCCCCGGCGACACCGGATTCGTACGCCGCCCCGCCGTAGTGCAGGGTCAGGTTGAGGTCCGCACGGTCGAGCGGGCCGCCGTCCTGCGGTGGCTCGCCGAGCGTCAGCAGACAGCTGAGCGTGGCTTGTTCGACACTCCCGTCCCACTGCACGGGAAGCGGCATGTCCCACTCCAGTACACAGGAGGACAGCACCCCGTCCGCGCCCACCGGCTCCAGAGCGGCGAAGGTCTCCCCTGCGTACTCAACACCCTTGATACGCGTGCGCAGTTGGCGCCCGCTCGCGGCGATCGTGACCGCTTCCGCGCCCGTGCGGTCGCGGTACCAGCCCGCCCACACTTCCGTCGACTCCGATGACATGGCGCGGACTGTAGCGGTACGCACCCCTCCGCTGAACAGGCGGGATGCCTCAAGCGGTCCCGACCGGGGCGCCGGGCCCGTCGCCCGCCTCACCGCCGGGCTCGTCGGTGTGCTCCGTGTCCCGCTGTCCGCCTCGCGGCTCAGCCCGCTGCCCGCCCGGATGCTCTCCCTCGGTGTCGACGGACTGAGGGCATTCGGGATTGTGGCAGGGGCCCGGCCCCCAGAGGGGGACGAAGGTCCCGAGAGTCTTGTGCCGCTTCACGACCGTGACGACAGGCTGTCCGCACGCAGGGCACACATGCTCGGCCCCCGGGTCATGAAGGATCTCACGTCGTTGGCTGCCCATGCCTCCAGGATATGGCGGTTTGGGCAAGCCCGACAGCTCAGCGCATGCGCCGGGTGACGAACTCCGCCAGGGCAAGGAGATCGCCCGCCGCCGCCAGATCCGGGACCGCGCGGGCGAGCTCGTGGACGGCCCGGGCCATCCGGTCCGCCGCCTGCAGCTGCGCCCAGTCACGGCCGCCTGACCTGTCCACTGCGTCCGCGGCCCGGCGCACCGCAGCGGCGTTCATGGGGCGGCGGTAGAGCTCGGCCAGTTCCGCCCCGGCCGGGGTGCCCGAGGTCAGGGCGGCGACCACCGGCAGGGACTTCTTGTGGGCGGCCAGATCGGCGCCGGCCGGTTTGCCCGTACGCTCCGGGTCGCCCCAGATCCCGATCAGATCGTCGATGAGCTGGAAGGCGAGCCCGGCCTCCCGGCCGAAGGCGTCCAGGGCAGCGGTCTCCTCCTCGCCCGCTCCCGCGTACAGGGCGCCGACCGCGCAGGCGCAGCCCAGCAGCGCCCCGGTCTTGGCCGTCGCCATGGCGAGGCACTCGTCGAGCGAGACCTCGTGCGGGGCACGTTCCTCGAAGGCCCGGTCCGCCTGCTGCCCCGCGCACAGTTCGATCACACAGGCCGCGAGCCGCTCCGACGCGGCGCCGGCCGCCGGATGCCGGTCCTCGGCGAGCAGTCGCAGCGCGAGGGCGAGCATGGCGTCGCCCGCGATGATCGCGTCCGGAATGCCGAAGACGGTCCAGGCGGTGGGGCGGTGTCTGCGGGTGGGGTCCTCGTCGATGACGTCGTCGTGGAGCAGCGTGAAGTTGTGCGCCAGCTCGACGGCGGTCGCCGCCCGCACCGCGTGCTGCGGGTCCCCGCCCAGTGCCCGGGCCGCGGCCAGCACGAGCGCGGGCCTGATTGCCCTGCCCGCCGAGCCCGCGGCCGGGGTGCCGTCCGCGTGCTCCCAGCCGAAGTGGTACATCGCGACACGGCGCACGGATCCGGGCAGCGACTCCACGGTGGTGCGCAGTTGGGGATGGACGGCTGCACGGGTGCGTTCGAGGAGGGCGACGGCCTCACCGGCCTCGACGGTGTCGGACATGGTCAACCGGGCAGTCCTTTCCAGGCGTTGGACCAGGTGGTGAGGGAACGGGGGCCGGGGGCGCGGGTGCGGTACCGCGCCCCCGGCCGGCCCGGTCACCGCCAGCGGCTCACCTCGACGTTCTCCAGAACACCGAGCGCGTCCGGCACCAGCACGGCCGCCGAGTAGTAGGCCGTGACGAGGTACGAGATGATCGCCTGCTCGTCGATGCCCATGAAGCGGACGGAGAGGCTGGGCTCGATCTCGTCGGGGATCCCGCTCTGCTGGAGGCCGATGACGCCCTGGTCGGCCTCGCCCGTACGCATGCAGATGATCGAGGTGGTCCTGGCCTCGGTGACCGGGATCTTGTTGCAGGGGAAGATCGGAACACCGCGCCAGGCGGGCACATGCTGCCCCGCGATCTCCACGCTGTCGGGGACCAGTCCGCGCCTGTTGCACTCGCGCCCGAAGGCGGCGATGGCCCGCGGATGGGCGAGGAACAGCTTCGAACCGCGCCGCCTCGAGAGCAGTTCGTCCATGTCGTCGGGGCTGGGCACGCCGTCGTGCGGCTGCAGCCGCTGGTCGTAGTCGCAGTTGTTCAGCAGGCCGAACTCGCGGTTGTTGATCAGCTCGTGCTCCTGGCGCTCGCGCAGCGCCTCGACCGTGAGCCGCAACTGCTGCTCGGTCTGATTCATCGGCTGGTTGTAGAGGTCGGCGACCCGGCTGTGGACCTTCAGCACGGTCTGGGCGACGCTCAGTTCGTATTCGCGCGGCGCCGCGTCGTAGTCGACATAGGTGTGCGGGACGACGGCTTCGCCGACATGGCCCGCGGACAGGTCGATGGCCGCCTCGCCGTACTTGTTGGTGCGCTGGTGCGGAAGTGCCGCCTGCCCGTCCAGATGCGCACGCAGCGAACCCGCGCGCTCCGCAAGGTTCAGCACATCGGCCCGGGTGAGCACGAGCGCCGTGCACGCGGTCGCGGCGCGTGCGGTGTACTCCCAGGGGGCGTCCCCGTCGAGCAGCGCGTGGTCGCCGAAGTACGAGCCGTCGGCGAGGACTCCGAGCACCGTCTCGTCGCCGTACGGACCGGTGCCGATCTGCTCCACCCGGCCGTGGGCCAGCAGAAAGATCCGGTCCGCCGCCGAACCGGAGGCGGCGAGCACCTCACCGGCCGCGAACTCCCGCTGCTCGCAGCGGTTGGCCAGCTCGGTGAAGACCGCCTCGTCGTCGAACTCCCGCAGGGCGGGCAACTCGGCGAGCTCGGCGGGGATGACCGCCACCCGGTCGCCCGTCTGCACGAACGTCACCCGCCCGTCGCCGACCGAGTAGCTCAGGCGGCGGTTCACGCGGTAGGTGCCGCCCTGTACCTGCACCCACGGCAGCATGCGCAGCAGCCACCGGGAGGTGATCTCCTGCATCTGCGGTGCGGACTTCGTGGTTGTCGCAAGGTTCCGCGCAGCGGCCGTACCAAGACTCTGCTGCTTCGGCGTCTGCTGTTCGCGGACTTCGTCGCCGACAGAACCAACCGAGCCAACCGACATGGGACTCCCTCTCGATCACGGGTCTGACCTGCGTCTGCAAGCCTTCCAGTACGGAGAGTCCTCGCACCATTACACAAATGGATGGGACTAGTTCGACCTCGGCGGGGCAGGTACGGCCGATCGCCGCTGGCCTGATCTGTTCGCACCCCCGTACCAACATATGGTCATTCCAAGGGAGTTGGGAGTAAAAGCGCGGTACGGCACATTTGACGCGCACCCCCTCACCTCCCCAAGGAGCCAGCCATGTCCCCACCCATGCCCGCGAGCAGTTTCCTCGACGCACTGCGCGACGAGGGGCTGACAGTCGTCGAGGTCGGCGAATGGCGCACACACAACCGCAACCACAAGGGCCCTTGGGGCCCGGTGCACGGCGTGATGATCCACCACACCGTCACCCAAGGCACCGCGAACACCGTCCGTATCTGCAAAGACGGCTTCGAGGCGCTGCCGGGGCCGCTGTGCCACGGAGTCATCACCAAGGACGGCACGGTCCATCTCGTCGGCTACGGCCGCGCCAACCACGCCGGGCTCGGTGACGACGATGTCCTGAACGCCGTCATCGCGGAGAAGGCGCTGCCCGCCGACAACGAGGCGAACACGGACGGAAACCGCCATTTCTACGGATTCGAGTGCGAGAACCTCGGTGACGGCAAGGACCCCTGGCCCGAGGTCCAGCTGGAGGCGATCGAGCGGGCGGCCGCGGCGGTCTGCCGCCACCACGGCTGGACAGCCCGCTCAGTGATCGGCCACCTCGAATGGCAGCCGGGAAAGGTCGACCCCCGGGGCTTCACGATGGACGCCATGCGCGCACGCATCCATGACCGTCTGAAGTGACAATGGGTGCGTGACCAGGGAAGCGCTCGATCTCACCACCGTCCTGCGGCCGCGACTGCCGTCGCCGCTGCAGCCGGTCGAGGACGAGCGCTTCACCCGGCACGGGATACGTCTGCTGCTCAAACGGGACGATCTGATCCACCCGGACCTCCCGGGCAACAAGTGGCGCAAACTCTCCCGCAACCTTCAGGCGGCAGCGGGCCGCCCGCTGCTGACCTTCGGGGGCGCCTACTCCAACCATCTACGGGCGACCGCCGCGGCGGGCCGCCTGCTGGGCTTCGGGACGACCGGCGTCGTCCGCGGCGACGAACTGGCCTCGCGCCCCCTCAACCCTTCCCTGGCCCGGTGCGCGGCGGACGGCATGCGGCTGGTGTTCGTCTCCCGCTCGCTGTACCGCCGTAAGTCCGAGCCGGACGGGCTGGCGGCGATCCTGGACCTGGCGCGCGCATCGAGCGCCGACGGGGCCGGGATACCGGGGGACATCTACGTCGTACCCGAAGGCGGGAGCAACGCACTGGCCGCCCGTGGCTGCGCCGACCTCGGCCTGGAGCTGGGTAGCGTCGCGGACGTCGTCACCGTCGCCTGCGGCACCGGCGGGACCCTGGCGGGGCTCGCCGCCGGTCTCGCACCCGGCCGGCGTGCCATCGGCTTTCCCGTCCTGGAAGGCGGGTTCCTCACCGACGCGATAGCCCGCCTCCAGCACGAAGCCTTCGGCGACCGCGCGGGCGACTGGTCCCTCGACGAGCGCTTCGCCTTCGGCGGGTACGCCCGCACCACTCCCGAACTCACGGCGTTCGCGGACGACTTCGAAGCCCGTCACGATCTTCCTGTGGAGCGCGTCTACGTCGCCAAGATGCTCTACGGCCTCACCGCGCTGGCCGCCGAAGGCGCGTTCCCGCCCGGCACCACGATCGCCGCGGTGATCACCGGTCAGGACTCCTCGCGATAGGCCGCCGCCTCCTCCAGGTCCAGTCGGCGCAGCAGCGTACGCATCATCTCGTCGTCGATCCGCCGCTGGTCGCGCAGCTGTACGAAGACCTCGCGTTCGGCGTCGATCATCTCCCTCGACAGGCGCCGGTAGGTGTCGTCCGCGGACTCGCCGGTCAGCTCGTTCACGGCGCCCAGCCGCTCCCAGACGGCGTTCCGGCGCCGCTCCAGCACGGTGAGCAGCCGGTCCGCGAGCGGCTGCGGCAGCGCGTTGCGCTCGTCCGCCAGCAGCTCTTCCAGCCGCCGCTCCGCCGCCTGCGAGGCCTCGCTCTGGGCCTGCGCCTCGGCCAGCGTCTCGGCGTACGCGTCGCGCCCCGGCAGCTTCAGCGCCCTGATCAGCGGCGGCAGCGTGAGCCCCTGGATCACCAGCGTGCCGATGACCGTCGTGAAGGTGAGGAACAGCACCAGGTTCCGCGCCGGGAAAGGTTCGTCGTCCGCCGTCGCCAGCGGGATCGAGAAGGCGATCGCGAGCGAGACGACGCCGCGCATCCCGGCCCAGCCCACGATCACCGGCGCGGTCCAGTTGGTGTCCGGTTCGCGCTCCCTGATGCGTTTCGACAGGCCGCGCGGCAGGAAGGTCGCCGGGAAGACCCAGACGAACCGCACCACCACCACGGCCGCGAAGACGCCGGCCGCGTACCAGAGGGTTTCGCCGACGCCGTACCCGCCCAGGCCCTCGATCACGTACGGCAGCTGCAGCCCGATCAGCGCGAAGACGGACGACTCCAGGATGAACGCGACCATCTTCCAGACAGCCTCCTCCTGCAGCCGGGTCGCGAAGTCGACCTGCCAGGCGCGGTGCCCGAGATACAGCGCGACGACGACCACGGCGAGCACTCCGGACGCCCCGACCCACTCGGCCGCCGCGTAGGCGACGAACGGGATGAGCAGCGAGAGCGTGTTCTGGAGGAGCGCTTCCTTCAGATGCGTACGCAGCCAGTGGATCGGAACCATGAGCACCAGGCCGACAGCGACCCCGCCGAGCGACGCCAGCGCGAACTCCGCGATGCCGCCTCCCCAGCTCGCGCCCTCGCCGACGGCGGCGGCGAGCGCCACCTTGTAGGCGGTGATCGCGGTCGCGTCGTTCACCAGGGACTCGCCCTGCAGGATCGTCGTGATCCGGTTCGGCAGTCCCAGCCGCCGGGCGATCGCGGTCGCCGCCACGGCGTCCGGCGGCGCGACGACCGCGCCCAGCACGAGGGCCGCCGTCAGCGGCAGATCCGGCACCAGAAGATAGGCGAGGTAACCGACAGCGACGGTCGCGAAGAGGACATAACCGACGGAGAGCATCGCGACGGGCCGTGCGTTCGCCCGCAGATCGAGATACGAGCTGTCGACGGCGGCCGTGTACAGCAGCGGCGGCAGGATCAGCGGGAGCACGATGTGCGGGTCGAGCGTGTAGTCGGGCACCCCGGGCACATAGGCGGCCAGCAGCCCGGCCGCCACCAGCAGCAGGGGCGCGGGAACCGGTGTCCTTCGGGCCGCCCCGGCGATCGCGGCACTCACCGCGATCAGCGCGATCAGTGGCAATGCGTCCATCTCGCCGATCCCCTGTCCGTACGTATGTCCGTAACCCGCGTCGTAATCTGGCAATCATGAGCGAGTGTTCTCACGTAGCCGAACTGCCCCGCCCCCAGCCGGCTCCCCAGAGCGAGACCTGTGTGGAGTGTCTGACGACCGGCAGCCATCCCGTGCAGCTGCGCATCTGTCTGGTGTGCGGGCATGTGGGGTGCTGCGACTCGTCGCCCCACCGGCATGCGAGCGGGCACTTCAGGCAGACGGGGCATCCGATTATGCAGAGCCTGGAGCCGGGTGCTCCCTGGCGATGGTGTTCCGTCGACGGTTCGATCGTCTGACGCGTGGGTACGTCAACCCTCCGCCGGTTCCTCGCAATTGGACCGCGCAGACCTCTAGCCACTGTGCGTACTCATGTGCTTACCATGAGTGACAGCCATCGACTGGGGGTCCCGGCGACAGGGCACCATGGATCGCGATAGCGTCGCCGGGCCACTACCGGCTACGTACGAAACGTAGCGACGGCTTCGGGATCTCCCCTCCCGTAGCCCCGTTTGAGCTTGTGCCACCTTGGAGGTGAGGGTGTCCCAGATCGCAGGCGAGCCCGGGACTCAGGACTTCGTGGAAGTCCGGCTGCCCGCTGCGGGTGCCTACCTGTCCGTGCTGCGTACGGCCACGGCCGGTCTCGCGGCGCGCTTGGACTTCACCCTCGACGAGATCGAGGACCTTCGGATCGCGGTCGACGAGGCGTGCGCGATCCTGCTCCAGCAGGCCGTTCCCGGTTCCGTCCTCAGCTGCGTGTTCCGGCTCGTCGACGACTCGCTCGAGGTCACGGTCTCGGCACCGACGACCGACGGGCGCGCGCCGGAGCGCGACACCTTCGCCTGGACGGTGCTCTCCGCACTGGCGGGCAAGGTCGACTCATCGGTCGCCGACGACCGTACGGTCACCATCAGCCTGTACAAACAGCGCGGCGCGGGACCCGGTCCGGCGTGAGGGACGGGGA
Organism: Streptomyces sp. NBC_01410; assembly: GCF_045040195.1. Taxonomy (NCBI): domain Bacteria; kingdom Bacillati; phylum Actinomycetota; class Actinomycetes; order Kitasatosporales; family Streptomycetaceae; genus Streptomyces; species Streptomyces sp. NBC_01410. The sequence goes on along the minus strand of NZ_CP109530.1, from coordinate 5,720,197 downwards.
CGGTCCGGTGCGGAAGGAGCCACCCGCGGTGACGGGCTTCCCGGAGCAGCAGGCGCGGCCGCACCCGGAGGACGGGCTGGACGGCCAGACGGCCGCGGCGGAGCAGGCGCAGGCGCAGGCAGGGCAGGCGGACCGTATGAGCGAGCACGTGAACGAGCAGCAGCACCACGATCCACATGACCGCAGCGGGGCGCGGGCGATGTTCATCGAGCTGCGCAAGCTGCCCGACGGCTCACCGGAGCGGGCGGAGCTGCGCAACCAGCTGGTGCGGATGCATCTGCCGCTGGTCGAGCACCTGGCCCGGCGCTTCCGCAATCGCGGCGAGCCGCTGGACGATCTGACGCAGGTCGCGACGATCGGCCTGATCAAGTCGGTGGACCGGTTCGACCCGGAGCGCGGTGTCGAGTTCTCGACGTACGCGACCCCGACGGTGGTCGGCGAGATCAAGCGCCACTTCCGCGACAAGGGGTGGGCGGTGCGGGTTCCGCGTCGCCTCCAGGAACTGCGGCTCGCCCTGACGACGGCGACGGCGGAACTGTCCCAGCAGCACGGCCGCTCCCCCACGGTCCACGAACTGGCCGAACGCCTGGGCATCTCGGAGGAGGAGGTCCTGGAGGGCCTGGAGTCCGCGAACGCGTACTCCACGCTGTCCCTGGACGTCCCCGACACGGACGACGAGTCCCCCGCGGTGGCGGACACGCTGGGCGCGGAGGACGAGGCGCTGGAGGGCGTGGAGTACCGGGAGTCGCTGAAGCCGCTGCTGGAGGACCTTCCGCCGCGGGAAAAGCGGATCCTGCTGCTGCGGTTCTTCGGCAACATGACCCAGTCGCAGATCGCGCAGGAGGTGGGCATCTCCCAGATGCACGTCTCCCGCCTCCTGGCCAGAACGCTGGCCCAGCTCCGGGAGAAGCTCCTCGTGGAGGAGTAGGGCCCCGCGGTAGCGGGCCCTGGCCCGCTACCGCTGCGCGTCCCCCGCACTGCCGCGGATTCCCAGGGCCTGGGCCGTCGTCGGGTTCACCAGCAGCACCAGGCCCGTCACCGCCATCGCCGCCAGCACGATGCCCACCGGGATCAGCGCGCCCGACGAGCGCAGCAGCGTCCACGCCGGGATCAGGGCCATCAGGTGCGTGATGATCGCCGGGCCCCGGCTCCAGCTGCGCGCGCGCAGCAGCCCCCTTGCCGCGATCAGCGGAATCGCGCCGAGTGCGACAAGTGTCACCCCGCCCATCTCCGCCTGCGAGGGACTGTCCGGCCGGCCGAGCAGCCCCAGTACGAGCATGTAGACGCCGCCGGCGACCAGTACCAGCCCTTCCAGGCCGGACACCGCGGCCGCGGCGGTCAGGCGGGCGGGGCGGGGGGTCTGGTCAGTGCTCATTCCAGCAGGGTAGCGGCCGTGCGCAGCCCTGGGCTGGGCCAGGTACACACCACTGGGTACGCTGCTGCGCATGCGCGCACTTCTCGTGGTCAATCCGGCAGCAACCACCACCAGTGCCCGCACTCGTGACGTACTCATCCATGCCCTCGCCAGCGAGATGAAGCTGGAAGCAGTCACCACGGAGTACCGCGGACACGCCCGCGACCTCGGCCGCCGGGCCGCCGACTCCGACGACATAGAGCTCGTCGTCGCCCTCGGTGGCGACGGCACCGTCAACGAGGTCGTCAACGGCCTGCTGCACAACGGCCCCGATCCCGACCACCTCCCCCGTCTCGCCGTCGTCCCCGGCGGCTCGACGAATGTGTTCGCGCGCGCCCTCGGGCTGCCGAACGACGCCGTGGAGGCGACCGGCGCGATTCTGGACGCTCTCCGTGATCAGACGGAGCGCACCGTCGGCCTCGGGCTCGCGGCCGGCACCCCGGGCACGGAGGACGAGGGCGTCCCGGCCCGCTGGTTCACCTTCTGCGCCGGACTCGGTTTCGACGCGAGCGTCATCGGCAGGGTCGAACAGCAGCGGGAGCGCGGAAAGCGGTCCACGCACGCCCTCTATATGCGCCAGGTGGTACGCCAGTTTCTGGACGAGCCCCACCGTCGCCAGGGCCCGATCACGCTCGAGCGCCCCGGCGAGGACCCGGTCAGCAATCTCGTGCTGTCCATAATCTGCAACACCACCCCCTGGACCTACCTGGGCAATCGCCCGGTGTACGCCTCCCCGGAGGCCTCCTTCGACACGGCCCTGGACGTCGTCGCGCTGACCAAGCTGTCGACTCCCGCCGTGGCTCGTTATGCGACCCAGCTGCTCACATCCACCCCTGAGCGCGGACCACGCGGTAAACACGCGGTCACTCTTCACGACCTGACCGACTTCACCTTGCATTCAAAGGTCCCGCTCCCGTTCCAGATGGACGGTGACCACCTAGGACTGCGCACCAGCGTGACGTTCACAGGCGTACGCCGTGCACTGCGTGTGATTGTGTGAGCGGAAGGGCCGGAAGTCCTTTATCTCGAACGTACGGACTGGGCTCCACCCCATAGAAGTACGGCTGTGACCTAGTCGACACCGAGGAATCAAAAAAAAGTTTCCGGAAGGGGTTGTATCCGCCGCCGAGGTTTGCGAATCTCTACATGGCGATCGGGACGGCCCGCAACATCGGCCCCACAGACCGCCAGAACCCCTCCTCAGAACTCAGGACCACGCCAGTGCAACTGGCAGTCGGCCCTTCCCTTGCGGGGGGATTCGTGAAAGCGTTCACATTCACAAGCAACCTGCATGTAATACCAAGGAGAGGTAGCAGCCATGGACTGGCGTCACAACGCCGTTTGCCGCGAGGAAGACCCCGAGCTCTTCTTCCCCATCGGCAACACTGGTCCTGCGCTGCTGCAGATCGAGGAAGCCAAGGCCGTCTGCCGTCGCTGCCCCGTCATGGAGCAGTGCCTGCAGTGGGCGCTCGAGTCCGGCCAGGACTCCGGCGTCTGGGGTGGCCTCAGCGAGGACGAGCGCCGCGCTATGAAGCGCCGTGCCGCTCGCAACCGGGCGCGTAACGCCAGCGCCTGAAGCCCCTGATACGAGCCTGAGCTCTGGCGGCGCGTACAGAGAGTACGCACTCACCGCCCCCGAGCCGCAGCGCGCAGTGCCCCCGATGCGCATCGCAATCGCAGCGTGAGCAAACACAAGCTTCGAGCCCCGGACCGTTCCACGGTCCGGGGCTCATCGCTTATTTGTCGCCCTGGACCGGGATGTCGAGCACGACCCGCGTGCCCCGCCCCGGCTCCGGCACCCGCACCATGTCGAAGCCGCCGCCCAACTCCCCTTCCACCAGGGTCCGTACGATCTGCAGGCCCAGATTCCCGGCGCGCTGCGCGTCGAAGCCCTCGGGCAGTCCGCAGCCGTCGTCCTGCACGGTGATCAGCAGCCGGCCCTCGGTGCGCTGGTCACTGCGTACGGCCGCGACCTCGACCGAGCCGTGTTCCCCCTGTGCGAAGGCGTGTTCCAGGGCGTTCTGCAGCACCTCGGTCAGGACCATCGACAGCGGGGTCGCGACCTCGGCGTCCAGAATGCCGAAGCGGCCCGTACGGCGGCAGGCGACCTTGCCCGGGGAGATCTCGGCGACCATCGCGATGACCCGGTCGGCGATCTCGTCGAACTCGACGCGCTCGTCCAGGTTCTGGGAGAGCGTCTCGTGCACGATCGCGATCGAACCGACGCGCCGCACCGCCTCGTTGAGCGCTTCGCGGCCACGGACTGAATCCATCCGCCGGGCCTGGAGCCGCAGCAGCGCGGCCACCGTCTGGAGGTTGTTCTTCACCCGGTGGTGGATTTCCCGGATGGTGGCGTCCTTGGTGATCAACTCGCGCTCGCGGCGGCGCAGTTCGGTGACGTCGCGCAGCAGTACGAGCGAGCCGATGTGGGTGCCCTTGGGCTTGAGCGGGATGGTGCGCAGCTGGATGACGCCGTCGTTGCCCTCGACCTCGGTCTCGCGGGGCGCGTATCCGCTGACGAGTTTGACCAGGGCCTCGTCGACCGGGCCCCGGGAGGGCGCGAGTTCGGCGGTGGTCTGGCCGAGGTGGTGTCCGACGAGGTCGGAGGCGAGGCCGAGACGGTGGTACGCGGAGAGGCCGTTGGGGCTCGCGTACTGGACGACGCCGTCGGCGTCGAGCCGGATCAGCCCGTCGCCGACGCGCGGAGACGCGTCCATGTCGACCTGCTGGCCGGGGAAGGGGAAGGAGCCCGCGGCGATCATCTGGGCGAGGTCGGACGCCGACTGGAGGTAAGTGAGCTCCAGCCGGGACGGGGTCCGCACCGTCAGCAGATTCGTGTTGCGGGCGATGACTCCGAGGACGCGGCCCTCTCGGCGTACGGGGATGGACTCGACCCGTACCGGAACCTCCTCGCGCCACTCCGGGTCGCCCTCGCGCACGATCCGCCCCTCGTCGAGCGCGGCGTCGAGCAGCGGGCGCCGGCCGCGGGGAACGAGATGGCCGACCATGTCGTCCTGATAGGAGGTGGGGCCGGTGTTCGGCCGCATCTGGGCCACGGAGACATAGCGGGTGCCGTCGAGCGTGGGGACCCACAGGACGAGGTCGGCGAAGGAGAGGTCGGAGAGCAGCTGCCACTCCGAGACCAGCAGATGGAGCCACTCGAGGTCGGATTCACTCAGGGCTGTGTGCTGGCGTACGAGGTCGTTCATGGAGGGCACAACTGCGAGCGTACCCGCGGGGTGAACCGGTCGAGCCGCCCGCCCGTGCCGCAGGATGGGACGAGAACTATGCTCTGCAAGTGGATGGACAGTGGAGAATGGTCTAGTCCACAATGAATCAAGCTGTACGACTCCGGAGGGCGACCCCCGGATCCTGATACCTCCGCCCTCCCCGCACAGGAGGGTGGACCGAGGTCCACGGCGCTCTCTGCCCTGACTGCGCCGAGACCTCCACCCGGCCGCGCGGGACCGCACCCTGCCGGCCGGAGCGACTCCGGGCTGCGGTGCCGGACGGGTTGAGGGTCCCGTCAGGCGCCGCGGCCCGCGGGTTTCAGTGCGTCTCCGTCACCTTGGCCAGCGCCCTCGGCGCGTCCGGATCCTGGCCCCTGGCGATCGTCACCTCGTACGCCAGCAGTTGCAGCGGCAGGATCTCCAGAATCGGCTGGAGCTCCTCCGGGACGCCCTCAGTCGGCAGGACGAAGCCCGCAGAGGCCGCCTCGGCCTGGGGAGCCGGGCCCACCACCACGAGGTCCGCGCCGCGGCCGCGGAGGCGGTCCAGGACCGGCTGGAGGGCCTCGCCGCCCTTGCCGTCGGTGACCACGGCGATGACCGGGGAGATGTTGTCCACCATCGCCAGCGGACCGTGCAGCAGGTCCGCGCCGGAGTACGAGAGCGCCGGGATGTAGCTCGTCTCCATCAGCTTCAGCGCGGCCTCCTTCGCCGTGGGGTAGCCGTAACCCCGCGACGTGATCACCATCCGCTCGGCGAAGCGGTAGCGGGAGGCCAGGTGCCGTACCTCGTCCTGGCGGGCAAGGACCTGCGAGGCCAGGTCGGGAAGGACCTTCGCCGCGGCGCCGTCACCGCCCCGCAGACCCTCCACGAACAGATAGAGCGCGAGCAGCGACGCCGTGTACGTCTTCGTCGCCGGAAGCGCCTTCTCGGGACCGGCCAGGATGTCGATGTGGAACTCGGAGACCGCCGCCAGCGGGGAGTTGGGGTTGTTCGTGACCGCGAGCGTGATCGCGCCCCCCTCGCGTGCCGCCTTCGTCGAGGCGACCAGGTCCGGTGAGCCTCCGGACTGGCTGACCGTGATGACCAGAACGTCCGTCAGGTCGGGCCGCGCGCCGTATGCCGTCGTCGTGGACATGGAGGTCAGCCCGCACGGCAGACCGAGCCGGATCTCGAGCAGATACTTCGCGTACAGCGCGGCGTTGTCGGACGTGCCGCGCGCGGTGAGCAGCACGAAGCGCGGGCCGCGCGCCGCGATCGCCGCCGCCACCTCGCGGATCCTCGGCGCGCCCTGCTCCAGGATGCGCCGCAGAACCATCGGCTGCTCCGCCATCTCACCGGCCATGATCCCGCCCGGCTTTCCGGACATGCGAGGTGCCTCCATGTGGCTTTCCCCGTGCCGGGACGGACAGTCCGGCCCGGCACCGCGCGGTCCGCGTCGGTCAGGCTCCGGCGCCCTTGCCGGTGATGACCTCCGCGGCGGCCCGTCCGCAGACGCGGGCGGCGCCATGGGTCGCGATGTGCAGGGCTCCCCTCGGCTCGGCCCGGTCCAGCCCCATCTCGACCACGACCGTGTCGGGGCGGGCCGCGATCAGGGCGTCCAGGGCGTCCGCCATCCAGGGGTGGCGGTGAACGTCGCGCACTACAGCGACGATCCTACGATCACCCGCGGCACCCAGCACCTGTGCCACCAGGTGCGACACATCCGTCGCGGCGGCATAGGTGTCGGTCGTCGTGGCCCGCAGGATCGCGGCCAGCTCGGCGGCCACGCCCCAGGGAGTCTCGTCCCCCACGGCGATGTTCGCGACGGGGGTGAGAGCCGCGACGTACGGGGCGCTCGTGAGGGGCGTGAACGGCTCCGCCGCCCTCACCCGCAGGGCCCGCCGCGCGGCGACCAGACCGATGTCCCTCAGTCCGGTGTCGGCCAGTCCGGTGTCGGTGCCGGGCGCGGTCCCCTCCTCCGAAGCCGCGCCCGGCTCCGCTGCGGCCCCCCTGGCCCGTCGCGTCCAGTCGGCGAGCGCGCGCACCCGCGCGGCCGCGTCGGCCAGTCGCTCCTCGGGCAGTTCGCCGTCCCGTACCGCCCTGACCAGCGCGTCGCGCAGTCGCAGTACGGTCTCCTCGTCGGCCAGGCCGCCGCCGACACAGATCGCGTCGGCACCCGCGGCGATCGCGAGGACGGAGCCGCGCTCGATGCCGTACACCGCCGAGATGGCCTGCATCTCCATGCCGTCGGTGACGATCAGGCCCTGGTAGCCCAGCTCTTCGCGCAGCAGACCGGTGAGGATCTGCGGGCTCAGTGTCGCCGGGCGATCAGGGTCGAGCGCGGGAAGCAGGATATGCGCGCTCATCACCGCTTTGGAACCCGCCGCGATCGCCGCTCTGAAAGGCACCAGCTCACGGGCGTGCAGCGTGTCGAGATCCACATCGATCCGGGGCAGCGCGTGGTGCGAGTCCACGTTGGTGTCGCCGTGTCCGGGGAAGTGCTTGGTGCAGGCGGCGACTCCGGCGGCCTGGAGACCTTCGATGTACGCGACGGTGTGGCGGGCGGCGAGCGCGGTGTCGGCGCCGAAGGACCGTACACCGATGACCGGATTGTCCGGGTTCGAGTTGATGTCCGCGGACGGCGCCCAGTTGAGGTCGACCCCGCATTCGGCGAGCCTGCGGCCCAGTTCACGGGCGACAGCCCGGGTGAGGTCGGTGTCGTCCACCGTGCCCAGCGCGTAGTTGCCGGGGAAGGAGGAGCCGGTGCGTACCTCCAGGCGGGTGACGTCTCCGCCCTCCTCGTCGATCGCGACGAGCACGTCGTCCCGCTCGGCCCTCAACTGTGCGGTGAGCGCGGCCAGTTGATCCGGGAAGAGGATATTGCGGCCGAACAGGCCGACGGCCGAGAGGCCTTCGCCGATCCGGCGCAGCAGCCAGTCGGGTGCGGTGGTTCCGACGAAACCCGGCTGGAGGACGGCGAGGGCGTCGCGCGTCAGGGTGTCTGTGCGTACGAGAGTTGTCATGGGGACGGCGTCATCCCTTCACTGCGCCGGCCGTCAGACCCGCGGCCATTTTGCGCTGGACGAGGAGGAAGAGGATCACGATGGGGATGGCCATCATCGTGGCGCCCGCCATCATCGGGGCGTACTCGGTGCCGTTCTTGGTGGTGAAGTTGCCCAGCCACACGGTGGCGGTCTGGTTCTGCTGGCTCATCAGCATCAGTGCGTACAGGTACTCGTTCCACGCCTGGATGAAGCCGTACACCGAGGTGGCCACCATGCCCGGGGCGAGCAGCGGGAAGACCACGCGGACGAAGGCGCCGGTGCGGGTGCAGCCGTCGACCATCGCCGCCTCCTCGAGCTCCTTGGGGATGTTGACGATGAATCCGCGCAGCGTCCACACGGTGAAGGGCAGGATGAAGGTCAGGTACGTGATGATCAGGCCCGTGAGCCTGTCGTACTGACCGAGGTCGTTCAGCAGCAGGAAGACCGGGATGATCATGGCGACCAGTGGGATCATCTGGACCGCGAGGATGCCGACGATCACGATCTTGCGGCCGCGGAAGGCGAAGCGGGATATCGCGAGCGCGGCGAGCATGCCGACCGCGATGCCGATGACGACCACGACGAGCGAGACGGTCAGACTGCGTCCGACCGGTCCCCAGAAGTCGGCGATGTCCAGGGCGCGGCGGAAGTTGTCCGTCGTGAAGACGCTGGGGAAGAAGTGCGGATCGGGATCGATCGCGTCCTTGGCGGGCTTGAACGCCGTGTTCAGCATCCAGTAGACCGGGAAGCCCGCGGTGACGAAGACGAGGAGGCCGAGCAGATTCCAGCCGAGCCGGCTCTTCCTGGGACGGCGGGTGGCGGCGGGAGCCGCGGCGGTCGAAGTCACTCCACCTCTCCGATCTTGAGCATCTGGCGCATGTAGACCGCGACCACACCGAGCAGCAGGATCACCGTGACGAGCGCGATCGCCGAGCCGGTTCCGTAGTCGTTGACGACGAACGCCTTGTCGTACGAGTACGTGGTGAGCAGCTGGAACTCCGCCTCGGGATGGCCGTTGCGCATCACGAAGACCTGCGGGAACACGCCCATGTCCCAGATCACCGAGAGCGTCGTCAGCATCACGATGATGGGCTTGAGGATCGGCAGGGTGACGTAGCGGAAGACGCCCCAGGCGCCCGCGCCGTCGAGCCGGGCGGCTTCTTCGAGCTCCTTGGGCACCTGCGTGAGGCCGGCGCTGAGCGTGATCACGACGAAGGGCACGGCGCCCCAGACCACCAGCAGGATGATCACGGCGAGGCCCTGGGGGCCGCTGGCGAACCAGTTGTGGCCGATCATGTCGACGCCGGGCAGCCGGGAGAGCAGCCAGTTGAGGACGCCGTAGTCGGCGTCGAAGAGCCACTTGAAGATCGCGGTGGCGACGATGATCGGCATGCCCCAGCTCGCCACCAGCGCGATGTTGACCAGGGTCTTCACCCAGCCGGAGACACGCTGCAGCAGCAGGGCGACCAGCATGCCGATGACCATGGTCAGGACCACGGCGCTGAAGGCGAAGACGGCGGTCCGTACGACGACCGTCCAGAACTCGCTGTCCCCGAGGATCTTGGAGAAGTTGCCGAAGCCGACCGACTCCGGGTCCTTGAAGCCCCACAGCTGGGGCTGGCCGAACTTCTGGAAGGAGAGGGTGACCAGCCGTACCAGCGGATAGCCGAGGACGAGCAGCAGGATGAGCAGGCAGGGCGCGAGCAGCAGCCAGGGCACTCCCGTCCCGCCTCTGGTCCGCTTTCTGCCGGGCTTCGCGGGGGTGGCTGCGCCGGTCCCCGGTGGTGGCGACGGCCGCGTCGGCGGCGCCGTGGCGGTGGTTGTCTCTGCGGCACTCATCCCGTGCTCCTCAGCAGTCCCTCTCCCGGTACGAAAGGCAGGGCCCCGTCGCGGTGACGGGGCCCTGCCCACAGGTCACTTGGTGTTGATGACCTTGTCGATCGCGGCGTCCGCGGCCTTCGCGGCGTCAGCGACCGACTTCTTGCCGGTGCCGATCTCCTGCAGCATGGTCTTGAGGGTCTGGGCCTTCTCGACCTGACCCCAGCCCGGTGCCATGGGCACGAACCAGTTGGACTCGGCGGCGGTGGCCGGGACCACCGTCTTCGGGTCGTTCTTCAGGGTCGCGAGGTCCGTCTTGTTGTTGGGCAGATTGCCCTTGGCGAGCAGACCCTTCTGGCCCTGGGCGCCGGTGAAGGCGTTGATCCACTCGGCCGCGACGTCCTGCGCCTTGGACTTGACCGGGACGGCCAGGTCGGAGCCGCCGAGGAAGACCGGGAGGGCCTTGCCGTTCGGGCCGGGCATCACGAAGTTCTCGATCTTGTCGGCGAGCTTGCCGACCTTGTCGTTCTCCGGGGCGGCGGCGGTGCCACCCTCCCAGGCCGCGCTGAAGATGGTCGCGGACTTGCCCTGGCCGAAGACGACCGGACGGTCGGCCTCGTCCTTCGTCTTGTCGCCGTGCATGTACTTGTCGAGGATCGACTTGTACTCATTGAGGCCCTTGAGGGACTCGGGCGAGGAGAGGCTGGCCTTCCACGTGTCGCCGTCCTTCTTGGCGATGGAGCCGCCGGCGTCGTACACGAAGGACATCGCGGCGTACCAGTCGGGCGACGGCTGGTACCAGGCGCTGAACTTGTCGCCCTTCTTCTCCTGGATCTTGTCCAGGGCCGCGGTGAGCTCCGCGTACGTCTTGGGGGCGGCCTTCACGCCGGCCTCGGCGGCGATGTCCTTGCGCCAGGTGCCGACACGGCCACCGGCGTAGTACGGCACGCCGTAGGTCTTGCCCTCGTACGTGACGGACTCCTTCAGGCCGTCCAGCCACGCGTCCGACTGCTCGAACTTCTTCGGGTCGACCTCGGCGAAGGCGCCCTTGGTCATGTAGCCGAGCATCTCGGTGTTGCCCATCTCGACCACGTCCGGAGCCTTGTCCGTGGCGAGTACGGCGTCGAGCTTGGCGTTCTTGTCCGGCCAGCCGTAGTACTCGTGCTTGATCTTGATGCCCGGGTGCTTCTTGACGACCGCCGCGTCGGCGGCCTTCACCAGATCGGGCCAGTTGTTCTGCGCGTCGACCGTCAGCCAGACGGTCAGTTCCTTGGCGTCGCCGCCGCCGGCCTTGTCCCCGCCCTTGTCCGAATCGCCACAGGCCGCCAGACCGATCATCATGCCCGCGACGCCTACCGCCGCGATGAGCTTGCGCTTCACGTCACCCTCCTCAGGGATGCCTGCAACCCCCCGCCCACCGCGAAGACATACGACGAGTACTGCTCGTGGGGCTGGGACCTGGTCTTTAATGGTTTAGACCAGTACCCGGAGCTTGGCCTAGACCTTTAGGGGTGTCAAGGGTGTATAAGAAGGGCTGTCGCGTCCGTTATCGGACCGACACCTGAGGGCAGGCGAGGACCCGTGACCGTGCCCGTGCCACCATGTGAGCCGCAACAGACGGAGGAGCCGGTGACGGCAGCAGCACAGGAGTCGGGAAGGCGGGCCATGACCACGGACGGGGGCGGCACCGAAGCCGAGGGCGGGGCAGTGGCCCGTACCGCGCGCGTGCCCAAGTACTACCGGCTCAAGCGCCACTTGCTCGACATGACCGAAACGCTTCCGCCCGGCACGCCCGTGCCGCCGGAGCGCACACTGGCGGCCGAGTTCGACACCTCGCGCACCACGGTGCGCCAGGCGCTTCAGGAACTGGTCGTCGAGGGCCGACTGGAGCGCATCCAGGGCAAGGGCACCTTCGTGGCCAAGCCCAAGGTCTCGCAGGCTCTCCAGCTCACCTCGTACACCGAGGACATGCGGGCCCAGGGCCTCGAGCCCACCTCGCAGCTGCTGGACATCGGCTATGTCACGGCCGACGACACGCTGGCCGGACTGCTGGACATCTCGACCGGCGGGCGGGTGCTGCGGATCGAGCGGCTGAGGCTCGCGAGCGGCGAGCCGATGGCGATCGAGACGACGCACCTTTCGGCCAAGCGCTTCCCGGCGCTGCGCCGCAGCCTGGTGAAGTACACCTCGCTCTACACGGCGCTGGCGGAGGTGTACGACGTCCGTCTGGCCGAGGCCGAGGAGACGATCGAGACCTCGCTGGCCACCCCGCGCGAGGCCGGGCTTCTCGGCACGGACGTGGGCCTGCCGATGCTGATGCTCTCGCGCCACTCGCTGGACGCGCAGGGCGAGCCGGTGGAGTGGGTGCGCTCGGTGTACCGGGGCGACCGGTACAAGTTCGTAGCCAGGCTCCAGCGGCCGCAGGACTGACACGGCGGCCAGCCGGGTTTGCCGGGGGTCCGGGGGTTGTCCCCCGGGAGACTGCAGCGTAGCCAGGCTCCAGCGGCCGCAGGACTGACACGGCGGCCAGCCGGGTTTGCCGGGGGTCCGGGGGTTGTCCCCCGGGAGACTGCAGCGTAGCCAGGCTCCAGCGGCCGCAGGACTGACACGGCGGCCAGCCGGGTTTGCCGGGTGCGCTCGGACCGGACGGACCGTCAACAGGCCGGATCCCACCACGGGGTTCGGCCTGCTGACGAGACGCCACCGCCAAGTCGTTGCCGTACCGATATGCGGACGGGGGTGACGCTGGTCAGAACCCTCCCCTAGATTTCCTGCGCATTACAACTGGTGATACGTGAGGGGACGGAACCGCCGTATGTCAGATGTGACGGAAGTGACGGACGAGAAACAACCAGTGATCACGCCGGTGCGCGTGATCGTCGCCCTCTGCCTCTTCGCGCCGTTCGTCGCGATGCTCTGGGTCGGCTCGTACGCGAAGACCGAGCCGACGTTCATCGGCATCCCGTTCTTCTACTGGTACCAGATGCTCTGGGTGCTCATCTCCACCGCACTCACCGTGGTCGCCTACACGCTGTGGCAGCGCGACCAGCGCGCCCGCAAGGGGGGTGCGTCGAAGTGAACGACGGCGTGAACGGCGTCGCACTCGGCGTCTTCATCTTCTTCTTCCTGGCCGTCACGGTCATGGGCTTCCTGGCCGCGCGCTGGCGCAGGGCCGAGAGCGACAGCCTCGACGAATGGGGCCTGGGCGGCCGGTCGTTCGGCACCTGGGTCACCTGGTTTCTGCTCGGCGGCGACCTCTACACGGCGTACACCTTCGTCGCCGTCCCCGCGGCGATCTACGCGGCGGGCGCGGCGGGCTTCTTCGCCGTCCCGTACACGATCCTGGTCTACCCGCTGATCTTCACCTTCCTGCCGCGGCTGTGGTCGGTCTCGCACAAGCACGGATACGTCACCACCTCGGACTTCGTCCGCGGACGCTGGGGCTCGAAGGGCCTGTCGCTGGCGGTCGCCGTCACCGGCATCCTGGCGACGATGCCGTACATCGCGCTCCAACTGGTCGGCATCCAGGCCGTACTGGACGTGATGGGCGTCGGCGGCGGCGAGACGACGAACTGGTTCGTCAAGGACCTGCCGCTGCTGATCGCCTTCGGTGTGCTCGCGGCGTACACGTACTCCTCCGGGCTGAGGGCCCCCGCGCTGATCGCCTTCGTCAAGGACACGCTGATCTACATCGTCATCGCGGTGGCGATCATCTACATCCCGATCAAGCTCGGCGGCTTCGACGAGATCTTCGCCAAGGCGGGCGACGCGCTGGCGCAGATCAACCCGGCGACGGACAAGCCACGGGGCGCGCTGGCACCGGCGGAGGCGGGCCAGTGGGGTTACGCCACGCTGGCACTGGGGTCCGCCCTTGCGCTGTTCATGTATCCGCACTCGATCACGGCGACGCTCTCCTCGCGCAGCCGCGACGTGATCCGGCGCAACACCACGATTCTGCCGCTGTACTCACTGATGCTGGGCCTGCTGGCGCTGCTCGGCTTCATGGCGATCGCGGCGGGCGTGAAGGTGAAGAACGGTCAGCTGGCCATCCCGCAGCTGTTCGAGAACATGTTCCCCGACTGGTTCGCCGGTGTCGCCTTCGCGGCGATCGGCATCGGGGCGCTGGTGCCGGCGGCGATCATGTCGATCGCGGCGGCGAATCTGTTCACGCGGAACATCTACAAGGACTTCATCAAGCCGGACGCGACGCCCGCGCAGGAGACCAAGGTCTCCAAGCTGGTGTCCCTCCTGGTGAAGGTCGGCGCGCTGGCCTTCGTCCTGACGATGGACAAGACGGTGGCCATCAACTTCCAGCTTCTGGGCGGCATCTGGATCCTCCAGACCTTCCCCTCGCTGGTGGGCGGCCTGTTCACCCGCTGGTTCCACCGCTGGGCACTGCTGGCGGGCTGGGCTGTCGGCATGATCTACGGCACAGCGGCGGCGTACGGAGTGGCCAGCCCGACGCAGAAGCACTTCGGCGGCTCGTCGGCGGAGATTCCGGGCTTCGGCGAGATCGGGTACATCGGTCTGACGGCGTTCGTGCTGAACGTGGTGGTGACGGTGGTGCTGACGTTCGTACTGCGGGCGTTGAAGGCGCCGGAGGGCGTCGACGAGACATCGCCGTCGGACTACACGGCGGACGCGGGGGATCCGGGCGTGAAGGCGGAACTGCCGTCGGCGACGGCGGGCGCGGGTCACTGACGGTCGGACGTGGCGCGGGTGCCGCTGCGCGGGGCTGTTCCCCTACCCGCCCCTTCCCGATCCGGGGGCAAGCCCCCAGACCCGAATGCGACCTTCGGCCGCATGTCCTCAAACGCCGGACGGGCTGGATGTGCGGCCGAGCCGCATATTCAGCCCCTCCGGCGTTTGAGGAGCGGGGTCCGGGGCGGAGCCCCGGTTAAGGGAAGGGGCGGGGTGGGGAACAAGCCCGCCGCAGGCGCACCCCGCACCCCGTAGCCGCCCCGACACAACATGTGGTGGGTGCGGCAACTCCCCGCCCCCACATGTATGCTCATGCTCGCTGTCGCCGCAGGGGAATCCGGTGCGAATCCGGAACTGTCCCGCAACGGTGTGATGCGGTGCGCTTTGTCGTACCCCACCAGTCCGAAGACCTGCCGACGGTGCATCCGGCTCGACCGAACCGGGTGCCGACACGTCCGGGCCTCGCGGTTGGGCCGGTGGACGCGGTGAGCCGTCCCCTGACGCGCGCCCGTGACCCCCTCCCCCCGCCGGCCCAGAGCCGAGCGAGGGAGAGCACCACGTGACCATCGCGCCAGCCGATCCGGCTTCAGGCATCTCCGAGCAGGTGGCCGACGGCCCCGGGACCGCCCTTCTGCGGACCCTGACGGGTCTCACCGCCGATCTGCCCGACACCGACCCCGGCCGTGTCGCCGCCGCCGCGCTGCGCGGCCGGCACGCCGGTTCGGACGCGGCCGAACTCCGGAGCCTGGCCACCGACGCGGCCGCGGGGCTGATCTCCGAGGACCCTGCCTACTCCCGGCTCGCCGCCCGCCTGCTGACCCGTCATATCGCCGACGAGGCAGCCGGACAGGGCGCGGTCTCCTTCTCCGCCTCGGTCGCCGTCGGCCACCGCGAGGGCCTGATCGCCGACCGCACGGCCGAGTTCGTGGCGCTGCACGCCGCCCGGCTGGACGCGCTGATCGACCGGGACGCGGACGACCGCTTCGGCTACTTCGGTCTGCGCACCCTCTACAGCCGCTATCTGCTGCGGCATCCGATCACCCGTCAGGTGATCGAGACCCCGCAGTACTTCATGCTGCGCGTCGCCTCGGGCCTCGCGGAGGACAACAGCACCCGCGCCCTCGACGAGGTCGCCGCGCTCTACCGGCTGATGAGCAGGCTCGACTACCTCCCCTCCTCGCCCACGCTCTTCAACTCCGGGACCCGCCACCCGCAGATGTCGTCCTGCTATCTGCTGGACTCCCCCCTTGACGAGCTGGACTCGATCTACGACCGCTACCACCAGGTCGCCCGCCTGTCCAAGCACGCGGGTGGTATCGGCCTCTCGTACTCCCGTATCCGCGCCCGCGGTTCGCTGATCCGCGGCACCAACGGGCACTCCAACGGCATCGTGCCGTTCCTGAAGACCCTCGACGCCTCGGTCGCCGCCGTGAACCAGGGCGGCCGGCGCAAGGGCGCGGCCGCGATCTATCTGGAGACCTGGCACGCGGACATCGAGGAGTTCCTGGAGCTGCGCGACAACACCGGTGAGGACGCGCGGCGTACGCACAACCTCAACCTCGCGCACTGGATCCCGGACGAGTTCATGCGCCGCGTCGAGGCCGACGCCGAGTGGTCGCTGTTCTCGCCCGCCGATGTGCCCGAGCTGGTCGACCTGTGGGGCGAGGAGTTCGACGCCGCGTACCGCAAGGCGGAGGCCCAGGGCCTGGCCCGCAAGGCCATCCCGGCGCGCGAGCTGTACGGCCGGATGATGCGTACGCTCGCCCAGACCGGCAACGGCTGGATGACCTTCAAGGACGCCTCCAACCGCACCGCCAACCAGACCGCCGAGCCCGGCCGGGTCGTGCACAGCTCCAACCTGTGCACCGAGATCCTCGAAGTCACGGACGACGGCGAGACCGCCGTGTGCAACCTCGGCTCGGTCAACCTGGGTTCGTTCGTCGCGGGCGACGGCATCGACTGGGAGCGCCTGGACGAGACCGTCCGTACCGCCGTGACCTTCCTCGACCGGGTCGTCGACATCAACTTCTACCCGACCGAGCAGGCGGGCCGTTCCAACGCCAGGTGGCGTCCGGTAGGCCTGGGCGCGATGGGTCTTCAGGACGTCTTCTTCAAGCTGCGCCTGCCCTTCGACTCCCCCGAGGCGAAGGCGCTCTCCACGAGGATCGCCGAGCGGATCATGCTCGCCGCGTACGAGGCGTCCTGCTCGCTCGCCGAGCGCAACGGCCCGCTGCCCGCCTGGTCCGAGACCCGCGCGGCCCGTGGCGTGCTGCACCCCGACCACTACGACGTCGAGCTCAACTGGCCCGAGCGCTGGGACGCCCTGCGCGCGCGGGTGGCGAAGAGCGGCATGCGCAACTCGCTCCTCCTCGCCATCGCGCCGACCGCCACCATCGCCTCGATCGCGGGCGTGTACGAGTGCATCGAGCCCCAGGTCTCCAACCTGTTCAAGCGCGAGACGCTCAGCGGTGAGTTCCTCCAGGTCAACGCCTATCTCGTGGAGGAGCTGAAGCAGCTGGGCGTATGGGACGCGCAGACCCGCGAGGCGCTGCGCGAGTCCAGCGGCTCGGTGCAGGGCTTCAACTGGATCCCCTCCGATGTCCGCGCGCTGTACCGCACGGCGTGGGAGATCCCGCAGCGCGGCCTGATCGACATGGCCGCCGCCCGTACTCCGTTCCTGGACCAGTCGCAGTCGCTGAACCTGTTCCTGGAGACGCCGACCATCGGGAAGCTCAGCTCGATGTACGCGTACGCCTGGAAGCAGGGCCTGAAGACGACGTACTACCTGCGCTCACGCCCGGCGACCCGGATCGCCCGCGCCGCCCAGTCGCAGGCGACCATTCCCGTGCAGCAGGCGTCCGCGCCCGACGACGACGCGATCGCCTGCTCCCTCGAAAACCCCGAGTCCTGCGAGGCCTGCCAGTAATGACCACTACCGAGAACAAGAATCTCCTCGACCCGGGCTTCGAGCTGACCCTGCGTCCGATGCGCTACCCGGACTTCTACGAGCGCTACCGCGACGCGATCAAGAACACCTGGACCGTCGAGGAGGTCGACCTCCACTCCGACGTCGCCGACCTCGCCAAGCTCACGCCGGGCGAGCAGCACATGATCGGCCGGCTGGTCGCGTTCTTCGCGACCGGCGACTCGATCGTCTCCAACAACCTGGTGCTCACGCTCTACAAGCACATCAACTCCCCCGAGGCGCGGCTCTACTTGAGCCGTCAGCTCTTCGAGGAGGCCGTGCACGTCCAGTTCTATCTGACGCTGCTCGACACCTACCTCCCCGATCCGGATGACCGCGCGGCCGCGTTCGACGCGGTGGAGGAGATCCCCTCCATCCGCGAGAAGGCCCAGTTCTGCTTCAAGTGGATGGACTCGGTCGAGAAGATCGACCGGCTGGAGACGAAGGCCGACCGGCGGCGCTTCCTGCTGAATCTGATCTGCTTCGCGGCCTGCATCGAGGGGCTGTTCTTCTACGGCGCGTTCGCGTACGTCTACTGGTTCCGCTCCCGCGGCCTGCTGCACGGCCTGGCCACCGGCACCAACTGGGTCTTCCGCGACGAGACCATGCACATGAACTTCGCCTTCGAGGTCGTGGACACGGTCCGCAAGGAGGAGCCCGAGCTCTTCGACGACGAACTCCAGCAGCAGGTCACCGACATGCTGAGGGAGGCCGTCGAGGCGGAGCTGCAGTTCGGCCGCGATCTGTGCGGCGACGGTCTGCCCGGCATGAACACCGAGTCGATGCGCGAATACCTGCAGTGCGTCGCCGACCAGCGGCTCACCCGGCTCGGCTTCGCCCCGGTGTACGGCTCGGAGAATCCGTTCTCCTTCATGGAGCTCCAGGGCGTCCAGGAGCTGACGAACTTCTTCGAGCGCCGTCCGTCCGCGTACCAGGTGGCGGTGGAGGGCTCGGTCGGCTTCGACGACGACTTCTAGGCCTCACTCGAGACCTCACAGATCTCTCCCGTCACGGGGGGACGGGAGAACCGGCCGGGCGGATGCAGGGGTGCATCCGCCCGGCCTTGTCGTTGCTCGTGCCGACAAAAGTAAAGGCAAGGAGCTTGCCCACTCCTTGCCACTTTCAACATATAGCGCACAGGGGGCCTTGCGGCAAGACCCGGGGCGTGGCGCAGAATCGTCAGCCGAAGCCAGGACCTGCGTAAATCAGGGATTCGCGAAGTACGTGTGCTTTGTCGAATCGAATGGGGGATTTCATGATTGACGCGATCATTGCCGGCGGTGGACCGACCGGCTTGATGCTGGCCTGCGAGTTGCGGCTGCACGGCGTGCACGCGCTCGTGCTGGAGAAGGAGACGGAGCCGACCAGGTTTGTCCGCGCGCTCGGTCTGCACGCGCGCAGCGTCGAGGTGATGGATCAGCGCGGTCTGCTGGAGCGGTTCCTCGCGCTCGGCCAGCAGTACCCGGTCGGTGGTTTCTACGCCGGCATCCCGAAGCCGTCGCCGGAGCGGCTGGACACCGCACATCCGTATGTCCTCGGCATCCCGCAGACCATCACCGACCGCCTGCTGACCGAGCACGCCACCGAAGTCGGCGTCGATATCCGGCGCGGCTGCGAGCTGGTCGGGCTGAGCCAGGACGACGACGGGGTGACCGCCGAGCTGGCCGACGGCACACAGCTGCGCTCGCGCTACCTCGTCGGCTGCGACGGCGGCCGCAGCACGGTGCGCAAGCTGCTCGGCGTCGGCTTCCCCGGTGAGCCCACCAGGGTCGAGACGCTGCTGGGCGAGATGGAGGTGGCCGTACCGCAGGAGACGGTGGCCGCCGTGGTGGCCGAAGTCCGCAAGACCCAGTTCCGGTTCGGCGTCGGACCCTTCGGGGGCGGGGTGTACCGCGTCGTCGTACCCGCCGAAGGGCTGGCCGAGGACCGCTCGGTCCCGCCGACCCTCGAGGAGGTGAAGAAGCAGCTGCGGGTGTTCGCGGGTACCGACTTCGGCGTGCACTCGCCGCGCTGGCTCTCCCGCTTCGGCGACGCCACCCGGCTGGCCGAGCGCTACCGGGTCGGCCGGGTGCTGCTGGCGGGCGACGCGGCGCACATCCACCCGCCGGCCGGCGGGCAGGGGCTCAACCTCGGCATCCAGGACGCGTTCAATCTCGGCTGGAAACTGGCCGCCGAGGTGGGCGGCTGGGCGCCGGAGGGGCTGCTGGACAGCTACCAGACCGAACGGCACCCGGTCGCCGCCGACGTGCTGGAGAACACCCGCGCGATGATGCTGCTGATGTCCCCCGAGCCGGGTCCCCGGTCAGTGCGCCGGCTGGTGTCGGAACTGATGGACTTCGAGGACGTGAACCGGTACCTGACCGAGAAGATCACCGCGATCGGGGTCCGCTACGACTTCGGCGAGGGCCATGAACTGCTCGGCCGGCGGCTGCGGGACGTGAAGCTGAAGCAGGGTCGCCTCTACGAGCTGATGCACGGCGGCCGCGGGCTGCTGCTCGACCAGACCGGCCGGCTCTCGGTGGAGGGCTGGGCGGACCGGGTCGACCACGTCGTCGACCTCAGCGAGGAACTGGACGTGCCCGCTGTGCTGTTGCGACCGGACGGCCATGTGGCGTGGGTCGGTGACGACCAGCAGGATCTGCTCGGCCGGCTGCCCAAGTGGTTCGGCGCACCATCGGCTTGACGGCCCACGGACCGCTACTCCGCATTGCACGGGGCCTTCACCGCTGCCGCGTTCCGGCGGGAGACGGGCGTGGGCTTCGGGCTCACGATCGTCCTCGACGGGACCGGCGTGCGCACCGGAGCACGGACCCGAGCAGTGGTCGAGGAACGACGCCGGGCCTCTCGCAGCTCGGCCTGAAGCAGCCTGGCCCGGCGCACGTCCCTCCGGCCCAGCTCCGCCTCGCGCAGCTGGCGGTCGACGATGCGCTCCCTGACGTTTCCCACCAGTGCGGGAAGGAGGACGAGCCCGAGGAGGGCGATGACGAAGAGGTACTCGAGGAATGTGTTCATGCCGTCCACTGTCGTCCTCGCGCGCCAAGAAAGTCAGTGGCAGGACTGTCATGAATCATCGAATTGCTGCCACAATGGTCCCATGCTGAAAAACGTGGCCGCCGTCCTCCTGGAGGACGTGCATCCCTTCGAGCTCGGGGTCGTCAGCGAGATCTTCGGCCTCGACCGCAGCGACGACGGACTGCCCGTGTACGACTTCGCGGCAGTCTCCGCCGAGGGCCCCGTCCTGCGCACGCATGCGGGGTTCACCATCAGCACTCCGTACGGCCTCGAACGGCTGGAGGACGCTGATCTCATCGCCGTGCCCACCGGCGGTTCCTACCCGACCCGCGAGTATCCCCAGGAGTTGCTCGACGCGCTGCGCCGCGCCGTCGACCGCGGTGCGCGCGTGCTGAGCGTCTGCACCGGCGCTTTCGTCCTCGGTGCCGCCGGGCTGCTCGACGGCCGCCGCTGCACCACCCACTGGCGGCACGCCCGTGCCCTGGCCGAGCGCTGTCCGCGGGCCCTCGTCGACCCCGATGTGCTGTACGTCGACGAGGGGCCGGTGATCACCTCGGCCGGCACCGCGGCGGCGATCGACGCCTGCCTCCATGTCGTACGCCAGGAGCACGGCCCCGAGACCGCCAACAGCATCGCCCGCCGCATGGTGGTGCCGCCGCACCGCGACGGCGGCCAGGCGCAGTACATCGACCGCCCGCTGCCGCGCACCTCGTGCGACACGGTCGGCGAGGTGCTGGCCTGGATGGAGCGGCATCTGGACGTCGAGCTGACCGTCGAGCAGCTCGCCGCCCGGGCGCATATGTCGCCGCGTACCTTCGCCCGCCGCTTCCAGCAGGAGACGGGCACCACTCCCTACCGCTGGCTGCTGCGCCAACGGGTGCTGCTGTCACAGGAGTTGCTGGAGACGACGGACGAGACGGTGGACGCGATCGCGGGCCGCGCCGGCTTCGGCAACGCGGCCGCACTGCGCCACCACTTCCTGCGGACGCTCGGCACCACGCCGCACGCCTACCGCCGCACCTTCCGGGGCCCGCTGCACGGCGTCGCGTGACGCACCGCCCCGGCAGGCGCTCCCCGAAGGATCAGGCCTTGGGGACGGTCTCGTAGCGCGGCGTGCCCTCTTCCATCTGGCGCAGCGCGTCCTTGCGGTCCCGCTTGGAGAGCCGGTCGATGTACAGGTAGCCGTACAGATGGTCCGTCTCGTGCTGGAGGCAGCGGGCGAAGTAGCCCGTGCCGCGCACCTTGATCGGATTGCCTTCGGCGTCCTGGCCGCGCACCACCGCGTAGTCGGGGCGGGCCAGCGAGGCGTAGGCCGTCGGGACGGAGAGGCAGCCCTCGTTGGAGTCGTCGAGGACGCGCAGCTCCGGCGGCAGCTCCTCCAGCACCGGGTTGCAGACGACACCGGTGTGACGTCGGCCGTCGTCGTCGGGGCAGTCGTACACGAAGACCTTGAGGTCGACGCCGATCTGGTTGGCGGCAAGGCCCACGCCCTCCGCCGCCTTCTGGCTGGCGAACATGTCGTCGATCAGAGCCGCGAGCTTGTCGTCGAACTCGGTGACGTCCTTGCACTCCTTGTGGAGCACGGGGTTGCCGACGACCGTGATCGGGCGGGCCGTGCCGCGCTCGCGGTACGCCAGCTCGCGCTCCTCGCAGTTCTCCGTGTCGACGACGAAGCCGTCGTTCACCTGCTCGTCCGTCTGCTGCTGCGCCATGGCCGCTTCTGCGCCTTCCTGGGAACCCGAATCGATCCCGTACAGCCTACGGCCCTCGGTCAGCAGACTTCTTCGAGATCCCGCCACTCACGGGTGCCGGGGCTGTCGGCGACCCAGCCGTCCAGCAGGCCCCGGACCAGCCCGGCGGGGGCGGCGATCCCGCACTCGCGCTCCGGCGACCACAGATCGCCCGCTGTGCGGTGGCCCAGCGGTCCCGGGTGGCCCGGCTCGCTGTGGTCGTGCGGGTCCAGGTGCTCGCCCTCGCCCTCGGCGCTGGGCATCCGGCTCTCGGAGCAGGCCCGGCACAGCAGCCGCACGGAGGAGGACCAGTCCTCGGCGGCGAAGCCGGCGTCGGAGGCGAGCTGCTCCAGGGCGTCCCGGTCGGCCTCGGTCGCGGCTTCCAGCAGCACCACCCAGGTGGGGACGGGAGAGGGCGCCCAGAGCTCGATCTCGTCGAACACGGGGTACGAGGGCCCGGCGGTGGTGGTCCGCTCGCCGTGCGGCACGCCGTCGTGCAGGACGACCTCGCCCCAGCGCCGCCCGGAGGACGGCAGCGGGATCGAGAGCACTTCTATCCGTGCCGGATCAAGCCTGCGGCCCCACACCACCTCGGCCTCGCCCTCGGGCGACAGCCGTACGGCGGCGCTGCCGAGCTCCATGCCGACCGGCTCGCCGTTCGCCGCGGCCGCGCCGGGCACCTTGAGTCCGTAGGCCTGCCAGGCGCGGCGGGCCAGCGGCCAGTCCTGGAGGGCGGTGGCGGCGATCCCGACGTTCCACCAGTCGGGGGCGCCGGTCTCCTTGTCCAGCAGCGCGACGGCCCGCAGGCCGGCGGCGCGGGCCTGCTCCCAGTCGTGCCGGAACTTGTGCAGAAGTGCAAGGTTGAACCAGGACTCCGAGAGCCAGGGCTCCAGGTCCGCCGCCCTTGTCAGCAGCGCGCCCGCGTCCTCGTACCGGCCGTCGCCGATCAGCGTGAACGCGCGGTCGGTGGCCTGCCGCCACGAGGCGGAGGGCCGATGCCGTACCTTCCCGAAGATCCTCACGATTCCCGCCTGCCGGTCGCTCGGGTCACTGCCCCCGGACACCTGTTTTGTGCCTTCCTTCGCATCCAACCATGCCGAGCTGGAGGCTCGCTCATTACCCATGGGTTACCCAGGCGGCACCGGGGCCAGACCGCCTCGGGCAAGGACTCTGGCGAGCGATTCGACGACCTCTGGCTGGTAGTCCCGCCCTGTGCCCAGACGCAGCTGTTCGAGTGCGCCGAGCACTCCGCCCGCTGTTCGTCCGCTTCCCCCGGTCAGATCGTCGTATGCGTTGACGGCGCGGACAATCCGGGCGGGCAGCGGCTGTTCGCGGTACGGATCTGCCTGCAGCTCCACAACGACCGCGACGGCGGCCGGGACCCCGGTCTGGCGCACGACCGCACCCCCCAGCAGGGCTATCCGCCGCTGCTCGGCCACGGGCAGCAGGGCGGTGGCCCCGTCCCGAACGGGGTCCACGAGCGAGAGCTGCCCGATGTCGTGCATCAGGGCCGCGTACTCCAGAACGGTCAGCTCGGAGCCCGAGAGCCCCAGCTCGCGCCCCACCGCGGTGGAGAGCGCCGCGACCCGGCGGGCATGGCCCGGCCGGGTGTATCCGGCGATCTCGGTCGACCGGGCGAGGGAGGCGATGGTCTGCCGGTAGGTGGTGCGCACGGCCGCGTACCGGCGGAAGGACAGCTGCGTCAGCAGCAGCGGCACACAGAACACGGGCAGCGCCCAGAGCCCTGCGACGGCGACGGAGAGCGCCATCACGGCCCCGGTCGCGCAGACGGCCGAACCGATGCCGAGGAGGGCTCTGAGCTCCTCACGCAGCAGTGGTGTGTACGGGAAGCCAGTGGTGCGGGCGTGCAGCATCGCGGCGGCCAGTACGGCGTCGCACAGGGCGGTCAGCAGGAGCAGGACGACGAGGAACAGCGGGTAGTACGCCCCGTGTCCGACCCAGCGCTCCAACTCGCCGGAGTTGTACAGCGGCTGGAAGCAGGCGGCGGCGAAGGAGACGGTCAGCACCCGCCGCGCCACATGATCGAGCGCGGGCCCGCTCCCCCGCGCCACATGGGGCACGGCACCGGCGAGCGCTGCCGCGACGACGACGCAGACGACTTGCAGCACGCCGTGTGTCGTGGGCTGCCCTGCGCACTCCCCCAGGAGCGCGTACGCGAGGGCTCCGGCGGCACCGAGGGGCGCCGGTTCGCGCTCCCCGAGCAGAGCGCCCCAGCGGGCCAGCTCCCCGACGGCGATGAACGTCCCGAAGGCCAGGGCGTTTGCGGGCTGTTCGAGCCCCTGCCACAGGGTCAGGGCGAGGGCCCCACCGGTGAGCAGGGCGGCGGCGGCGTACACCCCGCGAACGGTGATCCCGGCCGCCGGGCTCACTCCGGTCCGCCCGGCGCACCGTCGCGGCCCGCGAGCGGCCCACGGACCGGCAACCGGACGGGCTGCGGCTGCGACTCCGGTTGCTGCTCAGGCTGTGGCGGGACGTTTCCGCACGCCGCCTGCGCGACCGGCTCGTCCGATGTCACCGAGGTCTCCCAGCCGTGCCGGGCGAGCGCCCGCACCAGTGCCTGCACCATCTGCGGGTCGAACTGCGTCCCCGCGCACCGCTTCAGCTCCTCGAGCGCCGCGTCCACCGGCCGCGCCCGGCTGTACGAACGCGTCGAGGTCATCGCGTCGAAGGCGTCCGCGACCGCGACCACCCGCGCGAACTCGGGGATCTGCGGCCCCACCAGACCGTACGGATATCCGCTGCCGTCCAGCCGCTCGTGGTGGTGCAGGATCGCCGCCCGCGCCTCCCCCAGGAATCCGATCCCGCGCACCATCTCGTGCCCGTACTCCGGATGCAGCTCGATCACCCGCCGCTCCTGCGGCGTCAGCGGACCGTCCTTGCGCAGTACGCGCGTCGGCACCCCGAGCTTGCCCACGTCGTGCAGGATCCCGGCGGACCTGAGCACCTCCAGGCGCCCTTCGTCCATGCTCAGTTCGCGCGCGATCAGCACGGACGCGCGCCCCACCCGCTCGCTGTGCCCCCGGGTGTACTTGTCCTTGATGTCGACCGCCTGCACCAGCGCCCGGATCGTCGCCTGATGCGCGGCCCGCTCATGGTGGTACTGCGCGAAGATCCAGCAGGAGATGTACATCGGCAGCAGGACGAGGAGCGCGGACAGCGGCCCGTACGGACTGCGCCACAGCACCGCCATCATCAGCCCGGCGAGCCCGTGCACGAGGTGCGGAGCCAGTGAGCGCAGCAGCGGCCCGCGCCAGGCGCTGCGTACGGGCAGCCGTTCCGCGGTGGCGAGGATGCCGCCGTCGAGCGCGGTCAGCACCAGACAGAAGGCGAGGGCTCCGGCCGCGGCCGGCAGCAGCGCATACGGAAAGTCCGGTACGCGCAGCGTCCGCCCGCCGCCGAGCAGCAGATACGCCTGCGCCGCGCCCCAGGTCGCGAGCGAGAGCCGGGCGGCGCGCCAGATCCGCCGTACACCCGCGGGCCGCTGGTCCACCCGCCCCAGCAGCGCGCCGGGCACGGCGACGAGCGCGGCCGCGGGGGGCGGCAGCACAAAGGCCGCGGCGAGCAGCACGGGGAAGAAGGACCCGGCGCCGACCGGCACCCGGTCGCCGGGACAGCGCCAGCGGGCGGGCATCTCGCACACCGCGTACAGACCGGCCAGCAGCAGCGCGCTCCAAGGCACCGTGGCGCCCGGCCTCACAGGGGGCAGCAGCGGCAGCGCGCAGGCCGCAGCGCAGAGCACGGCGCCGAGAATGTACGCACGTGCCGCCGTCGGTATGGCCGTCACCGCCCAGCCCCCTCCTCAAATCGAGCGCCAGGCTAGCGAGTTGAAGGGTGAACGGCGGGCGGATGCGCTCTGTTCGCACCCACGGGTGACACGTGGGTGAACATACGAGCAGGGTGCGCCGCGAGAATCGCGACGCACCCTGAACGCGTGTACGAGTTTGTTTGTCGGCTACTCCTGGGCGAGACCCGGGAGGTCCGCGCCGGCGACCGTCACATCGTGGTCGGGCACGGCCTGCCCCGAGCGGATGAGATCGATGCGCCCCATGACCTTGGCCCGCAGATCGCTGGGCACGTCGTCATGTCCGCAGCAACGCTTGACGAGCTTCTTCACCGCCTGCTCGAGACCGTACTTCTCCAGGCACGGCGAGCACTCCTCGAAGTGCACCTCGAACTTCGTGCAGTCGCTCTCGGACATCTCACGGTCGAGAAACTCGTAGAGATGGTCCAGGACCTCTGAGCAGTCCGTCTCGTGCGGCTCTCCGCAGCTCATGAGCCCGAGCCTTTCGCGTTGTTCGACTCCCCCGCACCGGCGGGTACGAGTCCGCGCTCGCGCGCGTAATCCTCAAGCATGCCGCGCAGTTGACGGCGGCCCCGGTGCAGGCGGGACATCACCGTCCCGATCGGTGTTCCCATGATGTCCGCGATCTCCTTGTACGCAAAGCCCTCTACGTCCGCGAGATAGACCGCGATTCGGAACTCCTCGGGAATGGCCTGCAGCGCTGCCTTGACGTCCGAGTCCGGCAGGTGGTCGAGAGCCTGCGACTCGGCGGAGCGCAGCCCGGTCGACATGTGCGACTCGGCGCGCGCCAGCTGCCAGTCCTCGATCTCCTCGGCGCCACTGCGCTGGGGCTCGCGCTGCTTCTTGCGGTACGAGTTGATGAAGGTGTTCGTGAGGATCCGGTACATCCACGCCTTGAGGTTCGTGCCCTCGCGGAACTGGTGGAAGGATCCGTACGCCTTGGCATACGTCTCCTGCACGAGATCCTCGGCATCAGCCGGATTCCGCGTCATACGCAGCGCGGCCGAGTACATCTGGTCCAGGAAGCCGAGAGCGTCCCGCTCGAAACGGGCATTGCGCTCGGCAGTCGTCTCCTCGGACTGCCCCGCCTGGCCGTCGTCGGTCCCTGCGTCGGTCCCAGTGACCGGACCCACCTCCTCCAACGCTGTGGCGAGACCGAATGCGGACCCGCTCGACTCGGAGGATAGACGACGATCCGCTCCGCCCGCCGCCCGACGAGGGGCGGTCTTGGCCGCGGAAAGCACCGTCCACTCCAGGTCAGCGGTGTTCGAGCGGCTCGGGCAGATGGTCGAACCCATGCTGTGGACTCCCTACTCCGTGCGCTGTGACTGACGTCCCGACAACCGCCTCAACAGTGTGTGCGCGCGCATCATTCCCGGAGCCCGCGGACCCAGTCCCGCACCGCATCCGTGATCACCCGCAGCGTCTCGCTCTCGCTGATCCCGGCCCGCTTGGGGACGGCGAAGCCGTGATCTCCGTAGGGGACTTCCACGAGCTCGTACGCCCCCTCGGGGAATTCCGCGGGCTTCCCGAAGGGATCGTTGCCGCCCTGTACGACGAGGGTGGGCACGCCCGCTCCGAGCAGCTCGTCGGCGCGGGACTTCTCGGGACGGCCCGGCGGATGCAACGGAAAGCTCAGCGCGAGCACCCCGACGGCCCCGAGCTCGACCGCGGTCCGGCAGGCGACACGGGCCCCGGCACTGCGCCCTCCGGCGACCACGGGCAGCCCGGACTTCGCCAGTACGGGCCAGATGCCGCGCCATCCGGCGTCGAGCGTCTTCGGCGCGGGGGCGACCTTCTTCCCGGCCACCCGCCAGGGCTGCTCCACCAGCGCGACGGTGACCCCGTCCGCGGTCAGGCCCCGGGCGACGGCCTGCAGATCCCGCGCCTCGATCCCGCCCCCGGCACCGTGCCCGAGCCCCAGCACCAGCCGGGCCCGCCTGGCGGCATGCCAGGTGACACGCGCCTCACCGGCGTCCGTCTCCACGCTCTCGATCCGACTCACGCTTCCATCCTGCCGCGCGAAGCGTGCGACAGGGCTGCGCCGCGACGGGGTGCGGTCAGAACAGCGTCTCCACCTCCGGCGCCGCCAGCTCCTCCAGCAGCTCCGGCCCGTTGTTGCGCACATTGCTCACCGCGGTCGTCACCGCGTACGCCCGCATCAGCCCCTCCGGCGGCGGTTCCAGCATCCCGCGCAG
This sequence comes from Streptomyces sp. NBC_01410, assembly GCF_045040195.1. Taxonomy (NCBI): domain Bacteria; kingdom Bacillati; phylum Actinomycetota; class Actinomycetes; order Kitasatosporales; family Streptomycetaceae; genus Streptomyces; species Streptomyces sp. NBC_01410. The sequence goes on along the minus strand of NZ_CP109530.1, from coordinate 5,692,283 downwards.
TTCGTCCAGGTCCGTCCGTGAGGGGTCCAGCCACGCGTCCCACCGGTCCGGTGTCAGCATCAGCGGCATCCGCGGGTGGATGTCGGAGAGCGACCGGGGGCCCTGCGCCGGGGCCACCCCCAGCGGGCCCTTCTCCGCCTCCGTGGTGATCACCGAGCACGTCACCCACCACGCCAGCGGATGTTCGTCCGGCAGCGTCCGGTCCCGCCAGAACTCGTACAGCCCCGCCATCGCGAACACCGATCCGTCCGCCGGCGTCACGAAGTACGGCTGCTTGCGCGGGCGCTTCTTCTTGCCCTCGACCTCGAGCTCCCGCTCGCCCGCCCCGGTCACCCACTCGAAATAGCCGTCCGCGGGCAGGATGCAGCGCCGCGAGACGAAGGGCTTGCGGAAGGACGGCTTCTCGTGAATCGTCTCGGCCCGCGCGTTGATCATCCGTGCCGCGCCCTCGGGTGACTTGGCCCACGACGGCACGAGCCCCCATTTCAGCGCCCGCAGCTGGCGAACCGGACGCCGGTCCGGGGCGTCTTTCACAGGGCGCTCGAGAATCGCGTAGACGTCCTTCGTGGGGGCCACGTTCCAGTCGGGCTCCAGCGTCTCCTTGGAATCCCACTTCTCGACCTCGAAGAGTCCTGAGAGATCCTCGGGCCTACGACTCGCTGCATACCGTCCGCACATGAGTGCCAGACTGCCACTCCTGCCCGCCGCCCGAGGAGCCGCCCGAGAAATGGCCATCACACAGTCAGCCACCGATCTCTGGGACCGCGTCTTCGGCTCTCAGCCCGCCCCCGACGAATGGCTCGTCCTCGTCGCGGGCGTCATCGCTCTCGGCGTCGTCGCACCCCACCCGATATGGCGGATCTCGCGCAACGCCATCACCATCGCCCACGAGGGCGGCCACGGCCTCGTCGCGCTGCTCACCGGCCGCCGGCTCGACGGCATCCGGCTGCACTCCGACACCAGCGGCCTCACGGTCAGCCGCGGCAAGCCCACCGGTCTCGGCATGATCCTTACGGCGGCCGCGGGCTACACCGCGCCACCGCTCCTGGGCCTCGGCGGGGCTTGGCTGCTCGCCGCGCACCACATCACGCTGCTTCTCTGGCTGGCCACCGCCCTGCTCATCGCGATGCTGGTGATGATCCGCAACGCGTACGGCGCGCTCACCGTGATCCTCACCGGCGCCGCCTTCCTCCTTGTCTCCTGGCTGACAGAAGCCGAGGTGCAGGCCGCCTTCGCCTACACCGCCGTCTGGTTCCTGCTGCTCGGCGGCGTACGACCGGCCTTCGAGCTCCAGTCCAAGCGGCGCCACGGCGGGGCCCCGGACTCGGACGCCGATCAGCTGTCCCGGCTGACCCATGTACCGGCCGCGATGTGGCTGTTCCTGTTCCATGCCGTGTCACTGTGTTCACTTATCGGCGGCGGCCGCTGGCTGCTGGGCCTTTGAACACCCGCGGTCCGGTGGGCGGACGCGCCGGGAAACCTGACCGGCCGAGCCCTCTATCACTCCCCGGTTACGCCCCGATTTCGCCACTTTTGATCAAGATCCTGGTCTTCGCGGAACCACTAAAGTGATGGCCATGACCGAAAGCTCCGTGCACCCCGCCCTGTGGCCCGCCCCCTACGCGACCGGAGCCGTCGAAGCGACGGTGACCGTGCCCGGGTCCAAGTCGGTCACCAACCGGGCCCTGGTGCTGGCGGCCCTGGCCGCCGAACCCGGCTGGCTGCGCCGCCCGCTGCGCTCCCGCGACAGCCTCCTGATGGCGGATGCCCTGCGCGCGCTGGGCGTCGGCATCGAGGAGACGGTGTCCTCCAGCTCCACCGTCGCGGGCAGCCACGACGGCGAGGGCGAGGCCTGGCGCGTCATTCCCGCCGGTCTGCACGGCCCCGCCACGATCGACGTCGGCAACGCCGGTACGGTGATGCGCTTCCTGCCCCCCGTCGCCGCGCTGGCCGACGGCGCGGTCCGCTTCGACGGCGACCCCCGTTCCTACGAGCGCCCGCTGAACGGCGTGATCGACGCGCTGCGCGTCCTCGGCGCCCGTATCGACGACGACGGGCGCGGCTCGCTCCCGATGACCGTGTTCGGCAGCGGCGCGCTGGACGGCGGCTCGGTGGAAATCGACGCCTCCTCGTCCTCGCAGTTCGTCAGCGCCCTTCTGCTGTCAGCGCCGCGATTCAACCAGGGCGTGGAGGTACGCCACATCGGCGGCACCCTCCCCTCCATGCCGCACATCCGGATGACCGTCGACATGCTCCGCGCGGTCGGCGCCCAGGTCGACGAGCCCGAGACCGGCGGCGAGCCCAATGTCTGGCGGGTCTCCCCCTCCGCCCTGCTCGGCCGCGATCTGACCGTCGAGCCGGATCTGTCCAACGCCCAGCCGTTCCTCGCCGCCGCGCTGATCACCGGCGGCCGGGTCACCATCCCCGACTGGCCCGAGCGCACCACCCAGCCCGGTGACGCACTGCGCCGGATCTTCACCGAGATGGGCGGTGCCTGCGAACTGACCGAGTCGGGTCTCACGTTCACCGGCACGGGCCGCATCCACGGCATCGACGTCGATCTCGGCGAGGTCGGCGAACTGACCCCGGGCATCGCGGCGGTCGCGGCGCTCGCCGACTCCCCCTCCACGCTGCGCGGCGTGGCACATCTTCGCCTCCACGAGACGGACCGCCTCGCGGCCCTGACCAAGGAGATCAACGAGCTCGGCGGCGATGTCACCGAGACCGAGGACGGGCTGCACATCCGCCCGCGCCCGCTGCACGGCGGCGTCTTCCACACGTACCACGACCACCGGATGGCGACGGCGGGCTCGATCATCGGCCTCGCCGTCGAGGGCGTACAGATCGAGAACGTGGCGACGACCGCCAAGACCCTGCCCGACTTCCCGCGGATGTGGGCCGGAATGCTCGGGGCCTGACGACAGATGCGCCGCTACGGCAAGCACACCGACGAGGACGACATCCGCTCCCGCCCCAACCGCAAGGGCAACCGGCCCCGTTCCAACATCCGCCCCAAGCACGAGGACGCGGTCGAGGGCATGGTCCTGACCGTCGACCGGGGCCGGCTCACCTGCCTCGTCGAGGACCGCGTGGTGATGGCCATGAAGGCCCGCGAACTGGGCCGCAAGGCCGCTGTGGTGGGCGACCGTGTCGGCATCGTCGGCGATCTGTCCGGCGAGAAGGACACCCTCGCGCGGATCGTGCGCATCGAGGAGCGCAAGTCGGTGCTGCGCAGGACCGCCGACGACGACGATCCGTACGAGCGCGTGGTCGTCGCCAACGCCGACCAACTGGCGATCGTGACGGCGCTGGCCGACCCGGAACCGCGCCCGCGGCTGATCGACCGCTGCATCGTCGCGGCGTACGACGGCGGGCTCACCCCGCTCCTCGTCCTGACCAAGTCGGATCTGGCCTCGCCCGACGAACTGCTGGAGAAGTACGGCGCGCTGGGCGTCCCCCATATCGTCACCACGCGCGACGAGTTCGTGGACGGCGCCGCGGCCGACCGGGTCTACGAGCACCTCCGGGGACGGACCACCGTGTTCGTCGGCCACTCCGGTGTCGGCAAGACGACCCTGGTCAACGCCCTTGTCCCGAAGGACCGTCGACGGAGCACGGGCGTTGTCAACGCGGTCACGGGCCGCGGCCGGCACACCACCACATCGGCGCTGGCCCTGCCGCTCTCGGGCAAGGAGGGCGGCTGGGTGATCGACACCCCGGGCGTGCGCTCCTTCGGTCTGCACCATGTCGATCCGTCCCGCGTGATCCTCGCCTTCCCCGATCTCGTACCGGGTACGGAGGGCTGTCCGCGGGCATGCAGTCATGACGAGCCGGACTGCGCGCTGGACGAGTGGGTCGCCGAGGGGCACGCGGATCCGGCGCGGCTCTACTCATTGCGGCGTCTGCTGGCCACCAGGGAACGACGCGAGGGGGACTGACTCCCGCACGTTTGCGGCCCGCCGCAGTTGGTAAGTGCATAATCGCACCAAGTCCGACGAAGCAGTCACCGACTGATGCGGGAGGCACAGACCATGGCGTGGCTGCTGGTAGTGGTCGCCGGAATCCTGGAGACGGGGTTCGCGGTCTGCCTCAAACTCTCGCACGGCTTCACCAGGCTGTGGCCGACCATCGCGTTCGCCGCCTTCGCGCTGGGAAGCTTCGGTCTGCTGACGCTCGCCCTGAGGAAGCTCGACGTCGGTCCCGCGTACGCGGTGTGGACGGGCATCGGCGCGGCGGGCACCGCGATCTACGGAATGATCTTCCTCGGCGACCTGGTGTCCACCCTCAAGATCGTCTCGATCTCGCTGGTGATCGTCGGCGTCATCGGTCTCCAGCTGTCGGGCTCGTCGCACTGACGGCCTCACTGACCCACTCGCCGACGGCCCCGCCCACGGCCGTGCGCACCAGCTGCCCGACCCCTTCGCCGACGGGCGCGACCACATGGGCGAGCGCGAGCCGCGCCGCCAGCTCGCAGCGACGCGCCACATCGGCCGGCTCCTCCTTCGTACGCCCCTCGGACAGCCCTTGTTCCAGCGCGGCCACCGAGCGGTCCCGTACCGCCGCGACCAGCTCCGACGGGGACGGCGGCCCCGCGTCGGCGCGCCGCTGGGCGGGCACCCCGGACAGCACCGCACCGCGCCGGGCCGGCCTCGGCGCGGGCAGCCGCTCACCCCAGCAGGCGGTGAGCAGGGCCCGCAGCAGCGGCCTCGCGCGCGCCTCGGCGACGGTCCACTCGGCGACCGAGACCAGCCGGTCCGCGGCCCCGGTCCGCTCGGCCAGCAGCCGCTCCACGCCATGGAGATATGCGTCGGCCTCGCGCCGCACCATGGCGCGGGCGAGACCGTCCTTGCTGCCGAACTCGTTGTAGAGGGTCTGCCGCGAGACCCCGGCGGCGGAGGCGACATCGACCATCCGCACCCCCGACCAGGGCAGATCGGCGAGCGCCGCGAGAGCGGCGTTCAGCAAGGACTCGCGCGCTGTAGGCATCGTCGCCTCCCCGGCCGTACGGCTCTGCGGCCGTGCGCCTCTTGGGCCGTGCGGCACTGCGCTCAGAGTTGACGCGCGGCCATCCACTGTCAAGAGCCCTGCCGGACAGGGCCCGGAAGCCGGGCGGGACAGGGCCCCAGGACCGCCCACTTGCGCCCGGATAGAGTGACGACCATGCCCGACTACCACGACGATCTGCGTCTTGCCCACGTCCTCGCGGACGCCGCCGACGCCGCCACGATGGACCGGTTCAAGGCTCTGGACCTGAAGGTCGAGACCAAGCCGGACATGACGCCGGTGAGCGAGGCCGACAAGGCGGCGGAGGAGCTGATCCGCGGACAGCTCCAGCGGGCGCGGCCGCGTGACGCGATCCTCGGCGAGGAGTACGGCATCGAGGGCACGGGCCCGAGGCGCTGGGTGATCGACCCGATCGACGGCACCAAGAACTATGTGCGCGGAGTGCCGGTCTGGGCGACGCTGATCTCGCTGATGGTGCAGGGCGAGGGCGGCTACCAGCCCGTCGTGGGCGTGGTGTCGGCCCCGGCGCTCGGCCGCCGCTGGTGGGCGGCGCAGGGCGGCGGCGCGTACACCGGGCGCAGTCTGAGCTCGGCGAGCCGGCTGCGGGTCTCCAAGGTCGGCCGGATCCGGGACGCCTCGTTCGCGTACTCCTCACTGAGCGGCTGGGAGGAGCAGGGGCGGCTCGACGGCTTCCTCGATCTGACCCGGGCCTGCTGGCGCACACGCGGCTATGGCGACTTCTGGCCCTACATGATGGTCGCCGAGGGTTCGGTGGACATTTGTGCCGAGCCGGAACTGTCACTCTGGGACATGGCGGCCACAGCGATCGTCGTCCAAGAGGCGGGCGGATCCTTCAGCGGTCTGGACGGACGCCCTGGTCCGCACAGCGGCAACGCCGCCGCGTCCAACGGTCTGCTCCACGAAGAGCTGCTGGGATATCTCAACCAGCGCTACTGACAGTCAACTGGCGGGCGTATACACCCTTTTCCGCCCGTGCGTGCCCCCTTGCTGCCCCGTCCCAGGGCTGCGACTCTGAGAGTCCCCCCACTTGTGAACTTGTGAATCGGTTCCCGAACAACCGATCCACCAAGGAGGTGGCTCCATTCATGCTCGTCCGTGACGCCATGAGCACGGTGGTCCTCACCATCGGACCCGCACACACACTCCGCCAGGCGGCCCGCCTGATGGCCGCGCGCCGCGTCGGCGCCTCCGTCGTCCTCGACAGCGACGCGGGCGGTCTCGGCATTCTGACCGAGCGCGACATCCTGAACTCGGTGGGTGCGGGGCAGAACCCCGACCTGGAGCTCGCCGGCACCCACACCACCACCGACGTCGTCTTCGCCGCGCCGTCATGGACCCTGGAGGAGGCCGCGGAGGCCATGACACACGGCGGCTTCCGGCATCTGATCGTGCTCGACAACGACGGACCCGTCGGCATCGTCTCCGTACGCGACATCATCCGCTGCTGGGCACCGGCACGGCGCCACCCGGCAACGCTCGCCGGATAGGCCGGGTGGCCGGATCCCCGGGTGGGGATCCGGCCCTCGTCAGGCGGTTTGGGCGGGCGCTTGTTTGGACTTCATCCAGATCAAGCAAGTGTCCAAAGTCACACCCGTTCGGGAACTGGGACGTGCCACTGCTAGGCTGGTCCTTATGAGTGACCTGTTGGGACGACTTCGCGGACGTGGCTGGCGCATGACGGCGCAGCGGCGTGTCGTGGCCGAGGTCCTCGACGGCGACCATGTCCACCTGACGGCCGACGAGGTACATGCGCGCGCCGTGACGAGGCTGCCCGAGATCTCCCGGGCGACGGTGTACAACACCCTGGGCGAGCTGGTCAACCTCGGCGAGATCCTCGAGGTCTCGACGGACCGCCGCGCCAAGCGGTACGACCCGAACGCGCACCGCCCGCACCAGCACCTGGTCTGCGCCCAGTGCGGCGCGATCCGTGACGTCCACCCCGCGGGCAACCCGCTGGCGGACCTCCCGGACTCGGAGCGCTTCGGCTTCACGATCTCGGACGTCGAGGTGACGTACCGGGGTACGTGCCCGAACTGTGCGTCGGCCTGACGCTCAGGTTTCCCGAAAGCCCGGCACCAAGAGGTGCCGGGCTTTCGCTTACCCTTCCGGCATTTTTTCGGCACACGACGAAGGCCCGGATCCTGATGGATCCGGGCCTTCGTCTTCAGTAGCGGGGACAGGATTTGAACCTGCGACCTCTGGGTTATGAGCCCAGCGAGCTACCGAGCTGCTCCACCCCGCGTCGATGAATGCAACACTACGTCACCCCGCCGACCAGCGCAAATCGATATTCGTCTCTACATCCGCCGCTACGCCGTGAGCTCCTGGTGGAGCGCGTCGCGCAGCCGTGCCGCACGCTCCGCCACCTCGGCGGGACCCAGTTCGACGGCACGTGCGCACCACCGCTGCCCCTCGGTCAGCTCGCCCCTGCGGGCCGCGAGGAGGGCCAGGCGCAGCGCTGCCCGGCCGTGCCCCGCGCGGGCCGCACGGGCCCACCACAGGGCCGCCTCGCGCTCATTGCCCTCGCGGGCCAGGAGCAGCCCGAGGTTGAAGGCGCCGTTGCGGCTGCCCGCCTCGGCGGCCTCCCGGTACCAGCGTGCGGCATCCGCCATGTCTCCGCGAGTCGCGGCGAGCATTCCCACCCGTACCTGGGCACGACGGTGCCCCTGCTCGGCGGCACGCTCGTACCACTCCTCGCACTCGCTCTTCTCCGCCATCGGCTCGCCGAGCGCGGGCGGGCCCGGCGGCGGCTGGCGGGAGTCGAGCACGGTGGCGAGCCGGAACGCGGCCTCGGCGCTGCCGCCGCCCGCCGCGCAGCGCAGATGCCGCTCGGCGGCCTGCTCGTCGCCGTCCCTGAGCAGCGCGATACCGACCTGGAGGGCGGCCTCGGTGTGCCCGGCGGCCGCTGCCCGCTCGTACCAGGACAGGGCCGTACGGTCGTCGTCCCGGCCGACGTAGAGGATGCCCAGGTTGAAGGCGGCGTCGACGCTTCCCGCCTCGGCGGCCTTGGAGAACCAGGGCTCGGCGCCGGTCGCGTCCCCGGCCTGCAGCAGCAGTACGGCTAGCGCGTTGGCGGCCTCGCGGTGCCCCGCGTAGGCGGCGCGGCGGTACCACTGCTCGGCCTGCGGCGTACGGTCCTGGGCAGCGCAGAGCAGCCCCAGGTTGTACGCGCCGTTGACGTCACCCGCGTCCATGGCGGCGCGGTACCAGCGCTCGGCGGTCTGCTGCTCACCGCGGGCGGCGTGCAGCGCGCCGAGGGCGTTGGCGGCATTGCCGTCACCGTCCTGCGCGGCGCGCAGCCACCAGACGGCGGCGCTCTCCTCGTCACCGGCATCACGCAGCAGGAATCCGAGCGCGCAGGCGGCGCGGGCCTCACCGTCCTTGGCGGAGGTGAGGTACCAGCGACCGGCCTCCTTGAGCTCGCCTCGCTTCTCCAGGATCGCGCCGAGGTGCAGCGCGGCCCGCCGGTGCCCACGGGCGGCGGCCTGCTGGTACCACTGAGCGGCCTCGTCGAGTACGGAGAGCTCGCCGCCCTCGCCCCCGGCGACGGGCGCGGGAACAGCGGATGCCGGGGCACCCGCAGCGAGACCGATCGCGCCGCCGCCGGCACCCGACGTACCCGAAACCGCGCCGGCAGCCAGGACCGCGTCCCCGCCGCCCGCACGACCCTGCGCCTGCACGCGCGCCGCGTTCTCCGTGCGCCCCAGAACCAGGCCCACGTCCCCTCCAGCGCGTGCCTCTTCCGCCGCCCGGCGCTCCAGCGCGCGGGCAAGCCGGTAGGCCGCCTCACGGTGTCCCTGCTCGGCCGCTGCGCGCAGCCAGCGCTCCGCGCCCACGTCGCTGCGGTGCTCCAGCAGGTCGGCGAGGGCGTACGCCCCCAGCGCATGCCCCTGCTCGGCGGACTGGCGCAGCCAGTACTCCGCAGCCGGCTCGTCGCCGCGCTCGCGGAAGTGGCGCCCCAGCGCATGGGCCGCGGCCGCGGAACCGGCGACGGCGGCGATACGCCACCATCCGGCCGCCTCGTCGGCGTACCCGCGCTGGTGGAGCAGGACACCCAGGTTGTTGGCCGCGGCGCGGTCGCCCTCGGCGGTCGCGGCACGCAGGTACGGCTCGGCGCCGTCGAGGTCGCCACCGCGCAGCAGCAGCGCGCCGAGCACGCTCATCGACGCGGTGTCGCCGCTTTCGGCCGCGCGCCGGTGCCGTGCCTCGGCCCCGGCGGTCTCCACCGAGTCGGCACTTCCACCACCGCCGGCGCCGTCAACGTTGTCAGCGGCTACGGCAGAACTGGTCGCATCCGCCACGTCTCCGGCATGCCGCTGCACAAACCGCCCTGTCTCCAACAGAGTTGCCCTGTCCCCCATAAATTCCATCGTCGCACCACCCGCAACCCGCGTACACCTGGTATACCGCAGCCAGTGAGGTCACTTCAGCGTTTTGTCGACATGCCCACAGAGAGATAAGTCAAACACGCCGAACCCCAACTCGCGCCACGCGGCACACAGTTCTCACCGGCAGCACATACGCACGAAGAGGGCCCGGATCCTCAAAGGATCCGGGCCCTCTTCATTTTCAGTAGCGGGGACAGGATTTGAACCTGCGACCTCTGGGTTATGAGCCCAGCGAGCTACCGAGCTGCTCCACCCCGCGCCGTTGTGTTGCAACCGTACCACGGCGCGGGATGGTGCCTGCTCAGACGCCTTCAGCCACGGTCAGCCGCCCTTGGACGGGGTGGCCGTCGGGCTGGGCTTGGACTGCGCCTCGGAGAGCCTGCGCAGCGCGTCGTCAAGAGCCTCCTGGGCCTTGCCGTACGCCTCCCAGTCCTTCGGATCCTTCGACAGCGCCGCCTCGGCGTCCTGATGCGCCTTCAGGGCATCCGCGATGGCTGCCTTCGTCGCCGCGTCACCGGTCGCCGGTGGCTTGGTGCCCGGTGGCGGTGTCGTCGTCGGCGGTGGCTGCTCGGTGCCGACCTGCCCGAAGGCCGCGTCAAGTGCTTCGGAGAGGCTGTCCTTGAAGACCGGCTTGCCTCCGCCGTAGGCGGCGGCCACCTTCTTCAGCAGCGGGTAGTTCGCGCTGCCGCCGCGTGCGTACACCGGCTCGATGTAGAGGAAGCCGCCGTCGAGCGGCACCGTGAGCAGGTTGCCGTACTCGATGTCCGAGTCGGTGCCTCTGAGGTTTCTCACGAACTCGGCAACGTCGTCATTGCCGTTGAGCTCACTCTGCACCTGTTGTGGACCTTGCACGGTCTCGGTGACTCTCAACAGCCTTATCGTGCCGTACTTGTCGCTGTTGGCATCGGCGTCGACCGCCATGAAGGCACCCAGGTTGGGGCGCCCGGCCGGCGTGAACGTCGTCGTCAGCGAGAACTTCTGCGTCTGGTCGCCGGGCATCTTCAGGCTCAGGTAGTACGGCGGGACGGCGCTGGTGTCCTTGTTCGTCGGGTCGTCCGGCACCTGCCAGGCGTCCGAGCCGCTGTAGAACTGCTCGGGCTCGGTGACGTGGTACCGGGTGAGCAGCTCGCGCTGCACCTTGAACATGTCCTGCGGGTACCGCAGATGGGCCTTGAGCGAGGGCGAGATCTCGTCCTTCGCCTTCACCGTGCCCGGGAACGCCTTCATCCAGGTCTTGAGCACCGGGTCCTGGGTGTCCCACTGGTACAGGTTGACCGTGCCGTCGTACGCGTCGACGGTCGCCTTCACCGAGTTGCGGATGTAGTTGACCTGGTTCTGCTGGGCGACGACCGCGCGCTGGTTGGTGGTCAGCGAGTCGGCAGTGGTCTCGCCCAGCGTCGTACGCGAGGCGTAGGGGTAGCCGTTGGTCGTGGTGTACGCGTCGACGATCCACTGGATGCGGCCGTCGACGACCGCCGGATAGGCGTCGCCGTCGATGGTCAGCCAGGGGGCGACCGCCTCGACGCGCTCCTTGGGCGTGCGGTTGTACAGAATCCGCGAGCCCTCACCGACGGCTCCCGAGTACAGGATCTGCGGCTCGCTGAAGGCGACTGCGTACGCCGCGCGGTTGAGCGGGTTGGAGAGGTTGACCCCGCTCTTGCCCTTGTAGCTCGTGTACTTGGTGGGCCCGACGCTCGCCTCGTAGTCGAGCTCCTTCTGCGGGCCGCCGACGATGGAGTACTGCTCCGTCTTCTCGCCGTAGTAGATCCGCTGCTCGTACTTGCCGAGCTGACCGCCGGTGGGCATTCCGGCCTCGGTGAAGTCGGGCGAGCCGACGGTGCCCTTGTCCGGGTCCGTGATGGTGTTCGTGCCCTTGGCCGCGATCGCGCCGTAGCCATGGGTGTAGGTGAAGTGGTCGTTGATCCAGTTGCGCTTCTGGATGCCCTTGATGTTGAGCTCGCGCAGACCGATGACCGTGTCCTGCGGCTTGGCGTCGGGGCCGGTGTAGCGGTCCACGTCGAGGGTCGCGGGGAACTGGTAGTACTTGCGCTCTTGTTGGAGCTGCTGGAAGGCGGGCGAGACCACGTTCGAGTCGACAAGTCGGTAACTCGCCGCCGAAGGGGCGGCAGCGCGCTGCTGGGCCTTCCGCTTGGGGTCACCCTTGCCGGAGTAGTCCTCGGGGTTGGCCTTGTCGATGCCGTACGCGTGACGCGTGGCCTCGATGTTCTTCTTGATGTACGGGCTTTCCTTGGCCTGCTCGTTCGGCTGGACCTGGAACTTCTGCACGATGGCCGGGTAGAGGCCGCCGATGAGGATCGCGGACAGGACCATCAGCCCGAAGCCGATCACCGGGAGCTGCCAGGTGCGGCGCCACAGCGTCGCGAAGAACAGCAGAGCGCAGATGACGGCGATGCAGAACAGGATCGTCTTCGCCGGCAGGTAGGCGTTGGCGTCGACGTACCGCAGGCCCGTCCAGTTGCCAGTGGCCTTGAAGTCGCTGGACTTCACCGCGAGGCCGTACCGGTCGAGCCAGTACGCCACGGCCTTGAGCGAGACGAAGACGCCCAGCAGCACCGAGAGATGCCCGGTCGCCGCACCGGTCGCCCGCGCGCCGGGGCTCGTGATGCGCAGCCCGCCGTAAAGGTAGTGCGTCAGCGCGGCGGCGATCAGCGAGAGCACGGCGGCCGCGAAGCCGAAGCCGAGGAGGAACCGGTACCAGGGCAGATCGAACGCGTAGAACGACACGTCCATGTGGAACTGCGGGTCCTTCTGGCCGAAGGACACGCCATTGACCCACATCAGCCAGGTGCGCCACTGACCGGTGGCGGAGGCTCCGGAGATCAGCCCGACGAGAGCGGTGATCCCGAGGAGCACCCACTTCTTGTACGGCGCGATGCCCATCCGGTACCGGTCGAGGCTCTGCTGCTCCAGCGACATCGCGCTCAACGGCGGGCGCAGCCGGTGAGCGAGCCAGATGTTGACGCCGACGGCCGCGGCCATCAGCAGCCCGAAGACGGCGAACAGTCCGACCTTTGTCCACAGGGTGGTGGTGAAGACGGAGGAGTAGTGCACCGATCGGTACCAGAGCCAGTCGGTCCAGAACCCGGCGAACATGACGAACGCCATGGCCAGAACGGCCAGGACGCCCAGCGTCATGAGCAGGGTGCGGACCCGCCGGGACGGCCGGCCCACTCTGATCCGTGGCCCTGTCGGGCCTCCGCCGCGGTCCGGCATCTGGAAAGCCAACGTGCGCACCTCGAAGTTCGCGGTCGTGTGAAACGGGCCCCGCGATCGTAGAGCCCACTACTGCAACTTACTGAGGCTTTACCTAGTTCCCGTCTTGGGGCCGGAAGGAGGCAGGATATTGGCCATGCCCAACGTTTCCCCCTCCGGCCCCCCGATGGCCGCCAGCCCGCTGACACGCGCCGTGCTCGAAATCGACGAGTACGCGTCCGGCCTCGGCTGGGACCAGCCGGCCAGGCTCTTCGCGCTCGTCGACACCGCACATCTGCGCTCCCACGAACCGGGCCTCGCGGCCCAGCTCGGCCTCGACGCCGACGAAGCGGCCGCGCCGCTCACCCCGATCGAGCAGGACGAGATCCCGGCCGGCACCCCGCTGGACGAATTCCTCGCAACGATCGCCTGGCCGGACGCGGTGGCGGGCTGCGCGCTGACGGTGGAGCGCCAGATGCTCCCGCCCTCGGCAGAGTCCTCGGTCCCGGCCGGCCTCGACGACAAGGCTCTCACCAAGTGGGTCTCGTCCCATCCCGACCGCCAGGAGGTCCGCATGACGGTCGGGGTCCTCCGCGACGGCACCCGCGAATCGGCGCTGCGCCTGCGCGAGAAGGACTCCCCGAAGGAGGTCCTGACGGGCTCCGCCCTGGTCCCGGGCCTGGCGGAGGCACTCGCGGCGACGTTCGAGGCGTAATCAGCTCTGCAACACCGCCGTACCGGGCCCGTGGCCCGGATACGGCGGTGTCTGCTGCTTGCACCACGGGCGCGGACTCATAAGGACCGAGGCGCAGTCCGGCAAGGCCCGGCATCAGCCCCCGGGGGCCTGTGGGGGCACCCCCCGGTTCCGGGGAGCCCGCCGCCCAGCTCGCCAGGGGCCACAAGCCCAGCTGTCGCGCGAAGCGACCGAAGCACAGGGCCGACCGCGGGCTCATGCACCGTGGCGCAGTCCCGTGACAGCCCCAGCATCAGCTGGCACAGCCGCGGCGCGAACCCGCCGCGATCAGGATCCGGGGCGCAGCCCCCGGCGGCACCACTCCGGGGACCTGGGGGCACCCCCCAGTTTCGGGATGGGGGTACCTCCCAGGCGAAGCTCTGGGGGAGGGCGGGCCTGGGGAGCAAACCCCCCGCTCAGCCCGCCGCGCAGCCCACCAACCCCGCCGTGTCCCCCGACCGAATCTTCTCCAGCGACTTCGTCGCATCGGCGATCGTGTTGACCTTCACCAGCGTCAGCCCGTCCGGAATGTCCGACACCGCCGCCGCACAGTTGTCGCTCGGCGTCAGGAAATACTGCGCCCCCGCGTTCCGCGCCCCCACCAGCTTCATCTCGATCCCCCCGATCGGACCGACCTTCCCCTTGTCGTCGATCGTCCCGGTGCCCGCCACGAACTTCCCGCCCGTCAGGTCCGCCGGCGTCAGCTTGTCGACGATCCCGAGGGCGAACATCAGCCCCGCACTGGGCCCGCCGACATCCGCCAGGTTGATGTCGATGCTGAACGGAAACGTGTGGTCGGTACCAGCCTGGATGCCGACGATCGCCCGGTCGCCCTTGTCCGCCTTGACCGTGGTGATCGTGACCTTCTCCGTGGTGTCCGGCTCCTTGCCCGCCTTCTCCGCCGCGGCTGCCTCCTTCGCGGGCACGATCGTGAAGACCACGTCTTGGCCGGGCTTGTGCTTCACGACCAGCTTCGCGACGTCGCCCGGCTCCTTCACCGCCGTACCGTCCACCGCGCGGATCACATCCCCCGCGTGCAGCCGGTTCTCCGAAGGCGTGTTCTTGAGGACCGTGGAAACCACGACCCGCGACTTCACCGGAATCTTCAGCTGCTGTAGCGCCGCGACCTTGGCGCTCTCCTGCGACTGGGAGAACTCCTCGGCGTTCTCCTGCGTCGACTGCTCCTCGGTCTTCCCGTCCGGGTAGAGCGTGTCGTGCGGCACCACCACGTTGTCGTGGGCCAGCCAGCCGTACACCGCCTCGACGAGGTTCATCTTGTAGTCCGCGCCGGTGACCCTGACCGTCGTCATATTGAGGTGGCCACTCGTCGGGTACGTCTTGCGGCCGGAGATCTGCAGGACCGGCTCGCCACCGGCCGCCCCGAGCGTGTTGACCGTCGGCCCGGGCGACATCTCCGAATACGGCACTGTAATGAACACCCCGGCGCAGAGCAGCGCGATGAAAATCAGGGTGGAAGCGAGCATCGTCGCGGTGCGGCGTGGCATGGAACGACAGTACGGGACGGGCCTGTCAGTGCACCGCCGGGGCCAGTCCGTACGTGGCAACTTGGCAACTGCGTACGGTCAGCGGCCGGGTCCCCCGGTCACGCGGCGTCAGGCGGCGTCGGTACCGGAGCCTGCTCTCTCCATCGCATCGCGGAACCGCGCATATCCCGCAAGCTCGGCAACATCCCCCGACGTCCGGTTACGTGAAGCCCAGCTTCCCCATATCGCAGCACCCACGGCAGCGAAAAACGGAATCAGCAGCCAAGCGAGTGCTGCCATCGCGACCCCCTTACCCCATGAACGTACGCAACTGAGTGATCAGCAGATTAGTGTCTGCGAGTTCAACACTCGTGGCAGGGGGGTGGTTACGCAAATCAGGCGCTTGGTGACTCTCCGGGTTTCATCCGATCGTGCCTCAGCAGGCGCCGACCCACTCCTCCGTGCCGTCGGAGAACTTCTGGTGCTTCCAGATCGGCACTTCGTGCTTGAGGTCGTCGATCAGCTTCCGGCAGGCCTCGAAGGCCTCCCCCCGGTGCGGGCACGACACAGCGACGACGACCGCCAGATCGCCGACCACCAGGTCACCCACACGATGGACCGCGGCAAGCGCCCGTACGGGAAACTCCGCCGTCACCTTCTCGGCGACACGGCGCATCTCGGCCTCTGCCGTGGGATGGCAGGAGTACCCCAGCGTGTCCACATCCGCGCCGCCGTCGTGATTGCGCACGGTGCCGACGAACAGCGCGATGCCACCCGCCGCGTCGTCGCCGACGGCCGCGAAGACCTCGTCGACGGAGAGCGGGGTGTCGCGGATCGCGAGCAGACGGATGGGGTCCTGGGCCGCCTGTTCACCGGGGTGGTCGTACGTGCTTGCCATGCCGTCCATCGTGCCGTACGCCACTGACATCGCGAAATAGCCCATTCGACCGGCCGCGGCGTTACCACCTTGGAGCCTCCTACATACGGCGCCTGGCCTTGCGCGCACGCCGCACCAGCGCGGCCGTACCGAGCAGCGCCACCGTCGCGCCCGCGGCGCCGGCCGCGGTCGCGTCCTTGCGGCCGAGGCGGCGGCCCGCGACCGTGTGGCGGCCCTCTACCTCCTCCAGCAGCGCAGCCAGGACTTCCTCGTTGGTCCACTGAGGACGCCAGCCCGCATCGTGGAGCCGGCTCACACTGACCACCCAGGGGTGCATCGTGTACGCCAGATCCCCGGCCGGAGACGGGGTGAGGCCGATCCGGTGGAGCCGAGCCGCAGCGCCCAGGGCGACCGCCGAGGGCAGCTCCATCCTGCGGATGCCGCTGAGCTCCTCGACCTCCTCCTGTTCGAGCCAGCCGTCGCAGCCGACCGCGAGCTCGCCGTCGACCTTCTCCAACGCGGCGTACTCCAGGGCGGTCACCAGGTCCTCGACATGGCAGAACTGCCAGGTGGGACGAGATCCGGCGACCACAAGGAGGCGCGGCGACTCGAAGTAGCGGGTCAGCGCGGTGTCCGTACCGCCCACCAGGACAGCGGGCCTTACCACCGTGACGTTCAGACCGGGGTGGGCGCGCGGGGCACGGCGGCCCAGGCGTTCGATCTCCAGCAGGTCGCCGACGCCCGTGGCTTCGGCGGTGGCGCGAAGCTCCGCGTCCTCCGAGAGGGGGATGTCGTTCTCGGGCAGCGCCCCGTAGACCATTGCCGAGGTGCACAGGACGACCCGGTGGACGCCCGCCGCCGCGGCGGCGGTCAGCACCGTCTGTGTACCGCGCACGTTGTATGCCGAGCGGGCGGCCGGGTCGGTCTCCAGGTCGAGGTCGAGCGCCAGGTGCACGACAACGTCCGCGCCCCGCAGCTTCTCGGCGATGGCCGGGTCACGTACGTCGAGGATGTGCCACTGCGCCTCCGAGACCTCGCCCCGGCGCTCGTCGATCGCGATGACCTGCTTGATCTCGTCGGACCCGGTGAGGCGCCGGGTGAGCAGGTCACCGACGCCCGTGGCGGCACCGGTGATCGCGACCACGGGGCCACGGCCGGCCGACCCGCGGCCCGGGGCCGAGGTCTGGGTT
The DNA here is from genome assembly GCF_045040195.1 of Streptomyces sp. NBC_01410. NCBI lineage: Bacteria > Bacillati > Actinomycetota > Actinomycetes > Kitasatosporales > Streptomycetaceae > Streptomyces > Streptomyces sp. NBC_01410. Next base: position 5,675,373 of record NZ_CP109530.1, on the reverse strand, counting down.
GAGTGGTTTCGCGCTGCGCGAACCTGCGGATCTGGGGAACTCACCAGGCGTCTCCAGCGGTTGTCTTCAGTACGTGAGCGAATGAACGCGTACGTACCAGGTGGCGTCCATCCTGCCGCAGGCCAAAGGTCGGCGGAGCACTGAGCCCATATGCGACCCGCATGTCTACGCTGGGTGTGTAGTCGGGCAGCCGCCGCCGGCAGGAAGCCGGCGGCCCTACGAGCCGAGGAAACCCGTGAGTGACACCCCATTCGGATTCGGCCTTCCGCCGGAGGAGCCGGAGAACGGCGACGAGGGCAAGAAGAAGGATCCCGCCGGAGGTGGCCAGGGCTCCGGCGGGCCTTCGCCTGCCAATCCTTTCGGTTTCGGCTTTGGCGACGGCGCGGACAATCCGTTCGCCGCGATGTTCGGCTCCCTGAACCCGAACGACCTGGGTGCGGCCTTCCAGCAGCTCGGCCAGATGCTGAGCTATGAGGGCGGTCCCGTGAACTGGGACATGGCCAAGCAGATCGCGCGCCAGACGGTCTCCCAGGGCACGCCGGACGGCACCAAGGACCAGAGCGTCGGCCCGGCCGAGCGCACCGCGGTCGAGGAGGCCGTGCGCCTCGCCGACCTGTGGCTGGACGGAGCGACCTCGCTTCCCTCAGGCGCCAGCTCCGCCGTGGCGTGGAGCCGCGCCGAGTGGGTCGAGGCGACCCTCCCTGCGTGGCAGCAGCTCGTCGACCCGGTCGCCGAGCGCGTCGGCCTGGCCATGGGCGATGTGCTGCCCGAGGAGATGCAGGCCATGGCAGGCCCGCTGATCGGCATGATGCGCTCCATGGGCGGCGCGATGTTCGGCCAGCAGATCGGGCAGGCCGTGGGCGTGCTGGCGGGCGAAGTGGTCGGCTCGACCGACATCGGTCTGCCGCTCGGCCCGGCCGGCAAGGCCGCGCTCCTGCCGCTGAACGTCGAGGCGCTCGGCAAGGACCTCGGGGTGCCGAAGGAGGAGGTGCGGCTGTATCTCGCGCTGCGCGAGGCCGCCCACCAGCGGCTCTTCGCGCATGTGCCGTGGCTGCGCTCGCATCTGTTCGGCGCGGTCGAGGCGTACGCGCGCGGGATCAAGGTCGACACGTCCAAGCTGGAGGACGTGGTCGGCCAGTTCGACCCCCAGAATCCCGAGCAGCTCCAGGAAGCTCTCCAGCAGGGCATGTTCCAGCCGGAGGACACCCCCGAGCAGAAGGCGTCACTGGCCCGTCTGGAGACCGCGCTCGCGCTCGTGGAGGGCTGGGTGGACGCGGTGGTCCACGAGGCCGCATCGACGCGTCTGACCTCCGCGGACGCCCTGCGAGAGACGCTGCGCAGGCGGCGGGCATCAGGCGGTCCCGCCGAGCAGACGTTCGCGACGCTGATCGGCCTTCAGCTGCGTCCGCGGCGGCTGCGGGACGCCTCGCGGCTGTGGGCTTCGCTCACCGACGCACGGGGCGTGGACGGGCGTGACGGCCTGTGGGCGCACCCGGACATGCTGCCGACGGCAAGCGATCTCGACGACCCCGACGGCTTCGTCCACCGTGAGCAGCTCGACTTCTCCGAGCTGGACAAGATGCTCGGCGAGGCCGCGGGCGGCAGCAAGCCGAGTCTCGACAAGGACCTCGGCAAGGACGACGACGAGGGCGACAAGGACAAGTGAGCCTGCACGACGAAGCGGTCCTCGTACTGAAGAGCTACGAGGACCAGGAGGAGCTGCGCCGGCTCTATCTGGACCATCTCGCGGCGCATCCCGACGGAATGTGGAAGGCCTGCGGGGCGGGGCATGTCACGGCGAGCGCGCTGGTCGTCGACCCTGAGCGCGGGCGGGTGCTGCTGACCCTGCACAAGAAGCTGGGCATGTGGCTCCAGATGGGCGGCCACTGTGAGCCGGACGACACGACGCTGGCGGCCGCCGCGCTGCGCGAGGCCACGGAGGAGTCGGGGATCAGCGGCCTGACCCTGCTGCCCGGCGGCCCCGTACGGCTTGACCGGCATCCGATTCCGGCCCCCTGTCACTGGCATCTCGATGTGCAGTACGCGGCGCTGGCTCCGTCCGGAGCGGTCGAGGAGATCAGCGAGGAGTCTCTGGATCTGCGCTGGTTCGCGTACGACGAGGTGGCGGAGGTGGCCGACACGTCGGTCGTACGACTGCTTGAGATGACGCGCGCGGCTCTGTAGCGAGCCAGGGTGCGCAGCGACGCGTAAGGGGCGGCCTCCGGGGAGGCCGCCCCTTACCTGTGCCCTGTGCGTCAGCTCCAGGCGTTGTTCTGGTTCTGGGCGTGGGCGCCGTGCTGGCCAACGCCGTACTGCGCACGCAGGCCCTGTCCGATCTCCGCGCCCTGCGGCGGCATGACCTCACTGGGCTGCACCAGCGCGAAGCCCTGGCCCAGGAAGCTCAGCTCCCAGCCCTCGCCGGTGTTGCCACGCCTTCGCCGTACACCGGAGGAGTGCGTCTGCGCCTGCATCTGCACCCGCAGCGCGGACGACCAGGCGACGATCGCATCGGCGTCGACATTGACGTACTTGTCGGGCGTCACCTGCATCATCAGCGGCTGGCCGGAGGTCATCAGCGCGACCTTGCCCCGGCCGGAGATATTGAGCTGGTACTTCCCGGAGCCGGAGATTCCGTACTGGCTGTCCACCGCGATGACTTCGGTGTGGAGCGTGGAGTCGAGCGCCAGGACGTATGCGCTGTCGACCGTCATCCCCTCCTGGTCGACGTCCACGACATGGACGTACTGCGCGAGGTTGGCGAAGTAGACGGTGCCCTGCCCGGAGCAGCGCATCAGATCCAGGCCCTCGCCGGTGTTGGCGCGGGCACGGCGCTGATTGCTCGTCTGGTACTCGCCGTCGAAGTCGACAAGACCCTGGTACGCGACCATGGCGCCCTTGCGGGCGAGGACGTCGTCGTGGCCGGTGAGCGCGACCCGCAGGAGCTGCGGGTTCTGCACGACGTACCGGTCCTGGGACTGCTGTTCCGTGTTGCTGAAAAGCGGACTCTGCATGGCGTGTTCTCGCTCCCCCTCAGTTCCGGATCCGCAGGCGGTCGGTACTGTCCTCGCTCGGCTGTACGACGACGATGCCCTGGCCCGAGAAGGCCATCTGGTACGCCTCTCCGCTGCCCCGCCCGATCAGCGAGGAAGCCTTGAAGCTGCGCTTGCCCTTCACCTTCAGGTTCGGGGACCAGGCGACAAGGGCGTCCGGGTCGACATAGGTCTCGTCCTCGCCGCGGCCGCAGTCGACGACGATCGGCGTGCCGCGCGACGTGAGGGCCACCCAGCCGGTGCCCGCCACCTCGACGTTCCACAGGCCTTGGCCAGCGAACTTGGCCAGGCCCTTGACCCGCTCGACGCCCCACTGGAGATGCGCGTCGAAGGCAAGCAGGTTGGTGCCGTTGACCGAGAGCGAGTCGTTGTTGAGGTTGATGACGACGACATCCGCGCCGTAGTCGGCGAGGTAGAGCAGTCCGTCGCCGGAGCACTTCATGATGGGCGCGCCCTCGCCGGTCACCCACTGGGAGGCGATCTGGCGGACGGCGGGCGGGTTCGGCTCGTACTGCACGAAGCCTTCGTAGGCGACCATCGAGCCGGTGCGCGCGTACAGGTCCTGGCCGCTGGACATGGCGACCTTGAGCATGGCGCGGCCGTGGTTCTCCATCCGGGCCGCCATCGGTGTCGGGGCGAAGCCCGCGAGTTGCTGGTTCATTTCTTCGGGCTCCCTCAGACCTCGTACGGCTGGACGACGATGAAGTTGCCGGGAGCGCCCCGGAACTGGAGGTTGACGGTCTCTCCGCTGTGTCCCGGGTACGCGTTGCGGCGAAGCCGGACCTGGCTGGAGAGGATCACCTGGGACGCTGCCGACCAGGCGACGACCGCATTGCAGTCGGCGAAGGTCGTCGGCGTGACCGGGAGGACCACGGGGACGCCCTGGGTCTTCACGACGACCGTGCCGGTGCCCTGGAACATCATCGTGAACAGCGCGCCGCCGGGTATGCCGTGGCCCTCGATCCTGCGGACTTCGTGCTGCAGGGACTCGTCGAAGGCGAGGACGTTCTCGGCGGAGACGCAAATGCCGTCGCCCTGCAGCTCGATGGAGTGCAGATGCGCGCCGTCCTCGGCGAGGAAGACCTGGCCGCGGCCACTGCAGCGCATCAGCTGCATCTCCTGGCCGGTGGCGTTGCCGACAATGCGGCCGGCGAAACCGGCGCCCTTGTAGCTGAAGTCGACCTTGCCCTGGTACATCACCATGCTGCCCTGGCGGGCCAGCACGGGCATGCCCCCCATGGTCAGATCGACCCGCATGACCTGCTGGTTCTGCGGGGTCCAGCGCTGGCCGGTGGCGGTCTCGCGGTACGGCTGGAGGGCGGCCTGGAGACCGGCTCCCGTCTGCGGGACGCCCTGAGGAACGCCCTGCGGAACCCCTTGCGGCATGCCCGGAGGCTGCTGCCCGTACGGGGACGGCGCCTGCTGTCCGTACGGCGAGGGCGCGCCCGGCGGGACCTGGCCGGGGACCTGCCCCGGCATCTGTCCCGGGACCTGGCCGTACTGCGGCTGCTGGGGCGTCTGTCCGTACGGAGCCGGCGCGGGCGGCGGCACAGTGCCCGCGGGCGGGCTCATCGGGGCCGCGATGGTGGGCGCGGCATGCATCTGCGGGTTCGGCTGAGGGGCCGGGGCAGGTGCGGGGGCCGCAGGGGCGCCGAACGAGGGCGCGGGCTGCGGGGCCTGAGGCGCCTGCGGTGCGGCCGGTGCGCCGAACGCCGGAGGCGCGGTGGCCTGCGAGGGCGGCGCGAACGACGGCGCGGCGCCCTGGGGCTGCTGCGCGGCCGGCTGCTCCTCGGCGACCTCGCCGCCGAAGTTCTTGAGCAGTGCGTCGAGTCCGCCGTCGAAACCCTGGCCGATGGCGGCGAAGCGCCAGACGTCCTTCAGATAGAAGTCGCCCAGCATCACCGCGCGCTCGGTGGTGAACTCCGAGCCGGTGAAGGCGTACCTGACGACCTCCTCGCCACCCGCGACGATACGGATGTACCCGGGGCCGACCTGCGACATCTGTCCGGCGCCGTCGATCGTCGCGGTGAAGGAGAGCCGGTGGATGTTCGCCGGAATGCGGTCCAGAGTGACGCGGAATGACTCGGTGTCACCGGACTGCGCGCCAAGCAGCTGGATGGACTCCTCGGGTGACTTCGGCTGGTTGAAGAAGATGAAGTACCGGTCGTCCGAAAGCTGCTCGTTGGCGTCGAGTCCGAAGCAGCTGATGTCGAAGGTCAGCCCAGGAGCGGCGATCTGCACACCTACGTACAGATCCGTTCCCGGCGTGAGATCACTGATCTTGGCCTTGTGGCCGCGTTGGAATTCCCTGGCCATGCGTAACGACCGTCCCCCATCCCGAAATGTGAATCCGTCGCGCCAGGCTAACGGCTCAGTACGACATTGAGCCAAGCCGGTACAGATTCGGTACAGGACGGCCGCCGGTCACTCTCCGCGTGCGGCTGGCAGGTGCGGCAGACGGTCGGCCGCGACGACGCCCTCGAGATAGCCTCGCGCGCGCTCGGTGCGCGGATACGCCTCAAGGAGTCGCCAGAAGCGCGGTCCGTGTCCCGGCACGAGGAGATGTGCCAGTTCATGGACGAGCACATAGTCGACGACGTACTCGGGCATCCCCTGCAGGCGGTGCGACAGGCGGATACTGCCCTCCGCCGGGGTGCAGGAGCCCCAGCGGGTGTTCTGGTTCGTCACCCATCGCACGGATGTCGGTCTTGCGCGACCGTCGAAGTACTGGGCGGACAAACGCTCGGCGCGCTCGGCCAGTTCACTGTCGCCGAGGATGCGCTTGCTCTCCTGAGCGGCGAGCTTGTCCAGCATCACGGTGACCCAGCGCCGCTCCTCCGCCTCGGACATCCGGGCAGGAATGAGGACAATGGTGCGGTCACCCTCGCGGTAGGCCGAGACCGTTCTGCTGCGCCGGGTGCTCCTTCGGACCTCGACCGCACTCGTCCCCGATCCGCGGAGCGGTCGGCTTTTCGTGCTGCGCTGTGGGGTGTCCCCAGTGAAGCGAGGGGACGGGTCGACGGACACGCCCCGACGTTACCCGCTGTCAGTGGGGGAAGTCCCGCCTCCGGGACGGTTCGAGCTTGATCCACTCCATGGCTGCACCATTTGAACGACTAATACCCCATGCCTGTGGATAACTTTTCACATCCCTCGACGCGGCCGTGCATTCTGACAACAGATCAGCGGAGAGATCCGACAAGACTTCAACGGGGAAGCGGGAACGGGGACGTGGAAATGCATCCGATGGTGAAGCCTGCCCTGAAGCGGGCATGGCGGGAGCGACAAACGGTGCAGTTCGGGACAACGCCCGCGCATGCGGTGATGGTCGGCCCGGTGGACACGGCGACGGGAGCCCTGCTCGAGCTCTTCGACGGGACGCGGGGGCTGCCGCTGCTGCGTCAGGAGGCCCGGGAGATAGGGCTGCCGGAAGGACAAGTGGACGCGCTGGTGAAGCGGTTGACATCGGCCGGACTGCTCGACGATCCGACGGCCGGCGGACCCGCGGCAGAGGCCTTACGAAAACGGACGGGCGCCTTCGACCGGCTGCGCCCCGATCTGGCATCGCTGTCCGTGGTCGATCCGGAACCGGGCGGTGGGATACGGCGCCTGGCGGCCCGGCGCGCGATGCGCGTCCAGGTCCGGGGCGCGGGCAGAGTGGGTGCGACGGTCGCCGCGGTGCTGTCGGCCTCGGGGGTGGGCCGGGTCGAAGTGCTCGACGGCGGTTGCACAGAGCCATGGGACGTGGCGCCCGGCGGGCTTCCGGCGGAGGCGATCGGTGAGCGGCGGGAGGCGGCGGCCCGGCAGCTGGTGCGGCGGACCGCGCCCGACCGCCCGCCACGTCCGGCCGAGTACACGACGGCATCGGGCTGCGGTGAGCCAGGTCTCTCTCTGGTCGTGGTGGCCCCACGGGACGGTCTGGCGGCATACGCACCCGACCCGGCCGACGCCGCGGACTGGATCGTCGGCGGAACACCCCACATTTATGCGGGAGTTGTCGAAGCAACCGGTGTGGTCGGCCCGCTGGTGCTGCCCGGCGGCACGGCGTGCGCGAGCTGCCTGGAGCTGGACGGAGTGGAGCGGGATCCGGGCAGGGCGAGGCTGCTCGCACAGTGGCGGTCGGGCCGCCGCCGCGCGCTACCGGCCTGCGATGTCGCCCTGGCCACGGCCGTTGCGGGGATGACGGCGGCGCACGCGCTGTCCCTTCTCGACGGGGAACTGCCCGCGAGCACGGGAGCGCGCTGGGAGGTTTCGCTGCCGCTGCTGGAGTGGCGCTCGGAGACAATGACGCCGCATCTTCACTGTGCCTGCGGAGCGAGAGGGAAGAGTGAGAGGGGACACACCTCAGAGTTCGGGTCGCCGCACGAGACAATGGCCGGGTAACGGCCGTCAACGGAGCAATGCCGTAAGGCACACGCGGCACGGCTGTCTGGGATTTGGAGGGGCACATGTCTGATCTTCCCCGGAAAGCGGTCACCCGGACCGCCAAGCTGGCCGCGCTGCCACTGGGCTTCGCCGGTCGGGCCACTTGGGGGCTGGGAAAGCGGATCGGCGGGAAGTCCGCGGAGATCGTGGCCAGGGAACTGCAACAGCGCACGGCGGAGCAGCTGTTCAAGGTGCTCGGCGAGCTGAAAGGCGGTGCGATGAAGTTCGGGCAGGCCATGTCCGTCTTCGAGTCCGCCCTTCCCGAGGAGGTCGCGGGTCCCTACCGCGCGGCCCTCACCAAGCTCCAGGACGCCGCGCCCCCGATGCCGACGCGTACGGTCCACGCGGTCCTCGCCGAGCGGCTGGGCGAGGACTGGCGGGAGCTGTTCCTGAACTTCGAGGACAAGCCGTCGGCCGCCGCGTCCATCGGCCAGGTGCACCGGGCGGTGTGGCACGACGGGCGTGAGGTCGCCGTGAAGGTGCAGTACCCGGGAGCGGGGGACGCGTTGCTGTCCGACCTCACTCAGCTCAGCCGCTTCGCCCGGCTGCTCGGGCCCCTGATCCCGGGCATGGACATCAAGCCTCTGATCTCGGAACTCCGCGACCGGGTCTCGGAGGAGCTGGACTACGAGCTGGAGGCGCAGGCACAGCGGGAGCACGCCGCCGAGTTCGCCGGCGATCCCGATGTGGTGGTGCCGGATGTGGTGCACCAGAGCGATCAGGTGCTGGTGACGGAGTGGATCGACGGGATCCCGCTGGCCGAGGTGATCGCCGACGGCACCGAGGAGCAGCGGAACCGAGCGGGGCAGCTGCTGGCCCGTTTCCTCTTCTCCGGCCCGGCGCGCACGGGACTGCTGCACGCCGATCCGCACCCGGGGAACTTCCGGCTGCTTCCGGAGGAGGACGGCAAGGGCTGGCGGCTCGGAGTGCTGGACTTCGGCACGGTGGACCGGCTGCCCGGCGGGCTGCCGCAGACCATCGGCGACTGTCTGCGGATGACGCTGGAGGGCGAGGCCGAGGCGGTCTACGAGCTGCTGCGCGAGGCGGGCTTCGTCAAGGAGTCGATAGAGCTGGACCCGGACGCGGTACTCGAGTATCTGCTGCCGATCATCGAGCCCGCCGAGGTCGGGGAGTTCACGTTCAGCCGCAGCTGGATGCGCAACCAGGCGGCCCGGATCGCCGATATCCGCTCCCCCGCGCATCAGCTGGGCAAGCAGCTCAATCTGCCGCCCTCGTATCTGCTGATACACCGGGTGACGCTGAGCACGATCGGGGTGCTGTGCCAGCTGAACGCGGCGGTGCGGCTGCGGGACGAACTCGAGTCGTGGCTGCCCGGCTTCCTGCCGGAGGACGAGGAGGACGGCGCGGCTGTCGAGGCGGGGGCGTGAACGATCGCCGCCGGGCGCACCGCCATCTGTAGCTCCGGCGGCACCGCGTCAGGCGGCGTTCACCACCAGGCGGAGTCGAGTCTGCCCTCGATCGCCCTGATGTTGGCGCGTGCGCAGTCGTCGCAGAAGTAGTGACGGGTGCCGTTCTCCACGGAGCAGGTCCAGGTCGGCGGTGGTCCCTCGGCGACCGTGCCGCAGTGGGAACACACGATGCTCTCGGCACCCGCCTGCGCAGGGTGAGGAGTCTGCTGCTGGTCCACCTCGTGACGATAACCCCGTAACGGACGTGCCGCAGGGACAACGCACCGCGGGGCCCGGTCCGTTCGGACCGGGCCCCGCGGGTTCAGTGCCTACGTGGCGGAGCGCTTGCGCGATCAGTGCATGAGGGCCATGGCCAGCGCGCGGCGGGCACGCAGCGAGGCGCGCTCGGCGCGGCGCTGCATCCGCCGGGCGGCGACCAGGCGCACGGCCTGGCTTTCGGCCTCGGCCTCGCGCAGGCGCTCGTGCATATGCGCACGAGCCATGGCTTCTGGGATGAGTTGCATCTCACGGGTCCTGTTCTGACGCGAGGCGTTCGCGCCGGTGGTGGTGACGTCTGGGGTGGCGGAGCCGGACGGCTCGCTCGTGGAAGGGGTCATGGGGGCCAGCTTCTGGGGATCGTGCGTGATGGGGCGGTCGATGGTTCCGATGACGGTCATGCCGCGACCGGGTTCTTGCGCGGGCGGCCACGCGGCCGCTTGCGGGCGACGACCACGCCCTGGACGAAGAGCTCTCCGCCCCAGACACCCCACGGCTCACGCCGCTCCTTGGCGCCCGCGAGGCAGGCCTCCATCAGCGGGCAGGTGCGGCAGAGGGACTTGGCGTACTCGACGTCGGCCGGGGACTCGGCGAAGAAGACCTCCGGGTCGTAAGCACGGCAGGGGACGGGTACGCCGAGGTTCTCGATGGCGTCGTCGAGCGCGGAGAGCGCGGTGAGCGGAGTCAAGGTGGAGTCCTCCGTGAGGGCGGGCGGGGGGATCGTCTCGGAAGGCGGTACGGACGGGGCGTGCGCTTCGAGTTGCACGGTGGTGTCTTCCTCGTCTGGTCGGTTCCGGCCTGTTGGCCGGGTGTCGGCTGGTACCGGGTGCTGCTTGTCCCGAGGCCCCTTCGCTCTGTGGTCCCCGTTCGGGGAAAACAGAAGGGCCGCGGATCCCGGGTGGGGTTCCGCGGCCCTGAAGGCGCCGGCCTGATCTGGATCAGGCTGGATCACTCCAGGGTTCGAGCCCACGGAAGGCCCACATCGTGTGGTGCTGCGTCGTCTGCTTCTGGGTTTCGGCACTGGCCGCCGCAATGGCATAGGCCTTGGCCTCTGCCGCTGCTACTCCTGCTTCCAGTGCCTTGGCCGGTCGCTCATTGCGCTCCAGGACGGGGAGGCCGCCCAGGCCGGACACCGGAAGCACAGCGGAGAAGCCGGACAGACCGGTGCCGTTGAACGCCGCGGAGAAGCCGAGCGTGCAGGCGGAGACGACCGAGCGATCGGTCACTTTGGTGCTGGTGAAGCGGGTCTTGGTGCTGATCACTGGAATCGCCTCCTCTCGGCGTCTAGAGGACCGGCCGGGGCCGATCGCGCGTATTCGGATAAGTACAGCACGAGGACAGGGCTTCAGAGAAGTCGCTGTTCCCGTGGTTAAGAACCTATGGGGCTGGCTGGGGCGCGCGCAAACTATTTTCTCGACGAGTTTGTATCAGTCCTCCTCCTCGCCCTCTTCGACTTCCTGACCAGCGCAGATGACCAGCACATCGGCTCCAAAGCGCTCAAGTTTGCGTCCGCCGACGCCGGAGATCTGGGCCAACTCCCCCTCGCTGCCCGGCACGGCCTCGGCGATCGCCATCAGCGTCTTGTCGGTGAACACGCAGTACGCGGGCTGGCCCAGCTCCTTCGCCTGGTCCGAGCGCCACTCCCGAAGGCGCTCGTACAGCGCCTCGTCCATGTCGGAGGGGCAGCCCTCACAGCGCATCAGCTTCATCTCGCCCGCGTCCGTCAGCGTCTTGCCGCAGACGCGGCACAACACGGGTCCGCGCCGCTTGCGCCGGCCGGCGCCGCGCTCGATGCCGCCTCCACCGCCCACGCCACGGGCGCCCGGGGCGACCGATCCCGGGCGCATCCCGTTGAGGAAGCGCGTGGGGCGGCGGGAGGCGCGGCCGCCGGGGGAACGCGACAGCGCCCAGGACAGCGAAAGATGGAGCCGCGCCCGGGTCACGCCGACATAGAGAAGCCGACGCTCCTCCTCGACCTGTTCGTCGGTCTTGGCGTAGGTGATCGGCATCATGCCCTCGGTGAGGCCGACCAGGAACACGGCGTCCCACTCCAGGCCCTTCGCCGAGTGGAGCGAGGCGAGGGTGACGCCCTGGACGGTGGGGGCGTGCTGGGCGGCGGCGCGTTCGTCGAGCTCGGCCACCAGATCGGACAGGGTCGCCTCCGGCTTGACCCGCACATAGTCCTCGGCGAGGCGGACCAGCGCGGCCAGGGACTCCCAGCGGTCGCGCACGGCGCCCGATCCGGCGGGCGGCTCGGTGGTCCAGCCCTTTGTGGAGAGCACGGCCCGGACCTGGGACGGCAGGTCACCGGCGTCGTCGAGCAGGGCGTCGTTGCCTCCGGCGCGGGCGGCACCGCGCAGGGCGATGCCCGCCTCCCTGACCTCCTGGCGCTCGAAGAAGCGCTCGGCGCCACGCAGCTGGTAGGGGACCCCGGCATCCGCCAGCGCCTGTTCGTAGACCTCCGACTGGGCGTTGACGCGGTAGAGAACGGCGATCTCCCCGGCTGGGACGCCCGCGGCGATCAGGTCGCGGATACGGCGGGCAGTGCCCTCGGCCTCGGCCGGTTCGTCCGCGTACTCGGTATAGGCGGGCTCGGGGCCTGCCTCGCGCTGGGAGATCAGTTCGAGGCGGTGCTCGGCGGCGCGGCCGTGGGCCTGGCTCAGCAGGCCATTGGCGAGATGGACGACCTGTGGCGTGGAGCGGTAATCGCGGACGAGCTTGACGACGGTCGCGCCGGGGTGGCGGGTGCGGAAGTTCAGCAGATGGTCCGGGGTCGCGCCGGTGAAGGAGTAGATCGTCTGGCTGGCGTCGCCGACGACGCAGAGGCTGTCCCGGTCGCCCAGCCACAGATCGAGCAATCGCTGCTGGAGCGGGCTGACGTCCTGGTACTCGTCCACCACGAAGTGCTGGTACTGGCTGCGGATCTGGTCGGCGATGTCGTGCCGGTCCTGGAGGATGCCGACCGCGAGGAGCAGGACATCCTCGAAGTCGATCACCGAGCGGTCGCGCTTGAGCTGCTCGTACATCGCGTAGATCTGGCTGATCTCGGCCGTGTCGCGAGGGGCGTCGCGATGCGATTTGGCGACCTCGGCCGGGTAGTCGGCGGGGACGGTCTGGGTGACCTTGGCCCACTCGATCTCGCTCGTCACATCCCGCAGCTCATTGCGGTCGAGCCGGATACGGCAGCGCGCGGCGGACTCGGCGACCAGCTGGATCTTGCGCTCGAGCAGCCGGGGCAGCTCACCGCCGACCGCCTTCGGCCAGAAGTACTGGAGCTGGCGCAGCGCGGCGGAGTGGAAGGTGCGTGCCTGCACACCTCCCGCGCCGAGCTGGCGCAGCCGCCCGCGCATCTCGCCCGCGGCGCGGTTCGTGAAGGTGACGGCCAGCACACTGGCGGGCTGGAGTATGCCGGCGCGCACGCCGTACGCGATGCGGTGCGTGATCGCGCGTGTCTTGCCCGTGCCGGCGCCTGCCAGCACACACACCGGACCGTGCAGGGCCGTCGCCACTTCGCGCTGCTCGGGGTCGAGCCCGTCGAGCACCGCGTCCGCCGACTCGGGGACCTGCGGGAAAAGGGAGGAGTGCGTTGCTGCTGTCACACCGCCATGCTGCCAGGTCGTACGAGGCTGCCGTGGCCGTTGTCCACAGGGGGCCCTGGGCAGTCGTACTAATGCGGGAATGGTGGACAGGTCGCGTACGTTCAAGTACCCGGTGCGAAGACGCATCGAGCAAAGGGACCGGACTGCGAGACAGAGGAGCGCGAGAGACGATGCAGGGCACTGTGACGATGTACAGCACCACGTGGTGCGGCTACTGCCGTCGGCTGAAGAGCCAGATGGACCGCGAGGGCATCGCGTACACCGAGATCAACATCGAGCAGGACCCGCAGTCCGCGGCCTTTGTCGAGAAGGCCAACGGGGGCAATCAGACCGTCCCGACCGTGCTCTTCTCGGACGGTTCGACGCTGACCAACCCCTCTCTGGCGCAGGTCAAGCAGAAGATCGGCGTCTGAGCCGCACGGTCTCTCAGCCGACATCACCGGGCTTGGGCAACGGCTTTCCGTACCAGAGCTCGATCAGGCGGGCCGCAATCGAGATCCCGTAGGGAGGCAGCACCTCCCCGGACTCGAAGGCGGCCCGCAGGTCGTCCCGGGAGAACCAGCGCGCCTCGTGGATCTCCTCGCCGTCCACGTTGATCTCCGCGGACGTGGCCCGCGCCACGAAGCCGAGCATCAGGCTGGACGGGAAGGGCCAGGGCTGGCTGGCGATGTACTCGACGTCGCCGACCGTGACACCTGCCTCCTCGAAGACCTCCCGGCGCACCGACTGCTCGATCGACTCACCCGGCTCGACGAAGCCCGCGAGCGTGGAGAAGCGTCCCTCCGGCCAGTGGAGCTGGCGGCCCAGCAGCGCACGGTCCTGCTCGTCGGTGACAAGCATGATCACGGCAGGGTCGGTACGGGGGTAGTGCTCGGCGCCGCAGGCTTGGCAGCGGCGGATGTGGCCCGCGGCCGCGATGACCGTGCGCTCGCCGCAGCGTGAGCAGAAGCGGTGCAGCCGCTGCCAGTTCTCCAGCGCGACGGCGTGCACCAGCAGCCCCGCGTCGCGCGGAGACAGCAGCAGTCCGGCCTCGCGCAGTCCCGCGGGACGGGCCGACTGGTCCATACGTCCGGGAAGGGCGTCCTTCTGGAGCGCGAAGTAGCGCACGCCCTCCTCGTCCGTACCCAGGAAGTAGCGGTGGGTCTCGGTGACAGGGGCCTCGAAGGCCGGGGTCATCACCAGTTCGGTACGGCCGTCGGGGGTGTCGTCGATCAGCGCCTGGCCGCCGCAGACCACGAAGACCCGGGTCGTGGGGTGACTCCAGGCCGCCGCGAGCCATGCCTCGTCGAGGCGGTGGTGCGCCTCGCGGTCGATGCCGGTCGGCGCGGTGAGAGCGATCGGGCGGTCCGCGGTGGCGTAGCTGTTGGTGCTCACGGTAATTCCAACTCCCCCGGGTGGATTGGGTGTCGTGTCAGCGGAGTTCAGCGCAGGGCTTGGGCGAGGTCGCCCCACAGGTGGGCGGTGGTCTCGACGCCCTTGACGAGCAGATCCAGTTCGACCTTCTCGTTCGGGGCATGCCAGCCGTCGGACGGTACGGAGATGCCGAGGAACAGCACCGGTGCCGCGAGGACATCCTGCAGGTCCGCGGCGGGTCCCGAGCCGCCCTCGCGCGTGAAGCGGATCTTCTGTCCGTCGAAGGCGCGGCTCATGGCCCGTACGACCGACTGCAGGGCGGGGTGGTCCAGCGGGGTCAGACAGGGGCGGGTCGAGGCGCCGAAGCGGATCTCGTGGCGGATTCCGGCCGGGACCCGATCCGCGACCCATGCGTCGACGGCCTTCTCGATGATGTCCGGATCCTGTCCCGCGACAAGCCGGAAGGTGAGCTTCAGCTGCGCCGACGACGGGATGATCGTCTTGCCGCCGGGGCCCTGGTAGCCGCCGCCGATGCCGTTGAGCTCGGCGGTCGGGCGGGCCCAGACGCGCTCCAGGGTCGTGTATCCGGCCTCGCCCAGGGTGCGGTGCGACTTGGCGGTTTTCAGCCAGGCCGCCTCGTCGAAGGGCAGCTCGGCGAGCAGTTCGCGCTCGGCGCCGGTGAGCGGCGCGATGCCGTCGTAGAAGCCGGGGATCGTCACCTGCTCGTCGGCGTCGTGCAGCGCCGCGACGAGGCGGGCGGCGACGGTGGCCGGGTTCGGGACCGCGCCGCCGAAGGAGCCGGAGTGGATGTCCTGGTCCGGTCCGTACAGATCGATCTCGCAGTCCACGAGGCCGCGCATGCCGGTGCAGACGGTGGGGGTCGTCTCGGACCACATACCGGTGTCCGAGACGATCACGGCGTCGGAGGCGAGACGGTCGGCGTTGGCCTCGACGAGTGCGCGGAAGTTCGGCGAACCCGACTCCTCCTCGCCCTCGATGAGCAGCTTGAGGTTGACCGCGGGTGCGGTGCGGCCGGTGGCGGCGAGATGAGCCCGTACACCCAGGGTGTGGAAGAACACCTGGCCCTTGTCGTCGGCCGCGCCGCGCCCGTACATCCGGCCGTCGGCGATCAGTGGCTCGAACGGGTCGCTGTGCCAGCCGTCCTCGCGGGCGGCGGGCTGGACGTCGTGGTGTCCGTAGACCAGCACGGTCGGCGCGTCCGGGTCGCCGGAGGGCCACTCGGCGAAGACCGCGGGTGCGCCGGGCGTGGGCCAGACCTCGGTGACCGGGAAGCCGGTCTCCTTGAGCTTGCCCGCGAGCCAGTCGGCGCTGCGCAGTACGTCCGCGGCGTGATCGGGCTGGGCCGACACGGACGGGATACGCAGCCAGTCGGCGAGATCGTCGAGGAAGGCGGCGCGGTGCTGCTCGATGTACGTACGGACGGCGCTGTCCGGGGTGTCGCTCATGCAGGTGAGCCTAACGGGCCTCGGCTGCTGTCTCGTCGGCCGTCTCGCCCAGCAGGATGCGCTCAAGATCGGCCCGGCCGGGGAGGTTGGTGGGGCGCGCGATGTCGCCGCTGCGGACGTAGACGAAGGCTGCTTTGACGGCTTCCGGGGGGAGGTCGTGCTGCTCGGCCCAGGCGAGGCGGTAGATGGCGAGCTGCAGCGGGTCCGCGGTGCGCGTGCGGCTGGTCTTCCAGTCGACGATCTCGTACGTGCCGTCCTCGTCGTCGCGGTAGACGGCGTCGATACGGCCACGGATCACGCGGCCCGCGAGGGTGAGCTGGAACGGCGACTCCACGCGGTAGGGGGTGCGGCGGGCGTACAGGGTGCGCTCGAAGGCCTCCTTCAGCGCGGTCAGGTCGCGCTCGTCCGCGATCCCGGGGTCGTCGGCGTCGCCCCCGGGGAGCTCGTCCGGGCCGAGCATCGGCAGCGGCAGCTCCTCGAACCGGGACTCCACCCAGGCGTGGAACCGGGTGCCCCGGCGGGCGGCAGGCTGCGGGGGGCGGGGCATGGGGCGGGCCAGCTCATGGGCGAAGCCGTCGGGGTCGGCGGCGAGGCGCATGAGCTGGGAGGCGGACAGGGAGGGCGGCAGGGCTACGTCGCGGACGGTGGCGCGGGTGCGGCGGAGCTCGCCGGTGAGGGCGGTGAGATCGCGGTCCCAGGAGGCGATGGTGCGGATGTCCTCGGGCGTTGCCCCCACGTTTCCGGGAGCGCCCGTCTCGTGACGCAAGGACGGCTCGCTGCGCTGGTGCGGCAGCTCCACCGACGGGGCGGCCTGTTCCCACTCCGGCTCCGGGGCGTCCTCGTCCCAGGGCGGCTCGTCGTCCCACAGCGGCTCGTCGTCCCCCAGCTCCGGCTCCTGTGGCTCCGGCTCCTGTGGCTCGGCCGGGAGCAGCGTCAGCGCGTCCAGGTGCGACAGCACCGTGTCCGCCGCCTCACGGCGGCGGGACAGCGACGTCGGGTCCAGAGGAAGTGGCCAGGCATGGTCGTTCGCCGACTCCCGCAGGGACGGGTTCTCCGCGTCCTGTTCCGGTTCGTCGGCCCAGATCTCGATCTCGCCGAAGCCCGCCGCGCAGTGGTCGTACAGCGCCTGAAGGAACGCCGACGGGCCCCGTCGGCGTTTCTGGGTCGGCCCCCACCAGTGGCCGGAGCCCAAGAGCATGGAGCGGGGGCGCGTGAAGGTGACGTAGCCCAGGCGTAGTTCCTCCGTGTGCTGGTGGTCCTTCATGGCGTCCTTGAAGGCCTTGAGGCCCCTCGCGTCCCAGGACGGCACGTCGGGAAGCGTGCCCGCGTCACCGCGCAGTGCGTGCGGCAGGACCTTGGACTGGGAGGTCCAGGCCTCGCGCGCCTGGTCGTTCGGGAAGTGTTTGGCGACCAGGCCGGGGACCGCCACGACGTCCCACTCCAGACCCTTGGACTTGTGGGCCGTCAGGACCTTGACGGTGTTCTCGCCGCCCGGCAGGGCGTTGTCGAGGCCCTTCTCGTACTGCGCGGCCGTACGCAGGAAGGCAAGGAAGGCCAGCAGCGAAGCCTCACCGTCCAGCGCCGCGAAACGGGCGGCCGTGTCCAGGAAGTTGGCGAGGGTCTCGCGGCGGCGGGCGGCCAGGGCGTGCGGGGACGCCGAGAGTTCGACCTCCAGGCCGGTGGTGCCAAGGACACGGTGCAGGACGTCCATCAGCGGGTCGGCCAGCGAGCGGCGCAGATCGCGCAGTTCCGCGGCGAGGCGGGCGAAACGGACCCGGGCCTGAGCCGAGAAGGGAAGGTCGTCGTCCGCCTCGCCGGCCGACTCCAGGAAGGTGTCCAGCGCGTCGGCGAGCGAGATGACCTCGGACGGATCGGTACCCTCGACGGCCGCGGCCAGCCGTTCGTCCGGGTCCGTGCCGTCGGCCCGGGTGCGGTGGACGAGCAGCCGGGCCCGGCGGCCGAGGAGGGCCAGGTCGCGCGGGCCGATCCGCCAGCGCGGACCTGTGAGCAGCCGTACGAGCGAGGCATTGGCCCCCGGGTCCTGGAGGACTTCGCACACCGCGACGAGGTCGGCGACCTCGGGGAGGTGCAGCAGTCCGGAGAGGCCGACGACCTCCACCGGGATGTCCCTGGCGACCAGCGCTCCCTGAATCTGGGGAAAGTCACCCGCCGTACGGCACAGGACCGCGATCTCGCCGGGCTCCTTGCCCGTACGCACCAGGTGGGCGATCGAGTCGGCCAGCCATTCGATCTCCTGCGCGTGGGTGTCGAGGAGGGCGATGTGTACAGATCCGTCGCGCTCGGCGCCGGGCGCGGGGCGCAGCGCCTCCACGCCCGCGTGCATGGCGCGCAGGGGCTCCGCCAGGCCGTTGGCGAGGTGCAGCAGCCGGCCACCGCTGCGGCGGTTCTCGCTGAGCGAGAAGCGCGTGGCCGGGCTGCCGTCCGCGTGCGCGAAGTGCGCTGGGAAGTCGTCGAGGTTGGCGACGGAGGCTCCGCGCCATCCGTAGATGGCCTGGCAGGGATCGCCGACCGCGGTCACGGCATGACCGGTGCCCTGGCCGAACAGGCCGGACAGCAGCAGCCGTTGGGCCACCGAAGTGTCCTGATACTCGTCGAGCAGTACGACCCGGAACTCGTCCCGCAGGATCGTCCCGACCTCGGGCCTGGTCAGCGCGAGCTCGGCGGAGAGCGCGATCTGGTCGCCGAAGTCGAGGAGGTCGCGGGCGCGTTTGGCCTCGCGGTAGCGGACGGTCAGATCGAGCAGCTCACGGCGGGCCGCCGCGGCCTCCGGGACCTTGCGCAGTTCGGCGTTGCTGAGCCGGGCGCTGTGAAGGGTGCGCAGCAGTTCCACGTCGTACGCGGCGAGCTGCCCGGGGCGTACGAGATGCTCCGCCAGTTCCCCGTCGAGCGCCAGCAGGTCGCTGACCAGGGAGGGAAAGGACTTGGTCAGCGAGGGGTAGGGCCCGGGCGCTTCGCGCAGCACGCGCGCGGCGAGCTGATAGCGGGTCGCGTCGGCGAGCAGCCGGGCGCTCGGCTCCAGGCCAATCCGCAGCCCGTGGTCGGTCAGGAGCTGCCCTGCGAAAGCGTGGTACGTGGAGATGCGCGGCTCGCCCGGCGGGTTGTCCGGGTCGATGACGTCGGGGTCCGTCACCCCGGCCCGTACGAGCGCGGTGCGGACACGCTCGGCGAGTTCGCCCGCCGCCTTGTTGGTGAAGGTGAGACCGAGCACCTGCTCCGGGGCGACCTGGCCGGTCCCCACGAGCCACACCACCCGCGCGGCCATGACCGTCGTCTTCCCCGACCCGGCTCCGGCCACGATGACCTGCGGGGCAGGCGGCGCGGTGATGCAGGCCGTCTGCTCCGGGGTGAAGGGGATGCCGAGGAGCTCCTTGAGCTGCTCGGGGTCGTTGATGCGTGCGGTCACCTCAGTGAGGCTAATGGGGACCACTGACAGCGACGGCCCCCATCGGCCTCGACCGCGTCAGGCTCCCGCGGCGGTACCGGAGCGGAAGCCTGCCGCGGTCGAGGCGGAGAGCGCGCCGGCGGCGGCCGAGCCCAGGTTGTCCACGTCCACCACCTGGTCCGGCGGCGGGGCCACCGCCTTGACGGGCTTGTTGTAGTCCGAGAACGTCAGCGCCCCGGGCTCGGCGCCGCCCGTCCTGACGACCTTGAGCAGATACGGCGCGCCCTCCTTGGCGACATACATGGTGAGCGTTTCGCCGCCCGGCTTCTTCTTCACCAGGGTCGCCACCGGCTTGCCGCCGACCACCGCGTCGGGCCCTTTGGTCATGCCCCGGAGCTCCGCGGTGTCCTTGCCCAAGTCGGCGATCATCGCCTTGAGGTCGCAGACGCCTGCCACGTTGGTGGAGGCGCCCTGCGGCACCTTCATCCAGCGGCCCTTCAGCAGCTCCGTGATGCCGTCGGCCTGCGCACCGACCGAAGCCGTCCAGAACTTCTCGTCGCCCTTGATGTACATGACCTTGCCGACCTGGCGAAGCTCGGCGTTGCCGCCCTTCATCCCGATCTTGCCGGTGCAGGAACCCTTGCTGTCCACCGCGAAGTCGACGGTCAGCAGCTCGCCGTCGCCAGTGACCTTGCCCGCGATCCGCATGGACCGCGCGGACTTGGTGGCCGCGACCGTCTTGGCGGCGATCTGGTCGGCGCTGAGGCCGCCGAACGGGTTGTCCGAAGCCTTCGTGGCCGCGGCGTCCTCGGCCTCGATCTTCTCGGTGCCGCTCTGGGCCTTGAGCTCGTCGCCGGTGGAGCAGCCCGCCAATCCGGCGGCCGCGGCCGCCCAGACCACCGCGATGACCAGGAACTTCCGCTTGGCCGCCATGTACTTCTCCTCGCAGTTCACGTGGTCCGCCGCACGGCCTTCGTGACCCGTGTCACATCGCCGCTCACTCCACTATCTGGCGGCCCTCCGGCTGTGCGCTGCATGACGCGCGGAAGGCGCAGTGGGTGCAGTGCTGCCCGGCGGTCGGCGTGAAGCGCTCGTCGAGGACGCGGCCCGCGGCGGTGGCGAGCAGCTCACCGACCCACTCCCCCGCCAGCGGCTCCTGCGCCTGGACCTTGGGCAGGTCCTCACCGCCCTCCTTCTTCGCGGCGGCCTGTCGCAGCTGTACGAGCTCGGCGCCGCCAGGCTCGGGGCGGCGGCCGCCGAAGGCCTCGTCGAGCGCGCCCTCACGCACGGCGAGCTGGTAGACGGCGAGTTGGGGGTGGCGGGCGACCTCGTCGCGGGTGGGGGTCTGCTTGCCGGTCTTGAAGTCGACGACGTACGCGCGTCCTTCGGCGTCCTGCTCGACGCGGTCCATGGAGCCCCGGATGCGCACCTCGTACGCACCGGCCTCCAGGGTGACGTCGAAGCCGTGCTCGGTGGCGGCGGGAGTGCGGCCGCCACGGTCCATGACGTGCCACCGAAGGAAGCGTTCGAGCGCCACGCGCGCGTGCTCCTTCTCCTGCTGCGACTTCCATGGGGCGTCGAAAACGAGCGCGTTCCAGACCGAGTCGAGGCGTTCCATGAGGACGGCGAGGTCGGCGGGGGTCTGTCCGGAGGCGACCTCGTCGGCCAGTACGTGCACGACATTGCCGAAGCCCTGGGCCGCGGTGGCCGGGGCGTCCGCCTTCACCTCGCGGCCCAGGAACCACTGCAGGGCACAGGTGTTGGCGAGCTGGTCCAGTGCGCTGCCGGACAGGGTGAGGGGCTCGTTCCGGTCGCGCAGGGGCAGCCGGCTGTGGGTCGGTTCGTACAGGCCCCACCAGCGGAAGGGGTGGGCTGCGGGCACGAGCGGCTGACCCTCGTCGTCGGTGAGCGCGGCGAGGCGGGCGAGGCGGCGGGCGGCGGCGTCGCGCAGCGCGGGACTCGCCTGCGGGTCCACCGTGGTGGCGCGCAGCTCGGCGACGAGTGCGGCAACGGCAAGAGGGCGGCGGGGGCGGCCGGTGATGTCCTTCGGCTCGACACCGAGTTCGGTGAGGAAACGGGAGGGCTGATCGCCGTCGTCGGCCGGTGCCTTGACGGCGGTGACGACGAGGCGTTCGCGGGCGCGGGTGGCCGCTACGTAGAAGAGCCTTCTCTCCTCGGCGAGGAGGGCGCCGGGGGTGAGCGGCTCGGCGAGGCCGTCGCGGCCGATGCGGTCGGCCTCCAGGAGTGAGCCGCGGCGGCGGAGGTCGGGCCACAGGCCCTCCTGTACGCCCGCCACGACGACAAGGCTCCATTCGAGGCCCTTGGAACGGTGGGCGGTCATCAGGCGTACGGCGTCGGAACGCACCTCTCTCTTGTAGAGCGTGTCGGCGGCGATGTCCTGGGCGTCGATCTCTTCGAGGAAGTTGAGGGCGCCGCGGCCGCCGGTGCGCTCTTCGGCGCGGGCGGCGGTGTCGAAGAGCGCGCAGACGGCGTCCAGATCGCGGTCGGCATTGCGGCCGGCCGCGCCGCCGCGGAGGGCCGCGCGTTCCAGGCGCTGCGGCCAGGGGGTGCCGGCCCACAGCTCCCACAGCGCCTCCTCGGCGGTGCCGCCGCCTTCGAGGAGCTCGCGCGCCTTGCGCAGGAGCGCGCCCAGCCGCTGGGCGCCGCGGGCGTACGCGGGGTCGTGGGCGACGAGACGCTCGGGCTCGGCGAGGGCGCGGGCGAGGAGTTCGTCGGAGGGCGGGGGGATTTTGTTCCCGCCGGCGCGCTCTTCGTCACGCAGCGCGCGGCCGAGGCGGCGGAGGTCGGCGGTGTCCATACCGCCGAGGGGCGAGGCGAGGAGGTCGAGGGCGGTCTCGGTACGGAGCCAGGGGGTGGCGGGGGCGGTCCCCTGGGCGGGGCTCCCGGGGTCGCCCGGCTTCGCGCCGGCTTCGCGGGGCGCCTCGGGTTCGGTCTCGCGCTGCTCGGCGCCGTCCGCGTCCGGGCGGGTCGCGCTCAGCCCGTCCACCGCCGACGTGTCCGTGCCCGACACCGCGACCGCCTCGATCGGCGAACCCGCAGTCGGAGCTGTCGGCGCGACGTCCGCGCCGACCCGTCCCATCACCGCCTCCGCCACCGCGCGCAACGCCGTCAGCAGTGGCGCGACCGCCGGTTCGTGGCGGAGAGGGACGTCGTCGCCGTCTATGTCCAGGGGGACGCCCGCCGATGTCAGGGCGCGGCGGACCGAGGGGATCGTGCGGCCGCCCGCGCGGACCAGTACCGCCATGTCACCCCATGGGACGCCCTCCTCCAGGTGGGCCCGGCGCAGGATGTCCGCGATGTTGTCGAGTTCCGTGGAGGCCGTCGGGTAGGTGTACGTCTCGATCCGGCCGCCCTCGCGGACGGCGCCCAGTTCCCGGTGCGCCCGGACCTTCTCCGACGGGAGGCGGGGCAGCGGCATCCTGCGCGTCAGCAGGCGGGTCGCGTCCAGCAGTTTCGATCCGCTGCGGCGGGACGTCGTCAGCACCGCCACGCCCGCCGGGCTGCCGTCCGCGTGCGGGAAGGCGTCCGGGAAGTCGAGGATGCCGTTCACGTCCGCGCCGCGGAAGGCGTAGATCGACTGGTCCGGGTCGCCGAAGGCGACCAGCGTGCGGCCCCTGCCGGCCAGCGCCTGGAGCAGCCGGACCTGGGCCGGGTCGGTGTCCTGGTACTCGTCCACGAACACCGCGTCGTAGGGGAACCCGTACGGCAGACGCTCCGCCAGCAGGACCGCCCGGTGTACAAGTTCCGCGTAGTCGAGCACCCCCTGCATGTCCAGAACATCCAGATATTCCGCGAGGAACGACGCGGCCGCCCCCCAGTCGGGGCGGCCGGTGCGGGCCGCGAAGCGGGCCAGGGAATCGGGTCCCAGCCCCAGTTCACGGCTCCGGGCGAGCACCGCGCGTACCTCGTCGGCGAAGCCGCGCGTGGTCAGACACGCGCGCAGCTCGTCGGGCCACTCGTTGCGCGCCAGCCCGTCCGCCTCCAGGTCGATCTGGCCCGCCAGGAGTTCACGTACGGCGACGTCCTGCTCGGGACCGGACAGCAGCCGCAGCGGTTCGGAGAAAAGATCGGCGTCCTGGTGCGCGCGGACCAGTGCGTAACAGAAGGAGTGGAAGGTCGTCGCCTGCGGCCCCTTCGTGCCGCCGAGCCGCAGCGCCATCCGGTCGCGCAGTTCCACCGCCGCCTTGCGGCTGAAGGTGAGCACCAGGATCCGTTCCGGATCCGCGCCCTTGGCCACGCGCGCGGCGACCGCCTCGACCAGCGTCGTGGTCTTGCCGGTGCCGGGACCTGCCAGAACCAGCAACGGACCGTGATCGTGGTCAACCACAGCGCGTTGCGTTGCGTCCAGGAGAGGGGGATCCACCGGGCCCGGCGGGGTACGCACCAGTCGGTACGCGCCGGGGGTCCCACGCCGTACCTGGTGCTGGTACGGCGTACGCCCGGTGGTGGAGGAGGAGCTCACGTGGATCGCCGGTCCTGGTGGGTGTGCTGGTGGTGATGGAGCGGTTCGCGCCGCGCGCTGACGACGCTACGCCAGCGCTTGGCGGGAACGCAGTGAGTCCGTCGCGTACCGCCTGTAGTCCCGGTACTCCGTACGGTCCTCCGATTCCCCGTGCCGCCCCCGATTGGCGGAAGCTGTCATATGTGAGCGCTGTCGTCGGCACCCTCGTCGCCGTCCCATCGCGCGCGCTTCATGTCGAGGCGCGGCACATGGCTGTCGGCGCTTCGTGCGGCCTCGCGCAGGGGCGTCCCCTCGCTGCGGTAGTGCGCCAGGGCGCTGAGCTCATGGCCGGGCAGCAGCGTGCCGTCCGAGCGGACGACGCGCCACCAGGGCACCCCGCCCCCGTACAGCGCCATGACCCGGCCGACCTGCCTCGGGCCGCCCTCTTCGAGCCATTCGGCAATGTCGCCGTAGGTCATCACGCGGCCGGGCGGGATGAGCTCGGCGACCTCGAGCACCCGCTCCGCGTACTCCCGCAGCTCTTCCATCCGGCCCATCCTGCCGCACGCCACCGACAACGCCCTGCGCCGCGGGCACCGCGCGGGCGGTCGGTTCCGGCGGGCAAAGGGGCGTATCTCGCGCACCTCCCGTCCCCGCGATGCACCCTGATGCCCCCCGCTGTCGTCCGGTCGTGCCACCATCATGCGGGCGGTGACTGGTGATACGAGATCAAGAAGAGACCGAGACGGCGAGGGAGCAGGGCGTGCAGCCTCCGAAGGTGGCAAGCACCCCTGAGGCCGAGTCGTACCCGGACGCGCCCGTTCCGCAGCCGGATACGAGCGACGAGGCGGCGGCCGGTGCCGCCTCCAGTGCCGGTGCCGGGAAAGCGTCCGACGCCGCCGCGGACAAGACCTCCTCGGACCAGACAGCCGCAGAGAAGGCAGCCGACAGGACGGCCGACGAGTCGCCGGACGCGGCCGAGGTGACCGACGTGGCCGGCGTCGACCGCGTCTCCGGGGACGAGCCGCTGCTGGCCGCCCGCGTCCACCGGCCCTCCGATCTGATGCGCCTGCTCATCGGCATCCTCGTCATCGCGATCGTCCTCGCCGTGGCCGCCTTCGCCCAGGCCACCACGACGGGCCTCGCACAGGACATCGACAAGGGCACCGACCAGGCCCCCGACCTGTTCGTCAAGATCGCCGGCCTGGTGTCCAGCATCGCCGTACTGCTCGTCCCGGTCGCCTTCGCCATCGAACGGCTGATCAAACGCGACGGTCTGCGGATCGCGGACGGCGTACTGGCCGCCGTGCTCGCGCACGGAGCCACTCTCGCCACCGACCTCTGGGTCGCCAGGGCCGCGCCCGGCACCCTCCAGGAAGCCCTGACACAGGCACAGACCGGCGGCGGGCTGACCGATCCCGTTCACGGATATCTCGCGCCCGTCATCGCCTACATGACGGCCGTCGGAATGTCCCGAAGACCGCGATGGCGGGTGGTCCTGTGGGTGGTGCTGCTGCTCGACGCCTTCGCGATGCTGGTCGCCGGGTACACCACACCGTTCTCGATCATCCTCACCATCCTGCTCGGCTGGACCGTGGCGTACGGAACGCTCTACGCCGTCGGCTCGCCGAACGTACGCCCCACGGGCCAGACCCTGCTGGCCGGTCTTCGCCATGTCGGTTTCCGCCCGGTCACCGCCATGCGGGCCGAGGACATCCCCGACAGCGCCGACCAGGGCGACCGCGGCCGCCGCTACCTGGTCACGCTGGAGGAGGGCTCGCCGCTCGATGTCACCGTCGTCGACCGCGAGCAGCAGGCCCAGGGCTTCTTCTACCGCGTGTGGCGGCGCCTCACGCTGCGCTCCATCACCACCCGCCGCTCCATCCAGTCGCTGCGCCAGGCGCTGGAGCAGGAGGCGCTGCTCGCGTACGCGGCGATCGCCGCCGGAGCCAACGCCCCGAAGCTGATCGCCACCTCCGAGCTCGGCCCGGACGCCGTGATGCTGGTCTACGAGCACCTGGGCGGCCGTTCCCTCGACTCCATGGACGACGACGAGGTCACCGACGACGTGGTGCGCGGGGCCTGGCGACAGGTGAAGGCGCTCCAGTCGAGGCGCATCGCGCACCGGCGGCTGACCGGCGACGCGATTCTGGTGGATCGTTCCGGCACGGTGATCCTCACGGATCTGCGCGGCGGCGAGATCGCGGCGAGCGACGTGGTGCTGCGCATGGACATCGCGCAGCTGCTCACCACCACCGGCCTGCGCATCGGCGCCGAGCGTGCGGTGGCCACCGCGGTCGAGGTGCTCGGCCCGGACCAGGTCGCCGACTGCCTGCCGCTGCTCCAGCCCATCGCGCTCAGCCGCTCGACCCGGGCGACGCTGCGCAGGCTCGCGCGTGAGCGGTCCCAGCGGGAGCGGGAGGCCGTCCTCGAGGCGTCGGCCGCCGCCAAGCGGGCCCGTACGGAAGAGGCGCACGCCGACCCCAAAGTCGTACGCAAGACGGAACGCGCCGAGAAGCAGGCCGACAAGAAGGCCATGGACGAGGCCATGGACGAGGCGCGCGAGGAGGATCTGCTCTCCCAGATCCGCGCCCAGATGCTGCTGATCAGGCCGCAGGCGCCGGTCGAACCGGTCCGTCTGGAACGGATCAGGCCGCGCACGCTCGTCAGCTTCATCGCGGGCGCGGTCGCCGCGTACTTCCTGCTCTCACAGCTCGCGGGCATCGACTTCGGCACGGTCTTCGGCCAGGCCCACTGGGGCTGGGTGGCGGCCGCTGTCGCCTTCTCCGCGCTCAGCTACTTCGCCGCGGCGATGAGCCTGCTGGGCTTCGTGCCCGAGCGGGTGGGATTCCTGCGGACCGTCGTCGCCCAGGTCGCCGGATCCTTCGTCAAGATCGTCGCCCCGGCGGCGGTCGGCGGTGTCGCGCTGAACACCCGCTTCCTGCAGCGCTCGGGAGTGCGCCCCGGGCTCGCTGTGGCCAGTGTCGGCGCCTCCCAGCTCTTCGGGCTCGGCGCGCACGTCATGCTGCTGCTCGCCTTCGGCTATCTGACCGGTACGGAGCGGACGGCGTCGTTCACCCCGTCCAGGACCGTGATCGCGGGGCTGCTGACGGTCGCGGTGCTGGTGCTGGTGGTGACCGCGATCCCGTTCCTGCGGAAGTTCGTCTCGACGCGGCTGCGTTCGCTGTTCGCCGGGGTCGTGCCGCGCATGCTCGACGTACTGCAGCGGCCGATGAAGCTGATCACCGGCATCGGCGGGATGCTCCTGCTGACCGGTCTCTTCGTGATGTGTCTGGACGCGTCGATCCGTGCCTTCGACAACGGCAACCAGCCGCTGAGCTACGCCAGCATCGCCGTGGTGTTCCTCGCGGGCAACGCGCTGGGGTCGGCGGCGCCGACGCCGGGCGGTGTGGGTGCGGTGGAGGGTGCGCTGACCTTCGGTCTGATCGTGGCGGGGGTGCCGAAGGAGGTGGCGGCGCCGGCGGTGCTGCTGTACCGGATGATGACGCTGTGGCTGCCGGTGCTGCCGGGGTGGTTCGCGTTCAACCACCTGACGCGCAAGGGCGCGCTGTAGGCGATGCCGGGGGGGGTGTTCCCGCCCCACCCTTGACGAACCACCCGCATGGACCGTCGTCGCGGGCGCAGCCCGCACCCGCGGCGCACGATGGGAGCATGGCCCGTTCCTCCGTCGTCCGCGCCGCCGCCACCAGCGCCTGTGCCGCCGTGCTGCTGGCCGCAGCCGGCTGTTCCGACGACGGCGGCAAGGGCAAGGAGACCGACCAGGAGCGGGCGAAGGAGCTCGCCTCCCAGAAGCTGGACTGGCAGGCGTGCCCGGCCCCCTCGGACGCGGAGGGCGGCGGCACCGCGCCGTCGCCGCTGCCCGGCGGCACGGTCTGGGAGTGCGCCTTCATGGACGCCCCGCTCGACTACGCCAAGCCGGGCGGCGACACCATCGAGCTCGCCCTCATACGCGCCAGGGCCCGCGACCAGTCCAAGCGCATCGGCTCCCTCATATTCAACTTCGGCGGACCCGGAGGCTCCGGGGTCGCCGGTCTGCCGCCCGCCGCAGCGGACTACGCAGCCCTGCACACCCGTTACGACCTGGTGAGCTTCGACCCGCGCGGGGTCGGCCGCAGCGCCGCGGTGGAGTGCAAGGACGACAAGCAGCTCGACGCGTACTACCAGCAGGATTCGACGCCCGACGACACCACCGAGGAGAAGACCTTCGCCGAAGGTCTGAAGTCCTTCGCAGCGGCCTGCGAGAAGAAATCCGGGGACCAACTGCCCTACGTCGGAACCGTCAACGCCGCCCGCGACCTGGACCTGATGCGCCAAGTCCTCGGCGACGACAAGCTCTACTACTTCGGCATTTCGTACGGCACCGAACTGGGCGGCGTCTACGCCCACTTGTATCCCACCAAGGTCGGCCGGGCGGTCTTCGACGCTGTCGTGGACCCCACCAAGAACTCCGAAGAGGGCTCCCTTGGCCAGGCGAAGGGCTTCCAGCTGGCCCTCGACAACTTCGCCCAGGACTGCGTGAACCGCGGCGACAAGTGCCTGCTGCCCGGCTCCACCGCGAAGGAGGTCGAGGCCTGGATCATCGCCCTCCTCGACGAGCTCGAGAAGAAGCCGATCCCCGCCAGCGGCGACCGGATGCTGACCCAGAGCCAGGCCACCAGCGGCATCGCGCAGGCCCTGTACTCCAAGGAGTACTGGCAGTACCTGGAGCAGGGTCTCGACGAGGCCGACGGCGGCAACGGCGGGCTGCTGCTCGCACTCGCCGACTCGCTGAACGGGCGCGGCGAGAACGGCCACTACAGCAATATCCAGGCGGCGAACGCGGCCATCAACTGCGTCGACTTCAAGGACCGATGGACCCTGGAACAGACGAAGGCGAAGCTCCCCGAGTTCCGCCGGGCGTCGCCCGTCTTCGGCGACTACCTCGGCTGGGGTCTGATGGGCTGCACCGAGTGGCCGCTGCCGGGCACCTGGGACACACCCGATGTGTCGGCCCCCGGCGCACCGCCCATCCTCGTCATCGGCAACACCGGGGATCCGGCGACCCCTTACGAGGGGGCGAAGGCGATGGCCGACGCCCTCGGCAAGGGGGTCGGCATCGAGCTCACCTACCGGGGTCAGGGACACGGCGCGTACAACGGCGGCAGCGCGTGCGTGCAGCGGGCGGTGAACTCGTACCTCCTGGAGGGCAAGGTGCCTGCCTCGGGCACGGTGTGTCAGTAGCCCCACCTAGGATGTCGAAACAATCTTCGAAGCGCGGGGGCACGTATGACGATTCGGGTACGGGCGGGGGCCCTGGCCGTGAGCGCGCTGCTGGTGGCAGGTCTGGCCGTCGGCTGTGACAGCGGTCAGGACAAGGCGGGTGACGACGGCAAGAACGCGGCCGCGCCCTCCGCCTCGCAGAACTCCCCGGGCAAGGCGGCTCCGAGCGAGCCGGTTCTGCCCGCCGCGCTCACCGGTCAGAAGCTCGACTGGAAGCGCTGCGAGGCGCCCGTGAAGGCCGCGGGCAGCAATGCGAAGAGACCGGGCGGACAGTGGCAGTGTGCCCGGCTCAAAGCCCCTCTCGACTACAGCAAGCCCACGGGCGAGACGATAGGGATCGCCCTGATCCGCTCGAAGGCCGAGGACGGGTCCAAGCGGATCGGTTCGCTCCTGTTCAACTTCGGCGGTCCCGGCGGCTCGGGTGTCGGCGCGCTGCCCGGCGCGGCCGGTCAGTTCAAGACGCTGCACAGCCGCTACGACCTGGTCAGCTTCGATCCGCGCGGTGTCGCCGAGAGCGCCGAGGTGACCTGCCGGGGTGACAAGGAGATCGAGGCCGCGCACCGGCTGGACTTCACCCCCGACACCCCGGCGGAGGAGAAGGCGTACATCGACGACTCCGTGGCCTTCGGCGCCGGCTGTGCCAAGAAGTCCGGCCGGGTGCTGCCGCATGTCGGCACCACCAACGCCGCCCGCGACATGGATCTGATACGCCAGGTCCTCGGCGACGCCAAGCTGCACTACCTCGGCTTCTCCTACGGCACCGAACTGGGCGGCGTCTATGCCCACTTGTTCCCCAGGAACGTCGGACGCCTCGTTCTGGACGCCGTGGTCGATCCCACCGCCGGCTACGCCGGACACTCGCGCGGCCAGGCGCTGGGCTTCCAACGCGCCCTGGATAACTACTTCAAGAGCCGGGACATCAGCGCCAAGGACGGCACCGAACGGGTCGTGAAGCTCCTCGACAGGCTGGACCGCAAGCCGCTGCCCACCGACGAGGGGCGCACGCTCACCCAGAGCCTGGCGCTCACGGGGATCGTCCTTCCGCTGTACTCGAAGGACAGCTGGCCCTACCTCACCCAGGCGCTGGACGAGGCGGAGCACGGCGACGGCACGCGTCTGCTGATCATGGCGGAGGCGTACTACAGCCGTGACCGGACGGGCCACTACAGCACCCAGGACCACTCCCAGCGCGCCATATCCTGCGCGGACACCAAGGGCCGGGTGACGGCCGCCGAGGTCAGGTCCCGCCATCTCGCCGAGTTCATTAAGGTGTCGCCGGTCTTCGGCCCCTATCTGGCCTGGGACCTGGCGGGCTGGTGCGCCGACTGGCCTGTCCCCGGCGAGTCCGACACGCCCGACGTCGCCGCCGCGGGCGCGGCGCCGATCCTGGTCGTCGGCACCACCGGCGATCCGGCGACTCCGTACGAGGGCGCGAAGAAGATGGCGGACGAGCTCGGTGCGGGCGTCGGAGTGCTGCTCACCAACAAGGGCGAGGGCCATGGTGCCTACGGAAACGGGGCCTGCGTGACGGAGACGGTGGACGCGTATCTGCTGGACGGCAAGGTCCCGGCGAACGGCAAGACCTGCTCGTAGCGGCGCACGCAAAGGCCCCGGACCAGCGCTGCGGTCCGGGGCCCTGCACACATCCGCGTCAGTAGATCGGCTTGTCCGGCTCGATCTGGTTGACCCAGCCGATCACGCCGCCGCCGACATGCACCGCGTCCGCGAAGCCCGCGGACTTGAGCACGGCGAGGACTTCCGCACTGCGGACACCCGTCTTGCAGTGCAGGACGATGCGCCTGTCCTGAGGCAGGTCCTGCAGAGCGGTGCCCATCAGGAACTCGTTCTTCGGGATCAGCCTGGCGCCGGGGATCGAGACGATCTCGTACTCGTTGATCTCACGGACATCGATGATGTCGATGCTCTCGCCGTCGTCGATCCACTCCTTGAGCTGCTTGGGAGTGATCGTCGAACCGGCCGCCGCCTCCTGGGCCTCTTCGGACACGACGCCGCAGAAGGCCTCGTAGTCGATGAGCTCGGTGACGGTGGGGTTCTCGCCGCAGACCGCGCAGTCCGGGTCCTTGCGGACCTTGACCTGGCGGTATTGCATCTCCAGGGCGTCGTAGATCATCAGTCGGCCGACCAGCGGCTCACCGATGCCCGCGAGCAGCTTGATGGCCTCGTTGACCTGGATGGAGCCGATGGACGCGCAGAGCACGCCCAGCACGCCGCCCTCGGCGCAGCTGGGGACCATGCCCGGCGGCGGGGGCTCGGGGTAGAGGCAGCGGTAGCAGGGACCGTGCTCGGACCAGAAGACGGAGGCCTGTCCGTCGAAGCGGTAGATCGAGCCCCAGACGTACGGCTTGTTCAGGAGCACGCACGCGTCGTTGACCAGGTAGCGCGTCGCGAAGTTGTCCGTGCCGTCGACGATCAGGTCGTACTGGCTGAAGATGTCCATCACGTTCTCGGCCTCGAGCCGCTCTTCGTGCAGGACCACGTTCACATACGGGTTGATGCCGAGCACCGAGTCCTTGGCGGACTGGGCCTTGGAGCGGCCGATGTCGGCCTGGCTGTGGATGATCTGGCGCTGCAGGTTCGACTCGTCGACCTCGTCGAACTCCACGATGCCGAGCGTGCCGACGCCGGCGGCGGCGAGGTACATCAGGGCCGGCGAACCCAGGCCGCCCGCGCCCACACACAGCACCTTGGCGTTCTTCAGCCGCTTCTGCCCGTCCATCCCGACATCGGGGATGATCAGGTGGCGGGAGTACCTGCGGACCTCGTCGACGGTGAGCTCAGCAGCTGGCTCGACCAGGGGTGGCAGCGACACGGGGACTCCGTTGCGTCGATAAGTCAGTACGGTTGTTCTCCCCGTAACACTGCCACGGCCCTCCTCATTCCGAGACACCCGGTCCGATCCGCGAGACGATTTCGTCCCAGTAGCCGGGCAGTGCCTCGAATGGACTGTTTTGCCCCCACTGGTCCGTGCGATCGGTGAAGAAGATCGTCCCGGCACCCTGCCAGCGGGCGATTCGGGTGGCCTCCTCCAGGTGGGTGCGCGGCACCCCGTGCACGAAGTGCACAAAGCGCTCCGGCGGATGGTCCGCCGTCCACTCCGCCACCTGTGACCAGCGGTAATCCGTCCATGGCCCGGAGAAGGTGACCAGCTGGTCGGCGACCTCCGCGTAGCCCGGATACGGATGCGAGCCGTGCCCGAGGACGACATGGCCGCCGTCGAGTACGGCCTCCAGCGTCGCCGTCGTGCGCCGCACCTCCTGCAGATCGGCGCGGTCCGTGGGGCAGCGGTCCAGCAGGAAGCCGTCGACCCGGTACCACTCGAGGTAGAGGTGCGCCTCGGAGACGAGATGGCCGAAGGATCGCGAGCCGTGGGCCATGTCGAGATGGCCCAGAACTCGCACGCCCGCATTGCGCAGCTTGCCCGCGGCCTCCAGGCAGTGCGGGTCGGGGCGTGCCCCAGGACCGCCGTCGACATTGAGGACGACCCAGTGCAGGGGCGTTCCCGGGCGGGTCAGTTCGGCCCATTCGACCGGGGCGAGCAGCGGGTGGGCATAGCCGGGGATGCCGAAGCCGAGTCTCTCCGCGCCGGTCGCGGAGAGCTTGGTGCCCGTGGTGGTCAGATGCGGCATGCCGCCTCCATCCAGATGTCGGCGAGGGACTCTTCGAGGTTGATGCGGGGGCGCCAGCCGAGGCGGTCGCGGGCAGTGCGCACATCCGCCTGCTGCCAGCTGCCGCAGCCGTCGGGGTAGGGGGCCGGGTTCGCGGACAGCTGCTCCAGCACGGATTCGGAGCGGGGGGCTCCGATGGAGGGGCGGCCGGGGCTCGCGTCGAGTTCGTGCAGCGCGCCCGCGTAGCCCGCGACCCGGGCCAGGACGGCGGCCGCGTCGCGCAGTCGTACGGCACGTCCCGTACCGATGTTGACGACGCCCTGCGCGGCGGAGAGCGAGGCGGCGTGCACGGCGCGCGCCACGTCCCGTACGTCGACGAAGTCGCGCTGCACGCCGAGCCCGCTGAGCTTCAGCTCACCGTCGCCGGACTGCATCGCGCGGCGCATCGCCTCGGCGAGACGGCCGAGCGGTGAACCGGCCGGGGTGCCGGGGCCGACGGGTGAGAAGACCCGCAGCACGACGGCGTCCAGGCCCGCGCCGAGTACCAGCTCGGTGGCGGCGAGCTTGCTGACGCCGTACGGGCCGCCCGGGCGCGGAATCGCATCCTCCGCGGTCGACGAACCCTGCTGGGACGGACCGTACTCGGAGGCGCAGCCGACCTGGACAAGCCGGGCGCCACAGCCGCTGCGGCGCAGGGCCTCGCAGACGGTGGCGACGGCGACGGTGTTGTGCCGGGTCAGCTCGCGGGCGCCGCCGCGGGTGGCGCCGGCGCAGTTGATGACGACACCCGGGTGGACTGCGCCCAGGAAGCGGGTGAGCGCGCCCGGGCTGCCTCCGGCGAGGTCGAAGCGTACGTCGGCGTCGTCACCGCGCCCGAGGGCGGTCAGGTGCACGGCGGGGTCGGCGAGCAGCCGGTCGGCGACGAAGCGGCCGAGGAATCCATTGGCACCGAGCAGGAGCACCCTCATCGCGCGGCCCCTGTGTGCCGACGGGCCTCTGTTGGGGGTTGGGGGGTCATGTCGCTTTCTCCTTAGGGGTGTTGCTGTCGGTGCGGAAGGGGTGCCGGATCCCGTGGCGACACGGGTGCCGGATGCGCCCGCGATGTCGGCTCCGCGGGGGTCAGACGGTGTGCGCCGAGGCCCGGGACAGGGCCGCGGTGGCATGGGCCAGCAGGCCGAGCGCCGCGGCCGAGCAGGCGATGGCAGGTAAGGCACCGGCGCCCCAGGCTCCGACGGCCGCCTCGACGGGACTCGCCAGGACCTCGAAGCCGGGCAGGCGTCCGGCCAGCAGGAGGGCGGGGAAGAGGACCTCGGCACCGCAGGCGACGGCGAGTCCCGCGGACGCGGACGCCGGGTAGCCGTGGACGATCAGCAGCCTGGCCAGGAAGAGCAGGGCGCCGAGGGCCACGGCGGGGACGAGGGCCTGATGGGGAAATACCAGGCCGGCCAGGACGAGGAGCGCGCCGAGGGATGCGACGTACAGGGCGACGATTCCCAGCAACAGCGGACGCATCCCGGACGCGAACTCCTCCAGGCCCCGGCTGCCGTCCAGCCTGCGCCGTGCCTGTACGGAGAAGAGGCGGGCGCACCCGGCCGCGGGGGCGACGGCGAGGGCGAGCCCGACGAGTGGGGCGGCGCTCAGGGGCAGTGGGCCGTCCGGGCCCCCGGCGACGATCTCGTCGAGGAGGCCTTCTCCGTACGCCGCGTACGCCAGCAGCCAGAGCGTCCACAGGCGTACGGCGGGGACCGTGCGCCCCTCGGCGCGCAGGGGACCGCGCCGCAGACACAGCGTGAGTGCGACGGCGACGCCGATCGCACCCGCGGCCGCGACGGCGATCGGGGCACCGCCGTCCATCGCCTCCGTGAGGGCGACGGCGAGGGCGCAGACGGCGCCTGGCAGGAGCGTGAGAAGTGCGCGCCCGGCGGCTCGGGGGCGGCGTCCGGCGCGCGCCTGGGCCGCGCGCGCCGGACGGCCGGCCCCTTCCGCCGACTCCGCTCCCCGCGGCACGCGGGCGTACAGCTCCTCGGCGAGCGAGAAGACGTCCCGGTGACGGAAGCGGGCGGCGGTCCGGTCGGTGATGCCGTGGGCTTCGAGACCCGCGGCGATCTCCAGGGGGTCGACGGCGCGCTCGCACAGCTCCCGGTGGCGGTGCATCAGCGCCTTGACAGGGTCGGCAGGGCCGCGCCGGGGGGCCGGGGGCCTGCGTGTCTTCGCCGGCTCGTCATCCCGGACGTCGGCGAGGTGGGCGTCGCCACGGCTGTCCCTCGCGTCGCCGCCGGCGAGCGGCCAGGCCCCGTCGAGAGCGGAGGGCTCCTTGGAGAGCCGGTCGGAGGGTCCGCTGCCGGTGCCTTCGGTGGTCCCGGTGGTCCGTGAGCTGCCGGACTCTCCGGCGCTCGGATCGGGGCCGACGGCACATGGAGCGCTTTCGGCGCCCCAGGCGTGCGCGGTGCGAAGGAGGCTCACGTGCTCTTCCGCACCCCGGGTGCTCACGTGGTCTTCCGCATCCAGAGCGTCCGACGCGCCCCCCGCGCTCTCAGTGATCCGCGACGTATTCATGCGCGCGCCTCCTTCGGGGTCACGGCCGCGCCGACCAGGCCGCCGCCGACCGGGTCCTGTCTGTCCGCCCAGCGCGGGGTGCGGCCGCTGGACGCGGCGCCGCCGCCCGTCCAGTGGCCCGGGACATGCGCCTCGGCGGGATGGGCGAAGGGCAGCGGCTCGCCGTCCTCGTCGACGGCTTCTCGCTTCACCGGGGAGTGCGAGATCAGCTCCAGGTAAATGCCGCGAAATGCCGTCAGGTTCTGCTCGATCGTGAACAGTTCGAGTGCGCGGGCGCGTGCGGCGGCGCCCAGCCGTTCCCGGCGCTCCGGGTCGCGCAGCAGCGCGAGGCAGGCGTCCGCGAGCGCCCGCGGGTTGCGCGGGGGCACGACCAGGCCCGTACCGCCGATGACTTCGACGACCGCGCCGACGTCCGTCGACACCGTCGCGCGGGCGCAGAACATCGCCTCGACAAGGCTGATCGGGAAGCCCTCGACGACGCTGGACAGGACGACCACGCCGCCGGACGCGTAGGCGTCGGCGAGTTCGGGGGCCTCGGGCCCGCCGATCTCCTCGAACGAGACGGGGTTGTCGCCCACGGCGTGCGCGTCGGCGGCCTCGTCGGGGAAGAGCTGGGCGGCCAGCGCCTTGCAGTGGGCGAGATACGTCGCGGCCTCGGGCCCGTGCACCGGCGCCCCGAACATCCGCAGCCGCGCCTGCGGCTCCTCCTTGCGCACCTCGGCGAAGGCGTGGAGCAGCGCGATGAGGTCCTTGGCGGGCTCGAACCTGCCGACCCACACCAGGGTGTGCCCGTCTCCGCTGTCGTCGCCGTCGCCGACCGCGGCGAACCGATCCGCCTCCATGCCCGGGTAGACGGTCCGCAGCTTGGCGCGATCGGCGCCGCACTTCTCCTGCCAGCGCCGGGCGTGCGTGTTGCCGGGGGTGATGACGGAAGCCTGGGCATACACCTCGGCCGCCAGTCGGCCCTGGAAGGCGGCGAGCAGCGCGCGTACCGGTGCGGTCAGCTCGCCCTCGCTCGCGGCCAGATAGTGCGCGCGCAGCTGAACGCCGTACTCCGTGACCAGCAGCGGAACCCCGAAGAAGCGTTTGGCCAGCAGGCCGGAGAGCGCTGCGGAGCCGCCGGACGCGGCATGGCAGAGATCGACGGCTCCGAGCCCGTCGTCGCCGTACCAGTCGAGCGAGAGCGGGCGCAGGGCGCGCTCCAGCTGGTCGGCGAAGGCGAGGTAGTCGGGGACGGTGGCGGCGTGCACGGTGCGGCGCGCGCCGGGGGCGCGGCAGGCGGATTCGAGGGCGCGCACGGCCAGTTCGGAGCGGAGCGCGGCGTAGAGGCCGCCCCGTTCGCGGGCGAGTTCGGCGAGGCCGTAGAGGCCGTCCGCGAAGCCTTCGCCCGGTCCGCAGACGGCGGCGGCGAGTTCCGTGAAGTGGCCGACGAAGCGCCGTCGTTCGCGTCTGCCGTATGTGTGCCCGTCGTCCTCGGGCGCCCAGAGCGGGGCGGTGCGCACGCGCTGCACCTGCGCCGGGAGCTGGATCCAGCCGTGGTCTTCCTGCTGTGCGCTGCGGCTCAGCGCGTAGATGTCGAACTCGTGCTGCGCCAGCCCGCGCACAAGCCTGTCGCAC
The DNA here is from genome assembly GCF_045040195.1 of Streptomyces sp. NBC_01410. Taxonomy (NCBI): domain Bacteria; kingdom Bacillati; phylum Actinomycetota; class Actinomycetes; order Kitasatosporales; family Streptomycetaceae; genus Streptomyces; species Streptomyces sp. NBC_01410. Next base: position 5,638,851 of record NZ_CP109530.1, on the reverse strand, counting down.
CACAGCCTGGATTCACCCGTCGCATACGGATAACCACCGTCCGTAAGCAGTCCGATCCGCACGAGCACACCCCCGATCTCCCTTGTGGGCGGCCGCCGTTGGTCCGGCGACTCGCAGCGTGACGACGTTAAGCCGGTACGACGGTGGCGCGACGGACGGTTGTCCATCGCGCCACCGGAAGGGGTGAATGCACGTAACTTTCGCGTGCCGGTTGCGTTCTGTCGCGCTACGGTGCGGTTTCAGTGATCAACTCAGCCGCCTCTGCCGACGCGCAGGGCGCGGGGGCTGAGACACCGGTCCCGCACGGCGGACTCAACTGCCGGGGTACACCCAGGGGTTGGGTCTGCACTTGATGCCGTCGATGTCGAGGGACTTGGTCTGCTGCTGCATCACCGGCGCGAGCGCTCCCGGCGTACGGCAGGTCACATGCCCGTGTCCGAGCCGGTGCCCGACCTCGTGGTTGATGAGCATCTGACGGTACGTGAGCATCGCCTGGGGGCCGTACGTCTCGGAGCCCTGGGCCCAGCGGTACGCGTTGATCATCACGCGGTCTGTCGACGCGGAATCGCAGGAGACATTGTCGGCGCTGGTGTCCAGACCGGATTTGGCGCACCAGTCGTCCGTGGTGCCGGGACTGGCGAGCGTGATGACGAATTCGGGATCGCCGGAAGATATCCGCTCGAAGGTCATCGCGCCGCCGTGCGCCCAGCTGCGGTCGTCGTTCAGGGTTTCCTGGACGGCCTTGGCGAAGAGCGCTCCGTCGAGTCCGAGGCCCCGTTCGACATCCACCCGGTAGCGGATCTTGCGGCCCTTGCCGGGCGCCTTGTCGAAGCCGGGGACGGCCTCGAACTTTCCGCTCGCCTTCAGCTTGGGGGCGAGCGCGAACTGTGAGGCCATCAGCTGCCGGTACGAGGGCGGGGCCGCGGGAGCAGCGGCTCCGCCCTTCTGCGGGGCCTGCCGGTTCTGGGAACGGGAGGCCGGGCTCTCGGCGCCACCGCGGTCCTGGCCCGCGGACTGGGCGCTGGAGTGGCCGTGATTGTCGGCTGCCACCTGGCCGGCCACGACGACCGCGAGCACGGTGGTCACCGCGGCGGCGGCGATCCCGGTGAAGGTGCGCCCCTTGCCGCCCTTGGCGGGCCGCTCCTCGGGCACGCCGTCCTCGCCCGCGCCGTCCATGTACGCGTCGAAGGCTGGGTCTGGCTCGACGTCCCAGGTGGTGGTGGAGGAGTACGGATCGTCCTGCGGCCCCCTGCCCTGCTGGGGCTGGTCGAAGGCCTCGACGAACTCCCGTCGCGGGCCCGGTATTCGCGCCCCGCCGGCCACCGTACGAGGTGGCGGTTGCGGCGTCTGCACCCGCTGCCCGCCCGGGGCACCCTGCCAGTTCTGGTACTGCTGCGGTACGCCCCAGCCACCGCCCGGCTCGCGCTGCTCGGGGTGTCCACCCCTGGCCGGCGGTATGCCGTAGCCGGAAGGCGTGTGCTGCTCGGCACCCGGCGCGGCGGGGCGGCCGAGCCGCCCGCCTGCCCGATCCGTCCCTATACCGGATTTACTGTCCGAATCGGAGCCCTTGGGTGCGGGGCCCTTGCGACTATGTCGTCCCACGCCCCGGATCAGCTCCCACCGCAGTCGTCGAGCAGCTCCCGGATGGCCAGGGCGACCGTTTCCGGGTACTCCATCATGGCGACGTGCCCCGCGTCCGGGAGTGTCAGCAGCCGGGAGTCCCGGAAAGCCGCCGCCGCTTTGCGCGCCATACGGTACGCGACGAGCTGGTCGCGTCCTCCGTACACCAGGAGCGTCGGCGCGAGCACCCGCTCCGCCTGCCGCCACAGTCCGTGCTGACCGCCCAGGGTGTACGCGTCGACGATCCCGCGCGCCGAGCGGGCCATGGCGTCCCAGAAGTACGGGAGCTGTATGCGCCGCTCCATCTCTTCCACAGCATTGCGCAGCGCCTCGTCGGTGACGCGCGTGGGGTCGCCGTAACACAGTTCGAGCACGCCTTTTGTGCGTTGCTCGGCCGACCAGTCCTTGGTGATCCTGGTGAAGAGCGAGACCACACCGGGCAGTGCCAGCAGCGCGGTGGGCACGGCCGAGCGCTGGACGCGCAGCTCGGGAAGGGCGGGCGAGATCAGGGTGAGCGTGCGCACCAGATCGGGTCTGACGGCAGCGACTCTGGTGGAGACCGCGCCGCCCAGCGAGTTGCCGATCAGATGCACGGGCCCGTGCCCCGCGGCGTCCAGAAAACGGATCACGGCCCGGGCGTGTCCCGTGAGCGAGTAGTTGCCGTCGTCCGGCGGCGGGGAGTCCCCGAAACCGGGCAGATCCAGCGCCTCTCCGTCCACGACATCCTCGAGCAGGTGCATCAGCGCGGACCAGTTGAGCGAGGAACCGCCCAGGCCGTGCACGTACAGCGCGTGCGTCAGCCCGGAGCGCGCCGGGGGACGCGATCTGACGTTGAGCGTCAGACCGGGCAGCGTTACGGAGCGAAGCTCCTCCCCCTCGGCGACCCGTACGGCCGCGACCTTGGGGGCCACGGCAGCGGTCGCGGCGCGGACTCCCGGCAGCTCGGTCGAAGACATGCGGCAATGTTACGAGACGATCACACCGTGGTTCGTGTGTTCGGCATCACACATCGCATAGCGCCGCGAATCAGTAGCTCCTACGCTCGTAGGAAAGGCGCTCTCCATGGAAAGCGGTGCCGCATGCCTGTCGATCCCACCGACCCGGAAACTTTCGAAGAAGACGACCAGGCCGCCGCTCTCGACGAGGAGGTCCCCGAGGCCGATGCGGCGGAACAGCTCAAGGACCTGCAATCCGAGCAGGACGACCAGGTCAGCCCCAATGGGCTGGACTCGGCGAACGTGGCCGACGCCGTGGAACAGGCCCGGGTGGTGGCTCTCGACGAGGACGACTACCGGTGACCTGCCCCTGATTGCCCCCGAGCAGGGAGCTACCGCGACTGTCCGGTCCGTGAAATTCTGCGCTCGCAGCACGCACAGCCGGGTTACCCAAAAGTACGATGGCGGCGCTGCGCACAGCGCGCACGGAACGATTTTGGGAGGCGGCGTGACAGCCATCGAGCAGACAGAGGCAGCGCGCCCACGGGGCACACGCCTGCCACGCCGAGCCCGCAGGAACCAGCTTCTGGGTGCTGCCCAGGAGGTTTTCGTGGCCCAGGGCTACCACTCGGCCGCCATGGACGACATCGCCGAACGGGCAGGCGTCAGCAAGCCGGTGCTCTACCAGCACTTCCCGGGCAAGCTCGAGCTCTATCTCGCGCTGCTCGACCAGCACTGCGAGTCGCTACTGCTCGCGGTCCGTACGGCGCTCGCGTCGACGACCGACAACAAGCTGCGCGTCGCCGCCACCATGGACGCCTATTTCGCGTACGTCGAGGACGAGGGTGGTGCCTTCCGGCTGGTCTTCGAGTCCGACCTGACCAACGAGCCCGCCGTGCGCGAGCGCGTGGACCGGGTCTCGCTCCAGTGCGCCGAGGCGATCTCGGACGTGATCGCCGAGGACACGGGCCTGTCCAAGGAGGAGTCCATGCTGCTGGCCGTGGGCCTCGGCGGGGTCTCGCAGGTGGTGGCCAGGTACTGGCTCTCCAGCGCTTCCGCCATTCCGCGCGATACGGCCGTACAGCTGCTGACCTCGCTTGCGTGGCGGGGCATCGCGGGCTTCCCGCTGCACGGCACCGACCAGCACCCAGGGCACGGCACCGACCAGCAGGGAGACTGACCGGCCGGTGTTCGCTCCTGGCGTTCACGGGGGACGCCTGCCGGGTCCGTTCGCCGGGCTAGTGTGTGCTGCGTACAGCGCGGCTGACCGCGCAACGCACTGACCGTTCGGAGGGACATAGCCGTGGAGGTCAAGATCGGCGTGCAGCACGCGCCCCGGGAGATCGTTCTGGAGAGCGGGCAGTCCGCCGAGGAGGTCGAGCGCGCGGTGGGCGACGCTCTGGCCGGCAAGGCGCAGCTGCTCAGCCTCTCGGACGACAAGGGCCGCAAGGTCCTGGTGCCGGCCGACCGGATCGCGTACGTCGAGATCGGCGAGCCGGCGGTACGGCGCGTTGGCTTCGGCGCGCTGTAGGGCGCCGAGACGTCACTGAAGCAGTACTACCGAAGCAGCACGAAGAGGGCCCGGCGGGAATTCCCGGCCGGGCCCTCTTCCGCTGCTCAGGGAGGGTTGTAGTCCACGAGGGCCGGGTAGTACGGGCTACGACCGATTTGCCCGCACCGGCATCCGTGAGGTGATCAGCAGTGCTGCTGGAAGCGCTCGGTTCAGTCCTGCTCGGACTCGCCCTCGCCTGGGCCGCTGTCCGGCAGCTGCCGGACCGTCTCCCGTCGCGCCGCGTGGTGCTCACCTCAGGTCCGCTCGGTGCCCTGTTCGGCGCGTATGTGACGCATGCGGCGCTCGGTCCGGGACACACTCTGGCGGTGCTGGCGGGCGCGGTGGCCGTCGGAGCCGTACTGCTCTCGCTGCTGATCAGGCCGTCGACGGGCCGGCTGCGCCGGGCGTTCCCTTTCTGAGGCCGCCCGAAGCGGCTTCCGCGAAGCCCGAGGAGCCGCGGAAGCCGCCGAAAGCTCCGGAGTCGACCGAGTCGCCCAAATCCCCGGAGTCCTCCGAGCCGAGTGAGCCACCCAGGCCGAGCGAGCCGCGCAAGCCGCCCGAGTCGACGGAAAGCTAGGCCGCCAGCCCCAGGGCCGCCATGCGCTTGGTGTGCGCCTCGGTGATCCGGGAGAACATCCGGCCCACCTCCGCGAGGTCGAAGCCGCCCGCCACACCGCCCACGAGCATCGTGGAGAGCGCGTCGCGGTCCGCCACCACCCGCTGCGCCTGCGAGAGCGCCTCGCCCATCAGCCTGCGCGCCCACAGCGCGAGGCGTCCGCCGACGCGCGGCTCGGCCTCGATGGCGGCGCGTACCTTCTCGACCGCGAAGTTGCCGTGGCCCGTGTCGTCGAGCACCGCGAGCACCAGCCCGCGGGTGTCGGTGTCCAGGCGGGCCGCGACCTCGCGGTAGAAGTCGCTGGCGATCGAGTCGCCGACGTACGCCTTGACCAGGCCCTCGAGCCAGTCGGACGGCGCGGTCTGGCGGTGGAAGTCGTCCAGGGCCTGGGCGAAGGGCTCCATCGCGGCGGTCGGCTCGGCGTCGATGGCGGTGAGCCGGTCGCGCAGCTGCTCGAAGTGGTGGAACTCCGCGGAGGCCATCTTCGCCAGCTCCGCCTTGTCGCCGAGCGTCGGTGCGAGCTTGGCGTCCTCGGCGAGCCGCTCGAAGGCCGCCAGCTCGCCGTACGCGAGCGCGCCCAGCAGATCCACGACGGCGGCGCGGTACTGGGGGTCGGCGGACGCCGTTGCCCAGTCCTGGGCGGCGATTCCGGTGGGTTCAGTGGCGTTGTCAGGCGTCTCCATGAAGCGCACAATAGCCCGCCCACCGTAGGGCGGAAGGGCCTGGTCAGCCTCGCCCGTAGTGAGGTTCCTACGAATTCGCCCAACACACATGCGCGATTCCGGGGTACAGTGGTAATGCGCCTGTCGAGCGTTCTAGTTACTCGACGGGCGATCGCATGTATGACTGGGGACTTGTTCCCCAGAGTCCCCTTGAGGATGCCCGGTCGGTGGCACGATCGGCTCCGAACCGACCGCCCTCCGCGCGGACCGTGCGCACAGTTGCGTACGACCGCAGATGAGGGGCCCCCTCAGCGGCATGACGCTCGAGCGACGGCAGTGGTCCCGCGCCATCCGGCCAACCCACGGCCGGCCCAGTACCCAGGTGCGGTACGACCCCCATCGTTCGCCTCGTGCCGCGTCTCACAGAAGAGGCAGCACCCTGACTACGACTTTCCGGGATCTTGGGATCCTCCCCGAGACCGCCGAGGCCCTTGAGGCCGTCGGCATCATGTCCCCCTTCCCCATCCAGGAGATGACGCTCCCCGTCGCCCTCACGGGCACCGACGTCATCGGCCAGGCCAAGACCGGCACGGGCAAGACCCTCGGTTTCGGTCTGCCGCTGCTGGAGCGCGTCACCGTCCCCGCGGACGTCGAGGCCGGCCGGGCGAAGCCCGAGCAGCTGACCGACGCCCCGCAGGCTCTGGTGGTCGTCCCCACCCGCGAGCTGTGCACACAGGTCACCAATGACCTGCTGACCGCCGGCAAGGTGCGCAACGTCCGCGTGCTCGCCATCTACGGCGGCCGTGCGTACGAACCCCAGGTCGAGGCGCTCAGGAAGGGCGTCGACGTGATCGTCGGCACCCCGGGCCGACTGCTCGACCTGGCCGGCCAGAAGAAGCTCGACCTGTCGCACGTGCGCGCACTCGTCCTCGACGAGGCCGACGAGATGCTCGACCTGGGCTTCCTGCCCGACGTCGAGAAGATCATCCAGCTGCTGCCGCCCAAGCGCCAGACGATGCTGTTCTCGGCGACCATGCCGGGTGCGGTCATCGGCCTCGCCCGCCGCTACATGACCCAGCCCACACACATCCGCGCGACCTCGCCGGACGACGAGGGCGCGACCGTCGCGAACACCGCGCAGTACGTGTACCGCGCGCACTCCATGGACAAGCCGGAGATGGTCTCCCGCATACTGCAGGCCGACGGCCGCGGGCTCGCGATGATCTTCTGCCGCACCAAGCGCACGGCGGCCGACATCGCCGAGCAGCTGCAGACCCGCGGCTTCGCCTCCGGCGCGGTCCACGGCGACCTCGGCCAGGGCGCCCGCGAGCAGGCGCTCCGTGCCTTCCGCAACGGCAAGGTGGACGTCCTCGTCTGCACCGATGTCGCCGCGCGCGGCATCGACGTCGAGGGTGTGACGCATGTCATCAACTACCAGTCGCCCGAGGACGAGAAGACCTACCTCCACCGCATCGGCCGCACCGGCCGCGCGGGGGCCAAGGGCATCGCGATCACGCTGGTCGACTGGGACGACATCCCGCGCTGGCAGCTGATCAACAAGGCGCTGGACCTCGGCCTCAGCGACCCGGTCGAGACGTACTCCACGTCGCCGCACCTGTTCGAGGAGCTGAGCATCCCGGCGGGCACGAAGGGCGTCCTGCCGCGCGCCGAGCGCACCCGCGCCGGTCTCGGGGCGGAAGAGGTCGAGGACCTGGGCGAGACGGGCGGCCGCGGCCGCAAGTCCGCGCATGCCACCGAGGAGCGTGCACCGCGCGCGCCGCGCACTCCGCGTCAGCGCCGCCGCACGCGCGGCGGCTCCACGCCGGAGACGGCGGAGCCGACGACCGAGGTGACGACCGAGACCACGGACGCCCCCGCGGAGCCCCGCACTCCGCGGCGCCGCCGCCGCACCCGGGTGGGAGCGGCGACGACGGCTGTGGACACGGTCGAGGCGACCGACACGGTGGTCGAGGTTGAGGCCGAGGTCGAGGCCAAGCCGCGCCGCCGCACCCGCGCCGCCAAGCCGGTCGAGGTCGAGATCACTCCCGAGGTCGAGGTCGAGGCCGAGCCGAAGCCCCGCCGCCGGACGCGTGCCGCCAAGGCCGTCGAGGTCGAGATCACGCCCGAGGTGGAGGTCGAGGTGGAGACCAAGCCCCGCCGCCGCGCCCGCGCCGTCAAGCCGGTCGAGGCCGAGGTCGACTTCCAGATCGCACCCCCGACCGAGCCGGAAACCAAGCCCCGCCGCCGCACCCGCGCCGCCAAGCCGGTCGAGGCCGTCGCGACGGCCGAGGCTCCGGACGCCCCCGAGGCGGTCGCGAAGCCCCGCCGACGTACGCGCACGGTGAAGGCAGCCCAGCCCGAGAGCAGCTGATGCACCACCCCGACGGCCCGGTCCCCTGTGCGGGGGCCGGGCCGTCGGCGTATGAGGCGCGGAGTCCGGGGCGGAGCCCCTGTCGAGGCCGGGGCCCCGTTAGCCTCGTCGCATGAGCCGGCCGCCCACCTTCACCCCGCCCCCCTGCGCCCTTCGCCGCGACCTCCCCACCGCGCGCGGCACGTTCGCCGTGCTCGACGCGCGGCCGAGCGGTCAGCCCCACAAGGGCACCGCCCTCCTCCTGCCCGGGTACACCGGGAGCAAGGAGGACTTCATCGCGCTGCTCGAGCCCCTCACCACGGCCGGTTACCGCGCTGTCGCCGTCGACGGGCGCGGGCAGTACGAGACCGATGGCCCCGAGGACCAACAGGCCTACGCCCAGGCCGAGTTGGCCCGCGACGTGCTTGCCCAGGCCGAGGCGGTCCAGGACGGCCCGGTCCATCTCGTCGGGCACTCGCTCGGCGGACAGATCGCCCGCGCCGCCGTCCTCGTCGCCCCCGCCCCCTTCCGCACCCTGACCCTCGTCTCCTCCGGGCCCGCACAGATCTCGCCCGCCCAGCAGCAGAAGGTGAAGATGCTCAGCGACGCGCTCGCGGTGCTGAGCATGGACGAGGTGTGGCAGGCGATGAAGGCGCTCGACCCGCCCGAGGACGCGGACACCGACCCCACCAACGGCGAGGACCTGCGCCGACGCTGGCTGCGGCACAACCCGTCCCAGTTGATCGCCACCGGCCGCGCCCTGACGGTGGAGCCCGACCGGGTCGACGCGCTCGCCGCCGTGCAGATGCCCAAGCATGTGGTGTCGGGCGAGCGCGACGACACCTGGCCGGTGCCGCTGCTGGACGAGATGGCACAACGCCTGGACGCCCGCCGGACGGTCATCGCCGGAGCCGAGCACTCACCGAACACCGGCCGTCCCGCCGAGACTGCAGCGGCCCTGGTGTCGTTCTGGGATCAGTACTGAGCCTGCAGGTGCTGCCAGAACCCGTCCCGCAGCGCCCGCCTCAGCACCGCATGCCCCCGCAGTGAGCGCTGCAGGACCCGCTCCGCCTCGATGAGCAGGTCCTGGTCCACCGGACCGGGCAGATAGGGATGGCCGGGCAGCAGCTCCGCCATCGGCTCCCGCCCCCGCTCCGCCAGCCATGTCGCCGCGATCTGCGCCCCCACGAAGCGCACCTCGTCGCGTGACGGCGGCGGAGCGCCCTCGTTCTCGTACGTCGTGACCGGGCGGCGGGTGATGTAGGGACGGCAGAAGTCGAGGTCGAAGGTCCGCTGGCTGTCGACCTCCCACAGCAGCGGTTCGGCCTGATTGCGTCCGTCCCCCGCTTCGATGCCCCACAGATGGACCCGGGCCCCGTACCCCTGCGCCGCCTCGACCGCCGAGACCAGGTCCTCGTCGCCGCCCACGAGGGCCGCGTCGCTGATCGCGCGGTGCCGGGCGAGTGACTCCAGGTCCGTACGGATGAGTGAGTCGACGCCCTTCTGCTGGTTGTTCGCGTTGAGATTGCCCAGGCGCACCTTGACGTCCGGCAGCTCGGCGATGGACTGCTGCTCGGAGGTGTGGATACGGCGGCGTGCGCCGTCGTACCAGTACACCCGCAGCAGTCTGCTGTCCGCGAAGATCGTGCGGGCCTTGTCGATGAAGGCCTCGATCAGCCCCTCGGCGTCCAGATCGAAGGAGCGCCGGTCCTCGGTGCCCGCCACAAGCAACCCGGCCGCAGCATAGACGTAACCGGCGTCCACGAAGATGGCATGCGTCGAAGGGGTCTTGGCGACCTCGGCGAGCATGCGATGGAGCAGCTCGTTGGTGCGCTCCAGGCGGGCGCTGATCTCGTTGATCTCTGCATCGTTCATACGAGGCTCATTCTCCGTGGCCCCGCCTCTACCTGCCAGTAGTTAGGCATCCAAAAAATTTCCTTAGCGTAGGGAATGTTTGCAGGGTGCATACCGTTGAACCACTACAGAACGCCGACGGGCAACCGTCGCCATCAGTTCTCCAGCAGGAGGATCAGACGAAGGGAGAAGCCTTGCGCTTCGAAATCATGCGACTCAACGACGTCGACGGCACCGCCGTGGACACCACCGTTGTAGACGCCGCCTCCGTCAACCGGATCGTGCAGCAGGCCGCTTCGATCGGCCAGCGCATCTACATCCGACCCGCCGAAACCACGGCCTCGTAACGCTTCATGACGTTGTGATGTGACGCACCGCGCCCCCGTACGGATCACCGTACGGGGGCGCACTGTGTTGTCGCGGCGGCTCAGGAGCTCTGGATCACCTGGGTGATGCCGTTGATGATCTGCTGCACGGCGATCGCGGAGAGCATCATTCCGGCGAGCCGGGTCACCAGCACCACGCCGCCGTCCTTGATCAGCCGGATGATCAGCAGCGAGTAGCGCATGGTCAGCCACAGCACCACATGCATGGCGACGATCGCGGCCCACACTGACACCTGCTGGGCGGCGCCGTCGGCGTGCTGCACGGCCAGAATCACCGAGACGATCGCGCCGGGCCCGGCGAGCAGCGGCATGCCCAGCGGTACGAGCGCGACATTGACGTCCTTCGTCTGCTGGGGCTCGTCCGTCTTGCCGGTCAGCAGATCGAGCGCGATGAGCAGCAGGAGCAGACCGCCCGCGATCATCAGCGCGGGCACGGAGACATGCAGATAGTCCAGGATCTGCTGGCCGAGGATGCCGAAGACGGTGATCACACCGAAGGCGACCGCGACGGCCTGCCAGGCCATGCGGCGCTGCACCTTGGCTGGCCGGCCGGAGGTCAGCGCGAGGAAGATCGGAGTGATCCCGGGGGGATCCATGATGACAAAAAGAGTCAGGAAGAGAGAGCCGAAAATGGCAGCGTCGAACACAGTGAGGGCCTAGCGAGAAGAGGAACGGAGGGAGGGCGAGGAGGCTACGCGGGACGTCCGCCCGTGCCCGGCACCGGGAACGCGCCCGTCGCGCGGCGCGTGATCTCGCCGTAGATCTCCGGGTCGGTGGTGAACTCCCCGAGCCGGCACGTCTTGCGGCTGCCGTGGTAGTCGCTGGATCCGGTGCCCAGGAGGCCGAGGTCGGCGGCCAGGGAGCGCAGCCTGGCGCGTGCCGCCTCGTCGTGGTCGATGTGGTCGATCTCGATGCCGTCGAGACCAGCCGCCGCCAGTTCCGCTATCGCGCTCTCGGGCACGGTGCGGCCGCGCTTGACGGCGAGCGGGTGCGCGAAGACGGTGACGCCGCCGGCGGCCTTGACCAGCCGGATCGCCGTGAAGGGGTCCAGCTCGTGCTTGGTGATGTGCGCACGGCCGCCGTCGGCGATCCACTCCGTGGTGAACGCGTCGGAGACGGTGGGCACGACGCCGAGCTCGACCAGCGCGGACGCGATGTGCGGGCGGCCGACCGAGCCCTCTCCGGCGATACGGGCGACCTGCGACCACTCGACGGGGACACCCAGCTCCTGGAGCTTGGCCACCATCGCCTGGGCGCGCGGCACCCGGTCGTCCCGTACGAGCTCACGCTCGCGCAGCAGGTCCGGCTCGTCGGCGTCGAAAAGATACGCCAGCAGATGCAGGCTCACCCCGTCGATACGGCAGGAGAGTTCGGCGCCGGTGACCAGGGTCATGCCCTCGGGGAGCGCGGCGATCGCCTCGGCGTGGCCGCGGGTGGTGTCGTGGTCGGTGAGCGCGACGACGTCCAGTCCGGCCGCTGCGGCGTTGCGTACCAGCTCGGCCGGGGTGTCCGTGCCGTCCGATGCCGTGGAGTGGGTGTGCAGATCGATGCGCACGACGCGTGACTCCAGGGACGGGAGGCGGACAGGGGACGGTCAAGTGTATCGGGGATTCGAACAACCCCGGTCAGCCCCGGTTCACGACAGCAGGCGGGGCGACAGCGCCCCGCAGGGCAGTAGTTCCACCTCCGCGCCCGCGTCCCGCAGATCCGTCAGCACCAGCTCGTCGTACATGAGCAGCCCGGACTGCTCGGGCCAGACGATCGCCCACAGCCACAGCCCGCGCGCCTCGCCGGCGAACACCGCGCGGTCGTCGGGGGCATCGGCGACATGCCACAGCGGGGTGGGGCGGCCGGCGGCGAGGACCTTGGCCTGCGACGGCTTGTCGACGCAGATGTGCGGGCCGGGGTCGGGGCCGTCCATCCCCGCGTAGCGCGCTCCGAGGCCGACGCCCAGTTCCTCGGCGACCAGCAGGAGTTCACCTATGCCGCCGAGGGGGCCGGGGCCCGAACAGGCCACCGCGGTCGCGCGGCCTCCGCTGCGGTCGTCGCCCGCGTAGGCGACACCGGTGAACAGCCAGCCGACGGGCAGCGGCCAGGGCATCCAGACAGGGACTTTCGCGCGGTGCACGACGACACCGAGGGCCTCGACGCTGGGCGGGATCACCGGCTGCAGCGGATGCACGGCACCGTGCACGTCGCACTGCCAGGAGTCGGCAAAGAGACCGGGCGCCCTGACCCGGCCACCGCACTTCGGGCAACTGGGTTCGCCCCTCATAGCGCCCCACGGTCCTCCCCGGCCGTCGTCGCGTCAAGGACGATCACCCGTCCGGCGTGTGCCCCCGTCAGCTTTCGGCAGTTCGGAGTTCAGACCTGAGTTCAGTCCAGAGTGACGGACCTGCGCAGCGGATCGCGCAGGTCCGTGCCGTGCGTCAGCCAGCGCTCCTGGAGTTCCTGCGCGCCGTGCACCCGCTTCCAGGCCGCCTCGTTCGACGTCATCGGCAGCAGCGGAAGAAAGCGCACCGGGTCCATCGGGGCATCCAGTTCCAGATCCTCGACAAGGCCGCCCGGCTCCGCGACGAGCACCGAGCTGAACGGCGCGGACGGCCACAGCGGATCGCCGACGTCCAGCGAGGCGCCGGGCGCCACCACCACGCCCTCGACCTGCGGTGACGCGGCGAGCACGGCGAGCGGGCGCAGCACCTTGTCGGTGTCGGCGAGCCCGCCCCGTACGGAGAGGACCAGCTCCGCGCGCGGCCCCTTCACCGGGTCGGCGAGGGCTGCCGTGGGGTCCGTCATCGGGTGCGCGGACATGCCGAGAGTGGCGTAGCGAACGATGTCCCCGTCGCCGTCGCGGTCCATGAACCGCAGCACCTCGATACGGTCCGTACCGAGGAAGGTCACCGCGGCGCGCGCGTCCGGGTCGCCAAGTGCCGTGCGCAGCCTGGCTTCGACCAGAGCAAGAACATCTTCCATGTCGCGAGCATAAAGCGCGTATGGAACGGGCAAAGCAAGGGATTGACCCTCTGTCGGCTGATAGTCTTGGCCGCTGGTCGGGACGGCACGCTGATGGGGGCACCCCCAGGCGGAGCTCTGGGGGAGTCGCTCTTCAGTCCCGACGACACGTCATCCCCTACGGGGGACCGGCCGGAGGAGGTGGGGTCTGCGGTGGATCGAAGTCGACCGTGCAGTACCAACCGCTCTTCCGCTCGACACCTCTCCTAGGTGATCTGAGGCCTTCCCGCACGGGGCCCGCGGCTTTTCGCACGACGGAAGAGCACTTCGTTTTTGCCTGTCTGTAGCGAACGCCGTCACCGCGAATCCCGCGGTGCCGCCCGCTTTGCGGACGTATGCATCACGTCCCCATTCCGGGCTGTGCCACGCCACTCGCCGACGGCCTCTCCGTGAAGGAGCCCGCCATGTCGATGATCCGTGACCTGCGCGCAGCGGTGCGCCCGGCCCTGCGCAAGAGCAGCACCCCGTACAACACGTACGACACCACCCGCGACCCGTCCGCCTCCAGCGCCGTCGTCGACTGCGCGGTCTACCGCGACGGGAAGCGGCTGGACACCGACGTCTGCCAGACGCCGCACGAGGCGATGCTGCGGGTGCGCGAGGCCGGCGGCTTCGCGTGGATCGGGCTGCATGAGCCGACGGAAGCCGAATTCGCGGGTATCGCGGCGGAGTTCGGGCTGCACCCGCTGGCCGTCGAGGACGCGGTTCACGCGCATCAGCGGCCCAAGCTGGAGCGGTACGACGACACGCTGTTCACCGTCTTCAAGACGATCCACTACGTCGACCACGCCGAGCTCACGGCGACGAGCGAGGTCGTCGAGACCGGTGAGGTGATGTGCTTCACCGGCCGGGACTTCGTCATCACGGTGCGGCACGGGGGCAAGGGCTCGCTGCGGGCGCTGCGGCACGGGCTGCAGAAGGACACCGAACTGCTCGCCAAAGGGCCGTCGGCGGTGCTGCACGCCATCGCGGACCATGTCGTCGACGGCTACATCGCGGTGGCCGCGGCGGTGCAGGACGACATCGACGAGGTCGAGATCGATGTGTTCTCCGCGCCCGCGAAAGGCAGCCCGCGGGGCAGTGACGCGGGCCGGATCTACCAGCTCAAGCGTGAGGTGCTGGAGTTCAAGCGGGCCGTGTCTCCGCTGCTGCGGCCGATGCAGCTGCTGAGCGAGCGGCCGATGCGGCTGGTCGACCCGGACATCCAGAAGTACTTCCGCGATGTCGCCGACCACCTCGCCCGGGTGCAGGAAGAGGTCATCGGCTTCGACGAGCTGCTCAACTCCATCCTCCAGGCCAATCTGGCGCAGGCGACGGTCGCGCAGAACGAGGACATGCGCAAGATCACCTCCTGGGCGGCGATCATCGCCGTGCCGACGGCGGTCTGCGGGGTGTACGGCATGAACTTCGACCACATGCCGGAGCTGCACTGGAAGTACGGCTACCCCATGGTGCTCACCGGCATCATCGGGCTCTGCCTCGCGATCCACCGCACCCTCAAGCGCAACGGCTGGCTGTAGATAGGCTGCCCGCATGACAGAAAAGCTGCTCGGCCAGGCGCTCGTCGAGGAGGCCACGAAGAAGTCCGGCCTCATCTGGGTGCGCGGCGGGGGTCCCGCGCGGGCCCTGTGGCACGTCTGGCACGAGGGCGCCGCGCATGTCGTGGGCGACGGGCCGGGCGAGCAGCCCCTGCCGCAGCTGGCGAACGGAGCGACGGCCGAAGTCACGGTCCGCAGCAAGGACAAGGGCGGCCGGCTGATCGCCTGGACGGCGACGGTGAACGAACTGGAGCCGCACTCCGAGGCCTGGGAGTCGGCCGTCGCCGAACTGAAGGGCAAGCGGCTGAACGCGCCGGACGCCGAGCAGATGACGGAGCGCTGGGCACGTGAGTGCCGGGTGCTGCGCCTGGAGCCGCAGGACGCGAACACCGACTTCCCGTCCGACTCGGGAGCGGCGGCGCCGCTGCCGACGACGGCGACGACGCGCCTTCCCGCGCCTGCGGGGCTGCCGCGGCTGCTCATGAAGCGCAAGCGGAAGAGCGGCTAACCGGCCAGGGCGCCCTAGTCGCTCGTCTTCGGGAGCTTCTGGCCGTAGTCGACCGTCTCGTCCTTCGACGGCGCCGCCAGCGCGAAGTCCTTGTCCCAGTCCCCCAGCGTCAGCACACCCGCCCCGCCCGCCCGCGCGAACTGCAGCGGATACGGCTTGCCCTCCAGCGAGACGTCGAGCGTGCCGCCCGTGCCCTCGCCCGCCATGACCTTGATCGTGCGGACGCCGCCCACCTGCGTGCGGTCGCCCTTGCTGAGGTCGCCCTGCATCCCGAGCAGGCCCTCCAGCAGCACATCCATGTCCGTGAAGCCGCGGAACTGCTTGTACGCCGGGTCCCCCTTCGGAACCTTCACGTACTTGTCGTTGAGCTTGCCCGCCGCCTGGGAGTCCGACGTACCCGGCTTCTCGTCGCCCTCGCCGTCCACGTGGGTCCAGAAGCCCGCGTCGGCCTTGAGGTAGAGCGCGTCCCCGATCCGCAGCAGTTCGAAGGTGTTGTCCTTCGAGGTGACCGAGCCGGTGCCGCCGTCGTGCTTGAGGCGCATGTTGAGCTTGTACGTGCCGCCCTTGCTGACCAGCGTCCCGGAGAGCCGTACCGACGTGGCCGCGTCCGCCGTCGCGCGCGCCTTCGTCTCGATCTCGGCCGCGGACAGCTTGGCGATGCCGTTGGTCCCCGCGTCCGGGTCCTCGCCGCACGCCGTGAGTACCGCGGTCAGCACGGCGCAGAGCGCCACGGAGAGCGCGGCCCGGCGGGCCCGGAGAACCGGAGGGAGGGGAGTCACAAGCGCACTGCCTCTCATCTGCTTGTCGTGGTGGCAGGTCGCAGCGTACCCGTGCCGGGGGCATCGATCGGAAGGGTCCCGTCCGGACGTCCAGCCAGGGCGGCGCGGAACGGTACGGGCTAGCCTGAAGCCCTCAAACAGCGGTATTCACGGGCAAAAAGGAGGCGCGGAGCATGACTGGAAGCGCCCCTCGGATCTTTGTCTCCCACCTCGCCGGTGTGCCTGTGTTCGACCCCCACGGAGACCAGGTGGGACGCGTGCGCGACCTGGTCGCGATGCTGCGCGTGGGCAGCCGCCCGCCGCGACTGCTCGGCATGGTCGTCGAAGTGCTCAGCCGCCGCCGGATCTTCCTCCCAATGACCCGGGTCACCGGCGTGGAGTCGGGCCAGGTCATCACCACCGGCGTACTGAACATGCGCCGTTTCGAGCAGCGTCCCACCGAGCGGCTGGTGCTCGGCGAACTGCTGGACCGGCGCGTACGGATCGTGGACACCGGCGAGGAGGTGGCCGTCCTCGATGTGTCGATCCAGCAGCTGCCCGCCCGGCGCGACTGGGAGATCGACAAGGTCTTCGTACGCAAGGGAAAGCCCGGGGCGCTGCGCCGCAAGGGCGAGACGCTGACCGTCGAGTGGTCGGCCGTGACCGGCTTCTCGCTGGAGGAGAACGGGCAGGGCGCCGAGAGCCTGCTGGCGACCTTCGAGCAGCTGCGCCCCGCCGACCTCGCCAATGTGCTGCACCACCTGTCACCGAAGCGCCGTGCCGAGGTCGCGGCCGCGCTCGACGACGACCGGCTCGCGGACGTCCTGGAGGAACTGCCCGACGACGACCAGGTGGAGATCCTCGGCAAGCTCAAGGAGGAGCGCGCCGCGGACGTCCTGGAGGCGATGGACCCCGACGATGCGGCCGACCTGCTCTCGGAGCTCCCCGAGGAGGACAAGGAGCGGCTGCTCGCGCTGATGCGGCCGGACGACGCCGCCGATGTGCGGCGCCTGCTGTCGTACGAGGAGCGGACGGCGGGCGGTCTGATGACCACCGAGCCGATCGTGCTGCGGCCGGACGCGACGGTCGCGGACGCGCTGGCGCGCGTACGCCAGCAGGACCTGTCCCCCGCGCTCGCCGCGCAGGTGTACGTGTGCAGACCGCCCGACGAGACGCCGACCGGCAAGTACCTGGGCACGGTGCATTTCCAGCGGCTGCTCAGAGACCCGCCGTTCACACTGGTCAGCTCGATCGTGGACAGCGATCTGCCACCGCTCTCGCCGGACACCCCGCTTCCCGAGGTGACCAGCTATCTCGCGGCGTACAACATGGTGGCGGCGCCCGTCGTCGACGAGGGCGGATCGCTGCTGGGGGCCGTGACCGTCGACGACGTACTCGACCATCTGCTGCCGGAGGACTGGCGGGAGACGGACTTCGAGGAGTCCGCCCACGAGGAGTCCGCCCGCGCCGAGTCCGCCCGCGAGGAGTCCGCACATGGGTAGCGGCAGCGAACACGGGCCGGGCGAGCGCGGCGAGCCGAAGGAGCGGACGCTCGCCGGGGCGAGTGCCCTGCCCCGTCACCGCGTACGGCTCGACCAGCCGCGCGCGCCGCGGCGCAGGCTGCTGCCGCAGTACGACCCCGAGGCCTTCGGCAGGTTCTCGGAGCGGTTCGCCCGCTTCCTCGGGACGGGGCGGTTCATCGTCTGGATGACGGTGATCATCATCGTGTGGCTCCTCTGGAACGTCTTCGCGCCCAAGGGTCTTCGCTTCGACGAGTTCCCGTTCATCTTTCTGACGCTGATGCTCTCGCTTCAGGCGTCCTACGCGGCCCCGCTGATCCTGCTGGCGCAGAACCGGCAGGACGACCGGGACCGGGTCACCTACGAGCAGGACCGCAAGCAGGGCGAGCGCTCCATCGCGGACACGGAGTATCTGACGCGGGAGATCGCCGCGCTCCGGATGGGCCTCGGTGAGGTCGCGACCCGGGACTGGATCCGCTCCGAATTCCAGGATCTGATGAAGGAGATGGACGAGCGGCGGCTATTCCCGCACGAGCGCCGGGACCGGAGTGACGAAGGCGACCGCTAGGGCTTACCGGGGGTGGCACCCCGCGCCGTACCATCGTCCTTATGGCTACACAAGACGCGGTGCTTGAAGCACTGGCGACGGTGAACGACCCCGAGATCAACCGCCCGATCACCGACCTCGGCATGGTCAAATCGGTCGAGATCGGGGCGGACGGCGCGGTCGCCGTCACGGTGTATCTCACCGTCTCCGGCTGCCCGATGCGCGAGACGATCACCCAGAATGTGACCGACGCCGTCGCGCGCGTCGAGGGCGTCACACGCGTCGACGTCACGCTGGACGTGATGGGCGACGAGCAGCGGCGCGAGCTGGCGGCTTCGCTGCGCGGCGGCACCGCCGAGCGCGAGGTGCCGTTCGCCAAGCCGGGCTCGCTGACCAGGGTGTATGCGGTGGCCTCGGGCAAGGGCGGCGTCGGCAAGTCCTCGGTGACTGTGAACCTGGCGGCGGCCATGGCGGCCGACGGGCTGAAGGTCGGCGTCGTGGACGCGGACATCTACGGGCACAGCGTGCCGCGCATGCTCGGTGCGGACGGCCGTCCCACCCAGGTCGAGAACATGATCATGCCGCCGTCCGCGAACGGCGTGAAGGTCATCTCGATCGGGATGTTCACCCCGGGCAACGCCCCGGTGGTCTGGCGCGGCCCGATGCTGCACCGCGCGCTCCAGCAGTTCCTCGCGGACGTGTACTGGGGCGATCTGGACGTACTGCTTCTCGACCTGCCGCCGGGCACCGGCGACATCGCGATCTCCGTGGCGCAGCTGGTGCCGAACGCCGAGATCCTGGTGGTCACGACCCCGCAGCAGGCCGCGGCCGAGGTGGCCGAGCGGGCCGGCTCGATCGCCGTACAGACCCACCAGAAGATCGTCGGCGTCGTCGAGAACATGTCGGGCATGCCGTGCCCGCACTGCGACGAGATCGTCGACGTCTTCGGCTCGGGCGGCGGCCGCCGGGTCGCCGAGGGGCTCACGAAAACGACCGGCGCGAATGTGCCGGTGCTGGGCTCGATCCCGATCGACGTCCGGCTGCGCGAGGGCGGCGACGAGGGCAAGCCGGTCGTCCTGACCGACCCGGACTCCCCGGCGGGCGCGGCGCTGCTGGCGATCGCCGACAAGCTGGGCAGCCGGGCGCGCGGGCTGTCGGGCATGTCGCTGGGCATCACGCCGCGCAACAAGTTCTGAGGCGGGCCTTCCAGCCTTCCGGGTCCGGGGGCAGCGCCCCCGGACCCGCAGCTCGTTCTAGGCGTACGCGCCCAGGTCCTTGACCACGGAGAAGGCCAGCCCGTACGCGCTCATCCCCCGCCCGTACGCACCGATGTGCACGCCCGCCCGAGTCGATCCCGCCAGTACCCAGCCGAACTCCGACTCGCGGTAGTGGAAGGACGTCGGCACACCGTCCACCGGCAGCGAGAGCACCGACCAGGCCGGTCCGTGCAGATCGTCGGCCAGCTCGAACGCGGTCTCCGTCTGCTGCTCCAGCCAGTCGTCGCGCAGCGAGTGGTCCATCTGGGCGGGCCAGGTGTGGGCCAGCAGTCCCGAGCCGGCCAGCCAGGCCGCCGAGGAGACCGAGGTGGCGTCCAGGACACCCGTGCCGTCACCGCTGCCGCGCACCGGGCTCGCCACGACGGTGATGACCGCCGCGAACCGCTCCCTCTCCGCGCCGCCGGCCTCCGACCGTATCGACGGCTCGTCGCCGTGGCCGATCGCGCCGTGCTGGACCGTGCCGTCCGCCGCGGCGCCGACCTGCATCAGCCAGCGCGGACCGGTGAAGGCCTCGTCGAGGCCGTACCAGGGGAATGACGCCCGCAGGTATCCGTCGACCGCGCGCCGGGCCGGCGTCCCCGCGGGTGCCGCCGCGAGCGGGCGCTGCCCGCCGGGGGCAGGGGAATCGCTGACTGTGCCTTGCGCCGCCAGCCGACTTGTCGTCTCCATCTACCCGGCCGCCTCCTCTGTGTCCGAGGCCCGGAGCGGACCCGCCCCCCTCGGGCGTCCTCACTGCCGGACAGATGGAGAATAGCCACCCTGTCCCGGCTCGCAGGGATTGACGGTACTCAGGTGGCGTCTGCGTCGAAGGGCGGGCGCTCGTCCTGATCGAGCTTTTCGCGCTTCTTGAGCAGGTCGGGGGTGCCGGGCGAGCCGTTGACGGCGGCAGGGACCGAGGTGCTGGATTCGTTGCTGTTCACCGCGTCCGCGACCTCGTTCATCTCCTTCTTGAGGTCGAAGCTGCTGCGGAGGTCCTTGAGTTCCTTCACGTCCTCGTTCTCGTTCAGCTGCTTGCGGATGAACGCCTTCGGGTTGAGGTCCTCGAACTCGAAATCCTTGAACTCCGGCCCCAGTTCGCTGCGGATGTCCTGCTTCGCGCTCTCGGAGAACTCGCGGATCTTCCGGATGAAGCGGGTGACGTCCTGGATGACTTTCGGCAGCTTGTCCGGGCCGAAGATGAGCACGGCGAGCACCACGAGCGCCACCAGCTCCAGTGCGCCTATGTCATTGAACACCCTGCTGCTCCTCGTGTTCTGTGCGGCCCGCAGGTCGGATGGGGTCCGGGCCCGATCCACGGTACCCGCCCGAACTGTCCGCGCGGTACCTTCCCACGGCCCGTGCGAGGCCCTGTGCCACGGGCGTTTCGCTGTACGTCATGTTCCGGACGCGGAGCCGAGTGTGAGGGTCAGCGTCCGTTCACGCCCGCCGCGGACGAGGGTCAGTTCGAGCCGGTCGCCGGGGCGATGGGAGCGGATCTTCACTATCAGTTCCTCGCCGCTGTGGACGCGCTGGCCGTCGACCTTGGTGATGACGTCGCCCGGCTTGATACCGGCCTTGGCGCTGGGGCCCTTGGGGGAGACGGACGGGGTGCCGTCCTTGCTCTTCTCGCCGACCCGCGCGCCGTCGCCGGTGTACTTCATGTCCAGGCTGACGCCGATCACCGGATGGGTCGCCCTGCCGGTGTTGATCAGTTCCTCGGCGACGCGCTTGCCCTGATTGATGGGGATGGCGAAGCCGAGTCCGATGGAGCCCGCCTGACCGCCCTCGGGGCCCGAGCCGGTGTCGGCGGCACGGATGGCGCTGTTGATGCCGATGACACGAGCCTTGGTGTCCACCAGCGGTCCGCCCGAATTGCCGGGGTTTATCGGGGCGTCGGTCTGGAGCGCGTCGACATAGCTGACATCGCTGCCGTCGCCCTTCTCGCCGCCCGCCGTGATGGGGCGCTCCTTGGCGCTGATGATGCCGGAGGTCACGGTGTTCTGGAGGTCGAAGGGCGCACCGATGGCCACGACCGGGTCACCGACCTGGACGCTGTCGGAGTTGCCGAGGGGCAGCGGCTTGAGGTGGGAGACACCGGTGACCTTGACGACTGCGAGGTCGTAGCCGCTGTCCTTGCCGACGAGGGTCGCCTTGGCGGTCTCGCCGCCGCTGAACGTGACGGAGATCTCTCCGGCGGAGCCTGCCGGGTCCACGACATGGTTGTTGGTCAGGATGTGGCCCTGCTGGTCGAGTACGAAGCCGGTGCCGGTGCCCTGTTCGCCGCTGCCGCTGACATGGAGGGTGACGACGCTCGGCAGCGCGCTGGCGGCGATGCCCGCGACGCTGTCGGGCGCGCGGTGGCCGTTGTCCTTGGACGCCTGCGGGAGTTCGATGTCGGTGATGCCGCCGTTGCGTTCGATGTACGCGCCGATGCCGCCGCCGATCCCGCCGGCGACCAGCGCCAGCAGGACGGCTCCGACGAGCAGCGATCCACGGCGCTTCTTCCTGGCGGGCTCGCCGACGTGGGTCAGCGGCCCGCCGGGAGTGCTCCACGGGTCGTACTGCAGCCAGAGCGAGGGGCCCGGCTGAGCCGGGACCAGGGGCTGCGGGTGCGCATGCGGCTGGGGCTGCGGCGGCGGGGCGTATCCGCCGTTCGAAGCCGGTGCCGGGCCGTTCGGCGCGCTGTACTGCGGCGGAATGGCCGTGCCGTGTGCCGGGGTCGGCACAGGCCGCTGTACGGGCGGTGCCGGCGCCCACGGGCCCGGACCGCCGTACGGCGGGGTGCTGTACTCGTCGGGCTCGTGCAGCGGCCTCGGCCCGGACGGCGAAGCAGTGACCGACGGAGCAGTGGCCGGCGGAGAAGTCGGCGACGGAGAAGTGGGCGGCAGCTCCGCTGTGACCTCGGTGTCCGGTACCTCCTCGGGGGCGGCCACCAAAGCAGGTTCAGGAACCGTCACCGGCTCCTGAATCTGCGCCTCGGGGTGGTTCGCACGTCCCGCGCTGGGCCGGCTCCACCACTTCGCCTTGGGTCCGGTGGGCTTCCCGTCGTCCATGCTCTCCCCGCAAACTGCCGACCACTGCGCGCCCCTGTGGGGCACCCCTCAGAGGATTCAACCAGGTTTGCGAATCTCCGCGCAGGTCGCGGTCACTGGCGGGGTGAGCGGGGCGCAGCAGGATCCGCCGGAGCAGCGATATGCGGGGGAACGGGTGTGGCCGTGGGGGTGACATCGGGCGCAGTGGCGAGCTGGAACGCCGAGCCCGTGGGACGTATCAGCGGGGGCCCGGAGAGCGAGGTGTCCGTCAGCACCGGTGCGGAGAAGGCGTGATTGTGCGGCGCGGCCGGGGCCAGCAGGCTGGGCTGCGCGGCGACGGCCGGCCGACTGTCGGGTCTGCCAAGGCTGTTGCCGCCGCCGCTGCGGCGGCGTTCGGTCTCCGTGGTCCTGATGCCGGTCACCCCGGAACCCGAACCGGTGGCCGTACGCAGCGGCGTGACGTTGTTCCCCGAGCCTTCACCTCGGGGACCTGCCTGGAGTGGAGCGTCCAGTGGCACGGCCCCGCCGAGGGCGATGGCCGCGAACGAGACGGCGCTCGCGGCCGCGAACGCGAACCTGCGTCCGCGCCAGGGCGAGCGCTCCGCTTCCGAACGCCCCACGTCATGGATCCGGAAGCCGCCGGACCTGCCGGGAAGCACGGACGCGTGCGGCCCCTCGGGGACGTACCCGAAGGTCTGGGTGCGGGAGTCGCGGGCTTGTCCCGACGAGGGGTTCAGCGCTCCGAATACGGAGTCGGCGATCCGCCCCCCGTCGAAAGGACCCCCCCGGTCGTCGTCACCTCCGGGGCCGGCGGGCAGCCCTTGGAGCCGCGCGAGCAGCCCCTCGGAGGGCGGCGGCGGCGCGGTGTGTGCGAAGACGTTCTTCAGGCGGCGCTGGGCATCGGCCTCGGCCTTGCACTTGGGACAGGTCGCCAGATGGGCCAGCACCCGGTCCCGTACGTCGTGTTTCAGCTCGCCGTCGACAAGCGCGGCAAGCCGGTCCCCCAGGTGCTGCTCCGCGGGGGTGGGACTTGAGCCAGTCACGCCGGTCCGCCCTCCCCTGCCAGGCTGACCGCGGCCGTCAGCGTGCGCTGCTCCGCACGGGCCTCCGGGGAGCGGTGCTGCAGAGCCTTGCGCAGATGGGACCGGCCGCGGTGGATGCGGCTGCGGACGGTGCCGAGCTTGACCCCGAGGGTCGCGGCGATCTCCTCGTACGACAGCCCCTCGATGTCACAGAGGACCACGGCGGCGCGGAACTCCGGGGCGAGGGTGTCCAGCGCCTGCTGCACATCGGCGTCGAAGTGGGTGTCGTTGAAGACCTGCTGCGGGGACGGCTCACGACTGGGCAGCCGCTCGGCCGCGTCGTCGCCGAGCGCGTCGAAGCGGATGCGCTGCTTGCGGCGGACCATGTCCAGGAACAGGTTCGTGGTGATCCGGTGCAGCCAGCCCTCGAAGGTGCCGGGGGTGTACGTCGACAAGGAGCGGAAGACGCGGACGAAGACCTCCTGAGTGAGGTCCTCGGCGTCGTGCTGGTTGCCCGTCAGTCGGTAAGCGAGGCGGTAGACCCGGCCGCTGTGCGTGCTGACGATCTCCTCCCAGGAGGGAGGGGTCCACGCCTGCGATTCCGCATCCGATGCGAACGTCGCGGTTGGTGCGGAGTCGTGGGTGCGGGACTGGTCAGCAATGTCGGTCACGGATCTCGGCTCACCCGACGACCTGAGAAAGCGCCTCAGCACTCCTCTCCGATCCGCAGGTGCAGCCGCACCTCCCCTGTCGGCTCTGGTGGTGTCCAGCGGAGCCCCTACCATAGCCACCTCGCCCGTTAGCTCCGGATAAGAATCTTTACGCGAATTTGGGTGCTGCTTCCGGTCTTGATCCATGCGCTTACCCCCGTCCTTCATAACGCCTGGTCCCATCTGCGGGTTCCCGGGCGCAGCGGATACAGTCAGCGTCGCGCCAACTACGGGGACAGGAGAGGGTCATTACCGCCAACCGGCAGACGAGCTGGGCGTTCGCCGACGCCTTTGTCGCCGAGGACGACGCGCTGCGCTGGGCCCGTGACCGGTCCCGGGAGTCAGGGCTCCCCTCGGTGTCGCCAGGCACGGGTGCCGCGCTGCGACTGCTGGCTGCCACGGCTGACGCGAAAGCGGTGGCCGAAATCGGTACGGGGACGGGTGTCTCCGGGATCTATCTGCTGCAGGGCATGCGGCCCGACGGCGTACTGACCACGGTGGACCCCGAGCCGGACCGTCAGCAGTTCGCCAAGCAGGCGTTCCGCGCGGCGGGCTTCGCCGGGAACCGGGCCCGGTTCATCCCGGGCAGGGCGCTGGACGTCCTTCCGCGCCTGGCCGACGGCGGGTACGACCTCGTGTTCTGCGACGGCGACCGGATGGAGTCGCTGGACTATCTCGCTGAATCGTTGCGCCTGCTGCGACCTGGCGGTCTGGTCTGCTTCGAGGGCGTCTTCTCGGAGGGCCGCACGGTCGACTCGGCGGCCCAGCCGGCGGAGGTGCTGCGCGTACGGGAACTGCTGCGGACAGTCCGCGAGAGCCAGGAGTTGCTGCCGTCCCTTCTTCCGGTGGGCGACGGCCTCCTCTGCGCGGTCCGGCGCGGCTGACGCCCGGCCGGAGCTCGCGCCCCCCGAAAACCTCATGGCCCCGGGAAACAGCATTGCCCCGGCACGTCAGTGCCGGGGCAATGAAAAGTGTGGGCGCTTCCGCGTCAGCCGACGACCTTCTTCAGGGCGTCGCCGAGGGCATCGGCTTCGTCCGGAGTCAGCTCGACAACAAGCCGACCGCCGCCTTCGAGCGGAACGCGCATGACGATGCCCCGCCCCTCCTTGGTCACCTCGAGCGGGCCGTCGCCCGTCCGCGGCTTCATGGCCGCCATGCTCGTTCCCCTTCCTGAAACCAGCTCATCGCAGCCGACAACCCAGGTGTCACCGGCATCGAACACATTGCTTCCAGGTCATTATCCCGCATGGCGGGACCCGATGACCAACATCGGTCGGCATCGCTTGCGCAACGCGCTCTCTCAAAACCACTCAATTCGGCGATCCGCCTGCGATACTTCGCCGCCGCGCACCGGACTGGGCCCGAAGATTGTTTGACGCAGGTCACATGTTCGGTCCCGGCGATCTCCGCCATGCTGGGCCTGAACACTCGCCGAAGATGCCTGAACAACGCTGTTTGAGCCGCAAAGGGGACCCTGCCATGGCCGACTCCGTGCTGTACGAGGTGAGCGACGGACTCGCGACGATCACGATCAACCGGCCCGAGGCCATGAACGCGATGAACACCGAGGCCAAAGTCGCCCTCCGGGACGCGGCACAGGAAGCCGCCGCGGACCCCGCCGTACGGGCGGTACTGCTCACCGCGGCCGGGCGCGCCTTCTGTGTGGGCCAGGACCTCAAGGAGCACATCGGGACCCTCGCCGCCGCCCGCGAAGCGGGCAGCGGCGATGTCATGACCACCGTGCGCGAGCACTACAACCCCATCGTGCGGGCCCTGACCGAGATGCCGAAGCCGGTCGTGGCCGGGGTCAACGGCGTCGCCGCGGGCGCGGGCCTCGGCTTCGCACTCGCCGCGGACTACCGGGTCGTCGCCGACAACGCCAAATTCACGACGTCCTTCGCGGGTGTCGCGCTGACCGCGGACTCCGGGGTGTCCTGGACGCTGCCCCGGCTGATCGGCCAGAGCCGCGCCGCCGACCTGCTGCTCTTCCCGCGGTCGTTCTCCGCGCGCGAGGCGTACGAGTGGGGCATCGCGAACAAGCTGGTCCCCGCCGACGACCTGGCCGCCGAGGCGGCCGCCGTGGCCCGCGCCCTCGCGGAGGGGCCGACCGTGGCGTACGCGGCGCTCAAGGAGTCCCTGGCCTACGGCGCGGGCCACACGCTCGGCGAGACCCTCGAGAAGGAGGACGAGCTCCAGACGCGGGCGGGCGCCTCGGAGGACCACGCGATCGCGGTCCGGGCGTTCATCGGCAAGGAGCAGCCGAAGTACCTCGGCCGCTAGGTCCTGTCCGGTCGATCAGGCCGGATCAGTGAGCGGGGTCTGGCGATGGGGGCACCTCCCGTGCCCGAAGGGCTACGGGGGAGCATCGCAGGCCGGAGGATGGGGGTCCCCCCGCCGAAGGCAGGGGGCGAGCCCACGCGGAGCGTAGGCGACTACGACAACGGTGGGGGTACCTCCCGTGCCCGAAGGGCTACGGGGGAGAGGTGCCGTGCCAGGGCACGGCACCCCGCAAGATCGGCCGGACAGGGCCTAGCAGGCTAGGACGCTTGGGAGGCGGCTCCGCGGGCGACGCAGTCGCTCAGATGGTCGTCGACGAGTCCGCACGCCTGCATCAGGGCGTACGCGGTGGTCGGCCCGATGAAACGCAGACCGCGTTTCTTCAGGGCCTTCGCCAGCGCCGTGGACTCGTCGGTGACCGCGGGCACGTCGGCGATCGAGCGCGGAGCCGGCCGCTTCGCCGCATCCGGGGCGTACGACCAGATCAGCGTGTCCAGCTCGCCGGCCGGCCAGTCGGCGAGCACACGCGCGTTGGCGAGGGTCGCCTCGACCTTGGCGCGGTTGCGGATGATCCCGGGGTCGGCGAGCAGTCGCTCCTTGTCGGCGTCGGTGAACGCCGCCACGGATGCGATCTTGAAGTCGTCGAAGGCGGTACGGAAGCTGTCGCGGCGGCGCAGAATGGTGATCCAGGACAGGCCCGACTGGAACGCCTCCAGGCAGAGCCGTTCGAACAGCGCGTCGTCGCCGTGGACCGGGCGGCCCCACTCCTCGTCGTGGTACGTGACGTACTCGTCGGCGGACAGGCCCCAGGGGCAGCGCAGCTTCCCGTCGGGCCCGGGGACGGCACCGCCCGTCACTGCTCGGGCTCCTCGCCGGGCTTGGTGAACAGGTCGCGCCTGCCCCCCGCGGTGGCCTGCGCACCGGCCAGCGCGGACTCCAGTTCGGCGATGCGCGCGTCCCGCTCGGCGAGCTCCGCGCCGAGGCGGCCCAGCACATCGTCCACATCGGCCATCCGGTAGCCACGGGGGGCGACCGGCAGCCGCAGCGCGTCGACGTCGGCCCGGCCGACGGGGCGGGAGACCGGCAGCGGATCCACGAGCTGCTCGGGCGCCACCTCCGGCAGAGCCGCACTGTCGCCGCCGCCGACCACGGCGAGTGTGACCGCGGCGACGACCACGACCATCGCGATCAGCAAGAACAAGAACACGAGCGACCCTCTCCCCGGAGCGGAAACTGTCCGGTGCTGATCGTGCCACGACCCTCTGACAGTTAGGGTCGCAGGCGGACGACCTGAGGAGGAAACCGCTGATGCTGCGGCTGGGACGGCGCGAATTCGACGCGCACGAGCCGGTGATCATGGCGATCGTGAACCGTACGCCTGACTCCTTCTACGACCAGGGCGCGACGTTCCGCGACGAGCCCGCGCTCGCCCGCGTCGAGCAGGCCGTGGCGGAGGGCGCCGCCATCATCGACATCGGTGGCGTGAAGGCCGGTCCCGGCGAGGAGGTCACCGCCGAGGAGGAGGCGCGGCGGACTGTCGGCTTCGTGGCCGAGGTCCGCAGGCGGCACCCCGACGTCGCCATCAGCGTCGACACCTGGCGGCACGAGGTGGGCGAGGCGGTCTGCGAGGCCGGCGCCGATCTGCTCAACGACGCTTGGGGCGGCGTCGACCCGAAGCTGGCGGAGGTGGCCGCGCGGTACGGCGCCGGCCTGGTGTGCACCCACGCGGGCGGGGCGGAACCGCGGACACGGCCGCACCGGATCGCGTACGACGACGTGGTCGCGGACATTCTGCGGGTGACGCTGTCGCTGGCCGAGCGGGCGGTGGAGCTGGGGGTGCGCCGGGACGGGATCATGATCGATCCGGGGCACGACTTCGGGAAGAACACGCGCCATTCGCTGGAGGCGACACGGCGGCTCGGGGAGCTCGTCGAGACGGGATGGCCGGTGCTGGTCTCGCTCTCGAACAAGGACTTCGTCGGCGAGACGCTCGACAAACCGGTGAAGGAGCGCGTGATCGGGACGCTGGCGACGACGGCGGTGTCGGCGTGGCTGGGGGCGCAGGTGTACCGGGTGCACGAGGTGGCGGAGACGCGGCAGGTGCTGGACATGGTGTCGACGATCGCGGGGCGCAGGGGGCCGGCGGTGGCGAGGCGGGGGCTGGCGTAAGGGGGGCGGCGGGGGGCGGTACCGGGTGCGGTGCGCCTGCGGCGGGCCTGTTCCCCACCCCGCCCCTTCCCGAACTGGGGGCAAGCCCCCAGACCCCCGTATGCGACCTTCGGCCGCATGTCCTCAAACGCCGGACGGGCCGAATACTCAGCCCCGCCGGCGATTGAGGCGCGGTGGTCCGGGGGCAGCGCCCCCGCCTAGCGGCCCGTCTCCTTCGTCACCATCGAGACCGCCTCCTCCACGTCGTCCGTGACATGGAACAGCAGCAGATCGTGCTCCGACGCCTTCCCCTGCGCCACCACCGTGTTCCGCAGCCAGTCCACCAGGCCGCTCCAGTACTCCGTGCCGAACAGCACGATCGGGAAGCGCGTGACCTTCCGCGTCTGGACCAGGGTGAGCGCCTCGAACAGTTCGTCCAGCGTGCCGAGGCCGCCCGGCAGGACCACGAAGCCCTGCGCGTACTTCACGAACATCGTCTTGCGGACGAAGAAGTAGCGGAAGTTCACGCCGATGTCGACGTGCTGGTTGAGCCCCTGCTCGAAGGGGAGCTCGATGCCCAGGCCGACCGAGATGCCCTCCGCCTCCCGCGCGCCCTTGTTCGCCGCCTCCATCGCGCCCGGGCCGCCGCCCGTGATCACCGCGAAGCCGGCGTCGACGAGGGCCTTGCCGATGCGGACACCCGTCTCGTACTCGGGGGTTCCCGGCGCCGTGCGGGCCGAGCCGAAGACGCTGATCGCGCTGGGCAGTTCGGCGAGCGCGCCGAAGCCCTCAACGAACTCCGACTGGATGCGCATGACCCGCCAGGGGTCGGTGTGCACCCACTCGGAGTCGCCCTCGGTGTCCAGCAGCCGCTGGTCGGTGGTGCCGGGCTGGACCTGTTGCCTGCGGCGCAGTACCGGTCCCAGTCGCTGTTCCGCCAGCGCCCGCAAACCCTCGGGTCCCTCGGGGTTGCCCATGACCTGCTCCCTCCGCCGAACATCAATGCTTTGGCTCAGGGTAGGTCGGCGAACGTTACGACATGTGAAATCAGGGCTGTCCGGCAGTGAGCCAGTCGCGGAGCCGGGTCTCGCAGTGCGTGATCTTCTCGACGGCAACGTGCTCGTCCCGCTTGTGGGCGAAGAGCGCGTCGCCCGGTCCGTAGTTGACCGCGGGCACCCCCAGCCCGCTGAAACGTGAGACGTCCGTCCAGCCGAACTTGGGCTGCGCGCTGCCGCCGACGGCCTCCATGAACGCGGCAGCGGCCGGGTGCGAGAGCCCCGGCAGCGCTCCGCCCGAGTGGTCGTCCACCACGAACTCCTCGACGCCGCAGTCCGCGAAGACCTCGTGGACGTGCGCCAGAGCCTGCTCCTCGGTGAGGTCGGGCGCGTAGCGGTAGTTGACGACGACGGTGCACTCGTCGGGGATGACGTTGCTGGCGACGCCGCCCTCGATCCCTACGGCGTTGAGCCCTTCCCGGTACTCGAGGCCGTCGATCACCGGCCGCCTCGGCTCGTACGCGGCGAGGCGGGCCAGGATCGGGGCCGCGGCGTGAATGGCATTGGACCCCATCCAGCTGCGTGCGGAGTGTGCCCGCTCCCCCGTCGTACGGAGGAAGACCCGCAGTGTGCCCTGGCAGCCGCCCTCGACCTGGGCGTCGGAGGGCTCCAGGAGGACCGCGAAGTCACCCTCCAGCCAGTCGGGGTGGGCTTCGGCCACATGACCCAGACCGTTGAGGTGTGCGGCGACCTCTTCGTTGTCGTAGAAGACGAAGGTGAGATCGCGGTTGGGCTCGGGGACGGTCGCGGCGATGCGCAGCTGGAGCGCGACGCCCGACTTCATGTCGCTCGTGCCGCAGCCCCAGAGCACGCCGTTCTCGTCCAGCCGGGAGGGCACGTTGTCCGCGATCGGGACGGTGTCGATGTGTCCGGCGAGGATGACCCGCTCGCTGTGCCCGAGGTAGGTGCGGGCGACGACGTTGTTCCCGTGCCGGTCCACGGTGAGGTGCGGCAGTTCGCGCAACGCCTCCTCGATCGCGTCGGCCAGGGGCTTCTCGGTGCCGCTGACCGACGGGAAGTCGACGAGTGCGGCAGTGAGCGCCGGGGCATCAAGAGTGAGGTCAAGCACGGTGTCGGGCATGGCTCCGACCTTAACGCGGGCTCCAGTACGGTGGGCAGGTGTCCGAGACCGCCTCCCCAGTCCGGCGCGGCCGCCTCCTGCGTATCGCGGCCGCGTTCGCCGTGCTGCTGGCACTGATCGGTTACGTCGTCGTGCAGTACGTCACCGGCGGCGGCGCTCCGCGCTGCACGGTCCGGGCGCCACAGGGCGAGGACGGCGGCCCCCGGTACGAACTCAGCGCCGAGCAGGCGGCGAACGCCGCGACGATCTCCGCGGTCGGCAGCACCCGCGGCATGCCGGAGCGTGCGGTCACCATCGCGCTCGCGACGGCTCTCCAGGAGTCGGGTCTGCGCAACCTCGGGCACGGCGACCGGGACTCGCTCGGCCTCTTCCAGCAGCGCCCCTCGAAGGGGTGGGGCACGGCCGCCCAGATCCTCGACCCCGTCTACTCCGCCGGGAAGTTCTATGAGCATCTCGCCGAGGTCCCCGGCTATTCGCGGCTCCCGCTGACGGTCGCCGCGCAGCGCGTCCAGCGCAGTGGTTTCCCGCAGGCGTACGCGAAGCACGAGCCCGATGCGACGCTCCTGGCCGCGGCGCTCACGGGTCGCGCCGGCGGGGCGCTGACCTGCGAGTCGCGTGAGCGCGACACCGCGGGCGACCCGGGGAAGTTCCGGGCCGAGCTGGTGCGGGCGTTCGGTCCCGAGGTGCTGCCGAAGGCACGGGCCTCCGGCCGGACGGGAGCGCCCGCCCCGCGCGAGGTGTCCGTGCCGGTGCCGTCGACGGCCGGGACGTACGGCGGCGGGGCCACCCAGCGGGGCTGGGAGCTGGCGCACTGGGCGGTGGCGCGGGCGAACGGGCTGCGCATCGAGGAGGTCTCGTACCGGGGCCGGGTGTGGAGCGCGCGGAATTCCGAGAAAGGCTGGCATTCCGCCGGCAAGAACACGCCACCGGAGGAGTCCGCGGCGGATTCCGGTACCGCCGACGTACGAATTCGCCTCGCACGCTGATCCGGACACTCCCCCGAACGAGGCACTCCACTCATGTCGGGACGAGAACACTCGCGGCTGTTCGGCCCACGGACGCCTGATCCCCCAATTCCCTTGTAAACAACGGGAAGTGACGGTTCGGCAGACGGTTGCGCAATGGAATGTTTGCCCGTCTTTATCCGAAGCCGATAATGCGACGCATTGCAAACTCTTTACCTCGGGGCACCGCAACTTCTCCCGCCCTTCCGGCGGTTGTCACTGCGTCCGAACCACAGTCCTTCTCGTCTCTAGGAGCATCATGTCCCTCCCCCTGACCCGTCGGATCGCCCGTGCCGCGCTGATCGTCGCGGCGGGAGCTGCCCCCGTGGTCGGTGCGGCCGGCTCCGCAGGCGCCGTGGAACTTCCGCAGGCCCCGGTGGGCGGCCTGACCGCGCTCGACACGGACGGCCTCGGCGACACGGTCGACGGTGCGTCGCACAAGACCACCGACCTGGCGGGCAAGACCGGCGGCAATGCGGTCAAGAAGGCCGTTCCGACCGCGAGCAAGGCCGTCGACAAGGCCGGCAAGACCGTCGGAACGACGGGCGAGTCGGCGCCCGGCACCGCCCAGGAGGTGGCCGGTGACACCGCGGGCAGCGCCGGCGAGGTCGTGGGCGGCACCGCCGGCACCGCGACGCAGTCGCTCGGCGGCCTCCCCGTCGGCAGCGGCCTGCCCGGCGGAGGCGACCTCCCCGTCGGCGGCGACCTTCCTGTCGGCGGCGACCTTCCTGTCGGCGACGGCCTGCCCACCGAGCAGCTGCCCGTGCAGTCCCCGCTCGGCTAGTCCGTACACACCGAAGGGGCCCCGGGAGTCTGTGCTCCCGGGGCCCCTTCGCGCGTGCACGCCCTAGCCCAGGCGCTTGACCGCGGCCTCGACGCGCTCGTCGGTCGCCGTGAAGGCCACCCGTACGAAATGCTCACCGGCCGTCCCGTAGAAGTCGCCCGGCGCCACCAGAATGCCGAGCTCCGCCAGGTGCGCCACCGTGTCCCAGCACGGCTCGTCGCGCGTCGCCCACAGATAGAGGCTGGCCTCACTGTGCTCGATCCGGAAGCCGTGCCCCTCCAGTGCGGTCCGCAGAGCGGTACGCCGGGCCGCGTACCGCGCCCGCTGCTCGCTGACATGGACATCGTCGCCGAGCGCCACGACCGTGGCGGACTGCACCGGCGCGGGCGTCATCATGCCGCCGTGCTTGCGGATCTGCAGCAGCTCGCCCAGCACCCTCTCGTCACCGGCGATGAAGGCCGCGCGATAGCCCGCCAGGTTGGAGCGCTTGGAGAGCGAGTGGACGGCGACGACACCTTCGTACGTACCGCCGCAGACGTCCGGGTGCAGCACCGAGACCGGCTCCGCCTCCCAGCCCAGTTCCAGATAGCACTCGTCGCTGAACACCAGCACGCCGTGTTCGCGCGCCCACGCGACGATGCGGGTCAGCTCGTCCTTGGCCAGCACGCGGCCGGTCGGGTTGGAGGGCGAGTTGAGCCAGAGCAGCTTGAGTCCGGCCGGGTCGAGCTCGGTCGGGTCGTCGTAGACGACGGCCTCCGCGCGGGCCAGCCGCGCCCCGACCTCGTACGTCGGATACGCGAGCCGCGGGTATGCGATCCTGTCGCCCGGGCCGAGACCCAGCTGGGTCGGCAGCCAGGCCACCAGCTCCTTGGAGCCGACGACGGGCAGGACGTTCGTGTGCGCGACGTCGACCGCGCCGAGGCGCCGCTCGACCCAGCGGGTGAGCGCGTTCCGCAGCTCGACCGTGCCCCACACCGTCGGATAGCCGGGCGAGTCGGCGGCCGCGACCAGGGCCTTTTGGATCAGGTCCGGGACGGAGTCGACCGGCGTGCCGACGGAGAGGTCCACGATGCCGTCGGGGTGGGCGGCGGCCGTCGCCTTGTACGGCTCGAGCTTGTCCCAGGGGAAGACGGGAAGGCGCGAAGAGACTGCGGACACGGGCTTCTCTTTCTGTCTTTCCGGGTTGAACGCTTCGGTCCCGTACGGACGACGAAGCCGTACGGGACCGGGGAGAGCACCTGCCGCGGGCCTACTGGTTCTGCGGCGGAAGTGCGGCGATGAAGGGGTGGTCGCGCTCGATCAGGCCGAGCTTGGAAGCACCACCGGGCGAACCGAGATCGTCGAAGAACTCGACGTTCGCCTTGTAGTAGTCCTTCCACTCCTCGGGGGTGTCGTCCTCGTAGAAGATCGCCTCGACCGGGCAGACCGGCTCACAAGCACCACAGTCGACGCATTCGTCCGGGTGGATGTACAAGGACCGGGAGCCCTCGTAGATGCAGTCGACGGGGCACTCCTCGATGCACGCCTTGTCCTTGACGTCGACACAAGGCTGCGCGATGACGTAGGTCACGCTGTCGTTCCTCCTCGGTAGGGCTGGCATTGCGCGGGAGCGCGGCGTCGTCGATGCCCGCCCCTAGTATCTCCGTTCCTGGGGACGATCCGAACAGGAGGGGCGCGCAGACCTGTGGAATTCACCGGCGGCGGACGGCTCGAGATCCGTATTACACCTGCTGACGTGGGCAAACGTGTATCAGTCCGACGCCTGACCGATGCTGACAGCGAGCTGACGAAGTTCACCGACACGGTTGGCGTTCTCACATCCTGGAAGCAGGGTGTGCTGCTGATCACACGACGGACCGGAGAGACCGTCCATATCGCGGAATCGTCCCTGGTCGCGGGCAAGGTCGTCCCTGCCGCGCCGGCTCGGCGGCGGGGGCCCGCGGCGGATTTCGGGGAACTCGCGCGGGTCACGGCGCGCGCCTGGCAGCCGGTGGAGAGCGAACGGCTGGGCGAGTGGGAGCTGCGGGCGTCGTCCGGCTTCACCCGGCGGGCCAACTCTGTGCTGCCGCTCGGCGACCCGGGGCTGCCCCTCGACGAGGCACTCGCGCAGGTGCGCGCCTGGTACGAGCGCCGGAAACTGCCCGCGTACATACAGACCGCGACCGGCGCGGCGGGCACCCAGGAGGAGCTCTGCGCGCACCTGGAGGCGCGCGGCTGGCTGCGCGAGGTGTCGGCGGAGGTGCGGATCGGGGGCCTGGCGCCCATCGGCGACCTGGACGAGGAGGTGGAGCGGGTGCGGCTCGCGCGCTCCGTCGACGAGGCATGGCTGCAGCGCTACCAGCGGTTCGGTGTGCCCGGGCCACATGTGCTCCACGTCCTGGAAAGCGGCCCTTCTGTGTGGTTCGCAGCCGTGCCCGGCGAGGGTGAGGTACCTGCGGCCATCGGGCGGTGTGTGGTCGACGGACGCTGGGCGGGCTTCATGGCTGTGGAGGTGGACCCGGCGTACCGGCGTCAGGGCCTGGCCACCACTGTGATGACCGCGCTGGCGCGGCGCGCGCTGGAGGAGGGCGCGTCGGCCGCGTGGCTGCAGGTGGAGGCCGAGAACGAGGGGGCGCGTGCGCTGTACGAGGGGATGGGCTTCGCGACCCATCACCGCTATCACCACTTCCGGCCCGCGTAGGCGGGTACGAAACGCGTATGCGCGACGAATCCCCCGACATGCCCGCCGATCGGTCCGCCGACCGGCGGCAGCAGTTCGCCGAGGAGGCCCGCTCCGAGCGGCCCGACCTCGCGGCGCTGTGCCTGCTGGTGGGCGCGGTGGCGGACCCGGCCGTGGACGACTCCGCCCTGGACGCGGCCCAGATCGAACTGGACCGGCTGGCCGGACTGCTCCCCTTCGGTCTCTCCGCTCCCCGCGCCTGGGCGGCGGCGCTGGCCGACCTCCTCGGCGCGCGCATCGGCTTCAGGGGCTCACCCGGTGACTACCAGCGCCTGGAGTCCTCCCTCCTGCACGAGGTCCTGCGGCGCCGCCGGGGCCTGCCCATCCTGCTGTCGGTGGTCTGGATCGAGGTCGCCCGCCGTGCGGGGGCCCCGGTGTACGGGGTGGCCCTGCCGGGCCACTTCGTGGTCGGCTTCGGCGACCCGGCCGCTACGGACCAGCAGGTCCTCGTGGACCCCTTCGCGGGCGGCCGGCCACTGACGGGTTCGGACGCGGAACTACTGGTCGCGGGCGCGACGGGCGCGCCGCTCGACCCGTCGATGCTGACGGCGGCGGATCCGCTGGACGTGGTGCTGCGCATCCTCAACAACATCCGCGCCTGGGCGGCAACCCGCCCGGAACGCTCGGACGTCGCCCTGTGGGCGGTCGACCTGTCGCTGCTGCTGCCCTCGCATCCGGCACGGCTGCGCTACGAGCGGGCGCAACTGCTCGTGGAGCGGGGTGAGTTCGTGACGGGAGCGGCGGAGATGGACGCGTACGCGGAGGTGGTGGCTGCGGTCGATCCGGGGACGGCGGAGGCGATCAGACGGAAGGCGCGGGTGGCACGGGCGATGCTGAACTGAGTCCCCGCCCCTAACCGACGGCGCCGGCCGCCTTGACCGCGGTGACGAAGGACGTCCAGGCGGCCGGGCCGAAGACGACGGCGGGGCCGTGGGGGTTCTTGCTGTCGCGGACGGGGATGTGGGTGGGGTGGGCGTCGTTCACTTCGAGGCAATCGCCCTCGCTCGCGCCGCTGTAGCTGGACTTGCGCCACTGCGGCAGCACCGAAGCGTCCGGGATGACGTGCTCATTGCGCATCACGTTCGTACTCCTCTGCAACGGACCTGATGAGGGCCAGCGACTTACGGTGCGACAGCGCGTCACCCAGAGCAAGATCGTAGGCAGCCATGCCTTGTTGCACCACCGATGGAAGGTCCAAGACCTTCCCGGTATTCCAGCCTTCCACGTATACGACCGGTGGCAGGTCCTCGAACCACATCAGCGAAACCATGCTCTCCAGCAGGGCATGAGCACCAGCCCCGAACGGCAGCACGTGGACGCGGACACGACGTCGATCGCCCAACTCGGCGATATGCCGCAGCTGGTGAGCCATCGCGGCCGGGCCGCCCACATGGCGGCGAAGAACCGCCTCATCCAGCATCGTCCACATGACCGGCGACTTGGGGTCGTCGAGGATTCGGGCGCGCCCCAGGCGGGTGACGAGTGCCTTGTCACACTCCTCGTCCGTCTTGGGCGGGAACCCTGCCTGAAACACCGCGCGCGCGTACGCCTCGGTCTGCAGGACACCTGGAACCAGCGTGGCCGCGTACTGCCGGATCACCGACGCCTGCTGCTCCATCTCCTTCGCGGCTTCGAAGTGTTCGGCCACCTTTCGGCCGTCCAGCGTCGGCAGAAACCGTTCGAAGATCCCGCCCGTCCCCAGCACCTGATCAAGCCGCCGCGCGTCGTCCGCCGACGGTCTGCGCCTGCCCGCCTCGATGTGCGCGATGTGGGTGCGGGTCATGATCGCCCGCTGGCTCAGCTCCTCCTGGGTGAGCCCAGCCGCTTCGCGCCGGGAGCGCAGCTCCTCGCCGTATCTCTCGCGCGACTGCGGGTTGTCCTCGATCGCCATGCCCAACTCCCCCGCGTGCATTGTCCGGTGTCACGTGCGAACCCCTACCGAGCGTAGTCATCACGACCTCATTCTGTGAGCAGTTCCGCACACAGAGCGAGAGGCCCGCCCATGCCCGACACCCCCCATGCCCCCGGCGCATTCGTCGCCCACACCGGCACCGACGTCTACGGCCCCGGCAAGGTCCTGGCCGTCGACGGCGAACACCGGCGCGTCAGATTCGTCCACTTCGTCGCGACCATCCGCGCGCACGACCTGCGCGCCGCCTCGCCCGACGAGACCGCGCAGGTGACGCAGTGGCTTCGGCAGAAGCAGAAGCAGCACGGGGGCCAGTGGTGATGACCCTGCGCGTCTCGCGCGACGGCGGCCGCACCTGGGGTCCTGCCGTCACCATCCGGCCCGAGCGGGGGGCCGTACCGATCGAGTCCGCGGTGCGCTATCCGCCGTGCGCCTGCCCGCGGTGCGCTCACTCAAGGTGAAATCAGAGCCCCCGCCCGGGTCCGGGCAGGGGCTCTTGTCAGCGACGAAGCGGCCGGCAGCTAGCTCGGGTTGAGCTCGATGACCGTGGTGCGCTCCTCGGGCGTCTTGCCGCGCAGCGCCGTGCCCATGGCCTGCGCGACATCGTCGGCGGAGACCTCGTGCTTCTTGCCGTCGCCCTTGGTGATCATGACGCCGTCGAAGACGCCGTCCAGGAGCTCGTCGATCGCCT
The DNA here is from genome assembly GCF_045040195.1 of Streptomyces sp. NBC_01410. NCBI lineage: Bacteria > Bacillati > Actinomycetota > Actinomycetes > Kitasatosporales > Streptomycetaceae > Streptomyces > Streptomyces sp. NBC_01410. The sequence continues at coordinate 5,601,305 of NZ_CP109530.1, read as the reverse complement.
TCTTGTCGTAGACCTCGACGAGCTTGCCGTCGATCGCCTTCATGGAAAGGATCTTCGGCAGCGACCTGGCGGGGCCGAACTGGATCTGCTTGTCGCCCGCCTTGATCGTGATCAGACCGGACATCGCGGGCTCCGCGAAGGCCTTCATCGCCCGGTCGAGCTCCGTCTGGCTTATGGTCGGCTGGCGGCTGGCTACGGGCAGCTCGACGAGGTTCGGCCTGCCCGTCTCGACCTGGGCGCGGTACGCGTCCTTGACCGAGAGCATGGAGCGTCCGACGTCCAGCGCCTGGCCCGACTTGCCCGGTACGGCCACGGCCTTGCCCGGCTCGAACCTGATCGTGCCCTCGGTGGCCGAGCCCGAGACGCCCGCGAGGTCGGTGAGCGCGACGCTCAGCTTCTCCTCGTCGACCAGGATCACCGGCTCGGCGACGCGCTCGCCGCCGAAGAGGGAGCCGATCACCGAGACCGGGTTGTAGTCGCTGCCCGCGGCGTTGCGCACGGTGGCCTGGCTGTCCAGCGAGAGCCCGGCCTTGTCCGGGGCGAGCTGCTGCTTCTTGCCGCCGACCGAGAGCTGCAACGGGGTGGCCGCGCGCTTGCCGAGAGCGGCGTCGAGCTTGCCGACGGCGTCCTCCTTGGTGCCGCCGCCGATGTCGACGCCGAGGACCGTGGTGCTCTTCGGTACGTCGGAGTGGTTCATCAGCAGGCCCGCGCCGTACGCGATGCCGAGCAGGACAAACACTCCCACGCCGGCGAGCACCAGCTTGGAGCGGCCCTTCTTGGCGGGCGCAGAACGGGGTGCCGGGGCGGGCCGGGCCGCGGCGGGCGCGGGAACGGGCGCCACCGGGCCGGCGGGGGTACCACTCGTACCGGCCGGGAACTCGGGCGCGGAGAAACCGGCGTCGGGGTCCTGCGGGCCGGGGCCGCCGATGATCGGCGTCGCGAGCGGGTTCGGCCCGGTGCCGGGTCCGGTCGCGGGTCCGGCCCCCGCGCCGGGGAACGGCGGGAAGGGCGAGCGGTGCTCCGGGGGGACCACGGGGATCCCGCTGGTGAGCGTGTCGCCGGAGACATGACCAACGGGAGGCTCGGAGGCCGGTCCTGCGGGCTTCTGCGGGGTCAGCACGGCGGTGTCGTCGGACATCAGAGGTACGCCGGAGCCAGGCCCGCCGGAGCCGGGCATTCCCGGGCCGCCCTGCCCGGGAATGCCCTGCCCGGGAATGCCGTGGCCGGGGCCCTGGGGCGCGCCCTGGCCGCCCGTACGCGGACGGATCGGCATGCTGCCCTTGACCGGGCCCCCTGTCGGGCCGCTCGGCGGCCGTACACCCGGCGGAGGCGTGCTGCCTCCAGGAGCCCCAGGAGCCCCGGGAGCCCCAGGGGCGAAGCCGTTCGTACCCGCGGGCGGCGCGTCGGCGTTCGCCGCCAGGTCGCTGAGCGCGCTGCGCGGGCGCGGCGCGGGCGTCTCGGGACCGGGGCCGGAACCGGGAGAGGCCTGACCCGGGCCGGGCGGACGCCCGCCGGACTGCTGCCCGTCGGAGAAGTACGGAAGCCCCGCCCCGGGACCACCGCCGTTCGCAGCCGCGCCAGCAGCGCCGGACCCGCCTGACGCACCGGCCGGACCAGCGGGCGCGGCGGAAGCGGACGACTGGGCGCCCGACACCGAAAGCCCTGCCCCGTTCGTACTCGACGACGAGGACTTCCTCGGCGCGAACCAGTCGCTCGCCGGGGCCTTCTCCTCGGCCCCCGGCTCCGCCGCCGCGGCGTCCTGCGCCACGTCCGGCCGGGGCGTGCTGCCCGTGCGCTCGCTGTCCTGGCCACCGGTTGCGGCCGCGTGGGCGTCGGCCTCCGCCTCGCTCATCGGCGTACGCATGACCACCGGCGGGATCGGCCGCGAACCCGGGATGTTGATCCGGATGCGGGTGGTCAGCGTGGTCTCGGTCCTGGGCTCGTCCGGCTGCGGCTCGGCGGGCGCGGCAGCGGTCTCGTCCGGAGCGTCCTGCGTGGGGTGCAGCGACGGATACTGGCGGGATCCGTACGGCGGTGTTCCCGAGGGGTACGCGGCTCCACCGCGCCCCTGGGGGCCGGAGGACGAACTGTCAGTTTCACGACTCAAAGCAGGTTCTCCCGGTTGGCTCCACCGCCCGTTTCTTACAAGTACGTGCTCTGCTGCGGGCGGCTCGGCGGCGCGCACCACCATACTGGCCGCCGCCGACAGACACCCCGGGACTGTGGAAAGCGACATTCCGCCGACCGTACGGGCATGGTCAGTTCAGTGCCTTCCCACCCCCTGGGGGCGACCCACCATAGGGGCCCGCCGCGCGGCGCGTGCGTCGGGGGGGTCCCGCCCGAGGTGAGAGCGGTGTGCGGCACATTGGCCGCGGACCGGCACACAACCGTGGAAGAGGTACCTCGCCCTGCCCTTACTTGCCAAGTCGGCCGGGGTCGCCGCCCGGTTGCGCGAGCCGCGGCAGGGTGGCACACATCACAGCGATCGCCATTCCGCCGAGCATGAAGACGAGCGGCCCCACGCCGGCGCCGAACATGCCGTCGCCCTCCGGGCGGCCGACGCTAAGCGCGACGATCGCCAGCAGCCAGCCGATGGCGGGGGCCAGCACGCCGAGCTGGGTCCGGGTCAGCAGCAGCGCGCCGTAGAACAGCCCGGTCGTGGCGAGCAGCGCGAGCACCAACCCGGCCGGGAGCCAGGCCCCTTGGACGAGTGAGCCCGCGATGCCGACGAGCGCGCCGAACACCGCGAGAGAGAGGTAACCGGCGATCCGGCCGCCGCTGACGCTCATGCCGCCACTCCCGCGAAGAGATCGTGCTCACGCTCTCCGGGCGGAGCGCCCGGCTCCCCCTGCACCAACTGGTAGTACTCCGTCACGAAGATCGGTTGTCCCAGATCGTTGGAGAGTGCGAAGAAGGGGCCGTCCACGGCGATTTGGGAGGCATGGGCGCGCATGGCCGCCGCCTTCTTTTCCGCGTACGGCCTGCCGTCGATCTCCGCGGTGATCTCGGAGTCGTCGACCACACCCGGAATGTCGTCGATCTCCGCGATGCCCGGGAAGTCCACTCCGGCGGCGCGCAGTCGCGCGAAGCCTTCAGCGGCCACCGAGCGCGGTACCCGGTTCCAGTAGATCTTGGCGATGGAGTGCGCCTCACCGAGGTCGGGCCGGAAGGCGGGATCGGCGGCCAGCTCGGCGGCGCGCATCGCAACCCGATGGGCCTGGATGTGGTCGGGATGTCCGTAACCGCCGTTGGGGTCGTACGTCACCAGGACCTGGGGCCGCACCGAACGGATGATCTCTACGAGATACGGAGCGGCCTCGTCCACGTCGGTGTTCCAGAACGCTTCCGCGCGATGGTTCTGCGGGAGGCCCATCATCCCGGAGTCCCGGAAACGGCCGGGCCCGCCCAGGAAACGGTGGTCGGTGACGCCCAGCTCCTTCATCGCGGCGGCCAGTTCGCCGATGCGATGCGGCCCGAGGCGGTCGTCCCGGTCGGGCGCGAGGTGGGCGAGGTCCGGCGGAATGACCTCGCCCTCCTCCCCGAGGGTGCAGGTCACAAGCGTGACCTGGGCGTCGTCGGCCGCGTACCGGGCCATCGTCGCGCCATTGTTGATCGACTCGTCGTCCGGGTGCGCGTGCACCAGCAGCAGACGGCGGGCGGGAAGATCCTTCATACGGGACAGCCTACGAGGCCGGGCAGCCCGCGCGACCTGGCCCGCGCTCTAGAACTTGATGCCCCCGATCATCCCGGCCACATTCGTGGTCAGTTCGTTGATGGTGGGGGCGATGGACGAGCTTGCGAGATAAAACCCGAGCAACACGCAGACCGCCGCATGCCCACCCTTCAGCCCGGACTTCCGGACCAGCAGGAAGACGACGATCGCCAGCAGCACCACCGCCGAAATCGAGAGTGCCACGGCGGTTCACCTCCACAGATATTCGGTCGGGACGGGCAGTTTGCATGTGCCAGGGAGTTCTATACCCACCTTGCGCTACGGATCATAACTATCCGTTCCCACGCATCGATCGGTGCACAGCAGCACATGGGGGCGCACGAACGCTAGGTTCGGTCGCATGACGACGAAGCCGCAGCTCTCCTTCCCGCGTCAGTACGCCAGGACCCAGCGCTTCACTCTCGGCGCCCCGCGCTCCTTCACGGTGTCGCCGGACGGCTCCCGGGTGGTGTTCCTCCGGTCGCCCTCCGGGACCGACCGGACCGGCCGGCTCTGGGTGCTGGATCTCGACGGCGAGGCACGCAAGCCCCAGGAGCGCCTCGCCGCCGATCCGCAGGCGCTGCTCGGCGGGGCGAAGGAGAAGCTCTCGGCCGAGGAGCGGGCCCGGCGGGAGCGCAGCCGCGAGGGTTCGGCGGGCATCGTCGGCTACGCGGTGGACCAGGCGGTCGAGTTGGCGGCATTCACACTTTCCGGGCGGCTGTACGCGGCGGAGCTGCGGGCCGGGACCGCCCGCGAACTGCCCGTGCCCGGACCGGTGATCGACCCCCGGCCCTCCCCCGACGGCCGGCACATCGCCTATGTGGCTCATGGCGCGCTGCGGCTGACCGGCGCGGAGGGCGAGGGGGACAGGGCGCTGGCCGAGCCGGAGGACGAGCACACCACGTACGGCCTGGCGGAGTTCATCGCGGCCGAGGAGATGGACCGCTCGCGGGGCTTCTGGTGGGCGCCCGAGTCGGACCGGCTGCTGGTCGCGCGCGTGGACGAACGGGACGTACGGCGCTGGTGGATCTCCGACCCCGCCCATCCGGACCGGGAGCCGGAGCAGGTGCGGTATCCGGCGGCGGGCACGCCCAATGCCGAGGTGCGACTGTTCCTGCTCACGCTGGACGGGGAGCGTACGGAGGTGAGCTGGGACCGGTCGCGCTATCCGTATCTGGCCCGGGTGCACTGGTCGGCGGCGGGCGCTCCGCTGCTGCTCGTCCAGGCGCGCGACCAGCGGACCCAGCTGTATCTGGCGGTGGACCCGGAGACGGGCAAAACCCGCACGGTGCATGTCGACGAGGACGCGGTGTGGCTGGATCTGTTCCCCGGGGTGCCGGCCTGGGCGCCGGACGGGCGCCTGGTGCGGATCGCGGACGAGGGCGGCGCGCGGGTGCTCGCGGTCGGCGACCGGACGCTGACGGGGGCGCAGCTGCAGCTGCGCGCTGTGCTCGACATCGGCGAGAACGATGTTCTGGTGTCCGCGGCGGCGGGCGAGGAGGCCGCGGATCCGGAGATCGGCGAGATCCATGTGTACAGGGTCAACGAGCTGGGGATCGAGCGCGTCTCGGAAGGGGCCGGGGTGCACTCGGCCGTACGCTCCGGCGGGGTGACGGTACTGGCCTCCTCACGCACGGAGGTGAGCGGCACGTCCGTGCAGGTGCTGCGCGACGGCAAACCGGTCGCCACGGTGGCCTCGTACGCCGAGCAGCCCTTGCTGTCCGCGCGGGTGCGGCTGGTGGAGGGCGGGCGGCGGCGGATTCCCTGCGCGGTGCTGCTGCCGACCGGCTACCGGGAGGCGGACGGGCTGCTGCCCGTACTGATGGATCCGTACGGCGGACCCCACGGCCAGCGTGTGTACGCGGCGCACAATCCCTATCTCACCTCGCAGTGGTTCGCCGACCAGGGCTTCGCGGTGATCGTCGCGGACGGCCGGGGGTCTCCCGGGCGCTCGCCGGGCTGGGAGAAGGCGATCAAGGACAACTTCCCGCTGACCCTCGACGACCAGATCGAGGCCCTGCACTCGCTCGCCGGGGCGTTCCCGCTCGACCTGGACCGCGTCTCGATCCGCGGCTGGTCGTACGGCGGCTATCTGGCGGCCCTCGCGGTCCTGCGCCGCCCCGACGTCTTCCACGCGGCGGTGGCGGGGGCGCCGGTGACGGACCTCCGGCTGTACGACACGCACTACACCGAGCGCTATCTCGGCGATCCGGGGGAGCAGCCGGAGGTGTACGCCGCGAACTCCCTTGTCACGGACGACGGGTTGACGGCGCCCGAGAACCCGGCGAGGCCGCTGATGATCATTCACGGTCTGGCGGACGACAATGTGGTGATGGCGCATACGTTGCGGTTGTCGTCGGCGTTGCTGGCGGCGGGGAGGGCGCATGAGGTGCTGCCGCTGAGCGGGGTGACGCATATGACTCCGCAGGAACAGATCGCGGAGAACCGGCTTCTGCTGGAGGTGGAGTTCCTGAAGCGCGCGCTGGGGTTGCGGTAGGCGGTGCCGCTGCGCGGGGCTTGTTCCCCGACCCGCCCCTTCCCGAACCGGGGCTCCGCCCCGGACCCCGCTCCTCAAACGCCGGAGAGGCTGAATGTGCGGCCGAGCCGCACATTCCAGCCCGTCCGGCGTTTGAGGACACGCGCGAAGCGCGTCCCCGCTACCACCCCGGCGGTGGCGAGCTCGGCGGCGGCGGGCCGAACACCCCCGCCGGCCCCGCCAGCCCCGCCTGCCGGGCGCCCGCCACCCCCTCCCCCCGCCGCCCCAGCGCAACCAGCAGCGTCAAGCCCGCCGCCACCTCGAACAGCCAGGACAGCACCAGCAGTTGGTCCCGCGTCGGCAGGTCGCCGAGCCGGGTGAAGAGGTCGTTCCGTACCGCGATGTCAACACCCCTACCGCCCGTGCCGAGCACGAGCGCCCCCGCCACCAGGCCCAGCGGCCGCGAGTAGACCGCGGGGAAGAGCGCGCCGATCGCCGCGACCAGCGCGAGCGCCACGGTCACCGCCGTCAGCCAGCCCGGTGGTGTCCCGAGCAGCGGCATCAGGACCGTGTCGCTGCCGGTGAAGCGGTCGAGAGCCCGCGAGCCGCCGATCTCCCTCGCCGTGTAGACCTCCCAGGCCGCCAGGACCGCCGCCGCCGTGCCGAGGAGCAGAAAGGCGAGCACGGACACCCCCTGTGTGGGCCTGGTCGGCGTCCGTTCGTGGGCCGCCAGGGGGCCATGCACGGTGTACGGGTCGTACGCAGCGGGCGCCCGCCGTCCCGCCGCAGCCGTGATGATCAGCCCCAGGCCGAGCCCCAGTGCGGCGAAGGCGCAGTACAGCGCCCTGGTGCGCAGCTCGTCGGTGGCTCGCTGCCCCATCCAGGAGGAGCTGAGCACCCACAGCCCGGGGAGCCGGACGGCGAGGGTGACCACTCCCGCCGCCACCAGCGCGGCAGCCGCGACGGGTGAGCGCAGAGCGGCGACGGCCACGGTGAGGTACACCGCGAGCAGCACCAGATCCTCGAGGGTGGTCGTCATCGGGGCGGAGGCACTGACGCCGCCCGCGTTCCCGGTCCAGTACCGCCACAGGTCGAGCGGGTCGTCCACGGTGGTGAGATCGCGGGCGATCCACACACCGACAAGGATCGCGAGGGCGGCGCACAGCACGGTGCCGGTGATCCGGGCTCCCCGCGTAAAAGTCACAGTGCGATGTTGCATCGCTGCACTGCGCTGAACAAGGGCCCGCACGGCGCGGGCGACCGGCCGGAGCCACATGGCGAGCCCCAGCCGGTCTACGGCACCCGCACGGCCGTACGCTGTTCAGCGTGGCGCGTTCGTATATCGGTGTTGCGACAGTCAAGTTGCCTGCATGTTAACGAATTTGATGGGCATTTATTGAGCTATGTCGCCCACCTCGACCGGCTGTCAAGCACGTCGCCACCTCGATCTGCACAACGTTCGCTCAAGAAGCGCACCGACATCACGCCTTTCGCCTCCAGGCTCTTGACTGGCACTGACAACGATTGCCACAGTCCGCTCAACCAGCAGCGTTTTCCGAGCTCTTGACGGCATGTCAGTACGTCAGTCATGAACCGCGAGTCATGAATTGCGGGGGCGAGCAGAAACGTGACGATTCCATCCCGTGGCGAGTTAGCCGAACAGGCCACCGATCCGGCCACCGCGGCCGGTCCGCTCCCTGCCGCCCTGACCAAGCGGGAGCAGACCCTGGTCGGCCGGTCCCCGGGCCAGCTGGCATGGCGGCGCTTCAGACGTGACCGTACCGGCGTACTCGCCGCGTACATCGTGCTGTTCTTCTTCGTCGTCGCGGCTCTCGCGCCGGTGATCGGCTGGCTGTACGGAAAGGATCCGTACACCACCTATGGCCTCGACCGACCCGAACTGCTCGATCCGATCACCAGCTATCCGGTGAAACCGAATGGCGGCATCGACGGTGAATTCTGGTTCGGAATCGAGCCGAGGCTGGGCCGCGATGTCCTCATGCAACTGGTGTACGGAATCCGCACCTCGCTGCTGATCGGTCTTGCCGCGACGATTCTCTCCACCGTCACGGGAATCCTCGTCGGAGTGACCGCCGGCTATATGGGCGGCCGTACCGACTACTTCCTGGGCCGGTTCATCGATCTGCTGCTCTCCTTCCCGCAGCAGCTCTTCTTCGTGGCCTTCATGCCGGTGGTGACCGCGCTGTTCGTCAGCCCGCAGAAGGAGACCCCGACCTACTTCCGGGTCACCGCGCTGGTCCTTGTGCTCTGGCTGCTGGGCTGGATGACGCTCGCGCGGCTGCTGAGAGCCCAGGTACTGAGCCTGCGCGAACGGGAGTTCATCGAAGCGGCCAAGGTCACGGGGGCTCCGCCCTGGCGCATCATCCGCAAGGAGCTGCTGCCGAATGTGACGACGCCGATCCTGGTGCAGTCCACGCTGATGCTGCCCAACTTCGTGACCCTGGAGGCCGGTCTCTCCTTCCTCGGGGTGGGCCTGGTGGAGCCGACGCCCGACTGGGGCCGGATGTTCGCCAAGGGCGCCGACTTCTACGAGGGCGACATCACCTACATGTTCTTCCCCGGCATCGCGATGGTGATCTTCGTGGTCGCCTTCAACCTGCTCGGGGACTCGGTCCGGGACGCCATCGACCCGAAGACCAAGCACTGACGTCCATCCCCGGGCACGTCGCAAGGCACAGCGCAAGCACAGCGCAAGGCACGTCGTAAGGCACTGAGTGTTCCGTCCGACGAGGCAGGTGCATGGAGACCATGACGTCCACCATTCAGCGAAAAGTGCGGATCTCGGCCCTTTCGGTCGCCGCCGGAGCGCTTGTGCTGTCCGCGTGCAGCAGCGGCGGCGGGGGTGACAGCAAGGACAAACAGTCCAGGGAACCCGAGCTCAAGCAGCAGACCATCAGCATCGGCACCGCCCAGGACTCCACCGGGCCCGCCCCGGACCTCCCGGGCGCCAAGCCGGGCGGCACGGTCTCCGTGCTGCAGCGTGACGCCTTCGAGCATCTGGACCCCGGCCAGATCTATGTCAGCGACGAGCTGATCATGCAGACGCTGTTCAATCGCACGCTCACCACCTACAAGATCGACGACAAGACCGGGAAGGTGACGCTGGTCGGCGACCTCGCCACGGACACCGGCAAGTCTTCCGACGGCGGCAAGACCTGGACGTACACCCTCAAGGACGGGCTGAAGTTCGAGGACGGCACGCCGATCACCTCGAAGGACATACGGCACGGCGTGGAGCGGTTGTACGCCAAGTACCAGGTCAGCGGGCCGACTTATCTCCAGCAGTGGCTCTCGGGGTCCGGGCAGACCTTCCGGAAGGCGCTGCCGGACGGCCCGTACAAGGGCAAGCATCTGCCCGACAGCGTGCTGGCCACGCCGGACGACAAGACCGTCGTCTTCCACTTCGGTCAGCCGCGGGCCGAGGTGCCCTTCGCGGTCGCCATGCCGAACATCACCGCGGTGCCTGCGGCCAAGGACACCCAGGAGAAGTACGACAAGGCGCCGGTGGCCTCGGGCCCGTACAAGATCCAGAACTTCAAGCCCGACAAGAGCATCGAGTTCGTCAGGAACACCAACTGGGACCCGAAGACGGACGCCGTACGCCATCAGTACGCGGACAAGTTCTCGGTCACCTTCGGGCACCAGTGGGTGGACTCCACCCGCCGGCTCGTCGCCGGGCAGGGCGCCGACAAGACGGGCATGACCTTCACCAACGCGGTCGACCCCTCGCTGATCTCCACGGTGCTGGGGAACAAGGAGGCGATGGCGAGGTCGTTCACCAAGACCCAGCCCTACGTGGACGTCGTCAGCTTCAACATGGACCGGCTCAAGGACAAGCGGGTACGTCAAGCGCTGGCCTGGGCCTGGCCGTCCGGGCAGGTGCTCCAGCAGTACGGCGGCGTGAAGGCCGGCGAGGTGGCGGGCGGCCTGGTCGGCCCGACCCTCAAGGGCTACCAGCCCTTCGATCCGTACGAGAAGAAGAAGTACCCGGCGGGCAACCCGGAGAAGGCCAAGGCGCTGCTGAAGGAGGCCGGCCAGGAGGGCAAAACGATCGTCTACGCCTATGCCAACACCGGTCCCGCCCAGAACGCCGCGGTGGTCGTGGAGCGGGCGCTGGAGAAGGCCGGATTCCAGGTGGAGAAGAAGGAGATCGACTCCACCACGTACTACACACAGATCGGCAAGGTGAAGAACCAGTTCGACGCCTACCGCTCCTCGTGGGGCGCCGACTGGCCGTCCGCTTCGACGGTCGTGCCGCCGCTGTACGACGGCAAGAACATCTACGACGACTCGGCGAACTACTCGCACCTCAACGCCCCGGCCGTCAACGCCGACATCGCCAAGGCGGAGAAGATCGGCGACATCGACCAGGCCGGCAATGAGTGGATCAAGATCAGCCAGAAGATTCTCACCGAGGAGGTGCCGCAGGTGCCGATCTTCTACAACCGGCTGTTCACGCTGTGGGGCTCGGGCCTCGGCGGGGTGAAGTTCCACGAGCCTTACGGGGCCGTGGACCCCACCGCAGTCTTCGTCAAGTAACCCACCCGGAAAACCGGATCGGCTCCCCGCCCGCTCCTGGGGCGGGGGCCGGTCCCTCTCACCGGAAGCCCGCGAAGCCATGCTGAGATTCCTCGTCCGCCGCACGCTCGGTGCCCTCGTCATCCTTCTGGTGATCAGCGCGGTCACCTTCTTCCTCTTCTTCGCGCTGCCGGCCGAGCCTGCCCGGCTGGCCTGCGGCAAGAACTGCGATCCCGCCGCGCTCGCGCTGATCAACAGCAACCTCGGCCTCGACAAGCCGGTTCCGGTGCAGTACTGGGACTTCATGGTGGGGATCTTCGCGGGCCGCGACTTCTCCGTCGGGCACTGCGACGCGCCCTGCTTCGGCTACTCGTTCGTCAATCAGGAATCGGTGTGGGGCACGATCCTCGACCGCTTCCCCACCACGCTGTCGCTGGCCTTCGGCGGCGCGGCCGTCTTCCTCACCGTCGGCGTGGGGATCGGTCTGCTGGCCGCCGCGCGCCGCGGCACCTGGGTCGACAAGTTCTTCAGCTCGCTGTCGCTGCTCGGCTCGTCGCTTCAGATCTACTTCGTCGGCGTGCTCTGTCTGGCGCTGTTCGTCTCCAACCTGGGCTGGCTGGACCAGCCCGAGTACCGCCCGATCACCGAGGATCCGGCCGGGTGGTTCACCGGGATGATCCTGCCGTGGCTGGTGCTCTCCATGATCTTTGTCGCCAACTACAGCCGTCTGGCACGGTCGTTGATGGTCGAGCAGTTGCAGGAGGAGCATGTCCGGGCGGCCCGTGCGAAAGGGCTCGCCGGCCGGACGGTGTTCTTCCGGTACGCCATGCGGGGCGCGGTCGCCCCGGTGCTGACCATCTTCGGCATGGACCTCGGCTCGCTGCTGGGCGGCGCGATGATCACCGAGGTCACCTTCACGCTGCACGGCATCGGCCGGCTGGCCGTGCAGTCCGTCCAGCTCACCGATCTGCCCATGCTGATGGGCGTGATGCTGGTGAGCGCGGCGGCCATCGTCTTCTTCAACATCGTCGTGGACGCCGTCTACGCCCTGCTCGATCCGCGTGTGCGGCTGGCATAGGAGTCTTGAGTGACCACGCTGACCAAGACCGATCAGCCGGCGCCCCCTGCGGCCGGCGGCCCTTTTCTCTCCGTACGCGATCTGCACGTCCACTTCTCCACGGAGGACGGCATCGTCAAGGCGGTCGACGGGGTCTCGTTCGATCTGGAACGAGGCAAGACGCTCGGCATCGTCGGTGAGTCCGGCTCCGGGAAGTCCGTCACCAATCTCTCCATCCTCGGTCTGCACGACCCCAAGTTCACCGAGACCTGGGGCGAGATCGTGCTGGACGGCGAGGAGTTGACCGGAGCCGGGGAACGGACGCTGGAGCGGCTGCGCGGCAACAAGGCGGCGATGATCTTCCAAGACTCGCTCACCGCGCTCTCGCCGTACTACACGATCGGACGGCAGGTCTCGGAGCCGTTCCGCAAGCACACGGGGGCCTCCAAGCGGGAGGCCTGGGCCCGGGCGGTTCAGATGCTGGAGAAGGTCGGCATTCCGCAGGCAAAACTGCGGGCGCACGACTATCCGCACCAGTTCAGCGGTGGCATGCGGCAGCGGGCGATGATCGCGATGTCGCTGGTGTGCGATCCGGAGCTGCTGATCGCCGACGAACCGACGACGGCGCTGGACGTCACCGTGCAGGCGCAGATTCTGGATCTGCTCCGCGATCTCCAGCAGGAGTTCGGCTCGGCGATCATCCTCATCACGCACGACCTGGGCGTGGTCGCGAATGTCGCCGACGATCTGCTGGTGATGTACGCCGGGCGGGCGGTCGAGCGGGGTTCGGTACGGGAGATTCTGCGCGATCCTCAGCATCCGTACACCTGGGGCCTGCTGGGGTCGATGCCCCGGCTCGGCTCGGACGTCTCGGAGCTGCTGACGCCGATTCCGGGGGCGCCGCCGAGTCTGCTCGCGCCGCCGTCGGGCTGTCCGTTCCATCCGCGCTGCGGCTACCCGTCGATGGTCCGGACACCCCCTGGGTGCGAGGAGGAACGGCCGGAGCTGCCCCCGGGACGGGGCTCCGCCTGCCATCTGACGGACGAGCAGAAGCGAACGGTCTTCATCGAGCAGATCAAGCCCCGGCTGGGACAGGGAGAGACGCGACATGGCGCACGAAGCCACCATCCCGGCCCCGCGTGACCGGGCGCCCGCGGGCGGCGAGGTCCTGATGACGGCGCAGGGCCTGACCAAGCACTTCCCGATCCTCGGCGGGTTTCCCTTCAAGCGGCGGATCGGGTCGGTACAGGCGGTCGACGGCATCGATCTGACCCTGTACGAGGGCGAGAGCTTCGGGCTCGTCGGCGAGTCGGGGTGCGGCAAGTCGACGACGGGCCGTCTGCTGACCCGGCTCCTCGAGCCGACCGCCGGGAAGATCACCTACCGGGGCCAGGACATCAGTCACGCGGACCGCAGACAGCTGGCACCGGTCCGCCCCGAGATCCAGATGATCTTCCAGGATCCGTACTCCTCGCTGAACCCCCGCCAGACGGTCGGCAAGATCATCTCCGGCCCCATGGAGATCAACGGCATCCGGCCGCGGGGCGGCCGCGAGAACAGGGTGCGGGAGCTGCTGGAGATCGTCGGCCTCAATCCCGAGCACTACAACCGCTTCCCGCACGAATTCTCCGGCGGTCAGCGCCAGCGGATCGGCGTCGCGCGGGCGCTGGCGCTGGAGCCGAAGCTGATCGTGGCGGACGAGCCGGTGTCCGCGCTCGATGTCTCCATCCAGGCGCAGGTGGTCAATCTGCTTCAGGAGCTCCAGCGGGAGCTGGGGATCGCGTTCCTCTTCATCGCCCACGACCTGGCGGTGGTACGGCACTTCTCGCAGCGGGTCGCGGTGATGTACCTGGGCAAAGTGGTCGAGGTGGGCGACCGTGAGTCGATCTACTACCGCCCCCGCCATCCGTACACCCATGCGCTGCTGTCGGCGGTCCCGGAGGCGGCACTCACGGACGAGGCGGAGGCGCGTGCGCACGAGCGGATCCGGCTGGCGGGTGACGTCCCGTCACCGATCGAACCTCCGTCGGGCTGCCGCTTCCGTACGCGCTGCTGGAAGGCTCGGCCGCAGTGCGCGGCCGAGGAGCCGCCGCTGGTGCGGACCGAGGGAAACCACGACGGACATCTGACGGCCTGCCACTTCCCGGAGGACCCGACGCGGGAGCGGGAGGAGGAGGTCATCCTCGACCCGGCGCTGCGCGCGGCGGAGGACCTGGCCGACGACTGAGCGGCGCCCGCCCGCCGCTGGGCCGCGTCGCCTTGCCGTACCGAGGCCGCCGGCCCGCGGCGGTGTGGTCGCGTCGCCTTGCCGTACGGCGGCCGCCGCCGGCCCGCCTCACTCCCCGCCCAGCTCTTCCTCCCCCGGCACGACGCGTTTCTCCTCCGCGAAGTGGCACGCCGACGCATGCTTCGCCGGCCCCTCCTGGAGCCGGAACACCGCGGGCACCTCCAGCAGCGGCACCTCCAGCTCGCACCTCTCCTGCGCCTTCCAGCAGCGCGTACGGAACCGGCAGCCCGAGGGGATGTTCGCCGGTGACGGCACGTCGCCGTACAGGATGATCCGCTCGCGGTGCTCGCGCGCCTCCGGGTCCGGTACCGGGACCGCGGACAGCAGCGCCTGCGTGTAAGGGTGGGTCGGATGGTCGTAGATCTCCTCGTCCCTGCCGATCTCCACCACCCGCCCCAGATACATCACGCCGACCCGGTCCGAGATGTGCCGCACGATCGACAGGTCGTGCGCGATGAAGACATAGCTCAGGCTGAACTCGGTCTGCAGATTGTCCAGCAGGTTGATCACCTGCGCCTGCACGGACACGTCGAGCGCCGAGACGGGCTCGTCGGCCACGATGATCTCGGGCTGGAGGGCCAGGCCGCGTGCGATGCCGATGCGCTGGCGCTGACCGCCGCTGAACTGGTGCGGATAGCGGTTGATGTACTCGGGGTTGAGCCCGACGACATCGAGCAGATCCTGGACCTTGCGCCGCCGGTCGCCCTTCGGCGCCACCTCGGGATGGATCTCGTACGGCTCACCGATGATGTCCCCGACCGTCATCCGGGGATTGAGCGAGGTGTAGGGATCCTGGAAGATCATCTGGATGTTCCGCCGGACCGCCTTCAGCGCGCGGCCGGACAGCTTGGTGACGTCCTCGCCCTTGTAGCGGATCGTCCCTGCCGTCGGCTCCTCCAGATGCACCAGCATCTTGGCGAGCGTGGACTTTCCGCAGCCCGACTCACCCACGATGCCGAGCGTTTCGCCCGCCACCAGGTCCAGGTCGACGCCGTCCACCGCCTTGACCGCGCCCACCTGCCTCTTGAAGAGGATGCCCTGGGTGAGCGGATAGTGCTTGACCAGGTCGCGGACCTCAAGGATCGCCTCAGCCATTGAGCTGCTCCTGCCAGAAGTGGCAGGCGCTCCTGCGGGTCTCGGACACCTCGTACAGCGGCGGCTCGTCGGTCCGGCACACGTCGCGGGCCAGCGGACAGCGCGGATTGAAGGCGCAGCCGGGCGGGATCCTCATCAGGTTCGGCGGCAGGCCCTTGATCGCGTACAGCTGCTCGCCCTTCTGGTCCAGGCGCGGGATCGAGTCGAGCAGTCCCCTGGTGTACGGATGGGCGGGAGCCTTGTAGATGTCGTGGACCGGGGCGGTCTCGACGATCCGGCCCGCGTACATCACCGCGATCTTGTCCGCGACGTCCGCGACGACACCGAGGTCGTGGGTGATCAGGATGAGCCCCATGTTGAGCTCGCTCTGGAGCGTGGCCAGCAGATCCATCACCTGTGCCTGGACGGTGACGTCCAGCGCGGTCGTCGGCTCGTCCGCGATGATCAGCGAGGGCTCCAGCGCGAGCGCCATGGCGATCATGATGCGCTGGCGCATACCGCCGCTGAACTGGTGCGGATACTGCCCCACCCGCTCCCTGGACGCGGGGATGCCCACCCGCTCCATCAGCTCGACCGCCTTGGCGCGCGCGTCCTTCCTCGACATCCCGCGATGGACGGTGAACATCTCGCCGAGCTGGTCGCCCACGCTCAGCACCGGGTTCAGGGACGAGAGCGCGTCCTGGAAGATCATGGCCATCCCGGCCCCGCGGATCTTGCGCCGCTCGTCCTCTTTGAGCTTCAGCAGATCCTGTCCCTGGAAGAGGACCTCGCCGGCGGTGATCTTCCCCGGGGGCATGTCCAGGATGCCCATGACCGCCTGTGCGGTGACGGATTTTCCGGAGCCCGACTCGCCCAGCACGGCAAGGGTCTCCCCCTCGTCCACGGTGTAGCCGACGCCGTTGACGGCCTTGGCCACCCCGTCCTGAGTACGGAACTCCACGTGCAGATCGCGCACTTCGAGCAACATGGCGGGCTCCTCAGCGCAGCTTGGGATCGAGGGCGTCGCGCACCGCGTCGCCGAGCATGATGAACGCGAGCACGGTGATCGCCAGCGCGCCGGCCGGCCAGAGCAGCATGTGCGGGGCGTTGCGGATGTACGGCGATGCGGAGGAGATGTCGATGCCCCAGGACACGGTCGGCGGCTTGAGGCCGACACCGAGGAACGACAGGGTCGCCTCCAGGGAGATGTAGGTGCCGAGCGCGATGGTCGCCACGACGATCACGGGAGCGACGGCGTTGGGGCCGATGTGCCGCAGCAGCATGCGGGAGTTGGACGCGCCGAGCGCCCGCGCAGCCTGGACGTAGTCGTTCTGCTTCGCCGTGATGACCGCGCCGCGCGCGATACGGGAGAGCTGGGGCCAGCCGAGCAGCACCATGAAGCCGACGACCGGCCAGATGGTGGAACTGGAGACGACGGACAGGAAGACCAGACCGCCCAGGACCACGGGGATACCGAAGAAGATGTCGGTGAGCCGGGAGACGACGCCGTCCCGTGCCCCGCCGTAGAAGCCGGCGACACCGCCCATGACGGAACCGATCAGTGCGACACCGAGCGTGGCACAGACGCCGACCGTGACCGAGGCACGGGCGCCGTAGACCGTACGCGTGTACACGTCGCAGCCCTGCCCGTTGAAGCCGAAGGGGTGACCGGGCTGGGAACCCTGCTGGGCCTTGGCGAGATCGCAGTGCAGCGGACTCTGCGTCGTGATCAGCGAAGGCCAGATGGAGATGATCACCAGGAAGAGGATGATCAGGCCCGAGATGATGAAGATCGGGTTGGTCCGCAGATCGCGCCAGGCGTCGGACCACAGACTGCGGGGCTTCTCGGCCGGCCCGGTGCCCAGCGGGCCGCCGGGAGTCTTCTCGAGCGTCTCCCCCTCGGTGGTGGCGAGGTCCATCGTGCCACCCGCGCCGGTGGACGCCATGGCCCCGCCGTTGGAGTACGGCTTCTGTGGCTCAGGCATACCGGATCCTCGGGTCGAGAACGGCGTACAGAAGGTCGACCAGCAGGTTCGCCAGCAGGAAGACGATGACAAGCACGGTCACAAAGCCGACGACGGTCTGGGTGTTCTGGCGCACGATGCCCTGGTAGAGCTGGTAGCCGACGCCGTGGATGTTGAAGATGCGCTCGGTGACGATCGCGCCGCCCATCAGGGCGCCCACGTCGGCGCCGATGAAGGTGACCACCGGGATCAGCGAGTTGCGCAGCAGATGGCGGCGGACGACCCGCCCTCTGGGGAGCCCCTTCGCCTTCGCGGTCCGGACGTAGTCGGAGCGGGCGTTTTCGGCGATCGAGGTCCGGGTCAGCCGCGTGACGTAGGCGAGCGAGACCGAGGCGAGCACAAGTCCGGGGATCAGCAGCTCGTTGAGCGGCGCCTCCGGGGAGACGGCGGGCTTGATGAGGCCCCACTCGACGCCCAGCAGCAGTTGGAGGACAAGACCCATGACAAAGGTCGGGATCGAGATGACCACCAGAGTGAGCAGCAGCACGCCGGAGTCGACGGGACGGCCGCGCTTCAGACCGGTGATCACACCCAGGGTGATGCCGATGACGATCTCGAAGAAGATCGCGACGAGGGTGAGCCGGATGGTGACCGGGAAGGCCTCGGCCATCAGCTCGGTGACCTCCTGACCGTTGAACGCGGTGCCGAAGTCGCCGGTGAAGACATTGCCCATGTACGTCAGGTACTGCTGCCACACCGGCTTATCGAGGCCGAACTCCTTGCGCAGCTGTGCGGCCGTCGCCGGGTCGCACTGCCGGTCGCCGCAGAGGCCCGCGATGGGGTCGCCCATGACGTTCACCATGAGGAAGATCAGCAGCGTGGTGCCGAAGAAGACCGGAATCATCTGCAGCAGACGCCGGATCACATAACGTCCCATGAGGGCTCCGGGGGTCGTGGGAAGGGGGACGGCCCGGCGCGCAGGGGACGCCGGGCCGGTTTCCCTCTGCCGTCAGCTGACCTTGATCTGGTCGTAGACAGGGACGCTGAAAGGGTTCAGCGAGACATTGGAGAGACGTTCCGAGTAGCCGGCGCTGCCGTTCTGGTACCAGAGCGGGATCGCGGCCATCTGGTCGCGTACGACCTCCTCGGCCTGCTGGAAGGTCTCGACGGCCTTGGCCGTGTCGGTCTCGGCGTTGGCCTGGTCGACGAGCTTGTCGAACTCCGCGTTGGTCCACAGGCCGTCGTTGGACGAGGCGTTGGTGTAGTAGAGCGGCTGCAGGAAGTTCTGGATCAGCGGGTAGTCCATCTGCCAGCCGGCCCGGAACGGACCGGGCATCTTGTGCTGCCCGATCTGGTTGCGGAAGTCGGCGAAGGTGCCGATGGGGTTGCCGACGCAGGCCTGGTCGTTGCCCAGCGCGTTGTTGATGCTGTTGCAGAGGGCGTCGACCCACTCCTTGTGCGAGCCGGTGTCCGCGTTGTACGAGACCTTCAGCTGGCCGCCCGGGATGCCGCCTCCCTCCGTGACCAGCTTCTTGGCCTCGGTGGGGTTGTACTCACAGGCCGTACCGCACAGGGTCTCGCTGAAGCCGCCGTCCGCGCCGAGCACGGGCGAGGTCCAGTCCTTCGCCGGCGTACGCGTCTTCTGGAAGATCGTGTCGGTGATCTGCTGGCGGTTGATCGCCATGGACAGGCCCGTGCGGACCTTGGCGGCGTTCGGGGTGTCCCAGGCCTTGTCGTAGTACGGGAAAGCGATGGTCTGGATGATGCCGGCGGGGGTGTTGATGTACCGGTCTCCGAGGTCCGCCTGAACATTCTTGAGCTGCGAGGCCGGCACATCGTCGACCAGGTCGAGGTTGCCGGCGGTCAGGTCGGTGTAGGCGGTGTTGTTGTCGGTGTAGACGATCAGGTCGATGCCGCCGTTCTGCGCCTTGTCGCTGCCCGGGTAGTCGTCCCACTTGCGCATGGACAGCTGCGAGCCCTTGGCGTACGACGCGACGGTGTACGGGCCGTTGCCGATGGGCTTGGAAAGCCAGGCGTCGTGGTTGTCGAAGAACGCCTGGGGCAGTGGCGAGAAGGCGGAGTAGCCGAGGGTGTCGGGGAACGTGGAGAACTTCTGGTTCAGCTTGACGGTGAAGGTCTGGTCGTTGACGACCTTGAGCCCGGAGAGCGTCTGGGCGGTGGCCTGCCCCGTCTCCGGGTGGACCTGGGCGTAGCCGTCGATGTAGCCGAAGAAGTAGGCGTTCTTCTGGTTGTTCTTGAGCTGGGCGCCGTAGTTCCAGGCGTCCACGAAGGACTTGGCCGTGACCTTCTCGCCGTTGCTGAAGGTCCAGCCGTCCTTGACGGTGATCGTGAAGTTGACGGAGTCCGTGGTGACGATCTTCTCGGCGAGCATGTCCTCGGCCGCGCCGGTCTTCGCGTTGTACCGCTTGAGCCCGCGGAAGAGCATGTCGAGGACCTTGCCGCCCTGCACCTCGTTGGTGTTCGCGGGCTCCAGCGGGTTCTGCGGATCACCCCAGGAGGACTTCACGATCCCGTCGGCGCCACCGCCGCCGCTGTCGCTGCCGCCGCCGCAGGCCGTCGCCACGAGGGCGACAGCCACCGCGCATACGGCGAATCTGGCGTGCGTGGCTCCACGCATGGAGTGCCTCCCGAGTCCCGAGCCTTACTTAGGACCGAATATCACTCCATACATGACTTAACGCACTTTCAGGGCATCCAGGTGGATGGTGACGCTGCCGTACGAGTGACCTCCCGCGTGTCGACGGCGTACGCACGACTCCTCGGGCCGTACGCAGCGAAGGGCGCCCGGACCACATGGTCCGGGCGCCCTTCGTTCAGGCACAGCGCACTACGCCGCGTGGACGACGTCCTTCTCCTCGGCGAAGTGGCACGCGGACTCGTGTGCCGCCGGGGTGTCGGCGCCCTTGAAGCGCTCGGGGATCGCCAGCAGCGGGACGTCCGTGGAGCACTTCTCCTCGGCCTTCCAGCAACGGGTGCGGAAGCGGCAGCCGGACGGCGGGTTCGCCGGTGACGGCACATCACCGACGAGGATGATCCGCTCGCGGCCCTCACGGGCGGCCGGGTCGGGAACCGGGACCGCCGACAGCAGCGCCTGGGTGTAGGGGTGCGTCGGGTGGTCGTAGATCTGCGTGTCCGTACCGATCTCGGCCATCTTGCCGAGGTACATCACGCCGACCCGGTCCGAGATGTGCCGGACGATCGACAGGTCGTGGGCGATGAAGAGGTAGGAGAGGTTGAACTCGTCCTGCAGCTTCTCCATCAGGTTGATGACCTGCGCCTGGACCGAGACGTCCAGGGCCGAGACCGGCTCGTCGCAGATGATGATCTCCGGGTTGAGCGCGAGGCCGCGGGCGATGCCGATGCGCTGGCGCTGACCGCCGGAGAACTGGTGCGGGTACCGGTTGATGTACTCCGGGTTGAGACCCACGACGTCCAGGAGCTCCTGGACCTTGCGGCGGCGGTCACCCTTGGGCGCCACCTCCGGGTGGATGTCGAAGGGCTCCCCGATGATGTCGCCGACCGTCATACGCGGGTTCAGCGAGGTGTACGGGTCCTGGAACACCATCTGGATATTGCGGCGTACGGCCTTCAGCGCGCGGCCGGACAGCCTGGTGATGTCCTGGCCCTTGTAGAAGACCTCGCCGGCGGTCGCCCGCTCCAGCGTCATCAGCAGCTTGGCGACGGTGGACTTGCCACAGCCGGACTCGCCGACGATGCCGAGCGTCTCGCCCTGGTAGAGATCGAAGGAGATCCCGTCCACGGCCTTGACCGCACCCACGTTCTTCTTGAACAGGATGCCCTGGGTCAGCGGGAAGTGCTTGACCAGGTTGCGGACCTGAAGGATCGGCTCACCCTGCGAAACGGGCGCCTCGATGGCGGCGACCGCCTCGGCCTCGGTGGCGGCATCGACCGTCTCGACGTCGGTGACGTTCGGGGTGGCGTCCATGGGCTCGTCGGACTTGCTGAGCTCAGCCATGGATCGTCTCCTTCCAGAAGTGGCACGCGCTGCCGCGGCCGACCAGTTCCGTGCCGTCCTGCTCGGAGACCGGAAGCAGTGCCGGGATCTCGGAGCGGCAGATGTCCTCCGCCATGGTGCAGCGCGGGTTGAACGCACAACCGGACGGTACGCGCAGCAGGTTGGGCGGCAGACCCTTGATGGCGAAGAGCTCCTTGCCCTTCTGGTCCAGGCGCGGGATGGAGTCGAGAAGGCCGCGCGTGTACGGGTGCGCGGGGCGCTTGTAGAGCTCGTGCACCGGGGCGGTCTCGACGATCCGGCCCGCGTACATGACCGCGATCTTGTCCGCGACGTCGGCGACCACGCCGAGGTCGTGGGTGATCAGGATCAGACCCATGTTGTACTCGCGCTGGAGTTCCGCGAGCAGGTCCATGACCTGAGCCTGCACCGTCACGTCGAGAGCCGTGGTGGGCTCGTCGGCGATGATCAGGTCCGGCTCCAGGGCCAGCGCCATGGCGATCATGATGCGCTGGCGCATACCGCCGGAGAACTGGTGGGCATAGTCGTTGACCCGGGCCGCAGCGGCCGGGATCTTGACCCTGTCCATCAGCTCGATGGCCTTGGTCTTGGCCTCCTTCTTGGACAGGCCCTCGTGGACCCGGAACATCTCGGCGAGCTGGTAGCCCACGGTGAGGACCGGGTTCAGCGAGGAGAGCGCGTCCTGGAAGATCATGGCGATCTTGCGGCCACGGATCTGCCGGCGCTCCTCGTAGGACATCTTGAGCATGTCCTGGCCGCGGAAGAAGATCTCTCCCTGCGGGATCCTGCCGGGCGGCATGTCGAGGATGCCCATGATCGCCTGCGCGGTCACGGACTTGCCGGAGCCGGACTCGCCGAGCACGGCGAGCGTCTCACCGGCGTTCACGCTGTAGTTGACGCCGTTGACCGCCTTGGCCACACCGTCACGGGTGTGGAACTCCACGTGCAGGTCACGGACTTCGAGGAGCGAGCCCTCGTAGTCGTTGCCGTCGCGCGGGGCGGGGACAGACGCGGTCTTGTCAATGATGGTCATGTCGTACGCCCTCCTCAGCGCAGCTTGGGGTCGAGGGCGTTGCGGACAGCTTCGCCGAGCATGATGAACGCCAGAACGGTGATGCTCAGCATGATCGAGGGGTACAGCAGGATGTGCTGCGCCGTCCGGATCTGCTGGACACCGGTGGAGATGTCGACGCCCCAGGAAACGATGGGCGAGGACAGGCCAAGACCCAGGTACGACAGGGTCGCCTCGGCCGAGATGTAACCGCCGAGGGCGATGGTCGCGACGACGATCACCGGGGCCATGGCGTTCGGCAGGATGTGCCGGAACAGGATCCGGGTGGTGCCGGCGCCGAGGGCCTTGGCGGCCTGGACGTAGTCGGCCTGCTTGATGGTGATCACCGCACCGCGCATGACGCGGGTGATCTGGGTCCAGCCGAGGAACGCGAGGGCGAAGACGACCACCCAGATGGTGCGCTCGGTGAAGGACTGCAGCACGACCATGGCGCCGAGCAGGAACGGGATACCGAAGAAGATGTCGGTGACCCGGGAGAGGATCGCGTCGATGACGCCGCCGAAGTAGCCGGCGAGCATGCCGATGACGCCGCCGAAGATGGTGACGATCAGGGTGACGCAGATGCCGACGATGACCGAGGCACGGGTGCCGTAGATCAGTCGGGCGTACACCGAGCGTCCCTGGCCGTCGTAGCCGAGCCAGCCCTCCGAGCCGACGCTGCCGAGATCCGGCTTGCCGAGGTAGTGGTGCACCAGGTCGCCGACCGTGGGCGAGGCGCTGGTGAACCAGCCCGGGAAGGCCGTGATGATCAGCAGGAAGAAGATCAGAACCGACGACACCAGGAAGTAGGGGTTACGGCGCAGATCCGCCCAGGCGTCTCCCCACAGGCTGCGCGCCTTCTCCGGCTTCTGGGGCGCGGGGGCGGCGGCGGAGGGCGGCGCGATGGCGTCCTCGTTCGCGACAGCCGCGGTCTTGGTCACGTCAGGCATAACGGATCCTCGGGTCCAGGACCGCGTACAGCAGGTCGATGAGCAGGCTGGTGACGAGGTAGACGAGCACCAGGATGGTGACGAGGCCGACCAGGGTGGTGCCCTCACGTCGGCTGATCGACTCGTAGATGACGCCGCCGATGCCCTTGACGTTGAAGATGCCTTCGGTGACGACCGCACCGCCCATCAGGGCGCCGATGTCGGTACCGAGGAAGGTGACGACGGGGATCATCGAGTTGCGCATCAGGTGGACACCGATGATCCGGCTCTTGGGCAGACCCTTGGCCACGGCAGTGCGCATGTAGTCGGCGCGCAGGTTCTCCGCCATCGAGGTGCGGGTGAGCCGGGCGACGTAGGCGAGCGAGAGGCCGCCGAGCACGATGGCCGGCGCGATCAGCTCGGACCACTTCTGCTCGTTGCTCACGTTCGGCGATATCCAGCCCAGCTCGAAGGCGAAGACCACCTTGATGATGAAGCCGAGGACGAAGACCGGAATCGAGATGATCAGCAGCGTGAAGATCAGGATCCCGTTGTCGGCGAGGCGGCCGGCCCGCAGACCGGCGATGACGCCGAGGCCGATGCCGAAGATGAGCTCGAAGGCGAAAGCCAGCGCCGCGAGTTGCAGGGTGATGGGGAACGCGTCGCCCAGCACCTCGGTGACCGGCCGCCCGTTGCGGATCTGGTTACCGAAGTCGAAGTGCAGGACGATATTGGTCATGTAGTTCCAGTACTGCTCCCAGATTGGGAGATCCAGCCCCAGTTCGTGTCTCTTCGCGGCGAGAGTCGCCGGGTCGACGCCCTTGTCGCCGAACAGCCCCGCCACGGGGTCGCCCGGGAGGCTGTAGACCATGAAGAAGATGAGAAAGGTTGTCCCGAGAAAGACCGGGATCATCTGGAGCAGTCGTCGTGCGACATAGCGCCCCATCATGCCTCCGTTGAGATGTGACAGCAGCAGCCGACGAGCCCTCCCACGGCATTCGCACCCCAGTGGGTAAACGAATGCCGTGGAAGGGCCCCCCAGCCGCTGCGTAAGAGCCAGGTGTGGGACTGAGCTGTCGTCAGCCCTGCACCGGCCTGCGGACTACGCTTGGGTGATTACTTCTTGACCTCGACGCCGGTCAGGATCGGGTCACCGTCCTGGCCGTACTTCACGCCGGAGACCTTCTCCGAGTAGCCCGCGTTGACCTTGTAGTACCAGAGCGGGATCGACGGCATGTAGTTGACCAGGTCCTTCTCGATGGCCTGGAACTGCTTCACCGAGTCGTCGAGCGTCGCGGCGCTGTCAGCGGCCGCGATCTTGGCGTCGAGCGCCTTGTTCGAGAAGTCGCCCTGGTTGCCCGCCGCGCCCGTACGGAACAGGTCGCTGATGAAGTTGGAGTTGACGGGGTAGTCAAGCACCCAGCCGGAGCGGTAGATCGACTTGACCTGCTTGCTCTTACGAGCGGTCAGGTCGGCCTGGAAGTCCGGCTTGCTGTCACCGGTGCACTTGACGCCGGTCGCCTGGGTGATGCTGTTGCAGACCGCGTCGACCCACTCCTTGTGGCCGCCGTCCGCGTTGAACTGGATGAAGATCTCGTTCTTCGGGACGCCGCCGCCGGCCTTGATGAGCTCCTTGGCCTTGGCGGGGTCGAACTTGGTGACGTCGCCCGCGGCGTTGTCCTGGTAGCCCACGACGCCCTTGGCGACCCAGCCGGTGGCCGGCTCGCGGGTACCCTGCAGCACCGTCTTGGTGATGGTGTTGCGGTCGATGGCCATGGACAGACCCTGGACGACCTTCGGGTCGACCTGCTTCGGCTTCTTCCACTGGTCCGCGTAGAACGCGATGGCCAGCGTCTGGATCGCCGAGTACGCCTGGTCCACGGCGCGGTCGCCGAGGTCCTGGCGGTAGACCGGGAGGTCCTTCGGGCCGATCTGGCGCAGGACGTCCACGTTGCCGGACTTCAGGTCCTCGTACGCGGCCTCGAGGGTGGTGTAGTTCTTGAAGACCACACCGCCGTTCTTCGCCTTGTTCGGGCCCTTGTAGGCGTCGTACCGGACGATCTTGATCTGCTTCTTGTGGTCCCAGCTCTCGAACTTGTAGGGACCGTTGCCGACCGGCTTCTCGCCCGCAGCCTTGGGGTCCTTGTAGAAGGACGCCGGCAGCGGCGCGAAGACGATGTAGGCAAGCTTGTGACCGAAGGCCGGAACCGCGCTCTTCAGCTCGATGGTGAAGGTGCTGTCGTCGACGACCTTCAGGCCTTCCATGGCCTGGGCGGTCGGCTTGGCGCCTTCCTTCTCCGGGTGCAGGGCGTCGAAGCCCTTGATGTCCGCGAACCAGGAAGACAGACCCTGGGCGTTGGTGATGTTGGCGTTCCAGTTCCACGCGTCCACATAGGACTTGGCGGTCACCGGGGTGCCGTCGTGGAAGGTCCAGCCCTTCTTGAGCTTGACGGTCCACTTCTTGGAGTCGGTGGTCTCCACCGACTCGGCGTTGATCATCTCCAGCGAGCCGTCAGCCTTGTAGTCGACCAGAGTCGAGAACAGGCCGGCCATGACCGCGGAGCCGTTGGACTCCATCGTGTCACCGGTGTGCAGGAGCTTCTCCGGCTCACCCAGCTCAACGGAGAAGATCCCGTTCGGGTCAACTCCACCCTTGGCGCTGGAACCACTGTCCTTGTCTCCGCCACCACAGGCGGTTGCTGCCAAGGCGACGACTATTGCACCCGCTACCCACTTGGCGCTGTTGGCACCGCGCATGGGTTCCTCCTCATGAGTCCACTTGTCACTACAAGAGGGGCACGTTCTACGCGCGCTGACACCCCTGACAGCGTGAACGTCAAGTGCCCCGAGTGTGCTCGTGAGTCGGCACTCCCCACAGCGCCTGACCCGTTGACCCGAGCTCAATGGAGCCAACTATTGAGTACGCCCGAGCCATTAACCACACTTTATGGGTCTCGTTTTGACAACATCACCGGACCCCGAGTGCCCGAAATCCGGACAAACTGAGCACAGACAGACACACGCGAAACGGACCCTTAACACACGTTCCGGAGATCAGCGTCCGATATCCGGACGATCGAGCCGGAAAATGGAGTTGACGAACGACTCGGCCCCCTCCCTGTAGGCGAGGGGGCCGAGTCGTTTGTGACGAAGCGTCAGTTGCGCTTGGCGCGCGAGGCCGTGCGGCCGCGCTCCTTCTGGTCCAGGACGACCTTGCGAATGCGTACGGTCTCCGGGGTCACCTCGATGCACTCGTCCTCGCGGCAGAACTCCAGGGACTGCTCCAGCGACAGCTTCCGGGCCGGCACCACGTTCTCGGTGGTGTCCGCGGACGCGGCGCGCATGTTGGTGAGCTTCTTCTCCTTGGTGATGTTCACGTCCATGTCGTCGGCCCGGGAGTTCTCGCCGACGATCATGCCCTCGTAGACCTCGGTGCCGGCCTCGGTGAAGATGACACCGCGCTCCTGGAGGTTGACCATGGCGAACGGCGTCACCGAACCGGATCGGTCCGCCACCAGCGAACCGTTGTGACGGGTGCGCAGCTCGCCGAACCACGCCTCGTGGCCCTCGAAGATGGAGTGCGCGATGCCCGTGCCACGGGTCTGGGTGAGGAACTCCGTACGGAAGCCGATGAGGCCACGCGACGGGACGATCCACTCCATGCGGATCCAGCCCGAGCCGTGGTTGGTCATGGTCTCCATACGGCCCTTGCGGGTCGCCATCAGCTGCGTGATGGCACCGAGGTGCTCCTCGGGAGAGTCGATCGTCATGCGCTCGATCGGCTCGTGCGTCTTGCCGTTGATCTCCTTGGTGACCACCTCGGGCTTGCCGACGGTCAGCTCGAAGCCCTCACGGCGCATCTGCTCGACCAGGATGGCGAGCGCGAGCTCACCACGGCCCTGGACCTCCCAGGCGTCGGGGCGCTCGGTGTCCAGGACGCGGAGCGAGACGTTACCGATGAGCTCCCTGTCCAGGCGGTCCTTCACCTGGCGGGCGGTGACCTTGTGGCCCTTGCCGCCCTTGCCGACCAGCGGCGAGGTGTTCGTACCGATGGTCATGGAGATGGCGGGCTCGTCGACCGTGATCAGCGGCAGCGCGATCGGGTTCTCGGGGTCGGCCAGAGTCTCGCCGATCATGATGTCCGGGAATCCGGCGACCGCACAGATGTCGCCCGGGCCCGCCTTCTCGGCCGGCTTACGGGTGAGCGCCTCGGTCATCATCAGCTCAGTGATGCGGACATTGGACTTCGTGCCGTCACGCTTGATCCACGTG
The DNA here is from genome assembly GCF_045040195.1 of Streptomyces sp. NBC_01410. NCBI lineage: Bacteria > Bacillati > Actinomycetota > Actinomycetes > Kitasatosporales > Streptomycetaceae > Streptomyces > Streptomyces sp. NBC_01410. Next base: position 5,573,929 of record NZ_CP109530.1, on the reverse strand, counting down.
ACGGTCTGGCCCTTGCGCAGCTCGCCCTGCTCGACGCGGCACAGCGCGATACGGCCGAGGAAGTTGTCGGCGTCCAGGTTGGTGACATGGGCCTGGAGCGGCGCGGCCTCGTCGTACTCGGGAGCCGGGACGTGGTCGAGGATCGCGGTGAAGAACGGCTCAAGGTTCTCGCTGTCGGCCGGGACAGTGCCGTCCTCCGGCTTGGTCAGCGAGGCGACGCCGTCACGGGCACAGGCATAGACGATCGGGAACTCGATCTGCTCCTCGTCGGCGTCCAGGTCCAGGAACAGGTCGTAGGTCTCGTTGACGACCTCGTCGATCCGCGAGTCCGGGCGGTCCGTCTTGTTGATGCAGAGGATGACGGGCATCCGGGCCTGCAGCGCCTTGCGGAGCACGAAGCGGGTCTGCGGAAGCGGGCCCTCGGAGGCGTCGACGAGCAGGACGACCGCGTCGACCATCGACAGACCGCGCTCCACCTCGCCGCCGAAGTCGGCGTGGCCGGGGGTGTCGATGATGTTGATCGTGATCGGGGCCCCGCCGACCTTGGGGTGGTACTTCACGGCGGTGTTCTTCGCCAGGATCGTGATGCCCTTCTCACGCTCCAGGTCGTTCGAGTCCATCATGCGGTCGTCGAGGTGCTCGGCATCGTGCGCGGCGAAGGCGCCGGCCTGCTTCAGCATGGCGTCGACCAGGGTGGTCTTGCCGTGGTCGACGTGGGCGACGATGGCAACGTTACGGATGTCGTGGCGCGTGGGCATGCTGGCTGGGGCTTCTCTCGATCGTGGGATCAGGCGTTTGATGGTCGTAGCCTCGTCCGCCCGCCGGGCGGACACGCCTCGGCTGGTCCCATGGTACGGGGCCGCCGCGCCGGGGGCTTCCCGGGCCGATCGGGAGAAGGTTCCTGCGTCTGTCGGGAGCTCTGTGGGGAGCGGTGAAACCGGGATCTGAAAGCCTGGGTCAAGGGTGAGACGATCCTGCCCGCCGGCGGCGCCGGCGGGCAAGGAAATTGAGCCAGTTCTGAGGTTGTGGGCCGCTGCTTCCCGCTACGTCTCGGTGTTCTTCACTTCTTGTTCTTCGGGGCCCCGGCAGTCGGCATCTTGAATCCGATGTCCTGGTAGCGGGGAGCGGCGAAGCCGAAGGCCCCGGCGTTGGCCACCAGGGGCCTGGCCGCGACCAGCTCGGGCCGCTGATAGAGCGGAATGGATCCGGCCGCCGCCCAGATCCGGGCGTCGGCCCTGCGCATCAGGTCACGGGCCGTGACCTCGTCCAGCTCGGCGGCCGCCTGGTCGAAGAGCTGGTCGATGTAGTCGGAGCCGACGCGGGTGTAGTTCTGCTCCACCAGCAGCGAGCCGTCGGTGGCGGGCTCGGGCTTGGCGTAGATCGGGCGGGCGTCGGTCGCCGGGTAGGCGGTGGCGGGCCAGGAGTACAGCGCCATGTCGTAGTCGCCCGAGGCGATGTGGTCCTTGAAGTAGCTGTCGTCGGAGACCTTGGTGATCTCGGTGTGCACGCCGATGCGGTCCAGCATCCGCGCGATCTTGTCTCCGACGGTGCGCAGCGCCTCGGAGCCGGGGCCGGAGGGGAGGACGAAGCGCAGGGTGAGCGGCTTGCCGTTCTTGCCGACGGTGGTGCCTGCGCGGGCGGGGGCGGCGGTACCGCGCGGGGCGTACGCCCCGGCCACCGCGCCCTTCCCCTCCTGGGCGCCCGTCCTCGACCCGGCGGCCTCGTCGTCCTGTGGCTCGGCCTGGCGCTGCACCGCCATGCCACGGTCGGCAGCGGCGGGGGCGAGGATGTGCGTACCGGTCGAGCCGCTCTCGGGGCCGTGACCGGTGCCGGCGGGCTTGTCGTCGCCGATGATGTACAGCCCCTCCTTCGACGCGACGTCCTCTTCCTTCTTCTTCCGGGCAGCTTCGTTGGCGGCTTCCTTGGGCGCCTGATGGGGCCCGGCCTTGGGTGAGGCCTTGAGCGAGGCCTCACCGGGGGCCGCGCTGGCGGGGGGCTTCTTCCGGTCGGTTTCGTCCTCGCCGCCCGCCTTGGCCGGGGCGGGCTTCATACGCGCCCCCGCGGGCGTCCAGCCGGCGTCGGCCAGCAGCGCCTGCGCCTCCGCGGTGCTCTGGTCACCGAGGGCGCCGCTGTTGTCGCTGTATGCCCGCTGCCCGGCCAGCGCCAGATGGCTCCCGGGCGGGGTGGCGGGCAGGCCGAGTGGGGTCAGCACGGCCTCGGCCAGCTCCTCGCGGTCCAGTGCGCGGGCCACGGCCCGGCGTACCCGGTCGTCGGCGAGCGGTCCGGACTCGCCGTTCAGCGCGAGCTGGGTGTAGGCGGGCTCCAGCGACTTGCGTACGACATAGCCGCGCAGGGCCTTCTGTTCGGTGGCGTACTCGCTGATCGCCTCGGCGGTCTGCTCGCGGGCCAGCCGGGCGGCCTCGGCCTGCTGCTTGTTCGAGCCGTTGGCCTGTGCCCAGGACTTGAGCGCCGCGGAAGGGGTGACGGCGGCGCCGGGTCCCTGGCTGAGCGGTTGGCCGGCCGCGCCCTTGTTCTTCCGGGCCTGGGCGATGCGGTCCGCCGTGGCGCGGTCGATCTCGGCGAGATCGAGGCTGCCTGCGGCGAGCGCCGCGGCGCGCTTGTCGCGCGGCACGGCGGTGAGCACCAGCTGCTCCAGCTTGGCCCGAGACCCCCACCAGCGCGGGTTGCGTACGAGAGTGGCCGTGCCCGCCTTGGGGTCGAGGCCCTTCAGCCGGAAGGGGCCGGCCGTCGTCTCGAGCGCCGCGCGTGCGCCGTCGTTGAAGGAGGCCGGGGTCCCGGTCACTTCCTTGGGGTAGAGCGGTGTGAAGAGGGACTTCCAGTCCGCGTACGGCTTCTTGAAGGTGATCTTGACTTCGAGATCGTCGGCGCCTCGTTCGATCTTCTCGATCCGCTCGTAGCCGGCGTTGCGGGCCGTCCAGAACGCCGAGTTCTTGCCGCTCAGCGCGCGCCACTGCGAGACGAAGTCGGCCGCGCCGATCTCCCGGCCGTCGCTCCACACCGCCTGCTGGTTGAGTTTGTAGAGGACGACCTGCTTGGGCTCGCGCTTGACGATCTTCGCGGACTCGACGAAGTCGGGATTGCGCTGCGGCCGTCCGCGCCGGTCGAGGGTGAACAGGGCGGGGAGCACGGCACCGGCGATACGGGTCGTGGCGGCGTCCGCGTCGGCCTGGAAGGTGTTGAGCGTGGTGGGCATCGCGTCGATGGCCCAGCGCAGCGTGCCGCCCTCGGCGATCAGGTCACGCCCGGCGGGCGCGATGTCCTGGGCCGCGGCCCTGGCCTCGTCCGTATCGCCGGAGCCGCAGCCCGACAGGACGGGCAGAGCGAGCACCCCACTGGTGAGAAGCGCGACGGAACGGAGCGTCCGGGAGCATGTCCTCCCGCGTGGCGCGTCGACCTCGGGCATGGCTTGTACCTCATCGTCCTGTTTTGCGGAATTTAGGGATGATCACACCGATTCCCGTCCACTGAAGTGGACGAAGCCGGGCAGTCGGTGGCGACACGGCGCGGGTCGGCTCAAGGTCACCCGTGCGGCCCAAAGGAGAATCGGACACGGCGCCGCCAAAGGGGACAAAATGAGGGGAGTGAGGTTCGAACCACATGGGGCGCGCTGACAGCGCATGCGCCGGGAATCCCTGTACGTCCCCTTCACAAGCGGGGATGTGACGCGCGACACTCGCAGGCGCATGAACGAAGCCACCGCACCCTGCGGAAGTGAGGGCGAGTCATGTCCCAGCAGGAAGATCTGACGGCGATCCAGCAGCGCCTCGACGAGCTCGTCCAGCGTGTGGGCGATCTGGAACGGACCGTCGATCAGCTGCGTGGCGCCGGCCCGGCCGCGCCCGCCGAGTCGAAGACACCGGAGCGCCCCGAGCTGGTCACCATCCCCGACGTGCCGTACAACCACGCCCTGTGGACGGACTCGGACGACGAGGGCCTGGGCGTCCAGGACCGGCACGCCCCCTAGGAGATCTCGTTGGCCACAGGCACTGAACCACCACAAGTCAATACAGGCGTGCACGGCGCGACGCGCGCCGCCATCAGCCCGCGACATCTGCGGACCGACCGCTGGTGGCTGGCGCCCGCGCTGACCGCCGGCGGGCTGCTCGCCTTCATCGTCTACTCGACCTGGCGGGCGTTCGCCAACGCCGACTACTACGCGGCGCCGTATGTCTCGCCGTTCTACTCCCCCTGTCTGGCGGAGAACTGCGAGACGATGCGGGGCGGCCCCAACTGGGAGATCTTCGGCAGCTGGTGGGGCCTGTCCCCCGCGCTGCTGATCCTGATCTTCCCGCTGGGTTTCCGGCTGACCTGCTACTACTACCGCAAGGCCTACTACCGGGGCTTCTGGGCCTCACCACCGGCCTGCGCGGTCGCCGAACCGCACAAGAGGTACACCGGCGAGACCCGCTTCCCGCTCATCCTGCAGAACATCCACCGGTACTTCTTCTACGCGGCGCTGCCGGTCGCCGGGATCCTCACGTACGACACCGTGCTCGCCTTCCGCGACGAGCACTACGCGTGGGGACATATGGGTCTGGGCACGGTCGTCCTCCTGATCAACATCGTGCTGATCTGGGCGTACACCGTCTCGTGCCACTCCTGTCGGCACATCATCGGCGGCCGGCTGAAGCACTTCTCAAAACACCCGGTGCGCTATCGCCTCTGGGGCTGGGTCGGCAGGCTCAACGAACGGCACGCGCTCCTCGCGTGGGCATCGCTGATCAGCGTCGCGCTCGCCGACTTCTACGTCTATCTCGTCGCGTCCGGTGCCTTCGACGATCCGAGGTTCTTCTGATGGGTGGGGCGTTCTGACATGACGCAACTCGAACGGCAGCAGTGGGACGTCGTGGTGGTGGGCGCGGGCGGTGCGGGCCTGCGCGCCGCCATCGAGGCACGCGAGCGGGGCGCCCGTACGGCGGTGATCTGCAAGTCCCTCTTCGGCAAGGCCCACACCGTGATGGCCGAGGGCGGTATCGCCGCCTCCATGGGCAATGTGAACGCCGGTGACAACTGGCAGGTGCACTTCCGCGACACCATGCGCGGCGGAAAGTTCCTCAACCAGTGGCGGATGGCGGAGCTGCACGCGAGCGAGGCGCCCGACCGGGTGTGGGAGCTGGAGACCTGGGGCGCGCTCTTCGACCGCACGGCCGACGGAAAGATCTCCCAGCGCAACTTCGGCGGGCACGAGTACCCGCGCCTCGCGCACGTCGGCGACCGAACGGGCCTTGAGCTGATCCGTACCCTCCAGCAGAAGATCGTCTCGCTGCAGCAGGAGGACAAGGCCGAATTCGGGGACTACGAAGCCCGGTTGAAGGTCTTCCAGGAGTGCACGGTCACCCGCGTCCTCAAGGACGGCGACCGCGTGAGCGGCACCTTCTGCTACGAGCGGGAGTCCGGGCGCTTCTTCGTCCTCGAGGCCCCTTCGGTGGTGCTCGCCACCGGCGGGATCGGCAAGTCCTTCAAGGTGACGTCGAACTCCTGGGAGTACACCGGCGACGGGCACGCGCTGGCGCTGCTCGCGGGCGCTCCGCTGCTCAACATGGAGTTCGTGCAGTTCCATCCGACCGGGATGGTCTGGCCGCCGTCGGTGAAGGGCATCCTCGTCACCGAGTCGGTGCGCGGCGACGGCGGGGTGCTGCGCAACTCCGAGGGCAAGCGGTTCATGTTCGACTACGTGCCCGACGTCTTCAAGGAGAAGTACGCGCAGTCGGAGGAGGAGGGCGACCGCTGGTACGAGGACCCGGACAACAACCGCCGTCCTCCTGAGCTGCTGCCGCGCGACGAGGTGGCCCGTGCCATCAACTCCGAGGTGAAGGCGGGCCGCGGCTCCCCGCACGGCGGCGTGTTCCTGGATGTCTCCACCCGGATGCCGGCCGAGGTCATCAGGCGCCGACTGCCGTCGATGTACCACCAGTTCAAGGAGCTGGCGGACGTCGACATCACGGCGGAGGCCATGGAGGTCGGACCGACCTGCCACTACGTGATGGGCGGCATCGCCGTCGAGTCCGACACCGCGGCGGCGGTCGGCGTTCCCGGCCTGTTCGCGGCGGGCGAGGTCGCGGGCGGGATGCACGGCTCCAACCGGCTCGGCGGCAATTCCCTGTCCGACCTGCTGGTCTTCGGCCGGCGGGCGGGGCTCCACGCGGCCGGGTACGCCGAGGGGCTCGGCGTCCGCCCGGCCGTCGACGAGGCCCAGATCGACGCCGCGGCGGCGGAGGCGCTGCGTCCGTTCAGCGCCGAAGGCCCCGACGAGGGCGCACAGCCGGAGAATCCGTACACCCTCCACCAGGAACTCCAGCAGACGATGAACGACCTGGTCGGCATCATCCGGCGCGAGGCGGAGATGGCGCAGGCGCTGGACAAGCTGGCGGATCTGCGCGTACGGGCACGGCGCGCCGGGGTCGAGGGCCACCGGCAGTTCAACCCCGGCTGGCACCTCTCGCTGGACCTGCGGAACATGCTGCTGGTCAGCGAGTGCATCGCGCGGGCGGCACTGGAGAGAACAGAGAGCCGCGGCGGGCACACCCGCGAGGACTTCCCGGCCATGGAGCGCGAGTGGCGGCGGATCAATCTGCTGTGCCAACTCGTCGACCCCACCGGCGGGCTCGCGGCCACCGATCCGGTGAGCGGCCAGATCGCGCTCGTACGCAGGACGACCGAGCCCATCCGTCCCGACCTGCTCGCCCTTTTCGAGAAGGAGGAGCTGGTCAAGTACCTCGCCGAAGAGGAGCTCTACGAGTGAGCAGCTACACAGCGGCCTTCAAGGTCTGGCGGGGCGACAAGGACGGCGGGGGTCTTGAGGACTTCGCCGTCGAGGTGAACGACGGCGAGGTCGTCCTCGACATCATCCACCGCCTCCAGGCCACCCAGGCCTCCGATCTCGCCGTCCGCTGGAACTGCAAGGCGGGCAAGTGCGGTTCGTGCAGCGCGGAGATCAACGGGCGGCCGCGGCTGATGTGCATGACGCGGATGTCGGTCTTCTCGCGCGAGGAGACGATCACGGTGACGCCGCTGCGGGCGTTCCCGGTGGTGCGGGACCTGGTGACGGATGTGTCCTTCAACTACGCGAAGGCACGGGAGATCCCCTCCTTCGTGCCGCCGCCGGGGGTGAAGGCGGGTGAGTACCGCATGCAGCAAATGGACGTGGACCGCTCGCAGGAGTTCCGCAAGTGCATCGAGTGCTTCCTGTGCCAGGACACCTGCCATGTGGTGCGCGACCACGAGGAGAACAAGACGGCGTTCGCCGGTCCGCGCTTTCTGATGCGGGTGGCGGAGCTGGACATGCACCCGCTGGACGGGGCGGCCGAGACGGGCCTGGACCGCAAGAAGACGGCGCAGGACGAGCACGGGCTGGGCTACTGCAACATCACGAAGTGCTGTACGGAGGTGTGCCCCGAGGGCATCAAGATCACCGACAATGCGCTGATCCCGCTGAAGGAGCGGGCGGTGGACCGGAAGTACGACCCGCTGGTGTGGCTGGGCAACAAGATCACGCGGCGCGGGGCGGCTGACTAGCCCGTCTCCGGTCGCGGGGCCCCATCGGTCGACATAGCCTCCCAAATGTGACGCGAATAGCCGCCCGGGCTCTCGTGGCCCTGCTGGTGGCGGCGTGGTGGCTGCTGGTGCCCGCCGCTCGCTTCGCGCTCGCCGACGATGCGGTCGGCCTGTCCGGCGAGGGCCGGAGCACCGGGGCCGGGACGTGGACCGCGGATCTGGTGCTGCCCATCGTGCTCGGTGCCGCGGCCGGTGCGATCGCCGTGTACAGCTCCGCCAAGCGCCGGAGACGGACCGCGACGCGCACCACACCTCAGGGCGGCCAGGAGGGCTGGGGCCCGCCTCGGCAGGCACGCGAGAAGCCGCCGGCCGAACTCGACGCCGAGACCAGGCGGACGCGCTGGTGGCCCTGGCCACGTCGGCGCAGGCACAGGACCGGATGACGGTGGGGCTCTGTCAGAACATGCTCAGCAGCTGTTCGACCGTGGGTTCCGCCGTCGAGTCCCCGTCGGGCAGGGCGAGTTCGAACCAGACCGTCTTGCCGCGCGGCGTCCGGCGCGAGCCCCAGGCCGCGCTCAGCAGCCCGACCAGCTGAAGTCCGCGGCCGCCCTCGTCGGTGTCGCGTGCCCGGCGCCGTCTCGGCTGCACGAGGCCCGCGTCCCACACCTCGCAGACAAGGGTGCGGTCACGCAGCAGCCGCAGCCGTATCTCGTCCTCGCCGTACCGCAGCGCGTTGGTGACCAGCTCGCTGACCAGCAGCTCGACCGTGTCCACGAGCGCCTCGAGGCCCCAGGTGACCAGCTGGGCGCGGGCCAGCTCCCGGGCCCGGCCGACCGAACGGGGCTCGCGCGGCAGCCGCCAGTCGCCGACGGCGTCGACGGGCAGCCCCTGGATCCGGGCCATCAGCAGCGCGATGTCGTCCTCGCCGTGCCGGGTGTCGAGCGTGTTCAGCACATGGTCACAGACGTCTTCGAGGGGGCGTACCGGATCGGTGAGCGCGGCGCGGAAGGCGCGCAGCCCCTCGTCGAGGGGGTGGTCGCGGGATTCGACGAGCCCGTCGGTGTACAGGGCGAGGAGCGCGTCCTCCGCGAGCTCGACCTCGACCTCCTCGAAGGGCTCGCCGCCCACGCCGAGCGGCATCCCCGGCGGCACGTCGAGCAGCAGCGCCTCCTCGCCCGGTTCGACGAGGACGGGCGGCAGATGGCCGGCGTTGGCGAAGGTGCAGCGCCGGGTGACCGGGTCGTAGACCGCGTAGACGCAGGTCGCGAGATAGACCTCGGAGAGGTCGGCGTCGCGGGACTTGTGGGCCACGCGCGAGGCCTGCTGGGCGCCGCTGGGGGTGCCGAGCCCGCGGGCGATCTCGTCGAGCGCGGAGAGCACCTCGGCCGGCTCCAGGTCGAGCAGCGCCAAGGTCCGTACGGCCGTGCGCAGTTCACCCATGGCGACCGCGGCCCGCAGTCCGCGGCCCATCACGTCGCCCACGACCAGGGCGGTGCGGTGGCCGGGCAGTTCGATGACGTCGAACCAGTCGCCGCCGACCTCGGTGGCCGTGTTGCCCGGGAGATAGCGGCACGCGATGTCCAGGCCCGCGGCCTCGGGGTCACCGGGCGGCAGGAGGCTGCGCTGGAGGATCAGTGCCCGCTCGTGCTCCCTGCGGTAGAGCCGTGCGTTGTCCATACAGACCGCGGCCCGGGCGGCGAGTTCGACGGCGAGCGCCATGTCCCGCTCCCCGAAGGGCTCGCTCCCCTTCGTACGGGAGAACTGCACCAGGCCGACGACGGTGTCGTGCGCGACCATCGGAACGGCGAGGGTGGACTGCACGAGGCTGCCGTCCTCGCCCGGGATCGACTGGACGCGGGCGGCGCGCAGGGCCCTGGCGCAGGGCGAGTTGAAGGCATAGCGGTGGACCGCGCCGACTGCGATGGGGGTGCTGCCCTCCGGGCTGCAGCCCGGGGTGGCCAACAGCGGCGCGTCGGACACGGCGCTGGCGAAGGCGACCCGGCGCAACTCGGCGCTCCCGCCGCCGTATCCCTCGGAGTGCGGGGACCCCCATCTGCCGGGAGGTGCCTCGTCCCCGCTCAGGAGCCCTTGGCACAGGTCGACGGAGGCGAGGTCGCAGAAGCCGGGGACGGCGACGTCGAGCAGTTCGCGGGCCGTGGTCTCCAGGTCGAGGGAGTTGCCGATGCGGGCGCTCGCCTCGTTGAGGAGGGCGAGATTGCGGCGGGCGTTTGCGGCCTCGCGGGCGGCGATATGACGGCGGGTGACATCGGTGCCGATCCCGGCGACTCCGATTGGGCGCCCGGATCCGCTGTGCACTCGGTAGAGGTTGATCGACCAGTGCCTGCGGTCGGTGCTGCCGGGTGCCGCGCCGACGATCTGGAGGTCGATGGCGGATTCGCCGGTCTCCAGCACCCGGCGCAGCGAGGCGGTCATCCGGTCGGCCTCGGCGCGGGAGAGATAGTCGTGGACGGTGCGTCCGCGGTGATCGTCGGAGGTGCCTCCGAAGACGGTCGCGAAGCGCTGGTTGGTGCGCTGCACGGTGAGATCCGTACCGAACAGGAGGAACCCAAACGGAGATTGGCCGAAAATCGCCTGCGAAGCCGCAAGATCGGTCTCGATCCGGCGCAGTGCGCGGACGTCGACGACGATACAGAGCGCAGCCCTGTCGCCGCTCTCCGTCTCGCTCGGCATCACATATACCTCGGCGATGCCGTGCGCACCCCCCGCCCCCGGCATCCGGAACGGGACGAGGCCCGTCCACTCCTTGCCGTCAAGTATCTCGGCCACGTGCCGGTGGCCGCGCGGGCGCAGCTCGGCGGGCATGAAGACCTCGACCGGGTCCTTTCCCCTGACCTCGTCCGCGGTGATGCCGAAGAGATCAATCGCACGCCGACTCCACTGGTCGACCAGCCCGTCGGGGCCGATCGAGAAAGAAGCGACCTTGATGTAGTCATAGATCGAGCCAGGCGGGCTGCTCTGCCACATGACAGTGCTCGCCGTCTCAGGTATCTCGCTCACGCGACCGTCCCCTCCAGCTCACCGCACCGGACCGGCCATGACCGCAGTATTCAGCACTACGGGCCAGACCGGCACGGCGTTCACGATCACAGCACGGTCTCGTTCATTTTCGGCCTACTCCTGGCCAGGTCGGACCCGTGCGTGGCGTGATCGTCGTCCCCCCACTCTTCTAACCAGTCAGCGGGAGCTCGAACCACACCGTCTTGCCCGTTCTCCCGCGCCTGGTGCCCCACCTACGAGCGGAACAAGCCACCAGCTGAAGTCCGCGTCCGCCCTCGTCGTCGGGCAGTGCGCTGCGCTCGGTGGGCGGATCCGGAAGGGGATCGGAGACTTCGACCAGCAGCGACGGGGACGAGTCGCCCGGTTCGGGCCCCACCAGACGGACCCCGATGGGGCCCGATGCGTACCTCAAGGAATTGGTCACCAGCTCGCTGACCAGCAGGACGGTCACATCGCCGACGACCGAATCAAGTTCCCAGGCTCGCAGGGTGTCGCGCACGGCGTGCCGGGCGGCGCGCACGGAGTCGGGCTCCGCAGGGAAGGTCCATTCGACGCATTGACCCTCGGTGTCGATCACGCCGCTCACTTCCCCAGACCGGCAGCAGCCCAACAGACCCACGTCCTATTTCGGGGGGTTAATCAGCACATACCCGATATTCGGTGGGAGGTATCCCGGTCAGTACGGCAAGCGGCGGACCGTGGTACGAACGGCGTAGGCCTCAGTCGCGGGCGCCGTCCCGCTCGCTTCCCCGTGGCTCGCTTCCCTTCAGCTCGCCCGCGCGCAGGCGTCGTGCGGCCTCGGCCACGGCGGGCCGGTCCGGGTCGAGCCAGTCGACGGCATCGGTCTCATGGGGGCCGAGCCAGCGCAGCTCGTCATGGTCCTCCAGCGGCCGGGGCTCCCCGGAGAGCAGCCGGGCGGTCCAGACCTGGAGGACATAGCCGGGCTTGAGCGGCCACTCGCCGGGGATCCGCTCCAGCGGCTGGGTCTCGACGCCCAGCTCCTCACGCAGCTCGCGCACCAGCGCCTGCTCGGGGCTCTCCCCCGGCTCCAGCTTGCCGCCGGGCAGTTCCCAGCGGCCGGCGAGCTCCTCGGGTGCGCTCCGGCGTGCGGCCAGCAGCCGCCCCTTGTCGCACACGGCGCCGGCCACCACAACACGATCCTTCATGCGCCGGAGCGTACCGGCCTCCGGCGGTTGCTGGGCTAGTGCGTCGTCTGGCCTATGCGCTCGACCCAGTAGAGCTGCTTGTGTCCGCGGCCGTCGAGGGTGTCCGCGATCTCCTGGGCCTCGTCCCGGGTCGCGTACTGTCCCACGCGGTAGCGATTGCCGTTGTCGTCCTGCCGAATGACGAGCCAGGGGAGCAGAGCGGGGCTGTCGTTCATCGCGCCCCTCCCCGGGCCGGCCTGCAGGTCTGTAAGGATCGCCAGGAAACCGCAATACGCATATGCCCGAGCCTACGCCTGACCTTTACTCAGCGGATACGGATTTACACAAAGAGATATGAAAGAGGGCGCACCCGGCTGGATACGCCCCCTGCTGGCCGATTCCGGGCCCCCACTGAGCCTCGGCCATGCCCCGCTTCACGCACCGCGTTCCACCCCGCTCCGTGCCCCGCGACCGGCATCGTCGGCACCGGCATCAGCACCGGACCGGCCGCCGGGCCACGGACCTCTGAGTCACTTCACCGGAAGGTGGTACGCGATCCGGTAGCGGTCCGCCGGGACGACGAGGTCCGCCGTCTCGACCGCACGCCCCGACGCGTAGTACGTCCGCTCGACGACCATCACCACATGGCCCGGTACGCCGCCGAGTGCCAGGAGCTCCTCCGCAAGCCCCGGCCGTGCGCCGACCTCCTCCGCCACGTTGTCCACGACGACATCGATGGCGGCCATGCGCTCGACGACTCCGCAGCCGCCGAGCGGGCCCTCCTCGGGCAGCATCACCGGTGTGCGGCCGGTGACTTCGAGCGGCTCCCAGGAGGTGGAGAGCATCATCGCCTCGCCCGCGTCGCGGAACACATAGCGCGTACGCATCACCCGGTCGCCGAGCGGGATGCCGAGGCGGGCGGCGATCTCCGGGCTCGCCGCCTCCTGTTCGCTGCTGGACTCCCAGGTGCCCCGGATCCCCTCCTCGGCCTGCTCCTGACGAAAGGGGTTGGCTCCGGACGGCGGGCGGTAGCCGGAGCGGGCGATCCGGCGCGGGACCGGCCGCTCGCGGACATAGGTGCCGGAGCCCGAGCGGCCCTCGACGAGACCCTCCGCCATCAGGACCTTGCGTGCCTCCAGGGCGACGGTGTCCGAGACTCCGTACTCCTCGCGGATACGGGCCTGCGAGGGAAGCCGGGTGTGCGGCGGCAGCGAGCCGTTGACGATCTTCTGGCGAAGGTCGCTCGCAACGCGCAGATAGGCGGGCTGCTCACCGAATGTCACTGGCCACTCCCAACAGGTTGACAGACAGCAACAGCGTGGCAACCGTCGGTTGATGCCGCAAGCATGGGCCAAAGTTTCACTCGAAGTGATGAGTTGTGTTTGGGCAGGCACTTGCCGCAGGCGTGAACGTCAATTCCGCACCCACTCTTGACCTTAATGGTCCAGACCAATACGTTCCTGGTCATGCGTCGAAACTGCCGAAGATCCCTTGCCAGGGCGGCCGTTGCCGCCTGCTCCCTCTCCCTCCTCGCCGCGCTCGCGCCCGGCGCCCGGGCCCACGGGAACCACCACGAGCCGTACAAGCGCGTCGGCTACTTCACCCAATGGGGCGTCTACGGCCGGGACTTCCAGGTCAAGGACATGGACACCAGCGGCCAGGCCGCCAAGCTCACCCACATCAACTACGCCTTCGGCAATGTGAGTTCCAACGGAACGTGCTTCACCGGCAACGTCCCCGGCGAGGCGGACGCCTGGGCCGACTACGCCCGCCCGCTGGACGCCGCCGACTCGGTGGACGGTGTCGCCGACATCCCGGAGCAGCCGCTCGCGGGCAACTTCAACCAGCTGCGCGAGCTCAAGGCCAAGCATCCCGGTCTCAAAGTGCTGATCTCGCTGGGTGGCTGGAGCTGGTCCACCCACTTCTCCGACGCGGCCCGCACGCCCGCCTCCCGCAAGGCGTTCGTCTCCTCCTGCATCGACCTCTACATCAAGGGCAATCTGCCCGTCGACGGAGCACGCGGCGGAGCCGGCGCGGCGGCCGGGCTCTTCGACGGCGTCGACCTCGACTGGGAGTGGCCCGGCTCGGCGGGCGACACGGACACCGTCTACCGGCCGGAGGACAAGCAGAACTTCACTGCCCTCGTGCACGAATTCCGTACCCAGCTCGACGCGTACGCGACCTCGCAGCGCGGCAAGCGCAAGCACTACGAGCTGACCGCCTTCGTGCCGACCGCGCCCGCCAAGATCGACGCCGGGTTCGACGTACGCAAGATCATGTGCGACCTGGACTTCGTGAACCTCCAGGGTTACGACTTCCATGTCTCGGGCGAGAAGACGACCGCTCAGCAGTCCGCGCTGTACGCACGCGGCGACTTCAGCGTCGACCAGACCGTCCGCGAGTGGCTGCGCCGGGGCGCGCCCGCCCGCAAGCTGGTGATGGGCATGCCCTTCTACGGTCAGGGCTGGACCGGTGTGACCGGCGGCGGCGACGGCCTCGGCCGGCCGGCGGCGGCGCCCGCGCCGGCGACCTGGGCGGCGGGCTACGAGGACTACAAGGCCCTCAAGAAGCTCGCCGAATCGGGCACGTACACCCTCCACCGGGACAGGCGGAACGGGCACGCGTGGCTCTTCGACGGCACCACCCTGTGGACGTACGACGACCCGCAGGTGCTGCGCGCCAAGACCTCGTACATCCGTGAACGGGGCCTGGGCGGGGCGATGTTCTGGTCGCTGGACGGAGACACCGCGGACGGCGAGCTGATGACCGCCGTCGACCGCGGGCTCTCACGCCGCTAGTCCGGACGAGTCCGGTGCCCGGGCCCTCGTCGGCTCGGGCGCCGGACTACTGCGCCGACGGCGTGCTCCCGGACCCGGCCCGCAGCGAGCCGGTGAGCTTGCCGTCGACCGCGGCGTAGGAGCAGGTCACCGTGTGGTCGCCCAGGCGCCAGCTCTGCTTGCTCGGCATGAAGTAGTACATCGACGCGTTGTCGGGCACGGCGGAAGGGTCCGACACGTAGGCATCGTTCAGCTCGGTGCAGCGCTTCTCGGCGATCGGCTCGACCGCGGCCTCCCCGGGCCAGGCCCCGGACTGCTCCAGCCTGAACGAGCCGGTCACCTCACCGTCGTGCGGCTTGGCGCAGTCGACGACCTTGACGCTCGCGGTCTCCTGCTCCAGCTCGGTGCCGGGGACGTTGAAGCAGTCTCCCTTGCGCAGATCGAGCGTGCTGCGGGACCGGGCGGCCTCGTTGACGCCGTCCTTGAAGCTGTCGAGGGCGTCGCTGATCCCCCCGGTGAGGAGGCCTGCCAGCACCAGCACGGTACTGATCCCGGAGAGGATGCTGCCCGCGATGGCCATGCCCTTGCCGCGGTGGCCGCTCCGCTTGATCTGGGAGAGGGCGATCAGGCCGAAGATCAGGCCCAGCGGGGGTATGCAGCACACGATGCCTACGACGAGGGATGTGATGGCGAGCCCGTTGACGGGGGGATTCGGGGGTCTGGCGGGGGCGTAGGGGGGCGGGGGGTACATGGCCACGGGTGGGGCTCCTGATTTGGGTCTCACGGAGTGGTGCGAATGGGCGCGGATCTTATGCGACGGGGGCGGGGGCGCGGGTCGGGGGGTCGGGCCGCTGCGCGGGGCCTGTTCCCCACCCCGCCCCTTCCCGAACTGGGGGCTCCGCCCCCAGACCCCCGGGAGGTTGGTGGGGGCTAACGCTTCCACACCCCTGGTGCTCCGGCGGCTTCGCCGCGGAGCGAAAGACGGGGTTGCTGCCCGGTCGTGGCTTCGCGGGCGAACCCCCGCGCACCGCGACCCGACCGGTGGGGAGGGGCCGTGAAGGGTCGTCCCCGCGTTTCCAGCGTCCGTGGTGAGCGTGGGCCAGGGGGCGTTGGTGGTTGCTGTCCGGTGGGTGGCTTCGCGGGCGAACTCCCGATTGGCGGCCAACACCGGGTGCCCCTACGAACCCCTCATCGCCGCCGACGCCGAGGAGTCGATCCCGACGGCGCTTGTGCCGGGTTCGTGGGTGCCGTGGGCCAGGGGGCGTTGGTGGTTGCTGCCCGGTGGGTGGTCTCGCGGGCGAACCCCCGCGCGCCGCGACACACCTCCCCGTGGGGAGTGGCGGTGCAGGGTCGTCCCCGCGTTTCCAGCGGTCGTGGTGGGCGTGGGCCAGGGGGCGTTGGTGGTTGCTGTCCGGTGGGTGGTTTCGCGGGCGAACCCCCGATTGGCGGCCAACACCGGGTGACCAATCCAAGGGCCCGTTTGCCGCCGACGCCGAGGAGTCGATCCCGACGGCGACCCGGAACCCCGCACCCCGCGGCCGCCCGCGCAACGAACCCCAAGGCCCGGGCCACGGACCCCCGCGCCAGCCCCCGTAACACGAAAGGGGCGGTCGCCCTCGCGGCCGCCCCTCCCGGATGTCCGGTGATCAGAACTGCAGCGCCCACACGTCGATCTTGCCGACGTCGTACGCCGCGTTGTCACTCACCCGCAGCTTCCACGTACCGTTCGCGACCTCCGACGACGCGTTCACCGTGTACGTCGTGATCACGTTGTCCGAGCTGCCGCCCGCACCGTACGCCTTCAGGTTGTAGACCGAACCGTCCGGCGCGATCAGGTCGATGCGCAGGTCGCCGATGTACGTGTGCTTGATGTCCACCGGCACGCTCAGGCTCGCCGGTGCGTTGCCGGTGACTCCGCTGACCGTGACCGGCGACTCCACCGTGGAGAAGTCGCTGATCGTGTAGTCTGCGGTGTTCTCGAACTTCGGCCCCGGCGGCTGCGTCGAGCCGCCGCCCACGTACAGCAGGCGGTTCGGCGAGCCCGTCCCCGGGTTGCCGACCACGCCGGTCGTCGCGGCCGTGGTCAGCGCCGAGGAGACCTGCGCCGGTGTCGCCGTCCTGTTCGCCGCGAGGTACAGCGCGGCCGCGCCGGCTACGTGCGGGGTCGCCATCGACGTGCCGGAGATCGTGTTCGTCGCCGTGTCGCTGGAGTTCCAGGCCGACGTGATCGACGAGCCCGGAGCGAAGATGTCCAGGATGCTGCCGTAGTTGGAGAAGCTGGAGCGCGCGTCCGAGCTGGTCGTGGAGCCGACGGTGATGGCCTCGGCCACGCGCGCGGGCGAGTAGTTGGAGGCGTTGGCACCGTCGTTGCCCGCGGCGACCGCGTACGTGATGCCGGACGCGATGGAGTTGCGTACCGCCGTGTCGAGCGCGGGGTCGACCCCGCCGCCGAGGCTCATGTTGGCGACGGCCGGCTTGACGGCGTTCTGCGTCACCCAGTCGATGCCCGCGACGACCTGCTCGGTCGTGCCCGAGCCGGAGTTGTCGAGGACACGGACGCCGACGATCTTGGCCTTCTTGGCCACGCCGTAGGACGAGCCGGCGACGGTCCCGGCCACATGGGTGCCGTGGCCGTGGCCGTCCTGCGCGGTGTTGTCGTTGTCGATGGCGTCGTAGCCGTACGACGCCCGGCCGCCGAAGTTGCTGTGGGTGATCCGCACACCGGTGTCGATGATGTACGCGGTCACCCCCTCGCCCGCGGTGTCCGGGTAGGTGTAGCTCTGGTTCAGGGGAAGGGCCTTCTGGTCGATCCGGTCCAGGCCCCAGGAAGGCGGGTTCGGCTGCGTGCCGGTCGCCTTGAAGACGCGGTTCTGTACGACGGAGGCGACGGCCGGGTCGGCGGCGAACTTCTTGGCCTGCGCCTCGGAGAGCTGGACGGAGTACCCGTTCAGCGCCGCTTCGTACGTCTTCCTGATCTTCGCGCCGTACTCCGCCGCGAGCGCCTTGCCGGCCTTGGAGCCGGCGTCGGGCGCCGATTCGTCGAGCGTGACGATGTAGCTGCCCGCGATCACTCCGGGCGCGCCCGCGTTCTGGATGACGCCTACGGGAGCCGACTCGGCGGCGGTGGCCGTGAGGGCGGATGCCACGCCCAGCGAGAGCGCGGCGGCGGCTATGACGCCGCCCGTGGCGAGTCTTCGACGCGAATTACGCATCACAGACATGTGAGGGGTCCTCCTCATTGGTGGTGCGCTACTGTGGGGGAAATCGACAGGTGCATGACAAGGTGTGACGACTGGATTTCCCCTGCCCTTGTCTCGCCTGTCGAGCCAAAGGTTGACCGATCCATAGGAATCACACAAGGGTCCGGGACGGCGCGTAACACTGCGCCACACAACTGCCATGCTGGCGACCCATGAGCTCGTACATCTGCCCCGGCTGCGGCACCCACTCCCCCGTCGAGACGGCCAACTGGCGCTGCCCGGACTGCCACAGCCCCTGGGACCTCGAATTCACGTCATCGGCGATCAGCATCAAGTCCCTGCCCACCAGGGTCAATTCACTGTGGCGTTACGAGGAGGCACTACCGCTCGCCGCACCGGCCGTTTCGCTCGGCGAGGGCCGCACCCCGCTGGTCGCACTCACCGAAACCGTCTCCGCCAAGCTCGACTTCCTGATGCCGACGCTGTCCTTCAAGGACCGGGGGGCGGTGATGCTGGCGGAGCTGGCCCGCCGTCTGGCACCCCGCCGGGTCATCGCCGACAGCAGCGGCAACGCGGGCACCGCGATCGCCGCGTACTGCGCACGCGCCGGTCTGGACTGCACGGTGTATGTACCCGAGGACACCTCCGCCAAGAAGGTCGAGCAGATCCGGGCGCACGGCGCGCACCTCCAACTCGTTCCCGGTGACCGCGAGTCCACGGCGGAGGCGGCCCGCGCGGCAGCGGATGAACCCGGCACCTTCTACGCGAGCCACGTCTACAACCCGTACTTCCTGCACGGCACGAAGACGTACGTCTACGAGCTGTGGGAGGACCTCGGCGGCAGGCTCCCGGACGCGATCGTCGTCCCCGTCGGCAACGGCACACTGCTGCTGGGCGCCGACCTCGCCATCGGCGAACTCCACGCACACGGCCTGATCTCCGAGCGGCCCGCCCTCGTCGCCGTCCAGGCCGAGGCCGTCTCCCCCCTGGCCGCCGCCTTCCACGCCGGAGCCGAGACGCTGCTCGACGAGCCCGCTCCGCTCGCCCCGACGCTCGCCGAAGGCATCGCGATCCCCCGCCCGCCGAGGGCGAGGCAGATCCTGCGGGCCGTCCGCGCGTCCGGCGGCACCTTCCTCACGGTCGCGGAGGACCAGATCCGGGCCGCGCAGCTGGACCTCGCCGCCCGGGGACTGTTCGTCGAGTCCACGGGCGTCGCGTGCTGGGCGGCCGCGGGCACCTGGAGCGAGGGCACGGCCGTCGTCCCGCTCTGCGGCGCGGGCCTGAAGACGGGACTCGCGCGTCAGTCGGTCCAGTAGGTGTCGTGCTTGATGAAGAACTCCGCCTGCCGCTCGGGCGACCACTCGGTCGCGACCTCGGCGACTTTCTCGAAGTACTCCTCGCGCGGAGCGCCCGGCGTGAAGAGCAGCAGCATCGAGGCGAGCGCGTCGGAGTCGTTGCGGAACGCGTGCAGTCCGCCCTGGGGCACGTAGAGGAAGTCGCCGGCGGTGGCGTCGATCCAGCTCTCGCCGTTGTAGAGCCGTACCGTCCCCTCGATGATGAAGAACGATTCCGAGATCGACTTGTGGAAGTGCGTCTTCGGGCCGCCCGCCCGGGGCGCCATGTCCATCCGGTAGAGCCCGAACTCCCCGCCCGTGGAGGCGGCGGTGGCCAGGTAGTGCGTCGCGCTCCCGGTGCGCGAGCGCAGATCCGGTTCGGTGGCGACGGGCCGGAACTCCGCGCTGATCTCGCCCTTGCCCTCGGTGTATTTCGGGTCGGGGTACGACATGTCCCTCTCCTCCTCCTCGAGCCCCCGCCTGGGGACCGGATCAGCTTAGGGAGCCATGGGGTTGGATGAGGGCGTGAGTGTTCTCGATGTCGCCCGTCAGCTGCCCGCCGTCCCCGTCCTGCGTGACCTGTGCCGCTCGATCGCCATGCTGGACGCGATCCTCAGCCCCGAGTGGGAGGACCGGTTCTACTCCTTCAACGCGAACTGGTCCTCGTCCGAGGAGATGGCCTCGATGCGGAACGGCTCGGGCGACGAGTACGCCATCGTCTTCTCGCCCGCCGGCGCGTTCGTCCGGGGCTTCGCCCATGAGTCCCGGATGAGCCCCTACGCCTCCGACGGACCATGGCCCGGAGTGCTGGACGATGTCCCGGAGGTCTTCCGCGCCTGCGTCCAGGAACCCGCGTTCACCGACGAGGACGGCATGCCCGTCGCGACGGCCTGCCTGTGGCGCGAGCCCGCCGACGACGGCTGGCGGACGGGGACGATCGACTTCCCGGAGGACAACGAATTTGCGGACGGCGCCGGGGAGTTGTTCGCGATACTGACGGCCGGGACCCCTTCGGCCTACGAGGAGTTCGCCGAGGACTACTACGGGGTGCCGGTCGACCTGGCTGCCGTACGCCATGTGTACGCGCTGCGCCCCCTGACCCCCGAGGTGGTCGCGGCGCTCAATCCCCATCTCACGACGGCCGAACTCGGCGAGGACATCGTCTCGATCGGCTATCCGCGGCAGCCCTGACGAGCGCGCCTGTCAAAGCCGTTCGATGATGGTCGCGTTGGCCATTCCTCCGGCCTCGCACATCGTCTGAAGCCCGTACCGCCCGCCCCGGTCCTCCAGGTTGTGCAGCAGCGTCGTCATGATGCGCGCCCCGCTGCCGCCGAGCGGATGCCCGATCGCGATCGCGCCACCGCGCACATTCAGCCTGTCCGCCGAGGGGGCCCGGTGCGGGCATCAGCGCCCGCGCAGGGCGCCCGCCGTACTGCCCGTGCGCTCGCGCAGCAGGATCCGCAGCGTGTTCGCGTGCTCGTAGCCGACCTTGCCCGCGATGGACTCCAGGGAGAGGTCGGTGGTCCGCAGCAGGTGCGAGGCCTGCTCGACGCGCAGGTCCTGGACGAATCGCACGGGAGAGGTGCCCAGTACGCGGCGCACGGTCCGCTGAAGAGTGCGCTCACTGACGCCGAGCGAGCGCGCCGCGTCGACGACGCTGACCGGCTCGTCCAGATGCTGCCTGGCCCAGCGCTCGAAGGCGGCGACAAGCGGATCACTCTGGGCCAGCGCACTCGGAATGGTGTACGCGGACTGCGAAGGGCGCTTGTCGACGACCAGGTAGCGGGCGACAAGGTCGGCCAGGGCCGGACTGCTCATCCGTACGATCGCCAGCGCCAGGTCGACGTGCCCGAAGGCCGCTCCCGCCGTCGTCACCCCGTCCGATGTTGTAACCATCCTGGTCTCGTCGATCGTCACGGCCGGGTAGCGCTGACGGAAGACGGGCGCCAGCCACCAGCTCGTCGTCGCCTTCCGGCCGTCGAGCACGCCCGACTCGGCCAGCAGGAAGGTGCCCGTACAGGCCGAGGCGAGAGGGGTGCCGCGCTCACGGGTCTCGGCGACCAGGTCCCGTACCGGCGCCGACGCGGGGCCGGAGACATGGGCGAGCAGGTCGTCCGGCCGCCGCTCGGCGAGCGCGGGCACCAGGAGCAGGTCGGCCCGCTTGGCCTCGACGGCGGGTTGGGTGGTGACGATGTGCCCCGCGCCGGTGCGCACCCGGCGGCGGAAACCGACGGTCGTGACCTGCCAGGCGGGCGGCGGCTGGGGAATCTCGCCGCGCATGGCGTTCGCCCCTGCGAGCACGTCGAGGATCGCCGAGAGTCCGGAGTCGAAGACGCCGTCGTAGACCAGCACCGATACATCCATGACGGAAACCGTATCCGATGCGTCGCTTACGACACTGGGAAGGCGGGAGTGACCGGCCTACGTTTGGTGGTGTCCCCGACGACGAGGACACCGAAGCCGACCTACGGAGTGACTCACGATGAACATCGGCCTGCTGGCCCGCATCGAGGCCAAGCCCGAATACGCCGACAAGGTGGAGGCGCTGCTGCGGGACGCGCTCCAGCTCGCCCGCGAGGAGGAGCACACGGTCACCTGGTTCGCCTTCCGGGAGAGCGCCACGACCTTCGGCGTCTTCGACACCTTCGAGAACGAGGAGGGACGGAACGGTCATCTGCAGGGCCGGATCGCGGCGGCGCTGATGGAGGCGGCGGGGACGATGCTGAGTTCCGCCCCCGACATCCGTCCTGTGGACCTGCTCGCGGTCAAGCTTCCCTGAGCAGCCCGTACACCCGGTCCGGCGGTCCACGATCCGCCCGTCCGGCGTGCGTAGGCGCCGGGGCGAGAGCGCCCCGGCGCCGACAGGTTCCATCCCCCAAACCCCCGAGATCCCCCCTGAGATCCCCCTGAGGAGACGTCATCATGACGCGGCTCACGAGCAGGCCCGCCACGGGCGACACCAGCGCGACCCGCTCGCGCACCCACACCTGGGAGCCGCCGAGGAGCCTCGCGGAGGCCGGCAACCGCTCCGGCCTTGAGCTCCTCCGTCTCATCCTGGACGGCGAGGTCCCGCAGGCCCCGTTCAGCAGCACAGTGGGATTCCGGCTCGTGGAGGCCACCGAGGGCCGCGCGGTCTTCGAGGGCGAGCCCGGACAGCATCTGCTGAACCCGATGGGCAGCGTCCACGGCGGTTTCCTTGCCACACTGCTCGACTCGGCGCTCGGCAGCGCGGTGATGGCTACCCTCCCGGCGGGGCGCGGCTACTCCACCATCCAGCTGGGAGTGAACCTGGTCCGCCCGGTGTACGCGGACACCCAGCCGCTGCGCTGCGAAGGCACCGTCATCCACACCGGCCGCACGACCGCGACCGCCGAGGCGCGGGTGACCGGCAAAAACGACGGCAAGCTCTACGCCCACGGCACGACGACCTGCGCGCTCTTCGCGTTGCACGGCGGCGCCTGAGGCCGGAGGATCCAGCCCATGGACCGGACGACAGTCGTCAACCTCAAGGGCCACCGCGACGACCCCGAGTACGCGGACGTGGTCTACGTGGGCCGCGCGATGCACCGCGGCGGCTGGCACCTCGACGCCTCTCCCCTGGCCAGCCCCTTCCGCCCGGGCCCGGACGGCACCCGCGAGGAGGTCGTCGAGAAGTACCGCGCATATCTGCTCTCGCGCCCCGACCTGCTGGCCCGGCTCCCCGCCCTGCGCGGCCACCGCCTGGGCTGCTGGTGCGTCCCGGAACGCTGCCACGCGGAGGTGCTGGCGGAACTGGCCGACGCGATGGAGCCGGGCGGGGGCCGCTGACTCCGCGGGGGCCCGGGTTCGCGTTCTGGTGCGGGGGTCACCGGGGTGGGATATTTGTGGCAGAACCTCACACAGGAGGCGAAATGTCCACCATCAAGGAGAGCGTAGATATCGCCCGTTCACCGGAGGATGTCTACTCCTACGTGACTGACCCCTCCCACCTCACCGAGTGGCAGGAAAGCGCCGTATCCGTACAGCCCCTCGGCGACGCCCCGATGGGCGTGGGGTCCCGGATGGTCGTGACCCGGCGCCTCGGGCGTCGGACGTTCCCGATGACCATGGAGGTGACCGAGTTCGACCCTCCCCGCAGCTGGCACATGCACGGTGTTGACGGGCCCGTCAGGGGCGACGTCCACGGCACGATCGAGCCCCTCGGCGACGGCGACCGGTCACGCCTGACGCTCAACCTCGACTTCGAGGCCCACGGGATGGGCAAGCTGCTGGTGCCACTGGTCGTGCGTCCGCAGGCACGGAAGGAGGTGCCGAAGAACGAGCAGAAGCTCAAGGGCCTGCTCGAAAGCGGAGCCGCGTAGGACCTCAGGGGCCTCCACGGACCCAACGGACATGACGCAAGGGGCGGGCCCGAAGGACCCGCTCCCTTCGCGCCGCATCCCAGCAGACCCGAACGCGCTCAGCGATCAGTAGTGGTAGCGAGCGGCAAGGATGACGATCTCCTTGTCCGTGACCAGGTAGACGAGGCGGTGCTCGTCGTCGATCCGCCGCGACCATGCTCCAGGCAAGTGGTACTTCAGCGGCTCGGGCTTGCCGATCCCCGAGAAGGGGTCGCGCCTGACGTCCTCGATGAGCTTGTTGATCCGCGCCAGCATCTTGCGGTCGTTCTTGAGCCAGGACGTGTAGTCCTCCCAGCCCTGATCCTCGAAGACAAGCCTCACGCGGCACCCGCACCGGCGTCCGCCGAGTCGGGATCGATCAGCTCGCGCTCCGACACGTTGATGTTGCTCAAGGCGTTCTCGTACGCCTTGAGCAGTCGACGCGCGTTCGCAGGCGAGCGCAGCAGGTACGAGCCCTCGCGCAGCGCCGCATAGTCCTCGGCCGAGACGAGTACGGCGTTCCCGTGCTTGGAGACGATCTCGATCGCTTCGTGATCGTCGTTGACCTTCTTGATCAGCGGAAAGAGAGCCTTGCGGGCTTCGCTCGCGGTTATGGACATGACCTGACTCCCTTCGGCAAGTGGTACTGAATAACGTACCACTCCGGGGGTCCCTGAGCGTCAGGGATAACTGAGGATGGATCAGAAAACCCAGCACCATCCCCGCACGGGAAAAGGCATGGGGCCGACCCGCGGAGGAGTCGACCCCTTCTGACCTGCCTATTTGCCACGTCAGCAACGTGGTGTGGGTTCATCCGCTCACACGTTGAAGCGGAACTCCACCACGTCGCCGTCCTGCATCACGTAGTCCTTGCCTTCCATCCGCGCCTTGCCCTTCGCGCGGGCCTCCGCAACCGAGCCCGTCTCCACCAGGTCGGCGAAAGAGATCACCTCGGCCTTGATGAAGCCCTTCTGGAAGTCGGTGTGGATCACACCGGCCGCCTCGGGAGCAGTCGCGCCCTTCTTGATCGTCCAGGCGCGGGTCTCCTTCGGGCCCGCCGTCAGATACGTCTGGAGGCCCAGGGTGTCGAAGCCGACACGGCCCAGCGTCGCCAGGCCCGGCTCTTCCTGGCCCATCGACTGGAGCAGTTCCAGCGCCTCGTCGTCATCGAGCTCGATCAGCTCGGACTCGATCTTGGCGTTGAGGAAGATCGCCTCGGCGGGGGCGACCAGCGCGCGCTGCTCGTTCTTGAAGTCCTCGTCGACCAGCTCGTCCTCGTCGACGTTGAAGACGTAGAGGAAGGGCTTGGTGGTCAGCAGGTGCAGCTCGTGCAACAGGCGGCCCCGCTCCGTGCCGGCGGCGATGCCCGCGGCGAAGAGCGTCGTGCCGGCCTCGAGGATCTTCTGCGCCTCCTCGACCGCGGCCAGGACCGCGACCTTGTCCTTCTGGAGGCGGGACTCCTTCGTCAGGCGCGGCAGCGCCTTCTCGACCGACTGGAGGTCCGCCAGGATCAGCTCGGTGTTGATCGTCTCGATGTCGTCCTTGGGCGAGACCTTGCCGTCGACGTGGACGACGTTCTCGTCCTTGAAGGCGCGGATGACCTGGCAGATCGCGTCGGACTCACGGATGTTCGCGAGAAACTTGTTGCCCAGGCCCTCGCCCTCGCTCGCGCCGCGCACGATGCCCGCGATGTCGACGAAGTCCACCGTCGCCGGGAGGATCCGCTGCGAGCCGAAGATTTCGGCCAGCGTGGCGAGGCGGGTGTCCGGGACGCCGACGACGCCGACGTTCGGCTCGATCGTGGCGAACGGGTAGTTGGCCGCCAGCACGTCGTTCTTGGTCAGGGCGTTGAACAGGGTCGACTTGCCGACATTCGGCAGGCCGACGATTCCGATCGAGAGCGACACGTTGGCGACTTCCTGGAGTGAGGACTGGCTGTTGGCCTAGGGAGTGTCCGCACAGTATCGCCGTCCGCCCGAAGGGCGGGGACAGCGGCGTCCGGTGCGTGCGATCGCAAGGCGCCGGTGCGCCCTCGTAGCGGAGCTACTTGGGCGTATCGGCAACGCAGCGAGCGTGCGTGCAGGGCGTCGCGAGCCAGGCGAGACTTTGCGGACACGACCGACCCGGAGGTGGGCCGATCCCCCAGTTTACGGGCGGGTGGGGCCGGGCAGCGACGGTGGCCGGGAGTCGAACTCAACGCCAAGGTCACCCAAAGGGCGTGTCTCATGCCTGATTCCTCCCTGGATGCGACCTACGTTGTTCGGGTGGAGCAGCACAGGACAAGTCACCCTCGGGGCCGACAGCGACCGCAGCCCCCTCTTTCCCCCCAGAGCCCCCTCGCCCCGCAGGGCGCGCTGGCCGATGGCCCCGCCGTGTACCGGGTCGCCGCCCGGCCCGCGCGGACCGCGCCGCCCGTCGTGCTCGCCCTGCGCAGACTGCCCAATCCCCGGCTGACCGGCATCGGCGGCGGGCTCTTCGGGGCCGCGGTGATGTTTGTGCTCGGCTGCCTGGACGAGCTGCTGTTCGGCGGTGCCGCGGTGGTGTACGGGCTGCTGTTCCTGCCGGTCAGCGCGCTGACCGCGCTGTGGGTGCGGGACGCCGACCTGGTCACCGCGCCGATCAGTGTCCCGATCGCCTTCGCGGTCGGGGTCGTGCCGATCTCCGGCGGGACGGGGGGCATCGGCGGGC
Source organism: Streptomyces sp. NBC_01410 (assembly GCF_045040195.1). Classification (NCBI taxonomy): domain Bacteria; kingdom Bacillati; phylum Actinomycetota; class Actinomycetes; order Kitasatosporales; family Streptomycetaceae; genus Streptomyces; species Streptomyces sp. NBC_01410. The sequence continues at coordinate 5,547,894 of NZ_CP109530.1, read as the reverse complement.
AGACCATGGCCGTGATCACCTCGCTCGCGGTGCACGCCGGATGGCTGTACGGCGGGACGCTGGTCGCCGGCCTCATCACGTGCGTACGGAAGGTACGGATGATGAGCCGCCGCCGTCAGCGCAACAACCGCCCCGGGGGCCCGCCCCGCCGCCGCTGATTTGCACCCGGCCCGCGGACGGCGGCCCGGGGCGCTCCGGGCTCCGCCGCTACCCTCCGGCCGCCGCCATCGCCGCGCCCACGATGCCCGCGTTGTTCCGCAGTTCCGCCGGGACGATCTCCGCCCTGATCCCCTTGATCAGCGGCACGAACTTGTCCGCCTTGCGGCTCACCCCGCCGCCGATGATGAACAGCTCCGGCGAGAACAGCATCTCCACATGCTCCAGATACTTCTGCACCCGGTGCGCCCAGTGGTGCCAGCTCAAGCCCTCGTCGTCCTTGGCCTTCGTCGACGCGTTCTTCTCGGCGTCGTGGCCGTGCAGCTCCAGGTGGCCCAGCTCGGTGTTGGGGACCAGTCGGCCGTCGATGAAGACCGCGCTGCCGATGCCCGTACCGAACGTCAGCAGCATCACCGTGCCCTTGCGGCCGCGTCCCGCGCCGAAGGTCATCTCCGCGATGCCCGCCGCGTCCGCGTCGTTGAGGATCGTCACCGGAAGGCCGCCGAGTCGGTCGCCCAGCAGCTTGGCGGCATCAACGTCGACCCAGCCCTTGTCGACGTTGGCCGCGGTGCGGGTGACTCCGCTCGTGACGACGCCGGGGAAGGTGATGCCGACCGGGCCCGACCAGCCGAAATGGCTCACCACCTCGGCGACGCCGCCCGCCACCGCGTCGGGTGTCGACGGGTGTGGGGTCAGAACTTTGTGGCGCTCCTGCGCCAGGTTGCCGCGCTCAAGGTCCACAGGTGCGCCCTTGATGCCGGATCCGCCGATGTCCACTCCGAACACGTTCATGGACACAACGTTACGGGCAGCCGCTGACAGTCACTCCCCGGACGCCTGCCCCGACGGCCGGCCCGACAGTTCCGCCGCCTCCGCGCGCAGGTCCCTGCGCAGCTCCTTGGGCAGCGAGAAGGTGATCGACTCCTCCGCCGCCTTGACGATCTCGACATCCTCGAAGCCGCGCTGCGACAGCCACTCCAGGACTCCCTCGACCAGCACCTCGGGCACCGAGGCACCGGAGGTGAGGCCGACCGTGGAGACGCCCTCCAGCCAGGCCTCGTCGATCTCGTCGGCGTAGTCCACCAGATGGGCGGCGCGCGCGCCCGCGCCCAGCGCCACCTCGACCAGCCGGACGGAGTTCGAGGAGTTCTTGGAGCCGACCACGATGACCAGGTCCGCCTCCGCGCCCATCTGCTTGACGGCGATCTGGCGGTTCTGCGTGGCGTAGCAGATGTCGTCGCTCGGCGGCGAGATCAGCTGCGGGAACTTCGTCTTGAGGGCGTCGACCGTCTCCATCGTCTCGTCGACCGAGAGCGTGGTCTGGGAGAGCCAGACGACCTTCGACTCGTCCCGTACGGAGACGTTCGCGACGTCCTCGGGGCCGTCCACGAGCGTGATGTGCTCGGGCGCCTCGCCGGAGGTGCCGATGACTTCCTCGTGGCCGTCGTGGCCGATCAGCAGGATGTCGTAGTCCTCGCTGGCGAAGCGGACGGCTTCCTTGTGGACCTTGGTCACCAGCGGGCAGGTCGCGTCGATGGTCGCGAGCCTGCGCTGCGCCGCCTCCTCGTGGACGACCGGCGCCACACCGTGCGCGGAGAACATGACGATCGACCCCTCGGGGACCTCCGCCGTCTCCTCGACGAAGATCGCGCCCTTCTTCTCCAGGGTCTGTACGACGTATTTGTTGTGGACGATCTCGTGGCGGACGTAGATCGGCGACCCGTACTGCTCAAGGGCCTTCTCGACGGCGATCACGGCACGGTCCACGCCCGCGCAGTAGCCACGGGGAGCGGCGAGCAGGACGCGTCGGGCGGGAGTCGTAGCAGTCATGCCCACCATCGTAAGGCCGCGTCGACGAGGCAAGAGATCACCCGCCGCGGGAAGACCTGGCCTGGGGCGGCGGCGTTGTCGTACGCGGCCGATACGCTCGCCCGTATGGCTCTCAACACGTCCGCGGAAGCTCCTCTGCCGGTCGGCGAGGTGTCACGGCTCATCGGCGGGTGGATCGACAGGCTCGGCGCGGTCTGGGTGGAGGGGCAGATCACCCAGCTGTCCAGGCGGCCGGGCGCCGGCGTCGTCTTCATGACGTTGCGCGATCCCTCGTACGACATCTCGGTGGGCGTCACCTGCTTCCGGCAGGTCTTCGACGCGGTCGCCGACGTGGTGTCGGAGGGTGCGCGCGTCGTGGTGTACGCCAAGCCGGAGTGGTATGCGCCGCGGGGGCAGCTGTCGCTGCGTGCCGTGGAGATAAGGCCGGTCGGGATCGGTGAACTGCTGGCGCGCCTGGAGCAGTTGAAGCGGACCCTGGGCGCGGAGGGGCTGTTCGCCCTCGACCGCAAGAAGGCACTGCCGTTCCTGCCGCACCGGGTGGGTCTGGTGTGCGGTCGGGCGTCCGCGGCCGAGCGCGACGTACTGGAGGTGGCGCGGCGCAGATGGCCCGCCGTCCGTTTCGAGGTGCGCAATGTCGCGGTGCAGGGTGTGCACGCGGTGGCCCAGGTCGTCCAGGCGGTCAAGGAGCTGGACGAGCTCCGGGACGTGGACGTGATCATCGTGGCGCGGGGCGGCGGCAGTGTGGAGGATCTGCTGCCGTTCTCGGACGAGCAGCTGGTGCGTGCGGTGTCCGAGTGCCGCACACCGGTGGTGTCGGCGATCGGGCACGAGCCGGACTCGCCGCTGCTCGACCTGGTGGCGGACCTGCGGGCGTCGACACCGACGGACGCGGCGAAGAAGGTCGTCCCGGACGTGGGTGAGGAGATGGACCGCGTGCGGCAGCTCCGCGACCGCGCGCTGCGCACGGTGCGGGGGCTGCTCGACCGCGAGGAGCGCGGTCTCGCCCATGCGCTGGCCCGCCCGTCGATGGAGCATCCGCACCGGATGGTGGACCAGCGCGAGGCGGAGGTCGACGCCTTGGTCGCGCGCAGCCGCCGGGTGCTGGGGCATCTCCTGGACCGCGCGGACTCGGAGCTGGCGCACACCCGGGCGCGGGTGCTCTCGCTGTCCCCCGCGGCGACGCTGGAGCGGGGGTACGCGGTGCTGCAGCGCGCGGACGGCGCGGTGGTCCGCTCGCCGGAGGAGGTCGCGGCGGGCGACGAGCTGAGGGCGCGGGTCGCCGAGGGCGAGTTCGCGGTACGGGTGTCGGAGTGAGTACGAACGGGGCGAATAGGGTGGGCGGCATGGCAGCCAAGACGGAAGAGAGCACGCTCGGCTACGAGCAGGCGCGGGACGAGCTGATCGAGGTCGTACGCCGCCTGGAGGCGGGTGGGACGACGCTCGAGGAGTCGCTGGCGCTGTGGGAGCGCGGCGAGGAGCTGGCGAAGGTCTGCCGCCACTGGCTGGAGGGCGCCCGCAGGCGGCTCGACGCGGCTCTGTCCGAGGGCGAGGACCAGGGCGCGGCGGCCGGTGACACCGAGGACTGAGCAGGTCAGGGGCCGCCCGGACCGGTCTGCGGTGTGAGTCGGGTCACTGCCGGGGTGTAGTTGAAATTTAATCTACCGGGGCGCGGTTACACCGGCCGTAAACATCTGCCCGCCCCGGAAGGTTCACCCCCCATGACGCTCGCCCTTGACTCCGCCGCCCAGGACCTCCTCTTCCGCGAGGCCCGCACCGCCAACACGTTCACCGAGGAGCAGGTGACCGAGGAGCAGGTCCAGGCGATCTACGACCTCGTGAAGTACGGCCCGACCGCGTTCAACCAGAGCCCGCTGCGCGTCGTCCTCGTCCGTTCCGAGGAGGCCCGCGAGCGTCTGGTCCAGCACATGTCCGAGGGCAACCGGGCGAAGACCGCGACCGCCCCGCTGGTCGCGATCCTGGCCGCCGACAACGAGTTCCACGAGGAGCTTCCGGCCCTGTTCCCGCACTTCCCGCAGGCCAAGGACATGTTCTACGCGGAGCGCCCGGTCCGCGAGCAGGCCGCCGGCTTCAATGCCGCGCTCCAGGCCGCGTACTTCATCGTCGGCGTCCGCGCCGCCGGTCTGGCCGCGGGCCCGATGACCGGCTTCGACTTCGCGGGCGTCCAGAAGGAGTTCCTGGACGGTGACCACACCCCGCTGATGATCGTCAACATCGGCAGGCCGGGCGAGGACGCCTCGCACCCGCGCTCGCCGCGCCTGGCCTACGACGAGGTCGTCACCACCGTCTGAGCCGCCGCACGTAAAGGCCGCCGCACCCGCTCCGGGTGCGGCGGCCTTTGCCGTACGTCCGTCAGCTCTTCCTGGACTCCAGCGCGGCGGCGAAGTGTGCCAGCTGCTCGTAGGACGCCGTGCCCGTCACGACCGTCGTGGAGCCCTTGTCCTCGCGCACCAGCGCGTCGTACTTCGGGCCCTCCCAGCGCTGCCACGTCACGCCCGCGATCTGCTGGGTGCGGCCCGTCTTGGCGGCCTGCTGGCTGACCTGCGGGATGTACTTCCCGGCAGGGGCCGTGGACTGCTCGACGGCAACGTATGCGCCGTCGGGGTCCAGGAAGCCGAGGTGCCAGGCGTTGCCGTCGGCCCCCTTGTACGAGACGGAGGTCGGCTTCCACTCCTTGGCCAGGCCCTCCGGAGCCGCCACCGGATACGGCGCCGCGCGCCGTGCCGTCAGCAGCTCCACGCGGTAGTCGACCGCCTTGACCGGGTCCGCCTTCTCGTCGTGCGGAATGAATACATAGATCACTGCGACGACGGCGCCGATCACCGCCATCGACAGCACCATGTCGCGCACCGTCTGTCTGCCTCGCATACCTGCCACGCCCCCATCGTCGCATCAAGGGTGCGTGCTCAAACGTGGCCCCCTCTGCTCAATTTGTCGACGTACAGATAGAGTCGCATCACCCTCTTTTCCGGCCGTCGTCGTACAGAAAGGTGCGCTCCGATGACCGAGCATTCTCTCCCGTCCCAGCTCGAGGTCTCCCCCGAGGCCCCCGACCGCAACCTCGCCCTTGAGCTCGTCCGGGTCACCGAGGCCGCCGCCATGGCCGCGGGCCGGTGGGTCGGCCGCGGCGACAAGAACGGCGCGGACGGCGCTGCAGTCCGGGCCATGCGAACCCTTGTCGCCACCGTTTCGATGAACGGCGTCGTCGTCATCGGCGAGGGCGAGAAGGACGAAGCCCCGATGCTGTACAACGGCGAGCGGGTCGGCGACGGGACCGGCGCCGAGGTCGACATCGCCGTTGACCCGATCGACGGCACCACGCTCAACGCCAAGGGCATGCCGAACGCCATCGCCGTCCTGGCCGCCGCCGACCGCGGCACCATGTTCGACCCGTCCGCGGTCTTCTACATGGACAAGCTGGTCACCGGCCCCGAGGCCGCCGACTTCGTCGACATCAACGCCCCCGTCTCGGTCAACATCCGCCGGGTCGCCAAGGCCAAGAACTCCTCGCCCGAGGACGTCACCGTCGTCATCCTGGACCGCCCCCGCCACGAAGGCATCGTCAAGGAGATCCGCGAGACCGGGGCGCGCATCAAGTTCATCTCGGACGGCGATGTCGCGGGCTCGGTCATGGCCGTACGCGAAGGCACGGGCGTCGACATGCTGATGGGCATCGGCGGTACGCCCGAGGGCATCATCTCCGCCTGCGCCATCAAGTGCCTCGGCGGCACGATCCAGGGCAAGCTCTGGCCCAAGGACGACGCCGAGCGGCAGCGCGCGCTCGACGCCGGTCACGACCTGGACCGGGTGCTGCACACGAACGACCTGGTCAGCGGCGAGAACGTGTTCTTCGTCGCCACCGGCATCACGGACGGCGAACTGCTGCGCGGCGTGCACTACCGCGCGGAGACCGCCACGACGTCCTCGCTCGTGATGCGCTCCAAGTCCGGCACGATCCGGCGGATCGACTCGACGCACCGGCTGTCCAAGCTGCGTGCGTACAGCGCGATCGACTTCGACCGCGCGAAGTAGTACGCGCGCCAGAGCGGCAGACACGGGAAGGGGCGCCCCATGTGCGGTGGGGCGCCCCTTCCCGTAGGTGCGCGTCTCCGGCGGTGTCGCCCGGATCAGGCCGCCGACGCGGGCTTCTTGAGCTCGGCCTCGCGCCGCCTGCGCCGGGCCAGCACCACGCGGCGCTCGGCGGCCGTCAGCCCGCCCCACACTCCGTACGGCTCGGGCTGGAGCAGCGCATGCTCCCGGCACTCGACCATCACCGGACAGCGGGCGCAGACCCGCTTCGCAGCCTCCTCGCGCGACAGCCGCGCGGCGGTCGGCTCCTTCGACGGGGCGAAGAACAGTCCGGCCTCGTCCCGGCGGCACACCGCCTCCGCGTGCCAGGGTCCGGCCTGATCTTCCCGAGCGGGAATCCGCTGGGGCGGAAGGGCGGCCACCTGCAAGGACTGATGCGGCAGTTGCAGCACGGTCTACTCCTGACGACGGCTTCGCGAGCGAGAGACGATGCAGCACTCCCTACCCGCTGTACGCACTCCTATTCACTGAGTGGCACTGAGGTCCGGGGTACGGAATTGCGGGACGGGCGCTCGCGGCCGGAAAGCGCTCCGGGGCGGAGCCGTCAGCCGAGGTGTTTGCGCAGGCGGTCATGGAGATCGGCGATGAACCGGCCCCGCTTGGGCTTGGCTTCGACATTGCCGAAAACCGAATACCCGTTGACGACGACGACCGGGGCCTCGGGGTCGGCGGCCTCCAGGGTGAGGACATCGAAGTTGCCGAAGAATCCGGTGCCGCTGCCGCGCAGCGAGATGTTCTCGGGGACGCGGATCTCGACATTGCCGAAAATGGCGGTCGCGTTGATCACGGTCAGCCGCTGCCCGAACAGCGCCTCGGTGAGATCGATTTCGATACTGCCGAAGAGCGAGAAGGCGTTGGTCCGGCGGCCGACGCGCCAGCGGCCCTTCCGGGTGGAGCTGGAGAAGACGGCGACCAGATTCTCGGCCGGTCCGGCAGGCTCGTCGGGCCCGTAGGCGTACGCGGGCGAATCGGGGCGCTTACGGGTCGCGGGCAAGTCCCGGACGAGCGGCTCCAGTTCGCCGAGAGTCTTGGCGCGGTAGACGGCGTCGATCCGCTCGGAGTGCTCCTCGGCGTCCAGCCGGCCCTCGGCCAGGGCGTCCCTGAGGATGTCCGCGATCCGGTCGCGGTCGGCATCGGAGGCACGGATGGCGTCGCCGGGTCCGGCGGGGGCGGCGGGCTTCTGGGAGTGCTTGTCGAGGTCCACGGATTCAGCGTAGCGAAACGCGATAGATCGCGACTAGGGGATGTCGGGGGTCGGGCGCGCCGACTGCTACCGGGGCTCCGGCCCGGACCCCGGACAGGCCCGCTGCGCGTCGAGGGCGCGGCCCCGGGTGAGCCTTACCTCACAGACCGCGGCAGCGAACCGCGTTCTACGCTGGAGGGCGCGCTGCCAATGGAGGCCGCGTCGCTGTCTGCCGAGTGAGGAATGGCCGTAATGCCAGAGTTTGCGTACTCCGATCTGCTCCCGCTGGGAGAGGACGCCACGCCGTACCGGCTCGTGACCGCCGAGGGAGTCTCCACCTTCGAGGCCGACGGCCGTACGTTCCTCAAGGTCGAGCCGGAGGCGCTGCGCAAGCTCGCCGCGGAGGCCATGCACGACATCTCGCACTATCTGCGGCCCGCCCACCTCGCGCAGCTGCGCCGCATCGTCGACGACCCGGAGGCCTCCTCCAACGACAAGTTCGTCGCGCTCGACCTGCTCAAGAACGCCAACATCGCCGCCGCGGGCGTGCTCCCGATGTGCCAGGACACCGGCACGGCGATCGTGATGGGCAAGCGCGGGCAGAACGTCCTGACGCAGGGCGGCGACGAGGAAGCCCTCTCCCACGGCATCTACGACGCGTACACCAAGCTCAACCTGCGCTACTCGCAGATGGCTCCGCTCACCATGTGGGAGGAGAAGAACACCGGCTCCAACCTCCCCGCCCAGATCGAGCTGTACGCCACCGACGGCGGCACGTACAAGTTCCTCTTCATGGCAAAGGGTGGCGGCTCCGCCAACAAGTCCTTCCTCTACCAGGAGACCAAGGCGGTCCTGAACGAGGCCTCCATGATGAAGTTCCTGGAGGAGAAGATCCGCTCGCTCGGCACGGCGGCGTGCCCGCCGTACCACCTGGCCGTCGTCGTCGGCGGTACGAGCGCCGAGTTCGCCCTGAAGACCGCGAAGTACGCCTCCGCGCACTACCTCGACGAGCTGCCCGCCGAGGGCTCCCCCACCGGCCACGGCTTCCGCGACAAGGAGCTGGAGGAGAAGGTCTTCGAGCTCACCCAGAAGATCGGCATCGGCGCGCAGTTCGGCGGCAAGTACTTCTGCCACGACGTGCGCGTGGTCCGGCTGCCGCGGCACGGTGCCTCGCTGCCCGTCGCGATCGCCGTCTCCTGCTCGGCCGACCGCCAGGCCACCGCGAAGATCACCGCGGAGGGCGTGTTCCTGGAGCAGCTGGAGACCGACCCGGCGCGCTTCCTCCCCGACACGACGGACGAGCACCTCGACGAGGCGGGGGACGTCGTCACGGTCGACCTCAACCGGCCGATGGACGAGGTGCTCGCCGAGCTCACCAAGTACCCGGTCAAGACCCGGCTCTCGCTGACCGGCCCGCTGGTCGTGGCGCGAGACATCGCGCACGCCAAGATCAAGGAACGCCTCGACGCGGGCGAGGAGATGCCGCAGTACCTGAAGGACCACCCCGTCTACTACGCCGGTCCCGCGAAGACGCCCGAGGGCTACGCGTCCGGCTCCTTCGGGCCGACGACGGCGGGCCGTATGGACTCCTACGTCGAGCAGTTCCAGGCGGCGGGCGGCTCGAAGGTCATGCTCGCCAAGGGCAACCGCTCGCAGCAGGTCACGGACGCGTGCGGCTCGCACGGCGGCTTCTACCTCGGCTCGATCGGCGGGCCCGCCGCGCGGCTGGCGCAGGACTGCATCAAGAAGGTCGAGGTCGTGGAGTACGAGGAGCTGGGGATGGAGGCGGTGTGGAGGATCGAGGTGGAGGACTTCCCGGCGTTCATCGTGGTGGACGACAAGGGGAACGACTTCTTCACTGAGCCCGCGCCGGCGCCGACGTTCACGTCGATCCCGGTACGGGGTCCGGGGCTGGGGTAACGCCTGCGGCGGGCCTTGTCCCCCACCCCGCCCCTTCCCGAACAGGGGGCAAGCCCCCAGACCCCTGCGCCCGCTTCGCAGCGCGGGCTGGGCTCCGCCCCGGGCCCCCCGTATGCGACCTACGGCCGCATGCCCTCAAACGCCGGCGGGGCTGGCATGTGCGGCAGGGCCGCACATGCCAGCCCCGCCGGCGTTTGAGGCGCGGTCCCGGACGCGAAATTCAGCCCCGCGGGGGTCCGGGGGCAGCGCCCCCGGCTAGCCGAAGCGCTGGTTCGGGCCGCCCGTGCACGGCTGCAGCCGCACCGCGTCCCGCGCCGCCGCCATCGTCAGACACAGGCCCGTCGCCGACGCCGGACGGACCGTCCCGCCCGTGCGGACGAACTGCTGGTTCGCGCCGCCGTGGCAGTTCCACACGATCGCCGCCGTACCGGCCGCATAGCTGCCGCCCGGCACGTCCAGGCACCTGTCCTGCGTCAGCTCCGTGTGCAGCGACCTGCGCGCCTCGTCGTACCACCACCCCTGGTTGCGCCCGCCGTGGCAGTCCCAGCCCACGACGCCCGTCCCGTTGCGGCTCACCGCACCCGCGACGTCCACGCACGAGCCCGTCGCCTCGTTCCTCAGCGGCCTGTACGCGTCGTCCCACGCCCCCGCGTGCAGCGCGGGCTTTCCGCTGGATGCCGCGTCCGCGCAACTCGCCTCGCGCAGACCCGAGTTGTAGAGCTGGGTCAGACAGGACGCGAAGGCAGCGTGCCCGCGCACATTGGGGTGGAAGGACTGGCGGACAGAATTGGAGTCCGGCGGGAAGGGGTTGGACAGGTCGATGTACAGTCCGCGCGCCCAGGTGTCCTCCATGCAGACCTCATGGCCGTGGAACAGCCGGGAGTTGTCCAGGTAGACCGCTCCGGTGGACTGCGCCACCCTGCGCATGCCGCGTTCGAAGGCGGGGACGGCCGTGTTGCGGCCCCAGACGGTGTCGGAGTCGTAGCCCATGCCGCCGCAGATCAGCTTGCCGGGGAAGCCGGGGTTGTCGCGGAAGTCCGGGCCGATGGGGCTCGGGTAGCCCATGACGACCAGTTTGTAGTCGCCGTCGGCGTAACCGGCGTCGTGCATCACGGTGCGCAGGTCGCGCACCGTCTGCTCGACCTTGGGGACGAGGCCGTCGACGCGGGCCTGCCAGCCGGGGGCGTACTTCGGCTCGCAGGGGCCCTGGATCAGCACATAGCGCGTGACGCAGTCGGTCATCACCGGGCCGAACTGCAGGTCGTCGTTGGCTCCGGCCACCAACAGCACCATCTTGATGCGGGTGTTGCGCGCCTTGATCGCGAGGTTGTCGCTCTGGACGAGTTCGTCGGCGTACTGCTTCGAGCCGCCGATCCTGATGTTTCCGGTGTACGCGCCGGAACAGGAGACGTTGTACGTGACGTCCGCCGCGATGCCCGTACGGTGGATGGCGGCGTCGGGGGAACGGTGGCACCAGTTGTCGGGGCCGTTGGTGCCGGGTTCGTACGCGCCGACGCCCTCGCCGGAGATCTCGCTGTCGCCGAGCGAGATCAGGCCGGTCTTGCGCTCGGCGAGCGGGCGTTCGGCGGGGCTGCCGTAGAGCTTGACGGCCTCGGCCGCGCGGATGGACTCGAGCTCGGGCGGGAGCGGTAAGGACAAGGCCACGCGTGTCTCGTCGGCAGCGGCCTGGGCGGTGGTGGTCATGCCGCCAAGTCCGGCCGCCAGTGCGGCGGCGGCCGCGACCATACAGCGAAGTCTTCGTCTCGTGCGCCTCATTGCGCCTCCCCGGTTTGTCGTTGACTGGGGTATTTACTGGCCGGTAGCGCAGATGGGAATAGGCGGAACAAGACAAGTGCTCATCTTTTCGGGAGGTACGAGAGAGATGCCTGACGCGAACCAGTACCGGATCGAGCACGACTCCATGGGTGAGGTGCGGGTTCCCGCACACGCCAAGTGGCGGGCCCAGACCCAGCGGGCGGTGGAGAACTTCCCCGTCTCCGGCCAGCGCCTGGAGCGGGCCCATATCGAGGCCCTGGCCCGGATCAAGGCGGCCGCCGCCCTGGTCAACGCGGAACTGGGCGTGCTCGACAAGGACATCGCGGGCGCCGTCGCCGACGCGGCCGCCGAGGTCGCGGACGGCCGCTGGGACGAGCACTTCCCGGTGGACGTCTTCCAGACCGGGTCCGGCACGTCCTCGAACATGAACGCCAACGAGGTCATCGCGACGCTCGCCACCGAGCGTCTCGGCCGCGAGGTCCACCCCAACGACCATGTGAACGCCTCCCAGTCGTCCAACGACGTCTTCCCCTCCTCCATCCACATCGCCGCGACGGCGGCCGTGACACGGGATCTGATCCCGGCGCTCGATCATCTGGCGGCCTCGCTGGAGCGCAAGTCCGCCGAGTTCTCGGACGTCGTCAAGTCGGGCCGTACGCATCTGATGGACGCCACCCCGGTCACGCTGGGCCAGGAGTTCGGCGGCTACGCCGCGCAGATCCGCTACGGCGTGGAACGGCTCGAGTCCGCGCTGCCCCGCCTCGCCGAACTCCCCCTGGGCGGTACGGCGGTGGGCACCGGGATCAACACCCCGCCCGGTTTCCCGGCCGAGGTCATCGCCGAGGTCGCCCGCGCCACCGGGCTGCCGCTGACCGAGGCCCGCAACCACTTCGAGGCGCAGGGCGCACGGGACGCGCTCGTCGAGACCTCGGGCCAGCTGCGTACCGTCGCCGTCTCGCTCACCAAGATCTCCAACGATCTGCGCTGGATGGCGAGCGGCCCGCGCACCGGACTGGCCGAGATCAACCTCCCCGACCTGCAGCCCGGCTCGTCGATCATGCCCGGCAAGGTCAACCCGGTGATCCCCGAGGCCGTGCTGATGGTCGCGGCCCAGGTGACGGGCAATGACACGACCGTCGCCACCGCCGGCGCCGCCGGGAACTTCGAGCTGAACGTGATGCTCCCGGTGATCGCCAAGAATCTGCTGGAGTCGGTCAGGCTGCTCGCCAACGCTTCCCGGCTGCTGGCGGACCGTACCGTCGACGGCATCACGGCCAATGTCGAGCGGGCCCGGGAGTACGCCGAGTCCTCGCCGTCGGTCGTCACCCCGCTGAACAAGTACATCGGCTACGAGGAGGCGGCCAAGGTCGCCAAGAAGTCACTGGCCGAGCGCAAGACGATCCGCGAGGTCGTCCTGGAGTCCGGCTATGTGGAGCGTGGAGCGCTGACCGTCGAACAGCTCGACGAGGCCCTCGACGTGCTGCGTATGACGTATCCGTGACATGACGGCCGTGACCCGGGTCGCAGCAGGACCCCGGCCGTCCTCCTAGGATCTGCTCATGACAGGTATTGAACGCATCGCACGCTGGACGCCCGGGGACCACATCCTCTGGCGCTATCGCGGCCATGCCCCGGACCTGTCGGGCGCCGCCGTCCACATCTGCCGCCCCGTGACCGTCGTGCAGGACACCGAGGAGCTGCTCGCCGTGTGGATGGCGCCGGGCACGGAGTGCGTGAAGCCGGTGCTCGCCGACGGCACGCCGGTCCACCAGGAGCCCCTCGCCACCCGCTACACCGCTCCGCGCACCGTCACCCGCGCCCGCTGGTCCGGCGCGGGCGTGCTGAAGCTGGCGCGGCCCGGGGAGCCGTGGTCGGTGTGGCTCTTCTGGGACCGCGGCTGGCGCTTTCGCAACTGGTACGTCAACCTCGAAGAGCCACGCACGCGTTGGGCGGGCGGTGTCGACTCCGAGGACCACTTCCTGGACATCTCGGTCCACCCGGACCGCAGCTGGCGCTGGCACGACGAGGACGAGTTCGGCCAGGCCCAGCTCGTCGGCCTGATGGACGCGGAGAAGGCGGCGCGGGTGCGGGAGGCGGGCGAGGCGGCCGTGGAGGTCATCAGGGCCTGGGGAGCGCCGTTCCCGGACGGCTGGGAGCACTGGCGGCCCGATCCTTCCTGGCGGGTTCCCGAGCTGCCCGCGGACTGGGACCGAAGACCCGCGCAGCTCACGTCCTGAGTCCGGGGCGGGGGGCGATCACCGGTGTGGCTGGTTCCGGTACGGGAACACCCCCCGGCACATGCGACCTCGTGAGACTCTTGATGCGCCCCCTGGGGGCAAACGTAGGATCGTCGTCCGCAAGGCTGCGCCGTTTCGGCAACCGTTGAGCGCAGCACATGACCTGACCGTAAGTCATCACGAGGCAGTGCCGAGGGGGTGGAGCTGTGCCGGATGCCCGCCATCCTGTCGACGCCGCCCGCAGAGCGGTTGTTTCGCCCGGCGGCTCGGGGGTTATCCCCCGAGGTAGCACAGCACCGCCCCACGAGGTGATCGCATCGCACAACCGGCCCGGACGGACGGAACCCCACGAGTGACGGAGCAGCCCACCTCCCACGAAGGCCGGCAGCCCCTGGCTGCCCGGCCGCACGAACGCACCCGGCCGCGGTCGGAGGCGCCCGGCCCATCGGCCGTGCCCTCGCCCGCCGGTCCCCCGCAGGATCTGGCGGGGACGGCACGCCGCGAAGGCGACCGGCTGCGTTTCGTGGGGGCGGCGACGCGCCGCATCGCACGCGGGATAGATCTGGACGAGATCGTCCTCGGGCTGTGCAGGGCGACCGTGCCGACCTTCTCCGACGCGATCCTCGTCTATCTCCGCGACCCGCTGCCGGTGGGCGACGAGCGGCCCGTCTCACCGTTCGTGCTGCGCCTGCGCCGTACCGACAGGCTGCGTTTAGCCGGTGAGGACGCCGATCTGGGCGCCGCTGTCCCGATCCCGGTCCTGGACCCGCAGACCGACCTCTCGCCGACCGCAGAGCTGTGCGAGGTGCGGTCCGGCGGTGCGCTTTCCGAGGTGCTGCGCGGGGTGCGGCCGGTCTTCGGCGACTCCGCTGCCGCCCGGGCCGCGCTGCCCGAACTGCTGGGCGACGGCCGTACGGTGCCCAGCGGTCATCGCGCGATACTGGCCCCGCTCCGCGGCAGGCGCCGGGTGATCGGCGCAGCCGTCTTCCTGCGCCGTCCCGACCGGCCCGCCTTCGAGCCCAACGACCTTCTGGTCGCGGCCCAGTTGGCGACCCACACCGCGCTCGGCATCGACAAGGCCGTGCTGTACGGACGCGAGGCGTACATCGCCGACGAGCTGCAGCGCACGATGCTGCCGGACTCCCTGCCCCAGCCGACCGGTGTCAGGCTCGCCTCGCGCTATCTGCCGGCCGCCGAGACGGCCCGCGTCGGCGGCGACTGGTACGACGCGATCCCGCTGCCCGGCAGTCGGGTGGCGCTGGTCGTCGGCGATGTCATGGGCCACTCCATGACCTCGGCCGCGATCATGGGCCAGCTGCGGACCACGGCACAGACCCTCGCCGGGCTCGACCTGCCGCCTCAGGAGGTCCTGCACCACCTCGACGAGCAGGCCCAGCGGCTGGGCACCGACCGGATGGCGACCTGCCTGTACGCCGTCTACGACCCCGTCGCACACCGCATCACCATTGCCAACGCCGGCCACCCGCCGCCCATCCTGCTGCACCTGGGCGGGCGGGCCGAGGTGCTGCGCGTACCGCCGGGAGCGCCCATCGGCGTGGGCGGGGTGGACTTCGAGGCCGTGGAGCTGGACGCCCCGGCCGGCGCGACCCTGCTGCTGTACACCGACGGTCTGGTCGAGTCCCGGCTGCGCGATGTGTGGACGGGGATCGAGCAGCTGCGGGAGCGTCTTGCCGCCACCGCCCAGCTGACCGGGCCCGACCACTCGCCGCCGCTGGAGGCTCTGTGCGACGACGTGCTCGACATGCTCGGCCCGGGTGACCGCGACGACGACATCGCGCTGCTCGCGGCCCGCTTCGACGGGATCGCGCCAAGTGATGTCGCGTACTGGTTCCTGGAGCCGGAGGACGCCGCCCCGGGCCGCGCCCGCCGCCTGGCCCGCAGGGCGCTGGCCCGCTGGGGCCTGGAGGAGCTGAGCGACTCGGTGGAACTGCTGGTCAGCGAGGTGGTGACCAATGCCGTGCGGTATGCGGAGCGGCCGGTGACGCTGCGGCTGTTGCGTACGGACGTACTGCGCTGCGAGGTCGGGGACGACTCCCCGCAGCTGCCCAGACAGCGGCGGGCGCGGGACACCGACGAGGGCGGACGCGGACTGTTCCTGGTGAACCGGCTGGCCAGACGGTGGGGGGCCACCCGCCTGTCGACCGGCAAGGTCGTCTGGTTCGAGCTGCCTACCCGTACGTAGCCAATTTCTGGACCCTGTCCAAGGTTGCCCACATCGCAGCCGCGGAGTTGACTGGAGCACACGGCCGAAGCGACCACAGTCCCTCTTATGGATGGGAGGACGCTCGTGACCGAGACAACCCCCAAGACTCCGTACACGACGAGCAACTCCGGCATCCCGGTGGAGAGCGACGAGCACTCGCTCACCATCACCGCCGACGGCCCGATCCTGCTCCAGGACCACTACCTCATCGAGAAGATGGCCCAGTTCAACCGGGAACGGGTCCCCGAGCGGGTGGTCCACGCCAAGGGCGCGGGTGCGTACGGGATCTTCGAAGTAACCAACGACGTCAGCCAGTTCACCAAGGCCGACCTGTTCCAGCCGGGCAGGCGTACCGAGATGCTGGCCCGATTCTCCACGGTCGCGGGCGAGCAGGGCTCCCCGGACACCTGGCGCGACCCCCGCGGCTTCGCCCTCAAGTTCTACACGGAGCACGGCAATTACGATCTGGTCGGCAACAACACGCCGATCTTCTTCGTACGCGACCCGCAGAAGTTCCAGGACTTCATCCGCTCGCAGAAACGCCGCCCGGACAGCGGGCTGCGCGACAACGACATGCAGTGGGACTTCTGGACGCTGTCCCCCGAGTCCGCGCACATGGTGACGTGGCTGATGGGTGACCGCGGCATCCCCAAGAACTACCGCCACATGAACGGCTACAGCTCGCACACCTATCTGTGGGTCAACGCCGGCCGCGAGAAGTTCTGGGTGAAGTACCACGTGAAGACCGACCAGGGCATCGACTTCCTCACCCAGGCGGAGGCCGACGATCTGGCCGGCCGCGACGGAGACGTCCACCGCCGCGATCTGTACGACTCGATCGCCTCCGGCAATGCCCCGAGCTGGACCATGAACGTCCAGGTCATGCCCTTCGAGGATGCCCCGAACTACCGCTTCAACCCCTTCGACCTGACCAAGGTGTGGCCGCACGGCGACTACCCCCTGATCGAGGTCGGCCGGATGACGCTCAACAAGAACCCGGAGAACTATTTCGTCCATATCGA
Source organism: Streptomyces sp. NBC_01410 (assembly GCF_045040195.1). Classification (NCBI taxonomy): domain Bacteria; kingdom Bacillati; phylum Actinomycetota; class Actinomycetes; order Kitasatosporales; family Streptomycetaceae; genus Streptomyces; species Streptomyces sp. NBC_01410. The sequence goes on along the minus strand of NZ_CP109530.1, from coordinate 5,531,439 downwards.
GCAGGCCGCCTTCGAGCCCTCGAACCTGGTGCCCGGCATCGGCCCGTCGCCGGACAAGATGCTGCTCGGCCGGCTCTTCTCCTACCCGGACACCCACCGGTACCGCATCGGCCCGAACTACAACCAGCTGCCGCCCAACAGGGCACGCTCGCAGGTGAATTCGTACGCCAAGGACGGCCCGATGCGGTACGACGCCGCGAACACCGCGCGGCCCTACGCCCCGAACTCCTACGGCGGCCCGGCGGCCGACGTGGGGAACTTCGGCGAGCCGGCGGGCTGGGCGACCAAGGCCGGCGAGATGGTGCGCGAGGCGTACACGCTGCACCGCGAGGACGACGACTGGGGCCAGCCGGGCACCATGGTCCGCCAGGTGCTCGACGACGCGGCCCGTGACCGGCTGGTGTCGAATGTCAGCGGGCATCTGCTCACGGGCGTCTCCAGGCCGGTCGTGGACCGGGCGCTGCAGTACTGGCGCGCCATCGACAAGGAGCTGGGCGACCGTATCGCCAGCAAGGTGAACGGCGGCTGAGCCAAGACCGCACATGACGGTGCCCGCGGATCGGACGATCCGCGGGCACTGTCGTACGGCAACGGCAAACGGCTACGGCTTGATGACGGGATTGGCGTTCGGTCCGCCGGAGTCGCCGTCACCGGGATCGGTGGGCGGCGTGATGGTCGGCGTGTCCGTCGGTGTCTGGGTCGGCTCGTCCGTCGGTGTCCTGGTGGGCTTGTCCGTCGGAGTCTTGGTCGGCTTCTTCGTCGGGGTCTTGGTCGGCCCCTTGGAAGGAGTTTTCGAAGGCGTCTGGGACGGGGTGTCGGTCGGCGACGGGTCCGGGTCCGCGGTCGCGCCCTCCTCGACCTCCAGGTCGAACTCGGCTGCAGCGGCCTCGTCGTCGAGCGCGCCGGTCGTGTACTGCTGCCAGATCTTCGCCGGGACACCGCCACCGTTGGCGCGGCCCTCGTTGACGGTGTCGGTCAGCGTGACCTGCCCGCCCTTGGGGTCCTCGCCGAACAGGGCGACAGCGGTGACCAGTTCGGGGGTGTAGCCCACGAACCAGGCCGAGCGGTTGTTCTCCGAGGTACCGGTCTTGCCCGCCGCCTGGTAGTCGCCGGCCGCGTTGGTGCCCGAGCCGGACTTCACGACACCCGTCATGGCCGCGGTCGTGGTGTCCGCCGCCTCGCGGCTGATGGCCTGGTCGCCGTGGCCTTCCGGCTTGTCCAGAGTGCCGTCGCGGACCTGATGCTCGGCGGACTTCACGATGGCCGGTGCCACCTTCTTGCCATGGTTGTCGAAGGTCGCGTACACCCCGGCCATGTCCCAGGTGGATGCGCCCATCGTGCCGAGCGACATCGCCGGCTGCTCCGGCCAGCCCTTGCCTTCCTTCATGCCCATGGCGAGCGCGGTCTTCTTCGCCTTGGCCGGGGTGACGTCCACGATCATCTGCGCGAAGACGGAGTTGATCGAGCTGTTCGTCGCCCGCTGGACGCTGACCATGCCGTAGTCCCGGTCGTCCTCGTTCTCCGGGGCGAAGGGGACGTCACTGCCCTCGACGGGCCGTTTGCTCGTGCCGTCGTACTTGGTGTTGAGGCCGATCTTCAGGCCGTCCTGGGTCTCGGCACCGTTCTCCAGGGCGGAGGCGAGGACGACGGGCTTGAAGGTCGATGCGGGCTGGTAGTCGCGGCGGGTGGCGTTGGACAGCCAGTGCTCGGTGGCGCCTTTGCCGCCGTAGAGCGCGACGACATGACCGGTCTTCGGGTCGACCGAGGTCGCGCCCGCCTGGACGGTCGCGTCACGCTTGTCCTTCTCGCGTTCGAGCTTGGTTTCGAGCTGCTTGTCGACCGCCTTGACCAGGGCCTTCTGGCGCTTCTCGTCGATGTTGAGGGTGATCGTCCAGCCGCCGGCCTTGATCTCCTCCTCGCTGATGCCCCGGCGCTCCAGCTCGGCGTTGGCCGCATCGACGAGGTAGCCGATCTGGCCGCCCATGCCGGGGGCGGCCCTGGGGACCTTGGGCACGGGGAACTTCAGGCCCGCGCGCTTGCCGGAGTCGAGCCAGTCCTCCTCGACCATGTTGTCGAGTACGTAGTCCCAGCGCTCCTTGGCCAGCTTCTTGCCGGTGTCCGAGGCGACGGCCCAGTCGTACTGGCTGGGAGCCTGGAGGAGAGCCGCGAGATAGGCGCCCTCGGCGACGTTCAGGTTCTGGGCGTCCTTGCGGTAGTACGCCTGGGCCGCGGCCTGGATCCCGTACGCGTTGCGGCCGTAGTAGCTGGTGTTCATGTACCCCGCGAGGATCTCGCTCTTTTCCTTGTTCTGATCCACCTTGAGCGAGATCACCAGCTCCTTGAGCTTGCGGGTGACCGTCTGGTCCTGGTTCAGGTAGTAGTTCTTGACGTACTGCTGGGTGATGGTCGAGCCACCCTGCTTGCCCTTGCCCGTAAGGGTGTTCATCAGGCCGCGGGCGGTGCCCTTGAAGTCGACTCCGGAGTCCTTGAAGAAGGTCTTGTTCTCCGCGGCGACGAAGGCGTACTGAACGTCCTTGGGGATCTTCTCGAGTGGGACGATCTCGCGGTTGATCTTGCCGGTGCGGGTGAGGATCTTGCCGTTGCTGAACTTGTAGACGTTGCTCTGCATCTCGGCCTGGGCGTTGGCCGTGGGCACGGGAACCATCAGATAGATCACGAAGAACGCGCCCATCACCAGCAGGCAGAGGCCGAAGAAAGTGCCCAGCAGCTTCCTCCAGGTGAAGAAGCGCCGTATGCCGGTGGGCTTGGCTTTCTTCGCCCGGCGCGCGCCGCGCTGCCGGGCCTGCCGCTCATCCGCTCGGCCCATCGCTTCGTTGCTCCGCTCGTCGTTTTCTGTGGTCTCGTGGCCGGAACCGGCCCGGAATCAGCTCAGAAAGCTAACACCGCTCGTACAGACAAAGGGCAACCGATCCGGTCTTTTCCGGACGTGAGAATCAGCACCCCGTCTCATGGAACCGACTCATGAGAGGTGCGCAGGGTTGCGATGCCGGTTAAAGTGATATCACTATGCTAAGACGTCGGCGGTGGTCGCCGACGGCACAAACGGGGAGCGAACATGCCTGCCACCAGCACTTCGACCGTGGACGACCTGCCGCAGATGCCGACACCACAGGTTCGGGAAATTCCGGCACACAGCATCGGCGGGGGACTCGCCCTGCTGCTGGGGCTGCTCGGCCTCGGCGGCGGAGTGGCACTCATCGTGATCGGCGCCTCCGCCGCCGCGGCCGGCACAAAGGCGGCCCTGATAGTCCTCGGGATCGTGATCGCGGTCGCCGCGTTCTTCGCGATGTGCGGACTCAACACGGTCGCGCCGGGCGAGGCGCGGGTCGTCCAGCTCTTCGGGCGCTACCGGGGCACGATCCGTACGGACGGACTGCGCTGGGTCAACCCGCTCACCTCGCGGACCAAGATCTCCACGCGGGTGCGGAACCACGAGACCGCCGTCCTGAAGGTCAACGACGCGTACGGCAACCCGATCGAACTCGCCGCGGTCGTGGTGTGGAAGGTCGAGGACACCGCCCAGGCGCTGTTCGAGGTCGACGACTTCCTGGAGTTCGTCTCGACGCAGACCGAGGCGGCCGTGCGGCACATCGCCATCGAGTACCCCTACGACGCGCACGACGAGGACGGCCTGTCGCTGCGCGGCAACGCGGAAGAGATCACGGAGAAGCTGGCGATCGAGCTGCACGCGCGCGTGGAGGCGGCGGGCGTCCACATCATCGAGTCCCGCTTCACACACCTCGCGTACGCGCCGGAGATCGCCTCCGCGATGCTCCAGCGCCAGCAGGCGGGCGCGGTGGTCGCGGCACGGCGGCAGATCGTGGACGGCGCGGTCGGCATGGTCGAGGCGGCGCTGGCCAGGCTCCAGGAGCGGGACATCGTGGAGCTCGACGCGGAACGAAAGGCGGCGATGGTGTCGAATCTGATGGTGGTGCTGTGCGGTGACCGTGCGCCCCAGCCGGTCCTCAATACGGGCACGCTCTACCAGTGACGCCGCCGCCCGAACGCAAGCAGGTGCTGCTGCGGCTCGACCCGGCGGTGTACGAGGCGCTGGCGCGGTGGGCCTCGGACGAACTGCGCAGCGCGAACGCGCAGATCGAGTTCGTGCTGCGCCGCGCCCTGTCGGACGCGGGCCGCCTGCCGGGCGGCGTCGGGCCACTCCCGCGACGGGGCCGCCCGCCGGCGGCGGGGCCGCGGGACGAAGCGGAGTAGCTCCCGCCCGCCGGGTGGCGGGGGTCCGCCTTCTTTGCCCCACCCCGCCCCTTTCCCATAAGTGGGGCAAGCCAGACCCCCGTACGCCTTCGGTCGTGTCCTCGAAACGCCGGTCGGGCTGGATGTGCGGCCGGGCCGCACATCCAGCGCCGAGGGACCGGTGGGATCAGATCCCGCCGAACTCCTTCATCACCCGCCTGGCCTGGGCGAAGAGCATGCCCACGTTCACCGACTTGCGGCACACCGCGACTACGACGACGTCCTGGCTCTCGTTCATGCGGATGAACAGATGGGTCAAGTTGTCGCTGTTCACGAGGATTTCCTGGAAGTAGTGCTGATCGGTATTGACGCCCCTGCGTTCCTTGAAGACGTCCTCGATCATCACCACCGTGCGCCCCTGGAACAGGTCCAGCGTCGCTCCGGCGAGCAGGTCAAGCACCTCCGGCGGATGACTGTCGACGGTCTCGTACGACAGGAGCATGCCGGTCGCCAGGTCGACGACACCGGCCGCCAGACAGTCGGGCGTCTCGGACCTCATGGCCTTCACCAGGGCCATGACTTGGTCCGAGAACCCCTGGGCCATGCGTTTCGTCGCCATGCGCGTTACTTCCCTCCGGACAGGATGGCTCCGATGCGGTTCAGCATCGGCTTGGATTCGAGGTGGAGCCGTTCGACGTCGAGCCCCTCGTCGCCGAGCACCACCATCAGGGCGGTGTCACCCACCGCGTACACGGCCGCACAGCCCCGGTTTCCGTAGGCGACCGTGCGCCGCAGGGATCCGCGGCCGGTGGCCGCTGCCGTACGCCGGGCAAGACCGAGGCCGGCCGCGGCGAGCGCGGCGAGGCCGTTCGGTTCGATGGCGTCCTCTGTGTCGGCCGCGATGAGCAGCCCGTCGACGGCCACCACCGCCGTATCGGTAATTCCTGGTATCTGGTCGCGGAGTCCCTTCATTTCCCCGGCCAGAGCATTATGATCCATTCACTGAGCCCTCTCGCACATGTGCATGATTTCCCCGGCTCTTCAGGAGTCCGCGACCCCGGAATTCGCTGTCCGGGTACGGCTTCGAAATCGGAAGAGCCCTTTCCAGCTCGTCGCGGAAACGTCCGCGGCGAGAGTCTTCTCCGTAATCCCGCTGGCCCCGGGGGTGCGGCGGGGCAGCTCCCCGGTCGCGTCCCCAACATCCGGGGCGGCGGCCGGACGCCGCGGCACCGGAGCCTGCGTCGCCCACACACGCGGAACGCCGGTCCCCGCACTGCGACTGGCCCGCTCCAGCAGCCCCTCGGCGAGCATCCGGGAGATCTCGACGGTCACGTGGTAGACGCCCCGGCCGATCATGAAGGCGATGTCCCGCGGGGTGCGCCTGCCGTCGGCGAGATAGAGGATCTCCTTTCTGTGGGGCGCCAGGTCCTCGGCCGGGCCGTCGACGCCGCGGCGTACGACGACCCGCTCCCGGTCGGGCAGGACGGCGTGGGGCATCGCGGCGAGAGCGGCGAGTTTCCTGACCGCGTCGTCGAGCAGCTGCAGCGGGTCCTCACCCGGGCCGACCGGGACCAGCGGGCCGCTCTCGGTATCGGCGAGGCAGTCCCCCATGTCTCCCGCGAGGACGGCGAAGACCGCGTCCTGGAGGGCCATCGCGGATACGACCTGGAGTTCGGCGGCGCCGATGTGCCCACGCGCCACCAGTTCGGCGACGGGCCTGCGCGAGTCCCTGCCCGCCGGGACCAACGCGGCCCAGTCCGCCTCGCTGACCCGGCCGGAGCGCAGCAGCAGCGTCTCGATTCCGGGGGCGCCGGGGCTCTCGACCGCGACCACGCTGCCCTGCCGGAGATGGAACACGCCGCCGGGCCGGCCGCACACCCGAAGGACCATGGTCGATCCGGCCGCGCGGCACTGGGCCAGCGCGAGAGAGAGCATCCCCTGTCCGGCGCGGTGAAGGGATTCGCGAATGTCTGGCATCACTCCCCCTTGGCAGCCGCGCCCATCGATTCAGCGCCCATGAATTTCAGGGCACACGAATTTCAGGACACATGAATTTCGCACTGGTGCCTGACATATGACACCGAGGGGGTATGTGTATCAGCCGCGGAGGCGCATCTTCCGCCGGTCATGCAATATGACCGAAGCTGCAATGTCCCCGCCGGTCAGGGACCGTCGTCGATCAGAAAACCGACCGCCTACTTAAGAGTCAGCTCCGCGGCCCGGGGCTCCGGCGGAGAGCACCCGGACCGGAAGCACCGCCATCGCCTCCCGCAGTGCCTGCGCGAACTCCACGAACTCTCCCTGGCGTGCGGCACCCGCGCGCATCGCCAGGGCGATCCGGCGCGCGGGAGCGGGCTCCGCGAAGTACCCCGTCTGCAGCCGCCCGCCCCGGCCGGTCTCGACGTCGACCGCCGTACGCGGCAGCAGCGTCACGCCGAGCCCGCCCGCGACCAGCTGCACGAGGGTCGACAGGCCCGCGGCGGTCGTGGTCACCGGGGCACCCTCGGTGCGTCCGGCCTCACGGCAGATGTCGAGGGCCTGGTCGCGCAGGCAGTGCCCCTCGTCAAGCAGCAGCAGATGCAACTCGCGCAGTGCCTCGCGCGGGATGTCCTGCCGGCCGCCCAGCCAGTGGTCATCGGGAGTGACCAGCACAAAGTCCTCGTCGAACAGCGGCAGTTCGGTCACTCCGGGCACCCCGAGCGGCACGGCGAGCAGCAGCAGATCGAGCCGCCCGGCGCCGAGCCCCTCCAGCAGCGAGGAGGTCTGTTCCTCGTGGACCTGGAGATCGAGGTCGGGGTAGCGGTCGTGCACGAGCCGCAGCACGTTCGGCAGGAGGTAGGGAGCGACGGTCGGGATCACACCGAGCCTGAGGACTCCGGTGAAGGGGGCGCGTACCGCCTCGGCCTCCTCCATCAGCTCACCGACCGCCTCCAGCACCGCCTTGGCCCGCACCGCGAGCCGCTCCCCGGCCGGGGACAGCAGCACCCTGCGGGTCGTACGCTCCAGCAGCTGGACACCCAGTGCCACCTCCAGGGCGGACACGGCCCCCGAGAGTGCGGGCTGACTCATCCCGATTGCTGCCGCGGCGTCCCGGAAGTGCAGATGCTCCGCCACGGCCGCGAAGGCGCGCAGCTGCGCGAGGCTCGGCTGTTTCATCCTGTTTGTCCCACCCACTGATAGCTGTCTCCGATCGCGCCGACCGAGTCTAGCTATTTCTGTGATCAATGCACTCTGTGCCAGGATCGGGATCCGTCCAACCCCCTGGAAGACCCCACAAGGGAAATCCACCTGTGCAAGGAGAGCGCGTGCTCACTGTTGGTGACCAGTTCCCCACGTTCGAACTGACCGCCTGCGTCTCGCTGGAGAGCGGCAAGGAGTTCGAGGAGATCACCCACAAGTCCTACGAGGGCAAGTGGAAGGTGGTCTTCGCGTGGCCCAAGGACTTCACCTTCGTCTGCCCTACCGAGATCGCGGCCTTCGGCAAGCTGAACGACGAGTTCGCCGACCGTGACGCACAGATCCTCGGCTTCTCCGGCGACTCCGAGTTCGTCCACCACGCCTGGCGCAAGGACCACGCCGACCTGCGTGACCTGCCCTTCCCGATGATGGCCGACTCCAGGCACGAGCTGATGCGCGACCTCGGCATCGAGGGCGAGGACGGCTTCGCGCAGCGCGCCGTCTTCATCGTCGACCCGAACAACGAGATCCAGTTCACGATGGTGACCGCCGGCTCCGTCGGCCGTAACCCCAAGGAGGTCCTGCGGGTGCTCGACGCCCTGCAGACCGACGAGCTGTGCCCGTGCAACTGGACCAAGGGCGAGAACACCCTCGACCCGGTCGCGCTTCTGTCGGGCGAGTGATCGAGATGTCCCTCGACACCCTCAAGTCCGCGGTCCCGGACTACGCCAAGGACCTGAAGCTGAACCTCGGTTCGGTCATCGGCAACAGTGAGCTGCCTCAGCAGCAGCTCTGGGGCACCGTCCTGGCCTGCGCGATCGCCTCGCGCTCGCCGAAGGTGCTGCGCGAGCTGGAGCCCGAGGCAAAGGCCAGCCTCTCCCCCGAGGCGTACACCGCCGCCAAGTCGGCCGCCGCCGTCATGGCGATGAACAACGTCTTCTACCGGACCCGGCACCTGCTGTCGGACCCGGAGTACGGGACGCTGCGCGCGGGTCTGCGGATGAACGTCATCGGCAACCCGGGTGTGGAGAAAGTCGACTTCGAGCTGTGGTCGCTCGCCGTCTCCGCGATCAACGGCTGCGGTCAGTGCCTCGACTCGCACGAGCAGGTGCTCCGTAAGGCCGGTGTGGACCGCGAGACGATCCAGGAGGCCTTCAAGATCGCCGCGGTGATCCAGGCGGTCGGTACGACCCTGGACGCGGAAGCCGTCCTGGCCGAGTAAGGCCGTGTACGAAGGCGCCTGCGCCCGGCTTCGAGCCGGGCGCAGGCGCCTTTGCCGTACCGACCGCTACGGCACGAGGAGTTGGCCCGCCGCCAGCGCCGAGGCCACCGTGCCGCCGGCCACCACGGCCGAGGCCGCGAACAGCGGAACCCTCCGCGTCCAGGTGCGCAGGGCCGGGGAGCGGGAGACGCGGTCCAGCAGCGCGTCACGGCCGCGCAGCACGATCAGGCCGACGCCGGTGAGCGTCAGAGCCATCCCGGCGCCGAAGGCCGCGACCATCGCCAGGGCGATGCCGACCTTGCCGGTGAGCAGCCCGGTCAGCAGCACCAGGAAGGCGGACGGCGAGGGCAGCAGTCCGCCCGATGCGCCGAGGAGGACGAGACCTCGCCAGGTGAGCAGGAAGGCCGCGTCCGGGATCTCATGGCTGTGACCGTGGTCGTGCCCGTGATGGTGCCCGTGATGGTGATGGTGCTTGCGCAGATGCTTCCGCAGCAGGCTCACCCCCACCCCCGCCACCACCAGCGCCGCGATCAGCTGAAGCCACCCCGTCACGGCCGCCATGTCCGGGGTGCTCTTCGCCGCCAGCCACCAGCCGACGGCCAGGACCGCGACCGAGAGCGTGTGCATCACGGCGACGATGCCACCCAGCCACACCGCGTCGCGCGGTCTGCCACCGGCGCCCACCAGGTACCCGGCGGCCAGCGACTTTCCGTGCCCGGGCGCGCAGGCGTGCAGCGCGCCCACGGCCGCCGAGAGGAGCAGCGCCACCGGGAGGGCCGGTCCGCGGTCCAGGAGCGACGTCAGGTCGGTGGTCCAACCGCCGTCGGACGCTGATGAGTTGCTCCCGCCGCCCGCCGATGTGAGGGAGAGTTCCCGCGTGGGCTCCTTCGCCGTGTGCAGTCCCCCGCCGCCCAGCTCTGTCACGGAGAGCGTGCGGTACGCGGGGTCGATGTCCGTCAGCGCCGTGACCGTCAGGGTGATCCTGTCCACCGGCCGCGGACAGGCGAAGTGGAGCTTCGTCCCCTCCGCACTCTCGACACGGCACGGGCTGCCGTCCTGCCGTACGACGATGTGCGAGCGCAGATAGCCCGTCACATCGCCGCCGGACTTCTTCGTCAGGACGGCGACATCGTCCTTCTGCGCGGACCAGGCCGCGTCCACGGCCGAGCCCTTCGCCTCGACGCGGACGACGGGTGGTGTGCCGAAGGGGTGCGCCTGCGCCGTCCCCGCGCTGCCGAAGAGCAGCGCGGGGACGGCGGCCAGGACGAGCAGCACCCCGGTGCGGAGTGATCGCACAGTCGTGCTTCCCCTCAGTCCCTGCGTGCGGCCAGCGCGTGGACCGTGCCGTCGTCCGTCAGGGCGACGATCCAGTCACCGCTCACGGCCAGGGCGGAGGCAACACCCGCACCGAGGTTGTACGACGCGATCTGCTTGCCGTCGGCACGGTCCAGGACGAGCAGTCGCCCGTCCCACGTCCCCACGTACACCAGGGACTCCGTCACCAGCGGGTGCATCGTCGGAGAACCGTCGCCCACCGAACAGCCCATGGCCACCCGCCACTTGTCGTCCAGCGGGCTCTCCCCCGGCAGATAGCCGGACTTGGACTCCCACACCGGATTCGACGGATCGGCCGCGCTCGTGTCATAGGCGCGTACGACACCGTCGCGGCCCGCGACATAGGCGGTCGCGCCCCACACGGCCGGGCTGGTGATCGCGGCGGGACCCGGCTCGCAGACGCTGCGGCCGCCCAGCTTGGACTCCCAGGTGACCGCGCCCGTCTTCGGGTCGTGACCACGGGTGCTGGAAGCCGTGTTCGTCACCAGCTTCGCCGCGCCGCCCGAGGACGTCGGGTCGGTCAGGACGGGCGACGAGTGGCTGTCGATGCCGCCCGCGGTGTCCTTCGCCCACAGCTGCTTGCAGCTCGCGAGGTCCATGGCGATGACCGTGTTGCTCGACATGGAGTGCAGATAGGCGGTGTTGGAGCCGGGCTCGCGGATTGCCGTGCTGTGAGCCTGGCCCCAGGAGAACGCTGCCCCGAACCCGCCGGGCAGCAGCCCGCCGGTCTCGGCGTCCCGGCAGCGGATCGTGCTCGCGTCCTGGTAGACGGCGACCGTACGGTCGTCCCCGCCCGCCAGTCCGAAGACGCTGACCGGTCCGCCCGCGCGGCCGTAGCGGCGCACGGTGTCGCCGTGGGCCTCCTCGCGGTCGATCGACTGCCAGGCGATACCGCCGTCCTCGGTGTCGAGCGCGTAGACGCGTCCGACACCGGTCGTCAGATACACCTTGCCGTCGTGGAGCGTCGGCGCCGACTCGGCGTCGCCGTCCAGGTACGTACGCCAGATCTCACGCCCGGAGGCGATGTCGTAGGCGAGCATCATGCTGTGCGGCGAGTCGAAGGCGCGGGACGAGACGATCAGCTTGCCGTCCGCGATCACCGAGCCGTTGAGGTTGAACTGCTCGCCGGTGTGGCGGGCCCACTTGAGGTCGAGCCTCGCGCCCGGCTCGTCGCCGCTCGCGGACCGCCCGGCCTCGTTGCCGCCCTGCCGCAGCCAGTCCTGCCCGGTCTTCGGCTTCGCGAGTTCGGAGTCGCGTACGACCTCGAAGGTGTTCCGCACCTCCGGGAACTTCTTGCCCTGCGTGTCGTAGGCGACCGTCTCGGCGGTGTACGTGCCCGGCCGCAGCCCGGTCACCTTGCCGCTCGCCCGGGTCCAGGCGCCGCGTGCGTCGGGGCAGGGCTCGGGCTCGCCACCGGGAGGGGTGTAGCAGTTCTCGATGCCGGGCCGCGCCGCTCCCTTTCCGAAGCGCACGGTCGTGTACGACACCACATGGCCGCGGCTGTTGCGTACGGTCAGTGTCGCCTTCGCGGGCGTGCGGCCGTCGTCCTCCGCGTACACCTCGACGGGGACACCGGCCCTCGCGCCGTGCACGCTGTTCTGCGCCGGGCTGACCAGCGCGGAGTCGTCGTCGATGTCGAACTGCCGGTGGATGCCGGTCACATGGCCGGTGTCCTCGTTACGATATGTGCGCGGATTGTCCGTGATGCCGCTGAAGTCGAGGACCTTGTAGTCGGGGTGGGCGCCGTCGATGCCGTAGGTGCCCTGGTTGTTGATCTCGACGGACCGCTTGAAGGCGCCGCGCCGGAACTCGGCCTGCTGGTTGTGGCCTGCCGCGACCATCCGTACGTCGTACTTGGCCAGCTCGTCGATGGTCGGCTGCATGCCGGCGCCAGGTCCCCACTGGGTGAACAGCGAGCGGTGCGCGAAGACGAACACCTGCTTGCCGACCGCGTGCTGGGCCAGATCCCTGCGCAGCCATTCCAGCTGCGGCTTCAGCCCGCTCGCGTCGTAGTTGTCCTCGAGCACGACGATGTGGCGGCCGTTGCGGTCGAAGCTGTACCACTCGGGGGCGAGGTTGCGGCGGTAGTACTCCAGGCTGCCCGCGTAGCCCTTGGAGGTGGCTGTACCGCCGAAGTCGTGGTTGCCCATCACGGGGTAGAAGGGGTGGCCGAGCCGCCCCTGTTCCAGTCCCTTGCTGAACAGGTCGTAGCCGCCCTGCCGTCGCGGCTCTTCCGCATAGTCCGTGACGGTCAGGTCGCCGGTCGCGATCTGCATCGTCGCGCCGTCGACCTCGGACATCGCCTGCACCTGGCCGGTCCACTGCGGCAGTGCCGTGCGGGCCTCGGCGTCGGTGCGGTTGCCGACCTCGGGGTCGGAGTTCATGACCCACTTCTCGGTGGGGTTCGAGGCGTTGGGGTCGGGTACGAGCGCGAAGTCGATGCCGGTGCCGCCGGTCTCGGGGACCTTGTGGAAGAACTGCGGGATGTAGTCCTTGCGCAGGGCCGGGGTGTATCCGTCGGGCGAGACGATGCTGACGAGGTCGGTCTCGCGCCGGGTCGGATCGGTCTGAAGGGTGTACGAGCCGTCTGCGCGGGTGGTTGCCCAGGCGGCTCCGTCCGTGACATCGACGCCGGCCATGGGCCGCTCGCCGCTGTCCCGCTTGCCGTTGCCGTTGCGGTCCTTGAAAACGGTGCCCTCGACGGTGACGGTGGCCGGTGCCGTGTCGTCGGCGAAGGCCGCCTGGGGCGCGAGGAAGGACAGGGCGACGGCGCCCGCGGTCGCCAGCTTGAACCGGCGCCGGGTGCGGCCCAGCGCGCGTACCAGGGACGGCAGCCGCCAGGCGGCGAGCAGCAGCACGACACCGGCGGCCGTGATGAGCGCGACGGAAAGCCAGGGGAACGTCGGCAGCGCGTGCGCGCCCCTGGCGTCGACGAGCGGCGTGGCCGCGGAGGCGTCGACCGCGGTGCCGTCGAACTCGACGACGACCTGGGTCAGTCCGCCCTTCTCGATCAGCGCGCTCAGGTCGAGTGCGTCGACGTGGCAGCTCCACGCCAGTTCGATGACGACACCACCGGGAACCCCGCCGTCGTCACCGGGCACGCCCGAGCCGGTGGCCGGGCAGCCGGCCTGCAGCGCCGAGGATGCCCAGGCTCCGGCGGCCTGCGGGGAGACGATGTCGCGGTGCACGATGAGGCGGCCGCTGGTGACGTTGTCGCCGGTGGCCACGACGAGTTCGGCATGCTCGCGGGAGACATGCGCAAGTGCGGGCTGGGCGCCGATGCCCAGCACGAGGAACAGCAGCGCGAGACAGAGCCCCGCTGCTGTGCGTATGTGTTTCATGGCAGCGGACGCTAGCCACCGCTGTTCGGTTTCCGGTCAGTAATGAACGACTTTCACCAGGCTGTTCGGAAGAGTTCAGCGCACGGTTCACCGTTCGTGCGGTCAGTTGCGCATTACGCACTGAACCCGGAGCGCGGCCCCGGCTCACGATGATGCTCTCGACCCGGGGCCGCCAGGAGTTGCGCCCTGTCCGCCGCGGCGGTCGAGCACGACCGCTACGCCTCCTGCGCCCCCGGAGGGACCGGCACCGGAGTGGGCGCGGCCTCGATCGCCGTCCCGTCGTACAGCGGCTGCGCGGCCCGCAGCGCCTGCTCCTTGCTGTACGCGCGCAGATAGCCGACGACCGTGTTGGTCACCGCCACCAGCGGCACCGCCACCACCGCGCCGCCGATGCCCGCGGTCAGGCCGCCCGCCGCGACCGCGAGGACGACGGCGAGAGGATGGACCCGCACCGCGCGGCCCAGGATGAACGGCTGTAGCACATGGCCTTCGATCTGCTGCACGGCCAGCACGACGATCAGCACCATCAGCGCGGTGAACACGCCCTGGGTGACGAGCGCGACGACGACCGCCAGCGCGCCCGAGACGACCGCGCCGACGAGCGGGATGAAGGCGAACAGGAAGATGAACACGGCCAGCGGGACGGCCATCGGGACATCGAGGAAGTAGATGCCGAGGCCGATGAAGATCGCGTCGATCAACGCCACCAGCACCGTGCCGCGCACATAGGCGGTCAGTGTGCGCCAGGCCCGCGGACCGGCTCCGGCGACACCCTCGCGGGCCTGTGCCGGGACCAGCTTGAGCACCCACTGCCAGATGCGCTTGCCGTCGTACAGCAGGAAGAGCGTGGAGAACATCGCCAGCAGCATTCCGGTGAGGAGCTCCACCATCACCGTCACGCCCTGAAGACCGGCCGAGGTGATCTCCTCGGTGTTGGTCCCGATGGTGTCGCTGAGGTTCTTGGCTATGTCGTTGATCTGCTGCTCGGTGACATGGAAGGGGCTGTCGAGCAGCCAGCGCTTGAGCTCCTCGATACCGTCCCTCACCCGGTCGGAGAGATCGTCGAGGTTGTCCATGACCTGCCAGACCACGAACCAGCCGACCAGGCCCATGACGACGAAGCCTGCGATCGCGGTGACGGCGGTGGCAAGTCCCCGCGGCAGGCCCAGTCTCTTCAGCCGGGCCACGGTGGGCTGGAGCAGCGCGGTGACGAGCAGCGCGGCGACGAAGGCGAGGACGACCAGTTGCACGGCGCTGATGACGCGGATCAACACCCAGAGCGTGCCTGCCAGTACGAGCAGCCGCCAGCCGGCTTCCGCGGCAACGCGGATGCCCCAGGGGATGGCCGCGACGGGATCGGGCCTCGCGGCTATGGCGGGGGCGTACGAGGGGGGTGGCGGGACGCTTCCCGCAGCCGACGGCATGGCGTCGGGCACGACAACGTCAGGCACGACGACATCGGGCACGTCGTCCTTGGCCGCCTCGGTGCGCCGCTCCTCCAGGTGCTCGCCGATCCGGGTCAGAGAGGCGCCCATACCGGCAAGCCATCCTGGCAGTCTTGACATGATCTTCCCTCTTCCCCCCACCACTCCCCCCGGAGCTTTTCGAACCCGACGCTACACGCACGAAGCCCCCCACCGTATGACGGCGAGGGGCTCCGCGAAGTTGAGCGGCGGCCGGATCTAGTACCAGTTGTTGGCCTGCCAGAACGACCACGCGCCACAGGGGCTGCCGTAGCGCTCGTTCATGTAGTTCAGGCCCCACTTGATCTGCGTGGCCGGGTTGGTCTGCCAGTCGGCGCCGGCCGAGGACATCTTCGAGCCGGGCAGTGCCTGGACGAGACCGTAGGCGCCGGAAGAAGGGTTCTGCGCCTGGTAGTTCCAGGTGGACTCGTGGTCCACGATGTTGCTGAAGCACTGGAACTGGTCACCGGGGACCATCTGCCGTGCGATTGCCTGGACCTCGGCGACGGAGTAGGAGCTCTTCGCGGAGAAGCTCGACGCGTCGCGCACGGAGTCGCGGCTGGCGCGCGCGGCCTTCTCCTCGGCCTCGCGCTCCGCCTGCTCCTCGGCGGCTTCCTTCTTCGCCTTGGCGGTCTTGGCGGCCTGGATGCGGGCGGCTTCCTCGGCAGACTTCTTCGCGGCCGCGTCGGCGGCAGCGGCCTGTGCGTCAGCCTGCTGCGTCAGGGACGAGACCTGAATCTGGGCCTGCTGACCCACGGGTATGTCTGCGAGGAGAGTCGCGTCGGCTGCCGTTGCCTCGAGGTTGTCGCCCGAGGGCTGGGCATTGCCCGACGCAACGCCCACGACGGCGCCGACGGTGGTGACCGCAGTGGCAGATGCCACGGCGAATCCCCGGACCGAGATCCGGCTCACACGGTGTCCTTCCAGCAACGCCCGCATAGGTGACCTCGCGGGCGCAATCGTGCCCCTGGCGCTGGCCTCCCCTTGCTTGGGTCACGGGAGGCGCGGGCCCGGTGGGCAACTCCCTTCCGGGAGAAGCCGCATCATGCTCGCGGGCGGCATACGACGGCAGATCTTGAGTTGTGTGGTGCGGTGCACCTGGTGGTGCTGGTGTGCCGTATGCGGGGCCTGACGGAAGCAAGACTCTGCCGGAAGCCGACACCGCAAGGCAATTCTTCGTTGCGTGTGAAAGGTCACATGCCGTTTGGTCCAGGGGTTTTACGGAAACCGGCGGACAGCACGACGCCGCCCGGCTACGCTCTTGCGCTTTGCCGGGCGGCGCCAACTGCCGTACTGCCCCAACCTGTTGCAATCCGTACTAGATCTGTCCGTCCTCCAGCATTTCGGTCACAAGCGCGGCAATCTGGGAGCGCTCGGAGCGGGTGAGAGTGACATGCGCGAAGAGCGGATGACCCTTCAACTTCTCGACGACGGCGACCACTCCGTCATATCGGCCTACGCGCAGATTGTCCCGTTGTGCCACGTCATGCGTGAGAACAACCCGGGAATTGGCCCCGATACGGGACAGAACAGTCAGCAGGACGTTCCGTTCCAGGGACTGGGCCTCGTCGACGATGACGAACGCGTCGTGCAGCGAGCGGCCCCGGATGTGGGTGAGCGGCAGGACCTCGAGCATGCCGCGCCCCAGCACCTCCTCGATGACCTCTCGGCCCGCCACGGACGAGAGCGTGTCGAAGACGGCCTGCGCCCAGGGGCTCATCTTCTCGGCCTCGGTGCCCGGCAGATAGCCGAGCTCCTGCCCGCCCACGGCGTACAACGGCCGGAAGACCATCACCTTCTGATGCTGTCTGCGCTCCAGGACC
This sequence comes from Streptomyces sp. NBC_01410, assembly GCF_045040195.1. Lineage (NCBI taxonomy): Bacteria > Bacillati > Actinomycetota > Actinomycetes > Kitasatosporales > Streptomycetaceae > Streptomyces > Streptomyces sp. NBC_01410. The sequence goes on along the minus strand of NZ_CP109530.1, from coordinate 5,514,866 downwards.
GCCTCGAGACCGGCACACAGGGCCAGCGCCGACTTTCCGGTGCCGGCCCGGCCGCCCAGCGAGACGATGCCGACGTCCGGGTCGAGGAGCAGATCGAGTGCGATGCGCTGCTCGGCGCTGCGGCCGTGGATGCCGAAGGCCTCCCGGTCGCCGCGCACCAGCCGCACATTGCCCTCGGCCGAGACCCGGCCCAGCGCCTTGCCCCGCTCGGACTGCAGGACGAGACCCGTGTGGACGGGCAGTTCGGCCGCCTCGGGGACGTACAGCGTCTCCTCTCCGTACAGCAGGTCCACCTGATCGGCGGAGAGCGGCAGTTCCGACATACCGGTCCAGCCGGAGTCGGTGATGGCGAGCTCGGCGCGGTACTCCTCGGCGAGCAGGCCGACGGACGAGGCCTTGATGCGCAGGGGCAGATCCTTGGAGACGACCGTGACGTCGTACCCCTCGGCCTGGAGGTTGCGTGCCACCGCCAGGATCCGTGAGTCGTTGTCCCCCAATCGGAAGCCGGCCGGAAGGACGCCGGGATCGGAGTGGTTGAGCTCGACACGGAGCGTGCCTCCGAGGTCGCCCATGGGGATGGGGGCGTCGAGGCGTCCGTACCGGATCCGGTAGTCGTCCAGCAGGCGCAGCGCCTGGCGGGCGAAGTAACCGAGTTCCGGATGGTGCCTCTTGGCCTCCAGCTCTGTGATGACCACGATCGGGAGCACCACTTCATGCTCGTCGAAGCGGGTCAGAGCATTCGGGTCGGCCAGCAGGACGCTGGTGTCGAGAACATAGGTGCGCCTGTCGGGCATGCGGCGCTTTGTGCTGGTCACCACGGAAGGACGTACCCCCTCGGATCAGGTCGGGGTGCGACTGCGATGGCGTCGCGGGGGGATGGGGCCGGGCTCGGGCGCCGATGCGCGGGCCGAGCACCGGCCCTCCCCGTCGTCCGTACAGGAACTGCACGGTCGTCCTGGTGCAAAGGGCCTCCCGGGTGAGCGGACTCCATGCCACTCACTCTGGAAGGGATATTCCCTCGAACATGCGCAGCCATGCCATGGCATATGACGGCGCAAGGATGAACAGGGGGTAACAGCACTCACCCGGGTGTACGTGAGCCGCGGGAATCCCGTCAGGAGCCGTAGCGGCGGTGACGCGCCGCGTAGTCGCGCAGCGCGCGCAGGAAGTCGACCTTGCGGAAGGCCGGCCAGAAGACTTCGCAGAAGTAGTACTCGGAATGGGCGCTCTGCCAGAGCATGAATCCGGACAGACGCTGCTCGCCGCTGGTACGGATGACCAGGTCGGGGTCGGGCTGGCCGCGGGTGTAGAGGTGCTCGGAGATGTGCTCGACGTCGACGATCTCGGCGAGTTCCTCGAAGCTCGTGCCCTTGCTGGCGTGCTCCAGCAGGAGGGAGCGGACGGCGTCCGCGATCTCCTGGCGGCCTCCGTAGCCGACGGCGACGTTCACGAGTATGCCGTCGATGCCTACGGTCGCCTGCTCGGCTTCCTTCAGTACGGACTGGGTGCGGGCGGGCAGCAGGTCGAGCGTGCCCACGTGGTGGACACGCCAGCGGCCGTCGGCAGCCAGGCCGCGGACCGTGTCCTCGATGATGCCGAGCAGCGGGATCAGCTCGTCCTCGGGCCGGTCGAAGTTGTCCGTGGACAGCATCCACAGCGTGACGACCTCGACATCGGTCTCGTGGCACCAGCCGAGGAACTCGGAGATCTTGTCGGCCCCGGCCTTGTGGCCCTGCGCGGCGGTACCGCCGGACGCCTTGGCCCAGCGACGGTTGCCGTCGAGGATGACGCCGATGTGCTTGGGCACCTGGGCGTGGTCGAGGCGGCCTTCCACCCGGCGTGCGTAGAGCCCGTACACCAGGTCGCGCAAGTTCACTGAGTTCACCTCTCGGTTCTGTCGGGCGCACCGGCCCTTTGTCGGGTCCGGGGGCTCCGCGGCGCCGGCCGCTGATGTCTCAGTCCCCGGGAGATGCAGCACAGTCCCTGACCCCCGTGTGCGGCAGTCCCCGAAGCCGCCACAGTACTGCGCACGGGCCACGGCGGCCCAACCCGGTCTGTCACAAGTCCGTGATAAGGAGGGATGCGTGACTGATTCCCCTTTCTACCGAGCCGCCGCGGACCGCTACGAGTCGATGGAGTACCGGCGCAGTGGCCGCTCCGGGCTCAAGCTCCCCGCGATCTCCCTCGGTCTTTGGCACAACTTCGGCGACGACCGTTCCCTGGACTCGCAGCGTGCGATTCTGCGCCGCGCCTTCGACCTGGGTGTGACGCATTTCGACCTGGCGAACAACTACGGACCGCCGCCCGGTTCGGCCGAGCTGAACTTCGGCAAGATCTTCGCACAGGATTTCTCTGCATATCGCGATGAACTAGTCATTTCGACCAAAGCGGGCTATCTGATGCACCCCGGACCCTACGGCGAGTGGGGTTCGCGGAAGTATCTGCTGTCCTCCCTCGACGCCTCCCTGAAGCGAATGGGTCTGGACTACGTCGACATCTTCTACTCCCACCGCTTCGACCCGGACACTCCGCTCGAGGAGACGATGGGCGCGCTGGCCTCCGCCGTGCAGCAGGGCAAGGCGCTGTACGCGGGCGTGTCCTCGTACAACGCCGAGCAGACCGCCGAGGCGGCCGGCCTGCTGAAGGAGATGGGCGTCCCGGCCCTCATCCACCAGCCCTCGTACTCCATGATCAACCGCTGGATCGAGGACGACGGCCTGCTCGACACGCTGGAGAACGCGGGCATGGGCTGCATCTCCTTCGCGCCGCTCGCACAGGGTCTGCTCACCGGCAAGTACCTGGGGGGCATCCCGGAGGGCTCGCGGGCCACGCAGGGCAAGTCCCTGGACCCGAACCTGCTCTCCGACGACGTCACCCGGCGGCTGCGCGGCCTGAACGACATCGCCGCCTCGCGCGGTCAGTCGCTCGCCCAGCTGGCGCTGTCCTGGGTGCTGCGGGACCCGCGGATGACGTCGGCGCTGATCGGCGCCTCCAGCGTGCGGCAGCTGGAGGAGAACGTCGCGGCGCTGGCCGGACAGCCGCTGAGCGCCGAGGAGTTGAAGGAGATCGACACCTTCGCCGTGGACACCGCGGGCACCAACATCTGGGCCGGACGGAGCTGAGGGAGCGCCGGGAAGGCGGAGGGGAACATAAAACGGGCCGGTCCGTGGGGGGGATACGGACCGGCCCGAGGGGGGGTTTCCACCATAACCCTTCGTAAGCGGTGCCGAGTGCCACGCCATGCCGTAATCACGCTCCGGATATACGGGCACGGTGGGGGATCCCAGGCCCGGGCCCGGAAGCGGCGGCCTGCGGGCCCGGCGCCCGCCCCGGAGCCGTACCCCCCAAGAGGGACCCGGCCACGGGCGCGCCGTTGACGCCGCAGGTCCACGCCCCGTCAGACGGCCCGCTCCTTGGCTTTGTTGGCGCGTCGCCCCGCTCTCCCAGAGGCGTCCCGTCGTCCAGCGCCCACAGGATGAGCGCTTTCCGCTCTCCGCCGACGACGTCCACGGCGGCATCGAGCCCGGAGCCGCGGTCGCATCGGTGGGGCAAGGCCGACAGAAACTGACCTAGATGGCTCCTAGGGTCGTCCGCATGACGACACACAGAGTGACGTGGACCGAGGCCTGTGCCCGTCGCCTGGAGCGACAGGGACTGGCCGCACCTGCCCCAAGCTCGCCGGCGGGGATCGCCGCCGCCATGCTCGGGGCGCACGCCCAGGTGCTGTCCGCCGCCGAGCTGTCGCTCGCGCTGCGGCTGGACGGCGGCGCCACCCGGGCCGATGTGCGCGAGGCGCTGTGGGGCGAGGGCAGCCTGGTGAAGACGTACGGGTCCCGCGGCACCGTTCATCTGCTGGCCGCGGCCGATCTTCCGCTGTGGACCGGGGCGCTGTCCGCGATCCCGGCCGGTCCGAGCCCGATGCCCGCGGATGTACGGATGACTCCCGAGCAGACCGAGCAGGTCGTCGCGGCCATCGGGGACGCACTCGCCGGCGCCGAGCTGACGATCGACGAACTGACCGAGGCGATCGTCGCGCGCACCGGCTCCTGGGCCGGCGACCGGGTGATGGACGCCTTCCAGGACAAGTGGCCGCGCTGGCGTCAGGTCATGCACAAGGCCGGGCACCGAGGGGTGCTCCGCTTCGCGCCCAACCGCGGCCGCAAGGCCACCTACACCAGCCCCGGCGTCACGCCCATGGACGGGCCTGCCGCCTCGGCCGCCCTCGTGGACCGCTATCTGCGCGCCTACGGACCCGCGACACCGGCGCACTTCGCGAAGTGGCTGGCCGCGCCGAAGGCCTGGGCCGACGGCCTGTTCACCTCCCTCGCGGACAAGGGACGGATCGAGGAGGTCGTGTTCGGGGGCAGCCCGGCGTGGGTGGCCTCGGGCGGCACCGGGTTCCCCGACGAGCGTCCCCGGGGCGTGCGGCTGCTGCCGTACTTCGACGCGTACACCATCGCCTCGCAGCCGCGCGAGCTCCTCTTCCCCGGCATCGCGTACGAGCGGGCACTGGCCGGCGGGCAGGCCGGGAACTTCCCGGTGGTGCTCGTCGACGGGACCGTCGCCGGCGTCTGGCACCAGCGCCGGTCCGGGCGACGGATCGCCGTGACGGTGGAACCGGTCGGGAACGCGCTGAAGACCGCCGCGCGCCGCCGGGAGCTGGAGCAGCAGACCGAGCGGGTCGGCGAAATCCTTCAGGGGCGGGCCGAGTTGACGGTGGGCAGGGTCACCGTCGGCCCTCACGCCTGAGGCGCCGGGCCGGGCTCGGCGGCGCCGTCACGACAGGGCGTGTCCGGTGGTGCTGTCGACATGCCCGGGGATCTCGCCCTCGTGCCGGTCGCCCGTCGTGCTCGTACCGGAGGGCTCGAACATCAGGATCGAGCCGCCGGGCGACGAGGGCTTGTGCTCGGTGCCCTTCGGGACGACGAAGGTGTCGCCCTTGCGGAGCTCGACGGTGGACTCGGTGCCGTCGGCGGCACGCAGGGCGACGTCGAAGCGCCCGTCGAGTACGAGGAAGAACTCGTCGGTGTCCTCATGGACGTGCCAGACGTGCTCTCCGGCGGTATGGGCGATCCGTACGTCGTAGTCGTTCATCCGGGCCACGATGCGAGGGCTGTAGACCTCGTCGAAGGAGGCCAGGGCTTCGGTGAGATTGACCGGCTTGCAGTCCATACGGTCGATACTGCGCGGCGAAGGCCCCGTTGTCTTGCACATATACGCCGGGCCGGTTCTACGGCATCGCCGCCAGGGCTCCGAGCAGTACTCCTGCCAGCGCGCCCACGATCATGAACGGCCCGAACGGGATCGCGGTCTTGCGGCTCGCGCGGCGCAGGGCCATCAGCCCGAGCCCGTACAGCGAACCCAGCAGAAAGCCCGCGAAGGCTCCGGCGAAGAGGACCGCCCAGCCGTACCAGCCGAGAACGACGCCGAGCGAGAGGGCGAGCTTGACGTCGCCGAAGCCCATGCCGTTCGGGTGGATCAGGAAGAGCACGAAGTAGGCGGCACCGAGGACGAGCCCGCCGAGCAGCGACGTGGGCCAGGATCCGCCGTCGCCGGGGAGCAGTGCGGCGAGCCCGAGGAGGGCCGCGGCCGCGGCGGCGAGCGGGAGGGTCAGCTGGTCGGGCAGGCGGTGGACGGCGCGGTCGACGAGGGCCAGCAGCACGGCACAGGGCGTGAGCAGCAGCCAGACGGCCAGCTCGGGGCGGGGCCCGGTGGCGGCGGCGAGGGCCGCGCACACCAAAGCGGTGATGAGCGGGACGAGCGGCTGGGGGTGGCGGGCGGGCGCGCCTTCGGCTTCCGCTGTGCCGGGTGCCGTACGAGCCGGAACGGCCGTGGCGCAGGCCACGCATCGCGCCCCGCCGATCCATCCCCGCGCCGGCCCGGTGAACGGGTGGCCCTCGGCGCAGGCGTCGCGCCACGCCTCCTCCGGCTCGACGGAGAGCCGGTACACGGCGCGCGGCAGGAGCAGCCCGGCGCCCGCGCCCCACAGGGCGGCGACGGCGATCAGCGTGGCGTACACGGCAGCGAGCATAGGCCGGGATCCGCAGCCGGTCATGGGCCCTGGGACCCCACTCCCGCCGATCCGGGGCCCACAGGGATGTGCCGGGCGCTACGGTCTACGACCATGAGTGGACGGCGTCAATGGACGGGCGGCACAGGGACGTTGACCGTGGCCGGGCACAACAGCGGTGTTCCGGTGGAGATCGCGGCGACGTACGGGACGCGGCGGCGCGGGCTGCTGGGGCGGGACGGGATCGCGGGCGCGATCCTGCTGACACCGTGCAACAGCGTGCACACCTTCCGGATGCGCTTCACGATCGATGTGGCCTACCTGGACAAGGAGTTGAGGGTCGTCGAGGTCCACACCATGAAGCCGGGACGGCTCGGCCTGCCGCGCCTTCGGGCACGGCATGTGCTGGAGGCGGAGGCCGGGGCGATGGCGGGATGGGGCCTGGTCCCGGGTGGGCTGGTGACGGTCAACTGAGCTTCGCCACCTGGGCGGTGAGCAGGATTTGCGGGATCTGTGGGGTCGCCGGGCCCTCCAGGTTCGCGGTGTAGTACGTCGCGAGCGTGCCGCCGCACCGTACGACCTGGAAGACCAGGGGCACCGGATCGCCCTCGAAATCACCGGTGACCTGATAGGCGAACGCGTCGTCGCCGACCTCGGCGACGGGCAGCGCCTTCACGCTCCTGTACGTCGAAGGACTCTCGCCGCCGCTCGCCGTGAAGCCGCCCTTGCAGGCCTCGACGGCGGTACGCAACCGGCTGAGCACGGTCGCTGCGCCCTGCGCCCCGTGGGCGCTGAGGAACTCGGAGACCGCGGGGCGGTCGTCCTTGGCGCCGGTGAGCTGACGATAGGCCGAGGCATGGGCGAGGGGTTCCGGCTTGCCGTTGATGACGGCGGTGAGCGGGGCGCACTCGGGCTTGTCGGCACTCTCACCCTGGGACGGCGGGGCGCCCAGGGGGCCGACGTTGAAGCCGGGAGCGTCCGCCTTGGCGAGGATGGCCTGCTCCAACTCGGCCTGGGTGAAATCCTTTTGGGAAGTGGCAGTGGCCGAGGCTGCGGGGGTTTCCGTAGTCGGGTCCTGGGTGGCGGGCGTCGCGGCGGCGGTCTCCTGCTTCGGCTGCTGCGGCTTTCCGGCGGTGTCGTCCTCGCCGCCGCAGCCGGCCGTGAGCCCCACGGCAAGGGCAATCGCCGCTGCCGCAACTGCCGTGCGCCGCTGCGTCATCCGTGCCCACCTCGTCCGTTGTCGGGGTCCGGTCGCCGCACGCTAACAGCGGTGTAAGCGCCCCCGCATGGGCCCACGGACCCAAAGGCCCCTGCTAGATCCTGCGGCTCGGCGCGCCTCGGAGTCCGGGCCAGCGGTCGAGCATGGCGCGCCGCATGTCCGCGCCGAGCCGCCCGAGGCCGCCCAGTGCTTCTGTGCCGCCGCCCATCCCGGCCACCACCCCCAGCCGGTGCACCAGCCGCTCCCGCGCGCTCACCGTCCCCCACTCCCAGTCCTCGTCCATGACCCGGGCCAACTGGTCGACGGTCCCGCGCTCCGCGCGCTGGACCAGCGCGTCGCCCCGGATCAGCCACCCGGCACAGGCGTCGGCGAGCTCACCCTCGACATCCGTACCGGTCGCCTCCCGCCAGGTCGTGCGGTAGGCCGCCTCGGCCTGCGCGAGCAGCGGTTCGGGGGCGGAGGTCACGCACCAGCAGGTAGGGAAGCCGATCCGCAGATAGGCCAGTTCCATCAGCGCACTGCCGAGGCAGGCCTGCTCGAAGTCGATGAAGCGAACGCCGTCCTCGGTGTGCAGGTCGTTGCCCGGGCACGGGTCGCCGTGCAGCAAGGCGGGCGGTCCGTCCCATTCGGCGAGCCTGCCCAGGAGTCGGCCCAGCGCGTCCTCGACACCGTCCGGGATGGGGACCCCGAGCGCGTCGGCGAATCCCAGAAACGACACGATGTCCTTCGCGTCAGGCCCGGCCCACGGCGGCAGCTCCGCGCCGCCCCCGCCCACGCCCGCCGCATGCAGCCGGGCGAGCGCTGTCGCGTACTGGACCTCCCAGCCCGCGTGCGGGGGCCTGTGCTCCACGTACTCCAGCACCAGTACGCGCTCGTCGGCGTCCACACCCAACAGCCGTGGCACAACGGGCGGTTGCACCGGTGCGGCGAGCCGCAGCGCGGCTACCTCGCGCGCGTAGCGCTCATCGGCCCCCGCGCCCGCCACAAGCTGCTTGACGACGACGGTGCCCGCGTCGATCTCGACGCGCCACACAGCGGACCGCGGGCTGCTCTCCAGGAGCCGGGCGCGTCGCGGCACCCCCAGTTCGTCCCGCAGCCGTGCGCCGAGAGGCACGCTCATGTCTGCTCCCCCGTCTCCGCGTCCGTTTCCGGGTCCGTTGCCGCGTCCGCCTCGCTGCCCGCCGAGCCGTCCGGGACGGCGGCCGTGAAGGCATCGGTCACCGGGAGCTCGATGCGCTCCTCGCGCAGGACCTCCGGCAGCACGGTCACCCGGGCTTCCGGCAGATCCGGCACCGGCGCCTCGACGGCGTCGACGACGTACGGGTCCTCGTGCTCCTCCGGTTCGTACAGCCTGGCCCGCGTCACCAGCCCGCCGGCGGTCACCGCCCAGTACGCGCTCGGCGGGAACGCCTCGGCCGGGTACAGCACCGTCGTCCCCGCCCGCGCCGCGAACCGGCGCGCCAGCTCCGCCTCGTCGAGGATCCCGCCCATCCCCTCGGCGACGTACACATCGAGCAGGAGGCCGAGCCCTCCGGCGGGCAGCCGGGTGTAGGCGCACAGCACGGGGGCGTCCCAGTTCCGCGCCTCCGGGTCCGCGTCCGCGTCGGCCACATCGACCTCGGCGGGTGCGACGCCCACGGCTCCGGCGAGCGCGGCGACGAGCACGTCGGGCTCCAGCAGGCCCACGGTGAACAGGTCACCCCCCACGGGCGCGTCACGTCGCGGATCTTCTTCGGTCATACGGGCGTCTCGGCCCGGAACGCATCAATCACCACGGCCGCTTCCTCCGAGGGACACGTCCACGGTCTCGACGCCGGCCTCCTCGCCCGCGTACAGCTCCCGCCAGCGCTGCTCGTCGGCCACATTGCCGATCCTGATGCCGAACGTCCAGGTCGGGTCGAAGAAGAGCGTGTGGCGTCCCTCGAAGTCGAGGGCGAGACACTTGAGGTGGTCCGCGACCTGATACGCCCGCAGCCGCACGCAGCGCAGAGTGTCTCTGCCGTCGCCGAAGAGCTGTTCGCCGTACGAGGCGACGACGACCTCGTCCTCGGCCTCCGCGAGCAACTCGACGTCGTCCCAGCCGGCCTGAGGCACGCGCTCGACGGCCAGGTGGTCGTACTGTCCTGCCGATCGGAACCTCAGCAGTCCGCTGTCCAGCCTCAGCCAGACGACCAGGGGCTGCGGCCGGAACTCGGGGACGTCCCCCTCCCGGTCGATCCAGCCGGGGACGAGGACGTCATACACATGGTGGTCCCTGAGCGCCTCGTCGACCGTGCCCCAGCCACCCATTGCCCACACGCCTTTCGTTCCGCCGAAGCCCGCTCGCAACAGGCCGCCGAGGTCCCGACCGCCCAGGTCCGACCGCCAAGGACCGCCTCAACCCGCCTTCGGCGGCACCTTCTTGGTGATCTGGATCGCCGTGTCGAGCCCGGTTCCGCTCTCGAGCGCCGTCCAGAAGTCGCCGTTCTCCCGGAGGACGATGGTCACACCCTTGCCACGGTAGATCATTCCCTCGGGCTCGCCCTTCTTCAACGTGCCCTTTCCGACCAGTTCGAAGGTGCCGTCCTTGATGGCCTTCTGGATGTCCTGGCGGAACCGCGGACCGTCCTCCTTCAGCTTCTTGTACGTGGTGCCCAGGGCGTCCTCGATGAGCTTCTTGTGGCGCTGGAAGTGGCTCCTGAACTTGCTCGGATCGCCTTCGCCCACCGTGGGGTTCCTGGCGGCGGCGACCTCGTCCGCCGACAGGCAGTCGCCGTCGTTGTTGTGCACGAGGGCGCTCTCGGCGCCGATGCCGACGTAGTAGGTGTGGATACCGTCGACCGTCAGGTCATGGGTGGTCTGCCGCTGGGTGTAGCGGGAGACCGCGGCGACCTTCAGAGTCCGGCCGGACGGCATCCTCAGCCCGTCGCCCGGCACGATCTCTCCGGCGTCCGCCCAGCGGCCCCGGCCGGTCAGCCAGAAGGGGTGGGTGTCCGTCGCGGTCAGCACGGCGGGACCGCCGCTCGACGTCACCTTGAGGCGGGTGAAGTCCTTGTCGTCGTACGTCGTGATGGTGTCGGTCACCCGGCGTACGGTGGTCAGCCCGCTGACCGGGTCGGTGACGGTGACCTTCGTGCCGACGGACACGGTCTCGATCGGGATCCGCCGGCCGTCGGCAAGAAGGACGGGAGTGCCGGCCGGGAAACTGTGGACGGGACACGAGGGCGGCTTGTCCTTGTCCTTCGGTTTGTCCTTCTTCTCCGCGTCGAGCTTCCTCTTGGCGTCGGCGAGTTTCTTCTCCGCCTCGCTCACCCGCTTGCGGTTCTTGATGAGCCCCGTGAGCCCGTCGTACAGATCCCCACCGTGCTTCTTGAGCTTCCTGACGAGCTCGACGGCCTTCTTCCACTTCCAGGGCGCCCCGTACTTCGCCGCAAGCTTCCCGACGGCGCCGCCGATCAGGCTGAGCAGCACATTGACGAGCGTCTCGGTGCAGGCGCCCATGTCGCCCTTGGTGATGCAGTCGAGCGCATCGGTGATCCCGAGCTCATCGGCAAGAATCTTCGCGAGCTCCTTGGCGGCCTCGATGGCCTTGTCCTGATCGGACTTCTCGGCGGCCTGGGCGTCCTGGAGCTCTTTGAGAGCCTTTTCGTAGTCGATCTGGGACTGGGGCTTCCGGCCGGCGCCGGGGTCGTCGTCGGAGCCGTCGGTTCCGTCCTCGGCCGCGGGCTGGTCGTCGGCGGCCTGCGGGTCTCCCCCGCCATTGCCGCCACAACTGCCGCCGACCGCCTGGCAGATCTTGTTCCCGATGGCCTTGCCCGCCTCGGGCACACCACCGGTCGCCACCAGCGCGCCAATGATGGCGATCACCACCACGACCAGACCGATGTACTCCACCGCGGTCTGCCCCGACTGCGACTTCCGCAGCCCGAGTGCCCTGGCATCGGTGCGTGGCAACAGCGCACGCATCCGCCGGCGAAGCTGGCGCACTACCCCCATACGCGACATGCACACGACGCTAGGGCGCGGTGCATCCGCAGTCGTGGGCCCCAGGACCCAAAGTCGGGCTCACCTCGGCCGAACACATGAAGTAGGCCCCGCTGCAAGGTGATTGCGGCGGAGCCCACTGAGCTTCGTGCGGAGGAACCAGCCCCGCAGTCTATGAGGCCGTGCCTCGCGGGAAGGAGACCTCCACACGCCGGTTCTTCCGTCGGTTCTCCTCGGAGTTGTTCTCGGCGATCGGGAACTGTTCGCCGTACCCCCGGATCTCGTAGCTGATGCCTACGGCGGCGAGTTCCTGCGAGAGCACACCGTGCACCGCGGCGGCACGCTGCTTGGACAGCGAATCACCGTGCTCGGCCGAGCCCAAGTCGTCCGTGAAGCCGAACACCCGTACCTTCTTGGCGTTCTGCTTCTTGATCTCCTCGGCAATCTCCTTGATACGGGCGTTGGCATCGCTGCTCAGCTTTGCGCTGTCCTTACCAAAGAGGACCTCGGCCTGCAGGCTGAACCTGACCTCGGAATTCGAGTCCTCGCGCTGCTCATTGCCCGCCTCGTCGCCAACGACCTGCTTGATCTCCAGAACCTTGGCAGCGGCGAGCGTGGCACCGTCGACCATCTTGAGGTCGGGGTCGCTGACGTCGATCTTCCCCTCGTACACGGAAGTCGCTTTGGGGCGTGGTCCGTCGTCGGCTCCCGCCGACGGAACGGCAACAACGGTCAGAGCAAGGGCAATGGAGCCGATGAACACGGCCCTGCCACGCACGAATCCAGTACTGACTCGCATGCCTCACTCGCTTCCGAGCCGGAGCGTCACGGACTGGAAGGTCGGCAGCGAAAACGTCATCTGGTTCACGGTCTCAGGGGGCGCCGGGAACTGCATGAAGACCGGAGTCGACGACTTGGCCTTGACGCTGCTGACTGTGGTGACCAGCGGCCGGTTTTCCGTGTCACGCAGGACGTAGTAGCGCTTCTTCTCCTTGGCATCCACCAGGGTGGCTCCGGCCAATGAGCCACCGCCGACCGCCGAATTGACCTCGAGTTCGGAACCGGACCAGTCGGATGTGTGGTTGAAGTTGTTGTCCGTGGTGTTCCGCATGTTCCCCTGGACCGTCACAAACCCGCCTGCGTCTCGGACGGCGGCGGTGATGTCCAGCTCCATCCCGTCTTCGCCCTTGAGCGTCGTCAGGACCTTGCCCGGTCCTGGGTTCGCGCTTCCGGGATTCCCCTTGTCACCCTGATCGACCGCGCCCCCGTTGTCAGGAGTGGACGACTGGCCGGCATTGGAGGTCTTGTCAGGTTTGTCACCGTCGCTGCCGCACGCGGCCAGCGTGAAGGCCAGCGCCACCGCCGCGGTGACGGCCGCCGCCGCCCTGCGCGCCCCTGAGATCTGCCGCATGCTCATGACTGCAATTCCTCTGATAGTTGTCACTCGGTCAGTTCGGGTCGATCAGACGGACGGTGAAGAGATCAGTCAGGTCCGGCACGCTACCGAGGTCGTCCGGATCGATCAACGAGCCCAGGCCGTCGCAATCCAGCTTCGCTCCGCTGAGCGAACATTTCGGCACGACAACGCCCCTGGCCTTTGCCTCGCCCTTCTCGTCCGCCGTACCCGGGATCACCGAATCGCCGATGGTTTTCTTTGTTTCGACTCCGACCGTGAAACCCCAGTACTCCCCGTAGTACGGCCGGCAACTGGTCCTGTCCGAGTCATTCTTCTGCGCGTACTCATCGGCGGCTTGACACGCCGCGCCGGGACCGAACCCGCGTCCGAGAATGAGGTCCGCCCAGTCGTCGGGCAGCTTCGGCCCGAGCAGCTCTTCGACGATCTGATCCCGCGCATCCCGGGCTGCGGCCAGCGCGGCGGCGTCGGCAGCACCCTGGGCGCCATTTCGCTGGTCGGCGGACTCCCCGACCACGAAATACGCAAACGCGAGGAAGAGCAGGCCCGCCACCACCGTGATGTAGATGGGGAAGGCCTGCCCTGCCTCGCGCTGTCTGCTGTGCAATCCGACGATCAGCCCGACTTGCCGGACGTGCCGATCACGTCCTTGATCTTGTTGCCGATCTCCTTGCCGATGTCCCCCTTCATGGTCACCACGATCGCGATGATCGCAATGACCGCCACCAGCATGCCGATGTATTCGACCGAGGTCTGACCCTTGTCGGCCCTGCGGTTCATCCGCTCGATCGCCGTGTTCTTCCAGCCGCTCACACGCAGCTGCGTCGCAACCGCCGCCTTGAGCGCGATGTCCTTCGACATGATGTTCCCCTCCGGGTCCGGCCGGCCGCACACCGGCCGGTTCGCACGTCTCTTGTGTGCCTTCCGCGTAACCGGCTTCCTCCTGGCCGGTGCCGCTTTCGACGCGAGAAACGTACGACGGACGGATGGTCCCCGCAGAGGGTCCCAGGGCCCAATCCGAGGCCCAAAGAGAGGGATGGGCCTGTCCGTTCCGACCGTGGGCCCGGCGGTCCGCATCGCACATCGCCGCACCGCACATCGCCGTACCCTCAGCCATGGCCGGCCGCCCCCCTCGGCATGCCGCCACCGCTGTGGCCATGTGCTGTGCCGAGCCATACCGCGATGGCTTCGCTCCGGCTGGTGCTGTGCAACTTGGCGAAGATGCGGTTGATGTGGTTCTTGACCGTCTTCTCGCTGATGAAGCAGGTGGCGGCGATCTGCTGATTGGTCATGCCCGACGCGATCAGATCCATCACCTCCACCTCCCGCGAGCTAAGGCCGAACTCCGTCCTGGACCCGACGCGTTGAGTCGGCCCCCGTGGGGCTGCCGCCTGTCGCGCCTCCAAGGACTGTCCCATATCTGATTGCATACGCGAAGTATCATGTCGCGGCTGCAATGAGTTTGATACATAGGAGCCGCCCTGCTGCCCGAAGTTGGACGTCTGGCGTGGATCGGTTTGCGCCGCCGAACCATGTGCAGTCGCACCCTGATGCCCCAGCCCTCCCGCAAGCTGCTGAGGCCCGGCAGGCGCGCGCTCGCCCCGCACATGGGCGAGCAGCGCGTTGGCGGCGGTGACCGTGAAGTGTGCCCGGCCCTGCCTGATGTCCCGTACCGCGTCGACGAGTTGGTCCGCTGTGAACTCTCCGTGGACCAGGTAGCCGCCCGCGCCCAGGCGCAGCGCCTCGTGCACGATCTCGCTCTCCCGGCTGTACGTCAGCATCATCACCGGGGCGATCCGCACCAGATGCGGAAGCGCGGAGATGCCGTCGACGCCCGGCATCCTGACATCGAGCAGAACGACGTCAGGACGGTGTCGCTGGGCGGCCTCACAGGCCTCGCGGCCGTCTGCTGCCTCGGCGACGACCGCGATGTCCTCGCGGCCGGAGAGCAGCGCATGGAGCCCGGCCCGTACGACGGGGTTGTCGTCGGCGACCACGACCCGGAGCGGTGTCGGCGTCACCGGAGGGGGGAGGGCGGGGAACCCTCCGGATGCTGCAGCCGGCGGGGGAAGCGGTACCTGGGCAGGTGTGTGCTCGGAGCGGATGGGCGTGCTGTGCGACGACGTGTGCTGGGACACGTGCGACGACGGCAGTTGCTGTCCTGGTGTGTACGACGAATCGTCCGGCATGATGCGGCCTCCTTTCAGTGGGTGGGGGGAATGGCATCGGTGGGGACTGGCTCGTGCGTCAGCGGCGGGTGTGCGTCGGCGGGCAAGCCACTGCGCAGCAGGGCGTTGACGGGGATTTCGAGGCGGACTTCGGTTCCCTTGGTCGCCCGTCCGCGTCCGATGCGGATACGGGCGCCGATTCCGGCAGCGCGCTCGACCATGCCGACGAGTCCGAAGTGGCCGGCCTTTCTGAGGTCGTCGAGCGACGTGCCCGGCGGCAGACCGCGCCCGTCGTCGTAGACGCTGATGCGCAGCGCTCCGTCGACGACACCCACGGACACGTCGATGTAGGTGGGGCGGGCATGGCGGTGGGCGTTCTCCATCGCCTCGGACGCGATGGTCAGCAGGTGCCGCGCGACGGCGTGCGGGACTTCGGGTACGAGCACTTCGCCGAGGGTGTGCCAGGTGGCCCCCATCCCGGTCCGCCGGGCGAAGTCCTCGGTACGGGCGGCGAGTTCCGCGGCCACGTCGACGCCTGCGGCTTCGATATCGGTCTGGCGGCGCAGGTCGGAGAGCAGTTCACGGGATTCGGCGGCCGCACGGCGGGCGGATCTGGCGACCACTTCCGCCTGGTGCCTGACGGTGAGTGGGTCCATGCGGTCGGCGGAGGAGGCCAGACCGTCCGCGGCCATCGCCACACCGTGCAGGGTCTTGGCGACGGAGTCGTGCATCTCACGTGCCAGACGCGCACGTTCACCCTGGACGGCCTCGGTCACCGCGAGCCGCGAGCGTACCTCGCTGAGTGCCTGCGTCGCCGTACCGAAGCGGAGCATCAGCTGGCGCAGGCTGACCCCGACGGCACCCAGCACGGCACACAGGCCGGGCAGAAGTGTGGACCCGGCGATCGAGACCTGGAGCCCGGTATTGGCGGCGTAGGCGGCGAAGATGATCAAGATGGTCAGTGAGGCGAAGACGCCTGCGCCTCGCCATCCGTAGACCAGGCCGGCCAGTAGCGGCGTACAGATGGTGACGTAGCTCAGGGGGCTGGCAGGGGTGGCGGTGACCAGCAGCAGAGCGCCGAAGAAGGCGTCGATGCCTAACAGCCAGGGATGCCGCAGCAGCAGCGGGCCGAAGCGCTCCCAGTCGCGGAAGAGTACGTACGAGCCCATGAAGGTGGCCAGGATCGCTATGCCGATGAGGATGGTCGGCCAGCCGGATGCCGCGCCCACGACGGCGAACGGGGTGGCCAGTGCGATCATCGCCAGCCGGAATCCGAAGACCTGGCGGCACATGGCCTGGAGCGCGCTCAGCTGAATCCTGAGCGCGGGCTCGGCGGGAACGTCATCGCCGGAGGCGACGCCGAGCAGGCCGCGCCCCGTCATGGCGCCGGCCGGTCCGGTCGACACCTGGTGCAGTGCCATGGAACTCTCCCCCTTCCCCGGGATCCCCTGCTCATCCGCCGAGGCTCATGCCCGAGCCGAGGAACATGCCTGCCCCGATGAGCAGGATGGTGGCCGGGACCATCAGCATGGTCACGATGCCCGTTGCCTGAGGGACTGCTTTGGATGCCCGGCGGCGGGCATTCTGGGCGTCCGTACGGCGCATGTCGTTGGCGATGGCTATCAGGGTGTCGACGATGGGCGCACCGAGTTCCTCGCCCTGCTGCAGGGCGGTGACGAACTGGGCGACCTGCTCGGACGCGTTGCGCTTGCGCAGCTGCTCGAAGGCGTCGCGGCGACTCATCCCCATGTCCATCTGGCGGAGCGTGATCTTGAGCTCGTCGGCCCAGGGGCCCCGGTAGCGCTCAGCCACCCGGTCGAGGGCCTGGCGGAAGCCGAGACCCGCGGAGACGACGACCGCCAGCACGTCGAGGAAGTCCGGCAGCGTTCGTTCGATGGCGGCCTTGCGCGCGCGGGTGGCCGCCCAGATCCCTACCTCCGCCCACCAGATGCCGAACGCCACGAACAGCAGGGCGAGGAAGGGGTGCGCGTCGATGAGCAGGGCGAACGCCCCGAGCGCGCCGATGAAGCCGTAGACCGCGCGGCGCGCGGCGTAGCGGTCCACTGTCAGGCCACCGGGGTTGCCCGCCATGTCGAGCCGTATGCGCAGCTTGTTGACTCGCTTGGGGCCCATCATGCGCAGCACCGCGGGCGCGTAGCGCATGCCGAGGCGGTCGATGCCGCTGCCCACGGCGCTGGTGCGGGTGGAGCCCACTTCGAGGGCGAGTGCCAGGTCCGAGGGCAGTTTGGCGTCGGCTCGGTAGAGCCTGATCCCGTACAACATGCCGGTGACGGACAGTCCGGCGGCGAGTGCGAGCAGCAGTTCCATGACGTCCCTCAGACTTCGATCTTGGCCAGTCGGCGGACGAGGAAGAAGCCGACGAGGTAGAGCCCGAGGGCGATCAGGACGACCGCCTGCCCCAGGGTGTTTCCGGTGATCTTGTCCAGTGCGCCGTCCCACACGCTGTCCATGAGCATCAGCATCGCCAGGCCCATCCCGGGGACGATGTACGCGGTCAGCGTCACCTGCGACAGCTGGGTTCTGACCTCGCGGCGGGTCTCCTTGCGCTCTTCCAGCGTCTCCGTGAGGTTGCGCAGGGAGCTGACGATGGCGCCGCCGGAGCGGTTCGACAGGACGAGGGTGGTGACGAGGACGACCAGTTCGCGGGAGGGCAGCCGGTCCGCCAGCTCGCCGAGAGCGTCGTCGATGGAGTGCCCGAGGGCTAGGGCGTTGGCGACCTTGGCCAGTTCGTCTCCTGCCGGCTCTTCCAGCTCCTCGGCAGCCAGACTGATCGCCATCCGCAGGGCGAGTCCGGCCTGGGTGGCGTTCGCGATGATGCGGGAGAGTTCGGGCAGCTGGTTGATGAATTTCTCGATGCGCTTCTGGCGCTGCCAGTTGAGGAACGCGAACGCGGACCAGAGCGCGATCCCTCCCGCGATCGGGCCGAAGAAGGAGGCGAGTACCGAGCTGGCGAGGAGCCAGAAGCCGGCAACGGCGGCGACCATGTAGACGAAGAACTCACCAGGGGTGAGATCGAGACCGGTGGCGGCGAGACGTTGCTCGATCTTCTTGCCGAAGCGGGTCTGTTTGAGTCTGCGGTCGACGCCCCTGAAGCGCCGTCGCCGCCCGGGAGTGGTGATCTGCTGCGTCGATGACAGGCGATGCTCGAGCGCCGCGCGCTGGGCCTTGCCCGAGGCGTAGGTATGGACGCCCGCGATCAGGAGCGCGCTGAAGAGCAGGGTGGCCCCGATCGTCAGCTGATCCAGTCGATTCATTTCCTGGCACCTACTCGCTACTTGGCTTCTCTGGAGGCGAGTTGTTCGTCGGACCGTGCGATACCGAAGGCTTGTGGGACGGGCTGGCCGGTCATGTAGAAGCGGTCGGCGACGCGGCGGGGCAGCGGGTAGTACTCGAACTGCCCGTAGATCTTGCCGTCGGCTCCCATCGGCCGGGACAGGAAGCGGCACACAGAGACGATCTTGAACGGCTCACGCCCGTGCGAGTCGAGGACCGCGATCTCGGTGATCTTCCTGGAACCGTCGGCATGGCGGGTGAGCTGCACGATGACATCGACGGCGGAGTTGATCTGGTCCTGCAGGGCCGCGAAGGGGACCTCCACCTCGGACATCGAGGCGAGGGTCTGCAGTCGCATCAGCGCGTCCTCTGCGCTGTTGGCGTGGACGGTGGCGAGTGAACCGTCGTGACCGGTAGACATTGCCTGGAGCATGTCAAGCGTTTCACCGCCACGGACCTCACCGACGATGATGCGGTCCGGGCGCATACGCAGCGAGTTGCGTACCAGGTCGCGAATGGTGATCCGTCCCTTGCCCTCGACGTTCGGAGGGCGGGACTCCAGCCGGATCACATGCGACTGCTGCAGTTGCAACTCGGCCGAGTCCTCGATGGTGATCACGCGCTCGCCTTCCGGGATCAGTCCGGAGAGCGCGTTGAGCAGGGTCGTCTTCCCGGTGCCGGTGGCGCCGGACACGATGATGTTCATCTTGGACCGCACCAGTGCCGAGAGCAGATAGAGCATGTGCTCGTCGAGCGATTCCAGGCCGATCAGCTCGCGGAGCGTGAAGGCCCGGGGAAAGCGGCGGATGGTGAGAATGGCGCCCGTCAGCGACAGCGGAGGAATGATCACGTTGACGCGCTCGCCGCTGGGGAGCCGGGCGTCGACCATCGGATTCGACTCGTCCACCCGGCGGTTGACCGTGGAGACGATGCGCTCGATGGTCTGCATCAACTGGTCGTTGGAGGCAAAGCGCATCGGCAGTTGCTCGACGCGGCCGCCGCGCTCCACGAAGATCTGGTCCGGGCCGTTGACCATGATCTCGGAGACGGACGCATCCTCCAGCAGAGGTTCGAGGATGCCGAGCCCGAGCGCTTCGTCGACGACGCGCCGGATCAGCTGGGCGCGCTCGACGGTGGAGAGGACGGGGCCTTCCCTGCTGATGATGTGGCCCAGTACGCGCTCCAGGCGGACGCGGCGCTCCACCGCGGCCAGCGCCGACATCTCCGCGAGGTCGATCTCCTGAAGCAGCTTCGCCCGGTAGGTCGCGACGAGATGACCGTCTTCACGGTTCCCGCCGTTCTCCTCGGGGGCGCCTCGGCGCTCCAGAAGGCTCATCGGTTCTCCAACTCTTTCGCTCGGCCGGTCTATTCGTCGGTGCGCGGCATGGTGGACGTACGCTTCACCGGGTCGAAGCTGAACCCGGGGATGACCGAGGGAATGTCTACGGTGGCCGTCGCCTTGGCGTCATCGGCAGAACCGCTCATGTCGACCCGCGTGCCCGGCTTGATGAGATCGCTGACCGCCGCCTCACCGGCCGCCTTGGCGGCGGCATCGTCGTTGCTCTGCGAACTGATGCGGGCCGCCGTGCGAGCGGCCGTGCCCGCCTGCTGCATGGCGTAGGCGGCCAGACCGAACTGGACCAGGCAGATCCCGATGAGAATCAGGATCGGCAGGAATCCGATGTACTCGACCGCGGTCGCGCCCTTGTCGTCTCTGCGCCTGGTCATCGGTTCAGTCCTCCTCCAGCGGCGAACTGGCCTTGCCGGTCACCGTGCCGAACGAGTAGTCGGTCAGGCCGGGTATGAGGACAGGCACCTTCACACCCACGCTCGCCCGCATCGACCTGTGCCCGAGGTCCGCGATGCAGCCGGCGCTGAAGTCGTAGTCCGGATCGGCCACTCCCAGGCGTGCGCCCTCCTGGCACCGCGCGTCCTGATCCGGCCGCAGGTAGGACACGGCCGCGTCGTGTGCGGCCCGGTCGGCACCGTTGCCCGCAAGGGTGTAGGCGTAACCGAAGAGCACGGCCTGCCAGAGCAGTACACAGGTCAGGAGAATGATCGGCAGCATGCCGACGAACTCGACCGCGATCTGGCCGCTGTCCCGCTCGCCGTCCCGACGGCACAAGAGCTTCCTTCTCGGTCTCATCCCCCTGCCCCCCACGTCCCGTCCTTCGGTGTTTCGCCCCGTGTGCGGCGTCCGAAGGCGAATGACCCCCGGTCGTTCGCGGTGCGTCCGCCCTTGTTCCTGGTCCTGCCCTCGTTCTCCGCCGTTGTCACCAGGCCGAGCTCTCCGGCCAGGCCCCACAGCGCCTGCTTGACGGTGCTCTTGGCCTCCAGGTCCTGCATGCGCCCGGCGTCGACAGCGCCCTGGAGTTCCTTGAAGTTCGACGGGACGGCGATCCGCGCCACCCGGGTGCCGGTGATCCGCTCGATCAGAGGTGGCTGGATTTCCGTATTGCGCATGTGGCGGTTGACCACGGTGACCGTCTCCTCGGCCTTGCGGATCTGCAGCCGGTCCCAGAGCCGCACCATGCGTTTGGCCCCGCGCACTGCCACCACGTCCGGGGTGGTCACTAGAACTGCCCTTTCCGCCATCTCGATGGCGGTGGCGTTGGCGCTGCTCATCTGCGAACCACAGTCGATAACCACGACCTGGTAGCGCTGGCGCAGTGCGCTGACGACCTGCCGCGCCACCCGGTCCGTGACCTCCTCACCGCGCTCTCCCTCGCCCGGAGCGAGCAGCAGACCGAGGCCGCTTTCATGATGGAAGACCACGTCCTGGAGCACCCGGGGCGTGATGTCCTGGATACCCGCGAGATCGACGATCGAGCGTCGGAACTGCACGTCCAGATACGAGGCGATGTCACCCGCCTGCAGATCCATGTCCACCAGCGCCGTGTGCCGGCCGGAGGCCTGTGCGGCCAGGGCCAGTTGGACCGCGGTCAGCGTGGTGCCCACGCCGCCTTTGCCGCCCGCGACGGCCACGACCGTGCCGCCGGGACCGGAGAAGACCTCCGTGCCGTGGCCGAGGTGGCGACGCACTCCGACGGACCAGCCGGCCGCCGCCTGGACCCGGGTGACCAGCTCCTCGTAACTCAGTGGCAGTCCGATCAGACCCCGCGCACCCGAGTCCATGGCGGCCGAGAACAGCCCGGGGCTGGCGTCGGACGTGATGAGTACGACGCCGACCGCCGGGAAACGCAGGGCCACTTCCCGGATGACCTCGAGCGCCGGTACCGGTCCGATCCGCTCGTGGACCAGGACGACTTCCGGCAGCTCGTCGATCGACTCTCCGGCCAGCCGGGCCAGGGTGTCGAGGAGCGTGGTCGAGTCGCCCACCGGGCTGGCCGGCTCCGCGTCGGGGAGCTGGCTGAGCAGGGTGGTGATGGACCGTGCCGCGTCGGCGTCGCCGACCGCCGGGATGATTCGCGTGGTCATGCAGCCCTCACTTGTTCTTGTCTTCGTCGAGGGTGTAGGTGCTGTCCCCCGGGCGCAGCGTGGTGGGGCTGGAGTTGCCGAGGAGGGCCAGCCGGACGTGCTCGGCGAAGGACTCCGCGTAGGCGAGGCGCTGGGCGTCGGTGGTGTTGAGGGCGAAGGTGATGGGCACGGCTTGGCTGAGTCCGCTGCCCCGGTCGTTCTTGTCCGGTTGCAGCGCGGTGATCCGGCCGACGTCGATGACCTTGGCGTTGGGCACGATGATGCGCGACTGGTCCGTCTCGCCCTCTTTCTTGCCGGCGAAGGTGGCGAAGATATTGACCAGAGAGCCAGGTGTGATCTTTCCTGCCACACCCGTGGCCGCGTCGATCATGATGGCGATCTCCTGCTCGCCATTGCCGACCGCGGGCTTCTTCACCATCATGTCGTCCTGCAGCAGCGAGCCTTTCTTGAGCTGCGTGACGGCGATCTTTCCCCTGACCACGGACAGATCGGTGACGGCATTCCGAGACAGCCAGCGCTTGGGCATCGAAATCTTCTCGAACTGCGCCGGATCCAGGGACGTGTAGGGCGCCACATCGGTCTTGATCCGGTACGCCGCGACCTCGGGCCCCACCTTGGAATTCACGTCACTGATGACGGACAGAACACCGGCGAACACACCGAAGGCGCAGAGAACCGACAGGAGCAGAAGTATGACGCCACGGCGCTGACGTGAATTCATGGGCGGGACAACCTCGTTCAGGAGCGTTGAGGAGCGGACAGAGTCGGAACTGTGCACGTACCTGAGCTGCTGCGGCTGGGCCGGTGAGGTGGAACCTCCGGGGAGCGGCCCGAAGGCCGGTTACGAACCCTGACGCATCGGGGCCCCGTGGTTCAGGACACCGGTCGTGTGCGTTTGGTTCTCGGGCGGGGCGAGCGGTGCGGAGCAGAAACCGCAGCGATCACCGATGAGTTCTCTTTCGCACCAGGTGCACACCTCTCGCCGTACGGACGAAACCAGCTGGTAGAGCACGGAGATATCAGGCAGATAGGCAGCGAATTCGACCAGTCTGGACGTGCCCCACCAGCGGGGGGAATCAACAGGAAGCGCGGTTTCCTGCAGACCCTGCACCTGCCAGGCGGGAGCGAGCGCCGAGCTCACCCACTCGCTCTGCAACTGCCCTTTTGCGACCAGCAGTTGCGTAGCGAACTCGGGGCCGGAGAGCTCACCGGAGCCAATTTTGATCAGTTGAGGATTCGGGTTCGCCAGCACACCGAACTGGGAACCGGGTACCCAGGACTTGGCGTGGGACTTCAGGCTCACTGGAACGCGGTCCAGCCTGGTCACGGAGTTCAGCAGCGCGCCCGCATAGATGTAGTGGGAGAGCAGCCGGGCGGCGGAGGCCACCACACCCGCGCTGAAGTCGCAGATCGACAACTGCCGTAACTGGCGGACGAGTACAGCCACGCCCAGCGGTGGCAGATCCAGCTTCAGACAGGCGATCCGGTCGCTCTCCAGGACCGACCGGACCGTGTGCAGCCGGCGCTCATGGGCCAAGGTGATGGTCGAGGGATACAACGCGATCACATAGCCGTGCTGCTCCAGCAGGACGCTCATGTCGGCGAGCGCGGCGTCCAGGGGCTGGGCGTCGGGCGAGTGGAGCAGTGCCGCGGTGGGCGTCTGGTGGTCGGTGGGCGGCAGCACCAGATCGGCGCTGGTGACAGCTATCGCGGTGGGCACGCTGGTTCCCCGTTCAGCACCGGACGCCGGGGGCCCGGCGACCGCAGATACCTACTGCTCCGTGCTTCTGCCCCAGCACTTTATCCACGTCCTACGAGGCAGAGAACACCTTTGAGATCTCTGGGCCACAACCCGCACACGCTCCGCACAGGCGAAAACGGGCGAAGGCGTCAGAGGTTAACTCTCGTTTCAGGGCAGTGAATTCGCCAGGGCCCTGGTCCGCTTTGGGTCCGCGATGGGTCTCCGGGCCCAAGCCAGCCCGGTGCCCCCCTTCGTACGCTCCACTTCCGATTCCTTGTACGAGAGGCACGGCCACCGAGGGGGACGGCGGATGAGCCGGACAAGAGGACGCCGGGCGCGGAACCCGGCACGCGACAGGGGCACCACAGCCGTTGAGTACATCGGAGTGCTGGTTGTCCTCATCGCCGTCATCGCCGCGGTGACGACGCTGGGCGTGGGCCGGATGATCGGCGAGAAGATCATCTGTGTGATCTCCGGCGGGCCGTGCGGCACCGGCACCCCCCGCGCCACCCCCAAGACCGACGCCGACTACGAACCCCCTCTCTGCCAGATCTCCTCCCTCACCGACAAGGCCGGCGCCAAGGCCAAAGTGCTCTTCATCGAATGGGGCGAGGAGTACGGCTTCCAGCAGCAGACCTTCAAAGCCAACTCCGACGTCAACGGCGACGGCGCCGTCGACGACCGTGACCAGCGGGTCATGATGACCTTCACCGATGCCGCGTCCGTCGCCCTCAAGAAGGACTGGAAGCCCGGGGCCAAGGTCGGCAGGTTCGGCTCCGACAAGGTCGAGCTCGGGGCAGGGATCAAGGTCACCAACGGGGACACCTGGGTCTTCGACAGTGAGGCGGACGCCGCAGCCTTCCGGGAGGATCTGGAGTCGCTCAAGACGTACGAGCTCGCCAACCGGCACGCCAACTCCCAGGGCGGCGGGCTCGGCAGCGGCCTGCTCTACCTCTTCGGCAAGGGGCCCCTGGCCGAGGAGGAGAAGCTGCGCGAGCGCATCGAGGACAAGCTCGGCAACCGCCACATCAGTTACGGCAAGGTCGCCCTCGAAACCTCCGCCGCTGGCGGGCTGAAGATTTCCGCCGGGGACGAGAAGAAGCTGAGCGCCGCCCTCGGAGGCTCGTTCAAGTTCACGCCCGAGGCGACGTGGACCGACAACGACTTCAACGGCACCAAGTCGTACACGTACAGCGCGTCGATCGAGTACGGGACCAAGGTCGGGTACGAGGCCGGGCCGCTGAGCGGCGAGGCGTCCGCGTCGACCACGCAGACCGGGACCATCACCGTCACCCATGACAAAGCAACCGGCAAGCTGGTGCGTATCGACATGACCCGGACCGTCGAGAAGGGCTCGACCAAGGACGGGGTCAAGGTCGGGGGCGACAACGGCAAGTCCGGCAAGGACAAGCGCGGCGGCAACGCCGGGGCGAAGGGCGGCGATGCGGAGACCGGGATCGAGGTCGTCACCAACTCGCTCGCGTTCCCGCCGGAGCCCGAGGGCGATGCAGGGCGGAAGATCGCGCAGGACTGGCTGGACGGGAGCGGGCAGTACGGCGCGCCCTTCGCCTACATGTTCAACGACCATGCTCCGACCCGGCGGCCGGGTGCCGCCGACCCCTTCGGGCAGTTGCTCTTCGACGAGGGGCTGTCCAGCAGGACGACCTACACCGGAACGACCGAGGCGGCGGAGTACGGCTTCGAGCTGAACCTGGGGCTGAGCCTCGGTTTCTCGGTCTCCACCGAGAAGAAGGAGGAGACCCTCAATGCCGCCGAGTTCCTGGGCGCACCCCAGGGGAATGGCCGCGACTATGTGCCGTACAGCTACTGCGCGAACTGACCGGCCGAGGGGCGAGGGAGGACACACAGTGCAGAAGAAGAAGAGGAAGACGACGGCCGGCGCCTGGCTGACAGCGGCCGTCCTGCTGGCCGCCGGATGCGGTACGGACACGGTCGGCCAGGCACCCGAAGGGTGGGGCACCCTGCGCACGCCCGCCGTCACCGTCGCCCATCCGCCCGCCTTCGTACCGCAGAGCGACGCACAGCGCAGCAAGCACAACGCGGCCGCGGCGACCCTCACCGCGGGCGGCAAGGCCGTCGGCATGATCACCGTCCAGCTGGACTTCACCGAGGCCGACTCCGCCGAGGAGGCCGCGATCGCCGCGGAGGCGGGCATCGCGCTCGGTTCGAAGCTCCAGGGTCAGCGGGAGATCCGGGTCAACGGGCCGAAGGGCGAGGAGGCGGCGCGCCGCGTCGACTTCGAGTTCACGCAGCAGGGGGCGCGGATCAGGGGTGTGATCGTGGCCGGTCTGGACGCGGGGGACACGGCGTACGCGGTACGGATCGACGCGGCCGAAGGGCGGCTCGCGGACGGCGATCTGAAGCGGATCATCGACTCGATCACGGTCATGAAGCGATGACGCGGTACGGCTACCAGGGGGCGCACCCCGAGCGGCGGGGTGCGGCGCTGCTCGCGCTCGTACGGGCCTGGGCGGCCGGTGTCGTCGTCCTCCTGTTCAGCGAGTATCTGCAGGCCGCACTCGTCTACGAGCTGTTGGCGACGGGACCGCGCATGGAGAGTTTCGGCGGCCGGCTGCTGCTGATCCATCTGCCGAACGCGGTGTGCATCGCGCTGGCCGCCTGGGCTGCGGCGCGGATCCACCGTGAGCCGTTCCGGGAGTCGCTGCCCGGGCATCTGACGGCGGCTTTCGCGGTGCCGGTCGTGGCGCAGGCGCTCAACATGGCCGTGCAGTGGCGGGAGTTGGCGGCGGAGGGGGTGCTGCTGTCCAACGCGGTGCTGGTGGTGGGGTGCGTTGCGGGGTACGCCGCGGACCGGCTGCAGGAGGAGACCTGAGCGCGTGGCTCTGCGGCATGGGTGTGTGTATACGAATCGCTGCCACAGGTCTTGACAACCCGATTGGTCTGGACCAGCTTGTACGCCCAGCGGTGGCCACCGTTCCGTAACCCCCTCCACACCCCCAACTCCCCCACCGGAGGCAGCAAGTGGACCGCACCTCACGCTCTCGGAGACGCCCCTCCCGAAGATGGCTCGGCACAGTGCTCGCGCTCGCTGTCGGGACCGGCCTCACCCTCATGGGCATCACGGGGACCGCGCAGGCCGCCGACGTCAATGTCGCCAAGAACGCCGGCTTCGAGTCCGGGCTCGCCAACTGGACCTGTTCCGCGGGCAGCGGGAGCAATGTCTCCTCGCCGGTCCACGGCGGTGCCTCCGCGCTCAAGGGGACTCCGGCCGGGCAGGACAACGCCAAGTGCACCCAGACCGTGGCGGTGAAGCCCAGCTCGACGTACACGCTCAGCGCGTGGGTGCAGGGCGCCTACACCTATCTCGGCGCGAGCGGGACCGGCACCACGGACGTGTCCGCCTGGACGCCGGACTCGGCCGGCTGGAAGCGGCTGTCCACCACCTTCACGACCGGCGCGAACACGACCTCCGTGACGGTCTACACGCACGGCTGGTACGGGCAGGCCCCCTACTACGCCGACGATGTGAGCGTCTTCGGTCCGGACGGCGGCGGTGGCGGCGACCCCGATCCCGTCGTGCCCGCAACCCCGCCCGGCCTCGCGGTGGGCTCCGTGACCTCGTCCTCCGTGGCCCTGTCCTGGAACGCGGTGACGGGCGCGACGGGTTACAACCTCTACCAGAACGGCACCAAGGTGCAGTCGGTCGGCGGCGCCTCGGCGACCGCGACGGGGCTGAGTGCCTCCACCTCGTACCAGTTCCAGGTGACCGCGACCAACGCGGCCGGTGAGTCCGCGAAGTCCGCAGCGGTGACCGGCACCACCTCCGCCTCGGGCGGCGGCGGGGGCGGCACGGTGCCCAAGCACGCGGTGACCGGCTACTGGCAGAACTTCAACAACGGCGCCACCGTCCAGAAGATCAGCGATGTGCCCGCCAACTACGACATCATCGCGGTCTCCTTCGCCGACGCGACCAGCACACCCGGCGGTGTCACCTTCAACCTCGACTCGGCCGGGCTCGGCGGCTACACCGTCGACCAGTTCAAGGCCGACATCAAGGCCAAGCAGGCGGCCGGCAAGTCCGTGATCATCTCGATCGGCGGCCAGAACGGCACCGTCACCATCAATGACTCCGCCTCCGCGACGAACTTCGCCAACTCCGTCTACTCGATGATGCAGACGTACGGCTTCGACGGCGTCGACATCGACCTGGAGAACGGCCTCAACTCCACCTATATGACCCAGGCGCTCAGGTCCCTCTCCTCGAAGGCGGGCGCCAAGCTCGTCATCACGATGGCGCCGCAGACCATCGACATGCAGTCGACGTCGAACGAGTACTTCAAGACGGCGCTCAACATCAAGGACATCCTGACCGTCGTCAACATGCAGTACTACAACAGCGGTTCGATGCTCGGCTGCGACGGCAAGGTCTACTCGCAGGGCTCGGTCGACTTCCTCACCGCGCTCGCCTGCATCCAGCTGGAGGGCGGCCTCACCCCGGCCCAGGTCGGGCTCGGTCTGCCCGCATCGACCAGCGGCGCGGGCAGCGGCTATGTGTCGCCGACGATCGTGAACAACGCGCTGGACTGCCTCGCCCGGGGCACGAACTGCGGATCGTTCAAGCCGTCGAAGACCTATCCGTCGCTGCGCGGCGCGATGACCTGGTCCACCAACTGGGACGCGAAGTCCGGCAACGCCTGGTCGAACGCTGTCGGCCCGCACGTGCACGGCCTCCCGTAACCCGTGCCCCATCGGACAGCAGCGCCGCCGCTCCCCCGGTGGCGCTGCTGTGCGTTGTTGTACGTTGCGTCCGTGAACGCGACGGGGGACGCATCGGGTATGTGCCGGGCGCCCGGAGTGTCGGGGCCCCGGCCTTCGCGCTGGGGCCCGACACCGTCCATCTTGTCTCGGGCCCCAAGGGCAATACCCGTCTGTACGCCTACGACGCGGCGGGCGGCGCCCCGCGCTGGGACGTCCCGGCCCTGGACGGCACGATCACCGCCGCTCCGGACGGCAGGGCCCTCTACCTCCACGACGGCCGCGGCCGGCTGCACGCGCACAGCGCCGCCGACGGCCGCCGGACCTGGGCGGTGACGACGGCCCCGTACGCGCGGGACGAGGTCGTTCCGTACGGCGGCACGATCTTGCTCTCGTCCGGCGACAGTTACCGCGGCGAGGACGGCAGGCAGCTGGGGGACGACCGCCCCGGCTATGTCCTCGCCAACTCCGCCCGTACGGGCAAGGCACTGTGGCGCCAGAACCGCGAACAGCCGTCGTGGACGCTGCCGGTCCCGTCCGGGCGCCTCGCCCTCGTCGGCCATGACACCGCCTGGTGGGCGTACGACCTCGCCACCGGTGAGCCGCGGTGGCGGCTCGCGTGCGACGGGGCGCTGGCGGACGATCCGGTGGTGCGGGACGGAATGCTGTACGGCCCGAACACCGAGGGCGTCCGGGCCGTACGCGTCTAGTCGTGTCTCAGAAGAACTCCGACCACGGCTGGTCGGCGATCTGCTTGATGCACAGCACCAGGAAGAGCAGTCCGGCGACAACCAGCATGGCGTTGCTCAGGATGCCGTTGCGCCACTGGCTGGGCGTACGGCTGGAGTTGAGCAGCCAGACCAGGGTCAGCGCCAGGAACGGCATGAAGGCCGCGCCCAGCACCCCGTAGATGATCACGAGCCGGAACGGCTGGCCCTGGAAGAGCAGGATCATCGGCGGGAACGTCAGCCACAGCAGATACGCCCGGAACGGGACCGACCTCTCGCGCTTGCCCGCGGCCACCGCCTCGCCGCTGAGCTCGGTGTCCTCGGCGCCCACCGCCCTGTCCCTGCGGTAGCGCTCGACGAAGTCCGCGAACATCAGGCTGACGCCGTGCCAGACCCCGATCAGCGAGGTGAAGGACGTGGCGAAGAAGCCGATCAGGAAGAGCTTGGCGGTGGCGCCGCCGTACTCCGCCGCCAGGATGTCGCTGAGCTGGATGAGCCCCTTGTCGCCGCTCGCGATGGCGACGTCCGCCGAGTGCAGCATCTCGGCGCCGACGAACAGCATCGCGACGACGAAGATGCCGGTCGTGACGTACGCGACACGGTTGTCGAGCCGCATCACCTTCATCCAGCCGGTGTTGGTCCAGCCCTTGGCGTTGACCCAGTAGCCGTACGCCGCAAGGGTGATGGTGCCGCCGACGCCGCCGATCAGGCCGAGGGTGTTGAGGATCGAGTCCTTCTCGTCGGGCAGGACGGGCAGGAGTCCCGCGAAGGCGTCGCCGAGGTTCGGGGTGACCCGGATCGCCAGATAGACGGTGACCACGAACATCACGCCGACGAGGACGGTCATAACCTTCTCGAACACGTCGTACTTGTTGAACCAGACGAAGACCAGACCGATCAGGCCGGTCAGCATCGCCCACCACTTGAGGCCCATGACGTCAGGGAAGAGCGCCTGGAGCGGGAGGCCGCTGGACGACATCGCGGCAGCCCCGTAGACGAAGCCCCAGACGACGACGTAGACGACGAAGAACCAGGTGGTCCAGCGGCCGAGGCTGGCCCAGCCGTCGAAGAGCGTGCGGCCGGTGGACAGATGCCAGCGGCCGGCCGCCTCGGCGAGGGAGATCTTGACGACGCAGCCGATCACGGCGGCCCACAGGAGGGTGTAGCCGAAGTTGCTGCCCGCGATGAGTGTCGCGACGAGGTCGCCCGCGCCGACTCCGGTGGCGGCGACCACGATTCCGGGACCGATGTACTTCCAACTTGACTTGCGTGGAAGGGAGATGGACTCGTCGGTCGTATTGCGCTCGGTGGTGCCCGCCATGTGCGTGGCCGCCTTCCCACTCGTCCCAGGATTGTGACTGTGGTCACCAAAGCGGGGTGCGGGAGATCGCGCAAGAGGGTCTTTGCGCCTGCAGCGGGTGCAACGAACGTCCCCCCGCTGCCCCGTGCCGCTACCGCGAACCCGCCGCGCGGGTGTGCAAGATGAACGGTGCCCACGCGCCCTGGCCGAGCTCGCCACCCCACTCGTTTGGCCGAAGTTCACCCCTTGACCGGGTCATGCCAGGGCCTCACCATGTGCGCACACACCCGCACGACATGCGTCGCAACTGATCAACCCCCCACCTCCACACCCAGGAGACAGCATGCGACTTCGCATCCGCGGCAAAAGGGCCGCGGCCCTCGCCGCCCTGCTGGCAGTGGCACTTGCCGCGCCACTCACCGCGAACGGCACCGCCACCGCGTCGGCGCCGCCCCCCGTCTCGACGGACGAGGACATCCGCCAGTACGAAATCGACATCCACGCCGACAAGGTCACCCGCACGGCGCTCGCCAGGACGGGCGTGACCATCGACGACTCCGACGGCCATGTGGTCATCGTCTCCGCCGACCCGACGGAGGCCGCGAAGCTCAAGTCCCTCGGCTACAAGCTGCGGGACGTGGGCAAGGTCCCCGACCGCCGCGACGGGACGGCCGTCCGCCCGATGGACTTCCCCGGGGCCGACTCCAAGTACCACAACTACGCCGAGATGAGCACCGAGCTCAACCAGCGCGTCGCGCAGTATCCGTCGATCATGAGCCGGCGTGTCATCGGCAAGTCGTACCAGGGCAGGGACATCGTCGCCATCAAGATCAGCGACAATGTCGGCACCGACGAGGCCGAGCCCGAAGTGCTCTTCACGCACCATCAGCACGCCCGCGAGCACCTCACCGTCGAGATGGCGCTGTATCTGGTACGCGAACTCGGCGCGGGCTACGGCAGCGACTCGCGGATCACCAACGCCGTCAACGGCCGCGAGATCTGGATCGTGCCCGACCTCAACCCGGACGGCGGCGAATACGACATCGCCACCGGCTCGTACCGCAGCTGGCGCAAGAACCGCCAGCCCAACTCCGGTTCCTCGTACGTCGGTACGGACCTCAACCGCAACTGGGCCTACAAGTGGGGCTGCTGCGGCGGCTCCTCCGGCAGCAAGTCGTCCGACACCTACCGTGGCTCGGCCGCCGAGTCGGCGCCCGAGGTCAAGGTCGTCTCCGACTTCGTACGCAGCCGGATCGTCGGCGGCAAGCAGCAGATCAAGACCGGCATCGACTTCCACACGTACAGCGAGCTGGTGCTCTGGCCGTACGGCTACACCTACAGCGACACCGGCCCCGGGCTCACCCAGGACGACCGGGACGCGCACGCCGCCGTCGGCAAGAAGATGGCCGCGAGCAACGGCTACACGCCCGAGCAGTCCAGCGATCTGTACATCACGGACGGCACGATCGACGACTGGCTGTGGGGCAGCCAGAAGATCTTCAGCTACACGTTCGAGATGTATCCGTCCTCGGGCGGCGGCGGCTTCTACCCGCCCGACGAGGTGATCGAACGCGAGACGAGCCGCAACCGGGACGCGGTGCTCCAGCTGCTGGAGAACTCCGACTGCATGTACCGCTCGATCGGCAAGGAGCAGCAGTACTGCACGAGTTGATACGGGACTGAGGGCGCCCCGGGGAGTCCGGGGCGCCCTTTCGTGCACTGGCTAAAGCGCCAGGCTGAGGGCAGCCGCGACCGCGAAGCCCGCGACCGACAGGACCGACTCCAGAACGGTCCAGGACTTCAGCGTGTCCCGCTCCGAGATCCCGAAGTACTTCGCCACGATCCAGAAGCCCCCGTCGTTGACGTGCGAGGCGAAGATCGAACCGGCCGAGATCGCCATGATGACC
The DNA here is from genome assembly GCF_045040195.1 of Streptomyces sp. NBC_01410. Taxonomy (NCBI): domain Bacteria; kingdom Bacillati; phylum Actinomycetota; class Actinomycetes; order Kitasatosporales; family Streptomycetaceae; genus Streptomyces; species Streptomyces sp. NBC_01410. Next base: position 5,482,947 of record NZ_CP109530.1, on the reverse strand, counting down.
AGCGCCAGGAATGCCTGCGAGTGGTGGCCGTTCTCGACCAGGGGCAGCACGATGCCTGCCGTGGTGACGATCGCGACCGTCGCCGAACCCTGCGCGACGCGCAGCACCAGCGCGATGAGATAGGCGAGCACGATGACGGGCAGGCCGATGTCGTTGAAGGTGTCGGAGAGTGCCTGGGCGACGCCGCTGGCCTTCAGTACGGCTCCGAAGATGCCGCCCGCGCCGACGACGAGCAGGATGTTGCCGACGGGCTTGAGCGAGGAGGTCGACACGGTTCCCAGGGACTTGCGGGACCAGCCGCGGCGCAGGCCCAGCAGGTAGTACGCCATCAGCAGCGCGATCGTCAGGGCGACGAAGGGGCTGCCGAAGAACTCGACGACCGAGCGCGCGGTCGAGGGATCCAGCGCGATGGACGAGAAGGTGGCGGCGAGGATCAGGACCAGCGGCGTACCAATGATGGTGAGGACCGTGCCGAAAGAGACCGGGCGCTCCTGCGGAGTGCGGCCCGCGGCCCTCTGCTCGGCGGCGACGGCGGCCTTCGCTTCCTCCCCGGCCTCGACCATGTCCTGCGGGACCTCGACGAAGAGGCGGTTGCCGATCCAGGCGGCGTACCCCCAGGCGGCGAGGACCGCCGGGAGGCCGACGACCGCGCCCATCAGGATGACCCAGCCGAGCGAGACATGGAGCAGACCGGCGGCGGCGACCGGGCCGGGGTGCGGTGGCAGGAAGGCGTGGGCCATCGACAGACCGGCCAGCAGGGGCATCGCGTACAACAGGAGGGACCTGCCGGAGCGCTTGGCTGCCGCGTAGACGATCGGCGCGAGGACGAAGACGCCGACGTCGAAGAAGACGGGTATGCCGAAGATCAGGCCCGTGAGGCCCATGGCGAGCGGGGCGCGCTTCTCGCCGAAGAGTCGCAGCAGACGGGAGCTCAGCACCTCGGCGCCGCCGGACACTTCGAGTATCGCGCCGAGCATGGTGCCGAGACCGATGATGATCGCGACGTGCCCGAGGATGCCGCCCATGCCGGACTCGATGACCGAGACGGCGGCGGACTTCTGGACGGTGCCGAAGAGTTCGGTGACGGAGAGTCCCGCGGCGAGGCCGACGGATATGGAGACGGCGAGCAGCGCGACGAAGGGCTGCAGCCTGACCTTGATGATGAGGAAGAGGAGCAGCGCTATACCGATGGCGGCGACGGTCAGCAGACCGGCGGTGCCGTCGATGAGGAGGAGGAGTCCTCCGGTGTGGGGCGGGGGTGGTGGGGGTGCGTCAGCCGCGATGAGCATGGGGAGTTCTCCTGTTTTCGGCAACGGAGGACCGCGGGACGGCGCTTCGGGGAAGAGCGCCGCCCCGTGCTGTGCGGTGTGCTTCAAGATCAGCCGAGGACGGCCAGGGCGTCGATCTCGATGAGGAGGCCGGCGGGCAGGCCGACGTACACCGTCGTACGGGCGGAGGCGGGGGCCTTGAGGACCTGCTCCTCGAAGTACGCGTTGTAGATCTCGTTCATCTCGGCGAAGTGGCCCGTGTCCGTGAGGTAGACGCGCATCATCATCACGTCGTCCCAGCTCGCGCCGCCCTCTTCGAGGACCGCCTTGACGTTGGCGAGGGTCTGGAGGGTCTGCTCACGCAGGGTGGGGCCCGCGGGGGTGGGGGCCTGCCCCTCTACGGCGGGCAGGAAGCCGACCTGTCCGGCGACCTGGAGGATGTTGCCCTTCTTGACGCCGTGGGAGAACTTCGCGGGCGGAGCGGTGTGGGTGGCGGGGGTGATCGCGGTCTTCTCGTTCATGGAGCCTCCTTGGGTGGGACGGTGTTTGAGTCGGGCACAGCACCTGAGTACTCCCGGCTGATGGCGTTGGCGGTGCGGCGCACCAGCGGGAGAAGGGTGAGCAGTTCCTCGGCGGTGACGACGACATTCGGCGCCGAGACCGACATGGCGGCGACGACACGCCCGTCCGCACCTCGAATGGGAGCCCCGATGCAGTTGATGGACTCCTCGTGGCCGCCGAGGTCGCAGGCCCATCCCTGTTCGCGTACGGCGGCGAGCTCCTTGAGGAACGCGGCGGCGTTCGGGATCGAACGGGATGTGTACATGGGGTAGTCGAGCTTGTCCGCGAGCGTGCGCCGCTCGGGCTCGGGAAGGTCGGCGAGGAGCAGTTTCGCCACCGCGGCGACGGTGATCGCGACGGGCTTGCCGATCCGCGAGTACATCCGGACGGGATAGCGGCTCTCGACCTTGTCGATGTAGAGGACCTCGCTCTCCTCGTACACGGCGAGGTGGACGGTGTGCCCGATCTGCTCGTTGAGGGAGACGAGATGGGGGTGGGCGATCTCGCGTACGTCGAGGTTCTCGACGGCTTCCTGGGCGAGGGCGAAGAGGCGGGCGCCGAGACGGTAGCGCTGGTCCTGCTGGCGGTAGACGAGTCCGTGCTCGTGGAGCGTACGCAGCAGCCGCAGGGCGGTGGACTTGTGTACGCCGAGGCGTTCGGCGACCTGTCCGAGGTCGGCGGGTCCCTGGGCGAGCAAGGGGAGGATGCTCAGCGCACGGTCGACGGTCTGGCTCATGGGATACGTACCTCCTGCGGGTCCTGCGGTCCCTGCTCCGCGGCCGCGGTCCAGCCGGGGCCGAGTCGCAGTCTCCCCCAGTCACGGTCGTCGAGTGCGACAAGCCGGTCGGCGTACGCCCGCGGGGGCGGGGTGGCGAGGTCCCCGGCGACGGTGAGGGTGGCGGCGGCCATGAGATGCCCGTGCCGCAGCCGGTCGTGTACGGGGAGCCCGCGGAGGGTGGCGGAGAGAAAACCGGCGGCGAAGGCGTCCCCGGCGCCGACGTGCGCGACGACGTCGACGCGGGGCGCGGGCGATTTTTCAGCCCGTCCGGCGTTTGAGGACATGCGGCCGAAGGTCGCGTACGGGGTCTGGGGGCATGCCCCCAGTTCGGGGAGGGGCGGGGTGGGGAAAGGCCCCGCGCAGCGGTCATACGCCACCGCGCCCTCCCCGCCCCGCTTCACCACGACCACCTCCGGCTCCGGCAGCGCCTCCCGGATCGCGTCCGCACCCCGCACCCCCCACGCCGCCTCCGCCTCGTCCTCGCCGACGAAGACGAGGTCCGCGCCCCGCGCCAGATCGAGCAGCACGCACGCACCGGCGCGCGCGCCCCACAGGCCGGGACGGTAGTTGACGTCGAACGAGACCAGCGGACGCCCCGCGCGCCGCGCCGTCAGGTCACGCATCAGCGCCAGGCAGTCGCCGGACAGCGCCGCGGTGATCCCGGACAGATGCAGGATCCGCCCCGCCCACACGTCCTCGTACCGCACGGTCGACGGCGACATCGCGGACGCCGCGGACCCCGCCCGGTAGTAGAGGACTTCGTGCGCATGGGACGCGCGGTCGCCCGCCGTACGGAAGTAGACCCCCGTCGGCCGCAGCGGATCCCGCTGCACCGCCGACGTGTCGACGCCGTACGACGCCATCACAGTGACCAGGTACTCGCCGAAGCCGTCCGCGCCCACCCGGCCGACCCACTTCGCGCTGTGGCCCGACGCCGCGAGAGAGCACGCCACATTGGACTCGGCTCCGCCGATGCCCCGTACGAAGGACGGCACATCGGCGAGGCGGCCCGGCACCGTGGGCAGAAACGTGACCATGGACTCGCCGAGGCAGACGATGTCCACGGGGCCGGGGTCCACCGAGCCGGGGGCCGCAGGTCCGGGCACGTCGGGGGTCACGATCCCTCAGACTCCTCATGAGTTGGTCGCCGGGCACACCATTGACCGCCCGTTGGCTCGGATGTTAGACAGCCGTAAGCGAGATGCGCAATGACCGTTGCATACACTGCAACCATCCCCCAGGGAGGGCCCATGGCAGACGGCACCACAGTCGGACGACTCGCCGACGAACCCGTCGACCACCGCTTCAAGGCGCTCCCCCCGGACGCGGAAAGCGCGCACCTCACCGTCGGCGCCCTCGCCGCCGAGCGCCGCAACCTCTTCACCGGCGGCTTCACCACCCCCGTCCTCGCCCTCTCCGCCGAGTCCGTCGAGCACAACCTCGCTCTCCTGGAGACCTACTCCGAGCGCCACGGCCTCGCCTTCGCCCCGCACGGCAAGACCTCCATGTCCCCCCAGCTCTTCGACCGCCAGCTCGCGTACGGCGCGTGGGGCATCACCGCCGCCGTCCCCCACCAGGCCCGCGTCTACCGCGCCTACGGCATCCAGCGGATCTTCCTCGCCAATGAGGTCGTCGACCCGGCCGCCCTGCGCTGGCTCGCCCACGAGCTGGACGCCGACCCCGGTTTCCGCTTCATCTGTTACGTCGACTCCGTACGCGGCGTGGAGCTGATGGACGAGGCACTCCAGGGGATCTCCCGCCCCCTGGACGTCGTCGTCGAACTCGGCGCCGGCGAGGGCGCCCGCACCGGAGCGCGTACGGAAGCGGACTGCGCCGCCGTCGCCGATGCCGTGGCCGCCGCGCGGACCCTGCGCCTCGTCGGCGTCGCGGGCTACGAGGGCGAGGTCCCCCAGGCCGATGACGACCGCGTACAGGCCTGGCTGCGCCGTCTCACCGCCCTCGCCGCCGACTTCGACAAGGACGGCCGCTTCGAGGGAGCCGAGGAGATCGTCGTCAGCGCGGGCGGCAGCGCCTGGTTCGACGCGGTCGCCGACGTCTTCGCGCAGATCCCCGAACTCTCGCTTCCCGTACTGAAGTTGCTCCGCTCGGGTGCGTACGTCTCGCACGACGACGGCCACTACCGCCATCTCACCCCCTTCAACCGCGTCCCCGAGGAGGGCGCCCTCCAGCCCGCCTTCCGTCTCTGGGCCCAGGTCGTCTCCCGCCCGACGCCCGAGCAGGCGTTCGTCAACGCGGGCAAGCGGGACGCCGCGTACGACCTCGACCTCCCAGAGGCCCAGGTCGTCCGCGACGCCCGCACCGGCGAGATCCGCCCGGCAGCCGGTATCACCGTGAGCGGCCTGTCCGACCAGCACGGCTGGCTGCGCACCACCCCGGAGGCGGACCTGGAGGTCGGCGACTGGGTCGGCATGGGCCTGTCCCACCCGTGCACGAGCTTCGACAAGTGGCAGCTCATCCCGCTGGTCGAGGCCGACGGCACGGTCACCGACTACATCCGCACCTTCTTCTGAGGGGCCGGTCCATGGACCTCGTCATCCGCGGCGTCCGGGTCATCGACGGCTCCGGCGGACCCTCGTACCGCGCCGATGTCGGCCTGGACGGCGGACGTATCGGTGCCATACGCCGCGAGGGCGACCGGGCCCTGTCCGCCGCGCGCACCCTCGACGCGCACGGACTCGCCCTGTCCCCCGGCTTCATCGACATGCACGCGCACAGCGATCTCGCCCTGCTGCGCGACCCGGCGCACGAGGCGAAGGCCGCGCAGGGCGTCACCCTCGAAGTCCTCGGCCAGGACGGACTCTCGTACGCCCCGGTCGACGACGCGACGCTCACCGAGGTCCGCAGGGCCATCACCGGCTGGAACGGAGACGGGAGCGACATCGACTTCGACTGGCGTACGGTCGGCGAGTATCTGGACTGCCTGGACGAGGGCATCGCGGTCAACGCCGCGTATCTCGTCCCGCAGGGCACCGTCCGGATGTACGCGGTGGGCTGGGACGACCGCCCGGCGACCCCCGCCGAGCTGGCCCGTATGAAGCAGCTCGTCGCCGAGGGCCTCGAACAGGGCGCGGTCGGCATGTCCTCGGGCCTGACCTACACGCCCGGCATGTACGCGGACGGCGCCGAACTGACCGAGCTGTGCCGGGTGGTGGCACGCTACGACGGCTACTACTGCCCGCACCACCGCTCGTACGGCGCCGGGGCGCTTCAGGCCTACGAGGAGATGGTCGACCTCGCCCGCGAGGCCGGCTGCGCCCTCCATCTCGCGCACGCCACCATGAACTTCGGGGTGAACAAGGGCAAGGCGCCCGATCTGCTCGCCCTGCTCGACAAGGCCCTGGACGCCGGAGCCGACATCAGCCTCGACACCTACCCCTACACCCCCGGCTGCACCACACTCGTCGCCATGCTGCCGAGCTGGGCGGGCGAGGGCGGCCCCGAGGCGGTCCTGGCCCGCCTCCAGGACGACGAGAGCGCCGAGAGGATCCGCCAGCACCTGGAGGAGACCGGCTCGGACGGCTGCCACGGTGTGCCCATCGAGTGGGACACCATAGAGATCTCCGGCGTGAGCGACCAGGGGCTCGCGAGCTGTGTCGGCAAGACCGTCCAGGAGTCCGCCGAGGCCCGAGGCGAGGCCCCCTGGGCGACCGCCCGCCGTCTCCTGATCGACGACCGTCTCGGCTCGACGATCCTCCAGCACGTCGGCCACGAGGAGAACGTCCGGCAGATCATGCGCCACCGCGTCCACACCGGCGGCAGCGACGGCATCCTGCAGGGCCACAAGCCGCACCCGCGGGCGTACGGCACCTTCCCACAGTATCTCGGCCGGTACGCACGGGAGTTGGGCATCCTCTCCCTGGAGGAGACCGTCGCCCACCTCACCTCCCGCCCGGCCGCCCGGCTGCGCCTGCCGGACCGCGGCCTGGTCCGCGAGGGCTACCGGGCAGACCTGGTGCTGTTCGACCCGGACACGGTCGCCGCGGGCTCGACCTTCGAAGCCCCTCGTACGCTGCCGGTCGGCATCCCGTATGTGCTGATCGACGGCCGGTTCGTGATCGAGGACGGTTCGCGCACGGACGTACTGGCGGGCCGGTCGGTCCGCAGGAGCCTGAGCCTCAGCTGACGCCGTGCGGGCGGAACTGGATGCTGATGCGCGGCCCCACCGAACGGGCCGTCTTCGGCACGGCATGCTCCCAGGTCCGCTGGCAGGACCCGCCCATCACGATCAGATCGCCGTGCCCGAGCGGCCTGCGCAGGGGGAGCCGGTCGCCGCTGCGCGGCCGGAGCACCAGATCGCGCGGGGCGCCGACGGACACAATGGCGACCATGGTGTCCTCGCGGGAGCCGCGCCCATGGGTGTCCCCGTGCCAGGCGACGCTGTCGCGGCCGTCGCGGTAGTAGCAGAGCCCGGCGGTGGTGAACGGTTCGCCGAGCTCCGGTCCGTAGTGCGCGGAGAGTGCGGCGCGGGCCTCGTCCAGCACGGGGTGCGGGAGCCGGTCGTCTTCGCCGTAGTGGGCGAGCAGCCGCGGCACGTCCACCACGTGCTCGTACATCTGCCGCCGCTCGGCCCGCCACGGCACCGAGGAGACGAGCTCCCCGAAGAGAGCGTCCGCCCCGCCGAGCCAGCCGGGCAGCAGATCGATCCACGCCCCGTCACCGAGCACGGTCCGCCGGACGTCCTTCAGCGGACCGAGACGTATCTCGTCGGTCTGGTCGAAGAGCGAACCCTGGAGAGGTGCTGCCATACCTCCAGGGTAGCCCTTCATTCGAACATACGAACGGATTCCGTCGGCGGACGTCGAGGACGGGCCTACGGCTTGGGCAGCACGCAGCCCGCCCGGCCCAGGTCGATCTTGTTGTCGAGCCCGACGCAGGGGACTATCCCGTATGTCTCCTGGCCGTAATTGATCCCCTCGCGCACCGTGACCTGGCCGTTCTCGTCGACCTCACACGGGTTGTTGTCGGTGCAGCGCTGGCCGTCCTCGTTGCCGGTGTTGTTGACGGCGACGACCTTGCCGGTGGCGTTGTCGACGACCGGCGAGCCCGAGGTGCCGCCTATCGTCTTGCAGCTGGAGGTGTAGCGGACCGAGTCCTTCCAGGTCCACTCACCCTCTTTGAGGCGGTAGGCGAAACCGTCGATGTTGCAGCTGTAGATCCGCTTCCAGTAGCCGGATACGACCTTGATGGCCGTGCCCTGCACCGGGTGCGCGGCGTTCAGTTCGAGCGCCTTGATGCCGTACCGGCTCTCTATCTGCTGGTAGGTGCTGGTGAGTTGGTACAGCGAGATGTCGGTGTCCGTCATCGTCGCGTACGCGATCTTGCTCGCCCGCAGCGTGCCGACTCTGCTGCCCGCGGAGTTGAGCAGCCCGAAGCTGCGGCTGGACCGCTGATCGACGATGACCTCGCCCGCGGCCGGGAAGCCGCTCTCTACGCAGTGCCCGTTGGAGAGTACGAGGGCGGGGTCGTCGGGCTCCGACGCCGGCATCCGCACCACCGATCCGGAGCAGTTGCTGAGCGCCACCGTCCCGGCGAAGTCGACCGCCTTGGCGGTGACATGGACAGCGGGCCGGGCCGATGCGGCGGTCGTGCCGGCCGGTGCCGTGTCCGCGGTGGTGACCGCGATCGCGGGCGCCGCGCCCGCCCCGAGGAGTGCCAGGGCCAGGAACGTGCCGACGAGAGGCTTCTTCATGTGGGGGTCCCCTCTTGCGACTTCTGTGACCGAAGTGGGTCTTCGGTTTGTCATGCGCATTGTTAGGGGATCCGGGTCGGCCGACAAGGGACGGTTTCCGGTCAGGTGCCGTCCATGGCGATGACTTTGACATTTCATCCGTTACCGGCCATGCGTTACGGCGTTGAAACCGTGACGGCCGCAGGCCCTGCGGCCGAGCTCTCATCTTGCAAGGAGAACTGATGTCGCGTATCGCGAAGGCAGCCGCTGTTGTCGCCGGCACGGGTGCGATCCTGGCCGGCGGTGCCGGTATGGCCGCCGCCGACGCCGGAGCACTCGGCGCCGCCGCCAACTCCCCCGGTATCGCCTCGGGCAACGCCGTCCAGGCGCCCGTCCACGTCCCGGTCAACCTGTGCAGCAACACGGTGGACGTCGTCGGGCTGCTCAACCCCGCCTTCGGCGGCGTGTGCGCGATCGGCTGAACACCGCCCCACAGCACCGCGGCCTCCCCCTTGTCGAAAGGGGGAGGCCGCGGTCGTACGTCGCCGCACGGCCGGTCCGCTCAGCGGCGCAGCCGGCTCACCGGCAGCAGGATGTGCGCCGCGCTGGTGAGGGTGTCCTCGTCGCCGAGGAAGGCCTGAAGCATCGCCTCGGTGACGGGCCGGCCCGGGACCGCCTCGGGCCAGGGGCGGCTGGCCACCATGAAGTGCGCGTGGCCGCGCTGCTCGGCGGCGGCGAGCCACTCCTGCGGGGCGCGGCACTGGGCCGACAGATAGGGCATGTTGAGAACGGCGTACCCGCCCTGGACGAGCAGCCGGATCGGGGAGTTGTTCGCCTGCGTGGCGTCGTGCACGCTCCCGCCCGGTGTGAGCCCGAGCTCGTCGATCACGGCGAGGAGGGCCGACTCACCCGCCTCGGCACCTTCTTTGCCGTCGCCGAGGGAGTAGGCGATCAGATAGGGCATGTCGTGGCCCTCTTCGGGATCCCCGGTCCACGCGAGCAGGGAAAGGGTGCCCAAATGGCCGCGCTGGACGGTGTTCTGGGAAGGGGAAGCAGTGGTCATGGACCGGCACCCTAATGCCCTGCCGACCAGGGGAAGTCAGCCGTTCACCTGGATGGCGGAGCCGGAGCTCCAGGTGCTGCATCGTGCGGCGGGAGCCAAACTCACCGGTACGTGCGACGGGCTCGAAAGACCGTTCCCCCCGTCCCCCCATGCCCTGCCCCGGCAGTGACTTCGCCCGCGGGCGCGCGTTGGCGGTCGTATGGGGACCAACACCTCTGCCCGATGGCAGCGCGTCCAGACGCTCTCAGCCCCGAGCCCGGCGAGTCCGCCCGCCGGGACCAGCCCCATCTACGAACAGCTCGCCCGCGAGTGGGCGGCGGCCGGCCGCACCCTGCCGGGCAGGCCCGATGTGGAGTGGACCCGCCTCTCCCGCTATCCGCCGCCGGGGGGCGAAGCCGACCTTCTCCCCGGCCCCCCGCCGCGCCGGGGTTGGCTCCACGAGCCGCACCCGGCATCCAACAGCTTCGCCGCACAAGGTGGTTCGGCCCACTAGCGGGTGGTCCCCGGAGCCAGGGTTTCTCCTCCGGACGGGACTCGTTACCCATGTCGACGACGGCGAGAAACGCCGTCGGAGAAAGGGATGCGAAGAGATGAAGTACTTGAGGGTTGCTGCGATCGTTGCCGGCTCCGTAGCGGCGATGGGGGCCGCGTCTCCCGCGATGGCCGCGACGACGCCGTCCATGCCTCCCATGAGCCTCAATGGTGGTCTTGCCCAGGCCCTCAGCCAGACGCCGCTGCTGGACGGAAGCGGGTCCGTGGTGAGCGATGTCGCCGACACCGCAGCGGGTGTGAACGGGGTCAAGGACGACGCCCCGCAGCAGGCCATGAAGACGACCGGTGAGCTCACTCCCATGCTGGGCGGCGTCGAACTGGGCGGCTGAACCGCCCGTCTGTGGCTGTGTGTTCAGGAGGGGGTGCGACCGTCGGCAGCCGCACCCCCTCCCGCCGTTCTCACTGTTTCCCGGCCGGGAACCGCACAAGGGTGGCGCCACCGGCTCGTACCGATGGCGCCACCCTTGTGCGTGGAGCGAGGTCAGCCGTTCGCGCAGAGGTTGCCGAAGGCCGGGTTCAGCAGGCCGATCGCGTCGACCGTGTTCCCGCAGACGGTGACCGGCACGTGCACCGGGACCTGGAGCGCGTTGCCCGACAGCACGCCCGGCGAACCCGAGGTGACACCCTCCGCACCGGCGTCGGCGAACGCGGCGCCGGCCGCGGAACCAGCGGCGAGACCTGCGGTGGCCAGGATCAGGGCGGCCTTCTTGGCAGTCTTCATGGGAAATAGCACCTTCTGTTCGATGTTCTGCCCAACATTAGGGCTCACTCAAATCGAAACGGATTACCCATAGAGATGACACGGCCGACACCAGCGATGCCCCTGTTCGGCCCAATATCCCTACGAGCACTCAACATGGGGCCAATGGAGTGAACCGGGAGAACCAATTCTCAAAGGTGCTAGTTGTCCAGGGAGCTCCACTGGCGGGCATCCACGAGACTTAAGGACAGAACATGCTCAAGAAGGTTATGGCGACCGCGGCAGTCACCCTCTCCGTGGCGGCCGCGGGCGCGGCGATGGCTCCGCAGGCTATGGCCATCGGGAACGACACCGGCACGACGTCGGAAAGCGGCACCAACTCCTCGCAGGTCTACGGCAACGCGGAGACCTGGGGGGACATGAGCCCGCAGATGGGCCTCGTCCAGGGCTCGCTCAACAAGCCCTGCGTCGGCCTTCCGGCCAAGGCCGACGTCGGCTCGCTCGTCGGCGTCGTCCCGGTCTCCGTGCAGGACATCCCGATCCTGTCGAGCCCGCAGACCCAGCAGTGCACCGAGAACTCGACCCAGGCCAAGGGCGACGAGTCGCTCTCCCACATCCTCGACGACATCTCGGCCCTGTCCGGCAACGGCTCCGCCGACAGCTGACACCCGCCCCTCGGGGCATGAGCCAGCAAGCAAGACCCCGGCACCTCTTGCAGGTTGCCGGGGTCTTCGCTGTCTGTACCGGTCCTGTCGGTACGGGTCCTGCTCAGCCGGTCCAGAAGTCCCACCAGCGGGTCAAGACGAGCATCCCGATGATGCCGATCCAGAGCACCGGCGGCAGCCAGTGGAACTCCAGCAGTCCCTTGCGCAGCCCCTCCGGCACCTTGATGATCCGGTGCTCGATGTTGTGCAGCGTGACGTAGCAGAACATCACGATGGTGGCGATCCAGGCCAGCGAGCACCACAGGCACAGCGCGTTGATCTCGTACAGCGACTGGTACTGCAGCCAGGTGCAAAAGCCCACCCCGAACAGACACCCGGCATTGAGACCCAGCCAGTACCAGCGCCGGTAACGCGCCCCCGCCAGCAGCCCCACACCGATCGCGATCACCATCGAGTACGCCACAAGCCCCAGCATCGGATTCGGGAACCCGAACGCCGACGCCTGCTCGCTCTTCATGATGTTCCCGCAGGACACCACCGGATTCAGACTGCACCCCGGCGTGAAACCCGGATCCTCCAGCAGCTTGAACTTGTCGATCGTGATCACCCACGACGCCAGCAGACCCGCCGCACCCGTGATCACCAGAAGCCAGGAGAAGGCACGACTGCCGCCGATCGCGTCCCCGTGAGTCCTTCGCCTTCTCCGCCGCCCGACGAACACCGGTCCGTCCTCTGTCATTGTCATGTAGTTTTCACCGCTTCGATTGCGTGCTGGACACCATCATTGTGCCCCAATTCGGTATTGCTCCGATCGCCGAGAATTCATTCGGCAAACGGGTGAATACGGGTCCGGACGGCTCTCCTGAGATGATGGAATGGCCGTGCAGACCGTGCATGGGATCTGCTCCGGTTGCAGGCCTCCAGCCGGCGACGCATTGCGTCGTGGGGCAGTCGTGTCTCCTGTTGGCATGGCGCAGCCGGGTGCCCGCGACGTTCTGCTCCCGTCGGCGGAGGGCCTTCTGACAGGCCCTCCGCCGATATTGCATTCCGGGCCGCATATCAAATCGTTGCGACATTCGGGTGAATGCGCGGAACCAAACCCGTCGGGCGCAGTTGATCAGTCTGCTCCACGATCGATCGATCAAAGCGAAAAGGGACGAAAAGTGATCAAGAAGATTCTGGCGACTGCGGCCGTCACCGCTTCGATGGTGGGCGTCGGTGCCTCGATGGCTCCTCAGGCCATGGCCATCGGCAACGACGGGGGCACCACGTCGACCAGCGGCGAAGGCGCCTCGCAGGAGTTCGGCAACTCCGTGACCAACGGCGACATGAGCCCGCAGATGGGCCTCGCCCAGGGCTCGCTCAACAAGCCCTGCGTCGGCCTGCCGGCCAAGGCCGATGTCGGCTCGCTCGTCGGCGTCGTCCCGATCTCCGCGCAGGACATCCCGATCCTGTCGAGCCCGCAGACCCAGCAGTGCACCGAGAACGCCACCCAGGCCAAGGGCGACGAGGCGCTGTCCCACATCCTCGACGACATCTCGGCCCTGTCCGGCAACGGCTCCACCGGCGTCTGACACTCGCTGCGACACGTGCACCCCCCGGGCATCGAGCGTTCGGGGGGTGCGCCTCTTTCAGGGCGTCAAATGTTCCGGTGAATGAGAAAATGACGCCTCGCGAAGCGGCAAGAGCCTTATCGCAAAGAAACTACTCGGCAGTTTAATAAACTGCCCGCGAGGCATCCGAGTGACTTCTCGAACTGGCGGCCATATTGAGGTTTCTTTGCGGGAATCCAATCGTTACCAGTCCATGCGGCGGGGCCCATGAACAGGAAACTGGCAGCGCAACGCGCGAAGGTCGCGCCTGCGTACGGGCACCACTGCTGAAAGGATCACACAGATGAAGCACAAGAAGGCTGCAGCCGTCGTGGCGGGCGTCATCATGGCCATGGGCGGCGCCGCCCCCGCCATGGCGGACGCGGGTGCGGAGGGCGCCGCCGTCGGTTCCCCCGGCGTCCTGTCCGGCAACGTGATTCAGGTTCCGATTCACGTTCCGCTGATCGCCTGCGGCAACACGGCCACGCTGATCGGCCTGCTCAACCCGGCCATGGCCAACACCTGCGCCATCGACTGACATTCAGCACCGAGCGGCCCCGAGGAGCGCGTGAGCTCACCTCGGGGCCGCCTTTGCGTGCGGCCGGCCGTGAGTGCGGCTGGCCGATTACGGCTCTAGCCAGCCGTTCCGCCGGTACCTACCATTCAGGTCGATCCGGCTCTTCGAGAAGCGCCAAGAAATGTTTGAAGAGTTGACATGGCCATGGTTAGCCATGGCCTGTTCCGGGATGAACCCCTCACATTTCCCCGATGGGAGAATCATGTCCCGTGCACTTTTCGCCGGCGGCGCGACAGCGGCAATTCTCGCTTCGCTGCTGGCCGTTCAGAACGCTTCCGCGGTCAGCCACACGCCCCCTGACAAAATCACGATCGACATCGCAACGGTCAATGGATCGGGCTGTCGCCCGGGGTCCGCCGCGGTGGCCGTCTCCGAGGACAACACCGCCTTCACCGTGACGTACAGCGAGTACCTCGCGAAAGTGGGCGTGGGCGCGAACCCGACCGACTTCCGCAAGAACTGCCAGCTCAACCTGGTCGTCCATGTCCCGCAGGGCTTCACGTACGCGGTGGCAAGCGCCGACTACCGGGGCTTCGCGAGCCTCCAGTCCGGCGCCACGGCAATGCAGAAAGCCTCGTACTACTTCCAGGGATCGCCAGATACGGCGGCCAGAAATCACCCCTTCAAGGGGCCACTCGACGACAACTGGCAGGCATCGGACTCCACGGAATGGGGTCAGTTGGTGTGGGCGCCGTGCGGAGTGAAGCGCAACTTCAACATCAACACCGAAGTGCGTGTGAACGCCGGGACTTCGGACCCCAAGAAAACGACCAGTTTCATGACGATGGACTCGACGGACGGTGACATCAACACCGTCTACCGGCTCGCCTGGAAGGATTGCGAGGAGTCCTGAGCAGGCTCTGTGCCCCGGCCGCTGTCTTTGCGGCGGCCGGGGCCGCGGGGGTCGCTCGGTGTCCCGGACGACTGGTGGCGTGCAATCCGGCGTGCAATCCCCTTGCAACAACACGGAGATGGGCGTCAGAACTGGGCGTAGGGGCGCGTGTGACGCTCTAGGGTGGATGCCATGTCCGCCCCTGAGCTGATCCGCATCGTCTCCCGTGACTCGCCGATGGCGCTCGCCCAAGTGGAGCGTGTACGGACCGAACTGGCCGCGCTCCACCCCCGCATCGTCACCGAGGTCGTCCCGGTCAAGACCACCGGGGACAAATGGATGGGCGATCTGGCTCTGGTCGAGGGGAAGGGTGCTTTCACCAAGGAGGTCGACGCCGCGCTGCTCGCCGGCGAGGCCGACCTCGCAGTGCATTGCGTCAAGGACGTCCCCGCCGACCGGCCGCTGCCCGCAGGCACGACGTTCGCCGCCTTCCTCAAGCGGGACGACATCCGCGACGCCCTCATTCACCCGGCGGGGCTCACGCTCGATCAGCTTCCGGCCGGGACCCGGATCGGTACCTCCTCCGTACGCCGCATCGCGCAACTCGCCGCGTCCCACCCGCAGCTCGAGTGCGTACCGATGCGCGGCAACGCCAACCGCCGCCTGGACAAACTCGCCGCGGGTGAAGCCGACGCGCTGCTCCTGGCGGTCTCCGGCCTGGAACGCATCGGTCGCACCGATGTCATCACCGAAACGCTGTCGACCGAGGTCATGTGCCCCCCGATCGGCGCGGGCGTCCTGGCTCTCCAGTGCCGCGAAGGCGACCAGGACCTGATCCACACGGTCAGCGGCCTCGGCGACCCGGACACCCACCGAGAAGTGACGGCGGAGCGCATGCTGCTCCACGTGCTGCAGGGCCACTGCAACAGCCCGATCGCCGGGTTCGCGACCGCTGAGGGCAGTGGCGACCTTTCGCTGCGGGCGTGCGTGTTCGCCCCAGACGGGAAGAGGGTCCTGAACGCCCACGAGTGGGCGGGGCCGCTCGACCCCGCAACCCTGGGAACCTCGGTCGCCGTTGCACTGCTCCGTCAAGGGGCACGGGAATTGATCGACTCCATCGCTCACTGACCGGCTCGCGCAGAGCGCCCTCTTGCAGGGTCTCGCCGAGCTCAAGACCGTCGCCGGGCATCGCCCAATGGACACCGACCTCTTCGTGGTCGTAGCGGAGAGGAAGACGGCAGCGCTGGGGTCGAGTACGGCAACTCGCGCCGCCTGACGGGGTGTTCGCATCCCGACGCAGTAGGGGTGTCGCTCGGGCCGCTCTGTCTCACCGGGCAGAGCCACGGCTCACGGCATCGATGGACGAGGGTCGCCTGAGTCAGGCAGCGTGGGCTTCGAACCACAGCGAACCGAGATCATGTCCGGCGGTCAGACGTACGTCTGCGTCCAGAGCCGCCGCCAGATGCCTGAGGAGCGCCACGGTCGGCGCGGTGCCACCCTCCTCGATGCACTCGATGTCGTCCTGCGTCATCCCTGCACGCAGGGATGACTCCTCCGTGCTCGGACCGAGCGCGATACGTCGGTCGTACAGTGCTTTCCCGAAGGCGATAGCCTCGCGGATGGCCAACCGCTCGGGATCATCGGTTGCCACGGCTGAAGGGACCCATCGGCTGTGCGGCACGGCCATCGTGGCTTCCCCTCACAGGTCGCAGTCACTGGCCCACGATGCTCGCCCTCGCAGACATGGTGCACAACTTCCGCCGTGTGGCTGGAGTTACGCGCACCCCGGTCAGTCGAAGGGGCACGCCTGGCTCCGTCGCCGCCTTTGGCGGGGAGCCGCCGACGGTCGAGCGCCGCAAGGGCGTCGTCGGTGTGCGGGGAGAGATCGCGGAAGTGATCGTCCGGGGCGGGCTCCGGCGACCGGGGCGGCGCGGGGCGGGAGCGGCGGCGTCGGGAAGGTGACGAGGGCAACACCGGCCCGTCCGCTTGCCGCTCTCGTATCGCAATCCGCAGGTGCAGGCACCGTGCCGGTGGCCCTTTCGAAGGGAAGCGGGCGCTCCCACCGGCCGATGCAACAAAGCGGACATTCGTGCCACGGCTCGGTGGCCGAAAACACCAAGCGATCAGCTTTACGCGCCCGTAAGCTCACGGGCATGCAGGTGATCCAGTCGACGAAGCTCGCAAACGTCTGTTACGAAATCCGGGGTCCGGTCCTCGAGGAGGCGATGCGGCTTGAGGCAGCGGGTCATCGCATCCTCAAGCTCAACACCGGCAACCCCGCAGCCTTCGGTTTCGAGTGCCCGCCCGAGATCCTTGAGGACATCCTCCGCAATCTCGGCGACGCGCACGGCTACGGCGACGCGAAGGGCCTGCTGTCCGCACGCCGCGCGGTGATGCAGCACTACCAGACCAAGGGCATCGAGCTCGACGTCGAGGACATCTACCTCGGCAACGGCGCCTCCGAGCTGATCCAGATGTCGATGCAGGCGCTGCTCGACGACGGCGACGAGGTGCTCGTACCGGCCCCGGACTATCCGCTGTGGACCGCGTGCGTGTCGCTCGCGGGCGGCACCGCCGTGCACTACCGCTGCGACGAGCAGGCCGACTGGATGCCCGATCTCGCGGACATCGAGCGGAAGATCACCGACCGCACCAAGGCGATCGTGATCATCAACCCGAACAACCCCACGGGCGCGGTGTACAGCGAGGAGATGCTCCGCGGCCTCACCGAGATCGCCCGCCGACACAACCTGATCGTCTGCTCCGACGAGATCTACGACAAGATCCTCTACGACGGCGCCACGCACACGCCGACCGCCGCGATCGCGCCGGACCTGATGGTCCTGACATTCAACGGGCTGTCGAAGAACTACCGGGTCGCAGGGTACCGCTCCGGGTGGATGGCCGTCTGCGGCCCGAAGGCGCATGCCGCCTCGTACATCGAGGGCCTGACCATCCTCGCCAATATGCGCCTGTGCGCGAACATGCCCTCGCAGCACGCGGTCGCCACCGCGCTGGGCGGCCGGCAGTCGATCGAGGACCTCGTCCTGCCGGGCGGGCGGATCCTGGAGCAGCGGGACGTCGCGTACGACCTGCTCACCCAGATCCCGGGCGTGACCTGCGTCAAGCCGAAGGGCGCGCTGTATCTGTTCCCGCGGCTCGACCCCAAGGTCTACAAGGTCAAGGACGACCGCCAGATGGTGCTCGACCTGCTGCGTGCCGAGAAGATCATGGTCGTGCACGGTACGGGCTTCAACTGGCCGGAGCCCGATCACTTCCGGATCGTGACGCTGCCCGCGGCGAAGGAGCTGGCGGACGCGGTGACGCGGATCGGGAACTTCCTGGACGGCTACAGCCAGCCCTGAGGTATCTCCCCCGATTGCCGGATCCAGCTCAACTTTAGACGGAATCCAAGCTAGGATGGTCTCCTGACGACCCACGCAGGAGGCCATCCCATGTACGAGCCGATCCGCACCAAGTCGGTCCATCGCATGCAGGCCGACGCGCAGGCCGACTACCCGCACCGCAGCCGCGGGGAAGAGCTGGACATCCAGCTCGCGGGCCACCTGTCCGCGCTCCTCGCCGTCACCGACGAACTGGGCCTCGACGAGGCCGCCGAGCGCATCGCCGAGCAGGTCGCCCGGCTGCGCGGCGCGCCGCCCGCCCGGCACGCCGGCCTCAGCGCCGCCGACACCGGCATCCTGCACCGCCGCGCCCACGACATCGCGGGCCGCGCCCTCGTCGTCGCGGCATCCCGCGCCGACACCGCCGCCGCGATCCTCGCCGCCGAGCGGATGGACGCGCACACCGCCGCCCTCGCACCGGCAGGCGCCCACTGACGGCCCCGGTCCGCGTGCCGAGGAGGCGCACGGACCGGGTGCCACCCCTGTCACCGCCACCTGCGTCACCGCGATCCACGCCACAAGTCCCGGCGCGGCGGCTGTGACCGCGTGCCGCTGACCTCTACCCACGGTCGCCGCAACCATCAATTGAGGAACCCGGACGGCGACCAGCCAGGTCCGCGAGAGCGGCGCCGGTTCAGGCGCAAAAAACGGGTCCGGCCCCCGGAGCCGTGAGGGGGCTCCGGGGGCCGGGGACGCGGCGGGCCGTTCGACCCCACAGGTCAGGGCGGATGTCAGGCAGGCCCGCCGCGACGTTTCCTCAGGTGGACGGCGAGCGCTCAGCCGAGACGCGAGACCAGCGCGCGGTACTCGTCCCACAGCTCCTTCGGCGCGTGGTCACCGAAGGTGTTGAGGTGCTCGGGGATCAGCGCCGCCTCCTCGCGCCAGACGTCCTTGTCGACCTTGAGCAGGAAGTCCAGGTCCGCCTCGGGCAGATCGAGGCCGTCCGTGTCGAGCGCCTCACGCGTCGGCAGGATGCCGATCGGCGTCTCGACGCCCTCGGCCTTGCCCGCCAGGCGCTCCACGATCCACTTCAGGACGCGGCCGTTCTCGCCGAAGCCGGGCCAGACGAACTTGCCCTCGTCGTTCTTGCGGAACCAGTTCACGTAGTAGATCTTCGGCAGCTTGGACGCGTCCGCGTTCTTGCCGACCTTGAGCCAGTGGCCCATGTAGTCGCCCATGTTGTAGCCGCAGAACGGCAGCATCGCGAACGGGTCGCGGCGCAGCTCGCCGACCTTGCCCTCGGCGGCGGCGGTCTTCTCGGAGGCGACGTTCGCGCCGAGGAAGACACCGTGCTGCCAGTCGAAGGACTCGGTCACCAGCGGGACGGCGCTGGCGCGGCGGCCGCCGAAGAGGATCGCCGAGATCGGCACACCCTTCGGGTCCTCCCACTCCGGCGCGATGATCGGGCACTGCCCGGCCGGGACGGTGAAGCGGGCGTTGGGGTGGGCGGCCGGGGTCTCGGACTCGGGCGTCCAGTCGTTGCCCTTCCAGTCGGTCAGGTGCGCGGGCAGCTCTTCGGTCATGCCCTCCCACCACACGTCGCCGTCGTCGGTCAGAGCGACGTTGGTGAAGACGGAGTTGCCCCACATGGTCTTCATGGCGTTGGCGTTGGTGTGCTCACCGGTGCCGGGCGCGACGCCGAAGAAGCCCGCCTCGGGGTTGATCGCGTACAGCCGGCCGTCCTCGCCGAAGCGCATCCAGGCGATGTCGTCGCCGATGGTCTCCACGGTCCAGCCGGAGATCGTAGGCTCCAGCATGGCGAGGTTGGTCTTGCCGCAGGCGCTCGGGAAGGCCGCGGTGACGTACTTGGGCTCGCCCTGCGGCGGGGTGAGCTTGAGGATCAGCATGTGCTCGGCGAGCCAGCCCTCGTCGCGCGCCATGACGGAGGCGATGCGCAGCGCGTAGCACTTCTTGCCGAGCAGGGCGTTGCCGCCGTAGCCCGAGCCGTACGACCAGATCTCGCGGGTCTCGGGGAAGTGCGAGATGTACTTGGTGGAGTTGCAGGGCCAGGGGACGTCCTGCTCGCCCTCGGCGAGGGGCGCGCCCAGCGTGTGCACGGCCTTGACGAAGAAGCCGTCGGAGCCGAGCTCGTCGAGGACGGGCTGTCCCATGCGGGTCATCGTGCGCATGGAGACGGCGACGTACGCGGAGTCGGTGATCTCGACGCCTATCGCGGAGAGGTCGGAGCCGAGCGGGCCCATGCAGAACGGCACGACATACATCGTCCGGCCGCGCATCGAGCCGCGGAAGATGCCCTTCTCACCGGCGAAGATCTCCTTCATCTCCGCGGGAGCCTTCCAGTGGTTCGTCGGGCCCGCGTCCTGCTCGTTTTCGGAGCAGATGAAGGTGCGGTCCTCGACGCGCGCGACGTCGGTCGGGTCGGACGCGGCGTAGTAGGAGTTCGGGCGCTTGATCGGGTCCAGCTTCTTGAAGGTGCCCTTGGCAACGAGCTCCTCGCACAGGCGCTCGTACTCGGCCTCGGATCCGTCACACCAGACGACGCTGTCCGGCTGCGTGATTGCTGCGATCTCGTCGACCCAGGAGATGAGCTCCTGGTGGTTGCTGGGGACGGTGCTGGGAGCCGCGATGTCGCGCGCCACGATCGCTCCTAAGTGAGGGATATGAAGGTTGATGCCCCGTGGGGGCTGCGACCCGGATGCTTCGGTCCCTTGCTCTTCTGGCGCTCATCCGGTGCCGACCGCACTCATCTGATCATCGGTGCCCTGTGCGCATATGTCCAGAGGACCTCTCACGTGAGCATCGCCACTCGCAATCCCGCCGCCCCCGCCGAGCGTTTACGCCATAGCGGTGTGAGGCTTGTAACGAGGCCCGCAGACAGCCTCGTTACCTACGGTTGCGTAGGTAACATCCACGCCATGACCTCTGCCGTGCCGGAAGCGACCGACATAGAGCCCACACCGCACAAACCGCGGCTGCGCGGCTGGCTGCACGCCGGGATGTTTCCCGCCGTCCTGGTCGCCGGGCTCGTGCTCACGGCGCTGGCCGATACCGCCAAGGCCCGGGTCGCCTGCGCGATCTACGTCTTCACCGCGTGCCTGCTCTTCGGGGTGAGCGCGCTCTACCACCGCGGCAACTGGGGCCCGCGCGGCGAGGCCGTACTGCGCCGCCTCGACCACGCCAATATCTTTCTGATCATCGCGGGCACGTACACGCCCCTGACGATGCTCCTTCTTCCCGCTTCCACCGGCCGGACGCTGCTGTGGGCGGTCTGGGCGGCGGCCGTGGCGGGCATCGCCTTCCGGGTCTTCTGGGTGGGCGCCCCGCGCTGGCTCTACACCCCCTGCTACATCGCGATGGGCTGGGCGGCCGTCTTCTTCCTGCCCGACTTCATGCGCACCGGCGGGATCGCGGTGCTCGTCCTGGTGATCGTCGGCGGGCTGCTCTACAGCGCGGGCGGCGTGATCTACGGAATGAAGCGGCCGAACCCCTCCCCCCGGTGGTTCGGCTTCCACGAGGTCTTCCACTCCCTCACGCTCGCGGCGTTCGTCGTGCACTACGTGGGGATCTCACTGGTGGCCTACCAGCACTCCTGACGCGCTCGGCATCTCCTTCACCGAACGGCCCGTGGCACCCGCCACGGGCCGTTCGGCGTTTCCGCACCCAGCGCGGGGTTGTCCCCCACCCCGCCCCTTCCCGTAACTGGGGGCAAGCCCCCAGACCCCCGACGGGGCTTCGCCCCAGACCCCGAATGCGACCTTCGGCCGCATGTCCTCAAACGCCGGACGGGCTGGATATGCGGCCCCCAGCCGCACAACGGATCGTCCCGCCTGTTCACCCGCAACCGGTCGGTCCGGCCTCAGCGGCCGCCGAGCTGCCCGGCGAGCTCAGCCGGGTCCGTCGTGGGCATCCGGCACGCGAAATTCCGGCAGACGTACGCCGCCGGGCCGCCGTCCACCAGCTGGCGCTCCCGCAGCAACGCGAACTCCTCGCTGTCCGGTTCGCCCACCGCGACCACCGCGCCGGGAGCCTGCGCCAGCAGCGCCGTACGGTGCAACTCCCGCGTCGCCGCCTCGCCTTGGGGCCCGACCACGGCCACCTCGCGCGGCCCGTCGAGCAGCGCCTCCGCGACCGCCAGCCCCCAGCCGATGAAGCGCGGCGCCCGCGGGCCGAGCGCCTTCACCACGCCCAACGCGCCTTCCGCGGCCGTGCGATGGGCCTCCGAGCCGGTGTGCGCCGCATACGAAAGCAGGGCACCGGCCGCCGCCGTCCAGCCCGACGGGGTCGCGTTGTCAGTCGGGTCCTGTGGACGGCGGATCAACGGCTCGGCGTCATGGGCCGTGTCGTACAACGCCCCGCCCTCCGCCACGAACTGGTCGATGACGATGTCCAGCAGGAAGCCCGCGAACTCCAGCCACACACCCTCGCCGGTCACACCCGCGAGCGCCAGGAAGCCCTCGGCGACATCCGCGTAGTCCTCAAGCACCCCGGCGTGCGCGCCGGGCCGGCCGTCCTTGGACGTACGGGCGAGGCGCGCGCCGTTGTCCATGTGCAGCCGCACCAGCAGATCGGCGGCCTCCGTGGCCCGCTCGACGAGATCCGGACGCTCGAAATACGCACCCACCTCGGCAAGCGCGGCGATCGCCAGACCGTTCCACGCGGCGACCACCTTGTCGTCCCGCCCCGGACGCGCCCGCAGCGCCCGCGCGGCGAGCAGCCGCTCCTTGACCGACGGATCCGCCTCGCCGTCGGGGAGTTGCAGGACGGAGGCGCCCTCCTCGAAGGTCCCCTCCTCCGTCACCCCGAACAGCTCGACGGCCCGGTGCCCGTCCTTCTCGCCCAGCACCTCACGCAACTGCTGAGGCGTCCACACGTAGAACGCGCCCTCGACATGCCTGCCCGTGCCGTCATCGCTGTCCGCATCCAGCGCCGAGGCGAACCCGCCCTCGGCCGTACGCAGCTCCCGCACCATGAAGTCCGCCGTCTCCAGCGCCACCCGCCGGGCCAGCTCCGAACCGGTCGCCCGCCACACATGCGCGTACACCCGGCACAGCAGGGCGTTGTCGTAGAGCATCTTCTCGAAGTGCGGCACCACCCACTCGCGGTCCACCGAATACCGCGCGAAACCGCCGCCGAGCTGGTCATAGATCCCCCCGCGGGCCATCGACGCACAGGTCTCGACGGCCATCTGCAGCGCCCCGTCGGACCCGGTCCGGGCGTAGTGGCGCAGCAGGAACTCCACGGCCATCGACGACGGGAACTTGGGCGCGCCGCCGAAGCCGCCGCTCCGCTCGTCGTACTCGCGGGTAAGCCCGAGCAGCGCCTGCGCCAGCTCCTCCTCGCCGGGCACACCCTCGCCGCCGTACGCGAGCGAACGCCCGGCCAGATCCCGGACGATCTTCCCGGCGACCTCACCGACCTCGTCGCGCCGTTCGGCCCAAGCGGCGGCAACGCCTTCGAGGATCTGCCGGAAGGAGGCCATACCGTGCCGGGGCTCGGGCGGGAAGTACGTACCGAAGTAGAAGGGCTCACCGTCCGCGGTGAGGAAGACGGTCATGGGCCAGCCGCCCTGCCCGGTGGCGGCCTGCACGGCCTCCATGTAGACGGCGTCGACGTCGGGGCGCTCCTCGCGGTCGACCTTGACCGGGACGAAGTGCTCGTTCACATACGCCGCGGTCTCGTCGTCCTCGAAGGACTCGTGAGCCATGACATGACACCAGTGGCAGCTCGAGTAGCCGACGCTCAGCAGCACCGGCACCCCGCGCTTGCGCGCCTCCTCGAAGGCCTCGCCCGACCACGGCCACCAGTCGACCGGGTTGTCGGCGTGTTGCAGGAGGTAGGGGGAAGTCTCATGGGCGAGGCGGTTCGGCATGTACTCATCCTCTCTCAGGTGAGGATGATCGTCAGAGTCTCTCGCGCTGACGCGCCGTACGCAGGACACTTGTCGCCGGAACGGAACCGGAACCCGAGACGGGCCGGAACCGGAACGAACCGGAGCTTCGGAGGGGGACGCACATGCGGGACAGCCATCGGGCGGAAGCCGAGCGGCTGTTGGTACGCGCCGTCGAGGAAGAGGTACGGCGTTCGGGAGGGCGGGCGGACTCCGCCGTGCTGCTGGCACGCGCGCGGGCCGCCCTGGACGGCATGGCGGCGAACGCGGACGAGGAGTACGCCGCCTACGAGCAGGCGCTGGCCGAGGCGGAGGCCGGGCAGCAGCCGCTGGCCGAGCGGTTCAGTCGGCGTAATGTGTCGACTCCCTTGCTGGTGACAGCCGTTGCGGCGATCGCGGCGATCGGCGCGGATGTCGCGCTGGGCACGGCCACGGGTACCGCTCTCGGGGCCGGGGCTGTTGTCGCCGTCGCCGGGGCGGCGACGACCGTCGCCAAGGTGACCGCCTCGCACTGGCCGGCCGCGCACCGCAGGGCCGGGGCGCTCGGGCAGCCGGGCGGGGCCGAGCAGCTGCGGCTTCAGTGGCTGACGGCGCTGGAGGTACGGGGCATCCGCCCGTTCCTGGACCAGCAGCGGATGCTGGCCTCCTCCACGCGTACCGCGACGAAGAAGCCCGCCGTGGCGCCCCAGCTGCGCGGCGCGGACCGCAGCGCGGCCGCGCGCAGGCGGTCCGTGCTGGAGCAGTCCTTCGGGCATCTGCCGGAGCTCGGTGGGGGTACCTCCCAGGCCGGAGGCTCTGGGGGAGGGCCGTTCGCCGGCCGCCGGGAGGCCATGACGCAGATCGCGCAGTGGGTGCACGCGGCCCGCGCCTCCACGGAGACGAAGCCGACGGTCGTGGTGCTGTACGGCGATGCGGGTTCGGGGCGTACGACTCTGGCCGTGCGGGCCGCGCACCATCTCAAGGACCAGTTCCGGGGCGCCTGCGTCGTCGATCTGCGGGGCGACAGCGCCGATCCGCTGTCCACGCGCGACGCGCTGCTGCATCTGTTGAACCGGCTGGGCGCGCCGCGCGAGCAGTTGCTGTTCCGTGAGCGGTCCTCGGCGGAGCAGCAGGTGCGGCGGCTGAGCGAGTTGTACCACCAGCATCTGACGGGCCTGCCGGTGACGGTGGTGCTGGACGACGCGAGCGATGCGGCGCAGGTGCGCACGCTGGTGCCGGAGCGTTCGGACAGTCTGGTGCTGGTGACCGCGCGCAGGCCGCTCGACCTGGCGGACGACATTCCGGCGTGGGTGCACCAGCTACCAGTCGATGCGCTGGATCCTGCGGGCGCCGAGGAACTGCTGCGGGCGTCGGCCGAGGAGCCTTCCTCCGGTCCGTACGACGCTCAATCGGCGGACAAAGTACGGGAGTTGTGCGGCGGGCTGCCGCTGGCGCTGCGTATCGCGGGCTCCTCGCTCGGCCCCCGGACCGCGCATCAGCTCGCGGCGGACCTGGGCGCCTACGGCCCCGTGGATCCGGTCGAGCGTGCGCTGTGGCTGCGCTACACCGATCAGTCCGAGCAGGCGCGGCGGCTGCTGCGCCGGCTCGCGCTGGCCGGACGGGCCTCGCTGGGCGCGGCAGCGGCGGCCGCGCTGCTGGCCACGGACGAGCAGGAGGCGCAGCGGCTGCTGTCGGACCTGGCGAGGACGGGCCTGATCGACCATGTGCGGGCCAGCCGGTACCGGCTGCACGATGCCGTACGGTCCTTCGCCCAGGCCCGGCTTCTCGACGAGGAGGAGGCCAAGGAGCGGGCGGCCGCGCAGGAGCGGCTGATCCAGAACTACGCGGACCTGGCCGGGGCCGTGATCCGCATGGTGGACGGCAAGATGTCCACGCGGGCGGGCCAGTTCGGGGCGCACGGCTTCGCCTCGCTGGACGCGGCGCTGCGCTGGCTGGACGACGAGTCGAGCTTCATCACCTCGGCGCTGCGGCACGCGGAGGGCGTGAACCAGCAGACGGTGCTGGGTCTGCTGGGCGCGCTGTGCGACTACTGCCTGCTGCGCGGCGACCTGTACCGCCTCGGCGAGATCAGTGAGCTGTCGCAGGCGGTGGACCAGGGGCTGCTGGAGCGCTCCGTACGCTGGCGCACCGGCATCGCGGCCCGCCAGCTCGGCGAGCTCGACAAGGCCCGTACGACCCTCTCGTCCGTCGTCGGCCTCTACCGGGAGGCGCAGAACGACTCGGGTACGGCCCTCGCGCTCTGCTCGCTCGGCATCACCCTGCACCACCAGGGCAATCTCACCGAGGCCGCGGCGAAGCTGCACGAGGCGATCGAGCTGCAGTCGTCCGACGAGCAGGCCGAGGACCGGGCGTGGTCGCTGCACGCGCTGGCCGCGGTCGAGCGCGATCGGGCCAATCTCGCGGAGGCGCTGACCCTGCTGGCGACGGCGCTGACCCTGCACCGGGAGGGCGAGTCGCTCCACGGCGAGGCCTGGACGCATTTCCAGCTGGGACAGGTGTGCCTGCGCATGGGCGACGTCCCGCGCGCCGAGTCGGAGCTGCGTACGGCGCTGGATCTGTACGGCCGCACCCGTGACGGCCGCGGTGAGGCGTGGGCGCTGACCCAGCTGGCCAGGGCGCGTCTGGTGGACGGCGACCCGGCCCCCGCGGTGGATCAGCTGCGTCAGGCGCTCTCGCGACACCGGGACAACGAGGACGCGCGGGGTGAGGCGTGGACGCTGTACTACCTCGGCCAGGCGCTGGAGGAGGGCGGCGACCGCGACCAGGCGGTACGGGAGCTGGAGCGCGCCCGGACGATGTTCTCGCGGATGCGTGACGTCTACGGTCTGGCCTGCGCCCGCCACCACTCGGGCCGCGTCACCCGCGACCAGCGCGCGGCCCAGACCGGCAACCTCCGCAACTCCGGCTTCGCCCGCCAGCTCCTGGTGGACGCCCGCGCCGACTTCCACCGCATCGGGGTGGCCCACGGCGAGGCGTGGACCTGCCTGGAGCTGGCTCTGATCGACGCGGGAAACAACCGCGTGGCGCAGGCGCTGGCGCTGTGCGACGAGGCGACGGAGCTGTTCGCCTCGTACCAGGACGACCGCGGCTCGGACTGGGCACGCTTCCTGCGCTGCACGCTGCTGCCGTTCGCGTCGCCGGGCGGCATAGAGGTCGGCTCGGTGGTGGCCCAGGAGGAGCTGGCTCAGCTGATGGGTACGTCGCACTCGTCGCGCGACGGCAAGCTGGAGGACTGCGCGGAGGCGCTCGCGGTGATGCTGGAGCGCGGCGTCCACCTGGAGGACGGCTGGCAGGCCTGGCACCTGGGAATGGTCCCGAACCGCCACGCGCGCGAGGTGATGGGCGTCCCGGTCACGGCGCCGACGTAGCCCCCGGGGGCTCCGCCCCCGGACCCCCGCGCCTCAATCTCCCCCAGACTTCGTCCGGGGGGGACCCCCACGGGGCTGATTTTCCGCTGGTCGGCCAGAACATTCTGGCCGACGGGCGGAATCCAGCCCGTCCGGCGTTTGAGGACATGCGGCCGCAGGTCGCATACCGCGTCCCGGGGGCTTGCCCCCAGTTGGGGAAGAGGCGGGTCGGGGACAGGGCCCGCCGCAGGCGTCACCCCCGCCCCGTCACCGCCTCACGCCGCCGCAGGGCCCGACGTGCCACCGGAATCCCCGGACGCCCCGTCCGCCCTCGGATCCGGCGCCTCCTCGAAGTTGACCTTCCCCATGTGCCGGTTCATCGACTTCATCAGCAGCCACACCCCCACGGCCAGTGCCGCGAAGACGAGAAAGCCCAGGACACCGGGCGTGACTTTGTTGTCGTCGACCTCCTTGGCCAGAGGGACGAGATGCGTCAGTGCGAGGTTTGCGCTTGCGCTCATATCAGGCATTCTCGCGGATGCCCGCGAAGAGGTCGTCCTCGGGGAGGGAGGTATCGACCAGAGACTTCGCCAGCTCGTACTCCTCGGTCGGCCAGACCTTCCTCTGGATGTCCATCGGAACGCGGAACCAGCCGCCGTCGGGGTCGATCTGCGTCGCGTGCGCGATCAGCGCCTTGTCGCGGATCTCGAAGAAGTCGGCGCACGGTACGTACGTGGTCAGCGTGCGTTCGGCGCGCTGGAACTCCTTCCAGCGCTCCAGCCACTCCCCGTACGGCGACTCCATGCCGCGCTCCAGCAGCGCCTCGTGCAGCGCGACCGTGCGCGGCCGGTTGAAGCCCTGGTTGTAGTAGAGCTTCTGCGGCTGCCAGACGGGCCCGAACTCGGACTCGGGGAACTTCTCCGCGTCCCCCGCGCCGTCGAAGGCGACCATCGAGATCTTGTGGGTCATGATGTGGTCGGGGTGCGGGTATCCGCCGTTCTCGTCGTAGGTCGTGATGACCTGCGGGCGGTAGGAACGGATGGACCTCACCAGTCGCCCGGCAGCCACGTCGACGTCCTCGAGGGCGAAGCAGCCCTCGGGAAGCGGCGGCAGCGGGTCGCCCTCGGGCAGACCGGAGTCGACGAAGCCGAGCCATTCCTGGCTCACCCCCAGGATCTCGCGGGCCTCGTCCATCTCCTTCTTGCGCACTTCGTGGATGTGCTCCTCGATGTACGCGTCGCCCTGGAGCTTGGGATTGAGGATGGAGCCACGCTCGCCTCCCGTGCAGGTCACGACCAGCACGTCCACCCCCTCGGACACATACTTGGCCATCGTGGCCGCGCCCTTGCTCGACTCGTCGTCGGGGTGGGCGTGAACGGCCATCAGTCGCAGCTGCTCAGTCAAGACTCGATCCTCAATGATTCGTCGCGTACGGCGGCTTCTATAGTGACCGAATCGGGGGACGGAAAATTCCGGCAGCCCCATACCGAGCCCAGCCCGAGAGGAATTGTCATGGCCGCGGTGCGCGAGCAGCTTCCGGAGGGCCGCTACGGCCGCTCGGCTGACGACCGTGCCGACCGCAAGCTCAAGATCGTGGGCGCGGGCCTTGGCGTCGCACTGCTCGGAGTCATCGGCTGGTTCGGATACGACTACATCGCCGGACAGAAGATCAGCGCCGAAGTGATCAAGTTCAGCGTCACGTCCGACACCGAGGTGCAGGTGCACCTGGAAGTACGCAAGGACGCGGACGCCACCGGCACCTGCACGCTGCGTTCCCGCTCCGCGGACGGCAGCGAGGTGGGACGCCTGGATGTCGCTGTCAGCCAGGGCAGGACGCGTATCGACGAGGTCGTCAAGCTGCGCACGACGGCGCGCGGGACCAGCGCCGAGCTGGTGCAGTGCACCGCCCGCTGACAGCGGATCCCCTGCCGGATTGCATGGCGGGTCTCGCCCGCTGACCTGCGGTGATGTAATTCTGATGGCTTTCGTCCTCCCCCTTGGGCCTCGGAATTGTTAGGCTCGTGGTTTCGCCCATCCATGGAGGCACATCCTTCTGGGTAGGGCGATGCTTTGTATTCCCAGTACCTACGAGGAGCACCTGTGACCCAGACCAGCGAAAACGTCACCTGGCTCACCCAGGAGGCGTACAACCAGCTCAGGGCCGAGCTGGAGTACCTGTCTGGTCCCGCGCGCACGGAAATCGCCGCCAAGATCGCGGCTGCGCGCGAGGAGGGCGACCTGCGGGAGAACGGCGGGTACCACGCGGCCAAGGAGGAGCAGGGCAAGCAGGAGCTCCGTGTGCGCCAGCTGACCCAGCTCCTGGAGAACGCGAAGGTCGGCGAGGCGCCGACCGCCGAGGGTGTCGTCGCGCCCGGCATGGTCGTGACGATCGCCTTCGACGGCGACGAGGACGACACCGAGACCTTCCTGCTGGCTTCGCGCGAGTACGCCTCCGACGCCATCGCGACGTACTCCCCGCAGTCGCCGCTGGGCAGCGGCGTGAACGGCAAGAAGGTCGGCGAGTTCGCCGAGTACGAGCTGCCGAACGGCAAGACGGCCTCGGTCAAGGTCCTGGCGGCCAGGCCGTACAGCGCCTGAGCCCGCCACCGGACAGCACGGCGAAAGGGCCGGACCGCGCATCGCGGTCCGGCCCTTCGCTGTAGGCATGCTCAGGCGGTCGCCGAGCGGTACTTGCGGACTGCCAAGGTCCGGAAGACGACAATGATCAGGATTGACCAGATGAACGAGGCCCAGACCGCGTGCTGCATGGGCCAGGCATCCGATACCGGATAGTTGGGCGGCAGGTTGCCGAAGAGCTCCCGGCATGCCTGGACGGTGGCGCTGAACGGGTTCCAGTTGGCGAGGGTCTGCAGGAACGCCGGCATGTTCTCGGACGGCACGAAGGCGTTCGAGATGAACGTCAGCGGAAACAGCCAGATCAGACCGCCGGAGGTGGCCGCCTCGGGAGTTCGTACGGAAAGGCCGATCAGCGCGCCGATCCAGGAGAATGCATACCCGAGAAGCAGCAACAGGCCGAAGCCGGCGAGCACTTTGCCGAAGTTCTCGTGGGTGCGCCAGCCGACGAGGACAGCGACGATCGCAAGCACCACCAGCGTCAATGCCGTCTGGACCAGGTCGGCCAGCGTGCGCCCGGTGAGAACCGCGCCGCGGGCCATCGGGAGCGACCGGAAGCGATCGATGAGGCCCTTGTGCATGTCGTCGGCGATGCCGGCACCGGCGCCCGCCGTCGCGAAGGTGACGGTTTGAGCAAAGATGCCGGCCATCAAGAACTCCCGGTAGCCGGCAGCGCTGAGTCCGGAACCGGGCACGCTGATCGATCCGCCGAAGACGTAGCTGAACAGCACCACGAACATGATCGGCTGGATCATCCCGAAGATGATCATCTCCGGGATCCGGGTCATCCGGATCAGATTGCGCTTGGCGACGACGAGCGAGTCGTTGATCGACTGGACGACGCCGCCGCGCGGCTTGGGTGCCGCGAGCCTCACGGCGTCCGTTGCGGTGGTCACTTCACGGACTCCTTCCGGGACTTCTTGGCCTTCGCGTCCTTGGGATCCTTGGCGTCCTTGACGCCCCGCGACTGCCCGTTCTCCTCGTCCTGGAGCTCGGCGGCATGGCCGGTCAGGGATATGAAGACGTCGTCGAGGGTGGGGCGGCGCAGACCGATGTCGTCGATCTCGACGCCCCGGGTGTCCAGTTCGCGGATGACCTCGGCGAGCAGCTTGGCGCCGCCGGTGACCGGGACGGTGAGCTTGCGGGTGTGCTCGGCGATGGCGACCTCGCCCTTGCCGAAGCCCAGCAGCACCTCGCGGGCCGGGGTGATCTGGTCCGGGTGCTGCACGACGACCTCGACGCGCTCGCCGCCCGTCTGGGCCTTGAGCTGGTCGGCGGTGCCGCGGGCGATGACCTTGCCGTGGTCGATGACGCAGATGTCGTGGGCTAGATGGTCGGCCTCTTCGAGGTACTGAGTGGTGAGCAGCAACGTCGTACCGCCGCCGACCAGTTCTTCGATGACCTCCCACAGCTGCATCCGGTTGCGCGGGTCGAGTCCGGTGGTGGGCTCGTCCATGAACATCACGGGCGGGGAGACGACCAGCGCGGCGGCGAGGTCGAGCCGCCGCCGCATGCCGCCGGAGTACGTCTTGGCGGGACGGTCGGCGGCGTCCGCGAGGTTGAAGCGGTCGAGCAGCTCGCCCGCCCGTACCTTCGCGTCACGTGCGCTCATCTGGTAGAGCTGGCCGACCATCTGGAGGTTCTCGCGGCCGGTCAAGTACTCGTCGACCGCGGCGAACTGGCCGGAGAGGCCGATGCAGCGGCGGACTTCGTTCGGGTGTTTCAGGACGTCTATACCGGCGACGACCGCCTTGCCGCTGTCGGGCTGCAGCAGGGTGGTCAGTACGCGCACGGCTGTGGTCTTGCCGGCTCCGTTGGGGCCGAGAAGACCCAGAACCGTGCCCTCCGGGACGTCGAGGTCGACGCCGTCCAGAGCCCTTACATCGCCGAAGGTCTTCACCAGGCCTTCGGCGTAGATGGCGCCTGGCATGTGGGTTCTCCCAAGGTGGCAGATGGGTGGGTCACTTCTTGTGAAGAGGTGCGTGAAGAGAAGGGGTGCCTAGGGGTACGACGAGATGTGGGCATGTGGGATGTCCCGCACCTGGCGGGAGCATGGCAGGACCTTCACCGTAACGCGATACATCGCGACACTCAAGACTGTCGCGAGTGCACGTGCCGAGAAAGTCCAAAGGGCCTGTCAGTGCCGCGTCAGGCTGTGTCAGCTTGCGCAGGCCGCCGGCGCCGGAGGCCACGAGAGCGCCCTCACGGGCTCAGCTCATGACCGTGTAACCCGCGTCGCGCAGCGTCGCCGCCACCAGTTCGCAGTGCTCAGGGCCCTTCGTCTCCAGCTGCAACTCCACCTCCGCCTCCGTGAGCCCGAGCCGCGGATCGGTCCTTACGTGACTCACATCAAGGACGTTAGCGTCGACCACTGACAACGAGCCCAGCAGTGCGGCGAGCGCACCAGGCCGGTCCGTCAGCCGCAGCCTCAGCGACAGATAGCGGCCGGCTGCCGCCATTCCGTGCCGCAGGATGCGCTGCATCAGCAGCGGGTCCACATTGCCGCCCGACAGCAGGGCGACGACCGGACCCTTGAACGACCGCGGATCGCTCAGCAGCGCCGCCACCGGACTCGCCCCGGCGGGCTCGACCACCAGCTTCGCCCGCTCGAGACAGAGCAGCAGGGCACTGGAGAGCTCGTCCTCGGAGACCGTACGGACCTCGTCGATAAGATCGCCAATGATTTTGAACGGAACATCTCCGGGGCAGCCCACCTTGATCCCGTCCGCCATCGTCGACGGTGCGTCGATCGACACGGGATGCCCGGCGGCGAGCGAGGGCGGATACGCGGCCGCGCCCTCCGCCTGCACGCCGATCAACTTCACATCGGGCCGCACCGCCTTCACCGCGACCGCGATACCGGCCGCGAGCCCGCCGCCGCCGATGCCGACCACGATCGTCCGCACCTCGGGGCACTGCTCCAGGATTTCGAGGCCGACGGTGCCCTGCCCGGCGATGATGTCCGGGTGGTCGAAGGGGTGGATGAACACCGCGCCCGTCTCGTGCGCGTACTCCTGCGCGGCGGCCAGGGTCTCGTCGATGACCTGGCCGTGCAGCCGCACCTCGGCGCCGTACTCACTCGTCGCCGCGACCTTCGGCAGCGGCGCCCCCATCGGCATGAACACGGTGGAGCGCACTCCGAGCAGCGAGGATGCCAGTGCCACGCCCTGCGCGTGATTGCCGGCAGAGGCCGCGACGACGCCCGCGGCCCGCTCCACCGGCGAGAGCCCGGAGATCCGTACGTACGCGCCGCGCAGCTTGAAGGACCCCGTCCGCTGGAGGTTCTCGCACTTGAGATGAACGGGCGCGCCCACCAGCTGCGACAGATGCCTGCTGCCCTCCATCGCGGTCATCCTGGCGACCCCCGCGAGCATCTTCTGAGCCCCCCGGATGTCGTCGAGGATGACGGGGCGAAAGGTGCCAGACGTACTGAAGCTCATGACGTCAAGCATCGCAGCTCACCGGGCCGACGGCTGCCCCGGTACCGGGCTTCCCCACTGGTTTGCGCAGCCCTGGTACACACCGGGTTTTTGCCGCGTACTCTGTCCCCCACCAACCGACCGCCGCACGAGAGAGCCCCCCTAGCCATGCCCACTTCTCAGGACATGACGACCCATCTCGACCCCGGCCTCCTCGATGCCCTCCAGCACCAGGTCGCCGTCTTCGCACGCCGCGCGGAACAGACCCGGCTCGGCGGAGTCGGCCAGGTCCGCAACTCGATGGACCGTGCCGCGTATCTGCTGCTCAACCGGCTCGACAAGGAAGGCCCGATGGGCGTCAAGGCGCTGGCCGCGGGGATGGGCATCGACTCCTCCACTGTCACCCGCCAGGTCGCGCCGCTCGTCGACACCGGGCTGGTCAAGCGCACCT
Source organism: Streptomyces sp. NBC_01410 (assembly GCF_045040195.1). Lineage (NCBI taxonomy): Bacteria > Bacillati > Actinomycetota > Actinomycetes > Kitasatosporales > Streptomycetaceae > Streptomyces > Streptomyces sp. NBC_01410. The sequence goes on along the minus strand of NZ_CP109530.1, from coordinate 5,449,567 downwards.
CGCACCCCGAGGACGGCCGCGCCGTCGTGCTCCAGCTGTCCCCGCGGGGCCAGGCCAGGCTCGAAGAGGTCCGCTCCTCGCGGCGCGAGCTGATGGCACAGGTGACGGACGGCTGGACGGAGACGGAGCGCGAATCGTTCTGCACTCTGCTCACCCGTTTCAACACCGCTCTCTCCGCCCGCCAGGCCGGTCTGCCGCCCGTGGACACGGAGACGTCGCCGACCTCTTGACCCCGGCGCCTGATCTGCTCCTATATGAGGACGTGAGCGAGCGGCAGACGGGACAAGGGCGTCGCCGTGCCCGGGAGTTCGAGGCGTTCGTCGCGGGCGCGGCGCCACGGCTGCTGCATGCCGCGACCCTGCTCACCGCCGAGCCCCCGGGCGCCAATCCGCACGCCGAGCAGCTGCTGACCGCCGCGCTCGCCCATACGTACGCGCAATGGGACCGGCTGCGCGGCGAGGATCCGTACGACCGCACCCGCCAGGAACTCGCCGCCCGCTTCGCCCGCGGCGCCTGGCGCCACCACCGGGTGCGCGGCGGGGTGCTGGAACGTCTCACCCCGCAGGAGCGCCTGATTCTGGTGCTGCGTCTTTACGAGGGTGTGGCGGAGGAACAGACGGCAGCGCTGATCGGGCTCCCGGTGGAACGCGTCCGCGCGATCTTCACGCGCGCGGTGCGGAGGTTGTGCGCGAGTCCGCCCACGCCGCCGCCGCACACCCAGGTCCAGGCGGCGTCATGAGCGGCCGGGAGCGCAAGGAGACCGCGGTCCGACGGATGCTGGAGACTCCTCATCCGCCGGTCCCGGCCGATCTCGCCGCCCGCGCCGCCGAGCACGGCACCCGGCTGCTGCGCCGCCATCGGGCACTGCGCCGTGCGCTGTGGCTGCTGCTGGTGGCCGCGGCGATCGCGTTCGCCCTCTGGGCGACGGTGGCGCAGCCGTGGGTGGTGGCGCCGTCGGGCACGACGCCCCCGCTGGAGGGCTGGTAGGCCGCCCTTCGCTGCCCTGACCTGCCGGAGCGGCCCGGATCTATCCTGGAAAAAGCGGCGTACAGACCGATCCCAGGAGGTCGCCATGACCAGGAAAGTCGCCGATTGCCGCAGGTTCCCGAGCGTGATGGACTGCTCGCTCACCATCTCCGGTGAGGAAGAGGAAGTCGTACGGGCAGCAGCCGAGCACGCGGTCTCCGTCCATGGACACGTGGACAGCCTGGAGCTGCGCTCGGAGATCCGTGAATCCCTCGAGGACGAGAAGGTCACCGCGTGACGCCCGGCGCCTGACACAGCCGTCCTCTGACGTCCTCTGAGGTCCTCTGACGTCGTCTCGCCGGGCGGGCCGACGGTCAGCCCGCCCGGCGATGGTGACCGTGGGGTCAGCCCAGCGCCTGCTGAAGATCCGCCAGCAGATCGTCGGCCGCCTCGATGCCCACCGAGACCCGCACCAGGTCCGCCGGGACCTCTAGCGCGGAGCCCGCCACCGATGCGTGCGTCATTCGTCCCGGGTGCTCGATCAGCGACTCGACGCCGCCCAGCGACTCGCCCAGCGTGAACAGCTTGGCGCGGTTGCAGACCTCGACCGCCGCCTCCTCGCCGCCCTGGACCCGGAAGGAGACCATGCCGCCGAAGTGCTTCATCTGCTTGGCGGCGATCTCGTGGCCCGGGTGTTCCGGCAGGCCCGGGTAGAGGACCTGGGTGACCTTGGGGTGACGGGTGAGCATCTCGGCGACCTGGGTGGCGTTCTCACTGTGCCGGTCCATCCGGACGGGCAGCGTCTTGATGCCGCGCAGCACCAGCCATGCGTCGAACGGGCCGGCGACGGCGCCCATCGCGTTCTGGTGGTACGCCAGTTCCTCCCCCACGGCCGCGTCCGCCGCGATCAACGCGCCGCCGACGACGTCCGAGTGCCCGCCCATGTACTTGGTCAGCGAGTGCACGACGATGTCCGCGCCGAGCGAGATCGGCTGCTGGAGGTAAGGGCTCGCGAAGGTGTTGTCCACGACGAGCCGCGCGCCCGCGCCCCGCGCGATCTCGGCGACCGCCTCGATGTCGGTGATGCCGAGGAGCGGGTTGGACGGGGTCTCGACCCAGATCACCTTGGTCTTGGGGGTGACTGCCGCCCGTACCGCCGCCGGGTCGGAGGTGTTGGCCACCGACCACTCGACGCCCCACCGGGAGACGACCTTGGCGAAGAGCCGGAAGGTGCCCCCGTAAGCGTCGTTCGGGATCACCACATGGTCGCCCGGTTCCAGCAGCGTACGCAGCAGGCAGTCCTCCGCCGCGAGTCCGGACGCGAAGGCGAGCCCGCGCCGGCCGCCCTCCAGCGCCGCGAGGTTCTCCTCCAGCGCGGTACGCGTCGGGTTGGCGCTGCGGCTGTACTCGTAGCCGCCACGCAGTCCTCCCACACCGTCCTGCTTGTAGGTGGACACCTGGTAGATGGGCGGGACGACCGCGCCCGTCAGCGGGTCTGCCGTGTTGCCCGCGTGGATGGCGAGAGTCTCGAAGCTGTGCAAACTGTGCTGGTCGCTCATGAGCCCCGAGCGTAGTCGCGCCGGAGCGGCCGCGCGGCCCGGCCCCGAACGCTGTCCGGTACCCACCGCCCCGATGACTCCGCGGCGCCGTCCGGGACAATGGGCTCATGGAGATTCTCTGGTTCCTGATCGCGCTGTGCATGCTGACCGCGGTCATCGGTCCCCTCGTGCTGCGCCGGCGCTCCGGCATCCGGCAGGTCGCCCCCGGCTCCCCCGACGCCGCCGACCCGGACACGTACGGATTCGTACGCCAGGAGGAGCAGGACATCCGGCTCCCGGGACCGGACCAGGACCTCCTCGACGTACTCGAAGTCGTGCAGCGCACCCAGGACTGGCGGGCGGCATCCCAGCTGCTCGCCGGCACCCCGAAGGAGGGCGAGGTCCGCTGGCAGCGCGTGCAGGCCTTCGCCGGGGCCGCGTCCGTGGAACTCCAGCAGCAGCCCGGCGTCGGCGGCGCGTGGCTGCGCGCCTGGCGCCTCGACTCCCCCAAGGACGCGGGCGGCGCGCAGGTGCACGCGGAATTCCTGGTGCAGCAGGCGTGGCGTTCGTCGACTGCGGGTACGGACGACTTCCGGATCATCCTGGAGGAGGCCCGTACGGTCTGCGGCGAGGCGGCCCTGCTCTCGCCCGGCGACCCCGTTCCGTACATCGCCGAACTCGCCGTCGGCCGCGGACTCGGCTACTCCCACGAGCAGTTCGACCAGGTGTGGGCGAAGGTCATCGACCGCGCGCCCGAGCACATGGGAGCGCATCTGGCCGCGCTGCACTACTGGTGCGAGAAGTGGCACGGCTCCCGCGAGGAGGCGGACCACTTCGCGACGACGGCCGCGGCCCGCGCCCCGCACGGCTCGCTGCTGGCGGCGCTGCCGCTGTTCGCGGTGTACGAGCACCTGCCCGAGGTCAATCTGGTGCAGAGCTTCTACCGGAGCGAGGTCGTCACCAAGGCCATGGAGGGCGCGCTCTTCGCGGTGCACGCTGCCCGTCCCGACGACCCGATGCTCGCGCACGTACGGCACCTGCTCGTCCTCTTCCTCGTACGGTCGGAGAGGTGGGCCGAGGCGATGAACCAGCTGGTCCATGTCGACGGCCACATCGGCGCACTGCCGTGGACGCTGAGCGGGGACCCGGCGGCGGACTACACGGTTTACCGGAACCTGGCGGTGGCGGGTTACGAGGCGAACGGCGGGAGCCCGGCGACGCTGCCGCACTGATCGGGTGGGTGTGCCCGTGGGGTGCGCGGTGCTGGGAATTCCGGCGCCGCACCAATCGTTCTCACCGGTGTCGCCACCTCAAGGAGAGCCCGCATGTTCCTGTCCCGCCGCACCCCCGAGCTCCCCACCCCCGACCAGGCCCTCCGCGGCCGCCCGGAGCCCGAATTCTCCGTCCCCGCCCGCCACACGGTCCTGGGCAACCCGCTGCTCGGCCCGTACCCCGAGGGCCTTGAGATCGCGGACTTCGGCCTGGGCTGTTTCTGGGGCGCGGAGCGCAAGTTCTGGCAGACGGAGGGCGTCTGGACGACGCTGGTCGGCTACCAGGGCGGCCACACCCCGAACCCCACCTACGACGAAACCTGCTCGGGCCTGACGGGCCACACCGAGGCGGTGCGCGTCGTCTTCGACCCGAAGGTCGTCTCGTACGAGTCGCTGCTGAAGCTGTTCTGGGAGTCCCACGACCCGACGCAGGGCTTCCGCCAGGGCAATGACGTGGGCACGCAGTACCGCTCGGCGATCTACACCCACTCGGCCGCCCAGGCCGAGACGGCGGCGGCGTCACGCGAGGCGTACCAGCGAGTCCTGACGGGCTCGGGGTACGGCACGATCACGACGGAACTGCTGCCGGCGGAGGGCCGCCCGTTCTACCCGGCCGAGGCATATCACCAGCAGTACTTGGACAAGAACCCGGCGGGCTACTGCGGGATCGGCGGGACTGGGGTTTCTTGCCCGATCGGCGTCGCAAAGGCTGATGGGTGAGCTCCGGCTTCATTTGGGCGACTGCGGTGGCGTCTACTTCTTCCATTGCCGCCAGTGCCCAGGTCTCCCGTGGAACTGGCTCTTCGACTGCCACTGACCGTGGTCGTGCGCCCTGAGGGCACGCTGTTAGCTCGACGCCGCTGAGCTGCCCGGCCCGGGCTGCGGGTGGCGCTCGCGCCGGGGCCGGGACCTCGACCGCCGGGACCGACCAGGGCCGCTCAACGAACCGGGAAGCCGCAGGAGTAGCCCTGCTCCTTGAGCCAGGGGAGGATCCGGCGCAGGGCCTCGACGGTCTGGGAACGGTCGCCGCCCGCGTCGTGGAAGAGGAGCGTCGGCCCATTGGGCAGCTCCCGCTCGACGGTGGCGACGATGGCGTCCGTGCCCGGTCGTTCGAAGTCCTTGGTGTCCACGTTCCAGCCCAGCGGGCGCATCCCCCGGGAAGCGGCGAGCTTACGGCTGTGAGGGGTGAAGGCCCCGCCGGGCGCCCGGTAGTACATCGGCCGTACACCTCCGGACGCCTCGGTGATCATGCGTTCGGCGTCGCGTATCTGCTGCGACTGGTAGGCCTGGGACTTCTTGTCCATGGTGGTGTCGTGCGACACCGAGTGGTTGCACAGCCGGTGCCCGGCCGCGATCACCTTCTTCACGAGGTCCGGGTGGGCCTGCGCCTGCCTCCCCACCATGCAGAACGTGGCCTTCACCCCGTACTCCCGCAGCACGTCCAGCACTTGAGGGGTCCACACAGGGTCGGGGCCGTCGTCGATGGTGATGTTGACGCCGCGCGTCCCCTTGTCCGAGGCGTGCGCGATGGTCACCGCGACCTGCTTGACGTCACTGCCCGGCGTCGCCGACGCGGCCGCCTTGGGCGACGAGCCGCCCACGGTACCGGCCTGCGCCGTCCACACCGAGGCACCGGTGGCGAGCACCGTCACCCCGAGCGCCGCCCCGACCAGCTTGCCGTACCAGCCCCGCCCGCCACCGTGCCGTGCCATGTCCGCCCCGCTTTCGCCCAGTCCCTCGCCGATCCCCGGTCACTTTGCGACCACCTGCCAGGACGAGGGGCGGCGGCCACGGGATGCGTCCGTTACCGATCACGGACAATCTCGGGGGAGTTCGCGGACAACTCGGCCGGCAGCGGCCAGACCCGGGCCAGTTGGCCCGATCCCAGGGCGGCGGCCGCGGTGCGGGCCGTCGTTCCACTCAGCCTCCCCGGACATCCCCGACGACGAAGCACCGCCTTGGTGGACAGTCCAGCGCCTGGCGGAAGGCCAACGAACGCGACACTCACCCTCGACCGGCGCGACGTCCGTACCGCACCGCCCTTGAGACGGCACAAGGCATTCTGGGGCCCCGGCCCGACGATCTGCCGCTGTGACGAAAGCCTCCGGCATCGAAGGCCGGCCGCCCGCGGATAGGACTTCGCCAAGTCGAGGTCCTGGCGTGGGAAGACTCCTGCCCGACCGGCATCGCCCCTGCGCCGGAAGCCACTGAGGGAGTCGCCGCCAGCGGACCTGGAATTCAGTTGCCTCGCGTCACCCCAAGCTGGCTAGATTCTCCGCATGGCGGACATTCAGGGCTCATACGATGATCTGTTCACTGCCGTGCCCAGCGCGCTGGCGGCATTGCTGGACGAGGGAGACGCGGGTGGCTCGGTGGCCGTCTTCGTGGATGGCCGGCCGGTGGTGGACGTCTGGGGCGGATTCGCCGACGCCGACCGTACGATCCCGTGGCAGCGCGACACGATCGTCAACGTCTGGTCCGTCACCAAGACAATGACCGTGCTGTGCGCCCTGGTTCTCGCCGACCGTGGCGAACTCGACCTGGCCGCGCCGGTCGCCCGGTACTGGCCGGAGTTCGCCGCGGCGGGCAAAGAGAAGGTGCTGGTACGCCACCTGCTCGCGCACACTGCTGGCCTGCCCGACTGGGACGGGCCGGTGGCGGAGCTGTACGACTGGACGTCCGCCACGGCACGACTGGCAGCGCAGGCTCCGCAATGGGAGCCGGGCAGCGAGGCCGGATACCACTCGCTCACCCAGGGATTCCTCGTGGGCGAGATCGTACGCCGCATCACCGGCCGGACTCTGGGCGCGTTCTTCGCCGACGAGATTGCCGGCCCGCTGGGCGCGGACTTCCACATCGGCCTGCCCGCCGAGCACGACCACCGGGTGGCGCTCACGATCCCGCCACAGTCCCGGGACGACGGCTACGCCGCAAGTGCCGCCGCCAGCCGCGGGACTCCCGCCGCCGGGACCCCGATACGGGTCCACGACGGGAACAGCGTGGCCTGGCGCCGTGCGCAAATCCCTGCGGCAAGCGGGCTCGGCAACGCCCGCTCGGTCGCCCTCGTCCAGTCCGTGATGGCCTGCGGAGGATCGGCGCGGGGCGCGCGGCTGCTGTCGCAGGCGGGTTGTGACCGTGCCCGGGAGGAGCAATTCCACGGCGATGACCGCGTCCTGGGCATGCCGATGCGCTGGGGTCTGGGCTACGGACTCTTCGGCAACACCTACGGGTGGGGCGGTTGGGGCGGCTCACTGGTCATGATCGATCCTGACGCCCGTATGGCAGTGGCGTACGTGACACAGCAGATGCGCGAACCCGCGGACGACAATCGGGGACTAGAGATCGTCACGGCCGCGTATGACGGGCTCAGTGGTCTGCGCGCCTGATCCAACGGTCACATGGCAGCACAGACTCGTCGGGACGGGGGTCTCCTGCCCGATCGGCGTGGCCACGGCAGATGGCTGAGCCCCTCTCGCAGCCGGCGTTGGCGACGCTGAGCGCGCTGCTGACCGGCTCGGATCCGGTGAGCAGCGCGCTGCGCGCTCAGGCGGCGTGGAGTGGCCTTGGTCGCAGGCTCCATCGCGGCCCAGAACCCGTCATTGCACACCACGGTCACAGTCCAACGAGTCGTGTTTCCCCTCACGCACTTTCAGCCTGAGGGCCTCGGGCGCAGCAGTACTTGAGTGGACCGAGAAGGAGTTCGGCCTGACTTCCTCCCCGGTGGAAGCAGCGTTCGATCAACGCGCCAATCGGTACGTCTACACGTGGTAGTCGAGGACACCAGCGGTACCCGGACAAGCACCCGGCGGGGTACTGCGGGCGGTGGTCGCCCGTGAAGGTAATCGCCCCGTCGGGGACGAACTGGGGACGGTCCTGCCCGACCGGCATCGCGCTTGCCGAGAACTGACCCCAATTGGCCCCAGCCCAGGTAGGGCGGGTCCCGGCCCTTCCAAGGAGTGCTGGATGCGGAGTCGCTGCGTGTGATGCATGGGGAGGTCCGCCGAGGCGTCGCGCAGTGAAGCACGGCTGATCCCCCTAATCCGAGCCGCTAAACGCCAGGAGCCCGGTACTGGACTTGCTCGGCTTTGCGCAGGGCATCCATTGTTTCATCAACGGTCAGCAGCACTGTCGTCTCAAACGACCTAAGCGCGCCGCCTCCACTGATCGCCAGCGCAACCGCGGCCATGGACACGTTGTCGGGGGCCTCCCACAGGTTGTAGCCGTCGCGCGTGCCGAAGGCATACCAGAAGCCATGGAGCTTCCCGCCGACGGACTCGATGTACGACTGAGCGGCCTGCGCACGGTCCTCGGGCCGGCCGATCAGCCTCGCCCAAGTCTCCGGCGTGTAGCTGAACCTCGATAGATAGAGCGGCATCATGTCTCCCTTTCGCTCCATCAAGGGATGCCCCCGCGAGAGGGAAACGCGCCCGCGGCGGCCCGCGTATCCCCCGAACGGCCGCGGGCGCTGACCGGTACGGCCACCAGCCGTCGGTGAGCGACCAACCCGGGCGGTGTGGAGAGCGCCGTGCTCACGCCCGATGCTTCGACGTGCGCAGCGACGGCAGCTGGCGGCTGATCGCTGTGGCTCGCGGCGCCTCGCCTGCGCCGGCACTCCTCGTGCTCTCCGAACTCCTGACGAACGCGATCTGCCACGCCCGTGTCTCCCCCGGTAGGCAGGTCGAAACGCGCTATCGATGCATCGGTGACGGCGTACGGATCGAGGTCCACGACGCCTCGGACGAGCGGCCCATCCTTTCGGTCGCCCGATGAGGACGCTGTCGGCGGACGGGGGTTGAGCCTTGTGGCTGCTCTGGCGGACGTGAAGCGCGAGGGGCCCGGCAAGGCGGTGTGGGCAGTTCTGACGGTCGCGGGCGCGGGTGCTGAGCACGGTGTGCAACAGCAGGGGAGGTCTTGATGGCTCGGGTGACAAGGTTCGCCGACTGGACGCTGAGCCTCGACCTCTCGGGCAGCGGGCCGATCTTCGAGGCCGAATGCACGTCGTGCGGGGACTCGTCAGGAGGGGCGGATGAGAAGGAACATTCCTGAGATCTGGTGTCTGCGGCACGCGGGCCGGACCGGGCACACAGGGTTCCGCGGGATCACTACTTCGTTCTTCCGAGCAGCTCTCCTCTCTCCGCAGAGGGTGAGCCAGCCACTCTCCCGAACGCCCCAAACGCTTGGTCCTGGGTCAGGCGGGGCCGACTGCCCGGCCGATCCTGCCGGGCCCGGCTAGCGTGGGACGGGACAGACCGCGCGATCGGGAGGACGGGATGGCGGCACCACCGAAGCACGCCCTGGCGAAGTGGGAGAAGGTGCGGGCCTTTGCCCTGGGGCTGCCCGGCGCCGGCGAGGAATTCCCGTGGGGCGACACCGTCGTCAAGGTCAACAAGAAGATCTTCGTCTTTCTGGGAGTGAACGACGGCAGTTATCCGCTGGGTGTCGGTGTCAAGCTCAGGGACGAGGCGATGCACGCCCATGCCCTGTCCTGCCCGGGTGCGGAGCCGTCAGGCTATGGGCTGGGGAAGGCGGGCTGGGTGCAGATCCCGCTCGCCGTGAAGGGTGCACCGTCGGCGGAGGTGCTCTTCGACTGGGTCGAGGAGAGCTACCGCACCATCGCCACGAAGAAGCTGATCGCCGAACTCGACGCCCGCTGATCGTGACTCCCCAGGCTCTGACCTGTCGCTTTGCGTGAACGGCGTACTCCCGACGGCACCCGACGGGCCACGCGGGTCTACTGGGACCGGAGTTCACCATCGACCGAGGAGCGGATCAGCATGGCTGTTGTGTTGTCGTTGCGCTGGGCCGGAGTCACGCCCGAGCAGTACAACGCGGTTCGGGACGAGGTGCGCTGGGAAGAGAAGACGCCGGACGGGGCCGTGCTGCACGTGGCCTGGTTCGAAGGGGGCGGGTTGCACGTGACCGACGTATGGAACAGCCAAGGGGAATTCGAGCGCTTCTTCGCCGAGCAGCTCGCACCCGCTGTCCAGAAGGCCGGCATCGCAGGGCAGCCCGACACCCGGTTCACGCCGCTCCACCGGCGCTTCGTGGCGCCCGGCGTCAGCGGTTCGGCCTGAGCGCTCGTTCCCTGTGCCAGGGGCCGGACAGGATGGGACGGCACTGATCGTCGACGACCACTAACGAATGGTCTGGATTCGCGCGGTCGCGGTCGCCACAGCCACCGGCCTGTCGTCAGGGCCGATGAGCTCCCCGGCGAGAAAGCACACGTCCTTGCCGCGCTGCACAATCCGTCCCCGCCCTGTAAGCCGTCCGGGGCGGGCGGGGCGGAGGAACTGAACATGCAGATCGAGCGTCGGCGCGAACTGGTTCTCCGGCAACGTCGCGACCAGCGCCGGACCCAGAGTGTCATCGAGCATCGCGGCCAAGAACCCGCCCTGGATCACGCCGACGGGGTTCGCGAACTGATCGCCCGCCTGGAACGCCACCTCGATGGTCCCCTGCTCCGGATCCACGTCGACCAGTTCCCAGCCGAGGAGCACCGCTGCAGGTGGCGGTGGGACCCGGCCTGCCTGCACGTCCCAGAACAACCCACGCCTTTGCGTATCCATCTCCATGAGCCACATTGAACAGGCCGCCACTGACAGCCTCGGGAGGCGGCTCTCTCGCGCGATAGCGGCCGGTGCCTTCGTGCGGCTCGGCGACGGGCGGGCGCCGGCTCCTCGCCGTTAGGGTTTGCGCCGTGGGGATCAGTGAACAGGCGGAGAGCGTCCGGCGTGACGCAGGCGAGCGGGACGCATCACCCTGGTGGCGCGTCCCGCTCGTCGCGCGCGTGCCGGTTGTCGCACGCGTTCCCCTCGTCGCGATCACCGTCGTCGTGCCGCTCTACGCCCTGTGGGCGTTCTGGCTCGCCACCGGCGGTGGCGATCTGGCCGCGCAGCTCGCCTGGGCCGGCTTCATGGAGCGGCATCCGGCCTCCGCGTACAACCTCTCCTGGTACGGCGGCACCCATACCGCCAACTACAGCCTCCTCGCTCCCCCGCTGATGGCCGTCTTCGGCGTACGCGCCGTGTCCGTGGCCGCCGGGCTTGCCGGGACCTGGGTGCTGGCCCGTCTGTTCGTACGCAGCGGAGTGCCGCGGCCCCTCTGGCCCGCCGTTCTCGGGGCGGTGGCGCTCTGGTGCAACGTCGCCTCCGGTCGTACGACCTTCGCGCTGGGCGTCGCGATCGGGCTGCTCGCGCTGCTGTACGTACGCAGGACCGCGGTCGCGGCGTTGTGCACGGCGCTGGCGGCCACGGCCAGTCCCGTCGCCGGGCTGTTCCTGGTGGTGGCGGGGGCGGCGTATCTGCTGGACCGGCAGTGGCGCAGGGCCGCCGCGCTCGTGCTGCCGCCGTTCGTTGTGGTGGGCGTGGTGACGCTGCTCTTCCCCTTCCAGGGCGAGCAGCCCATGGCGGCCGGCAAGTTGTGGATGCCGCTGGCCGCGTCGGCGGCGGTCGCCGTCGCCGCGCCGCGCGGGCGTGAGTGGCGGGTGGTGCGGTACGGGGCCGCCGTGTACGGCCTCGGTGTCGTCCTGACCTATCTCATCGCCTCGCCGATCGGCACGAACGTCGAGCGCCTCGTCGGTCTCGTCGGACCGCCGGTGCTCCTCGCGGCGGTGCTCGCGGGCGGGCTCCTCAGGTTCCTGCGGGCCGTCCTCGCGGCCGCCCTCGCCCTCAACACGTACTGGCTGATCGACAAGACCAATGACGACCTGGTGGTCTCCAACGACGTGCCCGCGTGGGCGGCACACACCGACGGTGTCGTACGCGAATTGCAGAGGCTGGGCGCCGGCCGCACCCGCGTCGAGGTCGTCCCCGCCCGCAATCACCGCGAGGCGTCCCTCCTCGCCCCGCACATCAATATGGCGCGCGGCTGGAACCGCCAGCTCGACGTGGAGCGCGGGCGGCTGTTCTACGACGGGTCGCTGACCCCGGCGGCGTACCGCCAGTGGCTCGACCGGTGGGCGGTCGGCCTGGTGGTGCTGCACCACGGGCGTCCCGACGGGCCCGCCGAGGCCGAGGCGGCGATCGTCAGGAGCGGGCCGGGCTGGCTGGAGCGGGTGTGGCAGGACGAGGGCTGGTCGGTCTACCGGGTGCGGGACGCGGTTCCGCTCGTGTCCTCCCCGGCGACGGTGGTGCGCGGCGACGACGCGGAGCTGGTGGTACGGATGCCGGCGGCCGGGTCGGTGAGGGTGCGGGTGGCGTACTCCCCGTGGTTGCGGGCGCGGGGGGCGTGCCTGCGGCAGGAGGGCGAGTGGACGCGGCTTACGGTGCCACGGGCCGGTGAGTACCGGCTTGACTCGCCCTACCGCCTGTCCCGCTCGGCCGACTCGGGCTGCTGAACGCCGGTCAGCTCACCGCGGCCTGCTCCCGCCTGAGCCGGTCCGCGGTGACCGACGCGTCGTAGCCCGGAGCGACGCCCTCGACGAGGACGACGTCGCCCGCCATGTGCCGGGTGCGCAGCGGCACAAGCTCCTGATACGCCTCGGATTCGTACCAGCCGCGCGCCTCGTCCATCCCCGGGAAGCCGATGATGACGAGAGCGCCCGGCCACTCGCCCTCGCGGACCTCGACGCTCGCACCGTGGACGAGGAAACGGCCGCCGAAGGGGTCGAGCGTGGACTGGATCCGCTCCATGTAGTCGAAGATCTCGTCGTCGAGGCGGGCGGAGGGAAGCAGATGACCGATGGCGTAGGCGTTCATGATGTCCTCCTGGTGCGTACTGATTTCGGCTGTCTTCGATCCTGCCGGGGACACGGAACAGCGTCGATTACGCCTGAGGTAATCAGCGGGAGCCCGCCGCACTGGGTCAGAGCTTGGCCTGGAAAACCGCGGCCGTCCGCTCGCGCCGGTAGCCGAGCTGCTCGTTGACGGCCAGCATCGGCCGGTTGTCGTCGGCGACGCTCGTCGCGATCTCCCGTACGCCGGGCTGCGCGAGGCTCACCGCCCCCAGCATGTGCCGCTTGACCGCGCCGCCGAGCCCGCGGCCCCGGTGGTCGGGGGTGACCACCGTGTCGTACTGGACGGCGCGCACGTCCGACGGGTCGCGCAGGACCAGTTCGGTGTACGCGGCGACACTGTCACCGCTCGCCGCGTGCAGCACCGCCGAGGACAGGATCACCCCGCCCCGGTCCAGGATCACCTGCGCGGCCGCCCGCACCTTGTCGGCGTCCCACGGGGGCACCTGCTCGTCCATGTCGCCGCTCGGGGCGTCCTCCATGGCGTTGTGCGCCGCGGCGAAGGCGTCCGCGTGGGCGTCGGGCACGACGCCCGGCCACTGGGCGTACGCATAGCCCTCGGGGAGCTCCGGCGGCCGCGGGTGTGCTTCGAGCGCGTCGCGCACATTCTGTACGTACCACCCCAGCGGCAGCACGTTCTCGAAGCCGAGCCGGGTGGCGAACTGCTCGCCCGCGCCGCCGAGTTCGAGCATCGTGGAGACCGATGTCCGCCCGTCGGCGGTGAGTTCGGCGCGCACGGCCTGCCAGAGCGCGGCGCCGACGCCGCGGCGTCTGGCTCGCGGGTGGACGGCGAGCACGTCGAGGAAGGCGGTGTGCCGGTTGCCCTCGTCGCTGAACAGCAGCAGCGAGGCAACGCCGTCGTACGCGCCATCCGGCGCCGTGGCAGCGAGACGGACGGTACGCCCGTGCACCGATGACAGGCTCAGCTTCCCCTCGGTCTCGACCCGCCCGGGCGCGGGAACTGAGGCCGGAAGGTCGTGGCGGTGGGCCGCGGTGACCACGTCGTGCCAGGCGTCGACGACGGTCGCGGGCGGCGGGACGGCGAGAGGTGTGATCGTCATAGCCGGGACGGTACGGGCCGGCCCGAGCGCGCGCAGGCCAATTTCGGCGTCCTTAGCGGCAGACGAAGGCGGCGGCACCCCCGGAGGTGCCGCCGCCTTCGTACGCGAGGGGGTCAGACGGCGGAGCCGGCCTTCCACGCGCTCCAGCTCATGTTCCAGCCATTGAGGCCGTTGTCGGGCGAGATGGTCTTGTCCTGGGAGTTCTTCACGACGATGACGTCGCCGACGATCGAGTTGTTGAACAGCCAGGCGGCGGGCTGGTTGGGGTCGCCCGCGCCCTTGACGTCGTTCAGGCCGACACAGCCGTGGCTGGTGTTGGCGCTGCCGAAGATCGAGTCGGCGCCCCAGTAGTTGCCGTGGATGAACGTGCCCGACGTGGACAGCCGCATCGCGTGCGGGACGTCCTTGATGTCGTACTCGCCCTTGCCGTCCTTCTTCTTGAAGCCGACCGTCGAGCCGTCCATCCGGGTCTCCTTGAACTTCTCGGAGATCACCATCCGACCGTTGTAGGTCGGGTTCTCGGGGGCACCGGCGGAGATCGGGATCGTCTTGATCGTCTTGCCGTCCTGGGTGACCGTCATGGTCTTCGCCGAGGCGTCGACGGTCGAGACCTGGTTGCGGCCGATCTTGAAGGTGACCGTCTTCTGCTGGACACCGAAAACGCCGTCCGAGCCCTCGACGCCGTCCAGGTTCAGCTTGAGGGTGACGGTCGAGCCCTCCTGCCAGTACTGGTCGGGGCGGAAGTCGAGACGCTGCCCGTTGAACCAGTGGCCGACGACCTCCTGGCCGCTGCTCGACGTCACGGTGATCCCGGACTGGACGGCCTTCTTGTCGGTGATCGCCTTGTTGAAGGTGACGGACACCGGCATACCGACGCCGACGGTGGAACCGTCCTCGGGCGTGAAGTTGCCGATGAAGCTGTTGGCGGGCGAGACCGTGGTGAAGGTGGAGTTCTCGTGGGCCTCGAGGCCGGCAGCGTCCTTGGCCGAGGCGGTGATCTTGTACGTGGTGGAGCGGTCGAGCTGCTCGTCCGGCTTCCAGCTCTTGCCGTCGGGGGCCAGCGTGCCCTTGACGCTCTTGCCGTCGGCGGTGGCCATCGTGACCTTGGTGAGGGTGCCCTCGCTGACGGTGACCTTGGCGGCGTTGTTGATGCTCGCGTTGGTCGCGCCGTTCTTGGGCGAGATGACTATTCGGGCCTTCGAAGCGTCCTTCGCAGCGGCCTCGTCGACCTGAGCCTGCGATTTCTTCGAGCCGTCGGCGCCGCCCTTGTCCCCGTCGCCGCTGCAGCCGGATATCACCAGCACGCCGCCGAGCACCGCGGACGCGGCCATGAGGGCCCTGCGCCGCTTGCTGTCCGTCATCACACGCTTCTCCATCGTCGCCGATTTCCCCTGACCAACTGCTGAAACACTCATTCCGGGCTACCCGGTTCCACATCCGGCGGGGATGTGGCATACACCACTCGCCGACTCTCACCGACGCGGCGGTGGCCCCGCCGCTCGCAGTACGGCACGAAAACGGCCGGGCTCAGGTTCACCTACCCGGCGGTCCAGGACGGATTCGCCGGCCGCGGAGGTTACGGCCGCACGCCGTCAGGGCTTTCGTCGCTCTCGTCGCTCTCGTCCTCGTCGTAGTCCCCATCTTCCTCGTCGAGGTCCCACTCCTTCGCATCGGGGTCGTACTCGATCTGCTCGCTGCTCCAGGATGCCTGCGCGAGATCGACCCCCGGAACCTCGCTGACCAGGTCGAAGGGATCCACGAGATACGCGATGGCCTCGGCCTCGTCCTCGCGCACCGCCGAGCGTGCGTGCGCACGCTCCTCGTCCGGCATGAACTCGTCGGCCGCGATGCGCTCGAGCGCCGCGCCGGTCAGCGCCTCGGCCTCGGCGATCTCCAGCACCAATTCCACCCGCAGCCGCACATAACGTGATGTCTCAGAAGAGGTCATACGACGGAGGGTAGAGCGCCCGGTCACCCGGCTTTCCCACGACCCGCTGCTTTCACTAGCATCAGCGCACCGGCCAATTCTTGGATGCCTCAAGGGGGATCGAGTCCGTGTCCGTCGCACGTCGACCGCTTCTTACCGCCACTGCCGCAGGGACTCTGCTGTGCGCGCTGTGGTTCGTCCCCTCGGCGAATGCCACGGCCGAGACGGAAGCGGTGCCGAGACAGCAGACTGCCGCTCAGGCGTCGTCACAGGGGCTGGCTCTCGCCGACACGGGCACGGTGGACACCACGCCGTATCTGATCGGCGGCACGGCGTTCCTGGGCATCGGCGTGGGCTTCGTGACGTACTCGGTGCGCCGC
This sequence comes from Streptomyces sp. NBC_01410, assembly GCF_045040195.1. Classification (NCBI taxonomy): domain Bacteria; kingdom Bacillati; phylum Actinomycetota; class Actinomycetes; order Kitasatosporales; family Streptomycetaceae; genus Streptomyces; species Streptomyces sp. NBC_01410. The sequence continues at coordinate 5,433,693 of NZ_CP109530.1, read as the reverse complement.
CCTCAGTCGTCGGCGGGGCTGCGATGAGCCACGCCGACGACTGATTTACCGGTGCCAGGGCGTCCTGCTGCGGTTCGCCCGCGAAACCACCCACCGGACAGCAACCACCAACGCCCCCTGGCCCACGTTCACCACGAACCCGGTGACTTAGGCCAGCGGGCCCGTGACGGGCTCGACGGCCGCGATGAGCTTTCCGTCCCGTACGAACGCGTCCGCCGCCTCCAGGTCGGGCGCGAGGAAGCGGTCCGGGCCAGGGCCCTCGACGCCCGCGGCACGCAGGGCACCGATCGCGGCCTGCGAGGCGGGCGCGGGGGTCAGATGGCGCCGCAGCTCGATGGCGCGGGTCGCGGCATAGAGCTCGACCGCGAGGATCCGGTTCAGGTTGCCGACGGCCGTACGGAGCTTGCGCGCGGCGGACCAGCCCATCGAGACGTGGTCCTCCTGCATCGCCGACGACGGGATCGAGTCGGCGGAGGCCGGTACGGCGAGCCGCTTCATCTCGCTGACCAGGGCGGCCTGGGTGTACTGGGCGATCATCAGGCCCGAGTCCACCCCGGCGTCGTCTGCGAGGAACGGCGGCAGGCCGTGCGAGCGGTTCTTGTCGAGCAGCCGGTCCGTACGCCGCTCCGCGATCGATCCGAGATCCGCGGCGGCGATGGCCAGGAAGTCCAGGACGTACGCCACGGGGGCGCCGTGGAAGTTTCCGTTGGACTCCACGCGGCCGTCGGGCAGGACGACCGGGTTGTCGACGGCCGACGCGAGCTCGCGGTCGGCGACCAGGCGGGCGTGGGCGAGGGTGTCGCGTCCGGCGCCCGCGACCTGCGGGGCGCAGCGCACCGAGTACGCGTCCTGGACGCGGGGGGCCTCTTCCTCCTGGAAGTGGCCGACGAGCCCGGAGCCCTTGAGTACGGCGCTCATGTTCGCCGCGGCGACGCCCTGGCCCGGGTGCGGGCGGATGGCGTGCAGCTCGGGGGCGAGGACCTTGTCGGTGCCGAGCAGCGCCTCCAGCGACAGCGCGGCCGTGATGTCGGCGGTCACGTAGAGGCGCTGGAGGTCGGCGAGGGCCATGACCAGCATGCCGAGCATGCCGTCGGTGCCGTTGAGGAGGGCCAGGCCCTCCTTCTCGCGGAGCACGACGGGCGCGATGCCGTGCTCGGCGAGCAGCTCGCCCGCGGGCCTGACGGTGCCGTCGGGGCCCTCGGCGTCGCCCTCGCCCATGAGCGTCAGCGCGCAGTGGGACAGCGGCGCGAGGTCACCGGAGCAGCCGAGGGAGCCGTACTCGTGGACGACGGGCGTGATCCCGGCGTTCAGTACGTCGGCCATGGTCTGGGCGACCTCGGGGCGTACGCCGGTGTGGCCGGAGGCCACGGTCTTCAGGCGCAGGAACATCAGCGCGCGGACGACCTCGCGCTCGACGCGCGGGCCCATGCCCGCGGCGTGCGAGCGGACGATGTTGCGCTGGAGCTGGGCGCGGAGCTCGGGGCTGATGTGCCGGCTGGCGAGTGCGCCGAATCCGGTGGACACCCCGTAGACGGGCTCGGGCTTGGCGGCGAGGGCGTCCACGATTCCGCGGGCGGCGGCGAGGGCGGCGACGGCCTCCTCGGAGAGCTCGATACGGGCGCCCTCGCGGGCCACGGCGATGACGTCTTCGGCGGTGGTACCGGACGTCCCCACCACGACTGTGTGCATATCCATATTCAGCAGCGTACGGATTGAATCGGAACCTGTCACTAGTCGCGGCGGGGTTGACCCCTTACGCGCTCACGGGTGCCCGCCAGCCGGGCTCAGGGGTGTGCGGCGGGTCAGGCGAGCCCAGCCTGACCCGCCGCACACCCCCTAGGGCTCGCTCCAGGGTTCCTGGGCGTCCTCGGGCCGGGCGGCCCGGAACGTGCGGCGCTCGTGCTTGGAGCGGGGCGGGGAGTCCGCAAGGCGCAGCACGGTGCCGTCGCGGCCCGCGACCACGGGTTTCGGGGAGCGGGCCGCCTTCGCGCGGTACTGGGCCGCGTCCGCGAGCCGGAACAGGCGGCGGGCCGAACGCACCTGCCCGATCGGGTCGCCGGTGGACGCGACCCCGCAGGCGACGCCCTCACCCATCTCCAACTCGCCCGCCCGTACGCAGAGTTCGTCGGCGGCATGGACCACCTCGTCCGCGGTCGGGCCGACCGAGAGCAGACAGAACTCGTCCCCGCCGAGACGGGCCGCCAGCGCGCCGGGGAGCATCGCCCCGCACAGCGAGAGAACCGAGCCGAAGCGTTCGAGCAGCCGGTCGCCGACGGCGTGGCCGTGGGTGTCGTTCACCTGCTTGAGGCCGTTGAGGTCGCACACCACCAGGCTGACGACCGAGCCGTCCACCCGGTGGCGCTCCAGCGCCTCGTCGAGCCTTATGTCGACGGCGCGGCGGTTGGCGAGGCCGGTCAGGGGGTCCGTGAAGGCCAGCGTGCGGACCTCTTCCAGCCGCTCCGTCTGGGCGATCCCGGCCGCCACCACGGAGGCGATCACGGTCGCGAAGTCCGCGTCGTCCCGGTCGAAGACGGGCCGGCCGGCCGCGCGTGCCACATACAGCTCCCCCCATGCCCGCCCGTGCAGCACGATGGGCGCGACCACACAGCAGCCGCGCCCGCGCCTGCGCAGCGCGGCCACGCGCTGATGGGAGTAGCCGATCTCGCCGGCAACGGGGCCGTCGACGGTCTCCACCCAGGCGTCGGGCTCGCCACCGCCGGCCCACTGCTCGTGCAGAAACTCCGTGATCTCCGGGAAGCGGTTGACCGGATACGTCTCGGACTCGGGGAACTCCTCCTCCCCGGCGGCGCGTTCGCCGGCATTCACGAGCACCTTGAGGCGCCCGAGCTCGCGCTCCCACACGGACAGCGCCGCGAAGGAGCCGGAGAGCGCGTCACAGGCGCCGAGCGCCGCGGCGCGCCATGACTCGCGCGGGGTGCGCGCACAAGCCATTGCCTGCGCCAGCGCCACTACGGCTCGCAGCCGCCGATCCTCAGCCATCATCCCAGCTTAGGGCTGGTTTGCCTGATGTGATCAGTTGACGTAACCCGGGTCCCTGCGAGCCCTGCCGCGGGTCACTCGCCGGGCCACTGCGGCTTCCGCTTTTCGTTGAAGGCGGCAACACCCTCGGCCCGGTCCCCGGAGAAGGCCACCGAGCGCCAGGCCGCGTCCTCGACCTCGAGACCGGCCCGCAGATCGAGCCCCTGCCCGAGCCGCATCGCGCGCTTGGCGGCGCGCAGCCCGACGGGAGAGTTCGCGGCGATCCGGGCGGCGAGCTCCAGCGCGCCGGTCCTGGCATCGTCCACGAGCTGGTCGACGAGCCCCAACTCGCGGGCCTCCGCGGCCTCCACGCGGCGTGCCGTATAGACCAGCTCGGCCGCCCGAGCGGCCCCGACGCGGCGTGGGAGCAGCTGCGTCCCGCCGCCGCCGGGGATGACACCGACGGACACCTCGGGCAGCCCCACTACGGCGGTGCCGTCGGCGACGATCAGATCGCAGGCCAGCGCCAGCTCGAACCCGCCGCCGAGGGCGAATCCGTGCACGGCGGCGACGGTGGGCATGGGCAGCTCGAGAACCCCGGTGTAGGCGGCCCGCGCGGTCGGCCGCTGCCGCACCAACTCGGCGTCGGAGAAGGAGTTCCGCTCCTTCAGGTCGGCGCCGACGCAGAAGGCGCGCTCATGGGTGGAGCTGAGCACGGTGACGCGTACGTCCCGGTCGGCACCGAGGGCGTCGCAGGCCGCGGCGATGGAGCGGGCCATCTCGGTGGAGACGGCGTTCATGGCCTTGGGCCGGTCGAGTACGAGCTCGGCGACGTGCTCGTGCCTGCGGACGACGACGAATTCCCCGAAGCGCTGCTCGGACTCGGACATGAGGGCACCCTCCCGGTGAACGATGGTTAACCGGATCATAGGGGGAGGGGGGCGCCTGCGGCGGGCCTGTTCCCCTACCCGCCCCTTCCCGAACGGGGGCTCCGCCCCCGGGCTCCCGTATGCGACCTTCGGCCGCATGTCCTCAAACGCCGGACGGGCTGGATGTGCGGCCCCACCGCACAGTCCAGCCCCGCCAGCGATTGAGGCGTGGTCCCGGGCGCGAAATTCAGCCCCGTGGGGGTCCCCCCGGACGAAGTCTGGGGGAGTTTGAGGAGCGGGGTCCGGGGCGGAGCCCCGGTTCAGGAAGGGCGGGGGAACACCCCCCGCTCAGACCTCAGCCGCCGCGGCGCGACATGAGCCACGGCTCCACCACGCCGAGCCCCCGCACCGGTCGCTGCCACATCGGCTGAAGCGCGAAGCGGTACGAGGGGGGCTCCTCGCCCTCCTTCTCCGCCGCGGCCGCTTCCTCCGCCGCCTCCGACTCGGACACCGGCGCGTCCCCCGTGCGCACGAGCTCCTCCGCGAACGCGCCGTCCACCAGCACCGCGTCCTTCGGCGCTATCGAGGTCAGGCGGCTCGCCAGGTTCACGGTCGTGCCGAAGACGTCGCCCATCCGCGTCGTCACCGTCCCGAAGGCGATGCCGACCCGCAGCGCGGGCATCGACTCGTCGTCCGTCATCGTCTCTATCAACCGCAGCGCGATCTCCGCCGCCGTGCCCGCGTCGTCCGCGGCGTACAGGACCTCGTCGCCGAGCGTCTTGATCAGGCGGCCGCCGTGCGCAGCGACCAGGTCCGCGCAGGTGGTCTCGAACGCCTCGACGAGTTCCCCGAGTTCCTCCTCCTCGAGGCGCCGGGTGAGACGGGTGAAGCCCACCAGGTCCGCGAAGCCGACCGCGAGACGGCGGTCCACCATCTCCTCGTCGTCCGCCGCCTGGACCACGCGCCCCGTCGCCGCGGCGAGCTGGCGGCGCCAGACGTAGACGAGGAACTCCTCCAGTTCGGGCAGGAGCAGTTCGACCAGGGGATACGTGACTTCCGTACGGGTCATTCCGGGCTCGGGCGGCTCGGTCAGGCCCTCCAGGAAAGAATCGATCTGCCATTCCGCCAGCCGGGCGGTGGTCTGGCCCGTCGAGCGGGCCACCTGGACCGCCATCGGCTCGCTGAGCAGGCCCGCCTCGACAAGACCGGCGAGCCGTCGCAGGGCCAGCACGTCCGCCTCGGTCAGGGCCTTGGCCTGGCCGATGTCGGCGAAGCCCATGGCCCGCCAGAAGCGGGAGGCGAGCTCCATGGAGACTCCGGCCGTGCGGGCGGCCTGAAACGGCGTGTAGCGCCGGTCCGCGCCAAGGATCAGCTGCTCCAGCCGGATCGCGAGGGGGTCGTCGGTCGGCTCCACGGTGTGATCGACCTCATGGTGGGGCGGATGTACCGCGGCCGACCCGGATGCCGTGCCCGGGGGCGAGGACGCGCCGGAGGGCGACGATGACGAATTCAAGGGTCCGGACGCGCCGGAAGAGGAGCCCTCCGGCGGCTGCGCGCCCGCGCCGGAAGTGGTGTCGTCGACGGTCACCAGCCGCCTCCTGCCCGTTCCCTGCGCACTGCCCTGCCGATCTGTCGCTCGATCGCCTCAACGATACGGCAGGTGTGCCCTAGCTCACGTCCCGGCCGCCCAGCCGGTTCATCCGGCCGGCCGCAGGTGCACGATGTCGCCCGCACTGATCGCCTGCCGCCCCCCGCCCTCCGTGGACAGCACCAGCCGCCCGTCGCCGTCGATCGCGACCGCCTCGCCGATCACTGAGCGTTCGCCGGGCAGCTCGGCCCGTACGCTCCGTCCCAGCGTCGCGCAGCCCGCCGCGTACGCCTCCTGGAGCCCCGACAGGCCCGGGTCGCCGCCCGCAGCGCGCCAGTCGCCGTACCACTGCTCCAGCGAGCGCAGCACGGCCCGCAGCAGCGGGTCACGGTCGGTGGAGATCGCGTTCGCGAGGGCGAGGGAGCCCGCCTCCGGGACCGGCAGCTCCTCGGCGTGCAGCGTGACATTGAGGCCGATACCGATGACGACAGCGTCGTCGCCCGACCGCTCGGCGAGGATCCCGCCGGTCTTGCGCTCCTCGCCGTCAATCTTTACCAGCAGGTCATTGGGCCATTTGAGGTACATGTCCACCCCGGCGGCACGGGAGAGACCCGCCGCGGACGCCACCCCGGCGAGCAGCGGCAGCCAGCCCCAGCGCTCGACCGGGATGTCCGCTCCGGGCTTCAGCAGTACGGAGACGAACAGCCCGGAGCGCGGGGGCGCCGACCAGGTGCGGTCCAGGCGTCCCCGCCCGGCCGTCTGCACTTCGGCGACGAGCACGGCCCCCTCGTCCAGTGACCCGGCTCTGGCCGCCAGGTCGGAGTTGGTGGACCCGGTCTCGGGCACGATGTCGAAAGAGGTCCACAGCCCGCCCGGCTGCAGCAGCGAGTGGCGCAGCGCGGCTTCGTTCAGCGGCGGCCGGTCGAGGTCGGACCAGCGGCTCCGGGGCGCATTCTCAGGCGTCATGCAAGCCAGGTTAGGTGTGGTAAACGACGCACTGCCGAACGGTATGCGCGCCGATACGCTACGAGTCAGTAGCCACCGACCCCGTGACCAGCCAGGGAGCCGCATCCCGATGTCCGAGCCGGAACAGATCGACATTCACACCACCGCAGGAAAGCTGGCGGATCTGCAGCGCCGTGTTGACGAGGCGACGCATGCCGGTTCCGCGCGCGCGGTGGAGAAGCAGCACGCCAAGGGCAAGTTGACCGCCCGTGAGCGCGTCGATCTGCTGTTGGACGAGGGTTCGTTCGTAGAACTGGACGAATTCGCCCGGCACCGTTCCACGGACTTCGGCATGGAACAGAACCGCCCCTACGGCGACGGTGTGGTCACCGGCTACGGCACGGTCGACGGCCGCCCGGTTGCGGTCTTCTCGCAGGACTTCACGGTCCTCGGCGGGTCCCTGGGCGAGGTCTTCGGCCAGAAGATCATGAAGGTGATGGACTTCGCGCTGAAGACGGGCTGCCCCGTCGTCGGCATCAACGACTCCGGCGGCGCCCGTATCCAGGAGGGCGTCATGGCGCTGGGCATGTACGGCGAGATCTTCCGCCGCAACACCCATGCCTCCGGCGTGATCCCGCAGATCTCGCTGATCGTCGGACCGTGCGCGGGCGGCGCCGTCTACTCCCCCGCGATCACCGACTTCACGGTGATGGTCGACCAGACCTCGCACATGTTCATCACCGGACCCGATGTCATCAAGACGGTGACCGGAGAGGACGTCGGCTTCGAGGAGCTGGGCGGAGCCCGTACGCACAACACCACCTCCGGTGTCGCGCACCACATGGCGGGCGACGAGAAGGACGCCGTCGAGTACGTCAAGTCGCTGCTGTCGTACCTGCCGTCCAACAACCTCTCCGAGGCACCGGCCTTCCCCGAGGAGGCCGGCCTGGAGACGACCGACGAGGACCGCGAGCTCGACACCCTCATCCCCGACTCCGCGAACCAGCCGTACGACATGCACACGGCCATCGAGCATGTGCTGGACGACGGCGAATTCCTGGAGACTCAGGCGCTGTTCGCGCCGAACATCGTCACCGGCTTCGGCCGGGTCGAGGGCTACCCGGTCGGCATCGTCGCCAACCAGCCGATGCAGTTCGCGGGCTGCCTGGACATCAACGCCTCCGAGAAGGCCGCGCGCTTCGTGCGCACCTGCGACGCCTTCAACGTCCCCGTGCTGACCTTCGTCGACGTGCCCGGCTTCCTGCCGGGCGTCGACCAGGAGTACGGCGGCATCATCCGCCGCGGCGCGAAGCTGATCTACGCCTACGCGGAGGCGACGGTCCCGCTGATCACGGTGATCACGCGCAAGGCCTTCGGCGGCGCGTACGACGTCATGGGCTCCAAGCACCTGGGTGCCGACCTCAACCTGGCCTGGCCGACCGCGCAGATCGCGGTCATGGGCGCACAGGGCGCGGTGAACATCCTGCACCGCCGCACCATCGCGGCCGCGGAGGACGTCGAGGCGACCCGCGCGGCGCTGATCCAGGACTACGAGGACACGCTCCTCAACCCGTACACCGCGGCGGAGCGCGGCTACGTGGACGCGGTGATCATGCCTTCGGAAACGCGCTCGCAGATCGTGAAGGGCCTGCGTCAGCTGCGTACGAAGCGGGAAAGCCTGCCGCCGAAGAAGCACGGCAACATCCCCCTCTAGGAAGGGACCTGACGATGATCAAGGTCGTACGAGGAAATCCCACCCCGGAGGAACTGGCCGCCGCACTTGCGGTGGTCCAGGCACGCGCCGCGGCGACGGCCGCGGCGGTGGAGGGCACGCCGCTCCCGCCGGAGCAGTGGTCGGACCCGGCGCGGATCGCCCGCACGCGAAGGCCGCTCCCGGGCCCGCGGGCGTGGGCCCGCAGCTACTGGCCGGTCTGAGCCCACGCCTCGATCGCCGGACGGACTGAATGTCAGCCCGTCCGGCGATCGGGAGCATCAGCCCCTGACGGAACAGCAGACCGTGTAGTCCTCGCGACACCGGAAATTGGCCCGTTGGCGGCCCGCCGGTTGAGTACCCGTACTCAGGCGCCGCCCGGCTCCCCGCAGCAGGATCGAAGACATGCTGTGGTCCGACCCGGAGAACGAGCCTCCGAAAGAGCTGCGCGAGACGCAGGCGATGATGCGCCGCGCGGGCCTCCTGCTTGCCCTCGCGATGGTGGTGGCGATGTTCGTGGTCGGGCTGCACTGACCGCCGCCTACGATGACCCCATGACCGCTCACCGCCCCCGTCTCGTCCTCGGCTCCGCCTCCCCCGCGCGCCTCAATCTGCTGCGCCAGGCCGGACTCGCCCCCGAGGTGATCGTCAGCGGCGTCGACGAGGACGCGCTGAGCGCACCGACCCCGGCCGAGCTGGCCCTGGTGCTCGCCGAGGCCAAGACCGCCGCCGTGGCCGCGCGCCCGGAGGCCTCAGGCGCGCTCGTCATCGGCTGCGACTCGGTCCTCGAACTCGACGGCGAGGCCCTGGGCAAACCGGCCGACGCGGAGGACGCGACCGCCCGCTGGAAGCGCATGCGCGGCCGCTCCGGCATCCTCCAGACCGGCCACTGCGTCACGGACACGGCGACCGGCCGCAGCGTGTCGGCGACCGCCTCGACGACCGTGCGCTTCGGCGAGCCGACGGACGCCGAGATCGCCGCGTACGTCGCGAGCGGCGAACCGCTGCACGTGGCGGGCGCGTTCACGCTGGACGGCCGTTCGGCGCCGTTCATCGACTCCATCGACGGCGACCACGGCAATGTGATCGGGCTCTCGCTGCCGCTGCTGCGCACGCTGCTGGCCGAGCTCGGCTTCTCGATCACGGATCTGTGGACGGACTGAAGCGCCCGCGCCCCGGGGCGGGTTGACGTCAGTCGAGCGTCAGAATCACGTCAGACTCGACACCGGCTCGGGGTCCGGTGAGGGCGGGCTCGGGCCCGCCTCACGACCGGCTCGGATCCCGCTCAGGCAGGTGCGGCGCCGTTCGTCGGAGCGGGCTCGCTGCGGGTCTCTTCCTTCTGTGGCTTCCCGCCATTTCCATACGCCAGCAGCACCAGGACGATCAGTGCGAGCACGACCATCATGAACGCGAACGCGTCCCAGCCGACGAGACCCACCGTGAGCGCGCCCAGCACGCCGTGCGTGATCGCGCACGAGATCAGCAGGATCCGCGCCCCGCGCCCCGGGGCCCGGTCGCGCAGGCCGGTCAGCAGCAGGACCACACCGCAGGCGGCGAGGTAGAGACCGAAGACGGCGCCCATCACCCAGGTGCCCGTGACCATCGCGTCCGGGTCCAGGTCGGCGAGCGACATGCTCTGCTTCTCGAGGAACGTGGCCAGGATCCCGTTGATCACCACGATGCCGATGGCCTCCACCAGCAGAACAAGCGCGGCCACCACGGCCACCGGTCTGCGCGCCACGGCGCCCCCAACCCTCTGTTACCGGAAGTACGTACGACATCGCGAACGCTACTAACGGGTAAAGGGCGGGACAAGGGGCGCGGCACGCTCGGTCTCACAGCAAAGAATCATTGGGCCATTCGTAGGGACTCGACAAAGAAACGCGCCCGGCCGCTGGCGCCCAGAACAGAGACCTGTGCCACACCACGGGGTTACTGTGCGAGGAAGGAACCCGTCGTACCTTGGTGCGACAAGGGATTTCGCGACTTGCGCGAGCCTCGAATCACGCTCCGTGTGGCATAGCTCACCATTGGGGACGGGTCGAAGGACGGTGTGCGGCTTCCCTAAACTCAGCTTGTTTCAAGGAGGGAGCCATCGTGCGCAAGGTGCTCATCGCCAACCGTGGCGAAATCGCTGTCCGCGTTGCCCGTGCCTGCCGGGACGCCGGGATCGCGAGCGTAGCCGTCTACGCCGATCCGGACCGGGACGCATTGCATGTCCGCGCGGCCGACGAGGCGTTCGCCCTGGGCGGTGACACCCCGGCCGCCAGCTACCTGGACATGGCCAAGGTGCTCCAGGCCGCGAAGGACTCGGGAGCGGACGCCATCCACCCCGGATACGGCTTCCTCTCGGAGAACGCGGACTTCGCGCAGGCCGTGCTGGACGCCGGTCTGACCTGGATCGGCCCGCCGCCGCAGGCGATCCGCGATCTGGGTGACAAGGTCGCCGCCCGTCATATCGCCCAGCGCGCCGGCGCGCCGCTGGTCGCCGGTACGCCCGACCCGGTCTCCGGCGCCGACGAGGTCGTCGCCTTCGCGCGGGAGAACGGGCTGCCGATCGCGATCAAGGCGGCGTTCGGCGGTGGCGGCCGCGGTCTGAAGGTCGCCCGCACCCTCGAAGAGGTGCCTGAGCTGTACGACTCCGCGGTACGCGAGGCCGTCGCCGCCTTCGGGCGCGGCGAGTGCTTCGTCGAGCGCTACCTGGACAAGCCGCGGCACGTCGAGACGCAGTGCCTGGCCGACAGCCACGGCAATGTCGTCGTCGTCTCCACGCGTGACTGCTCGCTCCAGCGCCGCCACCAGAAGCTGGTCGAGGAGGCGCCCGCGCCCTTCCTCTCCGAGGCGCAGAACGCCGAGCTGTACGCCGCGTCCAAGGCCATCCTCAAGGAGGCCGGTTACGTCGGCGCGGGCACCGTCGAGTTCCTCGTCGGTGTCGACGGCACGATCTCCTTCCTGGAGGTCAACACCCGTCTCCAGGTGGAACACCCGGTCACCGAAGAGGTCACCGGCATCGACCTGGTCCGCGAGATGTTCCGTATCGCCGACGGCGAGGAGCTCGGCTACGGCGACCCGGCGGTGCGCGGTCACTCCTTCGAGTTCCGCATCAACGGCGAGGACCCGGGCCGGGGCTTCCTCCCGGCCCCCGGCACGGTGACCACCTTCGCGCCGCCGTCCGGTCCGGGTGTGCGCCTCGACGCGGGCGTCGAGACCGGTTCGGTGATCGGCCCCGCCTGGGACTCGCTGCTGGCCAAGCTGATCGTCACCGGCGCGACGCGGGAGCAGGCGCTGCAGCGTGCGGCGCGTGCGCTGGAGGAGTTCACGGTCGAGGGCATGGCCACGGCCATCCCCTTCCACCGCGCGGTCGTCACCGACCCGGCGTTCACCGCGGACCCCTTCCGGGTCCACACCCGGTGGATCGAGACGGAGTTCGTCAACGAGATCAAGCCCTTCGCGGCGCCCAGCGACGCGGACACCGAGGACGAGCCGGGCCGCGAGACGGTCATCGTCGAGGTCGGCGGCAAGCGCCTGGAGGTCTCGCTGCCGTCCTCGCTGGGCATGACACTGGCCCGCACCGGCCTGGCAGCGGGCGCCAAGCCCAAGCGCCGCGCCGCGAAGAAGTCGGCGTCGGCGGCTTCCGGTGACACCCTCGCCTCTCCGATGCAGGGCACGATCGTCAAGATCGCGGTCGAGGAGGGCCAGGAGGTCAACGAGGGCGACCTCGTCGTCGTCCTGGAGGCGATGAAGATGGAGCAGCCGCTGAACGCGCACCGCTCCGGCACGATCAAGGGCCTGTCGGCCGAGGTCGGCGCGTCGATCTCGTCGGGTGCGATGATCTGCGAGATCAAGGACTGACGTCCGGCCGAGTGTGTACGAGTGTGGGGCCTGCCCGGTACGACGACGGGCAGGCCCCACGCGTATGCATCCTGGACACTGAACGCCGGGGGGCGGACTCAGGGAGGACGACGCGATGGCGACCAGTACGGCAGTCGGCTCGCCGCGGCCGATGCGGGCGGATGCGCGCCGCAACTACGAACGGCTGCTGACCGAAGCGCGCGCCGTCTTCGCCGAGTGCGGCACCGATGCCTCGCTCGAAGAGATCGCGCGGCGGTCGGGCGTGGGCATCGGCACGCTGTACCGGCACTTCCCCAACCGCCACGCGATGATGAGCGCGGTCTTCCAGGAGGCCCTGGCCGCACTGCTGGAACGCTCGGGCGAACTGGCCTCGGCGGAGCAGCCGTGCGGGGCGCTGGTGGAGTGGCTGCGCACCCTCATCACCCATGCGGGTGAGTACCGCGGGCTGGCCCGGGCGCTCATGTCGGCCTCGCACGACGAGACTTCGGCGCTGTCGGCATGCAGCGTGCCGCTCCGCGAGGCGGGCGAACGGCTGCTGATCCGGGCGCAGGAGAGCGGGGCGGTGCGGGCGGATGTCTCGATCGGCGACCTGATGCAGCTGACGAACGCGATCGCACTGGCGGCGGAAGAGGAGCCGGGGGACGCGGAGTTGGCGGACAGACTGCTGAGGCTGACGCTGCGGGGCTTGAAGGCTGAGGGCGGCGCCCGGTCCTGAACGGTCCGGGGCGCGCGGTGCCGTGGCGTGCGGGGTCCCGTGGCTCGGGGCTCAGGCGGTCCGGGGTGCGCCGGTGCCGCGGGGCGCGGGTTCCGGGTCGCCTCCGGGCTCGACTCCTCGGCGTCGGCGGTAAACGGGCCCTTGGATTGGTCACCCGGTGTTGGCCGCCAATCGCCTGCGGGGACGACCCTGCACCGCCCCTCCCCCACGGGGAGGTGTGTCGCTGCGCGCGGGGGTTCGCCCGCGAGACCCACCACCGGGCAGCAACCACCAACGCCCCCTGGCCCACGGCACCCACGAACCCGGCACAAGCGCCGTCGGGATCGACTCCTCGGCGTCGGCGGCAAACGGGCCCTTGGATTGGTCACCCGGTGTTGGCCGCCAATCGGGGGTTCGCCCGCGAAACCACCCACCGGACAGCAACCACCAACGCCCCCTGGCCCACGCCCACCACGACCGCTGGAAACGCGGGGACGACCCTGCACCGCCACTCCCCACGGGGAGGTGTCGCGGTGCGCGGGGGTTCGCCCGCGAGACCCACCAGCGGGCAGCAACCACCAACGCCCCCTGGCCCACGGCACCCACGAACCCGGTACAAGCGCCGTCGGGATCGACTCCTCGGCGTCGGCGGCAAACGGGCCCTTGGATTGGTCACCCGGTGTTGGCCGCCAATCGGGGGTTCGCCCGCGAAACCACCCACCGGACAGCAACCACCAACGCCCCCTGGCCCACGCCCACCACGACCGCTGGAAACGCGGGGACGACCCTGCACCGCCACTCCCCACGGGGAGGTGTCGCGGTGCGCGGGGGTTCGCCCGCGAGACCCACCAGCGGGCAGCAACCACCAACGCCCCCTGGCCCACGGCACCCACGAACCCGGCACAAGCGCCGTCGGGATCGACTCCTCGGCGTCGGCGGCGATGAGGGGTTCGTAGGGGCACCCGGTGTTGGCCGCCAATCGGGAGTTCGCCCGCGAAGCCACCCACCGGATAGCAACCACCAACGCCCCCTGGCCCACGCTCACCACGGACGCTGGAAACGCGGGGACGACCCTGTACCGCCCCTCCCCAACGGAGCGGTGTAGCTGCGGGCGTCGGCCACGCGGCGCGAAGCTGCCGCAGGCGCGGGTGCGAGGGGCGCCAGCCCCTGCGGGCTTTCTCCGCGGCCAAGCCGCCGAGGCGACGCTTCCTCTCCGCGGCGAAGCCGCTGGAGTCTCGGGACGTGGGGGCGTCAGCCCCCACCCTCCCCCAGGGGTCTGGGGCGAAGCCCCAGTTACGGGAAGGGGCGGGGTGGGGGAACAAGCCCCCGCGCAAACTACCGCCGGCGCAGATCCGCCACCCTCGCCGCCCTCTCCCCCGAAGGCTCCGACGTCAGCGCGTTGCGCAGCTGCGGGCCCGGGCCCGCCCCGCCGCGGGTGCGGCGCTGGGACGGGAGCGGAACGTCGCGGCGGGGGGCGCGGCCGGGCGCGGCCGTGTCCGACGGCGCGCCCGAGCCCGCCACCGCGATCTGGACGCCCTGGTCCGCCAGCGCCTGGAGTTCCGTCGCCGCCCGGTCGTCGTGCGTCGGCGGCTCGTCCGTGACCAGCCGCGTGATCACATCCGTCGGCACCGTCTGGAACATCGTGTCGGTGCCGAGCTTGGTGTGGTCCGCGAGGACCACGACCTCCGCCGCGGCCTGGACGAGCGCCCGGTCTACGCTTGCCGAGAGCATGTTGGACGTGGACAGCCCGCGCTCGGCCGTCAGCCCGCTCCCCGAGAGGAACGCCCGGGACACCCGCAGGCCCTGCAGGGACTGCTCCGCCCCGCTGCCCACCAGCGCGTAGTTGGAGCCACGCAGCGTCCCACCGGTCATGACGACTTCGACCCGGTTGGCATGGGCCAAGGCCTGGGCGACGAGCAGGGAGTTGGTGACGACGGTCAGTCCGGGGACGCGCGCGAGCCGGCGGGCCAGCTCCTGCGTCGTCGTCCCCGCTCCGACCACGATCGCCTCGCCTTCTTCGACGAGGCCCGCGGCGAGATCGGCGATGGCCGTCTTCTCCGCGGTCGCGGACAGGGATTTCTGCGGAAAGCCGGACTCCCGCGTAAAACCGCCCGGCAGTACCGCACCGCCGTGACGGCGGTCGAGGAGTCCTTCTGCCTCCAGAGCCCGCACGTCCCGCCGTACGGTTACTTCGGAGGTCTGGACGACACGGGCGAGCTCACGGAGCGACACGGCTCCGTTGGCGCGCACCATTTCGAGGATCAATTGGCGACGTTCTGCAGCGAACACGAAACTGACAGTAACCTGACCGACCGATACTTTTCAGCACTATGCGCCGAATAACAGAAGTTGCGCACAGACGGGACCGCCAAGTGGTATGGGCGGCCCGGGAGTTGATCGGTTGCCGCGCAGAGTGCCCGGGGTTCGTCGGGTTTGCGCCCGCATCACCCTTCGCCGGTCGCCTTACGGGTGTGCAACTGCCGTGCCACCTCGGCGATCGACCCCGACAGAGAGGGGTACACGGTGAAAGCGTTTGCGATCTGTTCCACCGTCAGATTGTTGTCGACCGCGATCGAGATGGGATGGATCAGTTCGCTGGCGCGCGGTGAGACGACCACGCCGCCGACCACGATGCCCGTGCCCGGGCGGCAGAAGATCTTGACGAAGCCGTCCCGGATGCCCTGCATCTTCGCGCGCGGGTTGCGCAGCAGCGGCAGCTTGACGACGCGCGCGTCGATGATGCCGCCGTCGACGTCCGCCTGGCTGTAGCCGACGGTCGCGATCTCCGGGTCGGTGAAGACATTGGACGAGACGGTCTTGAGGTTCAGCGGCTGCACCGCGTCGCCCAGGAAGTGGTACATCGCGATACGGCCCTGCATGGCCGCGACGGAGGCGAGTGCGAAGACCCCGGTGACGTCACCGGCCGCGTACACGCCGGGAGCGCTCGTACGGGAGACCTTGTCGGTCCAGATGTGGCCCGAGTCCCTGAGCCGGACGCCGGCCTCCTCCAGGCCCATGCCCGCGGAGTTCGGGATCGCACCGACCGCCATCAGGCAGTGCGAGCCGGAGATGACGCGGCCGTCGGAGAGCGTGACCTCGACCCGGTCGCCGACGCGCTTGGCGGACTCGGCGCGGGAGCGGGCCATGACGTTCATGCCGCGGCGGCGGAAGACGTCCTCCAGGACCGCGGCGGCGTCCGGGTCCTCGCCCGGCAGCACGCGGTCGCGGGAGGAGACGAGGGTGACCCGGGAGCCGAGCGCCTGGTAGGCGCCGGCGAACTCGGCGCCGGTGACGCCGGAGCCGACCACGATGAGCTCGTCGGGGAGCTCGGTGAGGTCGTACACCTGGGTCCAGTTCAGAATGCGCTCCCCGTCGGGGAGCGCATCGGGGATCTCGCGCGGGTGGCCGCCGGTCGCGAGCAGCACGGCGTCGGCGGTCAGCGTCTCCTCGGTGCCGTCCGCGGCGGTCACGACCACCGTGCGGGAGCCGTCCGTCGCCTGCCGGCCGACCAGCCGGCCGCGACCGCGCATCACCCGGGCGCCGGCCCGGGTGACGGAGGCGGTGATGTCGTGGGACTGGGCGAGCGCGAGCCGCTTCACCCGTCGGTTGACCTTGCCGAGGTCGACGCCGACGATCCGGGCGGACTGCTCCATCGGCGGGGTGTCGTCGGCCACGATGATGCCCAGCTCCTCGTGCGAGGAGTCGAAGGTCGTCATCACCTCGGCCGTGGCGATCAGGGTCTTGGAAGGTACGCAGTCGGTCAGCACAGAAGCCCCGCCGAGGCCGTCGCAGTCGACGACGGTCACCTCCGCGCCGAGCTGGGCGCCCACCAGGGCCGCCTCGTATCCGCCGGGTCCGCCGCCGATGATCACGATCCGGGTCACTGGGGTTACGCCTCGCGCTCTCGTTCGTTCTGCCGGGGTTCGGGGGGTGGCCCCTTTGGACTGCAGTACGTCCTCCATTGTCCCGCACGGTTCAAGTGCCCTCGCCCCGGGTCCCTTCATCGGTGAACCGCAACCACCCGCGCCCCTCCCGTACCCTCGATCCCATGTCGCTCTACGCCGCGTACGCCGGCAACCTCGACGCGCGGCTGATGTCCCGCCGCGCCCCGCACTCCCCGCTGCGCGGCACCGGCTGGCTCAACGGCTGGCGGCTGACCTTCGGCGGCGAGCAGATGGGCTGGGAGGGGGCACTGGCCACGATCGTGGAGGCGCCGCGCTCCCAGGTCTTCGTCGCGTTGTACGACATCGCCCCGATGGACGAGGACTCGATGGACCGCTGGGAGGGTGTCGGCCTGGACATCTACCGGCGCATGCGGGTCCGGGTGGACACTCTGGACGGCGAGGAGCCGGCCTGGGTGTACGTGCTGAACGGATACGAGGGCGGGCTGCCGTCAGCACGGTATCTGGGCGAACTGGCCGATGCGGCGGACTCTGCGGGCGCTCCGCACGACTATGTGATGGAGCTGCGGAAGCGGCCTTGCTGATGCGTTTACCGTCGCGTTCGTGGGAAACGACAAGGCAACGATCCGAAGACCGTGCGCTGCGTCATCTACGCGCGTAGGAAATGACCGGCTACCCTCGTCGGCGTGAACGCATCTGTGAATCCGGACCTCAACGGCGTTAGCGCCGACCCCCACGCCGCCGCCGACGCCGCCGCCGCGCGCCTGCGCGAGCTGACCGGCGCCGAGACGCATGACGTAGCCCTGGTGATGGGCTCCGGCTGGGCACCGGCCGCCGACGCGCTCGGTACCCCCGAGGCCGAGTTCCCGGTCACCGACCTGCCGGGCTTCCCGCCGCCGGCGGTCGAGGGCCACGGCGGCACTGTCCGCTCGTACCGCATCGGCGTGAAGCGGGTGCTGGTCTTCCTGGGCCGTACGCACTTCTACGAGGGCCGTGGCGTCGCCGCGGTCTCGCACGGGGTGCGCACCGCGGTGGCCGCGGGCTGCAAGACCGTCGTGCTGACGAACGGCTGCGGCGGGCTGCGCGAGGGCATGCGCCCCGGGCAGCCGGTACTGATCAGCGACCACATCAACCTGACGGCGGCGTCGCCGATCATCGGCGCGAACTTCGTGGACCTGACGGACCTGTACTCGCCGCGACTGCGGGCGCTGTGCAAGGAGATCGACGCGTCGCTGGAGGAGGGCGTGTACGTCCAGTTCCCCGGCCCGCACTACGAGACGCCGGCCGAGATCAACATGGTCCGCGTCATGGGCGGCGACCTGGTCGGCATGTCCACGGTTCTCGAAGCGATCGCGGCGCGCGAGGCGGGCGCGGAGGTGCTGGGCATCTCCCTGGTCACGAACCTGGCGGCGGGGCTTACGGGCGAGCCGCTGAACCACGAGGAAGTGCTGCAGGCGGGCCGGGATTCGGCGGCGCGGATGGGCGAACTGCTGACGCGGGTGCTGGACCGGATCTGACGGTCCGGCTCCAGCGGGGGTGCGGCGCCGTTGCCCGGGCGCCCGCCGCGCGCGGGGTGCCCGTGGCTCGGGCGGGGTCATTCCCCCACCCCGCCCCTTCCCGTAACTGGGGGCAGGCCCCCAGACCCCCGGGCGGGTGAGGCAGGGGCTGCGCCCCTGCACCCCCAGCGACGCCCGCGCCCGGCGCGGGCGTTCGCCGTCGGGGTACGGGTCTGGGGGTTCGCCCGCGCCGGGGCGCGCGGGAACGCCGGACTCTCGGCGGCGGGAGTAGTCGGAGCACCAGGCCCGTGGGGGCACAGGCGCCGACCCCCTGGTTCGGGAAAGCGCGCCACGCGCCACGCGCCACGCCGGACGCTCCGCGGCGGAGCCGCCGGAGCATCGGGGGTGTGGGGGCGCAGCCCCCGCGAAACCCCCTCCTCCCAGGGGTCCGGGGCGCAGCCCCGGTTCGGGAAGGGGCGGGGTGGGGGAGCAAGCCCCCGCCGCGCCACCGCACCCCGAAACGCCCAACGCTCCGAGGCGAAGCCACCGCAGCGCCGGGTGTCCGGGCGCGGGCCCCAAGCCGGGGCGCAGCCCCACGCGGCGGAGCCGCACATCGATAGAGCCGGGCAGGGGCGGGGATCAAGCCATGCACCCGCCCCACCTCGCCCCGCACACGCGGACGTCCGTCCAGAATGGCCGGGCGACCAAACCACACGAGAGGCGGACCAACCGTGCAGCAGGACCTCATCGCGCGGGCCAGCGCGTGGCTGGCGGAGGACCCGGACAGTGAGACCCGGGACGAGCTCGGCAAGCTCATCGAGGCGAAGGATGTCGACGAGCTCGCCGCGCGGTTCAGCGGCACGCTGGAGTTCGGGACGGCCGGGCTGCGCGGCGAGCTCGGGGCCGGGCCCATGCGGATGAACCGGGCCGTGGTGATCCGGGCGGCAGCCGGGCTCGCCGCGTATCTCAGGGCGAAGGGCCAGGGCGACGGCCTCGTCGTCATCGGGTACGACGCCCGGTACAAGTCCGTCGACTTCGCGCGCGACACCGCCGCGGTGATGGTCGGCGCCGGGCTCCGCGCCGCCGTGCTGCCGCGCCCGCTGCCGACCCCCGTGCTCGCGTTCGCCATAAGGAAGCTCGGCGCGGTGGCCGGGGTCGAGGTCACCGCCAGCCACAACCCGCCGCGCGACAACGGCTACAAGGTCTACCTCGGCGACGGCTCGCAGATCGTGCCGCCCGCCGACGCCGAGATCGCCGCGGAGATCGCCGCCGTGGCGAGTCTGGACGACGTGCCGCGCGCCGGCAGCGGCTGGGAAACCCTCGGTGACGAGGTCCTGGACGCCTATCTGGAGCGTACGGACGCTGTCCTGACCCCTGGCTCCCCCCGCACCGCGCGCGTCGTCTACACGGCCATGCACGGCGTCGGCAAGGACGTGCTGACCGCCGCCTTCGCCCGTGCCGGATTCGCCGCGCCCGTCCTCGTACAGGAGCAGGCCGAGCCCGACCCGGCGTTCCCGACGGTCTCCTTCCCCAACCCGGAGGAGCCGGGGGCGATGGATCTCGCCTTCGAGACCGCCCGCCGGGTCCGGCCCGACATCGTCATCGCCAACGACCCCGACGCGGACCGGTGCGCCGTCGCCGTCCCGGACGGCGGGGACTGGAAGATGCTCCGCGGCGACGAGGTCGGCGCGCTGCTGGCCGAACACCTCGTCCACAAGGGCGCACGCGGCACGTTCGCCGAGTCGATCGTGTCCTCGTCCCTGCTGGGCCGGATCGCCGACGCGGCGGGGCTGCCGTACGAGGAGACGCTGACCGGCTTCAAGTGGATCGCCCGTGTCGAGGGCCTGCGTTACGGCTACGAGGAGGCGCTCGGCTACTGCGTCGACCCCGAGGGCGTGCGCGACAAGGACGGCATCACCGCCGCGCTGCTCGTCGCCGAGCTGGCCTCCGAGCTGAAGGAGCAGGGCCGCACGCTCACCGATCTGCTCGACGATCTCGCCGTCGCGCACGGGCTGCACGGCACCGACCAGCTGTCCGTGCGGGTCGAGGATCTGAGCATCATCGCGAACGCCATGCGCAGGCTGCGCGAGCAGCCGCCGACCGTGCTCGCCGGGCTGCGGATCGTCTCGGCCGAGGACCTGAACCGGGGCACGGCCACGCTGCCGCCGACGGACGGCCTGCGCTACTACCTCGACGGCGAGTTCAAGGCGCGGGTCATCGTCCGCCCGAGCGGCACGGAGCCCAAGCTCAAGTGCTACCTGGAGGTCGTCATCCCGGTCGCGGAGGCGAGCGAGCTCCGGAGCGCGCGCGAGCGGGCCGCCGAGGTCCTGGAGGGGATCAAGCGGGATCTTGCGGAGGCCGCGGGCATCTGACCCCGGGACGCTGACCCGTGGGCGTCAGTGCCACGGTCCCATCAGGGTTTCGGAGGGGACGGGGCGGGGGCCCAACAGCCCGCGCCCCGGGCTTGCACAGCCGGCGCGTCAGCCCGTCGCCAGCAGGATGACCAGCAGCACCGCACCCGCCACCGCGGGCGCCGCGATCTCGTACGCCCAGCGGACCTGCGGCTCACCCTTGGCACGCGGCTTGCCCGCATTGGTCTCCATCAGCTCCCGCAGATCCGCCATCGCCCGGTCCGCCGCGGGCATCAGCGGCGAGGAGTGAGAGGAGTCGGCGCCCGTCGGCATCCGGCCGCGAGTGGCGCCGTTCGCGGGCGAGAGCGGGCGTCGCGCGGCCCTCTTGCGCGCCCGCAAGGAGACGGGGATGGCCCAGAGCTGGTACTTCGCACCCTGCTGGGTGACGACCTCGCTGGAGTACCCGGCCCGCACATCCGCGACGGCCGCCCACGGAATCGTGATCGTCCGGAAGGGGTTCCTGACCCGCATCCGGTCGTCGTTCGCGAAG
The DNA here is from genome assembly GCF_045040195.1 of Streptomyces sp. NBC_01410. NCBI lineage: Bacteria > Bacillati > Actinomycetota > Actinomycetes > Kitasatosporales > Streptomycetaceae > Streptomyces > Streptomyces sp. NBC_01410. The sequence goes on along the minus strand of NZ_CP109530.1, from coordinate 5,412,756 downwards.
ACGGCGGGCCGCAGCGTGAAGGCGACCACCAGGGGGACGGCGAACAGCGCCCCGGCGAGGGCCGCCCACGGCGTGCGCCCCTCGCCCCGTACGACCGCGTCTCCGGCGAGCCAGCCGATGAGCGCGAGCAGCAGCACTCCCCCTGCCATCCCGGCGGGCGACCGGAAGACCCGGTCGGCGTAGGTGGGCTCGGTGGGCTGCTGGGGACTCGTCATGGCTCCGATTCTGCCGTACGTCCCCGCCCGGCCGACCCGGTCCACCCCGCGCCAGGTCCTGTCCGGTCGATCAGGTCAGTGAGCGGGGTCTGGTGCCTGCAGTTGCAAGGCGGAGGATGGAGCCGACGCGGAGCGTCGGCGACTGACGACAACGCGGCATGGGGGCACCTCCCGTGCCCGAAGGGCTACGGGGGAGTGCGTGCCAGGGCACGCGAGCCCGGCAAGATCGGCCGGACAGGGCCTGGGAGACAAGCCCTCGACCCCACCCCCTGTACAGGCCGCTACGCGCGTAGATATGCTCATCTGGTGACCATGCCCACCATCCCCACCGCATTCGCTGACGTGACCGCGTCCGACAGCACACTGCGGCGCTTCCTCCACGGCCTGCCCGGCGTCGACGCCGTCGGCCTGGAGGCCCGCGCCGCAGGGCTCGGTACGCGCTCGATCAAGACCACGGCCAAGGCGTACGCCATCGATCTGGCCATCTCGATGATCGACCTGACGACGCTCGAAGGCGCGGACACCCCGGGCAAGGTCCGGGCGCTCGCCGCCAAGGCCGTCCACCCCGACCCGACCGACCGCACCACTCCCTCGACTGCCGCGGTCTGTGTCTACCCCGACATGGCCGCGATCGCCGCCGAGGCCCTCAAGGGCTCCGGCGTCAAGGTCGCCTCCGTCGCCACCGCCTTCCCGGCAGGCCGCGCCGCGCTCGACGTGAAGCTCGCGGACACCCGCGACGCCGTCGCCGCCGGGGCCGACGAGATCGACATGGTGATCGACCGCGGGGCCTTCCTCTCGGGCCGCTATCTCAAGGTCTTCGAGGAGATCCGCGCCGTGAAGGAGGCCGCGGGCCCGGCCCGGCTGAAGGTCATCTTCGAGACCGGCGAGCTCTCCACGTACGACAACATCCGCCGCGCCTCCTGGCTCGGCATGATCGCCGGCGCGGACTTCATCAAGACCTCGACCGGCAAGGTCGCGGTCAACGCCACCCCTGCCAACACCCTGCTCATGCTGGAGGCGGTGCGCGACTACCGCGCGCAGACCGGCATCCAGGTCGGCGTGAAGCCCGCGGGCGGCATCCGCACCAGCAAGGACGCGATCAAGTTCCTGGTCCTGGTCAACGAGACCGTGGGTGCAGACTGGCTGCATAACCACTGGTTCCGCTTCGGCGCGTCGAGCCTGCTCAACGACCTGCTCCTGCAGCGTCAGAAGCTCGCCACCGGCCGTTACTCCGGCCCCGACTACGTGACGGTGGACTGATCACCATGGCAACTGCACCCGCATCCGTTTTCGAATACGCGCCCGCACCCGAGTCGCGGTCGATCGTCGACATCGCACCGTCGTACGGCCTGTTCATTGACGGCGAATTCACCGAATCCGCCGACGGCAAGGTCTTCAAGACCGTCTCCCCCTCCACCGAGGAGGTCCTCGCCGAGGTCGCCCAGGCCGGCGCCGAGGACGTGGACCGTGCCGTGAAGGCGGCCCGCAAGGCGTTCGAGAAGTGGTCGGCGCTGCCCGGCCAGGAGCGCGCCAAGTACCTCTTCCGTATCGCGCGGATCATCCAGGAGCGCTCGCGTGAGCTCGCCGTCCTGGAGACCCTCGACAACGGCAAGCCGATCAAGGAGACCCGCGACGCGGACCTCCCCCTGGTCGCGGCGCACTTCTTCTACTACGCGGGCTGGGCCGACAAGCTCGACCACGCCGGGTACGGCGCGAACCCGAGGCCCCTCGGCGTCGCGGGCCAGGTCATCCCCTGGAACTTCCCGCTGCTGATGCTCGCCTGGAAGATCGCCCCGGCGCTCGCCACCGGCAACACCGTGGTGCTGAAGCCCGCCGAGACGACCCCCCTCTCCGCGCTCTTCTTCGCGGACATCTGCCGCCAGGCGGGCCTGCCCAAGGGCGTCGTCAACATCCTTCCGGGATACGGCGAGACCGGCGCCGCGCTCATCGAGCACCCCGACGTCAACAAGGTCGCCTTCACCGGCTCGACCGCCGTCGGCAAGGCGATCGCGCGTTCCATCGCCGGTACGGACAAGAAGGTCACCCTGGAACTGGGCGGCAAGGGCGCGAACATCGTCTTCGACGACGCACCCATCGACCAGGCCGTCGAGGGCATCGTCTCCGGCATCTTCTTCAACCAGGGCCAGGTCTGCTGCGCGGGCTCCCGCCTGCTGGTCCAGGAGTCGATCGAGGACGAGGTGCTCGACTCCCTCAAGCGCCGGCTCTCGACGCTGCGGCTGGGCGACCCGATGGACAAGAACACCGACATCGGTGCGATCAACTCCGCGGAGCAGCTGGCCCGCATCAAGGCCCTGACCGAGACGGGCGAGGCGGAGGGCGCCGAGCGCTGGTCGGCCCCGTGCGAGCTGCCGAGCTCCGGCTACTGGTTCGCGCCGACCCTGTTCACGAATGTCACGCAGGCGCACCGGATCGCGCGCGACGAGATCTTCGGCCCGGTCCTGTCCGTGCTGACCTTCCGTACGCCCGACGAGGCGGTCGCCAAGGCCAACAACAGCCAGTACGGCCTGTCGGCCGGCATCTGGACGGAGAAGGGCTCGCGCATCCTCGCGGTCGCGAGCAAGCTCCGGGCCGGTGTCGTGTGGGCCAACACGTTCAACAAGTTCGACCCGACCTCGCCCTTCGGCGGCTACAAGGAGTCGGGCTTCGGCCGCGAGGGCGGCCGTCATGGTCTGGAGGCCTACCTCGATGTCTGAAGCGACTCGTCTTGGCGTCTTCAAGACCTACAAGCTGTACGTCGGGGGCAAGTTCCCCCGCTCCGAGAGCGGCCGGGTGTACGAGGTGACGGACTCCAAGGGCAAGTGGCTGGCCAACGCCCCCCTCTCCTCCCGCAAGGACGCGCGTGACGCCGTCGTCGCGGCCCGCAAGGCCTTCGGCGGCTGGTCGGGCGCGACCGCGTACAACCGCGGCCAGATCCTCTACCGCATCGCCGAGATGCTGGAGGGCCGCAGGGACCAGTTCGTACGCGAAGTGGCGGACGCGGAGGGCCTGTCCAAGTCGAAGGCCGCGGCCGTCGTGGACGCGGCGGTCGACCGCTGGGTCTGGTACGCGGGCTGGACCGACAAGATCGGCCAGATCGTGGGCGGGGCGAACCCGGTCGCGGGCCCGTACTTCAACCTCTCCAGCCCTGAGCCGACCGGCGTCGTGACGATCCTCGCGCCGCAGACGTCGTCGTTCCTGGGGCTGGTCTCGGTGCTCGCCCCGGTGATCGCGACGGGCAACACGGCGATCGTGATCGCTTCGGAGAAGTCCCCGCTCCCGGCGCTCTCGCTCGGCGAGGTGCTGGCCACGTCCGACCTTCCCGGAGGCGTGGTCAACGTCCTCTCGGGGCGGACCGCGGAGATCGCGACTCCGCTGGCCTCGCACCAGGACGTCAACGCCATCGACCTCACCGGTGCCGAAGACGTACTGGCGAAGGAGCTGGAGATCGCGGCGGCGGACAACCTCAAGCGCGTCCTTCGTCCACAGCCTGTGGATTTCTCGGCCGACCCCGGCACGCACCGCCTGACCGCCTTCCTGGAGACGAAGACGGTCTGGCACCCGACGGGCTCTCTCGGCGCGTCCGGCTCGGCGTACTGACCGGTCCGGCCCCATGGCCGAGCCCCCTGCCGTCCCGTCCGGCGGCAGGGGGCTCTTTCATGCCCGGACTCAGAACGGCAGCAGACCCGAGGCGCCGCCCACCACCGGCAGGTCCTCCAGAGCCTGGCCCTGGGTCAAATGGCCCGTCGCCGTCGTCGTGCCGACCGGCTTGAAGTCGGCGACCTGGGTGGCGACGCCGTTGTTCAACGGGTCGACGCCGGTCTTGGCCAGCGGGTTGAGCGGGAGGCTCTTGAGCTGCCCGACACCGGCCACCGAGCTGGTGACCGCGCGGGCCGGCCCCTGGGTCTGTCCCGCGTCGAGCATGTCGAGGCCCACGGGTGCCGTCGGCGCGGCATGCGCGGCGGCCTCACCCGCGCCGAGGGCCGCGGCCACCGCCGCGACGGTCAGACCCGCACGCAGCAGGGTGAGCCGCCGGGACTGGGGAGCTGTGTGACGTGCCATGGGATTCCTGACTGAGTGGGTAATCGGACGAGCACGCAGCGTAGTTGAGGTGTGATGCTCAATACCAACGCCCGCCCCGAGGGGTCCCCTTCACGGGTCAATGCCTCACACTGGTGTCCCGTGACCTCTTCCCCCATGCCCACTCGTGTCGTGCTGCTCTCGGGTCCCTCCGGGTCCGGAAAGTCCTCCCTCGCCGCCCGTACCGGCCTGCCGGTCCTGCGCCTGGACGACTTCTACAAGGAGGGCGACGACCCGACGCTCCCGCTGGTCGCGGGCAGTTCGGACATCGACTGGGACTCCCCGGCGTCGTGGGACGCGGACGCGGCGGTGGCGGCGGTCGCGGAGCTGTGCCGTACGGGACGGACGACAGTGCCCGTGTACGACATCGCCACCAGCTCGCGCGTCGATGTGGAGGCGTTCGCGATCGACCGCACGCCGTTGTTCGTGGCGGAGGGGATCTTCGCGGCGGACATCGTCGAGCACTGCCAGGAACTGGGCGTACTGGCGGACGCGCTGTGCCTGCGCGGCCGCCCGTCGACGACGTTCCGCCGACGGCTGGCACGGGATCTGCGCGAGGGCCGCAAGTCGGTGGGCTTCCTGCTGCGCCGCGGCTGGCGTCTGATGCGCGCGGAACGGGGCATCGTGGCCCGGCAGACGGAACTGGGCGCGTACCCCTGCGGCAAGGCCGAGGCCCTCGGCCGCCTCGCGTCCGCGGCGGCGGGCCGCCACCGCAGGACGCCTGCGGCGCGCACGATGGCGTGACGGGGTTCTCCCCACCCACCCGCCCTTGAATGTGGGGGTACGGGGTACCCCCACACCCCCGGCGGTTCGCGGCAGCTGCGCGCCGCGTTCAAGCCGTCACCCCGCATCGCCAAACGCGGCGGCGGCGGCGCGGAACAGCCAGGCGCGCGTCCGCCGTAACCACCCGCATTGACCGCAAGCGGCCATTGAGCAACCCCCACCCCGCTCAACCACCTCCGCGAGAGCGGCGCCGGTTTAGGCGCAAAAACGCGGCGGGGCCGGACAAGACCCCCCGGCCTGTCCGGTCCCGCTCTGTATCCCCCGTTGGTCCCCCGTGGTCCCCCGTTCCCGCCGTCTCCCCCGAAACGGCGGCCCCGTTCCCCCGTTGCCCTCAGGCCACCAGCTCGCCGAAGGACTCTTCCTCGTCACGGCCGAAGCTGAGGACCTCGTCCTCGCGCAGCCGGCGGAGTGACCGCCAGATGCTCGACTTCACCGTGCCGACACTGATGTCCAGGATTTCCGCGATCTCCGGGTCGGTGCGGCCCTCGTAGTAGCGAAGGACCAGCATCGTCCGCTGGAGTTCGGGCAGCCTGGCCAGCGCCTGCCAGAGCACCGCGCGCAGTTCCGTACCCCGCATCGCGTCGGTGTCGCTCGCCGTCTCCGGCAGCTCCTCCGTCGGGTACTCGTTGAGCTTGCGCCGGCGCCACGCGCTGATGTGCAGGTTGGTCATCGTGCGGCGCAGATATCCCCCGACCGCCGCCTTGTCGCTGATCCTGTCCCAGGCCCGGTACGTCGAGAAGAGGGCGCTCTGCAGCAGGTCCTCCGCCTCGAACCGGTCCCCGGTCAGGTGGTACGCGGTCGCGTACAGAGAGGCGCGGCGTTCCTGCACGTAGGCGGTGAACTCCGCCTCCGACAGGTTCGTCCGCTCCCCCGCGGCCTCTCCGTACGCCGTACCAGTTGCCCCCACGTTCGCGTCAACGACCGTCATGTACGACGGCTTGTGCTGACGCCCGGCGCTGCGAACGCACCCCCGTCCGTTCACCGCGCCGGACTTCTCGGTGCTCCTCACGACGTCGTGGAGACGCGTGACAACTGCGCTTGAGTTGGTGCTGTGCAGTGCGTTCATCTCGCGCCCCCCGTCGAGTGGCTGTTTCCGTCCGTGTGCCAAAAAGATTGCCCGGGCAGTTTCATGGCGCTGTCCGTCGACTGTCACAGGCCTGTCACAGGGCCCGGCGGAGCCTCGTTGATCAGCGGTCCGGGCCTGGTCGTGACCCCCTCGCGAACCGCGGAACAAAGCGCTCGAAACGCCTCTCACAAGGGGAGGAGTCGTGTGAGAGCGCTCCAGCAGTCGAACTCCGGCTCCCCCATGGGACAGAATGACCTCCGTGCCTTTCCTGTTGCTGATCGAGGACGACGACGCCATCCGCACGGCCCTCGAACTCTCGCTGTCACGCCAGGGCCACCGAGTGGCCACCGCGGCGACGGGCGAGGACGGCCTGAAACTGCTGCGCGAGCAGCGGCCGGACCTGATCGTGCTGGATGTGATGCTGCCCGGGATCGACGGTTTCGAGGTGTGCCGGCGCATCAGGCGCACCGACCAGCTGCCGATCATTCTGCTGACCGCACGCAGCGACGACATCGATGTGGTCGTGGGTCTTGAGTCGGGCGCGGACGACTATGTCGTCAAGCCCGTGCAGGGCCGCGTGCTGGACGCCCGGATCCGTGCCGTACTGCGGCGCGGTGAGCGGGAGTCCACCGATTCGGCGAGCTTCGGCTCGCTGGTGATCGACCGCTCCGCGATGACGGTCACCAAGAACGGCGAGGATCTGCAGCTCACGCCGACCGAGCTGCGGCTGCTCCTCGAACTGAGCCGCCGGCCCGGGCAGGCCCTTTCGCGGCAGCAGCTGCTGCGGCTGGTGTGGGAGCACGACTACCTCGGCGACTCACGACTGGTGGACGCGTGTGTGCAGCGGCTGCGGGCGAAGGTGGAGGACGTACCGTCCTCGCCGACCCTGATCCGTACGGTGCGCGGTGTGGGTTACCGGCTGGACGTTCCCCAGTGAGAGACGCGCACGTCATGACCCGCGTGAACGGAAGCACTCGGTGAGCGGTGCCGCAAAGCGCGCGATACTCGCCGGACTTCGCTGGACGAGCCTTCGGCTCCGTCTCGTCGTCGTCTTCGCCCTGGTCGCGCTGACCGCCGCCGTCTCCGCCTCGGGCATCGCGTACTGGCTCAACCGGGAAGCCGTGCTGACCCGTACGCAGGACTCGGCGCTCGGCGACTTCCGCCAGGGGATGCAGAACCGGGCCGCCGCGCTGCCGCTGCGGCCCACCCAGAGCGAACTGCAGAAGACCGCCGAGCAGATGGCCGGAGGCACCTCCGGCTACAACGTGCTGCTCATCGGCGAGCGCGACAAGGGCAAGCCGATCGTCGGCGCCTCCAACCCGGACAACTTCACGCTCGACGACGTCCCGGCCAAGCTGCAGGAGGCCGTCAACGAGCGGCAGGGCGTCGGCGCGGGCAACTCCGTCCCGTACCACCTCTACTGGCAGCGCACCCAGCGCCGCGGCAAGCCCTATCTCGTCGGCGGCACGCGGATCATCGGCGGCGGCCCGACCGGCTACGTGTTCAAGTCGCTGGACCAGGAGCGCCAGGACCTCAACTCCCTCGCCTGGTCACTGGGGATCGCCACCGCGCTGGCCCTGGTCGGCTCGGCGCTGCTCGCGCAGGCAGCCGCGACCACCGTCCTCAAGCCGGTGCACCGGCTGGGCGAGGCGGCCCGCAGGCTCGGCGAGGGCAAGCTCGACACCCGGCTGCGGGTCTCGGGCACGGACGAACTCGCCGAGCTGGCAAGGACGTTCAACAAGACGGCCGAGTCGCTGGAGAAGAAGGTCGCGGACATGAGCGCGCGGGAGGAGTCCAGCCGCCGCTTCGTCGCCGACATGTCGCACGAGCTGCGCACCCCGCTGACCGCGCTCACCGCCGTCACCGAAGTGCTGGAGGACGAGGCCGACAGCCTCGACCCGATGATCGCGCCCGCCGTGAACCTGGTGGTCAGCGAGACCCGGCGGCTCGGTGATCTCGTCGAGAACCTGATGGAGGTCACCCGCTTCGACGCGGGCACAGCCAGGCTCGTCCTGGACACGGTCGACGTCGCCGACCAGGTGACCGCCTGCATCGACGCGCGCGCCTGGCTGGACGCGGTGGACCTGGACGCCGAGCGGGGGATCATGGCGCGGCTCGATCCGCGCAGGCTCGATGTGATCCTGGCGAATCTGATCGGCAACGCACTCAAGCACGGCGGTTCGCCGGTACGGGTGTCGGTGCGGACGGTCGACCACGAGCTGCTGATCGAGGTACGGGACCACGGGCCCGGCATTCCCGAGGACGTACTGCCGCATGTCTTCGACCGCTTCTACAAGGCGAGCGCCTCGCGGCCGCGCTCCGAGGGCAGTGGCCTCGGGCTGTCGATCGCGATGGAGAACGCCCATATCCACGGCGGCGACATCACCGCGGCCAATTCGGCGGACGGTGACGGCGCGGTGTTCGTGCTGCGGCTGCCGCGCGACGCCTCGTCGCTGAACGACGGCGACGGGCACGGCGACACGGACGCGGACCAGGACCCCGCGGACGACCGGGGAGAGGAAGGCGCGCAGTGACACCCGTGAAGGGCCGTACGCGGCGTACGGCAGCGGCATTCGCCGTACTCATGGGCGTGGCCGTCCTCGGCGGCTGCGGGATCCGGCCCACCCAGGTGCCCGTCGACGCCGGTCCCGCACCCTCGCGGGTGCCCTGCGAGGTGACCGGGGAGAACATCACGCCCCAGGCACAGCCGCAGGGCGTCCCGGTCCGCGTCTACCTGGTCTGCGCCTCCCAGCTGGCGTCCGTGGACCGTACGGCGACGATGTCCGACGCGAAGGCGGGCGACAGCCGTCTTCGTCTCGCCCAGGCTCTCCTCGACCAGCTGGAGAAGGAGCCCTCGGCGTCGGAGCACGAGGCGGGCTTCGCCACGTACGTACGAGGACCCCTCACTCTGAGCGGCGCGCGCAAGGGGGATCCGGCGGGGACGCTGCGGCTGAGCCGTCAGCCGGAGGATCTGCCGACGGCGGCGCTCGCCCAGATCGTGTGCACCTTCGCGGAGAGCCGGGCGGCGGCGACGGACGGTTCGGTGCTGCTGGGCGGGCCCGGGGATTACGCGCCCCGCGGGTACCAGTGCTCGGCCGCAACAAAGGAGCGGCCGGAGGAGGCCGTACCGACGCTCGGCGCGCTGCCCTCGGCGTCGTAGCGCGTCCCCCGGGCGTCCCCCGGAGCTTCCTCTTCGAGGCGGGCGGAACCGATTCGCGGGAAGCGTGCGTCTTGGGGGGCGTGCAGCGTCAAGGTTCGGCAGGCAGTGCCGCCATCCACTTCCGCGCGGCGGGGGTCATCCTCCTCCTCGCGCATCTGCTGCTCGTTTCCTGGCTGATGCTGCGCCCCCTCGATGTGGTGTGGGTGACGGCCGCGAATCTCGAGCCGCTCGCCGGTATAAAGGCGGATCTCGCGCTGGGCCCGGTGGAGGCCGCGCGCCGGATCGGCGAAGGTCTGCTGCTGCTCGCGCCCCTCGGCGTACTGCTGCCCATGGCGGGCGGCAAGCTCACCGTCTCCCCGCTGGCCTCGCTGACCCGTACGGTCGCGGCCGGGGCCCTGCTGTCGCTCGGCATCGAGCTGCTGCAGACCGGGGTCCCCGGGCGGGTGCTCGACGTGGACTCGCTGCTGCTGAACACGGCCGGGGTGGCCCTGGCCCATCTGGCCGTCGTGCCCGCGGGCCGGGCACGGCTCCGCCGCAGGCACGGGCGGACGTCCGCGGCGGGCTCCTCCCGGCGGCAGCGCGGGGCCCTGCTGCGGGATGACGCGTCTCAGGGGGCGACCCCGACGATTCCCAGGGTCGGGATCGCCCCGTAGAGCGACGCTTTGACCCCCCTCGCGGAGCCACCATGGATGCATCGGGAGCACGACAGAGATGCTCCCCGGAAGGTTCTCGAAGGAGCCCACCATGGCCGCACTTGTCCGCCCCCGAGACGGACGCATGATCGGCGGAGTGTGCGCAGCGCTGGCACGGCGCTTCGGCACCTCTGCGACGACGATGCGTGTGATCTTTGTTGTCTCGTGTCTGCTGCCCGGACCGCAGTTCCTGATCTACCTGGCGCTCTGGGCGCTGCTGCCCTCGGAGAAGACCGCCAGTACGGCCTGGTAGTACGCATCCGGCCGGACCGGCCGGACCCGCCGGGCCGGTGTCTCAGCCGGCGAGCACCTGGGCGACCTTCGCCAGCTGCTTGTCGGCGACCTCCTGAGGGACCCGCGGCGCAGTACGCCGCGCCAGGTCGAGCGCCATGAAACGCGCCACGGTCGCGCCCTTGCGCACCACGACCAGATGGATCGGGACCTGGGCGCCGTCGCCCGACCCCACGGTGGTCCAGCTGACGGTCTCGTCGGCGCCGCTGACGGTGAAGGCCGCGGTCTTCACCTCGCGGTACTCGCCACTGCGGCCGTCGAGGGTCGCGCTGAAACCCTCGCCGCAGCCCGCGACCGCCGACGTGAGCGACCGCATCAGCTTTCCTGCCGCCGCCTCGCTGTACGAACTGAGCGAGGCGGACACCGCGAGGCCGAGGCTCCCCAGGGAGCCGAGCCCGCGGTTGACGGTGTCCCGCGCCTGCGGGCTCGGCCTGTCGCCCATCGCGTCGGCGAGCGGCTGGCACGTCTGCTTGTCGGCAGCGGGCTGTCCGGAGGGCGCGAGCGCGCTCTTCCCCGGGGACACCTGGAATCCGGCCAGATCGCCGGTGGCCAGCGCGGCCCGCTCCAACTGGGGCCCGCTGAGCGGCTCGGACGCGTCGGCACCGCCCTTGGCGGTGTCGGGGCTGCGGCCCTTCTGCGTACCGGCAGGGCTGCTCGCGTCCTTGGCGGGCTGCTTGCCGTCGTCACTACTCGTACAGGCCGTGGCCAGCAGGAGCGCGGGAACGGTGACAAGTGCGGTCAGTCCTGCGGTCTTCACGCGCATGGCGGCGATCCTGGCACACGGAAGTGGGGCGCACACCCGGTTCGGGTGTGCGCCCCACTTCCGTGTACGGAGCCGTACGGAGTCTGCGGAGCGCGTCAGCCGCCGAGACCGGGCAGACCGGCGGTGGGCAGGCCGCTGGTGGGCAGAGCGCCGGTGGGCAGACCGCCGGTGGGAAGACCGCCGGTGGCATTGCCGACCGGCAGGCCGCCGAGCAGGCCGCCGACCGGGTCTGCCGCGTCGGCGTTGGGCAGTACCTTGGTGGCCGCCCCCTGGACGGTGCCCGGCAGCGTGCTCGCGCCGCCCGCCAGCGACTCCGGAGCACCGGCCGGAAGCTGCGTCAGAGCCTCCTGGACGGGCACGACGCTGGTGACGGTGTCCAGCGGGAGGGCGGAGTCGGGGAGCGCGGGCGCGGCGGTTGCGGTGCCCGCGGCGGCAGCGGCGAAGGCGGCGCCGAGAGCGGCGACACCGAGAGTCTTGGCAGCAGACTGCTTCATCAGGGATGAGTCCTTGGGACGGGGATATCGAGCGGCTCTGCAAGCTAGCCAGCCGTACTCCGCGCCCGCAAACACCACGAAGCGGCCGGGTGTTGACGGTCCCGGCCGCTTCGGAGTGCTCGCGCTCAGTCCTCGACGGGGGAAGAGTCGCTGGTCGTGGCCGTTTGCCGGAACAGCCATTCGGATTTCAACTCGGCGTAACCCGGCTTGATGACGTCGTTGATCATCGCCAGTCGTTCATCGAAAGGAATGAACGCGGACTTCATCGCATTGACGGTGAACCACTGCATGTCGTCGAGCGAGTATCCGAAAGTGTCGGTCAGCAGCTCGAATTCCCGGCTCATGCTGGTGCCGCTCATCAGCCGGTTGTCGGTATTGACGGTTGCCCTGAAGTGGAGTTTGCGCAGCAGTCCGATGGGGTGCTCGGCATATGAAGTGGCAGCGCCGGTCTGCAGATTGGAGGTCGGGCAGAGCTCCAGCGGGATGCGCTTGTCCCGTACATACGCGGCGAGCCGCCCCAGCTTCACGGCGCCGTCGTCGGACACCTCGATGTCGTCGATGATCCGCACACCGTGCCCGAGCCGGTCGGCGCCGCACCACTGCAGCGCCTGCCAGATGGACGGCAGTCCGAAGGCCTCGCCGGCGTGGATCGTGAAGTGGTTGTTCTCCCGCTTCAGATACTCGAAGGCGTCGAGGTGACGGGTGGGCGGGAAGCCCGCCTCGGCGCCCGCGATGTCGAAGCCGACGACGCCCATGTCACGGTAGCTGTTGGCGAGTTCGGCGATCTCCAGGGCGCGGGCGGCGTGCCGCATCGCGGTCAGCAGGGCGCCGACGCGGATACGGTGACCGCTCGCGCGGGCGCGCCGCTCACCCTCGCGGAAGCCCTCGTTCACGGCCTCGACGACCTCTTCGAGGGAGAGCCCGGCTTCCAGGTGCTGCTCGGGGGCGTAGCGCACCTCGGCGTAGACGACGCCGTCCTCGGCGAGATCCTCCGCGCATTCGGCGGCGACGCGGAAGAGGGCGTCACGGGTCTGCATGACGGCGCAGGTGTGCGCGAACGTCTCCAGATAGCGCTCCAGGGAGCCGGAGTCGGCGGCCTCGTGGAACCAGATGCCGAGCTTGTCGGGCTCGGTCTCGGGAAGCGCTTCATAGCCCGTCTCGCGGGCGAGTTCGATGATCGTGCCCGGACGAAGCCCGCCGTCGAGGTGATCGTGGAGGAGCACCTTCGGAGCGCGGCGGATCTGGTCCGCGTTGGGCGTGTTGAGGGTCTGGCTCGTCATCTGCGCACTCTAGCCCCTACGCGCGTAGAGAGCGCCGGGTCGATACGTAACAGTGACCGTGCGTACGGGTGGAGTACACCTGTCCTTCTGAGACTGTTCTGCCATGGCAGACCACGCACTGCCCCTGTGGTGGGGGCGTCCGGAAGGCGCGGCGGCAGCGACGGTGGCAAGGGGAGCGCGAGGGAGCCGGACGCCGCCGAGTGCGCGGCTGGGCAGGCCGGCGGGCGGACGCGCGTTCGGCACGGACTCGGCGGTGGGCGGGGTGGTACTGCTCCTCCCCGACGGCGAACCGGAGTCGGTACGCCGGCCCTCACCGCTGTCGTACGCGGCGGCGCTGCCGCTGGGCCGCACGCTGGCTCGCGCGGGCCGCACGGACGGTCTGGCGGTGCACGCGGTCCACTACCGCTGCCGCGGCTGGAACGGCCCCGAGGCGCGCCTGGCGGCGGACGCGACATGGGCGGTGGACGAGGTGGTACGGCGCTACGGCGACGTCCCCGTCTGCCTCGCGGGCCACGGCATGGGCGGCCGGGCGGCCCTCCGGGCGGCGGGCCACACGGCGGTCACCTCGGTGCTTGCGATGGCACCGTGGCTGCCGGAGGACGATGTGGCGGCCACGCCGGAGCCGGTGAAACAGCTGGTGGGCCGCCAGGTGATGATCGTGCACGGCACGAACGACGCGCGTACGGACCCGGAGCTCTCCTACCGCCTGGCGGAACGCGCGAAGAAGACGAACCGCGACACGTGCCGCTTCGAGGTCCACTCGGACGGCCATGCGCTGCGCCAGCACCATGAGGAAGTCCTGGCGCTGGCGGCGGATTTCGTCCTGGGCGCCCTGTTCACCCGCAACTTCGCCCGCCCGGTGGCCGACGCCCTCGCGGCCCCGCCACCCCTGGGCCTCCGCATGCCGCTGGCGGCAGGCTTCGGCCGCTCACTGCGCAGCTGATCCGGACTCCTGCGACCGCGCGGGCAGGGCGCGTGGTCGTTCCCGCCGGGCAGGGGGCTGCGGGGCGGGCCCCTGAGTCGCGCCGAACGCGGAGGCCCAGGGGCGCACCTGCCTCGCCCCGCCCGTGGGCTTACGGCCGGGCGAAGCCCCGGCCACGCGGCGCAGCTGCCGCGCCGACCCGCCCGGCTGCCTTGCGCCGGGCGAAGCCCCGGCCGGCCGCCGCGCGGAGCTGCGGTTCCCCGGGCCCGGGTGCCCCGCACCCCCGTGTTCCAAGGGGCGGGTGGGTGGGGAAACAACCCCCGGACGTCAGTCCGGCAGCAGATGGCCCCGGCGGGACAGCAGGAACCTCTTGAACGCCGCCACCGGTGCCGTGTCCACGTGGCCGTCCAGCCAGGCCACGCCGATCTCGCGGGCCGCCCGCGGCGACGTCACCGTCAGTTCGACCACTCCCGGGCGGGCCACCGCCGGGGGTGGGAGCAGGGCCACGCCCAGGCCCGCCGCCACCAGGCCGCGCAGGGTTTCCGCCTCCTCGCCCTCGAAGGCGACGCGCGGGGTGAAGCCCGCCTCCGCGCACAGGTCGTCGGTGATGCGCCGCAGGCCGTAGCCCGGCTCCAGGGTGACGAAGGTTTCGTCGGCCGCTTCGGCCAGGCGGATCCGCTTGCGGGCGGCCAGGCGGTGGTCGTCCGGGACCACCAGCCGCAGGCGCTGCTCGTCGAGGCGGCGGGCCACCAGGTCCGGTGCGTCCGGGACCGGTGAGGTCAGGCACAGGTCGAGCTCCCCGGCCCGCAGGCGCTCGATCATCGCCTCGCCGTAATTCTGGACGAGGGTGAAGCGGATACGCGGGTGGTCGGCCCTGAAGGCCCGGATCAGGCCGGGCACCGTCTCGGAACCCATCGTGTGGAGGAAGCCGAAGGCCACCTTCCCGGACGCGGGATCCGCGTCCGCCTGGACCGACTCCGCCGCCCGTTCCACCTCCGCGAGCGCGCGCTCCACGGACGTGAGAAAGGTCCGGCCCGCCGGCGTCAGCGATACGGTGCGGCCCTTGCGGGCGAACAGCACGACCCCCAGGTCCTGTTCGAGGCGCACGATCGCCCGCGAGAGCGTCGACTGCGGCACGCCCATCTCCTGCGCGGCACGCGTCACATGCTCGTGCCGGGCCACCCCGGCGAAGTACGCGAGCCGGGGAGCGAGCAGCAACGCGATGTCTTCTTCGTAACTACTCGGTGACAGCCGCGCCTGTGA
This sequence comes from Streptomyces sp. NBC_01410, assembly GCF_045040195.1. Lineage (NCBI taxonomy): Bacteria > Bacillati > Actinomycetota > Actinomycetes > Kitasatosporales > Streptomycetaceae > Streptomyces > Streptomyces sp. NBC_01410. Next base: position 5,397,750 of record NZ_CP109530.1, on the reverse strand, counting down.
GCTGTGTTGATGCGCCATGGGAACGATTATCGCCATTCCGTGCATTGGACGCATGAAAAATCGCGGCCTACGTTCGATGCATGTCTCCCGCAAGTACCAAGGCGTCCACCATCACCGTGGACGCCCGCACCGACCACCGCCTGACCCCCTCCTCCCCCGGCTACCGCCGCATGAGCTTCGCGCTCTTCGCCGCCGGAGTGGCCACCTTCGCCCTTCTCTACTCCACGCAGGCGCTGCTGCCCGCCGTCTCCGCCTCCTTCGGCGTGAGCGCGAGCGCCGCCAGCTGGACGGTCTCGGCCGCGACCGGCGCGCTGGCCCTGTGCGTGCTGCCGATGAGCGCACTCTCCGAGCGCTTCGGGCGGCGATCCATGATGACCGCCTCGCTCGCGGTCGCCGTCGTGGTCGGGCTGCTCGTGCCGTTCGCGCCGAGCCTGGAGTGGCTGGTGGCGCTGCGCGCCGTGCAGGGTGCGGCGCTCGCCGGTCTGCCGGCCTCGGCGATGGCGTATCTGGCGGAGGAGGTACGCCCCAAGGCACTGGTCGCCGCGATCGGCCTGTTCGTCGCGGGCAACAGCATCGGCGGCATGAGCGGCCGGATCGTCACCGGCTGGGTGGCCCAGGTCTGGGGCTGGCGCGCGGCGCTCGCCGCGGTCGGACTGATGGCGGTGGTGTGCGCGCTGGTCTTCCGCGCGCTGCTCCCCAAGGCCCGTCATTTCACGCCCGGTTCGCTCAACCCGAAGGCGCTCGCGAGGACTGTCCGCGGCCATCTGGCCGACCCGCTGCTGCTGCGGCTGTACGCGATCGGCGCGCTGTTCATGACCGTCTTCGGCGCGGTGTACACCGTGATCGGCTACCGGCTGGTCGAGGCGCCGTTCGGTCTCCCGCAGGGCGTCATCGGCTCGATCTTCCTGGTCTACCTCGTCGGTACGGTGTCGTCCGCCGCCGCGGGCACGCTGGTCGGCCGCATGGGCCGCCGCGGCGCGCTGTATCTCGCGGTCACCACCACCGCCGCGGGCCTGCTGCTGTCGCTGGCGGACTCGCTGCCCGCCGTACTGCTGGGCCTGGTCCTGATCACCGCGGGCTTCTTCGCGGGCCACGCGGTCGCCTCGTCCGAGGTGAGCCGTACGGCGAAGACGGGCCGCGCCCAGGCCTCCGCGCTCTACCAGTCCGCGTACTACCTGGGCAGCAGCGCGGGCGGCACGCTCGGCGCGATCGCCTTCCACTCCGGCGGCTGGGCGGGCACGGTCCTGCTCGGTCTGCTCGCTGTGCTCGGCGTCGTGTCGATCACGCTGTACGGGACCCGGGTGGCCCGCGCCGAGCACCGGCTGGTCCTCGCCACGTCACGCCGCTGAGCCCGGTGCCCCCGGCACCGACCCCGCCACTGCCCCGGCGCCGACATGCACTGAGATTCCATAGAGAATCCGTACAACTCCAACTCCCCGACGCGTGTCAAACCGACAGACGGCGAAGGGGAGTTGGTGGCTGTGACGAACACTAACGGGAGACGCGCGGGGATAGCGCTCGGACTGACCGGGCTCGTGGTCCCGCTGACGATGGCACTCGGCAGCGCGCCCGCGCACGCGGCCTCGTGCACGACGTCCACGGGCCCGTATCAGAGGCAGGTGGAGAAGTTCCTGGGCCGCCCGGTGGACGGCAAGCAGTCGGCGGCCGACTGCAAGGCGATCCGGACCTTCCAGGGCTGGCACGGCATCAAGCCGGCCATCGGCTACGCGGGCGTGATCACCTGGCGCACCATGAACACGATCCTCCAGCAGCGGGCGGCCGGAAAAACGCCCAACAAGGCGGGCAAGTGCCCGGTCAACAAGGGCCGTATCGCGTGTGTGGACCTCACGCGCCAGCTGACCTGGATCCAGGACGGCGCGAAGCTGAAGTACGGCCCGGTGCCGGTGCGTACGGGCAAGGACGGCACCGAGACGCGGACCGGCGCCAAGAAGATCTACTGGCGGAGCATCAACCACTGGTCGACGCTCTACAACGTACGGATGCCGTACTCGCAGTTCTTCGACCGCGGACAGGCATTCCACTCCACCACGAAGTCCATGTACAACCCGCCGGGCTCGGGCGGTTGTGTGAACATGCGGCCCACGGACGCGAAGGCATACTGGAACCTGCTGAGAAACGGCGACGACGTCTACGTCTACGGGCGCAAGCCCGGAACCTGACCCCCACTGTCAGTCCCCTCCTGTAGGTTCCGAAGGGCTGGTGCCGATGGGCGACAGGGGTGGATGGACCCGATGAGTGATCTGGCAACGACGAAGGATCTCGATTCCCGGCTTGAGCAGTACCGGCGCGAGCTGACGGGTTACTGCTATCGCATGCTGGGCTCCGCCTTCGAGGCGGAGGACGCCGTCCAGGACACGATGGTCCGGGCCTGGCGCAATTTCGAGAAGTTCGAGGGGCGCTCGTCCCTGCGCTCCTGGCTCTACCGCATCGCGACGAACGTCTGTCTGGACATGCTCAACGCCGGCAATCGCCGGGCCCGCCCGATGGATCTCACGGCCCCCACCCCGGTGGCCCAGGCACAGCTCACCTCCCGCCCGGAGATCACCTGGCTGGAGCCGGTGCCCGACGGGCGGGTGCTGCCGTCGGTCGCCGACCCGGCCGAGACGGCGGTGGAGCGGGAGACGATCCGGCTGGCGTTCGTCGCGGCGCTGCAGCATCTGCCGCCCAAGCAGCGGGCGGTGCTGATCCTGCGCGAGGTGCTGGCCTGGAAGGCGAGCGAGGTGGCGGAGCTGCTGTCCACCTCGGTCGCCTCCGTCAACAGCGCGCTGCAGCGGGCGCGGGCGACGCTCGCCGAGTCGGAGCCGGCCACGACGGACGCTGCCGACCCGCTCGACGAGGAGCAGCAGAAGCTCCTCGACCGCTATGTCGCGGCCTTCGAGGGGTACGACATGAAGGCGCTCACGGCACTGCTCCACGAAGACGCGACCATGTCCATGCCGCCCTACGACCTGTGGCTGCGCGGCCACGACGACATCGTGGGCTGGATGCTCGGTGTCGGCGAGGTCTGCCGGGGCTCGAAGCTGGTGCCGACCGTGGCCAACGGCTCCCCGGCCTTCGCGCACTACCACCCGAGCCAGAGCGGCGAGGGGTACGAGCCGTGGGCGCTCATCGTCCTGGAGATCAGGAACGGCATGATCGGCGGGATGGACTTCTTCCTGGACACCAAGCGCTGGTTCCCGCTGTTCGAGCTGCCGCCGCTGCTGGACAAGGAGGGCGCGCCCACGGGCGGGGCGACCGGCGGGGCGACGGGTTAGCCCGCGGTCAGGCGACGGCCTCGCCGAAACCCACCAGATCAAGGAGCGCCCGCAGCTCGGGCCGGGCATCGCGCAGCCGGATCCGGCACCCCTGGCGCCGGGCGGTGAGCTGCAGCCGGGCAAGGGCGTTCACGGCGGCCAGGTCGGCGTGGGTGAGTTCGCCGACGTCACAGATCACCTCGGTGGCATCACTGTGGATGAGCAGTGCGGCCAACTCCTCGCACAGGCGCGGCACATCGGCCGGTGACACTCTCCCGGCGATGCGCACGACGATGGGCTGCGCGGCGTCCACACCGAAGGGACTGCCCCTGCGGCCGGAACTCATCGCGATACCCGGTCTGCGCCCATGACCCACCTTCCCGTCCCTGGCAGGGGCGGATATGCCCTGCTCTGTGGACCGCCCGGCGGGGCGAATCTCATCGGCTCGTCGCCTTCCGGCGCGAAAACGGGACCGGTGGCTCGCGCCGCCGGTCCCGTTCCCGTTCTCGTTCCCGTACTGACAATGCGTCAGGCGATACGGTCCAGCACGATCGGGTTCGCGGTGAACTCCGTGCCCGCCGGGGCGATGTCGTACGCCGACTTCAGCGAGTCCAGCGCGTAGTCGAACTTCGCAGGGGTGTCCGTGTGCAGGGTCATCAGCGGCTGCCCCGTCGTCACCTGCTCGCCCGGCTTCGCGTGCAGCTCCACGCCCGCGCCCGCCTGCACCGGGTCCTCCTTGCGCGCGCGGCCCGCGCCCAGGCGCCAGGCGGCGATGCCGACGCCGTACGCGTCGAGACGGGTGAGCACACCGGAGGCGGGTGCGGTCACCACATGCTGCTCGCGGGCGACCGGGAGCGTGGCGTCGGGGTCGCCGCCCTGGGCCGCGATCATGCGGCGCCAGACGTCCATCGCGGAGCCGTCGGCAAGGGCCTTGGCCGGGTCGGCGTCCTTGATGCCGGCCGCTTCCAGCATTTCGCGGGCCAGCGCCAGGGTCAGCTCGACGACATCGGCGGGGCCGCCGCCCTCCAGGACCTCGACGGACTCGCGGACCTCCAGGGCGTTGCCCGCGGTGAGGCCGAGCGGGGTGGACATGTCGGTGAGCAGCGCGACGGTCCTGACTCCGCTGTCGGTGCCCAGCGCGACCATGGTGGAGGCCAGTTCGCGGGCGTCCTCGATGGTCTTCATGAAGGCGCCGGTGCCGACCTTGACGTCCAGGACCAGGGAGCCGGTGCCCTCGGCGATCTTCTTGGACATGATCGAGGAGGCGATCAGCGGGATGGCCTCGACGGTGCCGGTGACATCGCGCAGCGCGTAGAGCTTCTTGTCCGCGGGAGCCAGGCCGTCGCCCGCCGCGCAGATCACCGCGCCGGTGGTGTCCAGGACGTGCAGCATCTCCTCGTTGGAGAGCAGTGCGCGCCAGCCGGGGATGGACTCCAGCTTGTCGAGGGTGCCGCCGGTGTGGCCGAGGCCGCGGCCGGACAGCTGCGGTACGGCGGCGCCGCACGCGGCGACGAGGGGCGCGAGCGGCAGCGTGATCTTGTCGCCGACGCCGCCGGTGGAGTGCTTGTCGGCGGTGGGGCGGGAGAGCGCGTCGAAGTTCATGCGCTCGCCGGACGCGATCATCGCGGCGGTCCAGCGGGCGATCTCCGTACGGTTCATGCCGTTCAGGAGGATCGCCATCGCCAGCGCCGACATCTGCTCGTCGGCGACCTCACCGCGCGTGTAGGCGTCGATGACCCAGTCGATCTGCTCGGGGCTCAGCTCGCCCCGGTCCCGCTTGGTGCGGATGACGGAGATGACGTCCATGGAATTCCTCCAGAGTGGCTCAGAGTCGCTCTACGCGCATAGAGAAAGCGTAGGGGAACGGCCCTTCCGCTGGAGCGGAAGGGCCGAGTGCTAACCCAGATGCCCCGGCCCGAAGGCCTGCGGAAGCATCTCGGAGAGCGGGAGTACCCCTGCCGGGGTCTCCACCAGCAGCTCGGGGCCGCCGAATTCGTACAGCAGCTGACGGCACCTGCCGCACGGCACCAGGATCTCGCCGCGGCCGTCCACACAGGTGAAGTGCGTCAGCCGGCCGCCGCCGGTGGCCTGGAGCTGGGAGACCAGGCCGCACTCCGCGCACAGGCTGAGCCCGTACGAGGCGTTCTCGACGTTGCAGCCGATCACCGTGCGGCCGTCGTCGACGCGCGCGGCCACGCCGACCGGGAAGGTCGAATAGGGGGCGTACGCATGCGACATCGCCTCGCGCGCCAGCTCGCGCAGCGCGTCCCAGTCGAATTCCCGGTCGGCGTCGCTCACTTGCCCTGACCCCTCTTGTACGGAAGGCCGTCAGCCTTGGGCGGCCGCAGCCGCTGCGCGGACAGCGCCAGGACCAGCAGCGTGGTGACATACGGCGCGGCGTCCACGAACTGGCTGGGCAGCGCGTCGGTCAGTGCGTACCAGGCGTACAGGCCGGCGGCCACAGCCAGGCAGATCGCGGCCTGCCAGTGCTTCTTCTTGTACAGCTGCCAGGCGAAGGCCAGCACCAGCAGGATCGCCAGCAGCAGAAGCATGGCGTGGACGTTCTCGGCGCCGCCGCGCAGCTTGAGGCTGTCGGTGAAGCCGAAGAGTCCGGCGCCCAGCGCCATGCCGCCGGGCATCCAGTTACCGAAGATCATCGCGGCGAGACCGATGTAACCGCGGCCGCCGGTCTGGCCCTCCTGGTAGATGCCGGTGGAGACGATGGCGAGGAAGGCGCCGCCGAGTCCGGCCAGGCCACCGGAGACGAGGACGGCGATGTACTTGTACTTGTAGACGTTGACGCCGAGGGACTCGGCGGCGACGGGGTTCTCACCGCAGGACCGCAGCCGCAGACCGAAGGACGTGCGCCACAGCACCCACCAGGTGCCCGGAACCAGCAGGAGCGCCACGACGGTCAGCAGCGACAGGTTGGTCACCAGACCGCCGAGCGCACCGGCCAGGTCGGAGATGAAGAACCAGTGCCTGGCCTGCAGGTCCGCCAGCCAGTCCGAGAGTCCCGGAATGGTGATGTCGTAGATCTGGTCGATGCGCGGGGACTGCTTGGAGGAGCCGCCCTCGGCCTCGCCGAAGGTGAAGTTCGACAGATAGCGGGTGACGCCGACGGCCAGGATGTTCACGGCCACACCGGAGACGATGTGGTTGACGTTGAACGTGACCGTCATGACCGCGTGCAGCAGACCGCCGAGCGCGCCGCCGACGATGCCCAGCAGGACACCGGTCCAGGGGCCCCACTGGTAGCCCGCCCAGGCGCCGAACCAGGTGCCGAGGATCATCATGCCCTCGAGGCCGATGTTGACCACACCCGCGCGCTCGGCCCACAGACCGCCGAGTCCGGCGAGGCCGATCGGCACGGCCAGCTGGAGGGCTCCGGCGACCTGGCCGACGGAGGTGAGGTCGTTGGCACCACTGATCACCCGGACCAGCGAGAACAGCGCGAGGCCGCCCGCGATGATCAAAAGGATCACGGGCAGGGACAGCTTGCGGCGTCCGCCGCCCTTCTTGGGCGCGGTGGACACCATCGAGACGGTGCTCGTGGACTCGCTCATGCCGCGACCTCCTCACTCTTCTTGGCCTGCGCGGCAAGCTCCTCGCCGACCTTCTGCTGCTGTCGGCGAAGCCCGTACTGGCGCACGATCTCGTAGGACACGACGACCGCGATCACGATCAGGCCCTGCATGATCGTGGCGATCTCCTTCTCGTAGCCGTGCTGGTCCAGCTCGGCCGAGGCCTTGTCCAGGAACGAGAGGAGCAGTGCCGCGAAGAAGATGCCGATCGGGTTGTTGCGCCCCAGCAGGGCGATGGTGATGCCCGTGAAGCCGACACCGACCGGGAAGCTCAGGCTGTAGGTGTGGGTGTCGCCCAGCAGCAGCGGCAGACCGGCAAGTCCGGCTACCGCGCCGGAGATCAGCATGGCGGTGAGGATCATCCTCTTGGCGTCGACGCCGCTCGCCTGGGCGGCGGACTCGCTGGCGCCGGTGGCCCGCAGGTCGAAGCCGAAGCGGGTGCGGTTGAGCACGAACCAGTACACGATGCCCAGCGCGAAGGCGACGAAGGTGAAGCCATAGATGACTCCGCCGTCGACGTCCACGCCCGGGAACCAGCCCGACTCGGGGATCTCGCCGGTGGTCAGGTCGTTGGAACCGGGCAGCTGCACACCGAGGTTGGCGGGCAGGATCATCCAGGCGATGAGGCTGGTGGCGATCGCGTTCAGCATGATCGTGGAGACGACCTCGCTGACCCCGCGGGTGGTCTTCAGGACACCCGCGATACCGGCCCAGATGGCTCCGACGCCCATGGCGACGAGCACGATCAGCAGGATGTGGATCGGGCCCGGCAGATCGACGTTGGCACCGACGACGGCGGCGAGCATCACCGCGAGGCGGTACTGGCCGTCCACACCGATGTTGAACAGGTTCATCCGGAAGCCGACGGCGACGGCGAGTGCGGCCAGGTAGTACGTACCGGTCGTATTGACGATGTTGACCTGTACGTCGGTGAACTGGGCCGTGTCGTACATGATTTTGTACGGCTCGATCGGATCACGGTCCGAGACGAGCAGCACCAGCGAGGTGAGCGCGAAGGCCACGACCAGCGCGAGCGCCGGGCCGGCGATGCCCAGCAGCAGCCGGTCCTTGTCGAACTTCTTCATCGGCCCTCACCGTTCTCAGGCTGCTCGGGTGCTTCGAGGTGGCCGGTGGCAGCTCCGGTCATGGCCGAGCCCAGCTCCTCCGGGGTGATCGTGGCGGGGTCGGCGTCCGCGACCAGCCGGCCCCGGTACATCACCCGCAGGGTGTCGGAGAGCCCGATGAGCTCGTCCAGGTCGGCGGAGATCAGCAGCACCGCGAGGCCCTCGCGGCGCGCCTCGCGGATCTGGTCCCAGATCGCCGACTGCGCGCCGACGTCCACGCCACGGGTCGGGTGCGCGGCGATCAGCAGCTTGGGGTTGTGGCTCATCTCGCGGCCGACGATCAGCTTCTGCTGGTTGCCGCCGGAGAGGGAGGCAGCGGTGACCTCGATGCCGGGGGTGCGCACGTCGTACTCGCGCACGATCCGCTCGGTGTCCTTGCGGGCACCCTTGAGGTCGAGCAGGCCCCGCTTGCTGTTGGGCTCCTCGGTGACATGGCCGAGGATGCGGTTCTCCCAGAGCGAGGACTCCAGGAGCAGACCGTGCCGGTGGCGGTCCTCGGGGATGTAGCCGATGCCGCCCTCGCGGCGCTTGCGGGTCGGCGCGTGCGAGATGTCGTCGGTGTCGAGCGTGATGACACCGCCGTCGGGGATGCGCATCCCGATCAGGGCCTCGATGAGCTCGGTCTGACCGTTGCCCTCGACACCGGCGACACCCAGCACCTCGCCCTTGTGAATGGTGAAGTTGATGCCCGCGAGGACCTCGCGGACGACACCGTCGGGGTCGGTCACGGTCAGCTTCAGGTCGGAGACCTGAAGCATCGGCACGTCCGTCACCGTCGACTCGCGGGTCTCCGGCGAGGGCAGCTCGCTGCCGACCATCAGCTCGGCGAGCTGCTTCGTGGTTGTGGTGTGCGGGTCGGCGGTGCCGACCGTCGTACCGCGGCGGATGACCGTGATCTCGTCGGCGACCCTCAGGACCTCGCCCAGCTTGTGCGAGATGAAGATGACCGTGAGGCCCTCGGCCTTGAGGTCGCGCAGGTTGTCGAAGAGCGCGTCGACCTCCTGCGGGACGAGCACGGCGGTGGGCTCGTCGAGGATCAGGGTGTGGACGCCGCGGTAGAGGACCTTGAGGATCTCCACGCGCTGGCGGTCGGCGACACCGAGGTTCTCGACCAGGGCGTCGGGGCGCACGTTCAGGCCGTACGCGTCCGAGATCTCCTGGATCTTCTTACGGGCCCGGGCACCGATGCCGTAGAGCTTCTCGCCGCCGAGAACCACGTTCTCCAGCACGGTGAGGTTGTCGGCCAGCATGAAGTGCTGGTGGACCATGCCGATGCCGCGCGCGATGGCGTCGGCCGGGCTGGAGAAGGTGACCTGGGCGCCGTCGACGGTGATGGTGCCCTCGTCCGGCTTCTGCATGCCGTAGAGGATCTTCATCAGGGTCGACTTGCCGGCACCGTTCTCACCGACGAGGGCGTGCACGGTGCCCTTGCGGACGGTGATGTCGATGTCGTGGTTGGCGACGACGCCGGGGAAGCGCTTGGTGATGCCGCGCAGTTCTACGGCGGCAGGAGGGCTGGACGCGTTGATGACGCACTCTCCTTGGCGGGAAAGGTGCCTGGAGGGCAGGCGGGACGGGCTGTGGGAATGCAAGGCAGGGGATGGAGCGAAGCTATCGTGCCCCAGGACGCTCTACGCGCGTAGCACAGCCGAATAACGAAAACCGATGGCCAGAACCCGGGCCGGGGCCCGGAGGGGCGGCTGTGTGCCGCCGTCTCCGGACCCGTATGCCTTATGTCCTGGCGCGCCCGACTACGGAGCGGTCTTGACCGTGATCGTGCCGTCGGTGATGGCGGCCTTGGCCTTGTCCACCGCTGCGGTCACGTCGGTCATCTTGGTGTAGGCCGGGTTGGAGGCGGCCAGGCCGACACCGTTCTTGGCGAGGCCGTAGCGGATCTCACCGGTCTGCGGCTTGCCGTCCTCGACCGACTTGATCAGGTTGAAGACCGCGCCCGTGACATCCTTGGTCACCGAGGTGAGGATGGATGCCTTGTAGGCCGCGAGGCCCTTCTGGTTGTACTGGTCGGAGTCGACACCGATGGCCCACTTCCCGGCCTTCGACGCGGCCTCGATCGAGCCCGAGCCCGCCAGACCGGCGGCGGCGTAGACCACGTCGGCGCCCGCGTCGATCTGGCCCTGCGCGGCGGCCTTGCCCAGGTCGGGCTTGGAGAAGCCACCGAAGTCCGGCGGCTGCGTCAGGTACTGGACCTTGACGGTGACGTTCGGCTTGGTGTCCTTGACGCCCTGGACGTAGCCCGCCTCGAACTTCTTGATCAGCGGGGTCTCGACGCCGCCGATGAAGCCGACGATGTTCGACTTGGTCACCTTGGCGGCGGCGACGCCGGCCAGGTAGGACCCCTGCTCCTCGTTGAAGACCAGGTTGGCGATGTTCTTGCCGGTCTTGGAGGTGTCGTCGATGAGGCCGAAGGTGGTGTTCGGGAACTTCGGCGCGACCTGGGCGATGGCGGGGGCGTAGGCAAAGCCGACACCGATCACCGGGTTGTTGCCGGCGCGGGCCAGCGACGTGAGGCGCGAGACCTTGTCCGGGTCGCCCTCACCCTCGGTGGGCTCCGCCTCGGTGCCCTCGACCTTGAGGTCCTTCTCGGCCTTGGCCAGGCCGGCGTAGGCGGCGTCGTTGAACGACTGGTCGCCACGGCCGCCGATGTCGTATGCGATGGCGACCTTGCCGCCGTTGTCCGAGCTGGAGTCGGAAGACGAATTGCCGCCACATGCGGTGGCGGACAGCGCGAGAGCCGCGGACGCGATGCCCACGGTGGCGATCCTGGTGATCCGGCGCACTGAGGGGCTCCTTAAAACCTGACCGAAAGCGCCAGTTCCGGCGCTGGTTTCGCGGCGATCGTAACGCGCGTAGATGTCAGTTAAAGCCCTGTTCATGAGTCGTTATCGTATCGTCGCGAACAGGCCATCAGCTTTGCGCGCAGTAGCGGCTCGAGAACGCAAGGTACACCCGCGGGGGCCGCCGCTCGGCCCTGTCACACGGCAGGGTGGCTGATTTCCAGGAAACCACTCGTGTGGGCGGGGGACCAGAGGAGGAGGCACACGAGATGCCGGGACGACTGCTCGCGTGAACCCGGCCGGGGCCTGCGGGAAACAGAGGGTGTGACCACACCGCCAGAGACGGAGACCCTGTGATCGGCCCACCGGACACCACCGGCGGCGGCCATGACGATTCGGCCGTCATAGCCCGCTCGTTGGAGCGCCCCGAGGTCTTCGCCGAGCTGTACAGCCGGTACGCCGCCGACATCCACCGGTACGCCACCCGGCGGCTCGGTGACGCGGCCGCCGACGACATCACGGCCGATACGTTCCTCGCCGCGTTCACACCTTCCAGGTGCTGTTCGACCCGGAGACCTTCGCCTTCCGGGGCTTCCGGCTCGTCGCAGGGATGGGCACTTCGTCAACGGCAAGGCTTCAGGCGGCCCCTACGTGGCCAAGGGCACGGTGCTCGCCACCGCCGTGCGGGTCACCACGAAGGTCGTCGACAAGGCCGGCGCCCGCACCTGAGACGTTCCGCCCGCCCCGGCACGGGGGTCCGGGACGGGGGTCCGGGACGGGGGTCCGGGACGGGGGTCCGGGACGGGGGTCCGGGACGGGCGGGCAACGGGGTCGGCAATGCCGTGGGTCAAGACACCTGGACGCGCTCGGCGTCCAGCAGCGCGGCCGCGGTGAAGAGCTCGACGCCGACCTGGATCGCGTGCTCGTCGGCGTCGAAGTCACCCCGGTGCAGATCACGGCGCGTCGTGTCGCCGGGTGTGCGCACGCCCAGCCGTGCCATCGCGCCCGGGACGTGCTCCAGGTACCAGGAGAAGTCCTCGCCGCCCAGGCTCTGTTCCGTGTCCTCGATCGCGCCTGATCCACGGCGCGCCGTCTGCGCGTCACGCAGCAGCTCGGTCACGGCCGGGTCGTTGACCACCGGCGGGACCCCGCGGATGTAGTTGATCTGCGACTTGGCCCGGTGCAGCGTGGCGATCTCATCGATGGCGGCGTGCACCAGGTCGGGGGCCGCGCGCCAGCCCGGCAGGTCCAGGCAGCGCACCGTTCCGGACAGTTCGGCGTGCTGCGGGATGACGTTGCAGGCGTGGCCCGACTCGATACGGCCCCAGGTGAGGGCGAGCCCGGAGCGGGCGTCGACGCGGCGGGCGAGCAGGGCGGGGACGTCGGTGACGATCCTGGCCGCGGCCGTGACCAGGTCGGTGGTCAGATGCGGGCGGGCGGTGTGGCCGCCGGGGCCGTCGAGTGTGACCTCCAGGCGGTCGCAGGCGGAGGTGATGGGTCCGGGCCGCAGCCCGATGACGCCCGCGTCGACCCGGGGGTCGCAGTGAACCGCGATGATCTTGCCGACGCCGTCCAGTACGCCTGACTCCATTGCGTCGGGCGCGCCGCCCGGCAGGACCTCCTCGGCGGGCTGGAAGATCAGCCGGACGGGCTGGGGCAGCAGCCCCTGCCGGTCGAGCTCGGCCAGCACGAGCCCGGCGCCGAGGACCGTGGTGGTGTGCACGTCGTGCCCGCAGGCGTGCGCCCGGCCGGGGACGGTGGAGCGGTAGGGCACCTCTGTCTTGGTGTCCGGGATGGGAAGCGCGTCGATGTCCGCACGGATGGCGAAGAGGGGACGTACCCCGTCCCAGCTGCCGATGTCACAGATGAGCCCGGTGCCGATGGAGAGCACGCGCGGCTTGAGACCCGCCTGCTCCAGGCGCGCCTTGAGCGCCGCCGTGGTGCGGAACTCCTGGTTGCCGAGCTCCGGGTGCATGTGCAGGTCGCGGCGGAAGGCGATGAGCTCGTCGCGCAGCCGCTCGGAGAGCGTGCCTGGCAGTGCGGCTTCCCCGGGCTGGTCGGCCTCGGACTCGCGGGACATCAGTTGGTTCACCTGTTGAAGAGTAGGCCCAGACAGGGGTCAACTGACCACTGATCAACAAAAGTTCAACCCGATAGGGGAAGGAAAGATGGCCGCGAGGTGCATAGTTGCACGCTCGTGTGGGTAAGCTCACTCCTCTTCTCTACCGTAGCGCGAGTGGGCGAGCGCGCCTCTTATGCGGGGGCCGGCAGCCGCTGGACGTCGCGTGCAGTCCCCGTGACTCCCGCCAGAAACCCCTGGGCCCGCGGGGATGCGCTGTCTCTGAGCCACTCCGGGGCGATGTCGCAGACGGCCACCTGGACACCCGTACCCACCAGGGCGAGCGGCAGGGTGTGCACGACCGTGGACGGAAAGCTGAGGACCGTACGGCCGATCGGGCCACGGCGGGCGATCAGCTCCAGCGGCAGGTCCGGGCGGACGATCTCCAGGCCGGTCTCGACGGCGAGGCGGTGGAGCTTGTCCGAGCTCTCCCGGCGGTGGGCGAAATAGCGGGTGGCGCCGTGCGTACGAGCCAGGGCGGCAACCGCCTCCACATACTGGTCGAGGTCCACGACCCCCGTCTCCACCAGGGACGTGCCCACCAGGTCCGCGCCCCGCGTGATCTTGGGCGGGCCGAAGCGGGAACGGGTCCACGCGAATCGGTTCGCAGTGACGGTGATCCCGGGCGGCGGCTCGACCGGCATCGAGGTGAAGACCTCGACCTGGCGGCTGCGGGAGGGCGTGAGTCTGCGGCGGGCCAGGAAGGTGACGGGCGCGAGGACGAGTTCGCGCGGGCCCCGCCTGCCGCGCCGGTGCCAGCGCACCAGCTTCTCGCCGCGCGCGAGCTGCGCGACGAACTCCATCGTGGCCGTGCCGTCGTCGACGATGGTCAGATCCCTGCTGCCGGTCATGGTCAGCAGGAGCTGTACGTAGCGCGAGAACGGGTCACCTATGACGATGCGCTCGGCCCGGTGGAGCATCGGGGCCAGCTCCCGCACCGTCTTCAGCGGGGCCTTCGTGCCGCCGCGCGCCTCCTGCCAGCGCACCGTGAAGCCCTCGTCGCGGGCCAGCTCCGCCATCCGGCGCAGCTGGCCCCGCGACATGGGGTCGGTGGGCGACAGGACGACCACCGTGAGCTCGGCGACCGGCAGGCGTGCCGCCGCTGCCGGGCCGGTCGGCTGTGAGGGGACCCGGTCCAGCGTCGCACCGGGCCTGGAGTGGGCCCACTCCAGGACGTTCAGGAGCTGGACCGGACTCTCGACGAAAGCGAGATTCACTGAAGTTCACCTCGTGATGCCGGGACGGCCCGAGCGCCACTGCGACCGGGGGTCCGGGGGTTGCCCCCCGGGGAGACGGAGCACTGACATTCACCTCGTGATGCCGGCTGGGCCGGCCCGGCCTGCCTGTGCGGCCGGGGGTCCGGGAAGGGCTTCCCGGGGTGAGACAGCACGGCGGCCGGGCCCGTCAGACCGCGGCCGGCTCGCGGTCGTCGGCCTCGGCGACGACGCCCGCGACGCGGCGCAGCTTCTTCATCGGGGCGAGCTCGGAGTCGTAGACCTTCTTGACGCCGTCGCCGAGCGCGGTCTCGATGGTGCGGATGTCGCGGACCAGGCGCTGCAGGCCGCCCGGCTCGACGGAGGCCGCCTGGTCCGAGCCCCACATGGCGCGGTCGAGGGTGATGTGGCGCTCGACGAAGGCGGCGCCGAGCGCGACCGCGGCGAGCGTGGTCTGCAGGCCGGTCTCGTGGCCGGAGTAGCCGATCGGGACGTTCGGGTACTCGCCCTGGAGGGTGTTGATGACGCGGAGGTTGAGCTCCTCGGCCTTGGCCGGGTACGTCGAAGTGGCGTGGCAGAGCAGGATGTTGTCGCTGCCGAGCACCTCCACGGCGTGACGGATCTGCTTCGGCGTCGACATGCCGGTGGAGAGGATGACCGTCTTGCCGGTGGCGCGCAGGGCGCGCAGCAGCTCGTCGTCGGTGAGCGAGGCGGAGGCCACCTTGTGCGCGGGGACGTCGAACTTCTCCAGGAAGGCGACGGCCTCGGTGTCCCACGGGGAGGCGAACCAGTCGATGCCGCGCTTCTTGCAGTGCGCGTCGATCTGGCGGTACTCGTCCTCGCCGAACTCGACACGGTGCCGGTAGTCGATGTACGTCATCCGGCCCCACGGGGTGTCGCGCTCGATGTCCCACTGGTCGCGCGGGGTGCAGATCTCCGGGGTGCGCTTCTGGAACTTGACCGCGTCACAGCCGGCGTCGGCGGCGGCATCGATGAGCGCAAAGGCGTTGTTCAGGTCGCCGTTGTGGTTGATGCCGATCTCACCGGTGACATAGACGGGGTGGCCGGGACCGGCGGTCTTGGTGCCGAGGGTGCGCAGGCGGGACGGGCTCATGGGGGTCGTTCCTTACTTCTCGGGGGAGTTGTGGGACGTGGCAGGGGTTGCGGGGGTGTTCTCAGGGGTGTTGAGCGTCGGGCCGAGGAGCCAGGAGGCGATCTCGCGGATCGCCCCCTCGCCGCCACGCGTGGCAGTGACGGCGCGCGCCGCGGCACGTACGGAGCCGTGCGCACTCGCGACGGCCACGGGCCAGCCGACGAGGTGGAAGCACGGAAGATCGTTGACGTCGTTGCCGACGTAGAGCACCCGGTCGGGGGCGATGCCCCGCTCCTCGCACCACTGCTTCAGCGCGAGGTCCTTGCGGTCGATGCCGTGCAGGACCGGGATGTCGAGCTTGCGGCCGCGTGCGGCGACGACCGGGTTCTGCTCGGTCGACAGGATCAGCAGTTCCAGGCCCGCCCTGCGCAGATGCGCGATGCCGAGGCCGTCGCCGCGGTGCACGGCGACCGTCTCGTGGCCGTCCGCGTCGATCCAGACGCGGTCGTCGGTCTGGGTGCCGTCGAAGTCCAGGACGACGGCGTCGACGTCCTCGCGCGTGGGCAGCGCGGGGGTGTCGAGGAGCGGCGCGAGCGCGCGGGCCCGGGCCAGGTCGTGCGGGTCGTCGACTTCGAGGACCCGCGCGGGGTCGGTGCGCACCAGCGCAGTGCGGCCGAAGAAGCGGTGCCCGGCCTCCCGGAAGCCGGTGGCGGACATCGCGTACGCGGCCCCGGTCTCCAGGAAGTCCTGCGGCCGGTCCTGGCGGCGGGGCCGGAAGGACGCGTCGTGGTTGACGCCGTATCCGCGGGCCGCGGCGGTGTCGACGAGCACCGCGGTGGAGCCGCCGACGCGCTGGGCGCCGATGACCGCCGGGCCCGCGTCGCTCTCGTCCTCGCGCCAGACGAAGCCGTGGAAGGGGGCCACGGTGACCGCGCTGTCCGCGCCGCCCTCGATGACCGCGGACGCGACACCCTCGACGTCCTCGCGGGTGAGGAAGGGGCTGGTGCACTGGACGAGCAGGACCACGTCCACGGGCGCGCCGTGCATCGCCTCGTGGGCGTCCATCGCGTGCAGCACCGCGGCCTCGCTGGTGGCGGTGTCCCCGGCGATCGCGGCGGGACGCAGCACCACTTCGGCTCCCGCGGCGCGTGCCGCGGCAGCGATGTCCGCGTCGTCCGTGGAGACCACCACATCGGTGACCAGGCGGGCGGCGAGGCTCTCGCGCACGGCTCGTGCGACGAGCGGCACACCGGCCACGGGGGCCAGGTTCTTGGCCGGTACGCCCTTGGAGCCGCCCCGGGCGGGAATCACGGCGAGAACGGTCATCGGTGCTCCTGAGTACGGAAGTGGAGAGGTTGCGCTGGTGCGGGCGGGCCTCACAGTTCGCCCATCCGGCGGATGACAGGGGCGACGCGCTGCACGCCGTGGCGGTACGCGCCGCGCGCCGCATTGCGTACGGCCTCGCGCACCACGCGCCTCAGTCCGCTGGTCTCCGCCTTCGGGGCCGCGCCCGGCAGCGGGGTGCCGTCGGGGGCCAGGTGGTGGCGGGCGAGGATGCCGGGCAGATAGCCGGGCGCGGTGGCGGGGGTGTAGTACGGCGCGATCGGCGCGAGCTCCGGCCGTTCAAGGAGTTCGGCGACGCGCTTGCGGGCCGCGTCGAAGGCGGTGTCGTACGCACCGTCGGCGGCGACGCCCTGCCGCGCCAGCCAGTCCCGGTCGGGGACCGGACGGTGGCCGCCGTCCAGCTGGTCCCAGGAGGCCAGCAGCCCGGAGCCGAGGAAGTGGTGGTTGCCGAGCGCCTCGCGCACACCCAGGTCGCTGAGGACCGCGGTGGGCACGCCCCGGTGCAGGGACTCCAGCGCGGCCGTCGAGGAGACCGTCACCAGCAGGTCGGTACGGTCGAGCACCTCGCCCATGTGCCCGTACACGAGGCGGAAGTTGGGCGGCAGTCCGCCGGGCAGCTTGTCGGCGAGCTTCTGGTAGGGCAGCTCTTCGAGGTGTGTGGTGTGCTCGCCCGGCTTGGAGCGCAGCTTCAGCAGCACCTCGCGGTGCGGGTGGAGCCTGGCGTGCTCGACGAGCCGGCGCAGCAGATAGGTGCGGTCGGCGCGGGACTCGGGCACGGAGGGCTGGGCAGCGAAGACGACGGTGTCGCGGCCCTCCTCGGGCGCGTAGGGCGCGCCGCCGAGGAAGGGAAGCGCGGCTTCGGTGACGGAGGAGGCATCGGCGCCCACGCCCTCGTACACCGCGCGGAATCGGTCCGCGTCGTGCCGGGAGTTGGCGAGGACGACATCCGCGCCGTGCCGCAGCAGCAGGCCGTCGGCGAGCTTTTCGTATACGACTCCGACGTAGCCGGTGACGACGACGGGCCGCTCGGCCAGACGCAGGGCGGCCATTCCGTGGAGCATCGCCTGGACCCCGCCGCCGACGAGGGCGAGCACGACCACGTCGTACCCCTCGTCACGTATCGCCCGCAGGAACTCGTTCCCGGTGACCTCGCGCAGCTCGTCGGCGCTCACGTTGACCTCGGCGAGCTGGCGGGCCGTGGGAGTGGCCCGGCCGCGCAGCAGAAAGCCGCTCAGCTCGATGGGGTTGGTCGCGTCGTCCGGGGCGATACGGCGCGCGGTGAGCGCGCCCCATTTCCACCGGGTGTCGGAGTCGGCGAGCACGGCGACCCGTACGGCCTCGCTGGTACTTGATGGCACGTCGAGGACGTTAGAAAGGCATTCCGTTTGACGGCCCAACTGGACCGCAACAGATGGTTAACAGCGTGTCGACGGTTGGCGAAAATGCCAGGGAATCAGGCTGGTTAACCATTCCGCCATTCTTCGTTCACCCATCATCTCTCCCAGCGACAGGGCGAATGCCGGGTGGCGACCTAACCTCACGCGGGTGGTTAAGCTCTCCGTCATCGTGCCGTTCTACAACGTGCAGACATACGCGCCCGACACACTCAGAAGTCTCCAGGCGAACGCCCGCGAGGACTTCGAATTCCTGCTGGTCGACGACTGTTCGACGGACGGGACGCCGGAGATCCTCGAGCGCGCGGAGCGCGAGATTCCGGGCGCTCGGCTGATCAGACATGAACAGAACGGCGGGCTCGCCACCGCGCGCAACACCGGCCTCGACGCCGCGAGCGGGGAGTACCTCACCTTCCTGGACGGCGACGACTGGCTGGCGCCCGGCCACTACGAGACGCTGCTCACGGCCATCGAGGAGCTGGGCTGCGACTTCGTCCGCACCGACCATGTGCAGTGCACGGCAAGGGCTCGGACGGTCCACCGTGTCCCGGTCGGCCGGCGCGGCGAGGTGTTGCGTCCGCGTGACGTGATCCTGCCCGCGGACCGCTCCACCGGCGTCGACTATCCGATGGCATGGGCGGGGATGTACCACCGGCGGCTCGCCGAGCGCGGGCTGCTGCACTTCACCGACGGGCTGCGCACCGCCGAGGACCGGCCGTGGATCTGGCGGCTGCACCGCGAAGCGGAAACTTTCGCCGCGATCAGCCACTTGGGGATCTTCTACCGACGCGGCGTCGCATCATCCCTGACACAAATCGGTGACATTCGGCAGCTCGATTTCATCCGCGCATTCGACCAGGTGCTCGAAGAAACGGCGAAGGATCACGATTCCGCTCGCCTTCTTCCAAAAGCCGTGCGAACGTACTGTGCCGTTATTTCCCACCACCTGGGATCAGTTGAGAGGTTCGAACCCGCAGTGGCGCGGAAATTGCGTGCGATGAGCGCGGCGGCACTGAAACGGATGCCGCAGGACATTTTGAAGGAAGCGCTCGACTCGATGGACTCCGAGCGCGCGTCCAGGCTGCGCAGGCTGCGCCGCCGCCCCTCTCTCTCGGCGGAGGCCGCGGCCTGATGCGTACGACCCAGATCTTCTACGCGTCCTCCCTGTACGGGGCCGCCACGCTCGCCGCGGCGATCGACAGCGGCGCCTTCGCGACGGCCGACCGGCGCCTGCTCCTGGTCGCCAACAACGCCACGACGCCGGAGACTTCGCCGCCGCTCGACGCGATGCCCGGCTTCGAGCAGCTGCGGGGCCGCTTCGACGGGGTGCTGTCCTGGAACGAGGCCATCGCCCCCTTCCATCCGGGAGGCTGGTCGCCGCGCCAGGACGACATCCCGATGTGGGAGCGGTATCTGCGGATGCTGTGGGACCTCGGCGACGACAGCATCGAGCTGGCCGTCGAGTCCATCCAGGTCACCCCGGCGCTCGCGATCGCGCAGCTCTTCCCGGACGCCAAGCTGGACGTGTACGCGGACGGGCTGATGAGCTACGGCCCCACCCGCAACAAGATCGACCCGCTGGTCGGCGAGCGGGTGCGCACGCTGTTCCACCTGGACCTCGTACCGGGCCTGAAGCCGCTGCTGCTCGCGGAGTTCGGCGCCGAGCCGAAGGTCGTGCCGACCGAGGCCTTCGTCAAGGTCGTCGCCGAACTCGCCGACACCGTGACCGACCTGGCACCCGTCGAGGGCGACGGTCCGGCACTGCTGCTCGGCCAGTACCTCGCCGCGCTCGGCATCATCACGCACGAGGAGGAAGAGACCCTCCATCTGCGGATGGTGCGGGGCGCGGTCGCGCTCGGCCACCGGCGGATCGTATTCAAACCGCACCCCACCGCGCCGGCGTCCTGGACGCGCGCGCTGGAGCGCGAGGCGGAGGCGCTGGAGGCGGAACTGACCGTCCTGGACCGGCCGATCATCGCGGAAGCGCTCTACCGTCAGCTGCGGCCCGCCCTGGTGGCGGGCTGCTTCTCGACCGCGCTCTTCACGGCGAGCACCTTCTACGGCATCCCCGTCGCCCGGATCGGCACGGAGCCGCTGCTCGACCGGCTCACGCCGTACCAGAACAGCAACCGGATCCCGGTGACGCTCGTCGACGCACTGGTCCCGGACCTGGCGCTCGGCGAGTCCGGCACGCCCAAGGAGGCGGACGACACACTGAAGGGCCTGGTCACCTCCGTCGGCTACGCGATGCAGCCGCAGCTGCGGCCGGATCTGCGGGAGGCGGCGGTGGCGCATCTCGGCCGCCACATGGACTCGCGCACGATGCGCTACTTCAAGCGGCGCAGGCTGACGGTGCTGGGCCTGCCGGGAGGCATCCCGGTCCCGCGGCACGCGGCGGTACGACGGGTGGTGCGCAGGGCACGCCGCCTGAAGCGGGTGGCGCTGGGCTGAGTATTCAGCCCGTCCGGCGTTTGAGGACATGCGGCCGAAGGTCGCATGCGGGGTCCGGGGCGAAGCCCCGGTTACGGGAAGGGGCGGGGCGCGGGGACCAGGCCCGCCGCAGGCGCTACCCGCCGCCCCGCAGCACCGCTCCCACCCCCGCCACCATCGCCGCCAGCCCCACCTCGAACCCCTCCGCGTGGCCGCGGAAAATCTCCTCCCCCGCCGCCGCCGCGAGCGGATACTCCGCGAGCCGCTCGGCGCGCGCCGCCAGGTCGTACCCCTCCGCGCCCGTCGCCGGGTCCGGCCCCATCGACTGTTCCTCGATGACGTAGCCGATCGTGTAGCTGTACGCCGTGAGCCACGCCCGCGCCGCCGCGCCCGGCGTGAAGCCCGCCTCCGTGAGCAGGCGCAGATGCGCCTCCATCGGCGCGGCGTAGCTCGTGTCCGTGAAGTGCGTACCGCTGTAGACCTTCGCGCCGTCCCGGTAGCGCAGCAGATGCTCCCGCAGCCCCCGCATCGCCGCGGCGAGGACCTCCGGCCAGTCGCCCCGCGGCTCCGACGGCGCGAGGTCCGCCGCCATCCGCCGCACCATCTCCGTGGCCATCTCGTCGAGCAGCGCCTGCTTGTCCTTGAAGTGCCAGTACAGCGCGGGCGCCTTGACGTCGAGTTCCTTGGCGATCGCGCGCAGCGTCAGTCCTTCCAGGCCCACTTCGTTGAGCAGGCGAAGGGCGGCCCGCGCCACCCGGGTCCGGTCGAGTCGTTCAGCAGCCACCTTGACAACTTAACAGCGTTAAGCTCATCCTTCCAATCATGGAACTTAACAGCGTTAAGGAAACGGACGTACTGATCGTGGGGGCCGGACCCACCGGGCTCGCCCTCGCCTGCGATCTGACCCGCCGCGGCGTGCGCGCCCTCGTCGTGGAGCAGTCGGACGCCCTCTTCCCCGGCTCCCGCGGCAAGGGCATCCAGCCCCGCACCATGGAGGTCCTCGACGACCTGGGCGTGGTGGACGCGGTCCTCGCGTCGGGCGGGGCGGCCCCGGTCGGGATGGTCTGGCAGAACGGCGCCCGGCAGGGCGAGCACGACATGTTCGAGCGCCCCGGGCCCACGGATTCCGCGCCGTACGGAGAGCCCTGGCTGCTCCCCCAGTGGCGCACCCAGCAGATCCTGCACGCCCGGCTGACCGAGCTCGGCGGCAGCGTCGCCTTCGGCACCACGCTGACGCGGATCGCCCAGGACGAGCACGGCGTGAGCGCGCAGCTGTCGACCGGGACGGTGCGCGCCGTCTACGCGGTCGCGGCCGACGGGGGCCGCTCCACGGTGCGCCGGGCGCTGGGCATCGCGATGACCGGCGAGGACGTCGACCCTGCGCCGATGCTGGTCGCCGATGTCCGCATCCCCACCCTGGACCGGCTCAACTGGCACGTCTTCCCCAGTGACGGCGGCGGCTATCTCGCCCTCTGCCCGCTGCCGGGCACGGACGACTTCCAGCTGGTGGGACAGTGCACCGACGGCGAGCCGGACATCTCGCCCGCGGGCGTACGGGCCCTGGTCGCCGCCCGCACCCATCTGACCGCCGACGAGGTCACCGAGATCCTGTGGGCATCGGACTTCCGGCCGCGCGCGGCGATGGCCGAGCGCTTCAGTGAAGGGCGGGTGTTCCTGGCGGGCGACGCGGCCCACGTCCACTCCCCCGCCGGCGGGCAGGGCCTCAACACCAGCGTCCAGGACGCGTACAACCTCGGCTGGAAGCTCGGCCAGGTACTGCGCCACGGCGCGCCCGGGTCACTGCTCGACACCTACGAGCAGGAACGGCTGCCCGTCGCCGCGCAGATGCTCGGCCTGTCGACTCGTATCCACCGCGGCGAGGAGCAGCGCGGCACGGCCACGATGCAGCTGGGCCTCGGCTACCGCGGCGGCCCGCTCGCCTGCGGCTCGGCGGGCGCACTGGAGGCGGGAGACCGCGCCCCGGACGGCCCGCTGCCAGGTGGGCGGCGGCTCTTCGACCTCTTCCGCGGCCCGCACTTCACCCTGCTCGCGGTCGGCACGGACGCCGAACTGCCCCTGCTGGAAGGCGAGTTGGTGCACGTACACCGCGTCGAGGCGTACGAGCCGTACGGCAAGGGACTCTTCCTCGTACGCCCGGACGGCTATGTCGGCTGGGCGGGCGAGGACACGACCGGCCTGAGCGACTACCTGGCGAGAGTCACGCGCTAGTCGTCGCCGTCGAGCAGCCGGTCAGCGGACAGCTCCAGGGCGAGGCCCACTGAGGGCGGGACGGTGACGGACATGCCGCGCTTGTACGTCGAGCACGTCCGGTACTCGTCGCCCTCGGGGTCGGCGTGCACCAGGACCCTGTCGTGCTTACGGTCCACAACGACGTACACAGGGATGCCTGCTCTGGCGTAGGTTTCGACCTTGATGACCATGTCGTTCGACCAGTTGGTCGACGTGACCTCAAGGACCAGGCGAAAGACGTGGGGTGCGTAGCAGTTCTTCTCGACGAGTGCGTCTTTGAAGTCGGCGTCGACAAGTGACAGGTCAGGCACCGCGTAGTCGTCCGGCCCTGTCGGCAGCCACAGACCGATACCTTGCAGATACTTGAGCCCTGCCTGCTGGGCCCCTGCCTCGTGGCACTTCACGATGAGCCACGACAGCGTCTCCTGGTGCGGCCCGTCAGGCGGCGGTGTCACAACAATGCTCCCGTTGAGGATCTCCACCCGGTGGCCGGGCAGCTCGTCCCAGAGACGGTCGGCAGCATCAGCAAGCGATGTCTCGTGCATCATCACAGCCACGGCACCCTCCATTTCGGAGCCCACTGTTCACGAGCGTATCCCGGGGGGCAGGCACTCCGCCCGGGATCACTCGTTCGGGGCATGCACTTCAGAACGCGTCGGTCGGGACGTACGTCCCCCACACCGCGCGCAGTGCGTCGCACACCTCGCCCACCGTCGCCCGCGCCTTCAGCGCGTCCTTCATCGGGTACAGCACGTTGTCCGTGCCCTCGGCCGCCTTGCTCAGCTCCGCGAGCGCCGCGTCGACAGCTTCCTGGTCGCGCTCGGCCCGCAGCCTCGACAGGCGCTCCGCCTGCTGTGCCTCGATCGCCGGGTCGACCCGCAGCGGCTCGTACGGCTCCTCCGCGTCCAGCGTGTAGCGGTTGACGCCGACCACGACCCGCTCGCCGCTGTCGGTCTGCTGCGCGATGCGGTACGCGCTGCGCTCGATCTCGTTCTTCTGGAAGCCGTGCTCGATCGCGCTGACCGCGCCCCCCAGGTCCTCGACCCGCCGCATCAGCGCCAGCGCCGCCTCCTCGACGTCGTCCGTCATCTTCTCGACGACGTACGAACCCGCGAAGGGGTCCACGGTCGCGGTCACATCGGTCTCGTACGCGAGGACCTGCTGCGTCCGCACGGCGAGCCTGGCCGACTTGTCCGTCGGCAGGGCGATCGCCTCGTCGAAGGAGTTGGTGTGCAGCGACTGGGTGCCGCCGAGCACCGCGGCGAGACCCTGGACGGCGACCCGTACCAGGTTCACCTCGGGCTGCTGCGCGGTCAGCTGCACCCCGGCCGTCTGGGTGTGGAAGCGCAGCATCAGCGACTTGGGGTTCTTCGCGCCGAACTCCTCACGCATCACCCGGGCCCAAATGCGCCGCGCGGCACGGAACTTGGCGACCTCCTCCAGGATCGTCGTACGGGCGACGAAGAAGAAGGACAGGCGCGGCGCGAAGTCGTCGACGTCCATGCCGGCCGCGACCGCCGTACGCACGTACTCGATGCCGTCCGCGAGTGTGAAGGCGATCTCCTGCGCGGGCGAGGCCCCGGCCTCCGCCATGTGGTAGCCGGAGATGGAGATGGTGTTCCACTTCGGGATCTCGGCCCGGCAGTACTTGAAGATGTCTGCGATCAGCCGCAGCGAGGGCTTGGGCGGGAAGATGTAGGTGCCGCGGGCGATGTACTCCTTGAGCACATCGTTCTGGATCGTGCCGGTGAGCTTGTCCGCGGGCACGCCCTGCTCCTCGCCGACGAGCTGGTAGAGCAGCAGGAGCAGCGCGGCGGGGGCGTTGATCGTCATCGAGGTGGAGACCTTGTCGAGCGGGATCCCGCCGAACAGGACGCGCATGTCGTCGATCGAGTCGATGGCCACGCCGACCTTGCCGACCTCGCCGTGGGCGAGCGGCGCATCGCTGTCGTGCCCCATCTGGGTCGGCAGGTCGAAGGCGACCGAGAGGCCCATGGTGCCGTGGGCGATGAGCTCCTTGTAGCGGGCGTTGGACTCGACGGCGGTGCCGAAGCCCGCGTACTGGCGCATCGTCCACGGACGGCCGGTGTACATCGACGGATACACACCGCGGGTGAAGGGATACGAGCCGGGCTCGCCCAGTTTCTCGGCCGGGTCCCACCCCTGAAGAGCCTCCGGCCCGTAGACCGGTTCGATGGGCAGTCCCGACTCGGACTCGCGCGCCATGTCTGTGCCTCCGCTGAAGCTACTCGTTGGTAACCGAACCTCGCGACGGACTGTAGCGACGGGTCCCCGGCGGATGGAGAGCCCCGCGCTGGGACCTGGGGCCTGCTCACAACCCTCCGCACGGCTTTCTCCCCATCATGCGCGGGATTGCGCAACCGAGCAGGCCGGGAATCTGTCTCATGAGGCACAGCAGATACAGGGGGGCGACATGCTTCGGAACATCGTCATACGCAGATCACTCGCCGCGGCCGCGGTGCTCGCCGTGACCGCGGGCTGCACGGCCCAGGCCGCGACCGGCCGCCCGGCCGACTCGAAGGCGGGGAACACGGCATCCGCGCAGCCGCCGTCTTCATCGGATCCGGCCACGCCGTCGGCGAAGCCGAGTGAGAAGCCCGGAGACAAGCCGAGTGAGAAGCCGGGTGAGTCCGCCTCCCCGAAGCCCAAGGTGCTGATGGCGAGCGGCACCAAGAGCGAGCAGGTGCGTGAACTGCAGGCCAGGCTGGCCCAGATCGGCTGGTTCGACGACACCCCGACCGGCACCTACGGTCCGGTGACGGTCGCCTCGGTCAAGGGTTTCCAGGGCAAGCGGGGGCTGCCGACAACCGGTGACACGGACACCGTGACGTGGCAGCGGCTGCTCGGGATGACGAAGGAGCCGACGCGCGACGAGCTGGCGGGCAGGACGGTCAACAAGCCTACGGCGAAGCTGGATCCGCGCTGTATGACGGGCCGGGTGATCTGCGTCAGCAAGACCACCCGCACGCTCTCCTGGGTGGTCAACGGCAAGGTGCGGTCGACGATGGACGTGCGCTTCGGCTCGCAGTACACGCCGACCCGCGAGGGCGTGTTCAGCGTGTTCCACAAGTCGCGGGACCACGTCTCGACGATCTACCACACGCCCATGCCGTACGCGATGTTCTTCAGCGGCGGTCAAGCGGTGCACTACTCCGCGGACTTCGCGGCCCGTGGCTACAACGGCGCGTCGCACGGCTGCGTCAATGTCCGGGACAAGGGAGCGATCGCCTCGCTCTTCAACCAGGTCAACAACGGCGACAAGGTCGTCGTCTACTGGTGAGTCGAGAAGGTCGGCCGTTAGGGGCGCGGGCGGGACCGGGGGAACGTGTCCCGCCCGCGCCATTTGCGCCGAGTCGTAGGTACGGGGGGAACCCCGGCTCAGGCGCAGCCGATGACCAGTCGGCTCACTTTCTACTGCGTCACAGGCTCGAAAAACGTCACACCTGGTGGGTCCGAAACTCGATCCCGGCAATGAAGCGCAGGTCAGAGCGCGAACAGCGGGGCGCTGGGCGGCGGCGAGGGAACACTTTCGGACGGTGCGGGCGTCCAGGCGACGGGCGGCACGGACGCGCTGCCCGACTGGCTGCCGCCGGAGAACTTCCCGGCGCCACCGTCACTGTCGTTGCTGTCACCGCTGCTGCTGCCGCTGCCACTGTCTGTGCCGCTCTCGCCGCCGCCGTCTCCGCTGCCCTGGGTGTCGCCGCCCAGCAGTTGGTCGCAGAAGCGCTCGATACGACCCGCACCCTTGGCCGCGGCCTCCAGCCGCCGCTTGATGTCCGGTGCGATATGGCCGCTGCGGTAGTCGCGGCAGGCGTCCGCCGTCTTGCGGTACCACTCCTCGCGCTGCTGACGGGACTTGTCCTCGTCCCCGCGCTGCTGTCCCGAGTTGCCGTCGGTGCCGCCGACGGCGGGGTCCGGAGCTCCGGTCCCGTCGCTCGGCGAGGGCGA
Organism: Streptomyces sp. NBC_01410; assembly: GCF_045040195.1. Classification (NCBI taxonomy): domain Bacteria; kingdom Bacillati; phylum Actinomycetota; class Actinomycetes; order Kitasatosporales; family Streptomycetaceae; genus Streptomyces; species Streptomyces sp. NBC_01410. The sequence goes on along the minus strand of NZ_CP109530.1, from coordinate 5,371,180 downwards.
GAGCGGCGTGCTCGGCGATCCCGAGGGGTACGGAGGAGCCACCGCTCCCCCGCCGGTGGGCGAGTCGGAGACCAGCGGCTCGGGGGTCGCGGCCGCCGAGACGGAGGAGGCGGGCAGCGGATCGCCGCTGAAGGGGCTGGGCAGGAGGCCGGTCGTCGCGGCGACGGCGGCGCCGCCGAGCGCGCAGCCGGCGACAGCGGCGACCAGCCCGAAGCGCACCGGGCGGCCGAAGCGCGAGCGGCGCGCAGGGCGCCGATGCGACGGAGCCAGCCGTACGGCGCCGACGGCTTCCCCGGCGGGCGCCGCGGCGTCCGCCCTGGCCTTGCGGAAGGCGGCCAAGGCGGCGGCCTCACCGGGCATTTCGCCGTCACCGGCGTAGTCGAGGGACTCGTTCCGGCCCGCCTCGTACAGCGCGCGGGAGAGTCGTGCGGCCTGGATGCGGGCGTGCTCGTCCGAGGCCTCGACCGGCTCGCCGCGCAGCATCCGCTCCGCCGCTTCCCTGTCAAGCCACTCGAACTGCTCGTCGGCCATCACATGTCCTTCTGCGTCCGCAGGCGTGAATGCGTCACACCGGCGGGCGCCGACGCGCCCGGCCGGGGCCCGCGCTGCGGCGGTACTCCGTTCAGATCCGCGCCACGCTCTTCGGGGGCCGAACCGTTCGAGCCGTTCGAATTATTCGGAGCGTCCCGACTGTCCGCATCGTCCTGACTGTCCATGAAGTCCGCATAGTCCGCGGCGTCCGCGCCCAGCAGCTCGGCGAGGCGCTTCAGCCCGCGGTGCGCTGCAGTCCGTACGGCTCCGGGCCGCTTGCCCAGCGTCTTGGCTGCGCTCTTCGCGTCGAGACCGACGACGACGCGCAGCACGACGGCCTCGGCCTGATCCTGCGGCAGCTGGGCGATGAGCGCCATGGTGCTGCCGGTTGCGAGCGCCTCCATGGCCTCGTCCGCAGTGTCCGACTCGGCGGGCTTGCCCGTCAGTTCAGTCTCGTCACCGCCCACGGCGGGGCGGCGGCCTCGCATGCGTATGTGGTCGAGGGCGCGGTTACGGGCGATCCGTGCGGCCCAGCCACGAAAACGGTCGGCGTCGCCGCTGAACCGGTCGAGGTCGCGGGCTATCTGGAGCCATGCCTCGGAGGCGACGTCCTCGGCGTCGGGCTCGCCGACCAAGGTGCGTACATACCCGAGCAGCCGCGGATGCACAGCGCGGTACACAGTCCGGAAGGCGTCTTCGTTCCCGGCCTGCGCCGCGAGCACCGCGGCGGTCAACTCCGCGTCGTCCCCCAGCACTACCCCATACCCTGTCCTGAATCGCAGCTGGTCACCACTGCCGCGCCACCCTGCGCGAATCAGCACGCTACGTGCTTGCACCGTGCCACGTCCACATTTTGTACAACCCGCAACATCATGCTGCCACAGCGGGGTGTGACAGAAAACGCACGCTCGGCGCTGAGAGAAGTACGGGGCCGCTCTGCGGCCCCGGCGAACGACGACCGGGGCCTCTCCTGTGGGGGGTGGCGGCCCCGGTCGTCCTTGCATGTCCAGGACTGCCGGTCAGCGGGGCCGGGCCGCCGGTATGTCCCGGCCGTCGGGGCTGGCCGCTCGCCCATGCCCCTGCTTCTCCGGCTTCTCTGTCTCTTTGGACGGCTTCCCTTTCGCGGGCTTTCCGTCCGGGCGGCCGTCCGCAGGGTTCGGCCGGATGTCGGACTTCTCACCCTGCAACAGCCGCTCGCAGTAGGCCCGTACGAACTCCGGCCCGCCCGCGGCCGCTTCCAGCCGATCCATGGCCGCGCCCCGGGGCGGCACGCCCCGTCGCGAAACGGCCGCCAGATACACGCGGCAGTGCGCGGCTGTGTCCCGCGCGGTGCCCGGACGTGCAGGGGGAGTCGCGTCCGCGGACGGCGGCGTGGGTCCCGCCGGGCTCTCCGGTGCTCCTGTCCCGCGCCGTTCGCGGGCCCGTTCTTCCTCCGGCCCCGGTTCCGCGGGCGCGCTCCGTACCGGCTTCGGCCCCGCGCCGCCCCCGAACGGCGACGGGATCGCGCCCTTCCCGGCCGCGACCGCAACCCCGCCCACCGCCGCCGCGGCGGCAACACCCGCCACCAGCGCCCTGAAGACCCGCACCCTGTACCGCTCACCGGCCGTCCGCCAGTCGTCCCGGCTCCGCCGCCACCGCACCCGCGCCGTGAACAGGCCCGCCTCGCGCGCCTCCCGGAACGCCTGGAGCGCCCGCTCCTCGGCACCGGTATCGAGCATGCCGGGCCGGCGCGCCGCCCCGAGCAGCCTTTCGAGCTCAGGTGTGCGCGGGTCCTGCGGTTCGGGTTTCATCTCTCATCCTTCGGCGTACGCCCTGGCCAGTAGCTCCGCCAGTCCCTTCAGTCCCCGGTGCGCCGCGGTGCGTACGGCGCCGGGGCGCTTGCCCAGTACCCGTGCCGCCGCCGGCCCGTCGAGTCCGACGACCACGCGCAGCAGTACGGCTTCCGCCTGCTCGCGCGGCAGCCGGCCGATCAGCGCGAGAGCACGCTCGGTGGAGAGCGTTTCGAGCGCCGCGGCGGCCGTGTCCTGTCCGCCCGGAAGGTCCAGCACGTCCTGCTCGAGTAAAGAGGTACGCGGACGCCGCTTCTGCTTACGCAGATGATCCAGGGCGCGGTGCCGGGCAATCGTCGCAGTCCAGCCCCGGAACCCCGCACCGTCCCCCCGGAACCGACCGAGGTCACGGGCGATCTCCAGCCACGCCTCGGCCGCCACGTCCTCGGCATCGTCGCCGACAAGCCCGCGGACGTACCCGATCAGCCCTGGCTGCACCAGCCGGTACGCAACGGCGAAGGCGTCCTCGTCCCCCTGCTGCGCCCGCTCGACGGCAGCTCCGAGTTCCGCGTCGTACGCCCCCACACTTCCCTCTCCGCACCAGCGCCTGTTGGCACATGCCCCTACTTCTCTGCGTACGGAGACCGAGAAACGTCACCGTCCGCAGGCGGCCCTCGAGTCGGCGGTCCTGCGCGCCCGCCCGTGCAGCAAAAGATAGAGGCGCTGAACGGATTCTTCAGGGCCGCCCAGTTCGAAGCGGTTGACGACCTTGCCGAGCGGATTCCACACCCGCCCGTCGGGCATCCGGACGCCCGCCGGCTGCCCGAACAACTCCCGCTGCGCGGCGCCGAGGTCGACCCACTCCGCCCCGGCCCGCCGGACGATCACCTCTCCCGTGTACGCCCCGAGTCCCTGGAGCAGCCCCGCGACCTGCCCGATGTCCGGACGGCTGCGGCGTACCCCGTCCACCATGAAGTCGACGAGCCGCAGGCTGGCGACGGAGTAGTCGAGCGGCAGCCTGCTGCGCTGCGTGAGGCGGTCGACGACCCCGGCTACGTACGCGCGCATGTCGGCAGCGCTGGGCAGCACTCCAAAGTCCGTATCCATGTATGCCCAAGCGCCAGGTCGGCGCAGAACATCACGGTGTCGGGAAGTGACGGTTCTCACACACGAGTTCGAGCATTGCGTACAGACGTCGTCACGCTTCGGGCGCCGTCCGCGTCGCCCGGTGCGTCAGCCGATGGCGATGCGCGGGTGGGCGCCGGGCTGGATCCAGGACATGATCCGGTCCATGGTCGAGCGCGGCACCGATACGCAACCCGCGGTCGCCCCCTTGCCGTTGACATGCAGGAAGATCCCGGCTCCGCGGCCGGGCGTGGCGGGCCAGCGGTTGAAGTTGATGACCAGGGCCTTGGCGTACTGGGTGGGGTAGTTGATGAGGTGCTCACTGCCGCGGTCACCGGTCTCGGTGAGCGGGAAGTCGGCCCCGGCCGCGGTGTGCATCTGGTTGTAGAACTTCGACTCGGGGTCCTGCACCCACCAGTGGCTGTCGTTGACCCGGGTGTACGGCATGCTCGTGCCGCCGGACTCGACACCGAAGCCCTCGGTGATGGTGTACGTGCCCGAGGGCGTGGTGTACGTGCTCTGCCTGCGTGTTGCGCCGTCGACGACGCCGTTCGAGCCGACCCGGCCGCTGTCGGAGATGACGGACTTCCAGCCGGACGACCCCTTGGCCCATGCGGTCACGGTGGCGTACGAGCCACTGGCCTTCACGGTGATGATCTGCGTGGCAGTGCCCACGTCGACGCGCACGGGAAAGTTCGGCGCGTGGGCGGTCGGAGCCGCCTGAGCCGTCCCCGTACCGCCGTTCCCGGTGGCGCTGGAGCCGCTGGCGGCCGGCTTCGCGCTGGCGGACGGCTTCGCGGAGGCGGAGGCGGAGTTGGAGGGGGAAGCAGACGCCGAGGCGGAGGCGGAACCGCTCGGCGAGGCGGACGCGGCGGGCGCGTCCGACGTCACGCTGGTGGAGGTGGCCGCGGCGGCGTCGGCGGCCGGGGCGTCCTGGCCCTGGTGCCCGCAGGCCGTGGCCAGGAATATCGCGCCGGTGGCAGCCAGAGCGGCGGAGAAGTTACGGGACGAGGGCAGCACGAAGTAACCCTTCAGGGTGATGGGCAGGACGCGACGGCCGGATCGGCACGGCGAAGTATGGCCGGTTTATATCAGGTCGACGCCGGAACGCGAACCGGCGGACCATTCCGGCGAATCCCCCTGGAGGCCTCGTCGTCGGGGCCGGCCGGGCACGTCACGGCGACCCCGTGCCCCACCGCCTCCATGCCGGTGACCCCGGGTCATTCATGGTCAACCCCGGCACGTCACCCATGGTCACCGCGCATCGGTTCAGTCCTCGTAACTCTGGAACCAGTGCGTATCGAAGTACCGAGCGGTCGAGAAGGGATGCGCGCGTTCGGTGAGCATGCGGAAGACGACCTCGGCGGTCGAGCCGCCCAACCGGCGCCAGGAGTCCGGGATGTCCGCCGTCGCGAGGATCGGCCAATGATCCGGGTCGTCACCCTCCGTGAGCCAGAGGAACTGGTCCGCCTGCTCGGACGAACCCCATTCGAGCAGCCCGCCCGGGACTGGGTACGCGTCGTACGGCTCCCAGAGGCTCGCGAGGGCCAATGTGCTGAGCCCGGCCCGGCGCTCGGGCCCCCCGACGATGTCGACGCCGGCGACCCGGGCGTCGGGCACGTACAGGGTGAGGAAACTGTCGAAGGCCCCATACCCGAAGATCTCAACGAGCTGCTTGTAATCGCTGGGCAACACGGTGCCCAACCGCTCCTGCACGGCCGCCCAGTCGACCGTACGCATCCGGCGCTCGCCCCAGCCGGTCACAGCGACGACTTTCTCCACCCACGAGGCGTCCGCAGGCAGGCCCTCGACGACGGGTACGGCCCTCGCGGCGATCACGACAACGCGCTGGACAGCATCGCCGTCGCAAACCGTCCCGGCCCCGATCCAGCAACTCCCGTAGGCCCAGGCTCGCATGTCCACCACACGCCCACGGAACGGCGTGAGCAGCGGCAGCCCCGTCGTCGCGTCCGCCGTCGGGTCGGCACACCCGCCCATGGCAAGGTTGCGTGACGATCCGTAGCGCCCGCTGATGCCCTCGACCAGCCCGGCCAGTCCGATCTCTTGCGACACGGGAAGGCACACATGCCCCGCCCCGTGCCCGGGCTCGCCGCATTCCAGCGGCTGCCTGCCGCGTGCCGTCAACCGCGTGATGACGTCGAGCAGTCCGTCATTCCCCATCCGTTTCCACAACCCCCGTACGGATCAGCTCAGCATGTCGCCCGGTTCAGATACGTACAGGAATGATCGGCGCGGCACCCGGCAGCTGATCCAGATACGCCTGGATGTCCCCGGGATCGGATGTCGCGACCATCGCCGCACCGATCTGCAGTGCGGTGAGCGCGACCAGGCCGTCGCCAGGATCGGGCCGCTTCTTGGCAGCCAAGTCCGCCCTACCGATCAGCTCGCCCACGCGCCGCCATTCCGTATCCGTGTAGCAGCACACCACCGCACACTCCTTGAGCGCTCTGGCGAGATGAGCCCGAGCAGCCCCACCCCGCCGAGCCTGTGCAACCACAGGGGCCGGCACCACCGGAAGCCCGTTCCGGCAGAAGGCCCGGTGCCTGGCGAGGGCGGGCCCAGGCTTCTTGTCCGCGAGAGCGATGAGCATCCCGGCGTCCTAGACGACGTCGCCGAGGGCGTCAAGGTCAGGACAGGTGGGACAGCCCAGGTTCACGCCGCGGCCCCACGTCGGCGCGCGGCGGACGCGGCACGGGCCGCCGCGATCTCGGCCTCGATTCGGGCCAGCTCCTCCGCATCGACGTCACCGTCGGGCGGCCAGGGAAGCGTGTCCGCCTCCGCCTCTGCCTGGACGATCGCGGCATCGATGTCGGCGAAGGATTCCGCTATCCGCGCCAGCCGGGCAGCCTCCTTGCGGCCCGCCATGACGAGGAACGCGGAGACGTCGAGGCCATGCTCGGCGGCCACCGCCCGGATGCGCTCGGCATCCTCGGGGTCGAGGCTGATCGAAATCCGGGTCTTCGCCATACCGCGACCGTATTACGACGTATTACGCCTGCGCATCCGAGGCGCGCCGACAGCAATCAGCTGCCGGTCACGGCGACGACCATTCCTCGTGAACCGTCGTGAATGCCCTGTAACTCGCACCACACGGTCTTGCTTCCGGGCCCCTGCTCCACGCCCCACCGCAGCGTCACGGCACCGAGCAGAGCGAGGCCGCGGCCGGTCTCGTCGTCGGCGGCGGCCTCGCCCAGGAGAGGCAGGGCCCGGGGGTCGGGATCCGTGACCTCCAGTCGCGTACGGCCCTGCTCGCAGAGCACGCGGACGGTCACGGGGACGCCCTCCCCGAGATGGCGGACGACGTTCGTGATCAGCTCGCTGGCGCACAACTGAAGGTCGGCGCAGGGACCGCCCATGTACGCGCGCAGGGCCCGGCGAACCTCGGGCACGTCCTTCGGGGTGGCGAGCAGTTGCAGGGTGAGCGGTGGTCGCATCACGCAACTCCCTTGCGCAGGGCGGCGACCAGGGCGCGCGCAGTGGCCAGGTTGCAGTTGCCCAGCGCGATGAGAGGCGGGGTGCGGTAGCCGGCGGCGAAGGTCGGCAGGTCGACGCCGAGGGACGGCAGCGTGATGCCGTGGGCGGCGAGGGCGGCCCGCAGCTCCTTTGCGCAGTCCTGTACGTCGGGGTGGTCGTGCATCGGGGTCACACCTTCCAGTGCGCTCTGTGACGAACTCATCACACTCTGACGCCGGTCCGCGTACCGTGAAAGAGGTTCGGGATCCCCGCCGTGAACTGCGGTAATGCGCACCGCGATTGGTATCGGCCGGGGAAACGCCGGGAAACGGGCGGTAACGGCACCAGAGGCGGTGAACGATGGGACAGCGCAAGGACATCGACGGGTCGGCAAGCGTCCCCACCTTCTACGGTAAGGAGTTGCGCTGGAAGCGGGAGGAGGCCGGGCTCACCCTCCAGCAGCTGGTCGAGGGCAGCTTCTACGGCCCCAGCCACCTCAGCGAGATCGAACGCGGTGAGCGCCGCATGCCGGCGGAGCTGGCCGAGCACGTGGACAAAGCGCTGGGGACGGACGGCTTCTTCAAGCGCCGCTGCGAGGACGTACGGAAGGCGAAGAGGCGAGGCCACGCCAGCTACTTCGAGCGCGTCCTGGAGGCGGAGAAGCACGCGGAGACCATCGAGGAGTGGTGTCCGACGCTGATTCCCGGACTGCTGCAGACGGACGCGTACGCGCGGGCAGTTGTGCGGTCGGCGCACCCGCTAGCGCCCGAGGACGAGGTGGAGGAGAAGGTCAGTGCCCGCATGGCCCGGGCCCGGCTCTTCGACGGCGACCACAGGACCCCGGAGTACTGGGCGATCCTTCCCGAGTCGCTGTTGCGTCAGCCGATCCTCCCGCCGGTGCAGGCGGCCGAACAGCTGGAGCGGATCGCGGCATTGGCGAGGCGCCGTCGGATCGTTCCACAGATCCTTCCGTGGAACTGTGGACCGCATCCCCTCATGCTCGGCACAGCCATGATCATGACCTTCCCGGATGCCCCACCCCTGGTCTACACGGAGGCGCAGTACAGCGGGGACACCATCGACGATCCGGCCCTCGTGAAGCAGTACCGCAAGGCATACGATCGGCTCAGGGCCGCCGCACTGCCGCCGGAGGCGTCCCTCGCCCTGATCGAGCAAGCGGCTGAGGATGACCGAAATGGCAAGCAACGGGATTGACTTGAGCACGGCCGTCTGGCGCAAGAGCAGTCACAGCAACGGCGACGGAGGGAACTGCGTCGAGGTCGCCGAGGCCTTCCCCGGCGCGGCCGCCTGGCGCAAGAGCACGTACAGCAATGGCAGCGGTGGAGACTGCGTCGAGGTCTGTGACACCCACACCGCCATCGTCCCGGTCCGCGACTCCAAGCTCCCCCACGGCCCGGTCCTCACCCTCACGGCCCCCGCCTGGACATCGTTCGTCGCCTCCCTCAAGGACGCCCCGGCCGCGCAGGCTTCATAGGACCTGCCCCGAACCGCGTGCGCCAGGCTCTCCTGGCACAACCTGTCACCTGGGGCTGCGCGCCGATACTCGGGAGGAAAGCGGACGGCCCACCAGACACTCCGGCGGGCCGTTGCGATGGTCGGACTCTCCCCCCGGCTCAAGTCAGGTAGTCAACCAGTGCCGCACGGGCCCCGGAGGACAGCCTCTCCGTGTCCAGTTCGCTCAAAGTGAGCCGCAAGGTGTCTTCACGCATCACCGGGACTGCCGCAACCAGGAGGTCTTCGCTGCCGAACAGCTGCTCCGCGACCTGGAAGTACCCTGCGCCGCTCACTGATTCTTTGGAGCTCCGCAGGACCGTCTCCACGAATCGAAACTCCAGGCCAGGAGGTCGTCGTCACGATCGCGGCGCCGAGTACACACCCGAGACCGAGGGTCTCGATCCCCAGAGCGATGCACTCGGCACCACCCAGCACCGTGCCCGCGCCACCGCCGACCGTACCGAAACCACCTAGCAGCATCCCGCCGAGATCGCCGCCACATCCTGAGCGCGGGCGGTGACCACCACCATGTCACCGTCATCCGTCACATCCTCGGGCAGACCCGCTACCGGCCGAAGTCGGGGTCGGCAGAAGTGCGCTTGTACTGACACGAGTAGGACTGGCCGGGCTCCCCGGGCACCGGGACACTCCCGCTCATCCACAGCTCGCCATTCTCCACATAGAATGGCAGAAACTTGTTGTCTTTCTCCTTCTCGAATTTAAGCACCAGATAGGGCGTCAGACCAGGATCCTTGTTGACCGCATGCCATTTCCCGTCGGTCGAACGGCGCGTCACCTGCGAGTCCGCCCCTGGGCCGTCCCACGCTACCGGAAAATCCTTGACGGAAAAGGTGTAGTCGTCACGCAGCCGAATGACCGGAAGTGGCGATCTGCATTCCGGCCCTCCGTTCCATCGGCCGACCAATTCGGAATGCTGCACGGCCTCCGGAGTGACGACGGCGGGTTCGCTCGTCCCGCAAGCGGCCGAGGCGAGTACCGTCAAGGTGGCGGTCGCAAGGCTTGCACCGATGCGAAATACGTCGAGCTTCACGCTATCCACTTCCAGTCGTTCCGGGCGGCGGGGCTGCCCCCCAGGGATCCCTGGGGGGCAGCCCCGCCGTTTTCAAGGCGCGTCCCGACCGGGCAACCGGCGGGAGCGAACGCGTCAGCCTGCCATCAGAAGAGGCTGCCCAGCCAACTTGTCACGGTGTCCAGGAAGCCACTCGACTCCCCCGACGACGATGACGACGACGACTGCGACGGAGCCGTGGTGTCGTTGAGGTCGACCGTCTCCGTCCACGTGATGTCCTGCTCCTTCTTGCTGAAACGCCCCGTATCGTAATACGTATTGAGGGGTCCGGCGATGTTTTCATCCCACCAATCGCTGTACCCGCCGAGCTCCGGGGCAATATGCGTTCCAGAGTTCATGGTGCTGTTGTTGTGCACATGGAACTGAATGGTCGCCGTCCCCGCCTCCTTGTCGATGGACTTGACCGTGTAGTCCATGGTGTAGGAACCCAGGAACGCCGCGGACATGTTCGACGTGAAGTCCATGAAGAGGGTCTTGGAGTTCAGGGAGTGATTCAAGCCGTTATTCGGTATGAACCCCGTCTTCTCGTCCGGTTCTCCCTGTGCGACCGTTTCGCCCATATTGTAGTTGCCGATGTTGATGTTATCGGCCGCGATCTCCCGCACGCGCTGGACGTGGTAGTGGTCCATGAGCGACTGCGTGAAGGCGTCGTTTCCGCCGAAGTCTCGCTCCTTGGGGCCGGTGCCTGAGACCCATTCGAATCCCAGATCCACTCCATTGGGATTACCGGGAGTTCCGAAGCATCCAGGGCACTTCTCCCGAAGGATCGGCTCTGCGGCCATCACGGGGCTGGCAAGCGTGTCGGCGACAGTCTTGACGGCGCCGACATAGGCAGTGGCGAAGTTGTCGTCCCAGGGGCAGAAGGAGCCTCCTTCGCACCAGTTGTGCCCGTCGATCTCGACGCCGCTGATCGGGTTGCCGCCGGTGAAGGCGTAGCGGTTCCCTGTGAAGGGATCCGATCCCAGCCGCATGTCGGACAGGGCGCCGTTGTACATGTCCCGGCTGGTGAAGCGGTTCAGGCCGGGGCTGTAGTCACGGAAGCCCATGTCGTAGGTGCCGCTGGAGGCGTCCCAGCGCTTGGCGTTGAAGCGGTAGGGGTTGTACGCCTCCTTGTCGGGCTGGGCGGTGTCGGGCTTGTCGATGCCGGTGAACTCGGCGTCGTTGTTGGTGCCGTAGGCGGTGTAGCCGTAGGTGGACTTGGTGTCACCGCTGGTGTCGGTGAGGGTTTCGACGTCGGTGTGGCCGTTGTAGCCGTAGACGCCGAGCTCCTCGGTGCCGTCGGTGTTGTGCTTCAGCTGCGTCAGGCGTTCGCCCCACGGGCTGTACTGGTAGGACTTGGTGACCTCGCCGGCAACGGCCTCGTTCAGAACCTCGCTGGAGGTACCGAGGTAGTTGAAGTCGGTGGTCTTGCCGCCCTCCGTCTTGGATGCCGTGCGGTCAAGGGGGTCGAAGACGTAGGAGGTGGTCTTCGTCGTGACCCCGTCGGTCTGCAGCTTGGCGTTCTTGACCACGTGGTCGAAGCCGTCGTAGTCCCGGTCCTCGACCACCTTGCCGGCCGCGACGACCGTGTCCAGTCGACCGTACGGGTCGTAGTTGTAGCTGTTGCCGGCGGCGCCGATGCTTGAGCTGAGGAGCCGGTTGCGGTCGTAGGTGTAGTTGGTCGTGACGTTCTTGATCGTCTGGGTGACGACGTTGGCGTTGTTGTCGTGGACGTAGGTCTCGGTGCCCGCGCCGGTTCCCGTCTTCACGGACTGGGCGAGCCGGTTGACCGGGTCGTAGGTGTAGTCCGTGGTGGAGTTCAGGTACGCGCCGTGGTTGTCGGCGTTCATCTTGGACGCGACGTCCTGCGCCTGGTTGCCGTTGGCGTCGTAGGCGTAGGTGTGCGAGGAGACCAGGGTGCCGTTGGGCTTCTTCTCGGTCTGGGTCTTCAGCGCCGCGTTCAGGTAGTAGGCGTAGTCGACCGTGTTGCCGTTGGCCTTGGTCTCCTTCAGCCGCAGGCCACGGTCGGTGTAGGTGTAGTCGGTGGTCTTCGGCGAGGCGTCCGAGGCGGACTTGCCGACCTTCACCGTCTTGACCAGCTCACGCAGGTCGTAGATGTACTGCGCGTACTGGTCCGGGTGGGTCGTCGTCTCCTTCTGGCCGTTGGCGTCGTAGGTGAACGACGTGGCCTTCTTCTCGATGCCGGACAGCGACTCGCTGACCTTCTGGACCTGGTTCAGCCCGGTGTAGGTCATCGAGTACGTGTCGATCTTGGCACCCGAGGAGGTGTCCCCGATCGAGGTGAGGTTGCCGTTGAGGTCGTACGAGTAGGTGAAGTTCTTCTTCTCGTTGTCCGTCTCGGTGGCAGTGCGGACGATCTTCACCGCGTCGGCGACGACCTTGCCGGAGGCGTCGGTCGCCAGGGTGATCTTGGACGTGTTCCCCTGCTTGAAGGTGAACGAGCCCAGCGAGACCCAGGTGCCGCCGCCGGTGGTCTGGTTGACCGTCTTGTCGGTGGTGCCGCCGTCGTGGGTGACGGTGTACTTCGCCGCCGTGGAGGCGCCCGAGGTCGTCGGGTACTTCGCGTAGGCGGTGTAGCTGCCGTCCTGCGGAACGTTCAGAGTCCAGGTGAACGTGTCCGTCGACGTCCCCGCCGCGTGGGTGCGGTGGTCGTAGCCCTGCTGGCCGGTGGCCGAAGCCGTGGCCCAGGTGCCGGTCGCCGACGTGGTCTGGGTGTCGGAGTTGTCGGCCACCACCACGTGGGCGCCGACCGGCACGCCGTCGTCAGAGCGGGCCTGGAGGCTGCCGTCGGGGAAGTACGCCCAGCCCTGGGTCCGCGAGCTGGAGCCGCCGGCGGAGGTGAGGGTGCGCGAGACCTGCTGGCCGGTCTGGTTGTAGCCGTAGGAGGTGACGATGTCCCACGGGTCGGTGGACGTCTTGGCCCAACCGTTGTCGAAGTAGGTGTAGTCGGTGTCGTTGCGGACCGTCTGACCCGCCGACGGCGGCGCGGAGACCCGCGAGGGGCGGCCGACCGCGTCGTAGGTCGTCTGGGTGTAGACGTTGGGGTCGTTGTAGCGCGCGTCCGCCGGGTCGTAGGGCTGGAACTGCTTGACCGGGCGGTTGAGCTTGTCGTACTCGGTGCGGCTGGTGAAGTCGTCCACGGCCGCGGTGGCGGTGCCGCGCGGGCTGATCACCTTGGTGGTGTTGCCCATCTGGTCGTACTCGAACTTCGTGATGCGAAGGGTGCTGCCCGAGTAGGGGACCCGCTGCTCGATCGTCTTGCCGCGCTGGTCGTAGACGACCTCGCTGGTGTTGCCCTCCTTGTCGGTGCTCTTGACCACCAGCGAGTCCTTGTCGTACTCGCGCGTGGTGAACTTGCCCGCCGCGTCGGTGACCTTGGTCACGCGGTGGTTGAGGTCGAAGGTGCTCTTGCTGGTGTAGTCGGTGGTGTCGGCGGTGGCGTTCTTCTTCGGGTCGATGACCGTGACCGCGTTGCCGACGTTGTCGTACTCGTAGGAGACGTTGTCGCCCTGGGCGTTCACCACCGCCATGAGCTGGTAGATCTCGTTGTAGGTGTTGGTGGTGACGTAGTCGTCCGGGACGGAGGTCGTCGCCACACCCTTGGGCTCGGTCGTGGTCTTGAGGTTGCCGACCTTGTCGTAGGCGTAGCGCGTCGTGCGACCGCTCAGGTTGTTGTCCGGGCCGGTCGACTCGGTCACCTGGTCCGCGGCGTCATGGACCGCGGTGGACACCACGCCGTCCGGGGCGGTGCTGCTGGTGACGTTGTCGTTGGCGTCGTACACCGGGGCCGGAGTGGTGATGAACACCCCCTGCGCCTGATCCTTGGGCACCTTGTTGACCAGCGGACGCTTGAAGGCGTCGTAGGTCTGGGTGGTGGTGGTGCCCAGCACGTCGGTCACCGAGGTGACCTGACCGCGCGCGTCGTAGACGAACGAGGTGGCGTGGCTCTCCGCGTCGGTGATCGTCCTGGGGTAGCCCATGACGTCGAAGTCGGAGTTGACGGTGGCGTTGCCGTTGGCGTCGGTGGCCTTGGTCAACTGCCCGTAGGCGTCGTAGTCGTACTTGGTGGTGTAGTCGTCGGGCACCGAGGTGGTGGCGGCGCCCAGGGGATCGGTGACCGTCTTCAGGTTGCCGAAGGCGTCATAGCCGAACTGCCACTTGCGGCCCTCCGGGGAGGTCTTGGTCGACAGATCGGCCGAGTAGCCGTCCAGGCGGGTCTGGTACGTGTAGACCGTCGCCGCGGTGCCGTTCTTGTTGGCCTCCGCGTCCTTCATCGTCAGCGGGTTGCCGGTCTTCGGGTCGTACGTCCAGGTGGTCTGGGCGCCGTTCGCCTCCTTCTGGAGGATGACGTTGTTATCCGCGTCCCAGGACAGGTCCATGGACTCGGACTTGGCGTTGGTGGACTTCACCTGGCGACCGAAGTCGTCCAGGACGTAGTCCGTGGAGTGCGACTCGGCGTCCGTGACCTTGGTGTCGGTGAAGTTCGTGTTCGTCGTGTTCGCCTTGTAGGCGAACGTTGTGTTGTTGTTCAGCCGGTCCGTGATGGTCTTGGTCCACCAGTGGTACTTCGGGTCGTCGCCGGTCTGCGGGGCGTAGTAGTCCAGCTTGGTGGCGTTGCCCCGGGGGTCGGTGGCCGACACCATCTTGACGTTCTTGTTGCCCTGCGTGGCGTCGTAGACGAACTTGAACACCTTCGGCTGCGAAGAGCCGACGCCGTCGGTGAACTGGCCGAGCAGACCCTTGTCGGTGTACCAGAAGTTGATCTTACGGCCGGAGACGTCGGTGACCGACTTGATGTGGTCGTAGATCTTGGAGTTGGTCAGGTTCGAGCCCGTGGCGATGGTGCCGGTGCTCGAGACGTACTCGTAGGAGGCGTCGCCCTTCTTGAAGTAGTCCACCGTCAACGTCTGCCGCGACGCGGGGTCGGTGATGTACGTCAGGAACTTGGTCGGCTTGTTGTTGGACTTCCGCTCCTCGTAGGTGAACAGCATGGTGTTGCCGTTCTTGTCCACCGTGGAGGTCAGGTAGCCGTCACAGCCGAACAGGAACCGGGTGCCGTCCGGCCGGGTCATCGTCCAGGCGTCCGGGATCGGGTCCTTCAGCGGGGTGCAGTCCAGACCTGCCTTGGCGGCCAGCTTGTAGTGCACACCGGCCGGCGCCTTCCACGAGCTCGTGGCCGAGTCCCAGCGGAAGACGTGGGTGGTGCCGTCACCGTCGGGGAGACGGATCTCGGTGGGGTTCGGCTTGGGGTGGAACTCCAGGGGCGCTCCGAGACGGATCGGCCCCGATGCCTGCATGGACCAGCCGTGACCGGAGACCGTGTCGGAGGTGTCCAGGCTGTTGTAGGCCAGCCGGAAGAACGTGTTGAGACCCCGGCCGGGGTTGTTGAACGCGTTGTACGACCACACCGCGTTGCCGGAGGCGAGGTTGTTCATCATGCTGGCGCCGGCGCCGGTGTTCTTGCCGGTGTAGCCGTAGAACTTCTCCAGGCCGAGGGTGTTGGAGGTGGGGTCCTCGACCGTGACGTTCTGCTTCAGCTGCGGGATGGCGCCGGTGCCGGCGGACAGCCAGGTGCCGTCGGCGACCTTCTTGATGTCCCAGCCGAGCACGTAATCCAGGCGCTTGTTGCCCTCATCGGAGTTGATGGGGGTCTTGACCTGGGCCTGGATGGTGGCGGACTTGCCCGGCAGGAGGGCCGGGATCGCGGTGGACAGCTGGTTGCCGCCCGTGGTGACGTCCGTGCCGTCGGGCAGCTTCCAGGTGTACGACAGCTGCCGCTCACCGGCCGCCCACGCCGTGGACGTGGTGTTGGTGACCGTGAACTCGACCGTGTACTGCGAGTTCGGGGTCATACGGGCCGGCGTCTGCGGCGCGTAGTACGTGTCCTCGGTCGTCGCGTCGACGTAGATGACCTGCATGTACGGGCGCAGCTGCGGGTCCGAGGCCTCCGACGACAGGAACAGGGTGCGCTCCTGCGGGCCGGTGGTGGTCTCGTCCTTCAGCTTGACGGCGACGCCCTTGTTGTTGGCGGGCGTCTTGACCCAGGACTGCATCAGTCCGGTGGCGTCCCACCAGTGGCGGCCGACCTCGTCCGTGATCTGCGGGACGGTGTCGGCGACGGTGGCGGACATGTCGCCGCCCGCCGTCGTCCACGGCGTCGTCGAGGTCGCGTTGTTCCACGTGGCCTGGGTCTCGGTGAAGTCCCGGGTCAGCGAGTGGAGTTCGTAGATCGCACCATTGGTGGTGCTGGTGGTCTCCGCTCCCCACATGTACATCTTGTTCTCCAGCACCGTGGCGGTGGTGGGGATCGAGCTGGTAGGGAACTTCAGCACGGCGCGCGTCTTGCCGTACGTGGTGGAGTTGTTGCCGACGCTCAGCCAGGTCTGGCCGACACCGAGGGACTGGATGGCGTCCTGGTTGGTGGTCGGCTGCTGCGAGGAGAGCGTGGTGTCCGTCTGACCCGCCTGGATGATCTTCATCGTCCGACCGGCCTTGGGGATGCCCACCACCCGGGTCGGAGAGCCGAGCAGCTCGCCGCCCTTGGTCTTGACCGCGAGCTGGTAGAAGTACGACTTCCCGATCTCGCTGGAGCTGGAGTCCGGCGTCGGTACCGCGGTGGTGTCCGTGTAGGTCGTCGCCGTGGAGGCGATCGGGGCGATCAGGGTCGCGGCGGAGGGCGTGAAGACCTGCTGCGTGGAGCGGTGCAGCTGGTACTCGACGATCGCGTCGTTCGCCGCGCCGCTGGTGTTGACGTACGCGGGCCAGGACAGCTCCGGGCCCGTGCCGTGCACCACGGTCGGCGAGTCCAGCGCGGTGCCGACCTTGCCGTACGTGACGGTGAGGCGCGGAATGGTGGAGGTCTCGCCGCCGTAGTCGCCGTCGCCCGCCTCGTAGCGCGGACCACCGGTCAGCGCCGTACCCGACTCATCGGTGGCCTTCAGCACGAAGCCGTTGTTCGTGGCGGTGCCGGACACCCACTTCTGGACCGTGTCGGTGACCGGGAACTTGTGCCAGAGGTTGTACTTGCCGACCGGCTTCACGATCTGCGCCGGGTTCACCAGCCGGACCGAGTCCGCCAGCGTCCGCGTCGTGGAGCTGCCGGTGTCGCCCAGGACGACCTTGCCGGCGTTGCCCTTGGCGAAGGTGTACTCAGCGGCGTCCAGGGTCTTCCAGACCCCGCCGGTCCCGGTCTGGTTGACCGTGTAGTTCTTCGTGCCGCCGCTGTAGTTCACGGTGTACGGAGCCGCCGTGGCGGCGTCCGCAGCCGCCGGGTAGTGCACATCCACCCGGTAGCTGTCGGTCTCCGGGACCTGCGGCTGCCAGGTGTACGTCTCGCCCGTGAGCGCGTTCTTGTTGTACGCGAAGTCGTCGTTGGTCGCAGCGCCACCGGTGGTGGTGCCGCCGGGCCACTCGCCGACCGCCGCCGTACCGGGGTCCCCGTCGTCCTGCTGGACGGTGGTACCGGACAGCTCACCCACCAGGGCGTTGGTGTTGGTCCAGTTCGCCGTCGTCTCGTCCCAGGCGCCGGTGGCCCGGTGTGCCTCGATGGTGACCTGGTTGCCGTTGGTGGTGTGCGCCTGGTCGTAGTACATCTCCAGGCGGGCGGCGTCGACCTTCACGCCCGCCGGGACCTCGGTGAGCGGGAACTTGATCAGCGAGCGGGCGATACCGGTGTCCGTCTTGCCGGCCGACAGCTTCCACGTGGAGTTGAAGTTCACCGCGGCCTGGTCGGACAGGACCATCGTGTCCTGCGAGGTGGCCGCGTTCGGTGCGATGGTGATCGTCGGGTCGATCACCACCGGATACTGACGCTCTTTCGCCGCCAGCCACGTGGCGTCCGGCGCGAGGGTCAGCTTCCAGTTCTTCCCGTCCCGGGTGAGCTTCTGGGAGACCTTGGTGGAGTACGTACCACCCGTCGGCGACAGCGCGTCCTTCTTGGCATCCGTCATATACGGAGCGGGGATCACCATCACCGGCGTGCCCGGCGCCTCACCGTAGAAGGCGACCGAGCCGTCCTTGCGCGACTTCGGCGTCAGGCCCTCGGTGTTCAGGGTGAAGGTGAACGACACCGGTCCGGCCGGGCGTTCGGCCAGGACTATGTTCTCCTTCACCTGCCCCCGGCCGACCTTGTACTGCAGATCGGCGCCCGAAGCCGCGCCCTTGTACGTGATCGTGTCGCCGTCGGCCTGCGGCTTCAGGGTGTTCCCGGCCGCGCCCGTCAGGCCCATGCTGATGGCCCCGCCGCCCGCGGACTCGAAGCGCAGCAGCTTGCCCGGATCAGAACCGAACCAGCTCCGGCCGGTATTGGCCGTGTTCGCGAAGTCGAAGCCCTTGTCCTCGGTGGCGCGCACCGCGGTGTCGATCGGCTTCCAGGACTTCCCGGACTTGTACGAGACCGGCACGGCCGACAGCTCGGCCTCCACCCGGCCGTCCGACAGCTCGAAGAACCGCGCCTGCGATGTGCGCCGCTCGGTCAGCTCCTTGACCCGCTTGGCCTTCGGAAGCTTCTTGCCCTTCGGCAGCTTCTCGCGGCTGGGTATCTCCAGCTTCCCGCCGACCGGCGGCTTGTCCGCCTCCTCGTCGTCGTCGGAGAACCAGCCCTTTACGGTGTCGACGATCCCCTTGCCGTCGTCATTCGACGACGACGCAGGGGCCGCATACGCGACCTGCGGCAGCAGCGTTCCCGCCACCGCCGAGACCACCAGACAGGAGATATATCTCCCGTACGGAACTTTCACACCAATGCCCTTTCGCATCGGCGCACCAGTTCCGCCGCATGCGAAATAGGCACGCCGAATGAGCCGACCCGGAGGTTTCCGGTCGGCGTGACTCATGGCTCCACGACCGAGAACTGGCAGTTCACGGCTGTGGCGGCGTGTTTCTAATCGCTTGAGTGACGCCCAGTCAACCCCCGGGACATTCGGGACAGTTGCCCCCTGAAAAGAGCGTCGATTCGCCCGTTTCTTCCGCTCGCTCGCGCCGGGCGGGCCGCGTCATGTATAAACGCCCGGTTCCGCAGAGAGCTCAATTCACCGAAAGCCGGTCCGCCATGCCATCCACGGAATCGCCTGTATCCGTTGAATCCGCTGAGTCCACCGAGTCCACTGAAGCCGCGAGCCCGGCGGAAGCCGGAAAGAGCGGTGGCCCGGACCGGCGCGGACTGGCCATCGCCGCCGTGGCGCTGCTCGCCTGTGGCGGGCTCATCGGGTACGGCTTTCTCAACACCGACGAGAAGCCCAAGCCGCGCGCCGTCCCGACCGCGGAGGTGACGTACGAGGTGACCGGACAGGGCACGGCCGAGCTCGCGTACCTCGCGCGCAGCGAGTCGGGCAAGGCGACCGTGGAGAAGCGCGTTGCGCTGCCCTGGAAGAAGACGGTCCAGGTACCGCTGGGCAAGGCGCCGACCATCGGCCTCGTCCTGGACGACAAGGGCGGCCAGGCCAACTGCTCGCTCGCCATCCGCGGCAAGCACGTACAACTGGCCACCGCGTCGGGCAGCTACGGACGAGCCACCTGCACCGGTCAACTGCCGGCCGGGCAGCACTGACCCCCGGGGCCAGTGGGGCAGCACTGCCCCCCGGGCTCGCCCTCGATCCGGCGCCTCAGCGCTTGACGCGCGCCCGTCGCGAGACGACCGCGCGCAGCACGCGCTGGCCCTCGATCGACACGTCCAGCGCCTGGCGCAGCCCGACGCCGCCCTGTGCGTCGGCCAGGATCTCCAGGATCTGTATCTGGCGGCGCAGTTCACCGGCGACGAGCGGTCCCGCTCCGTCCGGCTCGCCCTCTCGGCAGCGCGTGAGTACGTCGACGACATCGGCAGCGGCGGGTTCGTCGGCACCCGAGCCCGCGTCGAAGCGGTTGTGGAGTTCGAGCGCGGCGACGGAGCAGTCGTCCGCCCATTCCCGCAGGGGGTCCGCCTCCCACTCCGAGGGCGCGGCGCCGAGCATCTGACGTACGAGGGCTGCGGCGTCGTCCTCGACGGCGGCGCTCTCCATGGTCGCTCTGGCCTCGGCGAGCCGTCCCGACCAGTCCTCCTCGCCTTCCACCAGACCGGCCCAGAGCGGACGCAGCGCGTCGGCCTCGGATGCGAGCACGGGCAGACAGCGGTCCAGGCAGGCGAGCCCGCTCGCGGCCAGGCCTCGCTCATCCGCCTGTGCGATCAGTTCCCTCAGGCTCTTGGACGCCACGGACGCCTCCCATCGCGGACGCAGTACTTCCTCTTACTGCGCCCCGTGGCTCGAATGCGTCACTGCGTCGGCCGGGAATACCCATTCCTTCCAGGAATCGGAAGAAAGGTCCCCCGGTTCAGCCGCGGGCCGCTTGGCGAAAAGTACTCCCTCCGGCACCCCGGCCGCCACCGTATCGGCGACCCGATCCGGAACACTTTCGCGTGCCGAGCACACACATATGCGCCACAACTCTGTTACATTCTGGCCACCTGGAACTCGGCCTGCAGAGCGCCCTGTTGGGACCGCCGCGACCCAAGACTGGTGTGGGCCCGCACACCCCCGGGCGGGCTCACACCGCGGCCTCCTTCGAGACCTGCTCCGCCCTGAGCGCCGCCTTGACGTACTGCATGCCCGTCAGCCTGCGGACGACCACGATCGCCAGCACGGCGGCCGCGATGTCGAGGATTCCCGCCAGGACGAAGGCGTCCGCGCCCGCGCTGAAGGCGTCCGGAGTGTCAGCCGAGTCAATCTGGCTGCCCGCCACCGGATTGATCAGGTTCGTGGCGAGCCACGCGGTCCACCAGACGTTGACGACGGTGTGCGGCTCCTGCTTCCCCGTTCCGAACGTGGTTGCCCGCATCCGGGAGCGGGCTATGGCCCAGCTGTCCACAGGGGATGTGCTGCAAGACGTCGACCAGGGAAGGCGCCACGCCCCCTAAGGACGCCGGGACCCAGCGAGCGCCCGGCCGCCCCTCAGCCCAGCTTCCGGGCCAGCTCCTGGAACTGCTGCCAGCTCCGCGCCGGCTTCCGCGGGTCCCACAGTTTCTGGGACGTCGCCCGCAGCGGCATCGCGATGCCGCGTGCCACCTGTTCCTGGGTCTGGGAGTTGGCGAGGTCGCACCAGACCGCGAAGCGGCCGCCCAGGATCTGGGACGAGTACTTACGGGGCACCGGCTGGGTGCCGCGGATCACGAACGGGGTCCACTGCTCGTAGATCCGGCGGCCCGTCGGATAGACGAAGGTCTGCGGCTGGCCGAGCACGTAGTACAGGTACTCGTCGTTGACATTGACCAGCCGCCGGCCCTCGCGCAGGTACTCCAGCGGCGGCCTGGCCCCGATCTCCTTGCCCGTCCAGTACTCGACCTCGAGGTCCTTGTCCGCCCTGACCACGCCGCCGCGGAAGAAGCCGTCGTTCCACGCCTTGGGCTTCTTGCCCAGGGGGCGCACCACCGCCGCGCGGTCGTTCACCCAGGCCGTCGCCAGGTCCTGGACCCGTGCCTGCGGGCCGTACTTCTGGCGGGCGAGTGCCGCCAGCTGCGGGAACGACGCCTCCGGGTTGCGCCGGACCAGGGCCTGGTACTCGTCTCCGCCGAGATGCCAGTACGCGCCGGGGAACAGGTCCGCGTACTCCTTCAGCAGCTCGTCCACGATCTCGGCCGACGCGGGCTGTCCGATGTCGATCGCCCCGCGCACCTGCCTGCCCGCGGCGTCCCGCAGCTGGAGCTGGGGATGGGCGGCGAGCACCGCGCCGAGGTGTCCCGGGGAGTCGATCTCCGGGATGACCGTGATGTGCAGCCGCGCGGCCAGGTCGATGATCCGGCGGACCTCCGCCTTGGTCAGGTGCCTGCTCGAGACGATCTCGGGGTGCGAGTCCGACTCGATGCGGAAGCCCTGGTCGTCGGAGAAGTGCAGGCCGAGCTGGTTGAGCTTGAGGTCGGCCATCTCGCGCAGCCGGGCCTCGATCCAGGCGGCGGAGAAGTGCTTGCGCGCGATGTCGACCATCAGGCCGCGCTGCGGCCGGTCGGGACGGTCGCGTACGACGCCCTCCGGCATCGCGCCGCCCGATTTCACCGCCTGCTTGAGGGTCCGCGTCCCGTAGAAGACACCCGCCTCGTCGGGTCCGGTGATTCTGACCCGGCCGCCGCTGGTGAGGGCGGTGTACGACTCGCGCGCGCCCCCGGCCCCGAGCGCCAGCTGCACGTCGCCGGCGCGGGCGGCGACCGCGCCGCGGTAGCCGAGCTTCAGCTCGCCGGCGAGCAGCCGCGCCTCGTCGGCGAGCGCCTCGCTGCCCTTGGCGACGACGACCCCGCCGCCGGGCCCCGGCCGCCAGCCCGGCCCGCGCGCTGCCTCGTGCGTGCGTACGGCGGGGATGGTGGCGGGCGCCCGGGAGAGGGCGTAGGTCCTGGAGGGTGTCGGGGTCGGTTTCGGTGACGGGCTCACGGCCGCGGGTGCCTTGGTCCCGCCCCGCGTCTGGCCGGCCGCCGTGGGCGGCTCGTCACTCGAACAGCCGGTCAGCGTCATCGAGAAGGCCGCTGCCCCGGCGAGGAAGGCGCCCGTGAACCTGGCACGCCCAGAGTGCCGTACCACTCGGATACCTCCAATATCTGGCGTAACTACCGCGAACCACCCCCACCATCGTCCATCACACGAGTCGAAACTCTCCCGTCCGGGTGAAAATCGCGCATCCGTCGGACAGCTTCCGGCAGCCACGGCTAGCGTTACGACTCATCCACCCCACACTTCCCAGCCGTCCTGCTGTCCCCTTCGAGGAGCCCACGCTGTCCAGCGAATCCCACGCCGGCCTCCCGAAGCGACCGCCGACACTCCACCACACCCAGCATGCGCTCGCCTCTTCGGCCATACCGGCCACGCTCTCGCCCCAGCTACCCGGCCAGCGCGGCGGCGAACCCGGCCTCGAGCGCTTCAACACCGCAGCGGCCGACACGGCCGAAGCGACCCTTCTCGCCTGCTGCGGCAGCCACCGCTGGGCCCAGCGGCTGGTCGCCCACCGCCCCTACCCCGATGTCGACGCCCTCCTCGCCGCCGCCGACGAGGCCAGCTACGACCTCTCGCAGGCCGACCTCTCCGAGGCCCTCGCCGTCGAGTCCTCCGCCGGTCTCCACCCGGGCGCGCCCCAGGCGGCGCACACCGCGCTGGCCGCCGCCCACGCCGCGTACGAGAGCCGCTTCGGCCACGCCTTCGTGATCAGTCTCGACGGATACCGCCCCGAGGAGTACCTGGACCAGGTGCTCGCCGGAATCCGCGCCCGGCTCGGCCACGAACCGGACGAGGAGCGGGCCGTCTCCGCCGAGCAGCTGCGCGGCCTCGCCCGCTCCCGACTGGCGCATGTAGTGGCCAACCATCCGGAATCAGACGTCGCGGGGGCTTCCCGATAGCCCGTCCGAGGCAGTTTGTTGCCTGTTTGATCACACCTATGGACCCCGGGCGAGCGAACCGACAAGTCGTCGCTACGATGGCCGGGGCCGGTGGACCGTACCCGGCCGGGCCAGACCGACAGAGAAGCCGGCATGGCCCCAATCCCCGCTTTCGGAGGGTTCTTCCGTGCCGGCTGGAACGCTGTACCGCGGCCGGGAAGGAATGTGGTCCTGGGTGGCTCATCGAGTCACCGGCGTCCTCATCTTCTTCTTCCTGTTCGTACACGTGCTGGACACCGCTCTCGTCCGCGTCTCCCCCGAGGCGTATGACGACGTCGTTGCCACGTACAAGACGCCGATCGTCGCGCTGCTCGAATACGGCCTCGTGGCCGCGATTCTCTTCCACGCGCTCAACGGCCTGCGTGTCATCGCCGTGGACTTCTGGTCCAAGGGCGCGCGCTACCAGAAGCGGATGTTCTGGATCGTGATGGTCATCTGGTTCGTGCTGATGGTGGGCGCCCTGTACCCGGTGCTCGGCCACGCCGTTCGTGAACTGTTCGGGAGCTGAGCCAGACAATGTCTTCGAACAACACAGTCGCCGACACCACCTCCGCCGTCGGCCCCGTCGAGGGCACGAGCCCCTACGACGTCGACCACCCGGCCCCGTACATCGAGGCCCCGCGCAGGCGCACCGGCAAGACCCCGAAGGCGACCCGCGGCAACTTCGAGATGGCCGCATGGCTCTTCATGCGCCTGTCCGGTGTCGTCCTGGTCGTCCTGGTCATCGGCCACCTGCTGATCCAGCTGGTGCTGGACGGCGGCGTCTCCAAGATCGGCTTCGCCTTCGTGGCCGGCCGCTGGGCGTCCCCGTTCTGGCAGGTCTGGGATCTGCTGATGCTGTGGCTCGCCATGCTGCACGGCGCCAATGGCCTGCGTACCGTCATCAATGACTACGCCGAGCGCGCCAACACGCGCCTGTGGCTCAAGGGCCTGCTGTACACCGCCACGGTGTTCACCATCCTTCTGGGCACGCTGGTGATCTTCACCTTCGACCCGAACATCCGCTAAAGCCGGGGCTGACGAGACCAATGAAGATCCACAAGTACGACACCGTCATCGTCGGCGCCGGTGGCGCGGGCATGCGCGCGGCCATCGAGTCGACCAAGCGCAGCCGTACCGCCGTGCTGACGAAGCTCTACCCCACCCGCTCCCACACGGGCGCCGCGCAGGGCGGCATGGCCGCCGCGCTCGCCAACGTGGAGGAGGACAACTGGGAGTGGCACACCTTCGACACGGTCAAGGGCGGTGACTACCTGGTTGACCAGGACGCCGCCGAGATCCTGGCGAAGGAGGCCATCGACGCGGTCCTGGACCTCGAGAAGATGGGCCTGCCGTTCAACCGCACCCCGAACGGCACCATCGACCAGCGCCGCTTCGGCGGCCACTCCCGCAACCACGGCGAGGCCCCGGTCCGCCGGTCCTGCTACGCCGCGGACCGCACCGGCCACATGATCCTCCAGACGCTGTACCAGAACTGCGTCAAGGAGGGCGTGGAGTTCTTCAACGAGTTCTACGTCCTGGACCAGCTGATCACCGAGGTCGACGGCGTCAAGAAGTCGGCGGGCGTGGTCGCGTTCGAGCTGGCCACCGGCGAGATCCACATCTTCCAGGCGAAGGCCGTCATCTACGCCTCGGGCGGCACCGGCAAGTTCTTCAAGGTGACCTCCAACGCGCACACGCTGACCGGTGACGGGCAGGCCGCCTGCTACCGGCGCGGACTGCCGCTGGAGGACATGGAGTTCTTCCAGTTCCACCCGACGGGCATCTGGCGCATGGGCATCCTGCTCACCGAGGGCGCTCGCGGCGAGGGCGGCATCCTGCGCAACAAGGACGGTGAGCGCTTCATGGAGAAGTACGCGCCCGTCATGAAGGACCTCGCCTCGCGCGACGTCGTCTCGCGCTCCATCTACACGGAGATCCGCGAGGGCCGCGGCTGCGGTCCCGAGGGCGACCACGTCTACCTGGACCTCACCCACCTGCCGCCGGAGCAGCTGGACGCGAAGCTCCCGGACATCACCGAGTTCGCGCGTACGTATCTCGGCATCGAGCCGTACACGGACCCGATCCCGATCCAGCCGACCGCGCACTACGCCATGGGCGGCATCCCGACCAACGTCCAGGGTGAGGTCCTTCGCGACAACACCACCGTCGTGCCGGGTCTGTACGCCGCCGGTGAGGTCGCCTGCGTGTCGGTGCACGGCGCCAACCGCCTGGGCACCAACTCGCTGCTCGACATCAACGTGTTCGGCAAGCGCGCCGGTATCGCCGCCGCCGAGTACTCGGCGAAGAGCGACTACGTCGACCTGCCGGAGAACCCGGCCTCCCTGGTCGAGGCGCAGGTCGAGCGGCTGCGCAACTCCACCGGCAAGGAGCGGGTCGCGGACATCCGCCGCGAGCTGCAGGAGACCATGGACGCCAATGTCATGGTGTTCCGCACCGAGCAGACGATCAAGACCGCGGTCGAGAAGATCGGCGAGCTGCGCGAGCGGTACCTGAACGTGTCCATCCAGGACAAGGGCAAGCGCTTCAACACGGACCTGCTGGAGGCCGTCGAGCTGGGCAACCTGCTCGACCTGGCCGAGGTCATGGCCGTTTCGGCACTGGCCCGCAAGGAGTCCCGCGGCGGTCACTACCGCGAGGACTTCCCCAACCGCGACGACGTCAACTTCATGCGCCACACCATGGCGTACCGCGAGGTGGGCGACGACGGCGTCGAGTCGATCCGTCTCGACTACAAGCCGGTCGTCCAGACCCGCTACCAGCCGATGGAGCGTAAGTACTGATGGCTACCCCGACTCTGGACAAGGTGGAGGCGGAAGCCGCCGCCTCGCCCTACATCACGGTCACCTTCCGGATCCGCCGCTTCAACCCCGAGGTCTCCGACGAGGCCCAGTGGCAGGACTTCCAGATCGAG
Organism: Streptomyces sp. NBC_01410; assembly: GCF_045040195.1. NCBI lineage: Bacteria > Bacillati > Actinomycetota > Actinomycetes > Kitasatosporales > Streptomycetaceae > Streptomyces > Streptomyces sp. NBC_01410. The sequence continues at coordinate 5,345,378 of NZ_CP109530.1, read as the reverse complement.
ATCGACCCGAAGGAGCGTGTGCTCGACGGTCTCCACAAGATCAAGTGGGACGTCGACGGCTCGCTGACCTTCCGGCGCTCCTGCGCGCACGGCATCTGCGGCTCCGACGCGATGCGGATCAACGGCAAGAACAGGCTCGCCTGCAAGACGCTGATCAAGGACATCAACCCGGAGAAGCCCATCACGGTCGAGGCCATCAAGGGCCTGACGGTCCTCAAGGACCTGGTCGTGGACATGGAGCCGTTCTTCCAGGCGTACCGCGATGTGATGCCCTTCCTGATCACGTCCGGCAACGAGCCGACGCGCGAGCGTCTGCAGTCCGCGGAGGACCGCGAGCGCTTCGACGACACCACCAAGTGCATCCTGTGCGCCGCGTGCACGTCCTCGTGCCCGGTGTTCTGGAACGACGGCCAGTACTTCGGCCCGGCGGCGATCGTGAACGCGCACCGCTTCATCTTCGACTCGCGTGACGAGGGCGGGGAGCAGCGGCTGGAGATCCTCAACGACAAGGACGGCGTGTGGCGTTGCCGCACGACGTTCAACTGCACGGACGCCTGCCCGCGCGGTATCGAGGTCACCAAGGCGATCCAGGAAGTCAAGCGCGCGCTGATCACGCGTCGCTTCTGACCGAACGGTACCGGGGCCCCGTCTCAACTTTGTGTGAGGCGGGGCCCTTTGGTGCCCGGGGTTCACCGGGCGAGGCGATACCTGGCAGGATCGGGGAACGTCTGACATGAGCAGCAGGAAAGCGGGGACGAGACCATGAGCGAGCCCAATCCGTACGCGGCTGACGGAGAGCCCGAGTACAAGTGGGGGCCGACGCAGCCTCCGGGGACGCCGGCCTACGGCTACCCGAACCAGGCGCCGGGGTACGGGTATCCGAACCAGGCTCCCGACTACAGCCAGACGCAGCCCGCTCTTCCCGTACCGGCAGGGGCCCCGGCCGCGATGGGCGGGGCGCCTCTGGTGTCGATCGGTGACATCAGTGTCATGGGCGACTCGATCGTGACTCCCGCGGGCACGCTGCCGTTGCGGGGCTCGGTGTGGAACGCCACCGACATGTCGCACACCGAGGAGAAGATGCCGACCCACGCCATCGTGCTCGCGGTCATCTTCTTCATCTTCTGCCTGCTGGGGCTGCTGTTCCTGCTGATGAAGGAGAAGAAGACCACGGGCTTCATCCAGGTCACGGTGACGAGCGGCGGCAAGCACCACTCGACGATGATCCCGGCGCGTGGCCCGGAAACGTTCCAGCAGGTCATGGGGCAGATCAATTACGCGCGTTCGCTCGCCAGCATGTAGCGGTCACGCGTCTGGGTCAGCTCCGGTACGCCAAAGGGTAGATGCCGCCACTGACGGGCGGGCTGGGAGTCGGGTCAGCCCGCCCGTGGGGAGACGGGACGTTCGAAGAACGTCTGCAGGGAAACCGTGGCCTGCGTGCCGCTGACCCCGTCGATCGCGTACAACCGCCGCAGCACGTCCTGCAGTTGCTCCGTCGTGGCCGTGCGCACCTTCACCAGCACCGACGCACTGCCCGCGATGATGTGCGCCTCCTGGATCTCCGGGATGACGGCGAACGCGGCCCCCGACTCCCCCATCCACGCCGACGACTCCACCATGACGAAGGCCAGCACGCCCTGCCCGAGCGCGGCGGCGTCCACCTCCACGGTCGTACGGCGGATGACTCCGCGTTCACGCAGTTTCCTCACCCGCTCGTGCGCCGCGCCCGCCGAGAGACCAACGGCCTTGCCCAGCGCCGCGTATGCCTGAGTGGCGTCCTCCTGGAGCAGTGCCACGAGCTCACGATCAATGCCATCCACGCTTGCGACCATACCTCATTCCGGGATATGCATGTCGTGCCGAAGCTAGTTCAGTTGAATGCTTGGAGGGCCTGACCATGTCCACCATCGATGACGCCTCGATATACGAGATCCTGGACGACCGCTTCCGGACCGGACGCTGCGCCAACGGCGATGCGCGCCTGGAGCAGCTCCACGGCGACTGCCGCTGGGCCGAAGGCCCGCTGTATCTGCCCGCCTGGCGGCAGTTGATCTGGAGCGACATCCCCAACGACCGCATGCTGCGATGGGACGAGACCACCGGCGCGATCAGCCTCTTCCGCTCCCCCGCCGGGCACAGCAACGGCAACACGCTCGACCGCGAGGGCCGGCTGATCTCCTGCGAGCAGGGCAACCGCCGCGTCACCCGCACCGAACCCGACGGCAGGCTCACCGTCCTCGCCGACCGTTTCGGGGGCAAGCGCCTCAACAGCCCGAACGACGCGGCCGTACGGTCCGACGGCTCCGTCTGGTTCTCCGACCCCGACTTCGGCATCACGAGCGACTACGAGGGCTGCCGCGCCGAGAGCGAGATCGGCGCGTGCAACGTCTACCGCGCCGACCCGGCGACGGGCGAGGTCCAGCTGGTCGCCGACGGCTTCGTCGGTCCGAACGGCCTGGTCTTCTCGCTCGACGAGCGGAAGTTGTACGTCTCCGACACCCGCGCCGGCCAGATCCGCGTCTTCGACGTACGCGAGAACGGCACCCTCTCCGACGGCAAGGTCTTCGCCGAAGTGACGGACGACGTCAGCCGTTTCGACAACATCCGCTTCGACGACGAGGGCCGCCTGTGGGCGGCGGCCATGGACGGCGGAGTGCACTGCTACGACCCGGACGGCACCCTGATCGGCAGGCTCCGCGTCCCAGAGGCGGTCTCCAACATCGCCTTCGGCGGCCCGAAGAACAACCGCTTGTTCATCACGGCGACGACCGGTTTGTACTCGCTGGTGATGTCGGTGACGGGGGCTCCGCGGATCCGCCGGCTGTAGCTTCGGCGGCGGTGCCGGGAGTCCGGCGATTCGGGTCCGCCGAGCCGGCTGTCAGTGGCGGCCCGTACCGTCAGGAGGAGTTGAGCTCGGGGAGGGGACCGGCACGATGACGGTGACGACGGACGGCCTGGAGACCAGACTGTACGAGGCGGGGGTGCGTCAGCGCACCCAAGGGGGTACGCCGGTGCGGGAGCTGCTGGAGTCCCTGACCCTCGACCAGCGGCGGCGGGCCGCGCTGTGGATACACCGCAACCTGTGCCACGGCGGTGCCGACCGCGCCGACGACTGGGCGGTGCCCTGGCTCTCGGAGCAGCGCCTCGGCTGGACCGCCGCGGAGGCCGGCACGCTGCTGCGGCGTCTGGTGGGGGCGGACGCGCTGGTCGATCCGGGGCAGCTGCTGCGGCAGTTCGGGGCGCTCGCCCGACTGCCGCTGGCCGCGGCGAAGGAGGCGGGCGGCTACGACCGGCGGCTGCTGCGGGCCGCGCGTCAGGTGTCCCTGTCCGCCTGGGGAGGGCAGGACGAGGGATCCGAGAACTTCGCGATGCGGGCGCGGCTGGACGCCCTCATCGGGCCGGAGCCTTCCGACGACACGGGGCTGCCGCCGGTCCTGCTCGACGACGAGGACGAGTTCGGGCCGCGGATGCGCACGGACCATCCGAAGCTGCTCGCCGGGCCGGGGGTCGCCGCGTTCCTGGAGCACTGCGTGGCACAGGGCCAGGTGCGCGCCACCAAGCGGTGGCGCAGGCAGGCCCGGGCCCTCCTGGCAGGCACGGAGCGGGGCGAGGAGACGGTGCGGGCGCTGCTGGACGGGATGGGCGACCAGCGTGAGCACCGGGTCGCGGCGAGCGCCTGGGTGAGTGGCAGCACCTGGCCGGGGATCGCCTCGGAGGGCAACACCCGGCTGGTGCGCGGGCTGCTGTGGGCCGCGGCGGACATCGGGGCCGACTGGGTGGTGCCCGCGGTCGGCGCGGTCGCGCTCAACTCCGGTACGGGAACCGGCGGTTCCGGCGGCTACTGCCGCAACGGCAAGATGGCCACGACCGCGGTCGCGGTCCTCGGCGACTTCGGCGGCACACAGGGCGAGCAGGCCGTCGACTGGCTCGGCCGTCTGCAGCGCACCATCCGCAACCGCACCGTGCTCAAGGGCATCACCGCCGCACTGCAGGCCGTGGCCGAGCGCGGCGGGATCACCCCGTCGATGCTCAGGGAGCGGGCCGTGCCGTCCGTGGGCCTCGATGCGCGCGGTATCCGCGAACAGGCGCTGGGCGACTACACGGCGGTCCTGTCGGTCACCGCGTCCGGGACACCCGCGCTGTCCTTCCGGGGGCCGCAGGGCCAGGTGCTGAAGTCCGCGCCGAAAGCGGTCCGCGAGGAGTACGGCGAGCAACTGACCGACATCCGGGCCGCGTTGAAGCAGCTGCGCACACTGATGCCGGTCGAGCGCGCACGGCTGGAAGAGCACCTGATGGCGGGCACCCGGTGGGCGGCAGGCGACTGGGAGCGGTACTACATCGACCATCCGGTGACCGGCACTCTGACCCGGGCGCTGATCTGGGAGGCGAGCGCGGACGAAGGCGGGCAGTGGGTTGCCGGACTGCCGGAGCGTACGGCGGGCGGCTGTGCACTGGCCGGGGTGGACGGCACGGCCGTCCCCGTGACGGACAGGGCCGTGCTGCGGCTGTGGCATCCGGTCCGGGCGGACGCCGAGGAAATACGGACCTGGCACGAGGAGCTCACCGACCGCGAGCTGCGTCAGCCCTTCAAGCAGGGCTTCCGGGAGGTCTATCCGCTCACCCCCGCCGAGGAGGAGACCCGCACCCACTCCGACCGCTTCGCCGGCCACGTCCTGCGCTACAACCAGGCGAAGGCGCTGCTCGTGGAGCGCGGCTGGGCCGGAAACCACCTGGGGTACTTCAGCGACGGATACGCCGCCGAGATGGTGCGGGAGCTGCCGCGCGCCGGTGAACTGACTTTGAGCGAGGGCGAGTTCTGGCGCGCCCGGTTCCATGTCGAACTGGTCGAGCAGGAGTCGGACGGCGGACTGGCGTCGCTGTGCTCCACGGACCGGCTGTGCTTCGAGCGGCGACGCGGGGCGCGCGGACCGTGGGAGCCCGCCGAGCTCGCCGCCGTACCGCCGCTGGTGCTGACCGAGGCGATGCGGGACGCCGACCTGTTCGTGACAGTCGCGTCGATCGGGGCGGATCCGGGGTGGCGCGACAGCGGCGAGGAGCGGGCGCACGACGGGTACTGGGAGCGATGGGCGTTCGGCGAGCTCACCGAGTCGGCGCGGATACGCCGCCAGTCGCTGGCCCGGCTGCTGCCGCGGACCCGGATCGCCGAACGGGTGGAGCTCACCGACCGGTTCCTGAGGGTGCGCGGCGAACTGCACACGTACAAGATCCATCTGGGCTCGGGGAGCATCCTGAGGGAGCCCGATGACGCGTTTCTCCGCATCGCGGTGGACCGTTCGGGGGCGGGCGGGGAGCGGCTCTTTCTGCCCTTCGAGGAGGACGGCGGACTGCTGTCGCTGATCCTGTCGACGGCGTTTGCGCTGGCGGACGACGCCAGGATCACCGACCGCACGATCACGGCCCAACTGCGGCGCGACGCGTAGGTCCTGTCCGGCCGATCTTGCCGGGCCGACCGGACCGGGCCGGGCCGACCGGACCGGGCCGACCGGACCGGGCCGACCGGGCCCACCAACTCCGGGCACCGCCACACCCATCGCTTGAACATGTTCAAAAGGAGGTCTACAGTCATGACTGCCAGCTTTTGAACACGTTCAAGGGAGGGTGGGGGATGGACCTCACTGTTGTTGCGTATGTCGTCTACCTGCTGATCAGCGTCGCGCTCACCATCTGGGTCGCGCGGACCCTGAGCCGCAACGGACGCATCTTCATCGCCAGCGTCCTCAAGGGGGACGAGAAGCTGGCCGACGCCGTCAACCACCTCCTGGTGGTCGGCTTCTACCTCGTGAACCTCGGCTTCGTCGCCCTCTACCTCAAGGCAGCCGACGCCGTCGAGGACGCCCGCGGGCTCTTCGAGGCGCTCTCGGTCAAGCTCGGCGTCGTACTCCTCGTCCTCGGCGTCATGCACCTCGGCAATGTCTGGGTCCTCAACAAGATCCGCCGGCGCGGACTGATGGAGCGCGAGCAGACTCCGCCGGTCGGGCCGCAGGGCTGGACGACCCAGGCGGGCCCCGGCCCGTGGGCCGCGCCGGCCACCGGTCCCACCGGGGCGTGAGCGCAATGGGCACCCCGGTCCGGGGACTGACCGTCCTGTACGACGCCCAGTGCTCCCTCTGCGTCCACCTGCGCAGCTGGCTGCTGCGGCAGAGGCAGCTCGTACCGCTGGACCTGGTGCCCGCGGGGTCGGCCGAGGCGCGGCGCAGATACCCGCGCCTCGACCACACCGCGACCCTGCGGGAGATCACCGTCATCGGCGACAGGGGCCAGATCTACACCGGCCCCGCCGCCTGGATCGTCTGCCTCTGGGCGCTGGCCGAGCACCGGCCGAGGGCCCACTGGCTCGCCACCCCGGCAGGCCTGCCGTTCGTACGGGTGACGATGCTCGCGGCGTCCAAGTACCGCGAGGCGACCGCGGCGGGAGGGGCCGACGGCACTCCCTGCGACGACCGGTGCTCCGTTCCCGGTTAGGCTCGGACACCGTGACAGAAGTGAAGGCGGCCCCCAAGAGCGAGCAGACCCGCACGCTCATCCTCGAGACCGCGCTCCGTCTCTTCCAGGAGCGCGGTTACGACAGGACGACGATGCGGGCCATCGCCAAAGAGGCCGGTGTCTCGGTGGGGAACGCGTACTACTACTTCGCCTCCAAGGAACATCTCGTCCAGGGCTTCTACGACCGGATCGGCGCCGAGCACCAGGCGGCTGTCCGGCCCATCCTGGACCGGGAGACTGACCTGGAGACCCGGCTCGCCGGGGTACTGACGTCCTGGCTGGAGATCGCCGAGCCGTACCACGAGTTCGCGGCGCAGTTCTTCAAGAACGCCGCCGACCCGGAGAGCCCGCTCAGCCCGTTCTCCCCCGAGTCGGAGCACGCCCGCGAGGCGGCCCTGTCCATCCACCGCGAGGTACTGGCCGGTTCCAAGGCCAAGGTCGCCGACGAACTCGTGGACGCCCTGCCCGAGTTGATGTGGCTGTCCCAGATGGGACTCGTCCTGTACTGGGTCTTCGACCGCTCGGAGGGCCGCGAGCGCACCAGGCGGCTGGCCGAACGCGGCGCCCGGCTGACCACCCGCGGTGTCGCGCTCTCCCGCTTCCGGGTGCTGCGACCGCTCGTCCACGAAGTGCACGATCTGTTCACGGACTTCATGCCCGGGATGGCGGAGACGGTCGCCGCCCGCAAGAAGTAACCGGCCGGTCCCGAGGCTCCTGCCCGGAGCCACGGGACCGGAACGCTCAGCGGCTCACGCCCAGGTCCGACAGGACCACGTCGTGGACCAGTGGATCGCCGCCGATCATGATGTGGCGTACCCACGGCTCATGGACTCCCGCCGTCACGGCCAGCATGTACGCGCCACCGGCCGGAGCGGACAGGATGTACGAGCCGTCGGCCAGCGACTCCACGCGGTCCACCTGGCTGCCGCCCGGCGAGACGAGGGTGAGGATCGCTTCCCCGACCGGCTCGCCCGACTCCGTGCGGACGAAGCCGTGCACTGCGGACCCGCCCGCCCCCGCCCCGGCTCCCGGCCGGGCGCGCGGACCCGGCACGGACAGCGCGGGCTCCGGCGCGTCCTCCCTCGGCTCCACCGCCAGATGCGGCAGCCGCTTCTCCAGGCCCGCCGGAAGCCACCAGTTGGACTTCCCGAGCAGATGCATCGCCGCCGGCACCAGCGCCGTACGCAGGATGAACGCGTCCAGCGCCACCGCCGCCGCGAGCCCGATGCCCGCCATCGCACCCTCCATGTCACCGCTCAGCACAAAGGCGCTGAAGACACAGATCATGATCAGGGCGGCGCAGTTGATGACCCGGCTGGTCTCGGCGAGACCGACCCGTACCGCCCGCGCGTTGTCCTTCGTATGCACCCACTCCTCGTGCATCCGGCTGACCAGGAAGACCTGGTAGTCCATCGAGAGACCGAACAGCAGCGACAGCATGATGACCGGCAGGAAGGCGGTGATCGGGCCCTCCTTGCCGAGGCCGAGCGCCTCCGCTCCCCAGCCCCACTGGAAGATCGCGACCAGGACGCCGAAGGAGGCCGCGGCCGCGATCAGGTTCATCAGGGCGGCGGTCAGCGGGACGACGAGCGAGCGGAACGCGATCAGGAGCAGCAGGAAGCCGAGCGCGATGATCGTCCCGACGAAGTAGGGCAGCCGGTCACCGGTCACCGCCGCGAAGTCCTTGAAGATCGCGGTGACTCCGCCGACATGGACTTCCTCGCCCGACTGCGGGATGACCTCCTCGCGCAGGGTGTCGATCAGCCGGTCCGTCTGCTCGGACTGCGGCGATGTCGTGGGGACGACCTGGATCACGGTGACGCCGGAGCCCGGCCGGGAGGGCAGTGCGACGACCTGCGCCACACCTTCCGTGGCACGCACCTTGCCCACCAGGCTCTGGACGGCGGCCGGTTCGGCGTCCTTCGCGACCAGTTGCAGCGGCCCGTTGAAACCGGGGCCGAAACCCTCGGCGAGCAGGTCGTACGCCTGCCGGGTCGTGGTGTCGTCCCGGTGGTTGCCCTGGTCATTCGCGCCGAGCCGCAGGGACAGCACGGGGATCGCGAGCGCGGCCATCACCACGAGCGCGACCAGCGCGATGGACCTGGGCCGCTTCTGCACGGTCACGGACCAGCGGGCGGCGGCGCCGCCGGGCTCCACGGACTCGGGGCCGTTCGCGGCGAGCCTGCGCCGCTGGCGCCTGCTCAGTACGCGCATGCCCAGGACGCCGAGGAGCGCGGGCAGCAGCGTGATCGCGGCCAGCACGCTCAGGACGACTGTCAGCGAGGTGGCGATCACCACGCCGTCGAGGAACCGCATGTTCATCACGAGCATTCCGGCGAGTGCGATGCACACCGTGCCGCCCGCGAACAGCACCGCGCGCCCCGAGGTGTTCAGCGCGGTGACCGCCGAGTCCTCGGGCGCCATGCCCCGCAGAATGCCCTTGCGGTGGCGTGTGACGATGAACAGCGCGTAGTCGATGCCGACGCCGAGACCGATCAGCGAACCGAGCAGCGGGGCCACTTCGGGCACATCCGTCGCGTGGCTGAGCAGCATCGTCGACAGCATTCCGGTGCCGACCCCGAAGATGGCGATCACCAGCGGAAGCACCATCGCGAAGAACGAGCCGAAGGCCAGGAACAGCACGACCGCCGCGGCGGCGATGCCGACCAGCTCGGCCGTGCCGGTCGGCGGCTCCTGGATGCGTGCGATCGCCTGCCCGCCGAGCTCGACCTGGATGCCCGCCCGCCCGGCGTCCTGCGCGGTGTCGACGAGGTCCTCGACCAGCTTCTTCGGCACGCCGTTGGCCTGCTCGGCGAAGGTGACCTGGGCGTAGGCGATTCGCCCGTCCTTGCTGATCTGTGTCGCGCCCGCCGGGACGTAGGGACTCGCGACGTCACCCACGCCCTTCATGCCCGCGATCTCCTTGAGCGCGGGCTCGATCCGCTCCCGTACCGCCGTGTCGCGCACGGAGCCCTCGGAGACCCGCCACACCACCGTGTCGGTGTCGCCCGAGCTCTCCGGGAATGCCTCGACCATCAGGTCGTACGCGTGTGTGGAGTCGGTGTCCGGAAGGCTGAAGCTGTTGGAGTAGTTGGTGCCCGCCGAACTGCCCGCGGCCCCCAGGCCGAACAGCGCCCCCACCCACAGCACCAGGACCACCAGCCGGTGCCGATAGCACCAGCGTGCCAATGCCGCCACGATTCCTGCCCCTTCGTCGATCCGTCTCCCCCGGGCCGGCCTTCAGGATCGGCCGTGGAGAGGGCCCATGGCGTGGCGCGGCCATGACTCTCAAGGAACTCCCAGACAGTGACCGGTTCCGCGCGCGGGGATCACACCGATACTGAAGGACATGGACCACGAGGGAGCGACCGTGCTGGTGGTCGAGGACGAGCCGAGCATCGCCGACGTCCTCGCCATCGCCCTGCGGTATCACCGTTTTGAGGTGATTACGGCGGGCAGCGTGCGGCAGGCGCGACAGCTGGCCGGGCAGACGCGTCCCGATGTCGCGCTGCTGGATGTGATGCTCCCGGACGGCGACGGGCGCGCCCTGGGGCGTGAACTGCGCGACGCGCAGCCCGAGACGGCCCTCGTCTTCCTCACCGCGCGCGACGCGCCCGCCGAGATCGTCGGCGCGCTCGGCTTCGGCGACGACTACATCACCAAGCCCTTCAACGTCGACGAGGTGGTGGCCCGTATCAGGGCCGTGCTGCGCCGCACCCGGCCCGCCGATGTGCTGCCCGCACGGCCGCCGCTGCGCTACGGCGATCTCGAACTGGACGACGCGACCTACGCGGCACGCCGCGCGGGCCGCTCGGTGCAGCTCACGCCCACCGAATACGCGCTGCTGCGCTTCCTCGTACGCAACGGCGGGCGCATCGTCCCCAAGGAGCAGCTGCTGCGCCATGTCTGGCAGTACGAGCACCAGATCGAGTCGACCGTCGTCGAGACCTACATCAGCTATCTGCGACGCAAGCTGGACCCCCTGGGACCGCCGCTGATCACCACCCGGCGGGGCTTCGGATACGGGCTGGCATGAGGTGCTGGAGGGGTACCAGGCGCTGGATACGGGCCCGCGCGAGGCACCACCACCGAGCGATCCACTCCCTGCGCGCCAAACTCACCCTGGTGAACGTGTGCGTGCTGACCCTCGGCATCGTCGCGGCCACCGCGGTGAGCCTGATGGGCATGCGGCACTATCTGCTGGACCGCGTGGACTCCGAGCTCATGGGCAGCCGCACCGCGCTCCAGCAGACGGGGTTCACGCAGAAGGAGATCGAGACGATCAGCGCCATCGGTGAGCTGGCCGCCCAGTTCGGCAGGACGGGGGCGGGCGGCCTGCCGCGCTCCGACACGATCATGGTGGCCGTCGACGCGAACCGTGAGCCGATCTCCCTCGCGGGCGTCGCGCCCACCGAGCGCCAGCGTGAACTCGCCGCCGCGGTCGGTGATCCGGCGGCGCTCGCACACTCCGCCGGGCCGCGGGACGTGAGCGTGGCGGGAGATCCCTACCGCACGGTCGCGACCGGTCTCGGCGACGGCACGGTGGTCGTCCTGGCGACCGACACCGGGTCCGTGCACTCCTCGATGAAGAAGGCGCTCAGACTCGATCTGGCCTTCGGCACCGTCCTGCTGGCGCTGCTCGCGCTGCTCACCATGCTCGGCGCCAAACACCGGCTGCGGCCGCTGGAGGACATGGTGGAGACGGCATCCGCCATCGCGGAGGGCGATCTGACCCGGCGCGTGCCCGCAGGGCGGGATCCGGTCACCGAGATCGAGCAGCTGCGGACCGCCCTCAACTCCATGCTCCACCAGGTCGAGTCGGCCTTCGAGACCCGCGAGCGCAGCGCGGGCCAGCTGCGCAGGTTCGTCGCGGACGCCTCGCACGAGCTGCGTACCCCGCTGTCCGCGATACGCGGCTATCTCCAGCTGTACGACAAGGGGATGCTGCGCGAGCCCGCCGAACGGGCCCGCGCGCTGGCCCGGATGACGGCGGAGGCCGACCGGATGGGGCGGCTCGTCGAGGAGCTGCTGACGCTGGCCCGCCTCGACCAGCAGCCGCAGCTGGGGGTGTGCGCGGTCGATCTGAGCCGTCTGGTGCGGGACGCGGTGGACGATCTGCGGGCCCAGCAGCCGCAGCGACCGCTCGCCGTCGCCGCCGACGGCGCGATGATCGTGCAGGGCGACGAGTCGGGGCTGCGGCAGGTGGTCGGCAATCTGCTGGCCAACGTCCGCGCCCACACCCCGGCGGACGCGCCGCTGCGGGTGGAGCTGGAACGCGAGGACGGCGAGGGTCGCGGTACCGGCGCGGTCCGGCTGCGGGTCGCGGACGAGGGGCCCGGTATGAGCCCCGAGGACGCCGACCGCATCTTCGACCGCTTCTTCCGCGCGGGCGGGGAAGGCAGCGGGCCCGCGGGCAGCGGCCTCGGGATGGCGATCGTGCAGGCCGTGGTCGCCTCGCACGCCGGCGAGGTGACCGTCAGGACGGCGCCGGGCGACGGCCTCGCGGTGACGGTCACGCTCCCGGCCGCCGCCCGTACGGTCAAGACGTAGAGGCCGGTTGGGCCCTCAGATCCAGCCGAGTTCCCACAGCCGCCAGACGCCGGTGCCGTCCGACAGGTACTGCGCGCCGCTGATGTCCTCGCTGCTCAGTACGTAGTCCTTCTTCTGCCACAGCGGCAGCAGCGGCACATCGGTGGCGATCTCCCGCTGGATCGACTTGAAGTCCTCGGTGGCGCGGGGGCGTTCGCCGTACTGCTGGGTGGAGGCGATCAGCGTGTCGACGGTCTTGCTCTCGTAGCCGCTTCGTAGCGTCGAGTCCTTGCCGACGAGCGGCTGGGTGAAGTTGTCGGGGTCGGGGAAGTCCGGGATCCAGCCGAGCGTGTACGCGTCGTACTTGCCGGCCCCGTATCCCTTCTGGAAGACCTTCCAGTCCTCGGCGACGACCTTCACCTTGAACAGCCCGGTCGCCTCCAGCTGGCGGCGCAGCTCGGCCGCCTCCTGCGCCGGACCGCTGTCGGCGCGGTGCACCAGGGTGAAGCTCACCGGTGTCCGGATCCCGGCGTCGTCGAGCAGCTCCCGGGCCTCCTTCGCGCTGGGCTCCGGATACGCGTCGAAGAAGGGGTTGGTGTGCCCGAGGGTCCCCTGCGGGATCAGCGAGTACAGCGGCTGCACGGTGGCGCGGTAGACCGAAGTGACCACCTTGGGGCGGTCGATGACCCACGCGACCGCCTGCCGCACGGCCTTCTTCGCCATCGGGGAGCCGGGCCGTACGTTGAAGACGAGATTGCGGATCTCGGCGGTGTCCGCCACGCTGACGCGCATGCCCGAATCGCTCGGGTCGAGACCGGCGATCAGCTGCGCCGGTAGCTGACGGTGGGTCACATCGACCTGTCCCGCCTTCCATGCCTCCGCAAGTTCGTCGGACCCCGCGAAGTAGCGGATCAGTACCGGCCCGCCGGTCTTGGTAAGCGCGCCCTTGTACCTGGGGTTCGGCACGAGCCGCGCCCTGTCTCCGGGCTCGTACTGCTTCAGCAGGTACGGTCCCGAACCGTCCACGCTCTCGCCCTCGCGCAGGCTCTGGTCGGGGTACTGGCTGCGGTCGACGATCGAACCCGCGCCGGTGGCGACCTTCTGGGGGAAGGTCGCGTCGCGCGTACGGAGGTTGAAGGTGACCGTCTGGCCCCTGGCCGTGACGTTCTTGAGCGTGGAGAAGAGAGGCTGCGGGCCGACGTCCGACTTGATGCGCAGCATCCGATCGAAGGAGTACTTGACGTCCTCGCCGGTGATTTTGCGGCCGTTGGCGAAGGTGAGGTCGTCGCGCAGCTCGCACTGGAACGTCTGGAGCGTCACCCCGACGAAGTCGCAGTCGCGGGCGGCGTCGGGGACCGGCGTGACGCCGTTGGGCTTGAAGGTCAGCAGCGACTGGTAGACGTTGCTGTACATGGCCCACGAGCCCGCGTCGTACGCCCCCGCGGGATCGAGTGATGTCACCACATCAGTGGTGCCGACAGTGATCGTTGCCCTGCTTTCCTCGTCGGACGGTAATAACTGCCAGCCTCCGACGGCCGCGGCCAGGACCACCGCACAAGTGACGAGTATCCGCAGACGGATCGACTGCATCGCCAAGCTCCTCTTCACGCCCACCCCTGTTCGTGACAAGGCGTTCAGCCAACCACAGCGGCCTCCACAAGAGGAAGGGTGGTTTTATGGCTCACGGACAACTGTGACAACAGCTATGCCTGGGCTATGCCAAAGCCATTCCTGCGCCATGTGGAGGACATGCGGCGGTTATGCGTGGCGGGAGGCGAGTTGTACGACGGTGATGTCCGAGGGCGCCCCGACGCGCACGGGCGGGCCCCATGCGCCCGCTCCCCTCGACACGTACAGCTGGGTGTCTCCGTACCGTTCGAGCCCGGCGACGGTCGGATTGGCGAGGTCGGCGAGATAGTTGCCCGGCCAGAGCTGGCCGCCGTGGGTGTGGCCGGAAAGCTGGAGGTCGACGCCGTGCTCGACTGCGTCATGGATGACGACGGGCTGATGCGCGAGAAGCACGGACGCGCGGGAGCGGTCCCGGTCGCCGAGCGCCTTGCCGAAATCGGGGCCGTCGCCCTCGCTCTCGCCCGCGACGTCGTTGACACCGGCGAGATCGAACGCGCCGATCTCGACGCGCTCGTTCTGGAGGGGCCTGAGCCCCAGCTCACGGACGTGGTCGACCCATGCCTCGGCGCCGGAGAAGTACTCGTGGTTTCCGGTCACGAAGAAGGACCCGTAGCGCGAGGTGAGCCGCGCGAGCGGCTCGGCGGCGGGCCCGAGGTCCGCCACACTGCCGTCGACGAGGTCCCCGACGACGGCGACGAGGTCGGGGGAGGTGGCGTTGATGGTGTCGACGATCCGCTGGGTGTGCCCGCGCCCGAGGATCGGCCCGAGGTGAATATCGCTGACGACGGCGATCCGGAATCCGTGGGCGGCACGCGGAAGCCGGGCGAGCGGGACGGTGACGCGCTTGACGCGGGGCCCGCGGAGGACGCCGTAGGTCCCGTGGGCGACGGTCCCCAGGGCGACGGAGGCGGCGGCGCCGCCGACGACACGCGAGACGAACAGTCGCCGCGAGACGGTACGTTGCCCGCCCACACCGGGGCCTGCGGCCGCGTCGGTACGGGTCGCCTCTGCGGACGCCTCGGTCGCCTCGGTACGGACGGTCCCGGGGGACGCCTCGGCGGACGCCGTCGCGGTCGTACCCGCGCGGGCTTCGGCGGGGGCCGTCCCCACGGACGCCTCGGTCGCCTCGGTACGGGTCGCACCGGCGGAGCCGAAGGGCAGCGACGGCTCAGGGGTCCGGGGGCCCTGGCCACCGGTTTCGGGGAGGGGCGGGGCGGGGGAACTCACCCTGCCCCGGCGCAGCAGCAGCGGCCGCACGAGCTCCCCCACCACCAGCCCCAGCACCAGATACAGCAGCACCGCGAGCCACAGATACCCCGGCCACGCCACCACCCGCTCCAGCCAGAACGGCGCCCCCGCCCGCCCCGAGACCAGCGCCGCCACCGACAGCAGCGGCAGCACCCACGTCGCCGCCGTGCCCACCCGGCGCGCCACGCCCCCGGGCGCGGTCGTGTCGCGGACGAGCCGTCGCCAGACGTACCAGTGCACGCCCGCCAGCAGGGCGAGGACCGCGACCACCACAAGCAGGACGACCACCAGCACGGACAGCTCCCCTATTCCTGAGGCATTTCTCGGCGCAACGCCCGAACGCCACGCAACCCGATCCCCCCGACGACCGTCCCCAGAACAAAGGACGTAATGGCGAGCACCAGATGGACCCAGAAGTACCCGGTCGGGTCACCCGCGTCGTCGAAGGCGAGCCCGCTGCCGTCCTTCCACAGGTTCTTGACGAAAGTGATCCAGATGAACCAGCTCCACACCCCGAACGCGAGCAGGAACCAGGAGACGGGGCGGCTGAGCTTCATGGACTCAGTATCGCGCCCGTACTCCGACCGGGTTCTTCGGGGTGGGCTGTCCCGGCGGTCCCCCCGGCGGGTCATCGGGCTGATGAGCATATTTTCTTCGCTGCCCTGTACGTTCTCGTCCGTGTCTGCTCTGAAGAAGACCGCGCTGACGGTCACCGCCGCCACGTTGCTGCCCGCACTCGCCGTCGCGCCCGCGTCGGCCGACAGCCCTCACAACAAGGCAGGCAAACAACACCCGAACCCACCGGCCTCCATGTCCACCGTCGGCGGGACCCAGCTCGGCAGGGCGGGCACCCAGGTCAGCCTCGGCCCGGGCGCGCCCGTGCTGCCGAAGGCTCTGAGCGGCCGGTCCTGGATCGTCGCGGACGCGGAAAGCGGGGAGGTGCTGGCCTCCCACAACGCGCACTGGCGGCTGCCGCCCGCGTCCACGCTCAAGATGCTGTTCGCCGACACCGTGCTGCCCCGGCTGCCCAAGACCGAGATCCACAAGGTGGCCCCGAAGGAGCTCGCGAGCGTCGGCGAGGGCAGCAGCCTGGTCGGGGTCAAGGAGAACCACTCGTACTCCGTCCACGACCTGTGGCTCGGCGTCTTCCTGCGTTCCGGCAACGACGCCGTGCATGTGCTGTCCGAGATGAACGGCGGCGTTCCCAAGACCGTCAAGGACATGCAGGCGCACGCCGACGAGCTCCAGGCGCTCGACACGCATGTCGTATCGCCCGACGGGTACGACGCCGCCGGCCAGGTCTCCTCCGCGTACGACCTGACCCTCATCGCCCGCAGCGGCATGCAGAAGAAGGACTTCCGCGAGTACTGCGCGACGGCGAGCGCCAAGTTCCCCGGCGAGCAGAAGCCGGGCAAGGCGCGCGCGACCTTCGAGATCCAGAACACCAACCGCCTGCTCACCGGCGACTACGGCATCTCGCCGTACAAGGGCATCGCGGGCGTCAAGAACGGCAACACCACCAACGCCGGCGCGACCTTCACCGGTGTCGCCGAGCGGAACGGCAAGGTACTGCTCGTCACCGTCATGAACCCGGACTCCAGCGAGGGCCAGGCCGTCTACAAGGAGGCGGGACGGCTGCTGGACTGGGGCTTCGCGGCGGCCGGGAAGGTCACTCCGGTCGGCGAGCTGGTCGCGCCGAGGTCCGCGACAACGCCTGCCTCCAACGGCAACGAACCGGCCAACAACGGCGCACCGGCCAAGACGGCCGCCGCGAAGGAGAGCTCAGGGGGCATCGGTATCGCGCTCGCCATCACGGGCGGGGCGCTGGTGGTGCTGGCGGCCGGGGTCTTCCTCGTCAACCGCCGCTGGCCGCTGCGCCGTCGCTAGCTCGTCGACGGCGTCGTCGCTCGCCTCGTCGACAGCTGCCTTGCTCTGCGTCGCCGTCCAGGCGGCGCAGAACAGCAGCAGTTTCGCCGAGAGGTTGATCCACAGCAGCAGGGCGACCGGGACGCCGAAGGCGCCGTACATGCTCTTCGAGGCGACATCCCGCATATAGCCGCCGAGCAGCAGCTTGAGCAGCTCGAAGCCGACCGCGCCGAGCAGTGCCGCCACCATCAGGCGGCGGCGCGGCGGCTGGACACCCGGCAGCAGTGTCAGCAGATACAGCAGCAGCAGGAAGTCGGCGACGACGGCGATCCCGATGGCCGCGACCTGGAGCAGTACGCCACCGGCTCCGCCCTTGTCGATGCCGAGCCGGTCGGCGCTCCAGCCGACGGCGGTCGAGCCGAGGCCCGACGCGGCGATCGAGGCGAGCGCGGTCGCGCCGAGACCGAGCAGGACGATCCCGTCCTTGAGCTTGCGCAGTACGGGGTTGCCCTCCTCCTCGTCGTCCAGCCCCCAGACGACCCGCAGGCAGTCCCTCATCGAGCCGACCCAGCCGATGCCGGTGATCAGCAACAGCGCGCCGGCGACCAGTCCGATCGTGCCCGCGTTGTCGACCAGGGAGTTGATGTCGAGCTGGTCGGAGATGCCCGGCACCTGCTCGGAGATCTTGTTCTCGAGCTTGGTCAGCTGCTGCTGGTCGAGCAGCGCCGCACCGACCGCCGCGGCCACGGTGATCAGCGGGAAGAGCGCGAGAAAGCTGATGAAGGTGATCGCGGCAGCCAGCCGCGTCCAGTGCACCCGGTCGAGCGTCTCGTACGAACGCCAGACGTGGGTGCGCATCAGCCGGACGATGAGCGGTCCGACGACGGGGAGCTTGATCAGCCAGTCCATGTCGTACGCGTACCCTCCGCGCGGCAACACCAGCGCCCAAGTCCCCCAGAATCGTTTAATCACCCATTTCCGGCGGACCCGTGAGGCATTGCCGAATTGCGGCATACGCGGCGATACGGTCAGCGCCATGGCGCCGCCGGCACCCGCCACAGGACCCGACGCCAACGCCGCCCCGGCTCCCGCGCGACGCTCCCCCGAGCCGCCCCTCCCTCCAAGGAGACACCAGCCATGAAGGACGCCTTCGGCCCCCCTCAGTCCCTGCTCGTCCTCGGCGGCACGTCGGAGATCGGGCTGGCCACCGCCCGGCGCCTCATCGCCCGCCGCACCCGCACGGTCTGGCTGGCGGGCCGCCACGCGCCGTCCCTCGAGGACGCGGCGGCCTCGCTCCGCGCCCTCGGGCCCGACGTCCGCACCGTCGCCTTCGACGCCCTGGACCCCCACTCACACGAGGAGGTACTGGGCAAGGTCTTCGCGGAGGGCGGCATCGACATGGTGCTGCTCGCCTTCGGCGTACTCGGCGACCAGGCGAACGACGAGTCCGACCCCCCGGCGGCCGTCCGCGTCGCCCAGACCAACTACACGGGGGCCCTCTCGGCCTCTCTGGTGTGCGCGGCGGCACTGCAGCAGCAGGGGCACGGCTCGCTGGTGGTGCTCTCCTCGGCCGCCGGCGAGCGCGCCCGCCGCGCGAACTTCATCTACGGATCGAGCAAGGCCGGCCTGGACGCCTTCGCGCAGGGCCTGGGCGACGCGATGCACGGGACGGGTGTGCACGTGATGGTCGTACGCCCCGGATTCGTGCGGACGAAGATGACAGCCGGGCTGCCGGCCGCGCCGCTCACCACCACCCCCGAGGCGGTCGCCGCGGCCATTGAGCTCGGGCTGCGGCGCAGGTCGGAGACGGTGTGGGTGCCGGGTGCGATGCGCGTGGTGATGTCGGGGCTGCGGCATCTGCCGCGTCCGCTGTTCCGCAGACTGCCGCTCTGATCAGGGCAGCAGGGTCAGGGGGTGGCGGCCGGCTCGTCCACCGGGGCGCCCTGGGAGGGGACTGCCGCGATGCCGCCCCCGAAGGCGTACTCGTGCAGCTGGCGCCACACGCCGTCCGCGCCCTGCTCGTACAGCGCGAAAGAGGCGCACGTCCAGGCCGCCTCGTACTCCGACAGCTCCTCGTACGCCCGGTCCATCGCCTGCTCGGCGATGCCGTGCGCCACCGTCACATGCGGGTGGTACGGAAAGTGCAGCTCGCGCACCAGCGGCCCGGAGGCGTCCCGCACCCGCTTCTGCAGCCAGGAGCAGGCCGCCGCGCCCTCGACGACCTGGACGAAGACGACGGGCGAGAGCGGCCGGAAGGTTCCGGTGCCGGACAGCCGCATCGGGAACGGGCGGCCGGTCGTCGCGACCGCGGCGAGATGCGCCTCGATGGCGGGCAGCGCCTCGGCGTCGACCTCGGTGGGCGGGAGGAGGGTGACGTGCGTGGGGATGCCGTGCGCGGCGGGATCACCGAAGCCCGCGCGCCGCTCCTGGAGCAGGCTGCCATAGGGCTCCGGGACCGCGATCGAAACGCCGAGCGTTACGGTCCCCACGTCGTTCTCCTCAGTCGTCGGTGGCTAGGTGTGCAGCCGCCAGTGTGGCGGGTGCACCGCCGGTGTGGCCAGAGGCCTTGGACACAGTGCTGATTCGGTGATGAATCGGTACGCAACTGTGCGTACTCAGTGCTTCGCCGGCAGGAACCCCACCTTGTCGAAGGCCGAGGCCAGGGTCTCGGCGGCCACGGCGCGAGCCTTCTCCGCGCCCTTGGCCAGGATCGAGTCCAGCGTCTCGGGGTCGTCCAGATATTCCTGCGTACGGGTACGGAACGGAGTGACGAAGTCCACCATGATCTGGGCGAGGTCCGTCTTCAGTGCCCCGTACATCTTGCCCTCGTACTCCGCCTCCAGCTCGGCGATGGTCTTGCCGGTGAGGGTGGACTGGATGGTCAGCAGGTTGGAGATGCCCGGCTTCCCGGCGGGGTCGAAGCGGATGACGGTGTCGGTGTCCGTGACCGCGCTCTTGACCTTCTTGGCGGTCGCCTTCGGCTCGTCGAGCAGGTTGATCAGGCCCTTGGGCGTGGACGCCGACTTGCTCATCTTGATCGTCGGGTCCTGGAGGTCGTAGATCTTCGCGACCTCCTTGACGATGTGCGGCGCGGGGATGGTGAAGGTCTCGCCGAAGCGGGCGTTGAAGCGCTCGGCGAGGTCACGGGTGAGCTCGATGTGCTGGCGCTGGTCCTCGCCGACCGGGACCGCGTTGGCCTGGTAGAGCAGGATGTCCGCGACCTGCAGGATCGGGTATGTGAACAGGCCGACGGTGGCGCGGTCGGTGCCCTGCTTGGCGGACTTGTCCTTGAACTGGGTCATCCGGGACGCCTCGCCGAAGCCGGTGAGGCAGTTCATGATCCAGCCGAGCTGGGCGTGCTCGGGGACATGGCTCTGGATGAAGAGCGTGCAGCGCTCGGGGTCGAGACCGGCGGCCAGCAGCTGGGCGGCGGCGAGCCGGGTGTTGGCGCGCAGCTCGGCCGGGTCCTGCGGCACGGTGATCGCATGCAGGTCCACGACCATGTAGAACGCGTCGTGGGTCTCTTGCAGCGCCACGTACTGGCGGATGGCACCGAGGTAGTTCCCGAGGTGGAACGAGCCTGCGGTGGGCTGGATACCGGAGAGCGCGCGGGGTCGGTCTGAGGCCATGTTCATCATTCTCTCAGGTGCGGAACCGATCTCCGGCCGCCGGTGGTGGCCGTGCGGGGCGGTCGCGGTCAATGAGACGAGGAACACAGCGCGCCCGGGCGGCCGCCCCGCGGTTCGGGCGGGGCGGCCGCACAACGGAGAACAATCAGGCGCTCAGCCCCGGCGCCGGGAACGCCGCCATCAGCTCGGCCACCTCCGCGCGGATCGCGGCCAGCGCGTCCTCGTCACCCGCACCGGCCGCACTCACGCCCCGGTCGATCCACTCGGCGACCGCGGCCATGTGCTGCGTACCGAGACCGCGGGAGGTGAGGGAGGGAGTGCCGATGCGGACGCCTGAGGGGTCGAAGGGCTTCCTCGGGTCGTACGGGACGGTGTTGTAGTTGACGACGATTCCGGCCCGGTCGAGCGCCTTGGCAGCCACCTTGCCGGGGACGTCCTTGGGGGTGAGGTCCATCAGGATGAGGTGGTTGTCGGTGCCGCCGGAGACCAGGTCGAAGCCGCGGGCCAGCAGTTCGTCGGCAAGGGCCCGGGCGTTGGCGACGACCGCGTGGGCGTAGTCGCGGAAGGAGGGCTGGGCGGCCTCGTGAAGGGCGACGGCGATCGCGGCGGTGGTCTGGTTGTGCGGGCCGCCCTGGAGGCCGGGGAAGACCGCTTTGTCGAGGGCCTTGGCGTGCTCCTCGCGGGACATCAGCATCGCGCCGCGGGGCCCGCGCAGGGTCTTGTGGGTGGTCGTGGAGATCACGTCCGCGTGCGGGACCGGCGAGGGGTGGGCGCCGCCCGCGATCAGGCCGGCGATGTGGGCGACGTCGGCGACCAGGACGGCGCCGGACTCCCGGGCGATCTCGGCGAAGGCCGCGAAGTCGATGGTGCGGGGCAGTGCGGTGCCGCCGCAGAAAATGATCTTCGGGCGTTCCTTGAGGGCGAGCTCGCGCACCTCGTCGAAGTCGATGAGGCCGGTGTCGTGGCGTACGCCGTACTGGACGCCGCGGAACCACCGGCCGGTGGCGGAGACGCCCCAGCCGTGGGTGAGGTGGCCGCCCATGGGCAGGGCCATGCCCATCACGGTGTCGCCGGGATCGGCGAAGGCGAGATAGACGGCGAGGTTGGCCGGGGAGCCGGAGTAGGGCTGGACATTGGCGTGCTCGACATCGAAGAGGGCCTTGGCGCGGTCGATGGCGAGCCGTTCGACCTTGTCGATGTTCTGCTGGCCCTCGTAGTAGCGGCGGCCCGGGTAGCCCTCGCTGTACTTGTTCTGCAGGACCGTGCCGGAGGCTTCGAGGACGGCGCGGGAGACATAGTTCTCGCTGGGGATCAGGCGCAGGGTGTCGGCCTGAAGTTGTTCCTCGGCACCGACGAGTGCCGCCAGTTCGGGGTCCGTGGCGGCAAGGGCGGGGTGCGGCAGGGGAAGAGTCATCGTGTCCTCCGGGGCGATCCGTCTCGGTCGTGGTCCCGGGGTGCGCTCGGGGGTCCCTGGCCAGAGGCGGGTCACCCATGGCAGGGGGCGTGCGGCACCACACGGGACGTGTCCCGGGGTACCCAGGCGGGCGGCACCTCGTGTGATCTTCCGCGCGCGGTTCCCTCGGGGTCACTTCCCCGTACGCCAGTCGCCGTGCGTACTCTCCAGCCTAAGGGGTCGGCCTGACAGCAAGGTTTCTTCGTCCACCATTCGAGCGACGATAGAAACAGGGGCACACCCCGCCCCACGCCGGATGCCTTGTCACTACGTGAACGGAGATCCCGTGTCTGCAACGGAGAGCGCCATCGCCTCTGCGGAGGCCCACAGCGCGCACAACTACCACCCGCTCCCTGTGGTCGTCGCCTCGGCGGACGGCGCGTGGATGACCGATGTCGAGGGGCGCCGCTACCTCGACATGCTTGCCGGGTACTCGGCGCTGAACTTCGGCCACGGAAACCGCCGGCTGATCGACGCCGCCAAGGCGCAGCTGGAGAGGGTCACGCTCACCTCCCGCGCGTTCCACCACGACCGGTTCGCGGACTTCTGTACGCAGCTCGCCGAGTTGTGCGGCATGGAGATGGTGCTGCCGATGAACACCGGGGCGGAGGCGGTGGAGACGGCCGTGAAGACCGCCCGGAAGTGGGGTTACCAGGTCAAGGGCGTCCCGCAGAACCAGGCGAAGATCGTCGTCGCCGCCAACAACTTCCACGGCCGTACGACCACCATCATCAGCTTCTCCACGGACCACGAGGCGCGCGCGGACTTCGGTCCCTACACGCCGGGCTTCGAGATCGTTCCGTACGGGGACCTGACCGCGCTCGAGACCGCGATGAGCGCGAACACCGTGGCCGTGCTGCTGGAGCCGATCCAGGGCGAGGCCGGGGTGCTGGTGCCGCCGGCCGGGTATCTGCCGGGGGTCCGTGAGCTGACCCGCGAGCGGAACGTGCTCTTCATCGCTGACGAGATCCAGTCGGGCCTCGGGCGGACCGGCAAGACCTTCGCCTGCGAGCACGAGGGCGTCGTGCCCGACATGTATGTGCTGGGCAAGGCACTCGGCGGAGGTGTCGTCCCCGTGTCGGCGGTCGTCTCCTCCAGCGAGGTGCTCGGCATCTACCGTCCCGGCGAGCACGGCTCGACCTTCGGCGGCAATCCGCTGGCCTGCGCGGTGGCCCTCGAGGTGATCGCGATGCTGCGCACCGGCGAGTTCCAGCAGCGCGCCACCGAGCTGGGCGAGCATCTCCACCACGAGCTGGGCCTGTTGACGGGCGGCGGCGCGGTGGAGGCGGTGCGCGGCCGCGGGCTGTGGGCGGGCGTCGACATCGTGCCGAGTCATGGCACAGGCCGGGAGATCTCCGAGAAGCTGATGGACCGCGGGGTCCTGGTCAAGGACACCCACGGCTCGACGATCCGGATCGCGCCGCCGCTGGTGATCAGCAAGGAGGACCTGGACTGGGGTCTGGACCAGCTGAGGGCGGTCCTGGGCGCGTAGCGACTCGTCCTTGCCCCGCCGTTCTGCCGCACCCGTGGCATCGGGTGCGGCAGCGGCTGGGTTCCTGCGTCGCCGCGATGTGCCGGAGCCTTCGCCCTCGGTCTTGCCGGCGATCGCACTCCACGATCGCGGACTGAGCAATACGAGCGCAGCAACGGACGTATCGACGCCATCCTTGCCGGGATCCCGCGGCAGGACCCTGACATCCCGTTACAGGAATCTGACCGCCGGGCCGTTCGGACGGCGTCGGGACCCGAGGTGCCTCTACAGTCGCTTTGTGCTCTTCGGGATGATCTGCGCGCTCGGTTCAGCGGTCTGCTACGGCACGGCCTCGGTCCTCCAGGCCATGGCCGCCCGCGCCGCGGAGCCGGGCACCGGCTCGGGGGTCGACCCGGGGCTGCTGCTGCGCTCGCTGCGGCAGTGGCGTTATATCGCCGGACTCGGCCTGGACGGCCTGGGCTTCGTCCTCCAGATCGTCGCGCTGCTCTCCATCCCCATCTACGCGGTCGGCGCGGCGCTCGCCGCCAGCCTCGCGGTCACCGCCGTCGTCGCCGCCCCGCTGCTCCACGTCCGCCTCAGCGGAATCGAATGGGCGGCGGTGGCGGTGGTCTGCGCCGGGCTGGCGATGCTGGGCCTCGCGTCGGGCGAAGAGGGCGACCGCGCCGGAACGGACGCGCTGCGCTGGTCGATGCTCGGCGTCGCGCTCGCCGTGCTCCTCCTCGGCGCCGCGGCGGGCCGCCTGCCCGACAAGTCGCGCGCCCTGGTACTCGGCCTCGGCGCGGGCTTCGGCTTCGGCGTGGTCGAGGTCTCGGTCCGCCTGATCGACTCGCTCGCGCTGCCGGGCGTACTGGCCAATCCGGCGCTGTACGCGCTGCTGCTGGGCGGCGGCGCGGCGTTTCTGCTGCTCACCTCGGCGCTGCAGCGCGGCTCCGTGACGACCGCCACGGCGGGCATGGTGCTCGGCGAGACGATCGGCCCGGCGCTGGTGGGGGTGGTGTGGCTGGGCGACCGGACCCGGGAGGGGCTTGAGTGGCTGGGGATCACGGGGTTCGCGGTGGCGGTTGCGGGCGCGCTGGCGCTGGCGCGCTTCGGTGAGCCTCCGGCGCCGGCGCGGGTGGAGGAGCCGGTGGCGCGGGGGGCGTGAACGGTTCCGCCTGCGGCGGGCTTTCACCCCACCCCGCCCCTTCCCGAACTGGGGGCAAGCCCCCAGACCCCCGTACGCGCTTCGCGCGTGTCCTCAAACGCCGGACGGGCTGAATAATTCAGCCCCTCCGGCGTTTGAGGAGCGGGGTCCGGGGCGGAGCCCCGGTTAAGGGAACGGGCGGGGTGGGGAACAAGCCCGCCGCAGGCGCTCCAGGCGGCCCCGACGAGAAGTTACTGCAGCGCGCGGCACAGCGCGTCCAGCGTGCCCGCCCACGCGCTGTCCGGCGGCGTGCCGTACCCCACCACCAGCGCATCCCGCCCCCGCGCCGCCTCCCCGTGGCGGAAGCGCGAGACGCCCTCCACCGCCAGGTTCTGCCATGCCGCCGCCTGGATCACGGAGTGTTCCGTGCCCGGCGGGAGTTCGAGCACCGCGTGGAGCCCCGCCGCGATCCCGCTGACCCGGATGTGCGGCGCCCGCTCCGCCAGTGCGGCGACGAGCTGGTCGCGCCGTCTGCGGTAGCGCAGCCGCATCCCCCGTACATGACGGTCGTACGCGCCGGACGCGATGAACTCCGCGAGCGTCAACTGGTCCAGCGCGCTGGAGACCCAGTCGACGGAGCCCTTCGCCTCCAGCACGTCCCCCACCAGTTCCTCGGGCAGCACCATCCAGGCGAGCCGCAGCCCCGGGGCGAGCGATTTGCTCGCCGTCCCCATGTAGACGACGCGGTCCGGGTCGAGTCCCTGGAGCGCGCCCACCGGCTGGCGGTCGTAGCGGAACTCCCCGTCGTAGTCGTCCTCCAGGATCAGCCCGCCCGTCCCGCGCGCCCAGTCGACCGCGGCCGCGCGCCGGTCGGGGTGCAGTGCGACGCCCATCGGGAACTGGTGCGCCGGTGTCAGCAGCACCGCACCGGCTCCGCCCCGGGCGCCCAACTCGTCCGTGCGGGTGCCCAGTTCGTCGTACGGGAGCGCGGACGTGCGCAGCCCCGCCTCGGTCAGCAGATTCCAGTGCACGTCGAGTCCGTACGACTCGACGGCCACCTCGCGTACGCGGCGCCGCCTGAGCACCTTTCCCATCAGCATCAGGCCGTGGACGAAACCGGAGCAGATGACGATCCGCTCGGGGTCCGCGTACACGCCGCGCGCCCGCGCCAGATAGTCGGCCAGTACGGTCCGCAGCTCCACGCGTCCGCGCGCGTCCCCGTATCCGAAGGCGTCGTGCGGCGCCGCCGTCAGCGCGCGGCGGGCCGCCTTCAGCCATTCGGCGCGGGGGAAGGAGGCGAGGTCGGGGCTCCCGGCCATCAGGCTGTACTGCGGTCCGCCGCGGGCCGGCCGGGTCCGCGGTGCCCCCGTCGGCGGCTTCCTCGGCGCGGCCCGCCGGGCGACACGCGTACCGGAGCCCTGCTGCGCCGTGAGCCACCCCTCGGCGACGAGCTCTGCGTACGCGTCGGCGACCGTATTGCGGGCGATCCCCAGGTCGGCGGCGAGCGAACGCGAGGACGGCAGCCGTGTCCCGGGCGTCAGCCGTCCCGTGCGCACCGCCTCCCTCAAGGCGTCCATGAGTCCCGCGCGCAGCCCGGAACCACGCAGCTCGAGATGCAGGTCGGCGCCGAAAGTGGCCCAGGAATCCGTCATGGAGATGGACCATACTCCTGCGCCGCATACGCACTAGATTCGTCCGCATGACTCCGAACGAGAGCCAGTCCCACGCCCCCGAGCACACCCCCCGACTGCCATGGGCGCAGCTCGCCCCCGAGGTCTACAAGGCCATGGCCAAGCTGGACGCGGCCGCCCGGCAGGGCCTCGACCCGGTCCTTCTCGAACTGGTCAAGATCCGCGCCTCGCAGATCAACCACTGCGCGTTCTGCCTGGACATGCATACCAAGGACGCGTTCGCGGCGGGCGAGTCGGTGGAGCGGATCATCCAGCTCAGCGCGTGGGAGGAGTCGCGGCACTTCTACACCGAGAAGGAGATCGCGGCGATCGAGCTGACGGAGGCCGTCACGGTGCTGACCGACGGCTTCGTGCCGGACGAGGTGTACGAGAGGGCCACCAAGCACTTCGACGAGGCGGAGCTCGCGCAGCTGATCTCGGCGATCACCGTCATCAACGCATGGAACCGCCTCGCCGTGAGCACGCGCATGGTCCCCGGGCACTACACGCCCGGCCAGTTCAAGCACTGAACCGCGTACGAGCAACGACCAGACCGGGGTATCCGATGACCGTTGAAACCTTCCGTTCCCTCCACCACGACCGCGTGCCCGGCGATCCCCTCGTCCTGCCGGGACCGTGGGACGCGGCCAGCGCGCTCGCCTTCGCGGAGGCGGGTTTCCCGGCGCTCGCGACACCGAGTGCGGGAGTCGCGGCGTCCCTCGGCTACGAGGACGGGCAGACCCCGGCCGACGAGATGTTCGCGGCCGTCGCCCGCATCACCCGCGTGGTGAACATCCCCGTCTCCGCGGACATCGAGGACGGCTACGGCCTGCCTCCGAAGGAGCTGGTCACCCGGCTTCTCGACTCCGGCGCCGTCGGCTGCAACCTGGAGGACTCCGACTCCCGGACCAAGACGCTCAAGGACCCCCGGCGCCACGCCGACTGGCTCGCCGAGGTCCGCGCCGCTGCCGGCGACCGCCTGTTCGTCAACGCCCGGGTCGACTCCTTCCTGCGCGGAGTGAGCGACCCGGCTGAGGCGATCACGCGGGCGCGGCTGTACGCGGCGGCGGGGGCGGACTGTGTCTACCCCTTCGCGGCACCCCCGGAGCAACTCCCCCTGCTGCGCGAGGAGATCGACGTCCCGATCAACGTCGCACCGCTGCCGGGCAGCCCGGGGATCGCGGAACTGGGGCGGTTGGGGGCGACGCGGGTGACGTTCGGGCCGTATCTGCAGCAGCAGGCGATGGTGGCGGTGCGGAAGCTGGCGGAGGGACTGCGCGGGGGCCGCGCGGACTAGCCAGGGGCACCTGCGGCGGGCCTGTTCCCCACCCCGCCCTCCCCCCTACGGCCTGGCGGCCGTGGGAGGTACCCCCATCCCGAACTGGGGCTCCGCCCCAGACCCCGAACGCCCTTCTGGGGGTCCCCCCCACGCCCGCAGGGCGTAGGGGGAGTGTCCTCAAACGCCGGACGGGCTGGATATGCGGCCCAGCCGCACATTTCAGCCCCGTGGGGGTCCCCCCGGACGAAGTCTGGGGGAGTTTGAGGAGCGGGGGTCCGGGGGCGGAGCCCCCGGTTACCCCGCGTCCGCCTCCTTCGCGAACTCCACCGCCGCCAGCAGGCTCAGCCCCGGCTGCGCCTGGCGCAGGGCCTTGATCGCGGGGATCGCGTAGGCCGGGCCCTCGATGCCCGCCGCGTCGAGCTGCTGGCGCACCCACCGGCCGCGCAGTTCGGCAGCGGAGGCTTCCGACGCCTCGGCGATGATCGCGGCGGCGCGCTCCAGGCCGGGGCGTTCCTCCGGGGTGGCCGTGGACAGCGCGGCGCGGACGGCATCGAGAATGCCGTCCGCGTCACGCACAACGAGTACGGAGAGTTCGCGCTTGCCGGATCCGAAGAACATGCAGGGATCTTCATCCGCGAACCCCCGTTCACTCAAGCGAGTTGAGCAGACTCAGAGCTCGGGTCACTTCTTCGGGAGCCACGCCTTCCACGTCGCCTCGTTCGCCTTGACCCACTTCTCGGCCGCCGCCTCCGGCGCCATCTTCTCGCCCGCGATCATCAGGGCGACCTCGTTCTGCTGCTCGGTCGTCCACTTGAAGTTCTTCAGGAACTCGGCCGCCTCGCCGCCGTTCTTGGCGAAGTCCGCGTTGAGGTACTTCTGCAGCGGGGTGTTCGGGTACGCGCACGCGATCTTCTTCGGGTCCGCGTCACAGCCCGCCTTGTACTCCGGCAGCTTGACCTCGACCATGTCGACCTGCGCGTTCAGCCACTGCGGGGTCCACCAGTACGTCAGGAAGGGCTTCTGCTCCTTCGCGTACTTCTTGATCGCGGTGATCTGCGCGGCCTCGGAACCCGAGTAGTTGGTCTTCAGATTCAGCTTCAGGTTCTTGATGAGCGCGTCGTCGTTGGTGACGTAGTCCGGGGAGCCCTCAAGGATCTCGCCCTTGTCGCCGCTCTCGCCGGTCTTGAAGTCCTTGGCGTACTTGTTGAGGTTCTTGTAGTCCGTGACGTCGGGGTGCTTGTCCGCGAAGTACTTCGGCACGTACCAGCCGATGTGCCCGGTCACGCCGAGGTCGCCGCCCTTGACGACGGTCTTCTTCGTCGTCAGGTACTGCTTCTCCTCCTTGGGGTGTCCCCAGTCCTCCATGATCGCGTCTATGTCGCCCTTGGAGAGCGCGTCCCAGGCGAGAACCTCGCCCATCTGCTGGGTCTTGACGGTGTAGCCCAGCTCCTTCTTCAGGATGTACGCGGCGACGGCGGTGTTGGCCTGGGCGCCGACCCAGGAGGGGACGGTCAGCTTCACGGTCTTGTCGCCGCCGACCGCGTCCTTCTTTCCGGTCTCCGCGGCGCCGCACGCGCTGAGGGTGAGGACGCCGAGGGCGCCGATGACAGCAGTGGTGGTTCGAAGAATGCGCATGGTGCTCTCTTGCTCCTGTTACTGAGGGACGGGGTTCAGTCGGTCTTGCGGGCTGCGGGCTGCGTGATCCGGTCCAGTACGAGACCCAGGCAGACGATCGCGACTCCGGCGGTCATGCCGATGCCCATGTCGCCCCGGGACAGGCCCTTGACGACGTCGTAGCCGAGGGCTCCGCCGCCGACCAGGCCGCCGACGACGACCACCGCCAGCACCAGCACGACGCCCTGGTTGACGGCCAGTTGCAGTGCGGGGCGGGCCAGGGGCAGCTGGACCTGGAGGAGTTGCTGGCGGGTCGAGGCACCCAGCGAGCGGGAGGCCTCCAGCGCGGCCGGGTCGACCTCGCGCAGGCCCTGGGTCGTGATGCGTACGACGGCGGGCAGCGCGTACACGACGGCCGCGATGATCGCCGAGGCCCGGGTGACACCGAACAGCGCGACCACCGGGATGAGATACACGAACTGCGGCATCGTCTGCATCGCGTCGAGCACGGGCCGCAGCCAGCGTTCGAGCCGCCCGGCCCGCGCGCAGAAGATGCCCGCGAGCACACCGAGCGCCAGCGTGAGCACGAGCGCCGCGAGCACCTGCGAGAGCGTGTCCAGGGACTTCCCCCACACCCCGAGGACGCCGATCGCGCCCATCGACAGCGTGGCGGTGAGCGCGGTCGCCCAGGTGCCGACGAGCCAGGCGACGGCCGCGACCAGCAGCAGGAGCGACCACCAGGGGAGCCAGACCAGGGCGTCGCGCAGGGGGTTGAGGATCCAGAGGGTGAACTCGCGCGACCAGACCTCGGTGAAGGTGAGGTTCTCGGTGATCCACTCCTGCGCCTTGTTGACGGGCGAGGAGATGTCGTACGTCCAGCCCTCCGGCCATGCCCTGCCGATGGCGAGGCCGGCCAGCGCGGCGGCAATGACGCCCCCGAGCACCAGGGCCCAGGCCGAGCGGCCGTGCAGCAGCCCGCCGCCGGGAGTGCCTTCGCCGAGACGGTCGCCCGCGGCCGCCGTCGTACGGTCCAGCCAGATCGCGATCAGCACGATCGGGATGCCCGCGGCGAGCGCCTTGCCGACGTCGACCGTGGACAGCGCCGAGTACACCGCTTCGCCCAGGCCGCCGGCCCCGACGAGCGCCGCGATGACGACCATCGAGAGCGCCATCATGATCGTCTGGTTGAGTCCCAGCAGCATCTGCTTGCGGGCGAGCGGGAGCCGCGCGGTCCGCAGCCGCTGCCAGCCGCTCGCGCCGAGCGACGCCGAGGCCTCCAGCACTGCCGGATCGGCGCCGCGCAGCCCGAGCGCCGTGAGGCGGGCCATGGGCGGGGCGGCGTAGATGACGGTGCAGAACAGCGCGGCGGGCGTGCCGGTCCCGAAGACCAGCACGAACGGCAGCAGATACGCGAACGCGGGCAGCACCTGCATGGTGTCGAGCACCGGCCGCAGCACCCGGTCGACGCGCGCCGACAGCCCGGCCGCGAGCCCGATCAGCACGCCCAGCAGGGCGGCGACCGCCACGGAGACCACCATCAGCGCGATGGTGATCAGCGTGGCGTCCCACATCCCGAGCAGCCCGCACACGGCGAACGCCCCGAACGCGGTGGCCGCCACCTTGATCCCGCGCCGCCCGAGCCCGGCGGCCCGCCAGGCGAACAGCACCCCGGCGACCATGACGCCCAGCCAGCCCATGGAGTCCAGGAAGCCGTAGACGGCGTCGACCGAGTCGGTGGCGGCGTTGGAGAAGTGGAGCAGGAAGTAGAGGAAGAGGGGGTGGGTGTCACGGTTGTCGATGACCCACTTGTTGGCGTCGTCGAGGGGACCCGAGACGTCGACGGTCAGCCCGGCGGGCCAGCTGCCGCTGCCCCACAGGGCGATGCCGAGGGGTACGAGTACCAGCGCGGCGAGGCCCAGCGCCAGCAGCTTGCGCTGGAAGGGGTTCTTCAGGAGGGCGCGCAGAGCGGGCGTTTCCTTGGCGGGGGCGGTGGCGACGGCCGTCATGCGACCACCGCCTTGTCGGTATGCGCGCCGCGGTCCAGACCCGCCACCACGTTCAGCAGACCCGCGTGGTCCACGACGCCCACGCAGCGGCCCGCCTCCATGACCCGGACGGGGGACCCCGTGCGGGCCACGGCCTCGATCGCCTCGAAGACCGTCGCGCCGGGAGCGATCGCCGGTCCCGCGTCCGCCTCGCCGCCGTCCGCCGGGCGCATGGCGGTGCGCACGGTCATCACCTGCTCGCGCGGCACATCGCGGACGAAGTCCCGTACGTAGTCGTCGGCGGGCGAGCCGACGATCTCCTCGGGCGTGCCCAGCTGCACGATCCGCCCGTCCCGCATCAGAGCGATACGGTCGCCCAGCTTGAGCGCCTCGCTCAGATCGTGCGTGATGAAGATCATCGTCCGGCCCTCCTCGTGGTGCAGCCGGATGACCTCCTCCTGCATGTCGCGCCGGATCAGCGGGTCGAGCGCGCTGAACGGCTCGTCGAAGAGCAGCACTTCGGGGTCGACGGCGAGCGCGCGGGCGAGCCCGACACGCTGCTGCTGACCACCGGACAGCTGGCCCGGCCTGCGGTGCTCGAGTCCTTCGAGCCCGACCTTGGCGACGACCTCGGCCGCCTTGGCCCGGCGCGCGGCCTTGCCGAGGCCCTGGATCTCCAGGCCGTACGCGACGTTGTCGAGCACCGAGCGGTGCGGCAGCAGGCCGAAGTGCTGGAAGACCATGGACGCGCGGCGGCGGCGCAGTTCGCGCAGCCGGGCCGTGTCCATGGAGAGCACGTCCTCGCCGTCGATGGCGATCGCCCCGGACGTCGGCTCGATCAGCCGGGTCAGACAGCGTACGAGGGTCGACTTGCCCGAGCCGGAGAGGCCCATGACGACGAAGACCTCGCCCTTGTGCACATCGAAGGAGACGTCGCGCACGGCGGCGGTGCAGCCGGTACGGGCGCGCAGCTCGGCCGGGCTGAGCGCGCCGAGTTCGGCGTCGCCGGGGATGCGCCCCGCCTTCGGGCCGAAGACCTTCCACAGGTCGCGTACGGAGAAGACGGGCGGCGCACTGCCGTCGCCGGCCTTCTTGGTCACGTCCACGTCCACCGCCTCGTCCACCGTCTCGTTCACGGTCACGTTCGCGGTCTTGTCCACTGCTTCGGACTTCATCGGAGTTCACCCCTCTCGTCGGACGCCGCCGCAAGCAGCTCGGCGCATTTCTCTCCCACCATCAGGACCCCGATCATCGGGTTCACGGCGGGCATGGTCGGGAAGACGGACGCGTCGGCGATACGGATGCCGTCGAGTCCCCGGATCCTCAAGTCCGGTTCCACTACCGCGAGTTCATCGGTCGTAGCACCCATTCGGCAGGTGCCGGCCGGGTGGTAGACGGTGTGCGCGACCTTGCGCGCGTACTCGCTGATCGCCTCGTCGGAGGTGACCTCGGGCCCCGGGCAGACCTCACGCTTCAGCCAGCCCGCAAGCGGCTGGGCCCGGGCGATCTCGCGGGCGAGCTTGATCCCGTCGACGAGGGTCCGGCCGTCGTAGTCGTCCTCGTCCGTGAAGTAACGGAAGTCCAGCGCGGGCTTCACATCCGGATCCGCGCTGGTCAGATACAACCGGCCGCGGCTGCGCGGCTTGGGGATGTTCGGCGTCATCGACACCCCGTGCGCGGGCCGCTCATAGCCCAGCCGCTCCGGGTTGTCGGTGAACGGTATTTGGTAGAAGTGGAACATCAGGTCGGGCCCCTGCGTGTCCGGATCGCGCCGTACGAACAGGCCCGCGTCGCTGTCCATCGCCGAGTTCTCGGGGATGGGTCCGTGCGTCTCCCAGACGATCACCGACTCCGGATGGTCGAGCAGGTTCTCGCCGACGCCCGGCAGATCGTGCACGACAGGAATGCCGAGAGCTTCCAGGTCGGCGCGCGGTCCGATGCCGGAGTGCAGCAGCAGCCGCGGGGTGTCCACCGCGCCCGCGCAGACGAGCACTTCGCGCCGGGCACGGACGACCCGCTCCTCGCCGTCCTTGGTCCGCACGTGCACGCCGGTCGCCCGGGTGCCCTCGAGCTCCAGCTTGTACGCCCAGGTCTCCAGGGCGATGTGGAGGTTCGGGCGGTCGAGGAAGGGGTGCAGATACGCGACGGAGGCGGAGGAACGCTTGTTGTTCTCCGGGTGGTACGCGAGGTCGAAGAAGCCGACGCCTTCGTGGAAGGGCTTGTTGTTGAAGCCCTCGACGCGCGGGACGGAGAGCGCGCTGTGGGCCGCGTCGACGAAGTCGCGGGCGATGGCGTTACGGTCCTTCTCGTCGACCGTGACGATGTTGTTCCGCAGCCGGTCGAAGTACGGGTCCATGGCGGCCGCGTCCCAGCCGTCGGCCCCGGCCGCCGCCCACTCGTCCCAGTCGGACGGCAGTGGCCGGAAGGCGATCAGGGTGTTGTGGGAGGAGCAGCCGCCCAGCACACGGGCGCGGCTGTGCCGGATGTGGGAGTTGCCGCGCGGCTGCTCGGTGGTGGGGTAGTCGTAGTCGAGTTCGCCGCCGAGCAGCCCCATCCAGCGCCGCAGGGTCAGGACGTCGTCGCGACCGACATCGCTCGGGCCGCCCTCGATGACGGCGACGGTGATGTCCGGGTTCTCGGTGAGCCGGGATGCGATCACCGATCCGGCGGTGCCGCCTCCGACGACGACATAGTCGTACGTGGTCATGTGTTCGTTCTCCAACTCAGCCCTGGCTCAGCCCTTGAACCAGCGCACGGGGCGCGGGGCGAGGTTCTGGTAGACGTGCTTGGCCTCGCGGTACTCGGCGAGACCGGCGGGACCGAGCTCTCGCCCGATGCCGCTCTTTCCGAAGCCGCCCCACTCCGCCTGCGGGAGGTAGGGGTGGAAGTCGTTGATCCAGACGGTCCCGTGCCGCAGCCGCCCGGCGACGCGACGCGCCCGCCCCTGGTCGGCGGTCCACACCGCGCCGGCGAGGCCGTACTCGGTGTCGTTGGCGAGGGCGACGGCCTCGTCCTCGGTGCGGAAGGTCTCCACGGTCAGGACGGGCCCGAAGATCTCTTCGCGGACGACGCGCATGCCGCGGTGGCACTGGTCGAGGACGGTGGGCCGGTAGAAGTACCCCTCGGCGTACTCGTCCCCTTCGGGCCGCTGCCCGCCGGAGCGCAGCACCGCGCCCTCGGCGAGGGCGGACGCGACGTAGTCCTCGGTCCTGGCGAGCTGCTGCGCGGACACGAGGGGACCGCACTCGACACCCTCGTCGGTGCCGCGTCCGAGGCGGATCCGCTCGGCCCGGCGGGCGAGCTCGCCGACGAAGCGCTCGCGCAGGGACTCCTCGATGATGAGCCGGGACCCGGCGGAGCAGACCTGCCCGCTGTGGATGAAGGCGGCGTTCAGGGCCTGGTCAACGGCAGTGTCGAACCCGTCGTCGCTCTCGCAGGCATCCGCGAAGACGACGTTGGGGTTCTTGCCGCCGAGTTCGAGAGCGACCTTCTTGACGCTGTCGGCGGCGGCGCGCATCACCTTCGTACCGCTGGCGAGCCCGCCGGTGAAGGACACCAGGTCCACATCGGGATGCTCGGCGAGCCGGGCCCCGACGGTGTCGCCCGGGCCGGTCACGATGTTCGCCACACCGGCGGGCAGCCCCGCCTCCTCGAGCAGCTGGATCAGCTCGACGGTCGACAACGGAGTGATCTCGCTCGGCTTGATCACAAAAGTATTGCCCGCGGCCAGAGCCGGGGCAATCTTCCAACTCGCTTGAAGGAGTGGATAGTTCCACGGCGTGATGAGGGCACAGACCCCGACGGGTTCGTGCACCACGAAGCTGTGAATGTCCGGCGAACCGGCATCCACCACTCTCCCGCCGCTCTCGTTCATGACGAGGTCGGCGAAGTAGCGGAAGGCGTCGCTGACGCAGTCGACGTCGATACGGCCTTCTTCGACGGTCTTCCCGGCGTCCCGGCTCTCCAGCTGCCCGAGCGCCTCCCGGTTCCGCTGCAGCAGATCCGCGACGCGCCTGAGCACGGCGGCCCGCTCGGCCACCGGAGTCCGGGGCCATTCGCCCTGGTCGAACCCGGTACGCGCGGCGGCGACCGCGGCGTCCGCGTCCAGGGCCCCGCCCTCCGCGACGGAGGCGAACACGGTCGCGTCAGCGGGGTCGAGTATGTCGCGCGCGGAGCCGGAGGCGGCTGCCCGCCACTCTCCGCCCACGTGGATGGTCTGTTGTGCCGACACGTCGCGTTTTGCCTTCCCGTTCCCGATTTATTCCTCGCCGGTGTGGACCGGCGGACGGGGCGCCTGCCCCTGGGCGTGGGAAGCATGCGCAATGGGTGGTCGAAAGTGTCGCGTGTCACTTATCCGGTGCCTACGCCACGCATCGGGCCTTGCCTGGACCGCTTACGCGGCTCGGCGGAAATCGAGCGCGCGGGGCGTACGGCGTGCCCAGCTGTGGCGGGCGGACATCGCGGCGGGCCCCCTCGGGAGCCGCGGGTGTCGTAGAGGTCCCCGTCCCGGTGCACGATTCGGTCCTCGGCCTCCATCGGTCAAGGCGGGAAGAATCATCATCACGCGCATGACGGACAGACTGTCCGCAGTCGCCGGGGCGAGCCGCAGCGGTCAGGTGCGCCACGCCGCCAGGAGTTCCGCCGGACCATACGCGGCGTCAAGTCCGGTGTGCCTGCTGAGACCCCCAGAGACGAACGTCAAAGTCAGCAACATCAATGTTGGTAAGCCGCAAAGCATCCACATGCGAGAAAGCTCCCGGCAGCCATACGGCCGCCGGGAGCTTTCAGCGAATTGCGGATCAGATGAGGCCGAGCTCGCGGACCGCCGCGCGCTCCTCCTCCAGCTCCTTCACCGACGCGTCGATGCGCGCACGCGAGAACTCGTTGATGTCCAGGCCCTGGACGATCTCGTACGTGCCGTCCTTCGTGGTGACCGGGAACGACGAGATCAGGCCCTCCGGCACGCCGTACGAGCCGTCCGACGGGATGCCCATCGAGGTCCAGTCGCCGTCCGCGGTGCCGTTGACCCAGGTGTGGACGTGGTCGATGGCGGCGTTCGCGGCCGAGGCGGCCGAGGACGCGCCGCGGGCCTCGATGATCGCGGCGCCGCGCTTGGCGACGGTCGGGATGAACTCCTCGGCCAGCCACTTCTCGTCGTTGACGACCTCGGCGGCGTTCTTGCCGGCCACCGACGCGTGGAAGATGTCCGGGTACTGGGTCGCCGAGTGGTTGCCCCAGATGGTGAGGCGCTTGATGTCGGAGACGGCGGCGCCGGTCCTTGCGGCGAGCTGCGAGATCGCGCGGTTGTGGTCCAGGCGGGTCATCGCGGTGAAGCGGTCGGCCGGTACGTCCGGGGCAGCGGCCTGCGCGATGAGCGCGTTGGTGTTGGCCGGGTTGCCGACGACGAGGACCTTGATGTCGTCCGCGGCGTTGTCGTTGATGGCCTTGCCCTGCGGCTTGAAGATGCCGCCGTTGGCGGAGAGCAGGTCACCGCGCTCCATGCCCTTTGTGCGCGGGCGGGCGCCGACGAGCAGGGCCACGTTGGCGCCGTCGAAGGCGACGTTCGGGTCGTCGGTGATCTCGATCCCGCGCAGCAGCGGGAAGGCGCAGTCGTCGAGCTCCATCGCGGTGCCCTCGGCGGCCTTCAGGCCCTGCGGGATTTCGAGCAGACGCAGCTTCACCGGCACATCCGCGCCGAGCAGGTGGCCGGAGGCGATGCGGAAGAGCAGCGCGTAGCCGATCTGGCCGGCCGCGCCGGTCACGGTGACGTTGACGGGAGTGCGGGTCATGGCGATCTCCGTAAGACAGCTGGCGGTAGGGGTCCCTGCCCCTGATGCTGGACATCCCCCATGATCGATCGGTGTCTCGACATGAAGAGATATCCAGCGGTCAGGCTATCCGACCCCGGACACCGCCAACCTACGCCCCCTTGTGGCACGGATCACTGCGGCGTGGTGCAGCCGTTGACGCCCGTCGTGAGCGTGGCGCACGCCTTCGCGTCGGCCGGCCCGGTCACCGCGGTCATCGGGGTGTACGCGTCCTTGTCGGCGTTCACCAGGCCGTTCTGGGCGCCCTTGCCGCCCACGCTGATCTGCACCGTGTCGCCGGGTGCCGCGCGGGTGATACGGGCCCAGGACGCCTGGCAGGTCTTGCTGTAGCGGACCTCGACGAAGGCCGTGCCGACGGTCGCGGACGAGACGGTCTTGGCGAACTCGCCGCCGCAGCCCATCGCTTCCGGGTCCTGCCCGGTGCAGTCCTTGCCGCCGCACTTCACTCCATCGGGCAGCGGCGGGCTGCTGGTCGTCGGGGCGGTGGAGGGGGGCTTGGCCACGGGCTTGTCGTCGCCGTCCCCGCCCAGGTCGGTCAGCAGCACGGCCGCGGCGATCACCAGCAGGGCGCCGACGAGACCGGCCACGAACATGGTGACCTTGCGCTTGCCGCCGCCCCCATGTCCGGGGGACGGTGCGGAGGGCAGGGACCCCGGCGCGGACGAGGAGTCCGGGTGGCCCGGCCCGCCGAGTCCGCCCGGTTCGTTGTGCGTCGGTACGTACGACGGACTCTGCGGCTGGTGATCCCGGCTGCCCGGATCCCGGCGGCGCCTGCCCGGTTCGTGGCCGCTTTCCGGGTCCGCGGGCGCGGCCGTGCGGCCGCCCGCGCGGCCGTTCGCGGTGCCCGCCGGGGCAGGCCCGAACTCCCCGAGTGCGGCCCGCGCCTGGGATATCCGTATCGCTTCCATCGTCATGTCGTGACGCATCTCGGCCCGGCTCCAGGCGCGCTCGGCGAGCTCCCACATGGTGGTCAGATGCGTCTGGTTCGTACCGGTCACCTCGGCGAGCGCGACGATCGCGCCCTTGGGCGCGAGCAGCCGCCCGTTGAGATACCGCTCCCAGGACGTCTTGCTGTACCCGGTGCGGTCCGCCACCGCGGCGATGCCGAGCCCACTGCGGTCCACCAGTCGGCGCAGCTGACTGGTGAACTCCCTGACCTGCGGGTCCAACTCCTCCGGCAGTGCCTTCCAACGAGGCATGTGCTTCCCCCCTTGTCCCCCCGAACGTGCCTGATGTGCCCCGCGCTCCTGACCCCCTGCGGTGTACCTCGGGAGTCCGTGTACCGGACTACCCACTGGGATGCGCAGGGCAAGGATGTCAGTTCCTGTTATCGGCGTGCACGGGAGCACCCGGGTCGGTCGGCGCGCCCCGTTGTGCGCCCCGCCCCGGCTGCCGGACCCAGTCTCCCATCCGTTGCGGAACGATCACACCATGGCGGAACTGTCACTTCCGTGCCACAGGCCCCTGGCGAACCTTGTCCGAGATTGGCGCGTCCATGACTCTTGAAACACGACGGCGCCCGTCCTCCCTCGGGGGAGAGGACGGGCGCCGTCGGTGTTTGCGGGCGCGATACGTGCGGTCCGCCGGTGCCCGTTCGGGCGCTGTGTCCGCGGCAGTTGCCCTGGCCGTCAGGCGGAGGCCATCTTCTTCCGCAGATTCGCGTCGAGCACGTCCAGGAACTGCTCCGTGGTCAGCCATGGCGTGTCCTTGGAAATCAGCAGCGCCAGGTCCTTCGTCATCCGGCCACTCTCGACGGTGTCGATGCAGACCTGCTCCAGGGTTTGGGCGAACCTGGTGACCGCGGGTGTGCCGTCCAGCTCGCCCCGGTGGGCGAGACCACGGGTCCAGGCGAAGATCGAGGCGATGGGGTTGGTCGAAGTCGCCCTGCCCTGCTGGTGCTGGCGGTAGTGGCGGGTGACCGTGCCGTGCGCGGCCTCGGCCTCGACGGTCCTGCCGTCGGGCGACATGAGGACCGACGTCATCAGGCCGAGCGAGCCGAAGCCCTGCGCGACGATGTCGGACTGGACGTCGCCGTCGTAGTTCTTGCACGCCCAGACGTAGCCGCCCTCCCACTTGAGCGCCGCGGCGACCATGTCGTCGATGAGGCGGTGCTCGTAGGTCAGACCGGCCTTGTCGAAGTCGGCCTTGAACTCGGCGTCGAAGGTCTCCTGGAAGATGTCCTTGAAGCGGCCGTCGTACTTCTTGAGGATCGTGTTCTTCGTCGACATGTAGACCGGGAAGTCACGCGCCAGGCCGTAGCGGAAGGAGGCGCGCGCGAAGTCGCGGATCGAGTCGTCGTGGTTGTACATGCCGAGCGCGACACCGGCGCCCGGGAACTCGTGGACCTCCACCTCGATCGGCTCGGAGCCGTCCTTGGGGGTGAAGGTCATGGTGAGCGTGCCGGGGCCCGGGATCTTCAGGTCGGTGGCGCGGTACTGGTCGCCGAAGGCGTGACGGCCGACGACGATCGGCCTGGTCCATCCCGGCACGAGCCGCGGCACGTTCTCCATGATGATCGGCTCGCGGAAGATCACGCCGCCGAGGATGTTGCGGATGGTGCCGTTCGGCGAGCGGTACATCGCCTTGAGGTTGAACTCCTCGACCCGCGCCTCGTCCGGCGTGATGGTCGCGCACTTCACGCCGACGCCGTACTCCTTGATGGCGTTGGCCGCGTCGACGGTCACCTGGTCGTTGGTGGCGTCGCGGTGCTCAATGCCCAGGTCGAAGTACTTCAGCTCGACGTCGAGGTACGGAAGGATCAGCTTGTCCTTGATGAAGGACCAGATGATGCGGGTCATCTCGTCGCCGTCGAGCTCGACGACGGGGTTGGCTACGGTGATCTTGGCCATGAGGTGGAACGTCCCTCTCACGCGTCGATGTGTCCCGCCCTCAAGGTACTCGACGTGAGCGCGTGCTAACGCACGGTGAAGTGGACCGCGTCCTCCAGGAACGGGACGTCCAGCCAGGGGTTCGGCTGGGTCACGAGCGCGATCAGCACGATCACCGTGCCGAGCAGTCCGTACGTGACCATGTCGGTGAAGCGGGAGCGCACCGCGAGCATTCCGACGGAGGGCAGGATCCGGCGCAGGACGGCGCCGGTGACGAGCGCGACCCCGATGAGGATCGTGCCCACCCGGAACGCGTCGGCGAAGGCGTCCGTGCCGACGATGACGAGCCCGAGACCGGCCAGGGCGAGAACGGTGAGCAGGGGCCACTGCCGCGCGGGCGCGGAAGCGTCGCCGGGGGCGGCGCGCCCGCCGCCTTCGGGCCGGGCGGTGTCCTGAGTCAGGGAGGGCGGCCGCCGGGAGGGGGCTTTGGGGGCGGGCTGGGTCTCGGCCTCCGGCGCGTGCGGTGCGTCGGCGGTGTGGGCCTCGGGCATCCTGTCCGAGTCGCCGGAGCCCGTACCGCTGGAGCCCTCGGAGTGGGCGTCCGCAGCCGCGGTCCGCGGGTGGACGGCCTCCGCCAGGACGGCCGCGGCCGCCACGTCCGGGGCAGGCGCCGCGGCCGCCATGCCCCGTGCAGGCTCGCCCGCGGGGCCGGGCCCGGCCCCGGGGGCCGCGCCCGCCGCGCCGCCGGCCGGCTCGGATTCGTCGTTCGTGCGTACGCCCATGGGCTCAGCCTCTCCCGATCCGCTCAGCCCTCGGCAGCGACAGTCGCGCGCTCGGCCGCCTCGACGACATTGACCAGCAGCTGCGCGCGGGTCATCGGGCCCACGCCGCCCGGGTTCGGCGAGATCCAGCCCGCCACCTCCGCGACGCCCGGGTGGACGTCTCCGGCGATCTTGCCCTCCGCGTCACGGCTGACGCCGACGTCGAGGACCGCGGCCCCCGGCTTGACGTCCTCGGGCCTGATGATGTGCTGCACACCGGCCGCCGACACGATGATGTCGGCCTGCCGCAGATGCATCGGCAGATCACGCGTGCCGGTGTGGCACTGCGTCACCGTCGCGTTCTCGGACTTGCGGGTGAGCATCAGCGGCAGGGAGCGGCCCACGGTGATACCGCGGCCCAGGACCACGATGTGCGCGCCCTTGATCTCGACGCCGTGGTGGCGGAGCAGCTGGATGATGCCGTTCGGAGTGCACGGCAGCGGCCCCTCGATGCCCAGCACGAGGCGCCCGAGGCTCATCGGGTGCAGCCCGTCCGCGTCCTTGGCCGGGTCCATCAGCTCGAGCACCTTGTTGGTGTCGATGTGCTTGGGCAGCGGGAGCTGGACGATGTAGCCGGTGCACTCGGGGTCGTCGTTGAGCTCGCGGACGACCGCCTCGATCTCTTCCTGCGAGGCGGTGTCCGGCAGTTCGCGCTGGATGGAGGCGATGCCGACCTGCGCGCAGTCGCGGTGCTTGCCGTTGACGTACCACCGGCTGCCGGGGTCGTCCCCGACCAGCAGCGTCCCGAGGCCGGGGGTGATGCCCCGCTCCTTGAGGGCCGCCACGCGGGCGGTCAGGTCGGACTTGATCGCGGCTGCGGTGGCCTTGCCATCGAGAATCTGGGCAGTCATGGACCCATCCTCGCGGATGGACCCGCCCCGGTTCCAATTCGGCCCTCGTTCCGGTGGCCGCACGCGCCCCTCCTGCCCCGGCAAACCGAAGGGGAGGTTGCACTTGCACAACACATACGGATACCGACTGGACAAAAAGTCGACGTTAATACCACGATGATCCGCGCAGTACCGCGGCAGTGTTGGGGGGCAAACCGCTGATCTTGTGAAGTTCCTCCGCTCGGACCGCATCGTCCCCGCACTTTCAACGGAGGAATCCCCCCATGAGCTTCGGCGACCCGAACAACCCGTACGGCCAGCCTCAGGGCGGTCAGCCGGGCTACGGCCAGCCCCAGGGCGGCCAGCCGGGATACGGCCAGCCCCAGCCGCAGGGTCAGCCCGGTTACGGCTACCCGCAGGCCCCGCCGGTCACGCCGTACGGCGGCGGCTTCGCGGGCGGCCCCACGGAGATGCCGGGCGGGGTGAAGGCGGCCCGCGTGATGCTCTTCATCATCGCGGGCTTCCAGGTGATCGGCGCGATCTTCGGCGCGCTGGGTGCCATCGGCGTCGCCAAGGCCAAGGACGACCCGGCCCTCAAGGACGACGTCCAGTTCCAGCAGCTCGCCGACTTCTCGGTCGGCGCGGTGTGGGCCATCGCCTTCCTGATCCTGGCCTGGGGCATCCTCGCGATCGTGCTCGGCGTCAAGTTCAGCAGCGGCGGCAACGGCATCCGCATCACCGCGATGGTCTTCGGCATCATCACGGCGGTCCTGGGCATCTACCCGTTCGTCGTCGTGGGCCTTGTCCACACCGTTCTCGCGATCCTCATCACCGTGTTCGTCGGCAAGTCCGACGGCGGCGAGTGGTTCAACCGCGCGCAGCGCTGAGCCTTTCGACAGCACGAAGGCCGTAAACCCCGCCGGCGGGCGGGGTTTACGGCCTTCTGCCGTTCAGGTCGGATGAAGTCGGGTCAGTGAAAGAAGTGCCGCGTGGCCGTGAAGTACATCGTCACGCCCGCCTTCTTCGCCGCCTCGACCACCAGCTCGTCCCGTACCGAACCGCCCGGCTGCACCACGGCCTTGACGCCCGCCGCGGTCAGGATCTCCAGGCCGTCAGGGAACGGGAAGAACGCGTCCGAGGCCGCGTACGAGCCCTGCGCCCGCTCCTCGCCGGCGCGTTCGACCGCGAGCTTCGCCGAGTCGACGCGGTTGACCTGGCCCATGCCGACGCCGACCGACGCACCGCCCTTCGCGAGCAGGATCGCGTTGGACTTCACCGCGCGGCAGGCCCGCCACGCGAAGGCGAGCTCGGCCAGCTCGCCGGC
Organism: Streptomyces sp. NBC_01410; assembly: GCF_045040195.1. Taxonomy (NCBI): domain Bacteria; kingdom Bacillati; phylum Actinomycetota; class Actinomycetes; order Kitasatosporales; family Streptomycetaceae; genus Streptomyces; species Streptomyces sp. NBC_01410. Next base: position 5,302,726 of record NZ_CP109530.1, on the reverse strand, counting down.
GGTCAGCGCCTCGCCGGTCGCGAGCGTCCAGTTCGCCGGGTCGTCGCCGTCGGCCTGGAGGCGGTCGGTGACCTGGAGCAGCGCGCCGCCGTCGATCGGCTTGAGCTCGACCGGGTTGGCCGGGGCGCCCTCGGCGCGCAGCACGCGGATGTTCTTCTTGCGGGCGAGGATCTCGACCGCGCCGTCCTCGTAGCCGGGGGCGACGATGACCTCGGTGAAGATCTCGGCGACCTGCTCCGCCATCTCCTTGGAGACCGGGCGGTTGACCGCGATCACTCCGCCGAACGCGGACAGCGGGTCGCAGGCGTGCGCCTTGCGGTGCGCCTCGGCGACGTCCGCGCCGACCGCGATACCGCACGGGTTTGCGTGCTTGATGATCGCGACGCACGGCTCGGTGTGGTCGTACGCGGCACGGCGGGCGGCGTCAGTGTCCGTGTAGTTGTTGTACGACATCTCCTTGCCGTGCAGCTGCTCGGCCTCGGCGAGGCCACCGTTGCCGTTGACGTACAGCGCGGCGCCCTGGTGCGGGTTCTCGCCGTAGCGCAGGACGTTCTCGCGCTCCCAGGTGCCACCGAGGAAGTCGGGGAAGCCCGACTCGTCGGCCGGGGCGTACGAACTCGCGAACCAGGAGGCGACGGCCACGTCGTACGCGGCGGTGTGCTGGAAGGCCTCGGCGGCCAGGCGCTTGCGGGCGGCCAGGTCGAAGCCGCCCTCCTTCACCGCGGCGAGAACGTCCTTGTACCGCGCGGGGCTGGTGACGACCGCGACGGACGGGTGGTTCTTGGCGGCGGCGCGGACCATCGACGGGCCGCCGATGTCGATCTGCTCGACGCACTCGTCCGGGGTGGCGCCCGAAGCGACGGTCTCCCGGAAGGGGTACAGGTTCACGACCACCAGGTCGAAGGGCTCGACGCCGAGCTCGGCGAGCTGCTCGCGGTGCGACTCGAGGCGCAGATCGGCGAGGATCCCGGCGTGCACGCGCGGGTGCAGCGTCTTGACCCGGCCGTCCAGGCACTCGGGGAAGCCGGTGAGCTCCTCGACCCTGGTGACCGGCACCCCGGCCGCGGCGATCTTCGCGGCGGTGGAACCGGTGGAGACCAGCTCGACGCCGGCCTCGTGGAGCCCGCGGGCGAGCTCCTCCAGCCCTGTCTTGTCGTAGACACTCACCAGCGCGCGACGGATGGGCTTATTCACCGACATGAACCTTTCGTCCCTCAATGCGGTAGCCGTTACGGGCCAGACGCCCCACGACCTCGACGAGCAGCTGACGCTCGACTTCCTTGATGCGCTCGTGAAGAGCGGCTTCGTCGTCCTTGTCCCGGACCTCGACCACGCCCTGCGCGATGATCGGTCCGGTGTCGACGCCGTCGTCGACGAAGTGGACGGTGCACCCGGTGACCTTCGCGCCGTACGCGAGCGCGTCACGCACGCCGTGGGCTCCGGGGAAGCTGGGCAGCAGGGCGGGATGCGTGTTCACGAACCGTCCGCCGAAGCGGGCGAGGAATTCCTTGCCCACGATCTTCATGAAACCGGCCGAGACGACCAGGTCCGGTTCGTACGCGGCGGTGGCCTCGGCGAGCGCGAGATCCCACGCCTCGCGGGTCTCGTAGTCCTTCACCTTGCACACGAAAGTGGGCAGCCCGGCGCGCTCGGCGCGCTCGAGACCCGCGATCGCGTCCCGGTCTGCCCCGACGGCGACGATACGGGCGCCGAAGCCCTGCGGATCGTCGTCGATGGCGTCGAGCAGAGCCTGCAGATTCGTACCGGATCCGGAGACCAGGACCACGAGGCGGGCCGGGCGGGCGGAGTGGGGCGGGGAGGCCACGGCGGGTCTCTTTCTCGCGTGCTTGCTGTTCGCTGGCTGTTCGGCGTTTGTGTGGTCCTACAAACCCGTCGCGCCCCGCGATACGGGGAACTCTACGAAGGGGCCGACCGTCAGCAACGATACCGGCACACAGAACGGCCCCCACGGGACGGGGGCGTGGCCGAGAGGTAGCGTCTGGGGACAGGCCCGTCCCCCGACGGGCACGACGACACAAGACCCCATGCGCGCTGGGTCTGAGGGGAAGACGTTCACCAGATGCCGGACCGACGCCGCCGTACGGACCTCCTGTTGCCGCGGGAGCGCCAGTCCACGGATGACAACAATCCCTTCGCGCCGCCGCCGGAGGGCCGGCCGGACCAGCCCTGGCAGCCGCGCCACCCTGCGAACGACGGCAACTCCGACGATCCGTCGTCCGGCTCGTCCGGCCCGTCGGACTCCTCGGGCGACCAGGGCGAGCGCCCGGCCTGGGGCAGCCAGTGGAGCAGCCGCCAGCCGGGCCGCTCGTCGGGCGGCGGCTTCGGCGGCCGCCCCGGCGGCCAGAACGGTGAGAACGGCCAGAACGGCGGAGACCGCCAGGGCAAGGACGGCGGCTCGCCCGGCGGCCTGAAGTGGGACCCGACGGACCCGGCCCAGCGGCGGGCTCGGTATGCGCTGCTGTCGGGCATGTGGGCGTTCTTCTTCGCGCTGTTCGACCTCCCGGAGATCGCGCTGCTGCTGGGTGCGCTGGCGCTGTACTGGAGCATCAGCTCCCTGCGCGCCAAGCCCCAGCGCCGCCCGGTGGACCCGACGTCCCCTCCCCCGCCCCCGACGCCGCCGACGCCCCCGAATAAGCCCCAGCTGACGGCGGCGGTGAGCGGCCTGGTGATGGCGAGCATCGCGCTGGTGATCGTGGCGGCGTCGTTCACGGCGCAGCTGGTGTACCGCGACTACTACACGTGCGTGAACGACGCCCTGACGAAGTCGGGCCAACTGGCCTGCAACGACTTGCTGCCGGACCCGCTGCGCGGAGTGATCGGCGTCAAGGAGTAGCCCCGGCCCACTGAACGCGGCGGCGATGCCGCTCCCGCCCCATCGTGACGGCCGGGGCTTGCCCGGGTGCCCATCCGGGTGCGGCAGTCGGGCCGACGTTCCCTTGCGGCGCGAAGCTGCCGCACACCCGGGGCCGGGGGCTGCCGCCGCGCCCGCCTGCGCCCCACCCCAGACAGGTGTGCTGGCCCCGCCCACGCACCTTGCAACGCGAAGCTGCCGCGCCCCCGGGCCGGGGGGCTGCCCGGGTACGGCAGTCTGGCCGACGTCCCCTGCGGCGCGAGCTGCCGCTCACCGGCGGCCGGAGGCCTGCCCCCGTGCCCACCTGCGGCCACCCCCAGACAGGTCTGCGGGCCCGCCCACGGCCCCTCGCGGCGCGAAGCTGCCGCACACCCCGGGGCCAGGGGCCAGTCCGTCCGCCTGCGGCCCACTACTGCCCCACCAGACAGGTCTGCCGGCCTCTCCGACGTTCCCCTGCGGCGCGAGCTGCCGCGCACCCGGGCCGGGGGGCCTGCCCCGTGCCCGGCCCGCGGCGCGAAGCTGCCGCCTCCCCGGGGGTCTGGGGGCCGGGCCCCCAGTTTCGGGAAGGGGCGGGGCTGGGGAAAAACCCTCCTACGGTGCCGCCGACGGCCTGGGCTCTTCCGGTGCCGGTGGCTCTCCATCCGGCTCCGCCGCAACGAGCGGCGCCGACGACCCGGGCTCTTCCGGTGCGGGTGGCTCACCCTCCGGCTCCGCCGCAACCAGCGGCACCGACGGCTCGGGCTCCTCCGGTGCCGGTGGCTCCGCCGCAACCGGCGCCGGCGGGAACTCCGCCATCAGGCCCCCCGACGCCTCCTCCAGCGCCACCACCGGCAGGAAGTCGTACCCCTCTGCCTCCTCCGCCTCCTCCGACGCCGACGCCGACGCCGACGGCAAAGCAGGCTCGGCCACAACCCCCACCCCCCGCATCCGCCACGCCCGTACCCCCAGCGCCCCCGGCACCCCCACCGCCGCCGTCCAGACCGTCGCCGCCGCGCCCGTCAGCCACCACACCGGGCCGAACACCGCCAGCCTGCCCGTGCCCATCGGGCCGCCCGCCGCCGCCGCGAGCACTGTGGTGAGGAGCCCGCAGCCCACCGCGCCCAGCAGCGCCGCGAGCGCGGTCTCGCGGACGCCCGACACCGCGTCTCTCCGTACCGTGAACCAGGCGATCACCATCCCCGCCACCACCGGCACGACCACCACCGCCCAGTTCGGCGGGGTCCCGCGCCCCTCCGCCGGGACCGCGGACAGCAGCGGGAAGTGCGGCAGTGCCGGGTCGCCGGTGAGCGCGAGCGGCGTCGCCATGGCGCCCGTACCGAGTGCGAAGCCCGGGCCGAGACCGTACGCCGCCCCCCACACCGCCGCGTTCGGCACCAGCGCAAGCCCCAGCAGCAGCAGCGCGAGCCGTCCCGACCACTCGTCCGCGAGGTGCAGGAACGAGTCCTGCGTCGCGTCCGCGTGCCACACCAGTGACACCGCGACCAGCAGCGCCCCACCCCCCAGCAACGCAAGCGCCCCCGCCGTCGCGGACCGCGCGGCGACGGTGTTCCGGGTACGGGCGAGCTCGGCCCGTACCCGCTCGGGCAGCCACGCGGGCAGCGGCCCGAGCGGCCACCCGCTCGCGTTCCACACCCCGGCCGCCGCGGAGCCCCCGGCCACCAGCGGCAGATGGAGGAGTGCGCTCAGCGGGTCGGCGGCCAGCGGACCGCGCGTCGCATAGACGACCACGGCCCCGCCGACCAGCAGATATCCCGCGGTCACCGCGCACAGCACCCCCCGCGCCGAAGCCCGCGGCCGCCCCTCGTCCGGTTCGAGCGCTTCGCGTGCGGCCCGGTGCGTGAGCAGCGCGGGCAGGGCGATGAGGAGCAGCGGTACGACGCCGACCGGCGCCGGGTTCCCGGAGAGCGTGTCGGCGCGTACGAGCTCGGTGCCGTGCGCCAGCAGCCACAGCCCCGCGGCGACGTGCAGTGCCCCGCCGGGACCCCTGTCCGGGTAGGGGGAGCTGATCCACAGCATCATCACGAGGGCGGCGAGCGCGCCGAGCCCGAGCCCTGCGGCGGTCACCCCGCGTACGAGGGCCGCGGCCAGCGCGGGCGCCCGGCCCCCCTGGACGACGGCCGGGGCCTGCGACAGCAACGGGCTGGGCTCAGTCATCTGCGTCACGCGGCCATGCTGCCAACGACACGCGGTTTATCCATGTAACAGGCGAATGCCCGCTGTGTCGCTCAAGATACGTTTATGTACTTTTCGCCTGGTGCAGCGCTGCGGGGAGCCTCTCATGGTTGAGAGCACCCGCCACTCTGCGTCCGACTCCCTGCCCTCCCCCAAGGAACGGCGCAGGCTGCGCGAGGCGATGTCCCTGAGCGAGGAGCAGGTGGCGGCAGCGGTCGGCGTCACACGGGCGACGGTCAGGAACTGGGAGACCGGGCGGAGCAGCCCCCGGGGACGCAAGCTCAAGCTGTACGCGCAGCTCCTCGCGGATGCGGGACCCGAGGAGTCGCCCCGTACACCGGACCCTGAACCGGCACCCAAGCCCAAGCCCAAGCCCCAGCCCCAGCCCCAGCCCAAGGAGGCTCACGCCACCACCCGGCCGAAGCCCGCCGCCAAGCGCGCGGCCAAGCCCCCCACGCTCCCCGCCCACCCGGCCCCGCCGCCCCCCGGCGCACCGCAGTCCACCCCGCCCCTGACACCGCCCGAACCCCCGGCCCCAACCCCGGCCGAGGCCTTCGACGCCCTCTACGCCTACGCCGCCCCCGCGCTCGTACGCCAGGCCTACCTGCTCACCGGCCGTAGCAGGCTCTCCCACGAGGCCGTCGAGCGCGCCTTCCACCTCGCCTGGGAGCGCTGGCCCGAGGTCGCGGTCGACGGGGACCCGCCCGGCTGGGTGCGGGCCGCCGCGTACGAGCACGCCATGTCTCCCTGGCAGCGAATGCGGCGCGTACACCGCCACCCCGACGCCCCGCCCGCCGAGCAGGACCGCCGCGAACTGCTGGACGCACTCCTCGAACTGCCCCCGCACTACCGCCGGACCCTGCTGCTCTACGACGGCGTGGGCCTCGATCTGCCCGACACGGCCGCCGAGACGGAGGCGAGCACGCCCGCCGCGGCGAGCCGGGTGCTGCACGCGCGCGCCGCGCTGGCCGAGCGGGTGCCCGGACTCGACGCGCCGGACACACTCCACGACCGGCTCACGGCACTCGCCAACTCCTGTCCGGCGCCCCGGCTGATGCCCGCCCAGGCGGTACGGACGGGCAGCGAGCGCCGGGCCCGGTACTGGACGCGGGTCGCTGTCACCGTCACCACCCTGATCGTCGGTGTCACCGCTCTGACGATGCTCAACGCGCCGACCCGGTACGAGCCGCCGGTCTCCCCCGGCCGGCAGGTCGAGGGCGTACCGCCGCACAAAGGACCGCAGAAGCTGACCCCGAAGGACAAGAAGCTGCGCGCGAGGCTGCTCTCCGAGCCGGCGCACGGCCCGGAACGGCTCGTACCGCAAGATCGCTGAGCCGGCGGGCCCAGGAACGCGTGTGGGCCCGCACCTCGTTGAGAGGTGCGGGCCCACACGTGCGTACTGCGAAGGTCAGCCGGCCAGAATGGCGCGCGCCAGCTTGGCCGTCTCGGTCGGCGTCTTGCCGACCTTGACGCCCGCGGCCTCGAGGGCCTCCTGCTTCGCCGCGGCCGTGCCGGAGGAGCCGGACACGATGGCGCCGGCGTGGCCCATGGTCTTGCCCTCGGGCGCGGTGAAGCCTGCGACGTAGCCGACGACCGGCTTGGAGACGTTCTTCGCGATGAAGTCCGCCGCACGCTCCTCGGCGTCGCCGCCGATCTCGCCGATCATCACGATCAGCTCGGTCTCCGGGTCGGCCTCGAACGCCGCGAGGGCGTCGATGTGCGTCGTACCGATGACCGGGTCGCCACCGATGCCGACGGCGGAGGAGAAGCCGATGTCACGGAGCTCGTACATCATCTGGTAGGTCAGCGTGCCGGACTTGGACACGAGACCGATGCGGCCGGGCTTGGTGATGTCGCCCGGGATGATGCCGGCGTTGGACTGGCCGGGAGTGATCAGGCCGGGGCAGTTCGGACCGATGATCCGCGTCTTGTTGCCCTTGCTGACGGCGTACGACCAGAACGCGGCGGAGTCGTGCACCGCGATGCCCTCGGTGATGACGACGGCCAGCGGGATCTCGGCGTCGATCGCCTCGACGACGGCGGCCTTGGCGAATGCCGGCGGCACGAAGAGGACGGAGACGTCGGCCCCGGTCTTCTCCATCGCCTCGGCGACCGAGCCGAAGACCGGCACCTCGGTGCCGTCGAAGTCGACGCTGGTGCCCGCCTTGCGGGGGTTCACGCCACCGACGATGTTGGTGCCGTCGGCCAGCATGAGCTTGGTGTGCTTCATGCCGGTGGAGCCGGTCATCCCCTGGACGATGACCTTGCTGTCCTTGGTGAGGAAGATAGCCATGGTGGTCTGATTTCCCTTACTTCGCGGCCGCGAGCTCGGCGGCCTTGTCGGCCGCGCCGTCCATGGTGTCCACGCGCTGCACGAGCGGGTGGTTGGCGTCGGACAGGATCTGGCGACCCAGCTCCGCGTTGTTGCCGTCGAGGCGCACGACCAGCGGCTTGGTGACTGCCTCGCCCTTGGTCTTGAGCAGCTCCAGGGCCTGGACGATGCCCTTGGCGACCTCGTCGCAGGCGGTGATGCCGCCGAAGACGTTGACGAACACGGACCGGACGTCCGGGTCGCCGAGGATGATCTCGAGGCCGTTCGCCATGACCTCGGCAGAGGCGCCGCCGCCGATGTCGAGGAAGTTGGCGGGCTTCACGCCGCCGTGGTTCTCACCGGCGTACGCGACGACGTCGAGGGTCGACATGACCAGACCCGCGCCGTTGCCGATGATGCCGACCTCGCCGTCGAGCTTGACGTAGTTGAGGTTCTTGGCCTTGGCGGCAGCCTCGAGCGGGTTGGCTGCGTCCTTGTCCTCGAACGCCGCGTGCTCCGGCTGGCGGAAGTCGGCGTTCTCGTCGAGCGAGACCTTGCCGTCCAGAGCGATGACGCGGCCGTCGGCGACCTTGGCCAGCGGGTTGACCTCGACGAGGAGGGCGTCCTCTTCGATGAAGGTCTTCCACAGGGTCACGAGGATGTCGGCGACCTGGTCGGCGACATCGGCCGGGAACTTCGCGGCCGCGACGATCTCACGGGCCTTCTCCAGGTCGACGCCCTCGTTGGCGTTGACGGGGATCTTCGCGAGGGCCTCGGGGTTCTCCTCCGCGACGACCTCGATCTCCACGCCGCCCTGGACGGAGGCCATGGCGAGGAACGTGCGGTTGGTGCGGTCGAGGAGGTACGAAACGTAGTACTCCTCGGCGATCTCCGGCGCCGTCTCCGCGAGCATGACCTTGTGGACCGTGTGGCCCTTGATGTCCATGCCGAGGATCTGACCGGCCTTCTCGACGGCGTCGTCCGGGTCGGAGGCCAGCTTCACGCCGCCGGCCTTGCCGCGGCCGCCGACCTTCACCTGCGCCTTGACGACCGACCGGCCGCCCAGACGCTCGGTCACCTCGCGCGCCGCCTCAGGCGTGTCGATGACTTCACCGGCCAGCACCGGTACACCGTGCTTGGCGAAGAGGTCCCTCGCCTGGTACTCGAACAGGTCCACGCGCGTCCGTCCCTTTTCTACTGATCGCGGTTCGTTGTCTGCGTGGGCGTGCCGCGAAGGGCAACGTGACTGCGCTGTCACAAGGGAGGCGTACACGGTGGCCGAGTACGCGGCATGTCCGTCTCGCAGGTTATCCCCGCCGGACCGGGGTCCCTAAATCGCAGATCACACCTGAGCGGTGATTACGGTCACAGATCGCACGGGTGGGCGCGCCGAACAGGGGCTACACCTAAGGAAACGGGCGGTCCCCACCCCAATGAGGACCGCCCGTGGAAAATCCGGCCCGCCAGCCGGACAGTGCTGCCGCCTCAGATGCCCTGGGTCAGGTGCGAGGCGTAACCCGGGGTGACCGTGGTGGCCAGCCCCTGGGCGCCGGACACGGCGTTGCCGGTGAGCTGGGTCGAGTCGGCCGTGCCGTAGACGTCCTGCGCGAACGGCCGGACCTCGGAGACCACACCGCCCGCGAACGGGGCGACGTCACCGACGACGCCCTGCGCGAGTGTGCCCGCGCTGCCACCGACCCCGTACGCGACGGGCTGGACCTGGCCGACGACGGTGTCGACGAGCGGCGTGACCGCGCCGACGACGCCGCCCGCGAAGGGCTGGACCTCGGAGACCACGCCACCGGCGAACGGCTGGACCTCGGAGACGACACCGCCCGCGAACGGCGTCACGTCGCCGACCACGCCCTGCGCGAGCCCGCCGACGTCACCGACCGCCTGACCGGCGACCGGGAGGACGCCGTCGACGGCCCGGGAGGCGATGGGCGGCAGGGTGTCCTGCGCGGCTGCCTCGGCGATCGGGGTGGCGGCGACGACGGTGCTTTGCGCCGCGTACTGGGCCTGGGCCGGGGCCTGCTCGGCGAGTTGCGGCGCGAAGGCGGCAAGCGGACCGAAGAGGTAGTCGATCTCGGCCTGGACGTCAGCGACGTCGGGGGTGGCCGGGACCTCGTACGCGGGGACCTCGTACGCCGGGAGCTCGGCCTGGGCGTACTGACGGGCCTGCTCGGCGATGCCCTGAGCGTTGGCGGCCGTGGCGGTGGCGCGCGCGTCGGAGGCGGCACCCTCGGCGGCGCGGGCGGCGTCGATGCCCTGAACGCCGGACTGGACGTCGGACGGGATCTCCGAACGGACCTCCGACGGGACGTCCGTGACGTCGCCGACGACGTCGGCCGCCTGGTCGGGCGTGGAGAGCGGCACGGAGACGGGCAGCTCGTCGGCGCTGGCCGCGGCGGTGCCGAGCGCCCACATACCGGTGGCCGTGGCGGCGACGGCTATGGAACGGCGAATGTTCTTGTGCATGCTGGTGTCAAATCCTTCGAATTGGTTCGGCTGTCCGGAACTATCCGGTTGGCGGGCAGACCTGTCCCGCCCCCGCGCGGCAGGTCTTGAGCGGGGGAAAGGACTGCCCTAGCCGGGGAATTCGAGGATGTCGCGCGGTCGTTCACGGGTCGGCGCATCCGCCGCCGACCCGCCCGCGCCGGGTACGAGCGCGAACGGCCTGTCGTACGCACTCGTCGCCGCATGCTGGTCGCCCGTACGCGGCGTGTGGGTCTCGGCGGACTGCTGCAGCGCGCCGGGGGTGGAGTCGCAGGGCTCGCCCGGGACTTGGGCGGGCGCCGAAACGGGCTTCGCGGAGCGGGCTTCAACCCGAGGACGGTCAAGGCCGGTGCCGTAACTGCCGAGCTGTCCCGGGGTGGTGACGGTCGCCGCCTCGGACGACCCGCCCGCCTCGACGACCGCGGACCGGCCGAGGAGAAGCTGCGGCGTACCCTCCTCCTTGTCCGCGTCACTGCCCGGAGGTGTCAGCGGTACGGGAGGGGGCTCGGGCAGCGACTGGGCGGGCAGCCCGCCGAGCGGCTCGGTGAGCTGCTGGACCACGGGCCGTACGACATGCCGCACTGTGGCCACGACGGGCTGCGCGACTTCGCGCACCGGCTCGACGGACCGCACCACGCGCCGCAGTTCCCGTACCGGGGCCTGCTGCACCGATGTTGCGACGTTCGCCTCGGCGTCGGCCGCCATCGCCGAGGCGTCGGTGGCCGACGTCGGCTGCGGCACTTCGGCCGCATGCGCCTGACCGCCGTGGAGAAGACCGATCGTCAGCAGGCCCCCGAGGAACAGCATCACGCGCAGCGCACGCCGCCCGCCCGCCGCCCGGCGCAGTACGCGCAGGACAGCAGCAGGACGAGCAGCTGCGGCAGTCACGGTGAGGGAGCCTTCCCTGTCGGCGGAAGCGGACCTTCCGCGGGGATCGGGACGATGCTCGCACGAGACTCCCGGGGGCACGCAAGTCCCCTGTTACTGATGGGTCACTTGTCCGGTATGGGAAGCGGCCGCTTCTCGATCGCCGCCGCCATCACCTCCGGGAACAGATCCGGCGTACACGCGAACGCCGGTGCGCCCAGCGCCGCGAGGGCCGCCGCGTGCTCGCGGTCGTACGCGGGCGTCCCCTCGTCGGAGAGCGCCAGCAGCGCGACGAACTGCACGCCCGACGCCTTCATCGCCGCGACCCGCTTCAGCATCTCGTCCCGTATGCCGCCCTCGTAGAGGTCGCTGATCAGTATGACGACGGTGTCGGCGGGGCGCGTTATCTGCGACTGGCAGTACGCGAGCGCCCGGTTGATGTCGGTGCCTCCGCCGAGCTGGGTGCCGAACAGGACGTCGACCGGATCGTCGAGCTGGTCGGTGAGATCGACGACTGCTGTGTCGAAGACGACAAGGCGGGTGGCGATGGAGCGCATGGAGGCCAGTACCGCGCCGAACACCGAGGCGTAGACGACGGAGGCCGCCATCGAACCCGACTGGTCGATGCAGAGGACGACGTCCTTCTTCACGGACTGCGACGCCCGCCCGTATCCGATGAGCCGCTCGGGCACGACCGTGTTGAACTCAGGAAGGTAGTTCTTGAGGTTGGCCCGGATGGTGCGGTCCCAGTCGATGTCCCGGTGGCGCGGGCGGCTGATCCTCGCCGAGCGGTCGAGCGCCCCGGTGAGTGTGGAGCGGGTGCGGGTGGCCAGGCGCTTCTCCAGGTCGTCGACGACCTTGCGCACGACGGCCCGGGCCGTCTCCTTGGTCGTCTCGGGCATGGCCTTGTTGAGCGAGAGCAGGGTGCCGACGAGATGGACGTCCGCCTCCACGGCCTCCAGCATCTCCGGCTCGAGCAGCAGCGTGGACAGACCGAGCCGGTCGATCGCGTCGCGCTGCATGACCTGGACGACGGAGCTCGGGAAGTACGTACGGATGTCGCCGAGCCAGCGGGCGACGGAGGGCGCGGACGCCCCCAGCCCTGCCGAACGGTTGCCGGCGCGGCCGTCGTTCCTGGCGCCCTCGTTGCCGTAGAGGGCGCTCAGCGCGCCGTCCATCGCCGCGTCCGTACCGGCGAGGGCGCAGCCGGTGCCGTCCGCGGACCCGCCGCCGAGCACCAGCCGCCAGCGCCGCAGCCGCTCGTCGTCGTGGCTCATCGGCCCACCCCCACAAGGTCGTTGTCCACACGGTCGTTGTCGTCGGCGTCCTGGGTGCCGAGCAGCAGGCGCAGGAGCGGCAGCACCGCGTCGGCACGCTCTTCGTCCAGGCCCCGGCCGAAGCCGGGGACCGTGGACTCGGCGCGTATCGCACCGGGGGCCGCCGATGGCCCGCGCCTGACCAGCTCGCCCAGAGTGCGGCGCACACCTGATTCGTACGCGGAGAACGTGCGGCGCAGCAGCGGCAGGACGTCGGTGAACGCGTCCGCCGGAACTCCCGTCAGCCAGGCGTCGACGAGCCCGAGCAGGCGCTCGTCGTGAACCAGGAGCATCCCTCCTCCCGAGGCGCCGCCGACGAATCCCTCGATCCAGGCGGCGGCTTCGGTGGGCGCTGTGCCGGGCGAGAGCGCGAGGCCCATGAGCCGCGCGGCCTCGGCCTCCTCGAGCCGGCCGTCGTCCAGCAGCAGCCGGGCGGCCCGGCCCCGTATGACCCCCGGTACGGTGTCCCGCCCCGCGAGCCGGTGCAGGACCGACCCCCAGCGCCCGCTCAACTCCTGCGCTGCGGGCAGCAGTCCGATCGCGGTGTGCACCCCGTCCAGGTGCCCGCGCATCTCGGCCGCGCCGTCCGCGTCGAGACCGGTGCAGGCGGGCGGCAGACCGACGCAGATGCGCTCGGCGAGCCCGGCCGCGACCTCGCCGAGTGCTGCCGTGTCGGTCGACCGCACGTCTCCGTACCGCAGGGAGCGGGCCAGGGCGGGGAGCGCCTGCGCGAGATGGCCGACATCGGCGTCGAGCGCGGCACGGTCGGCGAGCGCGGTCATCACGACGGGGAGTGCTTCCGGCAGTTGGGCCAGCAGGCAGTGCTCGGCGAGCTCGGTTACCTCGGCGAGGGCGATCGCCGCCACAGCGTGGTTCTCCGCCTTCGCGGTGGCCGCGGCGAGCACGGTGGTCCCCCACACCCCGGCCTCCGCGACCTTGACGAAGAGCTCGGGCTCCCAGCGCAGCCGCCAGCTCTCCCGGAAGGTGCCGGTGCTCCCCCGGCCCGTGGCGGGCTCGCCCCAGCCGACGCCGAGCAGCTTCAGCCGGTGCAGCAGGCGGCTTTTGGCCGCGTCGGTCTCCTTGCGCAGATCGAGCTCCAGCTCGCGCTCCAGCGCCTCCGGTTTGAGGCGGAGGCTGCGCTGGAGGCGGCTCAGGTCGCGCTGCAACGGCACGGCGGGTGCGGCGTCCGGCACCTCGCCGAGGACGTCCCCGACGATCAGCCGGTCCCTGATGAGGTCGAGCGGAACGTCGGAGCCGTCGCACATCACCGCCCGTACGGCATCGGTCGTCTCGGTCAGCCCGGCCAGCGGCCTGCCGCGCATCGCGGCAAGGGTGTCGGCGAGACGGACGGCCTCGATGACATGGGCCGGGGAGACCATCCGGTCCTCGTCCCTCAACAGCCGGGCGACCTTGGTCATCCAGCGCTCCACGGGCCGGTCGGGGGCGCCGAAGAGGTGCCCGTACCAGCCGGGTGAGTCGATCCCCGCGCCGTAGCCGCTGTGCCGGGCGAGCCTGCGGTGTGTCCAGGGCACCCAGGTCATCTCGGTCCTGACCTTGGGCAGCCCCTTGAGAAGGGCCTTGTCGGCGGCGAGGGTGGTCTTCACGGCGAGCGCGGGCACGTGCCAGGCGCCGCAGACGACGGCGACGTCGTCCCCGAACTCCTTGAGCGCGGCGCGCAGTTGGATCCGCATATGGGCCTCGCGGGCGAGGTCGCGGTCGTGCCCGCCGTGGCCGTACATCTCTCGCAGCGCGGTCATAGCTTCGCCGAGCGCGGCGAACGGCGCGCGAGGGTCGTCCTCCGCCCGGCCTTCCGGCCCGGCCCTGGACCCGGACCCGCGGTGCTCGACGACGTCCTCCCACCACCGCTCGGGGTCGTCGTACCCGGCGGTCTCGGCGAGGACGGCGATGGGATCGATCCGCACACCTGTGTCGGGAACGGCATCCCACTCGGGATCGACAGACTTGGCGTCGAGCGCGACCACGGGCGGCTCCCCGCCCGGAACCGCATCCCATTCGGGGTCGACGGCCACCGCGTCCGGGAGGAGCTTTTGATCCGCGTCCCGGTCCGGATCCGCGTGCGAGGAGTCCTCCTTTTCCTCCGCCGCCGCCAGTGCCAGCGAATGCGCGGCCGGCAGATCGATGAACCGCACCGGGACCTCCCGCTCCAGCGCCCAGCGGATCGCCACCCACTCCGGCGAGAACACGGCCAGCGGCCAGAACGCCGCCCGTCCCGGGTCGTCCACAGCATGGGCGAGCAGCGCGACCGGCGGGCGCATCTGTTCGTCCGCGGCCAGCGCCAGCAGCGCGTCGCCCTCGGGAGGTCCCTCGATCAGCACCGCCGGGGGCGAGGCCGCGTCCAGCGCGGCCCGCACCGCCCGTGCCGAGCCGGGACCGTGGTGACGGACGCCGAGGAGCAGGGGGCCGCTCATGCGCTCACCTCACGGCAGGCGCGGTAGAAGTCCTTCCAGCCGTCCCGCTCACGCACCACCGTCTCCAGATACTCCTGCCAGATGACGCGGTCCGCCGCCGGGTCGCGGACGACGGCGCCGAGGATCCCCGCCGCCACATCGCCCGGCCGCAGCACGCCGTCGCCGAAGTGCGCGGCGAGCGCGAGACCGCCCGTGACGACGGAGATCGCCTCGGCCGTCGAGAGCGTGCCCGAGGGCGACTTGAGCTTGGTGCGGCCGTCCGCCGAGACGCCGTCCCGCAGCTCACGGAAGACGGTGACCACCCGGCGGATCTCCTCAAGACCCTCGGGCACGGCCGGCAGATCGAGGGAGCGCCCGATCTGGTCGACGCGCCGCGACACGATGTCGACCTCGGCCTCGGGCGTCGCGGGCAGCGGCAGCACAACGGTGTTGAAGCGGCGGCGCAGCGCGCTGGACAGGTCGTTGACCCCGCGGTCGCGGTCATTGGCGGTGGCGATGAGGTTGAACCCGCGCACGGCCTGCACCTCCTGGCCCAACTCCGGGATCGGCAGGGTCTTCTCGGACAGGATCGTGATCAGCGTGTCCTGCACGTCGGCGGGGATACGGGTGAGCTCCTCGACCCGCGCCGTCATGCCCTCCGCCATGGCGCGCATGACGGGGCTGGGCACGAGCGCGTCGCGGCTGGGGCCGTGGGCGAGCAACTGGGCGTAGTTCCAGCCGTAGCGGATCGCCTCTTCGGGTGTGCCCGCCGTGCCCTGCACGAGCAGTGTCGAATCGCCGCTGACGGCGGCGGCCAGATGCTCGGAGACCCAGGTCTTCGCGGTGCCGGGCACGCCGAGGAGCAGCAGCGCCCGGTCGGTGGCGAGTGTGGTGACGGCGACCTCGACGATCCGGCGCGGACCCACGTACTTGGGCGTGATCACCGTCCCGTCGGAGAGCGCGCCGCCGAGCAGATAGGTGGACACGGCCCACGGCGACAGCCGCCAATTGACCGGGCGCGGCCGGTCGTCGGCCGCTGCGAGCACCTTGAGCTCCGCGGCGAAAGCGTCCTCGGCGTGCGGCCGCAGGGCCTCGGCGCCGGTGGCTGCCCCGGTTTCGGACACGGTCATGGATCCCCCTCCAGATCGGTTCCAGATCGTTCGACCCGATGTGGATTCCACGGTGCACCATGCCACTGACAATCGACCTCGCTCGATAAGTATCCGCAGGTCAGAGCCATTGTCAGTGCTGACCCGTAGCGTCGTCCTCATGAATCAGCTGGGGGTGCGCTGGACGTCGGAACAGGTGCTGGCACTGGCTCCTGACGACGCGTCACGCAAAGCGGGAAACAAACTCGGTGCGGCCGGGCCGTGGTCCGGTGCGGGCAGCAGCGGCTCGGGGGCCGTGTGGGGTCTGTGCAAGGGCAGCGGCAGCAAGCCGTACCAGACCGTCGTCGACACCACCGGCCCGGCGTACAAGTGCAGTTGTCCCAGCCGGAAGTTCCCGTGCAAGCACGCGCTGGGGCTGCTGCTGCTCTGGGCGGCGGACGAGGACGCCGTGCAGGTCGCGAGTACGCCGGACTGGGCCGAGGAGTGGCTGGAGGGGCGCAGAAAGCGCGCCACGGACAAGGAACAGAGCGGAGCGGGCGCGGGGCAGGCGGCGAAGACCGCCGATCCCGAGGCAGCCAGGCGCAGGGCCGAGCGCCGGGCGGAGCGGATCACCGCGGGGGCGACCGAGCTGGAGCAGCGACTGTCCGACCTGCTGCGCGGTGGCCTGGCCGCGGCCGAGCAGGCGGGGTACGGGCAGTGGGAGGAGACAGCGGCCCGCATGGTCGACGCGCAGGCTCCCGGACTGGCGGGCCGGGTGCGTGAGTTGGGGGCCATACCGGGTTCGGGGCCCGGCTGGCCGGTGCGGCTGCTGGAGGAGTGCGCGCTGATCCATCTGCTGGACGCGGCCTGGCTGGGGATCGAGCGGCTGCCGCAGCCGCTGGCCGCGACGGTTCGCACCCGGGTGGGTCTCACCTCGCCCGCCGAGGGTACGGCGGTGCGGGACGACTGGCTGATCCTCGCTCAGTACGACTCCTCGGACGGCAAGATCACCACCCGGCGCATCTGGCTGTCCGGACGCGAGTCCGGGCGCACGGCACTGCTGCTCTCCTTCGGCGCGGCGGGACGGTCCCCGCAGCAGGCCCTGCCGGTGGGGCTGATGATCGACGCCGAGCTCACTCCGTACGCGGGTGCGGGACAGCTGCGGGCGGACCTGGGCGAGCAGTTCGGCGCCCCCGTTCCGATCACGTCGCCACCGCCGGGAGGCCCGACCGCGGCGGCTCTGGAGGCGTACGGGCAGGCACTGCGGAACGACCCCTGGCTGGACTCCTGGCCGGTGACGCTGAGCCGCGTCATACCCGTTCCGTCGGACGGAGGGTGGCAACTGGCCGACGCCGACGGCAAGACCGCGCTGCCCGTCGCGCCCGCGGCGCTCGCCCGCTCCGGGCTGCTGAAGCTCGTGGCCGTCTCCGGCGGCGGCCCGGTCACCGTCTTCGGCGAGTGCGGCCACCAGGGCTTCTCGCCGCTCGCCGCCTGGTCCGAGGACGGGTCCGAGACGGTCCCGCTGATCTGAAACGTACGGAGGACCCCATGACTGGCATCACCAGCACATCGGCCTGGGAAGAACTCGTCACCGCGGCCCTGCTCGGCACCGACCGCCGCACGCCGCCGGACGCGGTCCTGACCCCGGGCAAGGACGCCCCGGCCGCACTGCTGGACGCCGCGGCGCTCCATACCGTACGGCGCAGGGCGGGACTGCTGCCCGCACTCGCGGCCGACCGTCCCGAGCCCGCGCCGCACGACGCACGACCGCGGCTGCCCGTGGCCGCGCGGCGCAGGCTCGCCCAGCTGCTGGCCGACCGGTCCGCCCCCTCCCAGGCGGGCGGGCGTCGCGGTACGGCACCCGATCTGACCGAGCTGCTCCCGCAGTGGCTCGCCGCGGCCAACGAGCACGGCTACCAGGCGCCGCCGTCCCTGCTTCCCGCGCTGCTCGACGCCGCCCGGGCGCGGACCGACCTGCGACCGCATGTCCTCGCCTTCGCCGGGTCGCGCGGGCTGTGGCTGGCCCGGCTCAACCCGGAGTGGAAGTTCGCACTGCGCGGCGCGTCCGGGAGCGCCGTGCTGCCGGATGTCACCGACGCCGAGGCGGTCCAACGGCTGTGGGACGAAGGGCTGTTCGCGGAACGCGTCGCCCTGCTGGCCGCGGTGCGGGTGCACGACGCAGGAGCCGCGCTGGCGCTGCTGACCGCGACGTGGGGCACAGAGCGTGCCGAGGACCGGCTGATGTTCCTCGACTCCCTGCGTACGGGGCTGTCCGGCGAGGACGAGCCGTTCCTGGAGCGGGCCCTGTCCGACCGCAGCCGCAATGTCCGCGCCACGGCGGCCGAACTCCTGTCCGCACTGCCACACTCCGCGCTCGCCGTACGGATGGCGGCCCGGGCGGCGTCCTGCGTCGGCCTGGACCGCAGCGGGGACGGGGCCGGCGGGGGCGCGGCGACGATCGCGGTCGAGGCACCGCACGAATGCGATGCGGACATGCAGCGCGACGGGCTGGTGCCCAACCCGCCGACGGGCCGGGGCGAAAGGTCATGGTGGCTGGGCCAGTTGGTCGAGGCGGCCCCCCTGTCCACCTGGCCGGCGCGGCTCGGCGGGCGCACGGCCGAGGAGATCGTCGCCCTGCCCGTCGCCGAGGACTGGGGGCAGGAACTGCACGCGGCGTGGTGCCGGGCGGCGGTGCGGCAGCGCGACGCGGAGTGGTCCCGCGCCCTCCTGGGCGCTCCGGCCGCCCCGCCGGAGACCGGTCCGGGCACCTCGTCCCTCGCCGAGCGGGCGAAGCTGCTCGCGACGCTTCCGGCAGGCGAGCGGGCGGCCTGGGTGGCGGAGTTCATCGCGGCGCACGGCCTGTCGGAGGCCTTCCAGCTCCTCGGCGTCTGCGCGGTGCCATGGGCGGAGCCGCTGGGCCGCTCGGTGGTCGACGCGCTGGACATCGCGCGGGACGCGGGGAGCTACCCGTGGAGCTTCAGCGGCGTGATGGGCCTGGCGGAACGCTGCCTGGACCCGTCGGAGGCAAGCCGCCTGGAGCTGCTGACGGCAACCCCGGACGAGACGGAGGGGGCGTCGCCGGGGGCGGGAGGCTACTGGTCGGAGGCGTTCCAGCGACTGGTGTCGACACTGCGATTGCGCGCGACGATGAGGACGGAGCTTGCGGGTACACCGCTCTGACCCGGGGCTCCGTCCGGCCCCCTTTGCGGGGCCCCCGAACCCCCGCGCCTCAAACTCCCCCAGACTTCGTCCGGCTGGACCCCCACGGGGCTGAGTATTCAGCCCGTCCGGCGTTTGAGGACATGCGGCCGAAGGTCGCATACGGGGAGGTTGGGGGTCCCCCGGACGGAGTCTGGGGGAGGGCGGGTCGGGGACAAGGCCCGCCGCAGGCGCACCCGCGCACCCGCGCCCCGAACCGCCCCCGCCGCGCGCTGAGCGCTACGCGCCCGCCGGCTCCCGCACATTCGCGTTGACCCACTGGACGATCGACGCCGTCGTCGCTCCCGGCGTAAAGATCTCCGCGACGCCCAGTTCCTTCAGCGGAGCGATATCCGCCTCCGGAATGATGCCGCCGCCGAAGACCTTGATGTCCTCCGCCTCGCGCTCCTTCAGGAGCGCGATCACCTTCGCGAAGAGCGTGTTGTGCGCGCCGGACAGGATGGACAGGCCGATCGCGTCCGCGTCCTCCTGGATCGCCGTGTCGACGATCTGCTCCGGGGTCTGGTGGAGGCCGGTGTAGATGACCTCCATACCCGCGTCGCGCAGCGCCCGCGCGATCACCTTGGCACCCCGGTCGTGGCCGTCGAGACCCGGCTTGGCCACCACCACACGGATCGGACCGGTCACACCCATCACTGCCTCCACATACCGACTGCGCCGCACTGGGCACGGGTCCCGCGCCGACTCAGGCCCGGGGAAGTGAACGAACGTTATCTCCAGCATCCCGCACCCGGCCGTTTCGCGGTGGGCAGCGAGGGGGAAATCACACGTGGGACAAGTTCGCTATGCGACGTACCCGCATCTGGCGGAACACAAGCCGCACCACCGCCGCGGGGACGGTCGCTACGGGAGCCGCAACAGGGTCGTTCCCCGTGCCGTCAGCCGCGCGGCACGGCGGACGACGCCGTCCGGCCCCTGGCCCGGTTCGGGCCAGGGGCCGCACAGTACCTGCGACAGCTCCCATGAGGGCACACGGGGGACGGAGCCGTCCTCCGGCGTGCCGTACGGGAGGTCGGCCATGAGGGTGCTCCCCTTCTTTCCGCTGTGTCTGCGCCCCGTCCGAGACCTGCGAATATCCGCCGCGCTGCTGCGCGCCACCGCCCTCGAGCTGGCGATCCTCGCCGGGCATCTGCTGCTCTACCCCACCGGCCTGACCCCGGAGCGCCCCGCGCCCACCCCGGCACCGGATCCGGAGCCCCACCCCTCCGACGCCGCACTGCTCCCGACCGGCGGCCCGGTCCACCCGCCCGTCGTGCTCCTCCACGGCTTCGTGGACAACCGCTCCGTCTTCGTCCTGTTGCGCCGCGCCCTTGCCCGGCACGGCCGACAGCACGTCGAGTGCCTGAACTACTCACCTCTGACCTGCGACATCCGCACGGCTGCCGAGCTGCTGGGCCGCCATATCGAGCAGATCTGCGCACGTACCGGCCGGTGCGAGGTGGACATCGTCGGGCACAGCCTGGGCGGTCTGATCGCCCGCTATTACGTGCAGTGCCTCGGCGGCGACCTGCGCGTACGCACCCTGGTCACGCTCGGAACGCCGCATTCGGGCACCGCCGTGGCCCCGTTCGCCAGTGCGCACCCCATCGTGCGCCAGATGCGTCCCGGCTCGGCCGTGATCGAGGAGCTGACCAGGCCCGCTCCCGGGTGCCGCACCCGGTTTGTGAGCTTCTGGAGCGATCTCGACCAGATCATGGTCCCGGTCGAGACGGCCTGCATGGACCACCCCGACCTCATCGCGCAGAACGTACGTGTCAGCGGAATCGGACATCTCGCCCTGCCGGTCCACCCCGCCGTAGCGGCCGCGATCCGGGAGGCCCTCGAGTCGAGCGACTCGGCGGCAGCCGCCTCGGGAGCCGTCTCCGTCGCGTGAATCGGCGTAGCACCAGGCAACCAATGGTCGAACGCATTTCGAACGTAGGATCAAAGCTGTGCCCGCAGTCCGCCGAAAGACGGCCGAATGCCCGTTTCCTGATTGCCTAAAACCTGCCGAAGATTGTCGCCGTCGCGTACCGCCGGGTACAGTCGCGCCACTGCTTTCCCCTCTGGGTCCTCCGCTCCCCGTGGCCCCAGAACCCAGGTCCTGCTGCCGAGGCGAGAGAGAAGTTGGTGAACGACCAGCACGCCCACGCCGGGTACGTCGGATACGACGGGTATTCGACCACTGGCAGCTTCGACGCCGACCCGCTCTTCGGTGCGCTCCCCGGGAGTTACGAAGCGGGTCACAGCGGCCAGTACGACAGCACCCAGTGGGACACCGGGTCGCAGCAGACCGCCGGTTACGACGTCTACGGCGTGCAGCAGGCACAACAGCCGCAGTACACCGAGCAATTCCCGCAGTACGACACTTCCGCGGTCCAGTACGACACGACCGGGCAGTGGGACGCCAACGCGTGGAACCAGACCGCGCAGACGGGTCAGTACGAAACGGCCGCGGCGACGTTCGCGTACGACACCACCGGGCAGTGGGCGGCGCCCGCCTTCGACACCGGGACCTACGACGCCACCGCGTGGAACGCGGGCGCGCAGCCCGTCGTACCGCAGCAGTTCACGCCGGAGCACGAGTACCTCCAGCCGGAGTCCCACGGCGAGGCGACGTACGACGGCCTCACCACCGAGTTCCAGCAGGACTTCCAGCCGGACTTCCAGCAGGAGTTCACGACCGAGTTCGCGGCGGCCGACTACGAAACGGCCCACTTCGCGGCCGAGCCCGAGCCCGAGACCTACTTCGACGCCGAGGCCCAGTTCGACGAGGCTCACTTCGACGCCGAGGCCCATGCCGAGACCGGCTCCGAGGCCGACGACGAACCGGACGCCGACCACGAGCACGACCCCGAGTCCGAGTTCGCATCCGACTTCGCGCCGGAACCCGAACCCGCCTCCGCCGCCGTCACCCCCCGCCCCGTCCGCCGCTCCGGCGGCTCCCGCGGCCGTCGCCGTAGCCCCGCCAAGCGCTCCGCCCTCCTGACCGTCGCCGTCCCCTCGGCCTGCGTGATGGGCGTCGCGGGCATCGCCGCCGCCTCCGTCGGCAATCTCGGCACCGACACCAAGGACGACTCCAAGAGCCTCGCGGCCGCCGATCCGTCCTCCGTGAAGCCCGTCGCGGCGAACAACAAGATGGACACGCAGCTCGCCGCTCTCAGCGCCGACGCCCGCGACTTCGGCGACCGCGCCTCCCGCACCCAGGAACGCCTCGATCTCAAGGCGCGCCAGGAAGCGGAGAAGAAGAAACGCGAGGAGGAGGCCAGGCGCCGCGAGGCCCTGCGCCCCAAGTTCGTGCTGCCGGTGAAGCAGCAGGGCCTGAGCGCCTACTACGGACAGGCCGGCGTCAACTGGATGTCCGTGCACACCGGCATCGACTTCCCGGTGTCGTACGGCACCGAAGTGAGGGCCGCGACCGACGGTACCGTCCGTACGCAGTGGAACAGCGCCTACGGCAACATGGCCATCGTGACCGCGGCCGACGGCACGGAGACCTGGTACTGCCACCTCAGCAGCACCAAGATCCGCTCCGGTTCGGTCAAGGCCGGTGACGTCATCGCGTACTCCGGCAATTCCGGCAACTCCACCGGACCGCACCTCCACTTCGAGGTCCGGCCCGGCGGCGGCTCGGCCATAGACCCGCTGCCGTGGCTTCGCAGCCACGGCCTCGACCCCGCCTAGGGCCTAAAACACGCCCTAGGCCACAGCCTCACAACTTCTCGACCGGCGCGTACCGCAGCAGCAGCCGCTTCGGCTTGGTGTCCCCGAAGTCGACCGTCGCCTGCGCGTCCGAGCCCGACCCCGTCACCTCCACCACGGTCCCCAGTCCGAACTGGTCGTGCGTGACCCGGTCACCGACCGACAGCGAGATCACCGGCTTGTCGCTCGCACGCCGCGTGGCGAAGCCCGACGCACCGCCACCCGAGCGGGAGCGCGAGGACGAGAGCGACGACGTGATGCCGGAGGTGGGCCCCGCGGGCGCGGCCATCGGGCCGGTCCGCTTCCACTCCAGGTGCTGCCCCGGGATCTCCTCCAGGAAGCGCGAGGGCGGGTTGTACGAGGGCTGGCCCCAGGCGCTGCGCATCGACGACCGTGTCAGATACAGACGCTCGCGGGCACGCGTGATGCCGACGTAGGCGAGCCGCCGCTCCTCCTCCAGCTCCTTCGCCTGGCCGAGGGCGCGCATGTGCGGGAAGACGCCGTCCTCCATGCCCGTCAGGAACACCACGGGGAACTCGAGGCCCTTGGCGGTGTGCAGCGTCATCAGCGTGATGACGCCGGAGCCGTCCTCGTCCTCGTCGGGGATCTGGTCGGAGTCGGCGACGAGCGCGACCTTCTCGAGGAATTCGGCGAGCGTGCCCGCGCCCTCTTCCTCTGCGCGGTCCTGCTCGAACTCCAGGGCCACGGCGGCCAGTTCCTGGAGGTTCTCGATACGCGTCTCGTCCTGCGGGTCGGTCGAAGCCTGCAGCTCGGCGAGATAGCCGGTGCGCTCCAGGACGGCCTCCAGCACCACCGCCGGGCCGGCGCCCGAGTCGACGACCGTACGAAGTTCCTCCATCAGCACGTTGAAGCGCTTGACGGCATTCGCGGAGCGGGACGCCATGCCGTACGCCTCGTCGACGCGGCGCAGCGCCTGCGGGAAGGTGATCTTCTCGCGCAGCGCGAGTGCGTCGATCATCGCCTCGGCGCGCTCGCCGATGCCGCGCTTGGGGACGTTCAGGATCCGGCGCAGCGGGACGTTGTCCTCCGGATTGGCGAGGACCCGCAGATACGCCAGTACATCCCGGACCTCCTTGCGCTCGTAGAAGCGCACTCCGCCGACGACCTTGTACGGCAGTCCGACGCGGATGAAGATCTCTTCGAAGACACGGGACTGAGCGTTCGTACGGTAGAAGACGGCGACGTCGCCCGCCTTCGCGTCGCCCGCGTCCGTCAGCCGGTCGATCTCGTCGGCGACGAACTGCGCCTCGTCGTGCTCGGTGTCGGCGACATAGCCGGTGATCTGCGCGCCCGCGCCCGCGTTCGTCCACAGGTTCTTGGGGCGGCGGCTTTCGTTCCGCTCGATGACCGCGTTGGCGGCGGAGAGGATCGTCTGCGTCGAGCGGTAGTTCTGCTCCAGCAGGATCGTCGTCGCGTCCGGGTAGTCCTCCTCGAACTGGAGGATGTTGCGGATGGTCGCGCCGCGGAAGGCGTAGATCGACTGGTCGGCGTCGCCGACGACACAGAGCTCGGCAGGCGGCAGGTCCTCGTACCCCGTCCCCACCAGCTCGCGTACGAGCGTGTACTGAGCGTGGTTGGTGTCCTGGTACTCGTCCACCAGGACATGGCGGAAACGTCGCCGGTAGTGCTCGGCGACGTCCGGGAACGCCTGGAGCAGATGCACCGTCGTCATGATGATGTCGTCGAAGTCCAGGGCGTTGGCCTCGCGCAGCCTGCCCTGGTACATGCGGTACGCCTCGGCGAGCGTCTTCTCGAAACCGTCGGCAGCCTGGTCGGCGAAGGTCTCCTCGTCGATCAGCTCGTTCTTCAGGTTCGAGATCTTGGCGCTGAAGGCCTTCGGCGGGAACTTCTTGGGGTCGAGATCGAGGTCCCGGCAGACCAGCGCCATCAGCCGCTTCGAGTCCGCCGCGTCGTAGATCGAGAACGACGAGGTGAAGCCGAGCCTCTTGGACTCCCGGCGCAGGATGCGGACGCACGCGCTGTGGAAGGTGGACACCCACATGGCGTTGGCGCGCGGCCCGACGAGTTGCTCGACGCGCTCCTTCATCTCGCCGGCGGCCTTGTTGGTGAAGGTGATCGCCAGTATCTGGCCGGGGTGAACGCTGCGCGTCCCCAGCAGATACGCGATCCGGTGGGTCAGCACCCGGGTCTTGCCGGATCCGGCCCCGGCGACGATGAGCAGCGGCGAGCCGGTGTGCACGACGGCGGCGCGCTGCTGTTCGTTCAGCCCTTCGAGGAGGGCGGCGGGGTCCACGACGGTGCGCGGGGCGCCGTCGCGGTGGTACGGATCCCGGGCCGGGGGCACGTCGAAGGCACCCTGGAAGAGATCGTCGGGCATCTCCTCCGGGGCCGGGTCCTCGGGCGGCGGCGGAGGGTGCTCCGAGCTGGGCTGGAGGTCCGCCAGGAAGCTGTCGTCAAAGAGGCTGCTCATCGCTCTACGAGTCTAGGCCGCCGCACTGACAGCTTGCCGCCGCATCCGGCCACCACCCTGCGTGACCTTCGCAACCCTGCGTGATCCGGCCATGTCGCCGGGTCACCTTCCGGAACGTACGGGTCCGCCGATCGGCAAGGTCACGAAAATGTATCGGGCATATCGAACATCAACCTTCACAGCGACCACACGAGTTGGCTACGGTGCTCGACCAGGCGGCCCGTATCCCCCTGGCGATCCGCGCCACATCGGGCAGCCTGCGCCGAATTCGGGCTTTCCGCAAGGAAGTTCGGAACCGGGGACCCACCATGCACAACCGGGGTGAATCGGACCGCACCCATCCGGTCCGTAGGGCGATCTTCCGTTCCGCCCGAACCCGACAGCTAACCCGGTAGGCGGTCCACGGAAGAAGGAGATGCCGGCCTTGGCGTCGCATCGCAAGGAACGCAGCCGTACCACGACCTCACCCGCCGTCGGGCTCACGACGGCAGCCATCGCCGGCGTCACGCTGCTGTCGACGCAGAGCGCCAATGCCGCGCCGACCGAGCCGAAGCCCTCCATCGAGGAGGTGCAGAAGAAGGTCGACGACCTGTACCGGCAGGCCGGCACCGCGACCGAGAAGTACAACAAGGCCAAGGAATCCACCGACGCGAAGCGGGCCGAGGTCGACGAGCTGCTCGACGATGCCGCCACGCGTACCGAGAAGCTGAACGAGTCGCGCAGAGTGCTGGGCAACTACGCGGCCACGCAGTACCGCACGGGAGCCGTCACGCCGACCGCCGCGCTGCTCTTCGCGGACAGCCCGCAGGCGTACTTCGACCAGACGCAGCTGATGGACCGGATGACCGACCGTCAGCGCACGGTGATCGACGACTACGAGACCCAGCGGGCCGCGGACGCCAAGCAGCGCGCTGCGGCGACCGAGAAGCTCGAGTCGCTCACGCTCTCGCAGAAGGCCCTGCGCAGCAGCAAGCAAGAAGTCCAGGCGAAGCTCGCCGAGGCACGGGCGCTGCTGTCGAAGCTGACCGCCGAGGAGAAGGAACGGCTCGCCGCGCTCGAGCGCCAGAAGCAGGAGGAGGCCCGCCTCAAGGCCGAGGCACAGGCCAAGGCGGAGGCGGAGGCCCGCGCCAAGGAGGCGGCGGCAGAGGCGGCGCGGCAGCAGCAGGAGGCGGCGCAGAGCCAGGACACCAGCACCGGGACGGGCACGGACACCGGCACCAGCACTGGCACCGGTACAAGCACCGGAACCGCCGACAGCACCTACGCGGCCAAGGCCGACAAGGTCCTCGCCTTCGCCCGCGCCCAGATCGGCAAGCCGTACGTCTGGGGAGCGTCCGGCCCGAGTTCGTACGACTGCTCGGGGCTGACCCAGGCCGCCTGGAAGGCGGCCGGCGTGGACCTGCCGCGCACCACCTGGGACCAGGTGAACGTGGGCACGCGGGTCGCGACGAAGGATCTGCTCCCGGGCGACCTGGTCTTCTTCTACGACGACGTCAGCCACGTCGGCATCTACATCGGCGACGGCATGATGATCCACGCGCCGAAGCCCGGTACGAACGTCCGCGAGGAGTCGATCTACTACATGCCGATCTACGGCAGCGTGCGCCCCGCGTAGCACCGCAGCAGCCGAACGCCCGGGCTTCCGAAGCGCGCCCGGGCGTTCTCATGCCCGGCGCACCCCGACGCACCGTGGCGCACCGCGGACATCCGGGCATCAGGTCCAGAGCGTCGCGATGAAGATGTTCGCGATCGTCAGCCCGCCCACCGCGCCGAACAGCGCCTTGTCGACCTTCTCCTCGTCCCGCTTGACGTAGACGAGGCCCAGGATGACCACCAGCACGGCCAGCTTGATCCCGATCTTCAGGCTGTTCACCGGCTGGTCGTCCGCCTGGTTCAGGCCCACCAGCACCACGCCGGTGACCAGCATCGTCAGCGCGCCGTGAAGCATCGCAGGGCTGAAGCGGGCCGTGCCCGCCCCCATGGCCTTCATCTGGGTGAGGAAACCGCCGAGCAGCGACGCGATACCGATGATGTGCAGGGCGACGAAGACATTGATGAGTACGTCCATGAGGCGGAGCCTAACGATCCCCATACCACCGCCCTTTGGGCAGGTGTGCCTCATTCGCCGCATCGGTCACAGCGGTAGCGGGGTCGGGCCGGTGCCATCAGGTCCGCTCCCAGAAACCGGCCCAGGGTGTCCACCTTCGGGCAAAACCGGTCCTTGCGCCCCTCCCCCGTGACCGCCAGGTCTAGCGTCCTTCCGCAGGTGACCGACTCCCCACCGCCGCCGAGCTCCCGGGCGGCCGTCGGCCACCACCGCCGAGAGATCCGGCGGCGGACCGCTCCCCCTGTGCGGACCGCCGTCGGACTCGGGCTCGTACCGCAGGCACGACAGAAGGACGTGGACGCCCTCGTGGCAGCGCACCGGAAACCGAAGCAGCATCCGCTCACCGGGCCCGCGGCCCGGACCGCCGCCACCCTCGCGCTTGCAGGCGCCGCAACAGCCACCGCATTCAACGGCACCGCACTTGCCGAGCCCGCCCTCACCCCCGCACAGGTCAAGGCCAAGGTCGACAAGCTCTACGAGGAGGCCGAGGCCGCCACCGAGAAGTACAACGGGGCCAAGGAACAGACCGCGGGCGCCCGCAGGTCGCTGGACGAGCTGCGCGACGAGGCCGCCCGCAGGACCGAGGCGCTCAACACCTCACGCAACGCGCTCGGTTCGATCGCCACCGCCCAGTACCGCGCGGGCGGCATCGACCCGGCGCTGCAGCTCGCGCTGACCTCCGACCCGGACGAGTATCTGGAGCGGGCCGCGCTCGCCGAGCGGGTCGGCACCCGTCAGGCCGACGCCATCGCCGGAGTGCACCAACAGCTCGTGGACATCGCCCGGTTGCGGGCCGAGGCGGGCGAGCGGATGGGCGCGCTCACAGCCCGGCAGACCGAACTGGCCAGGCACAAGGCCACCGTCCAGAAGAAGCTCTCGGCCGCCGAACGCCTGCTGGACCAGCTCACTGCCGCGCAGCGCGCCTCCTACGACAGCTCCCAGGGGACGTCCAACGGAGGCTACGGGGACGCCGCGACCGACGCCCGCGCCGACCGCTCCGCTGCCCCCCGCGGCTCCCTCCAGGCCCCCAACCCCCGTGCCGCGCAGGCCGTCGCCTTCGCCTACGGAGCACTCGGCAAGCCGTACGTCTGGGGCGCGACCGGGCCCGACTCCTTCGACTGTTCCGGGCTCACCCAGGCCGCCTGGCGCTCCGCGGGAGTCTCGCTGCCCCGCACCACGTACACCCAGATCAACGCGGGCCGGCGTGTGTCGAGCTCCGAACTCGCCCCCGGTGACCTGGTGTTCTTCTATTCCGGCATCAGCCATGTCGGCCTCTACATCGGCGGCGGACAGATGATCCACGCACCCCGCCCCGGCGCCCCGGTCCGGGTCGCGCCGATCGACGAAATGCCTTTCGCCGGAGCCACCCGGCCCGCATAGGATCCCCGGCGTCCCGAGATCCCGAACGCGGCAGGAGCCCGACGTGGACGTCGACGTCCAGAACTATGTACGCACCCTCGCGCTCCGCTCGCCCGACCATGTGCGGGTCGGCCCCTTCACGGTGCGCTACGACCCCAACTGGGCGATCCCGCCTGTGAATTACGCCATACCGGACCACGGCGCGGAGCCGACCACCGAAGAGATCGGCGCTCTGATCGCCGTCTTCCGCGAGCGCGACCGGATGCCGCGTCTTGAGTTCCTGCCGTCCTGCGCGCCCGAGGTCGAGCCCGCGCTGCTCGCCGCGGGCTTCGCGGTCGTCAACCGCGCCCCGCTGCTGGCCTGCGCGCCCGGCTCCCTCGTCCCGCCCGCGCCGGTGGCCGGGACAGCGATCAGCGAGCCCCGCGACCCGGCCGGATTCAGGGCCGCGGCCGCCGTGCAGCATCTCGCGTACGGCGAGACGGGCGAGCCGACCGAGGGCGAGATCGCCTGGCTCCGCGGGGCCCACGAGGGTGGCGGGGTCGCGGCCGTCGCCACGGACGACAGGGACGGGGCCACGGTCGCCGCGGGCGGCTGCTCCATTCCGGTCGACGGGATGAGCGAGCTGTGCGGTCTCGCGGTTGCCGCGTCGCACCGCCGCCGCGGCATCGGCGCCGCCCTCTCCGCGTATCTGACCGCCACCGCATTCGACCGCGGCTGCAAGGTCGTCTGGCTGGAGCCGGGCGACGCGGACGTCGAGCGGATCTACGCGGGGATCGGCTACCGGCGGGTCGGTGACAAGACCGACATGGCACTGGACGTGTCGCCCCGGTAGGCGCCATGGCCGTCACAGGGCCGTCACGGCGGGCTACTCCAGCGGTCCGGCGGCGCTGTCGGTCAGCTCCGGCTCCTGCTTCCGGTCATCGCTACGGCCCCTGGCCTGTCCCACGGTCCCTCCCTGGTCCTTTCCGTGGGGCTTGGTCATGCCCTGCAGATGCATCTGCCGCGTGAGCCACTCGAACGCGTACGGGAGTTCCCTGCTCCACACCTTGGTGAGGTGCCCGCCGGTCGTCCTGCGCACCTCCACCTTCGTGGGCGCCTTGGCCGCACGCAGGAGTGCGAGACCGGGCTGGTACCCGTCCGCGCCCTCGCCCGTCGCCAGCAGCGAGACGCGCGGCGGCTTCGTGGCCGACTTCAGGATGTTCAGTACGTCGTGCTCGCGGCGCAGGTCCGGGTCCGAGCCGGTGATCGAGTCCTTCTCCGCTGCCGGGTCGTTGTAGCCCGAGAGGCTGACGGCCGCGCGGTAGCGGTCGGGGTGGGCGAAGGCCAGTTTGGCCGCGCCGTGCCCGCCCGCGGAGTAGCCCGCGACGGCCCAGCTGTCGGGGCTGAGGGAGACCCGGAAGTTGTCGGCCATCATCTTGCGTACGTCGACGGTCAGCCAGCTGTCCGCGTTGACCGTGCCCGGAATGTTCGCGTATCCGGCGTCGGAGGCACCCAGCAGCATCGTGCGGGGCGAGACGAGTATGAAGGGCGCGACCTTGCCCGACTCGATCAGCGGCTGGATCCTGGACTGCGCCTTCATGGCCTTGAACCAGCTCTTGGAGGAGCCGGGGAATCCGGCGAGCAGTTCGACGACCGGGAACTTCTTGTTGCGGTAGGCGGGGTCGTCGTACTGCGGCGGCAGCCAGACGTAGACCTCGCCCTCCACACCCGAGATCCCGCCCTTGAGATGGGTGCGGAGCAGCCCCTTGCCGAGCTGGGGGTCGTCGACCTTGTCGAACTTCTGACGCAGCTTCGGCAGCGAGGATATCTGCCTGCCGCCGGTGCCGCTGGGGCCGAGGTCGACCGCCGTGTTCACATGGTTCGACGTACCGAGCAGGTCGTCCCAGCTGTCGTAGAGGCCATTGGAGTTGTTGACCGCCACGAACACCACCAGGACCGCCGTCGCCTGCGCGAAGAGCACCATCAGCAGCCGGCCGGCGCCCCGCACCACTGCGGGTCCGCGCAGCCGGCTCCAGAACAGGAGCGGCAGGAGTACGGCGATCACGACCAGGACGATCGTGATCACGAAGAAGGTGTTCCCCGTCAAATTCATCACGCAAAACAAGAGGTGATCACGGCGCAGTCGGTTGCCCGGCTATGTACCAGTTACCTCACAACGGGGCCTAGACCAGACGACGAGCCGTCGCCCATCGCGTCAATTCGTGCCGATTTGAGAGCTGCAACTTGCGCAGCACCGCCGACACATGGGACTCCACCGTCTTCACCGAGATGAACAGCTGCTTCGCGATTTCCTTGTACGCGTACCCCCGCGCGATCAGCCGCAGGACCTCGCGTTCGCGCTGAGTGAGCCGATCGAGGTCCTCGTCCACCGGCGGCGCGTCCGTCGAGGCGAACGCGTCGAGCACGAAGCCCGCGAGCCGCGGCGAGAACACCGCGTCCCCGTCCTGCACCCGGAAGATCGAGTCGACCAGGTCCGTACCGGTGATGGTCTTGGTGACATAGCCGCGCGCACCGCCCCGGATCACCCCGATGACGTCCTCGGCCGCGTCCGAGACGGACAGCGCCAGGAACCGTACGGGGTTCTCGGCGGCTCCCATGAGGGGGGCGCAGCGCCGCAGCACCTCCACCCCGCCGCCGCCCGGCAGATGCACGTCGAGCAGGACGACCTCGGGCCGGGTCGCCGTGATCACGGTGACCGCCTGGTCCACGTCGGCGGCCTCGCCGACCACCTCGACGCCGGTGGTGGCAGTCTGGCCGATTTCCGCCTGCACGCCCGTGCGGAACATCCGGTGGTCGTCGACGAGCACGACCCGTACGCGCCGCTGTGCGGTCTCTCCCGCAGCCTCGGTCTCGGTCATTCGCCCGCCCTCTCCATCTCCAGCTCGACCTCGGTGCCCCCGCCGGGCACCGAGCGAAGCCGTGCCGTGCCGCCGTTGCGCTGCATCCGGCCGATGATCGATTCTCTTACGCCCATCCGGTCCTGGGGCACCGAATCCGGATCGAATCCGGGCCCGCGGTCCCGTACGGAGACGAAGACCGTGCGGCCCTCGACCTCCGCGTAGACCTGCACCGCCCCGCCCTCGCCACCGTACTTGGCCGCGTTGACCATCGCCTCGCGTGCGGCCTGCATCTGGGCGACCAGTTTCTCGTCCAGCGGGCAGTCGCCGACGACCACGACCTCCAGCGGGACGCCGTGCTTGTCCTCGACCTCGGCCGCCGCCTTCTTCACCGCGTCGGCGAGGGTGTCGGGTTCCTCGTCCTCGTCCTTGCCGGTGCCCTCTGGTTTGTAGAGCCAGTTCCGCAGCTCGCGTTCCTGGGCGCGGGCGAGCCTGCGCACTTCGCCCCCGTCGTCGGCGTTGCGCTGGATCAGGGTGAGGGTGTGCAGGACGGAGTCATGGACGTGCGCGGCGACTTCGGCGCGTTCCTGGGCCCGGATGCGCATCGTCCGCTCCTCCGAGAGGTCCTGGGTCATCCGCACCAGCCAGGGCCCGGCGAGCAGCGCGACACCGGCGATCACGGCGATCGCCGCGGTCAGTACGTTGCCGAGCTGGGCGGCCGAGCCGCGGACCACGATGAAGACGGTCAGGCCCATGCCGACCAGGGCCACGCCCGCCAGTGCTCGGCCGAGCTGCAGCAGCCTGCGGCGGCGGCCGACCTCGGTCCAGCGGGCGCGCCGCGCGTTGTCCGCCTGCCGCCACACCAGCACCACACCGGCGCCGATCAGCAGGATCGGCCAGACATAGCGGCCGGCGCTGCTGCCCATCTGCACATTGCCCGCGAAGATCGCTGCGCCGACGAGCAGCGCGACCATCGCGAAGAGCTGGCCCTTGTCGGGTTTGCGCAGCCTGCGTCTGCCGTCGGCCGTGGTCTCGAAGACGGAGCGCGGCTCGGCGGTCCTGCCCCCGACGCCGAGCGGCACGACGATCCAGAAGAC
This sequence comes from Streptomyces sp. NBC_01410, assembly GCF_045040195.1. Lineage (NCBI taxonomy): Bacteria > Bacillati > Actinomycetota > Actinomycetes > Kitasatosporales > Streptomycetaceae > Streptomyces > Streptomyces sp. NBC_01410. The sequence goes on along the minus strand of NZ_CP109530.1, from coordinate 5,270,444 downwards.
CGCGTACAGCAGCACGCCGAGCCCGTCTGCCATGAACAGGCCGAGGAAGACCAGCCGTACCCAGATGACGGGCAGCCCCAGATGACCCGCCAGACCCCGTGCCACACCGCCGAGCATCCGGCCGTCCGCGCTGCGGTACAGCTTGCGCAGCGGCTGCTCCTCGGGCACGGGGGCGCGGGAGGGTCCGGCGGGTCGGGGCGCGGCGACTGGCATGTTCCGATCGTCACACGCGGGGACAGGCCGCGGTATCAGGGTCGTCCCTTAAACCGACCCTGATCCCCGCCCGGGGGCGCGCGTCCGATATCAGGGAACGGCCAGGGTCGGGGTGGGTGCCGCCGGGGCGCGCGGCCCGTCACCATGGACGTATGACTCAGCCGACCACTTCGCCTCAGGCGCAGCCGGATGTGCCGCCCGAGGCGCAGCAGCTGCGCCGCGCCTCCCGCCAGAAGGTCGTGGCCGGTGTCTGCGGCGGGCTCGGGCGTTACTGCGACGTGGATCCGGTGATCTTCCGGATCGTGATCGGCGTGCTCTCCGTGACCGGCGGTCTCGGCCTGATCTTCTACGGCTTCGCCTGGCTGCTGATCCCCTTGGAGGGCGAGGAGGAGAACGAGATCCGCAGGGTGCTGTCGGGCCGGGTCGAGGGCGCCTCGCTGGCGGCCGTGCTGCTCGCACTGATCGGCTGCGGTGTGTTCCTGTCGATGCTGAGCAACGGCGGGACGCTCGCCTTCGCCGCGATGCTCTCGATCGCGGTCGCGGGCTCGGCCGTGTGGTCGCAGCGCCGCCGTGTCACCGCGCCCGGCGGGGCGCCGCTGGATGCGGCGACGGCGCACGCGGTGGCCGAGGCACCGCCGGAAACCAAGGCGCCGCCCGCTCCCGACAGCCCCTCGTGGTGGCGGGATCCGATCGTCAAGGACGGCACGACGGGCCCAGTGCCTTCCGGCTACCTGTGGGGTCCGGAGGATGCCGTCGTGGAGGCGGCGCAGGCCGGCGCACCGCCCCCGCGGCGCACGTCCTCGGCTCCCCCGCAGTCGCGCGGCCCACGCGGAATCGGAGGCACCGTCTTCCTGTTCGCCCTGCTCGCGGGCGGTCTCGGCACCGGTCTCAGCTGGGACGGCAATCCGCTGGGCACCAGCCTTCAGATCGGACTGGTCTGCGCGCTGGCGGTGTTCGGGCTCGGCCTGCTGGTCAGCTCGCTGCTCGGCCGTACCGGCTTCGGCACGATCATGATGACGATGATCACGGCGGTACTGCTGGCGGGCGCGGCCGCGCTGCCCAAGGACATCAGCACCCAGTGGGTGCGTACGGGCTGGAAGCCCGCCACCGTCGCAGCCGTGCAGGAGCACTACGAACTGGGTTCGGGCGTCGCGACGCTCGATCTGTCGTCCCTCGCCGTGCCCACGGGCCGGACGGTGTCGACGAGCGCCGAGGTCGGGGCCGGCCGGCTCAAGGTCGTCGTGCCGAAGAACGCGCCGGTGAAGATACGGGCCGAGGCGGGCATTGGCGACATCCGTCTCCCCGACGACGCGCCGAACGACATCGACGTCTCGGCCGGCAAGGAGCGGCAGGAGACGCTGCCGGCCCCCGCGGGGGCGAAGCCGTCGGGCACTGTGGAGCTGAACCTCGAAGTGGGCATCGGACAGGTGGAGGTGACCCGTGCCGCGTCGTGAACTCCGGCATGGTTTCAGGCCGGGCAAGCTGGTCGCGGGTCTCGCCGTGCTGGCCGCAGCGCTGCTGTACGCGGGCGATGCGGCCGGCGCTTGGCAGACACCCTGGTTCGTGGTCTTCCCGGTCGTCTTCGGCGGTCTGTTCCTGGCCGGGGCGGTGACCTGGATCCACTACGGAATCCGGCGCCGCCGCTCGGCCAGAAGGGCGTCGAGAGAGAACACCGCGGCGCCGCCGAGCACCAGTGGCAGCCAGGCCATGAGATAGGCGAGATCGTTGCCGTAGTAGTAAGGCTCGGTCTGCCAGCTCACGGTCAGCCACAGGCTCAGCGAGATGAGCGCACCGCCGAGCGCGGCGAGCCGGGCCAACAGCCCGACCAGGGTGCCGATGCCGACGGCCAGCTCACCGAAGGCGATCGCATAGCCGAAGCCCTCGGGGCTCTTGAGCGCAAGATCGACCAGGGCGGGCACGGCGGAGGTGTCGCGCACGCTGCGCATCATCTCTCCGATGGAGCCGCTGCCGCTGGCCGCCATGAACTGGCTGTCGGTGAGTTTGTCGATGCCCGCATAGATGAAGGTCACGCCGAGGAAGATCCGCAGCGGCAGAAGGGCGTAGCGGCTCGCCCTCTCTCTCCAGCCGCCGCGCCCGCCGTCGACCGGTCCGTAGCCGGCCGTCGTCCGATATGTGTGTGTCATCACTGGTCCCGCCTTCGGTTGACCCGTCAACTGACCATACGTACGACGAAGCCGGGCCGCTCACCAGCCGCGCGGCTCACACTGTGACAGACGAGTGTGGTGAGTCGGGCCTTCACATGTGTCAGTCCTGCACCTGGATCGGACAGCGGTTGCTCTCCACGCCCGCCGCCGTCACCACCTGGACGTCCACCTGCCCGGGCTCGACCTCGGCCGGGACCTGCACCGTGAGACCCGTGTCCGCCGGGTTGGCAAAACCGCCCGGGACCGGGATCAGCGGGACATGGACATGCACCGCGCCGATACGGACGACCATCCGGGCCAGCCGGTCGGGCGCACCCGCACCCGGCGGCACGAAGCCCGCGCCGCGGATCTCGATGTCGTCGCCCGTACGGATGGGGGCATCCAGATCCCCGGCCTCACGGGCCCGTACGACCGAAAGGACGACCGGGGGGCCGCCCTCCGCGTACTTCCCGGCGAAGTACGTCGCCGCCGAGACCGCGACCAGGAGCGCGAGCCCCCACGGCAGATCGGGCAGCTGCTCGGGCCGCCGCGCCAGCCGTACCAGCGCGAAGGTCACGGCAACGGCGCTGACCAGCGCGTACTGCACATCCGCGAAGCTGCCGCGCCCGCCGTCGTCGCAGAGCAGATCCGCGAGGCGCGGGCGGTCGGCCCGGACCTTCTGCAGCCGCCGGTTCGTGACGCGCACGGCCACCACACCGCGTACGACAACGGCGATCCCACACACCAGGGCGAGGACGGACAGCAGGCCCGCGCCCCGGGCCAGGTCGAGCCCTTCGATCAGCGCGTCCCGGTCGGCGGCCGAGGAGGCACCGGCCAGCTGGACGGCGAGCACCAGGACCGCGAAGACGACGAGCAGTACCCAGGCGGTGGCGACGGCGCGGGAGGTGGAGAGGCGGTTGTCCTCGCCGATCAGCGGCGCGAGGAGACCGCCGCGCGAACGGTGCAGCCGCGCGGCCGCGGTCAGCAGCCCGCCGACGGCGACGGCGGCGATCAGCCCTGCCGTCCGGGCACCGGTCCAGCCCGCGCCGGTCGCGGTGGCCGCCTCACCGAGCACCAGCGCCCCGACGCTCACCCAGACGATCAACAGCGAGCGGCACCAGACCAGTTGGAGCCAGGCCTCGCCCTCTTCGCGGCTGCGGTCGGCGACCGTGCGGGCCGACTGGTACAGCTCGTCCGACACCCACTGGCGCGAGGCGCTCGGCGAGTGAGAGAGCGCGACCGGCAGTCCCTGTCCGGCGGCGAGTTCGTCCCGCTTTGCGATGAAGGCCGCCACGGCACGCCGATGCTCTTCGCGCGCGCCGTGCGTGCATTCGTCGCACTGTCCCGCTTCCTGCACCGCCACGACCGACGCCGCCCTTTCCGCGTACCGACTGAACTTCCGTGCAATTCCTGGGAATTGTGCCGTACGGAAGGGGTCCACGCTCCGGCGCCGAAGGCCAGGGCGGGTGAATGTGCCGTGCCGAGATTGACTCCGGCCACCGCGTGGCCGGTTGTGGGGCTATTGAAGCAGCCCCGGCTCCTCCTGGCTGATCTGCCTCCACAAGGGCTGGTAATTGATCCAGGCGACCAGATCACTGCCGAGCTGATCGCGCGTGGCCACCGCGTCCCGGTGCTCGATCAGCACGGGGCCCGCCGCCCGGGCCGCGAGCTGCACCTGCGCGCAGCGCTCCATCGAGATGAACCACCAGGCCGCCGCGTCGACCGAGTCGCCGACGGTCAGCAGCCCGTGATTGCGCAGGACGACGGCCTTGTACGCACCGAGGGCGGCCGCGATCCGCCGGCCCTCCTCCTCGTCCACGATCACTCCGGTGTACGAGTCGACCAGCGCGTGGTCCTCGTAGAAACCGCAGGCCTCCTGCGTGATCGGCTCGATCAGCTCACCGAGGGCGGACAGCGCCCGGCCGTGCACGGAGTGGGTGTGCGCGACGGCGACGACATCCGGCCGGGCGCGGTGCACCTGCGCATGCACGGCGAACGCGGCCTGGTTGACGTGGTGGCGCCCGACGACGACCTGGCCCCCGTCGTTCACCAGGATCAGATCACCGGCCGTGACCTGCGCGAAGGGCACACCGAAGGGATTGACCCAGAAGCAGTCGGTGAACTCCGGGTCTCGCGCGGTGATATGGCCGGACACCCCGTCCTCGTAACCGAACCGCCCGAAGAGCCGCAGCGCCCCGGCGAGCCGCTCCTTGCGGTGGGCCCGCTCGTCCACCACGGTCTCGTGCACAGGCGGCATGGCGAAGCGCAGCTGCTCGACGGGGATGGGAGGGGGCGTCTCAGTCATGGCTGGAAGCTACCTTCGGGTACCCGAAGTGACCAGAGACTTGGCACGCCTTGTACGAGAATGCGCTCATGACCGACACGACATCTCCGCTGGTCCCGCTCCTCGGCCTCGAACCGCACATCGAGGGCGGCTGGTTCAGGGAAACCTGGAGGACGGCGGGCTCGACGACCCCGCCCGGCTACCCCGGCCCGCGCGCGTACGCCACCGGGATCTACTTCCTGCTGCACCCCGGTGAGAGCTCGCGCTGGCACCGCGTACGCTCCGACGAACTCTGGCTCTGGCACCGCGGCGGCCCGCTCCGCCTCCGCTTCGGCGGCACGGACGAGAAGCCGTCCGAGACGCGGAGCCTGACCCTGGGCCCCGCGGTGGAGTCCGGCGAACAGCCCCAGCTGCTGATCCCGGCCGGGACCTGGCAGGCGGCGGAGCCCGCGGGCGACGAGCCGGTCCTGGTGACCTGCATCGTCGCCCCGGGCTTCCACTACGAGGACTTCGAACTGGAGCAGTCCTAGAGGTCCTAGGAGCCGGTTACTCCCACTCGATGGTGCCCGGCGGCTTACTGGTCACATCGAGGACGACGCGGTTCACGTCCGCGACCTCGTTGGTGATCCGCGTCGAGATCTTCGCCAGCACGTCGTACGGCATGCGCGTCCAGTCCGCCGTCATGGCGTCCTCGGACGACACCGGCCGGAGCACGATCGGGTGGCCGTAGGTGCGGCCGTCACCCTGCACGCCGACGCTGCGCACGTCCGCGAGCAGCACGACCGGGCACTGCCAGATGTCACGGTCCAGGCCGGCCGCGGTCAGCTCCTCGCGGGCGATCGCGTCCGCCTCGCGCAGCAGGTCCAGGCGGTCCTTGGTGACCTCGCCGACGATGCGGATACCGAGGCCCGGGCCCGGGAAGGGCTGGCGCTGAACGATCTCGTCGGGCAGGCCGAGCTCCTGGCCGACCATCCTGACCTCGTCCTTGAACAGCTTGCGCAGCGGCTCGACGAGCTCGAACTCGAGGTCCTCGGGAAGGCCGCCGACGTTGTGGTGCGACTTGATGTTGGCGGTGCCGGTGCCGCCGCCGGACTCGACGACGTCCGGGTAGAGCGTGCCCTGCACGAGGAACGCGACGTCCTCGCCGTGCTCGGCCTCGGCGATGATCTCGGCCTGGGCCTGCTCGAAGACCCGGATGAACTCGCGGCCGATGATCTTCCGCTTCTCCTCGGGGTCGGAGACCCCGGCCAGCGCGCCGAGGAACCGCTCCTGCGCGTCGACGACCTTCAGCTGGACGCCGGTTGCCGCGACGAAGTCCTTCTCGACCTGCTCGGTCTCGCCTTTGCGCATCAGACCGTGGTCGACGTACACGCACGTGAGCTGGGAGCCGATGGCCTTCTGTACGAGAGCTGCGGCAACAGCGGAGTCGACTCCACCGGAGAGACCGCAGATTGCCCGCTTGCCGCCGACCTGCTCGCGGATGGCCTCGACCTGCTCATCGATGACATTGCCGGTGGTCCACGTCGGCTCGATGCCGGCGCCGCGGTAAAGGAAGTGCTCAAGAACCTGCTGGCCGTACGTCGAGTGCATCACCTCTGGGTGGTGCTGGACTCCGTACAGCTTCTTCTGGTCGTTCTCGAAGGCCGCGACCGGCACGACGTCGGTGGACGCGGTGACGGTGAAGCCCTCGGGTGCGGCGGAGCAGGCGTCGCCGTGGGACATCCACACGGACTGCTCGGCCGGGGTGCCCTCGAACAGGGTCGAGCCGGTCTTGGAGACATGCAGCGGCGTACGGCCGTACTCACGCGCACCGGTGTTGTCGACGGTCCCGCCGAGCGTCGTCGCCATCAGCTGGAAGCCGTAGCACATGCCGAAGACGGGGACCCCGGCCTCGAAGATCGCGCGGTCGAGACGGGGAGCGCCTTCCGCGTACACGGAGGACGGGCCGCCGGAGAGGATGATCGCCTTGGGGTTCTTGGCCAGCATCTCGGCCACGGGCATCGTCGACGGGACGATCTCGCTGTAGACCCGGGCCTCGCGGACACGGCGGGCGATGAGCTGGGCGTACTGGGCGCCGAAGTCGACGACGAGTACGACGTCTGGCGCGGCAGCGGGGGACGCTGAGGACACTGGCGGCCTTCCGGCGGTGGGAGGGGGTCGGTTTTGTCGATTCTACCGGCGCGCCGGTACCGCTTTTCGTCTCACCATCCGAACCGGGTTTTCGCCGCGGACGGCGGGCGGTCCATACTTCCGCCATGCACAAGCAGATGACCTTCGTCTTTACCTATGGCACCGGCCCGTCCGGCTGCCATGGTCGTGCTGCTTGAGCCACTGACAAGCAACTTCCCAGGCGCCCCGGGCCGACAAGGCCCGGGGCGTTCTGTCATTTCCGGGCCGTGCCGATCCGGGGCCTCCCGCAAAGGAGCCCCACCATGACCGTCACCGAGCAGACCGTGACCGAGCAGACCGGCGCCCGCACCGAAGAGGCCGCGGATCTCATCACCGGCGCGCGCGAGCGCATCGACGCACTCGACGACCGGATCATCGGCCTCGTACAGGAACGGATGGCGGTCTCGGCCGTCATCCAGGAGGCCCGGATCTCCTCCGGCGGCCGCCGGGTGAATCTCTCGCGGGAAATGGAGGTTCTCAGCCATTTCCGCGACGCGCTCGGAAAGCCCGGGACGGCGCTCGCGATGACGCTCCTGGAGCTGTGCCGGGGGCGCATCTGAGGCCGCGCCGAGGCGCCCGGAGCCGCATCTGAGTTCGGTCGCGTCCTCACCCGTACGGCGCGTGACCGCGCCCGGCGGGGCTTCGTTGGTACCGATGTCCGTGCCAGCCAGGGGCGGGCTTCGTAAGAAACCACGCGTGGCTTCGCTGGGGCGTGTGACGTACCGCAGGTACGTCGTGGGACCTCGCCCCGGCGCGCGTGACCGGTCGGCAGGGGACAGCAGCCCGGTCACCCCAAGGGCGGTCGGCTCCGGGGACGCCCGGGGCCGACCGCATCCGGTCCAAACGGTTGCGCACGCCGCAGCCCGTCCAGCACGATGCAAGAGAAGCGCGTCCCCCTCTGCGCGAAACAACTGCCAAAGGTCGATACCACCCGAGCGCCCTCTGCGCGCCGGGGCGGCGACCTTCCCCACGCGGCGCTACCCCCCGGCGCCGCGCCTCGGCACCGGCGCTGCCCTGACGTCGGTGCTGACCCCCAAGGGCCCTGCGGTGGTGCATCCGCGGGGCCCTTGGCGTTGCCGCACGCCCAAGTGGCATGTGACGGGGGCCACATAAAGATTGTGTGAGTCCGAGGGCAACCTTTTCGGCCACTGGCCGGTCAAGCATGCGAAACAACGGCCTCACCTGTGTACCCCCACCTCGGTAGGCCCCTCAAACTCCGTGCCGTGTCAAAAGCGGTACGCCTGGACTTCACTGAGGTCTTAATGAAGCTTCGCCGCGCTATGGCCGTCGCTGCAGCGACCGCTGTCATAGCACCCGCCGCGTTCCTGTCGGCTCCGGCCGCGTTCGCGACGGAAACCCCGGTTGCCACCGAGTCGCCTTCGGCCGAGGCGCCGAGCAGCTCCCCGTCCGAGACGGCCGGCAGCTCCCCCTCGGAGACGGCCAGCAGCACTCCCTCGGCCACGGCGACCACGCCGGCCGCGGACCAGAGCAGCACCCCGGCGGCCACGCCGAGCACGCCGGCCACCTCGTCGGCCGCGACGCCGAGTGCCACGGCGAGCGAGCCGGGCGAGGACGACGACTTCGAGTGCGAAGAGGGCTCCGTCCAGGTCTCCCTCGGCGGCTTCCCGAACAAGATCGTCGCGGGCAGTGGCTGGAAGAACTTCACGTTCAACGTGAAGAACAACGGCAAGACCGACATCGAGAGCCTGCTCGTCTACACCGTCGCCACGTACGCGGACAGTCTCGAGAACCCCGACGCCGACGACAAGCTCGTCGCCAAGTACGCGCACTTCGAGTACAAGGACCCCGAGTCCGGCGAGTGGGTCAACGACCTCGCGGGCTCCGGGTTCAACAACGGCGTCTTCTTCGGTGAGTTCCCGCTCGACGCCGGCAAGAAGGTCACGATCGACCTCCGCGTGAAGATCGACAAGGCCGCCCCCGCAGGCGAAGGCCTGGCGATCGCCGCCGGCACCTATGACAACGGTGCCGAAGACGACTCGTTCAAGTGCTACGACAACGGCGACATCTACCCGTTCACGATCGTCAAGGCCGGTACCAACCCCGGTGACGTCGACGACTCGAAGCCGAACGGGCAGAAGCCGGACAGCGACGTCAAGCCGCAGGGTGGGGCCAAGGAGCTCCCCGTCACCGGCAACCTCGCGTCGACCGGTTCCAGCTCCATGCTGCCGACCGTCGGGATCGCCGGTGGCATCGCCATCGTCGCCGGTGCCGGTGTCGTCTTCGCGATGAAGCGCCGCCGCAGCGGTGACGCCACCGCGTAACACCCGGCCCCAGAGCCAGAAGGCCGCTGCACTCGGAGGGGGGTGCAGCGGCCTTCGTATGTCCGAAAGGGTCAGGACTGCTTCGGCGGGACCGCCGGCATCCCCAGGAACGGCAGCCTCAGCGCGCCGAACGCCGAGTCCGGCACCGCCGGTGACTTCGGAGCCACCGCCGGAAGGCGTTCGTACGCCGTGCCCTGCTGCGGGCGGGTGTCCTCATCGCCGTTGTTGGGCCAGAGCGACATCGCCCGCTCCGCCTGTGCCGTGATCGTCAGCGACGGGTTCACGCCCAGGTTCGCCGAGACCGCCGCGCCGTCCACGACCGAGATGCCCGGGTGGCCCCACAGCCGGTGGTACGGGTCGATGACGCCCTCCTCGCCGGAGGCGCCGATCGGGCAGCCGCCCAGGAAGTGGGCCGTCAGCGGGGTGCCCATCAGTTCGCCGATGTTGGAACCCGGGTAGCCGTTGATCTCCTCGGCGAGGAGCGACGCGGCGCGGGTGGCTTCCGGGATCTGGTTGGGGTTGGGGGCGCCGTGGCCCTGGCGGGCGGTGATCAGGCCCTTGCCGATGCCTTTCGGCTTGCGGTACGTCGTCAGGGAGTTGTCCAGCGACTGCATGACCAGACCGATGATGGCCCGCTCCGACCAGCGGCGGCTGGAGAGCGAACGGACCGCGAGCCAGGGGTGCCTGGCCATGTTGCCGAACCAGGCCGCGACCCTGGAGTGGGCGCTGTAGGGGACCTGGAGGATCGTGAGGCTGCCCATCGCGTTCGAGCCCCTGCCGTAGCGCACCGGCTCGATGTGGGTGTTCTCGTCGGGGTGGATCGAGGACGTGATGGCGACTCCGCGCGTGAAGTCGACCTTCTCGGCTCCGTGCTTCTTGCGGTAGCGGCGGTTGTCGGTCAGTGCGCCGACCAGCGCCTCGGAGTTGGTACGGGTCAGCTCGCCCAGCCGCGGCGAGATCCGCGGCAGCAGGCCGCCGTCCTTCATCCGGTGCAGGAGGGTCTGGGTGCCGTACGTGCCGGCGGCGATGACGACCCGGCGCGCCGTGAACGTACGCCCCTGGCCCTTGCGCTTGTTGTCGCTGGGCAGGGTGGCGACCGCGAAGCCGCCGCGCGAGTCCTCGGTGACGGTGACGACCGAGGTCATCGGGTGGACGACGGCGCCCGCCTTTTCCGCCAGGTAGAGGTAGTTCTCGTTGAGGGTGTTCTTCGCGCCGTGGCGGCAGCCCGTCATGCATTCCCCGCACTCGGTGCAGGCCTTGCGGGAGGGGCCCACTCCGCCGAAGTACGGGTCGTCGACCTCCTGCCCCGGTTTGGCCGTCGATGTGCCGTCGGCGTCCTCGCCGTCGCCGAAGTAGACGCCGACCGGGGCCATGTGGAAGCTGTCACCGACGCCCATCGCCTGGGCGGTTGCCTTGAGATGGACGTCCGAGGGGGTCATCGTCGGGTTGAGCCGCACGCCCAGCATCCGCTTGGCCTGGTCGTAGTACGGAGCGAGCTCCTCCTGCCAGTTCGTGATGTCCTTCCACTGCGGGTCCTCGAAGAAGGCCGCGGGCGGGACGTACAGCGTGTTGGCGTAGTTGAGCGAACCGCCGCCCACCCCCGCTCCCGCCAGCACCATCACATTGCCGAGCAGATGGATGCGCTGGATGCCGAAGAGGCCGAGCGCCGGGGCCCACAGATAGTTGCGCAGGTCCCAGGAGTTCTTGGGCAGCGTCTCGCGGGTGAAGCGGCGGCCCGCCTCCAGGACGCCGACCCGGTAGCCCTTCTCGGTCAGCCGCAGCGCGGAGACCGAGCCACCGAAGCCCGAGCCGACGACGATGACGTCGTAGTCGTACTCGGATTCGTCCTGATTCCCGGCAGGTTCTGGGGTAGGGGGTAGCTCGGTCATGGCTCTCCTTGGTGCGAAAGGGGCTGTATCAGCGCAGGCGCAGGGCCTTCATCGCCTTCAGGCTGCGGCTCATGAACGCGGCGTACTTCTCGTCGTCCATCCCGAAGGACGGCGCCAGCGGCATCAGCCTCTGCTGGGCGACGGTCTGCGCCTCGGTGTACTTGAGGATGCCCTCCGAGCCGTGCCGCCGGCTGAGGCCGGAGTCCTTCATGCCGCCCATCGGGGACTGCACGCTGCCGTACGCGGGGGCGTAGCCCTCATTGATGTTGACGGTCCCGGTGCGCAGCTTCGCGGCAACGGCGTGGCCGCGCTTGCCGTCCTTGGTCCAGACGCTCGAATTCAGGCCGTACGGAGTGGCGTTGGCCTGCTTGACGACCTCGTCCTCGTCCTTGAAGCGGTAGATGGAGACGACGGGGCCGAAGGTCTCCTCGGTGCACACGGCCATCGGCGACTCGACGCCGTCCAGGATTGTCGGCTCGTAGAACAGCGGGCCGATGTCGGGGCGCGCGACGCCGCCCGCGACGAGTGTGGCGCCCTTGGCGACGGCCTCCTCGACATGCCGGGTGACGGTCTCCAGCTGGCGCTCGCCGACGAGGGAGCCCATGTCGGCTCCGTACGCGAGGGAGTTGCCGAGGCGCATGGCCTTCGTACGGGCGGCGAACCGCTCCAGGAAAGCGTCGGCGATCGACTCGTGGACGTACAGCCGCTCGATGGAGATGCACAACTGGCCCGCGGAGGAGAAGCAGGCGCGGATCGCTCCGGCCGCCGCCTTCTCGATGTCGGCGTCGTGCAGCACCAGCATGGCGTTCTTGCCGCCGAGTTCGAGGGAGACGCCGATCAGGCGGGCGGCCGCACCCTGGGCGACCTCGCGGCCGGTGCGGGTGGAGCCGGTGAAGGAGACGTAGTCCGCGTGCTTGACGACCTCCGGGCCGACGACCGGGCCCTCGCCGATGACGATCTGGAAGACCTCGGCGGGCAGTCCGGCCTCGATGAGCAGATCGCGGGCCCACAGCGCGGTGAGCGCGGTCTCGGTGTCGGGCTTCATCACGACGGCGTTGCCGGAGACGAACGCGGGCAGCGCGTCACCGACGGAGAGCTCGAACGGGTAGTTCCAGGGCGCGATCTGGCCGACGACGCCGCGCGGCTGGCGCAGTTCGGTGGTCTTGGTGAGGACGGGGACCACGCCCGTGTGCCGCTTGGGCTTGAGATAGGAGGGCGCCATGCGGCCGTAGTGACGGGCGGCGACGGCGACGGCCTGGACCTCTTCGTGCGCGTGGAGGCGGGCCTTGCCGGTCTCCAGCTGGATGAGGTCGAGGACCTCGGCCTGGCGCTCGAGTACGAGGTCGTGGAAGCGGAGCAGGACGGCGGCGCGGGCGCGGGCGGGAGTCGCTGCCCACGCGGACTGGGCGGCGCGGGCGCGCTCGAAGGCCTCGGCGACGTCGTCGGGGGTGGACTCGGGCAGGTCCGCCAGCTTCTCCCCCGTGAAGGGGGTGTGGTTCGCGGTTCGGCCGGAGCCGATCACGCCACGGGTGAGCTGGGCGACCACCTCGGGAGTGACCACGTCGGCGGCGGTGCGCGCACCGGCCGGGGCGGCTGCTGTCGGATTGGTGCCGGGGGCGGCGGCGGGGGCCTGCGAGTCCGTCATGGGGGTGAGAGTAAGCCGCATCCGGAACTTTGGGTACCCGTCGGTAACAGCTTTTCACCAGGCCCTCACCATCGCGCCAGCGATCACTGGCAGATAAGCCCTGATCAGGGGCTTGTCCCGGGTGTTCCGGGCTTCAGCCGCTCTCGTACCGGCTCGTGGAGATCCTCGATCTTCACGTGCTCGACCACCTGGTCGAAGAGCCCTCGACCACTCGCCGCTGAGCCGGTCGCCCTCCGCGGCCGCCCGGCCGCGCGGCCAGCCTGACGTCACCCTGCGGGCGTGAAGGAGTCCAGCGCGGTGTCGAAGTGCCGCCGCGCCTCGTCCGTCCTGCCGACGGGGGCCGAGACCCACACGTCGTACATCGTGCCGTTCTCGTCCCAGCAGATGTCGAACGTGTGCCGGTCACCCTCGGCCTCGGAGAAGCCGTTCCAGGTGAACTCCCAGAGCGCGGCGGTCAGTCCGTTGTGCGTGGTCGGGGTGACCTTGGCGTCGCGGTAGCCGGGGTTGGTGTTCGGGCCGTCCGCGTCCGCGCGGCGCATCGTTCCGAGCGGCCCGTCGGCGGCGGGGCTCTGCACCCGGATGCCGATCCTGATGTCCTGGTCCTGCGCCATGTAGTAGACCCGCTTGTCGTCCTGGGAGCGGGTGAAGCCCTCGGGGACGACGAGCGCGAAGCCGCCCGGGTCGGAGACCGCGAGATATCCCTCGGGCGCGACGGGTTTCTTGGCCGGGGGCGGTGTGGGCGACGTGGTCACGGTCACCGTGGGGTTCGGCCTGGCCTTCGCGGCGGGTGACTGCTCCGTACGCACCGGAGGCGAAGTGCTCTCGGCCGCGGGGCCCGGACCCGCTTCTGCGCTGCTCCCTCCGTCGCCGTGGAGCAGGACGGCTGCCGCCCCTCCCGCCCCGGCCAGCGCGGCGACGAGCGCCGCCGAGACCAGCAGCGGCGTACGCCGGCGTCCGGCACGCGCGGTCCCGGGGGCCGCGGCGGCCACGGGCTGCCGCGGCGCAGGCGCACGCGGCGTCGGCGCACTGTCCCGGCGGCTGTCGGGGCGGGTGGCGGTGTCGCGTCGGGTGCCGGTGTCGCGCCCGGCAGGCACCTGTACGGCCCCCGTCGTGACGTACGTACGCAGCAGCTCCTCCGCCTCCGTCGCGCCGAGCCGGCGCTCAGGGTCCCGATCCAGAAGCCCCAGCACGACCGGCAACAGCGGCGCCGCCTGGGCGGGCGGGCGGATCTCGTCCTCGACGACGGCGTGCAGGATGCCGCCCAACGAGTCGCGGCGGAACGGCGATTCACCGCTCAGCACCGCGCAGAGCAGTACACCCAGCGACCACAGATCCGACTCCGGCCCGGCCGTCTCGCCCTGCATCCGCTCGGGCGCGGTGTACTCGGGCGATCCGACGAACGACCCCGAGTCGGTGATCGTCGTGGACCCGGCGAGCTGCGCGATCCCGAAGTCGGTGAGGACGACCCGCCCGGTGGACTCCTCGATGAGCACATTGGCGGGCTTCAGGTCGCGGTGCAGCACCCCCAGTTCGTGCGCGGCCCGCAGCGCAGCCAGCAGGGCGAGCCCGATCCGCGCCGCCTCCGCCACATCGACCGGTCCGCCGCCGCTGATCCGCTCGGCGAGCGAGCCGCCGTCGACCAGTTCCATGACGATGTACGGGAGTCCGTCGTCGACGACCACGTCATGGACGACGATCACATGCGGATGCTTGACCCTGGCAACGGCGCGGGCCTCACGCAGCGGCGCGGCCGTGGACGTGTACGGGGACGCCGAACGGCCGCCCCTCGCATCCTCCGGATGGAGCTCCTTGACGGCGACGCGACGGCCGAGCAGCTCGTCGTCCGCACGCCACACGGTGCCCATGCCTCCGCGTCCCAGCCGGTCCAGAAGCCGGTAGCGGCCCGCGATCAGCCGCGTTTCCTCGGACACGCAACTCCCCCTCGATCAGCCTGCGTCCATCATGCCGGAGGCCGCCAGCCCCGGAGCATGATGTCGAACTGCTGACGCGTCGTCGCCCAGTCGTCCGCCGGGCCCGACATGTAGAGCGCGTACTCCGTGCCGTCTTCCTCGACGTATATCTGGTCGATGGCACGGCGCGGACCGGGGAAGGTCGTCTTCTCGTGCCAGGTGAACTCCCAGCAGGCGGAGTTCACCTGGTCACGGTAGGTGTTCTGGCCGAGCTTCAGCCGCTTGTACTGGGGAAGCCGCTTCGCGAGGCCCCGCTCCATGTCCAGCATGTGCGTATACGGATTCTCGAAGTCGGGGGAATCGTTACTGCTGATCCGGATGCGGTGCTTGCCGTTGTCGGGCGTGTAGTCGACCTGGTCGCCGTCCGTCTGGCGCGTCCAGCCGTCCGGTACGAGCAGGCTGAAGCCGTCCGGATCGTTCACGCGGTGCCAGCCGGCCTGCACGTCCGAGGAAGGGCTCGGCTTGGCCGAGGAAGGGCCGGGCTTGGTGCTCGCCTGGTCGCCCGCACGTCGTCCGCCATCGTTGTCGCCGCCCGCGTACTCCATGGCGGCAAGTCCCGCGCCGACGCCGACAACCGCCGCGAGTACGACGACGATCGCGGCCCTGCGCAGCCTGCCGCCGCGGCGCCGGGGCGTCGCGGCCTGGGCCGTCGTGCCTGTTCCGGAACCGGAACCGGAACCGGAACCGGAGCCGGAGTCGGTGTCCGGACCCGGAACAGGCACCGGAGCGGGGGGCGTCGGCGTCGGAAGGTGCGTGGTCACGGGCCGGGTGTGCCGCTCCGTCGCCCGCTGTGCGGGCACCTGCGGCGTACGCGGGGCCGCCCGGCGCTCTCCCATCGCTTCCGCCAGCATCTGCTCGGCCTCGGCTGTCGACGGGCGTTCAGCGGGATCCTTGCGCAGCAGCGCCATGATGACGTGCCCCAGGGGACCCGCCCACTCGGGATGACGCGGCTCCTCGCCCACCACGGCCTGCATGCTGGCGAGCGGCGACGAGCGCCGGAAGGGCGACTCGCCCTCCACCGCCGTGTACAGCGTCGCGCCGAGCGACCAGAGGTCGGAGGCGGGTCCGGGGTCCGCGCCACGTACCCGCTCGGGGGCCAAGTAGTCGATGGACCCCACGATTTCCCCGGTCCGGGTAATCGTCGAGTCGCCCTCGATCGCGGCGATCCCGAAGTCGGTGATCAGCACCCTGCCGTCGCGGCTGAGCAGGACGTTGGCGGGTTTGACGTCCCGGTGGAGCACTCCGGCGGCGTGCGCGGCGCCCAGCGCGCGCAGCACGTGCAGCCCGATGCGGGCGGCCTCGGCGGCCGGGATGCGTCCGGACTCCTTGGCCGCGTCGGCGAGCGAGGGCCCGTCGACGTACTGCATCACGATCCAGGGACGGGCGTCGTGTTCGAGAACGTCGTGGACGGTGACCACACCGGGGTGGCTGATCCGGGCAGCGGCCCGGGCCTCCTTCTGGGTGCGGGCGTGCAGAACGATGCGGTCCGCCTCGGAGACATACCGCCCGGCGGTCAGCTCCTTGACCGCGACGACCCGGTGCAGCACCTCGTCGTGCGCGCGCCACACCTTGCCCATGCCGCCGCTGCCGATGGTCTCGCTCAGCCGGTAGCGTCCGGCGAGCAGCAGACCCGCGCCCGTGCTTTGACTGTGTTCCACGTCCCCCGCCCAGTTTCCTTGGGATGACAGGTTACGGAAGTGAAGTACGGGCACGGAACCCCGGATGCCTCAAGTGACCAGGCCGTGATGCTAGCGGGTGGTCCGATAGGCCTTTGTGGCCTCTTGGTAGACCTCGGTCACCTTGTCTCGCTGGTCCTCCGGTCCGATCACCTGGATGACGTGGTAGCCGCCGCCGATGACGAGCGCGAGATTGCGTACGTACACCTCACGGCCGTTGCTGTCCTGCCAGGTGAACTGCCCCTCGGCCATGACCTGTTGCCCGACCTCGACACGGCGCAGCCCGGACGCCCCGGCCCAGGACGAGTCACGCCACGGCTGGAGTTCACGCTCCTTGTCGCGCTGATAGGTCAGCGGATCGTCGCCGTTCGCTTTCACGGTGTCACGGCCGGGGACGACGATCAGAGTGAAATTTCCGTCGGTGTAGCGGACTTGGCCGACATCGTTGATCGGGCGGCGCTGCCACGACTTGTCGACGGCTATCTGGAAACCTTCCGGATCCTTGCGCAGCGCGTAGCCGTACGGGAGGTTCCCGGCGGGTGCGGAGGTCTGCGGCTGCTGGGCACCGGGGCTGGTCGCTGGAGTCGACGGCCGGTTGTCGGGGGTGGCGGGGTCCGGGCTCGGACTGGTCGCCGGCGGGCGCCCGCCGTTCGCGCCCTTGGAACGGTCCTGCTGCGAGTCCGCCTTCGGCATGAACACCACGGCATACGCGACGGCCGCGACCAGCAGGAGCAGTATCAGCAGCAGGAGAGTGCGGCCCAGGGAACGCGGGCCGCGCCGCTCACGGTTGGCTTTCTTGTGGCGATGGCGGCCGTGCACCACTTCGGCCGAGCCGCGGCGTTTGCGCACCAGCTCGCCCCGGCGGCGTACGACAGGCAGCCGGGAGCCGTCGACCGCGGCCGAGGGGACCGGCACGACGTCCATCCCCGCCTCGGGCTCGGGCGCGGACCGTACGAGCGAACGCAGCCAGCCGCGCAGCTCCTCGAAGTCCGGGCGCTCCGTGGGGTCCTGGCGCAGCAGCGACTCGACGACGGGGCGCAGCGGGCCGCACTCCTCGGCGAAGGCGGGCGGCTCGGAGCAGACGAGCTGGACCAGCTCGACGGCGCTCTCCTCGGGGTACGGGGCGTGGCCCTGGACGGCTCGGTAGAGCAGGGCGCCCAGCGCCCAGAGGTCGGTGGCGGGGCCCACGGGAGCGGCCAACTGCCAGTTCTCATGGACGGGTCCGGCCTGCTCGGGGGCCCATCGCTCGGTGACCGCACCGACGACCGCGATGCGCGCCTGCCGGGCGCGCTCGGCGGCCAGGGGTGTGGCGGGTCCGCGGTAGGCGGGTGTACTGCCGCCCGCGACTATCTCGTCCCAGCGCCCGGTGGGCGCCTGGACCTCGGCGACGACGGGCCTGCGCTGGACATCGGCACGCTGGGCATCGGCGCGCAGCGCGTCCTGGGCGGTCCCGCGATGACCGGCGGGGGCGGGCACGCTGTCGGTACGGGGGCCGGGAAGTGCGGGGCGGGTGCCGTACGGGTCGTTGTGGCCGCGTGCCGCGGGACGGCCTGCGCTGTGGCTGCCGGGACTGGGGCTGCCGCCTGCCGGGAGAGGGCGCGGGCCCTCCTGGGCGGGGTAGGCGCCGTCGTGCCACGTACCGGCCAGCCTGACGCGGCCGGGGGTGCCGGACCAGCCGCCGTCCTCTTCCTCGTCGTCAATGTCGTCGTCCATGCCGAGATCCGGGCCCGGCTCGCCCGGACGCCGGGCCCACCAGTCCGGGTCGAAGCCCGCCTGGACCGGACGGTCGCCATCATGCTCGTCCTCGCCGGCGCGCGCCGCGGCCCGTGCGCCCGCGCGGTACGCCGCGATCGCACCCGCCCTCGCAGCCCGGGCGTCCACCGCGCCTGTTCCGGGCCCCGGAAGCGCGACCCGGGTGCCGGGCGAAGCCCCGTACGGCCCGTCGTCCTCTCCGACGTCCTCGCCCTCGTCCGAGTCCCTGTACCCGTCCTCCCCGTCCTCCGGATCCGCGTACGACTCCGCCTCCAGGAACGCCGGTTCCCCTGACGGCTCGCGCGCCTCGGGCGGCACCGAAACCCCTGCCAACTCGTCCGGAGGACCCGGCACCGGGGCATACCCGCACAGCGCCTCCTCCGCCGCTCCCGACGCCAGTCCGGTCAGGACCACGCGCCCGTCGTCGCAGACGAGGACCGTTCGGGAAGTGATGTTGCGATGGGTCCAGCCGTGCGCGTGCAGCACGCGCAGCGCGGTCAGTACGTCGGAGGCGACCTCGGCCGCCCGGTAGGGGCTGAGCGGCTTCTCCGCCAGGAGCGCCGCGAGCGGCCGCGCGGCGACCCGTTCGCTCACTATCCAGAGCGAACCGCCCTCCGCGAAGACGTCGAAGACCTGGTCCAGGCGCGGATGGTCGGGGATCTGGGCGGCAGCCTGCGCGGCCTCGATGGCCCGCCGCACCGCCGGGTCCGTGGGCCGCCGTGTCGTACGCCCCTGGGCTCTGCGCGGTACCGCCGCCCCGGCCAGGCCGTCCGTCTCGATGACCTCGGCGTCCACGACCTCCGGCAACGGCACCTGCCGCACCAGGACTTCCTGCCCGCTGTATGTGTCGAAAGCGCGGGTCTCGACCAGTTCGTACTCGTCGGAGGGCGGCAACGGCAGGCGGTAGCGGTCGGCGAGCACCCTTCCCGCATAGTCGTCCACGTCGCCTCCCCACGCGCGCGCTTGTCCCCCGGACGGCCTGAGGGTCGCACCAAACCGTCAATTCCGGTCGTTTGACGGCTACTTACGACCCCTTGCGGCTGCGTACCGTCCGCGAGCTCTCACGATACGTGTCCTGACTCAGTCCTTGGGCTTGAATGTGGCGAACGCCGTCTTGCGCAAGGTCTCGCACTGCGCGCTGTGCCACTCGCTCGCCTTGCACGTGATCATGATCGAGTAGCCGTGCCCGGCATCCACCTTGAAGCCCCTGTTGAGGACTCGTACCCGCTGGCCGCCCTGATTGCGCTCGAACTGCCAGTCGGCGACGGTCGGATAGCCCTTGTACTGGACCGGCTTGATCCCGAGGTGCTTGTAGCCGTCGCTGCTGGCGGCGGTCGCCAGCCTCAGCCCCTCCCAGGCAGCGGCGGCGTCGTCCGTGGGACTGCCGTTGAAGTCGACCTGAACGCGCGGGAAGCCACCCTTCTGCAGGTTGAATATCCCGCCGGAGTTCTCGCCCGCGATGCCGGTCATCCTGAAGCCCTTGGGCATCGCCATGGTGAAGTGGAACTGCTCGTTCGAGACCATCACGTACCCGGCCGGGATGCCGCCCCGGCCCGCGGGGGCACCGGTCTTGGGCCCGCCGGACGGCTGCCCGCCCTGGCCGTCCCCGGTCCCGGTGCCGTCCTTGGGGTCGTCCTTGGCGGCGTCCTTGCCCTTGCCCCCGTCCGCGGTGCCACCCGCGTCCGTGCCCTTGCCGCCGGTCACCCCGGCCGAAGTGGACTTGTCTTTGCCCGACTTGTTCTTGCCGTCCTTGTCGCCACCGCCGAGCGTCAGATAGAGCACGGTCGCCAGCACGGCGAGCGCGACGACAGCCGCGATGACCATCAGCGTGCGGCGGGGAACCACATCGGTGAGCGGCGCCCGCACCGGCTCGGGCCGCGCGGCCGGAGCCTGCGGCGACGGCTGCGGCTTCGGTTCCGGCTTGGCGGCCGCGGCGGCATTGCGCACGGAACGCAGAGCACCGCGCACCCGGTCGGCCGCCGGGTCCTTCGGCCTGGCCTCCGGCGGGGGCGGGGGAAGCGGCGGCAGCGCGACGACGCGGGTGGCCTCCGGCGACGGCTCGGGCTCGGCGGGCGGCTCCGGCGCCTCGGGGGCGTGCAGCACCCTGGTGAGCAACGCCCGTGCGCCCGCGTCGTCGAGACGCTGATCCGGGTCCTTGGCGAGCAGGCCGTAGATGACCTCCTCCAGCGGGCCCGCGTTCTTCGGCGGGTCCAGCGGCTCGGTCATCACGGCGGTCAGCGTCGCGATCGCGGAGCCCTTGTCGTACGGCGGGCAGCCCTCGACGCTCGCGTACAACAGCCCGCCCAGCGACCACAGGTCGGCGGCCGGCCCGGGCTTGTGACCGCGGGCACGCTCCGGCGAGATGTAGGAGGGCGCGCCGACGAGCATGCCGGTCGACGTGATCGACGGGTCGCCCTCGACCTGCGCGATACCGAAGTCGGTGAGCACGACGCGCCCGTCCTCGGCGATCAGCACATTGGACGGCTTCACATCGCGGTGCAGGATGCCCTCGCGGTGCGCGGAACGCAGTACGTCTAGGATCGCGAGCCCGACCTCCGCGGCCCGCCGGGGCGTCAGCGTGCCGTCCTCGCGTACGGCTTCCGCCAGGGACTTGCCCTCGACAAGCTCCATGACGATCCACGGGCGGTCGTCCTCGTCCACGACGTCGTAGACCGTCACCGCGCTGTTGTTGCGGATACGGGCGATCGCCTTGGCCTCGCGCATGGTGCGCGTGATGAGGCGGCGCTTCTCTTCCTCGTCGATGCTGCTGGGGAAGCGCAGTTCCTTCACGGCGACGGTACGGCCGAGGGTCTCGTCGACGGCCCGCCACACGGTGCCCATCCCGCCGCGCCCGAGGACACCGCCCAGCCGGTACCGCCCGGAGAGCAGCCGCCCCTGGGTCTCCCGCCCGGAACTCCGCCCGTCCGCACCCTCCTTGACGAGAGCGGTTGCCGCGGACTCGGGTGCTTTGGTCTCTGTTGCTTTGGGCGCAGGTGCCGTGGACTCGGGTGTCTTGGGCTCAGGTGCCTTGGGCTCGGGCACCTTGAGCTCAGGCGCCTTGGGCTCGGGGGACGTGGGCTTGGGTGCCTTGGGGGACGTTGCCCGGGGCGCTTTTGAGGCACCGGCCCCGGACACGGCCCCGCCACCGCGGCCCGAGTCGGGCCCCGGCCCCGAGTCCTGCCCAGCGGCGCCCCGCCCGGAAGCCTTCACAGGCTTCTCCGCCTTCTCCGCCTTCTCCGGCTCGGCACCGGATGCCGGCTCGGCCTCCGATGCGGGCACCGCCTTGGACTCCGGCTCCGTGTCGAGCTTCTTCTCGGGATCCTGGGACTCCGGCTCGGTGTCCTGAGACTCCGTCTTGAGCTCCGTCCCGGAATCCTGCCCGGCGTCCCGCTGGGGCTCCTCGGCCGTTTCCCGCTGGGGCTCCCGCGCCTGCTCCGCCTCCGACATGCGTCCCCTCTGCGATCCCTGATCTTCGCCCGCGCCTGCCGCTTCCCGCGCGATGCGGTAACCCGCCCTGGCAGAGCCCCCATTGTCCCTCACTCCGGGACCGGCGCTTCTCCCGGGTCCGCAGTCCGCCAGGACAGGTCCAGAAGCAGGCAAGCACCCACCATGCCATTACTCGCGGTGAAGCTCACCGCTTGGCTGGTCGGGGCCCCTGCCCAGCCAAGCGGAACACCTTCCTCCGGCCACACTCGCCACCCCGAACCGACCCTCCGGACGGCCGATTTCCAACGGGTCGGGGGCCGAAAACAGGGTTCCGGCAGAAAGCCCGCGAGGCAGGCCGCACGGACGGACCGGGCAACGGGATCAGATCGGCACGATGTCCGGCGCCCCCAGCCGGGCCGCGTCCGCCGTCAGGTCGTCCGGCTGCCGCTGCGACTCGCGCTCCGCCTCCACCCGCTTGTCGTAGTGCTCGATCTCCTTCTCGATGTGCTCCTTGTCCCAGCCCAGCACCGGCGCCATCAGCTCCGCGCACTCGCGCGCACAGCGTGTCCCCCGGTCGAAGGTCTCGATCGAGATCCTGGTCCGTCGCGTCAGTACGTCATCGAGGTGCCGCGCCCCCTCGTGCGATGCGGCATAGACGACCTCGGCCCGCAGATAGTCCTCCGCGCCCCCCAGCGGCTCCCCGAGCTTCGGGTCGTCGGCGATCAGTGTCAGCAGTTCCTCGATGAGCGAGCCGTACCGGTTCAACAGATGCTCCACGCGGACCACATGAAGCCCTGTCCGCGCCGCCGTCCTCGCCCGCGCGTTCCACAGCGCGCCATAGCCCTCGGCCCCGACGAGCGGGACGTTCTCCGTGACGCACGCGGCCACCCGCTGGTCGAGCGCGTGCACCGCCTCGTCCACCGCGTCCTTCGCCATCACCCGGTACGTCGTGTACTTGCCGCCCGCCACGACCACCAGGCCGGGCACCGGATGCGCCACCGTGTGCTCGCGCGACAGCTTGCTGGTCGCGTCCGACTCCCCGGCGAGCAACGGCCGCAGGCCCGCGTACACCCCCTGGACGTCATCGCGCGTCAGAGGCACCGCCAGCACGGAGTTGACGTGCTCGATTAGATAGTCGATGTCCGCGCTGGAGGCGGCCGGATGGGCCTTGTCGAGATCCCAGTCGGTGTCCGTGGTCCCCACGATCCAGTGCCGTCCCCAGGGGATGACGAACAGCACGGACTTCTCCGTCCGCAGGATCAGCCCGGTCGTCGAGTGGATCCGGTCCTTGGGCACCACCAGATGAATACCCTTGGAGGCCCGCACATGGAACTGCCCGCGCTCCCCGATCAGCGCCTGGGTGTCGTCCGTCCACACCCCGGTCGCGTTGACGACCTGCTTGGCCCGGATCTCGTACTCCCCGCCGGACTCGACGTCCTGCACCCGCGCGCCGACGACCCGCTCACCCTCCCTCAGAAAGCCGATCACCCGCGCCCGGCTGGCGACATGGGCCCCATAGCTCGCGGCCGTGCGCACCAACGTCGCCACATAGCGGGCGTCGTCCATCTGTGCGTCGTAGTACTGCAACGCCCCGACCAGGGCGTCCTTCTTCAGGCAGGGCGCGACCCGCAGCGCCTGCCGCCGCGACAGATGCCGGTGGACGGGCAGTCCGCGGCCATGACCCGACGACACCGACATCGCGTCGTACAGCGCGACACCCGATCCGGCGTAGAGCCGCTCCCAGCCCTTGTGCTGGAGCGGATAGAGGAACGGCACCGGCTTCACCAGATGCGGCGCCAGCCTCTCCAGCAGCAGCCCGCGCTCCTTCAGCGCTTCCCGGACGAGCGCGAAGTCCAGCATCTCCAGATAGCGCAGCCCGCCGTGGATCAGCTTGCTCGACCTGCTGGATGTGCCCGACGCCCAGTCCCGCGCCTCGACCAGACCGGTGGATAGTCCTCTCGTCGCGGCGTCCAGCGCGGTCCCTGCCCCGACCACGCCCGCGCCGACCACCAGCACGTCCAGTTCACGCTCGGCCATCTTGGCGAGCGCCTCGGCACGCTCCACCGGTCCCAGTGTCGCTGTCCTCACTGCTGCCTCCCGTCGCCCCCGTACGGCCCCTGCGATCGGGCTCACAAAGTCGATTCTGTCCGCAGTCGACGACTTCAGCCACCGCCTGTGGATAACACTCGGACAGCCACGAGCGCACAATGCGGCATATCGGTCATATTTACGCCTAGTGTGACATTGCGCCTGCCCGTTCTGCCCACAGGGCTTGCGCTCAATGTCCCCGCGGCTTATAGGGAAGGACGGCCCACGCCATGCCCGCAGATCTCGCCGTCATCGGACTCGGTCATCTCGGCCTGCCCCTCGCCCAGGCCGCCGTAGCCGTCGGCATCGAGACCATCGGCTATGACACCGATCCACGCCGGCTGCCCGAGCCTGCGGCGGGATGCACTCCGGCCGACATCCGCCGCATGTTCGCCGGAGGCTTCCGGACCGTCACGGACCCGGCCGATCTCGGACGCGTACGCACGGCCGTCATCTGTGCCCCCACCCCTCCCGGAGCCGACGGGGCCCTCGATCTCACCGCCCTCGCCGAGTCCGCCCGTGCACTCGCCGCGCGGCTGCGCCCGCACACCACCGTGCTGCTCGAATCGGCCGTCCAGCCCGGCACCACGGAGACGTTCCTCCGCCCGATCCTCGAAGAGGGCTCCGGGCTGCGCGCCGGCCGCGACTTCCATCTCGCGTACTCCCCCAGCCGGGTCGACCCGGGCAGTCGCACTCATGGCTACGCCAACACCCCCAAGGTCATCGGCGGCCTCACCCCCGCGTGCACCGAATCGGCCGCCGCCTTCTACGGACGCCTCACCGACAAGGTCGTCCGCGCGCGCGGACCGCGCGAGGCCGAGACCGTCAAGGTCCTCGAAACGAACTTCCGCCACGTCAACATCGCCCTGGTCAACGAGATGGCCGTGCTCTGCCACGACCTGGGCGTCGACCTCTGGGACGTCATCCGCTGCGCCGAAACCAAGCCCTTCGGCTTCCAGGCCTTCCGCCCTGGTCCTGGCGTCGGCGGCCACGGCGTCCCGCTGGACCCGGGCCTCGTCCCGCCCCCCGGCCACGGCTCGGGCCACCCCCTGCGGATGGTCGGCCTCGCCCAGGAAATCAACACCCGTATGCCGCATTACGTCATCCAGCGCTGCGCCACGCTCCTCAACGAACACGGCAAATCGGCCCGCGGCGCGCGCGTGCTGCTCCTCGGCATCACCTACAAGCCGGACCTCCCCGACCTGGAGGCCTCCCCGGCCACCGAGATCGCCCGCCGCCTGATGGACCTGGGGGCGAGCGTCAGCTACCACGACCCGTACATCCCCGACTGGCGGGTTCACGAACTCCCGGTCCCCCGCGCGGACTCGCTCTACGAGGCCGCCGCCAGCGCGGATCTGACGGTGCTGCTCCAGCACCACCGCACGTACGACCTGCAGGGACTGGCCGTCAAGGCCCAACTCCTCCTGGACACAAGGGGAGCCACCCCGGCCGGGGCCGCACACCGCCTCTGAGCCCCCAACAGCCGCATTCCAACAGCTCGATAACGCAGTGCCGAACTGTCCTACCGGACTGCTAGTCTCCGGGATCTCCGCCCGCACACTCGTGCGAGGCATCCGTCCCTGGGGGGAAATTCCAGATGAGCCAGCCTGTTCCACCGCCGTCCGGCAACCCGTTCGCCGGCGGCGACGCCGCCCCGTACGCCCCAACTCCGCCTGCCGCGCCCGTCCGTGACAACGTCGGCATCGGCATCCTCGTCGCCGTCGTCGCCGCACTGGTCGGCGCGGGTGCGTACGGCGCCCTCAGCGGTGCCATCGAGCGCGAGATCGGCTACGCGGCCATCGGCGTCGGCTTCCTCATCGGCTTCGCCGCCGCCAAGGCCGGCGGCCGCAACCCCGCGCTGCCCGTCGTCAGCGCGCTGCTCGCGCTCCCCGCCGTGTACGTGGGTCAGTTGATAGGGGGCGCTGTCGTCGTCACCAAGCTGACGGACGCCGCCTTCCTGGACGTCTTCATCGACCAGTTCGGTCTGCTGACCGACGCGTGGAGCAAGTCGGCGGACGGCATGACGTACGTCTTCCTCGCCATCGGCGCCGTCGCCGCGTTCGGTGGCGCCAAGAAGGCCAACGGCTAAGAGCCGGCGGCTGATCCGGGCAAACGGAGAGGGGCCCCGCACCACCCGGTGCGGGGCCCCTTTCGTACGCGGCGGATTCAGCGGCGGTGCTGCGAGTCGGCCACCGTCACCTCGACGCGCTGGAACTCCTTGAGCTCGCTGTAGCCCGTCGTCGCCATCGCCCGGCGCAGCGCGCCGAAGAAGTTCATCGAACCGTCGGGGCTGTGCGAGGGACCGGTGAGGACCTCCTCGGTCGTGCCCACGATGCCCAGGTCCACCAGCTTGCCGCGCGGCACGTCCTCGTGGACCGCCTCCATGCCCCAGTGGTGCCCGCGGCCCGGCGCGTCCGTCGCGCGGGCGAGCGGGGAGCCGATCATCACGGCGTCCGCGCCGCACGCGATCGCCTTCGGCAGGTCGCCGGACCAGCCCACGCCACCGTCCGCGATGACATGCACATACCGGCCGCCGGACTCGTCCATGTAGTCCCGGCGGGCCGCGGCCACATCGGCCACCGCCGTCGCCATCGGGACCTGGATGCCCAGGACATTGCGCGTGGTGTGCGCGGCGCCGCCGCCGAAGCCGACCAGGACGCCCGCGGCGCCCGTACGCATCAGATGCAGCGCGGCCGTGTACGTGGCGCAGCCGCCCACGATGACCGGCACGTCGAGCTCGTAGATGAACTGCTTCAGGTTCAGCGGCTCGGCCGCGCCCGAGACGTGCTCGGCCGAGACCGTCGTACCGCGGATGACGAAGATGTCCACACCGGCGTCCACAACGGCCTTGGAGAACTGCGCGGTGCGCTGCGGCGAGAGCGCGGCGGCGGTCACCACACCCGAGTCGCGCACCTCCTTGATCCGCTGCCCGATCAGCTCCTCCTTGATCGGGGCTTCGTAGATCTCCTGCAGACGACGGGTCGCGGCGGCCTCGTCCAGCTCGGAGATCTCGTCGAGCAGCGGCTGCGGGTCCTCGTAGCGGGTCCACAGGCCTTCGAGGTTCAGTACGCCCAGACCGCCCAGCTCACCGATGCGGATCGCGGTCTGCGGGGAGACCACCGAGTCCATCGGAGCGGCCAGGAAGGGCAGCTCGAAGCGGTAGGCGTCGATCTGCCAGGCGATCGAGACCTCCTTCGGGTCCCGGGTGCGCCGGCTCGGTACGACGGCGATGTCATCGAACGCGTACGCCCGGCGGCCGCGCTTGCCGCGCCCGATCTCGATCTCAGTCACGATGTGTGGCCTCTCCCTCTACGTCTGCGCCTACCAGTATCCCCGACGCACACGTCAGGGGCGGTCCCGGGAATCCCCGGGACCGCCCCTGAGCACGCGTGGACTACTTCCTGCTGTAGTTCGGCGCCTCGACCGTCATCTGGATGTCGTGCGGGTGGCTCTCCTTGAGCCCCGCCGAAGTGATCCGCACGAAGCGGCCCTTGCTCTCCATCTCGTCGATGGCGGCCGCCCCGACGTAGCCCATGGTCTGGCGCAGACCGCCGACCAGCTGGTGGAGCACCGCCGACAGCGGGCCGCGGTAGGGCACCTGGCCCTCGATGCCCTCGGGGACGAGCTTGTCGTCGGAGGCCACCTCGGCCTGGAAGTAGCGGTCCTTGGAGTACGAGCGGCCCTGGCCGCGCGACTGCATGGCGCCGAGCGAACCCATGCCGCGGTAGGACTTGAACTGCTTGCCGTTGATGAAGAGCAGCTCGCCCGGGGACTCCTCGCAGCCCGCGAGGAGACTGCCCAGCATGACGGTGTCGGCGCCGGCGGCGAGCGCCTTGCCGATGTCGCCGGAGTACTGCAGTCCGCCGTCGCCGATGACCGGAACGCCCGCTGCCCGCGCGGCCAGCGCCGCCTCGTAGATCGCCGTGACCTGCGGGACACCGATACCGGCGACCACTCGGGTCGTACAGATGGAGCCGGGGCCGACACCGACCTTGACGCCGTCAACACCTGCGTCGATCAGGGCCTGGGCACCGTCACGGGTCGCCACATTGCCGCCGATGACGTCGACGCCCACGCTCGACTTGATCTTCGCCATCCAGTTGAGGGCGTTGCTGTTGTGCCCGTGCGAGGTGTCGACGATGAGGAAGTCGACGCCCGCCCCGGCCAGCGCCTGGGCCCGCTCCAGAGCCTCCGGGCTGGCACCCACCGCCGCGCCGACGAGCAGACGGCCCTCGGAGTCCTTCGCCGCATGGGGGTACTGCTCGGCCTTCACGAAGTCCTTGACCGTGATCAGGCCCTTGAGGATGCCCGCGTCGTCGACCAGTGGAAGCTTCTCGATCTTGTGGCGGCGCAGCAGCTCCATGGCGTCCACGCCGGAGATGCCGACCTTGCCGGTGACCAGCGGCATCGGGGTCATGACCTCGCGCACCTGGCGCGTACGGACGGTCTCGAAAGCCATGTCGCGGTTGGTGACGATGCCGAGCAGCTTGCCCGCGGCGTCGGTGACCGGCACGCCGCTGATACGGAACTTGGCGCACAGGGCGTCGGCCTCGGCGAGCGTGGCATCGGGATGCACCGTGATCGGGTCGGTGACCATTCCGGACTCGGAACGCTTGACCAGGTCGACCTGGTTCACCTGGTCCTCGATGGACAGATTGCGGTGCAGCACGCCCACACCGCCCTGGCGCGCCATGGCGATCGCCATCCGCGATTCGGTGACCTTGTCCATCGCCGCGGAGAGCAGCGGGATGTTCACCCGGACGTTCCTGGAGACACGGGACGAGGTGTCGACCGCGTTCGGAAGTACTTCCGAAGCACCCGGCAACAGCAGCACATCGTCGTAGGTCAGCCCGAGTGTCGCGAATTTATCGGGCACTCCGTCGACGTTGGTCATGACACCTTCCCCAAATGGCCTTGATCGGTGCGGATGTCCATGCTAACGGGCCCGGAAGCCGTCTCATTCCACGATCAAGATCGTCGAACAGCTTTGTGTGTTCATACGTGCGCGAGATGCCGTACGACTCACCGCTCGGCTCACTGTTCGGCCAGGGCGCGCAACCGGCTGAGAGCGCGGTGCTGCGCGACCCGTACCGCGCCGGGTGACATGCCCAGCATCTGCCCGGTCTCCTCTGCGGTCAGCCCGACCGCGACCCGCAGCACCAGCAGCTCGCGCTGGTTCTCCGGAAGGTTGGCGAGGAGCCTCTTGGCCCATTCGGCGTCGTCGCTGAGCAGCGCGCGCTCCTCGGGACCGAGGGAGTCGTCGGGCCGCTCGGGCATCTCGTCGGAGGGCACCGCCGTCGATCCCGGATGCCGCATGGCGGCCCGCTGTAGATCGGCGACCTTGTGCGACGCGATGGCGAAGACGAAGGCCTCGAAGGGCCTTCCGGTGTCCTTGTAGCGCGGCAGCGCCATCAGAACCGCGACGCAGACCTCTTGAGCGAGGTCCTCCACGAAATGACGCGCATCGCCGGGCAGCCGGCTGAGCCGGGTGCGGCAGTAGCGAAGTGCGAGCGGATGGACGCACGCCAGAAGATCGTGCGTAGCCTGCTCGTCGCCATCGACGGCACGGTGAACGAGTGCACCGATCACCGTGGTCTCGTCGTCGCGCATCGGTCCATGGTGCCTTGGCGGCTGAGCATCCGTGGCACTGCGTCCAATGTTGTGCACCGAAGCGTTATGAGCAGGTGCGCCGGAACTCATCTCCTGCGCCCTCCCCTCCCGCTCGACCGACTCGTCCCCGAGGAACTCCACCCCTCAAGGATGCGGCATCGCGAGGGAAACGGATGCCCGCGGTCATCCGTCGCCCCGCCCACCCGGCGGCGGGCGGGGTTCATCGTGCCCTCGCGACAGCCCACCCGTCCGCCTAGCGGACCAGGCCCCAGCGGAATCCGAGCGCGACGGCGTGCGCCCGGTCCGAGGCGCCGAGCTTCTTGAAAAGCCGCCTGGCGTGGGTCTTCACGGTGTCTTCCGAGAGGAAGAGCTCCCGGCCGATCTCGGCGTTCGACCGGCCGTGACTCATGCCTTCGAGCACCTGGATCTCACGCGCGGTGAGGGTGGGTGCCGCGCCCATTTCGGCCGAGCGAAGCCGCCGCGGGGCGAGCCGCCAGGTCGGGTCGGCGAGCGCCTGGGTGACCGTGGCCCGCAGTTCGGCCCGCGATGCGTCCTTGTGCAGATAGCCGCGGGCACCGGCGGCGACCGCGAGCGCGACACCGTCCAGGTCCTCGGCGACGGTCAGCATGATGATCCGGGCGCCCGGGTCGGCGGACAGCAGCCGGCGGACGGTCTCGACACCGCCGAGTCCGGGCATGCGTACGTCCATCAGAATCAGGTCCGAGCGGTCGGCGCCCCAGCGGCGGAGCACTTCCTCGCCGTTGGCCGCGGTCGTCACGCGCTCGACGCCGGGTACGGTCGCAACCGCCCGGCGGAGCGCCTCTCGGGCAAGCGGGGAGTCGTCGCAGACGAGGACGGATGTCATGGCCGCCCTCCGCAGCTGATGCGCGTCACCTTGAGCCTCCAGGCTGGGTACGTTTCGTCACCTGTGCGGTTGAACGCTCTCGGACATGTGCCCTAGCGCTTGTTCTTTCAACCGCCTCCGCACTCTCAACGACGGTCACTCGAAAGAGTTACGGGTCGGACTTCCGCCTTCAGCACTCTATGTGAGGGGGCGTGCGCGGAGGAGAGCACTGCAGGTGATGGAGCGTTTCACCTGGAACCTATGCCCCATTTAGCTGCTTTTCTTCCCTTTTTGCGGTGTCTGTAGCTAGATTCGCAATGAGTCATATTTACATCTACTTACACAGTAGATGTACGGTCGTGAGGCACACGCGG
Source organism: Streptomyces sp. NBC_01410 (assembly GCF_045040195.1). NCBI lineage: Bacteria > Bacillati > Actinomycetota > Actinomycetes > Kitasatosporales > Streptomycetaceae > Streptomyces > Streptomyces sp. NBC_01410. The sequence goes on along the minus strand of NZ_CP109530.1, from coordinate 5,240,078 downwards.
GTGCCGGACGGGTGCCGGATACGGCTCGGATCCCGCTTCGGATCCTGCCCGCATCCCGCTCGTGCGCTACCTGACCTGTATCCACTCAGTACGGTTTCAAGGGGACATGCGCTATGGCAGATTTCTCCCGCCTTCCCGGACCCAACGCCGATTTGTGGGACTGGCAGCTCCTCGCAGCCTGCCGCGGGGTGGACAGTTCGCTCTTCTTCCACCCCGAGGGCGAGCGGGGAGCCGCACGAAGTGCGCGCGAGAACTCGGCGAAAGAGGTCTGCATGAGGTGCCCGGTACGAGCGGAGTGCGCGGCGCACGCGCTGGCGGTGCGGGAGCCGTACGGCGTGTGGGGTGGACTGACGGAGGACGAGCGGGAGGAGCTGATGGGGCGTGCGCGACATCGCCTGATCCCGGCGACCAGCGTGGGAGGACCGGCGCGGAGCTGACAGTCCGCGCTGGGAGAACCTCGAAGAAACGTTCCTGCACCACCCCCGTCCGGCTCTCCGGCGGGGGTGGTCCGGTCAGCGGGGTGCGGCCAGCGCGAGCTGATCGAGCGTGGCGGCGACCGCAGGTACCTGGGCCAGGTCCGGCAGCGTGAGCGCGACGATCTCGCGCTGGACGGACGGCTCCACGGTGACGGTCCGTGCACCCTTCAGCCGTACGGACTCCATCGCGAGTCCGGGCAGCACCGCCACGCCGAGACCGGCGGCGACCAGGCCGATCACGGCCGGATGGTCGTCGGTGGCGAAGTCGATCCGGGGCGTGAATCCGGCCTCCTCACAGACCTCGACGAGCTGGCGGCGACAGCGCGGACACCCAGCGATCCAGGACTCGTCCGCGAGATCCGCGATGGCCACGGAATCGGCGCCGGCCAGCCGGTGGCCCTCGGGGACAAGGCCGATGAGGCGGTCCGCGAGCAGGGGGCGGACGACCAGGTCGTCCCATTCCGCGGCCGCAGAGCCGTACCGGAAGGCGAGCGCCACATCGCAGTCGCCCTCCCGCAGCATCTCCACCGAACGCGGCGGCTCCGCCTCGACGAGCGAGACCCGGGTGCCCGGATGGGCCGCGCGCAGCGCGGCGAGCGCGGTCGGTACGAGCGTGGAACTGCCGCTGGGGAACGACACGAGCCGCACTCGGCCCGCCCGCAGACCCGCGATGGCGGCGATCTCCTCCTCGGCGGCGGTCAGCCCGGCGAGGATGCCCGAGGCGTGGCGTACGAGAACTTCACCCGCCTGGGTCAGCCGCGTCTCACGACCCGTACGGACCAGCAGCGGGGTGCCCGCGGATGCTTCGAGTGCCTTCATCTGCTGGCTGACGGCCGGCTGGGTGCAGCCGAGCCGGCGCGCGGCCGCGGAGAACGAGCCGGTGGCGGCCACGGCGCGCAGAACTCTCAGATGACGGGCTTCGATCACCCTCCGAATATAAGGGAGGCTTGGAGGGGAGCCTTCTTTCTGATTTGTTCCTTTGGGAGTGGGGGTTAGCGTGTTGTCCATGAAGCTTCTGACCGTGAATGTGGGCCGGCCGAAGATCGTCGAGTACACCGACACACCGGGCGGCGCGACCGGCATCGACAAACAGCCGGTGGAGGGAGCCGTGCGGGTGAGCGACCCCGGCCCCAAGGGCGAGGGCGCCGGCGGTGTCGCGGGGGACGCGGTCTGCGACCTGCGCCACCACGGCGGCACCGACCAGGCGGTGTACGCGTTCGCGCGTGAGGATCTCGACTTCTGGGAGCGGGAGTTGGGGCGGCCCCTCGGCAACGGCGCGTTCGGCGAGAACCTCACCACGAGCGGGCTCGATGTGAGCGGGGCGAAGATCGGCGAGCGATGGCGGATCGGCGACGAGCTGGTGCTCGAAGTGACGAGCAGCCGCATTCCGTGTCGTACGTTCGCGAGCTGGCTGGGCGAGAAGGGCTGGGTCAAGCGCTTCACCCGGCAGGGCGCGCCCGGCGCGTATCTGCGGGTCGTCGAGCCCGGCGAGATCCGCGCGGGCGACCCGATCGAGATCGTGCACCGGCCGGACCACGAGGTGACGGTCCACATGGCGTTCCGGGCCGAGACCACCGAGCGGACCCTGCTGCCCAAGGTGCTTGCGGCGGGCGACGCGCTCCACCCCGAACTGCTCAGGGCCGCACGGGAGTACGTCGCGAAGCAGAGCGCGTAGCGCCGGTTTCCGGGCGCGGCGGGCACGGTGGACGCGTACGCCGCGCCCGAACACGGGGCACTAACGTGCCGCCTATGACGACTGCACTGATTACGGGAGCGACCGCGGGGATCGGCGCCGCGTTCGCGCGGCGGCTCGCGGCCGAGGGACACAACCTGGTGCTGGTGGCCCGCGACACCGCGCGGCTGCAGGAGCAGGCCACCGAACTGCACGACCGGCACGGCATCGAGGCGGAGGTGCTGACCGCCGACCTGTCGCAGGACGAGGGCATCGCGGCGGTCGAGAAGCGGCTGGCCCACCGCACGGATCCGGTGGATCTGCTGGTCAACAACGCCGGCTTCGGAAACAAGGGGCGCTTTCTGGAAGTGTCCATGGCCGATGAGTTGACGATGCTGAAGGTGCACTGCGAGGCGGTGCTGCGGCTCACGTCGGCGGCGACCGGGGCGATGCGGGAGCGCGGGCGGGGCGGCGTGGTGAATGTGGCATCGGTGGCCGCGTTCGTGCCGCGCGGGACCTATGGCGCGTCGAAGGCGTGGGTCGTGCAGTTCACGCAGGGTGCCGCGCGGGATCTGGCGGGGTCGGGGGTGCGGCTGATGGCGCTCTGCCCCGGTTTCGTACGCACCGAATTCCATGAGCGGGCCGGAATGGGCACCGACAACATCCCCCGGTGGATGTGGCTCGACGCGGACAAGCTGGTGGCGGCCGCGCTGGCGGATCTGGCACGCGGCAAGTCGCTGTCGATTCCGGACCCCCGCTACAAGGCGCTGATGGGTGTGGTGAAGCTGGCGCCGCGCCGGCTGATCGGCGGGGTCACGTCCAGGACAGGCCGGAAGTACGGTCCGCAGTAGGGGCCCCGGCAAGGGTGCGGCGGCTGCCGTCCGGCCGGCGGATGCGGACGGCGGCCCCGGGAGTCGCGGCGAAAGCGAGCCCTGTGCTCCTTCTCGCCGGTGGTACGGCAGTCCGCCACGTCGGCCTCGTCGTTCGCCCAGTGACCTCAAGCGATATACGAGGAGCTCGAGTTCGACCATGGACCACGCCAGCGACCATCGCCCCGCGAACGACCCCGGCGAGCGCCCCGTCCCCGTCGAACGCGCCACGGAACGCCTCACGATGCATGCCCTGCAGCGCCCCGCCGTCCTGCTCGCCATGGGCCCCGGCATCGCCGAGCGCCTGTTCGCCGACCGCCATCGCGACCGCCTCGCCACGCTCGCCCGCAGCGATCCGCGGCTGATCGCCCACGACCTCGCCGCCCCCACGCCCGCCGTCGCCACCGCCCTGGCCGAGGCCGATGTCCTGTTCACCTGCTGGGGCGCCACCCCGCTGACGCCCGAAGTCCTCGAACGGGCACCGCGCCTGCGCGCGGTCGTGCACGCGGCGGGCTCCGTCAAGCACCACATCACCGACGCCTGCTGGGAGCGCGGCATCGCGGTCGCCTCGGCCGCCGCGGCCAATGCCCTGCCCGTCGCCGAGTACACGCTGGCCGCGATCCTCTTCGCAGGCAAGCACGTCCTGCGCTCGGCGCAGCGCTACGAGGAACTGCGCGCCGGCTACGACTGGCGGCGTGAACTCGACAGCGCGGGCAACTACCGCCGCACGGTGGGTATCGTCGGAGCATCCAGGATCGGCCGTGGCGTCATCGAGCTCCTGCGCCCCTTCGATCTGCAGGTCCTGCTCCACGACCCGTACGTCACCGCAGCCGAGGCGGCCGCACTGGGCGTCGTCCCCACCGGCCTCGACGAGCTCTGCGGCCGCAGTGACATCGTCACGATCCACGCCCCGCAGCTCCCGGCCACCCACCACATGCTCGACGCGCGCCGCCTCGCGCTGCTGCCGGACGGGGCGACCCTGATCAACACCGCGCGCGGCTCGCTGATCGACGAGCAGGCGCTGCTCGCGGAGCTGGTGTCGGGCCGACTGCATGCCGTACTCGATGTCACCGACCCCGAAGTCCCGCCCGCCGACTCGCCGTTGTACACCCTGCCGAACGTTCTGCTGACCCCGCACATCGCGGGCTCACTGGGCAATGAACTCCACCGCTTGACGGACCGGGCCCTCGACGAACTGGAGAGGTTCGCGGCCGGACTGCCCTTCGCGGACCCGGTGCATCCGGGGACCCTGAATCACTCCGCCTGAACCGGCACTATCCCCAAATCTCACTAAACTGGACGTATCCCACCCAACCCGTGGAACCGGGAGACGCGATGAAATTCGTACAGATAATCGACTGCAAGACCGAGCGGTTCGACGAGATGGACCGGCTCATGGACAAGTGGGTCGAACAGACCAAGGGCAAGCGGACCGCGACGCACAGTCTCATCGGCAAGGACCGCACCGATGGCTCCCACCTCGTCGAGATCGTCGAATTCCCTTCGTACGAAGAGGCGATGGCGAACTCCAAGCTTCCGGAGACCGACCGGATCTTCCAGGAGATGGTGGCGCTCTGCGACGGCATGCCCACCTTCACGGACCTCGATGTGGTCCGCGACGAGCAGTTGAACCAGGCAACTTCCCGGCGGTTCTTCCACGAGGTAGCCGTCGGGGGCAACCTCGACGCCATCGACGAGCTGTTCGCGGCCGACTACGCCGACCACGACGTCGCCAAGGAAGAGGAAACCGTGGTCGGGTCCGACGGAATCCGCCGCGATGTCAGCCAGTGGCGGGCCGCCTTCGACTTCACATTCGATCTCGACCGGCAGATCTGCGAGGGCGACGACGTCGTGACCCTGTGGACCTGGACCGGCACCCACAAGGGCGAATTCATGGGGATCGCGCCCACGGGCAGGCAGTGCACGATGACCGGCACCACGATCTTCCGGTTCAAGAACGACAAGATCCAGGAAGGCTGGTGGCACGAGGACCTCATGGGCCTGATGCGCCAGCTCGGCGCCATCGGCTGAGGCCACACACGCTTGGCCCGACGCCGGTACGACGCAGACCGGAACGGAGAAGGCCCCGGTTCCCGCCAGTGGCGGGAACCGGGGCCTTCACACCTCGTACGACGTCACACGTCAGTGGCTGTGGCCGTGGCCGTGCCCATGACCTGCGTCGGACTCGTCCTCGGCCGGCTTCTCGACGACCAGGGTCTCGGTCGTGAGCAGCAGCGAGGCGATGGACGCGGCGTTCTCCAGAGCGGAGCGCGTGACCTTGACCGGGTCGATGACGCCGGCCTTCACCAGGTCGCCGTACTCGCCGGTCGCGGCGTTGAAGCCCTGCCCGGCCTCCAGCTCCGCCACCTTGGCGGTGATGACGTAGCCCTCGAGACCGGCGTTCTCGGCGATCCAGCGCAGCGGCTCGACGACGGCGCGGCGGACGACCGCGACACCGGTGGCCTCGTCGCCCTCCTTGCCCAGGCCGCCCTCGAGCACCTTGGCGGCGTGGACGAGCGCGGAGCCACCACCGGAGACGATGCCCTCCTCGACCGCGGCGCGGGTCGCGGAGATGGCGTCCTCCAGACGGTGCTTCTTCTCCTTCAGCTCCACCTCGGTGGCGGCGCCGACCTTGATCACGCACACGCCGCCGGCCAGCTTCGCGAGGCGCTCCTGGAGCTTCTCGCGGTCCCAGTCGGAGTCCGTGGACTCGATCTCGGCCTTGATCTGGTTGATGCGGCCGACGACGTCCTCGTGGTTGCCGCCACCGTCGACGACGGTGGTGTCGTCCTTGGAGATCGTCACGCGGCGGGCGCTGCCCAGCACGTCCAGACCGGCCTGGTCGAGCTTGAGGCCGACCTCCTCGGCGATGACGGTGGCACCGGTGAGGGTGGCCATGTCCTGGAGCATCGCCTTGCGGCGGTCACCGAAGCCGGGAGCCTTGACGGCCACGGCGTTGAAGGTGCCACGGATCTTGTTCACGACCAGGGTCGAGAGCGCCTCGCCCTCGACGTCCTCGGCGATGATCAGGAGCGGCTTGGAGCCACCGGCCTGGATGACCTTTTCGAGGAGGGGCAGCATGTCCTGGATGGAGGAGATCTTGCCCTGGTTGATCAGGATGTACGGGTCGTCGAGGACGGCCTCCATACGCTCCTGGTCGGTCACCATGTACGGGGACAGGTAACCCTTGTCGAAGGCCATGCCCTCGGTGAAGTCGAGCTCCAGACCGAAGGTGTTGGACTCCTCGACGGTGATGACACCGTCCTTGCCGACCTTGTCCATGGCCTCGGCGATGAGCTCGCCGACCTGCTGGTCCTGCGCCGAGAGCGCGGCGACAGCGGCGATGTCGGCCTTGTCCTCGATCGGACGGGCGGTCGCGAGCAGCTCGTCGCAGACGGCCTTGACCGCGGCGTCGATGCCCTTCTTCAGGGCGGCCGGGGAGGCGCCGGCGGCGACATTGCGCAGGCCCTCGCGGACCAGCGCCTGGGCCAGCACGGTGGCGGTGGTGGTGCCGTCACCCGCGATGTCGTTGGTCTTGGTCGCCACCTCCTTCACCAGCTGGGCACCGAGGTTCTCGTACGGGTCCTCGATCTCGACCTCGCGGGCGATCGTGACACCGTCGTTGGTGATGGTGGGGGCGCCGAACTTCTTGTCGATGACGACGTTGCGGCCGCGGGGGCCGATCGTCACCTTGACCGTGTCGGCAAGCTTGTTGACGCCGCGCTCGAGGGCGCGACGGGCGTCCTCGTCGAACTTCAGGATCTTCGCCATGGGAGCTTCTCTGTCCTCTCAAACGAACTGCGCCCCTGGGCACCCGGCTACATCAGTGCGGGGGCCAGGGGCGCAGATCAAAAACGTGGGTGAATTACTTCTCGACGATCGCGAGCACGTCGCGAGCCGAGAGGACGAGGTATTCCTCGCCGTTGTACTTCACCTCGGTGCCGCCGTACTTGCTGTACAGCACGACGTCGCCGGTCTTGACGTCGAGCGGAAGACGCTCGCCGTTCTCGAAGCGGCCCGGGCCCACGGCAAGGACGACGCCCTCCTGGGGCTTCTCCTTCGCGGTGTCCGGGATGACCAGGCCAGAGGCCGTGGTCTGCTCGGCGTCGAGCGGCTGGACCACAATGCGGTCCTCGAGCGGCTTGATGGCAACCTTGGAGCTGGCGGTCGTCACGATCCGACCTCCCCCTTCGGAGATCTCACGGGGTTAACTGTCTGGATGGCGACCAGGTGGATCCGTCGTCGCGGGTGCCGGACCTGCCCGTCGCTGCGTTGGCACTCTCCAGTGGGGAGTGCCAGACCCGAGACTATGACTGCGATTAGCACTCGGTCAAGCGGAGTGCCAATTCACCGGTGCGCCGCGGTGCGGTCCCGGTACGGACAACGCCGTCGCCGATGCCAGGGTTCCGCCGCCCGGGCGGCGCCGGGTCAGACGTAGTCCTCCAGTCGCCCCACCGCGTATCCCTGCTCCTGGATACGGCGCAGCAGCGCTCCGGTCGCCCTCGCATCCGCCCGGACGATGTCGCCGGGCCGCAGCTGTTCGCCCAGCGCGTACTCACCGAACTCGCGGCCGAGCACCACCGCACGGACCCCGCAGTCGGCTGCGGCCCGCAGCGTGTCCGCGTTGTACGCGCCGCGGGGCGGGTGGAACAGGCGGCTGCGGCGCTGCCCGCAGATCTCGGCGCGCTGTCCCTCGTACGAGAGCGTGGGCAGATCGGGCCGCCCCTCGGCACGGAACACGCTGACCGGCAGCTTCAGTTCGCCCGTCATCCGCACAAACCGCGGATCGCGCGCCGCACCCGCGTCGACGGCGAGGAAGACCACCTTGTCGCGGGTCGGCACATGGTCCACGACATACGCCGCCGAGAGCCTGTGGGCGGGCGGCCGGGGCGCGCGGGTGAGCGGTCCGGCCAGCCCCCACCGCCTGTGCGCCGCGGACCGTGGCGCACCCGTGCCCGGAGTGACCTGCCGCGCGGCCTTGCGCCCGAGGCGCTCGATCGGGTCGACCGACTGGGCGCACCCCGCGGTGAGGAGCGCACCGGCCGCCAGCAGTCCGGCCAGCAGCCGGTGCGACTGCCTCATACGTAGTCCTCCAGCTTGGCCACGGCGTAGCCCTTGTCGGTGACCGTCTTCATCACCCGCCGGATCATGTCCGGCATGCTGCCCTTCCAGTCTTTGCGGCCACGGAAGTGAGTGAGGATGATGTCGCCGGGGTGCAGGGCCCGGTCCCGCTCGCGCCACTCCACGCGATCGGGAAACGCCTCGGCCGCCCACAGGGGAATGGCTTTGATGCCGCACGACCGGGCGATGCGCAGCGTGTCCTCGTTGTAGCTGCCGTACGGCGGGCGGAAGAGCGGGGGCCTGATTCCGTACCGCTTCTCGAGCTTGGTCTGCTGGTCGCAGATCTCGTGCTTCTGCTGGGCGTACGAAAGGCCGCGCAGATAGCGGTGGTTGAGGGTGTGGTTGTGCAGCGAGACGCCTCGGTCCTGCATCTGCTTGAAGTAGCCGTAGTTGCTGCTGATCAGGTAGTCGCTGAGGAAGGCGCTGTACGGGATCTGAAGATCGCTCATCATCCGGAGAAAGGCGGGGTCCTTCTCCGCGCCGTCGTCGATCGTCAGGAAGACAATCTTCTCCTTCACCGGCACGGTCGTGAAGACCGGTGGCAAGGACTCGCCGCCGTCGACCTCGAAGCCCTTGCGGGTGGTGATCTTCGGCTTGGCGCCGGGCGGCGGGGGCGCGGCGAGCGGCGTCTTGGCCAGGCCCCATTTCTTGGCGGCGACCGCCCGTACGGCCTGGGCGCGCTTCACCTTCTCCACGTACGCGGAGAGCGCGCCTGCCGGTCCGGCCTGCCGACCGGGGGCAGCGGGCGAGCCGCCGGGGTCGTCCCACGACTCGGCGGCACATCCCGAGCCGATGGCGGCGACCATGAGCACGGCGAGGACCATTCGGCCCCACTTTCCATGCTTATTTTCCTTTTGTCGTACTAGTTGCATGGCGCTGGATCCTGTCAGCACGAATCCGTACGGCCCGGCCGACACCGCCACCGCGGGCGCACCATCCCCCGTCTGGCCCACAATGGGCCGGGTGAACGACCTCGATCCCCTCGCCTCCTTCGCCGCACTGCTCACCGAGGAGGGACGGGCACTGCTCGACTCCCTGGTCGACTACGACCCGGCGAAGGAGCTGGCCACAGCCACCCGACTGCGCCGCGAACACCCCGCGGAACTGGTCTCGGCGGCCCTCGGGCAGGCGCGCCTGCGGCAGCGCGCGGTCGCGAAGTTCGGGCCCGAGGACGCACGGCGGATGTTCTTCACGCCGAGCGGCGTCGAGCAGGCGACCCGCCGCTCCGTCGCCTCGTACCGCGCCGGACGCTTCGCCTCCCTCGGCGTGCGCAGCGTGGCGGACCTGTGCAGCGGCATCGGCGGCGACGCCATCGCGCTCGCCCGCCGGGGCATCTCCGTACTGGCGGTGGACCGGGACCCGCTGACGGCACAGGTCGCACGGGCGAACGCACAGGCGCTGGGGCTGGCCGAGCTGATCGAGGTCCGGTGCGCCGATGTCACGGAGACCGACACGGCGCCGTACGACGCGGTGTTCGTGGACCCGGCGCGGCGGGGCGGCAGGGGCAGGATCTTCGACCCCGAGGCCTACTCCCCGCCCCTGTCCTGGGCAATCGCCGCGGCCCGCACCCGCCCGCACGCGGCCCTCAAGATCGCCCCCGGCGTCCCGCACGAGGCGATCCCCGAGGACGCCGAGGCGGAGTGGATCTCGGACGGCGGCGACGTGAAGGAAGCGGTGCTCTGGTTCGGAACCCGCCCCTCCACCCTCGGCGCGACCCTGCTTCCGGGCCCGCACTCCCTCACCGGCCGCGGCCTGCCCGACCCCGGCGTCAGGAAGGTCGGCCGCTATCTGTACGAGCCGGACGGCGCCGTCATCCGTGCGCATCTGGTCGCCGAGGCCGCCGAGCAGCTGGACGGCGGACTGATCGACGAGACGATCGCGTACATCACGGCGGACGAGCTCCGCCCGACGCCGTACGCGACCGCGTACGAGATCACTGATGAACTCCACTTCAATCTGAAGAAGTTGAAGGCGCTGCTGCGGGAACGCGGCGTCGGCGTACTCACGGTGAAGAAGCGCGGCTCGGCGGTGGAACCGGAGGAGCTGCGCCGCAAGGTGAAGCCGCACGGACCGAACGCGGCGACGGTGTTCCTGACGCGGGTGGCGGGGGCGCCGACGATGCTGATCGGGCGGCCCGCGTAGTCCGGGTCACAGGGGGCCCCGCGGTGTGCAACGGGCGTGCTGTCAGCCTGCGTTGTTAGGGTTCCGGGTGGGCTGGGCCACGCCCACATGCGGGCCCACCACCGCCCCTGAGCGCGGATCAGCGGTGCGCGCCGCCCGCCGCGGCCGTCGGGGCGCCCGCCCGGGTCAGCCGGATTCCCGGGCCCGCTTCAGCAGGAGTTCCCGCTCCCGTGCGTTACGCGTCAAGGACGCCGCCCGCTCGAACTCCGCCCGTGCCTCCTCCGTACGTCCCACTCGCTCCAGCAGGTCGCCTCGTACGGTCGGCAGCAAGTGGTAGTCCTTCAGCGCCGGTTCGTCGGAAAGGGCGTCGACCAGCTCCAGACCGGCCTCGGGGCCCTCGGCCATCGAGACGGCCACCGCCCGGTTCAGTTCCACGACCGGCGAGGGCATCAGCGCCACCAACTGCCCGTACAGCGTGGCGATCGTCGCCCAGTCCGTGTCCTCGTACGTCACCGCCTGCGTGTGACACGCGGCGATCGCGGCCTGGAGGGCGTACGGTCCACGGCCCGCGCGGTGCAGTGCCTCGACGCCGCGGCGGATCAGCAGGCGGTTCCACCGGGAGCGGTTCTGGTCGGCGATCAGGACGGGCTCGCCGTCCGGGCCTGTCCGGGTCGCGATGCGCGAGGCCTGGAACTCCAACAGCGCGGCCAGGCCGTGCACTTCGGGCTCCTTCGGCATCAGACCCTGCAGCACCCGGGCCAGCCGCAGCGCGTCCTCGCAGAGCGCCGGCCGTACGAGGTCGTCGCCTGCCGTGGCCGAGTACCCCTCGTTGAAGACCAGGTAGATGACCTCGAGCACCGAACCGAGGCGCTCGGCGCGGTCGGAGCCGTACGGGACCTCGAAGGGGACGCCCGCCTTCGCCAGGGACCGCTTCGCGCGGACGATGCGCTGGGCGACCGCGGGCTCGCCGGCCAGGAACGCGCGAGCGATCTCCTCGGTGGTCAGGCCGCCGAGGAGCTTGAGCGTGAGTGCGATCCGGGCGTCCGTCGACAGCACCGGGTGGCATGCGGTGAAGATCAGCCGCAGCAGGTCGTCGTCGATGTCGTCGGGACCCGACGGCTCGGGCGGCGGCGCTACGTCCTCCAGGTCCCGCCCGACCTCCGCCAGCTTGCGGGCGTACGTCTCCTTGCGGCGGACGAGATCGATCGCCCTGTGTTTGGCGGTGGCCATGAGCCAGGCGCCCGGCTTGTCCGGGACACCCGACTCCGGCCACTGCTCCAGCGCGGCGACCAGAGCGTCCTGCGCGAGCTCCTCGGCGATGCCCACGTCCCGCACGATGCGGGTGACACCGGCGATGATCCGCGCAGACTCGATCCTGAATACCGCTTCGACCGTTTCGGTCGCGCTTGCTGCCGTCACGGCTACCCATCAGAGCAGCCGTGCCGAAGCCGGGCAAGCGCGGCCGGATCAGCCCTCGTCGATCTGGCGGAGCTCGCAGGTGACCGCCCACTGCTTCGGATGGATCTCCAGGAAGCGCTTGGTCCATTCGAGCGCCTCCGCCTTGTCCTTGCACTGCATGATGGCGTAGCCGCCGATGACCTCCTTGCTCTCGGTGAACGGGCCGTCGGTGTAGCTCAGCTTCCCGTCGGACCAGCTCACGCGAGTGCCGTCGGAGGTCGGGGTCAGCCCCGCCGTGTCCAGCATGACCCCGGCCTTGGTGATCTCCTCCAGCAGCTTGCCCATACGCTCGTTGAAGTCCTCGGGGAAGTCCGCCCCGGCGAGCTCGTTCTCGTTGACACGGACCATCGACAGGAAGCGCGGCATGGTGACTCCTCGGTTCGGGAGAGCGGGGCCGTTCCCCGCCTCTCACCCATGCGTCGAACAGGAGACGGCCGGATCGACAGCCTCCCCGGAATTCTTCAGGGATTTTCCCGGCGGGCCCGGGTACGGCCACCGGTGCGGCCACCCGCTACGGTCCGATCGGGGCCTGGCTACGGCCGCGTCTCCACCGACTCGAAGCGCCAGCGGTGGACCGGCCGCGTGATCAACTGAGCGTCGGGCTCCGGGAGTTCGGGCAGTTCGGCGCCCACGTCGTCCGCGTCCCACCAGGTCATGACCAGGACCCGGTCCTGCGGGGCGCGGAAGGTCTCCCGGCGCAGCGGCTCGCTCGCCAGCTCCTGGGCCCGCGCCCACTCCAGCAGCTCGGCGCCCCTCCCCTGGACCGCCCGGGCCTCCCACATCAGCGTGACGGTCACTTGTACAAGTTCTCCCTGCTGACCTCGTGCACATGGTCGTGGCCCCGACCGGGAACGTGCGGATCGGTCACCGGAAGCGACGAATCCGCCGACAGCTCCAGGTCGGACGTCGGCCTGCCCCGCGCCACCATCTCCGCGCCCAGAGCCGCCACCATCGCGCCGTTGTCCGTGCACAGTTTCGGCCGCGGCACCCTCAGCCGGATCCCGGCCCGCTCGCAGCGCTCCTGGGCAAGCGCCCGCAGCCGCGAGTTGGCGGCCACTCCCCCGCCGATCATCAGGTGGTCCACGCCCTCGTCCTGACAGGCGCGTACGGCCTTGCGGGTCAGCACATCGACGACCGCCTCCTGGAAGGACGCCGCCACATCCCGTACGGGCACCTCCTCGCCCGCGGCCCGCTTGGCCTCGATCCAGCGGGCAACCGAGGTCTTGAGCCCCGAGAAGGAGAAGTCGTACGCCGCGTCGCGCGAACCGGTCAGTCCGCGCGGGAACGCGATCGCGGCCGGGTCTCCCTCCTTCGCAAGACGGTCGATCACCGGACCGCCGGGGAAGCCGAGATCGAGCACCCGGGCGATCTTGTCGAAGGCCTCGCCCGCCGCGTCGTCGATCGTCGCGCCGAGCGGCCGTACGTCCGAGGTGATGTCGGGCGCGAGCAGCAGGGACGAGTGGCCGCCGCTGACCAGCAGCGCCATCGTCGGCTCCGGCAGCGGCCCGTGCTCCAACTGGTCGACGCAGATGTGCGAGGCCAGGTGGTTCACGCCGTACAGCGGCTTGTTCAGCGCGTAGGCGTACGCCTTCGCCGCCGAGACGCCGACCAGCAGCGCGCCCGCGAGCCCCGGCCCCGCCGTCACCGCGATGCCGTCGAGGTCGCGCGCCGAGACGCCCGCCTCCTTCAGGGCGCGCTCGATGGTCGGCACCATCGCCTCCAGATGCGCGCGCGAGGCGATCTCGGGCACCACGCCGCCGAAGCGGGCGTGCGTGTCCACGCTGGAGGCGACGGCGTCCGCGAGCAGGGTCGTGCCGCGGACGATGCCGACGCCGGTCTCGTCGCAGGAGGTCTCGATGCCGAGTACGAGCGGTTCGTCAGCCATCTGTTAAGTCTCTGTTCCTTGTACGTGGAGCCGCATGACGAGGGCGTCGACATTGCCCGGCTGGTAGTAGCCGCGGCGGAATCCGATGGGCTCGAAGCCGAAGCGTTCGTACAGCTTCTGGGCCCTGGTGTTGTCCACGCGCACTTCGAGGAGCACCTCGTCGCACTCGAAGGCGGTGGCGTGCTGCAGCAGATCGGTCAGGAGCCGGGACCCGAGTCCGGTGCCCCACTGCTCGCGGGCGACAGCGATGGTCTGTACGTCACCGAGCCCGCCGGCCGCCGCGAGGCCCGCGTAGCCGACGATCTTCCCCTCGGCCTCGGCAACCACATAGCGGCGGGTGGCCTGCGGCCCGCGCGCATGGGCGAGCTCGGACCAGAACATCCCGGCCGACCAGGCGTCCTCGGGGAAGAGCGCGTGCTCGAGCGCGAGCACGGGCTCCAGGTCCCACCAGCGCATCTCGCGCAGCACGACGGTGGCGGCGTCGGTCACTTGGGGGTGACCACCTTGTAGTTCTTCGGCACCTGGGCGTCGGGCCTGCGCAAATACAGCGGCAGCGGCGGCAGGAACGCCTCACCCGCTGCCAGCTTCTCGGCCGCCAGCGAGGCGAGCGCCCCGGCCGAGACATGCTCGGGCACGCGGGCGTCCGGGAAGGCCTCGGGGTAGAGCAGCGCCCCCGCTCCGACGGCGGGCAGGCCCGCGAGCTGCTCGGCAATGTCGGCGGGGCGATCGACGGACGGCTCGCCCACCCGGGCGCGCGCGGACTCGTACCGCGCCCAGTACACCTCCTTGCGGCGCGCGTCCGTCGCCACCACGAACGGCTCCTCCAGAGCGGAGGCGTACGCGAGGCCGTCCAGCGTGCACAGCCCGTACACCGGCACCCCCAGCGCCGAGCCGAAGGTCGCGGCCGTCACCAGGCCGACCCGCAGTCCGGTGTACGGACCGGGCCCGACCCCGGCCACCACCGCGGTGACGGCGTCGAGTTTCACCCCGGCCTCGGCAAGGACGCGGTCGACGGCGGGGAGCAGCAGTTCCCCATGGCGGCGCGCGTCGACGGACGAGGACTCGGCGACGACGGAGCTGCCGTCGTGGAGAGCGGCGGTGACGGCGGGCGTGGCGGTATCAACGGCGAGCAGGAGCACGCAAACAGCCTACGGCTCCGGCGGCCTGGCCACGGTGCCCCGTCCGCGCGTGCGGCTGCTGCTAACGTCACCAACGGATACGTACATCAGAAAGGTGGGCACGGTGGCACGGAGCAGCTCGGGTCTCGTGGCCGGGCTCACGGCGGCAGCGCTGGCCGTCGTCGGATTCCTCGCCTACCAGGCGTCGGCGAGCGCCCCCGACCAGTTCGGCAGTCCGGCGACACCCACTGCGGTCCCCTCGGCGCAGGCCTCCGGCGGTACCGTGCAGAAGCCCAAGAACCCGCTGGCGGTGCCCGCGAAGTCGGGCAAGGGCGTGCGCGTGGTGTACGCGCTCGGCGAGCGGCGCGTGTGGCTGGTGGGCCGCAACGGCAAGCTGGAGCGGACCTTCGAGGTCATGCCGTCGACCGTCGGCCCAGTGCCCGGTGTGTACACCGTCACCTCACGCTCCGGGAGCGTGCCCGGCTCGGACGGGGTGCGCATCGAGCATGTGGTGCGCTTCGCGAGCGTCGACAGTGTGGCGATCGGCTTCAGCGCCGCGGTGGACGGGTCGATGGCGAGCCCCGACCCGGACAAGAGGACCGGCGGCGTACGGATGAAGCGGGCGGACGGCGACGCGATGTGGAAGTTCGCGGCGATCGGCTCGAAGGTCGTCGTCGTCCCGTAGCACGGCGCCTCAAGCGTCGCCGATACACCCGAACGGACTAGGCCGCGTCGCGGCGCGGTTCACGCTCCCCGGCGTGTTGCTCGACGCGGGGCGGGGTGGAGACCGCGCTGGCCGCCGCACACGACGCCAGCAGGTCACGCATCGACAGGGCCGACGGTGACATCGGCACCGGCGGCGCCGGCTGCTGCCGCGGCTCTGATTCGCGCTCGGATGCCGACATGGACGCCTCCTGGGGCTCCGGGGCAGGCGTGGTTAGGTAGACCTAACCAGGTCTCAGTACCATGTGACCACGTCCGGTACGGCCCGCGCAACATTTTGCCGACGTCTTGTCGGAACGACCAACCCTTTCTGCGCGCGTCGCGCGCTCGGACCGGCCCGGTCGCGGCTCAGCCCCCCAGGGCCGCCAGATCCACCTGCGCCCAGCGGGCGCCGAAGGCCGTCAGGGTGACCTCGCGGTGGTCGTCCACCGTGTCTCCGACCATGCGGTGGATCAGAACATGCAGCCGGTCGTCCGACAGGTCCTCGACCTTGCCGACCCCCCACTCCACGACCACCACCGACTCGGGCAGCGAGACATCGAGATCGAGGTCCTCCATCTCGTCGAGCCCGCCGCCCAGGCGGTACGCGTCCACATGGACCAGGGCAGGCCCCCCGGTCAGCGAGGGGTGGACGCGCGCGATGACAAAGGTCGGGGAAGTGACGGCGCCCCGGACCCCGAGGCCCTCGCCCAGGCCCCGGGTCAGCGTCGTCTTGCCCGCGCCGAGCTCGCCGGTGAGCATCACCAGGTCGCCGGGGCGCAGCAGCTTGGCGAGGCTGCGCCCCAGCTCCTGCATCTGCTCGGGGGACTCGACAAGGAGACGGGCGGCGGCAGACTCAGCCGCCGGGCTGTGCGGTGCTTCCATACGGGCCAACGTTAGCCGGTGCCGGGACCGCGCCGACCCGGGCCAGCAGGTCCGCCAGCCGGTCGGTGACGACCTCCGGGTGCTCCAGCATCACCAGATGCCCGGCGTCCGGCACGATCACCAGCTCCGAGTCGGGAAGCAAGTCCGCGATCGCCTCGCTATGGGAGCTCGGCGTCACCAGATCCTTGTCCCCGGCCAGGACGAGCACCGGGACCTCCAGGAAGATCTCCAGCGCCCCGGCCTTGTCGTGCTCGACAAAGGCCGGATAGAACTCCGCGACCACATCGATCGGGGTCGACTCGATGAGCCGCTCCGCGAACCGCGCGACCGCCGGGTCCACGTCCTTGGACGAGAACGAATACCGCTTGATCAGGCCCGCGAACAGATCCGCGGTGGCCCGGCGACCCCGCTCGACCAGTTCGGCCTGGGAGCCGAGCGCCTTGAGGACGCCGGGCAGCACGCGCCGTACGGCATTCACTCCCGCGACCGGCAGCCCGTAGTTGACCTCGCCGAGCTGCCCGGACGAGGTGCCGACGAAGGCGACCCCGACGACCCGTTCCCGTACGAGCTCGGGGAACTGGTCGGCGAGCGCCATCACCGTCATCCCGCCCATCGAGTGCCCGACCAGCACCAGCGGGCCCTCGGGCGCGGCCGTGTCGATGACCGCCTTGAGGTCGCGGCCCAGCTGGTCGATGGTGACCGGAACAGCCTCCGGTCCCCTCTGGGAGGCGCCCCTTTCCGAGCGGCCGTGGCTGCGCTGGTCCCAGTACACCGTGCGTACGAGACCGCGAAGGGCGGCGCGCTGGAAGTGCCAGGAGTCCTGGCTCAGGCAGTAGCCGTGGCTGAAGACGACGGTGACCGGTGCGGGCATCTTGCGGCCGAAGAGCCGGCGTCGCCGCGGGGCGCCCGCCTCCGGGTCCACCTCGTCCGCCTCGTAGTAGAGCTGCGTGCCGTCGTCGGCGGTCGCCGTGCCCGGCAGGCCGCGCAGGGAGCCGTACGGCCCCGAGGCGTCCAGCGCGAGCCGGGCCTTCTTGCGCATGCCGCGGCCGACCGTGAGGCGCTCCAGTGCGACGCCCGCGGCCGCGCCCGCGGCGATCACACCTATCGCGGCGCCGGCGATGCCCGCCTTGCGCCAGTTGCCCGTCGTGGCGGCCGTCGCCGCGGCCGCCACGACGTCCCCCGTGCTGGTCTCGCTCACCGTGCCGCTCCTACTCGTCGGAGTCCTCGTTCAGGTAGACGCGCGGAACCCTTGTTCCGATGCGGGTGACGATCTCGTACGCGATGGTGCCCGCCGCCTGGGCCCAGTCCTCGGCGGTCGGCTCACCCCGGTCGCCCGGGCCGAACAGCAGCGCTTCGGTGCCCTCGGCGACCGCCCCGCCGTCCGGTCCGAGGTCGACCACGAACTGGTCCATGGCGACCCGGCCCGCGACCCGGCGCCATGTGCCGCCCACCAGAACCGGTCCCCGGCCCGAGGCATGGCGCGGAATGCCGTCCGCGTAGCCGAGCGGGACAAGGCCGAGCGTCGTCTCCTCCGCCGTGACGTAGTGATGTCCGTAGCTGACGCCGTGACCGGCCGGGACCCGCTTGACCAGGGCCACGGACGCGGCGAGCGTCATCACGGGCCGCAGCCCGAAGTCCGCGGGCGTGCCCAGCTCGGGGCTGGGCGAGACGCCGTAAATGGCGATGCCGGTCCGGACGAGGTCGAAGTGGGTCTCCGGAAGGGTCAGCGTCGCCGGGGAGTTGGCGATGTGCCGGACCTCGGGGGTGATGCCCGCCTTCTCGGCGTACGCCACCAGGTCGCGGAACACGTCCAGCTGGGCGGTGATCGAGGGGTGCCCGGGCTCGTCGGCACAGGCGAGGTGCGACCACAGGCCGGTGACCTCGACCGTGCCCTCGGCCTCGGCGGCGAGCGCGGCGGCGACCAGCTCGGGCCAGTCGGCCGGCTGGCAGCCGTTGCGCCCCAGGCCCGTGTCGCACTTGAGCTGGATCCTGGCCGGTCGCCCCGCCTCGCGGGCGGCGGCTGTGACCTCCCGAAGGGCCCACAGACCGCTCACCGACATGTCGAGATCGGCCTCGATGGCCTCGCGCCAGGGCCCGCCCGGTGTCCACAGCCAGCACAACACGCGCGCCTGGATACCCGCCGCACGCAGGGTGAGCGCCTCGTGGGGTGTGGCGGTGCCCAGCCAAGTCGCGCCCGCCTCGAGCGCGGCCTTCGCGCAGGGCACGATGCCGTGTCCGTACGCGTCCGACTTCACCACGGCCATCAGGGCAGCACGGGGTGCGCGGGCACGGAGCGCGCGGACGTTGGCGCGCAGGGCCGCGAGGTCGATTTCGGCACGGGCTCTCAGGGGTGGTGTCTGGCTCATCGCGCCCAGTGTCTCAGAGCCGTACGACAGCGCCCGTGCAACGGTTGTGCGGTTCCTCACGACGCGGCCGCCTGCGGCGCTTTCCCCAACCCGCCCCTTCCCGAACTGGGGGCAAGCCCCCAGACCCCGGACGCCCTTCTGGGGGTCCCCCCACGCCCGCAGGGCGTAGGGGGAGTGTCCTCAAACGCCGGACGGGCTGAACTTCAGCCCCGTGGGGGTCCCCCCGGACGAAGTCTGGGGGAGTTTGAGGCGCGGGGGTCCGGGGGCAGCGCCCCCGGTCAGGCTCGTACGTCCCGCCACGCGTACCGCAGCGCGTCCGCCACCTCGTACGACGTGATCGGCGTGCCCTCCGCCGCCGCGTGTCGCGCCGCCAGGCCGTGCAGATAGGCCGCCACCGAGCCCGCGTCCCGCGCGTCCAGGCCCGCGGCCAGCAGCGAGCCCGCCAGGCCGGAGAGGACGTCGCCGCTTCCGGCCGTGGCCAGCCAGGGCGTGCCCATCGGGTTCACCCGGACCGGGGTCCGGCCGCCGTCCGGCGCGGCGACCAGGGTGGTCGAGCCCTTGAGCAGCACCGTCGCCCCGTAGCGCGCGGCCAGCTCCCGTACGGAGGCGAGCCGCGCGGACTCGACGTCCTCGCGCGGCACGCCCAGCAGCGCGGCAGCCTCCCCCGCGTGCGGGGTCAGCAGCATGGGCGCGCTCCTGCCGCGCACCGTCGCCGCGTCCAGCAGCCGCAGCCCGTCCGCGTCGACCAGCACCGGTACGTCGGAGTCCAGTACGTCCCGTACGGCATCCACCGCATCGCCCCCGTCGCCGAGACCCGGCCCGACCACCCACGCCTGCACGCGGCCCGCCTTCGACGGCGGCCCGGCGTGGACCAGGGCCTCGGGGAAGCGGGCGATCACGGCGTCGGCCGCGGGACCGACGTACCGCACGGCGCCCGCACCGCCCCGCAGTGCGCCCGCGACGGCGAGCACGGCGGCGCCCGGGTAGCGCGCGGACCCGGCGACGACGCCGACGACACCCCGCCGGTACTTGTCGCTCTCGGCGGCCGGGACCGGCAACAGCTGCGCCACATCCACGTGTTGGAGCGCCTCGACATCGGGCACGGACGGCAGGTGGTCCTCGAGACCGATGCCAACGAGCCGCACCGTCCCCGCGTACTCCCGTGCCGGATCGATCAGCAGCGCCGGCTTGTACGTGCCGAACGTCACCGTCGCGTCGGCCCGCAGCGCCTCGCCGTGCACCTCGCCGCTGTCCGCCTCGACCCCACTCGGCAGATCGACCGCGACGACCGCGGCGTTGGACCCGCGCGCGGCCCGGACCACCGGCACCGCGTCCGGACGCAGCCCGCCGTGGCCGCCGATCCCGGTCACTCCGTCCAGCACCAGATCGGTGAAGGCCAGCACCTCGAACGGGTCGTCCGCGACCTGTCCGCCCGCGCCGAGCAGCGCCGCGAGGCCGCCCTCGTGGGCGCGCGAGCCGAGCAGTACGGCCGCGACGCCCGCCCCGCGCCGTGCGAGCCGTGCCCCCGCGTACAGCGCGTCGCCGCCGTTGTCCCCGCTGCCGACGAGCAGCACGACCCTGGCTCCGTACACCCGGCCCAGCAGACCGGCGCAGGCGGCGGCCAGCCCGGCGGCCGCGCGCTGCATGAGCGCGCCCTCGGGGAGGCGGGCCATCAACTCGGCCTCGGCGGCCCGTACGGTCTCCACGCGGTAAGCGGTACGCATACGCTCAACCCTCCGCGATCACCACCGCCGACGCCACCCCCGCGTCGTGACTGAGCGACACATGCCAGGAGCGCACACCGAGCTCGGCCGCCCGCGCCGCGACCGTCCCGCGCACCCGCAGCCGCGGCTGACCGCTGTCCTCGACGTACACCTCGGCGTCGGTCCAGTGCAGTCCGCCGGGCGCGCCGAGCGCCTTGGCGACGGCCTCCTTCGCGGCGAATCGGGCCGCGAGGGAGGCGTATCCGCGCTGCTCACCGCTCGGCAGCAGCAACTCCCGCTCCAGGAAGACCCGTTCGGCCATTCCGGGCGTACGCCGCAGCGATGCGGCGAACCTGTCGATCTCGGCGACGTCGATCCCCACCCCGATGATCATTCGACGGTGACAGACTTCGCGAGGTTGCGCGGCTGGTCGACCTCGTTGCCTCGCGCCGTCGCCAGCTCGCAGGCGAAGACCTGCAGCGGCACGGTGGCCACCAGCGGCTGAAGCAGCGTCGGCGTCGCCGGGATCCGGATGAGATGGTCCGCGTACGGCACGACCGTCTCGTCCCCCTCCTCCGCGATGACGATCGTCCGCGCACCGCGCGCCCGGATCTCCTGGATATTCGAGACGATCTTGTCGTGGAGAACGGAGCGCCCGCGTGGCGACGGCACCACGACCACCACCGGCAGATCCTCCTCGATCAGCGCGATGGGCCCGTGCTTGAGCTCACCGGCCGCGAAGCCCTCCGCGTGCATGTACGCGAGCTCCTTGAGCTTGAGCGCGCCCTCCAGCGCCACCGGATAGCCCACATGCCGTCCCAGGAACAGCACCGTGTTCTTGTCAGCGAGCGAGCGTGCCAGCTCCCGCACCGGCTCCATCGTCTCCAGGACCCTCTCGACCTCGCCGGAGATCTGTGCCAGGTCGCGGATGACGGCCTGGATCTCGTCGCCCCACTTGGTGCCGCGCAGCTGGCCCAGATACAGCGCCACCAGATAACAGGCCACCAGCTGGGTCAGAAACGCCTTCGTGGAGGCGACCGCGACCTCGGGACCGGCGTGCGTGTACAGCACCGCGTCCGACTCCCGCGGGATCGTGGAGCCGTTCGTATTGCAGATGGCCAGTACCTTCGCGCCCTGCTCGCGCGCGTGCCGCACGGCCATGAGGGTGTCCATCGTCTCGCCCGACTGCGAGATCGCGATCACCAGCGTGCGCTGGTCCAGGATCGGGTCCCGGTAGCGGAACTCGCTCGCCAGCTCCACCTCGCACGGGATGCGGGTCCAGTGCTCGATGGCGTACTTGGCGATCATCCCCGCGTGGAAAGCGGTACCGCAGGCCACGATGACGACCTTGGTCGCGTCCCGCAGCACCGACACCGGGATCCGCACCTCGTCGAGGCTGAGGGAGCCCTCCGCGTCGATCCGGCCCAGCAGGGTGTCGGCGACCGCCTTCGGCTGCTCTGCGATCTCCTTGAGCATGAAGTAGTCGTAACCGCCCTTCTCGGCGGCCGACGCGTCCCAGTCCACGTGGTACGTGCGCACCTGCCCGGGCGCTCCGTCGAAGTCGGTGACGGTCACACCGTCCCGGCGCAGCTCCACCACCTGGTCCTGCCCCAGCTCGATGGCCGAGCGCGTGTGCGCGATGAAGGCGGCCACGTCGGAGGCGAGGAAGGACTCGCCCTCGCCGACTCCGACGACCAGCGGGGAGTTCCGCCGGGCACCGACCACGACGTCCGGCTCGTCCGCGTGCACGGCGACCAGCGTGAACGCGCCCTGAAGCTGTCGGCACACCTGGCGCATCGACTCGGCCAGGTCGCCGCACGACGAGAAGGACTCGGCGAGCAGATGCGCCACGACCTCGGTGTCGGTCTCCGACGCCAGTTCGTGCCCTCGGTCGGTCAACTCGGCCCGCAGGGCGGCGAAGTTCTCGATGATCCCGTTGTGTACGACCGCGACGCGTCCCGCGTTGTCCAGATGAGGGTGGGCATTGGCGTCCGTGGGCCCGCCATGGGTTGCCCACCTGGTGTGCCCGATGCCGGTGGAGCCGCTCGGCAGCGGCCTGCCGACCAACTCCTTCTCCAGATTGACGAGCTTGCCCGCCTTCTTCGCCGCGGCAAGCCCGCCGTCGGCGAGTACCGCCACACCGGCCGAGTCGTAGCCCCGGTACTCGAGCCGCTTGAGGCCCGCGATGACCACATCAAGCGCCGACTGTCCGCCGACGTAACCCACGATTCCGCACATGTCGGCAGCCTACGGCCCGCGCCTGTCCCGTCCCAGACGGCAGGCGCGCACCGACCGGGTCATGCTTTCGCCCGGTACGCCCGCATCGCCAACGGGTAGAAGACCGCGGCTATCCCGGCAGCCCACAGCAGCGACCACAGCACCGGCTCCGCGACCGGCCCGCCGAGCAGCAGACCGCGGTACGCGTCCGACAGATGCGTGACCGGGTTGACGTCGCTCCACGCCTGGAGCCAGCCGGGCATCGTGTCGACCATCACGAACGCGCTGCTGGTGAAGGTGATCGGGAAGATGATCGTGAAGGCGATGGCCTGGACCTTCTCCGCGTCGCCCGCCAGCATCCCGATCAGCACCGCGCTCCACGACACCGCCGCCGCGAAGACCACCAACAGCAGTGCGCCGAGCAGGAATCCGTCCCATCCGCCGGTGATCCTGAAGCCCAGCAGCAGGCCGAGGCCGATCATCAGCAGCATCGCCCACACATGCTTGGCGAGGTCAGCCACGATCCGGCCGATGAGCGGGGCGGAGCGGGCTATCGGCAGGCTGCGCAGCCGGTCGAAAACGCCCTTGGTCAGGTCGGTGTTCAGCGCCATCGCCGTGTACATCGTCATGAACAGCGTGTTCTGGACGATGATCCCGGGCAGCGCGTACTTCAGGTACTCCTGCGGCGAACCGGCCATCTGGCCGCCCAGCACGAACGTGAAGAGGAACACGAACATGATCGGCGTGATGCTGTAGTCCACCAATTCCAGCGGGTTGTGCTTGACCGCCACCAGACTCCGCCAGGCCATGGTGAAGGTCTGCTGGAGCCCGGCAAGTGGCCGCACCCGGCCCGACTTGCCGATCGGAGCAGTGATCGTCGTCGCGGTCACAGCGAACTCACCGCCTTCTCGAACTCGCTCTCCTCCGCATCGGTCCCGTCCGGTTGCGCGGGCTCCGCACGGTGCCCGGTCAGCGCCAGGAAGACCTCGTCCAGCGAGGAGCGCCGAAGCGTCAGCTCGCCCACCGCTATCCCCTCGCGGTCGAGCGTGCGCACCACCGAGGGCATCAGCTGAGGGTCCTTCACCGGCGCGGTGATCGACTGTCCCTCGATCTGGGTGTGCGGACCGGCTTCCCGGGCCACCAGCGCATGCGCACGCGCCAGGTCCTGCGCCAGCACCGGCCGCACCTCGAGCACCTGGCCGCCGATCTGCGACTTGAGCGCGTCCGGGGTGCCCTCGGCGATGACCCGCCCCTTGTCGATCACCACGATCTCGTCGGCGAGCACATCCGCCTCGTTCAGATACTGCGTGGTCAGCAGGGCGGTGGCACCGTCCGCGACCAGGGCACGCAGCATGTCCCACAGCTCGCCACGGCTCTGCGGGTCCAGGCCGGTGGTCGGCTCGTCCAGGAACAGGATGCTCGGCCGTCCGACCAGGCTGGCCGCCAGGTCCAGGCGTCGCCGCATACCGCCCGAGTACGTCTTCACCGCGCGCCCCGCCGCGTCGCTCAGCCCAAAGCGGCCCAGCAGCTCCGCCGCCCGCCCCTTTGCCGCGCCCCTCGGCAGACCGAGCAGGCGACCGATCAGCAGCAGATTCTCGGTACCGGTGAGGTTCTCGTCCACGGCGGCGTACTGCCCGGTCAGGCCGACGAGGGAGCGCACCACACCGGCCTCCCGCACGACATCGTGTCCGGCCACGAGGGCTCTGCCACCGTCGGGCTGCAGCAGCGTGGCGAAGATCCGCACTGCCGTCGTCTTCCCCGCGCCATTGGGCCCGAGCAGACCCAGCACCGTGCCCGTACGGGCCGCCAGATCCACTCCCGCCAGTGCCTCGGTCTCGTTGAAACGCTTGGCCAGGCCTTCCGCCTGAATCGCATACTTCATGGGGCCACCCCTCGGGCTTCACGGACGTCGGCAGGCGTCCACCTTCTCCATAACTGTGACGTACGCCACTGACATTCCGGCCGGGCCGCCGGCCCTCTCGCGTGATGGATCCCACCCGCCACGCAGGCCCGGCACACCCGACAATGGCGGTGTGATCTCTTCGCCGCCACGAAGCGCCCACCGCCGGGCCGAGCCTGCGTCGACGCCGTATGTCGACCTCACCCGCGCGGAGTGGAGCGCCCTGCGCGACAAAACCCCGCTCCCCCTCACCGCCGAGGAGGTCGAGCGGCTGCGCGGTCTGGGCGATGTCATCGATCTGGACGAGGTACGGGACGTCTACCTGCCGCTGTCCCGGCTGCTGAATCTGTACGTACAGGCCACGGCCGGTCTGCGGGGTGCGCTCAACACCTTCCTGGGCGACGCCGGCAACGGCCACGGCGAGCAGCGCGGCACCCCCTTCGTCATAGGCGTCGCCGGGTCTGTCGCGGTCGGCAAGTCCACCGTCGCGCGTGTCCTCCAGGCGATGCTGGCCCGCTGGCCGGAGCACCCGCGGGTCGAGCTGGTCACCACCGACGGCTTTCTGCTGCCGATGAAGGAGCTGGAGTCCCGCGGCCTGATGTCGCGCAAGGGCTTCCCCGAGTCGTACGACCGCCGTGCGCTGACCCGTTTCGTCGCGGACATCAAGGCGGGCAAGGACGAGGTCACCGCCCCCGTCTACTCCCACCTGATCTACGACATCGTTCCGGACGAGCGCCTCACGGTCCGCCGCCCCGACATCCTGATCGTCGAGGGCCTCAACGTCCTCCAGCCGGCCCTGCCCGGCAAGGACGGCCGCACCCGCGTCGGTCTCGCCGACTACTTCGACTTCAGTGTGTACGTGGACGCGCGGCCCGAGGACATCGAGACCTGGTACCTCAACCGCTTCCGCAAGCTGCGCGAGACGGCCTTCCAGAACCCGTTCTCGTACTTCAGGAAGTACACCCAGGTCTCCGAGGAGGAGGCCCTGGACTACGCCCGCACGATGTGGCGCACCATCAACAAGCCCAATCTGCTGGAGAATGTGGCGCCGACGCGCGGCCGGGCCACGCTCGTGCTCCGCAAGGGACCCGACCACAAGGTGCAGCGCCTCTCCCTCCGTAAACTCTGAGGATGCTGCATCTGCGCCTGATCGTTCCTGCCGACCGTACGGACGACGTCGTACGGACCGTGGAGGGGACGGTTGGCACCACCCACCTGGCCGTCGTCCCGGGCGTCGCCCGCAATCCCCCGGGCGACCTGGTGCTGTGCGACGTGGCGCGTGAGGCGGGTGACGAACTCATCGGCAGCCTGCGCGCGCTGGGCATCGACAAGACCGGGTCGATCTCGGTCGAGAACATCGACCTGTCGCTCTCCAGCCGCGCCGACAAGGCGGAGGCCGAGGCGCCGGGCGAGGGCGCGGACGCGGTGCTCTGGGAGCACCTGACCGACGCCACCCACGAGGAGTCGACGCTCTCGGTCACCTACATCGCCTTCCTGACGCTGGCGACGATGATCGCGGCGTGCGGTGTGGTGCTCGACAACGCGATCCTGATCGTCGGTGCGATGGCGGTGGGCCCGGAGTTCGGCCCGCTGGCGGGCTTCTGCACGGCGCTGGTCCAGCGCGCCCCGCGCCTGGCGTGGCGCTCGTTCCTGGCGCTGATCGTGGGCTTCGCCGTTGCCATGCTGCTGACGGTGGCCTTCAGCTACTTCATGGACGCGGTGGGCCTCTTCGAGGAGGTGAAGCTGGGCGCCGAACGCCCCAACACCAACTTCATCTACCGCCCCGACGCGTTCTCGTTCGTGGTCGCGGTGCTCGCGGGCTCGGCGGGCATGCTCTCGCTGACCTCGGCGAAGTCGGGGGCACTGGTGGGCGTCGCGATCTCGGTCACGACGGTCCCGGCGGCGGCGAACGCGGCGGTGGCCTTCAGCTACCAGGAGTACAAGCAGGCGTGGGGCTCGGCCGAGCAGCTGCTGCTGAATCTGCTGGGCATCGTGCTGGCGGGCACGCTGACGCTGCTGGTGCAGAAGTTCCTGTGGGCCAGGCAGCGGGAGCGTACGGCGGCGAGGTCCGGAGGGGCCTGAATCAGACCCCTCCGGCTGTGTGGGTCCGGGAGGATCAGCCGAGCGCGGACTTGACCGCGTCCGCGAGCCGCCCCGCCACCGAGCGGGCCTGCTCGATGTCGGCGGCTTCGACCATGACCCGTACGAGCGGCTCGGTGCCCGAAGGACGCAGCAGTACGCGACCGGTGGCGCCCAGCTCGCGCTCCGCGTCGGCTACGGCGCCTGCCAGCTCGGCGGAGGTCTTCACCCGGGACTTGTCGACGTCCGGGACGTTGATGAGCACCTGCGGCAGCCGGTTCATGACGGCGGCCAGCTCGGCCAGCGAACGGCCGGTCGCGGCGACCCGGGCCGCCAGCATCAGGCCGGTGAGCGTGCCGTCGCCGGTCGTCGCGTGGTCGAGGACGATGACGTGCCCGGACTGCTCGCCGCCCAGGGCGTAGCCCTCGGCCTTCATCGACTCCAGTACGTAGCGGTCGCCGACCGCGGTCTGCACCAGCTGTACGCCCTCGCGCTCCATCGCCAGCTTGAAGCCGAGGTTGGACATGACGGTGGCGACGACGGTGTCCTTGCGCAGCGTCCCGGCCTCGCGCATCGCCAGGGCGAGCACGGCCAGAATCTGGTCCCCGTCGACTTCCTCACCCGAGCCGTCGACGGCCAGGCAGCGGTCCGCGTCGCCGTCGTGCGCGATCCCGAGGTCGGCGCCGTGCTCGATGACGGCGGCCTTCAGCAGGCCCAGGTGCGTGGACCCGCAGCCGTCGTTGATGTTGAGCCCGTCGGGGTCGGCGCCGATGGTGACGACCTCGGCCCCGGCCCGGGCGAAGGCCTCGGGCGAGACGCGGGCGGCCGCGCCGTGCGCCTCGTCGAGGACGACCTTGAGGCCGTCGAGGCGGTTCGGCAGCACGGCGATCAGATGGGCGACGTACTTGTCGAAGCCCTCGTCGTAGTCGGTGACCCGGCCGACGCCCGCGCCGGTGGGCCGCTCCCAGGGCTCGCCGGTGCGGTGCTGCTCGTAGACCGTCTCGATACGGTCCTCGAGCTCGTCGGCGAGCTTGTGGCCGCCGCGCGCGAAGAACTTGATGCCGTTGTCCGGCATGGCGTTGTGGCTCGCGGAGAGCATCACACCGAGGTCGGCACCGAGGGCGCCGGTGAGATACGCCACGGCGGGGGTGGGCAGCACACCGACGCGCAGGACGTCGACGCCCGCGCTCGCGAGGCCCGCCACGACGGCGGCCTCCAGGAACTCTCCCGACGCTCGCGGATCACGGCCGACCACGGCGGTCGGCCGATGCCCTGCAAAGGTCCCCGCTTCGGCGAGCACATGTGCCGCAGCGACTGAGAGGCCGAGCGCGAGCTCCGCCGTCAGATCCGCATTGGCGACACCGCGCACGCCGTCCGTGCCGAAGAGTCGTCCCACAGCTGTCCTCCGAAATGCTCCGAAAATGCAAGCCTCTGAGCGCCATAGCCCGTTATGCGCCCGAGGTAGTTGATAAACGAACGCCCCGGCAGCACGGAGTGCCGCCGGGGCGAACGTAAGCCGTACAGGCCAGCGAGCGATTTAGCGCTTGCTGTACTGCGGGGCCTTGCGGGCCTTCTTCAGACCGGCCTTCTTGCGCTCGACCGCACGGTCGTCGCGGGAGAGGAAGCCGGCCTTCTTGAGCGCCGGGCGGTTGTTGTCCATGTCCGCCTCGTTCAGCGCGCGGGCCACGCCGAGGCGCAGGGCGCCGGCCTGGCCGGAGACGCCGCCACCCGAGATGCGGGCGATGACGTCGTAGCGGTTGTCGAGCTCGAGCACCTTGAAGGGCTCGTTGACTTCCTGCTGGTGCACCTTGTTGGGGAAGTACTCCTCAAGGGTGCGACCGTTGATCTTCCACTTGCCGGTGCCCGGAACGATCCGGACGCGGGCGATGGCGTTCTTGCGACGGCCCAGGCCGGCAGCCGGCTGCGGGTCGCCGAAGCGGGACGCCATGGACTCGGAGGTGTACTCGCCCTCGACGGGGGCTTCCGACTCGAAGGTCGTCACCTCGGCGAAGGTCTCTTCGCCCTCGAGCGGGGTCTCTGCAGTGGTCTCGGCCACGATTCTCCTCAGATTTCTTTTCGTCTTAGGGGGTGGCCGGAACTACTGCGCGACCTGGGTGATCTCGAACGGGACCGGCTGCTGAGCAGCGTGCGGGTGGTTCTCGCCCGCGTAGACCTTCAGCTTCGAGAGCATCTGACGGCCCAGGGTGTTCTTGGGGAGCATGCCCTTGACGGCCTTCTCGATGGCCTTCTCGGGGCTCTTGGCGAGCAGCTCGTCGTAACGGATGGAACGCAGACCACCCGGGTAGCCGGAGTGGCGGTACGCCATCTTCTGGGTCCGCTTGTTGCCGGAGAGGTGCACCTTCTCGGCGTTGATGATGATGACGAAGTCACCAGCGTCAACGTGCGGCGCGTAGATCGGCTTGTGCTTGCCCCGCAGAAGGGTGGCGGCGGTGGTCGCCAGACGGCCCAGGACAATGTCCTGCGCGTCGATGATGTGCCACTGGCGCGTCACATCGCCGGGCTTGGGGCTGTACGTACGCACGGTCGTATGCCTTCGCTTCTTCAGTGATGGGGTCTCCCAAGCCCGCTAGGGCTGAGGGGACGGGTCCTGACAAGGCCACCCGGACGATCACGACAGCCTTGGCGGCGCTACGGGGACGCAACCCGAGTGCCTGCCGCTGGTCATCGGCCCGGTGGACCGGCGTAAGGGCCCCTCACGTGAGATAGAGCAAGCCAATACGCATAACGAACCAGAAGAATACCCGCGGTCCCCCACCTGGGTCAAAATACGCGCGCTGGGCTTGGCCGGTTCCCGCTCCCACCGACGCCAGGATGCCCCTGTACGCCCTGCGCAGCACCCGATCGCGGCTCGGGCCCCGGGGCGGCCCCTG
Organism: Streptomyces sp. NBC_01410; assembly: GCF_045040195.1. Taxonomy (NCBI): domain Bacteria; kingdom Bacillati; phylum Actinomycetota; class Actinomycetes; order Kitasatosporales; family Streptomycetaceae; genus Streptomyces; species Streptomyces sp. NBC_01410. The sequence continues at coordinate 5,210,615 of NZ_CP109530.1, read as the reverse complement.
GGGCCCTCAGCTGCCGCACCCAGGGCCTGTCCGGGTGCTCCCGCGGATCCCGGCCCCCAGGCCGGACCCGCCCAGCGTGGGCGCACCCCGCCCGCACCCGGCGGCGCGAAACGGCCGCCCGCAGCGGCCGACCCACTCACCCGCGTGCGGCGCAGCCCGTCCGCACCCGGCAGCCCCCGCACGAGTCGCGCGGCGCGAAGCTGCCGCACCGCCGGGTCCGGGGCGGAGCCACGGTTTCGGGAAGGGGCGGGGTGGGGGAAACGCCCGCCGCAGGCGCCCCCCGCCAACACCTCACCGCGCCCGCGCCACCCTCCCCTCGTCCCACACCGGCTCCCCCGCCTCCCGCACCACCCCGTCCGCCCCGAACACCAGATACCGGTCGAACGTCTTCGCGAACCACCTGTCGTGCGTCACCGCCAGCACCGTCCCCTCGTACGCCTCCAGCCCCTCCTGCAGCGCCTCCGCCGACTCCAGGTCCAGGTTGTCCGTCGGCTCGTCCAGCAGCAGCGCCGTCGTGCCCGCCAGCTCCAGGAGCAGGATCTGGAACCGCGCCTGCTGTCCGCCCGACAGCTTCTCGAAGCGCTGGTCCCCCTGCCGCTCCAGTTCGTAGCGCCGCAGGACCGACATCGCCCCGCCCCGGTCCTTCGCGTGCTCGGTCCACAGGATGTCGACCAGCGTCCGCCCGAGCAGTTCCGGGTGCGCGTGCGTCTGCGCGAAGTGCCCGGGCACCACCCGCGCCCCCAGCTTCCACTCGCCCTTGTGCGCCACGGACGCGTCGCCCGCCAGCAGTCGCAGGAAGTGCGACTTCCCGGACCCGTTGGAGCCGAGCACGGCGACCCGCTCCCCGTAGAAGATCTCCAGCGAGAACGGTTTCATCAGCCCGGTGAGCTCAAGGCCGGCGCAGGTCACCGCCCGTACCCCGGTGCGCCCGCCCCGCAGCCGCATCTTGATGTCCTGCTCGCGCGGCGGCTCGGCCGGCGGGCCCGCCTCCTCGAACTTCTTGAAGCGCGTCTGCATCGCCCGGTACCGCGACGCCATGTCGGGGCTGATCGCCGCCTGCTGCCGCAGCCGCAGCACGAGCGCGCGCAGCCGCGCGTGCTCCTCGTCCCAGCGCCGCTTCAGCTCCTCGAAGCGCGCGAACCGCTCCCGCCGCGCGTCGTGATACGTACCGAAGCCTCCGCCGTGCACCCACACGTCCGACCCCGCGGGCCCCGGCTCCACGCTCACGATCTTCTCGGCCGTCCGCGACAGCAGCTCCCGGTCGTGAGAGACGAAGAGGACCGTCTTACGGGTCTCCTTCAGCCGGTCCTCCAGCCACCGCTTCCCCGGCACGTCCAGATAGTTGTCCGGCTCGTCGAGGAGCAGCACCTCCTCGGGCCCCCGCAGCAGCGCCTCCAGCACCAGCCGTTTCTGCTCGCCGCCGCTGAGGGTGCGCACCAGCCGCCACTGCGCGCTCTCGTACGGAACACCCAGCGCGGCGGTCGTGCACATGTCCCAGACCGTCTCGGCCTCGTACCCCCGCGCCTCCGCCCAGTCGCTCAGCGCCTGCGCGTATGCCATCTGCGCGGCCTCGTCGTCGACCGTCATGATCAGGTGTTCCGCGGCATCCACTGCCGCGGCCGCTTCCCTGATCCGCGTCTGGGCCACCGACACCAGCAGGTCGCGTACGGTCCGCTCGTCCCGTACGGATCCGACGAACTGCCGCATCACGCCGAGCCCGCCGCTCGACGACACCGTCCCGCCGTGCGCCTGCAGCTCACCCGCCATCAGCCGCAGCAGGGTCGTCTTGCCCGCGCCGTTCGCCCCGACCAGGGCGACCACCGCGCCTTCGCCCACGCGGAACGAGGCGTCGCCGAGGAGGACCCGCCCGTCCGGTAGGTAGTACTCCAGATGCGCCGCCTCGAGATGTCCCATGCTCCGATTCTCACCGCCGACGTCCCCCGGGCCCAACAGGTTTAGGATGCGCGGCATGAGCTTTGGGCAGGGGGGACCCCAGTGGGGGTCCGGTGGACAGAACCAGGACCCGTACGGAGGGCAGGACCCGTACCGGGGGCAGAACTCGTACGGCGCACCTGACCCGTACGGCGCGGACCAGGCCACGCCGGACCCTTTCGGCCTGCGGGCCAGGGCGGCAGCGGCGGACAACACCCCGGACTGGGCAGCGCTCGCCGACGCCTCCGCGGCCCGCACCCGCCGCAGGCGCTGGCTGCTGATCGGCGGCGGCGCGCTCGCCACCGCCGCGGTCGCGGGCATCGTGGCGAGCGCGATCGTCGCTTCCAACAGCGATGACAGCAACCAGTCCTCGGACAAGAACGCGAGCCAACTGCCCGCGGCCCCCGAGCTGCCCAGCGACACCACCCAGCCCGAGCCGTCCTTCTCGTCGGTCGCGCCGCTGCCCCCGCCGGACCCCAAGGACTTCATCTCCGACCGGAAGAAGGACACGGCGCCACTCAGCGCGGAGTCCCTTTTCCCGGGCAGGAAGCTGACGATGGGTGAGCGCGTCTACGACAAGGGCGCCACGGCCCGTACCGGTGACTGCAAGTCCGTCACCAAGGGCGCCCTCGGCGCGGCCCTCGAAAACAACGGCTGCGAACAGGTCTTCCGCGTCACCTACAGCGCGGGCGGCATCGCGGTCACCGTCGGCGTGGCCACCTTCGAGAACGAGGCCAAGGCCAAGAAGGCCGTGCAGCAGGCGTCGGGCAACATCGTGCCGCTGTCCGGCGACGGCGTCCCCGCCTTCTGCCAGGGCGGCCCGGTCTGCCGCTCCACGTACAACTCCTACGGCCGGTACGCCTACATCACGTTCACCGGCTACACCAAGGCCAAGTCCGTCACCAAGGGAGACACCAAGGCCTTCCAGATCGGCGACGACCTGGGGGAGTTCACGTTCCGTCAGATCCGCAGGCGCGGCGAGGCCCAGGCCTCAGCAGCAGCCGCCCAACCCGCCGCCTGACCCGGGCAGCGAGCGCTTGTTGCGGGCCTCCCGGTTCCGGGCGGCCAGCAACTCGTCGGCGGGGTAGCCGACTTCCTCCAGCGTGAGCCCGTGCGGCCGCACCACATGGACGGCCGAGTCCCGCACGCCCGCGGCCAGCACCTCCCCCGGCCACTCCACCGGCCGGTGCCCGTCCCCCACGAACAGCAGCGCGCCGACCAGGGAGCGCACCATGTTGTGGCAGAAGGCATCGGCCTTCACGGTCGCCGTGATGACGCCTGCCGCATCCCGCTCCCACGAGAGCTGCTGCAGCGTACGGATGGTGGTGGCGCCCTCGCGCTTCTTGCAGTACGCCGCGAAGTCGTGTTCGCCGACCAGCTTTTCGGCCGCCGCGTTCATGGCGTCGACGTCCAACGGCCAGTCGTGCCACAGCACATGACCGCGCAACAGCGGATCGACACCACCGGGGTTGTCGGTCACGCGGTAGGCGTACCGCCGCCAGATCGCCGCGAAGCGCGCGTTGAATCCGGCCGGGGCCTCCTCGACGCGCCAGATCCGCACATCGCGCGCGAGCCTCCCGGCCAGCCGCTTCAGCAGCTTCTCCCGGTGCTCGGCCCACACCTCCACCGGCAGATCCACATGCGCGACCTGCCCACGGGCGTGCACACCGGCGTCCGTCCGCCCGGCGACGGTCAGTTCGTACGTCTGCGAGGACCGCGTCACCGTACGCAGCGCGTCCTCGATGTCCCCCTGGACGGTCCGCTGCCCACGGGCCTGCTTGGCCCAGCCGGAGAAGTCCCTGCCGTCGTACGACAGGTCCAGCCGCACCCGGACGTGACCGGGCTCCACCTCGTCACTCACGTATCAGATCCTCTCAAAGCGGAACGGGCCCGCTCCCCGGAGGGAACGGGCCCGCTCGCACAGCCGGGTCAGAGCGCTCAGGCGTCCTTGGCCTCGTCGGCCGGCTTGGCGTCCTCGACGACCTCGGCCTCGGCGGCCTTGGTCTCGGACTCCTTGACCGCACGCTTGGCGGCGGCCTCGGCCTCGGCGACGGTCGCCTTCTTGGCGATCTCACCCTCGACCAGCTCGATCACAGCCATCGGGGCGTTGTCGCCACGACGGTTGCCGATCTTGGTGATGCGGGTGTAGCCACCCGGGCGCTCGGCGTAGCGAGGAGCGATCTCGGTGAAGAGCGTGTGCACGATGCCCTTGTCCGTGATCGTCTGCAGCACCAGACGACGGTTGTGGATGTCGCCCTTCTTCGCCTTGGTGATCAGGCGCTCGGCGACCGGACGCAGGCGGCGGGCCTTGGCCTCGGTCGTGGTGATGCGGCCGTGCTCGAACAGCGACTTCGCGAGGTTCGCGAGAAGCAGACGCTCGTGCGCGGCGCTGCCGCCGAAACGGGCTCCCTTGGTGGGACGCGGCATGGTGTTTCTCCTTGTGATCTGCACCGGCCGTATCAGGTACCGGTGTCAGTTACCGGCGGGCGGCCGCCCGCCGGAAGTTTCCCTGAGTCGCGGGGCTCAGTACTGCTCGGTCTCCACGAAGCCCGCGTCCGCGTCGTCGTCGGCACCGAAGGCGTCGGCGGCGGCGGTCGGGTCGAATCCGGGCGGGCTGTCCTTCAGGGCCAGGCCCATGCCGGCCAGCTTCGCCTTGACCTCGTCGATCGACTTCGCACCGAAGTTGCGGATGTCGAGCAGGTCGGCCTCGGAGCGGGCGACGAGCTCACCCACGGAGTGGATGCCCTCGCGCTTGAGGCAGTTGTACGAACGAACGGTGAGCTCGAGCTCCTCGATCGGCAGCGCCAGGTCGGCAGCGAGCGCGGCGTCCGTCGGGGACGGACCCATGTCGATGCCCTCGGCGTCGATGTTGAGCTCGCGCGCCAGACCGAACAGCTCGACCAGGGTCTTACCGGCCGACGCCATGGCGTCACGCGGACGCATGGCCTGCTTGGTCTCGACATCGACGATCAGCTTGTCGAAGTCGGTGCGCTGCTCGACACGGGTCGCCTCGACCTTGTACGTGACCTTGAGCACCGGCGAGTAGATGGAGTCGACCGGGATACGGCCGATCTCCTGGCCCACCTGCTTGTTCTGCACGGCGGAGACGTAGCCGCGACCGCGCTCGACGGTCAGCTCCATCTCCAGCTTGCCCTTGCCGTTCAGCGTCGCCAGAACGAGGTCCGGGTTGTGGACCTCGACACCGGCCGGCGGGGCGATGTCAGCAGCGGTGACCAGGCCGGGACCCTGCTTGCGCAGGTACATCACGACCGGCTCGTCGTGCTCCGAGGAGACGACCAGCTGCTTGATGTTGAGGATGAGGTCGGTGACGTCCTCCTTGACGCCCGGCACGGTGGTGAACTCGTGCAGGACACCGTCGACCCGGATGCTGGTGACAGCAGCGCCGGGGATCGAGGAGAGGAGCGTACGGCGGAGCGAGTTACCGAGGGTGTAGCCGAAGCCCGGCTCCAGCGGCTCGATCACGAACCGTGAGCGGTACTCGTCGACGACCTCTTCGGTCAGCGAAGGACGCTGAGCGATAAGCATGAGAAATGCCTCCAGTCTTGGCACCCACTATTTGATGCCAACGGAACAAGGGTACGGGCGGTACGGCACCGAAGCGCCGTACCGCCCGAAGTCCGGCCCTACGGGGTCAGACGCGGCGACGCTTCGGGGGGCGGCAGCCGTTGTGCGGGGTGGGGGTGACGTCCTGGATCGAGCCGACCTCGAGGCCAGTGGCCTGGAGGGAGCGGATCGCGGTCTCACGGCCGGAGCCGGGACCCTTGACGAAGACGTCAACCTTGCGCATGCCGTGCTCCTGCGCGCGGCGGGCGGCCGACTCGGCGGCCATCTGCGCGGCGAAGGGGGTGGACTTGCGCGAGCCCTTGAAGCCGACGTGGCCGGCGGAGGCCCAGGAGATCACGTTGCCCGAGGGGTCCGTGATCGAGACGATCGTGTTGTTGAACGTGCTCTTGATGTGGGCGTGCCCGTGAGCGACGTTCTTCTTTTCCTTGCGGCGCACCTTCTTGGCAGCGCCCTGACGACCCTTGGGGGGCATCTATATCTCCTACAGGGAGGTGGTCGGTCCTACAGCGAAGACCGCTGATGAGCGTCCGCTGAGGACTACTTCTTGCCCGGCTTCTTCTTGCCGGCGATGGCGCGACGCGGGCCCTTGCGGGTACGAGCGTTCGTGCTGGTGCGCTGACCGTGGACCGGCAGGCCGCGGCGGTGCCGCAGACCCTGGTAGCAGCCGATCTCGACCTTGCGGCGGATGTCGGCCTGAACCTCACGACGGAGGTCACCCTCGGTGCGGAGGTTGGCGTCGACGTACTCGCGGATCTTGACGAGGTCCTCTTCGGCCAGGTCACGAACGCGGGTGTTCGGGTTCACGCCGGTGGTGGCGAGGATCTCCTTGGACCGGGTGCGCCCGATGCCGAAGACGTAGGTGAGGGCAACCTCCACACGCTTGTCGCGCGGGATGTCAACACCTGAAACGCGTGCCATTCAATGGCTCCAGTTGTTTTCGGGGGTCTTCCGCAGAGCCGCTCCCGACCGCCGACCCCTCGCGCAAGAGAGGTGGTACGGCCCGGGTCCCCGGCCCCCGCCGGAGGTGTCGTCAGCCGTGGCTTGGACGGGCTCTGCGTATGTACGTATTACGTGCGTCGCGCGAAGAACTGCGAGGTGCAGGTCGTGCTTCAGCCCTGGCGCTGCTTGTGGCGCAGGTTGTCGCAGATGACCATGACCCGACCGTGACGGCGGATCACCTTGCACTTGTCGCAGATCTTCTTGACGCTCGGCTTGACCTTCATGGGATGTGAGGTTCTCCGGGTCAGTGCCACCACCCACGCCGGAGCGGGGTGCGGGCAAGATCTACTTGTATCGGTAGACGATCCGCCCACGCGTCAGGTCGTACGGAGACAGCTCCACGACGACCCGGTCGTCCGGGAGAATACGGATGTAGTGCATCCGCATCTTGCCGGAGATGTGCGCGAGGACCTTGTGACCGTTCTGGAGTTCCACCTTGAACATGGCGTTCGGGAGGGACTCGATCACGGTGCCCTCAATTTCGATGGCACCTTGCTTCTTGGCCACGCTTCGCCTTTCGAATCGGCTACCTTGATCGACTCACGCTCACCGCATGCAGACACACGAGTACACGAGAGCCGACGCATCAGTCTACGTCAGGCCATCCGAAATGACGAATCCGGCAAGTCTGCCCACCCCCGGAGATCGTTAAGCCAGCGGGTCCGGCGCCGTCGTGATGCCCAGCTCCGCCAGCTTCGCCTTGCCGCCGTCGGGCGCCGTCAGCACCAGCGGGCCCTCTTCCGTCAGAGCCACCGAGTGCTCCCAGTGCGAGGACCACGTGCCGTCGGTGGTGATGACCGTCCAGTCGTCCTGGAGCACCTCGGTGTGCGGGGTGCCCAGCGAGACCATCGGCTCGATCGCCAGGCAGAAGCCGGGAACCAGCTTCGGGCCCTTGCCGCGCTTGCGCGAGACATAGTTCAGCAGGTGCGGGTCCATGTGCATCTCGGTGCCGATGCCGTGGCCGCCGTACTCCTCGATGATCCCGTACCGTCCGCCGCCCGGCTTCGGCTGGCGGCGGATGTAGGTCTCGATCGCACGGGAGACGTCGACCAGCCGGCTGCCGTTCTTCATCGCCGCGATACCGGCCCACATCGACTCCTCGGTGACCCGGGAGAGTTCGATCAGCTCCGGAGCGTGGCCATCGCCGACGAAGACCGTGTAGGCCGCGTCGCCGTGCCAGCCGTCGATGATCGCGCCGGCGTCGACCGAGATGATGTCGCCGTCCTTGAGGACGGTCTTCTCGTCCGGGATGCCGTGCACGACCACCTCGTTGACCGAGGTGCAGATGGTCGCGGGGAAGCCGCCGTACCCGAGGAAGTTCGACTTCGCACCATGGTCGGCGATCACCTTGCGGGCGACCTCGTCCAGATCCTTCGTGGTGGCGCCGGGCACGGCCGCTTCGCGTGTCGCCGCATGGATAGCGGCGACGACCAGCCCCGCCTCACGCATCTTGGCGATCTGCTCCGGGGTCTTGATCTGCACCATGGCCTTGCCTTCCACCTCTGACGTGTCTCTGCTCAACAGTACGGCCGCGGCGTCCGTCGGACACCGCGGCCGTACCAGGAGTTACTACGGGGTACTGCTCAGCTCTTCGCGGACTTCTTCAGCGCGTCCATCGCCCGCTGCGTCACGTCCGTGACCTTGCCGAGCGCGGAGATCGTGACCACCAGATTCTGCGCCCGGTAGTAGTCGATGATCGGCTCGGTCTGCGTGTGGTAGACCTCGAGGCGCCGGCGCACGGTCTCCTCGGAGTCGTCGTCGCGCTGGTAGAGGTCGCCGCCGCAGATGTCGCAGACACCCTCGTGCTTCGACGGGGAGTACGTGACATGGAAGACATGGCCGGAGTCGTTGCGGCAGATGCGGCGACCCGCGATCCGCTTCACGACCTCGTCCTCGGGGACCTCCAGGTCGAGCACCGCGTCCAGCGTCATGCCCTCGGACTTCAGCATCGCGTCGAGCGCCTCGGCCTGCGAGACATTGCGCGGGAAGCCGTCCAGCAGAAAGCCGTTCGCGGCGTCCGGCTGTTCCATCCGGTCCTTGGCCATGCCGATGGTGACCTCGTCGGGCACCAGATCTCCCGCGTCCATGTAGGCCTTGGCCTGGAGACCGAGCTCCGTGCCCTGGCTGATGTTGGCGCGGAAGAGGTCGCCCGTGGAGATGTGCGGGATCGACAGGTTCTTGGCAAGGTACGCAGCCTGCGTTCCCTTGCCGGCACCGGGCGGCCCGACGAGGACGATTCGCATCAGCGGAGGAACCCTTCGTAATTGCGCTGCTGGAGCTGGCTCTCGATCTGCTTCACGGTCTCCAGACCCACACCCACGATGATGAGGATGCTCGTCCCGCCGAACGGGAAGTTCTGGTTCGCGCCTCCGAAGCCTGCCAACGCCATCGTCGGGACAAGAGCAATCAGACCCAGGTACAGCGAGCCCGGCCAAGTGATCCTGTTGAGCACGTAGCTCAGGTACTCGGCAGTAGGTCGACCTGCCCGGATACCCGGGATGAAGCCACCATACTTCTTCATGTTGTCCGCGACTTCCTCGGGGTTGAACGAGATCGCCACATAGAAGAAGGCGAAGAACACGATCAACAGGAAGTACGTCGCGATGTAGTACGGGTGGTCGCCCTTGACGAAGTGCTGTTCAATCCATGTCTTCCAGCCCGCTTGCGAGTTGGAGAACTGCGCGACCAGCGCCGGAATGTAGAGCAGCGACGAGGCGAAGATGACGGGAATCACACCCGCCTGGTTCACCTTCAGCGGGATGTACGTGGACGTACCGCCGTACGAACGCCGCCCGATCATGCGCTTCGCGTACTGAACCGGGATACGGCGCTGGGCCTGCTCGACGAAGACGACGAGGGCGACCATCACAAAGCCGATCAGGATGACGGTCCCGAACTCGATCCAGCCCTTGGCGAGCTTTCCGCTCGCCTTGATGGCCCACAGGGCACCCGGGAAACCGGCGGCGATCGAGATGAACATCAGGATCGACATGCCGTTGCCGATGCCGCGGTCGGTGATGAGCTCACCGAGCCACATGACTGCGGCGGTACCCGCGGTCATGGTGACGACCATGACGATGGTGGTGAAGATCGAGCGGTCGGGAACGATCTGGTCGCCGACGGAGCAGTTGCCGAAGAGCGCTCCGGAGCGGGCGGTGGCGACCAGGCCGGTGCCCTGCAGCACGGCGAGGGCGACCGTCAGATAGCGCGTGTACTGCGTGATCTTCGCGGTACCGGACTGGCCCTCCTTCTTGAGGGCCTCCAGCCGCGGAATGACCACGGTCAGCAGCTGCAGGATGATGCTCGCCGTGATGTACGGCATGATGCCGAGCGCGAAGATCGTGATCTGCAGCAGCGCTCCGCCACTGAACATGTTGACCAGGCCGAACAGGCTGTTGTTGCCCTTCGAAGCCTGGTCCACACACGTCTGTACGTTCTGGTAATCGACGCCAGGGACCGGGATGTGTGATCCCAGCCGGTACAGCACGATGATGGCGAGCGTGAAGAGCAGCTTCTTGCGCAGGTCGGGCGTCTTGAACGCCCGGGCGAACGCGGTGAGCACGGTGCCTCCTGCGACCCCCGCGCTACTGCGTCAGAGGTGACGGTATTGAGGATCGACGAATACGTATCAGGCATTCCGCTTGGTCCAGGTGCACAGACCACGCGGTTTGGGGGCACAGCCCCCTTTGTTTACAGCAACAGTGCACGCCACCTTACCGGCGGAAGTGCCCCCCTAGGAACGACCAACCGGGGATGCCCCATTTGAGAGGCATCCCCGGTCGATTTTCAGCTTTCAGCCACTGAACTCGTCTCAGACGAGCTCGGTGACGGTGCCGCCGGCAGCGGCAATCTTCTCCTTGGCGGAACCGGAGACGGCGTCAACCGTCACCTGCAGCGCCACGGAGATCTCGCCCTGGCCCAGGACCTTGACGAGGCTGTTCTTGCGCACCGCACCCTTGGCGACCAGGTCGGCAACGGTGACCTCGCCACCCTCCGGGTAGAGGGCGCCGAGCTTGTCCAGGTTCACGACCTGGTACTCGGTGCGGAACGGGTTCTTGAAGCCCTTGAGCTTCGGGAGACGCATGTGGAGGGGCATCTGCCCACCCTCGAAGCGCTCCGGAACCTGGTAACGGGCCTTGGTGCCCTTGGTGCCACGACCTGCGGTCTTACCCTTGGACGCCTCACCACGACCCACACGGGTCTTGGCGGTCTTGGCGCCCGGGGCGGGCCGGAGGTTGTGGACCTTCAGCGGGTTGTTCTCCGCCATGTCAGTCGACCTCCTCAACCGTGACGAGGTGGCGGACGGTGTGCACCATGCCGCGGAACTCGGGACGGTCCTCCTTGACAACCACGTCGTTCAGGCGCTTGAGCCCGAGCGAACGCAGGGTGTCGCGGTGGTTCTGCTTGCTGCCGATGTACGACTTCGTCTGCGTGATCTTGAGGCGGGCCATTACGCAGCACCCGCTCCCGCACGCGCACGAAGCAGAGCCGCGGGGGCGACGTCCTCGAGGGGCAGACCACGGCGAGCCGCGATCTCCTCGGGACGCTGCAGGCCCTTGAGGGCCGCCACGGTCGCGTGCACGATGTTGATCGCGTTGGACGAGCCGAGCGACTTCGACAGGATGTCGTGAACGCCGGCGCACTCGAGCACGGCGCGCACCGGGCCACCGGCGATAACACCGGTACCGGGGGAAGCAGGCTTGAGCAGGACGACGCCCGCGGCCTTCTCGCCCGTGATCGGGTGCGGGATGGTGCCCTGGATACGCGGAACCTTGAAGAAGTTCTTCTTGGCCTCTTCAACGCCCTTGGCGATGGCCGCGGGAACTTCCTTGGCCTTGCCGTATCCGACACCTACGGTGCCGTCACCGTCGCCCACCACGACCAGCGCGGTGAAGCTGAAGCGGCGACCACCCTTGACAACCTTGGCAACGCGGTTGATCGCGACAACGCGCTCAACATAAGCGGTCTTCTCGGCGGCAGGGCCACCGTCGCGACCCTTCCGGTCCCGCCGCTCGCCGCCACCGGCACCGCTTCCGCGGCGCTGGGGTCCAGCCATTGGATTTACCTCTCTCTGTTACGTCCGTTAGTCCCGGAACCGGGGCTCAGAACTTCAGCCCGGCTTCGCGGGCGGCGTCAGCCAGAGCGGCAATGCGCCCGGCGTACCTGTTGCCACCACGGTCGAACACGACGGTCTCGACGCCGGCAGCCTTCGCACGCTCGGCCACGAGCGCGCCGACCTGCTTGGCCTGGGCGCTCTTGTCGCCCTCGCCACCACGAATCGAGGTGTCCAGGGTCGACGCCGACGCGAGCGTGTGGCCCGCGATGTCGTCGATGACCTGCGCAACGATGTTGCGGTTGGAGCGCGTCACGACCAGGCGCGGACGCTCCGGCGTGCCGGAGACGTGCTTGCGGACGCGGATGTGGCGGCGCTTGATGGCGGCGCGCTTGTACGCGTCGCCCTTGGCAATCTTCACACCGTATGCCATGGCTTACTTACCCGCCTTTCCGACCTTGCGGCGGATGACCTCGCCGGCGTACTTGACACCCTTGGCCTTGTACGGGTCGGGCTTCCGCAGCTTGCGGATGTTCGCGGCGACCTCGCCGACCTTCTGCTTGTCGATGCCCTCGACCGAGAACTTGGTCGGCGACTCAACCTTGAAGGAGATGCCCTCGGGCGCCTCCACCAGGATCGAGTGGCTGTAGCCGAGCTGGAACTCCAGGTTGGAGCCCTTCGCGGCGACGCGGTAACCGACACCGCTGATCTCGAGCGCCTTGACGTACCCCTGGGTCACGCCGGTGATCATGTTCGCCACCAGCGTGCGGGACAGGCCGTGCAGGGCCTTGTTCTGACGCTCGTCGTTGGGACGGGTGACGTTGAGAACGCCGTCCTCGCCCTTAACAATCTCGATCGGCGCGGCGACGGTGTGCGAGAGGGAACCCTTGGGGCCCTTCACCGCGACCGTGCGGCCATCGATGGTGACGTCCACACCGGCGGGAACCTGGATGGGGAGCTTGCCGATTCGCGACATTAGCTATTCCTCCGTTCCCGACTACCAGACGTAGGCGAGGACTTCCCCACCCACGCCCTTCTTCTGCGCCTGCTGGCCGGTCAGGAGACCGTGGGACGTGGAGATGATCGCCACGCCCAGGCCGCCGAGAACCTTCGGCAGGCTGGTGGACTTCGCGTACACGCGCAGACCCGGCTTGGAGATGCGCTTGATGCCGGCGATCGAACGCTCGCGGTTCGGGCCGAACTTCAGCTCCAGGACGAGGTTCTTGCCGACCTCGGCGTCCTCGACCTTCCAGCCGGTGATGAAGCCCTCCTGCTGGAGGATCTCCGCGATGTGCGACTTGATCTTGCTGTGCGGCATCACGACGGAGTCGTGGTATGCCGAGTTCGCGTTACGCAGACGCGTGAGCATGTCTGCGATGGGATCAGTCATGGTCATGAATTGGCCTTCGGCCTCTCTCGCCGGGGTTTCCTGTATGCGCCATCCCTCTCCCCACTCAGTGGCGGGACGGGTGCGGTGCGGGGACCTACGGCGTAGTAAGTCGGTCAGGGCGGCGGGCGCCCAACCCCACAAGCCTACGGCATGTGAAGGAGGGCTCCCACCGACCAGATACTTACCGAGAGCCTCCGGTAATTCCCAAGTAGGGAATTACCAGGAGCTCTTGGTCACGCCCGGCAGCTCGCCACGGTGAGCCATCTCACGAAGGCACACGCGGCACAGGCCGAACTTGCGGTAGACGGAGTGCGGACGGCCACAGCGCTGGCAGCGGGTGTAGGCGCGCACACCGAACTTGGGCTTACGAGCAGCCTTGGCAACAAGAGCCTTCTTCGCCATCTCGCTTACGCCTCCTTGAACGGGAAGCCGAGGTGACGAAGGAGCGCGCGGCCCTCAGCGTCGTTGGTCGCCGTGGTGACCACGGTGATGTCCATACCCCGGACGCGGTCGATCTTGTCCTGGTCGATCTCGTGGAACATGACCTGCTCCGTGAGACCGAAGGTGTAGTTGCCACGGCCGTCGAACTGCTTGGGGGACAGACCACGGAAGTCGCGGATGCGCGGAAGCGCGAGCGACAGGGTGCGGTCCAGGAACTCCCACATGCGGTCGCCACGAAGCGTGACGTGGCAGCCGATTGGCTGGCCCTCACGCAGCTTGAACTGCGCGATGGACTTACGGGCCTTGGTGACGGCCGGCTTCTGGCCGGTGATCGTGGTGAGGTCGCGAATCGCGCCGTCGATCAGCTTGGAGTCGCGGGCGGCGTCGCCCACACCCATGTTGACCACGATCTTGACGAGGCCGGGGATCTGCATGACGTTCTCGAACGAGAACTCCTCACGCAGCTTGCCCGCGATCTCCTCGCGGTACTTCGTCTTCAGACGCGGAGTGGTGGTGGTAGCCATCAGATGTCCTCACCCGTCCGCTTGGCAACGCGGATCTTGTTGCCCTCGTCGTCGAAGCGGTAACCGACGCGCGTGACGACCTTGTTGCCGTCCTTCTCCACGACGAGCTGAACGTTGCTCACGTGGACAGGGGCCTCGGTCGTGACGATGCCACCGGTCTGCGAACCGCGAGCGGTCTGACCGGCCTTGGTGTGCTTCTTGACCCGGTTGACACCCTCGACCAGGACGCGGTCCTCGCGGGGGAAGGCCGCGATGACCTTGCCCTGCTTGCCCTTGTCCTTGCCGGTGATGACCTGAACCAGGTCGCCCTTCTTGATCTTCATGCTTACAGCACCTCCGGCGCGAGCGAGATGATCTTCATGAACTTCTTCTCGCGCAGCTCACGGCCCACCGGGCCGAAGATACGGGTGCCGCGAGGGTCGCCGTCGTTCTTCAGAATGACAGCGGCGTTCTCGTCGAAGCGGATGTACGAGCCGTCCTGGCGGCGGCGCTCCTTGACGGTGCGAACGATGACCGCCTTGACGACGTCACCCTTCTTCACGTTGCCACCGGGGATCGCGTCCTTGACGGTGGCGACAATGACGTCACCGATGCCCGCGTAGCGGCGACCGGAACCACCGAGAACACGGATGCAAAGGATCTCCTTGGCACCAGTGTTGTCGGCGACACGCAGTCGCGACTCCTGCTGGATCACGTCTATCTCCTGTTTGTCTGCCGGTTCCCGGCCGGGGCTGTACTGGACAGCCCCGGCCGAGCCTGGCGGAACCGACTCGAAGGGTTACCCCTTCGAGTAATTACTTGGCCTTCTCGAGGATCTCGACGATGCGCCAGCGCTTGGTCGCCGACAGCGGACGCGTCTCCATGATGAGGACGCGGTCGCCGACGCCGGCAGCGTTCTGCTCGTCGTGCGCCTTGAGCTTGTTCGTACGGCGGATGACCTTGCCGTACAGCGCGTGCTTCACGCGGTCCTCGACGGCGACGACGACGGTCTTGTCCATCTTGTCGCTGACGACCAGACCCTCACGGGTCTTGCGGAATCCGCGGTCGATCTTGTTCTCAGTCACGTTGCTCTCGCTCATCAGGCGCTCTCCACCGTCTCGATGCCCAGCTCGCGCTCACGCATCAGGGTGTAGATCCGCGCGATGTCCTTCCGGACGGCCTTCAGCCGACCGTGGTTCTCGAGCTGACCGGTCGCCGCCTGAAAGCGGAGGTTGAACAGCTCTTCCTTGGCCTCGCGGAGCTTGGCAACAAGCTCCTCGTTGCCCAGTTCGCGCAGCTCGGACGCCTTGGTACCGGTAGACATCACGACTCACCTGCCTCGCGCCGAACGATCCGGCACTTCATCGGAAGCTTGTGAGCAGCGCGGGTAAGCGCCTCACGCGCAATCTTCTCGTTCGGGTAGGACAGCTCGAACATCACCCGACCGGGCTTGACGTTCGCGATCCACCACTCCGGGGAACCCTTACCGGAACCCATGCGGGTCTCGGCAGGCTTCTTCGTCAGCGGACGGTCCGGGTAGATGTTGATCCAGACCTTGCCGCCACGCTTGATGTGGCGGGTCATCGCGATACGAGCCGCCTCGATCTGGCGGTTGGTCACGTACGCCGGAGTGAGGGCCTGAATGCCGTACTCGCCGAACGCAACCTGCGTACCACCCTTGGACATACCGCTGCGCTTGGGGTGGTGCTGCTTGCGGTGCTTGACCCTACGGGGGATCAGCATGTCGGTCAGGCCTCCGTTCCGGTGCTCTCAGCAGCCGGAGCAGCGGCAGCGGCGGGAGCCTCGGCCTTGGGGGCCTCGGCTGCCGGCCCGGACTGCTGCGGCTTGCGGCCGCGACCGCCACCACGCTCGCCACCACGGCCACCGCGGCCGGCCGGGCGGTCGGTGCCGCCTCGGGCCGGACGGTTGCCGGCGCGGGCAGCGGCGTTCTCGGCGCGGACCTCGGCGATGTTCTTGACGTCGCCCTTGTAGATCCAGACCTTCACACCGATACGGCCGAAGGTCGTCTTGGCCTCGAAGAAGCCGTAGTCGACGTTCGCACGGAGCGTGTGCAGGGGCACGCGGCCCTCGCGGTAGAACTCCGAGCGGGACATCTCGGCGCCGCCGAGACGGCCGCCGCACTGGATCTTGATGCCCTTGGCGCCGGCCTTCATCGTGCCCTGCATGCTCTTACGCATGGCGCGACGGAAGGAGACGCGGGAGGACAGCTGCTCGGCAACGGCCTGCGCGACCAGCTGAGCGTCGACCTCGGGGTTCTTGACCTCGAGGATGTTCAGCTGGACCTGCTTGCCCGTGAGCTTCTCGAGGTCGCCGCGGATGCGGTCGGCCTCGGCGCCACGGCGGCCGATGACGATGCCGGGACGCGCGGTGTGGATGTCCACCCGCACGCGGTCACGGGTGCGCTCGATCTCAACCTTCGAGATACCGGCGCGCTCCATGCCGGACGTCATCATCCGACGGATGGCGACGTCTTCCTTGACGTAGTCCTTGTACAGCTTGTCGGCGTACCAACGGGACTTGAAGTCCGTGGTGATGCCGAGCCGGAACCCATGCGGGTTAACCTTCTGGCCCATTACCGGGTTCCTTCCTTGCTGCTGACGACCACGGTGATGTGGCTGGTCCGCTTACGGATCCGGTAGGCACGGCCCTGAGCACGCGGACGGAACCGCTTCAGGGTCGGGCCCTCGTCCACGTACGCCTCGCTGATGACCAGCGAAGAGGCGTCGGTGTGGTCGTAGTTGTGTGCAGCGTTGGCGATGGCGCTGTCAAGCACCTTGCCAACCGGCACGCTCGCGGCCTGCGGGGCGAAACGCAGGACCGCCTGAGCCTCCGTGGCATCCATGCCACGGATGAGGTCCACCACTCGGCGGGCCTTCATGGGCGTGACGCGGATGTACCGCGCCTGGGCCCTGGCTTCCATGGTTGTCCCTTCGGTGTAAGTCATAGTCAGTCACCCCGCGTTAGCGGCGCTTCGACTTCCGGTCGTCCTTGACGTGGCCGCGGAAGGTGCGAGTCGGCGAGAACTCGCCGAGCTTGTGGCCGACCATCGACTCGGTGACGAACACCGGGACGTGGGTCTTGCCGTTGTGCACCGCGATCGTGTGGCCCAGCATGGCCGGGACGATCATCGAGCGACGGGACCAGGTCTTGATGACGTTCTTGGTGCCGGCTTCGTTCTGTACGTCCACCTTCTTGATGAGGTGGTCGTCGACGAAGGGCCCCTTCTTGAGACTGCGCGGCATCTAAACCCGCTCCTAGCGCTTCTTGTTCGTCTTGCGGCGGCGGACGATGTACTTGCTCGATGCCTTCTTCGGCGAGCGAGTACGACCCTCCTTCTGACCCCACGGGCTGACCGGGTGGCGACCACCGGAGGTCTTGCCCTCACCACCACCGTGCGGGTGGTCAACCGGGTTCATCGCGACACCGCGGACGGTCGGGCGTACGCCCTTCCAGCGCAGACGGCCGGCCTTGCCCCAGTTGATGTTCGACTGCTCGGCGTTGCCGACCTCGCCGATGGTGGCGCGGCAGCGGGCGTCGACCAGCCGGATCTCACCGGACGGCATACGAAGGTGGGCCATAGTGCCCTCCTTCGCCAGCAGCTGCACGGAGGCACCCGCGGAACGGGCGAACTTCGCGCCGCCGCCGGGCCGCAGCTCGATGGCGTGGATGGTCGTACCGACCGGGATGTTGCGCAGCGCCAGGTTGTTGCCGGGCTTGATGTCGGCGGCCGGGCCGTTCTCGACACGGTCGCCCTGCGTCAGGCCCTTGGGCGCGATGATGTAGCGCTTCTCGCCGTCTGCGTAGTGCAGAAGCGCGATGCGCGCGGTGCGGTTCGGGTCGTACTCGATGTGAGCGACCTTGGCCGGCACGCCGTCCTTGTCGTGACGACGGAAGTCGATCACGCGGTAGGCGCGCTTGTGGCCACCGCCCTGGTGACGGACGGTCACACGACCGGTGTTGTTACGGCCGCCCTTGCTGTGCAGGGGGCGGACCAGCGACTTCTCCGGCGTGGACCGCGTGATCTCGACAAAGTCGGCGACGCTGGAGCCACGACGGCCCGGGGTCGTCGGCTTGTACTTGCGGATACCCATTTCTCAGTCCTCGTCCGATTCCGGACGACTCGACCTCCGTCAGGAGGTCGGGCCGCCGAAGATGTCGATTCGGTCGCCCTCAGCGAGGGTCACGATGGCGCGCTTGGTGTCAGCGCGCTTGCCGAAACCGGTCTTGGTGCGCTTGCGCTTACCCTGACGGTTGATCGTGTTGACCCCGGTGACCTTGACCGAGAAGACCGCCTCGACGGCCTGCTTGATCTGGGTCTTGTTGGAGCCGGGCGCGACGATGAACGTGTACTTGTTCTCGTCGAGCAGGGCGTAGCTCTTCTCGGACACAACCGGCTTGACGAGAATGTCGCGCGGGTCCGTGAAGGTCTTGCTGGTTACGGTCGCCTCGGACATCAGGCGTCGCTCCCTTCGGTCTCAGCGGCCTTGGGGCCAGACACGAAGGACTCGAAGGCGGCCTTGGTGAAGACCACGTCGTCGGAGACGAGCACGTCGTACGTGTTCAGCTGGCCCGGCTCCAGGAGGTGCACCTGGGGCAGGTTGCGGGCGGAGAGCCACGCGGCCTCGTCGGCCCGCTCGACGACCAGGAGCACGTGCTTGCGCTCGCTGATCTTGCCCAGCAGGGTCTTCGCGGCCTTCGTGGAGACGCCACCGTCGACCACGCCGGTGACGACGTGGATACGGCTGTTGCGGGCCCGGTCGGAGAGGGCACCGCGCAGGGCGGCGGCCTTCATCTTCTTGGGGGTCCGCTGCGAGTAGTCACGCGGCGTGGGGCCGTGGACGACGCCACCGCCGGCGAACTGCGGCGCACGGGTCGAACCCTGGCGCGCGCGGCCGGTGCCCTTCTGGCGGTAAGGCTTCTTGCCACCACCACGGACCTCGCCACGGCGCTTGACCTTGTGCGTGCCCTGACGGGCGGCGGCCAGCTGCGCGACGACGACCTGGTGGATCAGCGGGATGCTGACCTTGGCGTCGAAGATCTCGGCCGGGAGCTCGACGGTCCCGGACTTGTCGCCCGCGGGCGACAGAATGTCAATGGTGCTCATAGTCCTCAGACCCCCTTGGCCGCAGTGCGGACGAGGACGAGGCCGCCGTTCGGACCAGGAACCGCGCCCTTGATGAGCAGCAGGCCCTTCTCCGCGTCAACCGCGTGGATGGTCAGGTTCTGGGTGGTGACCCGCTCGTTACCCATGCGGCCCGCCATGCGCATGCCCTTGAAGACACGCCCAGGGGTGGCGCAGCCACCGATGGAACCGGGCGAGCGGTGCTTGCGCTGGGTGCCGTGACCGGCGCCGAGGCCCTTGAAGTTGTGACGCTTCATGACACCGGCGAAGCCCTTGCCCTTGCTCTTGCCCGTGACGTCAACCTTGACGCCGGACTCGAACAGCTCGGCAGTGATCTCCTGGCCGAGCGTGTACTCGCTGGCGTCGGAGGTACGGAGCTCCACCAGGTGGCGGCGCGGGGTCACGTCGGCCTTGGCGAAGTGGCCCTTGAGGGGCTTGTTCACCTTGCGAGGGTCGATCTCGCCGAAGGCGATCTGGACCGACTCGTAGCCGTCGACGTCATTCGTACGGACCTGGGTCACAACGTTCGGACCGGCCTTGACCACAGTCACCGGGACGACACGGTTGTTCTCGTCCCAGACCTGGGTCATGCCGAGCTTCTCGCCCAGGATGCCCTTGATCTGCTTAGCCATCTCTTCCGCGCCTCTCAGAGCTTGATCTCGATGTCAACGCCGGCCGGAAGGTCCAGGCGCATCAACGAGTCAACGGTCTTGGGCGTCGGGTCGAGAATGTCGATCAGGCGCTTGTGCGTGCGCATCTCGAAGTGCTCGCGCGAGTCCTTGTACTTGTGCGGCGACTTGATGACGCAGTACACGTTCTTCTCAGTGGGCAGCGGCACCGGGCCTGCAACCGACGCACCAGTACGGGTCACCGTCTCGACGATCTTCTTCGCCGAAGAGTCGATGACCTCGTGGTCGTAGGCCTTGAGCCGGATGCGGATCTTCTGTCCCGCCATGGCTACTCAGTAGTCCTGTCTCTCGTAACGCTCTGGAACTCGGCGGGTACTGCTTTCTTCTCCGACCCACGCGGTCGGGCGTGTCGCACTCCCTCTACGAAGATCTCCCGAAGGATTTCCCAACCAAGGGGGTGCGGGCCGTGGCCGCGCATCGGGGGAAGAACACCCACCGAGTGCCTGGTCGGTACCCCGCTGACACTTCCCGGAAGATTCCCGTACGTCCGCTCCAGCGCTGCCTTACGGCAGATGGGGCGACGAGTACTGTGGGACTCGCTTCCGGTCCTCCCGGCGGGAGGCGCGCAGCATTGGCACTCAACCGAGCAACCTGGCTAGTGTGCCATATGGGGCAGACCCCTGGCCAATCGCGGCCGGAGAGAGTACCCCACTGATCCGCTTCTCACCCACGCCCTTGCGACGCGAGGCAACCTCGCGTGTCGATCGGCCGTCTTGCTGAGCGCGGACCGCCTGTGACCAGCCCGTCCGCCCTTATCTGAGTGTGAGAGTACGCAGCAAGGGGGGCCTGTCTGCCCGCTGCGGGGGAAGCGGACGGAGCGGGACAGATGAACATCGCGCATGCCCGGGGGGCGGCTGCCGCGCGCCTGAGCGGCCCGAGCAGACGGAATGTGGTCAGCGCCACAGCCGCCGTCGCCGCGGCCGCCGCTCTCAGCTCCTGCTCCGTACCACCCGCCCAGCGGCGCTCCTACCCCACCGCGGACCCCGCACCCGGCATACCCATCGCCAGCTCCCGGCGGGCACAGCTGATGCAGATACTCGCCCATCCCGACGACGATCTGTACTTCATGAACCCCGACACCCAGCGGATGCTGGACGCCGGGGTTCCGCTGGTCTGCGTGTACGTCACCGCCGGCGAGCACGAGGGCGTCAACCACATACCCGGCAACCCGAACGACCAAGCGGACAAGGCCGCCTACTCCTCGGCCCGTCACCAGGGCCTGCGCCAGGCCTACGCGTCCCTGCTCGGGCTCGGCAGGTTCACCGAGTGGACCAAGGACGTCGCCCCGCTGCAGGGCGGCCACCGTGCCGAGATCAACACCCTCGTCAACGGCTACCGCAGGGTCGAGCTGATCTTCCTCAACCTCCCCATGCACACCAGGCGCCGGTACATGGCGCTGCCCAGCCTGTGGCGGGACCGCGCGCTGGGGCTGACCACCGTCGTCGCCGCCGACTCCCCGCTGCGCAGGGCCGTCTCGTACGACTACGACTCGCTCGTCGACGTACTGGTCGGGCTGATGGAGCAGTACCGGCCGACCGTGATCCAGACCCTGGACCCCGACCCGGACATCCAGCACAGCGACGAGGCCACCCGCAAGAAGGACAGCGAGCAGCGCGGCTACTCGGATCACGGCGACCACACCGCGGTCGCCTCCTTCAGCTGGGCCGCCATGGTCCGCTGGGTCGCCCGTGCGACGAAGGACGGCGGCCATGTGCCCGCCTTCGTCGCCACCGCCTTCCGCGGCTACTACAACCGCCACTGGCCCAAGAACCTCCCGGCCGCGGTGCTCAAGGAGAAGGCCGACAACCTCGTCCCGTACGGCGGCGACCCGCGGTGGGAGTGCGGCAACCCGTCCGGCTGCGGCGACTACAGCGTCGGCGGCATCCGTCCGCTCAAGAACAAGAAGGGCTGGGTCCGCTCCACCCACTACCGCCACCCCGGCTCCCGCACCGTCGTCGCCGCCGAGCCGTCCGGCCGGCTGGTCGCCTACGGGGTGCTCGGGCTGCGTGCGGTCCGCTGGCGCGAGACCAGGCCGGGCAGCGGGCAGTGGGGCAACCCGGACGACCTCGGCGGCGGCCCGCTCGCGCCCGCGCTGGGCGGCGCAACGCTGAAGGACGGCCGCCAGTTGCTGTTCGCGCTGCGCTTCGCCGAGATCGGCGGCCGCGGCGGGCCCAACCGGCGCGAGGTCGTCCTGCTGGAGCAGGGCTCCCCCGGCAGCGCGTTCCTGGCCTGGAAGGGGCTCGGCAACCCCGAGCGGGGAGACGACCGCGGCCGCCGCATCGGCGTCCCGGTCGCCGTCGCGGCCCCCGACGGCCGGGTCCATCTCTTCGTCCGCAACGCCGACAAGGGCATCAGCACACGGGTCCGCGACGCCTCAGGGGACTGGGACCGCTGGCGCGACCTCGGCGGCGAGGAGGTCCAGGACGGCCTGTCGACGGTCGTGGACCGCGCGGGCCGGGTCCATGTCTTTGCCGCCGGCCGCGAGGGCGTGCACCACTGGACGCAGGACACGATGGGCCTGCCCCTCACTTACCGCGCGGGCGGGGGCCTGCCCGTGCCCGGGGACCCGGTCGCCCCGGTGCCGACCCACGACGGCGGCATAGAGCTGTACTACCGCAGGCCGACAGCCACGGCCGTGATGGCCGTACGCGCCGGGGGCGCCCCCGCACGGCCCCGCAAGGAGGGCTTCGGCGGCTTCGGCCCGGTGAGCGTGGCCGCGGCGCCCGGCGGCCCCGTACTGCTCGGCAAGGACACCCACGGACGGCTCCAACTCCGCACCGGCAGAAGGGTTCTGACGCGCACTCGGGGAATGGCGGCACTGGACGCGCCCGCCCTTCACATAGGCCGCTCGGGCGCCACCGTGGTGGGTCTGGGGGCAGACGCGCACCCCTGGACCTGGCAGCCCGAGGCAGGAACCGCCGGCTGATCCGGCTTCAGCGCACAGGCAACCAGACACAGCAAAGGGGCCCCGCACCGAAGTGCGGGGCCCCAGCTGTTTGCTCCAGGAGCAACCAGGTCAGATCAGCAATTACTTGTTGATCTTGATGACCTGGCCGGCGCCCACAGTCCGGCCACCCTCACGGATGGCGAACTTGAGGCCCTCCTCCATGGCGACCGGCTGAATCAGGTTGACCGTCATGGTGGTGTTGTCGCCCGGCATGACCATCTCGGTGCCCTCGGGGAGGGTCACAACGCCGGTCACGTCCGTGGTACGGAAGTAGAACTGCGGGCGGTAGTTGTTGAAGAAGGGGGTGTGACGACCACCCTCGTCCTTCGACAGGATGTAGGCCTGGGCCTCGAACTCGGTGTGCGGCGTGACCGAACCGGGCTTGATGATGACCTGGCCGCGCTCGACGTCCTCGCGCTTGATGCCACGGAGGAGCAGACCGACGTTCTCACCGGCCTGGCCCTCGTCGAGCAGCTTGCGGAACATCTCGATGCCGGTGACCGTGGTGGTGGTCTTCTCCTGCTTGATGCCCACGATGTCAACGGTCTCGTTGACCTTGAGGACACCACGCTCGATACGACCGGTGACGACGGTGCCACGACCGGTGATCGTGAAGACGTCCTCGATCGGCATCAGGAACGGCTTGTCGACGTCACGCTCGGGCTGCGGGATGGACTCGTCGACGGCCTTCATCAGGTCGAGGACGGTCTGGCCCCACTCCTTGTCACCCTCGAGCGCCTTGAGCGCCGAGACCTTGACGACCGGAAGGTCGTCGCCCGGGAACTCGTACTCGGAGAGCAGCTCGCGGACCTCGAGCTCGACGAGCTCCAGGATCTCCTCGTCGTCCACCATGTCGGCCTTGTTCAGGGCGACAACGATGTACGGAACGCCAACCTGGCGGGCCAGGAGCACGTGCTCCTTGGTCTGCGGCATCGGGCCGTCGGTCGCGGCGACCACGAGGATGGCGCCGTCCATCTGCGCCGCACCCGTGATCATGTTCTTGATGTAGTCCGCGTGACCGGGGCAGTCGACGTGCGCGTAGTGACGCGACTCCGTCTGGTACTCGACGTGCGCGATCGAGATCGTGATACCGCGCTGGCGCTCCTCAGGAGCCTTGTCGATCTGGTCGAAGGCCGAGGCCTCGTTCAGGTCCGGGTACGCGTCATGCAGCACCTTGGTAATGGCGGCCGTGAGGGTCGTCTTACCGTGGTCGATGTGACCGATGGTGCCGATGTTGACGTGCGGCTTAGTCCGCTCGAACTTCGCCTTCGCCACTGGGTCCTCCTGTGGAGTGGTTCTGTACGCCTTGCTTCATCGGCGCCAGGTGATCTTTGCTGGGATGCCGGGGCCCGGGGCATTCCGGCCGCATTACTTGCGTAGCGGCTGGAATGCCCCCGCAGGCTCCGGTGACAAGCCTAAAGCGTGTACTCGGGAGAGTTACTCGCCCTTGGCCTTCGCGATGATCTCCTCGGCGACGTTCCGCGGAACCTCGGCGTAGGAGTCGAACTGCATCGAGTAGCTTGCGCGACCCGAGGTCTTGCTGCGGAGGTCTCCGACGTAGCCGAACATCTCCGACAGCGGAACCAGGCCCTTGACGACCCGGGCACCGCTGCGCTCGTCCATGGCCTGAATCTGGCCACGGCGGGAGTTGAGGTCGCCGATGACATCGCCCATGTAGTCCTCGGGCGTCGTGACCTCGACGGCCATCATCGGCTCGAGAAGCACGGGGGACGCCTTGCGGGCACCCTCCTTGAACGCCTGCGAACCAGCGATCTTGAACGCGAGTTCGGAGGAGTCGACCTCGTGGTAACCACCGTCGAGAAGGGTGACGCGGACGCCCACCATCTCGTAGCCGGCCAGGATGCCGAACTGCATGGCTTCCTGCGCACCCGCGTCCACCGAGGGGATGTACTCACGGGGGATGCGGCCACCGGTGACCTTGTTCACGAACTCGTAGGTCGCGTCGCCGCCCTCGATGGGCTCCAGCGCGATCTGCACCTTCGCGAACTGACCGGTACCACCGGTCTGCTTCTTGTGCGTGTAGTCGATACGCTCGACGGCCTTGCGGATCGTCTCGCGGTACGCGACCTGCGGCTTGCCGACGTTGGCCTCGACGCGGAACTCGCGCCGCATGCGGTCGACGAGCACCTCGAGGTGAAGCTCGCCCATACCACCGATGATGGTCTGGCCGGTCTCCTCGTCGGAGTGGACCTGGAAGGAGGGGTCCTCCTCCGCGAGACGCTGGATGGCGACACCCAGCTTCTCCTGGTCACCCTTGGACTTGGGCTCGATGGCGACCTGGATGACCGGCGCCGGGAAGTCCATGGACTCCAGGATCACCGGGTTCTTGTCGTCACACAGCGTCTCACCGGTGGTGGTCTGCTTCAGGCCCATGACGGCGACGATGTCGCCGGCGCCCACCGCGTCGATCTCCTCACGCTTGTTCGCGTGCATACGGTAGATCTTGCCGATGCGCTCCTTCTTGCCCTTGGTGGGGTTCAGCACTGCAGTGCCGGAC
Organism: Streptomyces sp. NBC_01410; assembly: GCF_045040195.1. Classification (NCBI taxonomy): domain Bacteria; kingdom Bacillati; phylum Actinomycetota; class Actinomycetes; order Kitasatosporales; family Streptomycetaceae; genus Streptomyces; species Streptomyces sp. NBC_01410. The sequence goes on along the minus strand of NZ_CP109530.1, from coordinate 5,185,415 downwards.
TCCAGGCGACCCGAGTAGACCCGGATGAAGGTGAGCTTGCCCAGGTGCGGGTCGCTCGCGATCTTGAAGGCCAGGGCGGCCAGCGGCTCGTCCTCGGACGGCTTGCGCGTGATGACCTTCTCCGCGTCCTTGACGTCGTGGCCATCAATGCCTTCGACGTCCAGGGGGGAGGGGAGGTAGCGCACAACCGCGTCGAGCAGGGGCTGCACGCCCTTGTTCTTGAACGCGGTACCGCAGAAGACGGGGGTGACGGTGGTGCCGCCGCCCTTGCCGGACGCGATGGTGATACGACGGATCGCGGCGTACAGCTGCTCCTCGGTGGGCTCGACGCCCTCCAGGTACAGCTCCATGATCTCTTCGTCGTTCTCCGCGACGGTCTCGACCAGCTTGCCGCGCCACTCCTCGGCGGCCTCGGTGTGCGTGGCCGGGATGTCGACGACGTCGTACATCTCGCCCTTGGTGGCCTCGGCGGACCAGACAAGAGCCTTCATACGAACGAGGTCGACGATGCCCTTGAAGTCTGCCTCGGCACCGATCGGCAGCTGCATCACGATCGGGGTCGCGCCGAGGCGGTCCACGATCATGTCGACGCAGCGGTGGAACTCGGCGCCGGTGCGGTCGAGCTTGTTGACGAAGCAGATACGCGGAACGCCGTAGCGGTCCGCCTGACGCCAGACGGTCTCGGACTGCGGCTCAACGCCGGCGACACCGTCGAACACCGTGACAGCACCGTCGAGCACGCGGAGCGAACGCTCCACCTCGACCGTGAAGTCGACGTGACCCGGGGTGTCGATGATGTTGATGGTGTGATCGACGTCCTCGAGCGGCCAGTGACAGGTCGTCGCGGCGGACGTAATCGTGATGCCGCGCTCCTGCTCCTGCTCCATCCAGTCCATCGTGGCAGCGCCGTCGTGGACCTCACCGATCTTGTAGCTCACACCGGTGTAAAACAGGATGCGCTCGGTGGTCGTCGTCTTGCCCGCGTCGATGTGGGCCATGATCCCAATGTTGCGGACCTTGGCCAGGTCAAGCGAAGTGGTGGCCATAAGGCTCAATCTTCTCTCGGTCTCGATGTGGGTAGCGACTACCAGCGGTAGTGCGCGAAGGCCTTGTTGGACTCGGCCATCTTGTGCGTGTCCTCACGCTTCTTGACCGAAGCGCCGAGGCCGTTGGAGGCGTCGAGCAGTTCGTTCATGAGGCGCTCGGTCATGGTCTTCTCGCGACGGGCGCGGGAGTAACCCACGACCCAGCGGAGCGCGAGGGTGCCGGCGCGACCGGGCTTGACCTCGATCGGCACCTGGTAGGTGGCGCCACCGACACGGCGGGACTTGACCTCGAGAGTCGGCTTGACGTTCTCGAGAGCGCGCTTCAGCGTGATGACCGGGTCGGCGCCGGTCTTCTCGCGGAGGCCTTCCATGGCGCCGTAGACGATCCGCTCGGCAGTGGAACGCTTGCCGTTGAGCAGGATCTTGTTGATCAGCGACGTGACAAGAGGAGAACCGTAGACCGGGTCGATGATGACCGGGCGCTTCGGGGCGGGGCCCTTACGAGGCATTCTTACTTCTCCTTCTTGGCGCCGTAGCGGCTGCGGGCCTGCTTGCGGTTCTTGACACCCTGGGTGTCGAGGGAACCGCGGATGATCTTGTAACGAACACCCGGCAGGTCCTTCACACGGCCACCACGCACGAGCACGATGGAGTGCTCCTGCAGGTTGTGTCCCTCACCCGGAATGTAGGCCGTGACCTCGATGCCGGAGGTCAGACGCACACGCGCGACCTTCCGCAGGGCCGAGTTCGGCTTCTTCGGGGTGGTCGTGAACACACGCGTGCAGACGCCGCGGCGCTGAGGGGAACCCTCGAGTGCGGGCGTCTTGTTCTTCTCGACCTTGTCCTGCCGGCCCTTCCGGACCAGCTGCTGGATCGTAGGCACTACTTCTCCGGTTTCTGTGTGCCGTATGTGAAACTAACCTGGAACGTCGCCGACCCACGCGGTCGGGTGTGTCGAATGCTGCAGGCTCCCCCGCAAAGGGAAGAGAGCGCAGATTACGGTGGCCTTTCGCGGACTCGCCATGCGGTTGAGGACACGCACACGAGCCCAGGCACACCCCAGGCACAAGGTCAGAGCGTACCTACCGCATCGGCTCCGGTCAAAACAAATGCACACGCGCAGGACACACCAGCCTGCAATGTACGACACAGGGCGGCCATCCGCGAGGGATGACCGCCCTGTGGGCGACTAAGCGCTTTTACTGGTTGTACGGACCGTAGTCGTAGTCCTCCAGCGGAACGGCCTGGCCGGAGCCGGTGCCGAACGGCGAGTAGTCGATGTCGTCGTAGCCGACGGCCGAGTACATCGCGGCCTTGGCCTCCTCGGTGGGCTCCACCCGGATGTTGCGGTAACGGGACAGACCCGTACCGGCCGGGATGAGCTTACCGATGATGACGTTCTCCTTGAGGCCGATCAGGGAGTCCGACTTGGCGTTGATCGCCGCGTCGGTCAGAACCCTGGTCGTCTCCTGGAAGGACGCCGCGGACAGCCACGACTCGGTCGCCAGCGAGGCCTTGGTGATACCCATCAGCTGCGGACGGCCGGAGGCGGGGTGACCGCCCTCGGTGACCACACGACGGTTCTCGGTCTCGAACTTCGAGCGCTCGACGAGCTCGCCCGGCAGCAGTTCCGCGTCGCCGGACTCGATGATCGTCACACGGCGCAGCATCTGCCGGATGATGATCTCGATGTGCTTGTCGTGGATCGACACACCCTGCGAGTTGTAGACCTTCTGGACCTCGCCGACCAGGTGGACCTGGACCGCGCGCTGACCGAGGATCCGCAGCACGTCGTGCGGGTTGGTGGCACCCACGGTGAGCTTCTGGCCCACCTCGACGTGGTCGCCCTCGCCCACCAGCAGACGGGCACGCTTCGAGATCGGGAACGGCGTCTCGTCGCTGCCGTCGTCGGGGGTGACGACGATCTTCTTGGTCTTCTCGGTCTCCTCGATACGGATGCGGCCTGCCGCCTCCGAGATCGGGGCGACACCCTTGGGCGTACGAGCCTCGAAGAGCTCGACGACACGGGGCAGACCCTGGGTGATGTCGTCACCGGCCACACCACCGGTGTGGAAGGTACGCATCGTGAGCTGGGTACCGGGCTCACCGATGGACTGGGCGGCGATGATGCCGACCGCCTCACCGATGTCGACCAGCTTGCCGGTGGCCAGCGAACGGCCGTAGCAGAAGGCACAGGTGCCGACCGCCGACTCACAGGTCAGGACCGAGCGGGTCTTGACCTCCACGACACCGGCGCCCACCAGGGCGTCGATGAGCACGTCACCCAGGTCGACATTGGCCGGCGCGATGACCTTGCCGTCGACGACGACGTCCTCGGCGAGCATCCGCGCGTACACGGAGGTCTCGACGTCCTCGGTCTTGCGCAGCACACCGTCGGCGCCGCGCTCCGCGATCTTGAGCTTCAGGCCGCGGTCGGTGCCGCAGTCCTCCTCGCGGATGATGACGTCCTGCGAGACGTCGACCAGACGACGGGTCAGGTAACCCGAGTCGGCGGTACGCAGGGCGGTGTCCGCCAGACCCTTACGGGCACCGTGCGTGGAGATGAAGTACTCCAGCACGGACAGACCCTCACGGAACGACGCCTTGATGGGCCGCGGGATGGTCTCGTTCTTGGCGTTGGACACCAGACCACGCATACCGGCGATCTGACGCATCTGCATCATGTTTCCGCGAGCACCCGAGTTGACCATCATGAAGATGGGGTTGGTCTTCGGGAAGTTCGCGTTCATCGCCTCGGCAACCTCGTTGGTCGCCTTGGTCCAGATGGTGATGAGTTCCTGCGTGCGCTCCTGCTTGGTGATCAGACCGCGCTCGTACTGCTTCTGGACCTTCTCGTCCTGCGCCTCGTAGCCCTTGACGATCTCCTTCTTCGCCTCGGGAACGACGATGTCGGAGATGGCGACCGTGACACCGGAACGGGTGGCCCAGAAGAAGCCCGCCGCCTTCAGGTTGTCGAGCGTCGCCGCCACGATGACCTTGGGGTAGCGCTCGGCGAGGTCGTTGACGATCTCGGAGAGCTGCTTCTTGCCGACGGAGTAGTCGACGAAGGGGTAGTCCTCGGGCAGCAGCTCGTTGAAGAGCGCGCGGCCCAGAGTCGTACGCAGCCGGAAGCTGTCACCCTGCTGCCACTCGCCCGCGGCGATGTCCGAGCTCTCCTCGGCGACCGGCGGGGTCCAGCCACGCGGCGGGATCGTGCCGACCGGGAAGCGGATGTCGACCTTCGCCTGGAGCGAGAGCTCCCGGGCGTCGAAGGCCATGATCGCCTCGGCGGTGGAGTTGAACGCACGGCCCTCGCCGCGCACCTCGCGCTCCTCCTCGTCCGTGGTGAGGAAGAAGAGGCCGAGCACCATGTCCTGGGTGGGCATGGTGACCGGACGGCCGTCGGCCGGCTTGAGGATGTTGTTCGAGGACAGCATCAGGATGCGGGCCTCGGCCTGCGCCTCCGCGGACAGCGGCAGGTGCACGGCCATCTGGTCACCGTCGAAGTCCGCGTTGAACGCGGTGCAGACGAGCGGGTGGATCTGGATGGCCTTGCCCTCGACCAGCTGCGGCTCGAAGGCCTGGATGCCGAGGCGGTGCAGCGTGGGCGCACGGTTCAGCAGAACCGGGTGCTCGGCGATGACCTCTTCGAGGACGTCGTACACGACCGTGCGGCCGCGCTCGACCATCCGCTTGGCGCTCTTGATGTTCTGCGCGTGGTTCAGGTCGACCAGGCGCTTCATCACGAACGGCTTGAAGAGCTCCAGCGCCATGGCCTTGGGCAGACCGCACTGGTGCAGCTTCAGCTGCGGACCGACGACGATGACGGAACGCGCGGAGTAGTCCACACGCTTGCCGAGCAGGTTCTGACGGAAACGGCCCTGCTTGCCCTTGAGCATGTCGCTCAGGGACTTCAGCGGGCGGTTACCGGGACCGGTCACCGGGCGACCACGGCGGCCGTTGTCGAACAGCGCGTCGACGGCCTCCTGCAGCATCCGCTTCTCGTTGTTCACGATGATCTCGGGGGCACCGAGGTCAAGGAGACGCTTGAGGCGGTTGTTGCGGTTGATCACACGGCGGTACAGGTCGTTCAGGTCGGAGGTCGCGAAGCGGCCACCGTCCAGCTGCACCATCGGACGCAGGTCCGGCGGGATCACCGGCACGCAGTCGAGCACCATGCCCTTGGGGCTGTTGCTGGTCTGCAGGAACGCGGAGACGACCTTGAGGCGCTTGAGCGCACGGGTCTTCTTCTGGCCCTTGCCGGTACGGATGATCTCGCGGAGACGCTCGGCCTCCTCCTCGAGGTCGAAGGACTCCAGGCGCTTCTGCAGCGCCGCGGCACCCATCGAGCCGTCGAAGTACGTGCCGAAGCGGTCACGCAGCTCGCGGTAGAGCAGCTCGTCACCCTCCAGGTCCTGGACCTTGAGGTTCTTGAAGCGGTTCCACACCTCGTCGAGACGGTCGATCTCGCGCTGCGCACGGTCGCGCAGCTGCTTCATCTCACGCTCGGCGCCTTCGCGCACCTTGCGGCGCACATCGGCCTTGGCGCCCTCGGCCTCGAGCTCGGCCAGGTCGGTCTCGAGCTTCTTGGCGCGGGCTTCGAGGTCGGCGTCGCGGCGGTTCTCGACCTGCTGGCGCTCGACGGAGACATGAGCCTCCAGCGAGGGCAGGTCGCGCGTACGGCGCTCCTCGTCCACGAACGTGATCATGTACGCGGCGAAGTAGATGACCTTCTCGAGGTCCTTCGGCGCGAGGTCGAGCAGGTAGCCAAGGCGCGACGGGACGCCCTTGAAGTACCAGATGTGGGTGACGGGAGCGGCCAGCTCAATGTGGCCCATCCGCTCACGGCGCACCTTGGCGCGGGTGACCTCTACGCCACAGCGCTCACAGATGATGCCCTTGAAGCGGACACGCTTGTACTTGCCGCAGTAGCACTCCCAGTCCCGGGTCGGACCGAAGATCTTCTCGCAGAAGAGTCCGTCCTTCTCGGGCTTGAGCGTGCGGTAGTTGATGGTCTCCGGCTTCTTGACCTCGCCGTGCGACCACTGTCGGATGTCGTCCGCGGTGGCAAGGCCGATCCGCAGCTCGTCGAAGAAGTTGACGTCGAGCACTTGTCGTCAATCCCTCTTTCGGGGTCGTGTCTCAATCATGGTCTGTACGGGTCCGGGGCAGGGCCGGGACCTCACGAGGAGGTCCCGGCCAGACCCGTCAGACCTCTTCGACGCTGCTCGGCTCACGCCGGGACAGGTCGATACCGAGCTCCTCCGCAGCGCGGAAGACGTCCTCGTCCGTGTCGCGCATCTCGATGGACATGCCGTCCGAGGAGAGCACCTCCACGTTGAGGCAGAGCGACTGCATTTCCTTGATGAGCACCTTGAAGGACTCGGGAATGCCGGGCTCGGGGATGTTCTCGCCCTTGACGATGGCCTCGTAGACCTTCACGCGGCCGGTGACGTCGTCGGACTTGATGGTCAGCAGCTCCTGGAGGGCGTACGCGGCGCCGTAAGCCTCCAGCGCCCACACCTCCATCTCACCGAATCGCTGGCCGCCGAACTGGGCCTTACCACCCAGCGGCTGCTGGGTGATCATCGAGTACGGGCCGGTCGAGCGGGCGTGCAGCTTGTCGTCGACCAGGTGGTGGAGCTTGAGGATGTACATGTACCCGATCGAGATCGGGTCCGGGAACGGCTCGCCGGAGCGGCCGTCGAACAGGTTGGCCTTGCCGGAAGGCTGGACCAGCCGGTCACCGTCGCGGTTCGGGATCGTGGCCTCGAAGAGACCGGCGATCTCGTCCTCGCGCGCACCGTCGAAGACCGGGGTCGCGACGTTGGTGCCCGGCTCGACCTGGTCGGCGCCGATGGCCTGCAGGCGCTGGGCCCAGTCGTCGGCCAGACCGGAGACGTCCCAGCCGCGGCTGGCGAGCCAGCCGAGGTGGATCTCGAGGACCTGTCCCGGGTTCATTCGGGACGGGACACCGAGGGGGTTGAGGATGATGTCGACCGGGGTGCCGTCCTCCAGGAACGGCATGTCCTCGATCGGCAGGATCTTCGAGATGACGCCCTTGTTGCCGTGACGGCCGGCGAGCTTGTCACCATCGGTGATCTTGCGCTTCTGCGCGACGTACACGCGAACCAGCTGGTTCACGCCCGGCGGCAGCTCGTCGCCCTCCTCGCGGTCGAAGACCCGGACGCCGATGACCTTGCCGGTCTCGCCGTGCGGCACCTTTAGCGAGGTGTCACGGACCTCACGCGCCTTCTCACCGAAGATCGCGCGGAGCAGACGCTCCTCCGGGGTCAGCTCGGTCTCACCCTTGGGCGTGACCTTGCCGACCAGGATGTCGCCTGCGACGACCTCGGCACCGATACGGATGATGCCGCGCTCGTCGAGGTCGGCGAGGACCTCCTCGGAGACGTTCGGGATGTCCCGGGTGATCTCCTCCGGGCCGAGCTTGGTGTCACGGGCGTCGACCTCGTGCTCCTCGATGTGGATCGAGGAGAGGACGTCGTCCTGCACGAGGCGCTGCGACAGGATGATCGCGTCCTCGTAGTTGTGACCCTCCCACGGCATGAACGCGACCAGCAGGTTCTTGCCGAGCGCCATCTCGCCCTGCTCGGTGGCCGGACCGTCGGCGAGGACCTGGCCCTCGACGACCCGGGCGCCCTCGTCCACGACAACCTTCTGGTTGACCGAGGTGCCCTGGTTCGACCGGGAGAACTTGGCGATGCGGTACGTGGTGTACGTGCCGTCGTCGTTGGCGACGGTGATGTAGTCCGCGGAGACCTCCTGGACAACACCTTCCTTCTCCGCCTTGATGACGTCACCGGCGTCGACCGCGCAGCGGTACTCCATGCCGGTGCCGACCAGCGGCGCCTCGGCCGTGATCAGCGGAACGGCCTGACGCATCATGTTCGCGCCCATGAGGGCACGGTTGGCGTCGTCGTGCTCGAGGAACGGGATCATGGCGGTCGCGACCGAGACCATCTGGCGCGGCGAGACGTCCATGTAGTCCACGTCGGAGCCCGGGACGTAGTCGACCTCGCCGCCACGACGGCGGACCAGGACACGGGCTTCGGCGAAGCGCATGTCGTCGGTCAGCGCGGCGTTGGCCTGCGCGATGACGAACCGGTCTTCCTCGTCGGCGGTCAGGTAGTCGACCTCGTCGGTCACCTGGTCGTCGACGACCTTGCGGTACGGGGTCTCGACGAAGCCGAACGCGTTGACCCGGCCGTAGGAGGCGAGCGAGCCGATCAGACCGATGTTCGGGCCTTCAGGGGTCTCGATCGGGCACATGCGGCCGTAGTGCGACGGGTGCACGTCACGGACCTCGAAGCCGGCCCGCTCACGGGACAGACCACCCGGGCCAAGCGCGGACAGACGGCGCTTGTGGGTGAGACCCGACAGCGGGTTGTTCTGGTCCATGAACTGCGACAGCTGGCTGGTGCCGAAGAACTCCTTGATGGAGGCGACGACCGGCCGGATGTTGATCAGGGTCTGCGGCGTGATCGCCTCGACGTCCTGGGTCGTCATGCGCTCACGCACGACGCGCTCCATACGAGCCAGACCCGTGCGGACCTGGTTCTGGATGAGCTCGCCGACGTTGCGCAGACGACGGTTGCCGAAGTGGTCGATGTCGTCGGTCTCGACGACGATCTGGGTGCCGCTCTCGCCCACGGTCTCGGTCTCACCGGCGTGCAGCTTGACCAGGTACTTGATGGTCGCGATGACGTCGTCGGTGGTGAGCACGCCGGCGTCCAGCGGCTCTTCGGCGCCGAGCTTCTTGTTCACCTTGTAGCGGCCGACCTTGGCGAGGTCGTAGCGCTTCGGGTTGAAGTAGAGGTTCTCGAGCAGCGTCTGAGCGGCCTCGCGCGTCGGCGGCTCGCCCGGGCGGAGCTTGCGGTAGATGTCGAGCAGCGCGTCGTCCTGGCCCTGGGTGTGGTCCTTCTCCAGGGTGGCGCGCATCGACTCGTACTCGCCGAACTCCTCGAGGATCTGCTCGGTGGTCCAGCCGAGAGCCTTGAGCAGGACGGTGACGGACTGCTTGCGCTTGCGGTCGATGCGGACACCGACCATGTCGCGCTTGTCGATCTCCATCTCCAGCCAGGCACCCCGGGACGGGATGATCTTGGCCGTGAAGATGTCCTTGTCGGACGTCTTGTCGATGTTGGAGTCGAAGTAGACACCCGGCGAGCGGACCAGCTGCGACACGACGACACGCTCGGTGCCGTTGATGACGAAGGTGCCCTTGTTGGTCATGAGCGGGAAGTCGCCCATGAAGACCGTCTGGGACTTGATCTCGCCGGTCTCGTTGTTGGTGAACTCGGCCGTGACGAAGAGCGGGGCCGCGTACGTGAAGTCGCGCTCCTTGCACTCGTCGATGGAGTTCTTGGGAGGCTCGAAACGGTGGTCGCGGAAGGTCAGCGACATCGACCCGGAAAAGTCCTCGATCGGAGAGATCTCCTCGAAGATCTCTTCCAGACCGGACTTGGTGGGGACGTCCTGTCCGCTGTCCAGAGCCGCCTCGACACGAGCCTTCCATGCGGCATTGCCGAGCAGCCAGTCAAAGCTCTCGGTCTGCAACGCGAGGAGGTTCGGAACCTCGAGGGGCTCCTTGATCTTTGCAAAGGAGATGCGCAGCGGGGCGGTGCTGGCGCCGTTGTTCGTATTCGCGGTCGAGGCGTTGCGCGAGGCGGCCAAGAGGGGGTCCTTCCGAGGGCTCGGACTCACTACGCGCGTACCGGTCCCACCATGGACACGGAGACAGACGCTCCTGGTTGGCCAAATGGCCAGCTCAGGGATGCTTCAGTCAACGATGCTCATACGTGGGGATGCCCCTGGTGACGGGCAGGGGGCAGTTAACAGGCAGCGCAAAGGGTCAGTGTAGCCACTTGGCACACTGATGTCCAGTGCGGGTTTTCGAGACCCTCGTTGTTCTCAACTCCGCGGCTTGCCCTCGCGCCAGCAGGCGCACCTCGATACTGCCCGTTCGGTCGTCGATCCATGCCTCGGATCCGGATCCTTGTGACGACGCGTCCTGAGAATTGCGCGCTACGTGCGGTTCGTCAAGGCCCCCCAACCCAAACTGGCTGCTGAGATCGTCACTGACCAGCGTCAGGGGCGCACGGCGAAGATCACGATACCCACCGGATCCGGAAGAACCCGGCAGGCCTCGCACACGTCGAAGGGCGACCACCCGTCTGGGTGATCGCCCTTCGCTGTGTCCCTTGCGGCTCCTATGCGGAACCACGCGTCAGAGACTCAATCCACGCGCCCGTGGGCGCAAGTGGGGACTTACTTGACCTCGACGGACGCGCCGGCGCCCTTGAGGGACTCGGCGGCCTTCTCGGCGGCGTCCTTGGCGACCTTCTCGAGAACGGGCTTCGGGGCGCCGTCCACGAGGTCCTTGGCCTCCTTCAGACCCAGGGAGGTCAGCTCACGCACGACCTTGATGACCTGGATCTTCTTCTCGCCGGCGCCGGTGAGGATGACGTCGAACTCGTCCTGCTCGGCCTCGGCCTCGGCCGGGGCGGCAGCGGCGCCACCAGCGGCAGCGGCGACCGGAGCGGCGGCGGTGACGTCGAACTTCTCCTCGAACGCCTTCACGAACTCGGAGAGCTCGATGAGGGTCATCTCCTCGAACTGCGCAAGCAGGTCGTCCTGGCTGAGCTTCGCCATGATGGGCGATCCTTCCACTAAATCGGCTGGTGCCGGGATGTATATGTCGGCGGGCGTTCGGCCCGCTGCGACCAGCGCGCCTTCAGGCGGCGCTGATCAATGCGCGAGCCGAATTACTCGGCACCGCCCTGCTCGGCCTTCTTGGCACGAAGCGCCTCCGCGGTGCGGACGAACTTCGAGGGAAGCGCCTGGAAGAGCGCGGCAGCCTGGGACTGCTTGCCCTTCATGGCGCCCGCCAGCTTGGCGAGCAGAACCTCGCGGGACTCGAGGTCCGCAAGCTTCTTGATCTCATCGGCGGACAGCGCCTTACCGTCAAGGACACCGCCCTTGATGATGAGGTTGGGGTTGTCCTTGGCGAAGTCACGAAGACCCTTCGCCGACTCCACCGGGTCACCGGTGACGAAGGCAACCGCTGTCGGACCGTTGAACAGGTCGTCGAGCGTGTTGATCCCGGCCTCGTTGGCCGCAATCTTGGTCAGCGTGTTCTTCACCACGGCGTACTGGGCGTTCTCACCGAGCGAACGGCGCAGCTGCTTGAGCTGAGCCACGGTGAGACCCCGGTACTCGGTCAGCACGGCGGCGTTCGAGCTGCGGAACTGCTCCGCGAGCTCGGCTACCGCGGCAGCCTTGTCGGGCCTTGCCATAGAGCGTCGGCCTCCTTCCGGGTGATGAGGACCGCTCAGAAGGGGCTGGGCAAAACGAAACGCCCCGGCGCAGGCGCACGGGGCGTAGCTCAACCGAATGGAATCCGGGAGCTGTCCACAGTCACCTGCGCAGGACGTCCGCAGCTAGCGGATCCTTCGGCCGCCACACCCTCTACGAGAGCACGGCAACGACCAGCGGTCTTTGGCTTCTGTGGAAGAGTACGGGACCGAATCCCGGTCAGGCAAATCGGGCTGTACGGCTCACTCCTGGCCGCTCCCGGTGTCCTTGAACATCTCGGCCAGGTCCGCCGTCGCGGAGGCCGGCGGCGCCTTCACGACGACCGGCTTGTTGTAGTCGAGGAACGTGATGGTGAGATCCAGCGGGCCCTTCTCGGCGGCCGCGCGGGTGCGGAACTGCTTGGTGTGGTCGTTCCCGTCGATCCACATGTCCATCGTGACGGCCTTGACGCCCATCTCCTCGTACTTCTTGAGGCTCTTCTCCCGGCGCTGCCTGGTCGCCGCGTCCTCGCCCTTGAGACTCGCGCGCATCACGTCCAGCGGCACGGTGCCCGCGTAGTGGGTGGTGGCCACGCCGTCGACCGTCTCCTGGCCGACCTTCTTGAGGTCCTTGGCGGCGGTCAGCGACGCCGAGTCCTCCGTCGGGTTCCGGTCCGCCTGGCCGCCCAGCCCGGCCAGCGGGTTCTGGCCGCCCTTGCCGAGCCCGGACAGGTCGAACTTGAGCCAGCTCTTGCCGTCCAGCTCGGCGGCGGCCTTCTCGCCTCCGTTGAGGTACATGACGCCGCCGACGAGGCGGATCTCGACCTCGGCGCTCTCCCCGGCGCTCTTCTGCTTCATCTTCATCCGCATGGCGAGCGGCTTCAGCGCCATCGCGGCCTGGCCCTCGATCGCGCCGCCCCCCGGCACCTGGCCCTTCATGCGGTACGAGAGCGAAGTCAGCTTCTCGTTCTGGTCGGCCGCGCGCTTGACCGCCGCGGCCAGGGTGACCCGGAGCGGCTTCTGCGCGGCCGGGCGGTCCGGCTTCGGCGTGGTGCCCGCCGAACAGGCCGCGGTGCCGCACAGCAGCGCTCCGGCGAGCAGACCCCCGGCCGCCTTCCGGTACATCGGATGCATGTTCCCCCCACAGGTGTACGTGATGCTCCGCAAACCCTCGTGACACTACCGTTCGACTCCGACAGCGCCAGTGATTAAAAGCGGCGCCCGAGCAAAAACCGGCCCCCGCGCCTCTGTCGAGGTGCGGGGGCCGGTTCTCGTACCGAGTGAGCCGTCAGGCTCAGACCGCGGCCGGGTCCTCCTCGACGAGGAGGTTGCGGGTGCGGTTGGAGTCCAGCGGGATGCCGGGGCCCATCGTCGTGGTCAGGGTCGCCTTCCTGATGTAGCGGCCCTTCGCGGCGGACGGCTTGAGACGGAGGATCTCCTCCAGCGCCGCGGCGTAGTTCTCGACCAGCTTGGTCTCGTCGAAGGAGACCTTGCCGATGATGAAGTGCAGGTTCGAGTGCTTGTCGACGCGGAACTCGATCTTGCCGCCCTTGATGTCGTTCACAGCCTTGGTGACATCGGGGGTGACGGTGCCGGTCTTCGGGTTCGGCATCAGACCACGCGGACCGAGCACACGGCCGAGGCGGCCGACCTTGCCCATGAGGTCCGGGGTGGCGACGACGGCGTCGAAGTCCAGACGGCCCTTCGCAACCTCGTCGATCAGTTCGTCGGAGCCGACAATGTCGGCGCCAGCGGCTTCCGCGGCCGCAGCACGGTCACCGGTCGCGAAGACCAGGACCCGGGCGGTCTTGCCGGTGCCGTGCGGAAGGTTCACGGTGCCGCGGACCATCTGGTCGGCCTTGCGCGGGTCAACACCCAGACGCATGGCGACCTCGACGGTGCCGTCGAACTTGGTGGCGGTGGTGTCCTTGGCGAGACGGACGGCCTCGAGCGGGGCGTACAGCTTCTCCCGGTCGATCTTGGCGTCCGCAGCGCGGAGAGTCTTGCTGCGCTTCACTTCTGCTCCTGTGTTGGTTCAGGTATGGAGTCGTGGTGCGGACCAGCGCTTGGTCCTACCACTGAGGTCAACGGGGGCTGTCAGCCCTCGACCGTGATGCCCATCGAACGGGCGGTGCCGGCGATGATCTTCGACGCGGCGTCCAGGTCGTTGGCGTTCAGGTCGGGCATCTTGACCGAGGCGATCTCACGGACCTGGGCGCCGGTGAGCTTGGCAACCTTGGTCTTGTGAGGCTCGCCGGAGCCCTTGTCCACACCCGCGGCCTTGAGGATCAGCTTGGCGGCCGGCGGAGTCTTGGTGATGAAGGTGAAGGAACGGTCCTCGTAGACCGTGATCTCCACCGGCACGACCATGCCACGCTGCGACTCGGTCGCGGCGTTGTAGGCCTTGCAGAACTCCATGATGTTGACGCCGTGCTGACCCAGCGCGGGGCCGACCGGCGGAGCCGGGTTGGCCGCGCCGGCCTGGATCTGGAGCTTGATAAGCCCCGTGACCTTCTTCTTCTTGGGAGGCATTCCGGGTCCTCTTCCTATTCATGTCTTTCCTGCTGCCCAAGGGGCAACCGCACAACGATAACTGCTGGGGCTGTGCGGCCAAAAACCGAGCAGGTCAGAGCGGCTGCGAGAGCCGATCTGACCTGTTCGGAGGCGTATGTTCCAGAAGACTGCCTGAAGGAGCTAGTTCTTCTGGATCTGGTCGAAGCTCAGCTCGACCGGGGTCTCGCGGCCGAAGATCTCGACGAGGCCCTTGACCTTCTTCGAGTCGGCGTTGATCTCGTTGATCGTCGCCTGCAGCGTCGCGAACGGGCCGTCGGTGACGGTGACCGAGTCGCCGACCTCGAAGTCCAGCACCTGGACCTCGACCTTGCGGGCCGGAGCCGGCTTGCCCTCGGCCTCGGCGGCCTCGCGGGCGGCCTTCTCCTCGGCCTCCGGGGCGAGCATCTTGACGATCTCGTCCAGGGTCAGCGGGTACGGGTCGTAGGCGTTGCCCACGAAGCCGGTGACGCCAGGGGTGTTGCGGACGACGCCCCAGGACTCGTTCGTCAGGTCCATACGGACCAGGACGTATCCGGGGAGCTTGTTCTGGCGGACGTTCTTGCGCTCGCCGTTCTTGATCTGGACGATCTCTTCCTCGGGCACTTCGGCCTGGTAGATGAAGTCCTCGACGTTCAGAGAGACGGCACGCTGCTCAAGGTTTGCCTTCACGCGCTTCTCGTAACCGGCGTACGTGTGGATGACGTACCACTCGCCGGGCAGACCGCGCAGTTCGTCGCGGAGCGCGGCGACGGGGTCGACCGGGGCGGCGGGCTCTTCCTCCACGACATCAACCGCCTCTTCGGCGGCTTCGACGTCGGCGGCCTCTTCGGCCTCGTCCTCGACAGCGGCTGCGGCGGCCTCGTCCTCGTCGACCTCGGCCACGGCGGTGGCCTCTTCCTCGACGTGCACCGCGGCCTGCTCGGCCGGCTCACCGGCGATGGAGTCGGCAGCCTCGGCCTGGTCCGGCTCCACAGCGTCCGCCGCCTCGACGATGTCGAGCTCGTCCTCCACGGACTCCGCCGACTCGATGGCGTCGTTCAGGTTCGGGTCAGACACGGTGGCTGCTTCTTCCTGGATACAGATGGGGTGGAACATGCGAAAGGGGCGCCGCTGCCGGCGCCCTCCGCGGGATCAGCCGAAGACGTACTTGACGGCTTCCTGGAACCCATAGTCAATCACGGTCACCAGACCAATCATGACGACTACGAAGACAATCACCACTGTGGTGTACGTCGACAGCTGGCTTCGAGTGGGCCAGACGACCTTGCGCAGCTCGGCGACGATCTGTCGGTAGAAGAGCGCCAGACGACCGAGGGGGCCCTTCTTGCCGCGCTTACCGCCCTTGCGGGACTTCTTCTTCGACTCAGGCGCCTCGTCCTCGGCATCAGGCATGTCGATGGAGCCCACGGCGTCCGTCACGATCTTTCACCTGATTCCGGGTCGTGGCCGCGCCGCGCCCGGTGGAGCCGCACGGCCGGTTCATTGAATGTACGTACATGCGCACACATCCTGGCGAAGGTGTGTGTAGCAGGGCCGGAGGGACTTGAACCCCCAACCGCTGGTTTTGGAGACCAGTGCTCTACCAATTGAGCTACGACCCTTTGTGGTTTCCCCAACCTACCCCATCCGAAGATGTGGTTGGTGTGGGCCAACGACGAGTGAGTGTACGTGCTCGCAGGCCCGGCGTCGAACAGATAGCTTCGAGCCGGTTCCTGTCCGCTACTCGAAACATGTGTGCCGGGCGGGATGGCCGTCTGGGACGATGGGCCGTATGAGCGCTGCAACCTCTCCCACCGAGCGCCGGGTCTCCGCCCGCATCGGTGCGATCTCCGAGTCCGCGACCCTCGCCGTCGACGCAAAGGCCAAAGCCCTCAAGGCCGCCGGACGTCCGGTGATCGGCTTCGGCGCGGGTGAGCCGGACTTCCCGACACCGGACTACATCGTCGAGGCCGCGATCGAGGCCTGCAAGAACCCGAAGTACCACCGCTACACGCCGGCGGGCGGGCTCCCCGAGCTCAAGGCCGCCATCGCCGCCAAGACGCTGCGCGACTCCGGTTACGAGGTCGAGGCCTCGCAGATCCTGGTCACCAACGGCGGCAAGCAGGCGATCTACGAGGCGTTCGCCGCCATCCTCGACCCGGGTGACGAGGTCATCGTCCCGGCTCCGTACTGGACCACCTACCCCGAGTCGATCCGCCTCGCGGGCGGCGTCCCGGTCGACGTCGTGGCCGACGAGACCACCGGCTACCGGGTCTCCGTCGAGCAGCTGGAGGCGGCGCGCACGGAGCGTACGAAGGTCGTGCTCTTCGTCTCTCCGTCCAACCCGACCGGCGCGGTCTACAGCGAGGCCGACGCCGAGGCGATCGGGCGCTGGGCGCTCGAGCACGGGCTGTGGGTGCTGACGGACGAGATCTACGAGCACCTGGTCTACGGCGACGCGAAGTTCACCTCGCTGCCCGCGCTGGTGCCCGAGCTGCGCGACAAGTGCATCGTGGTCAACGGTGTGGCCAAGACCTACGCGATGACCGGCTGGCGCGTGGGGTGGATCGTCGGCCCGAAGGATGTGGTGAAGGCCGCGACCAACCTGCAGTCGCACGCCACGTCGAACGTGTCCAATGTGGCGCAGGTCGCGGCGCTGGCCGCCGTCTCCGGTTCGCTGGACGCGGTCGCCGAGATGCGGACCGCCTTCGACCGCCGCCGGCAGACGATCGTACGGATGCTCAACGAGATCGACGGCGTGCTGTGCCCGGAGCCGGAGGGCGCCTTCTACGCGTACCCCTCGGTGAAGGGGCTGCTGGGCAAGGAGATCCGCGGCAAGCGCCCCCAGACCTCGGTGGAGCTGGCGGCGCTGATCCTGGACGAGGCCGAGGTGGCGGTCGTACCGGGCGAGGCTTTCGGCACTCCCGGCTATCTGCGTCTTTCGTACGCGCTGGGCGACGAGGACCTGATCGAGGGTGTCTCGCGGCTGCAGAAGCTGCTGGCCGAGGCGCGCGACTGACGTCCTGCGACGGCGGAACCCACCGACTCGACGGAGTCGGTGGGTTCCGTTTCTTCGTTCGGGCAAGAACCCGATCGGGGAAAGCGGCTGTCCCTGGGCGAGGTGTTGCGGCAAGATCCTGGGATGGAGCGTGTACGTGACGTAGCCCTGCTGCCCAAGGCTCATCTGCATCTGCACTTCACCGGGTCGATGCGGCCCACCACCCTGCTGGAGCTCGCCGACAAGTACGGCGTCCATCTGCCCGATGCCCTGACCGGCGGCGAACCGCCCAAGCTGCGGGCGACCGACGAGCGCGGATGGTTCCGTTTCCAGCGGCTCTACGACATGGCGCGGTCCTGTCTGCGCTCCCCCGAGGACATCCAGCGGCTGGTGCGCGAGGCGGCAGAGGAGGACGTCCGGGACGGTTCCGGCTGGCTGGAAATTCAGGTCGATCCGACCTCGTACGCCCCCATGCTGGGCGGGCTGATCCCGGCGCTGGAGATCATTCTGGACGCGGTGGAGCGCGCCTCGCGGGAGACCGGCCTCGGGATGCGAGTGCTGGTCGCGGCGAACCGTATGAAGCACCCCCTGGATGCGCGCACACTGGCGCGGCTGGCGGTGCGCTATGCGGACCGTGGGGTTGTCGGCTTCGGCCTCTCCAACGACGAACGCCGGGGCATGGCACGGGACTTCGACCGCGCCTTCTCCATCGCGCGGGAGGGCGGTCTGCTGGCGGCGCCGCACGGCGGCGAGCTGACGGGTCCCGCGTCGGTACGGGACTGCCTGGACGATCTGCACGCCTCGCGGATCGGGCACGGGGTGCGGGCGGCGGAGGACCCCCGACTGCTGCGGAAGCTGGCGGAGCGCGGGGTGACCTGCGAGGTGTGCCCTTCGTCGAATGTGGCGCTGGGCGTGTACGAGAAGCCCGCCGACGTGCCACTGCGCACCCTGTACGACGCGGGGGTACCGATGGCTCTGGGGGCGGACGACCCGCTCCTCTTCGGCTCGCGGCTGGCCGCCCAGTACGAACTGGCACGCAGGCACCACGGCTTCACGGACGCCGAACTGGCCGAACTGGCACGCCAGTCGGTGCGGGCGTCGGCGGCTCCGGGCGAGGTGAAGGACAAGCTGCTGGCGGGGATCGACAACTGGCTGGCTACCGGCTGATTCCGCGCAGCAGGGCGCGTGCGATGCCGGCGGCGAACTCGTCGAGGGGCTGTGGGGGTTTGCCGGCCTCCGTCATCTCGTAGGCGAAGGCACGCTGGGCGCAGGCGCCGAGGAGCAGCGAGGCGGCCGCGTAGGTGTCCGCCTCGGCGCTGATACGGCCCGCCTGCTGCTCGGCCCGCAGGTAGGCGTCCAGGCCCTGGATCGGCCTGTGCGGTCCCGCGCCCATCTCACGCATGGCCTGCTCGTGGCGTCGCTTGAGCTGCGGCTCGGCGTAGAGCGAGGCGGCGATCGGGAAGGTCTGCTCGTAGAAGAGCGCGGCCTCGCGGGCGACCGCCGTGAGGTTCTCCTCGACGGGATGCTCCCCCGGCTCGGCGGCGAGGCCGGCGAGCAGCGGGCTCAGCTTGGGCAGCCGCTCTTTCAGGACGGCGATGAACAGTTCCTCCTTGCTCGCGAAGTTCTTGTAGAGCGCGGCCTCGGAGCAGCCTGCCGCCCTGGCGATCTCCTTGGTGGTGGTGCGGGCGAGGCCGAGGGTGAGCATGAGCTCGTGGGCGGCGTCGACGATGCGTGCGCGAGCCGGTTTCTGCATGGATCCTCCGACGGGGCTTGACGAGTGAGTGAGTACTTACCCACTCTAGAGGTGAGTGAATACTTACCCACCCGAGGAGGGTGCGCCATGAAGCTCACAGTTTTCGGTGCGACCGGCCAAATCGGTCAGGAGATAGTCGCGCAGGCGCTGGCGGCGGGACACGAGGTGACGGCGGTGGTGCGCGATCCGGCTCGGTTCACGATCACGGGTCCCGGCCTGCAGGTGTTCCAGGCGGACCTGAAGGAGGGCGAGTCGCTGCGTAAGGCGGTCGCCGGGCGTGACGCGGTCCTCTCGGGTCTTGGTGCACGCAGGCGCGGGGACGCCGGGGTCGCGGCCGCGCTGACGCGCTCGGTGCTCTGGGCGATGGAGGCGGAGGGCACACGCCGGCTGCTGGTGGTGAGCGCGGCCCCGCTCGGCCCGGTCCCCGATCGCCAGCCGATGCTGGACCGCACGACGCTCGCGGTGATCAACACCTTGCTGAAGCCGGTGTACGACGACCTCCGTTCCATGGAGGAGGAGCTGGCGCGCAGCACGACGGACTGGACCTCGGTACGCCCGCCACGGCTGCTGAACAAGCCGCTGACAGGCACGTACCGGACGGTTGTGGGCGGCACTCCGCGCAGCGGCAGGACGATCGGCCGTGCGGATGTGGCCCACGCGATGCTGGGAATGATCGAGAACCCCACGACGGTCAAGCAGGGTGTGGGCGTGGCGTACTAGACCCTGTCGGGGAACCGCCCGGGCGCGACTTCGCGGATCAGTCGCACTCGTCGCCCTTGTGGTCGACCAGTTGGTAGTTGATCTTCCAGTTCTTCCCGGGCTGGGGGATCTCGAGCAGAGCGGTGGTGCTGTCCGCCTGGGTCATGTACGCGGCGAGGGGCCTTTCGTTCACCCAGTCCACCCGGAACCCCGACGACGATTTCTCGTCGGCCTTCCACCACCTGCCGCCGAAGGCCGCGTACTGCATCTCGCACTCCTTGGTCATGGAGTACGGATACCTGGCGCCTATGCGTGGTTTCTTCGGACCCATCGGGTAGGCGGGCTCGTCGGACAGCGCCCGCTGCGGTTCCCGTCCGATGCAGGGCACCTTTCCGGAGACTGGGTGCAACTCCAGCGCGGGCAGTGTGGGGTCGTCGGTCTCGAAGAGGGCGGAGTCTGTGTCTATCAGCGTCATATACCCGCTGTGACGGTCGGCGCCGTGCGCCCAGCGGAGGACGTACTGCGGCCCCCTGCCACCGACCTCCCAGGTGCGCCCGCCGAAGACGGCATGCCGCACATTGCAGGTCTGGGACATGTCGTACCGATACCTGACGCCCTCTTCGGGCTTGGCGGGCCCGGTCGCCAACGGGCCCCCCTTCGGCGCCGGGCTCTCCGTCGCCTTGCTCACCACACTGTCCGGCCTTGGGTCGCCGACAGAAAGCCGCACTCCCAGCCCCGTGCCGCCCGCGAACAGCACCACTGCGCAGCCGGCGACCGCCGCACGTCGGCGAGCCCGGGCCCGGTGGGCCTTCGCCAGGAATGCCTCCACCGCCGTCAGACCCCCGGCCTGGCCGCCCACCTCGGCCAGATCCTTCAGGCCCCGCCTCAGCACCTCTTCCTCGTCGCTCACTGCGCGCCCCTTCCCGCATAGCCGGCCAGCGCACCTGCAGTACGCAGCCGCTCCAAGGCCCTGTTGGTACGGCTCTTGACCGTCCCGGGCGAACAGCCGAGCAGCTCGGCCGTCTGTTCCACCGACAGGTCCTCGTAGTAGCGGAGCACCACCACGGCACGCTGGGCGCGGGGCAGAGCCGCGAGCGCGCGGCCCAGTTCGAGCCTCGCCTCCGCACTCCCGGCCATGTCGTGACCGTCCGCTGCGCTCTCCGCTCCGGTGTGGGCGACCTCGCTGTGCCAGCGGCGCCTGCGCCAGGTCGCGTAAAGGTTGACGACGGCCTTGCGGGCGTACGCCTGAGGCGAGTCCCAGCCGGCCGAGCGGCCCCAGTGCGCATAGACCCGTATCAGCGCGGTCTGCACGAGATCCTCGGCCGTGTGCGGATCACCCGTCAGCAGACGGGCGGTCCGCAGCAGCGACACATGTGACGCCGTCACGAAATCCGCGAATTCCGAATCGCGAGCCGAGCCGCCCTGACGCACTGGCGCTCCCCCCGAGCGGTGTGTGGTCCGAAGACCCTGTCACTCACTCGACAACCTGGGGAGCACGGCGGGTTCCATCGGCTTTTGCGGACCGATGCATGCCTTGTGCAGGCTGGGCTGCGGCCCGGGAACAGGCCGGGTTACAAGCTGACGCCGACCGTCACCGGCTCGTTGACGAGCGTGACACCGAACGCCTCGCGCACGCCCGCCACGACCTCGCGTGCCAGCGCGAGCAAGTCCTCGGTGGTGGCCTCACCGCGGTTGGTGAGGGCGAGCGTGTGCTTGGTGGAGATCCGGGCCGGGCCGGTGCCGTACCCCTTGGTGAAGCCGGCCCTGTCGATCAGCCAGGCCGCCGAGGTCTTGGTGCGCCCCTCCCCCGCCGGGAAGGCGGGCGGCGCGACATCGGGTCCGAGGCGGTCGTGAACCCGGGTGAGAAAGATCTCGTACGCGGCCTGATCGAGGATCGGGTTGGTGAAGAAGGAACCCGCCGACCAGGTGTCGTGGTCCTCGGGGTCCAGCACCATGCCCTTGCCCGCGCGCAGTTTCAGTACGGTCTCGCGGGCGGCGGCCGCCGGGACACGGTTGCCCGCCTCGACGCCGAGTGCGCGCGCCGTCTCGGCGTACTTGAGCGGCGCCGACAGCCCGCCCGCGTCCTCCAGCTCGAAGCGGACCCGCAGGACGACATAGCGCTCGGGGTCCTGCTTGAAGCGGCTGTGGCGGTACGAGAAGGCGCACTCGGCGTTCGGGACGGTGACCGTCTCACCGTTGCGGCGGTCGTAGGCCACGACCTCGGTGATGGTGCTGGAGACTTCCTGACCGTAGGCGCCCACGTTCTGGATCGGCGTGGCACCGGCCGAGCCGGGGATGCCCGCCAGGCACTCGATGCCCGCGAGGCCCGCTTCCACGGTGCGGGCGACGGCGTCCGTCCAGACCTCGCCCGCGGCCAACTCCAGCGTGGTACCGGACAGTTCGAAGCCGCGGGTGGCGATGCGCAGCGCGGTGCCGTCGAATCCCTTGTCGCCGATGACCAGGTTGCTGCCGCCGCCGATGATCAGCAGCGGGGTGCCCGCGGCGTCCGCCTCGCGTACGACGGCGACCACCTCGTCGTCGGTGGTCGCCGTGACGAGGCGGGTCGCGGGGCCGCCGAGCCGGAAGGTGGTCAGGGGGGCGAGGGGGGCGTCGTGGAGTTCCTGCACGGGGACAAGGGTACGGTCCGTGGCTCCACCGCTCGGGCGGGGCCACGGACCGGATGCGTACGCCGCTGTCGTACGGATCACACGGCGACGGGTCACACCGTGTCCGATCACACGACGTCCGATCACACGCTGACGGGCACGGACTTCTCGACGGCCTCCGAGCTCACCGGGGCGTCGGCCGGTGTCAGGTGGCGGCGGCCCGGGATCAGCAGGGCGACCAAGGCCGCGACGGCCACCGCGCCCGCGCCGATCCACAGCGCGGGGACGGTGCCGTCGGTGAAGGCCTGGGGGGACTCGTAACTGCCCTGGGCTGCGAAGACCGCGCCGAGGACCGCGACACCGAGCGCGCCGCCGACCTCGCGCAGGGCGTTGTTCGCGCCGGACGCGACGCCCTGCTCGGCAGGGCGGACGCTGGACATGACGACACTGGCAGCGGGGGCGAAGTACAGCGCCATACCGATGCCGCTGAGGATCAGTGCGGGCAGCTGCGCGGAGTACGACACACCCGGCTCCAGGACCAGCGCGAAGAGCGCCAGGCCCACGGCCTGAAGGGCGAGGCCGGTGGCGACGACCGGGCGGCCGCCGATCTTGTCGGAGAGATATCCGGCGATGGGCGCGACGATCAGCGGCATTCCGGTCCAGGGGAGCATCCGCAGACCCGCCTCGGTGGGCGAGTACCCGGCGACGCCCTGCAGGAACTGGCTGAGCAGGAAGATCGAACCGAACATGCCCAGGAACATCAGCAGGCTCGCGACATTGATGCCGAAGAAGGCGCGGTTACGGAAGAGCCGCATGGGGAGCATGGGGTTCTTGCTCGTCAGACCGTGCCGCACGAAAGCGGCCAGGAGGAGCGTGCCCAGGATCAGACCGGCCAGGATCGGGGTGCTGCTCCAGCCGTCGGCCTGGCCGTTGACCAGGGCGTAGACGATCCCGAAGAGGCCGCCGCTGACGAGCAGGGTGCCGGGGATGTCGAGCCGGGCGTTGGGTGCGTACGACTCGTCCAGACGCAGCCGGGCCAGCGGCAGCAGCGCCAGGCCTATCGGTACGTTCAGCCAGAAGATCCACTGCCAGGAGATGTGCTCGGTCAGGCTGCCGCCGATGAGTGGGCCGCTGGCGACGGCGAGGCCGGTGACGGCGCTGAAGATGCCGAGAGCCGCACCGCGCCGGGCGACCGGAACGGCCGCCGTGAGCAGGGTCAGGGTGAGCGGCATCATGATCGCTGCACCGACACCCTGGACGGCGCGGGCCGCGATGAGGGCGTCGATGCCGGGTGCGAGGGCGGCCGCGGCGGAGGCGCCGGTGAAGACGGCCAGGCCCGCTATGAAAAGCCTGCGCCGGCCGAAGCGGTCGCCGAGTGCGGCACCGAACATCAGCAGGACGGCGAAGGTGAGCGTGTACGCGCTCACCGTCCATTCCAGGTCCTCCAGCGCGCCTCCGAGGTCCTTGCGGATGGACGGAAGGGCGGTGGTGACGACGAGGTTGTCGAGGGCCGCCATGAAACCGGCGACGCTGGTGATGACGAGTGCCCAGGCGGCGCTGCCGCGGCGGGCCGTGCTCTGTTCCATGACTTTTCCCTGATGTTAGTTATCGATGACTAACTTCCGTAGGCAGAGAAACGCACATCCATGGACGCGCGAGCGCCCTACTTCGCCACTGGAATGCTGGACATGTCGAAGCCCGACCAGACGCGATGCCCCTTCGGGAAGCCGAGCGACGCAAGGACGTTGATCAGCATTCCGTAGGACAGGAAGTACGTGGTCTCCTTCACATCGGCGCCGAGGGCAAGATGCGAGAAGTCCCAGAGCTTCTCCCACTCCGCCCGGATCGCCTCGCCGAACTCGTGGTCCCCGGCCGCCTCGGCCGAGGCCACGGCGACGTACACCTGCATCTGCATGAGCAGCCTGTCGGGGTCCTCGGCCAGAAGCCGCTTGTACGCGGTCCCCATCGCCAGGTGCACATCTTCCGGCGCCACATCGCGCGCGGCATCCGCCATTGCCTCGCGGGTCTGATCCAGACAGCGGGTCGCCGCCGCGAGAAAGAGCTCCTGCTTGTTCTTGAACAGCCGGAAGAGATACGGCTGCGACACCCCGACCCGCTTAGCGATCGCCTCGGTGGAGGTGCCGTCGTAGCCGCCTCGCGCGAACTCGGTGATCGCTGCGCGGATAACGCTCTCGCGTCGCTCTTCTGCGCTCATCCTGACCATGAGAACTAAGTTAGTGGCCAATCACTAACAAGTCAAGAAGCGAGTGAAAGGTAGGGAGGCAGGGCAAGGGGAAGCGAGGTAAGGGGCACCCCCCGATGAGGGGCGCCCCTTACTCAGCGCCGTACCGCTCGGGACTCAGCGCCGTACCGCTCGGCTGCGGCACCTCAGGAGAGCTGCACCACGGCGCGGGACATGCTCAGTACCTTCTGTCCCTCGCTCATCACCGTCACGTCGACCTGGACGCGGTTGTCGTCCAGCTTCGCCGCGACCTTGCCGCCGACCTCGATCAGCGCGCCCTTCTCGTCGTTCGGCACGACGACGGGCTTGGTGAAGCGGACGCCGTACTCGACGACCGCGCCCGGGTCGCCGGCCCAGTCCGTGACGACGCGTACCGCCTCGGCCATGGTGAACATGCCGTGCGCGATCACATCGGGAAGTCCCACCTCCGTGGCGAACTTCTCATTCCAGTGGATCGGGTTGAAGTCGCCCGAGGCGCCCGCGTACTGCACCAGCGTGGCCCGCGTCACGGGAAAACTCTGCGCCGGAAGCTCGGTGCCCACCTCGACGTCCGCGTAAGAGATCTTCGCAGCCATCACGCCTCCTCGGCAGCGCGCGCCACCAGCTTGGTCCACGCGGTCACGACATGCGCGCCGGCCTCGTCGCGCACCTCGCCACGGATGTCCACAACATCGTTGCCCGCAAGGGACTTGATCGACTCAATGGTCGAGACGACGGAGAGCCGGTCCCCCGCGCCGACCGGCCGGGTGTACGCGAACTTCTGCTCGCGATGCACGACGCGGTCGTAGTCGAGCCCCAACTGCGGGTCCTGAATAACCTGTTCAGCAGCTTTGAAAGTGATCGCGAAGGCGAAAGTCGGCGGCGCGATCACATCGGAGTGGCCGAGCGCCCTGGCGGCATCCGGGTCGGTGTACGCGGGATTGGCGTCGCCCACCGCCTCGGCGAACTCGCGGATCTTTTCCCGGCCTACCTCATAAGGCGAGGTGGGCGGATAAGTCCGCCCCACGAAGGACTGGTCGAGCGCCATGGACTGGCTCCCTCCTGACAGATGGACCTCAACAAACGACACGAGGCCGCCCCCGAGTCGGGGGCGGCCTCGTATACGAGCCTGATTAGCGCGTTTCGCGGTGCGCCGTGTGCGAGTTGCAGCGCGGGCAGTGCTTCTTCATCTCAAGACGGTCCGGGTTGTTACGCCGGTTCTTCTTGGTGATGTAGTTCCGCTCCTTGCACTCCACGCAGGCCAGCGTGATCTTCGGGCGGACGTCGGTGGCAGCCACGTGAGTGCTCCTTGGACGGACGGATGAACGGATGAACGCATAAAAGAGTAGCCGATCGGAGGACCGACCCCACAATCGGCTACTGTGTGTAGCGGTGACCGGACTTGAACCGGTGACACAGCGATTATGAGCCGCTTGCTCTACCGACTGAGCTACACCGCTGCGATGCCGGATCTCCTCACCCGGAGGTGAGGATCCCCGACATCAGAGCCCCAATACGGAATCGAACCGTAGACCTTCTCCTTACCATGGAGACGCTCTACCGACTGAGCTATTGGGGCGAGCGATGAAGACATTACACGGTCCGTCGCCGATCGCCCAAATCCGTTTCGGCGCCCTCCGCAGGGCCTGAGCCCCGTGCGTCCCGTACGCCACTCGTGGCCACACCGGTACGACTATTGCGCTCCTCCTCGAAGCGCGCTCGGCGCGCCCCTAGGCTCGACTCACGCTGCGTGATCTTGTCTTTGTGATCTTGTTTTCCGTCACGTCGCCCGAGCCCCACCGCCCCACCGCCCCACCCAGGAGCGCGATGCCCGACAGCCAGCCGCAGCCACCCGACGGCGCCACGGCGGACACGACCGCGCTGCTGCTCTGCGACGCCAGGCTCACCGACGGCCGCACCGTGGACGTCCGGCTCAGCGGCGGACGCATCGAGGCCGTCGGCACCGCGGGCAGCCTCACCCCGCACGCCACCCGCGTCGACCTGAGCGGCTATCTGCTGTTGCCCGCCCCTGCCGATCCGCACACCCATGGGGACACGGCACTGACCGCCGACTCGCTGGGACCCGTTTCGTACGACACCGAGGACGTCCAGCGGCGTGCCACCGAGGCTGCCCTGCTGCAGCTGGGACACGGGGCGACCGCGCTGCGCTCGCACGTACGGATCGGAGACGTGCACGCGCTCGGCCCGCTGGAGGCGGTGCTCCAGGCGCGGCGCTCGCTGCGCGGGCTCGCGGATCTGACGGCCGTGGCCGTGCCGCGGCTGCTCACAGGCGTCGCGGGAGCCGACGGCCTGGCGATGCTCCGGGATGCGGTGAAGATGGGCGCCGGGGTGGTGGGCGGCTGCCCGGACACCGACCCCGATCCGACCGGGTACGCCGAAGCCGTGCTCGAAGTCGCCGCCGAACACGGCTGCCCCGTCGACCTGCACACCCACGGCGACGATCCGGCCCGGCTCGCCCGGCTCGCGGCGATGGCGGGCGGACTGCGGCCCGGCGTCGCGATCGGGCCGTGCGCGGGGCTCGCCCGGCTGCCGCGCGAGGTGGCGTCGAGAGCGGCCGACCAGCTGGCCGCGGCCGGGGTCACGGTGGTCTGTGTGCCCCAGGGCGGCTGCGGGGCCGTCGAGCTGCGGGGCAACGCGCCGGTGCGCCTGTTGCGAGCCGCAGGGGTGCGGGTCGCGGCGGGCAGCGGGGCGCTGCGCGACGTCTCGAACCCGGTGGGCCGCGGCGATCCCTTGGAGGCCGCGTATCTGCTGGCTTCTCAGGGCGGGATGGCGGCGCGTGAGGCGTACGGGACGGTGGCGGGCGTCGCGCGGCAGGCGATGGGACTGCCGGAAGTACGGGTCGAGGCAGGCTTCCCGGCCGAGCTCCTCGCGGTGCGCGGCGAGCGGATCTCGGGGGTCCTGTCGCTCGCGTACAGCCGGATCGTGATTCACCGCGGACGGGTGGTGGCCCGGACCAGCGCGGTACGGGAGTATTGCGACTCGGCGGCCGCGGTCGCCCTCGAACTGCCCCGGCAGGGGCGGCCGGACACCTGTCCCTGACGTCTGCGCCTCGCGTCTGCGCGTGACGTGGCAGACGGTGAGTCCCTGAGCGAGCCGGGCGCTTCGGACGTACCGTCGTAGGCATGCGCATTGTCATCGCTGGAGGACACGGTCAGATCGCACTCCGTCTCGAACGGCTGCTGTCGGCGGGCGGACACGAGGTCGCGGGCATCATCCGCAGACCTGAGCAAGGCGACGACCTGCGTGAGGCCGGTGCCGAACCGGTCCTGCTCGACCTGGAGTCGGCTTCGGCCGAGGAGGTCGCCGCCACGCTTCAGGGCGCCGACGCCGCCGTCTTCGCGGCGGGCGCGGGTCCGGGCAGCGGCAAGGCGCGCAAGGACACGGTGGACCGGGGCGCGGCGGTGCTGTTCGCGGACGCGGCGGAACGGGCAGGCGTACGGCGGTACATCGTGGTCTCCTCGATGGGCGCGGACGCCCGGCACGCGGGCGACAGCGAGTTCGACGTGTACCTGCGGGCGAAGGGCGCGGCGGACGACGACGTACGGTCCAGGCAAGGCCTCGCCTGGACGATTCTGCGGCCGGGCTCACTGACCAACGACGCGGGCACCGGCCTCGTACAGCTGAAGGCGTCGACAGGGCGCGGGATGGTGCCGCGCGACGATGTGGCGGCGGTGCTCGCGGAGTTGGTGGAGACGTCCGCGACGGCGGGGCTGACGCTGGAGCTGATCAGCGGCTCGGTGCCAGTGATGGTCGCGGTGAAGGACGTCGCCGGAAACTGAGCCGTGGGCGATGTGGTCCGCGTTTCCGTTCTGACTTGATGAGGGAACACATGCCTGACATTCACCCCACGGTCGTGGAGCGCGGAGAACAGCTCTACGCGTTCGTCCGCGGAACCGTGCGGATGGACGCCTTCGCCCCGATCGCGGACCGGCTGCCGGAACTGTTCGGCTGGCTGACCGGCCGCGGCGCGGAGCTCGCCGGTGCCCCCTTCTTCCGCTTCAACAGCATCGACATGGAAGGGGAGTCGGAGGTCGAGGCGGGCATCCCCGTCGTGTCCATGCCGGAGCCCGAGGGCGATATCGGCGTCGCCGTGCTGCCTCTGGGCCGCTATGTGACGGTCACCCATGTCGGCCATCCCGACCAGCTGTTCGGGGTCATCACTGCGGTGCGGGCATGGGCGGAACGGGAGGGTCTGGAGTGGGACATGACGGTGGTCGACGGCGCTGAGCGCTGGGCCTGCCGCCTGGAGTCGTATCTGACCGACCCCCGCGTCGAGCCGGACCCGTCCAAGTGGGAGATCGAGCTCGCGTTCCGGCTGGCCGACTGAGGGCGGGGTGATCACGCCGACGAGGGACGGCAGGGGGTGTTGCGCCGCCCGGACGGGGACACCTGCGGTCCGGAAAGGGTGTCTGGCGTCCGCCGGTGCCGACCCTGGGACAGGCGTAAACGCCGATGGCCCCCGGTCCGCGTTTCCGCAGATCGAGGGCCATCTTCATCACGTGGCGGCGCCAGGATTCGAACCTGGGTAGGCAGAGCCGACGGATTTACAGTCCGTTCCCATTGGCCACTCGGGCACACCGCCATGGGATGTCGCCGTGAAAGCCACCCCCTATGGGGTGGTGCTCCGCGGCAACGACGTAAACGATACCTGATGCCCGGGGGTGCTCCGCCACCGGATTGATCAGCCCTCGGGACGGGTGCGGGTGGCTAGGCTTGCGGGTGCGGTCCGGGACTCCGGCCGCGCCTCCACGCACCCGAACCAAGGAGCCACAGGACATGGCCGACTCCAGTTTCGACATCGTCTCGAAGGTCGAGCGGCAGGAGGTCGACAACGCCCTCAACCAGGCCGCGAAGGAGATCTCCCAGCGCTACGACTTCAAGAACGTCGGGGCTTCGATCGCCTGGTCCGGCGAGAAGATCCTTATGCAGGCCAACTCCGAGGAGCGCGCCGCCGCCATCCTCGATGTCTTCCAGACCAAGCTGGTCAAGCGCGGGATCTCGCTGAAGGCGCTGGACGCGGGCGAGCCCCAGCTGTCCGGCAAGGAGTACAAGATCTTCGCCTCGATCGAGGAAGGCATCTCCCAGGAGAACGCCAAGAAGGTCGCGAAGATCATCCGCGACGAGGGCCCGAAGGGCGTCAAGGCGCAGGTCCAGGGCGACGAGCTGCGGGTCAGCTCGAAGAGCCGGGACGACCTGCAGGCCGTACAGGCGCTGCTGAAGGGGCAGGACTTCGAATTCGCGCTGCAGTTCGTGAACTACCGCTGATTCCGGCGGCTCGTGCCCGGCGACCCGGGGGCGGAGCGGCTGGGCCGCCCGCCCTCGCCCCGTGTGGCGGGGTCGGGGCGCGTCGGCCCGGCGTGATGTCCGAATACCGCCAGCTTCGGCGGAGCGGGGGTCGCAGACTCGTAGGCGTACGGCGCAGGACACGCTGCGAGGAAAGGAACGGGCCATGACCGCCAGGACGGTCTACACGACCATCGACAGCCCGCTGGGCGAACTGCTGCTGGTCGGCGAGGAGTCCCCCACGGCGAAGGGCGGCACCGCGCTTGCCTCGCTGTCGCTGCCCGGCCAAAAGGGCGCGGCCGTCGTACGGGACGGTTGGCGGCGTGACCCTGCGGCCTTCGAGGAGATCAGCAGGCAGCTCGGCGCGTACTTCGAGGGCCGGCTGACCCACTTCGAGATCGAGTACGTGGACGGCGGGACGGACTTCCAGCGCCGGGTCTGGCAGGCACTGGAAGAGATTCCGTACGGGGCGACGGCAACATACGGGCAGATCGCTCAGCAGGTCGGCACCTCGGCCGCGGGGGTACGCGCCGTGGGGACCGCGATCGGGCGCAATCCCCTGCTCGTGGTGCGGCCGTGTCACCGGGTGATCGGCGCGGACGGCACCCTTCGCGGGTACGCGGGCGGGCTGGAGCGCAAGCAGCGGCTGCTCGGGCTCGAGGGTGTGCGCGAGGGCGTGCCGACGCCGTGAGGGGTGAGGCACTGTTCCCCAGGGAGCGGGCGGTGATCGCCCCTGGGGCGGTGCATGTGCCGGGGTGGCTGGCGGTGGAGCGACAGCGGGAACTGGTGGAGGCATGCCGCTCCTGGGCCCTCGGCCCGGTCCCGATCCGCCACACCTTGCTCCCGGGTGGCGGCGTGATGTCCGTGCAGACCGTGTGCGTGGGCTGGCACTGGCAGCCGTACCGGTACAGCCGCACGGCGGACGATGTGAACGGCGCCCGGGTCGCCGAATTCCCTGACTGGCTTGTGGAGTTGGGGCGGTCGGCTGTTGTCGCGGCGTACGGGGAGGACAAGGCGGATCGGGCGTACGCCCCTGACACCGCCCTGATCAACTTCTATGACGGTGCGGCGCGGATGGGGATGCACCAGGACAAGGAAGAGCGTTCCGGTGCTCCGGTGGTGTCGCTGAGCATCGGCGACAGCTGCCTCTTCCGGTTCGGGAACACCGAGACGCGGGGGCGTCCGTACACGGATGTGGAGCTGGCGTCCGGGGACCTGTTCGTCTTTGGCGGACCCACACGCTTCGCGTACCACGGGGTGCCGAAGGTGTACCCGGGCACGGCCGACCCGGCGACGGGCATGAGCGGTGGACGGCTGAACATCACCCTGCGCGAGACCGGCCTGCCGGGCTGAGCGGGCGCGGCGGGTGCTGGGCGAGTACTGCGGCGGTCAGCGCGAGCGCGAGTGGCCGAACAGGATCCGGTAGACGATCAGCAGCACGAGCGCGCCGCCGATGGCGGAGGCCCAAGTCGCCCCGTCGTAGAACTCGTTGGTGATGGGCCGGTCCAGGTACCGGGCCGATATCCAGCCGCCGATGAATGCGCCTGCCACACCTATGAGCGTGGTGCCGATCAGGCCCCCCGGGTCGCGGCCCGGGAGCAGGATCTTGGCTATGGCGCCGGCGAGCAGCCCGAGAATGATCCAGCTGATGATGCCCATGCCGTGAACCTGCCTTTCGTACGGTGTTGCTCGTGTTCTCAAGGACGTCGGGGGAGCTGAGCGCGGTTGCGGAGATCAGTAGGGTCGTCACATGACACCGGAACTGCGGCGGTCCCTGGGAGTCTTCGACGCGGTCGTGATCGGGCTGGGGTCGATGATCGGCGCGGGCATCTTCGTGGCACTCGGTCCCGCCGCCCGTGCCGCCGGATCGGGGCTGCTGCTGGGGCTTGCTCTGGCGGCCGTGATCGCGTACTGCAATGCCATGTCGTCGGCACGGCTCGCCGCCCGCTATCCGGCTTCCGGCGGGACGTATGTGTACGGGCGGGAGCGACTCGGCGAGTTCTGGGGCTATCTGGCGGGCTGGGCATTCATCGTCGGGAAGACCGCTTCGTGCGCGGCGATGGCGTTGACGGTCGGGGCGTATGCCTGGCCGGACCAGGCGCACGCGGTGGCGGTCGCCGCGGTGGTGGCGCTGACTGCCGTGAACTATGGGGGCGTTCAGAAGTCGGCGTGGCTGACGCGGGCGATCGTGGCGGTGGTACTGGCGGTTCTGGCTGCGGTCGTGGTCGTCTCCCTCGGGTCGGACTCGGCGGACTTCGATCGGCTGGACGTGGGCGCGGACGTGTCGGCGGGCGGCGTGCTCCAGGCCGCGGGGCTTCTCTTCTTCGCGTTCGCGGGGTACGCCCGGATCGCCACGCTCGGCGAGGAGGTGAAGGATCCCGCTCGTACGATCCCGCGCGCCGTGCCGCTGGCGCTGGGAATCGCGCTGGTGGTCTATGTGTGCGTGGCGGTATCGGTCCTTTCTGTGCTGGGTGCCGGGGAGTTGGGCAGGGCGACGGCTCCGCTCGCCGACGCCGTGCGAGCTGCGGGCGCCCAGTGGCTGACGCCCGTCGTGCGGGTGGGGGCCGCGGTGGCGGCACTCGGGTCTTTGCTCGCGCTGATTCTCGGCGTCTCACGGACGACGCTTGCGATGGCCCGGGACGGTTATCTGCCGGGCGCGCTGGCCGCCGTGCACCCCCGTTTCCAGGTGCCGCACCGCGCGGAGCTCGCGGTGGGCGCTGTTGTCGCCGTGGTGGCGGCGACGGCGGATGTGCGCGGGGCGATCGGCTTCTCGTCGTTCGGAGTGCTGGTGTACTACGCCATTGCTAACGCCTCGGCATGGACGCTGAGTTCCGAATCGGATCGGGATACGCCCGTTCGAGTGACGCAGGCACGAGCGATGACGGTGCGGGTGACCGCGGGCCTCGGGCTCGCCGGGTGCCTCGTGCTGGCCTTCGCACTCCCGGCGCTCTCGGTGGCGGCAGGCGCAGCAGTTCTGGCCGTGGGCGTCGTGGTGTACGCGGTACGCCGAAGGGGTTAAAGGGTGTCTTCGCCTAGCGCACTGCGAACGGCTGGTCCGTGCGGACGATCTCCTTGCCGAAGGGCAGGAGCGAGACCGGGATCAGCTTGAAGTTGGCGATGCCCAGCGGGATGCCGATGATCGTGATGCACAGGACGATGCCTGTGACGATATGGCCGAGCGCCAGCCACCAGCCGGCGAGGACCAGCCACAGCACATTGCCGACGCAGGACGGCGCTCCGGCATCACGGCGTTCGACGACGGTGTAACCGAAGGGCCAGAGGGCGTACACGCCGATGCGGAACGCGGCCAGACCGAAGGGGATGCCGATGATCGTGATGCACAGCACGAGTCCCGCAACCATGTAGCTGAGGAACATCCAGAAGCCGCACAGAACGAGCCAGATGACGTTCAGGATAGTTTTCACGGGCGACGACCTGCCATTTGCTCGAGTCGGGCGATGCGCTCCGTCATGGGCGGGTGTGTCGAGAACATCCTGGTGAGGCCCCGTCCCGGGCGAAACGGATTCGCGATCATCATATGACTCGCGGTCTCGAGGCGCGGCTCGGGCGGCAGCGGCAACTGCTTCGTACCGGCATCGAGTTTGCGCAGGGCGCTCGCGAGGGCGAGCGGATCACCCGTGAGCTGGGCGCCCGAGGCGTCCGCCTCGTATTCCCGCGAACGGCTGACGGCCAACTGGATCACCGAGGCGGCCAGCGGACCGAGGATCATGACCAGCAGCATGCCGATGAGGCCGGGGCCCTCGTCGTCGTCGGAGCGGCCTATGGGGATCAGCCAGGCGAAGTTCACCAGGAACATCACCACCGAGGCGAGCGCGCCCGCGACGGAGGAGATAAGGATGTCGCGGTTGTAGACATGGCTCAGCTCGTGGCCGATGACGCCGCGCAGCTCGCGCTCGTCGAGAATCTGCAGGATTCCCTCGGTGCAGCACACCGCGGCATTGCGCGGGTTCCGCCCGGTGGCGAAGGCGTTGGGTGCCTGGGTGGGCGAGATGTACAGGCGGGGCATGGGCTGACGGGCGGCGGTGGAGAGCTCACGGACCAGGCGGTACAGCGCGGGCGCCTCGAATTCGCTGACGGGACGGGCGCGCATGGCCCGCAGTGCCAGCTTGTCGCTGTTCCAGTAGGCGTACGCGTTGGTGCCGAGCGCCACGAAGAGCGCGACGATCAGGCCCGTACGGCCGAAGAAACTGCCGATGACGAGGATGAGAGCGGACAGTCCCCCGAGGAGTACGGCGGTCTTCAGCCCGTTGTGCCGGCGGTGCACGGTACGCCCTCCAAGTGGTGCCGCAGGGGAACCCTTCGCGTGATGGTGCTCCACTCACCAGTGGACCCTTCTGTACAGGTCAACGCCAGGCGAGGGAGGCTAGTTCCCTTGTGCTCCGGCCCTTGGAGTGGGCCGTTCGGGTGTCGCTCAGAACAGGTTGATCGCCGCGAAGCGGAGCACCAGTTGGGGATAGCCAGAGAGGACGACGCCGACGACGGCGGTGAGGACGATGGCCACGGTGACCGGGGCGGGGGCGCGCCTTCTGGCCGCAGCTGCTGCCTCGCCGCCCGCCTCGGCGCTCTCCGCGGCTGCCTCCGCGGCCCCTTCGGGGGCGCGGAAGAGGATCGCGGTCCACTGCAGGTAGTAGTACAGGGCGATCACGACATTGATGGCCATGACGACGGCCAGCCAGCCCAGGCCCGCGTCGACGGCCGAGGAGAAGACGGTCACCTTCGCGAACAGGCCGACGATGCCGGGCGGCAGGCCTGCCAGGCAGAGCAGGAAGAAGCCCATGGCGAGGGCGGTGAGCGGGCGGGTGGCGTAGAGGCCGCGGTAGTCGGAGATCCGGTTGAGCGGCCGGGTACGGGCGACGACCGCCGCCACCGCGAAGGCTCCGAGGTTCACGATTCCGTACATCAGGGCGTACGCGACGGTCGCGCCGATCTGGTCGTCGCTGGAGTACGCAGCGGCCGCGATCGGCACCAGGAGGTACCCGGCCTGCGCCACGGAGGACCATGCCAGCAGGCGTACCGCGCTCCACGCGCGCGTGGCCGACTGGCGCAGCGCCGCAACATTGCCCGCGGTCATGGTGAGACCCGCGAGGACAGCCATGGCCGGGCCCCAGACATCCGCGTATCCGGGGAAAGCGATGACCGTCACCAGGATGAGACCGGAGAAGCCGACGGCCTTTCCGACGACGGACAGATACGCGGCGACGGGCAGCGGGGCGCCGACATACGTGTCGGGGACCCAGAAGTGGAAAGGAACCGCAGCCGTCTTGAAGGCGAAGCCGACCAGGGTCAGCGCGACGCCCACCTTGGCGAGACTGTCCAGCTGGCCGGGGACCTTGTCGAGCTCGGTGGCGATCTGGGTGAGGTGCAGGGACCCCGTCGTGGCGTACACAAAGCTGACACCCAGCAGCATCACGGCGGTCGCGGTGACCGAGGACAGGAAGAACTTCAGGGCGGCTTCGCTGGAGAGCCGGTCGCCGCGCCTGAGGCCGACGAGCGCGAAGGCCGGCAGGGATGCGACCTCGAGGGCGACGACCAGGGTGGCCAGGTCGCGCGAGGCGGGCAGCAGTGCCGCACCGGCCGCCGAGGAGAGCAGCAGGAACCAGAACTCCCCTGCGGGGAGCTTCTTGCGGGTGTCGTGGAGCGAGAGCAGGGCGGTGAGCAGGGCGCCACCTAGCACAAGAAGCTGGATCACGAGCGTGAAGCGGTCGGCGGTGTAGCTGCACGCGTCCGCGTCGGTCGTGAGGCAGAACGTCGCGCGGTTGCCCTTGCGCAGCGGCACGAGGGTGATCAGCGCGGCGACCAGACCGGCGATCGAGATGGCCCCGAGCAGCGGCTTGCGCTTCTCGGACACGAACAGGTCGGCGACCAGGACGATCAGAGCCACCGTCGCGGTGATGGTGGGCGGCGCGATCGTGAGCCAGTCGACTGACTGGACGAGGCTGGTGACGCTGTCGGCTGCCACGGTCACGACTTGCCTCCTGCGAGGAGCTTCTGCACGGCCGGGTCGGTGAGGCCGAGGAGGACGGCGGGCCACAGTCCGGCGAGGACGGTGAGGGCGACGAGCGGGGACCAGGCCGCGAATTCGTAGCTCTGGACATCGGCGAGCGGTTTCACGAGCTGCTCCTCCTGCCCCGTCTGCCCCTCCGGTCGCAGCGCGCCCATGCAGACGCGGCGTACGACGACGAGGAGGTACGCCGCGGTGAGCAGGGTGCCGAAGCCGGCGATCACCATGAACGTGAGGAAGGCGGGTCGGTTCAGCCCCTCGGCGGGATCGAACGCGCCGAACATCGCCAGCATTTCGCCCCAGAACCCGGCGAGGCCGGGCAGGCCGAGCGAGGCGACGGCGGCGAAGGCGAGGAGGCCGCCGAGGCGCGGGGCCCGGCCGTAGAGGGCTGCCCCGGTGGCCCCGGAGAGGGTGTCGAGGTCGGCGGTGCCGTAGCGGTCTTTCAGGGCGCCGACCAGGAAGAAGAGCAGACCGGTGATCAGGCCGTGCGCGATGTTGGCGAAGAGCGCGCCGTTGACGCCGGTGGGAGTCATCGTCGCGATACCGAGGAGCACGAAGCCCATGTGCCCGACGGAGGAGTACGCGATCAGGCGCTTGAGGTCGCCGCCCGCGCCCTGCTTGGCGAGGGCGAGGCAGGCCAGGGATCCGTAGATGATGCCGACGACGGCGAAGGCGGCGAGATACGGCGCGAAGGTCTGCATGCCGTCAGGCGCGATGGGCAACACGATGCGGACAAACCCGTACGTACCCATCTTCAGCAGTACGCCGGCGAGGAGGACGGAGCCGACGGTCGGTGCGGCGGTGTGCGCGTCCGGCAACCAGCTGTGCAACGGCCACATCGGGGTCTTCACGGCCAGCCCGAGCCCGATCGCCAAAACGGCGATGACCTGCGTGGATGCGGTCAGCCCACGGCCGTTGTCAGTGGCGAGTGCCACCATGTCGAATGTGCCGGTCTTCAGCCCGATCAGCAGCAGGCCGAGCAGCATGACGACAGAGCCGAGCAGCGTGTAGAGGATGAACTTCCAGGCGGCGGACTGCCGCTCCTCGCCGCCCCAGCGGGCAATGAGGAAGTACATCGGGATGAGCACCATCTCGAAGGCCAGGAAGAAGAGCAGCAGGTCGAGGACGGCGAAGGTCGCGAGAGTCCCGGATTCCAGGACGAGCAGCAGCGCGACGAAGCCCTTCGGGGACGGACCCGAAGGCATCTTGTAGTAGCTGTACAGCGCGCACAGGAAGGTCAGCAGCGCCGTAAGGACCAGAAGGGGGAGGGAAATGCCGTCGACGCCGATGTGGATCCGCACATCGAGTGCCGGGATCCAGCTGATGTCCGTCGTGGCCTGCATCTTCGACGGGTGGTCGTGGTCGAAGCCGATGGCGAGCACGATCGCCGCGGCGAGGATCGCGCCGGTGATGGTCACGCCGTGGCGCAGGACCGCCTGGTCCGGGCTCTTGCCGCGCAGCCCGGGCGGGGCGGGCAGGAGCGCGGCCCCGGCCCCGATGAGCGGGCCGACGACGATGAACGCGAGAAGGAACTGCATCACGGACTCGCTGATATCGATCACGGCTCACGATCCCGCGTTGACGTTGGAAAGGACGACGGCGGCGATCGCCAGGACGACGGAGCCTGCCAGCAGCGCGCTCAGGTAGGTCTGCACATTGCCGGTCTGGGCGCGGCGGACTGCCGCGCCGAGCCAGCGGGCTCCCGTGCCCGATCCGCGTACGTACGTCTCGACGACCTCGCGGTCCAGGAAGCTGACCAGCTGGGCTGCGGCCCGGACGGGGCGTACGAACAGTGCGGAGTAGACCGCGTCGACGTGGAAACCGGCGGCGGCATGGCGGTGGAGCGGGCCGAGCAGAAGTCGGCCGGGGTCCGACTGGTCGGGGGCTGCCGCGATGTCGCCGTACGCGGGGGTGTGGGTCGCGATGGCCTCGGCCTCGGTGACCGACGGTGCCGCCTCCGGGTGGGCGGCGACCGCGCCCATGGGCGCCGGGGCGAGGGCCGCTCCAGCGCGGAACTGCAGGGCGCGCCAGGTGCCGTAGGTGATCAGTCCACCGACGAGCGCGACGCCCGTGCCGAGGACGGCGGTGGTGACGGTCGGGGCGAGGCTCTGGCCGTCGAACCAGTCGTCGAGATAACCGATGGTCAGGCCGATGCCGAGAGAGGGGACGGCGAGCACCCAGAGCACCGCGTTCATGGCGACGGGCTCGCGGCCGTGGTCCGGGGCTTCGACTCCGCGCCCGCGGAAGGCGAGCAACCACAGGCGCATCGCGTACGCGGCGGTGAGAAGGGCGGCGATCAGGCCGGAGACCAGCACCGTCCAGCCGGCGGCGCCGGGCGCGATGTCGGATTCGCCGAGCGCCGCGTGTTCGGCGGCGACAAGGATGGCTTCCTTGGAGAAGAAGCCCGCGAAGGGAGGAATGGCGGCGAGCGCGAGCAGGGCGACGGTCATCGTCCAGTACGCGTCGGGGATGCGCTTGGCGAGGCCGCTCATCCGGGACATGGCGGCCAGCGAGTTGGTGCCCGCGGCATGGATGATGACGCCCGCGCCGAGAAAGAGGAGCGCCTTGAACGCGCCGTGCGCCAGGAGGTGGAAGACAGCGGCGCCACGGTTACCGACGGCCAGCGCGCCCGTCATATAGCCGAGTTGGCCGATGGTCGAGTAGGCGAGGACCCGCTTGATGTCGTCCTGGGCGAGGGCGGCGAGGCCCGAGCCGACCATGGTGACGGCGGCCATCACGGCGAGAACGATGAGTGCTGCCGCGGAGGCGGTGAAGACAGGAAGGAGCCGGGCCACGAAGTAGACACCGGCGGCGACCATCGTCGCGGCGTGGATCAGCGCGGAGACGGGGGTGGGGCCCGCCATCGCGTCGGGGAGCCAGGTGTGCAGCGGGAACTGCGCCGACTTGCCCGCCACACCCGCCAGGAGCAGCAGGGCGATCAGCGTCGGGTGATCGATTCCGCCCGCCGCGACGGAGCCGAGGATTCCGGTGATCTGGAAGGTTCCGGCGTCAGTGGCGAGCGCGAACAGACCGAAGAGGAAGGGGACATCGCCGAGCTTGGTGACCAGGAAGGCCTTGAGGGAGGCGGCGCGCGCCTCGGGCGTCTCCCAGTAATGGCCTACGAGGAAGTACGAGCAGATGCCCATGATCTCCCAGCCGACCATGAGCACCATCAGGTCGCCGGAGTAGACGACGAGCAGCATCGCGGAGGTGAAGAGGGAGACGAGAGCCGCGTACGAGGGGTAGCGCGGGTCGTCACGCAGATAGCCCGTCGAGTAGATCTGCACGCACGACGCGACGACGCCGACCAGGACGGCGACGAGGACCGCGAAGCCGTCGAGATACAGGGCGAGGTCGATGGGGACCGACCCGGTCGGGGTGAGCTGGGTCGAGGCGTCGATCGGCTTGTCCCCGCCCTGGCGGACGGCGACGAGGACGGCGATGGCTGCCGCGGCGAGGGTCGGCAGGACGGCAAGGGGCCGTACGAAACCGGGGGCGGTGCGGCCGAGGAGCAGTCCGGCCGCGGCGCCCAGGAACGGAAGGAGGGGGACGAGGACGGCGAGGGTCGTGGTGGTCACGCGGTGGCCTCGGCCTTCTGCGCCCGGGCGGCTGCGTCGGCGTCAGGGTCGTCGGGCTCGCCGTCAGGGTGCTCGGCGGTGTCGCGAAGCTTGTCGACGTCCGAGGTTCCGCGGTTGCGGTAGACCATCAGGACGATCGCCAGGCCGATGCCGATCTCCGCGGCGGCGATGGCGATGGTGAAAAGGGTGAGGGCCTGGCCGGCGTGCAGGGTGTCGCGCATCCAGACGTCGAAGGCGACGAGGTTGAGGTTGACCGCGTTGAGCATCAGCTCGACGGACATCAGGACAAGGATCGCGTTGCGGCGCGCGAGCACTCCGTACAGCCCGACGGAGAAAAGGAGGACGGCGAGCACAGCGGGATAGGCGAGGTGCATCAGCTCTTCCCCTCGGGAGCCTTGACGTCCTTGCGGGACAGGACGATCGCCCCGACGAGGGCGGCGAGCAGCAGTACGGAGAGCGCCTCGAACGGCAGCACCCAGTGCCGGAAGAGGATCTCGCCGGATACCTGGGTGGAGCCCTGGGACGGTCCGTCCAGGTCGATCCAGGTCGTACGGAACGCGTCCACGACCACCCAGACCAGGGCGCCCCCTGCGGCGAGCGCGACCGCGAGGGCGACCCAGCCGTTGCGGGAGTCGGCGTCCGGGGAGCGGCCGATGGGGGCCTTGGTGAGCATCAGCCCGAAGAGAAGGAGGACGACCACGGAACCGACGTAGATCAGGACCTGCACCCAGGCGATGAACTCGGCCGTCAGCAGCAGATATTCGACGGCGAGGCCGCCGAGGGCCACGACCAGCCAGAGGGCGGCGTGCACCAGCTGCTTGGTCGTGACCGTGATGGCGGCGGCGCCGAGCGTGGCGATGCCGACGAGGAGAAAGGCGATCTCGACGCCGGTCGGGGAGAGGAAGCCGTGCGTTTCGGCTGCGGCGAGCATCATGCGGGACCTCCCTCGTCCGCGGGCGGTTCGGCCTGGGCGGCCGCGAGCTTTTCGACTGCCTTGCGGGCCGCGGCGATCTCCTTCGGCTCCTCGGCGCCCGGGTCGAGCGCGGGCGGCGCGGGCACCGTCCACATCCACTCGCGGAGCTTGTCCCGCTCATGGGTGAGTTCGCGGATGTCCGTCTCCGCGTACTCGAACTCCGGTGACCAGAACAGCGCGTCGAAAGGACAGACCTCGATGCAGATACCGCAGTACATACAGAGCGAGAAGTCGATGGCGAACCGGTCGAGGACGTTGCGGCTGCGCTCGCGACCGCCGGGGGCGGCTGCCGGAATCGTCTCCTTGTGGGAGTCGATGTAGATGCACCAGTCGGGGCACTCACGGGCGCAGAGCATGCAGACCGTGCAGTTCTCCTCGAACAGGCCGATCACGCCACGGCTGCGGGGCGGGAGTTCGGGCTGGGCATCCGGGTACTGCTGAGTGACGGTCTTCTTCGTCATCGTCCGCAGGGTGACGGCGAGGCCCTTCGCGAGGCCGGATCCGGGGATCGGAGGCATTACTGCATCACCACCTTCACGATGCCGGTGAGGGCGATCTGGGCGAGGGCGAGCGGGATGAGCGTGGTCCAGGCGAGTTTCTGCAGCTGGTCCTCGCGCATCCGCGGATAGCTCACGCGCAGCCAGATGACGACAAAGGCGAGTACGGCCGTCTTGAGCAGGGTCCAGACCCAGCCGAGACCGTCCGCCCCGAACGGGCCGTGCCAGCCACCCAGGAAGAGGACGGTGGTCAGAGCGCACAGGACGACGATCCCCGCGTACTCGGCCAGGAGGAACAGCGCGAAACGCAGGCCGGTGTACTCGGTGTACGCGCCGAAGATGATCTCGGAGTCGGCGATCGGCATGTCGAAGGGCGGACGCTGGAGTTCGGCGAGGCCCGCGGTGAAGAAGACCAGGGCGCCCACGATCTGCCAGGGCAGCCACCACCACTCGAAGGCGTTCAGGATGCCCGGCAGCGAGACCGTGCCGGCCGCCATGGCGACGGAGGCGGCGGTCAGCAGCATCGGCAGTTCGTACGCCAGCAGCTGCGCGGCGGTGCGCAGTCCACCCAGGAGGGAGAACTTATTGGCCGAAGCCCAGCCCGCCATGAGCGAGCCGAGCACCCCGACGCCCATCACGGCGAGCACGAAGAAGATGCCCGCGTCGACGACCTGACCGACCGCGCCCTCGCTCGGGCCGATCGGGATCGCGACCAGTACGAGCAGGTACGGGAGAAGGGCGACGGCGGGCGCGAGCTGGAAGATGCGGCGATCGGCACCGGCCGGGACCACGTCCTCCTTCTGCGCGAACTTCACGCCGTCCGCGACGAGTTGGGCCCAGCCGTGGAAGCCGCCCGCGTACATGGGGCCGAGGCGGCCCTGCATATGGGCCATCACCTTGTGCTCGGTCTGCCCGATGACGAGGGGCAGGACAAGGAAAACGGCGAGGATGACGACCAGCCGGAGGGCGACGTCAAGAGCGTCGTTCACGCGCCTCCTCCGGGACGTTCGGCCGAGTCGGCCGAGTCGGTCGGGGCCTCGTCGGCCTCGGGCCGCTCGGGTTCGTCGGGGGTGGGTTCGGACGGGGTCGGCTCTTCGGCGGCCGGGGCTGCCTTCGGCGCGGGGGT
This sequence comes from Streptomyces sp. NBC_01410, assembly GCF_045040195.1. Lineage (NCBI taxonomy): Bacteria > Bacillati > Actinomycetota > Actinomycetes > Kitasatosporales > Streptomycetaceae > Streptomyces > Streptomyces sp. NBC_01410. The sequence continues at coordinate 5,143,747 of NZ_CP109530.1, read as the reverse complement.
CGCCGGCTCTTCGCCGGCGGGCGGCTCGGGTGCCGTGGGCGCCGGCGGCGCCTCGTTCCCGGCCGCCGGGACAGCCTGGTCCGGCTGCGGCTCCGGCTCGGGTGTCGGGACAGGCTGGTCCGGCTCCGGCTCGGGTGCTGCGGGCCCTTCCGTACCGGCCGCCGGGTTCGCTTCGGTACCGGCCGCCGGGGCCGGGGCGGGCGGCTTCGGCTCAGGCTCCGGCGCGGGCGTCGGGCGGTCCTCCGTCGGCGCGGGCTCAGCCGTGGCCGACTCGTCGAAGGCCGGGCGGGCGTGGTGCCAGGGGGCGTCCGGCGTGCCCGGGCGGGCTGCGGCGGCGGGCTGCTGGGAGGCCGAGCCCTCGGAGGCGGTGCGTGCGCGGCGGGGACGGGCGGCCGGAGCCTCGGGGGTTTCCGCACCGGCCGTCGCCTCGGGCACAGCCGCGGCCTGCGACTCCGAGCCCTCCGACGCACTGCGGGCACGGCGCGGCGGGCGTTCCACCGGCGCGGCCTCCTGCGAGGCCGAGCCCTCGGCGACGCTGCGGGTGCGGCGGGGCGGGCGTTCGCCGGGTGCGGCGGGCGCGCCCGCAGTGCGGGCTGCCCTCGCGGGGCGGGCCGGAGCCGGGGGGAGCTGGCCCTTGAGCGGGCCCCATTCGTTCGGGTCCGGGACGCCCGGCGGAAGCATCTGGCGGCGCTTGGGGCCGCCGTGCTCCGACTCGCCCGGCTCCTTCGCGCCCGGCCAGGCCTTCGCGACGCGGGCCGCCAGCACGAAGTCCTTGCGCAGCGGGTGCCCCTCGAAGCCCTCCGGGAGAAGCAGCGGGACGAGGTGCGGGTGATCGGTGAAGGTTACGCCGAACATCTCGTACGTCTCACGCTCGTGCCAGGCGGCGCCCGCATAGACCTCGACAGCCGACGGGAGGGAGGCAGCGGCGTGCGGAACGGTCGTACGGATCAGCAGGCGGCGGACCGTACCGCCGCCCAGCGCGACGACATGGGCGCAGACCCGGAAGCCCGTGCCCGGTTCGTCGACCGCGCTCAGCCAGTCGAAATACGTGCAGCCCAGCGCGTCGCGGGCGATCTCCAGCGCGGCGATCCAGGAGCCGGCGGGGACGTCGACCGTGAGCAGGTCGTAGGCCCGCTCGGCGGTGGCTTCCTCGCCGAAGATCTCCGTAACGGCGTCGGGGAGTCGGTCGTAGGCGCTCACCGGTCACCTCCCGGCACCGGCGGCGGGGTGACCAGACCGCTTTGCAGCTGATCGACCGACGCCCGCGCGCCACTGTTTCCGTACCGCTCGCCGAGCGATTCGCGCGCGATCTTCTCCTGCAGCTTCAGAATGCCCTGGAGCAGCGCCTCGGGCCGGGGCGGGCAGCCGGGCACGTACACGTCGACGGGGATGATCTGGTCGACGCCCTTGGTCACGGAGTACGAGTCCCAGTACGGGCCGCCGCAGTTGGAGCAGGCGCCGAAGGAGATCACGTACTTGGGCTCGGGCATCTGCTCGTACAGACGCTTGACCGCCGGGGCCATCTTGTCCGTCACCGTGCCCGAGACGACCATCAGGTCGGCCTGGCGCGGGCCGGGCGCGAAGGGGATCACGCCGAGCCGGATGAAGTCGTGGCGCGCCATCGAGGCCGCGATGAACTCGATCGCGCAGCAGGCGAGCCCGAAGTTGAAGACCCAGAGGCTGTAGCGGCGACCCCAGTTGAGGACCACCTTCATGGGCTCCGGGGCCAGGCGTGACAGCACGCCCAGGCGTTGCGGCTCCGGCAGGAGCACGGGCTGGGCCTCGGGCCGGGTCACGTCCATGCCAGGACGCCCTTCTTCCATGCGTAGAGCAGTCCCACGGCCAGGAAGCCGAGGAAGATGAACATCTCCACAAGCGTCGTCGCGCCGTATCCCGCCGCGGCGAAGACCGTGGCCCACGGAAAGAGGAAGATCGAGTCGACGGCGAAGATCACGTACAGAAAGGCGTACACGTAGTAGCGGACCTGGGTGTGCGCCCAGCCCTCACCCACGGGGTCGACGCCGCACTCGTACGTCAGCATCTTTTCCCGCGTGGGCACCACGGGCCGCAGCAGCCGGCCCGCCCCGAAGGCCACGGCCACGAACAGCACGCCGATCAACGCGAGCAGTCCGACGACCGAATAGCTCTCGAAATAGTCCGCAGCGAGCACGGCCACGGTCGGTTCCGGCACCTCTGCCCCTCGCTCCCTGAACCTCGAACCTCGTTGGCGATCTGACCGATCTGTTCGATCTGTTCGACGATCTATCTCTACGCACGGGAGTCTAGGCCCTGCTAAAGGGACCGTAAGCAGTCGAGTGGCACATCAGGTGGGGTTATCCCTACTACATCCCACCCATGAACCCCATGGCGTGGGGCGACCCGGCCCGGCAGGCTGGGCGCCATGACCGCGAGCATCACCGCACCCGACGACGACCGGCCGCCGGCCGCGCGCTTCGCCTTCGACCGCCGCACCTGGAAGGAGATCGCCCATCTCCTCGCCAATCTGCCCGCCGCGCTGATCGGCTTTGTGTACGTGGCGGTCATGATCTCCACCGGTGCGGGGCTGTCGGTGACCGTGATCGGTCTGCCGCTCCTCGCCCTCGGGCTCGCGGGTGCGCGCCTGATCGGCCGGTCGGAACGGGGCAGGGCGCGGGCACTGCTCGGCGTACGGATCGACGAGCCGAGCCCCTTGCACGGCCCGCACCGCCGGGACGGGCTGTTCCCCTGGCTGTGGGCGAGCCTCAAGGATCCGGTGGCCTGGCGGTCGGTGCTGTACTCCTTCATACGGCTGCCGTGGGGCGTACTGACCTTCAGCGTGACGCTGGTGAGCCTGTTCGCGCTCTGGCCCGTACTCCCCTTCATCGCGCGCGGTCTGGCCAACGCGGACCGGGCGATGGTCCGTGGGCTGCTCGCGCCCTCCGACGAACTGGAGCGGCGCATCGCGGAACTGGAGTCGGACCGGGGGGTCGTCGTCGACACGGCCGCCGCGGATCTGCGGCGCATCGAGCGCGATCTGCACGACGGGGCGCAGGCCCGCCTCGTCGCCCTCGCGATGGGGCTCGGCCTCGCCAAGGAGAAACTGCTGGAGGACCCCGACACGGCCGCGGCGATGGTGGACGAGGCGCACGGCGAGGTGAAGCTCGCGCTGCAGGAGCTGCGCGATCTGGCGCGCGGGATCCATCCCGCCGTACTGACCGACCGCGGGCTCGACGCGGCGCTCTCGTCCGTCGCCTCTCGCTGCACGGCGCCGGTCAAGGTGACCGTCGACCTGACGGAGAGGCCCGCCGCGGCGATCGAGGGCATCGCCTACTTCACCGTCTCCGAGCTCCTGCAGAACGTCAGCAAGCACGCGCAGGCGAAGAGCGTCGCGGTGGATGTGTGGCGGGCGAACGACCGGCTGCTGATCCAGGTCACCGACGACGGGCGCGGAGGCGCGCGGCTGGACGGGGGCACGGGCATGTCCGGGCTGGCGGAGAGGCTGGGGGCGGTGGACGGGCTGTTCGTGCTGGACTCGCCGGTGGGGGGGCCGACGGTGGTGACGGCGGAGCTGCCGTGGAGGAGGCGGGTGGAGGGGTGAGGCGGGGGTTGTTCCCCCACCCCGCCCCTTCCCGAAACCGGGGCTTCGCCCCAGGCCCGTGAGTGTGGCGGGGGCTGGCGCTCCCGCACCCCTGGTGCTCCGACGGCTTCGCCGCGGAGCGGGTACCACGCGGGGTTGACCCCGTAGACGCGCTCCGCACCTGCTCAGGTACGAGACGGCCGCAGGGCTGACGCCCGCGCCGCCCCGGCGCGGGTGGGCGGGTGGGTGGGAGCGGTACGTGGCGGCTGACGCCCCCACACCCCCGGGCTCCGGCGGCTCCGCCGCGGAGACGGTCCGTGGGTGCCGTGGACCAGGGGGCGTCGGTGGTTGCTGCCCAGTGGGTGGCTTCGCGGGCGAACCCCCGCGCACCGCGACACCTCCCCGTGGGGAGGGGCGGTGCAGGGTCGTCCCCGCGTTTCCAGCGTCCGTGGTGAGCGTGGGCCAGGGGGCGTTGATGGTTGCTCCCCGGTGGGTGGCTTCGCGGGCGAACCCCCGATTGGCGGCCAACACCGGGTGACCGATACGAACCCCTCATCGCCGCCGACGCCGAGGAGTCGAGCCCGGAGGCGACCCGGAACCCGCACCCACGGCACCGGGCACCACCGAACCCCAAAGCCCCCACCACACGGCACCAGGCGGCCCGGACCGCCAGACCCGCACCCCGCGGCCCCGGGCGGCCCGCCACCCCCGGAAACCCCCACGGTAGGGAAAACCCCCCTCCCAACACGGTGCCCCTCCTCATGGCGCCCCCGCTCCCCCGGGGCCCACGCTTGACCCATGACAGCCCGCATCGCAGAACGGACGACCCCGATGGCCACCGAATACGGATCCGAGCGCCGGGAGCACTTCCTTCCCGCCGCTCTGCGCGCGCCGCTCGAAGGGCGGACATGGCGGGAGTTCGGCTATTTGTTGCTGAGTCTGCCGATCAGCATCGTCTTCTTCACCTTCGCAGTCACCGGCGTCTCGCTCGGCGCGGGCCTGCTCATCACCTTCCTCGGGATTCCGGTCCTGGCCGCCGGGCTGGCCGGGTGCCGGGGGCTCGGGGCGATGGAGCGGGCGCGGGCGCGGGCGCTGCTGGGGCTCGAGGTCGGGAATCCGGATCCGATACGGGCCCGGAAGGGCGGGCTGATGTCCTGGGTCGGCGCCGTCCTCAAGAGCGGGGCGTCCTGGCGGCATCTGCTCTACGCGCTGCTGCACTTCCCGTGGGCGATCTTCGCCTTCGTCGTCTCGGTCACCTTCTGGGTGAACGCCTGGGCCCTGCTCACGTATCCGCTGTGGCACTGGACCTTCCCGCGCTACCTCGACCGGCCGGGCATCTCGCTCTACGGCGACAGCGACGGCAACCAGCTCTATATCGACACTCCCTTCGAGATCGGCTCCGCCGCCGCCGTCGGCCTGGTGCTGGTCCTCGTGACTCCTTGGGTGATCCGCGCTCTCGTCTCCTTCGACCGGGTGATGGTCACCGGGCTGCTCGGCCCCTCCACGCTGGCCACCCGCGTCGTCGAGCTGGAGTCGGACCGCGGCGTGGTCGTCGACACGGCGGCCGCCGATCTGCGGCGTATCGAGCGCGATCTGCACGACGGCGCCCAGGCCCGCCTCGTCGCCCTGGCCATGGATCTGGGGCTCGCCAAGGAGAAGCTGGCCGAGGATCCGGACGCGGCCGCGCGCATGGTGGACGAGGCGCACGGCGAGGTGAAGGTGGCGCTGCAGGAGCTGCGCGATCTGGCGCGCGGCATCCATCCCGCCGTACTGACCGACCGCGGGCTGGACGCCGCCCTCTCCGCCGTCGCCTCGCGCTGCACGGTCCCGGTGACGGTCGAGGTGGACCTGCCCTCCAGGCCCGCCCCCGCCATCGAGGGGATCGCCTATTTCACCGTCTCCGAGCTGCTTCAGAACGTCAGCAAGCACGCGCAGGCAAGCCGCGCCACGGTCGACGTCTGGCGCTCCCAGGACCGCCTGATGCTTCAGGTCACCGACAACGGCCGGGGCGGCGCCGACCTCAGTGCGGGCAGCGGTCTCGCGGGCCTGGCGGAGCGGCTGGACGCGGTGGACGGGATCCTTGCCCTGGACTCCCCGGCCGGCGGTCCGACGACGGTGACCGCCGAGCTTCCCTGGCGTGGCTGATCTGCCCCCAATCGCCCGATCCCGTTGATTCCCCCGGCCAGGGCACAGCCGGGTCCCATACTGAGATGCTTGTAGGTGCACGGGTGGGACACAGATCGACATGGGGGCTTCAGGGTTGTGGAGGACAGGGTGCGGGTGGTCATCGCCGAGGACTCAGTGCTGCTTCGGGAGGGCCTGACCCGGCTGCTGACCGACCGCGGGCACGATGTCGTGGCCGGCGTGGGGGACGCCGAGGCGCTGATCAAGACGATCGGTGATCTCGCGGCGCAGGAGTCGCTGCCCGATGTCGTGGTCGCGGACGTGCGGATGCCGCCCACACATACGGATGAGGGTGTACGGGCTGCGGTGCAGCTGCGCCGGGAGCATCCGGGGATCGGGGTGCTGGTCCTTTCGCAGTACGTCGAGGAGCAGTACGCCACCGAGCTGCTGGCGGGCAGCAGCCGCGGCGTGGGCTATCTGCTCAAGGACCGGGTGGCCGAGGTGCGTGAGTTCGTGGACGCCGTGGTGCGGGTGGCCCGGGGCGGCACCGCGCTGGACCCCGAGGTCGTGGCGCAGCTGCTGGGCCGCAGCCGTAAGCAGGATGTGCTGGCCAATCTCACCCCGCGCGAGCGTGAGGTCCTGGGCCTGATGGCCGAGGGGCGTACGAATTCAGCGATCGCCAAGCAGCTGGTGGTGAGCGACGGCGCGGTGGAGAAGCACGTCAGCAACATTTTTCTGAAGCTCGGGCTGTCCCCCAGCGACGGGGATCACCGGCGTGTACTGGCGGTGTTGACCTACCTGAACTCCTAATTGACTGACACTCTGTCAGTTATTGAGCGGGTCGTTAGTCCCAGAACCAAAGTATGAATGGGGAGCGTCTTACAGGAAGGACCCGGGGGGCGAACAAAATATGGCAAACCAGGGCGCCGGGGTGTCTCACAAGGATGTCCGGCATATGAGCGGTCCAGGGAAGGCGACCCTTACGGACGTAGGGTGGCTAATGGGACGGCCGGTGGGCCGACCGGGCCCGAGCAGCCGCCTCGAGGGAGGTCCAGTTCAGTGACCAGCCAGGTCAGTAGCCCAGCCGAGCAGGCCGATGAGGCCGATGACGAGTCCAATGAGGCTCTTGTCGGGGAACAGCGCAAGCCCGCCGGCGACAAGGAGATCCGCCGACTGGACCGGGTGATCATCCGCTTCGCGGGTGACTCCGGTGACGGGATGCAGCTCACGGGTGACCGGTTCACCTCGGAGACGGCGTCGTTCGGGAACGACCTGTCGACGCTGCCGAACTTCCCCGCCGAGATCCGGGCCCCGGCCGGCACCCTGCCCGGGGTTTCCAGCTTCCAGCTGCACTTCGCCGACCACGACATCCTCACCCCCGGCGACGCGCCGAACGTGCTGGTGGCGATGAACCCGGCCGCCCTGAAGGCCAATATCGGCGACGTGCCGCGCGGCGGCGAGATCATTGTCAACACGGACGAATTCGCCAAGCGGGCGATGGCCAAGGTCGGCTACGACACCTCCCCGCTGGAGGACGGCTCGCTGGACGCCTACCACGTCCACCCCGTGCCGCTGACGACGATGACGATCGAGGCGCTCAAGGACTTCGGGCTGTCCCGCAAGGAGGCCGAGCGCAGCAAGAACATGTTCGCGCTGGGGCTGCTGTCGTGGATGTACCACCGCCCCACCGAGGGCACCGAGACGTTCCTGCGGACCAAGTTCGCCAAGAAGCCGACCATCGCGGAGGCGAACATCGCCGCGTTCCGGGCGGGCTGGAACTTCGGCGAGACGACCGAGGACTTCGCCGTGTCCTACGAGGTCGCCCCGGCCAGCACGGCCTTCCCGACCGGCACGTACCGCAATATTTCCGGGAACCTGGCCCTGTCCTACGGGCTGATCGCCGCGAGCAAGCAGGCCGATCTGCCGCTGTATCTGGGCTCGTATCCGATCACGCCGGCCTCCGACATCCTGCACGAGCTGTCCAAGCACAAGAATTTCGGGGTACGCACCTTCCAGGCCGAGGACGAGATCGCCGGGATCGGTGCGGCTCTGGGCGCGGCGTTCGGCGGGGCGCTGGGGGTGACCACCACCTCCGGGCCGGGTGTGGCGCTGAAGTCGGAGACGATCGGGCTTGCGGTCTCGCTGGAGCTGCCGCTGCTGGTGGTGGACATTCAGCGCGGCGGGCCCTCGACCGGGCTGCCGACCAAGACCGAGCAGGCCGATCTGCTGCAGGCGATGTTCGGCCGCAACGGTGAGGCGCCGGTGCCGATCGTGGCGCCGCGGACGCCTGCGGACTGTTTCGACGCCGCTCTGGAGGCCGCCCGGATCGCCATCACCTACCGGACTCCGGTGATGCTGCTGTCGGACGGCTATCTGGCCAACGGCTCCGAGCCGTGGCGGATCCCCGACGTGGACGAGCTCCCCGATCTGCGGGTGCAGTTCGCCACCGGCCCCAACCACACCCTGCCCGACGGCAGCGAAGTCTTCTGGCCCTACAAGCGCGACCCCAAGACGCTGGCGCGGCCGTGGGCGGTGCCCGGCACGCCCGGGCTGGAGCACCGGGTCGGCGGGATCGAGAAGCAGGACGGCACCGGCAACATCTCCTACGACCCGGCCAACCACGACTTCATGGTCCGTATCCGCCAGGCCAAGATCGACGGCATCGAGGTCCCGGACCTGACCGTGGACGACCCTGACTCGGCCCGCACCCTGGTGCTCGGCTGGGGCTCCACCTACGGCCCCATCACCGCCGCCGTCCGCCGCCTGCGCGCCGCCGGGCTGCCCATCGCCCAGGCCCATCTGCGCCACCTCAACCCCTTCCCGAGGAATCTCGGAGAGGTCCTGGGGCGTTACGAGAAGGTAGTGGTACCGGAGATGAACCTCGGCCAGCTCGCCACCCTGATCCGGGCGAGATACCTGGTCGACGCGCAGAGCTACAACCAGGTCAACGGCATGCCTTTCAAGGCCGAGCAGCTGGCCACGGCTCTCAAGGAGGCCATCAATGACTGAGGCGCTCTCACTGGTGCCCAAGGCCGAGGCCAAGCAGTCCATGAAGGACTTCAAGTCCGACCAGGAGGTGCGATGGTGCCCGGGCTGCGGTGACTACGCGATCCTCGCCGCCGTGCAGGGCTTCATGCCCGAGCTCGGCCTGGCGAAGGAGAACATCGTCTTCGTCTCCGGGATCGGCTGCTCCTCCCGCTTCCCGTACTACATGAACACCTACGGGATGCACTCCATCCACGGCCGCGCCCCCGCGATCGCCACCGGCCTGGCCTCCTCGCGGCGGGACCTGTCGGTGTGGGTGGTCACCGGCGACGGCGACGCGCTGTCCATCGGCGGCAACCACCTCATCCACGCCCTGCGCCGCAACGTGAACCTGAAGATCCTGCTGTTCAACAACCGGATCTACGGCCTCACCAAGGGCCAGTACTCCCCGACCTCCGAGGTCGGCAAGATCACCAAGTCGACGCCGATGGGCTCCCTGGACGCCCCCTTCAACCCGGTGTCGCTGGCGATCGGCGCCGAGGCCTCCTTCGTCGCCCGCACCATCGACTCCGACCGCAAACACCTCACCGAGGTACTGCGCCAGGCCGCCGACCACCAGGGCACGGCGCTGGTGGAGATCTACCAGAACTGCAACATCTTCAACGACGGCGCCTTCGAGGCCCTCAAGGACAAGCAGCAGGCCGAAGAGGCCGTCATCCGCCTCGAACACGGACAGCCGATCCGCTTCGGCACCGACGACGACAAGGGCGTCATCCGCGACCCGGCCACCGGCGACCTGAAGGCCGTCCGCATCACCGCCGAGAACGAGTCGCAGATCCTCGTCCACGACGCGCACAACCCCAGCCCCACCACCGCCTTCGCGCTGTCCCGCCTCGCCGACCCCGACACCCTGCACAACACGCCGATCGGCGTGCTGCGCAGCGTCGAGCGGCCCGTCTACGACATCCAGATGTCCGACCAGCTCGACACCGCCATCGAGCAGAACGGCAAGGGCGACCTCGCCGCCCTCCTCGCCGGCAACGACACTTGGACCGTCGTCGGCTGACCTGTCGCTGAGCCACCAAGGCCCGGATCTCCCCTCAGGAGGTCCGGGCTTCGTCGTACGCGGTACGCGCGGCAAGGACGGTCGCGGCGGCACTCGCCGCGTCGTAGCCATCCATGATCCGTCATGACCGTATGGCGATACGGGCATGACAGCCCGGCCCTGCGCGGCGTACCTTCGACGGGATATTGCGCGCGTGGGGCGGAGGGGCCAGTGAAGTCGGACGCTGAGCAGCGGGCAGGACTGCTGTACGGGATCGGGGCCTACGGAATGTGGGGCCTGGTCCCGCTCTTCTGGCCGCTGCTGAAGCCGGCCGGAGCGCTGGAGATCCTCGCCCACCGGATGGTCTGGTCGCTGGCCGTCGTCGGCATCGCGCTGGTGGCGCTGAAGCGGTGGACCTGGATACGGGAACTGATACGTCAGCCCCGCAAGCTGGCCCTCATCTCGGTCGCCGCCTCGGTGATCACCGTCAACTGGGGCATCTACATCTGGGCCGTGAACTCCGGCCATGTCGTCGAGGCCTCGCTCGGCTACTTCATCAACCCGCTGGTCACCATCGCGATGGGCGTCCTGCTGCTCAAGGAGCGGCTGCGTCCGGCGCAGTGGGCGGCGGTCGGTACCGGCTTCGCGGCGGTGCTCGTCCTGGCGATCGGCTACGGGCAGCCGCCGTGGATCTCCCTGACGCTGGCCTTCTCCTTCGCGACATACGGCCTGGTCAAGAAGAAGGTCAACATCGGCGGTCTGGAATCGCTCGCCGCCGAGACCGCGATCCAGTTCCTCCCGGCGCTCGGCTTTCTGCTGTGGCTGGGGGCGGACGGCTCCGCCTCCTTCGGCTCGCACGGCGAGGGCCATGCGGCGCTGCTCGCCGCGACGGGTGTCGTGACGGCGGCGCCGCTGGTCTGCTTCGGCGCGGCGGCGATCCGGGTGCCGCTCTCCACGCTGGGGCTGCTGCAGTATCTGGCGCCGGTCTTCCAGTTCCTGCTGGGGATCCTGTACTTCCACGAGGCGATGCCCGCCGAGCGGTGGGCGGGCTTCGCGCTGGTGTGGCTGGCGCTGACGTGCCTGACGTGGGACGCGCTGCGGACGGCACGGCGTACGAGGGCGGAGGCGCTGCGACTGGCCGCCGCGGCGGCCCCGTCCCGGGCGGCGCAGGTCCCGGCACCGCAGTCTCCGGCTCCGCAGTCTCCGCAGCCGCAGGCGGAACCCACCGCCTGACCCTCAGGCCACGCCCAGGGCGTCGGTGACCTCGCCCATCACAGCCTTCCAGTGTGCCCGCTGCCGCTCGCGCTCCTCCGCGTTCGCGAGACGCTCCTGGTGGAAGCGGAGCACGGCGCTGCCTTCACCGGACGCCGAGACCGCGACCTGGAGGGTGCTCGTGCCGTACGTGAGCCGGACCCGGTCACCGGGCCGGTAGCTGGCCACTTCACCCGCGATCCCGTGCGCCGTCTCGTACGACTCCCCCTTCTCGGTGGGCAGCCGGGCACCCTCGCCGAGCCAGAGGGCGACGCCTTCGGGGCTCGCGATGAACTCCCACACGGCGGCCACCGGCAGGGGCAGGGTCCTGGACACGCCGATCTCCCAGCCGGCGTCCTGCGTGAGTCCTGTGGGCATGGTTCGGCCTCCTTCGTGGCGGACGCGGTGCGCCCGGACCTTGTTGCGGTTGCCGCACCGTTCCATGGCGCACCAGCGCCGCCGGCCCGGGCGTGAGGTGTCGACGAAGAGCAGCCGGCAGTTGTCCGAGCCGCATTCGCGGATGCGGTGTGCGTACGGACCGGTGAAGAGGTCCACCGCATCGCGCGCCACGGCGGACAGCAGCTGGGTGCCGGTGGCCCCGGGCGCCCAGGCGCGGTCGCCCCGGTCGGTGATCCGGGGCGCGGGCGGGGTCTGCGCCGCGGCCTCGTTGACCACGGCCAGGTCGGCGGGGCTCGGGGCGCGGCCGTGTACCCGGGCCGAGGCAAGCCGCCACAGCGCGTCCCGGAGTACCCGTACGGCCCACACCTCGTCCGGCGCGACGACCGGCTCAAGACCGTCCGGCAGCCGGCTCTCGGCCGCCCAGCGCACCAGGTCGGCGGGCTCGTGCAGCACCTCGTACCGCGCGAAGTCCCCGGGTCCCCCGGTCGTCAGCAGTTCAAGGCAGAGCGCGCCGGGGTCGAAACGAAAGTGACGCCCGTCCGGCGTACGCAGGGTCAGTCCTCTTGCAGCCTCGCTCACGTAACCACTATAAGTGGTTAGCATGACCCTGCACTGGAAACTGGTCGTCGATACGTCCGACCCGCACGCCCAGGCGGACTTCTGGGCCGAAGCCCTCGGCTACGAGGTCGAGGACAACAGCGCACTCATCGAGCGGCTGCGCGGATACGGGCAGTTGCCGGAAGGATCGACGGTCCAGTCGCACGGCCGGGACGCCTTTCGCGACTACGTCGCCATCCGGCATCCGGACGATCCGTTCGACAAGGACACCGGGATGGGACGCGGGCGCCGGCTGCTCTTCCAGCGCGTGCCGGAGCCGAAGTCGACCAAGAACCGGCTCCATCTCGACCTGCACGTCGGCGCTGAGCAGCGCGTGGCGGAGGTGGCACGGCTGGAGGGCCTGGGGGCGCGGGTCCTCTACCACGCGGACCAGCCGGAGGGCGTGTGGACGACGATGGCCGACCCGGAAGGCAATGAGTTCTGCGTGGAGTAACCGGGCCCGGGTGGCGGATCTCCCGCTACTCCGACTCGTTCCAGCTGAACGACTCCAGCCCCTCGCACTCCTCCTCGGAGTCCGTCCACCGGCGGCGGATACGACGTGTGCCCAGCGCGACGAAGCCGACCAGTAGACCCATCACACCCACGGTGATGAACGCGACCACTACGCCGACGCGCAGGAACAACTCACCGAAGAACGCCAGGAGGACGAACGGGTCCAGGTTCATGCCGTCAGCTTGCGGCCCGGCGGCTTCTTACGCCCCCGGCCTGCGGCCCCGTACCTGAACAGCGCCGCGGCATTGGCCATTCCGTGACCCGCATCGACCCCGTCGGCGCCGGACTGTCCGGCATGCGAACACCGCTGACCGGTTTCCGCCCTTGACGGTGAGTCAAACTCTCGCTGAACTCTCAGCACGTACCGCGCACCAACAGCTCCAACGCCCTGGGACCCGCCATCCCAGGGCGTCTCGCACGTTCCGTCCTGTCCCCGTTCGGAATTCGGAGCCCCCACACATGCACCTGTCCATGCCCAGACGGTCCCTGCCCATACGCACGGCCGCTGCCGCCGCGCTCGCCCTCGCCGGGCTGCTCGCATCCGCCGCGCCCGCGGCCACCGCGGCACCGGCGCCGGTGCTCGCCGCCCCCGACATACCCATCGCCAACGTCAAGGCGCATCTCACCGAGCTCCAGTCGATAGCCACCGCCAACGGCGGCAACCGCGCCCACGGCCGTACCGGCTACAAGGCGTCCATCGACTACGTGAAGGCCAAGCTGGACGCGGCCGGATTCACCACGTCCCTCCAGCAGTTCACGTCCAGCGGCGCCACCGGCTACAACCTGATAGCCGACTGGCCCGGGGGTGACGCCAACCAGATCGTGATGGCGGGCGCGCACCTGGACTCGGTCTCCTCGGGTGCAGGCATCAACGACAACGGCTCGGGCTCCGCAGGCGTACTCGAGACCGCCCTCGCCGTCTCCCGCGCCCAGTTCCAGCCCGCAAAGCATCTGCGATTCGCCTGGTGGGGCGCGGAGGAGCTGGGCCTGGTCGGGTCGAAGTACTACGTCAACAACCTTCCCGCCGCCGAGCGTTCGAAGATCTCCGGCTATCTCAACTTCGACATGATCGGCTCACCGAACCCCGGCTACTTCGTCTACGACGACGACCCGGCGATCGAGAAGACCTTCAAGGACTACTTCGCCGGTCTGAGCGTCCCCACCGAGATCGAGACCGAGGGCGACGGCCGCTCCGACCACGCTTCGTTCAAGAACGTCGGCATACCGGTCGGTGGTCTGTTCACCGGCGCGAGCCGTACGAAGTCCAGCGCCCAGGCACAGAAGTGGGGCGGCACGGCGGGCCAGGCCTTCGACCGCTGCTACCACTCCTCGTGCGACACGAGCGCGAACATCAACGACACCGCGCTGGACCGCAACAGCGACGCGATCGCGCACGCGATCTGGACGCTGTCCGCCGGGACGACCACCCCGCCGGGTGATGTGTACGAGTCCACGGCGGACGTGGCCATCCCGGACAACGGCGCGGCGGTCACCTCCCCGGTCAGCGTCACCGGCCGCACCGGCAACGCGCCGAGCACCCTCAAGGTCGGCGTGGACATCATCCACACCTGGCGCGGCGACCTCGTCGTCGATCTGCTCGCCCCGGACGGAACGGTCTACAACCTCAAGCCGTTCAGCTCCTCCGACTCGGCGGACAACGTCCAGGCGACATACACGGTCAATGCCTCCTCCGAGGTGGCCAACGGCACCTGGAAGCTCCGCGTCCAGGACAAGGCGGCATACGACACCGGCTACATCAACAGCTTCAAGCTCACCTTCTGAGTCACCTTCCGGGAGGTCTCCGCGACCGCCACCCCCCATGGACTGCATGCGTGTGCATATACTGCACACGCATGCAGTCAATTCGAGGGGTAGTCATGGACCGCACGTTCCTGTTCCTGCTGGGCAGCAGCCGCAGCGGCGGCAACACCGAGACGCTGGCCCGCCTGGCCGCCGAACAGCTTCCGGCCGGGGCCGAGCAGCGCTGGCTGCGGCTCTCCGAGCTCCCCCTCGCGGAGTTCGAGGACCTGCGCCACGAGGGCGACGGCACCTACCCGGCACCCACCGGGCATGCCGCGACCCTGCTGGACGCCACCCTGGAGGCGACCGACCTCGTCATCGCGTCCCCGCTGTACTGGTACAGCGTCTCGACCTCGGTCAAGCGCTATCTCGACCACTGGTCGGGCTGGCTGCGGGTGCCGGGCGCGGACTTCAGGGCGCGGATGGCCGGACGGACGCTGTGGGGCGTCACCTCGTACGCGAGCACCGCCGACAAGGCCGAGCCGCTGATCGGCACCCTGCGCAACACCGCCGACTTCATGGGCATGCGCTTCGGCGGCGTCCTGCTCGGCAACGGCACCCGGCCGGGTCAGGTGGAGAACGACGCGGACGCGACCGCCCGGGCCAAGGAATTCTTCACGCCATGACGCCCGCGCCGATGCCTTTCAGGCCGTGACGTCCTTCGTCGTGAAGCGCGCCCACGCCGCCGATCCGAAGACCGCCGCGTAGGCCCCCTGCAGACCGAGGTTCTTCAGCACCTCGTCCCAGTACACCGGTTCTCGCAGCAGGTCCGCGAACGACAGCCAGTAGTGCGGGAAGAGATACGGATGGATCCCGTTCAGCTGCGGGATGGTGTCCAGGATCTGTACCGTGATCAGCAGTCCGACCGTGGTCGCCATCGCCGCGATGCCGCTGCCCGTCAAGGTCGAGACGAACAGGCCCAGTGCCGCGATCCCGGTCAGCGACGCCGCGACGACTACGGCGATCAGCCCGGCCCGCAGCAGTCCGTCCCCGAAGGAGATCCGGGTGCCGGAGATCGTCGTGACCTCGCCGAGCGGGAAGAGCAGCGCCCCGACGGCGAGCGCGGACGCCGCCACGACCAGGGTCGCTACGAGGCAGAAGGCGCAGGCCGTGGCGTACTTGGCGAGCAGCAGCCGGGTCCGCCCGGCCGGGGCGACGAGCAGATAGCGCAGTGTTCCGGCGTTCGCCTCGCCCGCGATCGCATCGCCCGCGACGACACCGATCGCCATCGGGAGGAAGACGGGCAGGGTCGCGGCGAGCGCGGCGAAGACCAGGAACAGGCCGTTGTTGGTGATCTGCGTGATGAACGCGGGCCCCTGGCCGCTGCCGCCGCCGGCCTGCCCGCCGTCACTCGTCTCGATCTTGACGGCGATGCCGATCAGTACGGGAACGGCGGCCAGCACGCCCAGCAGGGCGAGCGTGCGCCAGCGCCGCAGTGTGGTGGTCAGCTCGGAGCGGAAGAGGCCGAGCGTCCACAGCGGGCTGCTCGTCCTTTCGCCCGCTGCCAGTGCGAGCGTGTCAGCCTGCGACATCGAAACCCTCCCCGGTCAGCGCGACGAAGGCGTCCTCGAGCGATGCCCGCTCGACCCCGAAGCCCCGTACCCGTACGCCTGCTTGGACCAGCGCCGCGTTGAGCTCCGCGAGGTCCTTGGCGGGCGGCTCTCCCGTGACCCTTTCGTCGGTGACGGCCAGATCGGTCACACCCTGCTCCTTGAGAACGCGCGCGGCATCGGCCGGGTCGGGGGTGGTGACCACCAGCCGTCCGAGCGCGCCCGCCGCGAGATCGGCGACCGGACCCTGAGTGAGCAGCCGCCCCTGGGCCATCACTGCCGCATGCGTACAGACCTGTTCGATCTCGTCGAGCAGATGGGAGGAGAGAAAGACCGTGGTCCCATCGGCCGCCAACTCCCGTACCAGCGAACGGATCTCACGCATGCCCTGCGGGTCGAGGCCATTGGTCGGCTCGTCGAGCACCAGCAGTTTCCGCGGCTGCAGCAGCGCGGCCGCGAGTCCCAGCCGCTGCTTCATGCCGAGGGAGTACGCCTTGGCCTTCTTGCCCGCGGCCGAGGCCAGCCCGACCCGGTCCAGCGCGGCGGCGACGCGGCTGCGCCGGGTGCGCGGATCGGCGCTGGGGTCGGCGGAGTCGTAGCGCAGCAGATTGTCCCGGCCGTTCAGGAACCCGTACAGCGCGGGCCCTTCGATCAGCGCGCCCACCTGCGGCAGTACGGTGCGCACGGCGCGCGGCATGGGTTTGCCGAGGACCGAGGCGCTGCCCGCGGTCGGCTCGATGAGCCCCATCAGCATCCGGATGGTGGTGGTCTTACCGGAACCGTTGGGGCCGAGGAACCCGAAGACGCTGCCGTCGGGCACGCTCAGATCCAGTCCGTCGACGGCCAACTGGCCGCCCCGGTACCGCTTGGTGAGCCCGCGCGTCTCGATGACGGCTGTCATTCCGGTCCCCCGTTTCCCTCGGTCAGCGGTCCGCCCCGCCGTATGGAGCGTACGGCGGGGCGGACTGTCAACGCGTGTCGTGCTACCCGATGGGTGCGCTGTGGGGCTACTTGCCCTCGTTGGCGGCCTTCACGAGCGCGTCCTTGGTCACGGCGCCGACATAGACCGTGCCGTCGTCCGTCATCAGGGCATTGACCAGGCGGGTCGTGAAGACCGTGCCCGAGCCGAACTTCCCCTCGACCTTGTCGCCGAACGCGTCCAGGAGCTTGCTCGCCTCCGGCGGCACGTCGCCGTCCTTCGGCGCGCCGGAGCCCTGGCCACCGGGCATCTCGATCTTCGCGATGGAGGCCCAGCCCTCACCGATGACGTTCAGGCCCTTGAAGTCCTCGGCACCCTCGAAGCCCTCGTGACCCTTGAGGTCCTTGGGGCCCTTGAAGTCCTCGTGGCTCCCGGCGCCCTTGCCCTTCTCCAGCTCGTCGGCCTCGGTGACCTTCGCGCCCTTGGGCGGGGTGAAGTCGAAGGTGGAGGCGGCCGGCTTGGAGAAGTCCACCTTGGTGAAGCCCGCGTCGATCACGGCCTTGCCGCCACTGGTCGGCGTGAGCGTGAACTTCAGCGGGACGCCGTTCTCCGCGTCCACCGCGATCTTGATCGAGCCGATCGTCGAACCGCTCTGCTTGGGCTTGATGACCAGCTGGTACGCATCGCGGCCTGCGACCTGCGCCGTACCACCGACGGTCACCGACGTGGTGTCGTCCGCGGCCTTCAGCGCCTCGTCGGCGAATTGCTTCGGCGTGGTCGGGAGGTCCTTCGGCAGAGCCTCGTGCTCATTGCCCTTCTCACCGGAGCCGCCGTCCTTGGCGTGGAATGCCTCGTTCGAGGCGCTGTCGTACGCCCAGACCTCGTCGCCGTTGTGGATCAGGCTGTACTCGGCGGCGTCCTCCAGGATGGAGACCTTCGCCTTGTCGGGGCCGTCGGCCGCGACGCGCAGGGTGTGCGAGCCGGAGGCCAGCTCCATCAGCTTGCCCTGGGGATCGGCGGACGAGCCTTCGCCTCCGCCGCCCCCGCCCTTGGGGCCGAAGGAGCCGCCGCCCAGCCCCGCGAGGCCGCCCAGCGGGAGGCCGAGGTCCGTGTTGATCTTCACGCTGCCGGACAGCTGCTGGGTCTCCGACGCGGCCATCTTCTCGATGAGTTCCTGCGCGCTGATCTTCGGCAGATCCGGGTCACCGGAGGCAGCGAGCGCCGGGACGAGCCCGATGGTCGCCGCCGCCACCCCGGCCACCGCGACCGGGACGAAGTAGCGCGCTGCCCTGCGGCGGCCCGCTGCGAGGTCCTCGGCCTCTTCGGTGGTCTGTGCGCTGTCGTTCGGTGCCATGGTGTGCCCTACCTCCGTGGTTGGTCAGGTTCCACTGAATCCATCTGACCAAATCGGGCGAACGGAAGCGTCAGCCCGCGGGAGCAACTTGGCGTACTGCTATGGGATGACAGAAGGACGCGGCGCCTCCCCCAACCAGTAGGGGAAGCGCCGCAGGCCCAGTTGAGGAGGGGTTACTTCTGGATGAAGACGTAGTCGGCCCCGTAGGGGACGCCGACGACGGCTCCCTTCTCACAGCTGCCGGCCGGGGCGACGCCGCCCACGGTGTTCAGCCGGAAGATCTCCTGGGTGCCGGCCAACAGGCCCCGCTTCTTGCCCGACTGGGTCGCCTTCAGGTCCAGCTCGGCGATGTTCTTGTCGCCGTTCGGGGTCTTGCTGATCAGCTTGCCGGTGACGGCGCTGTGGTCCGGCGCGATCCACTGCGGCGTACCGGAGTTGGGGGCGACGAAGGAGTGGGCGATGTTCCCGCCGAGGACGGCCCGGACGTCGCGCTGCTGGAAGGAGAGCGTGCCGTCCTCGCCCTTCTTGCACTCGTAGATCTGCTTGCCCTTGACCACGGAGGCCTGGAAGTTGTCGAGGGCGTGTGCGAAGTTGAAGGAGCCGGTCACCTTGTGGAACTGGCCGCGGACGGCGCCGCCCGGGAACTGTGCGGTGTGCAGGTTGGCGTAGAAGCTGTTCGGGTCGGCCTTGAAGGCGTCGAGCACGGCCTTGTCCTTGACCTTGACCGTGCCGGTGACGGCGCCGGTCCAGCCCTTGGCCTTGGTCCTGCCCTTGCCGACCAGCTCGGTAAAGTCGATCTTGATGCCGCCGTTGGTGCCCTTCGCGCCCTGGTGGATGTGGAGGGCGGTCGGCTTGTCGGTGCCGCGGAACTTCACGGCGACGGACACCTTGTCACCCTTGACCTTCACGAACTCCAGGGCGGCGCCGTCGCGGTCACCGACGGCGGGTCCGCCCTGCACCGGCACCTCGTTCGCGCCGTTCAGGCTGGAAACGAAGAGGGAGGCACCACTGTCCGGGCCGCTGCCGCCGCTCTGGACCGAGATACTCGCGCCGCTGTCCCCCTGGCCCCCGTGGCCGGCGGTGGAGCTCTTGCTGTCGGCGAAGGCCGGCAGAACGGCGAGCGCGACGCCCGCGGCTGTGGCGACGGCGGTCGTACCGACAAGAAGTGCCTTGTTGCGCTTCATTCTGAAATCTCCCCGTACTGATGCCAACGCCCGGTGCGTCGGCTTCCGGGCATGAGTACGGAGTCGATCCGAGATTGGACTCAATCCAAGAGTGAGACCTGCGTCACATCCTTCGGATGGAACCCGAAGGCAGGTCGCAGGCGTGATAACTGGCTCGTCAGTCCGCCCGCCGGCGGTCATGGACCGAGGGCGTTGCCCTAGCCCGCGCGGTGGACCACCGCGTCGCAGAGCTCCTCCAGGGCAGCCTTCGCAAAGCACTCGGGCAGCGGGGCGAGCATCGCCCGCGCCTCCTCCGCGTACCGCACGGTGTCCCGCCTGGCCTGCTCCAGCGCGGGGTGGACACGCAGCCGCCGCAGCGCCTCGCCGTGCCGGACGTCGTCCGTCAGATCCCCGTCCAGCAGGGCGACGAGCTCCAGATCCTCGGGCCGTCCGTGCGCCTCGGCCTGCGCGCGCAGACGCAGCACCGGCAGCGTCGGGATGCCCTCGCGCAGATCCGTGCCGGGCGTCTTGCCCGACTCGTGCGAGTCGCTCGCGATGTCGAGTACGTCGTCGGCGAGCTGGAAGGCCACGCCGAGCCGCTCCCCGTACTGGGTGAGGATGTCCACGACACCCTCGTCGGCGCCGGACATCATCGCGCCGAACCGGCCGGAGACCGCGATCAGCGAGCCCGTCTTGCCGCCGATGACATCGAGGTAGTGCTCGACCGGGTCGCGGCCGTCGCGCGGCCCCGCCGTCTCCAGGATCTGGCCGGTGACCAGCCGTTCGAAGGCCTCGGCCTGGATGCGTACGGCCTCGGGGCCCAGGTCGGCCAGTATGTGCGAGGCCCTCGCGAACAGGAAGTCGCCGGTCAGCACCGCCACGGAGTTGCCCCAGCGGGCGTTGGCGCTGTCCACGCCGCGCCGCACATCGGCCTCGTCCATCACGTCGTCGTGGTACAGCGTCGCGAGATGGGTGAGCTCGACGACCACGGCCGAGGGCACGACACCCGGCGCGTACGGATCACCGAACTGGGCCGCGAGCATCACCAGCAGCGGCCGGAAGCGCTTGCCCCCCGCCCGTACGAGATGCTGTGCGGCCTCCGTGATGAAGGGCACCTCGCTCTTGGTGGCATCGAGCAGACCCGCCTCGACAGCCGCCAATCCGGTCTGGACATCGGCCTCAAGAGCCTGGTCCCGCACGCTCAGCCCGAACGGCCCGACGACGGTCACGAGGGGATCTCCTGTCTGCTGACGGTCACACGGATTGTCGATGTGTCGCTGGATTCACTCAAGTCAGCGTATCCGGTCGCCTTTCGATCACCATGGGCGCCTTCCCGTCACCGCCGGTATGTTCGTGATCAGCTGGTACGACATCGAGTGACCCTTTCGCCAGGAAGCTCCCGCCATGCGCATCCGCACCGATTTTCCGTACGAGACCGCCCATGACGACGTCCGTATCCCCCTCAAGGACGGCACACGGCTGTACGCGCGCATCTGGCGGCCGCTGACCGGCGAACCCGTTCCCGCCCTGCTCGAATATGTGCCCTACCGGCTGACCGACTGGACGGCGCCGCGCGACTATCAGCGCCACCCCTGGTACGCGGGCCACGGCTACGCCTCCGTACGGGTCGATGTGCGCGGACACGGCAACAGCGAGGGACTGCCCGGCGACGCGTACGACACCACCGAGGCCGCCGACGGGGTCGAGGTGGTCGACTGGCTGGCCGGACAGCCCTGGTGCACGGGCCGGGTGGGGATGTTCGGGATCTCCTGGGGCGGCACCGACGCCCTGCGGATCGCCGCCCTCGCACCCGAACCGCTGAAGGCCATCGTCACCGTCTGCTCCACGGACGACCGCTACGACAACGACGCGCACTACATGGGCGGTTCGGTCCTGGCCGGCGGGATGCCCGCCTGGGCCGCGACCCTGCTCGCCTTCACCGCCCGGCCGCCCGACCCGCTCCACGTCGGCGATGCCTGGCGCGAGCAGTGGCTGAACCGGCTGGAGGCCCTTTCTCCCTTCATCCACACCTGGCTCGCCCACCAGATCCGCGACGACTACTGGAAACAGAGCAGCATCCGCGAGAACTACGCCGCCGTCGACGCGGCGGTCCTGGCGGTCGGCGGCTGGCACGATCCGTACCGGGACACGGTGCTGCGCCTGGTCGAGCAGCTGCCACCCGACCGGGTACGCGGCCTGATCGGCCCGTGGCCGCACGAGTACCCCGACCGCGGCCGCCCGCCGGGACCCGCGATCGGCTTTCTCCAGGAGACGCTCCGCTGGTGGGACCACTGGCTGAAGGGCAGGGACACCGGCGTCATGGCCGAGCCCCTGCTGCGCTCCTGGATCAGCGAGTCGCACCGGCCCGCGACCGTCTACTCCGAACTGCCCGGCCGCTGGGTCGGCGACCCCGCCTGGCCCTCGCCGCACATCACCTCCATGCCGTACGCGCTGACGGGCGAGCCGGTCATCGTCGACTCGCCGCAGCACACCGGCCTGGACGCCGGACGTTTCCTCCCCACCGGCAACGACGCCGATCTGCCGCCCGACCAGCGCGACGAGGACGCCCGCTCGGCCTGCTTCGAATTCCCGGTCACCGACCCGCCGGTCGAGATCCTGGGCCGCCCCCGGGTCACCCTGCGGCTGCGCCCGGACGTGCCCTACGGACAGGCGATCGCCCGCCTCTGCGACGTCGCCCCGGACGGCTCCTCCACCCTTGTCACCCGTGGCGTGCTGAGCCTCTCCGCCCGCCACGGCCGCGAACGCGCAAACGCCTGGCCACCCGGCACGACCGAGGACGTGGCCTTCGAGCTGAACGCCATCGGCCACACCTTTCCCCCGGGCCACCGCATCCGGCTCGCCGTCTCCTCCGCGTACTGGCCCTGGATCTGGCCCCACAGCGGCTCCGCGGGCTTCACCCTCGACCCGGCGGGCTCCCGTCTGGAGCTCCCCGTACGCGATCCGGGCGCGGGCGCCGAGTACAGAAACGTCTTCGAGGAGCCCGAACAGTCCGAGCCGCTCGGCGTCAGCTCCCCCGTGACGCTCGACGAGCCGCGGCCCGGGCGGCTGGTGACCCGTGACGTCGCCAAGGGCGAATGGCGCGTCGAGACCGACCCGCGCCACGGCGCCACGCTCGTTCATCCGGACGGCCTGGAGTACACGGAGGACGTGCTGGAGACGTACACGATCCGCGAGCGTGACCCGCACTCCGCGCACACCCGCTCCACCTGGACGATCCGGCTGCACCGGCCCGAGATGGCCTGGGACGTGACGATCGAGACCCGCTCGGAAGTCGGCTGCGACGCGGCCGACTTCATTACGTCGGACGAGGTGGTCTGCCGGGACGGCCGCGAGATCGTCTTCCACCACACCTGGGAGCGGCGGATCCCCCGAATGGCCGGGTGAGAGCACAGGCCGGGCGGCCTGCCGCGGCGGGGGAACATCCACGTAACGTGGGACCCACACCCGTGGAAAGCGAGGCAAGCACCGATGCCCGAGCAGAGCCCGCTCGATCTGGCCGAGGGCGATCCCTTCGGCCCGCACAACCTGCCGTACGGCGTTTTCAGCACGGCCGACGAGCCCGGCCGCCGGCGGCTCGGCGTCCGCATCGGCGGCCATGTGCTCGACGCCGGGGCCGCGGCCCACACCCTCGGATCCCCCTATGCCGCGCTGCTGGCACAGCCGAGCCTCAATCCGCTGCTCGCCGCGGGCCGCACCGCCTGGCGCGATGTGCGCCGCGCGCTCACCGCCTGGGTCACGGTGCCCGCCCACCGCGCGGACATCGAGCCGCTGCTGCACCCGCTCGACTCGGTCACGCTGCATCTGCCGTACGAGGTCGCCGACTATGTCGACTTCTACGCGAGCGAGCACCACGCCACCAACGTCGGCAAGATCTTCCGGCCGGACGGGGACGCGCTGACCCCCAACTGGAAGCACCTGCCCATCGGTTACCACGGCCGGTCCGGCACCGTCGTCGTCTCCGGCACGGATGTGGTGCGCCCCTCCGGCCAGCGCAAGACGCCCGCGGACGCCGCCCCCGTCTTCGGCCCTTCGGTCAAGCTCGACATCGAGGCGGAGGTCGGCTTCCTCGTCGGCACCCCCACCGAGCTGGGCACTCCCGTGCCGCTCGGGGACTTCCGCGAGCATGTCTTCGGGCTCTCGCTCCTCAACGACTGGTCTGCGCGAGACATCCAGGCCTGGGAGTACGTCCCGCTCGGCCCCTTCCTCGGCAAGTCCTTCGCGACCTCCGTCTCCGCCTGGGTGACCCCCTTGGAGGCCCTCGACGCGGCGCGGACCGCCCCGCCCGCCCGCGACTTCGATCTGCTGCCCTACCTCGACGACTCCGGCGAGGACGAGCCGGGTGGCTTCGATGTGCGCATCACGGTGGCGATCAACGGCCATGTGATCTCCGAGCCGCCGTTCGCCACGATGTACTGGACGGCCGCCCAGCAGCTGGCCCATATGACGGTCAACGGCGCGTCCCTGCGTACGGGCGACCTCTTCGGCTCCGGCACGGTCAGCGGCCCCGAGGTCCACATGCGCGGATCGCTCCTCGAACTCACCTGGAACGGCCGGGACATCCTCGAACTCCCCGAAGGCAAGCGGACCTTCCTGGAAGACGGCGACGTGGTGACGATGACCGCGTGGGCGCCCGGCCCGGACGGCACCCGGGTGGGCCTCGGCGAAGTGACCGGCCGGATCGTCCCGAGCACCGGCTGATGAGCGAACTCACCCTACCCGAGGAGCTGTTGCTCCTCGCCCTCGACCCGGCGACGGGCCGCCGGCACTGCAACAGGAGCTACCTCCAGTACGGGCTGGCCGGCGCGGCCCTCGCCGAACTGGAGCTCCAGGGCAGGGTCGCCGAGGCCCGCGGCCGGGTGACGGTGGTCAATCCACTGCCGCCGCAGAACCCGCTCTCGGCGCAGATCCTGGCGAGCCTCCCGGCCCCGCGCGGGAGCCGCTTCGGCGACGGCGTCCATGCCCGGCGCTGGGTCAGGAGCACCGGGCGCCAGGTCGAGGAGCTGTGCCTGCACCACCTGGTGGGGCGCGGTGCGCTGCGGGTGGAGACCCGCCGCTTCCTGGGTCTCTTCCCGTACCACCGCTACCCCGCGGCGTCCGAGGACTGGTCGTCACCGGCTCGGGGGCGCTACGCCCAGTCGATGGCGGCCGGCTTGCCGGACCGCCGCAGCAGGCTGCTGGCCGCCTTCACCACGGCGATCGGCCTTGCCCGGGTGCTGCACCCGGGCCGGACCTGGCGGGAGAGCGGCGCGCTGCGCATTCTCGTACGGGGGGAGTGGGCCCCGTACGCGGTGCACCGCGCCGTCAAGCAGGACAAGCGGTCGAGCAGCATCAGCGTCGGGGACGGGGGCGGGTCCGACGGCGGAGGCAACGGCGGGGGCGGCGGAGGCGACTGACGTGCCCGGGGTGGCAGATCTTCCCCACTGATCGACATCATCGCAGGTCAGCGGGGTGTTTCGGCGGTCGCCGGTGGCGCAACACTCTGGCAACACCACAGGTGGGAAAGCCTCGGTATGGTCCACCGCATGCCAGCCGAACGAATCCGTGAGCACACCGTGCCGGTCGCCGCGGCGCGCCGGCGGCGGCTGCGCGCGGACCAGGCGCGGCAGCTCGCCGACCTGTTGCGCCACCAGATGCGTACGGGCGGCTTCCCCGGCGGCGTACTGCCACTGGAAGGCGCCATCGGCGACGACTACCGCGTCTCCCGCAACACCGTCCGGCAGGCGCTGGATCTCCTTCGTACGGAGGGGCTCATCGAGCGGCAGCCCGGCGTCGGCACCGTCGTGGTGTCCGAGAAGTACCCGCACGGCCTGGACCGGCTGCAGGGTCTCGCCGAGACCCTGCGCGAACACGGCGACGTCACCAACGAAGTCCGTACGGTCGGTCCCGTCCCCGCGCCCGCACCCGTGGCCCGGCGACTCGGCATCACGGAGCACACCGACGTGCTCTACATCGAGCGGCTGCGCAGGCTGAACGGCCTGCCCCTCTCCCTCGACCTCACCTATGTCCCCATGGACCTCGGCTCCGGGCTGCTCGGCTGCGACCTGGAGCACACCGATGTGTTCCGGCTGCTCGAAAGCCTCACCGGGCAGCAGTTGGGCAGGGCCGAGATCACCCTGGAAGCCGTCAACGCCGACGCGCACTCCGCCACCGTGCTCGAAGCCCCGCGCGGCGCCGCCGTGCTCATGCTCGAACGGCTCACGCATCTGTCCGACGGACGCCCCGTGGACCTGGAGTTCATCCGCTTCCGCGGCGACCGCATCACGATGAGCGGGCTGCTCCACCGCTCCGCCTGACCCTCACCCGCACCTCTTTCCGGGAGACAGCCATGCCTCTGGCACCCCAGCGCGCCGACGTGCCCGTGACCATCGACGAGTCGAAGTGCATCGACGGCTGCACCCTCTGCGTCGACATGTGCCCGCTCGACTCCCTCGCGATCAACCCGGACAGCGGCAAGGCCTTCATGCACGTCGACGAGTGCTGGTACTGCGGCCCGTGCGCTGCCAGGTGTCCCACGGACGCGGTCACGGTCAACATGCCCTATCTGCTCCGGTGAACCCGGCAAAGGTCGAGAGGTCCGAACTCCCATGACACGCAAGCCACTCGCGTTCCTCGCCGCCGCCCTGCTGCTGCCCCTCACCGGCTGCGGCGGCGACGCGAGCGCAGGCGACTCCGGCACGGTCACCGTCACCGTCGGTTACCAGTCCAAGACCATCAACACCGTCACGGCCGGGACGCTGCTGCGCTCGCTCGGCTACTTCGAACGGGAGCTCGCGGCCCGCGGCAAGCGCGAGGGCGTCACGTACAAGGTGAAGTGGCAGGACTACGCCACGGGCGCGCCGATCACCGCGCAGATGACCGCCGGGAAGGTCGACATCGGCTCGATGGGCGACTTCCCGCTGCTCATCAACGCCGCGCGCGGCAAGCAGCTGAACCGGCCGACGAAGCTCGTCTCCGTGACCGGCTACAACCTGCGCGGCGGCCTCAACACCATCGTCACCGCGCCCGGTTCGGAGCTCGCCTCGCTCAAAGACCTGCGCGGCAGGAAGGTCTCCACGAGCGTCGGATCGGCCGCCGACGGGACGCTCGTACGGGCGCTCCAACGGGCGGACATCGACCCGGAGAAGGACATCCGCAAGCTCAACCAGCAGCCCGCGGTGGGCGCGTCGGCGCTCCAGGCGGGCAGTACTGACGCGCTCTCGCAGTTCGTGGCCTGGCCGGGACTGCTGGCCTTCCAGGGCCGGGCGCAGGCGCTGTACGACGGGGCGGAGCTGAACCTTCCGACCTTCCACGGGGTCACTGTCCGTGAGGACTTCGCGAAGAAGCGGCCCGCCGTGCTGGAGGACTTCCTGCGCGCGCAGGCCGCCGCGACGGACTACCTGAACAAGCAGCCGGTCGCGGCGGCGGAGTCGGTGGCCGAGGCGACCGGACTGCCGCCCGAGGTCGTCTACCTCTACAACGGCGCGAACGGCATCGCCACCTTCGGCCTGGCCCTGCGGGCGGAGCTGGTGGACGCGCTGAAGAAGGACGTGCCGGTGCTGAAGTCGGCCAAGCTGGTGGGCGACGTGAATGTGGACGCCTTCGTCGACGAGCAGTACGTGAAGCGGGCGTTGGGCGACGGATACGCGAAGGCGCTCGCGGCGGCCCCGGAGGCCGCGAAGAGCGAGGTGTGGCTCAAGAGCGGCGCGACGCGGTCCTTCGCCACTCCGGCCGAGCTGCTGCGCCACATCACCGCGCAACAGGGCCAGGTACGGGCCGCGTACGTCCCCGACGCCACGACCGGGACCCTCTGGTTCGCGGACAAGGCGGTATGGGTGGCGGACGGCGTGAAGCTGCTGCCCTTCGTGACCCGTTCGGGTGCGGCCGCGTACGTCTCGGGGCACGCGGGTGCTCGTACCCTCCCGTACGCCGAAGCCCTGAAGCGGGCGTCATGACCGCGCGGCGCCTCCTGCGTGTCCTCTCGCTCGCCGGGGCGCTCGGGCTGTGGCAACTGCTGACCGCGCTCGACATCAATCTGTGGCTGCGCTTCGAGCAGTTCCCGACGGTCGTCGACGTGGCGCGGGAGTTCGGGGAACGGGTCGGCAGCGGCCCGTACTGGCAGGACCTCACCGACAGCCTCACCCGTATCGTCACCGGCTTCGCCCTGGCGGCGGTCGCGGGCGTGGCCGTCGGCACGGCCATCGCCCGCTCCCGCCTCGTGGCGGACCTGCTCGGCCCGGTTCTCGAAGTCCTGCGCCCCATCCCGGCGATCGCGCTGGTGCCGGTGGCGATCCTGCTCTTCCCCAGCAATGAACAGGGCATCGTCTTCATCACCTTCACCGCGGCGTTCTTCCCGGTCATGGTCTCCACCCGCCACGCGGTGCGCGCCCTGACCCCGGTCTGGGAAGAGGCAGTTCTCACGATGGGCGGGGGACGGTGGCGGGTCCTCGGTTCGGTGGTCCTGCCGGGAGCACTGCCGGGCATCCTCGGCGGACTGTCGGTCGGGATCGGCGTCTCGTGGATCTGCGTGATCTCGGCGGAGATGATCTCCGGGGAGTACGGGGTGGGTTACCGCACCTGGCAGGACTACACGGTGGTCGACTACCCCGGCGTCTTCGTGGGGATGGCGACGATCGGAGTCCTGGGCTGGCTGACGTCGACGGCGGTGGAGCTGGCGGGTCGCCGGGTGACGCGGTGGCTCCCGCGGACGGAGCACGGGGGGTCGGGGGGTTCGCTGCGGGTGCGGGTGCGCCCTGCGGGGCTTTCCCCCACCCCGCCCCTTCCCGTAACCGGGGGCTCCGCCCCAGACCCCTGCGCCCGCTTCGCGGAGTGAACTGGGGGCTTCGCCCCCGAGCCCCGATACGGCTTTCGGCCGTGTCCTCAAACGCCGGACGGGCTGAATGTGCGGCTCGGCCGCACATCCCGGGACGCGAAATTCAGCCCCGCCGGCGTTTGAGGCGCGGGGTCTGGGGCGGAGCCACGGTCCGCGCCGCGAAGCGGGCGCAGGGGTCTGGGGCTTGCCCCAGTTCGGGAAGGGGCGGGTAGGGGAAAAGCCCCGCGCAGCGGCCCCCGCCCGCCACCGCACCCGCACCCGCACCCCGATTCCCATCCGCCCCCCAAGGAGGCGCAACCGTGACCACCCGTTCCGAGACCCTCGCCCCCACCACGCAAACGACCCCCCGCGGCGCCCACCTCACCCTCTCCCGCGTAACCCTCGGCCGCCCCGGCGCCCCCGTCCTCGACAGCCTCGATCTCGACATCGCGCCCGGCGAGATCCTGACCGTCGTCGGACCGTCGGGCTGCGGCAAGTCCACCCTCCTGCGCACCCTCGCCGGACTGCTCCCCGCACTCCACGGAGCCGTCGAGCAGGACGGCTCCCCCATCACCGCCCCCCGCGCCGAACGCGCCCTGGTCTTCCAGGACGACGCCCTGCTCCCCTGGCGCACCGTCCGCGCCAACGTCGAACTTCCCCTCGCCATCCGGGGATCGAGCCGGACCGACCGCCGCCGCAAGGCCGAGCAGTGGCTGGACCGCGTCGGCCTCGCCGACCGCGCCGCCCACCTCCCCTACCGAATATCCGGCGGCCAGCGCCAACGCGTCCAGCTCGCCCGCGCCCTCGCCGCCGAGCCCCGCGCCGTCCTGATGGACGAGCCCTTCGGCGCGCTCGACGCGCAGACGAGGGCCGGTATGCAACAGCTGCTCGTCGACGTGCTGCGCGGCACCGGCGCGACCGTCGTCTTCGTCACGCACGACGTGGACGAGGCGATCTTCCTCGGCGACCGGGTCGCCCTCCTCGGTACCGGCCGCGTCCTCGACGTACCGCGGCCGCGTGACCGGGAGGCCCACAACGATCCCGCGACCGTCGCCCTGCGCCGCGACGTACTCGAATCTCTCGGTACCAAGTGAAAGGCACGACCGTGCAGATCCCCCCTGTCACCGACGCCGAGGAACTGACCTGCGACGTCCTCGTCATCGGCGGCGGCACGGCCGGGACGATGGCCGCACTCACAGCCGCCGAGCGCGGCGCGAACGTGCTCCTCCTGGAAAAGGCGCACGTCCGCCACTCGGGCGCCCTCGCCATGGGCATGGACGGAGTCAACAACGCCGTCATCCCCGGCCGCGCCGAGCCCGACGACTACGTCGCGGAGATCACCCGTGCCAACGACGGCATCGTCGACCAGTCCACGGTCCGCCAGACGGCGACCCGCGGCTTCGGCATGGTGCAGCGCCTGGAGTCGTACGGCGTGAAGTTCGAGAAGGACGAACACGGCGAGTACGCGGTCCGCCAGGTGCACCGCTCCGGCTCGTACGTCCTGCCCATGCCCGAGGGCAAGGACGTCAAGAAGGTGCTCTACCGTCAGCTGCGCCGCCGGGAGATGCGCGAACGCATCCGGATCGAGAACCGCGTCATGCCGGTCCGGGTCCTGACGGCGGACGGCCGGGCCGTGGGCGCGGCCGGCCTCAACACCCGCACCGGCGGGTTCGTCACGGTCCGCGCGGGCGCGGTCATCCTCGCCACCGGCGCCTGCGGCCGCCTGGGTCTGCCGGCCTCCGGCTATCTCTACGGCACGTACGAGAACCCCACCAACGCCGGTGACGGCTACGCCATGGCCTACCACGCCGGCGCCGAACTCACCGGCATCGAGTGCTTCCAGACCAACCCGCTGATCAAGGACTACAACGGCCCGGCCTGCGCATACGTCGCCAACCCCTTCGGCGGCTACCAGGTCAACCGCCACGGCGAGCGCTTCGTCGACTCCGACTACTGGTCGGGCCAGATGATGTCGGAGTTCGCCGCCGAACTGGCCTCCGACCGCGGTCCGGTCTATCTCAAGCTCAGCCATCTCCCGGAAGAGTCCATCAGCGCGCTGGAGGGCATCCTGCACTCCACCGAACGCCCCACTCGCGGCACATTCCACGCGAACCGCGGCCACGACTACCGCACCCACGACGTCGAGATGCACATCTCGGAGATCGGCCTGTGCGGCGGCCACTCGGCCTCCGGCGTACGCGTCGACGACCACGCCCGCACCACTGTGCCCGGTCTGTACGCGGCCGGGGACCTGGCCTGCGTCCCGCACAACTACATGATCGGCGCGTTCGTCTTCGGCGACCTGGCGGGCGCCGACGCCTCGCAGTTCACGGCGTACGAAGGTGAATTGCCCGCCGACCAGATCCGGGACGCCCACGAGCTGATCTACCGCCCCCTGCGCAACCCCGACGGCCCGCCGCAGACCCAGGTCGAGTACAAACTCCGCCGCTTCGTGAACGACTACGTCGCCCCGCCCAAGTCCGGCGCCCGGCTCTCCCTCGCCGTGGAGCACTTCGAGCGGATGCGCGGCGAGATCTCCGAGATGGGCGCCGAGACCCCGCACGAGCTGATGCGCTGCGCGGAGGTCAGCTTCATCCGCGACTGCGCCGAGATGGCGGCGCGCTCCTCACTCGCCCGTACGGAATCCCGCTGGGGCCTCTACCACGAGCGTACGGACCACCCACAGCGCGACGACGAGAACTGGCTGCACCACCTGGACCTGCGTAAATCCCCGTCCGGGGCAATGGAGTTCACTGCCCGCCCCGTGTCTCCGTATCTGGTGCCGGTCGACGAGTTCAGTCCTACCGGCGGGCTGTCCCGCCACCTCGGGGAGGTCCACCCGGAGCAGGTCTCCACGGCCGGACAGCGCGATATCGCGCCCATCGGCTCGGGCGTCCGCGTCACGATCCCGCAGGACACGGCCGCCGCCTCCCACTCCCCCCGCATCCTGGAACTGCTCAGCCTCACCGAGGACGAGCCCGAACTCCCCGAGCTGCGCCCGTTCCTGGCCGACCCGGATCCTGCCGTCCGCCGCGCGGCCGTCGCCGCACTCACCGAAACCGTCCCGCCCGGCACCGGCCCGGCGCTAGCCGAGACCCTCGCGGACCCGGACCCCGGCGTCCGCAGCGCCGCAGCGGCGTCCCTGCTCGAACTGGTCGAAGTCCTGCCCCCAGAAACGGACTTGGCTCGCGGCCTCACCGAGGCGCTCGGTAATGGCGACCCCGCTGTCCGCTCCACCGCGCTCGACGTCCTTCGGGCCCTGCGCCTGGGCGACGCCACCGCCTACGCCCGTACGCTCGACGACCCTGACATCGAGGTCCGCATCGCGTCCGTACGCGCCCTGGTCTCGGTCGACGCGCTCGACGTCGTCGCCCGTGCGACCGCCGACCCGGCCCGCGAGGTCCGCGTCACGGTGGCCCGCAGCCTGACCGACCCGGGAGCGCTCGCCTCCCTGCTCCAGGACCCGGACATCCTCGTCCGGGCGGCCGCACTCGCCGCTCTGTCCACCACCGGCTGCCCCGCCCCGTACGACACCGCGGCCGTCACCGCACTGACCGCCCCCTCCTGGCAGATCCGCGCGGGCGCTGCCTCGGCCTTGGGCGCGGCCGGCCCCGAACTCGCCGTCCCCGCCCTGACCAAGGCCCTCGCCGACCCGAACGCCGACGTCCGCAAGGCGGCGGTACTGTCCCTGCTCCGCCACTCCACCACCCCGGAGGCCCGCGCGGCCCTGTCCACGGCAGTCCACGACCCGGACGCAGATGTACGCGCCTACGCCGCCAGGGCGGCTACCCCGGCCTGAGCGGCGGCACATCAGGCGGGCGCGTGATCATTCCGGTCGCGGACGCCCACGGTGACGGAGGACGCGTCAACGGCACGTGATTCGTTCACACGTGCGTGGGGGCCTGATCAACTTCCCCCGGGTTGCACGGAACAGGCCAGCCAGACTCCCGTCCCATGGGAACACCGATGAGCGACGGCCCTGGGGTCACGAAGCCCAACTGGCCCACCCCGCCCACGGGCGGCTGGACCGCCGACGACCTGGACAGGATTCCGAATCTTCCTCCACACACGGAGCTGATCGACGCGAGTCTCGTCTTCGCAGCTCCGTAAACGGTCTTTCATTCCCGTGCGGTGGGTTACTTCAGAGGCCAACTGGAATCGGCCGCACCCAAGGAACTGGAGATCGCCGCGCGATTCACCATCGACATCGACCGCCAGAACAGGCCGGAGCCCGATGTGATCGTTGTGCACGGGGAGGTCATCAAGGACTGGAACCAGACCCGGTTCCCTGCCGAGTCCGTGGTCCTGGCCATCGAAGTCGTATCCACCGACTCTGTGACCCGGGATCGCGAGACTAAGCCGATCAAGTACGCACGGGCCAAGGTCCCGCACTACTGGCGAGTGGAAGACAACGGGGGTCAGGCCGTGGTCCACGTCTTCGAGCTGGAACCGACCACGGGCGCGTACACCAGCACCGGCATCTTCCATGACCGGATAAAGGTCTCCGTCCCCTTCCCCGTCGACCTCGACCTCGACCTCGACCTCACCCAGATCAGGCCACGCCGTAACAAAGCCGCCGAAGAGTAGCCGGTCACCCGCGTGCGAAGGCCCGGCAGGTGTACGTCACGAAGGACGCCCACTGGGCTTCGGTGAAGGCGAGTTGGGGGCCCTGGGGGTTCTTGGAGTCGCGGATGTGGACCGTGCCGGGGGTGGCTGCGACCTCGACGCAGTCGTTGCCGTTACTGCTGTCGCTGTAGCTGCTCTTGAACCAGTCCAGCCCGGTGCCGTCCACAGCGAAGGGCTTGTTGGTCATGTGTCTCCCAGCGCTTTCTCGATGAAGGCCAGCGACTCCCTCGGGCTGAGAGCCTGGGCCCGGATGATCCCATAGCGCAGCTCAAGGATCCGTAGCTCCCTCGGATCGGTGATCGGACGGCTGGTGAGCTGGCCTTCGTCGTGGCCCACCGCCGAGCCGTCCTTGAACTTCAGCACCTGGATCCGACCGCCCATTCCGGCGTGGTCGTCACGGTCGGTCGGCATCACCTGGATCTCGACGTTCCGCAACCTTCCTACCTCCAACAGGCGTTCGAGCTGCTTGCACAGGACCATTCTGCCTCCGATGGGACGGCGGAGGGTCACCTCTTCTTGGACGAATGTGAGCGCGGGCGCCGGTGACCGGTCGAAGATCGGCCGCCGAGCCATACGCGCGGCGACCATGCGCTCCACCTCGTCCTCCGAGTACGCGGGCCGCCACGTCTCGATCAGCGCACGCGCGTACTCCTCGGTCTGGAGGAGGCCGTGCAGGTTGTGGTTGCCGTACACCCCGACCTCGACCGCTTGGGCCTCCAGCTTCGCCAGGTCGCGGACCTTCTTCGGGTACCGCGCCTCCGCGATGTCCTTCTTCATTGCGGCGATCTTGCCGCCCGCGCCCAGCACTTCGTCGGCCTTGTCCAGGAACTCCGGCCTGGGGATGCGCTTTCCGCCCTCCACCTTGTAGACCAGGTTCTCGCCGTACCCGATCGCCGCCCCGAACTCGGCCGGCCGCAGCCCCGACGCCTCGCGCCAGAGTTTGAGTTGGTGGCCGAGTGCCGCGACCACCGCCGCCGAGTCGTTCTCCGGATCGACTTCCCAGCCGGGCTCGTCCGCCCCTTCCGCCGCGTGCTCCGCGCGTTCCCCGTCCACGCTCATCCGCGCCCACCTCCGAAAATGTCATGGTGGACAGCCTGTACAGGCCTGGACAGCCGCCAGACAGTCACCGTACGCATCGGCTTCATCACTGTTCAAGCTACGCATGCCCGGCCACGCTGAGTTACGTGAATCCAGAAATCACCCAAGCCAGCACCACCGTTCGCCAGTTCAGCGTGCAGCTCTCCGCCACCCGCAGAGGTGCGCGGTTGGCTCGTCTGCTCGCGACCGAGCAACTCCGCTCCTGGGGGCTCCCGTTCGAGACGGCGGCTCAGGTGGTCGCAGAGCTGGCTTCGAACGCCGCGCTGCACGGGCGCGTACCGGGACGGGACTTCCGCCTCGCCCTCGCGGCCACCGCGCGCACTCTGCGTATCGAGGTGACGGATACCCGCGGTGACCGTCTGCCCGTCAACCGGGGGCTCGGAGACGACGAGTCCGGACGCGGTCTCATCCTCGTCGACGTTTTCGCCGACCGCTGGGGCGTCACCCCCGGCCCGGCGCCCCGCAAGACCGTATGGGCCGAGATTGATCTTGCTCCTTGAACGGGTCCCACCGAATCGAGGCAAGCCACGTCCCGGTGAGCCATCATCCGGTGGGGCACGACATCAAAAGCCCTAAAGAACCGGGGCAAAGACCTTACCCATCCCCTCCAGCCTCCCCGTCACTCGCAAGGGTGAAGGTTCCCAACTGGGCTGGATTTGCGACGGGTTGTCGGGCATATGCTCGCCGCAACAACTCCACACATGCGACGGCCCCCGGCCGGGACTCGCAATCCCGATCGAGGGCCTGACCACCGAGGAAGTACAGGAGCTTCCTGATGGATACGCAGAACCCTAGCGCGCCCCCGCGCGGTTCGTCCCCCGATCCCGGGGCCATTGACACGACCGTGTCGCGGTCCGGCGTCGTTCACGTCAACGTCCGGCACACCAGCCACTACACGGTCATCGGCAACCATCTCGCCCAGCACCGCAAGCTCAGCCTCATCGCGATCGGACTGGCCGTCTACATCCAGTCGCTGCCTGCCGGTGCCCAGGTCGACATCAAGACCCTCACCGCCCGCTTCCCGGAAGGCGAGATCCGAATCGCCGCTGCCTTACGGGAACTTGAGGAATTCGGCTATCTGGAGCGCACCCGGAAGCGGCTCCCCAGCGGCCAGATGGTCACACTCACCGTGTCGTACAACCAGCCGGGGGTGAGCCCTACTTCGGCACCAGAGGCCCCGGTCGCGATGACGGAGAGCGCCCCCGTCTACGTACCTCCGGCGCCTCCAGCTCAAGACCCGCAGCAACTCGACCCCGAAGAGCACCGCCCCGCCGCCGCCATCCTCGCCGACCTGCGGCGCCACGAGCCCCGGCTGCTGCTCTCCGAGCGGGACGTACACCGCCTCGCCCCGGCTGTCACCGCCTGGCTGGAGCGCGGTGCCGCTCCCGAGGCCGTACGGCGCACGCTGACCGCCAGCCTCCCGCCTGACCTGCGCCACCCGGCAGCCCTGCTCGCCCACCGGCTGGCCGAACTCCTGCCACCGCCTCTGCCCGCAGTGCCCAGCGGACCGGCGCCGCTCCAGAACTGCGAGGCCTGCGACCGCGCATTCCGCTCCCCCGAACCGGGCCGGTGCCGTGGCTGCGCCACATCCGGCGCACTCCTCGCGGCATGAAAGAGCGCTCGCCGCGGCGTCGACATCGTTGAAGACGAAGACACCGCGGCGAGCGCTCAGAAGCCGGGGCCGGGCTACCGCACAAACACTCCCGCCTGGCTCGCCAGGTCCAGGAAGTACTGCGGCGCCACGCCCAGGACCAGCGTCACCGCCACGCCCACCCCGATCGTCGTCATCGTCAGCGGCGACGGCACGGCGACCGTCGGGCCGCCCTCCTTCGGCTCGCTGAAGAACATCAGGACGATCACCCGGATGTAGAAGAACGCCGCGATCGCCGAGGAGATCACACCGACCACGACCAGCGCGCCCGCGCCGCCCTGTGCCGCTGCCGAGAAGACCGCGAACTTTCCGGTGAAGCCCGAGGTCAGCGGGATGCCCGCGAAGGCGAGGAGGAAGACCGCGAAGACCGCCGCCACCAGGGGTGAACGGCGGCCCAGGCCCGCCCACTTGGACAGGTGCGTCGCCTCGCCGCCCGCGTCCCGGACCAGGGTGACCACCGCGAACGCGCCGATCGTCACGAAGGAGTAGGCCGCCAGGTAGAAGAGGACGGACGAGATGCCGTCGGGCGTCGCCGCGATGACACCGGCCAGGATGAAGCCCGCGTGCGCGATCGACGAGTACGCCAGCAGCCGCTTGATGTCGGTCTGCGTGATCGCGACGATTGCGCCGCCCAGCATCGTGACGATCGCGATGGCCCACATCACCGGCCGCCAGTCCCAGCTCAGGCCGGGCAGGACGACGTACAGCAGGCGCAGCAGCGCACCGAACGCGGCGACCTTGGTGGCCGCCGCCATGAAGCCCGTGACCGGGGTCGGCGCGCCCTGGTAGACGTCCGGCGTCCACATGTGGAACGGCACCGCGCCGACCTTGAAGAGCAGGCCCATCAGGATCATCGCGCCGCCGATCAGCAGCAGCGCGTCGTTGCCCATGGTGTCGGCGAGCGCCGGGTCGATCGTGCGGACGGTGCCGTCGACGACGTCCGCGATCCTGGCGTACGAGACCGAGCCCGCGTAGCCGTACATCAGCGCGATGCCGAAGAGCAGGAAGGCGGAGGAGAAGGCCCCGAGCAGGAAGTACTTCACCGCCGCCTCCTGGGACAGCAGCCGCTTGCGGCGGGCGAGCGCGCACAGGAGGTAGAGCGGGAGTGAGAAGACTTCCAGCGCGATGAACAGCATCAGCAGATCGTTGGCTGCCGGGAAGATCAGCATGCCGGTGATCGCGAAGAGCACCAGCGGGAAGACCTCAGTGGTGGTGAACCCGGCCTTGACCGCGGCCTTTTCGCTGTCGCTGCCGGGCACGGACGCTGCCTGCGCGGCGAAGGAGTCGATGCGGTTGCCGTGCGCCGCGGGGTCGAGCCGGCGTTCGGCGAAGGTGAAGACGGCGACCAGCGAGGCCAGCAGGATCGTGCCCTGCAGGAAGAGCGCCGGGCCGTCGACCGCGATGGCGCCCATCGCCGCGATGTGCGCCTTGGTGGTGCCGTATCCGCCGGCCGCGAGTGCCACGACCGCCGCGAAGGCGGCCGTCAGCGCGACGACGGTCAGGAACACCTGGGTGTGGTAGCGCGCCCTGCGCGGGACGAGTGCCTCGACCAGCACACCCACGACGGCGGCGCCGACCACGATCAGCGCGGGTGCCAGCTGGGCGTACTCGATGGTCGGGGAAGGGATCTTGTCGATCGGCTCGGCGGCCGTCATCCACAGGCTGTGGACAGCCATAGTGCTCACTTGGCCGCCTCCGCTTTTTGAATAGGCACAGTGGGCTGGGGGTCCTTCTGCTGTACGTCGGACATCGTTTGCTCCACCGCCGGGTTGATGATGTCCGTCAGCGGCTTCGGAAAGACGCCGAGGAAGATCAGCAGCGCGATCAGCGGTGCGACCACCGCCAGTTCACGTGCCCTGAGGTCGGGCATCTTCGACACCTCGGCCTTCACCGGGCCCGTCATCGTCCGCTGGTACAGGACGAGGGTGTAGAGCGCGGCGAGCACAATGCCGAAGGTCGCGATGATTCCGGCCACCGGGTAACGGCTGTACGTGCCGACCAGGACCAGGAACTCACTGACGAAGGGCGCGAGGCCGGGCAGTGAGAGTGTGGCCAGGCCGCCGATGAGGAAGGTGCCGGCGAGCACCGGGGCGACCTTCTGCACTCCGCCGTAGTCCGCGATGAGCCGCGAGCCGCGCCGGGAGATCAGGAAGCCGGCCACCAGCATCAGCGCGGCGGTCGAGATTCCGTGGTTGACCATGTAGAGCGTCGCGCCCGACTGTCCCTGGGAGGTCATCGCGAAGATGCCCAGGATGATGAAGCCGAAGTGCGAGATCGAGGCGTAGGCGACCAGGCGCTTGATGTCGCGCTGGCCGACCGCGAGCAGCGCGCCGTAGACGATGCTGATCAGCGCCAGTACGAGGATCACGGGCGTGGCCCACTTGGATGCCTCCGGGAAGAGCTGGAGGCAGAAGCGCAGCATCGCGAAGGTGCCGACCTTGTCGACAACAGCGGTGATCAGCACGGCGACCGGGGCGGTCGCCTCACCCATGGCGTTGGGCAGCCACGTGTGCAGCGGCCACAGCGGCGCCTTGACCGCGAAGGCGAAGAAGAAGCCGAGGAACAGCAGCCGTTCGGTGCTGGTCGCCATGTCGAGCTGCCCGCTGGCGCGGGCGTCGGCGATCTCCGTCAGGGAGAAGCTTCCCGCGACGACATAGAGCCCGATGACCGCGGCCAGCATGATCAGGCCGCCGACGAGGTTGTAGAGCAGGAACTTCACGGCCGCGTAGGAGCGTTGAGCCGCGGCGTTCTCGTCGGTGCCCGAGTGGGCCCGGTCTCCGAAGCCGCCGATGAGGAAGTACATCGGGATGAGCATGGCTTCGAAGAGGATGTAGAAGAGGAAGACGTCGGTGGCCTCGAAGGAAAGGATCACCATCGCCTCGACCGCGAGGATCATGGCGAAGAAGCCCTGAGTCGGCCGCCAGCGCGAGGACTTGGTCTCCAGCGGGTCGGCGTCGTGCCAGCCCGCGAGGATCACGAAGGGGATCAGCAGGGCGGTCAGCGCCAGCATCGCGACCGCGATGCCGTCCACGCCCAGTTCGTACCGGACGCCGAAGTCCTTGATCCAGGCGTGGGATTCGGTCAGTTGATACCGGTCGCCGCCGGGCTCGAAGCGTACGAGCACGATCGCGGCCAGCACCAGTGTCGCGAGTGAGACGACCAGCGCCAGCCACTTGGCGGCGGTCCGCCTCGCGGCCGGGACGGCGGCGGTGGCGATGGCGCCGAGCGCCGGAAGCGCCGCCGTCGCCGTCAGGAGTGGAAAGGACATCTCAGACCGCCCTCATCAGCAGGGTCGCGGCGATCAGGATCGCCGTACCGCCGAACATCGAGACCGCGTACGTGCGGGCGTAGCCGTTCTGCAGCTTGCGCAGCCGGCCGGAGAGCCCGCCGAAGGAGGCAGCCGTGCCGTTGACCACGCCGTCGACCAGGGTGTGGTCGACGTAGACCAGGGAGCGGGTGAGGTGCTCGCCGCCGCGCACCAGGACCACGTGGTTGAAGTCGTCCTGGAGGAGATCGCGGCGGGCGGCCCGGGTGAGCAGCGAGCCGCGCGGCGCGAGGACCGGCACCGGCCTGCGTCCGTACATCCCCCAGGCGATACCGGCGCCGATGACCAGGACCACCATGGTGGCCGAGGTGACGGTGGCCGCGCTGAGCGGGGATTCTCCGTGGGAGTCCCCGGTGACGGGCTCCAGCCAGTTCAGGAACCGGTCGCCGATGGTGAAGAACGCGCCGGCGAAGACCGATCCGAAGGCCAGGACGATCATGGGGATCGTCATCGACTTCGGAGACTCGTGCGGATGCGGCTCATGGCCCGCCGCGTCCGGCTGCCAGCGCTTCTCGCCGAAGAAGGTCATCAGCATCACGCGGGTCATGTAGAACGCGGTGATGGCCGCGCCCAGCAGAGCCACGCCACCGAGGATCCAGCCCTCCGTACCGCCCTTGGCGAAGGCCGCCTCGATGATCTTGTCCTTGGAGAAGAAGCCGGACAGCCCCGGGAAGCCGATGATGGCCAGATAGCCGAGGCCGAAGGTGACGAAGGTGATCGGCATGTACTTCCGCAGGCCGCCGTACTTGCGCATGTCGACCTCGTCGTTCATGCCGTGCATGACCGATCCGGCGCCGAGGAAGAGCCCGGCCTTGAAGAAGCCGTGCGTCACCAGGTGCATGATCGCCCAGACGTAACCGATCGGGCCGAGGCCCGCCGCAAGGATCATGTAGCCGATCTGCGACATCGTCGAACCGGCCAGCGCCTTCTTGATGTCGTCCTTCGCGCAACCGACGATCGCACCGAAGAGGAGCGTGACCGCGCCGACGACCACGACCACCAACTGGGCGTCGGGCGCGCCATTGAAGATCGCCCCGGACCGGACGATGAGATACACGCCGGCGGTCACCATGGTCGCCGCGTGGATGAGGGCCGAGACCGGAGTCGGGCCTTCCATCGCGTCCCCGAGCCAGGACTGCAGCGGTACCTGTGCGGACTTGCCGCAGGCGGCCAGCAGCAGCATCAGCCCGATGGCCGTCAGCTTGCCCTCGCTCGTCTCACCGGTCGACGCCAGGACCGGCCCGAAGGCGAAGGTCCCGAAGGTGGTGAACATCAGCATGATCGCGATGGACAGGCCCATGTCGCCGACGCGGTTGACCAGGAAAGCCTTCTTCGCCGCCGTCGCCGCGCTGGGCTTGTGCTGCCAGAAGCCGATCAGGAGGTACGAGGCGAGGCCGACGCCCTCCCAGCCGACGTACAGCAGCAGGTAGTTGTCAGCGAGGACCAGCAGGAGCATCGCCGCGAGGAAGAGGTTCAGATAGCCGAAGAAGCGGCGGCGCCGCTCGTCGTGCTCCATGTACCCGATGGAGTACATGTGGATCAGCGAGCCGACCCCGGTGATCAGCAGGACGAACGTCATCGACAGCTGGTCCAGCTGGAAGGCGACGTCCGCCTGGAAGCTCTCGACGGGGATCCAGGTGTACAGCTTCACGTGCAGGGCGCGGTCGTCCGCGTCCTTGCCGAGCATGTTGACGAAGAGCACCACGCCCATGACGAAGGACGCGGCCGCGAACAGCGTGCCGATCAGCTGGCCGCTGCGGTCGAGCCGCCGCCCGCCGCACAGCAGGACCGCCGCTCCGAGCAAGGGCGCCGCGACGAGCAGCGCAATCAAGTTCTCCACGATTCAGCGACCCCTTACAGCTTCATCAGGCTGGCGTCGTCGACCGAGGCCGAGTGGCGAGAGCGGAACAGCGACACGATGATCGCGAGCCCGACCACGACCTCCGCGGCGGCCACGACCATCGTGAAGAAGGCGATGATCTGGCCGTCGAGATTGCCGTGCATCCGGGAGAAGGCGACGAACGCGAGGTTGCAGGCGTTGAGCATCAGCTCGACGCACATGAAGACGACGATCGCGTTCCGCCGGATCAGCACGCCGGCGGCGCCGATGGTGAACAGCAGCGCCGCGAGATACAGATAGTTGACGGGATTCACTTCGCGACCCCCTCTTCGTGTGCCTGCGAATCGTGGTCACGGCCGAGCCGCTCCTCCGCGCGCTGTTCCAGCGCCTTGAGGTCGTTGAGGGCATCGCTCGACACATCGCGGATCTGGCCGCGCTCCCGCAGCGTCTTGCTGACGGTGAGCTGGGAGGTGGTGCCGTCCGGCAGCAGGCCGGGGATGTCCACGGCGTTGTGCCGGGCGTAGACACCGGGTGCGGGCAGCGGGGGCAGTTGCCTGCCTTCCCGTACGCGCTGCTCGGCCAGCTCCCGCTGGGTCTTGGCCCGCTCGGTGCGCTCCCGGTGGGTGAGCACCATCGCGCCGACGGCCGCGGTGATCAGCAGCGCGCCGGTGATTTCGAAGGCGAACACGTACTTGGTGAACAGGAGAGCCGCGATGCCTTCGACATTGCCGCCGTACGCGCCGTTGGCCGCGCCCAGTCCGTTGAAGTTCTTCAGCGAGGCATTGGCGATACCGGCGATCAGCAGCACACCGAAGCCGAGACCGCAGGCCGCGGCGAGCCAGCGCTGGCCCTTCAGCGTCTCCTTGAGCGAGTCGGCGGCGGTGACGCCGACCAGCATGACGACGAAGAGGAACAGCATCATGATCGCGCCGGTGTAGACGATGATCTGGACGACTCCGAGGAAGTACGCCCCGTTGGCGAGATAGAAGACCGCCAGGATGATCATGGTCCCGGCGAGGCTGAGCGCGCTGTGCACGGCCCGCTTCATCAGGATCGTGCCGAGCGCGCCGAGCACGGCGATGGTGCCGAGCACCCAGAACTGGATGGCCTCACCCGTCGAAGTGACAGTGGCCGCGAGGGTGTTCATACGTCCGCCTCCTCGGCCTTCTGGGCCTTCTCGTCCTTGGAGACGGCGGCCTGCTGGACCGTGCCGGGAGCGGCCTCGGTGACCAGGCCCCGGTAGTAGTCCTGCTCGTCCGTGCCCGGGAAGATCGAGTGCGGAGAGTCGACCATGCCCTCCTCGAGACCGGCGAGCAGCTGCTCCTTCGTGTAGATGAGGTTCTCGCGGGAGCTGTCGGCCAGTTCGAACTCATTGGTCATGGTCAGCGCCCGCGTCGGACAGGCCTCGATGCACAGCCCGCACAGAATGCAGCGTGCGTAGTTGATCTGGTAGACCCGGCCGTACCTCTCACCCGGGGAGTAGCGCTCCTCGTCGGTGTTGTCCGCGCCCTCCACATAGATGGCGTCCGCCGGGCAGGCCCAGGCACACAGCTCGCAGCCGATGCACTTCTCGAGCCCGTCCGGATGACGGTTCAGCTGGTGCCGGCCGTGGAAGCGCGGCGCCGTGACCTTCTGCTGCTCCGGGTACTGCTCGGTCAGCCGCTTCTTGAACATGGCCTTGAAGGTCACGCCGAAGCCGGCAACCGGATTCTGGAACTTGTCCTCGGATCCCTCAGACATCGTCAGCCTCCTTTCCGTCACTGGAGCCGTCACCCTGAGTATCGGGGCCACCACTGACAATCAACTCGCGCTCTCGGCGCGGCCGCCTGCGCGGCACGGGCGGCAACTCCTGTCCCGGCAGCGGCGGTACGGGGAATCCGCCCGCCATCGGGTCGAAGGCCGGGGGCTCGCCCTTGGCGGCTTCGGCCTCCTGCTCCTTCTTGTTGCGGAACATGTCGGCGACGAAGGAGAGCAGCAGCACCGCGATGACCGCGCCTCCGACGTACAGCACGATCTGCTGGAAGTCGTAGTTCTCGTTTCGCAGCGCCCGTACGGTCGCGACCAGCATCAGCCAGACCACCGACACCGGGATGAGGACCTTCCAGCCGAGCTTCATCAGCTGGTCGTAACGGACGCGCGGCAGCGTGCCGCGCAGCCAGATGAAGAAGAAGAGCAGCAGCTGGACCTTGATGACGAACCAGAGCATCGGCCACCAGCCGTGGTTCGCGCCCTCCCAGAAGGTGGAGATGGGGTACGGAGCCCGCCAGCCGCCGAGGAAGAGCGTGACCGAGACCGCGGAGACGGTGACCATGTTGACGTACTCGGCCAGCATGAACATCGCGAACTTGATCGAGCTGTACTCGGTGTTGAAGCCGCCGACTAGATCGCCCTCGGACTCCGGCATGTCGAAGGGGGCGCGGTTGGTCTCGCCCACCATCGTGACGACGTAGATGATGAAGGAGACCGGCAGCAGGATGATGTACCAGCGGTCCGCCTGCGCCTCGACGATCGCCGAGGTCGACATCGACCCGGAGTAGAGGAAGACCGAGGCGAAGGCCGCGCCCATGGCGATCTCGTACGAGATCATCTGCGCGCAGGAGCGGAGTCCGCCGAGCAGCGGGTAGGTCGAGCCCGACGACCAGCCCGCCAGCACGATGCCGTAGATGCCGACGGAGGCGACCGCGAGGATGTAGAGCATCGCGATCGGCAGGTCGGTGAGCTGCATCGCGGTGCGCTGCCCGAAGATCGAGA
Source organism: Streptomyces sp. NBC_01410 (assembly GCF_045040195.1). Classification (NCBI taxonomy): domain Bacteria; kingdom Bacillati; phylum Actinomycetota; class Actinomycetes; order Kitasatosporales; family Streptomycetaceae; genus Streptomyces; species Streptomyces sp. NBC_01410. Next base: position 5,100,391 of record NZ_CP109530.1, on the reverse strand, counting down.
CCTCGTTGTTGGAGGGCCCGAAGGGGATCACGGCGATCGCCATGAAGGCCGGGATCGCCGCGACGATCGGAGCGAGGACATAGACGACCTTGTCCGCGCGCTTGACGATCAGGTCTTCCTTGAGCATCAGCTTGATGCCGTCGGCGAGCGACTGGAGCATGCCCCAGGGGCCGTGCCGGTTGGGTCCGATGCGCAACTGCATCCAGGCGACGACCTTGCGCTCCCACACGATGGAGAAGAGCACGGTGATCATCAGGAAGGCGAAGCAGAACACGGCCTTGATGGCGACGAGCCACCAGGGGTCGGTCCCGAACATCGAGAGATCCTCAGCGGCGAGGACGCTCCGCTGCGCTTCGGCGACTTGAGCGAGGGCGGTCATGCGCGCACCTCCGGTGCGGGGGTGGCCGGTGCTGCGCCCGGCTGAACGGCCACCTCAGGGGGGGCGGTGAAGGCGGTCACGACTGAACCTCCGCGTCCGTGGCGGCAGCCTCCGCGGCCGCCGGGCCGATGCGGACCAGCTGTCCGGGGACTGCCCCGGTGTCCGAAGTGACGCCGCCGCCCACGGAGTTCAGCGGCAGCCACACCACCTTGTCGGGCATCTCGCTCACCTGGAGCGGCAGCCGCACCTCGCCGGCGGGCCCGCTGACGGCCAGGACGTCGCCGTCCTTCACGCCCGTCTCGGCCGCCGTGGCCGCCGAGAGCCTGGCGACCGCGGCATGGCGAGTACCCGCCAGTGCCTCGTCGCCCTGCTGCAGCAGGCCCTGGTCGAGCAGCAGCCGGTGGCCCGCGAGGACCGCCTCGCCCTCGCCGGGGCGGGGCAGGGTCTGGGCGGACTCCAGCGGTTGGGTGGCCCGGGGGCCGTCCCAGATGCCGAGCCGGTCCAGCTCCCTGCGTACGGACTTGAGGTCCGGCAGCCCGAAACTGACGTCGAGCGCGTCCGCGAGCATGTGCAGCACCCGCGCATCGGTCGGCGCGAGGCGACGGGTCATCTGCTCGGGCTTGAGCGCGGCCTCGAACAGCCTTGCCCTGCCCTCCCAGTTGAGGAAGGTGCCGGGCTTCTCGGCGACGGCCGCGACCGGGAAGACCACGTCCGCCCGCTCGGTGACCTCGCTCGGCCGCAGCTCCAGGGAGACCAGGAAGCCGACCGCGTCGAGTGCTGCACGCGCGCGTGCCGGGTCGGGGAGGTCCGCGAGCTCGACGCCCGCCACGAGCAGCGCGCCCAGTTCGCCGGTGGCCGCGGCCTCGACGATCTGGCCGGTGTCGCGGCCGTAGCGGTGCGGGAGTTCGCGTACTCGCCAGGCCGCCGCGGTCTCCTCGCGGGCCCGCGGGTCGGTGGCCGGACGTCCGCCGGGCAGCAGCGAGGGGATCGCGCCCGCCTCGATCGCGCCGCGTTCGCCCGCCCTGCGCGGGATCCACACCAGGTGCGCGCCCGTGGCGGTCGCGGCCAGAGCGGCCGCGGTCAGCCCGCCGGGCACGCCCGCCAGCCGCTCGCCGACCACGATCACCGCACCTTCGGTGCGCAGTGCCTCGGCCGCCTTCGCGGCGTCGCCCTTCAGACCGGTGCCGGAAGCCAGCGCGTCCAGCCACTCGGTCTCGGTCCCGGGCGCCGCGGGCAGCAGCGTGCCGCCCGCCTTCGTCAGGCCCCGGGTGGCGTGGGTGGCCACGGCGAAGGTGCGCTGGCCGTGCTTGCGGTTCGCCTTGCGCAGCCGCAGGAAGACGCCGGGGGCCTCCTCCTCCGACTCGAACCCGACGAGCAGGACCGTCGGCGCCTTCTCCAGCGAGGTGTACGTGACGCCCTCGCCGTCCAGGTCCCTGCCGCGGCCCGCGACACGGGCGGCCAGGAAGTCGGCCTCCTCGCTGCTGTGCACGCGCGCGCGGAAGTCGACGTCGTTGGTGTCGAGTGCGACCCGGGCGAACTTGGCGTACGCGTAGGAGTCCTCGACGGTGAGCCGGCCGCCCACCAGGACACCGGCGCGGCCGCGGGCGGCGCTCAGCCCGCGGGCCGCCGCCTCCAGCGCCTCGGGCCAGCTCGCCGGTTCCAGGACGCCGGCGTCATTGCGTACGAGCGGAGTCGTGAGCCGGTCCGGCTTCTGCGCGTAACGGAAGCCGAAACGCCCCTTGTCGCAGAGCCACTCCTCGTTGACCTCGGGGTCCTCGGCCGCCATGCGTCGCATGACCTTGCCGCGCCGGTGGTCGGTACGCGTCGCGCAGCCGCCCGCGCAGTGCTCGCAGACCGAGGGCGAGGACACCAGGTCGAAGGGGCGGGAGCGGAAGCGGTACGCGGCCGAGGTGAGCGCGCCCACCGGGCAGATCTGGATGGTGTTCCCGGAGAAGTACGACTCGAAGGGGTCGCCCTCGCCGGTGCCGACCTGCTGCAGTGCGCCGCGCTCGAGCAGCTCGATCATGGGGTCGCCCGCGACCTGGTTGGAGAAGCGGGTGCAGCGGGCGCAGAGCACGCACCGCTCGCGGTCGAGCAGCACCTGTGTGGAGATCGGCACGGGCTTCTCGTACGTGCGCTTCTTGCCCTCGAAGCGGCTGTCCGGGTCGCCGACCTGCATGGCCTGGTTCTGCAGGGGGCACTCGCCGCCCTTGTCGCAGACCGGACAGTCCAGCGGGTGGTTGATCAGCAGCAGCTCCATCACACCGCGCTGGGCCTTCTCGGCGACCGGCGAGGTGAGCTGCGACTTGACGACCATGCCGTCGGTGCAGGTGATGGTGCAGGACGCCATCGGCTTGCGCTGGCCCTCGACCTCGACGATGCACTGGCGGCAGGCGCCGACCGGGTCGAGGAGGGGGTGGTCGCAGAACCGGGGGATCTCGATGCCGAGCAGTTCGGCGGCCCGGATGACCAGGGTGCCCTTGGGCACGCTGATCTCGATGCCGTCGATCGTCAGCGTGACGAGGTCTTCCGGCGGAAGTGCCGCCTCCCCGCCCCCGGAGGGAGCGCTGTTTGTCGTGACCGTCATGCGTTCACCTCCAGGTGCTTGTCGGCCCAGGCGGTCGACTTGGCGGGGTCGAAGGGGCAGCCCTTGCCGGTGATGTGCTGCTCGTACTCCTCGCGGAAGTACTTGAGCGAGGAGAAGATCGGGGACGCGGCGCCGTCGCCGAGCGCGCAGAAGGACTTGCCGTTGATGTTGTCGGCGATGTCGTTCAGCTTGTCGAGGTCGGACATGACGCCCTTGCCCGCCTCGATGTCGCGCAGCAACTGGACCAGCCAGTAGGTGCCTTCGCGGCAGGGTGTGCACTTGCCGCAGGACTCGTGGGCGTAGAACTCGGTCCACCGGGTGACGGCCCGCACCACGCAGGTGGTCTCGTCGAAGCACTGCAGCGCCTTGGTGCCGAGCATCGAACCGGCGGCGCCCACACCCTCGTAGTCCAGCGGGACATCGAGATGCTCGTCGGTGAACATCGGGGTCGAAGAGCCGCCCGGCGTCCAGAACTTGAGCCGGTGGCCGGGGCGCATGCCGCCGCTCATGTCGAGCAGCTGGCGCAGGGTGATGCCGAGCGGTGCCTCGTACTGGCCGGGGCCCGCGACATGGCCGCTGAGCGAGTAGAGCGTGAAGCCCGGGGACTTCTCGCTGCCCATCGACTTGAACCAGTCCTTGCCCCGATGGAGGATCGCGGGAACCGACGCGATGGACTCGACGTTGTTCACCACAGTGGGGCACGCGTACAGACCGGCGACCGCGGGGAAGGGGGGACGCAGCCGGGGCTGACCGCGACGGCCCTCCAGTGAGTCCAGCAGCGCGGTCTCCTCACCGCAGATGTACGCGCCCGCGCCCGCGTGCACGGTGAGTTCGAGGTCGAGTCCGCTGCCGAGAATGTTCTTGCCGAGGTAGCCCGCCTCGTACGCCTCGCGTACGGCTTCGTGCAGCCGCCGCAGTACGGGGACGACTTCACCGCGCAGATAGATGAACGCGTGAGACGAACGGATCGCATAGCAGGCGATCACGATGCCTTCGATGAGCGAATGCGGGTTGGCGAAGAGGAGCGGGATGTCCTTGCAGGTCCCGGGCTCCGACTCGTCGGCGTTGACAACAAGATAGTGAGGCTTGCCGTCGCCCTGCGGAATGAACTGCCACTTCATTCCGGTGGGGAAGCCGGCGCCGCCGCGGCCGCGCAGACCCGAGTCCTTGACGTAGGCGATGAGGTCGTCCGGCGACATGGCCAGCGCCTTGCGGAGCCCCTCGTATCCGTCGTGCCGCTTGTAGGTCTCCAGCGTCCAGCTCTCCGGCGCGTCCCAGAAGGCCGACAGGACGGGTGCGAGCAGCTTCTCGGCGCTGGTCTCGCCCCCGGCGCCCGGCCCGGAGGAGCCGCTGTATTCGGTGGACATGGTCATCACTCCCCCTCCTCGGCGTCACGCGGGTGCACCACTCGCGGGGCCTCGCCCCTGGCGAGCCGCAGGCCCACCAGCGAGGCGGGACCCGCGCCGCCGCCCGCCTCGACCGCGCCGGGGCGCTCGTCGGGGAAGCCGGCCAGGATCCGCGCGGTCTCCTGGTACGTGCACAGCGGCGCTCCGCGGGTGGGAGTCACCTGCTCCCCGGCCCGGAGGTCGTCCACCAGCTGCTTGGCGGACTCGACGGTCTGGTTGTCGAAAAACTCCCAATTGACCATCACCACGGGAGCGAAGTCGCAGGCCGCGTTGCACTCGATGTGTTCGAGGGTGACCTTGCCGTCCTCGGTCGTCTCGTTGTTGCCGACGGCGAGGTGCTCCTTGAGCCCCTCGAAGATGGCGTCCCCGCCCATCACCGCGCACAGGGTGTTGGTGCAGACGCCCACCTGGTAGTCGCCGCTCGGCTTGCGGCGGTACATCGAGTAGAAGGTGGAGACCGCGGTGACCTCGGCCGTGGTCAGGCTCAGCATCTCGGCGCAGAACCGGACGCCGGTGCGGGTCACATATCCCTCTTCCGCCTGCACCAGGTGCAGCAGCGGCAGCAGGGCCGACCTGCTGTCGGGGTAGCGGGCGATGATCTCCTTGGCGTCCGCTTCGAGCCGGGCGCGCACATCGGCCGGGTAGTCGGGGGCGGGGAGCTGCGGCATCCCCAGTTGAACCTCTTGCTTGGGCGACTGGGCCGTCATCGGTCGACGCCTCCCATCACGGGGTCGATGGACGCGACGGCGACGATGACGTCGGCGACCTGGCCGCCTTCGCACATCGCCGCCATGGCCTGGAGATTGGTGAAGGACGGGTCGCGGAAGTGGACCCGGTAGGGGCGGGTGCCGCCGTCGGAGACGACATGGACGCCGAGCTCGCCCTTGGGTGACTCGACTGCCGCGTAAGCCTGACCGGCCGGCACCCGGAAGCCCTCGGTCACCAGCTTGAAGTGGTGGATCAGGGCCTCCATGGAGGTGCCCATGATCTTCTTGATGTGGTCGAGGGAGTTGCCGAGTCCGTCGGGCCCGAGCGCGAGCTGCGCGGGCCAGGCGATCTTCTTGTCGGCGACCATGACCGGTCCCGGCTCCAGACGGTCCAGGCACTGCTCGACGATGCGCAGCGACTGCCGCATCTCTTCGAGGCGGATGAGGAAGCGGCCGTACGCATCGCAGCTGTCGGCGGTGGGGACGTCGAAGTCGTACGTCTCGTAGCCGCAGTACGGGTCGGTCTTGCGCAGATCGTGGGCGAGGCCCGCGGCGCGCAGGATCGGGCCGGTCGCGCCGAGCGCCATGCAGCCGGTCAGATCGAGATGGCCGATGTCCTGCATACGGCCCTTGAAGATGGGGTTGCCGGTGGCGAGCTTGTCGTACTCCGGCATGTTCTTGGTCATCTTCTTGACGAACTCACGCACCGCGTCGACCGCGCCCGGCGGCAGGTCCTGGGCGAGTCCCCCGGGCCGGATGAACGCGTGGTTCATCCGCAGGCCGGTGATCAGCTCGTACAGGTCCAGGATCATCTCGCGGTCCCGGAAGCCGTAGATCATGATCGTGGTGGCGCCGAGCTCCATGCCCCCGGTGGCGATGCAGACCAGATGGGACGAGAGCCGGTTGAGCTCCATCAGCAGGACGCGGATGATGCTCGCCCGGTCCGGGATCTGGTCGGTGATGCCGAGCAGCTTCTCCACGCCCAGGCAGTACGCCGTCTCGTTGTAGAACGAGGTGAGGTAGTCCATGCGCGTGACGAACGTGGTGCCCTGCGTCCAGGTCCGGTACTCGAGGTTCTTCTCGATGCCGGTGTGGAGGTAGCCGATGCCGCAGCGGGCCTCGGTGACCGTCTCGCCGTCGATCTCCAGGATGAGGCGGAGCACGCCGTGCGTGGAGGGGTGCTGCGGGCCCATGTTGACGACGATGCGCTCGTCGTCGGCCTTGGCCGCGGACTGGACGACCTCGTCCCAGTCGCCGCCGGTGACTGTATAGACAGTCCCCTCGGTGGTCTCACGGGGGCTTGCAGGTGGGGTGGTCACGAGTACGACCTCCGCTGGTCCGGAGCCGGGATCTGGGCGCCCTTGTACTCGACGGCGATGCCGCCGAGCGGATAGTCCTTGCGCTGCGGGAAGCCCTGCCAGTCGTCCGGCATCATGATCCGGGTGAGGGCGGGGTGGCCGTCGAAGACGATCCCGAAGAAGTCGTACGTCTCGCGCTCGTGCCAGTCGTTGGTCGGATAGACCTCGACCAGGGACGGGACGTGCGGATCGCTGTCCGGGGCGGAGACTTCGAGGCGGATCAGCCGGCCATGGGTGATCGAGCGCAGGTGGTAGACGGCGTGCAGCTCGCGGCCCTTGTCCTGGAGGTAGTGGACACCACTGACGCCCGTGCAGAGCTCGAAGCGCAGTGCCGGGTCGTCGCGCAGGGTGCGGGCCACCTGGAGCAGGTGCTCGCGGGCGATGTGGAAGGTGAGCTCGCCGCGGTCGACGACCGTCTTCTCGATGGCGTTCTCGGGGACGAGTCCCTGTTCTTCCAGCGCGCCTTCGAGTTCGTCGGCCACCTCGTCGAAGTAGCCGCCGTAGGGGCGGTGCGAGGCGCCCGGCAGGGTCACGGTCCTGACGAGCCCGCCGTAGCCGCTCGTGTCCCCACCGTCGCCGGCGCCGAACATGCCCCTGCGTACGCCGATGACCTCCGGCGAATCGTCGCGCGGGGCGGGGACGTTGTTACCGTTGGTGTGTTCGCCGTCACTCACCGGAGCAGCCCCTTCATCTCGATGGTGGGGAGCGCCTTGAGGGCCGCTTCCTCCGCCTCGCGGGCCGCTTCCTCCGCGTTCACACCGAGCTTGGAGCTCTGGATCTTCTGGTGGAGCTTGAGAATCGCGTCCAACAGCATCTCGGGACGCGGCGGGCAGCCCGGCAAATAGATGTCAACGGGAACAACGTGATCAACACCCTGCACAATCGCATAATTGTTGAACATTCCGCCCGATGACGCACAAACGCCCATGGAGATAACCCACTTGGGGTTGGGCATCTGGTCGTAGACCTGCCGCAGGACGGGCGCCATCTTCTGGCTGACGCGTCCGGCGACGATCATCAGGTCGGCCTGGCGCGGCGAACCGCGGAAGACCTCCATGCCGAAGCGGGCCAGGTCGTACCGTCCGGCGCCCGTGGTCATCATTTCGATGGCGCAGCAGGCCAGACCGAAGGTGGCCGGGAAGACGGATGACTTGCGCACCCAGCCCGAGGCCTGTTCGACCGTGGTCAGCAGGAAACCGCTCGGCAGCTTCTCTTCGATTCCCATTGGTGTGCCCCTCAGCCCCTCAGTCCCATTCCAGGCCGCCGCGCCGCCATACATAGGCGTAGGCGACGAAGACGGTGAGCACGAAGAGCAGCATCTCCACGAGCCCGAAAATCCCCAGGGCGTCGAAGGTGACCGCCCAGGGATAGAGGAAGACGATCTCGATGTCGAAGACGATGAAGAGCATCGCCGTCAGGTAGTACTTGATGGGAAAGCGGCCGCCTCCGGCCGGCGTGGGAGTGGGCTCGATGCCGCACTCATACGCTTCCAGTTTTGCGCGGTTGTACCGCTTTGGGCCGATAAGCGTGGCCATGACCACGGAGAAGATCGCAAACCCTGCCCCGAGGGCGCCGAGCACAAGGATGGGCGCGTAAGCATTCACCCTCCCCGCTCCTTCCAGTCGTCCTTGACCGTTGGACCGCACCGGGCATCCGCCTCGCCGCCTCGCGAAGATCGTGCACATGTGAGGCAGTTCACAAGCCCGACTGCTCCGCATCCTATGCCTGCCGGTCTGTGATCTGCGACACGGGGTGGCCCAACGTCTTTGTGATCTCCACCACCAGGCGAACGATCATGAAGTCGGATGAGCGGTGATCTTCATACGCGAAGCGCCCGAGTGATCACCAGACGTGACATCTGGCCGTGTTACCGCTGGTCGGAGACGTGGCGCCCTATCAAGGGGTGGCCCGTACAGGCAAATTGGCGATGGACCGCATCGGGTGATAGTGGACGCACCCTCACCCGTCCGGGCAACAGGGCGGATTGAGGTGGACGCGTGCACGCGTTCACGAGCTCTCACGTTCTCCGAACGGTGACCTTCCTGTGACCTGTACCACTCGCTCCCGGGCTCAACAAAAGCGGGCTTGGCCATGGGTGTGAAGCGATGGTAGGCGCCAGGCAATTCGGACCTTTCACGGAAAGGCCGTGATCACAGCCGGAATCACGGGTGCCCGGTTTGCCCGTTACGGCGTCAATAAGGGCGCAACATAAGCGGATTCAGGCGTTCCGAACGTAACTGTGGCGCAACACACGTTTCTTGAAGGGAACCGGGCGCCCCTGATAGCGGTAGTACTCATGTCCCACACCGCTCACATACCCAGCCACCGGAAGCCCCGCCGCAGCAGCTCGAAGCTCGCACTGCGGGCCGGAGTTGCCGGTGGCGTCCTCAGCACCATCGCAGTGGCTTCAGGAGCCGGGCCGGCGACCGCCGAGCCGGTGACCGAGACCATTGAGATGCCCACGCTCACCTCCGGCCTCTCCGCCGCCGTCGCGCAGTCCGCCGAGGCCACTCAGCAGGTCGCCCTCGACCTCGAGCTGCAGGTCCAGGAGGACGCTGCGGCCGCCAAGGCCGCGCAGACCGCCAAGAAGGCCAAGGCCGAGGCCGAGCGCAAGGCCGAGGCCAAGGAGAAGGCCGAAGCGAAGGAGCGCGCCGAGGCCGAGGCGAAGGAGCGCGCCTCGCGCGACTCCGAGCGCACCACGCTCTCCGCGAAGACCAGCACCTCCTCCAACGCGACGGGCTCCGCAGCGACCGTTGTCGCCTTCCTCAAGGCGCAGCTCGGCGACGCCTACGTCATGGGTGCCACCGGCCCGAACTCCTGGGACTGCTCCAGCCTGGTCCAGGCCGCGTTCCGCCAGGTCGGCGTCGACCTCCCCCGCGTCTCGCAGGACCAGTCGGTCGCCGGTACCCAGGTGGGCACCAGCAACCTCCAGGTCGGCGACATCCTGTACTGGGGCGGCGCCGGCAGCGCGTACCACACCGGTGTCTACATCGGCGACGGCCAGTACCTCGACGCCGCCAACCCCGGCAAGGGCGTCGTGATCCAGGACCTGTCGGGCTACCCGGCGAGCGGTGCGGTCCGCGTACTCTGAGCGCAGATATCGCATATACGGACACAAAGGGCCGCGGCTCCCCCGCTCGGGGGTGGAGCCGCGGCCCTTCGCCGTGCCGTATCGCTCAGGCCTTCGGGGCCACCTTCGAGAGGCCGTTGATGATCCGGTCCATAGCGTCGCCGCCCGTCGGGTCGGTGAGGTTGGCCAGCATCTTCAGCGTGAACTTCATCAGCAGCGGGTGGCTCAGTCCGCGCTGGGTCGCGATCTTCATGACCTTCGGGTTGCCGATGAGCTTCACGAACCCGCGGCCCAGCGTGTAGTAACCGCCGTAGGTGTCCTTGAGGACCTTCGGGTAGCGGTGCAGCGCCAGCTCGCGCTGCGCCGGGGTCTGGCGGGCGTGCGCCTGGACGATCACGTCGGCGACAAGCTGCCCGGACTCCATGGCGTACGCGATGCCCTCGCCGTTGAACGGGTTGACCAGGCCGCCCGCGTCGCCCACCAGGAGGAGACCGCGCGTGTAGTGCGGCTGGCGGTTGAAGGCCATCGGGAGCGCGGCGCCGCGGATCGGCATCGTCATGTTCTCCTCGGTGTACCCCCAGTCCTCCGGCATCGAGGCGCACCAGGCCTTCAGCACCTCGCGCCAGTCCAGCTCCTTGAAGGAGGCGGAGGTGTTGAGCACGCCGAGGCCGACATTGGAGGTGCCGTCGCCCATGCCGAAGATCCAGCCGTAGCCGGGCAGCAGCCGGTCCTCGCCCGGGCCGCGGCGGTCCCACAGCTCCAGCCAGGACTCCAGGTAGTCGTCGTCGTGACGGGGCGAGGTGAAGTACGTCCGCACGGCCACGCCCATCGGGCGGTCCTCGCGCCTGTGCAGCCCCATGGCGAGGGAGATCCGGGAGGAGTTGCCGTCGGCGGCGACCACGAGCGGGGCGTGGAAGGTGACCGGGGTCTTCTCCTCGCCCAGCTTGGCGTTCACGCCGGTGATACGGCCCGTACGGTCGTCGATGATCGGGACCCCGACATTGCACCGCTCGTACAGCCGCGCGCCCGCCTTCTGCGCCTGCCGGGCCAGCTGCTCGTCGAAGTCGTCGCGCTTACGGACAAGTCCGTAGTCCGGGTAAGAGGCGAGATCCGGCCAGTCGAGCTGCAGCCGCACGCCGCCGCCGATGATCCGCAGGCCCTTGTTGCGCAGCCAGCCGGCTTCCTCGGAGATGTCGATGCCCATGGCGACCAGCTGCTTGGTGGCGCGTGGGGTCAGGCCGTCGCCGCACACCTTCTCGCGCGGGAAGGCGGTCTTCTCCAGGAGCAGGACATCCAGTCCGGCCTTGGCCAGGTAGTACGCGGTCGTGGAGCCGGCCGGGCCTGCCCCGACGACGATCACATCGGCGGTGTGTTCGGAGAGGGGCTCGGTCACGGCGGGTTCTCCCGAAGACTCGATATTGCGTACCGAATGGCACAGGACGTGTGCAGTCTATGGGGGCGTACTGATCCACAAACTGAAGGGCACCCCCTATGAGCAGGCCGCTCCCCGCCGTACAGCTGCGTGTGCCCACCGACGAGGACGCCGTGGCCTGGCACCGGATCTTCGACGACCCCGAGGTCATGGAATTCCACGGCGGAAAATCGGCGGAGCTGTCGCTCTACGAGGAGTTGACCGCCCGGCAGCGCAGACACGACGCCGAGCGCGGCTTCTGCTTCTGGACCATGCTCGACGAGGAGGGCAGGGTCATCGGCTTCACCGGGGCGCAGCCGTGGCCGCACGAGACCTTCGGCCCGGTGGGCGAGATCGAGATCGGCTGGCGGCTGGCGCGCGAGGCGTGGGGCAAGGGGTACGCGACGGCCGCCGCCCGCACCACGCTGGAGCGGGTGCGGGCGGCAGGCGTCGAGCGGGTGGTGGCGATGGTGAACGCCCGCAACGAGCGCTCGATCGCGGTGATCCGGCGGCTCGGGATGGAGCTGGCGGAGACCTTCACCACGCCGGTGTCCGACCAGAAGGGGTACTGCTTCCGGATGGAGCTCAGTTCACCGTGAACGTGCTCGTCGCGGTCGAGAAGACCACGTCCTTGCTCGCGTCCCACAGATCGGCGCGGCCGGCCGCGAGGATCGCGTACTCCGTACCGTCGGCGGCGACGAAGGCCTGGTCGATGATGTGGCGCCGCAGGCTGCTCTCGTCGGGCTCGGGGATGTGGGTGAACTCCCAGAGCGCGCCCGGCCGTCCCTGATAGGTGTTCTGGATCAACTGGCCGCGCCGGTAATTCGTTTCCGGGGTCTCCAGGTGCTTGCTCTCCAGGCCGAGGAAGTTCTCGTACGAGGTCGTCGGCGTGTTCTTGACGATGCCGATTTGGAGGTAGGCGCCGCCCGTCGGGGCCTCGTAGTAGATCTGGCTGCCCGCCTGTCGGCGCTTCCAGCCGTCCATCACGCCGACGGAGAATCCTGCGGGGTCCTGCTTGAGCACGAAGCCCGTGGGGAGGGTCGCGGTGCCCTGCGAGGCGGACGGGGACTGGGACTGGGACTGGGAGGGGCTGGTCGACGGGGTCGCGGACGCGGAGGGCTGCTGGTTCTGCTGGTCCTGCTGGTCCTCTTGCGGGGTGGGTGACTGCGAGGCGGCAGGCGGCTTGTTCTGTGCCTGGCCGGAGTCGTCGTTGTTCTTCTTCAGGAGCAGGGCTCCGGCGGTCGCGCCGCCGCCGATCACGAACGCGGCGGTGAGGGTGGCGGTCCAGATGAGGACCTTCCGCTTCCGCTCGGCCGCGGGGTCCGCGCCGGGCACGGCGGGCGCGCCAGGCACCACGGGCACCACCGGCCCCGGTGAGGCGCCGAGGTGCATGGTGTGGGGTTCGACGGCGTACGGAGCGGACGGCGCGGCGGCGACGGTTGCGGGGTGATCCGGTACGTCGGGGTGCGGGGGCGCGACCGGGTTGGCCTGCGGGACACCGGGCAGCGCCGCGGCAGCCGGAGCCGGAGCACCCGGCGCGTACCCCGCTCCCGGGCTGTACGCCGGAGGCATCGGCGGCGCGGTCGGAGCCGGCGGGACCAGCGCCTGCTGCCCCACCAGCCGCAGCACATACGGGCCCAGGAACGTCGCCGCCCCCACCCACAGCAGACCGAACAGCAGCGCGTCCGGAACGCTCGGTGCGAACTCCGACGTGCCCCGGCCGCCCCAGTCCGCCAGGCCGCCCGCGAGCTTCGCCGAGACCCCGCTGACGCCCGTGAACAACAGGACGAGCCCCAACGAGAAGCCCGCGGCCAGCAGTTGCTCGCGACGGTCCGCCGAGCGGCGCGCCGCCCAGACACCGAGCGTGAGCGCGCAGACGGCGCCGAGGCTCAGCGCCCCGGCGACCGCACCGTTGCCCCATACGTCGCCGATCTCGGACAGCCCGAAGCTGCCGCTCTCCGCGCTGGAGCCGACCGTGCTGAACTGCCCCTGAACGTCGAACTTCACCGGCGCGCCCCAGCTGAGCCCCAGTACCGCGAAGCCGATGTTGGGCAGAATCGGCAGCGCGATGAGCAGGGCCGTGCCGTCCACGTCGTCCGTGGTGGCGTACGCGACGAAGCCCACCAGCGAGCAGAGCGCCACGACGGCGCCCAGTGCGCGCACCGCGGTCCCGAAGGCCCGCACCGCCGCCTGGGCCCCGGGCCGCTGCGCCAGCCAGGCCGCGAGGTCGTCGCGCTGCAGCACCCCGCAGGTCACCGCGAGCGAGATCGCCAGCGCGCCGAGCGCCGCGAGCAGCGGGGACGAGGAGATCTCGACTCCCTGGATCTCGGGCTGCGCGAACAGCCCGAGGACCAGCACCAGTCCGGTGACCAGCAGCGAGAGCCGCGCGGCGGCTTCCAGTCCGGCGCCGCGCGTACGCAGCATCCGCGCACCGAGGTAGAGCGCGCCGATCCACAGCAGGGTCACCGTCAGCGGTACGAGGGAGAGCGAGGCCGCGCCCATCGCGTCCGTGCCCGAGTCGCCGAAGATCCCGCCCGAGGAACCGGAGCCGGAGCCTGAGCCGGAGTCCGAGCCGAAGGGCGAGGAACCACCGCTCGCCTTCACCTCGAAGCCGCCGCCGAAGCCCTGCAGCAGCATCGCCAGCGCGATCCGCAGCCGGTCGCTCCAGCCGACGACGACCTCGTCGTCCTGGCCGTACGAGGGGATGGCGAGCGCCACCGCCATCACCAGCAGCAGCCCGGCGGGCCAGGCCGCGGCCTTCACCGAGGACAGCCAGTCGCCGCGGAACACCCGCCCGAAGAACGCCCCCACGGGAGAGGGCTGAACGGGACCGGGGACGGAACCGGGGACAGGACCCGGGACGGAACCAGGACCGTACGCGGGCGGCGGTGGCGCGGGCGGCGCCACAGCGGCAACGGGCAGCCTCTCGCGCCCGCATGTCATGCAGAAGCGAGCCTCATCCGGGGATGGGTTGCCGCAGTGCGGGCAGAACGACGCCATGGTCAGACTCCGAGGTGAGACACGGGGACGGGCGGGGAGATAAGAACGTCGTAAACAAACGTCGTAGACAACGGACACATCTTCCCCGGCCGCCGGTTCCCGTCAACTCGCCCTGCGGAACGGCTCCTTCACCCAGCGTGTGTCAGAAAACGGAAAGCCCCGTCAGCGTCGTGAAGCGGTCCAGCGCCGCAACTCCCGCCACCGAGTTCCCCCGTGCGTCGAGCCCCGGGCTCCAGACGCCCAGCGTGCAGCGCCCCGGCACGACCGCCACGATCCCGCCGCCCACGCCGCTCTTGCCAGGCAGTCCGACCCGGTAGGCGAACTCGCCGGCCGCGTCGTACGTACCGCAGGTCATCATCACCGCGTTGACCTGCTTGGCCTCGCTGCGGGTCAGCAGCCGCGAGTCGTCGGCGCGCAGCCCGTGCCGGGCCAGGAAGAGGGCCGCACGAGTCAGGTCGGCGCAGCTCATCTCGATCGAGCACTGCCAGAAGTAGTGGTCGAGGAGGGTGGGGACAGGGTTGGCGATATTGCCGTACGAGGCCATGAAGTGGGCCAGCGCGGCATTGCGGTCGCCGAACGCGGACTCCGACTCGGCGACGTCCGGGTCGAAGGCCAGCTCCGCGTTCCCGCTCTCCTGCCGCAGGAATTCGAGGACTTCGCTGCTCGCGTCGCCGGTCAGGGTCAGCAGCCGGTCGGTGACGACGAGCGCGCCCGCGTTGATGAACGGATTGCGCGGGATCCCGTTCTCGTACTCCAGCTGCACCAGCGAGTTGAAGGGGTTGCCGGACGGCTCACGCCCGACGCGCTCCCAGAGGCTGTCGCCGCCCTGGGCGAGTGCCAGGGCGAGCGTGAACACCTTGGTGATCGATTGCGTGGAGAAGGGCTGCTGCCAGTCCCCCACCCCGTACACCGTGCCGTCCACGTCGGCGATGGCCATGCCGAAGCGGTGCGGGTCGACGGCGGCGAGCGCCGGGATGTACTCGGCGGGGGTGCCGCTGCCGACCTGGGGGGCGATGTCCTGCGCGATCCGTTCGAGGACCGCCTGGTAGTCCATGGGTGGCTCAGCGGGGCTTGGTGCCGCGGTGCAGAGCCACGATCCCGCCGCTCAGATTGCGCCAGGCGACCTGGGACCAGCCCGCCCCCTGAAGCCGCTTCGCGAGACCGGCCTGGTCGGGCCAGGCCCGGATGGACTCGGCGAGATAGACGTACGCGTCGGGGTTGGAGGAGACCGCGCGCGCCACCGGCGGGAGCGCCCGCATCAGGTACTCGGTGTAGACCGTCCGGAACGGCGCCCAGGTCGGCTGCGAGAACTCGCAGATCACGACTCGCCCGCCCGGCTTGGTGACCCGGTACAGCTCGCGCAGCGCCGCGTCCGTGTCCTGGACGTTGCGCAGCCCGAAGGAGATCGTCACGGCGTCGAAGACATCGTCGCGGAAGGGCAGCCTCGTCGCGTCGCCTGCGGTGAGCGGCAGCCACGGGTGGCGCTTCTTGCCCTCGCGCAGCATGCCGAGGGAGAAGTCGCAGGGCACCACATACGCGCCGGTGGCGGTGAAGGGGAGCGAGGACGTGCCGGTGCCCGCGGCCAGGTCCAGGACCTTCTGTGCCGGGCGGGCGTCCACCGCCTTCGCGACCTCCTTGCGCCACCGCCGGTCCTGGCCGAGCGAGAGCACGTCGTTGGTGAGGTCGTAGTTCGCCGCCACGTCGTCGAACATCGAGGCGACTTCGTGCGGCTGCTTGTCCAGGGTTGCGCGGGTCACTGGCGTTCGGCCTCGCTCGTGTCGTGGGGCGGGTGACGTGGTGGACGTCATTGTCTCAGGCGCCCGGTCGGCGTCGGCGGTGGACCATGCGCCCGTCGAGGACGGTGACCAGGCAGGTGCCGTCGTCGGCGAAGACGGCGAAGTCGGCGGGCCGGCCGACGGCGAGGGCGCGCGGCCCGGCGGCGTACTTCAGGCCGGAGCGCTCGACGGCGAGCCGTACCGATGGGCGCCCGACGGGCCCGGCCAGGGTGGTCGTGCCCGACGCCAGGAGCCGCTGGACCCCGCGCCGGGCGCTCGCGCCCCACCGGGTGTCGGTCATCCCGAGCGCGGCCAGTGCGTCCCCGGTGAGCGGCCCGGTGCCCAGCTCACCGGCCTCCCGCGGGTCGGGCCAGTACGCGTGCTCCAGCAGGGCGACAGCGTCCGGCTCGTGGCGTCCGGGGCCGAGGACCCCGTCCCACTCGCGCACCCGGGCCCGCTCCCCGTACGCGGCGTACAGCTCCTCGTACGGGCCGATCGCGGCGATCCGCGCGCCCTCGACAACGAGCGAGTCCGAGTCGGGCACGCGGTGAAGTGTCAGCACAGCACGCTCAGTTGGCGCTGAGCAGCTTCAGCTCGGGGTGCGCCGTGCCGCCCTCGATCGCCGTCGACGAGATGTGCGAGGCGACCCGCTCGTCGACCGGGTCGTTCGCCGGGTCGTCGTGGACGACGATGTGCTCGTACGTCGTCGTCCGCTGCGCCGGGACCCGGCCCGCCTTGCGGATCAGGTCGATGATCTCCAGCCGGTTCGAGCGGTGCTTGGCGCCCGCCGAGGAGACCACGTTCTCCTCCAGCATGATCGAGCCCAGGTCGTCCGCGCCGTAGTGCAGCGACAGCTGGCCGACCTCCTTGCCGGTGGTCAGCCACGAGCCCTGGATGTGGGCGACGTTGTCGAGGAAGAGCCGCGCGATCGCGATCATCCGCAGGTACTCGAAGAGCGTCGCCTGCGTCCGGCCCTTGAGGTGGTTGTTCTCGGGCTGGTACGTGTACGGGATGAAGGCCCGGAAGCCGCCCGTCCGGTCCTGCACGTCGCGGATCATCCGCAGGTGCTCGATCCGCTCGGCGTTGGTCTCGCCGGTGCCCATCAGCATCGTCGACGTCGACTCGACGCCCAGACCGTGCGCGATCTCCATGATCTCCAGCCACCGCTCGCCGCTCTCCTTGAGCGGGGCGATCGCCTTGCGCGGGCGCTCGGGGAGCAGTTCGGCGCCCGCGCCCGCGAAGGAGTCGAGACCGGCCGCGTGGATACGCGAGATGGCCTCCTGCACCGGGACGCCGGAGATCCGCGCCATGTGCTCGACCTCGGAGGCTCCCAGCGAGTGGATGACCAGGTGCGGGAACTCCTTCTTGATCGCGGCGAAGTGCTCCTCGTAGTACTCGACGCCGAAGTCCGGGTGGTGCCCGCCCTGGAACATGATCTGGGTGCCGCCGAGCTCGACGGTCTCGGCGCAGCGCCGCAGGATGTCGTCGAGGTCGCGCGTCCAGCCCTTGGCCGTGTCCTTGGGCGGGGCGTAGAAGGCGCAGAACTTGCAGGCGGTGACGCACACGTTGGTGTAGTTGATGTTGCGCTCGATGATGTACGTCGCGATGTGCTCCGTACCGGCGTAGCGCCGCTTGCGTACGGCGTCGGCGGCCACGCCGAGCGCGTGAAGCGGTGCGGAGCGGTAGAGGTCGAGCGCCTCTTCGGGCGTGATCCGCCCGCCCTCGGCAGCACGGTCCAGCACGGACTGAAGGTCGGCCTTCTCGGTCACCGGGCGTCACCTTTCGGCGGTGTTTCAGAGCATCAGCGGGCCGATCCAGCCTACGCCAGCCGCCTCACCCGCTCGCGGGCGCGGTCGGCGGGTCACTGCTTGCGCTCCAGAGTGGCGTGCGGGTCGCCCGCGCGTGGTTCCTTGGAGGTGTACTGGACGCGGGCTCCGTCCAGTCGCAGCTTCACCGTATGTGTGCCGGGCGTGCACTTGGTACCCGGTCTGCCGCTCGACCTGCCGTCGGCGACCAGCTCCTTGGGGGTCGCGCCGCGCAGCACGAGATTGTCCTCGCAGGAGAGGTTGCCCAGCGCGTCGAACTGGCTGACCGTGGCGAACTTCGCGCCCGTCCTCCCCGCGCGGATGGCGACAGAGAAGGTCCCGGCCTCCAGTTCGCTGCCCGCGAAGCTGACCTTGAAGGGGCCCTCCCAGGTGCCGATGAAGGCCTTCGGCACCTTCTTCACCTTCTCGCCCGGCACCGTGCCTTCCGAAGCCGCCGGGCTGCTCGCACTCGGCGGGCCGCCCGCCGTGTCGTTGCTCTTGTCGCCTCCCGTGCCCGGAAACAGGTCGAAGAGGAATCCGCCGCCCACCGTGACCGCGGCCAGTGCCGCGGCCACCGTCAGCGTCACCGTGCAGCTCACCTTCCTGCGGGCGCGCGCGGGCGGCGGGCTCTCCAGTGGGCTCCCCTGGGTGTGCGGCGGCGCGTCCTGGGGAGCCACCGCCGAAGCGGGCGGCGTCACCGGTTCGACCGGCGGCCCGAAGGTCCCGATCGCCGGACTGCTGAACGCCACCGGCCCCGACGCACGCGGATCCGCCGGTGCCGGCTCCAGGTTCAGCAGGCTCACCGCCGACCGGCTGACCTGCTCCACCAGCGGGCCGGGCAGCCAGCCCGCGCCGACCAGCGAGGCCGCCCCGCCCGGGGCCAGCCTGTAGGCGATCTGCGCGGGCGCGGGCCGCGCGGCCGGGTCCTTGGCCAGGCAGTCGGCGACCAGCTCCCGCAAGTCGCCCTCCAGGAAGCCCAGTTCGGGCTCCTCGTGCACGACCTTGTAGAGCAGCGCGGCCGACGAGTCGCCCGGGAAGGGCGCAGCCCCCGTCGCCGCGTACGCCAGCACCGCGCCCAGCGAGAACACGTCGGCCGCGCCGGTGACGCCCCTGCCGAGGATCTGCTCCGGCGACATGTAGCCGGGCGAGCCGACCGAGACCCCGGTGGAGGTGAGCGAGGCGGTGCCGTCGGTGGCACGGGCGATCCCGAAGTCGATCAGCCGCGGTCCGTCGAGCGTGAGCAGCACATTGGACGGCTTCACGTCCCTGTGCACCAGTTCGAGGCCGTGTACGGCCGCCAGCGCCTCGGCGAGCCCCGCGCCCAGCACCCGTACCGCATGCGTGGGCAGCGGACCGTGCTCGGTGATCGCCTGCGACAGCGCGGGGCCGGCCACGTAACCCGTGGCCACCCAGGGCACGGTCGCCTCCGGGTCGGCGTCGAGGACCGGCGCCGTCCACTGGCCGCCGACGCGGCGGGCCGCCTCCACCTCACGCCGGAACCGCGCCCGGAACTCCTCGTCGAGCGCGAAGTGCGGATGGACCACCTTCACCGCGACCGTGCGGCCGCCGGCGCTGCGCCCGAGATAGACGCGGCCCATTCCGCCCGCCCCCAGCCGTCCGAGCAGCCGGTACGCCCCGATGCTCTGCGGCTCGCCCGGATCCAGCGGCTGCATCTGTACTCCCCCCGATTGCCCTTGCCCTGACGGCCCTTGCCTGCTGTGGCTCCTCAGCGTAGGGGGCGCCGTGTCGGGCATCACGAGGATTCCCGCCGCCCGGCAGCCAACCGAACCGGGCCTGACGCCATCTCCCTGCGTGTAGGGGGTGTCTTCCGGATCTTGCCGGGCTCGCGTGCCCTGGCACGCACATCTGCTGCGTTGTCGTCAGTCGCCGACGCTCCGCGTGGGCTCCTTCCTCCGCCTTGCACCTGCACGCACCAGACCCCGCTCGCTGATCCGGCCTGATCCAGAAGACACCCCCTAAATCACACCGCTTGTCCGAAAGCCGCCTGTGCCGCGACGCCTCGGCCAGAATCCCTCGGAGTCCGTCCATGAAACGCCTGCCCAAAGCCCTCATAGCCACCGTTGTCCTCGGCTCTGTCGCGCTCGGCTCGTACGCGCTCGGCGCGGGCTGGTGGGAGGAGGGCGAGCCGCTCACCTTCGACGGCCCCACCGCAGCAGCCCCCAGGCAGCCGGGCGGCGCCCAGGACAGCGGCACCGGCGACAAGGCGGCCGACGAAGCCGCCGCCAAGACGCTGATGCCGACCGGCCCGAAGGCCTCGTTCACCACCCAGAACAGCCTGGACGACGGCACCAAGATCGGCGTCACCACGCTGGAGGGCAAGAAGTCCGGCTTCCAGGGCAAGGTGTGGGTCTGGGCTCCCAAGGAGTACTTCGACCCCAAGTACGCCAACAGCGGTTTCCCCGTGCTGATCGCGCTGCCCGGCGGCAACGGCTACCCCAAGAACTACTGGATGGGCACCGACCTCAAGCTGCAGAGCAGCATCAGCAAGTGGTCGCAGGAAGGCAAGAGCCTGCCCTTCATCGTGGTCATGCCGGTGCTCAACCCGGACGCGAAGTACTACTACGACGGCAGTGACATACCGGGGCAGCCGAAGATGGGCACCTGGATGACCGAGGACGTCCCCGACTTCGTGAAGGCCAACTTCCGTACCTTCACGTCCCGTGACGGCTGGGCCTTCATGGGCTCCTCGTCCGGCGCGTTCGTCGGCCTGAAGTCGGTGCTCCAGCGCCCGGACAAGTTCAAGGCCGTGATCGCCTCCGGCCCCGACACCGTGCCGGACTCGCCGCTGTGGGCGGGCCACGAGACCAAGCGGCAGGCCAACAACCCGGAGAAGCTCGCCAAGGCCCTGGCCGCCAAGCCCGACACCAAGGCCAACGACGTCTACCTGGCCTTCCAGATAGGCACCAAGGAGCGCGGGGTCACAAGCCTCAAGAGCTTCATCCGTGACTACTGCAAGGGCCCGGTCAAGAGCCGCCTCCAGCTCATCCAGGACGGCGAGCACAACGCCAAGACGTACGTGAAGGGCATGGGCGACGGATCCATCCAGTGGATCAGCGAGCACATGCAGGCCCCCATACCCGCGTCCTAGCCGAGCAGCCTCCCAGGAGGCGAACAGCTGTCAGGGGCCGAGCAGCTCCACGCGTACGTCCGCCGGGAACCCGGTCGTCGGCCCGGTCCGGCGCGCGAACTCCCGTACGCCCGCGAGCTGCTCGGCACCGAAGCGGAAGTCCAGAGTCCTGAAGTACCGCTCCAGGAGCGCCTTGTCGAAGCTCTCCCAGCGCGCGGCCTGCTCGGCGACCTTGGAAACCTCCTCCAGCGAGACGTCCCGCGAGGCGAGGAAGGCCTCGTGCACCTGCCGTACGACCAGGGGCTCGCGCGCCAGATAGTCCTTGCGCGCCGCCCACACGGCGAAGACGAAAGGCAGCCCGGTCCAGTCCTTCCACATCAGCCCCAGGTCGTGGACCTGAAGGCCGAGCCGGGGGGCGTCGTGGAGCGAGGCGCGCAGCGCGGCGTCGCCGATCAGTACGGCCGCCTCCGCCTCCTGCATCATCAGGCCGAGATCGGGCGGGCAGGTGTAGTAGTCGGGCGCCACCTTGTACTGCTCGGCCAGCAGCAGTTGAGCCAGCCGTACCGACGTGCGCGAGGTGGACCCGAGTGCGACCCTCGCGCCGTCCAGCCGGTCCAGCGGGCCCTGGGACACGATCACGCAGGACATGACCGGGCCGTCGCAGCCGACCGCGAGATCGGGGAAAGCAACGAGCTGATCGGCATTGCGCAGGAATTCGACGAGTGTGATCGGCGCGATGTCGAGTTCGCCGCGCACCAGCTGCTCGCTGAGCTTCTCGGGGGTGTCCTTCGTCAGCTCGAGATCGAGGAGAGTTCCGGTACGGGCCAGCCCCCAGTACAGGGGGAGACAGTTGAGGAACTGGATGTGGCCGACACGGGGCCGGCTGCGGCGGTGGTCGGTTGCTGTGCTTTCTCCAAGACTGTCCACATCGCGAGGCTAGACCTGTGACGCGCCGACGGCCCCGCCGGGGCCGGGCGCGCCCCTCCCGAGCTGCAATTCGTCAGCGATTCATGATCCTTTCAAACGTCCGGGTGACGTGATCTTTCCCTCTACCGCTGCGCACACGCTGCGTGCTAGGCTCGACGCAAGTTGCAGTTTGGTTTCCCTTGCAGTACAGAGCCTGCGGAGCATGTAACCCGCAGGCTTTTGTAGTTTTCAGACTTCTTGCAGGTTCTGGAGCAGGGCAACCCTTTGGCCCAAGGAGGGCTTATGGCTACCGGAACCGTCAAGTGGTTCAACGCTGAAAAGGGCTTCGGCTTCATCGCCCAGGACGGCGGCGGCCCGGATGTCTTCGTCCACTACTCCGCGATCAATGCGTCTGGTTTCCGCTCTCTCGAGGAGAACCAGGTCGTGAACTTCGACGTCACTCAGGGCCCGAAGGGCCCGCAGGCGGAGAACGTCACCCCGGCCTAGTCAGCCACGGGTCGGCGATCGCGCACGACTTAGCAGTACCAAGGAGCCCCGTTCCGTACGGACCGGGGCTCCTGCCTTTATTTCGATGGAGACGCCCTCCTCCCGCCTCCTACAGTGACCGGACCCGATGTCGTCACGGAGAGCGGTCATGCGCGTTCACTACCCCCGCACACCACATCTGCCGTGGTCGCCGGGGGCCGCGTCGGACGACGTACGAGCCGGTGATCTCTCGCCTCTGCTCGGCCGTGAAGTCGTGGTCACCGAGAAGCTCGACGGGGAGAACACCACCCTCTACGCCGACGGGCTCCACGCCCGGTCGCTGGACTCCGCGCACCATCCCTCGCGGGCCTGGGTCAAAGCTCTGCAGGGCCGGATCGGGACACAGATCCCGCGGGGGTGGCGGGTGTGCGGCGAGAACCTCTACGCGCGGCACTCGATCGCCTACGAGGACCTGGAGAGCTGGTTCTACGGGTTCTCCGTCTGGGACGGCGACGGCCGTTGCCTGGACTGGGACCGGACCGTCCGCTTCCTGCGGCGGCTGGGTGTTCCCGTGCCACGGGTGCTGTGGCGGGGTGTCTTCGACGAGCGGGCACTGCGCGCGCTGCGGCTGGACACCGCGCGGCAGGAGGGCTACGTCGTACGGACCGTGGAGGGCTTCGGCCAGGACGAGTTCGGGCAACGGGTGGCCAAGTGGGTGCGCGGCGGCCACGTGCAGACCGATACGCACTGGATGCACGCCGCGGTCGTGGAGAACGGGCTGAGCCCGAAGTCCGCGCTGTGGGCGGTGCGTTCGGGGGCCACCGCCGACGGGGAGTCCCTGTCGGCGGCCGTCGGCGTCGCTCCCCGGGACATGGCCGCCGCCCGGGCCGCCGTCGCCGAGGTGTCGGCGAGGCTCGATGCGCTGGGCCGCTCCGGTGACGCGCGGCTGGCGGGCGTCCTGGCCGCGCTGCTGCACGGAACACGCCGGGGCTCGCTCGCCGGCCGGCTGGTGGCCCCGCTGGGCATGCCGCTCGCGCGGCAGGTGGCCGACCTGGTCGGACTGCACCCGAATCTGCACCGGCCCTATCCGGACGAGGACCGCCGGACCGGTCTTGTACGGATGTCGTTCGCGGCCGACCTGGGCGTGCTGCACACCGTTGCCGGTGCGGTGGCGGCGGACAACGCGGGGCGCGAGCAGGTCGACTGGTCCGCGCTGTACGCCGAGGACGCCGGACTGCTCGGCGGGGCGGAGGTGCCGGCGGGACTGCGGGAGGCGTTCGCCGACCTCGACACGGAGCCCGCCGACCGCTGCCGGGCCGAGGCGCGGGAAGCGTACGCGCAGGGGCGGATCCGGACCGTCGACGAGGCCGTCGCGGCGACCTGGCGGTGGCGGAACGGGAACTTCCCGCGGCTGATCCACCTGGTCGGCCCTTCGGGCAGCGGGAAGAGCACCTTCGCGCGCGGCCTGCGCGGAGTCGACGCGTACGTGTCCCTGGACGAACTGCGCGAGGCGCGCGGCTCGCGCGCGGACCAGCGCGCCAACGGGGACGTGCTGCGCGCGGGCCTCGACCGGCTCGACACCGCACTGGCGGCGGGCGGGACCGTGGTGTGGGACGCCACCTCGCTCAACCCGCACCAGCGTTCCCTGGTGCACTCGGTCGCGCACGGCCGCGATGCGCTGACCACGCACGCCGTGGTGCTGGTCGACGATGATGAACTGGTCCGGCGCAACGCGGTGCGGCCGCATCCCGTGCCGCCCGACGTGCTCACCGCGCAGCTGCACCGGTTCGTGCCGCCCTACCCCGGCCAGGCGCATCGCACCTGGTACATCGGGCCCGGCGGAACCGTCGAGGAGGCGGTCTAGTGCGTACGAGCGACGAGATCTATCACCGCGTCCGCTGGGACGCGCGCTTCGACCCGGCCAGGTTCGTGATCGGGATCAACCAGCGCGGGGCCGCCCCCAAGCGGATCCCGCTGCCCGCCTTCGTCCCCGGGGGCGACATCCCGTGGCACCGGGTGCTGTTCTTCGAGGCGGACGGTGAGCTGGTCTGGGACCGGGCGACCGGGGTGGACCGGATCGACAGCTCGGACGCGGGGCGGGCACGTGACCCGCGCCTCCTGCGCGCGCCGTTCTTCACGGCCGGGACGCCGCACGCGTGGGACCCGGCGACGGAGCGGTGGCGGCCCGCGGGCGGCGCATCCCGGGCTGCCGCGCCGCCCGGGAGGAGTCTGCGCGTACTGACGTGGAACACGCTGTGGGACCGGTACGACAGCGAGCGCATCGACACCGCCCGGCGCAGGCCCCTGCTGCTCGCTGCCCTGGAGGAAGCGGACGCGGACGTCATCGCGCTCCAGGAGGTCGAACCCGCGCTGCTCGCCCTGCTCCTGCGGGCGCCGTGGGTCCGCGCGGGCTACACCCTGGGCACCGACGCGGGCGGCAAGGACGTCGACGACTGCGGGCTGCTGCTGCTCAGCCGGCTGCCCGTACGGGAGGCGGGACGGCACGAGTTCGGACCGCACAAAGCCGTCACGGCCATCACCGTGGAGACCGGCTCCGGCCCGCTCGTGGTGGCGGCGACCCATCTGAGCAGCGACCACTCCGAGGACGGCCCGGCCCGGCGGGAAGCCGAACTGGGCAGCCTCGCCGAGGGACTCGGCGGGATCGACGGCGAGCTGATCCTGCTCGGTGACTTCAACGACGGCGGCGACGGACCGGCCGAAACGCTCGGGCTGCGGGACGCCTGGACTCAGCTGCACGGGCCGGACGACCGGACCCCCACCTTCGACCCAGGCGTCAATCCGCTGGCCGCGGTGTCCTCGCTGTCCGGCCGTGTCTCCCGGCTTGACCGGATCTTCCTGCGCGCGGGGCGGCTGCGGGCGACCCGTGCGGTCCTCCGGGGCGACGTGCCCAGCCCGGAAGGGCTGTACATATCGGATCATTACGGCGTGGAAGCAGACCTGACGGTTGGCGGTTCCGAACCCGCCGAAGACAACCTCGCCGACGTCCTCGCCGTCGCGCCGACGCCGCGCACCGCCGTGGCCTGGATTCCGCCCCAGGAGCTCTGGCCGTCGATCCAGCACATCCGCCAGGAGCACGACCGGCAGATCCACCGCTGGCCGCCGCACGTGAACCTGCTGTTCGGTTTCGTACCGGAGTCCGACTTCGAGCGGGCGGCCCCGCTGCTCGCCGCGGCGACGGCCGGGACGGCGGCGTTCACCGCCCGTCTGGAGGGAGTGCGCTCCTTCCGGCACCGGGAGGACTCCACCGTCTGGCTCGACCCGGCGGCGGCCGACGCGGCGCCCTGGGCAGAACTGCACCGCGCCCTGGAGCGGCGATTTCCCCGCTGCGGGGGCCGGGCCCCGAGCTTCACCCCGCACCTCTCCCTGGGCCGTACCCGGGATCCGCACACGCTCGCCGCGCACTGCGCCGCCCTGCTCGACGGCATGCCGTCGGAGGTGAGCGAGCTGGTGCTGCTCTCGCGGCGGGGCGACGGGCCGATGCGGCCGCGGGCCACGATCGCTCTGGGAACGGGCGAGGTGCGCTGGCTGCCGGACTCCCCCGAATCCGCCGCGTCCCTTGAAGCGGTCACCGCCGAGCCGGTCGCGGAGGACCGGATCACGCAGCACCTCTCCGAAGCACTGGGCGAGGGAGTCGTCCACGTCGTCGGATCACGGCGCATGGGCTGCGCCCTCGCCGGAGCCGACCTGGACCTGGTGGCGGCGCTGCCGGGCTCCGTCGGCATGGCGGACGTCCGCGCGCGCGTAACGGCCGCACTGCCGGACGCCACCCGGGTACGGGAGGTGACCGGCGCCCGGGTGCCCGGCCTGCGGCTGCGCGTCCACGACATCGACGTGGACCTGGTGGTCGTCGCCACCGGTGCGCTCGATCCGGCCGAAGCGGTCGTACGGCGCGCCGAGTTGGGCGAGGCGGCTGCGATCGCGCTGAGCGCGGTGAGCGACGCGGACGCGGTACGGACCGAAGTCGGCGCCGACCATGCCGCGTTCGCCCGGCTGGCCAGACAGGTGAAGGCATGGGCGAAGGCACGCGGCCTCGACTCGGCACCCTTCGGCGGACTCCCGGGCCTGGCCTGGTCGGTGCTCGCGGCCCGTACGGCACGCGAGTCGGCGGGCTCCACCGACGCGGACCGGCTGCGTGACTTCTTCGGCACCTGGGCCGCCTGGGACTGGCGCGAACCGGTCGGCCTCGCGGATGCCGTTACGGGACCACAGGGTGCCCTGACCGTCATGACCCCGACCGCGCCCGTGCGTACCTGCACCGGGCAGGTCACCGCAGGCTTCCGGAACCTGCTCACCGACGAGCTCTACCGGGCCTGGACCATCCTGGAGACGGCCGCGGAAAGCGGCGCGGACCCCTGGCCCGAGCTGCTGTCACCGCCGCCCCTGCACCGGCGGCACGCCGCCTGGGCGACGGTGACCGTACGCCCGGGCCCGGGCGGGGAGTTCGAGGAGACCCTGGGCCGCGTCCGGGGCCGCCTGCGCGCGCTGCTCACGGCCTTGGAGGACGCGGGGGCGGTGGACGCGCACGCCTGGCCCCGCCCGTACGAGACCGGCCCGGCGCTCGCGCGGTACGCGATCGGCCTCGGCCGCACGCCTCCGGACGCGGCCCGGCTCGCCCGGATCGCCGAAGCGTGGGGCCGGGGCCTGCGCGGGGTCGACGTGGAGCGTGCGGAGTGCGGCGCGGTGCCGACGCTGCGCTGATCCCGGCGGCGAACCGCCCCGCCTACCATGGACGCACGAGACGGGAGGAGCGGCCGTGACCGAACGCAAACCCCCAGGTGTCAGCTTCGAATCGTGGGTCGACAAGCAGATCCGGGACGCTTCGGAGCGCGGGGACTTCAAGGACCTGCCCGGCTTCGGAAAGCCGCTCCCCGACGACACGGCTCCGTACGACGAACTGTGGTGGGTCAAGGGCAAGATGCACCGCGAGGGCGTCTCCGTCCTGCCGCCGGCGCTGGCCCTGCGCAAGGAGGCGGAAGACGCGCGGGAGGCGGCGGGGCGGGCGGCGACGGAGTCCCAGGTGCGGCGGATTCTCTCCGAGGTCAACGAGAAGATCGAGGCGGCGATCCGGAGACCGCCGGCGGGGCCGCCGCTGGGTCTTGGGCCGTTCGACATCGACGCGGTCGTCCGCGAGTGGCGGGCGGGGCGGTTGGGTTAGGCGGGGCCGCTGCGCGGGGCTTGTTCCCCACCCCGCCCCTTCCCGAACTGGGGGCAAGCCCCCAGACCCCCGTACGCGCTTCGCGCGTGTCCTCAAACGCCGGACGGGCTGAATGTGCGGCCCTGCCGCACATTCCAGCCCCGCCGGCGTTTGAGGCGCGGGGTCTGGGGCGGAGCCCCAGTTCGGGAAGGGGCGGGGTGGGGAACAGGCCCGCCGCAGGCGCAGGCGCACCCGCACCCGCACCCCGTCGACCCGCACCGCACCCCGCCCCCTCACCGCCGCGCCTGCGGCAACGCCGGGAGTTTCTCGTCGTACAGCCACATCCGGAACAGCCCGTCAAGCGGATGCTCCGAGTACCTCTGCGCGAGCGCGATGAACTCCTCCGTCGTCACCACCCCGTGCCGCCGCGTCGTCGTCCACTCCCGCAGCACCGCCACGAACGCCGCATGCCCGATCACCGTCCGCAGTGCGTGCATCGTGAGCCCGCCCCGCTCGTAGAGCCGGTCGTCGAACAATCGCCGCAGTCCGGGATCGCCGATCTTGATGTCCTGCCGCAACAGGGCGAGCTTGGCCCGGGACTTGGCCGCGAGCGCCGCGGCCGAGGGCCCGCCGGACACTTCGGACCACAGCCATTCGGCGTATTTCGCGAAGCCCTCGTTGAGCCAGATGTGCCGCCAGTCCCGGACGGTCAGGCTGTTGCCGAACCACTGGTGGGCCAGTTCGTGCGCGATGAGGCGCTCGCTGCCGCGCCGCCCGTCGACATGGTTGGACCCGAAGATCGACAGGCCCTGTGCCTCGCAGGGCACGTCCAGTTCCTCGTCGACCACGACGACGGCGTAGTCGTCGAAGGGGTACGGGCCGAAGAGGTCCGTGAAGGCCGTCATCATCTGCGGCTGGCGGGCGAAGTCGTGCTCGAAGCGGCCGAGCAGTTCGCGCGGCACGGCGGCGGGCTGCGGCACGGGTCCGGCGTGGGCGATGTCGACCAGTTCGTACGGGCCGATCTGGACGGTCGCCAGATACGTCGCCATCGGCGCGGGCTGCTCGTACACCCAGGTCGTCGTGGAGGCGCTGATCGTACGGGAGGTGAGGGTCCCGTTGGCGACCACGGTGTACGGCGAAGGGGCGGTCACCGCGATCCGGTAGACCGCCTTGTCGCTGGGCCGGTCGTTGCACGGGAACCAGGAGCGCGCGCCGCTGGGCTGGGAGGCCACGAGCGCGCCCTCCTCCAGGTGTTCCCAGCCGATGTCCCCCCAGTCCCGGGTGCGGACGGGATGGGGGACGCCGGTGTAGCGCACCTCGACCGTGAACGGGGACCCGGTGCGCAGCGGCTTGGCCGGCCGGATGCGCAGTTTGTCGGCGCGGTGGGTGTACCGCGCCGGGCGGCCGCCGTTGACGAGGACGCGGTTGATGCGGAACTGGCCGAGGTCCAGGACGACTTCGGCCAGGTCACGCTCGGCGACGGCGCTGATCCTGGCCCGGCCGGACAGCCGGCCGGTGTGCGGTCGGTAGTCCACCTCCAGGTCGTACTCCGTGGTGCGGTAGCCGCTGTCACCGTGCTGCGGCAGGTAGGAATCCCTCACCGTGGTGCGTCCTCGCGTTTCTTGCTGTGGTGCGTGTGCGTGTGGCTGATTCTGGGCTACGGCTTCCAGGCCGTGATCGGATTGCCCAGCCAGCGGGTGCCCGCGGGCACCCGCTCCCCACGCATCACCAGCGACGCCGGACCGACCGCGGCGCGGTCGCCGATCACCGCGCCGGGCAGCGCGATGCCGTGCGGGCCCAGCGTCGCGCCGGCTCCGAGGACGACATTGTCCATACGCATGATCCGGTCATGGAAGAGGTGCGTCTGAACAACACAGCCACGATTCACGCTGGCACCGCCGCCGACGCTGACCAGGTCGGCCTCCGGCAGCCAGTACGTCTCGCACCAGGCGCCGCGGCCGATGCGGGCGCCGAGCGAGCGCAGCCACAGATTCATCAGCGGTGTGCCGCCGGTCGCGCCGATGAGCCACGGCACCGCGAGCACCTCGACAAAGGTGTCCGCGAGCTCGTTGCGCCACACGAACGACGACCACAGCGGGTGCTCGACCGCCTTGAAACGGCCCACCAGCAGCCACTTCGCCGCGATGGCGACCAGGCAGGCCACCAGGCCGCCGGCGAGCAGCAGCCCGCCGGTGGACAGCACCGCGAGGCCGACGCCGACGCGGGAGGCCAGCAGCGCGAAGGCCGCGAGCACGAGCACGGCGAGCGCAGCGCCGCACATGACCGGCACGATCCGGCAGACCTCGACGGCCGCGCGCGCCCACATCAGCCGCTTCGGCGGCTCGAAGGTACGGCTCTGGTCGCCCGCTTCGGCCGCCCGGGGCAGCTTCATGGGCGGCATGCCGAGCCAGGAACTGCCCGCCTTGGCGCGCTTCGGGGTCGACGACAGCACGCCGACCAGGCCCCGCTTGGGCACGGAGCGGCCGGCGGCCGTCATCCCGGAGTTGCCGAGGAAGGCCTTCTTGCCGATCCGTGCCTCGGCGATCCGCAGCCAGCCGCCGCCGAGTTCGTACGAGGCGACCATCGTGTCGTCGGCGAGGAACGCCCCGTCCCCGACCGTCGTCATCGCGGGCAGCGCCAGCACGGTCGACGCCTCGACCCGGCGGCCCACCTTCATGCCCAGTGCCCGCAGCCACACGGGCGTGAACAGGCTCGCGTACAGCGGGAAGAGATGCACCCGGGCCATGTCCATCAGCCGTTCCGTCGCCCATGCCTGCCAGGCGACCCGGCCGTGGACGGGGTAGTAGCCCTCGCGCAGGCCGATGCTGAGCAGCCGCACACCGGCCAGGACGATCAGTGCGTACGTGACCATGGCGACGACGGTCGCGAGCGGCACGGCGGCCAAGGCGGCGGTCAGCGCCTCGCCGAGGTCCGCGCTGCCGCGTACGAACAGGCCGATGACGAGCAGGCCCGGAAGCGCCGCGATCGCGGGCAGCAGCCCGAGCAGCAGCGAGGTCAGCGAGTAGAGGCCGATCCAGCGGCGCCTGCGGGGCGGGCGGCCGTCGGGGAGATGGCGGTTGGCCTTGCCCTTGCGCGTGGCGGGCACGCCCGACCAGCGCTCGCCCGCGGGGACCGTACCGGTCACGCCCGACCCGGGCGCGACCTCGGCGCGCTTGCCGATCCGCGTGCCGGGGAAGAACGTGCTGCGGGCGCCGACCGTGGCTCCCGCGCCGATCCGGATGGAGCCGATGTGCAGCCGGTCGCCGTCGAGCCAGTGCCCGGACAGATCGACCTCGGGCTCGACGGCGCAGCCCTTGCCGAGCCGCAGCATGCCGGTCACCGGCGGCAGGGCGTGCAGATCGACGTCCTCGCCGATCCGGACGCCGAGAGCGCGTGCGTAGTAGGTGAGCCAGGCGCCCGCGAGGCTGGTCGCGCCGCTCATCTCGGCGAGGCGTTCCGCGGTCCACAGGCGCAGATGGACACGGCCGCCGCGCGGATACGTACCCGGGCGCAGGCCGCGCAGCAGCAGCCGCGCACCGCCCGCGGCGATCACGATCTTGCCGACCGGGCTGACGAAGAGCAGCCAGCCGAGCGCCACCCACCACCAGGACACGGCCGGGGCCCAGGGCCCGCCGATCACATTGCCGACGGCGGCGGCGACCACGCCCCAGCGCAGCCCTGCCACACCGAACAGCGGCAGCATGAGCAGGGTCTGCGCGATTCCGGTGCGGCGCGGCACCGGCGTGACGTCACGTGCGTCGGCCGCGCCCGCGGAGGATGCCTCCAGCGTCCGGGCGAGCGCGCCGAGGGTCGGGTTCTGGTAGATGTCGCCGACGGATCCGGCGGCGAACCGCTCGCGAATCCGCGATACGAGCTGGGCGGCGGCGAGAGAGCCGCCACCGCTCGCGAAGAAGTCCGCGTCGGGCCCGCTCACCGGCGCTCCGAGCAACTCGGTCCATTGCCCGGCGAGCCACGCCTCGGTCTCGGTGAACTCGGCCGCATCCGCGTCCGCACTCTCCACGGCGGGCAGCGGCCAGGGCAGCGCGGCGCGGTCGACCTTGCCCGAGGTCCGGGTCGGAAGGGTGTCCACGACGGCGAGCAGCGGCACGAGCGCGGCGGGCAGCTCCTTGCGGAGCCGCGCCACGGCGTCGGCGGGGTCGAAGGCCACGGTGTCGAAGGGCAGCGCGCCCAGAACCACGTCGTCGGCGTCAGGGGCGGCATCCTCCGCCGACGCGCTCGGGACCACGTACCCCACCAGCAGCTGATGCCCCGCGCCCGTCGTACGGACCGCCGCCGCCGCGCCCGCGACGCCCGGGAGCGACTGCAGCGCGGAGTCGATCTCGCCGAGTTCGATACGGCGGCCGCCGAGCTTGATCTGCTCGTCCGCGCGGCCCATGAAGAGCAGGCCCTCGGCCTCCGCCTTGACCAGGTCGCCGCTGCGGTAGGCGCGGTCCCAGCCGAGGGCGGGCAGGGGGGCGTACTTCTCGGCGTCCTTCTCGGCGTCCAGGTAGCGGGCGAGGCCCACGCCGCCGATGACCAGTTCGCCGGTCTCGCCCATGAGCACGACCTCGCCGCGGGCGTCCACGACGGCGAGCTCCCAGCCGTCGAGCGGCAGCCCGATCCGTACCGGCCCCTCGCCGGTCAGCGGTGCCGCGCAGGCGACGACGGTGGCCTCGGTCGGGCCGTAGGTGTTCCAGACCTCACGGCCCGGGACGGCCATCCGCTCGGCCAGCTCGGAAGGGCAGGCCTCGCCGCCGAAGATCAGCAGCCGTACGTCGTCGAGTGCCTCGCCGGGCCAGAGCGCCGCGAGCGTGGGCACGGTCGACACAACGGTGATGCCCTGCTCGACCAGCCAGGGGCCGAGGTCGAGGCCGGTGCGTACGAGGGAGCGGGGGGCGGGCACCAGGCAGGCGCCGTGCCGCCACGCGAGCCACATCTCCTCGCAGGAGGCGTCGAAGGCAACGGAGAGCCCGGCGAGCACCCGGTCGCCGGGGGCGAGCGGCTCCTGGGCCAGGAAGAGGCGGGCCTCGGCGTCGACGAACGCGGCGGCGCTGCGGTGGGTGACGGCGACGCCCTTGGGCTTGCCGGTGGAGCCGGAGGTGAAGATGATCCACGCGTCGTCGTCGGGCCCCGGCCGGCGGCCGGTGTCGCCGTCGCTGGATCCGAGCGGCGTGATCTCGCGGCCCGCGCCGATGACGGCGCTCACGGCGGCCTCGGTGAAGACGAGCTCGGCTCGCTCGTCGGGGTCCTCGGCGTCGACCGGGACATAGGCCGCGCCCGCCGCGAGGACGGCGAGGATCGAGACGTAGAGGTCGGCGGTGCCGGACGGCACACGTACGCCGACACGGTCGCCGATGCCGATTCCGGCGCCGCAGAGGCGGGCTCGCAGCGCCTCGACCTCGTCCAGGAGCGCGCTGTAGCTGAGGGGCGCTTCGCCGTCGTCGACGGCGAGTGCATCCGGGTGACGGCGTGCGCTCTCGTCGAGAATGTCGAGGAGGGTGCGCTCACGGGCGGCGGCGCCGGCGGTGAACAGCGCGGTCGCGGGCGCGGCGTCGAGCACCGGATCGAGAAGAGTCGGCGACTCCGGGGCCATAGTCATGCAGTGCACCGATCGCCGGCCGACAGGTCGCTCGGATCAGGTCCGATCCGGTGGATGTCACACAGGTTCGTACGCATCTCTCACTCTCCGTAGGTCGTGTCGAGTGCGCTGCGAATCCCCATTCCGCGCACGGCAAACGAGGAGTTTATCCCCCGTTCACCCGACTCGCCTGTTGTATGAGCGAGAGGCGGCCGGGTCCCGCCGACCGGCCGGAGAGTCGCCGGAACGGCATAGCACCTGCTCACGCGGGTCGCGGCCACCGCTCTACCGACGGGTATCCGGAGCGCCCCCGGCCGCCCGACTGTGGCGAAGGGCACTCGTCAGTCACCGTTTGTTCACCGTCCGAGACGGCTCTGACGGCCCCATCCGCGGGCCGGGACACCACCCTCGAACGGCACCCCTACTCCCGAGCAAGGGTGCCGACGATCGCACCGCGCGGGACTGATCCCGGCACGGCTCAGCGGGAATGCGACCAGCTCTCCCCGCGCATCAGATTCCCCAGCCCCATCCAGGCGAAGTTCATCAGCGTCCCGGCCGCTTCCTTGGCGGAGACGTCTTCCGCTTCGTTCGCCCACCCGGCGAGCGATTCGGCCGCCCCCACCAGTGCCTGAGCGAGCCCGGCCACATCGCGGTCCGCGAGCTCCTGATCCCGGTGCGCCTCACGGGCCGCTGCCCCGATCAGCCCGGTCACCACCGCCACGATCGTGTCCCGCATCACCGCCACGTCGGCGGCGAACGGCTCCCCGTGCGTACGCGCCTGACGGTGCAGCACCGCCCAGCCGTAGGGATTCTCGGCGGTGTGCGTGAAGAAGGCCGCGAGTCCCGCCCAGAGTTGCCGGTCCGCCGCGAGCCCCGGCTCGACGGCCGCCTGTACAGCGGCGATCAGCGCATCCGCCTCACGCCTGATGCACGCCGTGAAGAGCTCTTCCTTGGAGTTCAGGTACAGATACACGAGTGGCTTGGAGACCCCGGCGAGCTCGGCGATCTCATCCATGGAGGCCGCGCGGTAGCCGCGCCGCCCGAAGGTCTGCACAGCCGCGTCCATCATCTGCCGCTCACGGACGGCACGCGGCATGCGTTTGGCCTTCGCGCCTTTCACCGCACCCATGTCAAACATCCTCCCGCCCCACACCCCAACTCCGCGGTAAGCCTACGGCCACCGCTGAGTTCGAGTGCCTGGCCCCCGCACAGCCGGCGTACACCGCGCTCGCCGCACAACTCGCCGCACAAGGAGACGCGTGCTGCACCCGGAGAACGGGCACAGCACGCGTCGTCACGATCTCGGCCGGGTCAGGACTGCCACCGGGCCGAGGCCACTAACACGAGGTCAGGAGTGCTTCCTGCCCTTTTCGCTCGGAACGACACCCATCAGGCCCGCGTTGCTCGAACCACTGGCAGCCGGGGCGAGTTCCGGCGTCACCTGCGGGGTCCACACCTCGGTGCACGCAAGGCTCGGGGGCGTAAACGGAGCCACAGGGAGCCCGAAGACCAGGGTGCACTCGGTCTCGTACACATCCCCGCCCTCGGTGAGCACCTGGACCGAGGCGGTGTTCAGGGCCCCGTTGCTGGCCACCGAGATGGCGCAGGCGTCCGCCGGGTAGCCGCCGAGCGGGGTGTTGCTGATGTTCTCCCAGTCGTAGACGCCCCCCGGAACAGTCCGGATGCCGGCGAAGGCGACCCCGTCGACGAGCGCGGCGCTCACCTGGTGGGTGCTGACCGGGGCGACCACGAGGGGGTTGTAGGTGTCGATGTCGCTGCAGGGACCCGTGTCACCGGTCGGACCCGTGGGACCGTCCAGACCGTCAAGACCGGCCGGACCCGTCGGACCGGTCGCACCGTCCAGGCCGTCAAGTCCGGCCGGACCCGTCGGACCGGTGGGGCCAGTGGGGCCGGTGGGGCCGCGCCGGCCGGTGGGCCCGGTGGGCCCGCAGTCGCGGTCGGCCACGACCGACTTCTCCGTCACGTCACAGCCCACGCCCGACGGGCCGGACACGGACGTGGGCGCCTTGGCACTCTGCGCCATGGCGATCCCGGGGGTCGCGATACCCGAAACCACGAGGGCGAGCGACGCCATCGTGCCGCCGACCAGCCAGGCGCGCCGCTTCGGAAGCGGACCCAGAGAGGACTTGGTCCTGTTCTCAGGACTCATACAGGTGCTCCTTCTTGAACCAGTTCGAGTGAGACTCTGGAAGCCAGTTCGAGCCTCCTTCGACATCATCGGTTCGCGGACGCAACGTCCTTGAGAGCATCGCGGAGCTATCAACGCAATGGCGTACGAGTAGCACACCAATGGCTGTGTACGCGGCAGGGAACGGCACAGTCGTCGGCGTGCCGTGACCGCGCCGCCGGGTCCGGTGCCTAAGGTCGCCGCCGGAGAGACCCGCCGGAAGTGGTGATGCCATGAAGCCGACCGTGTGCCTGTGCATGATCGTCAAGAACGAGGCGAAAGTCATCGAACGATGCCTCGCGTCCGTGCGAGACCTGGTGGACACCTGGGTGATCTCCGACACCGGCTCGACCGACGGAACCCAGGAGTTGATCCGCACAACGCTGCAGGGCATTCCTGGCGAGCTCCACGAGGAGCCCTGGGTCAACTTCGGCCACAACCGGAGCCTGAACATCCGGCACGCCCGCGGCAAGGCCGACTATCTGCTCCTCCTCGACGCGGACCATGTGATCCGCCAGGACGGCCCGCTGCCTCGCCTCACCGCCGAGGCGTACATGCTGCGCCACGAGAGCGCGACCGAGTACCGCATCAAGCGCCTCGTCCGCGGCGACCTGCCATGGCGCTACGAGGGCGTCACCCACGAGTACCTCACCGCCGACCGGCGCGACACCCAGGAGAACCTCGACGCCCTCGTCATCGAGGACTACGCCGACGGCGGCTCGCGGCACGACAAGTTCGAGCGCGACGCGCGTCTGCTGAGCGCCGAGATGGAGCGCGACCCCGCCAATGGCCGCACGGTCTTCTATCTGGCGCAGACCATGCGCGACATGGGCAGTGCCGACGAGGCGATCACCCTGTACGAGCGCCGCGCGGAGATGGGGGGCTGGGGCGAGGAGGTGTACTACTCGCTGCTCCAGGCCGGGATCCTCCGGGCGGACTCCGGCGACTGGCCCTCGGCCATGGACACCCTCTCCCGCGCCTGGGAGTCGCGCCCGCAGCGGCTCGAAGCGTGTTACGAACTGACCTCACGGCTGCGCCGGCAGAGCCGCCATCACACCGCGCACGCGATCGTCCGTGCCGGGCTCGGCAAGAAGCAGCCGGACGACATCCTCTTCATCCATCCGTGGGTGTACCGCTGGGGACTGCTCTTCGAGTACTCGATCACGGCCTACTGGGTGGGCGACATGGCCGCCTCGCTCCAGGCCTGCAACCGTCTGCTGGCGATGCCCGACCTGCCCGAGCCCTATCGGGAACAGACCCTCACGAACCGAGGATTCGCGCAGCGTCGACTCACGCCGGAAACGGCGGTGGGACGGCAACGCCCCGGCCGGGCGCGAGGCTCCCGCCGACGCGTGTGACAGGACCTAGGGGCCCTACTGAACGGCGCCGTCCTCCTGGGACCGGTTCGCCTCGAGACGGGCCTTGGTCCTGTCGACCTTGCCAGCGATCTGCTCGGACATCGCGTCACGCTGCTTGCGCAGCAGTACGAAGCTCAGCGGCGCGGACAGCACGAGCGCGAGCAGGACGACCCAGACGAAGTTCGAGTCGCCGAGCCCCTTGGGCAGGGCGCCGACCTGGACCAGGCCGCCGACGACGACGAAGCAGCCGATGAAGATCGCCAGGCGCAGGGTGGTGTACCTGATCGCGGCGCTCGACTTGGCGGACACGGCGGGCCTTCTCTCTTCGTACGACAGGTAGTGCCCGTCCAGTGAAGCACGTCCGCTATGGGATCAATTCAGCGGGAGCAGCATCATGATGTCGTCGCGGTCGTCACCCTCGGCGACCCGGATCGCACCGGGCACCCGCCCGACTTCCTTGTAGCCGCACGCGGCGTAGAAGCGGTCGACGCCGGTCCCGCCGCGGCAGGTGAGCCGTATCGCCTCTATGCCCTCGAAGCCGCGGGCCGCTTCCTTCACCGCCGCCATCAGCTCGCGGCCGTAGCCCGCTCCCTGGTGGCGGGGGTGGATCATGACCGTGTACAGCCACACCCAGTGGCGCATCAGCCGGTGGGTGTTGTGCGTGAGGAAGGCGGTGGCCGCAACGGCGCCTTCCTCGTCGTACCCCACCAGCAGCCGGCTGCGGCCCTCGGCCATCGAGACCAGTTGCTTCACAAACTCCGGCCGTACGGCCTCTTCGTCTACGGGCGGCACGAATCCGACGGCGCCCCCGGCATTGGACACGTCGGCCCAGAGCGCTACGACCCCGTCCCGCAGCGCGCGGTCGACCGGCGGATCCAGTTCGAAGGTAAGGGACATGCGCGAAGATTATCCATTACGCGGAAGGCCGTTCAAACCGGGCTCACTCCCCGGGACGCCGGGTCCGCCCGGGCTCTTGAGCAGGACGAAGCCATCCTCGTAAGCCACGCTGCGGTACCCCTTGCGCAGCGCGCCGTCCAGTTTGAATTTCTCCTGTCCGGCGGTCAGCGGCCATCGCCGCTCCGCCGGCACCCGGGTGTCCACCATGATCCACTGAGGCAGGGGGCGGCTCGCGGGCCAGCCGTACAGGCTGACGCTCGTGCGCCTGGTGAGCTGGGGCACCAGATGGCTGGACGCCTGGACCGTGGCGCCGTCGGGGATCTGATCCATCAGACGGTGGGCGACAGCGACGCGGGGATCGGTCCGCCAGGTGGCCGACTGGACCAGCTGCCACAGCGGAAACTGCGGAAGCAGCAGGACGGTGATCGCGGCAGAGCCCACGAGATACCGGCGCAGGCTGCTCGCACTGGAGCGCCGTCGGACCAGAGCGTCGATGAATGCCGCGAAGACGATCGGCATCAGCACCAGCGAATAGTGGAACTCGGTGCCCCAGTGAACCGCGTTGCCCGAGGCGCCGCGCCAGAGCAGAGTCGGCAGCGCGATCCACAGCAGCGGGGATCGCAGAGCCAGGAACAGGGTCGGGGCCAGTACGAGCACAAGTGTCGACATCTTGGCTGCGGGGGTGATGAGACCGACCGTGTACTTGTGGAGCAGATCTCCCGGTCCGCCTCCACTTCCTGCCGGGCTGTCCAGGTAGAACCAATAGGCAAAGGAACCGGTCGGGTTGACGGCCGGCAGAATCACCAGCAGCGCCAGCACGGTCCCGGCCAGACCGGCGGACGCGGTGATGATCCCGAGTCTGCGGTTGCCGCGCAGGGCGACGACGAGACCGATCACGGCCACCGTGAGTCCGAGGTCTTCCTTCACCAGCAGCAGGGGAAGAGCCCAGTACGCCGCGGCGCGCAGCCGGTCGTTCGCGAGAGCCGTCAGTGAAAAGGCGAGGAGGGGGACGGCGAAGGCCACTTCATGGAAGTCGAAGCCGACCGCCGTCGCGATGCCCCAGGAAAGGCCGTAGCAGACACCGATGACCGCGGCGGCCACGGAGCCCAGCGTTCGCTTTGCCCAGACGGTGAGGGGCAGAACGCTCACGGCGATCAGCGCCGACTGCGCCACGAGCAGGGCATTCGGTGCCGGCCACAGCCAATAGAGCGGTGCCACCAGGGCCAGAATCGGGGAGAAATGGTCCCCCAGAACGGGAAAGTCCGGACCCTTCAGTTCGGCGACGGGCAGGTGGCCGTGCGCGTAGGACTGGACGACCTGCTCGAAGATTCCCAGGTCGTAGCTGTTGGAAAGCATCCGCTGATGGATACGAAGGGACAGCGCCGCGTAAAGGAAGAACAGCGCTCCCGCCAGGACCCACATCCACCATGCGACGCCGGAGCGCCTTTCATGAACCGTCTCCGCCGACGACTGTTTGTCGGACTCCGATTGCTGCGATGGCAGAGTGGTGCCGCTGGTGGGGAATGCTTGCATGGCCATGCCTTCCAGAAGCTGAGGCTGAGTGGCCATCAAGATGCCAGCAACCTGGAAGACTTGACTCTGAGCAAACTGCCGTGTGGTAAGAATCCCCCGAATGGCCGCGCCCCAGGGCGAATTCGGAAACGTCCGTGCCCGGGGCGCAGCCTCAGGCCGGCGTCAGACCCGCATCGGCTGGGGCGACTCGCGGCGGTCCGCGTCCGGCCCCGGGTACTCCCGGATGACCTCGTAGCGCGTGTTCCGCTCCACCGGGCGGAAACCGGCGTCGCGGATCAGGTCGAGCAGGTCGTCACGCGTCAGCTTGTTCGGCGTGCCGTAGTTGTCCGCGTCGTGGGTGATCTTGTACTCGACGACCGAGCCGTCCATGTCGTCCGCACCGTGCTGCAGCGCCAGCTGAGCGGTCTGCACACCGTGCATCACCCAGAAGACCTTGACGTGCTGGACGTTGTCGAACAGCAGCCGCGAGACCGCGAAGGTCTTCAGCGCCTCGGCGCCGGTCGCCATGGTGGTGCGCGCCTGGAGGCGGTTGCGCACCTTGCCGTCCTGCATGTCCACGAAGTCGTGCTGGTAGCGCAGGGGGATGAAGACCTGGAAGCCGCCGGTCTCGTCCTGGAGTTCACGCAGGCGCAGGACGTGGTCGACCCGGTGCCTGGGCTCCTCGATGTGGCCGTACAGCATCGTGCACGGGGTCTTGAGACCCTTCTGGTGCGCGAGCCGGTGGATGCGCGACCAGTCCTCCCAGTGGGTGCGGTGGTCGACGATGTGCTGCCGGACCTCCCAGTCGAAGATCTCGGCGCCGCCGCCGGTCAGCGACTCCAGACCGGCCTCGATGAGCTCGTCGAGGATCTCGGAGGCGGACAGCCCGGAGATCGTCTCGAAGTGGTGGATCTCGGTCGCCGTGAAGGCCTTCAGCGAGACGTCCGGGAGGGCCTTCTTGAGCTCGCTCAGCGACCGCGGGTAGTAGCGCCACGGCAGGTTGGGGTGGAGCCCGTTGACGATGTGCAGCTCGGTGAGGTTCTCGCCCTCCATCGCCTTGGCGAGGCGGACGGCCTCCTCGATGCGCATCGTGTACGCGTCCTTCTCGCCCGGCTTGCGCTGGAAGGAGCAGTACGCGCACGACGCGGTGCACACGTTGGTCATGTTGAGGTGCCGGTTGACGTTGAAGTGGACGACGTCACCGTTCTTGCGCGTCCGCACCTCGTGCGCGAGGCCGCCGAGCCACGCCAGGTCGTCCGACTCGTAGAGGGCGATGCCGTCCTCGCGGGTCAGCCGCTCCCCGGAACGGACCTTCTCCTCCAGCTCGCGCTTGAGCCCAACGTCCATGTACGGCCGCCTCCCATACGATTCGTCAACAGGCCCCACCAAAGGTACGCCCCTGCCTACTCGGGCAGATCTCCGACCCGGTTCTCCCACTTCGTGGAGAGCACGATCGTCGTACGCGTACGCGACACGCCCCTCGTGCCGGACAGCCGGCGGATCGTCTTCTCCAGACCGTCCACGTCGTTCGCCCGCACCTTGAGCATGTACGAGTCGTCGCCCGCGATGAACCACAGGTCCTCGATCTCGGCGAGGTCCTTGAGCCGGCGCGCCACGTCCTCGTGGTCGGCCGCGTCCGAGAGCGAGAGACCGATCAGAGCCGTGACGCCGAGACCGAGCGACCTGGCGTCGACCGTGGCGCGATAGCCGGTGATGACGCCCGCCGCCTCGAGGCGGTTGATGCGATCGGTGACGGAGGGCCCCGAGAGCCCGACGAGCCGGCCGAGCTCCGCGTACGAGGCCCTGCCGTTCTCCCTGAGGGCCTGGATGAGCTGCCTGTCCACCGCGTCCATATGCCTGGACCCTTCCATTATTCAGCGATTCCGCAAGTTTACCATGAGAATCTAAGGTGCGCAGCGCAAAATTCCTACGAATTATACAATTCAAGCGTGAGGTGCCGGCGGGTCAGTCCGTACGAGGGCCACCCAGCTCACCCTCCCAGCGGCGGTACAGCCGATGCGGCACCCCCGCCGCGTCCAGCACCCGTCCCGCCACGAAGTCCACCAGATCCTGAATGTGCGTCGCCCCCGCGTAGAACGCCGGAGAGGCCGGGAGCACCACCGCACCCGCCTCGTCCAGTGTCACCAGATGCCTGAGGGTCTGCCCGTTCAGCGGGGTCTCGCGCACCGCGACCACCAGCTTCCGCCGCTCCTTGAGCGTCACGCTCGCCGCCCGCTGCAGCAGATCCTTCGAGAGCCCGAGCGCGACTCCGGCCACACACGCCGTGGACGCCGGGACGATCAGCATCCCCTTCACGGGATACGAACCCGACGAGGGCCCGGCGGCCAGATCCCCGGCAGCCCAGTGCCGTACGTCGTCGACGTCCACCCGGAAGGTGCCCGGCTTTCCGTCCGCCCCGCGCGCCAGCCACTCCCGCAGATCCTCGCGCCAGTGCGCGTCACGGAAGGCGATCCCCGTCTCGTCGAGCAGTGTCAGCCGTGAGGCCCGGCTGACAACCAGGTCAACGCTCTCGCCGGCGGCGAGCAGCCCGCGCAGCACGGCGGCGGCGTACGGCGTCCCGGACGCGCCGGAGACGCCCACCAACCAGGGGGTGCGCTTGGCCTCGTTCATGCCGCTGAGCCTATCCGCCGGTCACACCGTCAGGCCGCGCACCATCAGATCGAGCAGCGCGCACCCGAACAGGGCGATGCCGATGAAGCCGTTGACGGTGAAGAAGGCGCGGTTGAGACGGGACAGGTCGTGCGGCTTGACGATCGTGTGCTCGTAGAGGAACGCGGCGGCGACGATCAGCAAGCCGGTCCAGAAGAACCCGCCCGCCTCCGTGGCCAGCGCGTACCAGACCAGCAGGACGGTCGTCACGACATGCGCGGCCCGGGCCCCGTACAGCGCGGCCGGGACGCCGAAGCGGGCCGGGACCGACATCACGCCGTGCGCGCGGTCCGCCTGCACGTCCTGGCAGGCGAAGATCAGGTCGAAGCCGCCGATCCAGACGCCGACGGCAAGACCGAGGATCACCGAGTCCCAGGACCACGCGCCGGTGATCGCGATCCACGCGCCGACCGGGCCCATGGCCTGGGCGAGGCCGAGGATGGCATGCGGGAAGTTCGTGAACCTCTTGCCGTACGGATAGACCACCATCGGGATCACGGCGATCGGCGCGAGCGCGAGGCACAGCGGATTGAGCGCGGCCGCCGCCCCCAGAAAGACGACGACGGCGATCAGCGCGCCGGTCCAGGCGGACCGCACCGACACCGCCCCGGTCACCAGTTCACGGTTCTCGGTGCGCGGATTGCGGGCGTCGATCTCGCGGTCGATGATCCGGTTGCAGGCCATCGCGAAGGTCCGCAGCCCGACCATGGCGAGGGTGACCAGCAGCAGCCGCCCCCAGTGGATGTTCCGGTCGAACTGGAACATCGCGGTCAGCGCGGCGATGTACGCGAAGGGCAGCGCGAAGACCGAGTGCTCGATCATGACGAGCCGCAGAAACGACTTGGTCCTGCCGGGTTGCGGGACTGCTGCGGCGGCGCTGCTCACAGGCCGTACTCCTTCCACCGGCGGTCGACCTTCGCCGCCGTATCCGGGTCCGACTCGACCATGTCCGGCCAGCCGCCGTCCCGGACGTACCCCTCCTCGGGGAGCTTCTTCGTCGCGTCGATGCCCGCCTTGCCGCCCCAGAACTGCTGGTACGAGGCGTGGTCGAGATGGTCGACCGGGCCCTCGACGACGGTGAGATCACGGGCGTAGTCGGTGTTGCCGAGCGCGCGCCAGGAGACCTCGTGCAGATCGTGCACGTCGCAGTCCGCGTCGACGATGACGATCAGCTTCGTCAGGGACATCATGTGGGCGCCCCAGATCGCGTGCATGACCTTCTGCGCGTGCTTCGGGTACTTCTTGTCGATCGAGACGATCGCGCAGTTGTGGAAGCCGCCCGACTCGGGAAGGTGGTAGTCCACGATGTCCGGAACGATGATCTTGAGCAGGGGCAGGAAGAACCGTTCCGTGGCACGGCCGAGCGGTCCGTCCTCCGTCGGCGGGCGGCCCACCACGATCGACTGGAGGATCGGCCGCCTGCGCATGGTCACGCAGTCGATGGTCAGCGCGGGGAAGGGCTCCTGGGGAGTGTAGAAGCCGGTGTGGTCGCCGAAGGGGCCCTCCGGGAGCATCTCGCCCGGCTCCAGCCAGCCCTCCAGGACGACTTCGGCGTTCGCCGGGACCTGGAGCGGCACCGTCTTGCAGTCGACCATCTCGATGCGCT
This sequence comes from Streptomyces sp. NBC_01410, assembly GCF_045040195.1. Classification (NCBI taxonomy): domain Bacteria; kingdom Bacillati; phylum Actinomycetota; class Actinomycetes; order Kitasatosporales; family Streptomycetaceae; genus Streptomyces; species Streptomyces sp. NBC_01410. Next base: position 5,057,449 of record NZ_CP109530.1, on the reverse strand, counting down.
TGCCCGCCACGAAGCCCGCGAAGAGGTACTCGTCGATGTCACCGGGCAGCGGCGCGGTCGAGGCGTAGGTCACCGCGGGCGGGCAGCCGAAGGCGATCGCGACCGGCAGCCGTTCACCGCGCTTGGCCGCGACCTGGTAGTGGTTGCGGCTGTCCTTGTGGATCTGCCAGTGCATGCCGATGGTGTTCCGGTCGTGCCGCTGAAGTCGGTACAGACCGAGGTTGCGCACGCCCGTCTCCGGGTGCTTGGTGTGGGTCAGACCCAGGTTGAAGAAGGAGCCGCCGTCCTGGGGCCAGGTGAACAGCGCGGGCAGTTGGTCCAGATCGACGTCGTCACCGCGCAGGACGACCTCCTGCACCGGCGCGTCCTTCACCTTCTTCGGCGGTACGTGGACCATCGTGCCCAGCTTGCCGAAGGCCTCGCGGACCCCGACGAACCCGTGCGGCAGCTCGGGCTTGAGCAGCCCGCCGATCTTGTCGCTGATCTCGGAGTAGGACTTCAGGCCGAGCGCCTTGAGCAGCCGGCGGTCGGTGCCGAAGACGTTCATCGCGAGCGGCATCGCCGACCCGCGGACGTTCTCGAACAGGAGCGCCGGACCGCCCGCCTTGTTCACCCGGTCGACGATCTCCCCGACCTCCAGATACGGGTCGACCTCGGCCTTGATGCGCTTGAGGTCACCCTCGCGCTCCAGCGCCCGGAGCAGGGAGCGAAGATCGTCGTAAGCCATGCCGTCCAGTATCGGGCAAGGACTAGGCTTGGCCTGTCACCGGGGCCCCAAGCAGCCCCGCCACCGCTCCCCGGGGGGAACGCACCACCATGCTCCGGTATCTGCCCTTCCTGCTGGTCCTGGCGCTGTGGATCTACGCCTTCATCGACTGCCTCAACACGCCCGAGCAGGAGGTCAAGCACCTCCCGAAGGTGGTCTGGGTCATCATCGTGCTGCTCTTCGGCGAGGTCCTGATCGGCCCGATCGCGTGGCTCGTCGCGGGCAGGGACCGCAAGGCCACCGCCGGCGGCAGCACACCGTCCCCATGGCACCGCAACCACCGCACCGAGTTTGTCGCGCCCGACGACAACCCGGACTTCCTGAAGTCCCTCAAGGACGAGGCTGTGCCTTCTGAAGATGTGAAGGACGAGGCGCTCCTCAAGGACTGGGAGGCGGATCTGCGCCGCCGCGAGGAGGAGCTCAAGCGCCGCGAGAACGGCGACGACCCCCAGAAGCCCTGACATGGAACTGCGCCTGCTGGTCACCTTCGAGAAGGTCGCCACCGTCCTCAGCTTCACTCAGGCGGCGGCCGAGCTGAAGTACGCCCAGTCCAGCGTGACCAGCCAGATCCGCTCGCTGGAGACCTCTCTCGGCACGGAGCTCTTCGACCGGCTCGGCAGCCGCATCCGGCTCACCGAGGCGGGCGCGCGGCTGCTGCCGTACGCACGCCGGATCATCGAGCTCTCCGAAGAGGCCAGGGTCGCCGTCACCGGCGCCGACGAGCCCGCCGGGGCGATCAACGTCGGCACCATGGAGTCGCTGACCTCCTACCGGCTGCCCGCGCTGCTCGAACTGTTCCACCACCGCTATCCGCAGGTGAGGCTGTCGCTGCGCCCCACGCTCGGGGACGAGACCCGTCAGGCGCTGCGCCAGGGCGTGTACGACATCGGCTTCCTGATGGAGCGGGAGACCGAGCACGCGGGCCTTCAGACCGAGGTGCTGACCGCCGAACCGCTCGTCCTGGTCTGCGCGCCCACCCATCCGCTCGCCGACGCGGCGAAGCTCGCGACCGTCGATCTCGCGGACATCCAGCTGGTGGGTACGGAGCCGGGCTGCCCGTACCGCGACCTCTTCGAGGAGGAGCTGCGCGAACGCAACGGCGCTCCCCCGCCCTTCATGGAGTTCGGCACGATCGAGGCGACCAAGCGGGGTGTGGCCGGCGGCCTCGGGGTCGCGCTGCTGCCGCGCATGGCGGTGCGCGAGGAGCTGGCGTCGGGGACGCTCCTCGCGCTGCCGTGGGAGCCGCCGTTCCAGCTGTACACGCAGGTCGCGTGGCGGGAGGGGAAGCGGCTGCCGCGCCATGTGCGGCTGTTCATCGACGAGACGATGCGGCTGGTGCGGGAGCAGGAGTCGGCGAGCCGGTCCGAGGAGCCGAACCGGTAACCGTACGGGGCGACTTGGCGAGGTTGACCTTCAGGCTGGCGAACACGATCAGCGGGACGCCGAGCGCCTGGACGAGGCCGATGTGGTGCCCGTACACCGCCCAGTCGGCGACCATCGCGACGGCCGGGTAGGTGAAGGCGAGCACGGCGATCTTCGCGGTGGGCAGCTTCTGGTAGGCGGCGTACATCAGGACGTACATCAGGCCGGTGTGGATGAGTCCGAGGCCGATCAGCCAGCCCCAGTCGGCGCCGGTCCCGCTCATGGCGCCGAAGTCGGCGAGGGGCAGCAGCAGCGGGATGCCGACGAGGACCTGGACGAGTGCGATCAGGTGCGGGCGTACCCCCGTGACGCGCTTGGTGACGAGCGTGGAGAGGCCGTAGAGGAGCGCGGCGGCGAGCGCCTGGCCGATGCCGAGCAGATAGGTGCTGTTGCCGCCCGTGAAGTCGCCCGGCGTGACACCGGAGACGAGGATCAGCCCGGCGAACGCGAGCGCGATCCAGCCGACCTTCGCGGCGGTGAGGCGCTCACGGAAGAGCAGGGCGCCGAGCAGCACCACGTAGAAGGGCTGCGTGTGGTAGACGACGGTCGCGACGGAGATCGACGTGTTCTCGTACGACTCGAAGAGCAGCACCCAGTTGAAGACGATGAACAGGCCGCCGAGCGCGGCCAGTCCGAGCTTCTTCGGGGTGAGGCCGTGGTCGCGGAAGTAACCGCGGGCCAGTGCGTAGCTCCCGAGGGCCAGGGCGCCGAAGAGGACGCGGAAGAAGACGACGTTGAAGGCGGAGGCCCCCGACTCGACGACGAAGATTCCGAGCGTGCCGGACAGGACCATGGCCGCGGTCAGCTGCAGGGTGCCCTTGCTCTCTGTGTTCATGACCATGACGCTACGAGTGGGGGCGGGAGCCGGTCCACGAGCCAGTGGGGCGTCCTGCCGATGGGCCGATCGGCGCCGCCGATGACTTAAGGTCCTGTCCGGCCGATCAGGCCGGGCTCGACCTAGCTTCGGAAGGTGAGCGTCATGGAGAACGCGCGGTACGGGGAATGGCTGCGGGCGGCCGTCGAGGAGGCCAGGACCGGCCTCGCGGAGGGCGGGATCCCGATCGGGGCCGCGCTGTACGGCGCGGACGGGAGCCTGCTGGGGCGCGGCCACAACCGGCGGGTGCAGGACGGCGATCCGTCGATGCACGCGGAAACGGCCGCCTTCCGGGCGGCCGGGCGGCAGCGCTCGTACCGGGGCACGACCATGGTGACGACCCTCTCGCCGTGCTGGTACTGCAGCGGCCTGGTCCGGCAGTTCGGGATCTCCCGGGTGGTGATCGGCGAGGCGGCGACCTTCCACGGCGGGCACGACTGGCTGGCCGAACACGGCGTGGAGATCGTGCTGTTGGACGACGCCGAGTGCAGGACCCTGATGGAGGACTTCATCAGGGAACGTCCCGACCTGTGGAGCGAGGACATCGGTGACTGAACCCAGGATTCCCACCATCGATCTGCGCCACTGGTCCCCCGGGGACCCTGCCGCCCGTGCCGCCGTCGCGGCGATGGTCGACACGGCCCTGCAGCGCGCCGGATTCCTCCTGGTCACGGGCCATGGGGTCGATCCCGGACTGCGCGGACGGATCCGGGAGGCGGCGGGAGAGTTCTTCCGGCTGCCCGAGGCGGCGAAGGAGCGGTACGCCGTGCGGGTCGGCGGACGCGGCTGGCTGGGCCCGGGCGCGGAGGCCAACGCCTATGCGGAAGGCACCGAGTCTCCCCCGGATCTGAAGGAGTCGCTGTCCTTCGCGGCGGACGAGCCGACCGGCGACCCGGCGGTGGACGCGGAGTGGTTCCTGCCCAACACCTGGCCGGACGAGGTGCCGGGGCTCAAGGCCCTGGTCGAGACGTATCTCGCGCAGATGCGGGAGCTGTCGGACCGGCTCCTCGGACTCCTCGGCGTCGCGCTGGGCGAGCCGGAGACCTTCTTCACCCGGCACACCGGGCACCCCACCTGGGGCTTCAACATCAACTGGTACCCGGGCAGGGACCGGCTCGGAGATCCGCAGCCGGGCCAGTTCCGCATCGGCCCGCACACCGACTTCGGCACGGTCACGGTCCTGGACCGGCAGGCGGGCAAGGGCGGGCTCCAGGTCTTCACCGACGAGGGCGGCTGGGAGGACGCGCCGTACGACCCCGGGGCCTTCACCGTCAACATCGGCGATCTGATGGCCCGCTGGACGGGCGACCGCTGGCGCTCGGGCCGCCACCGGGTGCTGCCACCGCCCGCGGACGCGCCCGCGGAGGAGCTGATCTCGCTGGTCTACTTCTACGAGTGCGACCCCGGCACCGATGTCCTGGGCATCGACTCGCACACCTATCTGCGGGCTCAGCTCGACGCGATCACGGCCGGCTGACGTACTCCTCGCGCAACAGCTGAATGCTGCCGTCCCGGGGCTCGCTGGTGCCATGGCGGATCGCGTCCATGGCACCAGCTCAGGACTCGTGCACCCTAGGGCGTCTGGCGTACCCGGTCGACGACGGCCCGCTGAAGGATCGCGCTGGAACCCTCCAGCTCGCCCTTCTTCAGTCCGCCCTCGATGTCCCGGACCGCGACGGACCGCTCGCCGAGGTACTTCTTGGTCTTCTTGTCGAAGATCAGCTCCTCCCGTATGCCGGAGTCCTCCCGGGCGACCGCCACGCCGTGTCGCCCCGCCGCGTCCACGGAGTCTTCGACGATCTGGACGCCGGGGATCTTCGCGGCCGCCCGGTAGAGCGCTGCGCTCACCTTGGGCGGCATCAGCGACTCGGCGACCAGGTCGCCGACGAGGACGAAGGCGTTCTGGTCCTTGCTCTTGCCGCCCTCGCCCCTGTCCACCTTGTGGAGCCAGGTCAGCATCGCGTCGGGGTCGGTGGGCAGGGTCTGGAGATGGCGGTAGTTGGTGTTGCTCTCCACACCCGGGGTGTCGGGGTTCAGCGGCCTCTGACCGACGTGGTTGGCCTCGCGCAGGAAGCCTGCCCGGGAGCCGTCGACGGAGCGCCAGACCTCCCTCTTGTGGATGGGTTCGAGCTTCGGCTTCCTGCCCGCCTGGTACCCGACGTAGCCGACCTTGCTCTCGATGTAGACGAACTGGTCGTCACGGATGTCGCCGGGCACGGTCCCGTGCTCGGCGGCCAGCGCGACGTCCTCCAGCAGGGCCGCCGCCTCGGACGGGGCCGGCCTGACACCGCCCGCGTCGTGCCCGGTGAAGACAAGTCCGGCGATGACCGAGGCGGCCACCGCGACCGCCGCGAGCGGAGCCAGCACGCCGGGCCTGCGCCAGCCCTCCCTCATCGGCTTGCCCTGGACGCGGACCCCGTTGTCCTGGGTGCGGTCCTTGGCGCGGTGTGGGGTGCGGTCTGGGGTGCGGATCTCGCTCATGAGGTGCTCCTTCAGGACGCGGTGGCGGCCCGGCGGGAGGTCCCTCTCGGGAAGTTCGGTCATCGGTTCCCCTCCTGGATGGGCCCGGCCGCGGGGTCGCGGCCATCTCTTACCTGTCCGCGCCTCGTCGGCGGTTCCACCTCTTTTGCGAGCTTTGTACGGGCCCTGAACAGCCGGGATCTGACGGTGCCGACCGGCACGCCGAGCGCCTCGGCGGCGGCCGCGTAATCGAGACCGGCCCAGACGACCAGGGCGAGCACCTCGCGCTCGGGCCGCCGGAGAGTTGCCAGGGCGGTTTGTACGAGGGCGAGTCGGTCGGTGTCGTCGAGGCGCCCCGCGACCTCGTCCGCGAAGTCCCGCACCGCCTCGCCCGGCGGCAGCCGGGCCACGGCGGCCGCGTGTCTGCGCGCCGCCCGCCGGGCGTTGCGCGTCACGTTCGTGGCGATGCCCAGCAGCCAGGGCCGCAGCGAACCGCCGTCCCTGTCCGCCTTCCCGCGCAGGCGCCACGCCTCCAGAAAGGTCAGCGAGACGACGTCCTCCGCGACCGACCAGTCCCCCGTCAGCCGGTAGGCGTGGTTGTAGACGGAGCGTGCGTACGCGTCGAAGAGCTCCCCGAAGGCCTCTTGGTCCCCCGCCCGGATCCGGGCTCGCGAAGTGTCCACACCCTCCAACTGTCCGTACGACAAAGGCCGGTTCCCGTGACGTGGGTCACAGGGGAACCGGCCTCGGGTGCCGTACGGGAAGGGTCAGACCCCGGCGTAGGAGTGCTTGCCGGTGACGAAGATGTTCACGCCGTAGTAGTTGAAGAGCCAGCAGCCGAAGGCGATGAGCGCCAGGGTGGCCGCCTTGCGGCCCTTCCAGCCCGCGGTGGCGCGTGCGTGCAGGTAGCAGGCGTACGCGACCCAGGTGATGAAGGACCAGACCTCCTTGGGGTCCCAGCCCCAGTAGCGGCCCCAGGCGTCGCCCGCCCAGATCGCGCCCGCGACGATCGTGAAGGTCCACAGCGGGAAGACCGCGGCGTTGATGCGGTACGAGAACTTGTCGAGCGAGGCGGCCGCGGGCAGGCGTTCCAGGACCGAGGTGGCGAAGGAGCCGGGCTTCACGCCGCGGGCCAGCTTGTTCTCGTAGCTGTCGCGGAACAGGTAGAGCAGCGTGCCGACCGCGCCCAGGTAGAAGACCGCGCCGCAGAAGATCGCGGTGGAGACATGGATCCACAGCCAGTACGAGTGCAGGGCCGGGACCAGTTGGTCGCTGTCGGTGTAGAGCCAGGTGGTGGCGATGCCGAGGTCGAGGAGGACCGTGGTGACCAGCAGCAGGCCCATCCAGCGGACGTTCTTCCTCGCCAGCAGGAAGCCGAGGTACGCGCCGACCGCCACCGTGGAGAAGGTGATGGAGAACTCGTACATGTTGCCCCAGGGGGCCCGCTGCACCGACATCGCGCGGGCGACGACGCCGCCCGCCTCGACCAGGAAGGCCAGGACCGTCAGCGAGACGGCGATCCGGCCGTACAGGTCGCCCTTCTCGGTGCCGCCTGCCGCGCCGGGACCGTCCGGGACGTCGCGGGTGCCGGCCGCGGAGCGCGTGATGACCTTGGGCTTGTCCAGTACGGCGGTGCCGCCGGCCTGCTTGACCCGGACCGTGACCGAAGGGGCCGCGGCGGACCCGGCACCGGTCAGCGCGGCGGCCGTGCGGCCGACCTTGCTGCGGCTGCCGAAGACCCATTCCGCGATGTGCGCGAAGAAGGCCAGCGTGTAGACGGCCATCGACGAATAGATCAGCACATTGCTGATGTGCGCGAGATTCTCGTTGGTTGCGGCGGCGAGAGTCACTTCTCAGCCCCTTCGGCAGGTACGTCTGAGGAATCGGGCGCGGTCGGCGCCTCGGCGTTGAGGGTCAGGGCCAGATCGCCCAGCTCTTCGGGAAGCTTGGGGGACTCGCTGCGGCCGAGTCCCGCCAATTCGACGACGGTCACGCCGTCCTCACCGGTCACGGCCCGCACCCAGACCCGGCGGCGCTGGATGAACAGCGAGCCGACGAGGCCCGCGATGGCGGCGATGGCGCCGGTCAGCGCCCAGCCGTTCCCGGGCTGCTGCGAGATCTGGAAGCTCGCCCACTCCTTCACTTCCTTCTCGAAGGTGATGGAGCCCGCGCCGCCCGGGAGGGTCATCTTCTCGCCGGGCAGCAGCCGCGCCTTGAGGATCTGGCCCTTGGCGTCCTTGAACTGGGTCATCTTGGCGGTGTCGAGCTGGTACACGTTCTGCGGCAGGCCCGCGTTGACGCCGAGGCTGCCGTGGTAGCCGGTCAGCGCGATCACGGGGAACTCGAGGCCGGGGAACTGCGAGAACATGGTGCCCTTGCCCGCACCGCCGAACGTCGGCACGAAGAAGGCCTGGAAGCCCAGCTGGTCCTTCTTGCCGTTCTTGTCCCGGTAGCCGTCCATCACCTTGATCGCGCCGGTCGAGGTGATGTTGTTGTCGATCGGCAGCAGCGGGACGGCGCCGTTGAAGACGACCTTGCCCCGGCCGTCCCGGACGGTGACGACGGGCGCGTACCCGTGCGAGAGCAGATAGACCTTGGTGCCGTCGATGACCAGGGGCTTGTTGACCTGGATGACGGACTTCTTGTCCGGGCCGCCGCCCTGGGAATAGGTGACCCCGGCCTCGAAGGTGCGCGGCGTGCCGCGCTGCGGCCCGCTCTTCTCGTACGTACCCGTGAACCGGTCCAGCTTGAAGGTGAACGGCACGAGGTTGTCCGTGCGGAACAGCGAGCCGGACCTGAAGTCGTCGTACTGGGTGAGGGTGTTGGAGAAGCCGTCGCCCTCGACGATCAGCTTGCCGCCCTCCGACTTGAAGAGCTGGCCCGCGGCGAAGGCCACCAGCATCACGATCAGCGCGATGTGGAAGACCAGGTTGCCGGCCTCGCGCAGATAGCCCTTCTCGGCGGCGACCGCGTCACCGACGGTGTGGGCGCGGAAGCGGCGCTTCTTCAGCATCGCGAGCGCGGCCTCACGCACCTGCTCGGGCTCGGTGTGCGTACGCCAGGTCGTGTACGCGGGCAGCCGGGTCAGCCGTCCGGGCGCGCCCGGCGGGCGGCCGCGCAGCTGTCCGACGAACTGCCAGGAGCGCGGCACGATGCAGCCGATGAGCGAGACGAACAGCAGGATGTAGATCGCCGAGAACCACACCGAGCTGTAGACGTCGAAGAACTGCAGCTTCTCGTAGATCGGCGAGACCGTCGTGTGGGTCTCCTTGAAGGTCCGCACCTTCAGCTCGTCCACGCTGTTCTGCGGAATCAGTGAGCCGGGGATCGCGCCGAGCGAGAGCAGGAAGAGCAGGATCAGCGCGACCCGCATCGAGGTCAGCTGCCGCCAGAACCAGCGGACCCAGCCGACGACCGAGAGGGAGGGCCCGCCGGTGAGCTCCTCGCGGGGGGCGGTGGACAGCTGGGCGCCGGCCGCGCCGAGGTCCTTGCCGTCCTGGGCGTCCCCGCCGTCGCGCTGCTCTTCGGTCTCCGTCGTGCTCATGGAACTCAGATCCCCACCGTGAAGCCATTGGTCCAGCCCTGCATGTCCTGCACCAGGCTGTCCCAGACGCCGGTCAGCAGCAGCAGACCGGTCGCGATCATCATGATGCCGCCGATCCGCATCACCCAGGCGTAGTGGCGCTTGACCCACCCGAAGGCGCCGAGCGCCTTGCGGAAGGCCACCGCCGCGAGGACGAAGGGCAGTCCGAGCCCGATGCAGTACGCGACCGTCAGTATGGCCCCCCGGCCGGCGCTCGCCTGCTCGGCGGCCAGCGCGTTCACGGACGCGAGCGTCGGGCCGATGCACGGCGTCCAGCCGACCCCGAAGAGCGCGCCGAGCAGCGGTGCGCCGAGGAGCCCGGTCACCGGCCGCTTGTGGATACGGAATTCGCGCTGCGTGAGCCAGGGCATCAGCCCCATGAAGAACACGCCCAGCAGGATCATCAGCACGCCGAGGACCTTGGAGAGCGTCTCCTTCTCGGCCTGAAGGCTCGCGCCGAAGTAGCCGAAGAGGGCGCCGCCGGAGACGAAGACGGCGGTGAATCCGAGGACGAAGAGGGAGGCTCCCGCGACCATCCGGCCGCGCTTGGCCTCGGCCAGGTCGGTGCCGCTGACTCCGGTGACGTAGGAGAGGTAGCCGGGTACGAGAGGCAGCACGCACGGCGAGAAGAAGGAGACGAGACCGCCGAGTACGGCGATGGGCAGTGCGAGCAGCAGCGCACCGCTGAAGACCGTCTCATTCACCGCGACTCACCTCGCGAGGACCGTTCCACGATCACTTCTCCGCGACCAGCGGATCGATGATCTTGTGGAGTCCCTCGCTGTCGAGAGCCATGAGCGAGCGTGCCGCGATCTTTCCCTCCCGGTCGAGAACGATCGTGGAGGGAATGGCCTGCGGATTGAGGCTGCCCTTGGGGAAGCCGTTGACGATCAGCTTGCCCACCGGGTCGTACAGGCTCGGATAGCCGATCTCGTAATCCTTCTCGAAGGCGAGAGCCGGACCCTTGTTGGCGTCGCGGGTATTGATCCCGACGAACTCGACACCCTTGGCCTTGGTCTCCTTGGCGACCTTCGCGAAATGCGGTGCCTCGGCGCGGCAGGGCGGGCACCAGGAGCCCCAGACGTTCAGCACGACGACCTTGCCCTTGAGGTCGGCGACGTCGAGCTGCTTGCCGTCGAGGGTCTCGCCGGAGAGCGTGTGCGGGGTGGCGCGCTTGTTCTTGGCGACGGTGGAGATGCCACCGGTGTCGGTGACGAAGTTGGTGTCGCCGCCACCGCCGGACTTGCCGTTGGAGTCACCGCTGCAGGCCGACAGGGTGAGTGCGCCGGCAGCGACCACGGCGGTCAGCAGGGCGGCGCGGGGGGCACGGCTAAGGCTCATGTGAAAAGTTTCGCATGGCCCTTCCGCGGATCATTCCGCGCCCCCCTGGGTGCCCGTGAAGCCCCTTGTCAGGCTGCCTTGAAGAATGTGTTCCAGCCGCCTGCCGGGGACTGGCCGACCTCGAGCGTACGGAGCTTGGCGAGCACCTGCGGGTCCTGGACATCGAGCCAGTCGCAGAACTGCCGGAAGGAGACCAGCCGTACGTCCTTCTTGCCGGCCATGCCCTTGAGCACCTCTTCGACGGCGTCCATGTAGATGCCGCCGTTCCACTGCTCGAAGTGGTTGCCTATGTAGAAGGGCGCGCGATTGCTCTCGTAGGCCCGGTTGAATCCGGCGAGGTACGCCTCGGTGGCCTGCTTCTTCCAGCCGGGATAGCGCTCGGGCATGCCCTTGGTCGAATTGTTCGACTGATTGGCGAGGATGTTGTAGTCCATGGAGAGCACCTCGAAGGAGTGCCCGGGGAACGGAATCTGCTGGAGCGGCAGATCCCACAGGCCCTGGCGCTTCTCGGGCCACATCTGGCGGCCGCCGGGCGAGCTGGCGTCGTAGCGCCAGCCGAGCTTCTTCGCGGTGGGCAGCAGCTTGTCCTGGCCGAGCAGGCAGGGGGTGCGGGCGCCGACGAGTTCCTTGCGGTAGTCGAAGGGCAGCGGATCGATGTCCTTCCAGCCCGTGTTCGTACGCCACTCGGTGACGAACTTCACAGCCTGGTCCGTCTCGTTCTGCCAGTCGGCGGGCGACCAGTTGCCGACCGATCCCGAACCGCCGCAGAAATGCCCGTTGAAGTGCGTGCCTATCTCATGGCCGTCGAGCCATGCCTGGCGTACGTACTTCAGCGTCTCCCTGATGTGACCGTCGGTGAGATAACCGATGTCGGATGCGCCGATGCCGTTGTTCGGCGGGCGATAGAGCGTCTTCTTCGACTCGGGGAGCAGATAGAGCCCGGAGAGGAAGAACGTCATCGCGGCGTCATGATTCTTCGCGAGTTCGAGGAAGCGCGGGAAGAGGCCATTGCCGACCTCGCCCGCACCGTCCCAGGAAAAGATCACGAATTGCGGCGGCGTCTGGCCCGGTTCGAGCCGAACGGGCCTGGGCGGCTGGTTCGGCTGCTTGCCGGTGTCGGACGTGGAGCCGTCACCGATGAGCCGGCCCTGACTCCTGGACGGGGAGGGCTTGCCGTCCCCGCCGGATCCGGCTTGTCCCCCTTTGCCCTGACCCAAGGAGCCGCAGCCCGCGATTCCGATCGCGGCTGCGGCTCCAAGTCCCGCCCCGAGCAAGCCCCTTCGACTGATGTCGCCCATCTCGTCCCCCATCCACGCTCTCCCGGTCGGAGAGAGCACATCCAAACCGGCAATGGTCTAGATGGACTTCCGGAGAGAGGCGTTCCGGGGACTGGCGCCCATTTCGTGAAGGTTCGTGAAGAACTGTTTTCGATCTACGCGCCGAATGCTTTGGACTTGCCCTTCACAGGCTTTGCACCGGCGAGAAGATGAGCCGGAACAAGATCACGGGCGGGCTCGCTGTAACCGACAGAAACAATACGGTCGCCCTGATAGGTGAACGTGGTCAGGGACGCGAGCGTGCACTGCCGGCGGCGCGGGTCGTGCCACAGCCGGCGCCGCTCCACGAAGCTGCGCACGATCCAGATCGGCAGCTGATGGCTCACGCACACGGCCTCGTGCCCGCGGGCCGCGTCACGCGCCGCGTCGAGCGCGCCCATCATCCGTACGACCTGATCGACGTACGGCTCGCCCCACGAGGGGCGGAACGGGTTGGTCAGATGCTTCCAGTTGGACGGCTTGCGCAGCGCGCCGTCGCCGACGCCGAAGGTCTTGCCCTCGAAGACGTTGGCCGCCTCGATCAGCCGCTCGTCGGTGTCGAGGGTGAGGCTGTGGCTCTTGGCCACGGGAGCCGCGGTCTCCTGGGCTCGCTCCAGCGGGGAGGAGACGGCATGGGTGATGTCGCGGTCCGCGAGATGCTCGGCGACCCGGTCGGCCATCTGCCGGCCGAGCTCGGAGAGGTGGTACCCGGCGCGGCGGCCGTAGAGCACACCGTCGGGGTTCTCAACCTCGCCGTGGCGCACCAGATGGACGACGGTGATGTCCTTGTCCTCGTTCATGCGGACACCTCCGTCGCCTCGGCCGCGGCACGGGCGGCGGCGGGCAGCGCGGCGGCGATCCGCTCGACCGCCCGCTCGTCGTGGGCCGTGGAGACGAACCAGGACTCGAAGGCGGACGGCGGCAGATAGACGCCCTGGGAGAGCATCGAGTGGAAGAAGGCGGTGAAGCGGAAGGACTCCTGCTTCTTGGCGTCCTCGTAGTTCGTGACGTCCGAGCCGGTGAAGAAGACGGAGAACATGTTGCTCGCGCTCTGCAGCCGGTGGGCCACGCCCTCCTTGGAGAGCGCGTCGGTCACCAGCGACTGGATCTGTGCCGAGACGGCGTTGATCTTCACGTACGCGGCGTCGTCGAGCAGCCGGAGCTGCGCGAGCCCGGCGGCGGTGGCCACCGGGTTACCGGAGAGAGTGCCCGCCTGGTAGACCGGGCCGGCCGGGGCGAGATGCGCCATGACGTCCTGGCGGCCGCCGAAGGCCGCGGCGGGGAAGCCGCCGCCCATGACCTTGCCGAAGGTCATCAGGTCGGGCGCGACGCCGTCCACGCCGTACCAGCCGGCCCTGGACGTACGGAAGCCGGTCATGACCTCGTCGGAGATGTACAGCGCGCCGTTCTCGGCGCAGGCCGCCTTCAGGCCCTCGTTGAAGCCCGGCCGCGGCGGGACCACGCCCATGTTGCCCGGCGACGCCTCGGTGATCACACAGGCGATCTCGCCGGGGTGCGCCTGGAAGGCCTCGCGCACGGCCTGGATGTCGTTGTACGGCAGCACGATGGTGTCGCCCGCCTGCGCGCCCGTGACGCCGGGGGTGTCGGGCAGCCCGAAGGTCGCGACGCCCGAGCCGGCGGCGGCGAGCAGCGCGTCCACATGGCCGTGGTAGCAGCCGGCGAACTTCACGATCTTGGCGCGGCCGGTGAAACCGCGGGCCAGCCGGATCGCGGACATCGTCGCTTCCGTACCGCTGGAAACCAGCCGTACCTGCTCGACGGGCTCGATACGGGCCACGATCTCCTCGGCGAGTGCCACCTCACCCTCGCCGGGCGTGCCGAAGGAGGTTCCGCGGGCCACGGCGGACTGCACGGCCTCGATGACGGCCGGGTGGGAGTGCCCGAGGATCATCGGTCCCCACGAGCAGACGAGGTCGACATACTCGCGCCCGTCGGCGTCGGTGAGGTACGGACCCGTACCGGACACCATGAACCGGGGCGTACCGCCCACGGCTCGGAAGGCTCGGACAGGAGAGTTCACGCCGCCGGGCGTCACGAGGGACGCACGGTCGAAAAGCGTCTGCGAAACGGGGGCTTCGTATGAATACGCCACTTTGGTCCTGATCTGCTATGCGGGTGTTCGGGGTGCCGGGACGGAGGATCTCGGCCACCGGTGAGCAGGGAGCGCGGTCTCCTCGTATTACGAAAGGGCGTCACCACGCTCGCGTCTGCGAAACTGGGGCGACACAGGGAAAGCTCACGGAATCCATGGTGTCAGAGCCTTCGACGTTCTTGCGGACTGGTGTTTCACAGCACGTTCGTGGGGGAGGTCACTGTCACGATGATCGGGTTGCGCGGCGGGGGCTGCGAGTGGTCGGGTGGAGATATGCATCGCGGTGGCGGACTGGGCGAGGGGACCGACGGTCTGGGTCCTGAGCCTGCCCGGCGGGGAAAGCACCGGCGAGGCGAATCGGGCGCGGGCGAACCCATGGAAAGCGCCAGCGAACCCATGGAAAGCAGGAGCGGCCGAGTGGGGGTGACCTACAAGTACTTCGGCGCACCCGACGGCGCCACGGCGGCACGCGTGCCGATCTCGATGCGCCCCGAGGAACTGGGCGGCGACGAGCTCGGCATGGGCGGAATGTTCGCCAAGATCAAGCCGGAGACCATAGCCGCGATGGTGCTGACGGGCATCCAGGGCATGCCGCTGAACAAGGTGCCGCCGCTGGAGCTGGTGGTGCTCCACCCCGACTATGCGGTGGTCAAGCTTCCGATGACGGTGGTCGACCCCCTGCGCGGCATCGGCGAGGAGTCGGTGGGCGCGGCGGCCTTCATATGGTCGACGGTCCCGGACCGGGGCGGTCCGCGGGACGCGTTCAACGTGTACCAACTGCTTCACGAGTGGCAGGACTTCTCGGTGCGGTTGCATGAGGCGGGGCACCAGCCGTACTGCCTGGTGTGGCCCTAGCGGGCCTCGTCCGGCCGGATCGCACAGGCCGAGCCCGGGCGGCGCGCCGTTGACCTGGGCGAAGCGCAGATCGCGGGAGGGCGCCGCGTGTAAGACGGCCTACGGCCGCCAGTGCGGATCGCGGCCCGTCAGCCCCAGCACCCGGTCGAAGGCGGACGCGTCCTGGCCCACCTCGACGGGCTCGCCGTACACGCCGCCCTTGTGGGCCATCGGCGCCAGCTCCGCGAGGGCGGGCTCGATCTCCTCGACGACGGCCGGGTCCGGCGTGAAGTCCTGTCCGGTGGCGCGGGCCAGGTCCCAGGCGTGCACGGTCAGATCGCCCAGCGCCATGTTGGCGACGGTCCTGGCCGGGAAGCCCATCCTCCCGGTGGTGCCCTCCTCGGCGCCGGGAGCCGCCCACGCCGCGACGAGTGCGTCGGCCTCGTCGGCGAACCGGGACCGCCAGTCGCCGTCCATGTAGTGCGGTTCGGCACCGAAGTCGGATTCCTGCTTCGCGGCCAGCTTCTGGAAGTTGATCAGCACCTGGATGAGGTGATCGGTCAGAGTGCGTACGTCGTACTCGGCGCAGGGCGTCGGGTCGGCCAGTTGGTCCTCGGTGATGCCGCGCACCACCGGTACGGCCCGCCTCGCCGCCGCGTCGAGCAGCTCACTGATGGGTTTCGTCATGCCTCGACGGTAGGCCCGGCAGAGTCCCTGCGTATTGAACAAACGCGACATAGGATCCGCGTCATGGCAGGTCCGCGCCGCGACACCAGGGGAATCGTCGAAGCCCGCGAGCTCTTCGCGCGGGTCGACTTCCGCCGCCGCGAGCCCGCGCCCGAGCTGCGTCCGTATCTCGAGCACTACTGGCTCATCGACTGGGACCTGCCGGAGCCGTACGCCTCGCATGTGGTGCCGCATCCGTCCGTGAACGTGGTCTTCCAGCGGTACGGCGACAAGCCGCCGTGGGGCGAGGTCGCGGGCATCGGCCTGGGGCTGTTCACGCAGAAGCTGGAGGGGCGGGGGCGGGTGTGCGGGGTGCAGTTCCGGCCCGGCGGCTTCCGGCCGTTCGCCCCCGGGCGGCCCGTGTCCGACTGGACGGGGCAGCGCCTGCCGCTCGCGGACGTCCTCGCGGGCACGGCGGGCGCGGACACGGACACGGCGGGCGCGATCCTCGGGCCGGAGGCGGAGGACGAGCGGGTCGCCGCGCTCGACGCCTTCCTGCTGGGGCTGGAGCCCGCGGCGGACCCGCAGGCGCTGCGCGCGATGGAGCTGGTCAATCTGGTGCGCAGGGACCGTACGATCCGGCGGGTCGCCGAGCTGGCGGAGGCGGAAGGGGTGTCGGCGCGTTCGCTGCAGCGGCTCTTCGCGGCGTACGTCGGGGTAGGCCCGAAGTGGGTCATCCTGCGCTACCGCATCCATGAGGCACTGGAGCGGGCAGAGGCGGCGGAGGACGCCGCGGCCGAGGGTGGCGGCGGGGGGACGGACGCCGGCGTGCTGGACTGGGCCGCGCTGGCCGCCGAGCTCGGCTACAGCGACCAGGCCCATCTCGTACGGGACTTCACGGCGACGGTGGGCGTACCGCCGACCGCATATGCGCGCCAAGCCCCTTAGGTCCTGTCAGTAACTCACGGTGACGCCGACCGCGCCCGTGCCATGGGCGGCCGCGTACCGCAGCACTCGCAGCGGCCCGTCCAGCAGCGTGCGCGCGTCGAAGCCGGGCTCGTCGCTCATGGCCGACATCCAGGCGTCGACACGGCCGATGATCTCGGTACGGCGGGGCCCGGTGACGGCGAGCACGGACTCGGCGTGCGGCAGGACGGCCCGTACCTCGGCGGCGGTCAGCAGGAAGTCGCCGAACCAGCCGGGGAGGCCGGCCGCGGCCTTGGCCCCCAGGCCGTAACAGAGGGCGACGGCCGGATCGCTCTTGCGTGCCGCGGCTGCGAACGCGGCTTCCCCTTCCGCGTCCCGCAACAGGTCCATGCCCGCCTCCTTCATCGCGGCGACGGGCGGCGCGCTGGGCCCGCCACTGCGCGCGAAGGCGGCGAAGCGGAGGGCTGCGGGCGTGGGCCCGGGCGTGAAGTACGGTTCGCGGTCACCGCCGCCGAGCCACCACGCCAGATCCTCGGCGTAGCCCGGAGGCGTGGTCCACTCCCCCTTCAGATGCGCGAAACGCCCGGGCAGGGCGGCGACTTCGGCATCGGGGACGGCGCCGATCGCCCACACACCGGTGAAGCTCATCCTCAGGACCCCCGGTTGTCAGACCCCCGTCTTACAGTGCGTGACATGGAGATCAAAGCATCGGCGGTGCGGATCGAGCCATGGTCTGAGGACGACTTCGACCTTCTCCGGGCTGCGAACGCACCGGAGTTGATGGAACACCTGGGAGGCCCGGAGACAGAGGAGCAGCTGGTCAAGCGGCACGCGCGCTATGTGGAGCTGAGCTTTGACCGTACGGGCAGGGGCCGGATGTACCGCATCGTCCTGGAGGAGACCGGGGAGTCGGTGGGCTCGGTCGGCTTCTGGGAGAGGACCTGGCAGGGCGAGGAGGTGTACGAGACGGGGTGGGGCGTCCTGCTCGGCTTCCAGGGGCGCGGGATCGCGACATCGGGCACGCGCGCGGTGGTCGAGGCGGCGCGCGCCGAGCACAAGCACCGCTATCTGCACGCGTTCCCGCCCCCTGACAACGGCCCGTCGAACGCGGTGTGCAGGAAAGTGGGCTTCGAGCTGCTGGGCGAGTGCGACTTCGAGTACCCGCCGGGCCATGTGGCGGTGTCCAACGACTGGCGACTGGACCTGTGGGGAACTCCGCCCGCCGGCTGAGGCGCGGCTGACGCGCGGGCTGGTGCGGGTCTGCTTGACGAGAGGGCCACTTTCGCGGATATTTATCTGCGCCACACAGATTCTGCGCGGCGCCAAGCATGTGCAACTCCCTTAAGGAACCCCACCCATGACCGTCCTCGTCACCGGAAGCCGCGGCAAAGTCGGCTCCGCCCTCATCGCGCTCCTCCACGAGGCCGGAGCCGGTGTCCGCGCCGCCTCCGCCGCCCCCGACGAGCTCAGCCTCCCGACGGGGGTCGAAGCCGTGCACTGCGCGCTCGACGACCCCGCGACCTTCCCGGCCGCCCTCGACTCCGTGACCTCTGTCTTTCTGTACGCGGAGCCGTCGCAGACCGGCGCGTTCCTCGACGCCGCCGCGGCGGCGGGCGTCGAACACATCGTGCTTCTCTCCTCCAGCTCCGTCCTCGATCCGGGCGCCGCCGACAACCCGATCGCCGCGTCGCATCTCGCCGTCGAGCAGGCGCTCGCCGCCTCGCCCGTCGAGACGAGCGTGCTTCAGCCGGGCGCCTTCGCGGCCAACGCGTTCCAGTGGCGCTGGGCGCTGGAGTCCGCGGGCTCGATCGACCTGCCGTACCCAGGCAGTTACGGCGACCCCATCCACGAACGCGACATCGCCGAGGCGGCGTTCGCGCTGCTCACCCGGCCGGAGCTGCGCGGCAGGACGTACCACCTGACCGGCCCCGAATCCCTCACCTTCACCGAGCAACTCGCCATCCTGGAACGCGCGGTCGGCAGCCCCTTCCCCTACACCACGGTGAGCCGCGAGGCGTGGAAGGCGGCCATGGCCGGATACATGCCGGGCGCCTTCGCCGACGGACTGCTCGACTACTGGGCCTCGACCGACGGCTCGCCCACGCCGCTGACCGACGCCGTCGAGGAACTGACCGGCCACCCGGCCCGCAGTTTCGCCGCGTGGGCGGCGGAGAACGCCGACGCCTTCAAAACGGCCTGGCTGACTCGGGCCGCCCGATGACATGCTGGCGGCGTGAACGGACCGGAAATCCATCTCAGCGTCGCCCCTGAGCTGCGCCTCTTCGTCCCTTCGGACCGCCGCCAGGGACGTACGGCCCTGGTCACCGACGGCTCGTCGACCCTCGGCCATGTCATCGAGTCGCTCGGCGTCCCGCTCACCGAGGCCGGCCGGGTGCTCGTGGACGGCCGCGAGGTGCCCGTCTCCCACATCCCGCGCACCGGCGAGACCGTCGAGGTGCTCGGCGTCGAACGGCCCCAGGAGGTCCCCGGAGCCCCGCTGCGCTTCCTCCTCGACGTCCACCTCGGCACGCTGGCGCGACGGCTGCGGCTCCTCGGCCTCGACGCCGCGTACGAGAACGAGGACATCGGCGACCCGGCGCTGGCCACCCTCTCGGCGAAGGAGCAGCGGGTCCTGCTCTCCCGGGACCGCGGACTGCTGAGGCGGCGGGAGATCTGGGCGGGGGCGTACATCTACAGCGACCGCCCGGACGACCAACTGCGGGACGTACTGGAGCGGTTCGCGCCAAGGCTCGCGCCGTGGACCCGCTGCACGGCGTGCAACGGGCGGCTGACGGACGCGGACAAGGACTCGGTCCAGGACCAGCTGCAGCAGGGCACGCAGCGGACGTACGACGTGTTCGCGCGGTGCACGGCCTGCGAGCGCGTGTACTGGCGGGGCGCGCACCATGCCCGCCTGGAGGCGATCGTCGAAGAGGCACTGAGGGAATTCGGCGACGCCGCGGCGTAATTTCAGCCCGTCCGGCGCTCAGGCGGCGCGGCTGCATATCCAGCCCGTCCGGCGTTTGAGGGCACTCCCCTTACGCCTTGCGGGCGTCGGGGGGACCCCCAGAACGGCGTATGGGGGCTCGGGGGCGGAGCCCAGGTTCGCGCCGCGAAGCCGGCGCAGGGGTCTGGGGGCTTGCCCCCAGTTCGGGGTGGGGGTACCTCCCACGGCCGCCAGGCCGTATGGGGAGGGCGGGTAGGGGAAAGCCCGCGGCAGGCGCCCCGCACCCGCACCCAGCACCCGCACCCCGCACCGCGCCCGCGCCCCCGCGTCAGAGCTCGCCGCCCCGCAACCGCTCCACCTGCGCCGCACTGAGCTCGACCGTCCGCCTCATGTGCGCGGTGAGGAGCGCGATCTCCTCATCGCTGTACGCGTCGAACATGGCGAACCACGAGCCGTTCAGCTTCTGCCACACCTCGCCGAACTCCGCCATGCGTTCGGGCACCAGCGTCACCAGCACCCGCCGCCGGTCCTCGATGTCGCGCTCGCGCGTGACGTATCCGGCCCGCTCCAGCCGGTCGACGAGCCGCGTCGCGGACCCGGTGGTCAGCCCGGTCAGCTCGGCGACACGTCCGGTGGTCACCGGGCCGGGCTCGAGCGCCAGCAGATTGAGGCACTGCAAGTCGGTGGGATGCAGCCGCAGATGGTCGGCGAGGGCCTGGTTGAACAGGGCGTACGAGGCCATATAGCGCCGCGAGGCGGTGGACAGCTCGTCCATCAGCCTGCCGCGACCGGCCACACTCTTCTGCGTCATGCAGAGATTGTACGAACCAAGCTGAACCGTCGCCGCCGGCGAGGCGGGGAGCTTCGGCGGGCGTCATACGGGCGCGAGGCCTCGCGTGGCAGGCTGCCCCCATGCTCGTCGTCCGTTCCGCTGCCCTCTTCCTCGTCGCCGCCGTCTTCGAGATCGGCGGAGCCTGGCTCGTCTGGCAGGGACTCAGGGAGCACCGGGGCTGGATCTGGATCGGCGCGGGCGTCATCGCCCTCGGTGCGTACGGCTTTGTCGCGACGCTCCAGCCGGAGGGCGAGTTCGGGCGGATCCTCGCCGCGTACGGCGGAGTCTTCGTCGCGGGCTCCCTCGCCTGGGGCATGGTCGCCGACGGCTACCGCCCGGACCGCTGGGACGTGATCGGGGCGCTGGTCTGCCTCGCGGGCATGGCATTGATCATGTACGCACCACGGAGCCGCTGACGCCGGGCCGTCGCTCGCGGGACCCGCCGCCTATCCTGGGCCCGTATCGATCACATGCGCGAGGAGTACGACATGACCGCCGCTGGGACCCCCGTCGCCGTCATCACCGGAGCCAGCAGCGGCATCGGCGCCGCCACCGCACGCGGGCTCGCGGCCGCCGGGTACCACGTCGTCCTCACCGCCCGCCGCAAGGACCGTATCGAAGTGCTCGCGGCCGAGCTCGCCGCCGCGGGCCACCGGGCCACCGCGTACGCCCTCGATGTCACCGACCGCCCGGCCGTCGACGAGTTCGCCTCGTCCCTCGACCGCTGCGACGTCCTCGTCAACAACGCGGGCGGCGCACTCGGCGCGGACCCCGTCGCCACCGGCGACCCCGCCGACTGGCGCCAGATGTTCGAGGTCAACGTCATCGGCGCCCTCAACACCACCCAGGCGCTGCTCCCGGCCCTCACCTCCGGCGGCGACGGCACCGTCGTGATCCTCTCCTCCACCGCGGGCTTCGCGACCTACGAGGGCGGCGGCGGCTATGTCGCCGCCAAGCACGGCGCCCATGTCCTCGCCGAGACCCTCCGGCTGGAGATCGTCGGCACCCCGGTCCGGGTGATCGAGATCGCGCCCGGCATGGTCAAGACCGAGGAGTTCGCCACGACCCGCTTCCGCGGCGACGAGGAGAGGGCCGCAAAGGTCTACGCGGGCGTGGCCCAGCCGCTCACCGCCGACGACGTGGCGGACACCATCACCTGGGCGGTCACCCGCCCCTCGCACGTCAACATCGACCTTCTGGTGGTCCGTCCCCGCGCCCAGGCCTCCAACTCCAAGGTCCACCGCGAGCTGTAGGCCCATCCTCCGCCCAGTCGCCGGGGCGAGGCCTGGTACGCGTTGCACCCTGCCGACGTCCGGCTGGGTGGACGCCCGCGCTGCCCGCCACGTACAGGGCCTATCGCACAGTGTCTGAGGTCGCGGCGGTTTCAGCAGGTCTTCAGCTGTGCGACGGAGGGTGCCGTGAGGTTGCCGCCATGGCCGACGTACACGGTGGTCGGAGCATGGTTGGCGATGGCACGCATGCTGCGGGCGGCGGCGTCCAGGTCGGTGGCGAACATCGGCTTGCGCGCCATCCGGGCGCGGAGCATGCCGCCGGAGAGGGCGTCGCCGGCCAGGATGGTGTTGTCGGCGAGGAGGACGCAGACAGATCCGGAGGTGTGGCCAGGGGTCACGAAGGACCGGCCGATTCCTCCGTGCCCGCTCAGGTCTTCTTCGTCGCCGAGGACGATGTCGGGCTCGATGGCCGGGATTTCGGCCTTGGCGAGCATGACCTTCATGAGCCGAGGCATCAGGCTGGTGGGCTGCAGGTCGACCCGCCCGCCGCGTCGGAGCTGGTCGGCGTCGTCGCGGTGGATGGCGATGGGCGCTCCGGTCGCCTCCCGCAGTTCCAGCGCCGAACCGCTGTGGTCGGCGTGGTGGTGGGTGAGCAGGATGAGCCCGACGTCGGCGGGGCGCAGGCCCGCGTCGGCGATCTGCTTGAGCATCGCCGGGGCCCGCCCGGCGACACCGGTGTCGACGATCATGGCCCGGCGGCCGTCAGTGACGAGAAAGGCGGACGAGGCGACGTTCTTGACGGCGTAGACGGTCATGGCTTCTCCACGTGTCCTGGTAAGGTTCGACGATGTGAACACCACTAACATAGCATGGATGTTAGAAGCGTTCACATGATTTCGGAAACAGATACCCGCCACGCATCCGGCGGGCGCGTTGATAGCGTGGACAGATGGGAGCCAAGCAGGTGGCACGCACGAGTTACCACCACGGAGCGCTCCGGCAGGCGTTGATCGACGGAGCCAGGGAGATCCTGGCCGAACGGGGACACGACCAGTTCAGCCTCAACGAACTCGCCCGCCGCGTCGGCGTGAGCACCTCCGCCCCCTACCGTCACTTCGCCAACCGGGACGATCTCCTGGCCGCGGTCGCCGATCAGGGCTACGCGACACTGCACAAGAGCCTCGAACACACGGCATCGGACACACCCGACGTCCGCGAGCGGCTGATCCACCTGGCAGGGGCGTACGTGCGTTTCGCGCACGACCACCCCGACCTGTACGCGACGATGTTCCGCGCCCGGCCGGGCGCGGAACCGAAGGGCTACGAGTCCTTCGAGGTGCTGCTCCGGACCGTCGACGAAGCTCAGCAGCAGGCGATAATCCCCACCACCGTGTCCGCGGAACTGATGTCCCGGTCCATCTGGGCGACCCTGCACGGTCTCGCGCTGCTCAACCTCCGGCAGCCCCACGAGCGGTTCGGCCTGAACGAGCCTCCGGAAGCCCTCGCCGCCGACACCCTGTCAGCGCTCTTCGGACTCTAGGCACGGCACACGCCGCGCCGGTTCAGGCTTCGTCAGCGGGTGTCTTATTCGCGCCGGAACCCGCGCTGACGTCTCGGCCCTGGATCGTTGCGGCCGCACGGTGCAGTTCGGTGAGCACCAGCCGTACGGCTCGCCGTGCGGCACGTTCGGGGCGGTGAAGCACGTCGATGTGGCGTCGGGTGTGCACGCCGCTGAGAGGTCTGAGGATCAGTGCGGGGTGCGGACGTGTGGTCCAGCGGGGCATCAGGGCCAGGCCGCCTCCGGCGGCCACCGCTTCGGCGACCACCGTGAATTCGTTGATGCGATGGACGATGTTGAGCCGTCGGTTCGCGGCGGTCGAGATGGCATCGATGGTGGCCATCAGCGGGAAGCCGTCGTGAACGGTGATCCAGGGTTGATCCGCGACGTCTCGCGGGGTGAGGCGTCGTTTGGCGGCCAAGGGGTGGTCGGCCGGCAGGGCGATGTCGAGCGGTTCACGCAGCAGCGTGCCGGCGGTGACCGTTGCCGGCCACGGTGGCGCATGGTCGAGACGGTGGGCGAGTACGAGGTCGTAGTCCCGGGTCAGTCGCGGGAATTGGTCCTGCGCGACGTCCTCGTCGGCGAGCGAGAGCTGCGGGCGTCCAGGGCCGGCCTGCCCAAGCAGCAGTGGGAAGAATGCGGCGGCCGCGCTGTGGAAGGCCGCTACCGACACATCAGCGTCCGGCTGGTCGACGAATTCCTCGATGGTGTGCCGTGCCCTGGCCAGCGCGGTCTCCACCTCGATCGCCGCACCGGCCAGGGCTTGTCCGGCATCGGTGAGCACCAACCGCCGTCCGTCACGTTCGGTGAGTGGGACCGGGATCGAGCGTTGCAGCAGCCGCAGCTGTTGGGAGATTGCCGAAGGCGTCATCATCAGCGCCTCGGCGGTCGCGGTGACGCTTCCCAGCTCGCCGAGCTCCCGCAAGATCTGCAACTGCCGTTCGTTCACCCTCTCAGTGTAGTGATGCTTCAAGATTGTTGAAGAAGCTCGTTCTTGGCTTCAGAGTGAAGGCAATGCAGCGTAGGGGCGTGTTCCACGCCCGCCGCACTGACGCAGTGCTCCTCCTTGTCGCCATCGTCTGGGGCTCCAGCTACCTGGCCGCGAAGACGGCCACCTATGCCCTGCCGGTCCTGATGGTGCTGTTCGCGCGGTACGCGATCTCCGCGATCGCCTGCCTCGCCCTCGTCGCCGCCCGCCGCCGGAACGGGCGCTGCACGCGAGATGAGGTTCGTGTCGGGGCATTGCTAGGGATCACACAGGCTGCTGTCCTGGTTCTTGAGACCTACGGCGTCGCCCACACCAGCGCGGCCAACGCGGGCCTGATCATCAGCCTCACCATCGTGCTCACCCCACTGCTGGACCGCACGGCAGGCAACGGCCGGCTGCCCCCGCGCTTCTTCGCGGCCACGGGCGTGTGCCTGCTGGCCGTCGCACTGCTCATGTCCGGCAGCGGCTTCCACACTCCCCGGGTCGGCGACCTGCTGATGCTCGCCGCCGCGGTGGTGCGCGCAGCGCACGTCGCGCTCGTGGGGCGACTCACGAAGGGCCGCGCTGTGCGGCCGTTGCAGCTAACGGCCGTCCAGACGGTTGTCGGCTCGGCGCTGTTCGTCATGCCGGCCGCGAGCGGCATGTCGACGCTCACTCAGGTCGATGCCGCGGTCTGGGGCCAGCTCGTCTATCTCGCCCTGTTCTGCAGCGTGTTCGCCTTCCTCGCCCAGACCTGGGCCGTGCAGAACAGCTCCGCCAGCCGGGCCAGTCTGCTGCTGGGCACCGAACCGGTCTGGGCGGCCGCGGCCGGCATCGGCCTCGGCGGCGAAAAGTTCACCACCCTTGCCGGCCTCGGGGCGGCGCTCATGGTCACCGGAACGTACTGGGGGCAGAGCATCGAACGCGCCCACCGCACCACCAACGAGGAGGAGTCCCCATGCCGGACAACGGCACCTACGAGCGTCTGATCAGCCTGCTCCACAGCACCGCAACCGCGTACAAACTCATTGACCATGAACCGGAAGGCACGACCGAGACTGTCAGCGCACTGCGCGGACACCCGGTGTCGGAAGCCGCGAAATGCCTCATCCTCATCGTCAAGATCGACCGGCGGGTCACTCGCTACGTGCTAGCGGTCGTCCCCGGGGACCGGCGTGTGGACCTCAACGCCATCCGCACGCTGTTCGCCGCCCGCTACGTCGGATTCTGCGACGCAGCCACTGCCGAGCGACTGGCCCATGCCGTCCCCGGCACCGTCCTGCCCTTCAGCTTCGACCCTGAACTCGAAGTCGTCGCAGACCCGGACGTCATTGCGCGGCCGTGCCTCTACTTCAACGCCGCCCGCCTTGATCGCTCGCTGGCCATCTCCGGCGCGGACTACGCGAGGCTCGCCGAGCCGCGCGTCGAGCGCATCACCAGTTCGGGCTCGAACTGACGCAGCTCACGAGCCCGCTGATCCGGCCGGGCCACCACCCGGACCGCGGGTGGGGCGTTCTGCGGGCGATCCGCCACCGCCGGGCTCGTCCGTACCGCAGACGGGTCCAGACCGAACAGCTCGCACAGTGCCTCCGCGTACGACTCCCTGCCCGGCTCACCCGCCAATTGCTTGACCCGCACGGTCGGCGCGTGCAGCACCTTGCGGACAAGCCTGTTCATGCTCTGTGTCAGCTCGGCCCTGGTCGCGGCGTCCAGCTCGGGCAGCCGGCCGCAGAGGCGTTCCAGCTCGGAGTCGGCCATCTCGGACGCCGTGGCGCGCAAGGCGACGACGGTCTGGGTGACCGCGGCGGCACGCTGGGCGGCGGTGAAGGAGTCGACCTCCTCGGCGACGATCCGGCGTACTGCCGCGACATCAAGCGCGCCGGCGGCGTCCTCGACGTTCCGGGCGGCCTGGGCCAGCGTGTCCAGCCCGACCAGGTGCACGCCTTCGAGCTCGCGTGCGGCAGCGTCGGCATCACCCGGCATCGCCAGGTCGAGCACTGCCAGCGGGGCGGGTGCCGTCGGTCGCCCGCCGCGACTGCTGCTCGTGTCGTTCCGGCCCGCGACTCCTGATCGTCCGGCCACCGCCCCGGCCAGGTCCGCCGCACTCAGCACGATTCCGGCCGACCCCGTGCAGGAGATGACGACGTCGGCCTCGGCCAACGCGGTGGCGACGTCTTCGTACGGCACGGTCCTCGCGCCGTACTCGGCGAGCGTCGCTGCCAGCCGCTCCGCGCGCTCGGGGGTGCGGTTGGCGATGACAAGTTCGCTGACTCCGGCTCGCGCCAGCGTCGCCGCGGCCAGCGAGCTCATCGAGCCGGCGCCCACCACCAACCCGCGCTTTCCCGCGATCGGGCCCACGCGCTTCGCGACCTGCTCCAGGCCGAAGGCGACGAGGGACTGACCGGCTCTGGCTATCCCGGTCTCGCTGTGCGCCCGTTTGCCGACTCGCAGCGCCTGCTGGAACAGCTCACCGATGTGTCCCCCTGCGGTGTGCTGATCCTGGGCGAGCGACAGCGCGCTGCGCAGCTGGCCGAGGATCTGCGCCTCGCCGACCACCATCGAGTCCAGCCCGCACGCCAGCGAGAACAGATGCTCCACCGCGCGGCCCCCGTGGCGGACGCCGAGGTACGGGGTCAGCTCTTCCGGGTCGAGACCGGTGTACTCGGCCAGCAGCGCGGACAGTTCGGCAACCCCTGCGCGGACGTTGTCCACGTCGGCGTACAGCTCCATCCGGTTGCAGGTGGCGACAAGCGCCGCCGCGTTCACCTGAGCCACCGCAGCGGCAGCGCGCAGCAGCCGCTGCGGGGCATCTCCGGTGAGGGCGGCACGCTCCAGCAGGGTCACCGGTGCCGTGCGATGGCTGAGGCCGACCATCAGGACGCTCATGCTCGTGACCCGCTGACCTGGCCCCTGGCCGCGGCGACGCTGTTGGTCATACGCAGTGAGGGCAGGCCACGACGCCGGATCATGAACTCCGCGATGACTATGTTGGGCAGCCAGCACAGGAACGGCAGGGGCGCGTAGGCCTCGCGCATGATGGTGGTGAACGGGTCCGCGCCGTGGATGAACGGGATCTGCGCGAAGATCAGCACGCCGAACCACAACCGCAGCGTGACTGCCGCGTAGGTGAGCGCGAAGCTGCGGATCGTCCAGGCCTGGTGGCTGCGGAAGTCTCGCTGCCGGGCGGCGCGGTAGGCACGCCACGTCGTCCAACCCCACAGCACCGCCAGCGAGCCGAAGCCGAAGAAGCCCGCCAGGCCCACGGAGCTGAACATCGACATGACGAACCCGGAGACCGAGCCGATCAGGACGCTGGCGACGTAGACCCGGCCCGTGCAGCGATGGACGCGCGGGCGGCGGCTGCGGATGCGGCGGGAGAACTGGAACGGCCCCAGGGCCAGGGCCAGTCCGGCGGTGACGATGTGGACGTAGAAGGCCACCTGGATCGGCAGCGCGCGGGGGGCGTACGTGCCTGCCAGTCCGACTTCCTGGTGGGCGAGGGAGTCCAGGGTGCCCTGGGCGTACTGGCCGACGAAGTAGCCGGCGATGGCCACCGACGACAGGGCCACCCAGGCCCAGCTCCACTTCGAGCCGCCGGTTTTGCGGCGCTGCCTGCGCGGTGCGGGGGTTGCGACGGTGGTCATGGGGACTCCTGGTCTCCTCGTGCGGCTCCTCGATGTGAATGGCTCTAACATAGCAGCAATGTTAGAAGTATTCACTTGTCTGCGAGAACCGATCCCGGCCCGCCTCCGACGTGCTGGTCAACAGCACGAACAGACGGGACGCGAGCCGATGCAGGAGTCCGGGACCGTTGGTGCGGTCCGGAGTCGCTTGTCGCGGAAGCGGGGCGCTAGCGGGGTCATGGCCCCGATACGCCGGAAACCCGCCCGCTCAGGGGACCCACCTGTACTTGCCTCCGCCGACCCATCGCACGACCGCGGGATCGTCGACGTCGATATGGGTCATCCCCGCCCGGTGCGCCAGCCTGATCACATCCAGCATGGTGTATGCGGGCCCGGCCACCTCCCCGTTGATCTCCACCAGGCGGTACGGCGGGTCGCTCGGCACTACGCCGAGCACGACGACGGGGGTGGGGTGGAACACCTCTTGAGCATCGCTGGTCATGCTTACAGCGTGTGGCAGGGAGGCGACGCGCACATGTCGAGCGGACCAGCGGGTGAGGGGACGCCGCCACGTTTCCCCGCGGCCGGGGAGGGAGTTCCGGCGCCTGCCGTCCGAGGGCGGCCGAGCGGCTCGCCGGCGCGGAAGCCGATGGCTCGCGGTGCCTACGCTTTGAGCGCCTGCGAGATGCGCACCATGTTGCCCGAGGGGTCCCGGAACGCGCAGTCGCGCGGGCCCCAAGGCTGGTCGACGGGCTCCTGGAGCACCTCGGCACCGGAGGCCCGCACCTTCTCGAAGGTCGCGTCGAGATCGTCGGCGCGGAACACGACCATCGGCAGGACTCCCTTGGTCAGCAGCTCCTGCAGAGCGTCGCCGTCGGCCTGGGACCGGCCGGCGTGCGGCTCGGAGAGCACGATCTCCAGGTCCGGCTGGGACGCGCTGCCGAGGGTGACCCAGTGGAACCCGCCCGAGGCGACGTCGTTGCGCAGCTCAAGGCCGAGAGCGTCGCGGTAGAAGGCGAGCGACTCGTCCGTGTCGTTGACGGTGATATGGCAGTACTGAAGTGAAATGGTCATGGAACCAAGGCTAGGTCCCCTCCCGCCGCGGCTGCGCGGGCCGCTTCTGCGATCGTGCCCGGTTGCTCCCTGGTCGGCCGGGTGCGCATCTTGGCCACGCACGCGGGCATCGCCGTTACGGCGCGGTGCTCCCGGGCCCGGTACGCGCTCGGCGTCACCCCCACGAGCTCGGTGAAGCGCGAGCTGAACGAGCCGAGGGAGCTGCAGCCGACCGCCATACACGCCTCGGTCACACTCATGCCCCCGCGCAGCAGCGCCATCGCCCGCTCAACCCGCCTGGTCATCAGGTAGCTGTACGGCGTCTCGCCGTAGGCCGCCCGGAACGCCCGGGAGAAGTGCCCCGGCGACATCAGCGCGTGGCGGGCCATCGTCGGCACGTCGAGCGGACGCGCGTACTCCCGGTCGACCAGATCCCGCGCCCGGCGCAGGCGCGCAAGGTGGGAAAGGTGTTGCTCGTCCATGGGACGAGGGTACCGTTCCACTCTGACAAAGCCCTGCTGACCTGCACGGATGCGACTTGGTGGGGGTCATGCGCGACCGAGTCGACGGAGTTCCTCGATGCTGTTTGACGTTCAGCCTTGCCTCAAGGGCGAATTGGTCGAACTCAAGCCGCTCCGCGCGGAAGACTACGCAGACCTCTATGCCGTCGCGGCGGACCCGCTCGTCTGGGAGCAGCATCCCGACCCCGAGCGATACCGGGAAACGGCGTTCAGCGGCTTCTTTCGCGACGCCCTGGAATCCGGAGGGGCGCTGGCCGTCATCGACAACGAAGACGGCCGTCTCATCGGGTCCTCGCGGTACCACGGATACGACGAGGAGCGCGACGAGGTCGAAATCGGCTGGTCGTTCCTGGCCCGGTCGCACTGGGGCGGCGCCTACAACCGTGAGCTGAAAAAGCTCATGCTGGACCATGCCTTCCGGTTCGTCAGCAGCGTCATTTTCCTCGTCGGGCCCGACAACCTGCGTTCCCAGCGTGCTGTGGAGAAGATCGGTGGCGTACGGGCGGGCTCACGGGTCGACGGGAGTGGGCAGCAGAGTCTCCTCTACCGGATCGAGGCTTCCACCCGGCCTTGAGGATGTCGGATCCGGTGCCTGGCGTCAGAATTGGCGTTATCTGCTGTTTCTGCCGGATCGGAGACATCCATGAAGGACCTCAAGTTTGAGCAGAAGCGCTCGCTGTCACGCCTTGAGGCGGCTGATCAGCTCACGGCGCTCGCGGCGGCACTGAGGCACGGTGGTGATGCCGATCTGGAGCTCGGCCCCGGGCGGCTGAGCCTGCGGATCCCCGACGACCTTCGCAGTGAGATAGAGGTCGAGGTCGGTAACGGGGAGATCGAGCTGGAGATCGAGTTCAAGTGGCCGACCGCAGAGACCCGGACAGCACCGTCACCGGCGGCGGCAGGCGCGGAGTAGACCCGCCGCCGCACGTCGCCAGGTGCGGCTACGGTTCCGCGGAGCCGGGCTGGGTGGTCGGGATCCGCTGGGTGAAGAACAGCGCGAGCAGGCTGGCCAGAGCGAGGACGGCGAGAGCGGCCCGCAGACCGTCGAGCCTCGCCGCCTCATTCGCGTCGAGCGCCGCCTGGGTGACCTCCTCACTCGTGCCCGCTTCGTCGAGGGCGTCCTTGAGCTGGGCGTCCGACAGGAAGGGCACACCGCTTTGGAGTTCGACGGTCGCCCGGCTCTTGACGTCGGCCGGGATCGCCTCGTTCTGCTCGACGCTGGTCAGGAACGAAGCCGTCAGCGCGGCGATCAGGATCGACCCGGCGAGTGCCGTACCGATCGAGGCGCCGAGGTTGGTGACCGCGTTCTGGATGCCGCCGACCTCCGCGCTCTGCTTGTCGGGCACCGCGGACACCGTGACCGACCCGAGCTGGGACGCCAGCGCGCCCATGCCGAGCCCGATCAACAGGAGGGGGATGGTGACGATTTCCGCACCGGCGTCCGCGTCGAGCGCGGCCATCAGCACCACCGCACCCGCGAGCAACGCGAGGATCCCGAGCCGGACCACGCGTCGCGGTGAGACGTTCGGAAGGAGACGCGGGATCAGGATCGCGGCGGCGAGCAGTGTCAGCGAGAGCGGCAGGATGCGTGCCCCGGTCTTGAGCGCGGACAGGCCGAGTGCGACCGAGAGGTAGAGCGGTACGACGAAGAACACGCCCATCTGCACGAGGTACTGGAAGAAGAACATGGTCAGGCCGCCGGTGAGCTGCCTGTTCCGCAGGAGCGCCGGATCCACGAGGGGCTCCTTGCGCTCCTCCACCAGGCGGGCCTCCCAGCGCAGGAAGAGCCAGATCAGGAGCAGACCCGCCAGCATCAGCCACACGACCAGCGAAATACCCAGCCAGGAGGGTGCGTCGGGCTTGGGCCTGAACCAGCCCCATTCGTCCGAGCGGAGCACTCCGTAGACGAAGATCCCGAGCCCGAGGGCGGAGAGCGCGGCGCCGACGAGATCGAGGGGCCGGCGTTGGCCGGTCGGGGCGTCGGTGACCTGGCGGGCGAGCATCAGGATGCCGAGCACGATCACGACCTCACCGGCGAAGACCCAGCGCCAGGAGAAGTACGTCGTTGCGACACCCCCGATGATCGGCCCGACCGCGATCGCCACGGCTCCTGCGGCCGCGACGAGTCCGTAGGCGGCGGGGCGGCGTTCCGCGGCGAAGTTGCCGGCGACGAGCGCCACGATCGCGGGCAGGATGAGCGCCGCCCCGACGCCTTCGAGGAACGACCAGCCGAGCAGGAGGACAGGCAGGTTCGGGGCGAGCGCCGTCGTCAGGGATCCGCAGCCGTAGATGCAGCAGCCGATCATGAATGCGCGCTTACGGCCGATGATCACGCCGATCTTGCCGCCGGGGATCATGAACATCGCCATCACGAGGGTGTATGCCGTGATCGCACTCTGGATCCCGGTCACCGTTGTGCCGACGTCTTCAGCCACCGTCGCGATCGAGACGTTCATGACGGAGCTGTCGAGCGCCATCAGGAACTGCCCGGCCGCGAGAGTCAGCAGGACGAGTCCTGCCTTTGTCGAACTCCCCGTGCCCGCGTTGGATGTCATGGGCCGCATCGTCCCAGCGCCCCCGGCGGGGGAACCTCGGCCCGCCTCGGAGGTCAACCGGTTGGCGGACATTTTCGCGCCGAGAGCGAGGCGGTACTTCGTGCGGGAGGGGGTAGGTCAGCTTGTCCCCGCGCCGGAACCGGATCCGGGCCCGGGGTGTGGGAGCTCCTGCCGCAACGCGGCGATCTCGGCTCGCAGAGCGGCGACGTCGTTCTTGTCGGCCGCCTGGTCGCCCTCGCGCAGGCTGACCAGCAGCGAACCGCTCGGCTCCAGGCTGACCGAGGTGGTCTCGGAGACATCGTCGCCGCCCTGCCGTTTGACCGCGACATCCAAGTCCGCGCGGTTCAGTCCGCTGCGCCTGACCTCGGAGGGCAGCCACTGCCCGTCGCGCGCGAGAATGACAGGCGTTCCCTCGAGCAGGCGGCCGAGCCGGCTGGACAGCGAGGCAGCCCGGACCACGAGTGCGTTCACCGCGAGCAGCACGGCAGCGCCGAAGGCGGCTCCGGACACGGAATTGTCGGGTCCGATGATGGCGTTCTGCACCACGTTGGCCAGCAACAGCATGACCACCAGGTCAAAGGTGTTGAGCTGAGCGAGCTCCCGTCTCCCGCCCCACCGGAGCAGCACCAGGATCACCAGATAGACCAGCACGGTGCGTACCGCCTTCTCGCCGTACGAGATGCCCACACTCATCAGGTCTTGCCACATCGCGTCTCCCGCGTCTCGTCGGTCCGCTCACTTGCTCATCGGCGGCTTGCCCCAACCCTCTTGACCGGCCATCAGGCGGAGCTTCCTCTGGTGCTCACCTGGTTCGGCCTGGCCGCTCCCCGTCACTCGACGCGTTCGCCCGGCCGTGAAACGATGCCGGCCGGAGAGAGGGGGGCGTGATTCAGTCGGTGCTCGCGAACATCGCGATCGGGCTCGTGACGAGCTTGCTCGGCGGTGGGTTCGTCTGATTGAGGGAGCGCGCCAAGCGCGCTCGGGCTGTGAACAAGAGGGCAGCGTTCTTCGGCGTCCGGCCCGGGCAGACCTGCCTGATGGTGCTGGGCAACAAGCACAACGCGCCCGGCACAGCGCATCATCGGGATGTACGGGCGGTGCTGGAACTGGCCATGCTTGCCGCTGAGTTGGACTGCCACGTCTCATTGGAGTCCGGTGACTTCCGTGGCGGCAACGGAGATCGCACCGAATTCTGCGTAGGCGGACCCACCGGGGGCGCCAACGTCCGCACCGGCGGTCACCTTGCCGCCCACATGCCCGGCGTCGTCATGCATCCCTACGACGCCACCCGTGCGGACTCGGTGGCCATCGAGGTCGGTGGGGAGAAGTTCCTCTTCGACAAAGGCAACCAGGAGTACGCCCTCGTCGCGAAGTTCACGCCCGTGGAGTCCGTCTGCCCCGTGTTCCTGGTGGCCGGGCAGACGCCCGTGGCCAACCTGGCCGCGATCCACTTCCTGCGGCGCGAGTACGCGCGGGTGGCCGGACAACTGTCGTCGGTGGAGCGCTTCTGCCTGCTCATCAAGGTCTCCGACATCGGGACCTACGAGTTCCACCGCGCGGAACTGGAACGGGAAGTCACCGCGGCCGCGTTCGGAGAGTGAGCGCCTCAAGTCCGACCAGCCGAAGTGCAGCTGGCGCCCTAGACGTCGCCGTCGCGTCGTACGAGACGGTAGGTGAAGGTGTGGGATCTCCGGCCTGCCGCCCTGGACGCGGCGACTCTGTTCCGGAAGCCCTGTGCCGCCGTTACGAGATGACGGACTGACGGATTGTCACGGCGCAGACGCTGAAACACGGAGCGGGGAAAGCCGATGAGGGCTTCGGCATCCCGTACGCCCATGCCGTACCGGATGGCCTGCAGCATCACGCCCAACTTGACCGGATTGATCTTGGTCTCGGTGAGGTGATGCTGCTCGGCCAGATGCTGCGCGGCGCGCATAGCCGTGTCGAACGCGGGCAGGTCGGCCCGCCATCGCTCAAGGAGTCTTTCGGGGATACCGGCAGCCTCCGCACAGCCCGCCGGGGGCAGTCCCATTGCCGCCGCCCGCAGTGCTTCGGCCTGGCGGAGGGCGTTTTCCGACGGGAGGCTGGGGAGGGGATGGCAGGCCGTGTAGAGGGCGCGCTGTGCTTGTTCGGAGGAGGCCAGCGCTGCCATCAACACACTTGCCCCGGCCGGGTTGTCGGGGGCTTGCTCCAGCTCTTCGTTCACGGCAGCTGCCTTCGTGCGGGCCTATGACGTGGGCGGCTCAGGGTACCGGGCAATGGCCCCCGGCCGGCCTCAGCCGGCCGCGGTTGGCAGTGCGACCGATCATGCGGAGGCCGCCACGGTGTGCCCGGCCGTCCGGAGGCCGAGGGAGGCGGAGTAGCGGCGCAGCAAGAGCACCGCGGTAGCAGCCAGTCCGGTGAGCAGACCCAACCAGATGCCGAGGGTGTCGAGGGCCAGCGGATAGGCCAGGAGCCAGGCGGCCGGGAGTCCGATGGCCCAGTAGCCGATGAGGGTGATGCGGAACCCGCTCTTGGTGTCGTCGAGACCACGCAGGAGTCCGACCCCGATGTTCTGGGCGCAGTCGAAGAACTGGAGGAACGCGGTGACGACAAGCAGGTGGGTGGCGATGGTCAACGCCTGCCCGGAGCCGGAGTCGAGGAAGGGGGCCAGGACCAGCCGGGGAATCGTGAGATACAGGATGCCGACGAGCGCCATGACGGCGGCGGCGCAGGCGAGAGCGGTGTTCTTGATGCGGCGGGCGTCATCAGTGCGACCAAGCGCCAGTTCACGGCTGACGTTGATGGATGCGGCGTGGGACAAGCCGACGGCCACCTGGAAGACGATGTAGACGAGCTGGTTGACGGCCGTGTGGGCGGCGAGCGCGTCCGGTCCGAAGGAACCGGCCATCAGCGCGGTGACGGAGAAGAAGCCCGCTTCGGATCCGTACGTCGCCGCGATCGGGACGCCAAGTGCGATCAGTCGCTTCACCGTGGCGGGGTCCGTCTTGGCGATGTTCAGGCTGAGCAGCGGCGCCAGCTCGCTGTCTTTCTTCGCCGAGAGGTAGAGGGCGATGAACGACAGCAGGTAGACGGTGGAGGTGGCGACGCCGATGCCGGTCAGGCCGAGCCGGGGTATGCCGAAGGTGCCGTGGATGAGTATCCAGTTCAGGCCGGCGTTGACGGCGACGGACGCGATGGTGATCTGCAGCAGAGCCTGGGGCCGGCGCATGCCGACGGTGAACTGACGGATGGCCTGGAACCACAGGCAGGGCAGCAGTCCGGGGGCCAGGGCCATCAGCATGGTCTGCGTGCGGTCGACGACGCCGGCGTCCTGGCCGAGCAGGCTGAGGGCCTGCCCGATGAGGATCATGAGGATGATCCCTGCGACGCCGGCGAGGGTGGCGACGGCAAGGCCGGCCCGCACGATTCGGCGGACTTCCTCGTTCGCCGAATCGCCTTTCTCCTGCGCGCCCTCCTGCGCGTCCTTCTCCGCTCGTGCCGCAGCCGCGGCGATCTGGTTGCCGACGGCGGTGACGAGGCCGACGCCCATGGTGCGGAGCTGGTTGAAGATGACGATGGCCAGGCCGCCGGCGGCCAGTTCCTGGGTGCCGAGCAGGCCCATCATCACCGTGTCGGTGGTCGTCAGAGCGACTTGAGCGAGTTGGGTGAGGACGAGCGGCACTGCGAGGGTGGCCAGGGCGCGGCTGTCGCGGAGGAGGGTGGTCAGCATGGGGTTATCGGTTCCTGCGGAGTTTGCTGAGGAGCTCGTCGATTTCGCGCTCGGCCTCGTCGTTGAGGAGATTGCGCTCCTGCATCCAGTCGTCGTTGAAGACGGTGTCCATGTACTTTTCCCCACCGTCGTTGATCAGGGCGACCATAGTGCTGCCTGGAGGAAGGGATTGCAGGCGGGTCAGCGCCTCATGGACGACGCCGCCGGCAGAGCCGCCGATGAGCAGTCCGGTCCGGGCTACGGCCCGGCATGTCGCGAACGCCTCGACGTCGCCGACCTTGACGCCTTCGTCGATCAGGTCGAAGTCGACCAGGGCCCCGATCTCGGCACCTTCGGGCGTGCCGGTGCCGGACTGGTAGTAGTCGTGGGCGGGGCCGCCGAATGCTATGGAGCCCTTGGGCTCGACGCCGATGACAGTGAATCCGGAGATCAGCTTGCTCAGTTCGCGGCTGGTGCCACACAGCGCGCCGCCGGTGCCGACCGCGCCGATGAGAACGTCGATTGCCCCGTCGAGGGCTTCGTTGAGCTCGTGGGCGACGGGGAAGTAACCGACGCCGTTGGCAGGGTTGTTGTGCTGCTCGGTGAAAATGGTGTTGTCCTGGCCGCGGGCCATGTCCTCGGCGAGTTCCTCGCGGGCGGCAGTGGCGAGTTCCTCCGTGCCGTCGTCGACGACGTAGACGAGTTCGGTGCCCAGGGCCTTCATGCCGCGCAGCTTGTCCACGCATGCGTGGTTGTCGACCACCGCGGTGAACGTGTAGCCGCGCTCGGCGGCGATGACCGCCAGTCCGAGGCCCGTATTGCCCGAGGTGGACTCGATGATTCTGCCGCCGGTCCGCAGTTCGCCGGCCTCTTCGGCGGCGGTGACCATGGCCCGGGCCATGCGGATCTTCGCCGTGCCGGTCGGATTGAACATCTCCAGCTTCAGCAACAGGCGGCTGCCTGTCTCGGTGGAGGCGAGTTCCAGCAGAGGGGTGTAGCCGATGAGGTCGGACACGCGGGAGACCACGGCGGGACGCTGGAGTGCTCCGGGCATCGAATGCTCCTGTTGAGGGGGACGGGCGGGGCAGGCGGGACCGGTCAGGCGAAGTGGCGGTCGAGACGCCAGCGCGGGCGAGGCCGGTCGGTCTGGTCGATGACGACCTTGGGCGGCAGCGGCAGGTCGTGGAAGGGCGACTCGTTCGAGTCCATCTGGTATCCGGCGGTGTTGGGATAGACCAGCAGGTCACCGGTGCGCGGCCGCCGGGAGAAGCCGACCTTGCGCCAGGTGATCATGTCGGATTCGAGGCAGGTGGCGGCCCCGACGCTGGCCGGGTAGGTGCCGACGGGTCCGGTGGTGTCCTGCGGCAGGAGGCGGGGGTCGGGCAGGAATTCGCTGTTGAACCACTGCTCGGACAGGCTCAGGCTGGTGCCGTCGACGGTCAGGAGCTGGTATCCCTCCCGGTCCTTGACGCCCTGAACGCTGAAGACGGTCGCCCCGGCCTGGTCGAGGAGAGCGCGGCCCGGCTCGAGCAGCAGCTCCACACCGGCGTCTTTCACCATCTCGGCGAGCGACTGGTGGCTTCCTTCGGGTGTGGCTGCCAGCAGTGAGGACAGGGCGGCGGGCCCGGCCTCCGGAGAGTGATAGGGGTAGAAGTCACTCGTCTGGAATGTCTTGCCCGCGTGGTAGTAGCGGCTGTGGTGCTCGGCGAGGAAGGTGTGCCAGCTGCTCGCGTCGGTGTAGCTGATGGGCAGGCCGCCGCCGATACTGATCCGGCTGGCTTCCAGGCCGTGGATGCGGGCCTTGAGGCAGCGCTCGACGAGACGGCCGACGAGGTCGGCGCGGGGCTGGAGAGCGTAGCCGGACAGGTGGAAGCTGAAGCCTTCCATGCGCAGTGCCTCGCCCGCCTGGACACACCGGTCCATGGCGGTCGCCAGTTCGTTCTCGTTCATCCCGAAGCGGCTGTGCGGCTGCTCGGGGGGAAGGCAGCGCAGCAGGACACGCGCCGGGCGCACGCGACCGGTCAGTGCGATGGTGATCAGCGTGTCGAGTTCGTCGAGGGCGTCGACCGCGATGAGCGCACCGTGCTGGACCGCCAGGCGGAGCAGGGAGGCGTCCTTCGCCGGGCCGGTGACGACGACATGTTCGCCGCGGACACCGTGACCGAGGGCTTCCCGCAGTTCACCGGCGGAGGCGACATCCACGCCGGCGCCGCCCGCCGCCGCCCGTTCGACGAACACAGCTGCCTTGTTGGCCTTCTTGGCGAAGTACACGAAGCCGTCCACTCCTGCGGCCGCCAGCGCGTCCTGCATGGCGCGCAGGTTGGCGTCGAAAGCGTCGGGGAGCAGGAAGTGGAACGGGCCGCCGAAGGCATGGGCGAGTTCAGGCAGCAGCCCGCTGTCCAGCACCTGCTCCGTTGCCGGGTCGGCGAGGGCGGGGAGCGCAGGCCAGCGGCCGGGGCTCACTGCCACAGCGGCACCTCGGTGCCCAGGCCCTGGGCGATGGCCAGCTGGGCGAAGTGATGTCCGAGAGCGATGTCGGTGACGACGAGGCCGCTGTTGTAGGCGAAGATCCGCTCAGTACTGCTGAGGCGGCCCGCGGTGGTTCCCGCGAGTACGGGCGGGAACTCCGAGTCGACGGCGGGCAGTTTGCCGTCGGCGTCGGCCATGTCGGTGCCGGTGACGTTCATCTGCGCCTCGCTGGTCGCGATGACACGGTCCGCCCGGTGCAGGGTCGACGGCGCGAGTCCGTGACCCACCAGGACGGACAGCGCGCCGGGCTTCAGCCACTCGGCTTCAACCGCGGCCGGGGTGTGGGCGCCGGCGGTCGCGACGATGACATCGGCGTCCGCGGCGGCGGCCCGCACGTCGGTGACGATCTCGATGTCCCGGTCGGGGAAGTGGACTTTCAGCTGCTCGCGGACGGCGGCGATGCCGTCGGCGTGGGTGCCGAACACCATCAGCCGGTCAAGGCCTGGCAGGGTAGTCAGCAGGAACGGCAGAGCGAGGCGGCCTTGGGTGCCGGTTCCGATGACCAGTGCCGAGCGGGCGCCGGGGGCCGCACATTCGCGGGCCAGCAAGGCGGACACGGCGGGCGTTCGCAAGGAGCCGATGCGGGAGCAGTCCATCATCGCGACCGGGAGCCCGGTGGTGTCGTCGTAGATCGTCAACGCGGTGTAGTAGTGCTGTTCCTCGCGACCCTTGTCCAGGCCGTGCTTGTACGAGGTTTTGATCGCCACAACGTTGCGGGAGCCGTCCCGGCCGAGCATCGCGTAGGAGACGGAGTGACCGTCCTGCGGCTTGACGGTCAGCTTCCGGGGGTTGTCGGACTGGCCGGCGTGCAGGGTGCGGTAGGCACCCTCCACGGTGGCGACCACGTCCGCGAGGGATATGTCGATCCCGGCGAGGTCGGTGGTCGACAGGACCCGCAGGCTCTTGGGGTCGCCGGATATGGCGGTGCCGTCGGCGGCGGCCGAAGTGTCCGTCATGGTGATGCTTCCTCCAGTGCGGGGCGGGTGTTCAGCTCGCATGTGCTTCGAGGGCGGCCTGACCGAACCCGTGCTCGGCGGATTCGGCCGCGGGGCGTGTGCGCCGCCCGGGGACGCGTACGGAGGCACGCTTGAGCCAGCGGTCGGTTCCGTCGTACCGGGCCTGGAACGGCACTCGGCCGTGGACGACCATGTCGTTGTCGACGACGAGGATTTCGCCGGGGCTGAGGCTGACGGCCACCGACACCCGCGCGAGTTCGTCCGACAGCCTTCCGTACGCGCTCCGGTAGGCCTCGTCCGCGTCGTCCAGCGGCGTGTACGCCGGGTCGAAGCGCAGCGTCATGCCGTCCTCGGCGGCGTACAGCGCCGGTACCGCGGGCGCAGCCTCGTCCGTGTAGCCCTGAGCAGCTTCGTAGGCGTCGTCGGGCAGGATCGGCACCACCGGCTTCCTCAGCGTTTCGGTGTCCGCGTCGGTGAGGCGGGTCTTGCGGATGCTGGCCGCGGTGGTGGCGATGTTGTCGGGGTTGCGCATGCAGCCGAGCATCAGCAGATGGGCGCGGCCGGGGTGGAAGGCGTCCTCGGTGTGAGGGCTCAGCAGCACGCTGCTGGATGCGCCGGTCTGCTCCGTCTCATGTCCCGGGGAGGGGACGATGTTGTGGACGAAGCGGCCGTCCTGCTGGCCGTCCCAGGCGATGGGATTGCCCATCACGGTGGCGAGAAGCAGCAGGACGATGTCATACACCGCGCCGCTGTCGCCGGCGGTGGCCCAGCTGGACGGGGTCGGGCCGGCCTCCTCGTCGTCGACGTCCAGGCCGCGCAGGACGAACAGTCCGTCAGCGGTGTCCACGGGGCGGCATTCGTCGCGCAAGGGCCGGCTCAACCCACTGGCGACTTCCCGGACACGGACCAGAAGTTGCGGACTGGTGGCAGAGGTTCCGAACTCGGCGAGCAGTTTCTCCGCAGCCTGGCGGAGTTCGCCCACCGTGTGGGCATCGAGCGTGCGGACAGGTGCGGCTGCCGTGCTCATGGCGAAGAAATCCGTTTCAGTCGGATGGCAGGGGGGCATGCCGGTTCACTGGCGCAGTTCACTCACGACGAAGGCAAGGCTCCGTAACTGACATGATTCGACGGCTGGTTGGGGGCCGGCCGTGGCCGCGCGGACCCGGCGAACGGCCCGAACAGTAGCAGGGAACTTAGGTAAGGCAAACCTTAGCCACAAACCCCGGGGGCAAATTCGGACATGTGATCCATCGCGGGCGACAGGTTGCGGCTACGCACGTCGTTAGGGTAGGCAAACCTAAGCACCCCCCAGTTTGCCAGCGGATCGAGGGACGTACGTGGACATCAACAGGCGCCAAATACTGCTGGCCGGCGGAGCGATAGGCGCGACCGCACTGCTCGCCGCCTGCTCCTCGGGGTCGGGAAACACCGACGCCGCACCGGCCGGTGGCGGCAAGCCCAAGAGCGGCGGCACGCTCCGCGTCGGAGCACTCGGCCGCGCGAGCGCCATCACTCGCGACCCGCACGGCACCCAGGCCAATGAGAGCGACTACCTCATCCTCGCCCTCATCCACGACACCCTCACGATCCCCGGCGCCAACCCCAACACCAAGCCCCGGCTGGCAGCTTCGTGGGAGCCGTCAGCCGATCTGAAGACCTGGAAGTTCAAGATCGCCAAGGGGGCGGCCTTCCACGACGGCAGCCCGGTGACGGCCGCGGACGTCGTCTGGTCGCTGAAGCGCCTGCGCAACACCCCTTCGGGTGCCGCGCGGCTGCCGGGCATCAAGCCTGAGAACATCCGCGCCGAGGGAACCGACACCGTCGTCCTGGTCTCCGACTACGCCAACGCCGAACTGCCCCTCCTCACCCGCCTGACGACGTTCGTCCTCAAGAAGGACACCGCCGACAAGGCCGTCGAGAAGGCGCCGGGCACCGGCCCGTTCAAGCTGGACTGGTACCGCGGCGGCAACGCCCGCCTGGTGAAGAACGACAAGTGGTACGGCGGTGCCGTACACCTCGACGCCATCGAGGTCACCATGTTCGAAACCCCGCAGGCCATGGCCAACGCCCTCCTCGCCGGCCAGATCGACGTCGCCTCCAACGCCGGCGCGGTCGCCGCCCGCACCGCCGAAAGCCGCAAGGACATTCAGGTCCTGCGTCGCCCCAACGACATGGCGATGCCGATCGTGATGCGCACCGCGAGCGGACCGTTCGCCGACGTACGCGTGCGCGAGGCCATGCGCCTGGTCGTCGACCGCGACGCGATGGTCAAGCAGGTCCTGTCCGGATACGGCACGGTCGCCAACGACATCATGGGCACCGGGGACCCTCACCTGGCCAAGGACATCCCCCAGCGCAAGAAGGACCTGGCAAAGGCCAAGTCCCTCCTCGCGGAAGCCAAGTTCGACCTGTCCAAGACCTACGACCTCGTCACCACCGAGGACATCCCCGGCCTGGCCGAGTCCGCGACGCTCTTCGCGAACCAGGCCCGCGAGGCGGGCATCAAGATCAAGGTCGTCAAGCAGGAGTCCGGCACCTTCTGGGACAAGACCTGGAAGAACGGCGACTTCTACACGACGTACTGGGGCACCAACGACTCGGTCGTCTTCTTCGCCTCGAAGACCATGGTCAGTGAGGCGGGACAGAACGAAGCCGGCTGGGCGGACAAGGAGTTCGACGCCTCCTACCTGAAGGTCATCGGCACGGCCGACGAAACGGCTCGCGCTGCCGCGCTGACGGAACTCCAGCAGATCGAGTTCGCCAAGTCCGGCTACCTGCTGTGGGGCATGGCCGACGGCATCGACCTGGCGGCGTCCAAGGTCCAGAACCTGCCCAAGCTCGCCGGCTACGGCCGGGTCCAGCTCGAGGACGTGTGGCTTCGTTGAGCCCCACGGCCAGCACCGACACGGTGGCCGCCCCCGCTCCGGCAGGGGCGGCCACCGCGTCGCGTCGCGCCACCGCGCTCGCCGGCCGGGCAGCCGCGGCAGTCGCTCGCCGTGCGCTGATGCTCGTGGTGCTCCTCGCCGTGGTCTTCGCCGCCGTCGAAGTGCTGCCCGGAGACGCGGCATCGGCATCGTCCGAGCGCGGTGACAGCGCGGCCGACGTGGCCGCCCGACGTCAACTGCTGGGTCTTGACCGGCCG
Source organism: Streptomyces sp. NBC_01410 (assembly GCF_045040195.1). Lineage (NCBI taxonomy): Bacteria > Bacillati > Actinomycetota > Actinomycetes > Kitasatosporales > Streptomycetaceae > Streptomyces > Streptomyces sp. NBC_01410. The sequence goes on along the minus strand of NZ_CP109530.1, from coordinate 5,015,541 downwards.
CTGTGGGAGCGCTTCTGGAACTGGATGACCGCACTGCCCACCGGTGACCTCGGCACGTCGGCCCGCGGCCAGGACGTCACCGAACTGCTGGCCGACCCCCTCCCCAACACCTTGCTGCTCGGGGGGAGTGCGTTCGTGGTCACCGTCGTCCTGTCCCTGGCTCTCGGCTGCTGGGCCGCCGCCCGTCCCGGACGGCTCGTCGACCGGATCGTCGGACACACGGCCACCGCGGCATTCGCCGTACCCGAGTTCGTCATTTCCGTCCTGCTGCTGCTCGTGCTGTCGCTGTGGACAGGCTGGCTGCCCGCCGTCACCGTCACCGGCGCCGACGGCTCCCCGGCGACCTGGACGATGCTGATCATGCCGGTCCTCGCCCTGGTCATCCCGCAGACCGGTTGGAACACACGGATTGTGCGCGGAGCCCTTGCCGACCAGGCCGCAACGCCCCACGTCGAAGCCGCCTTTCTGGACGGCCTGCCAACCCGCCAGGTGCTGCTGCGTCATGCCCTGCCCGGGGCCGTACCGACCATCGCCACCGGCATCGCCACGTCGACCGGCATGCTCCTGGGAGGCGCCGTGGTGGTGGAAACCCTCTTCAACTACCCCGGCATCGGCAGTGTCCTGTCCGGTGCCGTCTCCGGCCGCGACACCCCGCTCGTCGCCGGCGTCGTCATATGTGCCGGCGCCGTCATCAGCCTCATTCTGCTGGCGGCGGACCTCATCCGCGCCCGCGCCCTGGGAGCCCGCGCATGAGCGCCACCACTGCCGCCCGCAAGCGGCGGACCGCCTCCGCCCGAGCCAAGGCCCTGCCTCGCATCGCCCCCGGTGTCCTGCTCGTCCTCCTGGCCCTGTGCGGCCCCTTCCTCTCTCCTCACACCATCGACACCCCCGTCACCGGCCCCTACATGACACCGGGCAACGGCGCTCCCCTGGGCGGCGACCAGCTGGGCCGCGATGTCCTGAGCCGCCTGTTGCACGGCGGCACCGCCCTGATCGGCGGCGCCTTCCTCGTCGCAGTCGTCGTCACCCTGGTGGCAACACTTCTGGGATGCATCGCCGTACTGCGTCCCGCCGTCGGCCGGGCCGTCGAGCGGACCGCCGACGTCGCGATCCTCCTCCCGCCCATCCTCGGCATCATGCTCATCGCCCTGGCCTGGCCCGGCGGCGGACGCTGGGCGGTCATCTGCGCGGCGATCGTCCTCGGCATCCCGTACGCCGTGCGGATCGTCGCCAGTGCCGCGGCCCCCCTCGCCGCTTCCGGCTACGTCGAAGCAGCCCAGGCTCGCGGCGAGAGCCTCGCCTACATCGCGCTGCGCGAGCTGCTGCCCAATCTCCGCGCCACCGTCCTGGCCCTGTTCGGCCTGCGGTTCGTCGAAGCCACCTACGTCATCTCGATGGCCGGCTTCCTCCAGATCGGCCCGCAGCCGCCGGACCCCGACTGGTCCCTGATGGTCCGCGAGAACGCCCCCGGCATCCTCCTCAACCCCTGGGCCGTCGTGGCTCCGAGCCTCGCCATCGCCCTCCTCGCGATCACCGTCAACCTCGCCTCCACGGCCCTGGCGCCCCCCTTCGTCCGCAGGACGGTGACCACCTCATGAGCGACACCGCACATCACGACACACAAGCCGTCCCGGCCGACCAGACCCCGCGGAAGGACGCGTCGTCGCCCGTCGCCACGGTCACCGATCTCAAGATCGCCGTCCAGGATGGGCCCGTCCTGCTCCCGACCGTCTCCGCCGCCTTCCACGCAGGCCGTGTCACCGCACTCACCGGCGCCTCCGGATCCGGCAAGACGACCCTGCTTCGCGCCTTGATCGGCCACATCCCGCCCGGGGCCGCCATCTCCGGTGGAACGCTCGATGTCCTGGGCCACCACACCCCGACGCTCTCCCCCAAGGAGCTGCGGAATCTGCGCCGCTCACGCATCGCCTACGTCGGGCAGGATCCCGGATCGGCTCTCAATCCACGGATGAAGGTCCGTCAGCTCGTGGCCGAAGTGGCCCACGACCGCAGCGAAGCAACCATCCTGGGGCTCCTGCGCGAATGCCGGCTCCCCGTCGACGACGGACTCCCCGAGCGACGCCCCACCGCCCTCTCCGGGGGGCAGCAACGCCGCGTCGCCATTGCCCGCGCGCTCGCGCGCACGCCCGATGTTCTGCTGCTGGACGAACCCACCGCAGGGCTGGACGCAGCCCTGCGCGACGAGATCGCCACTTTGCTGCGTGACCTGGCAGCCGGCCGGGGCCTCGCCGTCGTCATGGCCACCCACGACGCTGATCTTGTCCGGTCCTACGCCGACGACGTCATCCAGCTGGCCACCCCGGCATTCCGCAGCCTTCCCGCCCAGAAAGCCCCAACCCCCGCAAGCCGCCCGATCCCGGCTACGCGCGAGACCGAGCGGAACGGGCTCGCGGCACGCTCCGTCAGCGTCGCGTTCCGTCACCGCGGCGGCCGCCACCTGGCCCTCGACGCCGTCGACTTCACCGCCCCCGCCGGGTCCGCCACCGGCATCGTCGGCCCCTCAGGTTCGGGTAAGACCACACTCCTGCGGGTCCTCGCCGGACTGCACCCCCCGGACACCGGCGAGCTCACGCTCGACGGACGGTCACTGGGGCACAGAGCACGTCGGCGCACACGGGAGGACCAGCGCCGCATCCAGTTCGTCCCACAGAACCCGCTGGCAGCCCTCAACCCCTCACACACGATCGCAGCAGCCCTGACCAGGCCCCTGCGCCTGCACGCCGGCCTTTCCCGGGCCGCCATACCCGGCCGGATCACCGAGTTGCTCAAGCAGGTTGAACTTCCGGGCGACTTCGCCGGGCGCTACCCGGCAGAGCTCTCCGGCGGTCAGCGTCAGCGCGTCTCCATTGCCCGCGCTCTGGCCGCCGCTCCTGACGTCCTGCTCTGCGACGAGATCACATCCGCCCTCGACCCGGCCACCGCCACTGCGGTCATGGACCTTCTCACCCGGCTGCGGACCGAGCACGCCATGACGATCGCGATGGTCTCCCACGAACTCCACCTGATCGCCGACTACACAGACACCGTGCACATCCTGGACGCCGGCCAGATACGGGAGCACGGCTCCACCACAACCCTGATGCCTGGACAATCACGGGGCCCGGAGGGCCGGTGAGGCACGTAGTGAGCACGGCAGCGCCACCAGAAGTGCTCACGGACAGCCCGTTATGGGACTGCAAATCGTTCGGTGCAACTCCCGATCATGCCCCGGCCAAGGGGAGGCCCTAGCAGTAACCCGCGTGCAGAAAGCCGCGCCGGCCCGGTGTCCCCAGGTCCAGCGGGATGGTGACATGGCTGGGCAAGGCGGTGAAGGGGGCGCTCGGCAGGATGAACTCGCGGCCCGTGTACCGCTCCCGCACGCTCTGCCGGTCGGCGGGCCGACACACGAACGGATTGGCGTACGTGTTGTACCCCAGCCCCACACCGGTGTTGAGGAACCCGGCGTCCTGGCACTGGAACAGCGCGCCCCGCAGCGCCGAGGCGTCCCGGTGGCCCCGGTAGCGCGTCTGGAAGTTCGCGAAGCACGTCCGGGAGTCACCGCCGTCGTACGGGGACGGGCCGGCAGCCGCCAGCGCGCCGAGGAAGGAGCGGTCGCAGCCGATCTCCGCCGAGGGAGCCTCACCCGCGAGCAGTGCGTCGCGGCGGCAGCCGGTGACCTCCTCGAACGCCCCGACGACGTCCTCGCCCCGGTCCAGCTGTGAGTACGCGACAACCAGGTCGCGCTGGGCCGCGAGCGGGTACGCCCCCGTCGTACCGAACTCCTCGTCGAGCAGCCGGAACCAGGTCTCGAAGGCCGGCACCTGCGCACGGACGCCGGACGGCAGCGTGTAGACCTCCAGATCGGTCGGCGTCGACCAGTCGTCCAGTCCCGGGTAGCCGACGTAGGACAGGACCCCGATGCCGACCTTGGCCGGCTGGTCGCCGTACCGCGCGCGCAGCTTCAGGTACTGCTCCAGGTTGGTGCTGGAGCCGGCCCATGCATAGCGAAAGCCGCTCGGGTAGAGGGAGGTCTGGCCCCGGGTGTACGCGGTCCCGAAGAGGGACGGCGCCACGCACCGGACCTCGCGTGCCTCCCACGCGGCCCGGTACGCGACCGGTGTGGAGACGCAGCCGGCGGCGGCGACACTCGCGCCGTCCCGGGAGAGCGGGAACGCGCTCGGTGCGCCCGCCAGCAGGAGCAGTCCCGCCACGAGGGCGGCCAGCGATCGGGCGCGCGATCCGAGGAATCGTTGTCGGTGATTCATAGGGCCAAGTCTCGAAACGGGCTCGCGGCCCCGCCAGCCCACTGCTCTACTCGGCCCAGCGGGGCCATTCCCCCGGTCCGTCGCACGGGCGGAGGAAAGCGGCCGGGCGGCGGCCGGACAACCGCCGCGCCGGACCTCTACGTGGCGTCCCGACGGTGAGGAGACGCGCAAGCGGGTGTTCGGCGTCATAGGTCGGCTACTACCAGAATCTGGGCCAAACGCACGTCCGCCAGCGCACTTCAAGCGCGCTCAGTCGACCAGGTCCCGCTGCCCCCAACGAGCCCCGGACTGCTACCAGTCCGGGGCCCTCGTTCACGTGACGTGCTGGACCTCAGCCCTTCACGCAGATGACCTGCTTCAGCTTGGCCACCACCTCGACCAGGTCCCGCTGCTGCTCCATCACCTTCTCGATCGGCTTGTACGCACCCGGGATCTCATCCACGACGCCGGAGTCCTTACGGCACTCCACACCCCGCGTCTGCTCCTCCAGATCCTTCGTCGAGAACCGCCGCTTCGCAGCGTTCCGGCTCATTTTCCGACCCGCCCCATGCGAGGCCGAGTTGAAGGACGCGGGGTTTCCCAGGCCCTTCACGATGTACGAGCCGGTCCCCATCGAGCCCGGGATGATCCCGAAGTCGCCGCTCCCCGCCCGGATCGCGCCCTTACGCGTGACCAGCAGGTCCATGCCCTCGTACCGCTCCTCCGCCACGTAGTTGTGGTGACTACAACTGACCGGCCCCTCCAGGCGAGTTCGCGGCCGCGTACTCGGCCGCCACGTTGAAGACACCGCCGCAGTTACTTGCCCCTCACGCCAGGAGTCGCGAGTCCGCCAGTTTCCGCAGGTCCCCGACTGCCTCCGAGCACGTTAGGAGGACGTCATCCTCGCCGTGGTCCTGCAGCGCACAGTCCGCGCGCTTCTCGATCTCCTTCTTGTTCCGGGCTCGGCAGCGTGAGCGGCCGAGCCGCCGGATAAGGGACAGTCCGTCCACAACACCCCTGCCGATGAGGCGACTTCAAGCCACGTGGAGAGAAACAACCGTCCGGATTGCGCCTTATCGCATGATGCGAGGCGCAACCACTCTCAGATCTTCCTCAAATCGAACAAATTTGCTGCACCTTGCGCTCAGTGTTCATATGATTGCTCGGCGAGCTTGCATCAATCACAAGGGCAGCTCTGCGGCTCATACGCCACAGAGCTCGCGCGCATCGGAGGGGATCGTGACAAGTATGCGTAAGGCAACGGCTGTCGCCGCGGGGGGCGTTGTGCTCCTGGGCCTGGGTGTGCTCCCGGCTCATGCCGAGGGCCACCGCTCCACCTACATATCCGTGTGGGAGCGAGGCCATGAGTCCAACCGCTGGTATGACAGAAACAGTGACAGCATTAGGACGGCTGTTTCCTTGACCACCTGCCATACGGACGCCATCTTCAGCTCGGCCACTCTGAAGCTCTCCAAGGAAGTCGACTTTGCGCCGGACGAGAACCGTGGGTCCCGGACCAACTACTGCAACGCCACCTCGAACTGGGGTGACGAATCCGCCGGCACCTACTACTTCACGCTGACCGGGTTCAACGGTGGCTCACGTCTGAGTGTCAACAGTGTCGGTATCAACTGGTAGTTAGGGGTAGCGCAGGGGCTCGGCCGTCACCGGCTGCCGGGCCCCTGCTGCCCGTACGTGGTCATGGACCGAACTGTGCCCGCAGATGCCGCGGCAGAATGAGTTTGCACATATGTCACTGCATTTCAGCCGAATCGCTTTCCGCTACAACCGGAGCGCGTCGGTGTTCACTGGCCTGGACCTGACGATCGATAACCCCACGACAGTCCTGCTGGGGCCGAATGGCGCGGGCAAGTCGACCCTGATGGCTCTGGCGGCGACCCATCTACGTCCTGAGCACGGGCAAGTCACCTGGAAGGACCAGAGTCCCGTAAGCCGCCGAGGCAAGGCTGACTATGTCCGGGCTGTGGCCTGGTTGCCCCAGGAGATTGTGGCGATACCTGGACTGACGGTCCGTGAGCAGGTTGCCTATTCAGGGTGGCTGAAGGGGATGTCTCGCTCATCTGCGTGGCAGGCGTCGGCCGACGCGCTGACGCGGGTGAACCTCGGGGATCTCGCCGACCGGCGCAGCCACCAACTGTCCGGAGGGCAGAAGCGGCGGATGGGCCTGGCCGGTGCCCTCACGCATCAGAGTGAACTGATCCTCATGGACGAGCCGACCGCCGGCCTGGATCCCACACAGCGACGCGTGTTCAGGGGCCTTTTGGAAGAGCTCAGTGCGGATGTGAATGTCGTGGTCTCCACCCACCAAACGGAAGACCTGGCCGACTCATACTCCCAAGTGGTCGTCCTGGACCGTGGAATGGTGTGCTTCCAGGGAAGCACTGAAGATTTCCACGCCTTGGCCGGTCATGGCCTGGTCGGGTCCCGTGAGCAAGCCGAGGCCGCCTATGCCCACCTGGTTCACGGGGAGGCGTGAGCATGCTGCTTCGTACCCTCATGCGATCTTCCGCGGCAACCTACGTCGTGCCGTTCCTCGTTGTGTTCGTACTGGTCGCGCTTGGTAACGACCTCACGGCCTGGACCACCGATCACTACTGGCCTTCGGCCACTGCGAACTCAACCTACGCTCAGCCGTTCATCTTCACTACCTGTGCGGCCCTGGGAGCTTGGGAAGGTGCCCGCCTGACACGGGGTCGCGTGTTCAAGCAAGCCAGCGCGCGCAGTGCGCTGGGGATCACTGCCCCGATCCTGGCACCAGTGGTCGCCGGTGGCGTCATCGCCGCGCTCGTTGCCCTGTTCCTGTCGGTCGGCTCGGCCGATCTTGGCCTCGGTATGCCGGATGTCCGAGTACTGGGCGTCGAACTTCTGCTACTGATCGCCAACACGCTCGTCGGCCACTGCATCGGCCGACGCTGGCCCGCAGTCATCTCCGTACCCGTCGTCCTCGTCGGAGCGTTCATCTGCAACGCCTATCCGGTGGCCTGGAGCGTCCTGTGGGTGCGGCATCTCGTCGGCGCGGGGTTGCGCAACTGCTGCGCCGTCGACCAGATCATGGACCCCCGAGCACTGTGGAGCGCGGCCGCCTTCGCCGTTAGCCTCGCCCTCGCCTGCGCCGTCCTAATCAATTACCGAACGTCACGCCAAGCCGTGATTGTGGCGCTGGCGTTGGTGATGGCCGGGGCAGGCACAGCAGCGTCCGCCGCGTACGGGCTGAACGCCGATCCTGTGATCGCTCGCCCCACCGCGGGCCTGATCTGTCGAGGCCAGGGCGGCGTAGATGTGTGCCTGTGGCCAGAGGTGCGCGACGCTGACATGATCCGCAGCGAAACCGGCAAGGTCATCAAAGCTCTCGCCACAGCCGGAGTTCCCACACCCGCAGGCTTCACCATGGCCGCCAGCCCGGCGCCGGGCGAAGCCAAACTCGGAGTCCTGCCCAACGCCCAGGCCCAGGACATCCCCGTCGGGGTGGTCTCAGGCATGATGCCCTCGCCGCCAGCCTGCGCGTCCACGGGCCCCTACCCCGCCGGTGCCGCTCGCGCCCCTGTGGCCGCCTGGCTGTTGCTCACCGCAGGATCTTCTGCCGAAACTGTCACCCAGCAGACAGGTCCCATGGCAGCGGCCGTGGCACAGAAGGTCAGGCAGTTGCCCCAAGCCACTCAGTTGACGTGGTATCAGGTCAATACACGAGCCATGACAACCTGCACTACGAAGCCCCAACTCGTGCCCGTCGGGGGGACCCCGTGACCTGGTGGCTCAAGGCCCGCGCGGCGGCGGCCTTCTTCGCCACCGCCCTCATCACCGCCTGCGGCGGTCTCCTGTTCGGGGAAACCGACCTGCCGATCCCCGTACTAACGGGGCAGTCGGGAAGCTTCCTAGTGGGGCACCTGATCACGGTGCTGCCAGCGGCCATGCTGATGTATGGCCTCAGCCGTACCGACACACGCATGGAAAGCGTCGCAGTCCGCCCGATTCCACTATGGAACACCGCCTTGGGAATGTCGGCCGCCACGCTCACCGTGCTCGCGGCCTTGCTGCTCTACCTTGTCTCCTACAAGGAGATCGCGGTCGTCATGGGTCGCAACACAGCGGGTTACATCGGATTCGCCATGCTGGTGTCAGCCTTTCTCGGACCGCGAATCGCCGCAGTCATCACCGCGGCCGTGCCGTTGATCTGCGCGGCCACCGGCTGGACAGCGGCAGGGCAGCCCGAACCGTGGGCTTGGATCCTGCAGCCCGCTCGGTCGTCCTCCGCCGTCATCGCCGCAATGCTCGTGCTGGTGGCGGGAGCGGCCGCCACCTCAGGGCGGCGCGCGCCGATCGAGATCAAGCGCTGAATCGCACCGATTCCCAGGAGCTCCATGCACTGCCCCACTCCGCCCGTCTGGGCTTTGGCAGGGCAGCGTTAAACGAGGGGAATGATGGGCCGGAACCGATGGCACCCGGCGTGAACTACGGGGGTCTCGATGATCTGCGGTGGCCGCCCGCATACCCGCAATAGCGCAGATTGAAGCAGGCCCCAAACTGACAAACAGTCCGGGGCCTGTCGTTCCGGTGGAGCACCGGACTTCAGCCCTTGACGCAGATGACCTGCTTGAGCTTCGCGACCACCTGCACCAGGTCCCGCTGCTGCTCCATCACCTTCTCGATCGGCTTGTACGCACCAGGAATCAGGCATCACTCAGCTGCGACCAGTCCGTCATGCCGCGATTCAAGCAGGGGGCCACGCTCGTGATCGAGGAGCTTTCCGCTGTTCGGATCGGCGGCTACGCCTCCTCTTCCACGACCGTGTCCCAGGCCGGCAGGGAAACGCCGTAACCGGTCGTGATCTCAAGTACCTCGCAGCCCAAGAGCCGGACGGCAGCGAAGAGGCGCTGCCGAACCTGTTCCATGTCCTCGGGGGGAAAGCCGACGCGAATCTGGTGGGGGCGGTCCGTGTCGTAGGTGAGCAGCCAGTCGGAGTTGACGGTCGCGAAGTGGTCCTGACCCATCTCGTCGTGTTCTGACCGCCACGAGCCCCGGTCCACGGTGGGAGCCAGGGCTTCGCGGAGGATCCGCAGCCGCTCGCGATAGGTGAGGGTGCCTTTGGACAGGCGGATGCAACGGTGGATACGGGGCCGGAAGGCGTTGAACCACGGCGCCAGGTCCGCTTCCATGTCTCCGAGCAGCCGGGAAGTGACGCGTCCGCCGGCCCAGCCTTCGATGAACTCGGCCGCGCCCATGGCAAAGGTCTCGTAGTCGCCGTCCCGGTCCCACACCACGACGGGCCAGCCCTGCGGGTCCCCGGCGGTCAGCCAGCACAGCCGGTCGGCGTCCATGGTGGTGCCCCAGATCAGCAGTCCGCCCCGTGCTGGGTGCAACGGATACGGGTAGCGTCCTCTGTCCCTGTCGGGCGCCCCCGACAGGCGTCCGCTCTGCCACTCGACGCCGTTGTGTTCGTTCGTGCCGAACGGCGTCCGCAGGTAGAGGAAGTCGCAGAACTCGCCCCACCCGTATGTCTCGACCAGCCGTTTGTAGTCCTCGGGCAGCCGCACACTGAGCGTGCTCTCGGCGACGGTCCAGTCGCCACGGGCATCAATGGGCCGGGCCGGCGGCGCTACGAACCGCGCCAGGCTGTCGTGTCCTATCACGGCGCATCGCACCGCACGAGCGCCCTGGCGACAGGCTCGCCAGTAGGCCGTGCGTACGCCACCCGCTCGCGCGCCTCGCGTAGCGTGCGGGGCCGGTATCCAGGTCCGCCGCAGCAACTCTTGTGGAAGGCCACGCCTGCGTTCAGCAGGACCGAGAGCGTCCGCCAGGCCGCGATGTCCCGCCGCCTGGGCGCGGCGAAGGCCGATCCCGCGTGGATCAACGGCTGGGCGCAGCGCGGGCAGATCCGCTGCCGGTCGCTGTCGTAGGACTGCTTGTACGAGGCCCGACAGGGCAGGCAGACGTACGAGGTCTTCGCGTGGGCGGCCATGCCATCAGCGTAGGCATCACCCCACGATGGATTCGACAGAGTTTCAGGGCCGGAAAGAGTGATTTCACAAGTCACTGGCGCGCCCGTCACCTGCTCGATCGGCTTGTACGCACCCGGGATCTCATTTAGGGGCCGTGCGTTGCCCCCGGCAGGTCGACTCAGTTGTCGAACCAGACGACGAGTCGAACATTGTCGTCGCCGTGCTGCGAAGCGAGCGATTCCATCACGGTCCAGACCGGCTTCCACTCACCGTCCTCGCGCACAGCGTCCCGCCGACGGAGCGTCTCGGACCTGTAGAGCGTGTCGCCGATGAGCCATTCCCTTCCGTCGGGCCACGTCGGTGGCGGGTCGGAAGGTCGCTGCGGCAGGTTGAGCGCCTGCGCGAACCTCGCGTCCCAGGACGCCTTCCCTACGAGCTTGAGCCCGTCCGAGGTCTGCCGGTACTGGTGGATACGGCTGTCCGGCAGTTCCGCCGGCTCATCCCAGTCGACCGCCTTCAGCTCGGTCCAGGTGATCCAGGTAGTGCCGAATGCCTGATCGGGCCATTGGGCGAGACCATCCAGTTCGGTACGAACCGTCTCCGACGCATCGACGGGTCGGCCGCGCTCGCCAGCCGACGGTCGGAAGTTGGCGTAGTTACGCATCCCGAACAGGCAACCGAACGCGTCATAGTTACGGGTGATGTTGAGGAAGAACAGGTCGATGACGGCGCGCCAAACCGCGTCTTCCTCTTCCTCATGGAGGTGCCACGCTCGGCACTCGATGAACCCATTGATATCGGTACCCACGCGAAAACTCCCTGCCGGACGGTCAGTTCAGCGAGGAGGGACCGCAGACGTCGCACAGTGTGCGGAGTCCGCGGCCCCTCGACGGTAAGCGCCCTCAGCCCTTCACGCAGATGACCTGCTTGAGCTTCGCGACCACCTGCACAAGGTCCCGCTGCTGCTCCATCACCTTCTCGATCGGCTTGTACGCACCCGGGATCTCATCCACAACGCCCGAGTCCTTACGGCACTCCACACCCCACGTCTGCTCCTCCAGGTCTTTCGTCGAGAACCGCCGCTTCGCAGCATTCCGGCTCATCTTCCGACCCGCCCCGTGCGAAGCCGAATTGAACGACGCCGGGTTACCCAGACCACGCACGATGTACGAGCCAGTACCCATCGAACCCGGGATGATCCCCCACTCCCCCGAGCCCGCACTGATCGCACCCTTACGCGTGACCAGCAGATCCATCCCCTCGTACCGCTCTTCACTGACATAGTTGTGATGGCAGCTGATCACACCAGGGCGGTACTCGACGGTCCTCATCTGACCTTCGGCATCCTCCTGCTGACTACAACTGACCTGCTCTGATGGACGAGTTCGCGACGGCCACGCGCCGCGCAGAACGCGACGCCGGAGGTGTAGGGGGTTCCCTCATGCTTCGGCCGGTCCGACACGGAACGCTGATCAAGGCAATTGGCTGCCGTGGCGGCGAACCGAACAGAAGGACACCCATGAGACGTCTCTCCGTAATCCGCAACGCAGGGCGCGCAGTGCTCGCGTCGGGAATCGTCGCGGCGCTGCTATCGGGCGGCGTCGCGCATGCCACGGATGCCGAACCGAAGCCGGCCGGCACGGCACCGATCAGCAACTCCGCCAGCGGGCCGTCGATCTCCGCCGACGGCCGCTACGTGGCTTTCACTTCGCTGGCAAGGGATCTGGTGGCTGGCGACACCAACCGAGCGGACGACGTGTTCGTCCGCGACCGGCAGACCGGCGTCATCACCAGGGTCAGCGTCGACTCCGCGGGCAACCAGGCCAACAACGTGAGCCGGAATCCGTCGATCTCCGCCGACGGCCGCTACGTCGCGTTCGAGTCCTTCGCGACGAACCTGGTGGCCGGTGACACCAACCGCTACCGCGACATTTTCGTGCACGACCTGCAGACCGGTGAGACGACCAGGGTCAGCGTCGGCAGGCACGGCGAGCAGAGCGACAGTGAGAGTTTCGATCCGTCGATCTCCGCCGACGGCCGGTTCGTCGCGTTCGACTCTCCCGCGTCGAACCTGGTGTTCGGCGACACCAACGACATCCACGACGTCTTCGTGCGGGACCGGCAGACCGGTGAGACCACCAGGGTCAGCGTCGATTCGAACGGTCGCCAGGGCGACGACATCAGCCAACTGCCGTCGATTTCGGCAGACGGGCGCTACGTCGCTTTCTCCTCCGGGGCGAAGACACTGTCCCTGTTCCCCGACAACAACCACGCGGACGACGTGTTCGTGCACGATCGGCTGACCGGGTACACCGACCGGATCAGCGTCGGTCCCGACGGCAACGAAGGCAATTCCGCCAGTCGCACGGCGACCATCTCGGCCGACGGCCGCTACGTCGCGTTCGAATCCACGGCGTCGAATCTGGTGGCGGGCGACACCGGCGGTCGGAACGACACCGACATCTTCCTGTACGACCGGGTTACCCGGACGACGACGCAGGTGAACCTTGGCCCCAATGGCCTGAGCGACAGCGGAACCCCCGGCCAGGAGCGGACGACACTCTCCGCCGACGGCCGCTACATCGCGTTCGTGTCCGGCGAGGACAAGCTAGTGACCGGCGACACCAACTCAAGCTGGGACGTGTACGTGCGAGACCGGGTGACCGCCACCACGACCAGGGTCAGCGTCGCCAATGACGGCTCTCAGAGCGATGGGTACAGCTACAGCCCCTCGATTTCGGCCGACGGCCACCACGTCGCTTTCACGACCAGCGCGACGAACCTGGGCGGTGACGGCACCAGCCGGAAGTTCAACCTGTACGTACGCGGCCTCGGCAACTGAGTTGTTGGCTGCCGTGGCGTCCTCAATCACGCGCCGAGGCGGCCCACACGCCGGCCAGAGCAGCACGACCGGAGACGCCGACCTTCGCGTAGGCCCGGCCCAGGTGGACTTCGACGGTCTTGGGACTCAGATGCAGCCGGAGGCCGATGTCCCGGTTGGTCAGGCCGTCCGAGACCAGGTTGACGATCTCGACCTCACGGGCGGTCAAGTCGAACCGCTCGGCGCCGCTTTCGGGCCGGGGGCCGCGCGCGTTCAGGCGCCGCTCCTCGCGCGCGACCTGAGGCAGGAACAGTTGCGCGTCACACCGGGTGAACAACGCACGGGCGGACACGAGGTGCGCACGGGCCTGGTCGATCGCCCCGCTGCCGCCGAACGCCGTCGCGGCGAGCAAGTGCGCCCGCCCGGCCTCCACAGCCGCCCCGATCCGGCCGAACGTGCCGGCAGCGGCGACAGCGAGCGGTGCGGCTGCCGCCGGATCCGTTGGCAGCGTGGCGATCGCGCGGGCTTGCTGTGCCATGGCGGTGCGCAGCGGAAGCTCGAGCTGGCCGGCAGCGTCCTCCGCTCGGTCGGCCCATGCTGCGGCCGCGGCAACCCGGCCGGCCGCGACCTCCGCCTCCGTGAGCATCAGGTACACCAATGGCCTGGTGCGGAGGCCCACCGCGGGCAGCTCGGTCCCACCGCCACTGGTGAGCAGCAGCTCGATGCAAGCGTGCGGATCACCCGAGTGCAACATCGCCTGCGCCAGCATCGCCTCGGCCTGGCCACTGCGCCAGGAACTCATGGCCGTCGCCTGGTCGTCGACGACGATGGCCTCCTTACCCAGGCGGATCGCCTCGGCCAGGTCGCCGCGCCAGGTGGTGATCCAGCACCCGAAGGTCAACGCCATGACGCGCAGCTCCTCGCTGCCTGTCAGTTCCGCCGACTCCAGGCTGTCGTCGAAGCAGGTCGTCGCCGCCGCCAGCTCGCCGAGGTAGGCATGCACCATGCCGCGGATCGCGGTCAGCAGCGCGATCTTGTGGGACTGCCTGCTCGCGCGAGCCAGTTGCAGGCCACGGCTCATGTGCCGGCTCGCCGCCATGAGCCGATCGGCGGAGACTTCCGACCAGCTCAGCCAGAACGCCGCATCGATGTCGCGGACCAGGTCGCTGTCGGGCAGCGCGTCCAGGAGTGCGGCCGCCTCGTCCAGCCGGTCCGCCCGCCGGTCGATGAGCGTTGCAGCCGACAACGCCGTCGCCAGCAGCATCGGATCCCCGACTTCCCGCGCGGCGGCGATCGCCTCGGCCACCCGGTCCTGTGCGTGCTCGCGCTCGACACTTTCACCGGCAACGAGCGCGACGAGCAGGACGGCCGCCGAGTGGGCGTCAACACCTTCGACGCGTTTCCACTCGCTGTGCAGCATCGCCCTGGCCTCGGTGTAGCGCCCGAGAATCTGCTCCACCGTCGCACAGGCCCGCGCTGTCTGTGCCCGGATCTGGGTGAGTTCGGCAGGCAGGAGCCGCAGCACCTCGTGCATGGTTTCCCTGGCCTGCCGCAGGTCGCCCGTGGCGCCGAGTACGTGCGCCAGCCGGCCGAGCAGGATCAGGCGCTGCGGCGTGGCCGACTCCGAGTCGGGGAGCAACCGGATGGCCGCCCGCAGGAAGTGCCCGGCGGTCGCCGGCGTGGTGTGCATCGTCGCCTCGGCGGCCTCGGTGAGCGCCGCGACCGCCTCGAGGTCACCGCGGACGGCGGATCGCTCCACGTGCCGGGCGAACTCGGCCGGCGGCGCGCCCCGGCTCCGGAGTGCCGACGCGGCCCGGCCGTGTGCCTGAAGCCGCCAGCCAGGACCGGCGTCCTGGTAGGCGACGCTGCGCACCAGCGGATGCCGGTACCGGAACCGGCCGGTCGCGCCGTCCAGCCGCACCAGGTCACGGTCGGCGAGCCGGTCGAGCGCGGCGAGAACGGACCCGGCGTCTATTGCCGCCGTTTCGGCGAGCGAATCAGCCTCGAAGTCGTCACCCACGACCGCGGCGGCGTGTGCGACGACCCGCTCTTGCGGGGTCAGCGCGGCCAACTCGGCGGCGAGCACCGCGTGGACCGCCACCGGGATCGCCCCGTCGGGGTGGAGCGCCGTATCACCGACGGCGATACCCCGCTCACCAGCCCGCACCAGGGCTTCCAGGTAGAACGGGTTTCCGCCACTGGCCTGGTAAAGCTCTTCCCGCCGGGAACGGCCCAGACCTTCCGGCATGAGGTGGCCGGCATCGGCTTGGCTCAGCGGCGCGAGTTCCAGCAGCTCGGCCCCTCCGTCGGTCGCGGCGCGGGACAGCGCGTGCCACAGCCGCAGCGACGTCTGCCGGGGCCTGCCCGCCAATGCCAAGACCAGCCGCGCCTGGGGCGGGTGGCGCAAAAGGTGGTCGAGCAGCTCGACCGAACCCTCGTCCGCCCAGTGCAGATCGTCGAAGACGAGCACCAGCCCGGACGGCTCGGCGACCAGTTCCAGCAACGCCCGAACCGCGCGGTGCAGCCGGTACCGCTCCGCGTCGACCAGGTCGGCGGGGCCGGCGGCGGGAATCGCCCGGAACACGGTCGCGAGAAGTGCGAGCTGCTGTTGCCCGAGGGCGGCGAGACGCTCCGGGCCCAGCTCGGCGAGCTGGTCGTCGAGCGCGTTGACGAACACACCGAACGGGATGTGGGACTCGAACTCCGCCGCGCGTGCGCTGCGGACCGTCCATCCTGCTGTATTCGCGAGCTTCCCCAGCTCCCTCAGCAGCCGGCTCTTGCCGATCCCCGGTTCACCGGTGACCGCGACGCACCCGGTGCCGCCTTCGCCCGCCAGCACCGCGCGCAGGATCGCGACTTCTCGCGCCCGGCCGGGAAATCCGCCGACGAGTTCCCCTCTCACCTCGGCTGTCATGCTGGCGTCGACTCACTTTCCGTCTCGACTAGGCGATGGTCTCGACACTCACGCGCCCTCAGCAGGGGCCCACCCGATCACAGGCCGTGAAGTTCCCCCCTGATCTTGGACAGCGTGTTCTTACGCTGCGGGGGGTGAAGTCGTGCTGCAGCCTGGTCCGGGTTTCGAGGGGGGTGAGGTACCCGAACTCGGGGTGTCTGCGGAGCGTGGTGCGGTTGTACTCGACCTCGATGAAGCGGAAGACGTCGGCGCGGGCCGCGTCGCGGCTCTCCCAGAGGGTGGTGCCGATCTCCGCTTTCAGCAGTCCGAAGAAGCTCTCCGCTGCGGCGTTAGCATATGCCAGTTCTTCCCATGCTCTGCCTCTGATCCAACTCCCTTACCAGAGCACGGAATTCACCGCTCGTATACTCGCTGCCGCGGTCGGTGTGCATGATGCAGTCGGCCTGGAGCGCGCCCCGGCCGGCGGCCATGCGCAGGTCGTCGGTGACCAGCTCGGCGCGGTGGTGCTCGGCCATCGCGTACCCGATGACTTCGCGGGTCGCCAGGTCGATCACCGTGGCCAGGAACCACCAGCCCTCGACCGTCGCCAGATACGTGATGTCCCCGACCAGCTTCGTGCCGG
Source organism: Streptomyces sp. NBC_01410 (assembly GCF_045040195.1). Taxonomy (NCBI): domain Bacteria; kingdom Bacillati; phylum Actinomycetota; class Actinomycetes; order Kitasatosporales; family Streptomycetaceae; genus Streptomyces; species Streptomyces sp. NBC_01410. The sequence continues at coordinate 4,998,983 of NZ_CP109530.1, read as the reverse complement.
GCCGTGCGGCGGTGAAGTCCCGCCCGACCAGGTCCGGAGCCGGGGCGGCCTTGATGTCCTGCATGGTCAGGTGGCGGCTTACAGACACCCCAACGAGCGGAAGGCCCCGGACTGCTATCAGTCCGGGGCTTGTCGATCAGGTGGTGTGCTGTTCCTCAGCCCTTGACACAGATGACCTGCTTGAGCTTCGCGACGACCTGCACGAGGTCCCGCTGCTGCTCCATCACCTTCTCGATCGGCTTGTACGCACCCGGGATCTCATCCACGACGCCGGAGTCCTTACGGCACTCCACACCCCGCGTCTGCTCCTCCAGGTCCTTCGTTGTGAACCGCCGCTTCGCAGCGTTCCGGCTCATCTTCCGGCCCGCCCCGTGCGAAGCCGAGTTGAACGACGCCGGGTTACCCAGGCCGCGGACAATGTACGAGCCCGTGCCCATCGAGCCGGGGATGATCCCCCACTCCCCCGAGCCCGCACTGATCGCACCCTTGCGGGTAACCAGCAGATCCATCCCCTCGTACCGCTCTTCACTGACATAGTTGTGATGGCAGCTGATCACACCAGGGCGGTACTCGACGGTCCTCATCTGACCTTCGGCATCTTCCTGCTGGCAGGAGATCACCGGCTCGAAGGTCACCTTCGCCTTCTTGAACTCCTTGCGGACCACGTCCTGGAAGAGCGACATCATGATCGCGCGGTTGTACTTCGCGTACTCCTGCGCCCAGAAGAGGTCGTTCCGGTACGCGGCCATCTGCGGGGTGTCCGCGATGAACACCGCCAGGTCGCGGTCGATCAGGCCCTGGTTGTGGGGCAGTTTCTGGGCCTCGCTGATGTGGAAGTCCGCGAGCTCCTTGCCGATGTTCCGGGATCCGGAGTGCAGCATCAGCCAGACCGCGCCGGACTCGTCCAGGCAGAACTCGACGAAGTGGTTTCCGGAACCGAGCGTTCCCATCTGCTTCGTCGCACGCTCCTGGCGGAACTTGACCGCTTCGGCCACCCCGTCGAACCGCGCCCAGAAGTTGTCCCAGCCCGCCGCCGGGAAGCCGTGCAGCTGTCCCGGGTCGACCGGGTCGTCGTGCATCCCCCGGCCGACCGGGATCGCCTGCTCGATCTTGGAGCGCAGCCTGGAAAGATCTCCGGGCAGGTCGTTCGCGGTCAGCGAGGTCTTCACCGCCGACATACCGCAGCCGATGTCGACACCCACCGCCGCCGGGCAGACCGCTCCGTGCATCGCGATCACCGAGCCGACCGTCGCGCCCTTGCCGTAGTGGACGTCCGGCATCACGGCGAGGCCCTTGATCCAGGGCAGCGTGGCGACGTTCCGGAGCTGCTGCATCGCGCCGCTCTCGACCGTCGAAGGATCCGCCCACATCCGGATGGGGACCTTCGCACCCGGCACCTCTACGTACGACATACTTCCTCAATTCCCCCGAAACACCATGAAAAGTCTAAAGCGCAAAAGCCGGGGCCTAAGCCCGCATATGACTCAACGGACCGGCATCCACGGCTGTGCGTGCGATAGACATTGTGTTCATCGGCCGCTCTCGCGCGGCAACCGTTTTTCCTCTCGAAGGGAGCCTGGGACCGTGCAACGAAAGGCGTACGTACCCGGCCTCGCGGCGCTCCTCGCGGCGCTCCTCGCCGGCTGCACCGCCGACAGCGGCACCGACGGCTCCGCCATCGACTCCAAGGCCGGCAAAGGCACGTCCTCCGTCGCCCAGCCCGGCAAGTACCGCACCCTGCGTGAGCCCTGCGGCTCCGTCCCGGGCTCCACGCTCAAGGACCTGCTGCCCGGCACCGCCGAGCTGCCCGAGGAGCAGCGGCAGAAGATCTTCCGCGGCACGTCCACCGTCACCTATGACACGGACCGCCGGGTCGGCTGCAGCTGGAAGGCCGACTCCCCGGACGCCTCCCACCACCTCAGCCTCGACTTCGAGCGTGTCGTCTCGTACGACGGGGCGGTGAGCGACGACGACCGGGCGCAGGAGGTCTTCGCCACGAAGCAGGACGCGGCCGACCTGCCGATCCCCGCGAGCAGCGCCGCCACCGACGCCGACGACAAGCGGGCCCAGGTGTCCCCGCCCCCCACCCCCTCGACCTCGAAGCCTGCGACGGGCACCCCGTCCGGCACGCCCTCGGGAACCCCGAGCGGCACCCCCAGCGGAACCTCGACCGGCACCACCGACGGCCTGCAGCCCCGTGTCCTCGACGACCTCGGCGACGCCGCCTTCCTCGACGACGTCCTCACCGGAGCCGGGGCCGGATCCACCGCCCAGCGCCGCACCGTCAGCGTGGTCTTCCGCACATCCAACGTGATCGTGACCATCGTCTACGGCGAGCAGGCCGCCCGTACGACAGAGGTCCCGGACGGCAAGGAACTGCAGGACAAGGCCCGGAGTCTGGCCCGCAAGCTCGCCGAGGAGTTCAGCGGCTGACCCTCCCCGCGGACGGGTTGCGATGTGGCGTACGTATCGGGAGACAGTCCCACGGAAGGGCCGGGTCCGCGTACCGTGGCCTGGCCGACCGGACCGACCGTACGACTGTCGACCGACATCGACTGACATCGACTGAAGGAACCATGCACCGTTCAGCCCCGCGACTCGCCCGCATTCTCGCCTGTGCCGCCGTCCCGGTGATGCTCGTCGTCGCCGGCTGCTCCTCGCTCTCGGACTCCGACAGCAAGAAGGACTCGGGCACGGACTCGTCCTCCTCCGCCACCTCGCAGGGCGGGCAGAAGCCCGCGGCCGTCGCCCCGGTGAAGTACGCCAAGCTCCCCGAGCCGTGCAAGTCGATCTCCGCCAAGACGATCGCGAAGCTGGTCCCGAAGACGAAGGCCAAGGCGGGCACGGCCGGAAAGTCCTCGGACACCACCAGCCGCGGCAGCTGCTCCTGGAACGGCCTGGACGACAACGGCATCAAGGGCTCCCAGTACCGCTGGCTCGACGTCTCCTTCCTCCGCTACGAGTCCGAGCAGTCGCTCGGCGTCAGCGGCAAGAAGCGCGCCGAGGACAACTACGCCAAGGAGGTCGCCAACGCGCAGGCGACCGAGGGCGCGAAGAAGGTCAGGACCTCGCCCGCGAGCGGCGTCGGCGAGGCGGCCACGGCCGTCGGCTACGAACTGGCCAAGACCGGCGAGGACTTCACCTACGCCACGATCGTGACCCGCGTGGACAACGTCGTGATCACGCTGACCTACAACGGCACGGGCTACGCGGGCGCCAAGTCCCCGTCCTCCTCCGAACTGATGGAAGGTGCTGTGGCGGCGGCCAAGGAGGCCGTCACCTCGGTGGGCACCGCCAACAAGTAGGTTCCGGCCAGAGCCTGTTGACGGATCCCGCCACCCGGGCGTACCCGCGGTAGCACCCGACGAGGGTCGCCCGGAGGGGCGGGCTCCGTACGCATGTGCCAGGCTGTGCCCGCTGGAATCGAATACGGGAGGGGATCGCGCGTGGCCGCGATGCAGCTGACACGCACGCACCGCATACTCATCGGGCTCGTCGTCACGGGCGCGGTCATCATCGCCGCGATCGGATTCGCGGGCTCGTACGCCGCCGTGCGCGAGCTCGCCGAGAGCAAGGGCTTCGGCCGCTTCTCCCTCGTCTTCCCCATCGGAATCGACGCGGGCATCTGTGTACTGCTCGCCCTCGATCTGCTGCTGACCTGGCTGCGCATCCCCTTCCCGCTGCTGCGCCAGACCGCCTGGCTGCTGACCGTCGCGACGATCGCCTTCAACGGCGCGGCCTCGTGGCCGGACCCGCTCGGCGTCGGCATGCACGCGGTCATCCCGGTGCTGTTCGTCGTCTCGGTCGAGGCGGCGCGGCACGCGGTGGGCCGGATCGCGGACATCACGGCCGACAAGCACATGGAGGGCGTGCGGCTCACCCGCTGGCTGCTGTCCCCGATCCCCACGTTCAGGCTGTGGCGCCGCATGAAGCTGTGGGAGCTGCGCAGCTACGAGCAGGTCATCAGGCTGGAGCAGGACCGGCTGATCTACCAGGCACGCCTCCAGGCCCGCTTCGGGCGGGGCTGGAGACGCAAGGCGCCGGTCGAGTCACTCATGCCGCTGCGCCTGGCGAAGTACGGCGTGCCGCTCGCCGAGACGGCCCCGGCGGGGCTGGCCGCGGCGGGCGTTGAGCCGGCACTGATACCGCCGGCGCCGCCGCAGTCGCAACAGCCGCATCCGCAGCTGCCGCGGGGCCAGGAGTGGGCGCAGGAGCCCGAGCCCGAGCAGTACGAGCCCGAACAATACGAGCAGCCGTACGAGCAGGAACAGCAGGAGCAGTACGAGCAGGGCCCCGCCAACCACGAAAGCCCGTGGTTCGCCGCGCCGCAGGTCCCGCAGGTCCCGCAGGTCCCGCAGGTCCCGCAGGTCCCGCAGGTCCCGCAGGAGGCGTACCAGGAAGCGTACGAGAGCGCCTTCAACCCGACGTACGTGGAGGAGGACCTGGAGCCCACCCCCGTCCGCGTCCCCTCCGGCCCGGGCCGCACCCGCCCCCTCGGCGGCATGGTCCCCGGCCAGCGCGTGGAGGGCCCCGCACCGGAGCCCGTCCAGGAGGAGTTCCCGGAGCCGCCCGCCGACACGGAGGAGTTCAGGGAGCTGGCCTATCCGGTCTTCCAGGCGTACGTGAACCAGCACGGCGCGTTCCCGAGCGCGGAGCAGCTGGACATACACCTCACGGACGGCCACGGGGTGCGGCACCCGCGGAGCGCGGCGCTGCTGCGGCGGCTGATGCCGGAGTTCAAGAACCGGTTCCAGGCGGAGCTCGAGGCGGAGCACATCGCTTGAGCGGGGAGTTTTCCCCCACCCGGCCCCTTCCCTGAACTGGGGGCAAGCCCCCAGACCCCCGACGGGGCTCCGCCCCGGACCCCGTATGCGACCTTCGGCCGCATGTCCTCAAACGCCGGACGGGCTGAATGTGCGGCTCGGCCGCACATTTCAGCCCCGCCGGCGTTTGAGGCGCGGGGGTCCGGGGGCAGCGCCCCCGGTTACGGGAAGGGGCGGGGTGGGGAACAGCCCCGCCGCAGGCGACCCCCTACGCCCCCAGCAGCTTCCGCACCCGCTCCGCCCCCACCGCCAGCAGCAGCGTCGGCAGCCTCGGCCCCGTCTCCCTGCTCACCAGCAGCCGGTACAGCAGCGCGAAGAACGTCCGCTGCGCCACCTTCAGCTCCGGCGTCGGCTTCGCGTCCGGCTCCAGGCCCGCCATCACCTTCGGTACGCCGTAGACCAGCGTCGTCAGGCCGTCCAGGGACCAGTGCGTGTCCAAGCCTTCCATGAGCAGCCGCAGCGACTCGCGGCCCTGCTCGTCGAGCGAGGACAGCAGCTCCGTGTCGGGCTCGGAGCGCACGACCGTCCGCGCCTCCGCCGGGACCTGCGAGGTGATCCAGTTCTCGGCGCGGTCCAGCCGGGGCCGGGCCTCGTCGAGCGAGGACAGCGGGTTCGACGGGTCGAGGTCGCTCAGGATGCGGATCGTCTGCTCGTCGTGCCCGGCCGTGATGTCGACGACCGACGCCAGCGTGCGATACGGCAGCGGCCGCGGCGTCCGCGGCAGCTCTCCCGCCGCCGTGCGCGCCGCGCGCGAGTACGCCGCGGCGTCCGCCGCCAGCGCGCTCCCTTCCGCGACCTTGCTCTCCAGCTTGTCCCACTCGTCGTAGAGCCGCTGGATCTCCTGGTCGAAGGCGATCTTGAAGGACTGGTTCGGCTTGCGGCGCGCGTACAGCCAGCGCAGCAGCTGCGGCTCCATGATCTTCAGCGCGTCCGCCGGCGTCGGCACGCCTCCGCGCGAGGACGACATCTTCGCCATCCCGGAGATCCCCACGAACGCGTACATGGGGCCGATCGGCTGCACTCCGTCGAAGATGTCGCGCACGATCTGCCCGCCGACGACGAACGACGACCCGGGCGAGGAGTGGTCGACACCGCTCGGCTCGAAGATCACGCCTTCGTACGCCCAGCGCATGGGCCAGTCGACCTTCCAGACCAGCTTGCCGCGGTTGAACTCGCTCAGCCGCACCGTCTCGCCGAAGCCGCACGCCGTGCAGACGTAGGTCAGCTCGGTGGTCTCGTCGTTGTACGAGGTGACGGTCGTGAGGTCCTTGTCGCACTGCCCGCAGTAGGGCTTGTACGGGAAGTAGCCCGCCGCCCCGCCGCTGCCGTCGTCCTCCTCGGCCGCGCCGGATCCCTCCGCCGCCTCCAGCTCCGCCTCGTCGAGGGGCTTCTGCGACTTCTTCGCGGGCGCCTTCTTCGTGCGGTACTGGTCGAGGATCGCGTCGATCTTCGCCCGGTTCTTCATCGCGTGCAGGATCTGCTCGCGGTACACACCGGAGGTGTACTGCTCGGTCTGGCTGATGCCGTCGTACTCGACGCCCAGCTCGGCCAGGGACGCGGTCATCGCGGCCTTGAAGTGCTCGGCCCAGTTCGCGTGCGGAGAGCCTTCCGGCGCGGGCACCGAGGTCAGCGGCTTGCCGATGTGCTCGCCCCACGAGTCGTCCACACCGGGGACCCCGGCCGGAACCTTGCGGTACCGGTCGTAGTCGTCCCAGGAGATCAGGTGCCGGACCTCGTAGCCGCGCCGCCGGATCTCGTCGGCGACCAGGTGCGGGGTCATCACCTCACGCAGATTGCCCAGGTGGATCGGGCCCGAGGGCGAGAGGCCGGACGCGACGACGACCGGTTTGCCAGGCGCACGTCGCTCCGACTCGGCGATGACCTCGTCCGCGAAACGGGAGACCCAGTCGGTCTCGGTGCTGCTCTGAGCCACGATCGGCACGTCCTTGAATGCTTGGGGTTCTCTTGGGTTCTCGACAGGCGTCGTACGCCATTGTCCCAGACGGAACCGCTCCCCCTGAGGTTGCTCATCGCCGTGCTGATTCCGGGGAGAAATCCGAGGAGAAACAGGTTGCTGCCCCATGGGACACTTGACAACCGAAATAGACCTCCCGACGAGACTCGACAAGAACGGAAGCTCATGGCCTCGGTCCCTTCCCTCGCTTCGACCGTGCAGCAGCGCCTCGCGGACGCCCTCTCGGCAGCTCTGCCGGAGGCCGGTTCCGCCGACCCCCTGCTGCGACGTAGCGACCGGGCCGACTTCCAGGCCAACGGCATCCTGGCGCTCGCCAAGAAGCTGAAGGGCAACCCGCGCGAGCTGGCGGCCAAGGTCGTCGGGGGCTTGTCCACCGGTGATCTGATCGAGGAGATCGAGGTCTCGGGCCCCGGCTTCCTCAACATCACGCTCACCGACGAGGCGATCGTGAAGACCCTCGCCGCGCGCGCCACCGACGACCGGCTCGGCGTCCCGTACGCGCAGAACCCGGGCACCACGGTCATCGACTACGCCCAGCCGAACGTGGCCAAGGAGATGCACGTCGGCCACCTGCGCTCCGCGGTGATCGGCGACGCGATGGTCCAGATCCTGGAGTTCGCGGGCGAGAAGGTGATCAGGCGCCACCACATCGGCGACTGGGGCACCCAGTACGGGATGCTCATCCAGTACCTGATCGAGCACCCGCACGAGCTGGACCACGAGGGCGCCGAGGAGGTCTCCGGCGAGGAGGCCATGTCCTCCCTGAACCGCATCTACAAGGCTTCGCGCGCGCTCTTCGACTCCGACGAGGCGTTCAAGGACCGCGCCCGGAACCGGGTGGTGGACCTGCAGGCCGGGGACCCCGAGACGCGTGCCCACTGGCAGCGGTTCGTCGACGAGTCGAAGATCTACTTCTACTCGGTCTTCAACAAGCTGGACGTGGAGATCCACGACGCCGACATCGTCGGCGAGTCCGGCTACAACGACATGCTCGACGAGACCTGCCGCCTCCTGGAGGAGTCGGGCGTGGCGGTCCGCTCGGAGGGTGCGCTGTGCGTCTTCTTTGACGATGTGAAGGGACCGGACGGCAACCCGACTCCGCTCATCGTCCGCAAGAGCAACGGCGGTTACGGCTACGCGGCCACCGATCTCTCCGCCATCCGCGACCGGGTGCAGAACCTCAAGGCGAACACGCTCATCTACGTCGTGGACGCCCGGCAGTCCCTGCACTTCAAGATGGTCTTCGAGACCGCCCGCCGGGCGGGCTGGCTGAACGACGAGGTCAAGGCCGTCCAGCTGGCGTTCGGCACGGTGCTCGGCAAGGACGGCAAGCCGTTCAAGACCCGTGAGGGCGAGACGGTACGGCTGGTGGACCTGCTGGACGAGGCGATCGAGCGGGCGACGGCGGTCGTCCGTGAGAAGGACGTCCAGAAGCAGCTCACCGAGGAGGAGATCGCGGAGCGCGGTACGCAGGTGGGCATCGGCGCGATCAAGTACGCCGACCTGTCGACGTCGGCGGCGCGGGACTACAAGTTCGACCTGGACCAGATGGTGTCGCTGAACGGCGACACGTCCGTGTACCTGCAGTACGCGTACGCCCGTATCCAGTCGATCCTCCGGAAGGCGGGCGAGGTCAAGCCGGCCGCGAACCCGGAGCTCGAACTGGCTGCGGCGGAGCGGGCGTTGGGTCTGCACCTCGACGAGTTCGGCGAGACGCTGGCGGAGGTCGCGGGCTCGTACGAGCCGCACAAGCTGGCCGCGTACCTCTACCGGCTGGCGTCGCTGTTCACGACGTTCTACGACCAGTGCCCGGTCATCAAGCCCGCGCCCGCGCGCGAGGTCGCCGAGAACCGCCTGTTGTTCTGCGACATGACGGCCCGCACGCTGCACCAGGGCATGGCGCTCCTCGGCATCCGCACCCCCGAGCGTCTCTGACTCCCGGGGTCTCTGAGGGTCGGCCGACCCTCAGAGACCCTCAGGACGCGGGCTGCTCGACCCAGGCGCTCCTGTCCGGCCACCACCCGTACTGCTTCCGCCCCTCGATCGCGCTCGTACGGAACGGCTTCCCGCCGTCGTCGACGCGCACCGTGCCCCGCCGGTCCCCGCTGCTCCAGTCGAGCTCCAGGTACCAGCTGACGTCGTGTCCCTCGGTGTGGAGGTCGAGGTTGAGCACCTGCGGATCGTTGGACGCGACCTTGTACGGGAAGTCCTTGGCGGGCACCACGGTGTCCCCCTGCTGCCCCGCCACGGGCTTCGCCAGCGGATGCGGCGCGTCCAGGTCGACGTCGAAGGTCTGCGGGGTGACACCGCTGCCGCAGCCGTCTCCCATCGAGTACGCATTCCAGTCGAGGGGTGCGCTTCGCCCGACGACCCGTACGTGTACGGCATTCAGCACCACGGAGTCCGCGGTCTTGCCCGTCGCTGTCAGCTGAAGCCGCATGCTGCCGCCGTCGACACCCCCCAGCGCACGGGCCCAGCCGCGGACGTCCTGCGGCGCAGGCTGTGGCGGGACAGTATCCGGAGCCTGGTCCAGCACATAGAACTGACCGCAGGGCTCGTCCCAGTTGTACGAGCTGACGCCCACCCGCAGCGGTACGCCACCCGTCGCCGGCGGCGTGGCCCGGCGGTTCGGAGCAGCCGAGGGCGACGGGCTCCCGCTCGGCGAGGTGCTCGGGGAAGGACTGCCGCTCGGCGAGGCGCTGGAGGGTGCGGTGCGTGGTGCGGTGGTACCTGGCGGGGCACTGGCTCCGGAGACGGCGTCCGACCTCTTCCCGCCCTCGTCCCCGTCGGCCGCGTGCACGGCGACGAAAGCGGCGGGCACGGCGAGGGCGACAACGGCCCCCGCGGCAAGGGCGATTCGTATCCGGTTACGGTCGCGGCCGCGCGGCGCGACGGCGGCTTCGGGCGCGACCTCGGGCTCCGTGGCAGCGACCGGAACCTCGGCCTCCGCAGCCGCTGGAACATCTGCCCGTGCCCGCTTCCGCGCGCCGTCCGCCAGAATCCAGCGCCGGTGCAGGTCCACCAGCTCGTCCGGCGTCGCCGCGCACAACCGAGCGAGCCGCTCCACGGGGGCGTAGTCGGTCGGGACGGCATCGCCGTTGCAGTACCGGTGCAGCGTGGACGTACTGACATGGAGCTTGCCCGCCAGCACGCCGTAGCTGCGTCCAGAGCGGTCCTTGAGTTGCCTGAGCAGGGCCGCGAACTCCTCGGCCTCTGGCGTCGCCACTGCTGTGTTCCCCCTCGTGAGCCCTGCCGACTGTCCCGGATCGCCGTTCCAGGGACATGAAATCCGCCCAGGTCACAGTACGCGCCGCCGTTCCAGCATCCCCAATGGTTCAGGGCCTGTTGCGGCCGGAATCCGCCGAGGCCCAGCCTGTGATCAATGCGAAGCCACATCCGCGACAGCCTCATTGATGTCGTGGCGGCACTCGTACTGATCGCGGCGACCACGATCGTCACGGCCCTCATCTGCCGCTACTGACCCAACAGACCGACCACGGGGAGAACCGAACACCATGCGCAACACCGCCGTAGCCGCCACCGCTCTGCTGGCCGCCCTCTCACTGACCGCGTGCCAGTCCGCCGACGACGACGCAAAGAAGCCCAGCGCGTCGGCCCCGACCACGAGCGCCCCCGCGGCCGACACGACCGGGCCCACGACCGACGCCAAGACCCCGGCCGCGGACACGGCCAAGCAGCCCACGACGGGCACCAAGCCCACCTCCGCGGGCAAGGGCAAGACCGGCGGTGGCACCGGCACTGACACCGGCCCCGTTACCACCGCCTGCACCGACGCGAACACCAAGGTCACCGTCACCAAGGTGAGCCGCCCCATCAACCATCTGCTGCTCACCGTCACCAACACCGGCTCCAAGGCGTGCAACGCCTACCACGCCCCGTTGCTTCGCATCGACGAGGGCCAGGCCGTCACCCGGATCATGGACGAGAGCAAGCCGCAGGCAGTCGTCACGCTCTCCCCCGGACAGTCCGGGTACGCGTCGATCCTCCTGTCCGCTGCCGACGGCAGCGGCGAGAACGGGCGTACGGCAAAGACTCTCGGAGTCCTCTTCGCCCCGCGCAACGGTTCCGGCTCCATCGGGAGCCCCCACGTGCTCAATTTCCCCGCGAACACGTACACCGACGACTCGGTGGCCGTCAGTTACTGGCAGACCAGCATGTCCGACGCGCTCATGTACTGACCCGCACCGCGTACTGACGCACGCCACGCGACAGCCCCCCACCGGTTCCCCGGCGGGGGGCTGTCACCGCATTCCGGTCACCTCAGGGGGTGCGACATCCTGCCCGAGGCTTCGTCGATCTCCACATGAGCCTTCTGCAGCAGTTGCGAGGCGATGTCCATGAGCGCCCGCGCGCCCGAGATCTCCTCGCCGACCCGGAGCTGTTCCGGGTCGGAGTGGTGACGCTGGGCATTACCGTGGCCGCGGATTTCCGTGCCGTCGCTCAGTCTCACCATGGCGGCCGCCCTGGTCCGGTCGCCTTCCTCCTGGAATTCCATCTCAACGTGCCATCCGACGAGTGTCTGCATGGCGGATCACCTCCAGCGGTACCTCCAGAGTGCGCCGCCGGGCCCGTGATCACCACATCACTGACCGAATGGTGCGTACCCGACTTATTACGCTCAAGCGCCGACGGCGAACTCGCACCACACGATCTTCCCCGGATCGCGCTCGCCGACCCCCCACTTGTCGGCGAGCGCGGCCACGAGCAACAGACCCCGCCCCGACTCCTCGCCCGGCTCCCGTACCGCCGGCAGCCCGCCGCCACTGTCGTGCACCTCGACGCGCAATGCCCCGCCCTCGTCCCCGTAGAGCCACAGCTTCAGCCGGTAGCCCCGCCCGGGCGGCACGCCGTGCACGAGGGCGTTGGTGGTCAGCTCGCTCACACAGAGCAGTACGTCGTCCATACGCGCGCCGAGCCCCCAGTCGGTCACGGCCGTGCGTACGAACTCCCTGGCCGCGGGAACGGATCGCCGCTCACGTCGGTAGAACTGCTCGCGCAGACAGGGCTGTTGAATCAGGTCGTCCATGAGACGAGCGTCACTGACTGTGACTACGGTGGTGCAGTACGCGAGCCCGTACGAGAATTTCGTACGGGCCCGAAGTGCGTGACGTACGGACATGGGTGGGGAGTTGGACGTGTATGCACCCCAGAAAGCGGCAGCGGAAGAACGCGTCGGCGATGAAGCTCGTGGGCGCGCTGGTGGGCCGGTTCCGGGTCTTCGCCGGGCTCACACAACGCGAACTGGCCGAGCGGGTCTCCTTGCACGAGGAGACGATCGCGTCGTTGGAGCAGGGCCGCCGCCCGCTGAAACCTGACCTGGCGAGTGCGCTGGACAGGATCCTGGATACGAAGGGGGCGCTGGAGACGGCGGTGGACAACATGCCGGAGATCGATCTGATCCCGGCGTGGGCGGAGCAGTACATGGACATCGAGGCCGAGGCGATCGCGCTTTCCTGGTTCGAGAACCAGGTGTTACCGGGTCTGCTCCAGACGGAGAGCTACGCCCGCGCGGTCTTCCGCACCAGGATCCCGTCCTTTAGGGAGGAGGAGATCAATGCCCAGGTGGCGGCCCGGCTGGAACGCCAGGAGATCTTGCGCCGCATGGCGCCGCCGAACTTGAGCTTCATCCTTTCCGAGGCGATCTTGCGGGATCGCCTCGGTGGCGTTGCGGTGTACCGCGAGGCGCTGCGGAACCTCCGCACGTGTGCCGATCTTCCGGGCGTCACGATCCAAGTCATGCCGCTCGGCCGCGAGACGCATGCCGGGCTCACCGGCCCGTTCATCCTTCTGGAAACGCCGGACCATCAGCACCTCGCCTACACGGAGACCCAGCGCGGCAGCCAACTGATCTCCGACCCCGACGAGGTCAGCATCCTGGCGCAGAAGTATGCGATGCTGCGAACGCAGGCCCTCAACCCCGAGGATACGAAGGGCCTGTTGGACACGCTGCTAGGAGACCAATGAGCACGGCACTTGAGTGGTTCAAGTCCAGCTACAGCGGCGAGGAGGGCGGCGCCTGCCTCGAAGTCGCGTACGACTGGCGCAAGTCCACGTACAGCGGCAGCGAAGGCGGGGCCTGCGTCGAGGTCGCCGCACACCCCGCCGCCGTCCACATCCGGGACTCCAAGAACCCCGACGGCCCCATGCTCACCCTCACCCCCGCCACCTGGGCCGCCTTCACCACCACCCTGCTCTGATCCAATTGTCAGTGGCGACCCCTAAAGTCGCCTGCATGGTGATCAACCCGAACGCACTGGGCCTGGATCTGCCGCCCGGTGCCATGCGTGTCCAGCCGTCCCTCTGGTACGCGAACGAGCCCGCACAGCCGAACACTTGGGCGCGCCTGCTCCCCGCCCGGGAGGCGTCCGGCATGCACCCGGTGCTGCTCGTGAACGACGAGGACCGCTCCCTCACCTGGGACCGGGACCTGGATCTCGACCACATGTCGCATCCGGACGACCACGACCCGGAAGAAGTCCTCGCGTCCCTGTGGGACTACGACATGGAGGAGAACGAGGACGACGAGGACGCCGACACCATCGCCCCGTTCACGGCCGAGTGGCCGGGCCTCGCCCCGGCGGGCGAGCCGGCGGCCGACGCGGACGCCACGGCCGCCCGTGTCGCCGCCGAGCTGCTGGATGCCGGCCGGCTGCCCGGGGCGAGGGCAGGGCTGATTCCCGTACGCCGCGGCGCGGACATCCTCACCGCGCTGGGCTGGACCGGCGCCTGCAATCACGCGGACAGCGGCCTGCTCTCCACCGTCCTGCGTTCATGGGAGGACCGCTTCGGACTGCGCGTCGTCGCGCTGCACTTCGACCGCCTGGACGTCTCCGTCGCGGCCCCGCCGCGCACGATGCCGGAGGCTCTGGCAGTCGCGGCCGAGCATCACGCGTTCTGCCCGGACACCGTCCGGCAGGGGTACGACACGATCCGCGAGTACGCGGCGGAGGGCGTGCTGGGGAAGCAGCACTGGACGTTCTGGTGGGACTGACCCCAGGAGCGGTTTTCGACTGACCAAGATTCGCATTGGTCTATACCTTGACTCGATCACGTCAAGCGCGCTTGAGTAAGTTGCACAACCCCCCACCACGGCACGGCCGTTGCGTGCTAAGGAGTGATCGCGTGCTGAGACGACACCGCATCATGGCGTTGCTGATCGCCATCCTCGTAGGAAGCGGCCTGGCGGCGGTCTTCATGCCCGCCGCCACCGCCGCCACCACGGACGCCTGCACCTCCGCGCCGAACTGGTCGGCCGGTACCTGGTACGGCACTGGCAACGTTGTCAGATACACGGACGGCAAGTACTACATAGCCGAGCACGACAACCCGGGCTACGACCCGACGATCAGCACCTGGTACTGGGACCCGTACAGCTGCAGCGGCGGCGGAGACCCGTCCCCGTCGGGCTTCGTCGTGAGCGAGGCGCAGTTCAACCAGATGTTCCCGAACCGGAATTCGTTCTACACGTACAGCGGGCTGAAGGCCGCGCTGAGCGCGTACCCGGGCTTCGCGAACACGGGCAGCGACACGGTCAAGAAGCAGGAGGCCGCGGCCTTCCTGGCGAATGTGAACCACGAAACGGGCGGTCTGGTCCACATCGTGGAGCAGAACCAGGCCAACTACCCGCACTACTGCGACTGGAGCCAGCCCTACGGCTGCCCCGCCGGCCAGGCGGCGTACTACGGCCGCGGGCCGATCCAGCTCAGCTGGAACTTCAACTACAAGGCGGCGGGCGACGCGCTCGGCATCGATCTGCTGGGCAACCCCTGGCTCGTGCAGAACGACGCGGCCGTGGCCTGGAAGACCGGCCTCTGGTACTGGAACACCCAGAACGGCCCGGGCACGATGACCCCGCACAACGCGATGGTCAACCAGGCGGGCTTCGGCCAGACCATCCGCTCGATCAACGGTTCGCTGGAATGCGACGGCAGGAACCCGGCGCAGGTCCAGAGCCGGGTGAACAGCTACACGCAGTTCACGCAGATCCTCGGTGTGCCCACCGGATCCAACCTGTACTGCTGACCCACCCCCACAACGGACCGCGGGCCGGGAGCTGTTCCCCCGGCCCGCGGTCAGCCATGTGAGTCCCATTTCGCGCCACAGTCACTGTCGCCACTCCCTGTTCACGCGCCCCCAGGCAACCCACAGGATCTTCTCCCCGTCCTCCGGAATCGAGAGGCACCCGGGCCCAACCGGGCGCTCCGGTCGGGGGGTTGAGGAGAGAGACGTTGATACGTGCCCGGAGAGCATGGGCCACCGCGATAGCGGTGCTCACGGTGGCGGGGGTGTCGCCGGCCGTGGCTTACGCCCAGCCGCAGCCACCTGATGTCAGACCCGTCACGGCGGCGAACGACGAGGATGGCCTGCCGCCCGGCTGGCGGATCACGAACACCGACGGGGAGCAGACCTTGGAGTGGCGCTCCCCGCGCCCGGTGCCGGCGGGCGACGCGCGCGTGGAGTTCCACGCCGATGGCAAGCTGGTCGGCGTGCCCGACGCGGAGGAGGACGGCCGGACCTTCCGGCTGCCCCTCGACGACGCACGCACAGCGGATCTGGCGGACCTTCAGGTGCTGGCGGCCGGCCGACGGCTGGACCAGAAGGCAGACGCCCGTGACGGGCGCTCCCCGTCCGCCGCGAAACCGCCTGGCGAGCTTCCGGCCGGCTCCGTCGACCCGGGCAAGCCCGGCTCGTACCGCACGGTCACCGGCGAGTACGCGCTCGCCCCGGTCCGCCTTCCCGGCTTCCCGGCGCCTGTCGAGATGCGCGGCGTCGTCGTCGCGCCGAAGGGAGCCACGGGCAAGCGTCCGGTCGCACTGTTCCTGCACGGCAGGCATGCCACGTGCTACGTCCCGGGCAGCGAGGAGCCGAACATCGACTGGCCGTGCGCGAAGGGCGCCAAGCCGATCCCGAGCCACCGGGGCTATCTGCGCGACCAGGAACTGCTGGCCTCCCAGGGCTATGTGACCGTGTCGATCTCCGCCAACGGCGTCAACGGCCAGGACGGGAACGTCGAGGACGGCGGCGCGCAGGCGCGCTCCTCCCTGGTGCGCAGCCACCTGGCCCGCTGGGCCGATTGGGCCGCCAAGCCCGCCGCGGCACCCGCGGCCGTACGCAAGGCGCCGAAGGCCGACCTGTCCCGCGTCCTTCTCGTCGGGCACTCGCGCGGCGGCGAGGGCGTCAACCGGGCCGCCATGGACAGCCTGTACCCGCCCCCGCCCGCCCAGGACGGCTACCGGGGAAAGGTGCGCTGGAACATCCGCGGGACCGTGCTCATCGGGCCGACGATCTTCGGCCACAACCCCGTGCCGGACGTGCCGTCGCTGACGATCCTGCCGGGCTGCGACGGCGACGTATCCGACCTCCAGGGCCAGGTGTACGCCGACGGCACCCGCGGGGTCAGCCGGGGCAAGGCCCTGCACAGCGCGGTCTACATGGTCGGCGCCAACCACAACTACTTCAACAGCGAGTGGACGCCGGGCCAGGCCCAGGCACCCGCCGACGACGACTTCGGCCACGACCCCGAGCGGCCGGACCCGGTGTGCTCCCCAGGCACCGCGACCCGGCTGACCGCCGACCAGCAGCACCGGGCGGGCGCCACCTACATCGCCGCCGCGGCCAGGCTGTTCGTCGCCGGTGACGACCGGGTGCGCGAGCTTCTCGACGGCTCGGGCCGCCGGGCCCCCTCCGCCGACCCCGCGCGGGTGCTGACTCACGCGGTCGGCGCGAACCGCGGCGCCGGGTTCCTCCCGGACGACTCCGTGAAGGTGACCGGCGGACGGCTGTGCTCCGCGATCGATCCCGACCCGCGCGTCGCCTGCCTGAACACGGAGGCGGGCGGCAACTCGCCGCACTTCGCGCACTGGCAGCCGGAGCGCGAGAGGGGCCGTTCCGCGGTGGCGCTGCGCTGGACCGCGCCGGGCTCGGCGGTGACGGTGCGCCCCGCAAAGCCGCTCTCCGTCAAGGACGCCAAGAGCCTCGCGCTGCGCGTCTTCGTGCCGCCGAACTCCACCGGCACACAGCTCGACGTGTCCGTCACCGACGCCTCCGGCAAGCGGGCGAACCTCGGCCGCGTACGGGTGGACGGCCTGCCCGGCAGCGACCGCACCTCCTCCTACTGGGCACGCGAGGTGCGCGTACCGCTCACCGCCGCCACCCGCTCCGGTCTCGACCTGCGCCGGATCGCCTCCCTTGAGCTGACCCCGCGCACCCGCTCCGGGCAGGCGTGGCTGATGGACGCCTGGGCGTGGAGCCCCGGCACCCCCGCCGTGCAGGAGGCCCCACTGACCCGAGTCGACCTCGGCCGCCTGAAGGTCAAGGAGGGCGACTCGGGCGTCCGCACCTACCGGGTGCCCGTCCGCGCGTCCGGGAAGGGCAGCGGCACGGTCCGGCTGTACGTCCTCGACCCGGCCACCGGCAAGGCGAAGGACCGGCTGGTGACGGTGCGGCCCGGCCACGGCATCGACGTGACGGTGCAGGTGAAGGGCAACAAGCGGTTCGCCTGGGACGTGTCCCACGACGTGATCGTGAAGGCGGTCCGCGGGACCGTCGTCGGCTCGCACGCGGGCGGGGTCCTCGCCGAGAACGACGACCCGAAGCCCAAGATCACCGTGAAGCCGGTCGCCGGCAAGGTGACCGAGGGGCAGCCCCTGAAGTGGCAGGTCTCCCTGTCCGCGCCCGCCGACGTGGAGGTCGACAAGAGGATGCGGTTCGTCCCCGTCCCGGGCCGCCGCGAGCTGTCCACCGCGGACGTCGACCGGCAGTGGCTGACTGATCTGCTCGGCGAGGTCCCGGACCCTGAAGTGCCGCTCTCCCAGCTGAACTACGCCTACCTGTGGGTGTCCGTACCGGCCGGGAAGACGAGCGCGGAGGTGCCCGTGCCCACGGTCCGCGACAAGGTGGCCGAACCGACGGAGTACGTGGGCATCCAGCCCCTCGACGACGAGGACAAGCCGCAGGGCCCGGTCCTGACCGGCACGGTGCTCGACGCGCCGTAGGCGCAGGCGCGTTGGTCACGCGGGCGTCAGCCGACACTTTCGGTTCACGCCCGCGTGTGCGTCTTACGTCAGCGACCTGCGCCGATCCCCTGCGCGACCTCGGTCGCCCAGTAGGTGAGGATCATGCTCGCACCGGCCCGCCGGATTCCGGTCAGGGCCTCCAGGATCGCCTTGTCCCGGTCGATCCAGCCCTTCTCGGCCGCGGCCTCGATCATCGCGTACTCACCGCTGATCTGGTACGCGGCGACCGGCACGTCGACGGACTCTGCGACCTTCGCCAGCACGTCGAGGTAGGGACCCGCGGGCTTGACCATGACCATGTCGGCGCCCTCTTCGAGGTCCAGCGCCAACTCCCGCAGGGACTCCCGGAGATTGGCGGGGTCCTGCTGGTACGTCTTGCGGTCGCCCTTGAGGGAGGAGCCGACGGCCTCGCGGAAGGGTCCGTAGAAGGCCGACGAGTACTTCACCGTGTACGCGAGGATCGCGACATCCTCGTGGCCGGTCTGGTCCAGCGCGTCGCGAGTGACGCCGACCTGGCCGTCCATCATGCCGCTGGTGCCGACGACATGAACGCCCGCGTCGGCCTGCACCTGGGCCATCTCGGCGTACCGCTCAAGGGTGGCGTCGTTGTCGACGCGGCCGTCGGCGTCCAGGACGCCGCAGTGGCCGTGATCGGTGTACTCGTCCAGACACAGGTCCGACATGATGACGAGCTCGTCCCCGACCTCGGCCTTCACGTCCCGGATCGCGACCTGCAGAATCCCGTCCGGGTCCGTCCCCGCGGTCCCCGCAGCGTCCTTCTTCGCGTCCTCCGGCACCCCGAACAGCATGATCCCGGCGACGCCCGCCTCCAGCGCCTCGACGGCGGCCTTCCGCAGGGTGTCGCGGGTGTGCTGCACGACGCCGGGCATGGCGCTGATCGGCACGGGCTCGTGGATGCCCTCCCGGACGAAGGCGGGAAGGATCAGATCGGCGGGATGAAGACGAGTCTCGGCGACCATGCGGCGCATGGCGGGGGTGGTGCGCAGCCGCCGTGGCCGCGCGCCGGGAAAGGATCCGTACGCAGTCATATGGGAACGGTACGCCTGTCGGTGGGGGTCACGTACCGACAGCCCGTCGGCGGGGGCGGTGCCGCTGCGCGGGGCTTGTTTCCCCACCCCGCCCCTTCCCGTAACTGGGGCTCCGCCCCAGACCCCCGACGGGGCTTCGCCCCGGACCCCGTATGCGACCTTCGGCCGCAT
This sequence comes from Streptomyces sp. NBC_01410, assembly GCF_045040195.1. Lineage (NCBI taxonomy): Bacteria > Bacillati > Actinomycetota > Actinomycetes > Kitasatosporales > Streptomycetaceae > Streptomyces > Streptomyces sp. NBC_01410. Next base: position 4,979,929 of record NZ_CP109530.1, on the reverse strand, counting down.
GTCCTCAATCGCCGGACGGGCTGAATTTCGCGGCCCGGGACCGCGCCTCAATCGCCGGCGAGGCTGGAATGTGCGGCTCGGCCGCACATCCAGCCCGTCCGGCGATTGAGGACACGCCCGAAGGGCGTATGGGGGCTTGGGGGCGGAGCCCCCGGTTACGGGGTCTGGGGCGGAGCCCCAGTTACGGGAAGGGGCGGGGTGGGGGAACAACCCCCCGCCCCGCCCCGCGAAACCCGCACCGCACCCCGACAGGGCTACGTCGTCCTCCGACGCCGCCCCCCGGGACGGCGTTCGCTCGGCCGCGTCACATGCTCCCCCGCCTCCAGCGCCGCCATCCTCCGCCGCGCCCCGAACTCCGCGAGCGCCTCCGCGAGCTTGTGCACCGACGGCTCGGGGGACAGCACGTCCACCCGCAGCCCGTGCTCCTCCGCGGTCTTCGCAGTCGCAGGACCGATGCACGCGATCACGGTCACGTTGTGCGGCTTCCCGGCGATGCCGACAAGATTCCGCACCGTCGACGACGACGTGAAGAGAACGGCGTCGAAGCCGCCGCCCTTGATCGCCTCGCGCGTGTCCGCCGGCGGCGGCGACGCCCGTACCGTCCGATAGGCCGTGACGTCGTCGACCTCCCAGCCGAGTTCGATCAGGCCCGCGACCAGCGTCTCGGTCGCGATGTCGGCCCGCGGCAGGAAGACCCGGTCGATCGGGTCGAAGACGGGGTCGTACGGCGGCCAGTCCTCCAGGAGACCGGCCGCGGACTGCTCACCGCTCGGTACAAGGTCCGGCTTCACGCCGAAGTCCACCAGTGAGGCCGCGGTCTGCTCCCCCACCGCCGCGACCTTGATCCCCGCGAAGGCCCGCGCGTCGAGCCCGTACTCCTCGAACTTCTCCCGCACCGCCTTGACGGCGTTCACCGAGGTGAAGGCGATCCACTCGTAGCGGCCCGTCACCAGGCCCTTGACCGCGCGTTCCATCTGCTGCGGCGTGCGCGGCGGTTCGACGGCGATCGTCGGAACCTCGTGCGGCACCGCGCCGTACGAACGAAGCTGGTCGGAGAGCGACGCCGCCTGCTCCTTGGTCCGCGGCACGAGCACCTTCCAGCCGAACAGCGGCTTGGACTCGAACCACGCGAGCTGGTCGCGCTGAGCAGCGGCACTGCGCTCACCGACCACGGCTATGACGGACTGGTGGCCGTCCGGCGACGGCAGCACCTTCGCCTGCTTCAGGGTCTGAGCGATCGTGCCGAGCGTCGCGGTCCAGGTGCGCTGCCGCGTCGTCGTACCCGCGACCGTGACGGTCAGCGGGGTGTCGGGCTTGCGGCCCGCGGCCACCAGCTCGCCCGCCGCCGCGGCGACCGTCTCCAGTGTCGTGGAGACGACGACCGTGCCGTCGCTCGCGCCGACCTCGGTCCAGCAACGCTCGCTCGCGGTGCGGGCGTCGACGAAGCGGACGTCCGTACCCTGCGCGTCGCGCAGCGGCACACCGGCGTACGCGGGCACACCCACCGCGGTGGCGACACCGGGCACGACCTCGAAGGGAATCCCCTCCGCGGCGCAGGCGAGCATCTCCTGACCTGCGTCGGTGTCCAGGCCGGGATCGCCGGTCACCGCACGGACGACCCGCTTGCCGTGGCGCGCGGCCTCCATGACAAGATTGGCCGCATCCCTGAGGACGGGGATTCCGGCGGCTGTTGACGCGTCGTCAACAGCCGTCAGTTCAGGCGTGCTTACATTCGCCCGCGCATGGCTGCGTACGACGTCGAGCACATCCGGTTCGGCGATCAGTACGTCCGCTCCCGCGAGCGCTTCGACGGCGCGCAGTGTCAGCAGTCCGGGGTCGCCGGGACCGGCGCCGAGGAAAGTGACGTGCCCGTGTGCCGAGAGCGTCGAGGATGCGTTGTTGGTGGGGCTGGTGGGGCTCAAAGTTCTCGCTCCCCCATAAGACCGGCCGCACCCTTGGCGAGCATCTCGGACGCAAGTTCGCGACCGAGCGCGATGGCGTCGCCGTGCGACGTGGGTACGGGACCGGTGGTGGACAGCTGCACCAGCGTGGAACCGTCGGTTGTGCCGACGACGCCGCGCAGGCGCATTTCGGTGACAACCTGTCCGTCGCCCAACAGGTCGGCCAGCGCACCCACAGGTGCGGAGCAGCCGGCCTCCAGGGCGGCGAGCAGGGAACGCTCGGCGGTCACGGCGACCCGGGTGTGCGGGTCGTCGAGCTCGGCGAGCGCGGCGGCGAGGTCCGCGTTGACCGCGGCACACTCGATCGCCAGTGCCCCCTGGCCGGGGGCGGGCAGGACGAAGTCGACCGACAGGAAGTCGGTGACCTCGTCGGTCCTGCCGAGGCGGTTGAGCCCGGCCGCGGCAAGCACCACGGCGTCCAGCTCTCCGCTCCGTACATATCCGATCCGGGTGTCGACATTGCCGCGGATCGGCACGGCCTCGATGCTCAGGCCGTGCGCGCGGGCGTACGCGTTGAGCTGCGCCATGCGGCGCGGCGAACCGGTGCCGATCCGGGCAGCCCCCCTCGGGGAAGGAGCAGCCAGCCGGTCGAAGGTCAGCCCGTCGCGGGCCACCAGCGCGTCCCGCGGGTCCTCGCGCGGCGGCACGGCCGCCAGCGTCAGGTCCTCGGGCTGCGCGGTGGGCAGGTCCTTCAGGGAGTGCACGGCGAAGTCGACGTCACCCCGCAGCAGGGCGTCCCGCAGGGCGGTGACGAAAACCCCCGTACCGCCGATCTGCGCGAGACTCTCACGGGAGGTGTCTCCGTACGTGGTGATCTCGACGAGCTCGACGGCACGGCCGGTCAACTGGCGCACCGCCTGAGCCACTTGCCCGGACTGGGCCATGGCCAGTTTGCTGCGCCTGGTCCCGAGCCTCAAGGCCCTCTCGGTCATACTCGCCCTCGATTCGGGTCATTCATGTCGGCCCGGCTGACGGATGCGACCGTCTCCGGGTCGAGGTCGAAGAGTGTCCGCAGCGCGTCCGCGTACCCGGCGCCGCCGGGCTCGCTGGCCAGCTGCTTGACCCGCACGGTGGGCGCGTGCAGGAGCTTGTCGACGACGCGGCGCACGGTCTGGTTGATCTCGGCGCGCTGCTTCTCGTCGAGACCGGTCAACCGGCCCTCCAGGCGCGCCATCTCACCGGCGACCACATCGGCGGCCATCGTGCGCAGGGCGATGACGGTCGGGGTGATGTGCGCGGCGCGCTGGGCCGCGCCGAAGGCGGCGACCTCGTCGGAGACGATGCGCCGCACCTGGTCCACGTCGGCGGCCATGGGGGCGTCGGCGGAGGCCTCGGCGAGCGACTCGATGTCCACGAGCCGCACACCGGCGAGGCGGTGGACGGCGCCGTCGATGTCCCGCGGCATGGCGAGATCAAGCAGCGCGATCCGTACGTCGCCATTGGCCCGCGTCGTCCGGGTGCCGGATGCGGTGCGGATGCTCCGTCCCGCATTGTCGACCCAGGCCGCGTGCTGCGCAGCTTCGTCGGCGTGCCGGTCGTTCAGCCCCACCGGGCAGGCATCGGCGAGCTCGCCGTCGGCACGCCCTTCGGGCATGTCCTCAATCGCCGGACGGGCTGAATATTCCAGCCCCGCCGGCGTCTGAGGCGCCGGGCCCGCGACGGAGACCGCCGCGTCCGTACCGGTGTTACTCACACCCGTGTCGCCGAACGACGTGCCCGCGAGCGACTTGTCGGCCACGCGGCCGTCCCGCGCCGCCACCGCGGCAAGGCGCGCCACCAGGCTGCCGTCCGGCGCGCGCAGGCTGTCGCCCGCACCCGCGTCCGGAGCGGAGGGCGCCACCGCGAGGGCCGCCGCGATCGACTCGGCCGTCAGGACAAGACCCGTCGCACCGGTGCAGGACACCACGGCGTCGGCACGTGTCAGCTCATCGGCGAGGCCGTCCATCGCGACCGCGCGCGCCGTCACCCCGCCGGGCTCGCCCAGCGCCGCGGCCAGTCGCTCCGCGCGGTCCAGCGTCCGGTTGGCGATGACCAGTTCACGTACACGCAGGCGCGCGAGCGTCGTCGCGGCGAGCGAGGACATCGAGCCGGCGCCGATCACCAGCACCCGCTTGTCCGCGGCCCACTCCTCGACGTCCGCGCCGTCCGCGAGCTGCTCCAGTCCGAAGGTGACGAGCGACTGCCCGGCCCGGTCGATCCCGGTCTCGCTGTGCGCGCGCTTGCCTACGCGCAGCGCCTGCTGGAAGAGGTCGTTGATCAGGCGGCCCGCGGTGTGCAGCTCCTGCCCGAGCGCGAGGGCGTCCTTGATCTGCCCGAGGATCTGGCCCTCGCCGACGACCATGGAGTCCAGGCCGCAGGCCACCGAGAAAAGATGGTGGACGGCCCGGTCCTCATAGTGCACGTAGAGATAAGGAGTGAGCTCCTCGAGCCCGACGCCGCTGTGCTGCGCGAGCAGCGTGGACAGCTCGGCGACGCCAGCGTGGAACTTGTCCACGTCCGCGTACAGCTCGATGCGGTTGCAGGTGGCCAGCACCGCCGCCTCGGTGGCGGGCTCCGCGGCCAGCGTGTCCTGGAGCAGCTTGATCTGCGCGTCCGCGGACAGCGAGGCACGCTCCAGCACGCTCACCGGCGCACTGCGGTGGCTCAGTCCAACGACCAGAAGGCTCATGCCGGCATCACGGCGGGCATGTCCCCGTCCGGTCCCTTCCGGCCTGCCGCGGCCTCGGCCTCCTCGCCGGCCTTCCGCTGCTCGTGGAAGGCGAGGATCTGCAGCTCGATCGAGAGGTCGACCTTGCGCACATCGACGCCGTCGGGCACGGAGAGGACGGTGGGGGCGAAGTTGAGGATGGAGGTGACACCGGCGGCGATCAGGCGCTCGCACACCTGCTGCGCGGCACCGGCGGGCGTCGAGATGACGCCGATGGACACCCCGTTGTCGCTGATGATCTTCTCGAGTTCGTCGGTGTGCTGGACCGGAATCCCGGCGACGGGCTTTCCGGCCATGGTGGGGTCGGCGTCGATGAGCGCGGCGACCCGGAAGCCACGGGAGGCGAACCCGCCGTAGTTGGCGAGCGCGGCGCCGAGGTTACCGATGCCGACGATGACAACCGGCCAGTCCTGCGTGAGGCCGAGCTCACGGGAGATCTGGTAGACGAGGTACTCCACGTCGTAGCCGACGCCCCGCGTCCCGTAGGAGCCGAGGTAGGAGAAGTCCTTGCGCAGCTTCGCGGAGTTGACCCCGGCGGCGGCCGCGAGTTCCTCGGAGGAGACCGTGGGTACGGACCGCTCGGACAGCGCGGTCAGTGCGCGGAGGTACAGCGGAAGACGGGCGACGGTGGCCTCGGGGATTCCTCGGCTACGGGTCGCCGGTCGGTGATTTCGGCCAGTTGCCACGGTGCTCCTGCGGGATGAGCGAGGCTGCAGGCGGCCAGACGTCCAAGGACCGCCCCGTCGAATGCAGGCTATGTCTTTGTGAACGCGTGCACAAAGATGGTGTCCGTTTTGTCCGCGCAAAGTGACCGGGGTCACGCAATCCGGCCACACGATCCTGGAACCGTGAACCGCATCGGTCCGTTGAAGAGTCGAAGGGGGCAAAGCCGTACACACTCCTCACGATGCCGCCCCCGAGACCGCTCTACTGTGCCCTGTCCGTGTCGCGTCCGGATAGAGCCGGACCCGCCGGAAAAACCCAGCAAAACGTGCACGGTGGTCACGAACCTTCCGGTCAGGCCCCCAGCGCGCGGCGAAGCCGTCCGGCATCCACGCGCCAGAAGGTGTGCTGCTCCCCGTCCACCAGGACGACCGGAATCTGCTCCCAGTAGGCACGGTGCAGCGCTTCGTCCTGAGTGATGTCCTTCTCCTCGAAGGACGCACCCGTCTCGGTGCACACCTCCTCGATCACCGACCGCGCGTCGTCACACAGGTGACACCCCGGCTTCCCGATCAGCGTCACCACGCGCTCGCCGGCCTTCTTCTTCGTACGCCGCAACACAGGACTCATGCAGCCATTCTCCGCCCGTCCGCGCGCGATGCGTCCCCCATGCCTCGTCTGACGAATCGCCCGTTTAACAGGCAGGTCGCAGAGTGTTCACGCCATGGCATCCCGGCGTGTCGGGAAGTACCGAACAGACTGGCTATGCTCACGACATGGCCGCACTGGGATGGCTCACCCCCCGTAGGCGCTCCGCCACAGCACGGAGCGTGCTCGCAGGCGAGGCAGCAGCCGAGGCAGCGCGCAAGTCGTCACAGCAGTTCGAGGCACTCGACGCGCTCGAAGCGAAGGACGGCACTGCCCCGGCCGAACCGGAATTCCCCGTCACGGGGGACGACCGGGCAGCCGCCTTCTTCGACCTCGACAACACCGTGATGCAGGGCGCCGCGATCTTCCACTTCGGCCGCGGCCTGTACAAGCGGAAGTTCTTCCAGCGCCGCGAACTCGCCCGTTTCGCCTGGCAGCAGACCTGGTTCCGCCTCGCCGGCGTCGAGGACCCGGACCATATGCAGGACGTCCGCGAGTCCGCCCTGTCCATCGTCAAGGGCCACCGCGTCTCCGAGCTGATGTCGATCGGCGAGGAGATCTACGACGAGTACATGGCCGACCGCATCTGGCCGGGCACCCGCGCACTCGCCCAGGCTCACCTCGACGCGGGCCAGAAGGTCTGGCTGGTGACCGCGGCCCCCGTGGAGACCGCGACGATCATCTCCCGGCGCCTCGGCCTGACCGGCGCGCTCGGCACCGTCGCCGAGTCCGTCGACGGCGTGTACACCGGCAGGCTGGTCGGCGAACCGCTGCACGGACCCGCCAAGGCAGAGGCCGTACGGGCGCTGGCCCACGCCGAAGGCCTGGACCTGACCCGCTGCGCGGCGTACAGCGACTCGCACAACGACATCCCCATGCTGTCGCTGGTGGGACATCCGTACGCCATCAACCCGGACACCAAGCTCCGCAGGCACGCGCGGGCCCGCGAGTGGCGGCTGCGCGACTACCGGACGGGCCGCAAGGCGGCCAAGGTGGGCATTCCGGCCGCCGCCGGCGTGGGCGCCATCGCGGGCGGAACCGCCGCGGCGGTCGCCCTGCACCGCCGCCGCCGCTGACGCACATCTGCCCGGTTTCCGGGCGGACACGGGCGGCGCGCACCCCGCCATTCCGGGGGCCCTGCCCCGGCGCGCCCCCGGCCAGTCCTGTTGCCGCGGCGCGGGCGCATTCCACCGCCCGACCGGACACATCACGACGCAATTCGATCAACAAGCGTTCACAATCTGCTACTTGATACGTCGCCGAGACGTAACGGAAGCGACGGAAACGGCGATTTGAGCAACTGGGTGTAGCACTGCCTGTACGAAGCGTTATTCTCCTCAGACGCATGACGGACCGCCACCAGTCCCCACGACGGGTGAACGGTCCCGCACTGCACGTGATGGAAGCTCTGCCTCTGGGAGTCCCGTGTACCCACACGTCGGGGTTGACGCCTCGGGCCTGGCTACGCTGCGCGCAGCGGTCCTCGACCACTTGCGCGGCTTCGTCCCCACCGCGTACGCCGTCCCCGCATTCGCCATGCCCCGCCTTGCCGTAAGCGGCCCCGCCGCCCCCTGCTACGCCCTGGCCGACGGCCGCGCGGCGGTTGGCAGACGGGGCAGCCGGGGCAGCTCCGGCGCCTCGACCACCGCCCGCCGTCCGAGTGCCGACAGTGACAGCGCACGCATGATGGAGCTGGTCGAGCGCGCCCAGGCGGGCGAGGCCGACGCCTTCGGCCGTCTCTACGACCAGTACAGCGACACCGTCTACCGCTATATCTACTACCGGGTCGGCGGCAAGGCGACGGCGGAGGACCTCACCAGCGAGACCTTCCTGCGCGCCCTGCGCCGTATCTCCACCTTCACCTGGCAGGGCCGGGACTTCGGCGCCTGGCTGGTCACCATCGCCCGCAACCTGGTGGCCGACCACTTCAAGTCCAGCCGCTTCCGGCTGGAGGTCACCACCGGCGAAATGCTCGACGCCAACGAGGTCGAGCGCAGCCCCGAGGACTCCGTCCTGGAGTCCCTTTCGAACGCCGCACTGCTGGAAGCCGTCCGCAAGCTCAACCCCCAGCAGCAGGAGTGCGTCACTCTGCGCTTCCTGCAGGGCCTCTCGGTCGCCGAGACGGCCAGGGTCATGGGCAAGAACGAGGGTGCGATCAAGACCCTCCAGTACCGCGCGGTGCGCACCCTTGCCCGGCTCCTTCCCGACGACGCCCGCTGACCCGAACCCAACTCACAATCGGTGACGCCTCGATGACGCACTGGTCCGATCATCCTTCGCGCGTAACCCAAGTGCCGCGACGCTCGTTGTGCGGGATGCAGGCTCCCTGTGGTCACGCCATGCCCACAGCCACTCACTCGATCGTGTGGATGTGCTCAAGGCGTGCAACCCTCCAGACCCCCAGGGGAGTCGATCGTCATGACGAGAGGAGGTGCCGCCAGTGATCGCGAACGTATCGGCGCACCGGCGGGCGAGCGCCTTCGCCCAGGCCTTGGAAGATCAGGCGGCCGGACAGCCCGAAGAATCGGTCGAACCGACCGAGCCCGGACGGCTGTTGGCTCTGGCGAACGGTCTCGGCGAGCTGCCGAAACCGGAGATGGATCCCGAGGTCAAAGTGGTGCAGCGAGCACAGCTCGTGGCCGCCATGGAAGAGATGTTCGCCTCGGCAGGTGCGTCCCAGGGCTCCGCGGTGCCCGGGCAGCGGACCGGCCGGGGCGCCCATCGCGCCTCCCCACTCCGGAAATTGCGACCACGCTCCCGCTGGTCGAAGGGCCTCGCGGCCGGCGGCTTGACCGTCGGAGTCGCCGCGGGAGCCTTCAGCGGGGTGGCCGCGGCCAGTTCCGACGCGCTGCCCGGTGACTCGCTCTACGGGCTGAAGCGTGGCATGGAAGATTTCAAGCTCGGCCTGGCGGACGACGACTCCGACCGCGGCGAGCTCTACCTCGACCAGGCGTCCACCCGACTGAGCGAGGCCCGGCGCCTGATGGAGCGGGGCCGCGCGGGCGCCATGGACCACGAATCACTGGGCGAGGTCCGCCGCGCGCTCAACGGCATGCGGCACGACGTGAGCGAGGGCCACCGCCTGCTGCACGCGGAGTACGCACGGGACGGCTCGCTCGGCCCGATGGCTACGCTCAATTCGTTCGCCAGGTCCCACCGCGACACGTGGAACGGTCTGCGCGACAGGCTGCCCGCTCAGCTGACCGACGTCGGCGACGAGGTGAACTCCGCCTTCGACGCCATAGACCAGGAGGTCGGCCCGCTGGAGTCGCTGCTCCCCCGTGCCCCGGAGAAGGGTCGCGGCTCCCAGCCGTCCGGCTCCACGCAGGACTCCGGACGCACCACGGGCCCTGGTCGTACGTCACCGGCCTCACCCGGCGACGACAGCCCGCCGGGAGACAGCGGCAAACTCAACCCGTCGGGCTCGACCACCACGGCGGACGAGGGCCTGCTGGGCGGCAACACGGGCGGCCTGTTCGAGCCCCCGGCGACCGGCGCATCGCCGGCCCCGTCCGGGAACACCTCGACGGTGCCGCAGCCGCCGGATGTGACGATCCCGCCGCTGCTGCCGGGAATCCTGCCGGGTCTCGGCTTCGAGAGCGACGACGAATAGCGGTACTGGCTCTACGTGGCAGGGAGGTAAAGCCCTCCCTGCCACGTACGTCAGAAGAACACGGACCGGCGCTGCACCAGCAGCTTGTACAGGGTGTGCTGGATCTGCTCCCGGACCTGGTCCGTCAGGTTGAACATCAGCATCGGATCCTCCGCCGCCTCCGGCGGGTATCCGTCCGTCGGAATCGGTTCGCCGAACTGAATCGTCCACTTCGTCGGCAGCGGCACCGCACCCAGCGGCCCCAGCCACGGAAACGTCGGCGTGATCGGGAAGTACGGGAACCCCAGCAGCCGCGCCAGAGTCTTCGCGTTGCCGAGCATCGGGTAGATCTCCTCAGCCCCGACGATCGAGCACGGCACGATCGGCGCCCCGGCCCGCAGCGCCGTCGACACGAACCCGCCGCGCCCGAACCGCTGAAGCTTGTAGCGGTCGCTGAACGGCTTCCCGATGCCCTTGAAGCCCTCCGGCATCACCCCGACGACCTCGCCGCGCTGCAGCAGCCGCTCGGCGTCCTCCGAGCAGGCAAGCGTGTGCCCGGCCTTGCGGGCCAGTTCGTTGACCACGGGCAGCATGAAGACCAGGTCCGCGGCGAGCAGACGCAGATGCCGGTTCGCCGGGTGGTTGTCGTGGACGGCGACCTGCATCATCAGCCCGTCCAGCGGAAGCGTCCCGGAGTGGTTGGCCACCACCAGCGCCCCGCCGTCGGACGGGATGTTCTCGATGCCCTTCACCTCGACCCGGAAGTACTTCTCGTACAGCGGCCGGACCATCGACATCAGGACCTGGTCGGTGAGCTCCTTGTCGTAACCGAACTCGTCGACCTCGTAGTCACCGGTGATCCGCCGGCGCAGAAACGCCAGCCCGCCCGCGATACGCCGCTCCCAGCCGCCACCGTCGCCCGCGGGCTGCGGGAGCAGCCCGGGCTCCTCGCCGGGCGTCTCGGAAGCCCTCAGCACCCCCTGATGCCCCGGCAGGGGGCTGACCGGAACCTCGTGTACCGCCGCGGGCTCGGCCTTCCGGCGGCCCCCCGCAGGGCGTCGCCGCGCCGCACGCTGAGCGCCGGCGCGCGAACGGTCGTCGTCGAACGGAATGACCTTGGCGTCCGCCATCGTTGGCTGCGCTCCTTATTCGGCGTCGCTCTGAGCCGTCTTCGTGGCCTTCGTGGCTTTCGTACGCGCACCGCCCACGCAAGGCAGTGCCGCCGCCACCTGGTCAACAGCCTTGGCCAGGGCTTCCGGCGGCAGCAGCCCCGGGCCCCGGCTGCGGGCGAAGTCCGCGAACGTCTCCGCGGTCGTGTACTTCGGGTTGAAGCCCAGTGTCTCGCGCATCTGGTCGGTGCTCACGACCCGGCCATGGGTGAGCAGCCGGATCTGCTCGGGCGAGAAGTCCGTGACACCGACCGTACGCAGCGCGGAGCCGACCCAGGTGACCGCGGGCAGCAGCACCGGCATCGTGGGCCGCCCCAGCCGCCGTGAGCACTGCGAGAGCAGCAGCACACCGTCGCCCGCGATATTGAACGTGCCGCTGTTCAGCGTCCCGCGCCGCGGCTCGTGCAGGGCGATCCGCAGCACGTCGATCACGTCGTCCTCGTGCACGAACTGCAGCCGCGGGTCGTAGCCGAAGACGGTCGGCATGACGGGCAGTGAGAAGAACTCGGCGAGCGGGGAGTCCGCGCACGGCCCGAGGATGTTCGCGAAGCGCAGCACGCAGACCGCCACATCGGGCCGCCGCCGGGCGAATCCGCGTACGTACCCCTCGACCTCCACCGCGTCCTTCGCGAAGCCGCCGCTCGGCAGAGACTTGGGCGGGGTGGTCTCGGTGAAGACCGCCGGATCACGGGGAGCCGAGCCGTAGACGCTCGTACTGGACTTGATCACCAGCCGCTTGACGGTGGGCGACTTCTGGCAGGCGCCGAGCAGCTGCATGGTGCCGATGACATTGGTCTCCTTGACCGTCGTCCGGCCGCCCGCGCCCAGTGGCGTACCGGTGACATCCATATGGACGACCGTGTCGACGCCGTGCTCGGCCAGTACGCGCCCTATTGCGGGCTGGCGGATGTCCGCGCGGACGAAATCGGCCCCACCGAGATGGTGCTCGGGCCCCACCGCATCGACACCGATGACCCGGTCCACCTCGGGATCCCGCTGGATGCGCCGTACGAGACGGCCTCCGAGCTGCCGGGCCACTCCGGTGACGAGCACGACCTTCCCCAAGATCAGCGCCTTCCCATAGCTCCGCCTAGGTCCGCGTAGGTCCGCCTAGGTCCCACTCTCACGCGTCACCGTAGCGGCTCGGTGTTGCGCTGTGATGACCACGCGACCCACTTTTGCCACCCGGCCGAAAACCACCGCGGCCCTCCCACCGTGCTGGTGGGAGGGCCGCGGCGACACGAACAGCTGTCGCTTACTTCTTGTTGCGACGCTGAACGCGGGTGCGCTTGAGCAGCTTGCGGTGCTTCTTCTTAGCCATCCGCTTGCGCCGCTTCTTGATAACAGAGCCCACGACTACCCTCGCTCACTTCTCTTCACTCGGTGCGGGGCGTCTGGGCCCACACGACCTACGTCGGCCTAGCCTACCCGCCCGAGCTCCGAGCCTGTAATCCGAGGGGAACCGACCGGCTCCGGCTATGCCGATTCCACCCCCACGAAGGATTCGCGGAGGTACTCGTGAACTGCTTGCTCCGGAACCCGGAAGGACCTGCCCACCCGGATCGCCGGCAGATGACCGCTGTGTACCAAGCGGTACACCGTCATCTTCGACACTCGCATTACCGAGGCGACTTCCGCCACGGTAAGAAACTTGACCTCGTTGAGAGGCCTCTCGCTGCCAGCAGCCATGACCCACCTGTACCTTCCGCACACGACGCACACCGGCTTCCCCTCCGGTGACTCTTCGTCGCTGTGCGCTCACTCCCCAGACTAGGGGCGGGTGATGCGAGTGGGGAAGAGGAGCAGCCATCGGCCGCCTACTGTGACAGACACGCTCGATTGAGTACATAGCGAGTCAGCGGTCGGTAGTAATCAGACCGCACAGCGTCATCAAGCGGAACGACGACGGACACGCGGCCCTCGGCCTCGCCGACAAACAAGGCCGGATCGTCCGTATCGGCGAGGCCAATGGCCTCAATCCCCAGCTGACCTGCCCCGCAGACCCAGCCATGGTCCCCGACGACCAGCTCGGGCAGCGGCCCGCCGCCCTGCACAACGCCCTCCAGGGCAGCCCGAACCGGGAGCGGCGAGTGGGTGTGTGCGCCGGTGGCACCGGCGGCGCCCTGCGCTCCGGGTTCCCGCACCAGAGCGACTCCTCGTACGTACTCAAGGTTGTAGGTGCGTACGCCGAACCGGGTCGTTATGTCGACACATCGCCCCTGCGCGGGTGTGAGGACCTCGCACCCCACTGCCGACAAAGCGTCTGCCAGCGCGGCGTAGAAATCGAGCAGCCGATGCGGATGCCCGGTCCCGATCAACACGGCTCCCCGCCGGGCGGCCACGTCCCCGAGCCGCTCGGCGAAAGCCCTGAGCGCGCTCAGCGTCCGCTCGGGATCAATCACATCCGGCCCGACGACATGCGCGGGATCGCGGGAGACCCCGCACTTGTCGGCCATCAACGCGATCAAGTCCCGCTCGCTCCAGTCCCATTCGGGATCGAGCCCGAGGGTGACGCGGGGATCCCTGGCGGCGAAGAGCCGATAACTGCGCAGACTCGCCTCCCGCGAGGTGGCCACGGGCCCGGCCAACCGAGCGGCCAGGAGATGCGCACGCAGGGCTCCGGTACTCAACACACGGTTGATGCTGCCGCACGGGGCAGAATCCCGGGCCAAAAGGCGGAATACCACCCACAGTTGGCGTAATGGCACAGGTCGGCGGCACCAGGCGGCCGCCCTCCGACGGCTCGGGCCGCGCCGTACGCTTCCGGGCTCCTCGCAACTGGTGCCGAATGGCTGACATCCGCCCGGCCTCGGCACTCGGTTCGGGCCGGCGGGGTGGCGCGGCCTACCGGGCGGGCGCCACGAAGAAGGACCCCGAACGCGCCCGACGCCAGGCTGCGGCCGCCGAGGGCGCGGGACCGAGACTGAGGCACCCGGCACACCGGGCGACGCGGAGCCGGGGCGGCCCGAGCTCACCGGTGACGAGCAACCCTGCCGCCCCAGGGGCGTCGGCCGAAGCCGTGGCCCCGCCCCACCGGGCGCCACGAAGCAGGCGCCCGAACGCACCCGCGGCGCGAAGCTGCCGCGCCCGCCGGGGGCGTGGGGGTACCCCGTACCCCCACAAATCAAGGGCGGGCGGGTGGGGAAACTCGGGGGTCCGGGGCGGAGCCCCGGTTCGGGTAGGGGCGGGATGGGGAAACGCCCCGCGCAGCGGCAACCCGCGCCACCGAACCGAACGCCACCGCGCCCGAACGCCACTGCACCCCTACGCCAACAACCCCCGCAACGGAAACACCGCCCGCCGCGTCGCCCGCACCGCCTGGTCCAGCCGGTCCGCCGGGTCGTACCCCTCTTCCCACGACCGCCACACCGGCTCGCGCCCATCCGTCATCCGCCCCGGCCCCAACTGCCGCGTCAGCGCGTACACCTCATCCCGCCACGACGACGGAATCACCGACTCCGGGTCCACCGGCGCATGCCCCGCGATCCCCACCAAATGCGTCCACGACCGCGGTACGACATCCACCACCGCGTACCCACCGCCTCCGAGCGCGACCCACCGCCCGCCCTCGACCCACTCGTGGGCCAACGCGTGGCACGACTCCTGCACCACCCGCTGCGCGTCCAGGGACACCGCTAGATGCGCCAGCGGATCCTCGAAGTGCGTATCCGCCCCGTGCTGCGTCACCAGTACCTGCGGCCGGAAGTCCGCCAGCAGCTCCGGCACCACCGCGTGGAACGCCCGCAGCCATCCCGCGTCCCCCGTCCCCGCGGGCAGCGCCAGATTCACGGCCGAGCCCTCCCCCGGCCCAGACCCGCCCGTCTCTTCCGGCCACCCGGTCCCCGGAAACAGCATCCGCGGATGCTCGTGCAGCGAGATCGTCAGCACCCGCGGGTCGTCCCAGAACGCCGCCTGCACCCCGTCACCGTGATGCACATCGACATCCACGTACGCGACCCGCTCCGCCCCCAGCTCCAGCAGCCGCGCGATCGCCAGCGACGCGTCGTTGTACACACAGAACCCCGCCGCCGACCCCGGCATCGCATGATGCAGCCCGCCCGCGAAGTTCACGGCGTGCGTCGCCTCGCCGCGCCACACCGCTTCCGCGGCCCCCACGGACTGCCCCGCGATCAGCGCCGCCGCCTCGTGCATCCCCGCGAAGGCGGGATCATCGACAGTCCCCAGCCCGTACGCCTGATCCGCCGCCCGCGGATTCGCCGACGCCGCCCGCACCGCCGCCACATAGTCCTCGCGGTGTACGAGCCGCAGCGTCGAGTCGCCGGCGGGCTTCGCCGCCACCACACCGACGGCGCGATCCAGCCCGTACGCCCGCACCAACCCCATGGTCAGCGCAAGCCGCACCGGATCCATCGGATGGCCGTTCCCGAAGTCATACTTCGTTACCGCCTCGTCCCACATCAACAACCCGCGGCCGCTCATGCCCGCCACGGTATCCGGCTTGTTGCGCATCGAACGACCTGGCGTACCTCAGGGTCATCAGCACCAACACCATCGGCACGACCATCGCCCACCGGTAGCTCCACGCGTCCCCGAGCGCCCCCACCAACGGCGAACCGATCAGAAACCCCACATAGTTGAATACATTCAGCCGCGCCACCGCCGCGTCGCTGGCCCCCGGATCGCCGCTCTCGACAGCCCGGCGCCCCGCCGCCGCAAAAGTCTGCGGCACGATCACACACAGCCCGAGCCCCAGCATCGTGAACCCGAGAATCCCCGCCCACGCCCCGGGCGCCACGGCCACCACCCCGAACCCGGCCGCCGCCAGCGCGGTCCCGCACCGGACCACAGCCGCCGCCCCGAACCGCCGCACCCCCAGATCCCCGACGGCCCGCCCGAGCAGCGTCGTGACCATATAGGCGTTGTACGGGACGGTCGCCAGCTCCTCCGAGCTGCCCAGCACGTCCTGCAGATACTTCGCGCTCCAGTTGGAGACCGTCGAGTCCCCGATGTACGCGAAGGTCATCACCAGACAGAGCGGCAGCAGCAGCTTGAACGCGACCCCCGTCCGTTTCCCCTCTCCCTGAGCCTCGTCCTGGCCCTCGCCCTCGGCCGAGACCGGCCCGCCCCGCTCCCCGTCCGCGTACCACCTGCTCCCGATCAGCGCCGCGGGCAACAGCACACCCACCACCGGCAGATACGAGACAAGCAGCGACAGATGCCAGTGCGCCCCGGCCCACGCGAGCGAGGCGCCCGCGATCCCGCCCAGGCTGTACGCCGCGTGGAAGCCGAGCATGATGCTGCGCCCGTACGCCCTCTGCAGGCTCACCCCGAGCATGTTCATGGACGCATCAAGCGCACCCACCGCCAGCCCGAACACCCCGAGCGCGAGCGCCACCTGCCACAACTCGTCGCCCGCGGCGACCCCGAGCAGTGCCAACAGCACGACCGGCTGCGCCCACCGGAGCACCACACTCGGCGCGACCCGCCGCACCAGCCGCTCGGTGACGACACTCGCCACCCCGGCCAGCACCGGCACGGCCGCAAGAAAGGCGGGCAGCAGCCCGTCGGATATCCCGTACCGGTCCTGGACCGCAGGTATACGCGTCACGAGCAGCGCGAACGCCACTCCCTGCGCAAAAAAGCTCAACGCCAAGGAGGCACGCCCGTGCCGCAACCGCGCATCTGTCATGGCCGGACAGCGTAGGGCGCTCCTCTACCCATGGGTAGATCGATCACACAAGCAATGCGGGCAGCTCCGCCATCTCCCCGAAGTACCCCTTGGCCCCCGCCAGCTTCTCGGCCGCGGTCATCGCCGTGAACCCGTACACATCCATCCCGGCCGCCCTGGCCGCCGTCACCCCGAGGCGACTGTCCTCCACGACGACGCACCGCTCCGGCGCGACCCCCATCCGCTCGGCGGCATGCAGAAACAGATCCGGCGCCGGCTTCCCCCGCCCCACATCCTGCGCGCTGAACACCGTCCCGTCCTCGAACCACCGGTCCAGCCCGGTCTTGCGGTGCCCGACCCGGATCCGCTCATGGCTCCCGGACGACGCGACGCAGTACGGCACCGAGTCCGCGACCAGCTTCTCCAGCACGTCCGTCACACCGTCGACGGCGACCAGCTCCCGCTCGAAGGCGGCAAAGACGCGAGCATGCAGGGTGTCGTCGAAATCCGCAGGCAGCCTCTGCCCGGTTCGTTCCATAACTGTGTCGTGTATGCGATGCACAGCGGCCCCCATGTAGTCGCGCAGGGAGTCCTCGTACGAGGTGGGGTGCCCAAGCTCGGTCAGATACCCGGCGAGGATGGTGTTGGAGATGGGCTCGCTGTCGACGAGCACACCGTCGTTGTCGAAAATGACAAGGTCGTAGCGCATGCCCCCAGCCTAGGAGGACCCCACGCCTGGCGCACAACGCAAAAATGCCTCAACCCCCGGACAGAGTCCGGGGGTTGAGGCTAAAAATTGTTCGGCGGCGTCCTACTCTCCCACAGGGTCCCCCCTGCAGTACCATCGGCGCTGAAAGGCTTAGCTTCCGGGTTCGGAATGTAACCGGGCGTTTCCCTAACGCAATGACCACCGAAACACTGTGAAGATATCGATTCCGGAATCCCCCCGTGACCGTGGGGGGACTCGACAGTTCGTTACTTCAGAACTGACACAGTGGACGCGAGCAACTGAGGACAAGCCCTCGGCCTATTAGTACCAGTCAGCTCCACCCCTTGCGGGGCTTCCACATCTGGCCTATCAACCCAGTCGTCTACTGGGAGCCTTAACCCCTCGAAGGGGGTGGGAGTCCTCATCTCGAAGCAGGCTTCCCGCTTAGATGCTTTCAGCGGTTATCCTTTCCGAACGTAGCCAACCAGCCATGCCCTTGGCAGGACAACTGGCACACCAGAGGTTCGTCCGTCCCGGTCCTCTCGTACTAGGGACAGCCCTTCTCAAGACTCCTACGCGCACAGCGGATAGGGACCGAACTGTCTCACGACGTTCTAAACCCAGCTCGCGTACCGCTTTAATGGGCGAACAGCCCAACCCTTGGGACCGACTCCAGCCCCAGGATGCGACGAGCCGACATCGAGGTGCCAAACCATCCCGTCGATATGGACTCTTGGGGAAGATCAGCCTGTTATCCCCGGGGTACCTTTTATCCGTTGAGCGACGGCGCTTCCACAAGCCACCGCCGGATCACTAGTCCCGACTTTCGTCCCTGCTCGACCCGTCGGTCTCACAGTCAAGCTCCCTTGTGCACTTACACTCAACACCTGATTGCCAACCAGGCTGAGGGAACCTTTGGGCGCCTCCGTTACTCTTTGGGAGGCAACCGCCCCAGTTAAACTACCCATCAGACACTGTCCCTGATCCGGATCACGGACCCAGGTTAGACATCCAGCACGACCAGAGTGGTATTTCAACGACGACTCCACCTGAACTGGCGTCCAAGCTTCACAGTCTCCCACCTATCCTACACAAGCCGAACCGAACACCAATATCAAACTGTAGTAAAGGTCCCGGGGTCTTTCCGTCCTGCTGCGCGAAACGAGCATCTTTACTCGTAGTGCAATTTCACCGGGCCTATGGTTGAGACAGTCGAGAAGTCGTTACGCCATTCGTGCAGGTCGGAACTTACCCGACAAGGAATTTCGCTACCTTAGGATGGTTATAGTTACCACCGCCGTTTACTGGCGCTTAAGTTCTCAGCTTCGCCACACCGAAATGTGACTAACCGGTCCCCTTAACGTTCCAGCACCGGGCAGGCGTCAGTCCGTATACATCGCCTTACGGCTTCGCACGGACCTGTGTTTTTAGTAAACAGTCGCTTCTCGCTGGTCTCTGCGGCCACCCCCAGCTCAAGGAGCAAGTCCTCTCACCAGTGATGGCCCCCCTTCTCCCGAAGTTACGGGGGCATTTTGCCGAGTTCCTTAACCATAGTTCACCCGAACGCCTCGGTATTCTCTACCTGACCACCTGAGTCGGTTTAGGGTACGGGCCGCCATGAAACTCGCTAGAGGCTTTTCTCGACAGCATAGGATCATCCACTTCACCACAATCGGCTCGGCATCAGGTCTCAGCCTTAATGTGTGACGGATTTGCCTATCACACGGCCTACACCCTTACCCCGGGACAACCACCGCCCGGGCTGGACTACCTTCCTGCGTCACCCCATCGCTTACCTACTACCACCTTGGGCCGGCGGCTCCACCACTTCCCTTTGCCCGAAGGCTCCAGGACGGCTTCACGGCCTTAGCATTAATGGGTTCAGTACTGGGCGTTTCAAAGCGGGTACCGGAATATCAACCGGTTGTCCATCGACTACGCCTGTCGGCCTCGCCTTAGGTCCCGACTTACCCTGGGCAGATCAGCTTGACCCAGGAACCCTTAGTCAATCGGCGCACACGTTTCTCACGTGTGTATCGCTACTCATGCCTGCATTCTCACTCGTGTACCGTCCACCACTCGCTTACGCGGCGGCTTCACCCGGCACACGACGCTCCCCTACCCATCCCAGCGGGCGTTGGCCCTCATGCTGGAATGACACGACTTCGGCGGTACGCTTGAGCCCCGCTACATTGTCGGCGCGGAATCACTTGACCAGTGAGCTATTACGCACTCTTTCAAGGGTGGCTGCTTCTAAGCCAACCTCCTGGTTGTCTCTGCGACTCCACATCCTTTCCCACTTAGCGTACGCTTAGGGGCCTTAGTCGATGCTCTGGGCTGTTTCCCTCTCGACCATGGAGCTTATCCCCCACAGTCTCACTGCCGCGCTCTCACTTACCGGCATTCGGAGTTTGGCTAAGGTCAGTAACCCGGTAGGGCCCATCGCCTATCCAGTGCTCTACCTCCGGCAAGAAACACACGACGCTGCACCTAAATGCATTTCGGGGAGAACCAGCTATCACGGAGTTTGATTGGCCTTTCACCCCTAACCACAGGTCATCCCCCAGGTTTTCAACCCTGGTGGGTTCGGTCCTCCACGAAGTCTTACCTCCGCTTCAACCTGCCCATGGCTAGATCACTCCGCTTCGGGTCTTGAGCGCGCTACTAAACCGCCCTGTTCGGACTCGCTTTCGCTACGGCTTCCCCACACGGGTTAACCTCGCAACACACCGCAAACTCGCAGGCTCATTCTTCAAAAGGCACGCAGTCACGACTGTTGCTCCGAAGAACAACAGCGACGCTCCCACGGCTTGTAGGCACACGGTTTCAGGTACTATTTCACTCCGCTCCCGCGGTACTTTTCACCATTCCCTCACGGTACTATCCGCTATCGGTCACCAGGGAATATTTAGGCTTAACGGGTGGTCCCGCCAGATTCACACGGGATTTCTCGGGCCCCGTGCTACTTGGGTGTCGCACAAGCAAGCCGTATAGATTTCAGCTACGGGGGTCTTACCCTCTACGCCGGACCTTTCGCATGTCCTTCGCCTACCTATACGGTTTCTGACTCGCCCAACAGCCGGCAGACTGTTGAAGTGCGATCCCACAACCCCGTATGCGCAACCCCTGCCGGGTATCACACGCATACGGTTTGGCCTCATCCGGTTTCGCTCGCCACTACTCCCGGAATCACGGTTGTTTTCTCTTCCTGAGGGTACTGAGATGTTTCACTTCCCCTCGTTCCCTCCACACTGCCTATGTGTTCAGCAGCGGGTGACAGCCCATGACGACTGCCGGGTTTCCCCATTCGGAAACCCCCGGATCAAAGCCTGGTTGACGGCTCCCCGGGGACTATCGTGGCCTCCCACGTCCTTCATCGGTTCCTGGTGCCAAGGCATCCACCGTGCGCCCTTAAAAACTTGGCCACAGATGCTCGCGTCCACTGTGCAGTTCTCAAGCAACGACCAGCCACCCACCACCCCACCCAACAGGGCGAGTTCACTGGGGCCGAGCATCGCGAAGGTCCAGACGTTTCAGTCCGTACCCTCAGACACCCAACAGCGCGCCCGGCACGATCCCCTGACTCACACGTTCCACGCCGAAGCAGTACTAGTGAAGTCCTGAAACCGTGCCGAATAGTCAACGTTCCACCCATGAGCAACCAGCACCGGACGTACGCCGATGTACTGGCCTCTGGACCGGCAAAGACCGGCCTAGAAGTGCTCCTTAGAAAGGAGGTGATCCAGCCGCACCTTCCGGTACGGCTACCTTGTTACGACTTCGTCCCAATCGCCAGTCCCACCTTCGACAGCTCCCTCCCACAAGGGGTTGGGCCACCGGCTTCGGGTGTTACCGACTTTCGTGACGTGACGGGCGGTGTGTACAAGGCCCGGGAACGTATTCACCGCAGCAATGCTGATCTGCGATTACTAGCAACTCCGACTTCATGGGGTCGAGTTGCAGACCCCAATCCGAACTGAGACCGGCTTTTTGAGATTCGCTCCGCCTCGCGGCATCGCAGCTCTTTGTACCGGCCATTGTAGCACGTGTGCAGCCCAAGACATAAGGGGCATGATGACTTGACGTCGTCCCCACCTTCCTCCGAGTTGACCCCGGCAGTCTCCTGTGAGTCCCCATCACCCCGAAGGGCATGCTGGCAACACAGAACAAGGGTTGCGCTCGTTGCGGGACTTAACCCAACATCTCACGACACGAGCTGACGACAGCCATGCACCACCTGTATACCGACCACAAGGGGGGCACCATCTCTGATGCTTTCCGGTATATGTCAAGCCTTGGTAAGGTTCTTCGCGTTGCGTCGAATTAAGCCACATGCTCCGCTGCTTGTGCGGGCCCCCGTCAATTCCTTTGAGTTTTAGCCTTGCGGCCGTACTCCCCAGGCGGGGAACTTAATGCGTTAGCTGCGGCACCGACGACGTGGAATGTCGCCAACACCTAGTTCCCAACGTTTACGGCGTGGACTACCAGGGTATCTAATCCTGTTCGCTCCCCACGCTTTCGCTCCTCAGCGTCAGTAATGGCCCAGAGATCCGCCTTCGCCACCGGTGTTCCTCCTGATATCTGCGCATTTCACCGCTACACCAGGAATTCCGATCTCCCCTACCACACTCTAGCTAGCCCGTATCGAATGCAGACCCGGGGTTAAGCCCCGGGCTTTCACATCCGACGTGACAAGCCGCCTACGAGCTCTTTACGCCCAATAATTCCGGACAACGCTTGCGCCCTACGTATTACCGCGGCTGCTGGCACGTAGTTAGCCGGCGCTTCTTCTGCAGGTACCGTCACTTGCGCTTCTTCCCTGCTGAAAGAGGTTTACAACCCGAAGGCCGTCATCCCTCACGCGGCGTCGCTGCATCAGGCTTTCGCCCATTGTGCAATATTCCCCACTGCTGCCTCCCGTAGGAGTCTGGGCCGTGTCTCAGTCCCAGTGTGGCCGGTCGCCCTCTCAGGCCGGCTACCCGTCGTCGCCTTGGTAGGCCATCACCCCACCAACAAGCTGATAGGCCGCGGGCTCATCCTTCACCGCCGGAGCTTTCAACCCCCAAGATGCCTCGGAGGGTGGTATCCGGTATTAGACCCCGTTTCCAGGGCTTGTCCCAGAGTGAAGGGCAGATTGCCCACGTGTTACTCACCCGTTCGCCACTAATCCACCCCGAAGGGCTTCATCGTTCGACTTGCATGTGTTAAGCACGCCGCCAGCGTTCGTCCTGAGCCAGGATCAAACTCTCCATGAATGTTTACCCGTAATCGGGTCGAACACCACAAGAGCGGGACAACCAGTCGGAATAAGACCAGTCATCCACAGCGTCCTCGCTGTGTCATTGCCTGCCCGCCACAAAGGGCCGACAGGACTTTCAAAGGAACCTCAACCCACCGAAATGGGCCGGGGTTGTCAATCTGGCGTTGACTTTTGGCACGCTGTTGAGTTCTCAAGGAACGGACGCTTCCTTCGTACTCACCCTCACGGGCTTTCCTCCGGGCGCTTCCCTTCGGTCTTGCGTTTCCGACTCTATCAGACGCTTTCGTGTCCGATTCCCCGTCGGCGGGGCTCGCTTTCCGGCCTTTCGGCTTTCCGGCGATTCCGACTCTATCAGATCCTTTCGGGCCTGATTCCCGGTCGAACTCGGGTTGTCATTCCGGCCGTTGAGCCGTTCCGACGAGTGAGACTTTAGCGGAATCCTTGCCCTCGACGCTAATCGGGGTTGCGTCCGTTCGAACGCCGATTCCTCATTTCGCAAAAGCGCACGGAAAGCCGGGCGACGGAGAGTCGCTTGCTGTAGTGGATCTTGCGGAATGGTTGTCCCGGGACCGGCCGAAGTCGGTTCTCACGCCGGACAACTCGGAGAACAGTACGGATGTGGGAATCCGCTGTCAACCTGGTGCCTGCCAGCGTACTCTCGTTCGCATGACTATGCGTACGTGCCTCCTTCAGTGGTGGGCCGCCTGACGGCGGCCGGCACCTGCGCATGTACTCAACGGCCGCCGCTTCGGCGGCCGTTCGTGTTTCTCCCTCCGGGAGTCCGGCCGCTGGTGGCGGCGGCTCCGACAGAGACGGAGAGCGTGATGACGCGGATCTTCAGCGGGATCAAGCCCACGGGGCATCTGACGCTGGGCAACTACCTCGGGGCGCTGCGCCGGTGGGTCGACGTCGATCAGCACCAGGCGGACGCGCTGTTCAGCGTGGTCGATCTGCATGCGCTGACCGTGGAGCACGATCCCGCGCGGGTGCGCAGACTCAGTCGGCAGGCTGCCACGCTGATGCTGGCGGCCGGGCTTGATCCGGAGCTGTGCACCGTATTCGTACAGAGTCATGTGGACGAACACGCACGGCTGTCGTATCTGCTGGAGTGCACGGCAACCGACGGCGAGTTGCGACGCATGATCCAGTACAAGGAGAAAGCCGCGCAGGCGCAGGCGGCCGGGCAGAGTGTGCGGCTGTCGCTGCTGACGTATCCGGTACTGATGGCTGCGGACATCCTGGCCTATGGGACCGACGAGGTGCCTGTGGGGGACGACCAGACCCAGCATGTGGAGCTGACCCGGGATCTGGCGGTGCGCTTCAACCAGCGGTACGGGCACACGTTCACCGTGCCGAAGGCGACGCATCCGCCCGTGGCCGCGCGGGTCATGGATCTGCAGGACCCGACGTCCAAGATGGGGAAGTCGCACGAGGCCGGGGCGGGGATCGTCTATCTGCTCGACGAGGCCGACGTCGTCCGCAGGAAGATCATGCGGGCGGTGACGGACAGCGGACGCGAGATCGAGTACGACCGAGCGGCCAGGCCCGGTGTCGCGAATCTGCTCGAAGTGCTGGCGGCCTGTGAGGGTGGGGACCCCATCGAGCTGGCCGGTTCATATGAGTCGTACGGCGCCTTGAAGAAGGACACGGCCGAGGCGGTGGTGGAGCTGCTCCGGCCGGTCAGGGAGCGGCATGCCGCGCTGGCGGCGGATCCGGGACATGTCGACGACGTACTGAGGAAGGGAGCAGAGCGGGCCAGGGTGATGGCCAGGCCGAGGGTGGACGCGGCCTATCGGGCGATGGGGCTGCTGCCCGCCTAGGTCCTGTCCGGTCGATCAGGCCGGATCAGCGAGCGGGGTCTGGCGTGGTGCATCGCAGGCCGGAGGATGGGGGTCCCCCCGCCGAAGGCAGGGGGCGAGCCCACGCGGAGCGTAGGCGACTGACGACAACGCAGCGAGGTGCCGTGCCAGGGCACGCGAGCCCGGCAAGATCGGCCGGACAGGACCTAGCGGGGGTGGCGGGAGGACCCCCGCCGCCGTGGCACCACGGCGGTGGGCCGATCTCTCAGCCGTTGCCGGAGGCGAGCTCGCGGCTGCGGTCGCGGGCCGCTTCGAGGGCCGCGATCAGGGCGGCGCGTACCCCGTGGTTCTCGAGTTCACGGATGGCGCTGATGGTGGTGCCGGCGGGGGAAGTGACGGCTTCACGGAGCTTGACGGGGTGTTCGCCGCTGTCGCGGAGCATGACGGCGGCGCCGATGGCGGCCTGGACGATCAGGTCGTGCGCCTGCGCGCGCGGGAGGCCGAGGAGGATGCCCGCGTCGGTCATGGCTTCGACGAGGAAGTAGAAGTACGCCGGACCCGAGCCGGACAGGGCGGTGGCCGCGTCCTGCTGGGACTCGGGGACGCGGAGGGTCTTGCCGACGCCGCCGAAGATCTCCTCGGCGTGGGCGAGGTGGTCGGCGGTGGCATGGCTGCCGGCCGAGATGACGGACATGCCCTCGTCGACGAGTACGGGGGTGTTGGGCATGACGCGGACGACGGGGGTGCCCGCGGCCAGGCGCTCCTCGATGAAGGCGGTGGGGATACCGGCCGCGGCGCTGATGACGAGACGGTCCGCGGCGATGTGCGGGCTGAGTTCGTCGAGGAGCTTGCCCATGTCCTGGGGCTTGACGGCCAGGATGAGGGTGTCGGCTCGTTTGGCGGCCTCGGCGTTGGTGACGGGCTCTACGCCGTAGCGGGTGCGGAGCTCGTCGGCCCGGTCGGCCCGGCGGGTGGTGACCAGCAGGTCGGCGGGGCGCCAGCCGGCGCGGATCATGCCGCTGAGGAGCGCCTCGCCGATCTTGCCCGTACCGAGAACTGCGACTGTCTGGGTCATGGCTCTGTTCACCTCGCCGGTGGGGATACGTGCGGCCATCCTCGCACCGGGGGCGTGACGCTGCCGTGACGTCCGAGGGGCGGGATCACAGGGCGCTGCGGGAGCGCCATGCGGACCAGGAGAGGTTCCAGTCGCCGTAGCCGTTGCCCGCGGCGAGGGTGTCCTTGGAGTTGGTCACGCGGATGACGTCGCCCGGGATGATCTGCTCGTAGAAGCGGCGGGCGGTGCCGTCTGATGCGAGGCCTATGCAGCCGTGGGTGATGTTGCTGCGGCCCGCGAAGGTGTTGGCCCGGTCGTTCTCGTGGAGGTAGGTGCCGGAGGTCGTGAGGTGGACGGCGTAGCCGTACCAGCCCTGGTAGGAGTCGGCGATGTCGACGGTGCGGGAGTCCATATAGACGCGGCGCTGTTTGTCCGAGACGACCATCGTGCCGTTCCAGGTGTCGTAGCCGGGAGCGCCGGCGGTGATCGGGACGGTCCTGGTGGCCTCGCCGTCCTTGGCCACCGTCATCTTGTGGCTGCGGACGTCGACCGTCGCGACGAGTGAGCGGGCGATGGTGAAGGAGCGGGCGAGGGAGGGGGCCGTGAGGCTGATCTTGGTGCCCGGCTTCCAGTAGGTCTCGGGGCGGAAGTCGACGCGCTGGCCGTCGTGGAGGTTGCGGTCCTTGATCCAGGCCCAGGAGCCGGTGACTGCGGGGTTGGCGGTGACCTTCAGCCGGCGCTCCACGTCGGCGCGCTCCGACTCGGGTATCGGGCGTTTGAAGGTCACCGAGACCGGCATGCCGACGCCGACCCGCTCGCCTTCGGTGATGTTGACGGAGGCGTCGGACAGGTGGGCGAGGGTGGCGGCGGTCGGCGGGGTGGCCGTGGGCCGGGATGCTCGGGGGGACGTGGTTGAACTGTCGCCGGCCGGTCGCGCCGATGCCGCGGCGGCGCCCGGTGTGCCGCTCGCTCCCGAGCAGCCGGTGAGCGACAGTGCGCAGATCAGGCCGAGTACGGCGGCGCCGAAGTGTCCTCGCATGGTTCCTCCCCCTGGGTCAGCTGATGGTCAGCTGTGTGTTCGGCTTCTGTACGCATGGGGAGAGGGGGAGGTTGCAGGCGTGGCGCGGAAAGTTCCGAGGGAACCGCGGGGGCGCGCCGGCTGTCCTACCGCTCGTGACCGAGGAGGAATTCGACACCTTCTACGCGGCCTCTTTCCCCCGCCTGGTGGGGCAGTTGTATGCGTTGACGGGGGATCACGGCGAGGCTCAGGACGTGGTCCAGGAGGCGTTCGTACGAGCCTGGGACCGTCGTGCCTCCTTCCTGGCCGAGGCGGCTCCGGAGGCGTGGATCCGTACGGTCGCGATGCGGCTCGCGGTGAGCCGCTGGCGGCGGGCGAGGCGGTGGGTTGAGCTGGTGCGGCACCATCCGCCGGCGGACCGTACGCCGGGTCCTGGACCGGAGCACACGGTGCTGGTGGAGGCGTTGCGGCAGCTGCCGGAAGCGCAGCGGCAGGCGGTGGTGCTGCACCATCTCTGCGACCTGAGCATCGAGCAGATCGCCGCGGAGACGGGATCTCCGGCCGGTACGGTCAAGGCGCGACTGTCTCGTGGGCGGGCCGCGCTCGCGAAGTTGTTGTCTCCCGGGGAGTCCGCCGACGAGAGGGAGGGGAGCCATGTCTGAGCAGGAGCGGTACGCGCTCGGCTCCGCGTTGCGGGCACTGGCCGCGGATGCACAGGCGCCGCCGTCGCTGTCGGGCGGGCAGATCCGGCGCCGCGGTGAGGCGCGGGGCAGGCGTCGGCGGGTGGTGGGGACGGCGGCTGTGGCCGCCCTGCTGGTGGCGGGGGCCTCGTTCGGGGTTCCGCAGGTGATGGACGCGGGTGAGGCCTCCCAGCCGCCTGCCGCGTCGACGCCGAGCCCTTCGTTGCCGAAACCGCCGCCCCTGTCTGCGGCCAGCCTCGATACCGAGAACAAGGTGCTGACAGTCACCGGGCGCGATGGCCGGTCGCGCTCGATCGGCGTGTCGATGAAGGAAGGCACTTCCTTGATCCGGCTCACCGTCGCCGACAAGTACCCCAAAAGCGAGTTGCCCGACGACCTGCTCTCGGCGGGCAAGTACGTGTATGGCGCACAGTGGGTGGTGGAGCTGACCAGGACGGGCGGTTCTCCCGTCTACATCGCGCAGGCGTCCAAGAACTCGAGGTTTTCCTCGAACGTGATCGCAGTGGGCTCTGCCGACGCGAAGTGGGTCTACGACCAGCTCGACGTCGGGGACGTGATCGTCCCGAACTAGGGCCTGTCGTTTGGATCAGGCCGGATCAGTGAGCGGGGTCTGGTGCGTGCGATCGCAGGCCGGAGGATGGGGGTCCCCCCGCCGAAGGCAGGGGGAGAGCCCACGCGGAGCGTAGGCGACTGACGCAACGCGGCATGGGGGCACCTCCCGTGCCCGAAGGGCTACGGGGGAGTGCGTACCAGGGCACGCGAACCCGGCAAGATCCGAACGACAGGCCCTAGGTGTGCAGCTGACGGAGGCCTATGACAGTGGGTTCTGGGCTTTCTGTCGGAGGCGTTCGTAGGGTGTCTGGCCGGTGAGTGCGCCGTGGGGGCGATGGTAGTTGTAGTAGTCCTCCCATTCCTGGAGCTTGCTGTTGAACAGGTTGACGTCGTCGATGACCTGTCCCTCCAGGAGGCGGTAGAACTCTTCGGAGTCGATGCGGTGGGACCGTTCGACCTTGCCGTTCAGCCGCGGCGTGCGGGGCTTGATGCGGACGTGGCCGATGCCCTTGTCGAGCAGGTGCCAGTGGAACGCTGAGCCGAATTCCTGACCGTTGTCGGTCTGGACCTGCTCGACGGCGAACGGCAGCTTGGCCAGCACGTGGTCGATGAACTGGATGGCGGTCTTCTGGTCGTTGCGCGGGTAGGCGCGCAGGACCCGGAGCCGGGTGCAGTCGTCGATAGCGGTGTACTGGTAGTAGCGCTTCTTGCGGCCCGTCTGGCCGAGGGGCTCGATGAACTTGACGTCGACCTGCAGCTGATGGCCGGGCCGTTGCTTCTCGTAGCGCTTCCAGCGGGTGGAGCGGCGCTTGTAGCGCTGCGAGGCCGGCAATCGGTTGAGTCCCACCTTCTTCAGGATCCGCCAGACGCCGGACGAGCTGACCTTGACGTCGTGATACCGCTCCAAGTACATCGCGATCTTGGCCGGCCCGAAGTGATACTGCTGCCGCAGCCACAGGATCTTCTCCACCACGTCTGCCTTGGTGGCATGCGGCGTGTGGTGCGGCGCGCTTGAGCGGTCCTTCAGCCCCTCAAGCCCCTCGGCCTCGTAGCGTCGCAGCCATATGTAGTAGCACTGGCGGCTGATGCCGTAGTAGCGGCAGGTGGCGGCCACACTGCCGCTCACCTCCTCGACGTGGCGCAGCACCGAGAGCCGATGCCGGGCGCGCCTTTCAAGCTCGCGTTCAGTCATGCAGGTCTCCTAGATACGAGAGACCCACCTGTCAATAACGTCCGTCAGTTTTAGACCTAGGCCGTGCGGCGGCGCAGGGTCGCCGCGCCCAGCGTCAGGACGAGGATCGCGCAGGCCGCGACGATCAGGACGTCGCGGGTGAAGTCGCCCGTGGCGTCCGGGTGGCGCAGGACCTGGTTCATCGCGTCGACGGCGTACGACATGGGCAGGACGTTCGAGATCCCCTCCAGAACGGGCTGCATCTTCTCCCGCTCGATGAACAGACCGCAGAGCAGCAGCTGGGGGAAGATCACGGCGGGCATGAACTGGACCGCCTGGAACTCGGAGGCGGCGAAGGCCGAGACGAAGAGGCCGAGTGCCGTGCCGAGCAGGGCGTCGAGGAGTGCGACGAGGAGCAGCAGCCAGGGCGAGCCGATGACGTCCAGGCCCAGTGCCCACAGCGCGAGACCGGTGGCGAGGAGGGACTGGACGACGGCGACGAGTCCGAAGGCCAGGGCATAGCCGCCGATCAGATCGCCCTTGCCCAGCGGCATGGCGAGGAGGCGTTCCAGGGTGCCGGAGGTGCGTTCGCGCAGGGTGGCGATGGAGGCCACCAGGAACATCGTGATCAGCGGGAAGATGCCTAGCAGCGAGGCGCCGATGGAGTCGAAGGTCCGCTCGCTGCCGTCGAAGACGTACCGCAGCAGGAAGAGCATCAGACACGGAACGAAGACCATCAGCGCGATGGAGCGCGGGTCGTGGCGCAGCTGGCGCAGGACCCGGGCGGCGGTGGCGAGGGTGCGTGAGGTGCTCATCGGGCGTTCTCCTCAATGGCCTGGGTCTTCGGCATCCGGGGCGCGTGGTCGTCGGCCCGGCGGGCGTTGGCTTCGTCGACGAGGTGGAGGAAGGCGGCCTCGACCGTCTCCGAGCGGGTGCGCATGCGCAGGTCGTCGGGGCTGTCCTCGGCGAGGATCTCGCCCTCGCGCATGAGCAGCAGGCGGTGGCAGCGCTCGGCCTCGTCCATGACGTGCGAGGAGACGAGGATCGCCGCGCCGCGCTCTTCGGCGAGGCGGTGGAAGAGGTTCCACAGGTCGCGGCGCAGGACGGGGTCGAGGCCGACGGTCGGTTCGTCGAGGACGAGCAGTTCGGGTGCGCCGAGCAGGGCGACGGCGAGGGAGACGCGGGTGCGCTGGCCGCCGGAGAGCCTGCCTGCGAGGGAGTCGGCGTGCGAGGTGAGGTCGACGTCGGCGATGGCGCGGGCGACGTGTTCGCGGCGGGCGTCGCGACGGCGGCGGCCGGGTTCCAGTACGGCGGCGAAGTAGTCGAGGTTCTGGCGGACCGTCAGGTCGTCGTAGACGGAGGGGTCCTGGGTGACATAGCCGATCCGGGAGCGGAGGGAGGCGTCGCCCGCGGGCTTGCCGAGGATCTCGAGGGTGCCGGTGACCTTGGCCTGGGTGCCGACCACGGCACGCATCAGGGTCGATTTTCCGCAGCCGGACGGGCCGAGGAGGCCGGTGATACGGCCGGGCGGGACGGTGAAGTCGATGCCGCGCAGGACGGTGCGGTCTCCTCGTACGACGGTGAGGCCGCGGGCCAGGACGGCCAAGCCAGAAGAATTCATCATGCGATGAATAATGCGCCCGGGGCTGGACCGCGTCAAGAGATGGGGGATGCGTCAGGGGCATCCCCCATGGCGCTCCCGGGGAAAGACGGCGGACCGTGGACATATGAGCCACAACAGTGAGATCTCGAAGGCCGAGCGGCGGCGGCTCGCCATCGCCTCGGCGACGCTCGGGCCGTGGCGCGCGGCGGCGGCGGTCGGCGGGCTGGGCGGCGGGGTCGCCCTCGCGTTCGGCGCGATCGACGACGGAATCGGACTGGGGATGCTGGCCGGGGCGTTGTCGGTCGCGCTGATGCTGTTCTTCATGGTCGGCGGGGCGGGAGCGGTGCTGGGCGGCGGCCCGTCGGCCGCCGGGGCGGCCGATACCGACCGCCGGATACGCCGCTGGGCGGCGGCCCACCCGTGGCGGGTCGCGGCGGTGCCGGGGGCACTGATGGTGGCGGCGGACGTGGTGGTGCGGCAGGTGCTGACGTCGCAGGGGTTGTTCGGCAGCCTGTGGGAGGGGCTGTGGCGGGGGGCGCTGGTGGTCGGTGTGGTGGGAGTGGTGGGGCGGGTGTCGCGGGGCCGGCGGTGAGGCGGGCGTGGGGGGGGGAGCCGGCGGATAAGCGCGCGGGACTTACCGGGTGGACGATCCCGGCGCGCGGACGGTGACACTGAGCTCGACCACGTACGCCTCCTCGACGACGCCGTCCGGGAAGACCTTCAGCAGCTCGGCGCGCTCCCGGGCGAGGAAGGACGCCGTGGCCTGCGCACCCAGCACCAGGAAGAGGGAGTGGCTGCCGAGGTTGTCGAGATGGGTGTCGAGGGAGACCCGCCGGGTCCAGTGGACCCGCCGCTCCGTGCGCTCCAGCCCGTCCGGCAGGCGCCGGGCCGCGCCGGCGGCTCCATGGGCGCCGTCCTTCAGCTCGTCGCGGAGCCGTTCGTCCTGCGCGGCTATCCACGGGACGTCGTTGTCCGAGACGTTCCACCACAGTGCCAGCGCACCTCCCGGCCGCAGCACCCTCAGCGCCTCCGGGAAGGAACGTTCCGGGTCGGTCCAGTGCCAGGACTGGGCGTACGCGACGAGGTCCGCGCAGCCGTCGGCCAGCGGCAGCGCGTCGCCGAGGCCAGGGCGTGTTTTAGAAGTAGCGCCGTCCGCTCGCAGGGCGGGCCCCGCGGCGTCTGGTGCGTGCAATCGCAAGGCGGTGGGGGCACCCCCGGACGAAGTCTGGGGGAGATCGCCCTCGTACTGGACGTACTTGGGCGACTCCGACAACACCGCGAGTGCGCGTGCCAGGCGTCGCGGGGTGGGGGCACCTCCCAGGCGAAGCTCTGGGGGAGCGACTTCTCAAACACGCCCTAGCACGAGCGGTATGTCCGGCAGGGCGCTGCGCAGTTGGGCCGCCATCCCGGGGCCCGGCTCCACCGCGGTGACGCGGGCGCCGCGCTCCCGCAGCAGCCGGGTCGCGATGCCCGTACCCGCACCGACGTCGATGACCCGGGAACCCTTGAGGGGACGGCCGGTCAGATCCTCGACGGCGTCGAAGAGGGCGGGCGGGTAGCCGGGGCGGGCCGCGTCGTACTGCGCTGCTGCCGCGTCGAAGGCGAGTCCGCGCTGCGCGTGATCCGTATGCGTCATGCG
Source organism: Streptomyces sp. NBC_01410 (assembly GCF_045040195.1). Classification (NCBI taxonomy): domain Bacteria; kingdom Bacillati; phylum Actinomycetota; class Actinomycetes; order Kitasatosporales; family Streptomycetaceae; genus Streptomyces; species Streptomyces sp. NBC_01410. The sequence continues at coordinate 4,948,054 of NZ_CP109530.1, read as the reverse complement.
CTCCATCCTCACCGCGACACGGCTACCTACGCTTGGACTTGGCGCCCTTCTGCCTGCGCGCGGCCGGGTTGCCCGCGCGGGCGCCGCGGCGCTTCTCGTACCGGCCGCGAGCCGTCTCGTACTCCTCGCGGTGCAGCTTCTCGCCGGGCGCCTCGGCCAGCGAGCGGAAGAAGTACGCGAGGAGTACGCCGACGAAGCCGATCGCCTTGAGACTGCGCAGCGAGTCCTCGCCTACGGAGCCGGTGGGGCGGCGGGTGAAGCCCTCCCAGGTCTTGCGGAAGGCGATGGCGCTGCAGGTCGCGAACATCACGACGACCAGCATGTTGACGAAGCCGCCGATGTCGGCGACCGCCAGGCCCTGATAGGCGAAGCGCAGGACGAGGCAGCCCGCGAGCGCTGCGATGAGCGAACCGGCGGCGACGGCGGCACGGCGCGGCCCGTAGCCCCCGTCGTGGCCCACCCAGGTCGTGCCGAAGAAACGGATGGGCTCGGGCTGCGGGCCGTCACCGGCGCCGTCAGTGGTGTTCTGGATCTGCTCGCTCACGGGGCGATTATCCCCGTACCCTCATGAGCAGCGGATGGCCACATAGCCGTCGCTGCCCGTGTTCACATAGGCGTCGGAGACGAACTCCCCGTTCGCGATGTTGTCCCACAGGTTGGACGTGCCGTACGGGCCGCTGATCCACTCCCCCGGCTTCTGGCAGTTGATCGGCACCCGCGACCCGACGGGCAGCACCCTGATGAGCCGGTAGTTGGTGCCGGGACCGCTGCGGACGTTCAGTGCGACGCCCGGCGCGACCGGGTAGCGCTTGACCGTGGTCTCCGCGAAGCTCTCCGACTCGCTCCGCACTTCTTCGACAGCCATGAAACTCTCCCCCGTCAATGTGGCTTGGGCCCATGTGGCTTGATCTGTACGGTTCGCCCGTACGCCGCGCAGGCTAGCAAGCCACACCGGCATCGGACGCATCATCGACTAGGCTCCGTGCGTCGCGCGTGTGCACGAACATCACGGGGGTGGGGAAATGCCACCGCTGCGCAGCACCGGTCGGTTCCCGGAAGCGGAGCATCCGGAATATGCCGGGCAGTACCGGCTTGAGGCATGCCTCGGCAATGGCGGTATGGGGGTCGTCCATCTGGCCACCTCTGCCTCGGGGTTGCGCCTCGCCGTCAAGGTCATCCATGCCGAGCATGCGACGGACCCGGAGTTCAGAGCGCGGTTCCGGCAGGAGGTCGCGGCAGCCCGGAAGGTCAGCGGCGCGTTCACCGCGCCGGTGGTCGATGCCGACCCGGAGGCCGAACGGCCCTGGATGGCCACGCTGTTCATCGAGGGCCCGACGCTTGCCGAGCGGGTGAAGCGGAACGGGCCGCTGGGCGCACAGGAGTTGCGCAAGGCGGGCGCGGGCCTGGCCGAGGCGCTGCGCGACATCCATCGCGCCGGCGTGGTGCACCGCGATCTCAAGCCGAGCAACGTACTTCTCGCGCCCGACGGTCCCAAAGTCATCGACTTCGGCATCTCCCGTCCCGCGGACAGCGATCTGCGTACGGAGACGGGCAAGCTGATCGGTACGCCGCCGTTCATGGCGCCCGAGCAGTTCCAGCGCCCGCGCGAGGTCGGTCCGGCCGCTGATGTGTTCGCGATGGGCGCGGTGCTGGTGCACGCGGCGACCGGGCGCGGGCCCTTCGATTCGGACAGCCCGTACATCGTGGCGTACCAAGTGGTGCACAACGAGCCGGACTTGGCGGGGGTGCCCGCGGACCTCGTACCGCTGTTCCGGCGCTGCCTGGCGAAGGACCCGGACGAGCGGCCGACGCCGTACGAGCTGATGGTCGCGCTTCGCAGCTCGTCACCCTCGTCCTCGTACGACACCCAGGCCTACATACCGGTGCAGCGGACGCCGGACCCCCGCGAGAACCTGCCCCCGGGCCTCGCCGCCGGAGCCCGGCCGGGGCGACGGCTGGGCCGGAAGGTGAAGTGGGCCGCCGCGGGGGTGGCGGTGGCGGTGCTGGTCACGGCGGGGTTCGTGGTCGCCGGGAGGGTGGCGGACGGCGAGAGCCCCGGGTCTTCTCCCTCCGCGCCGCCTGCCGAACAGGGCTTCCAAGGCTGGAGTGTGCCGCTGCGCGGCGGGAACGGCGAGAACAGGACACCGGTCTGCGCGACGGCGGGCGGCGGGCTGTACTGCGCGGCGCCCGGGATCAAGGCAGCCCGGCTGGACCCCGACGACGGCACGATCCTCTGGTCGCAGAAGGCCGCCGACACTGCGGCGCAGACCGACGAGGGCATGACGCCCGTGCTCTCCGGAGGTCTGCTTCAGGTGGTCGCGCCCGGCGGGAACCGGCTTGAGGCGCTCGACCCCGCATCCGGCACGGTGCGCTGGGACCTCGACATCTCCTCGTACTCCTCGGTCCGGTACAGCGGCGAGGTGGTGCTGCTGGTGGCCGAGAGCGGGCGGGTGCGGGCGGTCGACGGCGCGACGGGCAAGGAACGCTGGACCGGGCAGCGCGGCGGACGCGGCACCCAGTGGGTCTCGTCCCCGGGCGGCGAGGGGCCCGCGCTGAGCGCGACGCCCGCGCCGGACGGTACGACGACGCTGATGAGCGCGGTCGATCCGGGAAGTGGAAAGCTGCTGTGGGAGAAGCGGGTCAAGGGGGCGCTGAGCCCGGTGCGGTTCGTTGGCGGGTCGCTGTATCTGCTCGCCGCGAACGCCGACGGCTTCACGGACGCGGTCGTACGCATCGACACCGCGGGCGGCAAGCGTGCTGTCCGCCGGATCGTGCTGTCCGCGCCGCTCGACCAGGCGCAGGCGACGGTGGCGGCGTCGGGGGACGTCGTCTACCTGAGCGGGTCGGGCGGGTCGCTGATCGCCCTCGACACGAGCGGGAGGAAGACCGCGCAACTGTGGCGTCTCGAGACCCAGGTCACGCATCTCTCGCGACCCGCGGCGGACGGGCGCGCGGTGTATGTCACGGCGGGGGACGGGCGGCTGCTGGCGGTGGACGCGGTGCGGGGGGTGCTGACCGGTCAGTCGAAACCCCGTATGGACGACGGGCGTTACACCTTCGCGTCGGCGCTGCCGGCGCCGGTGGCGGGGGGCGGGAGGGTGTACGGGATGGCGCCGGACGGGTCGGTGTTCGCGCTGGACGGGCGGGGCGCGGCGGGATGGTGAGGGGCGCGGGTGCGGGTTGCGGTGCGCCTGCGGCGGGCTTGTTCCCCGACCCGCCCCTTCCCGAACTGGGGCTCCGCCCCAGACCCCGCATGCGACCTTCGGCCGCATGTCCTCAAACGCCGGACGGGCTGAATAATTCAGCCCCGCCGGCGATTGAGGCGCGGGGGTCCGGGGGCGGAGCCCCCGGTTGGTCAGCCGAGCCGGGACACGTCCCGGACCGCTCCCTTGTCCGCGCTCGTCGCCATCGCCGCGTACGCCCGCAGCGCCGCCGAGACCTTCCGTTCGCGGTTCTTCGGCGCGTAGACGCCACCCAGCGCCTCACGACGGGCCGCCAAGTCGTCCTCCGACACGAGGAGTTCGATCGAGCGGTTCGGGATGTCGATACGGATGCGGTCGCCGTCCTCCACCAGGGCGATGACGCCGCCCGACGCCGCCTCCGGTGAGGCGTGGCCGATCGAGAGGCCCGACGTGCCGCCGGAGAAGCGGCCGTCCGTCACGAGCGCGCAGGCCTTGCCCAGGCCGCGGCCCTTCAGGAAGGAGGTGGGGTAGAGCATCTCCTGCATACCGGGGCCGCCCCTGGGGCCCTCGTAACGGATGACGACGACGTCGCCCTCCTTGATCTCCTTGCGGAGGATCTTGTCGACGGCCTCGTCCTGCGACTCGCAGACGACGGCCGGGCCCTCGAAGGTCCAGATCGACTCGTCGACACCGGCGGTCTTCACGACACAGCCGTCGACCGCGAGATTGCCCTTGAGGACGGCGAGGCCACCGTCCTTGGAGTACGCGTGCGCCGCGTCGCGGATGCAGCCGCCCGCCGCGTCGGTGTCCAGCGTCTCCCAGCGTTCCGACTGCGAGAACGCCGTGGCCGAGCGGACGCAGCCGGGTGCCGCGTGCCACATTTCGACTGCCTCGTCCGACGGCGAGCCACCGCGCACATCCCACTCCTCCAGCCACTCCTTGATGCCGGGCGAGTGGACGGTGTGCACGTCCTCGTCGAGCAGTCCGGCCCGGTAGAGCTCGCCGAGGATCGCGGGGATGCCGCCCGCGCGGTGCACGTCCTCCATGTAGTACGTGCCGCCGGGGGCGACGTTCGGTGCGACCTTGGCCAGGCAGGGCACCCGGCGCGAGACCGCGTCGATGTCCTTGAGGTCGTAGTCGAGCCCGGCCTCCTGGGCGGCGGCGAGCAGGTGCAGGATCGTGTTGGTCGAGCCGCCCATGGCGATGTCGAGGGCCATGGCGTTGTCGAAGGCCGCGCGGGTGGCGATATTGCGCGGCAGGACCGACTCGTCGTCCTGCTCGTAGTAACGCTTGGTGATCTCGACGACCGTGCGGGCGGCGTTCTCGTACAGCGCCTTGCGGGCGGTGTGGGTGGCGAGGACGGAGCCGTTGCCCGGCAGGGAGAGGCCGATGGCCTCGGTCAGGCAGTTCATGGAGTTGGCGGTGAACATGCCGGAACAGGAGCCGCAGGTCGGGCAGGCGTTCTCCTCGATACGCAGCACGTCCTCGTCCGAGACGTTCTCGTTGACCGCGTCGACGATGGCGTTGATCAGGTCGAGCTTGCGGACCGTACCGTCGACGAGGGTCGCCTGACCGGCTTCCATGGGGCCGCCGGAGACGAAGACGACGGGGATGTTGAGGCGCAGGGCGGCCATCAGCATGCCCGGGGTGATCTTGTCGCAGTTGGAGATGCAGATCAGCGCGTCCGCGCAGTGCGCCTCGACCATGTACTCGACGGAGTCGGCGATCAGGTCGCGGGAGGGCAGGCTGTAGAGCATGCCCGCGTGACCCATGGCGATGCCGTCGTCGACCGCGATCGTGTTGAACTCACGGGGCACGGCGCCCGCGGCCAAGATCGCGTCGGAGACGATCCGGCCGACCGGGGCGAGGTGGGTGTGCCCGGGGACGAACTCCGTGAAGGAGTTGGCGACCGCGATGATCGGCTTGCCGATGTCCGAGCTCGCTACGCCCGAGGCCCGCATAAGGGCGCGGGCGCCCGCCATGTTCCGGCCGTGGGTGACAGTGCGGGACCGCAGCTCGGGCATCGTCGCTCGCTCCTTCGGACGGATCCTTCAGGCAGATCCTTCAGACAGATAGGACTGCAATCGAGCGTACGCCGAGGCTCCAAGATCTGGACACTCTGTCCGCTATACGGGACGCACGGCTCACGCTTCGGTCAGATACCGCTGGAGCGTGGGGGCCACCATCTGCACGATCTCCTCGGGATCCACCGAGGCCAGCGGCTCCACCTTGATCACGTAGCGCAGGATCGCGATGCCGATCATGTGCGAGGCCGCGAGCTCCGCGCGGAACTTCGGATCCGGTACGTCGAGCTCCCCCGCGATCCGCTCCAGCAGCCGCCGCAGCACAAAGCCGCGCAGCACCGTGGCCGCCGCCTCGTGCGTGAGCGCGGAGCGGACGATGGCCAGCAGCGGGCCCCGGGTCGCCGGGTTCTCCCACACCCCGATGAAGTAGCGGGCGAGCCGCTCGCCGATGCCCTCGTTGCCCTGGCCCAGGATCGCCGGGACGACCAGGGCCGGCTCGAAGGAGACCTCGATGGCGGCCGCGAAGACCTCGTCCTTGGTACCGAAGTAGTGGTGCACCAGGGCCGGGTCGACGCCCGCGGCCCTGGCGATGCCGCGGACGGTCGTCTTGTCGTAGCCGCGCTCGGCGAATTCCGTACGGGCCGCCTCAAGGATCCGGTCCCGGGCGCCGGGCCCCTCGTCGGTCTTGGTACGGGCCGGACGGCCGCGCCGCCGCGGAGCCGCCGCACCCGTCATGAGCCGCGCACTCCCGAGGAGGCGGCCGACGCGAGGTGCAGCCGGGTGAAGGCGAGCGCCTCGGCGAGGTCGGCTTCGCGTTCGGCGGCCGACATCGCGCGCCTGGTGTTGACCTCGATGACGACATGGCCGTCGAAGCCGGACCGGGCGAGCCGTTCGAGGAGCTCGGCGCAGGGCTGGTTGCCGCGCCCGGGCACCAGGTGCTCGTCCTTCGACGATCCCTTGCCGTCGGCGAGGTGCACATGACCGAGCCGGTCGCCCATCCGGTCGACCATGGCCATGGTGTCGGCGCGGGAGGTCGCGGTGTGCGAGAGGTCGATCGTGAAGTGCCGGTAGTCCTCTTTGGTGACGTCCCAGTCGGGGGCGTACGCGAGCATCTCGCGGTCCCGGTAGCGCCAGGGGTACATGTTCTCGACAGCGAAGCGGACGTCCGTTTCGTGCGCCATGCGCCAGATCCCGCTGACGAAGTCACGGGCGTACTGCCGCTGCCAGCGGAACGGCGGGTGCACGACGACCGTCGACGCGCCCAGCTTCTCGGCCGCCGCCTGCGCCCGCTGGAGCTTCACCCAGGGGTCGGTGGACCAGACCCGCTGGGTGATCAGCAGACACGGCGCGTGGACGGCGTGGATCGGCACCTGGTGGTAGTCGGACAGGCGGCGCAGGGCCTCGATGTCCTGGCTGACGGGATCGGTCCAGACCATGACCTCTACGCCGTCGTACCCGAGGCGTGCGGCGATCTCGAAGGCCGTCGCCGTGGACTCCGGATAGACGGAAGCCGTCGACAGGACAACCTTCGCATCCGGGATGCGCACCACTGGTTCTGCCACGGGAGACAGCGTACGGGCCAACACTAGGAAGCCGGGAGGTGGTCGAGACGCCGCAGGATGACGCCCTCGCGCAGCGCCCAGGGACAGATCTCCAGGACCGGTACGCCGAACAGCTCCATCGCACCCTCCGCGACCAGGGCTCCTGCGAGCAGCTGGCGGGCGCGGCCCTCGGAGACACCGGGGAGCGTGCTGCGCTGCTCGACCGTCATGGTGGCGAGTTTCGGCACCCACTCCCGCAGCGATTTGAGACTGAGCTCACGCTGCACGTACAGCCCCTCGGTGGAGCGCGCGGCGCCCGCGATACGGGCCAGCTGCCGGAAGGTCTTGGACGTCGCCACGACGTGGTCCGGCTTGCCCAGCCGGGTGAACTCTCCGACCGTACGGGCGATTTCGGTCCGCGCCTGGCGGCGCAGCGCCCTCACGTGCTCGGCGTCGGGCGGGTCGCCGGGCAGCATCCCGGCCGTCAGCCGGCCCGCGCCCAGCGGCAGCGACACGGCCTTGTCCGGCTCCTCGTCGATCCCGTACGCGATCTCCAGCGAGCCGCCGCCGATGTCCAGGACCAGCAGTCTCCCGGCGGACCAGCCGAACCAGCGGCGGGCCGCGAGGAAGGTGAGGCGGGCCTCCTCCTCGCCGGTCAGCACCTGAAGATCCACGCCGGTCTCGGTCTTGGCCCGGGCGAGCACCGCGTCGGCGTTGGTGGCCTCGCGCACCGCGGATGTGGCGAACGGCAGAACCTGCTCGCAGCCCTGGTCCTCGGCGGCCTGCACCGCCCCGGCGATCGTCTCGATCAGCCGGTCGATTCCGGCGGGGCCGATCGCCCCGTCGTCGTCGAGAAGTTCGGCGAGCCGCAGCTCCGCCTTGTAGGAGTGGGCGGGCAGGGGGCGGGCGCCGGGGTGCGCGTCCACCACCAGCAGGTGCACTGTGTTCGAACCGACGTCGAGGACTCCGAGTCTCATGGACCGAACGCTACTGCGGTCGCGGACATACCCTTGGCCTGTGCCAAAGACGAAAAAGGCGAAGCCGGGCAAAGCCAAGCCCCCGAAGCAGAGCAAGCGCGACCGGGACGGCGTGCAGAGCGCTGTACCGGCCGCCGTGCCGGACGCTGTACCCGACGAGAAGGGCCTGGACTTCGCGCGCGCGTGGGTCGAATTCCCGGACCCCGCCGACGACGAACAGGTCTTCCGCTGCGATCTCACCTGGCTGACCTCGCGCTGGAGCTGCATCTTCGGCAGCGGCTGCCAGGGCATCCAGGCTGGCCGCGCGGACGACGGGTGCTGCACGCTGGGAGCGCACTTCTCCGACAAGGACGACGAGAAGCGGGTCGCGGAGAATGTCGCGCGGCTCACCCCCGAGCTGTGGCAGTTCCACGACGTGGGCGCCGAGACCGGCTGGGTCCAGCTCGACGAGGACGGCGAACGCCAGACGCGGCGCTGGGAGGGCTCCTGCATCTTCCAGAACCGTCCCGGGTTCGCGGGCGGGGCGGGCTGCTCGCTGCACATCCTGGCGCTGCGGGAGGGCAAGGAGCCGCTGGAGACCAAGCCGGACGTGTGCTGGCAGCTGCCGGTGCGGCGGACGTACGACTGGATCGAGCGGCCCGACGACACGAAGGTGCTGCAGGTCTCGATCGGCGAGTACGACCGCCGGGGCTGGGGCCCGGGCGGCCACGACCTGCACTGGTGGTGCACGTCGGCAACGTCGGCGCACGGGTCGGGGGAGCCGGTGTACGTGACGTACCGGCCGGAGCTGACGGAGCTGATGGGCAAGGCGGCGTACGAGGTACTGGCGGAGCTGTGCGAGGCGCGGCTGTCGTCCCAGCTTCCCCTGGTGGCGCCGCATCCGGCGGACCCGAAGAGGGACTGAGCGGCGGGGGCCGCGGATGGTGCGGGTGGCCGCTGCGCGGGGCCTTTCCCCCACCCCGCCCCTTCCCGAACTGGGGGCAAGCCCCCAGACCCCCGTACGCGCTTCGCGCGTGTCCTCAAACGCCGGACGGGCTGAAAATCCAGCCCCTTGGGGGTCCCCCCGGACGAAGTCTGGGGGAGTTTGAGGAGCGGGGTCCGGGGCGGAGCCCCAGTTCGGGATGGGGGTACCTCCCACGGCCGCCAGGCCGTAGGGGGAGGGCGGGGTGGGGGAAACAACCCTCCCTCAGCCCGATGGCGGCGGCGGGTCCTCCTGGGACGGCGGCGGGTCCGACGGAGCCGCCTCCGACGAGGAGGGGTCCGTGGGCGGCGGGTCCGAAGGGGGCGGGGTCGGATCCGTAGGAGCCTGCGTCGGAGTCGGTGTCGGGTCCGTCGGCGTCGGGGACGGATCCGACGGGGTCGGCGTCGGGTCTGCGGGCGTCGGCGTGGGCGTGGGCGTCGGGTCCGAAGAGGGCGGCGTCGGGGTCGCGCCGTAGCCGTCGATCTCCAGGACCGCTCCCGACGGGTCCACCCCCACCCGCGCACTCCACGGCCCCGCCGGCTCCCGCCCGTGATCCACGCTCACGTAGATCGTGACCGACTCGCCCGGACGCAGCGTCCCGGAGGAGCGGCTCACATACAGCCAGGGCGCGTCCGTCCACAGGGACCAGGCCACCGGGGCACCGCCCGACGCCCTGAGCGTGATGCGCGTCGTGTCGCCCGCGGGCTCCGCCTCCACCGTGATGCGGCCGGGTCCCGGAACGCCGGGGCGGGCCGGCGGGAACGAGGCACCCGCGCTGATGACCTCGACCGAGACGTCGGGCGAGCGCATGCCCGCCGTGAACCTCGGGTCCGGTTCCGCGCGCGCGTTGCCCGCGTTCTCGTAGTAGTCGTACGGCTCGCCGTCGAGCCCGCCGGGGCCGTCCGCCTCGCTCGCGGTGACCGAGGACCCGTTGTGCCCCTCCCCCGTCTGCGGCGCGCCCCGGTATGCCGCCCACAGCGCGAGCACCGGCGCCGCGACGACGGTCGCCACGACCGTGGTCGTCACCGCGCGCGCCCGCAGCCGGTCACGCCGGGCCGCGTGGTCCTTGGGGTCGAGCGGAAAGCCGCGGGGGCCGAAGCGCGGCGCGCCCGCGCGGGCGCGCGGGACGTCCAGCATCGCGCTGTACGCGGCGGCCCGCGGAGCCTCGACCAGGGGCAGCTCGGCCGGGGTGGCACAGGACCCCGGCCAGGGCCCGCCCGCACCGGCGCGCTCGGCGGCGCGGCGGCAGCGCGGGCAGTCGTCGACGTGGCGGACGAGTTCCTGGCGCAGCGCGGCTGAGAGCAGGACGCGGTGGTCGTCGGTGAGCCGGGCGACGGCCGGGCAGTTGCCGGTCTCGACGACGGCGAGCGCGGCCCGGGTGCGCTCGACCTCGCACGCGGCTGCGGCGAGCAGTTCGCGCGCCGCGAGTGCGCCGAGGCCGAGGACAGAGGCGACTTCGGAGGCTCCGAGCCCGTGCCGGACGGCGAGTTCGAGGGCCTCGCGCTGTTCGGGTGTCGTACCTGCCGCCTCGGGCCAGGCCAGCAGCGCCAGTTCGTCGCGGCGGCGCTCGGCGACGTCCTCGCAGACCCGCGGGGCCTCGTCCGGGACGGCGGGCCGCGTCGGCCGCCCGGTGTGCGCCCCCTGCCGCTTGCGCCGCTGTTCGGCCAGTCGGCGCAGACAGGCCCAGCGCGCGAGCGCGTACAGCCATGCCTTCCGCTCGGCCTCGCCCGAAGGGCACCGCCCGTCATGCCGCTCGGCGATGGCGAGTACGTCGCCGAGCAGCGCGGTCGCGGCGTCGTGGTCGCAGAGCACGGAGAGGCAGTAGGTGAACAGGCCGTCGAGGTACGGCTCATGGCGCGCGGGCGGCCGTGGTGCGCAGGGGCGGGGCGCACGCCGGTGTCCCCGGTGTGCGCCGGTGATGTGGGTCGGTGGCTCCAGCCTGCTGCTCGTCACGCCGTGACCGTAGGCGCTGTGACACATCCCCTTCGTACCCCTTGAACACTTTTAATCCTTACGGGTGAACACATCGCTCGAAGGGGGACAGGAATCGTTAATTCCACCCCTACCGGTCCGCCCCCCGGCGATGACAGACCGCAGCGGACCTCGTTGTCAGTGGTCCCCTATACGGTTCCTGCATGGCTGCCCGTACGAAATCCGCGAAGGACCGGCCGTCCTACCGCTGCACCGACTGCGGCTGGACGACCGCCAAGTGGCTCGGCCGCTGCCCTGAATGCCAGGCCTGGGGCACGGTCGAGGAGTACGGCGCACCCGCTGTCCGTACGACCGCCGCCGGGCGCGTCTCCACCGCCGCGCTCCCCATCGGCCAGGTCGACGGCAGGCAGGCGACCGCCCGCTCCACCGGTGTGGCCGAGCTGGACCGCGTCCTCGGCGGCGGCCTCGTGCCGGGAGCCGTCGTGCTGCTGGCGGGCGAGCCGGGCGTCGGCAAGTCCACGCTGCTCCTCGACGTCGCCGCCAAGGCCGCGAGCGACGACCACCGCACGCTGTATGTCACCGGCGAGGAGTCCGCGAGCCAGGTCCGCCTGCGAGCCGACCGGATCAACGCGCTGCACGACCACCTGTATCTCGCCGCCGAGACCGATCTCTCCGCCGTCCTCGGCCACTTGGACGCGGTCAAGCCCTCGCTGCTGGTCCTCGACTCCGTACAGACCGTCGCATCGCCCGAGATCGACGGTGCGCCCGGCGGCATGGCCCAGGTCCGCGAGGTCGCGGGCGCACTGATCCGCGCCTCCAAGGAGCGCGGCATGTCCACGCTCCTGGTCGGCCATGTCACCAAGGACGGCGCGATCGCCGGACCGCGGCTCCTCGAGCACCTGGTGGACGTCGTGCTGTCCTTCGAGGGCGACCGGCACGCCCGCCTCCGTCTCGTACGAGGCGTCAAGAACCGCTACGGCGCGACGGACGAGGTCGGCTGCTTCGAGCTGCACGACGAGGGCATCACCGGCCTCGCCGACCCCTCGGGCCTCTTCCTCACCCGCCGCGCGGAAGCCGTCCCCGGCACCTGCCTGACGGTCACCCTCGAAGGCCGCCGCCCTCTCGTCGCCGAGGTGCAGGCGCTGACCGTCGACTCGCAGATCCCCTCGCCCCGGCGCACGACCTCGGGCCTGGAGACCTCACGGGTGTCGATGATGCTGGCCGTACTGGAACAGCGCGGCCGGATCACCGCGCTCGGCAAACGCGACATCTACAGCGCGACGGTCGGCGGCGTGAAGCTCTCCGAGCCCGCGGCGGACCTCGCGATCGCGCTCGCCCTGGCGTCGGCGGCCAGCGACACCCCGCTGCCCAAGAATCTGGTCGCGATCGGCGAGGTGGGCCTCGCGGGCGAGGTCAGAAGGGTGACGGGCGTCCAGCGAAGGCTCGCCGAGGCGCACCGGCTCGGCTTCACGCATGCCCTTGTCCCCACCGATCCGGGCAAGATCCCTGCGGGTATGAAGGTCACGGAAGTGGCCGACATGGGGGACGCTCTCAGGGTGCTCCCGCGCGGTCGCCGGACGGCTCCCGACAACAGTGCCGAAAGGCGCTCCGACAGGGCTTCCGAAAGGGGTCAGTAGACCGCCGCGGGGAAAGAGCGCACCGAGGCCCCACGGGCGGGCGACACGCGCCGGTAGACTTTGCCCTGGTCTCGCCCATCCGTACGAGCCGGAGGAGTGCAGTGGCAGCCAAGGACGGGGCAGGTGCACCCGGAAAGTCCGGCGGAGGCTCCGGCAACGAAGCACTGATCCGCGCCGCCCTGAGCGCGGTCGCGCCCGGGCAGGCCCTCCGCGACGGGCTCGAGCGGATCCTCCGCGGCAACACCGGAGGCCTGATCGTCCTCGGCATGGACAAAACGGTCGAATCCATGTGCACCGGCGGCTTCGTGCTGGACGTGGAGTTCACCGCGACCCGGCTGCGCGAGCTGTGCAAGCTGGACGGCGCGCTCATCCTCGACAAGGACATCAGCAAGATCCACCGGGCCGGTGTGCAGCTGGTCCCGGACGCGTCCATCCCCACCGAGGAGACCGGCACCCGCCACCGCACGGCGGACCGGGTCTCGCGCCAGTGCGGCTTCCCCGTCGTGTCCGTCTCCCAGTCGATGCGCCTGATCGCGCTGTACGTGGACGGGGAGCGGCGGGTCCTTGAGGAGTCGGCCGCGATCCTCTCCCGCGCGAACCAGGCTCTCGCGACCCTTGAGCGCTACAAACTCCGCCTCGACGAGGTCGCCGGCACGCTCTCCGCGCTGGAGATCGAGGACCTGGTGACGGTCCGCGACGTGACGGCGGTGGCGCAGCGGCTGGAGATGGTGCGCCGGATCGCGACCGAGATCGCCGAGTACGTGGTGGAGTTGGGCACCGACGGCCGTCTTCTCTCGCTGCAGCTGGACGAGTTGATCGCGGGCGTCGAGCCGGAGCGGGAGCTGGTCGTACGCGACTACGTGCCGGAGCCCACGGCGAAGCGGTCGCGCACGGTGGACGAGGCGCTTACCGAGCTGAACGACCTCACGCACACCGAGCTGCTCGAACTGCCCATAGTGGCAAGGGCGTTGGGCTACAGCGGCTCGCCCGAGACGCTCGACTCCGCGGTCTCGCCGCGCGGTTACCGTCTGCTGGCGAAGGTGCCGAGGCTGCCCGGCGCGATCATCGAGCGGCTCGTCGAGCACTTCGGCGGCCTGCAGAAGCTGCTGGCGGCGAGCGTCGACGATCTGCAGACGGTCGACGGCGTCGGGGAGGCACGGGCACGGAGCGTGCGCGAGGGCCTTTCGCGGCTGGCGGAGTCCTCGATCCTCGAGCGGTACGTCTGAGGTACCTGTCGTCAATCGCCGGACGGGCCGGATCTGCCGGCCCGTCCGGCGATTGACGACAAACCCCGACCGTGCGGCCCAGGCTCCGGCTCAGTCCTTTTCGAGGCGGAACGACGCCGGCAGCACCGTCACCCCCGGGAACGCCGCCTCCACCAGATACGTGCCCGGGGCCACCGCCCCCGCGGGAGGCGTGGCGCACTGCGCTGCGCTCCGCTTGCGGTCCCACTCCACGGTGTGCGTGATGCTCGCCCCCGCCGGGACCCTCAGCAGCAGACTCCCCGCCGCCCGCGGGCAGTCCTTCGACGACCACACCGTGTCGTCCTCGTCGTCGGTGACGGTGAGGACGGCAGCCTTGGGCCCGAAGTCCGCCTTGCACGTCGTCGCCGACGAGTTGGAGGCGACCAGCTGGAACGCGGGCTTCTCCCCCGGCCCGTAAGCGACTTCGATGCTGCGCAGGGTCAATTTCAGTGCGCCCGGGGCGCAGTCGGGCAGGCTGGAGCCGGCCGGGACCTGCTGGCCGCCCGCGCCGCCATTGGCCGCGCCGCCCGCCGCGGTGTCGCCGTTCTTGCCCGCGGTGGCGCCACCGTCGCCGCCCGCGCTGTCGCCCGTACCGCCGCCGTCACCGGTGCCGTCGCTGCCGCCGGTTTCACCCGACTCGTCGCGCCCGCCCGGCTGTTCACTGATCGCGGTGCCGGACTGCGAGGGTCCGGGGGTGATGGTGCGGGCGGGCGTCGAGCCGTTGGCACTGTCGCCGTCGCCCTTGCCTCCGTTGCCGCCGCCGGAGCTGACGGTCCATACGATCAGCATCGCGAGCAGCGCGATCAACGAAGCCGCGACTGCCCTCCGTCGCCAGTAGATGGAGGAGGGGAGCGGCCCGATCGGATTGCGCAGAGATCCCACGGCCCAAACTCTACGAGAGATCCGGTCCAACTCCGGCCCCACCCGCCGCCGGAGTTCGCAAGTTCTGCCGATCATCATCCCGGGCGGCATCGGCCAGTGCGTACACCCGTCACCGAGAGAAGGCGACGGCCTCACGGAGCGTATGCAGCATCGGCTCCCCGGGACGTGCCAGGATCGGAGTGATGACTGAAACCACCACAGACCCTGCCCCGGCCGATGCGACGGGCCTCCACGCCCCCGTCATCGCCTGGTTCGACGAGCACGCACGCGATCTGCCCTGGCGCCGCCCCGAGGCCGGCGCCTGGGGTGTGATGGTCAGCGAGTTCATGTTGCAGCAGACCCCGGTCAACCGGGTGCTGCCGGTGTACGAACAGTGGCTGGCCCGCTGGCCGCGCCCGGCCGATCTCGCGGCCGATGCGCCCGGCGAGGCGGTCCGCGCCTGGGGGCGGCTCGGCTATCCGCGCCGTGCGCTGCGCCTGCACGGGGCCGCGCAGGCGATAACGGACCGGCACGGCGGCGATGTACCGAGCGACCACGCCCAGTTGCTCGCACTGCCGGGCATCGGGGAGTACACGGCGGCCGCGGTGGCCTCCTTCGCGTACGGACAGCGCCATGCCGTCCTCGACACCAATGTCCGCCGGGTCTTCGCCCGCGCGGCGAGCGGCATCCAGTACCCGCCGACCGCGACGACCGCGGCCGAGCGCAAGCTGGCACGGGCACTGCTGCCCGACGACGAGGAGACCGCCGCCCGCTGGGCAGCGGCATCCATGGAGCTTGGCGCGCTGGTGTGCACCGCGAAGAACGAGGACTGCGCGCGCTGCCCGATCGCCACGCGGTGCGCCTGGCGGCTGGCCGGTAAGCCCGCGCACCAGGGGCCGGCGCGCCGCGCCCAGACCTACGCGGGAACGGACCGCCAGGTGCGCGGCAGGCTCCTTGCCGTGCTGCGCGAGGCCGTGGTGCCGGTGCCGCAGTCGGCGCTGGACGCGGTCTGGCACGAGCCGGTGCAGCGGGCCCGGGCGCTGGACGGTCTGGTCGCGGACGGCCTTGTGGAGCCGCTGGAGAACGGCGTCTACCGCCTCCCCCAGAACTGACGCCGAGCAGCCTCAGAGCAGGCGCCGAGCCGCCGCGGAAAGCCGTGCCCCCGGCCCGGTCCGCAACACGCCCGGGGGCCATTCCCACCCGAACCGTGCCTGAAACCTCTCCTGTTACACAACCGATGGATGGCCGTGCGCCCTCCGACGGCTGGACCGCACAGCCCCGTGACAACCCCTCCGTAACTTCATCTGGCGTAAGGGGACGGCAGTTGCTTGTCACGGGGATTCACGGGGATGGAGGCGGTTGAAATGGCGCACGGCGAGGTGCTCGAATTCGAAGAGTACGTACGCAACCGGCAGGAGGCTCTGCTGCGAAGCGCCCGGCGCCTCGTACCCGACCCGATCGACGCCCAGGACCTGTTGCAGACCGCTCTGGTCCGCACCTACGGCCGCTGGGACGGCATCGCCGACAAGTCGCTGGCCGACGCCTACCTCCGCCGCGTGATGATCAATACGCGTACGGAGTGGTGGCGGGCCCGCAAGCTCGAAGAGGTACCGACCGAGCAGCTGCCGGACGCGAGCGTCGAGGACGGCAGCGAGCAGCGCGCGGACCGCGCCCTGTTGATGGACGTACTGAAAGTTCTGGCTCCCAAGCAGCGCAGCGTCGTCGTACTGCGACACTGGGAGCAGATGAGCACCGAAGAGACGGCTGCCGCGCTGGGCATGTCGGCCGGTACGGTGAAGAGCACGCTGCACCGGGCCCTCGCCCGGCTCCGCCAGGAGCTGGAGAGCCGGGACCTGGACGCCCGCGCCCTTGAGCGCGGCGAACTGCGGCGTGACCGTGAGCTCGACGAACGGGGGCAGGAGCGGTGCGCGGCCTGAAAGTCAGAGGCGGCAACAAAGGCTTGGCGGCGAGCGGCGCGGCAATGGCCGGGCTCGCCGCCGTAGGCGTGTTCACCGTTGCCTGCTCCTCGGGCGGCAGCGGGGTCCACGACGAGGGCGCGGCTCATACCGACGTGGTCGCGAAGGCCACCCCCTCGCCCAACTCGAGCCCCACGAGCGGTGCGCAGAAGACCGAGGGCGCGAACCCGGTAAAGCTGATCATGAGTGACCCCAAGGTCAGCGAACGGGTCAAGGCCGACCTCAAGCCGTGTGCCCGGGACTCCTACCCGCTGGACACGTCCTATGGAAACCTCACCGGCGGGACCAAGCCGGATGTGGTCGTCAACGTCCTGACGTGCGGCGACGCGGTTGGCATGGGCACCTATGTGTACCGCGACAACGGCGAGAGGTACGAGAATGTCTTCGCGGCCGAGGAGCCCGCGGTGTACTCCGCGATCGACCGGGGCGACCTGGTGGTGACTAAGCAGGTGTACGCCAAGGGTGATCCGGCCGCCGAGCCGTCGGGCGAGGAAGTCACCACGTGGCACTGGGCGGGCGGGAAATTCGTCCAGCAGTACTGGGTACGCAACGAATTCAGCAGAGCGGTCGGCGAGGGCGAAGCAATCGTCCCCGAACCGTCATCGACGAGCGAGAACTGAGAGAGCAGCGGGATGGCCGAGACCCATGTCCTGTTCGTGGAGGACGACGACGTCATCCGCGAGGCGACCCAGCTGGCGCTGGAGCGCGACGGCTTCAGGGTCACCGCGATGCCCGACGGGCTCCAGGGCCTCGACGCGTTCCGGGCGAACCGTCCGGACATCGCGCTGCTCGATGTGATGGTGCCGGGCCTTGACGGCGTGAGTCTGTGCCGCCGTATCCGGGACGAGTCGACCGTGCCGGTGATCATGCTGTCCGCTCGGGCCGACTCCATCGATGTGGTGCTCGGCCTGGAGGCCGGCGCCGACGACTACGTCACCAAACCCTTCGACGGCGCGGTGCTGGTCGCCCGTATCCGCGCGGTCCTGCGCCGCTTCGGCCACGCGGGCGGCGCGGCGGGCGCCGAGTCGGGCACCGCGGGCCAGGAGACGCAGGAGGCGCTGCTGGTCTTCGGCGATCTGGAGATCGACACGGAGGGCATGGAAGTACGCAAGGCCGGTGATCCGGTGGGGCTGACGCCGACCGAGATGCGGCTGCTGCTGGAGTTCTCCTCCGCGCCCGGCACCGTGCTCTCCCGCGACAAGCTGCTGGAGCGGGTCTGGGACTACGGCTGGGGCGGCGACACCCGGGTCGTGGACGTCCATGTCCAGCGGCTGCGCACCAAGATCGGACAGGACCGGATCGAGACGGTCCGCGGCTTCGGTTACAAGCTCAAGGCATGAGGCGGCTCGTACTGCGCACCGGCGTCCGGTGGAAGATCAGCATCGCGATCGCAGGGGTGGGCGCACTGATCGCCGTGGCGCTGAGTCTTGTCGTGCACAACGCAGCCCGCGTCTCGATGCTGGACAACGCGCGCGACGTCCAGATGAAACAGGTGCTGATCGCGCAGCGCTGGTACGAGACGTCCAAGAAAGACCCCCGCTTCAACACCAAGATCAATGACCCCGCGCTGCCCAAGTCGCTCCAGAAGCTGATGCGGGAGAAGCGGCGCGGTAGTTACGTCGACGAGAGCCACGGCAGCACCCCCGACATCTGGGCCGCCGTCCCCCTCTCCAACGGCGATGTGCTCTCCCTGCACAGCCAGTTCACCGGACGCAGCGCCACCGTCATGAACGACCTCGACCGGGCGCTGATCATCGGCTCGGTCTCCGTCGTGTTCGGCGGCTGCGCGCTCGGCGTGCTGATCGGCGGACAGCTCTCGCGCAGACTGCGCAAGGCCGCCGCGGCCGCCGGCAATGTCGCCCAGGGCAAGACGGACGTACGGGTCAGGGACGCCATCGGCGGTGTCGTACGCGACGAGACCGACGATCTCGCCCGTGCCGTCGACGCGCTGACCGACGCGCTGAACGAACGCATCGAGGCGGAGCGCCGCGTCACCGCGGACATCGCGCACGAACTGCGCACCCCCGTCACCGGGCTGCTCACGGCCGCCGAGCTGCTGCCGCCCGGCCGCCCCAGCGAGCTCGTACGGGACCGGGCCCAGGCCATGCGGACGCTGGTCGAGGACGTCCTGGAGGTGGCCAGGCTCGACAGCGCGTCGGAGCGGGCCGAACTCCAGGAGATCGCGCTCGGCGAGTTCGTCAGCCGCCGGATCACGGCACTGAATCCGGACGTGGTGGTCCGGGTCGTGCACGAGTCCTGGGTCAGCACCGATCCGCGCCGCCTCGAACGCATCCTGCTCAATCTGCTGACCAATGCCGCGAAGTACGGAAAGCCGGCGGTCGAGGTCACCGTCGAGGGCCGCGTGGTGCGGGTCCGCGACCACGGTCCCGGCTATCCCGAGGCGCTGCTGCGCGAGGGCCCGAGCCGCTTCCGTACGGGCGCCAGCGACCGGGCGGGCACGGGCCACGGCCTGGGTCTGACGATCGCGGCGGGCCAGGCGCGCGTCCTCGGCGCACGGCTGACCTTCCGCAATGCCGCGCCGGAAGGGATGCAGACGCCGCTGGGCGAGTCGGGAGGCGCGATCGCGGTGCTGTGGCTGCCCGAGCACGCGCCGACGAACACGGGCAGCTTCCCGATGATGCCGCTCCCGGACTAGTAGGTCCTAGCCGCGCCCCGCGCTAACAGGCCCAGTCCTTGTCGAGGTCGAGGCCACCCTCGCGCCGCTGCGTGAAGGAGAACCAGTTGCCCGAGTCGTCGCGCAGGATCGCCTCCGTGCCGTACGGACGCTCCTGCGGGGCCTGCAGGAACTCCACCCCGCGTGCCTTGAGCCTCTCGTAGTCCCCATGGACATCGTCGGTGGTCAGCACCCCGGCGCCCATGACGCCCTTGCTGATGAGCGTCTTCATCGCCGCGGCCGCCTCCGGGTCCATCGCGGGCGCGCCCGGCACCATCAGCGTCAGCTCCACGTCCGGCTGGTCCTTCGCTCCGACGGTCAGCCAGCGCATCCCGCCGTCGCCCATGGTCATGTCCGTACGGACCTCAAGACCGAGCTTCTCGGTGTAGAACTCCTTGGCCCGGTCCTGGTCCAGTGACCGTGGAAATGGCAAGACCCTTGATCATGAGGTGCTCCTCGGTGGGGTGCGTCGAGCGGGGTGGTCCCTGCCCGTGGTGTCACCGCAGGCAGCGCCCCCGTCAGTCGGCTTCTCCAGAATTGCTCTGTCGGTCCGGACCCTGTTTCGCGGGGAAGCCGCCCGCCCACAGCAGGGCATAACACCCCGGTATCAGCGCGGCCCCGCGCCCCACATACCGGGCGCGGTACTCGCTCGGTGTCAGCCCGGTCTGCTTCTTGAACCGGGTGGAGAAGGTGCCGAGGCTGCTGAAGCCGACCAGCGTGCAGATCTCCGTGACGGACAGATCCGCCGAGCGCAGCAGCTCCTCGGCCCGCTCTATGCGCCTGCAGGACAGGTACAGGCCGGGCGTCTGCCCGTACACCGCCTTGAAGGCGCGCACGAAGTGATACCGCGAATACCCGGCATGGGCAGCCACCGCGTCCAGGTCGAGCGGCTCGGCCCAGTCGCGGTCCATGGCGTCCTTGGCGAGGCGCAGCTGCCGCAGATGGGCCAGGCGCGCCGGCGCCGCAGGGGTGCTTTCCACATGTCCGATGCTGGCACGCACCACTGACAACGGCCCCCGGTGTGCACACCGGGGGCCGTCGGCCGGGCATTCTGCGGGGTTCGGGCGCGGTCAGACCCTCTCAGCGACCTTCTCGCCGCCGGCGTCCCGGCTCTCCTCCGCGTCCGCACTCTGCCCTGCGTCCGCTTTCGGTTCCGCGGCGGGCGCCGGGGCCGCCCCGCGCAGCGGTACCTCCTTGACGAAGAACGCCGCCAGGAAGCCGATCACCGCGACCGCCGCCCCCAGCAGGAAGGCCGCGTGGGTGCCGGACGACACCGCGACCTCGTACGCCTCCCTCACCGGGTCCGGCAGCTTCGCCAGGCTCGCGGCGTCCAGCTGCGCGGAACGCTCGGTGATCGCCGAGCCGCCCCTGGCCGCCATCTCGTGCTGCACCCGGCTGGTGAACAGCGCGCCCATGATCGCGACGCCGAAGGAGCTGCCGAGCGTACGGAAGAGGGTGGCGCCGGAGGACGCGACGCCCATGTCCTTCAGCTCCACGCTGTTCTGCGCGACCAGCATGGTGATCTGCATCAGGAAGCCCATGCCCGCGCCGAGCACCGCCATGTAGAGGCTGGAGGTCAGCCGCGAGGTCTCGGTGTCCATCGTCGAGAGCAGGTAGAGGCCGACCATCATCAGCCCGCCGCCGATGATCGGGAAGAGCCGGTACTTGCCGGTGCTGGTGGTGACCCGGCCCGCGATCATCGAGACGACGAGCATCGACATCAGCATCGGGAGCAGCAGCAGGCCGGAGTTGGTCGCGGACGCGCCCTGGACCGACTGCTGGTACAGCGGCAGGAAGAGCACCGCGCCGAACATCACGAATCCGGTCAGGAAGCCGATCACCGACATGAGGGAGAAGTTGCGGCTGCGGAAGATGTGCAGCGGCATGATCGGTTCGGCGGCCTTGGTCTCGACGAAGAAGAAGCCGGTGAGCGAGGCGACGCCGATCGCGATGAGCTCCATGATCACGGCCGAGTCCCAGGCGTACTCCGTACCGCCCCAGGTGGTCACGAGCACGATCGAGGTGATGCCCACGGTCAGCAGCCCGGCGCCCAGATAGTCGATGCGCGCCTTGGTCCGTTCCTTCTTCGGCAGGTGGAGCACCGCGGTGACCATGGCGAGCGCGACGGCACCGAGCGGCAGGTTGATGTAGAAGCTCCAGCGCCAGCCGAGGTGGTCGGTGATGGTGCCGCCGACCAGCGGTCCGCCGATCATCGCGACGGCCATGACGGCCGCCATCATGCCCTGGTACTTGCCGCGCTCCCGCGGCGGAACCAGATCGCCGATGATCGCCATGACCCCGACCATCAGTCCGCCCGCGCCCAGGCCCTGGATGGCGCGGAAGCCGATGAGCTGGCCCATGTCCTGGGCCATGCCGCTGAGTGCCGAGCCGATCAGGAAGAGCACGATCGCGGTGAGGAAGGTGCCCTTGCGGCCGTACATGTCGCCGAGCTTGCCCCAGATCGGGGTGGAGGCCGCGGTGGCCAGGGTGTACGCGGTGACGACCCAGGAGAGATGCTCCAGGCCGCCGAGCTCACCGACGATGGTCGGCATCGCGGTGCCGACGATCATGTTGTCGAGCATGGCCAGCAGCATGGCGATCATGAGCGCGAGAATCACGACCCGGACACTGCGCTCCTGAGGCTGAGCCTCCTGCTGCGCCTGTGACGGTTGCTTCGCCTGTTGCTCCCCCGGCGCCTCGGCGCTCGGCTTTTTCTTGTCTCCCGATATACCGGCCATCGTTCCCACTCCCCGACACTTACTTGCCGCCCGGCTAGCTGACTACACTGGGAAGGTAGACCCGCAACTAGCCGGGCGTCAAGTAAGTTTTCAGGAGAGCCCCATGGCCAGAGGCAACACCCGCCAGCGCATTCAGGACGTTGCCCTGGAGCTCTTCGCCGAGCAGGGCTACGAGAAGACCTCACTGCGCGAGATCGCAGAGGCCCTCGACGTCACCAAGGCCGCGCTGTACTACCACTTCAAGACCAAGGAAGACATCCTGATCAGCCTCTTCCAGGACCTGACGAGGCCGATGGACGAGCTGATCGAGTGGGCGCAATCGCAGCCGCACACCCTGGAGACGAAGAAGGAGATCCTGCGCCGCTACAGCCAGGCACTGCTCGGCGCGGCCCCGCTCTTCCGCTTCATGCAGGAGAACCAGGCGACGCTGCGCGATCTGAGCATCGGCGAGACCTTCAAGGACCGGATGCTGGCGATGGTGGAGCTGATCAAGGAGCCCGAGGCGGCACTGTCCGACCAGGTCCGCTGCTTCAGCGCACTCTTCACGATGCACGCCGGGATGTTCCTGCTCAAGGACGTCGAAGGCGACCCGGAGGACAAGCGCATGGCCGTCCTCGAGGTCGCCACCGATCTCGTGAGCCAGGCTCACGGCGTCAAGGGCTGACGCGCTCCGGCGTCAGGCTCGGCGCACCGGGTTCGGCGCGTCCGGCTCGGCGCGTCCGGCTCGGCGCGTCCGGCTCGGCGCGTCCGGCTCGGCGCGTCCGGCTCGGCGCGTCCGGCTCGCTGCGTCAGAGGGAGACGCCCTCGGCGCGCAGGAAGGCCATGGGGTTCACCGCGGAGCCGTAGTTCGGGGTCGTACGGATCTCGAAGTGCAGGTGCGGGCCGGAGGAGTTACCGGTGTTGCCCGAGCGGGCGATCGTCTGACCGGTCTTCACGTGCTTGCCGACGAACACGTTGATCTTCGACAGGTGGGCGTACTGCGAGTACGTGCCGTTGGCGTGCTTGATCACAATGGCGTTGCCGTACGCGGAACCGTCGCCGCCGCCGTTCGGGCCGGCCTTCACGACGACACCGCCGTGGGTGGCCTTGACCACGGTGCCGACCGGAACGGCGAAGTCCTGGCCGGAGTGCTTGTGGGACCACATGGCGCCGCCCTGGTTGAAGCTCGCGCTCAGCGTGTAGCGGGCGACCGGCTTGACCCAGCCGACCTTCTTGGCGGCCTTGGCCTTGGCGGCCTTCGCGGCAGCGGCCTTCACCGCGGCAGCCTTCGCGGCCTTGGCCTTCGCAGCCTTGACCTTGAGGGCCTTCGCGTTGGCGGCGGCCTTGGCGGCCGCGGCAGCCTTCGCCGTCGCGGCGGCCTTGGCGGTTGCGGCGGCCTTGGCCTGCACGTCGGCCTGGACGGCCACGGCGGCGGCGGGGGTCGTGGCGGCCGCCTTGCCCGCAGTTGCGGAGGCGACACCGGCACCGGCTCCGACGACCATCACGGCGCCGAGTCCGGCGGCGACGACGGTGCCACGGTTACGGAGCACGGACGGGCGGAGACGGTGATTGATGACGCGCTTCGACATACGGGAGAACCTCCGGGCATGAATGGACCCGGCGCGCTGGCACCGGGCTGGCCATCCCTTGGTAACCCGAGCTCCCGTTCCACCTCAAACACCCCATCTACGACATTGCGTCGTAGCCGCCACCCCGGGAATTCAACTCTTGACGCCATTCCCATCCACGCCGGAGTCCCTTGAAATCCGGACAAAATATCCCAGCGGAGAGAGGTTTAAGCCCTTGTGCGAACCAGCCGAAACCGACATCCCGCCCGGATAAGCACCTCTCGCCCAGTCATGGACCAAAGGTCTCGCCGCAACCCTGGACGGAGGGCACCCTTCGAGGGGCGGCAAGTGCTCCTATCCCGGCTAGTAGGGCCGGATGGGCCTGTGTGCCTTGTCACGGACCCGGGGCCCACAACCGGCCGCGAATGTTAGCCCCGCCACACCAACTCCCGTGTCACAAATGCCGGTTTCGCCCCATATCGGCAGTCCGGAAACGGCGCCCATACGACCGAACCGCCACCTTCCCGACCCGCCCCGCCTCCGGGATGCTCCTGTGCCATGAGTAGACCCGTGATTCGCCCGACCGGAGGCCGCGGACAGCTCCGCGGCCGGCTCAGGCCCGCCCTCTTAGGCCTCGCCTTCATCCTCACGTCCACACTCACCTGGAGCGCACCCGCCGGAGCCGGACCCTCCGACACCGGGCTCAAGGGCGCCATCGACGCGATCCTCGCCGACGCCCGCATGGACGGCGGGGCCGCGAGCGTGGTCATCGCCGACGCCGCCACCGGGGAGCGGCTCTACCAGCGCGACGGCGCCGACCGCCTGATGCCCGCCTCCAACACCAAACTCGCCACCTCCGCCGCCGCGATGGCCCTGCTCGGTCCCGAATACCGCTTCCACACCGACGTCCTGTCCACCGGCAGCCGTCACGGATCCACCATTCGCGGCGACCTCTATCTGCGCGGCGGCGGCGATCCCACGACCCTCGCCAAGGACTACGACCGGCTCGCCGCCGACCTCGCGGCCTCGGGCGTGAAGCGTGTCACCGGCCGCCTCGTCGCGGACGACACCCGCTTCGACACCCAGCGCCTCGGCCGCTCCTGGGCCGCCGACGACGAGTCCTCGTACTACTCCGCGCAGATCTCACCGCTCACGCTCGCGCCCGACACCGACTACGACTCCGGCTCTGCCATCGTCGAGGCGCTGCCGGGCGCCGCCCCCGGCGACAAGCCGCGTGTGAGCCTCGCCCCGCTCACCGACTACGTACGCGTCGTCAACCGCGGCACCACGGTCCCCGCCGGGCAGACCGACACCCTCGCCATCGAGCGGCAGCACGGCACCAACACGATCGTCGTCAGCGGGAACATCCCGGTCGGCGCGAGCACGACCAAGGAGTGGGTGACCACCTGGGAGCCCACGGGCTACGCCGCCGCGGTCTTCTCCGACGCGCTCGCCGAGCACGGCATACGCATCTCGGGCAGCCCCCGCCTCGGCCGCGCGACACCGCCCGGCGCGAAGCTGCTGGCCTCTCACAACTCCATGCCGCTGCGGGAGTTGATGCTCCCCTTCATGAAGCTGTCCAACAACATGCACGCCGAGACGCTCACCAAGACGATCGGCTACGAGACGGCGGGCCGCGGTACCTGGGAGGCGGGCCTCGCGGCAATCGGCGGTTACCTGGGGAAGGAAGGCGTACGGACCTCCACGATCCGCCAGTTCGACGGCTCGGGCCTGACCCGTATGAATCTCTTCCCGGCCGAACAACTCGCCACGCTGCTCCTCTCCGTACGGGACGCTCCCTGGTACGCCGACTGGTACGCATCCCTCCCGGTGGCCTGCAACACCGACCGCGCGATCGGCGGCACCCTGCGCTCCCGTATGTGCGGGACGCCCGCGGCCCTCAACGCCCGTGGCAAGACAGGGTCGTTGACGGGCGCCTCGGCGCTGTCGGGGTATGTGAAGGACGCCGCGGGCCGCGAGCTCGTCTACAGCATCGTCCTCAACAACTACCTGGCGTCCTCGGTGAAGAGCATCGAGGACGCGATCGTCGTCACCCTCGCGAAGTCGGACACGGGGGCGGGCACCATCACCGCTGTCGCCCCGAACGCGGTGCGTACCCAGGAGCTTCCGTCCAGCCTCGAATGCTCCTGGCAGAAGCCGAAGTTCTGCTGATAGCCGGACAGGCAGAAGGGGCTGCCCCGGACCGTACGAAACGGTCCGGGGCAGCCCCTTCAGACACTCAGAACGCTTACGCGTCCTTCGACAGGTTCGGCCCGGCTCCGCCGGCCGCCTGCTCGATCGGAGGAACGTCCGGCAGCGCCGACTTCTCCTCGCCGCGGAAGGTGAACTTCTTCTCCTCACCCTCGCCCTCGGTGTCCACGACCACGATGTGACCGGGGCGCAGCTCGCCGAAGAGGATCTTCTCCGACAGGATGTCCTCGATCTCGCGCTGGATCGTCCGGCGCAGCGGCCGGGCGCCCAGAACCGGGTCGTAGCCCTTCTTCGCGAGCAGCGACTTGGCCGTGGGGCTGAGCTCCAGACCCATGTCGCGGTCCTTAAGGCGCTCGTCCACCTTGGCGATCATGAGGTCGACGATCTGGATGATGTCTTCCTCGGTCAGCTGGTGGAAGACCACGGTGTCGTCGACACGGTTGAGGAACTCGGGCCGGAAGTGCTGCTTCAGCTCTTCGTTGACCTTGACCTTCATCCGGTCGTAGTTCGACTTGACGTCGCCCTGCGCCGCGAAGCCCAGGTTGAAGCCCTTCGAGATGTCCCGGGTCCCGAGGTTGGTCGTCATGATGATGACCGTGTTCTTGAAGTCCACGACGCGGCCCTGGGAGTCGGTCAGCCGACCGTCCTCCAGGATCTGCAGAAGGGAATTGAAGATATCGGGGTGGGCCTTCTCGACCTCGTCGAAGAGGACGACGGAGAACGGCTTCCGGCGCACCTTCTCGGTGAGCTGGCCGCCCTCTTCGTAACCCACGTATCCGGGCGGGGAACCGAAGAGACGCGAAACCGTGTGCTTCTCGCTGAACTCCGACATGTCGAGGGAGATCAGCGCATCCTCGTCGCCGAAGAGGAATTCGGCGAGCGTCTTGGAGAGCTCGGTCTTACCGACACCGGACGGGCCGGCGAAGATGAACGAGCCACCGGGGCGCTTCGGGTCCTTCAGACCCGCTCGCGTACGGCGAATGGCCTGCGAGAGCGCCTTGATGGCGTCCTTCTGACCGATGACGCGCTTGTGGAGCTCGTCCTCCATGCGCAGCAGCCGGGAAGACTCTTCCTCGGTGAGCTTGAAGACGGGAATGCCGGTCGCCGTGGCGAGGACTTCGGCGATGAGCTCGCCGTCGACCTCGGCGACGACGTCCATGTCGCCGGCCTTCCATTCCTTCTCGCGCTTGGTCTTCGCCGCGAGCAGCTGCTTCTCCTTGTCGCGGAGAGAGGCCGCCTTCTCGAAGTCCTGGGAGTCGATCGCCGACTCCTTGTCGCGGCGGACGCCCGCGATCTTCTCGTCGAACTCGCGGAGGTCCGGCGGCGCGGTCATCCGGCGGATGCGCATCCGGGAACCGGCCTCGTCGATCAGGTCGATCGCCTTGTCCGGCAGGAAGCGGTCCGAGATGTACCTGTCCGCCAGCGTCGCGGCCTGGACCAGCGCCTCGTCGGTGATGGAGACGCGGTGGTGGGCCTCGTAGCGGTCCCGCAGACCCTTGAGGATCTCGATGGTGTGCGGCAGCGACGGCTCCGCGACCTGGATGGGCTGGAAGCGGCGCTCGAGCGCGGCGTCCTTCTCCAGGTGCTTGCGGTACTCGTCCAGCGTCGTGGCGCCAATGGTCTGCAGCTCACCACGGGCCAGCATCGGCTTGAGGATCGAGGCGGCGTCGATCGCGCCCTCGGCGGCACCCGCACCCACCAGGGTGTGGAGCTCGTCGATGAACAGGATGATGTCGCCGCGGGTGCGGATCTCCTTGAGAACCTTCTTCAGGCGCTCCTCGAAGTCACCGCGGTAGCGGGAGCCGGCGACCAGCGCACCGAGGTCCAGGGTGTAGAGGTGCTTGTCCTTGAGGGTCTCGGGCACCTCACCCTTGACGATGGCCTGCGCCAGGCCCTCGACGACCGCCGTCTTGCCGACGCCGGGCTCGCCGATGAGAACCGGGTTGTTCTTGGTACGGCGGGAGAGCACCTGCATGACCCGCTCGATCTCCTTCTCGCGCCCGATGACCGGGTCGAGCTTGGACTCACGAGCGGCCTGGGTGAGATTCCGGCCGAACTGGTCCAGGACGAGCGAGGTCGAGGGGGTGCCCTCGGCCGGGCCGCCTGCAGTGGCGGCTTCCTTGCCCTGGTAGCCGGAGAGCAGCTGGATGACCTGCTGCCGCACCCGGTTGAGATCGGCGCCGAGCTTCACGAGGACCTGGGCGGCGACGCCCTCGCCCTCGCGGATCAGGCCGAGCAGGATGTGCTCCGTGCCGATGTAGTTGTGGCCCAGCTGAAGGGCCTCTCGGAGCGACAGCTCCAGGACCTTCTTGGCACGGGGGGTGAAGGGGATGTGCCCGGACGGAGCCTGCTGGCCCTGCCCGATGATCTCCTCCACCTGCTGGCGGACCGCCTCGAGCGAAATCCCGAGGCTCTCCAGGGCCTTAGCGGCGACACCCTCACCCTCGTGGATAAGGCCCAGGAGGATGTGCTCGGTGCCGATGTAGTTGTGGTTGAGCATCCGGGCTTCTTCCTGAGCCAGGACGACAACCCGCCGCGCGCGGTCGGTGAACCTCTCGAACATCGTTAATCGCTCCTCAGAGCGGTCAGGCAGTAAGGGGTCGGTCCCCTCCCTGTCCTTCCGCAGCTTAGTCCCGCAAGCGGGGACCGCTCATTCCAACTGCCGACACCCGTCTGTGGCCTCCTGACCGCTGAACGCCGACAACTGCTCAACCCGATGGTGCGAGACGATGTTCCCGCAGGCCAGGCAGTTACCCTCACCACCGCTACGCCGATGGCGAACGTGAGCCTGCACCTGCGAGCGTGTCGCCCCTCCCCACTAGGAATGTCTTACCCGTAAGCACTGACACTCCATGCGGAGCGCACCGGTTCCCTCAGCTACGGGCGAACAACCTTGCGCCTGCTGAAGCGCGCATACGCCCCCAACTCAGACACCCTGTGCGATCGCACTCACACTCTGCGTAACTCCCGGGGCGGCTCTCCCGTTCCCGGGGGTATGGCTTCCATGGTCCCGCTTCCCCGCGCGTCCTGCGACGGCAGTGCCGCGCGGTGGTACGAGAACGAACTCGGCTGGGCCGCCGCGGAGGGGTCGCCGGTGCGGCTGCTCACCGGGCTGCGCTTCGATGTGCTGGAGCTGCCCGCGGACGCGGGCGCGGCCGTGCTGCGCCGGGCGGAGACGGCCGGGCCGGTGGTTCTGATGGGGCGCCGAATGCGGTTTCTGGTGGCCGCGGGAAGCGCGGAAGAGCTGCCCGGTCTGCTCGACTGGCTTCAGTGGGGCGGGATCGCGCTCGATCTGACCACCATCGGCGCGGGCGGACTGATGACCGCCCCGCCGCCGCCCGGATGGCCTGGCTCGCGGGGGGCCGCCGTATGGCTGCGACCCCCCGTGCCGGGGCGCGAGGTGGAGCCGACGCTGCCGGCTCTGGCCCCTTTCGGACGCAGTGCCGGAACAGGTGGGGGTATCAGCCCCGATCTCGTACGACTCGTGGACACCGTGGCGACCGAGTGCCACCGGGCCCGTTTGCTGCGTACGAATACGCCGCGCACTAATACTCAGCCGTTGGCCTTCTCGTAAGCCTCACGAACCGTGGCCGGGACACGGCCGCGGTCGTTCACCTCGAAGCCGTTCGCCTTGGCCCAGGCGCGGATTTCTGCGGTGTCCTTGTTACCGCCCGCGGCGGGACGACCCTTGCCACGGCCGGATGCGGCGCGGCCACCCGTGCGCCGACCGCTCTTGGCGTACGGCTCGAGGAGACCACGGAGCTTGTCCGCATTGGCGGTGGTGAGGTCGATCTCGTAGGTCTTGCCGTCCAGAGCGAACGTCACGGTCTCGTCCGCCTCGCCGCCGTCGAGGTCATCGACAAGAAGGACCTGAACCTTCTGTGCCACCGGATTTCCTTTCATCGAAAATGCAGTACGCGGAAAGGAAACCGCTTTTCCCTGGAAAACACAAACCCTTGGGAGAGGTTCAGAACCTCAAGAACGCGGGAAACATGCGCGATTCGGACATAGGGTTCCGACTCTTGCGGTGATCACAGGTGCAGAAGCATCCGGCTGTTGCCCAAGGTGTTCGGCTTCACTCGTTCGAGCCCGAGGAACTCGGCGACGCCCTCGTCATAGGAACGCAGCAGCTCGCTGTAGACATCTCCGTCGACCGGAGTCTCACCGATCTCCACGAAGCCGTGCTTCGAGAAGAAGTCCACTTCGAAGGTGAGACAGAAAACCTTGCGCACCCCCAGCCAGCGGGCGGTCTGCAGCAGCTTGCCGAGCACCTGATGACCGATGCCGGTGCCCTTGAAGACAGGATCGGTGGCGAGAGTGCGTACTTCCGCGAGGTCTTCCCACATGACATGCAGTGCGCCGCAGCCGACAACCCGGGCATCCTCGTCGCGTTCCGCGACCCAGAACTCCTGGATGTCTTCGTAAAGGGTGACCGTCGCTTTGTCGAGCAGGATGCCGTCACTCACGTACGGGTCGACGAGTCGGCGGACCTCGGGCACATCGCTGGTCCTGGCCCGCCTGACGGTGATGGCATTTGCTGCGGCATAAGGCATGGCCCGACGCTATCGCCCCGGCGGCGTACCGCCCTCGGGGGCCTCGTCGTCCTGAACGATGCGGACCGCGGCTTGCAGGTACTCGCGCTGCTCGGCAGACATCATGCCGAAGAAGGCGACGAGTGCGGCGGCGGGGTTGTCACTCTGGGACCAGGCTTCGTTCATCAGTGCTGCCGCGTAGGCGGCGCGGGTGGAGACGGCGGTATATCGATAGGCGCGGCCGTCGACTTCCCTGCGCACCCAGCCCTTCTGATGGAGATTGTCCATTACGGTCATGACGGTGGTGTAGGCGATGGACCGTTCCTGCTGAAGGTCTTCAAGGACTTCCCGGACGGTGACCGGCCGGTTCCATTGCCAGACGCGAGTCATGACGGCGTCTTCCAGCTCTCCCAATTGGCGGGGCACAGCGCCACCATAGTGCGAGTTGTGCCGGAATGGCCTGTTATTGCCGCAGCAAAAAGGACGTACGACGGGAAATCTGCCGTACGTCCTCGGTGCGAAGGGATCCGCCGGTGAACGTCAGTCGTCGCGGCCGGCCTGGCGGGTGGCTGCCGCACGGGCGAGCGCGGCGTCCACGATCGCATCCTCCTTGGCCTTGTTCGGGCCGCCCTGGCTCTTGACGATCGTCACGACCAGGAAGGTGAAGAAGATGGCCATCACCACGGGGGGCAGGAGCGCGGATACGTAGTCCATGGCTCCCAGAGTAGCCAAGTCCTGTCCGGCCGATCAGGCCGGATCAGCGAGCGGGTCTGGCGATGGGGGCACCTCCCGTGCCCGAAGGGCTACGGGGGAGCATCGCAAGGCGAAGGAAGGAGCCCACGCGGAGCGTAGGCGACTGACGACAACGCAGCGAGGTGCCGCGTCAGGGCACGCGAGCCCGGCAAGATCGGCCGGACAGGACTTAGCCCGCAGCCAGCTGTTCCGGTGGGGGGACGGGCTTGCGGCGGGGCGGGAAGACCTCGGAGGGCTTGGGCACCGGGCGCTCGCCGGGTGCGGGCGCCTTGGGCTGCGGTTCCTGCTGGGGCTTCTCGCGGGGTTTCTGCTGCGGCTTCGGCTCCTCGGCGGCGCGGCCGCCGGGGAGCGCGTGCAGTCGGGTGCGGGGGGTCGGGGCGCTCGCCGGGGCGCGCGACCCGGTCCGTACCGCGCGGCCGGCCAGCCGGGCGCGTACGGAGTGCTCCGCCAGCGTCTGGCAGCGGCGCAGCACGGCGGCACCGACGGGATGCCCGCGCAGCGTGCGCAGCGCGGCCAGATCCTCGGGGCGGGGGTCGTAGCCGGCGGCCAGGGCGTCCTGGAGGAGCTCCAGATAGCCGGCTGCCGAGCCGGGGAGCGCTTCGCGGTAACGGGCGAGGTCGGCGAGGAGAAACGTACGCAGCCGGCCGGCCTCGCGTACCGCCTCGTCAACGGAATCGGCCAGACGCAGACAGTCCTGGACGTCCTCGTCGGCGAGAGGGGCGGGATGGAGGGCACTGGCGAGGGCGCGTCGGAGCACACGCAGCTCGTCTGCGCTGAAGGCCATGCCGCCGCGGGATCCGTATGGCGTGGGCATGGGGCGACGATACGTGCGACTTGGACAAAATCGGGTTAATTCCGCGAATCCGGGCGCGGCGGGGGTGCGCCTGCGGCGGGCCTTGTCCCCGCCCCGCCCCTTCCCGAACTGGGGGCAAGCCCCCAGCCCCGGACGGGCTTCGCCCCGGACCCCGTATGCGACCTTCGGCCGCATGTCCTCAAACGCCGGACAGGCTGAATGTGCGGCCCCGCCGCACATCCAGCCCCGCCGGCGATTGCCTACATCCGCGACACGTTCCGCTCGTACACCAACCGCAGCCCGATCAGCGTCAGCCACGGCTCGTGTTCGTCGATTGCCGACGCCTCGCCCAGGACCATCGGTGCCAGGCCGCCCGTCGCGATCACGGTGACGTCCTCCGGGTCGTCGGCCAGTTCGACCTTCATGCGGCGGACCACGCCGTCGACCTGGCCCGCGAAGCCGTAGACGATGCCCGACTGCATCGCCTCGACCGTGTTCTTGCCGATCACGCTGCGCGGGCGGGCCAGTTCGATCTTGCGGAGCTGGGCGCCCTTGACGCCGAGCGCCTCGACGGAGATCTCGATGCCGGGGGCGATCACGCCGCCCGCGTACTCACCGCGCGCGCTGACCGCGTCGAATGTCGTCGCCGTGCCGAAGTCGACGACGATCGCCGGGCCGCCGTACAGGTCGACGGCGGCGACCGCGTTGATGATGCGGTCCGCGCCGACCTCCTTGGGGTTGTCCATCAGGATCGGCACGCCGGTCTTGATGCCGGGCTCGACGAGGACGGCCGGGACGTCGCCGTAGTAGCGGCGGGTCACCTCGCGCAGCTCGTGCAGGACCGAGGGGACGGTGGAGCAGATCGCGATGCCCTCGATGCCGTCGCCCAGTTCGTCGCCGAGCAGCGGGTGCATGCCCATCAGGCCCTGCAGCAGGACCGCGAGTTCGTCGGCGGTGCGCCGGGCGTCGGTGGAGATGCGCCAGTGCTCGACGATCTCCTCTCCGTCGAACAGGCCGAGGACGGTGTGGGTGTTGCCGACGTCGATCGTGAGCAGCATCAGATGCCTGCCTCGCGCAGGTCGAGGCCGATGTCGAGGATCCGCGAGGAGTGCGTGAGCGCGCCCACCGCCAGGTAGTCGACGCCCGTCTCGGCATAGGCCCGGGCGGTGTCGAGGCCGAGGCGGCCGGAGGACTCGAGCAGGGCGCGGTGCGCGACGATCGCGACGGCTTCCTCGGTCTCGGCGGGGGTGAAGTTGTCCAGCAGGATCAGGTCGGCGCCCGCGTCCAGGACCTCGCGGACCTGGTGAAGGGTGTCGACCTCGACCTCGATGGCGAGGTCGGGGAAGGCGTCCCGTACGGCCTTGAAGGCCGCCGCCACGCCGCCCGCGGCCACGACGTGGTTGTCCTTGACCAGCGCGGCGTCCGAGAGCGACATGCGGTGGTTGACGCCGCCGCCGCAGCGCACCGCGTACTTCTCCAGGGCGCGCAGTCCGGGCGTGGTCTTGCGGGTGTCGCGGACCTTGGCGCCGGTGCCTTCGAGCACGTCGGCCCACGCGCGCGTGGCGGTCGCGATGCCGGACAGACGGCACAGCAGATTCAGGGCGCTGCGCTCGCCGGTGAGCAGATCACGGGTGTTGGTGGTGACGGACAGCAGCTTCTGGCCCGCCTCGACGCGCTCGCCGTCCTCGACATGCCGCTCGACCTCGAAGGCGTCGGTGCAGACGATCGACAGAACGGCCTCGGCGATGCGCAGGCCCGCGACCGTACCGGCCTCGCGGGCGGTGAAGTCGCCGGTGGAGACGGCGTCCTGGGGGACGGTCGCCACGGTGGTGACATCCACGCCGCCGTCGAGGTCCTCGGCTAGGGCGAGGTGCGCGATGTCCTCGACCTGTACGGGATCGAGGCCCGCGTCGGCCAGCAGCTGGGCGAGGCCGGGGTCGAGGCCGCACTCCAGGTCGTCGTACCCCTCCTCGTCGCCTCCGCAGCCGCACGCGTCGCCGCAGCCGCCGGTGGAGGCCGCGGCGGGTGCGCCGATCTGGATCAGCGGTACGTCCACGGGACGCGGACGTTCTTCGGGCGTGCTCACGGCTGGGGCTCCCTGGGGGCGACGGGGACGGCGGGGACGGTCGGGGCGAATGCGGTGTTCTCGGTGCGGCTGACGACGAGAGACCGGTCGGGGGCGAGGCGTACGACGAGATGGCGGCGCCACTGGGCGTCGTCGCGCTCGGGGCGGTCCTCGCGCCAGTGGCAGCCGCGGGTCTCCTCGCGCCGCAGCGCGGCGGTGGTCAGCACGCGCGCCACGCACAGAAGGTTCGAGGTCTCCCAGGACTCGACGCCGGGCTCGGCCGTCTTGGCGGCGGAGCCGTTCCGTCCCTCGACGGCGTCACGGTGGACGGCGTCGAGCGCGGCGGCAGCGGCGGTGAGGCTATCGGCCGAGCGGAGCACGCCCGCGCCGTGCGACATGATCCGCTGGATCTCGGTGCGGGTCTCGGGGGCGATGAGCGGCAGTACGGAGGGGGTCGCCGGCGCGGCGGGCGCACCGGCCCGCAGCGGGGCCCGGGACGCGATGTCGGCGGCGATGCGCTCGGCGAAGACCAGGCCCTCCAGCAGGGAGTTGGACGCCAGCCGGTTCGCGCCGTGGACGCCCGTGCAGGCCACCTCGCCGCAGGCGTACAGGCCCGGGACCGTGGTGCGGCCGTGCAGGTCCGTGCGGACGCCGCCGGAGGCGTAGTGCGCGGCGGGCGCCACCGGGATCGGCTCGGTGACGGGGTCGATGCTGTGCGCGCGGCACGCGGCGAGGATCGTGGGGAAGCGGGAGGCCCACATCTCTGCGCCGAAATGGCGGGCGTCGAGATACATGTGGGCCACGCCCTGCTCCTGCATCCGGCGCATGATGCCCTTGGCGACGATGTCGCGGGGCGCGAGCTCGGCCAGTTCGTGCTGCCCGAGCATGAAGCGGGTCCCGGACGCGTCGACGAGATGGGCGCCCTCGCCCCGTACCGCCTCGGAGACCAGCGGCTGCTGGCCCTCGCGGTCCGCGCCGAGGAAGAGCACCGTCGGGTGGAACTGCACGAATTCCAGGTCGCTCACCTCCGCTCCGGCGCGCAGCGCGAGCGCCACGCCGTCGCCGGTGGAGACCGCGGGGTTGGTGGTGGCGGAGAAGACCTGGCCCATGCCGCCGGTGGCCAGGACGACCGTGGGGGCGTGGACCGCGCCGACGCCGTCGTGCTGGCCCTCGCCCATGACATGCAGGGTGATACCGGCCGTACGGCCTTCGGCGTCCGTCAGCAGGTCAAGGACCAGGGCGTTCTCGATGGTTCGCAGGCCCGCGTCGCGCACCGCCTCGACCAGCGCCCGGGAGATCTCGGCGCCCGTGGCGTCGCCGCCGGCGTGCGCGATACGGCGCCGGTGATGCCCGCCCTCGCGGGTGAGCTCTATCTCGCCGGCGTCGGAGGTGTCGAAGTGCGCGCCGGTGGCGATCAGGCGGCGTACGGCGCCCGGCCCCTCGGTGACCAGGGTGCGTACCGCCTCCTCGTCGCACAGCCCCGCCCCCGCGACGAGGGTGTCGTCCAGATGCTGCTCGGGGGTGTCCCCCTCGCCGAGCGCCGCCGCGATGCCGCCCTGGGCCCAGCGCGTGGAGCCGTCGTCCAGGCGGGCCTTGGTGACCACGACCGTGCTCAGCCCCTCCGCTGCGCAGCGCAGCGCCGCGGTCAGGCCGGCGACGCCGGAGCCGACCACGACGACGTCCGCGTCGATGGCCCAGCCGGGGGCGGGAGCGTTCAGCCGTATTCCGGTCATGCGGGGGCTCCGAAGGTCAGGGGAATGTTGTCGATCAGCCGCGTGGTGCCGACCCGGGCGGCGACGGCCAGGACGGCGTCGCCGGTGTGGTCGTCGGGGACGTCGGTGAAGTCGGCCGGGTCGATGAGGGCCAGATAGTCCAGTACGAGCGGGGGCTTGGCCCTGGCCGCCTCGTCGAGAACGACGCGGGCGGCGGCCCGTACGGCATCGGCGCCGCCCGGTCCCGCCTGCGCCACCGCGTGCGCGTCGGCCGCGGCGCGGGCCTCGCCGAGCTTGGAGAGCGCGGCTGCCCGGGACTGCGACGCGGGCTGCGACCGGGCACGCGCGCGCAGCGCCTGCTGGGCGGTGAGCCGGTCGCGGGCCGCGAACAGCGCCCCCGACAGCGCGAGGGCGGTGCGGCGCTCCTCGGCGGAGAGATAGCGGTTACGGCTGGACAGGGCGAGGCCGTCCGGCTCCCGCACGGTCGGTACGCCGACGATCTCGACGGGGAAGTTCAGATCGCGGGCCATCCGGCGGATCAGGGCCAGCTGCTGCGCGTCCTTCTGCCCGAAGAAGGCGGCATCGGGGCGTGTGAGGTTGAGCAGCTTGGCGACGACGGTGAGCATGCCGTCGAAGTGGCCGGGGCGCGAGGCCCCTTCGAGCCGCTCCCCCATCGGGCCCGCGGCGATGGTGACCTGTGGCTTGCCGCCGGGGTAGACCTCGTCGGCCGAGGGGGCGAACACGACGTCCGCGCCCGCGTCTTCGGCCGTCTTGAGGTCGGCGTCGAGGGTACGGGGGTACCGGTCGAGGTCTTCGCCCGCGCCGAACTGCAGCGGGTTGACGAAGACCGTGACGACGACGAAACCCTCGCGGCCGACGTGCGCGCGGGCGGTGCGGATCAGGGTGGCGTGGCCCTCGTGGAGCGCGCCCATGGTCATCACCACGGCGGTGCGGCCGGGGACGGCGCGCAGGCCGAGGACGCGGTTCAGTTCGTCCACGGCCGGAACGAGTTCGAAACCATGGCTCATCGCTGGTCATCCTCCGCAAGAACGCCCAGCAGATCCTCCGCGAGCTCCGGCTTGAGCAGGCCGTGCGCGAGGGCGCGGTCGGCGGTGGTGCGGGCCATCGCCAGATATCCGGCGACGGTTCCCGGGGCGTGCTTGCGCAGCTCCGCGACATGGGCCGCGACGGTGCCCGCGTCGCCGCGGGCGACGGGTCCGGTCAGGGCCGCGTCGCCGGAGCGCAGGGCGTTGTCCAGGGCGGCGCCGAGGAGCGGGCCGAGCATCCGGTCGGGAGCGGCCACCCCGGCCTTGCCCAGCAGCTCCATCGACTGGGCGACCAGGGTCACCAGGTGGTTCGCGCCGAGGGCGAGTGCCGCGTGGTAGAGCGGGCGGTTCTCCTCCTCGATCCACTCGGGCTCGCCGCCCATCTCGATGACGAGCGCCTCCGCGGCCAGCCGCAGCTCCTCCGGGGCGGTCACGCCGAACGAGCAGCCCGCCAGCCGCTGGACGTCCACGCTCGTCCCCGTGAACGTCATCGCGGGGTGCAGCGCGAGCGGCAGCGCACCGGCCCGCGTGGCGGGGGCCAGCACCTTCGTGCCGTAACGCCCCGAGGTGTGCACCAGCAGCTGCCCCGGGCGGACCGCGCCGGTCTCGACGAGGCCTTCGACGAGCGCGGGCAGGGCGTCGTCCGGGACGGTCAGCAGCACCAGGTCGGCGCGGGCGAGTACGTCGGCGGGTGTCACCAGAGGAACGTCGGGGAGCAGAGCGGCCGCCCGCCGCACGGACGCGTCGGAGACTCCGGAGACGGCGACCGGACGGTGTCCGGCGAGCCGCAGCGACGCCGCGAGAGCGGGACCGACACGGCCCGCTCCGACAACGCCGACGCTCAGGCGGGCGGGACGGTCCCGCGGGTCGAGCGGTTCCTGTGGTGCTGTGGCATTCACGCGGCGGGGCCTTCCGTTCCAGTCCGCGGGGGGTACCGGACGATTTCCCGTCATGCTACGCCAGCGCTTGGCCACCCCTTGCGGTTGTCCACAGGCTGTGGGTCGTCCGTACGACACGGGCGTGGGCGATGATCTGTGGATGACTGAGCAGAGCGAGCAGGACCAGCGCCGGCGCAGGCTTGCGGCATGGCGGGCCTGTGACCGGGTGCTGTCGCGGGGCTCGGCCGACCGCCGCGTCGGCGAGCGGCTCTCGGCTCTGGCGGCGGACGCTCGGTCCGTCTACGACCTGGACGAATGGACCGACGTCTACGGAAACGGGGTCGTCGCCGAACTGGAGCAGCGGGTCGCCGAACTGCTCGGCTTCCCGGCCGCGGTGTACTTCCCGACCGGGACGATGGCGCAGCAGGTGGCGCTGCGGTGCTGGGCGGGACGTACCGGGAACACGACGGTCGCGCTGCATCCCAGGGCGCACCCGGAAGTGCACGAGCGGGGCGCGTTCGGTGCGCTGAGCGGGCTGCGCACTGTCCACCCGACGAGTGAACCGCGGCTGCCCACAGAGGATGACGTACGGGACTTCGAGGAGCCCTTCGGGGCGCTGATGCTCGAACTGCCGCTGCGGGAGGCGGGGTTCGTACTGCCGGCGTGGGACGAGCTGGTGGCCGTGGTCGAGGCGGCGCGCTCCCGCGACGCGGTGGTCCACTTCGACGGCGCGCGCCTGTGGGAGTGCGTCTCGCACTTCGGCCGCCCGCTGGAGGAGATCGCCTCGCTCGCCGACAGCGTGTACGTGTCCTTCTACAAGTCGCTCGACGCGCTCTCGGGCGCGGCACTGGCGGGCCCGACGGATCTGATGGACGAGGCCCGCGCCTGGCGCCACCGGTACGGCGGCATGCTCTTCCAGCAGTACCCCGCGGCACTGTCGGCACTGCTCGGCCTGGAGCGCGAGCTGCCCCGGCTGCCGTCGTACGTGGCCCACGCGAAGCTCGTCGCGGCGACGCTGCGGGAGGGCCTGGCGGCGGCGGGCGTGCCGTGGTTCCGGGTCCACCCCGGCGAGCCGCACACCCACCAGTTCCAGGTCTGGCTGGCAGGCGACGCGGAGGCGCTGAACGAGGCGTCGCTGACCCAGGCCGAGGAGACGGGCGTGACGCTGTTCCGTCACTGGTCCACGGAGGGGTGCCCGCCGGGGATCACGGTCACGGAGGTGACCGTGGGGTCGGAGGGGCTGGAGTGGACGGGGGAGGACGTGCGGGATGCGGTGGAGGAGTTCGTGCGGCGGGTGGGGTAGCTCCCCCACGGGCCGGCGCCCCCGCTTGGGCTCCCGCCGATTGACGAGCCCCGTCAAATGACGCGGGACCACCTGACCGCACCCCGCACCATGGAGGGGTGAGCGTGAGCATCGACATCGCGGGGCTGCCCCCGGAGCGCATCGTCTTCGAGATTTCCCCCCTCGCCGAGCTGGGCGTGGCGCTGCACGCGCTCGCCGAGCCCGGACACCATCCCGGGCTGCACGGCTGGGCCACGGCCACCTCCGCCGGGCTCAAGCCCGATCTCGCGGACCGGCTGCACGAGGCCGAGTTCCTGTGGCGGACCACCTTCTCGGACGTCTTCATGCCGTTCGCCGGGCTGCCCGCCTCCGCCCGTGGGCACGGCGACAGCACCGGCGCGAGCCTCGCCGACGAGCTGGACATGCTCGACCGGCTCGACGACGAGCGGTTCGTCTCCGCCGCCCTGGAGTTCACCTGCGTCAGTACGTACGGGACGGGCGTGCCCTCCGCCCTCAGCGACCCGGTCCGCCGTGAGCGCGCCCTCGAACTCGCCGCCACCCGCGGCCCCAAGCAGCTCGACTTCACCCGGCGGCTGCTGGACGACCCCGTCTCCGTACGCGCCTGGGTGCGCCGCCTCTTCGAGGACTGCGACCAGGCGTTCTTCGCCGACACCTGGCGCCGCATCAGCACCCAGCTCGCCTCCGACGCCCGCCACAAGACCGAGCTGCTGCGCCACAAGGGCCTGGCCGAAGCACTGCACGCCGTCTCCCCGGCACTCGCGGTGGACGAGGACCACACCCGTATCAGCGCCGACAAGCTCGCGGACGGGCATACGACCGCCGTCGACCCGGTCGTCGGCGCCGGGCTCTCCCTCATCCCGTCCAGCTTCGGCTGGCCGCATCTGATGGTGCTGCACGCGCCCGGCTGGCGGCCCGTGATCCACTACCCGGTCGGCTCGCCCGCGCTGCCGGGACCGGCTCCCGTAGAGCTGCTGAAGCTCCGGATGGAGGCGCTGGCGCACCCCATGCGCATGCGCCTGTGCCGCAACCTCGCCCGCGCCCCGTACACGACGAGCGAGCTGGCGGACACGTACGCGATCACCGCGCCCGAGGTCTCACGGCATCTGGCCGTGCTGAAGAAGGCCGGGCTCATCTCCACCCGGCGGCGCGGCCGTTACGTACTGCACCAGCTGGACGTCACCGCCGTCGCCCGCCTCGGCAGCGACTTCCTGGAGACGGTGCTCCGCTAGTTCGGCGGTGACCGGGAGGTCCACCGCCCGTCCACCTTGTGGATCAAACAGGGCCCCGAGGATACGCCGCCGATACCAGCGGGTCTAAGGTCTGAAATCGGGGACAGAACGATGGGAGGCGGCCGCCAGTGGCACAGGACGAGGCCGTGATCGGCTGCCCCGGAGAGCTGCTCATCGGTACGCGTGGAGCGGCCGGTCCCGGCGAGATCCTGGTACGGGTCAGAGGCGGATCCGAGACGTTCCTCGCCTGGTCCGAAGAGCCCCTGCCGAGGGGCGCGACCGTGCTGGTGATCGGATCCCGCGGCCATCGCCAGGTGGACGTCATCGAGTGGGCCGATCCGTTGGATGCGCTCGGCGGCGGCGCCGTCGGCGCCGGCTAAGGAGACGAAGGATGTTCGGTTACCGGGTTCCGGCCCCCGACGAGGCGATGCTGATCTCGGGAGGCAGGCGGGGTCTTGGGGGTGCGCCGTTCCGTGTGGTGACAGGCCACGGCAAGTTCGTGCTCCCGATCTTCCGCAAGACGCGCTTCCTCACCCTGTCGATGTGCGAGTCCGAGGTCACCGAGACGTGTGTCACCCGGCAGGGCATCGCACTTCACGTCCGCGCCGTGATCGCTTTCAAGGTCGGCAATGACCACGAGAGCATCATCAACGCGGGCCAGCGATTCCTCTCCGACCAGGACCAGATGTCGGTGCTGACCGGGCGGATCTTCGCCGGCCACCTGCGCGCGATCATCGGCTCGATGACGGTCGAGGAGATCGTCACCGAACGGCAGAAGCTCGCGGCCGAGGTCCTGGACACCTCGAAGACCGAGATGGCCAAGATCGGTCTGATCGTCGACTCGCTGCAGATCCAGTCGATCGACGACGGCGACACCGGCTACATCGACGCGATGTCGGCCCCGCACAAGGCGGCCATCCAGCGGCAGGCCCAGATCGCCCAGGCCCAGGCCACCCAGGCGTCGGTCGAGGCCCAGCAGGTGGCCGCGCGGAACCAGGCCGAGTACGCGCGACAGACCGCGGTGGTGAAGGCGGAGTACTCCGCGGAGGTGGAACGCGCTCAGGCCAAGGCGGCGCAGGCCGGGCCGCTGGCGAAGGCGCACGCGCAACAGGAGGTGCTCGCCGCGCAGACCGAGCTGGCCCAGCGCGCGGCACAGCTCCGCCAGCAGGAGCTGATGGCCGAGATCGTCAAGCCGGCCGAGGCCGAGGCCGAGCGGATCAGGGTGCTGGCCGTGGCCGAGGCGGAGCGGATGAAGATCCAGGCCGAGGCCGCCGCCTCGTACGACCGGGTGGCGCTGGACCGGATGCTGATCGACCAGCTGCCGCAGATCGTGAAGGAGGCGGCGGGCGGCCTCGCGGGGGCCAACGTCAATGTGCTCAACGGCGCCGACGGCCTCGGCGAGATCGCGGCGGGCCTGGTCGGCCAGGGACTGACGATCCTGGATTCGGTCAGGCAGAACCTGAGCGGTTCTGATCAGCGCCCGGAGAAGCCGGAGAAGGCCGACGGCAGGCTCGGGCTTCCGGGACGCCTGTCGGCGCCCGACAAGGGCACGGACAAGAAGGACGGCCCGGTCGTCATCGACTAGGGCGCCCTGTCCGGCCGATCAGGCGCGAGCCCGGCAAGATCGGCCGGACGGGACCTCAGTCGAAGCGGATGTGCCGCAGGCCGATCCGGATGCGGCGCAGCCGGTGCCGCAACGCCCCGTCCCTGTTGGGCTCCAGCGCCAGCCCCGCCGACTCCGCGATCCGGTCCGCCACTTGAGGCACACTCACCCGGTCGGTGTGGACGTGCTCGGCGAACTGCGGCCCGCGCAAACGCTCCAGACACAGGTCCAGCCGCCGCACGGCGAAGCTCTCGCGCTTGAGC
The DNA here is from genome assembly GCF_045040195.1 of Streptomyces sp. NBC_01410. Taxonomy (NCBI): domain Bacteria; kingdom Bacillati; phylum Actinomycetota; class Actinomycetes; order Kitasatosporales; family Streptomycetaceae; genus Streptomyces; species Streptomyces sp. NBC_01410. The sequence continues at coordinate 4,906,372 of NZ_CP109530.1, read as the reverse complement.
CCACGGCCAAGTCCGCGCTCGCTCAGCCGCCGCAGCACGGTCTCGCGTTCGGCAAGCAGTGCGAAGTGGTGCACCTCGTGTCCGGCCTCGCGCAGCCGGCCCACCGTCTCCTCGAAGTACGCCGGTTCGATCAGCGTCATGGGCGCGATCACCACGCCTTCGTACGAGCGCAGGCTCAGATCGAGCACCTCGTACACGCCCTGCCGCCAGGCGGCCAAGTCCTGGAAGTCGCCCCGCAGTTGCGGCGGCGCCATCCGGTGCAGACCGAAGCCGACATGCTCCGGATCGCAGACGACGCTGCCCGGCAGGCGTCGCTTCAGCTCGTACGCGGTCTGGGTCTTGCCGCCCCCGAACGGGCCGTTGATCCAGAGCAGCATCCCGTCAGAACACCGGTCCGCCGCCCGCCCGCACCAGGCCGGTCTCGTACGCCAGCACCACCACCTGGACCCGGTCCCGCAGGCCCAGCTTGGTGAGGATGCGGCCCACATGGGTCTTGACCGTGGCTTCGGAGAGCACCAGACGGCCGGCGATCTCGCCGTTGGACAGGCCCTGGGCCACCAGCATCATCACCTCGCGCTCGCGCTCGGTGAGCCGCTCCAGCTCCTTGTGCTGCGGCTCGCTCATGCTGCTCGGCAGCATCGGCGAGAAGCGGTCGAGCAGCCGGCGGGTCGTGGACGGCGCGACCACCGCGTCGCCGCTGTGCACCGAGCGGATCGCGCTGAGCAGTTCGGCGGGCGGCACGTCCTTGAGCATGAAGCCGCTGGCGCCCGCCTTCAGCCCGGAGAAGGCGTACTCGTCCAGGTCGAAGGTGGTCAGGATCAGCACCTTGGGCGCCGTCGGCTCGGCGCAGATCCGGCGCGTCGCCTCGACCCCGTCCAGCCTGGGCATGCGTACGTCCATCAGCACCACGTCCACGGCCGTGGAGCGGAGGTTCTCGATCGCCTCCGCGCCGTCGCCCGCCTCCGCGACGACCTCCATGTCCGGCTGGGCGGCGAGCACCATGCGGAATCCGGTGCGCAGCAGCACCTGATCGTCGACGAGCATCACGCGGATGGACATGTCAGTCGGTTCCTCGGTCTCTTGTGGGCGGGCCTAGTGGGCGGGCTTGAGGGGAAGCAGTGCGCTGATACGGAAGCCTCCGCCGGGCCGCGGCCCCGCGTCGAGCGTGCCGCCGACCATACCGACGCGCTCGCGCATGCCGATCATCCCGTGGCCCTTTCCGTCGGCCCCGCCGTCCTCGTACAGCTCGTGTGCCGAACCGCGGCCGTCGTCCTCCACCAGCAGGCCGAGGCCGTCGTCGAAGTACACCAGCCGCACACTGGCGCCGGCTTCGGGGCCGCCGTGCTTGCGGGTGTTGGTCAGCGCCTCCTGGACGATGCGGTACGCCGTGAGCTCGACGCCGCTCGGCAGTGGCCGCGGTGTGCCCTCGATCTTGAAGTCGACGGTCAGGCCCGCGCGGCGCACCTGCTCGACCAGGTCCTCGATCTGCTGCACATCGGGCTGCGGGACGTACTCCCCGCTCTCGGGGGCGTCGCCGGTGCGCAGGACGCCGAGTAGCCTGCGCATCTCCGCGAGCGCCTGGCGGCCGGTGGTGGAGATGGTCTCCAGCGCCTGCTTGGCCTGGTCGGGCGCGGCGTCGAGCACGTACGCGGCGCCGTCGGCCTGCACGACCATCACCGAGACGTTGTGCGCGACGACGTCGTGCAGCTCGCGGGCGATCCGCGCCCGCTCTGCCGCGACGGCGACCTTCGCCTGTGCCTCGCGCTCCTTCTCCAGCCGGGTGGCACGCTCTTCGAGCTGGGCGAAGTACGCCCGCCGGGTGCGTATCGAGTCGCCGAGCACCCAGGCGAGGGCGAAGGGCACCGTCATGACGATCGTGACGAAGATCCTGCCGCCGACGCCGCCTTCCTCCTCCGGCCAGCGCAGCTGCGCCAGGGTGGCCGCGGACATTCCTCCGGCGAGCGCGAGACGGGACGTCCAGCGCGCCCCGTCATGGGCGGCGACGGTGTAGATGATCACGAGCATCGCGAAGTCGCCCGGATTGACGTCGACGTCGAGCGCGAGCTGGGCGGCGCCCAGCAGCGCGGCGAGGATCAGCATCTTCTCCGGCATCCGGCGGCGAAGGGCCACCACCACGCTCAGCAGGAGAACGATGAATCCCGCCGACCACTGGGTCTCGACCCCGACCGGCACGTCGATCACCCACAGCATGGAGAAACCGAAGAGCACGACAGCCCAGAAGGTGTCGACGCCCGTCGGGTGTCTGCGGATGAAGTCATAGAGGCGCTGCACGTAACCCAGAGTAGGGAAAGCAGATAGGTGCAGGGGTCAACCGGAGGGGCGATCCGGGCGGCCGGGGCGTACTCCCCAAGGTGGAGACTTGTGCGCGTGATGGATGACGTGACTGATGAGACGTGTCAATGGCGGGGCTGGCGGGAAGCCGCTCAGGCCGCACTGTACGGTCCCGGCGGCTTCTATCTGCGGCCCGAGGGACCTGCCGGGCACTTCCGTACGTCCGTGCACACCTCGCCCCTGTTCGCCTCGGCAGTGGCCCGTCTGCTGACCTCACTCGAACTCGACGACATGGCACTCGTCGACGTCGGCGCGGGCCGCGGAGAGCTCCTCACCGGCGTACTGGCCGCGCTCCCCTCCGGCTTCCCGCTCCGGGCGTACGCCGTCGAACAGGCCCCCCGGCCCGCGGACCTCGACCCGCGCATCGAGTGGTGCGCCGAGCCGCCCGCCGGCGTGAGCGGACTCCTCTTCGCGAACGAATGGCTGGACAACGTCCCGGTGGACGTCGCCGAGGCCGATCCCGACGGGGTGGCGCGCTACGTCCTCGTACGCCCGGACGGCACCGAGCGCCTCGGCTCCCCCGTCGAGGGCGCTGACGCGACGTGGCTGGCGCGCTGGTGGCCGCTGACCGAGCCCGGAACGCGGGCGGAGATCGGGCGCCCGCGCGACGAGGCGTGGGCGTCGGCGGTGGGCACGCTGCGCGCGGGACTCGCCGTCGCGGTCGACTACGCGCACACGGCCGGGTCCCGGCCGCCGTTCGGCACGCTGACGGGCTTCCGCGCGGGCAGCGAGGTACGCCCGGTCCCGGACGGCAGCTGCGACATCACGGCGCACGTGGCCCTGGACGCCTGCGCACTGCCGGGCGCGGAACTGCGCACCCAGCGGGACGCGCTGCGCGACCTGGGCCTGACCGGCGCACGCCCACCCCTGTCCCAGGCATCGTCCGACCCGACGGCCTACGTCCGCGCACTGGCCTCGGCGAGCGAGGCGGCGGAACTGACGGCCCGCGGCGGCCTCGGCGACTTCGGCTGGCTGGCGCAGCGCATCCGATGACCGGGGTCCGGGGCGGAGCCCCGGGTGCTCACCGCACAAGGGATACTGGCCGCATGACGGAGACGACGGTCGGCATCGGCGGCGCGGCGGAGAGCACCGACATGGTGCTCAACATCGGCCCCCAGCACCCCTCCACCCACGGCGTCCTCCGCCTGCGCCTCGTCCTCGACGGCGAGCGCATCCAGCACGCCGAGCCGGTCATCGGCTATATGCACCGCGGCGCCGAGAAGCTCTTCGAGGCGCGCGACTACCGCCAGATCGTCATGCTGGCCAACCGCCACGACTGGCTCTCCGCCTTCTCCAACGAGCTCGGCGTCGTCATGGCCGTCGAGCGCATGCTCGGCATGGAGGTCCCGGAGCGAGCGGTCTGGACCCGTACGCTCCTCGCCGAGCTCAACCGGGTGCTGAACCACCTGATGTTCCTCGGGTCGTACCCCCTCGAACTGGGCGGAATCACCCCGATCTTCCACGCCTTCCGCGAGCGCGAAGAGCTCCAGCACGTCATGGAGGAGGTCTCCGGCGGCCGGATGCACTACATGTTCAACCGGGTCGGCGGCCTCAAGGAGGACCTCCCGGCGGGCTGGCTCGGCCGGGCACGGCACGCGATCGCGGAGCTCAATTCGCGGATGGACGTGTACGACCGCCTCGTCCTCGGCAACGAGATCTTCCGCGGCCGTACGCGCGGCGTGGGCGTGCTCCCGGCCGAGGCGGTGCACGCCTTCGGAGTGAGCGGCCCGATCGCCCGCGCGTCCGGCGTCGACTTCGATCTGCGGCGCGACGAGCCGTACCTCGCGTACGGGGAGCTGCAGGACACCCTCAAGGTCGTCACGCGCGCGGACGGCGACTGCCTGGCCCGCTTCGAGGTGCTGCTCGATCAGACGCACAACGCGCTGGAGCTGGCGGACGCCTGCCTGGACCGGATCGCGGAACTGCCGCCCGGCCCGATCAACCAGCGGCTGCCTAAGGTGCTGAAGGCTCCCGAGGGCCACACCTACGCCTGGACCGAGAACCCCCTGGGGATCAACGGCTACTACCTGGTCTCCAAGGGCGAGAAGACGCCCTACCGGCTCAAGCTGCGCTCGGCGTCGTACAACAACATCCAGGCGCTGACCGTGCTGCTGCCGGGCACGCTGGTCGCCGACATGGTCGCGATCCTGGGATCGCTGTTCTTCGTCGTCGGCGACATCGACAAGTAGGCGAGGGGCCGGTCAGCTGACCGCGTCGCGCAGCTCGACCACGTCGAGCGTCTCCGTTTCGTCGTGCGCGGTCAGGTCGATGACCTTGCCGACGGCACGGGAGTCCGCCGGATGCTCCGCGGCCAGGGCCTCCTCGCCCACCACATCGGCGAGATCCTCGTCCTGCACGGCCTCGATCGCCTTCTGCGCGCCCGCTCCCTCGGCGGCCGTGCCGAAGAAGTCGAAGCCGCCCTCGGGGCGCTTGACGGGGCGACGCTGCGGGCCGTACGGAACGATCGCGGTGGCCGCGGGAACGGGACGACGGGCGGGAACGGCGGACGTCGGGCGGGTGTGCTGCTCTCCCCCGGCGGCCGCCGCGTGCTTCCCCTGCGGCTCGTCCGCCTCACGGGACCGCTCGGCCAGATCCCGGGCGCGGGCCTCCTCGACGGTTCTCTTCGCCTCCTGGGCCGCGGCGTTGCGGGACAGCTCGTCCAGCGCCTTGTTGGCCCGCAGATAGGTCGCCGGGGTGGGCGTGGTCCCCGCCGGGGGCAGCGCCTTGACCGGGGACGCGGCTTCCAGCGCGAGCTGCCGGCGGTCCTCCAGGACACCGGCCCGGTCGGTCTCGGCGGTCGCGTAACGCCGCAGCAGGGCGGCGTGCTCACCGCGGAGCGCCGCCAGCTCGACGCGCTTGGCGCGCAGCTTCGCATCGAGCTTGGCGCGCAGCTCGCGCGATTCGTCGATGTCGGTTTCGAGTTCGGCTATGCGCTCCTCGGTCTTCCACGCGTCGCTGGCGCGGGCGCGGGTGAGCTCCGCGACGCGGCGACCCGCGGAACGGTCCCAACTGCGCATGAGGACCGCACCGGTCACTGCCGCGGCCGTCGCCGCGGTGACCAGCGAACGGAGCATGACCGGCTCGGTGAGAAACCACGCGCCGGCGGCACACAGAACCGACGCTCCGGCGACCGCCGAGGGCGGCAGCAGCCTGTGAAGGGGTGGGGAATGACGGTGGCGTCCACGTGGCATGGCCCGAAATTTACCCTGCGTAGACGCCGAATGGGGTGTCGGCCCGGCAAATCTCTCGCTCAAGAACGCCGGGCCGCACCGCCGCCACTTCCAAGGCGGCCTCTCGCTACTTCTTGAGCAGGCCCTTCGACTCGAGATATGCCTTCGCCGCGTCCTCGGGCTTCGCGCGCTCCGCGTCCACCTTGCGGTTCAGCTCGGCGAGATCCTCGGTGGTCAGCACCTTGGTGAGCTTGCCGAGTACGTCGGCTATCTCCTGGGAACCCGCGTCCTTGGCATTGACCACCGGCAGGACGTTGTCGGCGTTCTGGAGCTTCTTGTCGTCCTCAAGGAAGACCAGTCCGTCCAGCACCGCGTCCGTGGTCGTGGTCAGCACCAGCTGGTCGGCGCCGTCCTTGACCGCCTGCTTGGACTGGGGAGTGCCCACGCCCTTGGGGTCGATGCCCACGACATCAATGCCGTACGTCTTCTTCAGTCCCGGTGCGCAGAAGGGCCGCACCTCGCACTCGTCGCCCGCCGCGATCTTCACCTTGAGCTTCGACTTCCCGAGGTCGGAAAGCGTCGTGAGCTTGTTCTTCTCGGCGAATTCCTTGCTCACCGCGAAAGCGTTCTGGTCGACGGCCGCACCGGCCGGCAGCACCTTCAGCCCGCGCGGCTCGGCAAGCTTGGTGAGAGCCGCGACGGTGGCCGCGACATCGCCGGAGGCGACCGGCTTCCCCTCGGGCGCCTTCGGGCCGTTCACCTTCGCGTTGAGGAATTCGGCGATCGTCGCCGCGTATTCCGGTACGACGTCTATCTCGCCCTTCTCCAGGGACGGCTCGTACAGCTCACGGTTCTTCACCGTGGTGACCGAGGTCTTGTATCCGGCGTCGCCCAGGAGCTGTGCGTAGAGCTCGGCGAGCACCTTGGACTCGGTGAAGGACGCGGCGCCGATGACGAGCGTGCCCTTCTTGTCCGAGCCGCCCCCCGAAGCCGAGCCGCCCTTCTCCTTTTCCAGGCTGTCGCCGCCGCATGCGGCGAGAGAACCCGTCAGGGCCACCACACCGAGTACAGCACCCGCGATGCGCGAGGTCTTGATCATCAGGTTCTCCGTCCAAGTGTTGTCACACGGTCTTACGGAGGGGGTTCAGCAGCCGGTCGGCCGCGACCAGAACCCCCTCGACAAAAAGCGCGAGCAGCGCCGCGAGGAGCGCGCCCGCCACCACCTGCGGGGTGTTGTACGTGTTGAATCCCGCGGTGATGATCCGGCCCAGGCCGCCCTGGCCCACCATCGAGGCGATCGTGGCCGTGGCCACCACCTGGACGGCGGCCGACCTGAGCCCGGTCATGAGCAGGGGGTAGGCGAGGGGCAGTTCGACCCGGAAGAAGAGCTGGCCGCCCGACATGCCCATCCCCCGCGCGGCCTCGACCACCGCCCGGTCCACCTCCCGCATCCCCACATAGGCGTTGGTCAGCAGCGGCGGCACGGCGAACAGCACCAGGGCGATGATCGTCGGCAGATAGCCGGCGCTGCGCAGCGGCGTGAGCATGAAGAGGGCGAGGACGGCGAAGACCGGGATCGCCCGGCCCGCGTTGGAGATGTTGACCGCGAGCGCGCCCCCCTTGCCCAGATGCCCCAGCCACAGCGCGATCGGCAGGGCGATCGCGCAGGCCAGCGCCAGGGACACCCCGCTGACGTACACATGCTCGCCCAGCCGGTGCCAGGCACCGCTCTCCCCCGACCAGTTGGAACCGGTGGTGAGCCACGTCCACGCGTCGGCGAGGACTCCCATCAGACCGCCACCTTCACCTTCGGTGCCGGCGCCGCGGCCGGTTTCGCCGTGCGTATTCGGGTCCAGGGGGTGAGCAGCCGCTGCAGGCCGAGCAGCAGCAGATCAGCGACGGCCGCGAGCAGCACACAGAGCACGGACGCGGTCAGCACCTGCGCCTTGAAGGTGGTCTGCACTCCGTCGTCGATGAGATTGCCCAGACCGCCCTTGCCGACCAGCGCCCCGACCGTCGTCAGCGCGATCGTCGAGACGGTCGCTATGCGCAGGCCCGCCATCAACGCTGGCAGCGCGAGAGGCAGTTCGACCTCCCAGAGCAGCCGCCCCGGGCCGTACCCCATCCCGCGCGCGGCTTCCCGCGCCTCGCCGGGCACCGCGTCGAGACCCGCCATGATGTTCCGTACGAGAATGGTGAGCGAGTACAGCACCAGGCCGGTGACCACCAGCGCGGCCGACAGTCCGAAGACGGGCAGCAGCAGCGAGAACATCGCGAGCGACGGAATGGTGTAGAGCAGAGTCGTCAGCCCCAGGACCGGGCCCGCGAACCGCGGTTTGGCGCGTGCGAGCAGAGCCAGCGGAAAGGCCACGGCAAGGCCGATCAGGACGGACACCACGGTGATCCAGACATGCTGGATCGTCGCGTCGGTCAACTCCTGGCTGCGGGTGCGCAGATACTCCCCGCAGATCCAGTCATTGGCTGCCAGACAGCTCTGCGCAGCGACCTGCGAACTCATGCACCCCCACCTCCCCAGCAGTGCCGAACGTATGTCTGGCGACCATATCCCTGAGCACTGACAATCGCCGAGGGCCGCCACATTGCAGCAACATGGCCTTCACACAACACCCGTCACAATGGGGAACCATGATCCGATTCGAGCACGTCACCAAGCGGTACCCGGACGGAACGACAGCCGTCGACGACCTGTCGTTCGAGGTCGCCGAGGGCGAACTGGTCACGCTCGTCGGGCCGTCCGGCTGCGGCAAGACCACCACCATGAAGATGGTCAATCGCCTGATCGAACCGAGCAGCGGCCGGATATATCTCGACGGGGACGACATATCCGCCATCGACCCGGTCCAACTGCGCCGCCGAATCGGCTATGTGATCCAGCAGGTCGGTCTGTTCCCCCACAAAACGGTCCTGGAGAATGTCGCGACAGTCCCGCATCTCCTCGGCTGGAAGCGCGGCAAGGGCCGCGAGCGCGCCGCCGAACTCCTTGATCTGGTGGGCCTGGACCCGTCGGTGTACGGCGACCGCTACCCCGAGCAGCTCTCCGGCGGGCAGCGCCAGCGCGTGGGCGTGGCCCGGGCACTGGCCGCCGACCCGCCCGTGCTGCTGATGGACGAGCCGTTCGGCGCGGTCGACCCGGTGGTGCGCGAGCATCTGCAGAACGAGTTCCTCAGGCTCCAGTCGCAGGTCCGCAAGACCGTGCTCTTCGTCACCCACGACATCGAGGAAGCCGTACGCCTCGGCGACCGTATCGCCGTCTACGGACACGGGCGCATCGAGCAGTTCGATGCACCGGCCGCGGTCCTCGGCACGCCTGCCACCGACTACGTCGCGGACTTCGTCGGCGCGGACCGCGGTCTCAAGCGGCTGTCGGTCACCCCCATCGAGGAGAGCGATCTGGACCAGCCGCCCGTCGTCCGGCTCGATGACCCGCTGCCGCGCGAGATCGGCTCCCGCTGGGCCGTCGTACTGGACGGATCGGGCGACCTGCACGGCTGGATCTCGGCCGAGCAGGCACAGCAGAAGGGCTCCGTACGCGAACACGCCCGCCGGATGGAGGCCTGGCTGCCCGTCGGCGCATCGCTCAAGCAGGCCTTCGCCACGATGCTCCAGCACGACGCGGGCTGGATCGCGGTCATCGACAAGGAGGAGACCGGGCGTTTCCTCGGTGTGCTCACCCCGGCCCGGCTGCACGAGGCGCTGCGCCGCTCGATCGACGCGGACGCACAGGACATCCCGCGCACGGAAGTCTCGCTGGAGACGATCGAGACGGTCTCGGCCGTGACGAAGCTCTGAGGAAGGTGCCGCGGGGAGCGAGGCTGACCCAGGGAGCGAAGCTGACCCAAGGAGCGAAGTGGCCTCAGAGAGCGGAGCTGGCCCAGGGAGCGAGGCCGTCTCAGAGAGCCGTCGGGGCCGCGCCGCTCCCGTTGTCCTCGTCCTCGGGGAGTTTGCAGACCCGCTCCAGGAAGAACGCCGCCGCGATCACGCCGATGCCCGCCACCACCGAGAAGCCCGCGTAGATCGCCTGGTCCCGGCGGGCCGGAATGTCCAGCGAGCCGAGCAGGTAGACGCCGGTACCGGCGTACATCCCCGAGACCAGCGCCGCCACCAGCGCGCTCGCCTGGCCGAAGACCACCGCTCGGGCCGCCATCAGCGGCTCCACGCCCTTCGCACCGGGGCGGCGTTCGCGCTGGGCCCGGAGGCGGGCGCGGAGGGAGAGTGCCGTCGCCGTGAGGACGACCGCGATCACCGCCAGCACGATCGGCGCGGCAAGCGGCACCTTCGGCAGGGTGCCGAACGCCTCCCACAGGCGGGCGCCGCCCCACGACAGCACGCCCGCCGCGGCGAAGAGACCGGCCAGTACACCGAGCCGTAGTTGCTTCACCGAGAGCGCCGCCCTTCACCTGTCTTGCGTATCCGAAGAGCCTAACGACTACTCGGGGAGACGGAGTTCCAGGTCGGCCCGGGCAGCCACACCGTCCTGTGCGACGCCGGCCAGCAGCTGGGCGACCGCTCCGCGGCCGGGCAGCTGTGCCTCCGGCTCCACGTCGTGCCACGGAGCGAGCACGAACGCCCGCTCGTGGGCGCGCGGGTGGGGCAGCGTGAGCGCCGGGTCGTCGGAGACCACATCGGCGTACGCCACGATGTCGACGTCGATGGTGCGCGGACCCCAGCGCTCCTCCCGGACCCGGTCGAAGGCCTCCTCGATGGCCTGACCGCGCTCCAGCAGGGAGGAGGGAGGAAGCGTGGTCTTGATCACGACCACCGCATTGAAGTACGAGGGCTGAGTGCCGGGCTCGACGCCCCACGGCTCCGTCTCGTACACCGGAGAGACGGCCTTGACCCGCAGGCCCGGGGTGTCCTCCAGCGCGTCGATCGCGCCCTGCAGGGTCTCCAGGCGGTTGCCCAGGTTGGAGCCGAGAGAGATCACAGCCCGTTTCGGGTTGGACAGGGTGACATCCGCCGCGTCGACCTGTTCCACCACGGAGGCGGGCACCGGCTGCACGGTCGGGTCGCTCTGGGTCGCATTCATACTCGGCTCCGGGTGATCGTGATGGTCACGTCGTCGAAGGGCACCGTGATCGGCGCGTCCGGCTTGTGCACGACCACCTCGACCTCTTCGACGCCGTCGTGCTTGAGGCACTGCTGCGCGATCCGCTCCGCGAGCGTCTCGATCAGGTCGACGGGCTCGCCCTTGACGACCGCGACGACCTCCTCGGCGACGATGCCGTAGTGCACGGTCTTGGCCAGGTCGTCGCTGGCCGCCGCGGGGCGGGTGTCGATGCCGAGCACCAGGTCCACGATGAAGGTCTGGCCCTCCTGGCGCTCCCGGGGGAAGACGCCATGGTGCCCGCGGGCCTTGAGGCCGCGCAGCGCGACACGATCCACGCGAATCACTCCTGCTGTTGTTGGTCTTGCGGGCACACTGCCGCGTGCGGGCGGCACGGTATCCACATTCGAATCTACCTGCGGGCACCGACAGTGCCCGCCAACGGGGGCTGTGGACGGGCACTCCGCGAGGCTGGTAGCCGCCCCTACCCGGAGGGCCGGATTTCCAATCCCCGAAGGCCCGCCTACCCACTTATGAGGGGGTTTCGTCGTCCTCTTCCTCGTCGCTTTCCGCCAGAACGGGTGATCCGTGATGTGACCAGATCTTCCAACCGTCCGATGTGCGGCGAAACACATTGGTGGCGACGACGAGCTGGCCGACGAGGGGGCCGAGTTCGCCGCTCTCCTCGGCGGGACCGCCGCTGAGGATGTTCTCCGTACAGGTCACCAGGGCGGTGTCGCCGGCGAGGCTGACCTTCACGTCCGTCAGGAAGAACTGGATGTACTCGGTGTTCGCCATGATCAGGGCGTACGAGCGGAGCACCTCGCCGCGGCCGGTCAGGACCGGCCAGCCGGGGTGGATGCAGGAGATGCCCTCGTCCAGCCAGAGGCCGGAGAGCTCCTCGAAGTCACCGCGCTCCATCGTCTCGTAGAACGTGGTGTTGGCCTCTTCCACCAGCTCCACGTCAGTACGGCTCACCGGGCACCCTCGACGGCGCGGGCGACGCGGACGGCGTCCGCCGTGGCGCGCACCTCGTGCACGCGTACGGCCCATGCGCCCTCGTGGGCCGCGATGGCGGACACCGCGGCGGTCGCGGCGTCCCGCTCGCGGGCCGGTGGCGGGGCGCCCTCCCTCGCCAGTACGTGGCCGAGGAAACGCTTGCGGGAGGCGGCGACGAGGAGGGGGCGGCCGAGCGCGCGGAGCTCGTCGAGGTGGGCGACGAGGGCGAGGTCGTGCTCAGCCTGCTTGGCGAAGCCGAGGCCGGGGTCGATGACGATGCGCTCGGGCGAGATGCCGCCCGCGACGACGGCGTCCATGCGGGCACGCAGTTCGCTGACGACTTCGGCGACGACGTCGGTGTAGACGGCGCGGGCGTTCATGTCCTGGCTGAAGCCGCGCCAGTGCATGACCACGAAGGGGACCCCGGTGGCGGCGACAGCGGGGACCATACGGGGGTCGGCGAGGCCGCCGCTGACATCGTTGACGAGTACGGCGCCGGCGGCGACGGCCCGTTCGGCGACGGAGGCGCGCATGGTGTCGACGGAGACGGTAACGCCCTCGGCGGCAAGGCCGCGTACGACGGGAATGACGCGGCGCAGCTCCTCGTCCTCGTCGACGCGACTGGCACCGGGCCTGGTGGACTCGCCGCCGACGTCGACGAGGTCGGCGCCCTCGGAGACGAGGTCGAGGCCGCGCTTGACCGCGGCGGTGGTGTCGAACCAGCGACCGCCGTCGGAGAAGGAATCGGGCGTCACATTGACGACCCCCATGACCGCACAGCGATCCCACTCCGGCAGGCCGCTGGCCGTGCCCCGTCCGCGCAACGTACTCATACGCCCAGCCTAGGCCCGTGGGGCGGGCCGGACGTCACGCCGGTGGCGGACGAGGGATTTGTCCCCACCCGCCCGCCCTGTGCATACGGGGTTGCTGGGCACCCGCGCGCGCACGTGGCCCGACCCGCGCGAAGTGGCGGCCACGCGGCGAAAGCGGGCGCCTGAGCCCGGCCCCCGGTCAAAGGGCTGGGCTCAGGCGCCCCCACACGAACCCCGCCGTCCCGGGCGGCGGGCGGGGCGGCAGGGCTGGCTGTTACGGCGTTACGCCGCCTGAACCTCGCGTTCCGGCTGGTGGACCGTCATGTGCGCGCACGGGCGGGGCTGGCGCGGCGGGCGGCGGCGCGGGAAGAGGCGCGGGAGCGCGACATTGACGAAGCCCTCCGCCTGCATCGCCGCGAAACCTATCCGCGGCAGGTCGCGCGTGTTGCGGAAGACCACGAAGCGCGGCTCCCAGCGCGGCTGGAACTTCGCGTTGAACTTGTACAGCGACTCGATCTGGAACCAGCGGGAGAGGAACACGAGAAGTCCGCGCCACATCCGCAGCACCGGGCCGGCGCCGATCTTCTCGCCGCGTGCCAGCGCCGAACGGAACATCGCGAAGTTCAGCGAGACCCGCTCGATCTTCAGCTCGGGCGAGGCCTGCAGGGCGGCCACGATCAGGAGTTCGTTCATGCCCGGGTCGGCCGAGCGGTCGCGGCGCATGAGTTCCAGGGACATGCCGTCCGGCCCCCACGGGACGAAGTGGATGATCGCCTTCAGGTCGCCGTAGGGAGAATCGGGGTCCTCCTTGTGCGCCGTCGCGATCACCGCGTCGCCGTCGGCCGCGTCGCCTATCCGGCCCAGGGCCATCGAGAAGCCCCGCTCAGTGTCGGTGCCCCGCCAATCCGCCGCGGCCAGACGGACGGCCTCCAGCTCCTCGTCGGACAGATCACGGGCTCGCCGTACCCGCGTGGTGTACCCATTGCGTTCGATGCGCTTCACCATCTGGCGTACGTTGCGCATCGCGCGCCCGGTGAGCGAGAAATCCGCGACGTCCACCACCGCCTCGTCGCCGAGCTCCAGCGCGTCCAGTCCGGTCTCCCGGGTCCAGACCTCACCACCGGTCTCCGAGCAGCCCATCACCGCCGGGGTCCAGGAGTGCGCCTTCGCCTCGTCCATGAAGCGTTCGATCGCGCCCGGCCACGCCTCGACGTCGCCGATCGGGTCGCCGCTGGCGAGCATCACGCCGGAGACCACGCGGTAGGTGACCGCGGCCTTGCCGCTCGGCGAGAAGACGACCGCCTTGTCGCGGCGCAGCGCGAAGTGCCCGAGCGAGTCCCGCCCGCCGTGCCGGGTCAGCAGGTCGCGCAGCCGGAGCTCGTCGTCCTCGGTGAGGCGCGCCGCCGGGTGCTCGGGGCGGAAGGCGAGATAGATCGTGGTGACGGCGGTCAGCAGGCCGAGCGCGCCGAGGGAGTAACCGACCGTCCAGGACACCCCGTCGGCATAGTCGACGGGACCCTCGAAGCCGAACAGCCCGTACAGGACATGCTCCAGGCGGTCCGCCAGGCTGGGGCTGCCGACCTCGTTGTGCGGATGTGCGCTGACGATGACCAGGCCGAGGCCCAGGGAACCGGCGCCCATGAGGATGAAGTTGGCGAGCGCCTTCCAGCGGCTGCGCGGGTCGGGCAGCGCGGCGAACTCACTGCGGTGGCGCAGCAGCAGCGTCAGCAGCAGCAGCGAGACCAGCGCGCCGATCACCGAGTGACGGTAGACGAACTGCCCCACCGCACCGACGGGCAGCAGGATCACCGCGGCCCGCCAGGCACGGCGCTTGTGCCGCTTGAGCCCGTGGGCGAGCAGCAGGAGCAGCACGCCGACGCTCAGCGAAAGTGCCGCGGCGAAGGGCCCGGTGGCCCCCGGCAGCACCTCGGCGAGCGAGTGCATACGGCTGTGCCGGAACCGGGGGAACACCCCGGCGGCAATGTCGATCAGGCCGACGAGTGTGCAGGCCGTGCCGACCAGCGAAGGAACCACTTCCGGTCGGGGGCCGCGCAGAACGCGACGTACCCGATCCGGAACCGATCCTGATTTGTCCCCATCTACCGTTGCAGACATCGCTTCCCGTGACTCCGCGAGAGATCCTGTGTCCGTGCGCCGCAGTTCAGCGGGCTCCGGACGATTTGCGTTCTCTAGGACGGGACTTTCGGGAGGCGGGTTCACTCACTCACAGGAAATTCTCAAGGAAGAAAGCTCACGCGACTCATGGGTCTGACCAGTAACAAAGTTCTGGCCTTGGCCATCCTCGTGGCCGTGGTGCTGTTCGGCGTCACGATCTGGCTCTGGCCGCGGCTCGCGCGGCGCAGCTGGCGGGCCGTGACCGGCAGGATCGGCCTGCTGCTCGCGACCCAGCTGGCACTGTTCGCCGCAGTCGGACTCGCCGCGAACAACTCGTTCCTCTTCTACGGCACCTGGTCCGACCTCTTCGGCCAGGAACAGGACATGGGCGTCGTCGTCGACCACTCGGCCGGCGGCAAGCGGATCAAGGTCGTCGAGAAGAAGAAGCTGGATGTTCCGGGCAGCTCGCGACCCGCGACGGGTGGTCAGATACAGAAGATCGTCGTGGCGGGCGAGAAATCCCGTATCGACAGCACTGCGTACGTCTATCTGCCCCCGGAGTACTTTCAGCCGAAATACCAGAAGAGCACCTTCCCGGCAGCCCTTGTGCTGACCGGCTATCCCGGGACGGCCGAGAACCTGCTCAAGGGGCTGAAGTACCCGCGGACGGCCTTCATGCAGGCCAAGGAAGGCCGGATGCAGCCGATGATCCTGGTGATGCTGCGGCCGACCGTCGCACCGCCGCGGGACACCGAGTGCGTGGACGTACCGGGCGGGCCGCAGAC
Organism: Streptomyces sp. NBC_01410; assembly: GCF_045040195.1. Classification (NCBI taxonomy): domain Bacteria; kingdom Bacillati; phylum Actinomycetota; class Actinomycetes; order Kitasatosporales; family Streptomycetaceae; genus Streptomyces; species Streptomyces sp. NBC_01410. Next base: position 4,891,074 of record NZ_CP109530.1, on the reverse strand, counting down.
CGAGACCTTCTTCGCCAAGGATCTGCCGAAGGCGATCTCGCAGACGTACCGCGTGGGCACCAAGCCCCGGAACTGGGGCTTCATCGGGAACTCGACCGGCGGCTACTGCGCCCTGAAGATCGCGCTGCACCACCCGGAGCAGTTCGGAGCGTCCGCGGGCCTCTCTGCGTACTACAAGGCGGCCGACGATCCGACGACCGGCGATCTCTTCCACGGCGACAAGAAGGCGAAGAGCCGCGCCAATCTGCTGTGGAGCCTGGACCATCTGCCGCAGGGCAAGTCGTCGTTCCTGGTGACCAGTTCGAAGGCGGGCGAGGGCAACCTCAAGCACACCCTGCAGTTCATCGACAAGGTGAAGGCCCCGGCGCGCGTCTCGTCGATCATGCTCGACAGCGGCGGGCACAACTTCAACACCTGGCGGCGCGAGATCCCGCCCGCCCTGGCGTGGCTCAGCAGCCGGCTCAGCGCGTCGTAGACCTCAGCAGCGCGCAGGGGCGCGCCGACGCCCGGACAGGACCTAGCGAGCCATGATGAGGCTCATCGCCTCATTGCGCGTCGCCAGGTCGCGCAGCTGGCCGCGCACCGCGGAAGTGATCGTCTTGGCACCCGGCTTGCGGATGCCGCGCATCGACATGCACATGTGCTCGCACTCGATGACGACGATCACTCCGCGCGGCTCCAGTATCTCCATCAACGAGTCGGCGATCTGGGTGGTGAGCCGCTCCTGCACCTGTGGGCGCCGGGCGAAGACGTCGACGAGACGGGCCAGCTTCGACAGTCCGGTGATCTTGCCGTCGGTCGACGGGATGTAGCCGACATGCGCCACACCCCTGAACGGGACCAGGTGGTGTTCACAGGTGGAAAAGACTTCGATGTCCTTCACCAGGACCATCTCGTCGTGCCCGAGGTCGAACGTCGTCGTCAGGACCTCTTCCGGCTTCTGCCACAGGCCCGCGAATATCTCCCGGTATGCCCGCGCCACCCGCCCCGGCGTCTCCCGCAGGCCCTCCCGGTCCGGGTCCTCCCCGACCGAGATGAGAAGTTCTCGCACAGCGTTCTCGGCCCGCTTCTCGTCGAACTCGCCGATCGTGCCCTCGCCGTCCAGCGTCACCGGGTCGGTCATCTGTGCCTCGTTCCTCTTGCTCTTGCGGGCGGGCATACGAAAACGCCGCGTCCCCCAGGCTAAAACCTGGGGGACGCGGCATTCATTCCGGGCCCTGTGCGGCGCCGTGCGACCACGGCGCCGGAAGGGATCAGCCCTCCGGACGCTCCTCGGGGACCGCCTCTATGGCCGGGACGGTGTCCGTCGGTGCCGAGCCGTTGGAGCCGACGGCTCCATTGGTCAGCGCCAGCTCCTTCGGCGAGAGCACCGGCGGCCGCGTCGACGGAGTGCGTCGCGAGGAGCCGGTCCAGGCCGGGCGGGCCGGGCGCTTCACGATCGGCGCGAAGATCTCGGCGATCTGCTCCTTGCCGAGGGTCTCCTTCTCGAGGAGCTGCAGAACCAGATTGTCGAGTACGTCACGGTTCTCGACCAGGATCTCCCACGCCTCGTTGTGCGCGGTCTCGATGAGCTTCTTGACCTCTTCGTCGACCAGCGCGGCGACCTCTTCCGAGTAGTCGCGCTGGTGACCCATCTCACGTCCGAGGAACGGCTCGGTGTTGTCGCCACCGAACTTGATGGCACCAAGACGCTCGGTCATGCCGTACTGCGTGACCATCGCCCGGGCCGTGGTCGTGGCCTTCTCGATGTCGTTGGCCGCACCCGTGGTCGGGTCGTGGAAGACGAGCTCCTCGGCCGCGCGCCCGCCCAGCATGTATGCCAGCTGGTCGAGCATTTCGTTGCGGGTCGTGGAGTACCTGTCCTCGTCCGGCAGGACCATGGTGTATCCGAGCGCCCGTCCACGGGACAGGATCGTGATCTTGTGAACCGGGTCGGAGTTCGGCGAAGCCGCCGCGACCAGGGCGTGACCGCCCTCGTGGTACGCGGTGATCTTCTTTTCCTTCTCCGACATGATCCGGGTCCGCTTCTGCGGGCCCGCCACGACGCGGTCGATCGCCTCGTCCAGGGAGTGGTTGTCGACCAGCTTCTTGTCGCTGCGCGCCGTCAGGAGCGCCGCTTCGTTCAGCACGTTCGACAGGTCCGCGCCGGTGAAGCCTGGCGTACGCCGGGCAACCGCGCCCAGATCGACGTCCGGGGCGACCGGCTTGCCCTTCTGGTGGACCTTGAGGATCTCCAGACGGCCCTGCATGTCCGGGCGGTCGACGGCGATCTGCCGGTCGAAACGGCCCGGGCGCAGCAGCGCCGGGTCGAGAATGTCGGGCCGGTTCGTGGCGGCGATCAGGATGACGCCGCCCTTCACGTCGAAGCCGTCCATCTCGACGAGCAACTGGTTGAGGGTCTGCTCGCGCTCGTCGTGTCCGCCGCCCAGACCCGCACCGCGGTGTCGGCCGACGGCGTCGATCTCGTCGACGAAGACGATCGCCGGGGCGTTCGCCTTGGCCTGCTCGAAGAGGTCGCGCACTCGGGACGCACCGACACCGACGAACATCTCGACGAAGTCGGAGCCGGAGATCGAGTAGAAGGGGACACCGGCCTCGCCCGCGACGGCGCGCGCGAGGAGCGTCTTGCCCGTACCGGGCGGGCCGTACAGCAGCACACCCTTCGGGATCTTGGCGCCGACCGCCTGGAACTTGGCCGGCTCCTGCAGGAACTCCTTGATCTCGTAGAGCTCCTCGACCGCCTCGTCGGCCCCCGCCACATCGGCGAAGGTCGTCTTCGGGGTGTCCTTGGTGATCAGCTTGGCCTTGGACTTCCCGAAGTTCATGACTCGGGAGCCGCCGCCCTGCATCTGGTTCATCAGGAAGAGGAAGACCACGACAATCAGGACGAAGGGCAGCAGCGAGAGCAGCACCGAGACGAACGGGCTCTGCTTCGACGGCGAGACGGTGTAACCCTTCTCGATGTCACCGGCCTCGTACTTCGTCTGGAGCTTCTCGGCCAGATCGGCACCCTGGGTGCCGATGTAGCTCGCCTGGATCTTGTCGCTGCCCTTGACCTTCTGGCCGTCCTTCAGATCAACCTTGATGATCTGTTCGTCGCCGGTGGTCAGCTTGACCTGGTCGACCTGGTTCTTGTCGATCGCCTGGACGACCTCGCCGGTGTCCACCGTCTTGTAGCCGCCGGACGAGCCGACGACCTGCATCAACACGACCACGGCGAGGACGGCCAGCACGATCCACATGACCGGCCCACGGAAGTATCGCTTCACGTCCATCCATACGGAGCGGAAATCGCCCCGTCCCTCCTGCCCGTAGGTAAATGCTGCTGTGAGAAAAGACTGTTCTTCGGACGGTACCCCAGCATTGTCACCCGTGGCCGCCTTCCCTTGCTCCAACGGCGGGAGAGAGGCCAGGGTTCCCGTGCTTTCGGGGGCCTTCAGCCGCCGTACACGTGCGGTGCGAGCGTGCCGACAAACGGCAGATTGCGGTACTTCTCGGCGTAATCCAGTCCGTACCCGACGACAAACTCATTGGGAATGTCGAAGCCGATCCACTTCACATCGATCGCGACCTTCGCGGCATCCGGCTTACGCAGCAGTGTGCAGACCTCGAGAGAGGCCGGCTCGCGCGAGCCGAGGTTCGACAGCAGCCACGAAAGCGTGAGGCCGGAGTCGATGATGTCCTCGACGATCAGGACGTGCTTGCCCTTGATGTCGGTGTCCAGGTCCTTGAGGATCCGGACCACGCCCGAGGACTGGGTGCCCGCGCCGTACGAGGACACCGCCATCCAGTCCATCGTGACGGGGGTGGACAGGGCACGCGCCAGGTCCGCCATCACCATCACGGCGCCCTTGAGGACACCGACGAGGAGCAGGTCCTTGCCCGCGTACTCTGCGTCGATCTTCGCGGCCAGCTCGCCCAGCTTCGCGTCGATCTCTTCCTTGGTGATGAGCACCGACTGGAGGTCGGCGCCCATGTCCTTCTCGTTCACCCGGGTCACTTTCGTTTGCTGCGTCAGCCTTGCCGAATGACCAGTCTGCCACCCTGCCGTCGTGCCTCGACGCGGCCGGGCAGATTGATGGCTCCCTGGCCGCGCCAGCCCGTGATCAGCCGGTCGACTTCCTCGACGTGCCGGGCGAAGAGCGAACCGGCGGGCGCTCCCGCCTCGATGACGGCCCGGCGCAGGATCCTGCGGCGCACGGCGGGCGGCAGCGTGTACAGCTTCGCGCACTCCAGGCGGCCCGCGTCGTCCCGTACGGCGGCGTCCGCGTCGGCGGCCCAGGTGTCCAGGGCGTCGGCGTCGTCGCGGGAGAGCTGTGCGGTCCGGGCGAGCGCCTCGACGACGCCCTTGCCGAGGGCCTTCTCCAGGGCGGGCAGGCCCTCGTGGCGCAGCCGGGAGCGGGTGTAGGCCGGGTCGGCGTTGTGGGGGTCGTCCCAGACGGGCAGCGACTGGGCCATGCAGGCCTTGCGGGCGGTCTGCCGGTCGAGCTGGAGGAAGGGGCGGCGGTAGCGGCCGGCCGCCCCCGAGACGGCCGCCATCCCGGAGAGCGAGCGGGTGCCGGAGCCGCGGGCGAGACCCAGCAGGACGGTTTCGGCCTGGTCGTCGCGGGTGTGGCCGAGCAGGACGGCGGCGGCCCCGTGGCGCTCGGCGGCGTCGTCGAGGGCGGCGTAGCGGGCGTCGCGGGCCGCGGCCTCGGGGCCGCCGTCGCGGCCGACTCGTACGGTGATGGCTTCGACGGGGTCGAGCTGCATCGCGGTGAGCCGGACCGCGACCTCGGCGGCGCGGAGGTCGGAGCCGTCCTGGAGGCCGTGGTCGACGGTGATGCCGCCGGCCCGGACGGAGAGTTTGCGGGCCTCGAAGGCGAGGGCGGAGGCGAGGGCCATGGAGTCGGCGCCGCCGGAGCATGCCACCAGGACGAGCGGCTGCTCGTCTGTGGGCGCGTGATGGAAGGAGGAGGCCGAGCGCGCGGGGGCCGCGTGGCCGACGGAGCGCGCGAGCCGGTCGGAGTGTTCGGTGAGTACGTCGTGGAGTACGCGGCGGACCGCCAGGCGTATCGCCGCGACCGCAGGATGGGGACCCATGTCCGGTGCCCTTCGTGAAAAGTTGGGGGGTGCCTCGGTCGGTTGTCGGGACGGGAGGATCAGTCACTCAGAGTGCGTCGATGGTGACAGAACCGAGCCGATACCCGAGCATTGCACGCCTACCCATTGCCTACGGTCCCTCGGATGGGTGATTAGGGGGGCGTCCTTCTGCCGTCGGACGCCGCCCGCTCACGAGTCTGCTTTACGGTGCACCCTCGCGACCCAGTCCGCGGGTTTGGCGATCTCCGCCTTGGTGGGCAGCGTGTTCGGAGACGTCCAGACGCGGTTGAATCCATCCATTCCGACCTCCTCGACGACGGACCGGACAAACCGCTCGCCGTCGCGGTACTGGCGCAGCTTGGCGTCGAGGCCGAGCAGCTTGCGCAGTGCCTGGTCCAGACGGCTCGCGCCGCGGGCCCTGCGCTGCTGGAATTTCTCGCGGATCTCGGCGACGGAGGGCACGACATCGGGCCCGACGCCGTCCATCACGAAGTCGGCATGCCCTTCCAGCAGGGACATCACGGCGGTCAGCCGACTGAGGATCTCGCGCTGCGCGGGGGTCTGGACCAGCTCGACGATGGAGCGGCCGCTCTCGTCCTCCTCGCCCTCGGGGCGGGCGCCGGAGAGCGACTGGGCGGCCTCCCGGAAGCGCTCGAGGACCGTCATCGGGTCGACCTCGGTCTCGCCCAGAAATGACTGGATCTCGCCCTCGAGGTGGTCGCGCAGCCAGGGCACGCCGGTGAACTGGGTGCGGTGGGTCTCCTCGTGGAGGCAGACCCAGAGCCTGAAGTCGTGCGGGTCCACTTCGAGTTCACGCTCGACATGGACGATGTTCGGGGCGACCAGGAGCAGGCGGCCGCCGCCGGCGCCCGGGCCGGAGGGGTCGCCCGCGGGCAGTTCACGGGTGGCGGGCGCGAAGGTCTCGTACTGACCGAGGACCCGCGAGGCCAGGAACGACAGGAGCATGCCCAGCTCCACGCCGGTGACCTTGCCGCCGACCGCTCCGAGCATCGCGCTGCCGGCGCTGCCCGAGCGGCGCTCCTGCATCTTGTCCAGCAGCGGCTTCAGCAGTTCGCGGAAGCCCGCGACATTCGCCTGGATCCACCCGGCCCGGTCCACGACGAGGACGGGGGTGTCCTTCGGTTCATGGCCGTCCGGGATCATCCGGGTGAAGCCCCGCACATGTACTTCGGCCGCCTTGGCATGCCGCCGCAGCTCGGCGACGACGGCGCGCGCCTCCTCCCGGCTCACGTCGGGTCCGGGCCGCACGAAGCGGGTCGCGGTCGCCACGGCGAGGTTCCAGTCGACCATCTCGGCACCACCGATGCTCGTCATGCGTCAACCGTACGTTGTCGGCTCCGGGAGCGGTCAGGTGTCGGCAACGGCCGGTTCGCCCATTGAGTCACGAGGCCAGCGCGGCCGCCAGCCGGTCCAGAGCGGGCTGGGCGAGCTCCTTGGACGGGGTGTTGGCGGCCATGAAGGCGAAGGCGAGGAGGCGTCCGTCCGGGGCTACGACGGTGCCCGCCAGGGTGTTGACGCCGGTCAGGGTCCCGGTCTTGGCGCGCACCAGACCGGTGCCGGGCGAGTTCCGGTTGTAGCGGCTCTCCATGGTGCCGTTGAAGCCGGCGACCGGCAGGCCCGTCAGGACCGGGCGCAGTTCGGGGTGGGCCGGGTCGGCGGCGCGGGCCAGCAGCGCGGTGAGCAGCCCGGCGCTGAGGCGGTCGTCCCGGTTGAGCCCGCTTCCGTCGGCGAAGCGGGCGCCGGTCAACGGGAGCTTCAGCTTGGCCAGTTGCCCGGTGACGGCCCGTCCGCCGCCCTCGAAGCTCGGCTCCTCGCCGGTGGCGACGGCGGTCTGCCGGGCCAGTGCTTCGGCGATGTCGTTGTCGCTGTTGGTCAGTGCCCGTTCGACCAGGGCCGACAGGGGTACGGAGAGCACCTTGGCCAGCGGGGCGGACCCGGCGGCGGGACGGCCGGGGGCGGGGGCGGCGGACGTGGCGATGCCGCGCTCCTTCAGCAGCCGCTCGAAGGCACGGGCCGCGTCTCCCGCCGGGTCGGGGCTGCGGTCCACGGGCCCCGTGCTCTTCCCGTCGGACCGCCCCTCGCCCACCATCAGTGCGCTGACCGGGGCGAGGTTCGGGTTGAGGCCGATGGGGTGCCGGAGGGGCCCCTTGTAGAGCGAGGTGTCGTACGCGAGCCGGACGGAGACGACTCCGCGCTCGCGCAGGGCACGGGCCGTACGGTCGGCGAGCGTCCGCAGTCCTGCCGAGTCGAGGCTCGGGTCTCCGCCGCCGACCAGCGTGAGCTGCCCGGCGTCCTTGGAGGCGAGGACCGTGGTGGGGATGCGGTGGTCGGGGCCGAGAGCGGACAGGGCGGCGACCGATGTGGCGATCTTGATGGTGGAGGCGGGGGTCATCGGGTCGAAGACCCCTTGTCCGTACAGCTGCTTGCCCGTCGCGAGATCGATGACGCAGGCCGTACGGACCGTCCCGAGCCCGGGGGCGCCGAGCAGCGGTGCGAGCACCTGTGCGAGTTCGGCGGGGGCGGCCTTCGCGGACTTGGCAGTGGCGTTCGAGGGGGCGCCGAGAGCGGCGAGCACACCGGGTGCGCTGGGCGCGGGAGCCGGGGCCTTCCGCCTCGGTGTCCCGTGATGTGCGCCACCCACCGGATTCCGGGCAGCCGCCCACTCCTTCTCGGCCTTACGCTGGCCCGAGTCCCAGGGACCAGCGGCGGCCACCGCCCCGGCGGCGAGGGCGAGGCCTGCCACGGCGGCGCCCGCGGCGAGCTGCCACGTACTGACCTCTGGCACCTCGCACCATCCCCTTTCGCGATCACACACCTGCGTGAGGGACACTTAACCACCAGACGTATGTGTTGATCATGGAGGAGCCACCCGTGGAGTTCGACGTCACCATCGAGATCCCGAAGGGTTCGCGGAACAAGTACGAGGTGGACCACGAGACCGGTCGGATCCGCCTTGACCGTCGACTCTTCACCTCGACCAGCTACCCGGCCGACTACGGATTCGTCGAGAACACCCTCGGCGAGGACGGCGACCCGCTGGACGCGCTGGTCATCCTTGACGAGCCGACCTTCCCCGGCTGCCTCATCAAGTGCCGCGCGATCGGCATGTTCCGGATGACGGACGAGGCGGGCGGCGACGACAAGCTGCTGTGCGTGCCTGCCTCCGACCCGCGCGTCGAGCACCTGCGCGACATCCACCACGTGTCCGAGTTCGACCGCCTGGAGATCCAGCACTTCTTCGAGGTCTACAAGGACCTGGAGCCCGGCAAGTCCGTCGAGGGTGCCAACTGGGTAGGCCGCACCGAGGCCGAGGCGGAGATCGAGGCCTCCTACAAGCGCCTGGAGGCGCAGGGCGGCGCGCACTGAGCACGTAGCTCTTCGGCATCGAGCTGACGACGGGCGGGGCACCGACGGGTGCTCCGCCCGTCGTGCGTGTGCGACGGCTCGGCGGCCGGAGGCCGGCGCAGCGGCGCGAAGCCTGGGAGGCGCCCCGGCGCCGAGCAGTGCGAGCGGCGCGTCAAGAAAGGTGGTGCCGCCCGTCGTGCGTGCGGCCGCCGGTCCACACCCATACTGAGCTGACACGCGACACAAGAGGGAGCGAGGACAGCACGTGGTGGCGGAGCCGGAGGGTCCGGAAGACCGGAAGCCTCAGTCCGACGAGGCGCACAGCGCCTTCACCCCGCCGCCCGGGGTGGGACAGCCGGATGTACCCGAAGAGGACCATCCCTCCTCGGAGTTCGCCGTTCCGGCCGGGGTCGGCACCGAGGGCCCGGCCGGGCCGGAGGGTTCCGCCTTCGCCCTGCCGAGCACCTACAGCGCCAAGAGCTCGCCACCCGCGTTCACGCCCGCGCACGGCATCCCCATGGTCCGGCTGACCAGCCACGCCCCCTGGCAGGACCGGATGCGGGCGATGCTGCGGATGCCGGTGGGCGAGCGGCCCGTGCCGGAGGCCGTGCAGCGGCACGAGGAGGGCGGCCCGGCCGTCCCCCGCGTGCTTGACCTGACGCTGCGTATCGGGGAGCTGCTGCTCGCGGGCGGCGAGGGCGCCGAGGACGTCGAGGCGGCCATGTTCGCCATCTCGCGTTCGTACGGACTCGACCGCTGCGAGCCGACCGTCACCTTCACCCTGCTGTCGATCACCCACCAGCCCTCGCTCGTCGACGACCCGGTGACGGCGAACCGGACCGTTCGCCGCCGGGGCACCGACTACACCCGGCTGGCCGCGGTCTACCGGCTGGTCCACGACATCAGCACCGAGGAGTCGGAGGTCTCGCTGGAGGAGGCCTACCGCCGCCTCGCCGAGATCCGCCGTAACCGGCACCCCTACCCCGGCTGGGCGCTCACCCTGGCCGGCGGACTGCTGGCGGGCGCGGCGTCCGTGCTGGTCGGCGGCGATGCGCTGGTGTTCCTGGCGGCGGCGATCAGCGCCATGCTCGGCGACCGGCTGGCCTGGCTGTGCGCCGGGCGCGGACTGCCGGAGTTCTACCAGTTCGTCGCCGCGGCCATGCCCTCCGCCGCGATGGGCGTCGCGCTGACGCTGTCGCCGCTGGACGTACGCGCCTCCGCGGTGATCACCGGTGGTCTGTTCGCCCTGATCCCGGGGCGGGCCCTGGTCGCCGGCGTACAGGACGGCCTGACCGGCTTCTACATCACCGCTGCGGCCCGCCTGCTCGAGGTCGGCTATCTGGTGGTCGGCATCGTCGTCGGCGTACTGAGCGTGCTCTATCTGGGCCTCGCGCTGGGCGCGGGCCTGAACCCCGAGACGGCCATCCACAGCGTCGACCGGCCCCTCGTGCAGACGCTGGCAGCGATGGCGCTGTCCCTGTGCTTCGCCGTGCTGCTCCAGCAGGAGCGGAACACGGTGCTGTGGGCGACGTTCAACGGCGGCATCGCCTGGGTGGTGTACGGCGCGCTCGCGAATAACGCGGGTGTCTCGCCGGTCGCCGCGACGGCCGCGGCGGCCGGTCTGGTGGGCCTGTTCGGGCAGGTGCTCTCGCGCTACCGGTTCGCGTCCGCGCTGCCGTACGTGACCGCGGCGATCGGGCCGTTGCTGCCCGGCAGCGCGACGTACTTCGGGCTGCTCGAGATCGCAAGGAACGATCTGAACTCGGGCCTCACCCAGCTCACCAAGGCCGCCGCCCTGGCGCTGGCCATCGCGATCGGGGTGAACCTGGGCGGCGAGCTGTCCCGGCTGTTCCTCAGGATGCCCGGCGTTCAGGGCCCGCTGCGCCGCGCGGCCAAGCGGACGCGCGGATTCTGAGCGGCCCGGGAGCCTGGCTCAGCGCTTGGCGTGGCGGCCGCGCTGCGCCGGGGGCACGTCGTCGGACGGTCCGCCGGCGGCTGCTTCCTTCTTGTTCCTCGAGCGGGCCCGCAGGAATTCGATCGCGATCGGGATCACCGAGAGCAGCACGATCAGGATCAGGATGGCCTCGATGTGCTTGTTCACGAACTCGACCTTGCCGAGCCCCGCGCCGAGCAGTGTCACACCCGCGCCCCAGAGCGCGCCGCCGATGATGTTGAACGTGATGAACGAGCGGTAGTTCATCCGGCTCACACCGGCGATGATCGGCGTGAACGTGCGCACGATGGGCACGAAGCGGGCCAGGACCAGCGACTTGGGACCGTACTTCTCGAAGAATTCGTGCGCCTTCTCGACGTTCTCCTGCTTGAAGAGCCGGGAGTCGGGGCGCTTGAAGAGCGAGGGGCCGACCTTGCGTCCGAAGAGATAGCCGACCTGGTCACCGACGACGGCCGCGAACACGATCAGCGCGCACACCGCCCACAGCGGGAGCTCGTCGAGCTTGCCGGTGGTCACCAGCAGGCCGGTGGTGAACAGCAGCGAGTCGCCCGGCAGAAAGAAGCCGATGAGCAGGCCGGATTCGGCGAAGACGATGACCAGGACCCCGATCAGGCCGAACGTCGAGATCAGATAGTCCGGGTCCAGCCAGCTCGGTCCGAGCGCAAGGGTAGTCACGAGGTCCGGGCTCCTGAGTCGATAGTCGGTCGATCGTCGATTCGGCCGTCGATTCGGCGTGGTCGGCCACCCAAAGCTATCAACGCATCGCCGCTGCTCCACGTTCCGTCCGCCCGCCCAGGATGCACTGTGCCCCGTCTGGGACAAAGCTGTGCGTCACAAGCCCGTACGGAAGGTGGACGCAGATGGGCATCGAGGATTACGGCGGCGGACAGGGTCCGCAGTCCGACGTACTGGTCGTCACGACGAACGATGTACCGGGATTCCAGGTACAGCAGGTCATCGGCGAGGTCTTCGGCCTCACCGTGCGCTCGCGGCATCTGGGCAGCCAGATCGGCGCCGGTCTCAAGTCGATGATCGGCGGCGAGCTGAAGGGGCTGACCAAGACCCTGGTCGAGACCCGTAACCAGGCGATGGAGCGCCTGGTGGACCAGGCTCGCTCACGCGGCGCCAACGGTGTGCTGATGTTCCGCTTCGATGTGTCGGAAGCGGCGGACGTGGGCACGGAGGTCTGCGCGTACGGGACGGCGGTGGTCCTGGCCAAGAGCTGAGGAGCCCCGGGCCAGGACGCTCGGGCCCGGAGCCGCTCAGCTGTTGCGCACCGCGTTCGCGAGGATCGCGTCGTGCAGGTACCGGGCCAGGTCCGGGCGGATCTGCTCGTACGTCTGCGTGAAGCGGTCGTCCGTTACGTACAGTTCGGCCAGTCCGGTGTGGATCTCGTAGCCGCAGTCGTAGAACCAGCGGACGATCTGCTGCCGGTGCTCCTCGGCGAGGTCCATCGCGGCCTCTCCGTCCGCGGGTGCTCCGGCCTCCATGAGCGCGACCACGCGGCGGTTCCAGTCGGCGCTCTCCTCCTTGAAGCGCAGCCAGTCGTCCTTGGTGTAGCGGGCGGAGCGCCGCTGCGACTCGGCATAGGCCGCGCTGCCGCCCCAGCGCCGCTCGGCCTCCTCGGCGTACTGCTCGGGGTCCTTGTCCCCGAAGACCTCGAACTTCTCCTCGGGGGTGAGGTTGATGCCCATCTTCTTCGCCTCCATGGCTTGTTCGACGGCGGCGGCCATCTCCTGCAGCCTGGCGATCCGGCCGGTCAGCAGCTCGTGCTGCCTGCGCAGGTGTTCGCGCGGGTCCGCGTCCGGATCGTCGAGCAGCGCCGCGACCTCGTCGAGCGGGAAGCCGAGCTCCCGGTAGAACAGGATCTGCTGCAGCCGGTCGAGGTCGGCGTCCTCGTAGCGCCGGTGGCCCGCGTGGCTGCGGCCACCCGGACGGAGCAGTCCGATCTCGTCGTAGTGGTGCAGCGTGCGCACGGTCACTCCGGCGAATGCGGACACCTGTCCCACGGAGTAGCTCATGGCTTTCCGCTCCTTCGTCTCTCGTTACGCGTCCCAGCCTCACGCCTCACGTTGCGTGAGGTGCAAGCCCGTACGAGCCTGAGAACTGACCGCACACCCATGCGCCAGGAAGGCGATACCGACGATGCCACTCCACAAGGGCGCGGCCGCCCCTCCCCACAAGGACGGCTCCGCCGAGCACACGCCGGAAATGCGCAGGCTCGCGGTCAATCCCTTCTTCGGTGCGACCGACCCGACCAGCGGAATGACCGCGGCCCCGCCCACGCACCGACTTCCGGACGGGCCGCTTCCGCCCATGACGGCGTACCAGCTGGTGCACGACGAGCTGATGCTGGACGGCAACGCACGGCTCAACCTCGCCACCTTCGTCACCACCTGGATGGAGCCGCAGGCCGGGGTGCTGATGGCGGAGTGCCGGGACAAGAACATGATCGACAAGGACGAGTACCCGCGCACCGCCGAGCTGGAGCGGCGTTGTGTGGCCATGCTCGCCGACCTGTGGAACGCCCCGGACCCGGCCACCGCCGTCGGCTGCTCGACCACGGGCTCCAGCGAGGCCTGCATGCTCGCCGGGATGGCGCTCAAACGCCGTTGGGCGCAGCGCCACGCGGACCGCTATCCCGGCGCCGCCCGGCCGAATCTGGTGACGGGTGCCAATGTCCAGGTCTGCTGGGAGAAGTTCTGCAACTTCTGGGAGGTCGAGGCGCGTCTCGTGCCGATGGAGGGCGACCGCTTCCATCTCGATCCGCAGGCGGCGGCCGATCTCTGCGACGAGAACACCATCGGCGTGGTGAGCGTGCTGGGCTCCACCTTCGACGGGTCGTACGAGCCCGTCGCCGAGGTCTGTGCCGCGCTGGACGCCCTTCAGGAGCGTACGGGCCTGGACATCCCGGTCCATGTCGACGGGGCGTCCGGCGGGATGGTGGCGCCGTTCATCGACGAGGATCTGGTCTGGGACTTCCGGCTGCCGCGGGTCAAGTCGATCAACACCTCCGGGCACAAGTACGGCCTGGTCTACCCGGGGGTCGGCTGGGCGCTGTGGCGCTCACCCGAGGATCTGCCGGAGGATCTGGTCTTCCGGGTCAACTATCTGGGCGGCAACATGCCGACGTTCGCCCTCAACTTCTCCCGTCCGGGCGCTCAGGTCGTCGCGCAGTACTACACGTTCCTGCGGCTGGGCAGGGAGGGCTACCAGGCCGTTCAACAGACCTCCCGGGAGATCGCCTGCGGGCTCGCGGACCGGATCGGGGCGCTGGAGGAGTTCCAGCTCCTCACAAGAGGCGACCAGTTGCCGGTCTTCGCGGTCACCACCGCGCCGGACGTGAAGAACTTCGACGTCTTCGACGTCTCGCGGCGGCTGCGCGAACGAGGCTGGCTGGTCCCCGCCTACTCCTTCCCGCCCAACCGCGAGGACCTCTCGGTACTGCGACTGGTGATCCGCAACGGGTTCTCGGCCGACCTCGGCGAGCTACTGCTGGACGATCTGAACCAGCTGCTGCCGGAACTGCGCCGCCAGCAGCACCCGTTGAGCACGGACTCGGCGCGGGCTTCGGCGTTCCACCACTGATCAGCGCTCGTCGTGCGGGTGCCGCTCGCCCGTCGCGTACGGGTTCTCCTCGCCCTCCGCGAGCACCCCCGAGAAGGGCTCCCCCTCCCCCGCGAACACGTACGCCCCGTCCTCGATCCGCCGGATCAGCCCTCGCGTCCACTCCGCGCCGAAGTCCGCCGAGCCCACCCACATGTTCATGATTTCGCCGATGTGCCCGATCGACTCGGGCCCCGCCTCCGGTGTGTAGTACTCCGTCACCGAGGTCCGCCACTCCTCCAGGCCGCGTACGCGCTCCTTCAGCAGGGCCACGGCATCCTCCCGCGCGAGATCGACGATGAAGCCGATCCCCGCCGAGAGCACGTCCATCTTCTCGTCATAGGCCGTCAGGGACTCCCGCAGCAGCCTGAAGAACTCTTCGGTGCCCTTCTCGGTGATCTCGTACTCGGTACGCGGCGGCCCGCCGGCCGTGGACGGCGCGGTCTCGTGGGCGCGCAGCAGTCCCTGCTTCGCCATCTGCTTCAGCGCGTGGTAGATCGATCCCGGCTTGGCGTTGGACCACTCGTGCGCGCCCCAGTACTCCAGATCGTTGCGGACCTGGTAGCCGTGCGCCCGCCCGTGCTGGCGTACGGCCCCGAGGACCAGCAGCCGGATCGCTGACATCCGCGTACCTTTCTATTCAACTTTGAATAGGGTACGGCCGGGCTCAGCCCCAGCTCTGGCCGCTCTCCAGCGCCACCAGCTCGAAAGCGCCCTTGCCGTCCAGCGACTCGCGGATGATGTCGGCGTGCCCGGCGTGCCGGGCGACCTCCTCGACCAGGTGCAGCAGCATCCAGCGCATGGACACAGCGGCGTCCTTGGGGAACCAGGGCGCGGGAGGCAGCGGGAAGGTGTCGTTGAGGCTCGGTACGGAGTGGATGAAGGCCTCCGTCTCCTTGACCACCTCGTCCCAGAAGGCCAGCATCCCCGGGATGGTCTCGTCGCCCACCAGCCGGAAGCTGTCCTGCCAGGTCTCCTCGGTGCGCTGCTTCTCGTTCGTTCGCTGCTGCGCCCGCCGCAGCCAGCCGAGCTCCGTTTCCGCGACATGCTTGAGCAGCCCGGAGAGCGAGAGCTCACTGGCGCTGGGCCGGCTCGCGGCCTGTTCCTCGGTCAGCGCGAGTACCGAGCGGCGGATCGCGCCGCGCTGCGCCTCGATGAAAGCGAGCAGCGCGCCGCGCTCGTCGCCGTGAGCCTCCGCGGGAACGTGAGTGACCATGATGTCCGCCCTTCCGAGCCTGGTTGTGCCGTTCTGACACCGACCAGGCTAGTGACCCTTGCGGTCAGCTTCTGTCCGCAAGGGGGCTGCGCCCCGGAAATCAGAACGGGAACTGCGAGCGTCCGTGCTGCACCGAGATCCACTTCTGGGTGGTGAACGCCTCGATCATCGACTCGCCGTTCAGCCGCCCGCTGCCCGAGTGCTTCTCGCCGCCGAAGGGCACGATCGGCTCGTCGTGGACCGTGCTGTCGTTGATGTGGATCATCCCGGTGTTGATGCGCTGGGCGATCCGTACACCGCGCTCGATGTCAGCGGTGTGCACCGCGCCGCTCAGGCCGTACGGAGTGTCGTTGGCGATCCTGACCGCCTCGTCCTCCCCGTCGAAGGGCACGATCAGGGCCACCGGGCCGAAGATCTCCTGCTGCAGGACGGGCGAGTCGGCTTCGAGCCCGGTCAGCACCGACGGGCGCACCAGATTGCCCTCGGAGCTGCCGTGCAGCAGCGCCGTCGCGCCGGCCTCCACGGTCTGGTCGACGAGCGCCGTGACCGCGTCCGCCTGCGTGGAGTTGATGAGCGGGCCGATGTGGGTGGCAGGGTCCTTGGGGTCGCCGACCTTGAGGCTCTTGACCTTGGCGACGAACTTCTCGGTGAACTCCTTCTCCACCGTCCGGTCCACCAGTACACGGTTGGCGGCCATGCAGACCTGGCCCTGGTGCACGTAACGGCTGAAGACCGCCGCGTCCACCGCGTAGTCGATGTCCGCGTCCTCCAGCACGATCAGCGCGCTGTTGCCGCCCAGTTCGAGGATCGCGCGCTTGAAGTTGGCCGCGCAGACCGTGGCGACATGCCGCCCCACCTTGTCGGAGCCGGTGAAGGAGATCGCCTTCGGCACCGGGTGCTCCAGCAGCGCGTCGCCGATCTCCGCTATGTCGGTGATGACGACATTGAGCAGCCCGGCGGGCAGGCCCGCGTCCTCGAAGACCTTGGCGACCAGGGACCCGCCGCAGATCGGGGTGTTCTGGTGCGGCTTGAGGACGACGGCGTTGCCCAGCGCCAGCGCCGGGGCCACCGACTTGATGGACAGCAGGAACGGGAAGTTGAAGGGGCTGATGACACCCACGACGCCCACCGGCAGCCGGTAGACGCGGTTCTCCTTGCCGTCGACCGGCGAGGGCAGGATCCGTCCCTCGGGCCGCAGCGAGAGCTGCACCGCCTCGCGCAGGAACTCCTTGGCGAGGTGGAGTTCGAAGGCCGCCTTCAGATGCGTGCCGCCGAGCTCCGCGATGATCGTCTCGGTGATCTCCTGCTCGCGGTCCTCGATGATGCGCAGGGCGCGCTCGAAGACAAGGCGGCGGGCGTACGGATTGGTCGCGGCCCAGGCCTCCTGCGCACGCTCGGCGGCGCGGTATGCCTGGTCCACCTCGGCGGCAGTGGCAACGGGGATCGAGGCCAGCTTCTCCCCGTCGTACGGGTTGAAGTCGATGATGTCCCAGGAGCCGCTTCCCGGCCTCCACTCGCCATCGATGTACTGCTGGGCCAGCTCGGTGAAGAAGGACATGTGATCCGATTCCTTACCGCAGAAGACTGCAGAAGCAGATGCCTGATGTGGCGTCATCGTACTTGTGTTTCAGATGAGTTGAAGAAGACCCCGAAGAAGATCCCGGGTCTCGGACGGATCCGGGCTGTCCTCGTGCAGACGCCTCATCACCCGTTCGTACTGGGCCACTTCCTCGCGCTTGTCGAGATACAGGGCGCTGGTCAGCTGCTCCAGATAGACGATGTCGGAGAGGTCGGACTCGGGGAAGCGCAGCATCGTGAACGAGCCGCTCTCGCCCGCGTGCCCGCCGAAGCTGAAGGGCATCACCTGGAGCGTGATGTTCGACTGCTCGGAGATCTCGATGAGATGCCTCAACTGGCCCTGCATCACCGAGCGGTCGCCGTAGGGCCGGCGCAGCGCGGCCTCGTCGAGGACGGCATGGAAGCGAGGGGCGCGCTCGGAGACCAGAACCTTCTGGCGTTCGAGGCGGAGCGCGACGCGGCGGTCGATCTCGGCCGTGGGGGCGTCGGGGATGCCGCGGGAGACGACGGCATGGGCGTACGACTCGGTCTGCAGCAGGCCGTGCACGAACTGCACTTCATAGATACGGATGAGCGAGGCGGCGCCCTCCAGACCGACGTACGTCTGGAACCAGCCCGGCAGTACATCGCCGAAGCTGTGCCACCAGCCGGCGACATTGGCCTCCTTGGCGAGACCGAGGAGGGACTCGCGCTCCGCGTCGTCGGAGACTCCGTAGAGCGTCAGCAGATCCTCTACGTCCCTGGCCTTGAAGCTCACCCGTCCCAACTCCATGCGGCTGATCTTGGATTCGGATGCCCGGATCGAGTACCCGGCAGCCTCCCGGGTGATGCCGCGTGATTCGCGCAGCCGCCTCAGCTGCGAGCCCAACAGGATGCGCCGTACCACCGAACCGCTCGACTCGCCTGCGGTCACGACCCCAACCCTCCCCATCGACTCATGGTCCGCCTCGACTCAACTCGCTTGTCCGACTTGCCGGAGCACCCCCGAACCCCGAGACCCGGGATTCTGCCACCAAAACGCTTCAGCCCGTACTCATTCGATTACGGAAATGAGACGGCCTTGGGAAGGGCTGGAAAGAGATTGGTGGAAGAAATGAGCAAGAACCGGCACGGGGTCGGACAGGTCCGGCGCGTGCACGTGCATCTGCCCTTGCATCTGCCCTACGCATTCGGAACCATGGACCTCGCGCACCTGCGTGCTCGTTCGTGTTGTAGCGTCACAGCCGCGATTCCCGGGAGTGCCTCGCATGGGGATGAATGGATCGACCATGCTCGCGCCGTTACGGCAGGGGCTTCCTCCAATTGATCCCGCTGCGGTCTCCAGCTCGGCCTCGTGCGCCCTGCCCGCCCGCTTCGAAGCGGTGCGCGGAGCACGGCAGTTCACCCGGACGACGCTTCGCCAGTGGGAACTGAGCGACCGTTTCGACGATGTCGCGCTGGTTGTCTCCGAACTCGTCACCAACGCACTGCG
Organism: Streptomyces sp. NBC_01410; assembly: GCF_045040195.1. Taxonomy (NCBI): domain Bacteria; kingdom Bacillati; phylum Actinomycetota; class Actinomycetes; order Kitasatosporales; family Streptomycetaceae; genus Streptomyces; species Streptomyces sp. NBC_01410. The sequence continues at coordinate 4,872,801 of NZ_CP109530.1, read as the reverse complement.
GCACGCGCTGCCCACGGAAACGCTTCGGGAGACCCAGGAACCTCCCGTACGGCTGCACTTGATGCGCTGGACGACCCGGCTGGTGTGCGCCGTGCGCGACCCCAGCCATGACAGCCCCGGGACGGCCGGGGAGAGCGACGACGCTCCCTTCCCGGATCCCAGTGGCGCGGCCGAATCCGGCCGGGGCCTTTTTCTTGTGGACTCCTTCAGCGACAGCTGGGGCTGGCACCCGCTCGCCGGGTCCCTGCACGGCAAGGTGGTCTGGGCGCTGTTCCGGCTCGCCTGAGCACGCCTAGGTCCTGTCCGGCCGATCTTGCCGGGCTCGCGTGCCCTGGCACGGCACCTCGCTGCGTTGTCGTCAGTCGCCGACGCTCCGCGTGGGCTCCATCCTCCGCCTTGCGATGCACCACGCCAGACCCCGCTCCCTGATCCGGCCTGATCGACCGGACAGGACCTAGACGAGGTGGTCGAACTCCCCGTCCTTGACGCCCAGAAGCAACGCTTCTATCTCCGCTGGCGTGTATACGAGTGCGGGGCCGTCCGGGTGCCGTGAGTTGCGCATCGCCACGTCCCCGCCGGGCAGCTTGGCGAACTCCACGCACGAGCCCTGGGAGTTGCTGTGCCTGCTCTTCTGCCAGACGACACCGTGCAGCTCCGTCGCCGCCATGCCGTTGTACACATTGGGCACAAGTCGCTCCCGGGGTGCAAGGTGCAGGTGTCAGCTATCCCGGATCATAGCTGTGTTCATATGCCGATGCATGGGCGGCAGCACGAGCAGATGCACGTGCACGCCGGGTGGCCCTGCGATTACAGCTCCGGCGGGGCAAACCAGACCGGCCTCCCGGAGCACCGTGGGGTGTTCCGGGAGGCTCGGGCGGCGCACGTCGAAGTGGTCGGCAATCGGCTGGAACGGCTGCGGGCCGTGGCGCCTACTTGCCGGAGGCGTACGGCAGCAGCGCCATCTCACGCGCGTTCTTGATCGCCAGGGCCAGCTGCCGCTGCTGCTGGGCGCTCACCCGCGTCACCCGGCGGCTGCGGATCTTGCCGCGGTCCGAGATGAATTTCCGCAGCAGGTCGGTGTCCTTGTAGTCGATGTACGTGATCTTCGCCTGGTCCAGCGGATTGGGACGGGACTTCAGCGGCTTGCGCGGCTCGGAACTGCGGGGCATCAGACCTCCAGGAGGGAGTCGAAGGCGGGCGGCAGCCGCTTCCAGGCCTCGCGGCCCGCGGCGTATTCGGCATCGGTCAACAGGCAGGATTCGAGGAGCTGTTCCAGGCCGTCACGGTCCAGGCCGGGCGAGGTGAAGACGAGATGCTGGCAGCAGTCCCCGTGTTCGGGGTGCCAGTCCAGCGCGGCAGCGGCCCGGCGCACCGGCGGGACCATCTCCCAGGCGGCGTCAGGAAGCGAGGCGAGCCAGGGGCCCGCGCTCTCCACACACAGCGCGCCGCCGGCCGCGTCCCAGGCCAGCAGGGTGTCCGGCCGGTCGGCGAGCCAGAAGCGGCCGCGGCTGCGGGCGGCCGCGCAGGTCAGGTCCTCCAGCGCCTGGTAGAGGCGCTCGGGGTGGAAGGGGCGGCGGCGGTGCCAGACGTACGTGGCCACACCGCAGTCGTCCGCGTCCTGAGGCAGCAGCGCACAGGCGGGGTGCTGGGCGGCGGCGGCCGCCTCGACGTCGAAGCCCGCCAGCGCCGCGCGCGCCAGCTCCAGCCCCGACAGAGTCACTTGGCGGGCGGTCGGATGCAGCTGGGCGAGCAGCGCCCGGTCCTCGTCGTCGGCCTCCTCGCTGTCGACGACGGCGAGCACGGGCGCGTACTCCAGCTGGCGCGCCCAGGTGTCGGCGATCGTGCGCTGGTCACCGGCGGCGGCCGCGAGCCCCGCGTCGATCAGGTCGTCGCCGTTGCCGAGGCACGGCAGCAGCAGCGCCGGGTCGACGGCGGTCATCACCGCGGTGACGGCGAGGCGCCCGCCTCCGTGCGCGGCGACGACCTCGGCCATGGCCTTGGGCTCGACCGAGTCCCAGAGCTCGACGATCGCGAGCCGGGTCGTGCCGCCGTCCGCGAGCCGTTCCAGCTCGGGCACCAGGTCCTCGCGCAGCGCACAGCAGGCGCAGTCGTTGACCAGCGGCGTCTCTCCGGTGCTCTGCACGCCGAGCGCGTCGCGGACGGTGCGAACGACCGTGCCCTGCACGGCGGTCGACAGGTCGTGGTGCAGCACGACGCTGCCCGGCACGGTGGCCAGCAGCCGCTCGACGACGGCCTTGCGGGCCTCGGAGTGCAGGCCGCAGACGAGCGCGACGGGGAGTCTCACTTCCGGCCCCCGTAACGCTTCTCGAAGCGCTCCACGCGGCCGGCCGTGTCGAGTACACGCGCGGTGCCCGTGTAGAAGGGGTGGCTCGCCGAGGAGATCTCGACGTCGATGACGGGGTAGATGTTGCCGTCCTCCCACTCGACCGTCTTCTCGCCGGTGGCGGTCGATCGGGTGAGGAAGGCGAAGCCGGCCGCCTTGTCGCGGAAGACGACGGGGCCGTACGCCGGGTGGATTCCGGGCTTCATGGGCTTGCTCCTCGGCGGGTCAGCGCTCTTCGCGGAAGTCGACGTGGCGGCGGGCGATCGGGTCGTACTTGCGCAGCGTCATGCGGTCGGGGTCGTTGCGGCGGTTCTTGCGGGTCACGTAGGTGAAGCCGGTGCCTGCCGTGGAGCGCAGCTTGATGATCGGGCGGAGTTCGTTGCGGGCCATGGGGTTAAGATAAATGGAAATGGTTTCCATTTCCAAATGGCACCAGCCAACGAGAGGTGAATCACCCGTGTCCGCGCACTGCCAGCTGACCGGCGCCCAGCCGGGCTTCGGCAACAACATCTCCCACTCGCACCGGCGCACGTCCCGCCGCTTCGACCCCAACATCCAGCGCAAGCGCTACTGGCTCCCGAGCGAGGGCCGCCATGTCCGGCTCACGCTCAGCGCCCGCGCGATCAAGACCGTCGACACGATCGGGATCGAGGCCGCGGTGGCCCGTATCCGTGCCCGCGGGGTGAAGGTCTGATGGCGAAGAAGAGCAAGATCGCCCGCAATGAGCGGCGCAAGGCGGTCGTGGAGCAATTCGCGGCGCGCCGGGCGGAGTTGAAGGAAATCATCCGCCGTCCGGGCAGCAGCGAGGCCGAACGGCGTGCCGCGCAGGACGAGTTGCGACGTCAGCCGCGCGACGCGAGCGCCACGCGCGTGCGCAACCGGGACAGCGTGGACGGCCGGCCGCGCGGCCATCTGCGGAAGTTCGGCCTGTCGCGCGTCCGGGTGCGTGAGCAGGCACACGCCGGGTTCCTCCCGGGAGTTCGCAAGTCCTCCTGGTAGCTTGGCGCGGTCTTGAATCCGACTAGGGGGACCGATAAGTGCACAAGCGCGTACGGATGTCAGTCGCCGCGGCGGGCCTTGTCGCCGCGCTCGCGCTGACCGGCTGTGGCAGCAGCGACAGTGACGACGCGGGCAAGGGCAAGGCCTCTGCCACACCCGCGGAAGCGGGCGGCGACGGAGGGTCGGCGAGTGGGAGCATCGACGGCGCCTGGTCCGGTGTGACCGACGGCAAGCCGATCGCGCTGTCCGTCTCGGGCAAGACCGCGGCGGTCGTCGCCGACGGTCATGTCTGCACGGGCGAGGTGACGGACCACGGCAAGCCGATGCTGTCGCTGAAGTGCGCGGACGGGAACACCGACCGCACGATGGGCTCCATCGAGTCCAACGACGGTACGAAGCTGGTGGTCTCGTGGGACGCGGGCGCGAAGGACACGCTCACCAAGACCGAGCCGGGCAAGCTGCCCAAGGGACTGCCGACGGGGCTGCCGACCGGCATTCCGGCTCCTTAGCGCCTCCGACGTCCTGACGTACGAGGTCAGCCGCGGGCCGCGGACCTTCACGGGTTCGCGGCCCGTCGTCGTGTCAACGTGGTCCGGCCCGGCGGCGATTGCACCGTCAACTACAACTTTGCCTTCTCTTGGTGTGGCTGCGGGGGCTGTTGGGACAGCCTCGCATGCACAGGCGGTGAGTTCGGACACATGCGGGAGCCTCAACTCCCGTGCGCAGACGTCCGGTTCACCGGCCCCCCATGCACGACCGAAAGGCACCAACATGACGATGAACCGCGCCATACGGCACGGCGGCCGACTACTGGCCCTGACCGTGGCGGCCTGCGGAATCGCGGCGGCGACCGCCCTGCCCGCATCCGCCGACGAGCAGCCGACACGGCCGGAGCTGACGGCGGACTGCGCCTCCGGCGAGGGCAAGTGCACGTTCAACTCCCCCCAGCTGGGCGAGGCGTACCTGGGTGAGTTCCGCCAGGTCTCCGACTCGCTCTACAACTGCAGTACGTCGGACGCCACTCAGTCCATGACCTGGAGCGACACCGTGGGCTCGACCGACTCGGTCGGCGTCTCGGTCACCGCGGGCGGCAAGATCGCGGGCATCATCGACCTGAGTGTGACGGCGACCTACAGCCACACCTGGACGAGCACGCACTCGGAGAGCAGCTCGCTGGGCATGACGGTCAAGCCCGGTGAAGTGGGCTGGATCTCCCGCGCCCAGGTGATGCAGAAGGTCTCCGGCACCTGGCAGACCCACTACGACAGCCCCAAGTGGGGTCACTACTACTGGTTCTGGGATGACACCGTCACCGGTCCTGCCGCGAACGGCACGGACGGCAAGAGCAACGCGGTGGTCGTCAAGAGCCGCAAGATGACCGACGCGGAGAAGCAGTCCTGTTCCGCCGATGCCCGCGAGGGCAGGGCGTTCGTCCAGGAGCGCTGACGCACGGCCCCTGCCCTGCCGTGGGGCGGGGCAGGGGCCCGCCGTCGCACGCCGGTCGACCTACGCGTCCCCTGCGCCCGAGCGGGACTGTTCACCGCCGAGCTTGTGGCGCTCCCGCGCCAGATGCGCTGTGTCCGCCGCCGCTCTGCCGTGGACCCAGCCCGCCTCGTCACTCGCTCCGCGCACCCGCGTGGTCGTCGTCTCGGGAAACATCCGCTCCGTGCGGTCCGTGACCGCCACGTCCCGCGCGGCCAGGACCGGCAGCAGGTCGCTTCCCTCGTCGGCCGTCACCGCGGCCGTCGCCGCCGTGAGGCGTTCGCCGAGGCGCGCGGCGTACGACATCAGGAAAGACTGCCGGAAGGTCTTCGTCCGCTTGCGGCCGCCCGCGCGCTGGGTCGCCTCCGCGCGGGTCATCGACGTCGTCCCCTGGACGAGCAGCGATGTGTAGAGCAGCTCGACCGCCTCCAGGTCGCCGTCGAAGCCGACGACCGTCGAGAATCCGAAGGCGCTGTTCCATACGGCGCGGCAACGGTTCGCCGATGCGACCGCGTCCAGCAGGATCGCCTTGGCCGTTTCGTAGGGGGCGTCCACGCCGATGCGGCAGGCGGCCGGCACATCGGGGCGATGGGTCTGCGCGGCGAGCATCGCCTCGTCCAGACTGTGCCGCGCCATCAGCTCCTGGGCCTTCGCGGTGAGCGCCTCCGCCTCCTGCGGATAGCCGGTCGCCTCCGCCTTGGCGAGCAGCGCCCGGATCCGGCCGAGCATGCGCGGCTCGTGGGGCGCGGGCTCGGCGGAGAGGGGCGCGCCGGGTATCGGGCCGACCGGTTCGATCGCGGGGAGCCGGATCAGCAGGCGGTACAGCTCCAGTACGGCGGTCGCGTACGAGAAACGGTCGGCGGTGTACGGGGGCTGCTTCAGCTCGTCGAGCTGGGCCCGCCAGCGCGGGGCGAGGTGCGCGTACCGCCCGCTCTCCCCCGTGATCAGCCCGGCGGCCAGCCGCTCGTGCTCGTCGTCGAGGTCGCGCCGTACAAGCCGTACGACATCGGCGGGCTGCCAGCCGCGCTCCCAGGCCCTGCGCAGGAACTCCTCGCCGCGCAGCCTCAGTTCGGCGTCGGCGGCCGGATCGGCGGCGAGCAGCGAGGCGCCGGTGTCGAGCCCTTCGTGGCCGTCGGCATACAACGCCACGGCAAGCGCCTTCTCGACCGTGCCGACCGTGCTCACGCCTCCGATGATCCCATGGGCGCCGGGGCTGCCCTCAGGGGTCGGCCTCAGGCCGTCGTGCGGCGCCCGCGGTACGCGAGCGTCACCGCCACCAGCAGCGGAGGCCAGGCGAGCAGCGGGACATAGCAGACCACCAGCACCGCGTCCTGGAGGGCACTGCCGTCCAGTCCGTCGCCCAGACCGGCGAACTGGGCGTAGAACGACCAGGCGCAGAGCACGGTCAGACCGGCCGCGCCCAGCAGCGCCGGAACGACCGCGGCGCCCGGCCGCACCCCCCGCCCGCCGATCAGCGGAATCCAGCGGGGCACCACCTCGCCCCACGGGCGGACGAGCCCGAGGGTCAGCAGCGCGAGGCACTCCGCGACCACGCTGAGCATGACGATGTACAGCCCCTCTCCCCAGTCTTGGACGGCCTGGGGGAGCAACGGCACCCCCGCCACCACGGCGATCCGCCACAGCCCGGACGGCAGGGTGACCAGCGGTACGGCGTGGGCCGCGAGCACGGCCCAGCGCGGCACATTCGGCAGAGCGCTCATCGTCAGCATGCGTTCATGCTCGGGCCGGGGGTGCGCCGGTGACATCGGCGTCCGGGAGCATCCCTCTCCGCCGCACGGCGGAGAGGGACGTACGACCATGCGGCGGCCCCAGGCAGACCTAGCTGTCCCCGCCCTCGTCGATCAGCCGCCGCACCTCGCGGTCGATCAGCCCCAGCCGCGCCTCCGCCACCAGCGGCACCGCCCGCCGCTGCCGCCGCGCCTCGTGGAGGTCGATGTCCACGGTCACGAGCCCGGGCTCCCACTTGGGCGCCTGGGCCACCACCGACCCACGCGGGTCGACCACCCGTGAACCGCCCCAGAACGAGGCGCCGTTCTCGCTCCCCACCCGGTTCACGAAGACGACCCAGCACTGGAGCATCCGCGCCGTATAGGTCAGCAGGCTGTCCCAGTACAGGCCCGTGTCCATCGCCTCCGGATCGAGGCTGGCCGCGCTGTTCGCCGGCACGATCACCACCTCCGCCCCGTCCTGCACGGCGAGCCACGGCAGCACCGGCTGCCAGGCGTCGTTGCAGATGAGCGTGGCCGCGCGACCGGCACCCTCCGGCAGGTCGTACGCGCGCACCAACTGGCCCGGGCTGACGTGCTTGCGCTCCTCCCACGCCAGATAGTTGGGCAGATACAACTTCCGGTGCGTGTGCAGGAGTTCACCGCCGCTGTAGTACGCGCAAGTGTTGTACGCCCGCAGAGAGGTGTGCTCGTGGAACCCGGCCATCACGTCGGGGCCGTACGTCCCCAGCTTGAGCAGCCGCGGATCGCGTGCCTGCACCGAGGTGTCCCGCCGCAGCGCGCCCAGGTGATAGCCGTGCAGGCTCAGCTCGGGGAAGACGACGAGATCCGCGTTCTGGGCGGCCGCCTGCTCGATCTGCTCCCGGGCCGTTTCGAGATTCGCGTCCACTTCGCCCAGTACACAGTCGGTCTGTGCCAGTGCCATTCGCATACAACGAGCCTGACAGCGGTGGCGCGATCGGGCACCTCCGGCGGGCCCCGCCTCGCCGCGCCGGACAGCCCCTAAGCGCCGTGGAGGCTCTTCTTCGCCAGCTCGTACGCCGGGAGCATCCCCTCGTGCTCCTCGTTGTCCAGTCCACCGAGATGCACGACAACCACGCCCTTGGGGGTCGTGACGGCGAACGCCCGCTCCTTCTTGGGCGCGTCCAGGAACTCGTTGGTATTGAGGTAGGTCACCTCGGTGGCCGCGTACTCGCCCGCCTTGATCTGGGCAAACGCGACCTTGTCCCGGCTCTTGGCCTCCTCGGCGACGAAGGCCTCCAGGGCCTTGCGCGCATCGTCGCCTGCCTTGCCCCCGGTCCAGACACGCAGGAAGCCGATGTTCCCGGCGGGCTTGGCGTCGATCTCGCAGACGAGGGTGACCGGACCCTGCTTGGTCAGCCCGAACTGCTTGTCCTCCTTGACGGCCTTCGGCTTCCAGTCGGCCGCCAGGTCGAACGAGACGGGCAGGGCGCAGGGCGAACCGGCACCCCCGACCGTGCCGCCCTTCGCGGCGGCCTCGGCCGCGTCCCCCTTGCCGTCCCCCTTCGCAGCGCCCTTCGCGCTCGCCCCGGGCTGAGGCCGGTCAGATTCCCCCTCCGACGAACAGCCGGTCAGCACCACCGTCGCGAGCGCCGCCGGGGCCAGCCCCGCACCCACACCGCGCAGAAGAACTCGCACCACGATTCCCCACCCCTGGGTCAGTTCCGAACAAACCTGACCGATCCTAGATCGCCGTGAGGGAATGATCACCAGCTTTCCCCGCGCACGGCCGGCGTCCACACGCCGGGGAGCGGCACGCCGATCAGGGCCGGTGTCAGACCCGGCTGCGACACTCGCTCCCATGAGCGAACGATGGGCTCTGGCTGCGGCGGAGGGCGACGGGGCGCGGCTCGTCCCCCTCGGCCCCGACGGCCTGCCCGCCGGGCCCGTCCAGGAGGAACCCGAGCTGACCGAGGCCGTCCGCTCCCGCCCGGACGTCGGCAGATGGGTCTGGCGCTCCACCCCCGAGATCTACCCCCGGCTGCTGGCGGCCGGAGTGCGCGTCGAGCGGTGTTACGACATCGAGGACGCGGAGCTCCTGCTGCTCGGCCACGAAGGACGGCTCGGCGAGCCCCGGTCGGCTGCGGCTGCCTGGGCCCGGCTGCACAACGCCCCCGTGCCGCCCGATCCCCCGCAGCGCGCTGCCGAACCGGGCTCGCAGTCCTCGCTCTTCGAGCCGCAGCCCGTGCCCGTACCGCTGGAAGCGCTCCTCGAGGTGTACGCCGACCAGCAGCGAAGACACGAGGCCGCCGAGCACCCGGGGAGGATGCGGCTGCTCACGGCCGCCGAATCGGCGGGCCTGCTGGTGGCCGCGGAGATGAACCGCGCCGGGCTGCCGTGGCGCACGGACGTCCACCGGGACGTGCTGCACGAGCTGCTGGGCGAGCGGTACGCAGGCGGGGGCGAGCCGCGCCGACTGGCGGAGCTGGCGGACGAGGTGTCGGCGGCCTTCGGTCGCCGGGTGCGCCCGGATCTGCCCACGGATGTGGTGAAGGCTTTCGCGCAGGCCGGGATCAAGGTGAAGTCGACCCGGCGCTGGGAGCTGGAGGAGATCGACCACCCGGCGGTCGAGCCCCTGATCCAGTACAAGAAGCTGTACCGCATCTGGACCGCCCACGGCTGGGGCTGGCTCCAGGACTGGGTCCGCGACGGCCGCTTCCGACCCGAGTATCTGCCCGGCGGCACGGTCTCGGGCCGCTGGACGACCAATGGCGGCGGGGCACTCCAGATCCCGAAGGTGATCCGGCGCGCGGTCGTCGCGGACGAGGGCTGGCGCCTGGTGGTCGCGGACGCCGACCAGATGGAACCGCGGGTGCTGGCCGCGATCTCCCGCGACCCGGGCCTGATGGACGTCGCGGGCCATGACGGCGATCTGTACTCCGCGCTGTCCGACCGCGCCTTCTCCGGCGACCGCGACCACGCGAAGGTCGCGCTGCTCGGCGCGATCTACGGCCAGACCTCGGGCGACGGCCTGAAGAACCTGGCCATGCTCAGGCGCAGGTTCCCGCTCGCCGTGTCGTACGTCGACGAGGCGGCGCGGGCGGGCGAGGAGGGGCGGCTGGTGCGCACCTGGCTGGGGCGCACGAGTCCGCGGGCGGCGGGTTCGGGGGACGACGACGAGGCGGGAATCCCCCAGGAGAGCGAGGAACTCCCCTCCACGGACACGGAGTTCACCCCTGGCTACGCCTCCTCCAACGCCCGGGCGCGGGGCCGTTTCACGCGTAACTTCGTGGTGCAGGGCAGCGCGGCGGACTGGGCCCTGCTGATGCTGGCGGCACTGCGGCAGGCCACCGCGGGCATGCGCGCCGAGCTGGTCTTCTTCCAGCACGACGAGGTGATCGTGCACTGCCCGGCCGATGAGGCGGCCGAGGTCGCGAAGGCGATCCGCGAGGCCGGGGAGCTGGCCGGGCGGATCGCCTTCGGTCGGACGCCGGTGCGGTTTCCGTTCACGACGGCGGTGGTGGAGTGTTATGCCGACGCGAAGTGACCGCGTCCGGGAGAATCACCGAGCCGTGATCCACACGGGGTCCGCGGCAATGGCTTTCAGCTCTTCCATCGTGATCAGGAGTTCCTTGCCACTCTTGAGCGACTTGGGGGTTGGGGAGTTGTAGGCGGAGACCTGGATCGACAGACCGCTCGGCCGGAAGGTGTCGACCTGCCAGTGCTGGACGCCCGGATACGCGCCGGGCTTCTTCACGGCGGCCACCTTCATGCCGTCCGGACGCGTCTCGGTCCAGACGGCCTCCTCGGCGGCCATCCGTAGCGCCTCGATGTAGGTGCGGTCCCCGGTTTTCCCGTCGACCACCACCACGTGCCCGTCAGCGCCGGTGCCGCCCTCGGAGTACACCTCGAGGCGCTTGGGCAGCAGGGACTTGAGGATGGGCAGCATGTCACCCGGTTCGGCCCTGGAACCGGGCTTTACAGAACCGAACGCGTTCGGTTCACCGGCTGTGGTGAACGAGCCTTCCACGAACAGCGCGAGATGGCGCAACTTGCCCGGGTTCATCCGCGGGTTGCGGCTCAACGGCGCCTCCTGGTTCCCGGCCTTCACGTTGTTGGTGGCCAGCTCGATGAGGTACCCGCTGGACGAGAGCATCGTGACCGCCCACTTCTTGATGCCTCCGGCACGGCCCGCCTCCGTGTACCCCTTCACGGCCCGGTTGCCCGGCTGTGTGGTGCACTCCTCGTACGGCGAGCCCTTCTTGGGCGGGCACGTGACCAGCTTCGCGAGCGACTTGTCCGCCGGGTCCACGCGGCGGACCGAGAGCGTCACGGTCGCACCGGCCCAGCCGTCCTCGAAGACGATGGACGCTGTCGCTGCCTTGGCCTGGCTGGAACTGCCGCTGCCCTGCAGTTTCGGGCGGGCGATGGCGATCCCCGCGCGTTCCATGCCGTTCTGCAAGATGTTCTTCATCTGCTCGGCGGTGACCTTGAAATGCCCCGAGCCGGCCGGCGGAACCGGGTCGGTCGCACCGTCCGCGGTGTCACCTCGGAATGCGCCACCCAGGTACAGCGCGCTCGACGCCACCAAGGCCACGGCCAGAGAAACGCCGCCCACGGCGGAGACACGGCGGCGGGCGAGCCTGCGGCGGCCGCGGGCCAGGCCGCCTTCCACCAGTGCCCTGCCACCCGCCGGCCGGAAGGCCTCTCCGGTACGGCGCAGCGCATCGCCCAGTTCGTCTTCAAAGGGCATGATGAACCACCACTTCTGGGTCAATAGGGGAAAAGGGAGCCTTAATGGGCGGCGAACTCGGCGAGATTTCCGCCCAGTTGCTCCCGGACCTTCGCGAGCGCACGCGTCGATCTGGTGCGAACGGCAGCAGAGCTGACCTTCATGGCATCGGCGGTCTCCTCGACACTGCGGTCCTCCCAGTACCGCAGCACCACCACGGCACGGTCCTTGGGAGCGAGCTGCCCGAGCGCATGGAGCAGTGCGAGGCGCAGCGCCGGGTCGTCACCGGATTGCAGAGCGCTGTCGGGGACTGCGCCGAGGGGGCGTTCCGTGGCGGATCGCCGCCGCTGATGAGTGAGGAAGGTGCGTACGAGAACGGCCTGGGCATAGCCCGCCGGGTTGTCTATCCGCGAGACGCGACCCCACAGCGCATACATCCGGCCCAGCGTCTCCTGCACAAGGTCCTCGGCGAGATGGGTGTCACCACTCGTCAGGAGACAGGCAGAGCGGAAGAGGTGGCCGGTGCGACCAGCCGCGAACTCCCGGAAGTCCTCCGTGCGGGACCGTCTCATGTCTCTCCGTTCTCGTGCCTGCCTTCACCTCTCTGACGCGATGGCACCGGCGGAATGTTTCACACGAACACGGACCGGCTCCCCAGCAGCTCCCGCAACTCCCCTGCCGGCCGCCGGGGCTCTGCTGCGGCTGTGACGGACAGGCGGTTCGCTCAGCGCTCGGCTCCCGGGTCGAGCACGGGTTTCACGTCGAGTACCGGTGTCCCGTCCAGCGCCTCAAGATTCCGTACGCGCACTCTCGTGCCGTCTTTCGTCCCGTCGCTCGTCCCTTCGATCGCCACAATGGTCACCCGGTGCAGCCCGATCGGGTTGGGCCGGTCCGGCGAACGGGTCGAGAACACCCCCGTCAGCGGCCTGGTCACATCACCGCGCGGATGCACCGCCAGGACCTCCCGGCTCGCGCGATCGAGCCAGGTCAGCACTATCACCTCCTCCCCGGCCCGCAGATCGCGCAGCCCCTCGCTCACGCCCGGCTCGAACACCAGCCAGGCTTCGGGCGCACCCTCGTCCCCCTGCTTGGGAGCAGACTCGCGGTCGGTCAGCGGGGACTCGACCCGGCCGATCGGCCGCAGGACGTACCGGCTGTCGTTCATGCTTCCTCCCACGTGAGGCTTGATTCCTGGCTGATAGTTGTCACATCGGCTCGGTTTCACGGGTCACTCCTGTGACACGCGGCGGCGAAGGAATGTGTCCCATGGACGAGAACGACTTTCTGGCAGAACGCTTCGAGGAGCACCGTGCCCGACTGCGCGCGGTGGCCTACCGGATGCTCGGCTCGTCCGGCGAGGCAGACGACGCCGTCCAGGAAGCCTGGCTGCGGCTCAGCCGCTCCGAAGCCGACGCGATCGAGAACCTGGGCGGCTGGCTCACCACGGTCGTCGCACGCATGTGCCTCACTATGCTGCGCTCGCGCGAGACCCGGCGCGAGGACCCCTGGGACGCGCACCGGCCGGAACCGGCCGCCGACCGCGAGGACATCGCCGACCCCGAGCACCAGGCGCTGCTCGCCGACTCGGTCGGCCTGGCGCTCCTCGTCGTACTCGACACCCTGGCGCCTGCCGAACGGCTCGCCTTCGTCCTGCACGACATGTTCGCCGTGCCCTTCGACGAGATCGCCCGCATCGTGGATCGCACCCCGGCGGCCACCCGCCAGCTCGCCAGCCGCGCCCGCCGCCGGGTCCAGGGCGCGGAAACCGCCCCCGAAACCGACGTCACCCGCCAGCGCCAAGTCGTCGATGCCTTCCTCGCCGCCTCGCGCGGCGGCGATTTCGACGCGCTGCTGACCTTGCTCGACCCGGATGTCGTTCTGCGCGCGGACAGCGCGGCCGTCCGGTCGGGTGCGGGCGCGGCACGCGGTGCCCAGGCGGTGGCCCACACCTTCGCGGGCCGCGCGCAGGCCGCGCAGCCGGCGCTGATCAACGGCGCGGCGGGGCTGGTGTGGGCCCCGGGCGGACAGCCGCGCGTCGTCTTTGGCTTCACGATCGCCGCCGACGGCAGGATCGTCGCGATCGACATCGTGGCCGACCCCGGGGGCCTGGGCCGGCTGGACCTGGAGGTCCTGAGCGGCTGACGGGCGACGGACCGAGCTGCCGGGCGCGCCGGGCTGCGGCGGCCCGGTCGGCACGGGGGGCGTACGGACCGGGCCACCGTTTCCGCGGCTGACGGCCACGTGCCGTCAGGCCTCCTGGATAAGACCGATGACACTGCCGTCCGCGTCCTTCAGGATGGCGTTCAGCTTGCCGCCGCCGACGTCCTTGACGTCCTGCACGGTCTCCGCACCGGCGCCGACGAGCGCCTGGATCCTGGCCTTGATGTCGTCGACGTGCCAGTAGGCGACGGGACCCGTCATCCCCAGGCTGTGGCCATTGGGGTCCAGACCGACATCCTGGCCGCCGACGCGGTAGCCGACGTAGTAGACCTCGTCCATGATCGGGTCCACCCCCAGAAGCTCGGTGAAGCGGGCCTTGGCCTGCTCGATGTCCTTGACGGGGTAGATGATCGTCTTGATGCCTTCGTTCATGACGTGCTCCTGGTGCTCGGTTTCGCGGTGCTCAGGTCGTGCGTGCACTGCCATGACACGACGGGTCAGGGGAATGTGGCCTGCGGACACACGGAACCTGCCCCCGAGCGGAGGTACGGAAAAACCCATGGTGCATGCCACCAGGATCGCCAACACTGGTAAGGGTGGAAGTCTTCTGCGACGAGTCCGGATCCGACGGCGAGAATCTCACCGGCGGAAACACTGATGTGTTCGCCCACGCCAGCGTGCATCTACCCCTTGAACCGGCGGCGGATTCCATCCAGGAAATACGCAGGAGAATCCGCTCACCGGCGGAGGAATACAAGGCGAATCATCTGCTCCGGGGGAAACACCGCTCGACCCTTGAGTGGCTGCTGGGGCCTTCCGGCCCGATCCACCAGAACGCCCATGTGCATCTCACCGACAAGGCGTTCTTCGTCGTCGGCAGAGTCGTCGACCTCCTCGTGGGCGAAGCCCGCGGCCGGACCCCGGGCGACATGGCCCTCACCCTCTACCGCGAGGGCCCCCGCACCTTGGGGCAACAACAGTGGCAAGTCTTCCTGGAGTCGTCCAACAACCTGATGCGCACCAAGAACCGCTGGGACGCGCGAACCCCGGTCGACTCCTTCTTCCACCTGCTCGACGCCCTGCGCCCGGCAGTCGCGGGCAACGGAGTCGGCGACATCATGGAATTGCTTCAACAGGCCCGGCCCCGCGCCGACTCTTTCTGGGCGCGGACGCTCGAAAACCCGACGAAGATTCCGTCATTGGACCCCCTCATTCCGGCCATCGTCCAGACGGTCGCCCACTGGAGTGCGGGCGGACAGTCCGTCTCCCTTGTCCACGACCAGCAGAACGCGCTGACAGAAGAGCGCATCGCATGGCTCAAGGAGCATCTCCGTTCACCACAGGGCCGATTGACCAGCGTGCGGCTCGTCGATTCCCGCTCGGACCCACGCGTTCAGCTCGCGGATTTCCTGGCCGGAGTGGCGCGGAAGATAGCCTCGGACGAACTCAACGGCCGGGGCGACGCGGAGCTCACGGTGCTGCTGCGACCGTATGTGGACGCATCCTCGATCTGGGGCGACGACCGAAGCTGGTCCCTGCTGGGTCCCGCGCACGCCCGGGCGGAGCGATAAACGAAGCCAAGGTTCTTGGGCGCGGACCGGCACACGCGGATCGATCCCGTCAGTGGCCGTGGCCGCCGCCATGTTCGCTGAACGCAAAACCCCAGCTCAGAGCTACTCTGAGCTGGGGTCCATGGAGCCGCCTTCGGGATTCGAACCCGAGACCTACGCATTACGAGAACGTGAGCGTTCGTGATGTCTCGTTCCTGCTCGTGCTCTGGGGTGCTGGGGGCACCGCCCACGCCTGCACGACCGCGGTGATCGGCCTGCTCGCAGAGCGTGCACCGGGCCTGCTCAAGGTGCTGCGCGAAACCGATCCGACTGCGTCCTGCTCGACGGCACCCTCGCCGAGTGCGACCGGACCGGCGACGGCCGGGCCGACTACTCCGCCAAACACCGCCGCTACGGGGTGAACGTGCAGGTGGTGACCGATCCGGACGGCCGACTGCTGTGGATCTCACCTGCACTGCCCGGCCGCGCGCACGACCTGACCGCAGCACGCACCCACCGGATCCTCCGGATCTGCGAACGCCAGGGCGTCCCGATCCTCGCCGACCGCGCCTACATCGGAGCCGGCAGATAACGGGCGGCGAGCCCAGCGGCCAGCAGCACCCAGAAGCTGACCTCGCAGATGATGATCAGGGTGACAATCACGTCGAGGTCCTTCCGCTCACCTCGTCATCATGGCGTCCGCGCAGGTTCGGTACGTCGTCGGCGATCACGACCTTCGCCTGCATCCTTCGATGTACGTCCTGGTCCGCTGCGAGGAGGAGGCGGCCCTTGAGCACCCGTTGGTTGGATGGTGGAATGGCCACCTCTTGTTCACAACCGCATCGTCACGATCTGTCAATCGCCTTTGCCGGCCTGGCCGGTGGCCTTCTGATGTGGTTGCTCGGACAGCACACGCAGGCCGATCGGCCGCTGGGCGGGGCGTGGGTACTGCTGCCGCTGATCGTGACCGCCGGGCTTGAGGTGCTACGGCGCCTCAGGCCACAGACCGCCCTGCTGCTGGGCTTTCTCGCCCTGGTAGGGGACCAGTTCACCTCGGGCAGCCTGGCAACGGTGTTGATGTTCACCGACCTGGTGTACGCCGCCGTCCTCTACGGCAGCCGCTCTGCCGCCGACCGGATTCCGGTCATCGCCGGGCTGGTCACTGTCACCGCAGCCATGGGCTTCATCCCCTGGTACGGCACCTCCGAGGCAGTGTTCATCGGCGTGGTCATCGGCCTGGTCACCCTCGTCCCGGCGGCCACGGGAGCCCTCGTCCGCGACCACCGGGATGCTGCCGAGTCCGCCAGGTCGCAGGCCAGGCAGAGCATCCGGCTGGCCGAGATGGACCGGGCGCAGGCGATCACCGCCGAGCGCACCCGGATGGCCCGTGAACTGCACGACCTGGTCGCCAACCGGCTTACCGCGATCGCCCTCCACTCCACCGCCGCGCTCTCGCTGGACGACCCGGGGAACGCCAAGAACGCACTCGCGGTCATCCGGGAGAACGGTGTCGAGGGCCTGTCGGAGATGCGTCGCCTCATCGGACTGCTCCGGGACCGCGGCAGCGAAGCAGATCCGGCGCCGGTGCCGACCCTGGACGGCCTGGGCGCGCTGGCCGCGCGCGCCCGCGCGAACGGCCTGGACGTCACCGTGGACGACACCCGGCCACCTGGTCCGGAACTGCCCTCGCCCGTCGACTTCGCCGCGTACCGGATCACCCAGGAGTCTCTGACCAACGCGCTCAAGCACGCCGCCCCGGGGCCGGTCATCGTTCACCTCGCCCAGCAGGACGACGTGCTCACCGTGCAGGTGAGCAGCCCCTTCGCCGACCACTCGGAGCAACCGGAGGT
Organism: Streptomyces sp. NBC_01410; assembly: GCF_045040195.1. NCBI lineage: Bacteria > Bacillati > Actinomycetota > Actinomycetes > Kitasatosporales > Streptomycetaceae > Streptomyces > Streptomyces sp. NBC_01410. The sequence continues at coordinate 4,855,975 of NZ_CP109530.1, read as the reverse complement.
CCCTGGATCCGGTGCGGGCCTGATCGGGATGCGGGAACGCGTGGCCTTGCTGCACGGCTCGTTCCAGGCCGGCCCCCAGGTCACCGCTGACGGCAGATGCTGGCAGGTCTGCGCCTCACTCCCCATCGACCAGCCCGTTCTCTCCACCCCTGCGGAAGGAACACCGTGACCATCCGTGTCATCGTCGCCGAGGACCGGTCCGCCGTCGCTCCGGACTCGTTCTGATTCTGCGCAGCGCGCCCGACATCGAGGTCGTGGGCGAGGCCGCCGACGGCGAACAAGCCGTGGCCCTGACCCGCCGGCACCGGCCGGACGCAAGGTCGCTCAACAGCCGCCCGGCGCCACCCATCACGCCTGCGATGTGCGCGACGAGCAACAGGTCATCGACCTTGTCGACACCACGGTGGAACGCCATGGCGCCCTGCGCATCATGGTCCCCGACGCCGGGGGCGGATCGCCCGCCCTCTTGTTGGGCACGGACCTCGCCGTCCGGCGGGCGGTCACCACCTCGCCGTGGTCGGGGTAGGCGTCCATGGTGGCGACGAGGAAGGCGTGGGCGCGGCGTTGGGCCGAAGTCCCGGCGAAGGCCGGGGAGTTGGCGGCCTGGGCTGCTCTCGGTCCGGCCACGATGAGCGCCGCGGCACCGAACCCGGCGATACCGATGAGCGAACGACGGCCAAGCGCGGGGCCGGGAGTCCCTTGCCTGTCGGGCGTGCCGGGACTGCCGGTCATGGGTCTCCTCCGTGTACTGACAGCGCTCTCAGGAACGTGCGCGCACTCTGCTGGTGCACTCGGGGTTGGTCAACGACCCTGACGCGCCGGCCGGTCGGGTTCCCGTCCGACGCCCCTGCCGGGCCGGTCCAGCTCGCGCCACTCCCGGCGCAGCCCGGCGAGGCTCGTGGTGAGGAAGTACGCAGCTCCGGCGGCCAACAGCACCGGTACGAGTCCGGCTGACGTCACCGCAGCCCCCACGAGCAGTCCGCCCAGGGGGACGCCGGACCGGGCCACCGAGTCGCCCACGGCGTTGACCCGGCCCAGCAGCCGGCGCGGAATCCGTTCGTAGAGGACTGCGCCCAGGACCGGGTTGAGGAATCCCGCGCCGAACCCACTCACCGCGAACACGGCGAGCGCCACGCCCATCGGCGCGTCAGCCGCCAGGACCATGAAGCGCGGCGCCCCGGCCAGCAGGAACCCGGCAAAGAACACCGCCCGGCGGCGCAGCCGGTGCGCGTACACGGCGGCGACCAGGCTCCCGCCGACCGCCGCCGCTCCCGTCACCCCGCCCAGCAGCCCGATCGCCGCGGGCCCGTTGCCGGACTGTCTGGCCCAGACGGGGATGAGCACGGTGGAGAAACCGGCGTCCAGCAGGTTGGTGACCCCGACCATGACCACGATGGTGAGCAGCAGCGGCTCGCCGCGCAGAAAGGCGAGACTCTCCCCGAACCGCCGCCAGTAGCCCGCCTCGCCCCTCTCCTCCAGCTCGTCCGGCGCACCCTCCGCTCCTGGCTCCAGCCGGCCTTCCCCGTCCGGTGATTGGGCGGCCTCGGCCGCGTACCCCATATCGCGAGGCAGTGTTACGGCGATGATCAGCGAGCCGAGAACGAAGCAGGCCGCGTTGACGGCCAGACTCGTCAGGGGGCCGAGCAGCGCCACCAGGAAACCCCCGGCGGCCGGGCCCACAGTGGCAGCGAGCCGCTCGATCACGCCGGACAGCCCGGCCGCCCGTTCCAGCGGGACCCGGCCGCGCTCGGCGGCCTCCGGGACCATCACCTCCTTGGCCAGGTCGCCCGGGCCCCGGGCCGCGCCGATCAGCGCGACCAGGACGAGCAGTACCGGGAAGGAGAGCAGATCCAGGGCGTGCAGCAGCGGTACGGCGGCTGCGGCGAGCGCGCTGACCAGGTCGGTGGTCCAGGAGACGGTGCGCGGGCCGGTCCGGTCGACCAGAGGTCCGCTGAACAGTTTGACCACGACGTAGGGGGTCATCTCGCAGAAGGCGACCAGTCCGGTCCGGGCGGCGCTGCCCGTGGTGGCGAGCACGAACCAGGGCAGGGCAACGGCCGAGACCGCCGTACCGGACAGTGAGACGGCCATAGCCGTCAGCACTCCGCCGAGCGGCCGTAGGGCGCGCCGCCCGGCCGCGGGTTCGCCGACGGACTCGGCCACGGACTCGGCGGCCGGCCCGGCGCCGTCCACCGCGCTCACTCCCCTGTCAGGCGGTTCATGCCGTGCTCGTACAGCTTCGTCGTGGAGAGCATGAGGAAGCCGACGACGCCGAAGAGCCAGGCCGTGTTCTCCCGCGCGTTGCGCCGGATCCAACGGTCGATCCGGTTCAGGGCGGGGTGCAGGGCGCGGCCCGCGATCTGCTGGGCGAGGGCGGCCAGTACCGCCGGGCCGATCATCACCAGGCAGTACAGGGCCAGCAGAGCGGCCTGTTCCACCCATGGCTGCCGGCTGCGGTCGAGGATGTCGATGGCGGCCAAGTAGGGGAACATCGTGGTGATTTCGAGGGCCACGGCGACGAGCGCCACGGTCACGACGCCGCGTGCGGTGGCCTTCGAGCCGACCGCCGCCTCCCGCCACCGGGTCAGCCGGCCCTGGTTGCCCTCCTCTCCCCTGTCGTCCCTGTCGCGTTTGACGAAGCCGTAGTAGAGCCCGAGGAGCAGGAGCGCCCCGCCGGCCACCGCGACCACGGTGTCGCCGGCCGGCGAGGCGACGGCGTCGCCCAACGGCTCCCTGACCGCCGAGAGGCCGCCCAGCAGCAGGAGTCCCAAGGCCAGGTATCCGGCGCCGACGATCAACAGATACCCGTAGACGTTGCCGATGCGCAGGCCGCGCGGGGTCAGCAGGAACCAGACCGGGATCGCCAGGGTCGACACACTCACCGTGTCGAGCAGGGCGAGGGGCAGGATCTGCCCGAGAACGTCCACGGGGGCCTTTCACAGGAGAACAAGGGAGAGGGGAGGGAAGCGGGAGTCATCCGACCCCGGGCAGCCAGGTGTCCCGGCGTCCGGTGGCGTGGGCCACGCCGGTGAGGACGCCCGCGCTACCGGTCCGCAGGTCGCCGGAGAGCTTAAAGTTGCCCGCGCCCGGATAGTGCAACTCGCCTTCGCCCAGACGGACTTCGTGCAGGCCGAGCTGTCGTGCATGACGCTCGACAAGGGGGTCGGCCTGTCTCTCGTAACCCGCGCGGGAGAGTGTGGTCAGTGCGGCCATGAAGCCAGCGCGCCCTCTGAACAGGCCGCTCTGGACCATGAGCTCGGGTCCCGTCGCCCGGATCAGGTCGGGCACCGAGATCCCGGCCGGATTCCAGGCCTCGTACCGTGCGAGCTCCGCCAGCACCAACGCGCTGCCGCAGGAGCCCACTTCGAGGTAGCCGAGGGTGCGCCGGCCGGCCTCGTTGAACTGCATCGAGCCGTCCGTGCAGCGGATGTACCCGGCGAACTCGAACTCCAGGAGTCCACGGGCGAGTTCGACGGCTGCCCGGTCTCCGGTGGCGCGGCCGTGGCGGTGTACGGCGAGGGCGATACCGGCGACGCCGTGCATCAGGCCGTACGAGGCGAGGTCGGGGGTGTCGATGGCCCGCAGGGCGGTCAGCAGTCGGCCGGCGCGGTCCGTGAGTTCCGCGCCGAGGCGCCCGACGTACGACGGGTCCGTCAACAGGCCGTCGGGTCCCGTCAGTTCGGCCACGGCCAGATAGACACCGGCCAGACCGCCGAAGAGGCTCAGGCCCGCGTCGGCGTGGTCCTTGGCCAGTGCCGTGCCGACCAGTTCCACCGCCTGCTCGGGGCGGCCGGCCCGCCACAGCACGTACCCGGCGCCCAGCTCACTGTCGTACAGGCCGCATTCGAGCCGGGACGCGGCGGCGCGCCCGTGGGTAAAGGTCCAGTCGGCGATGCGCTCGACGAGGTCGTCCTGCTCGACCCCCTTGGTGCCGAGCAGCGACCACAACACTCCGGCGGAACCGGTGGCCAGGGCCACCGGGGGCATCGAGAAGCCGGTGTGGTCCCCGGGGAACAGCCGGTCGGCACGGTCGGCGTCCATCGTGGCGCGCAGTCCGGCCGTGAGCTGCGCGGCCCAGGACTCGAAGCCGAGGTGGTGGTCCAGGTGCGTGGACTCGGCGGTGCTCAGTGCCTCGGCCGGGCGTACGGAGCCGGGGCGCGCGCAGGTGCGTTCGACGCGGTCGGCCCAGCTCGGCGGCAGGCCGAACCTGGTCCGGGCGGTGTCGAGGAGCTGGCGCAGTTTCGTGTCGTCCATGGGGACGAGATGCGTCAGCGGCAGGTAGCAGGAGAGTTCCAGCAGGCGCAGCGCGTGCTCGTCGGCGGCGCGTCCCGTCTTGGCCGGGTCATTGAATCCGGGGGCGCCGGGGAACCGCCGGTCCGCGTCCTGGGGGACGCAGGCTTCGAGGTCGAGGAGTCTGACATCGAGGTCGGGGGTGACCATCACATTGCCGGGGTGGAGGTCGCCGAAGATGTGGCCGCGTTCCCAGATGACGGCGACCGCGTCCCGTACCCGGCCGAGAATCGCCTCGACGTTCTCCCGGTAGGCGCGGATCTCCTCGGGGCGCGGCGGTTCGAAGGGATTCGCACGCAGCAGGTACGGCTGGTTGGCGGCGCACCACTCCTGGAGGGTGGTGCCCCGGACGTACTCGATCGCGGTGAAGACGTGGGACTGCCAGGTGAACTGCTCGTAGGCCGCGGGGATCTCCGGCAGGTCGGCGAACCGGAGCATCGCCGCGTACTCGGCCCCGGCCCGGGTGACCGCGTCGGCGCCCACCAGGTCGTAACCGGCGTACGGCCGGGCCTCCTTGAGGACGACCTCGCGTCCGGTGGGCAGGTGGGTGGTGAGGTAGACGCCGCCGGCGTTGGAGAAGTGCAGCGTCTTGTCGACGCGGTACGGGGGCACCGGGCCGGCGTCACCGGACGGTCCCGGCGCGGGGGCGGTGAACGCCTCGGGGACGGTGACGAACGCCGGGGCACGGAACGGCACTGACCGTACGTCCGGGACCAGCCGGCCCTCTGGGTCCGCCAGGGCGAGACTGATCCCGCCCTTGGGGGTGCGACAGAAGCGTCTGGCGTAGGCGCCGTAGCGGACATGCACCACGCTGTCGCCGATCCGGAGGTCCGAGAGGATGCGTGGGCCGGGTACGCCGTCCAGCAGGGCGGCCAGTTCCTCGGCGCTCTCGCGCGAACGGCGCTCGTCCGCCGGGTAGAGGACGATCCCCTTGCCGCTGATCTGCCGGGGCGCGTACTTGGCGTTGACCAGCCACGCGTACTCGTGCCGGGCGAGGAACTTGAACGGGGTGCCGTTCCCGAAGCAGTACCGCGCGACGGTGTCGAGCACGCCGGGGAACGTGTCCGGGGTGACGGCCACATGGATCTTCCAGCCCTGGCCGCGCAGGGGTTCGGGGCCAGGCCGGCAGACGGTCCAGATGCCGTGCCGGGCCTGCTGCCAGCCGTCGGCGACTTCGGTTCCCGTGCCGCCGTCATCGCCGTCGGCGAGGCGCACCGGGCCCTTGCGGGTGCGGTGGAAGCGCGGGTCGTCGGGGTGGGCCTGCCAGCGGGCGATGTCGTCGTACGCGCGCGCGTCGGCAAAGGTGTACAGAAAGTGTTCCATCCGCCGTCCTCCTCAGACACTCACGCTGTGGTCGACATCGACGTCCGCATCCGCGTTGGCGTCCGCATCCGCATCCGCGTCGACCGCCGCCTCGTAGATTCCGATCGCGTCCCACATCGGGGCCGTCACGTCGGTCTCGCCGTCCACGCTGCGGCTCTTGCCCTTGCACGGCTCGACGAGGTGGTAGTTGGGCACGGCACCGACCCGGGCGAGGACATCGCCGATGATCGGGTTGCCGAGGACGCCCGGCGGGAAGGACGGGGCGATCACGACGGGCACCCGGGTGCCGAGCACGGCCAGGTGGAAGGGGGACGCCCCCGAGCCCGCCGCGAGCCCGGACAGGAACGCCACCGAGGCGGGGTACACGAGGATCCCGTCGTAGGCGGTGGCGATCCTGGTGTGCACCGGCTCCAGTGAACCGGCCGGTGTGGTCCAGGAGTTGGCGGTCACCGGGCTCTTGGTGAGCGCGGCCAGCGCCGTCGGGCTGACGAAGTCGCGGGCCGAGTCGGTCAGGCCCGCGGTCACCTCGTAGTGCGGGCGGTTGGCCGACAGCCAGTTGAGCCAGAACGGCAGATGGGCGGTGGACAGCGTGCCCGTCGCGAGGACGAGGAGGCGGGCTCCGCGTTCCTTGCCCGCCGCGCTCCGGTCGAACTCGACCACTGTGTCAGCCATGCCACTTCCCGGGTTCGGTCGGATCAGTCATCGTCGCTCCGCTTCCGGGATCGGTCGAGACCGCCGATCTCCTCCCGCAGTTCGTCCATGATGCTTTTGCTCTTCTTGCCCTTGGAAGACCGATAGTCCTCCCACAGGTCCATTACTCCCAGCAGAATGAGGAGAAGCCCGACAGGGCCTCCCTGGAACCACTTGACCTCGGTGTCCCAGAAGAACGCAGCGAGAATCGCACCGGCCACGATGAATGCAATTCCGAGGAATTTCTTGAAGTTCATTTCCACCTCGCTGATTTACGCGCTCTTTACGCTTCCGTAGGCTCTCGCATCGCATCCTAACCGACACGAACACGCCCACCGATGGCGAGGCCGAAAACCGACCGGCGAAGCTGTCCGAAATCTCCCGACACCAGGAAATGACCGCCGTCGAGAACCTTCACCGTGACCTCGTCCGCGATTTCGGACCAGCCATACAAGGACTCTTCCGGAACGAGGGGATCCCGATTCCCGCCGAACACATGGACGGACAGGGGCAGCCTGCTCGACTGCGGCACATACCGATAGGACCCGCAGAGTCTCGCGTCGTCCCTTACCAGGCCCAGGAAGGGCGACAGCCACCGGGGGTGCTCCACCAGCCACGTCGGGACGCCACCAATGGCGTGAAGTCGCCGCACCAGCACATCGTCCGGGGCGTCGGGCCCCGTGGGGTCGGTCCAGGGAATACGGGGAGCCGCGTACGACGCCACAGCGAGGGCTTTCGGCAGCGGGCCGCCGCGCTCGTGAAAATACCGCGTCACGAGATAGGCAAGGAGACCTCCCATGCTCTGCCCGAAGAGCACATAATTACCGTCGCCCTGTTTATCGACCCCGCATTCCGTCACCCGTTCCGCGACATGTTCCGCCAGTACAGGGATCAGGTCATCGGCACTCCGATAAAGGCGACGACCGGCAATATCCGGGTGTTTCGGCAGCTCCAGGGCGATGACGTCCAGGCCGTCCGGAGCGGTGCGAACCCAGCGATCGAATACCGAGGGTCCGCCGCCGGCGTGGTGCAGGCAGATCAGCTTGGCCCGCGAATCCTTCACAGCCTCTCGCCCTCTCTCTCCAGTATGTTCACGACCCGGCGTGTCAACGCGTTCTCCGTCGGGTACTTGAATATGTCCTCCTGGTCGAGTTCACAGCGCAGCGCGTCCTGGAGCGCCCGTCTCAGCAGGATCGCGGAGACTGAGTCGAGGCCGAGCGAGAAGAGGTCGGTGTCCGGAGCCGGCGTCTGCCCCAGCACGCGCAGCACACTCCGGCGCACCTGAGCGGCGACGAGGCCGTGCCGATCCGGGTCGACATCCGATTCCGATTCCGAATCCGGTTCTGGATCCGGGTCCGGGTCCGGGTCCGGGCCACTGAACTGCATCCGCAACTCCGCCTGCTCGACGCCCAGTCGACGCCGGTCCGTCTTGCCGCTGGACGTCAGCGGGAACGCGGACCGGAAGGCGTAGGCCGCCGGCAGCATGGGGCGCGGCAGCCCGCGGGCGAGGAAGGCGTCCAGCTGCCCGGCTGCCGTACCGGGGTCGAGGCCGGTGCCAGGGACGACATGAGCGACCAGGCTCCGCTGCCCGTCGATCTCGGCAGCGAGCACGACCGCTTCCCTGACCAGGGGATGCCCGAGGAGCAGGGCCTCGATCTCGCCGGCCTCGACCCGTACGCCGTGCGCCTTGAGCTGGGTGTCCGTCCGGCCCAGGTGCTCAAGGACGCCGTCGGGGCGGCGCCGGGCCAGATCACCGGTGCGGTAGAGCCGGCCAGGACCGAACGGATTCGGTACGAACTTGCCTGCGGTCAGCTCCGGTTGGCGAAGGTATCCCCGCGCCAGGCCCGCGCCCGCGACGCACAGCTCTCCGACGGCGCCCCGCGCCACCTCGGCGAGGTGCTCGTCGACCACGTGGACCTGGACGCCGTCGATGGGCCGCCCGATCGGAGCGACCGCGGGCCACTCCTCCGGGTCGCCCGCCAGCGTCCAGGTCGTGGCGTCCTGGAACTCGGTGGCCCCGTAGTGGTTGTGGAGCCGGGCCCCCGGCAGCCGGCGGAAGAGGTCGCGCAGCGGGCGGGTGATCCGTAGCTGCTCACCCGTGGTGACGACCTCGCGCAGTCGCAGCCCGGAGGAGTCGTCGGGGACTTCGGTCACCGCGCGGGCGAGGTGCTCCAGCAGGGTCACCGGGGCGAAGACCCGCTCGATCCGCTCGTCCCGGAGAAATCCGGCCAGGGCGAAGGGGCTGTGCCGCGTCTCGTCGTCGGCGATGACGAGGGTACCGCCGCCGCAGAGCGTCGAGAAGATCTCGTGGAAGGCGAAGTCGAAGCTGAGCGCGCACAGTTGGGCGGTACGCAGCCGCCCGCCGCCCGGTCGGACCCGCTCGTGCCAGCGCAGCAGGTTGACCAGCGCCGCGTGCGTCATGACGGCACCCTTGGGCGCCCCTGTCGACCCGGAGGTGAAGACCGCGTAGGCAGCAAGGTCGTCCTCGGCCGCCAGGTCCCCGTCGGGATCGTAGAAGTCGGGCTCGTAGAGGTCGGGCGCGAGAAGGTCGGGGATCGCGAAGCCGGACTCGGCCGGGATCAGGTCGGCCAGGGTGAGGTCGGGGGCGGTGAGGTAGGGCGTGTCGGGGCCGTACCTGGTACTGGTCACCGGATGGCATCCCTCCGGGAGCATGAGCGCGGATACCGAAGGCATCGGGGGTGAGGCCGGCGACGGGGTCTCCGTCGTGACGATCACCTCGATGCCCGCCGTGGCGATCACGTGCCCGGTCCGCTCCGGTGGATCGGCCGGGTCGATCGGCACGTACGCGGCGCCCGTGCTCATGACCCCCAGCATCGCCGCGACGGCCTCGGGAGAGCGCGGCAGCCGCACTCCCACGAAGTCGCCCTCTCGGACTCCGGATCGGCGGAGTCCTGCGGCCACGCGCACGGCCATCGCGTCGAGGTCGCGGTAGCTGACCCGACGGGAGCGGTGGACCAGCGCGGTGGAGTCCGCGCGGGCGCCTCGGCCGTGCCGTGCGACCAGGGCGTGGACGGTGCCCCGGAAGACTGCGGAAGGCTGGTTCAGCATGGGTGCGAACCGAGGGACGGGAAGTAGTCCTCCCGGGTGCCGTCCCGGCGGATGTCCCAGGTGGCGCAGTGCAGGGAGCCGCCGTACTCGAAGACATTGCGGAAGGGCACGGTCAGCACCTCGAAGCCGAGGCTCGACAGCAATTCCTGGAGGGGCTTCTCCCGCTCCTCGCAGACGACCTTCGTCGGGGAGAGGCTCAGCACGTTCATGGACAGCCACTTCGAGGACTGGCAGTACGCGGGCATCTGCTCGTTCGTCAGCACGGGCTGCGGAGCCTCGATGAGCTTCCAGTCGTTCTCCCGGAACATCGCCGTCTCGTCCTCGCGCAGCGGCCGGTCGGGGTTGGTGAGGATCAGCCCGGGCCGCAGCGGGACGAAGGTGCAGTCGATGTGGGACGGGAAGTAGTCCAGCGGGAAGTGCACCGGGTGGACCCGGAACCCCTGTGGCTCCAGATGCCGCTTCAGCCAGTGGATGCCTGCCCGGTTGGTCGTCATGGACTCCTGTACGAGGATGTCCTTGCCGAACCTGCTCATGTCGGCGGCGTCGAAGACGATCTCGTCCTGGGTGACGCAGAACTCCGACGCGTGCATCCGCGCGTGCCGTTGCTCGGTCGGCCACTCCCAGAACTCCTGCCGGTACATGGCGTCGGCCATGCTCGGCTTGGGGGCGACGGTCCACGAGACGCCCGGGTCGGCCTCCCAGTACTCACGGACGAGGCCGCGGTAGGGCTCGTACTCGAAGTAACGGGCGCGGCGGGACATCGTCGCCTCGATGATCTCGTTGCCGACGGTGATCATCACGTCGCGGGGGCAGACCGCGCAGTACTGGTTCTCGACGTCGAAGTGGGGCGTGCGCAGGGAGCGGCCGAAGTCGTGCGGGGCCGGGCGGCGCACGGTCACCCCCTCGGAGGTCAACAGGTCTACCAAGGAGCCGAGTTCGGCCTCGGCCCGGGAGACGGCCTCGGCGGACTTGGCGCCGGTGGGGAAGGGGTTGCCCGCCCCGCCCCGGATCTGGGGCCGGTTGCCCGGCTCGGTCGGCTCGAAGTGCGCGCCGACCGCGGAACCGACGACCACCTCGCGCAGGGCGTCCCACTCGTTCCACGAATTCACCACAGCCGTTCCGGTCGCGGCCGCATCCGTAACTGCCGTACCGGTACCGGTCGTTGCCACTGTCGTTTTCATCTCTGCGTCCTCCTTGTCCTCAGCCCGGCAGTGCGAGAAGGCGGTGTTCCGCCCGGTCTCGCAGCAGACTGCGCGTGCGGGGTACGTACACGGACTTCGCGGGGGCGATCAGGTCCACGGCGCCGACCCCGTCCACCCCGCACAGGCCCGCGGTCAGCCTCGGGAGGCTCGCCGTGTCGAACGACTGGTCGATGAGCAACCGGCGGTGGGCCGCCGGCGTGTTGTCGACGGGCTTGCCGGTGAGCGGGCTGACCACGGCCGCCGACGCCGTACGGAACTCGATGCCGTCGAGAACGCGGGCGAAATCCTCGCGGCCGGGGACGGTGTAGGGGCTGTGCTCGGCCCGCTCGGCCCGGTCCAGCACGATCGCGCCGAGCCTGTTCAGTTCCGCCCCGACCACGTCCGGGTCGCCGCCGCGGATGCTGATCGCCACCAGACCGTCACCGAGGTCCACCGACAGCCACGGCTGCTCGGCGACCGGCCGCAACTCCTCGACCAGCCGGTACGCGTCTTCGGCCGAGGCGGTCAGCACGGCCAGCGTCGTACCGCTGCGGCCGGCCCGATGGGCCTGGATCTGACGGGAGTTGATCTCCCCGACGATCCGGAAACAGCCCTCCTCGGTGAGCACCCCGGCCGCCAGCAGCGCCGTGACACACCCCGCGCTCAACCCGCCGTACGCGCGGTACGAGGAGCCTGCCGGTTCCCCTTCCAGACGCCGGACGACCGCCACCGCGAGCAGTGCCTCGTGCACGGTGGTCGACAGCGCGGCGCTGTCCCGCCCCGGGTCCAGTCGGTCGGGCTCGAAGCCGCAGATCCGGGCGGCCAGGGCGAGATGCCCGTCGCGTACGGCCAGTACGGCGGCCATGTTCGCGGCGGTCAGCGGGACCAGGCCCGGCAGGACGAGCGCCCGGTCAGACACCCGGTACCAGCCCGCCGGTCTCGGGCCGCAGGCCGCAGCCGGGGTCCAGCTGCATGGACTTCACCACGAACTCCGAGGGCTCCAGCACGACATGGGTGTCGAGGCCGAGGCCCTCCAGGTAGCCGAGCACACCCCGCCAGTCGAGGACCGTGGTGTACTGCTCCACCGCCAGCTTCCAGATCGAGGTGGCACTGGCGTGCGGCCGGCAGTCGTTGATGCTGACGAGCGGCACGGCGGGGTTGGACTGGGGGTCGTGGAAGCGCCACTCCCGGGCGAAGATCGTCCGCACCTCCGCCATCAGGTCGCAGTGGCCCGGGAAGCTGTGGGGGATCACCTTGAACAGGGCGCCGGCCTTCATGGCGGCCGGTTTGATCGCGTCGATGTCCGAGCGCCGGCAAGCGGCGATGAACTGGTTGCCGGAGACCACCGCCGACAGGTGCAGGAGCGGGTCCAGTCCCTGGGCACGGAGTTCGTCGAAGACGCGGACGTGGTCGCAGTTGTAGAAGAAGACACTGGAGTAGTCGGTGCCGCCGAAGACGTCCATCTCGATGGAGGCCATGGTGTTGGCCATCCGCACCATGTCCTCCAGCGAGACCCAGCCCACCGCGGTGGCCGCGCTGAGAAAGCCCAGGCTGATCCCGGTGACGCAGACTGGCCGCATATCGCGCCGGCGCAGCTCCTCCCGGTAGCCGGCGACGCCCATCAGGTTGATCAGGGGGCGCCGGAACCGGGGATCGTTGGCCTCTTCCTCGGTGCCGTCGCGCAGGATGGCGCGGAAGTCCATCGACAGGATGTCGCTGCCCAGGTCGAGCATGATCTGCATCGCCTCGGACTCCAAGGCCCGCTTGCGCAGGTCGCTGTCGAGGAAGACCTGGGACGGGAAGATGTAGGTGCCGGCGGCGGTCACAGGGAGAACCCGTCGTCGACGGTGACGATCTCACCGTTCACGGCAGCGAAGTCGGGGCCCGCCAACCGGCATATGACCGCCGCGACTTGGCGCGGATCGAGCAGTCGCTCCTCGTAGTCGGGGCCGCCCATGATCTCCTCGATGGCTTCCCTGGGGACGGTGGAGAGCAGCCGGGTGTCACGGATGGGCCCCGGCGAGACGGCGTTGAAGCGCAGCCCGAGCCGGCCCCACTCCCGGGCGAACCCACGGGTCTGGGCCTCTATCGCCGCTTTGCTGGTGATGTAGGGCATGGCGCCGACGATGTAGTGGCGGGTGAGGATCGACGACACGTTGACGACGCTGCCGCCGCCGGTCGCGGCCATGGCCTGCGCGGCCACGGCGTTGACCTGGTAGGTGCCCAGCACATTGGCGTCGATCACCGTCTTGAAGTGCTCGGCGTTGGACACGGTCGCGAGCGCGGCCTGGTTGGCGACCGCGCAGTTGACGACGACGTCACAGGGGGTGATCTCGGTGAACAGCCGGCGGACCGCCGCGCCCCGCACATCCGGGTCGGGCAGGCTGAGTTGGTGCACGACGGCGGTGCCGCCGTCCTCGGCCACCAGGGCGGCCACCTTCTCGGCGTCGTCGCCACGGCCGTGGTAGGTCAGATGGACGGTCTCCGCGATCGGCGCGAACTGCCGGGCCACCGCCTGCCCCAGGCCGCTCGTTCCGCCGACCACCAGGACGCCCCGGTGAACGCCGGGCTTCGTGTCGCTCATGGCTGCTGGCTCCTCTGGCTGCTCTGACTGCCCTGGCTGCTGCCGGTGTCCCGACCGCCGTCGCGTATCAGGCGGTCGGCGATCGCCCGGACGTCGACGCGCCGGGACAGGGCTCTCGTACGGGCCTCGTGCCGGGCGGCGTCGAGGCGTCGGCCCACGCGGGGCTGGTAGTGCGGGTACGGCCGCCGGTACTCCTCGCGGGTCGTCCCGGACTTGACCGCCGGCACGGTGGTGCCCACGGCCGAGAAGTAGTTCCGGCAGACCGCCTCGATCGTCATGCCGTCGTCCAGGCCGATGTTGATGACGGCGTTGTTGTGCAGCCCGGTGGTGAACTCGACGCGACGGCAGTTCCTGACCTCGAAGAGGTAGTCGACCAGGAGCAGGGCGGCCTCGATGCCGATCCCCGTGTTCCACAGCCGCTCGTCGCCGGTGGCACCGCCGACCTCGTACACCCCTTCGGCCAGCCGCCACCAGTGCACGATCCCCACCGGTGTACCGCGTACGTCGGTGACGACCGCGGCCCGGCGGTCACCGGAGCCGGCGAAGGACCCGGATTCCAGGGCCGCGTACTGGGACTCGCGCGACACCGTGCTCGACGTACCGCGCACCAGGGCCTCGCACTCCGAGGGGCTCAGCCACTTCGCCACGACCCCCAAGTGGGCCTCGGTCAGCGGCGCGAGCCCGCAAAGCAGGCCTCTCACGCGCCGGTCCTAATCGGTTTCGAGCTGGTCGTGGACACTGCGGAGGCTGCTGATGCCCTCGACCTGAAGGTCGTACACCTTGTCCCCGTAGAGCGGCAGCAGCGCGGACACGAACCGCAGGGTGTCCATGGACTCCAGGCCGTACGTGCTCTCGCTGCCGAAGACGACACTGTCGTCGTCGGGGACCGCGCCGTCCAGGCGCTGTTCGAAAAGCTCCAGAAAGGTCTTGCGTAGAACGTCCATGCGGTGACTCCACAACTCCACGCCGAAGGCGGGCTGTTACTCGACATTGAGGTCGGCGGGCAGGCGGAAGCACAGGGAGCCCCACAGGAACCCGGCCCCGATGGCCCCGAGCACGATCAGGTCACCGGCGCGGGCCCGGCCGTCCCGGGCCAGGGCCGCCAGCGAGGTCAGCGGTGAGGCAGCGCCGGTGTTGCCGAGGGTGTCGGCGGTGATGGCCACGCGGTCCAGGTCGGCGCCCACGGCGCGGGCGATGTAGTGCACGAGCCGTACGTTGGCCTGGTGCAGCGCGAACCCGTTGACGTCCTCGACTCCGACGCCGGCGCTGGCGAGCGTCTCCTCCAGTGACTTCGGCACCCGGGTGCCGGCCTCCTGCCAGACCGTCCTGCCGTCCATCTGGAGGTAGGGGCTGTGCACTTCGCGCCCCAGCGTGTCGAGTTCATGGCGCAGCTGGGAGGGCGAGATCAGGGTGACGGCGTCCGAGTACGCGTTGCCCAGGTCGTACGAGAGGAGACCGGCCGGCGCCTCGCTCCTGGTGACCACCATGGCCGCGGCGGCGTCCCCGAAGAAGATGCGCGTGGTGCGGTCCTGCGGCCCGGTGTTGCGCGAGACGCACTCGGCGCACACGACCAGTGCGTTCTCGAGGCCCGGTTCCTGCAGGATGCACGACGCCGTGTAGGTGGCGTAGACGGAGGAGGCGCAGGCGTGCTGGGTGATGTCGATGATGCGCGGCGTCTCGATGCCCAGCCGGTCGGCGACCATGACACCGAGCGAGGGCATCATCCAGTCGGGGCTGGTGCAGGCCACGACGAGGACGTCCACGTCACGGGCCGCGAGCCCGGCCGCGGTGAGTGCCTTCGCCGCCGCCTCCACCGCCAGGTCCGTGATGTTCTGGTCCGCGGCGAGGTACCGGCGTTCCCGGATACCGGTCTTCTCCTCGATCCACTCCGGGGTGCTGTCCAGCGTCTCGCACAACTCGGCGTTGGTGACAACGCGTTCGGGCAATGCCACGCCGACACTCCGCGGGCTGGTCGGAATCATGCTCCACGAGGGCACGGCGACTCCTCTCAGGTGTCGTGTCAGGTGTCGTGGTGAGTGGGGTACGGAAAAGGGGGAGGGGTCCGGCCGGCGGGTGACGTCCCGCCGGCCGGACCGCGCCGGATCAGCAGCCGTCGCTGGCCGTGCTCGCGGCGAGCTCGACGCCGTCGGCGACGATCTCGGTGCCCTGCAGCTCCATCACGTTGGTGAGGTCCATGTCATGTCCTCCTCTCGGTGCTCGGTGGGTGGGTGGGACACCGCTGGTGACAGCGGTGGGTCAGGGGGGCGGTACGAGGATCGGCGACCCGGGATCGGCAACCGGGTTCAGGCGCTCCACATGTCGTGGTGGGCGTGGGCCAGATCCTCGAGTGCCTTCTTGCGCAGGCGGTCCAGGAGTTCCTGCCGGCCGGCGGGCTCCACCGCGCCCTGCGGGGCGAACTCCCGCAGGTCTGCGCAGCAGACGACGCCCGGCCAGTACCGTCCGTCGAGGAAGAACCGGTCCCGCAGGACGCCCTCCACCTCGAAGCCGGCGCAGTCGGTGAGGTACTCCAGGAACACGTCGTTGTAGGTGGGCGTCAACAGTTCGACACGCTGGACCTCGGCAGCCCGGGTCAGCAGCGCCATCGCTCTGCGTACGGCCCGGTCGACCAGGACCGGGGTCCAGGTCTCGTCGCGGCAGGAGACCAGACCGATCCGGAAGAAACCGGGCGTCTGCCCCGGTGACCAGCTGACCGCTCCCACCGGCTGCCCGGCGGAAATGACGAGCAGATGCGATTTCCGCTCGTCCCTCACATAACGCAGTCGCTCTGCCGCCGACCGCCAGACAGCGCCTTCGGTGGAAACGTAGGAGAAGGGCCGGGAAAGAACCTCGTCGAGGATTTCCTCGTCCGCTACGGTCGTCACGGGTATGAATTCGACCCCGGTTTCTCCGACCGCCGTCATCAGTCCCACCCTTTCTCCGGCTGTTTCCGTCTTTCCGTTCTCCGTCGCTGACATCCAGAAATCTAGGCAGCCCTCGAAAAACGGTCAACGGGCGGCGGATTCAACTCGCACAGCGGCTTTCCCCGCCCCCGCCGAAAGACTCACCGGCCCGCTGTTCGAGCGCCTCCGCGCACTCGGCCCACGCCTCGACGTTGACGCGGATCAGCTCGGCGACGGCGGTGGCCCAGTGCGGCGGGACGCTCCGCACGACCTGGCCCAGGTCGGCCGACTCGTGCGGATGCTGGCCCAGCCAGCGCAGGAGGCTGCGCCCGGTCTCGTTGAACCGGAGGGAAGGGTCGCTGCGCAGCCTCCGCAGCAGAACATCCCGGTCCGGCACCCGGGGACGCGGCACCGCACCGCCGGTGGGCAGGGGCGCGGACCCGGCCACGGCTTCCGGGACCGGTGCCGCGGCCGGGACGGGGGCGGGCGTCTTGGCCGGGGCGGCCGGGGTACTCGTCGCACCCTTCGCGTACTGCGGGTTTCCGCGCTGTCGCGGCGGCAGCGGGTCCTGTCCGGAGGCCAGGCGGTCACGTACGTCGCGCACGGTCGACGGTGCGATGCCGACCGCCCTGGCCACCTGCCGCAGGGACAGTTCGGGCCTGCTGAGCAGGAGTTCGCGGGCCTGGAGCCGGCCGGCGGCGCCACTGACCGGCCGTACGCGACCGTCGCTGCCCACACGGGTGTTCGACTGGTCATTGAGGTCGGTCGAACGGCTGCGCAGGCTCGCGACCGTGCTGGGCGAGAGCCCGGCCAGCCGCGCGACCCGGCGGTTGGACCACTGCGGACGGCACGTCATGATGCGTACGGCGGCGGCCGTACGGTCGGCCGCAGTGAGCGGCAGACCATGGCGGGCGTTCAGCGAGACGGCCAGGACGAATCCCTCGTCGGCGTCCCCCCGGTAGCAGCGGGCGCGGATGTCCCGCTGCCCGCGCAGAATGGCGGCGCGCACCCGATGTGCGCCGTCCATGACCTTCATCGTGTCCGCGTGCACGAGGATCGGCGGTAACTCCGCCGTCGATGCCGCGAGCAGGCGGACGTGGGCGTCGTCCTCACCGTCCAGCCGTGGCGAACCACCGAGTCTCAGTAGTGCTATGGAAACGGTTTCGACCGGACACTCCTGGAGTTTTATTTCCAGGCCTTCCATGTCCCCAGACATTGACGAAGGGGTCATCTGTGTGAGTTCTCACTTTCTGCTCGTTCTTTTCCGGGTTCGCTGAGCACAGAACGTGGCAGGCGTCGCTGATGATGTACGTGACGCGCGAGTCCCAGCTCACCTTGAACCGCCCATGACAGTTCCGTCAGGCGCGCGATTGCACCGCCTCGACGCTTCCCGCACGCTCCAGGAAAGGAATGGAATGCAGCGAATGAGTCTGATGCGCATGGGCTTGTTTCCGACCCGCTTCCCCGGCGGTTCCGCGCCGGACAGGACGCACAGGAACCCCGTATCCGGGCAGCTCGACCAACGGGCCGGGCTCAAACAGGGCATGACGGGCTTGGTGTACAGCAGGGCTTGGAGATGGCACGTACACGTGTAAGGCCACCTCCCGGTCCACGGCGACGCGGTCCCAGGTCCGGTGTCAGCGCAGGCATTCGCGTTGCGTGGAACGGGACAGAGCCGCATTGCCGACGGGCAGGCGAACGCGGACGCGCCGGGTGCCGACACTGCTCCACCGGCGTTCTGCGACATGTGCGTCGGATGCCGGCCCAGCCCGCCGACGGGGTTGACGCCTGCCCCGCAGCACTAGCGAGCGCCCCCGTGGTGTTCTCGTTCCCGGGAACGCGGAGTTGGCCTGCCGACGCGAAACGCCTCCCCATAAGCGAGCAAAAGGGGTACGCACCCGCAGCGGCCTACGTGACAGCATCAGTCATTGCCCTCTTTCCACACCGTCGACACCGTTGGCGAAGTGTCCAAAATATTGGCACCGAGCCGCGATGGAGGTCAACCAGATACGCATGGTGTCCAAGAGGCGCCGCAACATGGCCGATCTGTCACCCTGTGAGCGCGAGCATCGAACCGACAATGGGAGCATGACCATGACGGCAGAGGGCGGCAAGGGGGAACAGCAGTCACTGGCCGAGCGATTGAACGCTTTGTTCGCGCTGGCGCGATGGACCGATGGCTATGGCCGACACAGGGAGTACTCGACCGCCGAAGTGGCCAAGGCCATCACCACCGACCCGTCACATCCGGTGACCCTGTCCCGCAGCTACCTGGCGATGCTGCGCAACGGGTCTCACACCAACCCGACATTGAGCGTGCTGGAGGGCATCGCCAAGTTCTTCGACGATCACCGCCCCTCAGGAACACCGCCGATCACAGTCCAGATGCTGGTCGCCCAGGAGGATCCCGAGGAAGAGCTGTTGCGACAACGGCTTGCCGATCATCAGGTGCGGGCGATCGCGATGAGGGCGGGGGCCATGACACCGGCCACACGCAGGCAACTCCTCAAGATGATGGCGGTCTTCGACCAGGACGACGCTCCGGGTCCGGACACTGAGGCATAAGAAGGGCGACTGTGGTCGTACGTGAACGCAAGCTCCGCCGGCAGTGCAAACGGCTGCTGCGGAACCTCGATCTTCAACCTCCGTTAAAGGTGGACGACTTATGTCGCAGACTCGGTGAACGTCTGGGCAAGCCGATCCGGTTGATCCCTTGGGCGCTACCAGTTCCGGGACCCTTCGGATTATGGATGTCCCGGCCGAACGAAGAGGTCATCTTCTATCAGGAGGAAACCACCCGGGTTCACCAAGACCACATCATCCTGCACGAGGTGGGCCATATCCTCGCCGAGCACGAGGACGACGGTGACACGGGGGAGGAATTCCCTGATCTCGGACCAGATTTCCCCCAGGGCCTGATCACCCGGGGCTTCCGGCGCACCTGCTACACCGAGGACTACGAACGCGAGGCCGAGCTGGTAGCGACGATCATCCAGGAGTGGGCGATGATCATCGACTATGTCAGTCCTCGTACGCCCGAGGACCCGGACCTGGATCCGCTGTGCTCGGCGCTGAACCCCCCATGGGGATGGGCCTGATGTTCCAAATGCCACTGATCATCCTGCTCGGCTTCGGGGTGCTGTGGAAGGGCGCCGACCTCGCACGCGCCCCGCACGACCGGGTGCTGCGATTCCTCGTCGCGTCTCTGCTCCTGCTGATGACGGGGGAGATCCTCAGCTTCCCTGAGGTCAGCACCGCGATCGACAAGGTCACGGCCGTGGGCGTCGGTAAGTTGGTCTTCAACTCGGTCTATCTTTCCGGCCTCTTCACCCTCGTTCTGGTCTTCGTCTCCGCCACGCCTGGGCCGGAGGCCGAATACCGCAGGCACCTGTGGATCGACACCGGACTGCTCGCCGGTGCTCTGACCATCCTGGCCGTTGCCATGCTTGCCACACCCGCAGGGATGCGCGGTCATTCCTTGGGCACCCCGGACATGGCACTACCTCCCATCGCCTCGTTCTACTTCGTCGGCAACGCCTACTTCGTCTACGCCTACCTGGCGTCCGGGCTGTGGGCCCTCCGCTATGCGCGCCGGGCGTCCCGGAACCTCGGGTTCGGCCTGCTCATCATGACCCTGGGACTCCTCGCACTGACGATCACGGCGGTCAACCGGGTGATCCTGGTGGCTCTGCGCATCGGCGAACCCGGGGCCCACGAGGGGTTCAACACGGTGAACTGGTCACTGTCCAACTGGGCCATGGGCATCGTCCTCGTCGGAATCTGCTACGTGGGCGGCGTCCAACTGGTCACTCGCGTGCGGTCGGTCGTGCACCACCGCCGCCTGTATCGCGAGCTCGACCCCCTGTGGAAGGCACTGACCGCTGCCTATCCTGAGCTCGTCCTGAACCGGCCGCCGTCCGCTTCCGGATGGCGCAGTGTCCGCCGGAGCCGCACCCAAGAGCGGCGGTTCTACCGTCGGCTCATCGAATGCCGTGACGGGCTGGTGCGCCTGAGCCCCTACCTGACTCGTATCGCGCCCGATGCCGACCTCGCCCATGCCCCGGCCGATCAACTCGCCCAGCACATCGTCGATGCGCTGGCCATGAAGCCGCCGACCGAGTCCCCGCAGACCGAACTGCCCGCCGCTCTCGTCGCGTCGCCCGCCAGCAACGACCTGAGCGCCGAGGCCCACGAACTCATTGCCCTATCCCACGCCCTGCGTGAAAGGACATCGTGAACAAGGTACTGATCACCGCAGACCGCGTCATCGCCGGACCCTCGGACCAGGTGACTTTGGAGGGCGCGGTGCTCATCGAGTCCGGCAAGGTCACCGTCGTCGGTGCAACCGCCGACTTGGACGCATCGGTCGATGCGCGAGTGCCCCGATTGCGGTGTCCGGGGGCCACACTGATGCCCGGAATGACCGACTGCCATGTCCACCTCGCCTTCGACGCGGGTCCGGACCCGATCGGTGCTGTGGTCGAGGCGGACCCTGGCGAGCTGTCCACCGCCATGGCGGACCGTGCCGCACAGATGCTGGCCGCCGGGGTGACGACCGTGCGGGATCTCGGTGACCGTGACGCGCTGACCGTGGCGTTGCGGGCGTCCATCGACTCCGGGGCCAAGGTCGGGCCACGCATCGTCGCCGCCACCGCACCGTTGACCTCACGCGGGGGCCATTGCGGCTTCCTTGGCGGTGAAGTGAGCACGGACGACCACATCCGGGCACAGATCGCCCGCAACGCGGCAGCGGGGGCCGATCTGATCAAGGTGATGGCCTCGGGCGGCGCACTCACCCCGAGTGGCCCACGTATGTGGGAGGCGCAGTTCACACCCGGTCAGCTGCGTCTGATCGTCGAGGAAGCCGAGCGTCACGGTCTGGGAGTGGCCGCGCACGCGCACGGATCGGAGACCATCGCCCATTGTGTGGCCGCGGGTGTCCGGACAATTGAGCACTGTTCCTGGCGGACTGCGGAGGGCATCGTCCATGATCCGGCGGTTATCCGCCGCATGGTCGAGGACGACGTGGCCGTCTGCCGCTGCGTCTCCGGGGACTGGCGGCTGTTCCTCGATCAAATGGGGCCTGAGCGTGCAAAAGCGATGGTCGAGGTCATCCTTGAAATGCGGGAGGCCGGTGTCCGGTTCATCGCCGGCACCGACGCGGGCGTGCCAGGCGCTCATTTCGGCGACTACGTCGGCATGCTCGAATTCTTTGCCTCACTCGGTTTCGCACATCCCGAGATTCTCGACATGGCCACCGTCAACGCCGCTCATGCCCTCGGACTGCCCGACACAGGTGTCCTGGCCCCAGGCAAGCGCGCCGACCTCATCGTCGTTGATGGCAACCCGCTAACCGAGTTGGGCGCCCTCCGCCGGATCCAACACGTCTTCACGGCAGGTCGCCCGGTTGCGCGCCCGGGCGTGACAGGTCACCCCAGGCCGGGCGTTGGGACAGCTGAACTGGGCTGACTGTAGAAGCCGCATCGCAACCGATCTTGGAACGTGCGGGTCGAACTGGGTTCCTGGTCGGGTGATCTTCTGGCTGTTCGCGCGTGTGGGTCAGGGCCCCTCTCGGTAGCCGGGGATGCGAATCTGACCGAGCGATGCTGAGTGAAGCTTCCCCGTGGACTTGGACACCTGGAGACTGGGAGACGGTCACAGAGGCGGCCCGGGACCTGGACCAGGTCACAGACTTGCAAGAAGAAATCACCACCGGCTGTCAACCTTGGACCTACGCATTGCGATGCGTAGGCCACAGGTGCCCGATGAGCCCGCATCCCAAGGTCAAGAAAACGAAGAATCCCCAGGTCAGAGGCCTGACCTGGGGATTCACCTTGGAGCCGCCTTCGGGATTCGAACCCGAGACCTACGCATTACGAGTGCGTTGCTCTGGCCAACTGAGCTAAGGCGGCAAGCTGCCGATATACGCGTCCTGACGAAGACACGTTCGCATCAGCAGCGGCGCCAAGTCTACAGGGTTGTTTCGGGTGCCCCGAACCACCCTCGGACCTCCCTCGAACCACGTCCGGTCGCTTCAGCTGCAGCGCTTGTTGTCCGGCGGAACCGTGCCTTCCAGCAGGTAGGTGTTGATCGCCGTGTCGATGCAGTCGCTGCCCCGCCCGTACGCCGTGTGGCCGTCGCCCTCGTACGTCAGCAGGCTCCCCGAGGACAGCTGCGAGGCCAGCCCCTGCGCCCACTTGTAGGGGGTGGCCGGGTCCCGGGTGGTGCCGACGACCACGATCGGGGCAGCGCCCTTCGCCTCGATGCGGTGCGGCGCGCCGGTCGCGGGGGTGGGCCAGTACGCGCAGTTCAGCGAGGCCCAGGCAAAACCCCTGCCGAAGACCGGCGAGGCCTTCTCGAACTCCGGGAGAGCCGCCTGCACGGCCCCGGGAGTGGTGAAGGCGGGCGGCGAATCGAGGCAGTTCACGGCCGCGTTGGCGTACATCAGGTTCGCGTACGTGCCGTCGCTCTCGCGCTCGTAGTAGCTGTCGGCCAGCGAGAGCAGCGCGGCTCCGTCCCCGGCCATGGCGGTCGTGAGGGCCTCGCGGAGCTGGGGCCAGGCGGCCTCGTCGTACATCGCGGCGATCACGCCCGTCGTGGCCAGCGACTCACCGAGCTTGCGGCTCTCACCGGTCTCGGCGGGCTTGGCGTCGAGCGCGGCGAAGAAGGCCTTGAGCCGGCGCGAGGCGTCCGCGGCGGAGGTGTCGCCGAGCGGGCAGTCCTTCTGCTTGACGCAGTCCGCGGCGAAGGACTGGAACGCGGTCTCGAAGCCC
This sequence comes from Streptomyces sp. NBC_01410, assembly GCF_045040195.1. Taxonomy (NCBI): domain Bacteria; kingdom Bacillati; phylum Actinomycetota; class Actinomycetes; order Kitasatosporales; family Streptomycetaceae; genus Streptomyces; species Streptomyces sp. NBC_01410. The sequence goes on along the minus strand of NZ_CP109530.1, from coordinate 4,833,165 downwards.
GCGGTCTGGTCCCGGTTCATCTCACGGGACGGCAGTGAGGGGTCCATCGCACCGTCCAGGACGAGACGGCCGGTGCGGTCGGGGAACAGCTCGGCGTACGTCGCGCCGAGGAAGGTGCCGTACGAAGCCCCGACGTACGACAGCTTCTCGTCGCCAAGCACAGCGCGCAGGATGTCCATGTCGCGCGCCGCCTCGACGGTGGAGACATGGGGCAGGACCTCGCCCGAACGCTGCTTGCAGCCCGCCGCGAAATCCTTCAGCGAGGTCGAGAGCCGGGCCGTCTCGGCAGCGTCGTCGGGGGTCTGGTCGACCTGGGTGTACGTGTCCATCTCCTTGCCGGAGAGGCATTCGACGGGCTCGCTGCGGGCGACACCGCGCGGGTCGATCGCGACCATGTCGTATCGGGCGCGGACGGGGGCGGGGTAGCCGATACCCGCGTACCCCTGCAGATAGTCGACCGCCGAGCCGCCTGGGCCACCCGGGTTGACCTGCAGCGTGCCGAGGCGCTTGCCGGGGCCGGTGGCCTTCTTGCGGGCGACGGCCAGTTTGATGGAGTCGCCGTCGGGCGCGGCGTAGTCCAGCGGAGCCTTCATCGTGGCGCAGTCGAAGCCCTCGACACCACACGGGCGCCACTTCAACTGCTGCTCGTAGTACGGCTTGAGAGCGGCGGCCGGGGCGGCCCGGCCCGGTGCGGCGGAGGCGGAGGCGCCTGACGACGAACTCCCGCCCGTACAGCCGGAGATCAGCAGACCGGCAGTGGCCAGCGCGAGGGCGGAGGTGCGAAACAGGCGCCTGGTGTCCATCCTCGGAGCGTAACCGCAGGGTGCGGGCCATGCCTGCCGGTGCCCGTACGGGTGAGCCGGTCAACACCGTCGCGGTGGCTCAGCCCGCGCGCAGAGCCACCGCCATCGCCTCGACGGCCAGCAGGGGCGAGACATTGCTGTCCAGCGCCTGACGACAGGCGACCACCGCTTCTATCCGGCGCAGCGTGCCCTCGGGGGTCGAAGCGCGGGCGATCCGGTCGAGAGAGTCCCGTACGTCGAGATTGGCGAGCGCGACCTCGGAGCCCATCTGGAGGGCGAGCACATCGCGGTAGAAGCCCGTCAGATCGGTCAGCGCGAGATCCAGGCTGTCGCGCTGCGAACGCGTTTTCCGGCGCTTCTGCCTGTCCTCTAGCTCCTTCATCGCCCCCGCGGTCCCCCGGGGCATCCGCCCCCCGGCCGATGCGCCGAGAGCCGCCTTCATATCCTCGGTCTCCTTGACGTCGACCTCCTCGGCCACCTGATTGGCGTCCTCGGCGGCGGCGTCGATCAGCTCCTGGGCGGCCTTGAGGCAGCCGCCGATGTCCTCGACGCGCAACGGCATCTTCAGCACGGTCGCCCGGCGGGCCCGGGCCCGCTCGTCCGTCGCCAGGCGGCGCGCCCGGCCGATGTGCCCCTGGGTGGTGCGGGCGGCGGACATGGCGACATCGGGCTCGATCCCGTCACGCCGGATCAGTACGTCGGCCACCGCCTCGACGGGTGGCGTACGAAGCGTGAGATGGCGGCAGCGGGAACGGATCGTCGGCAGCACATCCTCGATCGACGGCGCGCAGAGCAGCCACACGGTGCGGGGGGCGGGCTCCTCGACGGCCTTCAGCAGGACATTGCCCGCGCCCTCCGTGAGCCGGTCGGCGTCCTCCAGGATGATCACCTGCCAGCGCCCGCCGGCCGGGGAGAGCTGCGCGCGGCGGACGAGCTCTCGGGTGTCCTTGACGCCGATGGAGAGCAGGTCCGTACGAATCACCTCGACGTCGGCGTGCGTACCGACAAGGGTGGTGTGGCAGCCGTCGCAGAACCCGCACCCGGGCTCCCCGCCGAGGGCACGGTCGGGACTCGTGCACTGCAGCGCCGCGGCGAACGCCCGAGCGGCGGTGGACCGCCCGGAACCGGGCGGACCGGTGAACAGCCAGGCGTGCGTCATCTTGGACGCGTCCGGCGGCCGCTCACGGCGGGCTTCGGCGGTGACGCGGGTGTCGGCGTCCCGGGCGGCGGCGGAGAGCTGCGCGTGGACGCGCTCCTGGCCGACGACGTCGTCCCATACGGCCATGGGCCGTCACCCGCCTTTCTTGCGTGGGGGTCTCCATTGTGGGGGCAAGGTCTGACAGCGGGGTGCGGGTCGGGGGCGTCTCCCCCACCCCGCCCCTTCCCGAGACTGGGGCAAGCCCCGAGGCCCCCAGGGGGAAGGGGGCTGCGCCCCCACACCCCGATGCGCCAGCTTCGCGGCGCGATGCGGGCACCCCGCATCCCCGGCGTCGCCTTCGCGGCGCGGGGGCCCACAAGCGTCACCCCGCGCGGACGCCCGCACCCCGCGGCAGGGGCAGGACTGCGCCGAAATCTGCGGTCCCGACGCGGCCCCGGAGCGGCCCCCGACGGTCACCCTGCGGCGCCGGGCAACACAAGGCGCGGACCCCAAAGCGCAACCGACCCCGGAGCGGACCCCAGACTCAGCGCCTCCTGCGGCTGCCGCCGTTCTCGTCGTCCTCGTGCGGGCCCAGCAGTTCGTCCGCCAGTGTCGGGAGGTCGTCCAGTGGCGTTTCTTCCGCCCAGTCCGAGCGGCGGCGCGGGCGGCCCGAGCTCGGGTCGACCTGGGGGAGCTCACGCGTGCGCTCGTCCCGGGCCGCGCCCGCGTCCCGTACCGGAGGGAGCACGGCCGTCTCGTCCGCGTCCCGTACCGGAGGAAGCACCGCAGTCTCGTCCGCGTCCGCCGGGACCTTCGGGAGTACCGCCGTCTCATCGGCCACGGGCGTCGGCGTCGGGACCTCCTGCGTCACCGCGTCCGGCGGCGCGACCACCGGCGTAGGCACCGTCACCTCCGACGGCGAGGGCGCAGCCGCCGCTGCCTCCGCCTCGGCCAGCCTCCGCGCCTCCTCGGCCCTGAGCAGCGCCTCCTCCGCCTTGCGCTGCTTCTCGAGACGCCGTTCCTCCGCCTCGGCCCGCAGCCGGGCCTCCTCCTCAGCCTGCCGGCGAAGCCGTTCCTCTTCCTCCCGGCGCGCCTTCTCCTCGGCCAGCCGCCGCGCCCGCTCCTCGTCGGCAAGCCGCCGTGCTTCCTCGGCCCGCTGCCGGGCCTCCTCCGCCTGCCGTTCGGCCTCGCGCTGCCGCGCCTCCTCCAGCTCGCGGCGCTTGCGCTCCTCCTCCTCGGCGCGGAGTTTCGCGAGCTGTTCCTGCCGCTCGCGTTCGAGCCGCTCTTCCTCCGCCTTGCGCGCGGCCTCTTCCTCGGCCCTGCGCCTGGCTTCTTCCTCGGCCGCCCTGCGCGCCTCTGCCTGCGCCTTCACCTCGGCCTCGGACAGGGGCAGCATCTGGTCGAGCCGGTGCCGTACGACCGTGGTGACCGACGCGGGCTCCTGCCCGGCGTCCACCACCAGATACCGGCCCGGGTCTGCCGCCGCGAGGGTCAGGAATCCGGCCCGCACCCGCTGGTGGAACTCCGCCGGCTCCGACTCCAGCCGGTCCGGCGCCTCGGTGAAGCGCTCCCTCGCCGTCTCCGGGGAGACGTCGAGCAGCACGGTCAGATGCGGTACGAGTCCGTCCGTGGCCCACCGGTTGATACGGGCGATCTCGGTCGGGGACAGATCGCGGCCCGCGCCCTGGTAGGCGACCGACGAGTCGATGTAGCGGTCGGAGATGACGATCGCGCCGCGCTCCAGCGCGGGCCGTACGACCGAATCGACGTGCTCGGCACGGTCGGCGGCGTACAGCAGCGCCTCAGCGCGGTTCGAGAGCCCCGCCGAGGACACGTCGAGCAGGATCGACCGCAGCCGCTTCCCTATCGGCGTGGCGCCCGGCTCACGCGTCACGACGACCTCGTGGCCCTTCGCCCGGATCCACTCCGCGAGCGCCTCGACCTGTGTGGACTTCCCGGCCCCGTCGCCGCCCTCCATGGCGATGAAGAACCCGGTCGGGGACGGTGCCTGCGCCGGGTCGGCCCCGCCGCGCAGCGCGTCGCCGAGGTCCCGGCGCAGCGGAACTCCGGACCGGTCGTCCGTCTTGGCGAGCACCACGGCCGCGACGGGCAGCAGCAGCGCGCCGACCAGCATCAGCGTGAACGCCGCGCCGCCGTGCGCGAAGACGAAGTCCCCGCTCGCGAGCCGGTGCGGCCCGATCGCCGCGGCGAGCAGCGGAGCCGCCAGCGCGCCGAGGGCGATGGCGACCCGTACGACCGCCTGGAGGTGCTCGGTGATCCGGGGACGCCGGAAGTCTTCGGCCTCCTGGTCGATCAGCGCGTGCCCGGTGCTCGCCGCGACACCGGCCGCGAGTCCCGCGAGCAGCGCGATGAACAGCACGCTCGCCGTGTCGGGCACCAGGCCCATCGCGAGCAGCGCGATGCCGGTGACGGCGAGCGCGATGGCGAGCAGCCGCCGGCGCGAGAGCGTGGGCAGTACGGCGGCGGCGGCGCGGATGCCGACACCGGTGCCGCCGGTCAGCGCGAGCACGAGAAGCGCGAAGGCGGCGGGCCCGCCGCCCAGGTCGAAGGCGTGCAGTACGGAGACGGCCACGGCGGATGCGATCGCGGCGGCGACCGACCCGCAGGCGAGGACGAACAGCGGTATGGCGCCCGTACGCCCCCGCTCCAGGCCGTTGCCGGTGGACGGACGGCGCAGCCCTTCGAGCGGCGAACGCGGCCGCGGGGTCTGCGAGCCGGGCAGTTCGACGAAGTACAGCGTCGAGATGGACGCGGCGAAGAGACCGGCCGCGACATACGAACCGAGGGCCGCCTGGTGCAGCGAGAACCAGTCGATGCCCGAGCCGAGCAGGTTTCCGATCAGCGTCGCCACGAGCAGGACCGCGGCCCCGGCGGGGATGACGGCGAAGCCCGTACGCAGCCACAGCGTGCGCAGCGCGTCGAGGTGGTCCGGCAGCGGGCGCACGGCCGCGCCCTCCAGCGGCGGGGCGGGGAGCAGCGCGGGAGCGGCACCGTCGCGGGCGACCGTCCAGAAGCGTTCGGCGACGCCCGCGACAAAGACGGTGATCAGCAGCATCGCCGGGGCATTGTCCGGGGTCCAGTCGATCCACAGCGGCGCGACGACGAAGAGTGCGAGCCGCAGCCCGTCCGCCCCGATCATCGTCCAGCGCCGGTCGAGCGGTCCCTTGGGCGAAGTGAGAGTGGTCAGCGGGCCGAGCAGTACCGCGCCGAAGAGCAGCGTGGCCAGCACCCGCGCACCGAGCACGGCGGCGACGGCGAACGCCGCTCCGCGATAGCCCTCCCCGAAGGTGCCCGCCAGGACCGAGGCCTGCAGCGTCAGCAGGAGGAGGACAAGGAGGGCGACAGAGTCACCGATCCCGCCCACGACCTGTGCGTTCCACAACCGCCTGAGCGGGGGGAAGCGCAGCAGGGCGCGCACCGCGCGTTCACGGGAATCCGCGCCAAGTGCGTCGGTTGCGTCGGAGTCTGAGGCAGTCTCTGAGGCGGTGCTCACGACCGCCTGCTGCTCGGCTGGCTGCTCGGCTCGCGTCATCCGCCCAGCCTATCCGGAGCGCGCCGCTCCCCGGAGGCCTGTCCGAACATACGGGCGCTTTGTACGGAGGGTGCGATACCTCCCGTTCGAAGCGCCCACAGGCAAACCGCTACTCGTCCGCCGACGCCTTCGTCGATGCCTTGGCCGACGCGGTCGTCTTCTTTGCCGCAGCGGCCGACGTCGTCTTCTTCGCAGCGGTCTTCTTGGCCACCGCCTTCTTGGCCACGGTCTTCTTGGCCGCGGCCTTCTTCGCGGGTGCCTTCTTGGCCGGAGCCCTCTTCGCCGTCTTCTTGGCAGGCCCCTTGGCCCGCTTCTCGGCGAGCAGCTCGTAGCCGCGCTCCGGCGTGATGTCCTCGACGCTGTCGCCGGTGCGCAGCGTCGCGTTCGTCTCGCCGTCGGTGACGTACGGACCGAAGCGCCCGTCCTTGACGACCACGGGCCGCTCGCTGACCGGGTCCGTACCCAGCTCCTTCAGCGGCGGCTTGGCCGCGGCCCGTCCGCGCTGCTTGGGCTGCGCATAGATCGCCAGCGCCTCGTCCAGCGTGATGTTGAAGAGCTGGTCCTCGGTCTCCAGGGAGCGCGAGTCCGTGCCCTTCTTCAGATACGGGCCGTACCGGCCGTTCTGCGCGGTGATCTCGACGCCGTCCGCGTCCTTGCCCACCACACGCGGCAGGGACATCAGCTTGAGCGCGTCGTCGAGCGTGACGGTGTCCAGGGACATCGACTTGAAAAGCGAGGCTGTGCGCGGCTTGACGGCGTTCTTGCCGGTCTTCGGGGTGCCCTCGGGAAGGATCTCCGTGACGTACGGACCGTAGCGGCCGTCCTTGGCCACGATCTGGTTGCCGCTCACGGGGTCGGCGCCCAGCTCGAAGTCGCCGCTCGGCTTGGCGAGCAGCTCTTCCGCGTACTCCACGGTGAGCTCGTCCGGAGCGAGCTCGTCGGGCACGTCGGCGCGCTGATGGCCCTCCGCGTCCTTCTCGCCGCGCTCGATGTACGGGCCGTACCGGCCGACGCGCAGCATGATGCCCTCGCCGACCGGGAAGCTGGAGATCTCCCGGGCGTCGATCGCGCCGAGGTCCGTCACCAGCTCCTTCAGGCCACCGAGGTGGTCCCAGTCGCCGTTGCCCGCGCCGGAGGCGGCACCCTTGTCGTCGCCCTCGCCGAAGTAGAAAGCCTTCAGCCACGGCACGGCCTGCGCCTCGCCGCGCGCGATGCGGTCGAGGTCGTCCTCCATCTTCGCCGTGAAGTCGTAGTCGACGAGCCGGCCGAAGTGCTTCTCCAGCAGATTGACCACGGCGAAGCTCAGGAAGGAGGGCACGAGCGCCGTCCCCTTCTTGAACACATAGCCGCGGTCCAGAATCGTGCCGATGATCGACGCGTACGTCGAGGGGCGGCCGATCTCGCGCTCTTCCAGCTCCTTGACCAGCGAGGCCTCGGTGTAGCGGGCCGGCGGCTTGGTCGCGTGGCCGTCCACCGAGATCTCCTCGGCGGAGAGGGCATCACCCTCGGAGACCTGCGGGAGGCGCCGCTCACGGTCGTCGAGCTCGGCGTTCGGGTCGTCGGCGCCTTCCACGTAAGCCTTCATGAAGCCGTGGAAGGTGATCGTCTTGCCGGACGCGGTGAACTCGGCGTCCCGGCCGTCGGAAGCACGGCCGCCGATCCGGACAGTGACGCTGTTACCGACCGCGTCCTTCATCTGCGAGGCGACGGTCCGCTTCCAGATCAGCTCGTAGAGCCTGAACTGGTCGCCGGTCAGACCCGTCTCGGCCGGAGTGCGGAAACGATCACCCGAAGGGCGAATCGCCTCGTGCGCCTCCTGCGCGTTCTTGACCTTCCCGGCGTACACACGCGGCTTGTCCGGCAGATAGTTGGCGCCGTACAGCTGCGTGACCTGCGCCCGGGCCGCCGAGATGGCGGTGTCGGACAGCGTGGTGGAGTCCGTACGCATATAGGTGATGAAGCCGTTCTCGTACAGCTTCTGCGCGACCTGCATGGTGGCCTTGGCCCCGAAGCCCAGCTTGCGGGAGGCCTCCTGCTGCAGCGTCGTCGTACGGAAAGGTGCGTACGGAGAGCGGCGGTACGGCTTCGACTCGACGGCCCGGACCGCGAACGACGCATCGGCCAGCGCGGCGGCGAGTGCCCGGGCGTTCGCCTCGTCGAGGTGGAGCACCTGTGCGGACTTGAGCTGCCCGTCCGAGCCGAAGTCGCGGCCCTGGGCCACACGCTGCCCGTCGACGGTGTTCAGCCGGGCCGTGAGAACGGAGGGGTCGGAGGCGTCCCCGGCGCGGCCGGTGGAGAAGGTGCCGGTCAGGTCCCAGTACTCGGCGGAGCGGAAGGCGATGCGCTCGCGCTCACGCTCGACGACGAGACGGGTGGCGACGGACTGCACACGGCCGGCGGACAGCCGCGGCATGACCTTCTTCCACAGGACCGGCGAGACCTCGTAGCCGTAGAGACGGTCGAGGATACGGCGGGTCTCCTGGGCGTCGACCATGCGCGTGTTGAGCTCGCGCGGGTTCTCGACGGCCTCACGGATCGCTTCCTTGGTGATCTCGTGGAAGACCATCCGGTGGACGGGGACCTTGGGCTTGAGGACCTCGAGCAGGTGCCAGGCGATCGCCTCGCCCTCGCGGTCCTCATCGGTGGCGAGGAAGAGTTCGTCGGACTGGGCGAGCTGCTCCTTGAGCTTCCTGACCTGGGCCTTCTTGTCGGCGTTGACGACATAGATCGGCTGGAAGTCATTGTCGACGTCGACACCGAGGCGGCGCACCTCGCCGGTGTACTTCTCCGGCACCTCGGCGGCGCCGTTGGGGAGGTCGCGGATGTGCCCGACGCTCGCCTCGACGACATAGCCGGGGCCGAGGTAGCCCTTGATCGTCTTCGCCTTGGCAGGCGACTCGACGATCACGAGTCGGCGGCCGCCCTGTGCGGTCTCGCTGGTCGGGGACAACTTCGCTCTTCTCTCCGGTCGACGCTCTGTGGGCGCTCACGGCTGCACGGCACTGGGTGCGGCACGGCTGTGACGCTGCTGTCGCTGCGGAGTGTGACGGTACAACCCGCCCCCGTGTCAAACGGCAAAAGCCCGCAACGGCCACTCGAACGGTAACCCGAGTCCGGCCATTCCTGCCGCCCCGGAGCGGCACGACGGCGCTTCGGCGCCCAGATGCCCCCAGATCAGACGCGGCCGAAGCACCAGAGACCGAGTGCGAGGAATCCCGCGCCGAAGAGGGCGGCGAGAGCGAAGGCCGTGGCGGGACTCACTCCGTGTGCGACCGGCGCCCGGTGGCGCACACGTGCTCCCGTCCACAGCAGCAGCCCGGCCCCGAACAGCGTGAACGCCGTCCCCGCGAAGATCGCCGGCCCGCTCTCCATGCCCGTACCCGGTCCTTCCCTGAAGCCGAGGTCTCCCGGAGGCCGAGGCTGGCACCTCCGGGCGACACGGGTGCGAATTCCGGGTGAACGCCGCGTCGGCTCACCCACCCGGAGGTCGACCCTCCTCTTCTTCTGTTTGATGTTGGCCGGTTTCACCTCATGGACGGACCGGTTCCAGAAAACCTTCCTCGACCAGCAGCCGCAGCGCCTGCGGGGTGCGATCACGCAGCACCACCGGATCCTCGTCGAGCAGCTGGGCGATCGCGTCCAGAATCCGTCCGGCACTGAGCGTCCCGTCGCACACCCCGGCGAAGCCCGCGCCGACCGTGTCGACCTTGGTGGCGCGCCGCATGCCGCGGTTCTGACGCAGCACCACATGCTCCGGGTCCTCCGCGCCCGGCAGCCCGACCTGCTCCTGCACGACCTCCGGGGCCAGCGTGAAGTGACCGGCGAGCAGCGCCGCGTCGTCATGCGTCCGCAGATAGTCCTGCCGCTCGAAGTGCGCCTGCACGCCGGCGCCGAGCGGCTGCTCGACAGGGTGCGGCCACTCCTCGGCGACGATCGAAGGGCGCTCGGAACCGGACTTCCTGAGCGTGATCCAGCCGAAGCCGACGGCCTTGGTCTTACGAGCCTCGAACTCGTCCAGCCACGCCTCGTACCGCGCGGCGTACTGAGCGGGGTCACTGCGGTGGTCGCCGCTGTCCCGCAGCCACAGTTCGGCGTACTGCGTCACGTCCTGCACCTCGCGCTGGGCGATCCAGGCGTCACAGCCGCGCGGCACCCAGGAACGCAGCCGGTCCTGCCACTCCTCCCCCTCCACGTGCTGCCAGTTGGCGAGGAACTGGGCGTATCCCCCGTCGTTCAGCCTGTCCCCCGCCTGCTGAACGAGCGCACGGCACAGATCGTCCCCGCCCATCCCGCCGTCCCGGTAGGTCAGCCGGGCGCCGGGGGAGATGACGAACGGAGGGTTGGACACGATCAGGTCGAAGGTGTCCTTGTGGACAGGCTCGTAGAGCGAGCCCTCGCGCAGATCGCTCTCCGGGGCCCCGGAGAGCGCCAGGGTGAGCCGCGCGAAGTGCAGGGCGCGCGGGTTCAGATCGGTGGCCGTCACGCGGATCGCGTGCTGGGTGGCGTGCAGCGCCTGAATGCCGGAGCCGGTGCCCAGGTCGAGTGCGGAGGACACCGGCGTACGAACGGTGATCCCGGCGAGCGTGGTGGACGCCCCGCCGACACCGAGAACAACACCCTCGCCCTGGCCGCTCGCACCACCCGCACCGCCGACGGCGCAGCCCAGGTCGGAGACGATGAACCAGTCCTGGCCCTCGGGACCGCCGTACGGCCTCACATCGACCGTGGCGCGTACGTCCTCGCCGTCCTGCACCACCCAGCCGTCGGCAAGGCACTCGTCGAGCGGCAGAGCTGCCCGCGCCCGCCCGGGGGCGACGGAGCGCTGGAGCAGAAACAGCTGTACGAGGGTGTCGAGGACGCCGTCCCCGCGGGTGGCGCGCAGGGCAGGCACCGTCTCACTGCGGGCGAGCGCGGCATACGCGGGAGCGCCGAGCAGGTCGAGCAGTCCGTCAGCGGTGAAGTCGGCGGCGAGGAGGGCTTCACGCAGCCGGGGCGAGCGGTCGGGCGAAGGAAGGCCTGGGGCAGGGCTGGTCGTACTCACCCGCCCATTGTGGCGGCCGGCACTGACAAACGCCGCACGGCCGGGCCCCCTTCTTGCCCGCCGGCTCCTACAGCTCGCTCGGCAGCTCGCTCGGCTTTCCTGCCGAGACCGTCACCGAGGGCTTCGGCGCGGCCTTCGCCGACGCCTTCGCCGGTGCCTTCGACGAAGCCGGGGTCGAGGGGGAGTCCGAGCCGGAACCGCCCGCGGGGGGACTCGAGACCTTCACCGTCCGGCAGCCGGGCTCCTTGGCCATCGCCTTGCCCAGGTCACCGGACTGCAGCTTCTTCACCGCGTCCTGCTTCATCTTCTCGATCGTCGCCAGACCGTCGGCGACGCCCTGCAGCCCGTCCGCGAACTTCTGCTGGTCCTTGGCGTTGAGCCCGTCGACCTGCTTCTTCAGAGCGAGGTAGGCCTTGGCCGTCGCCTGGAGTTCGGCGACCGCGTCCTGCTGGACCTTCGCGCCGTCGTCGATGGGCGGCGTTCCGCCTGCCTTGACCGCGGTGGCGAGTGAGTTGTTCACATCGGCGAGGTCCTGGAAGGCCTTCGAGTCGGCGGCCTGGATGTCGGCGGGCTTGCCGTCCGCCGCCGTCGAGATGATGGCCTGCTCAGCGTTGGCCCTCTTCTTGATCTGCGGCTGCGCCTGGTCGCAGAACGTCTTGGCCCAGTCGTTCACCTTGTTGTCGCCGTCGTCGTCGGTGCAGCCCGACAGCGCCAGTACCAGTACCGCGCCGCCCGACAGTGCGGCCGCAAGCTTCTTGTTCACCGGATTGGTCCCTTCCAAGGCTCTCGGCCCCGGAACATACACGCCAAGTGGGCGACAACCGCATGTCGTATGTCCGCTCTGTAACCTATTGAAGCCATTTGCACCAAGAGAGACAAGGCTCACGACGGCGCACAAACGGGCGGGCGACACGTCAATACGCGCCGCCCGCCCGCCTCTTGAGCAGGTGTTACGAAACCACCGCAGGATCAGGTGACTTCGCGCTCCGTTCCGCATGGTTGTCTTCGTCACCGACGGCGATGCCGCGCCGCTTGGAGATGTACACCGCGCCGATGATGACGAGGATCGCGAGCACCGCCACCAGCGCCCTGATTCCGGCGCTGGAGTCGTCCCCGTAACTGAACTGGATCACCGCGGGCGCAATCAGCAGCGCCACCAGGTTCATCACCTTCAGCAGCGGGTTGATCGCCGGTCCCGCGGTGTCCTTGAACGGGTCGCCGACGGTGTCACCGATGACGGTGGCGGCATGGGCGTCGCTGCCCTTGCCGCCGTGGTGTCCGTCCTCGACGAGTTTCTTGGCGTTGTCCCACGCGCCACCGGAGTTGGCGAGGAAGACGGCCATCAGCGTGCCGGTGCCGATCGCGCCCGCCAGGAAGGAGCCGAGGGCTCCCACACCGAGCGAGAAGCCGACGGCGATCGGGGTCAGTACGGCGAGCAGACCCGGTGTGGCCAGCTCGCGCAGCGCGTCCTTGGTGCAGATGTCGACGACGCGCCCGTACTCCGGCTGCTCGGTGTAGTCCATGATCCCGGGGTGCTCGCGGAACTGCCGCCGCACCTCGTAGACGACCGCGCCCGCCGAACGGGACACCGCGCTGATCGCGAGACCCGAGAAGAGGAAGACGACCGCGGCGCCGAGGATCAGGCCCACCAGATTGTTGGGCTGCGAGATGTCCATCACGAGGTTCATCGGAGCGCCCTCGCCGACCGTCTCGCCGACGTCCCTGGCCGCGGTCGCGATGGCATCGCGATACGAACCGAAGAGCGCGGACGCGGCCAGAACGGCCGTGGCGATGGCGATTCCCTTGGTGATGGCCTTGGTGGTGTTGCCGACGGCGTCGAGGTCGGTGAGCACCTGGGCGCCCGCGCCCGTGACGTCGCCCGACATCTCGGCGATGCCCTGGGCGTTGTCGGAGACGGGTCCGAAGGTGTCCATGGCGACGATGACGCCGACCGTGGTGAGCAGACCGGTACCGGCCAGAGCCACCGCGAACAGGGCGAGCATGATCGACGTACCGCCGAGCAGGAACGCCCCGTACACACCGAGACCGATCAACAGCGCGGTGTAGACGGCGGATTCCAGACCGATGGAGATACCCGCCAGCACCACGGTCGCTGGTCCCGTCAGCGAGGACTTGCCGATGTCCCTGACGGGACGCCGGGTGGTCTCGGTGAAGTACCCGGTCAGCTGCTGGATCAGGGCCGCGAGCACGATGCCGATGCCCACGGCGACGAGCGCCAGAATCCGCGGGTCTCCGGGGTGCGACTTGATCGCGGCCTCGGTGACACCGTCCAACTCGGCGTACGTGGACGGCAGATAGATGAACACCGCCGCGGCCACCATGCCGAGCGAGATCAGCGCGGAGATGAAGAATCCGCGGTTGATGGCAGTCATCCCGCTGCGGTCGGCGCGCCGCGGGGCGACCGCGAAGATACCGATCATCGCGGTGACCACGCCGATCGCCGGGACGATCAGCGGAAAGGCGAGTCCGGCGTCGCCGAATGCCGCCTTGCCGAGGATGAGCGCCGCGACGAGCGTGACCGCGTACGACTCGAAGAGGTCGGCCGCCATACCGGCACAGTCACCGACGTTGTCGCCCACGTTGTCGGCGATGGTGGCGGCGTTGCGCGGGTCGTCCTCCGGGATGCCCTGCTCGACCTTGCCGACCAGGTCGGCGCCGACGTCGGCGGCCTTGGTGAAGATGCCGCCGCCGACACGCATGAACATGGCGATCAACGCGGCGCCGAGGCCGAAGCCCTCGAGCACCTTGGGCGCGTCGGCCGCGTAGACGAGAACGACGCAGGAGGCACCGAGCAGGCCGAGGCCCACCGTGAACATGCCGACCACGCCTCCCGTCCGGAAAGCGATCTTCATGGCCTTGTGCGAGACGGCCGTCAGATCCTTTTCCGGCTCGCCCTCCGCCGGTGTCGCTTCACGCGCGGCCGCTGCCACGCGCACATTTGCTCGTACGGCCAGACGCATGCCGATGTATCCGGTGGCCGCCGAGAAGAGCGCGCCCACCAGGAAGAACACCGAACGTCCGCCACGCTGTGACCAGTCGTCGGCCGGAAGAAGCATCAGCAGGAAGAACACCACGACGGCGAAGACGCCGAGGGTGCGCAACTGCCGGGCCAGATAGGCATTCGCGCCCTCCTGCACGGCTGCCGCGATCTTCTTCATGGAATCAGTGCCCTCGCCGGCGGCCAGCACCTGGCGCGTCAGCACCTGGGCGACGATCAGTGCCGCCACCGCGACCGCGGCGATGACGATAACGATCAGCCGGTTGCTGTCGGTGAGTACCGCGGCTGCGAGAGAAGTGGGGTGGTCGGTCAGTTCTGGGATGAAGAGCCCCGCCATTCGTCCTCCTTGACGCTCAGAGCTCAAGATGTGGACGGATTGTAGGTAGCGGAACCTGATCAAAACAGGGCGCGGCAATTGGAATTGACCTTCACTTGCTCCTCAGCAAATGATCGGGTTCCGAAACGCCCCCCGAAAGAAGTAATGGGGCAAAGGCATTGACGCGCGATAAATGATCTAGAGAAATGGAAAGAGGCCCTGCTCAGCAGGGCCTCTTTCCAAAGAAAACGATCAATGCGCCGACAGTTCGGCACCGTTGTCGATCATCCGCGATCAGGGCACGACGGTGACAGGCGTCGTCGGCCAACTCATCCGGATCACGCCCCCCTCCTCGGTGGACGTGACCTCCACGTCGTCGACGAGACCGCTGATGACGGCGAGACCCATCTCGTCCTCGCCCTCGGAGTCCAGGTCCTCGTCCGTGGCGTCACGGGCTCCTGGGGCCCCGGAGGACCCCTCGGCGCCCGCGCTCGGGACCTCGTCCCCGACCTCGATGGAGAAGGCCTTCTCCTCCTCGGTCAGGACGACCCTCACAGGGGCCGTGATGCCATGGCTGCGATGCAGCCCGACCGCACGGCTGCACGCCTCGCCGACCGCGAGACGGACCTCGTCCAGCACGGCCTCGTCGACCCCTGCCCGGCGAGCCACGGCAGCGGCCACCAGACGGGCGGTCCTGACATGCTCAGGCTGGGCGCTGAAGCGGAGTTCAACGGTGGCCATGCAATCCCCCTCGGACGTACGGGCGTGCATCTCAGGGGCCCGGGCTGGATGCCCGGTGCCCCTCACTTCTTCCGGAAGTCTGCGGCCGACCGTCAGTCGGTGGCCGCGACAGCTTCGTCGACCGTGGTGTGAATGGGGAACACCTTGGTCAGACCTGTGATCCGGAAGATCTTGAGAATGCGCTCCTGGTTGCAGACCAGGCGCAGCGAACCCTCATGCGCGCGAACGCGCTTCAGGCCACCCACGAGCACGCCGAGGCCGGTGGAGTCGAGGAAGTCCACGCCTTCCATGTCGACAACCAGGTGGTAGCTGCCGTCGTTCACCAACTCGACCAACTGCTCGCGCAGCTTGGGCGCGGTATACACATCAATCTCGCCACCGACCTCGACGACCGTACGGTCGCCACCAGGGCCGGACACATTGCGAGTCGACAGGGACAGGTCCACGGATCCTCCAGCACCTTGCTATCGAGCGGCCGCCCCCTCAGGTCTCCCCGGCGGAGCCAGAGACGGTCGCCAGCCGCGATGGCATTCAATCACTTACCAGCAGCCATGCACGACGCCTTGGGACCATTGTCCGTCACGCCGGTGACACACTCGGTGCCGATGGCCAAGAATCACCGTCCCAGACGACCCGCCGAGAGCGGGGACAACCGCCCCTCCCCGGCTACGGTCCTCGACCGGCTCGCCGCGGGGGCGAGCCGTGCCGCGCGCATCACTCATACGGAGCACTTGCCCCCTAGGCCCGGCCGCCATGCAGTCTGGCCCGACCGCATCCGCCCGGAAGTGATCAACGCCATTCAGCAGGCGGGGATCGACCATCCGTGGGCCCACCAGGCAACCGCCGCCGAGCACGCCCTGGACGGCGAATCCGTGGTGATCGCCACCGGCACCGCCTCGGGCAAGTCCCTGGCCTACCTGGCGCCCGTGCTCACCACCCTCCTCGACGGCGCCGACGCCCCCAATGGACGCGGTGCCACGGCCCTCTACCTGGCCCCGACCAAAGCTCTGGCCGCCGACCAGTGCCGCGCCGTGAAAGAGCTCGCCGCGCCGCTCGGCAACCGGGTGCGTCCCGCCGTCTACGACGGCGACACGCCGGTCGAGGAACGCGAGTGGGTCCGGCAGTACGCCACGTACGTCCTGACCAACCCCGACATGCTGCATCGCGGAATACTTCCCTCACACCCCCGCTGGTCCTCCTTCCTGCGCTCCCTGCGCTACGTCGTCATCGACGAGTGCCACACCTACCGGGGCGTCTTCGGCTCCCATGTCGCCCAGGTGCTGCGCCGCCTTCGCCGCGTATGCGCCCGCTACGGTGCGAACCCGGTCTTCCTCCTCGCCTCCGCCACCGCCGCGGAACCCTCGCTGGCCGCCGGCCGCCTCACCGGCCTGCCCGTCCACGAGGTGGCCGACGATGCCTCGCCGCGCGGTGAGCTCGTCTTCGCCCTCTGGGAGCCCCCGCTCACCGAGCTGCACGGCGAGAAGGGCGCACCGGTGCGCCGTACCGCCACCGCCGAGACCGCGGACCTGCTCACCGACCTGACCGTCCAGGGCGTCCGCTCCGTCGCCTTCGTACGCTCCCGGCGCGCCGCCGAGCTGATCTCCGTCATCGCCAAGGAACGTCTCGCCGAGGTGGACCGCTCGCTGCCCCCGCGTGTCGCCGCCTACCGGGGCGGCTACCTCCCCGAGGAGCGCCGCGCCCTGGAGCGGGCCCTGCACTCCGGCGAGCTCCTCGGCCTCGCCGCCACCACCGCCCTCGAGCTCGGTGTCGACGTCTCGGGCCTCGATGCCGTGATCATCGCCGGATACCCCGGCACACGGGCCTCGCTCTGGCAGCAGGCCGGCCGCGCGGGCCGCTCGGGCCAGGGCGCCCTGGCCGTGCTCGTCGCCCGAGACGATCCGCTGGACACCTACCTCGTCCACCATCCCGAGGCGCTGTTCCAGCAGCCGGTGGAGTCCACGGTCCTCGACCCCGACAATCCGTACGTCCTCGCCCCCCATCTGTGCGCTGCCGCTGCCGAGCTTCCCCTCACGGACGCCGACCTTGAGCTCTTCGGCCCTGCGACCGCCGAGCTCATGCCCCAGCTGGAGGCCGCCAAGCTGCTCCGGCGCCGGGCCTCCGGCTGGCACTGGACCCGCCGGGAGCGGGCCGCCGACCTCACCGACATCCGGGGCGAGGGCGGCCGCCCTGTCCAGATCGTGGAGGCCGCCACCGGCCGGCTGCTGGGCACGGTCGACGAATCGGCCGCCCACACCTCGGTCCACGACGGCGCCGTCCATCTCCACCAGGGCCGTACGTACCTGGTGAAGCACCTGGACCTGGAGGACTCGGCCGCTCTCGTCGAGGAGGCCAACCCGCCGTACTCCACCACCGCCCGCGACACCACCTCCGTCTCCGTACTCGAAACCGACACCGAGATCCCGTGGGGCGACGGACGCCTCTGCTACGGCTCCGTCGAGGTCACCAACCAGGTCGTCTCCTTCCTGCGCCGCAAACTCATCACCGGTGAGGTGCTCGGCGAGACCAAACTCGATCTTCCGCCGCGCACCCTGCGCACCCGGGCCGTGTGGTGGACGGTCACCGAGGGCCAGCTGGACGCCGCCCGGGTCAATCCGGAGCAGCTGGGCGGCGCCCTGCACGCCGCCGAGCACGCCTCCATCGGGATGCTGCCGCTCTTCGCCACCTGCGACCGCTGGGACATCGGTGGCGTCTCGGTGCCGCTCCACCCGGACACGCTTTTGCCGACTGTTTTCGTGTACGACGGCCATCCGGGTGGCGCGGGCTTCGCCGAGCGGGCCTTCCACACCGCCCGTGAGTGGCTGACGGCCACATGCGAGGCGATCGCGTCCTGCGAGTGCGAGGCGGGCTGCCCGTCCTGCATCCAGTCCCCGAAGTGCGGCAACGGCAACGACCCGCTGCACAAGCGCGGCGCGGTCCGCCTCCTCACGGAACTGCTGCGGGACGCCCCGGCGGCGCAGGAGGCCCCGGTGGCCCCGCCCGCGACCTGACCGCCGGGCCGTACGGGCCGAAGCGGGCCTGCGCCGTCACGTCGGCGATCTCACCCCGCACCGCACAGCGCACCACCGCGGCACCCTGTGCCCGGGCCACCTCGGCCGCCTTCGCGCAGGCGGTTGCCGTGCCCCGCAGAGCCTGATCGGCAGCCGCCAGCGCGGCCAAGTCGGCTGCGGAGCCTGCGCGATGGCGGGCGACCACGGCCTGCCCCATGGCGAGGACGACGGCGAAGACGGCACACAGCACGGTGGTCGCCATGGCCACCCACACGGTCGCGGAACCCCGGTCCCGGTCCTGCTCCCGGTCCTGGCCTCGGCATCGCCGGTTCCGGTTCATGAGGCGACCTCCTGGCCCGCGGCGTCCTCCGCGAACGCAGCCGCCTCCGCGCTGAGCGTCAGAGCCAGCGCACCCGGGCCCGGGGCCTTCGCCTCGACCCGGACACGCCAGAGGTCACCTGTCCGCCCCAGCGTGACGCTGGCGCCACTGGGAGCCGCCGAACGGGCGGCGGCCAGCGTGGCCGCCAGCGGCTCGGACCGGGCGGCGGCGCGCGCCCCGGCCCGGGCCGCGTCCACGCACTGAATCTGCGCGGACGCGGCCATCAGCGCCCAGACCAGGGCCATGGCGAAGACCACCAGAGCGGGCAGCGCTACAGCCGCCTCCGCCGTCACGGACCCCCTGTCGGCTACCTCAGAACTGCGCATCGAGCGCCTTCCCGATCACCGACTGGAGCGCCCCCGAGACGGCCCCGCTCGTGACGACCTTGTACAGAACGGCGGCGAAGGCGCAGGCCGCGATCGTCCCCATGGCGTACTCGGACGTGGTCATGCCCGCGTCCTTGCGCATCGTGTCCTTACGCATCCTTCGCGTCAGCCCGCGAAGCCATCCCCGTACCGGATTCCACATGTCAACCCCCAAGAGTTCTCGTTCAGTTGCACAGCTGCGCGTGCTCAGTTGCCGTTCAGCAGTCCGTCCGCCAGGCCGATCACGACCGGGGCCACGCCCACCGCGAGGAAGGCGGGCAGGAAGCACAGCCCGACCGGGGCCGTGATCAGGACCTGCGCCTTGCGGCCTCGTTGTGCGACCGCCCGCGCCCGGTCCGCCCGGAAGCGCTCGGCCAGCCGGGACACCGGTTCCGCGGCCGGAGCCCCGGTCGAGTCGGCTCGCTCCAGGCAGCGGCCCAGCGCCTCCGCTCCCGGTATCCGCCCGAACCACCCCCACGCCCGCGCCGGCTCACCTCCGAGCCGCAACTCCGCTGCCGCCCGCGCCAGCCGCTCGCCGACCGGTCCGCCCAGCGACTCCCCGACCGCCTCCGCCGCCTCGCGGGGCCCCGCCCCGGCCGAGATACAGGCAGCCAGGAGGTCGGCGGCAAGGGGCAGTTGGCGGCTCGCCTCCTGGTCCTCGGCTCCCGCGGCCGGCTTACGGCTTCGCTGCCAGCGCGATACCCCATACGCCCCGCCGAGCCCGACAAGGCAGCCGGTCACCCCGCCGACGAGGACACAGCCGGTGATCACCGCACCCAACGGCGCCGCCCAACGCCTCGCCCATGCCCCGTACTCCGGCCGCCGTCGCTGCCGCTCGCGCTCCACCCTCAACAGCGCCTGGATCCGCCTGCGCACGGCGCGCCGACGCCGCCTTGCTGCGATCGTGAAGGCCAGGAATGCCGCCGCGGCCACGACGCACACCAATACCCCCAGCCTGTGGACGGTGTCCCCGGTCACGGCTCGCCTCCCTGACGCACGATCCGCCCTGCCCAGCAGAGACCCGCTGTCTCCAGCAGGCCGCCGACGACCAGGCACATCAGGCCCGCCGGAGTGTGCAGCAGAACCCGCAGAGGGTCGGCACCCAGCGCCCAGCCCATCCCGAGACCCGCCAGCGGAAGCAGGGCGAGGAGCCCGATGGTGGACCACGCACCTGCCAACTCGGTTTTCAGATCGGCCTGTTGGTCCCGCTCGGCCCGTAAGGCCGCCTCCAGCCGGTCGAGCCCGGCGGCCAGACCCGCACCGCTGTCCACGGCCACCCGCCAGCAGGCAGCGACTCCCGCAAGCCCATCCGCACCCGGCTCCCGCGCCGCCTCCCGCAGTGCCTGGGGAACGTCGCCCCCGAAGCGCGCGGCCGCGAGTACCCCGGCGTCCGCATCGCCCAGCACCCCGGTGGACCTCGCGGCGAACAGCAGCGCCTGCCCGGGCTGGAGCCCCGCGCGCAGTTCGCCGGCCACCGCTCCGCACAGGGTGACCACCCCGTCGGCCCGTCGTTCCTGCTCGCGCCTCAGCTCCCGGGCCCGCAGCCGCCGCCTCACCAGCGGCACCGCCACCACCCCCGCGATCAGCGGCAGCACCGACTCACCCAGCACGGCGAGGACAAGGGCAACGGGCACGCACAGCCACTCCCTCCGCAGCCCGAGCCGCGGCAGCACGCCCTTCCACGCCCACCACGGGGAAGCCTTCACGGCGCCGCCGCCCGCCAGCAGCAACCGCGCCCGCCTGAGCCCCTGTTCACGCCCGACCGTCAGCCACGCGGCCGCCCCGGCACACACCGCTGCCGCGTACACCTGCTCGCCGGCCATCACAGCGCACCTCCGATCAGCGACCGCAGCCGCTCCCAGCCCCGCCCGTACGCGAAGGCCTCCGCGCCCCACCGCAGTGCGGGCACGGTCACCACCAGCCCCGCCGCGTCCCGGTCCAGGACATGCACCTCGGCGATCCGCCGCTGCCCGCCCCTGTCCCGTACGAGATGGATCACCACGGCGAGAGCAGCCGCCAACTGGCTGTGCAGCGCCGCCCGGTCGAGCCCCGCCGCCGTCCCGAGCGCCTCAAGTCGGGCCGGTACATCCGCCGCGGCGTTGGCGTGGACAGTCCCGCAACCGCCCTCGTGCCCGGTGTTGAGCGCGGCCAGCAATTCTGTGACCTCCGCGCCGCGCACCTCCCCGACGACAAGCCGGTCGGGCCGCATCCGCAGCGCCTGGCGCACCAGGTCCCGCAGCGTCACCCGGCCCGCGCCCTCCTGGTTCGCCGTACGCGACTCCAGCCGGACCACATGCGGGTGTTCGGGTCTGAGTTCCGCCGAGTCCTCGGCCAGCACGATCCGCTCGCGCTCCCCCACGAGGCCGAGCAGGCTCGACAGGAGAGTCGTCTTGCCCGATCCGGTCCCGCCGCTGATCAGGAACGAAAGCCGGGCATCGATCAGTGCCCTCAACACCCGGTCCCCGCCGGGCGGCACCGTCCCTGCCGCGACGAGCTCCCCCACGGAGAACGCCCGGGGCCTGACGACCCGCAGCGACAGACACGTCGAGCCGACCGCCACCGGCGGGATCACGGCATGCATGCGGGTCCCGTCCGGCAGCCGGGCATCCACCCAGGGCCGGGCGTCGTCGAGGCGCCTCTCCGCCACCGCCGCGAGCCGCTGCGCCAGCCTGCGCACCGACGCCGTGTCGGCGAACGTCACACCCGTGAGCTCAAGTCCACGGCCCCGGTCCACCCACACCCGGTCGGGCGCGGACACAAGGACATCCGTCACGGAAGGATCGGCCAGCAGTGGCTCCAGGGGCCCCGTCCCGACCAGTTCGCACCGTAACTCCTCGGTGCCGCCGAGCACTTCGGCGTCCCCCAGCAGACGTCCCTGAGCCCGCAGCGCGGCCGCCACCCGTGCCGGTGTGGGCTCGGCGCCGCTCGCCGCGAGCCGCTGTCGCACGGCGTCCAGCAGTCCGGTGCTCATGAGACCCCGCCACCCGTCAGCGCGCGATCCCAGAAGGCGGCGCAGAACCTGGCCAGCGGCCCGCGCGCCCCTCCCGGTGGAGCGCCTGAGTCCTGCGCAGCCAACAGGCCCGCCTCCGCAGGCAGTTCACCGGCCAGCGGCAGTCCCAGGGCGTCCGCGACCCACTGCTCGTCCAGACCCGCCGCGAACGGGCCGCGCACCACCACGCGCAGGTCCTGGAGCACCATGCCCACCGCCGACGCCACGCGATTCGCCGCAGCCACGGCCCGCAACTCGCCCGGCACCACCAGCAGTCCGAGATCCAGCTGGGCCAGGGCCTCCGCCACGCCCTCGTCCACCCGGCGCGGCAGATCCACGACCACCACCCCGCCGCGCCTGCGTGCCGCGGCCAGCACCGACCGCATCGCCTCCGGCGGAATGACCACCGAGTCGCTTCTGTCCCAGCTGAGCACCCGCAGGGCATGCAATTCGGGCAGCGACTCCTCCAGCGCCCCGCCGGCAACCCGTCCCTTGGAGGCCGCGAAATCCGGCCACCGCCTGCCTTCTGCCTGCTCTCCGCCCAGCAGCACGTCGATCCCTCCGCCGAGCGGGTCGCCGTCGACGAGCATGGTGCGCTGCCCGGTCCTCGCCGCGGTCACCGCCAGCGCGCAGGCCAGCGTCGATGCCCCGGCCCCGCCCCGGCCGCCGATCACCCCCACAGTGAGTGCCTGCCGTCCGACCCCCTCGACCACATCGGCGATGCGGTCGACGAGCCAGCTCTCGGCGTCGGGCAGCCGCAGCACGCAGTCGGCCCCGATCTCCACCGCCCGCCGCCAGACGTCCGGGTCATCCTGATCACGTCCGACCAGAAGCACACCGCGTCTGCGCGCCGCGCCACGACAGCGAGCGGCCGCATCGTCGCCGACGAGGACCAGCGGCGCCCCCTCCCAGCTTCCCCTCCGCTCCGGCACCGAGTGATGGACATCCGGCTCGGCCCCCGCCGCGGCACACAACCGCAGCAGATCGTCGAGCAGTTCCATGTCCTCGGTGACGATCAGCGGCCCGTCCCGCCGCCCTTCGACGGCCGGCGGCCGTGTGGACGTGATGGATCCAGCCACGTACTCCACCCCCTGATTACTTCGATCTCGCTTCGTGCCGAGATCTGCGATTCCTGCGGTCCGCGAACTGTGCGGCTGGAATCACCGTGCAGCGCACCGGGAAATCGTGTGGATCTTGCTGAAAAACTGTGGACAACTAGCCACTTGTGAATATCCCGCTCGCTCGTACCGGTGACTCCCGGGAGCAGCACTTCCGCTACGCACAGTGACCGTGCAGGGTGATGGAAGGCCGTCGACGGCGCAGCTCGCACGAGGGGAGAACGATCACCATGGATCGCAGCAGCGGGACGAAAAGGCGTCCGGACATGCGACGACCCCCGCCGGGGGGGAGAGCGGGGGTCGTCTCTCCGGCCGACTCGGGGGGGGAGGAGCCGGACCGGGTTAGCACGGTCGCGAACGATCCGTGACTTCCATGGTGTACCCGAGAGCCTTCTCAGGCAAACCCACGCGCCCGAGCGTACGCCGAATGGCGGGCACCTATGCTCAGGCTCGTGGAAAACCACTCCTTGCCGCGCACAGCCGCCTTCTTCGACCTGGACAAGACGGTCATTGCGAAGTCTTCGACGTTGACCTTCAGCAAGTCCTTCTACCAAGGCGGGCTGATCAACCGCCGCGCCGTACTGCGTACCGCCTATGCCCAGTTTGTCTTTCTCGCCGGCGGCGCCGACCACGACCAGATGGAACGGATGCGCCAGTACCTCTCGGCGCTCTGCAAAGGCTGGAACGTCCGGCAGGTCAAGGAGATCGTCGCCGAGACCCTCCATGACCTGATCGACCCGATCATCTACGACGAGGCCGCGTCCCTCATCGAAGAGCACCACGCCGCGGGCCGCGACGTCGTCATCGTCTCCACCTCCGGCGCCGAGGTGGTCGAGCCGATCGGCGAGCTGCTCGGCGCCGACCGGGTGGTGGCCACCCGCATGGTGGTCGGCGACGACGGCTGTTTCACCGGGGAGGTGGAGTACTACGCATACGGGCCGACCAAAGCCGAAGCGATCAAAGAGCTCGCCGCCTCGGAGGGCTACGACCTGGCGCGCTGCTACGCCTACAGCGACTCGGCGACGGACGTCCCGATGCTTTCCTCCGTCGGACATCCCTATGCAGTGAACCCGGACCGGGCACTACGCCGGGAGGCGACCGCGCGCGGCTGGCCGATTCTCGTTTTCAACCGTCCGGTCCGCCTCAAACAGCGGCTGCCTGCCCTGTCGATGCCACCGCGGCCGGCCCTGGTCGCGGTGGCTGCGGTGGGGGCGGCGGCCGCGACCGCCGGGCTCGTCTGGTATGCGAGCCGGCGACGCAATGCCGCGGCTCAGATTGCCACTGCCGCCGCTGTGTAGATATACGTCCGTGTTTGAACCTAAAAGTAAAGATGTACAGCTAGGGGTTCCGCTTCCCCTCCCGCTGGAGTACAAATGAATCAACGGCCCGCGAGACCAAGGACATCCGAAAGGATCACCTTTAACGCATGAAGGCCCACGGACCGAAGCATGAAAACTGAGCACCCACGCGACGTCGACCCGTCGATTACGGGCCAGCCGCACCAGGTGACGGGCAGAAGTTCCCGACCTGATGGGCAATATTTTGAGGACGCTTGGTAACTCGGCGGACATGCCAGCGGCGGTACCAATTCCGGTACCGCCGCAACCCTGTTCGGGGCTCTTTCAGGAACTTGTCCGGCCACAGTTCAGGCAGCGCCGCGCTGCAATGCCTCACACACGGCCGTCGACTCCCTGACCCCGAGTTCCACCGCACGCCCGCAGTGCGCGATCCACGCGGCCATCCCGTCCGGCGTGCCCGACAGATACCGCTCGAATGCTGCGACGTATGCCGCCCTTCCCTGCTCGGCGTGACCGACCTCGGCAGGACAGATCGCCTTCGGGTCGAGCCCGCTGCCGATCAGCACGATGCGCTCGGCGGCCCGCGCCACGAGACCGTTGTACGTACCGAACGGGCGCAGCGCCAGCAGCTCGCCGTGGACCACGGAAGCCGTCACCAGAGCCGGGGCGGAGCTGCCCGCGATGATCAGTTCGGCAAGTCCGTCGAGCCGACCGGTCACCTCGTCCGCATCCGGAAGCGGAGCCTCGATCAGCGGCTCGTCGACTTCCTCGCCCGCGAGGCGCGGCCTGCCCACCGTGGCGTCGTCACCGGCGCCGCTCGCCGCGACCAGATGCAGCCGGGCGAGCACACGCAGCGGCGACTGCCGCCAGATGGACAGGAGTTGACCCGCCTCGGCGGTCAGCCTCAGGGCCGCCCCCACCGTGCGCGCCTCGGGCTCGACGCCGAAGTCGGTCCGCCTGCGGACCTCTTCCAGCGCCCAGTCCGCACCGGACAGCGCGGCGGAAGCCCGAGCTCCGCGCAGCGCCGCCTCCGACGTGACCTCGGTGCTGCGCCGCCGCATCACCCGGTGACCGTAGACCCGGTCGACGGCTTTGCGTACGGAGTCCACGGAGTCGGCGACGCCCGGCAGGGAGCCGAGGGTGGCGAGGGGGTCGACCGACGAGGCATTCGTACTCATAGGTAGCGAGGCTACGCGCCCCCGGCCCACGCCCCACCTTGGAGTGGTCTTCTTCACGCAGTTTGACCACGTCATGCGATTGACCCACTACCCTAGGTGAACATGAAGATCGCTTTCGTAGGGAAGGGCGGCAGCGGCAAGACGACGCTGTCCTCGCTCTTCATCCGCCACCTTGCCGCCAATGAAGCCCCCGTCGTCGCGGTGGACGCCGACATCAATCAGCATCTGGGGGCCGCGCTCGGGCTCGATGAGGCAGAGGCCGCCGCGCTGCCCGCGATGGGCGCGCATCTGTCGCTGATCAAGGACTATCTGCGGGGCTCGAATCCCCGTATCGCCTCAGCCGAGACGATGATCAAGACCACGCCCCCGGGGGAGGGCTCGCGGCTGCTGCGCGTCTGCGAGGACAACCCGGTCTACGACGCCTGCGCGGTCAGCGTGCGCCTCGACGACGGTGACATCAGGCTGATGGCCACGGGTCCCTTCACCGAGTCGGATCTCGGGGTGTCCTGCTATCACTCCAAGGTCGGCGCGGTCGAGCTCTGCCTCAATCACCTGGTCGACGGCCCCGAGGAGTATGTGGTCGTCGATATGACCGCGGGGTCGGACTCCTTCGCCTCCGGGATGTTCACCCGCTTCGACATGACGTTCCTGGTGGCCGAGCCGACCCGTAAGGGGGTCTCGGTCTACCGCCAGTACAAGGAGTACGCACAGGACTTCGGCGTCGCTCTGAAGGTCGTCGGCAACAAGGTGCAGGGCCCGGACGACGTCGACTTCCTGCGCGACGAGGTGGGCGAGGACCTGCTGGTGACCGTCGGGCACTCCGGCTGGGTACGGGCGATGGAGAAGGGACGGCCGCCGCGCTTCGAGCAGTTGGAGGCCGACAACCGCATGTCCCTGCAGGCCTTGCAGAACGCCGCCGAGGACTCGTACGAAGACCGCGACTGGGAGCGCTACACACGCCAGATGGTGCACTTCCACCTGAAGAACGCGGAGAGCTGGGGGAACGCGAAGACGGGAGCCGATCTCGCGGCGCAGGTCGACCCCGCCTTCGTGCTGGCCGAGCCTGCCCCCGTACCGCAGCCCGGCTGAGGGGACGCCCCGGCGCCGAACGGCGCCAGGGGGCCCAAGGAGGAAGTTCGGGCGCTCGATGTCAGTGCCGGTCAGCCTGCTTGGCCTTGGTAGAGCCCGGTGCGCCCGCCGGCTGGGTGGCGAGGAATGCCGCCCAGCCGTTCCCCGGGGCCTGACCGACCGGGAGCGTGCGGAGCTTCCGCAGGACCTCGGGATCCTGCGCGTCGAGCCAGTCGGCCAGTTGCCGGAAGGACACGCACTGCACGTCCCGCTTCACACAGACCGTCGCGATCGTCTCCTCGACCGCGCGCATATACGTTCCGCCGTTCCAGGATTCGAAGTGGTTGCCGATGATCAGCGGCGCGCGATTGCCGTTGTAGGCGCGGTCGAAGGCCTTCACCAGCCCGTCTCGCATCTGGTTGCCCCAGTACTCGTACTTCGAGGGGTCACCCTTGACCGTCCCGGACTGGTTGACCATGAAGTTGTAGTCCATGGACAGGGTCTCGAAAGCCCGGCCGGGGACGGGGACCATCTGCAGGGAGAGGTCCCACAGGCCGAGGTCCTTCTTGGGCCAGATCTGGTCATTGATGCCGCTGGTGTCGTAGCGGAAACCCAACTCGGCGGCGGCGCGCACGAAGTTCGTGCGGCCCTCGAGGCAGGGGGTGCGTGCCCCGATGAGCTCCTTGTCGTAGTCGAAGGGCAGCGGCTGCTCGCCCTCCAGGCCCGCGTTGGTCCGCCAGTTCTTCACGAATGACCTGGCCTGGCTGATCTCGCTCCTCCACTCGTCGACGGACCACTGGCCGACGCCCCCCTCATTGCCGCAGAAGTGGCCGTTGAAGTGGGTGCCCACCTCGTTGCCGTCCTGCCAGGCGCCGCGCAGCTGACGCACGGTGTCACGGATGCCCTGGGTGTCGTTGAAGCCGATGTCCGAGCGGCCGGGTGAATGCTGGGGCGGGTCGTAGAGGTTCGCCTTCTCCTCGGGCAGCAGATAGACGCCGCTGAGGAAGTAGGTCATGGTCGCGTCGTACTTCTTGCCGACCTTGCGGAAGTGCGAGAAGAGTTTCTGGCTGTCCTCACCGGCCCCGTCCCAGGAGAACACCACGAACTGCGGCGGCTGCTGACCCGGCTTCAGGCGCCGCGGCTTGAGAAGACCGGACTGGGGTCCGGTGAACGCGGTGGATCCGTCGCCGATGAGGCGTACCGCGCTCTTGGGAGCCGGGGCACCCTTCTTCGCTCCGGGGGCACCCTGTTTTGCGGCGGCCGAGCCGTCAGCCGCGTCCAGTACGGAACAGCCGACGAGTTCTGCGATCAGCGCCGTCGCGGCTACCCCAACGGCGATCCTCCTCGTGGCGGCCTTCATCCGCCCACCCACTTTCTTATGCCTATATGCCTGTACGACGCATTGCCCATGGCGCCGTCAAGCTCGCATCGCGGTGGGTGGGGGAAGGGCGCGACGAGCCGCGTTCAAAGTACTAATCACCAGAACGGGTGAAATGCTGCCCCATTTGCCCCGAAAATAATGCCTCAGTCTTTACTCTGCATTACGATCCATTTACCGAGAGTTGAGAATCCCGCCGCTGCACGCCGTGACCCACGGCCGCGTCCCCACATTCCGCGACCGCGCTGCCCCGGAGGAGACGGGAACCATGTCTGCCTGCGTCCCCACCCGCACCGAAGACCCCTCCCGCACAACCCGAAAGCCCCGCACAACCCGAGAGTCCCGAAAGAGCAAGGACCGCCCGCCCCACCGCTTCCGCATCGCTGGCGCCGATCTGTCGGCCTCGATCTCCGTCTTCCTGATCGCGCTGCCGCTCTCCCTCGGCATCGCGCTCGCCACCGGCGCACCCCTCCAGGCCGGGCTGGTGGCCGCTGCCGTCGGCGGGATCGTCGCCGGCCGGCTCGGCGGAGCGCCGCTTCAGGTCAGCGGTCCCGCCGCCGGGCTGACCGTCGTCACCGCCGATCTGATCCAGCAGTACGGCTGGCGCACCACCTGCGCCATCACGGTCCTCGCCGGAATCGCCCAACTCGGGCTGGCCGCCCTGCGGGTGGCCCGCTCCGCTCTCGCCGTCAGCCCGGCGATCGTGCACGGCATGCTGGCCGGCATCGGCGTCACGATCGCCCTGGCACAACTCCATATCGTCCTCGGCGCCACCCCGCAGAGCTCCGCGATCGACAATGTCCGTGCGCTTCCCGCCCAGTTGGCCAATGTTCACCCGTCCGCGCTGTCGGCCAGCGTTCTGACCATTGCCGTACTGCTGGTGTGGGCGCGGATTCCCGGGCACGTGGGGCGGGTCCTACGGAAGATCCCGGCCGCACTCGCCGCGGTGGCAGGAGCGACCACGTTCGCCGTGGTCGCAGGGCTGAGGCTGCCGCGTGTCGATCTGCCGTCCTGGAGCAGCCATGCCCTGCCCGAGCTGCCCCAGGGGCCGGTGCTCGGCATCCTCGCCGCCGTCCTCACCATCACCCTGGTGGCGAGCGTGGAGTCGCTCCTGTCGGCGGTCGCCGTCGACAACCTGGTGGCTGCCCGCAAGGAGCCGGGCGGCCGCATTCCGCGCGCCCGTCTCGACCGTGAGCTGGCGGGGCAGGGGGCGGCGAATGTGGTCGCCGGCGCCCTCGGCGGGCTGCCCGTCACCGGGGTCGCCGTCCGCAGCGCCGCCAATGTGTCCGCAGGCGCGGTGAGCCGGAACGCCACGATGCTGCACGGTCTGTGGATCACGGTCGCCGCACTCCTGCTGGTGCCCGTGCTCGATCTGATCCCACTGGGCGCGCTGGCGGCGCTGGTGATGGTCGTGGGCGTGCAGATGGTCAGCATCACGCATCTGCGCAGCGTGCGGCGGAACCGGGAGGTCCTCGTGTACGCGGTGACGCTGGCGTCGGTCGTGCTCGCGGGCGTACTGGAAGGTGTGGCCATCGGGATCGCGGTGGCCGTCGCGGTGGCTCTGCGCAGGCTGACCCGGACCCGGATCACCACGGACGAGCGGGAGGGGCTCCATCTGGTCCGGGTGCGTGGCCAGTTGACGTTTCTGGCCGTGCCCCGGCTGAGCCGGACGCTGGGCCAGGCGCCCCAAGGAGCCCATTGTGTCGTCGAGTTGGACGGTTCCTTCATGGACCATGCGGCGTACGAGGCGCTGCACGGCTGGCAGGCCTCGCATGTCGCGCAGGGCGGGACGGTGGAGTTCACCGGCCGGGCCGGGGGGCGGATCAGCGAGCCGGCCTCGGAGACCCACGGCTGCTGCCGCCCCTGGACGCCCTGGCGCAACCATCATTGCTGCGACGACCGCCCCCGGCAGGCGTACGCGCATCAACTGGCCAGCGGACTCAGCTCGTTCCAGCGCAATACGGCCCCGCTGGTGCGCGACGAGCTGGCGCGGCTGGCGCGCGAGGGGCAGCGACCCTCGCAGCTCTTCCTCACCTGCGCCGACTCCCGGCTGGTCACCAGCATGATCACAGCCAGTGGACCGGGCGATCTGTTCACGGTACGCAATGTGGGGAATCTGGTTCCGCTGCCCGGGGCGGAGAGCAGCGACGATTCGGTGGCCGCGGCCATCGAGTACGCCGTCGATGTGCTGGAGGTCGACTCGATCACCATCTGCGGCCACTCCGGCTGCGGCGCGATGCAGGCGCTGCTGAACGGGCCGCCCGCAAGCGTCCAGACCCCGCTGCGGCGCTGGCTGCGGCACGGACAGCCGAGCCTTGAGCGGATGAGGAGCAGGCACCGTTCCTGGGCGAGGATCTCCGGGCGGATGCCCACCGACGCGGTGGAGCAGCTGTGTCTGACCAATGTGGTCCAGCAGTTGGAGCATCTGCGCGCCCACGAATCGGTGGCCAGGCGGCTCGCCGAAGGGACGCTGGAGCTGCACGGCATGTACTTCCATGTCGGAGAGGCACAGGCGTATCTCCTCGCGAGCAGCGACGAGCACGAGATCGACGAGGTCTTCGACCGGGTCGCACCTGCTCCTTCGGCTCTGCAGGAGTTGCGCGCCTGAACCGCTCGTCGGCCGCGTCCGTGAGACCGTATGGCCCCTCTTTCCCACCGCCCGGGGAGGAGGGGCCACCCATAACTCCAACCACAGCCCCAATAGGTCTAAACCAATTTCCGGAAGGCTCTTGTCACCCGGCCCTCTGGCTGATGAGCTATGGCTTGGGACACATAGGCACATAGGACGCCCTGGGAAAGGGAGATGTCGTGAGTAACGAAAGCCTGGCCAACCTGCTCAAGGAAGAGCGGCGGTTCACACCGCCGGCGGAGCTGGCCGCGCACGCCAACGTGACGGCGGAGGCGTACGAGCAGGCCGAGGCTGACAGGCTTGGCTTCTGGGCCGAGCAGGCGAGGCGGCTCAGCTGGGCCACCGAACCGACCGAGACCCTCGACTGGTCCAACCCGCCGTTCGCGAAGTGGTTCGCGGACGGCACGCTGAACGTCGCGTACAACTGCGTTGACCGGCATGTCGAGGCGGGCAACGGCGACCGGGTGGCCATCCACTTCGAGGGCGAGCCCGGCGACAGTCGCGCGATCACCTACGCCGAGCTCAAGGACGAGGTCTCGCGCGCCGCGAACGCCCTGACCGAGCTCGGCGTCAGCAAGGGCGACCGGGTCGCCGTCTACATGCCGATGATCCCCGAGACGGTCGTGGCGATGCTGGCCTGCGCCCGCATCGGCGCCGCGCACTCGGTGGTCTTCGGCGGCTTCTCGGCCGACGCGCTTGCGACCCGTATCCAGGACGCCGACGCCAAGGTCGTCATCACGGCCGACGGCGGATACCGGCGCGGCAAGCCGGCCGCACTCAAGCCGGCCGTGGACGACGCGATCGACCGCGTCGACAACGTCGAACACGTCCTCGTCGTGCGCCGCACCGGCCAGGACGTCGCCTGGACCGAGGGCCGCGACGCGTGGTGGCACGAACTCGTCGAGCGCCAGTCCGCCGAGCACACCCCCGATGCCTTCGACGCCGAGCACCCGCTGTTCATCCTCTACACCAGCGGCACCACCGGGAAGCCGAAGGGCATCCTGCACACCTCCGGCGGCTACCTCACCCAGGCGGCGTACACCCACCACGCCGTCTTCGACCTCAAGCCGGAGACGGATGTCTACTGGTGCACGGCCGACGTCGGCTGGGTGACCGGCCACTCCTACATCGCGTACGGGCCGCTCGCCAACGGCGCGACCCAGGTCATGTACGAAGGCACGCCCGACACTCCGCACCAGGGCCGCTTCTGGGAGATCGTGCAGAAGTACGGGGTCACCATCCTGTACACGGCGCCGACCGCGATCCGCACGTTCATGAAGTGGGGAGACGACATCCCCGCCAAGTTCGACCTGTCCTCGCTGCGGGTGCTCGGCTCGGTCGGTGAGCCGATCAACCCGGAAGCCTGGATGTGGTACCGCGAGCACATCGGCGGCAACCGCTGCCCGATCGTGGACACCTGGTGGCAGACCGAGACCGGCGCCATGATGATCAGCCCCCTGCCCGGCGTCACCGCGACCAAGCCCGGCTCCGCCCAGCGCGCCCTGCCCGGCATCTCGGCCACCGTCGTCGACGACGAGGCCAACGAGGTTCCGAACGGAGGCGGCGGCTATCTCGTCCTCACCGAGCCGTGGCCGTCGATGCTCCGCACCATCTGGGGCGACGACCAGCGCTACATCGACACGTACTGGTCGCGCTTCGAGGGCAAGTACTTCGCGGGCGACGGCGCCAAGAAGGACGACGACGGCGACATCTGGCTGCTCGGCCGCGTCGACGACGTGATGCTCGTGTCCGGGCACAACATCTCGACGACCGAGGTGGAGTCGGCACTGGTCTCGCACCCCAAGGTCGCCGAGGCGGCAGTCGTGGGCGCGGCGGACGAGACGACGGGTCAGGCGATCGTGGCGTTCGTAATCCTTCGGGGTACGGCGCGCGAGGACGAGAACCTGGTGAACGACCTGCGCAACCACGTGGGCGCGACGCTCGGGCCGATCGCGAAGCCGAAGCGGGTGCTGCCGGTGGCGGAGCTGCCGAAGACCCGCTCGGGCAAGATCATGCGACGGCTGCTGCGGGATGTCGCGGAGAACCGGCAGCTGGGCGATGTCACGACGCTCACGGACTCGTCGGTGATGGATCTGATCCAGACGAAGCTGCCGACGGCGGCCAGCGAGGACTGATTCAGTCGCCTGGGGAGGGGTCCGGCCGCGTGCGGCCGGACCCTCCCTCGTGTGGGTTGTCGGGACAGCCCCCGACAACCCAGGCCCCAGCAACAACCCCGGCCCCAACAACCCCGATCCGCCCGCGACAGCGCGACGCGTGCCCCTTATGCCCCTTAAAGTGAGGCTCACCGGATACGCCCTTGCGCTCTTAGGTAAACTAAGGACCGCGTCAATGACGCAGCAAGAAACCTAGGTGCGCCGGGAAGTCTGGTCGGCATGTGCTCTGTCCTGCCCACCCGACCGGAGGTCCCCCGACGTGGCCGCGCCCACCTCCACCCCCCGCAAGTTCCTCGGACGTCTCTCCCTCCCCGAGCGGACGTTCGTCACGGACGCGCTGCGGGCCGAGACCGTGGGTGGTGTCCTACTTCTCGTCGCCGCCGTCGCCGCACTCATCTGGGCCAACACCCCCCTGGGTGACAGCTATGAATCCGTACGCGACTTCCACATAGGCCCCTCCGCCCTCGGCCTCGATCTCTCGATCGAGCACTGGGCCGCCGACGGACTGCTCGCCATCTTCTTCTTCGTCGCCGGGATCGAGCTCAAGCGCGAACTCGTGGCCGGTGAGCTGCGCGAACCCAAGGCCGCCGCGCTGCCGGTGATCGCCGCGGTCTGCGGGATGGCCATGCCCGCGCTCGTCTATCTCGTCGTCACCACTGCCGGCGGCGGGTCCACCGAAGGCTGGGCCGTACCGACCGCCACCGACATCGCCTTCGCGCTCGCAGTCCTCGCGGTCATCGGCACCTCGCTGCCGTCCGCACTGCGCGCGTTCCTGCTCACCCTCGCCGTCGTCGACGATCTCTTCGCGATCCTGATCATCGCCGTCTTCTTCACCGACGAGCTGAACTTCGCGGCGCTGGGCGGTGCCGTCGTCGGCCTCGGTGTCTTCTGGCTGCTCCTGCACAAGGGCGTGCGCGGCTGGTACGTGTACGTCCCGATGGCCCTCGTCATCTGGGGGCTGACGTACAACAGCGGCATCCACGCCACCATCGCCGGTGTCGCCATGGGCCTGATGCTGCGCTGCACGAGGCGCGAGGGGGAAGAGCACTCCCCCGCCGAGCACATCGAGCACCTCGTACGGCCGCTGTCCGCGGGACTCGCCGTACCGTTGTTCGCGCTCTTCTCCGCGGGAGTGATCGTCTCCGGCGACCTGCTCGGCGACGTCTTCACCGAGCCGGAGCCCCTCGGCGTCGTCCTCGGCCTGGTGGTCGGCAAGACCCTGGGCATCTTCGGCGGCACCTGGCTCGCCGCCCGCTTCACCCGGGCCGAGCTCAATGAGGATCTGGCCTGGCCGGACGTCTTCGCCGTCGCCGCGCTCGCCGGAATCGGCTTCACCGTCTCCCTCCTCATCGCCGAACTCGCCTTCGCGGGCAGCCCGGTGCTCACCGAGGAGGTCAAGGCCGCCGTCCTCTTGGGCTCCCTGATCGCCGCCGTGTTCGCCGCGATTCTGCTCAAGCTGCGCGTACGGAAGTACAACGCGCTCGTCGAGGCGGAGGAGCGCGACGAGGACCAGGACGGCATCCCGGACATCTATGAACAGGACAAGCCGGAATACCACCTCCGTATGGCTGCGATCTACGAGGAGAAGGCCGCGGAGCACCGTCGCAAGGCCGAACTGGCGGGGGCGTCGCACGAGGGCGGCGACAGTCCGGCATGATCTGACATCGGAACTGAGATCGGAACTGACATCGGATCCGCCGATGAGGAGAGGGAGTCAGCGATGAGCGACCCCGGCAACACCGCGGCGAACGTCGTCGGCGCCGAGCGCAGTCTCGGCCAGCTGGTCGCCTCGGCGACCGCCGAGATGTCCGCGCTCGTGCACGACGAGATCGCCCTGGCCAAGGCGGAACTGCGGCAGGACGTCCGGCGCGGCGTAATGGGCGGTGCGGCCTTCACCGTCGCGGGAGTGTTCGTGCTCTTCTCGCTGCCGGTGCTGAGCTTCGCGGCGGCGTACGGGATCCACAATCTGGGTCTCGGTCTGGCGTGGTCGTTCCTGATCGTGGGCGGTGCGTATCTGGTGCTCGCGGCGCTGCTCGCGCTGCTGGCCGTGGCCAAGTTCAAGAAGGTCAAGCCGCCGGAGAAGTCCATCGCGTCGGCCAAACAGACGGCCGCCGTACTGCAGGGCGTCAAGCCGCACACCCGCCCGGCGCAGGACAAGGTCGCGGTCTGAGGACCACGGCCGCGGGGCCTGTGAGCACCGGCGGAGCATCCTCTGTGTCTCGCTCGTCGCTCCCTCCCGGGTGGGCATGGCGACCGTGGGGTGCTCACGTGTGGCACGCTCGTCTGCATGACGGCCCCTGATACCGGTTCTGGAAGCCCTGTACGCATCGATGGTCCCTGGACCCATCGCGACGTGGCGGCCAATGGTGCGCGATTCCATATCGCCGAGATGGGCGATGGGCCTCTGGTGTTGCTGCTGCACGGCTTTCCTCAGTTCTGGTGGACCTGGCGGCATCAGCTGACCGCGCTCGCCGACGCCGGTTTCCGGGCGGTTGCGATGGATTTGCGGGGGGTGGGCGGCAGCGACCGTACGCCGCGGGGTTACGACCCCGCGAACCTCGCGCTCGACATCACCGGCGTGGTGCGCTCGCTCGGCGAGCCGGACGCGGCGCTGGTGGGCCACGACCTCGGCGGCTATCTGGCGTGGACCGCGGCGGTGATGCGGCCCAAGCTGGTGCGCCGGCTCGCGGTCTCCTCCATGCCGCACCCCCGGCGCTGGCGGTCGGCGATGCTCTCCGACTTCTCGCAGAGCCGGGCGGGCTCGTACATCTGGGGCTTCCAGCGGCCGTGGATTCCGGAGCGTCAGCTCCTCGCGGACGACTCGGCCTTGGTGGGCCGGCTCATCGAGGACTGGTCCGGGCCGCAGCTGCCGGAGGAGGACGCGATCGACGTCTACCGGCGGGCGATGAGCATCCCGTCGACGGCGCACTGCTCGATCGAGCCGTACCGGTGGATGGTGCGGTCGATGGCGCGGCCGGACGGGATCCAGTTCAACCGCCGGATGAAGCGCCCGGTGCGGGTGCCGACGCTGCATCTGCACGGCTCGCTGGACCCGGCGATGCGGACGCGCAGCGCGGCGGGCTCGGGCGAGTACGTGGAAGCGCCGTACCGCTGGCGGCTGTTCGACGGCCTCGGCCACTTTCCTCACGAGGAGGATCCGGCCGGGTTCTCGAAGGAACTCATCGCCTGGCTGAAGGAC
Source organism: Streptomyces sp. NBC_01410 (assembly GCF_045040195.1). Taxonomy (NCBI): domain Bacteria; kingdom Bacillati; phylum Actinomycetota; class Actinomycetes; order Kitasatosporales; family Streptomycetaceae; genus Streptomyces; species Streptomyces sp. NBC_01410. The sequence goes on along the minus strand of NZ_CP109530.1, from coordinate 4,797,771 downwards.
CCGGAACCCGACCGCTAGCCCGGTGGGTGGCCCTGCGCCCGCATCCTTGAACGCTTGTACGACGAACAGCCAATTGCCCGGCGCATAGGCCAATTGGCCGCCCCCGGCGCGGTTACCGACCATGGGGCACGGGCACACGTCGGTGTATGGGCTGGACGTACGACTACGGTGACGCAGCACGCAACCGCCGCTCGGCCAATGGGCCGGCCACCCGCGAGAGGGGTGGCTCCCAAGGTGAGGGCCATGAGCATCCCGGGCAGGGGATCGGCATTCCGCGCATCCTCCAGCGCCGGGCCCGATGGGTCTCGGCTCGGCTGCGGCATACCCGCGGCTGACAGCCCAGAGGCGGCTCAGCGCTGAACCGTAGGGCTTCTCGTACGGCTCACGACCGACTCGTACGGCTTAACGCCGCCCCGTGCAGCACCCCCGTACGGCTGACCGCTACAGCGCGCACCCCTGGCTGTCGACCTGCTGGTTCGCGGTCAGGCCGAACGAGATGTCCTCGCGGATCTCGTCGACCGACAGCGCGTAACCGGTGTTCGGGTCGTCCAGCGAACGGGCGAAGATCACGCCGTACACCCTGCCGTCGGGCGTGAGCAGCGGGCCGCCGGAGTTGCCCTGACGGACCGTCGTGAACAGCGAGTAGACGTCACGGCGCACCGTGCCGCGGTGGTAGATGTCCGGGCCGTTGGCGTTGATCCGGCCGCGGACGCGGGCCGAGCGCACGTCGTACGAGCCGTTCTCCGGGAAGCCCGCGACGATCGCGCTGTTGCCGCTGCGCGCGTCGGTGTCGGCGAACTGGAGCGGCCGCGCCTTCAGGTCGGGCACGTCCAGTACGGCGATGTCGCGCTGCCAGTCGTAGAGCACGACCTTCGCGTCGTACAGCTTGCCCTCACCGCCGATCTGGACGGTCGGCTCGTCGACGCCGCCGACGACATGGGCGTTGGTCATCACGCGGCGGTCGGAGAAGACGAAGCCCGTGCCTTCGAGCACCTTGCCGCAGCTCTGGGCCGTGCCGACGACCTTGACGATGGACCGCTGGGCGCGGGCGGCCACCGGGCTGCCCGCGAGCGCCGGGTCCGGTGCCTGGACCTCGGTGATGGGCTCGTTCGAGAACGGGCTGAAGACCTGCGGGAAGCCGTTCTGCGCGAGGACGGAGGAAAAGTCCGTGAACCAGGTGCTCGCCTGACTCGGCATCACCCGGGAGACCCCGAGCAGCACCTTGGAGCTGCGGACCTCCTTGCCGAGCGTCGGCAGGGCGGTCCCGGCGAGTGCGGAACCGATCAGCCACGCGACCAGCAGCATCGCCACGACGTTGACCAGCGCGCCCCCGGTCGCGTCCAGGGCACGCGCGGGCGTCCAGGTGATGTATCTGCGGAGTTTGTTGCCGAGGTGGGTGGTGAAGGCCTGCCCCACCGAGGCGCAGACGATCACGATGACGACGGCCACGACCGCTGCCGTGGTGGACACGTCGGAATCGTTCGTCAGCTGACCCCAGAGCACGGGCAGCAGATACACGGCGACGAGACCGCCACCGAGGAAACCGATCACCGAAAGGATGCCGACGACGAAACCCTGTCGGTAGCCGACGATCGCGAACCACACGGCGGCGACCAGCAACAGAATGTCCAGCACGTTCACCGTCATTTGCCTCGCAGATTCGTCGGCGCCTGCTCCGATCGGCTGGAGCGGCTGGGTTCAGCCTGTCATGAGCGCCAGTCGAGCGGGACCTGCTTGGCGCGGTCCCATGGTCGTTCCCATCCGGCGAAATGCAGAATGCGGTCGATCACACCCGCGGTAAAACCCCAGACCAGAGCCCCCTCGACCATAAAGGCCGGACCGCTGTGCCCGCTCGGGTGCACGGCCGTCGCACGGTTGGCCGGGTCCGTGAGATCCACCACGGGCACCGTGAAGACCCTCGCGGTCTCGGCGGGGTCGACCGCTCCGACAGGGCTCGGGGTGCGCCACCATCCCAGTACGGGCGTGACGACGAAACTGCTCACCGGGATGTAGAGCTTGGGCAGCACGCCGAAGATCTGGACCCCCGCCGGGTCGAGGCCGGTCTCCTCCTCGGCCTCGCGCAGCGCGGCGCGCAGTGGCCCGGTGGTGGCCGGATCGCCGTCCTCGGGATCGAGCGCACCGCCGGGGAAGGAGGGCTGCCCGGGATGCGAGCGCAGGCTCCCGGCACGCTCCATGAGCAGCAGCTCGGGCCCCTTGTCGCCCTCGCCCAGCAGGATCAGGACGGCGGACTGCCGGCCGCGGCCGCTCTCGGGCGGCAGAAAACGGCTGAGCTGCTCGGGCTCGACGGTGTCCGCCGCGCGCACGACGGGGTCGAGCCAGGCGGGCAGACCGTCGGTGGTGACGACCACCCCGTGGTCGTAGTTCTGCTCGTACGTCTCTTCTCCTGCGCGCATCATCGGCCCCCCTCGTTCACAACGCCTCGGGGCGCGTGGATGGTTCCGTCGCTCCTTCTCGGGGACGTCACCCGCCCGCCCCGAGCGGCGGGGCCGGCCTGCCCGGGTAGTCCGGGGGCGGGTTCAGGCGCTGGCCGGGCTGGCCGCCCTTCTCGTACTTGAGCAGCTTCTTCGCCTTCTCGGGGTCCGTCTCGCCCTCTCCGTACGCCGGGCAGAGGTGCGCGATCGGGCAGACGCCGCAGGCGGGCTTGCGGGCGTGGCACATACGGCGGCCGTGGAAGATCACCCGGTGCGAGAGCATCGTCCACTCGCTCTTGGGGAAGATCGCGGCCATCTCCGCCTCGATCTTCACCGGGTCCTCCTGCCCGGTGAGCTTCCAGCGGCGCACCAGGCGCTGGAAGTGGGTGTCGACGGTGATGCCGGGTACTCCGAAAGCATTGCCGAGGACCACGAACGCCGTCTTGCGGCCGACTCCCGGCAGTTTCACCAGGTCGTCGAGGCGGCCGGGGACCTTGCCGCCGAAGTCGTCACGGATCGCGGTCGCAAGGCCCATGATCGACTTCGTCTTGGCGCGGAAGAACCCTGTCGGGCGGATGAGCTCCTCGACCTCCTCCGGATTCGCGGCGGCGAGATCCTCGGGCGTCGGGTACTTCGCGAAGAGCGCGGGCGTGGTCTGGTTCACCCGCAGGTCCGTCGTCTGGGCGGACAGGACCGTGGCGACGAGCAGCTCGAAGGGGTTGGTGAAGTCCAGCTCCGGGTGGGCGTACGGATAGACCTCGGCGAGCTCCCGATTGATCCGGCGCGCGCGGCGGACCGTGGCCAGCCGCGACTCCGGTTTGGGCGATTTGCTCGTTTTCTTAGGGCCGAGCGAGGACTGTTCGCCCACAGCGGAATTCTGCTTTCCGGACACGCTCCCAGCCCCCTTGGCCTGCGCTCTCACCGGCGAATTGGACACCCGGTCAGCCTACGGGCAGGCTCTGACATCCGCCCCGGTCACAGCCAATCAGGACCCAATCGGGCCCCTGCCGCACGAACAAGCGCACCAGTGCGTCAGACTTGATGTGATTGATCGCACGGTTTTACGGCCAGGGATCCGACCTGCGCCCGCACCTCGGGTACCCGGTCCGGCATCATGGGCCACGGTCCCTGAGCAGGTCGACAAGGAGAGAACACGTGGACGACGTTCTGCGGCGCGCCCCGCTCTTCGCGGCGCTCGATGACGAGCAGGCCGCGGAGCTCCGCGCCTCTATGAGTGAAGCGACGCTCGCCCGCGGCGACGCGCTCTTCCACGAGGGCGACCCCGGCGACCGCCTCTACGTGGTAACCGAAGGCAAGGTCAAGCTCCACCGCACGTCCCCCGACGGCCGCGAGAACATGCTCGCCGTCCTCGGCCCGGGCGAGCTCATCGGCGAGCTGTCCCTCTTCGACCCCGGCCCGCGCACCGCGACCGCCACCGCGCTGACCGAGGTGAAGCTCCTCGGCCTCGGCCACGGCGATCTGCAGCCCTGGCTGAACGCCCGGCCGGAGGTGGCCACCGCACTGCTGCGCGCCGTCGCCCGCCGGCTGCGCAAGACCAACGACCAGATGTCCGACCTGGTCTTCTCCGACGTACCGGGCCGCGTGGCCCGTGCGCTTCTCGACCTGTCGCGCCGCTTCGGCGTGCAGTCGGAGGAGGGCATTCACGTCGTCCACGACCTGACCCAGGAGGAGCTGGCCCAGCTGGTCGGCGCCTCGCGCGAGACCGTGAACAAGGCACTGGCCGACTTCGCCCAGCGCGGCTGGCTGCGGCTGGAGGCGCGGGCCGTGATCCTGCTGGATGTGGAGCGCCTCGCCAAGCGTTCGCGCTGAGTCAGCTCGTACGGGAGTACAGGAAGGGCCGCCCCCACCGGGAGCGGCCCTTCCTGCATGTCTGCGTCAGTTCTTGGTGCCGTCCACGATCAGCGGGTTGGCGCTGCCGCCGCCGCAGGGCACCGCGTACACCGGGTGCTTCGCCGCCGCCTCCTTGAAGGCGTCGATGCACTGGTTGGTCAGCACCTTGTCGGTGAGCGAGTCGTTCAGGATCTTGTTGGCCTTGGCGATGCCCTCGGCCTCGATCCGGCGGCGCTCGGCCTCCGCCTTGGCGGTGCGTGCCGCTTCCGTCGCCCGCTCGGTCGCCTGCTGCTGCTGGATCTTGCGGTCGATCTGGTCCTGGAGCCGGTCGGACGGCTTCACATTGCGCAGATTGACGGTGGTGACGTCGATCCCGCGCGGGGCGAGCCGCTCCTTGATCCGGTCGGCGATCTCGCTGTTGATCGTCTCCCGGGCCGAGCTGTAGCCCTCTTCGCTGGTGTGGCGGGCGAAGACGTTACGGACGATCTCCCGGCTGTCCGGGAAGACCAGGCGCTGCTGAATCGCGTCCTCGCTGCCCGCGAGCCGGTACAGCTCGACGGCCTTGGCGGGCGTCACCGCCCACTTCACGGTGAGCTCCGCGTACATCACACCGCCCTGCGAGGAGCGCACCTCGACCACGTCCTTGTCGGAGAGGCTGAGGTCCACGGGGCGGGTGGAGAAGGTCGTGACGTTGGTGAACGGCGAGGTGATGTTCATCCCCGGCGTCATGGGCGAGCCGACCTTGCCGAAGGTGACCGGGACGCCGACCTCATAAGCGCTGATGACATGCACACAGCTGGCGATCCCCGCGAAGAGGCCCGCGAGCAGCGCGCCGAGCGCGCCGAGCTTGAGCCCGCGCTTTTCGCTGCCGCGGCCGACGAAGAACATCACGGCTGCCGCGATGACGAGCAGGATGAAGAGCACAAACACGCTGGTCCCCCCAGGAACGGTGTCAGAAGTAAGCGGAGCGTAAAGCACCGGCCAATGAATCCGACGCCTGGGGGCCTGTCGGCGGTTTCCGCCCGGAACACAGTTCAGATCAGGACAGGACTCCGTTCAGGACGGGTTCAGATCAGGCCGTGCTCGCGCAGGTACTCCAGCTGCGCCCGCACCGACAGTTCCGCCGCGGGCCACAGCGACCTGTCCACGTCCGCGTACACCTGCGCCACCACATCGGCCGCACTGACATGCCCGTCCTCGACGGCCGTCTCCACCTGGGCGAGGCGGTGCGCCCGGTGGGCCAGATAGAACTCGACCGCGCCCTGCGCGTCGTCGAGCACGGGCCCGTGGCCAGGCAGGACCGTGTGCACGCCGTCGTCGACCGTGAGCGAGCGCAGCCTGCGCAGTGAGTCGAGGTAGTCGCCGAGCCGCCCGTCCGGGTGGGCGACGACCGTCGTGCCGCGCCCGAGGATCGTGTCGCCGGTCAGTACGGCCCGGTCGGCCGGCAGATGGAAGCAGAGCGAGTCGGCGGTGTGGCCGGGCGTCGGGACGACCCGCATTTCGAGGCCGCCGACGTGGATCACCTCGCCTGACGCGAGCCCTTCGTCGCCGAGCCGCAGCGCGGGGTCGAGGGCGCGGACCTTCGTACCCGTCAGCTCCGCGAACCGGGCGGCGCCCTCCGCATGGTCGGGGTGGCCGTGGGTGAGCAGGGTCAGGGCGACCCGCTTGCCCGCCTTCTCGGCGGTCGCGACGACGGTCTGCAGATGGCCGTCGTCATCGGGGCCCGGGTCGATGACGACGGCGAGCTCGGAGTCAGGCTCGGAGACGATCCAGGTGTTCGTGCCGTCGAGGGTCATGGCGGAGGCGTTGGGCGCGAGGACGTTCACGGCGCGTGCGGTGGCGGGCCCCGACAGCACGCCCCCGCGCGGCTGCCCGGGCAGAGCGGCTGCTTCGGTCATCGCGCACCTCCGGCACGCCGCCGTATCGCGGCGTTCTCCGTCATCGCGAGCCCTCCGTCGGGATGTGCTTGGTGAACTCGTCGTGCCCCGGCCAGCTCAGCACGAGCTGCCCCTGGTCGTCCAGCCGCGCCTGGGCCAGTACGGGAGTGAGGTCCTGCTCCCCGGCGGCGGCGAGCGCGTCCGCGGCCGCCCGGTACGGCTCCAGCGCCCGCAGCGTCGCGATCGTGGGCGGCATCATCAGCAGATCGCCCTTGTCATAGCCCGCGGCCCCTTCGGCCGGCCGGATCCAGACGGTGCGGTCCGCCTCCGTCGACGCGTTCCGCGTCCGCTGGCCCTCGGGCAGGGCTGCCACGAAGAACCAGGTGTCGTAGCGCCTCGGCTCGAACTCGGGGGTGATCCACCGCGCCCATGCGGCAAGGAGGTCCGAGCGCAGCACCAGGCCCCGCCGGTCCAGAAAGTCCGCGAAGGAGAGCTCCCGCTCGACCAGCGCCCGCCGGTCGGCCTCCCAGTCGTCGCCCGTCGTGTCGCCGACGACCGTGCCGGGCGTCTCGCCCGCGAGCAGGACGCCCGCCTCCTCGTACGTCTCGCGCACGGCCGCGCACACGATGGCCTGGGCCGATGCCTGGTCCACGCCGAGCCGGTCGGCCCAGGCCTGCAGCGAGGGGCCCGCCCAGCGCACCAGATGGTCGTGGTCGCGCGGGTCGACCCCGCCGCCGGGATATGCGTACGCGCCTCCGGCGAAGGCCATGGAGGCGCGTCGGCGCAGCATGTGGACGGCGGGACCGTCCGCGGTGTCGCGCAACAGCATCACGGTCGCGGCCCGCTTCGGGGTCACGGCGGTGAGCTCGCCGCTCGCGAGTGCGCGAATCCGGTCCGGCCACTCCGGCGGGTACCACTGACCATTCGACATGGCCGGAGGCTATCCGCTCTCGTCGGGATGTTCGAGGGGCGGCCGTGAGCGCCGCCCCTCGCGGTGCCTGCGCTCAGGTGCCGGCGCTGGAGTTGCCGCGGAGCTTCACGTTCGCGGTACTCGCGTTCTTGATCGCGGTTTCGATCTGGGCCATCGACGAACCCGAGCCGATCCCGGGCACGGTCGCCGAATTCACCGCGTACAGCGTGAAGGTGTACGGGTGCGTCGAGCCTCCGGGGCAGGCCCGAAGAACTTCTGCGCGTTCGCCCCACTGCCCATCGCTTTCTGCTTGGCGCCGTTCTGCCCGGGGACGTCGAAGCCCGATCCGAGACCCTCGGGGAGGGAGAGCCTGGCCGCCGGGATGTCCCAGATCGCCCAGTGCAGCTTGTTGCCGCTGTTGGCGACGTCGGCGAAGACGATGGCGTAGCTCCTCGCCCCGGAGCTTCCCGCGCCCCAGGCCAGCGGCGGCGACGGATCCTGGCCCGCCGTGCCGTCCCCGGCGCAGGTGTACTTCGCCGGGATGGTGGCGTTGTCGTTGAAGGCACCGCTGGTCAGCTTGAACTCGCCGGGCTGCGGACTGCCGCCCGAGTAGACGATGTCGATCAAGAGGACCCGGTCGTTGCCCGCAGTGCCGTCCTTGTCGGTCGACGTGGTGAGCCAGATGTCGCCGTCGTGGTCGACCTCGACGGTGCGCAGCCGGTCGTAGGTGCCCTGGAAGTACGTCTTCTGCTCGACCAGGTTGGAGTTGGCGTCGATACGCAGCCGGTAGACGCGCTCGCCGACGGTGGTGGCCACGAAGACGTGGTCGTTGATGATCGTCAGGCCGCTGGGTGAGGCCGAGGACGTGGGCCAGGTCTTCTTGGGCGCGATGTAGCCGGAGCAACTTCCGCTGGTGCCCTCACAGTTGGGCCAGCCGTAGTTGCCGCCCTTCTGGATCAGGTTGACCTCGTCCATGATGCTGTTGCCGAACTCCGCCTGCCACAGGCGGCCCTGGGAGTCGAAGTCCAGGCCCTGCGGGTTGCGGTGGCCGAGCGACCAGACGGCGTTGCCGAAGGGGTTGTCCGACGGGACGGTGCCGTCGGGGTTGATACGCAGGATCTTGCCGTTGAGCGAGTTCTTGTCCTGAGCCCGGCTGCCGCTCTGGGCGTCGCCCATCGACGCGTACAGCTTGCCGTCGGGACCGAAGCGCAGCCGTCCACCATTGTGGAAGCGGCTCTTCTCCATGCCCTGGAGCAGGATCTTGTAGTCGCTGAGCGCGTTGTTCTCGTACTTCATCCGCACGATGCGGTTGCCCTCGGACGCGGAGTGGGTGAAGTAGAGATAGTGGTCCGTCGTGAAGCCCGGGCTGATCTCGATGCCGAGCAGTCCGCCCTCACCGCCCGTGCCGACCACGCCCGGGACCTTGCCGATCAGTGTCTTCTGGCCCGACTTGGTGAGCCGGTAGACGTTGAAGGTGTTCCGCTCGGTGTAGATGCCGGAGCCGTCGGGGAGGAAGAGCAGGCCCCAGGCCACGTCCACGCCGCCGGCCAGGGTGGAGACGGTGCCCGGGTCGGGGACGCCGCCGGGCAGGCTGCCGCCGGTCGTGACGGTGATCTCCGGTCCGAACCCGGACTTGTTGCCTTTCAGATCGAAGGCCCTGACCTTGAACTTGTACGCGGTGTTGGCCTTCAGCCCGGCGATGGTCGCCGACGTGGAGTCGGAGGTTCCGGCGGCCGCGCCGTCGCGGTAGATGTCGTACCCGGTGACCTTCACATTGTCCGTGGAGGGGTTCCAGGCGAGGTCGACGCTGGTCGCGGTCTTTCCGGTGGAGCGCAGGTTGCCCGGGATGCTCGGCGCCTCGTTGTCCGGAGGGGCGGGCAGGGTGGCGATGGTGACGGCGTTGCTCGCGGCGGAGACATTGGCGGCGGCGTCACGGGCGAAGACCGTCCAGTCGTACGAGGTCTCGGGGTTGAGGCCCTCCACAGTGGCGGCGAGCGTGCTGCCGTCGACGCTCTTCATCAGCTGGCCGTGCTGGTAGATGTCGTAGCCGGTGACCTTGACGTTGTCGGTGGACGCGCCCCAGGCCAGCGAAACGGTGCTCGCCGTCGGCTCCTTGTCCTTGCGCAGATCGGCGGGCGGGGTCGGCTTCTCGGTGTCGGCCGGGCCGCTCGCGGTGACGGTGAGCTTGTCCAGGTTGGGGCCGTCGCCCGCGGAGGTGGTGGCGCGGATCTTGTTGGAGCCCGCCTTGAGCGCCGCGTTGGCCGTGACGGTCTTCCAGGTGGTCCAGGCGCCGGTGACGGGGAAAGCGAGGTCGTCGGCGACCGGGGTGCCGTTCACCGTGATGTCCATTGCGCGGCTCGCGGTGGAGCCGTTGGCGTAGCGGAAGTCCAGCTTGGCGGCCGCGGCCTGTGCGGAGTCGACGGTGAACTCCACAGAGGCGCCCGCCACTGCCTGGAAGTTGACGAAGCCGGTGCCGGAGTACCCGGCGTGGTTGGACTCGACGGCGCCCTGGGAGATGGTTGCCGATTCGGCTTCGTAGCCGACGGGTGCGGCGTTCACGGTCGTTCGGGCGGTGGGCTGGGCAGTGCTCAGGGCCGGAAGGGCCACGGTTAACGCTGCGGTGGCCGCGGCCACGAGGGCGGCGCCAACCGATCTGCGCGACCGGTGGGGGGTTGGTGCCACGGATCCCTCCTGCGTTCAGATGGTTAGGAAACGTTCCTAACCGTGGACAGGTCACACCCGTCGACGCGTCCACGTCAAGAGAGATGCAAGGGGTTACCGAAGACGAGTGAGGCCCCGTGTCCGCCGGAAAACCGGCGGACACGGGGCCCCATACGGTGCTTGACCAGGAGCTTCGGCTCCGTAGGAGCTCCGCTCCGTGCTGAACGATCAGTCAGTCCCGCACGGTGCGTCCGTCCGGCGCCGCGCGTCAGTCCCCGACAGAGTCAGTCCTGGACGAGCTCCACCTGGATCTCGACCTCGACCGGAGCGTCCAGCGGCAGCACCGCGACGCCCACCGCGCTGCGCGCGTGCACACCCTTGTCGCCGAACACCGCGCCGAGCAGCTCGCTGGTGCCGTTGAGCACGGCGGGCTGGCCGGTGAAGTCCGCGGCCGAAGCGACAAAGCCGACAACCTTCACGACTCGGGCGACCCGGTCCAGGTCGCCGACGACCGACTTCACGGCGGCCAGCGCGTTCAGCCCACAGGTGCGCGCAAGCTCCTTGGCCTCCTCGGGGGTGACCTCGGCGCCCACCTTGCCGGTGACCGGAAGCTTTCCTTCCACCATCGGGAGCTGGCCCGCGGTGTAGACGTACGCACCCGACCTCACGGCCGGCTGGTACGCGGCCAGCGGCGGCACGACCTCCGGCAGCGTCAGCCCGAGTTCGGCGAGCTTCGCCTCGACAGCGCCGCTCACGACTGCTTCTCCCGCTTCAGGTACGCCACGAGCTGCTCGGGGTTGTTCGGCCCGGGAACGACCTGGACGAGCTCCCAGCCGTCCTCGCCCCAGGTGTCCAGAATCTGCTTGGTCGCGTGCACGAGAAGGGGCACGGTCGCGTATTCCCACTTGGTCATGGAGCCGACTGTAGCCGCACCGGCCGCCCGCCTCGTGACGCAGCCCGCAGGCAGCCTCCTGCATGGGCGACAGCCCGACTGGTTAGGCTCGAATACGTGAGCAGGCTCCAGGTCGTCAGCGGCAAGGGTGGTACCGGTAAGACGACGGTGGCCGCCGCCCTCGCGCTGGCCCTCGCAACCGAGGGAAAGCGCACTCTCCTTGTGGAGGTCGAGGGCAGACAGGGCATCGCACAGCTCTTCGAGACGGAGGCGCTTCCCTACGAGGAGCGGAAAATCGCCGTCTCGTCGGGCGGCGGCGAGGTGTTCGCGCTGGCCATCGACGCCGAGCGCGCGCTACTCGACTACCTCCAGATGTTCTACAAACTGGGCACCGCGGGCCGCGCGCTCAAGAAGCTCGGCGCGATCGACTTCGCGACGACCATCGCGCCCGGGGTCCGGGACGTACTGCTGACCGGCAAGGCCTGCGAGGCCGTACGCCGCAGGACCAAGCAGGGCCCGTACGTCTACGACTACGTGGTGATGGACGCCCCGCCCACCGGCCGCATCACGCGCTTCCTCAATGTGAACGACGAGGTGGCGGGCCTGGCCAAGTTCGGCCCGATACACAATCAGGCCCAGGCCGTGATGCGCGTACTCAAGTCCCCCGAGACCGCGGTCCATCTGGTGACGCTCCTGGAGGAGATGCCCGTCCAGGAGACCGCGGACGGCATCGCCGAGCTGCGCGCCGCCGACCTGCCCGTCGGCAAGGTCATCGTGAACATGGTGCGCCCCCACATCCTCGACGAGGAGGCGGTGCGCGACGCCGCGGGTGACCGGCGCGCGGACATCGCCAAGACGCTCACGGCGGCGGGCGTCAGCGGCTCGGCGAAGCTCGTCACTCCGCTCCTGGAGCAGGCCGCCGACCACGCCCAGCGCGTGGAGCTGGAGCGCGAGCAGCGCGCGGCACTGGCCGGCTTCGGCCTGCCGACGTACGAACTCCCCCTGCTGAGCGAGGGAGTCGACCTGGCGGGGCTCTACCGGCTGTCGAAGGAACTGCGGAAGCAAGGGACCGGCTCATGACCCTGGACGCGGCGGCCGCTCTGGAAGTCGACCCGCTGATCGACGACCCCGCGACCCGCATCATCGTGTGCTGCGGTGCGGGGGGCGTCGGTAAGACCACGACCGCCGCGGCCCTCGGCGTACGGGCGGCGGAGCGCGGCCGCAAGGTCGTCGTCCTCACCATCGACCCGGCCCGCAGGCTCGCCCAGTCCATGGGCATCGACTCCCTGGACAACACCCCGCGCCGGGTCAAGGGCATCGAGGGCGAGGGAGAATTGCACGCCATGATGCTCGACATGAAGCGGACCTTCGACGAGATCGTCGAGGCGCACGCGGACGCCGAGCGGGCGCGGGCGATCCTGGAGAACCCCTTCTACCAGTCCCTGTCGGCCGGTTTCGCAGGCACGCAGGAGTACATGGCGATGGAGAAGCTGGGGCAGCTGCGCGCCCGTGACGAGTGGGACCTGATCGTCGTCGACACTCCGCCCTCGCGCTCGGCGCTGGACTTCCTCGATGCGCCCGGGCGTCTCGGGTCCTTCCTGGACGGGAAGTTCATCAAGCTGTTGATGGCGCCGGCGAAGATGGGCGGCCGGGCGGGGATGAAGTTCCTCAATGTCGGCATGTCGATGATGACGGGGACGCTCGGCAAACTGCTCGGCGGTCAACTCCTGTGCGATGTGCAGACGTTCGTCGGTGCGATGGACTCCATGTTCGGCGGCTTCCGCACCCGCGCCGATGCCACCTACCGGCTGCTGCAGGCGCCCGGTACGGCCTTCCTGGTGGTCGCGGCGCCGGAGCGGGACGCGCTGCGGGAGGCGGCGTACTTCGTGGAGCGGCTGGCGGCGGAGGAGATGCCGCTGGCCGGTCTGGTGCTCAACCGGGTCCACGGCAGCGGCGCCGCCAGTCTGTCGGCCGAGCGGGCTCTGGCGGCCGCAGAAAATCTTGACGAGGGCCGCATTGTGGATCAAAGGTCCGGGAAGACTGGTGTTCGTGACTCCACGGCCGCCTCTCCCGAATCCCAGCCCGTGGACGACGCCCCCATGGACGGCACCCCCGAGGAACACACGTCCGCGGACCACACCACAGAACAGCTGACGGCGGGTCTGCTGCGCCTGCATGCCGAACGGATGCAGGTGCTCGCGCGCGAACAGCGCACGCGCGACCGTTTCACCGCGCTCCACCCCGAGGTGGCGGTGGCCCAAGTGCCCGCCCTGCCCGGCGATGTACACGATCTCGCGGGGCTGCGGGCCATCGGTGACCGGCTCGCGACCGGCGGTTCCGCTCCGGCCGGAGCTGTGTAATCGGACGCCGTGTACACAGACACAGACGCCGTGAAGACAAGCGCCGCCTAAGAAGCGCCGTATAAACAAACAGCGGTGGGCTACCCCACCGCCGCGTACGTCTCGTATGTCTCGTCGTCGTCGAGGCCCACGGGCAGGATGCCCGCGCTGCGCTCGTACTCCGTACGCGCGGTCTCGAGCAGCCTGCGCCAGGAGGTGACCGTGGGACGCCTGCGCAGCAGTGCGCGCCGTTCCCGCTCGGTCATTCCACCCCAGACGCCGAACTCGACGCGATTGTCGAGCGCATCGGCCAGGCACTCGGTCCGCACCGGACAACCGGTGCACACCGCCTTGGCCCTGTTCTGCGCTGCCCCTTGTACGAACAGTTCATCCGGATCGGTAGTGCGGCAGGCTGCCTGCGCACTCCAGTCGGTTACCCAGCCCATGCCGGCGCCGTCCTCTCCCGAATCGAGGCTCCCCCACGGCGGCAGCGGCATATTCACCGCTGCCAGTTGAGGACGTTACGGAAGGTGGGCACAGCGCAACACCCCCTTCGGGCCCAATCTTGAATGGCCCGAACGGACTATGCGTACGCGGCAGATCACCCAGGGGAGTGAGCTGAGGGCATACGTCACTATCCCGACAAAACGGGACAGGTTGGTTGAGTCACAACGGACGTCGGGCGACGCATGAGGCGGATTCGGACAGTGGCCCGCCGGCTTCGGGTACAGCGGGAATCCGGGAAGGCCTTGATGCAGAACCGCACTGCTGTGACAGTTGTGAGCAGCTTAGGCCAAGGCCTATACGCGTGTCCGGCGAATGAGAACGTAGGCTGCCCCCATGCCAAAGAAGCGCTCCGGCGGAGGTCTGACAGGGACCCAGCAGGCCGCCAAGTTCCTCGGTGTCAGCGTGCTCGCCGGAGCCGTGCTGGCAGGCATCGCGCTGCCCGCCGTCGGTGCGCTGGGCCTCGCGGCCAAGGGGACGGTCAAGGGATTCGATGAGATCCCGGCCAATCTCAAGACTCCGCCGCTGAGTCAGCGGACCACGATCCTGGACTCGCAGGGCGGGCAGATCGCCACGGTCTACTCACGCGACCGCACGGTGGTGTCGCTCAAGGACGTCTCCCCGTACATGCAGCAGGCGATCGTCGCGATCGAGGACTCACGCTTCTACGAGCACGGCGCGATCGACCTCAAGGGCGTCCTGCGCGCGCTCAACCGCAACGCCCAGTCGGGCGGCGTCTCCCAGGGCGCCTCGACCCTGACCCAGCAGTACGTGAAGAACGTCTTCGTCGAGGAGGCCGGGGACAACGCCGACAAGGTCGCCCAGGCCACCCAGCAGACGATCGGCCGCAAGATCCAGGAACTGAAGTACGCGATCCAGGTCGAGGAAGAGCTGGGCAAGAAGAAGATCCTGGAGAACTACCTCAACATCACCTTCTTCGGGCAGCAGGCGTACGGCATCGAGGCCGCCTCCAAGCGCTACTTCTCCAAGTCCGCCAAGAACCTGAAGCTGGAGGAGGCGGCGATGCTCGCGGGCATCGTGCAGTCCCCCAGCCGCTACGACCCGGTCAACGACACACAGGAGGCGACCAAGCGTCGCAACACCGTGCTGCAGCGCATGGCCGACGTCCACGACATCACCCAGGCGGAAGCGGACAAGGCGAAGGCTGCGCCGATCGGTCTGAAGGTCAGCAAGCCGAAGAACGGCTGCATCACGGCCGTCAACGGCGCGGGCTTCTTCTGTGACTACGTACGCGAGGTGTTCCTGTCCGACCCGGTCTTCGGCAAGACCAAGGAGGACCGGGCAAAGGTCTGGAACCAGGGCGGCCTGACGATCAAGACGACGCTGGACCCGCAGGCCCAGAAGTCCGCCCAGAAATCGATCAAGGAACACGTCTACAAGACGGACGACGTCGCCACCGCGGTGACGATGGTCCAGCCCGGCACCGGCAAGATCGTGGCGATGGGCCAGTCCAGGCCGTACGGCTTCGGCAAGACCGAGACCCAGATCAACTACTCGGTCAACCAGGGCATGGGCGGCTCGAACTACGGCTTCCCGGTCGGCTCGACCTTCAAGCCCTTCGTGGCGGCGGCGGCGATAGAGCAGGGCAAGCCGCCGACGCAGGTGTATCCGGCGCCGTACGAGATGCCCTACCCCTCCCAGGTGGCGACCTGCGGCGGAAAGCCGTGGGTCAACCTCGGCAACCAGCGGCTGGAGAACGAGAACGAGAAGGAGGTCGGTCCGTACGCCCTCAAGGAGGCGATGGCGAAGTCGGTCAACACCTACTTCGTTCAGATGATCGCCGACATCGGTCTCTGCCCGGTCATGGAGATGACGCAGAAGCTCGGAGTGGTACAGGGCAACGGCAAGAAGCTCCCCGAGGAGCCCTCGCCGCTGACCCTGGGCTCCACAGGCATCTCGCCGCTGACGATGGCCAACGCGTACGCGACCTTCGCCAACCGCGGCACGTACTGCACCCCGACCGCGATCGAGTCGATCGAGACGGCCGACCGCAAGAACCTCGAGGTCCCGAAGTCCACCTGCGGCAAGGTCATGTCCGACCAGACGGCGGACACCATCAACACCCTGCTGCGCGGAGTGATCGACTCCGGTACGGGTCAGCAGGCCGGTCTCCAGAGCCGTGACAACGCGGGCAAGACGGGTACGACCGACGGCCGCAGGAACGCCTGGTTCGTCGGCTACACCCCGAACCTGTCCGCCGCTGTCTGGGTCGGCAGCCCCACCCAGCAGGTGAAGATGGAGCGCATCTACATCGGCGGCGAGTACCAGGACAAGGTCTTCGGCGGTCAGGTCCCCGGACCCATCTGGCGCGATGCGATGACCGGGGCCCTGGAGGGCAAGGAAGCGCTGCCGTTCATCACCGTCCCGATCCCGGACCCGCCCAAGCAGAAGCCGGAGAAGCCGGAGGACGGCAAGCCCGGTGACCACCGGGGCCAGGACAACGGCGGGCAGGACCCGTTCCCCGACATCTCGATCCCGCCGGACCTGATCGGCGGCGGGAACAACCGCGGGCAGGGGAACGGCGGGACGACCGGCGCATTCCCGTAGGAAGACCGCAGCAGTCGCGTACACGTAGTTCGCGTAGAGGTAGTCATGTACGAACCGAGGGGACCCGGCCGGGCGGCCGGGTCCCCTCGGTCGTGCTGTGTCTGTGCGCGGCTCAGCCCGCGAGGAGCTGCTTCACCGCGGCGGCCACCCGGCCGCCCTCGGCACGCCCCGCCACCTTCGGGTTCACGATCTTCATGACGGCACCCATTGCCCGCGGCCCCTCGGCGCCGGCGGCCTTGGCCTCCTCGACGGCCTGCGCCACGATCGCGCCCAGCTCGTCGTCGGACAGCTGCTGGGGCAGGTACGCGTCGAGCAGCACGCCCTCGGCCAGCTCCCGCTCGGCCGACTCGGTCCGACCACCCTGCTGGAACGCCTCGGCAGCCTCGCGGCGCTTCTTCGCCTCCTTGGCGATCACCTTCTGCACCTCGTCGTCGGAGAGTTCGCGCGCCGTCTTGCCGCCGACCTCCTCCTTCGTGATCGCGGTGAGGGTCAGCCGGAGTGTGGAGGAGCGCAGTTCGTCGCGCGCCCTGATGGCGGCGGTGAGGTCTTCCTGGAGCTTGGACTTGAGGCTGGTCATGGGGTCCAGTGTGGCAGGTGGGTCGATGTGCTGGCCCGCGCATTTCGCGGCGACGGCCCGGACAGGCCTCGGAACCCCTCGTGCGTATGTTTGTAAGACTGCCGACATATGGCGGCCGCACGATGGCGATGACGACGTCGCCTTTCGGACACCGCCCGTTGACACGCTGCCCAGATGCTGGTGCTCCCCGTCTCCGTCGACACCCGCCGCTGCCAACTGCTCGGCCTGGTGGGCTCGGCAGCGCTCGCCGCGGGTGGCGTGACCGCCGGCGCCCTGCCCGTACGGAATGCTCTCGCACCGGAGTCGGGCCGAGCAGCGCTCGGACTGGTCGCCGCGTACTTCGGACTCGTCCTGCTGGTAGCGGCCTGGGCGCTGCTGGGGCGGGCGGTCCGCGGACCCAAGCCGCCCGGACGGCGCACCCTGCTGCTCACGCTCGGACTGTGGGCGGCCCCGCTGCTGCTTACGCCGCCGCTGTTCAGCCGGGACGTGTACAGCTATCTCGCGCAGGGCGCCATGGTCGACGCACAGATAGACGTCTACACGCACGGGCCGTCCCGGCTCGGCGGACCGTTGCCCGCCGAGGTGGCGCCGCTGTGGCAGCACACCCCCACTCCGTACGGACCGCTCTTCCTCGCCTGCGCCCGCGCCATCACCGACTTCACCCGCAGCGAAGTCTTCACCGGCGTGCTCGGGATGCGGCTCGTCGCCCTGCTCGGCGTCGCCGTGATGGTCTGCTGCCTGCCCGCGCTGGCCCGGCACTGCGGGGCGGAACCGGCAGCCGCGCTCTGGCTCGGGGCGCTCAATCCGCTGGTGCTGCTGCATCTTGTCGGCGGCGCCCACAATGACGCGATCATGCTCGGCCTGCTGGGCGCCGGTCTGGTGGCGGCGCTGGGGCGCTGGCCGATCGTCGCGGTCGTCCTGGTCACGCTCGCGGCCCTGGTGAAAGCGCCCGCCGCGCTCGGGCTGCTGGCCGTCGCCCTGCTCTGGGCCCGGCAGCTCGACAGCCGTACGCCACGGGTGAGGGCCGCGGCGGCGGTCCTGGGGATCAGCGCCGCCACCACGGCGGTGACCACCGCCCTGACCGGCACCGGATATGGATGGATAGGCGCCCTGGACACCCCGGTCTCGCCGCAGAACTGGTCACTCACCTCCTCCCTCGGCCGCATGACCGGCGCACTGCTGGAGAACGCGGGCAGCGGGCTCGCCCAATTCGCCGCGCCCGCCTGGCACTTGGCGGGCCTCGGCGCAACTGCCCTGGCCGTACTGCTCGCATGGCGGCGCCACCACCGGCTGCGCCCTGTGTACGCACTCGGGCTGAGCCTGATCGCGGTGGCCGTCCTCGGACCGGCGATAAGGCCCTGGTACGTGCTGTGGGGGCTGTTCCTGATAGCCGCGGCGGGACCGGACAGTTGGGTGCGCCGGACGGTCGCCGTTGCGAGCGGAGTCCTGGCTCTGGTCGTACTGCCGAGCGGCTTCGCACCGGAGGGACCGCAGGTGGCGCTGGCGACCTGCGGCGGAGTCCTCGCCGTACTCGCGCTGTGGTGCGCCCACCGCATGACGGTGCGCGCCGCGGCCCGCACCGGGACGGACCCGCTGGGGAGCACCGCATGACGAAGAGACCGGGGAGCCGCCGGACGATGCCAGGGAGCACCACATGTCGATGACCAGAGCCACGGCCATGACCTGGCCGACGACCACGCGCGGACGGCTGTCCCTCGTCGGGGGGCTGGCGGCCGCCGTCGGACTCTTCCTGGCCACGGTCCCGCTGCACCGGGACTGGTTCGACCTCGGCGTGTACTACGGCACAGTCGAGTCGTGGACCGACGGCGGACGCATCTACGACTATCTGGTTCCGGGGACTCACTACGGCTTCACCTACCCGCCGTTCGCCGCCGTGTGCATGCTGCCGATGACCCTGGTCGACTGGCAGAGCGCCGTCGCGATCAGCGTGCTGCTCAACCTCGCGGCGGCGGGAGCGGTGCTGTACTGGTCGGCCGGAACCGTCGTGCGGCGGCAGGGCTGGAGCCGGTGGTTCACCTTCGCCGTCGCGGGCTGTCTGTTCGTCCTGCTGGAGCCCGTCCGCGACACCTTCAGCTTCGGCCAGGTCAATCTGCTGCTCCTGGCGCTCGTACTGTCCGACGCCTGGCTCCTGTCCACGGGCCGCGGCCGCTTCGCGGGCTTCGGCATCGGCCTGGCCGCCGCGATCAAGCTCACCCCGGCCGTCTTCATCGGCTACCTGCTGGTCACGCGCCGCTGGCGAGCCGCCGCCACCGCCACGGGCGTCGCGACCGGCGCCACACTGCTCGCCATGTGGGTGGCGCCCGACGCCTCGCGGGTCTACTGGACCGAGGCGATGTGGAACACCGACCGGGTCGGCTCGCTCGCGTACGTCTCCAACCAGTCCTGGCAGGGAGTCGTCGCCCGGCTCTCGGAACCCGACGCCCCCAGCCGCACGGTCTGGGCGCTCGGAGTGATCATGATCCTCTGCCTCTGGGCCTGGCGCGCCCGCCGGGCCGTGGCCGCCGGAGACGAACTGGCGGGCTTCGCCGTGACCGGCCTCACGGCCTGCCTCATCAGCCCGGTCACCTGGGTGCACCACCTGGTCTGGGTGTTCCCGGCACTGGCCGTCCTCATCGACGCGGGGCTGCGCCTCCAGAAGGGTGACCCGAGACGGCGCCGCCTGCTGCGCTGGGCGGGCGGGATCTACGTCATCCTGTGCAGCAGCGTCGTATGGCTGTGGAGCTGGGACGCGACGGGCATCGACGGCTTCGTCGGCAGCAATACGTACGTCTGGATCTGTCTCGGTCTGCTCATCGCCCTCCCCCTGCGGAAAGGGGCGGCCGCCGCCCGCCCGCTCCCCCACCACGCCGGGTCTGCGACGATGGGCGCATGCGCGCACGCTACGGAGTACCCCTGGGAATCACGGCAGTCGGCGCTGCCGGCCTCGCCTACGCCGCCGGCTTCGAAGCCCGCTCCTTCCGCCTCCGACGGCTGACGGTTCCCGTCCTGCCGCACGGGATGCGCCCGCTGCGCGTACTCCAGGTCTCCGACATCCACATGGTGTGCGGCCAGCGCAAGAAACGGGCATGGCTCCAGTCCCTGGCAGGCCTGCGCCCGGACTTCGTGGTCAACACCGGCGACAACCTGTCCGACCCGGACGGCGTACCCGAGGTCCTCGACGCGCTGGGCCCGCTTCTCGAATACCCCGGCGTCTACGTCTTCGGCTCGAACGACTACTACGGCCCCACGCTCCGCAACCCGGGCCGCTATCTGATCGAGAAGGCCCAGGGCCGACACGGCCTGAACGGCAACGCCCCGGCGGTGGGCGTGGTCCACAACCCGTGGGAAGAGCTGCGCGACGCCTTCGACACGGCGGGCTGGGTGAACCTGAGCAACAGCCGCGGCAGCCTGAAGCTCGACGGCTACGAACTCGCGTTCACGGGCCTCGACGACCCACACGTCAAACGCGACCGCTACGACCGCGTCGCCGGCGGCCCGGACACGGCCGCCGACCTCTCGCTGGCCGTGGTCCACGCCCCGTACCTGCGTACGCTCGACGCCTTCACGGCGGACGGCTACCCCCTGATCCTGGCGGGCCACACCCACGGCGGCCAGCTGTGCATCCCGTTCTACGGCGCCCTGGTCACCAACTGCGACCTGGACACGGCCCGCGTCAAGGGCCTCTCGACCCACCAGAACGCCGGAAACGTCTCCTACCTGCACGTCTCGGCGGGCTGCGGCACGAGCCGCTACACGCCGGTGAGGTTCGCGTGCCCGCCGGAAGCGACACTGCTCACACTGGTGGCGCGGGACTGAGACGGCCCCGGGAGATGCGCGAAAACCGGATTTCGTCCAGGGGCGCGGGTGGGCTAAAGTAATCGATGTCGCCGCGACAGCGGTGACATCGGGGTGTAGCGCAGCTTGGCAGCGCGCTTCGTTCGGGACGAAGAGGTCGTGGGTTCAAATCCCGCCACCCCGACAGCTGAAACACCAGGTCAGGGCCGGTTTCCGTCACAGGAAACCGGCCCTGATTCGTTGTACGGCGGCCTCCTGGGAGAAATCTGGGAGAAGATCTTGAAACTCCTCTCCCAGATGGCGGCTACTGGCGCCGAGTCAGACGCTCCTGCAGGAGACCGTTCAGCACGGTCACAGGAGAGGTGAGACTCATCGCCAGTCGAGTATCGAGCGCCGCTTCCCATTCCGCGGTGAGGCCCTCTCTGAGGTCCTGACGCATCTGCCGCGTGATGTGCGAATAGCGCGCCTGGACCGAGCCATCCATGTGGCCCATGCGCTCATCCATCAACTTCGGAGGGATACGCAACTCCTCCATCCGCGTCTTGTGCGTGTGACGCAGCCCGTGAGGAGTGAGCCCCTTCGCGATCGGCAGCCAGCACGCATCCGCTCGCCCGTGGGCACCCCTCCCCCGCGCCGGCACTCCCGGCCAGGGCTCGGCCAGGAGCGGCACAGGCCGCGCCTCCTGCGGCGCCTTCTTCGGGTACCAGCCCGAAGCTGCTGGCGTGAAGAGCCACGTTGCGAACCCGTTCCGACGCCAGTGGGCAGCCTGCTCCATGGCTCCCCCGCCGCGCGTGAAGCCAAGGGCGAGGATCGCCTCCCGAACACGACCCCTGGTCGCCTCAGCCACCATGTCGGGCCGATTGAGGACGTTGGACACGGTGCCCGTGGAGACCCCGGCACGTCTCGCCACGTCCACCACCTTCGCTCCGGTCTCCCCTGTTCGAGAGATTCCCTGGCCACGGAACACGTACGTCTTGCCGTGGCACGGGCATGGCGCAGGGCGGGTGCGGGCGACTTGCTCTGACAGCAACCGTGCGAGCCAGGCCGGAAGGTCGATCGTGCGATAGCTGTCATCCTTGGGAGGGCATCGCTCAAACTCGCCTGAGTCGAGCTCGTAGAGCTGCCACTCAACTCGGAGAGCTGCAGGGCGAAGGAACTCAGCCTCCAGACCGACGAGTTCCCCCCATCGCATACCGGTGTAGCCCTTGGTGACGCCAGCCACGAATTCGTCGTCGCGGCCGGAGAGTAGGGCAGCACGCTCGGCGACGAGCAGGATGCCGAGAGGATCCGTGACCACCTTCTCGGGGCCGCGATTACGCGAACGGCCGGCGCGCTTGCCTCGGCCACGGCGCTTGGCGGCCGGGTTGGCGCTGATGAGTCCCTCATCGATTGCGTCCTCAAGGACCAGGTGCAGTGTGCCGCGCCACGTCTTCACACTGGACGCGGCGTACAGCGCCCTTTCCTTCCTGTCCCACGCATCGACGTCCACACGCTGAATCGACGAGAGAGGGCGGTCCTCGAACTCGGGGAGCAGGTGCTCTTCGAGATGCCGACGGTAGTTCTGCATCGTGGAGGCTGCGAGGTCTTGACCTGCGTACCAGCGTGAGGCGTAGTCACCGAAGGTGGTTTGGCCCGCGGCCGGGTCCTTCCACCCTCCTGAACGGATCTTTGCTTCCTCTGCGTCTGCGGCGCGCTTGGCCTCTCGCTTCGTGCGGAAGCGGACGGTGTTCCCGTTCTCATCAGCGACCGTCCCATACCTGCCGGTTGAGATCTTGTAGCGGCCACGCCAGTACGTGCCGCGGTCTTCCGCGAAGCCCATGCTCCCTCTCAAGACAAAGCGGTGGGTGGGAGCCGTCGACTCCCACCCACCGCGATCGTTCAGTTCGTCAGGCGGCGTTCCGTGTGCGTCGTGGACGCCGCGCCCGGAGCTGCACTACGGGTCCTGCTGCTTGCGCCTTAGCGCGACGGCGAGGCGAGGACGCGCTGCCCTCAGAGGGGCTCGCCTCTTCAGGGCGTTCCTCAAGGATGTGGAAGATCTCCCTTACGTGATCGTTGGTGAAGCGGTAGCCACTGCCGCTTCGCATGAAAGGGATACGCCGACGCCGGGCCTGCTCTTTGACCCACCACTCAGAGCACCCAAGTGATGCCGCTACCTCGGCAGCCGAGTAGCTCTTGGGGAGTCCGATCTCCTTCTGCACCTTCACGGCTCCTCACTACGCGTCGTCTCTGGTACCGCCACGCGCGAGCATGGCGGGCCTGCGAATGGGGTTGATCTCAGGTCTCCTTGGGAGCCTGCGCCTGTCCGAGGCGCGGGATTCTGCGTCACCGCGTCATCTGCGTCATTCGTGCTCCTGACCTGCGGTTTTGAGTGACGCAGAGGTCCCGGGGGTGTGTCACCGGCACGGGTGGTCTCTGTCATCGGTGACGCGGGTGACGCGGGGTGACGCAGCCATTGCCCGTCTGCGTCACCGCCGTAGTGGCAGGTCAGTGGCCATTTTCCGTGCCTCGGTGACGCGGGTGACGCAGCGTCCCTTTTCTTCGGACAAGAGAAGGGAGGTGTCTGTTGTGGTGCGCTGCGGCTCAGAGCGTGAAGAAGGAGCCGCTGCGCGGCGCGACCACCGGGCGGCGGCGTTGCCGCCGAACAGCAAGAGGAGCACGTCCTCCGCGCGTGGTGCTCCTCTTGCTTGTGCGGGTCGGTCGTGGTGTCGCAGGTCAGAACGCCTGCTCCTGCTCGTGTGACGGCGGGGTCGGCGGTCGGGTCATCTCGATGTAGCGGGCCGTCTTGGTGCGGCCCCAGTCGATGAGGACACCGCGAGCGGCAAGGGTCGGCTGGAGGCGCTTGAGGCGGTCCGAGAGGACTTTGCCCGTGGTGGGCCAGCCCTTGGGCAGGGGGCGGCAGTCGTCGCCGGTGTAGAGGCGGGTGAGGCAGTGCAGCCATTCGGCAGACGTCATCCGCTCCTCTGCCCCCGCATCGAGGCCGGCGGCGTGCGTCAGCACGGTCTGTGCGAGGAGGTCGCCTTCGATGACGTCGTCGTTGAGGTCATCCAGGCTGGTCCGGTAGGCGTTGAGCGCTCCGAGGCCGGTCGCCGCGTCGAGCTGTGCGCACAGGTGGGCGAAGTCGGCCATGCGCAGGTCGGTGGGGATGTCTGCCTCGGCTGCGCGGACCTTGCCGGTGAGGTCGAGGAGGGACCCGAGAACGACGGGGAGAACCTCTTCGAACTCCGCCCACAGTTCGGCTTCGGTCCGCCTCACTCGGGGGCGTTCCAGGCGCAGCGGCAGGAGGCGTTCGGCGAGGTCGGGTCGGATGACTCCGACGTCGATGCCGGTCAGCAGCAGGGGCCGGCGGTAGCGGGCGCGGACCACGTCGCCATCGGTGTACAGGGCGCGTTTGATGGTCTCGGCGCCGGTGACGATGCAGCACAGGAGGTCGGACAGGTCCGGAGCCAGGTGGGAGAGGTTGTCCAGGGCGGTGACCCATCCGGCTGCCACGGCCGCGATCAGGTTCTCCTCATCCTTCGGGGCGCGGCGCAGGTCGCCGCTCATGCCCTCGATGATCCGCACGAGCATGCGGCCACCGGTGGACTTGCCCGCACCCTGGGGGCCGGTGAGGAAGGGAGCGGGGACGGGCACGGACGGCCCGAGACAGCCGATGAGCCAGGCGACGGCCAGGCACTCGGTCTCGGCGTTGGCGAAGTTGCACAGCCGTAGCAGGAGGTCGATGCCCTTGCCGTCGGTGTCCTTGGCGGGCAGGGGCAGTTCGCCGGTGAGCTGTGTCCGTCGCCAGCACACTTCCTGCGGGTCGGGGGTGACGATGTCCCAGCCGGTGGGGTGGATACGGATGGACTGTCCGTCGTTGCGGCCCAGGTCGAGCCACGTCGCACCGTCGAATCCCGGCGCGACGCGGATGTGTACGGGCTGCACGTCCTGGCTCATCGCCAGCGCTTCGATGAGGTCCAACGCCTCCTTGAGCGCGGACCCGTTGAACACGCCGAGCCCGTCGTGGAAGAGGCCGACCATGAGTTCCTGCCGGTGGCTGCCCGAGGTGCCCTGGGACCGGATCGGGCGGGCCACGGGGTGGCCGTTCTTCTGCGCGAACACGGTCCCATCAGCGGTGCGGAAGTACCGGAAGTGCGCTTGCGCGTAGTCGGCGATGACCTCGCGGGCCGGGTTCTTATCGTCGTCGGACATAGCTACAGTCCCAACCTGGTACGGGCGTTGGTCCACGCGTCGGTGCAGTGCCGCGGAGATTCGCCCTTTGCCTGGGCGGCGGTGAACAGTCGCGTGATGTGGGCGTCGGTGAGGCAGCCGCACCGGCCGTGCGTGGACAGCACGGCGAGGAACGTCCGGTAGACGGTGGCGTGCACCGCACTGGAGGCCTCGGTGATGCGCTGCTCAGCCATAGCGATGCCACGGTCCAGATAGGCCGGCGTGCGGTGGCGGCACTCCCCGCCCCCGGCCAGTGCGGGCACGGCGATGGCCTGCGGCGCCGGCCGGACCGTGGAGGGTTCGTTCACGGCCAGCGCGCGCACGACGTCCGGCAGCGCCGTGATGGTGCCGGTGCCGGGACCGAGCCACCGGGCGTAGGCCATCGTGGACTTGATGTCGACGCCGTCACGAACGGCGTTCACGGAACGCACGGCGCCCCGGTAGATCCAGTGCTCTCCGCGCGTGGTGGACACGGTCTGGGTGGACGGAAGGGTTCGACCTGCCCAGGCGATGGCGGCCGGGTTGTCGAGATCGACGACAGTGAGGCCGGCGCCGCCGGGGTGGTAGGCCACCGCTACCGCTTCCCGCCACGCCCGCGCCCACGAGTTGATGGCCCGGAGGTCGATGGTGGCGGCGGCCCAGCCGTGGCACGGGTGCGGGCAGGTACAGGGGCCGGGGGTCTTCATGTTCGGCCGGCCACCGCAGCCGTTCTTGGCGCAGGCCGGGCAGTTCCCGAAAGGGACCTTGCCCTTGCGCAGGGGCAGCGCGGGCACGCCGTGGGTCGCGAGCCGGAGGGCCGTGTGCAGGTGCTCGCTCATGCCACCACCGCCATCGCGCTTGCCAGGAACGCGGTGCCGATCCACTCCGCGTAGGCGGGCGGGATGCATTCGCGGATGCCCTCGCGGGTCATCCACTCCACGCTCATCACGCGGCGGGCGAGGGGGACGCCGGAGAAGTTGCCGACGAACTGCCCGTAGTGGCCGGGCGGGACGGGTCGGCCCATCTTCGCCTGAGGGACGGTGTGGGCCGGATGCGCGGGCGGCGTGAGGGTGAAGCCTCCGCCGGTCTCGAAGTAGCGGTGCCGGTAGGTCTCCAGCCCGAACATGGGCCCGCACAGCATCACCGGACGGCGCAGCTTGGGCACTGCTCCCCGAACGTTCTCGATGACCCACTGGCGACCGGTTTCTTCCAGGGCGGTGCGGGTGGGACCGATCAGGTCGGGGTGCTGGTTGCCGTGCAGCCGCTGGCAGTCACTGTCGAGCTGGCAGGGCGGCGAGGCGTGGATGAAGTCGAACTCTGCGCCGTGCTCACGGATGAACGCGACCGCATCACCCTGGATGAACGGGAAGGGGTAGAGGGGCTGAGGCTCGATGTCGATGCCGGTCACGTCGAATCCGGCGTCGGCGTAGCCCTTGCCGGCGCCGCCCTGGCGGCAGAACGCGTCCAGCAGGCGCGGCCGTAAGTCGCGCTCTCGCATGATGTCGGTGGGTTGGGTCATGCTGGAGGTCTCCAGTTCTCTTGTGATTGCTGGGAGACCGGGGCGACCGCGCTTCTTTGGCGAGAGTGGCGGTCGCCCCGGGCGTCATTGCTTGGGGCGGGTGAGCTTGAAGGTGAGGCCGCCGATGCCGATCGGCCCGGCGGCCCCGGCGATGAGGGTGGCGGTGTGGATGGCGAACTCGAACAGGGCGAGGATCGCGGCGACCGTGCCCGCGACCCCGATCGCGGTGGCGAAGCCGAGGCCGAGCGGCACCAGGTAGGTGTGTGCGGTCCGGGCAGCCGGGGCGGCCTGGAGGACGACGATGATCGGCCTGCCTTCTCGTTCGGCCTGCCGGTAGATGTCGGCGGGTATGTGCGGGGCGATGGTTCCGGGCGGGTGGTGGGTCATGGTGGTGCCTCCGTTCGGCTCGCGGTGGGTGGTGCGGGAGCGGGGCGGGCCGGTCTCCACAGGGTGTGGAAACCGGCCCGATGCGCAGCGCCGTACGGTGTCGGCTTGTCGTGTCGCTTGTCGTCTGACTTGTCGTGCGGCTTGTCGCTTGTCTTGTCTTGTCGCTTGTCACCTTGCAGGTCACAAGCCGTTTCGGGCCCTCAGCAAGCCGCCAGAGCCCTTCTCGCAGGGATGGGCGACAAGCGACAGGCGGTCACGCCTCGGGGGCGTGGCGTTGGTGGACGTAGCGGGCTTTGGTGCCCGCTCCGACGCGTACGGCGGTGCCGTCGGCGGTCCATGTCTTGAGCCATCCGACGACGGTTTGCCGGGTGGTGCCGTACTCGTCTGCGAGCGCGCGGGCGATGGCGGATGCCCCGGTTCCCTCCGGCCCGGCGGCGAGCAGCAGCGCGAGCGCGGCCTCCTTCGCGGCGTTGTCCTCGGCCCTGAGCGCGGAGAGGTTCAGCCCTGCCGGTGTGGGCGGCTGCTCCGTCCCCGTGTCCGGCTCGGTGGCTCCGGGTTCGGGGGCGGTGGCGAACTGGGCGTCGATCTGCTCGCGGAACTTCCGGGCGAGCGCGTCCGCGGCGGACTCTGCGGCGGGCGGCTGCTCGCGCAGGGCGGAGAGGTTCAGTCCGCCCGGGGTGCCGGCGGACTCGGCCGCTGTACCCGTGGCGGGTGCATGGTCGTGGTCGTGCATCCAGGCGATGCGGTCGCTGTACCAGCGGCGGGCGTAGTCCTGCCCTGCCGCCTTGGCGGAGGTGGCGTCCAGGGTGGGGTGCCGGTCGGACGTGGCGGCGACGATGTCGCGGATCTGGTTGGGCAAGATCCGCCACGACTTGAACAGCGCCGGGGCCGATTCGGGGGTGCCCATGAACCCTGCGCCCTTGTGGGGGGCCTGGTCCACGCGCAATCCGCGGGAGCCAGGGAATTGCTTGCCCAGGTCCATGCCTTCGGTCTCACCGCCCGTGAGGGCGACGCGGACCTTGGCTTCCCGTCGGATCATCAGGTTTCCGAGGACGGCCCCGGTGGCTCCGAGCGCGGTCAGGACGGTGCGGATGCCCATGGCGCGGGCGATCCGGATCACTTCCAGGATCTTCGCGGCCAGGATCTTGGACGGCCGGTCCATGCTCGCGAGGATCTCCGCGCCCTCGTCGATCACGATCTCGATCTGCGGAATCTGCGCGCTGATCGGCAGCAGATCGGTGTTCGCCTTCGACATGAGGTCCTGGTAGGCCATCTTGCGGTGCTTCGCGATCCGCACGGCCGCATCCAGCATCAGCGCGGCTTCCTCGTGGGTGGAGGCGAGCCAGTCCACCCCCGGCCGCACTCCCTCGCGGTCCCCGGCCAGCGCGGGGCGGACCCAGGGCAGGCCGGCGGAACCGGCGTTGAGGTCGATCACCCAGGTGAGGACGTCGGTGGCGCGGGCGAACCCGGCGAGGATCGTGTGGACCATGTTCGTCTTGCCCGAACCGGTCGGCCCGACCACCAGCGCGCACTGCTCGCGCAGGTAGGCGCGGATCTCGTCCGCGTTCGTCCTAAGCCCCCACGGGATACCCGTGTGGAGGGAGAGCGGCCCGTAGTCGGTCGGGTAAGTGACCTCTGCCGCGAGCACGTTGACCGTGGTCACGTCGATGAGGACGCGGCCCTGGTCGATGCCCTGAGAGGCGGAAGCGGTGCAGCCGTGCGGCAGCCGCGCATCCGCCGAGAGGCGGGCGGCCTCCCGCGCGATCCTGTCGTAGGTGACGCCACCCGGCGGGAGCGCGGCATCGATCGTGAATCCGGCCCCGGTGGGCCACATCTCGACGGCGAGGACGCGCACGGTGATGCCGCAGACGCGCTGGATGCGGTCCACCCACTCCGCGGCGATCGCCCGCCGTTCCGCAGAGAGTTCCTGGGAGACCTGCCGGTCAGCTGCGGCGATCGCCTCCAACTCCCGTGCCTCCTCGTGCAGGAGGGTGGCGCGGGCGGCAGCCCCGAGGCCGACGCCGAGGGTGGCGAGTGATCCGAGGGCGGCCCAGGTGAGCGGGCCCGAAGCCATGGCCCACGTCGTCCACCCGGCACCGACCAGCCACGACGCGGCGCAAATGCCGATCGTGCGGGCCGAGAGACGATCGCGCAGGCTGGTGGCGGTGTGGCCGATCGCCCCGGCCGCGCCGACCGCGAGCACCCAGCCCGGGGGCATGCCGGTCGCGGCGCCAGTGGTGGCGAGGGCGAAGGCTCCGGTGGTGGCGGACAGAGCGCCGGTCACAGGTCCGTGACCGGCAGCCCAGTCCCACACCGGCCCCGTGCTGGCCTGTGTGTTGGTGGCCATGGTTAGACGTTCCATCCCTTCTCGGCCTCGGTCCCGTTGCGCGGGTCCTCGTGACGGGCGATGTCCTGCTCGTGGGCCTGGCGGAACAGCGGGCCCATGTCCTCGGCGACCGCGACAGCCGACATGAGCGCACCGAAGATGTCGTTGAAGCCGTCCGCGACTTCCTTCTCCAGCGGGAACTCCGAGTCGGCCCGCTCCGCGAGGATCCGCATCACGTTCGCCACGCTGGTCAGCGCGGCCGGGAGCCCTTCGACCATGGCCAGAATCTCCATGGCGTCCTCGGGGTCGTAGCTGTTGGCCGCGGCTTCCATCTCCGCCGCGTACTCCTCGAACCGGAAACCAGACACGATCTCTCCCTCACTGCTCTCGCTGCTGGTGGGTGCTGCCGGCGTCGGCCCGGCCGGACGCTTGGCCGTGTCCCCGACCTGCTCCGTTCCGTCGTCGGCCGCCTCGGCATCGGCCGCGGCCTCGGCGTCCTGCAGGACCTCCCGGATCTCCTCATCCCGCGCTGTGCGCTGCTCGTCGGCGGTGCGCATCATGCGCGCGTAGAGACGGCGGCCCGGGTGCACCAGCCACGGCAGCCCGAGCTTCCGCCCGATCGGGGACGTGATCAGACCGACGATGCCCAGGGCACCGGCGAGCAGGACCGCGAGCAGGCGGCGACGCTGGAGGCGAGCAGCCGAACGACGCAGGGCTTTGCGCGCCTCCTTGCGGGCCGGTGCCTTACGCACCTGGTCACGCTGCCCGGCGACCTGCCCGGCGGTCCGCTCATCACGCGCCTGACGGGCGCGCTCTATCGCCGCGCCCCGGGCCTTGCCCATGCGCCCGGCAGCCTTCCCAACGCCCCGACCGACCAGCCCCTTACGGGCAAGGGAGGCGGACCGCTGATCGGCCTTGGCCTTGCGGCGGGCGTCCGCCACTGAACGGCGGGCGCCCTGCGTGTCGTTGCGGCGGGCGGCCCGCGACGGCGAGGTCTGCCGGGCCGCATCCCGCAGCGCCTTGACCTGCCCGACCTTGCCCCGAGCTCTGCTCGACGCTCCGGACAGTTGCGACGCCGTGGCAGCCTCGCGAGGGCTGCGGTTCAGCCCTCCCGCCTTGGCAGCAGCAGGGGAACCGGCAGCAGCGCGGGGCGACTTACCCCGGCTACGACCAGCGGCCCTAGTGGCGCCGACGTTCCCATTACGGGCCTGCGTCGGCACCCGACCAGCGCCGTGCCGGGAGGCACGGCCGGCCGATGCGCTTCGGGTCCGGGCCGTACTGCCGGTCGTCGTCTTCCTCTTGCGGTCGCGGCGGCCTCGGGAGGCAGCGGCGACGGTGCCGAGAACCACCGCGCCGGTGGCGGCGACGGCGAGCGCGACAGGTCCGCCGACCAGCGTGGCGGCGGCCAGCAGGGACGTGGTGGTGTTCGTGCCGGTCACCGCGAGCGGGACGACCGGCCACCCGCCCGGCGTGTGCTCAACCTCGGCGGCTGCCGGTTCGGGTGCCGGGGGCGGTGTGGTGTCCGGCGGGGCCTCGGTGCCCGCTTCCGGAGCGATGGTGGTCTCAGTCATGCTGGTGTGCACTCCTTCGCTGGAGAACAGCAGGGCCCGCACGCGATGCTTGGTAGGCGCGGCGTGCGGGCCCTGCTGGGCGAGGTTTGGCAGGTCAGAGCCGGTTCGGCTCCAGGGAAAAGAAGACGACGTTGGCCCTGGCGAACGCGGGGTTCTCCGTGCCGACGTGGTCCCGCAGGGCCACGAAGAGGCTGTGCCGGGTGTCGTCGCAGGCCGGGGTGACGGTGCCGTACCAGGTACCGGCAACCCGACCCGGCAGATCGAGAGTCAGCACGTAGTGATGCGAGCCCTGATTCTGGGCGGCCGGGGTGGTGCTCTCTTCCGTCTGGCTGCTCATGTGCTGTGTCTCCTGTCGTGTCAGGCGGCGGATTCAGGTGAGTCGGCGCAGGGCGTGCACATGCCGCGCGACGGCGGGATGCGATAGCCCGCGTCACGGCGGCAGTTCGGGCAGATCCGGCGAGCGGCGTTCGCCCGCTCCAGAGCCGCGCATTTGGCGGGGGTCATGGGACGGACGGGCTTGGCCCGGTCGATCCGGTAGAGGTAAGCGACCAGCGGGCCCCGGCGACGGCGGGGGCGCTGCAACTCCGCGGCCACGTCCTGCCCGCCGGGCCGCAGCCCCATGGCCCGCAGCTGGCGGTAGGTGGCGTAGCCGTCCGGGGCGAGGCGCCACCGGTAGACCGGAAGCGCGCTCACGACGATGCGACCTCGAGCTTCCGGCCGGCGGTGGTGTCGCGGTACTCCTGGTAGCGGGTGGAGACCCAGCCGACCGACCAGCCGCACAAGTCCGCAGTCGCCCGCACCGGCAGGCCCTCAGCGAACGCGGCGGCGACGATCTGGCGGGCGCTGTCCTCGGGCAGCTTCTCGTTCACCGGGCCGCCGGACAGCAGCGCGGCCCGTTCACGCTCCGCCTGCTCCTCCCGCTCCGCCTGCTCACGACGGGCAGCGGCTTCCCGCTCCAGACGCTCCGCCTCGCGGCGCTGAGCAGCCTCCCGTTCCAGGCGTTCACGCTCCCGCTGCTGCTGTTCACGCTCACGTTCACGGCGTTCACGGGCTTCACGCTCGGCACGCTCGCGGGCTTCGGCCTGCTCCCGTTCCTCGCGCCGTACCGCCTCTTCCCGTTCGGTCTGTTCACGGGCGATGTGTGCCTCGTGCTCGCGCTGTTGACGGGCCAGCGTCGCGGCGTGCTCGCGTTCCTCGCGGGCCCGCTGCTCGGCCGCCTCGCGCTGTTCCCGCTCAGCTTGCTCGCGCTCGTTTTGCTCG
Organism: Streptomyces sp. NBC_01410; assembly: GCF_045040195.1. NCBI lineage: Bacteria > Bacillati > Actinomycetota > Actinomycetes > Kitasatosporales > Streptomycetaceae > Streptomyces > Streptomyces sp. NBC_01410. The sequence continues at coordinate 4,766,117 of NZ_CP109530.1, read as the reverse complement.
ATCCGCATGCGGGCTTCCTGCGCGGCCAGGGCGGCGGTGATGGCTCGGCGGTAGGCGAGTCCGGTCTCTGCCGTGACGATCAGCAGCAGCGGCGCGACCGCGTGCACGGCCACTCCCACCAGGTCTTTTCTCAGCGCGGAGTCGGCGACGTTGAGCGCGAGGGTCATGCAGCCGGTCATCCACCGCAGCGCGATCGGCCACCGGCCACCGTGCCCACCCAGCCGGGCCAGCACCGCGTCCAGGCGGACCACAATCACGACCGCCGCATCCACCACCAGCGGCAGAATCGGCGCCGTCCAGTCCCACTCATCAGGGGTGTGAACGGCCATGAGCGGCGTGACGGTGAGGATGGAGTAGAGCATCGCCCCGGCCACGATCAGCCACGTCCCGACCGACAACGCGCGCTCGGCTGAACGGATCTGAACACTGTTCATTCCGTCGCCTCCCGCACCGTGACCGACGCGATCAGCAGCACCGCCGACGACGGGTCGTCAAACGTTGCACTGTCCTCGATCCACTCCCACTGCGCACCATCGGTGAGCGCGTAGCCGAGGGCGTTCAGCGCCCGTGAACGCTCCTGAACCGTCGGCACCGCAGCACCGCCACCCAAGTCCCGCTGCGGCCATGCCGCCCGCGTGTTGAGCAGCACCACATACAGGCGCCAACGGCCCCGGCGGCGCGCCATCTGCGCCGTGAACATGGCGGCCATCACGCCACCTCCGGCGAACCCGTGACGCCCCGGTTGGCCAGCTCACGGCGGGCGACCAGCACCCGCCGGCGGGCCCGCCGGATCCGGCGGACGTCCAGCGGCGACGGTGTGCGGTCCAGGGTCGTGATCTGCGCGTCCAGCAACTCGAGCTCGGCCGTGATGACGGGCATCTCCCACTCGATCGCGTCCAGCTCCGCGGCCGTGGGCTCGCGGTCGAAGTCGGGGGCGGTAACAAGCGCCTGAACAGCAGCGATGTGGTTCATGGGTCGTGGTCTCCCTAGCAGGTTCACGGCTCGACAGCGGCCCCGGAGGTGCAACTCCGGGGCCGCGCGCCGTGGGACGGAAAGTTGGGTCAGACGGTGGCGATGATCAGAGCGGCGATGAGCAGCCACAGGTGATGGAAGGACTGATCCAGCGCATAGGCGCCGGTCCCGATGTGCGGGTTGTCGTCCCGGCCGGCACGCGGAGCACCCAGCCGGTAGAAATCGCCCTTGCCCGTCACCTCAGCGAGGCCGGCGAGGCTGCTACGGCGATCAGCCCAGCCATGCGACAGGGCATCCACGGCGAGGCCAGCAGCCACACCGGCCGCGGAGAGCTCCAGCCCGAGCAACCACGCCACAGGAAGCAGCAGCAGGGCTTTCGTGGCTGTGAGGGTGGCGACGTGCCGTGCGGCGGCGAGGCGTCCGGGCCAACCCGGCGCCCCCTTCGTGCATGACTGGTGCGATGTCTGCACCCAGTGGTCACCCACCGAATGCCCGACCCATAACGCGATGAAGACCGCAGCGAACAGAGCAGCATCCATGCGGAAACTCCCAGGTAGAGAGGAACGAGCAAGCCGCCCGGCTCCCCTCAACCCCGCCCGTACGGCACGAACACCGGACGGGCAGGGGAGGCAACCGGCCGCAGCAGACCGCTGCGCAGGTGACCGAACTCCGCGAATCACCGGATGTCCCGGTGCGCTCAGCGGTGGATCAGGGAGACGCGAAGGGCATTAACCGCCCGTGCCGGTCCCGCACGAGCAGCGCCCTGGTACTTAACTCACGCATCAGAACTCCTCTTCTCGCCGGCCGTATGTGATGTCGCACTGCAAGGGGGACCTCGTCCCCACCCTCCGGCCGTTGCTCGCGGTCACCGGGCCACCTCGCCAGTACGGGCCGAAACCCTGTTCCACCTGGCCTTCAGCGGGATTGCAGCGTCCCCGCCCTCTACTGCTGAGCAGCCCGAAGAAGGCTCCTCAGACGTCGCTGAGAACTGCGATCGAGCTAGTCTCGATGCAGTACCTCTATTACAGGTACTGCATTGGGATCCGTCAAGCTTGCCGACGGACTCTGCGGTTCTCGCGCCGGGACTTCTTGGCGCACCATCAGAATCGGTGCAGGTGAGGGGCGTTGTTCACCCCGCGCATGGACACCTTGGGGCGATCTCGCTACCGTCAGGAAGTCCCTAGACGTCCCACCGGGGGTTGAGATGTCCAACGAGCGCTTACGGTCTGCTCTCTTGGCGCAGGGCATGACCGTGCAGGACCTGGCCGACGCGATCGAGGTCAACCCGAAGACGGTCGAGCGCTGGATCACTCAGGGGAAGGTCCCGTATCGGCGGCACCAGTACGCGACAGCGTCACTGCTCAAGGTCGATGTGACGACGCTGTGGGAAGACTCCCGCACGGTCGAAAGCGCCTCGGACCTGAGCAAGGCTGAGATCGTCACGGTCTACCCGCATCGACACATGGTGCCCGCCGGACTCTGGCGCGAGATCTACGGGCGGGCCCAGTCGCACATCGACGTACTCGTCTACTCCGGACTGTGGCTATCGGAGGACCCGCTCTTTCACGGTCTGCTCAAGGCCAAGGTGCAGGGGAACGCGCAGGTGCGCATCCTGCTCGGGGATCCGGATTGTGCAGCGGTCAAGCAGCGCGGCATAGACGAGGGTCACCAGATCATGGACGGGAAGATTCGCAATGCGCTGATGAACTACCGGCCACTGTTCAGCAGCCATCCAGACATCGGCTTCCGGCTGCATGACGCGACGCTTTACAACTCGCTGTTCCGAGCCGATGACGAAATGCTAGTGAACACGCACGTCTACGGCATCGGCGCGTATTTGGCTCCCGTTCTGCACCTGCGACGCTTGCCGGGTGGCGGGCTCTTCGACACGTACGCGAATAGCATCGAGCAGACCTGGGGAGGCGCGCGCCAGGTGACAGACCAAGACCTCACGGGAGCTTGAGCATGGGCCGCATTGACTATCTCCACGACCCCGACGCCCCGCCGGCCAACTCCGTCGTGCCATCGGTCGTCGCGTTCCTGCAGAACGACGCGGGCCAGGTGCTCGTGATCCAGCGGTCCGACAACGGGCGGTGGGCACTGCCCGGCGGCGGACACGATGTGGGCGAGTCGATCAGTGACACGGTGGTGCGGGAGGTCTGGGAAGAGACCGGCATCAAGGCCGAGGTCATCGACATGTCCGGGATCTACACGGACCCTGGCCACGTGATGCTGTACGACGACGGGGAGGCGCGGCAGCAATTCAGCATCTGTTTCCGGGCGCGGCCGATAGGCGGGGACGTTCGTACCAGCGACGAGACGACGCAGGTCCGCTGGGTTGCCCCAGCGGACCTGACGGAACTCGACATTCACCCCACGATGCGGCTACGCATCGAGCACGCGATGGACCGGACGCGAACGGCTCCCTACATCGGCTGACGCTTGGCCGCGGCGACCCGCTCCAGGACTCGGGCGGTACCGGCCAGGATCTCCGGTTCTGCGCGACGGATGAATGTGCCGATCAGACTGTCGGGCCCGTACCGCCCGGCGATCTCGTTGACGCGATCCACGGGGTTGGTGGGCGAGCCATCCGGGGTCGTGTTCATGTCGCAGTAACAGAGGGCGTCGGCGAGGTGCGGGCGCTCGCGAGGAAACTCGCCCTCCAGCTCATCGCGGAGGCCACGAGCCTCAGCTTCCATCCAAGCGCACGAGTGGTGAGCCACGAGCCGGATCACCCGCTCGTCCGCGTCGGCCAGGTCCCGCAGATACCGCGCACCGTCCAGCGGGTGAAAGCCGGTCTTGGCAAGGTCCGGTGCGTACCCGATGTCATGCAGCACCGCGGCGGCCTCCAAGAGATCCGCGTCAGCACCGAGGATGGGTGCGATGGCCCGCGCTCGCTCCGCCACCCCGAGCGAGTGCTTCCAGCGACGCGGCAGCGGATCGGCCAGCAGAGATTCGGCGAGGGGGTAAGCCCACTCGGTCAGTTCGGTTGCACTCACAGCTTGGATTGCTCCTCTCGGCTTGGCACAGCCAACACAGTGCGCTGCTTCCCCTGCCTTGCTTCCGACAGCAGGCCGACAGCTTCGAGCTTGCCAAGCGCCTTGGTCACGGTCGGCCGCGAAACACCGAACCGCGTGGCGAGTACGGACGTGCTGGGGAACGGCGCACCCACCGCGATATTGTCTCTGGTGATCACGTCGGCGATCCGCTCAGCCAACGGTCTGCGGTCGACGCTCCGCCCCTGCCTGATCACGCGCCACCGGCCACCCGGCACCGGTTCGGCCACTCCCTCTCGCCGAAGCACGTTGAAGGCCCGGAGGGCTACGCCTCGAGATACGCCATGCTCCTCCATAAGGGTCGCGAGCGTCGGCAGCTCAGTCATCTCCAGGTTGGCCTCGATCTCCGCCTTCACAGCATCCGCAATCTTTACGAAGGTTCCCCGAGGGCTTGTCTGCTGCGACACTCGTTCTCCCTCTCTGCGCGCCGTCGTCACGGTCAAGCGTCCCATGGGCTTCCATGCAGGCGACAGCATGTCCAGCGAGCCGACGCCGTCCGGGGCATGACTCGATCCTCCGTCTCAGATTCCGTCTCATTCACCTCCGTACGTCGGCGTTCATCTCCGTACGCGCTGTCAATCCCCTGGAAACGTAGAGTCCTCATCTATGCGGCTTGGGCCCTCTGGTGGGCTTGGCCGCGTTGTTGTCTGATCTTCTGCTCGAACTCCACGGGCGGGAGTCCGCCGGCACGGGTGTGGCGGCGTTTGGTGTTGTAGAAGTCGGCGATCCAGGTGGCGATCTTGATCCGGGCCTCGGCGCGGGTGGTGAACCGGTGTCGGTGGACGTACTCGGTCTTGACCGTGGAGTTGAACGCCTCGGCGGCGGCGTTGTCGAAACAGGACCCCACTCGTCCCATGGACTGGACCACGCCCAGCCGGTCGCACTGCATGACCCCGGTCAAAGCGTGCCTCCGGCGGGGGCGCTCAGGCTCCGAGATGGAGGGGACGCCGTTCGCGAGTGCCGGCCCTCGTTGGACCTTGCCGGATAACGAGATGTCCGCCGCCTGCCCGCTGCTCGCACCGGGCCGTGGCTCGGCGGGGTCACGGCCGGTATCGACGTCGGCATCGCCTCGGCGACCGGAGTCAGGGCAATCCAGGAGCAGACGACGGCTCTTCCTCCTATCACCACGGAAGTGAACTACTCGAGTGCGCCCTCGTCTCCCACCAGGTGGGAAGAATCTTGGAGCTGGCTTCCCGATCAAGCTCCCTGACGGCCACATACAGGTACGGGCAGATACCGCACCTGCTCCCGGTACAGAACGAAGGGGAGGCGAGCATGGACCCCGTCACCACGGCGGCGCTGGCGACAACTGCGGGTGGGGCACTCACGTGCATCACAACGATCACCGCAGGCTGGCTGAAGGCGCGGCTGCAGCTGCGGCGGGCTCGCGAGGAATCACGACGCCAGCACGTACGCATGCTGCCGACTGGCAGCCGCATCATCGACCTCGGCAAGCGCGGCATCGTCATCGAGGTCGGGACGCGGAAAGGCAGGGCTGGTGAACGTGGATGACCCCGAACCCTGGCCCCTCACCGACCCCGGCCGCGGGGACAGCACCCCGCCGCTGCGGGATGCTGCCACGATGGCCGGGATGCGCGGCGATTTCCTGGACTTCGTGGACGGCGCCTGCCACCGCATGGTCCGTCTTCTGATGTTGGACGGAGCTTGTCGGCAGGATGCCGAGGACGCTGTGCAGGAGGCGTTCCTTCAGGGCTGGTGCGAAGTCGTCGCCGGGCGATGGGCATCGATCGACAACCCGTCCGGCTGGATCCGCCGGGTCGTGTGGCACGTTCACCGCAGGCCGCCCGGGCAGAAACGGATCCAGCCGCAGATCGCGCACGGCATCGAGGTGCCGGACCTGGCAGACCCGGGTCCGGGCCATGCGGACTTGACTGAACAGACCCTCATCGTCATGGACGCCCTGGCCCGCCTCCCGGAGACTCAACGGGCAGTAATGGCCCTCACCATGGACGGCTCATCCGACACCGAGACCGCCTATCTGCTCAGCTTGACCGCACAGAAAGTTCGTGACCTGCGCAAACAAGCGCGCACCGCTTTACGGCGGAATCTCGCTCCACGACCGGGACGAAGGGAGGACACTCAATGAGCAACCCCGAAGACATGCCTGAGAAGCTCACCGACGCGCAGCTCGATGCTCTCCTGGACAGCACCGGAAGCGACCTCCTGCGCTACCTCCAGGCCACCAGCGACACCAGTACTCTCCTGTCCGCTTTCCTGACAGCTGACCAGACCACGTTGGAAACCCCGGCCGCACTGTACGACGAATGGGCCACCAGGCAGGCTCAGGCGGCTATCGCCATCAGGGCCCTTGCCCGCGGCCTCGACCGCGTCGGCAACAGCGCCAGCGACCTCGACAGCGCTCTCGCCCGCGCTCTCGCCCGCGCCCGCGACTTCGACCACGCTCTCCCACGCGATCTCGTCCGTGCCCTCGACAACGCCTTCGATCTCGACCTCAAACTCGACCACGAGGTCGATCTCGGCCGTGCCCTCGACCGTGCCCGCGACCACGCCCGCGAGCTCATCCGTGCGCTCGACAACGCCTTCGACCACGCCCGGGAACTCGCCCTCGCCCTTCAACTCGAAATCGACCGCGAGGTCGATCTCGTCCGCGCCTTCGATCTCGTCAGCGCCCTAGGCAGCGCCCGCGCCAGCGCCCGCGACAGCGCCCGCGCTCTCGACCGCGCCCGCGACCTCATCGATGCCCTCAGCGGCGCCCATGACCTCCTTCCCAACTCTGACCGCACCATCTCCGTACAGTCATGGCATCGTCTGCGCAAACTCGCTGAAGGACAGGTAGATGCCTCTGGTGCAGACCTCAGGCAGACGGACGTCACCGACTTGTCCCTGCTGACCAACTTCATCTGGTCAGACGAAACTCTCTGGCCACCTGGGACTAAACAGCGAATCCGTGTCCGCTCACGGGAACTGCGTCCTGGGGTCTACCTCGTACGAGGCGGCAGGTCAACACGACGTGGTAGCAAACGGTTCCGGGGCACGGGCGCGGACGGGGTGAACTGAGTCAGCGGGCGGCGAGCATCACCGGCGTGACTGTGAGAGCCGGAGCTCGTCGACCAGGGTCCCTCGCGTAGTCGGGTTCGCGAGGGCGGGGGGCTCTCCCATGGGACGAGATGGCCACTGCCTCACCGTTCACGCACGGTCGGCCGGGTCCGACGCGGGGCAGCCGTATCGTCCTCGCCGGATAGCGGAACGGCGCCGCACAGCAACCAATTACATCCCGATCAGCCCTGAAGATCATTGCGGGACAAGCCTTAGGGAGCTCCCTGACACTGTCGCTCAGTCTCAACCGCAGTCTCATTCGTGGAAGTTCGCGCTCGTTCAAGGCCATGCCAGCGGAAGGCGACACGCAGGATCTGAACGGGTCTGAACTACCAGGAACGGGGACCAGCAGAGTTGGAAAGCGTGCACACCGAAAGCGCGCCCGATGTACTGACCCGCGTGCGCGTGGCGCTCTGATGCCGCCCGGCCATGCGCCCTGCCCCGTATCTGCGACGTCGCACACGCTGGATGCCGGAACATCAGGCGGACTACCGGGGTGGACAGTGGGTGAGTGGAACCAAGGAAAGTGTGGTTGGCCGACAGAGGCCGGGGGGCGCTGTCGGAACAAGACGATGAAGGGCACGTCGCGCTGCTACCGCCATCAAGGTGAGTGGACCAAACGCGGCCAGGCCGAATCGAAGAAGAGGGCGGTCAAGCGTCGCAGGAAGTGAGCCCTTCCTGCCCGAGCAGGGGCGGCGGTTCAGAGAGGGAGCCGACTTCGGCATCATCGAGTGGGCGTCACTCCTTGCCTTCCCGGGCACGCGTCGTATGCGCGGGTTTCTGTTTTCGGGGCGCTGTGGCCATCCTGCGGCCAAGGACGCCCACCCGGGGTGCTGGTGGCTGGCGAACATCCAGGTCAGAGCAGGTCCGCTCCGGTGGCGGCGCCCTCCCTCAGCGCTTCGCCCGGTCGCGCAAGCGGCTTGACGTCGTCATTGAGACTCCCACCCAAAGCCACTACGCCGACCGTGCGGGAAACTCTCCGGAACCCAGTCAGATCTCCGGCAACTCCCTTCGAATAGCGTCCGGAATGGCGAACTTTCCCAAGTAGTAAGCCATAAACCGAGCTCCCTGAGGATCCCCACGCAATAGATCCGCCACAAACTGCACCTCGTGGGGGGCTGTCAACCTGCGAACTATCGATGCAAACACGTCGCCAATGTAGAAGCGGTTGTGCTCGACCCCCAGCCGAAAGATTCTCTTCAAGACCACTTGCCGAAGAACGACGTCGCCAGTGGAATGCAACACATTGCGGAAAAAATTCGCAAGTTCGTCAGTATAGCTGAAGGGATGACCACCCTCGGCGTACCCATCAAACACTCGAACAACCTGAGAGAAGACCGAAAAATCTTCCGCCGCCATAGCGTTGATCAACTCGGCCGGAAGGCTAGGCAGGAACTCTTTGAAAAAAACCTCATCGTCGGACCTATCCGAGAGGAAGCGCAAAAGTTCGGGAATGGAACCAGCTATTCCCTCAATGGCTCTTTCTCGCAATTCTTGCGCTCGCTCCGTCGGAGCGGCCAATTCATCGCTTGGAGCAGTCGCCAGCTCCAACGCTCGGCGCAGGTCAGCTACAGACTGAAAGCGATCTTCAGGCTCTTCCGCAATACACTTGGTGATTACATAGCGGAAGCCCGAAGGGATTTTCGCCACCCTGACTCGCGGATACGGAACCTCGCCCACGATGCAATAGTAGAGGATCTGGCCGATCGCGAAAATATCAGCCGTTACAGTGACATTATGCGGGTCGTCGAACTGCTCCGGCGCCATATACGGCAAGGACCCAAACAGCGTCTCCTGCCGGGTTATCGTCAAGCTGTTCGAGTTGACATCCTTACAGAGCCCAAAGTCGGAAACTACCCAACGATTGTCAAGAAGCAATATGTTTTCAGGCTTTAGATCCCTGTGAATTATTCCTTCAGCGTGAGCATAGGCGAGTGCGTTCAACACCTCTATAATCATCTCTACGGCCTCAGCCCACTCCAGGCAGCGCGCATGCAAAAGCTCTTGCAATGAATAACTCGCAAGCGGCATGACGTAGAATGGGTTATCTGCTTGCAAGTTCATCGCAATGATCGGCATGACGCCCGGGTGGCGAAGCGTGCTCTGGCATCGCATCTCTCGCACAAAGCGCGCTCGGTTTTCCTCGCCTGGAGAAAGATCTGTCGACTCTAGCGGGAATTTCATTGCGACAAGGCGTCCCGTTTCGAGGTACTTCGCCTTCCAAACGGTCGCCTGCCCGCCCTCGCGGATCTTTTCGATCTTGCTGAACTTGGCCAAGACTCTTCGCCACCCCCGGTGCCGGCATGAAGGTCATCGCATCGTACTCGGACCAGGGCACCAGTGGGTCAACATCTCCTAGCGTCCAATGCCCCGCCACATCCACCACTTGGGCTGATCCTGGAAGGTGTACGTCTTGCTGCGACAGGAGCAGTGCTTCGGCTGCGTACGGGCTATGTGAGCCACGCATGAGCCTCAGGTGCGACAGCTGTCGCCCTTGACGTCGCACTGACACACTTATTCCCCCCATTACAGAGAGGAGGGAAAGTGCGCCTCGGCAGCACCACCAAGGAAGCTGAGAACTTCTTGGCTTAGGCACCACGGCCATCATCTACCGGACTTCTGCCCCGGAACGACTGGGCGACACGATGCGCCACATAGCCCTTCCTGGCACTGCAATGCTACGTCTCATCGGGCACGCTGGCACTACGGCAAGTCTGGATCACCCAAATTTTCCCTCGCGCATCCAGTCGTGCGCCTGATCATCGACGGTGAGTCCTGCGTTCCGCAAAGCGTTGCGCAGTGTGACACGTGAGTTGATCCCGCCATCGAACCTCACTGCATGACGGCCAGAGTCATCCGAAAATTTTCTAACGTTGCCCACCTCTACTAGGACTGTACGGTCCCTATTCAGGGCGTCTGCAATGCCCGCCTCATAGTAGACGTTGGGTCGAGATTGTTGCCCCTTTTGGTGACCGTTTGGACCGCCCGCTAGATCTGATCGCAGCTTGACATCTTCGTCCGCAGTAAAGAGGACAACCACGGCATTCGAAAGCCGCATCCCTTCAAGTACTATGTCCCCCACGTAGGGCGACCCTTTCTTGAGGCTCGCCTTTGCGTCCTCCCAGTCAACGATTTTCAAACCTAGCGCACGCAAGAGGCTCCGCATCTCCTGTGCCGTTCCCTCGTCCTGGCCATGCACGAGGAAAACACTTCGGGAGTCTTGTGCAGAATGCAGCGTCTCGGGCATGTTCACCTTCTCCTTTTTTCTTTTTCCGGCATAGGCGGATACGTCAATACTTGGAGGGAATTCGAGATTAGAGAGACTCTCGAGAAGATTTGCCACCTCGATAATCTTCCTTCGGAGACCTTTGCTCTCGGTAGAAACACTCAAGGCCCGAAGGCTGATGATCCTATTTAGATAGTGGCGCGAAAAGGGCTTCAGCATTGCTGCCATATATGGGTACTGGGAGTACCCAAAGGACTCCTCTGCCAACAGATGGCCGCACGTGAGGTTGATATAGTCGCCGAACTGCTCAGTCCTCGGGTTCAGTCGGCCGGACTGGACGAGAGGCAGAACAACAGCCAAGCCCATCAAATCACCATGAAGATGGGACAAGAAAACGCGTAGACGACGGATTTCGTCACGATGTTCCCGCTCGATTCCGCGTATCTCCCAGACGGAGAATCTGCTCGCATGCAATGGGATGAACCTGCACTCTGCAGCAAGTCCGATCCCAACTGTCTCTACAAGAGTCAATGCATCGGCTGGCTGAATCCACCACGGTTTGGGAGTGAACCCCGGAACGTTAGAGCGCGTTGTGAAGTCGAGGAGGCTGGTCGCAAAATCATGGGCAAAGAGTCCGAGAGGCACATCCTCTTGACTCCGCCGAAGGTGTACGTTGAGGCCAAGGGCAGCCTCTACTGCACGCTTGGTGTATTCCTCAGGCATCTCAAACGAGGCCCAGCTTGGCGGACACTGAAAGCCGAATTCTAGCCGCACCAAGACGCGGTTGTGGCAGTACATTCTCACAAATGCTGATCGAAGCCCGCCACGTTGCGTTCTTACCAATATATTCCGGCTAGCGTCGGCATAGAAATCCTCACTGGGCCACGTTGACGGGTTTCCGCTCAATCGTTTACGCACCGGCCCAACCCGACGTACAAAGTCGGATCGGGATCCATTAGGGTGCCTCTTTGGGAATACTCTCGTCGGTGTAGGCCAGTCCGGTGAGCGTACCCGGTGGGTATCTCCCTCAAGGAGGGTTCGCAGATCGACGAATGGATACTGTACGACCAGCAGCATGATCCAACCCTAAGTCGCACGTATGGATCCTGCATCTTGATAAGCTTGCGCTTCTTGCGAAATCAACTGCTTCCCGTTGCTCGCCGACTTCGCGGAGCTGTATGGCACCCTGCCCTTCGCCAACCTCCAAATCCTGAAACCATGGAGCCCGTGCCACATCAAGTGGCGCACAGTGGCGGCTGCACCAGATGCGCACCAGATAAGACAGGGATCACCGGTCAACCACAGGCACGACGACGGGCTACTCCCTGGCTGTTCCTGCAGGCCAGAAGGCCTTTCAGCGCAGAACCACTCGTGATTCCCAAGCTCAGCGGCCTGGATGGGTCAGTACGGTCGAGGGATCTTGTGCGCGTCAAGCGCAGCGGAGCAGCGCGTCGAGGTCGGCCAACAGAAGGCCGGCGGTCTCCTGGGCACCGGCCCCGTCGCCCTGGTCGAGGGCTTCCACCACCTCGGTAACGTCGCTGCGGAGGATGGCAGGGCACAATTGCGCCTACCCGTACCGGCTGGCGACAGCGCACAGCCAACCTGCATGGCGAAGTCGTGTTCGGCGTCGACTACAGGGTGTGCCGCCGCCAGTCGTTGGAGCTTGGCTCCAGGCGAAGGGCGGGCACGCGCAGGCGGCTGCGGCGCGGGCGGCGACTGGCGCCGAGCCGCTGCGGCCTTGCGCGTGAGTGACGAGCGTCACTTCAATCATCCCAAGATTTTTTGTCGGTCCTGGCTCATGCCGCGCCTAGAGGTAGGAAGCCTCTTCTGAGACCAGCAAGGAGTCCACATGATTGCCTTCGGGAGCCTTCGCCAAGACCAGCCAAACTCCACCCCGTGCGATGGCTTGTGCCTTGACCCTCAAACGCTCTTGAACTCGGGCTGGCTAACGCCTGGCCGTAGCCGCCTCTGCACACGCCACGTCGATGCGCTGCAGCACCGTCTCGTACCCGACATCGATGATGTTGTATCTGGATTCACTCACCTTTCGCCCAAGATGGTGCGCGGAGAGCTGCAAGGGGTGGACTTTCGCGAGGCCATCCGCTTCGGTGTCATCCACCTCGTTCTGCCTCGGGAAGTGGTGATGCAGCACTTGCCAACTGCCCCCAGCCCTGCGAGTTCAGCCGGCTTGCTTCTAATGCTTGCCCGGTGCTGGCGGACTCTGCCTTCTGTGCCGGTTCGCGCAGCGATCCTGGCTGCGCTGAGTGCACGTAACGCGGCAATCGATGGCGACGTGGATCAGGTGGACGCCTTCGCTCGCACTTGGCTCGGCCTGCGCAACCCAGAGGCGTGGCGCGAGGCTGTAGAGATGGCGCTGCTGGGCGACTGGGTTGAGGTTCTCCGCCAGGGAGCAGCTAGCGACATGGTCCTGGCTCAGATTCTGCGCCACCAAATGGCGATCGAGCACCGGCACTTGCAGCCACTGTGGGAGCGCAGAGTACGGGGCAAGCGCATCCTGCTGCTTAGTCAGGAGGTTGGCGCCAGCCTGTCTCTGGAGGATCTGCTAGTTGACCGTCAAACTCCCGAGACTCAGGCATTCCGCACCGGACTGGGCGACACTCGAATTGCCGCAGTTCTGCATGGTCTGCACGGTGACGAAACAGTGGTCGCTCGCCAGTGGGCGCAGTCGCGGGACACCTGGGCTGCTGCCGCATCTGCGGCAGGCCTGCCAGCTGCACACGGTGAACGCGTGCGCCGTAAGCTCAAGCGGCTCGGGGATAGGCACACTGCACGCCGCTCGGCTGCCGCTGAAACTGCGGCGGCGAGGTCGTGAGCGTTCTCATGGCTGCACTGCCAGAGTTTCTCGGCAGCCTAGGGTCCGCCCTGGTCGTCGCTTTCGTCAGCAGAGGGCTTCACCGGTTGAGGGTGCGGCCAGTCCGATCGACAGCGTCAAACCGCGACGACGGCAACGTCCTCGGACCCGGCTCTCCTGAGCCGTGACCCACCTGGAAGCGCGGGGAGAAACCTGGGAGAAATCTTCTCCCAGACTCGTCCGTGAGCCAAGTCAGACCAACTTAGCCCAAGGCTCTGACCTGCACATACCCTGGCCGCGTTAGGTGGGGATCTTGCCCTGAGCTTATTCGGGACGAAGGTCGCCGAAAGCTGCGTTCGGCCAACCTGCGGCCAGGATTCAACTATGGAAGCCCGTCCGGGCTCGTACGTGCACGTCACAAGCTTGAAGGCATGCTGCACGGGCCGGTCTTGAAAACCGGCGCGGACATGGAGCTAGTGCCTGTCGGCTCCCGCGACCGCCTGCCGAGGCCTTGGCAGTACTGCCCCATCGTGCCTGTTCTGCTGCTCAATCAGCGTGCGAAGATCGGCCGGCGTGGGCCACGGGGCGCTGCGGTGGATCATGCGATGGCAGTTGGAGCAGATGAGCGCGAGGTCTGAGAGCTTCGTCGTGCCCTCACCAGCCTCGTGTAGCGGGACAACGTGGTGGCACTCGATGTACCCCTCGCCTCGCTCGCCGTAGACCGCGCCGAAGTCGAAGCCGCATGCCTCGCAGTCCAAAGTCCCGCCGCTCTTCAGCACAGCAGCGATCTTCTTCTTTCGCAGGCCCTTGTTGCGCTCCCGCGTGCGGTGGCGCCGATACAGCACTCTGCCCTCGGGTGCGCTGGCCTCGTCTTCGGCATCATCGTCATCGTCGGCCAGGACGGGCTTCAAGGTGCCGTGCGTCAAGCCCTCGCGCAGCAGTGCCGCGGCCTGAGCCATCTCAGTCGGCCGGTCCAGGAAATCGCGCAGTACATCCCGGTCCAGCTGGCCACCCTTGGTCTGCTTCTTCTCGTAGTCCGGGTGGTGGGTGGCGATATCGAAAGTCTTGCGCGCGGCACCATTGCGGTTGCGGTAGGTGCTGGCGCGCTCCTCATCTGGGTAGGCGGCCAGCAGTTGCAGGAAGTCGGAGAGCTCTGCGATGCGCGGGTCCTCTGCGTCGAGGCCGTTCCACGCGTTCCGGGCGACGACGTCACAAGCCAGGATGATTTCGTCGCGCGTCCACTTCGGGTTGCGTGACGCCCCGATGGTGAATCCTTCGCGCTTGAGCCAGTCCACAGCGTGGCCCACGCCGCCGCTGAATTCCAGGCGTGTGAGCGGCCGACCGTGCTGGTGCTTGTGGGCGACACCGGCAACGGCCTTGGAGTCGTACTCCTTGCCGTCGTGAACGATGAGGTAGGTACTCGCCTCGCCGTAGCCGTAGGCGCCGAGAAACGCGTCACGTCCCAAGTGGTCATACTCCTCAAGCGTCTTGAGGATGTCGTCCCGCGTGATCGCTCCCTTTTCCATGAGCGGGAGTGTAGGTGCGAGGTAAGACAACGACTGAGCCTCCGCTACGGGCCGGGGGCCTGGGCCACATGTGGGCCGTCAACGATCTCCCCGCGCGCGCCCAGCGATCACCAATGCACGGCCGCGGGCGAGGCCGGCGGCCGCGAAGACCCGGTCGCTGGAGCTCGGCGGACGTCTCGCGGACGACAAAGTGAGCAGCCGGATGTGTACGGAGATCAGCGAGTCTTGTCACTCTGCGTGTATATTGTGATGCTTTCACTCAAAATGGAAGGGCAGGCGACGTGAGCGAAGTGATCTGGCCTTCGGATCCCAGAGCGTTTGAGAAGGGCATCGCGGTCCTGCTCAGCCTGATGCACGGCGACGTCCAGCGGATTGACGGCTCTGGGGGCGATAGGGGTCGAGACGCCCAGTTCATCGACAACGACGGCCTACATGTCTTTGAGATGAAGTCCTTCAGAGGACGGATGACCCCCTCGCGCAAGAGTCAGGTGGCGGATTCCCTGGAGACGGCAGCTGCACTGAGTCCCGTCAGCTGGGACCTGATTGTCCCCATCGACCCGACGCCCGGCGAGCTGAATTGGTTCGAGGATCTGTGCGGGCGCTACCCGTTCAAGATGACGTGGCGGGGTGCTGCTTGGATCGAGGCCCGACTAGCCGAGCATCCGCAGGTCCGCAGGTTCTACTTCGGCGACGCGATGGCCGAGACGAGCGAATTGTTGCGGCAGTTGCTCCGGGAACAGGGACCGGTCGGTGACGTCGGTGATGCCCTGGACCGGATGCGGGGCATGTGCGTGCGGCTGAACGAGCTGGAGCCTCATTACACCTTCAGGATGACGGCAGGTCCCGGGCTGGACAGCATGGTGGAGATGTTGCCGGCCTATCCCGGGGCGGTGCGGGACAGACCGATGGGGTTTTGGCTGGCCTTCGCCGAGAGTCCGGAGGCTCAGGTTGCTGCGCAGGCCTGGGAGCAGGCCATAGCATTCGGTGATCCGGTTGAGATCTCAGGCGAGCATCTCACCGACTTTCAGGTCAGCGGGCCCACGGTCCTGGGCCTTCCGCGAGGACTGCCGGATCCTGGGATGACGCTACGGGTTGCGGCTCATACGGTTCCGGCAGATCACGCGGCGCAGTTGGTTGTTGAGAACGGCCACGGGCGCCGCGTTGCGGTGCTCGGGGTGCGCATGACATCGCTGCGGGCGGGGACTCACGGTGGCGTGCTGAGCGGTACCGACGCCACCGGGTCGTTTCAATGCCGTCTGCGGATGGATCACAGCACCGGCAGATTGCGGGTGGAGTTGGAACTTGAAGTCGCCGACCGGCTTCGCCCCGTCGCCCGGCTGGAGGTCGTACGTTTCGCCTCCGCCCTACTTCCTCACCACACCATGCGTGTAATGCTGGGCGGGCAACCGCTCACGGACCCCAAGCCCGTCCCCGTGCTGCCCGGAATGAACCAGGAAGCGGCGGATGCCATGATCGAGCTGCTGGAGCAGCTGGTCACTGTCGAACACCTGGCCGTGACCGCCTTCGAACTGCCCAGCCAAATCCCGGCACACGACAAAGCGGCCATCCGTACCGCCCATGCCCTCCTCACAGGGCGTACGGCGGAACTCGACAGCACGGCGACTGCAATCTTCGAGACCGCGGACTCGACGGAAATCCGCGAACTAGTCGCTAATCACGGCCGAGTTCAAGTATCGGGAGTCGAAGACGACTACAGCGTGGCAATCCTCGGTCAGAGCATCGTTGTCGGTACTGTCACTGTGGAGACGCCACCTCTGCAGATCACGGGGGCCGACCCCGTCGACACTGGGCTGAGGGTGTCTGCACGAACCGCTCCTGACCACGCGGGCGAGCGCATCCGCGTCACCCCACACCGGCCCACGAGCCGCTCATAAGTCAGTCCACCGCAAGTAGTTAGCTTCGACCTCACGGGCCTCAATTAGCCCCCTGCTCTCCTCGGGAAGAGGTTCGTCGCGCGCACAGGCGCCCAAACAGTCCAAAGCGTGATCGCGTTCTCGCCCGACGGCAACGTCTTCGCCACGGCCGGAGACGACCGAACTGCGCGGCTGTGGGACCCGGCCACGGTCGGCCCGTCGGTGAACCCCTCACCGGCCATCGAGACGCGGTATGGGACGCCGCGTTCTCCCCCGACGGCTCCCTCCTCGCTACGGCCGGCGGCACCCACACGATCCGGCCGTGGACGACTCCCGTACCACAGCGCAATCGGTAATCTCGTCTTCCCAGGTCAGGTGCCTCCGCCGCCGTACACCGGACCGGGGAGTGCGGACGCCCCTGACGATCCGCTGGCCCTGCTGTGCAGCCACGATGGTCGGCGGTCTCAATGGCGCCTCGATCCGGGACAGTCCACCGTCGTCCATCGGAGTCCGAGATCCCCTCTGAACAGCGGTGCCAGCCGCGTGGCGGACGAGGGTGGACGCCCGCGGATTATGATCGGACAACTCGTAATGCGTAGCTGGTCGGCTAGCGGTTCTGGCCACGCTGGCCATAGCCAAGCGTGCAGCGAAGCTGACGTGGGCACCATGCACGCCATGGCCATAGATAGGCGGGCGCCACCGAGGCGCTGCTGCAAGACGGGCCTCTATGAGTCGATGTCTAGCCGAGGCTGGGCCACCCCTGTGCCGAGGTACTCCAGAAGTGCTCGCACGTCGGCAGCGTCCATACCCGCGGCAAGCGGCACCTCTTCTTCGGGATCGCCGAGCTGCTGTACCTCCGGGTCATCGAGAATTCGCCCCATGAAGTCCAGCTTCTCCGCCAGCCGAAGGGCGACCACGTCATCGACACTCCCCTCGGCCGCGAGCACTGTGACCCGCGTCTGCGTGCCCGGATCGAGGCCGAGGCGGTGGATGCGGTCCAGACTCTGCAGGAACCGGCCAGCCTGGAAGTCACGATCGACGTAAACCGCGTCATGACAGACCTGGTGGAGGCTGATGCCCTCGCCAAGGGTCGCCGGATTTGAGATCAGGACCGCGCAGTCCGCATCTTCCCGGAATCGGCGGAGCTCAGCTTCCCGATCGGGTGTTCCACCGTGCACAGCCGCCGGCTGAAACGCGGCCAGTAGAGCTTGGAGTGAAGTGATGCTGCGGACGAAACTCGTCCACACCAGGGTCTTGCGTCCAGCGGCGGCGTTGGCAGAAACGATAGAGAGAGCCTCTTGGTACTTGGGCGGCAGCTCGTAGTCAGGGAGCTGCCGGAGGAGCATGGTGAGCGAGTCTCCTTCGGCCGCCTCCAGCGGTGGGACGCGGAAGTGCAGCGGCTCGTGGCGTGTTGAGCCCGCCACGAGCAGGGCCGGACTGGTCGCTGCCATCAGCAGGCGCAGCGCCGTCTTGCCGAGCGCCTCGAAGTCAGTCCTGTCGGCCATCGCCCTGGCCGAGAACTGTCCCATGAGCGCGTCATAGATTTCACGGTGCAGCGGCGGCATCGGAATGCGGCGCACCCGCGTCTCCACCGGGGGGAGTCCCAGCTCATCCTTGGTCGTCCGCGTATACAGCGGGCGCAGCACCTGGCTGGCATGGGCGAGATCACCGCCATCGACAGCCTGTGTCACCACACGCCGCCCGAGTCCCGGCCAGACGAAGGAAAATAGGTTCTCCAGGTCCCTGGCGCCATTGGGCGCAGGGGTGCCGCTAAGAATCATCCGGACTCGGCTGAGGGGGCCCAGTGCCATGCATGCGGCACCGTACACTCCAGCGCCACCGAGCTTCATTCGGTGTGCCTCATCGAGGATGAGCATCACCGGAGCCGCCTTCAACCATTGGGACAGCCCTGCCAGAGCCCGGTCCAAGCGCTCGTAGTTGACGAGGAGGATGTCCGCCGAGGCCGGCACCGACTTGCCAAGCACCTGCACGTCGAGCGGAGCGGAGAAACACTGCTTAGCCTCCTCCTGCCACGCCTCGTAGGCGGACTTGGGACTCACCACGAGCATGCGAACCACCGCTCCGCGCCGGCGGAGCGCAGAGAAGGCAGCGAGGGAGACACGGGTCTTACCGGCGCCCGGCACACTGAAGTTGGCTCCGTGGCCGACCGAAAGCAGTCGGGCTATGTCGCGGAACTGGAACGGAGTGAGAGGGCCGGTCCAGTCGTCACCCAGCAGGGCCGGAACCGACTCCGGCTCGACGGTGTCCTCGTCGGGCGAGCCGCTGAGGAGCCTGTCAGCCGTGTCAGCCGTGTCGAGCATCTCGGTGACCAAGAGGCGGAAGCCCTCTTCCCAGATGACGCTGTCCGGCCGGGGCCAGGTCCCGAGAGCGCTGAGGCTGGCGAGGAAGCTGTCGATAGGGACAGCCGCCGAGAGCCTGTCGGTCATACGACCGCTGGGGAAACTGGCGACCAACTGCCCGAGCGCGCCGCGGCACTCAGGCACGGTACGCAGCGCAGCCTGCGTACGGGTGACGTCGAAGCCGATGGTCAGACTGGGCTCGTCGGCCACTTAACGCGCCTTCCCGAACGTCTCAAGGAGCCAAGTCACACCGTCTCCGGGGTGCTGCACAGTTCGCCTGGTCTCGATAGCAAGCTTCTCCAGCTTCTGCCTCAGGTCAGCGACGGCGTCGTCGAACGACTCCTCATCCAGGCTTCGCTGCGCGCGGGACATGACCAAATCGGTGACGCACTGCTCGATGTCGCGGCCGGCGTCGGCAAGGCGGGCAGGTGCTGCCTGCTTGCGCTTCTTGATACGCGCGTCACGGCCGACGTTGGCGATGGCCTCATCCATCGCCGCACGCAGCCGCCTGATCTCGTTTTGGGCCTGCGCCGCAGCCTCCGGCGGGGCCGCGCTGCCCGGTTGGCTGACAGCTCGTGCGTGCAGGACGGAATCCGTCAGTGCCTTGGCCGCGCTAAGGGGGGCGGACGGACCCTTCACCGCACGCCCCAAGCCAGGGATGGCCACAGCCGCAGAAGTCTCAGCTGGAGCTTCGCTGGCTGGCAACTTCTTGGAGAGGTACAGGCCAGCGAAGTCGTGATCGATGAAGCGGACGTCGGTCTTGGCGAAGCCCAAGAGCATGGCCGCCAGCCGGTTCTCCAGCAGCAGTTCGGCCTTCTCGGGGTTCACCGCGTACTGCTTGGCGTAGGCACGCTGAAGTTCGCGGAACTTCTCAGCATGATCCTCGAAAGCCACCAATGACAGCTGCTCGCCTGCCGTCTCGCTCCGTTCGATGAGTGACTGGATGCAGGCGAGCACCCACTGGTCCTGCCGGCAGCGCTCCGCGGTCGTACGGAAGGTAGCCGCGATAACGGCGAGTGGCGTGCCTTGATCCACTAGCTCCTGAACAGCGAGCAACCGGTTGATGTAGGAGTAATCCCGCCGGTGCTCCTTGCGCAGCTGGAGCGACAGTTCGATCGCGGCAATGTCCTGCCAGTCGCAGGAAGGCGGGAGAACGGCTACACGCATGGCGTGGCTAGGGCCGTAAAGCTGCATCAGAGCAGCACGCCGGGTATTGCCGTTGACGAGGATGCCTTCGTGAGTAATCAGCCCGGGATCAGTCTGCCCGTACTCCTTCAGGCTCGCTGTCAGCTCGTCGAACTCAGGGTCAGTCCGGGCCGGGTCTGCCGGGAGCACTTGCAGGAGGCGGTCCAGGTATGCCTGGCTGCCACTGCTCCAGGGGTCGTCCGCGAGCGCTTCCGCCTGCTTCGGGTCGTGGCCGGCCTGCGCGCGGATGCGGTGGGTTGCCGGGTTGTAGTAGAGGTTGCCCACCGGCATCTGGATGACCTCCAGGTGCTCCGCGCCTCCCCTCCACTCGACAGTGAAGGTCTCGCGGGGGCCGCCGCCGGCCGCGATCTCCTCCACCCGGGACCGGACGAGGGCGCGGTTCTCCTCGGCACCCGGCGGCAGACCGTAGCCCTTGGCCATGTACTCGCTCCTGCTTCCGTGCTCGTTCTTACGAAGGTTGTTCCGTGCTACCGGGATACTCAGTCGAGTCCCAGCTCCGCCCGGAACTGCGTCCGTGACTCTTCAGGCAGAGAGCGGTAGTCACTCCAGATCCGCTCCAGGCGGCTGAACTCCCGCCGGTCGGCCGCCACCCAGTCGGACAGTACGCCGCGCTCGGCCGAGTCGAGGGCAGCGGCTGCCGTGAGCACCTTGTCCAGATCCGCCGCGAGCGACCTGCCTCCCACCCGGCACCGCTTGCACTCGGTGACCAGCTCCGTGGCCTTGGTACCGTCCGGCTTCACTACTTCCCTGCGCGCGATGTCGAGCTGGGCTGCCTCGTAGGTGCCGGCGTAGGTCTCGCCGGGGGCGATACCGCAGGAGCGGCACATGTACCCGTCCCTAGCCAGCACCTCACGCCGGCGCGCTGCGCCGATCGCGATCGTGCCTGCCTTGCGGGTCGCGCGACCCGGCTCCCAGACGGGGTCGCCAGGCTTCACGAAGCGCTGCTCGTGAGAGTCCAATCCCGCGTCCTCCCTGTTGGTGTCGATGCGCCAACCGAAATCCCGGAGGTCTCGCATGCGGCGGTCAACTTGGGACACCCCGGGGAAGGCGGCTCGCAGCTCCTCCTTAGTAAAGGTGCTGCCTTCGCCCACATCGGAGACCAGCCACAGGGCCACGCGCTTCATCGTTCCGAGGCCGGCATCCTGCCAGGACGGCATGACATCTCCATTCGCGGGGCCTCCCGGCGGGAGGCCCTGGGTGGCACTGGTGAGCAGCGGACTGTGGACATTCATAACTAGCACGACCCCACGCCCTTATTCCAGCGGTTATCAATCTTTACTCGAACGAGGAAAGAGAAGGACTCTATAAAGACCGTTTTGGCATTATTTGTCGGCATTAAAGGCGGCAAATCGCTTCGTGGAAAGTAGTCAGAGAAAAGCGCGGAACCGTGCGCCGCCGAGCCGGTGAGTGGCTAGGCTTCAGGTGATCACCGGTTCTCCATGGGCAATCTCGGGCAAGCGGAAGGGTTCGTTTGGCATGCCATCACTTGGATCGATTAGCACTACCTGTGCACCCGAGGCCACGGAAGAGGTCCAGGCATTTGCCAACGCCCTCAAGCGCCTCATCCACCACGTCCGCCCTGGTGACACGATGGCACTGAAGGCGAAGGCGCTGCACGTCTCACCGCCACTCCTCTCCCACTGGCTCAACGGGCGGCGGCTTCCGCGTCCGGCGGCCATCGAGGAGCTGTCCGGGTTGGCGCTGGGAGGGGTGACAGGTGATCGGGATAATGCCGCACTGACCCACGAGTTCACAGCACTTGAGTCACTCCTCCATGCCGCGCGGCGGTCGATCTGCCGCCGATGCGCGAGTAGCTGCACCTGCAACGAGACGGGAGGCGAGGGGGACCGGCGCAACAGTTCCTGCACTGCCCCTGCCGACAAGGGGGACCGGCGCAACAGAGCGGCGCCGCCGAACCCGGATTTACCCGCACACCTGGCGACGATGACTGAGGCCGACCGCGTGACTCATCTGCAGGACCTGGGGACGGCACTGAGCGAAGGAGATGTCGGCGTATATGCCGATATCCTCGCGCGCGCAGGAATGAAGACCGAAATGGAAATTCTGATCCGTTCAGCGGAATCAGCCGGGAAGGACTCGACGGAAATTGCAATCACCCTCGGCGGACTCCGCTAACATCTTGAATGATTGACTCTCACCCGAATCACGAACAGGGAACACATGTGTCCAGTGACAGGTACGAGGGGTTCTCCCGCCCCCTTTATAGCTACTGCCGCGCACCCCCGGCAGTGCAGGGAAGGCTCGGCCTGAAGGGTCTGGAAACCACGACCGAGACCTCCCCTGCCGGAACGCCCGTTAGATCGATGACCAACTAGGAGTTCCAACGTGAATAGTAAGGCCCTCCTGGCCCGGCTGGCCAGGAAGATCAAGGCTGTCTGCCGGCGGCTCCGCGCTGCCGCCGACGGCGCGGGACGCGCCGGTCTCCTGTGGGAGAAGACGCGTCGCCGACTCCGCTTCCTCCGCTGGACTCTGGTGATCCAGATCTTCAAGGGAGCCGCCTTCGCCGGCGGCGGCATCATCATCCAGGTCCTGGCTACTCGGCTCCTCAATCGCTGAGGCCGATTCCCTGGCTGCCGCCCGCCCTGCCGCGGAGAGCCGAGGACAGCCGACCGGTCGCCGTGTGGGCGACGGCAAGCTGGACAACCAAGCGGGTGCGGTGGCTGACCGTCCAGCAGCACCTCGTCGGGGAGCTGCTGGACGATACGCGAACCTGGGAGAAATCTGGGAGAAGATCTTCTCCCGACGTTGTCCGGGTCCTCGCTTAGACCAACGCATACCAAGGTCGTGACCTGCGCACATATGACCCACACCAAGTCTGGGTCTGGCCCGGACCTTATTCGGGACGAAGAGGTCGTGGGTTCAAATCCCGCCACCCCGACACAGGTCAGAGGCCCATTCGCATGATCGCGAATGGGCCTTCTGCGTGCCCTGGGGGCCAAACAGGGGGCCAAAGGAAATGGATCAGGCCCCGAGCGGGTCCGTCTCGTCATAGTCGGCGAAGATCTCGTCCATCGCTTCGCCTCCCTCCGTGATCACGGGACGGAGTTGCTTGCGGTAGACGGCTTCCGTGGCGGCCTGGCTGCTGTGAACGACCAAGGGCGCGATCCGCTCCAGCGTGATCCCGTGATCGGAGAGCAGGGACACGAAGCTGTGTCGGAGCTCCCGCGGTGTCCACTCCGGCTTCAGCCCCGCCTTTATGACGATGGCCTTGAAGTCTCGTCGGATGTTGGCAGCACCGAGCGGTTAGACACGGCCGGTTGGGCTCCAGTCCTTGCCCGATCCTGCTTTGCCACCTCGGGTGTTCTTCGAGCACGTCGACCACCTGCTTCGGCAGCGCGATGGTCCGTCGGCTCTTCCTGGTCTTGGTGTCGCCATGCTTGCGTACCGAGCGCCACACAGCGACGTGAGCCGGGCCGGCCTGTGTCGAGAGGTAGACGTGATCCCATGTGAGGGGCCATGCCTCCCCTGCGCGAACGCCGCTGAGGAGCGAGAGCACGAGGTAGGCGTACAGCCGCGATCCACGAGCCGTCACCCGCCTCCCGGTCACCAGCGCCGTGCTCTCCTTCCTGCTGCTCGGCACTGACGCGGCCGACCAGATGCCGCTGGTCATCGTCTGCTCGGTTCTCGGCTTCGTCGTCTCCGAACTCCTCGAAGGGGAGCGGAAGTAGGGCGCGACGGACTGATCAGGCCCTGCGTGGCGCGTCGCTGCGGTACACCGCCAGCGCCCAGATGATGAACACGTCGATAGCGATCATGACCACCGACCAGATCGGCGAGTACGGCAGGAACATGAACTCGGCGATGAGGCTGAGCGAGGCCAGGCAGATACCCAGCACCCGCGCCCAGGTGGCGGCCTTGAACAGGCCCCCGGCGGTGATCGCGAGGCAGGCGCCGATGATCAGGTGGATCCAGCCCCAGCCGGTCAGGTTGATGCGGTAGACGTAGTTGCCGACCCGGCCGTACACATCGTCCTCGATGATCGCGGCGATGCCCTGGAGCACGCCGAGCACTCCGATGCACAGCATCAGCACGGCGGCGAAGGCGAGACCGCCGGTCACCCACGGGCTGTTCGGTTCTCCTGGCTGCGGCCCCTTGTACGTCGGTGTTCCTATCGGCTGGTCCTGACTCATGGCGTGGTCCTCCGGTCGGTCCCGTACGCCGGCCGCGTCGGGACTTCGAGCGTCTGCCCGGGCCCACCCCGCCGCCATACGGGAACGCCCGTCCGGGTGATTCGGGCGCAGGTCGCTCATGCGCGAAGTGCACCGTTCGGCCGCTGTCGGGTGGCGGCGGATCGCCGGGGCGGACGATCGTGGTGGGGGCGTGCTTCGGCGGGACGCGACCTCGGGCGGGAGGCTCACGTGGTGCACCGCACAACCGATCCTGGCCCGGTACGGGTCTTGGGGCCACCCCTGTGTCTCGTAGTCGCCACGACCGTCGCGTACTTCCTGCTCCCCCTCGACAAGTTCGGACCGCACCGGCCCCTGCTGAGCTGGACGATCTTCTTCGTGGGGCTCGCCGTCGTCACGTACCTGCTGCTGCGTCAGATCATGAACGCGTACGTCGACAAGCCGGGCACCCACCCCGTCATCGTCATTCCCGTCCTGATGTTCCTGGCGGTCCTGCTCTTCTCCGGGACGTACTACGCACTCGCCAAGGACCCGAACGCGTTCACGGGACTGAAGACACGCCTCGACGCCCTGTACTTCACCGTCGTCACGCTGGCGACCGTCGGCTACGGGGACGTGGTGCCGGTGAGCCAGACCGCACGGCTGGTGACCATGTTTCAGATCCTCTACAGCTTCGTCGTCCTGACCGCCGCCGCGACCGCGGTGACGCGCCGGGTGCGCAGGAGAGCCGGGGAGCGGCTCGGGCGGGACGATCTGACCTGACAGGTCCGTCCGACCTGTCCGGCCTGATGCTACATACGAGCCATGTCGCATCACGGGACACTCATCCTGATCATGGCGATCGCCGTCGTCGCACCCCTGCTGGCGTACGGTGTCGCCCGCTGGGCCCCCGTCCCCCTGGTGATCTTCGAGATCCTGCTCGGCATCGCGGTCGGACCCGACGCACTGGGCTGGGCCTCCCACAGCCAGTTCATCGACACCCTCTCCAATCTCGGCCTGTCCATGCTGATCTTCCTCGCCGGGTACGAGATCGACTTCAGCAGCGTGCGCGGCGACACGCTGCGCCGAGCGACCTGGGCATGGGCGGTCTCGCTCGCCCTCGGCCTGGGCATCGCGTTCGCGCTCACCGGTGGGCAGACCGGCACGAGCTTCGTCATCGGCACGGCGCTCACCAGTACCGCGCTGGGCACCGTCCTGCCGATCCTGCGCGACAGCGGCGACCTTCAAGGCCGCTTCGGGACCGTCATGCTGGCCTTCGGGGCGGTCGGTGAGTTCGGCCCCATCATCGCCATCACCCTCTTGCTGAGCGGCCGCAGTCCCGGGAAGTCCGCCGTCGTACTGTTCGTCTTCGCGGGCATCACCGCGGCGGCGATCTTCTGGGCGCTGCGGCCGCGACGGCCATGGTTCTCCCGGATCGTCGCCGGGACCCTGCACAGCAGCGGTCAGTTCGCCGTCCGCTTCGTCATGCTGCTGCTCGCCGCGATGCTGGCGCTCTCGAACGCCTTCGGCCTCGACACCCTGCTGGGCGCCTTCGCGGCAGGCATCCTCACCCGGCTTCTCCTGCAGGGCTCGGTGCCCGAGAGCAGTGCGGAGATCCTCGGGAAGATCGAGGCGATGGGCTTCGGCTTCCTGGTCCCGATCTTCTTCGTCGTCACGGGTATCGACTTCGACCTCTCCTCACTGCTGGAAGGTGGCGGCTCGCTGGCACTCCTGCCGGTCTTCCTGCTGCTGTTCCTGCTGGTGCGCGGGGCTCCGGTGTACGCGCTCGCCCCCCGCGACCTGGTACGCCGCGACCGCGCGGCCCTCATGCTCTACGGGTCCACCTGCCTGCCTCTCGTGGTCGCGATCACCACCATCGGGCTGGACGAGGACGTACTGGAGGCGGGCGAGGCGGCGGCGCTGGTCGGCGCGGCCATGGTGTCCATCCTTGTCTTCCCGCTGCTGGCGCTGAGGATCCGCAGCGGGAAGGGGGCCGCCCACAGGGCGGAGCGGGCCGAGGGCAGCGAAGCGTGGTGAGGGCCATCCGGACGATGACATCGGGTGTACGGGAACCAGAGAGGGGGACCGCTCGTTGCCCTCTTGGGCAAAGGAATCGTCAAGAGGCGCGGCCCGCGCCGGATTGCGCAGGGGATTTCCATGGGTGTCAGCCTTTCCAAGGGCGGCAATGTCTCGCTGACCAAGGAGGCCCCGGGACTGACCGCGGTCGTCGTGGGCCTCGGCTGGGACGTACGAAGCACCACCGGCACGGACTTCGACCTCGACGCCAGCGCCCTGCTGGTCGATGCCAACGGCAAGGTCGTGTCCGACCAGCACTTCGTGTTCTTCAACAACCTCAAGAGCCCGGACGGCTCCGTCGAGCACACCGGTGACAACCTCACGGGTGAGGGCGAGGGCGACGACGAGCAGATCAAGGTCAACCTCGCGGGCGTGCCGACCGAGGTCGACAAGATCGTCTTCCCGGTCTCGATCCACGAGGGCGAGAGCCGCCAGCAGTCCTTCGGCCAGGTGCGCAACGCCTTCATCCGCGTCGTCAACCAGGCCGGCGGCGCCGAGCTCGCGCGCTACGACCTGAGCGAGGACGCCTCGACCGAGACCGCGATGGTCTTCGGTGAGCTGTACCGCAATGCCGCGGAGTGGAAGTTCCGCGCGGTCGGCCAGGGGTACGCCTCGGGTCTGCGGGGTATCGCTCAGGACTTCGGCGTCAACATCTGAGCCGCGTAAGCCTGTTCACCTGCTCAAGGGCCTGATCCTCGGCGACGTATGCGGCGCGGGTCGGGCCCTTGGCGCGCCACCGGTCCGTCTGCCGCTTCAGCCGGCGTACGCGTTCCCGTACGGTCGACTCTGGAGTCGGCCACTTCAACGCAACATCCGGCCCGTTGATCATGGTGACGGCTTAGAACCACAGGCGGAGGACCACAGCATGCCGACCGACATCCCCCTCGGCCGCGAGGCCCGGACGCTGCCGGGCGTGGATCTGCTGTGGTCCGGGCGGGTCCCCGACCACGTCGCCGATGTCCTCGCCCAGCGCCACATCCTCGACAGCGACGAGTCCACGCGCTTGGCCGCCTTCGTGCGCGACGCCGACCGCGACTCCTACGCCGTGGCGCACGTGATGCTGCGCCGGTTGCTGGGTGAGCGGCTGGGACAGGCCCCCGAAGCCGTGACACTCTCGCGCGAGCCGTGTGCCCACTGCGGCGGCCCGCACGGGCGGCCCGTCGTCCCCGGCAGCCCCGTGCATTTCTCGCTCTCGCACACCAGTGGCCTGGTGATGATCGCCCTCGCAACGGCATCCGTCGGCATCGATGTCGAAGCCGTCCCCGGCGACCCCGGCATCGTCGCCGATGTCGCCGCGCAGCTGCACCCGGAGGAGCGTGCACACCTCGCGGCGCTGCCCATGGAGGACCGCGCCGTCGCCTTCGCCCGCTGCTGGACCCGTAAGGAGGCTCTGCTGAAGGCGACCGGAGTCGGCCTGAACGAGGGCCTTGCCCTCACCCATGTCGGGGCCGGGCCCCAACCGGCCGTGAACGCGGACTGGTTGCTGGCCGACCTGCCCGCGGATCCCGGCTACACGGCGGCCGTCGCCGTACGCCGCACCACATCCGCGCCCGCTTCTCAGTAGCGCTCGACCAGGTGCTCGCGGCCCGGCGGTGGTTCGTACGCCTCGGGCCAGAAGTCCGTGACGGTCGTGATCCGGCCCTCCTCGTCGCCGGTGAAGAAGGTGACCGCGTACATCTCCTCGAGGCCCACGGTGACGTGGATCCAGGTGACGGCCTGGTCGGAGTCGGCCACGATCCGCTGGATGCGCACGTGCCAGTCGCCCGGATACTCGCGGTTGAACCGGACGCACGCCTCCCTGCCGCGGATCTTCTCGCGGGTCTGTGGCAGGTCGTAGACCACGTCCTCGGCCAGCGTCGCGGCGAAGCCCGTCCAGTCGCGGGCTTCGGCCGAGGACCAGTACGTCTCAACTGTTGTGTGCAGCTCGGTCGCTGAGGTCGATCGGTTCATACGGCGAGTGTGCACCCGGCCACTGACAATCGGGTCTGGGTGATCACGTTCGCGAGGCCTTGAGCGAGTACATCAGCGGTATGCGGGGCCGGTCGGCCGGGAAGCGGTAGTAGCCGTCCTCGTGCCGCGTCAGGACGCCGAAGCGCTCGAACAGTGAGATGTCGTGCTCGTGCAGGAACTCCAGTCGCAGGCCCGCGGCGCTGAGCGCGGAGACGACCTCGCCGACCGGGTGCTGCCACTCGACGCTGCGGTTGTGGACGGTGGGCGCGTCGAAGTCGGCGTAGGTGCCGGGTGTCTGGTCGATCCAGGCGTCTCGCGCGAAGTAGTCGTGGACGATCCGCGAGCCCGACGCGTCGTCCAGGACATCGGTGAGCGGATGGAATTCGGCGAGATAGAGAAAGCCGCCGGGTGCGACGAGGGACGCTGCGGTCTCCGCCCAGCGCGTGATGTCGGGCAGCCAGTTCAGCGCACCGACGCCGGTGTAGACGATGTCGTACGAGGAGTCGGGGACGGCTTCGGCGGCGTCGTAGACATCGGCGGCGACGAACGCCGCACGATCCGGGCCGAGTCCGAGGTCTGCCGCGAGGCCGCGTGCCGTCTCGACGGCCGGCTCCGAGAAGTCCAGGCCGACGACCTGCGCGGCCCCGCGGCGTGCCCAGCACAGGGTGTCGAGGCCTATGTGGCACTGGAGGTGGAGGAGCGTACGGCCGGTCACGTCGCCGACCTCCGCCACCTCGAAGGCGCGCAGGACGTCCTTGCCCGAGCGGAAGGCGTCCAGGTCGTAGAAGTCGCTCGCCACATGGATGGGGACGCGTTCGTCCCAGCGGGAGCGGTTGGCCTCGCGCCAGTCCGAGGGGGTCGGGGAGTACATGCCGTCGAAGTTATCCACAGGCTGCGGACGACGCCAACGGATTGTCGGGGGTCCGGCGCAGAATGGGGTCATGACTGAGATCACTGACTCCACGCCGGACCTGCCGGGCACGCCGGAGCTGCCCGGCATGCCCGACTGGGAGAAGCGCTTCCGAGCGCCGCGCGTTTCCCTGCCCGACTGGGCGGAGGACGCACCGCACCGCGCGCTCTTCGTGTCGAACGCCACGGGGACGTACGAGCTGTACGCCTGGGACCGGGCGACCGGCGAGCAGCGGCAGGCGACGGACAGGCCGAACGGCACGACGGACGGGGTGCTCTCCCCCGACGGCACGTCGATCTGGTGGTTCTCGGACACCGACGGGGACGAGTTCGGCGTGTGGATGCGCCAGCCCTTCGGCGGCGGGGACGACGAGCCCGCCGTACCGGGCCTCGGCCCCTCGTACCCGGCGGGCCTGGCGATCGGCCGGGACGGCACTTCGGTGGTCGGCCGCTCGACCGACGAGGACGGCACGACCATTCACGTCGCGCGGAAGGACGCGGAGCCGGTCGAGATCTACCGGCACCGGGAGTCGGCGGGGGTCGGCGATCTGTCGCACGACGGGACACTGATCGCGATCGAGCACACCGAGCACGGGGACGCGATGCACTCGGCGCTGCGGGTGGTGCGCCTCGACGGCAGCCCGGTCGCCGAGCTGGACGACACAAAGGGGGGCACTGAGGAACTGGGGCTGGAGGTCCTCGGTTTTGCTCCGGTGGACGGGGACACCCGGCTGCTCATCGGGCATCAGCGGCGCGGCCGCTGGGAGCCGATGATCTGGGACGTCGCATCGGGCGCGGAGTCCGATCTGGCGATCGACCTGCCGGGCGATGTGAACGCCGAGTGGTATCCGGACGGCTCGGGGCTTCTGGTCGCGCACAGCTTCGAGGCGCGCGGAGAGCTGTGGCGGTACGACCTGGCGACACGGGAGCTGGTGCGGATCGAGACGCCGGCCGGTTCGGTCTCGGGTGCGACGGCCCGGCCGGACGGGGAGGTGGAGTATCTGTGGTCCTCGGCCGCGCTGCCGCCCCAGGTGCGCTCGACGTCGGGCGGTGTCGTGCTCGATCCCCCGGGCATGAAGGCGCCCGAGTCGGTGCCGGTGGAGGACGCCTGGGTGGAAGGGCCGGGCGGCCGTATCCACGCGCTGGTGCAGAGGCCGGCGGGTTCGAAGGGCCCGCTGCCGACCGTCTTCGAGATCCACGGCGGCCCGACCTGGCACGACAGCGACGCCTTCGCGGCGGGCCCGGCGGCCTGGATCGACCACGGTTACGCGGTCGTACGGGTCAACTACCGCGGCTCGACGGGGTACGGCAGGGAGTGGACGGATGCCCTCAAGCACCGGGTCGGGCTGATCGAGCTGGAGGACATCGCGGCGGTCCGGGAGTGGGCGGTCACCTCCGGGCTCGCGGATCCGCGGAAGCTGATCCTGGCGGGCGGCTCATGGGGCGGCTATCTGACCCTGCTCGGCCTGGGCACCCAGCCCGAGGCCTGGGCGCTGGGCCTGGCGGCGGTGCCGGTCGCGGACTACGTCACGGCGTACCACGACGAGATGGAGGCCCTGAAGGCGATGGACCGCACCCTGCTGGGCGGTACGCCGGAGGAGGTCCCGGAGCGGTTCGAGGCCTCCTCGCCACTGACGTATGTGGACGCGGTCCGTGCCCCGGTCTACATCTCGGCCGGCGTGAACGACCCGCGCTGCCCGATCCGCCAGGTCGAGAACTATGTGGACCGGCTGGCCGCGCGCGGCGCCGTGCACGAGGTGTACCGGTACGACGCGGGGCACGGCTCGCTGGTGGTGGAGGAGCGGATCAAGCAGGTGGGGCTGGAGATCGCGTTCGCGGCCGAGCACCTGGGGCAGCGGGTGGACCTGGGGTAGCGGAGACGGGGAGCGGACTCCGGGAACGGGGGAAGCGAGCCGAGGGGCGGGAACGGGGGGCGGGCCGAGGGACGGTCGGCACGTTCCGTACCGTGGGGGTGTGTACCGGTTCCTGCTGACGCCCCGCTGGTGGGGGATCAATATCTTCGTCGCGCTGGCGATCCCCTTCTGTGTCTTCATGGGCTCGTGGCAGCTCGGCAAGTTCGAGGACCGCGTCCACACGCATCAGCAGGCCAAGCAGAAGCCCACGCCGGATGAGCAGAAGGCCGCGCCTCTCGACGAGCTGCTGCCCGTCGACCAGGAGACGTCAGGGCGTCAGGTGACGGCCGACGGGCGGTACGGCACGCAGTTCCTGGTGCCGGACCGGGAGTTGGACGGTGAGCGCGGCTCGTATGTGCTGACGCTGCTCAAGACCGACGGCGGCAGGACCCTGCCGGTGGTCCGCGGCTGGCTGCGGCAGGGCGCGCCCGCCCCCGCGGCACCGGCGGGCCGGGTCACCGTGGCCGGCGCCCTGCAGGCCTCCGAGACCGCGGGCACCGACGGGGTGCACGCGGCGGGCGGGCTGCCGAGCGGGCATCTGGGGATGATCAGTGCGGCATCGCTGGTGAACCTCGTGCCGGACGACGTGTACGACGCGTGGGTCACCCTCACGGAGGCGGACAGCGGGCTGAAGCCGGTCCCGGCGTCCGTGCCTGAGGGCAGCGGGCTGGACCTGAAGGCGTTCCAGAACCTCGGCTACACCGGGGAGTGGTTCGTCTTCGCGGGATTCGTGCTCTTCATGTGGTTCCGGCTGCTGCGCCGCGAGGCGGAGGCGGAGCGGGACCGCGCGCTGGGCCTGGAGCCGGAGCCGGTATAAACAGGGCCGCGGCACCGGCCGCCCCTGCCCCGCGCATTCAGCCCGTCCGGCGTTGAGGACATGCGGCCGAAGGTCGCATACGGGGTCTGGAGCTTGCCCCGGTTACGGATGGCGGTTGAGCCCGCGCAGGCGCCGGACCCGCCGGTCACTGACCGCTCAGCACACCCGTGCGGTAGACCGTGCCCGAGCACGCGTTGGGGATCGTCGTCTCCGCGCTCGGCGCGCCCACCGCCGTGGTGTGGCTCACCGCGACGCTGCCGTCCGCCGTGCCGCCGCCCTCCGCGGGGACGAGCTGGGGCTGGTTGTTCTCCGAGGTCGTGCCCGTACCCGTACCGGTGCTCGTGCCCGACGAGCCGCCGTCCGACGGCGTGGGCTCGGGCGAACCTCCGGTGGTCGGGCAGCTGTCCTTCGGGACCCAGGCGAACTTCACCTCGTACGCCGTGTCCGGCTTCAGCAGCAGCGAGCCCGCCTCCAGCGAGGGGTCCGGCAGTCCGGTGGCCGCGTCGCCCGCCGTGTGTTCGACGACGGTGATCTTGGCGGCGTCGGCCGCGCCCAGCGCCTTGAAGCCGACCGTGCCGTCGCCGCTGACCGCGCAGTCGGCCTTGGAGACGTTGGTGACGCGGAAGGTGCCGTACACCTTGCCTTCGGCGTCCGGCGCCGCCTGTGCCGCGGTGACGCCGAGCTGGCCGGCCTCGCAGACCGGGGAGCTCGCGGGCGCGCTGACGGACGGGTTGACGACGCCGCCCACCGCGCCGTCCTTGGCGCCGGAGGGCTGCTGTCCCGGCGTCTGGGTCGCTCCGCCCTGGTTCTGCCCGGTGCCCCGGCCGCCGGCGGAGGGGCTGTTCGTTCCCGCCTCGCCGTCCTCGGCGCCGGTCTCGGACCCGGTGCCGCCCTGCGCCTGTTCGCCGTGTCCGGCGTTGACGGGGTTGGCGCTGTCGCTGCCGCTGGAGTTCGCCACATGCACGAAGGCGGGGACGGCGGTGCCGATCAGCATCACCGCGGCCGCCGCACCGACCAGCGCCTGCCTTTTGCGGGCGCGCCGCGCGGGTACCGCCCTTCGCAGGTGGTCAAGGGCTCCGTCGGAGGGCTCGAGGTCCTGCACGGCCCCTTGCAGCAGCCGCCGCAGGGCGACTTCGTCCCCGCCGAGGCCTCCGAGGCCACCCAGCTCATTTTCCGGCCCGTTGTTCACAATTCCGTTCCCAGTCCGGTCGTCAAACGGCCCGTCCGGCCCGTACCGCTCAAACCTGTGCCTGTGCCCGCTCATGCCGTGGCCTCCATGGCGACGCGCAGCGCCGCGATGCCACGCGAGCCGTACGCCTTCACCGAGCCCAGGGAGATCCCCAGCGTCTCGGCGACCTGAGCCTCTGTCATGTCGGCGAAGTACCTCAGCACCAGCACCTCGCGCTGGCGGCGCTGGAGTCCGCGCATCGCCTTGATCAGCGCGTCCCGCTCCAGTTGGTCGTACGCGCCTTCCTCGGCGCTCGCCATGTCCGGCATCGGCTTGGAGAGCAGCTTCAGCCCGAGGATGCGGCGGCGCAGGGCCGACCGCGACAGATTGACCACGGTCTGGCGCAGATACGCCAGCGTCTTCTCCGGGTCCCGCACCCGGTTGCGCGCCGAGTGGACGCGTATGAACGCTTCCTGGACGACGTCCTCGCAGGAGGCCGTGTCGTCGAGAAGCAGGGCCGCGAGACCGAGCAGCGACCGGTAGTGGGCGCGGTAGGTCTCGGTGAGGTGATCGACAGTGGTACCCGCGGCCATGACGTCCTCAGCGCCCTCGCGCTGGGACGAGATGCGGGTGGTGCGGGGCGCGGGCATGGGGGCGATCACCGGCATGCCGCCGGACGGGCGGGGTCTGCGGAGCGGACGCACTGCGGCGCCGCGGACCGGGACCACCCTGGTGATGTCGAGAACCTCTGCCACGCCTGTTGGACACGCTTCCCCCCGTCAGGGTTGTACGCGTACGCCACCGTTTTTGACGGTGAACCAAATGCGCCCATGCGTACCCGCTCTTCCCCAATGCCCCTTTTCTTCACGGCATCGTGAAGGGGCAACCACAAAGACGCTTCCCGCCCAACTGCCGGTTGCAGGAAGGGGGAAGCGCATCGTCGAACATCTTTGCACCCCAGTTCAAGTGGTACAGACCTTCGACTTGATCACAGGGCGTTCACAGATCCTACAAAGCATTCCGCTTCTGCCGCCCCGAATAAGCCGCAAGCGGACAAGGAAGACGGACAGAGAAGGCGGACGGAGCAGGCGGAGACGAGCGAGAAGGATCAGCCGGAGGCGAGCGCAGGCCCGATCTCCGCCGCGACAGCCTCCGCGATCTGCGCGGAGTTGAGCGCGGCACCCTTACGCAGATTGTCGCCGCAGACGAAGAGGTCCAGCGCACAGGGGTCGTCCGGAGCCCGCCGCACCCGCCCCACCCACGTCGGATCGGTCCCCACCACATCGGCGGGTGTGGGAAAGTCCCCGGCCGCCGGATTGTCGTAGAGCACCACTGCGGGCGAGGTCGCCAGGATCTCGTGCGCCCGCTCCACGGTGACCTCGCTCTCGAAGCGCGCGTGCACGGCGAGCGAGTGGGTGGTGAGCACCGGTACGCGGACGAACGTCGCCGCCACCCGCAGCCCCGGCATATCGAGGATCTTGCGCGTCTCGGCCCGCAGCCCCAGCTCCTCCGAGGACCAGCCGCCCTCCTGGAGGGTCCCGGACCACGGCACCACGTTCAGCGCCAGCGGTGCCGCGAAGGGCCCGAGCTCGTCGCCCACGGCCCTGCGTACGTCTCCGGGCCTGGCACCCAGCTCCGTACCGGCCACGAGCGACAGCTGGGCGCGCAGCGCCGCGACGGCGTCACGTCCCGCGCCGCTGACGGCCTGGTAGGAGGAGACGACCAGTTCGCGCAGCCCGAACTCGGCGTGCAGCGCGCCCACCGCCGGAACCATCGCGAGCGTGGTGTCGTGCGGACTCGCGACAATGCCGCGCGGGCGGACCCGTACGGCATGCGGATTGACCTCGGGGACGACCAGTGGCACATCCGGATCCAGCCGGAAGGCGCCCGAATTGTCCACGACGACCGCACCGTTGGCCGCTGCGATCGGCGCCCACTGCGCGGACACCGCGTCCGGTACGAGGAAGAGCGCGACGTCGACGCCCGTCAGGGCCTCTTCGCAGAGCGCGACGACCTCGGTCTCCTCGCCGCGCACGGCCAGCTTGCGGCCGGCCGAGCGCGGAGAGGCGACCAGCCGTATGTCGCCCCAGACATCCGCGTGCTGCGAAAGGATCTGGAGCATCACCGAGCCGACGGCTCCGGTCGCTCCGACGACCGCGAGCGTCGGCTTGCGGGTCATCGCCCGGTGCCTCCGTAGACGACCGCCTCGTCGGAGTCGGAGTCGAGACCGAAGGCGGTGTGCACGGCGCGCACGGCCTCGTTGACGTCGTCGGCGCGCGTGACCACCGAGATACGGATCTCCGAGGTGGAGATCAGCTCGATGTTCACGCCCGCGTCGGAGAGCGCCTCGAAGAAGGAGGCGGTGACGCCGGGGTTGGTCTTCATGCCCGCGCCGACGAGCGAGATCTTGCCGATCTGGTCGTCGTAGCGCAGCGATTCGAAGCCGATCCCGGCCTTCGCCTTCTCCAGGGCGTCGATGGCCTTGCGGCCGTCCGTCTTGGGGAGGGTGAAAGAGATGTCCGTCAGGGCGGTGGTGGCCGCCGAGACGTTCTGCACGACCATGTCGATGTTGATCTCGGCATCGGCGATCGTACGGAAGATGGCCGCGGCCTCGCCCGGCTTGTCCGGCACTCCGACGACCGTGACCTTGGCCTCGGAGACGTCGTGGGCGACTCCGGAGATGATGGCGTGCTCCACCTGCTGGTCCCCTTGCGGCTCGTTGCTGACCCAGGTGCCGCGCAGCCCCGAGAAGGACGAGCGGACATGGATCGGAATGTTGTATCGGCGTGCGTACTCCACGCAGCGGTGCAGCAGCACCTTGGAGCCGGAGGCGGCGAGCTCCAGCATGTCCTCGAAGGCGATCCAGTCGATCTTCTTCGCCTTCTTCACGACCCGGGGGTCGGCGGTGAAGACGCCGTCGACGTCGGTGTAGATCTCACAGACCTCGGCGTCGAGGGCGGCGGCCAGGGCGACGGCGGTGGTGTCCGACCCGCCGCGGCCGAGGGTGGTGATGTCCTTCTTGTCCTGGGACACACCCTGGAAGCCCGCGACGATGGCGATGTTGCCCTCGTCCAGCGCCGTACGGATCCGGCCCGGCGTCACATCGATGATGCGCGCTTTGTTGTGGACGGAGTCGGTGATGACGCCTGCCTGGCTGCCGGTGAACGACTGGGCCTCGTGGCCCAGGTTTTTGATCGCCATCGCCAGCAGGGCCATGGAGATCCGCTCTCCTGCGGTCAGCAGCATGTCGAATTCACGCCCGGCAGGGATCGGGGATACCTGCTCTGCGAGATCGATCAGCTCGTCCGTCGTGTCGCCCATCGCGGATACCACGACGACCACCTGGTGGCCGTTCTTCTTGGCATCGACGATTCGCTTGGCGACGCGCTTGATGCCTTCGGCATCGGCAACGGAGGAGCCTCCGTACTTCTGCACGACAAGGCCCACGTGCGCTCCTCGCTCAATCCGTTTCGTTCCGCACTACTGCGGTCGGCTCAGTCTAACGAGCGGCCGGACTCCGACCCGGTGCTGTCACATCGTGAGATGTCCCGCTCACCACGTGATCATCAGGAAGGGGCACGGCCGCTCGGACCGACTCCTGCCCCGCCTGATGCGCGCTACGCGAGGTGTGGGCCGGGTCACACCCCGGGATCGTGCGGAGAGGCCGCTCCCCGGCCACCGCGGAGAGCGCTCAGGTGGCCGTGCGCAGGCCCAGTGGGCCCGCGATCTCCTGTGCCATCACCTTGCCGGCCTCCTCGGCCAGCGCGTCCTCGGCGAGGTCCTCGTCCGTGTCCAGGCCGTCCAGCTCCTCCAGCGGCTGGTCCAGCCTGACGTGGGCGACCAGCGACTGCAGCGCCCGCAGTGTCGCGGAGGCGGTCGGGCCCCAGTTGGAGAAGTACGAGAACTGCCACCACCACAGCGCCTCGCTCGTGCGGCCCGCCCGGTAGTGGGCCAGGCCGTGGCGCAGGTCGGTGACGATGTCCGCGAGGTTGTCGGAGATCCGGGAGGCGACCGGGGCCTTGCGCGGCTCGTACGGGTCGAAGACCTCGGAGAAGACGTCGACCGGGTCGAGCAGCACGGCGAAGCGCTCGCGCAGGTCGTCGACGTCCACGTCGGGGCCGGTGTCCGGTTCGTACCGCTCGTCCGGAATGATGTCCTCGTGCGCGCCCAGCCGGCCGCCCGTCAGCAGGAGTTGGGAGACCTCCAGCAGCAGGAAGGGCACCGCGCTGTCCGGCTCGTCGCCCTTCGCGACTTCCGTGGTCGCGACGATGAAGGACTCGATCGAGTCGGCGATCTGGACCGCGAAACTGTCCGGGTCCTGATTGACGGCGTGCAGATTGGCGTCAGACATCGAGAAGTCGTCTCCCCTCGAAGGCACGCCCCAGCGTGACCTCGTCGGCGTATTCCAAGTCTCCCCCCACGGGCAGACCGCTGGCCAGTCTTGTGACCCTCAGGCCCATCGGCTTGATCATGCGCGCCAGGTACGTGGCGGTGGCTTCGCCCTCGAGATTGGGATCCGTGGCGATGATCAGCTCCGTGATCGTGCCGTCCGCGAGGCGGGCCAGCAGCTCACGGATCCGCAGGTCGTCGGGGCCGACGCCCTCGATGGGGCTGATGGCCCCGCCGAGCACGTGATAGCGGCCCCGGAACTCCCGGGTCCGCTCGATCGCGACGACGTCCTTCGGCTCCTCCACCACGCAGATGACCGAGTGGTCACGGCGCGGGTCACGGCAGATGTTGCACTGTTCCTGCTGCGCGACATTGCCGCACACCGCACAGAAACGGACCTTGTCCTTCACCTCGAGCAGCGTGTGGGCGAGCCGGCGTACGTCGGTCGGCTCGGCCTGGAGGATGTGGAAGGCGATCCGCTGCGCGCTCTTGGGACCGACGCCGGGCAGCCTGCCCAGTTCGTCGATGAGGTCCTGAACCACGCCTTCGTACAACGGAACGCCTCTCGTGGAGTGCTGTGGTGCTTACGGTAGTTGGTGCGCCTGCGCCTTAGAAGGGCAGGCCCGGCATGCCGCCCAGACCCTGGGCGAGCGGGCCGAGCTTCTCCTGCTGAAGCTGCTGCGCGTTCTCGTTCGCGGCCTGGACGGCGGCTACGACCAGATCCGCGAGAGTCTCGGTGTCGTCGGGGTCGACGGCCTTGGGGTCGATGACGAGGCCGCGCAGCTCGCCGGAGCCGGTGACAGTGGCTCGCACCAGGCCGCCGCCCGCCTGACCGTCGACCTCGGTCTGTGCCAGCTCTTCCTGGGCCTGCGCGAGATCCTGCTGCATCTTCTGGGCCTGCTGGAGGAGCTGCTGCATATTGGGCTGGCCACCACCGGGAATCACGGTCACTCCTGGCATTTCGTCGACGAATATTCGGTAAGCCGAGCCTACGTGTTCGCCGGGCGGCTCGCCCCACCCTGCGGTGACCAACTCTTTCGAGTGAGTGGGCGCGCACACCCTTAGCTGATCAAGGACCTCTTGTGGGCGGAAATACCGCTATTTCTGGCGCACAGCCCACCATTCGGCGGTAGGAAGGGCATGAGCATCAGAACGCACGCGCGCACCGTATGTACACGCAGTGTTACGTCGTTCCACCTCGTTCCACCTCGTTCCACGTCGTAGAGGAGTGCACCGGTGAGCCAGCCGGACATGCAGCCCGGGGGGCCGGCCCGGGGCGATCGCGGCGAGGCGCCGCGCCGCGACCTGGCCGGGAGGCCGTTTCCGCTCGGCGACTGGGGAGAACCGGCGGAGCGCCTCGACGAGCTGTACCGGTGGGTCGAGGCGGGCGCGCTGCGCACGGCTCAGTGGTATCTGGTGGACCGCCTGTGGAAACGCCGGGCGGCGCGGGCGCTGCGCATCGGCACGGCTCTGGGCGTGATCGCCGGGGCCGTGCTCCCCCTCCTGGAGGTGACAGGCGTACGGGACGGGACGTCGAGGTGGGGGTATCTGTCGCTGCTGCTGGGCGCGGCCTGCCTGGCGTGCGACCGGTACTTCGGGCTGACGTCGGGCTGGATAAGGAACGTCGCCACGGCGCAGGCGGTGCAGCGCAAGCTGCTGGGGCTGCAGTTCGACTGGGCGTCGGAGTGCGTACGCGAAGTGCTGGGCCCGGCGGAGGGCACGGCGAGCGAGGCGACGGAGAGGTGCCTGGGGGTACTGCGGCGGTTCACGGAGGATGTCGCGGAGCTGGTGCGGGCTGAGACGGCGGACTGGATGGTGGAGTTCGGCTCGGGCCCGGCGCCGCTGGTGATGCAGTCGACGGGGGCGGCGCCGGGGCGGGGGGTGGAGGGGCACCCGTCGGGTCGGGTGCCGTTGCCGCCGGGGGCGCGGCCGAACATGCCGCGACAGCGACCGCCGGAGGCACCGCGCTGAGGCGGGGCCGCCTGCGGCCCCGTTCACGGGCTTGGGGCTGCCCCCGGGCCCCGCGCTGAGCCCGGACGCCGGGGCTCGCCCCGGACCCCGCGCGCCAATCCACCGGGCTTCGTCCGGCGGAGCCCCCGGACCCCGGGAAGCGGCGGTCTCGTGCCGCACAGCGGCTCGGCTTCCGCCGCCCCGGGGGCCAGGGGGCCAGGGGGCCAGGGGGTACGAGCTAACGGCGGGACGTGATCGCCCTCGTCACGATCGGGGGCAGCAGGTCCTTCGCCAGGCGGCGGGCGCGCGACGGGCGGCGGCGTGGGGCCGCGGCAGCCGCGACGGCGGGCACGGGCGCGGGTGCGACCGGCTCGGGCTTCGGGGCCGGCGTGTGGCGGGACTTCGGGTGCGGCGGCACCTCCGCCTTGTTGCCCTTGATGCGGATCAGCGGCAGGCCCGCCACCTCCTCCACCCCGTGCCACAGGTCCGTACGCGACTCCAGCCACGTCAGCAGCGCCTCGCGCGCCGGTGCCGGGTCGCCCCACGTGCCGTACAGCTTCGTGCCCGTGATCACGATCGGCTTCAGGCCCGACGTGGCCACCGCGCCCCACACCGCGGCCGAGACCCCGGGGCAGTGTTCCGCGCGGAAGTCGTCGAAGGACACGATGCCCTCCGGCTGCAGGAGCGTCTTCGCCGCCTCGATGTCGCCGTGCACGTGCTCGTACAGATGCGACGCGTCGACATGCACGAAGCGGCAGCTCCCCGCGCTCACCCGCGAGGTGATCACGGAGGTCGGCGCCTGCACCATCGTGGGCAGTTCGTCGTGGAACGACAGATAGTTGGCCTCGAACGCCCGCCTCGTCAGCGTCGAGTACGACCGGTCCATCTCCGCGCTGTTGGAGTCGTCCGGTGCCGGCGAGTCCCACAGGTCGCAGACCGTGAACTCCTCTCCCTCCCGCAGATAGTCGGCCGTGAAGATCGCGCTCTTGCCCAGGTACGCGCCGAGCTCGAGCAGATCCCCTCTCCCGTCCGGATCCGTGTCCCGCTGATAGGACAGGAACCAGTCGAAGAGCAGCTGGTCCACGGGCCAGAACCAGCCCTTGACGTCCGCGAAGCGCGTGGGCCGGGGGAGCGCTTCGTCCGCGATCTCCCCCGTCGCCGGGGTACTCGTCTGTGACATGCACCGGTCCTACCGGGCGGACATGTCCCGGAGCTTAAGGACGCGCGTTCAGGGGATGTGCGCAGGATGTGCGTCAGCTGAAAATGATCATTGAGCCCTGGCCGAGGCTGCGCGTCGCCGCCGCGTGCAGACCGAGCCACACGTGCCGTTCCCGCGCGAAAGGGCTCTCGTCGTACGGAATCGGCCCGGCCGGTTCCTCCAGCGACGTCGGCCGGTCCGGCGGCCGCGGTGCCTCGGGCGGGTTCGCCGGGTCGATGCCGATCGACGGTGCGACGAACTCCAGCTCCCGCAGCAGCCCCTGCGTGGATCCGAGCGGACCGCCCCCGGCGAGCAGTTCGTCGTTGAACAGCGGCGAGGTGAAGTCGACGGGAACGTACGCCCCGGCGTGGTCGTAGTGCCAGACCAGATGCGACTGCTGCGCCGTCGCCTCGAACATCTCCAGCAACTGCTCGTAGTCACCGCCCAGTTCGTCCACCGGGGTCCCCGCGAGCCCGCACAGCTGCAGCAGGTAGGCGCGCCGCAGGAAGTGCAGCGCGTCGTAGTCGAAGCCCGCGACCGGCGCCACATCGCCGGACAGGCCGGGCATGTACGCGAAGACGGGCACGGTCGGCAGTCCGGCGTCGGTCAGTGCCTTGTCGTAGGCGGCGATCTCTTCGGCGAACGGGTTGTCGGGGCTGTGGCACAGCACGTCGACGAGGGGGACCAGCCACAGGTCACAGGCCAAGGGAAGGCTCGCTCTCCAGGGTGTCGGGCACAGGGTCGGGCACAAGGTCGGGCAAAGGGGCGGGCAAGGGGTCGGTCGAAGGATCAGGCACAAGATCGGGAACAGGGTCGGGCACGGACGGGACAGCGTAGTGGCAGGGACACGTTCGGCGAAGGGTGCCGGTCAGCTGTCTGTCCGAACCGAGTCCTTCGGGTCCCGCACATCCCATACCCACACGCCGCCCACCCGCTTCCCCGGTCGCCCGAGCAGTTTCTCCACGGTCGCATACAGGGCCGCGTCGTTGT
The DNA here is from genome assembly GCF_045040195.1 of Streptomyces sp. NBC_01410. Lineage (NCBI taxonomy): Bacteria > Bacillati > Actinomycetota > Actinomycetes > Kitasatosporales > Streptomycetaceae > Streptomyces > Streptomyces sp. NBC_01410. Next base: position 4,724,520 of record NZ_CP109530.1, on the reverse strand, counting down.
ACTGCGGCTCCAGCACCACCAGTCCCGCCCTCCACGCCGCCAGGTCGAAGCGCGCCTGCGCCTGCCAGTTCGGCCCGATGGTGGGCACGCGCCCGCTGTTGCGCACCTCGTTGAGGAGGTTGGAGGTGTGCCGGGGAGTCGCGCCGTAGATGCCGATGCGGTCCGGCCCCCACGGCCCGTTGAAATAGCCGCCCGCGACCCGGAAACCGAGGCCGGTCGCCGACTGCCAGTGCAGGGCCTCCGCGCTGCCGGGATTGGGCAGCGGCACCGTGACGACCGACTCGCCCTCGCCGAGGTACGAGCGGTACATGCCCTGCGTGATGAACTCCGGGACCTGCGAGCGCTCCCGCACGGGATACGGCGTCGGCAGCACAGGCAGCAGCGCCGCCGCCACCGCCGCGAGGCCCACCACCTGGTTGACCCGGTCCCTCGTCACCACGAGCCGGTCGGCGGCGAGCGCGATCAGAACGCCCAGCACCGGGGCGCAGATCAGCGCCACCCGCGACTCGATGACCGACTCGAAGAGCGGCTGATGGGCCAGCGCACGCCACGGGCCGGTGAGCACGATGTCCGTGTACGGGATGCGGAACTCCGGCCCGAGCGAGAGGAACGCCGCCGCCATACCCGTAAAGGCAAGCGCCTTGACCAGTGCGAGCCGCCACAGCCGCACCACGATCGCCGCCGCGAGCGCGATCAGCGGCCAGCCGTAGAAGGCGTTCTGCTCGGTGCGGTTCAGCGCGAGCGGGTCGGCGCCCTCGTCGGAGCCCGCGAGCGAACGGCCCGCGAACTCCAGGAAAGCCAGTGGGCTGTTGCCCGCGTTGTCGCCGTGCAGCACGCTCTTGTAGCTCTGCGGGCCGAAGAACTGCCAGCCCAGCGGGAAGGCGATCAGCGGCAGACAGACCGCGGCCGCGACGGCGAGCCCGCGCAGCAGCGGCCGCCGGGCCGCCTGCGCCACATCGCGGCGCACGAGCGCGTACGAGAGCGCGAAGAGCAGCATGCCCACCGCGGCGAGCAGCAGCGGCTCCTCGCCGAGGAAGATCTGATACGTCGCGAACAGGCCCAGCAGCACCCCGTCACGTACGACATTGCGCCCCTCGCACAGCCGCAGCGCCCGGTCGATGATCACCGGAATCATAAACAGCACAAGGAAGTTGGGGTGCGCGTTGCCGTGCGAGATCATCGGCGGCGCGAAGGCGGCGAAGGCCGCGCCGAGCGCGGCCGCCCACCGGTTGGTCGCCAACCGGCGGGCGATCAGCCAGTACCAGGCGCTCGCGGTCGCCGCGAGCCCGAGCGTGAGCACCAGCGCCCAGGTGACGGTCGGGCCGAACAGCAGCGTGACGGGGGCGAGGGGGACGGACAGCCCGAACATGACGGTGTTCGCCATCAGGTTCACGCCGTCCGGAAACCCCTGGAGGGTGGTGAAGAGGGGATTTCGCAGATGCGCGACATTGTCGGCGGTGACCGCGAAGAACCACTCCCACTGGTTCTGGTCCTGCCCCGAGTCGGCGAGATAGCCCCGGTCGAGGTCCGCCCACAGATTCTTGTAGAGCAGTACGGACGCGAGGACGAAGAGCCCGACGACGGCCGGGTCGACACGGCGTACGGCACGGGCGCGCAGTCTGAGCAGCTCCAGCAGCACCCTGCCGTAGTCCAGCGGTCTGACCTTGGAGCCTTCCTGGTGCGACCAGCGCACCGGAACCTCCGTCACCGGCCAGCCCGCGCGCCGGAAGAAGCGCAGTATCTCGACGTCGATCCCCCACCCGTCGAGCCGCGAGTCGGCGAAGGCGGCACGCGCCTTGTCACCGTCGAAAAGCTTGAAGCCGCACTGGGTGTCATGGATGCCGGGCACGGCGACGGCCCGTATGAGGCGGTTTCCCATCCGGCCCATCCATTCGCGCAGCGGGCGCTGGTGCACCTCGATGTGCGAGTCGGGGTGCGCGCGCGAGCCGATCGCCGCCGCGCTGTCCTCGGCCGCGAGTTGCTTGTCGAGACGGTCCAGTTCCTCGATGGGAGTCGCGAGGTCGGCGTCCGTGATCAGGACGCGCCGGCCGTACGAGGCGAGCACGCCCAGGCGCAGGGCACTGCCCTTGCCGCGGTTGCCGTCGCCGCTGACGAGCTGGATGCGCGGCTCATCGGCCGCGGCCTCCTTGGCTATCCGGGCGGTGGCATCGGTGGAGCCGTCGTCGACGACGATCAGCTCCCAGTCGCCCCAGCGGCCGGGCTCCGCACGCAGATGGGCGCAGATCGCGTCCAGGGTCGGACGCAGCCGCCCCTCCTCGTTGTACGCCGGGACGACGACGCTCAGATCCACGCTCACTGCTCCAGCCGATCCGCCCAGGCGAGCGCATGCTCGTCGTATGCGTCGACAGCCGCGCGCACGCCTTCGGCGTCGCCGGCCGTGACGGCTTCCACCAGCTCCTCGTGGCCGCTCCACAGCCACTGCCGCAGCTCCTCGCCGCTGCGCAGACCGCGCAGATACGGGACGGCGAACACCCAGGTCTGGACGCGCAGCCGGTGCAGGAAGTCACAGATGTAGCGGTTGGCGACGAGCGCGCAGAGCTCGCGCCAGAAACGCAGGTCGTAGCCGATGAGGATGTCCAGGTCCCCGGCGCGGGCCGCACGGGCGGCCTCCTCGGCCCGGCGGCGTACGGACACCAGCGCCTTGCCGGGCACTGCGGTGATGCCGCGCTTCTGCGCATGGTGAAGGACACCGTCCACGACGAGTGCGCGCGCCTCGACCATGCCGCGGTAGTCCTCGACCGAGAACTCGTGGACCTTGAAGCCCCGGTGCTGGTCGGAGTCGAGCAGGCCCTGGGCCGAGAGATCGACGAGGGCCTCGCGGACGGGCGTGGCGGAGACGCCGTACTGCTCGGCGATCTGCTTGACGGTGAACTCCTGCCCGGGCTGCAGACGTCCGGCCAGGACCTCGTCGCGCAGCGCGTCCGCGATCTGTTGCCGCAGGGTGTTGCGGGTGACAGCGGAACTGCTGCCGTTGCCCTGCATCGTGGCCTTCTCCTTCGCCGGGGTCCCGGACACGATAGGCCAGACGTCACGAACCGGGTGCGGACAGGGGATTCTGACATGACAGACGTCTTCGAGGCGGCGACGGGTGACGGTCCGCGGCTCGATCTCACCGCACGGGCCGCGGAAGTACGGGCCGCGGAGGTGCGCGCCGCGCTGGACGGCCTGCTCCAGATCCGGCGCCTGACGAACACGGCACCGGCGGCGTGGGAGCTCAACCGGATGGTGCGCGCGGTCGCTCTCGTCCTGGAGGCGGCGGGCATTGAGCCCTCGGCCGTGGACGCGTCGGGGGCGAGGACGGCGACGGGCTATCGCGTACGCGCGTCGGACAGGGCCGGGATGGTGTGCGTGGACTGGCTGGGTCCGCGGGGCACGGGTGCGGCGCAGGAGGAGGAGCCGGGGCTGGCTCGGTGCGCGGCGGCGCTGGGGGCGATGGGGTGGGAGGCGCTGATGTACCGGGGGGCGCGGAAGAGGCGGTTCTTGGAGGTGGAGGCGGGGCGGGGGTGAGACCGCCTGCGGCGGGGCTGTTCCCCTACCCGCCCTCCCCCTACGGCCTGGCGGCCGTGGGAGGTACCCCCATCCCGAACTGGGGGCAAGCCCCCAGACCCCCGAATGCGACCTCCGGCCGCATGTCCTCAAACGCCGGACGGGCTGAATAATTTAGCCCCGTGCGGGTCCCCCCGGACGAAGTCTGGGGGAGTTTGAGGCGCGGGGGTCCGGGGGCGGAGCCCCCGGGTCTTACGCCGTGTGCTCGTCCGCGACCGACAGCGCCGCGTCCAGCGCCGCCAGGCCCTCCTTCGCCTCCGCCTCGGAGATGTTGCACGGCGGCACCGCGTGCGTGCGGTTCATGTTCACGAACGGCCACAGGCCATGGGACTTGCACGCGGCCGCGAACGCGGCCATCGGGGCGTTCGCCGCGCCGGTCGCGTTGTACGGCACCAGCGGCTCGCGCGTCTCCTTGTTCCGTACGAGATCGAGCGCCCAGAAGACACCCGTACCGCGCACCTCGCCGACACTCGGGTGCCGCTCGGCGAGTTCGCGCAGGCCCGGGCCGAGGACGGTCGCGCCGATGTGGGCGGCCTGTTCGACGACCTTCTCCTCCGCCATCACGTTGATCGTGGCGACGGCGGCGGCGCAGGCGAGCGGGTGCCCGGAGTAGGTGAGACCGCCGGGGTAGGGGCGGGTCTCGAAGGTCGCGGCTATCTCGGCGGAGATGGCGACACCGCCGAGCGGTACGTAGCCCGAGTTGACGCCCTTGGCGAAGGTCAGCAGGTCGGGTACGACACCGAAGTGGTCGGCCGCGAACCATTCGCCGGTGCGGCCGAATCCGGCCATCACCTCGTCGAGCACGAAGACGATCCCGTACCGGTCGCAGATCTCGCGTACGCCCGCGAGATAGCCGGGCGGAGGCGTCATGATGCCCGCGGTCCCCGGGATGGTCTCCAGGATGATCGCGGCGATCGTCGCCGGGCCCTCGAAGGCGATCGTGTCCTCGAGGTGCTGGAGGGCGCGGGCGCACTCCTGCTCCTCGGTCTCGGAGTAGAACGGCGACCGGTAGAGGAACGGCCCCCAGAAGTGCACGACACCGGAGGTGCCGTTGTCGGAGGCCCAGCGGCGCGGGTCCCCGGTGAGGTTGATCGCGGTCGCCGTACCGCCGTGGTACGAGCGGTAGGCGCTGAGGACCTTCGGGCGGCCCGTGTGCAGCCGGGCCATCCGGATGGCGTTCTCCACGGCCTCGGCGCCGCCGTTGGTGAAGAAGATCTTGTCGAGGTCGCCAGGGGTCCGCTCGGCGATGAGGCGTGCGGCCTCGGAACGGGCCTCGACGGCGAACGCGGGCGCGAAGGTGGTGAGCCTGCCGGCCTGCTCCTGGATCGCGGCGACGACCTTGGGGTGCTGGTGGCCGATGTTGGTGTAGACGAGGCCGCTGGTGAAGTCGAGGTAGCGGTTCCCGTCGTAGTCCCAGAAGTACGAACCCTCGGCACCGGCGACGGCGAGCGGGTCGATCAGGCCCTGGGCGGACCAGGAGTGGAACACATGCGCACGGTCTGCGGCCTTCACGGCTGCGCCGGCCTGGGGGTCGGGATGAGGGGTCATGCGGGCAAGCGTAAGGAGGGGCCGCTGGGGAGGGACATGGCCACGGTGTATGGCCGTGGCGCTGTTCCTGGGCACTGTGTCGCGTCCGCGGCCCGGTCCGACCCGGAGCCCATTGACAGCAGGCTGTCGACATGACAGGCTGCTGTCATCGAGAGCAGGAGGGCCACCATGAGCACCCGTACCGTTCATCTCGCCGTCTATGACACCTTCGCCGACTGGGAAACCGGCCACACCACCGCGCACCTCACCCAGAACGGCTTCACCGTCCGCACCGTCGGCCCCACCACCGGCCCCGTCACCACCATGGGCGGCGTCCGCATCCAGCCCGATCTCGCCCTCGGCGAGCTCGACCCCGAGGACAGCGCCCTGCTCATCCTCACCGGCGCACACCTGTGGGACGCGGGCGACGACCTCGCCCCCTTCGCCGCCAAGGCGCGCGCCTTCCTCGATGCCGGTGTCCCCGTGGCCGCCATCTGCGGTGCCACCGCCGGGCTCGCCCGCGAGGGGCTGCTCGACGACCGCGATCACACCAGCGCCGTCTCCTTCTACCTCGGCGCCACCGGTTACAAGGGCGGCGACCACTACCGCGAGGCCGACGCCGTCACCGACCGCGATCTGATCACCGCGGGCCCCACCGAACCCGTCGCGTTCGCCCGCGAGGTCTTCGCCAGGCTCGGTGTGTACGAGGGCGAGAAGCTGGACGCCTGGTACCGGCTGTTCCACGACTCGGACGCCTCCGCCTTCGCGGTCCTCAACTCATGAGCCGTGAGGAACAGGACCTGCTCAGCCGCACAGCCCTCGGCGTCTTCCGGCTGAACGGCCAATTCCTCGCCGTCTCGGAGGAGTTGGCGAAGCCCGCCGGGCTGACCGCGGCCTGGTGGCAGGTCCTCGGAGCCGTACTGCACGAGCCGCTGCCCGTCGCCGGGATCGCCCGCGCCATGGGCATCACGCGCCAGAGCGTGCAGCGGATCGCCGATCTGCTCGTCGAGCGGGGCCTCGCGGCGTACGAAGCCAACCCCGCCCACCGCCGGGCCAAACTCCTGCGCCCCACCGACGACGGCCGCGCCGCGATCACCCGGATCGACCCCGGCCACGCGGCGCTTGCCGCCCGTCTCGCCGAGGCGCTGGGACCCGAGCAGTTCGCCGAGACCGCACGGATCCTGGGCCAGCTCTCCAAGGCCATGGACAGCCTCGGGCCGCTCCCGCCGGATCCTGATCTGTAAGCCCCGGTTCGGCGCGCACTATCCTCGGTCCGTCGGCAGCGAAGCGGTACGGGGGAAGGGCGCACGGCGATGGAGCCTCTGGCACCAGCAGATCCACGGCACATCGGCGAGTACCGACTCCTGGCCCGCCTCGGCGCGGGCGGCATGGGGCAGGTATACCTCGCCCGCAACGACCGCGGCCGCACCGTCGCCGTCAAGCTCGTACGCCATGAGCTCGCCGAGCAGGAGGAGTTCCGAAACCGCTTCCGCCAGGAAGTACGGGCCGCTCTGCGCGTCGGCGGCGAGTGGACGGCGCCCGTGCTCGACGCCGACACCGAGGCGCCCGTGCCCTGGGTCGCCACGGGCTACATCGCCGGACCCGCCCTGCACACCGTCGTCTCCGGCGACCACGGCCCCCTGCCCGAGCGTTCCGTCCGTATCCTCGCCTCCGGCCTCGCGCACGCCCTGCGCAACATCCACGCCGCCGGCCTCATCCACCGCGACCTCAAGCCGTCGAACATCCTCGTCACCATCGACGGCCCCCGCGTCATCGACTTCGGCATAGCCCGCGCCCTGGAGACCGTCACCGACGGCGGTCTGACCCGCACCGGCGCGCTCGTCGGCTCGCCCGGCTTCATGGCTCCCGAGCAGATACGCGGCGACCGCGTCACGCCCGCCTGCGACATCTTCTGCCTCGGCTCGGTTCTCGCGTACGCGGCGACGGGCAGGATGCCGTTCGGTTCGGCGGACAGCGGGGTGCACGCGCTGATGTTCCGTATCGCGCAAGAGGAACCGGACCTGGAGGGCCTTCCGGAGAGCCTGGCCGGCCTCGTACGGGACTGCCTGCACAAGGACCCCGAGGCGCGCCCGACGATCGAGAGGATCCTGGAGCTCACCACCTCCGACGCGACCGCCGAGCCCTGGCTGCCGGGCGCGCTGATCGCCCAACTCGGCCGCCATGCGGTCCAGTTGCTGGAGGTGGAACAGCCGCAGGCTGCGGCGCCGGTCCAGCCGCCGACGATGACCGCGCCCGCCCCCAAGCCGCCCGGCCCGACTCCGCTGCCCACAGCGCCCCCGCCACTGCCCGCCTACGGCTACCCGCACGCGGCGGTCCCGGTCACGCACGCCCCGCCGGTGCCGTACCAGCCGATGCCCGCCCCCTACGCGCCCCCGACCCCGCCCCCGCCTCGCAAGAAGGGCGGCACGATCGCCCTGATCGCGGTCGCCCTGCTGGTCGCGGTGGCCGCGGGCGGATCGGTGTACGCGCTCATGGGCGACGACGGCAAGAAGTCCCCGGCGGACGCCAAGCCGGGCCCCACGACCTCCGAGCCGACGACCCCCGGCACGAACAAGCCGTCCACGCCCGCCGGTTCCTCCCGGCCCCCGACCTCGCCCGGCACCCAGGACAGCGGCGTCCCCGCGGAATACGTCGGCACCTGGCAGGCATCCTTCGCCACGGCGGACGGCAACAACACCCGCACCATGACGATCACCCAGGGCACGACGGGCACCCAGGTCATGACCCTGTCGGGCACCGGCCCGAACTACGACTGCACCTGGTCCGCCACCCTCCGAGCCCCGGGCCCGCCCCTCGAACTCGGCCCGACCCAGGTCACATCGGGCGACCCGAAGCAGTGCGCACCGGGCCAGTGGAGCCGCCTGGACATGCCGGACGACACGACGATCGTCCGCGAACTGGTGGGCTCGGGCGGGGCGCCGCTCACGTACACGAAGTCGGGCTGATCAGCCGAGCAGCGCCGATGCGGCGCTGCGCAGCAGGAGGGGGTGCACGAAGCGGTCCCCGGTGGGCGGGAACCGCCATGAGAGCGGCCAGGTTCGGCCGCGCAGGGCGGGGATGGGTACGTAACTCACGTGGGCCGGTCCCGAGTTGAGACGGGTCACTCCGCGCGGCCAGGGGCGGTGGGATGTACTCCCCGCCGGTACGAGGAAGTAGACCGACCGCCGCCCGTACGCCTCTATGACGACAGGGCCGGGGTCCCCGCCGGTCATCCGCTCCATCAGATCGGCGAGACTGCGGCCGTCTTCGTCGTCGACGCGGACGGCGTCGAATTGCACGCCCGCCTTACGTAGCTGGAATCCGGAAGCCGGAATCCAATCGAGGTTCAGTTGGCGACTTTGCGTATCCACAAGGACAGTCTCTGTGACCTCGGCTAGCGTTTTCCATGGGCTTGCGGAGGGCGTCGCAAAGGGGTTGACCTGCGCGAACTGTCTTGTAGACGGGTCGAATTCGGCGGGGACTGGTGGTGACCGGTTGAGTCCGGTTGAGTCGATTGGTGATCGCACATGGCACGAGCGGAAAACAAGGAAACGGCCGGTTCGGCGACCCGCCTGGTAGCGGATATCGCCCGCAAGATGCGTGCACGGAAGGGGTTGACGCAGGAGCAATTAGGGAGCGAACTCGGCTTCTCGGCGGCGGCGGTGAGCGCGATGGAGACGTGTGCGCAGCCCGCCAGCGACGAGATGCTCGTGGAGCTTGAGCGGGTGCTCGGGGACGGGATGGGCATCTTCGAGCAGGCGCGGGAGTACGTACGGCTGGACAAGTACCCGGCGCAGTTCAAGGACTACGCGCTGCTGGAGCAGCGGGCATTGGGGTTGTCGCTCTACGCGACGCTCGTCGTGCACGGCCTGTTCCAGACGGAGGAGTACGCGCAGGCGCTCATCGGCGGAGGCTATCCGCCGCTCTCCGAGGAGCGGGTGGAGGAGCTGGTCGAGGTGCGGATGGTCCGGCGGGCGCTCTTCGAGCGGGAGCCGGTGGCGCTGATCGAGCTGATCCTGGAGGAGTCCGTACTGAGGCGGACGATCGGCAGCGAGGAGGTCATGCGTGGCCAGATGCGGCACCTTGCGGAGTGCGCGCGGCGGCGTAACGTGACGCTGCAGGTGCTGCCGCTGGACTGCGGGCTCACGGGCGAACACGCAGGCGCGTATGGCGAGATGAACCTGGTGGAGACCCCAGAACACGATCACCTGGTCTACCTGGAGCCCCAGGAGGAAGCATTGTTGATCAAGGAACCCGCAAAGGTGAGTACATACACACAGCGGTATGCGAAGATCCGGGCACAGGCCCTGGGTCCTCGTGAATCGCTGGGCCTCATCGAGCGGTTGGCAGGAGACCAGCAATGAGCGACACCCTGCGGTGGTTCAAGTCCAGCTACAGCAACCCCAGCGGCGGCGACTGCATCGAGGTGGCCTTCGACTGGCGCAAGTCCTCGTACAGCGACTCCAGCGGCGGCGAATGCGTCGAGGTCGCCGCCTGCCCCGAGGCCGTCCACGTCCGCGACTCCAAGCTCCCGGACGGCCCCACCTTCACGGTCACCCCCGACGCCTGGTCGTCCTTCGTCACCGGCGTCGCATAGGCAGCGGGGCCCGGGTGCGAGCCGGGCCCCGCGCGCCGTACTACTCGACGATCCTGATCGTCCGGATGCCCGTGCCCCGGTACCGCGACGGTGTCCGGGTCAGCACCGGGCGGCCGCGCGGCCATTCGACGGACGGGCGCGCCAGGTGCAGCGCGTGCGCCCCGCTCCAGTCGTTCTCCGTCTTCTCCGGGTCGTCCGTGCCCGCGTCGGCGCGCAGTTGCTTGCCGACGGCCATCGCACCGGCGAAGTCGAGCGCCGCGATGTCCACGGACGGCAGCGCCCCGATGTGCTCGGCCACGCCCGCGCGTTCGGCCTCCGCGGCCGTCAGGCACAGCGCGGGGATGTAGACGCGCTGTGCGGGGTTCTTCTCGGCCTCGGTGACGAGGCGCGAGGCCATGCTGTTGCCCGCGCCGAGCGCGAGGGCCGCGGTGTCGTCGAAGACGATCGCGCGCGGCAGCGGGTACTGGTCCTTCTTCACTGGACCTCCCCGATGCGCCCGGCCTCCAGGTCGGCCCAGAGCTGCTCGCCGGCCTTCTCGTCCTCTGCCGTGTAGGGCCTGCCGAGGAAGTGCTCCTCGACGTAGGCCTTGGTCTCCTCGTACTGCTTCTGGAGCTCTTCCCTGGTGGGCGTGGCACCCGCGAGCTCCGCGACCAGGTCGCGCATGGTAATCCCGCGCTCGCGAGCAAGCTCCAGCAGACGGTCACGGACGGCGGGGTCGACCTTGATCGTGGTGTCAGCCATGATCACAGTATACCGACGGTATACCGTCTCCGGGCGTTCGAGTGTGGCGGTCACGGGACTCCGTTCCTCGGGGGTTCTGCCGATCGGGGCGTGTGCCAAGTGACTATGCCTGCACGGAAGTTGCGCCGCCCCGGCCTTCGGCACGGTTCACCCCTCAGGGTGACGGCACCCGCCCCGCTGAACCCCCGGCGAACATCCGGCGTCGGCCCCCTCAAACCCCTCCCCCTCCCCCCGCCCACCTCTTACGGTGGCCGCCCCGCCATGCGTGCGAGCAGACGACGAGGAGAAGACCCCGTGGAGTGGCTCAGTGCCGAGAACGTCGTGGCCGTGCTCACCGCCGTGCTCGGCATCCTGGCCTCCGTGGCCGTGCTCTGGTACGAGCGCCGGGTGCCGCGGCGCAAGCGCATCGGGTATCGCGTCCAGCTGGACACCCCCATCGGCAGCGACGTACGCGCCGGGCGGCCCAACTTCCGGCTCGGGCTCTTCAATGAGGCTCCGGAGATGTCCGACGCCACGCTCGTCCTCCTGCGCATCGAGAACGACGGCTCGCAGAGCATCGCCAACGACGACTACACCGGACGTGAAGTCCATGGCCTGACCGCCGAGTTCACCGACCGGACCGTACGGGCCATCGCCGTCACCCAGCCGCCGGGCGCCGAGTATCTGATGGACCACTTCACCCCGGCCGCGGGCATGCGCCACTCCGGCAGCACGATCCATCTGCCGCGGGTCCCGCTCAACCGCGGCCAGCACTTCAAGCTGCTGGTGCTCCTCACCGGCGGCCCGATCGGCTGCGAGGTCAGGGTCACCGGCGGTATCCGCGACGGCGATGTGATGCCCAACCGCAGCACGACGCCCGACGACAAGGCCCCGCTGTTCAGCCGGGCAGCCCGCTGGATCACCGTGCTGCTGACCGTCTGCGTGGTCACGCTCGCCACGATCATCGTCGTACGGGACGACACCCGGCCCCCGATCGGCTGCGCCAAGGGCACGCTGAGGCTGACCGGTTCGACCGCCTTCGCGCCCGTCGTGAAGGAGCTGGCGAAGAAGTACGAGAGGGACTGCGAAGGCTCGACCGTCATCGTCGACGCGCACGGCAGCACCGCGGGGATAAGGGCGCTCGCGGAGGCGGGCGCGCAGTCCACGAAGGGCTCCCCCGCGCTGATCGCCCTCGCCGACGGGCCCAAGCCCGGCGGCTACCCGCAGCTGCGCGAGGACCGTGTCGCCGTCTCCGTCTTCGCGCTCGTCGTCAACGACAAGGTGCCCGCGCGGAATCTGTCGACCGGCGACATCCGCAGGCTCTACCGCGGCGAGATCACCAACTGGAAGCAACTGGGCGGGCCGGCTCTGCCCGTACTGCTGGTCAGCAGGGACGCCAACTCCGGTACGCGCGAGGTGTTCCAGCGCCGGGTGCTGCTGCGCAACGAGCCCGCGAACTCCTCGCGCGACTGCGAGAGCAAGGACGACGGCGAGGCGAAGGTCCTGCGCTGCGAACTCGACAGTACGGAACAGGTGCTGGCCACCGTGGCGCGGCTGCCGGGAGCGATCGGCTACAGCGAACTGCGCGCCGGAGCCGGGCTGAAGGGGCTGCACCGGCTGGACATCGACGGGGATCCGCCGTCGGTGGACGACATCGGCGAGAGCAAGTACCCGTACCGGGAGATCGAGTACGCGTACACCTACGGCCAGCCGCCGGCGGACTCACTGGCCTCCAGCTTCCTCGGCTACATGAGCCGGGGGAACGGGCAGGACGTCATCCGCACGCACGGCCATCTGCCGTGCGCGACGCCCAAGGGGCTGCGGATCTGCGGCGAGGGCTGACGGCGGCCGGGGCGCCGCGGCGCCGGGCAAGGTTCCCCAAGTGGACGACCTGCTCGCCGACGCCCCGGCCCGCATCGGCCCGTTCACCCGGCGGCGCGGCTGACGCCCTCCCAGCTCGCCCAGACCTCCTTCCGCCGGTCGACGCTCTCCTGGACGACGTCGTACATCGCGCCGCCGAGGATCAGCCGCAGGGGCGGCTCATCGCTGTCGACCAGTGCCAGCAAGGCCTTGGCCGCATCGGCCGGATCGGCGTCCTCGGCGTCCTGCCACATCTCGGCGAGGGCGGAGTGCAGCGGGGCGTACGCCTCGTGGGCGGGCTGGGTGCGCATGGCGGTGTAGAGGCCTGTGGTGTAGCCGCCGGGTTCGACGATGCTCACCTTGACGCCGAACGGCGCGACCTCCTGCGCCAGGGCCTCGGTCATCCCTTCGAGCGCCCACTTGCTCGCGCTGTACAGGCCGCTGGTGGCGTAGCCGATGACCCCGCCGACGCTGGAGATCTGCACGAGGTGGCCCGCTGACTGCCGCCGGAGGTACGGCAGTACGGCCTGGGTGACCCAGAGCGCGCCGAAGAAGTTGGTCTCCACCAACGCCCGGGCATCGTTCTCGGTGAACTCCTCGACGGCGCCGATGCCCATGATGCCCGCGTTGTTGACGATGACGTCCAGTCGGCCGAAGGCGGCGGCGGCCTGCTCCACCGCCGCGAAGACCGCGGCGCGATCCGTGACGTCCAGGGGCAGGGCGACCAGCCGGCCGGGATGCTCGGCGGCGAGCGCGGTCAGCGTCTCGGTCCGGCGGGCGGCGCCGACGACGCGATCGCCGGCGTCCAGGGCCGCCCGGGTGAAGGCGAGTCCCAGGCCGCTGGATGCGCCGGTGATGAACCAGACGCGGTCGGCGGCTGCGGTGCTGGGGGCCATGCGGTTCTCCAATCAACGGTGGCGAGACGCTCCGCCTCGCTTCAAAGGGCCTGCTTGCGCGATTCGCCGGGTCAGTCGCCGACCGGGGCCGTCCACTCGACGAGCTGGACGACGACTCCGTTGGGGTCGGTGACCTGGAAGAGCCGCTCGCCCCACGGCTCTTCACGCAGCGGCATGGTGATGGGCGCGCCGGCCTGCCGCAGGCGCTCCTCGTGTTCGGCGATGCCGATGACGGTGAACGCCACGATCAGGCCGGATGCGCGCTGGTCGCGCTGCTCCGGGGGCAGAACCTCGATGCCGCGCTGGAGCAGCACCAGGTCGACGGCCGCGTCCTCGCGCGCGAGTGAGGCGAAGCCGTCCGCCGCCATGACCTGCTTGTAGCCGAAGTGGGTGGTGAAGAAGTCGCTGGAGGCGGCGACGTCGTCGACGGTCAGGGACACGGTGGAGGCGGTGATGTTGATGAGGAGCTCCGTTTGTGAAAGCGGGGAGTGGACTGTCGCACAGGTGAAAACTTACGACGAAGGTAAACTTACATAGAGGGTGAAGGTTCGTCAAGAAAAAACTTACTCCGATGGTAAAGTTGCCTCATGAGTGCTGAACCCACAGGCCTCCGCGAGGCCAAGAAGCTGGAGACCAGGCAGCTGATCTCCGACCACGCCACCCGCCTGTTCATGCAGCAGGGTTTCGAGGCGACGACCGTCGCCGAGATCGCCATCGCTGCCCGCGTGGCAAAGAAGACGGTCACCAACTACTTCGCCCGCAAGGAAGACCTCGCCCTCGACCACCAGGAGGTGTTCGGCAACAGCCTCGCCGTCGCCGTCGCGGAACGCGCCGACGGCGTATCCGCCCTCGCCGCCCTGCGCGGCGCCTTCGATGCCGCGCTCGAAGCACGCGACCCGGTCGCGGGCTTCGCCGGAGCGGCTTTCTCCGGCATGATCGCCGACAGCCCCACTCTCACCGCCCGCCTGCGCGACCTCCACGACCTGCGCGAACACGCCCTCGCCCGCGCTCTCGCCACCGCCACCGACGCCGGCCCCGACGACATCACCCCCCGCGCCGCCGCCGCCCAACTCGCCGCCGCCCACCGCCTCCTGTTCACCCGCATCCAGGAACTCACCCTCGCCGACCACGACAACGACGAGATCGCAGCCACCCTCGCAACTGAGGCCGCCCACGTCTTCGACCAGCTCGAACCCGCACTCGCCGGCTACGCAATCCGTTGACGCCACTCCAGTCTGACGGGCCCTGATCGCAGTGAACAGTCTGCATTCCATGGTGACTTGGGGACGAACAGCCGTCGCCCAAGGGGCTGCGGATCTACCGGGAGGGGCGACCTCGTACGCTTTCGCGCATGGAACAGCTCGCGCCCCAGGATCCGCCCTCCATAGGTGAGTACAGTCTGCTCGGCCGCCTCGGCGAGGGCGGTATGGGCCGGGTCTACCTGGCACGTTCCGCGGGCGGCCGCACGGTCGCCGTCAAGCTCATCAAGGCCGAGCTCGCCGGGCAGCCGGAGTTCCGTCACCGCTTCCGGCAGGAGGTCGCAGCCGCACGCCGGGTCGGCGGGGAGTGGACCGCGCCCGTGCTGGACGCGGACACCGAGGCGGCGGAGCCGTGGGTGGCGACCGGGTATGTCGCCGGACCCTCGCTGCTGCAGGTCGTACGGGAGAGGCCGCTGCCTCAGGAGTCGGTGCGGACACTGGCGTACGGGCTGGCCGGCGCGCTGCGGAGTGTGCACGGAGCCGGTCTCGTGCACCGGGATCTGAAGCCGTCCAATGTCCTGGTCACCATCGCCGGTCCCCGGGTCATCGACTTCGGCATCGCCCGCGCGCTGGAGAACGCCTCCGACGAACTGACGCAGACCGGCGTGGTGGTGGGGTCGCCGGGCTACATGTCGCCCGAGCAGATCCAGGGCGAGCGGGTCGGTCCCGCGGGCGACGTCTTCTCGCTGGGCTCGGTGCTGGCGTACGCGGCGACCGGGCGGCTGCCGTTCGGGCGTTCGGACACCGGGATCCACGCGGTCATGTTCCGCATCGTGAGCGAGGAGCCCGATCTCAGCGGTGTGGACGGGGAGTTGCGGCAGCTGATCGCGGACTGTCTGGCCAAGGACCCGGCACAGCGACCGACGCCGGAGCAGATCGTGGAGCGCACGCGTCCTGCCGATCCGGCCGCGCCCTGGCTGCCCGCGGCTCTGATCGCACAGCTCGGGCAGCACGCGGTGTCGCTGCTCGACGCCGATACGCCGTCGAGGGGCGCCGCCGCGAACCCACCGGCGTACGCCGCCGCCCCGGCACCCGGAACCCCAAGCGGCGCACCCGCAACTCCCGTGCCCGCAACCCCCGTGCCCGCAACCCCCGTGCCCGGAGCCCCCTACGGCCCCTGGGTACAGGCCCACCTCACGAGCGCCGACGCACCCGCCACCACCGGTACCGGCACCCAGGCGCGCAAGCGCTCCCGGCGCACTGTCGCGATCGCCGGTGTCGCCGTGGCAGCGCTGCTGGGCGCGTCCTTCACCGCCGTCACGCTCCTGCGCGGAGACGAAGACACGGTGAGCAGCCGACCGGGAGGCGGCGGCGGGCCGACCACCCCAGGGCCTGGCGCGGCCGGTCAGGGCAAGGGCAAGGAGTCGCTGTCCTCGTCCGAGCCCGGGAGCGGGAGCGGCGCGAGCGCGGATGCCAAGGACCCTGCGGCCAAGAACCCGGCGGGCAAGAAGCCGGGAGCGCCGGGGAAGCCCGCCGGACCGGCCGCGCTGCCGGCCGCGTATGCCGGGTCCTGGACCGGCAGCGTCTACCGCGACGGTGCCGACACCGGGTCGGAGCGCCGGATCACCCTCTCCCCCGGCACGGTCGGCGACACGGTCGTCGCGAGCATCAGCGTGGGCGAGAGCTATCTGTGCAAGGGCACCGGCAAGCTGCTTGCGGCAGGCGGCGGTTCGATCCGTATCGACACCGGAGTCACCGCGAGCACGCCCGCCGGAAAGTGTTCCGCCATCGGCGAGCAGACCCTGGCAGCGCGCTCCGACGGCACCCTCGCGTGGACGGCGAGCGGTGGCCGGACCTCGACACTGCGCAGGGCGGGCTCCGACCGGGTCCCGGGAAGCTTCCTGGGCTCGTGGGAGCGGTCGCTGAGCGGCTCGAAGGGTGCGCAGCGGCTGACCGTCAAACAGGGCGCCGTGGGCAGCAGCGTCGTCACCTTCACCACGACGACGGACGGCGCGACCTGTACGTCGGACGCCGAGCTGTTCTCGGCGGGGGACCGCGTCGTGATCGGTCCTTCCCGGGTCCTGAGCGGCGACTGCGCGGCGGCCGGGTCTTCGGTCCTGACGGTGAGCGGCAGCACACTGACCCGCACCTTCCTCGACACCGGCAACTCGCCGCGCGAGTACCGGCGTCCGTAAGAACGGGTCTGCAAGAACGCAGAGTGGGTCGACGTGCGGGAAGAGGACAGGTCAGCCTCCCTCGGCCGGCATGACCCGGGTCACCTTGCCCTTGGGGTCGGCCTCGAGGTAGGCGCTTTCGTAGTCGTCGGCCAGGTAGACGGCGAGGTTCGGCGGCGTGTGGAACGTTTCGTTGCGCCCGTTGACGATCAGGTAGCGTGAGGTCGGATTCTTCACGTTCAGGTCCTTCTCGGCCCTGGCCAGCAGAGCAGGGACGACGTCCCAGTCGAATTCGTCCAGGCTGAACGGGAGTTCGCCGCCCATGAGCGTGCTGCTGATGATGCCCTTGGTCGCCCCCTCGCCGACGCGGTAGGTCCAGCTGTCGTAGCGCTTGTCGCTCCCCTTGACCATGACGGACACGGAGATGTGCTCCGGGTAGACGGTGAAGTCACCCGCCCTGTTGGTGCCTGTCTTCTCCTTGATCTCCTTGATCGCCATCCGGATGCCGACGGGCGTGAGCAGGTCGGCCTTCTCCGTCTTCTCCGGCTCCGACTCCTCCGGCGATGCGGAGGATGTCGAGGTCGGTGTCGGGGTCCGCGAGCTGCTGGGCGAGGAGTCACCCAGTGAGCCCGTGTTGTCGCCCCGCCCGCCGCCGTCCGGCAGCAGGGACCACACCAGGACGCCGGCCAGCACGGTCCCGGCGACGGACGACGCGATCGCGATCCGGCGCTTCGCACGGGTGCCCGTCCGGGGCGGTGTCTGCCCTGTAGGACCCATCGGGTAGGGGGTCGGCGGCCCCATGGGGCCGGGCACGGCATCATGCGGAGTAGCGGGTCCGAAGCCCATCGGCGGCCCGAACCCGGGCGGTGCGGGCGGCGGGGTCGCCGGCCCTGGCAGCGGGGTCGCCGGTGCGGGCGGCGCGGTCGCCGGTCCCGGCGGGGGCGTCAGCCGGTACGACGTGGTCCCCACGGTCCCGCTCGGTGTGCTTGCCTCACCCTGAGCCGCCTCCGCGAGCATCCGGTCGACGGTCTCAGGGTCCGGCCGCGCGGCCGGGTCCTTGACGAGAACGGCGGCCAATACCCCTGCCAGCGCACCCGCCCGGCGAGGAGGCGGAAGCTCCTCCTTGAGCACGGCGGCCAAGGTCGCCAGCGTCGTCCCCCTGCGCAGCGGATGGTTCCCCTCGACGGCGACGTACAGCATCATCGCCAGTGACCACAGGTCCGAGCCCGGGCCGCCGTCGTCGCCGGAGATACGCTCGGGCGCCATGTAGTCGGGCGTGCCGATGATCGACCCGGTCATGGTCAGCGAGGTAGTTTCCCGGATCGCCGCGATGCCGAAGTCGGTGAGGACGGGGCGCCCGTCGGGCCGCATCAGGACATTGGCGGGTTTCACGTCACGGTGCTGGATGCCGACGTCGTGCGCGGCCCGCAGTGCGGCCAGCACGTCGCGCCCCATCGTGGCCGCCTCGACCGGCGTCATCGGCCCCTTGTTCAGCCGGTCCTGGAGCGATCCGCCGGTGACCAGCTCCATGACGAGCCACGGATAGGTGTGCTCGGCGCCGTCCACAATGTGGTGGATGGTCACCACGTGGGGATGGTTGACCCGGGCGAGCGCCCGCGCCTCCCGCAGCACTCTCTCCCGCAGCATCGCCGCGGCCTCGGGGTCGTGCTCGGCGAGCCCGGGATCGGGCGGCCGCACCTCCTTGAGGGCCACGGCGCGGTCCAGCGCCAGATCGCGCGCTCGCCACACCATGCCCATACCGCCGCCACCGAGCCGTGCCTCCAGCTCGAAGCGCCCGTCGATGACCCGTCTGCCGGATTCCCCGTCGCTCATGGGCGGGAGCCTACGAGGTGCCGGTGACACAGCCCTGCGCAGGTGCCCCCATCGTTATCCGGCCGACGCGCTCCACGCCGGCGTGCGTGGGTCGCACCGAGGAACTCGCCGAGAGCGCCAGGCCGTTCACCACGAAGGTGACCTGGCACAACGCCGAGGGACGACAAGGGGCGCCCCGCACCATCCGGGGCGCCCCTTGTCGGTATCCCTGCTACAGGAACGAGTTGATCTCAATCGTCTCGGTACGGCCGGGGCCCACACCGATCGCCGAGATCGGCGCGCCCGACAACTCCTCCAGCGCCTTCACATAGTCCTGCGCGTTCTTCGGCAGGTCGTCGAAGGTCTTCGCCTTCGTGATGTCCTCGGACCAGCCCGGCAGGTACTCGTACACCGGCTTCGCGTGGTGGAAGTCGGTCTGGGAGTACGGCAGCTCCTCGACCCGCTTGCCGTCGATCTCGTACGCGACACACACCGGGATCTGCTCCCAGCCGGTCAGGACGTCCAGCTTGGTGAGGAAGAAGTCGGTCAGGCCGTTGACCCGGGTCGCGTACCGCGCGATGACCGCGTCGAACCAGCCGCAGCGGCGGTCACGGCCGGTCGTCACACCGCGCTCGTGCCCGATGCGGCGCAGCGCCTCGCCGTCGTCGTCGAAGAGCTCCGTCGGGAAGGGACCCGCGCCGACGCGCGTGGTGTACGCCTTGAGGATGCCGATGACCCGGCTGATCTTCGTCGGACCCACGCCCGCGCCCGTGCAGGCGCCGCCCGCGGTCGGGTTCGAGGAGGTGACGAAGGGGTACGTGCCGTGGTCGACGTCGAGCAGCGTGCCCTGGCCGCCCTCGAAGAGGACGACCTTGCCCTCGTCGATGGCGTTGTTGAGGATCAGCGTCGTGTCGGCGACGTACGGCTTGATCTGCTCCGCGTACTGGAGCATCTCCTCGACGATCTTCCCGGCCTCGATCGCGCGCCGGTTGTAGACCTTGGCGAGCAGCTGGTTCTTGGACTCCAGCGCCGCCTCGACCTTCTGCTCCAGGATCGACTCGTCGTAGAGGTCCTGGACGCGGATGCCGACGCGGTTGATCTTGTCGGCGTAGGTCGGGCCGATGCCGCGGCCGGTCGTGCCGATCTTCCGCTTACCGAGGAACCGTTCCGTCACCTTGTCGAGGGTGACGTTGTACGGAGTGATCAGATGCGCGTTACCGCTGATCAGGAGCTTGGACGTGTCGACGCCGCGGTCGTTCAGCCCGCTCAGCTCGGAGAGCAGAACCGCCGGGTCCACAACGACGCCGTTGCCAATGACCGGGGTACATCCCGGCGAGAGGATTCCGGAAGGGAGGAGATGCAGCGCATACTTCTGGTCGCCCACGACAACCGTGTGGCCGGCGTTGTTGCCGCCCTGATAGCGCACCACATAATCGACGGATCCACCGAGGAGGTCGGTGGCCTTTCCCTTGCCCTCGTCACCCCACTGAGCACCGAGCAGCACAAGTGCGGGCACAGGCGTACACCCCTTCCGGGCGGGGCAAGACCAAGGTCAGGGGGCCTGAGCCGTGCCTGAGTCTTCGGACCGGTTGCCCCGGAATAGACGAAGCCCCTGGCGCAATAGCGCAAGGGGCTCTTGCACAAAGATGCTACCCGAGGAAGGACCGAGGTGTCGGCTCACGACCAGCTACTGGTGGTCATCGACCCGGTCGCCCGCCGGAATGACGGCGAGTCCGTACGGATCGCGAAAGATGTGCTGTGTGGCGGGTCGGAGGCGAAAATCTGTCTCCCCGAGGGGCCGGAGGAATTCGCGCGGGCACTGGCCCGCAGGGGGTCGCGCAGGCCCGTCGTGGTGGGTGACGACCGGACGCTGCTGCGTGCGGTGGCACTGCTGCACCGGGACCGCTGGCTCGGCGACGGGGCACTGGCGATGGTCCCGGTGGGGCCTTCCGTAGAACTGGCGCATGCGCTGGGGGTGCCGCGGGGGGCGGTGGCCGCGGCACGCACGGTGCTCGACGGGGTCGTACGGCGGCTCGATCTGCTGGTGGACGAGAGCGACGGGGTGGTGCTGGGGGATCTGGCGATCCCGGCGGCCGCGGGGCCGGTGGCGGTGCCCACGGCGAACGGCGCGGGCGGCGCGTCCGTGTGGAACACCTGCCGCTCGCTGGTGCGCACCCTGGTCCGCCCGGCACCGCCCGCTCCCGCGGTACGGACCCACCGGCTGCGGGTGGAGGCGGACGGGGTGCTGCTGACGGACCTGGACCGCCTGGTGGAGGCCGTGACCGTACGGGCGGGAGGCGGACGCGCGGAGGTGACCGTGCGGCACGGCGCTCACACGGAACCGGTCATGGCGCGGGCCCTGACGGTGACGGTGTCGGGTGCGGACTTCCGCTACCGGGCGGACGCGCTGATCACGGGCCCGGTCCGGACCCGGACATGGACGCTGAGACCGGGTGCGTGGGGCTTGACCCTGCCGTCGACGGCGGGCGCGGCGGGAGGCGGGTAAGGCCGGGGGCCTCACAGGCGGGCGGACAGGCGGGAGCGGCCGGGAGATCAGGCCGTGAGAAGCGTGGCGCCGGGCCGTCGGCCCGGCGCCGGGGTCGTCGGGTCAGTCGGTGCAGCCCTCAATGGCCGCGGTGCAGTTGTTCGGGGTGTTGCCGGTGACGGCGGTGGCCAGCAGGGACACCGAACCGCCGCTGTTGTTGATCCCGCCATCGCTGTCGGCGCCGCCCACCGAGGTGTTCAGCGTCACCGCCGAGTAGTTCATCAGGACAGTGCCGCCGAGATTCGCGACGCCGCCCCCGGACAGAGCGGTGTTGTTCCGTACCGTGGAAGCGTTCAGCGTCAGCGTGGAACTGGAGAAGTTGGCGATACCGCCGCCGACATCGGCGGTGCTGGTGTGCACCGTGGAGGCGTTCAGCGTCATCGTGCCGGCGTTGAGGACGGCGCCGCCGTAGAAGTTCGCGTTGCTGTCGTGCACGGTGGAGGAGTTCAGCGTCACCGTGCCGTTGTTGAGGAGACCGGCGCCGTTGTCGGCGGAGCCGTTGGTGATGTCCACTGCGGTGATCTGCACGTGGGCGCCCGCGCCGACGGACAGGGTCGTACCCGCGGCATTGCCGTCGAGAACCGCGCCGTTGAAGCCGACGAGGCTGAGGTCCTTGTCGACGGTGAAGCTGCCGACGCAGGTCCCCGCAACCATGATCATCGACCCCGAGTCCGCGCTGTCGATCGCGGTCTGGAGGTTCTGGGCGGGGCAGTTCACGATGGTCTGGGCCGAGGCGGGGGCGGCCGAGACCACTCCCGCCGCTGCGGCGGTGACCGCGACGGTCACGGCCGGCGCCCAAAGGCGCCAGGCTGCGCGAGTCGCTCGCATCTTGAGCATGCTGATGTCTCCTGTTCGTCTGCCGGGTCGCCCGGCGCGAGGGCATGGGTGCCCCAACCGGTCGACAACCGCAACCCGGGCAGCGCACCCGTCCCACGAACGGCCGGAGAGGATGACCTGCGTGGGCTAAGGACAGGGCTACAGCTCGACGTACTGCTCCTACAGCTCCACGCGAAGCTCCTCGAGACCGCGGATCACGAAGTTCGGCTTCCGTTCCGGCTCTGCCGCCGGACGCAGCGTCGGAGCCTGGTCCAGCAAGGCCCCCAGGGACGCCCCCAGTTCGATGCGTGCCAGGGGTGCGCCGATGCAGTAGTGGATGCCCGCGCTGAAGGAGATGTGCGGGTTGTCCACGCGGGACAGGTCCAGGGTGTCCGGGTCGGCGAAGACGTCCGCGTCGCGGTTGGCCGAGCCGAAGAGCAGGGCGACCTCGGAGCCGCGCGGGATCGTCGTACCGTCGATCTCGATGTCGTCCAGAACCCAGCGCTCGAAGAGCTGGAGCGGGGTGTCGTACCGCATCAGCTCCTCCACAGCTGTGGACAGCAGCGAGCGGTCGGCCCGCAGGGCCGCCAGCTGCTCGGGGTGGCGGAACAGCGCCCACCAGCCGTTGACGGTGGCGTTCACCGTCGCCTCGTGCCCCGCGTTCAGGAGCAGGACGCAGGTGGAGATCATCTCCTGCTCGGAGAGCCGGTCCCCCTCGTCGTGCGCCGCGATGAGGCCCGAGATCAGGTCGTCGCCCGGCTCCTTGCGGCGGGCCGCGATCAACTCCCGCAGGTAGGCGGAGAATTCGACGGACGCCCGCACAGCCCGATGCGCCGTCTCCTGCGACGGGCTCAGCTCGTACATCCCGCAGATGTCCGCCGACCAGGGCCGCAGCTGCTTGCGGTCGGACTCCGGGATGCCCAGCATCTGAGCGATGACGGCGACCGGCAGCGGCTCGGCGACGGCCGTCAGCAGATCGCCGCCGCCGTCCGCGACGAGCGCGCCCACCAGCTCGGAGGCCAGCCCCTGGACGTACGGGCCCAGCCGCTCGACCGTGCGCGGTGTGAACGCCTTCGAGACCAGGCGCCGGATACGGGTGTGGTCCGGGGGCTCCAGGTCCAGCATCCCGTTGTCGTTGAGCGTGTGGAACGGCTCGTGCTCGGCGGGCGGCGGCGTACGCCCGAACTCCTCGTGGGTGAAGCGGTGCAGATACGTCCGGCCGAGCCGCCGGTCCCGCAGCAGCGCGGAGACGTCGGCGTGACGGGGGACGAGCCACTGGCGGGTGGGCTCGTAGTAGTGGACGCGTCCGCGGGCGCGGAGCTCGGCGTAGGCGGGGTAGGGATCGGCGAGGAACGCGGGTGACCAGGGGTCGAAGGCGGCCATGGGCCGACGCTAGCCGAAGGTACGGCCGGACCCTAGGCCCTGTCCGGTCGATCAGGCCGGATCAGTGAGCGGCCCGCCGCGGAGCGGCTGATGTCACTGCGGTGCGTGCGATCGCAGGCCGGAGGATGGGGGTCCCCCCGCCGAAGGCAGGGGGAGAGCCGACGCGGAGCGTAGGCGACTGACGCAACGCAGCATGGGGGCACCTCCCGTGCCCGAAGGGCTACGGGGGAGTGCGTACCAGGGCACGCGAGCCCGGCAAGATCGGCCGGACAGGGCCTAGTCCCGGGCAGTCCCCTCAGCCGGGCGTGACCAGCCTCGCCTCGTACGCGAACACCGCCGCCTGCGTCCTGTCCCGCAGCCCCAGCTTCACCAGCACCCGGCTCACATGCGTCTTGATCGTCGACTCGGCTACCACCAGATGCGAGGCGATCTCCGCGTTCGACAGACCCTGCGCGATCAGCACCAGGACCTCCGTCTCGCGTTCCGTCAGGTCGCCGACCTGCGCCAGCGCGGGCGGTCGCGGGGCCTGGGAGAGCTTGGAGAACTCCGTGATCAGGCGGCGCGTCACCGTCGGGGCGAGCAGTGCCTCGCCGGCCGCCACCACCCGTACGCCGTCGGCCAGTTGGCGTGCGGAGGCGTCCTTCAGCAGGAAGCCGGAGGCTCCCGCGCGCAGCGCCTGGTACACGTACTCGTCGAGGTCGAAGGTGGTCAGCACCAGCACCTTGGAATCGGCGTGCGCCGCGACGATCTCGCGGGTCGCCTCGATGCCGTTCAGCTCCGGCATACGGATGTCCATCAGGACGACGTCGGGGGCGAGCTCGGCGACTCTGGAGACCGCCTCGCGGCCGTTGACGGCCTCGCCGACGACCTCGATGTCGGGCATCGCGTTCAGGAGGACCGAGAAGCCCTCGCGGACCATGATCTGGTCGTCGACGATGAGGACGCGGATCGTCATGAGGTCTCCTCGGATGCGGTCTCGGCCGCGGCGACGGGAATGAAGGCGGTCACCTCGTAGCCGCCGTCCTGCGTGGGCTGCGCGGTCATCTCGCCGGCCAGCATCGTCACACGCTCCCGCATGCCCGTGATGCCGTGCCCGGCCCCCGGCGATGGCTTGACCAGGCCCCGGGGCGCAGTGTTCACGACCCGCAGGCCCAGTCCCCCGAGGACGTAGGAGATCTCTATCTTCGCCGTCGCTCCGGGCGCGTGGCGCAGTGCGTTGCTCAGTGCCTCCTGGATGATCCGGTACGCGGAGAGCTCGACGCCCTGTGGCAGCGTGCGGACCGCGCCGGTGACCGTCTTCTCCGTCTCCAGGCCCGCTTCACGGACATTCGCGAGCAGGCTGTCCAGATCGCCGAGCACCGGCTGCGGTGCGTCCGGGGCCTGGTAGTCCTCGGCCCGTACGACTCCGAGGATCCGGCGCAGCTCGGTCAGTGCGGCCACCGCGTTCTCCCGGATCGTGGCGAACGCCCGCTCCAGCTCGGGCGGCGGGTTCTCCACCCGGTACGGCGCCGCCTCCGCCTGGATCGCCACCACCGACATGTGGTGGGCCACCACGTCGTGCAGCTCACGCGCGATGGTGGTGCGCTCCTCCAGCAGCGTGCGCTTGTCGCGCTCGACGGCCGTCACCGTCTGCTGGGCCGCGACTTCCTCCTTGGCCTCGCGGCGTACCTGCCCCACGGTCACCACCAGCAGCACCAGCGCGGAGACGAAGAGCATCTCCGGAATGTTGGATTGGCTGCCCCGGGAGAGCACAACCTCGGCGAACACGCCGTATCCGGCGGTGAGCAGCCACATCCAGGCCGCGGTCCGCGGCCGGGTCCGCAGCGCCACCACGGTCATCACCGCCAGATGCGCGACAAAGCCGCTGGGCGACCACGGAAAGTCGTCGTAGAAGTTGGAGGTGACCCCCAGGGGCGTCGACACCAGCGAGAGCCAGAACGCGCCGACCGGCCTGAGCAGCGTCATCACCACGGCGGCCGCCGGGACGAACCCGGCGAGCACCAACGCCGGTCCTATGCCGTCGCCGCCGTAAGCCAGGAGCACCGTGAACATCGCCACGACGCCGACCGCCGCATGCGGCGTCCAGGCCGCGTAGTCGCGTAGCCGGCCCGGGAGCCGGCGGGCTATCGGCCCGTCCGTATGCCTCCGCGGCAGCGGCCGGTAGGCGAAGGCGTCGTGGAAGAGGTCCTGGCGGAGCCCGCTCAGGGCGCCCACGGCCAGGCGGTACTCGGGGCTGCGATTCGGCTCGGTCACGTACAGAACGGTAAGCGGACGGACGAACGCGGTCGTCAGCATCGCTGCGGATTCTGCCGCGTCCGTCCTGAGTACTACCTGCGTCAACTCGCGGTACTTCCTGGTCAGGCGCGCCCTACGGCCGGAACGCGTCCGCGTGCTCGGCCGCCCACTGACCGAAGGTCCGCGCCGGGCGTCCGGTGACCTTCTCCACGGTGCCGGCGACCGTGCGGCCCACTCGCGGCGTGTTCCCGTACGCATCCAGCAGGAAGTCGATCACCTCCTGCGGGTGGCCCGACGCCCGCCACTGCCCGACGGCCTCCTCCTCGCTCATCCCGACGAGCGTGATCCCGCGGCCGCGTGCCGCCGCCAGCGCGTTCACCTTGTCCTTGAGGGTGAGCACCTCGGGGCCGGTGATCACGTACTCCTGACCGCCGTGACCGGCCTCGGTCAGAGCGACCGCGGCGACGGCGCCGATGTCGCCCTCGTGGACCATGGCGCTGAGCCGGTCGGTGAAGGGCTCGCGCACCTCGTCGGCGCTCTTGATCCCGTCCGCCCACTGCAGGGCGTTCGACATGAACTCGACCGGCATGATCACGGTCCAGTCCGGCTCACCGGCCCGCACGGCGTCCTCCAGCGGCGAGGGCTCGCCGCCGTGCAGCACGGTGACGCGGCGTACACCCGCCTCGCGGACCAGCTCCATGATCCGCGGGCCGGTCTCCAGCGGGGCGAAGTAGGCATCGCCGAAGGTGATCAGATGCAGGCCGGTGACACCCTCGAG
The DNA here is from genome assembly GCF_045040195.1 of Streptomyces sp. NBC_01410. Lineage (NCBI taxonomy): Bacteria > Bacillati > Actinomycetota > Actinomycetes > Kitasatosporales > Streptomycetaceae > Streptomyces > Streptomyces sp. NBC_01410. The sequence goes on along the minus strand of NZ_CP109530.1, from coordinate 4,698,411 downwards.
CGCGGGGGCGAGCGAGTCCGGGTCGGTCAGATCGCCCCGCACGACCTCGACACCGGCCGGGAATTCGGCCTTCGCGGGGTCACGGGTGAGGGCGCGCACGCGGTGGCCGCGGGCGAGGAGTTCGGTGACGACCTGGCGGCCGACGGTTCCGGTGGCTCCGGTCACGAGGATGTTCTCGGGATTCGTCATGAGCACACCGTAGAAAGGCTTGCGGTCAGCCTCGGTCCTCAATGAAACGCTCTACCAGGCGAGTTGAGCGATCTCCTCCGCCACGACCGCGCAGGCGTCGGCGGCGGGATCGATGAGCGGAAAGTGCCCGACCTCTTCGAGGAGGGTCAGTCCGACCGTCTCCCCCGCCTTGGCCGCGGCGTCGACGTACGACTCGGAGACGGCGTCCGGCACGACGATGTCGGTGCGGCCCTGCACAACGGCCGTGGCGATGCCCGTCGGCAGCAGCGCGGCCGGATCGGCGTGCGCTCTCCTCGCCTCGAACTCCGCCTCGCCGCCGAGAAGTTGGGTCACCGCGCCACCGCACACATCGAGCTCGACGGCCTTCGCGAAGTCCGCGATCGGGGCAAGCGCGACGACCCCGCGCAGCGCGGGCGGCGCGTCCAGCCGCCACGGCGACCCGACGGGCAGCACATGCCGCGCGGCGGCCCACAGCGCGAGATGCCCGCCCGCGGAATGCCCGGTCACCACGATGCGCCGGACGTCCGCCTGCGGCAGGGCCTTCCGCGCCAGGGCAGGCAGGGCGTCCATCACCGCGGCGACGTCGTCGAAGGTCTCCGGCCACCGCCCGGCGACGGGCCCGCTCCCGTGCTGCTGCGGAATCTCGCGCCCGCGCCGGTACTCGACGTTGGCGACGGCGAGCCCGCGGCGGGCCAGAAAGTCGGCGAAGGGGGTGACATGCCACCGGTCGTACGGCGCCCGCCAGGCGCCGCCGTGCAGCACAACGACGAGGGGCGCACCGGCCTGCCCGCCGTGGGGCGCGTAGAAGTCGACGACCTGGTCGGGATGGTCCCCGTACGCGATGGACACGTCCGGCGCGACGGCGGGATGCGAAAGCATCGACTCGGCCTCGGCGGCGTCACGGGCGACGGGGTCGACGGGGTCCGGCATTGCGCTCCAGCCTTCCTGCGGAGTGGCGGAATTGACCTGACCAGCGGGGACGGTACCAGCCGGTTCCGCTGCGCGGGGCTTGTCCCCACCCCGCCCGTTCCCTTAACCGGGGCTCCGCCCCGGACCCCGTATGCGACCTTCGGCCGCATACGGGGTCCGGGGGCAGCGCCCCCGGGAACACCCTCAGCCCGCCAGAACCTCCGCCAGGACCGCCGCCGCCCGCTCCGCGTCGCCGAAGCCCACGTACAGCGGCGTGAACCCGAACCGCAGCACGTCCGGCCGCCGCAGGTCCCCCACCACGCCCCGCGCGATCAGGCGCTCCATCACCGCGGGCGCGTCCGCGCACCGCAGCGCGACCTGGCTGCCGCGCGCGGCATGCTCGACCGGCGTCAGCGAGGCGATCGTCCCCTCGGGCACGTACGCCTCGACGCACTCCAGGAAGAAGTCCGTCAGCGCCAGACTCTTCGCCCGTACGGAATCGATCGAGACCCCGTCCCACACATCCAGCGCCGCCTCCAGCGCCAGCATGGACAGGATGTCCGGCGTCCCGACCCGCCCCCGGACCGCGCCGGGTGCCGCCTCGAAGCCGGGCGTCATCGCGAAGGGGTCAAGGTGCGAGTTCCAGCCCGGCAGCGGGGAGTCGAACGCCGCCTGGTGCCGCTCGGCGACGTACAGATACGCCGGTGAACCCGGCCCGCCGTTCAGGTACTTGTACGTGCAGCCGACCGCCAGGTCCACGCCGTGCTCGTCCAGGCCGACCGGCAGCGCCCCCGCGCTGTGGCAGAGGTCCCAGACCGCGAGCGCGCCCGCCTCGTGGATCGCCGCGGTGAGCGACGGCAGGTCGTGGAGGCGGCCGGTGCGGAAGTCGACATGGTTGACCAGCGCGACCGCCGTGCTCGGCCCGAGCGCGGCGGGCAGGTCCGCCGGGGCGACCGGCACCAGGCGCTTGCCCGTCATCCGGGCCGCCGACTCGGCGATGTAGCCGTCCGTGGGGAACGTCGTCGCGTCGACCACGATGTCCGTACGGGAGTCGTCCCCGCACAGCCGTACCGCCCCCACAACCGCCTTGAAAACGTTGACACTTGTGGAGTCGCCGACCACCACCTGCCCCGGCCCCGCCCCCACCAGCGGCGCGATCCGGTCGCCGATCCGCTCGGGCGCCGTCCACCATCCGCTCTCGTCCCAGGAGCGGATCCGCAGCTCGCCCCACTGCCGGCTCACCACATCCGCGACCCGCGCGGGTACGTGCGCGGGCAGCGCGCCCAGTGAGTTCCCGTCCAGATAGACCGTCTCGTCGAGCGCGAACAGCTTGCGCGCACCGGCCAGTTCGTCGGCGGCGTCGAGCGCCGCGGCCCTGTGGGCCAGTGACTCAGACATGGCTGCGCGCCGTCCACAGCTCCGGGAAGACGTTCTTGCGGGCCCGCTTCTCCAGCCAGGCAACCCCGGCCGAACCGCCTGTTCCCGCCTTCGAGCCCATGGCTCGCCGCGTCGCCACCAGATGGTCGTTGCGCCAGCGCCACACCAGCTCGCCGACATCGGTCAGCGCCTCGCCGATACGGACCATGTCGCTGTCCTGGTCCTCGCCGCCGTACACCGCGGCCCAGACCTTCTCGACGTCCTCCGACGGCTCGTACTTCTGCGACAGGTCGCGCTCCAGGACCGAGGACGGCACCGGCAGCCCGCGCCGGGCGAGCAGCCGCAGCACCTCGTCGTACAGGCTCGGCTCGTGCAGGGCCTTCTCCAGCTCGGCGTGCACGCGCGGCGCGCCCCGGTGCGGCACCAGCATCGACGCCGACTTCTCGCCGAGCAGGAACTCCATCCGCCGGTACATCGCGGACTGGAAGCCGGAGCCTTCGCCCAGGGCGCTGCGGTACGCGTTGAACTGCGCGGGCGTCAGGTGCGCCAGAGGCTTCCAGGAGGCGTTGAGCGATTCGAGCTCGTACGTGCTGCGCTTCAGGGCGGCGAGTGCGACAGGCAGATCGTCCTCGCGCAGGGCGCGCGCCGCCGTCTCCCACTCATGGACGATGACGGTGAACCACAGCTCCATCACCTGCGTGGTGACCAGGAAGACCATCTCTCCCGGATCGTCCGAGAGCGTCTTCTGGAGGTGGGTGAGAACGTCCGCCTGGACATAGTCCTCGTACGGAGTGGTGCCCGCGAAATCCAGATTCGGGGCCGCGTCATGTGACATCGCTGTCTCCTCGACGTGTCCGGGTAGCGGTCCGCCCCTTCCTGTTGGCACGGGAGCCCCGGTCCCCACCGGCATCATAAGCCGACGTTCGTTTCACGGGTCAGAGCTCCGGGCCTGTGATGTACGTCCCGTCCTCGTCGTACGGCCAGGCATTGGAACGGCAGCCGTCCAGCCCCTTGATCTGCTGCATCATCACTGGCGCGAGCCTTCCGGGGCCCCCGCAGCCCAGGTGCCGGCTGATCCCGATCTCGTGCCCGACCTCATGGTTGATGATCAGATGCCGGTACTCGTCGGGCGTGCCCTTGAACGTCGGCGAGCCCAGCGTCCAGCGGCGCAGATTCACCACGACACCGTCGGCGGTCTCGCAGTTCAGCTCGCCGTGGGTGTCGAGGCCCTGCTTGAGGCAGAGGCTGTCGGCGGTGGCCGGGGTGGCGATCCTGATCACGAAATCGGCGTCGGCCTCGGACTCGACGAGCTGGAAGGAGCCCCGGCCGTGCCCGCCCCAGCCGCGCGGATGGGCGAGTATCTGCTCGATCTCGGCGGCGGCGTCCTTCGCGGGGATGTCGACGCCGTCCTCGACCTGGACGCGGTAGCGCCGCAGCGTGCCCGAGCCGGACGGGCGGCCTGTGCCGCGGGCGGTGGTGAAGGTACCCGCACCCGAGGCCGGGACCTTCGTGGGCGGCTCGGCGACCGGCGGGCGGTTTCGCGAGGGCGCCGAGGACGTGGGGCGCGGCTCGGGGTCGGCGGCCTCGGGGCTCTGTGACGGCGGAAGGAGCGGCCGGACGGTGTCCTGGGCGGCCCCGGTCACGCCTTGTCCCCTTCCCTGCCAGTGCGCCAGGGCCGCGCCGCCGCCGAGCGCGAGGACGACGAGGACGGCGGCGAGCGGGAGGATGCGTAAGGCCCGGCGGCGGGAATCCCTGCGACGGGCGTCGGCACGCTTGCCCAAGACAGACCCCTCCCCAGCGGTACCGGTGCGCGGGGCGGACAGTCCGAAGGCCCGCTCCCCCGATCAAGACAGGGGATGCGGGCCTTCGGTTCCATGATCAACGCAGCGTGTCCGCGCCTCAGCTCAGCGTGTCCGCCGCGGTCTGGGAGGAGTCCCGCAGGAACGTCGAGCAGCGCTCGTACTCCTCCTGCTCCCCGATCGCCTGCGCGGCGCGGGCCAGCGCGTGCAGGGCCCGCAGGAAGCCCCGGTTCGGCTCGTGCTCCCACGGCACGGGGCCGTGGCCCTTCCAGCCACTGCGCCGGAGCGCGTCGAGGCCGCGGTGGTAGCCGGTGCGGGCGTAGGCGTACGACTCCACGATGCGCCCGTTCTCGAAGGCGTCGTCGGCGAGCCGGGCCCAGGCCAGCGAGGAGGTCGGGTACTTGGCGGCGACCTCGGCGGGCGCCGTCCCGGCCGCGAGCAGCTCACGCGGCTCGGGCTCGTCGGGCAGGTGGGTCGGGGGCGGTCCCCCGAGGAGGTTTTCATGGATGGACATGGCCCAAGTGTCACAGGTCCCGCCGAGATCCGCGGCGGCGGCGCGGGGCTTGGGTTCCGGGGCACCCGGTGCCGTGTGTGCGGTGCAGGGTCGTCCCCGCGTTTCCAGCATCCGTGGTGAACGTGGGCCAGGGGCGTTGGTTGTTGCTGCCCGGTGGGTGGTCTCGCGGGCGAACCCCCGCGCACCACAGCCCGTCCGGTGGGGAGGCAGGGTCGTCCCCGCGTTTCCAGCGTCCGTGGTGAGCGTGGGCCAGGGGGCGTTGGTGGTTGCTCCCCGGTGGGTGGCTTCGCCGGGAAACCCCCGCGCACCGCAACCGTCCGGTGGGGAGGGGCGGTGCAGGGTCGTCCCCGCAGGCGATTGGCGGCCAACACCGGGTGCCCCTACGAACCCCTCATCGCCGCCGACGCCGAGGAGTCGAGCCCGGAGGCGCCCCGGAACCCGCACCACACGGCGGGCTCGCACCGCGGACGCCAAGGCCCGCGCCCCGCGGTCGGCCCGCACCCCGGACCGCCCAGGCAGGGGGCGGAGCCCCGCGTCAGGGTCCCGCCGACCCCGTCACCCGTTCCTCCGCCTGTTCCAGCGGTGGCGCCGAGACCCCGCAGTTCACCCGGCACTGCGGCCGCGCCCGCGCCAGGACGTCCGCCGGTTCCGGCCTCCGTACCGTCGTCCACGCGATCAGCGAGCCCAGCACCAGCACCCCCGCACACATCGGCATCGCCCGCCGGAACGTCTCCCCGAACTGCTCCGCCGAGCGGTACGCCTCCGGCCCCATCCCCGCCAGCAGCGGCAGCGCCGCCACCGCGAGCAGTCCGGCAGCGCGGGCCGCCGCGTTGTTGATGCCGCTCGCGAGCCCCGCCCGCGCGGTCTCCACGGACGCCAGGACGGTCGCGGTCAGCGGCGCGACCAGCGTCACCATGCCCATGCCCATGACCAGCATGGCAGGCAGCACATCGCGTACGTACGAGGCGTCCTCGCCCACGCGCAGCATCAGCAGCATCGCGGCCGCGCACAGCAACGGGCCCACGGTGAGCGGGATGCGCGGGCCGATCCGCTCCCCCAACTCGCCCGATCTCGCGGAGAAGAGCAGCATCAGCACCGTCGTGGGCAGCAACGCGGTCCCCGCGCCGAGCGCCGAATAGCCCGCCACCACCTGGAGTTGCAGGGCGGTCAGGAAGAAGAAGCCCGAGAAGGCCGCGTACACGCACACCGTCACCAGATTGGCCGCGGTGAACTGCCGCGAGGCGAAGATCGACGGCGGCAGCATCGGATCGGGCCGCGAGCGCTCGACGAGTACGAACGCGATGGCGACCACCACGCCCGCGGCGCCCGCCCACACCTGCGGCGCGATGAGCCCGTACGTGATCAGCCCCAGCGCCACCGCGCCGAGCACCGCGCCCAGAACGTCGAACCGGCCGTGCGCCTGCGGGTCGCGCGACTCCGGCACATGCCGCAGCGCGACGGGTACGCACAGCGCGGCCAGCGGCACATTGATCAGGAACACCCAGCGCCATCCGGGCCCGTCGACGAGCCAGCCGCCGAGGAACGGGCCGACCGCCGCGCCGACGCCGCCGAATCCCGACCACAGCCCCACCGCACGCGCCCGGTCGTCCGGGTGGAAGCTTGCCTGGATCAGCGACAGCGACCCCGGGGTGAGCAACGCCGCGCCGACGCCCTGGAGGGCACGCGCGGCCACCAGGAGAATGTCATTGGGTGCCAGGCCGCACAGCAGCGAGCCGATGGCGAACCAGACCACGCCGAAGATGAAGATCTTCCGCCGCCCGTAGCGGTCGCCGAGCGCCCCGCCGAGCAGGATCAGACCTGCCAGGGTGAGCGTGTAGGCATTGACGGTCCACTGGAGGACCGCCATGTCGGCGTTGAGGTCCTCGCCGATGCGAGGCAGTGCGACATTGACGACCGTGGAGTCCAGCAGCGCCATGCTGGACCCGAGCACGGTCGTCAGAATCACCCAGCGGCCAGTGGCGGAGGAAAGCCTGATCTCGCCCGGGGCTTTGTCCATACCCGGATCATCCCAGCCGCCACCGGCTCAGACGAGTCGGCGGAGGGCACGGATCAGGGCGTCCACACCCTGCTCCGCCTTGGCGCGCGGGCAGCCGACGTTGAAGCGTACGAAGCCCTCGACCCCGTACGTCGTGCCGGGCATGATCGCGACCTTCTCGCGCTGGATCAGCTCACGCTGCAGCACCGCGTCGTCGATGCCCAGCGCCCGCAGATCGATCCAGGCGAGATAGCCCGCCTGCGGCGGCTGCCAGCCGAGCTCGGGGAAGGCGGAGCCCAGCCGTTCGGCGACCATCCGCAGATTCCCCGCCACATACGCGCCGAGCTCGTCCAGCCACGGCCCGCCCTCGCGATACGCGGCGATGTGCGCGGTCAGCGACAGCACGGCCGGCGAGGCGAGCCCTTCGCCGGTCTGCATCCGGCGCAGAAACGCCGCATGGTCGTCCGGATCGCCGATGATCCCGTACGAGCCGCTCAGCGCCGGGAAGTTGAAGGCCTTGGTGGCCGAGGTGATCAGCGCCCAGCGGCCCGCTCCGAACCGCGTCCACGGCAGATGGCGCTGCCCGTCCGCCACGAAGCCGGGGTGGACGAAGTCGGCGTGTATCTCGTCGCTGACGACGGCGACGTCGTACGCGGCCGCCAGCCGGGCCGTCTCGGCCAGCTCGGCCCCCGTCCACACCCGTCCTGTGGGGTTGTGGGGCGAGCAGAGAACGAGCACCTTGCTGTCGGCACGGGCGAGCTGCCGCTCCAGTGCGGCCATGTCACCGACCGGCACCCCGCGCAGCTCCCGCCCGAGGCCCGATATCGCCTTCAGGAAGCCGTCGTACGTCGGCGTGTGGACGACGACCCCGTCGCCCGGCTCGGACCACATCCGCAGCAGCTGGGAGAGCTGGTTGAGCACGGACGGCCCGTACACGACCCGTCCGGTGTCGATCTCGGTGTCGTAGCGGCTGCTGAACCAGTGCGCCACGGCGGACAGAAAGTCCTCGTGCCGCCAGTCGGTGTAGCCGAAGACGCCGTGGGCGACCCGGCGCTGGAGCGCTTCGAGGACCTCGGGCGGGGAGGTGAAGTCCATGTCGGAGATGGTGAAGGGCAGCAGCCCGTCGACGCCGAAGCGGTCGGCGACCCCGTCCCACTGGATGCACCAGGTGCCGCGCCGGTCGACGGGGGTGTCGAAGTCATAGCTCACGATGAGTCCCTCCCGGGGCATGCCGCGGGCCCGGCACCCCGCGAGGGGGTGCCGGGCCCGGCGGTGCGGACGTCGTTTACTTGAGCTTGGTGCCCGTGGAGCGCAGCGCCGCGCAGGCCTCGGCCACACGCTTGGCCATACCGGCCTCGGCGGCCTTGCCCCAGGTGCGCGGGTCGTAGGTCTTCTTGGAGCCGACCTCGCCGTCGACCTTCAGCACACCGTCGTAGTTCTTGAACATGTGGTCCGCGACGGGGCGGGTGAAGGCGTACTGGGTGTCGGTGTCGAGGTTCATCTTCACGACGCCGTTCTCCAGCGCGGTGGCGATCTCCTCGGCCGTGGAGCCGGAGCCGCCGTGGAAGACGAAGTCGAAGGGGTCGGCCTTGCCGTACTTGGCGGCGACACCGGCCTGCAGGTCCTTCAGCAGTTCGGGGCGGAGCACGACATTGCCCGGCTTGTAGACGCCGTGGACGTTGCCGAACGAGGCGGCCAGCAGGTAGCGGCCCTTCTCGCCCAGGCCGAGCGCCTCGGCGGTGCGCAGCGCGTCCTCGACCGTGGTGTACAGCTCGTCGTTGATCTCGTGGGTGACGCCGTCCTCCTCGCCGCCGGTCGGGGTGATCTCGACCTCGAGGATGATCTTGGCGGCGGCGGCCTGCGCCAGCAGCTCCTGGCCGATGGCCAGGTTGTCGGCGAGGGTCTCGGCCGAGCCGTCCCACATGTGCGACTGGAACAGCGGGTTCTGGCCCTGGGCCACGCGCTCGGCCGAGACGGCGATGAGCGGACGGACATAGCCGTCGAGCTTGTCCTTGGGGCAGTGGTCCGTGTGCAGGGCGACGGTGATGTCGTACTTGGCGGCGACGATGTGCGCGAACTCGGCCAGCGCGACCGCTCCGGTGACCATGTCCTTGTTGTGCTGGCCGCCCAGGAACTCGGCGCCACCGGTCGAAATCTGGATGATGCCGTCGCTCTCGGCCTCCGCGAAGCCGCGCAGCGCAGCGTGCAAGGTCTGGGACGAGGTCACATTGATGGCCGGGTAGGCGAACTTGCCTGCCTTCGCCCGGTCGAGCATCTCGTTGTAGACCTCGGGAGTCGCGATGGGCATATGTCCGCTCCTTGTGATGTGCGGGTGTGTGGTGCTGGCCCTGACCTGGGGGCGACGTCATCGTCGCGGCCTATCTTTCCAGACTCTTGGCGCGGCTCCACCCTGCGTGCGTCGTGGGCATGCGTGAGGGGCCGGCTGTTTCACGTGAAACAGCCGGCCCCTCGTCATCACCGCAGGTCAGAGGACCTCTCGCGACCCAGGTCACGAGTTGCTCGCGGACAGGTCTCAGGCGAGACCGAGCTCGTCGAGCGAGTAGGCGTTGACATAGGGCAGCCCCGCCTCGGCGATGGCCGGCGCCGCGCCCCGCTCGACGATCACGGCGACAGCGACGACCTCGCCGCCCGCCTCGCGTACCGCCTCGACGGCGGTGAGCGGCGAACCGCCGGTGGTCGAGACGTCCTCGACGACCAGGCAGCGGCGGCCCTTGACGTCGGTGCCCTCGATCCGGCGCTGCATGCCGTGCGCCTTGCCCGCCTTGCGTACGACATAGGCGTCGAGCCGCTGCCCGCGGGCCGCCGACGCATGCAGCATCGAGGTGGCCACGGGGTCGGCGCCCAGGGTGAGCCCGCCCACGCAGTCGTAGTCCAGGTCGGCGGTGGCATCGAGCATCACCTGTCCGACCAGCGGCGCGGCCTCGCCGTCCAGCGTGATCCGGCGCAGATCGATGTACCAGTCGGCCTCAATGCCCGAGGAGAGGGTCACTTTGCCGTGCACCACGGCCTTGTCCTTGATCTGCTGGAGCAGCTCACCACGTACGTCAGTCATGCCCGCCAGCTTAGGTCCTGCCCAGCCCATCTTGCCGGGCTCGCGTGCCCTGGCACGCACTCCCCCGTAGCCCTTCGGGCACGGGAGGTGCCCCCATGCCGCGTTGCGTCAGTCGCCTACGCTCCGCGTCGGCTCTCCCCCTGCCTTCGGCGGGGGGACCCCCATCCTCCGGCCTGCGATCGCACGCACCAGACCCGCTCACTGATCCGGCCTGATCGGCCGGGCAGGACCTAGAGCCGCCGCCAGCTCCAGGTCGTCGCGATCTCCAGGGGCTCGATCGGAGTGACGAGCTGGGGGTGGGTGTTGAGGCCGTTGGGCGGGCCCGACTGCGGCTCCACGCAGACCGCCTCGGCCTGCTCGTCGTAGATCACGACCCATTCGGCGCGACTGGCCACGGTCAGCTCCAGCTGCTCGGGCCAGGTGAGGGTGACCGAGACCCCGTCGGGCATCCCGAAGCAGTCGTCCCAGGGCCCGGGCCGGGGCTCGATGCGCTGCCCGGTCGGCAGATGGTCCTCCCCGCGCTGCTCCTGCCACGCCGCGCTGAATTCGACGCGCGCGTCCTCGCCGCTTCCGAGGTTGCGCCGGAACCAGGGGTGCCAGCCGGCCTGGGCCGGGAAGGAGGTGTCGTACGTCTCGATGCCCATGGCGAGCGTCAGCGAGTCCTCGGCCAGCTCGAAGGTCTGGGTGACCCGTCCGGTGTACGGCCAGGGCTCGGCGAGGTCGTAGGTGAAGGACGCCTCGCTCTTGGCCGTACGGGCGGTGCGCCAGGCGGTGTCGCGGCCGGTGCCGTGGATGGCGTGCGGCGGGGAGTTGAGCGGCAGTTGATGCGCGACATCGCCGTTGTGGAACAGGCCGTTCCTGACACGGCCGCACCAGGGCACCATCGGAAAGCACCCGTACCGGTCGCCCTGGCGCAGCACCTCGGTGCCGCCGATGCTCAGGCTTGCGACACGGCAGCCGTTCTGCGGACTGACGGTCAACTCGACGTCTCCGGCGGCCAGCCGGACGCTCTCTTCGCTACTCACACCACGACAGTACTGGCGGTGACTACTTGCGGCGGCGCAGCGCCCGGCCGACGACCACGGCGGAGGCGAGCGCGAGCGCAGCGGCGGGCGCGATCCAGCGCAGGGTGGCCGCGGCGGTACTGGCTTCGGGGGCGGGCGTGGGGGCGTAACGCCCGCGCGGCGGGGCGTGGTCGACCTCTTCGGCGCTGCGCCCGATCATGGTGCGGCGGGCGTGCGCGGCCTCGGCGGGAGGCTCGTCGGGGATGACGGGAAGCTCAGGCAGCTCGACGAACTCCTCCGGCTCTTCGGGTCCGTCAACAGCCTGCGCCTCGCCCTCGTCGAAATCGGCCGCGTCGAACTCCTCGTCGGCGGCGGGGTCGAGGGTGGGCGACGGCACGGGCGCGTCGAAGGCGGTCGGCGCCGTGGCGCCGCCGTCCTGCTCCTCCACCGCGGTCTCACCCACCGCCGCATCGTCGGCAGACGAGTCGTCGCCCGGCGCGTCCTCCACCGCCGGGTCCTCCGCGGTCGTCGCGAGCCGGTCCGCGAAGCGGTCGAGGAGCCGGTGCGCGGCGGACGCCGTCGTCGCGTCCTCCAGCTCCGCCAGCCGGCCCTCGGCGCTCGACGTCCCCGTAAAAGTGAGCGTCGTGCCGCCCTCGGCAGGCTCCGGCCGGATCGTCAGGCTCACCTTGGCCGAGCCCGTGCCGCGCGCCTCCACGCCGTCGCCCTCGACCGCGAAGACCTCGCCCCGTTCCACGATGCGCAGGGTGCCGCGGTAGGTGATCGTGTGCCCGCCGATCCGTACCTTCAGCCGGCCGGCGAGCGGGCCCGCGGACTCGTCCGCGTCCTGTTGGAGCCCCGGCACACAACGGGCGACCCGGACGGGGTCCCTCAGCGCCTTTCGGACGGTCTCTGCCGGAACCGGAACGAACACCTCATGCTCCATGGATCGAGCCTACTCAGACGCGCCCGCCACGTCTGCTTTTCGGTCCGTGTACGGCTCACTCGATGCGCCGCTCAGTCGGTGTACCGCGGGTGCACCAGCGTGGAGGGCGGCAGATCGGGCAGCCTCGTACGCTCCGCACACCAGGCCCCTGCCGCCAGCTCGGACGCGTCCAGCGCCCGCAGCGGCGGCGCCGATGAGGCAAGCCCGAGCTGCGGCGCCCACCCGACGGCCGCCAGCAGGAAGCCCCAGCCGCGCGGCACGGCCGCCGCCCGCCCCGAGCGACCGGCCCCGTGCGCGAAACCGGCGAGCGGCCCGGTGGCGCAGTACGGACGGCTCCGGAACCCGGCGGCCCGCAGCGTCGCGTCGACCGTCCAGAAGGTGCGCGGGCCCGTGCCCGGCCGCCCCGCGTGCACGACGAGCCGCCCGCCGCCCGTGAGGACCCGCGCGGCAAGTCCGTAGAACTCCTGGGAGTAGAGCTTCGTGCTCCGTGTGATGCCCGGGTCGGGCAGGTCCGAGATCACCACGTCGTACGTCCCGCGCGGCACGCGCAGCCAGGTGAAGGCGTCCGCGATGACGACGCGCACCCGTGCGTCGCGCAGGGCGTGCCCGTTCAGCGCGGCCAGCGCCGGGTCGCTGCGTGCCAGCCGGACGACGCCCGGGTCCAGTTCGACGACGGTCACCGACTCGACGTCCCGGTAGCGCAGCACCTCGCGCGCGGCCAGCCCGTCGCCCCCGCCCAGGATCAGCACCCGGGCGTGCGGCCCCAGCATCGCCGGGTGCACCAGCGCCTCGTGGTAGCGGTACTCGTCCCGCCCGCTGACCCGCAGCCGTCCGTCGAGGAAGAGATCCGGCGGCCCCGAACGGCTGCCGGTGAGGACGACCTCCTGGACGCCGGTGCGGACGGCGACGCGCACCTCGTCGCCGTAGACCGCCCGGCGTGCGGCCCGCTCGAAGTCGTCGGCCATGACGGTCGCGGTCGCCAGCACGGCGAGCACCATCACATTGGCGACGAGCAGCCAGCCGCGCCAACGCGCCGTCAGATCCCGCCGGAAAAGCCACAGTACGAGCGAGCCGCCCGCCACCGCGTTGACGGCTCCCGTCAACAGCGCGCCCGTGAGCTGCCCCAGCCAGGGCAGCAGCAGAAACGGGAAGGCGAGCCCGCCGACCAGGGCACCCACATAGTCCGCGGCGAACAGGTCCGCGACCGTGCCCTCGGCGTCGCGCCGGGAGATGCGCTGGATCAGGGACATCAGCAGGGGGATCTCCGCGCCGATCAGCACGCCGATGGCGAGCGAGAAGCCCACCAGCACGAAGCGGGACTCGCCGATCCAGGCGAACGCGGCGTACAGCACCATCGCCGAGCAGCCGCCGACCAGGGCGAGCACGGTCTCCAGCACACCGAATCCGACCGCGGCCCGGCAGCGCAACCGCTTGGCGAGAAGCGAGCCGACACCCATGGCGAAGACCATCACCGACAGGACGACGGACGCCTGCGTGACGGAGTCGCCGATCAAATACGAAGCGAGCGCGACCAGTTCGAGCTCGTAGACAAGTCCGCAGGCGGCGCAGACGAAGACGGCGGTGAGCACCAGATACCGGCCGGCGTCGGGGCGCACGGGCAGCCGCACCGCGCACGGGGGCGGTGAGGTCGGCGGCCGGTCGATCATGTTCGTAACGCTACGTCAGGGGTACGGTGCGGCTTGTCACCCACAAGGGTTCACTACAGCGTTGCAGGCATACGGGCACCGACCCGCGTTCGGGTGACAACGAGTTGGCCCTCCTGCGGATAGGCGTGCCATGTGCGCCACCGCACCTGGCCGTCGAGCCGCTGCGCCAGCATCGCCGTGAACGCGTGCGGTGATCCGGGAAAGGTGCCGGCCAGTCCATGAGGGTGATCGGCGACCAGTGCGAGGAGCTCTTGCGCGCGCCCGGCGAAGGAGCCGCTCGACAGCGTCTCGACGCGGGCCGCGAACTCGTACTCCCAGTCCCCGATCCGCTTGGCGACGCCGAGAGGGAGCGGGGTGCTGCTGCCCGGCATACAGGCGACGGTCTCGGAGCAGCTGCCCTGTTCCTCCTCCAGCAGCACCTGGTGCGAGGCGCCGAGCAGCCTCAACTGGAGCTTCGCTCCGGACAGTTCGAGGTCGAGCACGGCGAGGGCGGGCAGCGGCTCCCGGCCCAGCGCCCAGGCGAGGTCGTCGGCGCGGGTGTCTGTGTAGGCGGTATGGAGGGTCGTGAGCATGGGTCGGCTCCGCAAACACGCTTCGGCGGGTGGACACGTGGACCGGCAGCGCCCCTGAGGGGAGTTGAAGAAGATCCGGGAGGAGCGCCTGCTCGGGTCCACATCAGGTCCGAGGGCTGGATGGTTCCAACAAGGTTCCGACAGCGAGGGAATCATGAAGTAAGCGACGCTCACAGCATTTTTACCCAACTTGCAGGGGTTTCCATCCCCCCGGGGGCCTGACGGTTCAACTGTTCAACTGCGAACGGCCACAAAGGTCACCTCGCCGACCATCAACAAGAAGGCACCCGGCGGGAGTTGCTCCGCCGGGTGCCTTCAGTGGTCGCGGACCAGCTGCCCCGTGTCAGCTGCCTCCGCCACCGCATCCCCCGCCGCCCCCGCCCCCGCAGGACGAGCTCCCGCCACAGGAAGAGCCGCCCCCGCACGAGCTGCCGCCCGAATCACCGCCACCGGCCCACCAGCTGCCGCCCCCCGCGGCGCTGCTCCGGCGCCCCCTGCCGCTCCTTGTCCGCTTGGAACCGGCGGCCATCGCGATGATCACGACGAACACGAACCCGATGATCAGAATCCCGATGAACGTTGGCACTGCACTCACCGTCCTTCCATCCCCCGAAGCGAGCTCCCCGCGTCGTCGCGTGACCGCTTCTTGCGTGTGAGGGGGATGCCCCCGGCCCCCGGAACCCAAAGCAGACTTGAGCAACTTCAGAGCCTTCTCGCGGGGCAACGGCCCCTGACCTGCACAGAAGGGCAGTTCAGGGGCCGTCTGTCGGTCACTGGGCCGTCTGTGGGCCGTGATCTTCCTTGGAGACGCGCTGAAACACCGTGTCGATGGCGCGGCGGGCCCGCTGACGGCTGTCGGGCATCAGGTGGGCGTACACCCGCAGCGTCAGCCCCGGGTCAGCATGCCCCATGTACTCGCTGACGGCCTTGATGTTCTCGCCCGCGTCCAACAGTGCGGAGGCGTAGAAGTGCCGGAGGGCATGCATGCCGTGTTCGCGCGCCGAATCGTACTTGCCGTTCTCATCCGTTTCCCGCGGGATGAGGCCCGCGACCGCGAGAGCGGGCTTCCACTCCTTGCCGTTGAAGTTGCTGCGCCACACCATGCCCCCTTGTTCAGCCGTGAAGATCAGCCGGGCGGACACCTTCGGTCCCTCCGGCACGTCCCACGGCAACGTGATCTCCACGGGCTTGAAGGCGTCCATATGCGCCCGGAGGGCTTCCGCCACGGAGCCGGGCAGCGGAACGTCCCGCTTCTTTCCGCCCTTGGGGAGAGCGAATACCGGGTGCCCTTCCACGTGTTTGATCTGCCGGACCACGTGGAGCGTGCGCCCGTCGGTGTCGATGGCGTCCTCAGCCAGCCCGAACACCTCGCCCTGGCGCAGGCCGCATCCGGCGCCGACGTCGACCATCGCTCGGTACCTCTCCAGAAGGGCCGCGCGAACGGCGAACACCTGGGCGGGCACCCACGGGACTACGGGATGCGGGTCAGGCTTGGGCCGCCGGACGGTCCGTGCACCGCACGGGTTGCGCGACAACAGCATGTCGTCGACGGCGGCAGATAGGACCGACTGAACGTCGGCGAAGATGTTCCGGGCGTAGGAAGGGCCGACGCCAGGCTTCGCTTCCAGGGCGGCAACGAAATCCCTGATGTGCTCCGGCCGGAAGGTCCCGATTGGACGGGAACCGAGCACCGGGTAGATGTGCAGCCGCAGGCGCCGGCCGAGTTCCTTCCGGGTCATCGGGCTGGGTGTCTTGCTGTCCAACCACTTCTCGGCGTACTGCTGGAACGTGATCCGCACGGACTTGGGGTCGGTGTACTGCCCGCGCGTCATGTCCGTCTCGATGGCGCTCAGCCACTTCTCTGCGAGCCGCTTCTGTCCGTCGGGGAAGCTCTTGGACTTCTCTGTTCCATCGGGGCCGATGTACCGGGCCCGGTAGCGCAGGCCGCTGCCGTGGCGGTCGCTCTTGACGCGGACGGTCTTGCCGTCGGCGTTGGTCTCGGTCTTGAACCAGCGGTCTTGGATGTGGCCTGCCATGTGGCGGCGGTCCTCTCAACACGCAGCAGGGAGAGCCGCCGGGCGGCGGCTCTCCCTGCTGTCTGCGGTGGGTGTTGGGTCAGGCGGCGTCTTGGTCGGTGCTCTTGCGTTCGGCCACGTGGGCGAGCACGTCGGCGGGGTCGTAACGGAGGTGCTTACCGATGCGGAATCCGGGAGGGCCGATCCGCTTCCGACGCCATTGGTAGACGGTCTCCTTGGGCACCTCGAAGATTTCGGCGATGTCGTCGGGGGTGAGGTAGCGGTCCGGCAGCCCAGCGCGGAGCGTGGCGCGCGGGTCCGACTGTTCACGTGCGATGCGCATGCGGGTCCTCCGTGCGGGGGCGAAGGGTCGTACGTCGGGGCGTGTCTGTCCGAGGTTCGGATTTCTGCGTCACCGCGTCATCAGCGTCACTTGAGGCTCTGACCTGCTGTTTTGGGTGACGCTGCAGTTCGGGGCTGCGTCACCGGTGCGTCACCGGCTGCGTCATCGGGTGACGCAGGTGACGCAGGATGACGCAGAGGCGGCCGTCTGCGTCATCGCTGTTGGCGCAGGTCAACGGCCGTTTTTCGGCTCGGGTGACGCAGGTGACGCAGCGTCTTCCTACTTAGGACAAAGAAGGGGCTGCCTGTAGTAGTTCGGTGCGCCTTACAGAGCGAAGAAGGAGCCGCTGCGCGGCGCGACCTTGGGGCGGCGTTCCGCCGAACAGCAAGAGGAGCACGTGCTCCTCTTGCTGTTCGCTTGAGCGTGCGGGTTGCGGGTCAGAACGCCCGGGTCTGTTCGTGCGGCGGCAGGGTCAGGGCGGCTGTGCGGGTCATTTCGAGGTAGCGGCCCGCTTTGGTGCGGCCCGAGTCGATGAGGACACCTCGGGCGGCGAGGGTGGGTTGGAGGCGCTTGAGGCGGTCGGAGAGGACTTTGCCGGTGGTGGGCCACCCCTTGGGCAGGGGACGGCCGTCGTCGCCGCTGTAGAGGTGGCTGAGGCAGGACAGCCACTCGGTGGACGTCATCTGCTGCGCGGCGCCCGGCTCGATGGTTTCGGCGTGCCGGAGGACGGTCTGCGCGAGGAGGTCACCCTCGATCACGTCGTCGTTCAGGTCGTCCAGACTGGCCCGGTACGCGGGCAGGGCCCCGAGACCGGTCGCCGCGTCGAACTGCGCGCACAGGTGGGCGAAGTCCGCCATCCGCAGGTCGGTGGGGGTCTCCGCCTCCGCAGCGCGGACCTTGACGGTGAGGTCCAGAAGCGAGCCGAGGACGACGGGCAGTACTTCCGCGTAGTCCGCCCACAGTTCGGCCTCGGTGCGCCGGATGCGGGGCCGCTCCAGCCGCAGGGGCAGGAGTCGTTCGGCGAGGTCGGGGCGGATGACGCCGACGTCGATGCCGGTGAGGAGCAGGGGGCGGCGGTAGCCGACGCGGAACACGTCCCCGTCGGTGAACAGGGCCCGCTTGATGCTTTCGGCGCCGGTGACGATGCAGCACATCGCATCCGACAGGTCCGGCGTCATGTGAGAGAGGTTGTCCAGCGCGGTCACCCATCCCGCCGCCACGGCCGCGATCAGGTTCTCCTCATCCTTCGGCGCCCGGCGCAGGTCGCCGGTCATGCCTTCGATGATGCGGACAAGCATCCGTCCGCCGGTGGACTTGCCTGCACCCTGCGGGCCGGTGAGGAACGGCGCGGGGACCGGCACGGACGGTCCGAGGCAGCCGATCAGCCAGGCGATGGCGAGGCATTCGGTTTCGGCGTTGGCGAAGTTGCACAGCCGCATCAGCAGGTCGATGCCCTTGCCCTCGGTGTCCTTGACCGGCAGCGGGAGTTCCCCAGTGAGCTGGGTGCGCCGCCAGCACACCTCGCGGGGGTCGGGGGTGAGGATGTCCCATCCGGTGGGGTGGATACGGACGGATTGCCCGTCGTCGCGGCCCAGGTCCAGCCACGTCGCCCCGTCGAACCCAGGGGCAACCCGGATGTTCACGGCGTGCGTGTCCGCGTCCAACGCGAGGGCTTCGATCAGGTCCAACGCCTCTTTCATCGCCGACCCGTTGAACACGCCGCGCCCGTCCTTGAACAAGCCGACCATGAGTTCCTGCCGGTGGCTTCCCGTCGTGCCCTGAGAGCGCATCGGCCGGGCCACGGGGTGCCCGTTCTTCTGCGCGTACACGGTTCCGTCGGGGGTGCGGAAGTAGCGGAAGTGCGCCTGTGCGTAGTCCGTAATGACTTCGCGGCCGGGAGTCTTTTCATCCTCAGACATGGCTCAGTCCCAACGTGGTCAGGGCGTTGGTCCACGCATCCGTGCAGTGCCGGGCGGTCTCACCCTTGGCCTGCGCGGCAGTGAACAGCCGGGCGGTGTGCGTCTCGGTGAGGCAGCCGCACCGGCCGTGCGTGGACAGCACCGCGAGGAACGTCCGGTAGACGGTCGCGTGCACCGCACTGCGGGCCTCGGTGATGCGCTGCTCCGCCATGGCGATGCCACGGTCCAGATACGTGGGCGTGCGGTGCGGACACTCCCCGCCACCGGCCAGCGCGGGCACCGCGACGGACACCGGACGGACCGTGGCCGTCTCCTTCACGGTCAGGGCCCGCACGACATCCGGCACGGCCGTCATGGTGCCGGTACCGGGCCCGAGCCACCGGGCGTAGGCCATGGTCGACTTGATGTCGACGCCGGTGCGTACGCCGTTGGCGCCCTGCATGACGCCCCGATAGAGCCAGTGCTCACCCCGGGTCGTCGGCACGATCCGGGTAGCGGGCAGACTCGCACGGGCCCACGCCATGGCTTGCGCGTTGTCCAGGTCCACGACGGTGAGACCGGCGCCGCCAGGGTGGTATGCCACGCCCGCCGCTTCCCGCCACGCCCACGCCCACGACGGCGAGTCGATGACGCCGGGGTCGGTAGTGGCGGCGGCCCAGCCGTGGCACGGGTACGGGCAGGTGCAAGGGCCGGGGGTCTTCATATTCGGCCGGCCACCACAGGCGTTCTTGGCGCAGGTGCGGCAGTTCCCGAACGGCACCTTCCCCGCTCGTAACGGCAGCGGAGGCACCCCGGAGGCTGCCAGCGAAAGAGCCGTAGCCAGGAGGTCTCGCCGAATGTCGGTCGGTTGGGTCATGCTGGAGGTCTCCAGTTCCTAGACGTGCTGGATTGGCGGCGGCCCCGGCTCTTGGTCGGATTGGGGCCGCCGTTGTCATTCCGCTGGAGTGGTCAGGCCGCTTGCTGGCCGGGCAGGAGCCTGCCGTCGGCGGTCCGGTGCAGGGCTCCGCTGGTGGTGAGGGTTTTGATTTCGCGGGAGACGGTGCCCTTGTTGAGGCCGGTCGCGTCGGCCACGTCCTTGGCCGTCCGGGCACCGGACTGCACAGCGGCCAGCACCTTGTCCCGGTTGGACGCCGCCCCCGACGGTGCGGCCGTCTCCTTGACCAGGTGCAGCGGTCGCGGCGACTGCTCGCCGGTTGTCTGGGCGGGGGTCCAGATCGACGTGGGCAGTGCGCGTACGCCCGCGTCGTCGAGGGTCCAGGTGCGGAGCATGCGCGGGCCGTAGCCCTTGAGGTAGCCGTGCCCTCGGTACTCGCGGCCGTCGGGGATCTGGTGCGGGGCGTAGTGCGCGCAGTCGTCCAGGGCGACCTGGGCTTGTGTCGTGCCGGCCACCCGCAGCGAGAACCGGGAGAGGAGGTTCGGTGCGATCAGCTTGTGCACGCCCGGCGCACTGCCATCGGTGAGCGGGTACTGGGTTGCCCACCACAGGACGACACCGCGCGAGCGACCGAGCGAGGACAGTTCGATCAGCCGTTGCAGCCGGTCCTTGTCCTTGGTGATCAGGGCCAGGATCACCTGTCCCTCGTCCACGACGACGGTGAGCTGACGGCCGTCCCACACACTGATGCCGCGCTTCTTCATGTCGACCTTGCGGCGGGTCATCTCCGCATGCGCCTCGTCCACGGCATCCGTGATGTCGTCACGTTCCACAGCGACGCGGCAGACCGGCTCCCAGATGTTGGCCTCTTCGCCCTTGCCATCGATGAGCAGCAGGTCACCGCGCAGGTGCGCGGTCCCCATCAGCGGACGGAACGACCAGGACTTGCCGGTGCCGGACGCGCCGGACACCAACAGCCGCTCGTCGAACGGGATCAGGACCTCATCACCGGTCTCCGTGTCCAGACCGAGGCTCATGGCGAGCGGGTCGGACGGGATGCGGTCCGGGGTCCACAGCGAGGAGACGCCCGCGGCTGCGGAGCGGGTGGCCAGGGTCAGGACGGCCCACCCGCCGCGCGAGGCGGACGTGATCCGTATGCGCAGCGCGGTGCGGGCGCCCAGCAGCGCACGGACCGAGTCGGCCTTGTCCGCGAGCGTCTTGACCGTCCACGTCCCGTCCAGACGGATCTCACACCGGATGCCACCCGGCTCCATGGCGGGAGGTGTGGTGACCGTGCCGGACAGGCCACGATCAGGCGCGTGCTCCACCCAGTGCGACGGGTCAAGACGCTCCATGAGCTGACGCTCTTCCAGCGACAGCGACTCATCCACCGGCACGCGCAGTGTGCGCCGCCCGAGCGCGAGAGCTGCCACGTTCGCCCCGATCAGCAGAGCGGAGGTGGCGGCAGGCCAGACGGTCAGGTGCGCGGTGGACATGAACGCAGACGCGACGACGCTGGGCACGGCGTGCACCGAGTGCGCCTGAATCGCGCGAGCCTTGAGCGTGCTCGGGTAGTTCACCCGCGCGGCCTTGAGCTTGGCGCGGGTGTCGCGCTCGTGCCGCGCGGCTGCCTTGCTCGCCACCCGCGCCGCACGGCGACCGGCCGCGAACGGATTGTTCGACGCGGCGCGCGCGGTGAGTTGCTGCGACTTGGCTGTGGCCTGTGTGGACCGCGCGGCGTTGTGCTCCTTCTGCGCGGCCATCAGAGCCTTCAAGTGTTCCGGCGTGCGCAGCTTGTCCCGACGGTCCGCCTCAAGATCCCAGCGGACAGCGAACGGAACACAGACGGGGGCGAGCGAATCCAACGCGCTGTTGGTGGTGTTGGTGGTGGTCGACCATGCTTGTTTCCAGTCCACGAAAGGGTCCTCCAAGACCGTGGATGAGGGCCGGTGCGCCGTTGCGTGGCGTCACCGGCCCGCCCGAGTTGCAGGGGTCGGCGCTGTCGGTTGCGTCAACAGCACCGGTTGAACCCCTGCAACCGCATATGACCTGCGACGTTGCAGAGTTGAGCGTTGGGGAGGGGTGGGGGCCTTACGCGCACGCTCGCGTAGAGGCGGCGGAAAACCGGCCGTGCAACCCCCTCACGAGGCCCTGAACGGCCGTACGCGGAGCGGGGGTTCTCGCCCCACACGGAAGGGGGTCGGGGCGCCCTGCGGGCCGCCTACGGCTCCCGCCCTCTTACCGGCGAACGAGGACCGTTCCGTTCAGTCCTTGGGGTGGGTGAGGCGGAGGGTGATGCCGCCGATGCCGAGGGTCCCGGCGGCGCCACCGACCGCAGCGGCGGTGTGGGCGGCGAAGTCGAGCAGCGCGAGGAACGCGGCCACCAGACCGAACACCCCCACAACTCCCGCGCCCGCGATGACGATCGGGAACAGGTAGTGGCGCAGCGGGCGCCCCTGTTGATCGGTGGTGTGCACGACGATGACGACCGGCTGCCCGGTGGCTTCGGCACGGCGGTAGACGTCGGCGGGTATGTGCGGGGCGATGATCCCCGGCGGATCACGGTGAGCCATCAGGACTCCTTCCACAGGTCAGGTGGGGTGTCGGTGCAGGGAACGCAGGCACCGAGCGAGGTGGGGATGACGTATCCGGCATCACGCCGGCAGGTGGGGCAGATCCGCCGGGCACGGTTGGCCCGGGCGAGCGCCGCCCGGCGGGCCGGGGTCATCGGCCGGACAGGCTTCGCGCAGTCGATGCGGTAGAGGTAGGCGACCAGTGGGCCCCGCCGTCGGCGGGGACGCTGGAGTTCGGCGGCCACGTCCTGACCCCCCGGACGCAGCCCCATCGAACGGAGCTGCCGCCGAGTGGCCAGACCGTCAGGGGCGAGCCGCCACCGGTAGACCGGCAGTGAGCCACTGGCGAGCGGGGTGGGCATCAGCGGCCCGTACCGGCGAGGTCGACCGGGGTGCCGTTGACGGGGCCGCGCAGTTCGGCGTACCGGGTCGAGACCCAGCCCACCGACCAGCCGCACAACTCCGCAGCGGTCCGCACCGACATGCCCTCACCGTGGGCGGCGGCCACGATGGCGCGCGCCTCGTCCTCGGGCAGCTTGTCCGTGGCAGGACCGGCGGACAGCAGCGCCGCGCGTTCACGCGCGGCCCGCTCCTCCCGCTCGGTCCGCTCCCGCTCAGCGCGTTCAGCGGCCTCGCGTTCACGGCGTTCACGCTCGCGCCGGGACTGTTCACGCTCGCGCTCCGAGCGTTCATGCTCAGCCCGCTCGGCAGCCTCCCGGACCTGTTCGCGCTCGCGTTCCTCGCGCCGTGCAGCGGCCTCCCGCTCGGCCTGTTCACGAACCATCAGAGCTTCGTGCTCACGCTGTTCACGCACCAGCGCCGCCGCATGCTCGCGCTCCTCGCGGGCCCGCCGCGCCGACTCGTCACGCCGCTCGATCGCGGCGCGTTCACGGGCTTCCCGCTCGGCGTGCTGCTTGGCCTCCAGCTCCACCACGGCAGCCGTGATGGCGCGCCGGTAGGCGAGTCCGGTCTCTGCCGTGACGATCAGCAGCAGCGGCGCGACCGCATGCACGGCCACGCCCACCAGGTCATTCTTGAGCGCGGAGTCCGCGACGTTCAGGGCGAGGGTCATGCAGCCGGTCATCCACCGCAGCGCGATGGGCCACCGGCCGCCGTTACCCCCCAGCCGGGCGAGCACCGCGTCCAGCCGGACCACGATGACCACGGCCGCGTCCACGACCAGGGGAAGGATGGGTGCGGTCCAGTCCCACCGGTCCGGGGTGTGCGCGGCAGCGAGCGGCCACGTGCCGACCGACAGCGCACGCTCGGCTGAACGGATATGAACGGCGTTCATTCCGGCACCCCCTCGTTGTCGAGGTCGCCCGGCTCCCCTATGAACCGCTCCCCCATCCACTCCTCGGTGTCACCGTTGTCCGGCCCCACCGTGAGCGGTGCCGAGTGGGACGTGAACAGATCCCCCACCCTGTTCAGCAGCCTCGCGAGGCAGACACTCATGCCGCACCCCCGAGGGCGAGCAACGCGGCCAGGACGAGCAGCGCGCCACCTGCGCAGGTGAGGTCGACCGCGCGGCGCAGGCCGGTGAACTTGACCAGCGCGATACGGGACAGAGTGGCGATGTCCGCGCTCAGATCCTCCGACAGGGTCGCGGTGATCTGGTTGGCGGTGAGGGTGGCCCACAGCGGGAAGCCGTGCCGGCCCCGCAGGTTCGGGCGAACCGACCGCAGCAGCAGACCCGCCGCCACGACCAGCACCCCCATACCGAGGCCGCCCGCAACGTAGGCGGGAACGGTCAGGGGCACGTCCTTGGCAACCGTCCACGATCCGGCGAGCACCGCGCCGACAAACGCCAGCAGCAGACCCGTCTTCGTGTCGGTCCGCGCGATCTCCGCCTTCACCTCTGCATGCGCGGCGGCGAGAGTCTGAGGGGTGCTCACGCGCCCACCCCCGGGATGCGCATCGTGGTCAGGTTGGCCACCGCGAGGCGGGCGGCCAGCACCTTGCGGCGGGCCCGGCGGATACGCCGGGTGTCCACCTCGTTCGGCGTCCGGTCCAGCGCGATGATCTGCGCGTCCAGCAACTCGACTTCCGCCCGGATCACGGGCATTTCCTGCTCGATCGCGTCCAGCTCCGCAGCCGACGGCTCACGGTCAAAAACGTCGGCGGTAACAACCGCCTGAACAGCACCGATGTGCTTCATGGGTCGTGGTTCCTCTCACAGGGGGATCGGCCCGAACAGCGGCCCCGGTGTTCCAGCACCGGGGCCGCGCGCCGTTGATGAATTGATCTGCCTGCCGAGCAGACACGGCCCCCGGCGCCCGGCAACCGGGCGTCAAGGACCGTGAGCACTCGGGCTCACTACGACCCATCGACCGCCCGTGGTCAGGCGACTGGATCGGCACTCTGTTCAGTTCTCAATCAATGCGTGCTCACTTCGTACTCACCCCTCCGGGCTTTCCTCCGGGCACATCCCTAAGGTTCCCTAGGGTTCCCTGCGGTGTCAAGCGGTAAGCTAGGGAACCTCAGGGAAGTGACGACAAGGAGCACACGACATGGCAGGCCAGGCCGACAATCGGGCCCCGTACGCGAAGATTGCCGCCCACTACACGGAGCTGATCGCGTCTGGTCAGCTACAGCCGGGGGCTCTCTTGCCGAGCATCAAGAACCTCGCGGAAGAGTGGAAGGTGAGCACTGCGACGGCCGAGAAGGCCCTACGCAAGTTGCGCAACGAGGGTCTTGTTCGCGGCATCCACGGCATCGGGACCGAGGTGTTGGACCGGCCGGCGTCGATGTCGTCGGGGTCTCAGCGCCAGGACCGGGGACGCCGAACCGGGTCCAGTTGGGGCCAAGGCGAGCGATCCGACTCGCATGAGGCGGCCGTGGTTTCTGCCCCCGCCGAAGTAGCTCAAGCGCTGGACATCGAGCCGGGGGCTGACGTTGTCCGCCGTAGCCGGGTCTACAGGGACCGACACGGCATCGTCGCCCACAGCACGTCTTGGATTCCTGCGCGATACGGGAAGCTGATCCCTCAGCTAGCAGCGAGCGAGCGACTGACGGGCGGAACGTCGCTCCAGCTCATCACTCAGGTGACCGGCCACCCGATCAGCCATCGGATCGACACCGCTTCCGCACACCTCCTTACGCCGGAGTACGCACGGCTCTTGGAGCTTGACCCCGATAACCCACTGGCGGAGCCGGTAGTCGTGATGACAGCAAAGTTCGTTGACACCGAAGGCAACATCGTTGAGTACGGCGTGGACCTCGGAGGTCCGGGCCGTACATGGCGCACGGAATCGGAGGTCTCCCCGTGACGGTCCTGGATGACACGCTCGTGAGCGTGCTGGAAGACCGCCTAGGAACGCTGCTCGTGGCCCGCAGGACTGGCACAATCACGCCTGAAGCCGAAGCAGAGATAGAAGTCATCGCCCAGACCTTGACGAGACCGATGCCACCACGCCCACCCTTCTGCGTCCTGATGGCCGGGCTTCCCGGCTCCGGTAAGACCACCCTTTCCCGCGCGCTCACAGCCCGCGGGTTCGTTCGGCTGTGCCCAGATGAGGAGATGTACCGCCGGCATGGCGTCTACGGGGTGGACTTCCCTCGGGGTACCTTCCCCACCCTGGAGCGGCCGGTCCTCGAAGACGTGGCGGACGAACTGAGCGAACAACTCAAAGCGGGGCACGATGTGGTCGTTGACCACGGCTTTTGGACCCCAGAGGATCGAGACAAGTGGCGAGCCATCGCCACTGACGCCGGTGCCACACCCGTGCTTGTCTACCTCGCGGCCAGCCATGATGAGCTGTGGGCGAGAATCAGCAAACGCAACGAACTCCACAAGAATGATCCGAACTCGATCTACTTCGCAGAGAGCGACCTACAGCGGTACCGCACGCGATTCTTCCCCCCTAAAGCAGACGAACCTCATCTTATGTACGACGGTGACGCGCCAGCCCTGCTTTCAGCCCTAATCACTGCCGCCGGTAAAAAATCCGAAGGCAATGGGGAACCCAGGCGCTAGACGAACCGGTATTTCCGCGATGGCCACTGTCACCCCGCCCCAATCCCTCCATATCTTGAGACCTTGATAGGCACAATCATGGCGTCTCAGGAACTTCCTCTAGGCGGCCTCTTTCATTGCTCCACCAAGGGAACTGCTCATCGACAGTAACAAACTCCTGAAACTCTCTCAGCGTTGATGCCGAGGACTGACAGAGGAGGTCGAGCCCTACGTACGCCAGGACGTGAGGGCTTATCGCTGCTTTCACGGACTCTACTGCTGAGCGGTCAAAATCGATCTCGATATTATGACGAGACTGCGGCCATCGAAGTTCGACCGCCATGACCCTAGCTAGCTCTCCGAGAGCCTCGGAAAGCGCCTGCATATCCATCGAACCGCGTAGTCCCTCGGTGGTACTACTCCGGATACGCGTTTTACTTCCGGGAGAGGTGAACTCAATCCCCTCGATTCCGTACCGATCAAGTCGGCGTTCAATTTCGAACCACCGAGGGGCAATATCCAATCCCGTGCGGTGCGAAATTTTCCGCCTGTCATCGACAAACTTGAAGTCTACTTCACCGCATCGCAGGTGTAGATGCGAGTCGACGACTTCCCAATAGGGCGGACCGTCCATGTCGTCAAACAAGTCTGGTTGCACGTGGTCGACTGCCGCTCCACGCGCCTTTATACGATCCAAATTGGCATTAACCAAAAGGTCCAGATTCTTTCCACCCCGCCAATGCTCTAGCTCCTGAAGATGTTCAATCGCAAGGTTCTGACCAAGATTCCGCCAGAAACTATTATTGACCACCTCCTCTAGGGACAACAGGAAGGGAAGGATCTGCGTCAGCTCTCCGGACGAAAGAGCCGCAACTGACTCGCGAGTTCCTGGGAATCTTTCTGTGTTTCCTCCTTGGCTGACCCAAATGACTTGCATGACGCGTTCAATTCGGGAAGAGAATGATGGCGAAAGGAATTCGTTGAGTGTCCTTACGCTGGCAGAAACCTCCGTCTCATCAAGCCGCGAAAGCGCCGCATCGGCGTGCGAAACCGCCCGCTGGACCCCTGCGGCAGAATCACCGACTAGGTAGCCCTTCCCGCCTTGAAGCAAAGACGCCTTAAGCATTTGAGTTACTGGAGTTCGGGAGTTCTCTTTGGAGATTTTCTCTAGGGCCGCAGTACTCGAAAGAAGACAGTCGTCATATTCATAAGTAACGACTTCAGTCTCCATTGAATCGAGCGACCGCCTGCCGCTCGAAATGGAGATGAAAGCTGGAGATTCCTCATGAAGACTCTCCAGATCCCGCTGAATCAATGGAGTATCAACACTGAACCTCAGGTAAACATCACGGGTAGGCCGTTGCCCACCAGATCCCCAGGTTAGAACAAAGTCGGGGATGAATGTGTGGTTGAAATAATCAGTAGCTTTGATTTCGGTCTTCGGATCTAGCGACTGCAATTCTCGGGCGACAACATGCTTAATGTCACGCATCGCCGATTCGGGCGAAGTTTGATGGAGTGCATTTTGAATCTGACTGTCGATGGTATCCACGAATTACGCCCCCCTTGTAATCAAAGAGCGAATATGACCTAGATACTCACGCTTCATCATCAGCTCTTCTTGGCGCTCCGATAGAACAATGAGCCAGAGTCTTTCAGCCAGAAGCTTTCCGATCTCTGGATCATACTCCTCCCCTCCCAGCTTCTCCGGATAGTCCGCAACCGCCTCTTGGATAATTTCAGCATTGCACAATTTCGTCCATGCGCCCATCGAAAATGGGTGCCACGTTATCCACATGAACTCGCACTCTCGATCTACGCCATCTTTAATCATTTTGGCCGTAGCCGAGTAGCAGTCAGTCAAATATTCGCGATACTTTGGACCCTGACTATCGCTCGTATACGCCTTAATCTCTGCGTAGAAAAGATTCTTTTTATCGTTCTCAAAGTAGCCAGCTACATCCCAGGATTCATGTTTCCCGTTCAGTAGTGTCAGTGTGGTCATGTGTGACGCTTCGTAGACAATCCAGGGAGCACTCACGCGCGTAGTGCTCTCCAGCCACGCTTGCGCGAAGTAGGCACCCTCGCGGCCCCGCTCCTGCTGCACTTCACCTGCCACCATGAGATAAGTATGGCGAGACTGAGGGTTCTATCACCAGGGTGATCTATAACTCGCACTCAGTGAGGCTAGGGCCAACGATTCGGTACAGCCAGGCCCAGTCATGAGAAAGCCTCATCCGGACGAGCCTCAGGGCGCCGCACCGGGGGTTCTCATCGAGAGTGGCAGCCCCGCCGCCGGGCCGTCCTTGGGCCGTCCAACAGCGGCCAACGACGACAAACAACGACAGTCGATGACAGCTCCTCCCCTGCTCAGGCAGGGTCCCCGGAACACCCCCGCAGGCCCTAACCCCCGAACCTGAGTTGAGCAACTCCAGAGCTTCGCCGCGTCGTCACCGCGCAGGGGACGCCGGACACCCCCGAAGCCGTGCCGTCCAAGCCGGACAGGGCCTACAGCGCGTCGCCGCTCCCGTCGGACCGGGGCAGCGCCAGCTCCGCCCAGATGACCTTGCCCTCGGGGGTGTAGCGGGTGCCCCAGCGTTCGGCCATCTGCGCGACGAGGAACAGTCCGCGGCCCCCTTCATCCATCGTGGCCGCATACCGCAGATGGGGCGAGGTGCTGCTGCCGTCGGCCACCTCGCAGGTCAGGGTGCGATCGTGGACCAGCTGCATCGTGACCGGTGCGGAGCCGTAGCGGATCGCGTTGGTGATCAGCTCGCTGAGCACCAGCTCCATGGCGAACGCGAGCTCGGACAGACCCCAGTCGTCCAGCTTCTCGGCCACGGCGGCGCGCATCCCTGCGACGGCGGCGGGATCCAGCGGCACGTCCCAGCAGGCGACGTGGTCGGGCCGGATCGCCCGGGTGCGGGCGATGAGCAGCGCCACGTCGTCCTTCGGCCGACTGGGCAGGAGCGCGTCCAGCACCGCCTGACAGCTCGCGTCCGGCGACCGGTCGGGATGGGACTCCAGTGCCTTGCGCAGCATCTCGATCCCCACGTCGATGTCCCGGGTGCGGTCCTCGATGAGCCCGTCGGTGTACAGGACGAGTTGCGTGCCCTCCGCCAGTTCCAGCTCGGCGGTCTCGAACGGCATACCGCCGAGGCCCAGCGGCGGCCCGGCCGGAAGATCGGGGAACGACACACTGCCGTCGAGGTGGACCAGCGCGGGCAGGGGGTGCCCGGCCCGCGCCATGGTGCAGCGGCGGGAGACAGCATCGTAGATCGCGTACAGACAGGTGGCGCCCATGACCCCCGCACCCGCGGTCGCCCCCTCCTCCTCCTGGTCCATCCGCCCGACCACATCGTCGAGGTGGTTGAGGATTTCGTCGGGCGGCAGGTCGAGCGTGGAGAAGTTGTGCACCGCCGTGCGCAGCCGACCCATCGTGGCGGCCGCGTGCAGGCCGTGGCCGACGACGTCCCCGACGACCAGCGCCACGCGACTGCCGGGAAGCGGGATCACATCGAACCAGTCGCCACTCACCCCGGACAGCGCGGGCAGGTAGCGGTGGGCGACATCGAGGGCGCTCTGCTCGGGCAGGGCCCGCGGCAGCAGGCTGCGCTGCAGGGCGACGGCGAGGGTGTGCTCACGGGTGAAGCGGCGGGCGTTGTCGATGCTGACCGCCGCCCGGGCGACCAGTTCTTCGGCCAGGGACAGGTCGTCCTCCTCGAAGGGCTGGGGCTTCTCCGAGCGCCAGAAGTTGGTCATGCCGAGGATGACGCCCCGCGCCTGGAGGGGCACCGTGATGAGCGAATGGATGCCGTAGTCGACGATCATCCGTGTCCGCTCCGGGTCCTGGGCATGCCAGCCGGACGCGTCGGCCAGGTCAGGAACCAGCTCCGAGAGGCCGCTGCCGAGACCGCGTGCCTGCGGTGTGGAGGGGACGAAGTCGATCAGGCGGTCGAGTTCGTAGAGGGGATGGTCGTCCCGGATGCCGTGGACCGCGGTGCGGCGCATGTCCGCGCCACCATTCGGCTCCTCCCCTCGCAGGACCGGGTCGGCAAGATCGACGGTGACGAAGTCGGCGAACCGGGGGACCGCGACCTTCGCCAGTTCCTCGGCCGTACGCACCACGTCGAGGGTGGTACCGATGCCCAGACCGGCGTCGTACAGCAGTTTCAGCCGCTCGCGGGCCACCTCCGCCTTGCCGTACAGCGCCCGCAGCTCCGTGGAGTCACGCAAGGTCGCGACCGTCCCCTCGGGGCCGCCGTGACGATCCGTGAGCCTCTGGTTCACCGCAAGCAACCGCTCCCCGGCCAGGTGCACCTCGTCCGTGGCCACGCGGCCCGAGGTCAGCAGTTCCACGGTGGGGGGATCAAGGCTGGGCAGTTCCGAGATGTGCCGCCCCTCGGCGTCGGGCGGCAGGTCCAGCAGCCGCCTGGCCTCGTCGTTCGCGAGCAGCAGCTGACCGTCGTTGTCGACGATGAGCACACCCTCGCGGACGGAGTGCAGCACGGCGTCGTGATGCTCGTACATGCGGGTCATCTCGGTCGGGCCCAGACTGTGGGTCTGCCGCCGAAGCCGCCTGGCCACCAGCGCCGTCCCGGCTGTGGCGACGGCGAGCGCGGCCGCTCCGGCACCAAGGATGATCGGCAGTTGTCTGTCCACCACGCTGGTCACGTTCTTGACCTTCAGGCCGGCGGACACCAGGGCCACGACATTGCCCTTGAGGTCGTAGACGGGGACGGTCGCCTGGACCTCGTGGCCGAGCGGGCCATGGACGCTCTCGGTGTACACGCGGCCGGCCAGCGACGGCTCGATGGTGCCGACGAACCTCTTGCCGATCCGGCCCGGCTGGGGATGCGTGTAGCGGATCCCCTTCGTGTCCATCACCACGATGAAGTCGACGCCGGCAGCCTTGCGCCCCGCCTCGGTGACGGGCTGCAGCACCTTGGAGGGATCAGGGGTCTTCAGCGCAGCCAGAACACCCGGTGAGTTCGCAAACGTCTGCGCCACGGCGATGGAGCGGCGCTTCGCCTCCGAGCTGCTGTCGTAGCGGGACTGCAGCACAAGCGCGACCACCGCGGCCGCCACAAGCAGCACCACCACGGCCACCTGCAGGGTGAAGACCTGCCCCGCAACGCTCCGGGGGTGCTTGTCGGTCAGTGACCGAACCGGTGCGCTCCGGAATCGGTCGGAGCGTTTGACCACATTGCCTTTCTAACACCGCGAAGTCCTCTGCGGCGATACATGCCCGGACCGGGCCGCGCGGCGCAACGCGAGTGGCGGCCTTTCCGGGTGCGGCACAGCCCGGCTGCGATCAGCGCGCGCTGATCAGCTGGTCGACGGCCTTGCGGATCGAGTCCTCGCGCTTGCAGAACGAGAAGCGGACCAGCCAGGCCGGAGCGTTCGCGCTCAGGTAGAACGCCGACGTCGGGATGGCCACGACACCCGCGCGCTCCGGCAGCCTCCGGCAGAACTCGACCCCGTCCGTGTATCCCCACGGCCGCACGTCCGCCTGCACGAAATAGCCGGCATCCGCACGGAAGGGCAGCAGTCCGGCCTCCGCCAGGCCGTCGCTCAGCAGGTCGCGATGCGCGCGCAGCGTGTCGCGCAGACCGGCCGCCCATTCCTCCACCGAGCCGAGTGCCTGCGCCAGCGCTTCCTGGTACGGGGTACCCGAGGCGTACGTCAGGAACTGCTTGGCCGCGCCCACCGCGGCCACGAGCGGCGCGGGTCCGCAGACCCAACCGACCTTCCAGCCCGTCGTGTTGAAGGTCTTGCCCGCCGAGGAGACGACCACCGTGCGCTCCCGCATCCCCGGCAGAGCGGCAATGGACCGATGGCGCGCGCCGTCGTTGTAGACGAGGTGTTCGTAGACCTCGTCCGTGATCACCGTCAGCGCGTGTTCACGGCACACGTCCGCGACGGCTTCGAGTTCCTCGGCCCTGAAGACCATGCCCGTGGGGTTGTGCGGGGTGTTGAGGATCAGCACCCGGGTACGCGGGGAAACGGCCGCGCGCAGCGCGTCCACGTCGAGGGCGAACCCGTCGCCGTCCAGGACGAGGGGAACGGCGACCAGCCGGGCCCCGGCGAGGCGGGCGTCGGCGGCGTAGGCGTCGTAGCAGGGGTCGAAGGCGATGACCTCGTCGCCGGGATCGCAGAGCGCCAGGAGGGCCGCGGCGAGGGCTTCCGTCGCGCCCGTCGTCACCAGCACCTCCCCCTGCGGCCGGTAGTCGAGGCCGTACCGCCGCAGCTGATGAGCGGCGACGGCCTCGCGCAGCGCGGGGAATCCATGAGCCGGCGGGTACTGGTTGCTGCCCGCGAGCACCGCGTCCGCCACGCCCTTGAGCAGCGCGGGCGGACTGGCCAGCTCCGGCACCCCTTGCCCGAGGTTCACGGCTCCGGTACTCCGCGCCAGCTCCGTCATCTCGGTGAAGATCGACGTGCCCATGCCGTGTACCCGAGCAGCTGGACTCCATCCTGCCGAGCCCACGAGGCCGCGCGTATCAGCCGTCCCTGCCGTGTTCATGCGATCCCGCTTTCCCGAGTGAGGCCGTCAACCAGGAGATCCGGCCCTCACGATAGGCCTGCGAGCGTGTCAGCAGTACAAAAGCCCGGCCGAGGGCGGCGGTCGTGGTGACCGTCGCACCGGCCGGGCTGTCGTTCGCCTGCGGGACGTATCCGCTCAGGCCTCGTCGTCGGGCTTCTCGTCGGCGGGCTTCTCGTCCGCCGTCTCCAGGCCGAGCTGCTCCGCGAGCCACTTGTCGAACTCGATGGCGGCACGGACCCAGCTGACCGTCGAGGAGACGAAGTGCTCCAGGCTGACGCCCGTGCCGATCAGCATCTGGGCCTCGCCGATGAGGCGGATGGTGGGGCCGTCCTCCTCTTCCTCGTGGAGGTGGGTGTAGACCTTGGGCCACAGCGTGCGACGGTTCCAGTCGTCGACCGCGTCGAGGATCTTCGGCTTGTCCTCGACGGCGTGCGGACGGTCGTAGAAGGTCCGCACGGAGAAGACCTGCTGGTCGTCCTCGCCGCGGAACATGAAGTACGTACGGAATTCCTCCCACGGCGCCGCGAGGTCACCCTCGTCGTCGACGACGTACTTCAGTTCCATCTGGTCGAGGAGCTGCTTGACCAGGTCCTGGTCGGGAACGACGGGGCCCGCCGGTCCTGCGGCCTGAGGCTGGGGCTGGCCCCCGAAATTCGGAATCGAGGACGGATCGATGGTCACCGTGGATTTCCCTTCGTACGGTTCCCGCCATCCTCCCCCATCTCGGGCGGGGGCTGGCAACCCCCACCCGACGGGTCCGCTCGTGGCGTAGTCCGAGCGACTCTTACGGCGGCCCCTTACAGCGTCTTTCCTGTGGCCGGTCCGTTCTCTCCTGTGGCCGGTCCGGTCTCGCCGGTGGCCGGTCCGACGATCAGGCCGTCCCCGAAACGGTCCACCCGCACCGTGTCGCCGTCCGTGATCTCGCCCGCGAGGATCTCCTTCGCGAGCCGGTCGCCGATCGCGGTCTGCACCAGGCGGCGCAGCGGGCGCGCTCCGTACGCCGGGTCCATGCCCTCGTCGGCCAGCCACTGAAGCGCCTCAGGAGTGACCTCCAGCGTCAGCCGGCGCTCGGCCAGACGCTTGGCGAGGCGCCCGATCTGCAGCTCGGCGATCCGGCTCAGCTCCTCCTTGCTCAGCGCGGAGAAGACCACCAGGTCGTCGAGCCGGTTGAGGAACTCCGGCTTGAAGGAGGCCCGTACGACCTCCAGGACCTGCTGCTTCTTCTCCTCGCCGCTGGTGAGCGGCTCGACCAGATACTGGCTGCCGAGGTTCGAGGTCAGGACCAGGATGGTGTTGCGGAAGTCCACCGTCCGCCCCTGGCCGTCGGTCAGCCGCCCGTCGTCGAGTACCTGAAGCAGGATGTCGAAGACCTCGGGGTGTGCCTTTTCCACCTCGTCGAGCAGGACGACGGAGTACGGGCGCCTGCGGACGGCCTCGGTGAGCTGGCCGCCCTCCTCGTAGCCGACGTACCCCGGCGGGGCGCCGACGAGGCGGGCGACGGAGTGCTTCTCGCCGTACTCCGACATGTCGATACGGACCATCGCCCGCTCGTCGTCGAAGAGGAAGTCCGCGAGCGCCTTGGCCAGTTCGGTCTTGCCGACACCGGTCGGGCCGAGGAAGAGGAACGAGCCGGTGGGCCGGTCGGGGTCGGCGATCCCGGCGCGCGTCCTGCGTACCGCGTCGGACACGGCCTGGACGGCCTCGCTCTGGCCGATCAGCCGCTTGCCCAGCTCCTGCTCCATCCGCAGCAGCTTCTGCGTCTCGCCCTCAAGCAGCCGCCCGGCCGGAATGCCGGTCCAGGAGGCCACCACATCGGCGATGTCGTCGGGGCCGACCTCCTCCTTGACCATGGTGTCCTTGGCGGCCTCCTGCTCCGCCTCGGATGCCTCCTCCAGCTCACGCTCCAGGTCGGGGATCTCCCCGTACAGCAGCTTGGACGCGGTGTCGAAGTCGCCGTCGCGCTGGGCCCGTTCGGCCTGGCCGCGCAGCTCGTCGAGCTTCTCCTTCAGCTCACCGACGCGGTTGAGGCCCTGCTTCTCCTTCTCCCAGCGCGCCGTGAGACCGCGCAGCTCCTCCTCCTTGTCGGCGAGGTCGCGGCGCAGCTTCTCGAGGCGCTGCCTGGAGCCGGGGTCGGTCTCGTTCTTGAGCGCGAGTTCCTCCATCTTCAGCCGGTCCACGGCGCGCTGCAGCTCGTCGATCTCGACCGGGGAGGAGTCGATCTCCATCCGCAGCCGGGAGGCGGACTCGTCGACGAGGTCGATGGCCTTGTCGGGCAGGAAGCGCGAGGTGATGTACCGGTCGGACAGGGTCGCGGCGGCGACCAGCGCGCTGTCCGCGATCTGCACCTTGTGGTGCGCCTCGTAGCGGCCCTTGAGCCCGCGCAGGATCGCGATCGTGTCCTCGACGGTCGGCTCGTCGACCAGCACCTGCTGGAAGCGCCGCTCCAGCGCCGCGTCCTTCTCGATCCGCTCGCGGTACTCGTCGAGCGTGGTGGCGCCGACCATGCGCAGCTCGCCGCGCGCCAGCATCGGCTTGAGCATGTTGCCCGCGTCCATGGCCGAGTCGCCGCCGGCGCCCGCGCCCACCACGGTGTGCAGCTCGTCGATGAAGGTGATGATCTGGCCGTCGCTCCCCTTGATCTCGGAAAGGACGGTCTTCAGCCGCTCCTCGAACTCACCGCGGTACTTCGCACCTGCGACCATCGCGCCGAGATCCAGCGAGACGAGCCGCTTGTTCTTGAGGGACTCGGGGACATCGCCCTTGATGATGCGCTGCGCGAGCCCTTCGACGACGGCGGTCTTGCCGACGCCGGGCTCACCGATCAGCACCGGGTTGTTCTTGGTGCGGCGGGACAGCACCTGGACGACCCGGCGGATCTCCTGGTCCCGGCCGATGACCGGGTCGAGCTTGCCCTCGCGGGCGGCGGCGGTGAAGTCCGTACCGAACTTCTCCAGTGCCTTGTACTGCCCCTCGGGGTCGGGGGTTGTCACCCGGCGCCCTCCCCTTACCTTCTCGAACGCGTCCTGCAGCTTCTTCGCCGTGGCCCCCTGCCGGGCCAGCACCTCTCCGGCCCGCCCGCCCTTGGCGGCGATACCGATGAGCAGGTGCTCGGTGGACAGATACTCGTCGCCGAGCTCCTTGGCCCGCCGGTCGGCGTCGGCGATGACCGCCAGCAGCTCCCGGTTGGGCTGGGGCGGGGCGACGGTCGAGCCGGTCACGCTGGGCTGGGCCGCGAGCACCCGCTCGGCCCCGGCGCGCACGGCCACCTGGTCCGCCTCGACGGCGGCCAGCAGATCCACGATGTTCTCGTTGTCCTCGCCCGCGAGCAGCGCGAGCAGCAGATGCGCGGGGGTCAGATCGGGATGCCCGGCGGACACCGCCCGACTGGTGGCGGCGTTGAGCGCATCCCGGCTCTTGTTGGTCAGCTCGGCGTCCACTGCGGTCTCTCCTCCTCGCTGGTAGGGGCCTGTTCCCTCACACTGACTCATTCAGCGTGCACAAAGTTGAGTCTATTCCACTCAACCTGTGAAAGGGTAGCCGCCGCCGGTAGGTTCCGGGGCATGGCCATCGATCCGCGCAGTCCCGACGCGTCCTTCCTCACCTTCTGGCGTGAGTACCACATGTGCACACTGACGACCCCGCGCCAGGACGGCACCCCTCACGTCGTCGCGGTCGGCGTCACGTACGACCCGGAGGGCGGATTCGCGCGCGTCATCACCAATAAGCACAGCCACAAGGTCGCAAACATCCTGGCCGCGGGCCCGGACGGGGCGCCGGTCGCGGTCTGCCAGGTCGACAAGGGGCGCTGGGCGACCCTGGAGGGCCGCGCGAGGGTCCGCACGGAGCCCGAGCTCATCGCGGACGCGGTGGAGCGTTACGCGGAACGCTACGGGCGCACACCGGCCCCGAATCCGGACCGGGTGCTGATCGAGATCGCCCTGACGCGGGCGATGGGCCGGGCCTAGCCGGGCTCACCTTCCCGTACATGGCTTCCGTACGGGAAAAGCACAGCGGCGCCATCGCGTTTCAGGTCCACGATGGCGCCGCTGTGTGGGGGAAGCGCCTGAGCGATTTACAACGACGGGGGAACCGCTCAGGCACTGCGGGGGGTGGCGGTGGTGGTGTCGGGCTCGACCAACTGGTGATCACGTTGATCGAGATTGACGAAAATCATGCCGTACCGGATGGCACAGCGGACGGGCTGCGGAGCTCCACGGGGCCGGCGAAGGCACCGATACGCACGGACGTCTTCGTCCTCCTCGCGTGCCACGACAATCGGCTCTCCGAAGAGGGTGACCATCAACGAGTCGCCACGGTGGGGGATTGCCGTGACGAGGTCGATGAAATGCCACCCCGATCGATAAGCCGTAGCCATCTCACGCCGGAAGACCCGGTCGTCCGGTGGAACGGTCATGCGTCCGTGCGGGCCGGAGCGACACCCCATGAGGGCTCACCGGGCGTGCCCGCGGCGTCAGCCGGAGCGACACCCCATGAAGGCTCACCGGGAGCCGACGCATCCGCCGGTGCCACGACGCCCCAGGAGGGCTCACCGGGCGTTCCGGCCACAGCGTCAGCGGGAGCGAAACCCCACGACGGTTCCCCAGGAGCTGCCGTCACCGCGCTGGCGGGAGAGCTACCCCAGGAGGGCTCACCGGAGGCCACCGCACCGAGCGCGGCCGCCGCTATGGCAAGAGCACAAAGAGCACGTAGCGTCCTAGACATGGGTGATCTCCACCTCTTTTGATCATTCCTCCTCCCCCGCGCATAAGACGATGTCTCACTCCGAACGCTTGCACCAGCGACGGCAGGCATCATGTTCCTGTAATGCAGGAGCCTGAGGGGGTGCATATGCCATCTAATGAGGGCGAAACGGGACACCCTCACGCAGACGGCGAGCTGTGCGAGGCGGGGAAAAGTCTCTACATCACCGCACTGCGCACCGGGCGTATAGCCCGGTCAGAGGCGGAATCAACACCCTGCCTCTTCGATCTCGCCCTGCTGCACCCGGATCCCGACGACGCTCAGTGGCTCCGACCGGTCCCGCCGACCACTGCGCTGACACAGCTGATACACCCCATTGAGCGGGAGATCCAAGAGCGCCGACGACGAACTGTCGCTCTGACCGATGCTCTTGAGCCATTCATGGCGTTCACCGCTCAGAACTCCACGGTCCCACAAGGGATTACCGTCCTCGAGGGCCTCAACCGCATCAACACAACCCTCGACCAGGTCACCGCAGACTGCACCGAGGAGCTTCTCACTGTCCAGCCCGGCAGCGGGCGACAGCCGCACATCCTGGAAAAGGCGCTGCGCCGCGTGGAGCCGCTCATCGACCGCGGCGTCCGCATGCGCACGCTCTACCAGCACACGGCCCGCCACCACCCCGCCACGCTCGCCTACATGGAGCAGGTGGGGCCCTCCGGCGTGGAGGTGCGCACGCTGGAGGAGATCATCGACCGGCTGATCATCGTGGACCGGAGAGTGGCCTTCATCCCGGCGAGCAGCGACCGGCTGTCCGCGCTGGAACTGCGGCACAAGGGCATCGTCGAGTATCTGGTCGGCGTCTTCGAGCAGTTCTGGCTGCACGGCATCGCGTGGGAGGAGCCGATCAGTTACGGACCGGACCTGGACGGCATCACCGGCATCCAGCGCTCGATCGCGAAACTGCTGGTAGAAGGGCATGTGGACGAGGCGATCGCCCGCCGGCTCGGGATGAACGTCCGTACCTGCCGGGCCCATATCGCCAAGCTGGGCTCCTCGTTGGGCAGCGGCAGCCGGACCCAGCTGGGCTATCTGATCGCCCAGTCGGGAATGCTGGAACACCAGTCCTGAACCTGACCGAAACCCATATGCAGAAGGGGCGGTGGAGCAACTCGCGTTGCTCCACCGCCCCTTCGGACCGAGACATGGCCTATTCGGAACGCTTGGGTCGCCAGACCACCAGCGCGCTCGCCTGCTGCACATCCTGGTACGGCACGAGATCGCGCCGGTAGGAGGCATGCACCTGGGCCTCGCGCTGCTGCATCGCCGCAGCCGCTCCCTCGACTGCGGCCGACAGCTCGACAACCCTTTGCTGAAGCGCAGCGACCTGGTTCTCCAGTTCGATGATGCGCTTGATTCCGGCCAGGTTGATGCCCTCGTCCTGCGACAACTGCTGGACGGTGCGCAGCAGTTCGATGTCACGGGCACTGTATCGGCGGCCCCGTCCCGCGGTGCGGTCGGGGGACACGAGACCAAGCCGGTCGTACTGCCGCAGCGTCTGCGGATGCAAGCCCGAGAGCTGGGCCGCCACCGAAATGACGTACACCGGCGACTCGTCGGTCAGTTCGTAGGGGTTGCGGCGACGACCGTCCATCTCATGCTCCCTTCGCGGCCTGGAACAGCTCGGCCCGCGGGTCCTCGTCCGCGGTGGCTTCGCGGTAGGCCTCCAGCGCTTCCTTCGCCTTGTCGCCCAGCTCCTTGGGGACCGCGACCTCGACGGTGACCAGCAGGTCGCCGCGGGTGCCGTCCTTGCGGACCGCGCCCTTGCCGCGGGCACGCATCGTACGGCCGTTGGGTGTCCCCGCGGGCAGCTTCAGCGTGACCGGCGGACCGCCGAGCGTGGGCACCTTCACCTCGCCGCCGAGCGCCGCCTCCGTATAGGTGACGGGCACGGTGACCGTGAGGTTGTCGCCCTTGCGGCCGAAGACCGGATGGGAGTCGACATGCACGACCACGTACAAGTCGCCCGCCGGGCCGCCCCGTTCGCCGGGGGCTCCCTTGCCGCGCAGCCGGATCCGCTGGCCGTCGGAGACGCCCGCCGGGATCCGGACCTGCATGGTGCGCGAGGAACGGGCGCGCCCGCTGCCCTTGCAGACCTCGCAGGGGTCCTGCGCGATCAGCCCGCGGCCCTTGCAGTCCACGCACGGGTCGGTGAGCGAGAAGGAGCCGCTGCCGCCGCGCGAGACCTGGCCGGTGCCGACACAGGTCGGGCACACGCGGGGCGTGCCGTTCTTGTCGCCGGTGCCCGAACAGGCCTTGCAGGCGGCCGAGCTGGACATCCGCAGCGGGACCGTGGCCCCGTCGACCGCTTCGGTGAAGCTGAGCGTCACCTCGGACTCGATGTCCTGGCCACGGCGCGGCTGGGTACGCGTACCCGGGCCGGCGCCGCGGTTGAACAGCCCGCCGAAGACATCGCCGAGACCGCCGCCGAAGCCGCCGGCGCCCCCTTGCGTGCCGCCCTGGGCGCCGCCGAAGAGGTCGCCCAGGTCGAAGTTGAAGGAGCCGCCGGGGCCGCCCGGCGCACCGGCGCGGAAGCCACCGTTGCCGAAGAGGGCGCGTGCCTCGTCGTAATCCTTGCGCCGCTTCGGGTCGCCGAGGATGTCATGGGCCTCGGAGATCTCCTTGAAGCGCTCCTCCGCCTTGGCATCGCCCTTGTTGGCGTCCGGGTGGAACTCGCGGGCGAGCTTCCGGTACGCCTTCTTGATCTCGGCCTCGGTGGCGTCCTTGGGGACGCCGAGGACCTTGTAGTAGTCCTTCTCGACGAAGTCCTTCGTGCTCATCGACGTCCCTCCTCTCGGACAATCATTGCGTCAGCCCTCGTCCGGGCCACCGCTCTCCTCGTCGTTCGCCGTCTCGTCCTTCGAGGTCGCGGGCGCCGCGCCCGGCTGGGGCTCGGCCACCGCGACCCGTGCGGGCCTGATGGTCCGTTCGCCGATGCGATACCCCGGCTGCAGGACCGCGACGCACGTGGTCTCGGTGACATCCGGTGCGTACGAGTGCATCAGGGCCTCGTGGATCGTCGGGTCGAAGGGCTCGCCCTCCTTGCCGAACTGCTGCAGGCCCATCTTGGCTGCGGCCGTCTCGAGAGACTCGGCAACCGACTTGAACCCGCCCACCAGCTCCCCGTGATCACGCGCACGGCCGATGTCGTCGAGCATGGGCAGGAGCTCGGTCAGCAGAGACGCCGTGGCGATCTCCTTGACCGTGATCCGGTCGCGCTCCACACGACGGCGGTAGTTCTGGTACTCGGCCTGGAGCCGCTGGAGGTCCGCGGTGCGCTCGTTGAGCGCCGTACGCACCTGGTCCAGCTGAGCCGTCAGGCCTGCGATCTTTGCTGCTGCGTCCCCTGCCGGGGCCGCCGGGCCCTCCCTCTCGGAGGACTCGGCGGACGCGGCGGCGTCGTCAGAGGTGGCGCCTGAGGGGACGTCGGGCTTCTCCTCGAAACCCGGGGTCTCCTCCGTCACGCGGCACCGTCCTTCTTCGGCTTCTCGTCGTCGACGATCTCGGCGTCGACCACATCGTCCTCGGCCTGGGGCTGCTCACCGGCCTGGGCGCCATCGGCGCCGGGGGCCGCGCCACCCTCGGGGGCGGCGTTGGCGTACATCGCCTGGCCGAGCTTCTGGCTGACCGCGGCGACCTTCTCGGTCGCCGTGCGGATCTCGGCCGTGTCCTCGCCCTTGAGCTTCTCCTTCAGCTCGGTGAGCGCGGTCTCGACCTCGGTCTTGACGTCACCGGGGACCTTGTCCTCGTTGTCCTTGAGGAACTTCTCGGTCTGGTAGACGAGCTGCTCGCCCTGGTTGCGGGACTCGGCGGCCTCGCGGCGGCGGTGGTCCTCGTCCGCGTACTGCTCGGCCTCCTGGCGCATCCGGTCGACCTCGTCCTTCGGCAGCGAGGAGCCGCCGGTGACGGTCATCTTCTGCTCCTTGCCCGTGCCCAGGTCCTTCGCGGTCACGTGCATGATGCCGTTGGCGTCGATGTCGAAGGCGACCTCGATCTGCGGGACCCCGCGCGGGGCCGGCGGCAGACCGGTCAGCTCGAACATCCCGAGCTTCTTGTTGTACGCCGCGATCTCGCGCTCGCCCTGGTAGACCTGGATCTGCACGGACGGCTGGTTGTCCTCGGCCGTCGTGAAGATCTCGGAACGCTTGGTCGGGATCGTGGTGTTGCGCTCGATCAGCTTGGTCATAATGCCGCCCTTGGTCTCGATACCGAGGGACAGCGGGGTCACGTCGAGGAGCAGGACGTCCTTGACCTCACCCTTGAGGACACCGGCCTGAAGAGCGGCACCGATGGCGACGACCTCGTCGGGGTTCACACCCTTGTTGGCGTCCTGGCCGCCGGTGAGCTCCTTGACGAGCTCGGCGACGGCGGGCATACGGGTCGAGCCGCCGACCAGAACCACGTGGTCGATCTCGGACAGCTGGATGCCGGCGTCCTTGATGACGTTGTGGAACGGCGTCTTGCAGCGCTCCAGGAGGTCCGCGGTGAGCTGCTGGAACTGAGCGCGCGTGAGCTTCTCGTCCAGGTGCAGCGGGCCCTCGGCGGAGGCCGTGATGTAGGGCAGGTTGATGTTCGTCTCGGTGGACGACGACAGCTCGATCTTCGCCTTCTCCGCGGCCTCGCGGAGACGCTGGAGAGCCATCTTGTCCTTGGACAGGTCCACGCCGTGACCGTTGGCGAACTGCTTCACCAGGTAGTCGACGACGCGCTGGTCCCAGTCGTCACCACCGAGGTGGTTGTCACCGTTGGTGGCCTTCACCTCGACGACGCCGTCGCCGATCTCCAGCAGCGACACGTCGAAGGTGCCGCCACCGAGGTCGAAGACGAGGATGGTCTGGTCGTCCTTGTCGAGGCCGTAGGCCAGGGCGGCCGCCGTCGGCTCGTTGACGATACGCAGGACGTTCAGACCCGCGATCTCACCGGCCTCCTTGGTGGCCTGACGCTCGGAGTCGTTGAAGTACGCCGGGACGGTGATCACCGCGTCGGTGACCTTCTCGCCGAGGTAGGACTCCGCGTCGCGCTTCAGCTTCTGCAGGATGAAGGCGCTCATCTGCTGCGGGTTGAAGGTCTTCCCGTCGAGCTCGATCTTCCAGTCGGTGCCCATGTGGCGCTTGACCGACCGGATGGTCCTGTCGACGTTCGTGACTGCCTGACGCTTCGCTACCTCGCCGACCAGCACCTCACCGTTCTTCGCGAAGGCGACGACGGACGGCGTGGTCCTGGCACCCTCGGCGTTGGTGATGACGGTGGGCTCGCCGCCCTCCAGAACGCTGACGACGGAGTTAGTCGTGCCCAGGTCGATGCCGACCGCACGTGCCATTTCAATTCCTCCAGCTGACTTGAGTGGATCTGGCTCAAGGATGCATGACCGAGCCGACGACGTCAACAGAGCTGAGTCGACCCCACTCAACTTTTATCCGGCACTTACCTGCAGCCCACCCCCCGACCTGCACCCCAAGTCCGCCGCAGCGCGTGGCGCACCCCTTCACGGATGCCCCCATCTGGGAGAGTCAGAGCCGCAAAAGCGGTCAAGAGAAGCCAAAGGGCGTGCGTCCATGCCTGCGAAGCGAGCCATCGACCTGACGGGCAGCCTGATCCTGCTGCTG
The DNA here is from genome assembly GCF_045040195.1 of Streptomyces sp. NBC_01410. Taxonomy (NCBI): domain Bacteria; kingdom Bacillati; phylum Actinomycetota; class Actinomycetes; order Kitasatosporales; family Streptomycetaceae; genus Streptomyces; species Streptomyces sp. NBC_01410. The sequence continues at coordinate 4,655,775 of NZ_CP109530.1, read as the reverse complement.
CTCCTGTCCCCCGTGCTGCTCGCCCTGACCGCCGCCGTCGCCTCGACCACCCGGGGCCCGCTCCTGACCCGCCGCGACAGGACGGGCCTGGGCGGGTCCACGTTTGCGATGCTGTCGTTCCGTACGACACCGGCCTCGCCCGCCGGACGGCTGCTGCGCCGCCACTTCCTGGACAATCTGCCGCAGCTGGTCAATGTGGTGCGCGGGGAGATGTCGCTCGTGGGTCCCCGGCCACTGCCGCCCGGCGAAGACGCCTCCGTCGCGGGCCGGGCACGTCTCTGCGTACGCCCCGGAATCACGGGTCTGTGGCAGATCAGCGGCCGCTCCGAGCTCCCCTGGGAGGAAATGGGCGTGCTCGATCTACATTATGTGGAGCAGCACTGGCTGGGACTGGACCTGTTGATCCTGGTCCGGACCCTGCCGACCGCGATCGCCGGACGCCGCGCGGCCCGTCCGGTCAGGCTTGCCTGAGCGACACAGATCACCGGCTGCGTGGCTACAGTGCGGCGGAATAAGTGGGTACGCTCAGCACGGACTGATTAAGTTACCGCTTAGTAGACTGTCGAGATCCCCACCCTCGCAGGCCCGAGGAGCCCCCAAATGCAACTCGCCGCGATCATCGTGTCGCTGGTCCTGACCGTGGTCGGCGTTGCGCTCATCGCCCGAGCCGTCGCGCAGATCTACCGCTTCGTGAAGCTCGGTCAGCCGGTCCCGGCAGGCAGCCGCACCGACGACCCGAAGCAGCGCACGATCACCCTGGTCAAGGAGTTCCTCGGCCACACCCGGATGAACCGGTGGGGGATCGTGGGCTTCGCCCACTGGTTCGTCGCGATCGGTTTCCTGACGCTCCCGCCGACCCTGGCACAGGCGTACGGCCAACTCTTCGAGGCGGACTGGACGCTGCCGGTCATCGGCGGCTTCCTGCCGTTCGAGATGTACATCGAGTTCATCGGCATCATGACCGTGGTCGGCATCGTCGTGCTGATGGCGATCCGGCTGCTCAACCTGCCCTCGCGGGCGGGCCGCAAGTCGCGCTTCGCGGGCTCCAAGGCCTGGCAGGCGTACTTCGTCGAGTACGTCATCCTCACGATCGGCCTCGCGATCCTCGCCCTGCGCGGGCTCGAGGGCGCGATCCACCACGTCGACAGCTACGAGCCGGCGTACTTCGTCTCGTACCCCCTGGTCCTGGCCTTCAACGGGCTGAGCGTCCCCACGCTCCAGACGCTGATCTACTTCACCGCGATGATCAAGATCGGCACCTCGCTGATCTGGATGATCACGGTCTCGCTCAACACCAACATGGGTGTCGCCTGGCACCGCTTCCTCGGCTTCCCGAACATCTGGTTCAAGCGGAACGCCGACGGCTCCACCGCTCTCGGCGCCCTCCAGCCGATGACGAGCGGCGGCAAGGAGATCGACTTCGAGGACCCGGGCGAGGACGACGTCTTCGGCGTCTCCCAGGTCGAGCAGTTCTCCTGGAAGGGCATCCTCGACTTCTCCACGTGTACGGAGTGCGGACGCTGCCAGTCGCAGTGCCCGGCCTGGAACACCGGAAAGCCGCTGTCCCCCAAGCTCCTGATCATGTCGCTGCGCGACCACGCGCACGCCAAGGCCCCGTATCTGCTGGCCGGCGGCGGCAAGACGATGGAGGGCGAGGAGAAGGCCTCGGCAGAGGCTCTCAAGGACGTCCCCGCGGCCGCTCTCGCGGAGGCGGAGCGCCCCCTGATCGGGACGCTGGAGGAGAACGGCGTCATCGACCCGGACGTCCTGTGGTCCTGCACCACCTGCGGTGCGTGCGTGGAGCAGTGCCCGGTCGACATCGAGCACATCGACCACATCGTCGACATGCGCCGCTACCAGGTGATGATCGAGTCCGCGTTCCCGTCCGAGGCGGGCACGATGCTCAAGAACCTGGAGAAGAAGGGCAACCCCTGGGGGCTCGCCAAGAAGCAGCGCGTCGAGTGGACCAAGGAGGTCGACTTCGAGGTCCCGATCGTCGGCAAGGACGTCGAGGACCTGAGCGAGGTCGACTACCTGTACTGGGTCGGCTGCGCGGGCGCCCTGGAGGACCGGGCCAAGAAGACCACCAAGGCCTTCGCGGAGCTGCTGCACATCGCGGGCGTGAAGTTCGCGATCATGGGCGGCGACGAGAAGTGCACGGGTGACTCCGCCCGGCGCCTGGGCAACGAGCCGCTGTTCCAGCAGCTCGGCCAGGAGAACGTGGCCATGCTGAACATGGCCTACGGCGAGGACGACGAGGACGAGACGACCAAGAAGCCCAAGTCGTCGAAGAAGATCGTCGCGACCTGCCCGCACTGCTTCAACACGATCGCGAACGAATACCCGCAGCTGGGCGGCGAGTTCGAGGTCATCCACCACACGCAGCTGCTCCAGCACCTCATCGACGAGGGCAAGCTCATTCCGGTGACTCCGGTCGAGGGTCTGATCACGTACCACGACCCCTGCTACCTGGGCCGCCACAACAAGGTCTACACGCCGCCGCGCGAGATCATGTCCGCCGTCCCGGGCCTGCGCCAGCAGGAGATGCACCGTCACAAGGAGCGCGGCTTCTGCTGTGGCGCCGGTGGCGCGCGCATGTGGATGGAGGAGCGGATCGGCAAGCGCATCAACACCGAGCGCGTGGACGAGGCGCTGTCGCTGAACCCGGACATCGTCTCGACCGCCTGCCCGTTCTGCCTCGTCATGCTGACGGACTCCGTCAACGGCAAGAAGAACGACGGCAAGGCGAAGGAGAGCCTGCAGGTCGTGGATGTCGCGCAGCTGCTGCTCGACTCGGTGAAGACGCCTCCGGCCGAGCCCGCGGGCGAGACGGAGTCGCAGGACGCACCGGAGCCCGAGCCGGTGAAGTAGTTCCGGAAGACTGGAAGACTGCACTGCACAGAAGCGGCCGGATCTGCCTCGGGGGCAGAACCGGCCGCTTCTGTCTGTCAGTTGCCGCATGCGTACGCGCACGCCGGTTGCCGCGGCACCGCGCGGCCCAGGCCGGTGAGTTGATGCCTGATCTGCCGTGTCTGTAGCCGTTTGCGGCTGCGGCATCCACGAAGCTACGGATGCTCACCGGATAACCATTGGCCAGCGATCTCGCCGGAGCCATTGCCCTGAGGCGAACGCCGAACGAGCATCGTGAGGCGGCTGAGTACGAACGAGACGGACGAGGTGGGTTGTGCGGACAGGACTGGGGCCCGCGGCGGCAGCGATCGCGGCCTGCGCCTGCGCGGTGCTGCTGGCGGGCTGCACGAGCACGCCCGAGCCCCAGCGGCCCGCCCCCGCCAAGAACGGCGACACCGCCCCGCTCGCCGCCCGGGCCGCCGCCCTGCCCGTCCCCCGGGGCAAGGGCAGCCGCGTCCCCGGCGACTTCAACGGCGACGGCCACCGCGACCTCGTACTGAACGACCTGGTGAAGGCACCGGGCGACAGCCACGGCGACGACGCGGGCATCGGCGTCGTCTACGGCACCGCGGGCCCCCGCACCCTCGACCCCTCCGTACACCGCCTGCTCACCCCGCGGGCCAACGCCGCGCCCGTCGGCGGCACCCTGCCCGCCGCCTTCGACGCCGAGGCCGCCTGCGACCTCGACAAGGACGGCTTCTCCGACCTGATCGTGGCCACCGACCCGCCGTACGACGGCATCGGCCGCCCACCCGTACCGCTCCAGGTCCTCTTCGGCTCCCCGGCCGGGCTCGCGGGCAAGGCGGTCGTCCTGCGGATCCCCGAGCAGGCCCGTTACGGAAACGAGTGGCCCGACCACCCCGTCTGCGGCGACTTCGACGGCGACGGCTCCACCGACCTCGCGGTCACCGCGTCCGCGGGCCGGGTCAGCTTCCTGCGCGGGCCCTTCGCCCGCACCGGCGCCCCGCGGGCGGCCACGGCCCCGGTCCAGGGGGGCGGCCCCGCCCTGTCCGCGCCCTCCCCCCGGCCCGACGTCAACGACGACGGCTACGACGACCTGGTGGTCTCCGCCCGCGCCCCGGAGCCGGGCGCGGCGGCCAAGGGCAAACTGCTGCTCGGCGGCCCGCAGGGCCCGGGCCGGGCGGGAGGCCGCTACGGCTTCACCGCCGTGTCCGTCCCGCCGTCCCCCGCCCTCCCGGCGGGCGAGACGAGCCCGGTGACCGATGTCCTGCAGTACGCGGACTTCGACGGCGACAGGCGCCCCGACCTTCTCACTCGTACGCACCGGGGCGAGCGGGCGGATGTCGTGGCGCTGTATCCGGCCTCGGCGCGGACGGCCGCGCTGCTTACCTTCAGCACGTCGGTCTTCCTGCACTGAACCGGCTGCACCGAACCGGTTGCACTGAACCGCCTCCGCAGCCGCCCCCGGGATCCCCTAGGGGATGTCACAGGTCGGCAGCAAAGGCCTGTGGGTTCCCCCAGCGCGGGCACCTCACTCTCCGGGACCAGGTACGTTCGATTACGTGGCTGGATTCAGGATCGGACGCGGCCGGGACAACCGCACGTCGCAGCAGCAGCAACCGCAGCAGGCACCGCCGCCCTACCGGGGCGGTGGCGGCCATGCGGGGCCGCCGCATGCGCAGCAGCAACAACCGCCGCAGTGGCCCCAGGCGGGCGGCGGCTACCAACAACAGGGCCAGCCCCAGGGCCCGTACGGCGAACCGGAGTACTTCGGCGACCCGTACCAGCAGCAGCACCCGCACGGCGACCCGTATGCCAACTCCCCTGGCCACACGCAGGCGTTCAGCATCGACGAGGACCCGTACGGCAACGGCGCGACCTACCGCGCGGGCGCTTCAACAGCTGCGCCGGCGGGCCCGCGGCTGCACTGGAAGCAGCTGCTGAGCGGCATCGTGCTGCGCCCGGGCCCGACGTTCTGGCAGATGCGCGACTACCCCGTGTGGGGCCCGGCGCTGATCGTCACGTTCCTCTACGGCCTGCTCGCGCTCTTCGGCTTCGACAAGGCCCGCGAGGAGACGATCAACGCGACGATCTCCACGGCCATTCCGTACGTCCTGACGACGGCGGTGGCGTTCGTCATCGGCGGCCTGATCCTGGGCGCGGTGACCCACACCCTGGCCCGCCAGCTCGGCGGCGACGGCGCCTGGCAGCCGACGGTCGGCCTCTCCATGCTGATCATGTCCATCACGGACGCGCCACGCCTGGTCTTCGCGCTCTTCCTGGGCGGCGAGAACTCCCTGGTCCAGATACTCGGCTGGGCGACCTGGCTGGCGGCGGGCGCGCTGTTCACGTCGATGGTGAGCAAGTCGCACGATCTGCCGTGGCCGAAGGCGCTGGGAGCGTCGGCGATCCAGCTGATCGCGCTGCTGTCGATCATCAAGCTGGGCACGATCTGAGACTGCGCAGGGCCCCCGCCAATGACGAGGCGGGGGCCCTGCGCATGTCCGGCACCTTCCCGGCCGAGCCGGACGCACCGCCCTAGGCCACCGGACCCGGCCTGCGCGCCGTCGACGACTGGCTAGGCGAAGGCGAACGCGAGGATTAGCAGCACAACGACAAGGGCGAGCGTCTCCCACCGGGTCGCGCGCCTGAGCGTCCGCAGCGATGTGGGTTTACCGGACCGCGAGGTCGGTGAGTGGCTGTAGTTGGCGTCATCGGATGTGTCGTCGCTCATTCCGCCATGCTAGCCACGACGCTTCCGTGCTCCGGTCCACGCCGTGAGATGCCCACATTCTGAGATCGCGTGTCCGCCAACCGGGGCGCCCCGGTTCCCGGCAACAGACGTGGCCCGACGGATGCCGGGGCCCACGTCCGTTGCTCCTGCCCGATCAGGCGTCCAGAATCTGACCCGCGCGCCGCACGACGGGCGGTTCGACCGACCACGGGAAGTTGATCCAGTCATCCGTGCGCTTCCACACGTATTCGCACTTCACGAGGCTGTGCGACTTCTCGTAGATGACGGCACTGCGCACCTCGGCGACATGGTCGACGCAGAAGTCGTGCACGAGCTTGAGCGTCTTGCCGGTGTCGGCGACGTCGTCGGCGATGAGGACTTTCTTCCGGGAGAAGTCGATCGCGTTCGGCATCGGCGCGAGCATGACCGGCATCTCCAGCGTCGTCCCCACGCCGGTGTAGAACTCCACGTTCACCAGGTGGATGTTCTTGCAGTCCAGGGCGTACGCGAGACCGCCCGCGACGAAGACGCCGCCGCGCGCGATGGAGAGCACGATGTCCGGCTCGTAGCCGTCGTCGGCGATGGTCTGCGCGAGCTGACGGATCGCGCCGCCGAACTTCTCGTACGTCAGGTTCTCCCGGACATCAGCCATGGCTCACACCTGAGTCCGGTGGAAGTTCTGGAAGGACCGCGAGGCGGTCGGTCCCCGCTGCCCCTGGTAGCGCGAGCCGTAGCGCTCGCTCCCGTACGGGAACTCGGCCGGCGAGCTCAGCCGGAACATGCACAGCTGGCCGATCTTCATCCCCGGCCAGAGCTTGATGGGCAGCGTCGCGAGATTCGACAGCTCGAGCGTGACGTGCCCGGAGAACCCCGGGTCGATGAAGCCGGCGGTGGAGTGCGTGACCAGCCCGAGCCGCCCCAGGCTGGACTTCCCCTCGAGCCGCGAGGCGAGATCGTCCGGCAGCGAGATGACCTCGTACGTCGAGGCGAGGACGAACTCCCCGGGGTGCAGGATGAACGGCTCGTCACCCTCGGGTTCGACCAGCCTCGTCAGGTCGGCCTGCTCGACGGCGGGGTCGATGTGCGGATAGCGGTGGTTCTCGAACACCCGGAAGTAGCGGTCCAGCCGCACATCGATGCTCGAGGGCTGCACCATGGTTGCGTCGTACGGGTCGATGCGGACCCGTCCGGCGTCGATCTCGGCCCGGATATCCTTGTCTGAGAGAAGCACGCCCCGAGGATACGCAGAGCGCACGGGCCCACCCCAATCGGACGGCCCCGCGCGCTCCTCTCCGTGCCTCTCCCTGACGTTCCGCTACGCCCCGCGACGTCTCCCGCTACCGCTTGGCGGGCTCCACAGGCACGACACTGCGCAGCCGCGCACAACGCGGACACCGGATGAGCCGCCCGGGCCCGATCCGATCGGCGCCGAGCTGCTGCATCGGAAACGAAGCCGTACTGAAGACATGCCCCTCGGCACAGCGGACGACGGTGCGCTCCATCAAGTCCATCGGGTCCCTTCCCCAACCAAATGCGGACGAACGGCCACATTAGAGGATGAAGGGGACGGGGCCGCACGCGGCACTCCGCCGTTCAACGTTACGCCTCAACTCCCGCGCCCCGCAGCCACATCCGACCTTCGAGAGAGCCCGGGGCCAGGGCCCCGGACAGCGCAAAGGCCCCGCGGCGAAATACACCGGGGGCCAGCGATGGGGTACAGTGTGCGACGATGCGGTGCCGGTCACGGCCCGCCGCGCGGGTGTAGTTTAATGGTAGAACATGAGCTTCCCAAGCTCAGAGCGCGGGTTCGATTCCCGTCACCCGCTCCATACAAAAGCCCCAGGCCAGCGGCCCGGGGCTTCATTGTTGTCCAGACCGAATCTGGGGACCTCGCACCACTCGTGCACCACTACGTGGCCGCCGCCACCGAAGCCGAATTCCTGCGGCAGCCACTCCCACTGGATGCCATATCCAGCACGAACAAGATCCCCTGCAGGCACCTGCGGCCATCCAGCGGTAGACGACCCGGAGGGCGACGCCGGGGTGCACGCGCCGACAGCAGGGGCTCAATCCGCCACCACAAGTCGTCCGACACCAGCCACAGCGGGCCGTCCCCCTTCCCCCTCCGCCAGCCCAACGAGCCTCACCGGAAGGAGACATGGACCGATGAGCGCTTAATACTGGCTCCTCTTAATTCCATGGGGGACCCGGCGCCGGTCGGTGGCCCCGCCAGTCGAATTCAGGCTCTCTTTGTCGGATTCCTGTGCGATCATGGCCGCATCTTTGTCATGTGCCGCACCGGACCAGCGAGCGCGGCCATGTCCTTACCGTCCCGGGGGGAACGGAATGTCACGCCATCCGCGTGCGACGACCGCCAGACCTGCGCCGCGCACCGCACTTCTGCTCACACTGCCCGTCCTGTTGTCCGTCCTGCTGTCCACGCTGCTCCCGGCGGGAGCAGCGTGGGCGCGGGATATCACGCCCACCGCCGCGGACGCCGCCGGCGACAACTGTGCCGCGCTGCCGCTCACTCCCTTCGGGGACCCGGGCAGCGCGGCCGGCAAGGCGACGATCCCCGGCGGCAGCAGCGCCTGCTTCGGCTTCACCGCCGCGAAGGCGGGGCTGCACCGCATCGTGCTCGGCAAGGTCCACGCCGAGACCCACTCCCAGGTCTTCGACGGCGCCACCCAACTGAACTGCAACCAAACCGATCGGAGCGACGAGGGCTGGTGCGACCTGCCCCGCGCCGGCGCCTACACCCTGAAGGTGGTCAACCAGGGGTGGCAGAACCTGATCAACACTCCTGTCGCCGTCGTGCCGCTGAACACCGCAGACCAGTGCGCCCCGGAGGCCGGAACGGCGTGGGACGCCCCCGTCGTGAAGGGCTCCGCCCCCGGCCCGGTGGCGATCATGTGCCAGCCCTTCACCGGTAAGGCCGGTGAGCGCATCACGGTCGACCTCCGCACCGACAAGCACTCCGGCGACAGCCAGTACTGGATCACCGACGCGTCCGGTGCCCGGATCTGCCCGCGCTCGAACGACGACAACAGCGAAGGCTGCGTCCTGCCCGGCGACGGCCCCTACCGGGTCCTCGCCCGCATCGGCGACGTGGAGGGCGGCTTCCCCGCCGCGTACACCCTGAAGATCCGCCGCCTCTCCGACCCGGCCGGCTGCGCGCCCGTCCCGCTCAACGTGTACGGCTCGGCGCCCACCACCGTGGATCAGGCCTCCGGCTGCAAGGTCTTCACCGCGCCCGCCGCCGGGCGCTACGACGTGTACGCGGTCCATGACGGGAATCGCTCCCGGCTGAAGACGTACGACCACACGGGCAGGACCGTCTGCACATCGGACGGCACCTGCACCCTGCCCGCCGCCGGCGACTACACCGTACTCACGGACGACGCCACCCTGATCCTCGACCGGTCCGCCGCCACCGGCTGCCAGGCCGTCGAACTCGGCAACCACCAGGGCACCCTGACCCACAGCGGCGAGGTGGACTGTCTTACCCTGCCGCTGCCCAAGGGCTCCGGCATGGCCGCGCTGAAGAGCGTCAGCGGCCAGATCCCGCGGATCGACGTCACCGTCGCCGACGCCACCGGCGCCCAGTTGTGCGACGGGACCACCCTCAACTGGGGCACCTGTGGGCTGAACGGCACCGCTCCGTTCCGTGTCCTGGTCTCCGCCGCCGACCAGAAGACGCCGACCGGCTCCTACCGCCTCGCCCTGTACCGCACGAGCGCGCCGAACGACTGCCAGGTACTCCCGGCGGGCGACTTCACCTCCGACAGCGCCCACGCACGCTTGAGCACGGGTGACGGGGTGTTCTCGCACTGCCTGACCATTCCCGCCGGTGACCACAGCACGGTGGAGAGCCTCCAGCTCCAGCCCGCCCCCGGTACGACGGCCACGGCGTACCTCTCGGTCGTGGACAAGAACAGCAGGCAGGTCTGCCGGGGCCCCGCCTTGCCGGCCATCCGGCTCACCTGCAACCTCGTGCCGGGCGCCGCGCACACCGTCCTCGTCAACGGAAGCGACACAACCGGCACCTACTCCCTGACCCGCCGGGACGTCACCTCCACCGCGAAGGGCTGCACCGCCAATCCCGCGACCTCGGTCGGCGGACCGTCCACGGGCGGCACCTTCGCCGCGGGGGACACGCTGCTCTGCCGCCAGGTCACCACCGCCGACGCCGAGGACACCCTGCACCTCGACGTCCGCGATGCGTTGGGCACCGCGAGCCTCCTGGCTTTCGGTGAGGACGGGAAGGTCGCCTGCAGCAGCTACACCAACAAGGCCTGCGCGGTCACCGGCTCCACCCACTACCAGGTCCTCGTCACCGTGCCGAGGAGCCAGAAGGCCGACGACCCCTACCGCTTCGACGCCCTGCGCATCGCGACCGCCGCCGGGCCGGCCCGGGAGTGTACGGCCGTCCCCAACATCAGCTACGGGTACGGTCCGATCACCGGCACCCTGGACGAGCAGCACACTGCCGTCTGCGCGACACTGCCGACTGCGTACAACGACCGCTTCAACGTGGCGATCAGTGACACCACGGGGGCCACCGACACCGCCGTGCCCGCGCTGTACGGCAAGAGCCTCGACAACGGCTGCACACTGATGCAGCCCACCGGCTACGAATGCTCCGTCAACGAGCCGGAGACCAGGGCCGTCACCCCCAGCATCATGGTTCTGAGCCTGCCCAAGAAGGCGTCGCACACCTCCTACCGGGCGGAACTCACCTGCTCCTCCGCCATCTGCGGAACGCAGCGAGTCAGCGTCTACACGGTGACCCCGACCACCGCCGAAAGCGGCACGAAGGCGACCGTGAGCGTGATCGGTACCGCCCTGCACAAGGACGACAAGGTGGTGCTCAGCCGACCCGGCAGCAGGGTGGAGTCGACCACCGTGTCGGTTTCGGCCGACCGCAGGACCCTGACGGCCGTCCTGGACCTGACCGGGACCGCCCCGGGTGACTGGAACCTCAGCGTCATCACCCACAACGCAGGGGAGTACGCCCAGGGCACCTTCACCGTCACCCCGCCCTCGCTGGCCAACACCGCGGCTCCCGCCATCCAGGGCACGGCCCAGGTCGGCGCCACCCTCACCGCGAATCCAGGCAGTTGGACGCCCACCCCGGCGTCGTACGGCTACCAGTGGAAGGCGGACGGCGAGGCCGTCTCCGGGGCGACGGCGTCCACGTACACCGTGCCCGCCTCGCTGCTCGGCAAGAAGCTCACCGTCAGCGTCACCGCCCATCTTCTCGGTGGGGAAACCGCCGTCACCTCGGCGGCCGTAATGGTCGCCCAGGGCGCCGCCCCTATGGCGACCACGGCCCCGAAGATCAGCGGCACGGCGACGGTCGGCACCAAGCTAGGCCTCACGCAGGGCACCTGGACTCCGGCCGCCACGTCGTACGGCTACCAGTGGAGGGCTGACGGCAAGGTGATCTCCGGGGCGACGGCGTCCACGTACACCGTGCCCGCCTCGCTGCTCGGCAAGAAGCTGACCGTCACCGTCACCGCCCACCGCCCGGGCCACGCCGACGGCACCGCCACGACCCCCGCGGTCACGGTCGCCAAGGGCAGCGCTCCGAAGGCCACCAAGGCGCCCACGATCTCGGGCACCGCCAGGGCCGGCTACACGCTCAAGGCCGCCCAGGGCACCTGGACGCCCAGCCCGTCCTCGCACGCCTACCAGTGGTACGCGGACGGCAAGGCGATCAAGGGCGCCACCGGTTCCTCGCTGAAGCTGGCCCCCGCCCAGCGCGGAAGGAAGATCACGGTGAAGGTGACCGCCCGCCGCACCGGGCACAGCGACGGGACCGCCATCAGCAAGGCGACGGCGAACGTCGCTCGCTGAGCACGCCTCACGGGGTGGGCCCCGCCGGTCATCCGGCGGGGCCCACCCCTTTCGCGTGCCGCGTCTTGGCCCGCATCACAGGCCCTCCCGCGCCGCACTACCGTCCAGACCGCAGATTCTTCCGCTCGGCGCGTACCCGAGCATCGATGATCGTAGGAGCTGAAGTTGTCCGGCAGCCCGCCTGACGCCCGGACACGAACGCGTCCTCCTCACTGGCCTGCCGCTGCTGATTCCGTACGAGAGGCTCAGCCACGCTCTCGGCTACGCCAGCTTGGCCGGGCGGCGTTGGTCACCGCTCGCAGCAGCCACTCGACCGGACCGTAAGGGTGACGGCACAGCCACCACCGGCTGGCCACGACCTGGCATGCGAACAGGCCCAGCGCGATGCCCGTCACCAGCGGCGGTGGCACGCGGCCCACCAGCGCGGCACCGAATCCGGTGAAGAGCAGGGCGCAGACCAGTGACTGGGCGAGGTAGTTGGTCAAGCTCATCCGGCCCGCCGGAGCCAGGACGGCGGCGAGGCGGCGGCCTCGACCGGTGGATATCAGCCGCAGCACGGTGGCCGCATACGCGGCGGCCAGCAGGGGCGCGGTCACCACATCCGCGCCCAGCGCGAAAAGCTGGTAGGCGCTGCCCGGATGCTCCAGGCTCGCGTGCGCGTAAGCCACGCCGCTGGCCAGCCCGATGGGGAAGCCGACCCACTGCAGCCGCCGCAGCAACCGCTCGTGGCGAGTGACGTCGGCCAGGACCTCGTGCTTGCCTGCGGCGAGGCCGAGCAGGAAGGCGGCCAGAGCAGCAGGGGCTTGGAAGAAGATGAGCATGAACGCGACATCCGGCAGCTGCTTGAAGTGCGCCCCGATCACCGAACCCGGGCTGCCGCGCAGCGCGCCGGTGGTCTGCTGGGCGTGGGCTGCCACGGAGGCCGAGTCGATGCCACCATCGCCCGCCGCGTGCTGAGCGAGGCCGAGCAGCAAGTAGCCGGCGGCTGTAACCGTGAACAGCACGACCGCGATGCGCACCACCTTGCGGGGCCGGCCGCGGCGAGCGATGAGCAGGATCAGGCCCAACAGGGCGTAGGTGGTGAGGATGTCACCGGGGAAGAGAACGATGGCATGGAAGGCGCCGAGCGCGAACAACGCTGCGAGGCGGCGCAGGAAGCGGTGGGCAAAGCGGACGCCCCCGCGTTCGGCGGACTTCATTTGCAGGGTGAAGCTGTAGCCGAACAAGAAGGAGAACAGCAGGTAGAACTTGGCCTCGAACAGCATCGCCACCAGAAAGCGCACAGCGCGGTCGGCAGGTGAGTCGAAGCCGGGGTCTTCCAGGCCGGTGCCATGGTAGGCGGAGGCGAGGTAGGTGATGTTGACCATCAGGATGCCGAAGAGCGCGAAGCCCCGCAGCGCGTCGATGTCCGCGATCCGTCGCACTGCCGCACTTGCGGCCGTCGGCTGCGTCATCGTGCCGGTCACGCCGTCTCTCCGTTGCTTTCGTCGTCGACGTGCTGGAGGAAGCGGCGCTGGTCGGCGAGGTACCCGCTCGCGAACAGGGCCCTGGGCGCGAAGAGCGCAGTCAGCGTGACCCTGACCTCCGATTGTTCAACACCGTGCTTCACCAGGGAGTGAGTGGCGTCGGGATAGTGCTCGACCTGTAAGCCGGGGGCCTGGAGCAGCCTGCGGTAGGCGGTTTCGGTGTCGGCGACGTCGACGTTGATGTCGTGGCCGGCCAGGATCAGCAGGACGGGCGTCCCGCGAATGGCCCGCAGGTCTGCTGTGGCGTCGGCGGTGTAGTTCTTCGAGATGAACCGCCATCGCTCGGCCGTCATGCCCTGGGCGCCGCCGGCTTCAGCCCGGTACTCCTCGAACGACGCGCCGCGGCGTAGCAGTTGCAGCGTGGCCTCCCGCCGCCGCAGCGCCGCCTCGACCTGCTCGGCGGAGGCTCCGTCCTCGCGCATCTGGGCGAGGAGGTTGTAGCGGCCTTGCTGCTGCCAGTTCACGGCCGGGGATATGGCGATGACGAACCGCAGGCCGGGAGTGCGGGCTGCAACCTTGGGCAGTACCCATCCCGCCTGGCTCGCTCCCCACAGTCCGATGCGGCGACTGTCGATGTCCGGCCGCTGACGCGCCCAGGAGATGGCATCCATCGTCTCGTCGACCCGGTCCTCCATGCTCTGGTCCAGCCAGTTGCCCGACGAGCCCCCCACTCCGGGCTTGCTCCAGGACAGTGAGGCATACCCGGCTCTGGCGAACGACTCCCACAGCGGCCGGTAGAAGGTGTCATGGGTGGCGTCGACCGGCCCGTCCCCGTGAACGAAGACGACCAGCCCGTACGGCCCCCGGCCGTCCTTCGGCGTGGCCAGCACGCCGTCGAGCGCGCCTCCACCCTGCTGGAGGGTGACTCGCTCCTCCCGGATGTCGTAGGAGTTCCGCCAGATCACCACTCCGCCCAGCCCCGCTGTCACCAGCAGCACGCCGACCAGGGACCAGATCACTGCTTTCGCCCGGCGACGCCTGCCCCCGGGCACACCCCCGCGTTGTCGCGATCGCACACCCACCCCTATCTATTGATTTAGAAACGCTCGTTTAGCATACGAACGTACTACAGTAGATAGAGACATCGCTACGGCACGCAGGACGAGAAGCGAGGCGGGCCGGGAATGGCCAATGGGGAGAACACACGGGACGCAAGGAACACCGCTGAAGGCGGACCGATGACCGTCCGGCGCGGCGTGCCGGACGGAGCCGAGGAACGCGTCGCCGAGCTGTACTGGGAGGCGTTCGGCCGGAAACTGGGCGCAGCGCTCAACCCACCCGCCACAGGCAGGCACTTCATCGCGACACATCTGCACCGGGACCGGGCCGTGGTGGCACTCGCCGGCGACCAGGTAGTGGGAGTGGCCGGCTTCCAGCTCGACGGGCACGGACTCACCGGCGGAGGCGTGACCGATGTCTTCAATACGTACGGCCTGTTCAGAGGAATCCCGCGACTCGCAGTTCTGGCCCTGCTCGAACGCACCCCGGCACCAGGACAGCTCGTCATGGACGGCATCGCAGTCGACGCGGACTTCCGCGGCAACGGCATCGGCAGCCTGCTCCTGCGGGAGACGTTCCGGGTCGCCGTCGACCACCTCTGCGACGAGGTCCGGCTTGACGTCATCGACGTCAATCCCCGCGCACGCGCCCTCTACGAACGGCACGGATTCACCGCGGTCCGCACCGAACAGACGCCCTACCTGCGACGCCTGATGGGGTTCGGCGCCGTCACCACCATGCACCGCTCCATCGCCCCACCCGTGGGAGAGGTCGCCCCACCTGCCGGAGAGCGGCCGTGACCACCGGGGAGACGCACATCCCACACGCCTATGCTCGGCCCATGCCCGAAGCCGCCCCCGATATCCCCACCCGCCTGCTCGTGCATGCCATGGTCCGCGAGGATGGCACCGTCGACGCCGGCGAGCTCTACACCATCGCGGGCACCCTGGGAATGAGCGACCAGCAGGTACGTCTGTGCATCAAACGGCTCGTCGCCGAAGGCCGCTTCACCCACGAAGGCCGCGGCCGCAAAGCCCTGCTGCGTGCCACCGCCGACGTCACCGGATCCCTTGCGCCAAACGTCGACTACGTCCGCTACGCGTACCAACAGGACCACGGTCACGCCCCCTGGGACGGCATCTGGCACCTCTTCGCGTTCGCCATCCCGGAATCAGCCAGAGCCGCCCGCGACATCCTGCGCGACACTCTCCTCAAGCTCGGCGCAGCCGCCGTCCAGGGCGGCCTGTACGTCAGCGCCAACCCCATCGAGAAACACGTCGAGGCCCAGGCGCGGCACCTCGGCATCCTGGATGCCGTCACCTTCCTCACCAGCAGCGACCTGCGCACAGGCGATCACCGCGCCCCCACTGACCTGGCATCCGAACTCTGGCCCCTGGCAGAGATCGCCGACCGCTATGACCGGCTCGCCGTACTCGCCCAGGCCCGACTCGACCAACTCGAGGACACCGCAAGCCCGACCGACACCGAACGGCTGACCATCGCCATCGAACTCGCGGCCGAGTTCACCCGCGCCATGGAACCCGACCCCCTCCTGCCACCCCAGCTCCTCCCCCAGCCCTGGACCGGCACACACGCCCGCCACCTCGCGGCCCGGTGCTGGACCCAGCTCCTCGAGTACCAATCAGTCGCGGCGGCGGACAACCATCCACGACCGCGCCTCTTCAGCCTCTACGCCGACGTCATCCACCACGCCGCACATCAAGCACGCTGAGCCTCGGCGGTCGGCAACCACTTCATCGCCGCCGACCACTGCGGTCACAGCCGCGCGGAGGTGACGGAGCTGACCAGAAAAAATAGCTCCTGGCGCATGAAGCCAGGCCATCGGGCGCTCGTGCCCCATGCGTGCCCTTCAGAGCGGTCAACAGCGGTCATGAGCGGCGCATGGGGACGTTTCCCACGAAGGTGCTGGAATGCCGTTTCCACAGGTCAGGCAGGGTGTACATGGCACAGGCTTCGGTGATTCCCAAGCTCAGAGCGCGGGTTCGATTCCCGTCACCCGCTCCATACGAAAGCCCCAGGCCAGCGGCCCGGGGCTTCTTTATTGTCTAGACCGGCTTAGCGTCTCCTGCCAGATCCGTGCCAGATGCTTGATCGTCCGACTTCTTGCGCTGCCCCCGGACCAGCTGGTCAAGCCCAGCAGCAACCTCCTTCTGGCGCTCCAGATCCGAGTGCTGGAAGATCAGCACGGCACGTTCCGTGGGCTGACCGGCCCGCAAATCGTGTCCTTCAGCGTTGCCCCGGATCGGGTCGTGAGGGTGTGCCCGGTGTGACGAAGATCGTAGAAGCGGAAGCCGTCGGGAAGGCCGACCGTGGCACGGGTCTTGCGCCACTTCCGCCCGAAGGTGGAACGCCGGAACGGCTTCCCCTTCTCCCCCACGAACAGCAGTCCGTCCGGACCCTTTTCGGCGTACCAGTCGAGATGCCGTCGCAGCTCGATGCTCAGAAAGGCCGGCAGGACCACAAGCCGCTTGCCTGCCTCCGACTTGGTCGGTCCCTCAGCCCGCTTGCCGGAAGTCAGCTCCGGGGCGGCCTGCCGGACCCGAACGGTCAGGCTGTCGAGGTCCACATCCTTCCGGCGGAGCTCAGCCTGTTCCTCCGGCCGGAGCGGTCCGTACGTGCCGAGGTAGACCATCAGCCGCCAGCCAGGCGGCGAGCGCGTCGACCTGGTCGACGGAGGCGACCGGCCGTTCAGCCGCGGACTCCCTTCCCGCGCCCCGAGTGTCTCGTCTGATTCGGGGCTGCGCGGTGGCGCACGAAGGAGGAGCGACGGGCAACGTCCAAATCGCGGACGTCGAGTCCTCGTTCGGCCGGGCGTGGGCCGATGGGCCGACAGAACAGGCAGCGTCGGCGGGAACGGCGAAGGCCCCGGTCGGACCCCGTCAGTGCCCGACGGCCGCCTTCGCCGCCACGATGAGCGACACGAAGGCCAGGTTGACCAGGCCCTCGATGACCGCCTGGGTGCGGGACGCACCGGCGTTCAGAGCTCCGAACAGGGCCCAGGAGAACTGCTGCGCCCCCACGACCGACAGTGCGAGCCACCCCGCGCCGCTCGGCCCCAGCCCCAGGAGTGGGCTCACCACCAAGGCGGCCGCCGGCAGCACGGCCGCCTCAACGATGGGCAACTCGCGCTGTCCGGCCCGTCGGACCTCGGCCCGGCCAACGGGCCGGCCAACCAGTCGCTCGCCGGCGAGGCTCGCATAGACATGGGCCGCCCAGAAGACCGTGGCCGTCACGAGAAGCATCACGACGACCTGGACGCGCGGGAAGTCACCGACCGCGCTGGCTGTGGCAATCACCGAAGCCGCAAGGAGCGACCCGTAGACGGCTCCCGCGTGGTCCGTCCGCGATGCCGACCGAGTGTGATCGGATCTGCGAGGCCATCGGAAAAGGCGGTGCACCCGCCCAACCTATAGATCGCGGCCCGCCCTCGGCCGCACCACACGCGGACATATGCGCTCCACGCCAGCTCAGCCGCTGCGGCGACCTCTCATAGCAGCCGGTATGCCGTCGCCGACCACATAGACCAGGTTGTCACCACGCGGGACGGCATCAGCAGCTGGTGCGGGCCGCCAAAGACCGCCTCTGAAGCCGCCCCCGAACAGCACTGGTTGGGAACGCCTAGCAGCGGGGCAGGGTGCCGCTCTCCTTGGTGAGTTTGGTGCTGTGGGCCCAGCCTTCGGTCTTCGTCCCATCGATACGGGCGTAGATCCACTTGTTGCCGTAGGCGTTGGTGATGTAGCAGTGGTAGTAGAGCTTCACACCGGTCTTGACCACGGTCACGTACTGGCATTCCGCGTACGGCCCGGTGTAGAGGTGGGACGTCTCGGCCAGGTAGCCGTAGCCGTCGCTGCGGTTCTCGTGGCCCCAGCCGGTGCAGGCCGTCGACACCGGAGTGGGCTCCTTCACCGTCGGGCTGGGCTTGGTCTCTGGGGAGACCAACGGGCTCTCGGCCGGCTTGTCGCCTTCGATGCCGGGCTTCTTCGTGGGGCCCAGCTCCTCGTCCTCGTGACCGTCCGGCTCCTCCGATGTCGACGGCTTCGAGGACGTGCCGGGAGAACCGGCGGACGGCGGGGTGCTGCCCCCGGTCGACCAGGGGCTGTCCATGGGGGAACCGACGCCGGGCGGCGTCGCCTGTGCGCCGTCCGTGGTCGTGCCGCCCTGTTGGGACGTCAGGGCGTAAGTGATGCCGGCGCCTGCGGCGAGGAGCACGACGGCGGCCGCCGCCGCGACGACGGTGCGGTTGCTGCGGCGCCCTGCGCGACGGGCTGCCGTCCGGCTCGTCTCGGGAGCGGGGACTCCGGCGTGGCCCGCGACCGGCACGCCGTGCTGCGGCAGCCTCGGCGGCAGGTCGGGCTGCGCGTAGCCGGCGTGCAGAGGCTCAGACTGCGGGGCGGGCTGGGGGAACAGCGCGGGACCGAACCCCGGGGCCGGTGCGGCGGCGGCCGCAGCCCCGGGGTCCACCGTGGGAGCGGGAGCGGGTGTCGGCTTCGGCGTCGGAGCGGCGGATGCGAGGTGCACCGTCCCGCCCGAGGCGACGCGCTCCAGCATGCCGCGCGCCTGTTCCGCGGTGGGCCGGTTCTCCGGCTCCTTCGCCATCAGCGCCTGGAGCACCGGCGTGAGCGGTCCCGCCCGTCGGGGCTCCGGCAGGGGCTCGGTGACGATCGCCGACAGGGTGGACCACGCGGACGTGCGGCGGAACGGCGACGTGCCCTCCACGGCCGCGTAGAGCGTCATGCCGAGCGACCAGATGTCCGACGCGGGACCGGGCTCCCTGCCCTGCGCGCGCTCCGGCGGCAAATAGTCGAGGGAACCGACGAGTTGACCGCTCTGGGTCAGCTTGGCCATGGCGTCGTCGCCGGAGGCTTCCATGCTGGCGATGCCGAAATCGGTGAGCACGACCCTGCCGCCGTGCTCGATCAGCACGTTTCCCGGCTTGACGTCCCGGTGGAGTACGCCGGCCCGGTGCGCGGCGTCGAGCGCGTCCATCAGCTTGGCGCCGATCGCGGCGACTTCGCGCGGCTCCAGTGTGCCGCGCTCCGTCAGCACGTCGTCGAGCGAGGGCCCGTCGACGAGTTCCATGACGATGACCGGGAGGCCCTGCTCCTCGGTCACGTCGTGCACGGTGACCACGCCGCTGTGCCGGATACGGGCGGCGGCCTGCGCCTCCCGCTGCATCCGGGTCCGCACGTCGGCCAGTTCGGCTGCGGAGGTGTCGGTGAAAGCCCGCAGGACCTTGACGGCGACCTCTCGGTTCAGGAGTTCGTCCACCGCCCGGGCGACCACTCCCATGCCGCCGCGCCCGATCATGGAGGTCACCCGGTAACGCCCGCCGAGTACCTTGCCCGTCAGCTCTCCGCCATGCGTTTCCCCCGCGGTCACCGCACGCTCCGTTCCATGGTTGTTCGTGAACCATCAATCCGAAGTCCTCAAGGGTAGAGGCAGGGGCGTGAGGGGAAGGCGGCGGCCGTGCGCAAGTAGGTGGCTGCACATCAGGTTTGTCGCCCATTGCGGGGCGGTCCCTGGCCGTGCGTCTCGCCCGGCGTCAGATGTCAGAGCCGGGTGCTGACTTCCGCCGTCCAAGGGAAAAGCGAAGATGAAGGGCCCGGGGGAAGCCCCACTGGCTCAGCAATGACGCAGGGATGCGCCTGGCACGGCGAGCGGGCTCCCCTGGGCAACGGTGGTGATCCGGGCGTCACGGAGCTGCAGACCCTCGGCCTGACCCAGCCCACCAGCTCGTCGATGAGCTGGTCGCCCACCACCTTTGGCGGCTGCGGCGCTGGCGCTCCTGGGTCCGAGCCGGCGCACAGGGTCAGGGAGCCTCGGGCGCCGCCAGCATGTCGTCGAGGTCCCCTGCGGACAGAATCTTGGTCGAGTTGTGTTCGCGAACGATCCGCCAGCCGTCCGGCGTTCGGCGCCAGACCAGCGAGGTCGTGGTCCGAATGTCCGTGGTGACATCGGGCATGGTGATCCGCGCTACAAATGTCAGGGTGGACGCGGCCAGATCGTGGCCGGCGATGACGTGCGGGCCGTCGTCGACGGCATGATGCGCGGAAACCATCTTGTGAAAGGTGGGCTCCCAGATCGAGCCGTACGCGGCGGCTGTCGTCGCCACACGCTGCTCGGGGTCGAAGTTGTCGTAGAGGCGGACGTCCGGAGAGCTGAAGTCGTAGAACTCGTCGAAGGTGCGCCGGAAGTCGAACGGTGCGCCCCCCTCGTTGCGCTCCCAGCCGAACACCCACCGGCCGTGCAGGTCCGCGATTGCTTGTTCATCGTTCATGATTCGACGCTAAGGCCGCGAGCGAGGTCCAGGGAGGGTCCGTCGCACCCACCCATCCGTGGCACAGCCGCGGCATCGGTCGTGGTGGAGCTGGGCCCGGGAACGGGATAGTTCACGTCCGGCATCCAGACGCGGCTCGCCGGGGATGGTCGGCACATCGCCGTCGACGTCAACGAGCGGTTCACCGTGGAACATCCTGGACGCGGTGACCGGCTTGCTGACCCCCGTGGGCGACTTCACCACCTTCGCGTACATCCATGCGCGCTGGACCGCCCCGCCCCGCCGCTTCCACAAGTCTCTGCGGCGAGAGGTCCGTTGCAGGGACAGCGTTCGGGAGTGCGTTTGAAGGGTTCAGGGTTTGTCGGGGCTGATCGCCTTGGCCACTTCGCTCAGATCGTTGTTCAGCTGGTGATCGCGCCCGGGCAGCCGGTGCACCTGCGCCTGCGGAATCACGCGGGCATAGAGGTCGGCATGCGACGGTAGGGCGGTCTCGTCCTCGAGTCCGTGGAACACGTGCACCCGCGCGCCGTGCGGCAGCCTCGCGCCGAGGTCGCCGGGCAGCTCGAATTCGTCGCCTGGCCAGCCGCCCTGGCCGACGAACGGGGCGGCGATCAGCACGATCGCCGCAAGCCTTCGTTCCGGCGGCTGCTCGGCGAGTGCATGGATGAGGATCGTCCCGCCCACCGAATGGCCGGCCACGACCGCGCCGTCCTCCAGGTCCGCCATCTCGCGCCGGATCGCCGCGCTCCACCGGGCGTAACTCGGGTCACCCTCGTCGGGCATACGCGGGTAGCGGACTTCGTGCTCGTCCCCGAGCTCTCGCCTCAGGCTGTCGACCAGTTTGTCGTCCCATTCGTCGTGCGCGCCCGCGCCGCCGCCCTGGATGAACAAGATCTGCTGAGTCCCTGTCATGGCGATCGCCCTTCGCACCCTCGTAAGGACCCGGTTTGGTACCCGCTGCTGGCCGGTGTCAACCCTGGCGGGCGGGAGTACGGCTGGTCGAGCGCATCTGGAGGTCGGAGAAGAGCAAGGTGAGGTGGTGCGCGTTGGTTTCGATGCGTACCTCATGGAAGTCGATGCCGACGGCTTGCGCCCAGCGCCGGGTCGCTTCCGACTCGGGAAGAAGCTTCGCACCTGGGTAGAAGCAGTGCCACTTCACACCCCAGACGTACCCGCAGCCAGGCGCAGACCAGCAGGGATCCGCACTGACTACGGCGTGAAGACCTGCTCCAGGCGGTGGATGGCGCCGTCCTCGCCGGTCTCATACCTGAACACCAGGCCGGAGTCGGGGTGCGCATTGATCCAGTCGATCAGCTCTTGCACGCCGATCCGCTGGTTCTCACTGCTGTCGGTGATGGGGTTGGTGGCGGTGACATACGCGGCCTGGTCGAGAGCCCAGCGACTGCGCTCGCCTGTGACGACGAAGGGCGCGCCGTCAGTGTCCTTCCCCGGGCATCCCCAGGCGCCGTGCTCAATGACCAGGTTCACCTTCCCGGTGCTGCCGTCGAGTTCCTCAACCCGGTAGACGGCGATCTCGTCGGGGTCGACCTGGTCCGGGCTCGGCGGCGCGCCGGCACAGTCAGCGGCGGGCGCGCTGGTCGCGGCTGATCCGGTGTGCTTGGCGTCGGGCTTGCCAGCGGGCGTGCCGCTACCGCCCGCAGCGGGCGACGAGGGGGCCGTGGCGCCCGCGCTGGGCGTCGCGTCGGGCTCGCCGGCAGTCGTGCTTGGCGACGGAGTGACCGTGGCTCCCGCGCTCGGCGTCGCGTCCGCCCCGGCGGCAGACCCGTCCTCCCTGCATCCGGTGAGCACCGCGGTCAGCGCGACGGCCGCGAGCGCGAGGACAACGGGTCTGAGGCGGTTGGCATTCATCTGGACGTCCCCCTGTTCACAGGCGGCCCAATCGGCCGCACCCCGAAGCGGGACCGTAGCAACGGCCTCGTCGTGCCGCAGCAGTGGAACTCCTGGTGTCACAGAGCCGGGACACGGCCGTCACGGGGCAAGGACGGTGTGACGTGATGACTCCAGACGCGACGAAATTCCGACGCGAACTCCCGGTGTGCGGAGCTTCCCGGTTGTGACACACCGCACGCCTCTTGCCTCTGACGTTGGTGTGAGGTTTTAGCGTGGATACATGCCCGGCCAAGTGCTAAGGATCTCAGGGGTGTTCAACGTGACGAACCTCCTCGACAGCTGTCTGCTCGGTACGACGAGGCTGCCCAACCGGGTGTAGATGGCCCCGATGACGACGGACAGTCCAATCCGGGCACCGGGCGGCACCGATGACCAGATCGCCGCGTGGCGCCAAGTGGCCGATGCCGTACACACCAACGGCGGCGCCACGGGACCAACGGGTCCGACTGGAGTGACCGGAGCGACGGGACCAACGGGTCCGACCGGCGCGACCGGGACGACCGGGACGACCGGAGCGACCGGCGCGACGGGTGCGACCGGCGCGACGGGTGCGACGGGTGCGACCGGGCCCACGCTCGATGTCGGCGCGAGTATCTTCGCCACCGCGAACCAGGCCATCCCGAGCAGCACCGCGACTCAGATCAGTTTCGATGACTCCGCCTACGACACGGACGCGATGTTCGATGACGCGTCCGACAGTCTGGTGGTCAACACCCCGGGGCGATACCTCCTCAAGGCAAGGCTTCTCTGGTCCATCACTCCGGCTCCGGGGAGCCGTCAAATGGGCATCTACGTCAACGGCGTTCTCCAGGCCTACGACGAGCAGGACACCGCAGACACCGGGGGCGCTCCTGGAATTTCGCAGGAGGTGTCCACGATTCTTGAGCTGAATGCCGGTGACGTGATCTCCCTCACGGTCTTCCAGAACAGCGGAAGCCCCGCCACCTCTCTCTCCGCGTCCAATGGAGGGGCCGTCGTAGCTCCGCAGCTCCAGGCGGAGTGGCAAGCGCCGTAGGCAGGGCCCTGGCCCGATGGATTCTGTGACGGCCTGCCGATCCGCCCGACAGGCCGTCACATCTCTTTGGTCCGGTCGCGTACCCCTGCCGTGTGCAGAAACCCCGGCAGGACGACGTACCGCTTGCCTGCCTCTGATTTTTTCTCACCTACCGCACGTGCGCCCGTGCTCAGCTCCGGAGCAGCCCTGCGTACTCGAATCGGCACACGGAAGCTGCGGAACACACTCGGGATCAGTCGCGGCGGATCAGCTCAGGGTTGATGCGTCGCCCGACCAACGGCAGCGTCCCCGCCACCGCCACCGCCACCACTCCCGCCGCCGCGAGTGCGAGCAGCGGCGTGCCTGCGAGGTCCCAGTAGACCTCGCTGCCCCCGGTGATCAGATAGCTGGACTCGGCGAGCTTGCCCGTCACGAGCGCGAGCACGAGTCCGATGCTCAGCGGTAGCACGACCTGTACGCACTGCACGGCCCGCATGGTCCTCGCCCGGGCTCCGATCAGCGTGATGGCGGTGACCTGCGCGCGACGTTCCACGGCCCGGTCGGTCACCGAAACGACGAAGGCCGCGACCCCGATGACCAGACCCATGATCATGCCGAGGGCCAGCAGGGTCTCGATGACGGCGATCTGCTCAAGGCCCTGGATGTTCACGCCGACGAGCTCGATCTCGGCGATCGGGGCGACGGCCGCGATACCGTCCAGAACCTTGCGGACCTGTTCGGGTTCGGAGCTGCTGGTGAGGATCAGCCGCGCCGTCTCGGGTCGCGCGTCGGCGGGCAGGGCGGACGGCGGGACCAGGAGAATCGCGCTGCCGACAGCAGACGGCGAGTAGGCGCTGTAGACGATCCGCTCGGAGGGGAGCGTGATGTTCAGTTCCTTCTCCTTGCTCCTCTCGAAGCGGAAGGGGAAGGACGTGCCCGGGGTCAGATCCGATCCGACGCTCGAGTTGGGGTCGACGAGCCGCATCACCTTGCCGTCCGTGCAGCCCTCGGATCGCCTCACCATCTGGGCCAGTTGGGCACAGGTGGCGACGAGCGCGGTGGCCTGGTCCGGGATCGTGGCGTCCGGTGACTGGAGATCGATCCACGAATCCATCGTCAGGGCACCTGCCCGTACGCCCGGTACGCCGGCCAGCTCGTCCTGTTGCTGTGCGGTGATCGCGGACAGCGAGAGGGAGTAGTCCTGAACCGGACCGGACGGACGGGTGACCTGCTCCAACTGGATCAGGACGCCCTGGGCGAGCGAGGCGGCGAAGACGAGCAGTACAAGGCCGGTAACGACCCGCATGGTGCTGCCCGGTTCCACCTCGTTGCGCCGCATCGCCAGGTTCAGCGTGAGGGACTGGGTGGTACGCGCCAGCCGGCGGGCGAGGCTGTACGAGATCAGGGGCAGCGTGAGTACCAGGCCCACACCCGTCAGCAACACGCCCGCCGGGATCAGCAGCGCGTTCGGGCCGATGCTGGAGGCCGGGCGTCCCATCGCGCCTGTCACGCAGTAGCCGGCCACGATGCCGAGTCCGGTCACGAGCAGCAGGCCACCCCACTTGGCGGGGCGCTTGGGGGCCGCGGTGCGCCGAACCGCCAGGGGATTCTCTGCCGCGCTGCGGGCACTGGCCCGGCCGACGAACCAGGCGAGGGCTGGGCAGCCCACCAGACAGACGACGATGGTGGTGACCGACAGGGCGCCGTCGTCCGGATACCACCGCAGGCTGGGCAGGCCCGTCCTGGTCATCACCTGGTTGAGGAGCCAGTACTCGCCGAGGCCGAGGAATGCGCCGAGCAGTGCGGCGACGACCGTCTCGGCGGCGTTCACGCGCTGGGTGCCCTTGGCGCTGAGCCCGAGCAGCCGCAGAGAGGCGAGACGGCGTGTCCGGCTGGCGGCCGAGAGCCGGGCACACACGGACAGGAAGATGCCCAGGGGAAGCAGAACGAGGGTTCCCAGGGCGAATCGGAGGATGGTGAGGGTGGAGGGTTCGACGGCCGGGAAGGGTGCGTAGCTGTACCCGAAGCCCTTGAGCTCGCGTCCCTCGCCGGCGATCCGGTCACGCGTGGTGCCGACGTAGGCGAAGAGTTCGTCGGGGTGGGCGAGCCCGGCGGCGCTGATCCTGCCCTTCTCATGGCCCGGCAGGAGCCCCTTGATCGCGGGCTGGTCGCGAAGGAGGTCGTGCACCCGGGGGGAGACGAACACCTCGCCCGGGCCGGGCAGTTCACTCAGTCCGGGCGGGGTCTTGTCCGTACCCTTCTCGCCCTTGGCGACGAACACCCGGGTGAACGCCTTCGAGCCGTACGGATCCGAGCGCTGGAGGATCAGCGTGGAGCCGGCCGGCTGCGCGGAGGTGGTCCGGGGTTCCCGGGCGGCGGCCCGCCCGTCATGGGCATCCAGGATCGAGGGAATGGTCAGTACGAGTGCCAGGCAGCACACGCCGATGGAGCCACCGGCCGCCATCAGGAAGAAACGTATGCGATTGCCGCGGCCGGCGCCGAGCAGCAGGCGCAGGCCGAGCAGGAACTCCCTCACGCCGCCCCCCGCGGGGCGAGGACGCCGTCGGACATCGTGTAGTGGCTGTCGGCCTGGGCGGCGACGGCGGGGTCGTGGGTGACGAGAATGACGGCGGTGTCCTGCGACCGCGCGAGGCTCAGGAATTCCTTCAGTACGGCCGAGGCGTTGGCGCTGTCCAGCGATCCGGTCGGCTCGTCCGCGAAGACCACGGCCGGTCGGTGGACCAGGGCCCGTGCTACGGCGACGCGCTGGCTCTGCCCGCCCGACACCTGGGACGGGCGGCGTGCGCGCAGCTCGCCGAGCCCGAGCCGCTCCAGCACTTCTCCTGCCGCCGCGAGCGCGGGCTTCTTGCGCTGCCCGGCCAGGCGCAGCGGCAGGGCGGTGTTCTCCTCCACGGTCAACTCGGGCAGCAGCTCGCCGTACTGGAAGACGAAGCCGAAGCGCTCGCGGCGCAGCGTACTGATCTCGTCGTCGCTGAGGCTGCCGAGTGTCCGGTTCTCGAACCGCACCTGACCGCGTGCGGCGGCCAGCACGCCCGCCAGGCAGTACAGCAGCGAGGACTTGCCGGAACCGCTCTGGCCGGTGATGGCCACGACCTCGCCGCGGGCGACAGAGAGGTGGGCGTCACGGACGGCCGGCTGCGTGCCGTAGGAGAGGTCGACTCCCGTGGCACTGAGTATTTCTGACGTACTGATGGCTTCCCCCAAGAAGCGAGCGGGCCCAGGTGTGCACCCCTGGGCCCGGCCTTACCGACTACCGCTCTACCGCGCTACGGCTTGTAGTGCTTGGTCGGCGAGCAGTTGTCGGGGTTGAACGAACCCTTGTCGCGGCAGACGCGGATGTAGGCGTCGTCCGTGTAGCGCTGGGCGCCGTCCCAGTTGAGCTGGTTGAGCGAGACGGACGACTTCTGCTTGCCGTTGTAGCGGGACCAGTCGTGGCCCTCGACCTTGACCTGCATGTAGACGTTGTGATCGTCACCGTGATCGGTGTCGTTCAGCTTGCCCGCCCACTGGAACGCGCCGTGGCTCTCGCCCGCGGGGTGGAACTTGTACTTGCCGCCCGTGAACGACGCGCCGCCCGTCGAGAGCGTCGGAATGCTGTGCCACGAGGCCGCGAACGCGGTTCCGGCACCCGCGGCGAAGAGTCCGGCCGTGAGTATGCCTGCTGCCAACTTACGCAATGTTTCTCCCGTTTTTGTATGCCCTGGTGGTCGTCGTGCTTCCAGGGCCGCGGAGGAACTTAGCATGATCACAAAGGA
Organism: Streptomyces sp. NBC_01410; assembly: GCF_045040195.1. NCBI lineage: Bacteria > Bacillati > Actinomycetota > Actinomycetes > Kitasatosporales > Streptomycetaceae > Streptomyces > Streptomyces sp. NBC_01410. The sequence goes on along the minus strand of NZ_CP109530.1, from coordinate 4,628,807 downwards.
TGTGAACGACAATTTGTTCGGGCGCCATACGTTTGTTCGATGCTCAACTGATCGGCCCTCAGGGCGACTTCGGACTACGAGGAGCCCACCTGCTCCGGCCGGCTGCTGCGATGAGCGCCCAGGGTGTATCGGCGCAGCCGACGGCGGTGCGGGCGTGCGGGCGGCGCGGCCTGTCAGGCTCCGCGTTACTGTGCGGCTCCCCCTTGTCCAGCCCAGGAGGCGACGTGAAGGAAGACGACAGCGAAGACCGCAAGGGGGTGACGTGTGGGTAGGAGGCGGTACGTGGCCAGAGGCGTACCAGGCGGGTATCGAATCTGGGACAACAGAGGGCGACGGTGGTGGGGCGACCACTACGAGCTCTGTCCCGACGAACTGCTCGACGAACTGAACGGCCAGGCGAACCACGAGAAGATCACCGCCCTGCTCAAGCGGTACAGGGCCCAGAAGCGATAGACGCCACCCGTGGCCCGCCACGGGCTTGGCCGTCTTCGGGCGGGTAGCCGACCTCGCGCGCGTGCGGCCGACCGAAGTTCGGCGGACCGTCACCCTTCCGGCAGGCTCTCGACCTTTCTCCGCGTTTCTCTCGTCAGTTCTTCCACTCGCCTGATCTCCGCGTTCACTTCCTCGATCTGGTTCTCGAGAATGACCGGGATTCCGACTCCGGCATAGCGAGCCTTCTCGATCTCCAGTTTGTTCAACGATCCGTAGTGGACGTTGAGGAGCGTACTCAGCCCCTCAAGTCTCGTTTGGAGCGCTTTTCTCTCGACGTTGAGATCTTTCCATTTTCCGAGACCGTCCGCGCCGTCGATCAATTCGACGACATGCCTTCCTGTGCTTGCGACGTGACTCTCTTGCTGCCGGTCGATTTCCTCGACAGACCGAGGGCTCCTCGCGATGGTCGCGAGTTCGTCCCTGATTTCCGACAGCAGGTCCGACAGGTTGGATTTGAGGTCCGAGGGGGTTGTGTCACCGACGATATCCTGCAGCCGCCCCATGGACGCGGCGAGCCTCTGCCCTTGCGCGGCCACCGATGCCAGCGATGCGGCCCGTTCGTAGAATACGGTGAGATCATTCTCTCTGACGCCTTCTCGCGCCGTAAGGAGCAGGTTGACCTCCTGCAGCGACATGTTCTGGGCGAGCCGGTCACAGATCGTCGGGACCAGGGCTGCGGCAGCGTCATAGAAGGGAAAACCTGCGACACCAGTCCCCAGAGCCGGGAAGGAAATGGTTCGGACACGGAGAAATTCCGCCAAATCCAGGGCCCGATTCACCAGGTCCCTGATGCATCGATGGTCCGGATACACTCTGCGGTCCAGGTCAATTGTCACCGCATGGAAGATGTATTTCGCTGGGAGTTTCCCTGCGGTCGTCACGGCCACATCGCCGATGCTCAGCGGAATCATTTTCCGGGAATGTTTGAGAACATCCGAGCCGCCCGCTCTCAGGAGAGACCGAGAAACTCCCCCACCCATGGTCAGGTAGTTGTCGTCGGAACTTACGAGAACTTCGGCATTCGAGTCCTCCAGAAGCCCGTAGCTGACGCTGAAGGTGGAACTTCCAATGCGGTAGACGGGTGAATTCCGGGGCAACGGCCCGCACCTCTCATTTTTCTGGTCCGAGCCGACGCCTCAGCTCGGACAGTCGGGAGCGCTCGTCCTCCAGCTGGGTCAGGAGATGCACGGGGGCACTTCCCGCGTACCGCGCTTCCTGCTGTTCGAGGATCTGGATACTGCGCTCATGAATGCGAGCCAGCTTGTTGAGATGCTCACGCTCCGTCGCTCCGAGGCCGGAAGGCTCCACGGCCGGAGGACGGGAGTTGACGGGCAGCGGCCATGGCGTCCAGTAGCGACCAATGACCTCTACGGGGATCGCGTAACCGGTCCGCGGATCCCCGCCGTCCCCTCGGGGGCGGTCTCGCGTGACGACCATCCCGATGACTGCCGCGAGATCGACGTCCCACACCGGCGATCCCGAAAAGCCCCGTTCCAGCGCGAAGCCAAGGGCGGAGTCCGATTGCAGCTGCAGCCGCTCGACACCCGCCGCACCGATCACCACTCCTCGTGAGGGCACTCCGGTTTCCTCATGCCCCCGCGGATAGCCGTACGCACGGAACCGGTGGTCCCAGACCCCGACCCCTGTCGAGCAAAGAGGCGCGGGCATGGCGTCTTGGGGCGGAGGCAGCTGCAGTTCGAGAACGGCCACATCACCTGTGCCGTTATTCGGATCGGGGTGCCATCCGCCTTCCACCACCCTGGCGGGAATCGACCGGTGCGGTTCGGCGTACTGGAACTCGACATACACGGTGTCCGCCAAGGGCGTTGGCCCCGCCTCGGCCATGACGACATGCGCGCAGGTGACGATATGCCGCTCACCCACGAAGATCCCTGCGCCTACGGGTGCCTCACTCGCGCTACGACGGACCCTCAGCAGCCAGGGTGGCCGCTCAATCGTCGATTCGAGCACCAGCCGGTCCCTCGCTCGAGCGTTGCCACGCAAGCCGGACGGTGAAGTGTCCCTCTGCGGCTGTCTTCGCGACGACAACGCCGGCCTCGGCGTTCAACTTGATCCCGAATTCGACCTCGAACTCGTCCGGCACCATCTCCCGCACGGTCGCGATCACCGCGCGAATGGTGGGACGTGCGGCTTGTAACGCGTCGTCCAACCGACGTCCCGCTTCGATCACTCCGTTGCGATCGCGAGCTACACGCTCAACTCCGAAGGAATTCTCGTCAACTTCGATCAGCATAGAGCCTTGCGTAGTTTCAAAGCGAACTAAATCGCTCATCATCACCGTCCGGTGTTCCGTATCAGCACACGGGCTTGCGTTTGCGGGTGATCAGCCACTCCGGATGCCGAACTCAGGCAGCGGAAGAGTCCCATCAATGGCTCGCCGACTTTACCCGTTTGGCCACTGACCCGTGCCATCAACTCCCGGACGGTGCGGGCGGGTTCTGCCCCGCGACGATGTCGCGATCTCGACCATGGCCATCGGGGTGGCTGCGAGCCTGCACGGCAGGGCCGGCCATCCTGGCAGGACTGGCCTTGCCGGCCATCGCCATGTCCCCGGCCCTGGGCCGCCCCGCCCCCGAACGCCTATGTGGCCAACAACGACGACGACACGGTGTCGGTGATCGACACCACCACCAACGCGGTCACCGACACCGTCTCCGTCGGCGGCACCCCCCGCCGGTATCGCGATCAGCCCGGTCATTCCGGCGCCGCCGCCGGCGCCTTCGCTGACCATCGCCAAGAGCCACACCGGGAACTTCGTCCAAGGCCGACAGAGCACTTACACCATCACGGTCGGCAACAACGGGACCGCCCCGACCAATGGCTCCACGGTCACTGTTCAGGACACCCGCCCGGCAGGACTCACCGCCGGCAGGATCACCGGCTCCGGATGGAGCTGCAACCGGTCCACCGTCACCTGCACCCGCAGCAGCGTCCTGGCCGCCGGGAGCAGCTGCCCGCCCATCACCCTGATCGTCCGCGTCGCCCGCAACGCCACTCCCGGCACGGTCACCAACACCGCCACCAACCCCACCACCATCAGCCCCCGCAGATGGCAGGACTGGAACTGGCACCGCCCCTGGACTGACCTCCACGCCTGACATCGAAGAGGGCGTACAGGGCGATTCCCGTCACCCGCTCTGCGTAAGACATAACAACATGCCTGATCAGGGCCCTGACTCGTCTCCGGACGGCTCAGGGCCCTGACGCGTTTTCCGGAACATCACGTGCCCGTGCCACTGCGTGCGTTTCCGGAAGAGCGCAGCCTCCCGGCAGAGCCCTCCCTAGCCCGTTCGCCGTCCCTGCGCCGTTTCCTCCACCGTGACGGGCTCTGCTCCGATGACCTGCGTAAATGATCAAGCGAAAGCCGCCACTTCGCCTACCCGGGTGACATATGTGGCGATCCGTCATGTTGCGGAGCTGACGGACTGTCGGTTGCCTCGTGAACGGAGCACAGCAGAGGCGCCGCGCAGACAGGCCGGACACTGCTCCGTTGGAGGATCCTCATGCGTTACACACGAGTTGGTGCAGGTATCGGCCTGGTTGTCGGTGCCCTTGCCCTGTCGGTCCCGGCCGCTGTCGCCGCCGATGGCTCAGGCATCCAGATCCGCCCGGGGAAGGCCTCCCCGGGCTCCACGATCACCGTCAGTACGACCGCCTGCGGCAAGGAGACCTACGGCAAGGGCACGTCGGAGGCGGGAGGAGCGTTCCACCTGTTCAAGGGTGAGAGGGCAGGGGTGCTCACGGGCCAGTTCAAGGTCCCGGAAGACACCGGGCCCGGCGTCCACGGAGTCACGGTGAAGTGCCCGCCACGGATCAAGATCACCGATACGCACCTGATCACCGCCGACTCCCCGAGCGGCCCGGTCGACGCCGGTTTCGGTGCCGACGACAAAAGTACGCAGCTCGCCCTGGGCGGTGTGCTGATCGCCGGAGCCGCCGCCGGGGGTGTGCTCAGAATGCGGCGCCGCCCGAGCGGTGTCCGGACCTGACCGCCCAACTCCCGCCACACCGGCCCCCGGACACCGCATCGGTCCGGGGGCCGCGAGGTCCTCACCCCGCTGCGAGGCAAAGGCTCAACCGCGATGGAAACCGGGCACCAGACCAGCGATTCCCCACACCCCTTCATCCCCTCGGTCAAGCTTCTGGCTTGCGCACTGATGGCGGGCACCCTGCTCGTGATCAACGCGGCACGCGACGAGCAGCCACCGCAGCCTTCGGCCGCCCAGGCCTTCCCCACCTCTGTCCCCACCGCTGTACGGTCCACTCCCAGCGGCGCCGCCCCGGCCGCGCCCTCCACCGTCCAGCCGCTGCCGGCGTCGGATCCTGTCCGGCTTCGGGTCCCCGCCATCCAGGTCGACGCGCCCATGACACGACTGGACCTCGACGCGGCGGGGGCGCTACGGCCCCCGCCCGCCGACAGCCCCGGCCTTGCCGGCTGGTACGGCGACGGCACGGCTCCCGGCGCGACAGGGACTGCCGTCACCACCGGGCACGTGGACACACGCACCGGCCCGGGCGTCTTCTACAACCTCGGTGCCGTGACCAAGGGCGACACCATCGAGATCAGCCGCGCAGACCAGCGCACGGCCGTGTTCACCGTCGACGCCGTGGAGGTCTACGACAAGAAGAACTTCCCGGACGAGAAGGTCTACGGCAGCTCCGACCGGCCCGAACTGCGGGTGATCACCTGCGGCGGCGGCTACACCAAGCGCACCGGCTACGAGGGCAACGTCGTGGTCTTCGCGACGCTGAGCGCGGTGAAGTAGCCCACCGAAGGTGCCCGGTGCGGAGCCGTGGTGCGGTGCGGGGCGCCGTCCGGCTCAGTGCTGGTAGCTGGGGTAGTCGACGTATCCGGTGTCGCCGCCCGAGTACCAGGTGTCCTTGTCGGGGGTGTCACGCAGCGGCAGTCCCGTACGAAGCCGCTCGACCAGATCCGGGTTGGCGAGGTAGGCGCGGCCGTAGCCGATCAGGTCCGCGCCCTGGGCGAGCCACCGTTCGCCGAGCGCCTGGTCTGTCGGGACCGGGCCGATCTGCCCGCCCGGGTTGACGATGAACGCGCCCGGCCAGGCCTTGCGCAGCGCGATCAGGAGGTCGTCGTCCGCGGTGACCAGGGTGTGGACATAGGCGAGACCGAGCGGGGCGAGTGCGTCGAGCAGGGCCCCGTACAACTGCGGGACGTCGTCCTCGGCCATCTCCCAGACCTGGCCGCCGGGGGAGAGACGGATACCGACGCGGTCGGCGCCGATGGCGTCCGCGGTCGCCTCGGCCACCTCGACGGCGAAGCGGATGCGGCCGGTGACGGAACCGCCGTAGGCGTCAGTGCGCTGGTTGGCGTTGGAGGACAGGAACTGCTGGATCAGGTAGCCGTTCGCCCCGTGCAGCTCGATGCCGTCGAACCCGGCGTCGATCGCGCGGCGCGCGGCGTCCACGAACACCTGCACCTCGCCCTTGACCTCTTCGGTCGACAGGGCGCGCGGGACGGGAGCGGGCAGGAGCCCCTTGGGACCGGTGAACAGCTCTGCCTTCAGAGCGATCTCCGACGGGGCGACGGGATGGTGGCCGACGGTCTCGGGGTGCGCGACCCGGCCGGCGTGCATGAGCTGGGCGAAGATCCGCCCGCCGTTGGCATGCACCGCGGCGGTCACCGGCCGCCACGCGGCGACCTGCTCGTCGGTGTGCAGCCCGGGGGTGTTGGGGTTCGACTGGCCCCGCAGGCTCGGCTGCACGCCTTCACTGACGATCAGCCCGGCGGTGGCCCGCTGGGCGTAGTAGGTCGCCGCCAGGGGGCTCGGGATTCCGTCGGCCGTTGCCCGGGCCCGGGTCATCGGGGCCATCACCACGCGGTTGGGGAGCCGGAGGTTTCCGAGCTGGTAGCTGTCAAACAAGCTGGTCACAGTGCTGTCCTTTGCATTCGTGGAATGTGCGGGCCGTCCATGGGCAGCTCCGTGAGCTACGCTAAAACCTGACGCTGACGTCAGAGGCAAGTCATGTGGCCCGGATCACGAGGAGGCGCTGTGCGCATCGGCGAGCTCGCCGTAAGGACGTCCGTGAGCGTGCGGGCCCTGCGGTACTACGAGGAGCAGAATCTGCTGACCTCGGAACGCAGCCCGAGCGGGCAGCGGCTCTACCCGGAAAGCGCGGTCGACCGCGTGCTGCTGATCCAGCAGCTGTACGCCGCGGGGCTGTCGAGCAGGACGATCCTGGAGCTCCTCCCGTGCGTCTACACAGGAGTGAGCACGCCGGAATCCCTGGCGCTGCTGACGGCCGAGCGCAATCGCATCGACAAGCAGATCGGCGAACTGGCCGGCGCCCGCGACAGGCTCGACACCATCATCACCGCGGCCAGGAGCAGCACATCCTGACACTGTGACAGCCGACTGCTCACACGCATGCCTGATCGCGCGTACGGGGAGGCGACGCGACCCCCGTATCGGCTGACCGGACAAAAGGTGTCATATCGTCAGAATCGATTCATCAGCACCTAAACTGACGCACGATCACACTGGGTGATCGGCGGCTTGGTGTCGGCGCCATCGGCGTGACCGGCGGAGGCTGCCCCTTTTCGTGCGACGGAGGTACCGGTGGTCAGACGCATGAGCAAACAGACTGGGTCCTATCGCGGTCCGGGGCCCAAGGGGAGCGGGCTTCGGCCATGGTCATGGGCGTGGCTGCGGGCCTGCGTGGCGGGGCTGGCGATGCTGGCGGGAATGACCTTGCCGGTCGTCGCCTCGTCACCGGCCTGGGCCGCCCCGGGCCCGAACGCCTACGTCGCCAACTTCACTGGGAACTTTGTGTCGGTGATCGACACCTCCACCAACACGGTCACCGCCACCGTCCTCGTCGGCGACGGCCCGTTCGGTGTGGCGGTCACCCCGGACGGCGATCACGCCTACGTCGCCAACGGGCTCTCGGACAATGTGTCGGTGATCGACACGGCCACCAACACGGTCACCGCCACCGTCCCCGTCGGCGACGGCCCGATCGGTGTGGCGGTCACCCCGGACGGCCAGCACGCCTACGTCGCCAACCAGGGCCTGAGCTCGAACAATGTGTCGGTGATCGACACGGCCACCAACACGGTCACCGCCACCGTCCCCGTCGGCTTCGCCCCGATCGATGTGGCAGTCACCCCGGACGGCGATCACGCCTACGTCACCAACTCCAATTCGGGCACTGTGTCGGTGATCAATACCGCCACCAACACGGTCACCGCCACCGTCCCCGTCGGCTCCGGCCCGAACGGTGTGGCGGTCACCCCGGACGGCCAGCACGCCTACACCGCCAACATCGGCGACAACACCGCGTCGGTGATCGATACCGCTACTAACACGGTCAGCGCCACCGTCCCCGTCGGCTCCGCCCCGCGCGATGTCGCGGTCAACCCGGACGGCCAGCACGCCTACGTCGCCGACTCGATCTCGGACACTGTGTCGGTGATCAATACCGCCACCAACACGGTCACCGCCACCGTCCCCGTCGGCAGCAACCCGATCGGTGCCGCGGTCAACCCGGACGGCCAGCACGCCTACGTCACCAACCGGAACTCGGGCACTGTGTCGGTGATCGATACAACCACCAACACGGTCACCGACACCATCACCGTCTTCGGAGAGCCCTTCGCTATCGCGGTCGGCCCGGCGCCGACGCCGACGCCTTCCTTGACGATCACCAAGAGCCACACCGGGAACTTCGTCCGAGGCAGGCAGGGCACCTACACCCTCACCGTCGGCAACAACGGGACCGCCCCGACCAATGGCACCACCGTCACCGTCCAGGACACCCTCCCGGCAGGACTCAACGCCGCCAGCATCAGCGGCAACGGATGGCGCTGCACCCGCGCCACCCTCACCTGCACGCGCACCAGCGTCCTGGCCGTTGGGAGCAGCTACCCGCCCATCACCCTGAGAGTCCAGATCGCCCGCAACGCCCCCGCCTCAGTCACCAACACCGCCACCGTCACAGGAGGCGGCGACAACGCCACCCACACCGCCACCGACCCCACCACCATCACCGGCAACTGGCAGAACTGGAACTGGGGCTGGGGCTGGCACCGCCCCTGACGAAACCCCACCCCCGCACGAGAGGGGTTGATCAACAGGTGGCTGCTGTACGGCAATGACGTACAGCAGCCACCGTGACCGCATCATAGCCCTGGGAGTAGACCGCGCCGCAGCGCCGTCGGTCGGTCCGACCGCGGACCGGATGCGGTACGCCGCGTAGTCCCGCCTCTCATCCCGGCATTCGTGACGACATGTCCGGGAGTACCACGCACTACCGCCAGTAGATCTTTGCAGCAGCGTCACAAGGGCTGCGCATCACCTTCCGCGGGCGCCAGTAGCGTTACTGGCCGCTCGATCCCGCATGCGAAGCGAAATGCGAACGCGAAACAGGTCGCCGGCGTCCCTGGCGGTGCAGTCAGCACAGGAAGATCGCAGATGGACTACTGCTACTCGTGCCGCCGGAATCTCAACGGTGCCCTCGTGTGTCCCGGGTGCGGTGCATACGCTCCGGACATAGCCCCGCCCGCCCATCGCCTCCACAGCGCGGTCCCCTCTCCCGCAACGACGGGGCAGGCCTGGGACGCGGAGGATGTCCCCACTGCGGAGCCCCGCCCCGGCACTCCTCAGTCCGATGCCGCACCCGCCTGCAGCGGCGCGTCCGGGGACACGACGGCGGACGCATCCGGCAGTGATTCGTCCAGCGGCCACGAAGGCACCGCCTCCACCGGGCAGGGCAGGGCCGCTCGGCGTCGCCAGCTGGCGCGTTGGAAGAAGAACAAGCGCCGGGCCGTGGCCGCGACGGCCGTTGCCCTTGTCGGTGGCGGACTGACCGTTGCCGCGCTGCCGACCACCAGGCCTGCCGGCGGCCACACACACGCGGCCTCACCGCCGGATCCTGTGACCGCGCCAACCCCCGGGACCGCGGCCACCGACTCGGCGTCGGAGCAACCGGACACCCCGGGTTCGCGGCATCCCAGCACTCGCCCGCCGACAGCAACCGGCGGACAGCAGAGCACCACGGCCGCCACGCCTCGTACTGCGCCTGCCACAGCGACGACGAGCCGACAGCTGAAAACCGCGGCGACGGCCCAACCCGTCGCGCCCCCCGTCGCAACACCGCCCTCCGCAGCCGATCCGGCCCCGGCGACGCCCGCGGGCAACGCCCCCGCCCCGGCGCCGGAGCCGACGGCGCCCGATTCCGCCGAACGCCCCGGCGCAGGCACAACGACGGTGAACCTCTTGCCGACAACGTCGACGGACGATCCCACATCACCGTCGCAGGTGTGCCTGATCGCCTTGTGCATTGGCTGATCGCCTCGCTGCCATCCGCGCGCCGAAGCCTCCTCAAGGCAGCCAGCGGTCCAGGTGGTGGCGGAGGCCGGACAGGTCGGTTCCGCCCGCGCGGTAGGCGAGGTATCCGTCGGGGCGGACCAGGCCGTGCGCGGTGCCCGGCCAGGGGCTCTGGTCGCCGAGGTGGTGGACGGTGACCAGGCCGCTTCGGTCGAAGGCCGTCAGGTCCTCCGACTCCCAGGCGTCACGCGGACCGCACAGCAGCACGTGGTAGCCGGGACCGGCTGTCAGGGCCTGCAGACCGGCGGGAGTGTCGGGCAGCCGGTCGCCCGCCCGGGGGCCGCCGCGCGGACGGCGGTTCCCCTCCTCGGTGAGGGGGCTCCGCCGGTAGTGGATGGCGAGCTCGGAGAGCGTACGGAACGCTCTGCCGCGCAGGGTGGTGAAGCGAAGCGCCAACGGCATCAGGCGCGGGGCGAGTTGGGTCCTCGCGCGACGGATGAACGGGTTACGGCTCGTGGCGATCGTGAAGGCGCGGTCGGTGAAGCGCAGCACGTTCCGGCCGACCGGTGCCCGTTCGCTCTCGTACGTGTCGAGAAGCGCTTCGGGGGCGGCGCCACGGCAGGTGAGGGCGAGTTTCCAGCCGAGGTTGAGGGCGTCCTGAATGCCGGTGTTCATGCCCTGGGCGCCGGCCGGGCTGTGGATATGGGCCGCGTCGCCCGCGAGAAAGACACGGCCGGCGCGGTAGTGGGCGGCGCCGCGGTTCTGCAGCCGGAACTCGGTCATCCAGACGGCATCCCGCAGGCGCAGCCCCTCGCCCGCCTCGGCCGCGGAGCCCGCCGCGCCCGCGTACCGGTCGGTGATCGCCTGCAGCTGCCCCAGGCTCACCTCTTCGTCCGGCGCGTCCGGCGGGCGCATGGCGAGCATCCGCCAGGTGGCCGGTGATTCCAGTGGGAAGAACAACAGCATCCCGGCCTCGGAGAGGTACGCATGGGCGGCGCCGCGTTCGAGGCCGTCGACCTCCAGGTCCGCGAGCAGGAAGGTCTGCGGATAGGCGGAGCCCACAAAGCCGATGCCCGCGAGGCCGCGTACGGTGCTGTGCGCGCCGTCGCAGCCGACGACGAAGCGGGCCCGGACCTCTTCGCGCTCCTCGTCACCGTGACTCAACCGGCAAGTGACGTACGTGTCTTGTGGCGACAGGTCGCGCAGCACTGTGCCGCGCTCGATGGCCACACCGCGCTCGGCGAGATGCGCCCCGAGCACGGCCTCGGTCTCGGCCTGGGACAGAAACAGCGGATACGGATACGGGGTGTCCGCACACCCGATGTCGAACAGCGGCAGCCGCAGCACCCGGCCGCCCGGCACATGCATCCGCACCTGCACCGCCCGGTTGCCGCGCGCGACCAGCTCGTCCGTCACACCGAACCCGGCCAGCGCCTCCAGGGTCCGCGGCTGGATGGCCAGAGCGCGTGACTCGCGAGCCCGGTCGAGACTGCGGTCGATGATGCGGAACCGGGTGCCGTACGCCCGCAGCTGAGCGGCCAGGGCCAGTCCCGTCGGGCCGGCACCCACCACCAGTACATCCAGCGGTTCCGCCATGGAGCCACCGTAATCCGGTGTCAGCCGCAGCCGCAGCCCGGCCCGCAGGCGCAGGCATCGGCCTCGGCATCCGCTGACGGGGAGGCGGCGGGTACCGGGGGTGCGCAGCAGCCCTTGCCCTGCCATGCCTCGCGGCCTTCCTTGACCGCGACGGCGGCGATGGCCAGGGCTGCGACGGGGTCGGCCCAGGACCAGCCGAACGTGGCGTTGGCGAGCAGGCCGACCAGCAGTACGGCGGACAGGTAGGTGCAGAGCAGGGTCTGCTTGGAGTCGGCGACCGCGGAGGCCGACCCCAGTTCGCGCCCGGCCCTGCGCTGGGCGGCGGACAGGAAGGGCATGACCGCGAGCGACACGGCGGCGAGCACGATGCCCGGGACAGAGCGGCCCGCCTCGCCCGCGCCGGTCAGCGCCCGCACGGCGTCGACGGTCACATAGGCGGCGAGTACGAAGAAGGACACGGCGATGATCCGCAGGGTGGTGTGCTCCCGCGCCTCGCGCGACGCATGGTCACGGGCGGAGAACTGCCAGGCCACCGCCGCGGCGGAGGAGACCTCGACGACCGAGTCCAGGCCGAAGCCGACGAGCGCCGTGGATGACGCGATGGTGCCCGCGGTGATGGCGAAGGCCGCCTCGACGACGTTGTACGTCAGGGTGGCGGCGACCAACAGGCGTATGCGACGGGCCAGTTCGTCCCGTCGGGCGGGGGCAGGGCCGAGGGGTGTCGCGGCGCTTGGGGACGTCGCGGCCATCAGCAGCAGCTCTTCTCGGCGGCATCCGGGCAGGTGCGGTCGGTTTCTACGGCCACGACGGCGGAGCGCAGGTCGTCGAGGGCATGACCAAGTCGCGGGTCGGCCAGTTCGTAGCGCGTACGGCGGCCGACGGGGACGGCCACGACGAGGCCGCAGTCGCGCAGACAGGCCAGGTGGTTCGACAGCCGGGTCCGGGAGATCCCCAACTCGTCGGCCAGGTCGGACGGATGGGCAGGCGCGTCGCGAAGGGCGAACAGCAGGCGGCAGCGGATCGGATCGGCGAGCGCCCGGCCGAAGCGGGCCAGGACGTCGACCTCGGTGGCAAGTGTCAGCACACTGCGACGATACATCGACACCTGAATTCAGGCAATCGTGAACTCTACCGCTCCCGTGCATGGGAAAATGCGGCTGGTGGTCGTCAGGCGGGTTGCGGACGGTGGAGTCAGTGGGGGAGTCGAACGTGGGGTCAACTGTGGCAAAGGCCGGGCTGTTTCACCGGCTGCGCGTTCCGGTCTGCGTACTCAGCAGCTCGGCTCCGCCGCTGGTCCGGCACGGGCACGATGCGGCCGCCTTCGTCGAGATCGGATCCCTGACCAAGGTGCTCACCGGCACCGCCCTGATACGGATGGCCCGGGCGGGCCTGCTCGGCCTCGACGATCCGGTGGAGCAATGGCTCCCGACAACGCCCGGATCGGGGATCACGCTACGGACGCTGGCGGACCACACCTCGGGCCTGCCGCGTCTCCCGCCGGGCTTGACCGGCAGCGATCCCTACGCGGCCTTCGACGAGGACGCGCTCCGGGCCCTCCTGGGGCGACTGGACGAGATCACCGTGCGGCGACCGGGACAGGAGGAGGAGTACTCCAACCTCGGTTACGCCGTGCTCGGCGCGGCCCTGGTCTCCGCGGCCGGGCGGCCGTACGAGGACTTGGTGCGTGAGCACGTACTCACGCCCCTGGGGGTGGACGAGGTCACCGCGCATCCGCCCGCCGACCGGCTGCTGGGCGCGCGGAACCTGCTCGCCCGGGAACGCGCCCGGTGGACCATGGACGGGCCGATCCTGCCCGCGGGCGGGCTGTGGGCCACGCCCCGCGCGCTGGCGAGCGTGGTCACCCAGCTGCTGATGGAACGCGCGCTGGGGGAACCCGCGCCTTCCTGGCAGTCGGCCGGGCAGCTGTTGTGGCACAACGGGGCGACCCGCGATGCCTCGGCCTTCGCCGGGGCGCTCCCCCGGACGGGGAACTGGGTGCTCGTCCACCGGCTCGGCGGCTCTCCGGGCCGCACCGACAAGATGGGAATCGACCTGCTCGCCGCCGCCAAGAACGCGGCGGACCGGTCGGGGTTGTAGTCGGCCGGGGGACAGAACGAGGGCTGCCGAGCTCAGGCCCCGCCGCCCGAGCGCAGAACCGCGTGTACGAAGTCGCTCGGTGGCAAGTAGTCGTGGACTTCGACGTAGTGAGCTGTCAGCTCAGGGGCGGCATGCCGACGTTCACGAGGGGTACGCCGCGCCAGGGAGCCGCATCGAGCGGTGGCACCCGCGGCTGGGTGCTCAAACTCTTGTGGCAGCCCCCGTTGCCTGGTTGTGTACCGCGGGCGATCCCGTACGGGATCGGTGACGAGGGGAATGGCGTGGCACAAGTGGCTGGGCAGGACCTGCGAGGCACTCTGCCCGAGGGGCTCGGTGAGGCCATACGCGGCACCGCCGAGGAGATCGCCGCGCTGCTGCGCGGGGTTGCCGACACGGGTGTTCCGGTGCCCGGGTCGGAGTGGAGCCTCGGGGCGGCGGCAGCTCATCTGGCGCAGGCCAATGAGCTGATGGCCGACATCGCGGCAGGGCAGGAGCGCAGCCACGGGGACGGCACCCCGCAGAGCCTGGCCGCGGCCAATGAGCGCGCGCTCGCCGAGTTCGGCGAGCGCGGGGCCGATCCGCTGGCCGGGATGATCGTGGAGCAGGCCGCCGCATTCCTCAAGGCGGTCGACGAGCGGGCGGGCGAGGGGGCCGTGGAGGGGGCGTTGTTCACTCCACTGGGCCCGATGAGCCCGGCCGAGCTGGGTTCGTACCTGCTGACGCACATGCTCGGCCACGGCTACGACCTCGCCCGCGCGCTGGGCCGCCCGCACATGATCGACCGCGTCCGGGTCGAGCTGGCCCTGCCCTTCCTGATCAGGGCCATGCCGCGTGTGGTCGACGCCGCCAACAGCGCGGGGCTGAACGCCCGCTACACGATCCGCCTGTGGGGCGGCGCCCGCTTCGGCGTGACGTTCACCGACGGCGAGGTGGCCGTGAGCCCGCAGCCGCCCGACCGCCCGGACTGCACGATCCTCACGGAACCGGTCACCTTCCTGCTGATGGCGCTCGGCCGCTGCGAGCCGTGGGGCGCCATCGCCCGGGGCCGCGTCGTCGCCTGGGGCCGCAAGCCCTGGCTCGCTCCCCGCTTCCCGACCCTCTTCACGGCGCCCTGAACTCACGCGTGCCGCGGGCTTCGCGAAGGTCCGGCCGGACGCATGGGGCGATATGCCCCTACCTCGTGCGGGCAGGGATCGGAGCATGCCCATGCTCGTCGGAACCTCGGGGTGGCAGTACAAGGACTGGCGCGGTGTTCTCTATCCGCCCAAGCAACCGCAGCGGTTGTGGCTGGAGGAGTACGCCCGGCAGTTCGCCACCGTGGAGAACAACAACGCCTTCTACCGGCTCCCGACCAAGGAGAACTTCGCCTCATGGCGGGAGCGGACGCCGGAGGGGTTCGTCATGGCGGTCAAGGCCAGCCGCTATCTGACCCATCTGAAGCGGCTGCACGACCCCCAGGAGCCGGTGCGCCGGCTGATGGACCGCGCCGAGGGCCTCGGCGAGCGGCTCGGACCCGTCCTGCTGCAACTGCCGCCCAACTTCCGGGAGGACATCGCGGCTCTGGACGCCTGCCTCAGCTGCTTTCCCGACACGGTCCGGGTGGCCGTCGAATTCCGCCACACCTCGTGGTGGGAGGCGGAGCGTGAGCTCCGGGCGGTACTGGAACGGCACGGCAGCGCCCTGTGCTGGGCGGACCGTGCGTCCCGTCCGGTGACACCCCTGTGGCGTACCGCGTCATGGGGGTACGTGCGCTTCCACGGCGGCATCGCCGAGCCGCCGCCGCGCTACGGCCGCCAGGCCCTGACGTCGTGGGCCGGGCGGATCGCCGACGCCTGGCCGGACGAGGACGACGTGTACGTGTACTTCAACAACGACGTCGGCGGCGCGGCCGTGGTGGACGCGGCGAAGTTCGCGCGGGCGGCAGCGGCGCTGGGCCGGACGGTGAGCCGGACGCCTGCGGCCCCGCCCGGGCCATGACCGGCTCCGGCCGAGGGCCAATCCGCCGGCCGGCGCTACCGGTGTTCAGGCTCCGCGATGCGGGAGCTCCAGCTCAACGGGCCGGGCCCGCAGGTCAGTTGCCGATGCGGCAGGAGCGCCAGCTCCGGCGGCTGCGGCTGATGAGCCCGGCCTGTTCCAACCGGCGGAGCTGGTAGGCCACCGACGACGTGCTCGACAGGCCGACACTCTCACCGATCTCCCGGATCGTCGGGGCCTCGCCGTGTTCGGCTATCCACTCCGTGATGCACCGCAGAATGCTCTCCTGCCGCGCGCTCAGGCGATCGACCACAGGCCTCCCCTTCCTCCTCCTGAGCGCGCGCCTGGCGGCGCAGCTCCACCCGGGCCGCCGGCGACCGGCCCTGCTCGGTGGCCCAGAACGGATGCCGGACAAGCCGGATAGACAGGTCCAGCAGGCGGCGGCGCAGCACCGTGGTGTGGAGCTGATGCTCGGCGAGCAGTGCGTATGTCCGGTTCCAGTCGCGCTGGGCCTGTACGAGGTCGGGCGGGAAGGCAGCGTGGGGCATGGCCGGAATTCAATCATGTGTTCGATTTCTTGCGCACGTCCTACACGCCGAGTCCACGCCTTACCGCCGCCGCAGGCAGATCCAGGCGTGCTCACCGGGTCCGGGAGAAGGAGGGCTCCCCGGAAGCTCCGGGCGAAGAGCCCCCGTTCAGTCGAGGACCGCGGTGGCTTCGACCTCCACCAGGAGGTCGGGCTCGGCCAGCGCGGCCACGCCCACCCCAGTGAGTGGCGGTACCGGGGTGACCCCCAGCTTCGCGGCAACCCGGGCGACCCCCTCCAGGAACGGGGGCATCTTGTCGGGGGTCAGGTCGACCACGTAGACAGTCAGCTTCACCACGTCGGCGAAGGAGCCGCCGACCTCGGCCAGGGCGGTGGCGATGTTCAGGTAGCACTGCTCGACCTGGGCGGCGAGGTCACCTTCGCCGACTCGGTTGCCGTCGGCATCGCGGGCGACCTGGCCGGCGATGTGGACCAGCCTCGACCCGGTCGCGATCGATACCTGCCGGTAGATGTCGACCTTCGGGAGTCCTTCGGGGTTGACCAGGGTGATGGGCATGCTGCCTGCTTTCGCTCGCTTCCACAGAACCCGAGGCACAAACGCTCTCCGGTGGTTACTCGGAAACCGTAGGAGAGTGTGTGCCCGGCAGGGAAGAACGCACTTTTCGGTGACTGGGGAACCTGGCGGTGACCGTCCCCTTCCGGCCGAACAGCCTGGTCTCCGCAGTCTCCTTGCCTGTTACTCGCAGTGGCAGGCTAGAAAATGCGGGCCGGACCATACTCGACCGCATGAACGACACACGGCACGGCAAATCCCTCCTCGGGGAGTTCCTCTCAACGCGCCGGGCACAGCTGAAGCCGGCGGACGTGGGGCTCCCGGAGTACGGCGAGCGGCGGCGGGTCCCGGGTCTTCGGCGCGAGGAGCTGGCACAGCTGGCGGGCGTCAGCGTGGCCTACTACACGCGGCTGGAACAGGGATTGTCGCTGAACGCGTCGCCGCAGGTCCTCGATGCGCTCGCCACGGCGCTGGGGCTGGACGACGCGGAGCGGCGCCACCTGCACGACCTGGCGGGTGACGGGCGGCAGCAGACGCGCCGGCGCCGGCTGCCCGCCGAGCGGGTCACACCGGCGGTACGGCAGTTGATGGACACCTTCGGTGATGCACCGGTGGTCGCCCTCGGCAGGCGTTCGGACGTGCTGGCCTGGAACCGTGCCGGCCACGCCCTGTTCGCAGGGCACCTGGACGTGGACAGCCCGGACCGGGTGGCCGAGCGGCCCAACACGGCCCGGCTGGTGTTTCTGGACGCCCACACTCGGGACCTGTACGTCGACTGGCCGAGGAAGGCCAGGGACGTGGTGGGCAAGCTGCGGCAGGCGGTCGGCGAATACCCGGACGACCCGCGCCTGGCATCGCTGATCGGTGAACTGACCATGCAGAGCCAGCAGTTCGCCACTCTGTGGGCCGAGCACCGGGTACGGGCCTGGGATCTTGCCGAGTACCGGATGCGCCATCCGCTGGTCGGGGAGATGGACGTTCTGCAGCACTCTCTGCCCGTGCCGCGGGGACAGGGGGTCCGGTTGGTCGTGACGACGGCCGAGCCCGGATCGGCCTCCGAAGCGGCGCTGCGGTTGCTCAACCAGACCGTCCACCCCGCCGGGGAGGCGGCGACGGCCGACAGCCCCAACACCCGTACGTCCTCGCACGCCTGATCCGATCGCCTGCCTGATCCAACCGCCCGGCTGACGACCCGAAACCGAACCGCAGCCGGCCGGACGATGCGTCACACCCGGACGAGCGCCCCGGCGGTTGCCCACTGCCGATAGCCGGGCCACGAGTGACCTGAGCGGCGCGTGTCACGGCCAACTCGCCGACGCCGACGCCATCGCCGACGACGCTGCCGCTCCCGCTCGTCCCACCTCCGCAACAGGGGCAACACGTGCCCTTCGACAGACATGTCCACGGAACGCCCCGTCCTGCCCCCTTTGACCATGAATGGAGATCTCCCATGTCCAAAAACCCCGTGACGGCCTTCACCGGCATCGTCGACACCGTTGCCCAGCTGGTCGAGGCCGTCGCCGAAGACCAGTGGACCGCGCCCACGCCCTGCTCCGACTGGAACGTCTCGCAGCTGGTCGACCACCTGGTGACGGGACAGCGGGTGTTCACCGACGTGATGGCCGAGCAGCCCACCTCGCAGGGCCCCGAGCAGCCGGCCGGCACCGAGTCCACGCCTGCCTCGCTGAAGGCGGCCGTCCGCGAGTCGGCCGGCGCTCTGGCCGCCGCCTTCGCTCGCCCCGGAGCGCTGGAGCGCACCGTCCAGGCCCCGATCGGGGAGGTGCCCGGCCCCGTGGCACTGCACCTGCAGACCGTCGAGCACCTGGTCCACGGCTGGGACCTGGCCCAGGCCACCGGCCAGAAGGCCCTGTTCGACGACACCGCGGTCGAGCGGGAGATCGAGTTCGCCCGCGGTCTGGTGGCGCAGCTGCCGCCCGCCCCGGACGGCCCGTTCGCCATGTCCCGTACCGCACCGGCGGATGCCCCCGCGATCGACCACCTGGCCGCCCTGCTCGGGCGTCAGATCACCGACTGATCTCCCAGTCGGCCCGCCCGTACCCCAACGCCGCCCGCGGCAGCGTCGACGCCGCGCTCCCTCACTCACAGCCTTTCGCGAAGAACACCTCAACAGACGGAGGAAGATTTCCATGAAGCTCAAGCTCGCGCTCGCCGCCGCCGCTTTCACCGCAGTGCTGACCACCGGTACGGCCGTCATGACGGCCTCCGCCTCCACGGCTCCCGGCCACGACGGACCGAGGATCGAGCAGACCGAAAACGCCGCGCACAGCGTCATCAAGGCCAACGGCCCGGGGGTGTTCCCCCACTCGGTCGACTACAACCGCCAGTCGAAGAGCTTCGTTGTCGGCTCGCTGAAGCACAGCACGATCTCCACCGTCGGCCTCGACGGAACCGTGCGCACCCTCGTCGACGACCCGAGCCTGGTGTCCGTCCAGGCCGTCCGCGTCGACCGCGACAGGCACCGCGTCCTGGCAAGCAACGTGGACTACGGCCTCGCGGACCGCTCGTCCAAGGACACCACCTTCCGCGTCGCCGGAGTGGGCAGTTACGACCTGACCGGCGGACGGAAGCATTGGTACGCCGATCTGGCCAAGGTCGCCGCCGACGGCAAGCAGCACCTGATCGCCGACGTGACGGTGGCCCCCGACGGCACCGCGTACGCCGTCGACCAGCTCACCCCCACCGTGTTCCGCATCGACCGCAACGGCCACGCCTCGGTCCTCCTGCGCAGCGATCTCCTGAAGGGAACGGTCGACGTTCCCAACTTCCTGTCCGGCATCGGGATGACCGCGGTGGCGTGGACGCCCCACAACCACCTCATCATCGCCAAGGCCGACGGCTCTCTGGTCCGGGTACCGGTCAACCACCCCGAGCGGGCGCGGAAGGTCGAGCTCTCCAAGCCGCTGGCCGCCCTCACCGCCGGCATCCGGGTGCTGCCCGACGGCTCCATCGCGGCGGTCAGCAGCGGCCTCCTGACCGGCAAGCCCGCCCAGATCCAGCGGGTGCGCCCCTGCGGCGACTGGAAGTACGCCACGGTGAATGTCACCGACACCGTGACCGCCCCCGTCACCAGCGGCATCGCCGCGGGTCCCCACGGGTCGACCTTCGCCCTCAGCGGTGGGCTGCCCGACCTGCTCATGGGCAAGCCCAACAACGGATTCACCCTGACCCCCGTCAAGGTCAAGAACTGATCAGCGGGTCGTAGCACAGGATGTGACTGAGCGCTTCGGTTGGCGGTTTCGCCAACCGAAGCGCTCAGTGTGTGCGGGGAGCAGTCCTTACGGAAGCCGCGCCAGGAGCCACTCGCACAGTTCGGCGGTGACCTGCGTGTGGGCAGTGGTGGTGGAGGAGCACAGGAACTCGTCCAGCTCGCTCTCCGCCGGGTCGAGACCGTCGATCTTGACGTAGAGGTCGTCCTGGTTGCCGATGTCCCGGATGGCGACGGCGCTGACCGAAGGGACGAAGCAGACCGTGGGGTGCCGCAGATCGGTCCTGCCTCCCTTCTCCTCCAGAGCCTTGGCGATGATCTGGTAGGAGTCGAGGGTGCCGCCGGGGGCGCCGTCGAGTTCCGGGAGGCCGTTGGTCTTGACGGTCTTCGAGGCGGGCGGCAGCAGTCGCCTGAGTTCAGCGACCGTGACACCGTCGCCGGCGGCCTGGGTGTAGAAGGTGGAGCCGGGGAAGGCGATGAGGCCGGTGCTCTTCAGGGCCATCTCGCCGGGTGGGACGTCGATGCCGGTGCCGTTGCCGGTGCCGTTGGCGACGGCGATCTTTCGGGGAATCCGAGGCCAGTCGCCGACCGCGCGCAGGGCTTCAAGGAACGTTTCGCGCATCGGGTCCTGCCGGACCGAGCCGTCCGCGCTGTTGTAGTGCCGCCACAGCATCTGCCGGGAGGCCGAGCTGTTCATCTGCTTGGCGAAGGCATTCTCCTGGCCCGGGATGAAGTGGGCGAACGCCTGGATCGCGATGGGGATCACGCCGCCGCGGTGGGGGGTGTCATAGGAGAAGTACAGACCGGTGCGGTGGTCCACACTCTGCGACTCGAGTCGGGCCAGGGCATAACGCGTGATCAGACCGCCCATGCTGAACCCGCCGACAGCCAGCGGGGTGTCGCCCCGCTGCTCGGCGATGGTACGCAGGATGGCTGCTTGCGCGGCCTCGGCGTTGTCGAGGATGGACTCGGTGCGCTCCTCGAAGCCGAGCAGGATCACGGTCCTGCCCTGCTGCCGCAGCTTGGTGATCAGCGGGTAGTCCCGGTCGAGTCCCGCGTAGAGCCAGTCCAGGTCGCTCTTGCCCAGGTTGAACCCGTCGGCCATGATGACCGGCCGTTCGACACCATCTGAGCCCTCGCCGTAGTAGACCCGCGCGAAACCGTTCGGCAGATCCCACTTCTGGTCCGGGTCCGGTACGGGATACGGCATCGGCGGTACGGACGCGACCCGACCCCCGAGCGTAAGCCGGCCGATCTCCTGCTCGTTGCCCTGTTCAGCGGCCAATGCCACTCCTCATGTTCGCGCGTGCGTGTGGCGCCCCCGGCGGACCGGGAGCGCCACAGACAGGCGGGTGGGAAACGTGATGTCGGGAACATCATCACCACCCCGGCTCGGGGCGCCCCGGTGACTCACTGCAACCGTCACCCAGACGGCTGAGCTGACTTTCAGGGGTGCGTCATGCCTCAGCCCGGTCGAGCTCCTCGTCCAGCGACATGGCCGCGGTGATCAGTGCCAGATGCGTGAACGCCTGGGGGAAATTGCCCAGTTGCTCGCCCGTGGGACCGATCTCCTCGGCGAACAGGCCGACATGGTTGGCGTAGGTGAGCATCTTGTCGAAGGCGTACCTGGCTGGGCCGAGCCTGCCCGCGCGGGCGAGGGCGTCCACGTACAGGAAGCTGCACAGAGAGAAGGTGCCCTCGCTGCCGCGCAGTCCGTCCGGGGACGCGGCAGGGTCGTAGCGGTAGACGAGGCTGTCGGAGACCAGTTCTGCGTCCATCGCGTCCAGCGTCGACAGCCAGCGGGGGTCCTTGGGCGATACGAATCCCACGGTGGGCATCAACAGCAGGGACGCGTCCAGGACTTCGTCCCCGTAGTGCTGGACGAACGCCCGGCGGTCACGGCTCCAGCCGCGGTCCATCACCTGCTTGAGCACGGCATCACGGGCGGCGGTCCAGCCGGGCACGTCGGCAGGGCGGGCGAGTTCCGTGGCCAGCCGGATACCGCGGTCGAAGGCCGTCCAGCACATCAGACGGCTGTACGTGAAGTCCTTCTGGCCGCCGCGGGTCTCCCAGATGCCCTCGTCGGGCCGGTCCCATGTCCCGGCCAGCCAGTCGAGCAGTCCGGCAACGACCTGCCAGCCGTCATAGCCGGCGAGGAGGACGACGTTCCTGGTCTCCGCGAGCGCGTAGACGGCCTCGCCGTAGATGTCGAGCTGGAGCTGGTCGGCGGCCCCGTTGCCGACCCGTACCGGAGCCGAGCCGCGATAGCCCTCCAGGTGGCCGAGCACCTCCTCCGCGAGGTGAGGGTCGCCGTCCACCCGGTACATGATCTGCAGCGGCTCACCGGTGACGGTCTTGCCCGCCTTCATACGCGCACCGAGCCAGAGGCGGAAGGCGTGGGCCTCCTCCTCGAATCCGAGGTCGACCAGGGCCTTCACGGACAGGGAGCCGTCGCGCACCCAGGTGTAGCGGTAGTCCCAGTTCCGTTCGCCGCCGAGCTGCTCCGGCAGCCCCATCGTGACCGCCGCCACGGGCGCGCCGGTCGGCGCGTACGTCAGGAGCTTGAGCGTGATCGCGGAGCGGTGAACCATCTGCTGCCAGCGGCCCCGGTAGCGGCTGCGACGGATCCACCCGTGCCAGAAGTCCCGGGTGTCGTCGAACGCCTGCCGTCCGTCGTGGTCGGTCATCGGTGCCGGCTGCTCGCCACCGGCCTCGCACACGGTCAGCACCACGGCGGCCCGCTCCCCCTGCCGCAGCACCACCGTCGACGTTGCGTCCTCGCCGTCGCGCTCCAGCGTCACCGGCCCTATGGTCTGCAAGAAGGCCTCGGCGTCCGGCCCGCTGAAGTGAGCGACTCCGGACTCCAGGGTCAGCCGGTGCTCGGCACGGCCGTAGTCGAACCGCGGCCTGCACTCCAGGGCGAAACGGACGGTGCCGCGCGTCACCCGCATCACGCGCACCATGCGGTGCCGGGCCGTGGGCAGTTCGGGGAGGTCCAGGGGCATGAAGTCGAGGACCTCGCCCACGCCGTCGGCCGTGAGGAAACGGGTGACCAGGATGGCCGTGTCCGGCAGATAGAGCTGCCGGACGGTGGCGTCGGGCGCATCGGCGGTGATCGCGAAATGCCCGCCGCGTTCAAGGTCGAGCAGCGCCGCGAACAGGCTCGGCGAGTCGAAGCGCGGCGTACAGAACCAGTCGACGACGCCCTCGGAGGAGACGAGGGCCGCGGTCTGCAGATCCCCGATGAGCCCGTGGTCCGCGATGGGCGGATAGCTGCGCATGGTGATCCTTCCGCAAGGCCCCCACCACGACTACAACCAACGCTATGGCACCCCTGCCGCAGGGGCACTCCGGAGCCTTGCGGCACAGAACAGGCCCGGCCCGCTGCCCCGGCGCGCCCCCCGCGTCACAATGGTGGTGAGGAGCACGCGCCTGCCCAGCTGAGAGGCGGGACCTTCAGTGCCGTACATAGCCGTGACCGCCCTGAGCCACGTCGGGCTGATCCGGGAGCACAACGAGGACAGCCTCGTCGTCGGGCCGTGGACGCTGTGCGGCACCGTGACCGAGAACCCTCAGACCCTGGTGTTCCCGCTCGGCACGCCGCTCGTCGTCGCAGTGGCCGACGGGCTCGGCGGGCAGCCTGCCGGTGAGGTGGCCAGTGCGCTGGTCGCCCGCCAACTCGCCTCGTTCGGGCCTTCCTTGGACGGTGAGGCGCCCCTCCGTGACGCGCTGGACGTGTGCAACGAGTCGGTGTACGCGGCTGCCGACGGCCGGCCCGAACTGGCCACGATGGGGACGACGGTGGCGGGTGCCGTCGTACTCGCGGAGTCACTGCTGACGTTCAACGTCGGGGACAGCAAGGTGTACGAGGCCGGTGGGGACGGGCTTCGCCAGGTGAGCGTGGACGACAGCCCACCGCCGGAGCCGGGGCGGCGCACGACGTCGGCCGTCACACAGACGCTCGGCGGGCGCCTCGAATTCGAGGCCGTCACGGCCCATGTGCGGGCCTCGACGCTGTCGACGGGCGATCGCTACCTGATCTGCACCGACGGGCTGACCGATCCGTTGCCGGACGACGTGATCGACGAGCTGCTGCGGGTGCATGACGACGGGAGGGCGGCGTTCGAGCTGTGGAAGGCGGCGATCGAGGCGGGGGGTCCGGACAACATCACGCTGGCGCTGGTGCGGCTCAGCGAGTAGAGGGCGCGCCTGCGGCGGGCTCCACGCGGCGGAGCCGCACATCGGTACAGCCCCGACCCGCCCTCCCCCTACGGCCTGGCGGCCGTGGGAGGTACCCCCATCCCGAACTGGGGCTCCGCCCCAGACCCCGCTCCTCAAACGCCGGAGGGGCTGAATTGTGCGGCCCAGCCGCACATCCAGCCCCGACCACATAGCCTTCGGGCGGTCCAACCCGCCCTTGTCCCAGCGCGCCTGATTCCTCGCCACGTCTCCTGGACGATCCCTCGCGCCCACAGGCAACTCACCGCTCTCTCATGCCCTCTTCCGGCTCGGAATCCCGAACCTCAGGAAGGGACGCATCGTGAGTACGAGCCATGCGAGACACGCGGCACTGGCCATCACCGTGATCGGGGCCGTAATGGCGCCCGTGTCACCGGCGTTCGCCGTCGAGTCGCCCGCACAGGTGGACCTCCGGGCAGACGTGAACCGGGACGGGCGGGTGGATGTCAGTGGCACCACCGACACCGACGGGGAGGACAGTTGGGCCCCCGGGAGGGGCGCGGTCTTCCTGCCCAATATCGACGACGACAGCAAGCGGTGCGCCGTGAAGGGCCCCGGCGGCAAGCCGCTGCCGGACGCCAAACTCGCCGCCTGCAACGACGCTTCCGACGCCAAGGTGAACGGCGCCGACGACCTGGCCGACCTGGCGCGGGTGCGTTCCGTGCCGATGGCGAAGCTGCCCGCCACCGCGACAGGCACGCTGCGAGTCGTCAACGGCGGCAAGAACACCCGGGTCTTCCTCAAGCACACCACCGGCTGGGCCCTGGTCACCGCGAAGACCCGGCTGTCCACCGCCGAGCTGCGCTCCGGGGCGGAGCTCGGGGTCGAGAGCACCGACGTCATACGTGACAGCAAGGTCTGGGACGGCCGCGCCGTGATCCGGCTGACCGTGACCTCCGGCGGGAAGAGCACGTCGGACGATGTCACCCTGCGCGTGGCCCCGCTGCTCACCCACCATCACCTGCAGAACGCCCAGCAGTTGATGGTCACCAAGGTGCCCGGGAAGGACGATTACGCGCGCAGGCAGCAGGCCTTCGTCAAGGGCCTTGCCGCGCAGGCCACGTCGGCGGGGCTGTCCAAGCCGCTGGTGACCTTCGAGAAGTACGGGGACATCTGGGCGCAGGACTTCGTCGAGCCCGGCTATGTGAGCATGGCCGGTCCCGGCGGGCGGCAGCAGGTCATGCGCGTGATGCTGCGCTCCGCGCAGGCGGACCGCACGGCGGGCCGGGAGCTGTTCGAGAAGCTGCGCGGCAACGGCGTCGGCGTGGTGCAGGTGTCCGGGGTCCGTGACTCGGAGGAGTGGACCCTCAACTCGATGGGGAACCTGGAGACCATCCCTCCCTACAGCCACGGTGGCCGGTCCTTCCCCGCCGGGCGCATCATCATGGGCGAGCGCAAGGACAACGGCTCCAAGCCCGCACAGGCCATGCGTACGCTGCTGAAGTCCCAGGGCTCCCAGGACCCGCTGCTCCTGGACACCTCGTGGCTGCACGTGGGCCACGTGGACGAGTTCGTCCAGTTCCTCCCGGCCGACACCCCGCGTGGCTGGAAGATCGCGATCGCCGACCCGGATGCCGGGCTGCGGCTGCTGCGCGAGGCGAAAGCGGCAGGTCACGGCAAGACACGGATGTTCTCGGTGCCGGGCAGCAAGGACCTGCCCGCACCCAAGGAGACCATCGACCAGGCACTCGCCTCGAAGTGGCTGGTGGCCGACAACACCCTGGCCGCGAAGCGGATCAGGGCGAATCTGGCGGTGCTCATGCGCGAGACGGGCGCGACCGAAGCCGAGGTCGTGCGGGTGCCCGCCCTGTACACGCGGGGTACGGGCGAGGAGAGCGGTGACAGCATGCCGCGGCTGACGCGGATGGGGGCCGGCCAGGCACCGGACGCGGTCCGCGAGTACGGGCAGCAGAAAGAACTCTCCCGTCACCGCGAGGGCGGCGCCGCCGCGGAATCCGTCATGACCAGCGCCTACGTTCCGGGGGCGGTCAACGGGGTCGTGCTCGGCAGGAACCGCTATCTGGCTCCGCGGCAGTGGGGACCGGTCATCGGCGGCAAGGACATCTTCACCACCGCCGTGACCGCCGCGTACACGGGCGCGGGCATGAAGGTGTCGTACCTCGACGACTGGCACACGTATCACGTCGGCATGGGCGAGGTGCACTGCGGAACGAACACGCTGCGCGATGCCTCCGCGGCCTGGTGGAAGCCGTAGCCCGTCGGACAGCAGGGGTGCGCACGTCCGTCACCGCGGGCGTGCGCACCACCCCGGCGGTCAGGTCTCGCGCGGCGACAGGGTGATGTCCGCCCACACCTGCTTGCCGCCGCTGAGCGGCACGGAGCCGTACGACGCCGACACCGCCTGGACGAGCAGGATGCCCCGGCCGCCGGTCGCGTCCCAGTTCACGTTCGATGGTTTGACGGGCGCGCGCGGAGAGGCGTCGCTCACCGCCACCCGAAGGCGCGCCCCCGCGAGTGTGAAGTCGAGGCGCACCTGGCCCTGGGTGTGGACGAGGGCATTGGTGACCAGCTCGGAGACGACCAGCAGGATGGTGTCGGCCTCCTCCGTCACCTGCCAGGAGCGCAGGGTGCGGGACGTGAAGCGGCGCGCGTGGGCGACGGCGTCGGGCAGTCTCCACACGGTCCAGCTCACCCGCAGCGGCCGCACCCCGATCCCGTCGTAGCGCAGGAGCAGCAGGGCCACGTCGTCGTCGCGCCGGTTGGAGCCGCCGAGCAGCTCGTCGGCCATCCGCCCGGCGTCGGACGGGTCGGCGGCGGACAGCAGGTCGCACACGCGGCGCATGCCGACGTCCAGATGCAGGCTGGAGGACTCGACCAGACCGTCCGTCAGCAGGGCGAGCACCGCGCCGGGAGCCAGTGCGACCGCGGTCATCGGGAACTCCGCCTCGGCGAGCACGCCCAGCGGGGGCCCGCCCTCGACGGTCACCTCCCGGGTGTCGCCGTCCGGCGTCCGCAGCAGAGGCGGCAGATGCCCGGCCCGTACGCACCAGGCGTTGCCCTCCTCCATGTCGATCGCGACATAGCAGCAGGTGGCGAACAGGTCGGTCTCCATGCCGACGAGCAGGTGGTTGGCGCGGGAGACCACCACGTCGGGCGGGTGGCCCTCCACCGCGTAGGCCCTGATGGCGGTACGCATCTGTCCCATGATCGTCGCGGCGCCCGCGTTGTGTCCCTGGACGTCCCCGACGACCAGCGCCACCTGGTTCTCGGAGAGCGGGATCACGTCGTACCAGTCGCCCCCCACGGCGAGGCCCACCGTCGCGGGCAGATAGCGGGCGACGGCGACGGCTCCGGACAGCTTGGGAAGCTTGCGGGGCAGCAGGCTGCGCTGGAGCATCGTCGCGAGCTCGTGCTCGGCGTCGAGCGCACGGGCGCGCATCAGGGCCTGTCCCACCAGGCCCGCGGTCGCGGTGAGCAGGGACCGCTCCTCGGTGCCGAAGGCGTGCGGCTCGTCCCATCCGACCAGACATGCGCCGACCACCCGGCCGTCGGCCGGGAGCGGCAGAACGGCGAGGCCGCCGGGTCCGACGCCCGCAAGGTTCGGCTCCAGGCTGGATCCCGCCGTCCACAGGCTCATCCGGCCCTCGCGCAGCGCGGCCTCCAGTGTGGGCAGGGCGCGGGCGGGCGCGTCGGGCCACTCGGAGCGCCATTCCGAACGCCACAGTTCCGGCCAGGCATCCGGTTCCGGCGGGTCGAGGACCGAGACCACCAGCCGGTCGCCCTCCAGTTCGGCGAGGGCCACCCGGTCGGCTTCCAGCGGGTCGCGCAGGGCGGACACCACCGCCCGGCTGACGTCCCTGACGGTCATCGCACCGGCCAGCGCGACGGACAGCCGCTGCACCTTGGAGACCTCGTCCGCGCTGGGCCGCAGATGCGCGGCGTCGGCGACGACTCCGAGGACCCGCTCGGGCCTGCCGCCGCGCTCCGCGAGCCGCCGGGCGCGCAGGCGCAGCCAGCGCAGCTCACCCGTGGGGCGGCGGATACGGAATTCCAGTTCCCGGCCGGTGGAGGTCATATGGCCCGGCTCGACGATGGACATGAGCGCGGGCAGATCGTCGGGGACGGTGTGTTCGAGCAGCGTCTCGACACGTCCGTCGAAGTCTTCCCTGGGGATGTCGACCAGATCGAGCACCCGGTCGTCCGCGTCGATCTGGCCGGTGTTCAGGACCAGGGTGAAGGAGCCGACGGAGAAGCGGTCCAGAGCGGGTCCCAGAACCGCGCGGCGACCCGTACGGCCGATGGCGTGACTGCTTGGTTCGCCGCCCGCTTCGAGCCATGCGGCCACCTGGTCGGCGTAGAGCTCCAGGAAGTTGCGGCGTTCGGCATCGAAGCCGTCGGCGACCTCGTCGACGACGACCAGGCAGCCGAGCGGACTGCCGTTCGCTCCGAGCGGCAGCGCGCCCAGCGAGACATGGGCGGGCAGGGTCTCGGGAGGGTTTTCGCCGTACGAGGCGAGTCCCGTCGCGTTGAGCCACAGGGGGCGGCCGGTACGGAAGGCGTCCACGACGGGAGCCCGGCCGGACAGGGAGTAGCTGGGCGACAGCCCGTACAGGGCACCGGAGCCCCCGGCCGATTCGGCCAGCTGGAGGGTGTCGTGCTTTTTGCCCAGCACATAGACAGCGGCCAGAGCCGCCCCGCCGAAAACCTGGATCCGCTGGGTCACAGTCCGCAGCGCCCCCGTGCTCGCGCTCTCGTCGGACGTTTCATCATCCCTCGCCTCCGACCGGGCCCTGTCGGCCGCGCCGCGCTCAGAGGCGGCCCACCCACCTCGTCACGCGTCCTGGACCGGTCGGTTCCAGCCTAGGGAAGGCGCGCGACGTGTGCGGGGTTCCGCGAGTGTTCACCAGTTCCCGGCTTCCCGCCACCCCCTGGGCACAAGCCGCCCGGCCGGTCCCTACGGGCCGCTCCTGGCGGGGCGGCGGGACCGGCCGGTACTCGGTCCTTGGCTCAGTCCTTGACGCTGTCCATGACATCGCCCAGATCCACGAACTTGAACCCGGTGGCCTCCCGCTCGTCCTCTGCCGGTGTGTCGTGGCCGTCCTGGACGACGAGCAGGCCGTGCGGGTACTTCCTGCCCAGCGGCGCGTTGAGCACGGCGGCGCCGTCGCACTCCTCGGAGCCGTCGAGGGTCCCCGTAGCCGCGGCGACCCGGAAGCCGCCCTCGTACTCGTTGTCGTCCTCCAGCTCGCGGTCGTACAGCGCGAAGGTGTTGTCGCCCTGGCTGGAGGCCATGAGGTAGCCGTCGCCGTCGCGCTCGGTGAGCAGCGTCAGCCCTTCGACGTCGGCCGCGAGACGCTTGCCGCCGAAGCCGGGGTCGGCTCCCGCGGTGCACTCCTCGGTCTCCTCGTCGTACACGCCCGAGATGCCGAACTCGCGTACCTTGTCGACGAGTTGGGGCCGACCGGTCAGATCGGCGCGCATGCGCCAGATGCCGACGTCCTCCTGCCCGGCGTAGAGCATGCCGTTGGCCGGGTCGACGACCATGCCCTCGACCTGGGGCAGCTCACCGGGTTCGGCGCACGGGGTCCAGGAGGAGCCGTCGGGCAGCCGGAAGGTGGACGGCAGGTCGAGGGTGCGCAGCTTGCGGTAGCCGACGGTGCCGCCGGGCCGGGCGGTCAGCTCCAGCAGGGCGACGGCGGTGCGGTTGCGGCGGCTGACCAGGGCGTACGAGCGGCCGCTGGTCTTGTCCGTCCAGGTGGCCAGGCCGTAGGCGGTCTTCTGGTCGTTGATCTCGTCCTGGCCCGTGGAGAACACCGGCGCGGCGGCGGGGTCGGTGACATCGGTGAGCGGTCCGCCGGGACGGTCGCGGTCGATGCGGTAGACGCGCAGCCGGTCGTTGCCGCGGTCGGTGGTCACGGCGATGTCGGCCTTCTGGGAGCTGAGCCGCAGCCCCTGGACCAGGTCGACGTTGTTGAACCTGCCCGGGGCGTCGTCGGGCCGCGGCCCGGCAGGGGCCGGGATCGACTGCACCTGGCGGGCGTCGAGGTCGTAGACGCGCAGTCCGCCCTCCTTGGCGGTGGCGATCACCAGACTGCGGCCGGGGTCGGCGGCGTTGCGCCAGATCGCGGGGTCGTCGGCGTTGGCATTGCCGCCCGCCTCGTCGTCGTACAGCGTGGGCGTCTCCGCCCGGGGTGTGACGGCGGGCAGTGAACCGGAGGCAGGGGTACGCGCCTCGGCGGGCACGGCCGCGGCGAGCACCGCGAGAGACGTGACCAGTACGAGGGCGGCCGGCCGGACGGAACGGGGCCTGCTCACGAATGTGCTCCTCAGTGTCGGGAACATGACGATCAGTCACGTGAGCGTGTAACCGGGGGATGGCGGCCGGGCGTCGGGCACGGGATGGGCGCATGTGCGGGCCGTGAATTCGCCGCGACGGCGGAGCGGCCCCGGGCCGACGGGGGCCCGGGGCTGCTCCGTTGAACGGTCGGACGCGGTCAGTCGCGGTCCGCCGCGATCAGCAGGTAGGGGGAAGTGCGGAGGTCCTGCGACAGGCCCTAGGTCACGTCCGACATCTTCGGCATATCGCCGGCGGTCGTTGTCATGTCGATCACCGAGAACGCCGCGCCCTGCGGATCGGTCAGCGCCGCGAACCGCCCGAACGGGCTGTCCATCGGCCCGAACCGGAGCACCGCGCCGCGTTCGGTCGCCTTGGCCACCGCCGCGTCGCAGTCCTCGACGGTGAAGTACACGTTGAGGTAGGCAGGCACCTCCGGCGGGAACTCCTCCCCCATCTTCATCCGCCCCAGGACCGTGTCGTCGCCGAGGTTGTAGACGGTGAAGTCCAGATCCTTCATCTCCGGGTCCTCGACGCGCTGCACCTTGTACGGGAAGACGGCGGGGAAGAAGGCGTCCGCCTTCTCGGGCTCGCGCGTGAAGACCTCGGCCCAGGCATACGCGCCCGGTACGGCCTTCTCCTCGAAGCCCTCGTGGACACCCGCCTGCCACACCCCGAACGCGACACCGCCCGGATCGCTGGCCAGCAGCATCGAACCGAAGTCGCCGACCTGCATCGGCTCCATCACACCTCGCCCCCCTTGTCACGGATCTTCGCGGCCGTGGCGGCGGCGTCCGGCGACGCGAGATACAGACACCACGCCGACTGCCCCTCCGCGCCGGGCATCGGCGGGACGACAGCGGCCACCGCCTTGCCGTTGACGTAGGCCTGCGTGTAGTTGCCGTACTCCGACTGCGCCTCCCCGAACGTCCAGCCCAGCACATCTCCGTAGAAACTCTTCGCACCCTCGACGTCGCTGAACATCGCGTCGGCCCAGCACGGCGTGCCCTCAGGTAGTGCGGCCATGGCTATGACTCTCTCCTGCTCGATGGTTTGTCCCCGCTTGTCACGCTAGCCATTCCGGGGCCAACCCGCGCGGTGAACGCCTGACACGTCGGTGAGATTCAGGTCCGCCGGGCTCCCAGGCCCGGGGCGCCCCACACCGGGAACCAGCGGGCCAGGTCCGTCTCGATGCGCAGGTCGTCGGTGAGCAGCGCCCTGGTCTGGAGTTCCAGGGCGTTGTCGCGCTTCTCGACCGCGCCGGGCAGCGGCGCGAAGGGGTAGAAGGTGCCGCGTTTGTAGAGGTAGACGAGGGCCAGCGGGCGATCGCCCGCCGTCTCGCGGAAGACCATCAGGGAGCAGAGCAGCTGGGGGCCGAATCCCGCCTCCTGGAGAAGGGTGTTGACCGCGTGGAGGTCGTTGACCAGGGAGGCCGTGTCGTCGGCGGGGTGGCGGGCGAGGAGCCACGTGTAGCCGTACGCGTCCTGGCTGAACTCGACCGGGACGCCGCCGCGATCGGTGTCCGCGTCCAGCAACTCCCGTACATCCTGCTGGAGTTGTGCGAAGGCGCCGCCCTCCACGCTGGCGAAGCACACCGATCCGATACCGGTCGGGGTGAAACCGGCGCCGGCCTGGAGGGTGATCGCGGCACCGGGCAGGCCGAAGAGCTGGTCGAGATCGGGGCGTACGGGCCTGCTGCGGCCGAGGATGGTGTCGAGGAGTCCCACGGGGTACCTCAGTTCGTCGGCATCTGCGTCTTACGGACGGGCCAGCTGCGCCGAGATCCTGGCCAGCTGGTCCAGGCGCTGCTCCAGCGTCGGGTGCGAGGAGAACAGGCGGCTCAGGCTCTGCTTCGAGGAGAACGCCGGCGCGAACCAGAAGGCGTTGTAGGGCTCCGCCTTGCGCAGATCCTCCGTCGGGATCCTCGCCATCTCGCCCGTCACCTTGGTCAGCGCGGACGCGAGCGCCGAGGGGCGGCCGGTGAGCAGCGCGGCGGCGCGGTCGGCGGACAGTTCGCGGTAGCGGGAGAGCACGCGGGTCAGCAGGAAGCTGATCACGTAGACGACGGCGCTGACCACCGGCACCAGGATCATGGCGATGGCGGCGTTGGGGTCGCGGCTGCTGTCCGCCCGGCCGAAGCCGCCCCAGAGCGCGATACGGGTCATCACGCCCGCCAGCACACCCAGGAACGACGCGATGGTCATCACCGCGACATCGCGGTGGGCGACATGGGACAGCTCGTGCGCGAGGACCCCTTCCAGTTCCTCCGGCTCCAGGCGGCGCAGCAGGCCGGTCGTGGCGCAGACCAGGGCGGTCCTCTCGTTGCGGCCGGTGGCGAAGGCGTTGGGCACATCGCTCTGGGCGATCGCGACGCGGGGCTTGGGCATGTCGGCGAGCGCGCAGATCCTGTCGACGACGCCGTGCAGCTCGGGCGCCTGCTCGGGGGTGACCTCACGCGCGCCCATGCTGAAGGCCGCGATCCGGTCGCTGAACCAGAACTGCGCGACGAACACAGCGCCCGCGATCAGCAGGATGAGCGGCCAGGAGCCCCGCAGGATCGCCAGCAGGGCGCCCACGAAGACGACGTAGAGCAGCCCGATGAGGAACATCGTGGTCACCATGCGTGTGGTGAGTCCGTGATCCGGGGCGTAGCGCGAAAGAGGCCGGTTCGCTGGCATCTGATCACTCTCCGGGCGGTGCCGTTTCTCGTTCCCCCCTGAATAGATTGTGCTCCTTTCCCATCTATTTCCGGCATAAGTTCACGGAGCCGAGATCCCGGCTCCCGGCGCATTGTTTCGACATGTGTCAACATAGGCATATGTCGAATGCGAAGGTGCTGCCCCTGCTGGAGCCGGATGGCGAGCCCTGCTGCCCGCCGCTGACCGAACGCCCCCTCACGGCACAGGAGGCAGTCCGCACCGCGGCCATGTTCAAGGCCCTCGGCGACCCGGTCCGGCTGCGGCTCTTCTCGGCGGTCGCCTCGCACGCGGGCGGCGAGGCGTGCGTCTGCGACATCTCCGACGTCGGCGTCTCCCAGCCGACCGTCAGCCACCACCTGAAGAAGCTCAAGGACGCGGGCCTGCTCAGCTCGGAGCGGCGCGGCACCTGGGTCTACTACCGGGTCGAGCCGTCCGTGCTGGCCGCGATGGGCCACATCCTGGGCCGGTACGCCACCTGAGCAAGCGGCAGCGCCGCACCGGGGCTCGGCACCGGCGGTATCACGCGCGCAATCTCTTGACATGTTCCTGCCTCGACGCTGAGATGTGGTGACTTTCGTTCGCCCCCGTTTGTTTGTGCGCCATTGACCCCCCTCTGGAGCCGCACATGCACACCGAACGACACACCGCACGCCCGCTCAGAGAACGCCTGGCCGCACTCACCGCCGCGTTCGCCCTCCTCGCCGTCGGTGCCGCGGCCACGACACTCGCCACCGTCACCGCACAGGTCGCCGCCGCGCCCCCGGCAGCGGCCGTCGACAACGGCCTCGCCCTGACGCCCCAGATGGGCTTCAACAACTGGAACTCCACCCACTGCCGGGCCGAGTTCAACGAGGCGATGGTCAAGGGCGTCGCCGACGCCTTCGTCTCACAGGGGCTCAAGGACGCCGGATACACCTACGTCAACATCGACGACTGCTGGGCCCTGCCGCAGCGCGACGCCAATGGCAACCTCGTCCCCGACCCGGTGCGCTTCCCCAGCGGAATCAAGGCGGTTGCCGACTATGTGCACTCCAAGGGGCTCAAGTTCGGGATCTACTCCAGCGCCGGGACCAAGACCTGTGACGTCCAGGGATTCCCCGGCGGGCTCGGGCACGAGCAGCAGGACGCCAGCCTGTGGGCGTCCTGGGGCGTGGACTACCTGAAGTACGACAACTGCAACAACACCGGCGCCGATGCACGGCAGCGCTACAAGGCGATGGGTGACGCGCTCAAGGCGACCGGGCGGCCGATCCTCTACAGCATCTGCGAGTGGGGCGAGAACCAGCCCTGGAACTGGGCGGCGGGCGTCGGCAATTCATGGCGTACGACCGGAGACATCAGCGACTCCTGGTCCAGCATGATCGGCATCGCCCACCAGAACCAGGGACTCGCTCCGTATGCCGGGCGCGGCGCCTGGAACGACCCGGACATGCTGGAGGTCGGCAACGGCGGGATGACCGACACCGAATACCGCACCCACTTCAGCCTCTGGGCACAGATGGCCGCGCCGCTGCTGATCGGCAGTGATCTGCGCAGCGCATCCGCCGCCACCCTCGCGATCCTGAAGAACACCGACGTGATCGCGGTCGACCAGGACGCTCTGGGCAGGCAGGGCACCGTCGTGTCCAGTTCCGGCGGCCTGGTGGTGATGTCCAAACCCCTGGCGGACGGAGGCCGTTCGGTGACCCTGACCAACGAGACCTCCTCGGCGCGGACGATCTCGACGACCGTCGACGCGATCGGGATCGGCGGTGCTTCCTCGTACGCGCTCAAGGACCTCTGGTCCAAGCAGACCGGCACCACCACGGGCGCCATCAGCGCTTCGGTGCCCGCCCACGGCACCGTGATGTACCGCGTGACGCCGGGCGCTCCCGTACCGCCCCCGGCCGGGGTCAACCAGCTCAGCGATCTGCCGTGGACATCGGCGATCAACGGCTGGGGGCCGGTCGAGCGCGACCGCAGCAACGGCGAACAGCGCGCCGGAGACGGCAGGACCCTCACCATCGGCGGGACGGCGTACGCCAAGGGCCTCGGCACGCACGCGGCGAGCGAGCTCACGTATCACCTGGGCGGCACCTGCCGGTCCTTCAGCGTCGACGTCGGCGTGGACGACGAGTCGACGGCGGGCGGCTCGGCCGTCTTCCGTATCTACAGAGACGGTCTCCTGCTCGCGGACAGCGGGCTGCGGACGGCGAACGATCCGCCCAAGCGGATGAGCGCCGACCTCACCGGCGGTACGAAACTGCGGCTCGTCGTCACCGACGGCGGCGACGGCATCAACTACGACCACACCGACTGGGCGGACGCCAGGCTCGTCTGCGGCAACGGCCCGGCCGCCGGGACGCATGCGCTCAGCGACCTGTCGTGGGCTTCGGCGGTCAACGGCTGGGGACCGGTGGAACGCGACCTGAGCAACGGCGAGAAGGCCGCGGGCGACGGCAGGACCCTCACCGTGGGCGGCACGGCCTACGCCAAGGGCTTCGGCACCCACGCGGGTTCCACGATCACGTACTACCTCGGCGGCGGCTGCTCGGCCCTGACCACCGGAGTCGGCATCGACGACGAGGCGGGCGGTACGAACGGCTCCGTGGTCTTCCGGATCTACCGGGACGATGCGTTGGTCGCCGACAGCGGCCGCGTCACCGGAGCCGACGCGGCCAGGCAGCTGACCGCGGATCTCACCGGCGGCCTGGAGGTCAGGCTGGTCGTCACCGACAGCGGCGACGGCATCGACTACGACCACGCGGACTGGGCGGCCCCGACGCTGAGCTGCGGCTGACCGGGAGCGAGAGGCGGCACTCTGCGCCGGCGCGACCGATGGCACACTGACGGACGATTGTCCGAAGGAGCCCAGCTGTGCCGATGATCCGCAATCTCCGCCGTGCGGTGCGCCGCGCCTACCGCAGGACGGTGGACCTCTCTCACCCGTCCCGCTCCCCCCTGGGCAGCACCGTCGTCAACTGCGTGGTCTACGAGAACGGCGTGCGGCAGCCCGACGGCGCCCCCGTGGACGAGGCGCTGCGGCGGGTCCGCAAGACGGGCCGCGGCTTCGTGTGGATCGGGCTGCACGAGCCCTCGCAGACGGAGATCGCCGGTATCGCCGAGCTGTTCGGCCTGCACCCGCTGGCCGTCGAGGACGCGGTGCAGGCCCACCAGCGGCCCAAGGTGGAGCGGTACGAGGACTCGCTCTTCGCCGTCTTCAAGACCTGCCGCTATGTCGAGCACGAGGAGCTCACCGCCACCAGCGAGGTCGTGGACACCGGCGAGCTCATGGTCTTCACCGGGTCCGACTTCGTGATCACCGTCCGGCACGGCGGGCACGGCTCGCTCGGCCCACTGAGGGAGGCCCTGGAGGCCACGCCCGAGCAGCTGGCCAAGGGCCCGGCCGCCGTACTGCACGCGATCGCCGACCAAGTGGTGGACGACTACCTCAACGTGGCGGACGCCGTACAGAACGACATCGACGCCGTCGAGACCGCCGTCTTCAGCGAACACGCGGGCCACGGCGACGCCGGCCGCATCTACCAGCTCAAGCGCGAACTGCTGGAACTCAAGCGCGCGGTGGCACCGCTGGACCGCCCGCTCCAGATCCTGGCCTCCCACTCGCTGCCGCCGTTCGGCCCGGACATCCAGCCGTACTTCCGAGATGTCGTCGACCACCTCAACCGCGTCGCCGAGCAGATCACGTCCTTCGACGGCCTGCTCGACTCGATCCTCCAGGCCCACCTCGCACAGGTGACGGTCGCCCAGAACGAGGACATGCGCAAGATCACGGCATGGGCGGCGATCATCGCCGTACCGACGATGGTGTGCGGCGTCTACGGCATGAACTTCGAGCACATGCCGGAGCTGCGCTGGACCTACGGATACCCGCTGGCCCTCGGCGTCATGGCGGTGGCCTGCTTCGTCCTCCACCGCAGCTTCCGCCGCAACGGCTGGCTCTGAGCGCCGCGCCGGCCGGGGCCGTCAGGTGGCGGCCCAGCCGGACCAGCGAGTCACGCTGATCACGACGACCGGCCCCTCGGGAGAACGCTCCCGGTACTGCACGTACTTGGCGCGCAGCAGCTCCATGACAGCGGAGAGCCGCTCACCCTCCTCGACCACCTCGGCATGCCCGTCGGCCCGCGCCCACCACAGCCGGGACCAGTCGTCCGCGTAGTGATCGGCGAGTGCCGAGACATGATCGTTGGCGCGGATATCGCGCAGCCGCCGCAGATCGCGGGTGCTCTTGGGCTTGTGGTCGACCGCGAAGCACACGAGGTCGCCGTCCACGGCGAAGGTGATCGGCACCAGATGCGGCGCGCCCTCGCTCCCGACCGTGGCCAGGCGGGCGACCGGCGCCGCCGCGAACCGCGCTCGCGCATCCTCGGGAGTCAGCCTCATCGGCCCGCCCGTTCCAGCAGCGCGGGCAGGTCCGCGAAGGAGTCGAGGACATGGTCGGGGGTGCCCGAAGCCGACGCGTGGGCTTCCGGGAGGTACTTGCCCGTCTTGACCAGGACGCCGGTGATGCCGCAGCGCTGGGCCGCGAGGACGTCCGACTCGATGTCGTCGCCCACCATCAGGGCCTCGGACGCGGTGACTCCGAGGTGTGCCAGCGCTGTGGCGAAGAACGCCTCCGCGGGCTTGCCGGTGACTGTCGCCTCGACGCGGGCGGCTCGCTCCAGGCCGAGCAGGAAGGCCCCGGTGTCGAGGTCGAGGCCCCCTGACGTGCGCCAGTAGAGGTTGCGGTGCATGGCGATCAGCGGGATGCCGCGCTGGAGTTCGCGGAAGGCGCGGTTGAGGCAGGCGTAGGTGAACTCCTTGCCCGCGCCGCCGAAGACGACCACGTCGGGGGCGGTGTCGTCGGCCTCGGGGACGAGGGTCACGCCGTCGAGATCGTCCTGGACGTCGCCGCTGTTGAGGAACAGGCAGCGGGCGCCCGGGTGGTGCTCGCGGAGGTACGCGGCCGTGACGGCGGGGGCCGTGAGGATGTCACCGGCGGTGACCGGGTAGCCGACCGAGGCGAGTTTCGCGGCGATCGCGGCGCGGGTGCGTGCGGTGTTGTTGGTGACCAGCGCCAGCGGGAGGCCTGCGGCTCGCAGGCGCTGCATGGCCTCCACGGTTCCGGGCAGTGGCCTGAAGGACACGGTGAGTACGCCGTCGATGTCGATCAGGGCGGCTCCGATGCGTTCCATACGGAGGACCGTATCGCCGCCTAGTAAAATAGCCACAAAAGGGGCAATACGCGCGGGGAAGTGAACCACCGTGCTCTTCACCGACCGCATCGACGCAGGACGACAGCTTGCCGAAGCGCTACGGCACGTACAGGGGGAGGAGCCCGTCGTGCTGGGTCTGCCCCGGGGCGGAGTGCCGGTGGCCTTCGAGGTGGCGCGGGCGCTCGGGGCGCCGCTCGATGTGATCGTGGTCCGCAAGCTGGGGGTCCCGTACCACCGGGAGCTGGGATTCGGGGCCATCGGCGAGGGCGGGGTGCGGGTCATCAGCGACGACATCGTCCGTATGAGCAGGGCGGGGCAGGACGAGCTCAAGTCGGTCGAGCGGGCCGAGGAGGCTGAGCTCGCGCGGCAGGCGCGACGCTTCAGGGCGGACCGGCCGCGGCTCGCACTCACCGGCCGGACCGTGATCATCGTGGACGACGGGATCGCGACCGGTGCCACGGCCGCGGCGGCCTGCCAGGTCGTTCAGGCACAGGGCGCGGGCCGCGTTGTACTGGCCGTGCCGGTCGCACCGCCCGACGCCGTCGAGTGGCTGCGCGTCGAGGCGGACGAGGTGGTGTGCCTGTCCACGCCGCGCGCCTTCCGCGCCGTCGGCGAGTGGTACATGGACTTCTCCCAGACTCCCGACGAGGAGGTCGCCTCGCTGCTCGCACAGGCGTCCGCGCTCGGCGCCTCGACAGGTTCCGAGGCCGAGGTGGATGTGGACGCGGGAGGGGTCGCTCTCGCCGGGGACCTCACCCTGCCGGCAGGTGCCGCGGCGGTCGTGATGTTCGCCCACGGCTCCGGCAGCAGCCGCCACAGCCCCCGCAACCGCTTCGTGGCGGGCACCCTGAACCGGGCGGGCCTGGGCACCCTGCTCTTCGATCTGCTCACTCCCGCCGAGGAGTCGGACCGGGCCAACGTCTTCGACATCGAGACCCTGGCCCGGCGGCTGGCCGACGCCACCCGCTGGCTGCGGGGCCGCGAATCCCTCCCGATCGGCTACTTCGGAGCGAGCACCGGAGCGGCTGCGGCGCTGCGGGCCGCCGCCATGACGGAATCCGGCGCGGACATCGGGGCCGTGGTCTCCCGCGGCGGCCGCCCCGATCTCGCCGGTCCGTCCCTCGGCGACGTAAGCGCTCCCACGCTCCTGATCGTCGGTGGCCACGACGCCCTCGTCCTCGATCTCAACCGCCAGGCACAGACACAGCTGCACTGCGAGAACCGGCTGGAGATCGTGCCGGGCGCCACGCACCTCTTCGAGGAGCCTGGGGCCCTGGACCGGGTCGCCGAGCTCGCCCGGGACTGGTTCACCTCGCACCTGGCGGCGCAGAGCGTGGCCGGCTGAACCAGGGCGTGTTTAGTCCCGCCCGGTCGGACGCCTCAGCCGTCCCACTCGCCGACGACGAGGTCATCGCCGAGGGCCAGTTCGCCCGTCCGTACCACCGAGAACTTCGAGCCGAACGCCACACCGCCCTCGGCCGCCCGCCGATAGCCCGCGAGCGTCCGCAGCGGCTCCGGGCCCGCCTTCGCGCCGCTGCTCTGGTCGACCAGGGTGACCGCACAGCGGATCGCGAGCTTCGCGTAACCGAGCTCGGCGCTCCCGACGGTGACACGCCGGGCCCGGTCCTCCGTATGCGGCTCGTCCCAGCCGTCGACCACGATGTTCGGACGGAACCGGGTCATCGGCAGCGGGCCGGAGCCCGTCTGCGCGATCCGCCGGTTCAGCGCCTGAAGGGAGGAGACCGACAGGATGTGCACCGGACTGCTGTCGGCATAGCCGGAGGTGCCGGGCGTCAACCCGTCCGTCAGGCGCCCGTGTTCCGGCGGCACGCACACGAGTCTGCTCGGTGCGCCCAGTACGCCGGAGAGCCAGTCGGCGGCTGCCGGGCCCTGGTCGATGCCCTCGTACGCCGTACCGAACAGCTCCACCCCGACCCGCGCCGACGCCCGGTCGACGTCGATACGGACGGGGTCAACACCCGGCGCGTGGAGCGTGAGCTGCCCGCCGTCGGCCGTGATCGCGGGGCGGACGACCGCAAGTCGCGGATCGCGCCGCTGGCTGCGGAACACCCCGTTCTCGCCGACCACCATGAAGCTGCGGTCATGAGCGAGACCCGCCCGCGTCATCAGCGCTTCTGTCAGCGCGACGCCCGCGCATCCCTTGACCGGATAGGACGTCAGTTCCACCACTCGGGCCACGGCGTCAGCGTACCGCTGGGCGTTTGCCTAGACCTGGGCTATGAGCGCGTACCGCTCGTCCGTCACCGGGCGTCCCCACAACTGCGGGTCGTCGCTGAGCAGTTCGATGCGCAGCGTGCCTACGAGCGGGCGCACCGCGGCCGCCAGTGCCTCCGCGCCGATGCCGCCGTGCCACGGCAGGGACTCGGCTCCGGCCACATAGGGCACACCCGTCTGGCCCGCCTCGCGCCAGCGGCCCTCGATCAGCACCAGCAGACCGCCCGGCCGCAGGCGCCCGACCCATTCGCGCAGGGCGGCTTCGGGATCGGGCAGGGTCCACAGCAGGTGCCGCGAGAGCAGGACGTCATAACGCTCGTCGCCCGTCGGCGGCAGCGCCGCGTCGCCGACCAGGAAACGGGCCGCGAACCCCGCCGCGCCCAGCTTCGCGCGGGCCTCGTCGACCATGCGGGGCGCCAGGTCGACCCCGGTGACCCGGTGACCCCACTCGGCGAGGAGCAGGGACAGGGACCCGGTGCCGCAGCCGACGTCGAGCACGTCGAGCGCATCCGCCGGGCCGGACGGAACCCAGGAGCGCAGGCGCCGGGCCCACGCGGTGCGCGTCTGTTCGGCGCGCAGACCGTGGTCCGGCTCGTCGTCGAAGGCGGCCGCGGCGGCGTCCCAGTAGTCGGTGATCGAAGCAGTCGTCCCGGTCATGCAAACGATCGTGCCAGCCGCCACTGACAATGCCCGTTGCCGTGCTACGTCTTCGCGATGAACAGGGCCAACGTCAGTACGGCGACACCACAGCCGTACAGCGCGAGCGTCACGGAGCGCGCCTCGGCGGACGGGTCCGTACCTCCGGCGCGGGAGAAGCCGCGCACGGAGGTCACGATCAGAGCGAAAGCTGCCGCGACGAAGACGGCGAACATGGAATCGGTCACCCGGCGAACGTCTCACGGGCCGTCAGACGCCGCATGCCGAGCTACTCCGTCCGCAGGAGACGGAAGGCCGGACGTCGCAAACGTCAGGCTCCCGTACGGAAACCCGCCAGCGCCTCCGTCAGCCACTTCGTCCAGAACGTCTCCAGCTCGATCCCGCCCCGCAGCACCACATGCCTCAGCCGGTCCTGCTCCGTCGCCTGCCGGTCGGGCGGGAAGTCGCGCTCCTCGATCGCCAGATACTCCTCCAACTGGCGCCGATGCAGCACGAGATGGCGTTCCAGCTCCGCCTCCAGACCCGCGCTGCCCACCACACCCGCGGCGCGCAGCCGCAGCAGCAGCGGGTCGCGCGCCGGCTTGGGGTCCTCCGACCTCGCGACCCAGGCGGTCAGCTCCTCGCGGCCCGCGGGCAGGACCTCGTACTCCTTCTTCTGCCCGCGGGTGGGCTGCGCGGCGGGAAGGGCCCGGATATGGCCCGCCTGCTCCAGTTTCCCCAGCTCGCGGTAGATCTGCTGGTGCGTGGCCGACCAGAAGTAGCCGATCGACCTGTCGAAGCGGCGGGTCAGCTCAAGACCCGACGAGGGCTTTTCGAGCAGGGCCGTGAGGATCGCGTGCGGGAGGGACATGGCCAGATCCTAGGGATCCCCTAGAGCCTGGCCGCCAGCCGCGTGCCCTGGTCGATCGCACGCTTGGCGTCCAGCTCGGCCGCCACGTCCGCGCCGCCGATCAGGTGCACCGAGCGGCCCGCGGCGCTCAGTTCCTCGTACAGTCCGCGCTGCGGCTCCTGGCCGGCGCACAGCACGACGGTGTCGACGGGCAGCACGGTGGTCGTACCGTCGACGCTGACGTGCAGGCCCTCGTCGTCGATGCGCTCGTAGGTCGCCCCGGCCGTCATCGTCACCCCGCGGTGCTTGAGTTCCGTCCGGTGGATCCAGCCCGTCGTCTTGCCCAGACCCGCGCCGACCTTGCTGCTCTTGCGCTGCAGGAGGTGGACGGACCGCGGCGGCTTCGGGCGTTCGGGCGCCCTCAGGCCGCCCCGCGCGCTGTAGCCGGTGTCGACGCCCCACTGCCGGAAGTACGTCTCGGCGTCCAGACTCGCGCCCTCGCCGCCGTCGGTCAGGAACTCCGCGACGTCGAAGCCGATACCGCCCGCGCCGATGACCGCGACCCGCTCGCCGACGGGCGCTCCGTCGCGCAGGACGTCGAGGTAGCTGAGGACGCTCGGGTGGTCGACGCCCTCGATCTCGGGGGTCCTGGGCGTGACCCCGGTGGCGACCACGATCTCGTCGTACGCGGCCGACGCGAGCTCGTCCGCGGTCGCGCGGACGCCGAGGCGGACCTCGACGCCGTGCAGTTCGAGCTGCGTACGGAAGTAGCGCAGCGTCTCGTTGAACTCTTCCTTGCCGGGGATCCGCTTGGCGACGTTCAGCTGGCCGCCTATCTCGTCCGCCGCGTCGAAGAGGGTCACCTCGTGGCCGCGCTCGGCCGCCGAGACCGCGCAGGCGAGCCCCGCGGGACCCGCGCCGATCACGGCGACGCGCTTGCGCAGCCGGGTCGGGGAGAGCACCAGCTCGGTCTCGTGGCAGGCGCGCGGGTTGACCAGGCAGGACGTGATCTTCCCGCTGAAGGTGTGGTCCAGGCACGCCTGGTTGCAGCCGATGCAGGTGTTGATGGTCTCCGCGCGGTCCGCCTGCGCCTTGGCGACGAATTCGGGGTCGGCGAGGAACGGGCGGGCCAGCGACACCATGTCCGCGCGGCCCTCGGCGAGCAGCTGCTCGGCGACCTCGGGGGTGTTGATGCGGTTGCTGGTCACCAGGGGGACGGAGACGGAGCCCATCAGCTTCCTGGTCACCCAGGTGTACGCGCCGCGCGGCACCGAGGTCGCGATGGTGGGGATACGGGCCTCGTGCCAGCCGATCCCGGTGTTGATGATCGTCGCTCCGGCCGCCTCGATCTCCTTGGCGAGCGTGACCACCTCTTCGAGCGAGGAGCCGCCGGGGACGAGATCGAGCATGGAGAGGCGGTAGATCAGGATGAAGTCGGGGCCGACGCGCTCACGGGTGCGGCGGACGATCTCCAGGGGGAGCCGGATCCGGTTCTCGTACGAGCCGCCCCAGCGGTCGGTGCGGTGGTTGGTGGCGGCGGCGATGAACTCATTGATGAAGTAGCCCTCGGAGCCCATGATCTCGACGCCGTCGTACCCGGCGGACTGCGCGAGCCGTGCCGCCCGTACGTAGTCCTCGATGGTCTCCTCGACCTCGGCGTCGGTGAGGGCGTGCGGGACGAAGGGGCTGATGGGGGCCTGGATGGCGCTGGGCGCGACGAGGTCCGCGTGGTACGCGTACCGGCCGAAGTGCAGGATCTGCATCGCGATGCGCCCGCCCTCGGCGTGCACCGACTCGGTGACGGTCCTGTGCTGCTCCGCCTCGGCCTCGGTGGTCAGCTTGGCGCCGCCCTCGTACGGGCGGCCGCGGTCGTTGGGCGCGATGCCGCCGGTGACGATGAGGCCGGCGCCGCCGCGGGCGCGGGCGGCGTAGAAGGCGGCCATCCGCTCGAAGCCGTTCTCCGCCTCTTCGAGGCCGATGTGCATGGAGCCCATGAGCACCCGGTTGGGCAGGGTGGTGAACCCGAGGTCGAGCGGGCTCAGCAGATGCGGGTACGGGTTCGGGTTCGGGCTCATGGGGGCGCCTCCTCGCGCAGGGGTCGACGGTCCAGTTGTAGCGACCCCGAAGCGATTATGCAACAAGGTGCAAAAGAGTGGGTCGGGTGATCTCGGCTACTCGGTCGCGACAGTCCGACAAGTGTGCTGATCAGTCGTAAGGGTGATGGTGGTGGTCCGGCCGGGTCGCGCGCCCGTAGCGTGCCGCTGTGGCGGGATGGAAGCAGTTGTGCGTACT
Organism: Streptomyces sp. NBC_01410; assembly: GCF_045040195.1. Taxonomy (NCBI): domain Bacteria; kingdom Bacillati; phylum Actinomycetota; class Actinomycetes; order Kitasatosporales; family Streptomycetaceae; genus Streptomyces; species Streptomyces sp. NBC_01410. The sequence goes on along the minus strand of NZ_CP109530.1, from coordinate 4,584,570 downwards.
GGGGATCGTGGCGATTCTGGGCTCGCAGGGGTGCGGCATCGCCTTGTGCGTGGACGTCGGGCCGCTGTCGGTTCACATCGGGAGCTGCACGCCGGCGCCAAGACCGACGCCGACACCTGCTCCCGTGCCCACGCCCACGCAGCCCGTGCCGTCGGCTCCGGCACCGCCCAGCACTCCGGCGGGCCCGCCGCCCCCGCCCCCGCCGCCGTCGCCCGCGCCGGTCGAGCCCGAGCCGCCCTCGCCCCGGCCCCCGGGACCCGCCCCCTCGAAGGCACCCGCCGCGGATCCGCCTGCCGCTCCGGCTCCGGCTCCCGGGGCGACGCCCACGGCGCGGCCGAGCGTCCATGCCGTACGCAACTACCGCCGGGCGACCGGGAAACCGGCCGCCACCGGGACCCCGCTCACGGTCCTGATGCTGGTGACAACCACCCCGGCGGTCCTGGCGGCCGCAGCGCTGCGGCCCCGCTCACGGTCCGCCGCCTCCGGGCGCGGCCGTTCCTGAACCACCGTCCCCTCCCCGGCTCCCCACACACCCTCCGGAGAACTGTCATGTCGGAATGGCTGGTCCTGGTCCTCGCGATGGCCGCCGCGTGCGCCTTCGTCCTCGTCATCGTGCTGTTCAGGCAGTACCGGCTGAGCAGGGCGGGGGTGGCGGAGGAGGACGGCAGCGAGACGCCCGACGTCCTCGAATACATGACGATGATGGTCGGCGTCGTGTACGCGATCGTGCTCGGTCTGGCCATCGCGGGCGTGTGGGAGGCGCGGAGCGCCGCGCAGGACGACGTACGGCGCGAGGCGCAGGCCCTCCACGAGGTGTCCCAGCGGGCCCAGGTCTATCCGGCCGACGTCCGGGAGAAGCTGCATGCGGACATCAACCGGTACGTCTCCCATGTCGTCCGGGTGGAATGGCCGAGGATGGTCAACCACAACGAACTGCCCGACCGTGGCACGGAGTTGCTCGCGGCGGTCCGTACCGGCATCGCGGAGAGGGCGCCGGCCGGCGAACTGGAGGCGCAGGCCTACCAGCCGATGCTCGACCAGATCGCGATCGCGGACGACGCGCGCAACGCCCGCGCGGAGAACGCCGGGGAGACGCTGCCGGGTGTGGTGTGGTTCGGCCTGATCACCGGCGCGCTGGTGACGGTCGGCCTGATCTTCACTCTGCAGATCGGCCGCACACCGAGGGAGCTGCTGATGGCAGGCCTCTTCAGCGCGCTGATCGCGTTCCTGCTCTTCCTGGTCTGGGACTTCGACGCACCGTTCGGCCGCTCGGGCTCGGAGTCGGCGGACGCGTTCCGCCAGCTGTTCGCGACGGCGGCGGGGAAGGGCTGAGCGGGGCGGCCGGGGGTGCTGCGGGTCCGCTTACTTCTGCTTACTTCTGCGCGTGCTCCCCCACGTAGAAGAGCAGGTACACGAACCCGGCGAACAGATGCGTCGCGAAGATGTACACGAAGACCCGGAGTGCAACCCCCCGCTCCTTCCAGCTCTCGCTCTCGCTCACCCGTCGCTCCTCTCGTCACCGTTGCGTCATTCGCTAAGTCACTCAGTCAATCCGTCGCTCCAGAGTACGGGCGGCGGAATAGACGAAACCCGTCCTCCGTTCCAGCTGGCAGTTTAGGATTCAACCAACTGGCCCCCTGGAGGCGACCACGATGCAGTTCGGGATCTTCACCGTCGGCGATGTGACCACCGATCCGACCAACGGCCGTACGCCGACCGAGCACCAGCGGATCAAGGCAATGGTCGCCATCGCGCTGAAGGCCGAAGAGGTCGGACTCGACGTCTTCGCGACCGGTGAGCATCACAACCCGCCCTTCGTGCCCTCCTCGCCCACCACCCTGCTCGGGCACATCGCCGCCCGCACCGAGAACCTCATCCTGTCCACCTCCACGACGCTGATCACCACCAACGACCCGGTGAAGATCGCCGAGGACTACGCGATGCTCCAGCACCTGGCCGACGGCCGGGTCGACCTGATGATGGGCCGCGGCAACACCGGGCCGGTCTATCCGTGGTTCGGGCAGGACATCCGCCACGGCATCCCGCTCGCCATGGAGAACTACGCCCTGCTGCACAAGCTGTGGCGCGAGGACGTCGTGGACTGGGAGGGCAGGTTCCGTACGCCGCTGCAGAGCTTCACCGCGACGCCGCGCCCGCTGGACGGCATCCCGCCGTTCGTCTGGCACGGCTCCATCCGTTCCCCCGAGATCGCCGAGCAGGCCGCGTACTACGGCGACGGCTTCTTCCACAACAACATCTTCTGGCCGATGGAGCACACCAGGAAGATGGTCGAGCTCTACCGCAAGCGTTACGCGCACTACGGCCACGGCACCCCCGAGCAGGCCATCGTCGGACTCGGCGGACAGGTCTTCATGCGCAAGAACTCCCAGGACGCGGTGGCCGAGTTCCGGCCCTACTTCGACAACGCACCGGTCTACGGACACGGGCCCTCGCTCGAGGACTTCACCGAGCAGACCCCGCTGACCGTCGGCTCCCCGCAGGAAGTCATCGAGCGCACGCTCGGCTTCCGCGAGGCCGTGGGCGACTACCAGCGCCAGCTGTTCCTGATGGACCACGCCGGACTGCCGCTGAAGACGGTCCTGGAGCAGCTCGACATCCTCGGCGAGGAGGTCGTACCGGTGCTGCGCAAGGAATTCGCGAACCTGCGGCCGGCGGGTGTGCCTCAGACCGCGCCGCTGCACCCCGCCGTAGACGTAGCCACGAAGGAGGCATAACCACATGACAACGCTGAAGCTGGTCGCCGTGTCGGCGGGGCTGAGCGTGCCGTCGTCGACCCGGCTGCTGGCCGACCGGCTGACTCAGTCCGTACGGGGCGGGCTCGGCGAGCAGGACGTCGACGTGCAGGTGCGCGTCGTCGAGCTGCGTGAGCTGGCGGTGCCGATCGCCAACAATCTGGTGACCGGGTTCCCGGCGCCCGCGCTCGCCGACGCCATCGAGGCGGTGACGGACGCGGACGGGCTGATCGCGGTGACGCCGGTGTTCGCGGCCTCGTACAGCGGTCTGTTCAAGTCGTTCTTCGACCTGATCGAGCCCGATGCGCTCACCAGGAAGCCGGTGCTGATCGCGGCGACCGGTGGAACGGCACGGCACTCGCTGGTGCTGGAGCACGCGCTGCGACCGCTGTTCGCCCATCTGCGGGCGCTGGTCGTGCCGACGGCGGTCTACGCGGCTTCGGAGGACTGGGGCGGGACGGGCGACGCCCTTACCGACACGCTGCCGCAGCGGATCGAACGCGCGGGCGGTGAGCTCGCGGGCCTGATGACGGGCAGCGTCGGCGCGGGCGTCAGGACGGGTGCGCAGGTGCCCGCGGCCCGTATCGCGTAGGTCGTCACAGGGGGTGCCCCGGCAGGGGCACCCGCTAGTCCTCTCTCATGTAGAAGAGGTAGAAGGACACGGCGAGCATCACCGCGCCGAAGATGGCCCCTATCCCGACGGAGCTCAGAACGCTCGCCCCGGTCAGGCTGTACAGGAAGCCGACGGCCACGCCGCACAGTGCCCCGTACGCCCCGGCGCGCAGCTCACGCGGCAGCAGGTGCTGGGTCCGGCCGAGAACGAACGCCAGCGCCGCGAGAACCACGCCGGCGACGAAGGCGTAGAGGACATCACCCCAGGTGACGTCACCCCAGGCGTGGCGGATGAACAGCACGTAGGTGCCGTAGGCGAGGCCCAGGCAGACGGGCATCGCCCAGCCGAGAGAACCGTGGTGCCGTGCGGGCACCGCTGCGTGTGCGGCCATGGCGGAGAGCTCCCTTCCTCTCGTCCCCCGCGTCCTCCTTTCAGAGCACACCCGCGCCCACCGCCTGGCAAGTCCGGCGACAGGCTCGGACGACGGGCGGGGATGACCAGCACGCGCACCCGCCCGGTCGGCGGCGCACCGCTCGCGAGCGGCCCTCGGCCCGCGTTCCCTTGAGCTGTGCGGAGCTTCCTCTCAGCGGCGTCGGCGGTGCTGCTCGTCCTCGTGGCCCTCCTGACGCCGCTGAGCGCGCTCGCGGTCTGGGCCGACAGGGAGATGGGCGACACCGAAAGCTATGTCGCCACGATGGCGCCGCTCGCCGCCGACCCCGCCGTGCAGAACGCCGTCGCCGACCGCATCACCGACGAGGCGATGGCGAAGTTCGACGCGGGTCTCTTCCATGAAGGTGTACGGAACCTGCTGCACGAGGCCGTGTTCTCCTTCTCCGGCACCGACGCCTACAAAACCGCCTGGAACACGGTCAACCGCGCGGCGCACACCGCCGTCGAGCAGGCGCTGACCAGCGACAACGGCGACAGCGTGAGCATGGACCTGGGGCCCGTCTTCGCGCAGGTCAAGCAGCAGCTCAGCGACGAGGGGGTGCCGTTCGCGGACCACATCCCCGTGGAGCGCACCCCGATCACGATCCTGGAGTCCGACAAGCTCGGCGTGGCGCGCGAGGTCTTCGACGGGCTGCAGATCGCGGGGGTGTGGCTGCCGGTGGCGACGCTGCTGCTCGCGGTGGCCGCGTTGCTGCTCGCCGCACGCCGGGTCCGCGCCCTGACGGGCCTCGGCCTCGCCCTCGCGGCGGGCGGCGCCCTGCTGCGCCTCGTGGTCACGATCGGCCACGGCCTCGCCCTGGACGACCTCCCCCCGGACGTCGACCGCGCGGCGGCGGGGGCGGTGTACGACGTCCTGACGCAGACGCTTCGGACGACGTCGTGGTGGATGACGGGGGTGGGGGTGGGGATTGCGGTGGGGGCGTGGGGGGTGGGGCGGTGGCGGCGGGCGCACTTCGGCCCAACCGCTCGCGACCGCCCAACACAACGCCTGTGCACTGTCGTTGATGTCGGATGGTGATGTCAGCTCGGAGGACCGCATGGAACGTGTCGAGGCTGAACTGAATGAGACGGAAACTGAGACGGAGCGTGCCTGGCCAGGTGACGACGAGTCCCCGCCGGCGTTAGCGTGCGGCGGTGATCAGCAATGAGGGGGAACGGCTGGGAGCCGACGCCGCAGTGACCGACCGGGCGGCCGACGGCATCGGCGGGGCGCTCGGCGTCGTCAGACGCTACCGCAGCGCGCTGTGCGGCCTCACGCTCCGCGTGTCCGCCCTGACAGCCGTGCTCGGCTGCGCGATCGTGGCCGGCGGATTCGCGGCGACATGGGACACCTTCGAGGGCGTCCGGGACTACGCGGACTCCAACATCGCCAACGAGGACTCCTACGTTGCCTACGCCGACGGTGGCATGCCCCCGTTGGTAAGGGCCGGTGTCGCGGTGTCGCTGCTGTTGCTCGTTCTGGCACTCCTCGTCGTCTCCGTCCTGCACACCGCGTACGCCGTCGGCGACTCTCATGCCACGCGCGACGGCGGACCGCTGGCCACCGGCGAGTTGTGGCGGCGCACCCGCCGGCGCCTTCCCGCCGCCCTCGTGGTCAACGCGCTGACCGGACTGGCTGTGGGCGCCATAGCGGTGGCGGGCCTGGTGCTGTGGAGCATCGTCGACAGCGGCAAGGTGCCTGGTGTCGAGCCCACGCCCCTGCACGAAACCGCGACCCCGCAGTACGCACTGGTGGGATGGGTGCTGCCGATCGCCGTGTGGTGTCTCGGCCCGCTGCTGTACTTCCGCCTGTCGGTGGCCACCGCCGAGACGGTGCTGGAGCGCCGTTCCCCATTCGTGGCGTTGTACCGCTCCTGGGTGCTGACCCGCCGCGCACGATGGCGCACCCTCGGCGCGGGCACGCTGGTCACCGCGGCCGCCGTGCTCGTCTTCTGGCTCGCCCGGTACGCGGCCGCTCCCCTCGCCCACCCCGCCGGACTCGGCATGCTGTGGCTCAGCGACGACAATGTGTGGATCACCGGCGTGCTGGTGATGATCCTGCCCACAGCCGTGGCCCTTCTCCTGCTGCCTCCGGTGGTCATGCCGCTGGTGTGCGCGGTGTTCGCCCGTCTCCACGGAGACCTGCGCGCTCAGGAAGAGGCGGGTGCTGGGGCGGTGGGTTCTTCGGCGGCCTTCAGCCGAGCTGCTCGGCCAGCCCGACGATGATGCCCTCGGGGCCGCGGACGTAGCAGAGCCGATAGCTGTCCTCGTACTGCGCCAGCTCGCCGACGAGTTCGGCGCCGTGGGTGCGCAGGCGGGCTACGACGTCCTCGATGTCGTCGACGGCGAACATGATGCGACGAATGCCCAGCGTGTTCGCCGGTGCGTCCTTCGGTTCGGCGCTGATCGCCTTCGGCGTGTGAAACTTCGCCAGCTCGATTCGGCCGTGGCCGTCCGGGGTCCGCAGCATTGCGATGTCCTGTCGGACGTCGTCGATCCCGATGACACGCTCCACCCAACGTCCCTCGATTGGCGCCTTGCCCTCCAGCGCCATGCCAAGTTCCACGAAGAACGCAATAACAGTGTCAAGGTCGTCGACAACGATGAGGACGTTGTCCATCCGCTGGATCGTCATGCTGAGCCTCCTTGGGTGTGGCACGGCCACGATGGCCGCATCTGCCCCTGAGACGTAGCCGCCAGGCCGTTCTCGACATCCGCTTCAGGAGTTGATGTGGTCAGGCTTGGATGTCAGACGGGGTGAGGCACGATGCTCACGGCCCGGTAGTCGTAGCCGTCCTGTTTGAAGCCTGGGGCTTCCCACGAGAGGTCCACTTGCCGGCCGGGCGAGAGGGTGCGGACCCGGCCATCTGGCGGGTGGCACATGCGCGGGAGGCCTGTGGGGAACCTGTGGTGCCGGGCGTGTCCATGGCAGTCATCTGCTAACTTCCTGACGGTTGTGACCTGGCCCAACTTCCCTGTCCGGAAGCTGGGTCGGGGTCGGGGACGCGGGAAACGGGGGAAGGGTCATGACCTCTGCGAAGGGCTACCAGGTCGGGCACAAGGGCATGTCGGGCCAGGCCGGCGAACTGGACGGTTCCGGCAACGACGTGGGCAAGATCCGCAAGGCCGTCGCCAGCACGATGTGCTACACGCAGGACGCCCTCGGCGGCTCCGACACCGGGCCCGCGTTCAACGCGTTCGCGGCCGCCTGGGAGGCCGAGACCAAGGTCCTCGAGGCGGCCCTGCACGAACTCGCGGACAAGGTCCGCCTCTCCAGCCACGCGTACCGCGGTTCCGACATCGACGTCCGTACGGGGGCCCACGCCGTCTCCGTCGGCTCGGCGGCCGACCCGGGCGTCAGCACGATGCCGGCTCACGCCCAGCGCCCGTCCGCGCTGGCCTCCTACTGACGGGGCACGCGTCCATGACGGAATCCACGAACGACCGCAGGCAGAAGCTCGACGGCCTGCGCGGGCGCATCTCCTCGGCAGGCAGCAAGAACGACCTGATCGACGCGATCGAGGACGCCCTCGGCGTCTCGGCACCGGTCGGCGACCCGAAGGTGATCGAGGCCCTGGGCAAGCGCTACACCGGCCAGACCGACGAGGCCGACAAGGTGAGCGACCGGATCGCCAAGATCGCCCGCAAGGGTCTGCCACAGGTCTGGGTCGGCGACACGAGCGTCCTCGCCTCCGACGTGGTGGGCGCCGCCGCCCGCGACGCCCAGCAAATGATCGAGGCGTTCCAGGGCGGTGGCAAGGCACTGATCGCGCTGTCCGACGCGCTGGAGATCGCGCAGTCCAAGGACGGCACCGGCCGCGGCAAGCTGCGCGACGCCCGCACCATGCTCGGCGGCAAGGACGGCTTCTTCGACGACTGGCACGAGGACGACGACGAGGAGGAACTCCGTCTGCGGGCCCGCTCGCTGGCCTCCCAAGGCGTCGACGACCTGCACACGGCGGCCGCCGACGCCGACGACGCCGCCCGCGTCGCGGCCCGCGACCTCAACAAGTTCGCCGCCGAGGCCCGCGCCGGCCAGATGGACACCGACGAACTGACCGCCGCCGACCGCCTCGCCCTCGCCGACACCAGCAACGTCGGCGGCGACGCCGAACTGAACGAGATCCTCAGCGCCAACGACCTCGAACGCTCGGGCCGCGCCATGGAGAACCTCTCGCCCGCCGAACGGGCCCGTATGGAACTGCTCCTGGCGAACGCGTCGAGCCCGCAGGAGAAGGCGTACCTCATGAAGGCCCTCGCCTCGGGCTACGACGTCGGTGAGGTCGAGAAGTTCGGCGGGAAGATCCACGGCAAGGACTCGACGTGGCTCCAGGAGCACCTGGCGCCGGTCACCACCGGCATGACCCCGGGGCAGAAGGGGAAGGAGGACCAGAAGTTCGGTGACGAGAATTGGTCCCAGGACGACGCGACCTGCGTGCCGTCCTCGACGGTCACCGCGCGCGCCTTGGTCGATCCGGTCTACGCCCTCGAGCTCACCGGTGGTCCCGACGGCCAGGACAATGACCCCGATCACTTCCGCGAGCGTCTGCACGACGAGCAGTTCCGGATGAACGAGGAGGGCGACGGCGATTACGACGGCTGGTGGTGGGACCGCCACCCGGCCGGTATGGACTCCGACGGGCAGGAGGAGATCTCGAACAAGGAGATCGGCCCGCACACCGGCGACAAGTACGACACGCAGGACATGGACGGCGCCGACGACCGGCGCGGTGTCCTGCCCGACATCGAGAAGTCCGTGGCCGATGGCAAGCCGGTCCCCATCAACATCTCCCGCAAGGACGAGAACGGCGACTGGGTCGGCCACAGCCTGGTGATCGTCGGGCACGAGGACGGGAAGCTACAGGTCTACAACCCCTGGGGCACCACCGCGTGGGTGAGCGAGGACGACTTCATCAACGGCGACCTCAGCGCGGCCACCGACGACCGCTACTCAAAGGCCCACGACGGCGATGTCGAAACCGTCTACATCGAGCGGAACTGAGGGTGTCCATGCCGTCTTCTCTGCGTACGGCGCCCGTGCTGGCCGCCCTGCTCCTCGTCCTCACCGGCTGCGGCGACTCCGAGTACGAGACCGACGAGCGGACTGTCTCGGTCGACCACGGCGAGCAGTTCACGCTGAAGGTCCCGGCCAGCCCAGAGCTCGGCCAGAACTGGTACCTGGCGGACCCGCGCCCGGACCCGGAAGTCCTGGAGTACCGGGGCTTCCGCGAGGACGACAGTGTCAGTGACGGAGCTCAGTTCTTCGACTTCACCGCACTCTCGCCCGGGAAGGCGACGGTGAAGCTGCTGTTCTGCCCCTACGCCCGGTGCAGCAGCGCCAACGAGGTCGCAGCGTCGCCGGTCCCGACGGCCACGAGCACCCCGAAGAACGCCGACCAGGAACCCGCCTACTACCTCTATACGATCACCGTCCGCTGAGCCGGACCGGAACGGAACGACGATGGTCCACGACCGCTCCCCACGCACCGACGACGAGGTGCTCGCCGCCACCGACATCGAGGCACTACTGCGCCACGGCCTCAGCCGCGACACCTTCCGCACCGCGCTCTTCGGGGACGGTGCGATCGCCGCCGCCGTCACCCTCGACCGGCTCGGAGTGCTGCCGCGCTCGGTGGCGTACGTCGCGAAGATCGTCCGGGCCGGCGGCCTCTTGTACGCGGCCGGACTGCCCGAGCCCCTGCCGTCCACTGCCGCGTCCGCCCACCTGCGGGACTGGCTGGAGACCGCCGCGCAGGTCGCGGGCGCACCGGACGACGAGGCGCGCGCCGCACGCTGGCTGGACACCGTCGCCGAGCTCATCGGCCTGCGCCGCGGCAGCCGGGCCGCAGGCGCCCCTCAGGCGCCCCTCCCCGCCTCCCCCGGCCACGCGGGTCAGCACCCCCAACTACGAGCGCTACGGCCGTAGTTGGGGGCGCAGGTCACACGACGCCCCCGCGCACCCGACCCGTCACCTCACGTGGCCGAAACTCTCCGTGCTCAGCGTCGCGAACTCCTGTGCGTCGTGCGAGGAGAAGATACGGATCAGCCTCGGGTCCGCCCTGCGCAGCTCCCTCAGGCGTTCCAGCTGCGTCAGGCGCTGGCCGTGGTTCTCCGCCACCAGCCGCTGGTGCAGCGCCAGCGGGCGGGGGCAGCGCGGTCTGCGCAGGTCCATCTCGCCGTGGAAGAAGTACGCGTCGCCCGCGTGCAGCAGCCAGCGGTCCGGCTGCTGGACCGCCACCGCGCAGTGGCCCCGCGTGTGGCCCGGCAGCGGGACCATCAGGACGTCCGGGAAGCGCAGGACACGGGATGCCGCGAAGCCGTGCCAGTTGGAGTCCGCCGTGTCGTGGACGGTCCAGCGCGGGCCGTGGATCCACTGCGCGGTGATGTAGCGGCCGGCGTCAAGGCGCGTGTCGCGGCGCATCGCCGCGCGGTACTCGTCGGCCATCACATGCACCCGCGCATCGGGGAAGTCCGCGAGACCGCCCGCGTGGTCGAGATCGAGATGCGTGAGCACGATGTCCTGCACGTCGCGCGGGTCGTATCCGAGCGCCCGTATCTGGTGGTACGCCGTGTGCGCCATGGCCAGTTGGGGCCGCATGGTCCGCCGGAAGAACGTGCCGAGCCGCCGCGGGTCGGCCACGTCCGCGGTGCCGAGGCCCGTGTCGATGAGGACGAGGCTGCTGCCGGTCTCCGCCAGCAGGCAGTGGGCGACCAGCGGGGCGCCGCCGACCGGATGCATCGGGGCGCAGTCGAGATGGTGGACGGTGGGCACAGACATGCGTTGCGCGCCTCCGGCTTACGCGGGGAGAGGGAGGGACGGCGCGAGGCCGAGCCGGGCGGGGACGGTCGCGGGGGCGGCCGAGGGGGCGAAGTGGCCGCGCTCGCAGACCAGTTCAACCCGCCGACCGGTGGCGTCCGCCGCGGGCCCGTCGACGAGCTGACCCGTCGCGACGGTCTCGTACCGGGGTTGACCGAAGGTCTTCCGGGTGCCGCCGTGCGCGTGCCGGTTCTCGCTCGCCATGTGCGCGAGGACGAGTGCCTCGCGCGCTTCCTTGCTCATCTTCCGGGCCCTCCAGGCCAGTCCATTCCGTACTTACGCCGTAAGTACGGGACCGAGAGAAGCACTTACGCTGTAAGTCGTCAAGGAGTAGGGCACGAGTCCGCGAAACCCACCCAGGAGCCCCCCGATGTCTGACGGAAGATCCCGTCAACACCCCACGGAGCGCAGCACATCCGCCCCTGGCGAGGAGCGGGAACCCCGCGAGCCGCTGTCGCGCGAGCGGATCGTCGAGGCCGCGCTGACGATCATCGACAACGAGGGCGTGGACGCGCTCTCCATGCGCCGGATCGCCACCACCCTCGGTGTCCAGGCCATGTCGCTCTACAACCATGTCGACAGCAAGGCGGACGTCCTCGACGGAGTCACCGAGTTCATCACCCATGACATGCAGCTCTCCCGCCGCTCCGGCGGCGGCTGGGAGGACGGCATCCGTTCGGTCGCGCACGCCTTCCGGCGGGCGTCCCTGCGCCACCCGCGCGCCTGCGAGCTCGTCCTCACCCGCCAGCTGTCCTCCCCCAGTGCGCTCCCCACCATCAACTGCTCCCTCGCCGTCCTGCTCGACCACGGCTTCGACGAGGCGGACGCCGTACACGCCCTGCGGCTGCTCATCGCCTTCCAGGTCGGCTCCCTGCTGCGGGAATTCCACTCGCCCTCGGTCAAGGGTGAGGACGAGTCGGCGGTACGGGAGCGCACGGAGCAGCTCGCGAACTCGGGCTTCCCGGCGGTGGCGAAACTCGCGCCGAAGCTCGCGGTGATCGATCACGATGCGGAGTTCACCTTCGGGGTAGAGCTGCTGATCGACGCCCTCCGCCCGTATGCTCCGAAGGAGGACTGACCATCCCGCGGCTCGGAGGCCGGTTGTGAACAGCGCCATATCGGCGGCGGCCCCGGACACGCCTGCGGACGCATCCTTCCGCTCCTCGGACGGACGGCGCGCCGCTGCCTGGCTCGCGGGCCTGCTGCTCCTCGCTCCCAGCGTGGTCGTGGGCTGCCGTGTCGCGGACACCGACGGGATCACGCCCGTCCCCCAGCTGCTCGCCTTCCTGCCCTGGCTGCTGCTGCCCGCGGGAGCCGCACTGCTGCTCGCCCTGCTCGCGCGCTGGCGTACGGGCATGATCTGGGCCGCCGCCGTACTCGCCGTCACGGGGTGGTTCGTCAGGCCGTACGACACCGGGCTGACCGACGATCCGCCGGGGCGGGTCGTCGCCCGCGTCACGGTGCTCGCATCGAACATCGAGTTCGGGAACGCCACCGAGGGGCTGCTGGCCACCATCCGCCGGGAAAAGCCCGACCTGGTCTTCGTCGAGGAATGCGACAGCACCTGCTCGGACGTGCTCGCGGCCAGGGTCTCGCGCACCGACTATCCGTACCGCAATGTCGTCGAGGGCTACTCGGCCGCCGGATCGGCGATCCTCAGCAAGTATCCGCTGCGCGCGGCGCCGGGGATCGACAGTGAGCTCGCGATGCCCGGCTCGGTCGCCGACGTCGCCGGGCACCCGGTGAATGTGCAGCTCGCGCACCCCCTGCCGCCCATGCCCGGCGCCATCGGCGACTGGCGCCGCGATCTGGGCCGGGTGCGTTCGTACGCGAGCGGGGTGAAGGGCGAGCCGACCCTGGTGGCAGGCGACTTCAACGCCACTCAGGATCACGCCGCCTTCCGCCGCATCCTCGACGCCGGTCAGCTGCGCGACAGCGCCACCCTCGTGGGCGCGGACCGCACCCCGTCCTGGCCGACCGCGGTCCGCCGCCCGCTGGGCGCGCAGATCGACCATGTGCTGGTCAGCGAGGACTTCTCGGTCCGCTCGGCACGCTTCCTGGACCTGGCGGACACCGATCACCGCGCGCTGCTCGTGGGGCTCGAACTGCACGACGTGCGCTGAGTGCGCGCCCGCGTAAGAGTGGGGTCGTGAGGGTGGTGAGAAGCAGGGGCCGTCCGTCAGGAGGCGTTCCGGATGCGCGCTGTCGCGGTCAGGGCCTTCAAGGCCGAGGCCGAGCTGATCCAGGTACCCAAGCCGGAGCCCGGCGAGGGCGAGGTGCTGGTGAAGATCGCGTACGCGGCTCTCAACCCCTTCGACTGGAAAGCCGCCGACGGAGCGCTCGCCGGCCGGGTCCCGCATGTCTTCCCGCTGGTCATCGGCTCGGACTTCGCGGGCAGGGTGGATGTGGTCGGCCCCGGCGACAGCCGGTTCCGGGTGGGTGACGCGGTCTTCGGCCAGGCGACCAGGCCGCCGGTCGGCACCGGTACGTACGCCGAGTACGTGGTCATGCCGCAGGACGCGGCCATCGCCTTCGTCCCCGACGGCCTCCCGCTGAGAACGGCGGCCATGCTGCCCACGGCCGGGATGACCGCCGCGCAGCTGCTGGACGCGGCGAAGGTGGGCGCCGGGCAGTCCCTGCTGCTCATCGGCGCCGCGGGCGGCGTCGGCACCTTCCTGACCCAACTCGCCGCGGCCCGTGGCATCCAGGTCCTGGCGGCCGTACGCGGCGACGAGCACGGCAGGATGTCCGCGCTCGGCGCGGCGGCGACCATCGACACCACCTCCCGCGATCTTCCGTCCGCGGTACGGGACGCCTGCCCCGACGGCGTCGACGTGCTGGTCGACCTGGTGTCGGCCGACGCCTCCTCCTTCGCGGCGAACGCCGCCCTCGTGCACGCCGGCGGCCGCGCGCTGACCACCCGCGGCGTGGCGGGCGAGGCCCGGCTCCCGGCCGGCGTCGAGGGCATCGACTTCCGGCAGCACCCCTCAGCCGCCCTGCTGGACACCCTGGCCGCGGCCGCCGCCGACGGCTCCCTGCGGGCGCCCGTGGACGCCGAACTCCCCTTGGAGAAAGCGCCGGACGCGCTCGCGCGGTCCCGCGCGGGCGGGGCACGCGGCAAGACGGTCTTCGTACTCTGAGAGCAGGAGCCATGGACAACGACCAGATACTCGGCAGCATCAGCGAACTCGTCGCCGAGGAACGCGCGCTGCGGGCGCGCACGTCCGAGGAGCACGGCCTCGACTCCGGCCAGCAGGCGCGGCTGCGCGACCTCGAGGTCCAGCTCGACCAGTGCTGGGACCTGCTGCGCCGGCGCCGCGCCAAGGCGGAGTTCGGGGAGGACCCGGACACGGCGAGGGTGCAGCCCGCCGACGAGGTGGAGGGCTACCTGGGCTGACCGCCCGCCTTCCCTCAGGCGAGTGGCGAAGGGGAGTTACGCAGGAGAGTTGCGCGGGCCGCCCACTTCGAGGTCTTTTGATGACCATGCGTGAAGACAAGGGCGGGACTTCCACGGGATCCTCCGGATCAGCGGCGCCGACGGGGCGCCTGTCCCCACCCGAGTGGCTGCTCAACAGCCTGCGGCCGCAGTCCGCGCCCGTGCCCTGGGCCGCCGTCGCCCGTGCCTCCGTCGCGCTCGCCGCGCCGCTCGCCGTCGGGCTCGCGATCGGGCAGCCCGTGTACGGCGCGCTGGTGTCGATGGGCGCGCTGTCGGGCGTCATCGGCGACACCGCCGACGCGTACCGGATGCGGATCTTCAATATCGCCGTCCCGCAGCTCTTCGGCGCCATCGGCGTCACGCTCGGCACGCTCGTCTACGGAGAGGGCTGGCTCGCGGTCGCCGCACTGACCTTGGTCGCGCTGGTCTCCGGAATGATCTCGTCGATCGGCGCGGTGGCCTCCGTGTCCGGGCTGCTGCTCCTGCTCAACGCGGTGGTGGGCGCGGGGCTGCCGATGCCCGGGCCCTGGTGGAAGGCCCCGATGCTGCTCACGCTCGGCGGTCTGTTCGTCCTCGTACTGTCGCTGCTGGCCTGGCCGTTGCGCGGACGCATGCCGGAGCGGACGGCGGTCGCCGCCACGTACCGCTCGGTCGCCGATCTTCTCGATGCGGCGGGCACGACGGACTACGACGAGAAACGCCAGGCCGTCACCCAGTCCCTCAACACCTCCTACGACCTGATCCTCGCCCGGCGGGCCCGCGACCACGGGCGGAGCAGCCCGCTCGTCCGGCTGCTCGCGCAGCTCAACGTACTGATCCCGCTCGTCGAGGCGGCGGCAGCGGCGCACCTGTACGGGCGGGCCTCGCGGCAGCCCGAAATCGCCGCGGCCGTACGGGACTTGGCCGACGCGGTCGACAAGGGCCGGGGCGAGGCGCCCCGGCTGGAGCTGCCCGAACCGGAAGGCCCCGCCGACCGCGCCGTCGAAGCCGCGCTGCGGCACGCCGCGGTCGTCGTCCACGAGGCGGACCCCGACCCCTACAACGTCGACGACCGGCTCGGCAGGCCCGCGGCCCTGCGCATCCGCGCCCGCCGCACGGCCCGCGACCTCCTGCTCTCCGAACCGTCCTGGCGCTACGGCCTGCGGCTCGCCCTGTGCATCGGCCTCGCGCAGGCCCTGGTCTCGCTGGTGCCCGTGCCGCGCTCGTACTGGGTCGCCCTCACCGTCACCTTCGTACTCAAACCGGACTTCGGCTCGGTCTTCTCCCGCGCGGTCCTGCGCGCGCTCGGTACGGCGGGCGGTCTGGTCGTCGCGGCGGCCGTGCTCTCCCAAGTGCCACGCGGCTGGTGGGACGTGCCGGTCATGATGGTCCTCGCGGCACTCGTCCCGGCCTTCTCCGCGAAGGGCTACGCCTTCCAGACGGCGGCCATCACCCCCGTCATCCTGCTGCTCTCCGATTTCCTCAACCACCAGGGCTTCGACCTGGTCCTGCCGCGTCTGGTCGACAGCCTCATAGGCTGCGCGATCGCGCTCGTCGCCGGCTATCTGCTCTGGCCCGAAAGCTGGCACACCCGCATCGGCGACCGGCTCGCGGCGGCGGTGGAGGACACGGCGGGGTACGTGGCGTACGCGTTCGGGTCCGAGTCGACGGCGGACCAGGCGGAACGGGTGCGCCGCCGACGGCGGATCTACCGCGACCTGTCCTCCGTCCGCACGGAATTCCAGCGCGCCCTGACGGAACCACCGCCGACGGGGGCGCGGGCGGCGGCCTGGTGGCCGCTGGTCGTCGCCGTCGAACGCATCGTGGACGCGACGACGGCGGCGCGGGTGCGGGTCAACCACGGGGCGGAGCCGCCGACGCGGGCGGAGGTGGCGGAGATCGAGCAGCAGCTGCGGGAGCTGGCGGAGGGCGTGCGGGCGAGTGAGGTGCTGGTGGAGGTCAAGGCGGAGCTGGAGGGGGGCGAGGAGGGGGTGCTGGGGGCGCTGCGGCAGGAGGTGAGAGCGGCGAGGGCGATCGCGTCGCCGGGCGGTTCGGGGTGAGGAGGTTTGTTTCCCCTACCCGCCCCTTCCCGAAACCGGGACTCCGCCCCGGACCCCAGGGGATTGGTGGGGGCTAACGCCCCCACACCCCCTGCGGCAGCTTCGCACCGCCCGGGCATGCACCGTTCCGGTGGGGAGGGGCGGTGCAGGGTCGTCCCCGCGTTTCCAGCGTCCGTGGTGGACGTGGGCCAGGGGGCGTTGGTGGTTGATGCCCGGTGGGTGGCTTCGCAGGCGAACCCGCACCCCCGTGGCGCCGGGTCGCCCATTCAGCCCGTCCGGCGTTTGAGGACCGGGGTCCGGGGCGGAGCCCCGGTTGAGGGATGGGGGTACCTCCCACGGCCGCCAGGCCGTAGGGGGAGGGCGGGGTGGGGAAAGGCCCCGCGCAGCGGCCCACCCCGCACCACACGGCACCGGCGCACCCCGGACCGCCCAAGACCCGCGCCCCGCGCGGGCCCGCACCCCGGACCGCCCAAGACCCGCACCGGGCGACCCCGAACCCTCAGCGGACCGGGCCGCCCCCACCCCCCTGCAAGCGTTCCATCTCTCGCCGGTCCCTCTTCGTCGGGCGCCCCGCGCCCCGGTCCCGGATCGCCACCGGGGCCACGAATTCCCTCGGCGGGGGCGGCGGGCTGTTGTCCACGTAGCACTGGACCGCCACCGGTGGGCCCACCCTCTTGCGGACGGTCTTCGAGACGACCACCACCCGCTCCCGCCCCGCGTGGAAGACCCGCACCTCGTCCCCCGAGCGCACCGCATGCGCGGGCTTGACCCGGTCGCCGTTCACCCGGACATGTCCGGCCCGGCAGGCCGAGGCGGCCTGCGAGCGGGTCTTGGTGAGGCGGACCGACCAGATCCAGGTGTCGACCCGTACCGTTCCCTCGTCCGAAACGTCTGCAGTCATATATCGACTCTACGAGTCCGCCCGCGCCGCCCGCACCGGCAATTCGTTCGGCGCCCGCCTCGGGAGCGGCCCCACCCCCTCACCCCAGCGCACGCATCCGACTACGATGCGCACGTTCTCCCTTCACGGAGGCCTTCTCGCGGGCCTTCACTCTGCAGCGGGCATTCGTTTCTGACGTGCCGACACATGTCGTGTGACACAAGCACATCCGGCACCAGGCATCACCAGGGCATTCGGAGAGTCCTATGCGCACCAACTCCGGCAGAGGGCTTCAGCCCAATGTCCTCGGCACCTTCGACACGATCGTGATGGCTGTCGCGGGCAGTGCCCCCGCCTATTCGATCGCGGCCACCACCGCCGTACTCGTCGCCTCCGTCGGTCTCGCGGGACCCGCCGCGCTGCTCTACTGCGCGATCCCCATGCTCGGCATCGTCCTGGCCTTCGGCCGACTCGGCAGGATCGACGTCAACGCGGGCGCCAGCTACTCCTGGGTGGGCCGGACCGTCCACCCCTTCCTCGGCTTTCTGTCCGGCTGGGCCCTCGTCGTCTCCGCGACGATCTTCATGGTCGCCGGATCGCTGCCCGCCGGTGCCATGACCCTCGCGCTCTTCGACCCGGACCTCGCCGGGAACACCGCACTCGCGACGGCCACCGGCGCAGCCTGGTTCCTGGCGATGCTGCTCGTCGTCGTCGCAGGCGCGCGGCTGACCGTGCGCGCGCAGCTGCTGATGTCCGGCGTGGAGCTGGCGATCCTGCTGTTCTTCGTCGTGGCCGCGCTGCTGCACACCGGCTATGCCGCCGCCTTCGACTGGTCCTGGCTGGGCTTCTCGCACTTCGACGGACCGGCGGGCTTCGCCTCCGGCGCGCTCGTCGCCGCCTTCTACTACTGGGGCTGGGACGTCACCAGCAATCTCAGCGAGGAGACCCGCGACAGCCGCCGCACGGCCGGACTCGCCTCGCTCGTCGGTCTCGGCGTCGTCTTCCTTCTCTTCGAGGCCTTCACCATCGCCGTGAACATGATCCTGACCAGCGAGGACATCCGGGCGGGCGGCGCCAATGTGCTGGGCGCGCTCGGGGACGCGATCTGGCCGGGCGTCGGAGGGAAACTGCTGGTCGTGGCGGTGCTGCTGTCCACCGTCGCCACCCTGGAGACCACCCTGATCCAGGTGACGCGCTCACTGTTCGCGATGGGCCGCGACCGTACGATGCCCACCGCGCTCGGCACCGTGCACCGGCGCTGGAACACCCCTTGGGTCGCGGTCGCCGTCGTCGGGGCGGTGGCGCTCGCGATGTTCGTCGCCTCCACCGCGCTCGGCTCCGTCGGCGACGTGCTCTCCGCCGCGGTCTCCGCGATCGGCCTGCAGATCGCGTTCTACTACGGCCTCGCGGGCATCGCCGCCGTCGTCGCGTACCGCAAGGCCCTGCTCACGTCCGTACGGGACTTCGTCCTCGGCGGAGCGTGGCCGCTGCTCGGGGCGCTGTTCATGCTCTGGATTCTTGTCGAGGCACTGAGCAGGCTGAGCGCGGCCTCGATCGCGATCGGTATCGGCGGTCTCGCCGCCGGTCTGGTGCCGATGATCCACTACTGGCGGCAGGGGAGTTCGTACTACCGACCCGCCAGACTGGACGCGACGCGGGCCATCGCCGCCGAGGAGCGGTACGCCAACTCCGCCTCGCAGCACACCGACTACGCCGACCAGGCGCTGGCGACAGACTTCTGAGGGACGTGCCGAAGATGGCCGCGCGCCGCCGACGTGATGGTTTCGTACCGGACTTCGATCCCGCTTTCGGCGATCGGCCGCTCGCCGACGCCGTGCACGACATCGTGATCGGCCGCTGGCAGGGCGTACGGGATCTGCTGCGCGCCACCGGCGCCGACTGGCCGCTGCGCACCCATCGGCTGCGGCTGCTCGCGCACGCGGCCGCCGGCTCGTCGGCGGTGGAGGCCTGGCGTGCGGCGGAGCCCGGAAGCCCGGACGCGGAGGTGCTGCGGGCGGCGACCGAGGTCGTACGCGTCTTCCACCAGGCGATCGAGTCCGGCCGCAGAGCCGCGCTCGACCAGGGACGGCTCGATGCGACGGTACTGGCGTGCCTGCGCGCGGCCGACGCCGAGCCGGACGACCCGATGCCGTGGGTGTCGCTGCTGACGGTGGCCCGGCTGTACGAGACGGGCGTGCCGCGGCGCGAACTGCGTGGCTGGTGGGACGAGTTGCGGCGGCGCGACCCGCACAACATCGAGGGCCATGTGCAGCTGCTGCGCTACCACTCGGCGCGCTGGCACGGCACCCACGGCCGGATGTACGACTTCGCCCGCGACGCCGCGGGCGCGGCGCCGCCCGGGTCGCCGCTGCCGGTACTGGTGCAGATCGCCCGGGTGGAGGAGTACCGCCATGTCACCGAGGGCGCGACGGGTCCCGCGCCGGTACGGGACTTCGGCAGGCACTGGCACCACGAGCTGGCGGTGACCGAGGTACGGCGCACCTGGGACCGCTGGATCGGCGGCCGCGGGCGGGGCCCGGCGGCCCCGGAGGAGATGGGCGAGCTCAACTATCTGACGCACGCGGCCTGTTACGCGGGCCTGGCCGACGAGGCCCGGCAGCTGTTCGGGCTGCTCGGGCGGCAAGCGGCGCGGGTCCCGTGGTCGTACACGGGACCCGCGTCAAAGGAATTCCTGAGGTGGCGCGCACAGGTGCGCGCCACCTCGTGACAGGCGTCAGACGCCGATGTCGCAGCCGTCCTTGCGCCAGACGGCGACGACCGCCGGGCGGACGATCTTGCCCGGTCCGTCCGGCCAGACACTCGCGGGCTTCTCGACGGACGCACCGTCGAGCTCGCCCGGGTGCTGGACGGCGACGAGCACCCGCCGGTCCTGGATGATCGGACCGCAGGTCTCGGCACCGGCCGGGACGGTCAGGAACTGCTTGAGCTCACCGCGCCGCTCGCCCTTGGTCGCCACGCCGAACAGACCGTCGTGCGAGCCGAGCTGGTTGCCGTCCGTCGAGATCCACAGGTTGCCGTGCGGGTCGAAGGCGACGTTGTCCGGGCAGGAGATCGGGCTGACCTTCTCCTTCGGGTAGCCCGCGAAGTACGTGGCCGGGTCGTTCGGGTCTCCGGCGACCAGGAAGAGCCGCCACGCGAAACCGTCGCCGGCCGGGTCGTCCCAGTTCTCGGCGAGCTCCAGGATGTGGCCGTGCTTGTTGGCGTTGCGCGGGTTGGCCTCGTCGGCGCCGGCCTTGCCCGCAGCGCCGCGGTCCTTGTTGTTGGTCAGCGCGATGTACACGCGGCCGGTGCGCGGGGACGGCTCGACGTCCTCGGGGCGGTCCATCTTGGTGGCGCCCACCTTGTCGCCGGCGAGGCGGGTGAAGACGTACACCTCCTCGGCGGTCATGCCGGGGACGTGCGAGGTGTTGCCGGTGGCGAGCGGGATCCAGACGCCGCTGCCGTCGAACTCACCGTCGTTGGGGAGCTTGCCCGTGCCGTCGATCTCCGCCGCCGGGGAGTCGCCGGTCAGCTTGGCGACGTACAGCGTGCCCTCGTCGAGGAGCGTGCGGTTGTGCTCGCGCGCGGAGCGGCTCGAACCCTTCTTCATGCGCTTGCTCGACACGAACTTGTAGAAGTAGTCGAAGCGCTCGTCGTCGCCCATGTAGACGACCGGGCGGCCGTCGTCGGTCAGGCGGGGCTGCGCGGCCTCGTGCTTGAAGCGGCCGAGCGCGGTGCGCTTGCGCGGGGTGAACTCCGGGTCGTACGGGTCGAGCTCGACGACCCAGCCGAAGCGGTGCGACTCGTTGGGCTCCTGCGCGATGTCGAAGCGCTTGTCGAAACGCTCCCACTTGCGCTCGGAGGCGCCCGCCGCGAGGCCGTACCGCTTGTCGGTGGCGCTGACCCCGCCGTTGGCGAAGTACTGGTTGAAGTTCTCCTCGCCGTGGAGGGTGGTGCCCCACGGGGTGGTGCCACCGGCGCAGTTGTTGAGCGTGCCGAGCACCTTGGTGCCGGTCGGGTCGACGCTCGTACGCAGCAGGGCGCTGCCCGCGGCCGGGCCGGTGATCTTGAACTCACTGGTCGCGGTAAGGCGGCGGTTCAGCGCGTGACGGGTGACCGGGGTGAGCTTGCCGCTGCGGCTCTCCTCCTGAACCACGACGACGGACAGACCGTGCGCGGCCCAGGCGATCTCGACCTGCTCGCGGGTCGGGTTCGCGGCGTCGTAGCCGCGGAACATCAGGACCTCGTCGGTGTACTCGTGGTTGGCGACGAGTACCTGACGGCCGCGCTCACCGTAGAGGGGGAGCAGCGAGAGGAAGTCGTTGTTGTAACCGAACTGGCCGGCCTGCGCCGCGGCGGTCTGCTTGTCGGCGTCGAAGGCGGGGGCACCGCGGAGGATCGGCTCGCCCCAGCGGATGACGACGTTCTGCGCGTACCCGTCGGGGACGGTGACCTTGTCGTCCTTGTTCGGCGCGACGGCGGCGAAGCGGAGACCGCGGGCGCCGCCGGTCCTGCCCTGTCCGTCGCCGTGACGCTCGGCGGCACCGACGGTCGCGGCGGAGGCCTGCTCGCCACCGGCACCGATGACGGTCGCGGTACCGGCGGCAGTGGCGACGGTCACCACGGCGGCGGCACGCATCATGGAACGCCGCGACAGGGCGCTGGCTATGACATCGCCGACGTACTCGTTGTCGCTGGTGTTCGGTACCTCGTGGAAACAGGCATCGCCGCAGCGAAAGCGGCAGGTGAGAGCGGAACGTCCGCCCGCGTGGGCGTTCGTGTTCAACAGCGGCAGCAGCTTGCGCACTTAGTCCTCCTCCGGCGCACCCGCGCCGACAATGGTGTCGGAATATGTTCCGCCGCGACGTTAGGGGTAAACGTGCTCAATGTGGCAGCCGGGAAGTGAACGGCGAATGAATGCGGCCCGGCTGAGGCGGGGTTGACATGTGCGGGCGCTTGAGGGCCGCCCCTGCCGGAGATCGCCACGGGCGGCGGCTAACCTTACGTGTCCACCGTGGCCAGGATGCGGAGCGTTCCGGCCACATGTGGACATTCTCCGCACTCAACTCATGCGAAAGGCCTCGCCCATGGGCATTCGGAGCTTGCTGCGCAAGGTGTTCGGACGCGAGCGTTCGGAGCGAGGCGAGTCGACGGCAGCCTCCGTCCCGCCCCAGACCGAGCGTTCGGAACCGCCGACCGCGACGGTCCCGTCGCCGTCCCCGGCGGAAAGGGCGGCGGCGGACCTGGTCTCGGCGGCGTTCGACAACCCGACCCCGAAGGTCCCGGCCCAGGCGGCCGCGGAACCGGCCAAGCCGCGGCCTGCGGCGCCGGTTACGGAATCAGTGGCCCCGGACGCGGAGGTGACGCCTGCGGAGCCCGAGGCAGCCCCGGCCGCCGAGCCGGATGTCACGGTCGAGCCCGAGGCCGCGCGGCCTGCGGCGCCGGTTACGGAATCGGTGACCGCGGACGCGGAGGTGACGCCTGCGGAGCCCGAGGCGGCGCCTGCGGCGCCGGTCGCCGAGGCGGAGGCTGCTCCTGCCGAAGCTGAGCCGATCGCCGAGCCGGAGGCCGCTCCGGCGGAGCCGGTTGCGGTGACCGAGCCGGTTGCCGCGTCGGCTGCGGTGGCCGAGCCGGAGGCTGACGCCGATGACGTCACCCCGGCCCAGGACGAAGAGTCCGTTCCCGTCACCGCGGCCGAAACCGCTCCGGCGGAGCCGGAGAACGAGGCCCTGGCCAACAAGACCGAACCCGAAGCCGTAGTCCGGGACGCCGAAGCTGCTCCGGCGGAGCCGCTTGCGGAGGCCGCGTCCGTCGAGGACGCTCCGGCGGAGCCGGAGAACGAGGCTCCGGCCGACAAGACCGAACCCGCACCCGTGGCCCCGGACGCCGAAGCCGCTCCGGCGGAGCCGGCCGCCGAGCCGGTTGCGGTGGCCGAGCCGCAGGCTGACGCCGAAGGCGCGGCCCCTGCCGAGAGCGACGAGCCCGTCGCTGTCACCGCGACCGAACCCGCCGAGCCGGTTACGGAAACCGAGCCGGAGGCGGCCCCCGCCGTGGCGCAACCCGACACCGAGCCCACCACCCCGCCGGCCACCCAGGCCCCCGCGCACACCCTCGCCCAGGTCAAGGCCCTCGCGCCCCAGCTCGTCGACCACTACAAGGCCGCCGGTGCCGCGCTCAAGAAGCACGAGCTCACCGGGGTTCGCGCACGGGTGTATCTCGTGCTCGACCGGTCCGGGTCCATGCGGCCGTTCTACAAGGACGGTTCCGCCCAGCACCTCGGCGAGCAGGCCCTGGCCCTCGCGGCGCATGTCGACGAGAGCGCGACCGTCAACGTCGTCTTCTTCTCCACCGAGATCGACGGCACCGGTGAGCTGACCCTCGCCGAGCACCAGGGCCGCGTCGACGAGCTCCACAACTCCCTGGGCCGGATGGGCCGTACGAACTACCACCTCGCCGTCGAGGAGGTCCTCGCGCTTCACGCCAAGGCCGACTCCACCGTGCCCGCGCTGGTGATCTTCCAGACCGACGGCGCGCCCGAGTCGAAGACCGCGGCCACCGCCGCGCTGACGGAGGCGGCCGACAAGCCCGTCTTCTGGCAGTTCGTCGCGTTCGGCGAGCACGACGCGAAGGCCTTCGACTACCTCCGCAAGCTGACCGCCGGCAACGCCGGGTTCTTCCACGCCGGGCCCGCGCCCCGCGAGCTCCCGGACGCGGAGCTGTTCAGCGGCGTTCTGGCGGCCTGGCGCCCCTAAGACACCACCGGCAGCGGCACGGTGACGGCGAGCCCGCCCGCAGGGCCGGGCTCGGCCGTCACCGTGCCGCTGTGGGCCTCGGCGATCGAGCGGACGATCGACAGGCCTAGCCCCGCTCCGGGCCCCATCCGGTCCCGCCCCTCGCCCCGCCGGAAGGGCTCGAACAGCGCCGGGATGTCCGCCGCCGCCACCACCGGCCCCGTGTTCGTCACGGTCAGCAGCCCAGACTCGACTCCGACGTCGACCGTCCCGTCCGGCACGTTGTACGCGACCGCGTTGGCCACCAGGTTCCCGACGAGCTGCGCCAGCAGCAGCCGGTTCCCGCGCACCACGCCACCGGACACGGTCGCCGCCGCCTTCACCTCGTAGCGCGCCGCCTCCTGCGCCACGAGCTCCCCCAGGTCGACGTCCTCCCGCTCGGCCAGCCCCCGCTCGCTCCGGGCGAGTACGAGCAGCCCCTCGATGAGCCGTTCGCTGCGCCGGTTGTTGTCGAGCAACACCCGCTTCACAGCGGCCAGTTCGTCGGGCGAGCAGTCCGCGTCCAGCCCCACCTGGATCGCCGTACGCTGTGTCGCCAGCGGCGTACGCAACTCGTGCGAGGCGTTCGCGATGAACCGCCGCTGGCTGTCGAAGGCCTTCTCCAGCCGCGCCAGCAGCGCGTCCAGCGTGTCGCCGAGTTCCTTCAGCTCGTCGTCGGGACCGCTCGCCGCGATCCTCTCGTGCAGCGTCCGCTCGGACAGCCGCCGTGCCTTCGCCGTCATCGCGTGTACGGGCCGCAGCACCCGCCCCGCCGTCCACCAGCCCACCGCGACCGCGCACAGTGCCGTCCCCAGCAGGGCGAACACCGACCAGATCAGCATCTGCTGCCCCGCCGCGTCCCGGACGCTGTCGGTCAGCTGGACGACCGTGACCCCGCGCACGTCCTCCACCGGCAGCGCGGAAACGACGCGCTTCCTGATCGCGGCGACCTCGTTCTCCGTACCGGCGCGGGAGAGCAGATTGACGATGCCCAGCAGCACCGCGCCGAGCACCAGGAAGACCCCGCCGTAGACGAGCGCGATCCGCGTCCGGATCGTCGAACCCGGGCCCATGTAGGAGCGGTTCACAGGACGTACCCCACACCCTGCACCGTACGGATCAGCGCCGGTTCCCCGAGTTTGCCGCGCAGCTTGCTCATACAGACCCGCACCGCGCCCGTGAACGGATCCGTGTGCGCGTCCCAGGCGCGCTCCAGCAGCTCCTCCGCCGAGACCGTCGCCCCGTCCGCCTCCAGCAGGAGCTGCAGGACGGAGAACTCCTTCGGTGACAGATCGAGATCCCGCCCGTCCCGCTCGGCCGTCCGCCGCACCGTGTCGACCCGTACCCCGTGCCGCTCCAGCAGCGGCGGCACCGGCCTGGCGCTGCGCCGCCGCAGCGCCCGTACCCGGGAGACCAGCTCGGGGAACTCGAAGGGCTTGCCCAGATAGTCGTCCGCGCCCAGGTCGAGGCCCTCGACGCGGTCCTCCAGGGACGAGGAGGCGGTCAGCATCAGGATCCGTGTGCGGGACGCGGAGGCGACCAGCTCGCGCGCCACCTCGTCGCCGTGGACGCGCGGCAGATCGCGGTCAAGGACGACGACGTCGTAGTCGTGCAGCCCGAGATGCGCGAGCGCGGCGTCCCCGCTGTGGACGGTGTCGACGGCGAATCCGGCCCGTCGCAGCCCGGTGGAGACCAGCTCGGCCAGTATTTCCTCGTCCTCGGCGACCAGTACCCGCATCGTGTCGTCCCCCAGATCCCCTGGCTCCCCTTGCACCGCCCCTCCTCCCAGGATGCGCCCTTCTTAGGGGAGGGGATGTTTCGCAGACCTCTCCGCACCGCTTATCGAGGTGAGTGGACGTTGCGCGGGCCGTTAGGATTTCGACCATGGCGGCCACTGGATCCGAGAAGCAGGGGGCGAAGGCGTACTACGTCTCGACCCCCATTTACTACGTCAACGACGCTCCTCACCTGGGCCACGCCTACACGACCGTCGCAGGCGACGTGCTCACACGCTGGCACCGTCAGCGTGGCGAGAAGGTGTGGTACCTCACCGGCACGGACGAGCACGGTCAGAAGATCATGCGCACTGCCGAGGCGAACAACGTCACGCCCCAGGAGTGGTGCGACAAGCTCGTCGAGGAGGCATGGAAGCCCCTCTGGGAGCATCTGAACATCGCGAACGACGACTTCATCCGTACGACGGAGAAGCGGCACACGGACCGTGTGCAGGAGTTCGTGCAGGACCTGTACGACAAGGACGAGATCTACAAGGGCGGGTACGAAGGCCCGTACTGCGTGGGCTGCGAGGAGTACAAACTCCCCGGTGACCTGCTGGACGGCGAGGGCGAGTTCACCGGGCAGAAGCTCTGCCCGATCCACAAGAAGCCGGTGGAGATCCTCAAGGAGGAGAACTACTTCTTCAAGCTCAGCGAGTACGGATCGAAGCTGCTGGAGTTCTACGAGGCCAACCCCGGCTTCATCCAGCCCGAGTCCGCCCGCAACGAGGTCGTGAACTTCGTCAAGCAGGGTCTGCAGGACCTGTCGATCTCGCGCTCGACCTTCGACTGGGGCATCCCGGTGCCGTGGGACGAGAAGCACGTGATCTACGTATGGATCGACGCGCTGCTCAACTACGCGACGGCCGTCGGCTACAACGAGAACCCCGCGAAGTTCGAGGAGACCTTCCCGGCGAACGTGCACCTGATCGGCAAGGACATCCTGCGCTTCCACGCGATCATCTGGCCCGCGATGCTGATGGCGCAGGGTCTGCCGGTGCCCGGCAAGGTCGCGTGCAACGGCTGGCTGATGGTCGGCGGCGAGAAGATGTCGAAGTCGAACCTGACCGGCATCAAGCCGCAGGACCTGACCTCGCACTTCGGCGTGGACGCGTACCGCTGGTACTTCCTGCGCGCGATCTCGTTCGGCCAGGACGGCTCGTTCTCCTGGGAGGACTTCTCCGCCCGGTACACCAGCGAGCTCGCCAACGACTACGGCAACCTCGCGTCCCGTGTCGCGGCGATGGTCGGCAAGTACTTCGGCGGCGCGCTGCCGGAGGCGACGGCGTCCGGCGAGGCGGAGAAGGCGGTCCAGGAGGGCCTGGCCAGGGCGGTCGCGGAGGCCGACCGGAAGATCGGCGAGGAGCTGGACTTCCAGGGCGGCATCCTGGCGGTCTTCGACTTCGTGAAGCAGGTCAACGGCTACATCACGGAGCAGGAGCCGTGGAAGGTCGCCAAGGACGAGTCGCCCCAGGGCCAGGCCCGTCTCGCGACGATCCTGTACACGGCTGCCGAGTCCCTGCGCGCCGTCGCGGTGCTGCTCAACCCGGTCATGCCCGAGACCTCGCAGGCCCTGTGGGACTCGCTGGGCGCGGAGGCCCCGCTGGGTGCCCTCGCGGACCAGCGGATCCAGCACGCGGGCGAGTGGGGCAGGCTCCCGGCGGGTGCCACGGTGACGAAGGGCGCGGTGCTGTTCCCGCGCCTGGAGGACCCGAAGAAGGACTAGTGCATGTGTGAGGGGCCCGGGACCTGCACAGGTCCCGGGCCCTTTCGCTTACGTACTTGGGCGGCTCGGCCTCAGCGCCTCAGCGCCGCCACGTCGCCCATCACGACCACCGGCCGCTTCGCCGGGTCCAGCCACACCAGCAGCTCCTTCATCCGGTCCAGCTTCAGCGCCACGCAGCCCTGGGTCGGCCCGCCGTGGTCGACGTGGATCCAGATCCCGCCGCCCTTCTCGTCGCCGAGCGGCCGGGTCCAGTCCAGCGGGGTGGTACCCGGCTCGCGGTTGTAGTTGATGGCCACCACATGGTCGAAGGAGCCTCTCAGCGGCTCGCCCTCGAAGCCGGTGCCGGGCGCGTCGAAGGCCGCTTCCTGGTCGTACGGGAGCCTGGTGCCCGGGTCGGGCAGCTTGCCGCCCGCGTCGGTGAGACCGTAGACCCCGATCGGCGAGCGGTGGTCGGCGGCCTCGTGGTCGTCGGTCCAGCCGCGCAGGCCGTTGTGTGCCGGCCAGGGATCGGACACGGCCTTCCAGCCCAGACCGGGGATGCGCTCGTAGAGCGTGGCGGCGGACTGGTTGGAGTCGGGTCCCTCGCCGACCACCACGACCGCCTGCTGGGTCGCCTTGGAGATCCTGGCGCGGGTCTGGGGTCCGAGGAAGGGGATCTCCTGCGACCGGACCATCTGCGTCTGGGGGCCGAGATGCCCGGCAAAACCCGTCGAGGCGGCGCCCGCGGATCTCTGCGCCCCGGGCGCCGCCTCGCCGCCGGCGCCCGCGCAGCCGGTGAGCAGCAGACCTGCGACGGCCAGCGCGACCGCCGGGAACAGTCCTGTGCGGAGGGACATGTGCGGGCCTTTCGGTTCGAGAGCCTGAAGGTGCTGCTGCTTCTGGGGCGGGGCTCGGGGCGACGTCGGTCCCGGCGACATCAAATCGGATGTATGCGATCATTCGTTGCATTTCGGAAGGAGAATGCGCGAGGCGTCGTCAACGACACAGAGCCGGAGGTACGGAAAGCGCACGAGGATCGCAATGTTCCGGCGCGGCGACGCCGCCGATCGGCGCGGTGCACTCCTGGAAGCCGCGGCTCCGTCTGTCTCCCTGCCCAGGGTGACCAGCGCATCACAGGACCGCAACTTCCCGTAGTTATAGCGCATCGACAATTGAAGTGAAGAAGCGTTAAACGCATGAATAATCGGACATTGTCTTCAAGCTGGGCGTATCCAACGAATTTCTTCATCGTTGGGAGGGGCATGGCGACGATGAGCCCGCAGAACACAGCGGTGGCAGAGTTTTACGAGGAGCGGGATCCGGGCTTCGCGCGCGCGTCCGGATACGCGGACTGCTCCGATCTGCTCGACGACCTCTTTGGCGCCCTGGAGCAGATCCAGGCAGATTTCACCCGGCGTTTCGGCGCCGCCCCGGCGCCGATGAGGCGGGCATGAGCGGATATTGGCCCCGTCCCGACGACGGGTTGGGCACGGCTCCGTATCACTACCAGTTTCCGTCGGACGCCCTCGGCGCGGATGTGCTCGACCCCACCATCCCCGACGGCCTGGACGTCCATCCGGACACCCACTGGGACTTCGAGAGCGATCTCACCCAGCTTCTCAAGGCCGCGGCCCCCGACCCCGTCGCACCCACCGTCTCGTCCGTCCCGCCCCTCCCCCGCAGGCGCGGTGCCCGCAGGCGTCCGAGTCTGCTGGTGCGCTGCGTCCGCCGGATCCGGGCGCCGCGGGTGAAGGTGCTGAGCCTGATCATTGCGGCCCTGACCGCGGCCATCGTCGGCATGCTGAGCGTGCTCAGCGGGCTGATCGCCTACGATCCGCTGCGCCGCATGGCGTCCCCCGAAGCCCACGGGCTGGCCGGATGGTGGCCGCTGCTGGTCTACGGGCCGTGGCTGGTGGCGTCGTTGTCGATCCTGCGGGCCGCGCTGCACGACCGCCGCGCCGCACACAGCTGGGCCGTGGTGGTGCTCTTCTCCGCCGTCGCGATGTGTCTGTGCGTCGCCCACGCGCCCAGGTCGCCGATCCCCATGGCCGTGGCCGCGCTTCCGCCCGTGACCGCGCTGCTCTCCTTCCAGCAGCTGGTCCACCAGATCCTGCTCACCAGCCCCTGCCGACGCGCCTCCCGCCAGCGGCACGGGGGGCACGCCGCCGCCTGCTGCTCGGACTGAAACCGGCGAGGCCCCGGAACCTGAGCGGTTCCGGGGCCCTTCGCGCGTACGGCGTGTGAACGGGCAAGGGCCCCGAACCTTCCGGTCGGGGCCCCTCGCGCGTACCTGCTACTTGTCCTTGTCGGCGACCGGCTTGCGCAGCGCGATGTTCAGCTCGCGCAGCCGCGCCTCCTCCAGCTCGGTCGGCGCGCCCATCATCAGGTCCTGCGCGTTGCCGTTGAGCGGGAAGGCGATCGTCTCGCGGATGTTCGGCTCGTCGGCCAGCAGCATCACGATGCGGTCGACGCCCGGCGCGATGCCGCCGTGCGGCGGGGCGCCGAACTGGAAGGCGCGGAGCATGCCGGAGAACTCGTGCTCGACGGTCTCCTTGGAGTAGCCCGCGATCTCGAAGGCCTTGAACATGATCTCGGGCTCGTGGTTCCGGATCGCGCCGGAGGACAGCTCGACGCCGTTGCAGACGATGTCGTACTGCCAGCCCAGGATGTCCAGCGGGTCCTGGGTCTGCAGGGCCTCGAGGCCGCCCTGCGGCATCGAGAAGGGGTTGTGCGAGAAGTCGATCCTGCCGGTCTCCTCGTCCTTCTCGTACATCGGGAAGTCGACGATCCAGCAGAACCGGAAGACGCCCTCCTCGAAGTGACCGGCACGCTTGGCGGCCTCGACCCGGACCGCGCCCATGATCTTGGAGACCTCGTCGAAGTCGCCCGCGCCGAAGAAGATCGCGTGGCCGGGGGCGAGCGAGAGACGCTCGGTGAGGACCTTGACGTTCTCCTCGGTGAGGAACTTGGCGATCGGGCCGGTCAGCGAACCGTCCTCGCCGACGCGCACCCAGGCAAGGCCCTTCGCACCGTGCTCGACGGCGAAGTCGCCGAGGCCGTCGAAGAACTTCCGCGGCTGCGAGGCGGTGTCCGGCACCGGCAGCGCGCGCACATGCTTGCCCGCGAAGGCCTTGAACTCCGAGCCCTCGAAGACGTCCGTGATGTCGACGAGCTCCAGCTGGGCGCGCAGGTCCGGCTTGTCATTGCCGTACTTGAGCATCGACTCGCGGAAGGGGATGCGGGGGAACGGCGAGGTGACGTGCCGGCCGTTGCCGAACTCCTCGAAGAGCTCGGTCATCAGCTTCTCGATCGGCTGGAAGACGTCCTCCTGCTCGACGAAGCTCATCTCGACGTCGAGCTGGTAGAACTCGCCCGGCGAACGGTCGGCGCGGGCGTCCTCGTCGCGGAAGCAAGGAGCGATCTGGAAGTAGCGGTCGAAGCCCGAGATCATCAGCAGCTGCTTGAACTGCTGCGGGGCCTGCGGCAGCGCGTAGAACTTGCCGGGGTTCAGCCGGGAGGGCACCACGAAGTCGCGCGCGCCCTCGGGGGACGTCGCGGTCAGGATCGGGGTCGCCATCTCGTTGAAGCCGAGCGCCGTCATCTTGTGCCGGATCGCGGAGATCACGGCCGTGCGCAGCATGATGTTGCGGTGCATGCGCTCGCGGCGCAGGTCGAGGAAGCGGTACTCCAGGCGGCGCTCCTCACCCACTCCGTCGTCGGTGTTGATCTGGAACGGCAGCTGCTGCGAGGCGCCCAGTAGCTCGACCGCGGAAACCTCGACCTCGATCTCGCCGGTGGGCAGTTCGGGGTTGATGTTCTCGGCGCCGCGCGAGACGACCTGTCCGTCGACGCGGACGACCGACTCCTTGCTGACCTTGTCGAGCGCCTCGTAGGCGGCGGTGCCGGGGCGGGCGACGAGCTGCGTGATGCCGTAGTGGTCGCGCAGATCGATGAAGAGGATGCCGCCCAGGTCTCGGCGATTGTGCAGCCAGCCGCTCAGCCGGACGTCGGTGGAGACGTCAGAGGCGCGGAGCTCGCCGCAGGTGTGGGACCTGTACCGATGCATCGTCGTTCATCCAGTCTTAGCAATTTGAGAGGGGGTGGGCCCGTCAAGGTTACCGCCCGGCCCCCGTCCGGCTCATTGACATACGCATGCCACCGGCCGGCACGCCCCGCCGGGCGCTCTACGCATCGGCCGCGCCGGAGCCCGAACCCGGGTCGGAGCCGGGACCCTCGCCGGAGCCGGGACCCTCGCCCGAGTCCGAACCACCGCCGGAGCCCGAACCCTCGCCGGAGCCCGCGTCGGCGGGGTAGCGGCTGCGCAGCTCGCCGATCACGCCGAACGCGGCAGCGGTCAGCGGTACGGAGACCAGCATCCCGAGAATCCCGGCGACGGATGCCCCCGCGGTGATCGCCACCATCACGACGGCCGGGTGCATCTGGACCGTACGGCTCTGGATCACGGGCTGGAGCACATGCCCCTCCAGCACCTGCACGGCGATCACCACCGCCAGCGCCCACAGCGCGATCACGAGCCCGCGGTCGGCGAGCGCGACAAGGACGGCCACCGTGCCGGAGAGGAAGGCGCCGAGGTAGGGGATGTACGCCGTGACGAAGACGAGCGCGCCCAGACCGACCGCTCCGGGGACGCGCAGGATCAGCAGCCCGACGGTGATGCAGACGGCGTCGATGAGCGCGATCAGAGTAGTCCCGCGCATAAAGCCCTCGACGGCCCCGAAGGCCCGCCGCCCCATGGCCTCGGCGGCATCGCCCGTCGAGCCCGGGGCGAGGGACCGCAGCACACCGGCCGCTCTGTGGGAGTCCCGCAGAAAGAAGAACATGAGCAGCAGCGCGAGGACGGAGGCGGCGATCACCTGCCCCACCACGCTCAGGCCGCTGATCACCCCGGACGCGGCCGTCCCCCCGAACTTGCCGAGCAGTTCGCTCGAGTTCTTGGCGAGATCGTCGAACGAGGTCCCGGCGGCCCCGAAGCGCTCGGCGAGATCCCGGCCGGCCCGCCGCAGAGAGTCGACGATCTGGTCGCCGCTGTCGATCAGCGCGTTGACGACGATGTACGCGGCCCCGCCGATGACGACGACGACCGCCGCACAGGTCAGCGCCGCGGCAACGGACCGGTTCACCTTCATCCTCACCAGCCGCCGGTGCAGCGGCCCGAGGAGGGCGGTCCCGAGCAGCGCCAGCAGCACGGGCGTAACGGCGGTCTTGAGTTCCACGACCAGCCATACGCAGACGGCGGCGACCCCGGCCACAAGGAGCGCGACCACGCACCAGGCGGCAAGCCGCCGCACGGGCTCGGGAAGAAGGGTCTGCACGCTCCCACGGGACCACAGCGCGCACACGCCGTCCCGCCCACCGGGGCCAGGAGGGTGACACCCCATCAGATCCGGCGACCGGCCGGCCCACGCCCAGGTGCCGAAGGGCGCGGGACCCTCAGTCCTGGCCCACGCCCTGGACCCCCGCCCTGGACCCCCTCAGCCCTGGGTCTCTCCCACGCCCGGCTCGCCCAGTCCGTGCACGGCCGGGATCGTGCCGAGGCGTCCGGCCTGGAAGTCCTCGACCGCCTGCCTCAGCTCGGCCTGGCTGTTCATCACGAACGGCCCGTAGTGCGCCATCGGCTCCCGGATCGGACGCCCGCCGAGCAGCACGATCTCCAGGTCACCGGTGTGCGAGCCGTTCTGGGTGTCATCCGCCCATACCGTGAGCGAGTCGCCGTCGCCGAACACCGCGGTCTGCCCCATCCGCACGGGCCGCCGCTCGGTGCCGACCGCGCCGCGCCCGGCCAGGACGTACGCGAGGCCGTTGAAGTCCTTGCGCCACGGCAGGTCGATACGAGCACCGGGCCGCAGAGTCGCGTGGATCATCGTGATCGGCGTGTGCGTGATGCCCGGGCCCTCGTGACCGTTCAGCTCACCGGCGATGACCCGCAGCAGCGCACCTCCGTCGGGCGAGGTGAGCAGCTGCACCTGG
This sequence comes from Streptomyces sp. NBC_01410, assembly GCF_045040195.1. Classification (NCBI taxonomy): domain Bacteria; kingdom Bacillati; phylum Actinomycetota; class Actinomycetes; order Kitasatosporales; family Streptomycetaceae; genus Streptomyces; species Streptomyces sp. NBC_01410. The sequence continues at coordinate 4,551,365 of NZ_CP109530.1, read as the reverse complement.
CCGCCGCGGATGTCCTGGTAGCGGGGGTCCATCATCTTGTCGCTCGCCGGGAGGTTCACCCACAGCTGGAGCCCGTGGAAGAGCCCGCCCGACATGACCAGCGACTCCGGCGGCGCCTCGATGTGCAGCAGGCCGGAGCCCGCCGTCATCCACTGGGTGTCGCCGTTGCGGATCGTTCCGCCGCCGCCGTTGCTGTCCTGGTGCACGAACGTTCCGTCAATCAGGTACGTGACGGTCTCGAAGCCGCGATGCGGGTGCCAGGGCGTGCCCTTGGGCTCGCCGGGCGCATAGTCCACCTCACCCATCTGGTCCATCATGATGAACGGGTCGAGGTACTGGTAGTTGATCCCCGCGAACGCGCGCCGCACCGGGAAGCCCTCGCCCTCGAACCCGCTGGGCGCCGTGGTCACGGCGAGCACGGGGCGCGACAGGGCTTCGGCGGGCGCGGCTACGCGCGGCAGGGTGAGCGGATTCTCGACAGTCACTGCAGGCATGACGTGGCCTCCTTATGCGTCCAGTTTAGTTGAAGACTGAACTTCTTGCCACCTGGAACGCGAGACGCCCGGGAGGAATTCCCCCCGGGCGCCCTACAGGCAGGCCTGCCGCTCAGCCATACATCCGCCGCATCGCGAAGTCGACCATCTGCTCCACGGCCTTCGCGTCGAAGACCATGCGGTGGTCGCCCTCCATGTCCAGGACAAAGCCGTACCCGGTCGGCAGCAGGTCGATCACCTCGGCACCCGTGATCACGAAGTACTTGGACTCCTTGCCCGCGTACCTGCGCAGCTCCTTGAGCGAGGTGAACATCGGGATGACCGGCTGCTGGGTGTTGTGCAGCGCCAGGAATCCCGGATTGTCACCGCGCGGGCAGTACACCTTCGAGGTCGCGAAGATCTGCTGGAAGTCCTCCGCGGACAGCGACGCCGTGGTGAAGGCCCGCACCGCGTCGGCGAGCGAAGGGGGCGACGGCTCGGGATACAGCGGCTGCTCGCCGTATCCGGGCGCCTGCTCGCCGTATCCGCCGGCCGGCATGCCGACACCGGGCATCGGCTGCTGCGGCGGAGCGCCGTAGTGCTGCTGGGCACCGGGGGTCTGCTCGTAGCCGTACATGGACGCAAGCCTACCGAGGCCGCCGCCACGCCCGGGCATGGCCGCTCCCGCCGCTCCCGCCGCCCTCACCCCGCCCGCCATGCCTGAGCGCGTTCCCCTTGGGGACGAGCGGCAGGCACCACCGCCACCGGCGTATACGGCCTGGGGCGCGGGCACGGCGGCGGCGCTCGTCGTCATGGCCGGCGTCGCCTGGTTGAAGTACTCGGACGGACGCGCGAGCGCGGGCGCGCTCGCGGACGCGCTCGCGCTGTTCCAGACCGACGGGGCCGGCCCCGAGGTGGCCCTGCTGGTCTGGCCGGGATTCCTGGTCGGGGCGCTGTTCGTCACGGTCATGTGCTGGTCCGCCGGCTACGGGCAACCGGCCGCCCTGCGCGTCCGCGCGGCGCTCGCCGCGGGCGGGACCTCCGGGCTGCTGTTCTTCACCGACGTCCGACTGCTCTCGGACTACGGCACCGACTTGCCGTACGCGACGGCCGACACCGGCCTCAGGTGGACGTTGGTGCTCATCGCACCCACCGCCGGACTGGTCACCGGCATGGCCGCCCGGGCCGCGATGGGACAGGGGGCGGGGCGCGGACGCCTGGTGATGACCGCTGCCACGGCCACCGCCACCCTGCTCCTGGTGGCCGTGTATCTGCTGCGCGAGGTCCAGGACAAGTGGGCCCGGATCGACATCGTCTACGGGATCACCCTGACCACGGGCGTGCCGATCGCCGGGCTGCTGACCGGGTTCCTGGTGCATCTCACCGCACGCCGGTCGCTGCGCCCGGTCGAGGCCATCCGGCGGGAGATGGAGGACATCACCAGCCAGTCCCTCGACCGGCGGGTACCGGTGCCGGCCGGCACCGATGTGATCGCCGACCTGGCCCGTACCACCAACGAGACGCTCGACCGTCTGGAACAGGCGTCCGCGCGGCAGCAGCAGTTCGTCGGCGACGCCGCCCATGAGCTGCGCAGCCCCCTGGCCGGGCTGCGCGCGCAGCTGGAGTCCGCGCTGCGCCATCCCGGTTCGGTCCAGTGGCCGTCGGTGGTCGAGAACGCGGCGGCGGACGTCGTACGGCTCCAGGCCCTGGCGGACGACCTCCTGCTGCTGGCCCGGATGGACGGGACCCGGCACCCGTGCCCGGAACCGAAGGCCGTCGACCTGTCGGCCATCGCCGAGGACCTCGTACGCGAGCACCAGCACCTGCCGGTCGCCCGGAAGCTCGAGCTGAGCCGCGAAGCGGACGGTCCCGCCCCGGTCATGGGCGATGCCTCACAGCTGGAGCGGCTGCTGCGCAATCTGATCGGGAACGCCTGCCGCCATGCCTCCCGCACCGTCGTGGTGCGCACCCGTCCCGACGTCAACGCCGGCACCGTCGTCGTACAGGTCGCGGACGACGGCGCGGGCATCCCGCAGGCCGACCGGGAGCGCGTGTTCGAACGCTTCACCCGCCTCGACGAGGCGAGGGCCCGCGCGTCCGGCGGCGCCGGCCTGGGCCTGGCCATCGCCCGCGAGATCGCCGCGCGCCACGGCGGAACGCTGACGGTCGCGGACCGCGCCCGGGGAGCGTGCCTCGAAGGCCGCTTCCCTCTATGCCCGCTGCCACAGGAACCTGCCCAGGACCAGGGGCCCGTCCGTGCGGGACACGTCACAGATGTCCGATAGGGGTTGCGTCTTATTACCGACGGGTAGCATCATCGTAGTTACTAAGTGGTACGTGGATGAGAAACATCGATCCTTACGGAGCCGTCGCCATGGGGCACTACAAGTCGAATCTCCGCGACATCGAGTTCAACCTCTTCGAGGTCCTCGGGCGCGACAAGCTGTACGGCACCGGCCCGTTCGCGGAGATGGACGTCGACACTGCCAAGACCATCCTCGAAGAGATCGCGCGTCTCGCCGAGAACGAGCTCGCCGAATCCTTCGCGGACGCCGACCGCAATCCCCCGGTTTTCGACCCCGAGACCAACACCGCGCCCGTCCCGGCGTCCTTCAAGAAGAGCTACCAGGCCTTCATGGACTCCGAGTACTGGCGCCTGGGCCTGCCCGAGGAGATCGGCGGCACCACCTCGCCCCGCTCCCTGATCTGGTCGTACGCGGAGCTGCTCCTCGGCTCGAACCCGGCCATCTGGATGTACTCCTCGGGCCCCGCCTTCGCGGGCATCCTCTTCGAGGAGGGCAACGAGGCGCAGAAGAAGGTCGCCCAGATAGCTGTCGAGAAGCGCTGGGGCTCCACCATGGTGCTCACCGAGCCGGACGCCGGCTCGGACGTCGGCGCCGGCCGCACCAAGGCCGTCGAGCAGGAGGACGGCTCCTGGCACATCGAGGGCGTGAAGCGCTTCATCACCTCCGGTGAGCACGACATGGAGGAGAACATCCTTCACTACGTGCTGGCCCGCCCCGAGGGCCACGGCCCCGGCACCAAGGGCCTGTCGCTCTTCCTCGTGCCGAAGTTCCACTTCGACTGGGAGACCGGCGAGCTGGGCGAGCGCAACGGCGTGTACGCCACGAACGTCGAGCACAAGATGGGCATCAAGGCCTCCAACACCTGCGAGATGACGTTCGGCGACCAGCACCCCGCCAAGGGCTGGCTGATCGGCGACAAGCACGACGGCATCCGCCAGATGTTCATGATCATCGAGTTCGCCCGGATGATGGTCGGCACGAAGGCCATCGCGACCCTGTCCACCGGCTACCTGAACGCGCTGGAGTACGCCAAGGAGCGCGTCCAGGGCCAGGACCTGGTGAACTTCGCGGACAAGACCGCGCCCAAGGTCACCATCACGCACCACCCGGACGTGCGCCGCGCGCTGATGACGCAGAAGGCGTACGCCGAGGGCATGCGCGCCCTGGTCCTCTACACCGCATCCGTCCAGGACGAGATCGCCCTCAAGGAAGCCGCGGGCGAGGACGCCAAGGCGCTCGTCGCGCTGAACGACCTGCTGCTGCCGATCGTGAAGGGCTACGGCTCGGAGAAGTCGTACGAGCAGCTGGCCCAGTCGCTGCAGACCTTTGGCGGCTCCGGCTATCTGCAGGAGTACCCGATCGAGCAGTACATCCGGGACGCCAAGATCGACACCCTCTACGAGGGCACCACGGCCATCCAGGGCCAGGACTACTTCTTCCGGAAGATCGTCCGCGACCAGGGCCAGGCGCTGAACACCCTCTCCGAGGAGATCAAGAAGTTCCTGGCGGTCGGCACCGGCGGCGACGAGCTGGCCCCGGCCCGCGACGCGCTCGCCAAGGCCGCGGTGGACCTGGAGGCGATCGTCGGCACGATGACGAACGACCTCATCGCCACCGGCGAGGACGTCAAGAACATCTACAAGGTGGGCCTGAACACCACCCGCCTGCTGATGGCCTCGGGCGACGTCGTCGTCGGCTACCTGCTGCTGCGCGGCGCGGCTGTCGCGGCGGAGAAGCTCCCGACGGCCTCCGCGAAGGACGTGCCCTTCTACCAGGGCAAGATCGCGGCCGCGAAGTTCTTCGCCACGAACGTCCTGCCGGGCGTCTCGGCGGAGCGCGCGCTCGCGGAGACTGTCGACAACTCGCTGATGGACCTCGACGAGGCGGCTTTCTAGTCACGCCGATGCGTCCTTGATGTGGCCCGCCCCCAGTTCCGGGGGCGGGCCACATCCATGACCGGACCCCCGGGACCGACGCGCCGCCGGCCTGGGCCCGGCCGATCGGCAGACGGGCCACGCCTGTCCCTCGTTAAGGTGACCCCATGAGCGCGAGAACCGCCCGCTTCGACCGCGGCCACACCGACGACCTGATGTCCTTCCTGGCGGCGAGCCCGTCGCCGTACCACGCGGTCGCAGGCGCGGCCGCGCGGCTGGAGAAGGCCGGATTCCGGCAGGTGCTGGAGACAGACGCCTGGGACGGTACGCACGGCGGCAAGTACGTGCTGCGCGGCGGCGCGATCATCGCCTGGTACGTGCCCGAGGGCGCCGAGCCGCACACCCCGTTCCGGATCGTCGGCGCCCACACCGACTCGCCCAATCTGCGGGTCAAGCCGCTGCCGGACACCGGCGCGTACGGCTGGCGGCAGATCGCCGTCGAGGTGTACGGCGGGACGCTCCTCAACACCTGGCTGGACCGGGACCTCGGTCTCGCCGGCCGGCTCACCCTGCGCGACGGCAGCCACCGCCTGGTCAACATCGACCGTGCGCTGCTGCGCGTCCCGCAGCTCGCCATCCACCTGGACCGCTCGGCCAACGACGGGCTGAAGCTGGACCGGCAGAAGCACCTCCAGCCGATCTGGGGTCTCGGCGAGGTCGAGGAAGGCGATCTGATCCGGTTCCTGGAGCAGGAGTCGGGCCTCGCCGACGGCGACGTCACCGGCTGGGACCTGATGGTGCACTCCATCGAGCCGCCGTCCTATCTGGGCCGCGACCGCGAACTGGTCGCCGGGCCGCGGATGGACAACCTGCTCTCGGTGCACGCGGGCACGGCCGCGCTCGCCGCCGTCGCCGAGTCAGGGGAGCTGCCCTGCATCCCCGTCCTCGCCGCCTTCGACCACGAGGAGAACGGCTCCCAGGCCGACACCGGCGCCGACGGTCCGCTGCTCGGCAATGTGCTGGAGCGTTCGGTGTTCGCGCGCGGCGGTGCGTACGAGGACAGGGCGCGCGCCTTCGCGGGCACGGTGTGCCTCTCGTCCGACACCGGCCACGCCGTCCACCCCAACTACGCGGAGCGACACGACCCGACGCACCACCCGCGGGCCAACGGCGGACCGATCCTCAAGGTGAACGTCAACCAGCGGTACGCCACCGACGGCAGCGGCCGCGCGGTGTTCGCCGAAGCCTGCGAGCGGGCCGGGGTGCCGTGGCAGACGTTCGTGTCGAACAACGCGATGCCGTGCGGCACGACCATCGGCCCGATCACCGCGGCCCGGCACGGCATCCAGACCGTCGACATCGGCGTGGCGATCCTGTCGATGCACAGCGCGCGTGAACTGTGCGGCGCACAGGACCCCTATCTGCTGGCGAACGCCCTCACCGCGTTCCTGGAGGCCTGAAGTCCCCTGGCTGGGGGGCCGGTTGGGTGTGCGAAACATCTGCGAAAGCAGCCGTGCGCCACGGTGACGACCATGGTTCTCCAAGGTCGTCAAAAGGTGGTCTCCCACCGGCCCGGCCCCTCGCGGCGCACCCTGTTCCTCACGCTCGCCTCGGCGGTCGCGGTCCTTGTCGCAGGGTGCTGGTTCGTCATCCAGCGGCACAACGAGCGGCCGCCGTGGGCCGAGGACATCGCGTACGAATCGGGTTACGTCCAGGGCCGACGGATCCGGATGTACGACCCGACCGGCCAGGAGGTGAAGAAGCTCCTGGCCGGCGGGTGCGCGGAGATCCGGTCCGCCGGCTGGGGCGGGCGCAAGGCGACGTACGACCCCGGCCTGTGGGTGGACGGCTGCCTGGACGGTGCGGCGGGCCGCCAGCCCCTGCGACAGGGGCTCTTCCACTAGGGCGTGTTGGGCGTAGCGCCGCTACTCCTGGTCCATCCCGGCCAGTACGAGCGGCAGCCGCGTGACCCCGTCCGCGCTCACCCGCACCGGAACACCCCAGTCCTGCTGGTGCACATGGCACGCCGGGTACTCGTTGGACGGGTCGTCGTCGCAGGACGCCGCCATCGCCGACACATGCAGCACGCCCTCGGCGACCGCCGGATCGATCTCCAGGTCGCGCGCCAGGTCCGTGCCCGCGCCCTCACCGGAGATCAGCAGCCCCGGCGGGGTCGAGGAGACGAGCAGCCGGGTAGACGGCCCGTACCGGGTGTCCAGCTTCTGGCCGGCCGGGGCCTGGAAGACCACGTCCAACCGCAGCTTGCCTCCGGCGACTTCGGTCGCGGCACGCTGGGTGCGGTGGGCTACGGCATCGACGCGTACCGCCTCCTCCGGCAGCCGCAGCCGGGTCAGCCGGTGCCGCGCGGACTCCACCACGACGATGTCCTCGCCGACCAGCACGGCGTCGCTCGGCTCCCGCAGATCGGTGGCCAGGGTGGTCACCTCGCCGCTGTGCCCCTCTTGAACAGGAGGTGTGTAGCGGCGCAGCGCGTGGTTGTACGTGTCGCTGACGGCCACCGACCCGTCGGGCAGCGCGGTCACGCCCAACGGGTGCTGGAGCAGGGCCTGTCCGGCCGCACCGTCGCGGTGGCCGAAGTCGAAGAGTCCGGTGCCGACGGCGGTGTGCACGGCGCCCTCGCGGTCGACGTACCGCAGCGCGCTGGTCTCCGAGTCGGCGACCCACAGCCGCTCCTCGGTCGCCGCGAGCCCGGACGGCTGGGCGAACCACGCCTCGGCGACCGGGCCGTCGACCAGGCCCTCGTTGGTGGTTCCCGCGGCGACGCGGACCGTGCCCCGCTCGGGGTCGTACGCCCACAGCTGGTGGACGCCGGCCATCGCGATCCACACCTCGCCCTGCCACCAGGCCACGTCCCACGGCGAGGAGAGATCCACGTCGCGGGCAGGGCCGTTCGCCGGCGAGCCCTGCCACCACTGCCTGCCTGTCCCGGCGACGGTGGTGGTCTCGCCGTTCTCCAGGTCGAGCACGCGCAGGGCGTGGTTGACGGTATCGGCGACGACGACGCGCCCCCCGGGCAGCAGGGCAAGCCCCTGGGGTTCACTGAACCGGGCCCGCTCGGGGCTGCCGTCGACGAGCCCCCGCTCACCGTCGCCGTACCGCTGGACGACCGTCTCGGCGTCGGCAGCCAGCCGCACCAGCTGATGGCGGGTGGTGTCGGAGACCAGAAAACCGCCGTCGGGCAGCACGAGCACCTTGCCGGGGAAGCGCAGATGCGTGGCGACCGGCTCGGGCGCGACATACGGCCCGTCACCGCGCCGCAGCGTGCCCTTGGCGACGTGCTCCGCCTCCAGCTCCTCGACGAGCTTCTCGATGGCGTGCGCATGCCCCTCGCCCGCGTGCTGGGCGACGACATAGCCCTCGGGGTCGATGACGACGAGGGTGGGCCAGGCCCGTACGGCGTACTGCTTCCAGGTGGCGAGCTCGGGGTCGTCGAGCACGGGGTGATGCACCTGATAGCGCTCGACGGCGTCCACGACGGCCTGGTGCTCGGCCTCGTGCACGAACTTCGGCGAGTGGACCCCGATGATCACCACGGTGTCGCGGTGCTTCTCCTCGAGCTCGCGCAGCTCGTCCAGGACATGCAGACAGTTGATGCAGCAAAATGTCCAAAAATCAACAACAATGCACTTACCTCGCAGATCGGCGAGGGTAAGCTCTTTGCCTCCGGTATTGAGCCAGCCGCCCTTTCCGACCAGCTCAGGGGCACGGACACGGGCGCGGCGGCGCGGGGCAGGCGAAGCGGCAGTCATGGTCCCAAGCGTGCCACGTCTGTATGAAGCCTCAACCACAGCCGCCCTATGCGCAATGCGGGTGCCGTTGTCTCCGCCGAGGGCTTCGGCAGCCTTACCCGGGGCAAGCTCACACGGCTGTGTCCCCACTTGCCGGCTTCGCCCAATGGATCTGGACACGCTGCTCGGGGATGATCCTCTGACCTCGTATTCCCTTGCTCACTTCCACCCGATCCACGGCGAGCAACAACCGGTCGCGCCGCTCTTCGGTCGTCGCGCCCATCCACGCCTCGCGCAACGTGGGGCCGTCAAGCATCGGAGACACATCCGCAGACGGCACGGGGAGCTCGCGGAGATCACCACGAAGGCCGTCGATGCGCCCTCGCAGGCGCTCTGAGAGCCGGTTGTACCGTTCCACGGCTGCGGCGCCGTTGAACTCGCCACGCACGTAGCGCGCGTCCTCAAGGTCGGCCAACCGGGCCTCCTCATCCAGGATTTCGGCAGTGAGCGCATCACGTTTCGCGAAGGTCTCCGGGTCCAAGCGATGCACCCAGCGGTCAGCGATCGCGACGAGCAGCGGGTCGTCCGGTTCGAGAGCCGGAAGCTTGGTGAGGAACTGTTCGGTCACGTAGTTGTCCACGGTCTCAGCCAACGCCGACGCCCCGATGCACTGGTTCCCCGCGCGGCGCGCCATGCACTGATAGCTGCCGCCCACACGATGCATCCGGCGGCCGCAGCCGGGAACCGCGCAGTAGACGAGTCCTGTGAGCAGGGCCGCACCTTCGGGCTTCGGCCGCCTCATCCCTGCGTGGACGAACGTTCTGGATTCCAGCGTGCGGATGATCCGTTCACGCTCTCCGACCGTAATGATCCCCTCGCCGATCGAGACCGTGTCCAGCGTCTCGGGGTCGCGGTACGGGAAGACCCTGCCCGTGTACTTCCGTTCGCCGTCGCCTGTCTCAACGGTCTCGGTCTCCGGCATCAGGCCGGCGAACGCGGGTGAACGCAAGAGCTGCATGATGCTCGCCGCATTCCATTGCCCGCCCCTTGGCGAGGGGATCTCGTGCTCGTTGAGAAGTCGCGCGATCTTGACCAGCGATGTCCCGGCGAGCGCTTCATCTGCGATCAGACGGGCGTAGACGGAGTGCTCAGGCTCGAGTACGAGCTTCTTGGTCTTCGTGTCGATCCTGAGCCCGTATGGAGGCTGCCCGCCGATCCACTGGCCCTTGCTGCGCAGGTGGCGCTTGGCGTGGCCGACGCGAGTACCGAGATTCTTGGACTCGGACCGGGCGAGCTCGGCGAGCATCGCGACGGCCTTGCGCGCCGCGTCGTTCGAGGTGTCCAGCCCGTCGAGAACCGAGACGAGACGGCCGCCGGCCTTCTCGATGTCGTCCAGCACCTTGCCGACCTCGCCGATGCCCCTGCGGGACAGGCGGTCCAGCTTCCAGACGATCAGCGTGCCGACAACCCCGGCGGTGACTGCCACCAGTGCAGCATCGAAACCCTTGCGCTCGACGGCCTTGTAGCCGGAGCGGCCTCTGTCTATGTGAACCTTGCGGACGGTCAGTCCGCTGCTCTCGGCCCATGCACGGCAGTCGGATTCCTGCCGTTCTATCGCAGTCTTGCCGTCCCGGTCGAGGGACAACCTCAGGTACAGGTCACAGATCGTGTCTTGATGCACACACTCAGTTTGACCAAGAGTTCAGTGCCCTGTTGTCCATTCTCAGAAATCGAGGACAACGATGCGTCCTCGCAGGTCAGCGAGGGTGTTTTGGGTGTCGCCCGTAGGGAGTCAGCCGCCCCTGCCGATGAGCTCGGGGGCCCGAACGCGTGCACGTGTAGCCATACCCCCATCCAACCGCACGCGAGCGGGTACGCATTCCAGCCATGAAATACCTCGTACGCGACAAGATCTTCGCGATCGGTGACGACTACTGGATCGAGGACGAGCAGGGGCGCCGTGCCTTCCTCGTCGACGGCAAGGCGCTGCGGCTGCGCGACACGCTGGAGCTCAAGGACCCGAGCGGGCTTGTGCTCATCACGCTGCGCAAGAAGCTGCTGAGCCTGCGGGACACTATGACCGTCGAACGGGGCGACGCGCCGCTCGCCACGATCCGCAAGAAGCGGCTCTCGCTGCTGCGCAACCACTACCGGGTGACACTCGCAGAGGGCACGGAACTGGATGTCAGCGGCCGGATCCTGCACCGGGAGTTCGTGATCGAGTACGACGGCGAACTGCTGGCGCACATCTCGAAGCAGTGGTTCCGGGTGCGGGAGACGTACGCGGTGAATGTCGTCCGGGATGACGCGGATCCGGCGCTGATGATCGCGGTGGCGGTCTGCGTGATCCGCATGGCGGAAAAGGAACGGGACGACGACTAGCTAGGCCACGGAAGCGGCGGAAGCGGCGGGCGGCCGATGAGTTTCTCCATGATCGGCAGTCAGAGATCATGACTGGTGCACCGCAGCCACCAGCGTGGGCGAAGCGGCACCGGCCGAACCCGCTGAGAACCAGACACGAGATTCCGAGGAACCTTAGATGCGTACCCTGATCAGCACCGCCTTCATCTCCCTCGACGGCGTCGTGGAGGCCCCTGGCGGCGAGCCCGGTTACCGGAACTCCGGGTGGACCTTCAAGGACATCGAGTTCCTCCCCGAGGCATTCGACATCAAGGGGCGGGAGCAGAAGGAAGCCACCGCCATACTGATGGGCCGGACCAGCTACGAGGCGTTCAGCCCGGTGTGGCCCGACATGGAGGACTTCGCCGACTACAAAGTGATGCCGAAGTACGTCGTCTCCACCACCCTCACCGAGGACAACCTGGTGTCGAACTGGGGCGAGACGACAATCCTGCGCTCACTCGACGAGGTCGCCGCCCTGAAGGAGACCGAGGGCGGGCCGATCATCGTCCACGGCAGCGCCTCCCTGAACCAGGCCCTCTCGGACGCCGGCCTGATCGACCGTTACCACCTGATCGTCTTCCCGCTGCTGCTCGGTGCGGGCAAGCGGCTCTTCAGCGCCACGGACAAGGACACGCAGAAGCTGAAGCTCGTCGAGCACGAGGTCTACGCCAACGGCCTGCAGAAGAACGTCTTCGACGTCGTCCACTGACAAGGCTCGCGCACTCGCCCTGCCGTCGTGTCCCGGGGCTCGGCCCCGGACCGCGGCAGGGCACGCGAACCCGGCAAGATCGGCCGGACAGGGCCTTAAGCCCCCGGCGGCGCGTCCAGGCCCAGCCGCCGGTCCTTCAGCGCCGGGAACTGCTCGCGCGTCGCCGTCACCTTCTCCGCCGACAGTTCCACCCGCAGGACCTCCTCGCCCGGCCCCGCCTCCGCCAGGACCTCGCCCCACGGGTCGACCACGATGCTGTGGCCCGCCTGCTCGACTCCCGCGTGGGTCCCCGCGGTGCCGCAGGCCAGGACGTAGGCCTGGTTCTCGACCGCGCGGGCGCGGGCCAGCAGGGTCCAGTGTTCGCGGCGGCGGGCGGGCCAGCCGGCCGGGATGACGAAGGCCTGGGCGCCGGCGTCCACGAGGCCGCGGAAGAGTTCGGGGAAGCGCAGGTCGTAGCAGGTCGCCAGGCCGACGGTGAGGCCGGGCAGCGGGACGGTGACGAGTCCGTCGCCCGCGCCCATCATCACCGCCTCACCCTTGTCGAAGCCGAAGCGGTGGATCTTGCGGTAGGTGCCGACCAGTTCACCGGCGGGGGAGAGGACGAGGGAGGTGTTGTAGAGCGTGCCGTCAGCGGCCTTCTCCACGACGGAGCCGGCGTGCAGCCACACGCCCGCGTCGCTCGCCGCCTTCGCCATCACCTCGTACGTCGGCCCGGTGACCGTCTCCGCCTCCTCGGCGAAGGACTCGTAGGCGAAGGCGCCGACGGGCCACAGTTCCGGCAGGATCACCAGATCGGCGTCCTGTTGTTCGCGTACCAGCGAAGCGGCCCGCGCCCTACGAGAATTGACTGTTTCGTCCGGGTCTACTGCGATCTGGATGAGAGAGGCGCGCACACTACCACCGTCCTGGCATTCGAGCCGTCAACGCGGGCCTACGATCGTCACACGAAAGCACTGCCGGGGTGCCGTCCGGCAGCGTAACTTAACTGCCGAGCCTCCCACGCAGCCCAGCAGTCAGCAGCCCAGCCCGCGTACCGCAGAACCGCCGAGGGGTCCCGTGACCGTCCATCCCAGCCTCCAGACCTACGCCGACGCCTGGACCCACTCCATCGAATCGATAGCAGAGCTGGTGCAGCCGCTCGTGGAAGGCGAGTGGAACCGGCCGACGCCGTGTCCCGCCTGGTCGGTCCGCGATGTCGTCTCGCACGTCATCGGCATGGAGTGCGAGATGCTCGGCGATCCCCGGCCGATCCATACGCTGCCGCGCGATCTCTACCATGTGCAGAGCGAGTTCGCCCGCTACATGGAGATGCAGGTCGATGTGCGCCGGCACCACACGGCGCCGGAGATGACCTCGGAGCTGGAGTACACGATCATCCGGCGGGCCCGTCAGCTGCGGAACGAGAGCCGCGCCCCCGACACCATGGTCCGTGCCCCGCTCGGCGCCGAGCAGACCCTTGAACTCGCCATGCGGATGCGGGCGTTCGACACCTGGGCGCATGAGCAGGATCTGCGGGTGGCGCTCGGCAAGCCGGGCAACCTCGACTCCCCCGGCGCGTATGTCGCGCGGGACTGTCTGCTCGAAGCCCTGCCGAAGGTCGTCGCCAAGGACGCGGGTGCGCCCGCGAATTCGGCGGTCGTCTTCGATGTGCACGGTCCGGTGGAATTCCTGCGCACGGTCCGGGTGGACGCGGACGGCCGCGGCACGGTGGACGGCGCGCCCTCGCTCGGGCCCGTCGTGACCCTCGCCATGGACTGGGAGACCTACGTCCGCCTGGCATGCGGGCGGGTGCGGGCGGCCGCGGTGCAGGACCGGGTCAAGGTGGACGGGGACGCGGAGCTGGGCGCGGCGATCCTGCGGGAGTTCGCGGTCACGCCGTAGCCGAGGAGCCGGGCGCGCGCGGCAGGCGGTCCGTGCCGTCACGCCGGTACGTGCACGGCCTCCACCCGGCTCGCCACCAGCCGTTCCCGCTCCCGCCGCACCGTGCGCGCCCGCAGCCGCAGGATCTGCCCGATCCCGACGGCCTCCAGCACGAACACCGACGAGAACGCGATCCGGTAGTTGTCGCCGGTCGCGTCCAGCAGCACCCCGACCGCCAGCAGTGTCGTCATGGAGGCCACGAAGCCGCCCATGTTGACGATGCCCGACGCCGTCCCCTGCCGTTCCGGGGGATTGGCGGGGCGGGCGAAGTCGAAGCCGATCATCGACGCGGGCCCGCATGCCCCGAGCACCGTGCAGAGTGTGATCAGCAGCCACATCGGGGCAGGGTCGCCGGGGTACACGATGGTGGCGGCCCATACGAGTGCGGTCGCCCCGACTGTGCCGAGAGCGAGCGGGACCCGGGCCGCATGGTGGCGCGCGATGATCTGCCCGTACACCAGGCCCACCACCATGTTGGAGAGCACCACCAGGGTGAGCAGTTCGCCCGCCGTCTCCCGGGACAGGCCCTGTGCCTCGACCAGGAAGGGCATCCCCCACAGCAACAGGAACACCATCGCGGGGAACTGGGTGGTGAAGTGGACCCACAGGCCGAGTCTGGTGCCGGGCTCCCGCCAGGACAGGGCGATCTGCTTGCGTACGAAAGCAGATCCGGCGTGCCGGGCGGGCGGTGGCTCATGGCCCTCGGGGTGGTCGTTGAGGAAGAGCACGAGCAGGACGAGCACGACCAGTCCGGCCGCCGCGCTGCCCGCGAAGGTGGCGGTCCAGCCCAGGCCGTGGAGCATCCGGGCGATGACGATGGTCGAGACGAGGTTGCCCGCCATCCCGAAGAGCGCGGCGACCTGCCCGATGAGGGGTCCGCGCCGCGCCGGGAACCAGCGGGTGCCGAGCCGCAGCACGCTGATGAAGGTCATCGCGTCGCCGCAGCCGAGGAGCGCACGCGAGGCGAGGGCCGTGCCGTACGAGGGGGAGAACGCGAAGCCCAGCTGCCCGGCCGTGAACAGCACCACGCCGATGGTGAGGACCTTCTTGGTGCCGAGGCGGTCGACCAGCAGGCCGACGGGTATCTGCATCCCCGCGTACACGAGCAGTTGGAGGATGGAGAAGGTGGACAGCGCGGAGGCGTTGACGTCGAAGCGGTCGGCGGCGTCGAGTCCGGCGACGCCCAGGGACGTACGGAAGATGACGGCGACGAAGTAGACGGCGACGCCGATGCCCCAGACCGCGGCGGCCCGCCGTCCGCCGGGTGGATCCCCCGGCAGGGTGGCGGCGCAGGCGCTCACCGGACCTCGCCCCGCGCCAGGTTGCTGAACCAGCCGACGTGGCGGTGGACGAGGGCGGCCGCCGCGTCCGGGTCTCCGGCGCGCAGTGCCTCAAGGATCTCGCTGTGCTCGGCGACGTTCTTGGCGATCCGGTCGGGGTGGGAGTGCATGACGGCGACGCCCATCCTCAGCTGCCGGTCGCGGAGTTGGTCGTAGAGGCGGGAGAGGATCGCGTTGCCCCCGCTGCGGACGATCTCGGCGTGGAAGCAGCGGTCGGTGACGGCGACGGCGGCCAGGTCGCCCTCCTCGCCCTGTCGCTTCTGCTGTTCGAGGAGCTCTTCGAGGCGGGCGATCAGCTGCGGCGAGGCCGGTACGGCCTTGCGGGCGGCGTGCTCCTCGACCAGCATCCGGGTCTCGACCACATCGGCGATCTCCTGTGCGGAGACGGCGAGGACGAGGGCGCCCTTCTTCGGGTAGAGCTTGATCAGCCCTTCGACCTCCAGCTTGAGGAGCGCTTCGCGGACGGGGGTGCGCGATACGCCGACGGCGTCGGCCAGTTCGCCCTCGGTGAGGAGGGTTCCGCCCTCGTAGCGGCGGTCGAGGACGGCTTGCTTGATATGGGTGTAGACGCGGTCTGCGGCAGGGGCGGCGGCGGGCATGCGCACAGCTTAGATACAACACAGGTGCATCAGGAAGTCTGGTCCACGATGCAGGACGGGCAAGGGGTTTGGGCGCCTGGAACAAGAAGTTCGCAACTTCCGTACATCCATTCGCTCCGCTCACGAGTCTCATGTCGGGACCCTGTTTTCCCTGGGCCCCATCGACTGTGAAAGTCACGGGACTTAACGGACTTTCGCCGCAAACGCGACTATCGGAGCGTTCCCTTTGATACTCAAAAGCAAGGGCCTGCGCAGAGCCGCCGGCGTCGCCCTCGCCGGCGGCCTGCTGTTGGCGGCCTCGCCCCTGGCCACAACCGCCCAGGCGGCGGTGCCGATCCCGACGATCAGCGCCAAGGGCGGCTTCCTTCTCGACCAGGCGGACGGCAAGCCGGTCTACGGCAAGGCCAACAACACCCGCCGCCAGATCGCGAGCACGACGAAGCTGGTGACGGCCATCACGGTCCTCACCCAGCCCGGCGCGGACCTCACCAAGAAGGTCACCGTCAAGCAGGCGTACCGGGACTACGTCGTCCGGCAGGGCGCGAGCACCGCGGACCTGCGCACCGGTGACAAGCTGACCGTCCGTCAGCTGCTGTCCGCGATGATGCTGCCGTCCGGCTGCGACGCCGCGTACGCCCTCGCCGACGCCTACGGCACCGGAACGACGACCGCCGCCCGCACGTCTTCGTTCATCGGCAAGATGAACGCCAAGGCCAAGCAGCTCGGCCTGGTGAACACGCACTTCGACTCGTTCGACGGAATCTCCGCGGCGGGCGCCAACTACTCCACCCCGTGGGACCTGGCGAAGCTCGCCCGTCACGCGATGAGCAGCGCGACCTTCCGCGATGTCGTCAAGGCCACGTCGTACAAGACCGTCGCGACGACGAGCACCGGCGCCACCCGCACGTACACCTGGTACAACACCAACGCGCTCCTCGGCTCGTACAGCGGGGCCATCGGCGTGAAGACCGGCACCGGCACGGCTGCCGGCCCCTGCCTCGTCTTCGCCGCCACCCGCGGCACGAAGACCTACGTCGGCGTCGTCCTCGCCAGCTCCAGCGTCACCGAGCGCACCAAGGACGCGGCGAAGCTGCTGGACTTCGGTTTCGGCTCCACCACCGCCCAGACGATGACGGTTCGAACGCTCCCGGCCGGCGCGCAGCGCGACTGACGCACCGCTGAGAACACGAGGTCCCGTGACGCATCGCGTCACGGGACCTCGGTTTTCCGGGCCGTCGGGCCGTCAGGCCCAGGTGATCAGCCGCTTGGGCTGCTCCAGGATCGCCGCGACGTCCGCGAGCACCTTGGAGCCCAGTTCCCCGTCGACCAGCCGGTGGTCGAAGGAGAGCGCGAGCGTGGTGACCTGCCTCGGCTTGACCTTGCCCTTGTGGACCCAGGGCTGGAGCTTGATCGCGCCGACCGCGAGGATCGCGGACTCGCCCGGGTTCAGGATCGGCGTACCGGTGTCGACGCCGAAGACGCCCACGTTGGTGATCGTGACCGTGCCGCCCTGCATGGCCGCGGGAGTGGTCTTGCCCTCGCGGGCGGTGGAGACCAGCTCGCCGAGTGCCTGCGCCAGTTCGGGCAGGGTCTTGTCGTGCGCGTCCTTGATGTTCGGCACGATCAGACCGCGCGGCGTGGCCGCGGCGATGCCCAGGTTGACGTAGTGCTTCTGCACGATCTCCTGGGCGGCCTCGTCCCAGGCCGCGTTGACGGCGGGGTTGCGCTTGATCGCGACCAGCAGCGCCTTGGCGATCAGCAGCAGCGGATTGACCCGCAGCCCCGCCATGTCCTTGTCGGCCTTGAGCTCGTCGACGAGCTTCATCGTCCGTGTCACGTCGAGCGTGATGAACTCCGTGACATGCGGCGCGGTGAAGGCGCTGCCGACCATCGCCGCCGCGGTGGCCTTGCGTACTCCCTTGATGGGGATACGGGTCTCCCGGGCGCCCGCCACGACAGGCTCGGGTGGGGGCTGCGCGGCGGGCTCGGCCCGGACCGGCGCGGGCGCCGGAGCCGGGGCGGCCGCCGCGTGGACGTCCTCCCGCGTGATGACTCCGTCGGGCCCGGTCGGGGTGACCGTCGCCAGATCGATGCCCAGGTCCTTGGCGAGCTTGCGGACCGGGGGCTTGGCGAGCGGGCGGGCCGGGCCGGTGACGACGCCGTGGCCGTTCATCTCGGCCTGGATCGCGGACGCCGCCGCGGCCTGCTCCGGGACGGCGGGCGTGCCCTTGCGGGCGCGGCGCTTGGTGGAGGTCTCGGCGACGCCGTAGCCGACGAGGACGGGCGTACGGCCCTTCGGCTCGGCCTCCTCGGCCGGCGCCTCGGCGGGCGTCTCGACGACGGGGGCGGCAGCGGCGGCCGGGGCCGCGTCACCGCTGCCCGGCGCCACGTCGATCGTGATGATCGAGGTGCCGACATCGACGGTCGTGCCCTCCTCGAAGCGGAGCTCGTGCACCACGCCGTCGTACGGGATCGGCAGCTCGACGGCCGCCTTCGCCGTCTCGACCTCGCAGACGACCTGGCCGTCCGTCACCGTGTCTCCGGGCTGGACGTACCACTTGAGGATCTCGGCCTCGGTGAGTCCCTCGCCCACATCGGGCATCTTGAACTCTCGGAAGCGGAGCGAAGTGTCTTGAGTCATGGTCACGGCACTCCTCAGTACGCGAGCGAGCGGTCGACGGCGTCCAGCACCCGGTCAAGTCCCGGAAGGTACTCCTCCTCGAGCCGTGCCGGCGGGTAGGGGGCGTGGAAGCCTCCGACCCTCAGCACCGGGGCCTCCAGGTGGTAGAAACACCGCTCCGTGATGCGAGCGGCGATCTCCGCGCCGGAGCCGTAGAAGACCGGGGCCTCGTGGACGACGACGAGCCTGCCCGTCTTCTCCACGGAGGTCTGGATGGTGTCGAAGTCGATCGGGGACATCGAGCGCAGGTCGATGACCTCCACCGACTTGCCCTCGTCGGCGGCCGCGGCAGCCGCCTCCAGGCAGACCTTCACCATCGGACCGTACGCCACGAGCGTGAGATCCGATCCCGCCTTGACGACGCGGCCCTTGTGCAGCGGGCCCGGGATGGCCTCGGTGTCGACCTCGCTCTTGTCCCAGTAGCGCCGCTTCGGCTCGAAGAAGATGACCGGGTCGTCGCTCTGGATCGCCTGCTGGAGCATCCAGTACGCGTCGGAGGAGTTGGACGGCGAGATGACCTTGAGGCCCGCGACATGCGCGAACAGAGCCTCGGGGGACTCGCTGTGGTGCTCGACCGCGCCGATGCCGCCGCCGTAGGGGATGCGGATGACGACCGGCAGCTTGATCTTGCCGAGCGCGCGGGCGTGCATCTTCGCGAGCTGCGTGACGATCTGGTCGTACGCGGGGAAGACGAAGCCGTCGAACTGGATCTCCACGACGGGCCGGTAGCCGCGCAGCGCGAGACCGATCGCCGTGCCGACGATGCCGGACTCGGCGAGCGGGGTGTCGATGACCCGGTCCTCGCCGAAGTCCTTCTGCAGTCCGTCGGTCACCCGGAAGACGCCGCCGAGCTTGCCGACGTCCTCACCCATGATCAGGACCTTGGGGTCGGTGTCGAGTGCCTTGCGCAGCGACTCGTTGAGCGCCTTGGCGAGGGGAAGCTTCTGTACGGCCATGATTAGTTGCCCTCCTCGGCGAAGGACGCCTGGTACGCGAGGAACTGGGCGCGCTCCTCGTCGACGAGGGCGTGCCCGTCGGCGTAGACATTCTCGAAGATCGCCAGATGGTCCGGGTCGGGCATGGCCCGCACTGCCTCACGCACCCGCTTGCCGAGCGTCTCGCTCTCCTCCTCCAGGGAGGTGAAGAACGCCTCGTCGGCGTGGCCGGCGTTCTCCAGATACGTACGCAGCCGCAGGATCGGGTCCTTGGCCTCCCAGGCCTGGCGCTCCTCGTCCGCACGGTACTTCGTCGGGTCGTCCGAGGTGGTGTGCGCGCCCATGCGGTAGGTGAACGCCTCGACCAGGGTCGGGCCCTCGCCGCGGCGGGCACGCTCCAGCGCGGAGCGGGTCACGGCGAGGCAGGCGAGGACGTCGTTGCCGTCGACGCGGACGCCGGGGAAGCCGTAGCCCTGGGCGCGCTGGTAGAGCGGCACACGGGTCTGCTTCTCGGTCGGCTCGGAGATCGCCCACTGGTTGTTCTGGCAGAAGAAGACGACCGGGGCGTTGTAGACCGCGGAGAACGTGAACGATTCCGCGACGTCGCCCTGGCTGGACGCGCCGTCACCGAAGTACGCGATCACGGCGGAGTCGGCGCCGTCCTTGGCCACGCCCATGGCGTAGCCGGTGGCGTGCAGCGTCTGCGAGCCGATGACGATCGTGTACAGGTGGAAGTTGTTGGTGGTGGGGTCCCAGCCGCCGTGATTCACACCGCGGAACATGCCCAGCAGATTGGTCGGGTCGACCCCGCGGCACCAGGCGACGCCGTGCTCCCGATAGGTCGGGAAGACATAGTCGTCGTCGCGCAGCGCCCGGCCGGAGCCGATCTGGGCGGCCTCCTGGCCCAGCAGCGACGCCCACAGACCGAGCTCGCCCTGCCGCTGAAGAGCGGTGGCCTCGGCGTCGAAGCGCCGCGTCAGGACCATGTCCCGGTACAGCCCGCGCAGCTCGTCCGGGGTCAGGTCGATCTCGTAGTCCGGGTGCTCGACGCGCTCACCCTCGGGCGTCAGCAGCTGTACGAGCTGGGGCTCAGAACTCTGCGGCTTCTTCGCGGCGCTCACGCGCTTGCTGCTGCGTCGCGGTTTGCGCGCGGCAGTGCTCTCCACGGTCACGTGCGTGCTCCTCCGTCGGTCCGGCCCCCGGGGTTGCCGGTGTGGCCAGTGCGGCTCGCCTATTTCCGTACCCGTGCACGGGGTGGGTGCCGCTCGGCCGGGAATCAGGCGTGACAGGTGCCCCGGCGAGCGCCTGCCAAAGGCACGTTACCCAGTGGGTCGCACTCCTGCGAAACCCCACTTGACCTGCGATTTTGCTTGGATTTCCAAGTAAATCGAGAAATGCGGGAACAACCACTGGTCACAGCCTTGCAGGCCGCCGGAACACCGGCACGTTATCCCGGGCACCCCGGGCACGGGAAGAGTAGATGTGTGACACCCCTTTCGTACGCGAAGAGGTAAAAATCATCGTATTCCAAGGCAATGAGCTGCTGACGGCGCACGGGACGTGGCGGCCTTCCGCCGCGTACGCGGCCGGCGCCCGGTGCCACCGACGCCCTCCGGTCAGGGGGTCACCCGTTCGGGTTCCCATACACCGAGCCACGGTTGTCCACCGCACAGATGCTGGATTATCCCGAAGAGCATCCCGCCGGCCACGCTGCGTGATCTAACATCTGGCGAGTGCCGCGCTCATCTGCAACTGCCCCACCCGTCGGTGTCCTGCTGCGCCGTTACGAGAACCCGGGCGAACCACTCTCCTGCGAGCCCGTCACACAAGGGCTCCTCAACCGCGGCTACCGGCTCGCCACCACCCGTGGCGCGTACTTCCTCAAGCACCATCTCGACGGCGACCACGAGGCCATCGCCCGCCAGCACCGGGCCACCCAGCGGCTGCAGGAGCTCGGCGTCCCGGTCGCCCCGCCCGTCGAGGACGCCCACGGCGACACGGTCGCGGTGATCGGCGGACGGTGCTACGCCCTGCACCCGTGGATCGAGGGACGGCACCGCGACGGCGCACAGCTGACGACACCCCAGTCCCGGCGGCTCGGCTCCCTCCTCGGTCTCGTCCACACCTGCCTGGAGCGGGTCATGGAGGTGGACGCCACCCACCGCGGCCGGCACGAGAGCGCCGACCCCGAGGAGACCTTCGCCCTCATCGACGAACTGCTGGCCCTCGCGCGCGCCGCCCGCCCCCGGGACGCCTTCGACAACCTGGCCGAGCGCAGGCTCCTCGAACGGCGCGCGCTCCTGGAACGCCATGCCGACCGCAGACCGCCTCCGGCCTCCCCGGGCTGCTGGGTGCACGGCGACTTCCACCCGCTGAATCTGCTCTACCGGGGCGCGGAACCGGCCGCGATCGTCGACTGGGACCGGCTGGGGGTGCACCCGCGCGCTGAGGAGGCGGTGCGGGCGGCGGCGATCTTCTTCGTCCAGCCGGCCGGTGAGCTGGAGCTGGGGAAGGTACGGGCGTACGCGCGCGCCTACCGCCGGGCGGCGGGCGCGGACGCGGCGGAACTGGCGGCGGCGGTGCACCGGGTGTGGTGGGAGCGGCTCAACGACTTCTGGATACTGCGCTGGCGCTACCAGCTGCACGACCGAAGGGCCGACCCGCAGTTTCCTGCGGCGTCGGCCCTGGCGGTGTGGTGGACGAGGGAGTACGAGGCGGTACGGGACGCCTTCGCCGGCTGAGGCCCCGCGAACGAAGCCCCCTGAGTGTCCGTCAGCCGGATCCCGGGTCGGCCGGGTTCCCCGTCTGACCGTCCGTCGGATCCGCGGTCGTCGGCTGATCCGTGGGATCTGTCGGCTGATCCGTCGGATCCGTCGGCTCGTCCGTCGGCTCGGTCGTCGTCGGCTCCTGCGAAGGCGTCTCCGGGTCGCTGGGCGTGACCGACGGCGTGTAGGAGGGCGACCACGACGGCTGCTGCTCGTCGCCCGTCGGGTCGGTCTCCTCGCTCTGCTCGGTGTCCTCCTCCGTCGGCGTCGGCGTGGTGTCCGGCGTCGACGGGGTCTCGGAGACCGTCGTGGTGGGCTTCTGGTCCGTGCCGTTGCCGTTCGCCTTGTTCAGCGCGAACGCGACACCACCGGCGATCGCCAGCACGGCGAGCACCGCGAGAAGCCACATCTTGCCCCGGCCGCCGCGGCGGTCCCGGTCGTCCCTACCGCCGTCGTAGCCGCCGTCGTTCGGGTTCATCGGAGGCAGGATCGGACTCTGCGAGGTCTCGCCGTGCACCGGGTGGTGCACCGCGGTCGGCGCGGTCGTCCCCATCGCCGGCGTGAATCCGCCCTCGTGCAGGTCGACGGGTCCGGTGTTCCAGGTACCGGTGTGGCTGCCCTGCTGGTGAAGCATCTGCAGCCCGTACTGCACCAGGCCGCGCATCTCCTCCGCACTCTGGAACCGGTCGTCCGGGTCCTTCGCCAGCGAGCGCATCACCAGTCCGTCGAGCTCCGGCGGCACCACGTCCGAGACCTCGGACGGCGGCGACGGAATGTCCTGGACGTGCTGATAGACCACCGACAGCGGCGTCTCACCGGTGAACGGGGGCCGCAGAGCGAGGAGTTCGTAGAGCAGACAGCCCGTCGCGTACAGATCGGACCGGTGGTCGACGGCCTTGCCCAGCGCCTGCTCGGGGGAGAGGTACTGCGGCGTGCCCATGACCATGCCGGTCTGGGTCATCGTCGACTGCGCGCCGTGCAGAGCGCGCGCGATACCGAAGTCCATCACCTTCACCGCGCCGGAGTGGGTGATGATGACGTTCGCGGGCTTGATGTCGCGGTGCACGATGCCGTGCTGGTGGGAGTACGCGAGCGCCTCCAGCACACCGGAGACGATGATCAGCGCCTGCTCGGGCGGCGGGGCCTCCGCGTTGAGCAGCAGGTCGCGGATGGTGCGCCCTTCGACGAGCTCCATCACGATGTACGGGACGGTCTGCTTGCCGACCACATCCTCGCCGGAGTCGTACACCGCCACCACCGCATGGTGGTTGAGGCCGGCGACCGACTGCGCCTCGCGCGTGAAGCGGGCCTTGGAGACCGGGTCCTCGGCGAGATCGGAACGGAGCAACTTGACGGCGACCGTGCGGCCGAGCCGTACGTCCTCCGCCGCGAACACCTCGGCCATGCCGCCGCGTCCGAGCGGGTGCGTCAGGCGGTAGCGGCCGTCGCCGACCAGTCCGCCGACGCCCCAGTTGTCCGCCGCACCCGGCACTCCGCCGCCGCCTGCTTCGGGTTCGGGTGCCATCAGTCCTCGCCGTCGTATCTGTCCGCGTGCACTGTGTGTACTGTGCGTGCGGGTGTTCGCTGTAGTCCTCAGGGGTCCTCTGCCACGTCACGCTACAGCCTTCGCGGGGCGCGCCGGTTCGAGAGTGACCGGCCATCCAACCGCTGCCGCCGCGGCCGCGCAAATTCCATGCGGTTCCTGTAACGCTTCCGAGTCTCTTCTTGTGCGTACGGTCACGGAACGGGCACCCGGCTTGACGTGTCTGCGCCCTCGGGCAGACTTGGCCCGTAATTACGGATCACGGGAACGCGGATCGCAGGCATCGCGGGCATTGCGGGCAAACGCGGGCATCGCGGCCTTCGCGCCGAGGGGGAAGCAGAGCATGAGCCACGACGGCGCACAGGGCCGCTATGCGGGAGGTTCGGTCGCCGGCGGGCGCTATCAGCTCCGCGACCTGCTCGGCGAGGGAGGCATGGCCTCCGTATATCTCGCGTACGACGCGGCGCTCGACCGCCAGGTCGCCATCAAGACGCTGCACACCGAGCTCGGACGCGAGCAGTCCTTCCGTGAGCGGTTCCGGCGCGAGGCGCAGGCCGTCGCCAAGCTGTCGCACACCAACATCGTCTCGGTCTTCGACACCGGCGAGGACGAGCTCGACGGTTCGCTGATGCCGTACATCGTCATGGAGTACGTCGAGGGCCAGCCGCTCGGATCCGTACTGCAGGCGGACATCGCGCAGTACGGCGCGATGCCGGCCGACAAGGCGCTGAAGGTGACGGCCGATGTGCTGGCCGCGCTGGAGACCAGCCACGAGATGGGCCTGGTCCACCGCGACATCAAGCCCGGCAACGTGATGATGACCAAGCGCAATGTCGTGAAGGTCATGGACTTCGGCATCGCGCGCGCCATGCAGTCGGGCGTCACCTCGATGACCCAGACCGGCATGGTGGTGGGTACGCCGCAGTACCTGTCGCCCGAGCAGGCGCTGGGCCGCGGTGTGGACGCGCGGTCCGACCTCTACTCCGTCGGCATCATGCTGTTCCAGCTGCTGACCGGCCGGCTGCCGTTCGACGCGGACTCGCCGCTGGCGATCGCGTACGCGCATGTGCAGGAGGAGCCGGTCGCTCCCTCCACGATCAACCGCTCCGTCACCCCGGCGATGGACGCGCTGGTCGCACGGGCACTGAAGAAGAACCCGAACGAGCGTTTCCCCAGCGCCGCCGCGATGCGCGACGAGTGCGCGCGGGTGGCGAGCGCCGGGCAGACGGGCGCGCCGGTGATCATCGGCGGCGCTCCGACGACGAGTGGCGCGGGGGTGGGTTCGGCGGTCTTCCCGCCGCTGGACCAGTCGACTCCGGCACCGCAGAGCGTGCAGACGCCCTACCAGCCGGGCCCGTACGGCCCGCCGACTCCGGCACCCGCGCCTGCTCCGGCGCCGCACTACGGGTACCCGCAGACGCCTGCCCCGGTACCGGCCTACCAGGCGCCCGCTCAGGGGATCTCGACGCCGCCTCCGTACTCCATCGCTCCGCAGACCGCGGTCCCGGGCGGCAGCGGCGGCAAGCGGAACATGCCGGTCATCGTGGGCGCCATCGTGGTGTCCCTGCTGGCGGTCGGCGGCCTGATCACGGCGATCGCGCTGAACAACGGCGACTCCGGCGGCGACAACGCCGGCGGGGATCCGAGTGCGAGCGAGTCGGCGGATGCGGACGGGGCTCTGGCGCCGGACCGGACCCGGACGATCGACAAGACGAAGTGCTCGGACGCCTTGGAGGACGGCACCGACCCGTCGAAGGTCCAGGCCCCTCAGCTTCTCTACAAGGACATCCTCTCGGTGAAGGACTGTCTGCGGGCGGCCGGCTGGACCTGGAAGGTGATCGAGGAGGACAACCCTCAGTACCCCAAGGACGCGGTGATCACGCAGTACCCGAGCTCGGGCGAGGCCGTGGTGCCGAAGAGCCAGGAGTTCGAACTCACGATCTCCACGGGTAAGGCCGGCTGACCCGGACCTCAGCGCTCCACATCGCTTCACACCGCTTCACACCGCTCGACATCGCTCGACATCGCTCGACATCGCTCGACGGGAACGGCCCGGCGCGCACCATGCGTGCCGGGCCGTTCTCCTGGTGCCGTCGCGATTTCTCTCAAGATTCCCCGAGATTCCCCCGTGCGCCCGCCCGGGATGCCGGAATTGCCATGGTATGTGACGCTGAGTCCGACATCTCGGCGACTCGGCACGGGAGGGGGTCACCCGGTGACTCCAGCGCTCCGCACACACTGTGCGATCACAGTCGCCTCGCTCCTCCTGCTGGCCACGCCCGTCGCGTACGCCGAGGAGTCCGAGGCTCCCGAGCGGACTCCGGCGCCCACACCCGCCGCCTCCTCTTCTCTCGCGGGCCGCCCGGCCGGTGAGGGGCGCCCGCGGCCGGGACGCACGCCCGAGAAGCACAGGACCCACGCGTCGCAGGACCGGGACGAGCCTGGGGCGGCGGATCGCGAGGACCGGCCGGGCCGTAGGCCGTCCGAGTCACCCTCCCCTTCGGTTTCCGCGTCACAATCCGCTTCGGCCGCCCCGTCCCGTACGCGCCCGACCGAGCGGAAGCCCCCTCCCGCGGAGGACGAGGAACTCACGACGGACCAGCAGGAGGAGGCAGGGGCCTCTGTGTCGCCCGCGCCGATCCCCAGCGCGCCCGCGGCCGCACGTCAGCAGGCACCTCAGGCCCTCCCCCAGCCCGTCGCTCAGCAGATTTCCCCGATGTCGCTGGGGATCGGAATGGCCCTCATGGGGCTCGGAATCGGCTTCCTCGGGGTGCGGCTGCGGCGTCGTTGAACGCGCCGTCCTCCTCAAGACGGATGCACAGGCTCCACCTATCGAAGGGTTGCCGTGGGCGACATACTCGGTATACATACTGAGTATGTCCATCCGCCACGGGCTTCTCGCCCTCCTTGAGCACGGCCCTCGCTACGGCTCCCAGCTCCGTACGGAGTTCGAATCCCGTACCGGTGCCACCTGGCCGCTCAACGTCGGTCAGGTCTATACGACCCTCAGCCGCCTGGAGCGCGACGGCATGGTCGCCCAGAGCGGCGAGGACGGCGCCGGCCATGCGCTCTACGTCATCACCGAGGCCGGGCACACCGAGCTGCGGAACTGGTTCGCCACGCCCGTGGACCGCAGCAGCCCGCCCCGCGACGAACTCGCCATCAAGCTCGCCATGGCCGTGGGCGCGCCCGGTGTGGACATCCGCAATGTCATCCAGTCCCAGCGCCACCACACCGTGAAGGCGATGCAGGACTACACCCGGCTCAAGGCTCAGGCACTGGCCGCGATCGAGAACGGGGGCGCTGCCGAGCGCGACGACGTGGCCTGGCTCCTCGTGCTCGAGCAGCTGATCTTCCAGACCGAGGCCGAGGCGCGCTGGCTCGACCACTGCGAGGTCCGTCTCATCAGGCTCTCCGCGACGGCCGATCGGGGAGCCGAACGCCCGACGGCCGCTTCTCTGATGGGGTCTCCCGCGAAGCCCGCCTCGTCGTCGGCGCAAGGGCGGTCCGCGGCATCGGCGCCGGGGCGCCCCGCGCCGCCGACCTAGCGTCCTGCCTCTTTCAGCCTCTTCGCTTCTCGACTTCTTCGTACATCCGCCCTCTGCGTGAATCCGCGCTCTCCGCTCTCTTCGTACATCCGCTCGTTCGTTCGCCGTCCGTCCAAGGGGGACCCCTCCATGTCCGACCGCATGTCCCAGCAGTCACAACAGCCCGTACTGCAACTCCAGCAACTGACCCGAGTCCACGGCAGCGGCGCCACCGAGGTGCATGCCCTGCGCGGCATCAACCTCGACGTCTTCCCCGGCGAACTCGTCGCCGTCATGGGCCCGTCGGGCTCCGGCAAGTCCACGCTGCTGACCATCGCGGGCGGCCTCGACACCCCCACCTCGGGCCGGGTGATCGTCGAGAACACCGACATCACCACCGCCCACCGCAAGACGCTCGCCGCCCTGCGCCGCCGCAGCATCGGCTACGTCTTCCAGGACTACAACCTCATCCCGGCGCTCACCGCCGCCGAGAACGTCTCCCTGCCGCGCGAGCTGGACGGCATCTCCGCACGCAAGGCCCGCACCGAGGCCGTCGCCGCGCTGGAGGAGATGGACCTCGGTCATCTCGCCGACCGCTTCCCCGACGAGATGTCGGGCGGCCAGCAGCAGCGCGTTGCCATCGCCCGCGCCCTGGTCGGCGAGCGGCGGCTCGTCCTCGCCGACGAGCCGACCGGCGCCCTGGACTCGGAGACCGGCGAGTCCGTGCTCGCCCTGCTGCGCGCCCGCTGCGACGGCGGAGCGGCCGGCGTTCTCGTCACCCACGAGCCGCGCTTCGCCGCCTGGGCGGACCGAGTCGTCTTCCTGCGTGACGGCGCGGTCGTCGACCAGACCATCCGCAGCCAGGCCGACTCGCTGCTCTCGGGCCAGGCGGCCGAACTGTGAACAGCTGGTACCACTCCTGGCGGGCCGCGATCCGCATAGCCCGCCGCGACGCCCTGCGCTCCAAGGGGCGCAGCTTCCTCGTCCTCGCGATGATCGCCCTCCCGATCCTCGGCGTGAGCGCCGCGGATCTGACCCTGCGCAGCGCCGAGCTGTCGACCGAGCAGAGCCTTGAGCGCACGCTGGGCGCGGCCGACGCCCGGCTGGCCGACCCAGGTCTGGGCGGCGTACCCATCAAGCAGACGCCCGACGCCGAGAGCTACGTGCCGGTGGGGGACTTCGAGGGAAAGCCGTGGCCCGACGGCAAGACGGACATCGGCAAGGCGCTGCCCGCAGGTGCCAAGGCCCTTACGGACTCCCTGGGTTCGGGCAAGCTGCGTACCACGCACGGTCTGCTGAACACCGAGATCCGTGAGCTCAAGGCCTCGGACCCGATGGCCAAGGGCATCATGGTCGTCGACCGGGGCCACCTGCCCCAGAAGTCCGACGAAGTCGCCGCGACCACGCACTTTCTGGAGTCCAGCGGTCTGAAGGTGGGCTCCAAGCTCACGGCCCGCGGGCTGGACCGCGAGTACACGATCGTCGGCTCGTACGAACTCCCCGACGCGCTGAAGACCGACCAGGTCAACGCGCTGCCGGGCGCGCTTCTCGCGCCGCTCGACAAGGCTCTCGAAAAGGCCGAGTTGCCCGGCACCGCGACCAGCACCACGCATCTGGTGAGTGTCTCCGGTGGTTTCACGTGGAACATGGTCAAGGCGACCAACGCCAAGGGTGTGACGGTCAATTCGCGCGCCGTGGCCCTCGATCCGCCCGCAAGGGCCGATGTTCCGATCTACCAGGAAGAGGGCTGGGGCACCTTCGAGGACAGCACGGCCGCCAAGGCAGCCGCGCTCGCCGCGGCCGGCACTGTCGTCGGCCTCGCCATGCTGGAGATCTGCCTGCTGGCCGGGCCCGCCTTCGCGGTCGGCGCCCGCCGCTCGCGCCGCCAGCTCGGTCTGGTAGGCGCCAACGGAGGAGACCGCCGCCATATCCGCTCCATCGTCCTCGCCGGTGGTCTGGTGATCGGCTTCGCCGCGGCCGTGGTCGGCACGGTCCTCGGTCTGCTGCTCACCTTTGCGTTGCAGCCGGTCCTCGAGGACTACATGGGCAAGCGCTTCGGAAGCTTCGACATACGGCCGCTCGAACTGCTCGGCATCGGTCTGCTCGCCGTGTTCACGGGCCTGATGGCCGCGATCGTCCCGGCGATCACCTCGTCCCGCCAGTCCGTGCTGGCCTCGCTCACCGGCCGTCGTGGCGTACGCAAGAGCAACCGGGTGCTGCCGGTGATCGGCCTGATCGCGGTCCTGCTGGGCGCGGCGATCGCGCTCTACGGCTCGCTGATGACGGACCAGCCCATCGTCGTCGCCGGAGGCAGCGCCATCGCCGAGCTGGGCGTGGTCGCACTGACCCCCGCGCTGGTGGGCCTGTTCGGCCGGACAGGGCGCATCCTGCCGCTCTCGCCGCGCCTCGCGCTGCGTGACGCGGTACGCAACCGGGGCCGCACGGCTCCCGCGGTGGCCGCGGTACTGGCCGCCGTAGCGGGCACGGTGGCCGTGGCGACGTACACCGCGAGCAACGAGGCGCAGGGCAAGGCCGATTACGAGGCACGGCTGCCGCACGGCGCGGTCTCCGTGATGCTCGACGAGGCCGGCGGCAGGGACGTCCCCGCGGTGCGCGCCACCGTCCAGAAGCTGCTGCCCATCGATGTGCGGGCCGATGTGGACCGGATCTCGGTCGGCAAGGCCTCCTGCCCGATGTACAGCGGCAACGAGGGTTGCGGCCGCTACGAGGTCGTCGTGCCCAAGGCCAACCAGTGCCCGCTGTGGATGACCGACCCTGCCCACCCGGACGAGGACCCCACGGAGAAGTTCAGCAAGGAGCAGCGCCGCAAACTCGCAAAGGACTGGCGCTGCAAGGAACCCTCGGGCTCCGCCTTTGTCGACTCGGGTGTGGTGGTCGCTGACGCGAAGCTGCTGAAGGTGCTCGAGATCAACGACGCGGCGGCGGAGAAAGCGCTGACGGACGGGCAGATCGTCTCGTTCGACAAGCGCAATCTCGACGCCAAGGGCAAGATCAACATCCGCCTGATCACCGACCCGAAGAAGGCCGACGAGGCCATGGAGAAGGGCAAGGAGGCGCCGGGCGAGATCAAGTCGTTCACCGCGCACCAGGTATCCGAAACCGCCAATTCGTACGGCGTCGCCATGATCGTGCCGCCTGCGGCGGTCAAGGCCGCGGGTGTGACCACGGTGCCGTTCGGGGCGTACTACTCGACCGACAAGATGCCGAGCAGCGCCCAGCGCCAGCGGCTGGACGGCGAGCTCGACAAGACCGGCTCGGACATCAATCTCCATGTCGAGGATGGCTACACCAGCGAGAACAGCATCATCCTGCTGTCGCTGACCGTCTTCGCCGGGCTCATCACCATCGGCGCTGCGGGTATCGCCACGGGCCTCGCCCAGGCCGATGCGGAGGCCGACCTGAAGACCCTGGCCGCGGTCGGCGCCCCGCCGCGGGTCCGCAGGACACTCAGCGGGTTCCAGTGCGGGGTAGTGGCCGCGATGGGTGTGCTGCTCGGCTCGGCGGCGGGTGTACTCCCGGCGGTCGGGCTGCGGCTCACCGAGAGGCGCGATCAGATCAAGTTCCACGAGCAGGCGCTCGACCAGGGCTTCGGCTCGGCAGACTCGGTGCCGTACGTGCCGATCATCGTGCCCTGGCAAACCCTGGCCGCGCTGCTCATCGCGGTCCCGGTCGGCGCGGCGCTCCTGGCGGCACTGGTGACCCGCTCCCGCGGTGCGCTGTCCCGCCGAGAGGCGACCTGACGGTCACATCCGGCCATATCCAGCGGTTTTGTGCCCCCGTACGAGGGTGGATCACCCTCGTACGGGGGCACACCGTGTGGTGACGCACATGTGCGAGAGAATGGCGGCATGGAGATGCCGAGGAATGAACGGTCGCAGGAGAGCCCCCATGTCCTTGTCGTGGGACAGGACGGAATGGCACTCGGCGGCAGTCACAGTGACGACGAGTCGCGCGAGGTCCCGGTGACGGAGATGGTCGAGCAGCCTGCCAAGGTCATGCGGATCGGCAGCATGATCAAGCAGCTGCTGGAGGAAGTCAGAGCAGCACCTCTGGACGAGGCGAGCCGGGTCCGGCTCAAGGAGATCCACGCCAGCTCCGTCAAGGAACTGGAGGACGGTCTCGCCCCCGAACTGGTCGAGGAACTCGAACGCCTCTCGCTCCCCTTCACGGACGAGGCAATCCCCTCGGAGGCCGAACTGCGCATCGCGCAGGCCCAGTTGGTGGGCTGGCTGGAGGGCCTCTTCCACGGCATCCAGACGGCGCTGTTCGCCCAGCAGATGGCGGCCCGCGCCCAGCTGGAACAGATGCGCCGGGCGCTCCCGCCGGGAGCGAGCCACGAGGACGACGAGGACGGCCAGCACGGCGCGATCCGCTCGGGCCCGTACCTGTAACTCGAAGTCGCGAATCCTCGCGCGACACGACGGCGGACCGGGGGCACGGACACCTCGGCCCGCCGGTATTTTGCCCGCGGCTTGCCGGTGGGCGGGGAGGTCTTGCTCCGCGCGGCGGCGGTTGCGACGAAGCCGCGATGCGACCGCGCACGGGCCTCGCTGCGCAGGAACCCGGCGCGGCAACGCCCGGCACGCGCCCCGGGGCTCGTGTGCGGCGAAGCCCGCACACCGCGGGGCGACCGGGTACGCACTACCCCGGCTCCCACGCGTGGGTTACCCCCGGCGGAGCCGACAAGCGGCGCACCGGCGCGCAGCATGACCGTAGGAGCACCCCGTGCGGCGAAGCCCGCACAAGCGGGCGGGCGACGCCCGGGCACCCACCTCGGGGGCGCCGGGGGCGCACCCACCCGGTCACGACATCCCGTGCGGCACCAGCCCGCACGGCAGGGACAGGGTCGCTGGGGTCCGCAGTACCCCGGCTCTCACAGGCGCCAGCACGTGAGGTTGCCCCGCCTGAGCCGACAAACGGCGCACCGGCGCGCAGCGCCACCGCAGGACCAGCCCGTGCGGCGAAGCCCGCACACCGCAGGGGGCACGCGTGTACGCAGTACCCCCGTTCTCAAGGGCGGGCGGGTGGGCAACCCCCGCGGAGCGGGAACCGCCCCCGCGGCGGGGGCCGCCCGTACCGCACCCGCCGTCACTCACCCCGCAGGCGACACCAACAGCACCTTCCCCACATTCGCCCCGGACTCCAGCACCCGGTGCCCCTCCGCCGCGTCCGCGAGTGCCACCCTCCGGTCCACCACCGCCCGCACCCGGCCCGCTTCAATCAGTGGCCACACGTGCTCCCGTACCGCCGCCACGATCGACGTCTTCTCGCCCAGCGGGCGGCCCCGCAACGACGTCGCCGTCACCGCCGCCCGCTTGCCCAGCAGTGTCGCCAGGTTCAGTTCGCCCTTGACACCGCCTTGCAGGCCGATCACGGCAAGGCGGCCGTTCACGGCCAGCGCCCGCACATTCCGGTCCAGATACTTCGCGCCGACGATGTCGAGGATGACGTCAGCCCCCGCCCCCTCCGTCGCCTTCCTCAGCTCCTCCACGAAATCCTGCTCGCGGTAGTCGATGAGGATGTCCGCGCCCAGTTCCGCGCAGCGAGCCAGCTTCTCGGGCCCGCCCGCCGTCACGGCGACCCGCGCCCCCACCGCCTTGGCGAGCTGGATCGCCATCGTGCCGATCCCGCTCGCTCCGCCGTGCACCAGCAGCGTTTCTCCGGGCCGCAGGTGCGCGATCATGAACACGTTGGACCACACCGTCGAGGTCACCTCGGGCAGCGCCGCCGCCGTGACCAGGTCCATCCCCTGCGGCACCGGCAGCAACTGCCCCATCGGCACGACGGCCTTCTCCGCGTATCCGCCGCCGGCCAGCAGCGCGCACACCTCGTCGCCCACGGCCCACCCCGAGACCCCGGGGCCCAGCGCGGCAATGCGCCCTGAGCATTCGAGACCGGGATACGGGGACGC
This sequence comes from Streptomyces sp. NBC_01410, assembly GCF_045040195.1. Classification (NCBI taxonomy): domain Bacteria; kingdom Bacillati; phylum Actinomycetota; class Actinomycetes; order Kitasatosporales; family Streptomycetaceae; genus Streptomyces; species Streptomyces sp. NBC_01410. The sequence continues at coordinate 4,518,610 of NZ_CP109530.1, read as the reverse complement.
ACCGGGCGGCGGGTCGTAGAAGCCCTGCCGCTGCAGCAGATCCGCACGGTTGACGGCGCTGGCCACGACGTCGACGAGGACCTCGCCCTCGCCGGGTACGGGATCGGGCACCTCTGCCCAGACAAGCGCCTCGGGACCACCAGGTTCGGGAATCGTGATCGCATGCATGGGCGCGAGGCTACTCCGCGACCTGGCCGTTCAAGCCATGGCGTCCCGGCCGGGACGTTTCACGTGAAACACCCTCCGTCGGCGATGGAAGGCGCCCAGGAGGTCCACGGCAGGTCGAGAACCTCCAGCTCATCACCGGCCCGCGCCCCGCCCGGCGGTACGACGGCCAGACCGTCGGCCGCGGCGATTCCGCGCAGCATGGCGGGCCCGTTGTAGTGCAGCGGCACCAGCCGGTCGGCGCGGTGGACGAAGGGCACAAGGCGGCTGTCGTACGGGTGCCCATGCACCTCATCACGTACCGGCGCGCGATACGGAACGGGCGCCGGACGCCCCCCGAGACCGCTCAACAGCGGCTCTGCGAGTGTCAGCAGCCCGGACACGGCAGCCAGGGGATTGCCGGGCAGCCCCACCAGGTGCCTGGACGGCAGTTCGCCGTGCGGCGCGAGCCGGGCCAGCAGCATCGGATGGCCGGGGCGCACGGCCACCCCGTCCACCAGCAGCTCGGCGCCCGTCTTCCGCAGGACCGGGTGGACATGGTCGACAGGACCCGCGGCCGTGCCTCCTGTGGTGACGATGAGATCGGCGTCGGAGGTCGTGACAGCGCGGTGCAGGGCTTCGGCATCGTCACCGAGGCGTCGGGTGGCGACAACATCGACGCCGAGGGCACCGAGCCAGGGCCCGATCATCGGCCCGAGGGCGTCGCGGATGAGACCTTGGTGGGGGAGTCCGGCGCTGAGCAACTCGTCGCCGAGTACGAGCACTTCGACGCGCGGCCGCGCAAGGGTGACCAGCTCGTCGTAACCGGCGGCCGCGGCGAGACCCAGCACGGCCGGGGTCACCCGGGAGGCGGCGGGCAGGAGGTGGTCGCCGGACCGGCATTCCTGTCCTCGCGGCCGGATGTCCTGCCCCTGGACCACCTCGCGCTCGGCATACAGCTGGCCCTCGTCCGCGTCGGTGCGGGCGTGCTCGCTGCGGATCACCGCTGTGGCTTCGGGCGGGATACGGGCGCCCGTGGCGATGCGTACCGCTGCACCGTCGGGGAGCGGCGGGGTTTCGCCGTGCCCGGCGAGAAGCGAGCCGCCGCTGCGAATGGTCCAGGGCCCGGGTCCGGCGACCGCCCAGCCGTCCATGGCGGAGGTGTCGAACGAGGGCAGATCGCAGAGCGCGGTGAGCGGCTCGGCCAGCACCTGGCCGAGGGCCTGATCGAGCCGGACCCGCCGGGTACGGGGCTGCGCCGCGCGCCCGATACGCGCGGCGAGAGCCCGGGCTTCGGGCCACGAAGTCGCGCGGTGCCGGTCCGCGGCCGCATCGCCCGTCGGTGCGGAGAAGGCGTCGGAGCCGTGAGCCGAACCGGGGGCATCTTCGTGCCGCGTGTGGCGGGCGACGAGCGCGAGGGCTTCCTCGACGCCGTCGGACTCGGGCTCCTGGTCCCGACCGTTCATCCGGTCCGCCCGGCTTCCTCGCCTGCGTCGCCCTCGTCCGGCCCGGCAGGCCCGGAAGCCTGGGCGGGACCCGCTCCCGGGGCTCCCTGTTCCGCCTCCTCCGCCCAGCGCGTGGCGAGCGCAGCCGCCTTGCGGGCGGCTTCGGCGACCGCCGCCGGGCCGCCGCTTCCTGCTTGGGCCGCCGCGTACCCCACCAGGAAGGTGGTGAGCGGTGCGGCGGGGCGGGCGACGCCGTGGGCGGCATCCCGCGCGAGGTCGAGCAGGACGCCGGTGTCGACGTCGAGTTCGATGCCGAGTTCGTCCTTGACTGCGGTGATCCATTCGTCCAGCACGTTCCCATGGTCCCTGATCCGGGCCCGAGCGGCGGAGATGTCCTCCCAGGTGTCGCAGTCGAAGGAGGCGAGCGGCTCCGAATCGATCCGGGCGAGATCCAGCTCCTCGGTCAGCAGACGCAACGGCAAGCCGGTCAGACTGCCGTACTCGGTGGCGAGAAGGGCGAGTTCACGGCGCAGCGGTTCGGTGCGGTACGCGGCGACGAGGGGCTGGTCGCGCCCGCCCGCATCAGTGAGCAGCGCCGCCTCGCGCCCGCTCGTGCCCAGGGTGCCGATCAGCTGCCGTACGGTCCGCTCCCCGAGGAACGGCAGATCGGCCGAGAGGACCAGGACGGCTCCTGCCTCGACCTGCCGCACTCCGGCGTCGAGCGCGGCGAGCGGCCCGCCGCCGGGGGGCTCTTCGCGGGCCCACACCACGGGGCGCGCCGTGGCCCGGCGCCCCCCGACCACGACGGTGCGCCCCGCGTCACGGCACACCCCGAGCACGCGGTCGAGCAGGGCGCGACCGCCCACTCTCACCGCAGGCTTGTCGGCCCCGCCCAGCCGCTTCGCGGCACCCCCGGCGAGCACGATGGCGTCATAGGCGGTCATGCCTGAAGTATGGGCCGCGATCGTCTGGGCGGGCAGCCCTCAGTGATCTCTCTCTCGTTCCCCGGGGCGTGCTCAGGGCCGTCGTACGACTGTCGCTACAAGCTGCGCAGCAGCACCGACGGGTGCTCGACGCAGTCGGCGACATAGCGCAGGAAGCCGCCCGCGGTGCCGCCGTCACACACCCGGTGGTCGAAGGTGAACGAGAGCTGCACGACCTGGCGTACGGCCAGCTCGCCCTGGTGCACCCACGGCTTCGGCACGATCCGGCCCACCCCGAGCATCGCCGCCTCCGGGTGGTTGATGATCGGCGTGGAGCCGTCGACTCCGAACACCCCGTAGTTGTTCAGGGTGAACGTCCCGCCCGTCAGATCGGCCGGAGTCAGCGTCCCCTGCCGCGCCGCCTCCGTCAGCCGCGCGAACTCAGCGCTCAGCGACTCGGCCGAGCGGCTGTGGGCATTCCGTACGACCGGAACGACCAGGCCACGCTCGGTCTGCGCCGCGAAGCCCAGATGCACTTCGGGAAGCCGCACGATCTCCCTGGCGTCCATGTCCACCGTGGAGTTGAGCTCCGGGTGGCGGGCGAGCGCGGCAGTACAGATCCGGGCGAGCAGCGCGAGCAGCGAGATCTTCGGACCGCCCGCCGCGTTCATCGAGGCCCGCGCGGCCATCAGCTCGGTCGCGTCCGCATCGACCCAGCACGTGGCGTCCGGTATCTCGCGCCGGCTGCGGGACAGCTTGTCGGCCACGGCTCCGCGTACGCCGCGCAGCGGAATCCGCTCGCCGCGCGTCACGGCGGTGGCCGCGGCGGCGACAGGCGCGGGCGCGGCCGGTGCCTCTGCGGCCCGCATCGCGCGCTCGACGTCGGCGCGCAGGATCAGGCCGTCAGGCCCGGAACCGGTCAACGTGCGCAGATCGACGTCGTGTTCACGGGCAAGACGGCGGACGAGCGGCGAGATGACCGGCACGGGCCCGCTCTGCGCGGCCTCATCGACCGCCACCGCACCGACCGGCCGGCGCTCGGGCGCGGGAGCAGCGGCAGGAGCCGGAGCGGACTTGGGCGCGGGAGCGGGCGCCGCGGGAACGGACACGAGGGGCCCGGCAGGCCGAATTCGCCGGCGACGGGCCGCGGGCGCACCCGTCCCGTAGCCGACGAGCACATTGCCCGAAGACTCCTCCGCGGCCCCGGCAGAACCGGCGGCCTCAGCGGTACGGGACGAGCCGGAGGAGCCGTTACCGCCGACCCCGGTCAGGTCCGCCGCCCCCACCGCAACCGTCAGCAGCGGTGCTCCGACGGGAAGTTCCGTGCCTTCCTCGCCGAAACGCGCGGTCACCACGCCCCCGTAGGGACACGGCACCTCCACCATCGCCTTGGCCGTCTCGACCTCGACGACCGGCTGGTCGATCGCGACAACGTCGCCCACCGCCACCAGCCAGCGCACGATCTCCGCCTCGGTCAGGCCCTCACCGAGGTCCGGAAGCTTGAATTCGAGCACCTGAGCCATCAGCTCCCCGCCTCCCACTGCAGCCGCGCCACCGCGTCCAGAACCCGGTCCACTCCCGGCAGATGGTGCCGCTCCAGCATCGGCGGGGGATACGGAATGTCGAAACCGGCCACGCGCAGCACCGGAGCCTCCAGATGGTGGAAGCAACGCTCCGTCACCCGCGCGGCGATCTCCCCTCCAGGGCCGCCGAAACCGGTGGACTCATGGACGACGACCGCCCGTCCCGTACGCCGCACGGACGCGCAGACCGTCTCGTCGTCGAAGGGCACCAGCGAGCGCAGATCGACGACTTCCAGGTCCCAGCCCTCGGCCGCGGCTGCCTCGGCGGCCTCCATGCAGACCGGCACGGAGGGCCCGTACGTGATCAGCGTGGCGCTGCGCCCCGGCCGGCGCACCACGGCGCGGCCTATCGGCTCCACCGCGGACGGCGCTTCGGGCGACCACTCGGCCTTCGACCAGTACAGCCGCTTGGGCTCCAGGAAGACCACCGGGTCGTCGGAGGCGATCGCGGCCCTCAGCAGCCCGTATGCGTCGTCGACGGTCGCGGGCGTGACGACATGGAGCCCCGGAGTCGCCACGTAGTAGGCCTCGGACGAGTCACTGTGGTGCTCGACGCCGCCGATTCCGCCGCCGTACGGCACGCGCACGGTGATCGGCAGCGGCATCCCGCCCCGGGTCCGGTTCCGCATCCGCGCGACATGGCTGATCAGCTGCTCGAACGCCGGGTAGGCGAAGGCGTCGAACTGCATCTCGACCACCGGCCGCAGCCCGTACATCGCCATGCCGACGGCCGTGCCGAGGATGCCCGCCTCGGCGAGCGGTGTGTCCGTACAGCGGTCCTCGCCGAACTCCTTGGCCAGCCCGTCCGTGACCCGGAAGACTCCGCCGAGCGTGCCGACGTCCTCCCCCATCACATGGACGGTCGGGTCCTCGGCCATCGCGTCCCGCATCGCCCGCTGAAGGGCCTGCGCCATCGAGGCCGGTTTCACCGCTGCCGTGGTCATCGCGCTTCTCCCTCGGCGTCGAGCTCGGCCCGCAGCTGCGCGGCCTGCTCCCGCAGCTGGCTGGTCTGCTCGGCGTAGACATGCGCGAAGAGGTCCATGGGGTCGAGCACCGGGTCGGCGTTCATCCCCTCGCGCAGCTGGGCGGCCATCGTCTCGGCCGCGTCGGCAGCCGCTCGTATGCCGTCCTCGTCAAGCAGTCCTCGCTCGGTCAACTCCCGCTCCAGCAGCCGGATCGGATCGTGCGCACGCCAGGCCTCGACCTCGCTCTCGACCCTGTAGCGGGTCGCGTCGTCGGCGTTCGTGTGGGCGTCCATGCGGTAGGTCACGGCCTCGATCAGCGTCGGACCGCCGCCGCGCCGGGCCCTGGCCACGGCATCGGCGAGCACTTCGTGCACCGCGGCGGCGTCGTTGCCGTCGACGAGTCGGCCCGGCATCCCGTATCCCACGGCCTTGTGGGCGAGCGAGGGCGCGGCCGTCTGCTTGGCCAGCGGTACCGAGATCGCGAAGCCGTTGTTCTGGACCAGGAAGACGACCGGGGCCTGCCACACGGCGGCGAAGTTCAGTGCCTCGTGGAAGTCGCCCTCGCTGGTGCCGCCGTCGCCGACCATGGCAAGGGCGACGACGTCGTCGCCCTTGAGCCTGGCGGCATGCGCCAGTCCCACCGCATGGGGCAGCTGGGTGGCGAGCGGGGTGCACAGGGGCGCTATGCGGTGCTCGTGCGGGTCGTATCCGGTGTGCCAGTCGCCGCGCAGCAGCGTCAGTGCCTGTACGGGGTCGAGCCCACGTGCCACGGCCGCGAGGGTGTCGCGGTAGCTGGGGAAGAGCCAGTCCCGCTCCTCGAGCGCCAGCGCCGCCGCCACCTCGCACGCTTCCTGCCCGGTGCTGGACGGGTAGACGGCGAGCCTGCCCTGCTTGGTCAGGGCGGTCGCCTGGGCGTTGTACCTGCGGCCGCGCACCAGCTCCGCATACAGCCGCAGGAGCAGCTCGGGGTCGGCACCGGCGGCGGCGTCCGTGCCGAGCACGCGGTACGGCTCCGGGTCCGGGAGCAGGGGTGCGGGGTCGGTACGGGGCTTCCACGCCGGCGGCGGGGTGGGCCGATAGGCGGCAGCGGCACCGGGCAGCTCCTGGACCGTCATGCTGCTCTTCCTCAACGCGAGCACCTCCTCACGGGAGCGACGACGAAGCGGCACGACAGTGTGGCCCGCCTCCCTACCGATTGTTCGGTCGTGGACGCATTTTGGCTACAGGCACCTTCAGCCTGTGGACAAACGGTTCTCCACAGCCTGAGATGGAGACAGGTCGTCCATGCTGAGAAGGCGGGGGGATATGGCAGCTGAACAAATGGCCGAGGGCGGGGACCGGACGGAGCAGACCAATCCGGCGCGGCCCCTCGACCCCATCGACCGGGACATCCTTCGGATCCTCCAGACCGACGGCCGCGCCTCGATACGCTCCGTGGCCGAGCGTGTGCATGTCTCGCGCGCCAACGCGTACGCACGTATCAACAGGCTCATCGACGACGGCGTGATACGCGGCTTCAGCGCCCGGGTGAACCACGAGCGCGCAGGTCAGGGCGCCTCCGCCTACATCACGCTCAAGATCGTGCAGAACACCTGGCGCACGGTGCGCGAGCAGCTGCAGGCGCTGCCCGGAGCCGCCCACATCGCTCTGGTCAGCGGCGATTTCGACGTACTGCTGCTTGTCCACACCCCGGACAACCGCACGCTCCGCGAGCTCGTCCTGACCCGGCTCCAGTCCATCCCGGAAGTGCTGTCCACGCACACCCTGCTGGTCTTCGAGGAGACGGATCTCGACCCGGGGCCCGGTCCGGTCGCGCCACCGGACGTGGAGCCGCTGCAGTAGACCTGGCCGTTTCGTGGAGCTCGGGAGGCCTGAAGCTCTAGGAGTCCGTACGCAGCCCGTCGAAGGCGAGCCTGACGACCGCCTCGGCGACCTCTTCGCCCTCATAGCCGCTGCCGGGATGCGGGCGGTACCACTCGACCAGCGAGTTCACCATGCCGAAGAGGAGCCTGGTCGCCAGCCGGATCTCCATGTCCGCACGGAGATCGCCGTCGGCCGCGGCGGCCTTGAGCAGATCGGCCACCCGCTGGTCGAACTCGCGGCGCCGCTCCATGGCCCACCGCTCGGTCTTCGTGTTGCCCCGTACGCGCAGCAGCAAGGTCACATAGGGCAGCTCGGCCATCAGCACCTCTACGGTGCGCCGGGTGACGTACTCGACCCGCTCGATGGCCCGTCCGCGCAGCGCCCCCGGCTCGTCGAGGACGGCGAAGAGGGCGTCGAGCGCCCGGCTGACGGCCCGGCGCAGCAGCTCCTCCTTGCCCGCCACATGGTGGTATATCGAGGACTTGGAGATGCCCGCCGCCTTGGAGAGGTGCTCCATGGAGGTGCCGTCATAGCCGCGCTCGTTGAAGATCCGGACGGCGACGGTCAGCAGCGTCTCCGGCGTGTAGGTGTCCCGCTTGGCCGTGGTCATGTGCCTGCCTCGTCCTTCTCCAGCCGCACGTACGACTGCCGGTAGAGCCCCAGGGATGGGGCATAGCGCCCGGTGGGCACGCGCGCGTGGAGCTCGTCCAGCAGCTCGTGAGCCCAGGAGCGGCCGAGTCGGCGGCCCCATTCGACCGGCCCCAGCGGATAGTTGACGCCGAGCCGCATCGCCGTGTCGATGTCCTGAGAGGTGGCGACTGACTTGGCGACGGCGTCGGCAGCGAGATCCACGAGCATCGCGACCGTACGGGCCACGATCATCCCGGGGACGTCCCCGATGACGCTGACCTTCTTGCCGAGCGCCTGGAAGAGGCCGATCGACTGCCTAAGCGTCTCCCAGCCGGTGACCTCGGAGGCGGAGAGCGCGATCCGGGTCGCTGTCCGGTAGTCGAGGGCGAGGTCGAAGTAGACGACATCACGGAACTCTGCCGAGGTCTGCCCGTCGGCGAGCACCAGCTGTCCGCCGCTGGGCAGAACGATCCTGGTGCCCTGGTCCTCATCCGCCTCGCGGACGCTGATGCCCGCCTCCCGGATCATCCCGAGCAGCTCGCGGGCGGGCCCGAGGCCGCCCTCCACGGTGATGTGGGACGGCGGCTCGGTGGCCGGTGCGGTGTGCGGCTCGGGGCGCGGGACGCCTTCCTCGTACGAGAACCAGCCGCGGCCGCTCTTGCGCCCGTGCAGGCCCGATTCGACGAGCCGGCGCTGGGCGAGCGACGGCGTGAACTTGGGGCTCTGGAAGAAGGACTCCCAGACCGAACGGGTCACGGCCTCGTTGACGTCCTGGCCGATCAGGTCGGTCAGCTCGAAGGGCCCCATCCGGAAGCCGCCGCTCTCGCGCAGCACGGCGTCGATGGTGGCCGGATCGGCGCCGCGCTCCTCGTACACCGCGAAGGCCTCGGCGTAGAAGGGCCGGGCAATGCGGTTGACGATGAAACCGGGGGTGTCGGTGCAGCGGACCGGGGTCTTGCCCCAGGCTTTCGCCGTCTCGTACGCGCGCGTAGCGGCCGCGTCCTCGGTAGCGAAGCCGCTGACCACCTCGACCAGCGGAAGCAGCGGCGCCGGATTGAAGAAGTGCAGGCCGACGAAACGGCCCGGATTCCTGAGGGCGCCCGCGATGGCGGTCACCGAGAGTGAGGAGGTGTTGGTGGCCAGTACGCAGTCGTCGGCGACGATCTCCTCGAGCGCCGTGAACAGGTCCTGCTTGACCGGGAGTTGTTCGAGGACGGCCTCGACGACGAGTGCGGCGTCGGCCAGCTCGGCCAGTTCCGCCGCGGGGCGCAGCCCGGCGCGGGCCGCATCCCTGGCGGCCGCGTCCATCCGGCCCTTCTCGACCAGCCGGTCGAGGCGCGCGCCGATGGCGTCCGCCGCCTCGCCCGCCCGTCCGGGGACGGCGTCGTAAAGACGCACGGGGTGGCCTGCGACGAGGGCGACCTGCGCGATGCCCTGCCCCATGGTGCCGGTGCCGACCACGGCGACGGTCCGGCTCTGATCGATGGCGGTCATGGGAGTGATCCTCCCCGATGAGTTGTCCACAGGTTTGCCAGGCCCCCTTGTACCGACCGATCGTTCGGTTACTCTAACTCTGTCATTCCTTCCCTGCCCAGCTCGACGAGGAGTTGGTCCTTCATGCAGCTGACCGAGACCCACCGGCCCACGCTCGACCAGGCCCTCGAGGCGATCCGCACGCGCGCTTACTGGTCGCCGCACGCCGAGCACCCCAAGGCGTACGGAGAGAGCGCGCCGGCCGACGGCCTCGCCGCGTTCGAGGCCCTGCGCAACAACCGCTTCGAGCTGGACCAGCCGGGCACAGACGGCTGGACCGGCGGCGAAGTCTCGCCGTACGGCCCGGAGTTGGGTATCGAGTACCCGCACCCGGATCTGGACGTCCTGCTGCCCGCGATGCGCGCGGGCATGACCGCCTGGCGCGAGGCCGGGCCCGAGACCCGTGCCCTGGTCTGCCTGGAGATCCTCTCGCGGATCAGTGCCCGCACCCATGAGTTCGCGCACGCGGTGATGCACACCAGCGGGCAGGCCTTCATGATGGCGTTCCAGGCGGGCGGCCCGCACGCCCAGGACCGCGGCCTGGAGGCCGTGGCGTACGCCTACGAGGAGCAGACCCGCACCCCCGCGGCAGCCGACTGGTCCAAGCCGCAGGGCAAGCGCGACCCCCTGGAGCTGCGGAAGACCTTCACGACGGCCGGCCGCGGCATCTCCCTGCTGGTCGGCTGCAACACCTTCCCCACGTGGAACGGCTACCCGGGGCTTTTCGCCTCCCTGGCCACCGGCAATCCCGTGCTGGTCAAGCCGCACCCCCGCGCGGTGCTGCCGCTCGCGCTCACGGTGCGCGTGGCCCGCGAGGTGCTCTCCGAGGCGGGCTTCGATCCGAATCTGGTCGCTCTGGCAGTCGAGCAGCCGGGCGAGGGCATCGCCAAGACCCTGGCCGTCCGCCCCGAGATCAAGATCATCGACTACACCGGATCCACCGCCTTCGGTGACTGGCTGGAGGCGAACGCCCGCCAGGCGCAGGTCTACACCGAGAAGGCCGGCGTCAACACGGTCGTTGTCGACTCCACCGACAACTACAAGGGGATGCTGTCCAACCTGGCCTTCTCGCTGTCCCTGTACAGCGGCCAGATGTGCACCACCCCGCAGAACTTCCTGATCCCGAGGGACGGCATCACCACGGACGTGGGCCCCAAGTCCTACGACGAGGTCGTCACCGACCTCGCGGCCTCCGTGGGCGGCCTGCTCGGCGACGACGCCCGGGCGAACGCCCTGCTGGGCGCGCTGGTCAACCCAGATGTGAAGGCGCGCCTGGACGCGGCGGCCGGACTGGGCGAGGTGGCTCTGCCCTCACGGAAGATCGCCAACCCGGAGTTCCCGGACGCGGTCGTCCGTACGCCGGTCATCGTCAAGCTCGACGGCGCCAGGAAGCTCTGGGAGGGAACCGACGCGGATGCCGTGTTCCTCTCGGAGTGCTTCGGCCCGGTGTCCTTCGCGGTCGCCGTGGACTCGACGGCCGACGCGCTGGAGCTGCTGCGGCGCACGGTCCGTGAGAAGGGCGCGATGACGGTCGGCGCGTACACGACCTCGGAAGAGACCGAGCGCGCGATCGAGGACGTCTGCCTGGACGAGTCGGCGCAGCTCTCCCTGAACCTGACGGGCGGGGTGTACGTCAACCAGACGGCGGCGTTCTCCGACTTCCACGGCTCGGGTGGCAATCCGGCGGCAAACGCGGCCCTGTGCGACGGCGCGTTCGTCTCGAACCGCTTCCGTGTGGTGGAGGTCCGGCGCCAGGCCTGAAGCTCCTGAGCAGGCCGTGACCCGTGGGACGTACGGGTCACGGCCTTGCAAAGGGTCACGGCGGTGCGCGGTCCTCGGTTCAAGGCCTGCCGGATCGGCCTCGGCGGAGCACTACGGAGTGTGGATCTCCGCGTACCGCTGTACCCAGGCATGCATCGCGATCGCGGCCGCCGCTCCCGCGTTGATCGACCGCGTCGAACCGAACTGTGCGATCGAGCAGACCATGCTCGCGTGCTTGCGCGCCTCCTCGGTCAGCCCGGGACCCTCCTGGCCGAAGAGCAGGACGCACCGGCGTGGCAGCTCGGTCCGCTCCAGCGGCACCGCCCCGGGCAGATTGTCGATCCCGATGATCGGCAGGTCTTCCTCGGCAGCCCACGTGGTCAGTGAGGCCGTGTCCGGGTGATGGCGCACATGCTGATAGCGGTCGGTGACCATGGCACCGCGCCGATTCCAGCGCCGCCGGCCCACGATGTGGATCTCCTGGGCGAGGAACGCGTTGGCGGTGCGCACCACCGAACCGATGTTGAAGTCGTGACCCCAGTTCTCCACGGCCACATGGAAACCGTGACGCCGTGTGTCCAGATCGGCGACGATCGCCTCGCGCGTCCAGTACCGGTAGTGGTCGACCACATTGCGCCGGTCGCCCTCTGCCAGCAGGGAGGGGTCATAGCACTCGTCCTGCGGCCAGGGCAGGGGATGCGGCCCGACGCCGACCTCGGGGCTGTAGGCGTCGTCGTACTGAATCGGTTCTTCGGTGGTGCTCACCCAACGAGCGTACGGGGCTGGTCCTGACTCCCCTGCCGCTGCTCGGTCCCCTCCCCGCCCGCCCGGGAGAACAGCCGGTCCCTGCCGCGCGCCGCCCACCCGCCGAGCCGGACCAGGAAGCTGGTCGGCAGAAAGACGGCGTCGGCGGCAATCATCGCCAGCGAGAAGAACGGCAGTCCCAGCAGCAGGGCAATCGCCGCGTGCTCCATCATCATGGCCACGAGCAGGACGTTCTTGACGCGCCGATTGAAGAGCGTGAAGGGGAAGGCGACCTGCACGATGACCGTGCCGTAGGTCAGCACCATCACCAACACGCCGCCGGATGCGAGAAGGTCCGAAAGGGCCGGCCAGGGCGTGAAGTAGTCGAGCTTGAGCGGGTAGTACAGCGCGGTGCCATCCTGCCAGCGCGAGCCCTGGATCTTGTACCAGCCGGCGGTGGCGTAGATCACACAGACCTCAGCCATGATCACGACGAGGGCGGCGTTGTGCGCCAGGTTGGCCAGAACGTCCAGGAGGGCGCGTGGTTGGCTGTCCGGCGCGTACCGGACGGCCATCCACCACAGGCCCTGTCCCACCCAGAGCCCCCAGACAAGGAGCAGGACGTACCAGCCGGTCTGGTTCAGGAAGGTGGCTATCACCAGGGCGAATCCCAGCACGGCCCACAGTGCCGGGCCGACCCGGTCACGCGGCGGCACACCTCGCAAATCCGGGGCCGCCCGTGCCGCGCGCCGCCCGTCCAGCGACCAGACCTGTCCGCAGCGCGTCAGTACCAGATAGATCGCCATCAGGTGGATGACGTTGTCCCCGCCGTCGCCCATGAAGATGGAGCGATTCTGCAGCGAGAGCACGCCGATCATGAAGAGCACGGACATGGTGCGGGTCCGCCAGCCGAGCATCAGCAGCGCGCTGGAGAGCACGGCGAGGCCGTACACGACCTCGAACCAGACGGTGTTGTCCGCCCACATCAGCGCGGTAAAGGCGTCATTGCCCGCGATGAGCTGCCGCGCCATGTCCCAGCTCCAGGAGCCGTTGGGGCCGTACATCTCATGGCGGTTGGGCAGCTCGCGCAGCAGGAAGAGCAGCCAGGTGGCGGCGAAGCCGATCCGGATGACGGCGCTCTGGTACGGGCCCATGGCCGTCGAGGTGATGCGCTGGACGGCGCGGGCGGCCCTGCGGTCGGGAGTGTCGCTCACTGGCCCGCCTCCGCACGACCGTTGCGGACTCCCCCGGGCAGATCCGCCGCGGTGATCGTCCACCAGGGCAGAACGCGGTAGGCGGGGCGGGTGTCGATCTTCTCGTCGCTCCACTCCGGGGCCTTGACCGAGCGGGTCGACGACCTGAGCTGGATGCGCTCGACGGGGCCGCCCAGGTCGCGCTTGTCGAGCCGCGTCATCACGATGCGGCGGACATAGCTCTCCGAGAGCTGGCCGCGCAGGCCGTTGCCGCGGTTCTGGTTGTCGTGGGAATTGACATAGAAGTCCCAGGCTCTGCGCAGCTCGTTCTGCTGGACATGGCTGGGGAGGGGATTGCCGCGGATCGCCTCGCCGTCATCGGCCGTGAGGTCGATCCAGCCGGAGTTCTCGCGGCTGCCGTCGGAGGCCGTGAACTCGACCATGACCTCCACGTCTACATTCTGCTGGAGCGGGTTCGGGGCGAAGAGCTTCCAGTTCTGCTCGAACTCGGGATAGATCCAGCCGTCGACCACTTCGCCGTGCTCCTTGGTCACCGTGTTGGGCGGCGCGACGTGCAGAAACACCATGGTCAGGTGGATGCAGGCAAGCGCGGCGATGATCGCGAGCGAGACGGCGGCAGCCACTTGATACGGGAGGGAGAGCGCCGCGATGCCCCTGCCGGGCTCAGGGCCAGGGGCGGGCGCGGGCTGCGCCTGAGGTGCGAGCTCGGGCCGGCCGGCCGGCACCCGCCGGGCTGCTGGGACGGGCTCGGGACCGTGGCCCGCAGGCGGCTCGGAGCTCAGGCCCCCGGCGCCTCTGGCGTCCTCGTCCTCGTAGGAGTCCATCCCGCCCCGATCCCCATCGGTCCACCTCAGTTATCCACAGGGTTGACACCCTACGGGCCGTCGACTCACCATTGAAGTCAATGAACCGAACGATCGGTCGGTAGGGGAGTCCGGATGACGGCAGTGACTGCGGATACGTACGAGGCGGTTTTCGACGCCGCCGTAGCCGCCGACGAGCGCATCGAACCGCGCGACTGGATGCCGGACGCCTACCGGGCGACGCTGGTCCGCCAGATGGCACAGCACGCCCATTCCGAGATCATCGGCATGCAGCCCGAGGCGAACTGGATCACCCGGGCGCCCTCGCTGCGGCGCAAGGCGATCCTGATGGCCAAGGTCCAGGACGAAGCAGGCCACGGCCTTTATCTGTACAGCGCGGCCGAGACCCTGGGCACCAGCCGCGAGGAGCTGCTCGACAAGCTCCACGCCGGCCGCCAGAGGTACTCCTCGATCTTCAACTACCCGACGCTGACCTGGGCCGATGTCGGCGCGATCGGCTGGCTGGTGGACGGCGCCGCGATCACCAACCAGGTGCCGCTGTGCCGCTGCTCGTACGGTCCCTACGCCCGGGCGATGGTCAGGATCTGCAAGGAGGAGTCCTTCCACCAGCGCCAGGGCTACGAGCTGCTGCTCACCCTCTCCAGGGGCACTCCGGCCCAGCACGAGATGGCGCAGGACGCGGTGAACCGCTGGTGGTGGCCCTCACTGATGATGTTCGGCCCGCCGGACGACGAGTCGTCGCACTCCGAACAGTCGATGGCCTGGAAGATCAAGCGGCACTCCAACGACGAGCTGCGCCAGCGCTTCGTGGACATCTGCGTCCCGCAGGCCGAAACTCTCGGGCTCGCCCTCCCCGACCCCGACCTGCGGTGGAACGAGGAGCGGGGCCACCACGACTTCGGCGCGATCGACTGGTCGGAGTTCCAGGAAGTCCTCAAGGGCAACGGCCCCTGCAACGAACAGCGGATTACGCAGCGGCGCAGGGCTCACGAAGAGGGTGCCTGGGTCCGGGAAGCGGCCGCGGCCTACGCAAGCAAGCATGAAGCACAGCACGTGAAGACCGGGGAGGCGACGGCATGAGCAGCTCGACCGACTGGCCGCTGTGGGAGGTCTTCGTCCGCTCGCGCCGCGGACTGTCCCACACCCACGCGGGAAGCCTGCACGCCCCGGACGCGGAGATGGCTCTGCGCAACGCCCGCGATCTCTACACCCGGCGGAACGAGGGCGTGTCGATCTGGGTCGTCCCCTCCACCTCGATCACCGCATCCTCGCCCGACGAGAAGGACCCCTTCTTCGAGCCGGCCGCCGACAAGCCCTACCGCCACCCGACCTTCTACGAGATCCCGGAAGGGGTGAAGCACCTGTGACCACCACGGTGAACGCCGCGGCACTCGCCCTCGGCGACGACGCACTGGTGCTCTCGCACCGCCTGGGCGAGTGGGCGGGCCATGCGCCCGTCCTGGAGGAGGATGTCGCCCTCGCCAATATCGCGCTGGACCTGCTGGGGCAGGCGCGGGTGCTGCTCTCCCTCGTCGGTGACGAGGACGAGCTGGCGTATCTGCGCGAGGAGCGGGCCTTCCGCAATCTCCAGCTGGTGGAGCAGCCCAACGGCGACTTCGCGCACACCATCGCGCGCCAGCTCTACTTCTCCGTCTACCAGCGGCTGCTGTACGGGCAGCTGGCGGCCGGCGACAGCGAGTTCGCCGGGCTCGCGGCGAAGGCGGTCAAGGAGGTCGCGTACCACCAGGACCACGCCGAGCACTGGACGGCGCGGCTCGGCGACGGCACGGCCGAGAGTCATGAGCGGATGCAGCGCGCCTGCGACGCGCTGTGGCGGTTCACCGGCGAGATGTTCCAGCCGGTCGAAGGGATTGACATCGACTGGCAGGCACTGCAGTCCAGTTGGCTGGAGAGCGTCAGCGCCGTCCTGAAGCGGTCGACGCTGACCGTGCCCGACGGGCCGCGTTCGGGCGGCTGGGCCGCGGGGGCAGGCCGCCAGGGTCTGCACACCGAGTCCTTCGGGCGGATGCTGGCCGAGATGCAGCATCTGCACCGCAGCCACCCGGGGGCGTCATGGTGACCGACGTAACCGACACACGCCTCGAGGAGGAGCTGCGCAGGCTCGCAGGCTCCGTGCCGGACCCTGAGCTGCCGGTGCTGACCCTGGAGGAGCTCGGTGTGCTGCGCGGGGTTCAGATCCTCGGGCCCGGCAGGGTCGAAGTGGAACTGACTCCGACCTACACCGGCTGCCCGGCGATCGAGACCATGACCTCGGACATAGAACAGATCCTGCACGAGAACGGGGTGCCGGACGTCTCGGTCGTCAAGGTTCTGTCCCCGGCCTGGTCGACGGACGACATCAGCGCGGAAGGGCGGCGCAAGCTCGCCGAGTTCGGGATAGCACCGCCCCGCCCGCACGCTGCTGAGGGACCGGTGGCGCTCACGCTCTCCGTGCGCTGCCCGCACTGCGGCTCCACCGACACCGAACTGCTGAGCAGGTTCTCCTCCACCGCCTGCAAGGCTCTGCGCCGCTGCGTCAGCTGCCGCGAACCATTCGACCACTTCAAGGAGTTGTAGATGTTCCATCCGCTCCGGGTGAGCGAGGTCGAACAGCTCACGGACGACTCGGTGGCGGTCACCTTCCAGGTGCCGCCCGAGCTGCGCGAGACCTTCCGGCACACCCCCGGCCAGCATCTGGCCCTGCGCCGCCTGGTGCAGGGCGAGGAGATCCGCCGTACCTACTCGATCTGCGCCCCTGCCGCCCCGGGACACGCTGATCCGATGCTGCGTGTGGGCATCCGGCTGGTCGACGGCGGCGAGTTCTCGACGTTCGCGCTCAAGGAGCTCGCAGTCGGCGACACCGTCGAGGTGATGCCTCCGATGGGCCGCTTCCTCCTCGCTCCCCGCCCCGGGTATTTCGCGGCGATCGTCGGCGGCAGCGGTATCACCCCGGTGCTGTCGATGGCGGCGACGCTGCTGGCGACCGAGCCGGAGGCGCGGTTCTGTCTGATACGGAGCGACCGCACCGCGGCTTCGACGATGTTCCTGGACGAGGTCGCCGACCTCAAGGACCGCTTCCCCGACCGTCTGCAACTGGTCACCGTGCTCTCCCGGGAGGAGCAGCAGTCGGGGCTGCCGTCCGGACGGCTGGACCAGGAGCGGCTGACCGGGCTGCTGCCGGCGCTGCTGCCGGTGGCGGAGGTGGACGGCTGGTTCCTCTGTGGCCCCTTCGGCCTGGTCCAGGGCGCCGAGCGCGCGCTGCGCGGGCTCGGGGTGGACCGCAGCCGCATCCACGAGGAGATCTTCCACGTCGACGACGGCTCGGAGCCGAGCAAGGCCGCGGTGAGCGCCCCGGCCCACGCCGAGCTCACCGCGACCCTCGACGGCCGGTCCGGCAAGTGGCCCGTCCGGGAAGGGGAGTCGCTGCTCGAGACGGTTCTGCGGAGCCGCGCGGACGCGCCGTACGCGTGCAAGGGCGGTGTCTGCGGCACCTGCAGGGCGTTCCTGGTCTCGGGCGAAGTGCAGATGGACCGCAACTTCGCACTGGAGCAGGAGGAGACCGAGGCGGGCTATGTGCTGGCCTGCCAGTCCCATCCGGCCACGCCGGAAGTGGAGCTGGACTTCGACCGCTGAGCCGGGGCGCGCCGAGCGGGCGCGCCCTCGGTCCTCCCGCGCTGTGTTCTTTTTCCGGGACCTGTTCTATCTTGACGGTCCGTCAGATACGGATGAGGCAGCGCCGGTGCGTGGGAGGACAGGACAGTGGACTTCACCTTCACCGAAGAGCAGCAGGCAGCCGTCGAGGCGGCGAAAGCGGTCTTCTCGGGCGTCGCTCCCGACGGAGTACCGAGCCCCGCGCTCACCCCTGGCGCGGTGGCCGAGGAGTTCGACCGGCCGCTGTGGGCCAGGCTCGCGGGCGTGGATCTGCTGAGCCTGGTCCTGTCTCCGGAGTACGGCGGGGCGGGTCTCGACCCCATCGCGCTCTGCCTGGTCCTGCGTGAGTCGGCGAAGGTGCTCGCGCGGGTGCCGCTGCTGGAGACGAGCGCGGTCGCCATGGCCGTCGAGCGTTATGGCAGCGCCGAGTTGAGCGAGGAGATCCTCCCCCGGGTCGGCCGCGGCGAGCTGGTCCTCACTGTCGGGGCCAATGGCCGCACCGGTCACGACCCCGCCGAGCTCGCCGTCGCCGCCCGCCGGGACGCCGACCGCGGGGACGGCTGGGTGCTCGACGGCGTGCAGTCAGGCGTTCCCTGGGCCCAGTCCGCGGACCGCATTGCCATACCGGCGCACACCGATGACGGCCATGCCGTTGTCGCTCTGATCCCCCGGGACCGTGACGGTCTCGCTCTCGCCGAGCAGATCTCCACCAGCGGCGAGCGTTTCGCCGAGGTCAGTCTGGACTCCGTACAGATCGGGAGCCGAGAGCTGATCGACGCCGAGGGCGCCTGGGAGTGGCTGCGCCAGCTCCTGGCGACCGGGACCTGCGCGCTGGCGCTCGGTCTCGGTGAGGCGGTGCTCTCGATGACGAGTGAATACACCGGAAAACGGGAGCAGTTCGGATTCCCGGTCGCGACATTCCAGGCTGTCGCCGTCCAGGCCGCCGACCGCTATGTCGATCTGCGGGCGATGGAGGCGACCCTCTGGCAGGCGGCCTGGCGGCTGGGCCCTGCTCGGGGGAGTGCGGGTGTCGGCGGCCCACTGCCCGTGTCCGGCGATGTGGCGGTGGCCAAGATCTGGGCCTCGGAGGGCGTACGCCGTGTCGTACAGACCGCCCAGCATCTGCACGGAGGCTTCGGCGCGGACACCGACTATCCGCTGCACCGCTATCACGCCTGGGCCAAGCAGCTCGAGCTCTCGCTCGGCCCGGCAGCGGCCCATGAGGAGGCGCTGGGCGACCTGCTGGCAGCCCATCCCCTCGGCTAGGAACTCAAGCGGAAGCTCAGAGAACGAACGCCGGGCTGTCGTTGTCGGTGACCATCGGACGCCCGGCGCCGTCCCAGGCGAGCATGCCGCCGTCGACGTTCACCGCGTCGATACCCTGCTGCACCAGATACTGGGTGACCTGCGCGGACCGCCCGCCGACCCGGCACATCACATAGGCACGGCCCTTGTCCGCCACAGCCTCGGTCACCTCACCGAAGCGGGCCACGAAGTCGCTCATCGGCACATGCAGTGCGCCCTCGACATGCCCGGCCGCCCACTCGTCGTTCTCCCGGACGTCCAGCACAAGGCCCTCGGACGGTACCGCCGCGGCGTCCACCGAGGGCAGCGGGGCGAAATTCATGAGCTGAGCCTTCTCTCGTACGTACGGCGGCGGGGTTCGCCGGTATCCAGATCTCCCGGGACCCCTCGGAAAACCTACTGCACCAGTTTGGACAGTTCCGCCTCGCGCTCGGCGACCTGCGCGAGCAGCTGCTCGGCGATCTCCTCCAGCAGCCGGTCCGGGTCTTCGGGCGCCATCCGCAGCATCGCGCCGATCGCGCTCTCCTCCAGCTCCCTGGCGACAACCGTCAGCAGCTCCTTGCGCTGCGACAGCCACTCGAGCCGGGCGTAGAGCTCCTCGCTCTCGCTCAGCCGCTGCTCGGCCGGCACGGGACCGGCCTCCCACTCCGCGGCCAGCTCCTTCAACAACGCCACGTCGCCGAGCCCGTACGCGCCGTTCACGCGTGTGATGAACTCGTCGCGCCGCGTCCGCTCCTCCTCGTCCTGAGCCAGGTCCGGGTGCGCCTTGCGGGCCAGCTCGCGGTAGAGCTTGCGCGCCTCTTCGCTGGGCCGCACCCGTTTCGGCGCCCGCACAGGCTGGTCGGTGAGCATCGCGGCGGCCTCGGGGGAGAGGCCGTCGGCGTCCATCCAGTCGTGGAACAGCTCGTCCACGCCGGGCATGGGCATCACCATCGCCCGGGCCTCCTGCGCCTTGCGCAGATCCTCCGCGTCGCCGGTGCGGGCGGCCGTGGCCTCGGCGATCTGGGCATCCAGCTCGTCCAGGCGCGCGTACATCGGGCCGAGCTTCTGGTGATGCAGCCGGGAGAAGTTCTCGACCTCCACCCGGAACGTCTCCAGCGCGATCTCGAACTCGATCAGCGCCTGCTCGGCCGCGCGCACCGCCTTCTCCAGCCGGGCCTCGGGCCGCGCCTGCGCGTCCTGCTCTTCGTCGTTCCGGGTCGTCGGGCCCCCGGGTGCATCCTGGGTCACCCGCCCAGCCTACGGGCGCGGCCGAGCGTCCTGTCACACCCCCAGCTCAGCGGCTATCCGCCCGCTCTTGATCGCCGACAGCAGATCCGCGTGGTCCGCCTCCGTACGGTCCGCGTAGATCATGGCGAAGCCGGCCACCGCCTCGTCCAGCTCTTCGTTCTTTCCGCAGTATCCGGCGAGCAGCCGCGGGTCGGCGCTGTGCGCGTGCGCCCGGGCCAGCAGGGCTCCGGTCATCCGTCCGTAGTCGTCGACCTGGTCGGGCGCGAGGGCCGCCGGGTCCACGCTGCCCTTGCGATTCCTGAACTGCCGTACCTGGAAAGGCCGTCCGTCGACGGTCGTCCAGCCGAGCAGGATGTCGCTGACCACCTGCATCCGCTTCTGGCCGAGCACCACCCGGCGTCCCTCGTGCTCCACGTCCGGAACCGGGAACCCGGCAGCCGTCAGATACGGAAGCAGCACCGAGGACCGCGCCTCCTTCACCTGCAGCACCAGCGCATCGCCCCGGTGGTCGAGCAGCAGCACCACATACGACCGCGTACCCACGCTCCCGGTCCCGACCACCCGGAAGGCCACGTCATGGATCGAGTACCGGGCGAGCAGCGGCAGCCGGTCCTCGGACACCGTGTGCAGATACTCCTCCAGCGACGCGGCGACGGCCGCCGCCTCCGCGTCCGGTACCCGCCGCAGCACCGGCGGCGCGTCCACGAAGCGCCGCCCCCCGTCGCCCGCGGAGCCGCTCCCGGACACAGACTCGGTCGACTTGGCGGCGAAGCGCGCGCTCGTGTTGTTGCGGGCCTTCTCCGAGACCCGCTCCAGCGTGCCCAGCAGATCCCGCGCGTCCGTGTGGGAGACGAGCTCCTCGTCGGCGATGGCGTTCCACGCGTCCAGCGCGGGCAGCCTGGCGAGCAGCCGCATCGTGCGCCGGTAGGCGCCCACGACGTCGAAAGCGGCCGCCCGGCAGACGGTTTCGTCCGCGCCCACCACGCGCCCGGCCAGGACCAGCGAGACGGCGAGCCGCTTGAGGTCCCATTCCCACGGGCCGACGACGGTCTCGTCGAAGTCGTTCAGATCGATGACGAGGCGGCCGCGCGCATCGCCGTACAGACCGAAGTTCGCCGCGTGCGCATCGCCGCAGATCTGCGCGCTCACTCCGGTGACCGGAGTGCCCACCAGGTCGTGGGCCATCAGGCCGGCCGAGCCGCGGAGAAAGGCGAACGGCGAGGCGGCCATCCGGCCCACCCGTATCGGCGTGAGCTCCGGCACCCGGCCCCGGCTGGACTCCTCGACGGCCTGGACGGCGTCGGGCCGCGCCGCCCGAAGCACGAGTGAGTCGTGCGAGGCCCGCGGAATCCGGTCCCGCAGCGCCTTCCCCGCCTCCTTCGGCGACCTGGCGCCATCCTGAGCACCGGCCGTCCGCTGCCCCGGACGCATTGCGAATCCGGGCACCACCGGAATGCGTGCGCCCGCACCCGCCGCGTCCCCGGATGCCCTTGCCGCATCCCGTGACCCGTCGGCTCCCGCTCCGCCGAACTCCGCCTGCCGCACCGGCATCCCCGTCTCAGCCTCGCCCATGACGCGCTGCCTCCCCCGTCGTCGTACACGTACACGTACGCCTTCAACATCAACTGCTACTGACCGTACCGCCGCTCCCCGACAGCCGTCTCCCCCTGTGGATAACGTTCGCCGCCTCCACGGCCTGCGAAGATCTCCACTACCGAGCTCCCAGAGGCCCCCTTCACCTAAACGTTGTACTATGCAACCGAGATCGAGGAGGGTGAACCATGTCAGCCACACGTGACGAGTCCGTCGACACCATCGAGCGTGAACTCACAGCGTTCGCCCGCCGTGCCCGCGCCGCGGCCGCCCGACTCCACCCCGAACTGCCGCTGGTCTCCTACACGTTGCTGGCACACATCGACGGCCGACAGGGCTCCCGCGCCACCGACCTCGCGGCGCACTACATGCTCGACAAGTCAACCGTCAGCAGACAGGTCTCCGCCCTCGAAAAGCTCGGTCTTGTCGAGCGGCGGCCCGACACCGACGACCATCGCGTCCAGGTCCTGCACCCCACCGCGGCAGGAACCGAACTGCTCTCCTCCACCCACGCGAGCCGCCGCGCCGCCTATCAGGAGCGCCTCGCCGACTGGCCGACCGAGGATCTGACCCGCTTCGCCGCGTATCTGCTGCGCTACAACGCGCCCTGAGCAGACACCCCCTAGTAGCCCTTGCGGGAGGACCCGTCGGCAGGGCCCGAGCCCGTCGCCAGATACGCGCGTCGCCCCAACGCGCCCGCTCACCGATGCCCGGCGTTTCACGTGAAACAGGCAACCGGGATGTTCCATGTGGAAAAACGTCAATCACGCCACCGGTCCGCGTGGCAGCCAGCCGCGCGTGCCGAACGGTCCCGGCGGCACGCGCCCCCTCCCATCACCCCGCGTCCAGCCCCGCATCCCGCGCCAGAAGCGCCGCCTGCACCCGGTTCTCGCACTCCAGCTTCGCCAGGATGCGGCTCACATACGTCTTCACCGTGGCCTCGCTCATATGCAGCCGCCGCCCGGCGTCCGCGTTGGACAGCCCCTCCCCAAGCAGGGCGAGCACGTCACGCTCGCGACTGCTCAGCCCTGCCACCCTCGTCCGCGCCTGCTCACCGCGCACCGCCGCCCGCCCCGAGGCGAGCTGGTCCACCACATGCCGGGTCGCACCGGGCGAGAGATACGCATCCCCCGCGGCCGCCGCGCGTACCGCCCCGATCAGCTCCGCGGGCGCGGTGTCCTTCAGCAGAAAGCCCGCGCCGCCGTGCTCCAGCGCCCGCAGTACGTTCTCGCGCTCGCCGAAGGTCGTCAGCACGATCACCCGTGCCGCCGGCGCCGCCCTGCGCAGCTCTCCCAGAGCCGTGAGACCGTCCAGCACCGGCATCTGGATGTCGAGAAGCACCACATCGGCGCTGTGCGAACGTGCGAACTCGATCGCCTCGCGCCCGTTGGCCGCTTCCGCCACGACCTCGATCCCGCGGTCGGAGGTGAGGATCATCCGGATCCCGGCCCTGATGAGCGGCTCGTCATCAGCGATGACAACCCGGATCGGCGACTGTGTCACCTGCACCCCCCACACCCTGCCATGCGGCCAACTCCACCTATCGGCTGACCTCGTAGGACTTCTTCTCGATCAGCTTGCCGTCCTTGAAGCAGAACCGGAACACCGGCTCGGTGTCGAAGTTGTCTCCCACCTCCGAGGACATCAGCACCAGGCATTCGGAGCCCGCAGGCTCCTGGGGGCCCTTGCCGCTCAGCCCGGTGGTCGCGATCGTGTCCCCGCTCGGCAGCCGGTCACGCACCTCGTCCTCGGCGGCCCCGATCTTCACTTCCTCGTACTCGACCGGGTCGATCATCCCCTCATTCATCGAGCCCACCAGGAAGAACAGCCCGAAGACACCCGCTGCCCCCAGTACCAGCAACGCCGCCACAGCGATCCCGCAGCCCAGCGCCAGACCGCCGCCCCTGCTTCTCTTCTGTCCACCCATCGCCAGCTCCCGCTCCGAAACAGTCCAGCCCATGACCGGACCACCGTTCCCGAGTGCGGCCTGTGGCGACTGCTGGCGGAAGTCGTCCTCCGTCGCGACGAACGGCGCCGCCTCCACGACTCCGTACGGCAACACCCCCGCCACCCGGAAGCCCCCGCCGTCCGCCGGACCCGCGTGCACGATGCCGCCGACCAGCCGGGCCCGCTCCCGCAGCCCGGTCAGCCCCTGCCCGCCGCTGACCACCTCGCCCGGCGCCGGCGCAACCGGGGCCCCGCTGACGATCTCGAGGACGAAGGAGTCCGGCTCGTATCTCAGCTCCACGCCTATCGGGGCCCCGGGCGCGTGCTTGTACGCATTGGTCAGCGCCTCCTGCACGATGCGGTAGGCAGCATGGTCGGCCGCCGCCGCAAGGGGCCGCGCCCCGCCCGAGCACCGCAGCTCGACGGCATTGCCCGCCGCACGCGCCGCCTCCACGAGCCCCGCGATACCGGCCGTCCCGCGCGCGGCCCGCCCCGACTCGTCCACGGGCGGCGGAGCCTCGACGCCGTCCCGCAGAATCCCGACGACCTCGCGCAGCTCATGCATCGCGGTCACCGAAGCGTCCCGGAGCACGCCGACGACCTCCCGCTGCCGTGGTGTCAGCCCGGGGTCCACCTCGAGCGCCCCGGTGTGTACGGAGATCAGCGCCAGCTGGTGGCCGAGGCTGTCGTGCATGTCCTGGGCGATCCGCTGCCGCTCCAGCAGCCGCGCCTGCCCCGCCACCATCGCCCGCTCCCGCAGGAGCTGGCTGTTGCGCTCCTGCAGGGCGTGCAGCAGGGTCCTGCGCTGCGTCCAGTAGCGGCTGGCCAGTCCCGGCACGACCGTCGTCGCCAGGAAGTAGAGGGTGGAGAGCAGCACCGCCGTCATCTGCGCCTGCTGCGACCAGGAGTCCACGAGCGTGGTGCCGATGAAGAGGACGTACGCGACGGTGAACGCGGCCAGCGCCCGCCCGGCGCCCACGATCCTGCGCCCCGCCGACCACCCCACGACCATCAGCAGCGGCGCAAAGCCGCTCATGACCGGCGCCAGCGCCCCGGTTATCACCAGGACCGGCGTCGGCATCCGGCGCCGCAGCAGGGACAGCAGCGCGGCGGACACACCGACGAACAGCAGCCTCAGTCCCTCGCTGCCCAGCAGTTCCTCGGTCCCGGCGGCCATGAGGCCCAGCACCAGCGCGAGCACCAGCTCGCCGGCGGTCCGCCGCCTCGACCACAGCTCGGGCGCAGCCAGCCATGCCCAGCCCGCTCGGATTCTCGATGAAGCGTCCACGGTGGCACCCTAGTCAGCGCGCCCCGGCGCCCACGCCCCACTTTCGTCTTGCCGGGGAGCGACGAACGTCGCACCTTGCGAGGGAGCGCGTCCAGGTCCGGACGCCCTGCGCCGGGCGCCCTGCGAGTAGGCGTGTTGGGCGGGTTCACGACGAACTCGACGTATGCGGTGGATATTCGACGTCTGAAGGAAGGCGGCCAGGCCGGTTCAAGGCTGGCGTATCTGGGACCGACGCCGCTCGCGGCGGTGTGGAGTGCGGTGTGGGTGGCGCGCCGCGTACTGGCGTGGAGGCAGGGATGACCAGGCTGACGGGCACGGCAATGCGCGTAACGATCTTCATCGGGGAATCGGATCTGTGGCACCACAAACCCGTGTACACGGAGATCGTGCACCGGGCGCACAGGGCGGGTCTGGCGGGCGCGAGTGTGTTCCAGGGAATTGAGGGGTTCGGCGCCTCCTCGTTGATTCACACCGTCCGGCTGCTGTCCCTGAGTGAGGACCTGCCGGTGGCGATCGTGATCGTGGATGACGAGGAACGCATCCGTGCCTTCCTGCCGCAGCTCGACGAGCTGGTCACGGAGGGGCTGGTGATCCTGGACGGCTGCGAGGTCATCCGCTACGCGGGCAGGGAGACGTCCAAGTGAACTGGCTGCTGGTGGCGCTGGGGGCTGCGGTCGGCGCCCCGTTGCGCTTCCTGACCGACCGGGCGGTGCAGACCAGGCACGACTCGGTCTTCCCGTGGGGGACCTTCGCGGTCAATGTCGTTGGCTGTCTCGTACTGGGTGTGCTGACCGGGGCGGTGACGGCCGGGGCGGCCTCCTCGCGCGTGCAGCTGTTCCTGGGGACCGGGCTGTGCGGGGCGCTCACGACGTACTCGACGTTCAGCTACGAGACGCTGCGGCTGGTCGAGGACGGGGCGAAGTTCTACGCGGCGCTCAACGTGATCGCCGGCGTGGTCGCCGGGCTGGGCGCCGTCTTCGCCGGTGTGCTGTTCGGCGAGGCGCTCTGGGACTGACCCGGCGCGCCCACCCGCTCCTCCCGCTCCGTGCGCCACGACGTCATGCCGGTGTCATTCGCCGCGATCGTGGTCGGTGAGGACTTCCTCGACGACATGTCGAGCGATGGTCGCCATCACCGGGTTCGTGTGCCGGTAGTACCGCAGTTCCAGGAGCGCTATCGACAGCGCCCAGCCGCGACCTCGTGCCCAGGCCGCGTCATCACGTTCCACGGCGGCCCGGAAGGCGCCCCTCGTGTCGGCCGGCAGCAGGTACCACGCCGAGATCAGGTCGACTGCGGGATCGCCCAGCCCCAGACACCCGAAGTCGATGACTGCGCTGAGCCGTCCGCGGGCCATCAGCAGATTGCCCGGCTGCAGGTCCGCGTGAAGCCAGACTGCCGGGCCGGACCACTCCGGCGCCCGCAGGGCCGCTTCCCAGGCGGTGGTCGCCGCATCGGTGTCGACGATTCCACGCAGTTCCGCGATCGCGGCGCGTGTCGCGGTGTCCCGGTCGGTCAGGGGCTCACTCCGGTAGGAGGGTGGCCCGTCCGCGGGATCTATCCGGTGCAGCGCGGTGACGAACTCCGCCAGGTCCTCGGCGAGCAGGCCGGGTTCGGCGATGGATCCGACGCTGGGATTCTCACCGTCGAGCCATCGGTACACGGACCAATGCCAGGGATACGACACAGCGGGCGTGCCCTTGCCCAGCGGAACGGGAATGTCGCAGGGAAGCAGCGGGGCAAGCCGTGGCAGCCACCGGTGTTCCTTCTCCACGTCATGGGCGGCCCCCGCGAGGCGCGGCAGTCGTACGACCATGTCCCGGCCCAGCCGATACATGGCATTGGATGTGCCGGCGGAGTCGATCGGCTCGACGGGAAGGCCCGCCCACCGCGGAAACTGAGCGGCGATGAGCCGACGAACAAGAGCTGCGTCGGTGCTCACCTCGTCGGCATGCATCTTGCCGGCACACATAGAACCCGTCCTGAACAGAATTCCGCCATGTGGCATGGAGGACTTGGAGGGAAGGCCTGTCAACACAGGCGGGACCCCCGGGGAGCCGTCTGCGAGGCCTGCTGCCGACCACACTGCGCATCGTGGTCACCGCGACAGGCACCGGGTGACATCGCACACCACCGGAAGATCATCAAGCAAGCGGGACCGCACCGTGAGGCATGTCATGGTGTGGGCTCATTCACGTAAAAACCACCCGGTACGTACCGAACTCGGGCCGTCACGGCCCCACCAACGCGAAACGGGCCCCCGCCAGGACTTTCGTCTCTGGCGAGAACCCGTCTCGTCGGTTTCTCTCTGTGCGCGAGGGGGGAGTTGAACCCCCACGCCCTTTCGGGCACTGGAACCTGAATCCAGCGCGTCTGCCTATTCCGCCACCCGCGCATTGGGTGCTGCCGCCTGCCCCCACCTGTCGGTGTGAGCGCCTGGCGACATGCAGAAGATTAGCACGCAGCACAGGGTGGATTCACATCCGATTGTTTCGCGGACGGTGCCGGGGAACAGGGAACGGAAGGCGGCCGCCCCCGCTCCTCCTTGGAGCACCCCGTGTGCGGGACACTGTCAGGAGGCCGCCTCTACGATCCGTGTGAGAGGTGACACTCATCGACGGGGCAGACAAGGGGAACCAGCCGATTTCCCGACGCGTGGATACGATCAGTAAGCAGTACCAGGACGGCAACGACGGAGGAGGTGCCTCATGGGAGTCCTGAAGAAGTTCGAGCAGCGACTCGAAGGTCTGGTCAACGGCACCTTCGCCAAGGTGTTCAAGTCCGAGGTCCAGCCCGTCGAGATCGCCGGCGCCCTCCAGCGCGAGTGCGACAACAACGCGACGATCTGGAACCGCGAGCGGACTGTCGTCCCCAACGACTTCATCGTGGAGCTCAGCGCGCCCGACTTCGAGCGCCTGAGCCCGTACTCAGGCCAGCTCGGCGACGAACTGTCCGGACTGGTACGCGACTACGCCAAGCAGCAGCGCTACACCTTCATGGGGCCGATCAAGGTCCACCTGGAGAAGGCGGACGACCTCGACACCGGTCTGTACCGGGTGCGCAGCCGCACCCTGGCGTCGAGTACGTCACAGTCGCCCGAGCGGGCACCTGCCGGTCCCGGCCACGCCGCCGCCCCCCAGGGCGGCGCCCGCGGCGGCTACGGCTACCCGCCCACCGCAGCGCCTCCCATGCCGGCCGCGCCCCCTCCGGGAGCCGGCCGACCCGGCCCCGCGCCCGTCGCGGACCGCCGCCCGGCACCGGGCCCAGGCCCGATGCCGAGCACTCAAGTACGACGTTGGATCGAGATCAACGGCACCCGCCATCAGATCTCCCGCCCGACGCTGGTGCTGGGTCGCAGCACCGACGCCGATGTGCGGATCGACGACCCCGGCGTATCGCGCCGGCACTGTGAGATCCGGACCGGAACGCCCTCGACGATCCAGGATCTCGGGTCTACCAACGGCATCGTGGTAGACGGGCAGCACACCACCCGCGCTACGCTCCGCGACGGCTCGCGGATCGTCGTGGGCAGCACCACCATCGTTTACCGGCAAGCCGAAGGGTGAAGCGGGGGCAATGTCAGAGCTGACCCTGACGGTCATGCGGCTAGGTTTCCTGGCCGTACTGTGGCTGTTCGTTATTGTGGCCGTTCAGGTCATCCGCAGCGACCTGTTCGGGACGCGCGTCACGCAACGCGGTTCGCGCCGCAATGCCGACGCACGCCCCCAGCAGGCACGCCAGACCGCCGCGCCTCCGCAGCAGCGGCAGCAGGCGAGCGGCCGCCAGCGGCGCGGTGCGCCCACCAAACTGGTCGTCTCCGAAGGCACCCTCACGGGCACCACGGTGGCGCTTCAGGGGCAGACAATCACCCTGGGCCGGGCGCACGACTCCACAATCGTGCTGGACGACGACTACGCGTCCAGCAGGCATGCCAGGATCTACCCGGACCGTGACGGCCAGTGGATCGTCGAGGATCTCGGGTCCACCAACGGCACATATCTCGACCGGACCCGACTCACCACCCCGACACCGATTCCGCTGGGCGCGCCGATCCGCATCGGCAAGACCGTCATCGAGCTGCGGAAGTAGTACGACAATGAGCGAGCGGAGCGAGCGAGCCGCAGCGGTCCCGACAGCGGACCGGGACGGGCTCCCGACCGGAGGGTGGGCAGTGTGGCTCGAGACCGGCTGTACCCCGAGCCGACGGGCGAGGTGCGCATGAGTCTGTCTCTGCGTTTCGCCGCCGGATCGCACAAGGGCATGATCCGGGAGGGCAACGAGGACTCCGGCTATGCCGGCCCCCGCCTTCTGGCCATCGCCGACGGCATGGGCGGACAGGCCGCCGGCGAGGTCGCCTCGTCGGAGGTCATCTCCACGCTCGTCACACTCGACGACGACGTGCCCGGCTCGGACATCCTCACCTCGCTCGGCAGTGCCGTACAGCGCGCCAACGACCAGCTGCGGCTCATGGTCGAGGAGGACCCCCAGCTCGAAGGCATGGGCACCACGCTCACCGCCCTGCTCTGGACCGGCCAGCGCCTCGGCCTCGTACACGTCGGCGACTCCCGCGCCTATCTGCTGCGCGACGGCGTGCTGACGCAGATCACGCAGGACCACACCTGGGTGCAGCGCCTCGTCGACGAGGGCCGGATCACCGAAGAGGAAGCCACCACCCACCCGCAGCGCTCCCTGCTGATGCGCGCGCTGGGCAGCGGCGACCATGTCGAGCCCGACCTCTCCATCCGCGAGGTCCGCGCCGGCGACCGCTATCTGATCTGCTCGGACGGACTGTCCGGTGTGGTCTCCCACCAGACGATGGAGGAGACCCTCGCCAGCTACCAGGGCCCGCAGGAGACCATCCAGGACCTCATCCAGCTCGCGCTGCGCGGCGGCGGCCCGGACAACATCACGTGCATCGTCGCCGACGTCCTCGACACCGACTCCAACGACACCCTGGCCGGGCAGCTCAACGACACCCCGGTCGTCGTCGGCGCGGTCGCCGAGAACCAGCTCCAGCTGAACGACGGCGGCGCCATGCAGACCCCGGCGGGCCGCGCGGCCGGCCTCGGCCGCCCCGTACCCCCGCAGCAGCCCGGCGGCGGCTTCGGCCCGCCCGGCAGCGGCGACGACATGGGATACGGCGGGATGCCGCCCGAGGGCAGCTTCGGCGCGTACACCGACGACGACTTCATCAAGCCGCGCGGCGGCCGCAAGTGGCTGAAGAGAAGCTTCTACATCGTGCTCGCCCTGGGGGTCGTCGGCGCCGGCCTGTACGGCGGCTACCGCTGGACGCAGACCCAGTACTACGTCGGCTCCAAGGACGAGCACGTCGCGCTCTACCAGGGCATCAGCCAGGATCTGGCCTGGGTCTCGCTCTCGGACGTCGAGAAGGACCACCCCGAGATCGAACTCAAGTACCTCCCGCCCTACCAGCGCAAGCAGGTCGAGGCGACGATCACCGCCGAGAGCCTCAGCAAGGCCAAGGCGAAGGTCGACGAGCTCGCCGTGCAGGCCTCCGCCTGCAAGAAGGACGAGCAGCGCCGCGACGCGGCGGACCGCGCCAGCACTCCGCCACCCGGTGAGGGCCAGGCCGGCGGCACCACCGGCAAGCCGACCACCCAGAACGCACAGACCAAGCCGACCGCACCTACTCCCACTCCGGGCCCCACCCTCTCGGAGGAGGAGCAGAAGCTGGCCGCGAACTGCGGAAAGCAGTAATCGGCCGTAGGGGGCCTTCTCCACCATGAGCGTTGTCACCAACACCACCACGATCGGCGCGATCGAAGCACCGAGCCGCCGAAACACCGAGCTGATGCTGCTCGCGTTCGCCGTTGTCATTCCGGTGTTCGCCTACGCCAATGTGGGCCTCGCGCTCAATGGTGAGCTCCCGGCCGGCATGCTCGCCTACGGCCTCGGGCTGGGCCTGCTGGCAAGCATCGGCCACCTCGTGGTGCGCAAGTTCGCCAAGTACGCAGACCCGCTGCTGCTGCCGCTGGCGACACTGCTCAACGGCCTTGGCCTGGTCCTGATCTGGCGACTGGACCAGTCACCGAGACTGGCCTACCAGGGTGCCGCCGCCCCCAACCAGCTGATGTGGTCGGCGCTCGGCGTCGCCATGTTCATCGGTGTGCTGGTGTTCCTCAAGGACCATCGCGTCCTGCAGCGCTTCACCTACATCTCGATGGTCCTCGCGCTGATCCTGCTGGCAGCACCGGCATTCTTCCCCGCGGACAGCGCGAACTTCGGCGCGAAGATCTGGATCCGGCTCGGTCCGCTCTCGCTCCAGCCCGGCGAGTTCGTGAAGATCATCATCGCGATCTTCTTCTCCGGCTACCTGATGGTGAAGCGCGACGCCCTTGCCCTGGCCAGCCGTCGTTTCATGGGGCTCTACCTGCCTCGCGGCCGTGACCTCGGCCCCATCCTCGCCGTGTGGATGCTCAGCATCCTCATCCTCGTTTTCGAGACCGACCTCGGTACCTCACTCCTCTTCTTCGGAATGTTCGTGGTCATGCTCTACGTGGCCACCGAGCGGACCAGCTGGATCGTCTTCGGCCTGCTGATGTCTGCGGTGGGCGCCGTGGTCGTCGCCTCCTTCGAGCCGCACGTCAAGGCCCGTGTCGCAGCATGGCTCAACCCGATGGCGATCTTCCTGCCGCCCGACCAGCGGCCCCAGGGCCTGATCTCCGACCAGGCCGCGCAGGCGCTGTTCGCGTTCGGCTCTGGAGGGACCATCGGCACAGGCCTCGGACAGGGCAACTCGGATCTGATCAACTTCGCCGCGAAGAGCGACTTCATCCTCGGAACGGTCGGCGAGGAGCTGGGCCTCGCCGGAATGATGGCGATCTTCCTGATCTACGCGCTGATCGTGCAGCGCGGAGTGCGCACCGCGCTCGCGGCCCGCGACCCGTTCGGCAAGCTGCTCGCCATCGGCCTGTCCTCGGCCTTCGCCCTACAGGTCTTCATCGTCGCCGGCGGCGTCCTCAACCTGATTCCGCTCACCGGTATGACCATGCCGTTCCTCGCGCAGGGCGGTTCCTCCGTCATCACCAACTGGGCACTCATCGCCATCCTGATCCGGATCAGCGACACCGCGCGCCGACCGGCGCCGTCCCCTGCCCCGTCCCCCGACGCCGAAATGACCCAGGTGGTCCGACCGTGAACAAGCCCTTGCGCCGGGTCGCGATCTTCTGCGGCCTGCTCATCCTCGCCCTGCTGATCCGTACCAACTGGGTCCAGTACATGCAGAGCAAGGAGCTCAACACCCACGAGAACAACAAGCGCGTACTGATCGAGCGATACGCCTACGAGCGCGGCAACATCATCGTGGACGGCAAGCCGATCACGGGCTCCACGGCGACGAACGACAAGTTCTACAAGTACAAGCGCACCTACATCGACGGCGCCATGTGGGCCCCGGTCACCGGCTACGCCTCCCAGGCATACGACGCCAACCAGATCGAGAAGCTTCAGGACAGCATACTCACCGGTAACTCCGACCAGCTGTTCTTCGACCGCACGATGGCGATGTTCACCGGCGACAAGAAGAAGGGTGGCAACGTCGTCACGACGCTCAGTGGCGCCGCGCAGAAGGCCGCCTACCAGGGCCTGGGCAACAAGAAGGGCGCCGTCGCGGCCATCGACCCGCAGACCGGCAAGATCCTCGCGCTCGCCTCGACTCCTTCGTACGACCCCTCGACCTTCGCCGGCTACTCGGCCAAGGACGAGAAGGCATGGGTGACCCTCGAGAAGGACAAGAACAAGCCGAAGCTCAACCGCGCGCTTCGCGAGGTCTACCCGCCCGGCTCCACCTTCAAGGTGGTCACCGCGGCCGCTGCGCTGGAGCACGGCGTGATCGACGACATCAACTCGGCGACGGACACCCCGGAGCCGTACATCCTGCCCAACACCCGCACGCCGATGGTCAACCACGCCAACGGCTGCAAGAACGCCAGCCTGATGAAGGCGCTGGAAGTCTCGTGCAACTCCGTCTTCGCCAAGCTCGGTGACCAGGTCGGCCGGGACAAGATGCTGGAGACGGCGCAGAAGTTCGGCTTCAACAACGCCGAGATCGACACTCCGGTACGTGCCGCCGGCTCCGTCTACGACAAGAACATGGACCGGCCCGGCAACGCGCTCTCCTCCATCGGCCAGTTCAACACCGCCACGACGCCCCTTCAGATGGCCATGGTCGCGGCGGCGATCGCCAACGACGGCAAGCTGATGAAGCCGTACATGATCGACCAGCTTGAAGCGCCCAACCTGGACGTCATCGAGAAGACCGAGCCGCAGGAGATGAGCCGCCCGCTCTCCCAGAAGAACGCGCAGCTCCTCCAGGAAATGATGCAGAACGTCGTCGAGAGCCCGAACGGCACGGGCGGCAAGGCCAAGATCGACGGCGTCACCGTCGGCGGCAAGACCGGTACCGCCCAGCACGGCGAGAACAACAGCAAGAACCCGTACGCCTGGTTCATCTCGTACGCGAAGACCGCCGACGGATCGCCCGTCGCAGTCGCGGTCATCGTCGAGGACAGCGAAGCCAAGCGCGACGACATCACCGGCGGTGGCCTCGCCGGCCCCATCGCCAAGTCCGTGATGCAGGCCGTACTGGACAGCAAGAAGTGACGCGGATCACGTCCGGCGTCCATACCTGCACATTGCGATACCGGTCGGGTATCAGGTGACGGTCGCGGGCCGATCAGGTGGTGCGTGGCCGGTAGCGTATGCGCGAACAGCACACCGCCGGACCACACACGGGTGCGGTCGGGACTGACGGAGAGGGCTGGAACAGTTATGGAAGAGCCGCGTCGCCTCGGCGGCCGGTACGAACTGGGCTCGGTGCTCGGCCGTGGTGGCATGGCAGAGGTCTACCTCGCCCACGACACCCGGCTCGGCCGCACCGTCGCCGTGAAGACGCTGCGGGCCGATCTCGCCCGTGACCCGTCCTTCCAGGCCCGGTTCCGCCGTGAGGCCCAGTCGGCCGCCTCGCTCAACCACCCGGCAATCGTCGCGGTCTACGACACGGGCGAGGACTACGTCGACGGGGTCTCGATCCCGTACATCGTCATGGAGTACGTCGACGGCTCCACACTCAGAGAGCTGCTGCACTCCGGGCGCAAGCTGCTTCCCGAGCGCACGCTCGAGATGACCATCGGCATCCTCCAGGCGCTGGAGTACTCCCACCGCAACGGGATCGTCCACCGCGACATCAAGCCGGCGAACGTCATGCTGACGCGCACCGGCCAGGTCAAGGTCATGGACTTCGGCATCGCCCGCGCCATGGGCGACTCCGGGATGACGATGACCCAGACCGCGGCGGTCATCGGCACCGCGCAGTACCTCTCCCCGGAGCAGGCCAAGGGCGAGCAGGTCGACGCCCGCTCCGACCTGTATTCCACCGGCTGTCTGCTCTACGAGCTCCTCACCGTCCGTCCGCCCTTCGTGGGCGACTCCCCGGTGGCGGTGGCCTACCAGCATGTACGCGAGGAGCCGCAGCCGCCGAGCAACTTCGACCCCGAGATCACGCCCGAGATGGACGCCATCGTCCTGAGGGCCCTGGTCAAGGACCCCGACTACCGTTACCAGTCGGCCGACGAGATGCGCGCGGACATCGAGGCCTGCCTCGACGGCCAGCCGGTCGCGGCGACGGCGGCGATGGGCGCGGTCGGCTACGGCGGATACGCCCCCGAGGACCAGCCGACCACGGCGCTGCGCCAGGCCGACCCGGCGGGCCAGACGTCGATGCTTCCG
This sequence comes from Streptomyces sp. NBC_01410, assembly GCF_045040195.1. Lineage (NCBI taxonomy): Bacteria > Bacillati > Actinomycetota > Actinomycetes > Kitasatosporales > Streptomycetaceae > Streptomyces > Streptomyces sp. NBC_01410. The sequence goes on along the minus strand of NZ_CP109530.1, from coordinate 4,484,223 downwards.
CCGATGAACCCGGACGACGGGGGCTACGGCTACGACGACCGCCCGGACCGCCGACGCCAGAAGAAGTCGAACACCTCGACGATCCTGCTGATCCTCGCGGGCATCCTGGTGCTCGTCGGCGCGGTGCTGATCGGCAAGGCGGTCTTCGGCGGCGGTGACGGCGGCGGCGGCGATGTGCCGGTGCCGCAGCTCGTCGGTAAGACGCTGAGGGAAGCCCAGACGCTCGGGACGAACGCCGGCGTCAAGGTCGCCCAATCGAGTACGGCGCGCTGCGAGCAGCCGAAGGGCAGCATCTGCAGCCAGACACCGGCCAACGGGAATATGCAGCAGGGCGAGACCGTCCAGGTCGTCGTCTCGGAGGGCGCACCCAAGGTCGAGGTCCCCGATGTACTCGACAAGAAAGTGGAGCGGGCGAAGGAGATCCTAGAGGGCAAGGCCTTCCGGGTCGAAACCACGGAGATTGAGTCCGACGAGGAGCCGGGCAAGGTCCTCAAGCAAGATCCATCGGGTGGCACCGAGGCCGAGAAGGGCACCGAGGTCACGCTCACCGTGGCCAAGCAGGCCAAGGTCACCGTGCCTCCCGTCGTGGGTCGGCTGTTCGACGACGCCAAGAGCCAGCTCGAGACCCTCGAGTTCACGGTCACGCGGGTGGACGTGGACTCCGATCAGCCGGTGGGCACGGTCATCACGCAGGACCCGACGGGCAACTCGAAGGCCGCCAAGGGTGCCACGGTCACGCTGCAGGTCTCCAAGGGCCCGCAGCAGACCGCTCAGGTGCCTCAGCTGTTCAACAAGACGATCGGCGAGGCCAAGCAGATCCTCGCTCAGGCAGGTCTGCAGCTCGGCGCCGTCAACGGTCCGAACGACGACAGGGCCCGGATCATTGTTCAGGACCCGGCGGCCGGTTCACCGGCGACTCCCGGCCAGCAGATCAATGTGCAGACCATTGACGGCGGCGGGGGCGGCAACAACGGCGGGAACGACGGCGGAATCTTCGGCTAGCCCCGGACCGCAAAGCAGGAGGCCCCGGCACCCCTCATCGGGTGACCGGGGCCTCCTGCTGCCTGCCATCTGCTGTGCGCACCGAGGGCGGCATCACCGCCGTACGCCGAGCCCAGGACGGCTGAGCTCCTCCAAGGAGCTCAGTCAGCGCAGCTCCGCCGGCGGCGTACGGTCCGCGTCGACCTTCTGCGTGCGCACCAGCTCGCCCCACACGATGTAGCGGAAGTCCGACGTGTAGACGGGCGTGCACGTCGTCAGCGTGATGTACCGGCCGGACTTCGTCCTGCCCGACTCCTTCGGGACCGGCTGCAGCACGTTCACGTTGTACTTCGAGGTCTCCGGAAGCTCCTTGAAGACCTTGTAGACGTACCAGGTGTCCCGCGTCTCGAAGACGATCGGGTCCCCGTCCTTCAGCTTGTGGATGTTGTGGAACTTCGCTCCATGGCCGTCGCGGTGCGCTGCCAGCGTGAAGTTGCCCTTGCCGTCCCAGGGGAGCGCCGACTTGATCGGGTCCGTGTAGTAGCCCGCGATGCCGTCGTTGAGGCTTTGGGAATCGGTGCCCTTCTTCACCAGCACCTCGCCGTTGCTCATGGCGGGTACGTGGAGGAAGCCGATGCCGTCCTTGGTGTCGAGGGCGCCGGGGCTGCTCGCCCAGCCGTCGCGCATCTGGTCGCCCTGTTTGGAGGCCGCACGGTCGGCGAGGACGTTCGTCCACCACAGTGAGTAGACGACGAAGAGCCCCAGCACCACGCCCGCGGTGATCAGCAGTTCGCCGAAGACACTGATGACACCGGCGGCCCGGCTACGCGCACGTGACACTGCACCTTTTCCCGTCTTGAAGTCCCACCGCACCCACCGAACCGAACCAACCGTTTTCAGCCGACGAGCGCGTCGGGTTTGCCCTTGCTGCGCGGTCGTTCGTCGACCATCTTGCCCCACACGATCATTCGATACGTACTCGTAAATTCCGGCGTACACGTCGTCAGCGTGATGTACCTGCCCGGTCCGTCGAATCCGGCGCCCTCCGGCACCGGAGCGATCACACTCACGTTCGACGGTGAGGTCTGCGGGAGGATGTTCGCCATCTTGTACGTGTAGTACGCGTCCTGCGTCTCGACGACGATCGGGTCCCCCGGCTGTAGACGGTTGATGTACCGGAACGGTTCTCCGTGGGTGTTGCGGTGACCCGCGACCGCGAAGTTGCCCGCCTTGTCCGAGGGCATCGCGGTCTTGAGCTTCCCCTCGCCGTAGTGGCCCACCATGCCGCGGTCGAGGACCTTGTGCTTGCTGATGCCCTCGGCGATCGGGACGACCACGTCCAGCTTGGGGATGTGCATGATGGCGAAGCCCTGCCCGGGCTCGAACGCACCGGGCTGACGGCCCTTGGCCCAGTCGTCCTGGATCTTGTTCGTCTCCTGGCTGGCCTGCTGCCCCGCGCGTATGTTCGTCCACCAGAGCTGGTACGTCACGAACAGCAGCATCAGCACGCCGAAGCTGATGAAGAGCTCACCGATGGCGCGGCTCGCGATGACGGCGGGGCTGTCCTTCGCGGCACGCGCGGCGCGGCGGGCCTCGACGCGTGAGAGAGGTTTGGCGGGCGTCGCGGAGGTGTCCGGGGCGGCAGAAGCGGGCCCCGGGCGCCTGTGGCCCCGGGCCTTGGCAGCCCGGCGCCGCTCGGCACGGCCGGGACCCGCGGGCGCCTGTGCCGCGCGCCGGGTGTCCTCCGTACGCAGGGCGACGGTCTCGTCGTCCGGTACTGGTATCGGCCCGGACATCTGCTGGGGGATCGCGACGGTCTCGTACAGCGCCGCCCCAGGTTCCGCTTCCGGTTGCGGCTGGGCGTACCAGTCCCGCTGATAGCCCTCCGGGTCGTCTCCGGAGTACTGGCGGTAGCCGGACCACTCCTGAGGCTGGGGCACCTCGGCCTCAGGGGCGTGAGCGTGCCCCGCGTCCGGAGCGTCCGTCGCCCCGAACCAGGGCGACCCCTGCTCCCCCGGCGGCATGGGGTCTCCCCACGGCGGAGCCGTAGGGGAGGGATCCGTCAGCGGGTCGTACTCATACCCGTCCTCAGGACGCCGGGCGTTCACGCCACAGCCTTGCCCACCACCGGTGCGAGCCCCGCCGAACGCTCGACGGCCCCGGTGTCGCCGCACTGCTCGAGCCAGTTGGCGAGCATCAGATGCCCGTGCTCGGTGAGGACCGACTCGGGGTGGAACTGCACGCCCTCGACGGCCAGTTCACGGTGGCGCAGCCCCATGATGATGCCGTCCGCGGTCCGTGCCGTGACCTCCAGCTCGTCCGGGAGCTCCGCCGGCTCCGCGGCCAGCGAGTGGTAGCGGGTCGCCGTGAACGGCGAAGGCAGCCCCGCGAAGACGCCCTTACCCTCGTGCGTGACCGGCGAGGTCTTGCCGTGCAGCAGCTCGGGAGCCCGGCCCACCACACCGCCGTACGCCACCGCCATCGACTGCATCCCCAGGCAGACGCCGAAGACCGGCACCGCGGTGTCGGCGCAGTGGCGCACCATCTCGATGCACACACCTGCCTGCTCGGGTGCTCCGGGTCCGGGGGACAGCAGCACCCCGTCGAAGCCGTCCTGCGCATGTGCCGGCGCCACCTCGTCGTTGCGCACGACCTCGCACTCCGCACCCAGTTGGTACAGGTACTGGACGAGGTTGAAGACGAAGCTGTCGTAGTTGTCGACGACCAGGATGCGCGCGCTCATCGGGCCGCCCCTGCTCCGTCGACCGTCACATCGTTGAACGGAAGCAGCGGCTCCGCCCATGGGAAGACGTACTGGAACAGCACGTAGACGACCGCGAGGATCAGCACGAGCGAGAGAACTGCCCGCACCCATGCGTTGCCCGGCAGATGCCGCCAGATCCAGCCGTACATGCTGTCCCTTTCCGTTTGGTACCGCACCAGACTAAAGGGCGGCAGGGGCACATGGGTCAGCTGCGCAAAGCTTCGGGTTTGCCGTCGGTCACAGGCTGGGTGGCGTCCAGATGCGCCCAGGCGATCAGCCGGTGGCTGCTGCCCCACTCCGGATCACAGGTGGTCAGCGTCAGATAGCGTCCCGGCCCGTCGAAGCCCGGCTTCCTGGGGACGGGGTCGATGACGCCGGTGTCGCTCGGGACGGTCCGGTAGGGCTCCCGGTCGACGCGGTACGTGAACCAGGTCGTCCCGTCCGTCAGCACCACCGCGTCACCCGGCCGCAGCTCCGGGAAGTCCTTGAAGGGATCGCCGTACGTGCGCCGGTGGCCGGCGACCGAGAAGTTGCCGCTGCCGCCGAGGACGGTGGTGGAGGCGTAGTGCCCGAGGCCCTTCTTGAGGGTGCCCGGCGAGGTGCCTTCCAGGACCGGCCAGTCCCAACTCCTGCCGAAGCGGGGGATGTACATGACCGCGAAGGGCTTGCCGTCGCGGTACTCCTTGGGGGCGCCAGGGGCGGGTGTCGTCGTGCGCTCCGGAGCAGGAGTGGCGGCGGGAGCCTGGACCGGACCCTGCGACCACTCCTCCTGGAGCCTGTCGATCTGCCCGTCGGTGGCGCCCGCTGCCTTGATTCCGGTCCAGAACGCTACGTACACGACGAAGAGCACGATCAAGGTGCCGGCGGTGATGCAGAGTTCGCTGAAGGTCCTGACGATCAGCCGTACCGATGCCGTCCGTCCCACCGTCCCCCCAGGGGCTACTGCACGGGCTTCGCGTAGTGGAGATCCACTGTGCCCGAGTAGCCGGGGAGAGTCACCGCCTTGCGCTCAGCGACTTTCCAGCCGAGCCCGTAGGCCTTCACATACAGCTGGTAGTTCTGGATCGCGGGGGATTCGGCGAGCGCCTTCTTGAGCGCGCCCCGGTCGCCGACGGCCGTGACCTTGTACGGCGGGGAGTAGACGCGGCCCTGGAGGATCAGCGTGTTGCCGACGCAGCGCACGGCGCTGGTGGAGATGAGCCGCTGGTCCATGACCTGGATGCCCCTGGCGCCGCCCTGCCACAGAGCGTTCACGACGGCCTGCAGGTCCTGCTGGTGGATGACCAGGTCGTTGGCCTGCGGCTCGGGGTAGCCGGGGGCTGCCTGTGCGTTCGGCGGGGCGTCGTTGAGGGTGACGCTGAGAGCGGGTCCGGTGACCGACGAGGTGCCCGAGGCCTTCTCCAGGGCGCCGAGCCTGGCGTCCTCGGCCTTGGTGGAGCCGTCGTCGCGCCGGGCGAGCGAGTCGACGTCGTCCCGTACCGCCGCGGTGGACTCGTCCAGGTCGGCGTTCTTGGTGCTGCGCTGCTGGATCAGGTCGGAGAGCTTCAGCATCGACGCGTCCGTACGGATATTGGTGCCCTTGGCGGTGTTGAAGCTGGTCACGAAGATCAGCCCGGCGAGGGCGAACACGGCAGCCGTCAAGAGCCGGACAGTCCCGCCCGTCACCCGACCACCACCCCTCATCGAGCTTCGCCACCTTCCTGTTCGTCGAAGCGGTTGTCCGGACCTTGGGGGGAGTCGGCAGAATTGCTCAACGTACCCTTATCTCCTTAGGCGCCGCGGAAGCACTACGCTAACGGACGCCCGGGGGAGGCGGTGGTCCCCCTCGCTCCAGCCCCTGGCGTCAAGCCACAGTTCCCTGCGCGGTCACGCAGCGCATCGACAGGAGAGTCCCTCGTGCCGAAGTCACGTATCCGCAAGAAGGCCGACTTCACGCCGCCGCCGGCGTCGAAGCAGGCGACCAGCATCAAGCTGACCAGCCGCAGCTGGGTCGCACCGGTGATGCTCGCGCTGTTCCTGATCGGCCTGGCCTGGATCGTCCTCTTCTATGTCACTGAGGGCGACCTTCCGATCAAGAGCTTCGGCAACTGGAACATCGTTGCCGGCTTCGGCTTCATCGCCGCCGGCTTCGGCGTATCGACCCAGTGGAAGTAGCTTCTCCGCAGCCTCGTCGTCAAGCCCTGCCCCGAGGTTATCCACAGCGTTGTCCACAGTGGGGAAAAGTTCAGACGATCTGTGGATAACCCTCAAAGCATTGACGCCGGTGTGACTGCATCGGCCATCTTGATGAAGCGTCCTGCCCCTTGTCTCTGCTGGGAAAACCCAGCTCAGCGACAAGGGGCACGCTTGTTCCCCACAGCATGCACAAGATCGACCACACGCTGTGGACAACTTTGGGGAAAGGTCTCGCTCAGGTGAGCGCGGCGGTCCTGGCCACCACGGTGACGATCACCGCGACCAGGATCAGTGCGCAGGTGCCGTACTGGACCAGAGCCCGGCGCTCGGTCGGCGCGTGCACCATGGCGTACCCGACCACGACACCGCCGACGAGCCCGCCGATATGGGCCTGCCAGGCGATGTTGAACGCCGGGTTGAAGGTGAAGATCAGGTTGATCACCAGCAGTGCGATGACCGGCCGCATGTCGTAGTTCATTCGCCGCATGAGCACGGCGGTCGCGCCGAAGAGGCCGAAGACGGCGCCGGAGGCGCCGAGCGAGGGCTGGTTCGCGTCGGCGAGCAGATACGTCAGCGCGCTGCCCGCAAAGCCGGAGAGCACGTACAGGGTGAGGTAGCGCGCGCGTCCGAGGGCGGCTTCCAGAGGGCCGCCGATCCACCACAGGCTGAGCATGTTGAACGCGATGTGGATATAGCTGCCGTGCAGGAACATCGACGTCAGCAGCCGGTACCACTGCCCCTCCGCGACGCCCTCGACATCTCCGAGCACCGGGACGAAGGCGCGCCCGATCAGGTCGAACTGGTCGGTGAACCGGTCCCCGAGCGACAGCTGCAGCAGGAAGACGGCGAGGTTGATCGCGATCAGGAGCTTCGTCAGCAGGCGCGGATCAGCGGTGACCGTGCCGCCCGCGATGGTCCGCGGTCGCGTGGCCGACGGGGCGTGTCCCGTACCGGATCCCGAACGGACACATTCCGGGCACTGGAATCCGACCGACGCGCTGACCATGCACTCCGTGCAGATGGGCCGCTCGCAACGGGTGCACCTGATGCCCGTCTCGCGGCCCGGATGCCGGTAGCAGCTGGGGCCGTGCGCGTCCTGCGGCTGCTGCCCACTGCCTGGCGCCTGGTCCATGAGGTCCCTCTGTCTCCCTAGCTCAACACACCGCCCCGCCCATCCATACGGATGAGCGGGGCGAATTGGTTCCCCTCGGGTCCCCTCGGGTCCCTGAGGATCCCCGGGGGCGCCACAGGGGCACTGCGGGGCTCAGCCCTCGCGGGTCTCCACGACGACCGACTCGATCACGACATCGCTCACCGGGCGGTCGGTGCGCGGGTTGGTCTGGGTGGAGGCAATCGCGTCCACGACCTTCTTGCCGGTCTCGCTGCTGACCTCGCCGAAGATGGTGTGCTTGCGGGTCAGCCAGGCGGTGGGCGACACGGTGATGAAGAACTGCGAGCCGTTGGTGCCCGGGCCGGCGTTCGCCATGGCCAGCAGGTACGGCTTGTCGAAGCCGAGGTCCGGGTGGAACTCGTCCTGGAACTCGTACCCCGGGCCGCCCGTGCCGTTGCCCAGCGGGTCACCGGCCTGGATCATGAAGCCGCTGATCACGCGGTGGAAGACCGTGCCGTCGTACAGCTTGTCAGTGGACTTCTTTCCGGTCGCCGGGTGGGTCCACTCACGCTCGCCCTTGGCGAGCTCCACGAAGTTCTTGACCGTCTTGGGCGCGTGGTTCGGCAGTAGCCGGATCTCGATGTCGCCTTGATTGGTCTTCAAGGTGGCGTACAGCTGCTCGGCCACGATCTGCCTTCCGTAAGTCTGCTCTGACGTCACACGATCCTCGCACGCGAGAGCCGTCCACGGATAAAAGGCGTCGAGTCCTCGACGAAGCGGCGCGTTGTGGGGCGAACCGTGGCATCGTCGTCCGCAAGGTCCCTACATGACCCGGATGCCCGCCCCGCATGCCGAGGCCGCACTCAACAGGCATGATTTCCAAACGGGTGGAAAGGCGAAACTGTGCCTAACTGGAAGTAAAGCCCAGCCACCCAGAACGCCACCGAGGAGGAGGATCCCGTGACCCGCATGGACAGCGTGCGCGCCGCGACCGGTACGGCGAAGGACAGCGTGCTGCACGCCGCGGAAGTGGTGGCGCCCTACGCCGGTACGGCCAAGGACCAGGCCGCGCACTATGCGCACGAGGCCCGCGTACGGCTCGCGCCCACAGTCTCCAAGGCCGCTACTCAGGCCCGTGTTCAGTACGACGCGCGTGTTGCGCCGCGTGTGCCGCCGAAGGTGGACGAGGCAGCGCACCGAGCCGCGGTTCAGGCTCGGAGGGCGGCTCGTCAGGCGGCGGATTACACCGTTCCGCGTGTGGAGCAGGCGGTGGCCGTCGCTCTGCCCGTACGGGAGGAGGCTCTGGCCCGCTCCGCTGCCGCACTGGCCGCACTGCGCGGACAGGTGACGGCGAAGGAAATTCAGAAGCTGGTGAGGAAGCACGAGCGGCGCTCGAAGGCCGCGCGGCTCGCCAAGGGTCTCGCGATCGTCGGTGTGCTGGTCGGTGGGGCGGTCGCGGCCTGGAAGTGGTGGGACAAGCAGGCCAACCCCGACTGGCTGGTGGAACCGCCCGCTGCCACGGAGGTCTCCGACCGAGCCCCGCTGTCGTCCGTCGACGGCAGTGAGCAGGGAGACCTGGACCCCGAGGTGCAGGCGAAGCAGGACGAGGCGGAGGCTGCCGACCGCGACGATGAGCGCTGATCGCATACCGCCCGTGGGGCAGGTGGCGCCGGGAGAGGTGAGCGGTCCCGGCGCCTCATGCCGAGGCGGGCGCCGTGTCGGCGACGCGGGCAGGTGACGGGCTCGACCCGATGTCCGGGATGTCGGCACTGTCGGCGTCGGTCGCGGGCAGGTGACGGGTGGCCGGCGACGATCCATGGGCCTCGGCTCGGATGCGCTGCTTGATGGTGGGCGGCAGCGATCTGTCGCGCGCGACGGGGCTCCACTGTGTAGCGGGGCTCCATCGCGTACTGGGCGCGGGCACCGTCGGCCGTACGGTCTGCCGGCGCACCTGCTGCGGCAGGACCGGCGCCTTGGGCGTCCCGACAGCCGGCCGGCGCGCGGCGGCGGTGGCGGTGGTCAGCCCCACCGAGGCAAGCAGCGCAAAGAACGCGCTGATGAGCGCGGTCCACAGATTTCTGACCTTGATGGCGGCCATGACCCCTCGCTTTCGGGTTGAGCGATCTACATACCTTTCTCATGATGTGTACGCATCTCGGGAAGTGGGGGAGCGACGCCGCCGCTGCGCAGTTCTTCCGATGAACACCACCCGGACGGCCCATTCCACGGTGCGGGCGGGGCGGAGAGGCAGTACAAGGCAGTGAAAAAGGGCGCTCCGATCTGTTCTCGACAGATCGGAGCGCCCTTGTCGCTGTGGAGCCTAGGGGAGTCGAACCCCTGACATCTGCCATGCAAAGACAGCGCTCTACCAACTGAGCTAAGGCCCCGGAAGGGTGGGTACGGCAGAGCAGAAGCGTGCCTCGGCCACCGCCGCAGACCAGAGTACCGGGTGACCCCCGGAATCCTGCAAAAGGATTGGGACTCCCGGTGGGCGACCACTCTCCGTAAGATGCTCGTCGAGGTTCGCAGCAGCGAAGCCCGCTTTGGGGAAAAGCGATGGGGAGACGCAATGGACGCAGTGCAGCAGGAAACAACCGCAAGAGCCAGAGAGCTGCAGCGCAGCTGGTACGGAGAGCCTCTGGGGGCGCTGTTCCGTCGGCTCATCGATGATCTGGGCCTGAACCAGGCCCGCCTTGCCGCGGTGCTCGGGCTGTCGGCTCCGATGCTCTCCCAGCTGATGAGCGGCCAGCGCGCCAAGATCGGCAACCCCGCGGTGGTCCAGCGGGTGCAGGCGCTGCAGGATCTGGCGAGTCAGGTCGCCGACGGCAGTGTCAGCGCGGTCGAGGCGACGGACCGGATGGAAGAGATCAAGAAGTCGCAGGGCGGCTCCGTGCTGACCGGCACCAGCCAGAGCACAAGCAGCTCCGGAGCGCCGACAGTTCGCCGTGTCGTACGCGAGATCCAGTCGCTGCTTCGTTCGGTTGCCGCGGCGGGCGACATCATCGATGCGGCGGACTCTCTCGCCCCGAGCCACCCCGAACTGGCAGAGTTCCTCCGGGTGTACGGCGCCGGTCGCACGGCCGACGCCGTCGCCCACTACGAGTCGCATCAGAGCTGACCGAGGCAGTCGGCCTCACGAGGGAACGGGGAGCGGGCGCAGCGCAATGGGTGAGGTCTTCGCTGGTCGGTACGAACTGATCGACCCGATCGGTCGCGGCGGTGTCGGTGCGGTGTGGCGAGCCTGGGACCAGCGGCGCCGTCGCTATGTGGCGGCCAAGGTGCTGCAGCAGAGCGATGCGCACACCCTGCTGCGCTTCGTCCGCGAACAGGCCCTGCGGATCGATCATCCCCATGTCCTCGCTCCGGCCAGCTGGGCCGCGGACGACGACAAGGTGCTGTTCACCATGGACCTGGTGAGCGGCGGGTCGCTGGCGCATGTCATCGGGGACTACGGCCCGCTGCCGCCCCGTTTTGTGTGCACGCTGCTCGATCAGCTGCTGTCCGGTCTGGCCGCGGTGCACGCGGAGGGGGTCGTGCACCGCGACATCAAGCCGGCGAACATCCTGATGGAGGCCACCGGGACCGGACGGCCGCATCTGCGGCTGTCCGACTTCGGGATCTCGATGCGCAAGGGTGAGCCACGGCTCACCGAGACCAACTATGTGGTGGGCACGCCCGGTTACTTCGCGCCCGAGCAGATGATGGGCGCGGAGCCGGACTTCACTGCCGATCTCTTCGCGGTCGGTCTCGTCGCGCTCTATCTGCTCCAGGGCAAGAAGCCCGACTCCAGAGCGCTGGTCGAGCACTTCGCCAACATCGGGACTCCTGGTGCCCCTCAGGGCATCCCCGAACCGCTGTGGCAGGTGCTCGCCGGTCTGCTGCAGCCCGATCCGCAGGTTCGGTTCCGTACCGCCACGGGGGCGCGCAAGGCGCTCACGGCGGCTGTCGAGATGCTCCCGGAGCCCGGTGCCGACGACGAGCCCGTCGAGATCTTCGACCAGATCGGCCCGCTCCCCGCCGGATTCGGCCCCGACGGCCCGACCGGCCCAGCACGGGACACCGCACCGGCTGCCCAGGCCGAGCAGGCTCACGTACAGCAGCCGCTCCCGCCGTCGCAGACGGGCAGCTTCCATCTGGCCCCGCCACCGCAGCAGCCGTCCGCCCAACTCCCTTACACGGCCCAGCCGTCCACTCCGCCCCCCATGCCGGCGGCCTCGGAGCCGACGCCCACACCGACTCCCACCCCCACGCCCGCACCGGCCCACAGCGCTTCCCCGCTGTACGCCCCCGCGCCCGAGCAGTCCGTGCAGTCCCCGACCGCTCCCACCGCCGCGGTGCCGTACGAACAAGCCCTCACCCGTGCTTACACGGCGCAGAGCCCGCAGGTTCCGCACGCGCACGCGCCAGTTCCGACGGCGGCCCGCAAACGACCGGGACCGCCCCCGAAGGTCGCGGTCCCGGTGCTGCTTGTCGCGCTGCTCTGCTTCGCGGTGGGCATCTGGGCGCTGACCCAGGCCTGATCCCGCGGCTCCTGAACTACCAGGTGGGCGGCGGGCCGTACTGCCCGGGCGCCTGGCCAGGTGCCTGGCCCGGAACCTGGCCGTGCACACCGGCCACCTGTCCTGGCACCTGCCCCGCCGCCGGTCCCTGCGCCGGGAACGGAGCGGCAGCATCCGTGACTTGAGCCACCGGAGCCGCGTGAGCAGGTCCCTGCGCCGGCGACCCGGCCGTCCGCCGCCGCGCCAGCAGGGTCCACACGCCGAGTCCCAGCACCAGCACGGTCCCCGCGCCGATCCCCGCGGCGGCGACCAGCTGCATCGTGTCGCTCTTCGCCGCCTGCGGCGCGCTCTTCCCGCTGTCCGCGGCCTCCTGGTCGTCCTTGGTGACCTGGAAGTCCCCGGCGGGCCCGTCGTACGCCGGAGCACCCCGCACCTCGCCCTCGACGTTCACGCGCAGCGTCAGCGGAATGGCCTTCGTGCCGTACTCCTTGCCGATCTCCGGGTTGAGCGTGACCGAGAGGTAGTACCAGCCGGCGAACCGCATGGCATTGGTGGAACTCGTGGAGTCGTATCGGTTCTCGTACGCCACCGGCGGCAGCGGGTCCAGCGCCAGCGACTTCTGCTTGCCGTCGTAGTACAGACTCGACGCGTCATCGACGTATCCACGGGCCGGGTTGTGCAGGGACAGCACCAGGGCATTGTTGACGCTCTTCGCACTGTCGGGCGCCGTACTGCTTCCGAGGTCGGCGCTGGCGAAGAGCTGCTGTCCCCAGTCGACCGGCACCCGGTAGAAGAGCGTCTGGCCGGGGGTGATCGTGTCCTGCCACTCGCCCTGCTTCAGGCTCGTGGCATGGGTGAAGCTCGTGCCGCCGTGCCGCTTCCCGGGGCCGCCTCCGGGCGCCGCGGGGGATGCGGACGGCCAGTTCTCGGCCGGCGCGGTGGGGCCTTGGGACTTCAGCCCGGACTCGGAGGCGAAACGGATCTCCACGTCCCACGGCTCGGGCGTGGAGGTGTCTGCCTTCGACCGCTGCAGGAGCACGTAGTACGCGCCCGCCTCCTGGCAGTTGCTGGTGTCCTTCGCGATCGTCCGGTCGGCATACGCGGCGACCGGCCTGGCGTACAAGGCCGATCCGAACTGGGCGTCCTCGTCACCGCACTTGTACCCCGAGCGGTCCTCGATGCTCACCGAGAGTTTGTCCGCGTACGACAGCTTCGTCGCCGGCTTGGGGACGGCGACGGCCGAGATGTAGGCGTTGGTCTTGGCATCGAGATCGACCCGGTAGTAGCGCTTCTCGCCCGGCTTGATCGTGTCCTTGTACGTCGATCCGGCCGTAAGAGACGGCCCGTCACTGTTGACCGGGGCGCCCTTGACGGTCTTGGCCTCGCTGTCGAAGGTGTACGGATTGGGCTCGCCGGCCGCCCATGACTGCCCGGGCAGCGCCGCCACCGCGCACATCGCCGCCATGGCCGCCAGCGTCACCCGGCCCGTGCCGCGCTGCCTCTTCACGCGCTTCTCCTTGTCCGCCGTACCAGTAAGAGCACCAGGCCCACGATCAGGACGACCGCGCAGTCGGCCGCCGCAGCGGTCGCGGTGCCGGACCATCCTGCCCCGGCAGCCACTCGGCTGTCTTCGCGGGCGGCCGAATCACCCGGCGTGACGGCGACTTCCCGTCCCCCAGCCCTTCGGCCCGCGCTGTCTGCCCCGCAGCGCTCGCACCCGGCAGCGGTCCCGCCACCACGGCGAGCAGCGCCCCCAAAGTTTGCTCTTGCAAGCTATTGATTTGCTCAGGCGAACTCAAGACCAAGATTGTCACGTTCACGCAACGGCACCGGACGGCCAAGAAAGGGGGCGGGCAGCACTGAGCCCCGGCCGCTTCAGCGACCGGGGCTCAGTGGTTTCAAGATTGCTGCGTCTCACACACCCGAACCTGCGGGCACGGAGTCGGTCGCCTCCGTCCACAGATCCTGCTCGGCGCGATCCGCCTGGATCTGGCGGTACACGAGGAGCCCGCCGATGGCGGCCAGTGCGACCAGGAGAAGCTTCTTCACCGCGCGACCTCGTCTTTCCTTGACGTATGAGGACTTCTGGCGCCCGACTATACACACCGACCGATACCGATCGGTGACCTGCGTAGGACCAGCGTACGACCTCCGGGCGCCCCAACTCCGGCCCCGGACAAAGCGATCGGCCCGGACGGAGAAACTCCGTCCGGGCCGAATCAAGCTGGTGGGGCTAACAGGATTTGAACCTGTGGCCTCATCCTTATCAGGGATGCGCTCTAACCAACTGAGCTATAGCCCCGCCGCGCTGCGCGCTGACTCATGAAGATTAGCGCACGTCGGGGCCAGTCCCAAAATCGGTTGTCCTGTCTCACTCGTCCTCGGCGAGGGTGAGCTCGACGCCGCCCACGAAACCCGCGGAGAGGTTGTAGATAAAGGCTCCGAGGGTGGCCAGAGCTGTGGCCAGCACCACATCGATCACCGCGATGACGGAGGTGAAGATGAGCACGCGCGGCAGCGACAGGAACGACTGAAGGTCGAATCCATTGCTCTCGTTGGAGCCGGTCGCCTCGCTGATCGTCCCGCCGACGGTGGAGAAGACACCCATCGCGTCCATGACCATCCACAGCACCGCTGACGCGATCACCGTGCAGATGCCCAGCGCGATGGAGAGCAGGAAGCTGACCTTCATCACGGACCACGGATCGGCCTTGGCCACCCGCAGCCGCGCCTTGCGCGTACGCGGCGTCGTACGGGCCCCGGTGCGCGGCCGGCGTACAGCCGCGCCCGGCTGAGGCGCGCCCCCGCCCTGGGGCGAGGGGTATGCCTGCGGCGGGTGATACGGCTGCGCAGGCTGCTGCGGCGCCGGCTGCTCGCCGCCGTACGTCTCGTGCGGGGGCATGGGCCCCCGGGTGTCCGTCACCGTAACCCCCTGGGAGTCCGCGGCAGGGCCACGGGCACCGTTCGCTCCGGATGCGGCCGATCCGGCGCCCGTGGCTCCACTCACGCTTTACTCCTCGTGCTCCCCTGCCGAGGGCTCACTGCCCTCGACTGCCGCCTCGGCCGCGTCGGCGCCGGCCAAATCGGTCGCTTCGACCTCGTCGGTCCCTTCGACCTCTTCGGCCTCGCGACCGGCCTCGGCGTTACGAGCGATGCCGACCACGGCATCGCGCTTGCCCAGGTTGATCAGTTGGACGCCCATGGTGTCACGGCCCGTCTCCCTGACTTCGTTGACTCGCGTACGAATCACACCGCCGCCAAGGGTGATGGCGAGGATCTCATCCGTCTCCTCGACCACCAGCGCGCCCACGAGCGAACCACGGTCCTCCACAATCTTGGCGGCCTTGATACCGAGGCCGCCACGACCCTGGACGCGGTATTCGTCGACGGCGGTCCGCTTCGCGTACCCACCATCAGTAGCAGTGAACACGAACGTACCCGGCCGCACCACATTCATCGAGAGGAGCTGGTCTCCCTCACGGAAACTCATGCCCTTCACGCCCGATGTGGCACGCCCCATCGGACGCAGCGCGTCGTCGGTCGCCGTGAACCGGATCGACTGCGCCTTTTTGCTGATCAGCAGCAGATCGTCCTCGGCCGAGACCAGCTCGGCACCGATCAGCTCGTCGTCGCTGCCGTCCTCCGTCTCACGGAGGTTGATCGCGATGACACCGCCCGACCGGGGCGAGTCGTAGTCCTTGAGCGGCGTCTTCTTCACCAGACCGCCCTTGGTGGCGAGCACCAGGTAGGGCGCGGCGTTGTAGTCGCGGATCGCCAGGATCTCGGCGATCTGCTCGTCCGGCTGGAAGGCCAGCAGGTTGGCGACGTGCTGACCGCGCGCGTCCCGGCCGGCATCCGGCAGCTCGTAGGCCTTGGCGCGGTAGACCCGGCCCTTGTTGGTGAAGAACAGCAGCCAGTGGTGCGTGGTGGAGACGAAGAAGTGGTCGACGATGTCGTCTTCCTTCAGCTTCGTGCCGCGTACGCCCTTGCCGCCCCGCTTCTGCGAGCGGTAGTCGTCCGTCTTCGTACGCTTCACATAGCCGCCACGCGTGATGGTGACGACGATGTCCTCCTCGGCGATCAGGTCCTCGATGGACATGTCACCGTCGAAGGGCACCAGCTTGGAGCGCCGGTCGTCGCCGAACTTCTCGACGATGACGTTCAGTTCCTCGCTGACGATCCGGCGCTGCTTCTCGGGCGAGGCCAGGATCGCGTTGTACTCATTGATCTTGGCCTGCAGCTCGTCGTGCTCGGCGACGATCTTCTGGCGCTCCAGGGCGGCCAGTCGGCGCAGCTGCATCTCGAGGATGGCGTTGGCCTGGATCTCGTCGATCTCCAGCAGGCCCATCAGGCCCTCGCGCGCGATCTCGACGGTGTCGCTGCGCCGGATCAGCGCGATGACCTCGTCGATCGCGTCCAGCGCCTTGAGCAGACCGCGCAGGATGTGCGCCCGCTCCTCCGCCTTGCGCAGGCGGAACTTCGTACGCCGGACGATGACCTCGATCTGGTGGTGCACCCAGTGGCGGATGAAGGCGTCGAGCGAGAGCGTGCGCGGCACGCCGTCGACCAGCGCCAGCATGTTCGCGCCGAAGTTCGTCTGCAGGTCGGTGTGCTTGTAGAGGTTGTTCAGCACGACCTTGGCGACGGCGTCGCGCTTGAGGACGATGACCAGGCGCTGGCCCGTACGGGACGAGGTCTCGTCGCGTACGTCGGCGATGCCGCCGATCTTGCCGTCCTTCACCAGGTCGGCGATCTTCTGCGCGAGGTTGTCGGGGTTGGTCTGGTACGGAAGCTCCGTGACCACCAGGCACTGGCGGCCCTGGATCTCCTCGACCTCGACGACCGCGCGCATCGTGATGGAGCCGCGACCGGTGCGGTACGCCTCCTCGATGCCCTTGCGGCCCACGACCAGAGCGCCCGACGGGAAGTCCGGGCCCTTGATCCGCTCGATGAGCGCGTCGAGCAGCTCCTCGTGGGTGGCGTCGGGGTGCTCCAGCGCCCACTGCGCGCCGGCCGCGACCTCGCGAAGATTGTGCGGCGGGATGTTGGTGGCCATACCGACCGCGATGCCGGCCGAACCGTTGACGAGCAGGTTCGGGAAGCGCGCCGGCAGAACCGTCGGCTCCTGGTTACGGCCGTCGTAGTTGTCCTGGAAGTCGACGGTCTCCTCGTCGATGTCCCGGAGCATCTCCATCGACTGCGGCATCAGCTTGCACTCGGTGTACCGCATGGCGGCGGCCGGGTCGTTGCCCGGGGAACCAAAGTTGCCGTTGGAGTCCACGAGCGGCATACGCATCGACCACGGCTGGGCGAGACGTACGAGCGCGTCGTAGATCGAGGAGTCGCCGTGCGGGTGGTACGTACCCATGACGTCACCGACGACGCGGGCGCACTTGTAGAAGCCCTTCTCGGGCCGGTAGCCGCCGTCGTACATCGCGTAGAGCACACGCCGGTGGACGGGCTTGAGACCGTCCCGTACGTCGGGCAGCGCACGCGAGACGATGACGGACATCGCGTAGTCGAGATAGGAGCGCTGCATCTCCGTCTCGAGCCCGACGGGCTCGATCCGCAGGATCGGCTCTTCTTCTTCGGTCGTGGCGGGGGTGTTCTCGTCGGCCATTGCTGGTCTTCAGTCCTTTCGTGCGGTCAGCTGAGACCGACTCAGATGTCGAGGAAGCGGACGTCCTTGGCATTGCGCTGGATGAACGAGCGCCGTGCCTCCACGTCCTCACCCATCAGCACCGAGAAGAGGTCGTCGGCCTGCGCGGCGTCGTCCAGCGTGACCTGGCCGAGAACGCGGTGGTCCACATCCATCGTGGTGATGCGCAGTTCCTCGGCGTTCATCTCGCCGAGGCCCTTGAAGCGCTGGATCGAGTCTTCCTTGATCCGCTTGCCGTTCTGCTTTCCCAGCTCGACCAGGGCGTCGCGCTCACGGTCCGAGTACGCGTACTCGAAGTCGTCCCGGCCCCACTTGATCTTGTAGAGCGGCGGGCGCGAGAGGTACACGTGCCCGGCCTCGACCAGCGGCCGCATGAAGCGGAAGAGGAAGGTCAGCAGCAGGGTGTTGATGTGCTGACCGTCGACATCGGCGTCCGCCATCAGGATGATCTTGTGATAGCGGAGCTTCTCGATGTCGAAGTCCTCGTGTACTCCGGTGCCGAAGGCCGAGATCAGCGCCTGGACCTCGGTGTTCTGCAGGATCTTGTCGATCCGCGCCTTCTCGACGTTCAGGATCTTGCCCCGGATGGGCAGGATCGCCTGGTACATCGGGTTACGGCCGGACTTCGCCGAGCCGCCGGCGGAGTCACCCTCGACGATGAAGATCTCGCACTTGGTGGGGTCGTTCGACTGGCAGTCGCTCAGCTTGCCCGGCAGGGAGGCCGACTCCAGCAGGCCCTTGCGACGGGTCAGATCGCGTGCCTTGCGGGCCGCGACGCGCGCCGTCTGCGCCTGGATGGACTTGCGGATGATGTCCGCGGCCTCATTGGGATTGCGGTCGAACCAGTCGGTGAGGTGCTCGTGCACGACCTTCTGCACGAAGGTCTTCGCCTCGGTGTTGCCCAGCTTGGTCTTGGTCTGGCCCTCGAACTGCGGCTCGCCCAGCTTGACCGAGATGATCGCGGTCAGACCCTCGCGGATGTCCTCGCCGGAGAGGTTGTCGTCCTTCTCGCGCAGCAGCTTCTTGTCGCGCGCGTACCGGTTGACCAGGCCCGTGAGCGCGGACCGGAAGCCCTCTTCGTGGGTACCGCCCTCGTGGGTGTGGATGGTGTTCGCGAAGGAGTACACGCCCTCGGTGTACTGGGAGTTCCACTGCATCGCGATCTCGACCGAGAGCAGGCGCTCCTTGTCCTCGGCCTCGATGTCGATGACGGTCGGGTGGATGAGCTCGCCCTTGCGGGAGTTGAGGTACTTGACGAAGTCGACGATGCCGCCTTCGTAGTAGTACTTCACCGCGCGCGCGGGCGTCTCCTCGTCCGGCTCCTCGGGGGCGTCGGCACCTACGGTGGCCTTCGCCGACTCGCGCTCGTCCGTCAGCGTCAGGGTCAGGCCCTTGTTGAGGAAGGCCATCTCCTGGAAACGGCGGGAGAGCGTCTCGAAGGAGTACTCGGTCGTCTCGAAGATGTCCGGATCGGCCCAGAACGTCACCGTGGTGCCGGTCTCGTCCGTGGCCTCGTTCTGAGCGAGGGGCGCGGTCGGGACACCGAGCTTGTAGTCCTGCGTCCAGCGGTAGCCGTCGGCCTTGACCTCGACGGAGACCTTCGACGACAGGGCATTGACGACCGAGACGCCGACGCCGTGCAGACCGCCGGAGACGGCGTAGCCGCCGCCGCCGAACTTGCCGCCGGCGTGCAGAACGGTGAGCACGACCTCGACGGCCGGCTTGTTCTCGGACGGGACGATGCCCACGGGGATGCCGCGGCCGTTGTCGATGACGCGCACGCCGCCGTCGGCGAGGATCGTGACGTCGATCGTGTCGGCGTGACCGGCCATGGCCTCGTCGACGGAGTTGTCGACGACCTCTTGGACGAGGTGGTGGAGTCCACGCTCACCGGTTGAACCGATGTACATGCCAGGTCGCTTGCGGACCGCGTCCAGGCCCTCGAGGACCGTGATCGCGCTGGCGTCGTACGAGGCGGTTACCTCGCCGTTCCCACCGGCAGGAGTGGACGGAATGTTCTCGTTGGGGTTGCCGGAATCGGCCACGAAGCGCCCTTTCTGGCACAGCACAAGCCGTTCTCCGGGCAGGCAGGAGCGGCTGCGTCGTTCGACATGTTCCGCGAGTGGGCGGGATTGTGCACCAGTCTACCGGTACCGCCGACCCGAATGGGGGTTTGCCGGTAGCTGCGTCCTCATGTGCCGCCCTGAACCGTGTCGGTCCGACTCCCCATATCTGGGAAGGGGCTCCAGGAGGCTCACACGGGCATTGAGCGCTTCGGGCTGTCAACCACTGGCTACGGTGAGGGACACCTCATACGCATCGGGGGGTTTCGGGTGTTACGTGATGGGCGGCGCTGCATGGGCGTCAGGGGGGCGGGGCGCGGGCTCCGGGCGAGTCGGGGGGCGTTGGCGGTCGCGGGGCGGCGTGAGGCGTGCCCGGGGTCAGGGTGGCAGCGGGTGGGGCGAGCGCCACCCCCGCGAGGACGGCTATGGCGCGAAGCTGCCGCTACAAGGTGCCGGGCCAGTCCAGAGCCTTTTCTCCGCGGCGGAGCCGGCGATCCGGGGCGAGGGTGGGAGACAGATCCGCCTTGAGCGAACACCGCACGTCCGCAGTCACGAGCCCGGCCCCGCGGGGCCGCCGCGACGCGAGACCCCCGCACCGGGACCCGGGAGCGAAGCCCAAGGGCCCCGCCTCACCCGTACGTGTCGCCCGGTCCCACACTCCCCGGCGCCCGCAGCGCCCCGTACGTCCTCGGCGGCCCACCCGGCCCCAGTACCTTGATCAGCCGTACCGTCCCGTGCCCCAGGTCCTCGTTCAGCCGTGCCACCAGCCGCGGCGCCAGCAGCCTCAGCTGCGTCGCCCACGCCGTGGAGTCGCACTGCACGGTCAGCACCCGCTGATCCGGGTCCTCCTCGTACCGCAGCGGCACACAGTGGTTCGCCAGGTCCGCGCCCACGATCTGCGGCCAGCGACCCATCACACCGCCCACCGCGGCCGGTGTCTCCCAGCCCCGCTCGGTGATCAGCCGGTTGATCGCCGCACCCAGCGGGAGCGGATCGCGCCCGTCCGCCCGCGCGCCCGATCGCAGCCCGCCGCCCCGCCTGGCCTGTTTCTTCTGCTGTGCCGCGGCGCCACGCGCCTTCGCCTGTTCCTTCGCGGCGCGCAGCGCGACCCGCGCCAGGTCGACGCCCGAGGACTCGGGCACCGCCGGCGGCTCGGCCGCTTGATTCGGCTCCTCGCTCATACGCGCCCCACCGCCCCGTCCGCCACCAGGTACCGCGCCCCGGCCAGGACCGCCGGCACATCGTCGTCCACTGCCGCCGTCACCAGCACCTGCTCGCCCGGCGCGACCAGTTCCGCCAGCCGTTCGCGGCGCCGCACGTCCAGTTCGGCGAAGACATCGTCGAGGACCAGCACCGGCTCGTTGCCCTCGGCTCTGAGCAGGTCGTACGAGGCCAGCCGCAGCGCCAGCGCGTACGACCAGGACTCGCCATGGCTCGCGTACCCCTTGGCGGGCAGCTGCCCCAGCTTGAGCACCAGGTCGTCGCGGTGCGGCCCGACCAGCGTCACGCCCCGCTCGATCTCCTGCTTGCGCACCTCGGCCAGCGCACCGGTCAGCTGCTCGCCCAGGGCTTCCCGACCATGCACCGAGCCCTCTCCCACAACGCCTTCACCGACACCCACAGCGGCACCGGAGGAGGAACGGTACTCCAGCGCAACCGGCCCGCCCCCCGGCGCCAGTTGCTCGTACGCCTTGTCCGCCAGCGGCTGCAGCGCCGCGATCAGATCGATCCGCTGCGCCAGCAACTCCGCCCCGGCGCGCGCCAGATGCTGATCCCACACGTCCAGCGTCGACAGGTCCATCCCGCGCCCGCCGTGACGCCGCGCCATGGCCGCGGACTTCAGCAAGGTATTGCGCTGCTTGAGCACCCGCTCGTAGTCGGAGCGCACCCCCGCCATCCGCGGCGAGCGCGCCGTGATCAGCTCGTCCAGGAACCGCCGCCGCTCGCCCGGGTCGCCCTTCACCAGCGCCAGATCCTCGGGCGCGAACAGCACCGTCCGTACTATCCCGAGCACATCACGCGGCCTGACCTGTGAGGACCGGTTGATACGTGCCCTGTTGGCCTTCCCCGGATTGAGCTCGAGCTCGATCAGCTGGGAGCGCTCGCCCTGGGTGACGGCAGCCCGGATCACCGCCCGGTCCGCGCCCATCCGCACTAGCGGCGCATCCGACGAGACCCGGTGGCTCGCCAGCGTCGCGAGATAGCCGACCGCCTCGACGAGATTGGTCTTACCCTGCCCGTTCGCCCCCACGAACGAGGTGACGCCCGGGTCGAGTGGGACCTCGACCCGGGCGTACGAGCGGAAGTCGGCCAGCGACAAATGCGTGACGTGCATGGATGTACGCCGACCTCCCCCGGTTCGGGACTAGTTCTTGTTCTCGACCGCGTGGCCGCCGAACTGGTTGCGCAGCGCCGCGATCATCTTCATCTGCGGGGAGTCGTCCTGACGGGACGCGAAGCGCGCGAACAGCGAAGCGGTGATCGCGGGCAGCGGCACCGCGTTGTCGATCGCGGCTTCCACAGTCCACCGGCCCTCGCCGGAGTCCTGTGCATAACCGCGCAGCTTCTCCAGGTGCTCGTCGTCGTCCAGCGCGTTGACCGCCAGGTCCAGCAGCCAGGAACGGATGACCGTGCCCTCCTGCCAGGAGCGGAAGACCTCGCGTACGTCGGTGACCGAGTTGACCTTCTCCAGGAGCTCCCAGCCCTCGGCGTAGGCCTGCATCATGGCGTACTCGATGCCGTTGTGGACCATCTTCGCGAAGTGGCCGGCGCCGACCTTGCCCGCGTGGACGGAGCCGAACTCGCCCTCGGGCTTGAGCGCGTCGAAGATAGGCTGGACCCTCGCGACATGCTCGGCGTGGCCGCCGTACATCAGCGCGTAGCCGTTCTCGAGACCCCAGACACCGCCGGAGACACCGCAGTCGACAAAGCCGATGCCCTTGATGCCCAGCTCGACCGCGTGCTTCTCGTCGTCCGTCCAGCGGGAGTTGCCACCGTCGACGACCACGTCGCCCGGCTCCAGCAGCTCGGCCAGCTCGTCGATGGTGGACTGGGTCGCGGCTCCGGCCGGGACCATCACCCACACGACCCGGGGGCCCTTGAGCTTGCCCACAAGCTCGCCGAGGCTGTGGACATCGGCGAGGTCCGGATTGCGGTCGTAGCCAAGGACGGTGTGGCCTGCGCGGCGGATGCGCTCGCGCATATTGCCGCCCATCTTGCCAAGGCCGACGAGACCGAGCTCCATCACAGATTCCTTACGCGTTGTATGCCGATTCGTACCCGGCTCCGAGCCTACGCCCGGGCGGTACGGACGGCCTGACGGGCCTGCTCACGCCCGAGCAGGCCCGTCAGGATCAGCCGTTCGGCCGTCTTCGCCGTCTCAGCCGGAGAGCCGCACGGGCATGATCAGGTACTTGTACGCCTCGTCGGCCTCGGCATCCATGGCGGGCTTGCCGCTCAGCAGCGCGGGCTTGGTGGAGGTCGTGAACGACAGCTGGGCGACCGGCGAGTCGATGGCGCTCAGGCCGTCGAGCAGGAAGGTCGGGTTGAAGGCGATCGAGATGTCGTCGCCCTCCAGGTTCGCGTCGACGCGCTCCACAGCCTGTGCGTCGTCGCTGGAACCGGCCTCCAGGATCAGCACGCCCTGCTCGAAGCTGAGCCGGACCGGAGTGTTCCGTTCGGCGACCAGCGCGACACGCTTCACGGCCTCGACGAAGGGCGCGGTCTCGATGACGGCGACCGAGTTGAACTCGGTGGGGAACAGCGTCCGGTACTTCGGCAGATCGCCTTCGAGCAGCCGGGTCGTGGTCCGCCGTCCTGCGCCCTCGAAACCGATGAGCCCCTCACCGGCACCCGAGCCGGAGAGCGCGAGCGTGACCGTGTCACCGCTGGTCAGCGCCTTGGCGGTGTCCAACAGGGTCTTGGCGGGCACCAGCGCGACGGCGGACGCCTCCGGGTTCTCCGGCTTCCACAGGAACTCACGGACCGCGAAGCGGTAGCGGTCGGTGGAGGCCAGCGTGACGGTGTCGCCCTCGATCTCGATCCGCACGCCGGTGAGGACGGGGAGTGTGTCGTCGCGGCCGGCGGCGATGGCGACCTGTGCGGCGGCGGAGGCGAAGACCTCACCGGGCACGGTGCCGGTCGCGGTCGGCATCTGCGGCAGCGCCGGGTACTCCTCCACAGGCAGGGTGTGGAGTGTGAATCGCGAGGAGCCGCAGACGACGGTCGCCCGTACACCGTCTGTGGAAATCTCCACGGGGCGGTTGGGGAGTGCGCGGCAGATGTCGGCGAGGAGCCGGCCGGAGACGAGCACGGTGCCGTCCTCGTCCACCTCCGCCTCCACGGAGACGCGCGCCGAGACCTCGTAGTCGAAGCTCGAGAAGCTGAGGGCGCCGTCCTCCGCCTTCAGAAGAAGGCCCGCGAGTACGGGCGCCGGCGGACGGGCCGGGAGGCTGCGGGCCACCCAGGCCACCGCCTCCGCGAGTACATCGCGCTCCACCCGGATCTTCACCGGAACCGCCTCCTGCTGTTGCTGGCTCGCCCTTGCTGGCCTTCGTCGTCGGCTGTGTCGCCGGGGACCAGTCTGACGTACGGCACCGACAGTCGGTGCGGGTCGGGGTCAAGTCGTGGCAAGAGGTGTCGGGGGCTCCGGGCTCGAGTTGTGCACAGGGCCTTCTTCGAAGCGAATTCCCCGGTAACTCTAAGTGGGAGTAGTAGTAGGGCCTGTGGAAACCGTGGATAACGTCATCCATGCAGGTCAGACCCGTTTTTTTGTCCACCGGGCCTGTGGGTGGCACCGGTGGACAACCCGGTGCTTCTGTGGACGCCCGAAAGTTCTGCACATCCGATGCACAGGAGAGGGGGACTTCTCCCCAGCGCCGTCCCCAGCTTTACCCACGTTCCCCACAGCCCAACCGACCACGTTGGTGTGACGCCTTTCACTCGACCCGGTGAGCTCGGGCGTTTCGTTGCCGAACAGTGGACAAGGGTGTGGAGAAGCCACGCGAAGCTGTGGGCAACGCGGCGCTGCCTGTGGGCCGCCGGTGGACAACTTCGATCGCGCCTTGTGGACGGATCCGGCGTCCACAGACTGTGGAGCACGGTTGACCACAAATCCACAGCCAGCTGACCTGGTGTGATGAAATCTCGGCAACCGCCCCTGTGGATGCGATCTGGACAACTTTCCAGTCCCCAGGCTGTGGACGGAAGATCGTCCCCAGATCTGTGGAGAACACCCTCTCGTCGCCAGGTATTCGAACACCGGACATCCGCAGGACAGGTACGCAAACGGCTGCGGAACGCCGAAGGGCGCTCCGGAACGTCGTCCCGGAGCGCCCTCGAAGGCCCCTTGTGCTGGTGAGCCGCTGGTCGCGTCAGCCGTTCTTGATGCGGTTGGTGAGCTCGGTGACCTGGTTGTAGATGGATCGCCGCTCGGCCATCAGCGCGCGGATCTTGCGGTCGGCGTGCATCACGGTCGTATGGTCGCGTCCGCCGAACTGCGCGCCGATCTTCGGCAGCGACAGATCAGTGAGCTCGCGGCACAGGTACATCGCGATCTGGCGGGCGGTCACCAGCACCCGGCTGCGCGAGGATCCGCAGAGATCCTCCACCGTCAGACCGAAGTAGTCGGCGGTCGCCGCCATGATGGCGCTCGCGGTGATCTCGGGGGCGGAGTCCTCGCCGCCGGGGATCAGGTCCTTCAGCACGATCTCGGTGAGGCCGAGATCCACCGGCTGCCGGTTGAGCGACGCGAACGCCGTCACCCGGATCAGCGCGCCCTCCAGCTCACGGATATTGCGCGAGATGCGGGACGCGATGAACTCCAGCACCTCCGGCGGGGCGTTGAGCTGCTCCTGTACCGCCTTCTTGCGCAGAATCGCGATACGCGTCTCCAGCTCCGGCGGCTGTACGTCGGTCGTCAGACCCCACTCGAAACGGTTCCTCAGCCGGTCCTCCAGCGTCATCAGCTGCTTGGGCGGCCGGTCCGAGGAGAGCACGATCTGCTTGTTGGCGTTGTGGAGCGTGTTGAAGGTGTGGAAGAACTCCTCCTGCGTCGACTCCTTGCTCGCCAGGAACTGGATGTCGTCGACCAGCAGGATGTCCACATCGCGGTAGCGCTTGCGGAACGTGTCGCCCTTGCCGTCGCGGATCGAGTTGATGAACTCGTTGGTGAACTCCTCGGAGCTCACATACCGCACACGCGTGCCTGGATAGAGGCTGCGCGCGTAGTGCCCGATGGCATGCAACAGGTGCGTCTTGCCGAGCCCCGACTCCCCGTAGATGAACAGGGGGTTGTACGCCTTGGCCGGCGCCTCGGCGACTGCTACCGCCGCGGCGTGCGCGAACCGGTTGGACGCGCCGATGACGAAGGTGTCGAAGAGGTACTTCGGGTTCAGCCGGGCATGGGGCTCACCCGGGCCCGGTGCCGGTGAGGGCTGCGCGCCCAGCGGTCCGGGAGCGCCCGTGGGAGTCCCGCGGTGGGGCGTCTGGTGGTCGGGCCGCTCGTGCCGCTCCGGGCGATGCTGCTCGTAGGGCTGGCGCTCGGGCGACTGCGGCTGCCGGTAGTCGTGCTGCGGCTGGCGCGGCCGGGCGGTGGCGTACGGCTCGCGCCATTGCTCCGCGGAGGGGTCGCGGTCCTGGAAGCCGCCGAGCCTCGGCTGCTGCCAGGACAGATCTTCCTGTGTGCGTGGCCAGGCGCCGGGTTCCGGGCGCTGCTGCTGCCGCTGCTGGTACTCGGGGTAGGCGGGGCGGACATCGGGCAGGCCGTCGTCTCCCCCGGGCCGGTGCCCGTAGCTGTCGTAGGGGTCGCTCTGCCGGGAGTCGCGAGGATCGTCGTGCTGCGGGCCCTGGTACCGGGGAGCCTGCTGAGCCGGGGACTGCTGCGAGGCCGGGGGCTCGCCCACGGAGTCGTCCACCGTGATGGCGATCCGGATGGGGCGGCCGCACTCACGGCTCAGGGTCTCGCTGATCAGCGGAGCCAGCCGGCCCTCGAGGACACGCTTGCCCCATTCATTGGGGACGGCGAGCAGCGCTGTGTCGGCCACCAGTGCGAGCGGCTGGCAGCGCTCGATCCACTGTTTGTCCTTGGGCTCGATGCCCTGCTGGCCCTCTGCGAGGAGCTGTTCCAGCACTCGTGGCCACACTGCGGCAAGATCGGCAGGTACATCAGCCACAAGGCACGCTCTCTCGCAGGTCCCACGAATGTGTGGTTCTCGGGACGGGATGGGAAGACAGGCAGGAAAGGAATTGGAGTTCAGCCACGGTAGTCAGGGCGACCCGCGCGGTTCAAGTTGTTGTCCACAGCCTGTGCACAGTGGACCACGTCATCAGGCTGGTTTGACCGGATGGCGTAGCCGCGCGTACCGTAACCAGGTCGAGTTGTCGATGGCTGCTGCCGCCTGCCTCCGATGGGCAAAGATCACGGTCTGTGATCGTGAAGCGGTGCACTCGGGCGTAAACGCGAGCTTCTCGTGGGCGCACGGTGACAGCCAGGCGATGTCCCGCCATCTACGAATCATTTCTGGAGCCCCCGAGTGAGCAAGCGCACCTTCCAGCCGAACAACCGTCGTCGCGCGAAGACCCACGGCTTCCGCCTGCGGATGCGTACCCGTGCCGGCCGCGCGATTCTCGCGAACCGCCGTGGCAAGGGTCGCGCCAGCCTGTCCGCCTGATCGTTAACAGGTCATGACGTGCTGCCTACCGAGAATCGGCTGAGGCGGCGCGAGGACTTCGCGACCGCGGTACGCCGAGGACGCCGGGCCGGTCGCCCGCTCCTCGTCGTCCATCTACACAGCGGTGCAACGGACCCGCACGCGCCTGGGGAGAGCGCTCCCCCGACGTGTGCGGGTTTCGTCGTAAGCAAGGCCGTCGGCGGCGCAGTCGTCCGCAACAAGGTCAAGCGAAGACTGCGTCACCTGATACGTGAACGACTCACCGAGCTGCCCCCCGGTAGCCTGGTGGTCGTACGGGCGCTGCCCGGTGCGGGCGACGCCTCCTATGAACAGCTGGCCCGAGACCTGGATGCCGCCCTCCAGCGGCTGCTGGGAGGGGGCGCGCGATGAAGTACCCGCTGCTGGCGCTGATCAAGCTGTACCAGTGGACGATCAGCCCGCTGCTGGGCCCTGTCTGCCGGTACTACCCGTCGTGCTCCCACTACGGATACACGGCCATCGACCGGCACGGCGCGGTCAAGGGCACAGTACTGACCGCCTGGCGCATCCTGCGATGCAATCCATGGTCGCCGGGTGGCGTTGATCATGTGCCGCCGCGCAAGCGTCCGCGGTGGCACGAAATGCTGCGTGATGCCTTGCGTGGCAGCAAGGGCGGGCACTCCGCCGCCGATGTGCCTCCCCGGGGGTCGACCCCCGAACCCCCGAGTCCGGCAGCAGAGACCTCGCCCAATGCTCAAGGAGCCTGATTAGTGGACACGATTGCCAGTCTCTTCAGCTTTATCACCACACCTGTTTCGTGGGTCATCGTCCAGTTCCACACGCTCTACGGGGCAGTCTTCGGCCCCAACACGGGCTGGGCCTGGGGACTGTCCATCGTGTCGCTGGTGATCCTCATCCGGATCTGTCTGATTCCGCTCTTTGTGAAGCAGATCAAGTCGACCCGGAACATGCAGGCGCTCCAGCCGAAGATGAAGGCGATCCAGGAGCGCTACAAGAGCGACAAGCAGCGTCAGTCCGAAGAGATGATGAAGCTGTACAAGGAGACGGGCACCAACCCGCTCTCCTCGTGCCTTCCGATCCTCGCGCAGTCGCCGTTCTTCTTCGCTCTTTACCACGTGCTCTCCAGCATTGCCTCGGGCAAGACCGTCGGCGTCATCAATGAATCGCTGCTGGACAGCGCCCGTCAGGCACACATTTTCGGTGCCCCGCTCGCCTCGAAGTTCACGGACAGCACGGCGGAGGTCGCCGCACTCGGCGCCTCGCTGACCGATGTGCGCATTGTCACCGCGATCATGATCGTCATGATGTCGGCGTCGCAGTTCTACACGCAGCGCCAGCTGATGCAGAAGAACGTGGACCTGACGGTCAAGACGCCGTACATGCAGCAGCAGAAGATGCTGATGTACATCTTCCCGGTCATCTTCGCCGTGATGGGCATCAACTTCCCCGTTGGTGTCCTCGTCTACTGGCTGACCACCAACGTGTGGACCATGGGCCAGCAGATGTACGTGATCAACCAGAACCCGACGCCGGGCAGCAAGGCCCAGGACCAGTACCTGCAGCGGCTGCTGAAGGGCGTCACCGCGCACAGCGAGGTCAAGTCGCGGCGCAAGCGGACCGTGGTCCGGGCGATCGTCGCCAAGGGTCCGGACCGCAACGAGAACGAGCGCCGGTTCATCACGGGCCTCACCAAAGCCGGCTTCGCCGCTCAGACGGACGGCACGGTGATCAAGAGCGACGTCGCCGAGACCGAGACCGAGGCTGGCGCCGCCCAGAGGCGCCAGCAGCCCAAGCGCCAGACCAAGGCGAAGCGGCAGTCCGCCAGTGCCCAGCAGGGCGCGCCCAAGAGCACCGATGCCGCAGACTCGGCCCCGAAGCCTTCGCTGCAGAAGGACACGCCTCAGGGCGCAAAGCCGGGCAAGCCCGCCTCGGGTACCCCACGCCAGCAGCCCAAGTCCGGGCAGCGCAAGGGCCAGCAGCGGCCCAAGCACCCCTCGTCCAAGAAGTAAGCAAGAAGGAGTCCATCCGTGACGGAAGGCACCATCTCGGCCGCCGCCGAGGGTGGCGACACCCTGACCCGCCTCGAGCAGGAAGGGGAGATCGCGGCCGACTACCTCGAGGGTCTGCTCGACATCGCCGATCTCGACGGTGACATCGACATGGACGTCGAGGCCGACCGGGCCGCGGTCTCGATCATCAGTGACTCGGGCAGCCGCGATCTGCAGAAGCTCGTCGGCCGTGACGGGGAGGTTCTGGAGGCACTTCAGGAGCTCACCCGGCTCGCCGTACACCGGGAGACCGGAGACCGCAGCCGGCTGATGCTGGACATCGCGGGCTTCCGGGCCAGGAAGCGCACCGAGCTCGCCGAGCTCGGCGCCAAGGCCGCCGACGAGGTCAAGAGCACCGGTGAGCCGGTCAAGCTCGACCCGATGACGCCCTTCGAGCGCAAGGTCGTCCACGACGCGGTCGCGGCCGCGGGTCTGCGCAGTGAGTCCGAGGGCGAGGAGCCGCAGCGCTTCGTCGTCGTTCTCCCTGCTTGACCTCCACTGTTCCGTCGGCCCCGTCTGTTCGCAGGCGGGGCCGATCTTTGTCAGCCTGATAGTCAGTCCACAGTCCACAGTGCGGTACGGAAGGACGGTTCCCGTGACGGAGGCAGCAGAGCTTCCCCAGGCGCCAGCAGAGGCGCGGACGGTTTTCGGAGACTTCTTCCCGGAGGCCGTGCGGTATGCGGAGCTGCTCGCGGACATCGGCGTGAAGCGTGGACTGATCGGTCCTCGTGAGGTGCCTCGGCTGTGGGAACGGCATCTGCTGAACTGCGCGGTGCTTTCCGAGGTAGTGCCTGAGGGCGTGACGGTCTGCGATGTGGGCTCGGGGGCCGGCCTCCCGGGCATTCCGCTGGCGCTTGTCCGTCCGGATCTGAAGATCACACTCCTCGAACCGCTGCTTCGCCGGACGAATTTCCTCCAGGAAGTCGTCGAACTGCTGGGTCTGGAGCATGTGACCGTGGTCCGGGGCCGGGCCGAGGAAGTGCTGGGCAAGCTGCCTCCGGTGCATGTGGTGACCGCACGTGCCGTGGCGCCGCTGGACCGGTTGGCGGGCTGGGGAGTGCCCCTGCTGCGACCGTACGGAGAGATGCTCGCCCTCAAGGGCGACACCGCCGAGGAGGAGATTCAGGGGGCACGTGCCGCCCTGAGCAAGCTCGGTGTGGTGGAGACCTCGGTACTGCATGTCGGTGAGGGGATTGTCGATCCGCTGTCCACGGTGGTCCGTGTGGAGGTCGGGGAGAGCCCTGGCGGTGTGCGCTTCGCCGCGAAGCGGGCCAAGGCGGCCCGGACCAGCCGCACTCGTCGGCGTCGCTGATCCATACAGTTCGTACTGCCTATGAGTAATGCTCCATACAAGCTTCCATACGTACGCATTTCGGAGTGTCGCGCGGGCGTAGTCCTGCGGCGCGTGCATCGTGTTTCACGTGAAACGTCGCTCACTGCTGCAGGGAATCATCAGTCGCGGCCGTGCTGCCGCCCCGATGCGGGACCGAAAGCCCCTCGTGAGGGCTACGGAGTTGTCCACAGAGGTGGATTCACCCACAGAACCACCTGCCTCGCTGGTTCACGACCCCGAAAGCATGGCAGGCTCTGTTCATCGCGAGCCTGATGTCGAGGAGAGTGAATCCTTGCGGTCCGACGCCAACATCGCGGGACCGATGACCGACCCGGTCCCCGGTCCCCGTACAGAGTCACCGGGGGAGGATGTTTCACGTGAAACACCGCCCCCGATGGACGACACCCCCATCGGCCGTGCTGCCCAGCTGGCCGTGGAGGCGCTGGGGCGTGCCGGCGAGGGTCTGCCCCGACCTGAGCAGACACGCGTCATGGTTGTCGCCAACCAGAAGGGCGGCGTAGGGAAGACCACCACCACGGTCAACCTCGCCGCTTCGCTCGCCCTCCATGGCGCGCGTGTTCTGGTTGTCGACCTGGATCCACAGGGCAACGCCTCCACGGCGCTGGGGATCGATCACCACGCCGAAGTCCCTTCGATCTATGACGTCCTGGTGGAGAGCAGGCCGCTCTCCGAGGTGGTCCAGCCGGTCCCGGACGTCGAAGGTCTCTTCTGCGCCCCCGCCACCATCGATCTCGCCGGTGCGGAGATCGAGCTGGTGTCGCTGGTGGCGCGGGAGAGCCGACTGCAGCGAGCCATCCAGGCCTATGAGCAGCCGCTGGACTACATCCTCATCGATTGCCCGCCCTCGCTCGGTCTGCTGACCGTCAACGCGCTGGTCGCCGGTGCGGAGGTGCTGATCCCCATCCAGTGTGAGTACTACGCGCTGGAAGGTCTGGGGCAGCTGCTGAGGAACGTGGACCTGGTGCGCGGGCATCTCAACCCGACGCTGCATGTGTCGACGATTCTGCTGACCATGTACGACGGCAGAACCCGGCTCGCCTCACAGGTGGCGGAGGAGGTGCGCAGCCACTTCGGCGAGGAGGTGCTCCGTACGAGCATCCCGCGCTCGGTGCGTATCTCGGAGGCCCCCAGCTATGGACAGACGGTGCTGACCTACGATCCAGGTTCCAGTGGGTCTCTGTCGTATCTCGAAGCGGCGCGTGAGATCGCACTGCGAGGGGTCGGGATCCACTACGACCCGCAGCAGGCCCATGTGGTCGGCCAGAACAGCCAGCAGAACATCTCGGAGGGGATCCAGTGAGCGAGCGACGTAGAGGATTGGGGCGTGGGCTCGGTGCGCTGATCCCTGCCGCTCCCCAGGAGAAGCAGGCGCCCCTTGCAGGGGGTTCGAGCTCTCCGGGAGCGGCTCCGGTGCTGACCGCGGAGCGGGGTGTTGCGGCCGCCAAGGTGACTACGCTGCCGGCGGCCGCCGTTTCGCCGGATCCGATCACCCTGGCACCGGAGGAGCCGGAGGCAGTAACGCAGCCCGCGGAGCCGGCCGGTGCGCACTTTGCCGAGCTGCCGCTCGATGCCATTACGCCCAACCCGCGTCAGCCGCGTGAGGTGTTCGACGAGGACGCTCTCGCGGAGCTGGTCACGTCCATCAAGGAAGTGGGCCTTCTCCAGCCCGTCGTCGTACGGCAGTTGAGCGCTGAGCGCTACGAGCTCATCATGGGCGAGCGCCGCTGGAGGGCCTGCCGCGAGGCTGGTCTGGAGCGGATTCCCGCGATCGTCCGGGACACGGACGACGAGAAGCTCCTCCTGGATGCGCTGCTGGAGAACCTCCACCGCGCGCAGCTGAACCCGCTGGAAGAGGCTGCCGCCTACGACCAGCTGCTCAAGGACTTCAACTGCACCCACGACCAGCTGGCCGACCGGATCGGACGCTCGCGTCCGCAGGTGTCCAACACTCTGCGCCTGCTGCGTCTGTCGCCTCCTGTCCAGCGCAGGGTCGCCGCCGGGGTGCTCTCGGCCGGTCATGCGAGGGCGCTGCTCTCGGTGGACGATTCCGAGGAGCAGGACCGGCTTGCGCACCGGATCGTGGCCGAGGGGCTCTCTGTGCGGGCGGTCGAGGAGATCGTCACACTGATCAACTCGAGCACCAAGAGCACGACCAAGCCGAAGAGCCCGCGGGCAGGGGCCCGGCTGTCGCCGGCGCTCACCGATCTCGCGTCACGGCTCTCCGACCGCTTTGAGACCCGGGTGAAGGTCGACCTCGGTCAGAAGAAGGGAAAGATCGTCGTCGAGTTCGCGTCGATAGACGATCTGGAGCGCATTCTCGGCACCCTTGCCCCCGGTGAGGGTCGGGTCCTGGAGAAGGGCCTCGCCGAGGAGCCGGGTGAGGACGACGAGGGCTGAGGCTCTCGCCAGTGTCGTAAAGGGCGGGCCATGTTCCGGTGGGTTGACCGGACATGGCCCGCCCTTTGCTGTAGGCCTGTACCCGTGTCGGGGCTGGGTGGATACGATGCGTTCTGGTAGGGCGCATCCACCTTGATCCACCTCAGAGGGAGGGCGAGGGCAATGCGAACGGTGAGCCGCAGCCAACTGGTGACAGCGGGCCTGGGCCTGGGGGCAGTCGGAGGCTTTATCAGCAGCCTGCTCCAGGAGCGGAGCGCGCTGGCAGCCGCTCGTAGCGCGGCGGGTGAGGGAAGCGAGGAACAGCCTTCATGGGGCGTCGGCTTGTACCGCTCACGCTGGACAACCTTTCGGACCTTCCCAAGCGTTGTCGTGCGTGTGTCTTCTGGGAGCTTGATCCGGTCAGTGGGGAAGCCGCGGTAAAGGCGGGAACCCCCGAGCTGGAGAAGGAGGCCTGGATCTCGGCTGTGCTGCTGGAGTGGGGCTCTTGCGGCCGAGTCGTCTACGTCGACGAGGTTCCGGTCGGCTTCGTCCTCTACGCGCCACCCGCTTATGTGCCGCGTTCCACGGCTTTCCCCACCAGTCCCGTCTCACCCGACGCCGTCCAGCTGATGACCGCCTGGATCAATCCTGGCTATCAGGGACAGGGACTTGGCAGGGTCATCGTGCAGACAGTGGCCAAGGATCTGCTGCGGCGGGGCTTCCGTGCGATCGAGGCATTCGGAGACGCGCGCTGGAAGGAGCCTGCTTGTGTGCTGCCCGCCGAGCATCTGCTGGCAGTCGGCTTCAAGACGGTGCGACCCCATCCGACGTATCCCCGCCTGAGGCTGGAACTGCGGACGACGCTCTCCTGGAAGGAAGATGTGGAGCTGGCCTTGGACCGGCTGCTCGGAGCTGTGAAGAAGGAGCCGGTGCTGCGGCCGCTCTGACCGCGAACGCGAGAAGGGGCTCATCCCCAGTGGGGATGAGCCCCTTCGTGTTTCACGTGAAACAGCGGCGCTGTACTGCTCGCCGACTACTCGCCGATGAAGCCCTCGAGGTCGCGGACGATGGCTGCCTTCGGCTTGGCACCGACGATGGTCTTGGCGACCTCGCCGTTCTGGTAGACGTTCAGCGTCGGGATCGACATGACGCCGTACTTGGCGGCAGTGGCCGGGTTCTCGTCGATGTTGAGCTTCACGATCTCGATCTTGTCGCCGTGCTCGGCCGCGATGGCTTCGAGGGACGGCGCGATCTGGCGGCACGGTCCGCACCAGGCGGCCCAGAAGTCCACCAGCACGGGCTTGTCGCTCTTGAGGACATCCTCTTCGAAGGTGTCGTCTGTCACGTTCTTCAGGGCGCCGGCCACGGCGGCCTCCTTACTACTTTGCGGGGTGTGAGGGGGATGGAATGCAGAGGGTCAGACCGCGGAGGTCTTCTCAGCCTCGGCGGCCTTCTCGCCGTCGGCGAGAGCGGCGAGGTGACGCTCGGCGTCGAGGGCCGCCGCACAGCCGGTTCCGGCAGCCGTGATGGCCTGGCGGTAGGTGTGGTCGACGACGTCACCCGCAGCGAAGACACCGGTTAGGTTGGTGCGCGTCGACGGCGCCTCCACCTTCAGGTAGCCCTCGTCGTCCTGCTCGAGCTGGCCCTTGAAGAGCTCGGTGCGCGGGTCATGGCCAACGGCGATGAAAAGACCGGTGACAGGGAGCTCAGAGGTCTCGCCGGTCTTGGTGTTGCGCAGCGTCAGACCGGAAAGCTTCTGCTCGCCGTGGATTGCCGCGACCTCGCTGTCCCAGGCGAAGGAGATCTTCGGGTCGGCGAAGGCACGGTCCTGCATGGCCTTGGAGGCACGCAGGCTGTCACGACGGTGGACGATGGTGACGGACTTGGCGAACCGGGAGAGGAAGGTCGCCTCCTCCATCGCGGTGTCGCCGCCGCCGATGACGGCGATGTCCTGGTCCTTGAAGAAGAACCCGTCACAGGTCGCACACCAGGAGACGCCGCGCCCGGAGAGCGCGTCCTCGTTGGGCAGGCCGAGCTTGCGGTGCTGGGAGCCCGTGGTGACGATGACGGCCTTGGCCCGGTGGACGGTGCCCGCTGTGTCTGTGACGGTCTTGATCTCGCCGCTGAGGTCGACGGAGACGATGTCGTCCGGGACCAGCTCGGCGCCGAAGCGCTCGGCCTGCGCACGCATGTTGTCCATCAGGTCCGGACCCATGATGCCGTCGCGGAAGCCGGGGAAGTTCTCCACCTCGGTCGTGGTCATCAGTGCACCGCCGGCGGTGACGGCTCCCTCGAAGACCAGCGGCTGCAGCGATGCGCGCGCGGTGTAGAGCGCCGCCGTGTAGCCGGCCGGCCCGGAGCCGATGATGATCACATTACGGACGTCGCTCACGGGTTTCTTCCTCGTCTCTGCGAACTGCCTGCTGCCTACGGGGGCGGGTCTGTGACCCTCACCCCACCCAACGGATCCTACGGGGCTTGCATTCCCGGGACGCCCGCGCGGCGCGGCGGCATGTGTCAGCGCAGAGGGTACGAGTTGGTGAGCAGGAGCTTCCCCGCAGATGCGGGCGCTGACTCGACGCAGGCCGCATCGATCACATACGCCTGGACCTGCTGGCTGTCCGTGGAGTGCGGCAGCACGACGAGGTAGGCGTCCTCGCCCTTGTACTCGCCCTTCTCGACGGCGATCGGGGCATCGGTGCGGTCGGTGCCCTTCTGGATGCAGGGCGGCACTGCCACGGTCGGCTTGTGCCTGGGCGAAGGGGGATTGGCCTCGCTGGTGAGCGACGGGCCCTTCTCGATCCGCGGCTCGGGCTGATCTGAGCCGGCGGTGAGCAGCGCCTGGACATGGCCCTTGAGGTCGGAGTCCGAGAAGTCCTGGGAGGAGCCCGCCGCGGAACTGACGCCCGCATCTTTCTTCGCAGAGTCGGCGTTGTTGACACCGGTGGACTGCAGGAGCAGGACGCTCATTCCGATTGCGGCTGTGCCGAAGACGGCGCCGAGGACGGCTTTCCGTCGCCGCCGTCCGGGGCGGCTGCGGCCGGGCCCCGTGGCAGCGCGCGGGTGTCCCGAGGGGCGGTCGGCGGGAGTGGTCTCGGCCGGTTGAGGGGCGGGCGCTGTTTCACGTGAAACATGTGCCGTCTCTTCGGGCGCGGTGGAGTCCAGCAGAGCCTCGGCAGCAAGAGCGGCGTCAATGCGACCGGCGATGTCGGCGGGCATTCGATGAGCGCCCGGCAGCGTGCCGAGCAGTCCGCGGATTTCCTCAAGCGACTCGCGTACGTCGGCGCACAACGGGCAGCCGTCCAGATGCTCGCGCACCTCGGCTGTACGGGACGGGGGGAGTAGACCCTCGGTGAGGTCGGAGATTTCCGAGACGTCAGGGTGCCGACTCGTGTCGGTCGTCGATGTCACGCGCGCCCACCTCCGCCCTTCACGGCTGCAGGGTCATTCGGCCCTGCGTCCCTTTGTCCCGACGCCGGTGGGACGGATGTCCCCGGCGTCCGGTTCCTTCCCACGCTGAGCTCGGTGTTATCCCCGGCATCACCACGCAGATGAGTGAGCATCGGAAGCAGTCGTGCCCGACCGCGAGCACACCGGCTCTTGACGGTTCCGGTCGGTACATCGAGGACACGGGCCGCCTCGGCGACCGGATAGCCCTGCATGTCCACCAGCACCAGTGCGGCCCGCTGATCGACGGGCAGTTTCGCCAGCGCAGCGAGGAGCTCGCGATGCAGATCCTGTCGCTCCGCCGGTGCCTCGGCGGACTCATGAGGCTCGAGAAGCTGCTCCAGGCGCTCCGTGTCGTCGACGGGCGAGGTCTTGCGTGAGGCCGCCTTGCGGGCCCGGTCGAGACAGGCGTTCACGGTGATGCGGTGAAGCCAGGTGGTCACGGCGGACTGGCCGCGGAAGGTATGGGCGGCCCGGAAGGCGGACACCAGGGCGTCCTGGACCGCGTCCGCCGCTTCCTCGCGGTCGCCCAGCGTGCGCAGGGCGACGGCCCAGAGCCTGTCGCGGTGGCGCCGTACAAGCTCACCGAAGGCATCCGGGTCCCCCGCGACATGGCGTGCCAGAAGGTCCTGGTCGCTTGCGTCGCCGAGTGTCGCGTCGTCCAACGGTGAGCCCCCTCCCCTGGTGCCTGTCAGCTGGTGATCTTGATCTCCGAGACCTTGCCCCGCCATTTCCCGTCGTCACCCGACGGCGGGAGCTTGGTCAGCCAGAGCAGAACGTATCGCGCCTGCACCGGCTTGTCGGGCTTGAGGGACACGTTCGTGCCTGTTCCTTGGGTCAGCTTGCGGAAGCCGTCGAAGCTCGTGGGCTCCGACGACGCATCCTCGGGCGCGGCGAGCAGTTGCACAGATGTGTCGCCACCGAGGAAGGAGACGTCCACAGTGCCGACCTGCTGGACCTTACCCAGGTCCAGAATGATGCCGACGCCCGACTTCAGCCGCCCGAAGTCCGAGCTGAGGTATCCGTCGGTGTTCCAGGACGTGCTCGGGTCGCCGTCGTAACTGTTCCTTATGCTGGCGGGCTTCTCGGAGAGGTCCTGGCCAAAGGGGTCGAAGTCATGCGCGCCGGTAATGGCGACCGGCTTGCCGGACTTGTCCTCGGTGTTCTTCTCGCCGCTGTTCGACTGTGAGGTGCCCGGGTCGACCGGGTCCTTGTCGCGGTCGATCAGCTTGTCGGCGATCTGCCAGCTGCCCAGCCCCAGTGCGGCGATGAGCAACGCGGCCACGGTCCACTTGAGGACCCTGCCGGTGCGGCTCTGCAGTGGTGGCGGCGGGGCGGCCACCGGCTGGGTTGCCGCGGGGCCGGGACGGGGCGCAGGGCGGCCGTAAGCGCCCTGCTGGTACGTGGTCCGCTGGTAATCGGGCGGAGCGGTGAAGGCAGGCTCCGGCGGGCGGATGCGGGGCATCGCCGCCACGGCCTTCGCCAGTTCGTCCGGTGTGGTGCAGGGCGGTTCCTGGCGGGAGGCCGTGGCGCCGTCGTTGACCAGAGCGCGCATGGCGAGCTCGGAGAGCCCGCGGTGCACGCCGGCCCTCACCTGGTCGGGAGCGATGAGCCCGACGCCCTTGGGCAGCCCAGAGAGACCGTATGCGTCGCTCTCGTACGGCCACCGCTGGGTCAGCGCCGCGTACAGCAGGGCGCCGATGGCTTCGGTGTCGGCGCGCTGTGGTCCGTCGGCCGTGATTCCGCGCAGTGCGGCATTCACGGCGAGGCCGCGGATCCGGTACTGCCCGGTCGAGCTCCGCAGCACCGCTCCTGGCGTGAGCCGGAGGTGAGCCAGCCCCTCGCGGTGCGCCGCGGCCATGGCCTGGGACAACTGGTCGACGAGCTGGTATGCGTCATGCGGCTCCATGGGCCCCATGGCGAGCAGAGCGGTGAGCTCCGTCGCGTCAGGAAGCCACTCATGGACGACATAGACGAGATCGTTCTCCTCGACGGCGTCGAGGACCTGTACGAAGCGCGGGTCGCCGAGAAGGGCCGAGGAGCGGGCCGCCGCGAGTACGGAGCGGGCCCGTGGGTGGTCGGCGGGGAGCAGATGCACGCCGACGGCGCGGCGCAGTTTCTCGTCGACCGCACGCCAGCTGCTGAAACCGTCCAGACGGGTGACGCACTCCTCGAGCCGGTAGCGTCTGGCGAGCTTGTGACCACTGTGCAGTTCGGGCGTGGCGATGGTGGGTTCGGTGCCCTGCCGTTCGCTGCCCGTGTCCGGTGCGGTCTTCTCCGCCGTGTCCTGGGATTCCGCCGCCCCGTCGGTCGTGGCCTTGCCCGCCTTCGCGGTCAGCGGATCATCTCCGCTGTTGTCGGCCACGTCGACGGCAGCCGTGCTACGTTCCGCCACCGTCGTTCCTGCCTCCCCATCCGTTGCGCATATCCAACAGCCATGCCAATTGTGCCCACAGTCGGCCGCTATGCACGACACACGGCGGCCGACGATGGTTGTGCGGGACGGCGCGCTCTTAGCGACCGAGGCGCCCGCGCACCATGCCGACCATGGCGTTCAGTTCATCGATACGCATCCGCTTCGCAGCGACGAAGAAGACGCCCAGCAGCACGATCCCACCGCCGACCAGCGCGGCGAGCGAAGCCAGCGCGCCGCTGCCCAGCCCCTTGAGGACGAAGTATGCGACAGCGCCTCCGGCCGCAGCGGCGGGGACGGAAGCCATGCACAGGCGTGCGTACGTCCGCATGACATGGGCACCGTCCAGATCACCGCCGAGGCGGTTCTTGAGCCGCCGCCAGGCGATGCCCACGCCGACGGCGTAGGCGAGACCGTAGGAGGCACCCATGCCGACCACGGCCCACTGGGCGGGCAGGAGCACGTAACAGAGTGCCGAGGCGGCCGCATTGACCGCGGCGACGATGACCGTGTTGTAGAAGGGCGTGCGGGTGTCCTCGTACGCGTAGAAGCCTCGCAGTACGACGTACTGCACGGAGTACGGGATGAGACCGAGGCCGAAAGCCATAAGGATGAAGCCCATGCCCCGGGCGGCCTCCAGGCCGCTCGAGGAGAACAGCAGCGTGGACATCGGAACGCCGAGCGCGAGGAAGGCGAAGGCGACCGGGACGATCGCGACCGCGGAGTTGCGCAGCCCCTGGGAGATGTCGTCGCGTACGGCACCCGGGTCGTTGTCGTGGGCGGCACGAGAGATACGGGGCAGCAGGGCGGCCATGACCGAGACGGTGATGATGGCCTGCGGCATGCCCCAGATCAACTGCGCGTTGGTGTAGGCGATGAAGCCCGCGCCCTGTCTGCCGGAGGTCTCACCGGCAGCGGTGGCGAGCTGGGTGACGACCAGCACACCCGCCTGGTTCGCGAGGACGAACAGCACCGTCCACTTTGCGAGCTTGACGGTCTTGCCGAGGCCGTGGCCCTTCCAGTCGAAGCGCGGACGGAACCGGAATCCGGTCTCACGCAGGTACGGGATCATCGCGAGCGCCTGGACGACAAGGCCGAGCAAGGTGCCGATACCCAGCAGCCGGACACCCTCCGGCGGGATCGACTGGACACCCATGTTCGACTCGGCGGAGGTGCCGTACACCCAGATGAAGAGGCCGAACGTGGTGATCATGACGATGTTGTTCAGGACCGGGGTCCACATCATCGCGCCGAACTTGCCACGGGCGTTGAGGATTTGGCCCATGACCACGTGAATGCCCATGAAGAAGATCGTGGGCAGGCAGTAGCGGGCGAAGGTGACAGCGACGCTGTTGGCCGCCTCGTTGCCGGCGATGGTGTCCGACATCAGCTGGATCAGCAGCGGGGCCGCGAAGACCGCGACGGCGACGATGGCGGCGAGCGACACCATGACAAGCGTCAGCAGACGGTTGGCATACGCCTCTCCGCCGTCCTCGTCGTTCTTCATCGCGCGCACCAGCTGCGGGACGAAGACGGAGTTGAGGCCACCGCCGACGGTGAGGATGTAGATCATCGTCGGCAGGGTGTACGCGACGGTGAAGGTGTCGCCGAGGAGAGCGGCACCGAGAGCCGCGGTGATCACGAGGCTGCGCACGAAACCGGTAAGGCGGGAGACCAGCGTGCCGGCCGCCATCACCGCGCTCGACTTCAGCAGGCCGGAGGCCCGGCCGCCGGGCTTCCGGGGCGCGGGTGCCGCCGGGCTCGGCTCGGGGTCCGGAGCCGGCCGGCCCGCGTCCTGCTGGTCCCGGAAGAGGTGGGCAAAGGCGTCGGGCTCGGGCTCCTGCTCACCGGCCCGGGTCACCAGCTCGTCCACACCGGTGAACTGGGTGGTCCTGACGTCGTCCCCGTACGGCAGGTGGCGGGAGGGACCGGAGGGCTCGGGCGGCGGGGTCTGCGCCCAAATACGGGGGTCCGGAGCGTGCTGGGGGCTGGGCGGCTGCTGGTAGAGCGCCTGGGGCTCCTGGTAGGTGCCGGGGGGCGG
Organism: Streptomyces sp. NBC_01410; assembly: GCF_045040195.1. Lineage (NCBI taxonomy): Bacteria > Bacillati > Actinomycetota > Actinomycetes > Kitasatosporales > Streptomycetaceae > Streptomyces > Streptomyces sp. NBC_01410. The sequence goes on along the minus strand of NZ_CP109530.1, from coordinate 4,443,622 downwards.
CGGCGGGTGCGAGGCGCGGTCGTAGAGGGCCTCGGCCACCGGGTCCTGGGCGGACAGGTCCTGCGCCCGGTACGGATCGGGGGCGTAGGCCTCCTGGAGGTACGGGTCCTGTGCATACGGGTCCGGGGTGGGCTGAGGCGGCGGCGGACCCTGGGCAGCCGGGTCTCCGCCCGCGCCCTGACCGCGGTCACCGTCGTACGGCGCGTTCATTGCCACCCCACCTCATCGTCCCCGGCCGACCGGCCACGACATCGCTCAACGGTCCACTTTCTCACCCGCGCCCGACGGGTCACCGCTTTCGGGTCCGGTGTCCGGTGTCAGGTCACTCGGCTGCCCGGGATCGGGGCTGTCGATGCCTTCACCCGAGCCCTCTGTGCCGTCCGTGTGGTCAGCGTCCGCCGATTCCTCCGAGGCAGCGGCGGCCCTGGGGCCCTCCGCGTCCTCCGCGGCCGCCTGGCGGGCAGCAGCGCGCTTGCGCTGGCTGTACATCTTGACCCCTGCGAGGACGAGCAGCAGCACCCCGCCGGCGATGACGAGCATCACAGTGGGGGTGACCTCGGAGACCTTCACAGTGAACATCATGGGGTCGCCGTACGGCTTGCCGTCCTCGGTGAAGAGTTGTGCCCTCATCTGCACCGGACCGTTGGCGTTGGCCGCCGCGGCGAACTTCACCGACTGGCTGTGGCCACCCTCGACCTTGATCGGCTGCTCTGCGACCCCCTTGTCGTCGTCGAGGTTCAGGCGAGTGGGATTCTCCGACCTGAGCCGCAGCACGAGATGGTCGATCCCCTGGACCAGCCGGTTCTGCACCGTGACCGGGATCGTCGCACTGCGCCCCGAGAGCGTGATGAGCGACTTCTCGACCAGCTGCACCTCGTCGGTGAGACTCAGCAGATAACCCTGCACCTTGCCGCGGTACAGCTGGGCCTCCACGCGGTTGCCGCGCCACGAGGTGGACATCTCCCGGTCGATCGCCCTGCCGAAGGGGGTCTCCACCCGGTCCTTCGCGGTGAGGATGACCTTGAAGTTGTCGAGGGTGTTCTGCGTGGCCCTGATGTCCTGGAACGCCTGAACGGGCAACTCGTGCTTGCGCAGCCGATCGGGGTAGCGGGACGTGGCGGGCACGTCGGTCGTGGCATCGGCGTCGGGGGCGGCGCCCGCCGCCGCGATCAGATCGAGCGGCTGCGTCCAGCGCTGAGCGTCGAGTGCCTTGAGCGCGCGTGCCATGGTCTGCGCCTGGGACGCGGTCGGCTGGCGTTGCGGGGCGACGACGATGCTCCGCTGCTTGTCCGTGTCCTGAAGGGTCAGCGCCAGCGTCTGGGCGAGGAACTCCTGGACTGCGAGCGTGGAGTTCTCCGTCTTGATCATGTCGCCCTGGAACGCGATGGAGAGCCGGGTGTCGGCGACCACGGCCGTCGTGCCGCCGCCGATCGGGCGTGCGGCCGTGGGCGTGTACGACAGGTTGTCGCTCAGGCTGTCGCTTCGGGCGATCACCTTGTGGGCGCCTGCCGAGGTGGCGACATCCACGATCGACGAGTCGATGGCGCCGTCCACGGGCCAGGCGAAGTCGGTGGACGGCTTCACATGGATGATCGTCTCGACGGTCGTCTCGGCGACTTCGGTGGCCGGCTGCAGATGGCTCAGGGATCCGGAGACGTTCTTGCCCCGGTGTGCCAGAGACGCCAGATCCGGGTCGGCGAACGGCAGGGCGACGACCTTGCTGCCCCGGACGGCGGCCTCGACGGAGCTCAGCCAGCGCTTGGCGATCGCCTGGTTCTTGCCCGCGACGGTGGTGTTCCCGCTCTTGACCTGGTAGCTCCTGGTCATCGCGTCGACCGTGGCCAGCAGGTCCGGATCGATGACCCAGGTGACGGGCAGCCCTCTGCCCAGTGAGACGAGCTGCTCCAGCCGACCGCCCGGGGCAAGTTCCGTGGCCAGCGTCTCGTCCTCGAAGACGGGGGTCTGCTGCTCGTCAGACCCCGTCTCCGAGGTGAGATGGGTCGAGGAGATCAGCGGCCAGAGATAGGTGAGCTGGGTCTTCTTCTCGGTCGCGTCGGGCTGCCAGGGCAGGAAGGTCCGCTCAACGCCCAGCACCTGCTCGAACGGCTGGGCCGCCGTCTGGCCCGAGAGGTACACGCCGAGCTGGTAGACACCGTCGTCGTCGAGGTTCAGTTCTTTGACCGGGACATGGAGGGTGAAGTCCCTGCCGACGCCAGAGATGAGCTTCGGCATCTTGATCGTGTATTTGGCGTCGACCTTTGAAGCATCGAGGTCCGTCGTATCGCCGGTCCGCTCTGCGGCGCGGTCGACGGCGATCCTGCCGGACAGCACCGGACCGACCCGTAGATCGATCTCGGCGTCGGTGACGGTCTGTTTGCCCTTGTTGATCACCGTGCCGGAGATCGCGAGCGTGTCGCTCTTGCCGGGGGTGGCCGGCGTCAGAGTGTCGAGAGACACATCGACCACGTGGGACCCGGAGGCGCCCTCGGCGGCCTGTGCGGCCGGTGTGAGTGGACCGCACAGCAGTCCGGCCACAAGCGGTACGCCCAGCATCAGGGAGGCTGTGCGGCGCAGCCACCGGCGGGCAGGAGAGGGACTCATCCCCTGGAAGTCTGCCGCCTCGGCCACGCGCTCGCCCGTCCCTTGTCGTCTGCTGCCGGTGGTGGTTCTCGGTTCCTGCGTCCACGCATGGTAACGAGGTGCGCTGTGTCGAAGTGCCGCGGAGTGCCTTACAAGATCGGATGGACCCTCGGTCAGCCATAAACAGGGACGCTCCGGCCGGCCGGGGCACGTACCCTTTTCTGTTGTGCCGAACGCCAATGAAGACAACCCCACTGCACTGAGTCAGGTGCAGCGCCGCGCGGTGAGCGAACTGCTGCGGGTGTCCCCTGTCGCCGACGACCTTGCCCGCCGCTTCAAGGAGGCCGGGTTCAGTCTTGCCCTGGTCGGCGGCTCGGTCCGGGATGCGCTGCTCGGCCGACTCGGCAATGACCTGGATTTCACGACCGACGCCCGTCCCGAGGACGTACTCAAGATCATCCGCCCGTGGGCCGACACGGTGTGGGAGGTCGGGATCGCCTTCGGCACGGTGGGCTGCCAGAAGCAGGGCTACCAGATCGAGGTCACCACATACCGCTCCGAGGCGTATGACAGGACGTCGCGCAAGCCCGAGGTGTCGTACGGCGACTCGATCGAGGAAGACCTCGTACGGCGCGACTTCAGCGTGAACGCGATGGCCGTGGCGCTGCCGGAGAAGGAGTTCATCGATCCGCACGGAGGTCTGGAGGATCTCTCCGAGCGTGTCCTGAGGACTCCCGGTACGCCCGAGGAGTCCTTCTCCGACGATCCGCTGCGCATGATGCGGGCCGCTCGCTTTGCCGCGCAGCTGGACTTCGAGGTCGCGCCCGACGTCGTCACCGCGATGAAGGAGATGGCGGACCGCATCGAGATCGTCTCCGCCGAACGGGTGCGCGACGAGCTGAACAAGCTGATCCTCTCCGCCCATCCGCGCAAGGGGCTGGGGCTGCTCGTCGACTCCGGCCTGGCCGACCATGTGCTGCCCGAGCTGCCGGCGCTGCGGCTGGAGAGTGATGAGCACCACCGGCACAAGGATGTGTACGAGCACTCTCTGACCGTCCTGGAGCAAGCCATCGACCTGGAGGAGAACGGGCCGGATCTGGTCCTGCGGCTGGCCGCGCTGCTCCACGACATCGGAAAGCCGCGCACCCGGCGTTTCGAGACGGACGGCAGGGTCTCCTTCCATCACCACGAGGTGGTGGGCGCGAAGATGACCAAGAAGCGGATGACCGCTCTCAAGTACTCCAACGACATGGTCAAGGACGTCTCGCGGCTCGTGGAACTGCATCTGCGGTTCCACGGCTACGGAACCGGAGAGTGGACCGACTCGGCGGTGCGTCGGTATGTACGCGACGCAGGTCCACTGCTGGACCGGCTCCACAAGCTCACCCGCTCCGACTGCACCACGCGCAATAGGCGCAAGGCGAGTGCCCTGTCCCGGGCCTATGACGGGCTTGAGGAGCGCATCGCTCAGCTGAAGGAGCAGGAGGAGCTGGACGCGATCCGGCCCGATCTGAACGGGAACCAGATCCAGGAGATCCTTGGTGTTGGTCCCGGTCCCGTGATCGGCAAGGCATACGCGTTCCTGCTGGAGCTGCGCCTGGAGAACGGGCCGATGGAGCATGATGCGGCGGTCGCAGCGCTGAAGGAATGGTGGGCGACCGAGGCCGAGCGCGCCCGCTGAGCCTGAAACGGCGCCATGTTTCACGTGAAACATGGCGCCGATCGACGGGCAAGGGGCGATGTTTCACGTGAAACATCGCCCCTCGGTATTTGCGGCTGCTTCCGCGACTACTTCTTGATCTCGTTCAGGCAGAGCACGAACTGCTTGCCCGAGCTGCGCCGGCCGCCGCGCGTCTGCTCGAAGTAGCCGACGTCGGACTTGCCCGCGCAGAGCTTTTGGTCGGTCGTGTCGGCGTGAACCTCGACCACCTTGTAATCGGCCTGCGCGCCACCGCACTCCACGACCTCGAGATCGGGAGTGATCGTGGAGCCGCTGCTGTTGTGCATGCAGTCGCCGACCTTCGCGTTTTCGGCGTCGTCCTGGCTCGTGAAGTAGACGATCGCGAAGACTATGAGGGCTATGACCACGCCGACGATCTTCAGGATGTTCTTGATGCCGAGGCCCCGGCGCCCGGATGAGGGCGCCGGGGGCGGCGGCGCCCCCCACTGCTGCGGCGGGTAAGGCTGCGTCGGCTGCTGCTGGGGGTACCCGTATCCCGCCTGAGGCTGCTGCGGGTGGGGCTGTTGCTGCGGATATCCGTAGCCGGGCTGCGGCGGGTACGGCTGCTGAGGCTGCTGTGCGTACGGGGCAGGCTGTCCGTAGGGGCCTGGGCCATGCTGCGGCGGATAGGTCATGTGGGAGTCCCCCGATTGGCGTGTGCGTCGATCTTTGACGCGGGCACGCTATATCACCGCGCCAACATGCCTCCAACGGGCCATCGTTGCCGCCACCGCCGCGTAGATGACCGCCACCACGACCACCAGCTGAACCGACCGGCCGTCAGGGGGCAGCATCAGTGCGGCGATCGCCGCAGCGCCAACGAAGGCGACGTTGAACAGCACGTCGTACAGGGAGAACACCCGGCCGCGGTAGGCGTCGTCCACGGACGTCTGGATCACCGTGTCCGTGGCGATCTTCGCGCCCTGGGTGATGAGCCCCAGGATGAACGCGGCGACCAGTATCGGCGCGGGCTCGAAGGGCAGCCCCAGGGCCGGTTCGAGGACGGCTGCCACTCCCGCGCACGCCACCACCCAGCCGAACTGGCCCAGTCGGTCGACGGCATACGGAGTCACCACCGCCGCTGCGAAGAATCCGGCGCCCGAGATGAGGATGGCCACACCTAGCAGGGCCAGGCCGTCCGAGTCGTTCGCGTACCAGGCGTACCGGCACAGCATCAGCACCATCACGGTCAGGGCGCCGTAGCAGAAGCGCATCAGAGTCATCGCGAACAGCACCTGGGCGGCAGCGCGGCGCTCGGCCAGATGCCGCAGCCCGCCCGCCAGTCCGCGTGCCGTCGACGCCAGCGCTGCACCCAGGCGTGGCTGTACCAACTGCTGGTCGGGGCCGAGAAGTTCACGCGCCATCCGCAGCGAGGCAAGCGCCGAGCAGAGATAGAGCACAGCGCCGAGCATCACCACCGCCGCATCGGAGTCCTCGGACACCAGGCGTACCGCGAAGGCGAGTCCGCCGCCCGCGGTCGCCGCGAGTGTGCCCGCTGTCGGTGAGAGGGAGTTGGCCATGACGAGTCGGTCCGCGTCAACGACCCGCGGCAGCGCGGCGGAGATACCGGCCAGCACAAAACGATTGACGGCTGTGACGGAGAGGGCCGAGGCATAGAAGAGCCAGTCGGGTACGGAGAGGAGGATCAGCACCGCGGTGCCGCTCGCGAGGAGGGCACGCAGGAGATTCCCGTACAGGAAGACCTGCCTGCGCTGCCAGCGGTCCAGCAGGACGCCCGCGAACGGGCCGATCACGGAGTACGGCAACAGCAGCACGGCCATGGCAGAGGCGATGGCGGCCGGCGAGGTCTGTTTCTCCGGGGAGAACACCACGTACGTGGCAAGCGCGACTTGATAGACGCCGTCGGCCGACTGGGAGAGCAGCCGGACCGTCAGCAGTCGGCGGAAGCCGGCAAGGCGCAGGAGTACGCGCAGATCACGTACGACAGGCATGCGATCAAGCGTCACACACGCCGAGGGTCCCCGGGCGGATTACCCGGGGACCCTCGGCAGACGATCAGCTGAACGCTTAGCGCTCGACCTCGCCCTTGATGAACTTCTCGACGTTCTCGCGAGCCTCGTCGTCGAAGTACTGGACCGGCGGGGACTTCATGAAGTACGAGGACGCGGAGAGGATCGGGCCGCCGATGCCACGGTCCTTGGCGATCTTCGCGGCGCGCACGGCGTCGATGATGATGCCCGCGGAGTTCGGGGAGTCCCAGACCTCGAGCTTGTACTCGAGGTTCAGGGGCACCTCGCCGAAGGCACGGCCCTCGAGGCGGACGTACGCCCACTTGCGGTCGTCGAGCCAGGCCACGTAGTCCGACGGACCGATGTGGACGTTGTCCTCGCCCATGTCGCGGTCACGGATCTGCGAGGTGACGGCCTGCGTCTTGGAGATCTTCTTGGACTCAAGGCGCTCACGCTCGAGCATGTTCTTGAAGTCCATGTTGCCGCCGACGTTCAGCTGCATCGTGCGGTCCAGGATGACGCCCCGGTCCTCGAAGAGCTTCGCCATCACGCGGTGGGTGATGGTGGCGCCGACCTGGGACTTGATGTCGTCGCCGACGATCGGGACGCCCGCCTCGGTGAACTTGTCCGCCCACTCCTTGGTGCCGGCGATGAAGACCGGGAGGGCGTTGACGAACCCGACCTTGGCGTCGATGGCGCACTGCGCGTAGTACTTCGCAGCGTCCTCGGAGCCGACGGGCAGGTAGCAGACCAGAACGTCGACCTGCTTGTCCTTGAGGATCTGGACGATGTCGACCGGGGCCTCGGCGGACTCCTCGATGGTCTGGCGGTAGTACTTGCCCAGGCCGTCCAGGGTGTGTCCGCGCTGCACGGTGACGCCGGTGTTCGGCACGTCGCAGATCTTGATGGTGTTGTTCTCGCTGGCGCCGATGGCGTCCGCCAGGTCGAGGCCGACCTTCTTGGCGTCCACGTCGAAGGCGGCCACGAACTCGACGTCAGAGACGTGGTAGTCGCCGAACTGGACGTGCATCAGACCCGGCACCTTGCCGGCCGGGTCGGCGTCCTTGTAGAACTCGACGCCCTGCACCAGCGAGGCGGCGCAGTTGCCCACGCCGACGATGGCTACGCGAACCGAACCCATTCCGGTTGCTCCCTGTGTGATCTCGGTATTCCGGATGAAACCCTGCGGATCGCAGCGCTTCACTTGGCGGTGTCGTCGGACGGATCCGGCGGGGTGGAGCTTCCGGGGGGTGTGCCCCCGGAGGACTCGGCACCCCTGTGCCGGGGCAGGCCGCCCGTCTCTCCAGATGTGGTGTCCTGCTGAGCTGAGCTCTCCGGGGCGGGCTGTCGCTGATCCCGCCCCGCTCGCTCGCTCTCAATGAGCTCGTTCAGCCAGCGCACCTCGCGCTCCACGGATTCCATTCCGTGTCGCTGCAGCTCAAGTGTGTAGTCGTCGAGGCGCTCTCGGGTGCGCGCCAGCGAGGCGCGCATCTTCTCCAGGCGCTCCTCCAGCCGACTGCGGCGGCCCTCGAGCACCCGCATCCGCACCTCGCGCTCCGTCTGCCCGAAGAAGGCGAAACGAGCCGCGAAGTGCTCGTCCTCCCAGGTGTCCGGGCCGGTGTGCGAGAGCAGTTCCTCGAAATGCTCCTTACCTTCTGCCGTCAACCGGTAGACGATCTTGGCTCGGCGCCCTGCGAGTGAGGCGGCGAGCGCGTCTTCGGGAGCGCTTCCCGGCTCCTCGATCAACCAGCCGTTGGTAACCAGCGTCTTGAGGCAGGGGTAGAGCGTCCCGTAACTGAAGGCCCGGAAGATTCCCAGCGAGGTGTTGAGCCGTTTCCGCAGCTCATACCCATGCATCGGGGCCTCACGGAGCAGACCGAGCACGGCGAACTCAAGGATGCCGGAGCGTCTGCTCACCGTTGCCTCCCTCGCCCTCTCGGTCGCCTATGCCGTGCTGATGTATCGACTCGATACATCAGCACGATAGAACGACGTGCCGCCTGCGACAAGAGGGGCCATGGTGAACGGCGTCACATCCTCAATTCGTAGGCGGCGATATGCCTGATTTGGTGGGAACTATGGTGCTGGGCGGGTTTTGACCGTGCGTAGTCTGTGCGCCATGTGCGCCATGCAGACCACCGGGAACCATGTGACGCCTGTGTGCGTCCTCGTCGTGGATGCACAGCGGATGAGCCCTTCGCGGGGCTGGTCCGTATTCATTTCGGGGGGACCGGAACTCAACAGCCGCTTCCAGGCGTCTCGCCTGCCCGAGGAGTAGTCGTTCGATGAGCGAGCACCGACGCAAACCGCCGCAGCCGCAGGGTGGCGGGCGTGCCGGGTCCAGGCGCGCTGCCCAGCAGCCCCCCGGCCGCCGCGCAGCCCCGTCCCGGGGTTCCACTTCGGGATCACCCTCCGCTTCGTACGGCGAGGAGCGTCCGTACGGCAGCCGGGCCGAGGCCCGCCGGGCCGCGCAGCGCGGCGGCAGCCGCAGGCGCGTCGACGAAGGCGCGGGCGCAGGTCACGGCGGCCGGGGCGGCGGACGCCGCGGCGGAGGCGGTGGGGGGTATGACGGTCCGGGCCGCGGTCGTGGCGGACGGCCCTCCAAGAAGCGCCTGATCGACTATCCGCGCCACAACAAGTACGGATGGCGACGGTGGGTGCCGTCGTGGAAGCTGGTCACCGGGCTCACCCTGGGCTTCGTCGGAAGCCTGATGGCGGCCGCGACCATCGCGTACGCGATGGTGGAGGTGCCGGACCCGCAGTTGACCGCCAAGGCGCAGAACAACGTCTACCTCTGGGCCGACGGCTCTCAGATGGCCGCCACTGGGGGTGAGATCAATCGCCAGATCATCCCCATCGCGCAGATCCCCAAGGACATGCAGAACGCGGTGATCTCGGCGGAGAACAAGACATTCGAGAATGACTCGGGCATCGACCCGATGGGCATCGCCAGGGCCCTGAAGAACATGGCCACAGGCGGGCAGACCCAGGGCGGCTCCACGATCACCCAGCAGTATGTGAAGAACGCCATGCTGGGCGACCAGTCCCAGACCCTGACCCGCAAGTTCAAGGAGCTGTTCATCTCCATCAGGGTCGGCACGGACCTGGAGAAGCCGGAAATCATGGCCGGCTACCTGAACACCTCGTACTACGGACGTGGCGCCTACGGCATCCAAGCCGCAGCACGTACGTACTACGGAGTGGACGCCAAGAAACTCGACGCCGGGCAGTGCGCATTCCTTGCCTCGCTTCTCAAGGGCGCGACCTACTACGACCCGGCCGGTTCGACGGACATCGACCCCGCTGCGACAGCCGATGCCAACAAGGCCAGAGCCGTAGAACGCTGGAACTGGATCCTCGACGAGATGGTCAAGGACCGCCGCCTTTCGCCTGAGAAGCGGCCCAAGTCCATTGCCTTCCCGATGCCGGACAAGCCCACGAAGGACGCCCAGCTCGGCGGCCAGGTCGGATATCTGGTGGACCTCGCCAAGTCGTACTTCCTCAACAACAACGATCAAAACATCGACGCCAACATGCTCTCCCAGGGCGGTTACACGATCCGCACGACCTTCGAAAAGGACAAGGTCGACAAGCTCAAGGCCGCGGTCAAGAAGGTCCAGGACGCCAACATCAAGCCAAAGAGGCGCCCGGACACGGACACCCACGTCCAGTTCGGTGGTGCCTCGGTCGATCCGGAGACCGGAGCGATCGTTGCGATCTACGGCGGTGAGGACGCGACCAAGCACTTCACCAACAACGCCAACGAGACCGGCGCCCAGGTCGGATCGACCTTCAAGCCGTTCGTCCTTGCCGCGGCCATGCGGGACGGCGTGCGCGACCCCGAGCTGCAGGAGGAGCAGGGCACGTCCGAGCGCCATATCGTCGACCCCGACAAGAGCAAGTACAGCGGCAAGAACAAACTCAAGATCAAGGACTACGACGGTTCCGTCTGGCGGAACGAGAAGCAGCAGGAGTGGCTCCAGACCAACGACGGCGGTGAGTCGTACGGCGACATCGACCTGCGTGAGGCCATGGTCCACTCCGCCAACTCGCCCTTCGTGCAGTTGGGCATGGACATTGGTATCCCGACGGTGAGGCAGTCGGCCATCGACGCGGGTCTGCTCGAGTCCAGCCTGAACAAGTCGAACGTCCCGTCGTTCTCGATCGGTATTTCCTCCCCGAGTGCCATCCGCATGGCCGGCGCCTACGCGACCTTCGCGGCGAACGGCAAGCAGAACGACCCGTTCTCCGTCACCCGCGTCGAAAACGAGAAGGGGACGGTCTACGAGCACGAGGTGAAGCCCAAGCAGCGCTTCACCACCGCTGTCGCGAGCAATGTGACCGACGTGCTCAGGTCCGTCGTCGACGAGCGCGAGGGCACCGGTAAGAACGCCCGGATTCCCGGCCGTCAGGTCGCGGGCAAGACCGGTACGACCGACGGCAACAAGTCGGCCTGGTTCGTGGGCTACACGCCGCAGCTGTCGACCGCGATCGACATGTACCGCCTCGACGACAACGAGAAGAACAAGAAGCGCAAGTTCCTCGAGATGTACGGCACCGGCGGTCAGGACAAGATCCACGGCGCGTCCTTCCCGTCCGAGATCTGGCAGACATACATGTCGGATGCGCTCAAGGGCCAGCCGTTCAAGACCTTCCCCGAGCCGGAGCCCATCGACGGTGAGGCCGTCTGGGGCGGCGGCGCCTCCAGCCCGCCGCCGTCGCCGACCGCCACCCCGTCCGGCACGCCGTCCCCGACGCCGTCGAACACGCCGCCCGGCTTCCCGTCCGGAAAGCCCAGCCCGAGCCAGTCCTGCGATCCGTGGCAGGACTTCACCTGCGGCACCACGGGTGGCAATGGCGGCAACGGCAGCGGCGGAAGCACCACCGATCCCACCAGCTCGCCGACGATCAGTCCGTCGACATCAGCGCCAGGCACCAACGGCAACGGCGGCAATGGCAACGGAGGCTTCATCGGAGGCTCGGGGTAGCGGCCCGTGATCGGCTTCCCGTAACGCAAGGGCCGCCGCACCCGGAACGCACAGCATGTGCGCACCTGGGGCGGCGGCCCTTGCCGCGTCCCCGACTCCGTACGGCAGGATGTGCAGCATGCCCAGCGCAGAAGAGACGAGCGTGTACCAGGACCGGACGCAGCGGCCGGACGTACGGCCCACGCGGCGGGACTCCGTCGCCGCGTCCGGCAGCGAGCTGATCGGCGGTCCGGCAGGCCGCTTCGCCCTGCGCGGCAGCGGTGGCTGGTTCACGCCCGTACGCGTCGTCGCTTTGGTGGCCATCGGGATGTTTGCGCTGGGCATGGTGCAGAAGATGCCGTGTTACAACTGGGCCTGGTTCAGGGGTACCAGTTCCCAGTACACGCACGCGTGCTACTCCGACATCCCGCACCTCTACGTGGGGCGGGGTTTCTCCGAAGGGCTCATTCCGTACTTCGACCGGCTGCCCGGCGACATGCAGTACCTCGAGTACCCCGTCCTGACGGGTCTGTTCATGCAGGTCGCCTCGTGGCTCAATCTGGCCGGCGGCTCCATTCAGAACCAGGAGCAGACGTACTGGATGGTCAATGCGGGCATGCTGATGATCTGTACCGCGGTCATCGCCGTCTGTGTGGCCCGCACCCACCGCCACCGCCCCTGGGACGCCCTGCTGCTGGCGCTGGCGCCCGCCTTCGCGCTCACCGCAACCATCAACTGGGACCTGCTGGCGGTGGCCCTCACGGCCGCCGCGATGCTGATGTGGTCACGTGGCCGGGCACTGACCTTCGGCATTCTCATCGGGCTGGCGACCGCTGCCAAGCTCTATCCCGTACTGCTGCTGGGGCCTCTGCTGCTGCTGTGCTGGCGGGCCGGTAAATGGCGGGAGTTCGCCACGGCGGCGCTCGGCGCGGCAGGCGCCTGGCTGGTTGTGAACCTGCCAGTGATGCTGATGGCGCCCGAGGGGTGGAAGAAGTTCTACACGTTCAGCCAGGAGCGGCAGGTCGACTTCGGCTCGTTCTGGCTGATCATCACGCAGCGCACGGGCGAGCCGCTCGACGTCGACTCGGTGAACACCTACGCGACGCTGCTGATGCTCCTGGCCTGCGCGGGAATCGCGGCGCTGGCGCTCGGCGCGCCCAGGCGGCCACGCTTCGCGCAGCTCGTGTTCCTGGTCGTCGCCGCGTTCATCCTCACGAACAAGGTCTACTCGCCGCAGTACGTACTGTGGCTGATTCCGCTCGCCGCGCTGGCCAGGCCGCGCTGGCGGGACTTCCTGATCTGGCAGGCCTGCGAGGTCATGTACTTCTTGGGCATCTGGATGTATCTCGCGTACACCACGAGCCCCAAGCACCAGGGGCTGCCGCCGGAGGGCTACCAGCTGGCGATCGCCCTGCATCTGCTCGGGACGCTGTATCTGTGCGCGGTGGTCGTACGGGACATCCTGATGCCGGAGCGGGACGGCGTACGGCAGGACGGGTCGGACGACCCGTCGGGCGGTGTGCTCGACGGGGCCGAGGACGTCTTCGTGGTGGGACGGGCGGCCCATCCGCCGCGGCATGCGGCGCACGCGGTGGACGGACCCAGAGTCGAGTGGGGGACGCAGCCCCAGACGCCCGGAGACGCCCGCCCGTCGGCTTAGGGCAGCCCCGGGCGGCCCCGGATCCCGGGCTACCTCTTTCGTACGGCCTAGCGGTCCACGAGGCGGTCGAACTGCGTCGTCGTGTGGCGCAGATGAGCCACCAGCTCGTCGCCCACCTTGGGCTCCTGGGAGTCCGCGGGCACGAAGAGGATCGAGACCTGCATGTGCGGGGGCTCGGCGAACCAGCGCTGCTTGCCCGCCCACACGAAGGGCGAAAGGTTCCGGTTGACGGTCGCGAGCCCCGCGCGGGCGACGCCCTTGGCGCGCGGCATCACACCGTGCAGGGCTTTCGGGGCCTCCAGGCCGACGCCGTGGGACGTACCGCCCGCGACCACCACCAGCCAGCCCTCGGACGCGGCCTTCTGCTGGCGGTACCCGAAGCGGTCGCCCTTGGCGACGCGGGTGACGTCGAGGACCGCGCCGCGGTACTCCGTCGCCTCGTGGTCGCCCAGCCACAGCCGCGTGCCGATCCGGGCGCGGAAGCGGGTCTGTGGGAACTGCTGCTGGAGTCGGGCCAGTTCCTCGGCACGCAGATGGCTGACGAACATGGTGTGCAGCGGCAGCCGGGCCGCACGCAGGCGGTCCATCCAGCCGATGACCTCCTCGACCGCGTCGGAGCCGTCCGTACGGTCGAGAGGCAGATGCAGGGCGAAGCCTTCGAGCCGTACATCCTCGATGGCGGCATGCAGCCGGCCCAGGTCCTGCTCACTGACGCCGTGGCGCTTCATGGAGCTCATGCACTCGATGACGACCCGCGCGCCCACCAGCGCGTGCACACCGTCGACAGAGGAGACGGAACGGATGACGCGGTCGGGCAGCGGAACCGGCTCCTCACCCCGGCGAAAGGGCGTGAGGACAAGCAGATCGCCGCTGAACCAGTCCTTGATCCGGGCCGCTTCATAGGTGGTGCCGACGGCCAGCATGTCGGAGCCGAAGCGGGAGGCCTCCTCCGAGAGGCGCTCGTGACCGAAGCCGTAGCCATTGCCCTTGCAGACCGGTACGAGGCCGGGGAACTGGTCGATCACGGACTTCTGGTGCGCCCGCCAGCGCGCGGTGTCGACGTAGAGGGAGAGCGCCATGGCCGGCCCGGAACCTTTCTGGTGGCTGCGGTGTATCAGAGGTATGTGCGAGATCTACGAGATTACGGCGTCGCCCGTGAAGAGGTCGGCCGCATCGTCAGCGTCGCGACATGTAGATGTCGAGCGCCTTGTGCAGCAGCTTGTTGAGCGGGAAGTCCCATTCGCCGACGTACTCGACGGCTTCGCCGCCCGTGCCGACCTTGAACTGGATCAGACCGAAGAGATGGTCGGTCTCGTCGAGCGAGTCGCTGATGCCGCGAAGGTCGTAGACGGTCGCGCCCATCGCGTAGGCGTCGCGAAGCATCCGCCACTGCATCGCGTTCGAGGGCCGGACCTCGCGGCCGATGTTGTCGGAGGCGCCGTAGGAGTACCAGACGTGCCCGCCGACGACCAGCATGGTGGCCGCGGACAGGTTCACGCCGTCGTGCCGCGCGAAGTACAGGCGCATGCGGTTGGGGTCCTCGTTGTTCAGGACCGTCCACATGCGCTGGAAGTACGAGAGCGGGCGCGGCCGGAAGTGGTCGCGCACAGCAGTGATCTCGTACAGTCGCTGCCACTCGGCCAGGTCGTCATAACCACCCTGGACGACCTCGACGCCGGCCTTCTCGGCCTTCTTGATGTTGCGTCGCCACAGCTGGTTGAAGCCCTTGAGGACATCGTCGAGCGAACGGTTCGCCAGCGGCACCTGATAGACGTACCGCGGTTGTACGTCACCGAAGCCGGCACCGCCGTCCTCGCCCTGCTGCCAGCCCATCTTCCGCAGCCGGTCGGCCACTTCGAAGGCGCGGGGCTCGATGTGCGTCGCCTCGACATCGCGCAGGCGCTTCACATCCGGGTCCTGGATCCCGGCCTTGATCGCCGGTGCGTCCCAGCGGCGGATGACCACCGGGGGGCCCATCTTCACGGAGAAGGCGCCCTGCTGCTTGAGGTGGGCGAGCATCGGCTGCAGCCAGTCGTCCAGGTTCGGGGCGTACCAGTTGATCACCGGGCCCTCGGGCAGGTACGCGAGGTAGCGCTTGATCTTGGGCAGCTGGCGGTACAACACCAGGCCCACGCCAACCAGTTCACCGCTCCTGTCGAACCAGCCCAGGTTCTCGGACCGCCATTCGGTCTTCACATCAGCCCATGCCGGGACCTGGCAATGACTGGCCGAGGGCAGGCTCTGGATGTAAGCCAGATGCTGCTCTCGGCTGATGGTCCTCAGGGTCAGGCTCATGCGGGGCGCTCCTCGGCAGGTGTGTCCCCATGGGTACAGGGGCTCCGGCTCTCGCGCCGAAGCCTACTGGGCCGTGGGAACGCCCCGCGTTGCCGTGGGAGAACGGGGCTAGTAGCCGATCAAGCCACCGAAGAGCCCGCCGTCTGCCATGGAGAGGTAGAAGCCGAAGGCGGAGGCGCCGAGTCCGAGGATCAGGAGGAAGCGTTCACGGGTCGTGGCCGAGATGAACTGGCCGTATGCGCCCGTAAGAATTCCGATGAGACCGGACCAGGAGCTGAGGATATGTAGGTTGTCGAACTGCGCGGTCGTGAACGACAGCGCGCCCAGCACCAGGGTCACCACCATCAGGGTGTCCTGGAGCGGATGGGGTTTGCCGTCCGTGGCGAAGAGAGAGCCTGTGGGGTTCGGTCGCATTGTTTGTGCCATGAAGCACCTCCTGGCGGTCCGGAACGCGGCACACTGTGACGCCGCGCACACCCGATGCGTACAGGGTGCGGCCCGTGACCACCGGATTTCAACCGGAAGCACGTCTGCGGGTAGTCTGAACGGTCTGCACCGGTGTCTGTCCAGGCCAGAGACGATCCCCCCGGGATTGTCAGTGGCGGCGGCTACCGTTGCTTACGCATCACGACCCTCCTGCCACGGAACGACCGTGGCCGCTGAGTCCAAAGGAGGTGGGTTCCACATGCGTCACTACGAGGTGATGGTCATCCTCGACCCCGATCTCGAGGAGCGCGCTGTCTCCCCGCTGATCGAGAACTTCCTCTCCGTCGTCCGTGAGGGCAACGGAAAGGTTGAGAAGGTCGACACCTGGGGCCGTCGTCGTCTCGCTTACGAGATCAAGAAGAAGCCCGAGGGCATCTACTCGGTCATCGACCTGCAGGCCGAGCCTGCGGTCGTCAAGGAGCTCGACCGCCAGATGAACCTGAACGAGTCGGTCCTCCGGACCAAGGTCCTCCGTCCCGAGACCCACTGAGCACCTAGCTCAGAGGTCATCGGGTTTCGAGTAGCAGCAAGCAGCCAGCAGCAATCCCGCCGAGAGGTTCACCCATGGCAGGCGAGACCGTCATCACGGTCGTCGGCAATCTCGTCGACGACCCCGAGCTGCGCTTCACCCCCTCCGGTGCGGCGGTCGCGAAGTTCCGTGTCGCGTCCACTCCCCGCATCTTCGACAAGCAGACCAATGAGTGGAAGGACGGCGAAGGCCTGTTCCTCACCTGCTCGGTCTGGCGTCAGGCGGCGGAGAACGTCGCGGAGTCGCTTACGCGAGGCATGCGCGTCGTCGTGCAGGGCCGGCTGAAGCAGCGGTCCTACGAGGACCGCGAGGGCGTCAAGCGCACGGTCTACGAGCTGGACGTCGAGGAAGTCGGCCCCAGCCTCAAGAACGCCACGGCCAAGGTCACCAAGACCACCGGTCGCGGTGGCCAGGGTGGCTACGGCGGCGGTCAGCAGCAGGGCGGCGGCAACTGGGGCGGCGGTCCCAGTGGCGGTGGCCAGCAGCAGGGCGGCGGCGGTGCACCCGCCGACGACCCCTGGGCCACCAGCGCGCCGGCCGGCGGCGGCCAGCAGCAGGGCAGTGGGGGCAGCTGGGGCGGAAGCTCCGGCGGTTCCGGCGGCGGCTACTCGGACGAGCCTCCCTTCTAAGGGCTGCTCGTACCCCACTTCTTGATCACACAGGAGATACACCATGGCGAAGCCGCCTGTGCGCAAGCCGAAGAAGAAGGTCTGCGCTTTCTGCAAGGACAAGACCGTATACGTGGACTACAAGGACACGAACATGCTGCGGAAGTTCATTTCCGACCGCGGCAAGATCCGTGCCCGCCGCGTTACCGGCAACTGCACGCAGCATCAGCGTGACGTCGCCACGGCCGTGAAGAACAGCCGTGAGATGGCGCTGCTGCCCTACACGTCCACCGCGCGATAAGGGAAGGGTGACCGAATCATGAAGATCATCCTCACCCACGAGGTCTCTGGCCTCGGTGCTGCCGGCGACGTCGTTGACGTCAAGGACGGTTACGCTCGCAACTACCTGGTCCCGCGTGGTTTCGCGATCCGCTGGACCAAGGGTGGCGAGAAGGACGTGGCGCAGATCCGCCGCGCCCGCAAGATCCACGAGATCGCGACGATCGAGCAGGCCAATGAGATCAAGGCCCGGCTCGAGGCCGTGAAGGTGCGTCTGGCTGTTCGCTCCGGCGACGCCGGCCGTCTCTTCGGCTCCGTCACCCCGGCCGACATCGCCTCGGCGATCAAGACCGCCGGTGGTCCGGACGTCGACAAGCGTCGCGTTGAGCTCGGTTCGCCGATCAAGACCCTGGGCTCGCACCAGGTGTCCGTGCGTCTGCACCCCGAGGTCGCCGCGAAGCTGGGCGTCGAGGTCGTCGCCGCGTAACGCAGCGCTCGGCTGAGTAGTACGAAGGGCTGTACCCCTTGGGGTACAGCCCTTCTGCTGTGCGTTCCGCAAGTTTCACGTGAAACAGCGGGTTTCACGTGAAACATCGACGCTCAGCGGGTCACGGTTCAGCGGGTCGCGCCGGTGACGATCCAGCGGCCGGAGCGCGCTCGTAGCCAGAGCGTCAGCATGCGGACCGTCATCATCAGCGTCATGGCCCACCACAGGGCGGTCAGTCCGCCGCCCAGCGCAGGAATGAGCAGGGCCACCGGCGCGAAGACCGCCAGGGTCAGCAGCATCGCCCCGGCCAGGTAGGGGCCGTCGCCTGCTCCCATCAGTACGCCGTCGAGGATGAAGACCACGCCCGCGATCGGCTGGGAGACGGCAACGACCAGCAGGGCCGGGAGAAGGGTGTTGTGCACGGCCGAGTCACTGCTGAACAGCGGGATGAGGAGTGGCCGCGAGACCACGACCAGGATGCCGAGCACCACACCGGAGGCGACGCCCCACTGCACCATGCGGCGGCAAGCCTGACGGGCGCCGTCTGCGTCGCCCGCACCGAGATAGCGGCCGATGATCGACTGTCCGGCGATGGCGATCGCATCGAGCGCGAAGGCCATCAGGCTCCACAGGGAGAGAACGATCTGATGGGCCGCGATTTCGGTGTCACCGAGGCGGGCAGCCACGGCGGTGGCGATCATCAGGACGCCACGCAGCGAGAGAGTGCGGACGAGGAGGGGGACGCCCGCCTGGGCGCCGGCCCGTATGCCGACGGGGTCGGGACGCAGTGAGGCGCCGTGCCGTCGGGCTCCTCGTACGACGACGATCAGATAGGCGGCGGCCATGGCGGCCTGTGCGATGACGGTGCCCCAGGCGGAGCCGGCGATGCCGAGGCCGGCGCCGTAGACGAGTCCTGCGTTGAGTGCCGCGTTGGCGACAAAGCCGCCGATGGCTACGTACAGCGGGGTCCGGGTGTCCTGGAGGCCTCGCAGTACTCCGGTGGCGGCCAGCACGATCAGCATCGCGGGGATGCCGAGGCTCGAGATCCGGAGGTAGGTGGTGGCGTACGGGGCGGCGGTGTCGGAGGCCCCGAAGGCCTGGACGAGCCAGGGCGCCGTGGGCAGGGTGACGGCGACAACGGCGACCCCGAGAAGCAGCGCGAGCCAGATGCCGTCCATCCCCTGGCGGATGGCGGCGGCGAGGTCGCCCGCGCCGACGCGGCGGGCGACGGCGGCCGTGGTGGCGTAGGCGAGAAAGACGAAGACGCTCACGGCGGTCATGAGCAGTGCCGCCGCGACTCCAAGACCGGCGAGTTGCGGTGTGCCGAGATGGCCGACGATGGCGCTGTCGACCATCACGAAGAGCGGCTCGGCGACGAGGGCGCCGAAGGCGGGGAGGGCGAGTGCGACGATCTCTCGGTCGTGGCGTCGCCGGAGAGCCTTCGGTGCCGTCGGAGCCTGAGTCATGGCGGCAATCTAATCTTCCACAGGTAAGAGATGCAACTGTCTTGCAGTCCTTACTGGCGGTCAACGTGGAGGCTCGGCTGTGTGCCGTTTGTTCTGATCTTGGTCCAGTCGGCAAAGTTTTTCTCCCCCACAGCCGGTGGACGGAGAAATGCCAGGTCAGAGCCCCTGTGGCGAGATGGTTATGACTTTGTCCACAGTGCTGTCCCCCGGTCCGTGCACAGGTTCCGGAGGGTTCTCCACAGCATCTGGACCTTCGTCCACATGGCCTGTGGATAACCAGATTGGCTGACGGTGCAGACGGGCCTACCTTGGACCGTCGCCCGACGCGCCCGAAGCGGAGTCTGGCCGTTCGTTTTGTCAGTGTCGTGCCGTAGAAAGAGTGGCACGGCGAGGTCCGCGGGGCGGACGGGAGGAGGTGGCCCGGGTGAGCATTTCCGAGCCCTTGGACGACCCCTGGGCAGCCGACGGCGGTCCCAGCGACCGTCTTCCCGTCTCCCGCCAGCGCCGCGGCGAAGGCCGCGGTGGCCGCGAAGACCAGCACGAGCGGGGCAGGGACACCGGGGGCTGGGACGGCGGTTCCCCCGGCTTCGAGCGTGTGCCTCCGCAGGACCTGGATGCAGAGCAGTCCGTCCTCGGCGGCATGCTCCTCTCCAAGGACGCCATCGCCGATGTCGTGGAGATCATCAAGGGCCATGACTTCTACCGGCCCGCTCACGAGACCGTCTACACGGCGATCCTCGACCTCTATGCCAAGGGCGAGCCGGCCGACCCCATCACCGTCGCTGCCGAACTGGTCAAGCGGGGCGAGATCACCAGGGTCGGTGGGGCGCCGTACCTGCACACCCTGGTCCAGTCGGTCCCGACGGCGGCCAACGCCTCGTACTACGCGGAGATCGTCCACGAGCGCGCGGTGCTGCGGCGCCTCGTGGAGGCGGGCACCAAGATCACGCAGATGGGATACGCGGCGGACGGCGATGTCGACGAGATCGTCAACTCCGCCCAGGCCGAGATCTATGCCGTCACCGAGCAGCGCACCAGTGAGGACTATCTGCCGCTCGGCGACATCATGGAGGGCGCACTCGACGAGATCGAGGCGATCGGGTCACGCAGTGGCGAGATGACCGGTGTTCCCACCGGGTTCACGGACTTCGACTCCCTCACCAATGGCCTGCACCCGGGCCAGATGATCGTCATCGCGGCTCGTCCCGCCATGGGTAAGTCCACGCTGGCGCTGGACTTCGCCCGTGCCTGTTCCATCAAGAACAATCTGCCGAGCGTGATCTTCTCCCTCGAAATGGGCCGCAACGAGATCGCGATGCGTCTGCTGTCCGCCGAGGCCCGAGTGGCGCTGCACCACATGCGCTCGGGAACGATGACGGACGACGACTGGACCCGGCTCGCGCGCCGCATGCCGGATGTGTCGCAGGCTCCGCTCTATATCGACGACTCCCCGAACCTCTCGATGATGGAGATCCGGGCGAAGTGCCGACGCCTCAAGCAGCGCAATGGTCTGAAGCTGGTCGTCATCGACTATCTGCAGCTGATGCAGTCCGGTGGTTCGAAGCGCGCGGAGAGCCGTCAGCAGGAGGTCTCGGACATGTCCCGAAACCTCAAGCTGCTGGCGAAGGAGCTGGAGCTCCCGGTGATCGCGCTGTCGCAGCTGAACCGTGGCCCCGAGCAGCGTACGGACAAGAAGCCGATGGTCTCCGACCTGCGTGAATCAGGCTCCATCGAGCAGGACGCCGACATGGTCATCCTGCTGCACCGCGAGGATGCGTACGAGAAGGAGTCACCGCGCGCGGGCGAGGCGGACCTGATCGTCGCCAAGCACCGTAACGGCCCGACGGCGACGATCACAGTCGCCTTCCAGGGGCACTACTCCCGCTTCGTGGACATGGCACAGACCTGACCAGGAGCAGTGTGGGATCCCGAATCCCTGTCGGAATCCGCAGCACGATGTCGGAGCCGTGTACTTCACGTTTGGTTTCCGAGCCGGAGCTTCAGCGGTTGGCCAAGTGCGGCCGAGGAGGGGGAGCGCGCGCTCAATTTCCCTGAGGGTCCATGAACCGGGGAGCGGTCGCTCCAGGCCTTATTGCTCGTGCCGGCTGGTGTCGGAGCTGTTGCCGAGGACATTGTCGATGTAAGCCGCGAGCGCGGAGCGCAGGGCTTCGGGCGCCATCTTCTGATCGTCGATCAGGTGAGCCACGAGGTCGGCACGGATGGCGGCCAGCAGTGCGTGCGCGGTGAAATCAGCGTTGTGCACGCCGGGCACGTGCTCCAGTGCCACGCGGAGGATTTCATGCCACCAGCCGTAGTGCTCGGCCTGGTAGGGGCTGCTGAGCCCGGCGTCCTCCGCAGCCGACATCAGGCGCCGGTTCTCGATCTTGAAGCGCAGTGAGGCGTTGAGGAGGTCCAGCACCTGCTGGCGCGGTGAGGACCCGCCTGCGTCCTGTGCTTCTTGCACGGCTTGCTGGAGGGGTCCGAGGCGGGAGGCGATCACGGCGCCGATCAGGCCGGCACGGTCGCCGAAGCGGCGGAAGAGGGTGCCCTTGCCCACACCCGCGGCCGCGGCGATGTCGTCCATCGACACGCTGGTGGGGCTGCTGCTGTGGGCGAACAGGGCGTCGGCGGCAGCCAGGATCGCTTCTCGGTTGCGCAGGGCGTCCGCGCGCTCTGTGCGCTGGGCCACGGGTCCTCCTTGGTCTTCGGCCTGTCCCGGCCCCCCGGAATGGTATCGGTGGGTTCGCATCAGCGGTGGCTCGCGCCCGGCTGCCCTTCCCGCATCAGGTACGGGCAGCCGAGCGGTCCGCGTGACGCGAAAACGGGTCAGACCGTGTCGTCGAGCCAGTCGAAGATGCGCGCCACCGAAAGGCGGAGGGCGCCCGGGTGGCAGTGGGAATCGGCGCCTTCTTCCTCGGTGAAGCTCAGGAGCGTCTTCGGCGCGGTGAGGTGCCGGTACAGCTTGCGCGGATCGGATTCCTCGGTGGCGGAGTAGTACAGGTCGTTGGTCGCCTCGCACACCAGCACGGGGCAGGTGATGTTCGCGGCGCTCCCGTCCCTGAAGTTGTAGCGGGCGTACTCGGCCAGGAACTCCCGGTCCGTCGAGGTCCCGGTGACGTAGCGGCCGTGGTCGAAGGCCCAGCGCATGATCGGGCTCTCGGCGCGGGCGGCGGCGATCATCCGGTCCAGTTCCTCGTCGTGCTCGGCTGCCGAGCGCCGGACGGCTTCCTCGTGCGACAGCGGGAGGTGAGCGGTCAGAGCGGA
This sequence comes from Streptomyces sp. NBC_01410, assembly GCF_045040195.1. Lineage (NCBI taxonomy): Bacteria > Bacillati > Actinomycetota > Actinomycetes > Kitasatosporales > Streptomycetaceae > Streptomyces > Streptomyces sp. NBC_01410. Next base: position 4,421,311 of record NZ_CP109530.1, on the reverse strand, counting down.
GACGGCGTCGAAGACACCGTCGACGGCGACGACAGCTGCAAGGCGCGGCTCGTAGGCCGCCGCGCGGGGCGCGAGGTAGCCGCCGAGACTGACGCCGAGCAGCGCGATGCGGGCCGGATCGACGCCCGGTTCCTTGGTGAGGAAGTCCAGGACGGGACCGACCACGTTCTCCCAGTCCGGACGGAAGGTCATCCCGTCCCGGTGGATGGCTGAGGGCTGCCCGGGGCCGTCGAACGTCAGGACGTGGTAGCCGCGCTCCTGTCCGCCGAGTGCGCCGAAGAAGTGCAGTTCCTCGGCGGCGCCGTCGAATCCGTTGTGCATCACCAGTGCCGGCTTCGGGCCCTCGCCCGCCGCCCGGTAGAAGTAGCCGCGAAGGACGGTGTCCTGGTAGGGGATATCCACGGGCGTGATGTCGGTGAAGTGGGCGACGGCGTCGCGGAAGCAGGCGACGCTGCGCCCGTAGGCGTGGTCGATGCGCGGGTCGTCGGGGTTGCCGTGGAGGAAGAATTCGGCCGCCCGGTAGTAGCTGGAGGCGCGCAGCAGTCCGTCGCGGGCGCTGATGGGGTGGCTCCGGCGCGCCTCGGTTTCCAGGCGCTCGGCGGTGGACAGCCACGCGTCGTGCCAGCCGTCGTAGTCGCCGGGGGTGACGCGGGAGGCGGTGGCCACGACTTCGCCGACGTCCGAGCCGCCGTAGGCGGCGAGACCGAGGTTGCGCAGGGTCTCGAACCAGAACGCCGGGTCGTCGTGGAACATCAGCTGCTTCAAGACACCTCCCTTTCAACGAAGGCACGGAAGGTGCCCGGGGGGCGGCCGGTGAGGCGCTGGACGGTGTCCGAGGTGCGGTCCTCGGCCCCCTCGGCGATGGCGACGTCCATGCTGGCCAGCATCGTGGCGAACTCCAGCGGTATCTCGGCTGCCCAGCGGTCGCGCAACTGTTCAAATGTCAGCTGCCGGTGCACCACCGGCCGACCGGTGACCTCGGCGATGGTCGCTGCGACGTCGGCGTAGCTCAGCGTCTGCGGCCCGGTGAGGATCAGGTCGGTGTTGGGGGCCTGTTCGTCGGTCAGGGCGCGTACGGCGACGGCGGCGATGTCCTCCGCGTCGATGAACCCGACGCGGCCGTCTCCCGAGGCCGACATGATGGCGCCCTCTTGGGCGATGCTGCGCGCGTGGGGGGTGGAGCCGGTGAAGTTCTGCATGAACCAGGAGGGCCGCAGCACCGCCCACTGCTCGAACAGGCCGGGCAGGGCCTGGTGGACCTGTCCCACCGCCGGACCGCCTGCGGGGATCGCCGATGAGCTGAGCAGCACCGCGCGGTGCACGCCGGCTGCGAGGGCCTGGCGGAGGAAGGGCAGCATGGCTTCGGCCGGGCCCGAGGAGCCGATGGGCGGGATGAGGTAGGCGCGGTCGACGCCGCCGATGGCCTCGCTCCAGGTCGCGGGCTCGTTCCAGTCGAAGCGGACAGCCTGGGTGCCCTCAACCGGGGTGGCGCTCCGGCCGGCGGCCTTGACGCGGTGGCCCTCGGCGATCAGGCCGGCGGCGACGCGGCGGCCGGTGGTGCCGGTGGCCCCGATGACAAGGGTGACGCCGGGGGTGCTCATCAGTTCGCTCCTGCGAAGTCGGCGCCGGGCTGCTGAACGGCGAGGGGGTTCCAGTAATCGCGGTAGGAGGTGATGCGCTGGTCCTTGACCGTGACCACGGCGATGTAGGTCATGTCGAAGGGGCTGTCGGTCTCGACCAGACGGCCGACCCCGCGCATCTCGACCACGATCGTCTCGGTGTCGGTGGTCTGGTGGATCTTCACGTCGGGGAAGTCGTGGAGGTCGACGTGGTCGGGGTAGTGGCGCATGTAGTCGCCGACCGCGGTCTTGCCTTCCAGCCGCTCGGGCCAGCCTTCGGGCGCGAAGGGGAATTCGAGGACGCCATTGTCGTCCCACAGGTCCACCCAGCCGGGGATGTCCTTCTCCAGCAGCAGTTGCAGGCCGTGGCGGTAGAGCTCGGAAGGCGTCATGGGCATGGTCATGATCAAGGTTTCCGTTTCCGCTCGAAGGTGCAGCGATCTTGACCCGTCGGGACATCGCCTCTCGTCACGAGATGGGCGATACCTCCCGTGATGGTGGTTTCTCGCGACGGGCCATCCGAACATATTCGGACCGACAGTCCGTATAGCTGGATCGTACGGACCGCCGGTCCGCTTTGCAAGCCTGGGCCCGGTCGGCCGCTGCCCGGACGACGTTCGTTACGGACGGCTTCTCGTACGCGCGCCGCGTAATGTCACGTCAGTTGCTCGACGTGACGAGGCGGCCCAGATAGACCTGCCTCATGACCTCCTCTTATGACGAGCTCCTTCCTGCCACGCGGCGGGCGCTGTTGCATCGCATCGCCGTTGCCCAGTCCGAAGGGCGCGCGCCCTCCTTTGTCGCCGGGGTGCAGCGCGACGGGCAGCTCATGTGGTCGGGCTCCCGCAGCTCGGTCGACGGACATGCGCCCGACGCCGACACCCAGTACCGCATCGGCTCCATCACCAAGACCTTCACGGCCGTCCTGGTGCTGAGGCTGCGGGACGAAGGTCTGCTCGACCTGAACGACCCGCTGGAGCGGCACCTTCCCGGCACCGGGGTCGGGGATGTGACCATCGCTCAGTTGCTCGGTCATAGCGCCGGCCTGAGCGCGGAGACCACGGCGCCGTGGTGGGAGCGCACGCCCGGCTCGCTGCGCCCCGAACTCGCCGACGTTCTCGGAGACCAGTCGCGGATGCATCCGGTCGGGCGGTGCCACCATTACTCCAACCCCGGCTATACAGTGCTGGGTTCACTGATCGAGGCGGTACGGAAGGCCTCCTGGGAGGACATCCTGCGGAGCGAGATCCTGGAACCGCTGGGCCTGCACCGTACGAGCGCGCGGCCCGAGGCCCCGCATGCCGGTGGCTGGGCGGTGCATCCCTGGGCCGATGTGATGCTCCCCGAACCTTGCGAAGACCTTGGTCTGATGGCCCCGGCCGGACAGCTCTGGTCGACCGCCGCCGACCTCTGCCGCTTTGCTGCGTTCCTCGCCGAGGGCGACGAGCGCGTGCTGAGCGCGGCGTCCGTGCGGGAGATGAGGACGCCGTCCGTGCCGGCCGAGGCCGGGGAGTGGGAGAGCACCTATGGCCTGGGGATGCAGATCGTACGGAAGGAGGGCCGCACCCTTGTCGGGCATACGGGCTCGTTGCCCGGCTTCCTCGCGGGGCTCTGGGTGAGCGTGGACGACGGCATCGCGGCCGTCGCGCTCGCCAACGCCACCTCGGGGCCGTCGGCTGGTGCCGTGGCCGCCGATCTCGTCCGGATCGTGGCCGAGGCCGAACCGCGTATCCCCGAACCCTGGCGGCCGCTGCCGGAGGTCGACCACGCTCTGCTGGAGCTGACCGGGCCCTGGTACTGGGGGACTCAATCCTTCGGGCTGCGTCTGGTCGCCGACCGGGGTATGGAATTGCAGCCGCTCGGCGGTCCCGGCCGCGGGTCGCGTTTCGCCGGCGAGGTGGATGGGACCTGGACCGGACTCAACGGCTACTACGCGGGGGAGACGCTGCGTGTGGTGCGGCTCGAGGACGGCTCGGTGAGCCATCTCGATCTGGCCTCATTCATCTTCACGCGTGCGCCGTATGAACCGGGGGCGGCTGTTCCGGGTGGCGTGGACAAGGAGGGCTGGCGCGGACTCAAGGCGTGAGACGGAGCTGATGTTTCACGTGAAACGGGAGCGAGGAGGGTCCCGGGCCCGCTTCAGGCCGTCAACTCCCGCTCCAGCGGGGTACGGAAGCGCGGCGTGATCCGGGCTTCGGCCACCCAGGCCGACAGCCGCGAGGCCTCTGCAGCGATGGCGGCGGCGGCCTCAGAGCCGGGGTCCGTCAGCAGCCGCCAGACGATCTCGCCGTCCGCGCGCTGGGCCCAGCCGCCGATGATCTGCCCGTTCCACCACACCGTGGGTCCGACATTGCCCGAGCGGTCGAAGAGCGCCGAGCTGTGGTCCGCGGTCAGGTGGAAGCGGCGGTCGGCCCAAGCCATGGCGCTCGGGTCGAGCGCTGGCAGCAGGGCGGCCCAGGGTTCCAGGGGCTCCTCGGGTGCCGCGTCGCCGGGAGCCACATAACCGGTGCCCTCAGAGAGGTCGACCTCCTCTACCCCGGCGGCAGCCATTGCCTTGCGTACGTCTGCGAGGCTCCACCCCGTCCACCACTTGAGGTCGGACTCGGTGGCCGGTCCGTACGACTGGAGCCAGCGTCGCGCCAGTTCGGTCCGTGCCTCAGTGGGCGACAGCGTGGGCCAGGGGTCGCTTGCCGTCCAGCGGAACTGGCTGGAGGTCCAGGAGCCGCGCGGCCGGTCCCGCCGGATGCGGCAGTCCGCGGCGAGCAGCCGGATCACACGGGTGGCGACGCCCTGCACCGTCTCGTACTTCTTGCCGGGGAAGACTGTGATCTTCGTCTTCAGTGAGGGCACGTCGGTGGAGAGCTGGCTGCCGGTGGCGGAGCCACGGGTGGCGATGGCGGCGAGTACCGCTACCTCGGCCTCGGCCAGCCAGGTCTCGTCCAGACCGTTCGCGTCCTCCTCGAGGTGGCTGAGCAGTGTCCTGCGCTCCTTGACCGCGATGGCGCGAGCGGTGGAGGCGTCGACGTACGGGGCGAGTTCGGCGGAGACCGCGAAGAGCGTGCGCCGCATCGAGAGGAGCCGGACGAGCGTCACGTCCTCGTACAGAGACTGCTCCACTGTCTGGACGCTCGGGTCGGTGAGGCGTGCGCAGGCGGAGAGGAAGACGGTCGCGGCATCGGTGGCATGCAGCGCGACGAGCGCGTCGGCGACCGCCACCGGTGAGTCGGTTCGTACGGACGGAGCCAGCAGATGGCGGCGGCCGAGCCGGATGCGGCGCTGCTCGTCACTGATCCGGTGCATGCTGAACTCCCTTGGTCAGAGAAGGAGTTTGAAACCTGCGTGGGATGCCTCGAAGCCGAGCCGTTCGTAGAAGCGGTGGGCTTCGGTGCGGGAGGCATCGGAGGTCAGTTGCACCAACTGGCAGTTCTGGCGGCGGGATTCGTCGATGGCCCACTCGATGAGACGGGTGCCCAGACCGAGGCCGCGTTCGTCGGCGTGGATCCGTACGCCCTCGATGATCGAGCGGGTCGAGCCGCGCCGGGAGAGCCCCGGGATGATCGTGAGCTGGAGGGTCCCGACGACCTGGTCCGCGCGCACGGCCACGGCCTGGATCTGGTTCGGGTCCTGGCTCAGCCGCTCGAAGGCGGCGGTGTACGGGGCGAGGTCGTCCGGCGATTCGCGCTGCGCGCCCAGCGGGTCGTCGGCGAGCATCGCCACGATCGCCGGGATGTCGTCGAGAACCGCGGGCCGTATGTCCAGATCGCTCATGGTCCGCAGATTACGCGGGGACCCGCAGTTCCTCGACGGCCCGTACCAGGGGAGCGAGCTCAGGGTTCTTGGCCGCCTCGTCGAGGGCCTCGCGCAGCGCTGCGTCATTGGTCGGCCGGGCCTCGGCGAGCAGGGCCAGACCGGACTCGGTGACATCGGTGTAGATACCGCGGCGGTCGGTGTCGCAGAGATAGCGGGTCAGCAGGCCGCGGTCCTCGAGCCGGGTGACGAGCCGGGTGGTGGCGCTCTGGCTGAGGACGACGGCGTCCGCCACCTGCTTCATCTGCAGATGGCCGCCGGGGCCGCTGTGCTGGCGGCTGAGGACATCGAGGAGGGAGTACTCGCGCATGCTCAGGCCGTGCTTGCTCTCCAGGGCACGCTCGACGTGTGCCTCGATCCTCCCGTGGAGCAGAGAGAGGGCGCACCAGCTCTGGGAGAGCGCGGTGAGTGCGGGCTCGGTCGCGGTCATCTGTCTTCCTCCTCCGTGCCGGAGCGGCTCTGCCCAGGATAGACGACGAACGCAATAGTCCGCGTTTGCAATTATCTGTCGCTTGCCAAGGGGCTAGCCCGCGGCCACCGACAGCGGCGCGAAGCGGCGTGTCCAGTCGCCGGGGAGGTCCGGGATGCGATAGGTCATCACGGTGTTGAAGGCGACCGTTTCCAGGCCGTGTTCCTTCACCCACGCGATGAGTTGCTCATGCCGTACGTCGATGTCCGTACGCAGCGGCCGGTCCGTGCCCGCCGCCAGCGAGGCGACCAGGGCCTTCGCGGTCTCCGTGTCCCGGGCGATCAGTGGTCCGACGACATGGGTCTGCATATTGGGCCAGGCCGCGGCGTACCCGCTGAGGACCCCGTCCTCCTCCGCGACGCGGAGCTGATCCGAGAAGGCCGGCAGCCGCGTGATCATGTGGGTGCGGTCGAGGCCGAAGACCTCGGCGTCGAGACGCACGATCGCGGGAAGGTCCTCGGCCGTCGCCGGCCGGGTGGTCACCCTTGCCTCGGGGAAAGACTCCGGGGCCCGCAGGTGGCCGCGGACCATTTCGGCACGGCCGGTCTCGACGAAGCCCAGCTGCTCATAGAGGGGCTGCCCGTACGGCGTTGCGTGCAGCGTCAGCGGGATGTCCCCGGCCTCGTTCACAACGTGCTGCATGAGACGGCGCCCGACGCCCCGGCCGGCGTACCTCTCGGCGACAAGCATCATCCCGACCGCGGCGAGCCCGGGGCCGTAGGAGGTGACCACGCAGGCGGTCACCAGACCCTTGCCCTCCGGGTCATCGATTCCGTACCCCGTACCGGCCGTGAGCAGCAGACCCCATTTGTGCTCCTCGCGCGGCCAGCCCCGGTCCTCGGAGAGATCTGCGCAGGATGTGAGGTCGTCGGTGGTCAGACGGCGGATGGGCAGCTCGGAGAGCGGTGTCGACATAAGGGTCAGGCTGTCGGACGCAGTGATCGCTCGTCCAGCGCTTTCCGGGAAGTGGTCAGGCCGCGCAAGTGCCGACCGCGACGGGTGAGACCCCATGGCTTGAGTACCGAGACAACCGTCATGAAGACATACGTCGTGAAGGAGACGACAGGTCCCATCACCAGGCCCAGAGGGTCCGCCAGCGTCGCTCCGGAGGCCACGGTGTCGACCGCGCCATTGACACCCGGACGCAGCGCGAAGATGGATGCGGTGAGGGTGATGAGCGTCAGCCAGAACTTCGCGTAGACCCAGCGGTGTCGCGCGAGACCCCACCGTGTTCCGAGCGACAGCACGAGGCCGCTGAACAGGGTGAGCATGGCGAGAGGAATCACCAGCCAGTCCGTGAAGACCTTCATCGAGCGGCAGGCGGCCTCAATCATGGCGGCGGACTCTGTGGTGGCTGCGGTGAGGGAGAGCGCGAGCAGGCCGAGTGTGAGCCCCAGCCAACCGGCGGATGCGGCGACATGGACGACGAGGAGAGCCCGGCGTGCGGGGCGCTTGAGTGGTTTCACGTGAAACACCGTGCCGGGCGGGCAGACATATCGCGTCTGACAGCGGGAGTAGCCCCGCGTACTAACCTCGGCGTACATGGCGTACCGGAAGAGAAGACCCAGCCTTCACATCTTCGATCTCGACGGCACTTTGATCCGTGGCTCGGCGGCGACCGTGGAGATATCCCGGCAGCTGGGGCTGCTGGAGGAGATCGGTGAGCTGGAGCGGGAGCTGATCGCCGGAACGATAGGCCCGCCGGAGTATGCGGTGCGTGTGCATGCGCTCTGGGGCGGTCTCACGGACGCTCATGTCTCGGCAGCGTTCGAGGCCGCACCCTGGCTCGACGGCATCCAGGACGTGTGGCGGGAGATCCGTGAGAGCGGGGACTACTGCGCCGTCATTTCACTCTCACCCTCCTTCTTTGTGGAGCGACTGCTCGGCTGGGGGGCTCATGCGGCGCACGGATCACGCTTTCCCGACGTGCCGTTCACCCGGCCTGTGGAGCCGGAGGGCATTCTCAATGCGACCGCGAAAGTGAAGATCGCGAATCGGCTCTGTGCAGAGTTTGGGGTAGGTCTGGACACATGTGTTGCGTATGGTGATTCCATGTCCGACGCGGAGATCTTCGCGGTAGTGCCCACAACGGTGGCGATGAATGCCGATCACCATCTGTCGGGTCTGGCTACGCATGCCTATACGGGGGGCGATCTGCGCGAGGCCTACGAACTGGTGCGATTCCGCCGCTAGTTCAGGAGCCCGGAGGTGGTCCGGGCGACCCGGAATTTGGACATGGGGGCAATGGAGCCTAACGAAAAAGCGGGTCCGGATGCCCGGACTTTCCGCTCTTTGTCCCCTGTGTTGGTGCTCCCTGGCATGCTGCGACGACGGGCGCTGCGGGCAATGTCACATTTCTTGCTCAGTCGTCCCGATTCAGCTTGCGGTCGTGGTTAGTGTGGGCTGGCAGTAGTCCTGAGCGAAGCGGGGAATGAAGCACGTTCCGAGTTGGCGGAAGTGCGGACCGACCGAAAGATGTTCGAGGCGAGGCAGACAATGGACGCTCCGACCACCACGTCGGCCGACAATGGCACTTCGGACGAGAGCAGCGGGGGCGGATGGTTCACCCCTCGTAGGCGGCCGGTCCAGGGCCGGACCGACCCTGGTGAGGAGGCTTCCGCGGGTGACGCGGGTCAGGAACGGATAACGGCTCCGAGGCGTCCTGTCGCTTCCATACGCCCGGTCGGCTCCGTCACCTCTCGTCCGGAGCGGCCGTCGGCGAGGGATGAGCCGCGGCCCACGACTCCCGTCGACGAAGCCCCGTCGGCCGGGGCGGCCGAGACCACGGGTGGGCGCCAGGATCCCCTTGCCCGCGAAAGCCGGGCGGATCCTCGCGTGCCGAGCCCCCGTGAAGCGCCCCACCCCCACCAAGCCCCTTGGCCCCGTGATGCGATCTGGCCCGCCGAGAGCCCGCAGCGACTCCATAGCGCGGGCCAGGTGGACCAGGCTCACGAACCCGCGGCACAGCCTCACGGCACAGCGGGCAGACCACAAGAAGCCGCGGAACGGCCCTACGAAGCCGTAGGACCGCGCGAAGTCCCCCGGCCGCACGAAGCGCCGCGCGAGGCCCCACGCGAAGCCGGCCAGCCGCGCGAGGCCCCCCGTGACACTCCCCACCCGCAGCCCGCCTCGCCCGCCGGCGACGCCTCGCCCGACGCGATCCTCATCCGCCGCACCATGGCGGAGATCGGGCCCGTCGCGGACAAGGTCACCTCGTACTTCTACGCCCTGCTGTTCGTCCGCCACCCCGAGCTGCGGAGCCTCTTCCCCGCCGCCATGGACGCACAGCGCGACCGGCTCCTCAAAGCCCTGCTCACCGCCGCCGAGCACATGGACAACGCGGAGGTGCTCACCGACTACCTCCAGCACCTGGGCCGCGGCCACCGCAAGTACGGCACCGAACCCGCGCACTATCCCGCCGTCGGCGAGGCCCTGCTCGGAGCGCTGTCCCGGTACGCCACCTCGACCTGGGACGAGGCGACCGAGGCCGCTTGGGTGCGCACCTACACCACGATCTCGCAGATCATGATCGACGCGGCCGCCGAGAACGAGCGGACGGCGCCCGCCTGGTGGCACGCCGAGGTGGTGTCGCACGATCTCCGCACCCCCGACATCGCGATCATCACCGTGCGCCCGGACCAGCCGTACGCGTTCGTGGCCGGGCAGTACACAAGCCTGGAAACGCCCTGGTGGCCGCGGATCTGGCGGCACTACTCCTTCGCCGGTGCGCCCCGCGCCGACGGTCTGCTCTCCTTCCACGTCAAGGCGGTCCCGGCGGGCTGGGTCTCCAACGCCCTGGTCCGCCACGCGCGCCCCGGCGACATGCTGCGGCTCGGCCCTCCTGCGGGATCCATGACCGTCGACCACTCCACCGACAACGGCCTGCTCTGTCTGGGCGGCGGCACCGGTATCGCGCCGATCAAGGCACTGGTCGAGGACGTCGCCGAGCACGGTGAGCAGCGCCCGGTGGAGGTCTTCTACGGGGCGCGTACCGACTACGACCTGTACGACATCGACACCATGCTCCGGCTCCAGCAGACGCACCCGTGGCTGTCGGTGCGCCCGGTGGTGGACGACCGTGCGCAGTTCCCGGACGCCGTGCGGGAGTTCGGCCCGTGGCACGAGTACGACGCCTATCTCTCGGGGCCGCCCGGCATGATCCGCAGCGGTGTGGACGCGCTGCGCGGCATCGGTATCCCGTCCGCCCGGATCCGCCACGACTCCCTCGAAGAGCTCGTCGCGACGGGCGACTAGCGCACGACAGCCGAGGCGGGCAGGGTCAGCCCAGGTCAGGGGCGTGCATCGCGCGCACGCCCTCGATATTGCCGTCCAGGTAGTGCCGCAGCGACAGCGGTACGAGATGGACGGCGGCGATGCCGACCCGGCTGAACGGCACCCGTACGATCTCGTACTCCCCGCTGGGTTCGTCGATCTCCGGGCCGTGCCGTCGCGAGGGGTCCATGGACTCCAGCCGGCAGACGAAGAAGTGCTGCACCTTCACCCCCGTCACACCGCCGTCGGCGATGTGCTCGACGGTGTCGACGAAGCAGGGCACCACATCGGTGATCTTGGCGCCGAGCTCTTCGTCCACCTCCCGGTGGAGCGCGTCCACCACGGTGGCGTCCTCGGGCTCGACTCCGCCGCCGGGCGTGAGCCAGTAGGGATCCACGCCGGGCTTGGTGCGCTTGATCAGGACGAGATCGTCGCCGTCGAGCAGGATGGCGCGTGCGGTGCGCTTGACCACTGGCCGTTCGGTCATGGGTAGAAAATGGCCCGCCAGACCTGTTCTGAAACTCCTGGCAGCCCTGCGGTCACCAGTCGACCGCAGCACGCAGAAGCAACTCGTGCGCCCGCGCGATGTGCGGGAGTGCGAGTGTGCCGGTCCGGACGACGAGAAAGTACGTACGCAGCGGGGGTACGGGAGGGTCGAGCAGTGCCACCACACGTCCGCTGCGGAGCTCCTCCTCGCACAGATAGCGCGGCAGCACGGCGAGGCCCGCGCCCGAGGCCGCCGTCTCCAGGACGGCCCGCAGGTCGGGGGCGATCACGGCGCCCGCGGCGGCCGGCCGGGAGTCGAAGACGGCGGACCAGTAGCGCGAGACGAACGGCAGGGATTCGTGGACTTCCACGACGGGCAACTGCTCGAGCACCACATGCCCGCCGCGCAGCACTCCGGGACCCAGCCGGGCCGCCCAGCGCGGCGAGGCGACCAGGACGTGCTCCTCGTCGCAGAGCGGCGTCGCCGTGAGCAGCTCGCCGCGCGGACGGGCGGTGGCGATGGCCAGATCGTGGTGTCCGGCGGCCAGACCTTCCAGCGTCTCCTCGGCGTTCCCGAACGAGGCTCGCAGCGCGAGCCCCTGGGATATGAGCGGGGTGAGGGCGGGCAGGGCGCGCAGCGACACGAACTCCGGGGGACCCGCCAGATGCAGGGTCCGTACGCCCGACTCCTCGTCGAGACCGGTCTCGGCGATCTCCACCAGGGCGTCCAGATGTGGGGCGGCCCGGTGCGCGAGTTCGTCGCCGATGGTCGTGGGGGTCACTCCGCGGGCCTGGCGCAGGAACAGCGGCCGCCCCAGCTGCTTCTCCAGCGTGCGGATCTGCCCGGTCACGGCGGGCTGGGAGAGCCCCAGCAGTGCGGCGGCACGGGTGAAGGAGCCGGCCCGGTGCACCGTGACGAATGTGCGCAGCAGGGCCAGATCCATGCCAAGCCCCTCTCGACCGACGATGCCCGCGGACCGGACAACTATAAATAAGTCGATAGGTCGCTGTCGCTACTGTGATTGGACACTGACGCAGAGTCAACTAGCCTTGTTCGCGCGGTTCTTCGCGCAGGGAACCGAGGGCGGTCCGAGCCATGAGGGGGGAGGCTCGGACCGCTCGTTTTGCGTAGCGCCGCTCAGCGCGCCGTTGTACTCCGGCGTACGCCCCTCGGTCCACACCGCGCGCGGCTTCGTGCGCCCCCGCCCCGAGTCGCCGCCCCCCAACCCGAACTGCCCGGAACCAGCGACTCCGCCCTACTGTGCCGCCTCGTCCAGCGCCCGCAGCACATCCGCCACCAGGTCCTCCGCGTCCTCGGCGCCCGCCGAGAAGCGGATGAAGCCCTCCGGAACCGCGTCGCCACCCCAGCGACCGCGCCGCTCAGCGGTGGAACGCACCCCGCCGAAGCTCGTCGCGTCGTCCACGAGCCGCAGCCCGCCCAGGAAGCGTTCCGCGTGCCCCCGATCCGGCAGCACGAAGGAGACCACGGTGCCGAAGCGCCGCATCTGCTGCGAAGCGATCTTGTACGAGGGGTCCGGCGGCAGCCCGGGATACCGCAGCCCGCTCACCTCGCCCCGGCCGCCCAGTGCCTCCGCGAGCGCCAGCGCATTCGCGCACTGCCGCTCGATCCGCAGCTGCAGCGTGGCCAGCGAGCGGTGCGCGAGCCATGCCTCCATCGGGCCGGGAATCGCCCCGACCACCTTGCGCCAGCGCCGTACACCCGCCACCAACTCCGGATCCCGGCAGGTCACATGGCCGAGCAGGATGTCTCCGTGGCCCGTCATGCCCTTGGTGTCGCTGGCCACGGAGAAGTCCGCGCCGAGCTCCAGCGGCCGCTGACCGAGCGGCGTCGCGAGGGTGTTGTCGACCGCGACCAGCGCGCCGGCCGCATGCGCCGCCTTCACCAGCCGCCGTACATCACACACGTCCAGCCCCGGATTGGACGGCGTCTCGATCCACAGCAGCCGCGCCCCGTCGAGCACGCCCAGTTGCGCGTCGCCGCCCGTCGGCGCGGTCCTGACCTCGACGCCGTAGGCCTCGAGACGTTCCCGTAGCAGCGGCAGCGCCTGATAGCCGTCGTCCGGAAGCACCACCGCTTCCCCGGCCTTCAGCTGCGAGAAGAGCACCGCCGAGATCGCCGCCATCCCCGAGGCGAAGGCCACGGTCCCGACGGACTCCCCCGGCGCCTCGAGCTCGCCGATCGCCCGCTCCAGATGGGTCCAGGTCGGGTTCTCGTCGCGGCCGTAAGTGTAAGGACCGGTGGGCTCGCCCGGGAGGTGGAAGTGGGCCGCGAAGACCGGTCCGGGCAGGGTCGGTTCGTACTTCACCGGCTCGGGCAGCCCGGCCCGTACCGCCCTGGTGCCGTCCCCCAGACTCCCGCCGTCGCCTGCATTCATGCCGCCGCTCATGCCGCACGCTCCTCGACTGCCATCCGTACGACGTCGAGCAGCCCCTCGCTCGCCGCCTCCACCATCTCAAGGCACTCCTCGAAACCGTCCATACCGCCGTAATACGGATCCGGAACATCCAGGTCCCCGGCCGCGGACGGATCGTACGACCGCAGCAGCCGCACCTTCGCGGCGTCCGCGGCCGTCGGCGCGAGCCGCCGCAGCTCCCGCAGATGCCCCTCGTCCAGCGCGATCACCAGATCGAGGAGCGGGAACCAGGAGGCGCGGAACTGCCGGGCGCTGTGCCCGGACTCGTAGCCGTTCGCCTCCAGCACGGCGACGGTGCGGCCGTCCGCACCGTCGCCCTCGTGCCAGCCTCCGGTGCCCGCGCTGTCCACCTCGACCAACCCGTCGAGTCCGGCCTCGGCCACGCGCGCGCGGAAGACGGACTCGGCCATGGGCGAGCGGCAGATGTTGCCGGTGCAGACGAAGCAGACGCGATACGCAGAACTCACTCGGTGTTCAGTCCTTGTCCGGCAGAGCGACATTCATCGCCCACGAAACGACAGAGATGATCAGGCCGCCGAGCACGGCGGTCCAGAAGCCCTCCACATGGAAGTTCAGGTCGAACTGGTCGGCCAGCCAGGAGGTCAGCAGCAGCATCAGGGCGTTGATGACCAGCGTGATCAACCCGAGGGTGAGGATGAACAGCGGCAGGGTCAGCAGCTTCACGACAGGCTTGACGAGGAAGTTGACCAGACCGAAGAGCAGCGCCACCAGGACCAGGGTCCAGGCCTTCTTGCCGGTGCTGTCCCCGGTGAGGGTTATGTCCTCCAGCAGCCAGATGGCCACCAGCAGGGCTGCCGCATTGGCGATCGTCTTGACTAGGAAATTCATCATGTGTCTGATCGTGGCAGACGTGATCGGACCTACGGCAGGGGCGGACGGACCATGAAGGCATTCCGACTGGATGAGCTGGAGGCGGAGCGCGCCGCCAACGACGGCGCATATCTCCAGTTTCTGCGCGAGCGGAACATGTCGGTCGGGCTGTACGCACTGGATGCCGGTGATCTCGACCCCCAGCTGCCCCACCGTCAGGATGAGGTCTACTTCGTCGTCAGCGGCCGCGCCTCCATCACGGTCGGGATGGAGACGACCCAGGTCGGACGGGGCAGTGTGGTCTATGTCCCCGCCGGAGTGGCCCACAAGTTCCACCACATCACCGAGGATCTGCGGGTCATGGTGGTCTTTTCTCCCCCTGAGAGCTGACCGGAACCCTGCCCGGTCCCTAGGGGTTCGCTCAGGGGAGATCAAGGGCTCGCGGGCCCCCGGACGTCACCCCTCGCGCATAGCATCGAAGCCAGGAACCCAGAGAAACGAGGTAGGGACGATGGCTGTGCGGGAGATATTCGCGGGGATGCCGTGGTGGGTGAAGTGGGTCGCGGTGCCCGTCATCGCCCTCGTGCTGTTCGGCGGCCTGATCGCGAGCGTGATCGGCTTTGTGATCGGACTGCTCTTCAAGGTCCTGCTGTTCGCCGCACTTGTCGGCGGACTCGTCTTTGTCGTACGGAAGTTCATGTCGTCCTCCAGCTCGCGCAGCGACTGGTAGTGACCAAGAGGGGCATATCCGGACGGGCGTTAGCCCGGCCGGGAGGACACCCCGAGCGGCGGCCGCTGCGGCTTCTGGAGGCTGCGGGCTCCCATCGGGGCGGAGCCCCCGCGAGACAGCTCGCGCGCGAGGCAGGCCCTCCGCTTCCTGTCGTCGCCCTCGCCGACACCCCTTGTACCCCTGCAGTCGAGGTGTGGGCCGTTCTCAGCTCGCTGGCGCTCTCTATCAGTATCTGAAAACTCACTCCTTGTGATCTTCGAGCGCGTACTGGACGATTACGTCAAGAGGGCCATGGGGATCTTTCCTGGCCTTTTTGACGAGCTTCCGTTCACTGCTTCATCCACTGCGGGGTACATGATGCGCGAGTCGGTCCAGGCCGAGGTCCTCATGAGTTTCCTTGTCTCCGAGGAGCTCTCCTTCCGGATCCCGGTGGAGATCCGGTACGAGACGAAGGATCCGTTCGCCGTGCGGATGACCTTTCACCTGCCCGGAGATGCGCCTGTGACCTGGACCTTCGGTCGGGAGTTGCTGGTGGACGGCATCAACGGCCCGAGCGGGGACGGCGATGTGCACATCGCGCCGACGCGTCCCGGGAAGCTGTCCGATGTGGCCATCCGGCTCCAGGTCGGCTGCGACCGGGCGCTGTTCCGGGTGAGTGCCGCGCCGCTCGTGGCCTTCCTCGACCGCACGGACAAGCTGGTGCCGCTGGGGCAGGAGCGTACGGTCGTCGACTTCGAGTGCAATCTCGACGAGGCCCTCGGGCGCATCCTCGCGGAGGAGAACGCCGGCTGAGCGGCGCCGGGGCATCTACGGCTTGTGCCCGCTACCTCTTACGCCGGCGGCCACTGCCGCCACGCATCGCAGCCCGGCCTGTCGCCGGGAGAGGACCCGGCCGGTCGGCGGAGACCACCAGCGCAGCCAGCGCGGTGGTCACAGGCACCGAGGCGACCAGGCCGATCGAACCGATCAGGGTCCGTACGATCTCCTCCGCCACCAACTCGCTGCTGGCCACCGTCCCCACACTGCTCTGGGCGATCGAGAAGAGCAGCAGGAGTGGCAACGCGGCGCCCGCGTAAGCCAGTACGAGCGTGTTGACGACGGACGCGATGTGGTCCCGGCCGATGCGGATACCGGCCCGGTAGAGCGCCCGCCGGCCCATGCCCGGGTCCGCCTGATGCAGTTCCCACACCGCCGAGGTCTGGGTCACCGTCACATCGTCGAGCACACCGAGCGAGCCGATGATGACGCTCGCCAGCAGCAGACCGCTCAAGTCGATGTTCGGAAACAGGCCATGGATCAGGCCGGTGCTGTCGTCGGTGTTGCCGCTCAGACTCGCCCAGCCGATGAACAGCGAGCCCAGCAACCCGATCACCAGCAGCGAGATCAGGGTGCCGATCACCGCGACCGAGGTGCGCGCGCTCAGCCCGTGGCACAGATAGAGCGCGATCAGCATGATCGCGCTCGCTCCGACCACCGCGACGATCAGCGGATTGGAGCCCTGCAGGATCGCGGGCAGGATGAACAGGGTCAGTACGGCGAAGGAAGCAGCGAGCGCGATCAGCGCCATCACACCGCGCATCCGCCCCACCAGCACCACCACGAGCGCGAAGATCCCGGCCAGCAGCGCCAGCGGGAACTCGCGGTCCACGTCGGTCACGGAGTACTGAAGATCACGGGGCGCGTCGGGGGCGTACGCCACCACCACACCCTGGCCCTCGCTCAACTGACGGGTCGCGTCCGGCTGGACGATCTCGACGAAGGTGCGGCCCTTGTCCTTGCCGGTGGTGACCTTGACCGTCGCCTTCTTGCACGTGCCCTGCTGGGCGTTGACCGCCTCACGTCCCTCGGGTGTGGAGGTGTCGCCGGTCGGTGGGACCTGCGCGGCGTTCACGTCCTTGCAGTCGACCTTCTCGACCCGAACCACCTTGCCCTGCTCGGTCTGCCGGTCGAAGCCGACACCGGTGCGCTCATGGCCGGGAGCGCCGCCAGGCCAGAGCACGACGAGGCCCACGACGACGGCCGCGGCGAAAGGAATCAGCACCGCGGCGATGACCTTGCGGAGGTGCTGCGAGACGGGTGCGGCGGGCCCATGGCTGTGCGAGTGGCCATGGGGCTCGGGCGTCTGCGGCGGGGGTGTCGGCGATGAGGTCACCGACCGATCATCGCAAGAACGACGGGGCCCACTGTTCAGCACGCCGGAAATGACGCTAGCGTGGTGGCACCTTTGCACACGCGGGAGCTCGGAGCACCGGGCTGAGAGGGCGCTGAAATCCGTACGAACCGTACGGAAACGGCTGCGCCGACCGCCGAACCTGTTACCGGGTAATGCCGGCGTAGGGAGTAGGTCACGATGACCGTTCAGGATGCACGCACGCCTGCCTCGAATCAGCCCGAGGCCGGGAAGTCCATCGGCTGGCACAAGGGATACGTCGAGGGCTCGCGTCCCGACCTCCGGGTGCCGGTCCGCCAGGTGCACCTCACCAACGGCAAGGACGTGACGCTGTACGACACGTCCGGCCCGTACACCGATCCGAACGTCGAGACCGACGTCCGCCGCGGGCTTGCGCCGCTGCGGGAGAACTGGATCATCGGCCGCGGCGACACCGAGGAGTACGCGGGCCGTCCCGTCCGCCCCGAGGACGACGGGATCAAGCACACCTCGCCGAGGGGCGGTCTGCGCAACCTCGACGCGGTGTTCCCCGGCCGCCCGCGCCAGCCCCGGCGGGGACGCGACGGGCAGGCGGTGACGCAGCTCGCGTACGCCCGCCGGGGCGAGATCACGCCGGAGATGGAGTACGTCGCGATCCGCGAGAACGTCTCCCCCGAGGTCGTACGCGAGGAGATCGCCGCAGGTCGCGCGGTCCTTCCCGCCAACGTCAACCACCCGGAGATCGAGCCGATGATCATCGGCAAGCGGTTCCTGGTGAAGGTCAACGCCAACATCGGCAACTCCGCGGTCACTTCCTCCATCGAGGAGGAGGTCGAGAAGATGACCTGGGCGACGCGCTGGGGCGCGGACACGGTCATGGACCTCTCCACCGGCCGCAACATCCACACCACCCGTGAGTGGGTGCTGCGCAATTCTCCCGTGCCGATCGGCACCGTGCCGCTCTACCAGGCGCTCGAGAAGGTCGACGGCAAGGCCGAGGAACTGACCTGGGAGATCTACAAGGACACGGTCATCGAACAGGCCGAGCAGGGCGTCGACTACATGACGGTCCACGCGGGTGTGCGGCTGCCGTACGTCCCGCTGACCGCCAACCGCAAGACCGGCATCGTCTCGCGCGGCGGCTCGATCATGGCGGCCTGGTGTCTCGCGCACCACAAGGAGTCGTTCCTGTACGAGAACTTCGAGGAGCTCTGCGAGATCCTCGCCGCGTACGACGTGACGTACTCCCTCGGCGACGGTCTGCGGCCCGGCTCGATCGCGGACGCCAACGACGAAGCACAGTTCGCGGAGTTGCGCACGCTCGGGGAACTCAACTCGGTCGCTAAGCGTTTCCAAGTGCAGACGATGATCGAAGGCCCCGGTCACGTCCCGATGCACAAGATCAAGGAGAACATCGACCTCCAGCAGGAGATCTGCGAGGAGGCCCCCTTCTATACGCTCGGCCCGCTCACCACGGACGTGGCCCCCGCGTATGACCACATCACCTCCGGCATCGGGGCGGCGATGATCGCCTGGTGGGGCACGGCGATGCTCTGCTACGTCACGCCCAAGGAGCACCTGGGCCTGCCGAACCGTGACGACGTCAAGACGGGCGTCATCACCTACAAGATCGCTGCCCATGCGGCCGACCTCGCCAAGGGGCACCCGGGCGCCCAGGAGTGGGACGACGCGCTGTCCGACGCCCGGTTCGAGTTCCGGTGGGAGGACCAGTTCAATCTGGCCCTCGACCCGGACACGGCACGGGAGTTCCACGACGAGACGCTCCCGGCCGAGCCGGCGAAGACCGCGCACTTCTGCTCGATGTGCGGTCCGAAGTTCTGCAGCATGAAGATCTCGCAGGACATCCGCCGCCAGCACGGTGGCTCGAAGCAGGAGATCGAGGAGGGTATGGCGGAGAAGTCGAAGGAGTTCGCCGCCGCGGGCAATCGCGTCTATCTGCCGATCGCGGAGTGATGCCCCGCCGGGGCGCGCGCCGCTGAGTGGTGTCCCCCCAGCACCGGCCGGGGATCACTCCGGCTGGTGCTCGGGGCCGCCGAAGTCCGGGCTCGTGAAGTCCGGGCTGGTGAAGGTGGGGCGCTGGCCCGATGTCGAGCCCTCGCTCGGGCTGGAGTAGTCCGGGCCGCTGTAGCCGACCTTCGGGATACGGCTCACATGGCGCGGCGGGGCCGCGGAGGTCGGGTCGGCGCTGGGGTCGGCGAGCGCTGCTCGCAGGAAGGGCAGGAGACCGCGCTCCAGCAGGGCGTGCCGCCAGGCCTCTTTGGCCCGGGACACCTCGTCGGGCAGTTCGCCCGTTGATTCCTCGGCCGGGAGTTGGGTCGCGCCATTGCGCAGCGCGGTCAGCAGCAGCCCTATCGCGGCGACCAGAATGGCGGCCGCCGTGAGGGCTGCGAAGAACCAGCCCGCCGCGACCATGGTCGCCGCGAAGGAGGGCGTGGGGCTGAGCATCTTCAGGATGTAGCCCACCAGCAGGAAGATCAGTGCGGCTGTCCCCGCGAGCACCGGGGCCAGCACGGCTATGACGGCGGCGAACCCGGCGCCGTTCTGGGACGCCCCGTCGGCGGCGGAGGCGGGCACGGAGATCCGGGTGGAAGCGGCGGCCGCGGGGGAACGCATGTCCTCGCGGATCTTTGTGTAGTGCTCGTACTCGGCGGCGGCGGCGGTGGTGATCAGTGCCGTCGCGTTCAGGGCCATCGTGCGCAGCTGTTCGGCGTTCAGGCGCTGCCCCACGGCAGCGAGGTCCGGACGGTCATGGGCGTTGCGCAGCGCGTCGTCGAGGATGCGCTCGTACTCGGCGCGGTCCTCGGTCAGCAGGTGCGGAGCGCTGTTCATGTGCATCCCCCGATGCTCCGTAGGGCCGGGTTGCCCGCATGGATCGGGCGGTTGGGCAGAAACGGAGGAGAGCCTGCTACGGATAAGCCGATGGTAGAGCGGTTACGGCACGGCGTGACAGGGGCTTTCCGTAAATCGCCTGCCGGGCTCTGCTCAATTGGACAGAGGAAGTTGGACGACAAGCAGCTTTCCGGCCATGGTCACGCCGCCGTCCATGGCGATCGCGAGCCCGTCCGCGTACACATGCGGGCCTTCGACGACCGGACGTGCTCCGTCCTCGCCGTCCTCGGTGCCCACCTCGCCGAGCAGATACGGAATGGGGCTGTGGCCGTGGACGACGCGGTTGCCGCCGTAGGCCGCGAGCAGTTCGCGTACGGCCTGCGGTCCCGCGTCGTCACGGAAGGCGAAGCGCTTGGTGAATTTGCGGAACAGGTCCCAGCACTCGTCGGCGTCATTGCGCGTGAGGATCGCGTGCACCGTGTCGTTGACGTCTTCGATGCTGGAGCCGTACTCCAGATACGCGGTGGTGTCGGAGTGCATCAGCAGATGCTCGTCCTCCTCGATCACCGCGTCGAGCCGCGCCATCCACTGGAGATGGACGTCCTGGAGCCGGTCCATGTCGGACTTCTGACCGCCGTTGAGCAGCCAGGCGGCCTGGAAGGTGGCGGTGCCGGCGCCGGAGTTGACCGGGGTGTCGCCGAACCGCTTGGCGCCGAGGAGCAGCAGTTCGTGATTGCCCATCAGGGCCTTGCAGTAGCCGCCGGCGGCCGCGGCCTCGGCGGAGAGCCGCATGACGAGGTCGATGACGCCGATTCCGTCGGGACCGCGGTCGGTGAAGTCGCCGAGGAACCAGAGGCGGGCATGGCCCGCCGCCCATTTGCCTTCGGCGTCGATGAGGCCCTGTTCGGTGAGGGCGGCGACGAGTTCGTCGAGATAGCCGTGGACATCGCCGACGACATAGAGCGGACCGAGGCCTTCGGGCGCGGGCGCCTCGTCGGGCGCGACCTGCACCTGGACGGTGTCGCCGGGACCGCCGGCGCTGATCACCGGGAGGTCGCGCGCGGTGGGGGTGTAGCCGTCCGGGGTTTCGCCCTCGGGGACCGCGTTGCCGGGATGGCTCGACTGAGGTGACTGTTGTGACTGCACGGGCACCTGCGCATACGGCGGCACACGGAAATCGCGCAATGTCGCCGTCCGCACCACGGGTCCTTGACCGGCCCCCTGAGTCATCGACCCCTCCACCACCGTCGCGCCGCCGTTCACCTCTCGGCCCAGCCTGGTCGGGGTGGTCCGCGGTGTCGTGCGCCCATCATAGGAATGAGCTCCGCGCTGTGTGACGCACCAGGGGTGGTGAATCCGTCAGCACCCCTGGTTCGCCGGTTGTTTCGTCCCGATTTATCAGGTCTAGTCCGGTGAAGGTGATCGCGGGGCGCTCACGGTCGTTCGCGGAGGGCGGCGCTGCGAGGACGTCCGCACGATCAGTTCGGTGGGTATCACCTGTTCAACCGGCCGGTCTTCGTTGATGCCTTCGATGGCGTCGATGAGGAGCTGGACGACCGCTGTGCCGATCCTGCGCGGTTTGAGCGAGAGCGTGGTGATGGGCGGTTCGGTGGTGGCGTACACGGTCGATTCGCTGCAGCAGACGAGCAGCAGATCCTCGGGGACGCGCAGGCCGTACCGCCGGGCGGCGGCGAGCAGATCGGTGCCGTTGGGGTCGAAGAGCCCGTAGACCGCGTCGGGTCTGTCCGGGCGGGCGAGCAGCCGGTCGGCGGCGACTGCGCCGGCGCACGGGTCGTGGGCGGGGTAGGACTCGTAGACCGGATCCTGGCCCACGCGCTCGCACCAGCTCAGATAGGCGGTGGTGGACAGACGGGTGTAGGTGTCGGTGGTGGTGCCGGTGAGCAGGCCGATCCGGCGGGCGCCCGCGTCGGCGAGATGGTCGAGCAGATCGAGTACGGCGGCTTCGTGGTCGTTGTCGACCCAGGCGGTGACCGGAAGGGTTCCGGCCGGCCGGCCGTCGGAGACGACGGGCAGGCCCTGGCGGACGAGTTCGGTGACGACCGGATCATGGTCGGAGGGGTCGATGACGACGGTGCCGTCGAGGGCGACGTTCGACCAGACGTCGTGGCGTGAGGTTGCGGGCAGGATGACAAGTGCGTAGCCGCGGGCGAGCGCGGCCGAGGTTGCGGCTCTCGCCATTTCGGCGAAGTACGCGAATTCGGTGAAGGTGAAAGGTTCATCCCCGTACGTCGTCACCGTCAGGCCGATGAGGCCTGATTTTCCGGTACGGAGGGTTCGGGCCGCTGCGGAAGGGCGGTAGCCCAGCCGGTCGGCGACTTCGCGGACATGTTGGCGGGTGGCGTCCGGGAGCCGGCCCTTGCCGTTGAGCGCGTCTGAGACAGTCGTGATCGAGACACCGGCCGCGGCGGCCACGTCTCGGATGCCCGCCCGACTCTGCCGGCTGCTCCGGCGGGATGTCTCCGTCCGGCTCACCTGGTGCTTCCCTGCTGCTGTCATGGCGAGCCGATAGTAGGGCTCGCGTGGGTGGTTGAGCCGGTCGCATATGCACGCGTTGACAGGCACGTTTCTGCATGATCACTTACGCCCAACTACCTTGGAAGTCAAGGAAGTTGTGGGTTGCGCCCAGGGCGTCTCGGGTGCCGGGTCGCACAGGCCTGTCGAATGGTCGATGTTTCGAAGAGGTCTCAACTCACCACTACGGGTGATGCGCGCCACGGCGTGAGCTACCGGCGCGCGCCGCGGAGGCGGGCGCTCCCCCTTTCCTGGCCACGGCCATTCGCAGTGGCCGGGAATCCTCATAAGGTGAGCAGTATTCGAACCTGCCCAAGGTGCGAGAAGCTACGAGAAGGCACGAGGAGGACCTGCGGTGAGCGAGACGAGCCCCAAGCTGCGCGCTGAGCTGGACGGCATCCCCACCTACAAGCCGGGCAAGCCCGCGGCTGCCGGCGGCCCGGTCGCGTACAAGCTGTCGTCCAACGAGAACCCCTATCCGCCGCTGCCGGGTGTGATCGAGAGCGCGATTGCCGCGGCGCACGGGTTCAACCGCTACCCGGACATGGCCTGCACCGGCCTGATGAACGAGCTGGCGGACCGCTTCGCCGTGCCAGTGACGCATCTGGCCACCGGCACCGGCTCGGTCGGCGTCGCGCAGTCCTTGCTGCAGTCCACCTCGGGCCCGGGGGACGAGGTCATCTATGCCTGGCGGTCCTTCGAGGCGTACCCGATCATCACCCAGATCAGCGGAGCGAAGTCGGTGCGGGTGCCGCTGACCGCCGGTGAGGTGCACGATCTGGACGCGATGGCCGACGCGATCACCGACAGGACCCGGCTGATCTTCGTCTGCAATCCCAACAACCCGACCGGCACGGTGGTGCGCAGGGCCGAGCTGGAACGATTCCTCGACCGGGTGCCTTCGGACGTCCTGGTGGTACTGGACGAGGCGTACCGCGAGTTCATCCGCGATGCCGAGGTCCCGGACGGCATCGAGATCTACCGCAACCGCCCCAATGTGGCGGTGCTGCGCACCTTCTCCAAGGCATACGGCCTGGCGGGACTGCGGGTCGGCTTCGCGATCGCCCATGAGCCGGTGGCCGCGGCGCTGCGCAAGACCGCGGTGCCCTTTGGTGTCTCGCAGCTCGCGCAGGACGCGGCGGTCGCCTCGCTGCGCGCCGAGGACGAGCTGCTCGGCCGGGTCGGCTCGCTGGTCTGCGAGCGCGCGCGGGTCTACGACGGTCTGGTCCAGCAGGGCTGGACGGTGCCGGAGACCCAGGCGAACTTCGTCTGGCTGCGGCTGGGCGAGCGCACGCTCGACTTCGCGGCGGCGTGCGAGAAGGCCGGTGTCGTCGTCCGGCCCTTCGCGGGTGAGGGCGTGCGGGTCACGATCGGGGAGACCGAGGCCAACGACCTCTTCCTGCACACCACCGCGGCGTTCCGCAAGGAGCTCTAGGGGGACACCCTCGAGCCCGGCAAGATCAGCCGGACAGGGCCTAGGCCGCCTCGGCTCGTTCGACGCGGACCGGGTCGCCGGAGCGGACCGTCGCCAGCGGCGGGGGTCGCCGTCGATCCGGCCGAGGACATTGCACGGGCTCGCGAGGCGGCACTCTCCCTCAGAGTCCGAGAGCGGGGTGGGGGCCGAAGGGCAGCGCGAGCGCGTTGCCCTTGGTCCAGAACGCGACCGTGCCCGGCTCGACCACCTGTCGTGCGTCCGCCTCCAGGGCGGGGGAGACGGTCGTGTCGAAATAGTCCTCGTCGCCCCAGGTCAGGGCGGTGAGCGGCAGAGCCCCTGCGAGCGCCTTGCTCGTGGGGGTTTCGTCGAGGGTTGCGGTCAGGTGCCCGGCGGGCCATGAGATACGTATCTGCACGCGCCGAATTCAACAAGATGTTGAACTTCCCGGGAAGGGGTACCCCCGCCCGACGGTATGGATTTCGTATGAGCCATAATTGCTTGTGAATGTGAACGCGTTCACAAGCTCGCCTTGATTGTCCCGAGATCGATGGGATTGGAGGGGCAAGCTGCCGATCACTACGGCGATGTAAGGAGAAGACGACGTGGACCTGGCTCTGGCGCCCGAGACTCTGGCGCGATGGCAGTTCGGCATCACCACCGTCTACCACTTCCTCTTCGTTCCTCTGACGATCTCGCTCGCCGCGCTCACCGCCGGCCTGGAGACGGCATGGGTGCGGACACAGAAGGAGAAGTACCTCAAGGCCACGAAGTTCTGGGGCAAGCTCTTCCTGATCAACATCGCCATGGGTGTCGTCACCGGCATCGTCCAGGAGTTCCAGTTCGGCATGAACTGGTCCGACTACTCGCGCTTCGTCGGTGACATCTTCGGCGCCCCGCTCGCCTTCGAGGCGCTGATCGCGTTCTTCTTCGAGTCCACCTTCATCGGACTGTGGATCTTCGGCTGGGACAAGCTGCCGAAGAAGATCCACCTTGCCTGCATCTGGATGGTGTCGATCGGCACCATCCTCTCCGCGTACTTCATCCTGGCCGCCAACTCCTGGATGCAGCACCCCGTCGGCTACCGCATCAACAAGGAGCGCGGGCGGGCCGAACTCACCGACTTCTGGCACGTACTCACCCAGAACACCGCGCTCACCCAGTTCTTCCACACCATCACGGCGGCCTTCCTCGTCGGTGGCGCCTTCATGGTCGGCATCGCCGCCTTCCATCTGGCGCGCAAGAAGCACATCCCCGTGATGCGGAGCTCGCTGCGGCTCGGGCTGGTCACCATCGTCGTCGCCGGACTGCTCACCGCTGTCAGCGGCGATCTGCTCGGCAAGGTCATGTTCAAGCAGCAGCCGATGAAGATGGCCGCAGCCGAGGCACTGTGGGACGGCGAGGCGCCCGCGCCCTTCTCGGTCTTCGCCTACGGCGACGTCGAAAAGGGCCACAACAAGGTCGCGATAGAGATCCCGGGACTGCTGTCCTTCCTGGCCAACGACGACTTCACCTCGTTCGTCCCCGGCATCAACGACGTCAACAAGTCCGAGCAGGAGAAGTTCGGGCCCGGCGACTACCGGCCCAATATCCCCGTCGCCTATTGGGGCTTCCGCTGGATGATCGGCTTCGGCATGGCGTCCCTCACCATCGGCCTGATCGGACTCTGGCTCACCCGCAAGAAGTTCATGCTGCCGGCGAGCCTGCGGACGGGCGAGGACGAAGTGCCCCATCTGGTCCTCTTCAAGAACAAGGCGCTGAACCCCCGGCTCACCAAGTGGTACTGGATCATCGCCCTGTGGACGATGGCCTTCCCCCTGATCGCCAGCTCCTGGGGCTGGATCTTCACCGAGATGGGGCGGCAGCCCTGGGTCGTGTACGGCGTACTGCGCACCCGTGACGCGGTCTCCCCCGGTGTCTCGCAGGGCGAGGTGCTCACCTCGATGCTCGTCTTCACCCTGCTCTATGCGGTGCTCGCCGTCATCGAGGTCAAGCTGCTCGTCAAGTACGTCAAGGCCGGACCGCCCGAGCTCACCGAGGCCGACCTCAACCCGCCCACCAAGATCGGCGGCGACGACCGTGACGCCGACCGGCCGATGGCCTTCTCGTACTGAGGCCCTGAGGAGCTGCTGAGGCATGGAACTTCACGACGTCTGGTTCGTACTCATCGCCGTCCTGTGGATCGGCTACTTCTTCCTGGAGGGCTTCGACTTCGGGGTCGGCGTGCTCACCAAGCTGCTCGCGAGGGACCGGACCGAGCGGCGGGTCCTGATCAACACCATCGGGCCCGTCTGGGACGGCAACGAGGTGTGGCTGCTGACGGCCGGCGGTGCGACCTTCGCCGCCTTCCCCGACTGGTACGCCACCCTCTTCTCCGGCTTTTATCTGCCGCTGCTGCTCATCCTGGTCTGCCTGATCGTGCGCGGAGTCGCCTTCGAGTACCGGCACAAGCGGGAGGAGGAGCGCTGGCAGACCAACTGGGAGCATGCGATCTTCTGGACCTCGCTGCTGCCCGCCTTGTTGTGGGGCGTGGCCTTCGGCAACATCGTGCGCGGCGTGAAGATCGACGGACAGAAGGAGTACGTCGGTACCTTCTTCGATCTGCTCAACCCGTACGCGATTCTGGGCGGGCTCGTCACGCTGACCCTGTTCACCTTCCACGGCGCCGTGTTCGCCGCGCTGAAGACGGTGGGCGACATCCGGGTACGGGCGCGCGCCCTGGCCCTGAAGCTGGGGCTGCTCACCGCCGCCCTGGCGCTCGGCTTCCTGATCTGGACCCAGGCCTCGCACGGCGACGGCAAGAGCCTGGTCGCGATGACGGTCGCGGTGGTGGCGCTCGTCGGTGCGATTGTGGCCATCAAGGCGGGGCGCGAAGGCTGGTCGTTCGCGCTCTCCGGCGTCACGATCACGGCCGCCGTCGCGATGCTGTTCCTCACGCTCTTTCCGAACGTCATGCCGTCCACGCTCAATGAGGAGTGGAGCCTGACGGTCACCAATGCCTCGTCGAGTCCGTACACCTTGAAGATCATGACCTGGTGCGCAGGCATCGCCACTCCGCTGGTGCTGCTTTACCAGGGCTGGACGTACTGGGTCTTCCGGAAGCGGATCGGTACGCAGCACATCGTCGATGCCCATTAGTGGGGGATGTTTCACGTGAAACCGATCGACCCGCGTCTGCTCCGGTACGCCCGGGCCACCCGCCGATTCCTGATCGCGGTGGTGCTCCTCGGACTTGTCGGGGCGGCGCTGGTCGTCGCCCAGGCGATGCTGATCGCCGACGTGGTGGTGGGGGCCTTCCAGAAGGGGCTCTCCACCGCCGGTCTCGGGACACCGCTGATCCTGCTCGCCGCGGTCGCCATCGGCAGGGCGGTCGTCTCCTGGCTGACCGAACTGGCCGCGAACCGGGCGAGCGCGGCGGTCAAGTCGGAGCTACGGGGGCGGTTGCTGGAGCGGGCCGCTGAGCTGGGGCCGGGCTGGCTGAGCGGGCAGCGTACCGGGTCGCTGGTCGCGCTCGCCACGCGTGGAGTCGACGCACTCGACGACTACTTCTCGCGCTATCTCCCGCAGTTGGGGCTCGCGGTCGTGGTGCCGGTGGCGGTGCTGGCGCGGATTGTGACCGAGGACTGGCTCTCGGCGGCGGTCATCGTGGTGACGCTGCCATTGATCCCGGTGTTCATGGTCCTCATCGGCTGGGCCACCCAGGCCCGGATGGACCGCCAGTGGCGGCTGCTGTCCCGGCTGTCGGGGCATTTTCTCGATGTGGTCGCCGGACTGCCCACCCTGAAAGTCTTCGGACGGGCGAAGGCGCAGGGCGAGTCGATCCGTTCCATCACCGCGGAGTACCGGCGGGCCACGTTGCGGACGCTGCGGATCGCGTTCCTCTCGTCCTTCGCGCTGGAGTTGCTGTCGACTCTTTCGGTGGCGCTGGTCGCCGTCGGCATCGGGATGCGGCTCGTGCACGGGGATCTGGATCTGTATACGGGTCTGGTGATCCTCATCCTCGCGCCCGAGGCGTATCTGCCGATCCGGCAAGTCGGGGCGCAGTACCACGCGGCGGCGGAGGGGCTTTCGGCCGCGGAGGAGATCTTCCAGGTTCTGGAAAGGGAGCCTCGGGCGAGCGGTACGGGGGAGATTCCGGGCAGTCTGCGGTTGAAGCTGGACGGGGTGACCGTCCGCCATGCGGGGCGCAGCGAGGCGTCGTTGGACCGGGCGTCACTGGTGGTCGAGCCCGGGGAGACGGTCGCGCTGGTCGGGCCGAGCGGCGTCGGGAAGTCGACGCTGCTGAATGTGCTGCTCGGGTTCGTGGAGCCCGCGGCGGGGCACGTGCGGGTCGGGGGCGTGGACCTTTCCACCCTGGACCTGGAGTGCTGGCGGGAGCGGATCGCGTGGGTGCCGCAGCGGCCGTATCTCTTCGCGGGAACGGTCGCGGAGAACGTGCGGTTGGCGCGGCCGGACGCCGATGACGCGGCGGTGCAGGAAGCGCTGCGGCAGGCGGGGGCATACGGCTTCGTGGCGGAACTCCCCCAGGGCGTGGACACGGCGCTCGGCGAGGACGGGGCCGGTCTCTCGGCCGGTCAGCGCCAACGGCTCGCGCTGGCCAGGGCGTTCCTCGCGGATCGGCCGCTGCTGCTGCTCGACGAGCCGACGGCGGCGCTGGACGGCGAGACCGAGGCGGGCATCGTCGACGCGGTACGGCGACTGGCCTCCGGCCGGACGGTGCTTCTGGTCGTCCACCGGCCGGCGCTCCTCGCGGTGGCCGACCGGGTGGTGGAGGTGGGGGGGTCGCAGGGCTCCTTTGCGGTGCCGGGCCCGTCGGCTTCGCCGGAAGGTGCCATTGACAGCGCGGTCCGTCGCTCCGAGCCGGTTCCCTCGGCGGCTGCGCCGGACGGTGGCGGACAGCTCTCTGAGCGTGGCCCTGCCGGGAGCGATACGCCCGGCTTCGCGCCGTCCGGAACCGGTGGGCTCGCGCGGGTGCGGGGGATGGCCGGAGAGCTGCGGGGGCGGTTCGGGCTCGCGTTGCTTCTGGGGAGCCTCGCGCTGGGATCCGCCGTCGGGCTCATGGCCGTCTCGGGGTGGCTGATCTCGCGGGCCTCGGAGCAGCCTCCGGTCCTCTATCTGATGGTGGCCGTAACGGCGACCCGGGCCTTCGGTATCGGGCGGGCCGTCTTCCGCTACGCCGAGCGACTCGTCTCGCACGACGCCGTGCTGCGGATGCTCGCCGAGCTGAGGGTCGCCGTCTACCGCAGGCTGGAACGCATTGCGCCCGCCGGCCTGCGGCAGACCCGGCGCGGGGATCTGCTGTCCCGGCTCGTCGCGGATGTGGACGGGCTTCAGGACTACTGGCTGCGCTGGCTGCTTCCCGCGGGCGTCGCCGTCGTCGTGGGTGCGGGATCGGTCGGATTCACCGCATGGCTGCTGCCCGAGGCCGGGGCCGTGCTTGCCGTTGGACTGCTCGTCGCAGGTGTTGCCGTACCGCTGGTCAGCGGGACCTTCGCCCGGCGGGCAGAGCGGCAACTCGCCCCCGCACGCGGGTCATTGGCCACCCATGTCGTTGATCTTCTCGGCGGGAGCGCCGAGTTGACGGTCGCCGGAGCCCTGAAGGGACGGATCGAGCGGACGCGGGCGGCCGACGGGCGGCTGACGCGGATCGCCTCGCGCGGCGCCGCGGCCACCGCGCTCGGTGCCGGGCTCTCCGCCCTGGCCTGCGGGTTGACCGTTGTGTGCGCCGCGTTCGCCGGCGTACAGGCGGTGCGGGACGGACGGCTCGACGGGGTGTCCCTCGCCGTCGTGGTGCTCACCCCCCTCGCCGCCTTCGAGGCCGTCACCTCACTGCCGCTTGCCGTCCAGTACCGGCAGCGGGTCAAGCGCAGTGCCGAGCGCGTCTACGAGGTCCTGGACGCGCCTCTTCCCGTACACGAGCCGGACCACAGCGGCACGCCGCCCGTGACGGCGTTCCCGCTCGAACTGCGGGGACTGAGTGCCCGGTACGCAGGGCAGGAGCGGGACGCGCTCGAAGGCTTCGATCTCACCCTGACCGCGGGCAGGCGCATCGCAGTGGTCGGCACATCGGGCTCGGGCAAGACCACCCTCGCGCAGGTGCTGCTCCGCTTCCTGGACGCCAGGGAGGGGACGTACACGCTCGGCGGTGTGGAAGCGGCCTCGCTCGACGGGGACGCGGTCCGGCGGTTCGTCGGACTGTGCGCGCAGGACGCCCACCTCTTCGACAGTTCCGTACGGGAGAACCTGAGGCTTGCGCGGACGCAGGCGACGGAGGACGAACTCCGGCAGGCGCTGGACAGGGCACGGCTGCTGGAGTGGGTCGACGCGCTCCCCGACGGTCTCGACACCCTCGTCGGTGAGCACGGCGCGCAGCTCTCCGGCGGCCAGCGGCAGCGGCTGGCCCTGGCGCGTGCCCTCCTGGCCGACTTCCCGGTGCTCGTGCTCGACGAGCCTGCCGAGCATCTCGACCTGGCGACGGCGGACGCGCTGACGGCGGATCTGCTGACGGCGACCGAGGGCCGGACGACCCTGCTGATCACGCACCGGCTGCAGGGTCTCGACGCCGTGGACGAGATCGTCGTCCTGGAGGCGGGACGTACGGTGCAGCGCGGCTCGTACGCGGAACTCGCCGCGGCCGATGGCCCCCTGCGCAGGATGCTGGAGCGTGAACGGGCCGCCGACCTGCTCTCCGCCCGGATCGGCGAGGCCGCACAACCGGCTTTCTTCACGAAATAGGACTAATTGCTGGGCCGGTCGGGCGTACGACACCTCACGGGTACCGGGAATCGTCCCGGCGCCGGGTGACGATCCGGGAATGTGCCTGAGACACCGCGACCGGCTGCTGCTCGTCCCGGTGCTGCTGTGCGCGCTCATCGGTACGGCTGTGGCCCCGGCCACGGCGTCCGACGGGCCGACCGCCAGTGCCGAGGTGGCGCGGCTGTACGAGGACGCTGCCAAGGCCACCGCGACGTACGAACAGGGCAGGCGCGCGGCCGACGCACAGCGCACCGCCGCGGGCCTGCTGCAGGAGCGCCTGAACCGGCAGCGGCTCGAATTCGCCGCGATCCACGACGCGGTGGGCGGTGTGGCCCGCGCCCAGTACCGCACCGGCGGCCCGCTCGCGCTCACCGCCGGGATGCTGCTTGCCAAAAACCCCGATGAGCTGATGCGCGGACAGCGGCTGGCATGGCAGGCGGAGAGAGCCGTGAACCAGCTGATCGGCCGGGCCCGGGCGGCCGAGCGGCGGCTCTCCGTCGCCGAGGCGCGGGCGAGGTCCGCCTGGCGCGAACTCGACGTACGCAAAGAGCGGCTCGCCGCGATCAAGCAGGGCATCGAGACAAAGCTGGAGGCCGCGCAGTGGACGCTCCAGGCGGAGGCGGACGAAAGCGTCGCGGCGGGCAAGTGCGCGGGTGCCGTGGATCTCAAAGAGACCGGGGGCGCGCCGCCGCCGGGCACCGAGTGGGTGACGCCGGTGGAGCACTACGAGCTGTCGGCCGGGTTCGACAGTGCCGGTCAGCACTGGGCACACCGGCACACCGGACAGGATTTCGCGGTGGGCATCGGGACCCCGGTGCGCTCGGTCGGGGCGGGGCGCGTGCTCTCGGTCTCCTGCGGCGGCGCCTTCGGGATCCAGATGGTGGTGCAACACCCGGGCGGCTACTACACGCAGTACGCGCATCTGGCGGCGGTCACCGTCGATCAGGGCGAACAGGTGCGGACCGGGCAGTGGATCGGGCAGACGGGCACGACGGGGAATTCGACAGGGCCGCACCTGCATTTCGAGGTGCGGCTCACGCCGTATCTGGGGTCCGGGGTGGATCCGGCGGTCTGGCTGCGCGAGCACGGGGTCCCGCTCTAGCGGCTGTCGTTGCCCTCGCTGTGCTTGTTTCCCTCGTAGCCCTTGCTGTGCTCGTCGTGCTCCAGGCGGCGGGCGAGTATCTGCTCGATGACGACCGCGACGCCGTCCTCGTTGTTGGCGACGGTCCGCCCGGACGCGGCGGCTATCACGTCCGGATGAGCGTTGCCCATCGCGTACGAGGTTCCCGCCCAGGTCAGCATCTCCACGTCATTGGGCATGTCACCGAAGGCGACGACCTCGTCGGAGGAGATCCCGCGCTCGGCGCAGCAGAGCGCCAGCGTGCTCGCCTTGCTCACACCCAGTCCGCTGATCTCCAGCAGCGCGGTCTGGCTGGAGCGGGTGAAGGACGCGTGCTCGCCGGCCGCCGTACGGGCCAGGGCGAGGAAACCGTCGGGGGTCAGCTCGGGGTGATGGGCGAGCAGCTTGATCACCGGGGCAGCGGAGCCGGGCCCCTCCTCGCGGAGCAGCTTCTCGGCGACCGCGACGGTGGCGCCCGGGTCGACATGGAACGGCGGATAGTCCGGCTCGTAGTGGATGCCGGTGGTCGTCTCGACCGCGAAAGATGTCCCGGGGGCGGCATCGCGCAGCGTCCGGACGACATCGAGGGCCGTATCCCGCTCCAGGGGGCGGACCTCGATCACCTTCCCACCGGCGTGCAGATCCACGACGGCGGCGCCGTTCGCGCAGATCGCCAGACCGTGGCCGTGGACGTGGTCGCTGACGACGTCCATCCAGCGGGCCGGGCGGCCGGTGACGAAGAAGACCTCTATCCCGGCCTCCTCGGCGGCGGCGAGTGCGGCGATGGTGCGGTCCGAGACGGACTTGTCGTCACGCAGCAGAGTGCCGTCGAGATCGGTGGCGATCAGCCGGGGAGCAGCGGGCAGGGCGCGGGGATCGGTAGCTGAGGTCACAGATCCATTCTCTCGTACGCCGGCGCACGGGTGTGCGGGCGGGCGCACATGTGAGAGTGCACGGACCACTTCTGGGCCACGTAACCTCGAAGCATGCGTTTGAGTACCGTGATCCTTCCTGTCCGTCCCTGGCACCAGGGTGGCCGCGACGAGTGGACCCGAGCCGAGCAGCTCGGTTTCCACACCGCGTACACCTACGACCACCTTTCGTGGCGTACCTTCCGCGACGGCCCGTGGTACGGCGCGGTCCCGACGCTGACCGCGGCGGCCGCCGCCACCGAGCGGCTGCGACTGGGCACCCTGGTCACCTCGCCGAACTTCCGGCATCCGGTCACCCTCGCCAAGGAGCTGATCTCGCTCGACGACATCTCCGGCGGCCGGATCACGCTCGGCATCGGCGCGGGCGGCACGGGCTTCGACGCCACGGTGCTGGGCCAGGAAGCCTGGACGCCTCGCGAACGGGCCGACCGCTTCGGTGAGTTCGTCCCCCTCCTCGAACGGCTGCTGACCGAGGACTCCGTGACGTACGAGGGGACCTTCTACTCGGCGGTGGAGGCCCGCAACAGCGGGTGTGTACAGCGGCCGCGGCTGCCCTTCGCGGTCGCCGCCACCGGGCCGCGCGGGCTGAAGCTCGCGGCGAAGCACGGGCAGGCATGGGTGACCACGGGTGACCCGAAGCTCTTCGAGACGGGGACGCCCGAGCAGTCCGTCGACGCGATCCGCGGGCAGGTCGAGAAGCTCGGCAAGGCGTGCGCCGACATCGGGCGGGACGTGGCCGAGCTGGACAAGATCCTGCTCACCGGCTTCACACCGGAACCGGGCAAGGTGCTGGAGTCCCTCGATGCCTTTGTGGACTTCGCGGGCAAGCACTTCGAGCTCGGCTTCACGGAGATCGCGATCCACGCACCGATCCCGGACTCGGACTTCGCCGCCGACCAGGCGGTCTTCGAGCAGATCGCTACCGAGGGCCTCGCCCAGCTGCGCCGCTGAGTGCGCCGCTTCCCCGCCCCGCTCACCGGCCCCGCTTCCCCGCCCCCCTTATGCGCCGGGGAAGCGCAGAAACTCCGGCGGTACGGCGTCGGCCAGCCAGACACCGTTGGCGCTGACGCGGAAGAGGTGGCCCGCCCGGTGCATCGCTCCGGCGTCCACGGACAGGACGACGGGGCGGCCGCGGCGGGCGCCCACGCGGGTCGCGGTCTCGCGGTCGGGCGAGAGATGGACGTGGTGGCGCTTCATGGGGCGCAGGCCTTCGGCGCGGATTGCGTCCAGGCTGCGGGCGACGGTGCCGTGGTAGAGATACTCCGGCGGCTCGGCCGTGGGAAGGTCCAGGTCGACCTCGACGGTGTGGCCCTGGTTGGCGCGGATGCGCGTGCCGTCGATCGTGAAGCGCCTCTTGTCATTGACGGCGACAACATGATCGAGCTCGGCGCGGGTGAACCGGAAGCCGTGCGCCGCCGCGGCGCGCATCAGCTCCTCGACCGCCACCCAGCCGTTCTCGTCGAGGGTGATGCCGATCCGTTCCGGCTGGTGCCGCAGATGCTTCGAGAGGTACTTGGACACCTTGACGGTGCGTCTTTCGTCGGTCGCGCCGGTCGTGTCCGACTCGTCGGGTCTTTCGTTCATCCCGTCAGCGTGCCTCGCGTCGCGTCCCGGTGCCACCGAAAAAAATCGCTCTACAGGTTTGATCCACAGCCAACTGTAGTTTTCCACAAGGGAATTGGCGCCTCTGTGGACAACGACGCCCCGTTTCAAGCCTTTTGACCAAATTGCAGGGAACTATTGGCTTTTGAGGCAAGAGTGTCCAATGTCCTGGCCTGCACCTCCCGTTCGGTCGCCGCCGCGATGAACGCCGCCGCGTGCTCCTGCCCAACCAGGCCGTGCACCGCCCGCATTGTCTCCGGCGGCAAGGACACCGAACGCGGCTCACTGTCCGCCGGCGGTGGCCCCTCCGCACCCAGGTGGTGCTGAAGATGACGGGTGGCGAACGTCCGCATGGCCCGGGCCAGTTCGGCGTCCACCGTCTGCTGCGCGAGCGGCCGCAGCCGCCGCACCATCGAGGCCGCTTCGGCCGCGTCGGCCTCGGTCGGCGGACGATGGCCCAGATAACGGGCGAAGACATGCTCGGTGGTGAACTCCAGGAAACGGGAGGCGATGTGCTCGACCTGTCCGCGAAGTTCCCGCAGATGACCGGAGATCGCGGACAGCGGTACGCCCGCCGCGTGCAACTCCGCTGCCACCGCAAGCTCTTGGGGGCTCGGTACGAGGAATTCGTCGTCCCGTCCCGGGATCCGCTCCAGCACCCCGAGCTTGACCGCTTCCGCCACGGCCTCCTCGTCCGGCCTTCCGCCGAATTTCTCGTCCAGCTCGGTACGGGTGATCCTGGCCGCCTCCTCGTCGGTCCACGGACCCTGCACCTCCGCGACCAGACCCAGTACCCCTCCGAGCCCCCGCCCGGCGTCCCAGGCCTCGAGCAGTTCCTTGATCGAGGCCAGGGTGTAGCCGCGGTCGAGCAGGTCGGCGATCTGCCGCAGCCGGGCGAGGTGCGACGAGCCGTACACATTGGCCCGGCCGCGGCGCTCCGGTTTCGGCAGCAGTCCGCGGTCCTGGTAGGCGCGGATCGTACGGACGGTGGCGCCGCTGTGGTGCGCCAGATCCTCGATCCGGTACTCGGCCACTGACTGGGCCACTGGCTGCTCGGACAAGCCCGCCCCCTTGAGGACAGATGGAAACGACAGATCGGATTACAGGCCGAGGAGAGCCGATGGGCGGCTGATGCGCGGCCGAAGAGCCCCGTCTATGACATGGCGGCCCGCCCCACCGCCCCCGCCGCCGCGCGGGCCGCGGGCGAAGTCGCGAGGTATTCCACGGCCTTGCGCAGCGAGCCCTCCTGCGAGGGATGGTACGACCGCCGGAAGTAGCGGGGTATGGCCGCGCCCAACTCCCGCCAGGTGGGCAGCAGCCCCTTGCCCACTGCGCGGTTGTGCTCGCGCAGCGAGTAGCGCATCCGCCCGGCGAGCTGGGGATCGTGGCGGATCAGATAGGCCGTGCCCCATGCCCACAGCCAGAGCAGCATGGGCGCGGTGACGACCATGCCCTCGATACGGCGGGCATAGCGCGGCAGACCCTCGCCCCCGCAGTGCTGGTACATGTCGAAGGCGACGGCCCGGTGCTCGACCTCCTCCGCGCCGTGCCAGCGCAGCAGATCCAGCATGATCGTGTCGGCGTCCCCCCGGTCCAGCCCCTCGGCGCGCAGCACCCAGTCGCCGAGGACCGCCGTGAACTGCTCGATCGCGGCGATGATCGCCAGCCGGAAGCGCAGCCACTCCTGGGGCGGTATCGGCGCACCGAACGGCGGCTTCTCGCCGAGGAGTTTCTCGAAGAGGAAGTCGACGTGCTTGGTGAAGCCTTCCGTGTCGAGCCGCTGGGCGGCGAGGTGGTCCAGTACATACGCGTGCTGGACGCTGTGTGTGGCCTCCTGGCCCATGAAGCCCTTGACGTCCTTCCTCAGCACCGGATCACGGACCAGTGGCAGGGCCTCCTTGAAGACCTTGACGAACCACCGTTCCCCGGCCGGCGGCAGCAGATGCAGCACATTGATGACGTGCGTGGCCGTGGGCTCGTCCGGTATCCAGTGCAGCGGGGTCTCGTCCCAGTCGAACGAAACCCGGCGCGGCTTGATGGGGTAGTGGCCGACCTGCTCCTCGGCGCTCATAGGGGCGGCTCCAATCGGGCGATCGCCCGCAGTGTCCTGGGCGTGAAGCGGGACATGAAGTGGGCGCCACGTGCCTCGGGCGTCACCGGCACCACCGCCTGGTTCTTCACGACCGCCCGCAAAATCGCGTCGGCGACCTTCTCCGGCGGGTAGTTGCGCAGGCCGTACAGCCGGGCGGACTTCTTCTGGCGGCGCTTCTCCTCGGCCTCGTCGACCCCTGCGAAGCGCGCCGTGGACGTGATGTTGGTGTTGACGAGGCCCGGGCATATCGCCGAGACCCCGATGCCTTGTCCTGCCAGCTCGGCCCGCAGGCACTCGCTGAGCATCAGCACCGCCGCCTTGGACGTGCTGTAGGCGGGCAGCGCCTTCGAGGGCAGATAGGCCGCGGCCGACGCGGTGTTGACGATATGGCCGCCCTGTCCGCGCTCGGCCATCTGCCGGCCGAAGAGCCGGCAGCCGTGGATGACACCCCACAGATTGACGTCGAGGACCTTCTTCCAGTCCTCGGGGCTGGTCTGGAGGAAGGAGCCGGAAAGGCCTATCCCGGCGTTGTTGACCAGGACGTCCACCACGCCGTACTCGCCGGCGACCTTCTCGGCCAGCTTCTCCATCGCCTGCTCGTCGCTCACGTCGACCGTTTCGCCCCAGGCCTCGGGTGCGCCGATCAGCCGTGACATCTCCGCTGTCCTGGCCGCCCCCTCCGCGTCCCGGTCCACGGCGACGATCCGTGCCCCTGCCTCGGCAAAGGCGAAGGCCGTGGCCCGCCCGATGCCGCTGGCAGCGCCCGTCACCAGGACGAGCTGGCCCGCGAACCGCTCGGCATACCGTCCCCGGGCCACGCTCTCCCTCCCAGCCACCCCGGCGGCGCTGTCCTCGTTGGCGGTGACGAACTCGCTGATCCAGGCCGACAGCCGGTCCGGCCGGCTGCGCGGCGCCCAGTGCTTGGCCGGCAACGAGCGGCGCGTCAACTGAGGTGCCCACTCGCCGAGTTCGTCGTAGAGCCGCTCGGACAGGAATATGTCACCGGTGGGCGTGATCAGCTGGACGGGCACATGCGCGTACGCGTCGGTGCGCGGGCGGCGCAGCCTGGCCCGGACGTTGTCACGGTAGAGCCAGGCGCCGCGTGCCGCGTCCTGCGGCAGCGAGGGGGTGGGGTAGCCGGCCGACGGCATCCTCTCCAGCCGCTGAAGGATCTTCGGCCACTGCTTGCCGAGGGGCCCGCGCCAGGCGAGCTCCGGAAGCACGGGGGTGTGCAGCATGTACACGTACCAGGACTTGGCACCCTGGCCGAGAAGCTGGCCGACCCTGCGGGGTGTGGGCCGGCTCATCCGCTTCTTGATCCAGTGCCCGAAGTGGTCGAGCGAGGGACCGGACATCGAGGTGAAGGAGGCGATGCGGCCCTCGGTGCGCTTGACCGTCACGAACTCCCACGACTGCACCGAACCCCAGTCGTGGCCCACCAGATGCACCGGCTTGTCCGGGCTCACCGCGTCCGCGACCGCCAGAAAGTCGTCCGTCAGCTTCTCCAGCGTGAAGCCGCCTCGCAGGGGAACCGGCGCGGTCGAGCGGCCGTGCCCCCGGACGTCGTACAGCACCACATGGAAGCGGTCCGCCAGCCGCCGTGCGACCGCCGACCAGACCTCCTTGCTGTCCGGATAGCCGTGCACGAGCAGCACGGTCGGCTGCGTCGCGTCGCCCAGTTCGGCGACGCACAGCTCGATCCCGCCGGTACGGACCCAGCGCTCCCGCGCCCCTTCGAGACCCATGCCGGTTCCCTCGCTCACGCGTCCTCCGCCCAGCGCCGCACATGCGGCAGATCATCGTCCAGCCAGAACGCGCTCT
Organism: Streptomyces sp. NBC_01410; assembly: GCF_045040195.1. Classification (NCBI taxonomy): domain Bacteria; kingdom Bacillati; phylum Actinomycetota; class Actinomycetes; order Kitasatosporales; family Streptomycetaceae; genus Streptomyces; species Streptomyces sp. NBC_01410. Next base: position 4,383,376 of record NZ_CP109530.1, on the reverse strand, counting down.
GTTCGGGGTCCTTGGAGTCGGTGACCACCAGGATTTCCTCGAACTTCGCGCCCGTACCCCTGAATCCGAGGTGCGGCTCGACCGCCCACAGCCCCGGCCGGGGCGGATGGTCGGAGAACCTGTACGGGCTCCACAGCGGCGACCAGCCGTCCCGGTGACCGTGCAGGGCGTCGCTCGCCAGTCCCTTCAGCGACTGGGTGCCGAAGCCGAAGAGCTGCGGCGACCAGCGCCGCTCCTTCACCCGGTCGATCTTGTGGGCGATGACGCCGAAGGGATAGGCACGGTGTCGGTTGGCGTAGCCCTGCCGGACCATGAGCCGGTCCACGTCCTCGTAGATCTCGCGCATCGAGCGCCGCTCGCGCACCTCGCGCAGGATCAGCTCGCGGTGCGCCTGAAGGTCGGCCAGCAGCTTGTTGTGCAGAGGGCTCGGGCCGAGGCAGCCCGAATAGCCGATGTCCGCGGTGAAGCCCTTGTGGACGGGGGCCATGTCGAGGATGAAGGGCATGCCCGCTTCGAGGACGCGGTTGGTCGGGAAGAACTGCAGCGGTATACGGAAGTTGACGAAGGCCGTGCGGTCCCCGAACCAGGCGAAGGGGAGGTGGAACCAGTCGCGCACACCCCGCTCCCGCAGCCACTCGCGCTGCATCCGCGCCGCCCCGCGCTCCGTCACGCCGGGCTTGAGCTGGGCCGCGACCGCCTCCGCGCATGCGTACGCGAGCCGCTGCACCTCCCTGAACCCCCGCAGTTCCGCGGTCAGTTCGCTTGCCACTGCTGAGGTCATGCCACCTGCCCTCCCCGTGCGGTACCCGCCTCGTAACTTGCCACTGATGAATGTGACAATGCCCGACGGCTGCGTCAAGGCCCGTGCGTCAGCCTGTGGACAACTCGGAGGCCAAGGGTCACGGAGTTGTCAACAGCGAGGAGCGGGGACCCCTGCACTCAGGTAGCAGCCCCCTACGGGTCCGTACCTCTGGAGTCGGACACGGATCCAGCCGCGCAGGTTGACGCCCGATGTGTGGTGCGCCACTACCTTCGAAATGTGACTGTGATCGCGACCGAAAGCCTGAGCAAGCGGTTCCCCCGGGTGACCGCGCTTGACCGGCTCTCCTTGGACATCGGACCCGGTGTGACCGGCCTGGTGGGCGCCAACGGAGCCGGCAAGTCCACGTTGATCAAGATCCTGCTGGGTCTGTCCCCTGCCACGGAGGGCCGGGCCGCCGTGCTCGGCCTCGACGTCGCCACGAGCGGCGCCGCCATCCGGGAACAGGTGGGGTACATGCCCGAGCACGACTGCCTGCCGCCTGATGTGTCGGCCACCGAGTTCGTCGTCCACATGGCGCGCATGTCCGGGCTGCCGCCGACGGCCGCCCGCGAGCGCACCGCCGACACGCTGCGCCATGTCGGGCTGTACGAGGAGCGGTACCGCCCCATCGGCGGCTACTCGACCGGCATGAAACAGCGCGTCAAGCTCGCGCAGGCCCTCGTCCACGACCCGAAGCTGGTCCTCCTGGACGAGCCGACCAACGGGCTCGACCCGGTCGGCCGCGACGAGATGCTGAACCTGATCCGCCGCATCCACACCGACTTCGGCATCTCGGTCCTGGTCACCTCGCACCTCCTCGGCGAACTCGAACGCACCTGTGACCATGTCGTCGTCATCGACGGCGGCGCGCTGCTGCGCTCCAGTTCGACCAGCGACTTCACCCAGATCACCACGACCCTCGCCGTCGAGGTCACCGACACGGACACCCATCCCGACGGCACCGCGGTGCTCCGTGAGGCGCTCGCCGCCGCCGGAATCACGCTCCACGCGCGCGTGGAGGAAGGTCTGCCCGGAGCGGGCCACATCCTCCTCATCGAGGCGACGGGCGAGGAGACGTACGACGTCGTGCGCGACACCGTCGCCGGGCTCGGCCTCGGTCTCGTACGGATGGAACAGCGCCGCCACCACATCGCCGAGGTCTTCCGCCCCGAAGGTCCCCAGACAGCGGCCCAGCCCATGGAGGTGCAGGCGCGATGAGCACAGAGCTCACCGGGGTCCCGGGCAGCGGTGCCCAGAACGAGACCACCCGGATCCACAACATCGGATACCGCAACTACGAAGGCCCGCGGCTCGGCCGGGCGTACGCCCGCCGCTCGCTCTACTCGCAGTCGCTGCGCGGCGCGTACGGACTGGGCCGCTCGGCCAAGTCCAAGGTCCTGCCGATGATCCTCTTCGCGGTGATGTGCCTGCCTGCGGCGATCATCGTCGCGGTCGCCGTCGCCACGAAGCTCAAGGACCTGCCGCTCGACTACACCCGCTACGCGATCGTCACCCAGGCGGTCATCGGGCTGTTCCTCGCCGCGCAGGCTCCGCAGTCCGTCTCGCGCGATCTGCGCTTCAAGACGGTTCCGCTGTACTTCTCTCGTCCCATCGAGCGCATCGACTACGTACTCGCCAAGTACGGGGCCATGGCTTCGGCGCTGTTCGTGCTCACCGCGGCGCCCCTGGTCGTCCTCTACATCGGTTCGCTGCTCGCCAAGATGGACTTCGCGGACCAGACGAAGGGCTTCGCGCAGGGCATGGTCTCCGTCGCGCTCCTGTCCGTACTCTTCGGCGGCATCGGCCTGGTGATGGCCGCGCTCACCCCGCGCCGGGGCTTCGGCGTCGCCGCCGTCATCGCGACGATGACCATCACCTACGGCGCGGTCTCCACCGTCCAGGCGATCGCCTGGGAGACCGGATCACCCGAAGTGATCAAGTGGCTCGGCCTCTTCTCGCCGGTCACCCTCATCGACGGTGTACAGACCGCGTTCCTCGGCGCCACCTCGGCCTTCCCTGGCGAGGCGGGCCCCGGTGCGGGCCCGGGCATGGTCTATCTGCTCGTCGTCCTCGCGCTCGTCGCCGGCTCGTACGCCGTACTGATGCGCCGCTACCGAAAGGTCGGGCTGTGACCACCATCAACATCGAGCACACCTCGCGGTGGTTCGGAAATGTCGTGGCCGTCAACGACGTGACCATGACCGTCGGTCCGGGCGTCACCGGACTGCTCGGTCCCAACGGCGCCGGAAAGTCCACCATCATCAACATGATGGGTGGTTTCCTGGCCCCCTCGACGGGAAGCGTCACGCTCGACGGTCGGGCGATCTGGCGCAACGAGTCGGTCTACCGCCAGATCGGCGTCGTACCGGAGCGGGAAGCCATGTACGACTTCCTCACGGGCCGCGAATTCGTCGTCGCCAACGCCGAGTTGCACAATCTGGGCAAGAAGGCCGCCCAGAAGGCGCTCGCCACGGTCGAGATGGAGTACGCGCAGGACCGCAAGATCGCGACGTACAGCAAGGGCATGCGGCAGCGCGTGAAGATGGCGTCCGCCCTGGTGCACGAGCCGTCCGTGCTGCTGCTCGACGAGCCCTTCAACGGCATGGACCCGCGCCAGCGCATGCAGCTGATGGACCTGCTGAGGCGGATGGGCGCGGAAGGCCGCACCGTGCTGTTCTCCTCGCACATCCTGGAGGAGGTCGAGCAACTCGCCTCGCACATCGAGGTGATCGTGGCAGGACGGCATGCCGCGTCCGGCGACTTCCGCAAGATCCGCCGGCTGATGACGGACCGGCCGCACCGCTATCTCGTACGGTCCAGCGACGACCGGGCGCTTGCCGCTGCCCTGATCGCCGACCCGTCGACGGCGGGCATCGAGGTCGACCTGGCCGAGGGCGCGCTGCGCATCCAGGCCGTCGACTTCGGCCGGTTCACCGAGCTGCTGCCGCGGGTCGCCCGCGAGCACTCGATCCGGCTGCTGACGGTCTCGCCCTCGGACGAGTCCCTCGAATCGGTCTTCTCCTACCTCGTAGCGGCCTGAAAGGAGCTGTGTCGTCCATGTACAACCCCACAGTCGCCCGGCTCACCTATCGGGCCGTGCTCGGCAGGCGCCGCGCGGCGATCCTGTTCGTACTGCCCGGTCTGCTGCTGCTCATCGCGGTGGCGGTCCGGAGCTTCAACGGCCTGGACGACCAGGTCGCGGCCGACCTCCTCGGCGGATTCGCCATCGCCACGATGGTGCCGCTGATCGGAGTGATCGCCGGCACCGGCGCGATCGGGCCCGAGATCGACGACGGGTCGATCGTCTATCTGCTCGCCAAGCCGGTGAAGCGCCCGACGATCATTTTCACGAAACTGATCGTGGCCATCGCGATCACCATGGCCTTCTCGGCGATTCCCACGCTGATCGCCGGGTTCATCCTCAACGGCAACGGCCAGCAGGTCGCCATCGCCTACACGGTCGCGGCGCTGGTCGCATCGATCGCGTACAGCGCGCTGTTCCTTCTCCTCGGCACGGTCAGCCGCCATGCGGTCGTCATCGGACTCGTCTACGCGCTGGTGTGGGAGACGCTGTTCGGCAGCCTCGTGCCGGGGGCGCGCACGCTGAGCGTGCAGCAGTGGTCGCTGTCACTCGCCGAGAAGATCGGCGGGGAGGGGCTGATCGGCTCGGACGTGGGGCTGCCGCTCGCCGTGACGCTGCTGGCGGGAGTCACGGTGGTGGCGACCTGGTACGCCGGTCAGAAGCTCAGGGTGCTGAAGCTCGCCGGCGAGGAGTGATCTGGAAGGCCCTCTGACAGTCGGGCAGTTCGTTCTCGGCCCCCGTCCTCAGGGCGGGGGCCGACGCGTACTGGCAGGGCGCCGGTCGCCGCGCCGGAAAATCAGTGGCAGCGAATCGTCCACCGGGGCACAGTAGTTGAGCCGGGCGCACGCCAGTGCGACCGACGCCACCGACCGGGAGAGGAGCGCGGCGATGACCGAGAGTACGAGTGCGAGTCCGTCGAGCTCCCCACAGGGCAGCGCCGGGCAGGCAGCGGAGTAGCCACCGACGACTCCGCGAGGCCGCCCGCAGGCAGCTGCCCGGGGGCGGCCGCTTCGAGCGCGCATCTGCGCGGGCCGCCCCCTCCCGGTTCGGGCCCTTCCCCGTGACCGCCCGACGCAAGGGCACCGGGGCCGGGGTGTTGTGCCCACCCGTTCCGCCCCAGCGGAACGAATGCCCACAACGGTGCGTCAGCCCAGCAACCTCTCCAGTACCACCGCGATGCCGTCGTGGTCGTTCGACGCCGTGATCTCGTGCGCCACGGCCTTCAGCTCTTCATGCGCATTGGCCATCGCCACACCGTGCGCCGCCCACCCGAACATCGGGATGTCGTTCGGCATGTCGCCGAACGCGATCGTGTCCGCGGCCCGCAGCCCAAGGCGCCTCGCCGCCAGCGACAGCCCCGTCGCCTTGCTCAGCCCCAGCGGCAGCATCTCCACGATGCCCGCGCCCGCCATCACCACGTTCACCAGGCTGCCGACGGTCGCCCTGGCCACGCTCGTCAGCGCGTCGTCGTCCAGCTCCTGATGCTGGATGTACACCTTGTTCAGCGGGGCCGACCACAACTCGGCCGGGTCCTCGTACGCCACCACCGGCAGCGGGCCTTCCTGCACCCGGTATCCGGGGCCGACCAGCACTTCGCCGTCGAGCCCGTCGCGGCTCGCGGCCAGCGCCAGCGGGCCGACCTCCGCCTCGATCTTGGAGAGCGCGAGCCGGGCCAGCTGCCGGTCCAGCGTCAGGGACGTCAGCAGCCGGTGCTCGCCAGCGTGGTAGACCTGCGCGCCCTGGCCGCAGACGGCGAGGCCCTCGTAGCCCAGGTCGTCCAGGATGTGCCGGGTCCAGGGCACGGCACGTCCGGTGACGATGATGTGCGCGGCGCCCGCCGCGGTGGCCGCGGCGAGCGCGTCGCGCGTGCGCTGCGAGACCGTGTCGTCGTCACGCAGCAGCGTGCCGTCGAGATCGGTCGCGATCAGGCGGTACCGCAAGCTCACTTGGAGACCGGTTCAAGCACTTCACGACCGCCGAGGTACGGCCGGAGCACCTCGGGCACCCGCACCGAACCGTCCGCCAGCTGGTGGTTCTCCAGGATCGCCACGATCGTGCGCGGTACGGCGCACAGCGTGCCGTTCAGCGTCGCCAGCGGCTGCACCTTCTTGCCGTCACGCATCCGGACCGACAGGCGGCGCGCCTGGAAGCCGTCGCAGTTCGAGGCGGAGGTCAGCTCGCGGTACTTGCCCTGCGTCGGGATCCACGCCTCGCAGTCGTACTTGCGCGAGGCGGAGGCGCCCAGGTCGCCGGTGGCCACATCGATCACCTGGAACGGCAGCTCCAGGCCGGTCAGCCACTGCTTCTCCCAGTCGAGGAGCCGCTTGTGCTCGGCCTCCGCGTCCTCGGGAGCGACGTACGAGAACATCTCGACCTTGTCGAACTGGTGCACCCGGAAGATGCCGCGGGTGTCCTTGCCGTACGTCCCCGCCTCGCGGCGGAAGCACGGCGAGAAGCCGGCGTAGCGCAGCGGCAGCTTGTCCGCGTCGAGGATCTCGTCCATGTGGTACGCCGCGAGCGGGACCTCGGAGGTGCCGACCAGGTAGTAGTCGTCCTTCTCCAGGTGGTAGACGTTCTCCGCGGCCTGGCCGAGGAAGCCCGTGCCCTCCATGGCGCGCGGCCGGACCAGTGCGGGCGTCAGCATCGGGATGAACCCGGCCTCCGTCGCCTGCGCGATCGCGGCGTTGACGAGCGCGAGTTCGAGCAGCGCGCCGACGCCCGTCAGGTAGTAGAAGCGCGATCCCGACACCTTGGCGCCGCGCTCGACGTCGATGGCGCCGAGCGCCTCGCCGAGCTCCAGGTGGTCCTTGGGCTCGAAGCCCTCGGCGCCGAAGTCGCGGATCGTGCCGTGCGTCTCGAGGACGACGAAGTCCTCCTCGCCGCCGACCGGGACGTCCTCGTGGACGATGTTCCCGAGCAGGAGCAGCAGCCGCCTGGCCTCTTCGTCGGCCTCGTCCTGGGCCGCGTCTGCGGCCTTGACGTCGGCCTTCAGTTGCTCGGCCCTCTTCAGCAGCTCGGCGCGCTCTTCGGGAGTGGCCCTGGGGATGAGCTTGCCGAGCTGCTTCTGCTCGGAACGCAGCTGGTCGAAGCGGAGGCCGGACGACCTGCGCCGCTCATCGGCCTGGAGCAGGGCGTCGACGAGTTCGACGTCCTCTCCACGGGCGCGCTGGGAGGCGCGAACACGGTCGGGGTCCTCACGGAGCAGGCGAAGGTCAATCACCCCACCAGGCTACCGGTGCCGACTCGCTCAACCTCACTCGATATTGCCTTGCGTGTCACTATGTCCGAATTGCCGGAATTTAGAAAGCTGCCGCCTATTCACCGGGCACGCGTCAATAAACGTTCGACCGCTCGCCGAAATGGGGCACCCGGCCGTTGTCTGAATTGACCCGCTTCTCTTGTGGCGGGTGGGACTCGGGCTCCCCTTGTCCACAGGGATACGGGCTGTCGCACGGTTATCCACAGGCTGTGTGCGAGATCTGTGGACCACGGAAATGATCATTTCCAATGGCGGGCGCGGGCCGGAGGATTCCCCTTCCAAACCCACCTCACACGCTCATTCGGGTGGGAATTCCTCGCTCCAAAGAGTTGATCAATGGAATTGAGGTGACACAAGGCACCGTGCGTACCTGTGGACGGAAGTGGGCGACTGGACCGATTTGTCGACCATGTCGTGTTGTGTTGTCGACTTGTCCCCAGGTCGAGAAGCGCACCTGTGGATAACTTCTGTGGATAACGAAAATCTGCAGGTAGGACCGGTTCGGACCCCGACCCGGACGCCGGCCCCGGCCCCGCAGTGGGCTCAGGCCCGGCCGTCCTGGCAGCGCGCCAGCCAGTCGGACGCCGCTGTGAACTCCGCGTCCGACGTCCCCGCACGCAGCGCCCGTACGTCCCCGACCGCCACACCCGCCCGCGGGTACGAACCGAGGAACCGCACATTCGGACAGATCCGCTTCAGCCCCATCAGCGCCTCGCCCACCCGGCGGTCCGAAATATGGCCCTCGGCGTCCACGGCGAAGCAGTAGTTCCCGATCCCCGCACCCGTCGGCCGGGACTGGATCAGCATCAGGTTGACCCCGCGCACCGCGAACTCCTGGAGCAGTTCGAGCAGCGCACCCGGGTGGTCGTCGCCCAGCCAGATGACCACCGACGTCTTGTCCGCACCGGTCGGCGCCGCGGGCCTGGCCGGACGGCCTACGAGCACGAAGCGGGTTTCCGCGTTCTCGGCGTCATGGATCTCGGTGACCAGCGGCTCAAGGCCGTATGTCACCGCCGCGAACTCGCCCGCGAAAGCCGCGTCGTAGCGGCCTTCCTGCACCAGCCGAGCGCCGTCCGCGTTCGACGCGGCCGACTCCCACAGGGCATCGGGAAGATGGGCCCGCAGCCAGTTGCGCACCTGCGGCTGGGCGACCGGATGGCCGGTCACCGTCTTCACCTCGGACAGCTTGGTGCCCGGGCGTACCAGCAGCGCGAAGGCGATGGGCAGCAGCACCTCGCGGTAGATCATCAGCGGTTCGCCGGAGGCGAGCTCGTCGAGGGTCGCGGTGACGCCGCCCTCGACGGAGTTCTCGATCGGTACGAGGGCGGCCGCGGCGTCCCCGTTGCGTACGGCATCGAGCGCGGCGGGCACGGACACCATCGGGACGAGCTCCCGCGTGGCGGCTTCCGGGAGCGTACGCAGGGCGGCCTCGGTGAAGGTGCCCTCGGGGCCGAGATAGGTATAACGAGTGGCTGACATACGTCATCCTCGATCGAGCGGCAGCGGCGGCGTCGGTGACTGCGCACGCCCCGACCGGGGGTTCGGCGGTTGTCCCCCGATGTATGCAGCGCGCGTGGCCGACATACCGTCACCCTAATGGGCCCGGCGTTCCTGGGGGTGTCCGGCGGATCAGGCTGGGCTCGCGACGCCCTGCGACTCCGTCTCCTGCGTTGTCGTCGGTCGGCATGGCTCCGCCATGCCTCCCTCCTCCGCCATGCCTCCCTCCTCCGCCTTGGATCCGAAGCCGCATGACGCCGCTCCCTGATCCAGCCTGATCCGCCGGACACCCCCTAGGACTCCAGGAGCCGCTGTCCCACGTACTCGCCCTCCTCCGGCCCGCCCGGCGCCGCGAACAGCCCGCTCGCCTCGTGGCGGATGAACGCCGACAGCGCATCGCCCCGGTCGAGCTTGCGCTGCACCGGAACGAAGCCGCGCAGCGGATCGGCCTGCCAGCAGACGAAGAGCAGCCCGGCGTCCGGCGTCCCGTCGGCACCGATCCCGTCGTGGAAGGAGAACGGCCGCCGCAGCATCGCCGCGCCGCCGTTCTGCTCGGGCGCGGAGATCCGGGCATGGGCGTTGTCCGGGATGACCAGCTTTCCGTCCGGGCCGGTCTTGTCGAGCGCGAGCTCGGTGGTCTCACTGCCGCCGCTCAGCGGAGCGCCGTCGGACTTGCGACGGCCGATCACCTGCTCCTGCTTCGTGAGCGGCAGCTGCTCCCAGTCGTCGAGCAGCATCCTGATCCGGCGTACGACGGCGTACGAGCCGCCCGCCATCCACGCGTACTTCGCCTCCGAGGTCCCCGACCCCGAGGTCCCCGACGGCTGCGACGGCACGAAGATCCGCTTGTCGAAGTCGGGCTCGGACGGCTTCGGATTGCGGGTGCCGTCGATCTGGCCCATCAGATTGCGGGCGGTCATCGGCTTTCCGGTGGCCCCCGGCGAACGGTTGAAGCCGTTCATCTGCCAGCGCACCCGGGCTGCCTCCCCCGCCGCCTTCTGGATCGCGCGCAGCGCGTGGAAGGCGACCAGCGCGTCGTCCGCGCCGATCTGCACCCAGAGATCACCGTCCGACCGCTTCTTGTCCAGCTGGTCGGAGGAGAACGCGGGCAGCGGGTCCAGCTGCGGCGGGCGCTGCGCCACCAGCCCCGTACGGTCGAAGAAGCTGCGGCCGAAGCCGAAGGTGAGCGTCAGCGAGGACGGCCCGGCGTCCAGCGCGACGCCCGTGTCGCCCTCGCCCGCCGACCGGCCAGCCATCAGCCCACTCGCGAGCGCGGACCAGCGGCGCAGCAGCGCGGCGGCCTCCTTGCGGCCCGCACCGGGGACCAGGTCGAAGGCGATCAGATGGCCGCGGGCCTGGAGCGGCGTGGTGATGCCCGCCTGATGAGTGCCGTGGAAGGGGATGCCGGTGGAGCCGAGCGTCGTCAGCGCGGTCGGGACGTCGCCGGAGGCCGCGGCATGCGCGGCGGCGCCGCCCGCGGCCCCCAGCACAAGACCGGTGGCGCCGGCCGCACCCACGGTGCCGAGCAGCCGCCGCCTGGAGATGTCGTTGTCGCGCACAGGGTCACTCACGGGTGGGTCAGCCGATCTTGATGTTCTCGTCGGTGGTGGTCTGGTCGATGTCGGAGGTCCGCACGGTCACCTGGACGTGCCAGTCGCCGGGCATCGGGATCTGGACCGCGTCCGCGCTCCAGTGTCCCGTGGCGACGCGTTCGGGCGTGATCGGCAGCGGGCCGATCTGCTTGGCCTTGAGGGTGAAGGAGACCTTCACCTCCGGCACGTCCATCGGCTTCAGGTCCGGGCTGTAGATCCAGACGTGCATCACGTTGGCGCCGGAGGTGGCCGGGTCGAGGCTGAGCCGGACGGTGCCCTTGCCGTTCTTGCCGCGGGTGTCGAAGGGCAGCTTGATCTCGGTGGGGCCGTTCGGCACGGCCGCGGCGGCTTGCGAGCCCGAGGCGTTGGCGGCCTCTTCTTCCGTACGGCCCGGTTCGGTGGACGTCAGGATGGTGGTCACAGCGAGCAGGACCACCGCGATGCCTGCCTCGGCCAGTACGGAACGGCGCAGTCCGGAACGTACCGGGTCAGCGTCCCTGGCCTTGCCCCGGGCCTTCTTCTTCTGGGCCGTGGCCACCGCGGCCTTCTGCCGGGCGAGTTGGGCGACGCGCTCGGGATCCGCGGCGTCCTCGGCAACCGGGTCAGCTTCATCGGCCGCCTCCTCGGCAACCAGGTCCGCCTCATCGGCCGCCTCCTCGTCGGCCTCCTCCTCGCCCGCCTCCGTCACCTCCGCCGACTCGGCGAGCTGCGCCGTCCACCGACGCGAGATCCACGCGACGCTCACCAGGACGACGACCAGCCCCACCTTGATCAGCAGCAGCTGCCCGTACCACGTCCCGGTCAGCGCCGACCAGGAGCCGACCTGCCGCCAGGACTGGTAGATCCCGGTCGCCGCGAGCACGACCACGCTGCCGAACGCCACCTTGGAGAACCGCCGTACCGCAGCCCGCTCGATCGACGGTGCACGGTAGAGCGCGGTCAGCAGCGCCGCGAGCCCGCCGAGCCAGGTCGCGACGGCCAGCAGATGAGCGACGTCCACGGGCATCGCAAGTCCCGGCTGAATGCCCGTCGACGCATGCTCCGAGAGCGCCCATGTCGCCGCGATCCCCGCCGCGACGACCGCGCCGCCGATGGCGAGTCCGAAGGTCAGGTCCTTCTTCTCGCCCTCGTCCTCCCGCTTCGCGTACGCCCCGAAGAGCACGGCGATGAACAGCGCGGCCGCCCCCAGCAGCATCAGCCGGGAGCTGAGCGCGGCGCCGGTCTTGGTCTGCAGGACGTCCTGCAGCCCGCCGAGGTCGAAGGCGTCCGCCAGTTTCCCGGAGCCGGTGTACGGGGTGCGCAGCAGCAGCGTCGCGAGAGTGGCCGCGGTGAGCGTCACCCACCCCCGTACGACCAGGCGTTGCAGCGGCCGTACGGAAGCACCCCGCTGCCAGCAGACGAGCACGAAGGCCGCGCCGCCCGTCAGCAGCACGAAGCCCGCGTACGAGGCGTAGCGCGCCATGTCGTAGAGGACGCCGACCACTCCGCCGCCGGCCTTCTGGTCGGGAACAACGGCGGTGGTCTTGGAAGGCGCCCCGATGGAGAAGGTGAAGGCACCGGAGACGGGATGGCTGTCGGCCGAAACGGCCTGCCAGGCCACGGTGTAGGTGCCGTCGGGCAGTCCGGGCAGCAGATCGACGCCGTAGATGACCTTGCCGCCGGTGCCGAGGTCGCGGACGGCGGCCTTGTCGGCGCGTTTGCCGCTGGGTTCGAGGACCCGGATCGAGTCGTTCCCCATGGCCACCTGCTCGGAGAAGGTGAGCGTGACGTCCTTGGGGGCGGTGGCGACCACCGCCCCGTCCTTCGGGTTGCTCCCGGTCAGCGCGGCATGCGCCGACGCGGGGCTCGCACCGGCCAGGAGCGCACCGAAGAGCGTGCCGACGAGCACGATCGCGGCGAGCAGCAGCCGGAGGGGGGACGGGCCGAAGCGCGGGGCGGTGGCTGTCACGGATTGATCAGTCCCTCGGTGCTCAGTGCTTCTTGGGGTTGTACGTGGGCTCCTTGACGGGAAGTTCGACCGTGATCGGGTCGGACTCCTCGAAGCGCAGCTTCACGGTGACCTTCTCGCCCTGCTTCGGCTGCTGCTTGAGCTTCATGAACATGATGTGGTTTCCACCGCGTTCGAGATCGAGCTCGCCGTCCGCCGGGACGTCGAAGGCCTTCACCTCCTGCATCGTCTGCTTCTTCGACTCGTGGATCGTGATGTCGTCGGAGATGTCGCTCGTGACGGTGGTGAGCTTGTCCGCCCCACCACCGCTGTTGTGCACCGTCAGAAAACCGGCGGCCATGTCACCGACGGGCTGTGGCATGAACCCGCCGCTGACCTTCAACTCCGGTTTGCCGTCGGACGAGCAGCCCGCCAGCGCCAGCCCCGCGGTCAGGGCTATGACGGCAGCGAGAGACGTACGCCGGTTCACGGGTTCTCCCCGCGGATGATCTTCGGGAGGTCCTTGGCGTAGTCGTCCGCCGTGGTGTCCTCGCCGTAGAGCACATAGCCCTTGTCGGTCTTCGGGGAGAAGGCGATGACCTGGGCGCCGTGCATGGAGACGACCGTGCCGTCCTTCTCCTTCTTCGGCGGGTCGATGCCGATGCCGATCTGGCGTGCGCCGGCCTGGATGGTCGGGAAGTCGCCGGTGAGCCCGGTGAAGGACGGGTCTCCGGCGCTCGGCAGCCACTTGGCCAGCTCCGCCGGGGTGTCGCGCTCCGGATCGGTGGTGACGAACACGACCTGGAGCTTGTCCTGGTCGGCCTTGGGGAGCTGCTTCCTGGCGATGGCGATATTGCTCATCGTCAGCGGGCAGACGTCGGGGCAGTGCGTGTAGCCGAAGTAGATCAGCGTCGGTTTGCCCTTGGTCTGCTCACGCAGGTCGTACTTCTTGCCGTGGGTGTCCGTGAGGACGAGGTTCGGCTTGGTGAACGGCTGGTCGAGCACGGTCGCGGGCCGGTTCGCCCCGGCCGAGACATCGGCGACAGGGCTCTTGGCGGAGTCGTCGCCGCCCGAGCAGGCGGAGAGGCTGAGCGCAGCGGCCACGACGAGCGTGGCCGCGAGCACGGTCTTCTTGCGCATGGAGAAATGTCCCAAGTGTGGTGTACGGAGCGTCAGGAGGAGCGACGGCGGCCGGCCAGGACACCGAAGGCCACACCCGCGATGCCGACCAGGATGCCGAAGACCGCCAGGATGCGGGCCGTCGTGTCGCTGCTGTCGGCGGACGCGGTCTCGGACTTCGTGTCCTCGTCGTGCCCGGCGTTCTTGCCGTCCTTCGCGGACGCGTCCTTCGCACTGCCGCCGTGGTGGTCCTCGGTCGCGGCCGACAGCTTCAGGACGGGCGCGGGAGACTCGGGCTCCGGGGCGCCCTCCTTCGCCTCCTCGATCCAGCGCACGACCTCCTTGTTGTCGTACGTCTGGAGTGCCTTGAACACCAACTGGTCGGTGTCCTCGGGCAGTCGGCCGAGGGAGACGGGGAACTGCTGGAACTCGCCCGGAGCGATCTTTCCGCCGTCCGCGGTCCACGTGATCTTGGACGGGGCCTCGGTGATCTGCTTGCCGTGCACCTCAAGAGGCTTGGCCAGCTTGGCCTTGGTGACGACGGCCTTCCAGCCGGGGACGGGCTGCGGCATGGCGGAGGCCATCGGGTGGTCGGCCGGGAGGCTGACCTCGAGCTTCACGGTCGAGGCGTTGTCGCGCTCGTTGGGGACCTTGAAGTTGACCGTCGCGTAACCGCCCTTGGCGGCCGCGCCCTGCGGCTGCACGCTGACGTGCGCGAAGGCGGTGCCCGAGAGGAGCAGCACGGAGGAAGCAGCGATTCCGGTCGCGACAGCGATACGGGAAAGGTTCATGGGTGAGGACACTCCACAGTTCAGAAGAGGTGAGTGTGCGCCGCGCACATACGGATGCGCGGACACCACGGCACCACTCCCGTCGAGTGGGCCGCGTCAGGCTGCCAGAGCGAGGCGGGCGGGAGGCCCGCGCCTGATCACCGTGTGCTGGAGTGCCTCACCGGCGAGGAGCGCGGGAGGGGCGGACGAGATCCGGGCAGTGCGCGGATCCACGGCGGGCGCCACCGCCAGACCGGAACGCAGCGCCCGTACGAGACGGAGAGCGGCACGCAGCGAACGCAGCCGGCCCGCCTCGGCCACCTCATGGGCCGAGTCCGCCGACAAGCGGATCAGCCGCTCCAGCGCCAGATCCCCGCGCCGCAGCAGCCAGCCGGTCGCGAGCGCGGCCAGCAGATGCCCCAGCAGCATGGGGAGGGAGGGCAGCAGTTCCGGCGAAGCGACGGCGGTCTGCGCCACGTGCTCATGGCCGAGGTGTCCGCCGGGTCCGCCCTGTCCGGGCGGGGTGATACCGGAGGTGGTGACGATCCGCCGGGCGTCCGCGGGGCTGATCGAGGCGGCGCCCGCCCCGCACATCAGTTTCGCGGCCATCCTGATCAACGCGTCGTCCGCCGTGGGGGCGAGGCGCAGCTGATGCTGTCCGAGCCCGAACAGGGCGTGCAGGGAAAGCTGTCCGGCCGTGAGCGCGACCGCGATGGACGGCAGCGAGCGCACCCGTCCCGCGAACGGCGCTACCAGCGCGAACATCCCGACGAAGCCTGCCGTGAGCGTCCACCAGGGAATCGCGGCGCATGCCGCCAGCGCATGTCCCGTCGCGGACAGCACAACGCAGACCGCGGTGAACACCGCGGCCCTCAGCAGCCGGGGACCGGCTCCGGCGCGCGCAACGGGAAGGGACGACATGGCCGGGTCATCATCGCACTGTGCCCGGAGCGCCCATACGGCAGGTCCGGAAGATCCCTTTTCTGACGCGCATCGCCGCGTACGAGGCCTCAAGCGCCGGCGCATACACCGCCACCCGAACCGTGCGCATCCGCCGAATGAGCGCAATCACATCAACTGTGTGCTTACGCACGGTGTCTTACGGCAATACGTATCGGTATGTCGAGCCGCAGCCAGGAGGCCGGAGCATGAGCATCTGGTGGTCACTCCACTTGCGGCGCGATGCCGCGAGCGTCCCGCTCGCCCGCCGCCTCTTGCTCGGCACGATGGAGACCGCGGGAGTCGATCCCGACATCTCCTACGATCTGTCGGTCGCCCTCAGTGAGGCCTGCGCGAACGCCGTGGAACACGGCGGCGGTCAGGGGGCCGGCGAAGCCTCGGCGGCGTACCGCGTGACCGCCTATCTGGACGGCGAGAAGTGCCGTATCGAAGTGGCCGATTCGGGGCCCGGCTTTCCCGTCCGGCGCGGCGGGCAGTGCGCGCATGCCGCGCAACCACCGTCCCCGACCGCCGAAAGCGGCCGCGGTCTCTGTCTCATCGAGCAGCTCGCCGACCATGTTCATGTCCGCAACCGGCCCGGCCGGGGTGCGGTGGTCAGCTTCGACAAGATCCTCAAATGGCGGGAGGGCGCGCTGCTCAAGGTCTCCTGAGCAGCGCGCCCTCCTGGAGGTTGTGTCCGGCCTCCGGGTCAGCCCTTGAGCGAGGCCATCCAGGCCTCGACCTCGTCGGCCTGCCGCGGCAGCGCCGCCGACAGATTGCGGTTGCCGTCCTCGGTCACCAGGATGTCGTCCTCGATCCGGACGCCGATGCCGCGGTACTCCTGCGGCACGGTCAGGTCGTCCGCCTGGAAGTAGAGCCCGGGCTCCACCGTCAGACACATGCCCGGCTCCAGGGTCCCGTCGACATAGGCCTCGGTGCGCGCGGCGGCGCAGTCGTGGACGTCCATGCCGAGCATGTGGCCGGTGCCGTGCAGCGTCCAGCGGCGCTGCAGACCCAGCTCCAGCACCCGCTCCACCGGACCCTCGATCAGACCCCACTCGACGAGCTTCTCGGCGAGCACCCGCTGCGAGGCGTCGTGGAAGTCGCGGAACTTGGCACCCGGCTTCACGGCCGCGATGCCCGCCTCCTGGGACTCGTACACCGCGTCGTAGATCTTGCGCTGCAGCTCGTTGAAGCGGCCGTTGACCGGCAGCGTGCGCGTGATGTCCGCGGTGTAGAGGGTGTGGGTCTCCACGCCGGCGTCCAGCAGCAGCAGCTCGCCGGAGCGGACCGGTCCGTCGTTGCGCACCCAGTGCAGGGTGGTCGCGTGCGGTCCCGCGGCGCAGATCGAGCCGTAGCCGATGTCGTTGCCCTCGACGCGGGCGCGCAGGAAGAAGGTGCCCTCGATGTAGCGCTCGCTGGTCGCCTCGGCCTTGTCCAGGACTCTGACGACGTCCTCGAAGCCGCGCGCGGTGGAGTCGCACGCCTTCTGGAGCTCGCCGATCTCGAACTCGTCCTTCACGGCACGCGCCTCGGAGAGGTAAACGCGCAGTTCCTCGTCGCGCTCCGCGGTGACCTTGTCGGTCAGCGCCGCCTCGATACCGGCGTCGTGGCCGCGCACGGCGCGGACCGGGCCGCTCGCTTCGCGCAGCTTCTCCGGCAGCTCGCGCACGTCCTTGGCCGGGATGCCCAGCAGCTGCTCGGCCTCGGCCAGGGAGTGACGCCGGCCGACCCACAGCTCGCCCTGGCCCGACAGCCAGAACTCGCCGTTCTCACGGTTGGAGCGCGGCAGCAGGTAGACGGTGGCCTTGTGCGCGCCGTTCTTGGGCTCCAGAACGAGGACGCCGTCCTCCGTCAGGTCGCCGGTGAGGTAGGCGTACTCGGTGGAGGCGCGGAAGGCGTACTCGGTGTCATTGGAGCGGGTCTTCAGATTGCCCGCCGGGATCACCAGGCGCTCGCCGGGAAAACGCGCGGACAGCGCGGCACGGCGGGCGGCGGTCTGCGAGGCCTGCGCGATGGGCTCCAGGTCGCGCAGCGCGGTGTCGGCCCAGCCCGTCGTCATGTTCTCGGCGAGCTCGTCGGACACGCCCGGGTACAGGCCGTTCTTACGCTGCTTGATCGGCTGCTCTTCTTCTTCCGGGGTCTCCGGGGGGAGCTCCTCGGCCACGTCTGCCTCCTGGGCCTGTCGGCCTTTCCTGATACGACACTGGGACCTCCCCTGGCTTCAGCCGGGGGCGACCTCACCATCGTATGTGTGAGCGGAAGACGGCCAGGTGTCCTGTGGAAAACGTGCGACGAATCAGTCAAAACGGGCAGCGAGCAACACCACGTCCTCACCGGTGTCGGCCTCGTCGAGCCCCTCGGGCAGCACCGTGCGCAGCACATGCTCGGCGATCGCTCCCGGGTCGTCGCGCAGCGACTTCGGCACACTCGCGGCCGCCGCGTGCAGCCGGGCGAAAGCCCGGTCCATGGGGTCACCGGTACGCTGCAGCAGCCCGTCGGTGTAGAGAAGCACCGTTTCTCCGGGCTCGGGGGACAGCTCCACGCTCGGAGCCTCCCAGCACGCGAGCATCCCCAGCGGCGCGGACAGGGACGTCTCGACGAACTCGGTACGCCGCTCCCCGACCACCAGCGGAGGTGTGTGCCCGGCGCCGGCCAGCACGATCTTCCTGGCGGCAGGCTCCGCGTACGCGAAGAGCGCGGTCGCGGTACGGGCCGGTTCCGTCAGCCGCAGCAACAGCTCCAGATCGGACAGTACGGCGACGGGGTCCTCGCCCTCCATCACGGCGTACGCCCGCAGTGAGGCGCGCAGCCGTCCCATCGCGGCCATCGCGCTGGGACCGGAGCCGCTGACCGATCCGACCGCGAGCCCCAGCGCTCCCTCGGGCAGTGGCAGCGCGTCGTACCAGTCGCCACCGCCGCCTGGGGTGGTGCGGTGTCTGACGGCGAGCTGGACGCCGGGCACCCGGGGCAGCCGGCTGGGCAGCAGTTCCTCGGCGACGGTCGCCACCGTGGCGCGCGCCTGCTCCAGCTCGACGAGCCGGGCCAGATGCTCGGTGGCGTAGCGCATGTAGAGGCCGACCAGATGGCACTGGCGCTCCACCGGGGTGGCGGGCTCGTCGTACATCCACACGGCGGCGCCGAGCGTTCCGGCCGCTTCGGAGGCGAGCGGCACGGTGTAGCTGGCGGCGTAGCCGAGGCGGACGGCCACCTCGCGGTGGCGGGAGTCGAGCGTCTTGTCGGCGAGCAGATCGGGCTGGGCGACAGCCTCGGGAGGTCCGTCCGGGCCGGGCAGTCCGTCCGGGAGGCGGCCGTCCAGGATCCGCCCGTAGGCGGTCGCGGTGCGCGGCACCGTCTCGATGTGGCCAAGTTCGGCATGGGTGAACCCGAGGCCCTTGGTGAGGGCGGGACCGCGGTCCGGCTCGAAACAGTCGGCCCGTGAGACGGCGGAGGCGGGTTCGAGGACAACCAGGCCACGCCGGGCGCCGACGAGGGCGGCACCGGCGCGCAGCAGTTCATGCAGGGCGTCGTCGAGCGAAGCGGTCCGGACCAGCCGCTCGGTGAGTTCGTGGAGGGTGGTCAGGTCGGAGACCCAGCCTGCGAGCCGGTCCTGAATCACCGCTCCGGGAGGGGCCGGTGCGGCGGGGATGGCGGGCAGGGCGGCGGCAGTGTGCGCGGGGTTGGGAACCGTTGAATCGATTCCAGCCACTTTCGGCAGGTGAGAGGGGCTCATGGCAGCCGGCTTTCCGACTGGTGCGTTTCGCTCAATAGCATCGCAAACCCCCATGTCATTCTGCGCCGCTATCAATGCATCCACATGTACACGCACAAGTAAGGGGATGTCCAGCATTGGACCAGTGGGATCGGTGGTGTCTAGGTGACCTTGAACTTGGCCGAAAAAAGCACCCCCTGGCGGTCAATTGAGGTCGACTGAGGGCTGTTCGGCAGGGGGGATCCTCCCAGGGCGAAGCCCGAGGGGGAGTCATTCCAAGCGGGATGGGTACCTAAACGGTGATGGCCAGGGGCAGTTGAGACCGCCCCGGAACCTGGCGACGGGCCCGGGCGTCATAACAGCCGGAGGCCGCGCCTCATCCCCGAGCGGCGGGGAAAAGTTCAGCGGGACTGCAAGCGCCAGGCGCGCGCCACCCCTCGCCACACGTTTAATGGACTACAGCCCACGTTCGGCCCCGGGCGGCGATCCTGCCGCAGGCGAAGCGGCGGGCCGCCCATGCCACAGGCAAGGGGCGGCGATGCGCCGACTTGTACGCACAGTGAAGAGCTGCACACAAGGTGTGATGTGGTGGACCTCGGCGTTCAACGGAAAGGAACGAGCGCTCATGCGCGAGATCCTCGGAAGGCGACGCAGGCTCCGGTTCCGGCGCAAGAGGGGGCCTGTCCAGCTCGACGCGGCGCTCATCTGCGCCGCCGGGTGGCAATGGCCCGTACTCCCCGGTGTGGGACTGAAAGCGGCCGGAAGTCGCGGTGACCGCGGGCGCGGCTGCGCCTGCCCCGACCCCGAGTGCGTCGTACCCGGCGCGCACCCCTTCGACCCCGGAATCCTCGCGGCGACGACGGACGAGCGGATGGTGCGCTGGTGGTGGACCAACCGGCCCACCGCTCCGATCATGCTGGCCACCGGAGGGCGTGCGCCCTGCGCCGTCAGCCTGCCGGCGGTCGCCGGGGCGCGAGCCCTGTCGGCGCTGGACCGGATGGGCATGCGGCTCGGCCCGGTTGTGGCGACGCCCACCCGCTGGTCGCTGCTTGTGGCTCCGTACACCCTCGAACGGCTCGGTGAACTTCTCTTCGTCAAGGACTGCGTGCCCAGTTCGCTGCGCTTCCACGGAGAGGGCGGCTATCTCGTGCTGCCGCCTTCGGAGGCCGGGACGGGACAGGTGCGCTGGGAACGCGCGCCGCTGCCCGGCTCCGCGGCTCCCTGGCTGCCGGATGTGGAGGCGGTGGTGGACGCGCTGGTCGAGGCGAGCACCAGCGCACCGGACGGCGGCAGCCGCCTCGCGTACTGACCGCGCGTACTGCCAGCGCGTAAAGACAACGTGCACTGACAACGTGCACAACGTGCACTGATCCGGGCCGGCTCCGTCACTCGTACGGGTAGGAGCCGGCCCGAGTTGTATGGGAATTGGGCGCGCGGCGCCCCGGGCGCCCGCATTCCGTCGCTATCTTCGGCCCACCGTCAACATTTTCCCGCGCAGTCGGCAGGTGGACCCATGAATCTCCGCATGATCGGGCTCTGCGCTGTCGTGGTGTTCACCGCGCTGCTGCCGCTGGCCGCGTTCGCCGGGCCGAGCGGCGGAATCTGGCCGGGATCCGGCGCTGCACCCCTGGACGAGGCGAAGCCGAAAACCGATGCCCGGCCCGGCCTGCTGCCCGGTCTCGGCTCCGCCGAAGGGCCGGGCGACGGAGCAGCCGCCTCCGACCCCGCCGAGTCCTCCGGTGTGACCGGGGCCACTGCCCCGCAGACATCGGCCCGATGTGGGCCGGAACTCACCTCTCCCGAGGGCGTCGAGGCACAGACCTGCGTACTGAGAGAGGGGCGCGACACCTGGGCGCGTACCTACTACCGCAATGCGACGGGCGAGGAATTGAGTTCCGTACTCACTCTGATGGGGCCCGGCGGACGCACTTTGCAGACCAACTGTGTGGTCGAGGCGGGCGACGAACCGGATGTCTGTGAGACGCCCCGTGAGCTCTCGCGAGGGCCTGTTGCGCGGTATTCGGCGGTGTCGGAGTTCGCGACTGCGGACGAGGCGGGCGAAGGGCCGCTGCTGCTGCGATCCGGGAGCAACTCGGCTACTCCGGCTGGCCGTTGAGGAATGAGCCATTCCGCGGAAATGGAAGCGCCCGGTCGCTGGCGACGGGGGATGCACCAGCGACCGGGCTTCTAGAACGGTAACAAGAGATCGGCGGTTCGCAAATTCGATCTCGGGTATTCGGACAGGGATTTACTTGCCCGTAGGGCGAGTTGTGACTGGAGTCACCTATCGGTCGACAGAAACCGTCACTCTCAGCTCAGGGTGACTTGGCGGTTGGTGAGCCCGCCGCGCGCCCGGCGCTCCTCGGCGGTCAGCGGAGCGTCCGTCCGAAGAGCCTTTGCCAGCCGCTCGGCGAGCTCGGCCGCGGGCTTCTCGCACTCCTCGGCGCCCATCCCGCTCGGCAGGTCCCAGACGGGGACCATCAGGCCGTGCGCGCGGAAGGAGCCGACCAGCCGCGTGTCCTCGCCGAGGGAGGAGGTGCCTGCGGCGTGCAGCCGGGCGAGCGCGTCGAGGAGCTGCTCCTCGGGGTGCGGCATGACCCAGCGCAGATGGTTCTTCTCCGGGGTCTCGCACCAGTAGGCGGCGTCGACGCCGGAGAGCTTCACGGTCGGGATCGCCGCGGCGTTCGCGCGCTCCAGCGATGCGGCGACCTCGGGGGTGGCGTTCTCCGCGGAGTCCGGGACCCAGAACTCGAAGCCGGAGTGGACGACCGGCTCGAATTCGGCGCTCTCGTCGAGGAGGTCCTGAAGGCGGGGGCCGTCGGCGGGCACCCGCTCGGCGGCGACCGGAGTGCCGGGCTCGGCGCTCAGCGCACGCCGGAGCGTATCGGCCAGATCGCGGCTCAGATCGCCCGACGACGTGTCGTTCTGCAGGCCGAGCAGCACGGAGCCGTCGTCGCGGCGCAGCGCGGGCCAGGCCATCGGCAGTACGGTCGCGAGGGTCACCGAGGGCACGCCCTCGGGCAGTCCGCCCTTCAGGGTCAGCTCAACGGTGGCGGCGGGCACCAGTTCGCGCAGGGCTACCCAATCGCACTCGCCGGGCAGGCCCTCGAAGGGACGCTGGACCAGCTCGGTCACGGCGTGCGCGGCGGCCCGGCCGTGACAGGCCTTGTAGCGGCGGCCCGATCCGCACGGGCAGGGCTCGCGGGCCCCGACGACCGGAATCTCCCCGCTTTCGATCTGGGGCTTGGCGGCCTTCGTCTGGGGGCGCTTCTTCGCCATGGTGTGGCTCTCTCCCGACTGCGGTGGTGCTGTGTCGGGCGCGAGCCTAGTCCTCTGTCGCCGTGACGGGGGAGCAGCGGCTCACAAGCGCGGCCTGGTGCGCCGAACCGGTGGTGCCGGTTCCGCTCCCCGTATCCCGCTCCCCGTTCCGCTCCTCCGCCCCGCTCTCCGCTTCGGCCGGGCTTCGGTCGCGGCTTCAGTCGAGGTCGTCGTACGAGTCCGCGAAGTTGAAGCCGGGGCCGGGGCCGGCGACGCGCGTAGCGAAATCCTCGCGGCGGCGCCCTTCGGTAACGATGACCCACACGGTGACCTCACCGGCCGCGCTGTCCCGGACACCCCAGTCCTGGGCGAGCGCGCTGATGATGTTGAGCCCCCGGCCACCACGCGCCGTGACCGAAGGCGTGGCCGGAACCGGCCGGGTCGGACCGCCTCCGTCCGTCACTTCCACGGTGAGCCGGCCTATCGCGTCGACCCGCCATGCTGCGCGGATGTCGCCGTCGCCCACCTCGGCGTGGCCCAGCGGCCTGCCATGACGGCATGCGTTGCTGAGAAGCTCGGAAAGGATAAGAACTGCATCGTCGACGACCGTTTCGGACATCCCGCTGCGTCGCAATTGCTCCCGCATACGGTGTCTCGCCTCACCCACGCCCGCAGGGCCATGGGGTACGGCCATGCTCGACGACGTGGGCACCTCCTGTGCCACCACCAACGCCACCCCCGAGACCTCCTTTGCCCCACGCCACGGTGTGAATGCCCCAATGGACTGGACCGGAAACCGGCCAACGGCAGGTCAGTGACGCACTCGTAACGATCGAATACGGACCGAACGCGCCGGTGCACTCCCTGTCATCAGAGTGAGCGACGACCCAACTGGGACAGCACCTGTTTGGGGCGATTGGTGATGATTGCCTCGACGCCCAGCCGGGCACAAAGCTCCACGTCCTCCGGCTCATTGACCGTCCAGACATGGACACGATGGCCCGCGCGGTGCAGCCGGTCGATATAGCCGGGGTGGTTGCGTACGATCCGCATCCCCGGTCCCGCGATCCGCGCGCCGGCCGGCAGCCGTCCGTCGCGCAGCCGCGGGGTCACGAACTGCATCAGATAGACGGTGGGCAGGTTGGGGCTGGCCGCGGAGACCCGGTGCAGTGAGCGGGCCGAGAAGCTCATGATCCGTACGGGGGAGTCGTCGGCCGTGGCCGGATCGGCCAGCCCGAAGCGGCCGAGCAACTGGATCAGCCGCTCCTCCACCTGGCCCGCCCAGCGGGTGGGGTGCTTGGTCTCGATCGCCAGCTCGATGCGCCGCCCGGAGTCGGCCACCAGCTCCAGCAGCCGCTCCAGGGTCAGTACGGACGTGAAGGACGGGTCTCCCCAGTCGGGGCTCTCCTCGCTGTCCTTCCAGGACCCGAAATCGAGGGCGGCGAGATCCGCGAGCTCCAGGGCGGAGACGGCGCCCCGGCCGTTGGACGTGCGGTTGATGCGCCGGTCGTGGACACAGACGAGATGGCCGTCCGCGGTGAGCCGTACATCGCACTCGAGGGCGTCCGCGCCGTCCTCGATCGCCTTCTTGTACGCGGCGAGGGTGTGCTCGGGCGCGTCCTCGGAGGCGCCTCGGTGGGCGACGACCTGGATGTTGTGCTGTCGTGCTTGAGTCACCGCGTCATGGTGTCACCGCAAACGGGGTAGGCGGGTGCCGGGGGCCGTCATGTGTCACTCGCAGGTCCGTCCGAAGGGCGGGCGGTATCTGTCCGGCGGCCCTGGAGATGCGTCCGTTTTGCCGGACGTAAAGGATTGCGTAGATACGCACAGGTCCCGCTTACAGTGGCCTGACGGGCTGTGGGAAAAGCTGTCCGCAGACACTTGCATAGCGCCGACGTGGAACCTGAGGAGAAACAGCTGTGAGCACCGAGAACGAGGGCAACGAGGGCACTGCGGTACCGGCCGCCCCGTCCGTACCTCCTGTGCCGGCCGCTGCTCCCGCGGGCATGCCCGCGTCCACCGAGGGAGCCGGGGCGGACCGGGCGCCTCACACGAACGGGGCCACCCGAACCATCGAGCCGGCAGCGGCCGCGGTCCAGGAGCCCGGGCACTCCCCCCAGCCCGAGCCAACCACCGCGCCGCTGCCCGGTCCCGTACCTGCCGCCGCGGCGGCCGGCGGCCACCCGCAGGGAGCCGACTGGCCGCCGCCCCCGCCCGCACTCCCCTCGTACGGGAGCGGCTCCTACGGGGGCGGCTCCCATGGGGGCGGCTCCCACGGGAGCGGCGACAGCGGCGGCGGCCCGGTCTGGGGAGCACCCGCCCAGGTCTCGGAGCCCCCGCGCAAGCGTTCCGGCGGCCTGGTCGCCGCGGTGCTCGTGGCCGCGCTCGTCGCGGGCGGCGTCGGCGGCGGCATCGGCTACTGGGCCGCCGAGCACAACGACGACGGCATCGACTCGACCACGGTCTCCGCGGCCGACACCCCCAAGGACTTCAAGCGCGAGCCGGGCACGGTCGCCGCGGTCGCGGCCAAGGCGCTGCCGAGCGTGGTCACCATCGAGGCGAAGGCGGGCGGCGCCGACGTCGGCGAGAGCGGTGAGACCGAGGGCGGCACGGGCACCGGCTTCGTCTACGACAAGGAAGGCCACATCCTCACCAACAACCACGTGGTGGCCTCCGCGGCCGACGGCGGCACGCTGTCCGCGACCTTCTCCAACGGCAAGAAGTACGACGCCGAAGTGATCGGCCGGGCACAGGGTTACGACGTCGCCGTACTGAAGCTGAAGAACGCGCCATCGGGGCTGAACCCGCTGGCCCTCGGCAACTCCGAGCAGGTCGCCGTCGGCGACTCCACCATCGCGATCGGCGCTCCCTTCGGCCTGTCGAACACCGTCACCACCGGCATCATCAGCGCGAAGAACCGCCCGGTCGCCTCCGGCGACGGCTCCAGCGGCAAGAACTCGTACATGAGCGCCCTCCAGACCGACGCCTCGATCAACCCGGGCAACTCCGGCGGCCCGCTGCTCGATGCACGCGGCGCGGTCATCGGCATCAACTCCGCGATCCAGTCGGCGGGCAGCGGCCTCGGCCAGACGCAGGCGGGCTCGATCGGCCTCGGCTTCGCCATCCCGATCAACCAGGCGAAGAACGTCGCGGTACAGCTGATCAAGACGGGCAAGCCGGTCTACCCGGTGATCGGTGCCACGGTCGACATGTCGGGCAAGAACTCCGGCGCCAAGATCGCCACCCAGGGCACGGGCGGCACCCCAGCGGTGTCCCCGAACGGCCCGGCGGCGAAGGCGGGCCTCAAGGCGGGCGACGTCATCACCCAGTTCAACGGCAAGCCGGTGGAGAGCGGCCCGACGCTGATCAGCGAAATCTGGAACCACAAGCCGGGCGACAAGGTGACGCTCACGTACGAGCGCGACGGCAAGGAACACACGGCGGAGGTCGTCCTGGGCAAGCGCACGGGCGACAGCTGACCGACGGCGCTCCTTCGGTACGGGAGAACACTGCTGCGACGCACGACGCGGGGCCGGTAGTCTGTAGCCCGCTCCGCCGCAGGTGGCCGGGGCGTGGGTGGGTTGCCCGAGCGGCCTAAGGGAACGGTCTTGAAAACCGTCGTGGCAGCGATGTCACCGTGGGTTCAAATCCCACACCCACCGCAGCAGGTCAGCGTAGACGCTGGTCAGAAGGGGTGCCTCTCGATGAGAGGCACCCCTTCTGCGGGTGTGGCCAAGCTGCGTTCAGGTGCACCGTCAAGGCGAGATCACCCCGCCCCGTGCCCGGAGCAACGACCGGGGCACGAGGCAGTCGCCTGATCGGACGTACAAGTCCCAGGGGGCGTGTCTCGGGCGTCGCCGTCGAGTTCGTCGTCGGGCTCTTCCTCGTGGTCGGTGGCCCGGTAGTGGTACGCGTCCGCCCACCAGTCGTCGTCCATCCAGTCGTCGTCCTCGTCACCGTCCTCGCGCAGTTCGCGGTCGGTGCCCCGCCACCTGCTGTGGTCGCCGATGCTCCTGAGGACGTGGAACCGCTGCTGCTCGTCCAGCGCCGCGAGGGACGGATGCGACTCTGCGCGGATCCGCTCCCCCAGCGGGTCCTCGCATGCCGTGCGGGCGCGGACCGCCTGGTGGGCATCGTCGGCGAACCAGAGCGCCGCCAGGCCCGCGGTGGCCGCCGCGGCGGCGGCCCATTCCAGGACGCCGTGCGGGCGCGCCATCACCAGCAGCACGCCCGCCAGGCACCAGAAACTCAGCAGGAGGGTGACGCCCATGCAGGCGCAGCAGGCCAGCAGCTGCCGCCCCTCGCCGTCCGGCATGCGCGGAATCTCGGGCAGCAGGGCGTCCCGCTCGCTCCGGTACGCGTGGCGCCGCGCCACGTACTCCTCGTCGCACCAGTCGATCCAGCCGATCGACACCGGCTCGGGATCGTGCCGGCGCACGGCCTCCAGCAGGGCGGCGGGCAGCGGATGGGCGGGCGTCCGGCCGGGGGCGCGGCCCGCCTCGGTCAGGAGCGCTGCCCCTTCCCCGTCGATGTCGAGGTACTCGCCGAGCAGCAGCTCGGCGGCAGCCGCCTCGGTTGCCCGGGACTCCATCGCGGCCGCGTGGTACGGCTCGAGGTCCAGGTTGGCGACCAGCCCGAGGATCTCGCGCCGGATCCGGGCCCGGCGCCGCCACCCGAGGCCGATGGCCCCGTACACGGCGGCGGCCACAGTGAACACGGATGCGGCAAGGACGAGTTGGAGCACGCCCCGAGGCTACGTCCGCGGGCGCGGGAGCCGACAATGGAATTTCGGCACGCCGGCATGATCCGCCGGACACCTCAGGAGCCCGGTCACGGTGTATCGAGACTTGCGAGAGCGTGCCGGATTGCCGCAAGAACTTCCTCGTTGGTGGCGTTGAGCTGCTTGGCGGCAGCCGCGTAACTGCTTGCGTGTTCCGCGAGCTTCGCCTTGATGTCGGTGATGGCCGCCGGGGCGACGACCTGGGTGCCAGAGCCTCGGCGGCTCTTGACGAGGCCCGCGGTCTCCAGTTCGCGGTATGCCCGCACAACGGTGTTGTTGGCCAGCCCGAGGTCGGAGGCGAACTGGCGCACGGACGGCAGTCTTTCCCCCTGGCGCAGTCGGCCGACGGAGATCAAATCGGCTAGTTGTGCGCGGAGTTGCTCGTACGGGGGGACGGGGGAAGCGTGGTTGACCCTGATGCTGATGCCATTGGTTGTCATGGCCGTTCCTTGTCGTAGGCCCGCGGCAGCAACAGGACGCACAGGCAGTGACCCGCCGTCAGTGCAGAGGTGACGGCCGTGGCGATCAGCCCCCACGAGGCCACCTGCATCATCCCTCCCGAGCAGGGCGAGCTCAGCGCCGCGACGCCCATCGTCGACGAGACAGCGAAAAGAGGGGCGCTCACCAGCACTCCCCATGCGCCGACTGCCGCCCGGATGCTCGTGCGGCGTTGATCGTCGCTCCCGGAGCGCGCGGTAACGCGGCGCAGGAACAGTGCGCAGGCAACGGTACCGAGGACGAGACCGCCGAGGGCCGGCCAGGCGTAGTAGAGGCCGGGCCAGGGCGAGAGCAGATGGGTGCCCGCCGGGCACGTGACGGACAGAGCGTGCCCTGAACGACCGTCGGCGTCCGCCGAGGCAGTTGTGGCGGCAACGATCAGGAGGATCAGCAACACAACAGCCTGGGTGGCCAGTGCGGCAGTCAGGATGCGGGGCAGTTGGTCCCGGATCCGGCGCGGAGTCACCTCGGCCACTCGTAGTCGGCCAGGACTCGGGCGCGCGATCACATCTGCCGTGAACGCCCCGGCCATGGCGCACAGGCCGAACACGGGGAATCCGTACAGCAGGTCCACGTCAGGCTCGGGGCTGTAGGAGACCAGCGCGTTGACAGCCAGACCGGTCGCCGCACCGGCCCAGCGCACGGGGGTAGCGAGTCCTGCCCGCCACGTGCCTTCCGTTCCTGCGGCTAAAGACATGCCGACTCCTTCCCTCTCCCAAGGTGTATCAACTATCTGACACAATCGTCCGGAGGGCTGAAGTGTGTCAAGTGGTTGACACGCTTGGCTGCAGTGTCGGCGCGTATGTGCGGGGCGCCGCGACTGCCGCAGGCGGCGACGGCGGGGCCCCGGTGGCGCGAGCATGATCAGCCAGGGTGACGGGGCGCGCGGAGCCAAAACTCGGCTCCGGTCACGCGTGAACACCTGTCGGAGGGCGCAGTTGACCACCCGTCATCATCTGAACGCTCTGGTCAGAGCCGTGCCCAGTCCCATAGCCACAGCCTCGGCCTGTCTGTCTTGGGCTCTTCGACGACGCGGATGTCGCCGCTCCTCCCGTCGTGATCCCTGCCTGCTCGGCTTGGCGGCGCGCCGTCGGTGTCCGCGCTGTCGCTCTGGGAGGTGCGGCGGCTGCGCATCCGCTGTGGCGTGACGCTCCGGTCGGCGCCGGGTCGTTGGTTCCGACGGGGCTCAGGAACTCTCGACGAAGCGGACGGACCAGGCGTAGCCGCTCAAGCCGTCGTGTGGGACGCGCCGGACTTCCCTGACCTCGCAGCCGTCGTGGGCGTATTTGCGGGCGAACCTGTCGAGGCGCTGCTCGTCGGTGAGATCCTCCATGGACAGCGGTGCTCCGACAACGAGGTCTTCGTGAAGGACTGTCTGCGGCGAGGCATCGTCCGAGCAGGCCGGGCAATGATGCGTTCTGGGTAGGGCCATAGGGTCAGTGTCCTCCTCTGGACGCCCCGACGTGATCCCCGGCCGCCTTCGTGTGTCTGGGCCGCTCGCCGCAGTGAGCAGGTGCGCGCTGTCTCCCGGCAGCAGCGCCCGGCACCACCGCATGCTGTGACTCTCCCGTTGCCGGAACTGTGGGCTCCGTCACAGCCGTCGTGATCTTGCCCTGGTGCACTCGACGGATGGTGTTGCTGCTCCTGCTGTTCATCCCGGGCGGGCTCGTCGCCGCCTTCGCCTTCGTCGGCTACGGCTTCGGCACCCTGGGCCGGGCCGGCCACCGGCGGGCCGGCCGCGAGGTGTGGCTCCGGAGTCTTGCCGCGATTCTCGGTGCCGTCGCGTCCGCCCTGTATACGTGGGGCCTGCTCCATGTCGCCGGTGCGGTCCTCGACGCGGAGGACGGCGGTGCCGATTCGTCACCGCTTCGACCCTGCCGTACACCGGGTCAGTGGGAGCGGGCGCTGCGCGTCGTCGACTACACCGTGAACTACGTGCCCCTCCGGTTCGTCTGCGAGACGAAGGGTGGCGGAAGCTACGCCGCCGAGTCCGTTCCCCGCTACGTCAACCCGGCCGTGCTGGGCTCCGTGCTGGCCGCCGCCGGATGCGCCGGCGCCGCGGCCCTCGCATCGCAGCGCCGCGCCGGGGACGACACGGCCGTGTGATGCGGGTAGGGCCTCGGCCCCCGGCTCGCCTCGGCGCTCAACTGCCTCCCGCGCTGCTGTCGAAGTGCTGTCCTTTCTCGGCACAGATCTTGGGGAGTCGTTGCTGAGTGTCACGTCGAACACGAGCGCGTCCCAGAACGATGCATCGGCCTGCATGACCAGCACCAACACCGTCCACAGCCGACGACGGCAGAGACGACCAAGGACCTGACGCAGCGTCATTCCCGGCTGCCAGACGGCCAGGTGTACGCGGTCTCACGCGACCCAGCCCCTCACAATCGAACATCTAGTGCTGTGACCAGGAACGTTCACCGGGTGGTCGCGATACACGATCGCCGGACGATTGGACAACCCACCCTGTCGGGTGATTGGGGGCCTCTTCAGGTCCTCCCTCGGCGGGCGCAACGTCCTCCCGCAGGGGGAGGCAGTCCGCCGTAGCGGACGATGTGAAGGTGCCGTGTCCGAAGCCAGCATGTACGTCATGACGACAGCCAACGCTCCCCTCCCCGCCTTAGCACCCGCGCCTGTCTGGGCTCGCCGCGCCGCCCACGCCATAGCCCTCTGCGCAGTCCCGTCCGGTCTGTGGCGTATCGCCATGGCCTCCGGTGTCTATGTGGGCTACAGCGACCAGGTGCTGCGCGACGTCTTCGACATCCCGGGATGGGGCATCGCGTACGTCGTCGGCCTCTCCGTCCTTGCCGAGGTAGCCGCTCTGTTTCCGCTGCTGCTCGTCAGCGACCGGTGGCAGCCGCTGCGCCGGCGGGCCCTCGCCACGCTGGCCTGGACCGCCTCGGGTGTCCTGGTCCTGGTGGCGCTGTGGCAACTCGTGGTCGCTTTCACCGTCGAAAGCCAGACGTACATGTCGAGCGATACGGCACTGACCGTCTGGTGGCTCGCTTTCGCCCCGCTGTTCGCCATCCCTGCCCTGATGACCGCGGTGACCTGGTCTTATGCAAAACGGCACCGGGCATGGGTACAGGCATAGCGCTCAACGCGTGATGGACATCAGCTACTCCCTTCCCGCGGCTTCCCGATCCGACAAGCGTGGTCGATGGCTGGGCTGCGAGGGCGTCGGGACGGCGGGCGTTGATGCTGCCCACCACCGCCAACCTGGCGAACGTTCCCGGGTCACAGCACTGGGTGACGCTCCGCGACCGCTCCACAGATCTGTGCCAGAACCCCTTTTCTCGCAGAGCCA
This sequence comes from Streptomyces sp. NBC_01410, assembly GCF_045040195.1. Classification (NCBI taxonomy): domain Bacteria; kingdom Bacillati; phylum Actinomycetota; class Actinomycetes; order Kitasatosporales; family Streptomycetaceae; genus Streptomyces; species Streptomyces sp. NBC_01410. The sequence continues at coordinate 4,352,837 of NZ_CP109530.1, read as the reverse complement.
CCCTCGACAGGCAATCCGCGCGGAACGGACTTACGGTCGAGCAGTAGACGCTGCACCGGGATGCGGAGCACCTTCATCCGCCCGTTGATCCTCGTCAAGACACAAACAGGAGACGACCCTGCCATGGCCACAGCATCTGAAACCCCGGTACTGGACACCCTCGCCGCGATGACGGTCGACTCGGTTGAGCGGTGCGGGCTGACCCCGGACATGTTCATGCTCACCCGCATCGCGGCCCTCGCCGCATCGGACGCTCCGCCGATCTCCTACCTCGCCAACATCGACCCCGCCCTCCAGGCGGGTATGACCGCCGACCAGCTGCAGGACGTACTGGTCGCCATCGCCCCCATCGTGGGTACGGCCCGTGTCATGACGGCAGCGGGCAACATCGCCCAAGCACTCGGCATCGCGATCGCCGTCGCCGACGCCGAGGCCCAAGGCTGAGCGTAAAGAGCCCGAGGTCTGGAGCACCCACCGCAGGGTGCGAGACGAATCGGCCCGGACCGGTCAAGGATGCCGGTCCGGGCCGTTCGCATGTCCCAGCCCGCCTCGAATCACGGCTGGGCCGGTTCGAAGCCGGCGAGCATCTGCTCGAGCGCCTGCTGGTCCGGGCCGACGAAGGGGTCCGCGCCCGGGGCGGCCTCGATGGTGTCGAGCATCGGCCCCGCCAGTCCGGACGCGGGCGGCAGGTGGGTGCAGAGGACCAGTTCGGGGGCCATGGTGCGCAGGGGCTGGACCGTGGCGAGGTAGGTGTCGTTGTCGACCACGTGGACCCAGGGGCTGTCGACCGTGGCCCACAGCAGTTGGGCGTCGCGCAGATCCCCGGCGGGTACGGCGCCGACGTCGTCGGCGACGGCCAGTTCCGCGCTCGGCATGGGTGCGCCGAAGCAGTCGGAGCTGAAGCAGGTCGCCGAGCGGTCGTCGTAGAAGCCGACGGTGGCGGGGTTGTCGAACAGCGGCGGCCGGAACGCCCTGAGGGTGCGATCGCCGACGTCCAGGGTCTGGCCCGGGTTGACCAGGCAGACGCGGTCGAGGGGCAGGGGCCGCTCGGTGGACATGATGCCCGCGCCGATGAAGGTGGTCACCACACGTGCCTTGGGCGCCGCGGCGAGCAGGTCGAACAGGCCGCCGGTGTGGTCGCGGTCGGGGTGGGTGAGCCAGATCCAGCGGACGTCGGCGGGGTCGATGACGGAGCCGAGGGTGTTGAGGAAGTCCCGGTCGGGGAGCGAGAGGCCGGTGTCCACGACTACGGGCTGGCTGGAGTGCAGGACGAAGGCGTTGACGGGGATGAAGCCGATTCCGGGCACTTCGAGGCAGTCGCTGAGTACGGTGCTGTCGCTTCCGGCCTTGTGTGTGTTCATGGCGAGTCCGGGTGAGTCAGCCGGGGACGGTGCGGGTTCGCGGCCGTCCAGAGAACCGCGGCCGCGATCAGGCCCGCGACCTGCTCGCGGGCGGACAGGACTACGGACAGGACTCCGGACGCGCGGTGCCCATGTGTCCAGGGTGTGCTCGTGCGTACGCCGGCGCACGCGGGAGCCCGGTGGGGTGGTGGCGGGACCCTTCACGGGACCTGTTCAGTAGCGGCGCCCCGAGGTGAGCCGTTCCGCCGAGGCGATCGTCGCGCGGGCCTCCCGTTCGGTCAGGCCCGCCTGGACCGCCGCCTCGGTGAGGGCGTCCGCGAGCTCGTCGCCGAAGCCGTTCTCGTAGGCGCGGCAGGCCGCCCAGAACAGCCGGGTGTTGCGCTGGCCCTCGTGCGCGGCGAGGACGAACTGGACCAGGCCGTTGCCCTGCGCCGGGCGGGCCGGGCCGGACTGTGTGGGGTGGTGGGGGCGTGCGGGGGGTGTCACGAGGCGAAGGAGTGCGCGGGGGCAGGGCGCGGGGGACAGCTCGGCCGTGCCGGGGGCGAGGCGGTAGGCGCCGTGCGCGCTGACCGAGCCGGGACCGACGAGATAGCCGCCGGCGCCGCGTACGTCGATGCCGGGGGCGAGCCTGCTCGCGGAGTTCGGGACGACGATGTCGGGCGGGCCGGTCAGCCAGAGGTGGCGGCCGCCGCTCGGGGTCAGGACGGTGACCGTCTCGGGGATGGTGAAGAGGTGGCGCAGGGCCAGGTCCTGGAGCGCGGCGAGGGAGTCGGTCGCGGTCTTGGTGTCGAGGTCGATGCCGATCAGATGGTGCGGCGGCCGTCCGCAGGCGATGCCGTAGCCGGTGGCCCATGGGGCGGCGGCGAAGAGGGCGCGGACGCCTGCGGGGTCGGTGGTGGCGTCGTGGACGCCGTGGCCGGGGAGGCCGCATTCGCCGCGGCACAGGACCGGCTCGGCCTCGCCCCGGTGGGGGGAGCGCAGGGCGGGGAGCTTGCTGGGGGACAGGGGAATGACGGGGAGCCCGCGCTCCGCGGCGGAGAGAGCGTGGGCGAGGGCCAGGGTGGCGTTCTGCCGGTCGGTGGTGGCCATGCCTCTATGTTCGTACAGGTGTTCGAAGAAGGGAAGGGGGGACCGCCGCGGCGAGCGCAGGGGGGAATGGCCAAAAATATGCCGTAACCGCTTCCTCCCTTGCCCTGCCCGGGTTTCGTGGTGCGACTGGCCTGAGCTGGGGTTCTGTGGGCGTGAAGGGGGTTTATCGACATGTCCTCACGCTTGAGGGGGAATTGGGGTGTCCGGGGTGGTTCGCCTGGGATTCCGTGGGCAACTCTGATCTCGCGACGTCGTGATCACGATCCCGGGCGGTCGGCCAACTGCCCTGGAACAAGCCGTAGTCAAGCTGTAGTTCTGCTGAGTTCTGCTGTTCCCGTTCATGGAGGAAATGACATGGCATGCATCCGTACCGCCCGCGGTTTCGCCGCCGTCGCTGCCCTGCCCCTGGCTGCCGCACTCTTCTCGGGTGTCGCCCAGGCCGACAACGGCGCTTTCGCGGACGACGGATCTAACGCGGCGGTGGCCTCGGTCAACGGCAGCGGAGTCGCCGGCGACAACTGGGGAAATTCGACCACCACCCACCAGGTGGCGAACGGAGCCGGAGCGTCCAACCAGAACCACACCGCAAGCGTGAGCGGCTCCGGCTTCACGGCGATCGACCAGTCCCATGCGGTGGTGAACTTCACGGAATTGTGGTGGTGACCGGCCCGATGGGGGGTTCGACCAAGGGGTGAACGACGGCCTGCGCGGCGGTACTTCGGTGCCGTCGCGCAGGCTGTTGTGCGTACGGAGGCATCCGCCCGAGCGGCCGCCCGGGCCCTGCTCGCCCGGCCGGGGCTGCGGCTGACCTTGACAGGGCACACGCATCTGACGGACAGTCAGAAACCCTGATCCGTACGCCCGGGAGGCGGCCGCCGTGCACCTCGCCCCGACGGAGCGGCAGCAGCAGCTGCGCGCCGAACTTCGCTCGTACTTCCGAGAACTGATGCCGGACGGACCGCCGCCCGCCTCCGACGAACCGGGCCGCAGGCGGCTGCTGCGACGCATCGGGGCGGACGGGATGCTCGGTCTCGGCTGGCCCGTGGAGTACGGAGGCCAGGGGCGCGGCCCCGACGAGCAGTTCGTCTTCTTCGACGAGGCGTACCGCGCCGGTGCGCCCGTCTCCATGGTGACCCTGAACACCGTCGGCCCGACCCTGATGAAGTACGGCACCGAACAGCAGAGGTCCTTCTTCCTGCCCCGCATCCTCAGCGGCGACCTCGTCTTCGCGATCGGCTACAGCGAGCCGGAGGCCGGGACGGACCTTGCCTCGCTGCGTACGCGTGCCGTCCGGGACGGCGAATCCTGGGTCGTCGACGGACAGAAGGTCTTCACCAGCAACGCCCAGAACGCCGACTGGATCTGGCTCGCCTGCCGTACGGACCCGCAGGCGCCCAAACACAAGGGCATCTCGATCATCCTGGTCCCGACCAACGCGCCGGGCTTCTCGTGGACGCCGATCGAGACGGTGGGCGGCCTGGCCACGACGTCGACGTACTACGACGGGATACGGGTACCCGCCGGGAACCTCGTCGGCGAGGAGAACGGCGGCTGGGGACTGATCACCAACCAGCTCAACCACGAGCGGGTGGCGCTCGCGGCGATCGGAATGCAGGCCGAGGATTTCTACGCGGCGGTGCTGGAGCGGGCCCGTACACCCGATCCAGTGACGGGCGAGCGCCGGATTGACGTGCCCTGGATCCAATTCCGAGCGGCCGAAGTGCATGCCCGGCTCGCGGCAACGCGCCTGCTCAACTGGCGTTTGGTGGGGGATGTGGGGGCGGGCCGGCCGGCCCCCGGCGACGCGAGTGGCGTGAAGTTCGCGGGAACTGAATCCGCGGTCGAGGCGTATCGCATGTGTCAGGAAATTACGGGGGAAGTTGGGCTGATCCGGGCCGGATCGCCCGGATCGCTCGACATCTGCGCCGGGGAGCGTCCGCTGGGGGAGGGGGAGCTGGAGCGGATGAACAGAGCAGCGCAGATCAACACCTTCGGGGGCGGGGTGAGCGAGGTGCAGCGGGAGATCGTCGCGACGATGCGACTCGGCATGAGGAGGGGGAAGCGGTGACGGACCTGTATGAGCGGTTGAAGGCGTACGAGGGGCGGGCGGCCACCACCTCGGGCGTCGGCAAGGACCTGGTCAACGAGCCGATGATCAGGCACTGGTGCGAGGCGATGGGGGACACCAACCCCGCCTACAGCGGGCCCGACGCCATAGCGCCGCCGACCATGCTGCAGGCCTGGACGATGGGCGGTCTCTCGGGGCACACGGACCGGTCGGCGGTGCACGACGAGCTGTTCGGACTGCTCGACGACGCGGGCTACACCTCGGTCGTCGCGACCGACTGCGAGCAGGAGTATCTGCGGCCGCTGAGGCCGGGGGACCGGATCACCTTCGACGCGGTGATCGAGTCGGTGTCGGAGCTCAAGACGACGAAGCTGGGGGCGGGCCACTTCGTCACGACACGGATGGACGTGAGGGCCGACGGCGAACCGGCCGGGACGCATCGCTTCCGGATCCTCAAGTACGCACCGGCCAGGCGGAAACCGAAGGCTGCCACGGCCAGACGGCCACGGCCGGTGATCAACCGGGACAATGCCGGATTCTGGGAGGGGGTGGCCGCACGCAAACTGCTCATCCAGCGGTGCGGCGGGTGCGGGACGCTGCGCCTGCCCTGGCTGCCGGGATGCGGGGCGTGCGGCTCGGCGCAATGGGACACCGTCGAGGCGGGCGGCGCGGGGACGGTCTACTCGTACGTGGTGATGCACCACCCGCCCTTCCCGGCCTTCGACCCGCCGTACGCGGTGGGGCTGATCGAGCTGGCCGAGGGCGTCCGCATGGTCAGCAATGTGGTCGGGGTGCCGTACGACAAGGTGCGGATCGGGATGCCGGTACGGCTCGAATTCCTGCGGGTGGACGAGGAGTTGGAGCTGCCGGTCTTCAGTGGTGCTCAAGGGGGTGCGGGCTGATGGACTTCACACCCACGCAGGAGCAGACGGCCGCCCGGGACCTGGCGGCGCGGATATTCGGTGATCTCTCCACGCATGAGCGGCTGGTCGCCGCCGGGACCGGTACGGACGCGGAATTGTGGAAGGCGCTGTGCGCGGCGGGCCTTCCGGGGGCCGCCGAGGACATAGGTCTGCTCGGTCTGGTGCTGCTTCTGGAGGAGCAGGGACGGACCACCGCTCAGGTGCCGTTCGCCGCGACCTGCGTCTACGGAGTGCTGGCGGTGGCCGGGCACGGCACGGACGAGCAGCGGGCCCGGCTGCTGCCCGCGCTGGGCGAGGGCACGGCGGTGGCGACCGGGGCGTTCCCGGCACGCGGAGGAGTACAGGTTCTGGCGCCGGACCGGCTGACCGGCTCGGTGCCGCTGGTTCCCTGGCTGCGGGACGCCACGCATGTGCTGGTGCCGGACGCCGACCGCGGGCTGTGGTTCGTACGGACCGCGGATGCGGAGGTGACGGATGTGGAGACCACGGCGCCCTGGTCGGCGGGACGGCTCGTGCTGTCCGGCACCCCGGGCGAGCGGCTGGGCGGGGCCGGTGCGTACGAGTCCGTGCTCGCTCTGGGCCGTACCGCGTTCGCGGGACTGCAGGCCGGGGTGTGCGCGGGCTCGCTCGCCCGGGCCGTCGAACACACCTCGGCCCGTGAGCAGTTCGGGCGTCCGCTCTCCACCAACCAGGGCGTGCTGCTGCGCGCCGCCGACGCGTACATGGACACCGAGGCGATACGGGTCACGGCCTACGAGGCCGCCTGGAGGCTGGACGAGGGGCTCGACGCGGCCGCCGAAGTGCTGACCGCCGCCTGGTGGGCCTCCGAGGCCGGCCGGCGCGTCGTCCACGCCGGGCAGCATCTGCACGGCGGGACCGGTGCCGACCTGGACCATCCGGTCCACCGGCACTTCCTGTGGGGCCGCCAGCTGGACGCCTACCTCGGCTGCGGTCCGGAACTCCTCGCCGAACTGGGCCAGTTGCTCGCACAGGAGCCCGCAACCGCACCGGACCCCGTACTCACAAAGGAGCCCGTACGTGAAAGCCGGTGACGAACTCCCGCCGCTCACCATCCCCATCACCCGCACCCTGATCGTCGCCGGAGCCGTGGCCTCGCGCGACTACCAGGACGTGCATCACGACACGGAGCTCGCGAAGGAGAGGGGATCCCCGGACATCTTCATGAACATCCTGACGACCAACGGCCTGGTCGGGCGGTACATCACCGACTGTCTCGGGGAGCGTGCCGTGCTCCGCAAGGTCGCCATCCGGCTCGGCGCCCCCAACTACCCGGGAGACACCATGGTGTTGAGCGGCACAGTCACCTCCGTCGAGGACGGCACCGCCGCGGTGCGGGTCGTGGGCGCCAACGGCATGGGCAACCACGTCACCGGCACGGTCACCGTGAGCCTCGAGCCGAGCCGGGAGGGCGCTCTATGAGCATCCGCAGACGGGACACGCTCGGTGGCAGGGCAGCCGTCGTGGGCATAGGGGCGACCGAGTTCTCCAAGGACTCCGGCCGCAGCGAACTGAAGCTGGCCGTCGAGGCGGTGCTTGCCGCACTCGACGACGCCGGCCTCTCCCCCACCGACGTCGACGGCCTGGTGACCTTCACCATGGACACCAGCCCGGAGATCACCGTTGCCCAGGCGGCGGGGATCGGCGAGCTGTCTTTCTTCTCCCGTATCCACTACGGAGGCGGCGCGGCCTGCGCCACCGTGCAGCAGGCGGCCCTCGCCGTCGCCTCCGGGATCGCCGAAGTCGTCGTCTGCTACCGGGCGTTCAACGAACGGTCCGGTCGGCGCTTCGGCTCCGGGGTACAGCACCGCGAGCCGTCCGCCGAAGGCACGGCGCTCGGCTGGAACCTTCCCTTCGGGCTGCTCACCCCCGCCTCCTGGGTGGCCATGGCCGCGCAGCGCTATCTGCATACGTACGGGCTGACGCCCGACGCGTTCGGCCATGTCGCCGTCACCGACCGCCGTCACGCGGCGAACAACCCCGCCGCGTACTTCTACGGGAAGCCGATCACGCTCGCCGACCATGCCGCTTCGCGCTGGATCGTCGAGCCGCTGCGTCTCCTTGACTGCTGCCAGGAGACCGACGGCGGTCAGGCGATCGTCGTCACCAGCGCCGAGCGGGCCCGTGATCTGCGGCAGCCGCCGGCGGTGGTCGTCGCGGCCGCGCAGGGTGCGGGCCGGGCTCAGGAGCAGATGACCAGCTTCTCTCGCGAGGATCTCACCGGGCTGCCCGAGATGGGTGTGGTGGCCCGGCAGCTCTGGGCGACGTCCGGACTCGCCCCCGGCGATATCGACGTCGGCGTCATCTATGACCATTTCACCCCGTTTGTTCTGATGCAGTTGGAGGAGTTCGGGTTCTGCAAGCCGGGCGAGGCCGCGGAGTTCGTGGCCGCGGACGCGCTGCCGCTCAACACCCATGGCGGGCAGCTCGGCGAGGCGTATCTGCACGGCATGAACGGCATCGCGGAGGCGGTCAGACAGCTGCGCGGCACTTCGGTGAACCAGATACCGGGCGCGTCCAGGGTGTTGGTCACCGCGGGCACCGGCGTGCCCACATCCGGGCTCGTCCTGGGGGCGGACGGCTGACGGACGGCGGAGGGGCGGCGGGAGGGGCGGCTTACGCGGCCTACGGCGGCTTACGGACCGAGGCGAAGCAGCAGCTGCCCGCATCCCACCGTCAGGGTGGGCCTCCACCTTCAGGAGGTGGGGGCAGTGCCACCCGTACAACCTGAGGCGGACACCGCTTCGGGACCTGGGGCCGATCCGCGACGGTAGTGCCCGCTCCTAGCGTGGACCTATGACCACGCCAGTCTGCACAAGCGCTTCGAAGGCCGCCGCACCGGCGGCCTCGTACACGCCGAACGCGCGCTATGCGACCTACTCATCGTTTTCGTCGTACGTACGGGCGCGGGGGCCCGTGCTGCTGCGAACAGCCCGCTCGCTCACCGCGAACCCGAGCGACGCCGAGGACCTGCTGCAGACCGCGCTCACGAAGACATATGTCGCGTGGGAGCGGATCGAGGACCACCGGGCGCTCGACGGCTATGTGCGCCGCGCACTGCTCAACACCCGCACCTCGCAGTGGCGCAAGCGCAAGGTCGACGAGTTCGCATGCGACGAGCTGCCCGAGCCCGAGACCGTGCCCACGCCCGATCCCGCCGAGCAGCAGGTGCTGCACGACGCGATGTGGCGCGCGGTGATGAAGCTGCCCGACCGGCAGCGGGCGATGGTGGTGCTGCGGTACTACGAGGATCTCAGCGAGGCCCAGACGGCCGAGGTGCTCGGGGTTTCCGTCGGCACGGTCAAGAGCGCGGTGTCGCGGGCGCTCGGCAAGCTCCGCGAGGACCCGGAGCTGGCGCCCGTCCGCTGACCGGCCCCGGCCAAGCCCCCCGGCCAGGCCCCGCCCCACGGACCGACCCGTCTCCAGCACCCCTTCCCGGCCGCTCCCGCACCCCTCCCGTCTCACCTGTTTCCGCAGGCCCTGCTGTTTCCGGACTGATCTTCCGGCGCCGATTGATTGCCTCCGGGTAGTGACATACCACGCGGTATGTGAGCAGAATCTTCCCACCCTTACTGCCACGTAGCGCTAGCGCCCACCGGGAGGACGCCGTGCTGAGCACCATGCAGGACGTACCGCTGACTGTGAGCCGCATCCTTCAGCATGGGATGACGATCCACGGAAAGTCACAGATCACCACCTGGACAGGAGAGGCCGAGCCGCAGCGCCGCAGCTTCGCGGAGGTCGGCGAGCGGGCGAGCCGCCTGGCCAACGCCTTGCGCGACGAGCTCGGTATCGACGGCGACCAGCGCGTCGCCACCCTGATGTGGAACAACGCGGAGCATGTCGAGGCGTACTTCGCGATTCCCTCCATGGGCGCCGTACTGCACACCCTGAACCTCCGCCTGCCCACGGAGCAGCTGGTGTGGATCGTCAACCACGCGGCCGACCGGGTTGTCATCGCCAACGGCTCCCTGCTGCCGCTCCTCGCGCCGCTTCTGCCCCACCTGCCGACGATCGAGCACATCGTCGTCTCCGGTCCCGGGGACCGTTCGCTGCTCGACGGCGCGCAGGCGCGGGTGCACGAGTACGAGGAGCTGATCGACGGCCGCCCGAGCACGTACGACTGGCCGCAGCTGGACGAGCGCACCGCCGCCGCCATGTGCTACACCTCCGGCACCACCGGCGACCCCAAGGGTGTCGTCTACTCCCACCGTTCCATCTACCTGCACTCCATGCAGGTCAACATGACCGAGTCGATGGGGCTGACGGACCGGGACACGACCCTCGTCGTGGTCCCGCAGTTCCACGTCAACGCCTGGGGCCTGCCGCACGCCACGTTCATGACCGGCATCAACATGCTGATGCCCGACCGTTTCCTCCAGCCCGCCCCGCTCGCCGAGATGATCGAGCGCGAGAAGCCCTCGTACGCCGCCGCCGTCCCCACCATCTGGCAGGGTCTGCTCGCCGAGGTCACCGCCAACCCGCGGGACATCAGCTCCATGAAGCAGGTCACCATCGGCGGCGCGGCCTGCCCGCCGTCCCTGATGGAGGCGTACGACAAGCTGGGTGTGCGGCTCTGCCACGCCTGGGGCATGACGGAGACCTCCCCGCTCGGCACGATGGCTCACCCTCCGGCCGGGCTCAGCGCGGAGGAGGAGTGGCCCTACCGCGTCACCCAGGGCCGTTTCCCGGCGGGTGTCGAGGGGCGGCTGGTCGGTCCCGGCGGCGAGATCCTGGCCTGGGACGGCGAGTCGGCCGGTGAGCTGGAGGTGCGCGGCCCCTGGATCGCGGGCGCGTACTACGGCGGTGCGGGCGGCGAGGACTTCAGGCCCGAGGACAAGTTCAGCGAGGACGGCTGGCTGAAGACCGGCGATGTCGGTGTGATCAGCGCCGACGGCTTCCTGACGCTGACCGACCGGGCGAAGGACGTCATCAAGTCCGGCGGCGAGTGGATCTCCAGCGTCGATCTGGAGAACGCGCTGATGGCACACCCGGAGGTCGCCGAGGCGGCCGTGGTCGCGGTCCCGGACGCCAAGTGGGGCGAGCGGCCGCTGGCGACCGTGGTGCTCAAGGAGGGTTCGAACGCGGACTACGAGTCGCTGAAGGCCTTCCTCGCCGAGAAGGTCGCGAAGTGGCAGGTGCCGGAGCGCTGGGCGGTGATCCCGGCCGTTCCGAAGACGAGCGTCGGCAAGTTCGACAAGAAGGTGATCCGCAAGCAGTACGCGGACGGCGAGCTGGACGTCACCCAGCTGTAGCCGGGCGGAGCCGCGGGAACTGTAGTTGACGTACGAAAGGGGCGGCGGCCACAACCGCCGCCCCTTTCGTGCTAGTTCGTACCGATCTTCGCCAGCAGATCGACGATGCGCGCCTGTACCTCGCTGCTCGTGGAGCGTTCGGCCAGGAAGAGCACCGTCTCTCCCGACGAGAGCCGCGGCAGCTCCGCGCGGTCGAGGCCCGCCGAGGTGTAGACGACCAGCGGCGTGCGGTTCAGCTGCCCGTTCGCACGCAGCCAGTCGATGATCCCGGCCCTGCGGCGGCGTACCTGCATCAGGTCCATCACCACCAGGTTCGGCCGCATCTGGGCGGCGAGCGTGACCGCGTCCGCGTCCGCCCCGGCGCGCGCGACCTGCATACCGCGCCGCTCCAGCGTCGCCGACAGCGCGAGCGCGATCTCCTCGTGCTCCTCGATCAACAGCACGCGCGGAGGGTGCTGTTCGCTGTCGCGCGGGGCCAGCGCCTTGAGCAGTACGGCAGGATCCGCGCCGTACGCGGCCTCCCGCGTCGCCTGCCCCAGCCCCGCCGTCACCAGCACCGGAACCTCCGCCGCCACCGCGGCCTGGCGCAGCGACTGCAGGGCTGTCCGGGTGATCGGGCCGGTCAGCGGGTCGACGAAGAGCGCCGCCGGGAAGGCCGCGATCTGCGCGTCGACCTCCTCGCGCGAGTGCACGACCACCGGGCGGTAGCCGCGGTCGCTCAGCGCCTGCTGGGTGGAGACGTCGGGCGCGGGCCAGACAAGGAGACGGCGCGGGTTGTCCAGCGGCTCGGGGGGAAGTTCGTCGTCGACGGGCTGCGGCTGCGGCCGGTTGGCCACCTCGACCGCGCCGCCCGGGCCGTCCAGCGGCTCGGGGCCCTCCGCGCCCTCGTCGGGGGCACCGATCGCATACGCCCGGCCCTCGGTCCGCTCGGCCGGCATCAGCGAACCGGTCTGCGCCGGGCCCTGCGGGTGCTGACGGGCGGATGATTCGGAACGCTCGCCGTCCGGGGGCGTGGCCAGCTTGCGGCGACGGCCGGAGCCGAGTGTCTGGTTCTGCTTCTCGGTGATCTGCTGCGAGAACGGCACGCCCTGCCCCAGCGTGCGCACGCTGAAGGCGCGTCCCTGTGAGGCGTCGGCCGGAACCGGGGCCTCGGCGGGAACCGGGGCCTCGGCGGGCAGCGGCTGCGCCGCGGGCAGTGGCTGCGCGGCGCGCGAGGCGGCGGGACCGTCGGCCGGCACGGGCAGCGGCATCGATACGGAACCGGCGGCCGCGACCGTCCGGCCAGGGCTCACGGCCGGGCTCTGCGCGGGTGCGGCTGCGGGTGCGGACCGCTGCGCGGCCTCGTCGACGGCCGCCGCGTGGTGCCCGGTCGAGTCGTCGGAGGCGAGGGCCGCGAGGCCGCTGCCTGCGGTGCCGTTCTCGGCCCAGTCCGGCTGTACGGCAGGCTGGGCGACGGGCTGAGCGATGGGCTGCGCCGCAGACGGCTCGGGTGTCTCTTCGGGCAGAGGCTGAGCGTCCTGGCGTGCCCGGCGCCGGCCCGTGGGCTCCGGATGCTGCTGCGGCGGCGTGTGGTGCTGGGTGCCCGGCTCGGTACCTACGGCGTCGTGCCGGCCCGGCAGCGAGGCATCGGCCTCACCCGCCGACGGCGGAATCCGGTCGGCCTCGGCAGGCGGGAGCGCGAACGCCGTGCGCCCTGACTCCACCTCGGCCGGCGCGGTCGCCAGCGCCCGCCTGGCGCGTCGCCCGGCGGTCGGAGCGGGGGCCGCGGTCGCGGTCGGAGCTGCGGGCAGCTGGGGCATCCCGCCATCGGGGCGCAGCGCGCGCCGCCCGGAGGGGCCCGTTCCGTGCGGGTCGACGGGCACGCCCTGCGGCGGCACCGTCGCGCCGAGCGCCGCGCGCCCGGTCGAGGCCGCGCCCTCCGCGGCCGTCACCACCGAACCCTCGGAAGGCCGGGGGGCCGTTCCCGCGGCGACCGCGACAGCCTGCTCGGCGGGGCTCGGCCGCCCGCGCCGCCGTCCGGTCCCGCCGTTCCCCGAACCACTCCCCTCGCCCGATTCCTGGGCGGGGGTCTGCTCCTGCTGCGACTCTCCCGCATGACCCCTGCGGCGGCCCGTCGGCTGCGCGGCCGACGGGTCCTCCACGGCGACGGGGCTCTCCAGGAAGGCGTCCGTGGAGGCCCGCCGCGCGCGCCGCCGCCCGCCCCCGCCGGTCGTTGCGGGCGAGGCCTTCTGTTCCGGCACGGCGAGCACACCGGCCTCGGGGTCCGGCGCCGGGGGAGCCGTCACCGTCCCCGAGCCCTCGCCCAGCGGCACCTCCAGGACGTACGCGCTGCCGCTCATCCCCGGCACCTCGTGCGTCTGCAGCACCCCGCCGTGGGCCCGTACGATCCCGCGCACCATCGGCTCGTGCACCGGGTCTCCCCCGGCGAACGGCCCGCGCACCTCGATCCGTACGACATCACCGCGCTGCGCCGCCGCCACGACGACCGTCGAGTCCACATAGCCGCCGCCCGGAACCACCCGGGCCTTGCCGGTCGAGTCGACCCCGGCCACGTCCGCGACGAGATGCGCGAGCGCCGTCGCCAGACGCCCCGCGTCCACCTCGGCCTCTATCGGCGGCGAATGCACCGCGAACTGCGCCCGCCCCGGACCGATCAGCTCGATCGCGCCCTCGACCCCGGCCGCAACGACCCCGTCGAGCAGCACCTTGGCCTTGTGCAGCTCTTCCGCGCCCGTGTCGAGCCGCTGATAGCTAAGGACATTGTCGACAAGCGTCGTCATCCGGGCATATCCGGCGGCCAGATGATGCAGGATCTGGTTGGCCTCGGGCCACAGCTGCCCGGCCGGATCGGCGGCCAGCGTGCCCAGTTCGGCGCGCAGTTCCTCCAGCGGCCCGCGCAGCGACTCACCCAGTACGGCGGTCAGCTGGGCATGCCGGGCGGCCAGCTCATCGAACCGGTCGGTCCGCTCCTCGATCTCGGCGGCGTAGCGCTCAGACTTGTCCGCGAGTTCCGCCGTCAGCCGCTCGGTCGTCTCCGCGATCTCGGCCGTCAGCCGCTCGGTCGCCTGCGCCAGCTCCGCAGCGTGCTGCTCCGCCTGCTCCTCGTAGGGGCGCCGGTCGGTGAAGGTCATCACCGCGCCGACGAGCTGGTCCCCGTCCCGTACCGGCGCGGTCGTCAGATCGACCGACACCTTCGAACCGTTCTTCGCCCACAGCACCTGCCCGCGCACCCGGTGCTTGCGGCCGGACTTGAGGGTGTCCGCGAGCGGCGACCCCTCGTACGGGAAGGGCTCGCCGTCCGCGCGCGAGTGCAGGATCAGCGGATGCAGCTCCTGGCCGCCGAGGTCGCTCGCCCGGAACCCGAGGATCTGCGCGGCGGCCGGATTGACCAGGACGACGCGCCCATCCGTGTCCGTACCGACGACACCCTCGGACGCGGCCCGCAGGATCATCTCGGTCTGCCGCTGCGAACGCGCCAGCTCCGCCTCGGTATCCACGGTCCCCGACAGATCACGCACGACGAGCATCAGCAGCTCGTCACCGGTGTAGCCGCCGCCGTACGAGTCGTACGCCTCGCGCCCGTCCTCGAGGCTCGCGCTGGTGACCTCGACCGGGAACTCACTGCCGTCCGTACGCCGCGCGATCATCCGGGCGGGCTTGGTGCGGCCCCGCTCGTCGGCCGCCTCGGGCCGGCGCATGGAGCCCGGGATCAGCCGGGAGTCGAAGGAGGGCAGCAGATCGAGCAGCCCGCGCCCGACGAGTGCGGTGCCCGCGCTCTCGAAGAGTTCGAGGGCGATGGTGTTGGCGTTGACGACTGTGCCATTGCAGTTGACGAGCACGAGCCCGTCAGGGAGCGCGTCGAGTATGGCTGCGAGGCGAGCAGCGCCTCGGGATGGCCTGCTGCTCACGACGACGGTTCCTCCCTGACCTACTGCATGGTGCGGACGGCCGGTCCCATCCTGCCCCTCGGGCTTCAGCCTGTCACTGGAGGGAGTCTAAAGGCAGCGGATGTGCGGGAGGCGGCGGATGAGGGGGAGCTCTCACCAAGGTTGTGTGCACAAGGCCTACGCCCTGGGCCTATGACCTGGTGTTCGGCAGTACGGGCTCCATGGTGTGCCATCGCGAGATTTCGCAGCCGTTGGTCCGGCTGAAGGTGGCATCCACCGGCCGTCCCTGCCAGGTGCCGGTGATGCGCGCGGTCTCGTCACCACCCATCTGCTCCGTACACATCTGGTCCTGCCGCACCGGCGCGAACGGGTCCTTCCCCTCCAGCGCCAACTCGTCCAGCCGGTCGCAGGCGTCCTGCGCCGCCGGGTGGTCCCCGCCGGTGGGCCCGCACCGAAGCTCGTACATCCCGTCGGTCCGGGCGGTGTCGGACACGGTCACGGTCAGCTCGTCCTCGGCCGGCGCGGACAGCAGCGCCAAGGGCAGCGGAAGGGACGAGGCCCCGGCGGCGGGGACGGCGGCGGCCAGCGCGGCGGCGGAGGCGGTTGCGATGAGGACGATGCGGCGCAGCATGGAAACTCCTGGAGCTCGAGAGTCACGGTTCCGTCCGGGGCCCGGGGCCCCGGCATCTTTAACGCTCCGTGGGCCGCGGCGTTGCGCAACCGGAGAAGCGCTTTGCTCTGTGGCCCGCGCGCCTAGTACCGTGGACAGCGATTGGTGACACCCCACCGGGCTGTGTCATCATCTGCACGCACCACTCGCGCCCGCGCGGGTGAGCTGGAGGCGTCGCCTAGTCCGGTCTATGGCGCCGCACTGCTAATGCGGTTTGGGTCTTAAAGCCCATCGAGGGTTCAAATCCCTCCGCCTCCGCCAGTTGATCACCGAAGCCCCGGCCTGATGGCCGGGGCTTCGGTCGTTCACGGCTGCTTCGCGGGGGCGATTCAGAGGCGTTTCTGCGGCGTTTTCGCAGGTCAGGCAGGATGTGCTTAACGGATTTCACCTGACGGCGCGGGTCATGTAATGTTGTTCCCGCAACGCCGACCGGGCAGAACAGCCCAGGACGCACAAGCACTCGTAGCTTAACGGATAGAGCATCTGACTACGGATCAGAAGGTTGCAGGTTCGAATCCTGCCGAGTGCACAACAGGCCAGAGGCCCTGTCGAGAGATCGACAGGGCCTCTGGTTTTTGGTTTGACGGCGGTGGTTGACGGCAACCGCCTCTAGATCGCGGCGATTGCTCCAGTCGAGTCGTCATCGCTGTCCGGCCGGTTGCCGTCAATGCCTGCCAGCGCATCACTGACGCGGTCGAAGGCGGCCCGCTGGGTGTCCAGCCGGACGAACGTGTAGACGTCCATGGTCACGCGGATCGAGCTGTGCCCGAGGACCTCCATGATCGTCCTAGCGTCGGCCCCTTGCTCGTGCAGCAGCGAGGCACAGGTGTGCCGAAGATCGTGGAAGCGCACCTGGCGGATACCGGCGCGCCGACTCAGGGTCTCGAAGGCGCGGTTCAGGTTGCGCGGTTCTATCGGTGTCCCGTTGCGAGTCGTGAAGACCAGATCTGTTGTCGTCCACTTGTCCCCGCGAGCCAGTCGGTCGGTGTGCTGCTGAGCGCGGCAGGCACGCAGCGCGATCGCACACTCAGCAGGCAGCGGCACTCGGCGCGTGGAGCGAGCTGTCTTCGTGGCCGCTCGCACCAGCTATCGCCGTCACGTCGGCCATTCCCGCCCACCTGGTCGGCCTGATGCCTGAGCCGAAGCCGGAGGAGCCCGCGGACCTCTGGGACAAGGCCAATGAACCTGACGACCCGTACGCCGTCAAAGCGCATCAGAGTGACTATGAGCCGTCCGACCTCGACGACGACCAGGAGCCCGAGGAAGAGGACTACGTACCGTGGACTCCTTTCCAGCGGCTGGCGGAACGGCACGGACCGATCAGCTTCACTACGACCGTGACTGCACGCATGCCTTTCGGTGACGAGCCTGGCGATCTGGACGTATCCAGCGGCACACCCGTCCTCGATGTCCGACGGACGATGGTGGACAGCCATGGCCGACCCCTGGAAGTCACCACGATCACGGCACCATCGGATCGCTTCGAAGTTGCCAGCGCACCACAGTGGTTGGCCACGGCCCGCAGCACGGGAGCAGAGTCCGCCGCAGCGCTCACCCTGTAGGTCCCGCAAGTTTTCTTTACAAGGTCAAGGCGGCTCGCTCCGCTCGCCGCGCGCTCCCCGGCTCACCGCCGGGTCCCGACGCTCCGTGTCTTCGCCACCGCTCGGGCCCCGGCTGCGCCGGTCGCGCCGCTGGAGCGAGGCGACTTGGCCGAGGCGAAAACGGCCAGTGGGTGGCTGGGGCGGTCGGCTTCGCGGCTTTACGCAGCCACCATGGGGCGAGCCTCGAAGATCGGGGCCCAGATCGGACTACTGCGGGCAGGCCAGGTGCCGGCCCGATTCGCGGCCAGCTTATGGGCCCCGATCTCTCGCCCCATTGCAGCTCCCGCCCAAAGCCGCTGCGCCAACCTTGTATCGGTCAGCAGCGCGAAGTGCCCGCGATGGTCCGTGCTCACCCGGCTGCGCTACTCGGCGCGCCCCACGCACGGCGAAAACATAGCGTGCACGCATGGGCGCGATGCGTACTTACCTTGATCGGTGGGCTGGGCTGAGTACTCGAAGCCAGCACGGCCGACCTGGGCGCACTTCGTGTCGCGAGGCCGACGCCCGCTGGGTGGTTTTGGCATGATGAAGAGGATCTTGGTTGCGCTCGGGATCGTGCTGGTCCTGCAGAGCCTCTTCGCGCTCTGTCTGGTCAGTTCGCTGCAACTGCTGGTGCTGCGCAACGCCCCGATCGGCGTGACCGGTGCTTCCCCGGTCGTGAACGCGGTGACGTCGAAGGTGTCACTCCAGACGCTCAGCTATGCGGACGAATCCGCCGTGCTCGACGCGATCGACCAGAGCAAGCTCTACGGCGCCTATCTGCCCGGTCCGAAGACCGACACGCTGATCGTGGTCCCGGCCAAGAGTTTCTTCGGTCGCGTGGAGCTGGAAGCCGCGTTCGGCGACGCGGCCAAGAAGCTCGGCAAGCCCCTGGTGGTGAAGACCGTCAAGCCGCTGCCCAAGAGCGACCGTCTCGGCGGCGTCGCCGGACTGCTCCTGATCCCGCTGCTCATCGGCGGGTACCTGGCCGCCGTCCTGGTGCTCAAGGCGACCAAGACGGCCGCCGCACCATGGCACGTGGCGATGCTCGTCGGCTACTCGGCGGTCGGCGCCCTCGTGACCGACCTGATTGCCGGGCCGGGGATCGGCGCCTACGACAACAGCCATTTCTGGCCGCTCCTGCCATGCTTCGTCCTGATCACCGCCGCCGTCTCCCTCGCCGCCGCAGCCTTCCAACGCCTCGTCGGCCCCCTGGGCACTCTTCTGGTGGCGGTCCTGTTCATCATCGTGGGCGGGGCCGCGGCCGGCGGGGTCGGGCTCTCCCTCCTGCCCTCCTACTGGCAGCACATCGGCGCCATCTTCCCGCCCCAGCACGCCGTCGCACTGCTGCGCAACGTCATCTACTTCAACGGAAACAACATCACCACGCCGCTCATCGTCCTCGGCCTGTACGCGCTGGCGGGGGGCATCATCATCGGCTACCTGGGCCGGTGGCGACCGGTCAAGAAGGTCGGCGCGACAGCCCCCTCGCACAGGGCGGGTTCCACTACCGAACCATCCTCCGGGCCAAGACCCCTCGTGCGGGCCCTCGTCGCGTTGGCGATCGCCGCAGTGATGCAGTGCCTGTTCACTGCGAACTACATCAGCTCCGCGCACGAGCCCGTCGCGACCGACCTCCCGATCGGTGCCACAGGCCACTCCCCGATCCTGACCGCGGCCCAGAAGAACCTCTCACTCAAGGTCACCCTCTATCCCGACGAATCCGCCGTGAAAGACGCGATCGACCAGGCCAAGATCTACGGCGCGCTCATCCCCGGACCGACATCAACCACTCTTCTCGTCGTCCCCACCCTCAGCGATATCGCACCCCTCGACCTGGCAGGGAACTTCGAGGTAGCCGCGAAGAAGCTCGGACAACCTCTCCACGTCCAGCAGTACGCGCCCCATCCGCTGGCGAAGAAGGACCCCTTCGGCCTGGTCGAGTCGCTGATGCTGATCCCGCTGCTCGTCGGCGGATACATGGGCGCGACGATGCTCAGAGCAACGACCGGGACCTCGGTCGGACGCTGGCGCCTGCCCGCACTTGCTGGGTTCGCCGTCCTCGCCGCCCTGCTGGTCAACGTCGTCGTCTGCTTCTGGCTCAAGGGCTACCCCGCGCCCAAGTTCTGGATCGTCTGGCCGATCCTCAGCCTGATCATCGCGGCGGTCGCCGTCGTCGCCGCCGTCCTGCAAAAGCTCCTGGGTGCCGCCGGAACTCTCGTGACCGTCATCGTGGTCATGCTCTTCGGCAACCCCTCATCCGGTGGAGCGAACGGAGTCCCCTACCTACCGGCGTTCTGGCGCGCCATCGGCCCGTACCTGCCACCCCGCAACGCCTACATCCTGCTCCGCAACTCGATCTACTTCGACGGTCACGGCACCACGCAGGCCCTCATCGTCCTGTTGCTCTACCTGGTCGTCCCCGCCGTGGCCCTCCTCCTGCTCTACCGGTTCCGCACACCGGACACCCACGTGACCCCGGAGACCGAGGCCGAAGCAACAGCAGTGACCGTCCCCGTCGGCGGCCTCCCGTAGTCCAGCCGGTCAAACCAACGGCGAGTGGACCGGCTACAGCATCGATCGCGCCCGCATTCATGGATGCAGGCGGCACGGGTCGCTATAGATCGCCAGTGGGACCACAACCGCCAACACGATGGCTAGTCGCTGCCTCACGGCCGGGCGCCTCGGGGCTCGGTCTCCCAGTAGGGGTTGCCGGGTGCCGGTTCCACTCGCCAGAAGCACTCTGTCACCGCCTTGAACTGACGATGCGTCGGATGCAGCCCCGTGTGCTTGAGCGCCCATACCTCCACCGGCAACCGCTCGCCGTCCACGGGCTGTGCCTCAGCGCCGCAGGTGACACAGGTCGCCGAGAAGATCGCCTGAGGTGCACCCTCGGCCGACTCGGCGCTCAGCGTCCACTCGGCGGCTGTGATGATCGTGTGCGGAGTCATCAGAACCCCCGGTTCTGACTACGCCTGTTGGTCTCAGCGACCCGCGCGCTCAGCGCCTCATCCGAGCTCGCCTCGCGGATGTCCTGCGGCGCTACGTCCCACTCGCGGCCACCTTCTAAGGGGCGCAGCTGGACCCTTGGCCCAACTTGGCCCATCACGCGACCGACCTTGTTCCGCTTCGTGTCGGCAGCCAGCGAACCGATCTCCAGCGCGGCAGGAGTCACGCTTTCCGGCCCGTCTGCCCTTGTCCCAGCCATGGTCACCACCTCGTGGTCTTGCGTCTCGTACCGCCAAGACCAAAGCGTGATCGCTGTGTTCTGAGCCACACTTGATGCGTGCAGCGCATACGCGCATGCACCAAGCGCATTCGGATGCCAAGTGGCGCGGCCGGGGGACCTACCGTACGGAGAGGTGAGTCGATGAACTGGTCCAAGCAGGCCATCCGGGACGCGTCGCGCGAGAGCGACTACGGGCGCGTCATTCAGCTTGCCCGTAGGGAACGGGGCTTTACGCAGCGCCAGTTAGGCGAGGCATGCGGCCTCACGCAGTCCGCCGTCTCACGGCTCGAAGGCCGGGCAGCGGGCCCGTACAACATGAGCATTCTGGCGAGCGCCGCCGCCTGCCTGGGTCTCCCCCCTCGTCTCGTCGGTCTCGCCGACGGAACAGCAGCCGCAGATGGAAGAGACCCAGTGGAACGCCGAGAATTCCTGGCAGGAGCCGTTGCCGCAGCAGCGACGCCCGCCCTGGTAGCCATTCCGATACCCGAGCGCCAGGAGGCCGGCCAGGCCGCCACGCTCAGACTCGCCACGACAGCGTTCCGGCGTATGGACGGGTCGACCCCGTCACGGCAGCTGTCCGAGGTTGTCTTCGCCCATCTGCGCCTGGTGCAGAGCGTCGCGGCGGAGGCACCTGACGAGGACCAGCGCGTCAGACTCGCTGCAGTGGGCAGCGAGGCAGCGAGTCTGGCCGGATGGCTGAGCTGGGACATGGGCGACCACGGTTCGGCCCGCACCTGGTACGGATCGGCCATCAAGGCTGCCCGTCGCTCGGGGAACCGGCTGCTCGCCGCGTACCAGATCGGCAGCCTGGCCCAGATGGAGGCGGACGCCGGCAACGCTGCCCAAGGGCTGAATCTGACGCGGTCTGCTCGACGGCACCTCGGTACGACTGCTCCGGCCATCGCGGACGCGTGGCTGTGCACGGTGGAAGCCCTTTCACATGCCGCAGCGGGGGATGAGCGCTCGACCGATCAAGCCCTCGTGCGCAGCCGGACGGCAGCGGCACTCATCACAGCGGAGGAGCCCCCACCATGGCCTTGGGTCTTCACCTTCAATGAGGCGAAGATCTCTGCGTGCCGGGTGGCGTGCGGTGCGCGTCTCGGGCTGCCCTCGTGGGTGTTCGGCAGGCACGACGACAGAGCGACAGCAATGCCATCGGCGCACGCCAAACAACATGCGCTGCTGCAACTCGACTTCGCGGCCGGGCACCAAGCCGCTGGACGGTTGGAGGCCGCCTACGTCCTTGCGACACAGGCTGTCGAGTCCGGGCTGCGCTACCGGTCCGGGCGGGTCGTCGAGCGGGCCCGCGTTTTCCGGCGGGCGTACACCAGCAGCACGCCGCCCAAGGTGGTGCGGACATTCGACGACCGGTTGCACGGCGTGTACCTGTGAGGTGAGAGGGGACGGAATGAGGGTCGGAATCACCGGGCATCGCGGTCTGCCTGCGGAGGTGGAGGAGCGTGTGAAGCGAGCGATCAGCGAGGTTGTGAGCGGCATTCCCGCCGCCGATCTCGTGGGCATCTCCTGCATTGCTGACGGGCCCGACGCCTGGTTCGCACAGGCTGTGCTTCGCCACGGTGGCGCTCTGGAAGTCGTCGTCCCCGCCGAGAAGTATCGGGATTCGCTGCCCGAGTGGCATCACGCGGTGTACGACGACCTCATGCACCGGGCCGTCCAGGTCCACGAGACCGGGCTGACGGAGTCCGACTCGAACGCTCACATGGTGGGCAGCGAGATCCTGGTCGGTCTGGCGGACGAACTGGTCGCCGTCTGGGACGGAGAGCCCGCGCGTGGCTATGGCGGCACTGCGGATGTGGTCAGCTACGCCGAGCGCACAGGGGTGCCGGTCCGGGTGGTTTGGCCCGAGGGTGCAAGCCGCGACTGACGGCAACCCAGTGGTGCCCGGATTAGCCAACGGTCCCTGACCGATTCAGCAGGTCAGGGGCCGTTCGTCTGCGGTGGGTGTGGGATTTGAACCCATGGTGACATCGCGGCCACGACGGTTATCAAGAATCGCTGATGGGCGACGCCCGGAGAGAGATCGGGGCTGCTGTCCCTTTTTGCACCTGAGGAAGCTCGCGTCTTGCTCAGGAATGATCGATTCCTCTGGGGCGGGGGGCATGAACCTGCCAGGGTCGTGCTCGGCCCGCCCAGATGGGGCGGCATAGGGGGGAGACCCACATGGGAGTTTCTGTCAGACGCGGACCGCTGGCTTCCGCGATCGCTTTCACCGCGCTGGCCGTTATGGCTGCGCCGGCACATGCGCTCGCCACACCGGTTGCTTCTGTTTCTGCGTCCGAGGAGCCGACCGCGGTCAATACCGCTCCGCCCGTGGAGCCGGAGGAGACCGATCTGGGGCCTGCGCCTGAGTTGGAGCCGCTGCCGGGGGAGACCGGGAAGCCGCCCGTCGACAGGCCGGACGCCGAATACTGCGGGCCCACGCAGCGGATCTACACCCCCTCGAGCAAGGGCGCGCAGTACCACGCGGGGGTCGGTCCGACGAACTCGAACTACAACGGGACGTCGCGGGTCGCACGCTCTACCTTCACTTCCGAAGTCACTGGCGAGGTTGGTGTCAGCGTCACGGTCGGCCTGTCCACCAGCATTGATGTCATGATCGCCAAGATCGAGGCCAAGTACGACGTGAATCTGTCGGCCAAGCTGACTGCGAAGCTGGGCAACTCGATCGCGGTCGACACCCCGCCGCGGAAGACCACCAACGCGAAGTACGGCGTTTTCCGGCTCAAGAACACCGGCACGAGCTACATCATCTACAGCAACTGCAGGACCAGCGCCAAGAAGACGGTCACCAGCTACACGCCGCTGAAGGTCGGCTGGTACCTGTGGGAGAGCTAAGACACGCTCTCGGGTGCCGCCCGCACCGTGGCGGCACAGGCCTGTTGATCGCCGCCTTGCTGCTGGGGATCAGCGGCTGTTCCGATGACGACGCAAAGTCCCAGCCGACGTCCACCTCGGCATCACCCGTGAAGCCGATGCCCACAAGCACCACGGGCAGTAGTAGGGCGGAGCACATCGAGGGCGAAACCGTCACCCAGGCGCCCAAGCCAGTCGACGGCAAGGCCGTCCTCAGGGTGGCATCGCGCACAGGCAACGCCACCCTGCCTCTGAGTGACATCGGTGCCGGGCGGCTGGCCATCCAGGTCAACTGCCAGGGGAAGGGCACCCTCACGGTGTCCGTCACACCAATCGGCCTCAGCTTCCCGCTCGAATGCGTGGACCACGAGGTGAGCAGTACCTACAACGAGATCCGCCTGAAGCGAGCGCGTAGCGAAGCGGCCATTCAGATCACGGCTCCGTCGGCGGTCATCTGGGCACTTACCGTCGAGCAGTGAAGAACAGCGGATGGAGCGCGTCGCCGAGCATCCCCTCAGCAACGCGTTCTGCAGTAGGAGTACAGCAGCGCTGTACCGCAACCACAGCAACCGTCCTCGTCCGGTAGCGCCCCTCCGCGACCGTGAAGCGGCCGGTGCGGCCGTCGCTGACCGGTCCGGCTGGAGCTACCGATCAGAAGGTTGCAGGTTCGAATCCTGCCGAGTGCACACAGCTCAGAGGCCCCTCGGAGAAATCCGAGGGGCCTCTTGCGTTGCCGCGAATCCTGAGCTCTCGCGGAGCCGATCGGGTGGCCCGGGCCGGGTGGTGGTGCGGAAATCTCGGCGATGCGGTGGACGAGCCGTAAGTCTGACCGGGTTCGGGTTGTGGTCGAGGAGGCGTGCGGAGTGCGGGAACTCGCGATCATCGAGGCGCCCTCCGTCCTCGGGCTGCGGCCGACCGGGGTTGAGGAGCTGCCGCGGGCGCTGCTCCGGGCCGGGCTGGTGGAGGGGCTGGGGGCCGTGCGGGGTGGGCGGGTTGAGGCGCCGGCGTACGAGGTGGGGCGCGATCCCGAGAGCGGGGTGCTCAATTCGGGTGGAATCGCGCGGTACTCCAGCGCACTCGCCGACACCGTGGGTGGCGTCCTTGACCGTGGGCTGTTTCCCGTCGTCCTCGGCGGGGACTGCAGCATCCTGCTCGGCAATCTCCTCGCGCTCCGGCGACGGGGGCGGTACGGACTGCTCTTCCTCGACGGGCACACCGATTTCTATCAGCCGTCCGCGGAGCCGGCCGGTGAGGTGGCGTCGATGGAGCTCGCGCTGGCGACGGGGCGCGGGCCGCGGGTGCTTGCCGATCTGGAAGGGCTGGGGCCGTTGGTGCGGGACGAGGATGTCGTCGCGCTCGGGTTCCGGGATGCAGGCGAGTCCGCGGAGGCCGGGATGCAGGCGCTGCCGCCGCAGTTGGGCGCGGTCGATCTCGACGGCGTGCGGGCTGTCGGGGCCGCGGCGGCGGCGCGGGGGGCCGTGGGGCGGCTCGGGGAGTACTGGGTGCACCTCGATGTGGATGTGCTGGACGACGCGGTCATGCCCGCCGTCGACTACCGGCTTCCCGGCGGGCTGAGCTGGGCCGAGCTGGAGAGCGTGCTGCGCACGGCGCTCGGGGACGAGCGGGCCGTCGGCTTCGATGTCACGATCTTCAATCCCCGTCTCGATCCCGACGGGAGCATCGCCGCGAGGCTCGTCGAGTGCCTGCGCCGGGGGCTGTCCGCGCGCACCGGCCGGGGCTGAGCCGGGGCCGGGCCGGGGCTGAGTCGGGCTGGTCAGGTCTTGGCCGGGGCCGCGCAGGCCTGAAACGATCGCGGGCGATGTCCGTGGGCTCCGGTAACGTCCCCGTTTTCTGCCGGAGGTGTGTGTATGGCGTGGCGCTGCGCAGGACTCAGCTGGCCGCGGGGGACCCGGATTCCCGTGCTCGCGTGGGAAGGCGGGCGGGTCAGTCCGCTGACCGCCGGGAAGGAGCTCGGCTTCCGCGCCGAGGGCGAGCGATCCTGCGTCGGGGCGCGGGGCAATCCCTGTCCGCTCGGGGCCGTCGTGGCGGGCCGGGCGACCCAGGCGCGGTGTGCGGAGTGCGCGCGGCTGGACCGGGCGCACTCGGTGGCCGCCGACACCATCGCGGACGACCCCAGGACGTACCGCGTGTATCTCGCCTGGTTCGGTCGAGAGATGGTCAAGGTCGGCATCACCGCCGAGGAGCGCGGGCCCGCGCGGCTGCTCGAGCAGGGTGCCGTCGTCTTCAGCTGGCTGGGGCGCGGTCCGCTGATGGCCGCGCGGCGGACCGAGGAGCTGATGCGCAGTGCGCTGGGAGTGCCGGACCGGATTCCGTACGCGGCCAAGCGCGCCGTGCGGGCCGCCCTGCCCGGGGCGGCCGAGCGGGCCGCGGAGATCGGGGAGCTGCACCGCCGCGCGGTGGCGCTCGCCGGGTGGGCCGAGTCGCTGGAGCGGCTGGATTTCGAGGCGGTCGACCACGCCGAGGTGTTCGGGCTCGACGGTCTGCCCGCCGCGACCGCGGTGGTGCGCGAGGTGGTCGACGGCGGGGTCGTCGCCGGGCGCGTGGTGGCAGCGGCCGGGCCCGATCTGCATCTGCGGACCGCGGACGACGGGCTTGTCGTGCTCGATACGCGGCTGATGACCGGCTGGTCGCTCCTCGGCGCCGGGCCGGGGGAGGGCGTGACGGTGCCCCTACTCGACGTCGCCGGCGGGGCCGTTCAGGACGGGCTCTTCTGACCGCATGGTCAAGTCTTGGATCCCCTTTGGATCCCTTACGGCAATGAGGCTGGACACTTCCCCGACCCGGAACGGACGCTGGGTGTCATGAGCATCCAGAACATCAGGCCTGTCGCGGCACATGAACCGCCTTACTACACAGTGGTCTTCACCTCCGTCCGTACCGACCGCCCCGAGGGATACGGTGAGACCGCCGAGCGGATGAAGGAACTGGTGCGGGAGGTGCCCGGGTTCCTCGGGTACGAGTCGGCCATGACTCCCGGCGGGATCGCGATCACCGTCGGCTACTTCAGGGACGAGGAAGCCATCGCCGCCTGGCAGCGGAATCTGGAGCACCAGGCCGCGCAGAAGCGCGGACGCGCCCAGTGGTACGAGAGCTACAGCGTGCATATCGGCAAGGTGGAGCGGAGTTACGGCTTTGAGCGAGAGTGACGACGTCCGGATGTTCTGGCAGCGGCTCGGGCTGCCCGGACTCGTGGACGTACACACCCACTTCATGCCCGAGCAGGTCCTCAGGAAGGTGTGGGCGTACTTCGATGCCGTCGGCCCGCTGACCGGCATGGAATGGCCCATCACCTACCGGCACGAGGAGGAGGAACGCGTCGCGCTGCTGCGGGAGTTCGGGGTGCGCTCGTTCACCTCGATGCTCTATCCGCACAAGGCGGGCATGGCCGCGTGGCTGAACGGCTGGGCCGCGGACTTCGCCGAGCGCACTCCCGGCTGTCTGCACACCGCCACCCTCTTCCCGGAGGAGGGCGTCGAGCGGTACGTGCGCGAGGCGGTCGAGCGCGGGGCGCGGGTCTTCAAGGCGCACCTCCAGGTGGGGGCGTACGACCCCAACGACGCGCTGCTCGACCCCGTCTGGGGACTGCTCGCCGAGGCCGGAATCCCAGTGGTGGCGCACTGCGGCTCCGGGCCCGTGCCCGGCAAGCACACCGGGCCCGAGCCGGTGGGCCGCCTGCTCGCGCGGCATCCGCGGCTGCGGCTGGTCGTCGCCCACATGGGGATGCCGGAGTACACCGACTTCCTCGATCTCGCGGAGCGCTACCGGGAGGTGCGGCTGGACGCGACGATGGCGTTCACGGACTTCAGTGAGCGCCTCAGCCCCTTCCCTGCCGGGGAGCGGGCCCGGCTGGCGGCGCTCGCGGACCGGGTGCTGCTCGGGACCGACTTCCCCAACATCCCGTATCCGTACGTCCATCAACTGCGGGCGCTGGAACGGCTGGATCTCGGGGACGACTGGCTGCGCGCGGTGTGCCACGACAACGGCGCGGCTCTCTTCGGTCTCAGCTAGCCGTCGCACCCAGCGTTTTCTCAGGGAATTCACAGCAAAGGGCAAGGACCCTCTCAGGGCGCGGTCGCAGGGTGACCAGCATGACCGCGACCTCGCCCCAGGGGCGTACCGAAATGCTCAGGCCGGACGGCAGCCCTGTCCGGGTGCTCGTCGTGGACGACGAGGCGGCGCTGAGCGAGCTGCTGTCGATGGCCCTGCGCTACGAGGGCTGGGAGGTGCGCAGCGCCGGGGACGGCGCGGGCGCTGTGCGTTCCGCGCGCGATTTCCGGCCCGACGCGGTGGTGCTCGACGTGATGCTGCCCGACATGGACGGGCTCGCCGTCCTGGGGCGGCTGCGGCGCGAACTGCCTGAGGTGCCGGTGCTCTTCCTCACCGCCAGAGACGCGGTCGAGGACCGGATCGCCGGACTGACGGCGGGCGGCGACGACTATGTCACCAAGCCCTTCTCGCTGGAGGAGGTGGTGGCCAGGCTGCGCGGTCTGATCCGCAGGTCCGGGGCCGCGACCGTACGCAGCGAGTCGCTGCTGGCGGTCGGGGATCTGACCCTCGACGAGGACAGCCACGAGGTCAGCCGGGGCGGTGCGTCGATCCATCTGACGGCGACCGAGTTCGAGCTGCTGCGCTTCTTGATGCGCAATCCGCGGAGGGTGCTCAGCAAGGCGCAGATCCTGGACCGTGTGTGGTCGTACGACTTCGGCGGGCAGGCCAATGTCGTCGAGCTGTACGTCTCGTATCTCCGCAAGAAGATCGACGCGGGTCGTCCGCCGATGATCCACACCCGGCGCGGGGCCGGATATCTGATCAAGCCGGGCGAATAGTGCGCGGCGTACGTGGACGGCGGCGCAGATGGTCGCTGCGGACCCGGCTCGTGGTCTCGGCGGTGGCGCTGATCGCGGTGGTGTCGGCGGTGATCGGTACGGTCACGACGATCGCCTACCGCACGTATCTGTACGGGCAGTTGGA
The DNA here is from genome assembly GCF_045040195.1 of Streptomyces sp. NBC_01410. NCBI lineage: Bacteria > Bacillati > Actinomycetota > Actinomycetes > Kitasatosporales > Streptomycetaceae > Streptomyces > Streptomyces sp. NBC_01410. The sequence continues at coordinate 4,324,891 of NZ_CP109530.1, read as the reverse complement.
CACCCAGCTGGACACCGTCGGCATGCGTGCCGCCGGACCGCCGGGCCCGGTCGAGGACCGGCCGTTCGCCGGGATGCCGGAGAGGGATCCGCTCGACTTCGTCACCGGCGGCGGTACGCCGGTGGGCACCGTCGGCGCACAGCTCACCCTCAGCGGCACGGTTCTCGACGCCGCGGCCAGCACCGAGCGGACGACGGACGCGCTGGGGCCGAGCCGGAGCCCGCTCACCGCGGCACAGTCCAAGGCTCTGGCGGAGGTCCCGCGCGACGGCCGTCCGCACACGCTGGAACTGCCAGGCCGGGGCGACTACCGGGTCGAGTACCGCACCGGGGTCCGCGGCTCCTACCTCGTCGGGATCCCGACGAAAGACGTGCAGGACGCGCTGGGCACACTGGTCCTGGTCGAGGTCTCCGTCACCGGCGCCGGGCTGATCGCCGCCGGTATCGCGGGCGCCACCCTGGTCGGGGTCGCGCTGCAGCCGCTGCGGCGGGTCGCCGCGACCGCGACCCGCGTCTCCGAACTTCCGCTCCACAGCGGCGAGGTGGCCCTGCACGAGCGCGTCCCGGACACCGAGGCCGATCCGCGGACCGAGGTCGGTCAGGTGGGCGCGGCGCTCAACCGGATGCTGGGGCATGTCGGTTCGGCGCTCGCGGTGCGGCAGGAGAGCGAGACGCGGGTGCGGCAGTTCGTCGCGGATGCCAGCCATGAGCTGCGGACGCCGCTGGCGTCGATCCGCGGCTACGCCGAGCTGACCCGGCGCGGACGCGAGGACGTCGGCGCGGACACCCGGCACGCGCTGGGGCGCATCGAGGCCGAGGCGACGCGGATGACGGGCCTGGTGGAAGATCTGCTGCTGCTCGCACGTCTCGACGCCGGACGCCCGCTCTCGTACGAGAGCACTGATCTCTCGCCGCTGGTCGTTGACGCCGTGGGTGATGCGCAGGCGGCGGGACACGACCACAAGTGGCGTCTGGAGCTCCCGGTGGAACCGGCGACGGTCCAGGGCGACAGCGCCCGCCTGCACCAGGTGCTGGTCAATCTCCTCGCGAACGCCCGTACCCACACACCACCCGGTACGACGGTCACCGCACGCGTGCGACGTGAGGGCAGCCGGGCCGTCGTGCTGGAGGTCGAGGACGACGGCCCCGGCATTCAACCCGACCTGCTGCCGCACATCTTCGAACGGTTCGCGCGCGGCGACGCCTCCAGGTCCCGGCACGCCGGATCCACCGGCCTCGGCCTGGCGATCGTGCAGGCCGTCGTCACGGCGCACGGCGGCACCGTGAGCGTGCGCTCCGAACCGGGGCACACAGTCTTCGCCGTGGCAATGCCCGCGGCGCACGACTCACAGACGGGCCACAGGCACATCACACGGGCGTGACAGCGCGGCCGCCGAGTGTCGTGCCATGCGAACCGACACCCCAAGGGGGACTCTTCCGGCCCGGGAGCATCTGCTCGCCCACACCGCTGGCCGGCCCGTACTCGACGTGGTGATCCCGGTCCACAACGAGGAGAAAGACCTCGAACGGTGCGTGCGCAGACTGCACGACCACCTCGTACGGACCTTCCCGTACGGCTTCAGGATCACCGTCGCCGACAACGCGAGCACCGACGCCACGCCCCAGGTGGCGACCCGGCTCGCCCGCTCCATCCACGAGGTGGAGGCCTGCCGGCTGGAGGAGAAGGGCCGCGGCCGGGCACTGCGCACCGTGTGGTCGCACTCGGACGCCCCCGTACTCGCCTATATGGACGTCGATCTGTCCACCGACCTCAACGCCCTGCTGCCGCTGGTCGCACCGCTGATCTCCGGGCACTCGGACCTCGCGATCGGGTCCCGGCTCGCGCGCTCGTCGCGCGTGGTGCGCGGGCCGAAGCGGGAGTTCATCTCGCGCGCCTACAACCTGATTCTGCGCGGATCGCTCGCGGCGCGGTTCTCGGACGCCCAGTGCGGATTCAAGGCGATACGGCGTGAGGTCGCCGAGCGGCTGCTGCCGATGGTGGAGGACACCGGCTGGTTCTTCGACACCGAGCTGCTGGTGCTGGCCGAGCGGGCCGGGCTGCGGATCCACGAGGTGCCGGTGGACTGGGTCGACGACCCGGACTCGACGGTGCACATCGTGAGCACGGCGACCGAGGACCTCAAGGGCGTCTGGCGGGTGGGGCGTGCGCTGGCGGTCGGCGCGCTGCCGCTGGACCGCCTCGCGCGGCCCTTCGGGGACGATCCGCGTGACCGGCAGCTGAGCGGGGTTCCGGGTGGTCTCGCCCGGCAGCTGGTCGGCTTCTGTGTGGTCGGCGCGCTGTCCACGCTGCTGTATCTGCTGCTGTATTCGCTCTTCAGGGCGGGGGTCGGGCCCCAAGTCGCCAATGCGGGAGCGCTGTTGCTCTCCGCCGTCGCCAACACGGCCGCGAACCGGCGGCTCACCTTCGGGATCCGGGGCCGGGAGCGGGCCGTACGCCATCAGGCGCAGGGCCTGGTCGTGTTCGGCATCGGGCTCGCGCTGACCAGCGGCTCGCTGGCCGCGCTGGACGCGGCCGCCGGAAACCCGTCCCACGGCACCGAGCTCGCGGTCCTGATCGCGGCGAACCTCGCGGCCACGATGCTGCGCTTCCTGCTCTTCCGGGCGTGGGTCTTCCCGGACCGGCGCGACGCCGACGTCCCGGCCGACGGCCACGTCCCGGCCGACGACCATGCCCCAGCCGACGACGAGCGGCCCGCCTCCGAACTTCCGTACACCGTAAGGAACTCACGATGACGACGACTCTTCCCCACGACGGGCTCGCGGTGGCGGAGCGCCCCGGGCACGCCCGCAGCGCGCCGGGCACCCGAATCTGGCGCGGGCGCGCCGACGATGCCGCCTGGGTGCGACCCGCCTTTCTCGGACTTCTGCTTCTCACCGCGCTGCTCTACCTCTACAACCTGAGCGCGTCCGGCTACGCCAACTCCTTCTATTCCGCGGCCGTGCAGGCGGGCAGCGAGAGCTGGAAGGCCTTCTTCTTCGGCTCGTCCGACGCCGCGAACTCCATCACCGTCGACAAGCCCCCGGCCGCGCTCTGGCCGATGGCCCTGTCCGTACGGCTCTTCGGGCTCGGCTCCTGGCAGATCCTGGTCCCCGAGGTGCTGATGGGGGTCGCGACGGTCGGTGTGCTGTACGGCGCCGTACGCCGGCGCTTCTCCCCCGCCGCGGGCCTGATCGCGGGCGCCGCGATGGCCGTGACACCCGTCGCCGCGCTGATGTTCCGCTTCAACAACCCGGATGCGCTGCTCGCGCTGTTGATGACGGTGACGGTGTACTGCGTGCTGCGCGCCCTCGAAGGCGCACGCACGAAGTGGCTGGTCTGGGCGGGTGTGGCGGTCGGCTTCGCCTTCCTGACGAAGACGCTGCAGGCCTTCCTGATCCTGCCGCCGCTGGCCGCCATCTACGCCGTGTGCGCACCGACGACCCTGCGGCGGCGGCTCGGCCAACTGGCGCTGGCCGGGCTCGCGATGATCGTCTCGGCCGGCTGGTGGGTGGCGATCGTCGAGCTGTGGCCCGCGTCCTCGCGGCCGTACATCGGCGGCTCGCAGAACAACAGCTTCCTGGAGGTGACCTTCGGCTACAACGGCCTCGGCCGGATCAACGGCAACGAGACCGGGAGCGTCGGAGGCGGCGGCGGGGGCCGTGGCGGCGGCTGGGGCGAGACCGGCATCGACCGGATGTTCGCCGGGAACATCGGCGGCCAGATCTCCTGGCTGCTGCCCGCCGCGCTGCTGCTGCTCGTCGCGGGGCTTGTCATCACCTGGCGCGCTGGGGGCACCTCCCAGGCCGGCAGGCTCTGGGGGAGATCGGACACCGCGCGGGGCGCGTTCCTGGTCTGGGGCAGCTCACTGCTGATGACCGCCGGGATCTTCAGCTTCATGGCCGGGATCTTCCACGAGTACTACACGGTGGCGCTGGCGCCGTACATCGCCGCGCTCGTCGGCATGGGCGCGACGGTGCTGTGGGAGGAGCGGCGTTCCTACGCGGCCTCGGCGGCGCTGGGCGGCACGGTCGCGGTGACGGCGTACTGGTCGTACACCCTGCTCGGCCGGAGCACGGACTATCTGCCGTGGCTGCGGTGGGCCGTGCTGATCGGCGGTCTGGTGGCCGCGGCCGGGCTGCTGCTCGCCGGCAGGATCGGCCGCCAACTGGCGCTCGGCGTAGCGGGTTTGGGGCTCGCGGCCTCGCTGGCCGGGCCGCTCGCGTACTCCCTCACGACGGTGAGCGAGGGTCACGCGGGCTCGATCGTGACGGCGGGACCTGCGGTGGCCGGTGGCCGCGGCGGTCCGGGCGGCGGCGGTCCCGGTGGGCGGCTCGGCGGTGACGGCGCACGGATGCAGCCCCCCGGGCAGCAGGGGCAGGGGCAGGGTCAGGCTGCCGGGCAGCAGGGTGGCGGCATGCCGGGCGGCGGTATGGGGCAGCCCCCGACGGGCGGGCAGATGAGCCAGGGCCAAGCCCCTCAGGGCCAGGGGCAGATGCCCGGCGGTTTCCCCGGCGTCGGGCAGGGCGAGCGCGGCGCCGGTGGCGGCGGCATGGGCGGTCTCCTCAACGGCGCGAACGTCAACGCCGAGGTCGAGGCCAGGCTGAAGCAGAACGCAGGCGACTACACCTGGATCGCCGCGGCCATCGGCTCCCAGAACGCCGCCAGCTATCAACTCGCCACCGAGAAGCCGGTGATGGCGATCGGCGGCTTCAACGGCAGCGACCCGTCGCCGAGCCTCGCGCAGTTCAAGCAGTACGTCGCGGACGGGAAGATCCACTACTTCATCTCCGGCGGCCAGGGCGGCGGGCCCGGCGGCAGCGGCAGCTCCGGGATCACGACGTGGGTGGAGGCGACGTTCACCAAGGTCACCGTGGACGGCACGACGCTCTACGACCTGACCGACCAGAAATAGCGCTATACAGCGTATGAGGATCCTTGTACGGTGTACGACGATATCCCGTACACCGTACAAGGAGCGTGTATGACGGCAACGACTGCCGAGACCCGCCTGGCCCCCGCCGGCCGCCATCCGCAGCGCTGGCTGATCCTCGGCGTCATCTGCCTCGCCCAGCTCACCGTGCTGCTCGACAACACCGTCCTCAGCGTCGCCATCCCCTCCCTCACCCGTGAGCTCGACGCCTCCACGGCCGACATCCAGTGGATGGTCAACGCGTACTCGCTTGTCCAGTCGGGGCTCCTGCTCACCGCGGGCAACGCCTCCGACCGCTACGGCCGCAAGAAAATGCTGGTCGCCGGACTCGCTCTGTTCGGCCTCGGCTCCCTGGCCGCCGGACTCGCGCAGACCGCGACCGGGCTGATCGCCGCGCGCGCGGGCATGGGTGTCGGCGGCGCGCTGCTGATGACCACCACCCTCGCGGTCGTCGTCCAGATCTTCGACGACACCGAACGCGTCAAAGCCATCGGCCTCTGGTCCACCGTCAACTCCCTCGGCTTCGCGGCCGGTCCGCTCATCGGCGGGGTCATGCTCGACCACTTCTGGTGGGGCGCGATCTTCCTGGTCAACATCCCGGTGGCGGCGATCGGGCTCGTCGCCGTCCTCGCACTCGTACCGGAGTCCAAGAACCCGCAGGGCGACCGCCCGGACCTGCTCGGCGCGCTGCTCTCCACCATCGGCATGACGGCCGTCGTGTACGCGATCATCTCCGGGCCCGAGCACGGCTGGACGTCCACACAGGTCCTCGCCTCCGCGGCGGGCGGAGTTCTCGTCCTGGCCGTCTTCGTCCGCTGGGAGCTGCGCATCCCGTATCCCATGCTGGACATGCACTTCTTCCGCAACCAGCGCTTCATCGGCGCGGTCGCCGGCGCGATCCTCGTGGCCTTCGGCATGGGCGGCTCGCTGTTCCTGCTCACCCAGCATCTCCAGTTCGTGCTGGGGTACGGGCCGCTGGACGCGGGTCTGCGTACGGCGCCGCTCGCACTGACCGTCATCGCCCTCAACCTGACCGGCGTCGGCGCGCGGCTGCTGCCGAAGCTCGCCACCCCCGGGACCATCGCCACCGGGATGACCCTGGTCGCCGCCGGGCTCGCGGCGATCGCGGTACTCGGCGGCGACGGATACGGCGGCATGCTGCTCGGGCTCGTCGTCATGGGCGCGGGCGTCGCGCTCTCCATGCCCGCCATGGCCAACGCCATCATGAGCGCGATTCCGCCCGAGAAGGCGGGGGTGGGGGCCGGAGTCAACGGCACCCTCGCCGAATTCGGCAACGGCCTCGGGGTCGCCGTCCTGGGCGCCGTGCTCAACTCCCGCTTCGCCGCGCTCGCAGCGACCGTCGCGGGCGCGGCCTCCCTCCCGGCGGCCCTCGCCGCGGCCGACGGTCCCGCCGAACGCGGCCGCATCTCCGACGCCTTCGCCTCGGGCCTCCAGACGAGTCAGCTGGTCGGCGCGGTCGCCGTACTCGCAGGCGGGCTGCTCGCCGCGATGCTGCTGCGGCGGGCCGGGCGGGAAGACTCACCCAGGGCGGCGGCATAGCATCGGAGTCGGGGGGCGAACCGAGGAGGATGCGCGATGGTGAGTGCGGCCGACCGCGCCAAAGGGCCCGCGCGGACCAGCGTGTGGCTGGACGGCAAGACGGACCGGGACCGCGGCCGCAAACCGGGCACCCGCGACCAGCCTGCCGGTCTCGACCGCGACAAGATCATCGAAGCGACGGTCCGGCTCCTCGACACCGAGGGCGCGTCCAAGTTCTCGATGCGCCGCCTGGCCGCGGAGCTGAACGTCACGGCGATGTCGGTGTACTGGTACGTCGACACCAAGGACGACCTGCTGGAACTGGCACTCGACTCGGTGTTCGGCACGCTGCGGCTGCCGGAGGTGGACGCGACGGGGGACTGGCGCGAGCAACTGCGCGAACTGGCCACCGGCTACCGGGCGTTGCTGGTCCGCCACCCGTGGGTGTCCCCGCTGATCGGTACGTTCCTGAACATCGGCCCGAACGCGATGGCGTTCTCACTGGCGGTCCAGCAGGTGATGCGCAACACGGGCCTGCCGCCGCACGGGCAGATGGGAGCGCTCGCGGCGGTGTTCCAGTTCGTGTACGGGTTCGGCACGGTCGAGGGGCACTTCATTCAGCGGTGCGCGACGGCGGGGATGAGCCAGGACGAGTACTTCCGCCAGGCGATGGGGACGGTGAGCGAACAGCCGCAGTTCAGGGAGATGGTGGAGAGCGCGTCGGAGCTGATGGAGGCGCGGGGTGGGGACACGGTGGAGGAGATGAGGGAGCGGGACTTCGGGTTCGCGCTGGAACTGCTGGTGGCGGGCATCGAAGCGATGGTTGCTCGCGCGTAGGTCCCGGTGCGGGTCTTGGGGGTCCGGGGTGCGGGCCGACCGCGGGGCGCGGGCCTTGGCGTCCGCGGTGCGAGCCCGCCTCGGGGTGCGGGTTCCGGGTCCCCTCCGGGATCGACTCCTCGGCGTCGGCGGCGATGAGGGGTTCGTAAGGGCACCCGGTGTTGGCCGCCAATCGCCTGCGGGGACGACCCTGCACGGCCCCTCCCCACGGGACGGGCTGTGGTGCGCGGGGATTCGCCCGCGAGACCACCCACGGGCAGCATTGCTCCGTGGCGAAGCCACTGGAGTCCCGGGGTGTGGGGGCGTCAGCCCCCACTGACCCCCGGGGTCCGGGGCGGAGCCCCGGTTACGGGAAGGGGCGGGGTGGGGGAAACAACCCCCCGGCCCCCCGCACCGTCACCCCCCGCTCAGCCTCGCCGGAAACCCACCCCTCGCCACCGGCCCCCACCGCCCCACCCTCACCCGGATGATCGACTTGCCCTGCTTCACCATCGCCTCCCGGTACGCGTCCCAGTCCGGGTGCTCCCCCGCGATGTTCCGGTAGTACTCCACCAGCGGTTCCACCGAGTCCGGTGCGTCCAGTACCTCCGCCGTGCCGTCGATCTGGACCCAGGGGCCGTTCCAGTCGTCCGACAGGACGATCACGCTGACTCGCGGGTCGCGCCGCGCGTTGCGGGTCTTGGCGCGTTCCGGATACGTGGAGATCACGAGACGGCCCGCATCGTCGACCCCGCACGTCAGCGGCGACCCCTGCGGCGTGCCGTCCGCGCGGGTCGTGAGGAGGATGGCCCGGTGCCTGGGGCGTACGAAGTCCAGCAACTCGTCCAGTTCCACCGCGGTGTTGGTGGCGATGTTGGGTGCCATGCGCCGCAGCCTATTCCCGTACGGAGGTCCCGGCGGCGACCGCCGCGGCAGGCGACTCGACCGCCTCCGCCGCCTCGGCCCCCGCCGTCTTCGCGTGGCTCTTCAGGGCGACCTCCTTGATGAACAGCGTCACCAGGAAGGCCAGCAGCGCGAACGGCGCCGCGTAGAGGAAGACATCGGCGACACCGTGTCCGTACGCGCTCTCCATCACCGTACGGATCGGCGCGGGCAGCTTGTCCAGATCGGGAATGCCGCCGCCCGCCGTGCCCCCGTGGCCCAGCGCCGCGCCCCGCGGGCCGAGTTCGGCCAGTCCGTCCTTGACGTAGTGGGTGACCCGGTTGGCCATGACCGCGCCCAGCGCGGACACGCCGACCGCACCGCCCAGCGAACGGAAGAAGGTGACGACCGAGCTGGCCGCGCCGAGGTCTTCGGCGGCGACCTGGTTCTGCGTGCAGAGCACCAGGTTCTGCATCATCATGCCGAGGCCGAGACCCAGGACGGCCATGAAGATCGCGATGTGCCAGTACTCGGTGTCGTACCGCATGGTGCCGAGCAGTCCGAGGCCCGCCGTCACCAGCACGCCGCCGCCGACCAGCCAGGCCTTCCAGCGGCCCGTCCTGGTGATGACCTGGCCCGAGACCGTCGACGAGAGGAACAGGCCGCCGATCATCGGGATGGTCATGACGCCGGACATGGTCGGCGACTTGTCGCGCGCCAGCTGGAAGTACTGGCTGAAGAAGACGGTGGCCGCGAACATCGCGACGCCGACGAAGAGCGAGGCCAGCGACGCCAGCGTGATGGCGCGGTTGCGGAACAGCCGCAGCGGGATGATCGGCTCGCTCGCCCTCGACTCCACCAGGAGGAAAATCGCACCCAGGACGACCGAGCCACCGACCATCGCGTACGTCTGCCAGGAGATCCAGTCGTACTTGTCACCCGCGAAGGTCACCCAGACCAGCAGCAGCGAGACCGCCGCGCTGATGAAGAACGCTCCTGACCAGTCGACCTTGACCTGGCGCTTCACGACCGGGAGCTTCAGGGTCTTCTGCAGGACGATCAGCGCGATGACCGCGAACGGCACACCGACGTAGAAGCACCAGCGCCAGCCGAGCCAGTCGGTGTCGGTGATGACACCGCCGAGCAGCGGGCCGCCGACGGTGGCGACGGCGAAGGTCGCGCCGAGGTAGCCGCTGTAGCGGCCGCGCTCGCGCGGGGAGATCATCGCGGCCATCACGATCTGCGCGAGCGCGGAGAGACCGCCGACGCCGATCCCCTGGACGACCCGGCAGGCGATGAGCATCCCGGCGTTCTGCGAGAGTCCGGCGACCACCGAGCCGAGGACATAGATGACCAGGGCTATCTGGACCAGCAGTTTCTTTGAGAAGAGGTCGGAGAGCTTGCCCCACAGCGGGGTGGTCGCGGTCATCGCGAGGAGCGAGGCCGTGACCACCCAGGTGTAGGCGCTCTGGCCGGCGCCGAGGTCGGTGATGATCTCCGGCAGGGCGTTGGAGACGATCGTGGACGACAGGATGGCGACGAACATGCCGAGCAGCAGCCCGGACAGCGCCTCCATGATCTGCCGGTGGGTCATCGGCGCGCCCTCGGAGGACTGCCCTCCGTGTTCGGCGTCGCCGCCCCGCACACCGGCCGGTGTGGTCGTAGCCATGAACTTCCTTACGTCTCGAGCGGTGTACGGGTGGGGTGGTGGGCCCGGCAGTCGCCGAAGCTGTCGCGGAGCCGGGCGAGCATGACGATCAGCTGTCCGACGTCTTCGTCGGACCAGTCCTTGAGGTTCTCGGCGAACATCTCGGTCGCCCGCCGGGCGAGCTCGTCGAGCATGTCCAGTCCTGCGGGGGTGAGCCGCAGGATCCGGGAGCGCTTGTCCCCCGGGTCGGGGAGCCGTTCGATCCAGTCGCGCTCCGCCGCGTGGGCGACATGGCGGCTGGTGACCGACATGTCGACGGCGAGCAGTTCGGCCAGTCGGCTCATCCGCATCTCTCCGTGCCGGTCCAGCAGGGTGAGTACGGCGGCCGAACCGGACGGGCACTCGGCGGGCAGCATCCGCGCGAGGCCGCGTTTCACGGCGCCGATGGCGCTGAGCTGACGGGCCAGTTCCGCGTACTGACTCTGTGCGGCCACGGCCGTCCCTCCCCGCGTCTTGTTGCTTAGGGCAACCATAAAAGCTGTTGGTTGCCGCAGGCAAACTAAATCGGGCACCCGGGAGTAAAGGAACACCAAAGGCTTCGCATGCCGCCGGTCATTGCCCTCAGGGGGAGGTATCCGCTGTCCGCCCGGGGTTGGGCGGGCGCACCGGGGTTCGCTAGGGTCCTGCCCCATGGCACACAACCCCCATGCTCCCCAAGGTCAGGGCCCCGAGGGCAACTACGACCCGGCGGGCAGCACCCAGATGTTCCGCGCCTTCGTCGACGAGGGCGTGCCGCAGGGCCGCCAGGCGGCGCCCGCCGCCCAGTCGTCCTCGCGTATCGGACTGATCGTCGGCATCATCGCGGCCGTCGCGATCCTCGGCGCGGTGGCCTGGCTCGCCCTCGGCTGAGCCCTCCAGCGGCGGGTCACCGCCGGGTCACTTCCATTCGGCGGTGACGTCCTGGGTCTCGACATGCATGCCCAGCGGCACCCGCCAGGCGTCCACGCACACGGTGTACGCCTGTTTTCTCACCGCTCCCGCGGCGATCGGCGCGGGCAGCGGCTGAGCCGACTCGACGGTCGCCCAGTCGATCCCGAGTGCGCCGATGATGTGCGTCGCGAACGTGACCGTGCCCGTGGTCACCGGCGAGCCGCCGGTGTTGCGGAACTCCACGGTCACCTGCTCGCACCAGCGCTTGTCCAGCGCGGCACGGACCGGTTCGCCGAGTGCGAGAACGGCGGGGCCCGCCGGGGGCGGTGTCGGCGTCGGGCCGGGTGGCGGGGTGGTGCCGCCGGTGCTGCTGCCCGTACCGCCTGATCCGCTGCTGCCGCCGGAAGTCCCCGAGCCGCCTGTGCCGCCCGTGCTGCCTGAGCCTCCGCCCGTACCGCCCGAGCCGGCTCCCGCGCCGCCCGGGCTTCCGGCACCGCCGGTGCTGCCGCCCGTACCGCTCGATGTGCCGCCGCTGCCGGGCACCGCGGGCAGCCCCGTCCCGTTCGCGGCCTGATCGCCCGGCGGCTTCCCCGCCTCGCCACCGGACGGTGTGGTGCCGTCCAGCGGCACCAGAACGACCTTGCCCTTCGGCGGTACGGCCGCGGTGGGCGCCTCGTCGGGCCCCGACCCCGCGGCGCCGAGGGCCACATAGCCGTCGTCGCCGCCGCTCCCGCACGCGGTCAGCGCCCCGCCGAGGCAGAGCGTGACCGCCGCGAGAGCGGCCCCATGACGTCGTCGCATCGCGCCAGTGTGTCTGACGCACCGTCAATAAGGAACCCCGCCCACCGGGCTTCGGCCGGGGCTCAGTCGCCGATCAGGCCCTCCCGCAGCTGCGCGAGCGTACGGGTCAGCAGCCGCGAGACATGCATCTGCGAAATGCCGACCTCCTCGCCGATCTGCGACTGGGTCATGTTCGCGAAGAAGCGGAGCATGATGATCTGCCGCTCGCGGGGCGGGAGTTTGGCCAGCAGGGGCTTGAGCGACTCGCGGTACTCCACCCCCTCCAGTGCCGAGTCCTCGTACCCCAGACGGTCCGCCAGCGAGCCCTCGCCGCCGTCGTCCTCGGGCGAGGGCGAGTCCAGCGAGGAGGCGGTGTAGGCATTGCCGACGGCGAGACCGTCGACCACGTCCTCCTCCGACACCCCCAGCACCGCGGCGAGTTCGGGAACGGTCGGGGAGCGGTCCAGCTTCTGCGCCAGCTCGTCGCTGGCCTTGGTGAGCGCGAGCCGCAGCTCCTGGAGCCGGCGCGGCACCCGCACCGACCACGAGGTGTCGCGGAAGAAGCGCTTGATCTCGCCGACGACCGTCGGCATCGCGAACGTGGGGAATTCCACGCCGCGTTCGCAGTCGAACCGGTCGATCGCCTTGATCAGGCCGATGGTGCCGACCTGGACGATGTCCTCCATCGGTTCGTTGCGGCTGCGGAAACGTGCCGCCGCGTACCGCACGAGGGGGAGATTGAGCTCGATGAGGGTGTCGCGCACATAGGTGCGCTCCGGGGTGTCGGCTCCGCCCGCGGCGTTTTCCGTGTCCAGCGCGCGCAGCCGCAGGAACAGGGAGCGGGACAGAGTGCGGGTGTTGATGGCCTCGGAGCTGTCGGGTACGACAGGTGCGGGCGCGCTCTTCGTGAGCGTGAGCACCTTGGAGCTGCCCTGTTCTACGGACATGCCACCCCCTTGAGGTCGCGGACGGTCGCGGCGGCCACGACCATCGGAGGAACGCAGCCTCCACCTGAATACCGGAGGCGGGGCTGCGGCAAACGCGGTTCCCGCAGAATGTCACATGTCGGCAACGCGCTGAAGTGACATGTCGACAAGTAACCGGCGAATCTGTGCAGGAAGCAGGGGGTGCGGGGCTGTTGGGTCGCTGGAACCGGCGCGCAAACGGTCTACCCGTTTCAGCTATGCCTCGATCCTGTTTGCGGATCGCAGTCGGGCAAAACTTCGGGCAAGCAGCCTTGACACATGCATCTGTGAGACGCCGAGTTCCTGGCTGATCTGGGACTGCGTCAGATTGCTGTAGTAGCGCAGCATCAGGATGCGCTGTTCGCGCTCGGGCAGTTGTACGAGGAGATGGCGGACCAGATCGCGGTGTTCGACGCCGGCCAGCGCCGGGTCCTCGTACCCGAGCCGGTCGAGCAGTCCGGGCAGCCCGTCGCCCTCCTGGGCGGCCTCCAGTGAGGTCGCGTGGTACGAGCGCCCGGCCTCGATGCAGGCCAGCACCTCGTCCTCGCCGATCTTGAGGCGCTCGGCGATCTCGGCTGTTGTGGGCGAGCGGCCATGAGCCGTCGTCAGGTCCTCGGTGGCGCCGTTGACCTGGACCCACAGCTCGTGCAGCCGGCGGGGGACATGGACGGTCCGTACGTTGTCGCGGAAGTACCGCTTGATCTCGCCGACGACCGTGGGCATCGCGAAGGTCGGGAACTGCACCCCGCGGTCGGGGTCGAAGCGGTCGATGGCGTTGATGAGCCCGATGGTGCCGACCTGGACGACGTCCTCCATCGGCTCGTTGCGGCTGCGGAAGCGAGCCGCGGCGTACCGCACGAGCGGCAGATTCGCCTCGATCAGCGCGCCACGCACCCGGGAGTGTTCCGGGGTGCCCGGCTCGAGCTCTTTGAGCTCGCCGAAGAGCACCTGGGTGAGCGCGCGGGTGTCCGCCCCCCTGCTCTGCGGTTTGGCGGCGGCAGAGGGATCGTCCGGCCGCTCGTTCTGGGGTGGCACTTGAGGCGCAGTACTGGCCGGCACGGTCACGCCACCCCTTTGCGGTCAACTAAGGTCAACTCATCCGTCAAAAGCGGTCATAGCATCACAAGACATGTCCACTGTGTGCAAGCACCGCATAACTACGTGTTGAAGGTAAGTTGGCGTTTAAACCTCAAAAGCCCCTCGCCGCAGTGGCGAGGGGCCTGGAAAGGCGGGGGTTCAGAATGCGTAGTCCGCGATCACCCACGTGGCGAACTCGCGCCACTGACCGGCGGCCGCCTGATGGGCCGGATGCTCGAGGTACCGCTTGAGCGCATCACTGTCGGCCACGGCGGAGTTGATCGCGAAGTCATAGGCGATGGGCCGGTCGGTGATGTTCCAGGCGCACTCCCAGAACTCCAGCTCGGGCACCTGCCCGTCCAGTTCCTGGAAGGCCTTCACCCCGGCGGCGACACGCGGCTCGTCGCGCTCGACGCCCTCGTTGAGCTTGAAGAGGACCAGATGGCGGATCAAGGGGCTCTCCTAGTTCACGAGCTCGGTCATGAAGTCTCCGACGCTCTGCGCGGCGCTCGATATGCCCTCGAACCCTATCTGCACCAGATCGGCTGCCCTGGCCGGCGAGGTGATGATCGTGTACAGCACGAAGACGATGACAGCGTAGAGAGCGATCTTCTTCGTTTGCACCATCAGCCCCTGCCTCCCCTGTGATTCCCTGGCGCCCCTGCAGCCCCCTGGCCGTGCGTCGCGTGAGTCTAACCGAGCACGGCAAAGGACCCCGGCGCGGTGCACCGGGGTCCTTCGACAAGAGCGGTAGCGGAGGGATTTGAACCCTCGGTGAGTTTCCCCACACTCGCTTTCGAGGCGAGCTCCTTCGGCCGCTCGGACACGCTACCGGGAGAGAGCTTAGCCCAAGGTGGGCCGTGCTCTGAAATCCGTATCCGGACCCCTCGGTCAGCGCTCCCGGAAGAAGTCCGTCAGCTGCTGCGCGCACTCCCGCTCGAGCACGCCGGTGATCACTTCGGGCCGGTGGTTCAGCCGTCGGTCCCGTACGACGTCCCAGAGCGAACCCGCAGCGCCCGCCTTCTCGTCGCGTGCGCCGTAAACCACCCGGCCGACCCGGGACTGCACGATCGCGCCCGCGCACATCGTGCACGGCTCCAGCGTCACCACGAGCGTGCAGGTGCTCAGCCGCCAGTCCCCGAGCAGCGCCGCGGCCCTGCGGATCGCCAGCACCTCGGCGTGCGCCGTCGGATCGCCGGTCGCCTCGCGTTCGTTGTGCCCGGCGGCGAGCAGCGTGCCGTCGGCGGCCAGCACGACGGCGCCGACCGGCACATCGCCGGACAGCGCCGCGCGCTCCGCCTCCTCGATGGCGAGACGCATCGGCGCCTTCCACGGGTCGCGTACCGGATCGCCTGCGGGACCGGATGCGGGATCAGGTACATCCCCGGTCACTAGCGGACGGTCTCCAGCACCTCGGCTGCGCCCAAGGCGTCCGCGATCTCCAGCAGTGCGTCCGTGTCCAGTGCCAGCAGCTCCTTCTCCGACAGCCCCAGGTCCATGAGGATGTCGCGATCGCCGACGGGTCCCGCGGGCACCAGCTCGGCGGCCGAAGCCGACTCGCCGACCTCGTCGTCGGCGTCGTCTTCCGGCTCTCCGTCCTCGGTGCCGTCGAGATCCAGCGTGTCCAGGTCGTCGGCCGGGTCGTCATCGTCCCCGCCGAGCAGTTCGTTGGTGAGGATTTCCCCGTACGAGGAGCGTGCGGCCGCGGCCGCGTCCGAGACGAAGATACGAGGGTCCTCCTCGCCCTCCACCCGCAGAACGCCGAACCAGGCGTCCTCCTGCTCGATGTAGACGAGCACCGTGTCCTCGTCCACCGAGGCCTCACGGGCCAGGTCGGTCAGATCCGACAGGGTCTCCACATCGTCGAGCTCTGTGTCGCTCGCTTCCCACCCGTCTTGAGTGCGCGCGAGCAGTGCGGCGAAGTACACCGTGACTCTCCCACTGATCAGAGGTGTGACGACCGGCGGCGCGGTTGTTCGTGCCCCGCCCACTCGGAATCGTGGCAGAAACCTGCGCGATGCGAGAGGTCTTCCGCCGTTGCGTCGGCCATCAGTTCTGCCAGGACTGTTACCAGCGGAACGTCCGCATACGCATTTGCTGGCGCATCCGGGCCGCTCTGGCCCTCCGGGGCTGGACGCGGTCGCGCAGTGCTTTGGCCTCTCCCAGTTCGCGGAGGAACTGGGCGCGTCGCCGTCTGCGCTCGGCGTCCGCCGCTATCTCCTGCTGTTCGGGTTCGCGCTCCCGCATCGGCCACACACCACCCCACGGCTGGGTCCGTGTCCGCTCCGGGCCCCGCGGCCTGGGGGACTCCCACCACCTTCCCTCCGTACCCACCGTTGATGCCAGCCCGGGCTACTGTTGGGCCCATGCGGATCCATGTCGTCGACCACCCGTTGGTGGCGCACAAACTCACCACCCTGCGCGACAAGCGCACCGACTCCCCGACCTTCCGGCGCCTGGCCGACGAGCTGGTCACCCTCCTCGCGTACGAGGCCACCAGAGATGTGCGCACCGAACAGGTGGACATCGAGACCCCGGTCACCGGGACGACGGGCGTGAAGCTCTCGCACCCGCGTCCGCTGGTCGTGCCGATCCTGCGGGCCGGCCTGGGCATGCTCGACGGCATGGTGCGGCTCCTGCCGACCGCGGAGGTGGGCTTCCTCGGGATGATCCGCAACGAGGAGACCCTGGAGGCGTCGACGTACGCGACCCGGATGCCCGAGGACCTCTCGGGCCGCCAGGTGTACGTCCTCGACCCGATGCTGGCCACCGGCGGCACGCTCGTCGCCGCCATCCGGGAACTGATCAAGCGCGGCGCGGACGATGTGACCGCGGTCGTGCTGCTGGCGGCGCCCGAGGGCGTCGAGGTGATGGAACGCGAGCTGGCGGGCACGCCGGTCACCGTCGTCACCGGGTCCGTGGACGAGCGGCTCAACGAGCACGGCTACATCGTGCCGGGGCTGGGCGACGCGGGCGACCGGATGTACGGCATGGCGGAGTAGCCCTCACGCCGGATTTCAGCTCAGCACGCGCCGGAGGGCGCCGGTGCGGGCCTGGCCAGGGTGGCCAGCGCCGCGTCGGCGTCCTTCTTCGTGTCCAGCGTCTTGAAGGCCGTGCCGAGGATCAGGTCGACGTCCGCAGTCCGGCGCGCGTCGGTCTGCGGCCGGCTGCTCTTCAGCTGGGTCGCCAGCACCCGGAACGCCCCCTGTTGCGCCTCTGAACCGCCCAGCAGTATCGCCGTGCCGGGCACCTTCTTGTCGTACGCCACCGGGGCATTGCCGACCTTGCCGATCGCGAAGCCGCGTTTCTTCAGCTCGTCGGCGGCCGCCTTGGCGAGGCCGCCGCGCGGGGTCGCGTTGTAGACGTTCACCGTGATCTGGCCCGGCTTGAGGGCCAACGGGGGCGCGGCGGAGGGTTTCGGTGCGCTCTTGCAGTCCTTCGTCCGGGCCGCCGACGCCGTCTTGCCGTCGTCGCCGGTGAAGACGTCGATGAGCTGCAGTGTTCCCCAGCCGGCGAGGCCGAGGGCGACCACCGCGGCGAGGGCCACCACAGCGATCCTGCCGCGCTTGCGAGGGCGTCGCATTCGTGGGTACTTGTCGCCCGTGATGCGGTACTTTCCGCCCATGCCTGGGGGAGTGAGCATGCTCATGGGCGCAGCGTAGTGCCGCCTGGTGCCGATGCCTACTAAACGATCAACCCATTGCGTCCGTACGGTCCGTAAAAAGCCCGAAAGGCTCAGTAGCCCGGGCGGCCGCGGAGGTGGCCGGGAACCCCGGCCGGGCGGCTCAGCCCAGCTCGAGAACGCGGGCGTGCAGGACCTGGCGCTGCTGCAGCGCGGCGCGCACGGCGCGGTGCAGACCGTCCTCCAGATAGAGGTCGCCCTGCCACTTCACGACATGGGCGAAGAGGTCGCCGTAGAACGTGGAGTCCTCCGCGAGCAGCGTTTCGAGATCCAACTGGCCCTTGGTGGTCACGAGCTGATCGAGGCGGACCGGGCGCGGCGCCACGTCCGCCCACTGCCGGGTGCTTTCCCGGCCGTGGTCGGGATACGGCCGCCCGTTACCGATGCGCTTGAAGATCACACGGAAAGCCTACCGGTCAAGAGGCTCCGGGCGCAGCCACGGTGGCGGAGTGCGATCCCGGGCAAAATTGCGCAAACCCGGAAAGAGTCCCGGAGTCGATCACTCAGACAGTGCGGCCGATTCGCTCGAAAGGGGTCGGCGTCTGCTCCGTGACGCGGACCCGAAGACATGGAGGCGCGGGTTCCGGGGGCGGAGTCCCGGGTCGGACGGCACGGCGCCGGTCAGGACTTTTTCGCTGCCTTCGCCGCGCGCTTCATCTCCTGCTTGTGCTCCCGCACCTTCGCCAGCGAGTCCGGTCCGGTGATGTCAGCCGCGGAGCGGTAGCAGCCCTTCTCGCCGTACGCTCCGGCCGCCTCGCGCCAGCCCGTGGGCTGTACGTCGAACTGTTTGCCCAGCAGCGCCAGGAAGATCTTCGCCTTCTGCTCGCCGAAGCCGGGCAGCGCCTTCAGCCGCGCGAGCAGCTCGTCGCCACTCGCCGCATCGCGCCAGATGGCGCTCGCGTCGCCGTCGTACTCGTCGACGAGGTACTGGCACAGCAGCTGCACCCGCTTGGCCATATTGCCCGGATAGCGGTGGACGGCTGGCTTCTCCTTCAGCAGGTCGGCGAAGGCTTCCGGGTCGTACGCGGCGATCTCGGCGGCGTCCAGATCCTCGCCGCCGAGTCGGCGGGCGATGGTGTACGGGCCGGAGAACGCCCACTCCATGGGGACCTGCTGGTCGAGCAGCATGCCCACCAGAGCGGCGAGCGGACTGCGGCCGAGCAGTTCGTCGGCCTCGGGCTGCTGGGCGAGATGAATCGTGGGGCTCATGTCCCGAGGATCACGCAGCCGATGGGCGCCCGCCAGTCGCGCGAGGGGACCTCCGGGTTCCCGTCCCGAGGGCTGTTCTTCCTCACAGCCCCCGGGGGTTCGCCTCGCGCTCATACCCCCGTACGGTATGGACGCATGAGGACTTCGCGGATGCCCGTTCCCACGGCCCTGGTGGGGTTCGTGCTCCTGGTGCTCGCCCTGACGGCTCTCTCGTACGCCGTGGGGCGCGCCGTCGGCCCGGTGGCGCCCGGGCTGCACCGTGTCGAGGAGCCGAAGAGCCCCGGCGGCGAGGAGCCCGGCGGGATGCCCGGGATGCATGACATGGGGGCGGACCGGTGACGGATCTGCTGATCGGCGGGATGACGTGCGCGGCGTGCGTGGCCCGGGTCGAGAAGAGGCTGAACCGGGTCGACGGGGTGAGTGCCACGGTCAATCTGGCCACCGGTCTTGCCCGGATCACGCATCCGCCCGAGGTGGGTGTGGACCTGCTGGTCTCCACGGTGGAACGGGCGGGTTACACCGCCCAGTTGCCGTCGCCTCCGCTCGCGACCGGGGACGAGGACGAGGGCGGGGAGGACGACGGGGACGACGACGGGCGGGAACGGCTGGTGATCACCGCCGTGCTCGCGGTGCCGGTCCTCGTGCTGTCGATGGTTCCCGCCCTCCAGTTCGACTACTGGCAGTGGCTCTGCTTCACGCTCGCGGGACCGGTCGTCGTCTGGAGCTCCTCCCCCTTCCACGCCCGGGCGCTCAGTGGGCTTCGCCATGCGGCGGCCACCATGGACACCCTCGTCTCGCTCGGTGTGATCGCGTCCTACCTGTGGTCGGTGTACGCCCTGTACTTCGGCGGGGCGGGCGATCCGGGCATGCGGATGCCTTTCAGCTGGCTGCCGAGTGCCGAGGGCGGCACCGCGCATCTGTATCTCGAAGCAGCGGTCGGTGTACCGCTCTTCGTCCTGGCCGGGCGGTACTTGGAGGCGCGCGCCAAGCGCGGCACCGGGTCGGCGCTGCGGGCTCTCGCCGAACTGGGCGCAAAGGACGTGGAGTTGAAGGGGAGCGGTGAGCGCATCTCCGTCTCCGCGCTGCGGACCGGGCAGGAGTTCATGGTCCGGCCGGGCGAGAAGGTCGCCACCGACGGCGTGGTGACCGAGGGCAGTTCGGCACTGGATCTGTCGCTGGTCACCGGTGAGTCGACGCCCGTCGAGGTGGGGCCCGGCTTCCGTGTCGTGGGCGGTGCCGTGAACTCCGGCGGGCTGCTCGTCGTCCGCGCGACCGCCGTCGGGGCGGACACCCAACTCGCCCGCATCACCAAGCTGGTGACCGATGCCCAGGCGGGCAAGGCGAGGATTCAGCGGCTCGCCGACGCCGTCGCGGGCGTGTTCGTCCCGGCCATCGTGACGGTCGCGGCGTGCGTGCTCGGCTTCTGGCTCGGGGCCGGTGCCGACCCGGAGGCTGCGGTCACCGCGGCGGTCGCCGTTCTGGTCGTCGCCTGCCCGTGCTCGCTGGGGCTTGCGACGCCGACCGCGTTCCTGGCGGCGACGGGGCACGGTGCGCGGCTCGGCGTACTGATCAAGGATCCGGGCGCGCTGGAGCGGCTGCGCCGGGTCGACACCGCCGTCTTCGACAAGACCGGAACGCTCACCACGGGCCGTATGACCCTTGTCGAGACCGTCGTGGCCGAAGGCCGGGACGCCGCTGATGTGCTGCGTCTCGCGGGCGCGGTGGAGTACGGCTCCGAACATCCCGTCGGCCGCGCCCTGGTGGCGGCCGCGCGCAGGCAGACGGGCGGCGAACCGCTGCCTGAGACGGCGGGCTTCCGGGCCGTACGGGGCGAAGGCGTGCACGGCCGGGTCGAGGGCCGGGAGATCTCCGTACGCAGTCCACGGGCCACCGGCCCGCTCCCGGACACGCTGCACGAGGGCCTGCTGCGTGCCGAGGAGGCCGGGCACACGGCGGTCGTCGTCGAGATCGACTCCCGGCCCGTCGCCCTGCTCGCCGTCGGCGACACCCTGCGGCCCTCCAGTGGGGCGGCGGTGACCAAGCTGAAGCGCCTGGGCATCGAGCCGATCCTCGTGACAGGCGACGGGTCGGCCGCGGCGGAGGCCGTCGCCCGGGAGCTGGGCATCACCACCGTGCACGCGGGCGTCAGCCCCGAGGGCAAGTCGGAACTGGTCGCCTCGCTGCGCGGCGAAGGACGGCGGGTCGCGGTGATCGGCGACGGGGTCAACGACGCGGCGGCCCTGGCCGGCGCCGACCTCGGTGTCGCCATGGGCAGCGGAACGGACGCGGCGATCGGGGCCGCGGACATCACTCTCGTACGGGAGGACATGGCGGCGGTCGTCGACGCGGTGCTCCTCACCCGCCGAACGCTCGCCACGATCCGGGCCAATCTCGTCTGGGCCTTCGGCTACAACGTGGTCACCGTGCCGCTGGCCGCGACCGGGTGGCTCAACCCGATGTTCGCGGCACTGGCGATGTCCGCGAGCTCGGTGCTGGTCGTCGGGAACAGCCTGCGGCTGCGCGCCGACGGGCCGCGGCCCCGCCGACGGCCGCAGGCCGCCGAGCGCGTCTCCGGCCGTTCCGCCGTACGGAGGGGCTCCGATGACCTCAGCCTCCGCTGACCCCGCCGGGCGCCGGGCAGCCGTGACCGCGGCGATCCTCGTGCCGGTGGCCGCCTGCGCCGTGACGCTGGCCCTGCTCACGGCCTACGTCTCCAGCGGCGCGGCCGGCGAGCCCCCGGCCCGGATCACGGTCACCCGCGCCCGGGTCGTCCAGCCGCTCGCGGGCCGCGACACCGTGGCCTACTTCGACCTGCGCAACACGGGAGGCGCCGACGCGTCCCTGGTCTCGGTCGAGGCGCCGCTGCTCGGCTCTCCGACGATGCTCGCGCGCGACGTCGAGTCGGACGGTGCGGGCCGGATGGAGGCGCTGCGGGAGCTGAAGGTACCGGCTGGCGGGGAGGTGCGGATGTCCCCGGCGGTGGGCGACGTGATGGTCGAGAATCCACCGGCTCTGCGGCTGGGCGAGCGGGTCGATTTCGTGCTGAGGTTCCGGGACGGGGGTGAGGTACGGGCGGTGGCGGTGGTGGTGCGGGCGGGGGGTTGAGGGGGCGCCTGCGGCGGGCTTTCCCTACCCGCCTCTTCCCGAAGTGGGGGCAGCCCCCAGACCCCCGTATTAGACCTTCGGCCCCATGTCCTCAAACGCCGGACGGGCTGAGATGTGCGGGCCGAGCCGCACGAGGGCAACGCCCGCCGCAGGCGCCCCGCCCAGCCGTCCAGGAGTTGATCCAGTCCGGGAACTCATCGGCCCCGCCGTCCGACTCCTCTCCCGTACCTGGGTGACCGAACGGGAGGTGGAATGGGCGGGCTTGACGTGCGGATGCGCCGGGTCGGCTGCCGGCACGGCCGTGTCGAAGCCGTACGCGCCGTGGATCTCGACATCGCGCCCGGCGAGCGGGTGGCGCTGACCGGCACCAACGGCTCCGGCAAGACCACACTGCTACGGGCACTGCTCGGCCTGCACCGGACCGCGGGCGGCGAGATTCTCGTCGGCGGGCGTCCGGCCCGCACCCCGGCCGAGTGGGCCTGGCGGCGGCGGGCCTGTGCGTGGATTCCGCAGAAGCCCGCGGCCGGACGCTTTCCGCTGCTGGCCGGGGAGTTGCTGACCAGCAGCGGCGCGGCGGCCGAGGCCGAGGAAGCGGCGGAGAAACTGGGCGTCGGCGACCTGACCGGGCGTCCGCTGCACACCCTGTCCGGCGGCCAGTTGCAGCGTATGTATCTGGCCCGGGCCGCCGGTGCCGTCGCCGCCGGGGCCGGGGTGCTGCTCGCCGACGAGCCCACCGCCGCGCTCGACTTCGCCGGGCAGGAGGAGGCCGCCGACGTCCTGCTGTCCCTGCCCGCGACCCTCGTCGTGGTGACCCACGACCGTGCCCTCGCCGACCGCTGCGAGCGCGTCCTGGAGATGGCCGCCGGCCGGCTGCGGGAGGCCGTATGACGCTCGCCGCCGCCGACATCGGCGCGCTGTTGCAGCTCGTCCCCGTACAACGCGCGGGCTTCGCCCTGCTGCTGGCCGCCGTCGGGCTTCCGGTCGTCGGCGTCGTGATCGTCGGTCTCGACATCATGCCGGTGCGGTTCGCGATGATGCATGTGGCCCTGCTGGGGATCGCAGTCGGGCTGCTCACTGGCCTCGACCCCATGCTGTGCGCGCTGCTCGCCTGCGCCCTCGCGGGCGCCGGAGTCGCACCGCTCGCCCGCACACCCGACGGGCTCTCCGGCGCGATGGGCCTGCTGATGAGTCTGGCCATCGCCGCCGCGCTGCTGGTGCTCTCGGTCTCGGGAGTCAACGCCGCGGGTGCGTTCGCCCTGCTGTGGGGGTCGATCCTCTCGGTGGGCACCGCCGACCTGTGGGTGCTGGGCGCGCTCGCCGTCGTGGTGCCCGGCCTGTTCTGGTGGCGGCGGCGGGACATCGCCCTGCTGCTGTACGACCGTGAACTCGCCCTCTGCGCGGGCGTACGGGTCGAACGCCTCACCCTCGTCCTGCTCGTCCTGGTCGCGGTTGCGGTCGCCGGCGCGATCAAGCTGACCGGCGCGCTCCTCGTCGACGCGCTCACCCTGCTGCCCGCACTCGCCGCGCGCCGCCTCGGGTCTTCGCTGAGGTCCATCACCGCCTGGGCCGTCGGCATCGGCGTCGCCGTCAACGCGACCGGCTTCCTGATCGCCCTCCGGCTGGATCTGCCGCCCGGTCCCGTCCTTGTCCTGACCGCCGGGGCCGTGGCCCTCGGCGTCCATCTCGTCCCCGAACGGAGAATCCGCCCATGGCGCGCAACCGCGTCCGCATCGCTTCCCTCCTCGCACTGACCACCGTCCTCGCCCTGACCACGGGCTGCGGCGGCAGCTCGGACGCCTCGTCCAAAGACGACGGGCATCCGCACGACGGTGCCCCGGTGGTCGTCGCGACCACGACCTGGGAGGGCGCCTGCGCCAAGGCCGCGGGCGCGAAGGACGTCAAGGTGATCGTCCCGCAGTCGGTGCAGCACGCCCCCGACTACGACCCCAAGCCGTCCGACCTCGCGGCGGTGGCCGACGCCGACTTCGTGCTCTACGCGCCCTTCGAGCCGTACGCGGAGAAGATCAAGGCGGCCGCGGGCTCCCACGCGAAGCTGGTCGAGGTGAACCTCGACAACGACGCGGGCAAGGTGACGGGCGAGGTCGCCCGGCTGGGCAAGCTGTTCGGGACCGAGTCCGCCGCGGCGACGTGGCAGAAGGGCTTCGGGACCCAGTACGCCGGTCTGCAGCGGGAGTTGAAGGCGGCCTGGCCGGGCGGAAAGGCTCCGTCCGTGGTCACGCAGGTGTTCACCGCGTGGTCGGCGAAGATGGCGGGCGCGCAGGTGGTGGGGACGTACGGGCCCGAGGCGGTGAGCGCGAAGCAGCTGTCGGAGCTGTCGGCGAAGAAGCCGGAGCTCGTGCTGGACAACGCGCACATGTCGACGGGGACGGTGCTGCCCGACTCGGGTGCGGAGCAGGTGAAGATCGTCAACTTCCCGGGGAAGGACCTGGATCTGCTGCCGGTGTACCGGGACGCGGCGGCAGCGGTGAAGGCGGCGCTGGCAAAGCCCTGACCCACGTGCCCGAATGTGCCGGACGGGCCGGAAATCCAGCCCGTCCGGCGAGGACGGACGGTCAGACCGCCTCGACCAACCCCGCACCGGCGAACCGCTCCCGCAGCGCCCCTCGGTCCGGTTTGCCCGCGGGGGTCAGCGGCACCGAGTCCAGGACCAGCAGCCGCTCCGGGTGCTTACGTCGTTCCACCCCCCGCGCGTCCAGGTACGCGCCCAGCTCGTCCAGTGTCACCGCGGCCTGTCCGTCCCTCGTGACCACGCATGCCGCGAGCCGCTCGCCCATCAGCGGGTCGGGCACGCCGACGCACACCACGTCCCGTATCCCCGGATGCGCGGCCAGTTCGATCTCGACCTCCGCCGGGCTGATGTTGGCCCCGCCACGGATCACCACGTCCTTGAGGCGGCCCACGATCCGCAGCGCCCCGTCCTCCTCCAGGAGTCCCAGGTCTCCGGTGCGGACCCACCCGTCGGCCGTGCGGTAGCGCGCGTCGAGCTCGGGCGCGCCGACGTAGCAGAGCGGTGTCATCGGACCGCGGGCGACGATCTCGCCGACGGCTCCCGCGGGTGCCTCCCGCATCTCGCGGGTGCCGGGGACGGCGATACGGATGTCGGCGACGCGGGGATCGGGATGCCCGGCGTTCACGCCGGGACCCGGCGTGGACGCGGGCCGGTCCCCCAGTCCCGTATGGCAGTTGACGCCGTCCGCCGACCCGTACAGATTGACGACCGGGCAGCGAAGGACGTGGCGCGCCTCATCGGCCGTGGCCGCGTCGAGTACGGATCCGCCGAGCACCAGCGCGGTGGGCGCCGGGAGTTCGCGTGGCCGCTCGGCGAGTTCGTCGAGCATCATCCGGATCATCGTCGGCACGCCCAGCACATGCGTCGGCTCGTGCTCGGCGATGGCGTCCAGGGCGGATTCGGGCGTGAAGTGGTCGAGCAGGACCAGGGTGCCGCCGTGCCGGGCGAGGGCGACCGCGGTGGCGTTGCTGCCGAAGGCGGAGGCGAGCGGGACGAGGAAGAGACAGCGCGGCGGCTGCCCGTCCTTCATCAGGGAGGCCAGGAAGTTGCCGCGGCCGCCGGCCAGCGCGTTGTGCGAGTACGCGATCATCTTCGGCTCCGCCTCGGAGCCGGACGAGACCAGGATGCGTACGGCCGAGTCGGGGTCGGGGCGGGCCGGGACGAAGGCGCTCGCATCGGTGCGCAGCAGCTGCGACAGCGCTACGGACCCTTCGGGCGCCTCGCCCGGTCCGGCGGCGATCACCGTGCGCAGGGCGGGCAGTTCGGCGGCCAGGGCGAGCAGATCGGCGGCGTGCGCGCGGCCGCGGTGTTCGATGGCGGCGATCACGGCGACCGCCTCGGATCTGCTCAGCAGCAAGGCCGCCTCGCGCCCGCCCCGGCCGACGGGGAACGGCAGCGCGACCGCGCCGATCGCGGCCAGCGCGAGATCGGCGATGACGGCGTTGCGGGTGCCGGGGAGCTGGACGCCGACCACGTCGCCGGGGCGTATGCCCAGGGCGGTGAGGCCGGCGGCCAGACATCGCACCTTGCGGTCCAGCGCCGTGTAACAGAGCTTCCCCTTGGCGTCGATCACCGCCGTGCGATGCAGGTCGGCGATCTGGCGGGCCCGGTAGAGGCTGTAGACGTCGAGGTCGGGGCAGGTGCCGTCGACGGTCCAGGAACGGCGCAGCTCGGCGGACAGCAGATCGTGCAGGGCGACGGTCACAGGAAGCTCCAGGGGTCGGGAACAGCAGGTGCACCGTGCGCGTCCCGGCTGATCGAGCCGGAGAAGCGCGGGTCGTGATGCAGAGCGGCCAGGTCGGTGGTGACCGCGGTCGCGGCCAGACCGTGCGTGCGCAGCTGCGCGAGGGCGTCCGCGGTGGGCAGTGCGCCCAGGTCGTACGCGGCGGCCGCGGCCGCGCAGGAGTCGGTGGGTGCGATCCAGCCGTCGGCGGTGGGCAGCGGACGGCGGAATCCGGCCGGTCGGCGCGGGGCGAGACCCTGCGCTGCCCGGCGGCGGGCGGGCGCGGTCAGGACATCGGCCGCGCCCAGGAGGGAGGAGTCCACCCGCACGCCGTGACCGGTGCGCTCGCGCAGCAGCAGCCCGGCCAGGACCGCTTCCGCGCCGAGCAGCCCGCCGAGCACATCGAGCAGGGTCATCAGCGAGGGCGCGGGCGGTTCACCGTCCGGCCGGACGGCCTCGCCGACGCCGGTACGGGCCTGGACCATGAAGTCGGTGCCCATGGGGGCGCCGGGCAGCCGGCCGGCCCAGCCGCTGGTGTACGCGTAGACGAGCGCGGGGCTGGCCGCGGCCAGCTGATCGTGGTCGAGGCCGAGTTCGGCGGCTTTGCCGGGAGCCCAGTTGTGCAGGAAGACGTCCGCCCCGGCCGCCATCTCGCGCAGCCGCCGCCGGTCGTCTTCCGCTTTGATGTCGATCTCGACGGCCTGCTTGCCCCGGTTGAGCGCGAGCCAGCGCGCGGAGATTCCGGAGCAGGCGGGCGGCATGCCGCGCAGCGGGTCGCCGCCGGGCGGTTCGATACGGACAACGTCGGCGCCGAGCAGTCCCAACAGATGGGCGGCGAGCGGCGCTTGGATACGGCGGCCCGCCTCCAGGACGGTCAGCCCGGCGAGCGGCAGCCCGCTCGGAGCGCTGCCCGCGGTGTACGCGGCTTCGTGCGGGGCCAGCGTCCACGGGGGAGCGTCCTCGATACCCCGGTCGGCCAGGGAACGCAGCGGGCACACTTCCGCGCCGGAGGCCTCGGCCGCGTACCGGATCCGCTCCCAGTCGCTGTCACGGACCGTGGAATGCAGTGCGCCGGGGAACGGCGCGCAGGCCGTGGCGTAACGGAACTGGAAGGGCCGCCAGCCCGCCCGTATCGCATCCTCCGGAGCGCCGAGCGCACGCCAGAAGACCGCCCACACCCCCGGATCAAGGGTCTCCAGCTCGAAGACGATCCCGTCGGACGAGGTGAAAGGCGGCCCGCCCGGGGCGAGTTCGGCCGCCTCGACCTCGTCGGCACCGGCTGCGGCCAGATACTGGGAGACGGCCAGCAGCCCCGCCCGGTCCGCGCTCGTCGACACCTGGGCGATGCGGCCGCCGCGCGCCTGGGCCAGCAGACCCGCGAGCACTCCCTGGACGGTCAGTACGGCGGAGGCGGTGGCGGCGTAGTCGGCGGCGATCCCGCGCGGGCCGCCGTCGCGCCGCCCGTGCACCGCCATGATCCCCGTGGCGGCCTGCACGGTCGCCTCGTCGGTCACGTCGCGCGCGGTGTCCGCCCAGGTGGTGCGGGCGGTGAGAGCCCCGAACCCGGCGCCCTCGACGACGACCTCGGACCCCTCGGCGTCATCCGCCCCGGCGCCGAGCAACCGCAGATGCTCCGTGACGAGCCCGGCGCCGGGACCCGGCGGCCCCGAGGCCCGCGTGCGCAGGCCGTCCAGCGGCCGGACGGTTCGCGTGGTGGCAGGTGATGCCATGCCTCTCCTCTCCCGAAGCGGTGGGAACCAGGGGACTGTCGCGCCCGACCTGTTCCGTGTGAGAGGCAGTCGGACAGTAGTTCCCATGGGTTCCCGGAAGGCCGGAGGAAAGTGGTGCAGCCAGATGTGCCGGTGACGGCGGGCCTTCCCGTATGTCCCTCGGACATACGGGAGTTGAGGGACCGTGTTGCCGACTTCGTATGCCGGCAGGTCATGCCGCAGGAGCCGGTCCTCGACGGCGGCGGGCCGGACGCGGCCGCCGTTCTGCGCGGGCTGCGGCAGGAGGCCAAAGAACAGGGCCTGTGGGCGCTGCCCCTGCCCGCCGAACTCGGCGGCCAGGGACTTCCCCTTCGCTCGTACGCGCACATCGCCGAGGCGGAGGGCGCCAGCGACCACGGGCCCGCGGCGCTCGGCTCGGCCTCCCTGCTGGATGTGCTGATGCTGCGGCGGCACGGCAGCGCCCGGGTCCGCGAGAACTATCCGCGGCGGCTGGTCGCCGGGGAGCTGCGCAGCTCGTACGCGATGACAGAACCCGAAGTCCCCGGCACCGACCCCTTTCTCACCGAGACCCGCGCCGAGCCCGCGCCGGACGGCGGCTGGAGGGTGACCGGCCGCAAGTGGTTCGCGAGCGGAGCCGCCGAGGCCGACCTCGTCACCGTCCTCGCCCGCACCGGCGGCGCGCCGCCGGACCGCGACGGGCTGTCCCTGCTCCTCGTCCCGACGAACGCACCCGGCTTCCGGGTCGTACGCGAACTGCCCGTCCTGGGCGCGGGCGGCCAGTGGGAGATCGCCCTCGACGAGGTCCCGGTGCCCGCGGACCATCTGCTCGGCGAACCCGGCAAGGCCCTGGCCATCGCGGGCGAACGACTCCAACTCGGCCGCACCCTGCGCTGCCTGCGCTGGCTCGGCCAGGCCCGCCGCGCCTTCGACCTGATGCGCGAACGGGCCCTCACCCGAACCCGGTCACGGGGCCCGCTCGCCGACCTCCAGCTCGTCCAGCAACACATCTTCGACGCGCTGCTCGCACTGCGCACGACACGCCCGCTGGTGTACGAGGCCGTGGCGCACCTCGACGCGGGGCGCGACGCCCATGTGGAGGTGGGCCTGGCGAAGGTCGCGGCGGCGAGGATGCTCCAGCAGGTCGCGGACGCGGCGATCCAGATCCACGGCGCGGCGGGCCTGGGCCCGGACACGGCGCTGCCGGGGCTGTTCCGGACGGGAAGGATGGCGCGGATCCTGGACGGCCCGGACGAGCTCCACGTGGTGTCGGTGGCACGGCGGGTGCTGCGTTCGCCTTGACGGGGGCTCCGCCCGGGGCTCCGCCCCCGGACCCCCGCGCCTCAAGCGCCGGCGGGGCTGGATTTCGCGTCCGGGACCACGCCTCAATCGCCGGCGGGGCTGATTGTGCGGCCGGGCCGCACAATCAGCCCGTCCGGCGGTTGAGGACATGCGGCCGAAGGTCGCATACGGGGTTCGGGGCGGAGCCCCGGTTACGGGAAGGGGCGGGTAGGGGAACAGGCCCGCCGCAGGCGCTCCGCACCAGCACCCCTAGACCTCCCCCACCCCCACCAACCCCACCAGCACCCCCACCCCCACCGCCAGAAAGAAGTCCCCCCACACCAGCTCGTGCCGCACCGCCACACCCCCGCCCAGGTCGTAGCACCCCTCCCGCAGTCCCCCGTCCTCCCCCAGGTGCCCCCGTACGAGCTCCTCCAGCACCGCCACCGCCTGCTCTCGGCGGCCCAGTTTGAGCAGCGCCACCGCCGTGATCGCGGCGGCGGAGGTGTCGAGGGGGCCCTCGGGATGGGCGTCGTCGGCCGGGGGGACCAGCCGGGTGCCGGTCAACTCGTCGGTGAGGTCGTGCAGATCGGCCGCATCCAGCCGCCCCGCCGCGTCCGCCGCCGCGAGCAGCAGCCACGCCCGCCCCCGGCTCCAGCCGGGCGTCGGTTCCGGGTGCGGAACCCACCCGCCCGCCGTGGAGTCGAAGCGCGACGCCCCGTTTCCCCGGCACAGTTCGAGGTGCGTCCACAGGTGGCTCTCGGCCGCCCCCGCGTCCACCGCCGCGAGCAGCGGCACCGTCCCGGGCACAGCGTCGGCGCGGGCCAGCAGCCGCGGGCCGCCGAAGGCCGAACCCCAGGGGACGAGGCCCAGTTCGGGGTCGAAGGACTTCAGGCAGGCGCGGGCGGCCCGTCCGCGCAGCCGTACAGACGCGTCGTCATCGGCGAGCGCGGTCCCGTACCAGAGGATCAGCCCGCGCGTGGCGGTGTCGGCGTCCACCCAGTCGGCGAGGCGCGCCGTGCACGCCGCCGCGGCCCACCGGTCGGAGGCCTCACCGGTGTGGCGGGCGCGCAGCCACAGCAGCCCGGCCCAGAACCCGCCGGTCCAGGAACCGCGCCCGGTGGTCCTCCATCGCCCGCTCTCGGGGTCCGCGAACAGCGGGAAGCGGTCGCCGACTTCGGCCCGCGTGACGGCGACCCGGTCGAGGATCCTGGCAAGCGCGGGCCCGGCCCACTCCGGCGCCGCCACCACGCTCATCGCTTCTCCCCGCCCCGGTCCCGTACCGCCCACCACACCGCCACCGCACACGCCCCCGCGAACTCGACGGCGACCAGCAGCCACCCCGCCCCGTACTGCCCCGACTCCGCCAGCAGCCCGAACAGCGGCGGCCCGACGGCGAATCCGGCGAAGAACCCCGCCGAGACCAGCGCCGAGTCCTGCCCCGCCCGTCCCGGCGTCGCGCGCTGCATGACGAGCACCATCGACACCGCGTTGGCGGCGACCGCGAAGACACCGACGGCGACCGCCGCGACCCATGCCAGCGGGTGGGCGAAGGACGCTGCGGCCAGCAACAGGGCGGCTCCCACCGCCCCCGCGGCCAGCCCGCCGGGCAGCCATACGGCCCGCGCCGGCTGCCCGGCCACCTTCGACCAGCCCACCCGGCCCGCGACGCCGGCGACCCCCAGGACGGCGACGAGCGCACCGGCCGCCGTGGGCCCGAGGCCGAGCCGTTGTGTGCCGTAGAGCGAGAGATACGTATTGACCGAGGCGATCCCGCAGCCGAGCAGCAGCGAGAACGCCGCGAGCCAGGCGATCGCACCCCGCGGTACGAGCGAGGAGCGCGCCCCCGGCGTAGGGCCGCCAACCCGGGGCACGTCCCGGGGCAGTGTCCGCGCCGCGCAGCCGGCCGCCACCACCGCGGCACCCGCCGCCGTCCACACCGCGCCCCGCCAGCCCGCGACCCCGGCGAGCGCCGCGAGCGGCAGCCCGGCGGCGAAGGCCCCGAGCTGGACGCCGGACTGCTTCATCCCGGTCACCGAGCCGCGCCGTTCGGGCGGGACGGTGGCCAGGATCGCCTTGTTGGTGGCCGGGTTGGCCAGTGCCTGCGGCAGCCCGCCGAGCGCGACCGCCGCCAGCAGCAGACCCGAGCCGGGCGCCGATCCGATGAGGGCAAGCGCCACGGCGGAGACGAGAAGCAGGGCGACCAGACAGCGGCGCGGCCCCACGCGGTCCACCACGCGGCCGCCGACCGGCGAGAGCACGGCCGCCGCGCCGAAGCCGACGGTCGTCGTCAGGCCCAGCAGGGTCGGCGAGACGTCCAGTTCGTCCACGAGCAGCGGACCCAGCGCCCCGAGCAGGAACAGCTGCATCATCGAGAATGCCATCGCGCAGGTCAGCAACGCGGTCGGTGCACGCGCCGGACGGGACGCATCCGTGGCCGCGGCCGCTTCCTTGTGCTCCGTCCCCACCCGTGCGTCTCCGTCCCTTCGCCGCCCGGGAAGTCACCCGGGTCGTGGCAGGGAGTCGTACGGAAGGGGCCTCAAGTTCCCGCGATTTCCTGTGGCTTGAATCACGCGCCGGAGCTTGAGCGCGGCTCGGGAACTTTCGTACCCACCCTTGATGAGCGCGAGCCGGATGCGAGGATGAGCCCCGCCATGACTGTCGGACGGGGTGTGCGCGCGGTACGGGCTGCGGTGTTCGCGGCCGTCTGTGTGCTGCTCGCGGTCTTCGGCCACGTACTGATGTCGGAGACGGGCGTCCCCTGGTGGACGGTGGGCGCCGGAGCGGTGATCACCGGCGCCGCGGCCTGGTGCCTGGCCGGGCGGGAACGCGCCCTGCTCCCGGTCGTCTTGTTCGCAGTGGCCGCGCAGACCGCACTGCACACCGCGTTCTCGCTGGCCCAGACGGCGGCCCTGCCGACTGCACCGCACACGCCGCCGATGCATCACCAACACCTCGCGTCCGCCATGGAGTCGATGCCGTCCATGGCGTCGACGGCGCACGACATGACCGGCATGACGGTGATGACCGGCGGCGGCATGGCGTCGTCGACCGGAATGCTCGCTGCCCACCTGCTGGCCGCGCTGCTGAGCGGCCTCTGGCTCGCGTACGGCGAACGCGCGGCGTTCCGGATCCTGCGCGCACTCGCCGACCGGCTCGTCGCCCCGCTCCGTCTGCCGGTCCGCGTCCCCGCACTGCCGCACCGTCCGCCGCGTATCCGCGTCCGGCGCAGCCGCCGCGTGCGTACGCCACGGCAGTTGCTGCTCGCTCACGCCCTCACCACTCGGGGTCCGCCCACGGGGACCGCTGTCAGCTGACAGCCGGTTCCCCGATGCCGCCCTGGGGCTCGCTCCAGGCGCTCGGGCATCGGCCGCGCCCTGTGCGCGCGGCCGTACGACTCACCGGACCCGCCCTCGCGCGGCTCCGGATTCCCGGATTCCGAGAAGGACTTCAGGCAATGAACTCTGCCCTGACCTCGACCGTGCCCCGTACGACGCGATGTACGACCGACGACGCGATCACCGCATGGGCGCTCGACGCACGCGGCGGTGATCCCCTGGCCGTCGAGCGATTCGTACGCGCCCTGCACCGCGACGTACGCCGGTATGTGGCCTACCTCAGCGCCGATCCGCAGGCCGCCGACGATCTGACCCAGGACACCTTCCTGCGGGCGCTCGGCAGCCTGCACCGCTTCGAGGGCCGCTCGTCGGCCCGTACCTGGCTGCTCTCCATAGCCCGGCGCGCGGTGATCGACAGCCTCCGGCACACCGCGGCCCGCCCCCGGCTCGCGGACACGGACGACTGGCAGTCCGCCGCGGAGCGCGCCCAGTCCCGCAACCTGCCCGGCTTCGACGACGGCATAGCCCTTGGCGAACTCCTGGCCACGCTGCCCGACGAGCGCCGGGAGGCCTTTGTCCTCACGCAGTTGCTGGGACTGCCCTACGCCGAGGCCGCCCTCGTCAGCGGCTGCCCCGTGGGCACCGTCCGCTCCCGGGTGGCCCGCGCACGCAGCTCGCTGGTCGGCCTGCTGCACGAGGCGGAACAGCCGGTCGCCGTCTGACTCATGGAGGCCGTCGGACCCGGCCGGTCCGACGGCCCTCCCCTCACAGTTGCCTTGCTGGTGCCGGGCGCCGGGCGCAAGCTTGTGGCATGGGTGCTCAGGACGGCCCCACCCTCATCCGATCCGTGCAGCGGGCCTTCCGCTTGATGGAAGCCGCAGGGGCTCACGAGGGCGGTGCCCCGGCGAAGCAGCTGGCACGTGAGGCAGGGCTGCCCCTGGCCACCACGTATCACCTGCTGCGGACCCTGACCCACGACGGCTATCTGCGGAAACTGGACGACGGCTCGTTCGTCATCGGGGACAGGCTGCACTCGCTGCATACGGGAAGCCGCGGGCAGGGGCTGCTCACCCGTGTCCGTCCCACGCTGGCCGCTCTGCGCGACGAACTCTCGGCCGCCACGTACCTGACCTTCTACGAGGAGGGCGAGATCCGGGTCGCCGACATCGTCGACGGCCCCCGGACACCACGGGTCGACCTCTGGGTGGGATTCGAGGACGCCGGGCATGCCACCGCACTGGGCAAGAGCGTGCTGCGCGAGCTGGACGACGCCTCCCGCAACGACTACCTCTCCCGGCACACGCTCGCCGACCTCACGCCCCGCACCATCACCAGCCGCTCCGAACTGCTCCGCCGACTCGACGCACCGCCCGCCGCCCCCGGCGCCATGGACATGGAGGAGTACTCCCTCGGTACGGTCTGCGTCGCGGTGCCCGTGTACAGCGGGAACACCCTCGGCTCGCTCGGCGTCTCCCTCCGGGCCGACCGGCTTCCCCGTGTCGAAGAGGCCCGGGCGCGGCTCGAAGAGGTCCGAGCCCGACTGCTCCCGACAGCGAGCCGCGTGACCAGGGGTCTTTCGCTCACTATCTGAAAATCCAGTCCTTGCGGCGAGGCCTCAGCAACCTGTTCTCTGGAGGAAACGGACATTCAGGCGTGCGCGCCGTGAATCAGGAGAGTTGCGGCAGAGGATATGAGCCACGACCGGGATCATCACCGTGACCGCCGGCCGATCTGGCAGGTCACTCAACGGCTCACGAAGCCCCCGGCCGATTCGAGGGCGGCGACGCCGGGGCACACAGGTACCGCGGCGCACCTCGCCGCCTTCGCGCCCGTACTGATCGTCTGTGCCGTCGCTCTGGTCGGGCTCATCGGCGGAGCCGGACTGAGCTGGGTGCCCCTGCTCGCCGTCGGGCCCGCGCTGGCCGCCGCCACGAGCAGGCCGTGGGGAGTCCTCCGGATCGGCATCCTCGCCGTGGCGCTGGGCGCCGCACTCGGCGCCAGGGGCGATGCGCCGGGGCGCGAGCAGGCGATCGTGCTGTCCTCGCTGGCCGCCGTGACGCTGGCGAGCGCCCTGGCCAGCGCGTTGCGCGTACGCCGCGAACGGGTACTGGCGGCCGTCCGCTCGGTCGCCGAGGCCGCCCAGCACGCGCTACTCAAGCCCATCCCGGCGACGGTCGGCGAGTTCCAGGTGGCCGTCCGCTACAGCGCCGCCGCGGCGGAGGCCCGCATCGGCGGGGACCTCTACGCGCTGGTGCCCACCGAGTACGGGGTCAGGATGATCGTCGGCGACGTGCGCGGCAAGGGCCTGCCCGCGGTGAGCACCGCCGCACTGGTCCTCGGTGTCTTCCGCGAGGCCGCCTACGACGAGCCGGACCTCCTCGACGTCGTCGGCAGGATCGAACGGAGCCTGGCGCGCAACCTCGGTGCCGACGACTTCGTCACCGCGGTCGTCGTCGGATACCCCGAGTCCGGGCGCATGGAGGTGGTCAACTGCGGACACGCCCCGCCGCTGCTGGTCCGCGATTCCATCGTCCTGCCCCTTGAACCGACGCATCCGACTCCGCCGCTCGGGCTGCGCGCCCTCTCCGGCGAGACCCCGAGTCTCCAGGTGCTGCCCTTCGCCGAGGGCGACCAACTGCTCCTCTACACCGACGGTGTCACCGAGGCCCGCAACCACGGCCGTGAGTTCTACCCGCTCGCCGAGCGGGTGGCGCATCACGTGTCGGACGAGCCCTCCCGCACCCTCGCCGGGCTCCACGACGAACTCCAGGCACACGTCGGCGGCCGCCTCCACGACGACGCGGCGCTGCTCCTGCTCCGCAAGCCGGCCGCTGCCGCCGGGCACGTATGTGCCCAGCCGAAGGGCCCGAACGCAGCTGTGGAAGGGGCGCGGTTGTGACGCAGGGGGCGGACAACGATGAAGGCCCCACTCCCTCGGCCCGGGGTCAGCGCGAGTTCACTTGCCGGCTTCGGGGCCGTACAACTGGAGGCCTTGGCCGGTGACAGCGGCGATGCACTCGATCGCGTGATGCCTCAGGCGCCCCGGACGGCAACGCTGCACAGCGGTCCCCGGAGGCTCGCGCGTCGTGACGCCGGACGCGGGCGGCGGCCTAGGCCGTGTTTGAGAACTCCCGCCTGGCCCGCGACGCCTGGCACGCACACTCGCTGCGTTGTCGGAGTCATCCAAGTACGTCCAGTACGAGGATGATCTCCCCCAGACTTCGTCCGGGGGTGCCCCCACCGCCTTGCGATTGCACGCACCAGACGCCGCGAGCCCCGCCCTACGGGGCGGACGGCGCTAGTTCTAAAACACGGGCCTAGCTCTGCAATAGCCGAGAGGTCTGCGCCCACAGCCCGTCCAGCACAGACGGGTCATTCGCCAGCTTCGCGAACATGACCATGCCTTCCAGCTGGGCGAGTACCGCGCGGGCGGTGGCTCGGGTCGCGGCCTGGGCAGGGATCGCGCCCTGTTCCGCCCCATCCGCGAGCGTGGCGTGGACCAGGTCGATCTGCTCGTCGAAGATCTCCGTCAGCCGGGTCTGGACGACCGCGTCCTGGGTGCTCAGCTCCAGCGCCAGATTGCCGAACAGACAGCCGTTGACCGCGCCGCCCTCTGCCTTCGCCGTGCGCTGGGCGGCAGCCTGGTCGAGGAAGAGCCTCTCCAGCCTGCCCTCCGCGGACCCGTCGCTGCGCAGGGTCGCTACCCAGCCGGGCTTCTGGGCCGCCCAGTGGGCGTTGATCGCCTCGATCGTCAGGGCCTGCTTCGACTCGAAGAAGTGGTAGAAGCTGCCTTTCCTCACGTCCGCGCGGGCGCAGATCTCGGCGACGCCCATCGTGCCGTAACCGCGGCTCAGCATCAGGCCGCAGGTCGCGTCCAGCAGTCGTTCGCGTGCCGTGCTCGTCCGTCCCATGCTGGTGAGTATACGGGCGGTCAACTATAAAGAGTCGCTTTTAGTTGACCGGTCGTCTACTCTCCTCGGCAGGTGGCGGGAAACCCCGCCGACCACTTGACCTGCGAGGACTTCGCCATGCCCAAAAAGATCACGATCGCCGTCGCCTTCCACAGCGGCTACGGCCACACTGCCCGCCAGGCTCGTGCGGTTGCTGCCGGAGCCGGGTCGGTGCCCGGAACGCAGACCGAGCTGTGCGACGTGGCCGTCGTGGACGACCGGCTGTGGGAGACGCTTGCCGGCGCCGATGCGATCGTCTTCGGCACACCCACCTACATGGGCAGCCAGTCCGCCGTCTTCCAGGCATTCGCCGAGGCCAGCGCCCCGGTCTGGATGAACCAGGGCTGGGCCGGAAAGCTCGCCGCCGGCTTCACCAACTCCGCCGGCATCAACGGCGACAAGCTGAACGTCCTGGTCGGCCTCGCGATCTTCGCCGCGCAGCATGGCATGAACTGGGTCTCGCTGGGCCTGCCGCCCGGCGGTGAGTACTCCACGAGCGGAACCCCCGAGGACCTCAACCGTCTCGGCGGCTTCCTCGGCGCGATGGCTCAGTCGCCGTCCGACCTCGGTCCGGAGGACGCCCCGCCCGGGGCGGATCTGCGGACGGCCGAGCACCTCGGGCGCCGGGTGGCCGAGACCGCACTCGAGCAGGTGTCGGGCCGCACGGCGCTCGCACTCGCGCTGTGAACGCCCTCATTCCCATGGATGCCCCGAGAGCTCTCCATGTCCTGAAAGGCAGACTGTCATGACCAACGGGAAGCGCCCCTGGGCCCGCGGCCGGCTCGCCGGGCTGCTCGGCCTCGAAGTGCCCATCGTGCAGGGTCCGTTCGGCGGCGGGCTGTCGTCCGTGGCGCTCGCCTCCGCCGTGTCCGAAGGCGGCGGGCTCGGCTCGTACGGAGGACACATCCTCACCCCGGACGGGATCGGCGAGCTCGTGGGCGAGCTGCGAAAGGCCACCGCCCGGCCCTTCGCGGTCAATCTCTGGGTCCCGCATCCAGACGAAGCCGCGGCACCGCCCGACCGTGACCGGATGGCCCGGTACGCCGGGCTGCTGCGCCCGTGGTTCGAGGAACTCGGGCTGCCGACCGCCCAGTTGGAGGAGCCACCACCCGCCCCGGAATTCGCGCAGCAGATCGACGCGCTGCTCGCGGCGGAGCCGCCGGTGATCAGCTTCGTGATGGGCATTCCCGAGGCCCGCGTGCTCGACGAAGCCCGGCGAAGGGGCATCCGGACCGTCGGTACGGCGACCACCGTCGAGGAGGCCCTCGCGATCGAGGCGGCAGGCATGGACGCCGTCGTCGCCTCGGGCAGTGATGCGGGAGGGCACCGCGGCTCGTTCCTGCGCCCCGTGAACGAATCCCTCGTGGGGACCTTCTCCCTTGTCCCGCAGGTCGCGCAGGCCGTGTCGATCCCCGTCGTGGCCGCCGGCGGCATTGCCGACGGCCGGGGAATCGCCGCCGCGCTGACGCTGGGGGCGGACGGCGTGCAGATCGGCACCGGCTTCCTGGCGACCGAGGAGTCCGGCGCGAGCGCGATCCACCGGGCCGCGCTGCAGGGCCCCGGGGCGCATACGACAGTACTGACCCGGGCCTTCTCGGGACGGCTCGCGCGGGCGATCCCCAACCGCTTCACACGTGAGGCGCTGGCGTACGAGAACGAACTGGCGCCGTATCCGCTCCAGTACACGCTCACCCGCCCGCTGCGCACAGCGGCCGCGGAGCGCGGTCTGGCCGAGTACGTCAACCTCTGGTCCGGACAGGCGGCAGCGCTCACCCGGCCGCGCGGCGCCCGCGACTACCTCGACGAGCTCATCGCCGGGACGGAGACGGCGCTGGGCCACCGGGCACCTGGTCGCGACCAGCCAGGGCGAGGCTGCGGAGACGGAAACTGAGACGGGCAACGACGAAGGGCCCCATCGCGAACGGTGGGGCCCTTCGACATCGTGCCCGGTGAGGCACTGGCGGAGGATACGAGATTCGAACTCGTGAGGGGTTGCCCCCAACACGCTTTCCAAGCGTGCGCCCTAGGCCACTAGGCGAATCCTCCGCCGCAAACAATACAAGACGTTGAGGAGTGCTAGCGAACTCGTTCCCACCCCCTGCCATCAGGTACCCTGTGCGGAGCCCCTCACGTGGCGCTATCTGACTGAACTCCCCCAGGGCCGGAAGGCAGCAAGGGTAGGTCGGCTCTGGCGGGTGCGTGGGGGGCGCTTGCGTTTGCGGACGAACGGGGCGGACGCGGCGTACGGACCGACGGACCGACGGACCGCACAGCGGACGGGCTGGACGGCGGCGCCGCTTGTCGGTGGGCCCCGATAACCTCGTAGGCGTGTCGTCCCTTGCGCTGTACCGCCGCTATCGCCCCGAGTCCTTCGCCGAGGTCATCGGGCAGGAGCATGTCACCGACCCGTTGCAGCAGGCCCTGCGGAACAACCGGGTCAATCACGCCTACCTGTTCAGCGGGCCGCGTGGATGCGGCAAGACGACCAGTGCGCGCATCCTCGCCCGCTGTCTGAACTGCGAGCAGGGGCCCACACCCACGCCCTGCGGTGAGTGCCAGTCCTGCCGCGACCTCGCGAGGAACGGGCCGGGGTCGATCGATGTCATCGAGATCGACGCCGCGTCCCACGGTGGTGTGGACGATGCGCGTGATCTTCGGGAGAAGGCCTTCTTCGGCCCGGCGAGCAGCCGGTACAAGATCTACATCATCGATGAGGCGCACATGGTCACCCCGCAGGGCTTCAACGCTCTGCTGAAGGTGGTCGAGGAGCCCCCGGAGCATCTCAAGTTCATCTTCGCGACCACCGAGCCCGAGAAGGTCATCGGCACCATCCGGTCGCGTACGCACCACTACCCCTTCCGGCTGGTGCCCCCCGGGACTCTGCGCGACTACCTGGGCGAGGTGTGCGGCAAGGAGAACATCCCGGTCGCCGACGGTGTGCTGCCGCTCGTCGTACGGGCGGGCGGGGGGTCCGTGCGTGACTCCATGTCCGTCATGGACCAGTTGCTCGCGGGCGCCGCCGAGGAGGGTGTGACGTATGCCATGGCCACCTCCCTCCTCGGGTACACGGACGGGTCGTTGCTCGACTCGATCGTGGACGCCTTCGCGTCGGGTGACGGGGCCGCGGCCTTCCAGGTCGTCAACACGGTCATCGAAGGCGGCAACGACCCGCGGCGCTTCGTCGCCGATCTCCTCGAGCGGCTGCGGGATCTGGTGATCCTGGCCGCCGTGCCCGACGCGGGGACGACCGGGCTCATCGACGCCCCCGCCGATGTGGTCGAGCGGATGCAGGCGCAGGCCTCCGTCTTCGGCGCGGCCGAGCTGAGCCGGGCCGCGGATCTCGTCAACACGGGGCTTACGGAAATGCGTGGCGCCACCTCGCCACGGCTGCAGCTGGAGCTGATCTGCGCGCGGGTGCTGCTGCCCGCCGCCTTCGACGACGAGCGTTCGACGCAGGCCAGGCTGGACAAGCTGGAGCGCGGGGTTACGTTCTCGACCGGCGGTCCCGGGCCCGCGATGGGGTACGTCCCGGGGCCTGCGGCCCAGGCCCACGCGCCGGTGCCGCCCGCACCCCCCGCGCCCACGCCCGCCGAAGCTCCCGCCCCTGCGCCCGAAGCCCCCGCTCCCGCCGCTTCCCCCGCCGAGCAGCAGCAGCCCGCCGGGCAGCGCCCCGGTGCCTGGCCCGCCGCGACCGCGCCCGAGGCCGGGCGGCGTCCCGGTGGATGGCCCACCGCGTCGGCCCCGGGACAGGGCGGCCAGCAGCCGGGGCCCGCGGCTCCCGGTCCGGCCGCGCCCGCGCCCGCCGCACCGGCCCCCGCTCCCGGCATGGTCCAAGGCGCCGGTCAGGTACGGAACATGTGGCCGGACATCCTGGAGGCGGTGAAGAACCGCCGCCGTTTCACGTGGATCCTGCTCAGCCAGAACGCCCAGGTGGCGGGCTTCGACGGCACCACCCTCCAGCTCGGCTTCATCAACGCCGGCGCCAGGGACAACTTCGCCAGCAGCGGCAGCGAGGAGGTGCTGAAGCAGGCGCTGTCCGAGCAGTTCAATGTGCAGTGGAAGGTCGAGGCGATCATCGACCCGTCGGGCGGCACTGCCGGCCCGGGCGGAGGTGCCCAGCCCCCGTCCGGTGGCGGAGGCGGCTTCGGCGCAGGCGGCACAGGCGGCTCCGGCGGTGGCGGCTTCGGTGGTGGTGGCAGCGGATACGGGAGCGGTGGTGGCGGCGGCCGCGGCCCGTCCGCCCCCGCCGCGCAGGCCACAGCCCCCCAGAACTCCGCTCCCGCCCCGGCCCCTACGGCTCCGGCGCCCCGGCCCGCCCAGGCAGCTCCACACTCGGCGGCCCCGCAGGCCTCCGCGGCCGAGCCCCCGCGCCCCGCCCCCGTGCACAGCCCGCCCCCGGTCGCCCCCGAGGACGACGTACCGGAGGAGGACGACCCCGACCTCGTCGACTCCGCGCTCTCCGGCATCGACGTGATCGTCCGCGAGCTCGGTGCCACCGTCGTGGAGGAATACACAAACGAATAGGGGAGAAGGTCTCGGAGGCCCGTACAGGAGCAGCCGGCCCCGGCGGCTAGGCTGGCTGCCGTGAAGGTCCTCGTCATCGGCGGCGGCGCCCGCGAACACGCCCTGTGCCGCTCTCTCTCCCTCGACCCCGACGTCACCGCTCTGTACTGCGCGCCCGGAAACGCAGGCATCGGTGAGGTCGCCGAGCTGTACCCGGTCGACGCGCTGGACGGTGAGGCCGTGGCGCGGCTCGCCACCGAGCTGGAGGCCGGGCTTGTCGTCGTCGGACCGGAGGCACCGCTCGTCGCCGGGGTCGCCGACGCCGTACGAGCCGCGGGCATCCCCTGCTTCGGCCCCTCCCGCGAGGCGGCCGAGCTGGAGGGCTCCAAGGCCTTCGCCAAGGACGTGATGGCGGCCGCCGGTGTTCCCACGGGCCGCAGCTATGTGTGTACGACGCCCGAGGAGATCGACGAGGCCCTCGACGCCTTCGGCGCTCCGTACGTCGTCAAGGACGACGGCCTCGCGGCCGGCAAGGGCGTCGTCGTGACGAGCGACCTCGACAAGGCCCGCGAGCACGCCCTGGCCTGCGGCGGCCGCGTGGTCATCGAGGAGTTCCTCGACGGCCCCGAGGTGTCCCTCTTCGCGATCACCGACGGCGAGACGGTCGTCCCGCTCACCCCTGCCCAGGACTTCAAGCGCGCCCTCGACGGCGACGAGGGCCCCAACACGGGCGGCATGGGCGCGTACTCCCCGCTCCCGTGGGCGGACCCGAAGCTGGTCGACGACGTCATGGCGACCGTCCTCCAGCCCACCGTCGACGAACTGCACCGCCGGGGCACGCCCTTCGCCGGGCTGCTGTACGCGGGTCTGGCGATCACCTCGCGCGGCGTACGCGTCATCGAGTTCAACGCCCGTTTCGGCGACCCGGAGACACAGGTGGTCCTGGCCCGCCTGCGGACCCCGCTCGCGGGCCTGCTGCTCCACGCCGCGCAGGGCACTCTCGATCTGGAGCCGCCGCTGCGGTGGCGGGATGACGCCGCCGTGACCGTGGTCGTCGCCTCGCACAACTACCCGGACACCCCGCGCACCGGCGACCAGATCGAGGGCCTGGACGAGGTCGCGGCCCAGGATGCGCCCCACGCGTACGTTCTGCACGCCGGGACGAAGCGGGACGGCGACGCGATCGTGAGCGCCGGCGGCCGGGTCCTTTCGGTCACGGCGACCGGGCAGGACCTGGCGCAGGCGCGTGAGCGCGCGTACCGGGCGGTGGCGCGAATCCGTCTTGACGGCTCGCTGCACCGTACGGACATCGCACGCGAGGCCGCCGGGGAGTGAACCTCTAGGCCCTGAGGACCGTCATCACCTTTGCCCAACGCCATTCCATCGAGTGACGGCTGAGCCATCCGGATGACGCCCGCCGAAGCCCCAACTAGGGTGCGGCGCAAGCGTTCCGGCACTTGGCCCACCGGCATTGCGATGTCAGTTGTGGGTGCCACAGTGGGGGAGTGAGCAACACCGTCGCAGGGCAGAGGGGGTGAGGTCGGACCGTGTCCGGTACCGGTTTCGGTGAGTCGCTGGGTGCGCACGCCGCGCGCTCGCGAGCCCTCGCCGTGCTGCGGGTGCGCAGCAGGGCGGTGGCCGTGGCGCTGCTGCCCGCGGCCGTGGCCGTGGTGCTCTTCGCGGGCGATGCCGCGGGGCATATGAGCGGCGGAAGTTGGGACCTGGCGCGCTGGGCCGTGTCGGTCTTCGCGGTGATCGTGCTGCTGCTCGCCGCGGCGGTCTCGGCCGTGATAGTCCGGGCCAGTCCCGCGCTCAGCCCCACCGTCGAGCTCCCGGAGCGCGCGGCCCCGGATCTGTACCGGCTGGTGCGGGACCTGGCCGAGCGCCTGGAGGTCCCCGCGCCCTCCGCGCTGGCGCTCACCCCCGACTGCGACAGCTGGCTCGAGGACCGTACGCACCCGGCCCATGCGCTACCCGGCGGAAGCAGGCGCCGCGGCACCGAAGCGCCGGTGCTGGTGATCGGCTCGCCCTTCCTGTGGTGGATGCGGGTCGCCGAGCTGCGGGCCGTGCTGGCCCCGGTCGTCGCGGGCACGGCGCCCTCCGCGCACCCCGACATAGCTGCGGCACGCCGCTTCGTACGGGGCCTGGACGCCGCGGTCGCGGTCGCGTCCGCCCCAGGGCTGGGACCGATACGCAGGGTGGCGCTCAGCTTCGTCGGCGGGAGCACCCGGCTGCTGCTGCGCAGCTGTCAGGCGCCGGCCTCCGAGATGGAGCGGGGCGTCGCGGCGGCCGCGTCCGAGCGTGCACAGGCTGTGGACTACGGCCTGAGGATCGTCGCCCAGGAGCAGGTCGGCCTCGCCTATGCGGGCTGGGACCGGCTGCTGACCCGGGTCGCGCTGCCCGCCTGGCGCATGGGCCGATGGCCCTCGCGCCTCGACGCGGGCGTCGTCTCGGCCCTGACCGAGCTCTCGCGGCGCGACCGTCTCGCCGAGGGCTTCGCCTCCCGGCTCGGCGAGCGCCCCGCCTGCGACCTGCTCGAAGAGCCCGGCGCGATAGATGAGGCCGCGTCCCTGCTGGCCGCCCGCCTCTTCCACGGCGGCCCGGCCGAGGCGGGCCCCGACTGGTCGCCGGTGGACTGGCAGCAGTATCCGGAAGAAGTGGTCGACCGTAAGTGGCGTACGGAAGCGGCCCGTCTCCACAGGGTGCTCGACGATCTGGGCGTACCGCCGTCGACGGGCCCGCACGGGCCGACGCTGACCCGGGTCATGGACCATCTGTCCGGCCCGGGTGCCGAGGCCGGCGAGCTGCTGGCCGCCGGGATCAGCGCGGAGGTCGCCCGCGAGGAGGCCGCGGTCCCCCCGCCCCCCAAGAGCCCCGGTGACGCGCTGAACGGCTGGGGAGCCGACCCGCTTCCGCTGTTCCCGCTACAGCCGCCCCGTACGGGCCGTGAGCTGCTCGCCGACCATGTGACCGCGATGGTCTGCTGCGCCGCCGTCGACACGGCGGGCGCGGCCCCCGGCCTCGACTGGCTCGACGGCCCGGCGCTGATGATCAATGGTGAACGCCGTGCGGATCTGGCCGGCCGCGTGCTGAGCCTGACCGAGGACGGCGACGCGGCCCCGCTGCGCAGCTGGCTCTCCACCCTCGGCGTCCGCCCGGAAAAGCCG
Organism: Streptomyces sp. NBC_01410; assembly: GCF_045040195.1. Classification (NCBI taxonomy): domain Bacteria; kingdom Bacillati; phylum Actinomycetota; class Actinomycetes; order Kitasatosporales; family Streptomycetaceae; genus Streptomyces; species Streptomyces sp. NBC_01410. The sequence goes on along the minus strand of NZ_CP109530.1, from coordinate 4,281,109 downwards.
GTCCGCCTGGTCTGACGGCGTCGGACGGGCTCGCACGACGCGAACGACGACGGACGACGACGAGCCTCCGCGCGGGCGATACACCCATCTCGCCCGGAACGTCCCTTCCGTTCGCGTCGATTCGCGACGAACGGTGACGGAGTGCGTGCGTTATGTGATGTGCTGGAGACCGGCACTGAACACTGGTGGCGCATCACAGATGATCCGGGGCCTCGAGGGAGGGCGCAGCATGGGGGCGGAGCAGATCCGGCGATGGGAATCGGGCGCCCTCGCCCACGCCGTCACGGACCCCTTCGGCCAGGGCCCCCTGCCCTGGCTCCGGGGCAGCGAGCACTACTTCGACGACACCGGCCAGGTCGTCCCCTGGTACGCCGATCCCGACCGCGGCAGGAGCGCCCGCGGACCCCGCACCGCCGACGACGTACGCAGGCAGATCAAGGGCTTCGCGTCCACGGGCGCGGCCGCCCCCGGCGAGGCGATCGATTTCCACATCACTGTGGACCCGCCCCAGCAGTTCTCGGTCGACGTCTACCGCATCGGGCACTACGCGGGCGACGGAGCAGCCAAGATCACCACCAGTCCGCGCCTTTCCGGCATCGTCCAGCCACCGCCTCTCGCCGCCGACCGGACTGTCTCCTGCCACCACTGGTGGCTCTCCTGGCGGCTGCAGATCCCGTCCTACTGGGCGATCGGCGCGTATGTCGCCGTGCTCACGACCGCCGACGGCTACCGCTCCCACATCCCCTTCACCGTCCGCGACGACCAGCCCGCCGACCTCCTGCTTCTCCTCCCGGACATCACCTGGCAGGCGTACAACCTCTATCCGGAGGACGGCCGCACGGGCGCCAGCCTCTACCACGCCTGGGACGAGACGGGCCGCCTCCTCGGCGAGGAGGACGCCGCCACCACGGTCTCCTTCGACCGTCCCTACGCGGGCGCGGGCCTTCCGCTCCATGTCGGCCACGCCTATGACTTCATCCGCTGGGCCGAGCGGTACGGCTACGACCTCGCCTACGCGGACACCCGCGACCTCCACGCCGGCCGCGTGGACCCCGGCCGCTACCGGGGACTGGTCTTCCCGGGCCACGACGAGTACTGGTCGGTCCCGATGCGCCGCGCCGTCGAGCGCGCCCGCGACCGCGGCACCTCGCTCGTCTTCCTCTCCGCCAACACCATGTACTGGCAGGTCGAGCTCGGCCCGTCGCCCTCCGGCGTCCCCGACCGCCTGCTGACCTGCCGCAAACGCCGCTGCCCCGGAAAACCGGCCCTGTGGCGCGAGATCGACCGGGCCGAGCAGCAGCTGCTGGGCATCCAGTACGCGGGACGGGTCCCCGAGCCACACCCTCTGGTCGTACGGAACGCCGATCACTGGCTCTGGGAGGCGACCGGCGCCGACGACGGCGACAAGCTCCCCGGCCTGGTCGCGGGCGAGGCCGACCGGTACTTCCCGCGCACGGCGCTGCCCGAGCACCAGGGCCGGATCCTGCTCTCCCACTCCCCCTACCGGGACGTCGACGGCGCCACCCGCCACCAGGAGACCTCCCTGTACCGCGCACCCTCGGGCGCGCTCGTCTTCGCCGCAGGCACCTTCGCCTGGTCCCCGGCGCTGGACCGCCCCGGCCACGTCGACACCCGTGTCCAGCGGGCGACGGCGAACCTCCTCGACCGCATCTGCAAGCGCGACTGACCCCATCTGCAAGCGCGACTGACCCCGTACGAGCCGGTCCACCCCGCGTACGGGACAATCGGACAGGTTAGACGTCACCACGGGGAGGAACCGTGTCCGGATTCGTAGAAAAGCCCGAGCCGCTTCAGGTGCCGGGCCTGGTACATCTGCACACCGGCAAGGTGCGCGACCTGTACCAGAACGAGGCGGGCGACCTCGTGATGGTCGCCAGCGACCGCATCTCCGCCTACGACTGGGTGCTGCCCACCGAGATCCCCGACAAGGGGCGGGTGCTCACCCAGCTCTCGCTGTGGTGGTTCGAGCGTCTGGAGGACCTGGTCCCCAACCATGTCCTGAGCTCCGGCCTTCCTGACGGTGCCCCCGCCGACTGGGCGGGCCGCACCCTCATCTGCAAGTCGCTGCGCATGGTTCCGGTCGAGTGCGTGGCCCGCGGCTATCTCACCGGCTCCGGCCTCGCCGAGTACAAGGAGTCCCGTACGGTCTGCGGCCTCGCGCTCCCCGAGGGCCTGAGCGACGGCTCCGAGCTCCCGGCCCCGATCTTCACGCCCGCGACCAAGGCGGCCGTGGGCGATCACGACGAGAACGTCAGCTACGAGGAAGTGGCCCGCCAGGTCGGCGCGGAGACCGCCGCCCTGCTGCGCCAGACGACCCTCGCCGTCTACGGCCGGGCCCGTGACATCGCCCGCGACCGCGGCATCATCCTGGCGGACACCAAGTTCGAGTTCGGCTTCGAGGGTGACGAGCTCGTCATCGCCGACGAGGTGCTGACCCCCGACTCCTCCCGCTTCTGGCCGGCGGCCTCCTGGGAGCCGGGCCGCGCCCAGCCCTCTTACGACAAGCAGTACGTGCGCGACTGGCTGACCTCCCCGGCCTCCGGCTGGGACCGCAAGAGCGAGCAGCCGCCGCCGGCCCTCCCTCAGGAGATCGTCGAGGCGACCCGCGCCAAATACATCGAGGCGTACGCGCTGCTGACGGGCACGAGCTGGTCGTAGACACGGAGAAGGCCCCGGTCGCGATGACCGGGGCCTTCTACTCTGAGCGGACGACCAGGTTCGAACTGGCGACCTCAACCTTGGCAAGGTTGCGCTCTACCAACTGAGCTACGTCCGCATGCGCTGTTGCGCGGAGACCACTATACCCAACCTCGCTCGCGAGCGAGACGCACCGCGGTATGCCGGTTCTCGGCCCCCAGCTTGGAGGCGGCCGACGAGAGGTAGTTCCGTACGGTGCCCTGCGACAGCGAGGCCCTCTCCGCGATCTCCGCGATCGGCGCCCCGTCCGCCGCCAGCTCCAGCACCTCGGCCTCCCGGACGGTCAGCGGAGAGTCCCCCGCGGAGATCGCGTCGGCCGCCAACTCGGGGTCCACATAGCGGTTTCCGGCGTGCACGGTACGGATGATCTCCGCCAGCCGCCGGGCGCTGAGCGTCTTCGGCACGAAGCCCCGCACGCCCGCTGCCAGCGCTCTTTTGAGATGTCCGGGCCGCCCATGGCTCGTCACGATCATCGTCCGGCACCCGGGCAGTTCGGCCCGCAGGGATGTGGCCACGCTCACACCGTCCGGGGCGGGCATCTGGAGATCGAGGACCGCGACATCGGGCCGGTGCGCCCGCGCCATGGCCAGGGCCTCGGTCCCGGACGCGGCCTCGGCGACGACCACGAGATCGTCTTCGAGGGCGAGCAGCGCGGCGAGCGCGCCCCGGATGAGATGTTCGTCGTCGGCGAGCAGGACCCGTACGGGTGTCGTCGTCATCGTTCCTCCTGGGGAAGCGGCACCTTCGCCGTGAGCTGGAAGCGGCCCTCGCCCGCCGGGCCCGCGTCGAGCGAGCCGTCCAGTGCGGTGAGCCGCTCCCGCAGCCCGGCGAGTCCGGAGCCGCCCGCGCCGGTGCGGGGCTCGGGCGCCCCGTCGTTCTCCACGACCAGCACCGCGTGATCCCCGGCTTCCTTCAGCCGGATCACACAGCGCGCCGCGTCCCCGTGCCGCAGCACGTTGGTCGTCGCCTCCCGTACGACCCAGCCGAGCGCCGACTGGATCCGGACCGGCAGCTCCCCGCCCACGCCGCCCTCGATCCGGCAGTCGATCCCGGCCGCCTCCAACACCCCCTGCGCGCCCTGGAGTTCGACGCCGAGATCGACCTCGCGATAGCCGCGCACCAGCTCCCGTATCTCCTGCTGCGCCTCACGGGCCATCCGCTGCACCTCGACCATCTGGTCCGCCGCCTCGGCCCTGCCGCGCCGGGACAGTTGCACCGCGAGCTCGCTCTTGAGCGCGATCACGGCGAGATTCCGGCCGAGGACGTCGTGCATGTCCCGTCCGAACCGCAGCCGCTCCTCCGCTACCGCCAGCCGCGCCTGGACATCACGGGCCTCCCGCAGTTCCCACATCACCGCGAGCACCCACATGGACACGCGGGCCGTGAAGGCCAGCCACCCGTTCGTGAAGCCGACGCTCACCACGGTGAGCAGCACCTCGTCGGCCGTGCGGCCCGTCAGCGGGACGAGACCGCAGATCACGGCCAGTACCGCCAGCTGGATCAGGGCCGTGGTCCGGTTGCGTACGAGCAGACAGTGGACGGTGAGGAACGGCGCGAGTGCCGCCGCCAGCATCGTCGGCAGCTGCCCCGTCAGATCGGCCGTCGCCGCCAGCACCACCACGGTGGCCGTCGTCGCGGCCGTCGCCGCCGCGGCCCACAGGACCAGCCTCCGGGGCACCTGCCCCTGGCCCAGATAGGCGTCCATCGCGTGCCGGGCCATGCGTCCGCAGAACACCCCCTCGGCCAGCGCGAGCAGCATGGCGGCCGCGACCAGCACGAGCTGCCCGTCCGTGCTCACCGGCCGGGCCATCAGCAGCAACCCCAGCCCGAGAACCCCGACCCACACGATCAGATACACCGTGCCGCGTGTGTACAGGTCGACTTTGGCCAGCCCGCTGCGAGCGCTCCACCCCCTCACCCGCACACCTCCGGTCAGCGTCTCGGCTCCCAGCGGAACCACCGCTGCACAGCAAACACCGCGAGCCCCGTCCAGACCAGTGCGTTCAGCGTGGCAATGAGGAGGTCGGACGCCTGCGCCCCGCCCAGCCACCCGGCCCGCACCAGCTGCATCACCCCCGTCAGCGGCAGCAGTTCGCACACGGAGGCCACCTTCTGCGGCAGCGCCTCCAGCGGTATGAACAGGCCCGAGCCGATCATCGAGACCAGGAACACGGGCAGAGTGGTGATCTGCGCGCTCTCCACGGTCCTGGTGTACGCGGACGTCGCCGCGGCCAGCGCGGTCATCAGCACCAACCCCGACAGCACGCCCGCCAGGAGGAGTTCGGGACGCTCGGGTGCCTTCACCCTGAGCAGCGCGGCCCCGGCGACGACCATCAGCGCGCACTGCGCGAGCGCGAGGACGGCAGCGGGCAGCGCGATCCCGGTGAGGATCTCCGGATCCGTAGCCTCGCCGGTACGCAGCCGCTTGAGCACGAGCGCCTCGCGCCGGGCCGTGTACGCCGAGACGAGGTTGGAGTAGACGACCAGGATCAGCGTCATCCCGATGCCGCCGGTCATCGCGGCCTCGGCCACACTCATCCCGGTCTCCTCGGGATCCCACGGGTCGAGCGAAACCTTGATCGCCCCGATCATCGCCACGGGCACGAACAACGCGACGAACAGCGCCGAGCGATTGCGTACGAGCAGGGTCAACTCGGCCCGTCCGAGCGCCTTCAGCCGCCCGGAGGCGCCCACTGCTTTGGTCCTCATCGGGCCTCCACCAGCCCTTCCTGCCGCTGGGCGATGTCGAGGAAGGCCTCTTCGAGCGTGGCCGACCGGGCGTCGAGTGCTTCCAGCCGTACGTCCGACTCCCGTGCCCACTGCAGCAGTTCACCGAGCGCCTGCTGCAGCCGGTGCGTACGGATCTCGATCCGCCGGCCGTCCGCCGCCGCCCGCAGCGAGAGCGGCAGCCGTCCCGCCGCCACCCCCTCGGGCAGGACGAACCGGATGCGTGCCGGCCGGGCCGCCGTCACCTCGGCCGGGGTGCCGGTGCTCACGATCCGCCCCCGGTGCATGATCGCCAGCCGGTCGGCCAGGGACTCGGCCTCCTCCAGATAGTGCGTGGTCAGCAGCACGGTCGTGCCACCCTCGCGCAGTGCCCGCACCAACTCCCAGGTGTCGTAGCGCCCTTCCGCGTCCAGGCCGGTCGTCGGCTCGTCGAGGAAGAGCACATCGGGCCGCCCGAGCAGCGCCAGCGCCAGATCCAGCCGCCGCCGCTCGCCGCCCGACAGCTGCTTGACGCGTACGCCGGACCGTTCGCCGAGCTTCACCAGCTCCAGCGCCTCAGCGATCGGCCGGGCTCCACTCGTGCACCCCGCCCACATCCGGGCCGTCTCGGCCACCGTCAGGTCGGAGGGGAAGCCGCCCTCCTGCAGCATCACGCCGATCCTGGGCCGGACGGCGGCTCGCTCGCGGTGCGGATCGTGACCGAGGACCCGTACCCGTCCGCCGTCGGGCGCGGCAAGGCCCTCCAGCAGCTCGACCGTGGAGGTCTTGCCCGCACCATTGGTCCCGAGCAGGGCGAAGACCTCGCCGCGCGCCACGGAGAAGGAGATGCCGGTCACTGCCTCGAAGCCGCCGCCGTAGGTCCGCCGCAGCTCCTCGGCCTCGATGACGTACTGGTCTCTGGTCATGACTCAAGGCTCGGGCCGGCCGGGTCCGCCCGGCAGTGCGGGCTGTCACCGCTGTCCATGACAAATGTCATCGGGGCCGGTGGATACGAGGGCGCATACGAAGGGAACACACGAACACGAAGAAGGCCCCGGTCATATCGACCAGGGCCTTCACTCTGAGCGGACGACGAGATTCGAACTCGCGACCCTCACCTTGGCAAGGTGATGCTCTACCAACTGAGCCACGTCCGCATTGCTGCCGCTCAGCTCTCACTGGGCGGTGCGTCCACCACTCTACCTGATCCACAACCGTGGCCGGTAAAGCGATGCAGAGCGGGTGGCAGGAATTGCACACTGCGCCTTCCCCCTGGAAGGGGGACGTTCTACTACTGAACTACACCCGCACGCTGCGTGAGGTCGGGCCGTGCGGCCTCGCCCCTCGGCGTGCTCCAGACTCTAGCCGAACAGCCGGGGTGCAGTGCAACTCGGATCTGCGAGCGCTCTCGGCCGGCCTCTCAACTGGCCTCGCGGAAGGCCGCGTAGACCGCCTTGGGGATCCGTCCGCGGGCCGGCACGGCCATCTTGTTGGACTGCGCCCACGCCCGCACGGCCGCCGGGGCGGGCTCGAGCGAGGTGTGCCGGTAGGAGACGCGGGACTTGTCACGCTTCCCGGCGTTTGTCTGCTTTCGGCCTGCCGCCATGTAGGGGGCCAGCGCCTTGCGCAGTTTCTTTGCATTGGAGGGATTGAGGTCGATCTCGTACGACTTCCCGTCCAGTGCGAACGCGACCGTTTCCGCCGCTTCTCCGCCGTCGATGTCGTCGGAGAGCGTGACCACTACTCGCTGAGCCACGGATATCGGTCCTTTCCCTGCGGTATCACCGGTTCTGACAGGCGTACCGACATGCGGTGATACCGGATTTCCGGCCGGTGAGGGGCAATGGTGCTTTCCTCTGTATTCCTTTGTACAGCGGTTCGCACTGCATTGTGAAGCCCAGCCAATTACATGCGCGTGTCCGATGCAATGGCGTGCGGGATTCTTTCCCGGGATTTTCCCTGGGCGTTCTCCAGATATCTACCCGCGTAGATTTTTCGGGCGGGTACGCTGAGGGAACCGCCCTCGCAACACACCACCGGGAGTGCCCGTGGCACGCGTCGTAGTCGACGTCATGCTCAAGCCCGAGATCCTCGACCCCCAGGGACAGGCAGTTCAACGTGCACTGCCGCGTCTCGGATTCGACGGAATCGCGGACGTACGTCAGGGAAAGCGCTTCGAGCTGGAGGTGGAGGGGCCGGTCGACGAGGCCGCCCTCGCCCGCATCCATGAGATGGCCGAAACGTTCCTCGCCAACACCGTCATCGAGGACTTCGTCGTAAAGGTGGAATCGTGACCGCTCGTATCGGAGTCGTCACTTTCCCCGGCACGCTCGACGACCAGGACAGCCTGCGCGCCGTCCGCCTCGCGGGCGCCGAGCCCGTCTCGCTCTGGCACCGCGACAAGGACCTCAAGCAGGTCGATGCCGTGGTCCTCGCCGGAGGTTTCTCCTACGGCGACTATCTGCGCGCCGGAGCCATCTCCCGGTTCTCGCCGGTGATGGAGACGATCATCGACCAGGCCAGGGCGGGCATGCCGGTTCTCGGTATCTGCAACGGCTTCCAGATCCTCACCGAATCGCATCTGCTGCCGGGCGCCATGCTCCGCAACAACCACCTGCACTTCATCTGCCGTGAGCAGAAGCTGCGGGTGGAGACGAGCGGGACGGCCTGGACCGCGGACTACACCGACGGTCAGGAGATCCTGATCCCGCTCAAGAACATGGACGGGCGGTACGTCGCTGCCGAGCGTGTGCTCGACGAGCTGGAGGCCGAGGGCCGGGTCGCCTTCCGCTACCTGGACTTCAACCCGAACGGCTCGCTCCGTGACATCGCCGGCATCACCAACGCCGCGGGCAATGTCGTCGGCCTGATGCCGCACCCGGAGCACGCCGTCGAGCCCCTCATCGGCACGGGCCGCACCGATGGCCTCGGATTCTTCACCTCGATCCTCAAGAAGCTGGTCAACGCATGAGCCTGGATACGGTCAAGCACGCGGCCGGGACCCCGGACGTCGAGCAGCCCTGGAAGGAACTCGGCCTCAAGCAGGACGAGTACGCGCGCGTCCGCGAGATCCTCGGCCGCCGGCCCACCGGCGCCGAGCTCGCCATGTACTCCGTCATGTGGTCCGAGCACTGCTCGTACAAGAGCAGCAAGGTCCACCTGAAGCAGTTCAGCGAGAAGAAGCCCGAGAGCGACGCGATGCTCGTCGGGATCGGCGAGAACGCCGGTGTCGTCGACGTCGGCCAGGGTTACGCGGTCACCTTCAAGGTCGAGTCGCACAACCACCCCAGCTACATCGAGCCCTACCAGGGCGCGGCCACCGGCGTCGGCGGCATCGTCCGCGACATCCTCGCCATGGGCGCCCGCCCGGTCGCGGTCGTCGACCCGCTGCGCTTCGGCGCCGCCGACCACCCCGACACCAAGCGTGTCCTGCCGGGTGTCGTCGCGGGCATCGGCGGCTACGGCAACTGCCTGGGCCTGCCGAACATCGGCGGCGAGGTCGTCTTCGACGAGTGCTACCAGGGCAACCCGCTGGTCAACGCGGGCTGCATCGGCGTGATGAAGCACGAGGACATCCACCTCGCGCAGGCGTCGGGCCCCGGCAACAAGGTCATCCTGTACGGCGCCCGCACGGGCGGCGACGGCATCGGCGGCGTGTCCGTCCTGGCGTCGGAGACCTTCGAGTCGACCGGTCCCGCCAAGCGCCCCGCCGTCCAGGTCGGCGACCCCTTCCAGGAGAAGCTCCTCATCGAGTGCACGCTCGAGATCTTCAAGGAGCAGCTGGTCGCGGGCATCCAGGACCTCGGCGGCGCCGGTCTGTCCTGCGCCACCTCCGAGCTGGCGAGCGCCGGTTCCGGCGGTATGCGCGTCGAGCTCGACACCGTCCCGCTGCGTGATGCGACCCTCTCGCCCGAGGAGATCCTCATGAGCGAGTCGCAGGAGCGCATGTGCGCGATCGTCGAGCCCGGCAAGGTCGACCGCTTCATGGAGATCTGCGAGAAGTGGGACGTCATCGCCACCGTCATCGGTGAGGTGACCGAGGGCGAGCGGCTGGAGATCTTCTGGCACGGCGAGCAGATCGTCGACGTACCGCCGCGGTCCGTCGCGCACGAGGGCCCGACGTACCACCGTCCGTACGCCCGTCCGCAGTGGCAGGACGCGCTGCAGGCCGACGACGCGAACAAGCTGCCCCGGCCGGCGAGCTCCGAGGAGCTGCGTGAGCAGGTCCTCGCCCTGGTCTCCTCGCCGAACCAGGCGTCGAAGTCCTGGATCACCGATCAGTACGACCGTTTCGTGCAGGGCAACACCGTGCTGGCCCAGCCCGAGGACGCGGGCATGATCCGGATCGACGCGGAGTCGAACCTGGGTGTGGCCATGGCGACCGACGGCAACGGCCGGTACGCCAAGCTCGACCCCTATACGGGCGCGCAGCTCGCGCTGGCGGAGGCGTACCGCAATGTCGCCGCCTCCGGTGCCAGGCCGCTCGCCATCTCGGACTGCCTGAACTTCGGCTCGCCCGAGGACCCGGACGTCATGTGGCAGTTCGCCGAGGTCACCCGCGGCCTCGCGGACGGCTGCCTGCAGCTGGGCACCCCGGTCACCGGCGGCAATGTCTCGCTCTACAACCAGACCGGTGAGGTCGCGATCCACCCGACGCCCGTCGTGGCCGTCCTCGGTGTCATCGACGACGTCAACCGCCGCACCCCGATCGCCTTCGCGGAAGAGGGCCAGCTCCTCTACCTGCTCGGCGACACGCGTGAGGAGTTCGGCGGCTCGGCCTGGTCCCAGGTGATCCACGACCATCTCGGCGGACTGCCGCCGGCCGTGGACCTGGACCGCGAGAAGCTGCTCGGCGAGATCCTGATCTCGGCCTCCCGCGACGGCATGATCGACGCGGCGCACGATCTGTCGGACGGCGGCCTGATCCAGGCGGTCGTCGAGTCGTGCCTGCGCGGCGGCACGGGTGCGCGGCTGATCGTCCCGGACGGGCTCGACGCCTTCACCTTCCTGTTCAGCGAGTCGGCCGGCCGTGCGGTCGTGTCCGTCCCGCGCAGCGAGGAGCTCCGCTTCAACGACATGTGCGGGGCGCGGGGTCTGCCCGTGACGCGTATCGGTGTCGTGGACGGCGACGAAGTGGATGTGCAGGGCGAGTTCAGCATCGCGCTGAGCGAGCTCCGTACGGCTCACGAGGAGACCATCCCGGGTCTGCTGGTCTGACGCACAGCTGCTGGGGGAGCCCCCGTCCGGACCTCCGGGCGGGGGCTTTCGCGGCCTGTGCGGCTGTCGTACCCACCCTTTACTGTCTGTCTCATGCCACCGGCCAAGAAGCGCACCCGCAGCTACGACTCCGCCAAGATCCGCGGCGCCGTTCTCGCCCAGTTCGCGCATGTACAGCGCGCGGTCGGCACTCTCACGCCCGAGCAGCTCGCTCTGCCCACCCGGCTCGGGGACTGGACGGTGCGTGACCTGACGGGGCACATCGCCATGGCGGTCGACACGGTCGCGCGGACCTACGCGAACCCCGCGCCCGCCGCGGTGGAAGTCGAGCTGCTGGACTGGCCGTTCGCGACGGTCAAGCACGCCGGGAGCGTCTCCGAGGACACCAAGAAGATCGCGGCGATCGCCGAGCCCCCGGAGCTGTACGCCCGGACCGCGGCCCGGATCGCCGAGCTGCTGGCCGTCGCCTCCGACGACCGGCTCCTCGCCGCCCGCGTGGGCGCGATGCGGTTCGGCGACTACCTGGTCACCCGTACCGTCGAACTCATCGTCCACACCGACGACTTGAACGACGCCACCGGGCTCGGCATCCCCTGCGACCGGCAGGCGCTCGCCACCTGCACCCGGCTGCTCGCCGACGCGCTCGCGGTGAAAGCACCGGGGGCATCCACCGAGGTACGGGTGCCGCCGTTCGCCGTCGTGCAGTGCGTCGAGGGCCCCCGGCACACCCGGGGCACCCCGCCCAATGTCGTCGAGACCGATCCGCTGACCTGGATCCGTCTCGCCACCGGGCGTACGGGATGGGCCGAGGCGCTCGACGCGGCGAAGGTCAGCGCGAGCGGCGAGCGTGCCGATCTCTCGGGGTTGCTCCCGATCCTGGGCTGAACGCGGCAGGGGGAGGGCGAGGGGGAACCAGAGCCACAGCAGGCCCGTCAGATCGGTATGCGCAACCAGCTGAGCATTCCTGTCACCGCCCTGGCGCTGCTCGCCCTCGCGGCCTGCGGCACGGAAACGGGTTCCGGATCCGGCACCGGCACCGGCGACGCCGGCGCATCGGTCTCGACCGACGTGCCACTCACCGGCGTCCACTGGTCCGTCGACAGCGTGACCGTCGACGGGAAGAAGTCCGCTGCCCCCGAGGGCGCGCATGTCGAGATCACCTCCAAAGGCCGCGCCCAGGGCAGCTACGGCTGCAACGGCTTCGGCGCCGACGTGAAGGTCGCCGGCGACACGATCACCGTGGGCAATGCCGTGCAGACCGAGATGGCCTGCGACAAGGGCCGCATGGCCTTCGAAGACGCGCTGCGGGCCGCCTTCTCCGGCAAGCTCAAGGCGAAGATCACCGACGGCAAGCTCACCCTGACCACCGACAAGGGCGACTCCATCGCCCTCAGCGCCCAGAAGCCGGCTCCGCTGGTGGGCACCAAGTGGACCGTGAACTCCCTGGTGACCGGCGACACGGCAGCCTCGATGCCCGCCGGCACGGAGAAGAACGCGTACATGACCTTCGCCAAGGACGGTTCCGTACGCGGCAGCCTCGGCTGCAACACCTTCACCAGTACCGCGAAGATCTCCGGCTCCACGATCACCTTCGACCGGCTCGCCACCACCCGGAAGATGTGCACCGGCACGGCGGCGATGGTGGAGAGCCACCTGCTGAAGGTCCTGGGGGGCAAGGTGACGTACAAGATCGACTACCGCACCCTGTCCCTGACCGCGGAGAACGGCAAGGGACTGGCCGCGACGTCGGCGCCCGCCCTGTCGGAGAAGTGATCATCCGGCGTACGGGAGCGCGCCAGGTGTGACATGGGCAACCCCGACGTTGCCCCTGGCCCCCGCGCAGCGGGTTCCCCGCAGACGAATCCCGGCCTTCCCGGTGCCGAGGAGCGAGGGCTGCCGGGCGCGGCGACAGGTCGCGCCTGCGACGCGGGCCAGGTCAACGCGTCGGCGCTCCAGCAGCGTGACGGTCCGGTCACCAAGAGACCGCATGGTCGAACAGCGCGCCGGGCCGTCCTCCGCGCGAGTCCCCTGCATATCCCCAATTCGGACCAGTGGTCGATCTCGCCTACACTCGGTGCCGTGCCACGTGGTGACGGACGACTCAACCACGACCTGCTCCCCGGTGAGAAAGGCCCCCAGGACGCTTGCGGCGTCTTCGGTGTCTGGGCCCCGGGCGAAGAGGTCGCGAAGCTCACTTACTTCGGGCTCTACGCCCTCCAACATCGAGGCCAGGAATCCGCGGGAATCGCGGTGAGCAACGGCTCCCAGATCCTCGTCTTCAAGGACATGGGCCTGGTCTCCCAGGTCTTCGACGAGACCTCTCTCGGCTCCCTCAAGGGTCATATCGCGGTCGGTCACGCCCGCTACTCGACCACGGGCGCCTCCGTGTGGGAGAACGCCCAGCCGACCTTCCGGGCCACCGCCAACGGCTCGATCGCGCTCGGCCACAACGGAAACCTCGTCAACACCGCCCAGCTCTCCGAGATGGTCGCGGCTCTCCCCAAGGAGAACGGCCGGTCCACTCAGGTCGCCGCGACCAACGACACCGATCTGGTGACCGCCCTCCTCGCGGGCCAGGTCGACGGCGACGGCAAGCCGCTCACCATCGAGGCGGCCGCCGCCAAGGTGCTGCCGGATGTGCTGGGCGCGTTCTCGCTGGTCTTCATGAACGAGAGCACCCTGTACGCCGCCCGCGACCCGCAGGGCATCCGCCCGCTCGTCCTCGGCCGCCTGGACCGCGGCTGGGTCGTCGCGAGCGAGTCCGCCGCCCTCGACATCTGCGGCGCCACTTATGTTCGCGAGATCGAGCCGGGCGAGCTCATCGCCATCGACGAGAACGGCCTCCGCACCTCCCGCTTCGCAGAAGCGAAGCCCAAGGGCTGTGTCTTCGAGTACGTCTATCTGGCTCGCCCAGACACCGACATCGCCGGCCGGAATGTCTATCTCTCCCGTGTGGAGATGGGCCGCAGGCTCGCCAAGGAGGCCCCGGTCGAGGCCGATCTGGTGATAGCGACACCCGAGTCGGGCACCCCCGCCGCCATCGGTTACGCCGAGGCCAGCGGCATCCCCTACGGCTCCGGCCTGGTGAAGAACGCCTACGTCGGCCGCACCTTCATCCAGCCGTCCCAGACCATCCGCCAGCTCGGCATCCGCCTCAAGCTGAACCCCCTCAAGGAAGTCATCCGGGGCAAGCGCCTGGTCGTCGTCGACGACTCGATCGTCCGCGGCAACACCCAGCGCGCCCTGGTCAAGATGCTCCGCGAGGCCGGCGCCGCCGAGGTCCACATCCGGATCTCGTCCCCGCCGGTGAAGTGGCCCTGCTTCTTCGGCATCGACTTCGCCACCCGCGCCGAGCTGATCGCCAACGGCATGACGATCGAGGAGATCGGCAGCTCGCTGGGCGCGGACTCGCTCTCGTACATCTCCATCGACGGCATGATCGAGGCGACCACCATCGCCAAGCCGAATCTGTGCCGCGCCTGCTTCGACGGCGAGTACCCGATGGATCTTCCCGATCCCGAGCTGCTCGGTAAGCAGCTTCTGGAGACCGAGCTGGCGGGCGGTTCCGATGCCGCCGACGCGCTCCGTCGTCCGTAACCCCCGCAGTACGACACGAAAGCTCCCAGCAATGACCGCTGAATCTTCCGAGCGTGCTGAGCACGCGGGCACCGGTGCCAGCTACGCGGCCGCGGGCGTCGACATCGAAGCGGGCGACCGCGCCGTCGAGCTGATGAAGGAGTGGGTGAAGAAGACCCGGCGTCCCGAGGTCCTCGGCGGCCTCGGCGGTTTCGCCGGTCTCTTCGACGCCTCCGCCCTCAAGCGGTACGAGCGCCCGCTGCTCGCCTCCGCCACCGACGGCGTCGGCACGAAGGTCGATCTCGCCCGCAGGATGGGTGTGTACGACACGATCGGCCACGACCTCGTCGGCATGGTCGTCGACGACCTGGTCGTCTGCGGCGCCGAACCGCTCTTCATGACCGACTACATCTGCGTCGGCAAGGTCCACCCCGAGCGGGTCGCCGCCATCGTCAAGGGCATCGCCGAAGGCTGTGTGCTGGCGGGCTGCGCTCTGGTCGGCGGCGAGACCGCCGAGCACCCCGGACTCCTCGGCGAGGACGACTTCGATGTCGCGGGCGCCGGTACCGGCGTGGTCGAGGCCGACCACCTGCTGGGCGCGGATCGTATCCGTACGGGTGACGCGGTCATCGCAATGGCGTCTTCCGGCCTTCACTCCAACGGGTACTCGCTGGTCCGCCATGTCCTGTTCGAGCGGGCGAAGATGTCCCTGGACCAGCAGGTCGAGGAGTTCGGCCGGACGCTGGGCGAGGAACTGCTCGAGCCCACCAAGATCTACTCGCTCGACTGCCTGGCGCTCACCCGGACCACCGAGGTGCACGCTTTCAGCCATGTCACCGGCGGCGGTCTTGCCAACAACCTCGCCCGGGTGATCCCGGACAATCTGCACGCGGTCGTCGACCGGTCGAGCTGGACCCCCGGCGCCGTCTTCGATCTCGTCGGCACGGCCGGCGATGTCGAGCGACTGGAGCTGGAGAAGACGCTCAACATGGGCGTGGGCATGATCGCCGTCGTCCCCGAGGAGTCGGTGGACGTGGCGCTGACCACGCTCGCGGACCGGGGCGTCGACGCCTGGGTCGCAGGAGAGATCACCGAGCGCGGCGAGCGCACCACCGGTGCGACCCTGACCGGGGACTACGCGAACTGACCCCACAGGGGCAGCGCGAAACCCGGTCCGGGGCGAACACCCCTGACCGGGTCACGTGGCAGTGCTATTTGAGGTTCACGTACGTCAAGCGCCGCGGCGCTGCGACGACGGACCGGACTCTTCGTCCTCGTCATCGTCGTCGTTGTACAGATCCGCGTACTGTGCGTACGGGTCATCTTCCTCGTCGTCATCCTCGAACGGCTCAGCGTTCGGTGGTTGACTCGAAGGCGATGCGCCCAGCTCGTTGGCCAGACGCGACAGGTCAGTCCCGCCGCTGTTGTACTTCAGCTGGCGGGCGACCTTTGTCTGCTTGGCCTTGGCCCGGCCGCGCCCCATGGCTCGACCCCCTCGGTGACGGGGCTCGACGGCCCCAGAGTCTTGACACGCGTTCATGATTCGGAACGGGCTCTCCGTGAAGAGACCGGTCCGTAGGGCTTCAACGGTACCTGCTTCCGCGGCCATACGGTACGCCGCCCGCATGACGCGCCACTTCGCAGAACCCGCGAGGAGCCCCGTCCTCGCTGGTCAACTGCGATTTTAACCTCTTCTTGGCAGTCGACCCGCCGACCGGGGGAGTCTTCTCTCCCGGGGCGGCGGGCCGAGGTCCGGCGAGGATCAGCGGCGGCGGGCTTCCGCCATGCGCTGTTCGGCGATCCGGTCGGCCGCCGCGGCCGGCGGAATGCCGTCGTCCTTCGCACGTGCGAATATTGCAAGCGTGGTGTCGAAGATCTTCGCGGCCTTCGCCTTGCAGCGGTCGAAGTCGAAGCCGTGCAGCTCGTCGGCTACCTGGATCACGCCACCGGCGTTCACCACGTAGTCGGGGGCGTAGAGGATCCCGCGGTCCGCGATGTCCTTCTCCACACCCGGGTGCGCGAGCTGGTTGTTGGCCGCGCCGCAGACGACCTTCGCGGTGAGCGCGGGCACGGAGTCGTCGTTCAGGGCGCCGCCGAGCGCGCAAGGGGCGTAGACGTCCAGGCCCGCCGTGCGGATCAGGGCGTCCGTGTCCGCGACGGCCGTGACCTGCGGGTGCTTGTCGAGGATCCGGCGTACGGACTCCTCACGCACATCCGTGATCACGACCTCTGCGCCGTCCTTGAGCAGGTGCTCGACCAGGTGGTGGCCGACCTTGCCGACGCCCGCGATGCCGACCTTGCGGCCGTGCAGCGTCGGGTCGCCCCACAGGTGCTGGGCCGAGGCCCGCATGCCCTGGAAGACGCCGTAGGCGGTCAGCACGGAGGAGTCACCGGCGCCGCCGTTCTCGGGCGAGCGCCCGGTGGCCCAGCGCGTCTCGCGGGCCACGACGTCCATGTCCGCGACATACGTACCGACGTCGCAGGCGGTGACATAACGGCCACCGAGAGAGTCCACGAACCGGCCATAAGCCAGCAGCAGCTCATCAGTCTTGATCGTTTCGGGGTCACCGATGATCACGGCCTTGCCGCCGCCGTGGTCGAGCCCGGCCATGGCGTTCTTGTACGACATCCCCCGGGAGAGGTTCAGCGCGTCGGCGACGGCCTCTTCCTCGGACGCGTACGGATAGAAACGGGTGCCGCCGAGGGCAGGGCCCAGGGCGGTCGAGTGGATGGCGATGACGGCCTTCAGCCCGGAGGCGCGGTCCTGGCACAGCACGACTTGCTCGTGGCCGCCCTGGTCCGATCGGAACAGGGTGTGCAGGACGCCGTCGGTCACATCGGTCACGGTGGTGACTCCCAAGTACGAAGCGGCGGATGCGGACCTTCCTGTGGGTGGGGAAGGCCCAGTTGGGACAGAGGGTAAGTCCTACGCGCGCGTAGATCCGACCCAGTGCTGAGGATCACCCCCTGGCGGAGTACCGGCGTGGAAGGATTTGCCCCATGCCAGCGCTGTCCTCGGTCCTTGTCCCGTATGCGGCCTACCTGCGGGTGTACGAGCCGCTGGCGGCCTTTCCCGAGCCGGAGCGGGGCCACTGGGCCCGCTACGCCCGCCGGGAGCGCACCCCCACCGCGCAGGACGAACTACGGAGATCGCTCGCCGACTTGCTGCCCACGCCGCCGGTCCCGGTGCCGGTCCACGAGAGCGGTGACGCCTTCGTCACGGAGGTGGACGGGGTGGTCTGCGTCTGCCCGTGGCGGACCCGGCTGCGCGGCTGGCTGGCGCTGGAGGAACTGGCCGAGCAGCTGCCCGCGCCGCTGCTCGACGCCGCGCTGCCCCCGGTGGTGCGCGGGCAGGCGGCCGCGGACTACGAGCAGTGGCGCGAGCGCAACCCCGACGCGCGGCCGTGGATCAGGACGGCGGTCTGGCAGGTGCCGGTGCGCTGGTTCGCGCTCTTCTCGGACGACGAGCGCCAGTACGAGCCCGCCGGGCCCGCGGCGGCCGTGCTGCGCTACCGGACGCCGATGGTGCAGGCCAGGCGGCGTGTGGCGCGGGCGCTGAAGACGCTGCGGGAGACGCTCGACGAGGGCAGGCTGACCGAGGGCCTGGTAGATGTGGGGCGGTGGCTGGAGGAATTCCATCCGCGTTCCCTGGTCGAGCTGGACTACGGCGGCCTGGTGCACGCGCTGACAGGACCGCAGCTCGCCGAGGACCGGTCGGCCGCGGATCTGGCCGAGGGGATCGCCGCGCTGCGGGCCGGGGACGGCGAGGGCGCGGGAGAGGCGTACGCGCGCCTTGTGGATCGCTGGCGGGCCGTGAGGGACCTTCAGTTCGCCAACTGAGCTTTTCTGGGGACCATTGAGCCTCCTGGAAGCCATCGGTCCAGGACGTAGGTCCCTATCCGGGCCTTTGTCTCAAGCGTGACGGACGGCACTTACTGCGCTCTTGCGCCCATCACCTACCCTCGTGTCAAAATAGGACAAGGAGTCCGGGGAGGACTCCTTCCGTCCAACTATGTGCGGAATGCTCGGCATTGCACTCTATGGGGGGTCTGACGACTCCTGATCGCTCTGTGACTGATCGTCACTGTGGCGTGACTGTCCGCTATGGCATGGTCCATCGGCCTTCCGCCGCTGTTGGACACTCAGAGGGCAATTCCATCGGTTTGGCCGACGTGGCTGGACAGATGGTGTAGTTGTAGTGCCGAGGACAAGCCGTTCGTCCTATAACCGACTCGGCCCGCGTCCGCCATTTCGGGCAACGCGGGTCAAGGTGCAGAATTTAGAGGAAAGAACCGAGAAGGTTCGGTTCTCCCGAGGAGGCCGCTCATGACCGCTCGCACCCCTGATGCCGAGCCGCTGCTGACCCCGGCTGAGGTTGCCACGATGTTCCGCGTGGACCCGAAGACGGTGACCCGCTGGGCGAAGGCAGGCAAGCTCACGTCCATCCGCACGCTCGGTGGACATCGTCGGTATCGCGAGGCTGAGGTCCGCGCACTGCTTGCGGGTATTCCGCAGCAGCGCAGCGAGGCCTGAACACCCCATTTGATCGGGCATTTCCGGGACCCCCATCCCGGCAAGCCCCCCTATAGCTCCACATGACGGGCGTCTGCCCCAACGGACACCTTCGTCATTGATCGCGCTGGACTCCGCCGGGTCCAGCGCGATTTTTTTTGTGCCCGGGGAGGTGTGGCGGGTGGCCGGCCGGGGGACCCTGGGGGCCCGATGGCCGGAAGGGTGGGGAGGTGCTCGAAAGGTGGTGCAATTGCACATATTAAATTGGTCGGTTGTAGGCGGGGGGTAAATTCCCCCGTTCGGGAAACCTGTTCGGTGACTCCCGTCACACTGCACGCCTCTTGCCAAAGGCGAGCGTGCCGCGCGCGAACTCGCGTGCCAGGGCGCGTTGGTCACTCCGGGGCGGAACCTTCGGCCTCGGGCTGGGGGGCGTCCGCGGAGGGTTCCATGGCGAGCCTCAGGAGGCGATGACAGATCGGGCAGTGCCGAGTGCGGTGCCGATAGCCGGACGCGGCCTTCAGATGGGCGCGCAGAAGCGCCTTGGTCTCGTGCTGCCTCGCTGCGGACGCCGCCATGCACGTCACCTCCGGTGTGTGCCGTCCTCTATGCACTGGGTACCGGTGGCAGATGACGGCGTCAAGACGACGGGGGCACGGGTGGGGCGGGTGTGATGCGAGCGCCACGTGAGTCGGCAGAAGCGGCTGTCGGGGCCGCTGCGCGGGGCCTTTCCCCTACCCGCCCCTTCCCGAACTGGGGGCAAGCCCCCAGCCCCCACCGGGGCTCCGCCCCGAACCCCGTGCGGGGGCGCTGCCCCCGGACCCCCGC
Organism: Streptomyces sp. NBC_01410; assembly: GCF_045040195.1. Classification (NCBI taxonomy): domain Bacteria; kingdom Bacillati; phylum Actinomycetota; class Actinomycetes; order Kitasatosporales; family Streptomycetaceae; genus Streptomyces; species Streptomyces sp. NBC_01410. The sequence goes on along the minus strand of NZ_CP109530.1, from coordinate 4,261,555 downwards.
GCCTCAAACGCCGGCGAGGCTGGATTGTGCGGCCCTGCCGCACATTCAGCCCGTCCGGCGTTTGAGGACATGCGGCCGAAGGTCGCATACGGGGTCCGGGGCGAAGCCCCGTCGGGGGTCTGGGGGCTTGCCCCCAGTTCGGGAAGGGGCGGGGTGGGGAACAGCCACCGGACACGATGAAGGCCCGCACCAAACGGCGCGGGCCTTCATCTCACTGCGGTCCTGACGGGATTTGAACCCGCGGCCTCCACCTTGACAGGGTGGCGAGCACTCCAAACTGCTCCACAGGACCAGGTTTCGCAGCCGATGATGTGCGTTGGCTGCGAGAGAGACTGTACAGCAGCTCAGTGGGTGCGGTCGAACTCGATGCAAGCCGCCCCGCCGCGTCACTGCACCGCCGCGTCGATCGCCTTGACGATGCGCTTGTCGGAGACCGGATACGCCGTTCCCAGCGCGTGCGCGAAGTAGCTGACCCGCAGCTCCTCGATCATCCAGCGGATGTCCAGCACCTCCTGCGGGACCGGCCGGCCCTGCGGCATCTGCTCCAGCAGCCAGGCGTACTCGTCCTGCATCTCGTGGACCTTCTCCATGCGCGTCGTGTCGCGCTGGACGGCCGTCGGCATCTGCTGGAGGCGGCGGTCCACGGCCACCAGATAGCGCATCAGGTCCGGCAGCCTGCGCAGGCCGGTCCTGGTGACGAAACCGGTCGGCATGAGGGCCGCCAGCTGTTCGCGGACGTCCTGGACGTTGTTGACCAGCGTCAGGCTGTTCGTCGCCTTCAGGCGGCGCTCACAGGCCTGCCAGGCGGCCAGGATCTGCTGGACCTGTCCCACGGTCCGTACGGTCGCGTCGACGAGATCGGCCCGCACCTTGTCGTACAGCTTGCGGTACGACTCCTCGTCCCAGGCCGGGCCCCCGTGGTCGGCGATCAGCTTGTCCGCCGCGGCCGTCGCGCAGTCGTCGAAGAGCGCCTGGATCGAGCCGTGCGGATTGCGTGACAGCGCCAGCTTCTGCTGGTTGGTCAGCTTGTCGGAGGCGAACTTGGCAGGGTTCACAGGGATGTTGAGCAGGATCAGCTTCCGCGTGCCCTGCCACATCGCCTGCTTCTGCTCCGCCTCGGTGTCGAAGAGGCGTACGGAGACGCTCTCGCCGGAGTCGACCAGAGCCGGGTAGGCCTTGACCGGCTGGCCGGCGCGACGGGTCTCGAAGACGCGGGTGAGCGTGCCGATCGTCCAGTCGGTGAGGCCCGAGCGTTCGATGGACTCGCCCGAGGGGCCCGCGGTCGCCGCCGCGGCCTGGGACAGGGCCTGGCGTGCCTTCGGCTTCAACTGGAGCTTCAGGGCGTCCAGGTCCTTGCTCTCGGCGAGCTTCTTGCGGCGCTCGTCGATGATCCGGAACGTGATCTTCAGGTGGTCCGGCATCCGGGTCGGATCGAAGTCGTCCGCCGTGACGGGCACGCCGACCATGCGCTGCAGCTCACGCGCCAGCGTGGTGGGCAGCGGCTCCTGGAGCGGTACGGAGCGTTCCAGGAAGGCCTTCGCGTAGTTCGGCGCCGGGACGTAATGCCGCCGGATCGGCTTCGGCAGGGAGCGGATCAGCTCCATGACGACGTCCTCGCGCAGCCCCGGGATCTGCCAGTCGAAGCCCTCGCTCGTGACCTGGTTCAGCACCTGGAGCGGGACATGGACGGTCACACCGTCCGCGTCCGCGCCCGGCTCGAACTGGTAGGTCACCCGGAACTTCAGCGGACCCTGGCGCCAGGAGTCGGGATAGTCGTCCTTGGTGACCTGCCCGGCCTTCTCGGTCATGAGCATCTCGCGCTCGAAGTCGAGGAGTTCGGGCTCGTCCTGGCGCTTGTGCTTCCACCAGGAGTCGAAGTGCGCGCCGGAGACGACATGTTCGGGCACGCGCTGGTCGTAGAAGTCGAAGAGCGTCTCGTCGTCCACCAGGATGTCGCGGCGGCGGGCGCGGTGCTCCAACTCCTCGACCTCGGTGAGGAGTTTGCGGTTGTCGGCGAAGAACTTGTGGTGTGTGCGCCAGTCGCCCTCGACCAGCGCGTTGCGGATGAAGAGATCGCGCGAGGTCTCGGGGTCGATGCGCCCGTAGTTCACCTTGCGCTGGGCGACGATCGGCACGCCGTACAGGGTGACCCGCTCGTACGCCATCACGGCGGCCGCGTCCTTCTCCCAGTGCGGCTCGCTGTAGGTGCGCTTGATCAGATGCTGCGCGAGCGGCTCGATCCACTCGGGCTCGACCCTGGCGTTGACCCGGGCCCACAGCCGGGACGTCTCGACGAGCTCGGCCGACATGATGAAGCGCGGGGGCTTCTTGAAGAGCGCCGAGCCGGGGAAGACGGCGAACTTGGCGCTGCGTGCGCCCAGATACTCGTTCTTGTCGGTGTCCTTCAGCCCGATGTGCGAGAGCAGACCGGCCAGCAGCGAGGTGTGGACGGACTGTTCGGGCGCGTCTTCCTCGTTGAGGTGGATGCCCATCTGCTTGGCAACCGTACGCAGCTGTGCGTAGATGTCCTGCCACTCGCGAATGCGCAGGAAGTTCAGATACTCCTGCTTGCACATCCGGCGGAAGCTGGAGGAGCCGCGCTCCTTCTGCTGCTCGCGGATGTAGCGCCAGAGGTTGAGGTAGGCGAGGAAGTCGGAGGTCTCGTCCTTGAAGCGGGCGTGCTGCTGGTCGGCCTGCGTCTGCTTGTCGGCGGGACGCTCGCGCGGGTCCTGGATGGAGAGCGCGGCCGCGATCACCATGACCTCGCGTACGCAGCCGTTCTTGTCGGCCTCGATGACCATACGGGCCAGGCGGGGGTCGACCGGGAGCTGGGAGAGCTTGCGGCCGAGCTGGGTGAGCTTCTTCTTGGGGTCCTTCTGCGCCGGGTCGAACGCGCCCAGTTCCTGGAGGAGTTGGACACCGTCGCGGATATTGCGGTGGTCCGGCGGGTCGATGAAGGGGAACTTCTCGATGTCGCCGAGGCCCGCCGCGGTCATCTGGAGGATGACGGACGCCAGGTTCGTACGCAGGATCTCGGGGTCCGTGTACTCCGGGCGGGACAGGAAGTCGTCCTCGTCGTACAGCCGGATGCAGATGCCGTCCGAGGTACGGCCGCAGCGGCCCTTGCGCTGATTGGCGCTGGCCTGGCTGATCCGCTCGATGGGCAGGCGCTGGACCTTGGTGCGGTGGCTGTAGCGGGAGATACGGGCGGTGCCCGGATCGATCACGTACTTGATGCCCGGGACCGTGAGGGAGGTCTCGGCGACGTTCGTCGCGAGAACGATCCTGCGCCCGGTGTGCGGCTGGAAGACCCGGTGCTGCTCGGCGTGCGAAAGGCGGGCGTACAGCGGGAGCACCTCGGTGAAGCGGTACTGCTTCTTGTTGAGCGCGTCCGCGGTGTCGCGGATCTCGCGCTCGCCGGAGAGGAAGACGAGGATGTCGCCCTTGCCCTCGCCGTGGAGTTCCTCGACGGCGTCGCAGATCGCGGTGATCTGGTCGCGGTCGGACTCCTCGCTCTCGTCCTCCAGGAGGGGCCGGTAGCGGACTTCGACGGGGTACGTACGGCCGCTGACCTCGACGATCGGGGCCTGTGAGAAGTGGCGGGAGAAACGCTCCGGGTCGATCGTCGCGGAGGTGATGATCACCTTGAGGTCGGGGCGCCTGGGCAGCAGCTGGGCGAGATAGCCGAGCAGGAAGTCGATGTTGAGAGACCGCTCGTGGGCCTCGTCGATGATGATCGTGTCGTACGCGCGCAGCTCGCGGTCCGTCTGGATCTCGGCGAGCAGGATGCCGTCCGTCATCAGCTTGACGAAGGTGTCGCCGCCGACCTGGTCGGTGAACCGGACCTTCCAGCCGACCGCCTCGCCCAGGGGGGTGCGCAGTTCCTCGGCGACCCGCTCGGCGACCGTGCGGGCGGCGATTCTCCGCGGCTGCGTATGGCCGATCATGCCGCGTACGCCCCGGCCCAGCTCCAGACAGATCTTCGGGATCTGCGTCGTCTTTCCCGAGCCGGTCTCGCCCGCGACGATCACGACCTGGTGGTCCCGTATCGCCTCCAGGATCACGTCCTTCTTCTGGCTGACCGGGAGCTGCTCGGGGTAGGTGACCTCGGGGACCCGGGTGGCGCGCTGGGCCGTGCGGGCGGAGGACCGCTCGGCCTCGGTGGCGATCTCGTCCAGCACGGCCTGCCGCGCCTCGGGCTTACGGATGCGGCGGGCGCCTTCGAGACGACGGCCGAGCCGGTGGGCGTCGCGGAGTGACGCCCCGGCCAGCAGGGTCTGAAGGTCTGCGAAGGAAGTAGACATACGGAGACCAGGATCGCACCCCCGGGAAAGCGCTGGCGAACGCATTTCCCCCACGAGCCGGTGCAGAACGGAGCAGATTCGTCCAGATCCGAAACCAGGGGAGCACGTCGTTCGCGCGGGTGCGGGGCGCGGCGTGCAGGGTTCGGCGTGTGGGGTGCGGATACGGAGAAAGCCCCGGTCCGCACAGGATCGGGGCTTTCGGGTTGTGGCTGGGGCCGGGGTCGAACCGGCGACCTATCGCTTTTCAGGCGATCGCTCGTACCAACTGAGCTACCCAGCCACGCAGCTCTCACGAGCCGCAGCGGTCCTGACGGGATTTGAACCCGCGGCCTCCACCTTGACAGGGTGGCGAGCACTCCAAACTGCTCCACAGGACCAAGCAATGTGCGAGCACAAGTCTCGCACACAGTAATGCGTGCCCCCAACGGGATTCGAACCCGTGCTACCGCCTTGAAAGGGCGGCGTCCTGGGCCACTAGACGATGAGGGCTAAGGGCCCACCTGGGCGCTTTGCAGCGCGTCGGGGACGTGAGAAGCATATGGGATGCGGGGAGCTATCGCCAAAACGGTTTACGGCGGCCGGCCCTCGGCGGAGCCGCCGGTGTCAGCGTCTCCCCGGGGACAAGGTGGTCGGGGACGGCGAGGGGACGCTCGGGGAGGGGGTCGCGCCCGGGTGGTTCTCTTCCGGGAGGTGGCGGCTGACCTCGGCCGTCGCCAGGCCGAGGCCGCCCAGCGTGATCTCGTCCCACGCCTGCAGCCTTCTGGTCGTACGGTCCACATAGAGGACGGAGGCGCGCACCTTCTCCGGCTCCCGGTTCTGTACGGCGCGCAGACCGCCACCGCCCGTCGAGCCTTCGATCTTCAGGCGTGTGCCGTGCGGGAGTACCTCCGTCTCGCGGTGGTGGACATGGCCCGCCAGCGCCAGCGGGACCACGCCGTCGGTCTCGCGGGCGGCGACCGGGTTGTGGGCGACCGCGATGTCGACGGGGGTGCCCGCGCGGGACTGGTCGCGCAGGGCGGAGGCCAGGCGAATGCCCGTCATCCGTTCGGCCGGGTCGCCCTCGGCGACGATCGAGCGGTCCGGGGTGAACTGGGGGTCGCCGATGCCCGCGATGCGCAGGCCCGCGACCGTGACAGCGCGGCCGTCGTCGAGGACGTGCACGTTCTTCAGGTGGGAGAGATACGCCTGCGTGGTGTCGGAGTCGTGGTTGCCGCGGACCCAGACATACGGCGCGCCGAGGTCGGGAATCGGGTCGAGGAAGCCGTTCTCGGCGGCGGTGCCGTGGTCCATGGTGTCGCCGGAATCGATGATCACGTCGATGCCGTACTGCTCGACGAGCGAGCCGATGATGTGCCACGCCGCCGGGTTGAGGTGGATGTCGGAGACGTGCAGCACCCGCATCGTGCTGGGATCCGGCTGGTAGGCCGGCAGGGTGGAGGTCGCGTCGTACAGCTTGGTGACATTGGTGACCAGGCGCGCCAACTCCTGCTGGTAGACGTCGAATTCGGTGACGATGGAGCGTGCGTTGCCGACGACGGAGGGGGCGCTGGACAGGAGTCCGGAGAACTTCGGCTCCAGGACGGACTTCGGGTTCCAGGTGGCGTACGCGCAGACGCCGGACCCGGCCAGCAGGGCGAGCGCGAGGCCGCCGGCGGTGAGGGCGCGGCGCGGGCGGCGGTAGACCGCGAGGCCGAGCGCGGTCGCACCGGAGACGGCGGCGACGCAGGAGCGGACGGCCAGTTCGGTGGTGCCGTCGGTCACGTCGTGGACGACCTCGTCCTGGAGGCCGGAGAGACGTTCGGGGTGTTCGACAAGAGCTTGGGAGCGGACCGGATCGAGCTGGTCGACATCGACGTCGAGGCGGACGGGGGCGACGTGCGAGTCGAGCTCCAGCGCCCCCAGCGGCGAGACGTTGATCTTCGTACCGCCGGAGAAGGACGGGCGCAGGGTCATGGTCGTGTCCATCGGGCCGACCGGTGTGCGGACGCTGCCGACGATCAGGAGCCCGAGCCAGGCGCCGAGGAGGGCCACGGCGGTGAGGCCGAGGGCGCGGGTCCAGGGGTGCGGGCTGGGGACCAGGGTGCTGGTGGGTCCGGTGTTGCGGGAGCGGTAGAGGCGCTGGAGCCGGGTGTGCGGGGTGCGGATCGAGGTGAGCGCTGCGCGGATCGATCGGGTCGGTTCCGGGGCTTCGCGGGCCATTGGTCCCGTATGCCCAGTCCGGCGGGCGGCCATGCCGGGGCGACCGCCCGGTCGGCGTACGTGACAATGGCCACGTGCTGGAGATGACGCGCGAGGAGTTCGAGGAACTGGTCGCCGAGGCCCTGGACAGGATCCCGCCGGAGCTGACGCGGCTGATGGACAACGTCGCGGTGTTCGTCGAGGACGAGCCCGCCGCCGACGACCCCGAGCTGCTCGGGCTCTACGAGGGGACTCCGCTCACCGACCGCGGCGAGTGGTACGCGGGCGTGCTGCCGGACCGGATCACCATCTACCGCGGGCCGACGCTGCGGATCTGCGAGTCCCGCGAGGACGTGGTCGAGGAGACGGAGATCACCGTCGTGCACGAGATCGCCCATCACTTCGGGATCGACGACGAGCGGCTGCACGCGCTGGGCTACGGATGAGCCACCCGGACCACTCGCACCGCCCGTCCTCCGAGGCCGTCGATCCGGATGTCGATCTCCATGTGCCCGCGCAGCGCGCCGGGGTCGCGGGCAGGCGTACGTGGCCGGTACTCGCCGTCATCTCGGCGGGCGGCATGGCGGGATCGCTGGCGCGGTACGGGGCAACCCTGCTGTGGCCGGCGGCGCCGGGGGCGTTCCCGTGGACCGTCCTCTGGGTGAACGTGGTGGGCTGCGCGCTGATCGGAGTGCTGATGGTCCTGGTCGGCCGGGGCGGCAGGCCCGCGCATCCGCTGGTGCGGCCGTTCCTCGGCGTGGGTGTACTCGGCGGCTTCACCACCTTCTCGGCGTACTCGCTGGACTTCTACAAGCTCCTCGAACGCGAGGAGGCGGGCACGGCGTTCGCCTACGCGGCGGGGACGGTCGTGGGTGCCCTGTGTGCGGTGTGGCTGGGGGCCTCGGCGACGCGGACGGTCGTTGCGCGGACGGTCGCCAAGTGAACTGGTGCTCCACATTTTCGTATGAGATGCCGCGGCGGGCCGAGGGCGGCCGGACGCCTCCGGCGGCCGCGAATACGGGTGCGTCGTTGCTGGTGAGGCTCGGATCGGTGTCCTTGGGCGCGGAGTTGGCGCCCGGGCCGGTGGCTGAGGTGGGCGCCCTGGGTGTGTCGGCCTTGTAGCGCGGGGCGTGTCCCTTGTGGGGCACGGGGAGTTGGGCAGTGAGACCCGTCTCGTTTCCCGTGCTCCGGAGGTGCTGCTCGTGCGCCAGTTGTCCGCCCCAGGCCGTTTGGCTGTGTGGATCGCCGCTTCGCTGGCGCTCGCAGCATCGGCAGGCTGTATGAGCGTGAGCGACGACGAGGACGGGAAGCCGGCGCCCCGTTCGACCGCGGACCGGAACGGGACGGTGGCCGATTCGGACGGTGGGCACGCCGCGCCGGGCGGGCGGCATGGCGACGGCGGCCCCGACGGCTCGGATGCGCCCGGCGGCAAGGACGCGGACGGCAAGGGGGCATCGCCGAAGCCGAGCGCCTCGGCGGGGCCCGCGGCGAAGCCGACGCGGGGCGGGCCCGGGCCCAAGCCGCCGGGGCTGCCCCAGCCTACGCGCGGCGGGATGTCCCCTTCCGAACCTCCGCCGCCGCCGCAGCCGTCGCCGTCCGAACCGCCGGCGGAGAGCCCCACTCCGCCGCCGAGCGAGCCCACCGACCCGCCCTCGGCGTCGTCGGCGCCAGAGGTGCGCGCGGGGGCGATGCGGGCTGCCGAGAGGTGGAGGATGCGGGGCGAACCGACGGCGTCTCCGCAGGTGGGACCCATGTAGGGCGCGTCCGGATGGCTGTGTAACCGGAGTCACTCGGACGCGGTTTGCCATTTGTGGGGGAGGGTGCGTATGGTTATAGATCGTTTGATCCCATTGCCCGGCGCCGAAAAAGAAGAGCGCCGCGTGGCGCGTACTCTCCCTTGCCGTGGCTGACCGCATTGAGGCGGTCGAATTTGCGATTCACGGAGTTTGGGCGCGTGCCGAGACTCCGGAAGGTTTCGCATTTCGCATGTCCACTTTCAGTACTGATCACGCCGTCATGCCCGAGAACGACGAGGCCGTGGCGGCTTCCGCTGCCGAGGCCGTAGACGCCCCCGACGCCGTTGAGGCTGTCGATTCCGACGCGGTCGCCGACACCGAGGCCGACACCGACACCGAGGCCGCCGAGCCGACCGTCACCTTCGCCGAGCTGGGACTGCCCGAGGGCGTCGTCCGCAAGCTCGCGCAGAACGGTGTGACCGTCCCCTTCCCGATCCAGGCCGCGACCATCCCGGACGCCCTGGCCGGCAAGGACATCCTCGGCCGCGGCCGCACCGGCTCCGGCAAGACCCTCTCCTTCGGCCTGCCGACCCTGGCCACGCTGGCCGGCGGCCACACCGAGAAGAAGAAGCCCCGCGCGGTCATCCTCACCCCGACCCGTGAGCTCGCGATGCAGGTCGCGGACGCGCTGCAGCCGTACGGCGACGTACTCGGCCTCAAGATGAAGGTCGTCTGCGGCGGTACGTCCATGGGCAACCAGATCTACGCGCTCGAGCGCGGCGTCGACGTCCTCGTCGCCACCCCGGGCCGGCTGCGCGACATCATCAACCGTGGCGCCTGCTCGCTCGAGAACGTCCAGGTCGCCGTCCTCGACGAGGCCGACCAGATGTCCGACCTGGGCTTCCTGCCCGAGGTCACCGAGCTGTTCGACCAGATCCCGGCCGGCGGCCAGCGGATGCTCTTCTCCGCCACCATGGAGAACGAGATCGGCACGCTCGTGCGCCGCTACCTCGTCGACCCGGTCAGCCACGAGGTCGACAGCGCCCAGGGCAACGTCACGACCATGACGCACCACGTGCTCGTCGTGAAGCCGAAGGACAAGGCGCCGGTCACCTCGGCGATCGCCGCCCGCAAGGGCCGCACCATCATCTTCGTCCGCACCCAGCTGGGCGCGGACCGTATCGCCGAGCAGCTTCAGGACTCGGGCGTCAAGGCCGACGCACTGCACGGCGGCATGACGCAGGGCGCCCGTACGCGCGTCCTCGACGACTTCAAGAAGGGCTACGTCAACGCGCTCGTCGCGACCGACGTCGCCGCCCGCGGTATCCACGTCGACGGCATCGACCTGGTCCTGAACGTGGACCCGGCCGGCGACCACAAGGACTACCTGCACCGCTCGGGCCGTACCGCCCGCGCCGGCAAGTCCGGCACGGTCGTGTCGCTGTCCCTGCCGCACCAGCGCCGCCAGATCTTCCGTCTGATGGAGGACGCGGGCGTCGACGCCTCGCGCCACATCGTCGCCGGGGCCGGCGCGTTCGACCCGGAGGTCGCCGAGATCACCGGCGCCCGTTCGCTGACCGAGGTCCAGGCCGACTCCGCGAACAACGCCGCCAAGCAGGCGGAGCGCGAGGTCGTCGACCTGACCAAGCAGCTGGAGCGCGTACAGCGCCGTGCGGCCGAACTCCGCGAGGAGGCCGACCGCCTGGTGGCGCGCGCGGCGCGCGAGCGGGGCGACGACCCGGAGACCGCGGTCGCCGAGGTGCAGGCCGTCGCCGAGGCGGAGGTCGCTGCCGAGGTCGCGGCTTCGGTGCCGGAGCAGTCGGCTGAGCGCCGCGATGACCGCCGCGACGACCGGGGCAACTTCGAGCGCCGTGGCGGCGAGCGGGGCGGCGACCGTGGTGGTTTCCGTCGTGACAACGACCGTCCGTCGGGCGGCTTCCGCTCGGGTGGCAACGACCGTCGCGATGACCGTGGTGGCCGTTCCTTCGAGCGTCGTGACAACGACCGTCCGTCCGGTGGCTTCCGTTCTGGTGGCGGCGACCGTCCGTCGGGCGGCTTCCGCTCGGGTGGCAACGACCGTCGTGACGACCGTGGTGGCCGTTCCTTCGAGCGTCGTGACAACGACCGTCCGTCCGGTGGCTTCCGTTCCGGTGGCGGCGACCGTCCGTCCGGTGGCTTCCGCTCCGGTGGCAACGACCGTCCCTCGGGCGGCTTCCGCTCCGGCGGCAACGACCGTCGTGACGACCGTGGCGGCTTCAACCGTGACGACCGTCCGTCCGGTGGCTTCCGCCGCGACGACCGCCCCTCGGGCCACCGCGGCAGCGACCGCCCGTTCAACCGCGACCGCCGCGACGACCGCCCCACGGGCGGCTTCCGCTCCGGTGGCGGCGACCGGCCGTACGGCCGTCGTGACGACCACCGTGGGGGCACCGGCACCGGCACGAACACCGGTTCCTTCGGGCGGCGTGACGACAAGCCGCGCTGGAAGCGCAACGGCTGACCGGCTGACGGCTCACTGAGCCTGACCTGCTGACAGGGCCCGTACGACACTTCGGTGTTGTGCGGGCCCTGTCGCTTTGAACGGGTTCGAAAGTGCCTTCCGTTGCCTGTGGGGCTGCTGTTACGATCCGTCCACTTGCGGTGGGGGGCACGGCAAGGGGAGTCCGGCCAGATACTTCGACGGCTGTGAGCCGCTGTGTCTTTCCCCTGCCATTTTTCAGGCTCCTGGGGAGGGACCTTCTTGAAGCGTCATGGGCTGCTGCGTGCACGCACTGCCGGACGGCTGAGCACCGGCGTACTGACCGGAGCCCTGCTGGCCGGACTGATGGCCGCCACGCAGCCCGCAGCCGCCGCGCCCAGCGCCTCGGCTGCGGCGGCGACCGTACCGTCATGGCTCGTGCCGCTGAACTTCCAGGACGGTGAGTCGGACGCCCGTCACTCCTGCACCGGCATCTATCTCTCGCCGGCCCGCACCCTCGCCACACCTGACTGCTTCACCGGGATGTCGAAGAACGACGGGGTGTGGGAGTACGACGCCGCCGGGAAGATGACCGGCGGTAGTGCAGGGTTTACCCGCTACCGCTCGCACCCGCAGTTCAACGCCACCACCCGCCAGGCCGGGGTCTCGGTCTTCTACGACCAGAATCCGGCGCCGGCAGGGCGGGCCGTCCTCGCGGGCCCTTCCGACACGTACCTGTACACCGCCGGCTCCAAGGCGACCTTCTACTCGTGGACGGGCACCGACGCGCAGGAGTCCGTCCGCGTACGCCACAGCGAGCAGGTGGTGGTCCGCAGTGGGTCCGACTGCGCCGCGCTGCTCGGCAGAAGCCTGCCCCAGGGCACCATCTGCACCTCCCCTGCCCCGGATGCCGCGCCGGTCGCGGCGGCGGACCAGTGTTTCGGCGACGCCGGAGGCGCACTGGTCGCGGGCGGCAAACTCATCGCGGTTTCGGCGACCAGCACCAGCGGCTGCGTGCAGAACGGCGTACGGCTCTACACCGCGATCCCCACCTACCGGGCGGTCGTCGAGAGCTGGACCCGGGACGTCGACATCGAGTACCGCGACAGCGGATCCATCTTCGGGCGGGAGCCGGAGGACATGATCGACACCCTCACTCCCGAATACGCATGGGCCAACAATGTCGACAACAGCGGCTTCATGTATCTGCCGTTCGAGAATTTCGTGACCCTGGGCGGTGACCTCAACCGCAACGGGTACACCGACCTTCTCGTCCGCCACAACAACGGGACGCTCTACCGGATCCCGTACGACGTGTCCCACAATCCGGGTTCCCGCGTGAGCCTTGGCACCGGCTGGAACCGCTACAACAAGCTGCTCGCGGTCCGCGACCTGTCCGGCGACGGCCAGCCCGACGTCGTCGGACGGGACGCCTACGGCTATCTCTGGATGCATCCCGGCACAGGGACCGGTGGTCTCGGCGCACGGAAGAAGATCGGCGTCGGCTGGGCCCAGTACAACGCGATCGTCGGCCGCAGTGATCTGTCCGGCGACGGTCGGCCGGATCTGCTGGTCCGCGACGCGGCCGGTGACCTGTGGCTGTACCGGGGGAATGGCGGGGGCGGCTTCCTTCCGCGCACGAAGGCGGGCGCGGGCTGGAAGGCCTTCAACGCCATCGTCGCGTCGGGCGACTCCGACCACGACGGCCGCCAGGACGTCATCGGGCGCACGTCCGCGGGCGCGGCATACCTCTACAACGTCAACAACAAGGGCAGCTTCGTGGCGCCCAAGCTGCTCACCGCGTCCAACTGGAAGAAGTACGTGTCGCTCAGCTGACGCGGGCTCGGACGGTGTCAACTCCCGTCCACACATGACACGTCATCCCGAGAGAATTCAGAAGGACCGAATGAGTCATCGCTCGATCCTCCGGCGCGCCACGGCCGCCGGAGTGGTCCTGGCCGCCTGCGCAGGTCTCGGCCCGGCTGTCGTACCCTCCCTCGCGTACGCCGCCGACGATCCCGCGGCGCAGGAAGTCGTGCTGCCCGCCGGCGTGCGATTCCTCCCGCGCGACGAGACGCTGCTGGAGGCCGGGACCACCGGGTTTCTGCATTATCAGGAAGGCAGTTCGGGGAGACAGTGGACCGACTACGCCACGGTGAGACCCGGGGCGGGTCGCCGGCTTTCCCGTACGGGCATTCCGGACTGAGGGCAGCGCTGGGGGAGACGGCGAGCTGGAAGGGGCTCACCCTCATCGGCGCGGGGGACCTGAACGGCGACGGCCGCGGTGATCTGCTGGCTCGTGACGCGGGCGGGGAGCTGTGGCGGTACGACGGCACGGGGACCGGGACGCTCAAGCCCCGCGTGCTGGTCTTCAGGGACTGGGGTGCCGGGCGCAACGCCTTTGTGGGCGCCGGGGACCTCGACGGGGACGGCAGGAATGATCTCGTCTCCCGTGACACGGCGGGCAGGCTGCTGCGCAACAGCGGTGACGGCAAGGGCTCGTTCCGGGGCACCGTGCAGATCGGGACCGGCTGGCAGCGGTACACGGCGATCTACTGATCGGAGCGGACTGAACTGGCAGTCACTCATATGGGTACAACCAGCGGGCACTTCGGGCAGTCGTACCTTCCAGGACGCTGAGCGCGCTAGGGAGTGTCTTCAAAGTAGCGTCGTCCGCCCGAAGGGCGGGCCAGGCGTCGCCAGGCAGACGGGACTTTGAAGACACGACCCAGGGGGGGTACGCATGACCCGCACCGCCGCACGTACCAGACGCAACCTCGTGCTCGGGGCCGTCGCCGCCTTCATCGCCAGCGGTCTCGGGCTCGCGCCCGGCGGTGTGGCCGTCGCCGGGCAGGGTGAGCCGGAAGAGGTCGTCATTGACCTGGGCACCTACCAGGGCGGGCCCGCCGTCCCTGAGCGCATCGCGCTCGGCGGCGGGCGGCTCGGGGTCGTGGCCCGGGTCGATCCGGAGGTCGGGCGCAGGCTGTATGCGTACGACCTCGCCGTGACCGGGACGCCGGAGCCCGGGCCGCGGTGGACCGACATTGCCGATGTGTGGGACGGCTACCCGGAGTTCGGCCCGCTGGTCCATGCGCTCGGGGACGGCCGGTTCGCGTACACCAATCCGAGCGGGGCCAACCACAGCGTCTCCGGTGAGGGGACCTCGTACGACACCATCACCGTCGGGCAGCTCGGCACGGAGCAGCGGATGGTGGCCGCGGAGGGGCGGTTCTTCGCGGTCGACGAGCCGAGTACGGGCAGGCAGTACGTCGCCACCTTCGACGACGAGCTGCCCAGGGTCCTCACCACGCGTCCGATCAGTGCCGTCGCCATCTGGGGCAGCACGATGTGGACGCCCGGCAGCAACCCCGGGTGGCTGCGGTGGTACGACCTGGCCCGCAGGACCGACGCTCCGTACGACCAGGCCACCGGCCTGAGCTGTACGCCGGACGAGCTGCAGAAGGTCGGCCGCTGGTTCTACTGGCGCTGTGACGGTGCCGCGAAGTCCTGGATCTGGGACTCCGGCGTCAGCTTCCCGCAGATCATCAGCGTGCCGTACTCGAAGTCCGCGAAGCTCGGCGACGGATTCGTGGTCCAACAGGACGACGAGACCGGGGCGTTGACGATGACCGACTTCCACGGCGGTGCCCGCGAGCAGCCGGTCACCACGACGCTGGCCGACAAGGCGGCGCCGGGGGCGGGCAGGTGGAGCGTCGACAAGTACGGCGGTCATGTCGCGTACACGGACACCGAGGGCCGTATCCACATCAAGCCGGTGACCGTGCCGCGGGGCGACTTCCACGCCCTCGACGTGTCCGCCCCGGCCACCGCCGACGACCTGCACTGGCCCTGGAGGGCGAAGGTGCTGCTGAACCGGCCGCCCGCCACCCGGACCTTCACGGTCAAGGACTGGCGCAGGGGCGTCCTCGTGAACGAGACCAGTACGGAACGGACCGCCGCGCTCGTACGTGCCCAGTGGGATGCCCGGGACTGGGATCCGAAGGACAGGGTCAGCGGCCCGTACCAGTGGGAGATGACCGTGCAGCCGGCCGACGGCACGGGCGAGTCGTGGACGCCCGGTTCCCTGCGGCTCGTCAACGGCGCCTCGGCCTTCCGGGACATGAACGCCGACGGCTACGGCGAGTTCTACTCGATGACGACGACGGGCAAGGCGGCCGTACACCACCCACGGGGCGGCGCCCGCTCCTGGGCCACCACCGGATGGGATCCACGCACGCGTCTCGTCCCGTACGGATCGAACACCGACAACCCGCGCAGCAATGTCCTGATCCGCACCCCCGACGGCACCCTCTACCGCGCGGGCGGCGGCAGCAACCCCATCGACCCGAAAGAGCCGCTCCAGCTGATGGGCAAGGGCTGGAACGGATTTGACGCCTTCGTCGCATCCGACGACTTCAGCGGGGACGGCCGTCCCGATCTGCTCGTACGCCAGGCGACCACCGGCTACCTCTTCCTCTACCGGGGCAATGCGCGTGCCGGTTTCGATCCGGCCGTGAAGGTCGGCTCGGGCTGGAAGGGCTGGAAGATCATCGGCGCCGACGACCTCACCGGCGACGGCATCGGCGATCTGCTGGCGCGTGACGCGGGCGGTGAGCTGTGGCGCTACGACGGCACGGGGACGGGCTCGTTCAGGCCGCGGACGCTGGTTTTCAGCAACTGGGGCGCAGGACGCACGGACATCATCGCCGTCGGTGACATCACGGGCGACGGCGTGGGCGATCTGCTCTCCCGCGACGCCAACGGCAAGTTGCTGCGCAACAGGGGCAACGGCAGGGGCTCCTTCGGCTCCACGGAACAGATCGGAAGCGGCTGGCAGTACTACCGAGCGCTGTTTTAGGCCACTGGTGGCGCATGTGGTGCCCCCGGCAAGGGAATTGCTGGGGGCATGACAGATGACGCCACTGCGGGAGGCCACCCGCCAACAGCACCCGTTCCCGAAGCCGCCCTCACACCACCCTCCGCGGGCTCCGACGAGGAGCGCCTGGCTCAGCTCGGCTACACCCAGGTCCTCGCCCGCCGGATGTCGGCGTTCTCCAACTACGCCGTCTCCTTCACGATCATCTCGGTCCTCTCCGGCTGTCTCACCCTGTACCTCTTCGGCATGAACACCGGCGGCCCCGCCGTGATCACCTGGGGCTGGGTCGCCGTCGGCCTGATGACCCTGTTCGTCGGCCTGGCGATGGCCGAGATCTGCTCGGCGTATCCGACCTCCGCGGGCCTGTACTTCTGGGCCCACCGGCTGGCACCGCCACGTACCGCGGCCGCCTGGGCCTGGTTCACGGGCTGGTTCAACGTCCTCGGCCAGGTCGCCGTCACGGCGGGCATCGACTTCGGCGCCGCCTCCTTCCTCGGCGCGTACCTCAATCTCCAGTTCGACTTCGAGGTCACGCCGGGCCGGACGATCCTGCTGTTCGCCGCGATCCTGATGCTGCACGGCCTCCTCAACACCTTCGGCGTACGCATCGTCGCGATCCTCAACAACGTCAGCGTCTGGTGGCATGTGCTGGGCGTCGCGCTGATCGTCGGCGCGCTCACCTTCGCGCCCGATTCGCACCAGTCCGCGTCCTTCGTGTTCACGAAGTTCGTCAACAACACCGGCTGGGGCAGCGGCATCTACGTCGTCCTCATCGGCCTGCTGATGGCCCAGTACACCTTCACCGGCTACGACGCCTCGGCCCACATGACCGAGGAGACCCACGACGCCGCGACCGCAGGACCGCGCGGCATCGTCCAGTCCATCTGGACCTCGTGGATCGCGGGCTTCGTCCTGCTGCTCGGCTTCACCTTCGCCATCCAGTCGTACGAAGGAGCCCTCACCTCTCCGACGGGAGCGCCACCCGCCCAGATCCTGCTGGACGCTCTCGGCGCGACCGCCGGAAAGCTGCTGCTCCTGGTCGTCATCGGCGCGCAGCTCTTCTGCGGTATGGCGTCCGTCACCGCGAACAGCCGCATGATCTACGCCTTCTCCAGGGACGGCGCCCTGCCGTTCTCGAACCTCTGGCACACAGTCAGCCCCCGGACCCGTACGCCCGTCGCCGCGGTCTGGCTCGCGGCGATCGGCGCCCTGGTCCTCGGTCTGCCGTATCTGATCAATGTCACCGCGTACGCCGCTGTGACCTCGATCGCGGTCATCGGCCTCTACATCGCCTACGTCATCCCCACCCTGCTGCGGCTGCTGCGCGGAGACAGCTTCGAACGCGGCCCCTGGCACCTGGGCCGCTGGTCCCGCCCGATCGGCATCGTGGCGGTGATCTGGGTCGCGGTGATCACCGTGCTCTTCATGCTGCCGCAGGTCTCCCCCGTCACCTGGGAGACGTTCAACTACGCCCCGGTCGCGGTGCTGGCCGTCCTGGGCTTCGCCGCGGCCTGGTGGCTGGCCTCGGCCCGCCACTGGTTCCTCAACCGCAACCACCCCCGGACCATCGCCCGCGAGACGTCCCGTCGGTGACGTGCCGCGGCGCCTCGACGGGGCCGGTGATCCGATACCCGATCGGCTCACCGGTCCCGTCCGGCTATGCTCAGGGATGTTGCGCCGAGGGCCGTTAGCTCAATTGGCAGAGCAGCGGACTTTTAATCCGTTGGTTGTGGGTTCGAGTCCCACACGGCCTACCGACCGCATCACCCTCCGAACCCTCGTTGACCTGCGTCAACGGGGGTTCGTCCGTTTCCGGGGCCCGCTCGGCCGTGGAATCCGTAGGGGAGGTGGTCACCGAGTGGTCACGCTCGTCCTCGGCAGACGCGATCGGCGCCACCGGACGGGAGCGCGGAACCAGGGCCGACGCGCGGTCTGCTGCGTCCCGCCCGACTCCTCCGAGAAGGTGGGAGTAGGTGTCCGATGTGATGGTGATGGTGGAGTGCCCGAGCCGCTTGGACACAATCGCCATGTCGATGCCGGCCGCGAGCATGAGGGACGCCTGTCCGTGGCGCAGATCGTGCAGCCGCACCCGGCGCAGTCCGGCCGCGTCGACCAAGGCACCGAACAGCTTGGTGACGTCGTCCGGGCGCAGCGGGTTGCCGTCCTCCCGGGCGAACACCAGGCCGTGGTCGGCGTACGCGTCGCCCCACGCCTGGCGCTCCTCACCCTGGCGCAGCTGGTGAGAGAGCAGCGCGCCCACGGTGCTCTCGTCCAGGTCGATGACTCGGTTCTCACCGGACGCGGTCTTGGGCCTGCCGAACGACATTCCGAGGTGGCCCGCCTCGCAGTACGGGCACGCCGCGGGGGCCTCGTTGTTCTTCTTGCGGCCCGACTCCTGGACGATCTGCTGCCGTACGACGATGACCCGGGCCGCAAGGTCAACGTCGTCCCATCGCAGGCCTACGGCTTCACCGCGACGCAGGCCGGTACCCGCGATCGTCTCGAACATGGCGCCGAGCCGGTGAGCCCCGATGGAGTCGAGGAACTGCCCGAGCTCCCCGGGCTCCCACGGTTTCACCTTCGGCCGCTGGGCTACCGGGAGGTCAACGTCCTTGGCCGCGTTGAAGGTGACCAGACGCCGCCGTACGGCCGTTGAGAGCGCGCTGCGTAGCGTCGCGTGGATGCGGCGCACCGTGGCTGCTTTCCGCTTCCCGTTGTCGAGCGCGGTCAGCAGCTGGTCGACGTGCTGCGGGCGCAGGTCTTGCAGGCGCAGGCGCCCGAGCCGCGGAATCAGGTGCTCGTCAACGTGGCTGCGGTAGGCGCGCAGGGTGGACGGACGCAGGCCGGCCCGCTCCTTGATCTCCAGCCAGGTACCGAGCCAGGTGGTAACGGTCTGGCCTTCGTCATGGGTGTAACTGCCCTCGTTGACGCGGCCGAGCAGCTTGGTCAGTGCCTTCTCGGCATCGTCCGCGGTGCGGAATCCGCCCTTGCGGACCTGCTTGCGCTTGCCGTTCGGGCCGAACCCGACGTCGGCGACGTAGTACCAGGCGCCGTGCTCCTTGCGGCAGTTGCGCCGGTTGCCCTTGGCGTCGTACGTGACCGGGCACCCGCACCGCTTGTACGTCGACCCCTTCACGCGCCCTCCCCCTTGTCGTCAGCACTGGTGGCCCCGGGGCTCACTGTGCGGATGAACTGCTCCAGAGCCCGCATGGATGCCGGAGAGCGGTCCAAGGTGACCTGGTAGCCCATCTCCCCCAGAGAAACGCTCACGGTCTCCGTGCGGGGCGCCTCGCGTTCGAAGCGGGCGGGGTCGGCGTTGAGCGGGTAGTACCCGCGAATCCACTCCCGCACCACCGGTACAGCCGCGGTGCGGGTAGGCGTGACCTGGTAGAGATCTGCGTCGGTCGCGTCCGGGGACACCAGGAGGTGGAGGGGCGCAACATCGAGGGCCTGAGCCAGTGCCAGCCACTCAACGACGCTCACATTGGGGCGCCGGCCCGCTTCAAAGTTGGCCACGATCGAACGGTTCCAGTTCACTCCCAACCGGGCGAGCCGGTCGGCCAGGTCCGCACCGGTCAGACCGGCTCGCCCGCGTAGCTCTTTGACCCTCTTGCGGAGAGTGTCCACGGGGGTCGCCGTATCGGCGGTGTGCTCCATGAGCACAGTTAAGCATCGCTAGACACAGAGCCGCAAGGGGGCGTAGCGTTCAGCACGTAGACCTGTAAGCACACCGCGTGCGCTGAGGGCACACATCGTGTTCCAGTCGCGAACCCGGAGGAACCCGTGAAGGAAAATGAGGTGCGGAATCTGCCCGCCGCGGTGGACGTCGTCACCGCAGGCAAGGCCCTTGGGCTGGGACGCAGCAAGAGCTACGCACTGGCACAGAGCGGTGACTTTCCCATCCCGCTGATGCGTCTCGGAGCCCAGTACCGCGCCCGCAGGGCGGACCTTCTCGCGCTGCTCGGCATCCCGGACCAGACCAAATAAGAGCGGCCCGCAGCAGGCGTTAGCGCGCCTGCTGGGGCCCTGCCCAATCTCCAGAAATGCCGAAGATCCCGGACCGCTCGCCAGCGATAACCCCGGGATCTTCAGAGAAGAAATGGACTACCTCGCATGGTAGAGGTCCCCTCAGACGCTGTCCACAGTAGACACGTCCCCGTGGCGTACTGCCGGCCCCGCCTCAACAACTTCCCCTCCGGGCACGAGATCTCCCTCGTGGTCGAGAACTGCCCGCTCTGCGGGGAACAGCACGTGCACCCGGGAGGGCTGGCCCGCAGGCCCTTCTACACAGTCCGCTCTGCCCCGTGCTGCGGGCAGTTCATCCCCTCGTGCGCCTACCGCCTGGCCCCGGCGGGGGGTGCGGCGTGACCACGGCCACAGACGCGCGTCAGATCGTCGACGACGCTCCGGCCGAGGCTGGCCCCGCCGAAGAGGCGGAGTTCACAGAAGTCAGTCTGGCGAAACTCACCGAGTGCGCCGTGACGCCCGAGCACGCCCGGTCCAGGGGCGTTATGCCGGTCCGTCACCCCGACCACGTACCCGACTCCATCAACCGGTTCTGGGTCATCGGTACGGGTCGCGGCCCCGGAATGCTCTTCCCCTGGACCGACGGAGACCGTGTCGTCCCGCAGTTCCGCCCGGACAAGCCCGTCGTGAAGGACGACGGGGAAGAGGCCAAGTACATCTTCCCGAAAGACTGCGGAAGCTTCCTGTGGCGTCTCCGGGAGGCAGCTGAGGGCGCGCCGGTCATCTTCTGCGAGGGCGCCCTGAAGGCCCTGGCGGTCGACCAGTGGGCACCCCCGGAGTGGGGTGTTGTCGGATTCCCGGGGGCACACGGCTGGTACGGCACGGACCTTTCGTGGGCGGACGGCCGGAAGATCGCACTCCTGTTCGACGCGGACATTTCCAGCAATCAGCAGGTGCACGACGCCGCGGCGGAAGCCAAAGAAGCGTTCGAGGCCGAGGGCGCCAACGACGTCGTGTTCATCACGCTCCCGGGAGCCAAGGGCAAGGACGGTATCGACGACGTCCTTGGCAAGCGGGACGCAGACAAGCGGACGTCCTATCTGGCCAATCTGGTCAACCGGGCGCAGCAGAACCCGGGCAAGCGTCCGGCGAAAAAGGCTTCCCGCCATTTCGACAACCGCGGCTCACTTCAGGCAGAAACGCTCGCCAAGGACATCCTCAAGGACCACCCATGCGCAGTCTCGGCTGAGAAGAAAGTCGCTGTCTACCAGGGCGGGGTGTTCCAAGTGAACAGCCTCGGGCTGCTGTCGGCCGTGCGGGAAAAGCTTCGTGAGCAGCACAGGCCGGCGCATCTGGTCACGGCGGAACAGTCGCTGCTCGGGCTGCTGTACGGAGCCGGAACGGTACTCCCGGACCGTGTGTCCGAGCCCCTGCTGAACTGCGCGAACGGCATGCTCGACCTGCGCACGGGCGAGCTGAAGGATCACAGTCCGGAGCACCTGTCCAAAACACAGATCCCCGTGGCATGGGACCCGGACGCCACATGCCCCACGTACCTCTCATGGGCAACAGACCGGGTCGGGGACCAGCTGGACGACCTCGAAGAGTCTGTGGCCGTGATGCTGGACCAGTCCAGGACCCCGACCAAGGGCGTGTTCCTCTTCGGGCCCACACGGTCCGGCAAGGGCACCTGGCTGCGCATCCTGCTGGCGATCGCAGGGCTGGACAACACGTCGTCGGTGACGCTGCATGAGCTCGCTGAGGACAAGTTCGCGGCGGCCGACGTCTACGGCCGCATGCTGAACGTTGCGGGCGATCTGAGCGCCAAGGACGTGCAAGACGTGTCCCTGTTCAAGACGCTCACGGGCGAGGACCTCGTACGCGCGCAGCGCAAGCACGGCCACTCCTTCAAGTTCATGTCGACCGCGCTCTTTGCCTTCTCAGCCAACGTGCTGCCCAACGTCTCCGAAGCGTCCGGCGCGTACGTCAACCGGGTCCGGCCGTTCAAGTTCCCCCACTCGTTCGATGGCTACGAGGACCCGTCGATCGAACAGAGGATCATGGCGGAGCTCCCGGGCATCCTTGTCCGCTGGGTGAGGGCGTGGCAGCGCTACACCGAGCGTGGCGGGTACCGGCCGGTCAACGGGGCCGTGGCAAAGGAGTTCACCGAGCAATCTGATCGCGTCGTGCTGTGGCTGAACACGTACTGCCGGGTCACTCCTGCCACAGCAGGAGGCATGCTCCCCGACCAGGACGTAGCCACCGTGACCGACCTGTACAACGCGTTCCGGCTCCAGCAGGAACGGGACGGCGCGTCATGCATGGGCAAGATGCTGTTCAAGAACAAGTTGCTCAGCGTCAAGGGCGTGGCGGAGGTACGGACGCCTAAGCCAAGCCGGAAGCGCGGGGTCAACGCCGTCGTGCTGCCGTTCGGTGGGACCAACGCCCCCGACGATGACGATGACGACGGCCCGGGGGGCAACTCTGGGGGCGACTCCGGGGGCGACTCTGCCCCCTCGGCGGGCAGAGTCGCCCACCCCCAAACCCTCCCGGAACCGGACACAACGGGTACCGAGGGCGCCTCGGTGGGCAAGGTGGGCAACCTTTCACCCACTTCTCGTTCTACGCAAAGTTTGAGCCCTCCGGAGGGTGTGAAAAGTGCCCAGGGTCTAGAGATGGCGAAGGTTGCCCACCCTGCCCACCCCTCACCCGAGGGCGGCCCGGACCGCTCTCAGACACCGTGTAATCGGTGCCAGAAGCCGCAGTGGAACGCATACGGGTCCCCTCTGTGCGGTGCCTGCCGTAGCAGGTACCTGGCTGATGCCCCTGCCAGTCCCCCCGAGCGTGGCTGCGACTACTGCGACAGCACCCCCTACGCCGTTCGCGGCGGTGCCCACCGTGCCAACTGCACCCGCCCCCGCAGGGATCTGCCCGCTCCCCCCGCTCCCCCCGCCTGCGACTACTGCGGGTCTGCCCGGGCCGCCGGAGGAATCCACGAGCTGGGATGCACCCGCCCCCGAAAGGATGTCCGTAATGGCCAGGAATGACCTAGAGACGCGCAGTGCGGCCGTCGCGCTGCTCGCCCGGGGCATGTCGACTGATGCGGTCGGTGCCGAGATCGGGATGAGCGGCCGTCAGATCCGGCGGTGGCGCGATGAACCCGAGTTCCGGGCGGAGGTGGAGGCGGCCCGCCGGGCCGTGCTGGACGAGTCGGTTGCGGCCCTCACCTCCGCAGTCCGCAAGGCCGTCGACACCCTCACCGCGGCCCTAGATGACCCGTCGGCAGTTATCCGTGTGCGGGCCGCCTCGGAGATCGTGCGGGCCCTTCCCCTGCTCGCCTCGCATGCCGAACTGGAGGCACGTCTGGGCGCCCTGGAGTCCCGCCTCAACGCGACGGAGGTACCGGCATGGCAGGCAGCCTGAACGCCCGTGTGGCTCGCCTGGAGCAGCATCTCTCCCCGCCGGCGCCGGACTTGATCGAGCACGTCGCGGCCAAGCTGGACCGGCTCGCGGCCACAGACCCCGACTGGGCGAACGAGCTGCTGATCAGCTTCGGTCTGCGCCCCTGCTACCCCTCCACCCCTGACCCGTTCGGCCCCGACACCTCCGAGGAGAGCAAGTGATGTCACGACGCAAGAGCCGTAAGGCTGCCGAGCAGCCCGTACAGGCGCCCGCAGCCGCTCCGGGCACCGAACCGGCCATGGACGAAATCCGTGCGCTGCGCGAGCGTCTGGACCGCGTAGAGAAGGACCAGTCCCCCCGGGATGCGTGGGCCATGGTGGCGGACCGTCACCGCATCGAGCGGGAGCGGGAGATAGCGGCGCACACGCGAGTCAGCCCGGACACGCCCTGCCAGGCATGCGGTGACGCGGAAGCGGTTCAGCGACGTCTCGTCTCACCGCTGGTGCTCGGTGCCTCGGGGTGGATCTGTGACCCGTGCATGCAGGCTGTGCAGCCGGGATGGGGGACGCAGTCCACCCGAACGCTGAACCGCTCACAGGGTGTTGACCGCCTCGCCTGCCTGGCGGCCGGCCTGGCGGAGTTCACGGAGGGATTCGCGGTCCTGGCCAGCCGCTACGGGCTCACTTTCCAGCTCGCCCAAGACAGCCGCGGTGACGGGGACGGTACCGCGTGGTCCCACCTGAGTGACCTGGCGGAGTGGCGCAGGGTCGGCGAGCTGGCCGTCCGGCGCCATGCCGCAGGGTTCGGTGTCTTCCCGGTGGCCACGCTGCCCACGCCCCCGGAGAAGAGGCTGGGCAGGGTCTGGGACCGGAAGGCTGGTGCCGTCCGTCTGGGCCTGGTGGAGGAGGCTCCCGAGCCTCCTGCGCCCGGGGAACTGGCGGCCCAACTGGCGGCCGAGGAGACCGCCATTGCGCAGACCCTCAAAGACCGGAAGCGCGCAGCCAAGGAAGCCGAGGCAGCGGCTGCCGAGACGGCTCGCCAGGCGGAGGTACGCAGGCACTGGCGAGACCACCAGCGGCAGTTGGAGCGGGAGATCAAGCGGCAGCGTGCTGCGCTCCGCCAGGACCTGCGTACCGCGCTCGGAAGGGGCGGAGCGGCATGAGCGGCAAGGCAGCGCCACCCACCGTCATAGTCATGGCCTGCGCCACCGCTGCGGAGACTCAGGCCCTGGCGCGCAGGGCCGAAGCGGTACACGCCCGGCTGCGGGCCGCGGCCCAGATACCGCCCGGAACGGGCGACGTGGTGACGTACCGGGTGAACCCGCGGGGTGGTCCGAACATCGTCACGCGTACCAGCCCGGCGGAGCGCCGGGAGGTCCGCGCCCGGGCCAATGCTGCGGGGCAGGCCCGGGCGCATTGGCGGGAGGCCGAGAAGTCGTTCGCTCGGCTGGACGCCCAGATCGAGCAGCGAAAGGAGCGGGACGCCGTGTTCCGCTGGCTCATTGACGCAGGCTGGCTCCCGCTCTGACACCGGACACGCAGAGAGCCCCGCCGATGATCCGGCGGGGCTTCTGCATGTCCGGGCGTGTGACCACCCCGTGACCACCCCTCCCGTGACCTGCGGGAACACAGCGACCACCGGATACCGAATCCGCTGGATTCTGTGTCGGGACTTGGGGCCGCACAGGAGAGAGCCCCCGCAGTCACCTGCGGGGGCTCTCTCCTGTGCGGGCTCTGAGAGGGGTCCTGGCCCCGGGCCCCAGACCCCTCTACGGGCCTCTACTTCGCAGGTCAGTGCCCACTACAGGGGGGATCTACCCCTGTAGTGGGCCCCCTCTAGATCCATCCGCCCGGTAGACCCCGGCGGACAGGGCCTAGTTGGGGGCCTCGGTAGAGGGGGAGGGGTCTACCGCCCGCGCAGCAAGGAGCAGTTCCTCGGGCACAGCCGCCTCCAGATCGGCCCGCCGGTACCCGGCAAGGTTCTTGCCCTTGATGTTGATCTGCTTGGTGGTCCGCTTGACCCCGGCGGCGTCCAGCTCGGCGGCGAGCTTGTCGAGATCCCAGTCCCCGTACCGGTCCTCATCGAGGTTGACGAGCCGGGCAAGCAAGTCGACTGAGTGCAGCCTGTCGGAGTGCCGCATCACATCGAGCGTGTCGGAGAGTACGGGCGCAATGGTGACCCCGACCCGTCCGGCTCCGGCCGTCACGTCGCCGGCCGCGTCACCGGTGATCTGCCCGAGCGGCTCGCGCAGCGCACGGCCCTTGAGGCACAGAGCGTTGAACTCAGCCGTGGTGAGCAGATCGTTCTTCACCGTGGCGTGCGATGCGGGCCCGGTGACCAGCACGGTCACGCCCTTGTGGTCCTCGGACAGCAGCGAGGCGTCCGCGCCCATGGCTGCTTTGCCCGAGCCGAGCACCATGTCGCTGCTCGTCTTGTCCGTGACCTGGGTGCAGCAACGGATGGTGATGATCTCCCGGAGCTTGGTCGGCACGGACTTGGCGTCCGGGCGCTGGCTCGCATAGTTGCTGATGAACCCGGCGGCCGGCCCACGCCTGGCGAGCCGCCCGAGGTCATCAACGATCTCCTCGCGCACCTTGTCGTCGACAGCGAGGAAGCATTCTTGCAGCTCATCGACGGTGATGAAGATGAACGGCATCCGGTACTTCTCGATGATTGCCGGAGTGAGCTTGCCCTCGGGGCAGATGGACGTAGGCAGGCCACGGAGCAGGGTGAACCGGCGCTCCATCTCGGCGAGCAGTTCCTTGAGCATTGCGATGAACGCTGCAATCGCGTCGTCCTCGGCGCCAAGGACAAGGCGGTGCGCGACGTGCCGCATCCCCATCCAGTCCTGCCCGCCCTTGAAGTCGGCCACGTAGTGCCGCACCCACGGATCGAGCAGCCCCGCCGCGGTCATCAGCCGTTGCGTGAACGTCTTGCCGCGGCGCGGGAGTCCACCAAAGAACATCGACTGCCACACGACCGGCACCGCGATGCGGTTGCCGCGCGCATCCTGCCCGAACGGCACCGGCTCCCAGATGGAGAACTTCTCCAGCTTGGCCAGTGGCGACGGGACCGGGTCGGCAAGGTAGGGGTCATCGTCCGCCACCCACATCGACACACGGCCAGCATTGCCACCCTTGGCCGCACGGACGCGGGACATGATGACCTGGATCTCATCCACCCCGAGCTCCTGCGCGATGACTTCCCGCTTCGCGAGCACGTCGGACGCGGTCTTACCGCCTCCTCGGGGCATGTCGAAGATGACCGCCCATCCACGGCCGTCGCGTACTGGGCCCATCACGCACGTGACCCGCGGCTGCTCCTTCTCGTCCTTCCCGGCGGCCGTCTTCAGGAGGCCGGCGGCGCGTAGCGCGTCGTTGAGCTGCTGCGCGGACATGTCCACGCGCAGCGGCGGCGCGCCGTGGTCGAGTAGCTGCGTGTCCTTGCCGCGCCCGAGGTAGGCGAGCGGCACCGTGACAGCGGTCCCGATACCGGCCTGGAGCATCGGATCAGCCAGGGTCACACCCACGGCAGCCGCGGCTACGCCTACAGCCGCGGCACCGAAGCGCCACCGCCGGGTACGGGTCCGGTCGGCATGCGCAACTTGCAGCCGTACAGCCAGCTCCACATCCTCGGGCCTGGCCTTGACCTGCGTCCGCAGGGCCTTCACGGCAGCACTGTGGTCCTGTGCGGACAGCGTGGGCCATATGCCCGCGGTGGCCCGGTAGAAGCCGCGTGCGGCCAACAGGACCGTTTTTACGAGGTACTTCGGTGTGCGCACCCCGTGATAGCGGCTGTGCCACCACGTGAGCCGCGCGAGTGCCTGCGCGTTGGCGACGATCGATGCGCCGGAGCGGGCCCACGCGGGCAGTACGGGCGCGTCGGGCACGGTGAGCCAGTCGGCCAGCGGGTTGTCCGGCCGGTCGACCGCCTCGACAACGGCCAGCTCCTCCGGAGCCGCGGCCGGCGCGGGGTCGGGCTGCTTGACCAGCGACACAGGGCCGAAGCTGTCCCACGTGATAGGGGCGGCGTGGCCGTTGAGCGGCCGGAACGTCGTGTCGGTCATGATGGAAGTCCTCTCTCAGGAGATGGGGCCCGGGGCGGCCGAACTTCCTTGGTCGGCGTGCGGCCGTCCCGGGGTTGCTACTTCTTGGCTTCGCGTTCCTCGCGCTTGCGGGCGCCTTCGATCACGCGTTCGACCTTGCGCTGAAGGTCGCCCTGGTAGACGTCGCCCGTGGGGGAGTTGTGGGCGGCGAGCCCGCGCTTGGCCATCCGTGCGACTAGCCAGGTGACCTTGGCTTTCTCGCCCGCGGTGAGCTTCGGTTCACTGGCCACAGCGCACCACCTGTGCAAGCTCCTCGGTCGCCGCGGCGCTCGCCAGCAGCGCCCACGCGGTCGCCTGCTCTGCGGCACCGTCGGCCAGGTCTCCCCCGACGGTGCGGGTGGTGAGCAGCTTCTCTGCCTTCTCGCGATACTCGGCACTGGTCATGGCGTGCCCCTCCGCCGGGTGGTTGCGACGGATCTCGTCGAGCAGCGGCGGGCGGTCGGGGTTGTGCGCGTCGATGTCGGCGGCCAGTGCCTGGATGTACCGGACGCCCGGCTCGTCGCCCGCGGCGACGGCCTTCTCGTAGAAGGCGTGGAGGTCATCACGTGCGGTCATGGCTGGCTCCATTCCGGGGCTGGACTGTCCGGCCCCACCGCACCCCCACGGACGAGCCGCGGAGGACGGAGGGACTGTCAGCCCTTGCCTTTCTGGAAGTCCTGCCAGACGCCCCGCAAGACGAGAACGCAGATGGTCAGGGACACGGCCGCAATGGCGAACGCCATGACGGAGATGGCGAGAGTGACGGCAAGGAACGGGGCGGCGACACCGACCGCGATCCACTTACCGGTGTTGGGCTGCTGCACCGGGGCCGGCGGGTGCTGGCACCCCTGGCGCTGGGTGAGCTGCTGCGCCTGGAGCACGGCAGCAATCAGGGCCAGTTGCTCGGAGTTGTGAGCAGCCTCCACGGCATCCCGGGCTGCCCTTTCGATATCGCTCACGACGCCACCTCCGCCGGAACGAGCGCCATCTGTCCGGGCATCTGCTGGGGTCCGCGAGCCTCATCGAGGCGTGCGAACACCTTCTTCACGTAGGAAGTGGATCGGGTGGCCTGACGGGCCGTATCTGCGACTGAGATGCCCATTACCCAGCAGGCGCGGATGACGTTCGTAGCCGCGTCGGCAGGCAACCTTTCCTGTTGATCACCGGACACCTCCCCGTCGGTGTCCCGACGGGTGACCTCCAGGGCGAACACCTCGCGGTCACCGCAGATGACCAGCGGTTCCACGGTCGGTGCCGCAATCGCAGGCACGGGAGCGACAGCCAGGGGGGCAGACACCCCCCGAGGGGTGTCTGAGGACACCTCCGCCCGCTCAATGACAGTCGTGGCAACAGGCCCCGGGGTGACCTCCCGGGCCCGCCCGGTGAGTGCCTGGTGTACCTGGCGCATCAGCGCGCCGAACGCGAGCAGAGCAGCCGTGGGCGGAACCGCGGCCACCACGTAGGCCAGGGGCTCGGCATGCTGACCGACACCCGCCACGTTCAGCGAGATGGACCCACCCGAGCCGAGGACAGTCAGGGCGATGGCCCACAGGTCGACGCGGTGAGCGAGGGCGGCGCGCAGCCACATGGTCTCGCCCGCAATGATGAACAGATCCAGGCAGGCAGGCCAGGCCCACGCCCGTACAGGGGCGCCACCGAGACCATGCCCGAGGGCGACCATCGCCAGGTGCGCGTAGGACAGCCAGAACGCCGTAGCGGTCAGGGCGATGATGACCAGTCCGGCCGCGACTGCCAGTGCCCGGGAGGGGTCGATGCGCGTCATGCCGCCACCGCCTTCGGGTTGCCAGCGGCCAGCCGCTCACCATGGAACGAGAGGACGTGTGCGAGCGGCATTTCGCCCGCGTTCGGTACCCGCACAGGGACACCCAGCAGTCCGTGCCCGGCAGCCTGGCGGTACAGGCCCCGCAGCTCCTCCGCGTCGGTCGCCTCGATTGCGGCTCGCATCGCGTTGTGGGCCGCTTCAACGAGCCTGTCGGGCTCGGGCGCTGCGGTCGGCTGTACGGGCTTCTGCGGGGCCGTGGGCTCCGTGACGGCCGGGGGCTCCGGGTGGTCACGGTCACCGTCGTCGATGCTGCGCCCGTCCACAGGGATCATCAGCACCTGAAGCAGGAAGTACTTCAGCGCTGCGGACATGGCCTTGTTCGTGGCCTTGTCGGCGAAGTCGGACGCTTCCCCGGGCACGGTGGCTTCCAGGCAGTCACCGGACGGCCCGTAGACGCGGTACCGCATGGTGATGCGGACGGTCGTCATCTTCTCGCCGTGCCGCTCAGAGGTCTTCTCGATCACCTCGGGGAGGATGAATACGCCGTGGGCGCGCATCGGTCCGGCGACGGCCGACATCAGGTCGTCGATGCCCCGGAAGCGGTAGCGCTGGGAGTTGTTGACCTGGTCCTTGCCGACGGGGACGACGTCACGCATGACGCACGCCAGGGCTTCGTGTACGCGGAGGTTGGGCGTGAGGGTTGTACGGTCATTCATGGGTCAGGACTCCTTGATCAGAAGGTGTTCGGATCAAGGCGCCGTTCGGTGGTTGCACACCGTGCGGCGCCGCTGCGTGTCGGAGGTGGTCACGTGGTCACGCGAGTGGTCACGGATGCCCTGTAGAGGGCCGACACAGAACGGCACCGGACGGTGGGGCTCTGGCCTGCTGGCCTGCGGGGATGTGAGGAGTCGTCACTCGTCATCACCCGGCGGCACGATCAGGGGTGAACTTTTAATCCGTTGGTTGTGGGTTCGAGTCCCACACGGCCTACCTGCGGCAGGGAGGGGAGATTCCCTCTGACCTGCTACTTAGCGCCTCGACCGGCTTCCGCCGGTCGGGGCGCTTCGTCGTTTCCTGCCGCGTGCGTGAGCGGACGGCCCGGCAGCACGGGTGGGCGGACCGGGTGAGTTGCCGTGCGTGCGGTTGCGCCTCACCCGGTGCCGATGGGGCGGACTACCACTGATTGAGGGGAAGGGCGACGTCGAAGACCTGGCGGTTGGCGGGGAAGGCGCCGGCGTCGGTGGCCGCCCCGGTGAGCGGGTTGACCTCGTAGAAGCGGTAGGAGCCGTTGGTGGCGAGGGCGGCGAAGCCTCGGTTGCTGGCCACCTTGGACGAGAAGTAGATGTCGAAGCCCGCGCTGGGCCCGGCGTCCACCCCGAGGCTTCCGGTGGGGGCGAGGGTGCCGGAGTTGGCCGGGGACTGCAGCGAGACGCGGTCGTTGGTGGTGTCGATGTCGAACAGGCTGGTGGCTGTTGCCGTGTCGAGGTCGTTGTTGGTGTAGGCGGCCCCGGTCACGCCGAGGGCCGGTCCAACGGCAGGTGGGTTGGTGAGGTCGGTGTCGGCGACGGTGCCGCCAATGGCGACGTTGACGTTGTGGCGCAGGTTCTGCCCGGTGTCGCTGATGATCCGCAGCCGGTCTGCGGCCGGGTTGAAGTCCACCCCGAAGAAGGCGCCTTGAAGGGCGATGCTCAGCTGGGACACCTGAGTCGCCACGGCGTTCGAGGTATCGATGGTGTAGACGCCGCCGGCGTTGCCGACGCCGTAGAGCAGGCCGTTCTGGACGCGGTAGTCGATACCGACCAGAGCTGTGTCGCCCACCAGGCCGGTGACGGTTCCGATCGAGGTGACAGTGCCTGGTCTGCTGGTGCGGAACTGCACCAGACGCTGGTCGCCGGTCAGCCCGGTCACCTTCAGACCTTGGCTGCTTTCACCGAGGTCGGGGCCGGCGGCCAGGGCGGGAACGGCGGTGGACAGGGCAGCGGTGAGCGCCACCGCGAGGACTGCCTTGCGCATGAAATCTCCAACGGAGTCGAGGCGCCCGCTCAGCCGGGGCGCCACCCCTACGACGAAAACAGCCAGCCATCCCCCGGGCACATCGAGTACGGCCATACGGCGGCATAGACGGCCGTGTTGCCGCCCTCGGAGGGGGCCTACCCGCACACGCGGCGCCCCGACCGGTCTTCACCGGTCGGGGCGCCGCGTCGTTTCCGGCTGTTGTCGCAGGGCGTCGTCCGCTCCCGCGCCGGGCGTCAGCCGGTCATCGTGTCCCGCTTCACGACGCACAGCGCCCAGATGACGAACGCGTACAGGGCGATACAGATGACCGACCAGACCGGGTAGTACGGCAGCGACAGGAAGTTCGCGATGATGAGCATTCCCGCGACCGCGATGCCGATGATCCGTGCCCAGAGCGGGGCCCTGAACAGGCTCACACCCACGAGGATGGCTACGGCTCCGAGGATCAGGTGGAACCAGCCCCAGCCGGTCACGTCGTACTGGAACGTGTAGTTCGGTGTCCGTACGAAGATGTCGTCCTCGGCGATGCCCATGATGCCTCGGAAGAGGTCCATGACACCGGTGATGATCAGCATGACCGCGGCGAACACCACGAGCCCGCCGGCTGCCGCCTGTGCTCCCTCGGAGCGATGGTGAATTGTCTGTGCCATGACGTTTCCTCTACTCCCGTACTCCTGAGATCGGTCACGTACTCCCGAGGGGGTCAGCGCAGGATCTTTTCCTTGGCCGCCTGGAACTCGGCCTCGGTCAGATCACCCTTGGCCTTGAGCTCGGACAGCTTGGCGAGCTCGTCCGCCCCGCTCCCGGCGTCTGGGGAACCGGCCGTCTCCCGGATGTAGGTGTCCACGGCTGCCTGCTGTTCCTGCGCGTGCCGGATTTCGCGCTTGCCCATCTGGTTGCCCCGGACGATCACGTACACCAGGACGCCGAGGAACGGGATGATCAGCACGAAGAGCAGCCATGCCGTCTTGGCCCATCCGCTCATCTCGTGGTCACGGAAGATGTCGATGATGATCCGGAACAGGAGCATCAGCCAGATGATCCAGAGGAAGATCCACATCACGGTCCAGAAGGCGCCCAGCACGGGATAGTCGTACGCCAGGACCAGATCGCCAGCCATAGCTCTCCTCCTGCCTCGCTTTCGGACCCCAGGGGTCCGCTTGTTTCCAGACTCCTCGTTTCCCCCCGCGAGCCCTCACCCGTCACGGGTGAATCCGCAGGACTTGCCGACCCGCATCAGACGGTCTCCGCGGTGACCCGTCCCGTGCGCACAGCGTCGGTCAGGGCCTGGAAATCGCGCTCGTTCTGGTCGGCGTAGAGCTCGGCGAACTCCGCCAGCGCCCGGTCGAAGGAGTCGTTGCTGCCGAGGTAGGCGGAGATGGCGATCCGGTCGCCGGAGCGGGCGTGGGCGCGGGCCAGCGTGATACCGCAGAGCGTGCCGAAGAACTCCATCTGGTTCGCGTTCATGAGCTCGGGCCGGGCGATGCCCTTCCAGTCGCGCAGCTGGCGGACGTAGAAGTCGCGCTGCAGACCGTCCATGCCCGTGACGTGCTCCCAGCCGAGGAAGATGTCGCCGGCGGCCTGCATGAGCCGCTGTCCGGACACCACGCGCTCGCCCTGGTTCTCGTACTGGCCGGCACCGGCGTATGGGGCCAGCACTGACTGGTCGGCCTCCTTGGCCTGCAGCAGCAGCGGGTCCTCGTCGTCCCTGCCGAGCATGAGCAGCACCCAGCAGCGGGTGCCCACGCTGCCGACTCCGACCACCTTGCGGGCGATGTCCACCATCCGGAACTGATGCAGCAGATGCCGCCGGTCGGACGCGAGGGTGGTGCCGTACCGCTGGACGAGCAGACGTAGCTCCTGCTCCAGCACATGGCGCTCGACGTCGGGGAGCAGATCCTGCAGCGGCACGATCAACGGCGGGTCGGCCGTGATCCGGCGGTTGCCGTCGACGACGCTCGTGAGCTTCCTGAACGCCTGCTGAGCGTCGCGGGTGCGGGCGGTGGTCAGTGCCTGGGACATCCTTTCGCGGGCGTTCTTGCCCAGCGACTCGGGCATGAGCCCGCGGAGCTGCTCGGTGTCGGCCTGGGTGTACCAGACATCGAGGTTGCCGATCCCGGCGAAGCCGCGCATCGCGTCCCGGTACGCCCGCACCGTGCCCCGTACGACGCTGCCGCGATGCTTGGCCGAGAAGCCGTTGGCGCGGCCGGCGATCACGAGACTGGCCGTGAGCCGTTTGACGTCCCACTCCCACGGGCCCGGCAGCGTCTCGTCGAAGTCGTTGATGTCGAATACCAGATGCCGTTCGGGGGAGGCCAGCAGCCGGAAGTTCAGCAGGTGTGCGTCCCCGCAGAGCTGCGCGTAGATCCCGGTGTGGGGCGCGGCGCCCAGGTCGGAGGCCATGATCGCGGCGGCGCCGCGATAGAAGCGGAACGGTGATTCCGTCATCCGGCCGTAGCGGATGGGAACGAGCTCCGGGACGCGAGTGGCGGACTGGCGCTCGATGATCTCGACGGGTCCGGTCCGGTCCGACGGCGGATCGAACTCGGCATGGCTGGATCGTGGCACCCGGGCGCGGGCGGCCTTGCCGATGGCGGCCCGCTCCTGGGGTGTCAGGTGTTCGCCCGGTGTCGTACGGGGGCCCTGTGTCGTCTGCGGGCCCGGTGTCGTGGCTGTCATCGCGCACTCCTTGCCGCTGGGGGGACCGGTCAGTCCGGCAGTCGGCGCATCTCCACCATGTGCAGGCCCAAGTCCTGGAAGCGCATGAGCAGTCCGTACAGATGCGCCTCGTCGGTCACGGGGCCGAAGAGCAGCGTCTGCGGCGCGGCGGCGACTTCCTCCAGCTCGGGGAAGGCCTCTGCGATGGGCCTGGACAGGCGGCCGGTGACGCGGAACTCGTAACGCATGCCCGCACTCCCCATCGGTCCTCGGGGGATCGTCTTTCCTGCATGCTGTCCGAGAGGCGACGGGCTCGGCATCACCCGGAGGAGGTGAGCGCGCGGTCGCCGCTCAGAGCAGGTGGAACTCCTTTGCCCGGCGGACCGCGTCGCGGCGCCGGGACACTGACAACTTGCGGTAGATGCTCCTTAGATGAGTCTTGACCGTATTGACAGATACGTACAGCTCTGAGGCGATTTCTTCGGTCGACATCATCTGTGCCGCCTGCCGCAGCACATCGCATTCGCGGTCGCTGAGCGTCTCGACGGGACCCGGGTGCACGGGGCCGCCGTCCGGGTGCGGCACGCCGTTGACCAGCTCGGGCGGGTGGCCGTCGACCGGCTCGGGCCGGTGTGCCAGCAGCTGCCGGAGCCAGGGAGAGGCTTCCGGGATGTCGGCGGGCATGCCTGCGAAGAGCCGTTCCATCCGGTGGGTGTCAGGGCTGTTGAGCGGGCCGCAGAGTGCGACGTGGTCGAGGACCAGGGAGGCGGCGTGCTCCCAGTCCCCGGCGGCGGCCGCGTGTTCCGCGGCCTCGACGATCAGGCCGGTTTCGGCGAACCAGCGGGCCGCGAGCCGGTGCAGCTTCGGTTCGAGACCCGGGTGATGGCTGCGCAGATACGCCTGGAGAACCTCGGCGAACAGCGGGTGGAAGCGGCACCAGGGGGTGTTGCCGATCGGCTCCACGAAGGCGTTGGCGTGGGTGAGAGCGGCCAGGATCCCCTCGCCGTCCTCGCGTCCGGTCAGCAGGTTCGCCAGCCGGGGGTGCACACGGTCCAGGATGCTCGTGCGCACCAGCAGGTCCTGGGTGGCGGCCGGCTGGGCGTCGACGACCTCGGCGAGCAGATAGTCGGCAACGGCACTCTGGGACAGGGCGAACGAGCGGGCGAAGCCGGCCGGATCGTCGGTCTGCTGCATGGCCAGGGCACACAGCCGCAGTCCGGCTGCCCAGCCCTCGGTCCGCCGGGTGAGGGTGTCGGCTGTCTCCGCCGACGGGACGAGGCCGTGCCGCCGCAGCAGCGTCGCCGTCTCGTGGCGGGTGAACGCCAGGTCGGCGCCGCGGATCTCGCAGATGCTGCCCTCGGCGCGATGGCGGTGCAGGGGGAGCAGCGGGTCGACCCGGCTGGTCACCACCAGGCGCAGCTGCGGCCCCGCGTGCCGCAGGACGAAGTCCAGGCCCGAGGCAACCTCGCGGTCGGGTACCCGGTCGAGGCCGTCGAGTACGAGAACCACCGGCTCGGGCAGCCGGGCCAGCGCGGAGGCGAAACGGACCAGCAGGGAACGGTCGACGCTGTCGGCGCGGGCCGGGGAGCCCACGACGGCCGGCAGCGTCAGCGGGTGATGTCTGAAGGCTTCGAGGACGTAGACCCAGAACACGCCGGGAGCGCTGTCGTCGTCCTCCAGGGTCAGCCACACGACGGGGTGCGCTGCCGCCGCCCTGGCCGCCCAGGAGGCGGCGAGCACGGTCTTCCCGGCGCCGGCGGGACCTGTGATCAGGGTGAGCGGTCCCGCCGTTCCCTCGGTGAGCCGGTCCAGCAGGCGCTTGCGGCGTACGAACGTCCCGGGAATCACGGGTACGGAGAATTTCGCGGCCAACAGCGGGTCACCGGCCGGAGTCAGCTGTGACCCTGTGGAGCTGGGGGGCATGGCGACCACCATCCGGCTGTCGGCTGCTGTGTCCTGCCGACCGGACGGAGCGTGCCGGTCGGCGCAGGCGGACGTCGTGCCGACGGCACTCGAAGGAACACGTCAATCTTCACCGCGGCGGTCAGTGATCGCCAGGCAGGGGATCACCACCGCCCGCGGGGGCGACCCGGTTGCGGCCCGTCGCGGCCAGCAGGGAGATCACGGCGAGGACCGCGAGCAG
This sequence comes from Streptomyces sp. NBC_01410, assembly GCF_045040195.1. Classification (NCBI taxonomy): domain Bacteria; kingdom Bacillati; phylum Actinomycetota; class Actinomycetes; order Kitasatosporales; family Streptomycetaceae; genus Streptomyces; species Streptomyces sp. NBC_01410. The sequence goes on along the minus strand of NZ_CP109530.1, from coordinate 4,225,951 downwards.
GATGAGTACGAGGAGCAGCACGGTCGCCACGGTCGGGTGGTTCCACAGGGCGAAGATCAGGGCCAGCAGGAGAAGCACCCCGACGGTGATCCAGTGGCGGTACTTGTTCGTCCAGGTGCCCACGGGGCCGGTGTTCACTCCGTGCGCGCCGCCCCAGCGGGCCACGGAGTCGGCGGTGCGCTCGGCCGTGGCCCGCACGGCGCGGGGCAGCCGTCCGGGTCCGATCAGATAGGCGCCGAGAGCGATGATCACGCCGAGCACGATCACGGTGCGCAGGGTGACGCGAAGGAAGCGCAGGAGGGTGTCGAAGATCGCCGCGGCGGCGGCATCGGACTGCACCTGGTTGGGCAGGTGGTCGAGGTAGTAGCGACGGGCGATCACCAGCACGATGGCAACGATCAGGCAGGCCACGGCGGCACCGAGAGCGGTCTTGGCCAGGGCGCGTCTGCGGTGATGGGCGAGCAGCACACCTGCCGCGCCGAGAAGCACAGTGATGATCGGCATCCAGTTGCCGAGCACATCGAGCGCGTGTGCGGCGTCCTGGATCTTGGCGAGCTTGTCGGACTTGAAGAGGACCAGGGTCTTGTTGACGTCGGGAATCTTCGAGGCCGGCTGCAGTCCCGCGTCGACGAGGTCCTTCTTGACGGTCTCCACGACCGTGCCGACGCTGAGGGTGACGGTCCCTTCCTCGACGCCGACGGCCCCTCGCCCCTTGCCGGTGAGCGCGTGGACGACGGCCGAGTGGCCGGCGCGGTTGACGTCGGTCCAGATCGTCTCGAACCTGTCGCTCTCGACGAAGCGGCGGGCAATCTTCTCGACCGCACTGTCCACGGCCGATTCCAGCTGTGGAGCGAAGCCCTTGACGGCGGTCGCGGCGGCGGGAGGCAGCCCCTGCGACTGGAGCCAGTCCGCGACATTGGTGGTGAACTGCTTGGCGTCGAAACGGACGTTCACCGCCTGGACCGCGCGGTTCACCGCGGCGTCCTCGATCGCCTTATTGCTCGCCAGGGGAGCGACCGTTTCGACGTACCGGTCGGTGTCGAGTGCGATGTCGTGCACCCAGACGGTCAGTACGGAGAGTGGGACGAGGATGCACGTGAGGACGATGAGGACGGCCGAGGACACCTTCCTGGTGATCCGTTCGGCGGTGGAGGCGACGCGTCCACCGCCCTTCGGCGCGCCCTCGCTCGCAGGGCTCGCTGGTTCCTGAGGTGGTTCCGGCGGGCTTGTCATCCGTAGCTCCTGCGTCAGGGCCGTGGGCGTCGTGGGGCTGCTGCCTCTGGTCCATTTCCGCCCATGTCCTCGGGTACGGCACGTCCGGACAGGCCGAACGAGCGAATCGCGGGAGCCCGGTCCCCTCTGTCAGGCGGCCAGGTAGTCGCCGGTGACGAGACGGTGGGTGAGGAGGGCGGTGCTGCCGTCGGGGGTGGTGACACACACCTCGAACCGCAGGTGCTTGCCCTCGGGCACGTCGGCGTTGTGGAGGAACTGATGGCCGCCCGAGCCGCCCGTGATGGTGATGTCGCCGTATCCGGACTTGCCGGAGCCGTCGGGGTCGGTGGCGTAGAACCGGCCGTCCATGCGGCTGCCGGCGGGGGCGCCCGTGATGGTGAGCTGGACGTACACCGGGCCGATCAGGGTGCGCGGCCCGGCGTGGATGACGGCGTCCTTGAAAGCGAGAGGGACCCAGTCCCCGGACGGCAGCTCGACGTCGATGGCGTTCGCTTCGTACAGCTTCGCGATGGGCATGTCCGGCTCCTGGGGCGGGTCGGTGTCGGTGGCGCGGGCGACGATCCCGGGGAACACGACCTCGCGGAACTGCTTCACGCGGGCGTCGCCGGGGCAGGCGGTGCCGGATACGGCCCACTCGGGGTGGAGGCGGTGGTAGCCGTAGCCGGGGTCGTCATGGGTGCGGCAGATCCTGAGCGGGACGCCGTGGTGCTGGTGCAGCCATACGCCGACGCGGATGAGCTGCGCGACCTGCTCGTCCGTCCAAGGGTCGGTCCCGCTGGTGTTGCTGGCGGTCTCGACCGACACGGCACCGGTCCCGTCGGGGCGGCGGTTGGCCTGGTAGTTGGCGTCGGCGCGGGTCTCCGTGCCGATGTACTGGCCGAGATCGCCCACGTATCCGAGGCCGAAGTGGGATTCGAGGCTCGAACTGTCGCGCCAGTACTCGTAGATACGCCTCGCCGTCCAGGGGGCGATGATCGAGTGGACGATGAACTGCGTCGGCCGGATGGCCGGTTGACCGTCGGACTCGGGCTGGAGCTCGTACTTGGTGGCGCCGGGATACCAGGCCATGGGTCCTCCCATCAGGAGCTGCGCCGTGCCGTTCTCTGGCGGGATCCCCTGTTCCGGCGGGCGTTACGCCTGACTGGCGATTCCACGCCATCTGATTCCGCGTCAGTCCCTTGTGGCCCGGGGGGGCAAGGAGTGCGAGAACCCGGAGTGTTCGCCGAGGAAGGACGACGTCCGAATTCCGCCGGAAACCACTCCGCAGCCGGCGCAGGCTCGTACGTAACCGGCGCAGGCTCGTACGTAACCGGCGCAGGCTCTTGGCGTAACCGACGGAGGAACGAACCATGACCCCGACAACCCTGTCCGCGGGCCGCGCGAGCGAGCGTGTGGCCGCGGGCGACTGGCACCGCATCGCCGACGAGCTGAACGAGTACGGCAGCGCGCTCACCCCGCGGATCCTCAACCCCGCCGAGTGCCGGGCGATCGCCGCGCTGTACGACGACGAAGAGCGCTTCCGCTCGACCGTCGACATGGCCCGCCACCGCTTCGGCTCGGGCCAGTACCGCTACTTCGCCCATCCGCTGCCGGACCTGGTACGGGAGTTGCGCGAGGCGTTCTACCCGCGTCTGCTGCCGATCGCCCGCGACTGGGCCGGGAAGCTGGGCCGGCCCGCGCCCTGGCCCGACACGCTGGAGGAGTGGCTGGGCATGTGCCATGACGCGGGACAGTCCAGGTCGGCCCAGATCCTGCTGCGCTACGGACCCGGCGACTGGAACGCCCTGCACCGGGACGTTTTCGGCGACGCGGTCTTCCCGCTCCAGGTCGTCATCGGCCTGGACACCCCCGGGACCGACTACTGCGGCGGCGAGTTCCTGATGGTCGAGCAGCGTCCGCGTGCCCAGTCCCGGGGCTCGTCGACCACGCTGCCCCAGGGCCACGGTCTGGTCTTCACCACCCGCGACCGGCCGGTGCGCTCGGCGCGCGGCTGGTCGGCCGGACCCATGCGGCACGGCGTGAGCACCGTCCGCTCGGGCCGCAGGCGCACGCTCGGCCTGGTCTTCCACGACGCGGCCTGACGGGTCCCGCTGCCGCACTGGCCAGGTCGGACCGCGCCTGCAACCGCCGGGCGGTACGCCACGTCTTTACCAGTACGTCCGAGGTCTCCTCAGGATCCCTGGAGGGGCCGCCGCATCGGCAAACGCTCATTCGGGCATCACGGCCCGACGGTAGCCAGCCCGCGAGTAGACCCGAGCCCGACGGTCCCTCCCGGCGCGCACCCGACAGCGGTCCCGCCGGCGCCCCCGGCCTGTGCGCGTGCTCCCGACGAGTGGTTCGAAAAGATTCTCCGCGCGGTGTCGAGAATCCGTCATCGGCTGCGACGTCCCCTGTGAGAGTTGCCCACAAGGGGCGGCGACGCATCCGAAGGAGCACGTCATGAAGTATCTGGTGATGATCCAGGGCACGCAGGACGACTACGAGGCGATGCGCGGTCAGGCGTCCGGCGCCAGCCCGGGCTGGAGCGAGAAGGAACTGCAGGCGATGTTCGCCTTCATGGGCGAGGTCAACAACGATCTCTCCGAGTCCGGTGAGCTCGTCGACGGCCAGGGGCTCGCCGAGCCCGCCAAGACCCGGTTCGTCAGCCTCGGCGAGGACGGGCGGCCCGTGATCACCGACGGGCCCTACAGCGAGACCAAGGAGCTGCTCGCCGGCTACTGGGTGCTCGACTGCGAGAGCCTGGAACGGGTCACCGAGATCGCCGCGCGGGTCGCGACCTGCCCGGTGCCCGAGGGGACGCCCGCCTACCCGGTGATCATCCGGCCGATCCTCGACGAGGGAGGCGATCTGTGAGACGTGGGTCCTGCATCGAGGACCTGCTGCGCCTGCACGCGCCGCAGGTCCTCGGTGCGCTGGTGCGGCGGTACGGGCACTTCGACCTGGCCGAGGACTCCGTACAGGAGGCGCTGCTCGCGGCCGCGCAGCAGTGGCCCGAGTCGGGGCTCCCCGACAATCCGCGCGGGTGGCTGATCAAGGTCGCCTCCCGCCGTCTCACGGAAGCGCTGCGCAGCGAGGAGGCCCGGCGCAGGCGCGAGGAGACCGTCGCCGCGCTCACCCCCAGGGACGCGTTCACCGCGCCCGCGCCCGGGGAGAGCCGCGCGCCATCCGACGACGACACGCTCACGCTGCTCTTCCTGTGCTGCCACCCCGCACTGACCCCGGCCGCCCAGATCGCGCTCACCCTGCGCGCGGTCGGCGGTCTGACGACGGCCGAGATCGCCCGCGCCCATCTGGTGCCCGAGGCGACGATGGCGCAGCGCATCAGCAGGGCCAAACAGAAGATCAAGGGCGTGGCGTTTCGGCAGCCGGGGCCCGAGGACCGCGATCAGCGGCTCGCCGCCGTGCTGCAGGTGCTCTACCTGATCTTCAACGAGGGCTATACGGCGACCTCCGGCAGGGATCTGCACCGCGCCGACCTCGCCGGTGAGGCGATCCGGCTGACCCGGGCCGTGCGCAGACTCCTGCCCAGCGACGGGGCGGTGACCGGGCTGCTCGCCCTGATGCTGCTCACCGACGCCCGCAGCGCCGCCCGCACCGGACCGCACGGCGAGCTCGTCCCGCTCGACGAGCAGGACCGGGGCCTGTGGGACGCGAAGGCGATCGCCGAGGGGACCGCGCTGGTGGAGGAGGCCCTGTCGGAGGGACCGGCGGGGGCGTACCAGCTGCAGGCGGCGATCGCGGCCCTGCACGACGAGGCGGCGCGTGCGCAGGACACCGACTGGCCGCAGATTCTCGCGCTGTACGACCTGCTCGTACGCCGTGCTCCCGAGCCGATGGCCGAGCTGGGCCGTGCGGTGGCCGTCGCCATGGTGCACGGTCCCGAGGCAGGGCTCGCCGAAGTGGCCGAACTGGAGGACCGGTTGGCGGGGCATCACCGGCTGGACGCCGTACGGGCGCATCTGCTGGAGAAGGCGGGGGATGCCGAAGGAGCCAGGGCCGCCTACCAGTTGGCGGCCCGGCGCACGCTCAGCGTCCCGGAGACGCGCTATCTCCAGATGCGGGCGGCCCGGCTGCTGCCCCCGAAGTAGCTTCCCCGTGTCTCTGGACAACCCGCAGGTCAGAGGCGGATTTCCGGCTTCCGTTCGCTGTTGCAGAGTGGTGACAGTACGGGGATTGCCCGGCTGATCTTGAGCGGTGAGGATGAGCACATCGCCGTTAGCCGGGACCGAACAGGGCAGGACGGAAGGCGAGTTCTGATGCGGCTCGCCACGCGAGCTCTCTCATCCCGTACCACCGCCTGCCGCGGCGCGCTCTGTCGCGTTGCTCTCTCGGCCGACTGCTGCCCATCCAGCGGCAGTCAGGCCCCTAGTCGATTCCTTGGGGGGAGTCCACCATGTCCGCTCGCTTCGTCTCCGCCGCCGCGCTCACTGTCGCCGCCGCCGTCGGCACCGCGCTTGTCCCGCTCAGCGCCCACGCCGCCCCGGTGGCCCCCCAGAAGCCCCTCACCATCGAGCTGGGCACTCCGGCGCCGGCCGGGCCGCTGACCCGGGGCGTGGCGAGCGAGACGTTCACGTTCACCGTGAAGAACTCCGCGGACAAGCCGGTGGACTTCCAGCCGTGGCTGATCGGGGACACGGACGGCGCGAGCCCCATCGCGGCCTCGCACGTCGTCTTCGACGTGCAGCCGGTCAACGCCCCGGCGACCGACGAGTTCGTCAGCCAGGAGGGCACGGGCGCGCAGGGCGTGTTCTACCCGGCCGCGAAGGGCAAGAGCGCCTCCTTCTCGGTGCCCGCCAAGGGGGAGCTGAGCTGGAAGGTCTCCGTCGGCCTCGGCAAGAACTACCCCTCCAACAACGGCAATCTGAAGTTCCTGGCAGACGACCTCGCCGAGAACACCAAGCGCGAACAGGACGACACCCTGGTCTTCGAGGCCAGCCCAAAGATCAACACGGGGCCCGCCTCGATGATGCTCGAGACCGACGAGAACGCTCCCATCAAGCCCGGCACAGCGGGCACCGTCGACATCGTCCACCAGCTCAAGGGCGGGGTGACGTTCGACTCCGACCTGAGGACCATCCTGGAGGTCGCCGAGGAGCCCGGCTCCACGGTGAAGATCCCCGAGCTGGTGATCGAGGAACTGGGCGAGGACGGCAAGTACACCAAGGTCAAGAAGTTCAAGGGCGAGGAGAAGTGGCAGCCGGCGGACGTCAGCAAGAGCCACATCTACAAGCGCACCAGGCTTCGCGTGAGTGTCATCGACTTCAAGGGCATCCAGAAGCCGGTCAAGCTCACGCTGCGCGCGACGACCGGGCTGACCGAGGGCAACACCCATCCGTTCCTGGGGGCCGAGGGCAGGATCACCGTCGCCCCCGAGCGCGGCACCACCTCGCCGAGCGCGACGCCCTCGGCGACGCCGTCCGCCACGCCCTCCGCGACCGCTTCCGCCACGCCCTCTGTGACCCCGTCCTCCTCGGCCACGGCGGTGGCCGGCGATAACACCCCCGTCACCACCACCGGAGCCCTCGCCAACACCGGATCCTCCGGCTCCACCCGGTACGCGGCCATTGCCGCTGCCGTCCTGATCGCGGCCGGCGGAGCCCTCACGGCACTGCGTCTGCGGCGCCGCTGAACAAAATGGATTTGATCTTGCTCCGGATGGCGTAAGGTGGTGTTCACCGACGCGGGGTGGAGCAGCTCGGTAGCTCGCTGGGCTCATAACCCAGAGGTCGCAGGTTCAAATCCTGTCCCCGCTACTGACGACAGTGGCCCGGCACTCGACAGAGTGCCGGGCCACTGTCGTGTACCGGCTCCGAGCATCGCTCGGTTGGCCGACGGCGACTCGCCGCCCGGCGCGGCTACGGCCAGCCTGGGAAGGGCGCGGTACCGTCCGCAGCCGTGTGGGACCGGGCAGGAGAGCACCCGTGGCCGAGCCAGAGCAGGGCGGAGCGGACATCTCCCGCGGATTCGTCCGCCTGCTGCCCGCCCTGATGATCGTCGGCGGCGCGATCTTCGACCTCGCGACGCCGCCCCGGTTCACCGCGGTCCCGCTGTTCGCGGCCGCGCCGCTGATCGCGGCCCCCATCTTCACCTGGGTCGGCACCCTGCTGGTCGGTATCGCGGCGATCCTCGGCGTGACCGGGCTGCACTTCTACAACCACACCCTCTCGCAGATCACGGCGTTCACCGAGCTGACCACTGTGATCACCGTCGCGGGCCTCGCGCTGCTGATCAACCGGGTCGTACGGCTCGGCAGCCAGCGCCTCGCATCGGCCCGGGTGATCGCCGAGACCGCGCAGCGCGCCGTGCTGCCGACCCCTCCGGAGCGGATCGGGGGGCTGCACGTCGCCGCGCGGTACGAGGCGGCGCAGGCGGACGCGTTCATCGGCGGCGACCTCTTCGCCGTACAGGACACGCCCTTCGGGGTGCGGCTGGTCGTCGGGGACGTACGGGGCAAGGGCATGCAGGCGGTCGAGGCGGTGGCCGTGGTCATCGGGGCGTTCCGGGAGGCCGCCGAGCAGGAGAGCTCGCTGGAAGGGGTCGCCGCGCGGCTGGAGCGGGCGCTGGTGCGCGAGGGCGCGCGGCACAACCTGGACGCGGTCGAGGGGTTCACCACCGCCGTACTGGCCGAGATCCCGCGCGGTGATCGTGTCGTACGGATCGTGAACCGGGGCCATCCGGAGCCGCTCCTGCTGTACGCGGACGGGAACGTGAACATCCTGGAGCCGACCGAGGCCGCGCTGCCGCTCGGTATGGGCCTCGGGATCTGGCCGGACCGCTCGGACGCGCACCGGCTGCCCCCCGGGGCCACGCTGCTTCTCTATACGGACGGGCTGTCCGAGGCGCGCGACAGGAGCGGCGTCTTCTACGACCCGGGCCGGCGGCTGGCGGGGCGGCTGTTCCCCGGGCCCGAGGAGCTGCTGGACGCCTTGGTGGACGACGTACGACGCCATACGGGTGGCGGCTCGACGGACGACATGGCGCTGCTTGCGGTCAGCCGCCCCGCGGAGGGGCAGCAGGAGCGCCGCAGGACCGTGCCCGTGATCGGCGCGGGCGGGCGGGACGGCGGGGATCAGGGCGGCGAGTGAAGGCTCTGGCGGCCCGGCGTCGTGAAGCCGGACGGGGTTGGGAACGGTACGTAATCGAGAGGCACCCCTCCGCATAACATTTGATGCACCGTCAGGTGACGGGACATGGCGGATGGTGCATGAGGGGCGATCAACTCACCCCACTCCGGGCGCTTGTGTCCGGTTAAGTCCCGGCGATGTTGTTAATGATCAGTCGGAACAGCTTGGAATCGGGCCCCGGTGTCTATTAACGTTCGATAACGCAGCGCGGTCGTCCCAGTCGTCGCAAGAGGCGGCACCGTGCGCACGCGCCGAATTCCGCAAGGGAACCGGGGAACCACCAATTGGGGTGAATCGGGCATCTTTTGCCGCTCTTGTCCGCGGCGGAAGCGCCCGTAGGAGACCTTCCTGCTCCGAACCCGTCAGCTAACCCGGTAGGCGAGAAGGAAGGAAAGGAGCACGCCTCAGTGGCGTCCAACAAACCTGCCCCGACAGCACCCTTCGAAACTGACTTCTTCGGCGACGAGGTGGCAGAGCGGGCATGGGAGGAGTGGAACCCCACCGAGGACTCCGTCCGTCCGGTGCGCGGCCGGCACCGTGTGATGAAGCAGCGCGGCGGACTCGCCCGCAGCTCCACGGTGCTCGGGGTCGGTGTGATCGCCGCGGTCGGCGCGGGCGGCATGGCCACCGCGCAGAGCAAGCCGCCGGTCTCCATATCGCTCCCCGACTCGATCTCGGACAACCTGCCCGACGCCAAGTCCCTTCCCGGCGTCGGCTCGTTCATGTCCGACGAGTCCTCGGACGCCGACGCCGGGAACACCGCTCCGCTCACTTCGGCGACGCTCGCCGCTGACACCGGCACCGGCTCCAGGGCCGAGGCGCAGGGCTCCGCCGGTGAGGCGCTGCGCGCCCGCATCCTCCAGCAGGCCGATCAGCAGCGGGCCGAGGCGGACGCCGAGGCCAAGGCGGCCGCGGAGAAGCTCGCGGCCGAGAAGGCAGCGGCCGAGGCGAAGGCCCAGCAGACCGCGGCGGAGGCCGAGGCCGAGGCGGCGAAGCTCGCCGCCGAGAAGGCCGCGGCGGAGAAGGCGGAGGCCGAGCGCCTCGCCAAGCTCGCCGCGAGCTACGCGCTGCCGACCTCCTCGTACACGATCACCTCCACCTTCGGCGAGGCCGGATCGATGTGGTCTTCGGGCTACCACACCGGCCTGGACTTCGCGGCCCCGACGGGCACGCCCCTCAAGGCCGTGCACAGCGGCACCGTCAAGTCGGCGGGCTGGTCCGGGTCTTACGGCTACCGCACGGTGCTGGAGCTCGAGGACGGCACGGAGATCTGGTACGCCCACCAGTCCTCGATCTCGGTCAGCGTCGGCCAGAAGGTGTCGACCGGCGAGACGATCGGGCGCGTGGGCGCGACCGGCAATGTGACCGGCGCGCATCTGCACCTCGAGGTCCACACGGCGGGCGGGACCGGGATCGACCCGATGGCCTGGCTGCGGGACAAGGGCCTGACCGTCTGATTTCTCCGTGCGCCCCCTCGCGCCGCCGCTCGGCGCGAGGGGGCGTTCTGCGGATGCCCCCATGTGCGCGGTGCTCCGCACTCCCCTGAACGCCGGCAGTTCTGGCGCTCACCCCCCGACGCCAGGGCTGCCGGTCTCTCCTGCCCCGGTCGCGTACTGCACGCAGGCGGAGCAGGCCGTACCGGCCTAGGAGCGGTACGGGTTGTAGCCGCCGTAGTCGCGGTGCGGGGGCGGGGTCCATACCCGGCCCGTCGCCCGCGCGGCGTAGCTCAGCGCGGGAGACGCGACTTCCTTGCGCTGCCACAGGTGGTGCAGCAGTTCCTGCTCGCGCTCCATGAAGTCCGGGCCCGCCGTGCCGCGCTGAGCCCGGTGGCGCAGAAACGCCAAGGTCGTCGCGAACCGCTCGTACTCCGAGACGGCGTGGGCCGCGGCCGGTCCGTGCGTACGGCGGGCGATGTCGCGGGCCATCGTGCGCGCCCGCATCGAGGAGAGCGCGCGCGGCTCGTCGGCCGTCAGCCAGCCGGCCGCCGCGTATGCGGGCAGTTCGGTGGATATCGTGCGCAGTTCGCGCTGCCGGGTCCAGATCGTGAGCCAGGTCAGCAGCCCGAAGACCGGGACCATGAAAGCCCCGTACACGGCATAGAAGCCGAACGGGCCGAAGAGCGACGCCGAGCCGTTCCACAGCGCGTGCATGCCCATCGCGAGGGCGAGGCCCAGCAGCGGCAGCGCGATCCGCCGGAACCGCTGGCGCCGTGCGGCGAGCGCCGCGATCCCGAAGCCGATGCCTGTGAGCACGGTGAAGAGCGGATGCGCGAACGGCGACATGACGACACGTACGAAGAAGGTCGCCGCGGTCACCGATGCCAGGCCCGAGGTGCCAATCTCCTGGTCCTCACCGAAGGCGTTGCCCAGGTAGAGGATGTTCTCGGTGAAGGCGAAACCGGTCGCGGTGAAGCCCGCAACGACGACGCCGTCGACGATCCCGGTGAAGTCCCGTCTGCGGAAGGTGAAGATCAGCAAGATCGCCGCGGCCTTCGCGCTCTCCTCGACGACCGGGGCTATGACGGTCGCGCCGAGCGTGTCCGCGCTCGCCGGGTCGGCGGTCGCGGTGGCTATCCAGCGGGTCGCGAAGGTGTTCGCGATGATCGCGACGAGGGCGGCGGCGAAGGCGCCCCAGGCGAACGCGAACAGCAGATTCCGCCAGGGTCCCGGCTCGACCCGGTCCAGCCAGCGGAAGGCCGCGGCGAGAAGCGGGACGGGCAGGGTGGCGAGGCCCAGTCCGACCAGGAAGCCGTGGGTGCCGGTCTGTTCGCGTACGAGAGCCAGGATGACGAGCCCGGAGAGGGCGAGCAGGGTGATGACGACCCCGGCCCGAACCGCCTTGCTGCGCCAGAGCCGGGAGGCTCGCCGCGGTTTGTACCGCCAGCGGGCGCGCTCCGGCACGGCATCGAAGAGCGGCTGCTCGTCGAAGGCCGGGACCGCCGGATGCGGTGGGAGGTGCTGCGGAAACGACTCGGACACCTGATGACCCTAACGAGGCACACTGACACCTGGCGATGGTGCACGGCACACTACCGAGGGTTACGCCGACTCCAACACGCGGCGGAACAGCAGGTCGTGCACCTTGTGACCCTTGTCCAGGCCCTGCCCCTCGAACCGGGTGAGCGGCCGGAAGGCGGGGCGCGGGGCGAAGCCGCCGTGCTCCTGGGTGGTCTCGAATTCCGGATGCGCCGAGAGCACGTCGAGCATCTGCTCGGCGTACGGCTCCCAGTCGGTCGCGCAGTGCAGGATCGCGCCGGGCTTCATACGGGGCGCGGCGAGACTGAGGAACTCGGGCTGGATCAGCCGGCGCTTGTGGTGGCGCTTCTTGGGCCAGGGGTCGGGGAAGTAGACGCGCAGCCCGTCGAGCGAGCCGGGCGGAAGCATCTCGCGGAGCAGGATGATCGCGTCGCCGTTGGCCACACGGATGTTGGACAGTCCGTTCCGCTCCGCGAGACCGAGGAGATTGCCCTGCCCGGGCGTGTGCACGTCGACGGCGAGAATCCCGGTGCCGGGATCGGCGGCGGCCATCTGCGCGGTCGCCTCGCCCATCCCGAACCCGATCTCCAGGACGACCGGCAGCCCGCCGAACATCTCCTCGAGATCGAGGACGCGCTGCCCGTCGATGTCCATGCCCCACCGGGGCCAGAGCCGCTCCAGGGCATCCCCCTGCCCGACGGTCACCCGACTCCGCCGCGGCTGGAAGCTCCGGATCCGCCGCTCATGATGCGACCCGGCGGGATCGGCAGCGGGGCCCCCGGGGAACCGCGGCTCGCTCTTGGCGCGGAGAGGGGGACGGGACGGGGATGGGGCGGGGGTGGGGTTACGAAGCTCAGACACAGTGGCTCGATTCTAAGGGCCGTCGCGGCGCGGGTCTGGGGCGGTCCGGGGTGCGCCGGTGCCGTGTGGTGCGGGTTCCGGGTCCCCTCCGGGCTCGACTCCTCGGCGTCGGCGGCGATGAGGGGTTCGTAAGGGCACCCGGTGTTGGCCGCCAATCGCCTGCGGGGACGACCCTGCACGGCCCCTCCCCACCCGAACGGTTGCGGTGCGCGGGCCCGCCGGTCATTCAGCCCGTCCGGCGTTTGAGGACCGGGGTCCGGGGCGGAGCCCCGGTTGAGGGATGGGGGTACCTCCCACGGCCGCCAGGCCGTAGGGGGAGGGCGGGGTGGGGAAAAGGCCCCGCGCAGCGGCCCATCCGGCCCGCACCCTGCGGCAGGCCCGTGCCACGGCACCCCAAGACCTGCGGGCTTGCGGGTTACCGCGCCGCGCCCGCCACGCGCCCCGGCGTCAGAGCCGTCAGTGCCCGCCGTGCCACCTCCCGGCCGATGGGAAGCGACGCCGTCGCCGCAGGGGACGGCGCGTTCAGCACATGCACCGTCCGCGGCGCCTCGCGGATCAGGAAGTCGTCCGCCAGCGTCCCGTCCCGCAGCACCGCCTGCGCCCGTACCCCCGCCGCGGCCGGCCGCAGGTCCGTCTCCGTCACCGCCGGGAGCAGCCTGCGCACCGCCGTCGTGAAGGCACGCTTCGACAGGGACCTGTGCAGTTCCCCCGCCCCGTACCGCCAGTGCCGCCGCGCTATCCGCCAGGATCCCGGCCAGCTCAGCGTCTCGGCGAGTTCCCTCGGGCGGACCGCCGACCAGCTGTAGCCCTCGCGGGCCAGCGCCGGGACCGCGTTCGGGCCGACGTGGACTCCGCCGTCGATGCCGCGGGTCAGGTGGACGCCCAGGAAGGGGAAGGCCGGGTCGGGGACCGGATACACCAGGCCCCGCACCAGCGAGGGGTCCGTCAGCTCGTAGTACTCACCCCGGAAGGGGACGATCCGCATCCCGGGATCGTCGCCCGCCAGCCGCGCCACCCGGTCGCAGTGCAGCCCCGCGCAGTTCACCAGCACCCGCGCCCTGACCACCGCCCCCGACGCCGTGCGCACCGCGACCCCCCAGCTCCGGCGGTCGATCGCGGCCACCTCCTCGCCGTAGCGGACGTCCGCGCCGGACGCGGCCCCCAGCTGCGCCGCCACCGCCCCGAAGTCGCACACCCCGGTCGTCCCGACATGGATCGCCGCGAGCCCGCGCACCTCCGGCTCGTACTCCATGATCTGCGAGGGGCCCAGCTCCCGCACCGGAATGCCGTTCTCCCTGCCGCGCTGGACCAGTGCGTGCAGCCGCGGCAGCTCGTCCTTGCCGGTAGCCACGATCAGCTTCCCGGTGACCTTGTGCGCGATGCCGTACTCGGCGCAGAACTTCACCATCTCGGCCGCGCCCCGCACCGCGAACCGCGCTTTGAGCGACCCCGGCCGGTAGTAGATCCCGCTGTGGATCACTCCGCTGTTCCGCCCGGTCTGGTGGCGGGCCGGGCCCGTCTCCTTCTCCAGGACGATCACCCGGGTTCCGGGAGCCGCGCGCGTGAGGGCATGGGCCGTCGACAGGCCGACGATCCCGCCGCCGATCACCAGCACGTCACAGTCGAAGTCGTGCACCGAGCCCTGCCCGGACGCTGTCACCGCGTCACCTCCCACCCCGATAGTGCACTGGCCCACTGACAAGGCCGTTAAACCAGCTGAGCCGGGATGTCTGCGCCTATGCCGGAGCCATGTGTCCCTAGGGGGTGTCTTTCGGATCTTGCCGGGCTCGCGTGCCCTGGCACGCACATCTGCTGCGTTGTCGTCAGTCGCCGACGCTCCGCGTCGGCTCCCTCCTCCGCCTTGCAGCTGCACGCACCAGACCCCGCTCACTGATCCGGCCTGATCCAAAAGACACCCCCTACGCCGGGGCCACGAGCAGCGGCCGGGCCCGCTCCCGCAGCTCCACCACCCGCGGCTCGTCGCCGTACGGCTCCAGGCGGTGCAGCAGATCCCGTACGTATTCCGTGGTCCGCGCCGAGGAGATCCGCCCCGCGACCTCCACCGCGCGCGTGCCCGCCGCGCACGCCGCGTCCAGATTCCCCGACTCCAGTTCGGCTACGGCCGACACCACGAGCCGCAGCCCGTGCGAGCGCACGAATTCCTCCGTCGGCCGCGACAGCGCCTGCTCCGTGAAGCGCCGTACCTGCCGCGGCGCCTTCAGATCGCGGTAGCACTCGGCCGCGTCCGCAGCGAACCGGTCGTAGGAGTAGAAGCCCAGCCACGACGGGTCAGCGTCGCCCTCCCGTGAGCGCTCGAGCCAGCCCTCGGCCGCCTTCAGCGCCGCCCCCGCCGCCGGGGCGTCGGTCGCCTTGGCGTGCGCCCGCGCCTCCACCAGCCGGAAGAAGCTCATCGTGCGGGCCGTGGCCAGGCCGCGGTTGCGCTCAAGGGCCGCCTGGGCGAGGTCGACGCCCTCGTCCGCGAAGCCGCGGTAGGTCGCCTGCAGGGACATCGAAGCCAGTACGTACCCGCCCAAGGGCACGTCCGCCGCCGCCCGGGCCAGCCGCAGCGCCTGGATGTAGTACCGCTGCGCCGCCTCCTGCTGACCGGTGTCGAAGGCCATCCACCCGGCCAGCCGGGTCAGCTCCGCGGTCGCGCCGAACAGCGCGCGGCCCACTTCGTCCGAATACGACCCGAGCAGCAGCGGAGCCGCATCCACCCGCAGACACTCCGGCACCATGGATGAACGCCAGTCCCCGCCCCCGTACTTGGAGTCCCAGCGGCGCGCGTCCTCCGCCGCCTCCCGCAGCTTCGCGACGTCGCTGTGGCCCACGCGGGCGGGAGTGTCCTCCGTCGCGTCCAGGGATCGCTCGACCGAGGAGTCGGCGGGGGTTATCAGCCAGCGGGACGCGGGCGTGGCGTAAGCGCTCACTGCGAAAGAACCGGCCAGCGACTGCCAGATGCCCCCGCTGCCCGCCCGGCGGCCCGCAAGATCCAGACGGTAGAGCTCGGTGGCCGATTTCACCGCCTCGCCCACATCGCGCGGGAAGGCGAGCCCGACCTCGGGGGCCGGGTCGGCGTCCGCGAGGCCGATCTCGTGCAGCGGCACCGGCCGCCCGAGCTTGGCGCCGATCGCCGCGGCGATGAGATGGGGCGCGGCGCCCTGCGGCACCATGCCCTTCGACACCCATCTCGCCACGGACGTCTTGTCGTAACGAAGTGTCAGCCCGCGCTGCGCTCCGAGGTCGTTGACCCGCCGGGCAAGGCCGGCGTTGCTGATTCCCGCGAGGGCGAGAACGGTGCCGAGCTTTTCGTTCGGCCCGCGTTGCTCCCTGGACATGCGCCACCCCTCGACACACAGACGGCCGCCGCGTCGCTGTTGGCGCACGGCATTCGTGCTGCGTTCTCCCCGGTGAACAGGTCCTTGGTCCCGGCTGCAAAAGCGTCTGGCCGAGCCCCTGGGAATATGCGCCCCTGAGGAGAACAACAGTAAACACAGCGTAGTTCGCCGCATCCCGACCGTTAAGAGGCGGTGTTCCGTATGGCGAGATTGTTGTGCGTTGGAGCAGACCGTCCGTGAAGGGCGGTGCCGTGGCGTGCTCCTGGGCGTGCTCCGGGTGTGTGGCCGTGCGCCCGTCCGTGCGCTCTGGTCCCGCTGGTGGGGGAGCGCTTCCATGAGTCCTGCGTGGGTCGGCCCACTGCGTACTGGAACCAGTGGGCTGGGGGAATCCGCTGCCTTCAATCCCCGCGGGTGGCGGACCGGTCCGGGAGGCGTGTGCCGCCTCCCGGACTGTGTTCTGCGGGGGTTACGAACGGATGTACGCCCCGCAGATTGGCTGAATGCCGACTGTCCCCTGTATCCCTTTTGCGCCTTTGTGGGCGTTGGTCGCTCGCTCCGCAGTGCCCTGGACCGTCGTCAAATCGCCAATGCCAGGGGCGCGTTCACTTTTTGCGCACGCGACCCGGAGACCCTCTTGTGCGCCGCCTTCGTGGCAGCATGTTCCCGAACGGCGGCATGTTCCCGTGCGGCTGCATGCTTCTGAGGTGCTCCCGAGCGGCTATGGTCCCGGGTCTGAGTTCGTCCACAGCCTGTGGAGGCGCGATGCGGTGGTTGGTGGGCTGGAGCAGTATCGCCGCAAACTTCGGTACGGCCGGGGTCGTCGGGGGGTCCGACGAGGGCCGCACCGTTCACCCCGTCGGGTCCCAACTCCTGTGGGGAGACCCGGATCCGCTCTGGGCGGTCGGCGACTGGCGCCCCGACGAGCTACGTGTCGTCACCGTGGACGCCTTCACCAAACTGGCCGTCCTGGGCTGCTGCGCGGCCAGCGACGAGGAGCTGAAGGTCGGTCTGTTCGCGGCGCGCGGAGGCGCGTTGCGGCACCTGACCGCGTGGGCGGGCAGCTATACGGCCGTCGCGCAGGTCGGGCGGCGGATAACGGTCGCGGGCGATCTCGCCGGGGCGAGACCCGTCTTCTACACGCCATGGGCGAACGGCACCGCGTACGCGACCGCCGCGCTGCCGCTCGCCGACCTCATCGAAGCGCAGCTGGACATCGGGCACTTGGCGGCGCTGCTGGCCTGCCCGGAGACGCCGGAGGCGCTGCGCGACTCGACTCCGTACGTCGGTGTGAAGCGCATCCCTGCGGGGCACGCGCTGATCCTGCGCGAGGGCTCGCGCGAGATCACCGGATACGAGCCGGTGGCCTCGCTGGCCGTCGCCGGACCGCAGATGGAGGCAGAGCGTGCGGTCGAGGGGGTACGGGACGCGCTCGTCGACGCCGTACGAGCCAGGCTCACCGCGCCCCGGCACGCGCCCGAGACCCTGCCGCCGGACCCCGGGCCCGTCCCCGGAATGGGCCCGGCAGCCCGCCGCGCCGCCCGCGGGGGTCCGGCACCCGGCATCGGAGCCGATCTCTCCGGCGGCAGCGCGTCCGGCACACTCGCGCTGCTGGCGGCGGGGCTGCCCGGCGTGCCGGGAACGGTGCTCGGCCATGGCACCGGCGCGGGAGAGCGGCTGCTCGCTGTCACCTTCAACGACCTGGCGACGGGCGGTCGCGAGGTGGAACACGCGGCCGAACTGGAGCGGGCCCGGGCGATCGCCGCGAATCCGCGGCTGCACCACGTGGTGGTCGCGGCGGGTGAGGAGTCCCTGCCGTACGCGGATCTCGACGGGCCGCTGACCGACGAGCCCGCGCCGTCCCTCGTCGTGGCGGAACGGCACCGAAACCGGCTGGCGGCGGGCAGCGCCGACCACTTCACCGGGGCGGGCGCGCGGCAGGTCCTGGACGCGCATCCGGCGCGGCTCGCGGATCTGCTGCTCGACCGGCGCCGCCGCCATCTGATGCGGCCCGTCGCGGCGTTGGCACGGGCCGAAGGGCCCTCGCCCCAGTCCCTGTTCATCCCGCTGACCGTGTACCGGGCGGCGCGGCGGCTGGCGCGTACGCCCTACCGCACGGGCCTGGAGCTGGCGGCGGACCACCTGCTGGCCGCGAACCGTCTGCCCGGCCGTGCCCACGACGGCCCCCTGGGCGCGTCGCTCGCCGCACTGACCTGGTCCCGGCCGGGCCCCGCGGCGCGCTGGCTCACCGGTGAGGCGCTCGCTGAAGTATCGGTTCGCCTGACGGAGGCGGCGATGCGGCCGGTGTCGGTGCAACGGCCCGGCGAGGCCCGCGCGCGGGCGGCGCTGACCCGCCACGCGTCGGACCAGCGGATCCTCGAACAGGCCGCGGAAATCCGCAGCCAGCGCCTGCACGCCCCCTTTCTGGACAACCAGGTCGTACGGGCCTGCCGCGACCTCCCCGAATCCCTCCGGGTCCGGCCGGGCGCCCGCGCGGAAATCCTCCGCCGGGTCCTGGCGGGCGCGGGCATCCACGACCTGCCCCCGGGCTGGGGCGCGACGACCCACACCACCTCGACGACGGCGGCCCGCACCGGCCTGCGAGCCTCACTCCCGCACCTGATCGCCCTGTTCGACGCGCCGCTGCTGGCGGACGCGGGCTTGGTGGAGGCCCGCGTGATCCGCAAGGCGCTACGGGCGGCCTCCGAGGGCGAACCGGTCCCGCTGGACGGCCTGGCGGACCTGATCTCGACGGAACTGTGGCTACGGAGGCTGCTCTCGCGGCGCGGCACGTGCTGGACGGGCACGGCGGCGCCGAAACAGCGAGCGGTGGCGGGAGGCGTCCCCCCGAGGCGGACGCTGCAGGCGTAGCTGGGTGGGGGCGCGGGGTTGCCTGGTGCGGTGTCGGTGACGGTCCGGCGCGCCTGGGGTTGCCGGTGCCGCGGTGGTAGCGGGTTCGGGGTGCGGGCCGAGGGGTTGCCCGGTGCCGCGGGGCGGGCGCCTGGGTCCGCTCCGGGGTGGAGCCGGGACTGCATGATTTACGGCGCGTCTCAGCCGTACCGAGGTGCGCGGGCGTCCCCGCGCCACAAGTCACGCTCTACGTCCCAACTCCACCCGCTCCGCGGCCCCTTACCCGGCGGCGGCAATTGGTAGCCCGCGCCGCGAAGCAGGCGCACTGGGGGTGCGGGGGCGTCGGCCCCCACGTTCCCCCCTCCCCTCCGGGGACCCGGAGGCCCGCGCCGCGCAGCTGGCGCAGTGCGGGTGGCGGGCGTCAGGCCGCACGTTCCCCTTGTCCGCGACGGCCGTCGGTTCCCGCGTGCCGAGTTGGGCGCGCCGCGAAGCGGGCGCCAGGGGTCTGGGGCCCGCCCCAGTTTCGGGAAGGGGCGGGGTGGGGGAAAGGAACCCCGGACCGCAATGACCGTGCCGTCGCGCGCGACCCGGCCCCGGAACGACGCGGCCGGGTCCGTCAGCCGCAGCTGATCTGTGCCTGGGCCCAGTCGCCCAGCGCCGCCGAGTCGAGCGCCGTATGCGGCTCCACGACCAGCCGGATCTTCTTCAGCCCGGCGAGCGACACATGCACCGGCACCGCCGCCTG
This sequence comes from Streptomyces sp. NBC_01410, assembly GCF_045040195.1. Lineage (NCBI taxonomy): Bacteria > Bacillati > Actinomycetota > Actinomycetes > Kitasatosporales > Streptomycetaceae > Streptomyces > Streptomyces sp. NBC_01410. The sequence continues at coordinate 4,206,828 of NZ_CP109530.1, read as the reverse complement.
CCCGCGGCGGATCACCGGCGAGCGCCACAGCCGCCCTCCGTCGCCGTACACGGAGAAGCGCACCGCGCCCATGCCCAGCGTCAGATCGTCGACGCCGACGAACGCGTCGTAGGCGGTGCACCGGCGGTTGAGGTTGATCGTCACCGACGACGTGGCGTGCACGGTCACCCCATGTCCGTACCGCCTGCCGTCGATCGACATGCCCGAGCGCTGCCAGAGCCAACTGCTCCCACCGAGGCGCACCTCGGGCCGGGTGTGGTCGCCGAAGACGTCGTACTTGAGCCGGTTGACCTGGTAGACCCTCGGGGCCGGCGCGGGCGGCTGGGTCGGTGGTGTCGGCTGCGGCTTTGTCGGACCCGGGGCGGGCGGGGCCGACGGGAGGGGCGGCACCGGCCTGGGCGGTGTGTCCATCGGCGTCGTTCCGGGCCCGGGCGGCGGGGTGGGCGCCGGAGTCGGCCGCTGCGCGGGATTGTCCGGCGGTGGAGCCGGCTGCGCCGCGGGCGGCGCCGGAGGCTCGGGCTTCGGTGACGGCGCGGGTTTCTGCGGTACGACAGGCACCGAGACGCCCGGCTCGGCCCCGGCCTTCGGCGCGGGCTCGGGATCGTCGCCAGACATCCCCCACACCAGTCCGGCGGCCGCCGCGACGGCCAGCGCCGCGGCGATCCCGGCCTTTGCCGGGGCACCCAGTCCCTCCGACACCGCGGCACCACCGGCCGTGCCCCCGGAAGCACCCGACGTACTGCCTGTGGCCGTGGCGACCGCACCCGCCCCTGCCGCGCCCGCGGCTCCGCCGGCCACGATCCCGACGGCCTTGAGGGAGTACCCGGCGGCGAACCAGCCGATGACCGCGACCGGCAGCAGCGCCGGAATCCCGGCGTTGACATGCGCCAGCTCACCGGCGGCGAGACGGCACTTGGCGCACTCCTCCAGGTGCTTGCGCAGGCCGAGTTCGGCCCGCATCCGCAGGCCCCCGCGGGCATAAGCGCCCAGCCGGTCGGCGTACCGCGCGCAGTCACCGCCGGAGGTGAGCGCGGTGCTCACATGGGCTTGCAGGTAGGCCTGCTTGAGGCCCTCGCGGGCCCGGCTTGCCAGTACCGCGGTGGCGTTGGCGGTCAGCCCGAACAGCGGTGCGACCTCGCTCGGCGATTCCTCCTCGACGGTGGTGTGCCAGAGCACGGCCTGCCAGCGCTCGGGCAGGGAGCGGAAAGCCCGCATGGCCAGCGACTGCTCCGCCTCGTGCATCGCCCGGACGTCGGCACCCGGATCGAGGGTGCCGTCGCTCGCGGCGCCCGTGCTGCGGACGGCCTCCGCGGCGAACACCGCGAAGTCCTCGACCAGTTGTTCCCGCTTCGCTGTTTTCGTCCAGGCGGCCGCGACCCGCCTCACCGTGGTGAGCAGATACGCCCGTACGGCCTGTTCGGGTCCCGAGCCTCCCCGCACCGCCTGCAGCGTCCGCGCGAACACCTCGGCGGTCAGGTCGTCGGCGGTGTGCGCGTCCCGGCAGCAGGTACGCGCGTACCGGCGCACCGAGTCCGCGTGGCGACGGAACAGTTCCTCGTACGCACCGTCGTCGCCGTTGCGCATGCGCCGGATCAACGCGACGTCGGACGTGGGCAGTTCACGCGGCGCCGGAGGGGATTCGCGACCGGAGGCCTCGCGCTGTGGCGGCACGGCGTGCTCGTCCGCACCACCCGAAGCGTTGTCCCCCGAACCACTCGAACCGGTCCCGGACGGGCCGGCGGGACCGGCCACACCGGCGGGACCCGGCACACCGGCAGGACCCGAAGCTCCGGTCGCGCCGGACGACCCACCGGGCCCGCCCTGGCTCGGCACCTGTCGGGAGGGCAGTCCGGCTGCCTCCCCGCCGCCTGCGCCGCCGAGCGACTTGTCCCGACCCTCACCGCTCATCGCGGAAGCCCCCGTAAGCACCAGCAGACCCGAACACCGGGCAAGGGTGCCACAGAGCGGCCGCACATCGAGCCCTTGTGTACGACAACCACTCATCCGGGGCGACTTCCCGGAACCGGGCCCTATTCGTCACTCGTTCGGGAAGACTGAACCGGCCTTGCCCACCAGTCAGTTGGTGCCGCGGTTCGGGCAGGAGCGCGCTCAGGCGGAGCGGGGCCGCAGACCCTCCAGCAGGATGTCGAGGAGACGGGCCGAAGCCGCCGCCTGCTGTACCGCATCCGGCAGCGAGGGCGCGGCCGTGGCTATCACGAGCAGCACGTCCGCGACGGTCACATCGTCGCGCAGCTCACCCGCCCCGCGCGCCCGGTCGACCAGCTGCCCGACGACCTCCAGCAGTTCCTCCGCGCCCGTGTCGTCCAGCTCCTCCACCGGCACCGGACGCGGTCCGACGACCCGCAGTTCGGGCTGTGCGCCGACCCGCTGCTGCGGTACCCGCGCCTCGTCCCGTACGACAACCGGCGATTCCTCGGACTCCACGCCCACCCGCAGCACCTGCGGCGGCAGCAGCCGTCCCGCGCCCGAAGCCACCGACGTACGCAGGAAACGGGAGAGCGCCGACCAAGGCTCCTCCTCCTGCCCCAGAGCCGTGCGCGCCTGCTCGGTGAGCCGGGAGGTCTCCTCCTCGGCGATCCGGCGCACCAGTACGTCCTTGCTCGGGAAGCGGCGGTACACCGTCCCGACGCCGACCCTGGCGCGACGGGCCACGTCCTCCATCGGCGCGCCGTACCCCAGCTCGCCGAACACCTCGCGTGCAGCACGCAGTACATGCTCGAGATTGCGCTGCGCGTCCACGCGCAGCGGCGCGGAGCGGCCGCCCCCGCCCGATCCCGCCCGCCCGTTCCCGTCAGCCGCCGAACCCGGCGCGACAGCAGCCTGCCAATGCGAATCCTGAATGGTCATACATGTTCCCCCGGTCATGATGTCTCCCCCCGGAGACCTCCCCGCCTGTCCGCCGGGCGTGCCTAGTCCGGGCACCCCGACGAGGTACGAACATAGTTGAGCCAGGGTCAATTCAGAAGGGGGTAGTTCCGCACGGAGCGCCCCCCGATCGGAGCAAGGACCGGAACATTCCCTAATACGCCCCCTCGCGCCACCCCCCTCATATGCCCTGACCTGCGCACCTTCCCCGCCTTGCGGCTCCGCTCCCGCGCGCAGTGGCGCAAAGCCTCCGGTCACACAATTTGCCGGGGCTGTGGACAAACGCCCGAGGCCGTTGCGTCATGGGATGGTGAAGGCCTCTAACTCCCGGGGGACGACCCCCGGCCCCCCGCCGGGAACGCGCATTCTCGTCATCGGCGGCGGCTACGTCGGGATGTACACGGCACTGCGGCTCCAGCAGAAGCTGAAACACGAGCTGGCGCGGGGCGAGGTGGAGATCACCGTGATCACGCCCGATCCGTACATGACGTACCAGCCCTTTCTCCCGGAAGCGGCGGCCGGCTCCATCTCCCCCCGGCATGTCGTCGTCCCCCTGCGGCGGGTACTCGACAAGTGCAAGATCGTCATCGGTGAGGCCAAGGCCGTGGACCACGCCAAGCGCACCGCGACGGTCACCACCCTCGCGACCGCCGAAGAGCGCACCGGCGCCGTGGAGATCACGTACGACGAACTCGTCATCGCGCCCGGATCGATCTCCCGTGCCCTGCCCATCCCCGGTCTCGCCGACTTCGGCATCGGCTTCAAGACCGTCGAGGAAGCGATCGGACTGCGCAACCACGTCATCGAGCAGATGGACATCGCCTCCTCCACCCGCGATCCCGCGATCCGCGACGCCGCCCTCACCTTCGTCTTCGTCGGCGGGGGCTTCGCGGGCGTCGAGGCACTCGGCGAGCTGGAGGACATGGCCCGCTACACCGCGCGGTACTACCACAACGTCAAGGCCGACGACCTGAGGTGGATCCTCGTCGAGGCCAGCGACCGCATCCTCCCCGAGGTCGGCGAGGAGATGGGCAAGTACGCCATCCGCGAGCTGCGTTCGCGCAATATCGACGTACGCCTCGAAACACGCCTGGACTCCTGCGAGGACCGCGTAGCGGTCCTCAGCGACGGCAGCCGCTTCCCCACCCGCACCGTCGTGTGGACCGCGGGCGTCAAGCCGGCGCCGCTCCTCGCCGCCACCGATCTGCCCCTCAACGAACGCGGCCGCCTCCAGTGCACCGCCCAGCTCACTGTCGTCGGTGTCGAGCACGCCTGGGCGGCCGGCGACGCCGCGGCCGTCCCCGACGTCACTTCCGACGAGCCGGGCAAGGAGACCGCGCCCAACGCCCAGCACGCCGTGCGCCAGTCCAAGGTCCTCGCCGAGAACATCGTGGCCTCACTGCGCGGCGAACCCCTCAAGGAGTACGCCCACAAGTACGTCGGATCCGTCGCATCGCTCGGCCTCCACAGGGGCGTCGCGCATATCTACGGCCGTAAGCTCAAGGGCTATCCGGCCTGGCTGATGCACCGCACCTACCACCTCAGCCGTGTGCCCACCTTCAACCGCAAGGCCCGTGTGCTCGCCGAGTGGACCCTCGCCGGGCTCTTCAAGCGCGAGATCGTCTCCCTGGGCTCGCTGGAGCACCCGCGCGCGGAATTCGAACTCGCCGCGGGCGGCAGCGGCAGACGCCCGGGGCACGGCCCGGACACCCCGTCGAAACACGCGCCGCACAGCGGTCCCGACAGCGGCCCGCACAAGCGACCGGGCGAGGGTCCCGGCGGGAAGTAGACAACGAGGACTGTCAGTCCGGTCGGTCACACTGGACGTGTGACCATAGGTGGGCTCACACCTGCACAGAGTGACCCTTGGCGACAACCATTGAGGCTAGAAAGTCAGTGAACTTCACGCGTTGGAGCGCAAGGCTCCCCGGTACGCAGCGTCGCGCCGCAGCGCGGAGGACCGACCACGGACTCTCCCCCGCCCAGCGAGGGGAAGGCTCCGTGCCCGCGGCCCGCGGCGAGTTTGAACAGCAGCCGGAGCCCCTGCCCGACGTCCCCGCGCTCGACGACTTCTCCGTACGGGAGATCCTCGGCCCTCTGCCCGCCCTGGTCGCCCTCGTCCACGGCCCCGAGCACCGCGTCGCGTACGTCAACGACGCCTATGCCGCGGCCTTCGGCCCCCGCCGGACGGGTGCCCCGGCGGCCGACGCCTGCCCCGAACTCGACGAGCTCGGCCTGCTGCCGCTCATGGACCAGGTGTTGCGCAGCGGCAAGCCGCGCACGGTCAAGTCCCGCAAGGTGCGCGGCGGCGGCTCGTACACCGTCACCTGCCTGCCCGCCGAGAGCCCCAAGGAAGGCGGCGGCGTCCTCGTCTTCGCCGCCGACGTGACCGACCACGCGGAGGCCGCCGAGCGGCTGCGCGCCAGCGAGCGCCGCCACCGCGAGACGGCCGTGACCCTCCAGCGATCTCTGCTCCCGCAGGAGTTGGAGCAGCCCGACGATCTGCGTATCGCCGCCACATACCAGCCGGGCGGCACGGACGCCGCGGTCGGCGGCGACTGGTACGACGTCATCACGCTCGGCGCCGGACGTACCGCGCTCGTCATCGGCGATGTCATGGGCCGCGGTGTGCGCGCGGCCGCCGTCATGGGCCAGCTCCGCACCGCCGTGCGGGCCTATGCCCGCCTCGACCTGCCGCCGCACGAAGTGCTCCAGCTGCTCGACGGCCTGGCCTCCGAGATCGACGCCAGCCAGATCGCCACCTGCGTCTACGCCGTCCACGACCCGAACGAAGGCCGGCTGGTCTACGCATCGGCCGGCCACCTCCCGATCCTCGTGCGGGACGAGGACGGCTCGGTCCGCCGCGCCGAGGAGCCGACCGGCCCCCCGCTCGGCACAGGCGGCTGGCTCCACACCTCGGGCACCATCGCCCTGCCGCCCGGCTCCAGCGCCGTTCTCTACACGGACGGTCTGATCGAGCGGCGCGGCGAGGACATCGACGAGGGCGTGGCGGCGCTGGAGCGCGCGCTGTCCGGGGCGACCGGCGCCCCCCAGGTGGTCTGCGACCGGCTGATCCGCTCCCTGGGAGTGACCGCGGAACACGACGACGACGTGGCCGTACTGGTCGTCCAGCACCCCACGCGTACGGGCGCGTCGGCCGAGCTGTTCCACAACGCCGCCCTCGAACTGCTCGGCGGCGTCGAAGCGGCACCACGCGCGCGTGCCTTCGCTTCCGGAGTCCTGGCTTCCTGGCGCTTCTCGCCCGAGCTGCACGACCTGGGCGTGCTGGCCGCCAGCGAACTGGTCGCCAACTCCCTCCAGCACGGCACCCCGCCCATGCGCCTCAGACTCCGCCGCACCGACCGCCGCCTGATCATCGAGGTGACGGACGGCGACGATCACCTCCCGCGCCGCCGCCGCGCGGAAACGGAGGACGAGGCGGGCCGCGGGATTTCCATCGTCGCGACGATCGCCTCGTCCTGGGGGAGCCGCCGCACTCCGGGCGGCGGTAAAGCGGTGTGGTGCGAGTTCGCCCTGCCTGCTTAGGCGGCGGCTTCGAGCTGCGCGGAAGGCTTGTGCTGGGCCACGACCCGCGACCTCGACACGAGAGACGGCTTGTCCTGTACGGGGGTCAGCTGCCTGCCCAGCCGCAGCGCCAGCACGCTGATACCGAGTGAGAACAGCACGAAGGTCACGATGTACGGACCGTGCAGCGCGGCTCCCATCGGCCCGCCGACGGCCGGACCGACCGCCAGCGCGAGCTGCTTGACCAGGGCGAATGCGGAGTTGTACTGCCCGACCATCGACTCCGGTGCCAGGTCGGCGACCAGCGGCGCGACGGTCGGCGACAGCATCGCCTCACCGAGCCCGAACATGCCGTACGCCGAGATGAACGCGGCCGTCGCCATCGCCTGGCTGCCGTGCCCGAGCCCCGCGTACCCCGCGGTGATCCACGCGACGGCCCAGATAAGCCCGACGACCGCGATCACCCGGGTACGGCTGCGGCGCTCGACGAACTTCAGCACCACGAACTGCGCGACCACGATCACCGCGGTATTGGCGGCCAGTGCCGTCCCCAGCGTCGAGGGCTGGATCCCGGCTGCCTCGGTGCCGTACGCGGCAAGACCAGACTCGAACTGTCCGTAGCAGGCGAAGAAGAGGACGAACCCGAGCACGCACAGCTGCACCATGGCCCGGTTCCCGAAGACCGCGCGCATCCCGCCCCTGGCCTTGGCCTCGGTGTTCGCGGGCCGAACCTCCTGGAGCGCGAGCGAGCGCGGCAGCCGCACGGTGAGCACGATCCCCGCCAGCACCAGGAACATCACGGCCTCGATGCCGAACAGCAGCGTGAAGCTGCCCGGGCGGCTCTCGTCGACGATGTGCCCGCCGATCAGCCCGCCGATGCCGAGCCCCAGGTTCTGCAGAAAGAACTGCATGGCGAAGGCACGCGTGCGGGTGGAGGCGTCCGAGCACCAGACGATCATCGTGGCGAGGGCGGGCTGCATCACGGCGGTACCTGCCCCGAGCAGCGCGGCGGACAGGACGACGGTCGGCACGTTCGCCGACAGCCCCATGGACGCCGCCCCCACGGAGGCGAGCACCGCGGCCCCGATCAGCACGGGCAGCGGCCCACGCCGGTCGATGACACGCCCGGTGAAGGGCAGGGCGACGAGCGCGGCCATCGCAAAGACCGCGAGGACGACCCCCGCCGTCGTCGCGCCCAGATCCCGCACCTGCGCCACATAGACGTAGAGATACGGAACGGTGAAGCCGAGTCCGAACGCGCTCAGCGCGTTCCCCGTCTGAATCCGGCGCATCGCAGCGCCCATCGCCCTGGTCACACTCACCTGCCTCGAGGTCTTGATCGTGCTGGTCATCTTGGAGCTGAAGGGCTGAAGCCTGAAGACTTCAACACTAAAGTTAGACCCTGAACAATACACATCGAAGGACTTCAAGGCCAACTCGGCCGTGCGATACTTCAGCCCATGCCAACCGAGACCCCAGAGGGCCCCGGCCCCGAGGCGCCCGGCCCCGCCCTCCAGGAGCCGAGCCTCGACGAACAGATCGCGGCCTACCAGCGCGAGTTCGGTGACCTGGACCCGCAGGTCGAGAAGGTCGTCTCGGCCCTGGGCCGCCTCAACCGCCGGATGAACGTCGCGTACGGCCGCCAGGTCGCCGACCTCGGCATCAGCAGCGCCGAGTGGGAAGTCCTCAAGACCCTCGTGCTCGCGGGCTCCCCCTACCGGATGGGCCCGGGCGAGCTCGCCAAGCGGCTGGGCCTCACGCCGGCCGCGATGACCCACCGCATCGACCGCATGGCGGGCGAGGGCCTGGTCACGCGCGACCGCGACGAGAACAACCGGGTGCGCGTCATCGTGGAGCTCACGGACGAGGGCCGTACGAAGTGGCAGCAGGCGATGCGCATGGCCACCGACTTCGAGGAGGACCTGCTCCGGGACCTCTCGGCGGAGGAGCGGGGCGTGCTCGGCGAGCTCCTGATCCGCGTCCTGCGCCGCGTGGAACACGCCCAGCCGGATGCCGGCGGGAGACTCACCGACCTGGACTAGAACGCTGGTCGGCGCCCTGAGGGCTGGAGTTGACACACCCTTCACCAGTCCGTAAAGTTCTTCGAGTTGTCACGGGGCCGGAACGGTTCTGCGACAGCCACTCCCGCCGCGAAAGCGGCAACCCAACTCAGCACGATCTCCCAGCCGGGATGAATTTCGGCATGCCGAAATTCATTTCGAAGACTCGATTATGAGTCGCCTGGGGAATCCGCTAGGGTTTGGGCGTCGGAACGGCTGAACGGCCGGAATGACAACCCGAGTTCGACCGGGAATCAGGCCCGAAAGGATCTGATAGAGTCGGAATCGCCGGAAAGCCGGAAGGCCGGAAAGCGAGCCCCGCTCCGACGGGGAATCGGACACGAAAGCGTCTGATAGAGTCGGAAACGCAAGACCGAAGGGAAGCGCCCGGAGGAAAGCCCGCGAGGGTGAGTACGAAGGAAGCGTCCGTTCCTTGAGAACTCAACAGCGTGCCAAAAGTCAACGCCAGATTGACAACCCCGGCCCATTTCGGTGGGTTGAGGTTCCTTTGAAAGTCCTGTCGGCCCTTTGTGGCGGGCAGGCAATGACACAGCGAGGACGCTGTGGATGACTGGTCTTATTCCGACCGGTTGTCCCGCTCTTGTGGTGTTCGACCCGATTACGGGTAAACATTCATGGAGAGTTTGATCCTGGCTCAGGACGAACGCTGGCGGCGTGCTTAACACATGCAAGTCGAACGATGAAGCCCTTCGGGGTGGATTAGTGGCGAACGGGTGAGTAACACGTGGGCAATCTGCCCTTCACTCTGGGACAAGCCCTGGAAACGGGGTCTAATACCGGATACCACCCTCCGAGGCATCTTGGGGGTTGAAAGCTCCGGCGGTGAAGGATGAGCC